>OZ220680.1:0-4334186 GCA_965116345.1 Pseudomonadales bacterium
TTGCGCGCGTGCAGCGCGTGGAGGAAGTCGACCGCCCGCTGCGCGTGGGTGGCCGCGTCGAACACCGCCCGCGGCTCGTCGGTGAGGAGCTTCGACCAGGATGCGATGTAGCTCGCGTGGTCGGCCCTCGGCGAGGAGGCGATGCCGAGATCCGCGCAGAGGAACGCCGAACCGAGTTCCGCGACCAGCTCCTCGCGCGCCCGCGCCCGGTCGTCGATGCGGCCGCGCAGCCGGTCGAGGCGGTCCTCGTGGCCGGTGGCGTGGGTCATCTCGTGTGCGAGCGTGCTCAGAAAGTGCGTCGTGGACTCGAAGGTCTCGAACGGCGGCATCTGGACGCGGTCCGGACCGGGCGCGTAGTAGGCGCGCTGGCCGCCGTAGCGGATCGCGATCCCGAGCGCGTCGAACCACGCCTCGCAGGCGGCGTCGCGCTTGTCCGGATTGACGTCGGGGATCTCGGGGACATACTTCTCCGGCAGGCCGTCGATCTGGTCGGCGTTGAACACCGCGTAGACGCGGCGCACCGGCAGGAGGACTTCGGTCTCGTCGCCGAACTCGTCGGTTTCCTTCTTCTTCGCGGTCTTGGCGAACACGATGTGCGTGGCGCGCTCGCCCTTGCGCACCTGTGCGCCGACGGACCGCGCCTGCCGGTAGGTCATCCAGGACGGCGACGCGTACCCCTTGTCGATGGCCGCGCCCCACAGGATCAGGACGTTGATGCCCTGGTAGGGCACCGCGTTCTCGCGCAGCGGCTTCGAGACGCGGGCACCGGGGTCGACCGCCCAGGGTCGGTGCCAGGGCAGGACGCCATCGGCCATTTGGGCGACGATCTGGTTGGCGATCTTCTCGTAGAGTTCGTTGATGCGGGCCATTGCCGTTTTCCTCGTGGCGGTCGAACGGCCCCTTCCCCCGCCGCCGAGGCCGACCGGGGCAAGGACGTCGCCGGCCGCAGGCCGGAGACGCCCGCAGGGCTCCGGCCTTGCCGCGGGCGGTCCCGGCGGCGAGGCTGACCCGGGGTCGGCCGCCGCGGCGGAGAACACGGGAGTGGTGGGGCGCGGTTCCGGGAACCCGGTTCCAAAGGCCCGCCGCGCCGGGGTGCGAGGCGCAGGCGGTTGCAGGGCGTCGCGCTGGAAGTCGTGCGGTTCGGACGGCGTGCTCGTCTTCTATCGAATTGAAACTGCTAGTATTTTCTGACAAGCGTCAAGCGGACTGGGCGGGGCGCCCGGTGGCTGGCGACGCAACGGTTGCGCTTGGGCAGGAAACCGGACATGGGCTTCTTCAAACGCACGCGGACACCACCGGCCGGGAAGGTCCGCGACGATCCCTTCACGGACGACGAGCGCGGGCGCGTGCGCGCACTGTGGCGGCTCACGGCCCTGCCCCGCGACGAGTTCGAGGCAACCTACGGCGCGATGCTGGCGGGGTTCTGGCGGTACGCGGCGGCGGCGCGGGGCGAGGCGTGGGCTGCGCTCAGATCGGAGGCCCTGACCTGCGCCGTGGCCGCGTTGCGGGCGCGCCAGGCGCGCGTCCTGCCGCGTTTCGCGGCGGCGGAGGACGCCGCCCGCGTCGCCGAGGTCATGAGCTTCGCGCTCGCGACGGCGGTGGTCGCCGAGCGCTTCGGGCTGCTGGTCGGACGCGCCGCGGCGCCGGGGTGGTCGCCGCTGACGGGGGACGTGCCCGCGGCGGTCACGCTGACGGACGCGCCGCCGTCGACCGCCTACGGCGTGCTGCTGGTGCCGCGTCTCGCCGGGGACGCCGGACTGGCATGGCTCGGGCAGGAACCCAGCGCGGTGGCTGCGCTGGCCGCCTACTTCGGCCCCGGCCCGAGCGAACTCCGGCTGATCGCGGAGGAGGCGAAGGCGCGGATCGGGATGCCATCCGCGCCGGCGCCACCGCCGGACCGCGATTCGGCGGACGCTGGGGTCCCGGTCGCCGCCGAAGCACCGCCGGAGCGCATCGGCGGGAAGGGCGGCGGCTGGGACTGGATAAACTGGGTGCGCGACGGCCTGCGCGACGGCGGCATCGCGGTCAACGCGGACGGCGGCTGGCTGCACAATCTCGCCGGCGACGCCTACGTGGTGGTGCCGGACGGCTATCGGGCCTTCGCGGAGAGCCGCGGCGTAGGGGCCAAGACCGTCATGAACCGGGTCAAGCGCCTCGGACGGCACCGCGCGCGCAGCGGCCCCGCCGGAGTCGTCAACACGTTCCGGGCGCGACTCGCAGACGGTCGTCGCGTCGCCGGCATGGCGTTCCCCGGCGAGCTGGTGTGGGACGGCGATCCGCCCCCGGAGGGGGATGTCCGGCTGGAACAGCGCTGAGGCCGTCTCCGCGGCGCAGCCGGCAGCCGCCCCGGCGCGGTGCGCCCGCGATAGGGATGGAAGCCCGCCAGGGCCGAGACTCGGCTTGCCGAGGCTCGGTGCGCAGCACGACAGCCCGGCCCGAAGGGATCGCCCTCCGCCACGGGAATGCAAAGCATGCGCGGAGCAGCGCAGAGAAGGACCAATTGTTCGAGACTTGCGGGCGCGGAGCGGACTGTCCGGCGGACCGGAAGACACCGCCGACCGGCCATGCCGTCATTGTCCCCGATAACGCGGCCTATGGGCTCAACCGCGCCGGCGTGAACGGATCGTAGTAGATGTTCTCGAACCCTCTACTTCGGTCGAACGACTCGGCGCACCAGTGTCCGCCGCCACCCAGTATCTTCCCGTTTAAACGAAACGTGCAGAATCTTCCATCGGAGCGCAGCCCCAGATTCGTTCGGGCACGCCCGACCCTGACCTGCTCGAACCAGTTGAAGGGCTCGATGTTGGAACGCGGAATGCAGGCCATCATATGCCCCGTCTCACCAAACTGCCCATTGTCTCCGTGACTGTATCCGCGCCAAGTGGTGCCGTCCTTGTCTGTCCATTGACGTCTTCCCAGATTTGCCGTGAACACCACGGCGTTGCCATCGCTAACGCAATCGGGTCTCAGCAGGTGCCGCCCCTCCTTTGGACCCGTCAGCTCGTGAACCCACATGCACCCTGACGGATCAATCTGCAAGAAATGGCAACCGCACTGAAAAAGAGGCCATCCATTCATCTGTCCCTTCTTTCGCTCGTTGCACTTGGAACAGGTCGGCTGAAGGTTCCAATCCCGCCCGAAATCCCGCGCCTTCAGGGAGGTCATAGCAGTGAAATAGGCTTGGGGAATGATGTGGTCCAGAGTCGCTTCTCTTCGCGTCGTCAGTTCGCGCCCACACCCGCCGAGGTGCTTTCCGCAAACGCCGCCGTCGCGGCGCATGACGCGCCCTAGTTTGTGCTTGCTCTTGGTCACGAGCCGTTTTCTTGAACGCGGGTCCTTCGCTATTCGCCGGCGACTCCACGCCCCAACCGCTTTGGCGAGTGGATTGTAGTGCACGGGAAGCGAACACGGGCGCATGAGCCAACGGTGTCGCCGGGCGTTCGGACATGAACTTGACGGGCTGACCCACCCGCGTCCCGCGCAAGCGGTAGGATCAGGGCGTCCCCGGTAGCCCGCGGCAGGCCCGGTGTGGGTATGCTGGTCGCGCGCTGCGCAAGGAGTCCGGCGCGGACCGGACACAACGGGGACGCGGAACGAGGAATGGCAAGACGCGATCGAAGGGAAGGCGGCCTCTCCGGTCTCGGGGTACTGCTGAAAGGGAAGCTTCTCGAGGAGGCCGTCGCCCTCGCCCGCCGCGCACGGCACCTGGAAGCCGCGGAGACGTTCGAGCGGAGCGGCGGCGACCCGAGCGGACAGTCGGCGGCGGACGGGGCGGCGCTGGCGTACGCGTTCTACCGGCGCGCGCTCTGCCGGCAACGGGACGGCGACGACGCCGGGGCCGAGCGCGATCTCGAAACGGCCATTCGCTTTCCGGGCGCCGGCCCCCGGGTCGGACCGCTGGCGCGGGCACGGCTGACCGCGCTGCGCAGGGACCCGCACCCGGAGGTTGCGAGGTTCGACGCCGCGGTGGCCGACCGTTTCGATCGCCCGCCATCGGTCGTGGATCTGCGCGAGGAGTTCCTGCGGCGCTACGGGCTGACCCAGGCGCGCCGCCGACGGAGCGTGGAGGGGGTTGGCGAAATGTCCAGCGTCGGCGTCTACCGCTGGGCCGGAGACTCGGCTCGGAACGAGCAGTGGTCACGACTGATCCGCCGGTTCAAGGCGGGGGATCCGACTCTCCCGGCATTCTTCGGCCGCATCCTGGCGGAGCACGTGCTCGGCACGCCGGAGTGCCGGGCCTGGCTGGGCGAGATCGACTACGTGGTGCCGGTGCCGGCCGCCGACACCCGGACGGCCGAACGCGGCGCGGACATCGTCGCCCTGACCGCGGAGCACCTGTGCCGGCGGCTCCGGCTGCCCCTGCGCACGAACCTGCTCAGGCGGCGGCAGGGCTCGGCGCGCTCCCGTTTCGTGGGCAGGGCCGAGCTGGCCGCGCAGTACCGGTTCCGCGAGCGGAAGTCCGAAGACGTGCGCGGGCGGACGGTGCTGCTCGTGGACGACGTCGTGAACCGCGGACACACGACCGGCGTGTGCGCCTCGCTGCTGCGGGAGGCCGGCTGCGAACGGGTGGAGCTGCTGGTCCTGGCGCGGGCCGAAAGCACGCTCCAGTCCCAGCGCCGCGAGCAAGCCGAAGGCGGTTCGGATGGAAGCCCGGACGAGCTTGGGGTCTAATGGCGGGAGCGTGCGCAGCCCCGGCCGAAGCGCGCCGTTTGCGGTCGGCCGGAAACAGAGGAACGAGAGGAACGGGTGACTGAACGCATCGAGACCACGCTCGACGACGCGACGGTAAGGGAGCTGGACGGCTGGCGGGAGCGCCGCCGGCCGCAGCCGTCGCGGTCGGAGGCCGTGCGGCTCCTGGTGGAGGAGACCCTGTGCGGCGAACCCGCGCCGCGGCGCCGCGAAGGGCGCGGCGGCACCCTGCCCGACCCGGCCCGGCTCGGAGCGCTGTACGCCCTCGAGGGCGTGAGGGGATTCGGGCCGGCCAAGTTCCGCGCGCTCCACGAGGCCGGCGTCGATCCGGCGGCGGCTCTGGAGCGGCCCGATCTCCTGCCGTTCACGGGCCGGACCGGCGACAAGCTCCGGCGCGGAATCGAGTCGCTGTCCACGGCCGATCTCGAGGCCGTGCGGAAACGGGCCGCGGACCAGGTCGAACGGGCGCGGGCGGTCGGGGCGTCGATCCTGACGCACGGCGACCCGGGCTACCCGGAACGCGTGTACGCGAGCAACAACCCCGTGCCGGTGCTGTACGTGCGCGGCGACCCGTCGGTGTGGGACGGCCGCGGCGCGGTGGCGGTTGTGGGCTCGCGCAACACGCGGGAGCCCTACGCGGGCGCGGCGCGGACATTCGCGGGCATCGCCGCACGCCGCGACGTGCTCGTGGTCTCGGGGTTCGCCTTGGGAGCTGACTCGATCGGGCACCGGGCGGCGCTGGACGCCGGCGGACGGACGGTGTGCGTGATGCCCTGCGGACTGGACAACGTGTTCCCGCCGGAGAACCGCGGGTTGTGGGAGTCCTTCCTCGCGGACGCGAACGCGGTGTTCGCGTCCGAGTTCGGCTTCGGGCAGCGCGCGTCGTCGCTGCTGCTCCGCAAGCGCAACAAGCTGATCGTGGCGTTCGCGCAGGGCGTGGTCGTGGCGCAGTCGGCCGTGGACGGCGGGGCCATGAACGCCTACCGCTTCGCCAGCGAACAGCGCAAGCCGGTAGCCGCGTTCGCCGCCGACGGTTCGCCGGACACGAGCGGCAACGACGCCATCGCGAACGACCCCCGCACGGGCTGTTTCGCGCTGGGCGCGACGGGCGGCGAGGCGGAATACGAAGCGTGGCTGCGACGGCTGTCCTCCTCGACCTAGACGGGACGGTGTGGGACGGCCGCCGGTGGTACGCCGACGCCGTCGCCGGGCTGTCGGGCGCGTCGGCCGCGGAGGTCCTCGCGCGCCTCGACGACGGCGAGGTGCTCGTTTCGGTGTCGCGGGACTGCGGCGTGAAGGACGCGCATCTCGCCCGGGTGGCGCGCGATGAAGGCGGGTCCATGCCGCTCTACGAAGGCGTGGTCGAGACGCTGGACCGTCTCCGGGCGGCCGGCACGCCGATCGGCGTGGTCTCCAACCTGACGGGATGGCTGGCCCGGCCGCTGCTGGAGTCGACGGGCATCGCCGGCTACCTGTCGGCGACCGTGACGCCGCGCCCGGGAGTGCCGGCGAAGCCCAGCCCGCAGGGCGTGGCGAAGGCGCTCGGGGAGATGGGACGCGGCGCCGGCCCGGATGTCTGGCTCGTTGGAGACGGACCAGCGGACGCGGCCGCCGCGCGGGCCGCGGGAGTGCGCTTCGCGTGGGCGCGCTACGGCCTGCACGCCACCGAGCCGCCGGGCACCGACAGGGTGCTCGCCCGGTTCGGGGACGCGCTGGCGCTGTGAGGTTCCTCTACAAGATACACAGCGCCTACGACGGCTTCCGGCCCGGCGTGCTGCCCGAGCGGATGGAGGACGGGCGTCTGCGCCTCGGCTGGCGCCACTACATCGACGTGGTGGAGAAGGGCTGGGAGTGCTGGGTGTACTTCCACGGCCCGCACAAGTTCGAGAACGGCGTCTACGCGAAGGGCATCGTCGACGGCATCGACCTCGGGGCCCGGGAAGTCCGCCTCCGGGTCCGCGAGCACCGCACCGACGTGCCGGTGACGCCTCCCGAGATGTCGATGCGGGTCGCCGAGGTCGTCGCCCCGCGCTACCGGCAGGTGTTCCTGTGGCCGGACGACTGGACCGTGCCGCCGCACTGCGCGCCCGCGGCGTGCAGGGCCAGGCGGTGCGGCGACTGCACCGCGTGGGCGAAGCTGCCGCTGATCGGCGAGGGTGCGTCCCTCGCCCCCGGCCGCCTGCGGTGGTCGACCTACGGAGGCGCGGTCGCCGCACACTGGATCGTGCCGAGCCGCTGCTACGAGACGCGGATTAGGACCGAGGTGCGCGACGCGACCCGGCGGTTCACCGAGTTCAAGCTCGGCGAGACGGCCTACGCGTTCCCGTTCGCGCTGGCGGTGTTCGAGCAGATGCGCCGGCGCGACCTGCTCGAGTTCGACTACGTCGTGCCGGTGCCGCTGTCGCCGGACAAGGCCGCGAACGGCGAGAAGCACCGTACCCGTGAGCTGGCCCGCGAGCTGGGTCGTCTCCTGGCGGTTCGCGTGCGGGAGATGCTCCGACTGTCCTTCGGCGTGGCCAAGCGCCGCATGCAGGCGGACGGCCACACGGTGGCGCAGTTCGAGAGCCGCTACCGCGAAGCGCTCGAAGCGGACGTGCCCGCGGACGCAGGGCGGATCCTGCTGGTGGACGACGTGATGACGCGGGGCAGCACCGCCGCGCAGGCGATAGGAGCGATCCGCGACGCGCGGCCCGAAGCCGAGGTGGTCGTGGCGACGGCGGGCCAGATGATCGTCAAGGAGGCGGTCGCCGACGACGGGGGATTCAAGGCGGCGTAGGCACCGCAGCATAGGTGCCGCTTACGGGAGAATCGAGCGCGTCCGCGGGCTGGGGCCCGGGTGCCTCGGTTCAGTCTTCGCGGGCTGCTCATTGGTCCGTCCCGGTCGATTCCCCACGCCCCGCCCCCCACTGGTCGACGTGGTCGCTGAGCCTGCGCTTGAGGTCGGCGGAGACGAACCAATAGTCGGCCACGGTCGCCTTGATCTCGTCGTTGGTCATGCCGTCCGCCTTGAGCCTGTTCAATACACCGCGGAAGACGGCCGCGAATCCGTACTTGGCGATGGCCTTGGCGACCAGGGCCAGCACCCCGAGCGTAGCCAGGCCGCCCAGCATCCCCAAGGGGCCTCCCAGGAACGCCAGTCCCGCCGTGAAGGCCGCCGCGCCGGAAAAGCCCGTCAGCCCCATGACGACAACGAGCACCAGGCCGGGCACGCCGAGCGCAGCGATCTTGTCGATGACCTTGTCCACTATGTGGTCCTCCGTCGCGCTTCGGCTCGAGAGGTCCCGCCCGTAGGGGGTCCGCCGGTCGCCGAGTGCTCCCGTCGCGGATGATGAAGCGACCGCTTTGGATACGTCTCGGAATCGCCGCGTATGGCCTCTGGGAACCCGTCTACCCTAAGCTCCGAGCCGCGTGCCGTGCAACCGGGTCTGGGGGCGACGATGGGTGGCTTTGTCGACGACTGCCAGGCGGCCGACGGGCGAGCGGCGGATGCGCCGGGTGAGGAAGTCCGGGCCGACCGTTGTAAGGCTGGGGTTTCGGACGACGGTGCAGCAGGAAGGGTGCGGCAGCAGGCGCAGACGGGCCGTCGCACGACCGGCCTCGACTGCTAAACGCGCGGCGATGGCGGCATCGGAACCCGAGCCTTATTCTGGCGGCGCTTGTTGCCGACACGTTCGGCGTTGCCGCGCCTCGTGCGCGGCGTGAAGCGAGGAGCCGGAGCGATCCGGCGTGTGCAGACCGGGCGGCGTCGCCGCCCAACCTCCCGCAGGGGACCGAACCCCCTGCGGAGGCCGGTGCCGTTCGTCCTGGGAGTCGTTCCGAGGAGCATTCCCATGAAGGACGAAGACAGGTTCGCCGGCCTGGGCGCGCGAGCGCTCAACGAGGCGGAAAGGGACAGCGTGGTGAAGCTGGCCTGCGAGGTGATGGCCAACGAGGTGGCGCGTGGCCCCGTGATGACGGGCGACAGCGCGGCGGCGCAGTACGTGCGGCTCAAGGCGGGCCGCGGGGAGCGCGAGGTGCTCGGGTGCCTGTTCCTCACGACGAGGCACCGGCTGATCCGGGACGAGGAGCTGTTCTACGGCTCGATCGACCGGACGATCGTGCACCCGCGGGTGATCCTGCAGAAGGCGCTCGCGTGCAACGCGGCGGCCATCATCATGTGGCACAACCACCCGTCGGGCACGGCCGAGCCGAGCGCGAAGGACGTGAGCATGACCGACCGCGTCCGAGGCCTCCTCGACGAGGTGGACGTGCGGCTGCTCGACCACATCGTCGTGTCCCGGACCGAAACCGTCAGCATGGCCGCACGCGGCCTGATCTGACGGGCCGCGCGGTGGGGGAGCGGACGCTTCCCCACCGCCGCGGCGACTCGCGTCCGAACCGTGCCCGCGATTCGGGGCATCGGCCTACAACCGGCAGGGGCAATCTCCAACAGGAAGTCGAGAGATCCGCCATTGAGGGCGCCGGTCGGTCGTGGTGCGATGGCGGCAAGCTTAGGCGGCGGGACGCAAGTCCACCGAATACCGGTACGGACCTGGCCGCTACGGGAGATAGAGCATGGAGAATGGACGACAAAGCGAGTGTGATGGCGGGGCGACGATGCCAACGACGCTGCCGAGTCCGGTGGACCTCGGGGGGTTCGTGTTCCTCGCCGTGGACGGCGCGGGACGGACCTGGCGCTGGGCGAACGACGAACTGGTGTGGGTGCTGGTGGAGGCACGCGGGAAGGATGGATCGGAAGGGGAGGATGGCGCGATGCATTGATCAGCGGGCGGAGCGTTGGAAGACGGCGGCAACAGCCGCCGCGAGCGGCGGATGAGACAAGTGGCGGCACGTTGCTCGCTTGTGGTTCGGAGGAGGATCTTGCTGGGGTTGGCGGTTGCGCCGCGGGACCGCTCCTGTAACGCTAACAAAGTGCGATGGCGCTCAGAGGGAGCCCAGGATTGGCAACGGTCAACGCGAGCGTTACGGCTGATGGCTGATTGTCGCGGAGGGCTCTGGCGCGGAACCAAGTCAGCGCCGATACTGAACCAGGCGGGGCATCCATCGAGCAATGGAAGATGGCATTCTGCGCGGTTTGTGCGTGTCCGAAACAGGGGAAGTGGGTCATGAGCCAAGGAGAACCGCCCCGAGATCCAGTCGAAAAGCCGATACTTAACCAGCCGTACGACGCGCCGAGGTGGCACTGGAGCTTGGACATAGACTTCCGCGCGGTGGCCCCGGCGCTGCCGGGCAGGCGTCCCAGCGGCGCGTACCTGCCCGTGCCCAAGCCCACCAGGCGCAAGGCCGAGTTGCCGATGGGCGACCAGCAGCAGTCCTGCCAGGAGGTGGAGCCGCACAAGCGGATCAACCGGATCAGGGAAGCCGTGGAGGCCTGGGGCCGGGCGGGTTACCCGGGTGCGACGAACGAGACCATGGAACTGATCGAGCACTGGAATCAACCCGAAAGGGAGGGTGTGCAGCCCTACTTCTGCCAGCGGGACGCCGTCGAGACCGCGATCTACCTGAAGGAGGCCGACGACAACCAAAGGGAAGGATTCGCCGAGGAGCTCGGGGCGCTCAACGAGGAACACAACGACGGCATTCCCAGAATCGCACTCAAGCTCGCCACCGGCACAGGCAAGACGTTCGTGATGGGGATGCTCATTCTCTGGCAGGCAAAGAACAGATATTGCCGGGACTTCCTTCTGCTGGTTCCCAACCTCACGATTCGCGATCGGCTACAGGAACTGAAGGGCGGCAGCCGCCTCTACGACGATCTCCGCCCGACCGGCGACAAGACGCGATTCCGCGTCACGGTGTTGAACTTCCAGGCGTGGCGGCAACGGACCGGCGTGGGCGTCGAGGGAACCATCACCAAGGCGCAGAAGGTGGCCATCGGGCTGGACGCGGAGCAGTTCGAGCAGGCGACGACCGAGAGCGAGGAGGAGATGGTCGACCGGCTGCTCTCGGCGCACCGGGGCTGCGGCAGCCTCTGCGTGATGAACGACGAGGCGCACCACTGCTACAACGGCGAACGGGCGGGGGGGAGCAGGATCGCGGGCGAGAGCGCCAGGGAGGAAGCCGAGGCCATGATGTGGTTCGGCGCGCTCCGGGCACTCCACCGGAGGGGGCGGGTGGCACAGGTCTACGACCTGTCGGCGACGCCGATGTGGCTCCGCCGGCCCACGGCGAGCGAGCCTTCCGTGCTGTTTCCGTGGACCGTCAGCGACTTCCCGCTGGTCGATGCAATCGAGACGGGGCTGGTGAAGATCCCGCGCGTCCCCATCAGGGACGACTCGGGGGCCGAGGTGCCGGCGTTCCGCAATCTGCACACCGCCGTCAAGGACTCGCTGGGCAAGACTCCGCTGCCTCCGAAGGGCAACCCCCTGCCGCGGAGCGTCGAGGATGCGGTCACGCGGATGATGGGCGACTACGAGCGCATCCGGGCGGACTACGAGCCCAGGGGCATCACGCCGATCCTGATCGTCGTCGCAGACACGATCGCGAACGCCGAGCGCCTGTTCGCCGAGTTGGGCGGTTGGCGCGAGAATGGAGTGTGGGTTCCTGGACGGTTCTCCATCCTCTCGAACGTCGACGACGTGAAGCAGGTGAAAGCCTTGCCGCCGACATTGCTGGTCCACTCCAGGATGGACGAGACCGAGAAGGACGCCAAGCTCGCGGGGAGCGTCGGAACCTCGGACAACTCCGCGGTCCACGCCTCGGACGAAAAGCTGAGCGCCGCCGAGCGAATGGAGGTCGTGCGGGAGCTGTTCAACACCGCGGGGAAGAAGGGCAAGCCCGGGGAGCACCTGCGCTGCATCGTTTCCGTGGGGATGCTGACGGAAGGCTGGGACGCGACCGCCGTGACGCACGTCGTGGGCTACCGGCACTTCGGCTCGGACCTGCTCTGCGAACAGGTGGCGGGCCGGGCGCTGCGTCGAAGCGTCGTCCCGGAACCGGGTTCGGAGCAGACCGCCGAGTACGCGAACATCGTCGGCATCCCTTTCCTCAACATGATGACGAAGGAGAAGGGCGATCCGGGCCGCTCGAAGGAGAAGTGGGCCGTCTACGCCGTGGCAGGCCGCGAGGGCCTTCGCATTGGGTTGCCGCGAGTCAGGGGCTGGCGCAGGGATCAACCTGGACCGAGAGCCAGTCTGAGAAGGCCGCTGGACCCGCTCGACACGCGCCGCACGTCGGGCACCGGCAATGTAGAGGTCGCCGGCGAGGGCGGCAAGGAATTGACGCTCGCGGCCGGAGAAGGCGAACGCGAGCAAACCGCGAGGTGGCGGCTCGCAAGGCGCGTTTTGGAGCGGTGCAAAGTCGATTGGCCGGGCGAAGCTTCACTCAGCCGCCTCGAGAGCTTCGCGTCGGTCGTCAACGCGACGGAGGCCTACCTGCGGGAGCGCGGCATCTTGGCTCGCAAGCTGACCACGGACGCAGGCATCGAGGCGGTGAGCGCGGACATCGCCACGCATCTCGAGTGGAGCGACGAGAAGGAGCGGATCATCGCGGCGATGGATGACCCGGCGTTGGCGGACACCGCGGGAGCCAGCTTCGAGACAACGCTACTCCGGTTCCCGGAGCAGGGGGTGCCATCACGGCCCGCTCGGAGCTGAACGCGGCCGCCTGCCACAGCGACTTCGAGCGACAGGTGGCCGGGCTGCTCGAACACGTCAAGGGCGTCGACGCGTGGGTGAGGAACTACCGCCTGGACTGGCACATCCCTTGGCACGATCCGATACACGCGCGCTGGCACGTCTACGAGCCGGACTTCGTTGCCAGGGTGCCGCTCGGCGTCGATGACGGAGGACGTGGTCATCTGGTGATCGAAGTGAAGGGCCGCCAGGACGTTCGCTCCGACGAAAAGGCGCGCGCCGCTGAAGAGTGGTGCCGGCGGCTATCCGACGGTGCCGCGACCGGCATCGACGCGCCGTGGCGCTACGTGATGCTGGACGACCCGTCAAGGGCGGCGACGGCTCTCCGGCGGGCGGTGGCAGAACTGAGCGGCGTCGGCCGCTGAACGAGGAGGAATCCATGGCGCAGAGCAAGGACAAGGCGCGGGGATACCGGCACGCGAGCGCGAAGCGGGCCCGGGCACCGAGCGAGGAGGACCGGCAGATCATGCCGGACGAGGACGTGCGGAGCGTCCCCTACCAGCCGCCTCCGAAGGCCGAGACGGGCGCGCCGAAGCTGTCGTGGCAGCGTGGCGAGGGGCTGGAGGCGCCGACGCCTGCCGCTCCGCTCTACATCCAGGAGCGTATCCACCCGAGCGACTTCGTGCAGGGGCTGTTGAAGGATCAACCGAATGGCGATGCACAGACCTCCCTGTTCAGCGAGTTCAACAACCTGCCGCCGGACGCCCAGTACCGCTGGTATCAGCACCAGGGGAACTGGAGCAACCGCCTGATTCGAGGGCCGAGCCAGGAAGTCATGGCGTCGCTTCTGGTCAAGGACGACCTGGCCGGCAAGGTGCAGTGCATATTCTTCGACCCGCCGTACGGGATCAGCTTCAAGTCGCTCTATCAGACAAGTACCCGCTCAAGAAACGAGTCGAAGGACGCGGGCTCGGCAAACCCCGAGCAGCGGGTCGCGTTCCGCGACACCTACGTGAACGGCGTTCACTCGTACCTCGATACGATCTACCGCATCGCCAGCCACGCACGCGAGCTGCTGACGGAGAGCGGAAGCTTCTTCATGCAGATCTCGCAAGAGAATGTCCATCGGGTCGCCCTCGTGCTCGACGAGGTGTTCGGGGCCGACAACAGGGTGGCGACGATCATGTTCGCGAAGGCGGGATCAACTTCCGCTGGCACTCTGCCCCAAGTGAACGACTACCTGCTTTGGTATTGCCGACGCAAGGCGAGCATCAAGTACCAGCAATTGTACCAGCCGCTAACCACCAAGGAGGTGATTGAGCATTTCAGTTCCTATGCGATGCTGGAGACGAAGGAAGGATTGGAACGACCGCTAACGGAGGCTGAGAGAGAGTCTCCGGAAGAACATGTGAAGAAGGCCGGGGCCCGCATCTTCAGACGGATGCCGCTGTTCTCTTCGCACCACTCGAAGACCAGATCGGGGCCTTTCGCTTGGGGAGGTCAAACCTACCTTTGCCCGCCTAACCAGCAATGGAGGGTCTCGGAAGAAGGGCTGAGACGGCTTGGCGAGTACGAGCCGACACGCCTTACGCGCGCAGAAGGCAGCTCCTTGCTGGCGTGGAAGCTCTATGAGAAGGAAGTACCTGGCAAGCACATCAACAACCTGTGGGGTGAGCCGATGTCCCCGTCAGACATCCGTTACGTCGTCGAAACTGCAGAGTCGGTTGTCGCGCGATGCATCTGCATGACGACCGACCCAGGCGATCTCGTGCTGGATCCTACCTGCGGCTCCGGGACAACCGCCTACGTCGCAGAGAAGATGGGGCGGCGGTGGATCACCAGCGACGTGTCCGGCATCTCGCTGGCACTCGCCAGGCACCGCGTCATCACTGGGGTGTTCGAGTGGTACGTGACACAAGGATCGCCCGAGGGACAGAAGGTGGAGCGGGAACTGGGTGGAGAGCCGCAGCCGCTGGTCGGCGCCGACGGGGTCGACGACCCCGCGACCGGATTCGTCTATCCGCGCGTGCCGAAGGTCTCTGCCGCGATCCTCGCCTACGACCAGAAGGTCGATCCGATTCATCTGGTCGACCAGCCGGTCAAGAGCCGCGAACAAGGTCTGCGCCGAGTCTCAAGCCCGTTCACCGTGGAGACGCACTCGCCCCACCGCTACCTGACCATCGAGGAAGCTCTGGCGGAACACCCCGGAGCCGGCGACGGCGTGAGGGAGGATGTACGGAGCCGCATCGTTGAAGCCCTCCAGCGGGATGGCATCCGTCTCGGCAACGGCGAGCGGATGGTGCTCACCGACGTGGGTGACGCCGACGGTCACCAGGTCCTGACGCACCGGGCGCGAGGACCGAACGCGCGGCGGCCGGACACCTGCATCGCGGTGTTCGGCCCCGACGAGACTGTGAACGGCTTCGCCGAGCGGCGGGCGCTCACGGAAGCGACGCAGTACGAGAGCACGAAGACGCTCCTGCTCATCGGATTCGGCTTCGAGGCGAGTCCGCAACCCGAGCAGAAGGGACGGGTCATGGTCTACCGGGTGCAAGCGCATCAGGATCTGCGGATAGGTGAATTGGCGCCCGACGGATCGGCCGACACGTTGGTCGTCGTGGCCGAGCCGGACATCGAACTCGCGCAAGCCGACGACGGCAAGTGGACGTTGGAAGTACACGGTTTCGACAGCTACGACCCGGCGACGGGGCAGGTTGCCGCGCACCAGACCGTTGACGAGATCGAGTGCCTGATGGTCGACACGGACTACGACGGGCTGGCTTTCTTCGCGAGGGAGATCCACTTTCCGGGCCGAGGCAACGCGGACGACTCTCGACTAAAGCGGCTCAAGAGTCAGCTCGGCGCGCGGCTGGACCCAGAGTTCTGGGCGATCTGTCTCAGCGCCAAGAGTCGTCCGTTCGTTGCGCCGGAAAGCGGCGAGATCGCGGTTCGCATGATCACGACGGCGGGTGCCGAACTGACGGCCGTGAGGCGGGTAGGCTAGCGGACCACGCAGCCGGCAGGCAGGGTGGGCGTGAACGCGACGGGCGGATACGCGGCGGAGCCCGTGCACACGGTCGTGTGGGGCGACCGGGAAGTCGCCGTTGGGCAGGTCGAGGCGGTAGAGGTCGTGCGCGGTCTGTTCCGGACGTCAGTGAGGCTACGGCTGGCGTCCGGCGAGGTTGCCAAACGGAAGGTCCGGCGCAGGAACGTCGTCGCCGAGGTCCGCCGGATCGACGAGAAGCGCTTGGCGTGGTGGAGAAAAGCGCTCCCCGCGGCGGGGATCCAGTTGGCGGACGTGGTCAGCGGGCTGGAAACGTGGGCGCGCGGTGCGGCTTACGTGCGGCGCGGCGCGGTCTCGCACCTGCGGGGGCTGGCGGCCAGCGCGGCGGAGCCGTTCGCCGGTCGGTGGCCAGAGGGAATGCCGGACACCCGGGAACGCCGCGATCTCGTCCGGATCCGCAAGTTCCTCGACGATCCCCGGGCAGCGGCAAGCGCTGCCAACGAACACTACGCGGGCAGGGAGATCGAACGGAGCGGCCGCTACCTCGACGGCGTCGAGGCACGACCGCTGACAAACGAGCAGCGCCGCGCGGTGGTGACGGACGACGGCCGCAACCTGGTGGTCGCGGCCGCGGGCAGCGGCAAGACCTCGGTGATGGTGGCGAAGGCGGGTTGGCTCGTGCACACCGGCCGCCGGCGGCCCGACGAGGTGCTTCTGCTCGCCTTCGCGCGGCCGGCGCAGGAAGAGCTGGCGGAACGCCTGCGGGCGAGGCTCGGGACGGGCGTGGCCGACGGCATGCACGTGCGGACGTTCCATGCGCTCGGCCTTGCGATCATCGGCGAGGCGGAGGGACGCCGACCGGCGGTCGCGAAGGTTGCGGGCGACGAGAGGGCGCTCCGCGCGGTGCTCGAGCGCATATCTCGGGAGCTCCTCGCCGGGGGCGAGGCCGGCGGAGATCTTCTCCGCTGGTTCGCGTACGACTCCGCACCGTACCGCCGCCCGCACGAGTTCGAAAGCTGGGACGCGTACTGGGGCTACGTTCGCAGCCACGACATCCGGTCGCTGAAGGGGGACCAGGTCAAGAGCTTCGAGGAGTGCCGGATCGCGAACTTCCTCTACCTGAACGGGATCGACTACGAGTACGAGCGCGAGTACGAGCACGACACCGCGACGGTGCTGAAAGGCCCGTACAAGCCCGACTTTCATCTCTCGGAGTCGGGCATCTACATCGAGCACTTCGCGCTCTCCGCGGACGGAAGCACGCCGCCGTTCATCGACCGGGAGAAGTACAGCGCGGAACGCGAGTGGAAGCTGGAACTGCACGGCAGTCGCGGCACGGTGCTGGTGCAGACCTTCAGCCACGAGCAGGCCGCCGGAAGGCTGACGGAGAACCTCGAGCGGAAGCTGCGCGGGCGCGGCGTCGTGTTCCGCCCGATCCCTCGGGAGGCGGCGTTCGATGCGCTGAACGAGCAGGGCCGCGTCGGCGTCTTCGCCCGGCTGGCGGCGACCTTCCTGGCGCACTTCAAGGGCCAGGCGAGATCGTTCGAGGAGATCGCGGAGTCGGCCGCGGAAACCCGGGACGCGGACCGAACGGAATCGTTCCTCCGGGTGTTCCGACCGGTGTTCGAGCGGTACGAGGAACGGCTGGCCGACGCGGGCGAGATCGACTTCCACGACATGATCGCGCGGGCGTCGGAGCACGTGCGGTCGGGCCGCTACCGCAGTCCGTTCGGCTACATCCTCGTGGACGAGTTCCAAGACATCTCGCGCGGACGGGCCGCGCTGCTCCAGGCGCTTCTGGCGCAGCGCGAGGACGCGCAGCTGTTCGTCGTGGGCGACGACTGGCAGGCGATACACCGTTTCGCGGGAGGCGACATCGCGCTGATGCGCGGGTTCGATGAGCACTTCGGCGCCGGCGCCCGGTGCGATTTGGAGACGACCTTTCGATGCGCCGAGGGCGTGAGCGACGTGGCAACCCGGTTCGTCCTCCGCAATCCCCGACAGATCGAAAAGAAGGTTCGGGCCGGGCGCAAGGTGGCGGGATGCGGCGTCTTGGTCGGCGCGGGTCCCGACGGCAACGCGCTGCTTCGGGACACGCTCGAGAGGATCGCGGCGGATGCGCCCGGCGGGGGCGCGACGGTGCTGGTGCTTGGACGATACAGGCATGCCAAACCGCACGGCTGGGACGGGCTGCGGCGTTCGCACCGGACGCTCGACCTCTCGTACAGGACGGTGCATGCGGCGAAGGGCCTGGAGGCGGACTACGTGGTGGTGCTCGGGGTGCGCGGCGGGAAGTACGGCTTTCCGAGCGAGATCGCCGACGACCCGCTGCTGGACCTCGTTCTCGCCGCGCCGGAGGCGCATCCGAACGCGGAAGAGCGTCGCCTGTTCTACGTCGCCCTAACCCGGGCCAGGCGGCGCGCCTTCGTGCTGGTGGACGCCGAAGCGTCGTCCGCATTCGCGCAGGAGCTGACCGAGGGAAGCTACGCGGTCGAGATAGTTGGAGAGTCGACGGAGACGCAGTCGGACTGCCCGTATTGCGGCGGTGGCCGTCTGGTGGCGCGCAGGAACCGGCAGGACGGCAGCTTGTTCTACGGCTGCACGAACTATCCGTACTGCGAGCACAAGGAGCGGCCGTGCCCGGCGTGCGGCGACGGACCCATCGTGCGGGAGGGGTCGGTGGCCCGCTGCGTCGATTGCGGCGCCACGCAACGGGCGTGTCCGCGCTGCGATGGGCGGCTGGTGGAGCGGAGGAACCGGCGGGACGGCAGCACCTTCTACGGATGCACGAACTACCCGGGGTGCCGGCATACGGAGGAACCGGGGCGGAGGACAGACGGGGGCACTGCGAGGACGGGACCGCCCTTGTCGCGCAGCGGCGGGAGCCGACGGGGCGACGGCCAACGGCAGCGGAGCGGTCGCCGAGCGTAACAGCGCGGCTGGCGGCTTAATCGCAATGTTCGGATGTGAGCCGATCCAGGCGGGCGCGTTCGTCCGGCGCGACCTTGAGTCCGTAGCGCGCGACGACGCGGTCGAACCGGAGCAGATACTCGCAGGCGAAATCGGAACTGGGAGGGAGCCAGTCGAGCGGTCCGGACGCGCCCTTGGATCCATTGACGGCGGCGGCCACGGGGAGGAGGTTCGCCGGGTCGTTGGCGAATTCGCGCCGCTTGTCCTCGGACCACCAGCTGGCGCCCCGGTCCCAGGCGTAGCGAAGCGGGACGAGGTGGTCGATGTCGAGTTCGGCTGCCGCGGTGAACTCGGTGTCCGTGTAGGGGCCGCGCCAGAGGCCGCGGGCTGCGCGGCATCCGTCGGGCGAGAGCTGGACGGGGGTGGCGGAGCGCGCGAGTAGGATTTCGTGGCGGGTCGTCAGGCAGTCGTTGTCGTCGTCGGACCAGCCGCCGAAAAGGCTGCGATCGTAAGGGGTGGCCGCGTCGGTGCGCGCCGCGGGAACGGCGCCCCGGCACTGGCCTTGACCGCGCTTGGGTTCGCGGCCGCCGCTGGCGATACAGTCCTCGATGGTGTCGAAGGGCGTGAAACTGGTGGTGCGCTCGTAGAACTGGCCGCCGGGGCAGTGGCAGATGCCGGATCGCGATTTCCTCACCGTATGGCTCGAGGTGCTGCGGTGGTCCTCCACGCCGCCGTTGGCGTCTGAAGGGTCGGTGGGCGTGGCAACGCCGTTCGGCGCAGCGGGCGGGCACGTGCCCTGCCCGCGGCTGGGTTCGCGCCCGCCGCTCGCCAGGCAGTCGGCGAGCGTCTCGAAGGCGGTGAAGTTGGATGTGCGCTCGTAGAACTGGCCGCCCGGACAGTGACAGATCCCCGAGGCCGACTTCTTGACGACGGTTTGTTGCTCCGCGTGGCCGGCCGCGACGCAGAAAATCGTCGCGGTGACGACGGCCTTGAGGTCGAGGGATTTCACGCTGGTCCTTCGGTCGGTGTAGGCGCTTCGGGTCGGGACGTCGCATGATGGGGCATGGGTCGGGCGACGTCCACGGGCAGGCGGGAAGACGTACCCGCGAGGGTTCTTCCGTGTCAACGCCGCGTGACGGATGGGATGGCGAGGGCCGCACGACGACGAGGATGCGGCGACACACGCGCGTGATGTGGGGTCGCGATTGCGATGATGTTCGCGCCTGTCACTGCCGCGCAGCGGGTAGTGACAGGCGCCGCGAACCCTGTGGCGGCGCGGGTTTGCTAAACGTTTTGCGGCGTGACGCGGTGGTGACGCCGCATCGCGGCTGGTAGAGTCGGCGGCGACTTCGGGGGCTGACGCAGCCCCGTGCCGGCGACAAGCCGGGTCGGCGCCGAGAGAGCGCCCCAGTGCTCCGCCGCGGTGATTCGCGGCGGCCGGGCAACGCACCTGGATGCACGGATGCGCCACGTCGCGGGGATGCGACGGAGGCGGATCGTCAAGCGGCTGGACGGGCCGCGGCGCTGGTGCGCTGCCGGACCGGGCGTTGCCCGGCTCCGCGAGCCGGTCCCACCGTGGCGCAAGGGATCGCGCGGACTGGGGCGTCGCCCTAGCCGAGTTGCCGGGAGACCGGCGTGGCGATACCCCGCGTGCCGGGCAAGGCTGTCGATCGGCGTCGCAAGGCGCATCGCAGCGGCCGCGTCATCGCGGCAAGACGAAAACGTTGCGTTTTGGGCTTTCGCAGAAATGCGGGTCCGGATGTCCGCTCAGGCATCGGATTGCCCATTACAACTTACCGAACGAGCACGTGTGCGGGGGCGCGGGCGTGGTGGCGACATGCGCCCGCGCACTCCCAAATCCGGGTGTCGCCCGTGGGAGGCGCGTGGTGCGCGCGTTGAACTGGGACCTCCTGCAGATCCAGAAACGGAACCGAGACGGGTCGTACGCGACGCGCCGGGCGCGCGCCCACGCGCTGTCGCAGGCGGCCAACACGCTCCACGGACTCGGCTACAAGGGGCTGCGGGCCACGGGGCTGCGCGGCAAGCACGTCGATGCGCTGGTGCGGGAGTGGCTTCGGCAGGGGCTGTCGCCCGGGACGATCAAGAACCGCATGGCGCATCTGCGCTGGTGGGCGCAGCACGTCGGCAAGCCGGGCGTGGTGCATCGCGACAACAGCGCCTACGGAATCGGCGAACGCCGGTACGTGACCAACGAGGACCGCAGCCGGGAGCTGCCCGGCGAGAAGCTGGATCGCATCGGGGACCGGCACGTGCAGATGTCTCTGCGCCTGCAGGCGGCGTTCGGGCTGCGGCGCGAGGAGTCGATCAAGTTCGTGCCGTCGTTCGCGGACCGGGGCGACGTCGTCGTGCTCAAGCCGTCGTGGACGAAAGGCGGGAAGGGGCGGGAGATACCCGTGCTCGACGCAGACCAACGGCGCGTTCTCGACGATGCGCGCAGGCTGGCGGCCGGCGGTGCCCTCATACCGCCTGGACGCGACTACCGGGTCCAGCGGCGGCTCTACGAGCAGGAGACGAGCGAGGCGGGGTTGAACCGCATGCACGGGCTGCGCCACGCGTACGCCCAGCGCCGCTACGAGGAACTGGTCGGTTGGAAGGCCCCGGTGAACGGCGGTCCGTCGAGACGCGCTCTTGCGGGACCCCTGCGGGACGCGGACTGGCAGGCGCGTTTGCGCATCGCGCGGGAACTCGGACACGAGCGCGGGGACGTGGTCAGCGTCTACATCGGCAACTAGGCCGCCCCGGACGCTGTGGCGACGGCGTTGGCCTGGCCGGGAAGGGGGCTACTCCGGTTCGACGATCTCGGGGAGCCCGTGCTTCGCGAACAGGTCGTTGAGCGCCTCCCCTAGGAGCGCCTGGATGGTGGTGTCGCCGTCGGCGGCGAGGCGACGGAGCTGGCGACGCACCTCCGGGCGGAAATAGCCGGTCACGCTCGCCTTGCCGACGCGTCCGGGTTGCGGCTTGGTGCCGGCGGACGCGGTTTGCGTCCGGTCTGCGCCGGGTTTGTTCGCGGCCTCGGGCATCCCGGCCTGACGGAGGATGGCGTCGCGAAGGTCGGTGGGTTTGCCCATTTGCGCTAGTTCTGCCGGTGGTTCGGATGTTGCGCGTGCGGGGCATCGGCCGGGTCGACTTGATGCCTCGCCGGGAAGCCGGCGTGCCGGCGAGCAGGCGAGTCGTCTTTCCGGTGGGGCGGCTCGTCCGTCAGCCCGCGGACGAACCCGTAGATGGCCGCGACTTCCGTCGCGGCCTTGCTGCCGGGCTCGTACTCCTGCGGACTGAGACCGGCCGCGGCGGCGTAGTCCACGACCGCGCGCAGGCCCAGGGACGCCGGACAGACTTCGACGCCGACGGCGGCGAGGGCGGCACGTGCCTGGCCTTCCCGCGGGCCGCGCGGCGGCACGCCGTTGAGGACGCAGACGGCCCGGACCCCGGGGGCGACGGCGCGGACCACGTCGAGGGTGGAGACGACCGTCTCCAGATCGTAGACGGCGGGGCGGCACGGGACGACCACCAGGTCGGCCGCCCGCGCCGCCGCGACGGCGCTCTGCTCTACGCGGGGGGCAGTGTCGACAACGGCAAGCTCGACCCCTTCGCCGGCGGCCGCGGCGAGCACACGGGGCAGCCGTGGTGGCTGGGCGGGTAGAACCACCGGGTGGCTGGAGGATCTGCGGTCGCCCCAGCTCGAGGCTGTTGCCTGCGGATCGAGATCAACGATGACCGTTGAGAGTCCATCCGCGGCGGCGGCGCATGCGGTGGCAACGGAAAGCGTGGTCTTGCCTGTGCCTCCCTTCTGCGCGAGGACGGAGATGACTTTCATGCTTGCGAACTGATCCCCTTGCGGAACAGTCGGGCAGGCTACTTGCCGGCTTCGCGACGCCCAAGCGTTTTGTTGTTCGCATGTGGTAAGGACCGCTCGGTGCGGGGTCGCGAGTTGCCAGGCGGAACTGATTGCATATACAGTATTCGGCATGAACCGCAACGCCCCCGTGATCGTTGCCCGGGACCGCGCGCTGAGGCGGGTGCAAGGCATGCCGGACGCGTTGACGCTGCGGCTGGAAATGCGCGTGCCCGAGGGGCTGGGCGGTCGGACGGTGATCGTGGAACAGCGTCTGAACCGGAGGGACGTGGCAAGGATGCTGGCCGCCTTCGACACGTTCGGGTGACGGGTGCGAGCCGGAAGGACGGGATCACAGGGTGCCGCGGTCGGCCGCCGGCGAACGCGCGGCATAGTCGGCTGGACTTAGGTCGATCAGTGACCTGGCGTTGTCGGCGGCCCCTGCGGGCGTGGGGGCGTGCTAAACGAGCGTGGGACCAAGGTTCAGGAGTCGGCGTAGACCGTGTGAGACGCGGAGGAACGCCGGTGTCGCACGGCTCGCAGTCATTGGACGGCAGAATGTGGGACTGATCGGGGGACCGAACGCCGAGATCTGAAAAATGGTCAAATAAAACAGTATGTTAGCATAAGTAGTGGCGGAAGAGGTAGGAGTCGAACCCACCGGACGCCTATCAAGCGTCCCGACGGCTTTGAAGGCCGCGCGCCCCACCGGAGACGATGCTCTTCCGGGATCGATTCTACGTCAGGAGGCGCGGCTGATCGTCGATGGGTCGCCGATCACGTGACGGGTATCCCCCACGCGTTTGGTGAAGCCTGCGGCGTCGAAGTGTTCGAGCACTTCGATCACGACGTTGCGGCCGACGCCGGTGGCGTCGCGGAAGTCGCGCACCGTGAACGGCTCCTGAGCGTGAAGCCGGACCGCGGCCTCGGCGAGTTCGGCGAGCCGGGCGGGGAGGTAGTAGCGGGTGTCGCTGACCCGGACGGCGAGGTGGAAAGCGGGTAGGGCGCGCATTTCGCGTTCGAATGCGGGGAACGGGCGTCGCAGGCGCTTGGCGAGATCGCCGAGGCTGGGCGGTTGCGTGGAGTCGAGCCAAGTCTCGATGGAGTCGAAAAGGCGTTGTACTTGCTCGGGGACCACGGCCCGGTGTGTCGTCTGTGCATACCTGCCGCTATCGACGCGCAGCACGCCGGCCTCGACCTGCGCGGCGAGAACCAGCCTCTGGGCGAGGCGTTTGGCTGAATTTCCCGTGCAGATTTCGTCGGCGCTGAGTCCGGGGCTGTCGGGATGCTCGCGGTGGTGCTCGGCGAGCTTGTCGTGGACGAGTCGCGTCGCGGTCGTGACGAGGTCCGGGTGCAGGAGGTGGCCGTCGATTCGCTGCAGGCCGGCGTCTCCCGCCAACCGCTCGACCTTGTCCACGGCAAGGTTCCAATGACACGCGAATTGCTCGACCGACAGGGGGAATTGGCGGGCGAGGCTGGTCAGACTGCCAGCGACGTCGTCCGGTCGCACGCTGGCAAGGCGTCGCCGTCTCGCCTCGTTCCGGCGGCGTGACGGGGGAACGCCGAGTTCGAGGACGCGGCCACCGCCGAGGGTGCGTTCGAGATCGTGGTCGCGCAGGACGAACCGGTCGCCGACCTTGACGTGCAGCGGTTCCTCGCAGACGACGTCGCAGATTGCCGTGCCGCCCGGCTCGATGGGGGCGCCTTCGATCAGCAGGATGCGGGCCTGGGTGTGACTGGTGGCGTGGTAGGCGTGAATCGGCGCGTTGTGCCTGGCCCGGCGTGGAAAGTCGTCCAAGACCGCAAGCCGGGCTGCGAATCCGTCCACTGGCTCGCGCGTGGTGCGTTCGAGGAGCCAATGGCCGCGGCCCACCTCGTCGAGGTCGGCACCGACGATATTGATCGCAGCGCGATCTCCGGTCGTGGCCGTGGCGGAAGGTTCGTCCTGGACGTGGATGCCACGAACGCGCACGGGCGTTCCGCTCGAGGTGACGAGGCGCGCGTCGATGGCCGTGGTGCCGTCGACCACCGTGCCGGTGACCACGACGCCGCTGCCGCGCACCGTGAAGGCACGGTCGATGGCCAGCCGGAACCGGGCGTTCCGGCCCGTGCCCGGATCGAGCCGGGCGGCTTGCTCGAGTTCATCTCGCAGGTCGTCGATCCCGGTGCCCGTCTCGCAGGACACGTCGACGATCTCGGCCGTGGCGAGAAAAGAGCCGTCGACGAGAGCCGCGATCTGGCAGCGGACCTCGGCCGTGCGTTCCGCGGGCACGCGGTCCACCTTGTTCAGAGCCACAACCCCGTATCGCAGCCCGAGGAGTCGGAGGATCTGCAGATGCTCGCGGGACTGGGGCATGACGCCGTCGTCGGCGGCGATAACGAGCAGGGCGTACTGGCGTCCGGCGATCCCGGCGACCATGTTGTGTACGAAGCGGTGATGGCCGGGCACGTCGACGAAGCCGACCCGGCGACCACCGAGGTCGGTGTATGCGAAGCCTAGGTCGATGGTCAGTCCGCGGCGTTTCTCCTCGGCCAGGCGGTCGGTGTCGACCCCGGTCAGGGCGCGGACAATGGATGTCTTGCCGTGGTCGACGTGGCCCGCGAGGGTGACGATCAACGCAGTGTTCCCAGAACGTCGACCAGTTCGTCCAGCGGCTCGGCGCCGCGCATATCGAGCCATAGGCGGTCGTCCGCGACTCGCCCGATGACCGCGGGGCGCAGCCGTCGCAGCGCCGCCTCGAACGCCCTCAGTTCGGCGCCCTTGGCGAAGGTGACGGTGACGGCGCGGCTGTCGAGGTGCTGGCCGGGGAGGGCTCCGCTGCCGGTCTCGGCGAGCGAGGGCTCCACCGCGACCTTGGCGTTGGGCAGATCGTTGAGAGCCCCGGCGACGATCTCGGCCCGACGTTCCAACTCCCCGATCGGCAAGGCGAGCATGCCCAGCACGGGAATCGTCTCGGTGACGCGGGTCTCGTCCTCGTAGGCCTTGAGCGTTGCGTCCAGAAGGGCCAGGGCGATCTTGTCGAGGCGCAACGCGCGCTTCAATGGGTTGGCGTTGATTCGCTCGATCAGGGAGCGGCGACCGACGATGAGTCCCGCCTGGGGGCCGCCGAGCAGCTTGTCGCCGGAGAAGGTGACGAGGTCGGCGCCCGCGTCGAGCAACTCCCCGGGTAGGGGCTCGCGCGGCAGACCGTACTTGCCGAGGTCGACCAGCGCGCCGCTGCCCGCGTCGACACAGAGGGGAAGATCGTGGCGGTGGGCGATGGCGGCGGCATCGGCCGTCTCGACCGCGGTCGAAAAGCCCTCGACGCGGTAATTGCTCGGATGCACCTTGAGGAGGAGCGCGGTGCGCTCGTCGATGACGTTCTCGTAGTCGTGCGCGTGGGTACGGTTCGTCGTGCCGATCTCCTTCAGGCGGCAGCCGGCGCGCTCCATGACCTCGGGAAGGC
Source organism: Pseudomonadales bacterium (assembly GCA_965116345.1). Lineage (GTDB taxonomy): Bacteria > Pseudomonadota > Gammaproteobacteria > Pseudomonadales > Azotimanducaceae > VXYL01. Next base: position 25,477 of record OZ220680.1, read on the forward strand.
GGAAACTGCCGCCGATCTCGATCAACTCGCCGCGCGAAACGGGCACATCGCGGTCCAGGGCGAGCGTGTTGAGGACGAGCAGGACCGCGGCGGCGTTGTTGTTCACGGCGGTGGCCGCCTCGGCACCCGTGAGCAGACACAGGCGATGGGCGATGATCGCCTCCCGGTTGCCGCGTTTGCCCGCCGCAAGATCGTATTCTAGGGCTACAGGCCGGGTGGCGGCGGTCAACGCCACGTCGGCGAGAGCCCGGGTGATCGGGCTGCGGCCGAGGTTCGTGTGCACGAGGGTTCCGGTGAGATTGAACACCGGCTCGTAGCCGAGGCCCATCCGCTTTTCGAGCCACGCATCAACCGCCTTGGCGTAGTCCGACGGCGAGTGCCCCCAGTCTGGGATCTCGTCCGCGGCGCGCAGCTTGGTCTGAATGGCGCGTACGGCGAACTTGACGGTGCGGAACCCCCAACGTGAGACGGCCGCTGCCGTGTTGGGGTTGTTCAGCACGCGATCGACGCTGGGTAGTTGGCGGCGCGTCATGGCGGCGAGCTTACCACCCGTGCCGGAGGCCAAACGGATGCGGGGCCTCGCCAACGGGTGTCTTCCATGGGCGTGGTAAGGTCGCTGTTTACTTGCTGCAGAGGACGGATCGTGGGCCAGAGGAACGTCGCATTTGTGGGATTGGGCATCATGGGCTTTCCCATGGCCGGGCACTTGGCTGCCGCCGGCCATCACGTCAGGGTCTACAACCGGACCCGCAGCCGCGCCGCGGAATGGCTCGGTGAGCATCGGGGGGCCGATGCCGCCACTCCACGCGAAGCGGCCGAAGGCGCGGAGATCGTCTTCATGTGCGTCGGCAACGACGACGATGTGAAGAGCGTCGCGCTGGGCGACGACGGTGTGTTTGCCGGGACGGCCGAAGGGACGGTCGTGGTCGATCACACCACCGCGTCGGCGAATCTCGCCCGCGAGCTCGAAGCCGCCGGCGACGCACGCAACGTCGGCTTTGTCGATGCACCCGTGAGCGGGGGTCAGGGCGGTGCGGAGAGCGGCCAGCTCACCGTCATGTGCGGGGGGCGTGTGGCCGCGTTCGACCAGGTCGCGCCGGTGATCGACTGCTACGCGAAGTCCGTCAAGCGGATGGGCGAAGCCGGTGCGGGGCAACTCACCAAGATGGTCAACCAGGTGTGTATCGCCGGCGTTCTGCAGGGACTCGGCGAGGCCCTGCACTTCGCGGAGAAGGCGGGCCTCGATGTGGATGCCGTCGTCGACGTGATCTCCAAGGGCGCCGCCCAGTCCTGGCAGATGGACAATCGCGCGTCGACCATGGCCCGCCGCGAGTTCGACTTCGGCTTCGCCGTGAACTGGATGCGCAAGGACCTAGACATGACCCTGGCGGAGGCGCGCAAGCTTGGTGCGCGCATGCCGCTGGCGGCGCTGGTCGACCAGTTCTATGCCGATGTCCAGGCCATGGGTGGAGGTCGGTGGGACACCTCGAGTCTCATCGAGCGCCTGCGCCGTGTCGAAGACAAAGGCGGCACGACAGGGGCATGACCCGATTCGCCGCCACGCCGGACGACGACTATCCCGTCGTCTACATCGCCGACACCGACAAGCCGTTGCCGCGCAAGGTCAATGCAGCGACCCGCTACGCGTACTTCAAGCTCATCGCCCGGGGCGGCCGGTCGATCATCCAGTCGTGCAAGGACCTGCACCTGATGCGTGTGGTCTGCTACAAGAGCCTGAAGGCGGAGTTCGCCGACGATCCGGACGAACAGCGCCGCTTCCTGCGCGAGGCACGGGTATCGGCGATGCTGCAGCATCCGAACACCGTGCCCACCTACGAGCTGGGCCGCGATCTCCAGGGCCACTACTACTTCACCATGAAGATGATCCACGGCTACACGCTGCGGGAGATCTTCGATTACCGCGAGCGCTACGACCTGCCGCGTCTGGTCGAGGTCATCATCCAGGTGGCCCATGCGCTTGAGTACGCCCACGGCCACGGTGTCGCGCATCGCGACGTGAAACCGGAGAACGTCCTTGTCGGTCCCTTCGGCGAGGTGCTTCTCCTCGACTGGGGACTCGCCAAGGTCTGGGATCCCGAAGGCGGTTCGGGGGTGGCCCAGGTAGCGACCGAGGCGGTGGTCGACGACCTCTCACTCACTCTCCACGGCAGGCTCCAGGGGACGGTGTCGTACATGTCGCCCGAGCAGATCCGCATGGACGACGACATCGACTACCGCACCGACATATTCAGTCTGGGCGCGGTGCTCTACGAGGCCTTGGCCGGGCAGCCGCCGGTGGTCGGCGACAGTGTCGACGACATCCTCGACCAAACGCTCAACCGGGACATTCCGCCGCCGTCCGCGGTGTCGAAGCGCGTCGTTCCCGAGCGGCTTGACGAGCTTTGCATGCATTGCCTACGTCGTAGTCCCGACGAGCGGGTGCAGGTGACCGGCGATCTGATCCGCGAACTCCAAGAGGACTGGTAGCGCGGCCTCTTTCCGCCGGCGCCTGCGGCGGTACGGCAACGGCCAACCAGGGTTCCACCGGTCGCCGCCAAATATCGAATCGCCAAGACACAAGGGGTATAGTTCGGCTCACAACAAATTTGGAGAAGGTCGCATGGACTCAGTTGGTTCCAGGTCCCGCGAGATCATTACTCCGAGGTTTGGCCAGAGTGCCGCCGTGCTCATCGGACTGCTCGTGGCGCCATACGCCGTGCTCGCCGCCGAGGAGGAACAGGACTCGCAGGTCATCGAGGAGGTCACGGTCACCGCCCAGCGGGTCGCCGAGAGCATTCAGGATGTGCCCATCGCGGTGACTGCGCTCACAGGCGACGACATCGAAGAGCGCCAGGTCATCACCCCGTCGGACCTGCAGATGAACGCCTCCAACGTGTCCTTCACGGCGACGAACTTCGGTGGCTCGAGCTTCAGCATCCGCGGCATCGGCAATCTGGTGATCGCCCGTAGCGGCGAACCCGGCGTCTCCCAGCACCTGAACGAGATCGCCGTGTCGACGAACCTCAACACCCTGGAGTTCTTCGACATGGAACGGGTCGAGGTGCTGCGCGGTCCGCAGGGAACGCTGTACGGGAGGAACGCCACCGGTGGCGCGATCAATTTCGTCACCCGCAAGCCGGAATCCGGGGTGGTCAATGGATTCGTCGACTTCGAGTACGGCGACTACGATCATTCCCGCACCAAAGGTGCGGTGAACCTTCCGCTGGGAGATTCCGTGGCAGTGCGGCTGGCTGGTTTCCAGTTGCAACGCGACGGCTACACCAAGAATCTCGCTCACGGCCAGGTGGGGAGCAATGGCCAAACGCTGTCGGGGATCGACGGGACCGTCGACGGTCGCGACATCCTGGCGTACCGCGGGACCATCCAGTGGGACATCACGGACCAGGCGCGGGTGTGGGGGCTCTACAGCCGCTTCGATGAGGACGACGACCGGGCCCGGATCACCAACCAGGTCTGTGTCCAGAATTCACTGCCGACGACCGGGTGCCTGCCGGATGAGTTCGGCTGGGAGACCTCGCACCTCGGAGCGACCACCGCGGGCATCTTTGCCGGTGCCGCCGGTGCATTGCCGTTTGGCGCTCGAGAGGGTTCCTACGACTTTCCGCGCCCGACGATCAACTCCTACCGGCAAATGCACACCGACTTCGATCCGATCTTCCAGAACCGCGAGGAGCTTTGGGCGTTCGGCTTCGACTTCGACTTCAGTTGCTACAGCGCAAGCATCATCGGTGCCCGCCGCGAGAACACCTACCTTTCGCAACAGGACTACACCATGGACGTGGGGGCGAGTCTCGGACCCACGGCGGCCAACCCCGAAGGGATCTGGCCGACATCGAGACCGGCCGGCGGGGCGGGTGAGGAGTGGACCCCCGGCGAGTGCAACCTGTCGGACGGCACGGCTGGCATATTCGGTGGCTGCCGCCTCGGTGTGGCGCAGAATCGGGTGTTCGCCTTCGACCAGCTCGACGCGTACTCCAGGTATTGGACCGTCGAGGCGAAGATCCGCTCCAACTACGAAGCGCCCTACGGCTTCATCGCCGGGGCGACGACGTACGAGAGCTTCGGCTACGGGGGCTACTACGTGCTTGCCAACACCCTCGATCTGGTGAGCAGCTACGGCTCGACCGTGTTGCGCGCGCCGCCGCTCTATCCGAGTTTCTTCATGAACGCCAATGATCCGGTGGAAGGCACCACCGGCGACGGTTTTGCGGCGTTCGGCGAGGTCTACTACGACTTGTCCGACCGCATGAAGCTGACCGCCGGTCTACGTTACAACGAGGACAACAAGGGCACCAGCGACTCCAGCGTGTTGTTCAATTCGGCGGACGCCAATACCGCACTTGGAGGGCTGCTCGGGGACACCGTGTGGTTGCGGTCCGGCTTGTTCGGCGAGATGGCCGCGATCGCGAGCGGTGCCGTCTCAGGGATCAGCACGAGCAGTCAGCGGATTCTCGAATTCCATGATGCCCAGGGTACCTACGCGCAGCATGCTCCCACGGCCATCGGACTGGTGACGGCGATTGGGGCCGCACAGGCGCTTGGCGCGCAGGTTGCCGCGGGAACCTTGCCGCCGGCATTGGTACCCACCGTGGTCGGAGGTTTGCCGCTGCCGCCGCTCCTGCAGCAGACCGTGCTGGCCCTGCTGTCCGGAAGCCCCGCCGCCATCGGCCTGGACCCGGGACGACAAGCGGGTGCCGCCGCCTTCGCGGCCATCGCCAATGCGATCGGTCCGGTTCCGGCGTTCGGCGAGACGCGCTTCGTCACCGGCAGCCCCTCGGCCTCCAGTTGGAACGAATTCAGCGGTCGTCTGGGGATCGACTACCGGCTCGACGACGGCACGCTGCTCTACGGCTTCTACAGCCGCGGCTACAAGCCGGGCGGCTTCAATCCGGCGATCCCGCCGCAATTCCAGGATTCGACGCCGTTTACCTTCGAGGCAGAGCAGGTCAATGCCTTCGAGGTGGGTGCCAAACGCACGATGATGGACGGTCGGCTGATCCTGAACGGTGCGGCGTTCTTCTACGACTACGCCGGTCTGCAGGCGACCCGGATCCGCAACAACACGTCGGTCAACGAGAACGTCGATGCGAAGATCGCCGGGGTGGAGATCGAGGGCGTGTGGCGTCCGGAAGCGTTTCCCCGGGCTTGGGTCGACTTCGCGTATGGCTGGCTCGACAGCTCGGTGGTCGATTCGGAATCCGTCGATCCGGTCAATCGTACCGGCGGCAACCCGGCGTACATCTTGTTGAACAACATTGACCCAGGCGCGGTGACGGCGGTCAACTACGTTGCGGTAGAGTCCCAACTCACGGCCGATTTGGTCAACGCGGCACTCGGCTCGGGTGATGCTCTGGACATCCGCAACGGTCAGACGGTGGAGTCGGTGTCCTATCCGGCGAACAGCTCGGGCGTGTCGATTCCGGCCTACTTCTCGCGCAACTTCCTAAGGGAAGCCGGCGTCGAGACGCTCGATGGCGTTCCGGTGGACCTCGACGGCAACATGCTGCCGAACGCGCCCGACCACACCCTGAGGCTGGGTTTGGCGTACACGTTCCCCGTGCGAGGCGGCGATCTCACGGCGCGTTGGGATCTCTACTGGCAGAACGACTCGTATGCGCGGGAGTTCAATACGCGCGGCGACGAGATCGACAGTTGGACGCAGCACAATGCCTCGCTCATCTACGAACGAGACGGCTGGACCGCCAGGACGTGGGTCCGCAATGTCGCCGACACGGACAACGTCACGGGCAAATACCTAACCTCGGACACCTCCGGTTTCTTCCGCAACCACTTCGTGACCGAGCCGAGGATTTTCGGCGTGTCGGTACGCTACGCCTTCGGCGAGTGACCCGACCGACATAGGCTGAGGCGACCCTCGTGGCCCGTGCACAGCTCGCGGGCCACGAGGGATTTCGGCGCATTCGTGCACTACCTCTTCGTGGCGTGACGTGGTTGCGACGCGGTCGCGGGTCGGACGCGGGGGCGTGATCGGTCCCACCGTCGCCGCCGACCCGGTCGGCCGGGCCCGGGACATCGCGCAGGATCTGTATCCCCACCAGGTCGAGGGCGTCGGGTTCCTTCTGGGTCGACGGCGCGCGATCCTGGCCGACGACATGGGCTTGGGCAAGACCCGGCAATCTGTCGTGGCCATGGTCGAGGCGGTGCCCGTCGGACCCTGGCTGGTGGTCTGCCCGGCATCGGTCAAACACAACTGGGCGCGGGAGATCCGCCTCGCGCTGGGTGAGACGGCGGCGCATGTTGTCGGTCCAAACCCGCCGCCCGAGCCGGGATTCGCCGGTTGGGTGATCGTCAACTACGACCTCCTGAAACGCGACATCGACGCACTCGTCGCTCACCAGTTCCCAGGGCTGGTGTTCGACGAGGGTCACTACCTCAAGAACCACCGCACGCTGCGCAGCCGGTTGTCCAGGAGGCTGCTGATCGATCACGACCCGGTTGTCCATGTGCTTACCGGCACGCCGCTTACCAACCGACCCCGGGATCTATTCCCGCTTCTGCAGCTGGTGGGCCACTCCCTCGGCCAGAGTTTCCTCGCGTTCGCCAAGCGCTACTGCGATGCCCATCGCAACGACTACGGCCACTGGGTGACCGCAGGAGCAAGCAACGTCGAGGAACTTTCGGTGCAGTTGCAGGGAATCATGCTGCGGCGCAGCAAGGACGATGTGCTCGACCTGCCGCCCAAGCAGCGCACCTGGATCGAAGTCGATGTCGAGCCGGCCATTCGCGAGCGGTTGAACGCCGCCGTAACCCGATTCCTGTCCGATGAACGCGCTGGCAGGGGCGGTCGACTCGGGGTCGGATTGTTCTCCTCGGCCCGCCGGGCATTGGCCGTCGCCAAGGTGCCGCAGACGGTGGAGTACGTCCGTGGCGCGGTGGAGCAGGGCGAGAAGGTCCTGCTCTATTCGTGCTTCACCCACGCGACCCGGCGTTTCGCGAGGTCGTTCGGCGATCTGGCCGTGACGATCACGGGGGAGGTGCCGACCGCGCGGCGCCAGGCCATCGTCGACCGGTTCCAGAACGACGCCGCCGTGCGGGTCCTCATCGGTCAGATTCACGCCGCCGGGGTTGGCATCAACCTCACCGCCGCGCGCCAGGTGGTGTTCAACGACCTGGACTGGGTGCCTGCCAACCACTGGCAGGCGGAGGACCGCGCCCATCGGATCGGCCAGACGGGAACCGTCAACGTCACGTACATGGTGGCCCGCGACACCCTGGAGGAATTCGTCCGTACGGTGCTCGAAACCAAGTCGCGCCTCGTGGACGACGTGGTCGAGGGCAGGGCATTGGGCGATGCCGTTCAAGCCGACGTGCTGGTCCAACTGCGGCGCATGGCGGCCTACCTGGACGATGCTGCCCGGCAAGCCGACGGGACCTTGGACGAGCCGGCGGTCGAGAACTTCCTGCGCGAGGCGGCGGAACGGTTCCTGGCGGAGAACGCTGCGTCGATTGGCAGCGAGGCGCGTGGTCAACTTGGCCCCGTCTCGGAGAGCGCCATCCGCGCCCTCGCGGACGCGCTCGCCGGACCACGACGGATCGTCTACGCCGTTGCCAGTTCAACGGACCCCAAGGCATTCCACCGGGTCGAGGTGGATGGCGCCGACATCGCCTGCGACTGCAAGGGTTTCAGCTACCGCGGAATGTGCCGCCACGTCCGTGACCTGAAACACGCAATCGCCACCGGTACGCCCGTCCCCGAGGGTTATCGGATGACGCCCGTGCTGATGAAGTCGAAGGACCGCATCAACCGGCGCGAATCGCCCTACGCGTGACGCACCCGAAACAGTAGACAATAGAGCGCCGGCACGAATCCCAGCGTCAGGACCGTGGCGAAGATCAGGCCGAAGAGAATCGCGACGGCCATCGACACGAAGAGGGGGTCCCCGCCGAACCACAGGGGCAGGAGTCCGCCGGCCGTGGTTGCGGTGGTCAATACGATGGGCCGGAGCCGCCGTTGCGCCGCCTCCAGAACCGCCGCGGCGGGCGTCAGACCGTTGTCGTCGATCTCGATGCGGATGCGGTCGATGAGGACGATGCCGTTGTTGATCACGATCCCGCCCAGCGAAATGATCCCCAGCAGGGTCATGAACCCGAGAGATTGGCCGGTCGCCAGGAGGCCGATCACGACGCCGGTCAGCCCCAGCGGTATGGTCAGCGCGATGATGAGCGGTTTGCGCAGGGAATTGAACTGTCCGACCAACAGGAGCAGGATGAGGATGCCGGCCAGGGGTAGCTTTTCGGCGATGGAGGCATTGGCCTTCGACGAACTTTCGAAAGTGCCGCCGATCTCGTAGCCGTAGCCCAGCGGCCAGCCTTGGCGCTCGTCGGCCAGCCAGTCTCCGATCGCGGTGGCGATGCCGAAGGCCGAGGCGCCGGAGCCGGGATCGAGGTCCGACAACACCGACACCGCCATGGACCGGTCGCGACGCAGGATCCTGGAAGGCTCGAAGGTGAGCACGACATCGGCGACCTGGCGCAGCGCCACGTTCCGGCCGGACTGAGCGTAGACGTTGATCGACTCCAGCTTGCCGATGTCGCCACGCTCCCCGACCTCGGAGCGCAACACCACCGGAATCGCTTCGCCGCCCTCTCGGTATTCCGTGACCGTGGCGCCCGAGAGCGCCGTGCGCAGCGAGACCGCGATGTCCCGGTTGGTGATTCCCGCCCGCCGCGCCCGGGCGTCGTCGATTTCGACGATGAGCTTCTTGGTCTGCGCGCCCCAGTCGTCGGTGATGTTGCGGGTGCCTGCGAGCGTGGCCAACCGCGTCTTGACGCCGTCCGCCAGCTCGAACAGAACATCCTGATCGGGACCGACCAGACGCACTTCGACGGGTGTCCCGCCGCCGGGACCCGACGCCAGGCGGTTGAGCGATACCTCTATGTCGGGGTGGTTGGCCTCGACGTAGGCCTGCAACCGATCCATCGACGCACCCAGCGCTTCGAAGACCGAGGCGTTGCCGATGAACGCCGCGTAGCCCGGATGGGGTTGGGCCGGGTTGTAGCCCAGGGTGAAGCGCGGTGCCCCGCCGCCCACGTAGAAAGCCCAGTTGCGAACGCCTTCGCGGTCGTCACGGGCCATCAGTTCCTTGATCAGGAAGCGCTCGATGTCGAGCATCGCGGTTTCGGTATGGGCGAAGGATGTGCCGTAGGGGAACTCGAACTCGCCGGTGAAGAGCACCTCGCGGGTGTCGGGAAAGAAGCTCTGTTCGACGAAGCGCAAGAGCCCCAAGGTCGCGGCCAGCACCCCGAACGAGGCCACGACGGTGACCAGAGGATGGCGCAGGAGCAGCGCCAGGACGCCACGGTAGCGCCGGTAGAACGGCGTGTCGAAGGTCTCCTCGCGGGATTCGGCCGTGCCGGTCGCTGGCGTCGGCCGGCGCCGTTTAACCCGGAGGAAGATCATGCACAAGAGCGGGATCATGGTGATCGCGAGTAGCCATGACGAGAGCAGCGTGATCGCGATCACCTTCGCCAGCGGCGCGGTGTATTCGCCCACGGCGCTTTCGGCGAGGACGATGGGCAGGAACGCGACGATGGTGGTGAGCGACGAGATCAGCAAGGGAACGCGCAACTCCCCTGCCGAGGCCAAGGCGGCCTTACGGGGATCCGCTCCCGAGCGCATGCGCACCAGGATCGATTCGCTCATGACGATGGCGTTGTCGACCAGGAGCCCCAGGGCGATGATCAGCGACACCAGCGACATCTTGTCGAGACCGATGTCGAAGAACCGCATGAGCATCAGCGTCGCCAACATCGTCATGGGAACGAGGGTCGCGACGACGAGGCCGGTGCGCAGCCCGAGGAAGAGAAGCATGCAGGCCAGCACGATGCCCACGGCCTGAAGTATCGAAACGACGAAGGTGGACACCGCCCGTTCCACCACGTCGGGCTGGAAAGCGAGGATGTCGAACACCACGCCGACGGGGTAGCGTTGTTCCAGATCGGCGATGGCGACACGGATGTTGTCGCCCAGCCGGACGATGTTGCCGCCCTCGCGCATCGAGATCGCCAGCGCCAGGGCCGGTTCCCCGTTGGCTCGGACCTTTTTTCGCGGCGGTTCCGCGTAGCCCCGGCGGACATCGGCGACATCCCCCAGAAAGACGGTCTCGCCGGTGCCGGGGAGCGTGATCAGCGTCCGCCGGATATCCTCCAGCGAGGTGAACTTGCCGGTCGGCTCGAGGGTTATCCGCTCCGCGCCGGTCTCGACCGACCCGCCCGAGACGATGATGTTGCTGGACTCGAGAATCCCCTGCAGTTGCCCGACCGAGAGCCCCAGCCGCGACAGGCGCGCATTGTCGAAGGTGACGAAGATGCGCTCGGCCTGCGTTCCCTGGATCTCGACCTTGGCGACGTCGTCGATCCTCAGGATGACGTCGGCGACCTGCTCGGCGACGTCTTCCAACTCGGCGTAGCTGAAGCCGTCGGCGGTGATCGTGACTACCGTACCGAACACCTCGCCCAACTCGTCGTCGACGACCGGCACCACCCCCTGCGGCAGTTCGCCGCTGGCGCGGTCCACCTTGCGCCGCAGGTTGTCCCAGACACCTCGCAGTTCGGTCACGCTCTCGCGGATCTCGACCGTGACGATGGACTGGCCGGTACGCGATTCGCTGGTGATGTGCGCGACTTCCGGAATCTCCTGGATGGCCCGTTCGATCGGATCGGTTATCAGCTGTTCGACCCGCTCCGGCGCCGCACCGGGGAACGGCGTGCGCACGATCGCACTGCGGACGAGGAAGCCGGGATCCTCCGCTCGCGGCAGATCCCGGTAGGCAAAGAGTCCGGAAACCGCCACCGCCAGAAGCACCACGAAGGTGACCACGCGGTTGTCGATCGCGTAGCGGGTCAGGTCCACGTGACTATTCTGGTCCGTCCGGACCGTCCGGACCGTCCGGATCGTCCGGATCGCTGGCGGGTTCCAGCAGGCGGACCTGCTGTCCCGAAGTCAGCGTCCGCAACCCGGCGGTGGCCACGAACTCGCCGGCGTCCACGCCCAGGACGATCACCAGCCCCTCCGGGGTGAGTGCGCCGGTCTCGACGCGGCGCCGCTCGGCGGTAGCGGCGCCGCCGGTGTCCGACGGCTTGAGCGCGTACACGAAACGCCCGCGCTGATCCTCGCCCACGGCCCGGGGCGGCACCAGAACACCCCCGATGCCGGGCCGGGATTCGACCCGGAAACTGACGGCCGCCGCCATGCCCGGACGAACCTGCTCGGCGTATCCACCTTCATCGAGGCGAACCGTCACCGGGAAGCCGCCCGCGCCCGCCGCCGAGGCACCCACTTCCGCGACCGATGCGCCCAGGACCCTATCGCCAAGCGCGCCGAAGACTACTTCCGCCGGACGTCCGGCGCGCAGGCCGCCGACGAACGCGCCAGGCACCGTCACGTGCACTTCGGGACGCTTGCCGGTGTCGATGACGACCACCACCGGCTGACCCGCGCCGACGGCCTCGTTGACGTCCACGACCACCCGGCTCACCGTGCCGTCGACCGGCGCCGAAAGCCGCGCATAGGCGACCTGCTGCTCGGCGAGGCGAAGCGCCGTCCTGGCCGATGTCTCTAGGGCATTCCCCGATTCGAAGGACGCCCGCGCCGCATCGAGATCCCTCATCGAGGCGTTCCCGCTCTCGTAGAGTCCGACAGCCCTCTCGTAGACCGACGCCGCATTGCGGGCTTGGGCGCGGGCCTGGGCGAGACCGGCCGCTGCTTGCTGGCGGCGCAGTTCAAGATCCCCGGCGTCGAGCCGGGCGAGCACCTGGCCCTGCCGGACGACGCTGCCCACGTCGACCTCGAGCGCGGTTACGGTTCCAGCCACCCGGAAGGCGAGGTCCTGTTCGGAGGCGGCGCGGGCCACACCCGGAAAGGTCCGGGTCCGGTCGCCGTCGACGACGAATGCCTGGGCGTAGCGCACCGGGCGAATATCCGCCGTGGCCGCGCCTTCGTCGCCGCCGCACCCGGCCGCCACGACGCCTAGCACTGCCACCACCGTCGCCGGCCGGACCCACCACCGGCCCAGGGGGCTCGTCCGCCGCCGGCCCAGGCGGCTCGTCCGCCGCCGGCCCAGGCGGCTCGTATAGATGCGCCGAATCGCGGCAACAGGTCGCCCGGCGTTGGCGCGCCTGCCCCGTGACCGGCAATTGGCGGATGCTGCGCCGGCATCCCGCGCGGCAAATGCCGGTCCTTGCTGAATCGAGGCCGTCATGGTTCCTCCCGCCGGGTGTGTTCCACGAGTCGCGCCACGAAATCGGCGCGTTGCTCGGGTGTGGCAAGAACCTCGAACCGACCAACGGCTCGTTCGACGCGCTTCAAGTCGACCAGATAGTCGTAGATCGCATTGGTCACGCCCCGCGCGCTGAGTAGCGCACTGGTTTGCGCCTCCAAGAGATCGACGACGCTGGCAAGTCCCTGCCCGTAGGCCTCGGTGACCAGAGCCAGCGACCGCTCGGCCGTCCGCGCCGCCGTCCGGGTCTCGCCGACCACCGCCAGACCGGCGCGGGCGAACTGGAGGCGGACGCGGACATTGCGCTCGATTCCCTGGACCGCCAGATCTCGTTGCAGCCGCAGTTGGGCGAGCGTCGCGGCCGTCCGGTCACGACGGGCCGCGCGGGAGGATCCCTGGAACAGGGGCAGGTTCACCGACAGGCCCACCGTCCACGGATAGTCGGGCCGCTCGCCGGCGGGCAGACCCGCGGGCAGCGACGCGCCCGCGCCTTCGCGCAGGAAGTTGGTCGAAATGTTCCCCTGCAACGCGACCGTGGGAAGGTAGAACGCTTGCCGGGTCGAGACGAGCAGCCGTTGCTGGGCCGCGATCACCGCGTCGAGGCTCTGGATCTCGGGAGAGAGGCGCTCGGCCTCGCCCACCAGGAAGTCACTGAGGATGTTCGGCTGGTCGAGATCCGCCAGATAATCCGTCGCCAATGTTCCCTCCAGCAGCGCGCGCCCCTCGATGTCGGCCTCCGGGGTGGCGAACGGCTCGTCGATCGGACGGTTGAGAACTTGGTTGAGCGATGCTTCGGCCGCGGAACGCATGGCGAAGGCATCGATTCGGTCGGCCCGTCTCCTCGCCAGTTCGCTTTGCAGCCGCAGCCGCTCGCCCGGGCCGGCGGCGCCGATGCGCTCGCGCTCCCGGGCCAGCCGCAGAGCCGCGAGGGTCGCTTCGAGGTTGTCCTGCTGAACCTCCTCCAGCGTCTTGCCGCGGAGCACGTTCAGGTATGCCTCGGCGGCTTCGAGCACAACGTCGAGTTCGAGGGCGGCGCGGTTCATCTCGCGTGACGTCTGCATCCACTTCTGGGCGGACAGGTTCGCCAATGCCTCCTGGGAGTAGATCACCTGCCGGAGCGTCACCCCGCCGTCGACGTTGTGCTGCGGCTGAAGTCCGAACGAGGACGCCGCCACATCCTCGGAGATGGTCGTACCGGCGATGGTCGTCTCCAAGCTCGGCAACAGCCCGGCCCGTGCCAACCGAACGTCCTCGGCCCCCGCCAACACGACCTGATCTTCCACCGCGAGCGCGAGATTGGCGGCCACGGCCTCTTCCATGGCACCCTTCAGCGTCAGGTTGCGCGCCACGTCGTCGGGGATTGCGAACAGGCGCCGCGCCTCGAGGAGCAGGCTCAGCGGCGGAGCGACACCCAGCTCGCGCACCGTTCGCATGTTCACGACCAACTGCTCGCCCGGCTGAAGGGTCACCGGCAGCGTGCCCGGATCGTCCCCCATGAGGATGCGGTAGGCGTTGATCGCGATACGCCGTGCCATCCGCGACGGGTCGATGGACCCCAGCGACGCCATGATGCCCCGCTCGACGTCGGCGGCCGAATAGGAGAAGGATGGCAGGCCACGGGCCGTGAGTTCCTCGGCGAGGCGTTCGAATTCGCCGGGGTTCATCCCGGTCAGCGGGGTCAGGTATACCGCGTCGCAATCCGCGGCAAGCCGGTCGAGCCCGCTTGCCGCCGTTGCACCGACCGGCACCGGTGCCGGTACCAATTCGATCCCTAGCTCCGCCGCCGCTTCGAGCAGCGGACCTGCGAAATCGGCGAGGGTTGCGGCGGCCGCTTCGTCCACCAGGATGGCGGCCCGTGCAAAGCTCGCCAGTTCCCGAAACTTGACCAGATCACGAACCACCGGTCCCGGCGGCGGCGGCGCGATGTACGTCAGGTTTGCGACACCGCTCGTGCCATCGGTCGACGGAAAACCCTGCAGACGCGCATCGAACACCGAGGCCGCGATCACGGGTTTCGGCCACGGCGCGCGTCGGCCGGCCACCGCCGCCGCAGCGACCAGGCCCTGGGTCACCACGATCGCGACCTCGTCGTCGGCGAGCAGCCGTTCCAAGGCGACGGAGGCACCCGTGGCGTCCTCCACGACGACGAGCTCATCGGGAAACCGGACGTCGAAGTCGTTTCGCGCCAAGGCGAGGAGTTCCCGTCGAACCATGGCGCGAATCTCGTCGGCGTTCGGATCCGTGGCGTCCGCGACGAAGGCGATGCGGGCGACGGGAATGCTCGCCGACTCCTGGGCGCCGAGTGCCGGCGCGGGTGTCTGAAGTGAAGTCGCAAACGCGGTCAGAAGCACCGGCGCCCATCGGCAAATGCGTCGCCCGTATCGGCAAGACGCGGCGGTCCCCACGCGAGACGGGACACGCCGGTTGATGTCGACCCGATTGCTGCACCGGCCACTTGGAACCATCGCGCGAATTCCGTTCGACACCCGATACTCCCGCGAGATGCGAAACTACTCAAGAACGCCGTGGACGCGAATCATAGACACTGATTCCCAGCGCCGCAAAGAACAATGGCCGGCATTCTGGGTGCCGGCGAACCAGCGCGGCGCGGAGCGACTACCGGGCCTCGGTTGCATGGTTCTCGGGCTAGTATGTGATAAGTCGTTCGCACGGCGATGCGCCCCGCGATGGCCGGGGACGAGCGGAGGCCGGTCGCCCCGGGTGGGGCCTCGGATCAGGAGCCGACACATGCACGAAGGGCGCGACATGAGCAACGACCACCCGCTGCAACCCGCTGTTCCGCAGACGGCGGCCCGCGCCGGCCCTACGATCCGCGTCCTGCTGCTCGCCGCGCTGATCGTCTCGGCGCTCACGGGTCTCGGTATCGGCGTGCGCTACGCCGTACACGCGGATGTCGGCGCCATCCATTGCCTGCTCAGCGTGTTCCTGTCGCTCAACCTGCTGATCTGCTATTGGGAGGTGTGTCTTTTTCTCCGCCGGTCCTACATCGAAACGCGCACGGAGTACTGGGGCCAATGGCGATTGAAGACCGGCCGGACACCGGCCCTCGAGTTCTTCGCCACCAGCGTGCCGTGGACCCGCGCCCTCTCGCCGACGCTCTGGGCCGACATCTGGGCGACCTACTCGCAGTACGATTCCTCGTTCGCCGACCGGCGGACGTTCGGGTTCAACGCCGACACGGCGAACGGTTTCTTCACGGCCTTGCCGACGCTCCTGCTCTATGCCGCCCTCACGGTCGACTTCCTGCCCGCGCTCCTCACGGGCATGCTCGGCCTCGCGCTCTTCTGGCAGTGGACCTACGTGACGAGCGTTTACCTGGCGAGCTTCTTCATCGCCGGACGCCACACCCTCATCAGCCGAAGCGAGATGTGGAGGTACGTCCTCGCGACCAACGTCCCCTGGGTGTTGTTCCCCCTGCTGGGGCTGTACGTCTCCGTCCGGCTGATCCTGGACGGCAATTACGGCGTCGTCGGCCTGTAGGAGGCGCGTCGCGAGCTAACGCACAGGCGACCACGGGGTCGCCCCTACGATGCGTTTACGTCGCGGGCGGGCGCATTCCGGAAGCGCCACCCGTACATCATGCGCCCGTAGAAGTTGAACCACTTCCGGGTCTCGTCGTCCTCGAACGGATAGTCCGCGCCAAGCTGCCGCGCCGTCACCAGCCCGGACACGAAACACGTTTCCTGGCTGTTGATCAGCGTGTGCGCCCCGCAGTGCCAGGTCCGCTTTCTGCCCTGCACCAGGCGGAACAACTGGACCAGGAGGGCGATGTGGCGGACATCGTGGACGACGTGCTGGAACCACCATCGCTTGACGACCTTGCGCTCGTCGATGCGGCTGACCGGGTTGTAGGTCACCAGGCACGGCTTGTCCGATCTCTTCGCCCACGGCTGCTGGTTGTGCATGATGTAGGTGATTTCGTAGTTGTCCGGCCGGGCGCCGTACTGCTCGATGTGGTTGCTGCGAGTGGCGAGCGGCAGCGCGGCGTTGTCCGGCAACACCGAGGCGTCCGAGTGGACGACGGCGTGGTTGTGCAGTTCGCTTTCGTAGCGGATCGACGTCAGTAGCCAACTCTCGAGAAAGCTCGGCCTGTCCAGGGCCATGAGTGTCTGGTTCGCGTTGCAGGCGAACACGACGTCGTCGAACGTCTCGACGGCACCATTCTCGTCCTCAACGAGCACGGTCGACCCGGAGCGGACCACCTTCGTGACGCGTCTTTCGAGGTAGATCTTCTCCCGAAACGCGTCCGTCAGCTTCTCGTAGATCCGCCGCGTCCCGCCCTCCCAGGTCCGCATCGGCGTGGCGACTTCGATGTTGAAGAACTCGAGGTACCGGGAAAACAGCGAGGCCGGCATGTCGAAGACATTGGTCGCCATCAGGAAGTTGACGAACATGGGCTTCAGCACCTTGTACCTGAAGTCCCCGGAGTACCGGCCGAAATTGAGGACGGCGCCCATGCTCAGGTAGTTGAAGGGGTTGAGGGCGTTCAGGAGCCTGGACCGCGAGCGGTTGAGACGACCAAACCGATGCAGGCGCCGCAGGAGCCGCTGGAACTTGTCGATCTCCGGCCGCAGCTCCCGGCTGATGTCGGTGTCGAGGTCGTGCGCGTAGATGCCGCCACGGTACGCGACGCTGTAGCTGAACCGGGTGTCGACGAGGTCGACGCCGAGTTGCCGCGCCAGCAGCAGGATGTGGTGATAGACGGACGGAATACAGGCGGTCACGGAGATGTCGAACGGAATCGATGTGCCGTCGTCCTGCGGCATGTCGGCGGTCACTGCGTTGCCGCCGAGGTGCGCCTCGGCTTCGAACACGCGAAAGTCGAACCGGCCGGGATGTCGATGCAGCGCCCACGCCGCGCCGAGGCCGGCGACCCCGGCGCCGACGATGGCGACTCTCCTTGGCATCGGGCCCGTCCTTCGTGTATCAGCTACGTTTGGTTGCGGCGGCGCCCCGGTCCCTCAGCCGGCCGCTCTCGCCGGGTGTTCGACCAGGGCCGCACAACCGGTCCGCGCCCGGCGCCGCGCTTCGTACAGAGCGAGCGCATGGAGGGGAAAGTACTGGCGATACAGCGCGTAGTCCAGCAGCGCCGTGCGGAAGAAGACCCCCGCCATGTCCTGTCTCCGCCACGTCCCGTCCGCGTCTTGCGCGTTGCAGAGGAACTCCGCGCCCCGGGAAATCGCCGTCCAGTTCGAGTCGCCCGCCTCGAGTAGGGCTGTCAGGGCCCAGGCAGTCTGGATGACTTGGCTTTCCTCGTGCGGAACGTAGCGGCCGGCTACGCAGCCACTGTGATGTTCCCCCCATCCCCCGTCGCTCCGTTGGCGGTCGAGTAGCCACCGGGAGGCCAGGCGCACCGCCGGATCGCCCGGCCGGGCGCCGGCGGCGAGCAGGCCCCTGATGCCGAAGAACGTGCCGTAGATGAACTGTACGCCCCACACGCCGCGCCACGACCCGTCGCTCGCCTGCGTACGGCGAAGCCACGCATCGGCGCGCTCCATGGCCCGCGCCGCAGCGGCGTCGGTCACGCGCGGAAAGTGCCGCCGGCAAGCGGCGATGGCCGACACGCAGGAGGCAGTGCACTCGACGTAGGAGTGCTCGGTCATCGAGTCGCCGAACATCTCGGCCGGATTGAGCCACTCGAGCCCGAATATCGAGCGCCGCGCCTCGTAGCTCCCGAAGCCGCCGTCTCGGTTCTGCCCGCGCAGCATGAACCGAACCGCGTCTGCCAGCGCCCGCTCGTCCACGCCCTCGGGGTCGGCGGCGATTGTTCCAAGCACCGCTTCCGCGGTGCAGTCCGTCACCGGCCAGCCATGCCAGACGCCGGCAAAGCACCACCCGCCCCGGGGGTCGGCCCGCTCGGCCTCGCGAAACCCGTCGAAACTCGTGCGGATCTGTTGCACGCGGAGGAATTCGGCGCCTTTGCGCAGGGCGTCAGACAGTTCGGCGAGACGGGGCCCGGCGGCCAGCGCCTGCAGGGCGAATCCGGTGTCCCACGAAGCGCTCCTCGCCCCAGTGACGCGTGTGCCGCCCGCCTCGTCTTCCCAGATCCAGTCGTCCACCCGGTTCAGCGCTGCGAAGCAGTCGGCGTCGTCCGGGTCGTTAAGCCACAGGGCCAGGATGTTGAGGAAGCCGCTGACGGGCGAGATGCTCGTATGACTCGAACTGTGCAGTTCCCAACGGATGCGCCGGGTCAGCGCCACACGGCAACGTTCGCGCAGGCGCTCGCCGTGGAACCGTTCGAACACCCACGCCGCGCCCTGGGCGGCTCGGCACGCGAGGGTGGGCCGGGCGTAGAGATCCGCCTCCCGCAGGCGACTGCGGCCGGCGCGGAAGTCGACGTTGGCGAAGCCGTCCGGGAAGAGTTCCTCGCGTAGCGCCGCGATCAACGGCGTCACGGGCGTCGTGTACCGATGCGCGTAGACCGCTGCCATCCCCATGTAGATGTGCCGAGTGTGGCAGTACCACTTGGCGGGATGGAAGGGCAACCACCGCGGCAACCGCCATAGCTCCGGCAACATCGGGTGGACGCCCCGCCAGTCGTACAGGCCGAGCAGCGCGAGCCAGCACTTTCCCCACGTCGGGATCGCGAGAACGCCCTCGTTGCGCATGAACCGCCCGGCCCGCTCGATCAGCGCATCGCCGCGCTCGACCCCCGTCAGTCGCGCGGCCACGTAGACCAGGGTCGTCACGAAGAGGTATGGCTGCGAGTGCTCGTGCAGGCCCCACGCGCCGCCCGGCAGACGGGTCTGCGCGAAGTGGCGGAGAACGCGTCGGCGCCGACCGGGCGCGAGCGGCTGGCCGACGAGGTGATGCAGCAGCACGTACTGCGCGGCCAGCATGGGGCACCAGGTCATCTCGCCTTCCCAGCCGCCGTCTTCGTCCTGGAGGTCCAGCAGGCGCCGCGTCGCGCGCCCCAATGCCGTATCCGCGTCCACGGATGCGACGGTGCTGGCGTGGCCGGGGCGGACTTCGCCGTGGCGCGAGCCCATGGAGACGAGAAATCCTTTCGCCAACCTGTACGCTGCTTTCCCTTCTCGGTCGGCCCGGTCGGCGCTCGTGTCTTCGGCCTTTCGCAAGTCGCGAAAGCCGCTCCGGCAGTGGCCGATACGCACCGCGAGCGCCTGTACCGTGTCGCGCGCCCGACGCCAGGCGCGCGGGTCGCCGGATCGCGGCAGCGCGGCGGCGACAGCGCCGGCCACCATGCCGTAGAAGGTGATCCCCAGGCGGGCGACCGATGTGTCTTCGCAGGCGAGCAGGCTCATGGTCCGATCGCGTGTCCCGGCACTAGCGCGCCATTTCCGGTACACGGCCTGACGGAGCGACGCCGCTTCGATCCGGTGGTCGGCAAAGACCTCGTAGAGGGACATCGCCAGCTGCTCCGGACCGCGGGTGGCGCCAAGGCGACTGACCGTGAAGTCGTCGAAACTCTCCTGCGCCTCGGCCAGCCGGAGGGCATCGCCGAAGCCGAGGGTCAAGCCCACCGCCGTCAACGGGTGGTAGTGCCCGGCCGCATCGCCGACAAGCACCCTGCGCGAGGTCCCGTAGGTGGAGCGGGGCCTCAGTTCGTTCGCCGCAGCCTTGAACCTGTCCTCCCGCAACGCGGCGAAGAACCTGTCCCTGACCCCTTCCGGCAGGATATCGGCATAGGAGTCCGCCAGGAGGGCCATCCGGTCCTGCGACCAGTGGTCCAGGGGGACATCGACGATGATGCGAACACGACCCTCGTCCAAGCGGAACATGAGAATCGGCCCGGGTCCGCCCAGCAGCACGTGTCCGTACCCCTCGAACGGCAGGGTCACGTCCTCGATCGCGATGCCAATCATGCGCGAACACGTCAAGCGCGCCGTCGGCAGACCAAGCGACCGCCGCACGATCGAAGCGCGACCGTCCGCACCGACGATCCGCGCCGCACGCAGAGAGCGTTCCCTGCCGTTGTGCGCGAAGCCCACACGCCCGTCTTCGACCGAGCGCACCCGGGTGTTGGCGTGGTAGTCGACCCCGGGCTCGTTCTCGAGCGCCTTGTGCAGGGCGGAGACGAGCACCGCGTGCTCGCATGCGACGCCCACCCTGCCGCCCGGGTAAGGCAGCACGATGGGCTCCGAGCGGTCTTCCGGCGATACCACAAACCCCTTGCCCGGGGCACTGCGGGGTTCGGCATCGAGGTTCAGTCCGACCGCACGCAGCATGCGTATGGCCGGCGGATGCAGCCACTCACCCGCCAGCCGGCGCGACGCTTTGGGATTCGCCTCGATCAGGGCCACCCGAGCGCCGGTGCGGGCATGGGCGAGCGCACAGAAGCTGCCTACCGGACCGCCCCCGACGACCGCGACATCGTAGTGCGGCGAGGCGGCCATGCTCAACGGAAGACGCCCGTCCCCGTGCGACGCCGGTAGCGGAGCACGCAGGGTGTCCTCGGGCCCGTCACCCAGCTGCCGTAGTTCGGTGCCGGAAACGCGCCGTCCAGGTGGAAATCGAAACGGTCGAGCAGCGCCGTCCAGATCGCCTTGATCTGCAGGATCGCGAAGTGTTTCCCCATGCACCGGTGCTTGCCGCCGCCGAAGCCGATCAGCGTGTACTGGTGCTGCTTGTCTTCGTATGCCGGCGCGGCGAAACGATCGGGAAGGAACCTGTCCGGGTTGGCGAAGACGTGCGGCAGCCGATGGGAAACCGCCGGCGACACCATCGCCAGCGTACCGGCGGGAACGACCTGCCCGCGATACACCATCGGCTTGAGCGCCTTGCGCATCAGGATGATCAGCGGCGGATGCAGGCGCTCGCATTCGCGTACGGCGTTCTCCAGCGCCGCCTGTTGCTTGAGACCCGCGAAGGTCATGCAGCGCTCTGCGCCGTAGACCTCGCGCATCTCGTCTCTCACCCGGGCCAGGTACGCCGCGTCCCGTACGAGTTCCAGCCCGGTCCACGTCGCGAGCACCGCGCTCGTATGCTGCCCGGCGAACAGCGCCGCGAGCAGGATGCCGGTGATCTCGTCGTCGCTCAGGGCGCGGCCGTCCTTGTAGCGGGCTTGCATGAGCGTCTGCATGAAGTCCTCGGACTCGGCGCCGGACCGCCGCCGCTCGCGCATGATCCCGGCAAAGAGCGCCGTCACGGTCCGCCGCGCCCGGTCCCGGCTCAAGTGTCCGGGCGTCGGCAGCCGGGGCAGGAAGAACCCCAGGGTGTTGATGCCCTTCTGCAGGTCGTGGTAGGCCTCGGCGAAGCCCGCATCCACGGCGCTGCGCACCTCCTCGCCGAGGAAGCAGCGGCTGGCGATGTTGACGGTCAGCTCGTTCATCGCCGTCGGTAGATCGAGTGCCCCCTCGTCGTCGAGGGCATCGGCGTAGCTCGTCGTCTCCTCGAACATGATCCGCGCGAACCTGCGCATGGACGACTCGCGCAGTGCCGGGAACAGGAAGCCCAACTGCTCGGTCATGAGTTCGGGCGAGACGTCGTAGGCCACGCCGCGGCCGAAGATGGGCACTGTGAACCGGTAGACGGATTTCGCGTCCAGCTGCTCGTCCGGCGATCCGAAGTACGCGTCGTGGGCCTCGGGCCCGGAGAAGAGCACGAACGGCCGCGGCCCGAGACGGAATCGGAAGAGTTCGCCCCGCTCGCGCGCGCCGCGGCTCAGCATCGCCACCGGGTCCTGCTGGAACTCGCGGAGGTGGCCGACCAGCGGCTGGCCGCCGGCAAGTTCCGGAA
Source organism: Pseudomonadales bacterium (assembly GCA_965116345.1). Taxonomy (GTDB): domain Bacteria; phylum Pseudomonadota; class Gammaproteobacteria; order Pseudomonadales; family Azotimanducaceae; genus VXYL01. Next base: position 47,454 of record OZ220680.1, read on the forward strand.
CGGGTGTCGGCGTCCGCGGAGACCGTTGTCGCGAACGCGGGGATTCCACGCTGTGGGCCTGGCTGGCCACTAGTAGATGTACGGCACCATGGAGAACCGGGCGTGCTTCGTGTAGCGGTCCCAGAGTTCGCCGTATTTCGCGCGACAGCGGCGCTCGTCGCGTCGGGATCGATGCACCAGCAGACCCGCCAGCCATGCCGGCAACAGGTACGGGATGAGGGACGCGAAACCCGTGGTGAGCGCGAAGGCGATGTAGACGCAGATCTCGCCCGTGTAGTTCAGATGCCGTCCGACACCCCAGAACCCGGAGACCAGCAGGCGCCCGTCCAGCGACTCGGCGGTTCTGCCCCAGATTCTCGCGCCAGGGTCCTGCCGGAAGCGGTGCTTCTGCCCGTTCGCGCCGCGGAACAGCACGAAGCCGAAGACGAACAGCGCGATGATTCCGGCGGCCGCCGCGGGAGACAGCGCCGGGCCGGCGGCGTCGACCAGCCACCAGCCGGCGATGCAGTAGAAGAATGGCACCAGGACGTAGTCGCCCCAGACCAGCATCCAGCCGAACCGTTCGCTCACGATGTCCCAGGTGTGGACCATGCCGTGCTCGAACTGGAAGTAGTTGAATACGTACAGGAACATGAAGACTTGGTAGAGCGTCATGGCAAGCGTCAGCTCGCCATGGGCCTCGTACTGCGCGACCGCGAACGAGGCGTTGAGCAGCGCCAGGCCGATGAGGGACGGCCGGTAGCTGAAGAGTTTCAGGTCCACGCCGAACCAGGCGGGGTTGAGCTCCCGGCCTAAGAAGAAGCCGCGCCAGAGACCTCGGGGCGCATCGCTTGCGCGCGCGCTGCGCCAGTAGAGCCAGCCGGCAAGACCGAAGGCGAAGACGTTCGCCGCGACGAATAGCGCCGCGAAACGCGCATGCAGCGTCGCGAGGGAGAACCAGCCGGCCGCTTGGGCCGTCCCGGCCGTCGCCACGACGATCATGAACAGGGCCAGTCCGTTGAGCTTGGCGCGCTGCCCCTGCGCGGGACCGGTCGTAAGCCGGCGTCCCGGGACCACCATCGAGGCGACGAACAGGGCCACGACGAACGCCAGCAGCATCGCCCCGGCCTCGAGCAGGGCGGCCATCGACAGCGCGGACGGCGGAACGTGCTCAATCAGCGGCACGGGCGTTCTCCGGCTGCTCGAGATGCTCGCGCCACTTGCGCACCGTCACCTCCTGGAACGCGCGCACGGCCGGGTTCAGTTCGACGGGGGGCGCATCCCAATGGCGTTCGTAGCCGCGCTGCTCGGCTTCCACGGCGAACCGGTCCTGGTCGAGCAGCGGGCCAATCGCCCACCGGTTCGAGAGTTTCATCACCGCCGTCATCGCGGCCCGGGGGATGCGAATGGGCAGCCCCGGGATCTTCAACGACTTGAAGTAGAACAGGAAGAACACGCGCGTCGTGCGCTCGTTCACCGGCAACACGAACAGCCAGTGCTTGATCGCGTCATCCGTGTTGGACCACTGGTAGGGGTACTCGTAGCAGAGCTCGATTTGGCCGGTGTCGACCCGGTCGCGCTCGACGAAGCGGCCGGTGATGCGCCCTCCGCCGATGCGCGTCTTGTAGGCAACATGCACGCTGTCGCCGATCGTATCGCAGCGGGTCAGCGTGGCGTTGTCGAACGGGCGGTAGCGACGATGCAGGTGGGCATGCGAGAAGTCGCTCACGTTGTCGATGACCATCGAGTGGTGGGCTGACCAGTCGTAAGTCAGTGGCGCGCAGGCCCAGGGCGCGGGGCCCTCGAGCTCGGGGATGTCCGGTATCCGGCGTTCGTGCGCCTTTTCGGGGTCTCCCGGGAACAGCCAGACCAGGCCGTAGCGCACCTGCACCGGATAGGTTCGCAGCGTGAGCTTGGGGAAGCCACGTCCGTAGCGCTCGTGCGGAATCACGACGCAGCGCCCGTCGCCGTCGTACTGCCACCCATGGTAGGCGCACACCAGGTTGCAGCCCTGGACCTCGCCCAGGGAGAGTTTGAGCTGACGGTGCGCGCAGCGGTTCTCAACGGCGCGGAACGACCCATCGTCGGCTCGGAACAACGCGATGGAGCGCTTCCAGAAAACCACCTCGACCACCGTGCCCGGCTTGACCCGCCGTACCTCCTCCACCGCGTACCAGTAGTCGGGGTCCATGCCCGCCGCCCGCGCGCGCTGGCGCAGCGTCGCGCCTTCCGTGAAGTCGGGCGGCGGAGCCTGCGCGCGGTTCACGCCGGCTCCCCGCCAGGCGCCGCGGGGACCACCTCGCTCGCGGCGCCCGGTGCACTCCCCGCTGGCTCCGCGCTGACCCGCCTTGCCCTGGGATTGGTGATGGCGTTGCGCTGGTAGTGGAACGCGTAGGCTTCGTGTACCGCCGCCCGGATGCCCGTTGGCTGAAATCCGAGCTTGCGGCGTGCCTTGGCGGTGTTCGCGCGCCGGCGCAGCTGCAACAGGCGGATGGCGCCGGGCGTGAAGCGCTGGGGGAAGCGCGGGTGGAAGCGGCTGAGGTAGAAGCTCGCCACTTCGGAGAAGACGTACATGGCCGAAGTCGGGATCGCCCGGTGTGGCCGAGGAACCCCGGAGGCTTCCTCGAAGAGATCCAGGATGTCGGAGATGGTCTTGAACTCGCTGCCGAAGATGTACTTTTCGCCGGGACGCCCCTTGCGCATGCACAGCAGGTGACCTTCCACGATGTCCCGCGCCGCCACGAACTGGAAGCCGCCGTCAACGTACGCACGCAGCTTCCCGTTGGCGAAGTCGCACAGCGTCCGCCCCAACCGTGACGGCAGGAAGTCGGCGCCGCCCACCACCGCGCAGCACGTGGCGACCACGACCTCCTGACCCGCCGCCACCGCGCGCAGGCACTCGTGCTCGACGAGCACCTTGCTGCGCTCGTAGGGCATCGTCCGGGCCATCGGATAGAACTGCATCGTCTCGTCGCTCGGCGTCGACGGATCGTCGAGGTCGTAGCCGACGGCGCTGAAGGAGCCGGTCACCACAACCCGACCCGCGTCCGCTTCCCGCGCGGCCTGCAGCACGTTGCGGGTGCCGATCACGTTGCACTCGAACAGCTCCCGCCGATGGGCGCGGTCGCCGTCGATGGTCGAGACCCTGGCTGCGCAGTGATAGATGCCCTGGCAGCCCTCGACCGCGCGCCGCGTGGCGTCCAGGTCGCGGATGTCCGCGTGGGCCCGTTCCACGTCCAAGCCGTCCAACGCCTCGTTGCGGGCTTTTGGTTCCAACAGCACGCGCACGCGAATGCCATCGTGTAACAACCGGCGTACGAGATTCGCGCCTACATGCCCGGACGCGCCGGTCACGAGAACGGGCAGCCCGGGCCCGCTGTCGACCGCGTCTGGTTTCGACGTCATTTGGTCTCCTCGCAACTCAAGGCCGTTGGTTGGCGCGTTCGTTGGGACGAGCGCCAAGAATTCAGCGCTGGTCGACGGGTACGAAGTCCCTTGCCGTTCGGCCGCGATACAGCTGGCGGGGTCTGCCGATTTTGTAGGGTTCGCTGACCATCTCCCGCCAGTGGGCGATCCATCCGGGGGTGCGGCCGGTGGTGAAGATGACGGTGAACATCTCCGTGGGGATGCCGATGGCCTTGAGCGTGATGCCGGAGTAGAAGTCGACGTTGGGATAGAGCCGTCGTTCGATGAAGTACTCGTCCTCCAGCGCGATCGTCTCCAGCCGCTGCGCCATCTTCAGCATGGGGTCGCTGTCCACGCCGAGCTCGGCTAGGACTTCATGACAGGTCTGCTGCATCACCTTGGCGCGGGGGTCGTAGTTCTTGTAGACGCGGTGGCCGAAGCCCATGATCCGGAAAGGGTCGTTCCTGTCCTTGGCCTTCTTCACGAAGGTGTCGATGTTGTCGACCGAGCCGATCTCCGCGAGCATGCTGAGCACCGCCTCGTTGGCACCCCCGTGCGACGGTCCCCATAGCGCCGCGATGCCGGCGGCGATGGCGGAATAGGGATTGGTGCCGGTCGAGCCCGCAAGCCGGACCGTCGAGGTCGACGCGTTCTGCTCGTGGTCCGCGTGCAGCATGAAGATCCGGTCCATGGCGCGCGCGATAACCGGATTGATTTCGTAGTTCTCGTCGTCCGCGAATGTCGTGTAGAGGAAGTTCTCGGCGTAGTTCAGATCGTCGCGGGGCGGCGAAGAGGATTTGCCTTGCCCATGCCGGTAGGTCAGGGCGGCGAGGGTGGGCATCTTCGCGATCAGCCGCGCTGCCGTATCGAGACGGTGCGCCTCGTCGGTGATGTCGAGCCCCTCGTGGCTCTCGGCGGCCAATGCACCGGTCAGGGCAGTCATGATGCCCATCGGGTGGGCACCCCGGGAGAACTGCCCAACCATGGCCTGGATGCCCTCCGTGACCCCGCGCTCGCGCGTGATGGTGGCCTCGAAGGCGGCCCTCTCGGCGGCCGTCGGCAAGGCACCGTGCAGCAGCAGGTAGCACAATTCCAGGAAGTCCGATTGCTCGGCGAGTTGTTCGATGGGATAGCCACGGTGGAGCAGGGTGCCGGCATCGCCGTCGATGAAGGTGATGTTGGAATCGCAGGCGGCGGTGGACACGAATCCCGGGTCGTAGGTGAAGAAGCCCTCGTTGGTGAGCGAGCCGATGTCGATGACCTCCTGGCCGAGACTCGGCGTCAGGATGGGTAGTTCGATGGGCCTGTCGACTCCGTTGACGTAGAGTCGGGCGAGCCCGGTCCCGTCCGCGCCGGTCGTGTCGTCGCTTTCGTCGCCCGGTGCCATGCCTTCCCCCGTCTCTGCCATGCGCCGACCGCTCCCCAACTCAACTCCGGCTCGGGTGAGCCTATAAAGCCCTGTCTATTGCGTCAATGCGAATGAGGGCTCGGCGAAACCCGATGGAACGCCGGACGACCGTGGATGGACCGACCGGAGTCGTCGTCGAAGGGACATTGCCATTTGCTATCATCGTCGCCGTTCGATTGACGCTCGCCAGGCATGCATCCCGACCGGCCCGTGAACCTGCCTCTTCCGCGCTTGGCTGCGGCCATGCCGGTTACCGCGATCGCGTCCTTCCTGCACCGCGTAACCGGCATCGTGCTGTTCGCGGGTACACTGTTCCTCTGCTACGTCCTCGACCTGGCACTCGCCGACGAGGCGGGTTTCGAGCGTGCCGCGGCGATCATCGAGGCGACGCCGGGTGCCTTGGCGACCTGGGCCATCCTGACAAGCCTCGCCTACCACGTTGTCGCCGGCATCAAGCACCTGCTGCTCGACTTCCACGTCGGGGACAGCCTACGGGCGGGCAAGGTCGGCGCGTGGCTCACGATCGCAATCGCCGTCGTGGCTGCGGTGGGGTTGGCGGTCTGGCTTTGGTAACCAACGTCGCCAGCTTCGGACGCAGCGGCCTCGCCGACTTCGTCCTGCAACGCGTGTCCGCGGTGATCGTCGGACTCTACGCGCTGTCTCTCGTCGGTTTCTTCGTCGCCACGCCGCGCCTTGATCATGCCGCGCTGGTCGGCTTCTTCGAGTCGCTGCCCATGCGGGCGTTCACGACGCTGGCGTTGGTGTCGCTGGCCGCGCATGCCTGGATCGGCATGTGGACCGTCGGCACGGACTACGTCAGACGCCACTATTTCGGTGCCGGCCACACCGTGTATCTCGGCATCTACCTGGTCGTGTGCATCGGCCTGATCTTCGTCTACCTGCTGTGGCCCCTGTCGGTGGTCTGGGGCTTGCCGTGACGCGCCTGCCCACCATGGAGTTCGACGGCGTCATCGTCGGCGGTGGCGGTGCCGGCATGCGCGCCGGTCTGCAACTCGCCCAGTCCGGCTTGAAGACTGCCGTGATCTCGAAGGTGTTCCCCACCCGGTCGCACACCGTGTCCGCCCAGGGAGGCATCACCTGTGCCATCGGCAGCGAGGACCCCGACGACGACTGGCGTTGGCACATGTACGACACGGTCAAGGGTTCGGACTACATCGGCGACCAGGACGCGATCGAATACATGTGCAGCGTCGGACCGGAAGCGGTGTACGAACTCGAGCACATGGGTCTGCCCTTCACCCGCACCGAGAGCGGTCGCATCTATCAGCGGCCGTTCGGTGGCCAGTCCAAGGACTTCGGCAGGGGCGGGCAGGCGTCCCGCACCTGCGCGGCGGAGGACCGCACGGGCCACGCCCTGCTGCACACCCTCTATCAGAACAACCTGAAGGCCGGTACGACCTTCCTCAACGAGTGGTTCGCCATCGACCTCGTCCTGAACCAGGACGGAGAAGTCTGCGGTCTGATCGCGCTGGAGATCGAGACCGGCGAAGTCGTGTTCGTCAAATCCCGGGCCACGGTACTGGCCACCGGTGGCGCCGGCCGGATCTACGCCACCACGACCAACGCGCTGATGAACACCGGCGACGGCGTCGGCATGGCGTTGCGCGCGGGTCTCCCCGTGCAGGACATCGAGATGTGGCAGTTCCACCCGACTGGCATCCACCGGGCCGGCGTCCTGGTGACCGAGGGATGCCGGGGGGAGGGCGGCTACCTGGTCAACAAGGACGGTGAACGCTTCATGGAGCGCTACGCGCCGACCGCCAAGGACCTGGCGGGCCGCGACGTGGTGGCGAGATCGATGATCCTCGAGATCATGGACGGCAGAGGCGCGGGCGAGGACGCCGATCACGTCCTGCTGAAGCTCGACCACCTCGGCGAGGACACTTTGCGCAAGCGTCTGCCGGGCATCATCGAACTGTCCAAGACCTTCGCCCACGTCGATCCGGCGCGCGAGGCGATCCCCGTGGTGCCGACCTGCCACTACATGATGGGCGGCATACCGACCAACATCCACGGCCAGGCATTGACCCGGGACGCCGACGATGCCGACCGCGTTGTCGGTGGTCTGTACGCCATCGGCGAGGTGGCCTGCGTCTCGGTCCACGGCGCCAATCGCCTCGGCGGCAATTCGCTGTTGGACCTCGTCGTGTTCGGCCGCGCCGCCGGCATCCACATCGAGAAGGCCATGCGCCAGGGCATCAACCGGCGCGGACCCACGGCGGCGGATGTGGACCGCGCGACCGCGCGGCTGGAACGCTGGAACGGGTCCGAGTCCGGCGAGTCGGTGGCCGAGCTCAAGCGCGAACTGCAGCGCCTGATGCTGGTGAACTTCAACGTGTTCCGCAGCGGCGACAACATGCGCTCGAGCATCGGCGAACTCGCCGAGCTGCGCGAACGCATCGCCGGAGCCCACCTGGCGGACAAGAGCCGGGTGTTCAACACCGCGCGACTGGAGGCGTTGGAGCTGGACAACCTGCTCGAGGTAGCGGAGGCGACCGCGATCGTCGCCGAGGCGCGAACGGAGAGCCGGGGCGCCCACGCCCGCGACGACTACACCGAACGCGACGACGACAACTGGCTGTGCCACTCGCTCTACTTCGCACCAGGCAAGCGCGTCGGCAAGCGGTCGGTCAACTTCGCGCCGCAGACCGTGGAAACCTTCAAACCCACCGAACGGAGCTACTGAGCAACCATGCAGATCAGCCTGTACCGGTTCGATCCCGACACGGACGAGTCGCCCCGCATGGACAGCCTGGAACTCGACCTGCCGCAGGGCCGGGATCTCATGGTTCTGGACGTGCTGGAACTCCTGAAGGCCGAGGACCCCTCCATCGCCTATCGTCGGTCGTGCCGCGAGGGTGTGTGCGGCTCGGACGGCATCAACATGAACGGTAGGAACGGCCTGGCGTGCATCACGCCGGTGTCGGAGGCCGCGCCCCGGGGCAAGCTCACGCTGCGGCCGCTTCCCGGCCTGCCCGTGGTCCGGGACCTGGTGGTGGACATGAGCCAGTTCTACCGCCAATACGAGAAGATCGAACCGTGGCTGGTCAACGACACCGTGCCGCCGGCGCGGGAACGGCTCCAGTCGCCCGAAGACCGCGAGAAGCTCAACGGCCTCTACGAGTGCATCCTGTGCGCCTGCTGCTCCACCGCGTGCCCGTCGTTCTGGTGGAATCCGGACAAGTTCATCGGCCCCGCGGGCCTCCTGCAGGCGTACCGCTTCCTCGCCGACAGCCGCGACACGGCGACCGCCGAGCGGCTCGCGGCGTTGGAGGATCCGTTCAGCGTGTTCCGCTGTCGGGGGATCATGAACTGCGTCAGCGTCTGTCCCAAGGGGCTCAATCCGACCCGCGCAATCGGCAAGATCCGTACCATGCTGCTGAGCCAGGGGATCTGACCCGCGAGGCGGGCGGAATCCGGTGGCCGCGGTGAGCGTCTCGGACACTTTCGTTGAACGAATGCGGCGGAGTTCCCACTTGGCGGGGAGCAACGGCGCCTACGTGGAGATGCTCTACGAGGACTATCTCGACGATCCGAACAGCGTGCCGGAGGAATGGCGGCGCGATTTCGACCGTCTGCCCATGGTGGACGACGCGGCGGTCGACGTGCCGCACAGCACCATCGTCGCCCACTTCGAGCGTCTCGGCCGGAACCGACTGAAGGCCAAGCCCGAGCGGGTCGCCACCGAGGTCTCCTCGGAGCACGAGATGAAGCAGATCCGCGTGCTCGAACTGATCGGCGCCTACCGCAACCGCGGTCACCGCAAGGCCCGCCTCGACCCGCTCGGCATCTGGGAACGGGAACCGGCCCCCGAACTGGAGCTCGGCTACCACCACCTCACCGAAGCGGACCTCGACACGGTCTTCAGCAGCGGCTCGGCGCAGTTCTTCGAGAGCGGCCAGGCGAGCCTCAGGGACATCATCTACGCTCTCGAGGCCACCTACTGCGGTTCGGTGGCGGTGGAGTACATGTACATCACCGACGAGCGGGAGCAGCTCTGGGTGCGCCAGCGGCTGGAATCCAGCCACGCCATGCTGGCTCTCGACGACCCGGGCAAGGTGGCCATTCTGGAGCGGCTGACCGCCGCCGAGGGCCTGGAGAAGTACCTGCACGCCAAGTATCCCGGCACCAAGCGCTTCGGCCTCGAGGGTGCGGAGAGCCTCATCCCGATGCTGCACGAGGCGCTGCAGCACCTGGGTTCCCACGGCTGCGTGGAGGCGGTGATCGGCATGGCCCACCGGGGCCGGCTCAACGTCCTGGTCAACATCCTCGGCAAGGACCCGAGCGAGCTCTTCGACGAATTCGAAGGCGTGATACCGACCAAGGACCAGATGGGGGACGTCAAGTACCACCAGGGGTTCTCCTCCAACGTCATGACCCCGGGTGGCGAGATGCATCTCGCGCTGATGTTCAATCCGTCCCACCTGGAGATCGTCGGACCGGTGGTGACCGGGTCCGTGCGCGCGCGTCAGGACCGGCGTCGCGACTACCAGGGTGATCTCGTGGTGCCTGTCGTCATCCACGGCGATGCCGCATTCGCCGGTCAGGGCGTGGTGATGGAGAGCTTCCAGATGTCCCAGACCCGGGGCTACCACGTCGGCGGCACGGTGCACATCATCGTCAACAACCAGATCGGCTTCACCACGCACCGCTTAGACGACGCGCGTTCCACGGAGTACTGCTCCGAAGTCGCGAAGATGGTTCGCGCGCCCATCCTGCACGTCAACGGCGACGACCCGGAAGCCTGCCTGTTCGCCATGCGCCTGGCGGCCGACTACCGCATGCAGTTCCGCAAGGACGTGGTCGTCGACCTCGTCTGCTACCGGCGCCGCGGCCACAACGAGGCCGAGGATCCGATGAAGACCCAACCGCTGATGTACCAGCAGATCGCGGTCCATCCGACCACCCGGGAGCTGTATGCCGGCGGTCTGGTGGGCGAGGGCGTCATCGACCGGGCGACGATGGAGAGCATGGTCGACGACTATCGCGACGCGCTCGCCGCCGGCGAGCATGTCGCTCTGGCGCTGGTGCACGAACCGGACAGTTCGCTTTTCGTCGACTGGCGTCCGTACCTCGGGCACGACTGGAATGCACCGGGCGACACCCGCGTGCCCCTGTCCCGGCTGCGCTCGTTGGCGGACCGTGTGAACACGGTGCCGGACGGCTTCGCCCTGCACCGCCAGGTGCAGAAGATCCTCGACGACCGGCGGCGCATGGCCGCGGGCGCCATGCAGCTGAACTGGGGGTTCGCGGAGACCATGGCCTACGCGACCCTGGTGGAGGAGGGCCACGACGTTCGCCTCACCGGTCAGGACGTGGGCGTCGGCACGTTCTCCCACCGCCACGCCTCCCTCTACAACCAACGCGACGGCAAGCGCATCGTACCGATCAACCTGTTGACCAACGACACCACCTTCGACATCTACGACTCGCTGCTGTCGGAAGAGGCGGTGCTGGCCTTCGAGTACGGGTACGGCGCGACGTCGCCGGGGACGCTGGTCATCTGGGAAGCGCAGTTCGGCGATTTCGCCAACGGTGCCCAGGTCGTCATCGACCAGTTCGTGGTGAGCGGCGAGACCAAGTGGGCCCGTCTTTGCGGATTGGTCATGCTGCTCCCCCACGGCTACGAGGGGCAGGGCCCGGAGCATTCGTCGGCGCGCCTGGAGCGCTACCTGCAGCTTTCGGCCGAACACAACATCCAGGTCTGCCTGCCCACCACTCCCGCGCAGATCTTCCACATGCTCCGCCGGCAGGTCGTCCGGCCGCTGCGCAAGCCGCTGATCGCCCTCACGCCCAAAAGCCTGTTGCGCCACCGCCTGGCGGTGTCGACGCTGGAGGACTTGACCGACGGCAGTTTCCGGCCCGTGCTCGGCGAGTTCGACGATCTCGATCCGGACGCCATCGACCGCCTGGTGCTGTGCAGCGGCAAGGTCTACTACGATCTCCTCGAGGAGCGTCGCGGCGCGGGCCTCGACAACGTCGCCATCCTGCGGCTCGAGCAGCTCTACCCGTTTCCCGAAACGGAACTTGGGACGGCGATGCAGGACTACAAGGGACTCAAGCACGTTGTCTGGTGCCAGGAGGAGCCAATGAACCAGGGTGCCTGGTACTCGAGCCAGCATCACATGCAGCGTGTTCTGCAGCGCTACGATCCGGACCTGACGTTGGCCTACGTCGGCCGGGGAGCCTTCGCCGCCCCGGCCAGTGGCTACACGGCACTTCACATCCAACGCCAGCGAAGCCTGGTCCACGACGCCCTGTACGGAGAGTCCAATGGCGGATGACGCGAAGAACGCAACGGATTTGATCGAAATCCGCACCCCGACGTTTGCCGAGTCGATTTCGGAGGGTACCGTGGCGGTGTGGCACAAGGCCGTCGGCGATTCCGTCAAGCGGGACGACGTGCTCCTCGACATCGAGACCGAAAAGGTGGTCATCGAGATTTTCGCGCCCGCGGACGGCATGGTGGCGGAGATCCTCAAGGCGGAAGGCGACGTGGTGGAATCCGAGGAACTGCTCGGTCGGCTGCAGGAGGTCGAGGGGAAAGTCGAGGGGAAAGAGGTAGCCGCAAGGACTCCGACGCCGGCGCCAACCGCCGCGGATGCGGACGGCCCTGCCGCGTCCCCGGCGGCCCGCAAGCTCGCCGCCGAGTCAGGCGTCGACCTCGGCACCGTCGTTGGCAGCGGGCGGGGCGGCCGGGTGACCAAGGAGGATGTGCAGCGCACAGTCGACGAAGCGGCCCAGGCCGCCGAGACGGTCGCGGAGGCGCCGCTCGCCGAGGACGACAAGGACGTGATTCCCCAAGGCGAACGGGTCGAACGCCGCGTGCCGATGACCCGGCTGCGCGCGAGCATCGCCAGACGTCTGGTGGAAGCGCAGCAGACGGCCGCCATGCTGACCACCTTCAACGAGGTGGACATGGAACCCGTCATGACCATGCGCCGACGCTATGGCGACGAGTTCCAGACACGGCACAACGGCACCAAGCTCGGTTTCATGAGTTTCTTCGTCCGCGCCTCGGTGGAGGCGTTGAAGCGCCACCCGGTGGTCAACGCCACCATCGACGGCAACGACATCGTCTACCACGGCTACTACGACATCGGCGTCGCCGTCAGTACCGACCGGGGCCTCGTGGTGCCGGTGGTCCGGGACGCCGACGCCCTCGGTCTGCACCAGATCGAGGACGCCATCGTCGACTTCGGCGGCCGCGCCCGTAAGGGCAAACTGACCTTGGAGGACATGCAGGGCGGAACCTTCACCATCTCCAACGGCGGGGTGTTCGGATCGCTGCTGTCGACGCCCATCCTCAATCCACCCCAGACGGGCATCCTCGGCATGCACAAGATCGAGGAGCGGGCGGTGGTGGTCGACGGCGAGATCGTCGTGCGGCCGATGATGTACCTGGCGTTGTCCTATGATCACCGCCTGATCGACGGGCGCGAGGCGGTGCGCTTCCTCGTCACGGTGAAACAGTTGATCGAGGATCCGGCGCGGATCCTCCTGGAGTTATAACGATGGACCTGAGCTACGACGTCATCGTCATCGGCGCCGGACCCTCCGGCTACGCGGCAGCGATCCGCGCCGCGCAGCTTGGCATGAAGACGGCCTGCATCGACAAGTCCATCGGCAAGAACGGCGAGCCCACATTGGGCGGTACCTGCCTGAACTGGGGCTGCATCCCGTCCAAGGCCCTGCTCGACGCTTCGCACAAGTACGCGGAGGCCACCGGGCAGTTCGCGCAAATCGGCATCGATGCGACGGTGACCGTCAACGTCGAGCGCATGATCGCGCACAAGGACGCCGTGGTCGATCAGTTGACCGGTGGCATCGGGGGATTGTTCCAAGGCAACGGCGTCACGCATCTGGCCGGTCACGGTCAGCTGCAGGCCGGTCGGCGCGTGCAATTCACGCCCCACGAAGGCGATCCGGCGATCCTGGAGGCAGGGCACGTGGTCCTGGCACCGGGTTCCGTACCGGTGGGGATCCCGCCGGCCCCGCTGACGGACGACGTCATCGTCGACTCCACCGGTGCGCTGGAGTTCCTGGAGGTGCCGGGACGGCTCGGCGTCATCGGGGCCGGGGTGATCGGCCTGGAACTCGGCAGCGTTTGGGGCCGGTTGGGTGCCAACGTGGTGATCCTCGAGGCACTGGAGGACTTCCTTCCGGTGGCCGATCCGCGCATCGCCCGGGACGCCTTGCGGGAGTTCGGCCGCCAAGGCCTCGACATCCGCTTGGGAACCCGGGTCACGGGTGCGTCCGTCGCCAATGATGGCGTCAAGGTCGAGTACCAGGACAAGGAGGGCGATCACGAGCTTACCGTCGACAAGCTGATCGTCGCCGTGGGCCGGGTGCCGTACACCGAGGGCCTACTCGCCCCGCACAGCGGCGTCAATCTCGACGAGCGCGGCTTTCTGTTCGTCGACGACCTTTGCGCCACCGATGCGCCGGAGGTCTACGCCATAGGCGACGTGGTGCGCGGCCCGATGCTGGCACACAAGGGCATGGAGGAGGGGGTCATGGTGGTCGAGCGGATCGCCGGCCACAAACCACTGGTCAACTACGACTGCGTCCCCTCGGTCATCTACACCCATCCGGAGATCGCCTGGGTGGGCAAGACCGAACAGGAATTGAAGGCCGACGGCGAGGCCTACCGCACCGGTCAGTTCTCGTTCGCGGCCACCGGCCGCGCTCTGGCCGCCAACGAGGGCACGGGACTGGTGAAGATCCTCGCCGACGCCGACAACGACCGCATCCTGGGCGTGCACATCCTCGGACCTCAGGCCAGCGAGTTGATCGCCCAGGCGGTGATCGCGATGGAGTTCGGTGCCAGCGCCGAAGACCTGGGACTGACGATGTTTGCCCATCCCACGCTCTCGGAGGCGGTGCACGAGGCTGCCCTCGGGATCGGCGGCAACGCCATCCACATGGTCAACAGGAGGCGCAATTGATTCCGCCCGTAGGGGCGGCCGCGCGCCCCGGGGGCGCGTTGTGGTCGCCCGTGCCTTTCGCCACCCCGTGGCGTACCAATACAGACCGGTGACCCCGATCACGCGCCGGCAAGGGCTTCGCACATGAATCTGCACGAATACCAATCCAAGGCGCTGTTCGCCGACTACGGTTTGCCGGTGTCCCGGGGCATCGCGGCCGACACGGCCGATGCCGCCGTCGCCGCGGCCGAGGAACTCGGCGGTGGCAAGTGGGTGTGCAAGGTCCAGGTGCACGCCGGCGGCCGCGGCAAGGCGGGCGGTGTGCGACTGGTGAACGATACCGACGCCGTCCGCGCATTCGCCGATGAGTGGCTCGGCGAACGCCTGGTGACGATCCAGACCGACGCCGAAGGCCAGCCGGTGGCCAAGGTTTTCGTCGAGGAAGCCGCCAGCATCGAACGCGAACTCTATCTCGGTGCCGTGGTGGACCGCGCCAGCCGCCGTGTGGTGGTCATGGCCTCAACGGAAGGTGGCGTGGAGATCGAGCAGGTGGCGGCCGAGACGCCGGAGAAGATTCTCCGCGCCGCCATCGATCCGGCCTCCGGCCCGCAGCCGTTCCAGGGACGCGCCATGGCGTTCGCCCTCGGCCTCGAAGGCAAACAGGTGAACCAGTTCGCCGATGTCTTCGTCAACCTGGTGCGCTTGTTCCACGATCTCGACTGCTCGCTGGTGGAGGTCAATCCTCTGGTGGTGACCGGCGACGGCGACGTGCACTGCCTGGACGCCAAGGTGAACGTCGACAACAACGCCCTGTACCGGCAACCGGCAGTGGCCGCCCTGCGCGACCCCACGCAGGAGGACGTGCGCGAGGCGCAGGCGGACGAGTTCGGTCTGAATTACGTGGCCCTCGACGGCAACATCGGCTGCATGGTGAACGGCGCCGGCCTCGCCATGGGGACCATGGACCTGGTCAAGCTCCACGGTGGCAATCCGGCGAACTTCCTCGACGTCGGCGGCGGAGCCACGGAGGAGGCGGTCGCCGAGGCGTTCAAGATCATTCTCTCGGACGATGCGGTGAAGGCCGTGCTGATCAACATCTTCGGCGGCATCGTGTCGTGCAGGATCATCGCCGACGGCATCATCGCCGCAGTCCGCCAGGTGGGGGTCGAGGTGCCGGTGACCGTTCGCTTCGAGGGCAACAACGCGGCGGCGGGCCTCAAGGCACTTGAACAGAGCGGCTTGGACATCGCCACCGCCGCCTCCTTGGAGGATGCCGCCACCCAGGCGGTGGCCGCAGCCGGTGGATCGGCGGGGGACCGACAATGAGCATCCTCGTCGACAGCGAAACCAAGGTCATCTGCCAGGGGTTCACCGGCTCCCAGGGCACGCTGCACAGCGAGCAGGCCATCGCCTACGGCACCCGATTGGTGGGCGGCGTGACCCCGGGCAAGGGCGGCTCGACGCACCTCGACCGGCCCGTGTTCGACACCGTGTCCGAGGCCGTCGCCGAGACCGGCGCCACGGCGTCGGTCATCTATGTGCCGGCGCGGTTCTGTAAGGACTCCATTCTCGAGGCCATCGACGCGGGCATCGAATTGATCGTCGCCATCACCGAGGGCATCCCGACGCTCGACATGCTGACCGTCAAGGATCGGCTGGACACCCTCGGCACGCGCCTCATCGGCCCCAACTGCCCGGGCGTCATCACCCCCGGGGAGTGCAAGATCGGCATCATGCCAGGGGACATCCACCTGCCGGGCCGCGTCGGCGTGGTGTCCCGCTCGGGCACCCTGACCTATGAAGCGGTCAAGCAGACCACGGACAAGGGCTACGGCCAGTCAACCTGCGTCGGCATCGGCGGCGACCCGATCCCCGGGACCCACTTCTGCGACGTGCTGGAGCTTTTCGAGGCCGACGGCGCCACCGAGGCCATCGTCCTGGTGGGCGAGATCGGCGGCACCGCCGAGGAGGAAGCCGCCGCCTTCATCGCCGACAACGTGACCAAGCCGGTGGTCGCCTACATCGCGGGCGTCACGGCGCCGGCGGGAAAGCGCATGGGCCACGCGGGCGCGATCATCGCCGGCGGCAAGGGCACGGCCGCAGAGAAGTACGAAGCACTCGACGCGGCCGGGGTGAAGACGGTGAAGAGCCTGGCCGAGATCGGCGACGCATTGGGCGAAGTCACCGGCTGGGACTGACAGCTCGGCGAACATCGCCCGACGGCATTCGTTTTCGTTCGAGTGCTTGAAAAGCACCGCGCAAGCCCCATATCCCGCGCGTAGCCCTGTAGAGCACCCCATGACCGAACAAGCCACCGCCGAGACCCGCGGCTTCCAGACAGAAGCCAGGAAGCTGCTCAAGCTGATGATCAACTCCCTGTATTCCAACCGGGAGATTTTCCTGCGCGAGTTGATCTCCAACGCCTCCGACGCCATCGATCGCTTGCGCTTCGAGAGCCTGAAGGACGACGCGCTGATCGCCGACGACCCGGACTTCAGGATCGCCATCGAGTTCGACAACGATGCCGGCACGGTGTCGGTGGTCGACAACGGCATCGGCATGGACCGGGACGAGGCGGTGGAGAACCTGGGCACCATCGCCAAGTCCGGCACCGAGGAGTTCTTCGGCGCATTGACCGGCGACGAGCAGAAGGACAGTGCCCTCATCGGCCAGTTCGGCGTCGGCTTCTACAGTTCGTTCATCGTCGCCAGCGACGTCGAGGTGCTCACCCGGCGCGCCGGCGAGGACGTCGGCACCCGCTGGACGTCCACCGGCGAGGACGAATTCACCGTCGAGGACGCGGCCGACGTGCCGCGCGGCACCCGGGTGACGCTGACGCTGAAAGCCGACGCCAAGGAGTTCGCCGAGAGCTACCGGTTGCGCGCGGTGGTGCGCAAGTACTCGGATCACGTGGGTGTCCCGGTGATGATGGCAAAGGAAGGCGGCGGCGACGACGATGACGACGCGAAGGAGCCGGAACTTGAGGCGGTCAATTCCGCGAAGGCGCTGTGGACCCGCCCGCGCAACGACGTCGACGACGACGAGTACAAGGAGTTCTACAAGCACGTCTCGCACGACTTCGACGACCCGGCCGCGTGGAGCCACAACAAGGTCGAGGGCAAGCTCGAGTACACAAGCCTGCTCTACATCCCCAAACGGGCGCCCTTCGACCTGTGGAACCGCGAACTGCCGCGTGGCCTGAAGCTCTACGTGCAGCGCGTCTTCATCATGGACGAGGCAGACCAGTTCCTGCCGCTGTACCTACGCTTCGTACGCGGCGTGGTGGACTCCAGCGACCTGCCGCTCAACGTCTCGCGGGAGATCCTGCAGCAGGACGACCGCACCCGGACGATCCGCAACGCGCTGACGAAACGCGTGCTCGACATGCTCGCCAAGATGGACCCGGAAGAGTACGGCGAGATCTGGGACGAATTCGGCCTGGTGCTGAAGGAAGGTGTCGGCGAGGACGTCGCCAACAAGGACGAACTTCTCGGCCTCCTGCGTTTCGCCTCCACGCACGACGCCGACCCGGCGCAACGGACGTCGCTCAAGGACTACATCGCGCGGATGAGCGGCGAGTCGGAGGAAGCCGAACCCGAGAAGCAGACCGAAGGCGACGAGGAGTCGGAAGGCGAGGCCAAGGCGGGAGCCGGGGAGCAGGCCGACGCATCGGACGGCAAGCGCCAGGACAAGATCTACTACCTGATCGCCGATTCGGATGCCGCGGCCCGGTCGAGCCCGCACCTCGAAGCGTTCCGGGCACGTGGCATCGAGGTGCTCCTGCTATCGGACCGCGTCGACGAGTGGTGGATGTCCTTCGTCGAGGAATTCGACGGCTTGAAGTTCCAGGACGTCACACGGGGGGAACTCGACCTCGGCGACGACACGGACGAAACGAAGGAGGACAAGGCCAAGTCCGACAACGAACCCCTGCTCAAGCGAATCGGCGACGTGCTCGGCGACACGGTCGAGGGTGTGCGCGAGTCCAAGCGCCTCACCGACTCGCCCGCCTGCCTCGTCCTCGGCGAACACGACATGGGTATCCAGATGCGGCGCATCATGGAAGCGACCGGTCAGGCCGCCCCCGAAAGCAAGCCGCACTTCGAGGTGAACCTGACGCATCCGCTGGTCGAACGGTTGAACGACGAGGTCGATGAAGACCGCTTCGGTGATCTGGTCGCCATCCTCTTCGACCAGGCTTCCCTGGCCGAGGGCAACGCGGTGACCGAGCCCGGCGCCTACGTGAAGCGGGTCAACAAGCTGCTCGCCGAACTACTCGGCTGACCCGCGTCCAAGGAGGTTCAATGCCACGACTGACGATGATCGTTCTTGCCGGCCTGTTCGCCGTTCCGGGGCTGGCGGCACCCCATGTGATCCTGGTGATGGCGGATGACATGGGCTGGGCACAGACCGGCTACTACGACCATCCGGTCCTCGAGACGCCCAATCTGGACGCGATGGCCGCGAACGGTCTACGCATGGACCGCTTCTATTCGGGTGCTCCGCAGTGCTCCACCGCCCGCGCCACCGTGCTGACCGGCAGAACCAACGACCGCACGGGCGTGTTGACGGTGGGTAGTTCGATCAACAAGCAGGAAAAGACCCTGTCGGCAGCTTTCCGCAATGCCGGCTATACGACCGCGCATTTCGGCAAGTGGCATCTCAACACCGTGAACACGCCGGACCATCCGATGCCCCTGTCCGACCCGCACCACCCCGGCGAACTCGGCTTCGACTACTGGCTGAGCGAGACCAATCAGTTCAACCTCGATCCGTTGTTCAGTCGCAATGGAACGGCCGAGCGCATCGAAGGCGAGTCGTCGGAAATCCTGGTCGACGAGACCCTCGGCTTCATCGAGCAGGCGCACAAACAGGACAAGCCCGCTTTCGTCCTGCTCTGGTATGCCTCCCCCCACCGCCCCTTCGAGGCACTCGACGAGGATATGGAAGCGTTCGAAGGCTTGCCGGAAGCCTCCCGCGTCCACCATGGCGAAATCGTCGCCATGGACCGTTCCATCGGTACGCTCCGCCAGGGCTTGAGGGACTTGGGAATTGCCGAGAACACGCTGGTCTGGTTCACCAGCGACAACGGCGGACTGCCGACGTTTACCGTGACCAGGGCATCATCCGGGGAGGTGTTGCCTGGTGTGGTGCCGGACTCCACGGGACATCTCCGCGGGTTCAAGAACTCGTTCTACGAGGGCGGCATTCGCGTGCCCGGCATCATCGAATGGCCGGGCCAGTTGAAGCCGAGGGTCTCGAACTTCCCGGCCAGCACGCTGGACATGTTTCCGACGCTCATCGAAGTGGCCGGCCTCGACCCCCACG
The DNA here is from genome assembly GCA_965116345.1 of Pseudomonadales bacterium. GTDB lineage: Bacteria > Pseudomonadota > Gammaproteobacteria > Pseudomonadales > Azotimanducaceae > VXYL01. Next base: position 66,522 of record OZ220680.1, read on the forward strand.
ACATGAACGAGGTACACGACGGCATATCCCTCGTGCCCGTCTTCGACGCCGAACCGCCGAGGCGAAGTCGCCCCCTCGGCTTTCGGATTCAAGGCCAGTTGGGCTGGCTCGACAACGACTACAAGCTCATCTACTACCGCGACTACGACAAGGCGATGGTCGATGGGGTGTGGAACAAGGAGATATTCGATTCCCTGACCCAGGAGTGGGAGTTGTACAACGTGATCGACGATCCATCCGAGCAGGACAACCTCATCGAGCGGCAACCGGAAATCGCGGCACGAATGAAGGCCGAACTCACCGTCTGGAGCGCGTCCGTCGACCGGAGTACCGAAGGCGCGGACTATCCGGAAGGCCGGGTTCTACCGTCCGGCCTCGAAGAGCCTTAGGAAAGCTCTGATCAAGAGCTTCCATTCGCACGGGTGTCAGCCGGTGGCCGCCACGTCGACCACTGCCGTGGTGCAACGTGGAGCCGGAACGGGCTCGCTGTGTTCCCGCAGGCTTTCGATATGGAACGCGATGGCGGTGCGCATCTCGCGAACGGCATCGTCCCGCGTGGCGCCCGTCGCGACGCAGCCGGGAAGGTCGGGCGCGTAGGCGGAGAAGTTACGCGGCGTCTGCTCGATTACGATGGCGTATTCCATGATGATCCCTCAATCCGTCAACCCGGCTTGCCGCTTGATGCTGCCCCATGTTCCACGGGCGAGGTCGTCGCCCAAGTTGCCCGCAACGGTGACCGTGCCGCGCTTGGTCGGATGCCGGTACTGGCGATGACTTCCGCGCGTCCGCACCTTCCGCCAGCCATCTTTCTCAAGCGCACGAATGGCATCGCGGACGGTGACCATCGTGCAGCCCTCGGCGTCATCGCTTCGAGGCGCCGGGCGACGCGAACCCGAGCGCGGCTAGGTTCTTCGAGATCGCCGCGTCAAGGCGCGCGCCCTCCGCCTGCTGATCGTGCAACTCGGCGACGAGCCGCTGCATCTTGTCGGCGAACGGTTCGCCGTCGTCGGTGGCGAGCAGGGCAACCACGTAGCGACCCGGTGTCAGCACGTCTTGCGGGCGGATTGCGGTTGTCTGGGCGGCATGGGACCCATGGCCGACTGTGGCGTAAACAGGGATTCTAGCAACGGAGAGCTCCTGAAGGGCGCGCGAACGGTCACATTCCCCAAACGTGAATGTCGGTGCCGCCACCGGATTCGACGCGGTGGAACACCTTGTCTTCCCAACGCCGATCCTCGCGCCGGTCGAAGACCACGAGGTGACCTGACTCGGCGTCGCATCGGTCCATATAGCGCACCGTCTGCTCTACGCCTTCGTGGATGGTCGACGCAATGCTCCGGCGGGGGTGCAAGACCTTGCATTCGATGACGAACCGGCGCGTGCGCCCACTCTGGGGCCAGACGATCAGCAGATCGGTGCGGCCCCGGCCCAAGCCGTATTCGCGCTCGATCCTCCCGCCGCCATTCACGATGCGTTGCAGGAACGCCTGCAACAAGAGCTGCGGCCCCGCCTCCCGGTAGTCGAAACGTTCCACCCAGTGCTCGGAGTGCTCTCGGAAAAATGTCTGGAACGCGGCTAGCAGCTTGACCACGTCCAACCCGCCGCCGGCGTCGACGTACCATGCGGTCTCCTCCACCAGTCCGGCTTGCGCAGCGTGGGTAAGCTCCCGCGGCACGACCTCTGCATAGATGGGATTGGCGAGCCGCATCGGACCGTCGTAGGCGATCAGGCCCAGGTCGCGGACGTATTCCAGATCCCGGTCCGAGAACTCGCGTTCCTCGCCGCCGCTTAGCAACGGACCGATCACACGCCGCACGCGGTTCTCCTTGAGCTTGTCCGCGAGCTGGTCCAGGTGCGTCTCCCGGCGGGCGATGAGCCGCTCCTGGGCGTCGAGGATGTCGACCGTCGTCACTGGTCGACTGCGGTCTCGCCCTTCCCGTTGGCGGAAGCAGGCCTCGTCGGCAAGTGCATTGACCAGCCACGGCTGGCCCTGGGTTTGGGTCCAGACGGCATCCACGGCCTCCGTTGCGAATGCCTGTCCCGTCTCCCGGGTGTGCTGGCCGAGCAAGGTCGTGATGTCGAGCCGTGACAAGTCGCCGAGGCGCAACGACCTCGCCTTGACGTTGAATGCGCTGCCACCGGCGATGACCGCGTCTTCGGAGCTGGACCGGATGCGGTAGTCGCGCACGTCCCGTACGCCGCACAAGACCACGCTCTGCGGGAAGCTCCCCGGTCGCAAGTCGTAGCCGGAACGGAGCTGGCGCAGTACCGACAGCAGCGTGTCCCCGACCAGCGCGTCGATCTCGTCGATCAGCAGAACCAAGGGCTTGGGGTCGGCTTGGGCCCAGCGGCTCAGGAGTTCCTGGAGTGCGCCGTCGGGCCCGAAACTGGTGAGGGCGTCGCGCCAGGCGTCGTCGACGAACGTGTCGCCGAGCGTGACGCGGGCGCGCAATGCCAGTTGACCGAGAATGGCACGCATGGCGCGTTCCGTGTTCTCGCGACCGGCTTGACCCGCCTCGACGTTTGCGTAGACGCAACGGTAGCTGCCCTCGGTGCCGCTGTTGAGCAGTTCGGCGAGCGCCAAGAGCGCCGAGGTCTTGCCGGTTTGGCGCGGGGCATGCAGGACGAAGTAGCGTTCATCCCGGACCAGCGAGAGCACGTCGCCGAGCTCCAACCGGTCGAGCGCGGGGATGCAGTAGTGCTTGTCGGGGCGGACGGGGCCGGTGGTATTGAAAAAACGCATGCTTCGAGTATGACACCACCATCTGCGACGCGTGGCACCAGCCTCTCTAGAGGGACCGTCGCGGCATCACCAGTCGCCTGGCGAACTTGCCAAGCGTCGCGGGTGCCCGGCGAATGGCGCGTATGGAAGGCTGATGTGGCAGTGCCAGCATCGCCGGCGTGGCCACCAGGGTGAGCAGCGTGGCGAAGGTCAGGCCGAAGACGATGGCCTGTGCCAGGGGTACCCAGAATCCCGCCAGCTGGCCGCCGTAGGTGATCGTGCGATTGATGAAGTCGATGGACACGTGGCTGGCAAGGGGCAATAGACCGAAGACGGTGGTCACCGTGGTCAAGAGCACCGGTCGGAAGCGTTGCGCGACGGTGCGGATGATCGCTTCGATTGGCTCCAGTTCGGGATGCCTTTCGCGGACGTGGTTGTAGGTGTCGATGAGCACGATGTTGTTGTTGACGACGATTCCCGCCAGCGCAACGACGCCCACGCCGGTGAGAATCGCACTGAACGGACTTCCGGTTACCAACAGGCCGATCAGCACCCCGGCCGTCGACATGATCACCGCGATGAGGATCAACGCGGCCTGGTAGAGACTGTTGAACTGCGTCACGAGCAGCACGAACATCAACAGCAGCGACATCACCATGGCGACGATGATGAAGGCTATGGACTCGGCCTGTTCCTCGTTTGCGCCACGGAAGGCGATGGCGACGCGTGGATCGAGTTCCGTGCGGTCGAGCCACGCTTGGATTTCCCCGACCTTGTCGTCGGCGAGTACGCCGGGGGCCACGTTGGCGCGGATGAACATCACGACCCGACCGTCGATGCGTTCGATGGCGTCGAGGTTGGGCACCGCCTCGCGACGCACAAAGTTCGAGATGGGGACGAGGCCCTTGGGCGTGCTGATCTTGAGATCGTCCAGGGCGCCCAAGCCCCGGGCACTCGCCGGGTAGCGGACCCGGATGTCCACGGCGTCGTCGGCGGTGTCCGGCCGGTACTCGCCGACCCAGACGCCGTTGGTCACCAACTGCACGGCGATGCCGACGAGGGATACGTCCGCGTTGTAGAGCGCCGCCTGGGCCCGGTCGACGCTGAGCTTCCATTCGACGCCCGGCAGAGATCGGGTGTCCTCGATGTCGCGCAAACCTTCGACCTCATTGTCGAGATAGTCGCGCACGCGAGCCACCACCGGGCCGAGCAATGCCTTGTCGCTTCCGGAGAACTGGATCTGCACCGGCTTGCCGACCGGTGGGCCGTCTTCGATTTCCTGTACGTCGACCCCGATGCCGGCAAGGTCGGCCGTCCGCGTACGGACCTCCTCGAGGATCTCCCGGCCGCTCAGTCGACGTTCGAACTCTTCGTGCATTTCCAGGTAGAGCGACCCGACGGTGTCCGAGGCGGTGCTGGAACCGCCCATGCCGGTCATGCCGGCGCCGCCGGCCTGGGTCCAGGTGTTGACGCTCTTGATTCCCGGGATGGTGAGTACGCGTTGTTCGACTTCCTTCACCAGGGCGAAGGTCTCGAGCGCCGACAGGTTGCCCCGGGCCCGCACCGACACCTGGGCATACGCCGGGTCGGCGTCCGAGAAGAAGGACATGCCGCGACCGAATTGGCTGTAGGCGACGAACGTCACCGCGAGGATGGCAACCGTCGCCAGCACCGTGTAGCCGGCGTGTCGGCACGTTCGCCGGATCAGACGCGCGTAGGTTCCGGTGAAGCCCTTGAGTTGGGTCGGGTCGCCGTCTTCGAGCAGCCGGAGCGTGCGTCTCAGCCGCTCGTCGCGGGCGCTCGCCTTGCCAATCAACGAACCGATGGTGGGTCCGAACACCAAAGCGTAGAGCAGCGAGCCCGTCAGCACGAAGAACACGGTGATGGGTAGGTAGCGCATGAACTTGCCGGCCACGCCGGGCCAGAAGATGAGCGGCAGGAACGCCGCCAGCGTGGTGGCGACGGAGGCCGCGACCGGCCAGAACATTCGCGTGGCTGCGTTGGCGTAGGCGTCGCGCGGCGGCAACCCCTCGGCCATCTTGCGGTCGGCGTATTCGGTGACCACGATCGCGCCGTCGATGAGCATGCCGAGGCCGAGCAGCATGCCGAACATGACCATGAAGTTGAACGTGTAGCCGAGCACCCAGACGAATACCAGCGCGAACAGGAACGACACTGGGATCGCCCCGCCGACGACCAAGCCGCTCCTGAGGCCGATGACGGCAACCACCAACACCATGACCATCGCAAGCGCGGTGATGATATTGCCCTGCAGCTCCGTCACCTGGTCGCGGGCGTAAGGCGCCTGGTTCTGGGTGTAGAACAACTCGACGCTCCGGGGAAGCCGCTTCCGATAGGACTCCGCGATGGCCAGGACCTTGTCGACGGTGTCGACCACGTTGGCGTTGGCGCGCTTGTCCACGTTGATGGAGATGGTGTCCTTGCCGTTCACCCGGGCGTAGCTGACGCGATCCTTGAAGGTGCGGCGGATATCGGCGATGTCCGACAGCGTGACGACCGAGTCGCCGCTCGCCTTGATCGGCAGTTCGAAGATGTCGTCCGCACGTTCGATGACGCTGGGCACTTTGACCGCCATGCGGCCCGCGCCCGTATCGAGGGAACCGGCGGCGATGAGTCGATTGTTGCGCACCATGGTGTTCAGCAGCTCGCCGGCGTCGACTTCGTAGGACTCCAGGGCGGCGGGGTCGATGATCACCTCCAGCAACTCCTCCCGTTCGCCCTGCAGGTAGGCGTCGAGCACTTCGGGCAGTGCCTCGATGTCGTCCCGGAGATCCTTTGCGAGGTTGTAGATGACGCGTTCGTGAACGCCTTCGCCCACGAGGTTGAGCTGAACGATGGCGAACGAGGACGCGCTCATCTCGTCGATGTACGGTTCCTGTGCCGTGGCGGGGAACAGGGGTCTGGCGCGGTCGACGGCGGCGCGCACGTCGTTGAGCGCCTCGTCGAGGTCGTAGTCGGCGTCGAATTCCACCGCGAGGCGCGCCATGCCCTGGTAGGCATAGGCACGCACCTCCTCGGTTCCCTCGATCGAACGGAGTTCCGTTTCCAGGGGCTTGACCAAAAGCCGCGCCGAGTCCTCGGGCGAGATGCCCTCGTGCGGCACGGCGATCACGAATACGGGTACTTCGACGTTCGGCGCCGACTCGATGGGAATGGCGATCCGGGCAACGACCCCGGCGACGATCACCATGGCCATCAGCAACAGCGTCGTCCGCGATCGGCGGATCGCGGCTTCGATGATCGGATTGGTCATGACGACTCGGGCGCGGCGGCTTCCCCGCTGGCGAGAACGGGCGACGCGTCGGTGTCGTCGCCCGTTGCGGGGCCACCGTCGATCTTCACAAGGACACGCTCGCCGGCGACGACGAACTCCTGACCCACCGTGATCAGTCTGGCTTGCCGGGGCAGGCCGGTAACCCACACGCCGTCGGGGTCGTCGGCGACGACTTCCACGAGGCGGAACTGGACCCGGTCGTCGGCCCCGACGAGTCGGACACCCAACCGGCCCTCGTCATCGAGCGCGAACACGGCCGGCGTGATCTTGTGTGCGAGCAAGTCGCCCACGCGGATGTCGATCTCCGTGGTCACGCCGCTGCGCAATTCGTAGTCGGGGTTCGGCACTGTGACTTCGACTCGGTATGTCCGTGTGCCGGGATCGGCCTCGTAGCCGACGAAACTGATCGTCCCGCCGACCTCGCTGCCCGTCGTCAGCCTACCGCTGGCGGGCGAGCCCAGGGTTATCCGGTCGACGTCGCGCTCGGTTAGCTGCCCGACGAGCAGCATCGGGTCGAGGTCGACGATACGCGCGCATGGCGTGCCCGCCGGGGCGTAGTCTCCCACTTCGAGCTGGACGTCCTCGACGACCCCCTCGAAGGGTGCGCGAACAAAGGTCCGCTCGAGATCCAGGACGGCGGCCTCGTGCCGCGCCACCGCACTTGCCAGCCTTGCTCGAGCCTGCGCGATCGCGGTCTCCGACTGCAGACCGCTCTCCTTGAGCTTGAGGCTGCCGGTGTATTCCAGGCGGGCTTGGTTGACGCCTTCCTCGCCTTCGTCGACCCGGGACTGGCGATCGTCCGCGGCGATTTGGCACAGCAGGTCGCCCGATGAGACCTTGTCGCCTCGCTCGACGGGACGGGCGACCACGCGGCCGCTTGTCTCGGCGCGAACGTCGACGGTGCGCTTGTTCGCCGTGCGACCCCGTAGGGTCAGCAGTTCCGTTCGCTTGCTGGCATGGATCGTCCGTGCCCGCACGGGAGTTGGCCCTTCCGGGCCCGATGTCTCGGTAGGACGCTCACGGGCCTCGGCCAGCGGGGGGTGTTCGGCAAGCCGGTCCTCGGCGGTCAGGAAACCCGACAGGAGCCAGATTCCGATGACGCCGGTGATGGCCAAGGCGGTGATGTAGGTGCCACGCATAGAGGATACTGCCGTCGGGCGACGACGGAAGGTAACACACGGGCCCCACGGGTGGGCGCCGACCGCTTGCGGCCCATGGCGACGCCCGGCGACGCCCGGAAGCGCCGCTGTCTGCTATTCGTCGGCGGGCGTCTGGACGAGCCACCAGTCCGCCGTGCCGGATTCACCCCCTTCGCACGTGTAGCTGTAGTCTCCGGCGGTGCGCGAGCGGAATGTCGTCAGCCGCGTGCACTGGTCGCCGTCGTCGTAGTCGAACACGACGGTCGCTGCGTTCGTCCCGGTGTGTGTGTAGGTGTAGCTGCCCTCGGAGGTGACGGCACCCTGGGTCTCCCGGAACCGGTCGCCGTCGAGCAGGTCCGCATGGGTCATCGGATCGGCGTCGTTCGCGACACGCATGCCGACGAAACGGTCGCTGAACAAGGCTTGGTCCGCCGGCGCGAAGTCCAGCGCCGGGGCCGAGGAGAGGTTCGTCAGATGCCCCGTGGGAGTCCCCAGCAGACTCATCACCATGATCGGCAGCTCCGACTCGACGACGAGTTGCCACTTGCCTGCCCCGTCACCCAGTTGGCCGTCGAATCCGTCGCCGCCCGCCTCCAGATCTTGCGCCGTCAGCGTGCGCGATGCCCCGGCGGGAACGGCGACGGACACGGTGCCCGACGTGCGTTCACCCCCGTCGTCGACGCCCCAGAGCATTACTTGAGCGGTCTCGTCGCCGGCGTTGACCAGGCGCAGCCGGCTCACCTGGTTGACGTTGCTGCCGGGATTGAAGGTGGCGACGCGGTGGCGGTCGCCTTCGCGCGGCACCGTGTCGTGCATCGCGGTCAGGAAACCGTCGCTCTTGGTGCGGATGTACGCCAGCACTTCGATGTCCAGCCCGCTGGAAAGCGCCAGACGCCAGTCGCCTTTGCCGGCCCCGCTTCCGCCCGTCAAACCCTTGACTGGGTTGCCCATTTCCAGGTCGTCCGAGTTGAAGTGCACGGTCTCGCCAGCATCGATGGCCACGGTCGACGTCGGATAGCCGACGTCGGTGTCGTCGAAGGCGTCGATGGCCACCTCGCCAGCTTCGTCCGAGTGGTTGATCACCCGGACGAAGCCCTGGCGCTCGAGCGGGTCCGAAGCCGAAGGGAACATCGGCACGGTGTGGACTCCGTCGCTCACATTCGCCGGGGCGGTCGACAGATTCGTCAGGTGGCCGGTGGGGGTCTGCATCAGGCTCATGACGTGGATCGGCTGGTCGGCGTCGACGCGGAGACGCCACTTGCCTTTGCCGTCCCCCAGCGCCCCCGAGAATCCGCTACCACCGGCCTCCAACTCCGCGGCGCCGAGCGTCACCGAGGCCTGCGCGGGCAGGGCGACTTCGACCGCGTCGCCGGGAGACGCGTTTGCGTCGTCGATTCCCGTGATACTGACCGCGGCGGTGACATTGCTCGGATTGACGAGGCGCAGTTGACTCTCCTGGTTCGTGTTGCTGCCCGGATTGAAGACGACGACGCGGTACCGACCGTCCTCGGCCACCGGTGCCTGGTCGTGGATGGCGGTCAGGAAACCGTCCGCGGGCGTGCGGATGTAGCTCAGTACCTCGATGTCCAGGGTGCTCGTCAGGGTGAGCCGCCAGTCGCCGTTGCCGGACCCCGTTCCCATGGCAAGTCCCTTCCTGGCGTTGCCGCCTTCGAGGTCGCCCGAGTTGAAGTGGACGGTCCTGCCCGCACCGATCTCCAACGTGACCGGGCCGAATGCCGTGCCGGCGTCGTCGAATGCCTCGATGCGCACCGTACCCCACCGCGCGGAGTGGTTGATGACGCGGACGAATCCCTGGCGAATCGTGTCCGCAGCGGAAGGAAACATCAGCGCGCGGTGTTTCCCGGCCGCACCCGCCGCCACCACGGTGACCGTGGCGGTCGCGGATGCGGCGTTCCCGGCGAGGTCGGTGGCCGTGAAGGTCACGGTGTGTTCGCCGATCGGCAGAACACCGCCCGGGTCGGCCGCGAGCGTGATGTCGTCGATGGAATCGACGTTGTCCGACACGGTCAGGTAGGGGAGCATCAGCGACCGCGTGAGTGTCGTGCCGTCGGTCGTCTGCGCCTCCACCTCGAAGTCGGCTGCGGCGATTTCGGGCGGCGTGTCGTCGACACTGCGGGTCGCATCGAGCGGGTAGACGTCGTCGGCGTCGGCCACGCCGTCGTTGTCGTCGTCGCTGTCGCAGGCATCGCCGTCACCGTCCGAATCGGTATCCGTCTGGTCGTCGTTGGCGATCGCCGGGCAGTTGTCGTCGTCGTCGAGGACGCCGTCGTCGTCGCTGTCGATGTTCTTGGTCAGGCGGTAGGTGTCGTTCACCTCGCCGTCCCGGTTGATGAAATAGGCGTCGAGTCGAGCGCCGTCGATGTCGATGACGACGGAGCCCTCGTAGTTCTCCCGGTACTGCATGATGACGTGCCGGGTGAGGTCGCCTTGGTTCTTGGACGAACTGCCGACCACGGAATAGACCGCGCCCTGGTTGGCACCGGCGTCTTTTGTGTAGCCGCCGCTCTCGGGACTCCCCGAGCCCGCATCCATGGCGTGCGCGGCCTCGCTGTATGTCGAGGATAGACCGTAGTGTCCATTGATCAGAAAGGATCGTTCGTAGGAGTGGCTGTGTCCGGTGAGATTCAAGTCGGCACCGTGGTATTCGAGCGGCGGCACGAATCGGAGCCTCATCTCGATCAACTGGGCTTCCGCATCCGAGTCGTGGGAACCCTTGGTGTATGGGGGATGGTGCCAGTAGGAGATGATGTGGTCTTGCGCGGTCGCCGCCAGGTCTTCGCACATCCAGTTGTACATCGCCCCGCCGGCGCCGTCCTCGGGACAGATGTTGATCCCGGGATTGATGGGCGCCGAGCGGTCCGTGTCGTGGGAGTCCAGGGCGACGAAATGGATGTTGGCGTAGTCGAAGGAGTAGTACGCCTCCGTGCCGCTGGCGATGCCCCCGGCTTCGGCCGCCTTGGGCAGGGTGAAGGCTTCGTAGTACGGCCCGGACTGCGTCGGGGAGTCGGAGTCGCCGAACTCGTGGTTGCCGGGTACCGCCCAGAGCACGTGGTTTCGAAGGATGTCCGCGAACGGCTCGAACAACCCCCGGGTGTACTCGCTGTCGGTACCGTCGTTGTAGGCGTTGTCGCCGAGTATCAGGACGATGTCGGCGGTGTTGCCGCCGTTCGCGGCGATCCATTGGAGGTACTCGTCCTTGACGGCCATGGCGTCGTCGCAGCCCGGCTGGTCGATGGCGCACTGTCCCGAGTCGCCGATCACCCAGATGCGCACGGGTTCTCTGGACCCCGTCGGCGGCGAAGTCTTGAAGAAGTGGTCGGCATCGCCGCCGGCGAAGGTCGTGTTCGAGTTGCCGATCTCGTAGTAGTACTTGGTGTCGCTGTCGAGACCGGTGACGACAACCTCGTGCTCGTTCGTCAACTCGTCCATCTCGATGGTCGTGTCCAGGCTGCCCACTGCGGTTCCGAAGGAGAGCTTCGAATCGGTGAAGCCGTCGGTTCGCCAGCGGACGATCATCGATGTCGGCGTGCCCATCTGCAGGTACGGGCCGCGGACGACCTCGGGCGAGGCGGATGCGAGGATCTGCGCGAGCCCGAGGTCGAAGCTCAGGTCGGAGCTGGTGGTGTTGACCTGGTGGACTTCGACCGCCAGCACGTTGTCGCCGGCGACGAGCGAATCGGCCGATAGGGTGAATTCGTGGATATCCTGTCCGTCGTCGCTGGCATTGAATGCGAACGTAGCGGCGGTCACTTCGCCCGCAGGCATGTTGGAACGAAGGATCTCGGTGTTGTTCAGGTACACGATGGCGCCGTCGTCGCGCCGCAGTTCGACTTCGAGGCCGACGATCGCCGCGATGCTGTCGAGCCTGAATTCGTGGCGGAAATAGAACGTCGTCGCGCCGCGTGTGATCGTGGTGTTCTCGTCGCCCTCGCCGAACCCGAGTTGCGCGGGACCGGACGCCCAGGCCGAGTCGTCGAAATCCAAACCGCGCCACGCGGTTCCCTGGTCGGTCCCGTTATCGAGGTAGCGCCAGGTGGCGCCCAGCGAAACGATGTCGTTGGCACCCGGTGCGGTTGCCGTCGTGTCGAGCGTGAAGTCGAAACTCACGTCCGAGCTGTCCGTGCTGTTCTGATGCACTTCCACTGCGACGACGTTGTCGCCCGTTGTCAGCGATGACGACTCGAATTCGTGCTCGAAGTACTCCCCGGTCTCGACGGCGGTAGATGCCGGCGTGCCCGAGGAGATCGTTCCGGCAGGCATGTTGGTTCGAAAGACCTCGGTGCCGTTGATGTAGACCACGGCGCCGTCGTCTCTCAGGATCGTGAGGGCAAGCCCCGCGACCGTGCCCGGATCGTCGATGGTCAACGTGTGGCGGAAGTAGTAGGTGATGTGCCCGCTCGTGAGGACGGTCGCCTCGTCGCCGTCGCCAAACCCCAGTTGGGCCGGGCCCGACTCCCAGCCGGAGTCGTCGAAGTCGGTCTCGCGCCAGGCCGTTCCCTGGTTGCTGCCGTCGTCCAGGTATCGCCAATCGGCACCCCGGGTGATCAACGCTTCGGCGTGCGCCAGAGGGGTCGCCAACGCGAGGAGCAAGGGCACGAGCATGAGCGCCGGTGTCGATGACCTTCGGGACCCAATGGGGATGATGATGTCTGTCATGGCGTCGTGTCCTTGTGCAGATGCCGGGAGATGGTCTCCGCCAATGCGACCATCGCTGGGGAAGACCGGACCCGGCGCGGCAATGAGTTCAGGGCTTCGCTCGCCATTCGGAATGCGTCCACGGCTTCGCCATGCCGGCCGGCGGAAGCGAGAACGGTGGCCTTGTTCACCAGCCAGGTCTCCTTGCGTTCGATCGTCGCAAGCACCGCGTCGATGCGGACGATCGCGCCGGCGTGATTGCCCCGGGCAAGTTCCGTGTCGATGGCGAGTTTCTGCAGCGTGACGAGCGGTCCGATGATCCGCATCCCCTCGTCCAATCCCTCGACGGCCGTTGCCAGGTAGCGTTCTCCGGCAGCCCGGTACGACCGGGCACGGGCGAGAAAGTGATCGGGCACCGGCGTCGGCTGGAGCGCGATGGCCAGGTCGTACTGTTCGGCGGCGTCCAGATGGCGGTCTTGACCCGTCAAGGCTTCGGCGAGCGCGATGTGTGCCGATGGACTGTCGGGGACGTCTTCGAGGAACCGGCGCAGCGCGAATTCCGCGTCGCCGAACAGCTGGGCATCGAGGTGATTCAAACCGATCAGGTAGTGGACCCGGGATTGGCCCGGCGAGATGGCGAACACCCGGTCGAGGTCCGCCAGGGCTTCGTCGCGGTGCCCCAACCGTCGATGGACCTCGGCGCGTTCGAGCAGCAAGCGGACGGAATCGGGTTGGGACTCGATCCGGGCGTCGAGATTGGCGAGGTACTCGCTGCGGTCACCGTGTCCTGTAGCGACCAGGCCGGCCGCAACCAGGCACAACACGACAACCATGCGCGCCGGGCGACGCGACCGAAACCGATAGCGCGTGCTTTGAATCACGCCCCGACTCCCCCCGAGTCGCGGCAGTGTAATGCCACTACGCGCCGAGCATCTGCGCGTACCGGTGCGCTGTCAAGTCGGAGGGCAATGGAGAAGCGTTCCGGAGTCAGCGGCCGTGGTGGACATGGGCGTCGGCCCGCCTTAAGTTGACCGCACGGTTTCAAGATGTAGGTGGAGGAGGGAACCGCGTTGCAGGCCGCCGTGGTCGGTGCCGGAAACTTCGGCACCGCGATTGCCAACATCGTCGCTTCGAACGGCGTCAACGTGCATCTGTGGATACGCGACGAAGCGCAACTCGCCGACATCCGCGTCCACGGCGAGAACCGTCGCTATCTCCCCGGCCACCCGCTGGTCGACGGAATCGAGCCGACATCGGATCTGCCGAGCGCGCTCGACACCGCCGACGTGGTGTTCGTGACGGTTCCGAGTGCGTCGTTTCGCGAGGTCTCCCGGGAACTCGACGGCCTGCTGCGGCCGGCCACCTTCGTGATTAGTGCCACCAAGGGCATCGAGGCGGGTTTCCGGCTGATGAGCCAGATACTCGAGGAAATATTGCCCGACGCCATGATCGGCGTGATCAGCGGGCCGAATCTCGCTGAGGAGATGGCCGACGGCCGCTTCACGGGCACCGTGGTGGCGAGCAAGCATCAAGAACTCCGCAGCACCGCGCAGCGCATTCTCACCAGCCCGACGTTCCGGGTGTATTCGAACGACGACGTCTACGGTGTCGAACTCGGCGGCGCCCTGAAGAACATCTACGCCATCGTCTGCGGCATGGCGACGGCGTTGAACGTCGGCCAGAACGCGTTGGCGATGCTGGTGACCCGCAGCCTGGCCGAGATGGGACGCTTCGCGGTGTCCATGGGGGCCAACCCGTTCACCTTCCTGGGACTCGCCGGCGTCGGCGACCTTTTCGCCACCTGCACGTCGCCGCTGTCGCGCAATTTCCAACTCGGCGTGAAGCTCGCATCGGGCACCTCGCTGGACGAAGCCATGGAGGCACTCGGCAAGCTGGCGGAGGGTGTCAACACGGTGCGCGTGGTCCATGCCAAGAGCCGGGAGTTGGACGTCTACATGCCCTTGGCCGACGGACTGTACCGACTGCTGTTCGACGGGGCCGAGTTGGGCGGTATCATCTCGGGTCTGATGAACAGCGAACAACGGGTGGACGTGGAATTCGTGGCACCGACGGTATGGAGTCACCAGCAATGAGAGCTTTGACGATGGTCGCGGCGGGGGTGCTGGTCTGTGCTCCGGCTTGGGCGCAAACCGACCTCGAGGGATCGGGCGATCCGGAGGGCTTCGACCGCTTTCCGGGTTCCTGGATCGTCGAGTACTCGCCCAGCACGTCCTTGCGTGCCTACGAGTTCGTCACCGGCAAGGTGGCGAGGATCCGGCGGGAAGTGCGCATCGAAGAGAGCATGCGAGTCGGCGCGGACCTCGTCCGGGTCACCTACCGCATGCCCGACGGGACTCGGCTGAACGACGTCGTCGCCCACTACGAGAGTGTGGTGGACGATCTTGGTGCGCAGATCGAGTTCAACTGCCGGGGCCTGGATTGCGGTCTCAGCACGATCTGGGCGAACCAGGTGTTCGGCGTCAAGGAACTGGCCGCGTCAGACGCGGCGCAAGTCTATGTGGCGGCGGTGGATACCGCCGCATCCCGTCTGATCTCCATCTACATGGCGCAGCGACCCAACCGGCGCGTGTACGCCCATGTGGACGTCGCGCTCACCGAGGGGTTGCAAGCCGGGTTGTCGGCCGATGACGTGGTCGAGGCGTTGGAGTCCAAGGGCTTCGCGGTTTTGGGCGGCGCGGCGCCGGACGACGCGGGAAGTCTCGACGAGGCCGACCTGCAGGCGCTCGACGAACTTGCCGCCGCACTGGGGGAATTCGAAGGCGAAGTCTTCGTCGCCTGCCATGTCGGCGGGTCGGACGCCGAGCGCGCCGTCGCACAATCGCAGGGATGCGCCGAAGCCGCCGTTGCGCGGTTGAAAGCCGGCGGCGTCGATGCAGCCGGGTTCGGGGTGGGGGCGTTTGCCCCGCGCGAAGGGATGTCGGCATCCCGCCTGGAACTCGTGGCACCGGGAGGGAGTCGTTGACCAACGGGGTTCCGGCGGCGACATCGAGCAGCTGATCGCGACGTTCGCGGCTCGCCTCGACGCCGCGAACGTGGCATTCGGCCACGGCACGGACAACGCCAGAGACGAAGCCTGGCGGCTGGTGACCGGAGCGCTTCGTGGACGTCCGCTCACAGCGGCGCTTCGGCGGGAACTTGAGATTCTGCTCGACCGCCGTATCGGCGAACGGGTTCCGGTGCCCTATCTGACCGGGGAGGCCTGGTTCGGCGACCTGCGTCTCCGTATTCCCGCCGGCGTGATGATCCCGCGTTCACCCATTGCCGAGGTCGTCGCCCGGCGAGTTCGACCCTGGCTCACGGTTGAGCCGCGAGGCATTCTCGACCTGTGCTGTGGGTCAGGCTGCATCGGCATTGCGGCGGCGCATGTGTTCGCCAATGCCACGGTGGATCTCGTCGACGACGAGCCCGCCGCGGTCGCGGCGGCGCGTGACAACGTCCGCAACACGGATCGGTCGGTCGCGGCGCGCATGGAGGTGATCGCCTCGGACCTGTTCGAGAACCTGGGTGGGCGCCGGTACGACCTCGTGCTCTGCAATCCCCCGTATGCGACGACTGTCGAACTCGACGCCGTGCCCGAAGAGTTCCGTCACGAACCACGCCATGGCCTCGATGGCGGTACCGACGGCCTGGCCGTGTGGCGCCGGATCATCGCGCACGTCGGCGCGCATCTGACCCCGGATGGCGTGCTCGTGGGCGAGGCCGGGAACCTCAGTGCCGCGTTCGACGTGGCGTTCCCCGACGTCGGTGCCGTCTGGCTCGACTTGGAGCAGGCCGAACCGCAGGAGGGAGGCGGTTTCGGGGTGTTTGTCGCGTTTGCCAGTGGATTCGAGGCTCGGCGTATGGGGTAACCTATCCCCATGGCGGGCAATACGTTCGGACAGGCCTTTACGCTCACCACCTTCGGCGAGAGCCACGGTCCGGCCCTCGGGGCCGTGGTGGACGGCTGTCCCCCGGGACTGGCGCTCGACGAGGCGGACCTGCAGCACGATCTGGACCGGCGGCGCCCGGGCCAGTCCAAGTACACCACCCAGCGCAGGGAGCCCGACCAGGTGCGCATTCTTTCCGGCGTCTTCGAAGGCGTGACCACCGGCACGCCCATCGGTCTCGCCATCGACAACGTCGACAAACGCTCGCGAGACTACAGCCGGATCAAGGACCAGTTCCGCCCGGCGCACGCCGACTTCACCTACGCGGCCAAGTACGGGGTGCGCGACCACCGTGGGGGAGGGCGGTCGTCCGCCCGCGAAACGGCCATGTGGGTCGCCGCAGGCGCGATCGCCCGCAAGTACCTTGGCGAGCGTGCCGGCATTGCCATCCGGGGCTATCTGGCGCAGATCGGCGACCACGAGCTGGACATCGTCGACTTGGATGCGGTGGACGCCAACCCGTTCTTCTGCCCCGACCCGGACGCGGTTGACGACATCGCCGCCCTGATCGATGCCCTGCGCAGGGACGGCGATTCCATCGGCGCCAAGATCACCGTCGTCGCCACGAACATGCCCGTTGGTCTGGGCGAGCCCGTGTTCGGCAAGCTGGACGGGGACCTCGCCAAGGGGCTCATGGGCATCAACGCGGTCAAGGGTGTGGAATTCGGCTCGGGCTTCGGCTCGGTGCGCCAGCGGGGCAGCGAGCACCGCGACGAACGCGATGCCGGCGGATTCCTGTCCAACGACGCCGGCGGCGTGCTCGGTGGAATTTCCTCTGGCCAGGATCTGGTCGCGAGCATCGCCCTCAAGCCCACATCGAGCATCACCAAGCCCGGCAAGAGCCTGGATACCGACGGCAACGAGGTCGAGGTCGTGACCACGGGTCGACACGATCCCTGTGTCGGCATCCGTGCCACCCCCATCGCCGAAGCCGTGGTCGCGCTGGTCCTGATGGACCATCTGCTCCGCGACCGTGCACAGAACGCGAACGTCTCCCGCTCGTAGGGGCGGGCGCGCGCCCTCCGGGCGCGACGGGCGTTGTCTTGCGCCGGTTGCCCTCCTACCATTCGCGCTCCCGACCACTAGGTAGGCTCCGCGTGGCAGGCAAGACCGTATACGACAAGATCTGGGATGCGCATGCCGTCGCCGAACGCGACGACGGACTCACCATCCTGTACGTGGATCGCCACCTCCTGCATGAGGTGACCTCGCCCCAGGCGTTCGAAGGCCTGACGCTGGCCGGGCGAAGGCCTTGGCGACTCGGGGCCAATCTGGCGACGCCGGACCACAACGTGCCGACGACGGGCCGGGCGCGCGGCATCGCCGGCATCGAGGATCCCATCGCCAAGGCCCAGGTGGTCACCTTGGACGAGAACTGCAGGCGGTTCGACATCGAACAGTTCGACATGACCGACCGTCGCCAGGGCATTGTCCACGTCATCGGACCCGAACAGGGCGCCACGCTGCCGGGCATGACCATCGTCTGCGGCGACTCGCACACGTCCACCCACGGGGCCTTCGCCGCCCTGGCGCACGGCATCGGCACCTCGGAAGTCGAGCACGTGCTCGCAACGCAGTGCCTCGTCCAGCAGAAGAGCCGCAACATGCGCATCACGGTGGAAGGGGAACCCGGTTCGGGGGTCAGCGCCAAGGACCTGATCCTCGCCATCATCCGCGCCATCGGCACCGCCGGCGCCACCGGGCACACCATCGAGTACGCCGGAAGCGCCGTGCGCGCCCTATCCATGGAGGCGCGCATGACGCTGTGCAACATGTCCATCGAAGCCGGTGCCCGGGCGGGGCTCGTGGCCGTGGACGCCACGACCCTGGAATACGTTCATGGCCGACCGTTCGCACCGACCGGTTCCATGTGGGATCGCGCGGAAACGTACTGGCGGACCCTGGTTTCCGATGCGGATGCCGCGTTCGACCAGGAGTTCGGGCTGGATGCCGCGGCGGTCGCGCCGCAGGTGTCGTGGGGCACGTCGCCGGAACTCGTGGTGGGCATCGACGAGGCCGTGCCGGCACCCGAGGACTTCGACGACCCCGGCAAGCGTGAACTCTGCCAGCGCGCGTTGAAGTACATGGACCTCGAGCCGGGTACGCCGATCACCGATGTGAGCGTCGACCGAGTGTTCATCGGCTCGTGCACCAACGGTCGGATCGAGGACCTGCGCGCAGCCGCGGAGGTGCTTGCCGGCCGGCAGGTGGCGGCAAGCGTGACCCAGGCAATGGCCGTACCCGGCTCGGGCCTGGTGAAGGAACAGGCCGAGGCCGAGGGCCTCGATTCCGTGTTCACCGCCGCCGGCTTCGAGTGGCGCGATCCGGGGTGCTCCATGTGTCTCGCCATGAACGACGACCGTCTCTATCCGGGAGAACGCTCGGCCGCCACGTCCAACCGCAACTTCGAAGGCAGACAGGGTCATTTGGGGCGCACCCACCTTGTCAGTCCGGCCATGGCGGCCGCCGCCGCGGTGGCCGGTCACTTCACCGACGTCAGGAGCCTGTGATGGAGCCCTTCGTCACGCATCGGGGTGGGGTTGTTCCCCTGGACCGGGCCAACGTCGACACCGACCAGATCATTCCCAAGCAGTTCCTGAAGTCGATCCGCCGAACGGGATTCGGCGACAACCTGTTCGACGCCTGGCGCTATCGCGACGAGGGCGAGATCGGCAAGAACGCCAACGAGCGGCGCATCAACCACGACTTCGTCCTCAACCAGCCGCGTTACGCCGAGGCCAGCATCCTGCTTGCGCGCGACAACTTCGGCTGCGGGTCGAGTCGGGAACACGCCGTGTGGGCGCTGCAGGAGTACGGGTTCCGCTGCGTGATCGCGCCGAGCTTTGCCGACATATTCTTCAATAACTCGTTGAAGAACGGGTTTCTTCTGATTGTTCTTAAACAAGAAACAATCGACGAACTCTTTGCCCTCGTGCAGCGCCGGACGGGGTTCGAGGTGGAGGTGGACCTGCACCGCCAGACCATCGAGGGCCCCGGCTTCGCGGCGGATTTCGATATCGAGCCTGAACGCAAGCGCCTGCTCGTGGAAGGACTCGACGACATCGGCGCAACGCTTGCCCATGCCGACGCGATCCGTGAATTCGAGCAGCAACACCGGACACGCATGCCCTGGGTGTTTGCCCGCGACGCCTCATGAGTCACCGAATCCTGGTCATCCCCGGGGACGGCATCGGGGCCGAAGTTATGCCCCACGTGGTCCGCGTGCTCGATGCGCTCGGTGTGCCGCTGACCTACGAACACGCCGATCTCGGCGGGGTCGCGATCGATACCCACGGCACACCGCTGCCGCCCTCGACGTTGGCGGCCGCGCAGGAGTCCGATGCGGTGCTGCTCGGCGCCGTGGGCGGCCCCAAGTGGGACAACCTGTCCATGGCTCAACGACCCGAGAAGGGCCTGCTCGGCATGCGCGCGGGTCTCGAGGCGTTCGCCAACCTGCGCCCGGCGATGCTGTTCGAACCGCTGGCGGCCGCGTCGTCGCTGCGCCCGGAGCTGGTCGCGGGTCTCGACATCCTCATCGTCCGGGAGTTGACCGGCGGGATCTACTTCGGCGAACCACGTGGCGTGGACACCGAGGATGGTCGCCGACGGGGCTTCAACACCTACGTCTACGCCGAGGACGAGATCGCCCGCATCGCGCGCACCGCGTTCGACCTCGCCGGCAAGCGCAACGGTCGCTTAACATCGGTGGACAAGGCCAACGTGCTGGAAGTGACCCAGCTGTGGCGCGACGTGGTCAACGAGGTGCACGCCGACTACCCGGACGTGGAACTCGACCATCTCTACGTCGACAACGCGGCGATGCAGCTGGTCCGCGAGCCCAAGCAGTTCGACGTCCTGGTGACGGGCAACATGTTCGGCGACATCCTCTCCGACGTGGCCGCAATGCTCACGGGTTCCCTGGGCATGCTGCCCTCGGCCTCGCTGAATGCCCGGGACCAAGGCCTCTACGAGCCGGTGCACGGCAGCGCCCCGGACATCGCGGGCCGCAACGTCGCCAATCCGTTGGCGACGATTCTCTCGGCCGCCATGATGCTGCGCTACAGCCTGGGCGAGCCGGAAGCGGCGGATCGGATCGAGGGGGCCGTGAACCGCGTCCTGGACCAGGGCCATCGCACCGCCGATATCATGCCCGGCCACGCGGGTGAGGATATCCGCCTGGTCGGTACCGACGCGATGGCGGATGCCGTGATTGCGGCACTCTAGGCGCCACGGTACGATGCCCGCCCCCTGCAAACCCGCCAGGATCTCATGGAAAGGCTGAACGTCGCGATCGTCGGCGCCACGGGTGCCGTGGGCGAGGCCATGCGCGGCATCCTGGATGAACGCGCCTTTCCGGTGGGGGACATTCGCCTGCTGGCGAGTGCGCGTTCCCGCGGCATGCGCTT
The DNA here is from genome assembly GCA_965116345.1 of Pseudomonadales bacterium. Lineage (GTDB taxonomy): Bacteria > Pseudomonadota > Gammaproteobacteria > Pseudomonadales > Azotimanducaceae > VXYL01. The sequence continues at coordinate 86,687 of OZ220680.1, forward strand.
CACGGTGGGCGGCAGGTCGCGAACGGTCGAGGTGCCCGACGACTTCGACTTCGAAGGCACGCAGATCGCGCTGTTCTCCGCCGGGTCCGGGATCTCGCGCGAGCATGCGCCGCGCGCTGCCGCCGCCGGCGCGGTCGTCATCGACAACACGTCGGCCTTTCGCCAGGAGCCGAACGTCCCGCTGGTCGTGCCCGAGGTCAACCGGGAGCGCATCGCCGACGGCATCGGGCCGAACATCATCGCCAACCCGAACTGCGTGGCCATTCCGTTGACGGTGGCGTGCAAGCCGATCCACGACGCGGTGGGCATCGAGCGCATCAACGTCGCCACCTACCAGTCGGTGTCGGGCGCCGGCGCTTCGGGTGTCCGCGAGTTGGAGAGCCAGGCCGCTCAAGTGGTACGCGGAGAAAAGGTCGACGACTTCCCGGTGCATCCGGTACAGATGGCGTTCAACGTGGTGTCGCACGCTTGGGAGACCTACGAGAACGGCTATACCGAAGAGGAAACCAAGGTCGTCCAGGAGACCAAGAAGATCCTCGAGGACGATGGCATAGAGGTGAACCCCACCTGCGTGCGCGTGCCGGTGTACCACGGTCATTCCATGGCGCTGCACATCGAGACCCGAGACGCCATTGCGCCGGCCGAGGCACGGGACCTCCTCAAGCGCGCCGAAGGCGTCGTGCTGGTCGACGAAGGTGCGCCCACGGCCGTGGGTCACGCCGCCGGCGCCGATGGCGTCTTCGTCGGTCGAGTACGAAGCGCTCTCGGCCACGAACGCGGACTGAACCTCTGGGTGGTCTCGGACAACGTCCGCAAGGGAGCCGCCCTCAACAGCATCCAGATCGCCGAAGAGGTGCGCGGGCTGCTCGGCTGAGTTGGCCATGGCGCAGGTCACGTCGCGAACCGTTGTCCTGGGTGTCGAGTACGACGGCGGCGCCTTCCACGGCTTCCAAAGCCAGAAACACGCCGCCAACGTCCAGGACGCGCTGGAGAGCGCCATCGGCCAAGTGGCGAACGAACCCGTGCGCGTGGCGGCAGCCGGACGCACCGACGCCGGGGTCCATGCCACGGCGCAGGTGGTGAGCTTCCAGACCACGGCCGACCGGTCCCCTGATGCTTGGCGCCGTGGCGTCTCCAGTCTGACTCCGGATACCGTCGGCATCGTCTGGTCGAGGACTCTCGATCACCCGTTCCACGCCCGCTTCGATGCCGTCTGGCGGCGCTACGTGTACGTCTACACGGATGCGCCGGCGAGGCCGGTCATCCACCGCAACCTGGTGGCCTGGTCGAGACAACCACTTGCCCATGAACCCATGCACGAGGCGGCGCAATGCCTCGTCGGCGAGCAGGACTTCTCCGCCTTCCGCGCGGCCGGCTGCCAATCGGTGTCGCCATGGCGACGCGTGGAATCGGTGCGGGTCGAACGCGTCAACGGCTACCTCGCCATCGCCATCGTCGCCAACGCGTTCCTCCTGCACATGGTGCGCAACATCGCCGGGGCGCTGCACGCGGTCGGTGTCGGCGGCCTCACCGAGCAGACATTTCAGGAGCTTTTCGATGGCAGGGACCGGACCAAGGCACCGCCCACCGCGCCACCGCAGGGCCTCTATCTCGTCGGCGTCGGCTATCCGGAGATGGCGTTGTCGATCAGGCCTCCGCCCGTGCTGGCCGGAGATGCTGCTGGTTCACCTGCTGTCTAGGGACGTCCACCGGATGGCATCGGCGACGACGGTGGTACCTTCCGTCCGGTTTGTGACCACCAGGCTGACCTGGCCGGCGTCGAGTTCGAAATCGCCCAAGGCGTTCCAGCCAGGCTCCGAGGCGGTGGCGTCGAAGTCGATCTTGCGTTCGTGCCCATCGGCGTCGACCAGCATCAGGTCGTAGTCGCCCAACGAGGGTCCTGGGGGGCTCGCGTCCGAGAACTCGATCGATGCGGTGAGCGTGAAGGCCGAGCGCGACCGAGTCGTGAAGCGAGCGTCCAGGTTCGGCAGATGGTAGTCGAGGCGCCACCGGCCAGACGTCGGTAGCCGCGCGGTGAATGCGGCTTCGCGGCTGCCGTCGCCGGGCGTCACCCGGGCGATGGTCTTGCGGTACAGACCCCAACTGGTGGGTTGTTCCGCCCGCGACCAATGGCCCTCGACAACGGGGTCGAGCCGTTGGTAGACGGGCAGGCCTTCATCGAGTTCGACGGGTTCTCCAGGTGGGGCGGCGAAGCCCGGTTGCACCACGAACCCCGGGTCGAGATCGTCAACGACGATACCCACGGGGGGCGGCGGCCGCCAGACGCTGTCGTGGGCACCGACCAGGGGCGGGTCGTCGCTTGCCTGTTCGGAGTCGGTCTCGGGAACCCTCAAGGGGAACTCCTGACGGTTCAGCGACAGGTAGGGAGCGACCCAGAGTTCGCGCAGCGGCGCCTGGGTCACGACGCCAACCTCGACCGCCTCCGCGGGGCCCACGCGCACCGGATCGGCGAACCTGACGGGGGCGTCCTTCTGGTCGGTGCGGTAGCGGAGACGGAACAGCCCCGGCGTGCCCTCGCCGTTGAAGACGTGGACGCGGACCTGGTAGCGGGGCCTGCCGTCGGCGCCGTCGGCGAGTCGCGCGGTGGCGACAGGGGAGGCCAGGAATCCGGGAAGCGACGCATCGTGGAGCCAGTCGCCGACCAGCGCGGCCACATTCGCGTCCACGTGCGTCGAGACCCGCGCGAAGTCGTCCGCGTCGAACAGGCCGCCGTCGAATCGGTCGCGCAACTCGGCGAGCAGCCTGGCGGTGGTTTCCCGTCCCAGGTCATCGGCAATCGAGCGCGCGACGGCTTCGCCCTTCAGCGTGAGGACGTTGACCGCCTGGGCGGGATCGTCGAGGTCGAGATCGACGAGCGCCGTGCCCACGGCGCGTTCCCAGACGGCCGGTGTGCGGACACCGGCGAAGACTTCCCCGGATGCTTGACCCGACCCGCCGATCAGGAGGCTGACGATCGAGTCGGCCAGAAGTTCGGGCACGGACGCGCTCTGGGCGTAGACATGCGCCGAGAAGTGCCCACCGTCGCCGCCGAGCATGCGGGTGGCGAGGTCGTGACAGACGAAATCCAAAGCGTGTGCGCCCGGCCCGGCTGCACCGGTCTGGCCGAGAAAAGCGTGGTGCGCCAAACCCGCGAACGGGTTGCCTCCGGTCCTCACCCGACCGAAGTAGCGGCGCAGGTGTTCCACCTGCTGGTCGGCCAGGTCGTCGGGACGGGGTTCCGGAATCGAGATGCGCGCGGTAGGGAGGCCGCGTTCCCGCAACATCAGCACCCCCGGTATCGCCATCACCGAAGGCATGCGCCATCCGCCACCGAAACTTCGCAAGGGTGCGGGTATCTCAACGAGGCTCAACGCGCCGTATGGATAGCCGAGGCCCATCGCGTCCATGTCCGCCAACACCTCGGCCACCGCGGCCGCGATTTCGCTTGCCGAATCGGCGAACAGCCCCATGGTCCGCGCATGGGCACTGCTGACCAGCAACTCCACCTCGACGCCATGGAGCTCGGTCGCGTAGCGCACGAAGCGCGAGGCCAACAGTCCGACTTCGGCAACAGCCACCTCGGGCTGGAACCGGAACAGCTCCGCTTCGACCGTCTCTCGCCGACCCGGGCCGGCGACGAGCCATCCGGGGGGCACGCGGACCGTGAGGTCGACCGCCCTGAACTTCTGCGGCAGGGTGACATGCCCCGTTTCGGCTGCGGCCACAACCGGCTCGGGCAGCCAATGCACGCCGGGCATCAACGCCACGTAGCGTCGGTCGAACAGGGATGCCTCGGTGCCGAGGCCGCGCAGCGGATTGGGTCCCACAACCCGGCGAACGTCGATGGCGCTGTCCAGGTAGCCGAACCCGGCTTCGGGAATCCCGGCGGCGCTGATCGCAAGGCGCACCTCTCCACCGGCGTCGGACGCTGCCACGCGCAGGATTCCCGCAGCGTGTTCGAACGGCGCTTGCCGGCCATCCAGGTCGACGTCCTTGATCGACAGGCCGGGGTTGAAATGGAACAGCAATTCCCCGGGCGCCGGCGCCACCCTCAATGCCAGCTCGATGTCGAGGGCCAACCGGGTGCCGGGGTCGATGTCGACTTCACCGGTGATCCCATGCAGTTCGAAGGCCCGAGATTCGCTTTGCCGGGCATCCCGCTCCGCCGCGGCCCAACGCTCACGCTCGGTCAGTGTCCCGTGGGCCGTGACGAGGGCAGCCGCGATCCCGAGGGCGCCGACGGTGAGCAGCGCGCCCACCAGCACCAGCCGCCTCGCCGGTGTGGCGGTGTCGGCGCGTGGCAGCAGGATGGCGGCAAGACCGATGAAGCCGGCGGCGGTAGTCAACTGCGCAATGCGTATCAGCACGGTGGGTCCGTCCGGCCACGCCGAGACCAGGTCCGACACAAGACGATCGGGACTCGGATCCACGTAGAGCAGAAGCCACTCGGGCGCGTATGACAGGCCCCAGAACCCGAGACCGAGGAGGGCGAAGGCACCGATCGCCACGAACAGCCGATGGCGCAGGGCTGCCGCCAACAGGTAGACGCACGCCGTCCAGAACACGAGAACGGGGATGGCGTCGGCAAAGGCGAAGACGGCGAGCGAGAGCGGTTGGAAGGTGGAAGCGACCGGCCAGTCGTCGACCACCGCCCGCAGCGTGCCGAAGCCCTGGATCGCCGACATCGCAAGCGCCAGCGCGACGCTCAGGACCGCGACCACGGCGGCCAGACGGCCGGCCAGGAGTTCGGGGTTCGACAGTGGACGGGCGTCGAGCACGTCGGCAATGCCCTCGCGGCGTTCGCGATTGCCGACATCGAAACCGAGGAACACGGCCGCGCCGAGCAGAAACCAGAGTAGGTACCCCCCGAAGGAAGCGACGAGGAAGCGCGGCGAGGTGGTCGCGGATGGCAGCTCGGCGGACATCTCGGCGTGCAGATTCGTGAAGAACACGTAGCCGATGAACGTCGTCGCGCCGCCGAGGAGGAGGATCAGCCAAGTGCGCACCAGGCGCCGGATGGTGCGCACCTCGGCGAGGAAGACGGCGAGGATGGGACGGCTCACTTGCCCAATGGTGGTAAGGCGACCGCCGCAGTGTATCGGAAACTGGTTGACGCCCCCGTGAAACACAAACGCCATTTGCTGCCTAGGAAGGGTCTGCCTATCTGATTCGTTTAGAATGCCAGTCCGGTCTCGACCAGCGGCGTTTTCCATGGAGCCAGCAAGGAGGCGTACGCGCGTCAAGATCTGCGGTGTGACCACGCCTGCGGACGCGCGGCTGGCCGCGGAGCTCGGCGCGGACGCCATCGGCATCAACTTCCATCCCGACAGCCCGCGAGCCGTCGGGCCGTTGATGGCCGCTGAGATCGCCGCCGTGCTGCCGCCCTTCGTGGCTGCCGTGGGCATCTTCGTCGACCCCGACGGCGATCGGGTGCGGCGCATCCTGGGCCGGGTGCGCCTGGACTACCTGCAGTTTCACGGCAACGAGCCGTCGGAGTTCTGCCGGTCGTTCGGCATGCCCTATGTCAAGGCCGCGGGCATGGCGGATGGGTTCGACTTCGAGGCCTTCGCCGAGGGCTATCCCGACGCCGGTGCCTTTCTCCTCGACACCCACGACGACGACGTCGCCGGCGGAACCGGGCGGTCCTTCGACTGGTCCCGGTGGCCCGGGTCGGATCGACCACTGATGCTTGCCGGCGGCCTGAACCCGGACAATGTGGCGGCTGCCGTGGCCGCCACCAAGCCGTACGCGGTGGACGTCGCCAGCGGCGTCGAAGGCGATGTCGCGGGGCGCAAGGACGGCACACGGGTTGCCCGGTTCATCGCGGAGGTCGCCGGTGTCCAATAGAGCTCCCTACGAGGCGCCGACTCCGGACGGTCGATTCGGCGCCTACGGCGGCCGCTTCGTCGCGGAGACGCTCAGCCACGCGCTCACCGAACTGACGCGCCTCTACACCGAGGTGTCTGCGGACCCGGCCTTCCATGCGGAGCTCGCGGAGGAACTCGGCAACTACGTCGGGCGTCCGACACCGCTCTACCGCGCGGACCGCCTGACCGCCCACGCCGGTGGCGCACGCATCTACCTGAAGCGGGAAGACCTCAACCACACCGGCGCGCACAAGATCAACAACACCGTGGGCCAGGCGATGCTCGCGTCGAGGATGGGCAAGACGCGGTTAATCGCCGAGACGGGCGCGGGGCAGCACGGCGTGGCGACGGCTACCGTGGCCGCGCGCTTGGGTCTCGAGTGTCGCGTCTACATGGGTGCCGAGGACATTGCCAGGCAGAGCATCAATGTCTATCGCATGAAGCTGCTCGGCGCCGACGTCGTTGCCGTGAACTCGGGTTCGCGCACCTTGAAGGACGCCATGAACGAGGCGATGCGCGACTGGGTGACCCGCGTCGACGACACCCACTACATCATCGGCAGCGTCGCCGGTCCGCACCCGTACCCGATGCTGGTGCGCGACTTCCAGGCCGTCATCGGCGTCGAGGCGCGCGCGCAGTGCCTCGATGCCGAAGGCCGGCTACCGGACCTCCTGGTGGCCTGCGTCGGCGGAGGTTCCAACGCCATGGGGCTGTTCCATCCGTTCGTCGACGACGACGGCGTAGACATGGTCGGCGTCGAGGCGGGCGGCGAGGGCCTGGCGACCGGACGCCACGCCGCGCCGCTGAACGCCGGCACCCCGGGTGTTCTGCACGGCAGCCGGACCTACCTGATGGACGACGGCGATGGTCAGATCCGCGAGACTCACTCGATCTCCGCCGGTCTCGACTATCCGGGGGTGGGGCCGGAACATTCCCACTGGAAGGATCTCGGCCGGGCGCGCTATGTGAGCGTCACGGACGACGAAGCCTTGGCGGCGTTTCGGGTGCTGAACCGCACCGAGGGCATCATGCCGGCGCTGGAATCGAGCCACGCCGTCGCCTGGGTCGTCGACGAAGCGGCGCGGCGGCCCGCCGGGGACCTGATCGTCGTCAATCTCTCCGGGCGCGGCGACAAGGACATTCACACCGTCGCCGGCATCGACGGCATCGAGGTGTGAGGGTGTCGCGGCTTGGCGAGCGTCTACGCACCCTCATTGGCGAGGGGCGCAAAGCGCTGAACACCTACGTCGTCGCCGGCGACCCGCTCCCGGAGGCGACGGTGCCGGCGTTGCACGCCCTGGTCCGGGGCGGCGCGGACCTGATCGAACTCGGCGTGCCGTTCTCCGATCCCGAAGCCGACGGACCGGTCATCCAGGTGGGCGTGGAGCGGGCGCTGCGCCATCGGGTGAGCCTGGCCGACGTCTTGGACATGGTTGGCGCCTTCCGAACCGACGATGCGCACACGCCAATCGTGCTGATGGGCTATCTGAATCCTTTCCTGAGAATGGGTTACGACGTCTTCTGCGAACGCGCCGCGGCCGCGGGTATCGACGGCGTCATCGCGGTCAACCTGCCACCGGAGGAGGCCGACGAGTTCCGCAGCGCCCTGTCGGCGCACGGCCTGGACCTGGTGTTCCTGGTCGCACCGACGACCACGGTCGAGCGTGCCGCGTACATCGCGAGCCAAGGCTCGGGGTTCATCTACTACGTCAGCTACAAGGGTGTCACCGGCGCCCACCGGGCGGACGCCGAGGCGGTCGCTGGCAAGCTGGCCGAGCTGCGTTCGGTGGCCGCCGACCTGCCGGTGCTGGTTGGCTTCGGCATCAAGGACGGCGCGTCGGCCGCGCGAATCGCGCCCCATGCGGATGGCGTGGTGGTGGGCAGCGTTCTCGTCCAGACCATGGGGGAGGGGGCCGCCGCGGACATTCCGGCACGCCTTGAAGCCCAGGTGCGGGAAATCCGACAGGCATTGGACACGGTCTGAGTCCGCGTGGTCGCGCTCTCCGACTGGCTGGACCGAATCGGTGTCGAGCATCCCCGCGGCGTGCGTCACGGCCTCGAACGTGTGCGTGCCGTCGCCCAGCGGCTCGGTGTGTTGCTCCCCGCGCCGAGCAGAATCGTCGTCGCCGGCACCAATGGCAAGGGATCGACCACGGCTTTCGTCGAAGCCCTGCTGCGTGCCGCGGGTCGATCCGTGGGCACGACCACCTCGCCCCACCTGCATCGGTTCAACGAACGCATCCGCGTCAACGGCCGCGAGGCCGACGACGCCACGATCGTCGCCGCCTTCGAAGGCATCGAGGCATGCCGGCAGGATGCTGACCTGTCGTATTTCGAATACGCGATTCTCGCCGCCTTGAAGGTGATTACCGAGGCCGGGGTGGACCACGCCGTGTTGGAGGTCGGGCTCGGCGGGCGCCTCGATGCGGTCAACGTCGTCGATGCCGACGTCGCGGTGATCACCAGCATCGGCCTCGACCACCAGGACTACCTCGGTGCGACCCGGGAACTGATCGGTGCCGAGAAGGCGGGTATCCTGCGTTCCGGCGTACCCGTCGTGTACGGCGAGCCGAAGCCGCCTGACTCGGTGATGGCCCGGGTCGAGGCCCTCGATGCACCGCTCTACCTTGCGGGTCGCGACTTCGGCCACTCGGGCCGGTCGCTCTGGTTCCGCGACGGCGGGGAGCGCTGCAGGGTGGCGTTGCCCGCGTCGGCCGTGGACCCCGTGAACGCGGCAACCGCAGTGCAGGTTGCGCAACTCGCAGGATGCCCGGTGGACCAGGACGTGGTCGCCGAGGCGGCTCGCTGCGTGCGCAACCCGGGGCGCTTCGAGGTGGTGCGCCAAGCGGACCGCACCTGGGTCTTCGACGTCGCGCACAATTCCGACGGCGCGTTGTTCCTGGCCGAGCAGCTTCGGCAACGCTTCAGCCTAGGTGTCGCCGCCGCGGTCGTCGGCTGTCTCAACGACAAGGACGCGGCAGCGATCGTCGCACCACTTGCGCCGCTCGTCGGCGAGTTCGGCTACGCGGACACGATTGGCCCGCGCGGCGTGCAAGGAGCGACGTTGCGCGCGGCCGTACTCGATTCCGCGGCGTTCGCGGGTTCTTTGGAGGCCGCTCTCGACCACCTCGTGAGGGCAACGGCACCGGACGACCGGATGCTGGTGTTCGGCTCCTTCGACATCGTCGAACGCGCCCGTGTCCGCCTCGGCCTCGACGGCGTTGATTGAGGACGCCAACGCTTCGTGGCGGCGCTGACGACCAGGAGCATCGATGATCGCGTCGGGATGTCGCCCTGCAGGCCTGGTCGAAAATTGCGCGTGGGAAGGCGCGTGGTATGATTTCGCCTTGATACGTCCACGTCGTGGCACGGCTCGGATCCGTTTGAAACTCAGTCCTTCAACGTGCTGACAGACCGAACCCGCTACCGCCTGACGGGGCTTGTATTCCTCGTCGCCGTGGCGGCCGTCGTCCTGCCGATGGTGCTCGACGGCGACGGCGTCGAATCGATGCAGCTCGAAGCCCTGCCGGCGGTGGACTTCCAGGTCGAGCGGGACACCCAGCCGGCCCCTGATTTCGCTCCGGTCGTCGCGGTGCGCGACGAACTCCTCGAGGCCATCGACGAGGACGGCTATGACACCACGACGGAGACCCGTCTCGGCGAGCCGGTGCTGTTGCTGGACGACGGCAATGTCGCCGACGATCTCAAGTGGGCGGTGCAATTGGCGAGCTTCTCCCAGGAAGAGAACGCCACCAAGTTGCGCGACCGGTTGCGTGGCGATGGCTACCAGGCGTTCCTGTCGAACATCAAGCAGGACGGCGAGCGCGCGACGCGGGTTGCGGTCGGGCCGCTGATCGATCAGGACGATGCCGTCAAGCTAAAAGCCGAACTCGACGAACGCTATGCGCTGGGGTCGGTCATCATGAGGTTCAGCCTCTAGTGGTGGGGGACTTTGCCGTCGCCGACATCGTCATGGGCGCAGTCGTCGTCGTCTCGGCCGTGTTCGGCTTGATGCGGGGTTTTCTGCGCGAGGTTCTGTCCTTGGTGATCTGGGCTGCGGCACTGCTGGCGGGCAGAGCGTTCGCGCGACCGGTCGGGGCGCTGCTGGGACTCGAGGTGGGTACCGGACTGCAGACGGCGGTCGGATTCACCACCGTCTTCCTTGTCGTGGTAGTGTGCGGCGCCATCGTGCAGCGCGTCGTCGGACGGTTGGTGGACTCGACGGGTTTGAGCGGCACCGACCGAACGCTGGGGCTAGTGTTTGGAACCGCTCGCGGAGCCTTGATCGTGCTCGTCGCCCTGATCATGCTGCGGCCGTTTGTCGAGACGCGCGAATGGTGGCAGACGTCGAGACTCGCGCCCGTGCTGCTGAGCTTCGAAGAGGAGCTTGTGGGAGCTTTCAATCAGATCATGGCTGCCGTCATGGGTAGCCCCGAAACGCCCTTGGAGCCCGTATAGCAATGTGTGGTGTCGTCGGCCTCGTCAGCCATTCGGCGGTGAATCAACAGATCTACGATGCGCTGTTGGCACTCCAGCACAGGGGGCAGGACTCGGCAGGCATCGTCACCTGGGACGCCGACGCCCGGCTGAACCTGCGCAAGGGCAACGGACTCGTCCGGGACGTGTTCGAGGAACGGCACATGCGCCGTCTGCGCGGTGCGATGGGCATCGGCCACGTCCGCTATCCGACGGCCGGCACCTCGAGTGCCGCCGAGGCGCAACCGATGTACGTCAACGCGCCCTACGGTCTGAGTCTCGCCCACAACGGCAACCTGACCAATTCGCGGCGCTTGGAGGGTGACGTGTTCCGGGCCGGTCTGCGGCACGTAAACACCAGTTCGGATTCCGAGGTGCTGCTCAACGTCTTCGCCCACGAGCTGCAGAAGATCGGCGCCTACGAACCCACCGCGGAGCACATCTTCGCCGCCGTGGCGGGTGTGCATCGGCGCTGTCGTGGCGCCTATGCCGTGGTGGTGATGATCAACGGCCGCGGGGTCGTCGCGTTTCGCGATCCCCACGGCATCCGGCCGCTCGGTTTCGGTGTCAAGCACACGAGTGCCGGTCGCGAGGTCATGGTGGCCTCCGAGAGCAATGCCATCGACATCCTCGGCTTCGACTTCGAACGCGACATCCGGCCGGGGGAAGCCATCTACATCGAGCCCAACGGCGAATACACCACCAAGCGTTGCGCCCCGCCCGCCCCGCCGACGCCGTGCATCTTCGAACTGGTCTACCTCGCCCGGGAAGACTCCATCATGGACGAAATCTCGGTCTACAAGGCGCGGCTCAGGATGGGCGAAAGGCTCGCCAAGCGCATTCTCGAACTCTATCCCGACGGCAAACACGACATCGACGTCGTCGTTCCCATACCGGAGTCGAGCCGCACATCGGCGATCCCGTTGGCCTACGCGCTAGGCGTGAAGTTCCGCGAGGGGTTCGTCAAGAACCGCTACATCGGGCGCACCTTCATCATGCCGGGCCAGACCCAACGGGCCAAGTCCGTGCAGCGGAAGCTCAATGCCATCGAGTTGGAGTTCCAGGGCAAGAACGTCCTGTTGGTGGAGGACTCCATCGTGCGTGGCACGACCACGGGTGAGATCGTCCGCCAGGCGCGCCGTGCGGGGGCACGCAAGGTGTTCATGGCCGTGGCGGCACCACCGGTGCGCTATCCGAACGTCTACGGCATCGACATGCCGGCGGCACACGAGTTCGTCGCCTACGGGCGGGAGCCGGAGGAGATCGCCGAGACGATCGGCGTCGACTGGCTGGTCTACCAGTCCCTTGACGATCTGGTGGCCGCGGCCGCCGAGGGCAATCCGAATCTCAAGCGCTTCGACTGCTCGGTGTTCGACGGCAAGTACATCACCGGCGACATCGACGGCGACTACCTGGAACACCTGTCGCGTCTGCGCAGCGACAACATGAAACGGGACCGGGAAGCCGAACACGGCGAGCAATTCGCCGATGCCTCGGTGATTGAACTGCACAACCATGCCTGACGACGCGCACGGCGGCGGCGACCCCGCCGTCGACGGTGAGCGGGCGACGGCGGAAGGTTTTATGGGGAGTCTGGGACGCCGGCGGCCGATGCGTCGGACACCCTGCGTGGGGGTCTGCTCGACGACCTACGGCGACTTGGTATGCCGCGGCTGCAAGCGCTACGCCCACGAGATCGTCGGCTGGAACGGCTACCAGGAGAAACAGCGTGAACTGGTGTGGGCACGCCTTAACGGCCTGCTTGCCGACAGCGTCCGCACGGCTCTCGTGGTCGTCGACGAGGACCGGCTGCGGCGGGTCGGGGGCCGGCTGACCATCGCGGACGCCGAGGTGATGCCGGCCGAGATACTGGCCTTCCAGGTGTTGCGGGTCCGCCCGCTGCCGCTTGACGAGCTAGGTCTCGAAGCCCGGCGCCCCGGTGTTCCCAGTCCCGACGTGGCCCGGCAGATCGATACCGAGTTCTATGCCCGGTCCCGCGCCCACTACGAGGCCAGCTTCAAGACGTTGACTTGAAGTCCCCGTAGGGGCGGGGCTTGTCCCCGCCCGTTCTCGACGATTGAACAGAGTCCCCGTAGGGGCGGGGCTTGTCCCCGCCCGTCACCCGCAGTCGCTCCTACGGAACTTTGTCCACTGAGATGGAGCATTAGTTTGGAAGCGGGAAACACGACAGCGCAAGGTCTCCCCGGTCGAACCGTAGTTTCCATCCGCAGCGGTCCCAATCGCCGAGCACGACACGCCGGCGTCCGTCGCCTATGTCATGGATACCGGGTCGGTGGGTGTGGCCGTGGACCATCAACGAGGTTCCGGCCTGGTCGAGGGCGTCTACCACGGCCTCCGGCGTGACATCCATGATGTTGTCGGCCTTGTTCTCGTTGGCGCTCGCGCTCTGGGCGCGGAGCGAGGCCGCCAAAGCGCGCCGTTCGTCGAGGCTCGACGCCAGCACCGCGCTCTGCCAGGCGGATGATCGGAACGTGGCCCGCAGACGCTGGTACGCCGTGTCGCGCGTGCAGTAGGCATCGCCGTGGGTGGCCAGCACCGGCTGACCGTCGATGTCGATCACCGTGGGATCGTCGAGCAGGGTGACGCCGGTGTCGGTGGCGAACTGTTCGCCGAGGAGAAAGTCGCGGTTGCCGTGCATGACACAGACCGCACAGCGCTCGGCCGCCGTCGAGAGCACGCGGCGAACCGTATCGGCGACGGCGCCGTCGTCGTCATCGCCGACCCACACCTCGACGAGGTCGCCGAGGATGACCAGCATGTCCACATTCGGCGTGTCGGTGTCGATCAACCGCTCGAGACCGGCGAGCACCCTCGGACGCGTCTCGTCGATGTGCAGGTCCGAGATGAACAGCGCGCTCACGTATTGTCTCCCTAGTGTCCCGTCAACGCATTTGAGCGGCAGCACACTCACGGCTTGGCGAGTTCGGCTGCCCGCAGGGTATTGTCGAGCAGCGCCACCCGCGTCATGGGCCCGACGCCACCGGGTACCCGGGTGATCCAACCGGCGCGGTCGACGACCTCGTCGAAGCGCACGTCGCCGCGCACCTTGCCGTCGGCCTGGGCGACGATTCCCACATCGATCACCACGGCACCCGGCTTTACCCAATCGGCGCCGACGAGACCAGCCTTGCCGGTCGCCGAGACGACGATGTCGGAGCGCGCGACGTCTTCACGGGCATGGTGCGAGAAGCGATGCACTGTGGTGACCGTGCAACCGACGAGCAGAAGTTCGAGACCCATGGGCCGACCGACGTGATTCGAAGCGCCGATTACCGTGGCGTGCAGCCCACGCAGGGGAACACCGGTCTGTTCAAGCAGCCACATGACCGCCTTCGACGTGCAGGGGCGGATGGACGGTTCGCGGAGCACCAGCCGACCCATGTTGTAGGGATGCACGCCATCGACATCCTTGTCCGCGGCCACGCTCTCGGTGACGCGTACGGGGTCGATGTGCGGCGGCAGGGGCAACTGCACGAGAATGCCGTTGAACGTCGGGTCGGCGTTGAGCTGCTGGACAAGGTCGATCAACTCGGCCTCGGTAATACTCGACGGCAGATGCCAGGCGTCCTCCGCGAAGCCGACCTCGCGGCAGTCCTTGCGCTTCAGGCGTACGTAGATCTGGGACCCTGGATCGTCACCCACCAAGAGTACCGCGAGCCCCGGTGGCGGCAGACCGCGAGCGGCGCGTTGCTTGACGCGTTCGGCGATGCGCTGGCGCAGCCGCCGGGCGATGGCGTTGCCATCGAGGATCTTGGCGGCCATGGATTCTCCCGTGGGACGACTCGCAGTCTGGCTTCGCAGTCGCATCGCGGACGCGCGGTAGCCTTAAGCGTATTGTAGCGCCGTGGGTTGCCGGCGGCCGTGTCGGCGCGTCCTGGTTTGTACGGGATGCGACGTGTGGCCGCGGCGTTACGGCAATGGGGTCGGCAGCGCGCCTGTTGCCTTCACCTGGTCCTGCTCGGCGGCGTCATCGTGACGGAGACCTGGCCGAGCACGGGGCGAAGCGACTGCCGGCAACTCGAAGTAGAACCGGCTGCCTTTGCCGAGTTCGCTTTCGATGTGCAGTTGCGAGCCGTGGCGGCGCAGCACGTGTTTGACGATGGCGAGACCGAGACCCGTGCCGCCGCGGGCGCGCTTGCCCACGTCGATGCGGAAGAAGCGCTCCGTCAGCCGTGGAATGTGCTCGGGGGGGATTCCCCGACCGTGATCCTCGACCTCGAAGCGCGCCGATGCGCCTCGCCGTTGCCAACGCATGGACACGGTACCGCCGTCCGGGCTGTAGAGGACGGCGTTGGTCACCAGGTTCATGAAGGCGCTGTGCAATTCGGGCGGCACCCCGGATGCGACCAGGCCCGGTTCGGCATCGAGCACGATGCGGTGCTTCTTGCTGGCGAGTTGGCGGGCCTCGTTGACCACCGACTCCAGCATCGCGGGCACGTTGACCAGCTCCAAGTTGTCCTCGCCGGGCGTCGGCGAGGACTCCAGCCGCGTGAGGGTCAGCAGATCCTCGACGAGCGCCTTCATGCGATCCGCCGGCGGCCGCAGCTTGCCGAGAATCGAGCGCAGGGTCTTCTTGTCGACCTTCTCGTTCTCCAGGGTCTCCAGGTAGCCCATGACCACGGTCAGCGGGGTCCTGAGCTCGTGCGACACATTGGCGATGAAGTCCTGACGCATGGTCAGCAGCCGGTCCAGGGTGGTGACATCGCGGATGAGAATGATCGAACGGTCGTCCTCGACGTGCAGGTGGCGGAGTTCCAGGCGGCGGGACTCGTCCACCGGCGAAGCCACCTCGACGATGCCGCCTTCGACGTCGCCTTCGATCAGCGCGACGATGGACGGGTCCCGGGTGAGATCGATCAGGTTGCGCCGCAGTCGATGGGAGATACCGAGCAGCTCGGTGGCGCTCTGGTTGGCGGCCTCGACGACGCCGGTGGCCTGCAGCACGATCCAACCGTCCGGAATCGTATCGAGGGTGCGTTGCAGCCAGCGCAGTTCCTCGACAAGACGCCGAGAGCGGCCCCGGGACGCGGTCAGCGAATGGGCGAGCCGCGCGGCGACGACATGCCAGCGCGTGGACCACTGCCGGGGTTTGCGCAACGGCGACCGCGACCAGCGTTCGAACGAGCGGAACTCGACCGCTCCCCAGGCGATCCAGACGGCGAGTCCCGCCGCGACCGCCCAACCAATGGCTCCGGTGGCGACCAGCCCGACGCCGGCACCGAGCAAGGTGCCGAGGAGGCGTAGCAGGTTGACTCCGGATGCCATGGCGGAGGGTCAGGGGTTGGGTGGGGCGGCGCTGGACAGCCGATAGCCGATCCCGCGGACGGTCTCGACGAGCCTGTCCATGCCGAACGGCATCAGCGCCTTGCGCAGACGAAGTACGTGCACATCCACCGTGCGCTCCTCGACGTAGACGTTCCGGCCCCACACGCGATCGAGCAACTGGGTGCGATCAAAAGCGCGGTTGGGATTGCGCATCAGCAGCTCCAGGAGGCGGAACTCGGTGGGTCCGACGTGTACGGGATCGTCGCCGACGCTGACCCGGTGGCCGCGCGTGTCCAAGGTCAACCGGCCGACCGACAACAGGCCGTCGTCCGGGTCGCCGCTGCGCCTGAGCAGAGCCTTGACGCGGGCGATTAGCTCCTTGGGTGAGAACGGCTTGGTGACGTAGTCGTCGATCCCCGCATCGAAGCTCTTAAGCTTGTCCGACTCTTCACCGCGCGCCGTCAGCATGAGCAGCGGCAGGTCGCTGGTGAGGGCGTCGCGGCGGAGCTGCCGCGCCAAGTCGATGCCGCTCATGCCCGGGAGCATCCAGTCGATGATGACGATTCCCGGGGCCGGCCCGTCGAGGACGGATAGCGCCTGCTCGGCACTCTCGACGCCGACGACCTTGAGCCCGGCGCGTTCCAGCGAGAACGTCAGCATCTCCCTGATGTCGGGCTCGTCCTCGACGAGCAGTACGTGGTTCGAACTCATTCGGCGACCGGCGCTTGTTCCATGGAGGACGCGACCGCTCTGCGGTCGCCCCGAGAATTCGCTGGGCGAATTCTCCCGGCTGCGAGACGCCGCGGACAGCCAAGCAACAAACGGAGCATTTGTTCCATGGAGGTCGATCTACCGGCGACAACGCACCGCGAACAACGTATCGGTGGATTATGACAGTTTGATGATCGCGATGCTCCCGGATTACGCTTGGGCACTTGTCTGGCAGAACTCAATGGTTGGGGAATCGGATGGCACAACGACAGCTTCGCGCCGCGGATGGATACGCCTTCGGCGTTTACGAGGCGCTGCCCGATGGTGATCCGAAAGGCGGCGTGGTGGTGATCCAGGAGATCTTCGGCGTCAACGCGCACATCCGCGAGGTCGCCGACGGCTTTGCGGCCGCGGGATACGCCGCTTTGGCGCCGGCGTTGTTCGACCGCGCGGAGCGGGGTGTCGAGCTCGGCTACGACGCGGAAGGGATGAGCCGGGGACGGGATCTAGCGTTCGCCCGGTTGGAGCGCGAGCAGACCCTGCGCGACCTCCAGGCGACGGTGGAGGAGGCGGGCAAGTACGGCAAGGTAGGGGTCGTGGGCTACTGCTACGGCGGCCTCATGGCGTGGCTGTCCGCCTGTCACCTCGACGGCATCGGCTGCGTCTCGGCCTACTATGGCGGCGGCATCGCCGCGGCGCTGGACGCGGCACCCCGATGTCCGGTGATCATGCACTTCGGCGAACAGGACGCGCACATCCCCATGGCCGACGTGGATCGCATCCAGGGCGCGCTGCCGGACGTCCCGGTGCATGTCTATCCCGCGGACCACGGCTTCAACTGCGACCATCGGGGGAGCTACCACGCCGAGTCCGCGGCGCAGGCGCGTGAACGGACGCTCGGTCTGTTCCGAGACCACCTCGGATAGCGCGCGCCCTGGCGGGCGCGTTGGCAGTTTCGCTGGCGCGAAAACTCCTGCGGTGGCGCCGCAGCCTGAGGGTCTCCCGACCTTGTGAGACGCGGCGTAGAGCCCGTTGCGCCACCGAACGGTGCGTCAGCTCGTCGTCATGATTCGGATGTTGACATATCCAAGTCGTTTGTTGATGCTTCGAGCGTGAATGAGGGGTGGGGTAACCCCCAGGTGTTCCGGGTGACCGCCGTTGGCGGCCTCTCGCGGCACGACAGGACGGCTCGCCTCGCGGTAGCTGACACAACAACTAGTACAGCAGGCAGTCCGCGGAGGGTCGACTGGGTGCGAAACGCCTCACTCAACCGCCGCACTTGGTTCGCTGACGAACCTCGACCCGAAACCGGTGTTGGGTTTTGGTGGGACTGACTAGGGAAAAGACAGGGTATAGGGTATGAATCACTGCTCAATGAAACGCCTGGTGACCACGGCCTTCGCCGTTTGCGTCGCGACCGGCTCGTTGTACGCCGGAGCGACCACGCTTGCGGACATCTACGAGGCGGCGGACCGCATCAACCAGCAGGCCAAGGCCTCGCAGGCGAAGGTGGAGGAGCTGAACAAGGAGACGCGCGGTCTCTACTCCGAGTACAAGACGGTGCTCAAGGAGATCGACGGGCTCAAGGTCTACAACCGTCAAATGTCGCGGCGGATTTCCGGACAAGAGCGCGAGATGGCGGAACTCAACAACTCCATGGGGAACATCGCGGGCCTTCAACGCGACGTCGTGCCTCTCATGGAGCGGATGCTGATCGGCCTCGAGCAGTTCATCGCCAAGGACATGCCCATCTACGTGGAGGAGCGGATGAAGCGGGTGGAGAACCTGCGCGACATTCTCGACCGCGCGGACGTGGCGGTCTCCGAGCAGTTCGCCCAGGTACTACTCGCCTACCAGATCGAGAATGAACTTGGCCGGACGATGAACGCCTACACCGGCACCATCGAAGTGGATGGCGTACAGCGCGTGGTGGAAATTCTCCACGTGGGTCGGGTGGCCCTGGTCTACCAGACCTCGGATGGTGCGGAGACGGGCTTCTGGGACAAGCAGGACAGGAGCTGGAAAGTGCTTGACGACAGCTTCAAGGCGGCCGTGCGAACGGGAATCCGCATGGCCAAGCAGCAGGCGGGCAAGAACCTCCTGCCGGTACCGATCCTGGTGGAGGGCTAGCGATGAACCGCACACGCATGAACCGGACCAGCGGACTCGCGATCGTCGCGCTTGGCGGGCTGCTCGCCGCGCCGGGCTTCGCTCAGGAAGAGCTCGGGGTGGAAGACGCCTTGGAGGTGGTCGAGGCGAACACGCTCGACGATCTGCTGAAGAACGTCGAAGAACGCCGGGTCGTCGAGAACCAGGAGAACATCCGCCGGGAGAACGAGTTTCGCGCCGCCCGGGACCGCCAGTCGCAGATGCTCGACCAGGCCAAGGAGGAGCGGCGGCAGGAGCGCTTGCGCGGCGAGCGCCTCGATACCCAGTATCGAGAGAACGAACGCTTGATCGGCGAGCTGCAGGACCAGTACAACCAACGTCTAGGCAAGCTGCGTGAACTGTTCGGCGTGCTCCAGCAGGTCGCCGGCGACACGCGCAGCCACTTCGACGAGTCGGTAGTCAGCCTTGAGTATCCGGGCCGCGGTGAGTGGCTCGGCGCGTTGGCCGCGAAGATGGGTAGTGCGACCCAGTTGGCGACGATCGACGAGATGGAGGAACTCTGGGAGCACCTTCAGCGCGAGGCCACGGAATCGGGCAAGGTGACCCGGTTCACGGCCCCTGTGGACCAACACGATGGCGACCAGGTCGACACGGAGGTGATACGGGTAGGCTCGTTCGCGGTGATCAGCGAGGAGGGCTATCTCAACTACGACTGGGATCTGGATCGTCTGGTCCAGCTCGGCAGGCAGCCGGAGGCACAGTTCGCGAATACCGCGGAGAACCTCTTCGAGGCGGACCCCGGCGACCTCGTGTCCTTTGCCGTCGACCCCACCCGGGGCAGCCTGACGCGGCTGCTCATCCAGAAGGCCACGTTGGGGGAAATGGTCGGCACGCCGTTCGGCGGCATCGCCTCCGGCAACTGCTACCTGCCGTTCTGCGACGGCCAGGGCGACTATCCGGGATCGATCATCATCCTGGTCGGCATCATTGGCGTGCTGCTCGCGATCGAGCGGCTCATCACGTTGACCCTCGTCGGCGGCAAGGTGAACCGCCAGCGCACCCAGCCCGAGGCTCCGAGCGAGGACAATCCGCTCGGTCGGGTGATCAAGGTCTACGACGAGAACCGCGACGTGGATACCGAGACGCTCGAGCTCAAACTCGGCGAGGGCGTCCTGGGCGAGATGCCGGCGCTGACCCGGAACATCGCCATCATTCAGGTGATTTCCATCGTCGCGCCGCTGATGGGCCTGCTCGGTACCGTGATCGGCATGATCGAGACCTTCCAGTCGATCACGTTGTTCGGCGCCGGGGATCCGAAGACCATGGCCAGTGGTATATCGACGGCGTTGATGACCACCGTGCTCGGGTTGTGCGTGGCCATTCCGACGACGCTGCTGCATGCCATCGTCAACCAGCGCAGTCGTTCGATCATCCACATCCTCGACGAGCAGTCGGCGGGTATCGTCGCCCAGCACGCGGAGGAGTCGGGCGAGGCGGTCCCGGAGCCTGAACAGGCCTAGGAGGCCCGGAAAGGATGATCTACGACGCGTACATCGCCCTGTCGGGGTTCTTCGCCCAGGGCGGCAACGTGCTCTACCTGATCGCGTTGACGACGTTCCTCATGTGGTCGCTGTTGTTCGAGCGCATGTGGTATTTCCGGTCCGAGCACCGCGCGGTGCTTCACACGGTCACCGAGCAATGGGAATCGCGCCCCGAGAGACGCTCCTGGTCGGCACATGTGATCCGCGACGCGCTGATTTCGCAAACGCGGGAACGGATCACCGGTAGCTATCCGATCATCCTCACCTGCGTCGCGATCTGTCCGCTCCTAGGGCTGCTCGGCACCGTCACCGGAATGATCGCGGTGTTCGATGCCATGGCCACGCAGGGTGGCAATGCGCGCTCCATGGCGGCCGGCGTCTCGCAGGCCACGATTCCGACGATGTCCGGGATGATCGCTTCGCTGTCGGGGATCTTCGGCACCACGTTCCTGCGTCGGCGGATCCTCTATGAGACGGAGCACATCCAGGACCGCCTGACCATGGATCATTAGCGAGGGAGAGGTTCGGCATGCCACAGAGCGGACGATTCGCAAGCCGGGACGAAGACTCGGACATCAACCTGACGCCGATGCTCGACGTCGTGTTCATCATGTTGATCTTCTTCATCGTCACCGCGACATTCATCAAGCAGCCGGGTGCCACGGTGCGGCGTCCGGACGCGGAGACCGACATACAGAAACCCACGGTCAGCGTGCTGGTGGCCATCGACGCCGCCGGCACGATCTGGATCGACAAGAAGAGGATTGAACCGACGGGCGTTCGTGCACAGATCGAGCGCCTGCACGCGGAAAATCCCAAGGGTGGACTCGTGATCCAGGCGGATCGCGAAGCCAAGTTCGAGAAACTCAAGGCCGTATTGGACGCAGCCCAGGGGGCGAAGATCACCCAGGTTGCCATTTCCACCGAAAAGGATTGACGGGAGCCCCAAGGGAAGCAGATTCCATGCGCACCCCGCAATCGAGGCCTTAGGAGGAATCCACCATGGTGCTTAGGTATTCAATAGCCATCGTGCTGGGCGCGGTGGCGACGTTCGCCCTGTTGATGTTGATGCGCGCGGTGATCGCGGATCCGAGACCTGCACAGGACTCCGGGATCCAGGGCGAGGTGCTCGACTTCGTGCGCCTCGAGCAGGATCGCGAGGTCGTGGTCAAGAAGCGCAAGCCCGATCCGCCGCCGCCGCCGGACGAACCGCCGCCGAACCAGCCGAAACCGATCATCAGTTCCACCGACACCATCGGTGCGGAGATCAAGCCCGTCGAGGTCAATGTGGACGTCGACGCCAGCGGGATCGGCGATTTCTCGGGGGACGGCGAGTACCTCCCGATCGTCAAGGTCGCGCCGATCTACCCTCGGCGCGCGCTGATGAGGAATATCGAGGGCTCCGTGCTGCTCTCACTCACCGTCACCACCACCGGTGCCGTACGCGATCCGATCGTGGTCGAGGCGAAGCCGCCCGGCTTCTTCGAGCGCGCGGCGATCACCGCGGCACTGAAGTTCAAGTACAAGCCGAAGGTGGTTGACGGCACGCCGGTGGAGGTCACCGGCGTGCTGAACAAGATCATTTTCGAGATGCAGGACGAATAGGGGGAGACCATGAAACCACGAATCCACACGTGGACTGCCCTTCTGGCGACGGTTCTGCTCATCGGCGCGACGCCCGGTGGCATATTCGATGCCCTCGGGCCGTCGCAGGCGCTCGCCGAGGAGGCGAGCAAGAAGGCCCGCCGAATCCCGCATATCCAGCCCACCACGCACAAAAGGCTTCAGCAGGCCGAGGAGCTGGTCAGGGGCGACGAGGAGAAGGGCACCAAGCCGGACTTCGACGCTGCCCGTGCACTACTCGAGGAGATGCTGCCACGCGAAGGACGCCGGAGCCGCTACAACGGCAACGAGCTCGCCCAGGTCCACAACATGCTGGCCTTCGTCTATTGGGAGTTGGAGCGGCCGGACATGACAATCCACCACTACGAGCAGGTGGTCGCCCAGGTTCCCGAGATCAGCGAGGGTCTGGAACTGAGCACGATGTACCAGCTTGCCAAGCTCTATTTCATGCAGGGCATGAGCGCCACCGACGAGTCGCGTGCGGCGGAGTACTACAACCGAACGCTGTCGATGATGGCCGACTGGATGGCGAAGAACGACAGGGTGGGCGCGGATGTCCACCACTTCCTCTCCCAGGTGTACTACCAGCTCGACGACCACCCGAAGAGCATCGAGTACCTGGAGGTCGCCATTCGGCTGACCCGGGAGCGGGGCAGTGTCGTCAAGGAACAGTGGTGGTCCATGCTCCAATCGTTGCACTACGGCCAGGAAAACTGGGACCGCTGCATCGAGATTCTCGAGATCCTGGTCAACGAATACCCGAAGCGCGACTACTGGATAACCCTCGCCGCCATCTACGGCGAGTTGGAGGATCTCCGACAACAACTCCTCGTGCTCGAGGCGGCGCATGTGGGCGGCTTCCTGACCAAGCAGAGCGATGTCCGCTCGTACGGTTCGCTGCTCCTGCAGAACGAGGTTCCGTATCGGGCGGCGACGTACGTGAAACGGGGGATCGACGAGGGCATCGTCGAGAGGTCGCTGGACACCCTCAAGCTGGAGGGCCAAGCCCTCGTCTCGGCGGAAGAGATCGACGAGGCGATCGCGGTCTTCGAAGAGGCGGCCAAGCTGGCGGAGGACGGCAAGATCTTCGACCTGCTGTCGACGCTGTACCTGGACAAGGACGCCTTCGCGGACTGCGAACGGGCCGCCAAGCAGGCGTTGGACAAGGGTGGCCTCATGAACGTGTTGCGCACCAAGATCACCCTCGCGAGCTGCCAGTTCTATCTCGACGAACTGGATGACGCGCGCAGGACTTTCGTGGACGTGCGCGGTCAGGCCCGTAGGGAAAGAGAGAGCCGCCTCGAGCGGATGTCCGGCGACTGGATCAAGTACATCGACGGCGAGAGCAAACGCCTCGAGGAACTGGCCCGGGCCGGCGGCTGAGTCGTTGAACACGTTGGATCGCCGCGATATTCACCGGCATCGTCCAGGGCGTACGTCCAGTCATCGGACTTGAGCGCCGCGGGGAATCCGCCGCGCTGACCGTCGGTCTCGGTGACTTCGCCGACGGTCTCCAGGCCGGCGGGTCCGTGGCGGTGAACGGCTGCTGTGTGACCGCCGTCGACATCACGGCTGGCGACGTGCGTTTCGATCTTGTCCGCGAGACGCTGGACAGCACGAACCTTGGAGGACTGGACGTGGGTTCGACGGTCAACGTCGAGCGGTCCTTCCGGGTCGGAGACGAGGTCGGTGGCCACATCCTCTCGGGTCACATCGCCTCGACGGTCTCGGTCACGCAGGTCCTGGCCGAACCGGATCATCGGCGCATCACTGCCGGCGTGCCTGACCACTGGATGCGCTATCTCACCGCCAAGGGCTTCGTCGCCCTCAACGGGGCGAGCCTGACGATCGCCGACATCGACCGGGACAGCGGCACCATCACGGTAAGCCTCATCCCGGAGACGCTGGCGCGCACGAACTTCGCCGAGGTCGAGGTTGGCGACCGCGTCAATCTCGAGGTCGACGCACGCACCCAGGCCGTGGTCGACACGGTCCAGAGAATGCTGCCCGAACTTCTGGCCCGGCAGTCGTAAGCGGCCGATGGGCGTCAAGTTCGCGGTGGGGCAGATCATCCACCATCGCAAAGCCGGCTATCGAGGCGTGATCTTCGGCGTGGATGCGGAGTTCTCGCTATCCGAGGAGTGGTACGAGCAGGTCGCGCTCTCGCGTCCACCGAAGGACCGGCCCTGGTACCACGTGCTGGTCGACGGTGCCACGCACACAACCTACGTGGCGGAACGACACCTCGGCGACTGTGACGACCGGAGCCAGGTCGCCCACCCGCTGCTGGGCGACTTCTTCGAGAGCTACGACGGTCGGTGCTACCAGCCCCGTGGAGTTCACTAGGCCGTGATTGCTACGCGATGCCGAACACCGGTGCGGCGTTGTCCCAGAAGATCTTGCGGATGCTGTCGCTGGCCAGCGGCTGCTGCTCCAGATCGGCGAGGCCGGTGGGCCAGGTGCCGTCGGGATGGGGGTAGTCCGTGTTGAAAGCGACGTAGTCGTCGCCGACGAGTTCGCAGACGGCCGGTAGGGTCATCTCGTCGCCGCGGCACGACACGAGGAAGTTCGACTTGAAGTACTCGGTGGGACGGCGCTTCAGCCACGGGTGTTCGGCGTTGCCGGAGAAGTCGAAGTGCTGCTCCATGCGCTGCAGCCAGTAGGGAAGCCAGCCGCTGTCGGCCTCGACGTGGACGATGCGCAGCTTGGGGTGGCGTTCGATCACCCCGAACCAGATCAGGCTGGTCATCGCCGCCATGGCCTCGAACGGGTGAGAAAGGATGTGCCCGGAGGTGTGGGTCTCCATGCGTTCGCCGAAGGAGGGCATATAGGGCGACCCCGAGTCGTGGATGCACACCGGCAGTCCGAGTTCCTCGATCGTGCTCCACACCACGTCGTTGTCGTCGTGATGCAGGGCGCGGCCGCACACGGGGTTGGGACGTACGTAGAAGCCGGCCGCGCCTTTTGCGGCGGTGCGCCGGACCTCCTCCACCGCCAGATCCGGTGCCTGCATCGGCACCATGGCGGCCATTCGCAGGCGATCGGGCGCATGACCGCAGTATTCGAGGCTCCAATCGTTGTATGCCCGGCACACCGCCGCGAGGAGTTCCGGATCGTCGAACTCCTTGCCGAGTATCTGTCCACCGACGGTCGGATAGAGAACCTGGGCATCGACGCCGTGGCGGTCCATGTCCTCGATGCGCGCCTCGGCGCGGAATCCGGTGGCACGCGTCTTCTCGTGCTTCTCCATTCCCCGCGCCGCCGCCTGTAGAAATTCCTCGGAATGCATCGGGTAGTTGCCGGTCTGTTTGGTGATGGGCGAGCCCTCGACGCACATACCCACGCGGCCGTTGCCCATGTCCCCGATCCGCGGTGCGCGGTCGCCGAACTCGGCGTCGATGTGCTCCGCCCACATGCGCGGCGGTTCCATCTGGTGGGCGTCGGTGTCGATGACGCGAAATCCGTTGCGCATGCGTCCCCCAATGACATGGCCGAGGCGACAACGCTACCCTTTACCACGCGGAGGAGCAAAGCCGCCTACCACGCGGAGGAGCAAAGCCGCCCTCACACAGCGGTCCGGAGAGTCCATGAAAGTACTAATAACGCCTGGCCTGACGCTGGGGGACGTCTGCGGCGACGACATCGTCCGTATCCGACGGGCCGGCGCAGGGGCCGACGTGGTCTTGGCCGAAGGCGAGTCGGTGCTTGACGAGGTCGTCGACGCCGAGGTCGTTCTGGGTACCGTTTCGCCGCGAACGTTCGCCGCCGCGGAGAAGCTACGCTGGGTTCACGCGATCGCTTCCGGTGTGGATGCGTACCTGTTCGACGAGTTCAAGCAGAGCGAGGTCATTCTCACCTGCGAGAAGGGGTTGGTGGGCGAGCATCTCGCGGACCATGCATTCGGCCTGCTGCTCATGCTGACGAGGCAGCTGGCGGCGGCGGCGCAGCTCGGTGCCGATGCCTGGAACCATCGCCGGGAGTTGCGCGCCAAGGAGATCGAGTTGACGGGCTCGACCATGGGCGTATTCGGATTCGGGGGCACCGGCCGAGCCGTGGCGCGGCGTGCGGCGGCGTTCGGAATGGATGTCGTGGCCCTTGACCGCGACCCGGTTCCCGCATCGCCGGAAGTCGACGGGGTCCTGGGCCCCGAAGGCTTCGACGAGCTGCTGTCGGTCGCAGACGTATTGGCCGTCTGTTGCCCACTGACGCCGGAAACGCGAGGCCTGTTCGATGCCGAAGCCTTCCAGCGGATGCGAGCCAACGCGATCCTCGTCAACGTCACTCGCGGCGAAGTGATGGTCGAGGAGGATCTCGTGCAGGCGTTGGTGTCGGGCGCCATCCGCGGTGCCGCGCTCGATGTCGCGCCGCGCGAGCCGCTGCCGCCGGACAGTCGCCTGTGGGGGTTGCCGCAGGTGGTCATGTCGCCGCACACCGCCGGCGCCAGCCAGTTCCGCACGGCGCGCAATCTCGACCGTTTCATCGGCAACCTCGGCAAGCTGAGGCGCGGCGAGCCGCTCGATGGAGTGGTCGACAAACAACTCGGCTATTGAGCGGGAAGCCGGATCCGGAAGGCCGCCCCCGAGGCGTTGGCGCCGTCCTCGCCAGGTGATCGGTACGTGATCGTGCCGCCGGCGTTGGCCAGCAGCGCGCCGATGATCGCAAGCCCCAGACCGGTGCCGCCTTGTTCTCGCCGCGTCGTGAAGAACGGCTCGAAGATCCGGTCCGCGTTCTCGCTGCTGACGCCGTCGCCGTTGTCGACGATGTCCAGAACGATGTCGGCCCCGTCGCGGTCGACTTCGATCGACAGCCACGAGGCGCCATGCTGACTCGAGTTGTCCGCGAGACCCCGGAGAATCGCCCCCAGCGACTCGGCATCGATGGGCAGCACGGTCTGCGGACGGCCCCCCGCGCGAACCTCGATGTCGGTAAGCAGGGCTCGGGTCACCTCGGCGACGGAGGACGTCCCGGCGGGCCTGTCGCGCATGTCGGCGTGGGCGAGTTCCAGTAGCCGTCGGGTGAGAGATTCGAGGCGGGCGACATCACCCGCCAGATTCCCTATGAAACGTTGCCGTTCGGCCCGTGTCATCTGCTCGAAATGGTCGGCTAGAACCTCGAGGGCGCCGGACATGGCCGCAAGCGGGGTCTTGAACTCGTGGCTGATGCTGTGGGCGAGATCGCGAACGTAGCCGGTGCGACGCTGCAGACTGGAGGCCATCTCCGCGACGCTCGCGGCTAGCTGGGAAAGCTCCATCGTGCGGTAGCTCTTGGTATCGAGTTCGCTTGCGTCCCCCCGCGTGATGCCTTCGGTGCCGGCCACCAGCCGGCGGATGGGGCGCACGAGGGTGCGCGACGTGAAGATCGCGGTGGCGACCACGACGGCGAACAGCAGGGCGACGGATTGCAGCAGCAGGTATCGCTTGCTGTGCAGGGCATCGAGAATGCTCGATGGCGGTTGGCTGGCCAGTACGGCCCCGATCACGCGGTCCTCGACGACAACGGGGTTGGTCACCGACACGACGACGGCCCTGCCGCGTACCAAGACGGCAAGGGGCTGCGACTCGACGTTGGGCGCCCGGCGAAGCCGACTCGCGGCCTCGCCGTCGAGCGCCATGGAGACTTCCTCCACACCGGACAGGTTGGCCCCATGACCACCGCCGACCCCTGCGACCACCACACCGCGATGATCCGTCACCCAGATACCGGCCCGGGTCTGGACATCTTCGAGGATCGGTGTGAGCGCGCGACCTGCCCTCGCCGCCACGGCGTCGGCCGTTGCCTCGGTGCCACCGACCGGCAAGTGAGGCAGCAGCCTCGCATCGGCGAGATCGAGGACGGCCAGGCGCCTGGCCCCTGCGGAGCCATCGGGATGCACGAGTTGACGGCTGTGGGTCTCGAGGTCCGCCGCCGCGCCGGTCGGGCGCACGGCTTCGAGGAACCGACTGCGGAACGACGCGGCGACGAACGCGGTCTGGGCGATCAGGGCGGACTCGGTCTGGCGTACGAGGGCGCTCTCGTAGAGGCGTAGTGCCTGGACGCCGACGACCGGCAGGACCAGCACGAAGAGGCTCAGCACGATGAGAATCGTGCGCAGGCGGAAGCGGATCCAGGGCAGCAACACGCCGTGGCTCGTCGCGTGCGGGCGTCAGGCGTCCGGCTGGGGCGCGATGTTGAGACGAAATCCGACGCCGTGGACGGTCTCGATGGGATCGGCGCCGGCTGCGCGCAGCTTGGCCCGCAGACGGCGCATGTGGCTGTCGATGGTGCGGTCGCTCACCACGCGGTGTCCCTGGTAGGCACCGTTGGTCAGAGCCCTTCGGTCGAAGACCTTGCCCGCTTGCCGCACCAGCGTCGCCAGCAGTCCGAACTCGGTCCGCGTAAGGGCGAGGGGCTCACCGTCGATACTTGCCGTTTGAGCGTCCAGGTCCATGGTAAGCGGGCCGACGGAGAGCTGCCTGGCAGGGGCTTCGTCCAACGCTTCGGTGCGGCGGAAATGGGCTTTGACCCTTGCCGTCAACTCCCGGGGACTGAAGGGTTTGACGACGTAGTCGTCGCCCCCCGCTTCGAGACCGGCAACGCGGTCGAGTTCGGCATCCTTGGACGACAGAAACAGGATGGGGACGTTTCGCCCGCCGCTGGCGATGCCGTCAACGGGCTCGCGGCGAATGGCCCGGCAGACTTCGAGGCCATCCATGCCGGGCATCAGGATGTCCAGAACGACGAGGTCTGGACGCTCGCGTACGAAGGCCGCCATGCCGGCTTGGCCGTCCGCGGCTTCCGCCACGTCGAAGCCGGCTCGCCGAAGCGCGAAGCAGACGACATCGCGGATGTGCGAATCGTCGTCGATGACGAGGACCGTCTGCATGGGTCGATGGTACGCCATCCAACAGTGACCAATAGAATATGTTAAATCAGAATATTACGACGAGTTAGTAGATTTCATCGAAGTCCTGCCAATAGTCTGCGTAGGTCTTCGACACGCAGTCCGCGCCGAGAACGCGGCAGCCGCCGATCTTGCTCGCGAGCACCGACAGCGCCATCGCTAGGCGGTGGTCCTCGTAGGTCTCGAAGTCGACGGACCGGAGTTCGGCGGACGGCTGCACGGTGACCGCGGCGTCGTACTCTTCGACTTCGACGCCGGCCTTGCGCAACTCGGCGACGCCGAAGGCGATGCGGTCGGTTTCCTTGACCCGCAGGGTGGCGAGGCCCGTGATGTGCGTGGTGGTCGGGAGCAGGGGTGCCATGGCCATCAACGTCGGTGCGGCGTCGGGCATGTCGATCATGTTCACCTCGCCGAGTCCCCGGAGTCGATGCGGCCCTTCGATGGTCACCCGGGAGTCACTCCGGTTCACCGTGGCACCGATGCGCTCGCACAGCGCGAGGAACGCGTAGTCCCCCTGCCGGGTCGCTTCACCGAGATTCTCGAGATGCACCCTCCCGCCGTGCAGGGTCGCGAGCGCGGCGTGGTACGTGGCCGCGGAGGCATCGCCTTCGATCACGACCTCGCCACCTTGGTAGGCCCCGGGCGCCACGGTGACGGTGGACGGGTCGACGATGCGGACGCCGACGCCCCGCCTGGCCATTTCCGCCTGGGTGACACCCACGTAGGATGCACTGGTCGCCGAGCCGCGCAGGTGAATGCTGAGACCCCGGGGCAGCGACGGTGCCATGAGCAACAGAGCCGAGAGATACTGGCTGCTGACGCCCGTCGCGAGGGTGGTCTCCGGCGCCGGCGTTGCCGGTCCGCGAACGACGATGGGGAGCCGGCCTGCGTCGTCCTCGACTTCGCAGCCGATGACGCGCAGAGCGTCGAGGAGGTCGGCGTTCGGTCGGTCGTGGAGCTGCCGGTGCCCCGTGAACCGGGTGGTCGACGTGCGCAATGCCGCATGGGCAAGCAGCAGCCGGAGCGAGACGCCGCTCATACCGAGATCAAGCTCGGCATCGAGGGTGAACGGCTCGGCCGGCGGGACGACGTGTGCGTGTTTGCCAGTCCTCTGGACGTCGACGCTCAAGCGACCCACGGCGTCGAACATCGAGTCGACGTCGTCGCATCGCGGCACGCCGACGAGGCGCGTGGGGCCGTCGGCCAGGGTCGACATGAGAATGTGGCGCAGGGCGATCGACTTGCTGCCGGGCAGGGTGAGGTCAACCGAAAAGGGGCGTTCGACGCGCGCAATGGGCTGTGCTGTCATGGCGGAGTGGAACCTGTGTCCGGGTGGGGGGGCGGGAGGTAGTAGGCGTTACGCTTTTGCCTTGCCTTGGCTCTCCTTGGCGCGCTTCTCGTCGCGCTTGCGTCCGGGTCCCTTGCCGAACTTGTGGCCGAACTTGTGGCCGAACTTGTGGCGCAGGGTGTACCAGCTGGGGTAGGGGATTGGCCGCGGGTTCTTATTGGAGGTCCAGAAGCGCACGACCCGTCCATCGGAGAGACGCAGGGCCTTGGCCACATCCTTGTTGGAAAGCCCCTTGCTGTCCATCCAGTCCCGCAGTTCCCGAGGTGTCGGCGGGTACTTCTTCATTGAGGATCCGCCAAGTTGGAAGTCTGGCCGAATGCTACCAAAACAGCCTGCCGCAGAGTGATGGACCAGGCCCTCACGGGTGTACGACAAATCCTTGCTGAGTGGTAGGGCGGCCGCGCGCCCCGGCGGGCGCGTGCGGGTGAACTGCTACAATGGTCCGCTTCATCACCGCGAAGCATAGGACAGGCAATGGTGGCAGCCGTAGGGGCGGATCTCGAAGCGGATCTCAACAACCTGGTCATGAGCGAGGAAGTGGAACCGCTGTATGCGGCGGTTCGGAAGTTCATCGCCGAGGAAATCGAACCGAACACCCCCGCCTACTTCGAGGCAGCGTTCGAGCATGGGGACCGTTGGAGCCTGTCGCCGCGCCAGGAGGACATCCTCGGCGCCCTCAAGGGCAAGGCCAAGACGAACGGCCTTTGGAACTTCTTCCTGCCCGACGCGGAGACCGGGGAGGGTTTGAAGAACCTCGACTACGCCTACATCGCCGCCGAGCTCGGCAAGAACCCGCTGGCCTCCGAGTGCCTGAACTGCAGCGCGCCGGACACCGGCAACATGGAGGTGCTGGAACGCTACGGCACCCCGGAGCAGAAGGAGAAGTGGTTGAAGCCGCTTCTCGAAGGCGAGATCCGCTCGGCCTACGCCATGACCGAACCCAACCTCGCTTCCTCCGACGCCAAGCAGATCGCGACCCAAGCGCGCCTCGACGGCGACGAATGGGTGTTGAACGGCGAGAAGTTCTACATCTCCGGGGCCGGCGACAGCCGCTGCACGATCATGATCACCATGGTCCAGACCAATCCGGATGCGCCCCCACACCGCCAACAGTCCCAGATTCTCGTGCCCAAGGACACGCCGGGCGTGGAGATCATCGAGCCGATGACCGTGTTCGGCCACGACGACGCGCCACACGGCCACATGCATCTGCGCTTCAACGACGCCCGGGTGCCGAAGGAGAACATGCTGCTGGGCGAGGGTCGCGGCTTCGAAATCTCCCAGGGCCGTCTCGGTCCCGGCCGCATCCACCACTGCATGCGGTCGGTGGGCCAGGCGGAGCGCGCCCTCGACCTCATGGTGCGCCGGGGGATGTCGCGCGAGGCGTTCGGCAAACCGCTGGTGCAGCTCGGCAAGAACCTGGAGATCGTCTCCCGGGCGCGGATCGAAATCGAAGCCATGCGCCTCATGGTGTTGAAGGCGGCCAAGGCGATGGACGTGCTCGGCAACCGCGAGGCGCGGGTATGGGTCCACATGTGCAAGGCGATGATTCCGGAGCGCACCTGCCAGATCATCGACCAGGCGATCCAGATCCACGGTGCCGCCGGCGTGTCCCAGTGGACGCCCTTGGCCGGTATGTACACGGGCCAGCGAACGCTCAGGATCGCCGATGGCCCGGACGAGGTTCACCACCTGGTGGTCGGCCGTACGGAACTGCGCAAGTACGACGAGAACTTCGGCCGTTCGTAACCCCTGTCCCATAGGCGGCCCCTGGTGAGCAAAGCGGGTTAGTTACGATGTCTCCAATCTGGTACCCGCAGCGCCTGGCCGTTGGCGCGCTGACGGCGCTATGCGGGACGGTATGCGCCGCTCCCGCGCTGGAAGAGGTGGTGGTGCGGGCCGAGGCCTCGGTGATACCGGGACATCGGGGCACCGGCAGTATCGGCGTGGTGCATGCGGACACCATCGAGTTGACCCGCGCGAGCCACGTCCACGAGGTGCTCGTGCGCGTCCCGGGCGTGTGGGTCTCCCGCGGTTCCGGCCACGAGCACCTGACCGCGATCCGCTCGGGTGTGTTGACGGGTGCCGGCGCCTGCGGGGAATTCCTGCTGCTCGAGAACGGCGTGCCGATCCGCCCTGCGGGATTCTGCAACGTCAACAACCTGTTCGAGATGAACACCGAACAAGCGGCGGCGATCGAGGTGGTGCGCGGGCCTGCAAGTGCGCTGTTCGGCGGCAACGCCCTGCACGGCGTCGTCAACACCGTGACCGCCACCAGCGCCGAGGCGTCCCACGGCAGCCTCGAGGCAGGCCCCTACGGCTACCTCCAGGGTCGGCTCGACACCGGCGGCAACGCCTGGCGGATCAACGTCCTGACGACCTCATCGGAAGGCTATCGGGACGACACCGGCTACGGCCAGCACAAGGTCTATGGCGGCATGGACTCGGAGTTCGCCGGCTGGCGCGTCTCGAGCACGCTGTCGGCAACGCTGCTCAACCAGGAGACCGGCGGCTTCGTGCGGGGATTCCAGGCCTACGATTCGGCGGCGCGGGACTCCAACCCCAACCCGGAGGCCTATCGGGATGCCTGGTCCATGCGCCTCGCCAGTGTCTGGCAGCGCGTCTCGGGCGACCGTGCGGTGACGCTCACGCCCTACCTGCGGCGTTCCTCGATGGCTTTCTTCCAGCACTTCCTGCCGGGACAGCCGTTGGAGAACAACGCCCAGTCGAGCGTCGGCCTGACGGCGCGGGTGGAGACCGAGGGCACGTGGCGGTGGACCGCCGGCGCGGTGGCGGAGGTGTTCCGAGGGGCTCTTTCCGAGCAGCAGGATGGTCCGACCACGGGCTCGGCCTTCCTGGTCGGGACCCGGCCTCCCGGCACGCATTACGACTACGACGTGCTCGGCGCCACCCTGGCGGCCTTCTACGACGCCGCGGTGGATCTCGCCGCCGACGTTGAACTGGTAGCTAGCGCACGCCTGGAACGGAACAGCTACGACTACGAAAACGACCACCTGGTGGGCAATACCCGCGACGACGGCAGCGCCTGTGGATTCGGCGGTTGCCTGTATACGCGACCGGCGGATCGAAACGACAGCTACGCGAATCTGGCGGGACGGATCGGTGTCGACTGGTCGCTGGGCGAGGGCAGGGCGGCCTACGCGGTGGCGGGTCTGGGCTTTCGACCACCCCAGACCACGGAACTCTACCGCTTGCAGCGTGGCCAGACCGTGGCCGACCTCGACAGCGAGAGTCTGCGTTCCGTGGAAGCTGGACTGCGGGGTTCCTGGGGTCGCCTGGACGTCGACGTCGCGGCCTACGTCGATGCCACCCGGAACCTGATCTTCCGTGACGCCAACGGTTTCAACGTCAGCGACGGGGCCACCGAGGGCCGCGGCATCGAGGCCGAGGTCGCCTGGCGCGCCGGTGGGCATACCGTTGACCTGGCGTTCGCCTGGAGCCGACACCAATACGCCTTCACCCGCAACGTGGGCGGCGGCGAGCGCATCGAGGACGGCAACGAGGTGGACACCGCGCCTCGCCGCCTGGGCAGCGCCCACTGGCGGTGGCAGGGGGAGCGGCTGACGTCGGAACTGGAGGTGGTCCGCATCGGCTCGCATTTCATCAACGCATCGAACACCGCCCGCTACGGCGGCCACACGGTGGTCAACTGGCGCGGTACCTGGGACGCCACGCCGCGCGTCCGGGTATTCGCGCGGGTAGTCAATCTCCTGGACGCCGCCTACGCGGACCGCGCGGACTTCGCCTTCGGCAGCTACCGTTACTTCCCGGCCATGCCACGACAAGTCTATGTTGGCGCGCGGCTCATGTTGTCACCGCCCTGAAATCGCGCAGGAGACCGGCACCGAGTCCGTAGCGGCGACCACATGCCCATCGGGCACGTTGTGGTCGGGCGTCTTCGAACAACGAACCGCTGCGGGATTCCGGACACGGGCGGGGACAGGCTGCGCGCCTACGCTACGTCCAAGGGGCTCTCAGTGGTCGAGCGTGTCCAGGTAGCGCCCCAGGAGTCCGGCGTGGAGGTCTCGTAGGGCCCGGCGGTGATCGAGGTCTTCCCGGTCCGAGTGGCCGCGACGCAGGGCGAGGACATGGTCGTAGGCGCGCTCCCCCTCGCTGTCGCCGCCGCACGGCGTCAGCGTCCGGGCGAGCCCCGGCTCTTCGATCACGGTCCAGGCGGGAAACCAGGATGTGGCCATCCGCCGGTCAAGGTCGTGGTCCCTGGCGGCCACCCATGCCTTCTTCAGGCGGGTATCGGGAAACCCCGCCGCCTCGACGCACTCCTCGAAGTACGCCGGTGCGTGCCAGCACAGCCAGAACCACCGGCCTACCGCCTCCGCATAGTGTCTTAACCGCCAGGCGGCTTGTGCGAGACGAACTTGCAGCACGGGCTCGGACTCGCCTTCGGGCACCGCCAGCGCGCACCGCTTGACGCCCTCCCAGTCCAGCCCGTTCAGATAGGCCCAACTGGCGTGTGCCTTGGGGTCGTCCGGATCGTAGGCGGCCGCTTCCAGACCTCGTCCGGCCGTCCGCCACAGCGGGCTCATGAAGTCGCGCACTCCCGTGTGCAGCAAGGTCGCCGCCGCCGGCAGCCAGCGTTGTTCCAGGGTACGGAGATAGGGCAAGGCGTGATCGGGTTGCTCCGGGGGCGGGGCCGCCAGGGCTTCTATCAAGGCTTCGGCGTGGGCGAGCGTCCAATGCCCGGGGTCGATTGCGGCCATGCGATGGAGGGCTTCCACGGCTACCGGCCGGTTGCGAGCGGCCAACGCGCCGATGAGGGCGTTCTGCGCCTGTATCTCGGCACCGTCGAGGAAGAGGTCCGGCTGCTGTCGATCAGTCGGCCGGCGGTACTCGGTGCGCAGCAGGTCATCGAGGCGGCCCTCGGCCGAGGCCGTGAGTTCGGCGCCCGCGTGGGCATCCGTGCCGTAGATGGGAACGGTCTGGGCCTCGAGATGCAGGCCGCGCGCCCACGAAGCCGCGTCGTCGAGAAGCATCCGGACGCTGTCGGGGCTTGGCACGAGGACGTCGTCCAGGGTCGCGCGCTCACCCCGCCGCCACGCCTGGTAGTCGTCGTAGCGGAGCCGATTGGTGGCTAGCAGCAGTTCCAGCGGCGAGTAGAAGCCGTAGGCCGTAAGGACGTGTTGAATCGCCGCCTGCATCTCGGCGGTGGCAGCCGCGTTGTCGAGTAGGGATTGGTCCGTCGTCACGGTCTGCGCTGGACCATCAGAGTGACTTCCTGTGTCAGCACGACTTTGCCTTCATTGTCCGCGACCTGGTCGTCGAGCGTGACGATGCCGAGGTCGGGACGGCTTCCGGACTCTCGTCTGCCGATGCAACGGGTCTCGTAGGTGAGCGTGGTGCCCGCCCGGGCGGGATTCGGCAGGCGCAGCTTGTCCTTGCCGAGCATCGCCACGAGTCGGATCTCGTCGCGATGGCGATGAAACAGCAGCGTGACGATGGCGAAGAGGTGGGCGGAGGAGGCCACCAGGGTTCCGAAGGGCGAGTGTCTGGCGGCCTCCGGATCGGTGTGTTCCGGTCGCGGGTCCCAGACTTTCGCGTAGGCAATGATGTCTTCGGCCGCCAAGTGCCATGTCCCCACGACCGAATGATAGTCGTCGGGAATGTCGTCGAAGTACAGCACCTTTGTTCTTGAAGCGTCGGTCAGGTCGGTACGGCGGCATCCTTCACCGGGCGGACGTTGGCGGCGGCAGGCTCAACCGGCTTCCAGTGGCAGGTCCTCGCGACGCGTCAGCCCCAAGCCCTCGAACATCTGCATGTCGTCGTCGAAGGTCGGGTTCGGCGTGGTCAGCAGTTGATCGCCGCAGAAGATCGAGCCCGCCCCGGCGAGGAAGCACAGCGCCTGTGCTTCTTCGCTGAGATCGGTACGACCGGCGGAAAGCCGGACGACGGATTTCGGCATGAGGATGCGGGCCACGGCGACGCAGCGGACGAGTTCGATGGGAGGCAGGGTCGACGTGCCGTGCAGTGGCGTGCCTTCCACCTGCACGAGGTTGTTGATCGGCACGGACTCGGGGTGTTCGGCAAGGTTCGCGAGCTGCTGCAGTAGTCCGGCGCGGTCCTCGCGGCTCTCGCCCATGCCGACGATGCCGCCGGCGCAGACGCGCACGCCGACGTCGCGCACGTTGGCGAGCGTGTCCAGGCGATCCTGGTAACCCCGGGAGGTGATCACCTGGCCGTAGTACTCGGGCGAGGTGTCGAGGTTGTGGTTGTAGTAGTCGAGACCGGCGTCGGCCAGCGTCCGCGCCTGCGAGGTGGTCAGCATGCCGAGCGTCACGCAGGTCTCCATGTCGAGATCCTTGACCGCCTCCACCAACGCCGCAACCTTGCGCGTCTGGGCGTTGGTCGGGCTGCGCCACGCCGCACCCATGCAGAACCGCGTGGCGCCCGCATTCCGTGCCTTGGTGGCCGCCGCGACGACATCCTCGACGCCGAGCAGGCTGTGGGCGTCGAGGCCGGTGTCGTAGTGCACGCTTTGGGGACAGTACTTGCAGTCCTCGGGACAGCCACCGGTCTTGATGCTCAGCAGCGTGCTGATCTGGACCTCGTTCGCGGGGTGGTGGTCGCGGTGGATCGACTGTGCGGTGAACAGCAGATCGTTCAAGGGCTGATCGAACAGTGCGAGGATCTCGCCAATGCTCCAGTCGTGCCTGATGTGCGCGTCGCTCAAACTCGTCCCCCCAAACCGGCTTGCTGTCCGGCGGGCATCGTACCAGCCTCGCGGGTTCTTGCCGAGCGCACCGCGTCCCGGGCGTTTCAAGACGCGGCATCGATGGTTCACAATGGCCGCGACGGCAGGGCAGGGCCTTTGCATCCCTAGCCGCAGTAACCAATGCGTTAGTCGAGAGTTACCGATGAATCTGTTTCAGTTCCCAACCAGCCGTCAGGAGTCCAAAGTAGGATTTGCTGTGGCTTGCCGCGAGACATTGTCTATGCGCTTTGGGTTTATGCGCTTTCGCTGGACGAGTCCCAACGCGCACATGCGGGCGCGCAGTTGGCTCCTCGCGTTCTTGATCGCCATGCCGACCGTCGCCGCCGAGTCGTCGACGATGGTTCTCGAGGGCGACGTGTCCAGCTTGTATTCCAACGGCGACTTCGTCGTGTGGACCCCCAAGAGTCGCGGCAGTGGTGGCGGTGGCGCCATGATGGTGGCCGCGAGCACCTCGGCCCAGCCCACGGACAAATCCGCGGACAAGCCGCCGTCCCTGGAATCCACCCTCGACGTGGTGGGCAAGGCGGCGATCGGTGCCGACGGCCGTTTTCGCCTCGAGATTCCCGCC
This sequence comes from Pseudomonadales bacterium, assembly GCA_965116345.1. Lineage (GTDB taxonomy): Bacteria > Pseudomonadota > Gammaproteobacteria > Pseudomonadales > Azotimanducaceae > VXYL01. The sequence continues at coordinate 123,844 of OZ220680.1, forward strand.
GACAATCCCCGCCGGGTGTATTTCTACGTCCTGAACGCGGTCTCTCCCGAGGGTTATCGAATGGCGCCCGTCAAGGGCAATGGATTCATCCTGGAGCCGGGTGAACTCGCCCTGGAGATGTCCCAGCGCGGCCGTTACGTGATTACCGGAGGGCGCTACAACGACGCCGTCTACAACAGTTGGCGGCTAACGGACGAGTACCGGGACGCACAAGCCGAGCAGGCGCGTTTGTACACGCCCTTGGAGGGCGAGTCCGAGGAGGCGAAACGGGAGCGCCTCGACCTGGCCGCCGAGGCGCAGAGGCGCGTCCTCGACCTGGAGACCGAAGGCCGGTCGCATACCGCCCTCACCCATCCGGACCCGGTCGTGCGCCGCCTGACGATCGAGACCACCTGGCTTGCCGGACCGTGGATGCTCGACGCGCTGCGGGGACTCGCCGAATTGACGCCGGACGATTCCTGGGTCCTGGAGCGCCTGGCCGGCGCGGAAGAGGGTGCCGCCAAGCGGGCCGAGGAGCGCAAACGGTTCGCGCTTGGCGCCAACATCCGCGATTTCACGGCCAAGACCCTTGCCGGCAAGGACGTAAACCTGGCCGATGTACGGGCCAACAGCCGCTACGTGCTGCTGGAGTTCTGGGCGTCCTGGTGCGGCCCGTGCCGGGTGGAGATCCCGCACATGAAGGAAGCCCATGCACGCTTCCGGGACGAGGGCTTCGAGATCGTCTCGTTCACCATCGACAACGACCGGGAGGACTGGGAGGAGGCATCGGCGGAAGAGGAACTTCCATGGATCGACCTCGGCATGGGCGAGGATGCCGAGGCACCGACCGCCTACAACGTCACCGGTGTACCCAAGAACTACCTGGTGGAATCGAAGACCGGCGACATCGTCGCCAAGGATCTTCGTGGCCACAAATTGGACAAGAAGCTCGAGGAGCTGTTCGCGGTCGGAAACACCGATCCGGCTACCCCGTGACGCCCCGTGACGCCCCATGATAGGGGGCGTTCACGGAGAGATGGCCGGAAATCTGGTATTGTATGACCGCGATTTGGCATAAGCATATTTTCAGGGGATATCAATGCACGTATTGGCGCCAAACGATGATGAAGGCGAGACGGTGGGGCGTAATCCTCCCGCTTTCCGCCTGAGATCCTGCCTGGTGGTCGCGGCCATGGCCGCTGCCGCCCTGTCGATGAGCACGATCGGTGCCCAGGAGGCCGACGAGGACGAAGCGGAGGCTGAAGCCACGGAGGAGGTGGAGGTCGTGGTCGTCACCGGTAGCCGATTGGCACGGCAGCCCTCGGAGCTGTCGCGCAATGTGATCGTGCTCGACCAGGAAGCCATACGCGCCACCGGCGAGTTCACTCTGCCACGCGTACTTCAACAGCTGCCGCAGAACACCAACGCCACCAACGCGACCTTTGGCTCGGATCTCAACGGCGTGAACAACAAGACTGGTGCCGCGACCGTGAACCTGCGCGGTCTAGGCAGTGAATCCACCTTGATCCTCGTGGACGGTCGCCGTGTAGGCTACAGCGGCCTCCTGGGAGGCGTCACCGATATCTCCACGATCCCGCTCTCCATGGTGGATCGGATCGAGGTCCAGCTGGACGGCGCATCCGCCATTTACGGTTCCGATGCGGTCGGTGGCGTGGTGAACATCATCACGCGCAAGGACTACGCCGGCGTCGAAGTCGACGTGGACTACTCCCGTCCCGACCAGGGTGGATTCGACGAAACCCGCGTGAGTATTGCCGGCGGCTTTGCCTGGGACGGCGGGCGCGGCAAGGTGAGCTTCGAGCGCTATCACGACTCCGGGTTGGATTCGTCACTGCGCGAGTCGATCACTGACGGGGCCCGGCTGAACACGTCGAATCAGAAAAACACCGAGCTGGGCCCGCAGATGCGCGTCTACAGCAATTTCTACGACGATTCCTGCGTACCGGCAACGGCCATTCTCTGGGGCTTGGACGGGCGACTGCTCACCAACGCCGAATACGCACTCCTCGACGAGGGCCAGCAAGCCAGCGCCACCTGCCTCAACGACCTGAGCTTGCCTGTGGGGTTCCGCCACAGCGACGACTTGAACACCATCGACACGTTCGGTGAACAGGAGTGGGGCGATGAGGCCGAAGTGGGCATCAGCCTGACGCCGGAACAGACCAACACCGTGGTCAACATCGGCGTCGACCAAGATCTCTCCGATGCCTTGGTCCTGCACGCCAACCTGCGAATCGGCCAGAAGGACGCAACCTCGCAAAACGGGCTGAACCGAATCTGCTGCCGTCTGCACGCCGGGAGCCCCTTCAATCCGTTCGGCCGGTGGGTCTCCCTGCAGGGCTATGCCATCGATCAGCCACCTAGCTCGTTCGAGTCCGTATCCGATGATTTGTACGTCAGCGCCGGACTCGAAGGCTCGCTGGGCACCTGGAAGTGGCAGGCGGAATACGGCCTGTCCCGGCAGGAGACCGACATCACACGCCTGAACGTGGTGGATAGTGCCCTCAGTCTGGGCATCAACAGTGACGGCGTCAGCGACACGAGAATCGGCAGCGAGAACGGCCAGTCCGAGGAGTCCTGCCAGGCACTGCTGGCCGAACTCGGCGGAACGCGCTATACCTACTCCACGTTCTTCGGTGGGCAATGCTCGGTCTTCGGCGCGCCGCCCGAGCCCATCGATCCATTCGGCGACATCAGTCCCTGGATCATTCCCGACGTTGACGCGGGTGGCAAGAATCAGCAGACCCGGTTCGAAGCCATGGCCCGAGGCGACTTGTTCGAGATGCCCGGAGGCACGGTGTCGATGTCGGTCGGCTACGACTTCCGCGAGGATGTACTCGACTCCTTCTCGGAGTTCAGCAGCTTCTTGATCCAAGGCAGTTCGGCCACCGGCAGTGGCCCGTTCAGCACGAGCGTCGCCCGCGACAACCATGCGGTCTTCGTGGAAGGCCAGATTCCGCTGGTGGGAGAGAGCAATGCCGGGGATCTGGTCCAGCGGCTGATTTTGACCATGTCGGGCCGCTACGACTCGTACTCCAACGTCGACGTGGATTACCGGCAGACGGAGGCCAACGATGCCGGCACGCTCGAAGCGGCGGATCCGGGCAGCGCTTTCACGTGGAGCCTTGGCATGGTGTACCAGCCGGCGGACAGCCTGCGGTTGAAGGCCGACGTATCGACCTCCTTCGTCGCCCCCCAGCTGAACCAGCTGCTGTCTAGAGTGCAGGAGAACACCAGCGCATTCTTTTGGTACTACCGTCCTGGTGGCCTGGCGATCGCTCAACAGCGGGGCAACGTCATCGAATACCAGGGTGGCAACGACCGGCTGACCCCCGAAACCGCCGATACGGTGGCGGCGGTGGTCGAGTTTTCGCCGACCGTCGTTCCCGGTGCCTACTTCAGCGCCGGTTGGAGCCAAACGGAGTTCACCGATCGCATCGTCAAGCTGAGCGTCCCGATCATCGACCTCGACGATCTGCCGTCGAACGTGCTCTACGATGCTGCGTCGGACACCTATGTCGTGGATCGACGCTGGATCAACACATCGGCCGTGAACCGAGAAGGCGTGGACGTCGAGGCGGGCTACAACTGGCAGGCAGGTGACAACAAGTTCAATCTCACCGCGCGACGGGCCTATAACCACCAGTACGAAGTGGTGCAGGATGCGTCGTCCGGCGTCGTCCACGATTTGATCGGCATGCGGGACGACAGCGGGCCGGAGGACACTACCCTGGGCGCGGTTCCGAGGCATCAGACCAGCATGCAGTTCACTTGGAGTCACGGCGGCGCGTTTGTCAGCTTCGACGTATTAACGGCGGACGATACGACGATCATCTTTTCGGCTACCCGGGAGCACGTCACGGAGCCCGCCAAGAACTACGATCTGGTGTTGAGCTACGACTTCGGTCAGGACACCTTCTTTCAGTCCTTCCCGTGGATGAGCGGCATGACGGCGACGCTGACGATCAACAATTTGGGCGATTCGTACGCCGAGACGACCAACGTCAACCCGGAAACCGGCGACCGCGAGAAATCCCTGTTGAATCCTGTCTACGAGTGGACCCAGGGTCGTTCGTATCGGCTGTCGGTTCACAAGTCGTTTTGATGTCGGCTCGTTCGCTTAGGCCGCTAGCGGTCTGGCTGGCCGCGGCAGCGTCGGCAACAGGCGTTTGGGCCGCAGCGGCGGACTACGCCATCGTCGGCGATGTGGGCGATGTCGTCGAGCAGGGCGAGGCCGTCCTGAGTCGCTCAACCGCCGTCCTGGGTTCCAGCGCCGAGATGGCGCGGGTGCCCATCGTGGACGGGCACTTTCGCTTGGAAGGGGAGGTGACCGACGACATGGGGCGGGTTTCGCTCAACGTGCGCGACGCCGACGACAACTCCAAGGGCAGTGCCCAGTTCATCCTCGAACCCGGTGAGATCCGCATCGAACACGCGGGTCGCGTGGCCGGATTCGCGGCCTCGGGCGGTCCATACAACCAGAAGGTCGTTTCGGTCTGGTGGAACTCGCAGGAGTACCAGGGGGTTCTCGCGGACTACGCGGAGGTGATGGGTGCCAAGGCGGACCTCGAGGAAGGACCGGAGCGCGAAGCGCTCACCGAAGAGGCCATCCGTCTCTACAACGAACTCAACGGCATTCGGCGCGCGGCGCTGCGCGAGACCGCGCTCGCCGAGGATGATCCGCTGGCCAGCGTGTTCGCCATCGAGATGGGAGGCCTCGGCGGTACGGAAGCACTTGGTCGATTGGATCAACTGGCGGTTTCCGATCGACTGCCAACGACGGTCGCCGCGCTGCGCTCTCGGCTCGAGACGAGCATTCGCATGCGGGAGACCTCCAAAACGGTGCAGGTGGGAAGCAAGGTCAAGGACTTCTCCGCCCCCGGCATCGATGGCGAGACCTACAACCTGGCAGACGCCCTAGCCGCGAACGAGGTCGTGCTCATCGAGCTGTGGGCATCCTGGTGCGGTCCCTGCCGGGCCGAGGTGCCGACCCTCAAGTCCGCCGTCGAGCAGTACGGCGAGCGCGGGTTCGACATCTTCGCGTTCTCCCTGGACGACGACCGCGAGGACTGGGTCGAGGCCTCCGAGGAGGACGGCATCACCTGGATCAACACCTCCGACCTCGGCGCCTACGACAGCCCGGTTCCCGCCCAATTCGGCGTGCTCGCCATTCCAATGAACGTGCTGGTGGACAAGGAAGGCGTGATCCTCGCCAAGTACATCCGCGGCGAAGAGCTTCTCGGGAAGTTGGGGGAGCTACTCGGCGACGGCGTCTGATCGCAGTCCAACGTTGGGGGCGACGGCGCGCCCTTCGGGCCTGATAGCGTCGCCCCTGCGAATTCCGGGCGGATCGCCCGACATCTGATCACGTCAGAGTCGCGGGTGATCGATGGTTACCGTTTGGCCGTGCTGAACATTCGTTCTCGTGGTCACATCGCCGTTCGGCCACTCCACCTCGAGCCTGTCGACCAAGGTCGCATCGTCGAGGCCGAAGATTTGCACGGTTGGATTCTGCGAGGTGAAGTTGCTACCGATCATGATGTCGCGAATCTGCACGGTGTCGCCGATGGTCGCGCTGATGCGGGCACCGGCGGCTTGCGTATTCGGCGCCTCGCCGACGAGCTTCACGCGCAGATGGTTTCCTGCCTCGCTGTCGTTGCGCCATAACGTCGCGGCGTTGGTTTCGTCCAGGTGGGCTTGGAAGATGTCCACATCTCCGTCGTTGTCGAAGTCCGCGCAGACGATGCCGTGGCCAACCTCGTAGTCGACGATTCCGGCCGATGAGGACTCCTCGCTGAAGGTACCGTCCCCCGCCGATACGAACAGCCGACTCTGGTCCATATCGAAGCTACTGTCGCCGGTCGACTGCAACCAGCCGTTGGTGTGGTAGATGTCGAGGTCGCCGTCGTTCTCGAAATCGGCGAAGCACGAACCCCACCCCCAGCCGCCGTCGTGGACGCCGGCTCTTTCGGTGATGTCTGCGAACACCCCCTGGTCGTTGTTGTATAGCCGGTTTCCCAGCAGGAATTCCTGTTCGCCGTTCTCGTCCGGCACGCTCCAGATCGAGCTGACGAACCAGTCGAGGTCGCCATCCGCGTCGTAGTCTCCAAGTGCCGAACCCATGCCATTCCGATCCACGATCACGAGCGGGTCGGTCGCATTGGTGAATGTCCCGTCGGTGTTGTTGACGAAGTACCGGGAGGTCTTGAAGTCAGCGGCGATCACCAGGTCGGGATAGCGATCCTCGTTGATGCGAGCGAAGGTCGGCGTGAAGGTGTAGTCGACGCCGCTACCGTGGAAGGATCCCACCGGATCGGGATCGATGATCTCCGTGGCGATCCCCGCGGCGAGGCTGACGTCCTTGAAGAGGATATGCCCGTCACTGGTGTCGTTTCGCCAAAGGTGTTCGGTATCGACGCTCGCACCCGCCTCGCGGGGAGTTCCCCAGTGCGTCAGGAACAGGTCCAGGTCGCCATCGAGATCGTAGTCTCCGAATGCTGCCGAGAGGGTGTACTTGGATGCCATGTCATCGATACCGGAACGGCTCGTGACATCGGTGAACGTGCCGTCGCCGTTGTTCCGAAACAGGAACGACGGGTCGTAGTCGATGCCACCGATGAAGAGGTCGAGGTCACCATCCCCATCCATGTCCGCGAAGGCCGGTCCACTGTGTCGGTAGTTCTCGGACGCACTCTTGGTGTATGCGACGCCGGCTTCCAACGCCATGTCCCGGAAGGCATTGTCGCCGAGATTCCGGTACAGCAGGTTCGGCCCGATGTCGCCCCGGAGTACAAAGAGATCTTCGAGGCCGTCGCCATCGTAGTCGCCCGCCGCGACACCGCCGCCGAACTCCTGGGGCTCCGATCCGCCGATGGGATTCACGTAGCCGTGGCGATACGAGATGCCCGAATCCGCGGTCGCGTCGGAGAAGCGAATCGTCGTCCCGCCGGTTGGTGGCGGCGGCGGCGTGGGTGGCGGAGGTTCCTGAAGTGACGGTGGGTTGCCGCCGCCACCCCCGCCGCCTCCGCAGGACACGGTCAATGCCGCCATCAGCACCGCGCAACACCTCGAGACGGCGCAACGCGAGCGGTACCGCGTCTGCCCCCGCTGCCTTCTCACTTCCCCGTTGCCGACCACGACCGCACCCCTCGAATTGTGACGCGAATCGTCTCGCTGCCAACGTCGATGTGTTCATATTGGGGGTACTTCGACTCAAGCGTGCTACGGACACGGGCGTCGGTTGCCACTGCCTCGGCCGTGCCGTCGATGCGCACCCACCTGAGCCGCGACCAGTCGCTGGCGTATTCGTCGATCAGCAGGGCGACCGCCGGATTGCGCGCGATGTTGTCGAGCCGCCTCAATCGCGTGGTCGACTTGGGTTTGCCGTCCACCGGGATGTACAGGTAGCCGTCGAGAGCGCAGAACACCACGGGAACCACATGGGGGCGGGTACCGTCCACGGTCGCCAAGCGTGCCACGGGCGACCGCAGGGCCCACTCGGGGACGGTGGACGCGGCGGACACGACGCCCTGGTTGGCTATTCGCCGGCCCCGCCGTCCAGCGTCGCGGCAGCCAGTTCGAACACCAGCAGGACGTTGCCCGGCATCTGTCCGAACATGCCGTAGCCCGACGGGACGATCACCAGGTCGTCCACGGCGAGGACGCCCGGATTGTCGATCGCGCCACCGTGGGCGTCCATGCCGTTGACCGTCTCGAAGTCACGGTTGGTGTCGAACTGCCAGTGGACCGTGCCGTCTCGCCGGTCGAAGGCGAAGATCCGACCGTTGAGGGCCCCTGCGAAGACCACATCGCCGGCGATGCTGGCCGCCGCCGAGAAGGCGTAGTGGAAGGGGCAGTCGGGCCACGGCGTCGGCGATCCACCGCGGCCGAATCCGGCGGGTTCGCAGCCCCGTTCGGCGGCGTGGCCCCAGGCGTCGCTGCCATCGTCGATGTTGAGCGCCCACAGGCCGGGACGGCCTTCGCCGCGCACGAACGGCGGGTCGGCGATGGGTACGTAGACTCGGCTCGAGTCCGCGGCGATACCCCAGTGCACGCCGCCGAGTGCGCTGCCGGGACCGATCCGGCGCTGCCAGCGGAGTTTGCCCTTGGCGTCGGGATCGAGGGCGAAGACGCTGCCCGACTTCTGCCCGGCGAGCAGCACGTCCTTGCCCTTGGAGTCCTTGGCGATGATCACCGAGGCGCCGAAGTCGAAGTCCGGACCACGTTCCTTCGGGCAGTTCGGACCCGCGCGGCGCCCGCAGGCCATGTTGAAGGCGTCGTTCGCGGTGCCCTGGAAGTGCCAGCGGATGGTGCCGTCGTCGAGGCCGATGGCGACGATGGCGTCGGACATCTCGGTGGCGGGGGAGGAGGTGTTCTCGCCCGTGCCGACGTAGAGCACGCCACGCTCCGCGTCGATGGCGGGGGTTGTCCAGACCGGTGCCCCGGACGGCCCCCACATCTGTGCGCCGACACTGTTCTTGTAAGTCGGCTTGGCATCCTCGGTCATGTGCGCGGTCCAGATGATCTCGCCGGTGGCGGCGTTGAGTGCGCGGACGCCACCGTGGGACTTGCAGCACTCGTAGTCCGGGCGCATGGCGAGGGCGACGTCGAAGGCCGAGATCGGCACGAACAGCCGGTCGCCGTGCTGCACCGGTGCCCCAGTCGCCATCGAGGCGTCGAACAAGGCGACGTCGCGCGACCAGACGGCGGTGCCCGTGGCGGCGTCGACTGCGTGGATCGTGGTCGCCTGGTCGCCGACGAACAACGTCGGACGGCCGTCGATGTCGCCGAGCGAGATCGAGGTGCGTAGGGGGTTCCCGGCCTCGTAGATCCATCTGATGCAGCCGCTGTCGCGGTCGAGGGCGTAGAGGTGGCCGCCCATCGTGGGCAGGAACAAGGTGTCGGCGCTGGCCGCCGGTTGCGAGCGCATCTGCGTGACGTTGGGAACGGCAAACGCCCACTTCAGGCGCAGATTGGCGACATTGGCCGCGCTGATCACGGTGTCCTGCTGCCAGCGAGTGTTGTGTTGGTCGTAGCCCCATCGCTCGATACGGGAATTGACCGACCCGTCGGCGGAAACCGTCGATGACGTCGCCGGGGTCTCACGGTCACAGAACGCGCTGTCGGGGAGAAGCGACTGCTGGTCGCCGACTAGGTGGGCGACCAGGGCTTCGACCCGGGCGCGGCCGAGTTGCTGGACATGCACCTGCATGTTTCCCCGCGTCACCGCGTGACGAACACGTGACGCGTTCATGCGTTTGAGCGCGTCGGTGTCCGGTGTCTTGGCATCCATCGGCTCGGCGTGGCAAGTCGCGCAGCGCTCGGCGTAGTCCGTTGCCGGGTCCGCGTTCGCCCATCCGGCGACCAGGCAGAGCGCAGCGATGGAACCCGTGACAGCGTCCGGCGTTCGCCTGGGAGGGCTCATCGCTGGACCCAACCGCCGGCGAAGGGGAGGGCCTGACCGACGATGAAGTTCGAACCTGCCGAAGCGAGAAACAGAGCGAGCATCGCATCCTCCCGTGCCGTGCCGAGGCGCCCCGCCGGTACTTGGCGTTTCAGCGATGCCACGAATGACGGCTTGTCCATCGGTTCCGGTGCATCTTATGGACGGACACTGGATATGGCCAGAGGCGATCGCGGTTCGAGCCGCCGTTGGGTTTGCACTACCCGTAGGACGGTGGCACGATGAAGTGGTAGTCCGGGGCGGTGAAGTAGCCCGACCTGAGTTTGCCCGAGTTTCCATCTCTGTGTCCTGCGCGAACACTTCATTGTTTATGAAGGTGTTTTGCCGTGTTTGCTCCACGGGTAATGTCACGGTGATATCAGTAGTGGGAAAGTTCTCGGAAGTGGGCAGGAAACCTCCTAGTAGGCCCTGTTTCGGCCGACCACCCTTCACTATGTAGTCCTAGGGGGGATTCTTTGGCAGAGCCATGATCAGGACCATCATCGCCGACCACCAGGGTCTGTTTAGGGCGGGAATCAAGCGGCTGCTTCGCGACGTCAAGGCCATCGAGGTCGTTGCCGAGGCGAACAGCGGCGAGCGGGCGATCGAACTGGCGCGCAAGCTGAATCCCCATGTCGTCTCCCTCGAGATCGACATGCCCGGTATGGGTGGCCTGGAAGCGGCCCGACGGATACTGAAGATGGAGACGGGAACCCAGGTGGTCATGCTGACGGCGTCTTGGGATGCGCCGTTCCCAACCCAGGCCCTGCGCGCCGGTGCTTGCGGCGTGGTGACCAAACGGGGAACGCCCCAAGAGGTCGTGGTCGCGATCAAGCGCGCCTACGCCGGGAAGCGCTTCGTCAGTTCGGACATCGCGCAAAACCTGGCATTCCAGTCGTTCGACGGATTGAAGGAGTCTCCCTTCGACGAGCTGTCGATCCGGGAACTGCAGATCACCCTGATGGTGATCAACTGTCAGCGGGTCGCCGACATCTCGGAGAATCTGCATCTGTCGCCGAAGACCGTGAACAGCTACCGGTACCGGATCTTCGACAAGCTGAACGTTTCGAGCGATGTCGAACTGGCACTGCTCGCCGTAAAGCACGGCATGATCAACCCGCTGGTCGGCGGCTGAACCTGCACCGACCTCGCGGCGATACACGGGTTATTCGTCGAGCAATTCGTCGAACACGGCTTCGGCGCTCTCATTGCCACGGCTCGCGACGGCGATGGCGACGCAGGCAGCGGCGAACGCGGGCACCATCTCGTAGAGTTCGAATAATCCCCCCGGTCCGCCGCTCAAGCCGTGCCAGACGACGGTGACCACGGCCCCCGTCAACATTCCCGCGACGAGACCGGCTTCGGTGGTCCGTCGCCATAGGACACAGGCGAGTATCGCGGGTCCGAAGCTGGCGCCGAGGCCCGCCCACGCGTAGGCGGCCAGATCGAACACGCGATTGTCCGGATCGGTGGCGATCAACCCACCGACGATCGCCACCAGCACCACCGCACCCCGGCTGATCCTCAGTACGGTGCGTTGTTCGAGGTTCTTGTACACGGGCCGAACCACGTCTTCGACCAGGGCGGTGGAGGCGACGAGCAACTGGGAATCGACGGTACTCATGACGGCCGCGAGGATGCCGGCAACGACGACGCCCGCGATCCACGGCGCGAGCAGCTCGCCCGACAGCGCGATGAACACGGTCTCCGGATCGGCGAGCGTGCCGCCGAAATACGCGCTGCCGCCGACGCCGACGCCCACCGCCGCGGTACTCGCGAGCACCATCCAGACGAGATTCACCCGCCGCGCGCGCGGCACGGAGGCGACGCTGTCGATGGCCATGAATCGGGCGACGAAGTGTGGTTGGCCGAAGTAGCCGAGTCCCCAGGCCAGCGCGCTGACCACCGCGATGAAGCCGATGGGCTTCACGGTGCCGGAGAGGTCGGGCGCATTGGCGAAGGCGAGCAGGGCCACGGTCGTCAGGGCGGCGAGCATGAGCAGGGCTTGGAAGAAGTCGGTCCAGCTGACGGCGAGGAACCCCCCGAGCATGGTGTAGGCGAGCACCACGACGACACCGATCAGCAGCGCAACGTGATAGTCGAGGCCCATGGTGGACTCGAACAGGGTCGCCCCGGCGACGAAGCTGGCGGCGGTGTAGATGGAGAAGAAGAACAGCACCAGGAGCGTCGCGACGATGCTGGGCAGGCGGGTCCTGGCGGCGACCCGGCGGGCGAAGAACTGGGGTAGGGTGACGGCACCGTCCAGGCGCTCGGTGAATGCCCTGAGGCGCGGTGCCACGACCCGCCAGCTTCCCCAGGCGCCGGCCGCGAGTCCCAGCACGATCCAGCCTTCGCCGACGCCGGCGACGAAGACCGCACCGGGCAGGCCGAGGAGCAGCCAGCCGCTCATGTCCGAAGCGCCAGCGGACAGACCGGCCACCGAAGGACTCAATGACCGACCGCCGATGACGTAGTCCACCTGGGTCTTGGTGCGCAGCAGGGCGTAGCCGGCGATGACCGCAATGACGATGAGGTACGCCACGAACCCAAAGGCCACGGTGTTCTCCCAATTGCGCTGTTTCGGCGAACTCCTACGGGGAGTTTACTGGCAATATTCCGCCCGATGGAAACACCTTCAAAGACTGTCGGAGGCCTGTTGGATCTGGCCAAGCAGGCCTTGGAGCGGCTTCTCGCCCTTTTGCCGAGCACCGAGAGCATCGACTGGTCGCAGCAATGGGCGGCCCGTTGGCGAAGCGAACCGTTGGGCGGCACGTTAAGTCCCTTGGGCCACCTCGATCGCATCGAGCTTGCCGACCTCCTCGGCGTCGACGAGCAGAAGGCGCAGCTTGTCGCCAACACCGAGCAGTTCGTCCAGGGGTACCCGGCCAACAACGCCTTGCTCTGGGGCGCGCGCGGCACGGGCAAGTCGTCCCTGGTCCATGCGGTGTTGAACCGTTACGCGCCCGATGGGCTGCGGCTCGTGGAAGTCGACAAGGAAGCGCTGTGCGACGTCGCTACGATCGTCGCCCGCCTGGACAGCGAGCCGTTCCGTTTCGTGCTCGTGTGCGACGACCTGTCGTTCGAGGCCGACGATGCCTCGTACAAAGCGTTGAAGAGCGCCCTTGAGGGTTCGGTGTTCACCCAATCCGACAACGTCCTCGTCTACGCGACGTCGAATCGCCGACATCTGCTTCCCGAGCACATGTCGGACAATACGAGCGCCCGCCACATCGAGGGCGAACTGCACGAGGCCGAGGCCGTCGAGGAGAAGATCTCGCTCTCCGACCGTTTCGGGCTGTGGCTGTCCTTCTATCCGTTCCGCCAGGACGACTACCTACGTGTCGCGCGCCACTGGTTCGAGCGGCTTGCCGCGAGCGAAGGCGTGGATGTGCGCTGGGAGGAGAGCACCCGCCAGGACGCTCTGCGCTGGGCATTGGCCCGGGGCGTCCGCAGCGGGCGGACGGCCTACCACTTCGCGCGCCAGCGGATCGGCAGAGCGGCCCTTGCCCAATCGACCGACGGTGGCGGGCGTCCATGACCACGGCCACAGCTTCGCGTTGGACAGTGCGAGCTATGCTATTGCGGAGCGGACCGCGACCCCCTAGAATCCGCGCGCTTCCTGCCGCAGTCCCCTTCGTCTAGAGGCCTAGGACTCCGGGTTTTCATCCCGGCAACAGGGGTTCGACTCCCCTAGGGGACGCCAAACATGCAGCCGCGCCGACGGCAACCGCATCTATTGGCACGACTTCCTCTTCCACGCACTCTCGACAGCGTTCGCGTTCGCGCCGATCCTTCCTGCCCGTGTTTCGATGCGAGGTTTGCGTCACATTCAGATTCTCCGTCGCCGCCACTCCGCTGCCTCATGGCCCAAACCCTGCCTGCTCCATCATGCGATCGACGAGCAGGGGGGACTGACCCTTCCGGCCCTCGTCGTCGGCGACATCGGTTATGGTCGAGCGGCAGCTACGTCGCCTTGGCGCTGGCGGCACTGTGCGTATTCCCGACGGTGGTGTCCGAGGCCCAGACCGAGGGCCATGAAGCCTGCGAGGCCCTGGAGGAGAACACCATCTGCCGCGGCATCTGTGAACGGTGGATCGAATCTCCCAAACCATGGCGCGATGCGGAGTTGGTAAGCCGTGCCGAGGCGTGCTTCAACCAAGGGAATCGCTGGGATGGCTACTCGCCGCCCGAGGAGGTGGTGGTGACGGGAATACCGGTGCCGACAATTCCTCCCACCGTGTTCCCACCGCCGTCACCACGCGTCATCATCGTCACCCCCACTCCCTCGCTGCCGCCGAGCCTACCTGACATCAGAGGGGCTGATCGCAACACCATCAAGATACTTGACTGCATTCACAGGCTGACCACGTACGACACGGCAGATCTCGACGACCAACTGATCAGAAACCTGCGGGACGCTGAGATCCAGTTCCTGTACGGCGACCTCGGTGGAACCACGAAGAGCCAAACCCGACCGGAGCACGCTCTGGTCCCGATTCCGGGAAACTCCGCACAGTGCAGGACCAGGACGCACGGTTACCAGATACAGTTGGACAATGCCCAGATCGGCAACTCCGGTGATGGGACCGTCAGGGAACGTCGCGCGATGTACATTGTCCACGAGTTGGTGCACGTGGCGCTCTACGAGGCCGGCGAGCATCCCTGCATCACGGGAGAGCACCCCATCGGTGACGCGATATATGAACTCGGGTGGCGGATGTACCGAGACATCTTCGGTATTCCGGCCCCGGAGGACAGCCAATATATCGACACTCAAACATGGAATAGCAGACGCCCGACATGCCTGCGCGAGTAGCCATGGCAGTCCGGGTGGCGACGGTTGTCGGCCTGATCGTAATCGCTGCAGGCATCGGGGTCGTTTGGAAGTTCGGATTGCAGTCTGCCCAAACGGAAGCGGTGATCGCGCAGCCATCGCTGGCTCCGCAGGAGTCTCCGCTGGGTGAAGTGGATGCGCCGGCTATCGCCCTGGATCGCGCATCCGTGGATGACGGGAACGCCGAAGCGGATCTTGAACTGGGCTACTACTGTCCAGCAGTTGGTGACACTCTCGCTGCCGGAGGTGCGTTGTCGGACGAGTGTGTGGCCGCTCTGCAGCGACGCTACGGAGACCGGGACGTCTTCGATCCGGTCGTGTCGTTCACCGAACCACTAACCTTCAAGCTGATCTACGAGAATCCTGTCGGAAGTCGCTCAGCCGCATTGGAGGCGCTGCGGGACGAGCGATGCGCGGTGCCGAACGGCACGATCAATCGTGACCTCGCAGGGGAATGCGCTTCTCGAGAGGTCATTCAGCATGCGTTGTTGTTGAGTCATTGCCACAGGAAACGACTTGACTCGAATCTCAAGTACGAACTTCGGCCTGGAGGTCTTGCAGAAGACTTGGGTGCCCTGGCGGGCATACGCGACCAGGCATCGTACTGGCAGCGCTATCGCCAGGTCGAAGACGACCACTATGGAGCCGCCTACGCCTACGCGATGTGCTCCGGTGTTCCTAATGGTGTCGTGGACCTTTCCGCGTGGGAAGCCCTGACAGTCGAGGGGTCGATCCCGGAGGAGATTCTCACTAGCCGATACGGGGAGGCCGGCGATCCGCACAGAACGTCGGTTCGGCTCCTGATGGAATTTGCCGCCCGTCTCGGCAACGAGTGGGCACTCGAAACCTACACGCGTGACGAAGACCACATCCGCGCTATGCGCCTCGTACACCCCTTGTTGGCGATTCTCCACCGCAGCAGGTTCGAACGTTGGAAAAGGGACAACGAGTATGGTGAGGCCCAGAATGGACTGGCCGCAGAGGCGAAGCGCGAAATCGAGACACTCAGGAACCAGGGCGGCGATCCGGATTGGCTGCGGGTACGCGAGGGGGAGATCTACGCGCGGCTGAGGGAGCGGCAGAGGGAGCTGGAGGATCCACATGCGGTGGACACCAAGCACATCCGCCTGACCCACTTGTACGCGGCCTCGGCGGTGGCGACCGGCTACGGCATCTCTTTCGACATACACGATCACCTGCACCAACTGGATGAAATCACGCAGGAAGAGTGGGACGCAGCCCGCGAGAGTGCGCTGGAACTGTTCCGTAGCGACTGGTGGAAGTAGGAGTTCCGGACGCGATCGGCGTCCCACATGTGACCTAGGGGGTGCTGGAAGCAAGTAGACGAGCAGGGAGGCGGCGAGTAGCCCGCTCCGAACCACCGCGCGGCGCAAACGGCACGGCGCGTTTCGACCGTGACTGGGAATCTACCCGACCACTCTTGTCCTTCTCGCCGCGGATGCACCGCCGACGGTGCACGGTGATGTGGCACCGACCCATGAACTAGAGGATGTCTACGTACGTAAACCGGGGTGCGTGCACCACCACCAGGCATCACATTGCAGCAGTTCTGTGCGCCAAATCCGTATCATTCGGCCTGTCGTGATCCATGAACTGATGCACGTCGCGTACGGCATGGACCCGAACAGGAATCTCGCGGAGGCGCACACGTTGGGCGATGAACTCTACAAGTCGGCGTGGAAATTGTACGAGGGCGCATTCCGAGTGAGAGCGCCGCAGAAGAGGTATAACGCTTCGCGTGACGGGAGTTTGCCAAGGTGCCTGCGGGATTGAGGAGGGGCGCGAACGGTTGCCCATCGAAGAGTGGCTCTCGCGCCTCGCGCGGGCCGTGTCGATCTGGGGCTCGGTTCGACCGGAACAGCGCGTCGATGGTGTGACCGGACAAATGCGGCAAGAATGGCGGTGACGACATCTCGAAGTCGGCTCGTCGTGCCGGGGGCAATCGCGCTCGCGGTCGCGTGCGCTGTCGGTACCCTGCTTTTTCCTGGTGCGAACGTCGACGAGTTGCCCCCAGTCGAGAAGCAGGTGCCGGTTCGCGGCGAGAGCGTGGCGGCTCCCATCCAGAAGCCGCCGCGGTTGCCCCATGTTTCTCCCGCCGAGAACGCCCGTCCGTCCGAAGGCACGTTGGATTTGGCGGATCTCCATGCGAGCTGCCCGTCGATCCATGATGTAGTCGACGTCGGATGCCTTGCCGCCTTGGACGAGTACTTCCTGGACCGGCCGGTCTCGTCGTCCATCCTTACAGTCGCCGATGCGCCGGTTTGGCGGGACGTGTTCGACGATCCGGGCTCGGCAAGAGACGGCACGGTCAAGACTCTCGCGGAGGGAATCTGCGATGTGGCGAATGGCGAGATCAGGCAGGATCTCGGAGACGATTGCGACGCCCGGTCGATGGTCGAGCAGGCGGTTCTGCTGCGCGAGTGCAGCCGAGACCCCGGCCGTTACGCCACGTACGACTACTTCGAGCAGTTGTTGTCGAGGATCGAGCACATTGCCGACAACTCGATCTACTGGCAACGCAGAAATGCGATCGAGGAGGACGTGTTCCGATCAGCCTGGCTGGGCGAGAGGTGCGCTGCGGTTGCGGTGGACGCGTTGGCGCCGCTGTACCATTTCGAGATCTCCGCCGACGACATCTATCTGTCGCATCCGCCGCACTCGTACTATCCGGATAGACCGTTGGACGAGTACGAGGTCGACAGCTACCTGCGGGAAGAGGCCGAGAGGCTGATCGAGATGGCCGCCCGGCTGGGTGACGCTTGGGCGCTGTCCGAGTTCCGGGGCGATGCGGCCCACGTCGAACGCGTGTTCCGGTTCAACCCCACGCAAGCGTACCTCCACGAGGCCGAACTCGAAGTCGAACAAGTGTGGCGGAGGTATCGGCGGGAACATTTCGATGGATTGTCCAAAGCGGAAGCCGAGAGGCAGCGCGAGGTGGACCGACGCTATCCTCGGATCGTTGCAGGGATGGAGTGGAGTCAGGCCAGGGCTCGTGCATTGATGAGCGGTGACCACGCGGAAGTGCGCCGTCTGGAGAGTCAGGATCCGTTTGCCGGCTTGAATGACGACGAACTTGAGGACTTGCGCCGGGAGGATCGCGAACACATGGATGAAGGACTGGCGGTACACGACGAGTTCAACAGCATGCGAGCAGAAATCGGAGCACGAGCTGAGCACGACGAACGTCTGGTTCGTTTGACCTATGCGATGATCGTGGAGGCCGAGGCAAAGAGTGCCGGTATGGTTGTCGACGTCATGGCGTTGTACGAACGAGCCGCACCTTTCTCATCGGCCTCATCGGTCTCATCGGTCTCATCGGTCTTGCCTGAGGACATCCGCGTTGCCAGAGAGCGCGCGAGTGCGATTCTCGACTCCCGGCGCACCGAGCCCGACAGATGAACTCGGGTGGCAGATGTACCGAGCCAGTACAGTGCGGTGCGTTGACAGGAGACATAATATGTCCTATCGTACCGTCACGTCGCGCCCCCCAGCTTTTGCTCAATTATTGATCGAACGTACAGCCCCTGATGGTGCGAAGGTATGGCATCAGAAGCGCTCTTGTTCACCAGCCAAGGAACTCGTCGATGGCCAACGCCGAAGCGATGCTGACCACCGGTAGCGGTGCCGTCATCGAGGCCAGCGGCCTCGGTCACACCTACAAAGGCGGTCACACGGCCCTCGAGCACGTCGATCTGTCGCTCGGTACGGGACTTTTCGGGCTGTTGGGGCCCAATGGTGCGGGCAAGAGTACGCTGATGCGCATCATCTGCACGCTGCTCGTGCCGACCAAGGGCAGGGCCACCGTGTACGGCCACGACGTGACACGGGAACGTCGCCAAGTGCGCGAGTTGATCGGCTATCTGCCGCAGGAGTTCGGCGCCTGGCGACATCACCGGACCGAGGAGGTCCTCGACACCCTGGCGCGGCTGTCGGGCATGTCCGACCGCAAGGAACGGCGTCGCCGGGTCACCGAGACGCTGGAGATGGTGGGTCTCGACGGCGTTGCCGACCGCAAGGTGAAGAAGCTCTCCGGCGGCATGGTGCGTCGCCTCGGCGTTGCCCAAGCGCTGGTTCACGAGCCCCAGGTGATCATCGTCGACGAGCCCACCGTCGGCTTGGACCCCGAGGAGCGGATGCGCTTCCGCCAGCTGATGAACCAGCTGGGTCGCGACCGTACCATCCTGCTGTCCACCCATATCGTCGCGGACCTAGGCGCCGGGTGCCGCGAGATGGCGCTTCTGGATGGCGGCCGCATCGAGTTCCAGGGACCACCGAGCGAACTGCTGCAGCGCGCAGCGGGCCGGGTCTTCGAGATCACCACGGATTCGATGACGGCGGAGCGGGTCGAGTCCGCCCACGAGATCGTTTCGCGTGCCGTCACCGGCACCGACATTACCCTCCGCGGCGTGACGGCGAACGGCATGCCGGATGGCGCGAACCCGGTGGAGACGGCGACCCTCGAGGAAGCCTACCTCGCGTTCATGGCGGCACGCGGCCGGTCGGACGCCGCACGACAAGACGACGAACCGGCGCCGGCAGACGGCCCGGCATGACCGGCTGGGCGTAGCCGTTGCAGGTCGCGCGCCTGCATCGAAGTCGCGCGAAGCCACGGAACAGGACAAGGGAAAAGCAGTGCATCACCTTCGCGAGTTCCTTGCGGTCGCCGCCGCCGAGATGCGCGTCACGCGCCGCTTGGCGCGGACCTGGGTGTTCATCACGGTGGCCCTTCTGCTGGGCTTGTTGACCTACATGGTGTATGCAGTGATGCACGGCCTGGGGTCGGGCGTCTCGGCCACGGTGGGTGGTTTCGGCCCGCGCATGCTGGTGTCGTCCGTCGGCATGCCCATGGTGATGGTGCTCATCGTGGGCATTGTCTTCCTCGCCTTCGACATTCGCGCCCGGGACCGACGCGAACGCATGGCCGAGGTGCTCGACGCCAGGCCGGTCGGGACGATCAAGCTCCTCGCCGGTCGCCTGGCAGGCATCGTTTTCATTCTCTGGCTCACGGTGACCGTGACCCTGGGGCTGATGCAGACGATCGGCCTCCTGGCGGGCGCATTCGACTGGTGGTTCGGCGACACCATGGAGCCGACTTCGATGCTGAGTTTCCTGGTGTGGGACGCCATTCCGACGCTGACGCTCTGGGGTTCGGTGGTCATCTTCCTCGCGATCCTTCTGCGCAACCGGCTGATCGTCGCCATCGTCGCCTTGCTCGCGGCCGCGCTGTATTTCTGGGCGGGCTTCGAGACGCCGTTCTACCTCGCACCGGCGCTGCAGATGTTCCAGGCGTACACCGTCACCGGGTCCGAGCTGCTGCCCGAGTTCGCCAACGCCACGCTTGTCTTGCAGCGCATCGCGACCATCATCCTTGCCGTCGGGCTTCTCGGCATCGCCGCCGCGCTGCATCCCCGCCGGGACGGCCCTACCGGCACCCGCCAACTGATCATGGGTGTGGCCCTTGTCGGGGTGGCCGTCGCGGCCATTGGTTATCTTGTGCTCGATGCGGCGAACGGGCGTTCGTTGCGTGCCGATTGGCGAGCCGCCCACGAGGCGGTGGAGTCCGAGCCGCGAGTGGATGTCGAGAACATTCGCGGCACGATCATGATCGAACCGGGTCGGCGACTCGGGCTCGACGTGACCTATGTGATCGCTGCCCAGCGGCCACTCGACGGACTCACATTCAGTTTCAATCCCGGGCTCGAAGTGTCCGAAATTCTCCTCGACGGGACCGCTGCCCAGTGGCGCCACGAATCCGGCCTGTTGCGCGTCGGCCTGCCGCGCCCCCTGGCCGCAGGCCAACAGCTCGAAATGCGGTTCGTCGCCGCGGGGGTTCCCGACCCTTCGTTCGCGTATCTCGACAGCGAGATCGAACTCGACCTGGCCCATGGAGAGTCGGGCAACCTGATTCTGCTCGGCACCGATGCCTCGGTGTTCGACTCGCGCTACGTCGCGCTCATGCCGGGTGTCAGCTGGCTTCCGCTCCCGGGGGCGGCCACGGGCAGGGACGATCTGCAAGGTCATGGACGCGACTATTTCACGGTGGATCTCGAGGTCGGCGTCCCGGCGGGGTGGCTGGTCGCCGGTCCGGGTAGGCGTCGCGACGCCGCCGACGGACGTTTCCGGTTTGCGCCGACCGCACCGGTACCCGAGGTGGCACTGCTGGCTTCCCGGTTCGACCGTCGCGCCGCGGAAGTGGACGGCGTGGCCTTCGAACTGCTGCTCCACCCCGGCCACGGAGCCAGACTGGGAGTGTTCGCGGATGCGGTTGGTGCCCTCGAGGAACGCATCGCGGAGCTTCTCTCTGAAGCGTCCGATGCGGGGATCGGCTATCCCTACGACGGCCTGAGCCTGGTCGAGATCCCGGCGCGGCTGCGGGTCTATGCGGGGGGCTGGCGTATGGACTCGGTCCAAGCCTTGCCCGGGGTCATGATGTTGCGCGAACAGGGTCTGCCCACTGCGCGCTTCGACACCCTGTTCAGACTCCGCAGGCAGATGACCGGCGGGGAATACGACATTGACCGCGAACCGGGGAACGCGAAGATCCGCGTTCTGGAGCAGTTCTTCGACACCGATTTCAGCGGCGGCAAGCTGGTGGATGGCGTGACGCGCAGCTTCTTCGCGTTCCAGACCGGGGCGCATGGGCCCGGTGCCCTGGCATTGGACTACCTCTGTCACGAACTCGCCGCGGCGCTGATCCACAGGCGCGAAGTGGGCGGCTATTTTTCGCCGCGGAGTTTCTCGACGTCCACGGGCATGAACGCAAACATGGCGCAGTTGTTCACCGGGTTCGCGTCGGGCGATCCTTTCGCCACCGTCGCCGACAGTACGGTCCCAAAGGCCGCATCGGTGTGGACCCGCGCCTTGGGAACTCCGCTCCTCACCTTGGATCCGACCGGGACTGGCCACCGGGCCCTCGATGTCCTGGAGCTCAAGGCACCGGTGCTGGCCCGCTCGATCATCGACGGCCTAGGCCGGGAAACCGCAGCGGCGTTGCTCGGCGAACTCCGCCAGCGCCATGCCGGCGGCGACTTCACGGCGGCGGATTTCGAGGCGGTGGCGGGGGATGTCGGTGCCGACCTGCAGGGGTTGCTCGGGGACTGGCTCGGCGATGCCTCCCTACCGGGCTTCCTCGTCTCGGATGCCTTGGTCGTGCGTCTGACGGACGGTGACCTTGGCGAGCCGCGCTACCAGATCAGGGCACATGTGCACAACGGCGAGCCCGCACCGGGTTTGGTGCGGCTGGGTGTGTATTCCAGAGCCGTTGAAGTGCCAACCCAATGGAGTGCTCCTGTAAGGGTCGGCGCCCATGCCTCCGTGGAACTCGGACTGGTCGTCGACGGACCGCCCCGGGAGGTATGGATTTCGCCCTACCTGTCCTTGAATCGTGGCGACATCCGCCTGGACGTACCCGAGTTCGACGTCACCGCGTCCGTGGACGCCGAGCCGCTCAACGGTGGCCGCGAGAGCACGTGGACTCCGAAGCCGGAGCCGGGCATCGTGGTGGACGATCTCGATCCCGGGTTCAGTGTCGTCTACGCGACGCCGGAGGACGAAGCGCGCTACGGTCCCGAGGCCACGTGGCTCACCGGCGAATTGGATATCGACGAGGGCTTGCCGGTATTCAATCCCTTCGCCGTGCCGACCGGCGGTTGGATGCGAGTCGAACAACCCGGCACGTGGGGCCGCTACCGGCACACGGTGGCGAGCACCACATCGGGCGGCGGCGGTGTGTCGGCCCGGTTCGCGGCGCAGTTGCCGCGCGCGGGACGCTGGCGCGTCGACTACCATGTGGCAGAGATGGAGTCACCTAGGGACCGTCCCTTGATGGAGACTATCCGGACGAGCATCCTGCAGGGTGCCAGGGGAACCTACCAGATGAAGATCGTTACGGCGGACAACAACCTGCCGGTTGAATTCGATGCGGATGCGGCGCGGACGGGCTGGAATGATCTCGGCGAGTACTCCCTGCCTGCGGGCGAGGTCGGCCTAGAGGTGTCCAACAAGACGACGGGAACGGTCGTGATCGCCGACGCCGTGCGTTGGCGACCCGTGGAGGAACGATGAGGCGACACGCCGTGCACGCCGTGAAAGGCAGCCTCTTGGGACTCGGACTGCTGCTGGTGGCGGGCTGCGCGCCGCCGATCCCGGGCGAGGACGCGGAGTTCCGCATGCCAGTGGAGGTGGAGGATGTCGCCACCGGGACCGTCGAGGACCTGGTGGTCGCCACCGGCAACCTTCGCCCGCGGGAGATCGTCTCCCTGGACATCGAGACGCCGGGCAACCTCCAGATAGCCCGCAACGCCGGAGGTGAAAGGCTCGCGGAAGGCATGCGGGTCTCGGCCGGCGACGTCATCGCCCGGGTGACCGGCGAGGATGCCCGCCTGCACGCACGCCTCGAGACGACGCGCCAGGCACTGGAGGCGGCCCAGGCGCATCTCGCCCGACGCCGCGAACTCCACGCCGCGAACCTGGCCCACGAAGAGGAGCTCCAGCAGGCGGAGGAGCGCTACGAGACCGCGCTGTTCAACTTCGAGCGCAGCACGCTGGACGCCGCCAAGGCGACGCTCACCACGCCGATCGACGGCACCATCCTGCGTTTGGCCCGCGACAACGACCACAGGCCGCAGGCGGACGGCCAATTGGTGCGGGCCGGGTTCGTTGTCGCGGAAATCGCGCCGCTCGACGAGTTGATCGCCGACATCGACCTCATCGGTCCCGAACTCGGTCGCGTCGAGGTCGGCCTCGCGGCGCGTATTCGACACTACGCCTTCGACGACACCCTGTTTCCCGGCGAGGTCATTCGCCTGTCACCCGTGCTCGATCCCGTGAAGCACACGTTCCGCGCGGAGGTGGACGTCGACAACGCCGAACGGCTGCTGCGTCCCGGCATGTTCGTCGAGGTCGTCGTCGTCATCGAGCAGCGACAGGACGTCGTCGTGGTACCCCGCGAAGCGGTCGCCAACCGGGCGGGCAAGACCGTGGTCTTCGCCCTGGACGGCCAGCAGCGCGTTGCCCGGCGCGACGTTCGCTTGGGCCTGGGGGACGACGACAAGGTCCAGGTGATGGACGGCGTGGCCGTGGGCGACCGGGTCGCCGTGCGCGGCCTCGAGACCCTGATCGACGGCAACCGCATCCGCATCGTGGGCTCGTAGGGGCGACGCTTGTCGTCGCCCTCGTGTGTCGCCGCCCTTGCTGGTCGTCCCCCGCCGGTTACGGCGCTCGAACTCGGCTGATCCGTGCAGCGTAGTCCATTCGTAGAGACCCACGCGTGGCCACCTCCCTAGAGAGCGCTGCCGCCTTCGCCGTACGTCGTCCGGTGGCGGTCGCCGTCATGGCCTTGGCCGTCGCACTCGTCGGCGCCCTGTCCTGGCGCGAACTGCCGGTGGACCTCCTGCCCGACCTGCAGAGTCCCACGGTGGTGGTCTCCATCCGCTCGGGCAACCGGCCGCCGACGGAGATGGAGCGCCTCTACGGCGAGACCGTGGAACGTCAACTCACCACGGTGCGCGGCAGCCGCAAGGTCTTCCAGGTGGCGCGCACCGGCCGCCTCGTCACCACCGTGACGTTCGACTGGAACGCCGACCTCGATCTCGCCCTCGTCGATGTGCAGAAGGCCGTGGGGGGGATCGAGGGGGACCCCGAGGTGGACGAGGTCCTGGTCCGGCGGTTCGACCCCCGCCAGTCACCGATTCTCACCCTGGGCCTGGTCGCGCCCGACGGCAAGCCCGACCTCGGAGAGCTTCGCCAACTAGCCCGGCGGCAGGTCGCGCCGGCGTTGGAGCAACTCGCCGGGGTGGCCGAGGCGCGGATCACCGGCGGGCGCGAGCTCGAGGTCCGGGTCTCGGTCGATCGTTACCGCCTCGATGCCTTCGGGGTGTCGCTGAACATGCTACGCGCCCGCCTGCGCGACCAGAACGTGGATATCGAAGCCGGCACGCTGGAGGAACGCGACCAGGTCTTTCAAGTACGTGGCGTATCGCGCTACCGCAGTGCCGATGACGTCGCCAACGTGGTCGTGCGCTACCTGTCGGACGACACCGGCGGCCGCAAGGCGGTTCGCGTCTCCGACCTCGGCAACGTTGAACTGGCCAATGCCGAGATCGATCACCTGGTGCTCGTGGACGGCGTCGAGGGTGTCGGGGTTGCCGTGTACAAGGAAGCGGGGGCGAACACCGTCGCCGTATCCGCCGAGGTCCGCGACGCCCTTGAAGACCTCGGCGACGATCTGCCGGGCGTCGAGGTGCGCGAGATCGCGGACGACGCGAAGCTCGTCACCGACGCCCTGGATGATCTGCAGCTCGCCGCGGGCGCCGGGGTGGTGCTTGCCGTGCTGGTGTTGGCGCTGTTCCTGCGTTCGGCGGGGGCCACGCTGATCGTCACCGCGGCGGTGCCGGTGTCGATCCTCGCGGCGCTGTTCGCCATGAACTTCGCCGAGCACAGCCTGAACATCGTCACCCTCGGCGGCTTGGCGCTCGGTGCCGGCATGCTGGTGGACAACGCCATTGTGGTGGTGGAGTCCATGTACCGCCGCCTGGCGCTGGGTGACCCGCCGGACGTCGCCGCCGCGAAAGGGACGGGGCAGGTGGCCGGTGCGATCACGGCCAGCACGCTGACCACCTGTGTCGTATTCCTGCCGGTGCTGTTCGTCCAAGGCCTCGCCGCCCGCCTCATCGACGGCATCGCGTTCACCGTCGTCGTCTCGCTGCTCGCTTCGCTCGCCGTCGCGGTGTTTCTGATACCCGCGCTGGGTCGCTGGTTCCTGCCACGGGCGTCGCGCTCGGAGTTGGTGACCGAGAAGGCGGCGTCGCGGGCGCGCACCGCACTGGAGGCCCTCGTCGGACGCCTGCTGCGCCGACCGGCCACCGTCTTGTTGGTGGCGCTGGCGATCGTTGCCGTGGCCATCGCCTCGCTGCTGCGTCTCGGCACCGAACTGCTTGCGCCGTCGGACCCGCGGCAGTTCTCGGTCCGCCTGGTCGGACCTGCCGCGCAGCGTGTGGAATCGACGGCGCGGGCCGCCTCCGGCGTGGAGAGTCTCATCGCCCAGGCGGCGGGAGGTACCGTGGCCCAGGGCGGCAAACTCGCGGCGACTCTCACCGAGGTGGGCCGGCTGCCCGAGGACGGGCGCTCCATCCGCACAGAACTGACCGAAGAAAACACCGCCCGGGTGATCGCCCGGATGACGTCCGATGGCCCCTCGGGCCGCCAAGTGGCCGCCTGGCTCGCGCCCCAGCTCGACGACCTGCCGGACACCGAGGTGAAGTGGGAGATCGCGCGCTCCGCGATCACCGACGCCCTGGGTGCGAGCGGTCCTCCCATCGTCGTCGAGGTCGCCGGTGAGGCGCTGGACGATCTGCGCCGCGGCGCTGATCTCGTCAAGGAACGGCTCGCCGCGCTGCCTCAGCTGTGGAACGTCAAGTCGTCCTTCGAAGGCGGACCGACGGAATTGCGCGTAGCGCTCGATCACGCCATGGCGGATGCCCTCAGTGTCGATCTCGCCACCCTGGCGCGCGTCCTAGAGGCGAATCTCGACGGCCTGGAGGCGACGCGTCTTTCCCTCGGCGACGAGGAGTGGGTAGTCAACGTCCACATGCCCACGCCGCGCCGCGACCAGTTGGCGGACGTCGAGTTCATGAGCGCTTCCGGGCGCCCCGTGGCGCTTGGCGAGGTGGCGCGGTTCGAGGAGGCGGAGGGCGCCAGGGAGGTGTTTCGCCGGGACCAGCGCCGGGTCGCCCAGGTGACCGCCCAGTTGGTCGACGGCTTCACCCAGGCCCAGGCCGTTGCCGCCGTCAACGAAGCCCTCTTCGACGCACCGCTGCCACCGGGCAGTCACCTGCGGCTGCGTGGCCAGGAGGAGGAGCGTGCGCAGACCTTCGACGAACTGCGCCTGGCGGGCATCCTCGCCCTGATCCTGGTGCTGATGGTGCTCGCGGGCACCTTCGAGTCGCTGCTGCAGCCGATGACCGTGCTCGCCGCGATTCCGCTTGCCCTGGTCGGCGTGGCGGTCGCCCTGGTGCCCTTGGGTCAGCCCATCGGCGTCATGGCCATGCTCGGCTTTATCGTCCTCGCCGGCGTTGCGGTCAACGACGCCGTGCTGCTCGTCACCACGGCGCGCCAGCTCATGGCCGAGGGTCAGGAACGCGTGGCGGCCCTTGCCGCGGCGGCGGGCGTCCGTCTGCGGCCCATCGTCATGACCACGCTGACCACCGCGTTGGCGCTGACACCGCTCGTGTTCGGCGGCGGCGAAGGTGCCGAACTACGTGCGCCCATGGCGCTGACCATCATCGGCGGCATCATCGCATCGACCCTTGGGTCGCTCTTGGTGCTGCCATGCCTGTACCTGATTCTGGACCGTTTGCGCCGGGGTGGGGACACCGCGTGAACATCCTCGACCTCCCCGTGCGACGCCCCGTCGCGGTGAGCATGATCTTCTTCGGCTTCGTCGTGCTAGGCGTCGTCGCCTACCTGCGAATTCCTCTCGAGCTCTTTCCGCCCTTGAGCGGTGACTCGCTTTATGTCCAGTACGGTCGCCCCAATAGCGAGCAGGAGGTGGTCGAGCGTGAAATCCTGCTGCCGTTGCACGCGCGTGTCTCGGCGCTGCCCGATGTGGCGGAGAGCCGAGGCCGGGTGCAGGGCGGTGGCGGCAACTACGAGGTCCGATTCGAGCCGAGGACCAACATGAAGGTGCGCGAGCTGGAACTTCGCCGGATCGCCTCCGACATTCAGCGCGCGCAGCCGGATGGCACGTGGGTGCAGGTGTCCTCATTCGAGTCGAGCACCACCCAGGGCGGCAGCCAGGTGATGCGCGTCCATGTCACGGGCGATGCGGATCGCGACACCCTGTTCGATCTCGCGGACCAGATCCTGGCCCCCCGGCTGGCGGCGGTTTCCGGCGTCGGCGAGGCCATTGCCAGCGGCGGCTCGCAGCGCCGCTTGATCGTCAATGTCGACCTCGCCCGCGCGGCGGCGGCCGGCGTCACACCCACGGACGTGATCGCTGCGGTGTCGCGCCGCGCCGGCACCGTGCGCCACCTGGGCAATCTCGAATCGGAGGGGGGACGGGTGGAGGTCGTCCTCGACGGCCGCCCAACGAGTCTCGTGGCCCTTGGCGAGACGCGGATCGTCGCCGGCCGGCCAACGCAGCTCAAGCATGTGAGCGACATCGAAATGGGTTTTGCGCCCTGGCAGTCGTCGTTCCGCGTCAACGGCGAGGAGGCGGTGGGCATCCGCGTCTTCAAGGAGCAGAACGCCAACCTCGTGCGCCTCGGTGGTGAACTCCGGGAACGGCTCGACGAACTGCGCGCCGAAGTCGCCCCGGTGGGCGTCGACCTGGTGATCGGCGAGGACGCCGCGGCGGACATCGAGGAGCAGCTCGGGCGTCTGGGCCGTCTCGGCCTGTCGGGCTACCTGATCGCCTTGGCAGTGTTGTTCCTCTTCCTGCGCCAGTGGCGCGCCGTCGCGGTGGTTGGCGTCGCCGTACCCGTCAGCCTGCTCGGCGCCCTCGCACTGCTCTACCTCATGGGTCACTCGGTTAACCAACTGACGCTGGGCGGCCTGTGGCTGTCCATTGGCCTGTTGATCGACAACAGCATCGTCGTCTACGAAGCGGTGCTACGGCGCCTGGAGCGTGGCGTGGCGGCACCCAGCGCGGCTCGCATCGGCCTGACCCGGACCATTCGCGCCATCCTCGCGGCCACCGCGACCACGGCCGTCGTCATGTTGCCGGCGGCGATCATCGACCTGCCGACGACGGCGAGTTCCCTGATCGAAGTCATGGTGCCAGCCTTCCTGCTGCCGCTGGGCGCATCGGTGCTGGTCGCCCTGGGACTCGTGCCGGTGCTTACGCACAAACTGGCGGCACCTGCGGCGATCCGCAGTGTCGCGCGGCAACGCGCGCAGCGGGAGAGGGCGAGTGGCGAACGCGCTCCCGATCCGCTGCGCATCCTGTTCGGCGGGCTGGTCGCCAACGCCCTGCGCCGGCCGTCGGGCTGGCTGACGGGTACCGGCGTCGCCGTGATCGCCACCATCGTCATCGCCGTGCCAGTCGCGATGAGCAACCAGGCGCCGACCGATCCGGAGTTGGCCGACAGCGTGTCGTTCAGTATCGACACCCTGAAGGGCACGAGTTCCATCGCCGCGGTTTCCGAGGCCGTGGCGCGACTGGAGCAGGCGGCGCTGGCCATCGAAGGCGTCGACACGGTGATGTCCGATGTCGCCGAGGAAGGCGCGTTCATGACCGTCAACTTCGTCGACTTCGAGGACCGTCCGGAGAATCTGAAGGTGTCCCATGTCCGCAAGGTGGTGCTCGCAGCATCGAAGGGGGCGAGGAACATCGATGTGTCGCGTCCGGGTGAAGAACGCGGCAGCAGCAACAAGGGGCAGCGCGAACGCCAAGGACGGGCAGGCCGGGGCGGGTCGCCCATGGCTGGCGGCGAGCCGGGCGAGATCGTGCTCTCGGGACCGGAGAGCCGCATACTGGAACGCCTGGCCGACGACCTCGTGAAGCGACTGGAGGCGGATCCTAACGTCGCGCGGGCTTGGCAGTCGGCGCCGCGAGGTACCCCGGAGATCTGGGTGCAGCCCGACGAGCACGGCTTCGAGGCCTTCGAACTGACCGTCGACGAAGTGCTTCCGGGCCTGAGGGTCGTCGGCCGCGACGGCATGAATGCCGGGCGCTACGTGCTACCGTCGGGACGCGAGATTCCCGTCGTGGTCGAGCGCGTCGACGGACGCGAACCGGCCGGCATGCGCGACCTGCGACGGCTGCGCGTGCATACGGATTCCGGTGTCACCACGGTGTCCGCGCTCGCTTCCATTCGCCAGATGCCGCCGCCCTCGGCGATCATTCACCACAACGGTCGTCGCGAGACCAGTGTGTTCTTCCGGCTGATCGCCGGCGCACCGGAGTCCGGTCCCGCCCGCGATGCCATCGACGAGGAGATCGACGCCGTCATCCGCTCCACACCCCGCTCCGAGGGCTATGCCGTGGAACTCGAGGAGGACGACGAGGGATTGGGCTCGCTGCAGATCTTCCTGCTGTGGTCCGCTCTGCTGGTGCTGCTGGTGCTGGCGATCACCTTCGAGTCGCTGACGTTGCCGCTACTCGTCGTGCTGGCCGTGCCGCTCGCGGTCATCGGCGCCGCCTGGCTGCTGGTGGTGACGGATACGCCGGCGGGCATGATGACGGCGGTGGGCGTCGTCGTCCTTGTGGGCCTCGCCATCAACCCCGCGATCCTGATCGTCGATCGCATGCAGCACCGTGTCCGCAACGGCTGGACCAGCGGTGCCGCCGCCCTCGCGTCGGTACGCGAACGCACCCGTCCCGTGCTCATGACCACCGCCACGACGATCGCCGCCCTATGGCCCCTGGCGTTGACCACCGGGCGCGAGAACGAGACCTGGCCGCCGTTCGCCACGGTGGTCATCGGCGGCCTGATGACCGCGACCCTGTTGACGTTGTTGGTGATCCCGGTGGGCTACATCCTGCTGCAGCGCCTCGACCAGCTCTTCGGTCGGGTAGGCCCCTGGCTCGTCCTCGTCCTGGTGCTGGC
The DNA here is from genome assembly GCA_965116345.1 of Pseudomonadales bacterium. GTDB lineage: Bacteria > Pseudomonadota > Gammaproteobacteria > Pseudomonadales > Azotimanducaceae > VXYL01. The sequence continues at coordinate 153,689 of OZ220680.1, forward strand.
GACCGGCGGCATTGAAACGGTGCTCATCCAGACCGAGGTCGTGACGACGCTGTGGTGGCAGATCATGACGACGTTGCTCATCGGTGCCGGGTTGCTGACGGTGATCGTGATGGTGTTCCGCCGTTCGGAATACCCCGAACCGCAGACCAGCGGTGGTCCCCCGGTTCTCGATGTGCGTAACCTGAAGAAGGTCTACGGCATGCCCGGGCCGCTGCGGACCGCGATCCGGGCACCACGCGAGTTCACGGAACGCGTCCGCAGCCGGGCAGGCGGGTCGGCGGTGATGGCATTCAATTGGCGCGACGCCATGGGACGTTTCGGCCCGATGGTGATCCTGACCGCGGCCCCGCTCCTGCTGTCTTCGCAGATGCAGTCGGTCGGCTGGAAGCTGATCCTGTGGCTGCTGGCGGCGGCATTCCTGGCGCGCCTCGGCGGCGAGATTCGGCGGGCGAGGCGGCCGACCCAGGTTGACCCAAGGCCGCGCCTGGCGGAGTCCGTGTTCCGGGTCGTGCTGCCGTGGGTCGTGCTCGCGGCGTTCGTGGGCTGGACGGAGGTGCTGCCTCGAATGGCCGGCGAACAGCCGAAGATCGTCATCCTCCTGCCGATCCTGGTGGCGATCCTCATCCTCGCTGGCCAGATCGCGCGCCGCAGTGCCGTGCGCCAGCAGCGTGGCGTCATCGGCGAGCGCGCGATGTCCGGCCCGTTCCGTCACCCTCGCAGCCTGCTACGCCGGGTTGCGCGCCGGATCGGCGGTCTGGACCTGCCGGTCGAACCGGTGCTCGCGCTGACCGAGGTGAGTTTCACGGTCGAGCGCGGCATGGTGGGCATCCTCGGGCCCAACGGTGCGGGCAAGACGACGCTACTTCGCCAACTGGCGGGCATTCTCGAACCCACCCGCGGCGTCATCGACCTCGGCAACGTGCGTCTCGGCAGAATCCAGCGGGTGCTCGCCCGGTGGGTTGGCTACCTGCCCCAGGACGCGGGGCTGCCAGGAGGCCTGTCGCCGCGCGAGTACCTCGGCTACTTCGCCGCGCTCTACGAACTGCCTGCGGACATTCGCCGCGAGCGCGTCGAAGGTCTGCTCGACGAAGTGGGTCTCGCCGAAAAGGCGGGCGACAAGATCAAGACGCTCTCCGGCGGCATGCGCCAACGCGTGGCCGTGGCGCGCACGCTGCTGCGTCTGCCGTCAGTGATCATCGTCGATGAACCCACGGTTGGTCTCGACCCGCGCGAGCGCATCCGCTTCCGCAACCTGCTCAGCAGGCTCGCCCGCGACCGGATCGTGCTGTTCTCCACCCACGTGGTCGAAGACGTGGCCGTGGCCTGCGAACGCGTCCTGGTGCTCGCCGGCGGCCGGTTGGTGTTCGACGGGGCACCTACGGACCTCGCCGAAGCGGCCCAGGGGAGGGTGTGGGAATGCCGGTTCGCCCCCGACGCGACCATCGAGTTGCCCAGCGGCGCGGTTCTCGCGGAGGAGACGCCCACCATCGACGGCGGCACCGTGCGCCGCATCCTGGCCGAGGCCGCGCCGACGGCGGATGCGACACCACTGCCGGCGCAACTGCAGGACGGCTACCTGTGGCTGACCTATCGGCAGCGCCCCGTGGCGGAGGCGACGTCGTGACCGTGCCAGGGTCGCTCCCACAGCGTGTCGCGGCACGGTTCGACCTGCTGCGCCTCGCCGGGCTCGCCATCGCCGGCCACTGGGTGTGGTTGCTGATCTTCCTGCCCCTGCTCTGGCTGGCCGCCCGGGCGCTGCTGGCCGCGATCGGCCAGGGCGAGGGTTTCGATCGCGTGGACGCCCAGGTGGGCCTCATGGGCATCCCGCTGGCGGCGCTGGCCATCATCCTCGGACTGCGCATCATCGCCGGCGAGATGGACGGTCGGAGCCTGGAGATCGCCTACACGGTTCCCGGCGGTTGCGAGCGCGTGTGGTGGTCGAAACTCGCCGCCGCCGCGTTGATCCTGCTCGTGGCCGCCCTGCTCGTCGGCACGGCGACCTATTTCCTGTTCACCGAGTATCCACCGATAGCGGCCTACGGTGCCCTGCAGGGAGCCCTGTTCTACCTCGTCATGTCGATGGCGCTGGCTACCCTGTTCCGCAGCGAGGTTGCCGGTGCCATGGCTACCGTGGCGGTGCTGGCCTTCGATCTGCTCATCCTCGGCAACCAGGGCGTGCGGGCGTCACCCTTCTGGAACCCGCTGGCGGAGGCCAACGCCGACCCCGAAGTGATCCTTGCGATGACCGTGCAGAACCGCGTCGGCGTACCCATGTTCATTGCCTTGGTCACTGGGCTCGCGTTCATGCGCGCCAACCGCCGCGAACGGATGCTGGGGGGATGACGGCCACTCGCGCGGCGACTGCTCGTGGTGGCGTCGCGTAGGGCGTCGGGATTCGATGAGCGACGACCTACCTCTCGGCCGGCGCGTCGCCGTGCCGACACACTACGATCCCGCCGTGCTGCGATGCATCGAGCGGCGGCCGGCACGACACGGGATGGGGATCGGCGACCAACCGCCGTTCGCCGGCGAGGACGTCTGGAACTGCTACGAGCTCTCCTGGCTTGCGCCGAGCGGCTTGCCCCGGATCGGCGTCCTGACCCTGCGGGTGCCCGCGGCGTCGACGCACATCATCGAGAGCAAGTCGTTGAAGCTCTATCTCAACGGGTTCAGCGGGGAGACGTTCGACGAAGCCGCGACGGTCGCCGACACGATCGCAGAGGATCTGACGCGGGAGACCGGCTGTGAAGTGCGGGCGTCGATTCGGGGGAGCCGGGAAATCCAGCCGCCCGTCGACTTCACGAGCTTCTGTTTGGATGACCTGCCTGCCTCGGCGGAACACTACGAACGTACGCCGGAACTCCTGACCGGCCTTGTCGGGCGCGGTGCGGATGCGGTCCACACGCATCTCTTCCGCACGATGTGCCCGATCACCGGCCAGCCGGACTGGGGTTCGGTGCGAATCGCCTATCGCGGCCGCCTGCTGGACCGGATCGGCTTGCTTCGCTACCTCGTCTCGTATCGGGACACCGCGGACTTCCACGAGGTCGTGGCCGAACGGATATTCGTCGACGTCCTGCAAGCCGCCGACGCCACGGAACTCACGGTGGATGCCCGGTACCTGCGCCGCGGAGGCATCGACATTAACCCGTTCCGTTCGACGAACGTGGCCGAAGCCCCCGCGATTCGCTTGCCGCGACAGTAGGCATCTCGTAGGGGCGACCCTTGTGGTCGCCCGTGCCGGTCCCCGCACGGCGTCGTTTCGCCAAGACGGGCGAGGACAAGCCTCGCCCCTACGGAACCTTGTTCAACTGTTGAGGTGGGACGTGCTCAAGAACGCTACCTAGGACCAGTCGATGCCCTGTCGCGACGGGTTGTTGCCGAGGCGATGGGTCCACGTGGGCGCATCGTTGTCCCAGGGGTGGGCGGCGAGCCATTCCTCGTTCATGGCCACCCCGAGGCCGGGGCCGGGCGGCACGCCGAAATAGCCGTCTTTCTGTCGGGGGAAGTCGCCGATCGTCGCGTCCTGGAACCACGGCCGGATGCCGCCTTCCTGGATGACGAAATTGGGCGTGCAGGTGTCCAGATGCAGCGCCGCCACGGTGGCGAACGGGCCGTAGCAGTTGTGCGGCTGGATGCCGACGTAGTACGCCTCCGCCATGGCCGCGATCTTCTTGGTCTCGAGAATGCCGCCGGCGTACATGATGTCCGGCTGGATCAGATCCGCGGCGTGCAGGGGAAAGAGCTCCGCGAAATCGAACTTGGTCAACATGCGTTCACCGGTGGCGATGGGAATGTTGACGTTGTCGGAGACCTTCTTCAGTGCGTCGAGGTTCTGTGGTGGAACGGGTTCCTCGAAGTAGAACGGCCGGTATTCCTCCATCCGGTTGCCGACCCGGATCGCGTCCGTGGGCGACAGCCGGCCGTGGACCTCGACCAGCAGTTCCACGTCGTTGCCGACCGCCTCACGGACCGCCTTCAGTTTTTCGATGGCGAGATCCTCGGAAGCGCGGTCGATGAACAACCCGCGGTGCTCGAACGGGTCGCCCTTCAACGCCGTCAGTCCCTGCTCGAGGTGGTTCGTCGCGTTGGCGATGGACAGTTCCGGGGTCGGACCGTCCCACCGCCCGTAGGTCCAGATGCGATCACGCACCTTGCCGCCCAACAGTTCGTAGACCGGGGCGTCGAGGGCGCGGCCCTTGATGTCCCACAGGGCGATCTCGATGCCGCTGATGGCGGACATCTGCACCACGCCGCCGCGCACGTGGAAGTAGTGGTAGAGGGTCTGCCAGTGCTTCTCGATCTCCATGGGATCCTTGCCGACGAGGGTCGCGCCGAACTCGTCGATCATGGTTGCCACGGCCAGCGGGCCGCTGGTGGCCTCGCCCCATCCGGTGATGCCTTCGTCGGTCTCGATCTTGACGTAAACGTAGTTGCGGTTGGTGTTGGGCCCCTGGGGACCGCTGGCCGGTATCGCTCGGACGGATGTGATCTTCACGGGTTCTGCTCTCTTTGGTCTACGGGTGTGACGGCCTGTCGAAGCGACTCCACGTGGTAGTCGAACCAGATATCCCGGTACAGGTCGATGATAGGTTTCTTGGCGTGACCCAGGGCCTCGATTTCCAGGTAGGTGTGGTCGACACCGGCGGCGACCAGCGCCTGGTGGAAGTCGCGCACCGTCGCCAGGTGGCCGGTGTCGTGCGTTCCGCACCAGATCTGGATGCGCAGCTTGCCGCGGATGGCGCGGAGGTTCTTTGTCAGCAGTTCGAAGGCGTCGTTGTCGATGTACGCCTGGCGGTCGGGGCCAAGGTAGTTGTTGGGGTAGGTGTCGCTCGCGGCCGGGTCGAACTGGGCTGCGGTTCGGGGCACGTTTCCCGCGAGGTTGAACAGGGAACAGAACAACGACGGATACTTCATGGCGAGACGGGTCGCGCCGCGGCCGCCCATGCTGTGGCCTTCGATGCAACGTCCTCGGCGATCGTCGATGGTGCGGTAGGTGGCGTCGATATGGGGGATCAATTCGCGGACGATGAGGGTTTCGCATTGGAAACGACCGTCGTGGGAGTCCTTGTAGAAGGTCCGCATGCCGCCGTTGGGCAGAACCATGATCATCGCCGGCCAGCGTCCGGCGCGAATGCCCGCGTCGAGCACCGTCACGTCGTCGAACCCGTGCAGTTCGTTGCCGCCGGCACCATGCAGGTTGTAGATCACGGGGTACCGTTTGTCGCTTTCCACGTCGTAGCAGGGGGGCAGGTAGACGCAGTAGCCTACGTCGGCATCATGGGTTTCGGAACGGAACGTGCGATGGACTACTCCCCGGGGCAACTGGCCGGGTTCGGGTTGGTTGACCCAGATGGCACAAGGCCCGCTCCGGGGTGTACCGGACGCAGGTTTCGGTGACGTGGTGTGGCTCACTGCAGAGCGCCCTGGCGCGATGGCGTCAATGCTCAAGCCGTGGACGCTAGTGGTCGAACAAGCTTGTTCGACCACTGGTTCGCGGCAATGCCATCGCGCTGGAGAGGTCCGTGAAGCGTGAGGGACGCGTGGTGCGTCGCGTCAATGACATTGTGACTCCCATGGTGTGCCCGCGAATCATAGCGCAGCCCGTCGCGCCCCGGCCGCGCCGCCGTGTCGTCGGTGTCGTGGCGACGGCGCTCGTGGCAGCCGCCACGGGTTTGGCCGGACAACCCGCCTATCAGCACGGCATATCCCTGCTGCATGATCTGAAATACCCCGCCGACTTCGAGCATTTCGACTACGCGAATCCACGCGCGTCCAAGGGCGGAAGCGTGACGCTGCCGACAACCTGGCCGATCCGCAACTTCTCGGGCGCGTGGGGCACGGGCGTTTCCAATGCCGCCGGCCTGGAGCGAACCATGGATCGACTGTTCGTGCGCTCGGCGGACGAACCCTCGGCGTTGTATGGCCTGCTGGTGGCTGGTGTCGCGCTATCGGCCGACCGGAAGGCCCTCCACCTCCGATTGCACGACGCGGCCCGGTGGCATGACGGGGTACCGGTGACGACCACCGACCTGAGCTTCTCCTACGACATCATGAGCGCCACATCGCTCGCCGGGGAGATCTACCTGCGATCCTGGATCGAGTCGATCGAGATCGTGAACGAGCACGAGTTCGTCATCCACCACCAGGATGTGTTCACCCATTCGAACCTGTTGGCGTTGTCCACCTTTCCCATGCGCCCCGCGCACTACTACGCCAACCGGGACCCGGGAAAGGTCACGCTCGAGCCACCGCTTGTCAGCGGACCGTACCGGATCGCCGAGTTCGATCGGAACCACGTCACCTACGAGCGGGTGGACGATTATTGGGGCCGCGATCTCCCGGTCAATCGGGGGCGCCACAACTTCGGCACGATCCGCTACGACGTGTACCGGGATGCCACGGTCGCCCGCGAGGCGTTCCGCAAGGGTCTGCTCGACGTCTACTGGGAAACGGACGTGCGCTACTGGAACACCTCGTACGACGTCCCGGCATTGAGGACGGGCCGGTTGCTGAAGGGCACCCGCCGCGTCGGCAAGTCCATCGGCCAGGAGCGAGCGCTGACCTTCAACCTGAACCGCGAGATCTTCCGCGACCCCCGGGTCCGGGAGGCGCTGACCTTGGCGTTCGATTTCGAGTGGCAGAACCGGGTGTTCCACTACGGCTCGCAGAGCCGGGCACTGAGCTACTTCGCCGGTTCGGCGCTGGCCGCCACCGGCCTGCCGTCCGAAGACGAGATGGCCTTGCTGGCACCGTATCGGGATCGGCTTCCCGAGCGGGTGTTCACCGAACCGTTTCAGTTGCCGGTGTCGGGGGGGCAGGGCCGGCACCGGGTAGCGCTCGAGCGAGCGCGCAACCTGTTGGCCGACGCCGGCTGGACGTTGGTGGACGGTCGGCTGGAGGACGCCCGGGGGCGACCCCTCACCCTGGAGGTTGCCACTCAGAATGCCTGGGCCAAGCGGCTGCTGCTCCCCTATGTCGAGTCGCTGGCGACCCTCGGCATCGACGCAAGCCTGCGTCTGCTCGACAACGTCACCGCGGTCAGATTCAAGCGCGAGCGCCGATTCGACATGTATTTCCAGGGCCTCGATTTCCTGAACCCGCCCATGAGCCAGCTACGCGGCTATTTCGGCTCGGCAAACGCCGAAGTGGGAATGGGCGGCAATCTCGCCGGCATTCGCGATCCGGTCGTCGACGACCTGATCGATCGCGCCATGCGGGCCCCCGACATGGAGTCCGCCGCGGTCGTCTGCCGGGCGTTGGATCGCGTCCTGCTCTGGGGCTTCTACCACATTCCGTTGAACATGCCGGCCGACGAGCGATTCCTCTATTGGGACAAGTTCGGACGCGCCGACGACTCGGCGGCCGTGTTCGAATATCTCGAAGGGGGCTTGGCGCGCGTCATCGACAGTTGGTGGATCAGGGACATCGAGCGCGAGCCACCCGCGAACGGGGCGGTTCGGGCGATGGAATCCCCATTGGAATTTGTACAGCCTTGAGAGCGACTGATGACGACCGGGGTCAATCGCGCTGTCGCCGGGTCATCGGCGCCCACGCCATTGCTCGATCACCGACAGGATCGCTGACCGAAGATCCTCATATTGGCACTCTACCGGTCCCATGGACTTTAGAGAGCCAAGAGCGAGGGTCTGCTGGTTTGGCCTTTCACGGTCCAGTTGATCTGTGGCCACGACATAGAAGCGCCAGTTGTGCACGTCAAGGACTTCTCGATGGCTGGTTATTTCCTTAGCTGCAAGAAGACAGAACACGTACACATCAGCCCGTCGTCGCTTGGTGCCGCTCCCGGGGTTGTCCTCGTAAAGGCTATGGGTCGGCTGAATGTCGAATGACGGCTTGGACAATTCGGCTTGTCCCCACGACTGCACGTAGGCTGAGCTTTTGACTTCCACCTTGAGGAGTCTGTCGTCGAGTTCCACGCGCAGGTCGACATCGTCCCAAGCCAGTCTGGGTTTCCGGGGCTTACCGGCAATCGCAGTTTGCACTAGGAATTCCGCAAACACGCCGCGCGAGACATTGTCGAGCACGGCCGAGTCCGCCCACTGCCAGTAGTCCACGAGTGAGTAGCTGCCATCCGCTATGGATGAAGCAGGTGAGAGAAGCTCGGGCTCAATGTCTACGAGAGGATTTTTCATTGCTGCTGTCTGGCTAGATTTCGCTGTATTCCATGTCCGCTAGGCGCCCACCGACCGGTTAGTCATCCTCTGAACGGTACTCTCGAGATTCGATCCTCCAAGAACCCAGCGGTCGATTCTCATGCTCAAGATCACTAGTGTCCCAATAAATAGTCGAACAACTTCAACTGGTTAGGATCATCCGGGTCGGTTGTCGAATCGTCCTCGTTCGAAAGCACTGAAGAAAGCGGGGTTTTCTCGAACAGGGTGACGCTCAGGGCCTGCAAAATCGTGTAGAGGCTGGCGTCGACGCCGTGCCGCGCACGGATGATCGCGACGAGCACGTAGACGGCCACCGAGATCCAGATTTGGGTCTTCACCGCGTTCTCGGACGTCCCGTAGAACGACTTGATGCGCAGGTGTTGTTTGATCCATTTGAAAAAAAGCTCCACCTGCCACCGGCCGCGGTACAGGTCGGCGACGGTCGCGGCCGGAATCGCGAAGTTGTTGGTGAGGAAATCGAACGTCTTGCCGGTTGCGGCGTCCCGGTACTTGACCCGGCGCAGCGGCTGCGGGTAGTCGTCCTTCGACGTGGCGCCGGTCAGGACGACGGTCTGGTCGCACAGCACGCCCGTCGACTTGTCGACCTCGCGGGAGTACCGGCGGCGGAATTTCGTGTTGGACTTGGCGCGGATCACGAAGAAGGCACCGGCCGAATGGAGCGTGTCGAGGCGTCCGAAGTCGAGATAGGCGCGGTCCATGACGTAGAACGCGCCCGGCTCCGGCAGGAGCAGGTCGAGAACGTTGACGTCGCCCAGTTTCGCATGGGAAACATGGACGAACGTGGGAATGCTGCCGCGCAGGTCGAGCAGCGCGTGGAGCTTGACGCCCGACTTGGTGGAGCGGAACAGCGCCCAGGGGAAAACGGACAGGCAAAGGTCGATGGTCGACGCGTCGAGGGCGAACACCGCGTTGTCCAGGTCCAGACCGAGGTCCTCGTCGGCGTAGAGCGGCCGCGCGATGCGGATCAGTTCCTGCGCGAATTCCGCGTATATCCGCCAGTCGCGCCGCCTGTTGGCGTTGGCCAGCGTGTTGCGCGAGACCCTGCCCCGGATGCCCATGTGGTAGAGCTTGCCCGCATGCGCGCGCAGGCAGATCTCGATGTCGCGCAGGCTCTCCCGGTGCGTCAACTGCGCGCAGGCCATGCACAGGAACTGGCTCAGGCAGGGGAACGACTTGACGTAGCGGTTTCCGCCGTAGCGCCGAACGCATTTTCGAAAATGATGAAACGGCAGATGATCCATCACCTGCGAGAAGACGAACTTGCCTGCGTACATCGCCGACCTCCGAAACGGGGCCGCAAGCGTCCCCCGGGAGGTCGCCCACGTTCAAGTCGGTCACTGCCGAGAAGTCGTCGTTCGTATTTACAATCAACACTTTATGGTACAACAAGGCTACTTTCTTGGGACAGTAGTGGCTCAAGATGCCAGAGCAGTCGCCCATTCGCTGAGTATCTGACTACGAAGGTGGCTGATAAGGATGGGCTCGCAAAACACCACGTCCTCATGGAGCTGCAATGGCGGTATCAGTCATCGAGGGACCGGACGCGCTCCGAGAATGCGCCGTGTAGTTCATTGAGTTTCGTCGCAAGCCACTCGTGCTGCCGTGGCCAATCGCTTCGTGCTTCCGGATCAAGGTCGTTCAGGTAGTTCGAAATGCGACTGTCAGTTCCCGCAGGCAATTCTTCCCGCTTCAGCCCATACTCCAACTGGCTCTCCACCTCGTCCTTCTGCTCACGGAGTTGATGGAAGAACGCCTTCGCTTTCGGCCCGCTCATGTAGACCTCGACGCCTACACGGCGCTTGGGCCGGCTCATGACGGAGTTCAAGCTGAAACCGGTTCGCCCAATTGCGTAGGACATCCACGGCTGCGCTTGCGCCTTGCGATTGCCTGGCACCCTACCTCGTGCCTCGCCAAGAACGTCATTGAATGCCGTCCAGTATTCCAATTGCATCGCCTTGACCGCAGGAAGGTCGTCCAAGTCGAGTGCACGCTTACCTTGCGCGACCGACCGCGACCAGTCGTTCGGCTTCGAGATGACGTTGAACTTGGGTGCCGCCGGCGATTCACCAATGCGCCACAGCTCAACCTCCAGCCCAAAGAACCGGAATCGCTCTTCGGTAATCTTGTTGAGCCAGTCGAGAGTCGAGCGATGCTCGTCGTTGAATCGTGCAGCAATCCAGATGATCGTGGCCGCCTCCAAACCGGAGGCATAGGTTAGGAGCTGGCCGAGATGACTGTGGTCGGTTCGCTCGAGTTGATTCTCGATGAGCACCCACGCCCCGGATCCAATGTCACGGCAAAGGATGTCCGCACGGAAAGGCCCCACGGCCTTCTCCTGGGCTTCCAACTCCAGTTCAATCCCCAAGGTCTCGCCGAGCACCGCCAGATTCTCTTCAAGAGCGAGCCATGGCGTGAAGCCGCTCGCCTCACTGGTCCATACTCTCCGGAGATCGACCTTGGAGAGCCGCCCCAGGACTTCGTTCGCCATTAACGCCTTCCGTCAGTATCCAAACTGGACGACACTCGCCGGGAGCCCACACACCAGGCAGTTCAAGAGGCTGGCGGAGGCCAGAGTACTCTCCTTGGCCAACCCGGCCAGGTAGCACACCGCAGCCCGCACGGACCCCTCGTAAACGGATAGCTCTCGACGATCTGTCGCTCGTCCAGCCCGGTGGCCAGGTCGTCGAGGATCGTCGTCACCAGCACTCGAGCCCCTGCGATACACGGCAAGCTGAGGCTTGGATCAACGGTGATCTGTTCGCGCCAGTTCATGGTCGTTATTCGAAGGACCGCTGCTCGATTCGCGGCTCGCAGATTGAATGATGTGATCTGGTTCGCTGCGCGCCAATCCTAGCCAAGCATAGCAGTACCGCACACGGAGATCGCCATTGAGTCTAGCTAGGCGGCTCCTCGGAGTGCTTCGGCACGAACGCGAGGCGCGGGCATCGGTCGCCTTCTCACACCAGCCACCGGCACCCCCCGAGATAGTTCGCTCGACTGCGGTCGCGTCCCTCGCACCGCCGCCAAGTGGCCTACGGCGCACGCTGCTAGGCGCCCTCAGTTCAAAGGCATCAGTCCGGAATCCCGGTAGAAGACGATGGGTTCGGCGCGGCCGAGCGCGCCGCCGGCGGGATTCGCGGATCCGTATGGGGGAATCTCGGTACCGGCCCGTATCAGCCTGGCGGCCATCGACACGCGTCTGGCGCCTTCCCCGAACGCCAGGCTGCGATGCAGTAGGGAACCATGGAAAACCACGAACTGGCCGCGTTTGAGGGGTAGCGGCGTGACCCGGTCTTGGACGACCGCGGGGACCTCGTCGATGTGACGGGGGATGTCGCGGTCCCAGCCGTCGATCGGCTGATGCGATCCCCGCACGTATTCGATGCGACCCTCGTCCATGCCGATGTCGGTCAGCGCCATCGTGATGGTGAAGTGGTTGCTGGTGTCGAAGATCCGGATCGGTGCATCGCCGTTTTCGAAGTGGCGGTCGTGATGCCACTTGTTCTGGCCCGTGCCGTCGCTCTTGACGAAGAAGTTCGACCGCCAGATCCAGAGGTCCTTGCCGAGCAACTCGGCGATGGTGGATTGCACGTTGTCGTCGAAGTACAGCTTGCGGATGGCCGGGACGTCCAGGTGCCGGTCGATCAGCGGGTTCACGTAGGTGTTTTCCTCGCCTGCCTTCTGTGCGAGAACCTGCTGTCGGCGTAGCGCCTTGAACTCGAACACCGCATCACGGGCCGCGTCCAGCCCCGACTTGTCCGCCAACTCGAATGGACCGGCCAGTCCATTCCGCCGCAATTGATCGACTGACACCGTGGTGTGGCTCCTTCGGGATGTGGTGGGATAATAGACGCCCGCGCGGTGCCGATCCTCACGTTCTGATCGTGGTGCCGGCTGACACCGACGTTTGACGAGGAAGTCCATGGTGGACAATGAGGTCGAGTTCCAGGAACGCGTCGTCCGGCACGAACGGCCAAACCGCCACTTCGTGTTTCTGATCGCCCCCGACGGCTCGATGCTCGGCATGGATGGCGATGGCGAGTTGGCCCGGTACGAGGACGGGGACGACCGCGTGATCTGGGACAGAACACCGGACGGCGTATCGCACGTCGCCACGGGGAGGTCGATCGCTGCCGACGTGTCCATGGACGGACAGACTCTGGACATGGGCTCTGAACGCGGCGCATTCCGGATCGGCCATGGTCCCGAACGCCTGCCGAGTGAATATCTCGAGGATTTGAAGCGCCAAGGCTGGGTATGCCTGACCTGCCTCTTGCCGGCGGAGGTCGTCGACGGCCTGCAACGCGTCGCGTGTACGGATCGCTACGAGGGCCAGGCGTTCGAACGGGAGGGCCCGAAGGTCTGTTGGCACAGCGCGGTCGGCAAGGCGATCAGTGAACCCATATCGCTCTGGCTCATCCGACAGTACGTGGGGACGCGGGATCTACATCTCGGCCACCCGCCGAATCCCACGGCGCTGGCACCGTACGACGGCAAGAGCCGGGTCCAGGGTTGGCACGCCGATATTCCGTACATCCCGTCGATCGGTGGGCATCCGGTGGCGGAACGAGACGGCCCGATCAAGGCGGTCCAACGCAATGTCTGCGTCTCCGACTTCACCAAACACGCCGGGGCAACCACGTACAAACTGGGTTCCCACGCGGCACCCGCGAACCCGCCGCCCGAATGGAATCCGGCGCGCCACGGCGGCGATCCGACCGCGCGGCCCTACAGCGGTCCCGAGGCCGACGTGGTCGAGGCGCCGGCGGGCAGCATCGTTCTCTACGACGCGAGGACCTGGCACCGGGCTGGCTTCAACTTCAGCAGACACAGGCGCGGCGCGATGCTGATGTCGTTCCAGACCGCGGATGTGATGCCCAAGCGGGACACCAGGCCCGCCTGCAGGCGACTGCACGAAAGCGCCGTGTACCAGGAGTTCGATTGCCGACAGCAACGCGAGATCACCGAACTCCTGATGAACCAGCCGGACGACGCGTAGCCGGCCGATCAGACGACAACCCGGAGAACAACGCCATGCAGGACGCGACCGCTTCGCGGTTGCCCCGGGAATTCGCTGCACGAATTCTCCCGGCTGCGAGGCGCCGCTGACTGCCAAGCAACAAACGGAGCATTTTCATGCAAGTAGGAATCATGTCGGGCACCTTTAACCGCCCGTCCCTCGGCGAGTCGCTGGACGCGATCCTCGCCCACGACATTCGCCACCTCCAGTTCAACTGGGGTTCGGCCCACCCGAGCGGCCCACTGCCTGATGTGATCGACGAGATCTGTCCGATCATCCGCGATGAGACCGCGAAGCGGGACATGGTCATCGCCGCGGTGGCGGGGAACGTGAACATGGTCGACTTGGACCCCGAGAAGCGTCGTCAGGGTATCGATCGCCTGTCGATGATTATCGGTGCCGCGAGATCCGCGGGGACGTCCGTGGTGGCGACCTGCACCGGCTCCCGCCACCCCGACAGCATGTGGCGACATCATCCCGACAACGCGTCGGCGGAAGCGTGGAACGACCTGCGCACGACGTTGGAGCAGGTGCTCCCCGTGGCCGAAGCGGCTCGGGTGACGGTCGCCTTCGAACCGGAGATCAACAACGTCGCGAGCGACGCGCAGAAGAGTCGGCGCATCATCGACGAGATGGGTTCGCCGAACCTCAAGGTCGTGATGGACGCCGCCAACATCTTCGGCGAGGACGACCTGCCGCGCATGACGGAGGTGCTCGACGAGGCCTTCGACCTGCTCGGCGATCACGTCGCCATCGCCCACGGCAAGGACCTCGATCACGGCGGCGACGCCGGGCACCTTGCCGCCGGCACGGGCAAGCTCGACTACGCCCGCTACGTATCGCTGCTCTGCGGACTCCCGTTCGACGTGCCGATCATCCTGCACGGGCTTTCCGAAGAACAGGTCCCCGAGAGCGCGGCCATGCTGCGGCGCCACGCGGCGAACTATCAGGCGTAATCGGCGAATGAAGGCCGTCGGATCGGCTGTGGTGCCCGGCCCACGGACCTTAGGCTCACCTTGCACAGGAATCGCAAGTCCATGTCGCATTTGGACAAGGCCTCATAATGCACTCAGCCATCTGTCATTCCGGCATCAAACCCATTAGCATCGCCGCCTCGGATGTCGAGTCGATGGTGGCCGTATCGGTCCCCCCGCGACGAACCGGTGTCAACCCCGTCAGGCCCGGAAGGGAGCAGCGGTCGCAGCGGATTCGGGTGCCGGGGTGCGGCTGATACGCCACCTCCACCCGATCCCTAGGAGAGGTGTCCGAGCGGCTGAAGGAGCACGCCTGGAAAGTGTGTATGGGTTAATCACCCATCGAGGGTTCGAATCCCTCCCTCTCCGCCAGTAGTCGATTCAAAACAATAGGTTGTAAGACTTTATGCAACAATTTTCACCACAAAAGTGAACAGCTTAAGTCCGACTGGTTCTGCTCCGCTTTGACAAGCTGAACGCTTGCGCGGTACGACCTGGGCTGCACGCGACGGCCGGTGATCCACGAGCGTGGCATCCCTGTGCCGCGCTAGGGAAGGTCTTACTCAGACCTTCCCTAGGGACCGATCAGCCGATGGATCAGGGCTTGGCGGAACGCCGGTAGGTCGACCCAGCCCAAGGCTGCGTTGACCAAGCGGCCGTCCTCCGCCTCGTAGGTCAGACCGTCGTCGCGCACCGCGAGGCGGATGGTCTCCATCTGGAGGAGAACGTCCGCAAACGCAAGGTAGACCGCGACCGTATCGAACAGCGTCGTGCTGGCGCGCTCGGCGATCTCTGGATGGCCGAGAGCTACGGCCCAAGCCCTGTAGTTGGCCATCACGGCACGCATCAGTGGTGTCTCGGCATCGCGTACCAAGGCGTATTCGTCGTCCTCCAATCTGACGATGCCGCATGTATCGAGGGGCGTCAGCGTGATCGGCCACGGCGCCGCGAGCACGGTGCGAAAGGCTGCGACATCGATGAAGACGTTGTATTCGGGAACCGGTGTCGGGCTTCCGTGATAGCCCGATCGGACGGCACCGTGCATGCCGACGAAGCGAGCTCGTGTCGCGATCTCGGGCGCCATCGCCAAGGCACGCGCCGTTGTGCTCGCCGGGCCGATGCACAACACCGTGACCGTCTCGGGTGACGACATGATGGTGTCCACCATGAGCCGGGCTCCGTCGGTTCGATACACGCCGCCGTAGGCGTCCGGCTCGTAGCCGTCGAGCCATGTCTCTTGGCCACGGCGGTTGGGGGCGAGTTTGCCGTCCCCCGTTCCCTCGCCGACGGGGACGGTTTCGCGACCGGCGACGGCGAGCATCTTCGCCGCGAGCAGGGCTCGATAGCGGGTGTCTCCATGGCTCGTGACCACGGCTTCGAGTTGCAGTTCCGGCGAATTGAGGAGCATCGCCAGCGCCCATGTGTCGTCGATGTCCGTGCCGATGTCGGTATCGAGGATGATGGGAATCAATCCTCTAGCTGCTGCATGGCTTCGAGTTCCGTACGCCAATCGATAATCCTCTGGTCGAGCCGCGCCAGCGTATCCTTGAGATCGAGAAACGTAAACGGGCGCGCGACCCCTCCTCGCCTTGACCGAACGTTGGCAGGTGACGTTGGCTTGACGGTAGACTCGGGTAATACGCACCGAGAACAGCGCCATGGCGGAAGCTGCATCCACACCCACACCCGAGCTCGGCCTTGGTCGCCTTTGGGAAGAGATCAGCGACCTCGGCTTGCAGCGCCACGTCGAGGATCTGGATGTCCACGGCTACACGGTCGTCCCGCCGGAGATCGCAAGTCCGAATGGCCTCGCCGAACGGATGCTCGAGGCATGCCTCGATATCGCCGAACGGCGTAGCGGTGAACGGCCCGATCTCGAGCGGAGCAGGTCCACGAACCGGACGGACTCGCCCGTCGGTGACGTGATGAAAGCGTTGCTGCTCGAGGATCCGGTGTTCGAGGAGTCGCTGATGAACCCCGCCCTGCTTGCTCTGGCGACATACCTATGTGGCTATGACGTGGTGCTGTCTTCGCTGAGTTCCAGTATGAAGGGGCCTAGCCAGACCCGATTCCGGTTGCACACGGATACGCGGTTGCCATCACCGCTGCCAACGCAGGCCCTACAATGCAAGGGCATCTATCTGCTGACGGACTTCAGCCGAGACAACGGCAGCACCGTGTTCGTACCGGGTAGTCACAGGTGGTGCCGCAACCCGATCGCCGGCGAAACCTCGATCGGCGAAGGCGTCAACGATCAGGCCGTCCCGGTCGAAGCGCCGGCGGGCTCGCTGCTCGTCTTTCACGGCAATACCTGGCACGGCGCCTACAATCGCGTGGTGTCGGGGCTCAGAGTCAGCGTCCATCTTCTCATGGTGCGGTCCCTCATTCGGGCGACGGAGGACTTCATCGGCAGGATCCCGCAGGAGGTGCTTGATCGAAACCCGGCGAGGTTCGCGATTCTGACTCAGCAAGGGGTCGTGCAGGGCTACATCGATAAGGATGACGAGCGGGCGAAGGTCGCGCGCGCACAGAAATTCGTCGCGGCGTTTGCGAAGGAGTCGGGTGTGGAGCTGCCGGTCAAAAGATAGCCGTCTGCCGAGGCGTCCGATTCCGAACTGGCCGTCGCGTGCCAGTTCCGCCACACTCCTGGTCGACGAAGAAGCGATACAGCGGGAGACAAGGTATGCGTTTCGGCTTCTGGCCAAGTCCGTGGTTGCCGTACACCGAGGTCATCGAGCTCTGTACCCACGCACAAGCAACCGGATGGGACGGCGTCTGGGTTGCCGACCACTTCATGGCGGCGGGGCGCGTTCCGAGGCCCTTCCCGGAAGCGTGGACGACCCTGTCGGCGATCGGCGCCCGCGTGCCGCGAGTACGTGTTGGCACGATGGTGACCGGCAATACCTACCGGCACCCTGCAGTGCTCGCGAAGATGGCGGCGACCTTGGACCACATAACGGGCGGTCGCGTGGTCCTCGGGCTGGGCTCCGGCTGGCAGGAGAACGAACATCGCCAGTACGGCATCGAATTCAGTGATGTGCCAGGCCGTCTGGCCCGACTGGACGAGGCTTGCCAAGTCATCAAGGCCCTTTACACCCAGCCGGTCAGCAACTTCGACGGTCGCTT
Source organism: Pseudomonadales bacterium (assembly GCA_965116345.1). Classification (GTDB taxonomy): domain Bacteria; phylum Pseudomonadota; class Gammaproteobacteria; order Pseudomonadales; family Azotimanducaceae; genus VXYL01. The sequence goes on from OZ220680.1 coordinate 171,004, forward strand.
CTACCAACTCACCGACGCGACGCTGGATCCGAAACCCGTGCAGCAGCCGCTGCCGCTGCTGATCGGCGGCGGGGGCGAAAAGGTCACCCTGAAGATCACCGCGAAATACGCCGACGAATGGAACCACTGGGGCGACCCCGCCACGATGGCTCAGAAAGGCGCCGTCCTCGACGCGCACTGCGCGGCAGTGGGGCGCGACCCGGAGGAAATCCAGCGCACCGCGGCGATTCTGCTGTTCACCGGCCGAACCAAGGCCGAGGCGGACGCGCGTTGGACCGCCTACTCCGGCGGCAACGAGCCACCGGCATCGCCCGGTCGCATAATCGTCGGCTCGCCGGCGGAGTTGCGGGATGTCGTCGCCGAGTACGAGGAGGTCGGCGTCGACGAGATCATCGTGACGGATGCCACGCTCGGCGAGCACGCCGAGAAGTTCGAGGCGATGGATCTGCTAATGCACGAGGTTGCCGGTCGCTAGGCATGTTCTGATCAAGCCATCTTGGCTTGTGGTTGACAAAGCGCCCACGCACCCGAATCCTGCCGCCGTCAAACGGGGGATCGACGATGCAATTGAGAACATGGTTTGCGGCCTTTGGGGCCCTGACGGCAATCGCAGTCTGCGGGGCGGAGATACCGGTTGCCGAACCCGAGTCGGTCGGCATGTCGACGGAACGCCTGCTGCGGATCGACGCGGCGATGCAGCGGCACATCGACGCCGGCAATATCCAAGGGGCGGTGACGGCCGTCGCGCGCCGCGGCAAGGTCGTTCACTTTACCGCGCACGGCCTGATGGACGTCGAGGCCGAACGTCCCATGGCGCGGGATGCGATCTTCATCATGATGTCGTCGACAAAGCCGATTCTCGGCGTCGCCGCGATGATGATGATCGAGGAGGGATTGATTCGTCCGAACGATCCGGTGTCGAAGTACATTCCGGAGTTCGCCGACATGCAGGTCGCCGTCTTGAAGGATCCGGCGGACGAGGACATCAGTCCGTTTCGCATCGATCGACGGAATCTGCCGGAGCATCGACTCGTGGCCGCCGAGACGCCCATCACCATCGAACACCTGTTGACGCATACGTCCGGCCTGGCCAGCGGCGGTTTGGGGACGGCCCAGTCGCGTCCTGTCGAGCGGGTGACGTTGGCCAGCTACATTCCGACGCTTGGCGCCGCGGCGTTGGACTTCCAGCCCGGATCGCGTTGGACCTACAGCGGCGGAACGGGACTCGATGTCGTCGCCCGCATTGTCGAGATCGTCTCCGGCTTGTCCTACGACGAGTTCGTGCAGACGCGGATATTCGATCCGCTGGACATGACCGACACGCACTACAACGTGCCGCCGTCCAAGGTGTCGCGACGCGTCGTCATCGAAGGTCGGGACATATCGCGCTGGAACCGCGACACCACCTACTTCTCCGGCTCCTACGGCCTGTCGAGCACGGCGCGGGACTACCTTCATTTCGAACAGATGCTGGCCAATGGCGGGGAGCTGTTCGGGAATCGCCTGCTCGGCCCGCGGTCGGTCGAGATGATGGCCAGCAACCACCTGGGCGATCTTTACCGCGGCTTTACGCAGACGGCGAAGGGACAGGGCTTCGGCTATACCGTTGCCGTCGTGCTCGACCCGATCGCTGCGGGCAGTCGGCGTAGTGCGGGTGCATTCGGCTGGGGCGGCGCATTCGGCACCCGATCCTGGACCGACCCGGCCGAGGAACTCGCTGGGGTCCTGATGTTGCAGCAACCTCATCCCGGCGCGCAGTACGACTTCGAGAACGCCGTCCGGCAGGCGATCATCGACTGAAGACCGTCGGCATGGCGCCGAATAGGGAGAGTCACGGGCATGGGCTCGAGTTATATCGCGCCGCATAGGTTCTTTCGACGGCAGTTCCTCGACTTCGTCAAGGTCGCGGGGTTGCTGACTCTGGTTGCGGCGTGCATGGCGGAGGATAGCGCCGTGCCTGCGCCGGATCATTGGCAGGTCGTGAACACCTACAACGAAGCGATGCGTGCCTATCGGACGCAGCAATGGGAGATACGCAACGCCGATGTCGCAGCGGAAGAGAAGGAACGCCAGCAGGAGGATCTCGGCCCGGCACCGGACGACTCGGCCGCCGTTGCTGCCGCGGTGGCCATCATGGAGTCGGACGGCGATCGACTGCTGGATGCCGCCGACTTCCTTCTGAATCGCGCGCGCCCACCACAAGACGTTCAGCAATTCGTCCTCGACGCCGTGGCGGGACACTTCGGTCCGGACTGGTCATTGGTGGAGGAATACCTCGCGTCCCAGGCGGCGTGGTTGGAGGCGGCAGGATCCTCGGAATCCGATGAAGCGAGGGTGCAGCGTCTTCAACAGGGCGTCGAACGACCTACCTGGCACGCGGTTTCGGCAGCGAGAGCCATCGTCCAGTCGAGCCACCCACGCGCCCTCGAAGCTGCGGAATTCCTGATGGAGCAGAGCTACTCGATGATTCCGGGGAGTGCGGCGATGGGCTACGGGTCGTGGTGGCTGCTCCGCAGTAGGGAGTTCGGCGAATCCAACCTCGGCGAGCTGGTGGGTCCGGACTGGACGGTCGTCCGTGACTTCGCCGAAGCGTTGAAATCGTGGCAGGCGGCGTCGCAGGCGATCAGCGCCGCGGATGCGGCCGAGCCGGAGAAGGCGAGCCGCTTGCAGGAACTGGGTGACGCGCCGAAAGCCCACCGCGCCGCGGCGGCGGCCCTGGCGATCGTCGATGTCGGGGGCGCGCACGAGAAAACCCGCGAGGCGGCCGAGTTCCTGCTCGACAATCCGACGCGTGGCGGGGCGGCCAACATGCTCCGGGGTGCGGAAGCGCTCGCCGCCCACTTCCCGGACTACGACCAATGGCCGCTCCGCCTTGAGCAGGTGAATGGCCTGTCGAACGCTCACCAGCCCGCGAGGGTATTCATCACCGCTCTCGCGGAGACCCTCGAGAATCCCGAGGCGCGGGCGACCGCTCGCTATTTCGTTGCGAGCTATATGATCCAGTCGGCGAACAACCCGCAATTCGCGGCCGACGAGCGCATGGCCTGGCGGGAGAGGGCGGAGGCGCTCGTGACGGGCCTCAGTGCGGGGATCGAGAACGAGATGTTCGTGTTGACCGGGCAGGGGCCGGACGGCGACGACGTACCCATGACGTTTGCGGACGCCGAGGCGGAACTCCGCTACAGCCTCGACTCGACAATGGTCGGGGGTGTCGTTGCCAACGTTGGCGCGCGACGCCTGGATGGCACCGAGGACACCCTCGCCGCCTATACGGGACGCGTCGTCCTGGTCGACTTCTGGGCGACCTGGTGCGGGCCCTGCATCGCGGCGTTCCCCAAGCTCCGGGAGATGGTCGAGGAGCTGCCGGAGGAGCACTTCCAGATCATCGGCGTAAGCGTGGACGAGGAGCTCGACACGGTGACGGACTACCTGGCCGAGGAACCGCTGCCGTGGGTGGTCTGGCATGTCGGCACGGACAGCGACCTCGTTCGCCGGTGGCGGGTGACCGGCTTTCCGACCTACGTGCTGATCGGCCCCGGGGGCACGATCCTCAGCAAGCATCCGGGCACCTTCGATGCCGAATTCAGGGCCGAGATCGACCGAGCTGTCCAGCGCCTGGCTGACATGCCGGCGACAGAGGCAGCGACGGCAGCCGACGAGGACGACGTGCCCGGACAGTCTTCATCGGACCCTTGACGTCACCGAGTGCGTGACGAGCCGCCACGGGTGAGTGCGGATGTCGAGCCGCGAGCACAACTCTAACGCCTAACGCCGGGTGGTCAAATAGCTCAGACGGTCCTCGTGGATCTGTAAGCCTTTGAGCGCGTAGTCACCGGAAGCGCACCGGTTGTTGGAGTCGACCTCCACTCGGAAGTCGGACTGGCTTTCCAATTCGATTCCGTCCATCTCAAAGACATCCACCACGGTCTTGGACAACCCTCGCATCCGTAGATCCGCAATGCAGTCCTCGTACTCCGTCTCGCCCTTGCCGTGACACTTCCGCTTCGACGACAAACCCAATTGTCGAAACAGAACCAGCCGGTTGTCGCGGAAATGCTGGGACGTGACGCCACCGACATCACTTATCGTCGCACCCGGATGCAATACACTACGGAGCCGCGCATACTCGGCCTCCTTCGACCCTGGGGTACTCGAAGACGGTGTCTCCCGTAGCTGTGTCCAGTACCTTGAGAGTCCACCCCCGAAGCGCAAGCCACGCGCCGTCATCCGAAAGCACCATCGTGGAACTGAAATTCTCCAACTCGACCTCCCGAGACCACTCAACCGAACTGTTTTGGCTCTCATGATCGATGCGCTGCCGCTCGATCATCCAAGGTCTCTTGCCACGCCAGTATTGGCCACGCCTGGTCTCAGGTACCGCGAAGTAGCCAACCTCGCTCGACGCAAAGACCGCGGCCTCTACGCCGTCGATTCGGACATGTTCGGAATTCACACCGACGACTTCGTCCCGGGCATTTCGAACAACGCGTATCTCCCTAACTCGATCCGCTTCACGCACGGAGAAAAAGTGATGGATGCCACGACCGTACCGGTCGACGGGTCCGAAGGCGATCTCACCATATCCCGAGCTGTAGGAGACGCCGAACCCCGAATCGTAGTCATTGTTGGGTGTGTACATCCCATCCAGGTCGAAGTGAAGTTCCGCAAGCTCGTCGAGGTTGTGGACGACCAGCCGCGACGTGTTGCCAGCCAAGGGTTCCTGCACGTAGAAAGATGAACCGTCGGTGGCGACCCCGAAGCGCCACGCCTTGTCGCTCTGGTAGATCACTTGCCCATCCATGTAGATCCGCACTGGTTCGGCAGTCTCCCGGTCCCTGAATTCCCTCGAGTTCAGGCGCTGATCTCCGAACCCCGCGAGCACCGCACCATTGGTACGCTTGCCGAGATGGTACGCATGCGGCAAGAACGGCAGGGAGTCCCCGAAAACCTCGCCGTCGCCGTCCAAGACTGCAAAACGCGCTCCCTCGGAGGTCGGCAGTATCGCGACACCCATGTCGTTGGCTTGCCCTCGTCCCGCCAACAGCATGCAGTCTGGATCGCCGATCACGCTGTCGGCCGTCAACAGGGACGTCCGACGAGCGTTCGGTACGAGTGTCGGTCGTACGGAGCCCTGCGACCCCCGTTCGACCAACACTTCGGGGTCTCCTTCGCCTTCATTGTCGACGGCATTACGAAACTCGTCTGGGATGGGCATCGGCCTTGGGGTCTGCAATACGCCACCAGACCGAAACCCCAAGACCAAGCGCCACGACAATAGTCGCAGCCAGGACGCGCAACACGCTCCCGCTAGACCCAAGGGTTCGATCGGATTTCATCCGTTTCGATGCCGGGCAAGCGGCCGGGGACCAGTCCCTCAGCACACACCTCGGAACCCCCGTGCATGGAATGAAGGATCCGGTGGGATTCAACCTGCCGCGGCCCGCATTTCCTCGACAGTGCGGGTTTTGATTCTGACCGCGCCGTCGCCTGTGTTCCGCGCCAACGACGGTTCCGCGGCCAAGCGACGGCGAGCGTCTTCGATCTGGTTTGCGTACTGCGGTAGCCATTCGGCCTGGGCGACGAGCATCTCGTCCACCATCTGCCACACCTCCGGTGGGTTGCAGACGGCACCCACCAGGGGGTCCAGGAGGACGGCCTGCTTCAACAGTTCCACGTCGGCGGTCACGGCCGCGCGGGTCGCCATGCGCTGCACCTGGATCGAATTGTTGCAGATCGCCGCCGCGCCGAGGGGCAGGTCGCCGACCACCGGGATGGCGAGGCCGTTCCTGTCGACGTAGCCGGGTACCTCGACGATGGCGTCGGCCGGCAGGTTGGCGATCACGCCCTGGTTGCGGACGTTGAAGTGCCCTCGGTAGATACGCCCGGTTTCCATGGCTTCGATGATCCAGGAGCCGTGCTCGTCGCTGCGCGTGGCGGGGTCGAAGGTTGCCGGTTCCGCTTCCAGCCACTTCGGAAAGTCGGTCTCGAACCAGTTGCGGTTCTCCGTGCAGGCGCGCAGGTAGCCGCCGGTTTCGCCGTGAATCCAGGCGGCGGTGGAGACCCAATGCGGAATCTCGTCCGGCCGTTTTCGGTACCAGGGGACGTACTCGGACAGGTGTCCGTTGGACTCCGTGCTGAAGTAGCCGAATCGACGAATGATGTCCATGCGGACCTTTTCGCGCTCGCGGACTTCCTCGTGGGCTTCGAACAGTTCGAGCAGGTCGCGTGCCCAGTCGCGCCCTTCGAACAGCACCTTCACGTACCAGGTCTGGTGGTTGATGCCGGCTGCAACGATGTCCACGTCGGCCTTGGTGATGCGACGATAGCCGGGGTCGTCCGGGCCGCGGCCGTCGTTGACCCTGTGTTCGAAGAGACGGGCGAGCAGGTGGTGGCCGCCCTGGACGCCATGGCACAGGCCGATGGTGTTGACGCTCGAAGTGTCGAGAGCGGCCCAGGTGTTCATCGCCATGGGATTGGCGTAGTTCAGGAGCGTCGTCGTTGATCCCGCGTAGCGTTCGATCTGTTCGGTGAGTTCGACGATCATGGGCACCGTGCGCTGGCCGTACATCAAGCCGCCCGCGCAGATGGTGTCGCCGACGCATTGGTCGATGCCGTACTTCAGGGGAATCTCGACGTCCGTGCGGAAGGCTTCCAGGCCGCCGACGCGGGCCGTGTTGATGACGTAGTCGGCGCCGCTCAATGCCGATTCCCGGGCCACCGTCGCTTCGATGGTGGCGCCGACGCCGTTGGCTTCGATCTCACGGCGGCACAGGGTCGCCACCATGTCGAGATTGCGCTTGCTGATGTCCTGGAAGGCGAAGTGGGTGTCCGAGAGTTCGGCCACGCTGAGAATGTCGCGCACTAGGCGGCGCGTGAAGCCGATGCTGCCGGCACCGACGATGGCGATCTTCAGGGTCATGGGTTGAAAGGGTTCCTCCGTTGGATCTTGTAGACATATGCCAGGTCGCAGGGCTTGGCATCCGGGCGCCGAACTTCGAGCCCGTTTGCCGTCAGGTTCCACTTCAGCGGCTGATCGGATCCCAGCATGGAGACGGCCCTGACTTCACCTTGGTTCAGTCGCCGCATCGACTTGATAGTGGAAGTCGTCTCGGGCCAGCCGAGGCAGATCGCATAGATGCAGTCGTCCGTACAGGTAAAGCGATAGTCCTGTGAGGTGTATGCCACCTCGTGGCGTTCGCTGAACATGCCGCTGTCGGTCATCTCGGTGGGACCTTCGCCGTAGGTCACCCACGGCGTGGTGTTGTAGATGGCCTCGCCGTTGATCCTCAGCCAGTCGCCCATCGCCAGCAGCCTTTCGCTGGCTTCTTCGGGGATGCTGCCGTCCGCCTTCGGTCCCACGTTCAAGAGCAGGTAGCCATTCTTGCTGACGTTGTCCACGAGGTTGTGAATCAGCGCGCTGGCGTTCTTGAAGCCGGCATCCGAGACGAACCCCCAGGCACCCTGATCGTCGATCGACGTATCCGTGATCCAATCGTAGTAGGTCAGTCTGTCCATCCGCCCGAGTTCGTAGTCCACCAGGGCGACGCCCGGGACAAGATCATGAGTCTTGTAGGTGAGGGCGAGTTCCGTGTCCCACTCCTGTTCCTTGTTGTAGTAATCGGCGAGCATCCGCTTCTTGTAGTCTTCCTGGACGAAGTTCAGACCGAAGTCGAACCACATCAGGTCGGGGCGGTAGTTGTCCACGACTTCATCGATCTTGGCGCGCCAGAAATCGAGGAATGCGCCATCGGGACGATCCTGGAGCATCCACTCGCCTCTTCGATCCCCGGCATCCTCGGGCAAACCATCCAGGTTGTGCAGGGGACCGTAGAGCCCGGCGAATTGCGGATCGGAAACATCGCAGTCGCTGCGCCAGTGAGGATAGAACCACCACTGCTCGAAGTGGTGGAACGCCGTCATGAAACGCATGCCCTGGGCGCGGATCGCCCTTTCGAGTTCGCCGACGACATCGCGCTTGGGCCCCATGTTGGCGGCATTCCACTTGTTGACACCGCTATTCCAGAGGGAGAACCCGTCATGGTGCTCCGCAACGGGTCCCGCGAACTTCGCGCCGGCGGCCTTGAATAGCCGCGCCCATTCCCCGGCATCGAACTTCTCGGCGGTGAAAAGGGGAATGAGGTCCTTGTAGCCGAACTCCGTGGCCGGTCCGAACGTTCTTTCGTGATAGTCGAACTGCGGGTTGCCGGGGCGGTACATGTTGTGGGCGTACCAGGATCCGTTGGGACCGCAGGCAGGTACGCTGTAGAGACCCCAATGCGTATAGATGCCGAACTTCGATTCCCGCAACCATTGCGGCGTGGAGTGGTTCTGCAGCGACAGCCACGTTGGCTCGTACCGTCCTTGCATGTCCTGTTTCACGGATTGACGCCTTGCCCCATCGAGTCACTATAGCGCAGTCGATTCATGGGTCGGGAAGCCACTGGGGGCGGCATCACCGGTCGGGGTGCTAGGCTCTAGGCCAATCGCGAACGATCGACATGAGGCGTAGCCATGCTGACCCCGATTCAACCGCTCAAGGAAGCGGAGCTGCCCAAGCGCAACAAGCCCATTCTCAAGATGGTCGGGCCCGGCATCGTCCTCGCAGGACTTGCCATCGGTTCCGGCGAATTGATCATGTGGCCCTGGATCACGTCGGTGGTCGGCGCGCAGCTACTCTGGGCCGCGGCGATCGGCATATTCCTGCAGCTGTGGGTCAACATCGAGATTGGCCGCTGGACCATTGCCACGGGCGAGAGTCCGTTCACCGGCATGGCACGGGTCGTCAAGCTCACGGTGTACGTCTTCGTGTTCGTGATCTTCGTCGGCAAGTTCCTGCCCGGTTGGGCGCGCGAGACCGGCATTGCGTTGCGCGACCTCATCTTCGGGCCTCAGCACGATAGTCCACCATGGCTGTGGACGGCCATCGTATTCGGCTTGATCGCGGCGATTCTGTTCGGCCCCAAGGTGATCTACACGGCGGTGGAACGCTGCATCATGGGGTTGATCGTGGTCATCGTCGCCGGCCTCATCTACGTCGTCTGGGAGATCGGCTCGGTGGAGATCTTCGCGGCGATGTGGGATGGCGTGATCAGCCTGTTCAGCTTTCCGGACTTCCCCGTGGACGTCTTGGCCGATGACGGCTCGGTGCGCGATCAACTGACGTTCAACCGATTCTTCGGTGCGGTCGTGTTCGCCGGTGCCGGTGGTCTCGGCAACCTGTACTACGCGTACTACCTTCGCGAGAAGAACATCGGTATGGGCGCACTCATGCCGTCGCTGATGAGTCCGGCGCACAAGCACGAAGTCCGGGAAACGGATACTGGCTACGTCTATGCCGAAACCCAGGAGAACCAGCGCCGCTTCAAGGACTGGTTCCGCTACGTGGTGGTCGACCAGACACTGTTCTTCTGGATTCTCGGCAGCTTCACCATGTTCCTGTTCATCTTCGGAGCCCTTGCCGTCCTCCATCCCATCGGCCTCGTGCCGGATCGCGGCAGTCTGGTCTGGGATCTCGCATCCATCCTCGAGCAGAGCATGGGTACCTTCGGTCGCTACCTGTTCCTCGTCGTCGGAATGTCGGCCCTGTTCAGCACCCAACTCGGTGGCATCGATGGCGGCAGCCGCATCTTTGCCGACCTGCTGCACACCAACTTCAAGTTCGGGCGCCGGTTGAGGCTCGAACAGTGGTACCTGGTCCTGGTCATCGCGACCATGGTCATCGGCGTGTTCAGCGTCTGGTTCTTCGGCCGCTACGACATCGCCGGTCTCGACTTCCTGTTCATCGCCGCGCTCATTGGCGGATTCGTCATGGCGGTCTATGTGCCGATGATCCTCTACATGAATCTGACCCGCCTGCCGAAGTCCGCACGGCCCGGATGGATCAACATCCTGTTCATGGTGCTGGCGAGCGCCATGTACATGGCCTTTGCCGGCTACACGATCTACACCAAGGTGGTCGATGTCGTGGGATAGGCTTAGCCGTTCCACCAGGGGCTGTCGCAGAACGGCCGCAGATCCAGTTCGTGGGTCCACGCGGAACGGTGCTGCCCGGCCACATGCCAAAAGGTGTCCGCGATCTTGTCGGGCAGTAGCAGACCGTCGTGTTCCAGGCCGCGGGCTTCTCGCAACTGCTGATAGCGTTCCGGTCCAAGCATCTTGCCGAGCGTGTCGGGAGCGTCCACGGCGCCGTCCACGATGATGTGGGCGACGTGGATACCCTTGGGGCCGTACTCCGCGTTCAGCGTCTGACATAGGAGGCGGCGACCGCCCATGGCGGCGGCGTGGGAATGTTGACCGGCGTTGCCGCGCATGGCGGCGGTGGCCGAAGTGACCAACAGGGCGCCGTGGCCACGCTTCTCCATGCGGGGACACAGAGCATGGGCCAGACGAAACAGGCCGAACGTGGCGAGCCGCCAGCCCATCTCAAAGGCCTTGAGGCTCGTGTCGCTCATGGTGCGGTCGCCGATCTGTGCGCCGAGGTTGTAGACCGCCACGTCGATGGGTCCGGTCTCCTTCTCCACCGCCTCGACGAGGCTCTCGATGCTGCCGTCCGCGACCGCGTCGAGGATATGACCGGATGCCGTACCGCCGTCCGCCTCGATCGTCCCGACCAGCTTGTCCAATCCGTCTTTGTCGCGGCGGCGGCAAAGCACGGCGTGGTAGCCCTCCCGGGCGAAGCGGCGCGCGACGTTGCCGCCGATGCCGGAACCGGCGCCTATGACGAGGCAGACAGGTTTCATTTCGTTGGTTCCTTGTGGTGATCGTGGAGCACCCGGGCACTCCATTGACCCGTCGAGACCGGGCGGACGGGAACTGTAGCAAAGGGCGGGTAGGGAGAACGTGGAAAAGCGACCCCGGAACCCGTCCCTCGCCGCTACAATCGGAGTCGACCGCGAGGTGGAGAGACGTGACGTGACACCCTATGTCCTCCTCGGCTTGATGCTGGGTGTCGTCGTTGGCGCGATCCTCGGGGGGGTCTCCGGCGTACTGGCGGCGGTGGTCTACGGCGGCGTCCTCGGTTCTCTCGGCGGCGTCCTGTTCTACCAGAACAAGCGTCTGCGGACCCTGGAAGATGCCAGCCGGATCGGTCAGGGCGTATCCGAACACCCCGACGAGCCGTTGGCGCCGCCGGTGAGTGAGGTGGCGAGGGCCGAGTCGGAGCCCGAAGCTGAACCCGACCCCGAGCCCATTGTGGCGGTGTCCGACCCCGCCGCCGAGGATTTGGTTTGGTCCCGCGAGGAGGTGACCAGCCCGTCGGAGCAACCCACCGCGATGCCGGCCGTTCGCGAGTCGTGGGAACGTTCGCCCGCGTCCGTCGACCGGGTGGTGAGTGCCGCGAAGGGGTGGTTCACGACGGGCAACGTGCCCGTGATGGTCGGCGTCGTGGTCGCCCTTTTTGGCGTGGCCTTCTTCATCAAGTACGCCATTGACCGACAGCTCTTCGTCTTTCCCATGTGGGCACGGCTGTCGTTGGTGGCCGTCTTCGGCCTGGTGCTGCTTGGGATCGGCTGGCGCTTGAGGAACGCGCGACCGACCTACGCCCTGGCCATGCAGGGCGGGGGCCTGGCGATTCTCTACCTCACGACCTATGCCGCGTTCGAGTTCTACGACCTGCTGCCCGCGACGGTGGCGTTCGCCGCCATGGTGGTGGTGACCATGGCGACGGGTATCGCCGCCATGGTCCAGGACTCGCGCACGCTGGTCGTGTTCGGTGTGGCGGGCGGCTTCATGGCCCCCCTCCTGGCGGCGACGGACGCGGGGAACCACGTCGCGTTGTTCAGCTACTACGCGGTGCTCAACGCCGCGATCCTGGCCATCGCCTGGTTCAAGGCGTGGCGGGCCCTAAACCTCCTGGGTTTCGCGTTCACCTTCGGGATCGCATCGGTTTGGGGTTACCAGGGCTACCGCCCCGAGTATTTCGCCACCACGGAACCTTTCCTGGTGGCGTTCGTGCTGATGTACATCGCCATCGCCGTGCTGTTCGCCCGTCGCCGTCCGCCCAACCTTCGCGGCTTCGTGGACAGCGCCTTGGTATTTGGCCCGCCACTGATCGGGTTTGTATTGCAGACGCGCCTTGTGGAGAGCGATTGGGCCTTGGCGACGTCGGCCGGTGCGCTGGCAACGCTCTACGCCGTCCTGGCTGTCTTGCTCTGGCGGGCCAAGAATCTCAGGATCCTGGCCTGGTGTTTCGCCGGCTTGGGGCTCCTGTTCCTGGCGGTGGCGTTCCCTCTCGCCCTCGACGAGCGCTGGACGTCCGTCGCCTGGGCCGTCCAGGGCGCCATGCTCGGCTGGTTCGGAATACGCAACGGCTCGCGCCTGCTGGCCTTCGCCGGCGTCGGACTGCAGGTCGCGGCCGGCGTATCCTTCGTGTCGCAGTCGGGTTGGATCGGCGATGCGGCCCTGCCGGTGTTGAACGGCTATTTCCTCGGTGGCCTGCTGGTTGCGGTCGCCGGCTGGGTGGTCGGACAGAGCTTCGATCACGGCACCGAGTCGACGCGTTCTGGCCGTGTCATGGCGCGCTTGGCGTTGGGCTGGGGAGCCGCTTGGTGGCTGTGGACGGGTGGGTCGCAGATCGCTGCTACGCTCGAGGACTCGGTCACAAACGCGGCCCTTGGTTTCGTGTCGGCGTCGGCGCTGCTGGCCATGACGGCGTCGCGGTTGTGGCCCCGTCTCAACGCGCTTGCCCTGGTGCTGCTGCCGACCATGGTCGTCATTCTTCTTATCGACATCGACTTCTTCTACTACGCGCATCCGTTGGTGGGCTTCGGCTGGCTCGCCTGGCCCATGGCGTTCGTCGTCCAGTACGTATTCCTGCGCTATCGCGAGTCGGACTACCCCCGGTCGGCGCCTGTCCTCCATGTGGGCACGTACTGGACTCTGGCCCTGCTGGTCGCCAGCGAGGCCTGGTGGCTGGTCGATCTGACGGTGGGCGGTGCATGGCCCTTTGTCGCGGTCGCGGCCTCGGTTGCCATACTAGTCGGGGTGACGGTCAGGGCGAGGACGATGCTGCCTTGGCCGGTCGGCCGGCATTGGCCGGCGTATTCGAGAACGGGAGTCGGAGTCGTCTCGGCGGTCGCCGCGGTGGTCATCCTTTTCGCGAACCTGTCGTTTGCCGGTAGTGCCGGGCAACTCCCGTACCTGCCGCTCTTCAATCCGCTGATGCTTGCCGGCATCCTCGCAGGGGTTGCCGCGTGGCTTAGCCTGGATGGGAAACTGCGTCGGCGTGGCGCAGTGCCCTTGGTGTTCATCGGTGTGCTGGCGGGTCTGATTCTGTTGTCAATGGAAGTGGCGCGTGGAGTCCATCACTACGCGGATATTCCGTTCACGGCCCGCGACCTCGGCGATTCCGCGACGTTCCAAGCGGGCCTGTCGCTGGTGTGGGGTACCGCGGGCCTGGCAGGCATGGTCATCGGTGCCCTGCGGGAGCATCGCGGCGTCTGGATCGGAGGCGCGGTCACCATGGGGGTCGTGATCGTGAAGCTCTTCGTGGTCGAACTCGGCAATGCGGGAACGGTCGGACGCGTGGTGTCGTTCCTAGGTGTCGGTGTGCTGTTGCTGATCGTGGGGTACTTCGCGCCCGTGCCCAAGGAGCGCGCGTCGGACCACGGTGCAGATGGCGCGGTACCCTGATGCCGGAACGCGGATTGGGCGACGCTCGAGGCCGATGTTGCATTGGCCCTGGGGGCCACGGCAGCCACGCGATTTCCATGACCACAAGCGGGTATGATTGGCTGACTTGGCATAGGGAGACGACCCATGTTTGACAAACGTAGAGATGGCGGTAACTCGCAGAGTCAGGAAGCCACATCCCAACGGCCCCCGGCACCTGCGGTCGTGAAACCGAAGTCATCGTCCGTGATCGGCTCGACCCTGAGTATCGAAGGCACGTTGACCGGTGAGGAAGACATCGAGATCGAGGGCCGCTTCGGTGGCGAGATCAAGCTTCTCAAGAATCGCGTGGTTGTCGGCGGCACCGGCGAAGTGACGGCCAACGTCAAGGCCAATGTGGTGACGATCAACGGCAACGTCAGTGGTGACATCGAAGCGGGTGACCGGGTGGAGATCACGGCGACGGGATGCATGCGGGGGGATATCCGCAGTTCCCGGGTGATCCTGCACGACGGCGCCAAGTTCAAGGGTCGCATCGACATGGAGCCCGATGGCATCGAGGAGTCACGGGCACCCAACGCCAAGGCACCGCGGCCGCCGTCCAAGGGCGAGAAGACCGGTGATCGGTCCGCATCGGTGTCCAAGCCAGAAGCGGATGCCCGTGCCGGCGGATAGTGGTCCCAGCAGGCTTCCCTGACCCGATGTTCGAGGCTTGACGAGACTAGGGCCGACTCGCGCGCCATGCGCATCAAGCCGTTGCTGCTACCCCAGGCATTCGAACGCTTTGGCCGGCGGGGAAAGACAACGATCCTGGACTTGGGCGCGCCGAGTCCCGAGACAGTCAACTTCTTCAACCGGTTTCGTTGCCAAGTCTACTTCGTCGACCTTTTGGGATGGGCTTCAGACGCGTCCGATGACCCCGGGCTGGATATTCCCGAAGGCGTCTTTCTGGACATCTGCCTTTTCTGGGACACGCTGAACTATCTCGACGCGCCGGCTTTGCGTCGGGTTGCCGCAAAGTTGGCCATGCATATCGACGCCGAGACGCGGGGACACGGATTCGTGGCCTTCTCGCCGGCAAAGCCGTTCTCCCGTTGCCGTTTCCGCATCGAGGATGCGCACCATGTGCTCGCTGAGCCGGATCCGGATGCGGCTCTCCGGGGACACACTTGGAAGGATATCGAAGACGCCATGTGGCCATGGGTTCGCGGCACAACGTCGTTGATGCTGGGGAATCGGCAGGAAATCCTGCTGACCAAGGACCGTCAATAACTCCACATCCACAGGGATCCCCCCGAGCCACAGGTGAAGCTCGCTCGGAGCCAAGTGTTGATTCGCAAGGGGTGCCCGTACGCGATTGTGCTAGGCATGGCGGGAGTGGAGCGGGAAACGGGGGTTGAACCCGCGACCCCAACCTTGGCAAGGTTGTGCTCTACCACTGAGCTATTCCCGCAGTCAGGCTGCATTCTGCCTTATCGTCGTGGCGAAGACAAAACCGCTCGGCGGTGGGCGGTGGAAGAGCGGTGGACGAGCGGTGAAAGAGCGGTGAAAGCCGTCAAGCGTCGTCGGCCCGCCTCTCGCCATCGTACTTCTTCAGGTAGCCCCTGAACTGATGGTAGGTGAGGCCTAAGAGCTCCGCCGCCTTGCGCTGGTTGAACTTGCCTGTGGCCATGGCACGGTTGACGAGGTCGACCTCCAGTTCGCGAACCGTCCGCTTGATGTCCAGCGGCAGGCGTAGCCCGGCTTGTGGTGCGTCGCCGTCTTCCACAGGTCTGAACGGCGACTGAAAAGGGTCGAGCACGACTTCGTCCGCGAGATCGTCGGGTTCGGTGCGGTACACGGCGCGCTCGACGACGTTCTTCAATTCGCGCAGGTTGCCCGGCCATCGGTGGGCATGGAGAGCCTCGCGGGCGCCCTCCGTGAAACCGGGAAAGAAGTCGCGCCCGAGTTCGGAGGCCATGTTGATGGCGAAATACTCCGCGAGCAGGAGGATGTCCTCCGGGCGCTCGCGCAGCGGGGGCAGGGTGATGACGTCGAATGCCAACCGGTCGAGGAGATCCATGCGGAACCTGCCCTTGGCGGCGAGTCCCGGCAGATCCTCGTTCGTGGCGGCGATGACGCGGACGTCGGCCCGCAGCGTCTTGTTGCCGCCGACGCGTTCGAACTCTCCGTATTCGATGACGCGCAGCAGCTTCTCCTGGACGAGACCCGATGTGCTCGCGAGCTCGTCGAGGAACAGCGTGCCGCCATCGGCCCGTTCGAAACGTCCCTGGTGGGTGCGCGAGGCCCCGGTGAACGAACCCGCCTCGTGGCCGAACAACTCACTCTCGATCAACGTGTCGCTGATGGCGGCGCAGTTGAGCTTGAGGAACTCCCGGTCCCAGCGATTCGAGAGGAAGTGCAGGCGCGACGCGATCAGCTCCTTGCCGGTGCCGCGTTCACCGACCACCAATACCGGCTTTTCCAGCGGTGCGACCTTGGACACGGCTTCGAGCGCCAAGAGGAAGGCGGGGGATTCGCCGATCAATCGGTCGGGTTCGGGAGCGGTCGCCATGGAACAGCCCTTGCCAATAGCTCTTTGGATTTTGCCACTGGATTTCGCCGCTGCATTTTGCCAATAGTTGGCGTAATTCGCCATGGTTTGTGTGTCGAGTGGTCTCATGCCATCGGGAACGCCCCGTGCATTCAATGACTTACCGGATTGGCACGGATTCTGAACGACATGGACCATGCGAATAGCAAACCGAAACCAACGGAGGTTGTTGAAATGAGCGTGTTCTCGCGTATGTCGGACATCGTCAATTCGAACATCAACGCCCTGCTCGACAAGGCGGAGGATCCGGCGAAGATGGTCCGCCTGATCATCCAGGAGATGGAGGAGACCCTGGTGGAGGTCCGCTCCACGTCGGCGCGGGCCATCGCCGACAGAAAGGAGTTGACCCGCCGCCACGACCACCTGTGCCACGAGGCATCGGAGTGGGAGCGCAAGGCCGAACTCGCGGTCGCCAAGGACCGCGATGACCTGGCCCGCGCGGCGCTGGTGGAGAAGTCCAAAGCGGACGAGGTGGCCGCGGCGGTGGAGGCCGAGCTTGGGGCCCTCGAGGAGACGCTGACGAAACTGAACGAGGACATCGGTGCGCTGCAGCAGAAGATCAAGGACGCCAAGGCCCGCCAGAACGCCATCCTGTTGCGCGGCGAGGCCGCGAAAGTCAGGCTCGGCGTGCGCCGCCAACTCAGCGACCACAACATCGACGACGCCATGTCGCGCTTCGAACTCTACGAGCGCAAGATGGATGATCTCGAAGGTCAGATCGAGTCCTACGACATGGGCAAGCGGACGCTGTCCGACGAGATCGAGCAGCTCGAAACGGACGAAGCGGTGGACGAGGAACTCGAGAAGCTGAAGGCTCGAATCCGCGCCGCCGCCGACAAGAACTGACAAGGCCGGTGAGAGAGTTGGCTGATGGACGAGTTGCTTGCCATCTTCATTGTTCCGACGGTGCTGTTCATGACCGTCGTGGCACCGATCTGGCTCGTGATGCACTACCGACTCAAGCAGCGCACGGCCGGTTCTCTCTCGGTCACCGAACGCGAGGAGCTCGACGAATTGACGGCGGCGGCGGAGACCATGCGTGAACGAATTGAGGTGCTTGAGTCGATCCTCGATGCCGAGACGCCGACGTGGCGCCAGCGAGCGGAGCGATGAACGCCGGACATGATCGGCGCGACGCCCGCGGCCGGGCCGGTAACGGTGGCGACGCGAACGCAAGGATTCGGGACGCCGCTCAGCGCCTCGAAGGGGCGGTCCGGGATCTCGCCGCCGGGGCAAGCGACAACGTCGCGGAACACCTGGATCGAGTCGCTCGGCGGCTCACCCGTGAAGCCGAACTGCGCCGCGGTCAGGTTCCGAGTGAGGACGACCCGTGGACGACCGCCCGGCCCCCCGCGCAACCTCGGCGTCGCCGCTTGAACCGGTCGACACGCCAACGGTCTGTTCGGCGTGTGCGGCGGAATCGCCGAACACTATGGCATCGAGGTCCTGATCGTTCGCCTGATCGCGATTGCGGGGCTCCTGTTCCTGACCACGCCGACGGTGATCACGTACGTCGTCGCGACCTTCGTCATGAAGAAGCGAGCGGTGGCCCCCACCGAGCGTCCGGCGCCCGTCGAGGCGCCGGCATCCCGGACTTCGCGGGAGGATTCAGCGGGCCGCCGGTTCCGCGAGGTGCGGTCGCACTTCGACCGCGTCGAACAACGCCTGCGTCGCATCGAAGGTCACGTCACCTCCGAGAGCTATGAACTGCACCGCGAACTGGAGAGGATGGCGAGATCCTGACGAAGCGGTCTGGAAAATCGGTGAACAGCCCGGCAACGCCCCAGGACCGAAGCAGCCGGCCACGTTCCGGGTCATTGACGGTGTAGACCAGACACCGGCAACCCCAGCTTCGAACCTTCGCCACCCGATGCGCGGTCGCCGCTCGATCCGAGAGGTGGACCGACCACGCCGACAGCTCGGCCGCGGTGCCGCGCAAGCCCACCGACCAGCGTCCGGCAAGCGGGGCACACGCCACGTGGGGACAGCGGTCCCGGAAGCGGGCCAGCTCGGCGTAGTCGAACGATGAAACCAGCAGCGCACGGTCCCGGCGGTCCCCAGCCAAGCAGCGGACGATGGCCGCGACCGGCTCCCCTGTGCCGGGACCCTTGAGTTCGATGTTCACCATCACCTCGCGTGGTATCGCATCGAGCGTCTCTTCGAGGGTCGGTATCGTCTCGCCGCAACCCGCGTCCAGACTTCGCAGTGCGCTGAAGGAATGATCCGTCACCGGGCCCGATCCATTGGTGGTGCGGTCGACGTCGGCGTCGTGAATGACAACGAGCCGCTTGCCACACAGGCGGACATCCATCTCGATCCCGTCGACGCCCAGTTCCACGGCCCGGGCGAAGCTCGCCAGGGTGTTCTCCGGGGCCAGTCCAGCGGCCCCACGGTGGCCGAATATCAGAAAGCCGGGAGACGATTGCGGTAACATCCTCGCCATCATGAGTTATCTCGTGTTGGCGCGGAAGTACCGGCCGCGCACGTTCGCGGACGTCGTGGGCCAGGAACACGTCGTCAAGACCCTCGCCAACGCCCTCGACAACCAGCGACTCCACCACGCCTACCTGTTCACCGGCACCCGCGGGGTGGGCAAGACGACCCTCGCGCGGATTCTCGCCGCCTGCTTCAACTGCGAGACCGGCATCACATCCACACCCTGCGGCGAGTGTACGGCGTGCACCGGGATCGCCGGGGGCAACTTCATGGACCTGCTTGAGGTGGATGCGGCATCCCGTACCGGCGTGGACGATACCCGCGAGTTGCTCACCAGCGCCGAGTTCCTGCCGGCGCAGGGGCGTCACAAGGTCTACCTCATCGACGAAGTGCACATGCTGACGGGGCATAGCTTCAACGCTCTGCTGAAGACGCTGGAGGAGCCGCCGGAGCACGTCAAGTTCCTGCTTGCGACCACCGAAGCGAAGAAGATTCCCGTCACGGTGCTGTCACGCTGCCTGCAGTTCAACCTGAAGAACATGCGCCCGGAGGTCATCGAAAGCCAGCTCTACAAGATCCTGAAGGCGGAAGAGATCTCTGCCGAGGAGGAGGCCCTCGCGGTTATCGCACGTGCCGCCCGGGGCAGCATGCGCGACGCACTGTCCATCACCGACCAGGCCATCGCCCATGGTGCGGGCGTAGTCGCCATCGACAGCGTCAACGACATGCTTGGCATCGCTGGGCGCGACGAGGTCGGGGTTCTGCTGGACGCCCTGGCGGGCCGCGACGCGGAAACGCTTCTCGCCGCCGGCGACGAACTCTGCGACCGCTCGCTGGACCTCGGCGGGATCCTCGAGGATATGCAGCGTGCGTTCCACGACCTCGCCGTCGCGGCCGAGCTGGGCACGCAGGCGCAGCCTCCCTTCGAGCGCTTCGAGAGGGCATTCTCGGCGGAGGATCTACAGTTGTATTACCAGATCGCGTTGATGGGCAGTCGCGACCTGGAGTTCGCACCGGACCCCAAGGTCGGCTTCGACATGACCTTGATCCGGCTGGCATCGTTCGAACCGGCGGCGGGTGACGACGGTGTTCGGCCGTCGACAGAACCTCGGGAAGACCGCGCAAGCCGACCTCAGCCTGACACGGCGGTGCCCGAAGAGCATGCCCCGCCCGCCGATGCCGTGCCCGCGCAGTCCGGCGAGGTTAACGGCGACTGGCACGAGATCGTCGCCCGGGTGACGCCGGAAGCCGGGGTCAATGCCATGATTCTCGGACACTCGAATCTCTTGATTCGCGGTGAGGAGCATTGGACCGTACGCGTCGACGAGGAGCACCGGTCGCTACTCAACGACAAACGGTGCGACGAGATCGGGTCAGCTCTCTCACGGTTTGCAGGCAGACCGATGCGCGTCGACTATGAAGTTGGTGAACTGTCAGAGGAACCGCCCGCCGCCCGCCGGGCAAGGCTCGAATCCGAGGCCCGCGAGGAAGCCAAGGCGGTGCTCATGGGCGATGCCAACGTGCGCACCCTCTTATCCGAGTTCGATGGCCGGTTGGAGTCCGCGGAATTGCTCGCTGGTCGGGAGTCATCGGCGTCGGACGACCCTGTCGCGCCAAGCGACTCCGGCAACCCACCGTGAACCTCGGCGACATCTTCAAGCAGGCACGTGACCTGCAGGAGCGTCTCGGCGAGACGCAGGAGATGCTGAAAGCCATCAGTGTGACGGGCGAGAGTGGCGGCGGACTCGTCAAGGTGACGCTGAACGGGCGTTTCGAGGCGCTGCGCGTGGAGATCGAGCCGGGCCTAGAGGAGGACCGCAGCGTGCTCGAGGATCTCATCGCCGCCGCCATGAACGACGCCGTTCGCCGCGTGGAAGCCGCACAGAAAGAGAAGATGACGGACTTGGCAGAGCGTCTCGGTTTGCCGCCGGGAATGAACCTGCCCGGCGGCCTGGCTCGCTAGTAGCCGATGCGGATCAGCCCGCTTATAGACCGCCTGATCGAATCCCTGCAGGCGTTGCCGGGCGTCGGGCCCAAGACGGCGACCCGCACCGCGCTGCATCTCCTGCAACACAACCGGGAAGGTGCCCGTGCCTTGGCCGCCGCCTTGTCCGAAGCCGCCGACAGCGTACGGCGTTGTCAGTCCTGCCGGACGCTTACGGAGAGCGACCTCTGCGGAATCTGCGCCAATCCCAGGCGCGACGCGGCGGTGCTGTGCGTGGTGGAATCGCCTTCGGACATCGTCGCGATCGAACTTGCCGGTAGCTTCAGCGGACGCTATTTCGTGTTGCACGGACGGCTGTCGCCGATCGACGGCATCGGACCCGAGGAACTCGGCCTCACGCAACTGCCGGCCCATGTCCGTTCGAGCGGTGCCCGCGAGGTGATCCTCGCCACCAATCCCACGGTCGAGGGTGAGGCGACCGCGCACTACATCAAGGAATCGCTGACGAACACCGATGCCGAGGTCACGCGCATTGCCCACGGGGTGCCCCTTGGCGGCGAACTGGAATATGTCGATGGAGGGACCATTGCCCATGCCCTACAGGGCCGACGCAGCGTCGACTGAGGTGTTGGCGGGCGGCGGCGCGTCAGCCACTGCGCTGATCGACGACGACGACGAGCTGGCCGCCTGTGTCGCCGCCCTTGGTGTGGAAGTCGGGATCGACACGGAGTTCATCCGGGTACGCACGTTCTTCCCGATTCCGGCCCTCTACCAGTTGGCCGGGGATGGCGGCGTCGCCTTGGTGGATGCGCAGGCGAAGGCGAGCTTCGACGCCTTGCGCACAATGCTGGTCGATCCCGAGCGCACCAAGGTCGTGCATGCCTGCTCGGAGGACCTGGAGGTCATCGAACATCATTTGGTGTGCGACCGCGCAACCTGGTGGATACGCAGCTTGCCCATGCGTTTCTTGGCGAGGACTTCTCGGCGAGCTACGCCAGACTCGTGAAGCACTATCTGGACGTGGATCTCGACAAGCACGAGACCCGCTCGGACTGGCTGCAGCGACCGTTGTCGGTCCGGCAGGTGGCCTACGCCAAGGAGGACGCGGCGCATTTGCTGCCGATCTGGTCCCGCCAGCGCCACGCACTAGAGGACAAGGGTCGTCTCGACTGGTTCCACGAGGACATGGCGAGCGTCCTGGGCAAGCAGGCGGACACGCCGGATACCTGGTACCGAACGCTGAAGGGTGCGCGGCGGCTGAGAGGCCCAGAGTTGGCGGTGCTGAGGAGCCTAGTCCGATGGCGGGAGAACGAGGTGCGTCGACGCAATATGCCGCGGGCCCACCTGGTGCGCGACGACCAGCTTGTCGACATGGCGCGACAGGAGACGCTGGAGATCGCCGACGTCGGGCGATTGCTTTCCCGACGGGCGACGAAGCGCTACGCGAAGACCATCGTCGACATGCACCGTCGGGGCCGGGAAGACCCGAATCCCCGGCCGTCACTGCCACCCGGCCTCACCCGTCGTGACGGGGCGACGATCACGGAACTGCGGGACGCCGCGCGGCGCGAAGCGGCGGGCCTCGGTATCGCCCCCGAGTTGCTTGCCCGCAAGCGCGAACTGGAAGCGGACTATCGGCATCATCGTGAGCACGGTAGCCTGCCGCCACGCTACCAGGGTTGGCGCGGCAAGGTGCTGGGTGCGGTGTTCCGAGAGATCCTGGCGGCACGCTGATGCCTGCGGGCAAGCCGTTCTGGCAGTACAAGAGACTCGACGAGATGACCGGCGACGAGTGGGAGTCGTTGTGCGATGGCTGTGGTCGCTGCTGCGTTGTCAAACTTGCGGACGCCGATACCGGCGAAGTCCATCCGACGTCGGTTGTCTGTCGTCTTTTCGACCGGGACACGTGCCGATGCACGCGATATGCACAACGGCATCGGCTGGTTCCCGATTGCGTGCATCTGACCGCTCAAACCGCTGCCCGGTACGACTGGCTGCCCGACTCCTGTGCCTACCGTCGCCTGGCGAACGGTCGTGACCTCGCCTGGTGGCACCCCCTCGTGTCGGGAACGCCGAAGACGGTCGTCGATGCCGGGATCAGCGTCTTCGGCAACGTCGTTCCGGAGCAGTGGATTCATCCGGACGAGTCGCTTGAAGAGCATGTCGTCCGCTGGGTGGACCCGGAAGAGTGACCGGCTACACGCTAGTGTCATGTCAACCCTCAAATATCGCGTCAGCGCGTCCGCAAGCGTCCAGTCCGCTAGGCGGCGTCTCGAAGGCATATCGGGCATACGCCGAGAGGCGCCAACAACGCGGATGGGCGCTTGCGGGCGCGCCCTTCGGGTGGACGCCGGAGCGCCCCTCGCCCCGTCGCTTTGCGACGGACCGTTGCAGACGCTCGACGTACCCCGGTACGATTTCGCGCCTGCGCCTTGCGAGGAATGCTCCGGCGTCCACTGACGCGACATTTGAGGGTTGACATGACACTAGCCTGGCTGGTGTTGGGCGTGTCCGCGATCGCGGTGGCGGCGCTCGTGTTCGTGGTCATGCCGCATTGGGGGCGGGTTCGCTATCTGGCCGCCGCCCTCGTCCTGGTGTGGTCGATGACACCGTTCCGTTTCGATGGCGAGCACTGGGCGCCCGCCTTCGCGGTGGCCATCTTTCGCCTGTTCCTGGAGGAAGGTGCCGACGCACGGCCTTCGGTGTTCCTTCTCGGATCGGTGACGGCCATCGTGCTGGCCGTCTACCTCGTCGTCGGCATCGTCCTCGCTGCTCTGAACAAGCTGCGCTGAAAGGGCGGCGCCAAGGGTAGGTCCAGCGGCCCGTCGGCCCCTCAGGTTTTTGCGCGTAAAGTGGCAGTCTGCTAGAGTCCCGCAACCCTTTGGGCGAAAAGGATTTCCCCAATAGCGTCGCCGTTTACATTCGTTCCCCTTCGCGAAATTGGCCTGGTGGCCCTGTTGGCGCTGGCGGTGTACGTCCTGTTGGCCATCGGTTCCTATTCGCCCCTCGACCCCGCATGGACGTTTGCCGGGTCCGGTCTCACGGTATCGAACCTCGTGGGGCGCAGTGGCGCGTGGATCGCCGATGTCTTTCTGCTGGCCTTCGGCTGGGCGGCCTACCTGGTACCACTCGGTCTCGCGGTGAGTTCGGCCTTGTTGTTCAGGCCGCGCGGCCGTCGGGAGCGGTCCTGGGCATCCCTCGTGGTACGTAGCGGCGGGTTCGTCGCCGTGGTCGTATCGACCTGCCTGTTGTTGTGTCTGCATGTGGAGTCTGGCGGGCACCTTCCCGCCGGACCGGGCGGTGCCATCGGGGATGGGATCGCCCGGGCCGGATTGCCGTTGCTGAACTGGGTCGGACTGACCCTCTGTGCACTGGCCGTGCTGGTGATCGGTTCCCAGGCGACCCTTGGCTACTCATGGCTCGGCGTACTTGAAAAGACCGGTCGGGGCGTGCATGCGATAGCAGTTGGCGCGGTGGCCGCATTGGCCAGTGTTCGCACCCTGGTTCGCCGACTCCGCGGGCTGACCATGTCGCGGCGTTCGCCGTCTGCCAAGATCGCGGTACCCCCGAAACGAAAGTCCAAGGCGGCTAAACGACGTGCCGAGCCGGTGATCCAGGACCCCGCCAAGCGGGTGAAGCCGAAGGTCGAGACGCCGGCGAAACCTCCACCGGCAGGTTTCCAGGGTCGCTTGTTCGACCTCGGGACTCCCGGGCTCGAACTGCTGGAGGACTACGAGGCGGACACGACGGGCGGATTCTCCCGCGAGTCGCTGGACGCCATGTCCAGACTCCTGGAGAAGAAGCTGGCCGACTTCGGCGTCGACGCCAGGGTGGTTTCGGTTCTTCCCGGACCCGTGGTCACGCGTTTCGAACTGGAACCGGCCGATGGCGTGAAGGTCAGTAAAATCAGTAGCCTGGTCAAAGATCTTGCACGATCGCTGGCCGTCGTAAGCGTCCGGATCGTGGAGATCATCCCGGGCAAGTCCGTCGTCGGGATCGAGATCCCCAACGAGCGCCGCGAAGTGGTGCGCCTGAAACAAATCCTCAACTCGAGCGAGTACGAGCAGGCGTCCTCGCCACTGACCCTGGCGCTGGGCAAGGACATCGCAGGCGCTCCAGTGATGGCCGATGTGGGCAAGATGCCCCATCTGCTTGTCGCAGGAACCACCGGGTCCGGCAAGTCCGTCGGCGTCAACGCAATGCTGCTGTCAATGCTCTACAAGGCCACCCCGGACCAGCTTCGCCTAATCCTGGTGGATCCCAAGATGCTCGAGTTGGCCGTCTACGAGGGCATTCCGCACCTCCTGACGCCCGTTGTCACGGACATGAAGGATGCCGCCCAGGCGCTCAATTGGTGCGTCGCGGAGATGGAGCGCCGCTACCAGTTGATGGCCGCGCTCGGCGTGCGCAACATCGGCGGCTACAACCGCCGAATCGAGGAAGGCCGAGGCATCGGCCAACCGGTGCTGGATCCCCTATGGGAGGATCCCCTGGAAGACGGGGCGGACGGGGTAGATGAGGAAGCCCCGGCCCTCGAACCGTTGCCATTCATCGTCGTCGTGATCGACGAGTTCGCCGACATGATGATGATCGTCGGCAAGAAGGTCGAGCAGTTGATCGCCCGCATCGCGCAGAAGGCGAGGGCGGCGGGTATTCACTTGATCCTCGCCACCCAGCGGCCTTCGGTGGACGTCATCACGGGGCTGATCAAGGCGAACATTCCCGCGCGGATTTCCTTCCAGGTGTCGAGCAAGGTCGACTCCCGAACCATCCTGGACCAGGGAGGCGCGGAGCAGCTTCTCGGACACGGGGACATGCTGGTCCTGCCGCCGGGTACCAGTATGCCGAGACGTGTACACGGTGCGTTCGTATCGGACGAGGAGGTTTTGGCAGTCGCGGAGGATTGGAAGGAACGCGCCCAGCCGAAGTACATTCACGAAGTGCTCCAAGGTTCGCCGGACCCGGCGGTGCCGGGTACGGTCGACTTTGGCGGCAAAGACGACGACACGGCAGAGCCCCTATACGAGGAAGCCGTGGTGTTCGTGATCGGGTCTCGGCGCGCCTCGATCTCCGCGGTTCAGCGCAAGTTGCGGATCGGCTACAACCGAGCGGCTCGACTCATCGAAAAGATGGAAGAGAATGGGGTAGTGTCCGCGATGAACAGCAACGGCTCCAGGGAGGTCCTTGTTCCCGTTGGCGCGAACATCGAATAGAACCTCATCCGCTTTGTCTAATTGGTTCTATAATTCATTGAAAAAGCGTGATTGTTCCTGGTAATGGGGCTTCGATCGGCAATCCTCGCGGCGGCGCTGCTGGCCTTGCAGGCATCGGCATCCTCGGTCGATACGGCGGAACTCGAGGAACTGCTGAATGGCATGACGAGCTTCCGTGCGGAGTTTCGACAGACGGTCACGGGCCACTATGGCGAAGTGCTGCAGACCTCCACCGGCCGGATGCATCTTGAGCGCCCAGGTCGGCTACGCTGGGAGGTGGACGAACCCTATCCGCAGCTCGTGCTGGCCGATGGCGATTCGGTATGGGTCTACGATCCGGACCTAGAGCAGGTCACCGTGCAGCCCTTGGCGGAGACGGTGGAAGGTTCCCCTGCGGTCTTTCTGACCGGACATTCCGCGGACTTGAAGGATCACTTCACCGTCGAGAAGGCGACCGATGACGTTGGACAGGACGGCGAGCGGCGGTTCGTCCTGGCACCCCGGGGTACGTCCGCGGGGGACACCGGTGCAATGTTCCGACACATTAGATTGACGTTCTCAGCCGAAGGCGCGCTAACGGGTTTGGACGTTGCCGACCATCTAGAGCAGGTGACCGCCATCGCGTTCACGGCGACGGAGGTGAACCCGGTGCTAGAATCGTCACTCTTCGACTTCGAGGTTCCCGAAGGAGTCGACGTCATTGGCGACATCCCAACCAACCCTGCCCCTGGGTGAGGGCTTTTCCGAGCCCGCTTCGCAAGCGCCCGCGTCACGTCCCCTTGCGGACCGCATGCGGCCCACCAGCCTCGACGATTTTGTCGGTCAGGAACACCTGCTCGGCGAAGACGGGCCCTTGGGCCAACTCGCCGATCGGGGCGTGGTCCACTCGATGGTGCTTTGGGGGCCGCCTGGAACCGGCAAGACGACCTTGGCCAAGCTGCTGGCCAACGCCGCAGGCGCGCGTTGGCAGAGCCTGTCGGCGGTGCTGGCGGGGATCAAGGACGTGCGCACCGCGATCGAGGATGCACGCGCGGTGCCGGATCGCGTGACGGTGCTGTTCATAGACGAGGTGCATCGCTTCAACAAGGCCCAGCAGGATGCGTTCCTGCCCCACGTCGAGAATGGCACCGTCACCTTCATCGGCGCGACCACCGAGAACCCGTCCTTCGAGGTCAACTCCGCGCTCCTGTCCCGGACCCGGGTCTATGTCCTGAAACCCCTCGAACCCGCGCACATCGAGGTACTCGTGCGCCGGGCGGCGGTGGGTGACCTCGGGGTCGAGGTGGCGGACGATGGTGTGCGCGAACTGCTCGCGGTGGCCGACGGCGATGCGAGGCGCGCGTTGAACACCTTGGAAGTCGCAGTGCAGCTGGCGACGGACACGGTGGAGTCGGGACACGTGCTCGAAGCGAGTGGCCAGACGTACCGCCGTTTCGACAAGGGCGGGGATGCCTTCTACGAGCAGATCTCCGCTTTGCACAAGGCGGTGCGCGGCAGCGCGCCGGACGCGGCCCTCTACTGGTTGGCACGAATGCTGGACGGCGGCTGCGATCCCCTCTACGTGGGCAGGCGGCTGGTGCGTATGGCCAGCGAGGACATCGGCAACGCCGATCCCCGGGGACTGCAACTCGCCATCGACGCGTGGGACGCCTTCCGCCGGCTCGGCTCGCCGGAGGGTGAATTGGCGCTTGCCCAGGCGGTGCTGTACCTGGCGAGCGCGCCCAAGAGCAACAAGATCGAAGAGGCCTACTTGAGGGCAATGGCCTACGTTCGCGACAGCCCGTCGCATCCCGTGCCGCTTCGCCTGCGCAACGCTCCGACGAAGCTGATGGAGAACCTGGGACACGGCAGGGACTACCGCTACGCCCATGCGGAGGAGGGCGCGTATGCCGCAGGCGAGCGGTATTTCCCCGACGACATGCCGGATGTCCGCTTCTACGAGCCAACGGACCAGGGCCTGGAGGCGAGGATCGCCGAGCGGCTGGCGAGACTCGAAGAGCGGGACCGGGCAGCACGCCGATCGGACCCGTAGAGGCGACCGCACGCCCTGGCGGGCGCGTTGTCGTCGCCCGTCTTGGCGAAACGACGCGGTGCGGGTGCTGGCACGGGCGACCACAAGGGTCGCCCCTACGCTAGCAGCCCGTTGGACTCGCCGCTTGCGCCGTAAGTCCAACGGGCTGCTAGACTGCGGGCCGATTGGGGGCCGGTGTAAGGCGTTTGTCGTGAAATCAATCCTCTGGGTCGCTGCGGGGGGCGCTTGCGGTGCGGTTCTGCGGTTCGCGGTCCAGGAGATCGCGAACACCTCGAACTCGTTCCCATGGGGAACGTTTGTGGTCAACGCCACGGGTTCGCTGGCGGTTGGCTTGTTGGTGGGGCTGTGCGCGGGTCTACCCTGGTTTGAAGGCACTGGCCGGGCCTTTCTGGTGGCCGGTCTTCTCGGTGCGTTCACGACCTTCTCGGCGTTCTCAGTGGAGACGGTGCTCCTGCTTGAGCAGGGACGGCTTGGCACCGCCGTCGCCTACGTGGCTGCCAGTGTCGGCGTCTGTCTGGCGGCCGCACTTGCCGGTTACCGCCTGGTTGGGGCTCTGCAATGATCGATCCGCACGCTTTGCGTCGCGACATCCGGGGTGTCGCGGAGCGCTTGCGACGGCGCGGTTTCGACCTTGACGTCGCCGGATTCGAAGATCTCGAAGCGCGTCGGCGTTCGGTCCAGGACGAGGCCGAGCGGCTTCGCCACGAGCGGCGGACGTCTTCCAAGCGGATCGGGGCGGCCAAGGCGGCTGGCGAGGATATCGAACCGCTGGTACGTGCCGTGGGGGACCTGGGGGAGCGCTTGACAGTGGCCGCTGGTGAGTTCGATGCCGTTCGCGGGGAACTCGACGAGTTCGTGCTGGCGATCCCCAATCCGCCGCACGAAAGCGTACCTGCCGGGACCGATGAAACCGACAACAGGGAACTCCGCTCCTGGGGGAGGCCCATGGAGTTCAACTTCGAACCGCGGGACCACGTCGAACTGGCGGCCGGCCACCTCGACCTTGAGAGTGCCGCCAAGGTGGCCGGTGCGCGATTCTCCGTGCTGCGGGGACCGCTTGCCAGGCTGCACCGGGCCCTTACCCAGTTCATGATCGACGTGCACACCGGCGAACACGGGTACGAGGAGGTCTACGTGCCCTACCTCGTGCACCGGAGCGCGCTGGAAGGCACCGGTCAGTTGCCCAAGTTCGAAGCTGACCTGTTTGCCGTCGCGAGCGATCGGGATCGGTTTCTGATTCCCACGGCGGAGGTGCCGGTCACCAACCTCGTTCGCGACAGGATTCTCGATGCCCAGGAACTACCCCTGAGGCTCGCGGCTCACACTCCGTGTTTCCGCAGCGAGGCCGGCAACTACGGCAAGGACACCCACGGCATCTTCCGTCAACACCAGTTCGAGAAGGTGGAATTGGTGCAGATCGTCCACCCGGACACCTCGTGGGACGCTTTGGACGAGTTGACCGCCCATGCCGAGACCATTCTGCGTCGCCTGGAGCTGCCCTACCGCGCCGTGGTGCTGTGCGCCGGGGACCTGGGCTTCGCCGCCGCCAAGACCATCGATCTGGAGGTTTGGCTACCCGGCGAACGCCGCTATAGGGAGATCTCGTCCTGCAGCAACTTCCTGGACTTCCAGGCGCGGCGCATGCTCGCCCGCTTCCGGGACCCCGACACGGGCAGGCCGGACTACGTGCACACCATCAACGGGTCGGGCCTGGCGGTAGGCCGGACACTGATTGCGCTCCTCGAGAACTTCCAGGACGGCGACGGCGTGGTCCATATTCCCGATGCGCTGCGGTCCTACATGGGAGGCATGGATCGCCTGGCGTTCCAAGCCCCCTGATCCAGCCCGTTCGTGGACACACTGCCGCTCGCCCTCAAGCTCGCCGGTCAACCCTGCCTCGTCGTCGGTGGCGGGGCGGTGGCACGGCGGAAGATCGAGCTTTTGGTCGCGGCGAAGGCCGAGTTGACGGTGGTGGCCATCGCCCCTCACGACGACGTCGTCGACTACTGCGGCGAACATGGCGTCGTGGTTGTTCGACGGCCGTTCGACGCCTTGGACGTGGCCGGTCGGCTCCTGGTGATCGCGGCGACGGACGACGCCGAGGTCAATGCCGAGGTCTTCGCGGCCTGTGGTCGCTATGGTGTGCTGGTCAACTGCGTTGACCGGGGCGATTTATCGACGGCGATCTTCCCTGCCATCGTTGACCGCGATCCAGTGACGGTGGGCATTTCCACCGGCGGCACATCGCCGACGCTGGCACGACACCTGAGGGAACGAATCGAGAGCCTGCTGCCGACATCGCTCGGCGCGTTGGCCGTCTATCTCGGCAGCCGGCGCGAGCAAATCAAGGCGGCGATGCCTGACGCGGCGGACCGGCAGAAGTTCTGGGACCGGGTGCTGGACACCCTGCTGGGTGACTTGGCCGCTCGCGGGAATCTCGAGGGCGCGGACGCGGTCCTGGCGGCGGAGCTGGCGTCGTCCGGGCCGACGGGGCTCGTCTCGCTGGTCGGCGGGGGTCCGGGCGATCCCGAACTGCTGACCATCAAGGCCCTGCGTTGCCTGCAGCGGGCGGACGTGGTGTACCACGACAAGCTGGTGAGCGCGGGCGTGCTCAACCGTTGCCGCCGCGATGCGAGGCGCGTGGATGTAGGACGAAGGGCGGGTGAGGGCGCCAGCCGGAACCGTCAACAGGGAATCAATGCGCAACTCGTGGACGATGCCCGCCGGGGACTGCGCGTCGTCCGCCTCAAGGGCGGCGATCCACTCGTCTTCAGCCGCGGTGGTGAGGAGATCGCCTGGCTGGCCGACCAGGACGTTCCGTTCGAGGTGGTGCCGGGAGTCACCGCCGCCTCGGCCTGCGCGGCCATCGCCGGGATTCCGCTGACGCATCGGGATTGGGCCCAGTCCGTGCGTTTCGTGACCGCGCGTGCCAAGGGCGGTGTTGATCCGGACTGGACGGAAACGACGCAGCGGGATCAAACCCTGGTCGTGTACATGGGCCTCAAGGTCTTGGGAACTGTCTGCGAGCACCTCGTCAAAGCCGGAGCGGACGCGCAGACGCCCGCGGCCGCGGTCTCCCGGGCAAGCCTGCCGGATCAGCGGGTAGTGACCGGCACCCTTGCCGACCTGGCATCGCGTGTTCGCAAAGCGGGTCTCAAGGGTCCCCTTACAACCATCGTCGGGCAGGTGGCATCGCTTGCCAAGGACACATCGCCGTAGCGCCTCGCGACTCGTTCGCAGCCCGCGCTAGGGAAGGTCTTCCAGGCCTTCCCTAGGAATGCTCTGATCAAGCCATCCTTGGCTTGATCAGAAACGCAAAAACAAGAGCGCGGTCTTTTTTTGCGTGCAAATTCAATTCCTTGCGTCGTTGAATTTGGCGGCACATCCCTGTGCCGCGCTAGGGAAGGTCTTAATCAGACCTTCCCTAGAGGCACTTGTCGGGTCGGGGTAGTCCAGCGATCCTCGCGACCCTTCGGGCCGGACTCCCGGGGCTCGCGGCACTCCCGGCAAAGAGCCGCATGAGCGCGAGGCTCGATGCCAATTCGGCGTCCACCCGGTCGCGTACCAGTCTGACCAGGGGACGCATCGATGGCGACACGCCGGTCTCCAGGTAGAAGTCCCTCGCGGCTTTGATCACGCGCCAATGGTCGGGGCCCAGTTCGACGCCCTCCAGCTCTGCCAGCCGCTGGGCCGTCGGTTCGGCCCAGGAGCCCGGCTTCGCCAAGTGTCCGTCGTCGTCCAGGATCAGGTCCACGTGACGCTGCCCCGACACGCCACGACCCAGGCAACGAAGTCGGCGTAGGACAACTGCTCGATTCCGTCGGGCAGTGCGACGCTCAGATCGACAGCGTCCTCGGCGACCACGCCGACGCGTGCCGATGTGGCGATGCCCGGCAGGGCGAACACCCCGTCGCCGAGCACCACGAGGGAGTCGCCGTCCGCCATGGCCACCAAGCAGGACGCGGCCGAGTCTGGATTTGAAAGGATGTGCAGGATGCCCATATCAGTCGTTGAGCACGATGTCGTGCGCGGCGATCAGATCCCGAACGTTCTCGGCGCTTGCGAGGCGGACGTCGATGTCGATTGCATCCGGTGAGAGGTCGCGCTTCTCCAGGCTGTCCACGGCAACGTGCAGTTCACTGACCCCGTAGGTGGATAGCGCCTTGATCGACGACTGCCGGCTCTCGAGGCCGACGAGCTGGTATACGCCGTCGTCCGTGAACAGGACCGACGTGGGTTGCTCGAACACCCCCGAGACGAGCATTAGGTCGGTGGTCTCGTCGGCGAGCGTATTGGGCCGGCGGCGGATCAGATAGAGGACGCTCTTCATGGATCAGAACGAAACCAGCCGGTCACTGGATTCGGCCGCCTCGATGAGTTGGCCCAGACCGACGATGGTGAATGCCGGGGCGATGGATTCCTCCACGATGCCACGTCGCGAGGCCGCAGCGACGCAGATTGCGAGTTCGAAGCCGTGCTGCGCGGCGAGTTCGGTCCACCCCTGGCGGGTGCCGGCATCGTCGGATGCAAACCGATTACCGACGGTGACCGCATCCTTGTAGAAGAAGATCCGACCGATTCGGTGGCCGGCATCGAGTGCCGCGCGCGCGAACTTGAGGGCCCGTCCGGGCGCTCCGGTGTCTAACGGAGCGCCTTGGACCAGGAGATCGATGCGCAACGGGGCGTTGCTACGGTTCCAAGTGGATGACGACGCCGCGTCGGTTCATCGACCAGGCGGCCTCGTCGGAACCCTCTTCGGCCGGGCGTTCCTCGCCGAAGCTGACAACGTCCATGCGCGAGTTGGCGACTCCCTTGGCCAGCAACCAATCCCGAACCGCGTTGGCGCGCCGTTCGCCGAGGGCGAGGTTGTACTCCTTGGTGCCCCGTTCATCACAGTGCCCCTCGATCCGAATTCGCCATTGCTCGTTTTCAAGGAGGAACTCGGCGTGGGCTTCGAGGTCCGCCAAGGCGACCGGCTTGATGATCGACATGTCGTAGTCGAAGTAGACCACCAGTTCAGGTGCAGGTGGCTTGGGCGGTGGTGGGGGAGGAGGCGGCGGCGGTGGCGGCGGCGGTGGTGGCTCGATAATTTCCTCAACGGGCTCAACGGCACCAGGGCACACGGCGCATCCGGTAAGGACGCATCCCACCAAGGCTGCGGCGACGAGGTGAGCCGCTTTGGGCACGGGGTTTCCGAAGGTTCTCATTGGTATCCCTTGGCTTTCTCTGGGGCGAGCAACTCGGGATAGTACCGCACTTGACCAGTTACTCAACCGAGTTTGGCGAGTCGCGCCGCCTCCCCGCCGACAGCAGAAAGCGAGTAGAATCGCGCCGCCGCGCAGCTACGTTCGCCCACCGCAGTTCAGGTGGCCGCGTTCAATCAAACTTGGAGGTCAAACCGTGAGATACCTTATCCGTCGCAAGGCGACCTGCATGGCCGCGCTCGCCGCGTTCGTTGCGCCGATGCACGTGTCAGCCCAACAGGACGAAGCCGGGGCGACGCAGATCGAGGAAGTGATCGTCGTCGGGTCGCGATTCCGGACGGCCCGCTCGGCGGGTGAAGTGACCGCACCCGTCGACGTGCTGTCCGCCGAGGACATCGGCAGCGTCGGCAACCACACCGATCTCACCGACAGCCTGCGTGCGCTGGCGCCTTCCTACAACGCGCCCATGGCGTCCGGCGACGGCGATACCTTCGTACGGTCCACGTCGTTGCGCGGTCTGGCCCCCGATCAGACCCTCATCATGGTCAACGGCAAGCGGCGACACCGGGCGGCCTTGATCGCCGAGTTCGTGCCGGCAGCCGGAAAGGGATCCCACGGTCCGAACATCGGCATGATCCCCGGCATCGCGGTCCGCAGCGTCGAGGTGCTGCGCGACGGCGCCGTCGCCCAGTACGGTGCGGACGCCATTGCCGGCGTTATCAACCTGCGCATGAAGGACGCATCAGAGGGTGGCGAGGTGCGCGTCGACTACGGTCAGTTCTTCGAGGGCGAACAAAGCGTCAAGGTTGCGGCCAACGCCGGGTTCCCCCTGTTGATCGACGGCTTCGCGAACGTCAGCTTCGAGTTCGTCGACAATGAAGCCCTCTCCCGGGGCCGGCAACGACCCAATGCCCAGGCGCTGATCGACGCGGGCGTCCCAGGAATCGGCGAAGACTCGCCTTTCGGGGACGCGCCTTTCGTGCAGACCTGGGGACGGCCCCAGACCACCGACAACCGACTATTCATCAATGCAGGTTTTCCGGTCAGCGACGACTCGGAGATCTATGTGCATGCGAACCGAACCTGGACCCAGGGGCGCTACCGATTCTTCTACCGCTCCGGCGACAACCCGGCGACAGAGGCCAACGAAGCCCACAGCACGATTCGCGCGCTCGGCATCGAGACCGCGCTGCCCCAGGGGTTCACGCCGTTCTTCGACGGCGACCACCAGGATCTCGGCTGGGTATTCGGCTACCGGGGATTGTTCCCCGGGGGAACCACGTTCGACCTGAGCTACGGCTACGGCGAGGACGCCCTGGACTTCTTCCTGAATAACACCGTCAATCCGAGCATCGGCCTCGGCAGCGACGGCCTGCCGGCGCAGATGGACTTCGACGTCGGTGGACTCGAACAACAGGAGTTCAACCTCAATGCGGACTTCACCCGACGCCTGACCGACAGCATCCAGTTCGCCTACGGTGCCGAATGGCGCAAGGAGACCTTCACGGTGATGGCCGGCGAGCCGAACTCCTACCGGGGCGCCGGATCCAGTGGCTTCAAGGGACTCGAGCCCGTCAATGCCGGTGAGTTCTCACGCCAGAACAACGCCTTCTACGGCGAGATCGAACACGACATCAACGAGGACACGCTGGGGCAGTACGCGCTGCGCTACGAGTACTTCTCCGACTTCGGCGGCACGCTGAACGGCAAGGTCGCGTTGCGCTACTCGATCAGCGATGCGTTGAGCGTACGCGGGTCGGTCAATACCGGCTTCCACGCGCCCACGCCGGGTCAGGCCAACCTGCAGAAGGTCACGACGACGTTCGACAACGATACGGGGCTCCAGGTCGAGTCCGGCACCGTCCGCCCGACCCATCCGTCGGCCATCGCCGCCGGGGGCGCCAGGCTTCGCGAAGAGACCTCCGTCGACTACAGCCTAGGTCTGTGGTGGAGCTGGAACGACATGGAACTCACCGCCGACCTGTACTTCATCAGCATCGACGGGCGCATATACAAGACCCAGAACCTGCCGTTCACGCCGCCGGGCACCGACATCGCCTCCAACGTGCAGTTCTTCACCAACGCGCTGGATCTGGAGGTGCTCGGTTTCGACATCGTGTACACGACGAGCTTCGACTGGGGCGTCGCCGACATCACTACGGACGTGAGCTTCGCCTTCAACCACAACGAGGTCGACGTGGTATCCCAGTCGCGGGTCAACGGACTACAACCGGTCAGCAACGCCGAAGTCGAGGATATCGAGGACAGCTACCCGACGAACCGCTTCACGGTGTCGGGACAGACACTGTTGACGCCCCAGATGGACCTCCTGGTACGGGTCAACTACTACGGCGAGCACTACGACGAGCGCGGCCGGATCAACGGCGTCGATGGCGGTCCGCCGACGAAGCTGCTCGGCTCGACCGTGTTCGTGGATGCGGAACTTGGCATGGACCTGAGCGACGACCTGCGCATGACGCTGGGTGCTAGCAACCTGCTCGACGAGTACATCGACGTGATCGATGCACCCTTCGCCAACCGGCTGAGCGTCGGTTTGCCCTACGCGCGGCGAACTGCCGCGAACTTCGACGGAGGGTCTTGGTACCTACGCGGCTCGTACCGTTGGTAGGGCCCGACCGCTGCACGTTCGCCCGGTAGGCGATTCGCTCCCACGAACCCGGAGAAATACCTCATGAGCGGATTTGGCAGACTCTTGGCGGCCGAATGGAGCCGGCGTCCCTGGTGGATGAACCTGGTGTTCGTCTACTGCGCCTACATGACGGTGATCTACGTACCGTTCGACCTGTTCTTCAAACCCGTCGCGGCCGATGAGGAGGTCTGGTTCGGCTTCGTACTGCACGGCTGGTGGGCGAAGGCGACCGAACCGCTGCACTGGCTGATCTATGGCGCGGGAACGTACGGATTCTGGCGGATGGCCCGTTGGATGTGGCCTTGGGCCGCGGTCTACGTCGGGCAGGTCGCGCTGTCGATGCTGGTCTGGAACCTCGTTGATCCCCGTGGCGGCGGTTGGCTCGTGGGGACCATCGCCACGGCCGTATTCCTCGTACCGACCATCGCCTTGTGGCGGGCGCGCCCGAGGTTCCGGCCGTAGGGGCGGCGCAAGTGCGCTACGGGTCGAACACCGCCATCATCCGCACCTCGATGCTGCGCCGTGGTGGTGCATCGTCATTCGAGGCCGGATTGTCGAACGACGTGTGCGGGCACAGCATGGCGCACCCACGCCGGGTATCGAGCTGCTTGATGAGCAACAGTTCATGCGTCGCCATGCAGGGCACATAGTAGAAGCGGTGATCCGGGTTGTGCAGCGGCATGGCCGACCGGCCGGTGGCACCGTAGCCCGTGTAGTGGTAGTCGAGAACCTCGCCTGGGTCGACGGTGCTGGCATCGACCACTGCCAAGGGATTCCGCTCCGCCCGATGATCGAACGGCTGCCAGGCGTTGTACCAGGCGAACTCCCGGTCCGCGTAGTCGGCTAGCGGCAACCCCCGCCTCGACAGCGCCCGACGGGCGGTGTCCCGAGGATCGTGGAGCGTGTAGTCGCAATGCAGGAAACGCGCGTAGGCCTTGTTGAAGTCGGAAGTGTCCTCCGTGCGTACCACGTGCTGGGTGATGATGACCTCGCCTGCGCCGGTGGTGCGCTTGGCGAGGGCAACGATTTCCGGGTAGTAGATCCTGCGGACTTCCGCGTCGTCGTGGAAGTCGCGAACGGCACAAGCGTGTCGAAGCAGTGCGAATCCGTTGACGTCGAGGGTTATCTCGCCGTTGGCGAGTCCGCCGCGCGCGTCGTGAATCTCGACGCGGTGTTTTGCCGTGTTGGCGCGTCGGCTCTCGCGATCACCGACAACGGGTATGTCGGCGCGATCACGCCATTCGGCATTCAGGTAACGCACATCGGCCCGGACGGCCATGGTCTCCTCGAATCGGCGAGTACCCCCATAGTAACGACGCCCGGGACAAAGGTCACCGGGCGTCGGTTGCTCATGCGGTGTTGCGGCCTACTCCATGCGGTACTGCGCGCGCAGGTAGTAGAAGCCGCCGTTGAACCCGAACGGGGACTGTTCCGGGTAGACGAGCCCCGTCACTTCCCCGTGCGGGTTGGTGGACGGATACTCGTCGAAGGCGTTCTGCAGGCCGAACAGTAGCGACAGCGAATCGGTGGCATCCACGGCGATCTCCGCATCGAACAGCAGGCTCGGGTCCGGATTGAAGGCCACGTCGCCGTTGTTGGTCGGGGCATCGTAGTACTCGCCGTACTGCCGCGCCCGCGCCATCAGACGCCACCGGCCCTGGCTGTGGGTCCACGTCAGCGTAAAGCGGGAATCGGGACGACCCTCTTCGATCTGCAGGCGCCGGTTTTCGCTCGTGAAGTTGGGATTGAACTTCGTCAATTCGACGCCTGACCAGTTCCCCGCAAAGGTCAGGTTGGACACCCCGGCACCGAGTTCGAAGGGCCAGGTGGCCACCACGTCGACACCGGACGCTTCCACGGTCTGCAGGTTCGAGAAGAACCGTACCGAGGCAAAGCTGCTGGCATCGCTGACACCCGCCGCTAAGAGGGCCGAAATGTCCGCGGACGTGAGCCTGAAACGGCTCGTGAACGAAATCCGATCCTCGATCTCGATTCGATAGTAGTCGACTGTCACGTCGACGCCGCCGAGGTCGAAGATCGCGCCGAGGGTCGTGTTGACGGACTCTTCCGGCGTCAGCGCCTTGGCACCCTTCTGCTGGGCGATGGGATTGGTCGGCGGTAGCGTTGCGATGTCCGACAGGAAGCCCTTGTCGAACTCGGTCGTGACGTTGCGCAGGTTCGCCTGACCTGCCGTGGGTACGCGGAAGCCCGTGCTGACCGCGCCCCGGATGGCCACGTTGTCGCTCACTTGCAGGCGTGCGGCGATCTTGCCGTCGAGCGTGGTGCCGAAGTCCGCGTAGTTCTCGTAGCGAATCGCGCCGCCAAGCAGCAGATTCTCGGTGACGTTGGATTCGAGGTCGACGTAGGCGGCGAACGACCGCACCGTGCTTTCGCCGGCATCGCCCGGCTGGAACCCAGGGAAGCCGTTGGAACCGACGCCGAAGCCCTGCGTCGGGAGACCGAACTCGTGGTCGATGTAGAACGAGTTCGGCTCGCCGTTGTCGATTCCGAAGGTCTCGTCCCGGTACTCGACGCCGAAGGCCACGTTGACCGCGCCGAACGTGTCGCTGTCGAAGAGTTTCGACAGATCGAAGTTCAGTACCCGGTCGGTCTCTGTGTAGGCGCCGGCCTCGTAGTAGGTGTCGATCTCGTTGCGCTGCCACAGCAGTTGCGGGTTGATGGTGTTGTAGATGTAGAACTGCGCGTTACTTCGGCCCACCGTTGCGCTCAGGTCGTAGTACCAACCCGAGTCCAGGCTGCCGCGGAGTCCGCCCGCGAGGCTGAGGTCGTGGATGTAGCCGCCGAATTGGGGCGTGAACCCGCCCGGAAACTTCTCGATCAGCGAGTAGCAGTTCGGATCCGACCGGATCGCGGCCAGCGCGTCGGCGTCCGGAACATTGTCGGTAATCCTCACAATTGGGCAGTCGTCGGTCCCGTCGGCGCTCAGGTCCGCCACCTTGACCGTGTTGGAACGGCTGGCTACCAGATCGTCGGGAACCCTAGGATCGTCTTCTTCGGGTCCATAGGTCCAGAAATTGGGGTCGCCGTCACCATCAGTATCGTGGGAGGTCATGATGTCGCCGTTGATGTCGCGAACCGGTCCTCTGAAGACGCCACTGCGGGTGTGGGGATTCCGATAGTAGAACCCGCCTTCCACCTGCCGCTCGGCCCAGTTGCCGAAGGCGTACACCTCGCTGCCGTTGCCGAGGTCGATGCCGAAGTTGCCGAAGAGTTTGAAGTCGCCGGATATCGCCGGTGCGCCCCAGATCTGCGCCGCAGGTCGCCGGACGTCAGTGTTCCCGGCATCGATGAGGCCTTGGGCATCGCCGCGCTGGGTGCTGCGGCTGGTCGGATCGGACTCCTTCCACTCGAAGCTCAAGTTCGCGAAGCCGACGTCGCTGAGCGGCAGGCCGACGTTGGCCGCGATGGTGAGGGCATCGCCGTCGCCCTCGAAATGCCGTCCCCACTTCGCTTCGACAACCGACCCCTGAGAATCCTCCCGGAGCACGAAGTTCATGATCCCGGCAATCGCGTCGGACCCGTACTGCGCGGAAGCGCCGTCGCGGAGCACCTCGAGGCGATCCAGGGCGATGGCCGGAATGGCCGATAGGTCGGGACCTTGGGATCCGCCGGAGATTCCTGCGCCGAGCAGCGCGATCACCGCGGCGCGGTGACGTCTCTTGCCGTTCACCAGGACCAGGGTGGCGTCGGGCGGCAGGGATCGAAGGGTCGCCGGACGGATGAAGGTCGCGGCATCGCTGATGGGCTCTTGCGACACGTTGTAGGAGGGCACAAGGGCGGCCAGTAGCGAGTCCAGATCGGTATCGCCATGGGCGAGGAAATCGTCGCCTCCAATGACGTCCACCGGTACCGGCGAGTCGGACGCCGAGCGGTCCCGACGTCGGGAACCGACGACGACGACTTCTTCGATAGTCGACGAGGCTTCTGCGGCGGTCTCTTGGGCTGAGGCCGGGGCAGCCGCTGCAAACAACGCAACGGCAAAGGGTAGTGCAAGCGCAATGGGCTTCACGGC
The DNA here is from genome assembly GCA_965116345.1 of Pseudomonadales bacterium. Lineage (GTDB taxonomy): Bacteria > Pseudomonadota > Gammaproteobacteria > Pseudomonadales > Azotimanducaceae > VXYL01. The sequence goes on from OZ220680.1 coordinate 210,718, forward strand.
GTACATTCCTTTTATCGAGCTAGAGTGGCCGGATCATAGCGCGTTCGATACCAGATTCGAACCGTAGACTACGGACCAAATCACGAGAACGTCCCCCGCTTGTCGCCGAGGTTCGGGGAACTACTCCGCGCCGGTTTGTACGGCTATGGTAAGGAACGGGCCGCGAAGCGCGGCGGCACCAAAGGCGGCAAGGAAGGGCGCCCCGAACAAGCCGAGATGGGAGGTCCGTATTCGTGGACGACGCCGACACCACTAAGGACGCGCGAACCGCGTTGAAGGACGCGCTTGGCCAACTCGCGGAGGTCCACCAGGAGGTCCACCAGAATGTGGACGCGGACAAGTTCGCCGTGGGTTGGGTCGATGCCGTTTCCGACCGGCATGTCCGGCTATGCTCGATCGATGCGGCCGGCCGGGAGGACGGCGTTGAGATTCGCCGTCTCGACAACGTGGAACGAGTGGTCACCGATGGCGTCTATCTGACGAGGCGGCTGAGACCTCTCATGGAGTGCTGGACACGCCCCATCTGGCCACGGCAGCGCCTGACCGGCCACATGGAAGACCTCGTGATGGATGCGCTGACGGTCTCTGTCGAGGACGGGATCGTGGTGACGCTGTTCATGAGCGACACATCCCAATACACAGGACCTGTGGTCAAGTTGTCGGACGAAGCCGGTACCATCGCCGATCTGGACTACTACGGTGCTGTGGAGAAGGAGGTCGCGTTCAGGGTATCGGACATCGATGCGCTGGACCTTGGCACCGAGCACGAGCGCATCGTGCAGATCCTGGGGAAGCGCCGCACCGAGGGATGAGGTCTTGGCGGAGGGGCAGACCGCCACAACCCAGATTTAGACCGCCTCCCTAGACCTTAAATATTTCACTTAACAGTCTGATAAATATATCTTTTCAGTTCCTTGACGATTTTCGGAGATGCGCGCATACTTCCCATTAGTGTGATAACTTAAGTGATATTTATACGCTCGATGAAACGCCCCAAGCGACTCTCCGCCACCTTCGTCAACACCGTCAACGTTCCCGGCCGATACGGCGATGGACGCGGCGGACACGGCCTGAGCCTTCTTGTGAAGGAATCCTCCACCGGCGGCTTCTCCAAGTCATGGGCGCAGAGGATACGCCTCGACGGCAGGGCCGCAAACGTGGGCCTTGGGGCCTACCCGGTAGTCACGCTCGCCCGCGCGCGGCAGAAGGCGCTCGCCAACGCACGGATCGTCTCCGAGGGCCGCGACCCCCGCGACCGCACCAGCCGCGCGCCGACTTTCGAGGAGGCCGTCGAGAAGGTCATCGGGATCCACGCCGAGAACTGGAAGGACGGCGGCAAATCCGCCGCCCAGTGGCGCGCAAGCCTGCGGGACTACGCCGTACCTAAGATCGGCGCCAAGCGCGTGGACCGCATTAGCACCGCCGACGTCATGGAGGTGCTGCTGCCGATCTGGTCGACCAAGCGGGAAACCGCGAGGCGCGTTCGCCAGCGCATCGGCGCGGTCATGAAGTGGGCCGTCGCGCAGGGTTACCGCGAGGACAACCCCGCCGGCGACGCAATCTCCGCCGCGTTGCCGAAGAACAGCGTACGCCGCCAGCACCAGAAGGCGCTGCCGCACGCGGAGGTCGCCCAAGCGCTCCAGCGCGTACGTGCGTCGAACGCGTTCCGGACCACGGCGCTCGCCTTCGAGTTTCTGGTGCTGACCGCCTGCCGCTCGGGCGAGGTCCGCGGAGCGCGGTGGGACGAGGTGGATGACGCCGCGGCAACCTGGACGGTGCCGCCCGTCCGCATGAAAGCGAAGCTTGAGCACCGCGTTCCGCTCTCGAACCGTACCGTGGCCGTTCTCGACGAGGCGCGGAAGATCTCGGACAGGAGCGGGTTGATCTTTCCGTCCGCCACCGGGCGTCTGCTCAGCGACAGCACGCTTTCCAAGCTGCTGCGCGAGCTCGGGATCGGCGCGGTGCCCCACGGGTTCCGGTCCAGCTTCCGTGACTGGGCCGCCGAGAGGACGGACGTGCCGCGCGAGGTCTACGAACTCGCCCTGGCCCACGTCAACAGCGACCGCGTCGGGGCCGCCTACCGGCGCAGCGACCTCTTCGAACGACGCCGGAGTCTCATGCAGCACTGGTCCGACTACCTGACCCGCCAGTAGCGTTGACTCCGCGCGGTCGTCTCGCCTCGACTCCTCCTTACTCTCGGACGCTGCTACTCTGCTACAGTGTTACGCGGGCCGGCACCATGCGCATCGGAATCAAGCTCGACCCGTTTCCCTAGGGCGTCAGCAAGCCCACCGTTTCGGCGCTGATCGTCATCGCCTTCCTAGTTGGTTGCGCGACACCTTCGCCGCCACCGCTCGCTACTCCTGAGATGTTCGAGGCGGTCGCTTGTCACGATCTGGTTAGGATCAAGTACGACCAAGAGATCAAGTTGCTCAAGTTGTCCGACAGCCTCCAGCGGGTGCGCACAGCGTCGTCGCGGGGATCCTCTGGTAGCGACGGCCTGAGTCAGTTGGGCGACTCGATCGCCAATCTGGGCCGCACGATGCGGGTCAACGAAATCAGGGACCAGATCACTGCGATGTGGGTCGAAATCGCCGCCATCGACTACAACCTCTCCAATCGCTGTCGGTACGAATCGACTGAAAGCCTCCCGCGAGAACCTCCCGCCGATGCGCCGCACGACCCCGACTCACCCCAAGCACAGTAGCCGTGGCCCATCAGGCGATTACCGCCGCCGCATCTCCGAAGAAGCTGCGACGGCCTTCTGTAGCCACTGCAACTGGGCCTACGAGGTCTGGGTCACCCATAAGTGCCTGTTTGACGACAATCCGACTCCCGAGAACAACATCGCGCTAGCGCGGGACTTAACCGTTCGCCTTTCGACGATCACTCAAGAGTACGCATTGCTGCAGATCGCCAAGCTGCACGATCCTTGGACGCAGGGCCGCCACGTCAATCTCTCCATTGACTACTTCGTCAGGTTCGGCTGCTGGGGCCCGAAGCAGGAGCGGATCAACGCCATCTCCGCCGAGCTCGCTCAGTTGCATCAGTCCATCCGACCAGCGCGAGACAAAATCCTGTCCCACAACGACTTGGCAACTACAATGGCCGACCACACGCTTGGCGATTTCCCCAAGGACGCCGATGGCAAGTAACTTCACGGCGCTTCAAGAATTCGCCAACGAAGTCCACCTGCACTGGACCGGCAAGTTGTTTCCCTTCGACGACTTGGCCATTGCCGATGCGCGCGAATTCCTCGCTCTCCTCGGAAGTGCGCGGCATCGCTGAGCGCGATAGCTCACACACCCAGACAGAGGGAAGCCCTCACGCAGGCGGAGCGCAAGAGTGCGCCACTGTCTGGCTTCGCCGTCGTCCCTTACGCTCCGGCGCGTTCGAAGGCGACGCAGTGACGACAGGCCCTGCCGATCAGACTGCGCCGCGAGACCGCTTCGCAATGCCGACACCCGTGCTTACCGTAGAACCAGAGCGCGGGATCGAGCGCGGCGCAGGTTCCGGCGATCCCCGGTGGCCCCTGCACATCACCCGCGCTGACGGCGGCATGCCAAGCCGCCTGAATCGCCTGTTTGCCGTCCGTCGCCGCCACGCCGAGGTTCCTCGTCACGCGGCGCACATGGACATCCACAGCTACTGGAATCCTCTCGATTCTGTGGACATTCGCCCAGCCGGGGTTCGCCATGATGCGGACCCACATCGGCCCAATCTTCGGCCCGCGCAGCAAGGGGAACCGCGGCCGCCCGGAGCGATCCACGCTTCGTAGGTCGGCGAGCAGTGCATCGGCGTCTCCAACCCCGTGTTCCACAATCCCGCATACCGGTCCCGACCCTGTCGAGAGGCTGTCAGCGATCGTCTGCCATGCCCGCGAGTCCGGTCCATGCCGCTGGCTCACACCGCTCTCGGCCAGCAATGCCGAGAGCCTTTCAATCGGCATCGCCGCAACCGTGGGCGGATCGAATACCTCGGGGTGCGGCGAGACCAGTTCGTAGCCCGCGCGCCAAAGCCGGTCGGCGTCCCGCGCCCGGTCCATTGCGGACACGAACGTCAGCAGCTGGCGCACGGTTCTTTCAGAGACTCCGTCGCGGCGGCACGCCCGTGCACACGCGACCTCAGGCATGTCCGCGCACCCCGGTGCCGGGGGCAATCCTCGCGCCGACAGGTCTAGTCTGACCCCGTAGAAGTCCCCCGCGATCTCCTCCGCGATGCGCTCCGCGTCCGTCCGCATCTCAATCACGGCCCCCCTCAAGCCGATCCAACGCCTTTCGCACGAGATAGGCCGCGAACACGGCAGGCGTTATCACGCGATCCAGCTCGCGACCCGCGGCAGCGTCCGTTCCAGCCAGCGTAGTGACCGTCCGCGCCCGAGCCGCCTCGAGCCTCTTGGTGTCCCGGTCGTCCAGCGTGATGGACAGCCCCGCGACCACACTCCCGCCTTCGGCCGACGGTTCCGCATCGTCGGCCGGTTCGACTCCACGCTCTTCGTCGAGTCGCACCCCATCGGCGGCACCGCCGCCTTCCTCGTGCCCAACCGCCATAGCCTCGACGCGTAGCGGGACGCCGTCGCTGCTCGCCCAGTCCGCCCGAAGGGAGCCGCCGTCGGCGATCTCCGCAAGAGCCTCGCCGATCGCCCGCGGCACCTTGACCTGTGCGCCTCCACCGTGCAGCTCGGGCGAGACCAGCCAGGCGCTCTCCACAGTTGCCGGCCACCGCACTTCCCGGAACATCTTCGCGTAGGCGGTTGTTCCGGCCAGCAAACCGACCACGGCCGTTGCCTCGATCGACTCCGCATACGCACCCAGGCAGCGCGCCACCAGACCTTCCGGCCACATCCGTTCGGCGAACGGCTGCGCGTACCAGCCGATGGCCTCGCCGCTTGACACGACGCCATACCCGCCAGACACGATCACCACTTCCGCTCCTGCCTCCTGGATGCGCTCCAACGCGTCCGCCGCCGCCTCGAAGAGCATTCCCGCGTAGCGTTCGACCGCCGGCATCGTCCGGGACTCGTCCAGGCGGCTCGACGGTGCGTTCCGCTGCCTCGCTGCCGACAGCTCCATTGCCAGTTCCTCGGGCAGCCAGTCGACCACGGAAGCCCCGTCCGTCCCCTCCGTTCCGCCGCGCCGCTTCCGGCCGGAACACGGAATCACGATCAACGCCCCCTCGAGCTCAAGTTCCGGCAGTCCCCCGGGGTGTGCCGATGCTTCCGACCGTCCAGCGTCGTCCGCGATCTCCTCGAACCGGGCTGTTCCGACGGCACTGTTCACCAAACGCCCCTCGGAGCCCTGTCTCCTGTCGATGAGCCCCGCCGCCGCCAGCGACCTGCATATCTGGTTGACCTGCTGGTGCGGCTCGATGCCCGTGCGACGGCGGATCTCGGAGTCCGACAGCGGGCGCTCGGACGCTCTGAGCAGTTCCAGAATCCGATCCCTGTTCGCCATCGTTGTCCCTCCTGTCACCGCGTGGTCTTCGTGCCGGTCCTCGGCCGCAGCGGCGCCGAACCAGCGGGCCAGACGACGCCCAAGCCCCTTCAACAGGCATCCCACGCGGGTCGTAGCACCTGATCGAGTCATTCCGACCGCAGACACTTCCCGCAGCGATTGGGGAACGACCCCCGGTGCCGACCGCACATTGCGGGAACGACCCCGGCGTCGTCCTCCGTCTCCGCGCAGTACTTCAGGTACCCCGGCTCCGTGTAGACGCCCTGCGGCACCGGTCTTGATATCCAGCCGCACGTGGCCCGATGCAGCACGACGTACGCCGGACTCCGAGTATGGCGGATATTGACGACATAGCCGGCGGGGTGCGCGCGCAGCCACTCGAGATAGCGGTCGTCGTTGCCGTCGAACTCGATGACGTGCGGGCCAGCGGATCCGGCTCGGGATTCCGGCGAAGTCCGCCGTGGTCCGCGATCGCCGTGTCCTTGTTCTCCGATGACTGCGCCGGCCCCGTGGTCTTCCCCTTCGGCCCGTAGCGTGCCCGCCGCCGTCGAGGAAAGCAAGACGAAACCGGGGCACCTGCGTCGGTCCGGATGCACCGTTCGCCGGTTGCGGGCGTTGCCTCCGGGCGCGCTCTATTCGGCTTCGGCGAACCGAGCCCGCAAGCGGTCTCGGCCCTAACGGGTGACGATCGCTAACGCCTGCCGCGCTCCGCTTGGCCGATGCCGCAGAACCCGTCCCGTCGAACGCAGGTATCTCCGCCCCGCGCCACGCCTCTCGCTGATCGCCGAACGTCGAAACTCATCCATGCGCCGCCGACCGGGAGAACCGCCGCGTGACCGGACCCATGCCGTCAGATCGACACGACCGTCCGTCTGATGCCGTCCCAGCGTGTCACGCGTGCTCGGCCGGTCAACCCTGCGGGTTCTCCGCACGCTCCGACCTCGCTGGCGCGAGGTGACCGGCCTGCGCGCGCGTGCCGCCTGTCCAGGCACCGACGCACTCCCGCGTCGGCAACTCAGCCTGAACAGGAGATCACCATGGACCTCGACACCCTCATCGCCCAGTGGAGCGGACAGCTGCCGCCGGGCTTCGTTCCGCACGCGGTCATCCCTGACGAGCCGCCACGATGTGTGCAGCCGAGATGCAAGAGACCAGCCTCGCTCAAGTCCAACGGGCAGTACGCGAAGTCGTGCGAGTCTTGCAGAATTCGGCGGGCGAAGTCCTGCAAGCGCCGCCGAAGGGCACTCGTCGCCGAAGGTGGTTGCCGCAGGTGCGCGTATCGCAAAAGGCTGGAGGGCGACTTCCTCTGTCAGCGGTGTCGGGACGAGCGCGACATCGAGCGCGCACAGAAGCGCCGGGACGCCCTCGCCGCCGCGGCCATCGACGAGTTCGCCGCGCAGCCCGAGCGGGTCCACAAGGCGAGCAATCTCGACCGCGGGATCTAGCCGTGGAACGCCAGACCCAAGCGACAGGCGTCCGCAGCATACTGGTCGCCGCTGCCGGATCCGGAACCGAAATCCGAGCAGACCCGGCGGCAGTCGCTCGACGCCAATGGATGGCGGCTGTGCCGCCACTAGCGCGGCATCCGCGGTCGAGGCGCATGACACCACAGTCGTTGCGCCCCGACGGCACCAGGCGCTGCCAGAAGCCACCCACGGCGTATTGCGGGCTGTCAGGGGCGACGGTCACGTCGGCGCAGCGAACCCTTGACAGCCCGCAATACGCCGTCCACGCTGCCGCTCGGGATGGCGACCGCGGCTCCCTCCAGATCGACGACGCCCGCCGTGTCGGCAATGTCCCCGCGCAGCAGCACCGTGGGCGCCATCCCTGCCGTGCGGCGAGCACACTCCATCCGCGTCACCGGGACGCACGTCGCGGCACAAGGCACCTGCTGGTCTCCCGCGATCTACCGTTTAAGCATTTGATAAACATGAAGTAATTGCGCTGGTTCCCCTAAGGGTGTATGGACATCCCTTTTAGTGGCGGAGGGGCAGGGATTCGAACCCTGGGAAGGTCGCCCTTCTCTGGTTTTCAAGACCAGTGCTTTCGGCCGCTCAGCCACCCCTCCTGGGCGGATGGTTCGCGTGGAATTCTACTCCCAATCTGTCGGTCCGCCCTGAGCGATTCGGTAGTCCGATTCTACGAAGCAGGTTCGCTGGCGTAGCCATCGGGATGCAAGGATTGCCAGCGCCATAGGTCTGTGCAGACCTTGTCCAGATCGTGGATCGCGGTCCAGCCGAGTTCTTCTCGCGCGCGCCTGACGTCCGCACGGGACACGGCTATATCGCCGGGTCTGCGTGCGGTCACCCGGTAGGGGATCGTCGTTCCGCTGGCGGACTCGAAGGCGCGGACCACGTCCAGCACGGTGTGGCCGCGGCCGGTGCCGAGGTTGTGGACCGCGACGCCCGGTGATCGACGGATGTAGTCGAGCGCGGCAAGGTGTCCGCGGGCGAGGTCGACGACATGGAGGTAGTCGCGGACGCCCGTGCCGTCGTGCGTCGAGTAGTCGTTGCCGAACACGTCGAGTCGTTCCCGCCGAGCCGCAGCGACCTGGGCGACGAACGGCAGCAGGTTGTCGGGAACGCCTTGCGGATCTTCGCCGAGCTTGCCGCTCGGGTGGGCGCCCACCGCGTTGAAATAGCGGAGGATGGAGATTCGCCAGCGGGGGTCGGTGCCGCACAGGTCTTCAAGCAGTTCCTCCACCATGCGCTTGGACCGTGCATAGGGGCTCTGCGGCGCCGTGGCGCAATCCTCGGTGATCGGTGTGGATGCGGGGTCCCCGTACACGGCGGCGGACGAGCTGAACACCAGCGTGGTGACCCCGTGGGCCGACATATGATCCAAAAGGCGTACCGAACCGACGACGTTGGTGTCGTAGTACGCCAATGGCTCAGCCACGGATTCGCCGACGGCCTTCAGCGCTGCGAAATGGAAGACCGCATCGATGGAGTGGTTCTCGAAGACCGCATCTAGGCAGTCGCCGTCCCTGATGTCGCCCTGCACAAAGGTCACCTCGTGTCCGGTGACGGCACGAATCGCCGTTACGGCACCGTCCGAGGAGTTGGCGAGACTGTCGAGCAGCACGACGTGGTGGCCGGCGGTGAGCAGTTCGACGGCGGCGTGGCTGCCGATGTAGCCGGTGCCGCCGGTGACTAGAACTCTCATGTGCCGCCGGGTTCCGGGCCGGCGTTCCCGTAGTAGTCCCGGTACCAGGCGATGAACCGCGTGATGCCGGTGTCGATCGTCGTCTCCGGGCGGTAGCCGAAGTCGCGGACTAGGGGTTCGATGTCGGCGAACGTCTCGGGCACGTCGCCGGGCTGTAGCGGCAGCAGGTTCCTGCGTGCCTTGCGGCCGAGGGCGCTCTCGATCGCGTCGATGAATGCGAGGAGTTCCACGGGCCGACCGTTGCCGATGTTCAGCAAACGGTAAGGCGCGGCGTCGCCTGGCCGAGGGGGTTTGTCGAGAACCCGCACCATGCCTTCGACGATGTCGTCGACGTAGGTGAAGTCGCGGCGGTGATTGCCGTGGTTGTACACATCGATGGGTTCGCCCGCGAGGATCTTGCGGGTAAACGTGAACAGCGCCATGTCGGGCCGTCCCCAAGGCCCGTAGACGGTGAAGAAACGCAGTCCGCTGGTGGGCAGACCGTGCAGATGGCTGTAGGCGTGGGCCATGAGTTCGTTGGACTTCTTGGTCGCCGCGTACATGGACATGGGCTGGTCGACGGGATCCCCGGTGGAGAAGGGCATTCGCGCATTGGCCCCGTAGACCGCGCTCGTCGACGCGTAGACAACATGGTCGATGCCGGCCTCGCGGGCGGACTCGAGCACGTTGAGAAAACCGACGACGTTGGCGTCGACGTAGGCATGGGGGTTCTCGATGGAGTGTCTGACACCCGCTTGGGCGGCGAGATGCACGACACGATCGGGGCGGTGACGCCGGAACATCCTGCTCCAAGTTGCCTGGTCGGCGACATCGACCCGTTCGAAATGGAACCCGGGCAGGGCTTCGAGTCGAGCTAGCCGCGCGCGCTTGAGCCCCACGTCGTAGTAGTCGTTCAGGTTGTCCACACCCACCACGGTATCGCCGCGTTCGGCGAGTCGTTCGGCTGTGAAGAAACCGATGAAACCGGCGGCGCCGGTGACGAGTACCCGCATCGGTTCTACAGCCTCTCGTCCGCTTCGCCGGCGGCGAGGAGATGCTTGACGTCGAAGACCACGGCGCCGGTACGGCCGAAGGCGCGGATCTGCTCGTTGCCGAGCGCCCGGAAAGCATCGTGGGCCACGGCGATGACGATGGCGTCGTAGTTGCCGGGCACGGGGTCGTCCACCAGCGGGACGCCGATCATCGAGCCGGCCTGTGCGACCCAGGGGTCGTGAACTTCGACTACCGCGCCGTGGCGCTGCAGGGACTCGACCAGATCGACGACCTTGGTGTTGCGGACGTCGGGGCAGTTCTCCTTGAAGGCGAGTCCGAGGACGAGGATCCGCGAGTCGGTGACGTGGATCTGTGCCTGTCTCATCAATCGGACCACGCGTTCGGCGACGTATCCCGCCATGGCGTCGTTGATGCGCCGGCCGGCGAGAATGAGCTCCGTGGGGTGACCGACCTCCTCGGCCTTGTGCGTCAGGTAGTACGGATCGACACCGATGCAGTGACCGCCCACCAGGCCGGGGCGGAAGGGCAGGAAGTTCCACTTGGTGCCGGCCGCCTGGAGGACCGACTCTGTGTCCACGCCGAGGCGTTCGAAGATCATCGCGAATTCATTGATCAGCGCGATGTTCAGGTCGCGCTGCGTGTTCTCGATGATCTTGGCGGCTTCGGCGGTGCGCATGTTCTCGACCGGAAAGGTCCCCGCCGTGACGATTCGGCGGTAGAGGGCGTCGACGAATGTCAGCGCCTCCGGGGTCGATCCCGAGGTCACCTTGACGATGTCGGTCAACCGGTGGGTCCGATCGCCGGGGTTGATCCGCTCCGGGCTGTAGCCAGCGTAGAAGTCGATGTTGAAACGCAGTCCCGACTCGGCCTCCAGTAGGGGGACGCACACCTCTTCAGTGGCCCCGGGGTAGACGGTGGATTCGAACACCACGACGTTGCCCCGTTCGAGCAAGCCGCCCACGGTGCGGCTCGCTGCCTCAAGGGCGTCGAGGTCCGGGCGCTTGTGTTCGTCGATGGGCGTCGGCACCGCGACTAGGAAGACATCGCAGCCTTGGAGTTCATTGGAGTCGGCGGTGAAGGTCAGGCGGCCGGCTTTCTCGAACTCGGTACCCGGGACTTCCCGCGTACCGTCGTGGCCCGCACCGAGTTCCCGCACCCGCTCTCGGTCGACATCGTAGCCACGCGTGTCGAATTGCTTGCCGAACTCGATGGCCAACGGCAGGCCGACGTAGCCGAGACCCACGACCCCGATGACGGGCTCATCCCCGGGCAGGGCGGCGGGTTGCGGAGAATTCGGCATGGCGGTGGGATGCTCCCGTGGACGGTGCGCGGAAGTCTAAACCCACGCGTCCGATATTTGAGCGCTCGCGCGACCTGACGGTCGCGTTGGAAGTTTCGCTGCGCGGACTTCCTCGGCGCAAGCCCCTGGCGCCGGCGAATCCCGTAGCGCCCCTGCCGCGTACTGGGCGCACCTACAAGAACAGGTTGTACAACCAGGGAAGCCCGAAGGCGAGCACCACGCTGACGACGAGTCCCGAGAGCGCCTTGAGTGCGTCCGACACGACCTTGCCCACGGTACCCCGGGTGCTGGTGTCCGCCAGATACAAGGACAGGGCGAATTCGCGGCCGGCGAGGACACCGAGGAACACCCACGTGGTACTCATGGGTATGTTCAGGTCGGGAGAGATCATCGGCAGCAGGAATTTGAACACCAGCAAGACGATGCCGTAGATGAAGTCGACGATCGTCGCCGCACGGATGTCGGTTGTATCGGTCTTGCTGGTCACGATCTTCTGAATCTGGCCACCGAAGCGATAGAAGATGTAACCCTGCATGGCGAGCAGCACGACGATGCCGAAGACCAACCAGGAAACGGACAGCTGCCGCGGCAGATAGACGAAAATGTTGGCGAGATCCTGGATGAGCCACATGCTCCAGAGGAATCCGGTCGACGACCACTGCAGGACCACCCAGTAGGTTGGGATGGTGTCGCCCTTTGTTCGGTGGAAGTACTCCGAAGCGCGTCTGAACACGAGGGCGAACAACCCGATGGCCGCGACGAAGGCGACCAGGTAGCCAAGCGCCGACTTCGTCAGCATCTTCTCGATGTTGCTGGTCTCGCCGCCCGTGACCGCGAATACCGTAAGGACGAGGAACGTCGTGCTCACGGGAACGCCGAGGCGGGTCAGAATGAGCAATGCCAGCGGTGGGATGGCGTGGAGCCACGATATTCCGCCTTCCGGCTCCGGAAACTTGTCGAGAAGCCCGTAGGCGGGATCGCCGTCGTTGAGGAACCAACCGTAGAAGATCACCACCAGCATGATGCTGCCGGCGAACATCCACAGCACCCACCATGGGCGCTGCGCGTTGGAGGCGAGGAACGTGCCCAGGGTCTGGATCGAGTCGTTGGCCACCACCGAATAGGCGGCCAACAGGAACCCGACGATCATGTAGATCTCTACTAGTGCCATGGCGTTCCCGCCCCCTGATTCGACGCCACCCGCGCCTACGGAAGTTGCCACTCAATTCTAATGATTCGACGCCCGGCCAATAGGGTGGATGAATGTTCCTAACAGGATTCGCCGATACTAGCCGCCGCGCAGCGCACCGTTAGAATCGTCGGCTTGGCACCTGCAAGGAGGGTCCTGTGCCCAAGCTCGTCAATCTTGGATCGTTGTGCATCGACAACGTCTATCGGGTACCCGCGTTGACCGGCCCCGGTGAGACCGTCGCCAGCGTCTCCTACGAGGTCTTTCCGGGTGGCAAGGGGCTGAACCAGTCGATCGCCGCCGCCCGGGCCGGTGCGGAGGTGGTCCACGCGGGTTGCGTGGGCGAGGACGGCGTGTGGCTCAAGGAAACGTTGTCCGCGGAGGGGGTGGACGTGACCGGCGTCCGGGTCGGGGACACGCCCTCGGGTCACGCGGTGATCCAGGTCAACGACGCGGGCGAGAACGCCATCGTGATCACCGGCGGCGCGAACCGCGTCCTCGAGGGCGAGCATGTGGACCACGTCCTAGCCCAGGTCGAGTCAGGGGATTGGCTCTTGCTGCAGAACGAGATCAACGATCTGAACGACGTGCTGCGGGTCGCCCATGGGCGCCATTGCCGTGTCGCCTTCAACGTCGCCCCCGTGGATGGCCGAGAAGCAGGCTACGACCTCGCCGGTGTGCACCTGCTGATCGTCAACGAGATCGAGGCCGCCGCTCTGGCGGGTACGGAGGTTGCAGTCGATGGTGAATGCGCGGAGGTCATCGAGGGCCTGCGGGGCAGGGCGCCCGAGGCGGACATCGTACTCACCCTTGGCCGCGACGGCTTGATCCACGCGGGGCACGATGGCGTGATCAGGATGGCGGCCTACGACGTGCAGGCCGTCGACGAGACCGCCGCCGGCGATGCCTTCATCGGTTTCCTCATGGCCGCGGTGATCGGCGGCGAGACCATGGCCCAGGCGTTGCGGATGGGATCGGCTGCCGGCGCCTTGGCGGTGACCCGTGCAGGTGCCGCCAGTTCCATTCCGTCGCTGGCCGAAGTGCAAACGCTGATCGGTGGAACGTAGGCCGTCGGCCGCCAACGTCGTCAGCCCGGGAAAGTCAGCCCGGTCGCCGCCGCGAGTTCCTCGAGCGCCTGGTCCTCGGTGACCACCTTGATCGTGATCATGCCCATCGTGCGGGCGGGCTTGAGGTTGATGCCGAGATCGTCGAGGAACACGGCGTGATCGGGTGTGACTGCCAGGCGCTCGCAGGCGATCCGGTAGATCGCGGGGTTGGGCTTGCGCACACCCTCCACGCTCGACTCCACGACGACGTCGAATTGCGCCATGACTTCGGCCACGTGGGCGGTGCGCTCGGTGCCCGCGGCGGCGAGCGGTGTGCCGGGGTCTTTTGCAGGAGCTTGGCCAGCAACCTGGGCGTTCTTCATGTTGTTGGTGATGCATCCCACCTTGAAGTGCCTTTTGCATTCCGCGAGGGCAAGGGCCATCCGCGGCCGGAACTCGCCCGACAGCAGGGCGAGGACGTCCTTGCCGGCCACGCTATGGCCCAACGCTTGCGCTTCCCGGCGGAACGCCGCGTCGAATTCGTCGACGTCGATCGCCGCCGACTCGAACCGCGCCCAGGCGTTGTCCCGGGGATTGGTCGAGTTGACGGTACGGATGAAATCAGCCGGCAGGCCGCGCTCGGCCTCAAAGCGAGCGAATGCCTCGAACGGACTGCTGGTGAAGACACCGCCAAAGTCCCAAAGAACCGCCTCGATCAAGACTGTCTCCCCTATACATGGTGACTTGAATGGTAACCGCTGTCCGCCTGGCGCGTGCGCGTACGCCCCTCGCAATGCCGTGCCGGGACGATGGATAATCCGGCCAGCTTCATTTGGCGAGGCGACGCGGCTGCGTCGGCGGGTCACTGCTGGAACTTCTACAATCGGGCGGCTGGTTGATGGTCCCGATCACGCTGTGCAGCGTTGCCGCCGTGGCGATCTGTCTTGAACGCCTGTGGTCGCTGAACGCAGCCCGGGCAACCCCCGAAACCCTCTTGGATGACCTCCGGCGCGAGATCGCCGGGGGTGATACCGACATGGGGACGCTGTGCGGACTTTGCGGGTCGAGCTACCTGGGCGCCATCTTCCTGGCGGGCCTCGAGAGTGCGCCCCGGGGCCGGGAGGCGATGAAGGAGACGATGGAGGAGGCGGCCGGTGGCGTGGTCCACGACATGGAACGCTACCTGACGGCGCTTGGCACGATCGCCTCCATCAGTCCGCTGCTGGGGCTGCTGGGCACGGTCGTCGGCATGATCCGGGTGTTCACGGCGCTGGTCGAGAAGGGCATTGGCAACCCGGGGGTCTTCGCCGCCGGCATCTCCGAAGCCTTGGTGACCACCGCCGTGGGGATCGGCGTGGCCATCCCCGCACTGATCTTCCATCGCTACCTGCAGCGCAAGGTCGAGGACCTCCTGGTGACGATGGAACGTCGTTCGGCGCACCTGCTGGACCTGGTTCACCCGGTAGCGGACAGGCAACGGTCGTGAGGTTCAAACGCCCAGGCCGATCGGCACGTGCCCTGGTCGTGGTGGAGCTCACGCCGCTGATCGACGTCGTCTTTCTGCTGCTGATCTTCTTCATGGTGTCGACGACGTTCGCCCGGGAGACTGCACTGGGCATCCGCTTGCCGAATGCCCAAGCCCATGCCGCGTCCCCGAAACAGGGGGACATCGAGGTGCAGATCGGTGCCGCCGGCGACTACGTGGTTGACGGTCACAGGTTTTCAGGCGACGACGTCGCGGCACTGCAGACCACTCTCGCGACGGCTGCGGCGCAAACCGACCGATCCGGCGCCACCGTGGTGGTGGCGGCCGACGCGGGGACGCGGCACGATGCGGTCGTACGGGTCCTCGACGCCGCGCAAAGGGCGGGATTGACCGATGTCAGCATCCTAACCGACAACGCGAACTCCGATGCCGAGGACGAAGATGGCCACTGAAGGCGACACCGCGGGCCGTTCCCGAGACTGGCTGATCTACCGCCGTCTGCTCGGCTATATCGCCGATCAGAAACTCTGGTTCCTGCTGGCCATCCTGGGCTTTCTGCTGGCCGCCGCATGCGAAGGCGGGTTCGCGAAGATCCTTGGCGTGATCGTCGATGTGTTCCGGCAAGCCGATATGCCCTCCGGGGGGAGGGCATCGCAGAACAGTGGGGCGGACGCCGCGCTTCCGGGCGTCGGTCTAGGGCTTGCGCAACTCTGGGCTATTCCGGTGGCGATGCTGGCGCTGGCCGTGTTCCGTGGTCTCGGCTCGGTGGCGGGCGAGTACCTGTTGTCCCGAATCTCGTTTCGTGCCATCTACGCCATCAGGACACAACTCTTCGACCGGCTGCTGGTCATGCCGAGCGCGTTCTACGACAAGAGCACGCACGGCCACCTGGTGTCCAGGCTGACGTTCACCGCCGCCCAACTTCGGGACACGACGACGGATGCCCTGAAGATCATCGTCCAGGACGGCTTGAAGGTCGTTGTCTACCTCGCCTGGATGCTCTACCTCAGTTGGATGCTGACGGGCATCTTTCTCGTGATCTCGCCCCTGGTGGGACTCATCGTCCGCTACGCATCGCGCCGCTTCCGGCGCATCAGTTCGCGCATCCAGGACTCCATGGGCGATGTGACCCATGTCGCGGCCGAGGCGGTATCGGCCTATCGGGACGTGAGGGTCTACGGAGGCGATGACTACGAACGACAACGGTTCCAGGCGGCCAGCGACACCAACCGGCGGCAGAACCTGAAGATGACGGCCACCAAGGCCACCAGCGCGCAGGTGATTCAGCTCCTCGCCGCCGGGGGCCTTGCGGTGCTCGTCGGCCTGCTGCTCCGACCGGAGGTCGCCGGCGACATGACGGCGGGGGACGTGATCACCTACATCGGTCTGGCGGGGCTGCTGGCCAACCCGATCAAGCGGCTGTCGGACGTGAACGCTCGCCTGCAACGTGGACTGGCGGCCGCCGAGGACATATTCGCGCAGCTCGATCACGAGTCCGAAAGCGACGTGGGTACCCTGGAGGTCGATCGGGTGAAGGGTGCGCTCCGTTTCGAGAACGTCTCCTTCGGCTACGGTCCGGACAAGCCCGTGCTGCACGATGTCTCGTTCACCATCGAACCCGGGCAGACGGTCGCCCTGGTCGGCCGTTCAGGTAGCGGCAAGTCCACCTTGGCGAGCCTGATTGCGAGGTTCTACGAACCGGTCGCCGGGCGCATCCTGCTCGATGGCGAACGTCTCGATGCCTACCGCCTGTCCTGCCTGCGACGCCAGATCGCGTTGGTGCCGCAGCACGTCACGTTGTTCAACGACACGCTGGCCAACAATATCGCCTACGGCGGTCTCATGGATGCCGACCCCGATGCCGTCGCCACCGCCGTTCGGCGGGCCCATGCGGGCATCTTCATCGACCGCCTGGCCGACGGTCTGCAAACCGTGGTCGGTGACGATGGGGTCCTGCTTTCCGGCGGCGAACGGCAACGTATCGCCATGGCCAGGGCCCTGTTGAAGGATGCCCCGATCCTGATTCTCGACGAAGCGACCTCGTCGCTGGACGCGCACTCCGAACGCCACATCCAGGCTGCGCTGGAGGAGGTCATGCGCGGCCGCACGACCATCGTCATCGCGCACCGCCTATCGACGGTCGAGAAGGCGGACCAGATCCTGGTGGTGGACGAAGGCCGGATAATGGAGCGCGGCGACCACGCCAGCCTCATGGCGGCGAACGGTGCCTACGCCGACCTCTATCGCACACACTTCGACGACGATGGGAATCGACCGAAAGGGCCGCCCAGGACACCGGCCGCAATCCGAAGGTCGCCTGTCGCGGTGCTGGACCCACTGGTGAGCGCTTGGTACGACGGTCGTTTCTGGCCGCGCCTGCTGTGGCCGGTCGCGGCGGTCTTCGGTTGGTTCGCAAAGCGGCGGCGGGCTCGGTTCCTGTCCGGCAAGGCGCCATCCTGGCGGGCCCCGGTGCCGGTGGTCGTAGTCGGCAACGTGACGGCCGGCGGCACGGGCAAGACGCCCCTGGCCATCTGGTTGGCCCATTGGCTCAAGGGGCGTGGTCTGCGCGTCGGCGTGGTGTCGCGCGGCTACGGGGGGCGCGCGTCGTACCCGTTGGCGGTAACGGCCACCACGCCGGCGTCGGCCTGCGGTGACGAGGCCGCGATGATCGCGCGGCGCACCGGTTGCCCGGTGGTCGTCGATCCGGATCGGCCTCGTGCCGTTCGCGAGTTGCTGCAGGCTAGCGAGATCGATGTCGTTGTCGCGGACGATGGACTCCAGCACTACGCCCTCGGGCGCGATCTGGAAATCGCCGTCGTCGATGGCATGCGCGGTGTCGGCAATGGTCTCTGCCTCCCCGCCGGTCCCTTGCGCGAACCCCTCTCGCGCCTTCGGGAGTGCGACTGGGTCGTGACCAACGGCGCGACCAACGGACTCATACCCGAGGCGACGGCCATGAGGGCCGAAGCCAGGGCGATGGTGAACGTCGTAACCGGAGAGCGTCTTGATCCGAAGTGCTTCGTCGATGGGCACGGGGGCGCCGTGATGGCGGTCGCCGGCGTGGGCAATCCGCGACGATTCGCGGCCACGCTCTCAAGCATCGGCCTAGTGCCGCCGATGCGTACTTTTCCCGACCATCACGAGTTCACCCTAGCCGACCTCGACGCAGGGGAGGGGACCGCCGTCGTCGTGACCGAGAAGGACGCGGAGAAGATCCGCGCGCTCGAGGGCGTTCCATCGACGTGCTGGTATCTCGAGATCGACGTGGCGTTCGACGAGCCCGTGGACGGGTTGCTCGAGGAAATGCTCGCTGAGCGGGGCATTCCCTTGACCGTGCGCGTCGTGTCCGGCGCGTAACGTCCGATGGGGTATCACGTCGTCATACCTGCCAGATACGGTTCCACGCGTCTGCCTGGCAAGCCGCTTGTCGACATCGCCGGCACGCCGATGGTCGTGCGGGTCGCCGAGCGGGCATTGGCTTCCGGTGCATCGAGCGTGGTCGTCGCCACCGACGACGGACGGGTCGTGGACGCCGTGGCCGGTTGCGGCGCGGTGGCGATGCTGACCCGGGACGACCACCCATCGGGTTCGGATCGGGTGATGGAAGTGGCCGAATCGCTGGGTTGGTCCGACGACGAGATCGTCGTCAACGTGCAGGGCGACGAGCCGCTGATTCCCTCGGCGGTGATCGATCAGGTGGCCGAGCTGCTCGTCGACAGCCCCTACCGAGTTGGTACGCTTTGCGAGCCGATCACGCGTGTGCAGGACGCCTTCGACCCCAACATCGTCAAGGTCGTCGCCAACCGGGCCGGGCGGGCCCTGTATTTCTCGCGCGCCCCCATACCCTGGTCACGCGACACGTTTGCCGATGGACGTCCCGCGGAGCTTGGCGATGTCTGGCGGCGTCACATCGGCATCTACGCCTACCGGGTAGATGCCTTGAAATCGTTCGTCGCGTATCCGCCGAGCCCCATCGAGCGGATCGAGGCCCTGGAACAGTTGCGCCTGCTGGACCACGGCCACGACATCATCGTGGCCGAGGCGGCGGCACCGGTGCCCGGTGGCATCGACACCTCGACCGACCTGGACCGCGTCCGGGCCGTTCTCGCCTAGACGAGTACCCTGGCCCGTCCGGACAACCCAGGAGCTTGCGCCGTACAAGCGTTTGAAGTAGGACGGTCTGCGTGCATCTGCAACGGTCTGCTCCTCTGGTCGTCCACAAATATCGTTGTTTATCAATCGGATAAGGTCGTTTTCGACCGTGCAACAACGTGCCATCCAGTGTCATTCGACGCCAACGGTTGCCACCCATCTTTGTGGGACGCGTTGTAAGCCATTTTCGATCATCGTATACTGTGTTTCCAGCCAGGAAACGAGTCCCGGTCCCATGCCGAAGCTCAATCGCAACGCCCTGTCCGCTCAAATGGTACGCCACGCCGGCCCCGGCAGCTACGTGGACGGCAACGGCCTCATGCTGCGGGTGCGCGATTCCGGCTCCCGTTCCTGGGTGCAGCGCATCATGGTGCATGGACGGCGCATCGACATCGGCCTCGGCAACGCCGAACTGGTGAGCCTCGCCGATGCGCGGCGGATCGCGGCCGACAACCGCGCCGTGGCGCGCACCGGCGGGGATCCGCGCCGCGCGCACACCATCTCCTTCGCGGAAGCCGAGCCCCGTGCCATGGCGGAGAAGGCGGAGACCTGGCGGCGCGGCACGGCCGCTAAGACGGCCCGCGACTGGCGCTCGTCGATGGACGCGTACGTGTTGCCCGTCATGGGCACCATGCACGTGGGCGCGGTGGCCACCAGCGATGTGAAGCGGGTGCTGCGTCCGCTGGCGCTGGCCGGCAAGCACGCCACGGTGCGCCTGGTGGCGGGCCGCATCGTGGCGGTGCTGGAGTGGGCGGAGGTGGAGAACCTGCGCGAGCCCGCCGGCAGCGGGCGGGCGATCGTGGAGACGGTGATGCGCTCGCTGCCGAAGGCGGCGGCGGTGCGCCACCACCGGGCGCTGCACTTCGACGAAGTGGCGAACGCGCTCGCCAAGGTGGACGCACACCCGCGCATCGCCCGCGGTCTGCGGCTGGCGCTCCGGTTCGGGGTGCTGACGGCGGCGCGGCAGGCGGAGGTGCGGCGCGCGACCTGGGACGAGTTCGATGTCGAGGCGGCGGTGTGGACGGTGCCGGAGGGGCACATGAAACGCTACCGGCCGCACCGGGTGCCGCTGTCCACCGGCGCCCTGGCGGTGCTGGAGGAGGCGCGCGAGACGAACGGCCACGGGGATCTGGCCTTCCCCGGCCCGCGCGGCAGGAAGCTCGGCGCGACGGCGTTGGCGAACGCGCTGCGGAAGGCGGAGATCAATGGCACGGCACACGGCTTCCGATCGAGTTTCAAGGACTGGGCCCGCCACGAGGGCGTGGACGAACTGCTTTCCGAGTTCGCACTGGCGCACGTCGAGGGCTCGAAGACCGTGGCGGCCTACGCGCGCGACGATCTCCTCGAGAAGCGGCGGCCCGTCATGCAGGCATGGTCCGACCATCTCGGCGGCGCGCCGCGAAACTGACGGTCGCCGCGTGGACGGTGGCGAGGGCAGGCGCGCCCGGGATGCCGACGCCCTGCCGCGGCGCGGTCAGCCGATCTCGAAGGACATGTGCGTGCGGATGTCGTCGAGGTCCGGCGTGCCGTCGAGTTCGGTGCGGGCGTAGACGGCGTACTCGCCGAGGTTGCGCTCGATGCGGCGCATGACGGCGTCGGCGTGGGCTTCGATCTCGTCGCGGTACGGCCCGAACTCGAAGCCGCCGACGGTCTCGATGTACCAGGCGCGGATCAGCCGCGGCCAGGACTTCGGCGGCGTGTGCGCGCAGTCGGAGCAGCGCGATTCGCCGGGCATGGCGCGGCGCCGTCCGCATCGCGTGCAGGCGGACTTGGCGGCGAGCCGGGCGTAGCGCTTGCGGGAGTTCTCGGCGGCCTTCTCCAGACACGGACGGCACCTCTTGCGGTCCGGCGCGGCGGGACGGCGGCGGCAGTGGTTGCAGTCGGGTGTGGTGGCGGCGGTGTTGGTGGTGGTCATGCTGCGACTCCGGCATTGAATGGAATGCCCCGAAGTCGGACGGGCGCGCGCAGGCCGGGCACCCGCAGGGCCGCAACGCAGTGCAGGACCCGGCGCAGCCGGGTTGCCGGGCGAGCACGTCTGTCAGGCTGGCGGTATTCCGTTCACCGGAAGGGTGGTCGAGCCGGTCGAATGACCGCAGCCGGGCTTCTCTGCTCAGCGTAGATAGGTCGCTTCGGTGATCAGGCTTCGGAAGTGGCCCAATTCCTCGGCGACGATGGCGAGCGCGTGGCGGTATTCCGCGTGGTGCATGAGTTCCCGCATCCTGGATTGGGCAAACGCGTAGCGCAGGCCATGCGCGCCCCTGCTCTTGCCCAGCGCCTCGATGCTGGCGCGCGAGAACGACGTGCTGAACGCGTGGCCGCCGCCCAGGTCGTAGCGTTGGAGGTAGCGGACGCCGCGGTCGACGACGCGCTCGGGAGCGTCGAGGCGGCGCGCTTCAAGGCGCTCGGCGAGACCGTGCGGGAGCAGCACCTCGCGGACCAGGCCGCCCTTCCCCACGACGGTGTAGACCACGCCGTCCCGGCCGGCGAACTTCATGCCTTCGGCGGCGGTGCCGGTCAGATGCGATCTCTCGCGCCGGTCGTCCGGCGGTTGCTCGTCGGGACGGCCCAGGGTGAGCAGCTCGTGGGCGCGGATCCCGGAGGCGTGGGCGATCTCCGTGGCGAGCGCGTTGCGGGAGTCCTGCCGGGCGGCGACGGCGCGGACCTGGGCTGGGGAATAGGCGCGCGGCCTGGGGCGGTGCGGCTCCGTGGACTTCACCACCGGCAGCGTGGCGCCGGGCGCCAGTTGGCCGGTGACGCCGACCATCATGGCCTGGATCGCCTGCCGCTCCATGTCCAGCGTCTTTTGCCCGACATGGGCCGCGCGGTCCCGCAGGTACGCCACGGCCCGCTCCGGGGTCAGCGCCACGTCGAGGCGCGCCGCGATCTGTACCAGGCGCTCCTGGTAGTTCCTCGCGGTGCCGACCGACCGGATGCGCGCGCCCTGCAGGCGCTTGACGACGCCGGCGGCCTGCTTCCTCGGATCGGTGGCCCGCGACCGGAACCGGTGGTGCGGCTGCTCCCGGCCGCGGCGGGGACGGCTACGCCGCGCCATTGGCGTGCTTGCGCAGCCAGCGGGAAACGGTGGAGCGGTCCACCCGCAGCCCGCGCTCGTCGCGCAGCGCCCGGTGGCACTCGCCGATGCTGGCGCCCTGGGCCCGCAGCCGGAGAACGTGGTAGCCGTGCGCGTCGATGCAAGAGACGGCAAGGCGCGGAAAGCGGAGTTCCCGGTCTCGGTTGCGCAAGGCATCGAGGGCGGCAACGGCGTCGAAGCCGTCGACCAGGTCGATGTCACCTACGTCGGCGTTGTCGAGCCAGCGCCGCACGGTGGTGGCCGCAACGACGGTGTCGCGCTCGAAGCGCAGCCAGCGGGCGAGCTGGGCGAGCGTGGCCCCGGCCCGCCGCAGGGCGAGCAGTTCGGCTGCATGGCGGTCGAGCTTCGACCGGCGCTGTCCCATGTGCGTACCTCCGAGCGCACGACCCGTGTGGTGATCCGTCGCGTGTTAGAACTGTTGCCGCGTTCCAACGCTTCTCTCGAAACGTCCGGATCGACGCGGCTCAGCGGGATCGGAATCGCTTTCGCGTTCCTCTCCCGACTCGCCCCCGTTCTGTCCTTGGATGGACACGGCCGGGACCGTTCTCGCCGTTGCAGGTGGTTGTCGCGCTGTGTAGCCGCGCGGGATGCTTCTGCCGCATCCCGTCCATGTCGCGTTCGTCACGAAACACGCATGGACGCCTGGAAGCGCCGATGGATCGCATCGGTTGCTTGCTGCTATGGGCTTGTGGCCCAAACGGTGTGTTGCCGGGACCGCCCGGCTCGACTTCGCGGGCGTGACCCGCCGGAGGCGTGGGTGGCCTCCTGCCGCACTGTCGCAGGATCGCTGCGTTCCAGGGGCCGTGCGGTCGCCCCTTAGTAGCTGCCTTCGGTCGGCACGTCCCCCGTGGCCAGGAGGGAATCGGTTTATGGCCAGTCGGCGTTGCGCTTGCCGGAGGTTCGCCCCGGTTCGCGCTCTGCGCGGATGTCGCCGCGCCGGAGGCCGCCGTCGCCCCCGGTACGCTTCGTGTCACATGGCACTTGCCGCGTCTTCACGCGCCGGAGCCGCGTACGGGTGCCTCGGTTCAGGCGTCGGTGCGCCGCTTCTCTGGTGTAGCTAGGACCCTTGGGTCCAACGTCGCCGCTCCGGTCGGAGCTGGCGGGTAAGTGGGTGGAATTATGGGCGACGGCGGGTAGTGCGTGCAAATGTGTGCGTGAACGGTTGGAGAGCGCGCGCGCCCGCTATGGCCGGGCAGGCGAAGCGCCCTGCCATAGCGGGGGGGGCGCGCCATGTCGCCGCATCGCTCGGCCTGCTGCCGAACGTCCCGTCGGCACTCGGCCAACCAACAGGCAAAACTCGTGCAAAATGCCGCGCAATGTGCTATGTCTTTGATACAGGCTATTGAAGTGCGGGAGCAACCTCATCGGGAAGGGTATGCAAGATGCGCGAGGATCCTAATCGAACAGCGCCGTCCGGCACGGTCGAAACCGCGGTAAACGGGCGATTTCGCTTGACATTCCGGCAAGGCGCCGGCGGTATAATCCTGCCGAGCCGAGCCGAGCCGAGCCGAGCCGAGCCGAGCCGAGCCGAGCCGAGCCGAGCCGAGCCTTCCCGCGTCTTCACGGTGGGGCCGCCTAAAGCAATCCGCCTCCCGGCCTGAGCCTTCCCGTTCCCCCAACGGGGGTTCCGCCACTCCCCGCTTCACCCTCCAGCAGCTTCGATCCCTCGCCCGCCCGCGTCGCGGCGGGTTCCCGTGCCGCCGCAATCCGCGGCTCGGCCTGCTCCCCCCTAATCCGCCCGCCGCTGTTCCCGGTTTTCCCCGCCGGGGAGGCGCAGGCCACCTATCAGCACCCCGCTTGAGCGCTGGGAGACGGCCATGAAAAACCTCAAACTGGCCCTGATGGGCGTGTGCCTGGCATGGACCGCACAAGCAGCCTACGCCGACGACTGCTACACCGACGACCTGATGGCGTATGTCGATTCGCGGATTCCGTCCGGCAATCAGACCGAGCGGCGATGGGAAAGCATCAAAGCGGCTCTGCTGGAGCAGGAAGGCGCGATGACGCTGGATCGGGCCGAAGAAATTCTGGAAGCCCGCAGAAGTCGAAGGCTGCCCCTCGAACACATGGATGAGGTGGTGGAAGCCATCAAGTGCATTGCGAACAAGCCGGAGGAAGAAGAGGTCGAGCCGCAGCCGCTAAACACGGAGCCTCAACAGGCTAACGTAAAACAACTTCGAGTGTACTTCCACGGTCCACTCCCGGCGTCAAGCAACGTCGAGTACCGCATCAACGAGGACGATTATTGGGAGTCCGAGGTGATTATACATTGGGAGTCGAACCCGGCTACCACGTTGTCAAATACGCTCTGCGTCAAGCACGATATCTGGTCTGGCAGCGAGCACTGGAACAATGGTCCAATCACGCTGCCCGGATTCGATAACTACTACATCGACGCAACTGACGGGGGTAGTGCCCGATTGGGCATAGAGGGACACTGGCAATGCGTAAACGACCAGACTGGTAGCGACGACGTAACGGACTCACCATACGTTTCGTTGGTGCCTGGCAGCACGTCGGATTTCGTCTATCGAGCCACCGTGCGGACGAGGGACAACAACGTCGTCGAGAACGATTTTAGTGTCGCGGACGACCTGGAGTTTCGCTTTGGCACCACCTACTCGGGCAAGTCCAAGTTCAATCCTGAAACGGAGACTGTCCCTGATCGCGCGGCATGGCGATTGCTGGAAAGCGAGGAAGCGTTCCCGGACAGTGCCCACACGACCTACTGCTTGGGCACCGGCAGCGCGTGGGAGCGGTTCACGCCGCTTCGATGCGGGGACCAGGTGGCCTCCAAATACCTCGACCGAGCGCCCGTGGTGGGCGGGAGTTGCAGCAAGACGCACTCCGACTACACCGTTCGGGCGGACGTGTCTGACGAGGCGTGGATGCCTGACAACTGCTACCCGACCAAGGACGTGGTGACGATTCCTCCCACGTCATCCAACACGAACGCCCTCCTGGACAACACCGAACTCCCCATCATCGAGGAGGACGACGTGTCGTGGATCAGTCTGCGCAAGAAGAACGGCAAGTGGACGGTGAGCCTGAGCAAGCCGGTGATGGTGACGGACGGCGAGGGCGATGATGATAGGTGGTGGAAAACGACCGAGGGGTTGCTTTTTGCTCTCAGGACAGTACTGGTCTTTGAGGGAGAAAAGACTTATTCCCACTACTCATTGCTAATCCCCTCTGTTGGCGGGATCGTCCAGGACATAGATTATCCACTTGCAGATTTGCTCTACGTTGCGAGTGACGGAGACCCAAGCCTACCGAGCACGAATCTGCGAACGGCAAATCCGTTTTCGTCCGTCTGTGGTAGTCTGAGGCAAGGTGATAGGCTAGTCTTTGACAGTGTGGTCGGAATTTCTACGGCAGGGCTTGAAATCGGAAGCGGCCTAGAGTTTCAGGACAACTCCAACGGCGCAAACCTCTGCAACTGACGTGCAAGCCGCAGGAACGCCACTCGGCCTAGCGGGGAATCAGGCGTGACAGCCCGGAGAGACGGGCGCGGACCTCTGCAACTGACCAACCCAAGGCGCGGCTCGGCGGTGACACGTCGGGCCGTTCGCGGCGAGCCGTTGATTCGGACCCCCGCAAGCAACCGAAAGGCAGGGCGCGGGGTGGGAACTCGTGTCCCGGTTCGCCTGTGGGCCGCGGGATCGACGAGAAGGCGGTTCCGTGAGGGGGGCTGCGATCGGTTCCCGATCTTCAGCCGCTGACGCCCTGGGACCGCCTCCAAGGGGAATCCGAGGGCAACCCCGTGCCTTGGGGTGAGTGACGCGCTCCGGGCTGGGTGAGCTTGACTGTCGCCGTGAAGAGGGCCGTCGTGGCGCCCATCACCCCGAACGCCCACTTGACGAGTTGGGCCTTGGGCGCCGCGGTCCCAGCCTTGGTCTCCTGACGGTGCGCCTCAATCCCGGCCTCGACCTTGGCGACCTCGGACTTGGTTTCGTGCCGCAGCGCTTCAATCCCCGCCTGGACGCCCGCAACGCGCTCGCCACGGAGATCGTGTCCGCTTCGGGGATCCGCACGCACGAACTGCTCACGCTCGGGCGACCGGCCGAGCAGCCGCCCGACGACCGGCGCACCGGCGCGGCCAGTCGCGGCTCACCGGCACCGCCGCCGAAGGCATGAAGTTCGCCGGCCGGGATGCCGCGCCCGCACCGGGGCGGACCGGTCGTTGCGGACCGCCGCGCGGCTTCCGGCGTCCCGGCGGGCTCGCGTCGACCGTGGGCCCGTGGCGCAAGCCGCCGCGCCCCGTCACTACCCCGGGTGTCGCACAACGTCGCGGCGCTGGCGCGCGGCGTGGGAAGCGGTCGCGGCAATCCGGTAGTGACGGGGCGCTAAATCGGCATTGCGGCCAGCGGCGGCAAGGCTGCTAAACATTCTTTTCTGGTGCCGCCTTGGTGCCAGATGTATATTCCCGGCCGTTTGGGGCCGCCCTGGGGCGGTGGGTCGGGAGCCATCTCGGCCAGACCGGGCAACCGGACAGCCGGCGGGAATCCGGCACGGGCGCGGCAGCCGTAGCTTGCGGCTGACGCGTCCAGGTGCCGCTTCCGGGATGGTAACGCATTCTGGAGTCGACCGGGGTGATGCACCGGCAGGCACGGATTGGCTACGTTGCCGCATTTCAGGCGACGGGGGCGAATCGACGGATGCGCCACGGGCCGGCCCGTAAGCACCGGCGGCATGGGCATCGAACACGGCAGCGCGGCAGCCTCGTGAAACCTTCGGAACGTTCACGGGGCACGAGGGGACAACAGGAGTCCTTGATCGAAGCCGGGACTGTCGTGGCGACCGAGGTGGTCGCGGAGCCGGGGGAGGCATCCCCTGGCACACCGGAAACGGAGACCCGCAACGCCATCGCCGCCGAACAAGAGGCCGCCGGCCCATGTCGCAAGACACGCCGCGGTCGCCGCAAGCGACGGCACGGCAACTGCATCTTTGGGGCTACACGCAGCAATGCGGGTTCGCATCGTCCTCGTCGAAGGACGGCGGATCGCCCAGCAAAACTGACCCGTACGCCGGCCCGGGCCGCTCTAACGCGGCGCCGGGCGCGGTAGATTCCATGTTGTTCCTCACCACCACCGAATGCGCGAATGCGCGGCCCGGTATCCCGGTCCGCTGGCGGTTTTGTCGTGGGCTCGGCGCTCAGTCGGCGACGGCGGGGTAGTCGGCCCACTGCTGCCCGCCCGCTCCCGTAGTTCAGCGTGTCGTTGTCTGCGTACCCTTGACCCAACGCTGGCGGCGGGCGACGATCAGCGGCAGGTTGCCGGAGCGGGCACCGGGTGGCGAGAGGCCGCCGGGCGCTGCGCTGGCGGACCATCGAATCGGCATGGATCGCGCAGTAGGAGGCCCCGAATTCCAGCGAAGTCTCACTTCCCGAGTTTGTCGTTTGTCGGTTTGTCGCGCTGCCGGAAGACGCGCTCGACGTGGCCCGGTCCGGAAAGCAGGCGAGCATGAGCCCCGGCGCTCGTCAGTACCCTCCCGTCCTCTCGCGCTTCGCGGCGGTGGTTTCAATAGGCGTTACCGCCTGCCTCCCCGCCGCGGGCGCGACCGCCCAGTGGTACGTCGGCATCGGCATCGGCGGCAACGCGTCCCGTGAGGTGGTCATGGAAAGCCGCAGCAACGACCGCGCGAGCATCTGCGACGAGTACATCAACCCGCGGGCGCTCTCCGTGGCCGGCTGCACCACGGCGGACCGCGGCGCGGGCGACGGCTGGCTCGCGCCTTTCGATCCCGGCGCGGGTTTCTCGGGTGAGGCGGAGGTCGGAGTCCGCCTGTCGCCGCGATGGCGGCTGGCCGCCGTGTACGCCCGTAGCGGGACGGACTTCGATCAGACGGTGTCGTCCACCGATGCCACCGGCGCGGACTTCGACAAGATCGGCAACGAACTCTCGGTCGGCGAGGAAACCCTTGGCTCCGCGACCTCCGACGAGTTCCGGATCGTCGCGTACCGCGACTGGCCGAACCGCTCCCGGTGGATGCCCTACGCGGGCGTCGGTGTGGCCGTCTCGCGTACGCGCAAGGACTTCGCCTGGCTCTGGGCAAGGAGCGCCGACCCCGCAGACATCGCGACCGGCCTGGACCAGTCCAACGCGGAGGAGATCCGACACAACCTCGCTGGCACCGTCAGCGTGGGCCGGCGCACGCTCCGCGACACCATGGTGGGATACGTGCTGGTCGCGGGCGTCGAGCGCGCGTTGTCGGACAGCGTGTCGGTCGGATTCAAGACCGAGTGGAAGCGCTTCGAGGCGTTCGAGTCGGACGACTACGCGGGCGACCTGCTGCGCAGCCACCCGCCCAACCTGCGCCTCGACGGCAGCGAGCCGGTCAGCGCATGGTCCCGCACCCGCGACACGGGGCGGTTCTCGGCACTGTTCACCATCCGCTACGCCATGCCGTAGTCCACCAGCATGTCAACCACAGCGCAAGCAGCCGGGCTCCCCGCTCCGCCGATGGTTGCCGGGCGTAGCGGGTCACCCTGGCGACCCTCGGCCCCGCTGCGGCGGAGGACAGGCCCAAGGGCAGTGGCGCGACGGACGGAACGTCCGGGGTCGCATTGATGCGCAGAACGCGCGCGCTGGCGAACGAAAGAACGGATCAGGTTACGGCAGCCGGCCTCGCGCAAGGCCGCAAGGCGCAAGGCGTCAAGGGTCAAGGCGTCTCAAAGGGCTGCGCTGGTGCGCGGCTCGGGAAGGTGTCGCGTTGTTGGCTGGTCAAGATCAACATCACGTAACGTGATGATTTAACAGTGGTTTATGGAAGACACACGCTGCCGCCGTAGAAGCGTTTGAAGTAGGACGTAATCCGACGTCCGGCCGGGACCGTTCTCGCCGTTGCAGGTGGTTGTCGCGCCGTTGAAGCCGCGCGGGATGCATCTGCTCATCCGGTCCACGTCGCGCTCGTCACGAAACACGCATGGACGCCTGGAAGCGCCGATGGATCGCATCGGGTTGCTTGCTGCTATGGGCTTGTGGCCCAAACGGTGTGTTGCCGGGACCGCCCGGCTCGACTTCGCGGGCGTGACCCGCGGGAGGCGTGGGTGGCCTCCTGCCGCACTGTCGCAGGATCGCTGCGTTCCGGGAGCCTCCATGCCGCCGTATCGCTCGGCCAGCTGCTGAACGTCCCGTCGCAAGCGTTCGGTGGTGTCGGCACGCTGCGAGCAATTCGGACCTGCATTGCGCCGCACAACGCGGAGGAAGGCTGCATCCGCAGGGTCACGAGTGTCGGAACACTGCCACATGCCGGCTTGCCCGGACGGTTACGTCCCGTCGGCACTCAGCCAACATACGAAACTCGTGCACAGTGCCGCGCAGTGTGCTATGTCTTTGATGTTTGCCATTGAAGTGCGGCAGCAACCTCATCGGGAAGGGTATGCGAGATGCGCGAGAGGATCCTAATCGAACAGCGCCGTCCGGCACGGCGGAAACCGCAGTGAACGGGCGATTCCGCTTGACATTCCGGGATGATGCCGTCCGTATAATCTCGCCGAGCCGAGCCGAGCCGAGCCGAGCCGAGCCGAGCCGTGAAACCCCTCCACGCGGCTCAAGGGTCTGCCCGGCGCCGCATCCCGGGGCCGACACCATCTTCGTCTGACGCCGGCCCCTACTCGTCCGTCCGCTCCTCCGCACGACCAGCGACTGAACCTGCCGCGGCGGAATCCGCCCAACCGAACGCTTCCTCGTCGGCCAGCCCAGATCCTTCCCCCGCCCACGCCTCGGCGGATCATTCGGTCGTCCAGCGCCTGCGGCACAGCCTTGCCGCTTTACTGCTCGGCCTGCCGCTGCTGCTCGGCCTCGCCGCCCCGGTCGCGGCACAGGCCCAGAACACGGTGACCTTCGCCGAAGACGTGATCTACACGTCGGCCGAGACCACCGACGTGGAGGGGCACAACTTCCGGGCGCTGTACTTGACGCCGGTCCTGCGCAACGCCAAAGCCACTGACGTGTATGTGCATATGCGGACGGTGCAGCCGACCGAGAACCTCAATGGCTACGCACCCGCGCGCATCGGAAGCACTTTCAGCCTCCATCACGCCGTCCCCATCGTCGACAGGCGGGGAACCCGGATACCTGCCCGACAAACCGAATTCCCGGTCCAAACGTCTCTCTTGCCGGGGAGCTGCGGCAAGTACTTCTTCGTGGAGATCACGAAAGTCACCACCGACGGACAGCCGAACAGCACCAACATCGACTCCAGCGTGGCCATCGGAAACCCCAGCCGTGTCACGGTGTTTATCGATCACTGTCTCGTCAGCAACAACGGTCAGACAGATGATGGGGGTGGCCCTGGGACCACTTCGCGAACCTTGATCCAAGCAGGCCGTGGCCAAGCGTTCACCACCGGCAGCCACAAGCCAGGCTACACGCTGACCAGCGTTGATGTGGTGTTCGAGAAAATCGAAGTTGGGGACATCTTCAGGAAGAACGATCCGCAGCTTGCCGTCACCATCCGAAATGATTCCAGCGGACTCCCGGGGACGACTGTCGGCAAGCTGACTCTTCCTTCCACTTCTCCAGCGACTTTCGATAGCAACGATCTGAACGAGGACCAGACGTTCACCTTTAGCGCACCCGGCAAAGGCATCAAACTCAAGCCCTCATCCACGTATTTTGTGGTGTTCGAGGCCGTTGGTTCGCGCCTCACTGACGTCACATTCCGTAGCGTTCGTTCGAATGCCGAGAATGCGGGTGGCGCAGCCGGTTTCAGCATTGCGAATGAAGGTGCAGAGTACGTTTGGTACGCCGATCCTCAACATTGGACGCCACGTGGCAATAGCCTCCAGATCAGCGTCAATGGGGAACCGAACCCCATCACGGATCTGGTTCAGATGTCTGATCCGACCCTCAGCGTTGCCGAGTTCGGCAATCACAAGGCCAACGGCGGCGTAAGGGTCGTGGTGGAAATCGGCGACGGGCTCAGTCCGCAGGGCCACGCCCGCACCATCAACTACACGGTCGCCGGGTCGGCGGACCGTGGTGATGGCAAGGACTACACCATTGATGGCTGCACGTCCTCATCCTGCAGTATGAGGCTGCCCGCGAACCGGCACAGTGACTGGATCACCATCAACGTGAACGACGACGGCATCGACGAGATGGACGAGACCATCATCCTCACCCTGCAGGACGGCAGCGGCTACACGGTGAACAATGCCATGAAAACGACCACGGTAACGATTGCCGACGACGACACCCGGGGACTTCAGTTCCATCGGCGCTGGGCGGACGTGGACGAGGGTAGCAGCGAGACCCTCACGCTGAGGCTGTCATCGCAGCCGACGGCCGCGGTGACGGTCAAGATCGCCTCCAACAACCAGGATGTGACGGTCAGCCCGACCTCGCTCACTTTCAACCCCAGCGGCAGCAATCTCTGGAGCCGGGCGCGGAATGTGACGGTATCGGCCGCGCAGGACGACGACGCGGTGGACGACACCGCGACCCTGACCTACACCACGTCGGGCGGGGACTACGGCGGCGCCAACGCGCTGAGCATCGCCCGGCCAGTCAGCGTTGACGACGACGACACCGCCGACCCGACCGCGCCCCGGCTGCCCCGGATCAGTGTCACCGGCGGGGCCGACGTGACCGAAGGCGGCGCCGCCGGCTTCACGGTGAACGCCGACCCGGCGCCGACCGCCCGCCTGACGGTCAACGTCGAGGTGGTTGAGCCCCCCGGCCAGGATTTTGTGGCCGCGAGCCAGGAGGGCGTCAGGACCGTCACGCTGAACGCGGGCGTGGCTTCTGCGACCTTCACCGTGCGCACGGTGGACGACAACGCCGACGAGGACGACGGCTTCGTGCAGGTGTACGTGAATGACGGCACCGGCTACGTGGCCGGCCAAGGGGCCGCGGTCACGGTCCTCGACAACGACGACCCGATTCCCGCGGCGTTTTTCCGCTTCGCATCCTCGGATACACCCGAGCACGGTGGCACCCACGCGGTGCGGGTGGAACTCGACTATCCGGCGCCTTCCGCAGGCCTCACGCTCCGCTACAGCCTGTCCGGCACCGCCAGAGCCGGCAGCAGCAACGACTACACCATCGAGAATTCCGGCACGCTGAGCATCCCGGGTGGGGACCGCTCCGCGGACATAGCGGTGGTCATCAACGACGACAGTGCCAGCGAGAACGCCGAGACGGTGATCCTGACGCTCACCGGAGGCACCGGCTACACGGTGGACAGCCAGGGCGCCCGCCCGAGCGTCCACACTGTGACGATTGAGGACAATGACAGCACCTCAGCCGCCTTCGCGGTGAGTTCGTCGAGTGTCGACGAGGATGTGGGCACGCACAACGTGACAGTCACCCTCAGCCAGGCGGCGCCCACCGGCGGATTGACGCTTTCCTACAGCGTCGCCGGTACTGCAACTGCGGGCAGCGGCAACGACTTCACCATCCAGAACTCGGGCACGGTGAGCATCGCGGCCGGATTGAGCTCCGCGGACATTGCGGTGACCATCATCGACGACAATGCCTTCGAGAACGCCGAGACGGTGATTCTGACGCTGACCGGCGGCACCGGCTATACGCTCGGCAGTACGACAACCCACACGCTCACCATCAACACCAGCGATCAGGCGCCGATCAGCGCCAGACTGGCTTTTGTCGGCGGTTCCCCCTTGCCTGAAGGGGGCGATCTTTATTTCAATCTCCTCTTCAGCCGGGCGTTGGGCAGCAACGAGACGGTGACGCTGCCGCTGACCATCGGTGGCACGGCTACCCTCGGCACCGACTACCGGCTGACCTGCCGGTTGTATGAAGACGCGGTGTTCTACACCTGTAACGGCTTCAACGGCAACAATCCGACCATCACCTTTGACGGTGCGGTCCTGCAGGGTGATCGCCGCCCCGCGGGGCCACTGCACCTGGAGGTGCTGGAGGACAACACGTCCGAATCAAACGAGACGGTGGTGTTGTCACTCGGTGGCGGTCCGGCCCTCACGACGACGATCACCGATGCCCCGTCGTCGGTCGCGGTGGAGTTCCTTCGCGGCACCTACAGCGTCAATGAAAGCGCC
This sequence comes from Pseudomonadales bacterium, assembly GCA_965116345.1. Lineage (GTDB taxonomy): Bacteria > Pseudomonadota > Gammaproteobacteria > Pseudomonadales > Azotimanducaceae > VXYL01. The sequence goes on from OZ220680.1 coordinate 243,619, forward strand.
CTTGTTTTCCAACCGATCTTCGGCGTGACTCCGGCGAATGGACGCGATCTGACGATTCCACTGATCTATACGGACACCTCGGCCACCGGCGGCGCGGACTACACCAGGGTTGGCCAACTGGTCCTGGAGGCGAACGGCCAGACGAGACAATCCATGGACATTCCCATCCTCGAGGACACGGTCCATCAAGGCGATGAGACCTTCACGGTGGCCATCGACACGGCGAACCTGCCGGCGGGCGTCACGGCGGGGTCGATCAACGCGGCGACGGTCACCATCGTGGACGACGACCCGTCGCCGGGAACACCCTCGGCATCCTTCGCTTCCGGGTCTTCGAGCGCGGCCGAGAACGCCGGCACGCGCAACGTGAGGGTCAACCTTTCCCCGGCCGCGCCTTCCGGCGGCCTGACGCTGTCCTACCAAGTCACCGGCACCGCGACGGCGGGCAGCGACTTCACCATCCGGAACTCCGGCACGCTGAGGGTCGCGGCGGAGGCGACCTCGGCGGTCATCCCGGTTGCCATCAGCGACGATGCCACCCGGGAATACGCCGAGACGGTGATCCTGACCCTCACCGGCGGCACGGGCTACACGCTGGGCAGCACGACGACCCACACGCTCACCATCACGGACAATGACGGTGACGACATTCCGGCGGCAACGGTTTCCGTGAGCGACGCGCAGGGATACAAAGCCTGCGAGAGCATCACCTTCACGATCAAGGTCAACCGGGCGATCGATGCGGAGTTCGAACCGAACGGGGTCGGCATTTCGATCCGGACCCGGGAGTTGGACCCGGTGTCGGCGGAGGAGGGAACGAACTTCCACGCCAACGCAGAAACGTTCCAGCTAAATCCCGGTGACAATCTGCACAAGAAGTTCCGGGTGCGCTTGGTCGAATCGCCGAACGAGGGCGAGGAGCCGAAGACCTTCGAAGTGGTCCTCCACGACGTGACCGGCGCCGAGATCGGTGATGGTGTCGCGGTCGGCACGATCCTGGATGACTTCCCCGTGGCAGGTTGTCCGACCGGTCTGGCGCATGCGCCGCTGCTGCCGAGCGCATCGAACCCGCTGCGCGAGGGGTTCGTGCGGATCGTCAACCCGTCCACGCAATCCGGCGAAGTGCGGATCGTGGCCGTCGACGACGCCGGTTGGCACAGCGCGCCGGTCACCCTGGGCATCGGCGCCGGCGCGTCCGCGCAGTTCACGTCGAGCGACCTCGAATGGGGCAACGCGGCCCTGGGGCTGAGCGGTGCCACCGGGCCGGGCACCGGCGACTGGCGACTCGAGATCGCCAGCGACCTCGACATCGAGGTGCTGCCGTATGTGCGCGCCACCGACGGCACGCTGAGCGCGATGGGTGACATCGCTCCGGTGGCGGAAAACGTCCACCGAGTAGCGCTGTTCAACCCCGCGGACAGTCCGGATGCGGCCAGCAAGCTGCGCCTGACCAACCGGGGCGCGCAAGCGCTGCGCGCGGACATCACCGGCATCGACGACGCCGGCACCTCGCCGGGCGGCATGGTGTCGGTGGACATCGAAGCGGACGCATCGGTATTGCTTGACGCGGCGGAGCTGGAAACCGGCGGATCGAACCTGCTTGGCGCGCTCGCCGACGGCGAGGGCCGGTGGCGGCTTGATATCGCCTCGGACGGCGACCTTGTGGTGATGAACCTCATCGAGACTTCCGACGGCAATCTCACGAACCTGTCCAACGCCACCGCCTCGGCCGTACCGGCCCGCAAGGCCCATCTCGTGGATCGCTTCCCGTCCAGTGCCGATATATCCAACGAGCAGGGCGTGGTGCGCATCGTCAACAGGTCCGGGCGCTCCGCCTCGATCCGCATCGAGCCGAACGACGGCACGGGCTGGCGCTACGCACCGCTCACACTGACGCTCGGCGCCCACGAAGCGGCCAACCTCGGCACCTGGGATCTTGAGCTGGGCAACGCGACCAAGGGCCTGTCCGGCAGATCCGGACCCGGCGCGGGCGGCGCCTGGCGTATGGCAATCTCCAGCGACAGCGACATCGAAGTGCTGACCTACACCCGCGCTCCCAACGGCCTGCTCAAGCTTCCGCCCGGGGACGCGGAGACCGAAGACAAGGCACGGTAGCGGCAGCGGCCGCCCGCGGCCGTTCCCGGGAACTGGTCGGCCGGGATGCCACGCCCGCGCCGGGCCGGACCGGTCGTTGCAGATCGCCGCGCGGCTTCCGGCGTCCCGGCGGGCTCGCGTCGACCGTGGGCCTGTGGCGCAAGCCGCCGCGCCCCGTCACTACCCCGGGTGTCACGATCTCGGCTTCAAGGGCCTGCTTTTAGAACGCGGGTTTACGAAAGGTGGACTCGCTGCCGCCGTAGAAGTCCCGCGCCAGCGAAACTTCTACGCATCCGCAAGGATGGCCCGCGACCGTCAGGTCGCGCTACCGCGGCTGCATCCGAATGCCCCCGTCGAGACGGATGGTCTCGCCGTTCAGATAGGGATTCTCGATGATCTGGCGCGCCAGCAGCGCGTACTCGTCCGATGTGCCAAGGCGGTTGGGGAACTGCACCATGCCGATGAGCGGCACGCGTACCTGTTCCGGCATGCCGGTCACCATCGGCGTCTCGAAGATGCCCGGCGCGATCGTGCACACGCGTATGCCGTCGCGGGCCAGATCACGCGCGACGGGTAGCGTCATACCCACCACGCCACCCTTGCTGGCGCTGTAGGCGGCCTGGCCGATCTGGCCGTCGAAAGCCGCCACCGACGCGGTGTTGATGATCACGCCGCGTTCGCCGTCGGGACCGAAGGGTTCGTTGTCCCGCATCCTTGCCGCGCACAGCCTCAGCGAGTTGAACGTGCCGACGAGGTTGACCTGGATGACGAAGTTGAAGGCGGCAAGGTCGAGGGGGCCGTTCCGCCCCACGGTGCGGCCTGCGGTGCCGATGCCGGCGCAGTTGACGTCTATGTGGATCGCCCCGAAACGCTCGGTGACCCCATCGATCGCGGTGGCGACCGAGTCGGCATCCGTGACGTCGGCGGCATAGGCCACCGCGGCGTCGCCGAGTTCCGCTGCCAGGTGCTCGGCGAGTTCCGCGTTGCGGTCGAGGATGGCGACCTTTCCGCCCGCCGCGACGATCGTCTCCGCCGTGGCCCTGCCCAAGCCGGATGCGCCTCCGGTGACGACCGCGACCTTGTCCCTGATGTCCATGTGTTCTCCCTGTTGGACCCGTCTGCCGACGGCTTCGGGCGCTATGATAACCACCATGGGTTACGTTCCGCCGGACCGCCTGCAGCACGCCGGACAAAGTCTCGGCGTTGCTGAGACCCTCACCTTCCGGTTGACCGGCCGGACATGAGCTGCCAGCACGACGCCTCGACGGCTTCGATCCCGCGGCGTGCCCTTGTGCCCAATACCCTGGGTGTTGCCTGCCAGACCGACGAGATTCGCATCGCCTCGGACGAAGAGTCCCTTGCCAGGTGCTTCACCGAGGCCGACACGGAGCAGATTCCGGTCACTGTGGTGGGAGGTGGATCGAACCTGGTGTTGCGTTCCCGGCTCCCGGGCATGGTCGTCCTCGTTAGGCTCAAGGGTGTGTCATACGAGCGGCTCGACGCCGAGACGTGGCGTGTTAGCGCCGCTGCTGGCGAGACCTGGCAGGACGTGGTCAGCGAGACCCTGGGAAAGGCCATCGGAGGGCTCGAGAACCTCGTCCTCATACCGGGTTCCGTGGGCGCGGCACCGATACAGAACATCGGTGCCTACGGCCGGGAGCTGGCCGAGGTGCTGGAATCCGTGGTGGTGTTCGACCGCCAACGGTTGGCCTTCGAGACCCTGGGCGCCGACGAATGCGGCTTCGGCTACCGGGACAGCCGCTTCAAGAGCGACGCCGCCGGTCGTTTCGTCATCACCCGCGTCACCATGGTGCTCGGGCGGTCGGAACTCGTCGCCGACTATCCCGACGTGGCTCGCTGGCTGCATGAAGCCGGTGGGCCGGTGGATCGCGACGCCGTTGCCCGCGCCGTCGAAGCCGTGCGCCGCCGCAAGCTCCCCGATCCGGTGCGCATCGGCAATGTGGGCAGCTTCTTCAAGAACCCGTTCGTGACGATGGGTGAACTCGACGCCATCCGCGCCAGAATCGACATCGACGACCATTCGCTACCCGGCGAATCGCGGCGCAAGATTCCGGCAGCGCGCTTGATCGACCGCGCCGGGTGGACGGGCGTCCGGCGAGGCGCCGTCCAAGTCTGGCCCCGACAACCGCTGGTGCTCGTCAACCACGGAGGTGCCACCGGGCGGCACGTCCTCGACTTCGCCCGGCGGATCCAGGAGGACGTGCACGCCAAGTACGACGTGTTCCTCGAAGTCGAGCCAGCAGTGTTGGGCGAGGACAGGCCTCGCCCGTTCGCCCCCAGCGACTAGCCTGCCTGCCGGCGTTTTCGCGCCTCCCTAGGGTCGTTGCTGGCCCGGCCGAGACTCGACGGCGGCGATTCCGGTGCCTCCGCGGCATCGCTCGGCGCCTCGCCGGCGTCCTCGACAGGTTCGGAGACAGTAGGCTCTGGAGCAGCGGGCTGCGGAACATCCAGTTCAGCGGCCGCGGGCTCAGCAGAGGGCTTGGGACTATCCGGCTCAGCAGCCGCGGGCTCGGGAACAGGAACCTTCGGCTCTGGTTTCGCGTCCTCGGCGATCTCTTGACGGGAAGCCGAGGGTTCTTGCGCCGTGTCGTCGACCTCGGCCGTCATCGGCCCTTCGGGAGGAGTCTCGGCGGGACGTTCGCGTCTACGTCGACGGGCCACTCGCGGGTCGTTGCTGGCACGACCGGCTGCTGCCACCGGCCCTGTGTCGGCGGGTGCCGCCGACACGACGGGCTCTTCGGCCGCCTCACTCGGCACCGTATCCGGTGGCTTGGGCGCGGCCTCGGGCGTGCGTGCCGGTCGCTGGTCCCTTTGGGTTCGGTCGCCACTCGATAGCGAGGCTCGGTCGCGACGGGGCTTGCGTCTGCTCTCGCCGATGTTCGCGGCCGCTTCCGGTTTTGCGTCCTCACTCTCCTGGGGGTGTTCGCGGCGGCGGCTTCTGCCGTTTCTCGATTCGCGCTGCGGGCCCCTGTCCTGGGAGGCAGTCGCGCCTCGCGAGTCCCTGCGCCGTCGCGAGTCATCCCGCTGACGCTCCTCGCCGGACGTCGCCTCCTTGGACGTCGTCTCCCTGGACCGTGAGTCTCTCGACCGAGGTTGGTTGTCATCCTCTCGGCGACCGCGCCGACGACGACTCCGTCCTTCGCCGGACCGGCCCTCGCGCTGAGATTCGCCGCGCGGTGCGCCGCGCTCCGAGGACTGTGACGGGCGACGGCCGGTTCGTGGCGGTGTCGATGCCTGGCCACGACTATCGCCCGACCGGCGGCGACGACCCTTGGCCTCGGGCTTGGGTTGCTCTGCCGGCTCGGGAGGAGGAGCCCCGCCGAACAGGTTCGTACCCACGGAGCGCAGCATGCGGGCCAAGCGGCCACTCTTGGGCTCCGTCTTCGGTGCAACCGTCTTCGCCGGCTGATCCGTCGTGGACGGCGGCGGGCCGACCTGAACGACCCTGACGGCCGCTTCCTGCGCTTGAGGTTGGGGTGCACCCGGACGGCTGTCACGGGCATCGGGGGTGTCGGTGGAAACGGGCGCGGTCAGTTCATAGCTGGGCACGCTGCCTTCGGTTTCCGCCGTGTCTTCGCGGATGCGCTGAATGTTGTACTGCGGTGTTTCGAGATCCATCGCGGGGACCACGACGATGTGGGTGTCGGTGCGCGCCTCGATGTCCGCGACTTCCTGGCGCTTTTCGTTCAGCAGGTAGGTGCCGACGCTGAGCGGCACACGCGCCCGCACGATCGAACTCCGCTCCTTCAGGGATTCCTCCTCGACCACGCGAAGGATCGACAGGGCGAGTGACTTGACGTCGCGGATGCGCCCCTGGCCGGTACAGCGTGGACAGATTTCGGTGGTCAACTCCTCGAGCGACGGCCGCAAGCGCTGGCGCGACATCTCCATCAAGCCAAATCGCGATATGCGACCGATCTGGACCCGGGCGCGGTCGGCCTGCAGGGCCTCGGCCATGCGTGTCTCAACGGCACGCTGGTTCTTGTTCGATACCATGTCGATGAAGTCGATGACGATCAAGCCGCCGACATCCCGCAGCCGCAACTGGCGAGCGACCTCGTCGGCCGCCTCGAGGTTGGTGTTGAGCGCGGTCTCCTCGATGTCGGCCCCCTTGGTGGCACGCGCCGAGTTGATGTCGATGGAGACCAGGGCTTCCGTGGGGTCGATGACGACACTGCCGCCGGACTGCAGCTTGACTTCGTGCTCGAACGCGGTCTCGATCTGGCTCTCGATCTGGTAGCGACTGAACAGCGGCACCGGTTCGTCGTAGAACTTGATGCGGCTCTTGTACTGGGGCATCACGGGATCGATGAACTCGTGGGCCTGCTCGAACGCCTCCTTGCCGTCGATCAGCACTTCGCCGATATCGCGCCTGAGGCAGTCCCGGATGGCGCGCACGATGACGTTGCTCTCTTGGTAGAGGAGCTTCGGCGCCGTAAGTTCCCGGGCGGCCTTGTCGACGGCCTCGTTCAACTGCAGCAGGTAGTCGAGGTCCCATTTGAGATCGTCCGCCTCGCGTCCGATCCCGGCCGTGCGCACGATGACGCCCATGCCGTTGGGGATGTCCAGGCTCGACAACGCATCGCGCAGCGAGTCGCGGTTGTCGCCCTCGATGCGCCGGGAGATGCCGCCAGCGCGGGGGTTGTTCGGCATCAGTACCAGGTAGCGGGCCGCCAGGCTCAGGAACGTGGTGAGGGCTGCGCCCTTGTTGCCGCGCTCCTCCTTTTCCACCTGGACGATTAGCTCCTGACCCTCTTCGAGGACGTCCTGGATGTTGACCCGGCCCTCGACCGGTTTCTTGAAGCAGGAGCGGGCGATTTCCTTCACCGGCAGGAAGCCGTGTCGGTCGGAGCCGAAATCGACGAAGGCGGCTTCGAGGCTGGGCTCGACCCGGGCGACCCGGGCCTTGTAGATATTGCTCTTCTTCTGCTCGTAGGAGCGGTTTTCGATGTCGAGGTCGTAGAGTTTCTGACCGTCGACCAAGGCGACCCGGACCTCCTCCGGTTGGGTCGCGTTGACTAGCATGCGTTTCATGTTGGTGTTTCCGTGTTTGCGAAACACCCCGAGACGGTTTTTCGTCGCTACTGCGGTCGCGTGGCGGAGTGCCAGTTGACGACCGCATTCACCACGCGCGCCTGCCTCGCCCATCGGGCAAGGCCTACCCTAGGTGGCTACATCTCCCAACGAACGCGTTGGCTTGCTCTCCTGGCGTTCGGGTTCCTTCCCGCGAGATCTAACGGCATGTCGACCTGCGTGGTCGCGACATATCGTGGATTGGAATCGGCGGGAATTTTTCGCCCACGTTGGTCGTTTGTCCAACGTGGCAGTGTTCTGACGATGGTTCCGCGCTTCGAGGCGTTAATCGTTGTATAACTCGTGAATCTGACGTTGCGTGGGGTCGGACCTTGCCTAGGCCGATTCCGTCGACCCGAAAGATGTTGACCGCACGTGACGCTTACACCATAGCACAGCATGGCAAGTCCTTCAATCGGCTGGAAATTCAAAAGGAGTATGAACGCGAGACCGGTAGCCATTGTGGAAGTTGGCGACGAACAGGGCCAACGGCTCGACAACTTCCTGCTCGCCAGGCTCAAGGGTCTGCCGAGGAGCCGGGTCTATCGAATGGTCCGCCGCGGCGAGGTCAGGGTGAACGGTTCGCGGGCGCGGGCGAGCTATCGCGTTAAGCGGGGCGACAAGATACGCATACCGCCCCACAGAGAGGATCCTGGACGCGGCGAAACCCAGGGGCAGGCCTCACCTCGTGCCTACGAGGGGCTCCTGTCGAACGCCGTCTATCACGACGACGACCTCATCGTGCTGAACAAGCCGTCGGGCCTGGCCGTGCACGGTGGGAGCGGCGTGTCGTTCGGCGTGGTCGAGACGTTGCGCCGTTTCGATCCATCGACGCCCTACGAACTCGTGCACCGCATCGACCGGGACACATCGGGGTGCCTCGCCGTGGCGAAGAGCCGCCGAGCGCTGCTAGCCATGCACGCCCAGTTTCGCCGCGGCAACGTCAAGAAACGCTACGACCTCGTCGTCTCCGGTCGCTGGCCCGCACGTGTGCGCACCGTCGACAAGCCCCTCGAGCGCTACGTTCTCGCCAACGGCGAGCGTCGCGTGCGGGTGTCCGATGCCGGCGAGCCGGCGCGTACCGCGTTCGCCGTGGTCGGCGAACTCGGCGAAGCGACCTGGCTCGCGGCCTATCCCCGGACCGGACGAACGCACCAGATCCGCGTTCACGCCGCCGCGTCAGGGTGTCCCATTCTCGGCGACGGCAAGTACGCGCATGGTGAGTCGCGCGCCTTTGGGCGGCTCATGCTTCACGCCAGCGAATTGGAACTGACCGTCGGCGACGAACCCATGCGGTTCACGGCACCCCTTCCGCCAGAGTTCGAGCACTTTCGACAGCCCGCGTAGGGCGTACCTTTACGTCGGCTGAAGTGGATTGATCCCTTCTGCGCGTAGTAGTGCCGCGAGCTTGATGAGGGGCAGGCCGATGGCCGCGGTCGGATCCTCGGTGTCGACGCCATCGAGCAGACAGGGGCCGCGTCCTTCCAGACGGATGCCGCCGGCACAGTCCAACGGCAGGTCGAGGTCCACGTACCGCCGGATGTTCTCCTCGGTGGTGTTCCGAAACCGGGCTGTCGTCACATCCACGTGGGTCGAGAGTCGATCCTCCGCCGTATTCAGGACGGCGAGACCGGTAAGGAAGTCGACCCGCCGTCCACCAAAGGCGAGGAGTTGCCTGACGGCAGCTTCGGCGGAGCCGGGCTTGCCCACGATCCTACCGTCGAAGGTCGCGACCTGGTCGGAACCCACGACCACCGCGTTCGGCCACCGCTTCGCCACCACGCGGGCCTTGGCGATCGAGAGCCTCTGCACCAGGGTGTGCGGAGACTCGCCGTTGAAGGGAGTCTCGTCGATCTCCGCCGCGTCGACGGTGAAGGCCAGACCGAAGCGGTCGAGTAGATCGCGTCGATAGCGTGATGCCGATGCGAGGACGAGGCCGGTACCTTGTCCCTCCGATGATCCTGGTTCCCGGTGCGATGCCATTGCCGATCGTCCTACTCCGTCCGCCGGACGACGCGTTTGCACCACGTCAAGCGGTGCTTGGCCACGCGGCCCGTTCTTTGACACGCAAAGGCGGCGACCATATCATCCGCGGCGCCAAGTTGGTCGCTGCGGGTCGTCGTTGTCTACGTCCGTCCTCAAACCGTCCAGCGGCGTCGGATCCCGATCCGTGCCGCCACGATTGAACGTCGCAAGACTGGCGCGAGCCGGCGGGTCCTGGCGGGGTCCCGTCCATGCGGGGGCCTTCGAACGACTCGGCGGCCTGCTGGTCGGCGACGCGGTCCACGTATCGCTGGACTTCGGTGTCGACGATGAGGGCCGAGCGCGCGTGACGGGAACCTGCGCGTTGACCGCGAACGTCTGCTGCGGAGGATGTTCGGAGACGCTGGCCGTGGACATGGACGCCCACATCGACTTCCGGGTGGTCGACCGAGAGGACGATGCCGACGCTCTGATGCCGGCCGTTGACGTGGTGGTCTGCGATGGCACGTCGGTGGCGGTCAGCGACCTGATCGAAGATGATCTGCTGTTGAACGTCCCCTCCGTCGCCTGCGTCGACCGCAGCAAGTGTCCGCATGCGACCGCATTGGGGGAGTTCCTCGACCAGCCCGAGGGACGAAGCACCACGAATCCTTTCGCGGTGCTGGAGGACTGGAAGCCGGGCGGCAAGACCGCCTGATAAATGGACTATTCGACGTGTGCACCTAGGCGCGTCGGAGCGTAACGGAGAACACGAATGGCCGTACAACAGAACAAGGTGACGCGCTCGAAGCGCGGTAAGCGCCGGTCCCATCACGCGTTGGCGAACCCCACGCTGTCCACCGATTCGACCACCGGCGAAATCCATCGTCGGCATCACGTCACGGAAGACGGCTACTACCGGGGGCGCAAGGTCGTCGAGGCGCAAGACTAGGCGCGTCGCTGCGCGACGCGATCGAGAACGCTGACGCGTTCTCCCACCGTCGTCGGATATGCAACCTGCCAGGACCCAAGGGAAGTCCGGCCTCGCGGACGGTCCCATTCGCATTGCCATCGATACGTTGGGGGGCGAAGCCTCGCCGACCGTGTTGGTGTCGGGTGCCTTGGATGCGCTCCGGTGCGTGAGCAACGTAGCCGGCGAGCATACCCAGACCTCGAGCGGCTCGGGCCAGGATACTGGCTCATCGGCTGCCGCACCGATGTTGACGTTCTTCGGCGACGCGGCCGGCATCGCGCCCTTGATTGCGGGGACCCCGCACGATGCCGTGCATGTGCCGCGTCGCCTCGAAGTAGAGGATCCCCTTCGTGCCACCCTGCGCGGAGCAAAGGCTTCCTCCATGCACGCCGCGATCGGCGCCCTGGCCAGGGGCGAAGCGGATGCCGTCGTCAGCGCCGGCAGCACCGGTGCCCTGGTCGCGCTGTCGCGCCACCTGGTCGGACTGCTCCCGGGCGTTAGGCGACCGGCCATCATCAAGACCCTTGGCGCGGCCGACGGCGGTCGCTTCCGCATGCTCGATTTGGGCGCCAACATCGGCTCGTCGGCCGAGCAGTTGCACCAGTTCGCCCTAATGGCTTCAGCCGCCGCGGTCGGGGACGGGCGGCAGGAGCATCGGGGGGACAGGCGTAGGTCGCCGTCCGTCGGTCTCCTGAACATCGGTTCCGAGGTCAGCAAGGGTCCGCCCGAGGTGCGGGCGGCGGCCCGTCTGCTGGACGCGGACGACCGAGTCCACTACGCGGGTTTCGTCGAACCCCACCAGCTGTTCGACGGGGTCACGGACATCGTCGTCACCGACGGTTTTGCCGGCAACATCGCGCTAAAGGCGTCGGAGGGGGCCGCACAGATGGCGCGCTACCTGCTGGCGAAGGAACTCGCCGACGCATCCCCCGGGGTCGCCTTGGCCAAAGTGATGTTGCACAAGCGGCTGGACCGGGTGCGGGATGCGTACAATCCGCAGACCTACAATGGCGCGAGTCTGCTGGGCGTGGCCGGAGTGGTGGTGAAGAGTCACGGTGGGGCGGATCGCACGGGTTATGCCAGCGCGGTTCGCCAAGCCATGGATGCGCTGGCGACGGGTTCGGTGGACCGCGTGGCGGCGGGGGTTCAATAGGGGCCAATGGTGGGGGAGTACTAGTGGATTGGGGTTTCGTATTCCCGGGACAGGGAGCCCAGGCGGTGGGCATGATCGCCGATGTCGCGGCCGAGGAACCCCTTGTCGGCGAACGTTTCGAGGCGGCTTCGGCGGCGGTGGGATTCGATCTCGCCGGAATCATCCGGGAAGGACCCGAGGAGGAATTGAACCAGACCGCCGTGACCCAACCGGCTCTGGTCGCGGTGTCGACCGCTCTGCTCGACGTCTGGACGAGACGCGGCGGACCGACGCCCACCGTGGTCGCCGGGCACAGCCTGGGCGAATACTCCGCCCTGGTGGCAGCCGGGGTGCTGGAATTCGACGATGCCGTTCGTCTGGTCCATGAACGGGGGAAGTTGATGCAGAACGCGGTGGCCCCCGGTGAGGGAGCGATGGCGGCGATCCTGGGTCTGGACGACGAGGTCGTTGCCGAATGCTGCGCCTCGGTCGAGGGTGTCGTCGCGCCCGCCAACTACAACTCGCCGGGTCAGGTGGTCATCGCCGGCGCTCGGGCGGCCGTGGACGCGGCCGTGGCGACCTGCTTGGACCGGGGTGCACGGCGCGCCGTCCCCTTGGACGTCAGCGTTCCATCCCACTCCGAGTTGATGGCCCCGGCGGCGGCACCGCTGGCCGATCTGCTTGATGCCATCGAGATGCGCGAGCCGACGGTTCCCGTTGTGCAGAACGTTAGTGCGGAGGCGATTTCGGACGCCACGGCGATCCGCAAGAACCTGATCGGGCAGTTGGTATCCCCCGTGCTGTGGTCCCAATCGATGACCGCGATGGCCGCCACCGGGGTTCGAAATTTCGTCGAGTGCGGCCCCGGCAACGTGCTTGCCGGCCTCGCTCGTCGCATCGACCGCTCGCTCAGTGTCTGTCCGATCGACAACCTGGGCCGCCTGGCGACCGCGCTGGAGGCCGAGGCGTGAGTGTCGGCGGACGCAAGGTGGCCCTGGTCACCGGGGCGAGCCGGGGCATCGGCACGGCCATCGCTGCCCAACTCGCTGCTGATGGCCTGTTCGTCGTCGGTACGGCCACCACGGTCGTGGGTGCGGCGGCGATTGTCGAGAGTCTCGGCGACGACGGCACCGGCATCGAGATGCGCGTCGACGACGATGCCTCGGTGGAGGAGGGCATCAAGGACATCCAGGCGCGTTTCGGCGCGCCCCTGGTGCTCGTCAACAACGCCGGCGTGACGCGGGACAACCTGCTGTTGCGCATGACGCCGGAGCAGTGGTCCGGGGTACTCGACACCAATCTCACGGGAGCGTATCGACTCTGCCGGGCACTGCTCAGGGGCATGATGCGCGCCCGTTGGGGCCGGATCGTCAGCTTGAGTTCGGTGGTCGCCCGCATGGGCAACGCCGGACAGGCGAACTACGCGGCGACGAAGGCTGGAATCGAAGCGCTAACACGCTCCCTGGCCCAGGAGGTGGGCAGCCGTGGCATCACGGCAAATGCCGTGGCACCGGGATTCATCGACACGGACATGACCCGCGAACTGACCGACGAGCAGCGCGAGGCCATGGTGACGCGGACGGCCCTCGGGCGCATGGGATGCGTCGCAGACGTTGCCCACGCGGTGTCCTTCCTGGCAAGCGATGCCGCAGCCTACGTCACGGGTGAGACCCTGCACGTCAATGGTGGCCTACACTTCGCATAGGCGTGCGGGTGCGCCATGAGACTGCGCAGCATCCTCGATTCCCACCTGTAGGGCGTATGGTGAGCCGTGCCGACGGCGGGCCCGTAGGGCGCGCTGCCGAAAAAATGGATACACTTACGCGCCCGCAGCGCGGAGCTCTGGTCGCCGTGTGGTCGCGCATGCAGTCTGCCAAGCAGTCGCGAGCAGTTGCACCACGGCGGATGGCGGGCACGCCTCCGACTTCGTCGGTATGGGTATGGGTACACGTGAGTATTTGAAAAGGAGTCTCGAACCATGAGCAGTGTCGACGAACGCGTCAGACGACTCATTTGCGAGCAATTGGGCGTCAAGGAAGAGGAGGTCAAGGACGAGGCGTCGTTTGTCGACGATCTCGGTGCGGACTCGTTGGATACGGTGGAACTCGTGATGGCCCTCGAAGAGGAGTTCGAGACCGAGATTCCGGACGAGGAAGCGGAAAACATCACCACCGTCAAAGAGGCCATCGACTACATCCTGGCTCACCAGTAGTCCCAACAGCCGGGTTCACCACCGCGTCCGGACGTCTCCCCCTTATGAATAGACGACGAGTCGTTGTCACCGGTCTCGGCATGCTGTCGCCCATCGGCAACAGCGTCGAGGAAGGCTGGAACAACGCCATGTTGGGCAAGAGCGGTGCACGGTCCATAACCGACTTCGACACCAGTGGCCACAGCGTGACCATCGGTGCCGGGGTCAAGGACCTCGCCATCGAGGACTACCTCGAGCGCAAAGAAGCTCGCCGACTAGACGCCTTCATCCAGTACGGTCTCGTCGCCGGCATTCAGGCCGTGCGCGACGCGGGCATCGACGACGGTGTCGACGGGGACCGCGTCGGCGTTGCCATCGGCTCCGGCATCGGCGGCATCAACACCATCGAGGCGACCCATTCGACGTGCATGGACCGAGGTCCCGGACGGGTGTCGCCGTTCTTCGTGCCGTCGAGCATCATCAACATGATCGCCGGTAAGCTGTCCATCCAGTATGGTTTTCGTGGTCCCAACATCGCGGTCGTCACGGCATGCACCACGGGGACCCACAACATCGGCTTCGGCATGCGGATGATCCAGAACGGCGAAGCCGACGTCATGGTAGTCGGCGGCGCCGAGCAGGCGACGTCGCCGGTGACCGTTGCGGGTTTCGCCTCCATGAAGGCGCTGTCAACCCGCAACGACGACCCGGAACGCGCCAGCCGTCCTTGGGACCGCGACCGCGATGGGTTCGTCCTGGGCGACGGGGCTGGCGTACTGGTGATCGAGGACTATGAACACGCCCGCGCGCGCGGCGCATCGATCTACTGCGAACTCGCGGGTTTCGGGATGAGTGCCGACGCGTTCCACATTACCAGCCCCCCGGACGATGGCCACGGTGCCGTGGCCTCCATGCGCAACGCCATGGCCGACGCCGACCTCGGTCCGGACGACATCGACTACATCAACGCCCACGGCACCTCCACGCCCCAGGGCGACATCGCCGAGACGCTGTCGATCAAGGCCGTGTTCGGTGACGAGACCGAGGTGGCGATCAGTTCGAGCAAGTCGATGATCGGCCACCTTCTGGGGGCTGCCGGCGCCGTCGAGGGCATCCTCACCGTGCTTGCCGTGGCGAAGAACATCGCGCCACCGACCATCAACCTGGACAACCCCGACCCTGAGTGTGATCTCGACTACGTGCCCCATGAACCGCGGGCCATGCCCATTCGCGCGGCGCTATCCAACTCCTTCGGTTTCGGTGGCACCAACGGCAGCCTGATATTCACCGAGGTGTGAGACCTTGCGGGTTTAAGGCCCGGCCCCGCTCACCTGGAGGTCGTAGGTGAACAAACGCATCCTGCTGCTACCCGCGGCCGTGATCGTCCTCGGTATTGCTTTCCTGGTGGGATTCCGCGTCTACCTCGACCGCTGGGCGGCGGAGCCGATGCCGGTAACGGAGGAGATCGTGTTCATCGTGGAGCCCGCTTCTTCCTTCACTGCGTTGGCCCACATGCTCGGCAAACGGGGTGTGACGAACCCGTGGCGGTTCTCCCAACTCGCGCAGAAGCACGGCCTGCAGACTGCGGTGCAGAGCGGCGAATACCGCGTCGCACCTGGCGAGACGCCGTGGACGCTGCTGGACCGGCTGACCCGGGGCGATGTCGTCAGGCACCGATTCCTCATCGTCGAGGGAAGCACGGTTGCCGCGGTGCTCGAGGAACTACAGGCGGATCGGCGGATCGAATACGATCTCGCCGGCGTTGCGCGGGGGGATCTCATGGATCGGCTGGATCTGGGACCGGGGGACCCCGAGGGCCGGTTCTTCCCGGACACCTACCAGTTCAAACGCGGCCACAAGGCGTCGTCGTTGCTGCGTCGCGCCAATCATCGGATGAACACCGTGCTCGAAGAGTGCTGGGCCGGACGCACCGAGGAGACGGCCTTGGAGACGCCCCACGAGGCCCTGATCCTGGCCTCGATTATCGAGAAGGAGACGGGACTCGCCGAGGATCGTCCCCGTGTCGCCGGGGTATTCGTCCGTCGTCTTGCCAAGGGATGGAGGCTGCAGTCCGATCCGACGGTCATCTACGGGCTGCGTTCCGCGTTCGACGGCAACCTGACCCGGGCCCACCTGGCCGACGCCGACAACAAGCACAACACCTACCGGCACCATGGCTTGCCGCCGACGCCCATCGCGCTCCCAGGGCGCGCGGCGATCGAAGCGGCCCTGCATCCGGCGGACGGCGAGGAGCTCTACTTCGTCTCCCGCGGCGATGGCTCGAGCGAGTTCTCGACGGAACTCGAGGACCACAACAGGGCGGTACGGCGCTACCAGCGAGACTAAGTGGTCGAACACACTTGTAATGATGTATCTGCGCGTCCACAAGCGTCCAGCCGCTAGGCGGTGCCTCGAAGGCATAGCGGGGTTACGTCGAGAGGCGCCAACAACGCGGATGGGCGCTTGTGGGCGCGCGTAAGCGGGTGGACGCCGGTGCGCCCCTCGCCCCCGTCGCTTGCGACGGACCGTTGCGCCCGCTCGACGTACCCCGGTACGACTTCGCGACCGCGCCTTGCGAGGAACACACCGGCGACCACAGATACATCATTACAAGTGTGTTCGACCACTAGATGCTTCGAGGCCGCTTCATCACCGTCGAAGGAGGCGAGGGCGCCGGCAAGAGCACCAATGTGGACTTCGTCCTGGAGTTCATCAGGAATCGTGGTCTTGAGGCCGTCGGCACTCGCGAACCCGGTGGTACGCCGCTCGCCGAGGAGGTGCGGTCCATTCTCCTCGCCCGGCGCGACGAAACGGTCGATCCGATGACCGAAACGCTGCTGATGTTCGCCGCCCGTGCCCAGCACTTGGCGAAGGTGATTGAGCCCAACCTGGACGCCGGTCGGTGGGTGGTGTGCGAACGGTTCACGGACTCCACGTTTGCGTACCAAGCGGGCGGGCGCGGCGTGGATCGTACGGTCATCGAGCGGCTCGCCGAACTGGTGCACGGCCATTGCTGGCCGGATCTAACGCTCTACCTGGACGTCCCGGTCGACGACTCCTTCCGACGCCTCGCGGGCCGAGGGCTCGACCGCTTCGAGCGGGAGCACAAGGCGTTCTTCGAACGGGTACGCACGGCCTTCGTTGAGCGCGCGGATGCCGTGGACCGGATCGTCAGCATCGACGCCAGTCGGGCGTTGGATGCGGTGCGGCGGGACATTGGCGCCGCCCTGTCGCGGTTCATCGAAACCTGATGAACACCCCACCCTGGTTGGAGGAACCGATGGCGACCGTGGCCAGCTTGGGTGACCGCCTGCCTCACGCGCTGTTGATCCAGGGACCGGGCGGGTGGGGCGAGGAACGCGTCGCCAACGCCATCGCGCTGGACCTCATGGGACTCGCTCGCGACGGTACGGCACGCCAGATCGCGCACCCGGACCTGCGTTGGATCGCGCCCGAGGGCGGCACCATCAGGATCGATCCGATCCGCGGCCTGATCGACTTCCTCATGCAGACCCCGCAGGTCGCGGGTCGCAAGATCGCCGTGATCGAAGCTGCCGACAGGATGAACGTCTTCGCTGCCAACGCTCTGCTGAAGTCCCTGGAGGAGCCGCCGGCCGAGAGTTTCATCGCCCTGGCCACGGGCGCGCCCGAGCGCCTTCCGGTGACGGTCCGCAGCCGCTGCCAGCGCATCGTCGTGCGTCCCGGAACCGCGGCGGACGTCCTGACCTGGCTGGTCGAGTCAGGCGTCGACGGGTCGCTCGCCGAGGCGTTCATGATCGAGTACGGCAGCGCTCCCTACGCCATCCTGGCGGCCCTCGAAGCGGGGCAGGAGCCGCTCTGGCCTGTTCTCGCGAAGGCCGCCCGCTCGTCGGCTGGCGCGTCCGACGTGGGTCAGGCTAACCGCGACGAGCCGTTGGCCGATGTCGTCGAACGGTGGCTGCGCGTTGTGCACTGGCTCGTGCGGCAGTTGCCCCCGGCGAGTAGCCGGCTCGCGCTGGACTTTGCCGATGAACTGTTGAAGGTCCGACAGGCGGCGCTGGTCAACACCGGCCTGAATCGGTCCATGCAGTTGCAGCGTTTGGCGCTCCTGTGGGCGCAGCTGTGGGGTAGCCTGCCGACCGAGCCGCCCCAGTCGGTCTTGGGAAGGTCTGATTGATCAGGCGGCTTGGCTGCGCTCGGCGTGACCGCCGCCGCTACATGGTGTAGCTGTCGTTTTCAGCGACGGTGTCGACACCTGCAAGGTGCTCCTCGATGCCATGGCGCACTACGGTGTCCCGGGCGTTGAACTGGACCCCGATGCCAGCGTCTCGACCGCCCTGGGCTCCTTCCGGGGTGATCCAGACGACGCGGCCCGCCAGCGGGATCCCGCTGGCGTCCCCGGGCAGGTGGAGCATGACGAAGACCTCGTCGCCCATCTCGACACGTTCAGCCGTGGGAATGAACAGACCGCCGTTGCGGATGAACGGCATGTAGGC
Source organism: Pseudomonadales bacterium (assembly GCA_965116345.1). Taxonomy (GTDB): domain Bacteria; phylum Pseudomonadota; class Gammaproteobacteria; order Pseudomonadales; family Azotimanducaceae; genus VXYL01. The sequence continues at coordinate 261,540 of OZ220680.1, forward strand.
GGCCCGTAGGGCCTCGGCATCCTCGAAGGTCACCGACAACAGCCGGCCTGCGGACTCGTTCTTCATGGTTGACGCCTCAACGTTCGTAGTCGATGGTGAGAAGACCACAGGGTGGTAACGAGGCATATCGGCCAAAGACGCTTCGCGAGTGCGGACATTCGCCCGCTGCCGCATGGGAAATCCACCATGTCGGCGAACGGGCCGCGGGTGCTCAGTCGAGGCGCTCGAACGCCGGCCGGGTCAGGTTCTCCACGCCGTTCGCGGTCACCAGCACGTTGTCCTCGATGCGCACGCCACCATAAGGCGTGAATGCCTCGATCTTCTCCCAGTCGACATCCCGTCCGGCCTCGGAGTCGGCGAGTTCGGCCAGCAGCGCGGGAATGAAATACAGCCCCGGCTCGACGGTGAACACCTGGTCGGTTTCCAGCGGCCGCGTGAAACGTAGCTTGGGGAATCGTTCCGGCGGCTCGCCGACGTCGCCGTCCTCGTTGATGAACTGGCCGCCGACGTCATGGGTCTGCAGACCGAGGAGGTGGCCGAGCCCGTGGGGGAAGAACTTGTCGGTGATCGATCGTTCGTAGGCGGTCTCGGCACTGCAGCGCACGAACTTGAAGCGCGCCAGTAACTCGGCGATCTCCCGGTGCATGTGCACATGCAGGTCGACGTAGGCGAGGCCGGGGCGGACCATGGCCACGGCGGCACGCTGCTTCTCGTCGAGCGCGGCGACGAGATCGTCGAACTCGTCGCCCGGGTTTGCGCTGTAGGTTCGCGTGATGTCCGAGTGGTAGCCACCCGAACGGCCACCGGCGTCGATGAGGAAGCTACGGGCCTCGGTCGGCGCCGTGCGGTCGTAGTGCTGGTAGTGGAGAATGCCCGCGTGCTCGTTCAGGGCGATGATGTTCGAGTAGGGCAGCTTGCTTTCCTGTTGCTGGCTTGCGGCGAGATAGGCCATGTGGATGTCGAACTCGCTGCCACCCGCCAGGAAGGTGTCCCGGGCGGCGAGATGCCCGCGCACACCGATCTCGGTGGCTTCCCGCATCCTCGCCTGTTCGAACGGCGTCTTCAGGGCGCGGGCGAACTGCAGACGGTTGACGACGGTCTTGGGGTTGACGGCCGCCAACGGCAGGTTGAGGTCGTAGGACTCCGCCGGTCCCACCAGGGCGACCCGGCCGTAGTCGGCAAGGTCGTGCACCAGGGACTTCATCAACGCATCCTCGGTGTCGTGCTCCTCGACGTCGAACGCGTCCCCCGCCCAATCCGGCAGCGACGGCGGTTGATACCAGAAGCTGGCCTCCCGGTGGAAGTAGAGCTTGGGCTTCTCCGCCCGCCGCACGAGGAGCACGCTGTGTTCGCAGTCGTCGTCGGGATAGAAGCGAGCGAAGTGGGGATTGGGATGGAATGCGGGTGCCTGATCGTCCTGGAAGTACATCGGCATCGCCCCGGCAGGAACCACGGCGGCATCCGAGCTGTTGCCCGCCAGCGCGTGCTCCCACTGCTTGCGAATGGTCTCGACGTGGTCGATGAAGTCGCCGTCGTCGAACGTTGGATCGGTCATCGATGGCCCGAGGAGGAGAAGGGGCCGCTATTCTACGTCCGTGGAGGCGACCGCGCGCCCTCGCTGGCGCGGCGGCGGGCGCGTTGCATCGTGATTCAGCCACACCTTTCTGATATACATAGGCGCTTGGCTCACTGAAAGGGAGAAAACATGGGGGCATACGCCTACCAGGCACCGACGAGCGTCGATGAAGCACTTTCGGTACTCGGCAGCGAGAACGCCGCCGGCAACCGGACGCAGATTCTCGCCGGTGGCACCGATGTCATGGTGCAGATGCGGTCCATCGACAAGGGACCGCGGACCTTTGTGGACGTCAAACATGTCGCTGAGGCCAACGCGCTGTCGATCGGCGACGATGAGATCTTCATCGGCGCGGCCATCGCCTCTGCCGAGTTGAACGAAAACGCCGAGTTGAAGAGCATTCTGCCCGGACTCATCGAGGCGGCCGACCTGATCGGTTCGACGCAGATCCAGGGACGCGCAACCATCGGCGGCAACCTGTGCAACTCGTCGCCCGCGGGGGACACCATCCCGGCACTTATCGCCTGCGGCGCGGTCTGCGTCATTGCGTCTGCCGGCGGCAACCGCGAGGTTTCGACCGAAGACTTCGTCACCGGCGTCGGCACCAACGTCCTCGACCCCACCGAATTCCTGATCGGCTTCAGGATTCCGCGTCCCCAAGGGCGCAGTTCCGACGCATACCTGCGCTTCATCCCCCGCACGGAGATGGATATCGCGGTGTGCGGCGCCGGCGTCGCCCTGACACTCGACGGGTCCGGTACCTGCACGGCGGCCAAGGTGTCTATCGGTGCCGTGGCGGTCACGGCGCTGGTCGTGCCCGACGCCGGCGCCGCGTTGGTCGGCACCCAGGTGGACGATGCCGCGCTGGCGGCCGCTGCGGATGCTTCGAGCGCGCTGGCCAAGCCCATCACGGACAAGCGCGGCACCGTCGAGTACCGCAGGAAGGTCGTCGGCGTACTCACAAAGCGTGCCGCGGCCATCGCCCGCGACCGCGCTCTGGCACTTTAGGCCGAGCGCGCTTTACAAAGCTCATAGGGAGATCATATTAATGAGCAAAGTTCATGTTTCTACTGTAATTAACGGTGACGAGATCGAGTTCCTTTGCGAACCGCACCAATCCCTTCTTGACGTGCTGAGGGACGAACTCGGCCTCACCGGCACCAAGGAAGGCTGCGCCACCGGCGACTGCGGCGCCTGCTCGGTGACGGTGAACGGACGGCTGGTCTGCTCGTGCCTGATGCTCGGCGTCGAGGCGGAGGGTGTCGAACTCACCACCATCGAGGGCATCGCCACGCCGGACGGCCTGCACGTGATCCAGGAGAAGTACCTGGAGCACGCTGCCCTGCAGTGCGGCATCTGCACACCGGGTTTCATCGTCGCCACCAAGGCGCTGTTGGACAAGAACCCGGATCCCGACGAGACCACGATTCGCTACTGGCTCGCCGGCAACCTGTGCCGCTGCACCGGCTACGACAAGATCGTGCGCGCCGTCCAGGACGCGGCACAGACCTTGGCCTACGAAGCGTAGGGGCGACCCTTGTGGTCGCCCGTCTGTGGTCGCCCGTCGGCCCAAGCGCGACACAAGCAAGCCCCGTTATCGGACACGGACAAACAAGACAAGGAGATATCAAGTGGCAGAAGCGGTAGACCTCAAGGCCATCGGCACCCGGCCGGTGCGTCCCGACGGCATCGAAAAGGTGACCGGGCGGGCGGCGTTCGGCGCGGACCTCAACTTGCCCAACATGCTGCACGGCAAGGTGCTGCGCAGCCCCCATGCCCACGCCCGCATCAAGCGCGTGGACATCAGACGCGCGGCCGCGGCCGACGGCGTGATGGCGGCGGTTTCCGGCGCGGACTTCCCCGGCAACGCAAGTGATCTCGGCAAGAACGTGATCGCCCGCGACAAGGTCCTGTACCACGGCCACGCGGTTGCCGCCGTGGCGGCGAAGACGCAGCTCCAGGCGGAAGCCGCGTTGGAGTTGATCGACGTCGAGTACGAGGTCCTCGAACCCGTCATGTCGCTGGACCAGGCCATGGCCGACGGCGCCACGCTGGTCAACGAGAACCAGCACACCAACGGTGATGCCTCGAAGCCGGCAAGCAACATCGCCGCGACCCAGCGCTTCGAGCGCGGCGACCTCGAGGCCGGCTTCGCCGAGGCCGACGTGATCGTCGAGAGCGAACACCGCGTGCCCATGGCGCACCAGGGCTACATCGAGCCGCACGCCTGCACGGCGACGGTCAACGAGGACGGCAAGTCCACCGTGTGGTGCTGCACCCAGGGCCACTTCGACGTGCGTTCGCTAACCGCCCAGGTGCTCGGCGAGAGTGTCGGCAACATCAAGGTCATCCCGTCCGAGATCGGCGGCGGATTCGGCGGCAAAACCACCATCTACCTGGAGCCGCTGGCCGTGAAGATGTCCCAGATGTCGGGCCGCCCGGTGAAGATGACCATGAGCCGCGAGGACGTATTCCGTGCCACCGGGCCGACCTCCGGCACCTGGTGCAGGGCGAAGATCGGCGCCAAGAAGGACGGTACGTTCACCGCCGCCTCGGCGTGGCTCGCCTACGAGGCCGGCGCCTTCGCCGGCGCGCCCATCGGCCCCGGCTGCATGTCGGTGCTCGCTCCCTACGAGGTGCCGAACCTGGTGATCGAGGGCAACGACGTGCTGGTCAACAAGCCCAAGGTCTGCGCCTACCGGGCACCGGGCGCGCCGCAGTCGATGCACGCCATGGAGTGCGCCATCGACGAACTGGCGCGCAAGCTCGACATGGATCCCATCGATCTCCGACTGAAGAACGCGGCCGGCGAGGGCACCGTCGCACCGTACGGCCCACGCTTCCCGGCCATCGGCCTGCGCGAGTGCCTGGCGGCCGCCAAGGAGCATCCGAACTACAAGGCGCCGGTCCCCGAGGGTGCCGGCCGCGGGCTCGCGGTGGGCTTCTGGTTCAACATCGGCATGCAGTCCAGCGCCGAGGTTCGCATCGCCGAGGACGGCGCCGTCACGGTGATGGAGGGTAGCCCCGACATCGGCGGTTCACGCGCCTCCATGGCGCTCATGGCCGCCGAGACACTGGGTGTCCCGTACGAGCGGGTCAAGGCCCACGTGGGCGACACCGAGGCCACCGGGTTCTGCAACGTCACCGGCGGCAGCCGCACGACGTTCGCCACCGGCATGGCCGTGATCCAGGCTTGCGAGGACATCATCGCCCAGTGCAAGCAGCGCGCGGCGCTCACCTGGGACCTCGACGAGGAGCAGGTGGACTGGGTCGACGGTGAAGCCGTTCCCAAGCCCGGCGTCAACGCCGACGTGAAGCCGCTGTCGCTGGCCGACATCGCCCGTGGCGCCGGCCGCACCGGCGGACCACTGCTGGGCCGGGCGAGTCTCAACGCCCAGGGCGCGGGTGCGTCGTTCTCCTGCAACTTCACGGACGCCAAGGTGGACAAGGAAACCGGCAAGGTCGACATCCTGAGCTTCACCGCCGTCCAGGACGCGGGCCGGGCCATCCACCCGGCCTACGTCGAAGGGCAGATGCAGGGCGGCGCGGTGCAGGGCATCGGCTGGGCGTTGAACGAGGAGTACATCTACAACGACGACGGCGTCATGGAGAACGCCGGCTTCCTGGACTACCGGGTGCCGGTGGCCTCGGACATGCCGATGATCGACACCCAGATCATCGAAGTGCCCAACCCGTTCCACCCCTACGGCGTCCGCGGCGTCGGCGAGACCCCGATCGTGGCGCCGCTGGCAGCGGTGTCGAACGCGGTCCGCGACCAACTCGGATTCCGCATCGACGACCTGCCGCTGTCACCCCCGAGGGTGCTGGAAGCAATCGACGAGGAGGGGGGCGGCGAGTAGCCCTCCTTTCCGAACCACCGCGCGGCGCAACGACGCCGCGCGTATCGGCCGCGACTGGGAGTCTATTCGCAACCATTCTTGTCCTTCTCGCCGCCAATGCACCGCCGACGGTGCGCGGTGATGTGGCGCCACCCCATGAACCAGAGCTCGTCTACGTAACCGGTGGGCGCCCACCATCACCAAGCGTCACATTGCAGCAGTTCTGTGCGCGAAATCCGTATCATTCGGTCTGCAATGGCTGGTGGCTGGATGTCCTCAATCGTGTCCTGTCCGTATACGGGAGCTGTGGTCTCCCGCCCCGAGGAATGTGCGGAATTCGCCGGCGACGGGCGAGGTGGCGGCGGGAGCGGCGGGAGCGAGAAGCACGGTTCGGCCAGCAACTACGGAGAGCAACTCGACAGCAATGTCCAGGGCGCTGTCAACAAGATAAAGGCCTGTGTTGTCAACCCTGCCAACTCGGTCTTTCACGAATACTGGTCCGACGTCAAATTCGAATTTGTGGACCTCGGCGCCATGTATCCCAATGACCCGCGCATGTCCGACGCACTAGGTGCGGCTAGCTGCAATCCCTTGTGGGGAAAGCACACGATTTACCTCGACAGGGGCAAGATCGAGTCAACCCACAATGATTGGAAGACAGCAGGCTGGAATCTCACCATATGGGATGTAGCATCCACCACGTTGACGCACGAATTCCTTCATGTGGAGACCTTCGAATTGTACGGCTGCCGTCCGTGGACACGGTCAGCACGCGCCAAGATCCTGACCAGGGCAGGTTTCGCGGCCTCACGTGACGGTGAAAATAACTACATCACTCAAGAAACCAGCCGTGAATTCAAAGAGGTTTTTTGGCGTTGACTCCTATCGCTCTGGGAACTTCGATAATCACAACAGATCGGTCGAGGACTCGCTCGGATGCACAAGGGGCAATTGATGTCGCGCAGTCATTGGTGGTGGCTCCTTCTTGCGTCGGGCATTCTCGCCGGTGTGCTCGGCGTTCAGCATTGGCCGGTACCCGAGACACCCGATGTAGAAAACACGGCAAGGGCCCAAACGCCTACGGCGGTCGGTGTCAGCCGCCAGCGGACCCCGCTACCCGCTGCTACGGCCACAAGTGTCGAAGGCGTGTTGCCTCCGGGGCGTCAAAGGTCGGCAACGGACAGTGAACTCGCGGAAGTCGCCCGAACGGCCGGTTGTCCCTGGCCGCCCAGACCGGACACGTGGCGGGATCTCGGCGGGGAGTGCCTGGAGTCGCTGAACCGGCTTGAACTGGACAGCGCATGGAATCTGGCACTCCATGACCCTGCGGGCGACCGGCGCGCGGTGGCCACCGCGTTCGACGACATCGAGTGCCACGTTCCGTTACACGAGGCAGATGATCGAAGGCCCGCCCCCCGCCCCGACCTTTACGAGGTATGCGCTGCCGAGTCCATGGTCCGGCTAGCCCTGCTTCAGCGCCTGTGTGCACGTACGGCGGTGAGTATTGAAGACTTGGAAAGTGCTCTTGACGAAGACCTCAAGGCCATTGACAGGATGGTCGGCAGAATCGTCGCTAGGTCAAATAGTGACCCCCAAGGAAATTTCCATCGTCTTGTCGCAGACAACGACGCTTCTAACGTACGCAGATATTGGAAAGCACATATGTGCCGATCAGTACGGGAGGAGGCGTTCGACTGGATTGAGGCGCTTCCCCTGCCCGCCATCAAACGCGGAGATCAGCCTCCACCGCAAGGAGTGACCGTGGAACTCGACGATGGGTCGTTCCTGCATGCTACGTTGCCACCTCCACTGCCTTCCGACTACACTCAGGAAGAAGCGCTTTTTCGCGCTGCCCACCGGGCCGGTGCGGATGTCTCCCGATGGTTCACAGTTCAATGACTGAGTCCAAACTAGGGGTCTTCGGGACAACACGCGATGCCTCTCTCACCCCATTCCCGGTTCGAGTCGTTCGGGGTCAGTCGCGGATGTGCAGTGGTCCGCCGGTGCGGCTCGCGCCGCGGGCGGCAAGAGACCCTCACCTCCACTACGACGTTGGGAATAGTGATCAGTACTTCGATCCGACGCAAGAGTACGAGTGCTAGTCAATGCGCGGAGCGGAAACATCCCGTGGTCGCGATCGGGTCGTGTCAGCGGCGGTCCTATGCGTCGCTGCTACGACGGCCATGCTGCTGTGGCCATGGGACGGGGACGGTGATACGTTGGATTCCGCTCCCGAGTTCGTAGTCCCGACCTACCGCGGGACATCCGAGCCCGAAACGATGATCGATGCTGTTGAACCGGTGATCTCACGATCACCATCATGGGAGTTCTCACCCGAAGAGTTGATCGACAATCCCGACTGCAACTTCACGGCTGGCCTGGGGAATGCCGACGGCGCGGCCATCTATGTCCTCTCCGGCGAGGCCGGTGCCCGGTTCGCTGTACTCGACGGTCAGGGAACGGTCTTTGGGGGCGAACTGCCTTTCGACCCAAACGACTATCGGATCACTAGTGTCCCAATAAATAGTCGAACAACTTCAACTGGTTAGGATCATCCGGGTCGGTTGTCGAATCGTCCTCGTTCGAAAGCACTGAAGAAAGCGGGGTTTTCTCGAACAGGGTGACGCTCAGGGCCTGCAAAATCGTGTAGAGGCTGGCGTCGACGCCGTGCCGCGCACGGATGATCGCGACGAGCACGTAGACGGCCACCGAGATCCAGATTTGGGTCTTCACCGCGTTCTCGGACGTCCCGTAGAACGACTTGATGCGCAGGTGTTGTTTGATCCATTTGAAAAAAAGCTCCACCTGCCACCGGCCGCGGTACAGGTCGGCGACGGTCGCGGCCGGAATCGCGAAGTTGTTGGTGAGGAAATCGAACGTCTTGCCGGTTGCGGCGTCCCGGTACTTGACCCGGCGCAGCGGCTGCGGGTAGTCGTCCTTCGACGTGGCGCCGGTCAGGACGACGGTCTGGTCGCACAGCACGCCCGTCGACTTGTCGACCTCGCGGGAGTACCGGCGGCGGAATTTCGTGTTGGACTTGGCGCGGATCACGAAGAAGGCACCGGCCGAATGGAGCGTGTCGAGGCGTCCGAAGTCGAGATAGGCGCGGTCCATGACGTAGAACGCGCCCGGCTCCGGCAGGAGCAGGTCGAGAACGTTGACGTCGCCCAGTTTCGCATGGGAAACATGGACGAACGTGGGAATGCTGCCGCGCAGGTCGAGCAGCGCGTGGAGCTTGACGCCCGACTTGGTGGAGCGGAACAGCGCCCAGGGGAAAACGGACAGGCAAAGGTCGATGGTCGACGCGTCGAGGGCGAACACCGCGTTGTCCAGTTCCAGACCGAGGTCCTCGTCGGCGTAGAGCGGCCGCGCGATGCGGATCAGTTCCTGCGCGAATTCCGCGTATATCCGCCAGTCGCGCCGCCTGTTGGCGTTGGCCAGCGTGTTGCGCGAGACCCTGCCCCGGATGCCCATGTGGTAGAGCTTGCCCGCATGCGCGCGCAGGCAGATCTCGATGTCGCGCAGGCTCTCCCGGTGCGTCAACTGCGCGCAGGCCATGCACAGGAACTGGCTCAGGCAGGGGAACGACTTGACGTAGCGGTTTCCGCCGTAGCGCCGAACGCATTTTCGAAAATGATGAAACGGCAGATGATCCATCACCTGCGAGAAGACGAACTTGCCTGCGTACATCGCCGACCTCCGAAACGGGGCCGCAAGCGTCCCCCGGGAGGTCGCCCACGTTCAAGTCGGTCACTGCCGAGAAGTCGTCGTTCGTATTTACAATCAACACTTTATGGTACAACAAGGCTACTTTCTTGGGACAGTAGTGCTATCGGATAGGAAGGCGCGCGGATGGCACAGTGGTCGCCGGTCTCGCTGACCTGAGGTTGAACTCAGGGGTATTTCGTCCGGCCGAGGCACCGGAGCCCGTCCACATCTATTGGGACGGACAACTCATCTATGAGAACGACAAAGCGTGGCGGTTCGGCGTCGCGTCGGACGGTTCGTCCTTCTACGTCATCGAGCCCTTGGCGGGGGGAGCGTCACGACTGGTGGTGCGGGATCTCGACGCTGGGGAGGAACATCACCACGATCTCGGCGTCGAGTTCAGTTCGCGTGATGCCTACGAGGTGTCCTACGTCTAGTTCTATTCGACTGACGGTGCGGAGGTCATGTTCTGGCCGCCTCAGGAACTGGAGGACACGCCAAGGGGGACTACTGGTTCTATCCGACCGACGGGGGACCTGCCCGCGTGGTCAGGATTGAATCAGTCGACATACCCCGCCGCCCGGGTGCATCGGCGAACCTCCTCGATGCGCAGCAGGTGCGTGTGGAACGCACCCTCACAGGGGGAGCGCTTCGGCCGGTCAAGGATCGAGTCTATTTCGAGTCCAGCGAAGTCGCGTACTACCTTGTTGATCGGCGTACGGCGGACAGACAGGAGTTCGAGGTCGTGAAAACCCGGTATGAGCACTATGGCGAACCTGGCGGGCCACAACGCACAGACGAATGGTCGCAGACGATCCCGGGTAGTCTCCTGGGTGGCATGGTCTTGTCCAACAACGGCGACTGGCTGGCCATTCAGGATGGGGGTCGCGTCTGGGCACTAAACGCTGATACTGGTGACATCGTGTTTGCATTTCCGACTCGCGAGGATCTTAGCTTGGCCGTGCCACCCACCCTTCAGGGCAAGACGTACCCGGGAAGACGGGTCGACTACATCGGCCACGCGTACGACGTCGCAGCCCTCGCTAGGCTCAGGAACGTGCTGGATGCGGATGCGACGGTAGACGATGTGGGATGGGTCGGGGGATTCGGATTTCGTGGCGACCGGTTAATGCTCTACCACGTGGTGGGTCGGGGTCAGAATTCGCAGCGTTACTATGACGTGTTCGATCTGTCGAGGGTCGGAATCCATGGCGAGCCCGAGTTTCGAGTTGAGGCGGACGCTGGCTGTGGGACCGGCGATTTTGTGGGGGGCCTGCAGGTACATGACGGGCATCTCACCTATCTTACTACCCGGAGGTGAGCTAGCCTGTGGTCCGGCAACCAGGCCCACTTCGACGTGCGTTCGCTGACCGCCCAGGTGCTCGGCGAGAGTGTCGGAAACATCAAGGTCATCCCGTCCGAGATCGGCGGCGGATTCGGCGGCAAGACCACCATCTACCTGGAGCCGCTGGCCGCGAAGATGTCCCAGATGTCGGGCCGTCCGGTATGGCGCTCATGGCCGCCGAGACACTGGGTGTCCCGTACGAGCGGGTCAAGGCCCACGTGGGCGACACCGAGGCCACCGGGTTCTGCAACGTCACCGGCGGCAGCCGCACGACGTTCGCCACCGGCATGGCCGTGATCCAGGCTTGCGAGCGCCCCATCGCTACGCTGATGGCCCAACCCATCCGCCTCCCACCGAACAGCCGACGCCCGTCGCTGTCGCGCCGGTCGCCCTCTGGTCGATGGGGGTACTTCATCGCCCAGTGCAGGCAGCGCGCGGCGCTCACCTGGGACCTCGACGAGGAGCAGGTGGACTGGGTCGACGGCGAAGCCGTTCCCAAGCCCGGCGTCAACGCCGACGTGAAGCCGCTGTCGCTGGCCGACATCGCAACGCGGCTATGAGCCGCGCCGGCGCCGGCCGCACCGGCGGACCACTGCTGGGCCGGGCGAGTCTCAACGCCCAGGGCGCGGGTGCGTCGTTCTCCTGCAACTTCACGGACGCCAAGGTGGACAAGGAAACCGGCAAGGTCGACATCCTGAGCTTCACCGCCGTCCAGGACGCGGGCCGGGCCATCCACCCGGCCTACGTCGAAGGGCAGATGCAGGGCGGCGCGGTGCAGGGCATCGGCTGGGCGTTGAACGAGGAGTACATCTACAACGACGACGGCGTCATGGAGAACGCCGGCTTCCTGGACTACCGGGTGCCGGTGGCCTCGGACATGCCGATGATCGACACCCAGATCATCGAAGTGCCCAACCCGTTCCACCCCTACGGCGTGCGCGGCGTCGGCGAGACCCCGATCGTGGCCCCGCTGGCAGCGGTATCGAACGCGGTCCGCGACCAACTCGGATTCCGCATCGACGACCTGCCGCTGTCACCCCCGAGGGTGCTGGAGGCGATCGACGAGCAGGGGGATGGCGAGTAGCTCTCCTTCCGAACCACCGCGCGGCGCCACGACGCCGCGCGTTTCGGGCGCGACTGGGAGTCTTTTCGCGACCGCGCTTGTCCTTCTCGCCGCCAATGCACCGCCGACGGTGCGCGGTGATGTGGCACCGCCCCATGAACCAGAGCTCGTCTACGTAACCGGGGTGCGCCCACCATCACCAGGCATCACATTGCAGCAGTTCTGTGCGCTAAACCCGTATCATTCGGCCTGCATGGCTGGTGGCTGATGTCCTCAATCGTGTCCTGTCCGTACACGGGAGCTGTGGTCTCCCGCCCCGAGGAATGTCCGGAATTCAGCGGTGGCGGGGGAGGCGGAGGTGTTGCCTGCGCGGACACAAGACTCGGCGTTAGTGGAGCGTGCGCTTCGGACGACGAAGATGAGAGTGAGACGACAGATTCATCGACACTCGGAGACTTCGCCGCAGATTCCGAAACCGTCGAGTCCTGTGCCGCCGATCCCGTGACGCCAGGCCATCGGAGTGTGTTCTCGTTGCTAGAGACCACATTGAATTCCTTACCGTTCAATATGCGCCCTGTAGTCCATACAGGTTTCGGTGATGCGAAAGGTCCCTTAGGTCATGCCTACAAGGATCCCGCAACCGGTGACATACACATGGTGATAGACAAGAAAGCCATAGACGAGGAAGTTACCAATTGGCGAAATGGGGGCATCCCGATATCGCATTGGCAGGTATTCGCTGGTACGTTGATACATGAAACCTACCATGTACTCGACATGGTGCAATGTGGCTGCGGGCGATCAGATGAACAACACACTGATCGTCGAGCGAACATCCACTACTACGATACGTTTGGCGCCTACGACTACCAGCATCCAACGTACCGACATGATCGGGACGGGAGCCCCAATTGTCTACCACAGTCGTAAAGTGGATTAGCTGGCCATCACTGTTCGTTGTACTGCTCCTCGCGGCATGGTTCACGGTCGAGAGTCTCGAGGAACGCCACGAACCTGCGCCTCCTGATGAGGCGACGGCAGACCGACAAGTGTCGGACGAACGACTGGCACACCGGCACAATGAACTGTCAATTGAAGAGAGCACGGGTGCGCACGAGTTGAATGTTGCCGACTCCTGTCACTCGGTCTTTGATTCGACGCCTGAATGCTTCGCCACATTGGAAGTTCGATACCTCGACGAGCCTGCGGATAGGTGGCGACCTGAACCGATTCTCGCCGTTTCGAAGCCGCTCACGTGGCGAGAAGTGTTCTCGAGTCCGAAGGACACACGAGTCGCTAGCGCAATAGCACTGAGCGATCGAGAGTGTCACATACCCAACGGTCGAATCCGCAACGACCTGAGGTCAAGCTGCGCGGCCGACGAGATTGCGACGCTGGCAGTGCTCCATCAGACGTGCATTGCAGCACTTCGCGACGATGCAACGAGGGACATCACGGATTTGGAGCGCGAGTGGGATTTCGAGATCGCCAGACTCGATAGGGAAGCACTGGACCAAGCGGACTACTACAGGCGTCGAGAGGGTCTCGAAGACCAGTGGTATTGGCTATCGTGGAGATTGTCCAAGTGTCGAACTGTACCTGCCGAAGCCTTGGTATTCATCGGAGCGTTGATGTCCCCATCGGCTGACTCGCAGGACGAGAGGCGCTTCCCCCATGGACAGACATTCGAATTGATGGCCGCTGCGGCTCGACTTGGTAGCGAGTGGGCCCAAGCCTACTACTTGGGTGACGCGGCTCACATAAACGCGTTGGCTCAGTTCGATGTTGGACGGGCTTACGCAAACCTCGCAAGGAGATATCACGGCGGCACACACGAGCAGCTAGCGTACGAAATTGCCGCAGCGAAACACGCGTTACGGCAAGGCATACCAGCGCACCGTATTCGGTTGGACTTGAGTCGCTACTCGCCTGAGGTGCTTAGTCAGGCATCTGCCAAGGCAGAGTGGATTGTGTCTCGCGGTTGGACGCGTGAGAATTAGGCGGGGAGCAAGGGAGTTGAGGTAAGTCCGCAGCGACCGGAACGCCGGAACCTTGGCGCGTCGTGCGGCGACGGTTTGGCTACGGCGTCGAGCCCGGAGCCACCGACGAATGCTCGCTCGATATCGAACTGGCGGTCCGCGACCAACTCGGATTCCGCATCGACGACCTGCCGCTGTCACCCCCGAGGGTGCTGGAAGCAATCGACGAGGAGGGGGGCGGCGAGTAGCCCTCCTTTCCGAACCACCGCGCGGCGCAACGACGCCGCGCGTATCGGCCGCGACTGGGAGTCTATTCGCAACCATTCTTGTCCTTCTCGCCGCCAATGCACCGCCGACGGTGCACGGTGATGTGGCGCCGCCCCATGAACCAGAGCTCGTCTACGTAACCGGTGGGCGCCCACCATCACCAAGCGTCACATTGCAGCAGTTCTGTGCGCGAAATCCGTATCATTCGGTCTGCATGGCTGGTGGCTGGATGTCCTCAATCGTGTCCTGTCCGTATACGGGAGCTGTGGTCTCCCGCCCCGAGGAATGTGCGGAATTCGCCGGCAGCGGGGGAGGTGGCGGCGGGAGCGAGGAGGGCAGTTCGGCCAGCAACTACGGAGAGCAACTCGACAGCAATGTTGAGGACCTCACGGACAAGCTTGAGGCCTGTGTCGTGAATCCTGCTACCTCGGTCGTTCACCAATACTGGTCCAATGTCGAATTCAGGTATGCCGACTTTGAAACCGAGCTCGCGCAACACCCCTACATGCAGGGTGCACTAGGTGCAGCTGGCTGCAGACGAGTTGGGAGACACATCATTTATTTCGACCGAGACAACCTCGAGTCAAACCTTCACGTGAAGACGTTCGAAACGTACGGGTGCAATCCGTGGACGAATGAGGAATATGCAGGAATCCTACGAGACAGCGGTTTCGACGCTACACGCGAGGGCGGCAATCGCTACATTATACAAGAGACCATACCTGCATTCAGGGACGCTTACGGCGTCGACTCCTACACCTCCGGAACGAGCTTCGACAATCACAATGGATCGAACAAGGACTCGCTCGGATGCACAAGGAGCAACTGACTGTCAGCCATCGCCGATGGTGGCTCCTTCTCCCCGCGGCTGTGCTGGTCATTGCGGTCGGAGTCTCGTATTGGCCGACGCAGGAAACACCCGCCTCGGAAACGACGGTATCCGCGAAGGTACCTGCGGCGACCGTGGTCAGGGACAGAACGATGGATGCCCCGACTACCGCTATGGAGGTCGAAGAGGTACCGCCCCCGGAAGATGGGGAGCGTGAGAGACAGCCAACAGACAGAGAACTTGCGGAAGTCGCCCGGGAAGCCGGTTGTCCCTGGCCACCGAGACCCGACACTTGGTGGAACCTCGGGGGGAAGTGCTTGGAAGCCCTGAACCGGTTTGAACTCGACGACGAATGGCGTCTAGCACTTCAAGACCCGGCAGCCGACCGACGTGCGGTGGCCGCAGCGTTCAGCGACATGGCGTGCCACGTTCCACCGGATGAGACGGACGGGCGACCGGCCGTTCGCCCAGACCACTACCAAGTCTGCGCTGCGGAGTCCATGGTCCGACTAGCCCTGCTTCAGCGCCTGTGCACACGGACACTTGTGAATATTGAAGACCTTGAGAGGGCTCTGGAGGACGAACTCAAGAGCATTCACGGAAGGGTCGCTTCGTATGATGGCGACCCTCAAGAGAATTATCAGCGGCTCGTCGAAGACCGAGACGTTTTCAACGTGCGCATCTATTGGAAAGCACATATGTGCCGATCAGTGCGGGAGGAGGCGTTCGACTGGATTGAGGCGCTTCCCCTGCCCGCCATCAAACCCGGATATCAGCCTCCAGCGCAAGGAGTAACCGTGGGACTCGACGATGGGTCGTTCTTGCATGCTACGTTGCCGCCTCCACTACCTTCCGATTACACCCAGGAAGAAGCGCTTTTTCGCGCTGCCCACCGGGCCGGTGTGGATGTCTCCCGATGGTTCACAGTTCAATGACTGCGTCCAAACTAGGGGTGTTCGGGACAACACGCGATACCTCTCTCACCCCATTCCGGGTTCGAGTCGTACGGGGTCAGTCGCGGATGTGCAGTGGTCCGCCGGTGCGGCCCGCGCCGCGGGCGGTGGACAAGCAGACCGGCAAGTGGGCCTACGGAGAACTTCACCCAACGTTCGCAAAAGTTGACCACCTCAGTTGTTTTCCGCGTAGTTCCAACACGGGGTTCTCGGGGCCATCGATGTCGTTGTCTATCGCGAGCTGGTCGAAGGTCCATGGCGGATAGGCTATCGTTACGACGACAGAGCGGTTCACGTCGTGGCGGCGCTCGATGCCCGTCGTGATCCGGCGGGTCTGCTGTTGTTGCGGCTCGTGCGATAGAATCCCGCGGCGTTCTTGAAGGAGCGGAATCGCGATGCAGACGGTGAAGGTCGTCTTTCCCGACCATCTCACGGCGAACACCAACGGTGTGCGCGAGATCGAGGTCGAGTGCGGCAACTACCGCGGTCTCGTCCGGGCACTGGAAGCCAAGTGGCCCGGCATCGAAGAGGTGTTGACTAAGACCGCCGTGGCGATCAATGGACAGATCTACCAGGACGCCTGGCTGGAGCCCATCGCACCGGGAAGCGAGGTCTTCTTCATGGAGCGGATCGAGGGCGGCTAGCCGGCACGCGCGTTGCCGCGTCCGATGGCGATGTGGTGAAAACCGTTCCGCGCGAGCACCGCCGGGTCGTAGAGGTTTCGACCGTCGAAAATAACCCTGTTCTTCAAAAGGTCGCCAACGGTATTGAAGTCAGGACTGCGAAATTCATTCCATTCCGTGACAACCACCAGGGCGTCGGCACCGGCGAGCGCGTCGTCGCGTCCGTCGCACAGCGTGACGCCTGGAGACGAGGCGTATAGGCGTTCCGCTTGGTTGCGGGCCTGCGGATCGTAGGCGCGGATCGTTGCTCCGGCGGCGAGGCATGCCTCGATGACCGTGCGGCTAGGCGCCTCGCGCATGTCGTCCGTATTGGGCTTGAAGGCGAGACCCCAGAGCGCGAGGGTGCGTCCACGCAGGTCACCGCCGAAGTAGGCGTTGATCTTGTCCACCAAGATCCGCTTCTGGCGTTCGTTGACCGCCTCGACGCCGCGCGTGATCTCGGCGTCGAAGCCCACATCGGCGGCCATCCGGGCCAACGCGCGGACGTCCTTCGGAAAGCACGACCCGCCGTAGCCGCATCCCGGATAGATGAACTGGTAGCCGATCCGGGGATCGGCGCCGATGCCCTGACGCACAGCCTCGATATCCGCGCCCAAGTGGTCGGCGAGGTTCGCGAACTCGTTCATCAGGCTAATGCGCGTCGCCAACATGACGTTGGCGGCGTACTTGGTGAGTTCGGCGGAGCGGACGTCCATGTGCATGATCTTGTCGCGGTTCCGACCGAAGGGGGCGTACAGGCGCTCGACAAGCTGCGCCGCCTCGGGATCGTCGCTGCCGATGACCACCCGGTCGGGCTTCATGAAGTCCGACACCGCGGCACCTTCCTTCAGGAACTCGGGGTTGGCGAGGACCGAAAAGGAGATTTCCAGGCCGCGTTGGCGGAGGCATGTGGCAACGGACTCCCGCACTCGATCCGCGGTACCCACGGGAACCGTGGACTTGTCGACGATCACAGCGGGTCGGGTCATGTGCCGACCGATGGTCTCGGCGACCGCGAGCACGTGGCCCAAGTCGGCGGATCCGTCCTCGTCGGAGGGCGTTCCCACGGCGATTATGAGCACGGTGCCGTGATCGACGCCATCGGCGGCCGACGTGGTGAATCGGAGACGTCCGGCCGCGAGGTTCGCGCGTACCATCGGTTCGAGGCCGGGTTCGAAGATCGGCACCTCGCCTCGACGCAGTTCGGCGATCTTGGCCGCGTCGACATCGACGCAGACCACCTCGTTGCCCATCTCGGCGAAGCAGGCACCCGTTACCAACCCGACGTAGCCGCTGCCGAAGATCGTTACGTTCATGACTAGCCCGGACCTCAACGCGTCCATGGAGCAGGGGACAACAATACGTCATCCGGTCACGCCGGGTATGACACGGGGGTATGACACGGGTGTTGTGCTGGGCGACGGTCGGCGGCAAACTTCGAGGAGGTCTCACGGACGAGGCGAAGCAATGAAGACCATGCACGAAGCGAATGGAGGCACTGGATCGGCGAGGTCAACCTCCTTGGGTCGGTTCAGTAAGCGGTTCGGCGAGAGGGTGGGGTGGTGCGCCAGCACGGCCTTGGCGCTTTTGTTGGTTTCGGCGCTGGGCGCGTGCCAGAACTACGCCGAAGGTGCAGAGTCCCGAACCGTCGGCCAATTCACCGACGATGCGACCATTCAACTGCTGGTGAAAAAGCGCTTGATCGGCGATCCGGACGTGCGCGGCATGCGCATCAACGTCGAAGTGAACCGCGGGGTCGTTGGACTGATGGGCGAGGTCAGGTCGGAAGCGGAGCGTAAACGCGCCCTCGAGATCGCGTCGCTGGTGCCCAATGTCGAACGGGTCGTGGATCGGCTCTATATCCCCGAGCACCGCACGAGTGAATAGCCGCTCGATGCCGGGTTGTACACATTCCCTCGGGACTCGATAAAGCCATTAGTTGCGCGGCAAATGCCGGTATGGCGCAAAAATACCCTTGTAACTTATTGAATAAGTTAGATAAATATCCTGCCTTGCCGCAACAGCGTCAAGGCAGGTGCAGCGTGGACTGCAGCATGGCCTGATTAACTCACAGAGTTTTCCACAGCCTCGGCGGTCCGATTGGTGCCCGTCACACCACCCGTTGGGCGCGTAGATCCTCGATGTCGGCATCGCCATAGCCGAGTTCGCGAAGAATCTCCTCGGTGTGCTCGCCCAGGGTCGGCGCGCGGCGTCGGATTCCGGTATCCGTCCCGGAGAACTCGACCGGCATGCGTCCAACGGGTGCGGGCTTGGTCAGGCCGGGGTAGGGCGTCGGCTCGAGGAACCGCTGGTCGACGACCTGCTCGTTGGCGAGTGCTTCGGCCGGCGTCAACACTTCACCGCAGGGAATCCGCGCCTCGGCGAGTTCGGCCATGGCCTCGGCGGTCGACCTCTCAGCCGTCCATTTGCTCATTCGCTCGCTGATGTCGATGGCATTGTCGCCCCGGGCCTCGTCGGTGGCGTAGCGCGGATCGCTCAACCAGTGCGGTTCGCCCATGAGCCTGGCCCAGCGCTCGTAGAGCGGATTGCCGACCACCTGCACCAGGATCCAGCCGTCGCGGGTCTTGAAGGCGTCTATCGGCGCCGCCGTCTGGCCGCGGTTGCCGGTGGCGATGCGGTTCTTGTCGAGAATCGCTTGCTCGATCAGCGTGCCGTTCGCGACGGTGAGCGCGGATGCCAGCAGGCAGCCTTGGACCTGCTGCCCCTTGCCTGTATTCATGCGGTGGATGATCGCGGCCAGTGTCGCCATGGTGTTCAGAGACGCGGTCGTATAGTCGACGTAGGGCACATAGCTCTTCATGGGCTCGTCGTGATGGCCCGTGAGGTGCATGTTGCCGGACATGGCCTGCGCCACGCCGTCGAATCCGACACGCGTCCCGTAGGGCCCGCTGGCCCCGAACGCCGTCGTCGTGGTCAGGATGATGTCCGGCTTGATGGCCGTCAGACTGTCGTAGTCGAGACCCATGGACTTCAACGTGTCCGGCGGCAGGTTGGCGATCACCACGTCCGCCGTGGCGACCAGGCGCCGCAGGATCTCCTGGCCCTGGGGCTTGCGGGGATTGAGCGTGAACCCGCGCTTGTTACGGTTCAGCGCGAGATAACCACTTCCCTGGCGATCCTCGGTCACCGGTGCCGTGTACCGATCTTCGCTACCGTCCACCTTCTCGATGCGGATCACGTCGGCGCCGAGGTCGCCGAGCAACGCTCCGCAGAATGGGCCGGCGATGTAGCGGCCGAAATCCAGCACGCGGATGTCCCGCAAAATGGTCATTTTCCCCCCCCGTGCGCCCAGTGCGCAAAGCCGTGCATTATGCAGGGGATCCATCGGTCTTTCGCGCTTTTGCGGCGAGCCTCCGCAGCGGAGCGAGCCAAACCAGGGCACACAATGCGGCAAGACCCAGGCTGACGGGACGGTCGAGGAAGAACGCGAGCGAACCGTCCGCGAGGAGCATCGTGCGCCGCAGGTTGTCTTCCAGCATGCCGCTCAGGATGAAGCCGAGGAGCAGTGGCGCGAGCGGAAAGCCCGCGAGCCTGAGCACCACGCCCGCCAACGCGAAGCCGAGCATGAGGTGGATGTCGAAGGCGTTGAGAGAGGTCAGGTAAACGCCGAGCAGCGAGAACGCGATAACGAACGGAACGAGCACCCGCCGACGCAGGTGGATGATGCGCGACAGGTAGGGGATGAGCGGCAGGTTGAGCGCGAGCAGCACCAGGTTGCCGATGTACATGGAAACGATCACGCCCCAGAACATGGCAGGTTCGACCTCGAGCAGTCGCGGCCCCGGCTGCACGCCGTAGCTCAGCATGACGCCGAGGAGCACAGCCGTGGTGCCCGACCCCGGTATGCCGAGTGTCAGCAGGGGGACGAACGAACCCGTGCAGGCGGCATTGTTGGCGGCCTCGGGGGCGGCCACGCCGCGGGCATCGTCGACGCCATCCCAACGGCGGAAACGTTTCTGGAACTCGTACGAAAAGAAGCTCGCCAGCGTCGCTCCCGCGCCGGGGAGCACACCGACCAGGAAGCCCAGCACCGAGCTGCGCGCCACCGTGGGTGCGATCGCCTTGGGGTCGCCGGGATGCAGACGGGCGTGGGCGACCCGTGGCGTCGGCGCGTCTCCATCTCCGGCGAGGACCATGCGGAACGCCTCGGCCAGGGCGAAGGTTGCCATGGCGACCAGGACGAAACTCAAGCCGTCGGTCAGATCCAGGCGACCGAACGTGAACCGTTGCACCCCGGCGGACTGGTCTGTGCCCACCGTGCCCAGCATCAAGCCGACAAGCGCGGCGGCAAGCGAGCGCAGCACCTGGCCGCGATCGGCGAACGCGGCGATGCTCGACAGGGCGAACACCAGCATCAGGGCGTATTCGGGGGACTGAAACTCCTTGGCGAGTGCCGCCAACGCCGGGGCGAACACCAACAGCGCCACCGCGCCGATGGTGCCACCGGCGAAGGATGCGTGGGCCGCCAAGGCAAGCGCCCGCCCCGCCTGGCCCCTTCGTGCCATCGGGTAGCCGTCGAACGAGGTCGCCACCGTGGATGCGACACCCGGGGCGTTTATCAGGATGGACGACGTGGAACCGCCGAAGACCGCGCCGTAGTACACCCCGGCCATCATGATGAGTCCCGCCGCCGGGTCGAGCGAGTAGCTCACCGGGATCATCAAGGCGATGGCGGTGATCGGCCCGAGTCCGGGCATCATGCCGATGAACGTGCCGGCCAGGCAGCCGGCGACGACCCAGACGAGGTTGGCCGGGTTGAAGGCGGTGGCGAGACCGGTGGCAATGCCCTCCCACGCGCCCACGTCAGGAAAACCAACGGCCCGGGTCTATGTAGACACCGAGAGCAAAGACGAGCAGAAACCAGGCGAGGAGGGCGGTACCGAGTGGCGCGAGCATCAGCACCAGGGGACGGCGTTCACCGGCGATGAGCAGGCACGCCACCAACAGGCCCGCAAGGGACACCCATAGACCCGCGTGGGGGATCAACAGACCGAAGGCGACGATCACCACGGCGTGGCTGGCGAGCTGTCGCCAACCAGGCGCCGAGTGGGTCGATCCGGTCTCGCTCGACGGGGCAGGGCGGATGCCCAGGCCCAAGGCGACGAGTAGCAGCAGCACGGCGTATGTGATCGGCAGGGTACGGGCGTTGATGGACTCCGACGCCGACCACGGGTCGAGCGGTATCGCCAAGGCCTGCCAGAGATAGATGCCGGCGAAGGCCGCCAGCAGCAGGGACGGCAACCGCCGTATCACCGCGCCGGCCTCGACTGCACGAAGCCGAGTGCCTCCATGATCTCCCGGAGTTCGGCCTCCTGCGCGTCGAGGAATGCCGCGAAGTCGTCGCCGGAGGTATCTAGTCCGTCCCAGCCGCGGCGTTCCAAAACCGCCTGCCACGCACCCGAACCGCGCATTGCGTCCAGACGTTCGAGGTGTTCCTCGAGCACGGCGGCCGGCATGTCAGGCGGGCCGAAGAGACCGCGCCAGTTGGCGAAGACCAGCGAATGGCCCAGTTCGGTCAGCGTCGGGGTCTCGGCGATGGCTGGAATCCGGCGCGCCGAGGTGACGGCAAGGGCACGGACCTCGCCGGCTTTGATGAACGCCATGGTTTCGCCGAGTCCCGTCGACAGCAGATCGACCTCGCCGCCGAGCAATGCGAGCATGGCTTTGCCACCGCCGTCGTAGGGAAGGTAGCGGACTCCCAACGGGTCGATTTGCGCTGCCCGGAGCGCCATCGCCAGGACGATGTGGTCGAGGCTGCCCCGCGTCGATCCGCCGCCGACCGTCACGGCACGGGGATTCGTTCCGAGGCTGTCCAGCACGGCGTCCCAGTCCGCCCGAGCGTCGTCGGCGCGGACCACGAATACGCCGTAGTCCGCGACCAGCGCGGCAACGGGTGTCAGGTCGCGGTGGCCGTAGGGAAAGACGCCCTGCAGGCTGCGGACCAGCAACGGCGTCGAGTTCACTAGCAGTGGTGCATCGAAGCGACCCGCGTTGTCGAGGAAGTACGCCATGGCCCGGCCACCGCCGCCGCCCGAGACGTTCTCGAAGGACATGCGCTCGACTTCGCCGAGTTCAACCAGGACGCGCCCGGACTCGCGTGCCGTGCCGTCGAGCCCCCCACCCGGGCCCGCGGGAATCACGATGTGCACGCGTTCGGCGGCGGTCGCCACCAACCACACGCACAGGGTTGCAGCGACCAGCCCCAGCTTGAGCCAAGTGGGCACCGACCTACCTGTTGAGAAAGTTGAGCGGCAGTCCGGCGGTCGCCCAGGGCATCGACACGAGCTGGCCCGTCGCGGAGAGAGTGATGTACGCCGTCGCCAAGTCCGCGCCGCCGAAGCAGATGTTGGTTGTCAGGCGATCGGGCATCGGCACGAACCCGGGTTCGCCACCGGCTGGCGAAAGGACCGTGATGCCGCCCTCGATCAGCGTCGCGACGCAGATGTTTCCTTCGGCATCCACGGCCAGGGAATCGAACATGAAGTAGCCTTCGCGACCGCGGACGAGACGACCGCCATCCGGACGGTCGGCGCGCTCACCCCCGAGTCGTCCGGGTCCCGCCAAGGGGAACGCCCAAAGGTGGCCGGTCGGCGTTTCCGCGACGTAGAGTTCGTTCTCGTCAGGCGACAAGCCGATGCCGTTGGGCGCCTCCAGCGGAAAGATGACCTCCTCGATGTGCGAACTATCCGCCTTGGCGTAGAACACGCCCGTACGGTCGCGCTCGCGGGGCCGGGTCTTGCCGTGGTCCGTGAACCAGAAACCGCCTGTGGCGTCGAAGACGATATCGTTGGGGCCGCGCAGCGGTACGTCGCCGGCGGACTCGTAGAGCACCTCCACGTTACCGGTGTCGAGGTCGACGCGCTCGATGCGGCCGGTACGGTAGTCGCTGGCCTGATCGCCCGGATAGGTGCGACCGCGGCGCTCGACCCATTCAAACCCACCGTTGTTGCAGACATAGCACTTGCCATCCGGGCCGATGGCGGCGCCATTGGGGCCACCGCCGGTCTGGGCGACCACCTCGATGTGGCCTTCGGGTGTCACCCGGGACAGGGTTCCGCGGGCGATCTCGACGAGGAGCACGGAGCCGTCGTCCATGGCCACGGGCCCTTCCGGGAAACGCAAACCCGTGGCAACGACGTTGAGGTCGGGTATTTCAGTCATGATGAACTCGGTGGGTACATGTGGCTAGTGCTTCCGGCGTCTGCACGCCTTGGCGGTAGAATCGGCCATTACAGCATTGTTGGCGGTGCAGCGGAAACCAATGGATCGAACACGACGCGTCGTCGACGCGACCGCGGCGCTGGTGGAGCGGAGCAGGGCGCATCTGGCGGGCAGAGACGTGGACGAGGTGCAGATGGAGGTCTACGACCTGGCCTTCTCCTGGGCGGAACTCGAGACCGCACGAACCATGCTCGACTACGCCGTGCAGCCCGCCGCCGGCGACGAGGCGGCCTTCAAGGCGTCCCTCGCACACGTCTTCTGTGCTGACACCGTGGCCAATATTAACAATCGGTTGCGTGCGAGACCTTCGGCATTCGGCCTGAATCTGTCCGCCTTCGGTGACGACACAACGGCATTCGCCGACGAGTACTTGAAGCCAGCCGCCTTGGCGACGCTGGGTGAGACCATCCGGGCGCGGCAGGGTCGGGCAGCCGTGGATCATCTCGGCGACGAGAAGTCGCTCATGCGGGAAGCCTTTCGCCAGTTTGCCGAAGACCGGGTGGCGCCGGTGGCGGAGTCCATTCACCGGGAAGACCGGATGATCCCGGACGAGATCATCGACGGGCTGCGAGAACTCGGCTGCTTCGGACTGTCGGTGCCGGAACGCTACGGGGGTCTGAAACCGGACGACCACGAGGACAGCCTCGGCATGGTGGTGGTCACCGAGGAACTCTCGAGAGGTTCCCTGGGCGCCGCCGGGAGCCTGATCACACGCCCAGAGATCATGGCACGCGCCTTGTTGGAGGGTGGCACCGAGACGCAGAAGGCCCGTTGGCTCCCCGGCATGGCGCGCGGCGAGCCGCTGGTCGCCATCTCCGTCACCGAACCGGGGACGGGTTCGGACGTGGCGTCGGTCGCGCTTCGGGCAACGCCCGCTCTGCAAGCGAACGGCTGGGCCCTGAGTGGTGCCAAGACTTGGTGCACGTTCGCCGGCAAGGCCGGCGCGATCCTGGTGTTGGCGCGAACGGACCCGGACGCGTCACCGCCGCACCGGCGGTTGTCGCTCTTCGTCGTCGAGAAACCCGCCCATGACGGACACGAGTTCACCTACGACAGTCCCCTGGGCGGTCGGCTGACGGGGCGGGCGATTCCGACGATCGGCTACCGCGGCATGCACTCCTTCGAGCTCTTCTTCGACGGCTTCGTCGTCCCCGACGACGCGCTCGTAGGCGAGTCCGGCGGGCGGGGTAGGGGCTTCTACTACACCATGCGGGGATTCTCGGGTGGTCGACTGCAGACCGCGGCCCGGGCGAGCGGTCTGATGCGCGCGGCCTTCGACCGCGCCCTTGAATATGCCGAACAGCGGGTGGTGTTCGATCGTCCGGTGGTGAGCTACCCACTGACCCTGCAGAAGCTTGCCAGGATGCAGGCCGCCATCACCGCCTGTCAGCAGTTCTCGTACGCCGCCGCCCGCCGCATGGACGCCGGGAATGGCCAGTTGGACGCGAGCCTGGTCAAGCTCGTCGCCTGCAAGACGGCGGAATGGGTGACACGTGAAGCGATGCAGATTCACGGCGGCATGGGCTATGCGGAGGAAAGCGACGTCAGCCGCTACTTCGTCGATGCGCGGGTGCTGTCGATCTTCGAAGGCGCGGAGGAGACCCTCGCGCTGAAGGTGGTTGGCAAGGCGCTTCTGGATGACGTCCAGCGGGACTAATTGTCATAAATTCAGTGCTAACGGGGGCATTGAACGCACGCCAGCCGAACGCTAGGAATGCTCTGATCAAGCCATCCCTGGCTTGATCAGAACGCAAAAACAAGAGCGCGGTCTTTTTTTGCGTGCAAATTCAACTCCTTGCGTCCTTGAATTTGGCGGCACATCCCTGTGCCGCGCTAGGGAAGGTCTTAATCAGACCTTCCCTAGTGATCGAGCTGGACTGCTTGGAGGGGTCTCCTTCGCTGGACCGAGGCCCATCCAAAAGTTCGCATAATGTATATTATGTTAAATTAAAGGTCCGAGACGGGTTTTTCGTAGCACCGATCGAGGTCGTGTTTCCCCCGTGGAATCGGCCACCTACCAAACTCTCTTCACACCTCGCGAGCCCCTGCGTCCGTTGCCCGTGTCCCGGGCGGACGATCTTTGGGCGCGTAGCGGTAGGCTCAGCGCAAACTGAAGCGCGCGTTGACCTTACCCGGACTATGCACGTCGATGTCGGCGTTGGTGATCTCGACGCCGTGACGCGATTCCAACGCGTAGGCCCAGCGTAGGACCTTGTCGAAGGCCTCGGCCTCGATCCTTACGCCAACGCCGTCTCCTTCTGTCTGCGTGCGTCGCGGCTGGAAGCCGAACTCGATCGCCGTGGTGCGGACGACTGTCGACAACAGCGTGTCGGAGCGTGTTGCACCCTGCCCTTGGCCGACGCCCACCTTTTTGCGGTTGTCCTGCATCCATGCCAGGTCGGTCTCCTCCTCGAGGTAGCGCGCCACGGCGAGCTGCCGGAAGTCCACCAGCGAGGCCACCAAGGAGTAGCCAACCGCGGCCACGACGGTTGCCACCAACACGTTTACGAGAGCCCGTTCACGTGACGAAAGCGCTTGGTAACGGCGTACGGCAGGCGAGGAACGCCAACTGTTGAGCAACGTATCAACCAATCCGGCCATCTCTACTCCGGCGGTGTCACCCGGACGCGGGCACCGATGCGACCACCCGCCTGGGCGGAGTCCGTGGTTAACAGCTCCATGTCCAAGCCCTGTTCGCGGAGCGTTCCACCGAGCCCTTCCAGCACGGCGTCGTCGTCGACCACGAGTTCCGCGTCGAGCCCTCGCCGAGCCGAGTATTGCAGCCTGCGCAGTTCGTGCCGTCCGGCGACATCCTGCAGGCCAAGTCCGAGCTGGCTCACCAGGTCGTGGAACCCGGGCGCCTCCGACGGGGTTTGTCCGAGCTGACGTCGCATCCGGTCCGCGGGATTGCCGGCCACCCGTTCAACCTGGAAGACCTCCCGGTAGAGTTCCACCGCCTCGCCGCGCAGCTTGTCGGCCTGGTGGTTCGCCCATATTCCCTGGGCCAGCAGGAAGCCCAGGCCGATCGCCAGCCACACGCCTGCGGCGGCGGCTACCGGTCGCCACCGTCCCCACACGCCCCGCGGCCGACGGCGTACCGTGAAGTCGCCCTGCAGCAGGTTGATCGCCTGCCCGGCATCGAACTCGCTCGCCAAATGCGCCAGCAGGGATTGGTCCAAAGCGACCTGCTCCACTTCGTCGCCAGCGAATCCGCTGCGGCCAAGCTCTGCGTCGGACAATGCGCCATTGACCACGTGGAGCCCGGCCGCGTCGCCGATTCCGGCGCGCAAGACACCGAGTGCCGTGGCGAGATTGGGCCGATCCACGCTGGCGATCTCACCACCTGCGCGTAGCAGTACCCGGTCGCCATCGACGAGTGCGACGACGCTGTCGTCACGCCGGTCGAGTCCCATGGCATCCGCCGTCATGCAGCCAGGCACGGCACCCGCCGCCGATACACCCGAGAGCCAGTCCTCGATCCTCGCGCGGGCGGCGATCAGGGCACGCACGGGCTCGCCTCGCCGCAGTTCCGCGCAGGCGACGTGCATGGTGTCGATATCGTCGGCGACGAACTCCTCCACGGCGTACGGGACGGCCCTCCGAATCTGGTTGGCGTTGCGCCCGGGAACGTCGCAGGTCACCGCGAGAACATCGTCCGTCGGCACGAACACGATGACGTTGTCCGGGTCGTCCGCCCAAGCCGCATGGGCCCCGATGGCCTCCGCCAAGGCGCCTATGGGTGTGTGCCCTTGCGCCACCGTGGTGCCGTCGTCGTCGCGAACCAGCCAGTCGACGGTGGAATCCGGATCGTCCATGGCAGGGTTCGCCGTCGACATATAGCGCAGGAACAGTCCAGGCATCAGACGGAGCCTTCGTCCGCATCGGCGGCGGCGGGTTGGAACCGGTTACCGAAATTCCGCGACAACACGGTGAGTTTTCCGCTCTCTGGATCACGATGCAGCAACGATGTCAGTTCCACGCGGGAATCGCGCAGTTCGACGCGCACCTGGACTCGAAAGTACTCGCTGCTGACCGACAGCGCGGCGACGCTCGCCCCCAACGGGGCGTGCATGGCGACAACGTCCTCGACCCGGTCGAAAACCCGTCGCTCGCCGGCGAAAAGCTCCGCTTCGGCAAGCGGGAAGTTCGGCGCCACGGTGCCGAGAACGGCACCGCCGGCTGTGTTGACGTTGATCTTCAACGCGGACGTGGGCAGCACGGTCACGAGTGGCTGCAACTGCGCGAATTCCTCGGCTTCGAGCGGGACAGGGACGAGGAACTCGGAGACGTGCCGAGCGGGTTGGTTGGCCGTTACCCGGGGCGGGTCGTGAAGCAGGTAGTCGGCATCCTCGGCACCCGCATCGGTCACCTCGTCGTCAGGGTCGATCCAGTCCCGCCATGCATCGGCAACGATCGGGTCCAGTCCGAGATGGGTGAGCAGACGTTTGAAGCGCTGCACGTTCGGCGCGCTCTGGCTACCGACGACCGAATTCAGATTGAAGACCGAGTTGAGATCGACGACGCGTATCTCGACGCGACCTTCCTCGATCTCGAAGGTCTCCTCCGGCATCGCCCAGGCATCCTCGAGGGTGTCCTTGGTCCGCGTGTCCTCGTCGAGCCAGTCCTCGTGGAGCAGCAGCCGCGCATACAGCTCGCCACCGAGCGCGTAATGCCGCGCCTGGGAGCCATCCAGGGTCTGGCGGCTCATGGCCACGCTGAAGGTGTGCCGGTCGGCGACCTCGTAGGCCAGCACGGTGACGATGGCGACGATCAACAGGACGCTGATCAAGGCAACCCCCCGGGAGACACGGACGCGCCTACGCGTACGCATCACGACCCGCCGCCGCGTTTATTGGTCGCGTCGCCCCGACCATCCCCGCGACTCCCCGGGTCGCCGCCCTCCTCCGAGCCAGGTGGCGTGGGCTCTGGATCGACGTGTTCCGCGCCCTCAGGCACCAGCCACAACCGCTGGATCAGGCCGTGGGATTCCAGTGACAGATGCATCTCCATGGCTGCCAGACGGAGCTCATCCGCGTCCTCGGACTCCGGCGGCAGCGGCCAGTGGCCATGCTTCTCGCCGTTCTCGTCGAACGCCGCGAACTGAACGTCGGTGACTCCGTCGAGAAGTAGCTGCGCCACCGGTTTCGTGTCCGGCGCTCGGTCGAGTACCGGCCAGAACAGGCGCACGAGCTTGTCGTCGCGCAGCACGTAGGCCACGCGCTGCAACTCCGCGCGCGGTGCCCGGAGCGGGTTTTGCCAACCCATGCGAGTCAGTTCGAGGAGGCTGACGCCGGTCACGATCACCGCCGGCAGGGGATCCCCTAGCTCGTCGCGGATCGTGCGCTGGGTCAGCTGTTCGATGTCGCGTTCGACGATCCCCATCGCCCGTTGCAGATCCGCCAACGCCTCGGCGTGGGCCCGCGTGGCGCTGCCGAGGTCGATCATGCCAGCGACAATCCGCACGGCGATCACACCGATCACGCCGAAGATCGCCAGCGCCGTGAGAATCTCCACCAGCGTGAAGCCCCCGTCGGCCCGACGGGGGCGACCGCGGACTAGGCGCAGCGGCGATGAACCACGCCCGCCGCCCATCAGTGTTCACCCAGGAACGTGGTCAGGGTGTCGACCGGGCCGACTTCACTACCCCCCTCCACGGCATAAACCGTGATTTCCAGCCGGTGCAGGTCTGGGTACTCCGTCGACTCCGTATCGGTGACCACGCGCCAAGTACGGTCACCGTAGCCGACGAGATCCCTGCTGACGCCGGTGCGGATCGGTTCGGGTTCCACCAGGCGGGCGAGTTGCCGTTTCGCCACCTCGTTCTCGGCAACCCAGCGGGCCAGCGTGCGCTGCTCCAGGTCGTGCAGTTGCCGGGTCGTGTTGCCGCCCTGGGTGAAGACGGCCATCGACACGAGGGCCAGCACGGCCAATGCCACCAGGAGTTCCAGCAGGGTGAACGCGCGGCACGGTGGTCTGCGCGTCATATGCCGCGCTCCGCAATGCGGGCGAAGTCGGTGTCTTCCAACTCCCCTTCCCGGGATGCGCGGGTGCGCTGGACTCCATCGGACTTGGCGATCCAGCCCTCGAGCTGTTCGCTTCCGGCCACGGTGATTTCGAACGGCGTGATCTCCCCACCCGGGTAAATGACGATCGCCGGAACACCGCCATTCTCTTCGGCGGTTCGGCCGCCCGGGTGGGTCGCCCTGGGCTTCAACGGGGTGGCCACGGCGAAGGACATGTCGTCGTCGGGCGTTCGCGTCGAGAACGGTGGGCGTTGCACGTCCGTCCATGACTCGTTGGTGTCCGCCAGACGTTGGAAGCGATAGCCGTCACGTTCGACGGCGAGGCCCCAAACCTCGTTTCGGTACAGCGCTTCGTTGCGGGCGAGCTCCACGGCGAGTGCCAATCGCTCCGCTTCGTTCTGCACCGCCCGTTGCCGGCCGGTGTCGAAGGAGCCGACCACGGCGATCACCCCGACCAGGATTCCGATGATGGCGATCACGAGCAACAGCTCGATCAGCGTGAATCCACCGCTCCCGCCGGCAATGCCGCGCCTCATTCCTGGCCCGCTACAACTCGGCGTAGGTGATGTCGGCGTCGTAGCCCTCCCCGCCTTCCTGCCCGTCGGCACCGAGGGACTCCAGTTCGAAACTCGGTCCGTCGCTTATGTAGACGTACTCGTTGCCCCAGACGTCCAAGAGCTGCGACGGGCGCAACACCGCACGCCAGTTCTTGGGCTCCGGGAATCCCGACGGTTGGCTGACCAGCGCCTCCAGCCCCTGGTTGGTGGACGGATAGTGGTTGTTGTTCAGCCGGTACATCTCCAAGCCGTTGGCGACACTGCGCAACGCCGTCTTCTGCAGCGTCTGCTTGGCGTCCTGTTCGCTGCCGAACAGGGGTGGGACGACCACGGCCAGCAGAATGCCGATGATGGCCACGACGATCATGATCTCGATCAGGGTCATGCCGCGCAGACATGCTTTTCGACCAGCGATCCGCCGATGCGGCAAAACAGGGCTCATGGTTGGGGAGCAGTGGTACTTGCTCACAGTCGATACCTCCCGGTGTGCGAGCACAACGCTATGTTAGCAGTTGGTTCATGCTGAGTATGGGCACGAGAATCGCGAGAACGATCATCAAGATCAATCCCGCCATGAACAGGATCATCAGTGGTTGGAACAGCTGAACCAGCGTACTCACGGTCCTCGTCAGCTCCTGTTGTTG
The DNA here is from genome assembly GCA_965116345.1 of Pseudomonadales bacterium. Lineage (GTDB taxonomy): Bacteria > Pseudomonadota > Gammaproteobacteria > Pseudomonadales > Azotimanducaceae > VXYL01. Next base: position 292,227 of record OZ220680.1, read on the forward strand.
GTAGTCGGCGACCTTGGCCAGCATGGCGTCGAGTTCGCCGCTCGCCTCGCCGCTGCCGACCATGTGCAGGAACATGGGTGGCAGATGGCCGGCCGCTTCCAGGGCCGCGCGCAAACTGGTGCCCTCACTGACCCTTTCGACCGCATCGGCGAGCCGACGTTTCAACCACATGTTGGAGACGACTTCCGTGGCGATCCGCATGGCGTCGACGAGCGGTACGCCGCTGGTGGTCAGAATCGCCAACGTGCTGGCGTAACGGCCCGCGTTGCCGCCCCGGCTGATCCGCCCGACGAGCGGCAGCGACAGCTTGCGGCGGTGCCACGCCAAGCGGAAATCGGGTTGCGCGAATAGCCAGCGCGCCAGCACCAACAGGGCGACGACGATGGCGCCGATCAGCCAGTAGTACTGCTGCAGGAAGTTGCTGAGATCGATCAGACCGGCGGTGAGAGCGGGCAGTTCGTTGCCGGTGGTCTCGAACACCGCAACGATGTTCGGTACGACGTAGATCATCAGCCCGGTGACGATCGCCAGCGACACGAAGAACAGCAGCACCGGATAGAACAGCGCCATCTGCACGTTCCGGTGGGACTCGTAGCGCCGCTCGGTGTGGTCCGCCAGGTTGTCGAGCACCGCGTGGAGGTAGCCTGACTGCTCGCCTGCAGCGACCGTGGACCGGTACATGGGCGCGAACACGTTCGGGTATTCGCCGAGCGCCGTGGCCAGCGTCTGGCCTTCCAGGACCTGGGCGCGGACGTTCATGACCAGTGCCGACACGTGTCTCTTGCCGGACTGCCGCGCGATCGTGTAGAGCGACTCCTCCACGGGCAGGCCTGCCGCCACCAGGGTGGCGAACTGCCTGGTGAATAGCGCCAGTTCCAATGGCGGCAGCGTGCGCCGCAGCCGGAAACGCCCCGGTGTTTGCCGGGATCCGACCCTCGTGTCGTGTTTCCGCGCGGCCGCGGGCGCCACCGACGTCGGCACAAGGCCCCGGTCGCGAAGGGTCTGGCGAACCTGGCGTGGGCTGTCGCCTTCCTCGATGCCCTTCTTCTGCCGGCCCCGGGCATCGATGGCCGTGTATTCGAACGCTGCCATTGGCGCGTGGGTCGGCCCGCGCCGTCAATCCGTGAGGCTGACTGCGCGCATGACCTCGTTGACGGAAGTCATGCCCGCCAAGACCTTGTTGCGGCCGTCCTCGGAGATGCTCGGGCAGTCCTTGCGTATGTGATCGGTAAGGATCTGTTCGGACGCCTGGTCGTGGATGAACGTTCGCGCATGATCGTCCAGGGTCACCAGCTCGTAGATTCCTGTTCGCCCCTTGAAGCCCGTGCCGGCGCATGCGTCGCAACCCGTCGGGCGATAGACAGTGGCATCGTCGACGCGATCGCCAAGGAAGAACCGTTCCATGGCATCCGGCTCGGAGACACGCTTGCACATCGGACAGAGCACGCGGACCAGCCGCTGGGCGAGTATGCCGACGACGCTGGACGCGATCAGGAACGGCTCGACGCCGATATCGACCAGTCGCGTCACTGCGCCCACGGCGGTGTTGGTGTGCACGGTTGACATTACCAGGTGTCCGGTGAGGCTGGCGTGGACGGCGGTCTGGGCGGTTTCGAGGTCGCGGATCTCACCGACCATCACGACATCCGGATCCTGACGCAGAATGGCGCGCAGACCCCGGGCGAAGGTCATATCCGCCTTCTCGTTGACCTGGGTTTGGCCAATCCCCGGAATGCTGTATTCGATGGGGTTCTCGATGGTCAGGATGTTGATGGATTCCTGGTTCAACTGGGCCATGGCGGCGTACAGAGTCGTGGTCTTGCCGTGTCCGGTCGGTCCGGTGACCAGGAAGATACCGTGGGGCTCGCCGACGACCCGCCGTACCCGCTCCAAGGTCGCCTCGTCCATGCCGAGATTGGGAAGCTCCAAGGCGGCGGTCTGCTTGTCGAGAAGTCGCAACACCACCCGTTCGCCGCTGGCCGTAGGCAGCGTCGACACCCGGACATCCACTTCGCGGCCGCCGATCTTGAGGGTGATCCGACCGTCCTGCGGAACCCGCTTCTCGGCGATGTCGAGTTTCGCCATGACTTTCACCCGCGACACCAGCAGCGGGGCGAGTACCCGCCTCGGCTGGACTTCCTCGCGCATCACGCCGTCGATCCGGAAACGCACCTGCAGGGTCTTCTCGAAGGTTTCGATGTGCACGTCCGACGCACCCTTGCGGATCGCCTCGGCCAGCACGGCGGTGATGAGTTGCACGATGGGCGCGTCGTTGCGCTGCGCGAGGAGGTCTTCGCCCTCGGCCTCGGGCACCGAGTCGGCAAGGCTCGCCAGATCCGGATGCTCGCCCAAGTCGGCGACCATCTGCCTGGCCTCGGATCCGTCGCGCACGTAGGCCGCTGTCAGGAGTTGCTCGAAGTCGTTCTCGGAGACCACCTCGACACTTAGCGGTCGTTGGGTCACACGCTTGACCTCGGCCAGCGTCGTCAACGACGGCTGGCCCTTGCACGACACGGTCACCGGGCCAGTGGCTACCGACCCGTTGGTGACCACGACACCGAAGCGCCGCGCAAACGCGAACGGCAGGGTCGGACGCTCCGGAGTTGGCGCGCCGAGCTCGTCAGCCATGCCCACAGGACCCACTCGTTTCCATGCGGCGATGATACCAGCCCGCTGCCGCCAACCTTGCTTTACAATTCGGCTTCCAAGGGGGCACACCTTGGATTTCGTCGGCAGCCACATCCTCTCGGTCGATCAGTTCGCACGCGGCGACATCGATCAGCTGTTCGCCGTGGCCGACGCCCTCGAGCCGTTCGCCCGCCGCGAGCGAATCACGCGAGTGCTGCAGGGCGCGATTCTGTCCAACATGTTCTTCGAGCCGAGCACCCGCACGCGGGTGTCCTTCGGCTGCGCCTTCAACCGGCTCGGCGGCGATGTGCGCGAGACCACCGAGGTCAAGGTATCCGCCCTGGCGAAGGGCGAGTCCCTCCACGACACCGCCCGCGTCTTGTCCGGCTACAGCGACGTCATCGTCATGCGTCACCCCCAGGAGGGGTCGGTGGCCGAGTTCGCCAGCGCATCGCGGGTCCCGGTCATCAACGCCGGCGATGGTGCCAATGAACACCCGAGTCAAGCGCTACTCGACCTGTACACGGTTCGACAGGAGATCCGGGGCCAGGGCCGCGGCATGGATGGCTTGCGCATCGCCGTGGTCGGCGATCTGAAGTTCGGGCGGGCAGTGCACTCGCTGTTGAAACTGCTGGCACTGTTCGAACGGATCTCGGTCAATCTGGTGTCCCCGCCCGGGCTGGAGGCGCCGCCGGACGTCGTCTCGGTGTTGGCGGACGCCGGCCACGACATCGAGGTCCACCATGACCTCGGAGAAGGCATTCACCACGTCGATATCCTCTATGTCACGCGGACCCAGGAGGAACGCTTCTCCAATCCGGAGGAGGCGGACCGGTACCGGGGGCTGTTCCGCGTCAACGAGGCCATCTACACCGAGCACTGCGAGCCGAACACGGTCATCATGCATCCCCTCCCCCGGGACTCCCGTGCCCAGGCCCAGGAACTCGACGAGGATCTGAACGCCAATCCGAACCTCGCGATCTTCCGCCAGACGGACAACGGGGTCGTCGTACGCATGGCGCTGTTCGCCATGGTTCTAGACGTGGTCGATCAGGTCCAGGACCACGCCCGGCCGGTCACCTGGTACACGGCGAAACGTACGCCCACCGCGCGGCACCCGTAGAACCTTCGTTGCACGTTGAGGAACGAAAAAACCGCGCTCTGGCTTTTGCGTTTCCGATCAAGCCAAGGATGGCTTGATCAGAACATTCCTACTCGAGGGCGGCTTCGAGTTCCGGCAATGCCTCGAAGAGATCGGCGACGAGGCCGTAGTCGGCCACCTGGAAGATGGGCGCGTCCTCGTCCTTGTTGATCGCCACGATCACCTTCGAGTCCTTCATTCCCGCGAGGTGCTGGATCGCACCCGAGATGCCGACGGCGATGTAAAGGTCGGGGGCGACGATCTTGCCGGTCTGGCCCACCTGCATGTCGTTGGGCACGAAGCCCGCATCCACCGCGGCTCGGGAAGCGCCGATGGCGGCACCGAGCTTGTCGGCGATGCCTTCGAGAAGGGTGAAGTTGTCGCCGCTCTGCATTCCACGGCCACCGGAGATGACAATGGATGCCGACGTGAGTTCCGGGCGTTCGGACTTGGCGATCTCCTCGCCGACGAAGCTCGACACGCCCGCGTCGTGGTCCGCATCGACGGCTTCGATCACGGCGGACCCGCCATCCGACGGTGCCGGGTCGAACCCGGTGCCACGCACCGAGACCACCCGCTTGGCGTCACTTGACCTGACGGTGGCGATGGCGTTGCCCGCGTAGATCGGGCGCTTGAACGTGTCCGGGGCATCGACACCGATGATGTCGGATACCATCTGCGCGTCCAGGAGAGCCGCCACCCGGGGCAGGAAGTTCTTGCCGGTGGTGGTGTGCGCGGCAAGGATGTGGTCGTAGCCGTCGGCGAGGCCGGCTACCAGCGCCGCCAGGTTTTCCGCCAAGGCGTTCTCGTAGGCCGCCGCATCGGCCAGCAGCACCTTGCTCGTACCACCGATGAGGGCCGCCTCGTCCGCGACCCCGGCACAACCGCTGCCGGCGACGAGAATGTCGAAATCCGCACCGATCGCCTGGGCTGCCGCGACGACGCTCAAGGTCACCGGTCGCAAGGCTGCGTTATCGTGCTCCGCCACTACGAGAGTAGTCATGTTCAGTCCTCTTTCAATCCTCGGTTAGCCGAGATGGTCGATTTCAATGTTGCCCCAGTGCTGATTCAGGTATTCAGCGACCAAGCGGCGATGGCAATGATGTGGTTTGTCCTCGCTGCATAGGAGGCAACCCTCATCGAGAGCCTCTCTAGGGATGTTGTCCTCAATCCGGCGCGCACCCATAAGGTCGAGGAACCTCGACTCGTACGTGTCCCAATCGATGTCTCCATTGCGGTACTGCCGAAGCAAATCCTTGGTTGGTGCCAAGGCGGGCAGGTGAATGTAGTCAATCGAACAAAGTTCGCCCAATAGCCAAGCGAGATCATCCTTCTTCGCAAATCCGGCCAGTTGTGACGAGTTGTTGATTCTCACGTCAACTAGCCGTCGCACCCCGGCGTCTCGGAGCAGCTGGAAGAAACGGCGCGCGGGTTTTTTCGTGAATCCAATTGTGGCGAGATGCATGGCGACTACCCCGTTGCAGTTGGTGAGCCGGGTTCGACATAGCCCACGTGCCGTGTCTGCCGCTCGATAGCAGTAGCAACGAACTCGGCTCGGGGTGTCAGCATGTCCCCATCCAAACTGAGATTGTGCTTGGTGAGTAACCGGTCCATGCACTCCGAATGTCGTTCCAATCTGCCGTCTGCAAGGATGTGCTTCACGTCGACGGCTTGTTGACCCAGGGCTTCTGCAACAAGCAAAGCCCGGTGGCAATCTAAGGGATCCTTCTCGGCACACATCAACACAACCTGCTGGCTGGCGCTGGCAGTGACGAGACGACTGATGCCTGATCGGAAGATCTGTGTGCACGCGACTCTGTCATAGCAGACACGCCCCGCTTCGTAACAGGAGGGATCACCCGGTCGGCCACCGAGCTCGCGTCCAAAGTAGTGGTAGTCGATACGAATATCGTCGAGTGCCCTCGCAAGCGTTTCACGATTGAAATGGGGCGCGAAGCGGCTATAGGGGGCCGAGCGCACATCGGCCACCACACTAGTCAGGTGTCGCGTCAAGAGTGCCGAGAAGGCGTCCCACGAGTGGTTCGAGTGACCAATGGTAAGTACGAGGTTCGTCATCGTTCGGACCGCTTCTCAAAATCTTCGATTATGGCCGCGACGAGCTTGTAGCAAGCATCTCTGTACGGTTCGCCGATGCTTAGGGTTAGGTAGCTCGCTCCTAGTGGGTAAGCGCCGTTCGGCATTGCCAGATACCTGCGTTCGCAGTTCGGGTCCGTTACCCATAGAGCGTACCGCGTGCCTGCATGCCGGAACTGACATTGCACCCGACGCTTTGTATTGCCAAAGGCGTCACCCGGAACGAACACGCGAAGTGTTCCAGACGAGACGTGAATCAATCTCAAGGAAGTCGAGACATCCGCCATCGACCTCATTGGTATCTTGTCGTGTCGTCCTCTTAAGGTGTGGTAGCCATCGACCCAGAGGGGTTCGACTGGATCAACCAGATCTGCCAGTTCATCAGAGGAGATCTGGCCTACCTTTTCCCAGTACTCGTCGGGGTCGAGTAACCAGTTTTCGGTTTGCCAGGCCTCAGGCTTGGACTCCAAGACGGGGACGTCCAGGACGTCGAGCACGCGCGGGTCGCTCCCGTCCTGGTACTGGCGCTCGTATTCCGAGACTTCCTGATGCTCACGGGCACTGACGGGTCGAATCCACCCTCCGAGACTTGCCTCCGGCCACTCGCGACCTGCGATACACCGTCCGGCTAGCTTTCGCGAGTTTGCTAGGCAGACCATACGTTTACTTCTTGGCATTTCGGGCTTTGCCTAGCTCCCAGATCGAGAGGGCCGGCTGGATTACTGCGTTCACGTTGAGCATTGAGCTGCGAGAAGGCGTTCCAGGTCTCACGCCTGGCCGATGACTTTCGCTTCGTTGGTGAGCTTGTCGACCAGTTCGTCGACGTTGTCGACCTTGACGCCGGCTTGCCGCTCGGCCGGCGGCGCGACGTCCATAATCTCCGTCCTCCGTTCCACGTCCACCCCGAGCGTCTCGGGCGTCGTGGTGTCCAGGGGCTTGCGCTTCGCCTTCATGATGTTCGGCAGCGAGGCGTAGCGGGGTTCGTTCAGGCGCAGGTCGGTGGTCACGACCATGGGCATCTTCAGCGACACGGTCTGCAAGCCGCCGTCCACTTCCCGCACCACCTCGGCGGTATCGCCGTCGATGGTGACTTCGGATGCGAACGTGCCTTGTGGAAGCCCGGCCAGGGCCGCGAACATGGGGCCCGTCTGGCTGTTGTCGCCGTCGATGCTCTGTTTGCCGAGGATGACCAGCCCTGGTTGCTCCTGGTCGTAGATGGCTTTCAGCAGCTTGGCGATGGCGAGTGGCTCGAGGTCCGGCTCGGTCTCCACCAGGATCGCCCGGTCGGCACCCAGTGCGAGGCAGGTGCGAAGCTGCTCCTGGCATGACGCTTCGCCCACGGCAACGGCGACGACCTCGGTGGCGACTTCGGCCTCGCGCAGGCGAACCGCCTCCTCGATGCCGATCTCGCAGAACGGGTTGACGGCCATCTTGACGTTGGCAAGGTCGATCCCAGTGCCGTCGGGCTTCACCCGAACCTTGACGTTGGCGTCGACGACACGTTTGACGGGTACCAATACCTTCATGGAGTTGATCTTCTCGACTGGCTGACTTGCCGACGCGGCCGCACATAAGCGGCACACACTCGGGGCGCGGGATTTTCCTACATTACCCCCGGTGAGGGAAGTGGGGCCCTGACTGCCTCTGACCGCCTGCGCCTCGGTGGGTGTCCCCTCCCAGCCACGGTGGGTGTCCCCTGCCAACGGGACGGTGGGTGTCCCCTGCCTACCGCTCTCCCAGCCACGGTGGGTGTCCCCTCCCAGCCGCCACGGTGGGTGTCCCTTCCCAGCCGACGCCTTCCCAGCCGACGACGGTGGGTGTCCCCTCCTAGCCGACGGCCGACGACGGTGGGTGTCCCCTCCTAGCCGACGCCCTCCTAGCCGACGCCTTGGCACCGTGAGCGGGGTCGTATAATCCGTGCCTTCGCCGATGCCCCGGAGTACCCGTGTCCGAGCAAGCCCGTGAATCCATGGAGTTCGATGTGGTCATCGTTGGCGGCGGGCCGTCGGGGCTTGCCACCGCGTGCCGGCTGATGCAACTCGGCGCCGCGGCGGGTGAAGAGCTGAACGTCTGTCTGGTGGAAAAGGGCTCGGAGATCGGTGCTCACGTCCTCTCCGGGGCGGTGCTGTACCCGAGAGCGTTGTTCGAGTTGTTCCCGGATGCCGCCACGGACGGTGCGCCCCTGGGTCTGCCCGTCACGGACGACCTCTTCTATTACCTGGTCAACGACACGAATCGCATCCTGCTGCCGTCCTGGGTTCCCCCCAAGGCGACCAAGAACAAGGGCAACTTCACCCTCTCGCTCGGCAACCTATGCCGCTGGCTCGGTGAGCAGGCCGAGAACATGGGCGTCAACGTCTTTCCGGGGTTCGCCGCATCGGAGGTTCTTTTCGCCGACGACGGCAGCGTCAAAGGTGTCGCGACGGCGGACATGGGCATCGGTGCCGACGGCGAGCCCAAGGCCACCTACGAGCCAGGCTACGAGCTTCACGCCAAGTACACGGTGTTCGCCGAGGGTTGCCGCGGGCATCTCGGCAAGCAGCTAATCGACCGGTTCGGGCTCGACATCGACGCCGGGCCGCAGCACTACGGCATCGGCTTGAAGGAACTGTGGGATGTCGACCCCGACAACCATGTCCCCGGCCGCATCCTGCACAACGTCGGCTGGCCGCTGGGTCGGGTTTCCAGTCCCGGCATGGGCTCGTTCCTCTACCACCAGGAAAACAACCAGGTCGCGCTCGGCATCATCGTCGACCTTGGCTACCGCAATCCCCACCTGTCGCCCTACGATGAACTGCAGCGCCTGAAGCACCACCCCTTGTTTGCGGATGTCCTGCGCGGTGGGCGCCGGGTCTCGTACGGCGCTCGGGCCGTGGTCAAAGGGGGGCTGCAGGCCCTGCCGAAGCTCACCGTGCCGGGCGCCGTGATCGTCGGCGACGACGCCGGGTTCCTCAACATGCTGAAGATCAAGGGGACCCATACCGCGATGAAGTCGGGCATGCTCGCGGCCGAGTCGGTGTTCGACGCCCTGGCGCGCGGCGAAGCCCACACCCCACTCGACGACTTCCGCCAACGCGTCGACGAGTCCTGGCTCGGCCAGGAACTGCGCCAGGTGCGCAATGTCGGCCCGGCCCTGCACAAGTTCGGCACCCTCTTCGGCATGGCCTACACCTTCCTCGACCAGAAGATCGCCCGTGGCCGGATGCCGTTCACGCTGCAGGATTCGACCCCGGATCACGACACCCTTGTGCCCGCGGACAAGGCGCCCCGAATCGACTACCCCAAGCCGGACGGCGTGTTGAGCTTCGACAAACTCTCCTCGGTGTTCCTGTCGAACACCAACCATGAAGAGGACCAGCCGTGTCACCTGACCTTGACGGATTCGGAGACACCGATACGCGACAACCTGCCGCGCTACGACGAACCGGCCCAGCGCTACTGCCCGGCGGGGGTCTACGAGGTGGTCGAGGAGGCCGGCGAGCCGCGTTTCCAGATCAACGCCCAAAACTGCGTGCACTGCAAGACCTGCGACATCAAGGACCCGGCCCAGAACATCACCTGGGTCACCCCGGAAGGCGCCGGGGGACCGAACTACGGCAACATGTAGGGCGGCCGCTACGCTCGACCCAGGACGAAGCGCACGCCGGCACTCCAGACGCTGAACTCGCCGTTCGGTTCTTCATCGGCGAGGTCGACCAGCCGGTAGAACACGCTACGGGCGATCAGCGCGCGCAGGCCGCGCCTGACCTCGACATAGGGCCGAGGTTGGCCGTCCCGCTGCTCGACGACGACCGGGTGCACCGCGTCGGCAAGCACCACGTCCTCCATGTTGGTCGTGAATAGGATGCGGCGGGCCGTGCCCTCGCCCTCCGTTTCCATGTCGGTGGCCACGAACGGGGCGTCGTCGACCCGGATGCGGAGTTTCTCGCCTGGCGTAACGAGGAAGTAGTGGCCGTCGTCGAGGCGCAGGATCGTGCTGAAGACGCGGGCGATGGCGAAACGCTTGATTCGCTCGCTGTCGTGGTACCAGTCGCCGTTCGCCGCGATGCGGATATCGATCTCGCCGGCACGGGACGGATCCCACCGCTCGACAGGAGGCAGGCTGCGGTTGCGGGCGGCGTCTAGGAGTGCCTGGAACGGGCTGGCAGGCACTAGCCGCCGATGAACTTCATCACCGTGACCTCGCCCTTGAACTGCACGGTCTGCTTGTCGCCCAACGCGCCCATCAGGCGGGACTGCAGGAGTGTGCGGGCCTGATCGTCGGGAAGTTCCAGAACGTCTGTGATGGGGTGGCGCTTGGTACTCGACAGACAGCCGTAGAGATAGCCGTTGGAGGACAGTCGCAGACGGGTGCAGGAGGCGCAGAACGGCTCCGATTCGTTGGCGATGATGCCGAACACACCCGCGCGCCCGGGGGGGCGCGTCGGGGTTCGTCGGTCGGGAATCTCGTAGCGTACCGAGGTCGAGTCGAACGGCGCGTCGGTGCGGGCGAACTCGTAGCGGGTACCGATGAGCGAGAGGATGTCGTCCATGCCGAAGAAGTCGCGCTGGTACGTCGCGCTGTATTTCAAGTGGCCCATGTTCATGAGTTCGATGAAGCGCAACTCGATGCCCCGCTCGAGGCAGTAGTCCAGCATTGGCAGGATCTGATCGACGTTGGCCGACTTCATGGGCACCATGTTGACCTTCACCTTGAGGCCGGCGTCGAGCATGATTTCCAACCCTTCGAGCACGGTCGCGAGGTCGCCGCTTCGGGCGATGGCGCGGAAGCGCAGCGGGTTCAAGGTGTCGAGGCTGACGTTGATGCGCTTCAAGCCGCTGGCGACGATGACGTCCGCCTTCCTGGTCAAAAACTGACCGTTCGTCGTCACCGAGACGTCCTTCAAGGGCAATTCCATGACCGCTGGAAGGAACTCGTCGAACTTCGGCGTCAGCATCGGCTCGCCGCCGGTGATGCGTAGCTTATCGATGCCGGCCGACTCGACTAGGAGGCGCACGGCGCGCAGCAATTCGGCGGCGCCGAGTTCCGCCACTGCGGCCTGCAGTCGCTTGCCGTCGGGAACGCAGTAGGTGCAGGCGTAGTTGCACGCCGCGGTCAAGCTGACGCGCAGATTGCGGAAGCGTCGCCCCTGGGCGTCAACGATCATGCCACCAGCGCCATTCGGCGTAGTCAACGATGCGCTCCATGATACTCGACGTTGGTCCGGTCGGTGTGGACCGAGCCGTGCCGGCTAACGATTTGGGGATTGTCCGGAAAGAGCCTCGACGAGACGGTCGACGAAGTCGTGCGCCCAGAAGACCGTGTTGGATCCCTTCACCAGGACACGGTCGCGCGTGGCCAGTTCTGCTGCGCAACGGGTCGCGAATGCTCGGTCGGCGTGTTCTGCGTACCCCAGCCGCTTGTCATTGGGCAATCGGTCATACAACGCACGGATCGCCTCCCCGACGCAGATCACGCCGTCGAGAGGCGCACATCGATCCACGAGTTCGGCGTGGTAGCGTTCGGTCTCCTCGCCCAACTCGCGCATGTCGCCCAAGATGGCGATTCGCCGGCCGGGCTCCGACGAGAAAGCCTCCAAAGTCGCGGCCATGCTCGCGGGATTGGCGTTGTAGCTGTCGTCGATGACCGTGACACCGGCGACCTCGATCCGGCTGCCTCTGCCCCGCGGCACATCAACCTCGGCGAGTCGCTCAAGCTGCGCGAGTGGACGTTCCATGGCGACCAGCATCGCGGCCACGGCGCAGACGGACATCGCGCGGTGTACGCCGCCCCCGGGGACGGGACACTCGACTTCGCCGGCAGGTGTGCGCAGCGTGACCGTCGGGCCTTGAAATTCGACCAGGCGGACATCCGCTTCCGGCTGCTCCCCGAAGGTTAGCGACGGGCCGGGTAGGTCCGTCCCAAGGCCGACCGGGTGCACGAACGTGCCGCCTGCGCGAAGGCCTTCGGCGATCGAAACCTTCTCCCGCCGGATGGCTTCCAAGGTTGAGAAATTCTCGATGTGCGCCGGATGGACGTTGAGCAGGACGGCCACATCGGGCGATACCAGCCGGGCCAAGGGCGCGATCTCGCCGGGATGGTTGGTGGCGATCTCGTAGACGGCGGCGGCCGAGTCCCGCGGGGTGCGGGCCAGGGAGAGGGGCACACCGAGGTGGTTGTTCAGGCTCCCCGACGTGGCAAAAGCGCCGATGGCCGTGGCGGCGAACGACTTGAACGTGGTCTTGCCGCTGCTTCCCGTTACCGCGACGACCGGACAATCCAAGCGCCGTCGGGCCGCGCGGCCAAGATCCCAGAGGGCATCGAGGCTGTCCTCGACGAGAACGGCGGGAGCGCCGTAGTCGCCCCTGCGGTGAACCAGCACGGCGACGGCGCCCCGGGCAACCGCATCAGTGGCGAAGTCGTGTCCGTCCCGGTCCGAGCGTGCGCTCGGTGTGAACCGCGGCCCTGGGTCGCCGGATAGGGCGATGAAGAGATCCCCGGGGACGATGAGACGGGAGTCGATGCCCACTCCGGTGATACCGGGGCCAGGGGCATCAGACGCGCCTACCGCTGCCGCTACATCGAAGTAGGACCACAACGGTTTCGTCACTTTACACAAATACCCTGTAACTCATTGTTTATATATGAACGATAGTCGATCTGGTTACCTGAAACGTATCCCTACTTCACCACACGGGACCCCTTGCGCTCAAGCACACCCGCCAACGACAATGCGCGCCCGAACGCCTGCGAACCGTCCAAATGACCATCGCGAACGTCGTGCGCAATATCTACTCGACCATCTCACGCGTGTTCGCCTTCGCGCGGGTCACCTTGGCCAACATCCTGGTCGTTGTGGTCGTCGTGCTCATCATCGCCGTGCTCACCGCCGACACGGGCCGCGTCGAAGTGGGAAAGGACTCCGCCCTGCTGCTCGAACCCACCGGCACCATAGTCGAGCAGATGGGAGGCCAAGATCCCGTCGACATTCTGACTGGTGGATCCTTGGCCCAGACCAGGTTGGCCGACATCCTGTCGGCCATCGACAAGGCAGCGACGGACGACCGGATCGGCGTTCTCGTGCTCGACACGTCGTCCTTGGGATACGTTGCGCCCGCGCAGCTCGAGGTCATCGGCGACGCTCTTGAGGCGTTTCGCGCCAGCGGCAAGAGGCTAGTGGCCAAGAGCCAGTTCTACGACCGCGACCAATACTATCTGGCGAGCTTTGCAGACACGGTCATCATGCACCCCTTCGGCGAGGTCATGTTGAACGGCTACGGCAGGTTCAGGGACTACTACGCCGGACTCATCGAGAAACTGAAGGTCAACGTCCACGTCTTTCGCGTAGGCACCTACAAGTCCTTCGTCGAACCCTATACCCGCAACGACATGTCGCTAGCCGCGAAGCAGGCGAACCAGGACATGGTCGACAGCCTATGGTCGCGCTATGTCGAGCGTGTGGCTGCCAATCGCGGGCTCGAACCCGCGGCGGTTGTCGCGTATGCCGACCGCTACGACGAGCTGCTTCAGGACGCCGACGGCAACACGGCGCAGCTGGCGCTGAATTACGGATTCGTGGACCAGCTTCTCGAGCGGGAGGCGCTCGACGAACTGCTGAGCGGGCTCACCGGGGATGACGATCCGTGGGCACATGTCGCGATGGGCGACTACATCGACCCGGTCGAGCCGGCAGTCTCGGGCGAAATCGTCGCCGTGATTCCGGCCAGCGGACCGATCATGATGGGCAACCAGCCGCGAGGAGCCATAGGCGCGGCCACGCTCTCCGGTCTACTGGAAGAGGCCGGGGATGATGATCGCGTGGCCGCCGTCGTGCTGCGTATCGACTCGGGCGGTGGTAGTGCATTCGCCTCAGAACTCATCCGACAGGCGGTTCTGCAGGTGAAGAACGAGGGCAAGCCCGTCGTGGTGTCCATGGGCGGGACGGCCGCGTCCGGCGGCTACTGGATCGCCTCCCCCGCCGACGAGATCTGGGCCGCCCCGACCACGGTTACCGGCTCCATCGGCATCTTCGCCATGGTTCCCACCTTCGAAGCCACCCTGGACTCGGTGGGCGTGGCCCGCGACGGCGTCAGGACCGGGCCCCTCGTCGGTGCCCTCGACCCGATTGGCGGGATCGGGGACGCCATGGGACGCGCGCTGCAGGCGAACGTCGACTTCGGCTATCGCCGCTTCATCGAGCTCGTCGCCAGCGGCCGCGACCTACCGACAGAGCAGGTGGAGGCCGTCGCCCAGGGCCGGGTCTGGCTTGGCGAACGCGCCTTGGAGCATGGCCTGATCGACAACCTCGGCCACTTGGACGATGCCGTGGCGCGTGCAGCGGAACTCGCGGGTTTGCGGGAGTACGAGGTGAGGGCCTTCGAGCAACCGCTTTCCAACGCGGCGCGTCTCGTCCGTCGGTTGCTGGACAGCGTCGGCCTGGACTTTCCCTCCGGGCACCTGGGTAGACTCGCGGAACCATTGATCCGCGATCTTCGGCTACTCAATAGCCTCAACGACCCAAGGCACATCTACGCCCTCTGCGACATGTGCCCCTAGCGGCCCGACTCCATCACCCGCTATAGGCGTTTTCCTAAGTTCCCAACGGCATGGGACACCCACCGTCCACAGCCAACGGCATGGGACACCCACCGTCGACTGCTGGAACGCATGGGACACCCACCGTTAGTTCCGAAGCCAACAGTTCCGAAGGCATGGGACACCCACCGTCGACAGCAGCTCTCAGGGGGATGGGACACCCACCGTCGACAGCGGATTAGGTAGCGGCCGAACTTCGGACATCCACCATTCGCCGATTGCGGGCCGAGACGGGATATCTGCCGACCTCCCTCGCCTCTCCAAGGCCGGATTCGGTATCCCAGAAAGACGTCCCTGGGCGTAGATTGTTGGATTTTCTTACAAGCGCCCGGGTCATCGGCTGTCAGCGCCGCCGCGTCCGGCGACGGACAATGCCCGCCATGACGCGCCCGAGATCCGAACTCATCGACCGCGAGAACGGTGGCTTCTACCACCTCGGCGGCCGCTGCGTCCGCCGCGCCATGCTCTGCGGCCCCGACCCCGTCACCGGCCGCGACCTCTCCCACCGCCGCGGTTGGATCGAACACCTCATGCTCCACTTCGCCGAGCTGTTCACCGTCCACGTCGCCGAGTACGCCGTCATGTCCAACCACTACCACCTCGTCGTCGACTACCGGCCCAAGGACCGCTTCGAACTCGGCGACGAGGAGGTCGCCCGGCGCTGGCTGCGGATCTACCCGCCCCGCGACCCGCACGACCTCGACGCCCGGGTCGCCGCCCTGCTCGACGACCCCGAACGCCTCGCCGTGCTGCGCGACCGCCTCGGCGACCTGTCCTGGTACATGTCACGCCTCAACGAGACCGTGGCCCGCCGGGCCAACCTCGAGGACGGCTGCACCGGCAGGTTCTGGCAGGGCCGCTTCGCCTCCAAGGACCTCCCCGACGAGCGCTCCGTGTGGGCGTGCATGGCCTACGACGCGCTCAACCCCGTGCGCGCCGACATGGCCGACCGCGTCGACGCCCCGCAGCACACCGGTCTGCAGCGCCGCCTCGAGGAGGCCGAGACCGAACCGGAGCGCCTCGACGAGCCCCTCGCCCCGCTCGTCGTGCGCGACCGCCGCGTCGCCACCGCCCGGCCGCCGGCGCCGACCCTCGAGTGGACCCTGCGCGAGTACCGCGCCCACGTCCAGTGGACCGGCGGGCTGCTCCGCGACGACGCGCCGGAGGGGCGCGCGCCGCCGGAGCTCGGCGACCCCGGGTCCTGGCTCAAGCTCGTGCGGTCCTTCCGCCGGCGCATCGTCGAGCAGTCCGTGCCCCGCTGGGTCCCCGCCCTCGCCTGACACGACCAGCGCCCACCGTCCACCGCGTCCGCGGCGGCCCGCCCGTGTCCAAATCACGGCCACCGATGCCCAGAGCAGCGGCAACTTCCCGGCCATTCGGTCCTTGGTCCGCGAAATCGTACGCCAACGTTCCCCCTGTCGGCGAAATCGCTCGTCTACGTACGCCTGAGGGAAGAAATTCGGCGTCTGGAATGGACGGTGGGTGTCCCCTATTCGGTCTCGGTTTTTTATTCGGTCTCGTCGGTCGACGGTGGGTGTCCCCTGTTCTTTAGGTCCCTATTCCTGGGTCTTCCAGTACTCGCGGACGGTGGCCTTCATTTCGCGGGCGAGGAGCATGATGCCGAGTAGGTTCGGTAGCGCCATGAGTGCCAGTGTGACCGTGGACACGAGCCAGACCAGGCTCGTGTCCATCACCGCTGCGACGAAGAATCCGACCACGTAGACCAGGCGGTACGGCGTGATCCAGCGGGTGCCGAACAGGTAGGTGATGGCGCGGTCGCCGTAGTACGACCAAGCAATGGCGGTGCTGAAGGCGAACAGCACGAGTCCGATCGTGACCGCGTATTGCCCGAAGTCGCCGAAGAAGCTGCGTTTGAACGCCTCCGTCGTCAGGCGCACCGAGTGGACCAGTGAGCGGCCGTGCAAGGCGACTCCCGGCGTCGTCAACGTGCCGTCCTCGACCTCGAGGATGCCCGTGTAGGGGGCATCGTCCTCGACCAGGTAGATCACGTCCTCGGCCACCGACCGCTTGTGCAGGACGGTCACGCCCGCCGCCAGGCGTCCATTGGTCACTGCGAAGGAACCATCGGCTGGTTCGACGCCGGAACCGTCGACACCGTTGAGGTAGCGGTGTAGGGACTCCACGTCCGCGGGATCCTGATCCGAGTAGACCCCGGCGATGAACTCGGTCTCGAAGCCGTCGAAGTCGGTCTCGAACTTCTCGGTCCAGACGCCCGAGGCCAAGATCACGATGCCGGTGAGCGTGCAGATGACCAAGGTGTCGATGAACGGCTCGAGAATGGACACCAGTCCTTCCGACACAGGTTCGTCGGCACGGGCGGATGCGTGCGCGATTGGGGCCGACCCCTGTCCCGCTTCATTGGAGAACAACCCACGCGACACACCGCGGTTGAAGGCGTAGGCGAAGGTGGCGCCGAGGAAACCGCCGCTCGCCGCGGAGCCGGTGAACGCATCCCTGAACACGGCGGCGAACGCCGGCAGGATCTGGTCGTGGTTGTCGACGAGGACGGCGAACGCACCGATGGTGTAGAGAATCCCCATCGTCGGCACGATTGCCGTGGCCACCCGGGCGATACGCTTGATGCCGCCGATGATCACCAGGCCAAGGAGACTCGCCAACACGAGACCGCTCAGCCACTCGGGGATTTCGAACGAGGCCTTGAGGCCCTCGGCCATGTTGTTGCTCTGCGGCATGTTGCCCGAGCCGATGGTGCTCAGCACGGTTGCTGCGGCGAAGAACACCGCCAGCCACTTGAAGTTGACTCGTCGCAGGATGCCCGCTGCACCCTCGAACCGGCGGCGCTCGAGCAGGGCCACCAGCGGCGCGGCAGACAGACCGCGTTCCATGTAGTACATCGGGCCGCCGGCGATCTCGCCGTTGTCATCCTTGACCCGGTACTTGTGCGAGATCGTGACCTCGACGAACTTGGTCGTCATGCCGACCAAGGCCGTCGCCCACATCCAAAACAGCGCCGCCGGCCCACCCAGGAACAGGGCGAAGGCCACGCCGCCGACGTTTCCCGTGCCAACCGTTCCAGACAGCGCCGTGGAGAGCGCCTGCAGGTGTGTCGTGTCGCCCTCCGCGTCAGGCGGGGTGTGGCGGCCCGTCAGCACCCCCCAAGCGCGCTTGAAGTAGCGGATCTGCGGGAAGCCCAGGTACAGGGTGAAGAACAAGCCAACCCCGAGAAGCACCCACGGGAAGTAGAAGGCACTGCCCAGTACGCCATCGAGGGCGTTCAGGAAATTCTCGATGGACCTCGTGGTCGCGTCGACCAAGGCCTGCCACGACATGTCAATCCCCGAACAGAGCGTTGCGCATCACGGCGTGCAGTTCGTGCTGGTCCATGACGCCACGGACGCCATCGGCGCCCGGTCCCCGGGCATAGGCGGGCACGTCCTCGCCGGCGTGGGTTTCCGCCAGCATGGGATGTGTTGCGCGCTGCCGGTAGTTCGGGGCGGTGGGTGGAAGTTCGGTCTCCGGACGCTGGGCTCCCGGACCGTTGGCGTAGCCTAGGGTCGTGTACGGGACACCCGCCATGTCCTTCTGCGGCTCGCCATCCCCACCGGCCGCGAATCCGAGGATGGGATTGCCCCGCGCCGGGTACCCGGAAATCGTCAGCGTATGGCTGTGGTCGGCGGTGACGAGGATCAGCGTGTTGCCGGCATCGGTTGCCGCGGCGGCGACACCGACCGCGTCAGAAAAGGCAATGGCGTCGACAAGCGCGCGGTAGGCGTTCCCCGCATGGTGGGCGTGATCGATCCGGCCCCCTTCGACGACGAGGAAATAGCCAGGATCACCTTCGAGCATGGCGATGGCGTAGCGCGTCATCTCGGCGAGGCTTGGTTCACCGCCCGTGTCCTCGGCCCGATCCGCCTCGAATTCCATGTGCGAAGCCTCGAACAGCCCGAGGAGTTGACCGCCTTCGGGCATCGCACCGAGCGCGTCGAAGCCAGCGCGGCCATGGACGAAGCGGCGGCCATCGGCGACGGCGAGCCATTCCTCAACCAGGTTGCGCCCATCCCGTCGACGACCCGTGGTCTGGGGCTCTTCCGGGTCGGTCGCCGTGGTCGGTAGGAACATGGCCCTGCCACCACCGAGGACCAGATCCACCCCGTCGCCGTACGGAAACTCGATCAACTGCCGGGCGATGTCCACGCACTTGCCCTGGGCCGCCTCGGGCAGGGTGCCGGGCAATTCCCAGCCACGGTCGGCAGAGTGGGCGTAGGCGGCGGCCGGCGTCGCATGGGTGATTCGCGCCGTGGACACCAACCCGGTACGGTAGCCGCGCTCCTCGGCTTCTTCGAGCAGCGTCGTCAGTTCGTGCTTCAAGCCCGCTTCGCAGTCGCCCCGCGGTGCCTCGGGACCGATACTCAACACTCCCGCACGGGTCTTGTGTCCCGTCACGAGCGCCGTCATTGTCCCTGCAGAATCAGGAACTTGGGCGTCAGTATTGTAGGTCTTTATCAAGGCGACATTGGGGAAGTGCTCGAACGACAGGAGGTGCTCCTCCCCGGCAAGACCCCGGTTCTGACCATCCAGTATGCGGGCAGCGGTCACCGTCGAGACCCCCATTCCGTCGCCGACGAAGAGCACGACATTGCGTCGTCCGCCCTCCTCCGCCACTGCTCCGCCGGCGACTGCCAGACTCAGCAAGGCGACCACCTGTCCTTTCACCCCACACCGTTGCGTTTTCATAGAACACATACTCCGTCCGTTGTCTGTAGTTCAGCAGCGCTGGGTGCCGCGGTGACCGCTTGGCGATCGCATTGTCATCTAGCCGCTTCCCTCATCGTCACGAATTCCTCGGCTGCCGTGGGATGGATGCCGATGGTCGAGTCGAAGTCGGCCTTCGTGGCGCCAGCCTTGATGGCGACGCTCAGTCCCTGGATGATCTCGCCCGCTTCGGGACCGCACATGTGGGCCGCAACCACCCGGTCGTCCTCGGCATTGACGAGGAGCTTCATCAAGGTCCGTTCGCTACGTCCTGAGACCGTGTGCTTCATCGGCCTGAAACTCGACTCGTAGACGGCGAGTTCCGGGTAGAGCTCCCGGGCCTGTTCCTCGGTCGGCCCGACCGTGCCGATATTCGGCTGGCAGAAGATCGCCGTCGGCACGTTGTCGTAGTCCACGCAGCGGGATCCGCCGGCGAACAGGTTGTGGGCGACGCACATACCCTCGGCAATGGCCACCGGCGTCAACTGCAACCGGTCGATCACATCGCCGATGGCGTAGACATGGGGGACGTTGGTGCGGTAGCCGCCATCGACCGGAATCGCCCCGTTGGCCGCGACCTGCACACCGGCGGCATCGAGCCCCAGGTTCGTGCTGGCGGGAGCACGTCCCGTCGCCGCCATAACCAGATCGACGTCGAGACTGGTGGCATCGTCGAAGCGGCAGCGCAGACCGCCGCCGACGCTGTCGACTGACTCGATCCGCGTCGTCAGGCGGACGGTGACGCCCTTGGCCGCCATCTCCTCGAGGACGAAGCGACGGATGCCGGCGTCGAAGCCTCGCAGGAATAGTTCGCCCCGATAGGCCAGCGTCACCTCGGCGCCGAGGCCCGCGAAGATGCCGGCGAACTCCACCGCGATGTAGCCGCCACCGACGATCAATGCCCGTCGGGGAAACTCCGGCAGGTAGAAGGCCTCGTTGGAGGTGATCGCCAGATCGCTACCCGGGAACGGCGGCACGACGGGCCAACTACCGGTGGCGACCAGGATGTTGCGCGCCGTCACCGTCGCGTGTCCCACGCGGACCGAGTGCGGGCCGGTCAGGACTGCGCGTTCGGCGAGGATCTCGACGCCCGCGTCGGTCAACAGGCCGTCGTAGACGTCGTTCAGTCGCTCGATCTCGCGGGTTTTGTTGTCGCGCAGCGTCGGCCAGTGAAATTTGGGATTGCCGGCCTGCCAGCCGTAGGCCGCCGCATCCTCGAAGTCCTCCGCGAAGTGGGAGCCGTACACGAAGAGTTTCTTGGGCACACAGCCGACGTTCACGCAGGTGCCGCCGAGATAGCGTTCCTCGGCCACGGCGACTCTGGCACCGAGCGAGGCCGACACCCGCGCCGCGCGAACACCCCCGGAGCCGGCACCGATGACGAACAGGTCGTAGTCGTGGTTGTCCACCGGCCGCGCGGTCAGCTACAAGAGGCGACGAGCCTAATGGCATGGACGGCGCCATGCAAAGGCTTGGCGCGGCCAAGTTCGACCACTCGTCGGGGTTGTTGGAGTCCCCCGAGCGTTGAAGTACACTCCTTCGACTGACAGGCACCTTCGCTAGGTAGCGCCGGGGAAACGGAATGCGCAAACACATTCGACCGGAATCCGAAGAGAACAAGATCAACCTGACGCCGATGCTCGACGTCGTGTTCATCATGCTCATTTTCTTCATCGTCACGGCGACGTTCGTCAAGGAGATCGGTCTCGATGTGAACCGACCCGAGGACGACAAGCCGCAGACCGTCGATCCGGACAAGAAGAGCATCGTTGTACGGGTTACCAACCGTGACCGGATCATCATCTCCGGGCGCGATGTGGACATCCGGTCGGTGCGGGCGAACATCGAGCGCATGCATGCGGAGAATCCCGAGGCGCCGGTCATCATCCAGCCGCATCCGGAGTCCACAACCGACACGATGATCCAGATCATGGACTCGGCGCGCCAAGCCGGGGTCTACAACGTGTCACTGGCAGCGACTAACTGACCTCGTCCCCGATCCGTCCCTTGACGGATATCGATCTTCGTTCCGACACGGTAACCCGACCGTCGGCGGCCATGCGCGCCGCCATGGCGGACGCCGAGGTGGGCGACGACGTCTACGGCGAGGATCCTACGACCAACCGCCTTGAGAGACTCTGCGCCGAGAGGCTTGGATTCGAAGCCGGCCTGTTCGTTGCCAGCGGCACCCAGTCGAACCTGGCGGCCCTGCTCACCCACTGCGGTCGGGGAGACGAGTACATCGCGGGGCAGGACGCCCACACCTACCGGTTTGAAGGTGGCGGCGGTGCGGCATTCGGGAGCATCCAGCCTCAACCCCTTCCCTTCCAGCCGGACGGCACGCTGGATCTCGACGACGTGCAAGCCGCGGTCAAACCGGACGACTACCACTTCGCGAAGACCCGCCTCCTGTGCCTGGAAAACACCCAGGGTGGGCGCCCCATCGGACCTGGCTACTTCGACCGCGCCAAGGCCCTGGCGAATCGGACCGGTCTACGCCTCCATCTCGACGGTGCCCGGCTGTTCAACGCGGCAGTCGCTCTCGCGATCGACGTGGACGACATCACCCGCCATTGCGACTCGGTCTCGGTGTGCCTGTCCAAGGGCCTTGGCGAACCGGTTGGATCGGTCCTCTGCGGCGACTCGGACTTCATCGTCGCGGCGAGACGCTGGCGAAAGGTCCTCGGTGGCGGCATGCGCCAGTGCGGCATTCTTGCCGCGGCGGGCCTATACGCCCTTGAGCACAACGTCGAACGCCTCGCCGACGATCATCGCCGGGCACGCGAACTGGCCGACGGGTTGCGCGCCGCCGGCATCGCGGCGGACCAACGGACGAACATGGTCTACGTCGACGGGATCGAATCGGCGCGAATGCGCGCCCACATGGCGACCGGCGGAGTCCGCGTCTCCGGCCCGCGGTGGGTCGTTCATCTGGACATTGACGACAGGGATATCCGCCATATCGTCGACACCGCCGCAGGCCTATCCGGATGAGCCGCGGGTGTGCTTTCCTCGTCGAGACCGACGAGGCGTGACCAGCCACTCGAGCTACGCCCCAATACCGACCACGAGCCCGGCGATGGTTCCGGTCAGGCAGGCCACGAGGGTGCCCGACAGTATGGCCCGCGGCCCGAGACGGAGCAGCTCGCTGCGCCGGTCCGGCACCAGGATGCTGATGCCGCCGATCAGGATCCCCAGACTGCCGAAGTTCGCGAATCCGCACAGCGCGTAGGTGAGAATCACCCGGGTCTCGGCCGAGAGCGCGTCGCCTGCTTCGGCGAACTGCAGATACGCGATCAACTCGTTGAGCACGACCTTGGTGCCGAGCAGCGTGCCCGCGTCGGTGGCTTCCGCCCACGGCACCCCCATCAGCCACGCCACCGGCGCGAACGCCCAGCCGAGAATGCGTTCTAGCCTGAGCGGTGCGTCGAAGACCTCCGCCGCACCGAGCATGAGATTGACCAGCGCCACCAGGGAGACCAGCACGATCACCATGGAGGCGACGTTGGCGACCAGGCGCAGCCCGTCCATGGTTCCCCGGGAAACGGCGTCCATGACGCTGTCGTAGCGCAAGGTATCAGCGAGGTCGCCGACGGCTGTATCGGTCTGTTCGGGAACCATGATGCGGGCGATGATCACCGCGCCGATGACGTTCACCACCGAGGCGATGAGAACGTGACCCAGGGCACCGTCGATCACCGGCCCGAGGACGTTGGCATACACCACCATGATCGATCCGGCGACGGTGGACATGCCGCAGGTGATCACGACGAAGAACTCCGAGCGGGACAGGCTCTTCAGGTAGGCGCGGATGACCAGCGGCGACTCCACCAAGCCGAGAAACACGCTGGAGGCGGCCGCGACGCCGACGGCGCCACCAAGCCCCAGGGTCTTCTTCAATGTCCAGGCGAAGCCGCGGATCAACAGGGGAAGGATCCGCCAGTACCAAAGCACGGCGACGAGGACGCTGAAGACAAGGATCTGCGGCAGCACGCGGAACGCGAAGATGACCAGCGGTGGGCCTTGGCCCTCGGCGTACTCAAACGGGATCTCGTCGCCACCGAGGAAACCGAAGATCAACGTCGTCCCCGCCATGGTCGCCGTCTCCATCGCGTGAACGAAGTGGTTCAGCATCAAGAGGCCATCCTTGACCACCGGTACCCGGAGAAGCAGCCACGCCAGCGCGATCTGGATCCCGATGCCGACCGCAACCTGCAGGAATCGGACCTCGCGGCGGCGTTCGCCTAGAAGCCAGGCGATGCCCAACAACACGAAAATGCCTAGAACACCCTGCACCGTCACCTCCCCGATACCGCCAGCAACATTGCGGGAATGTCCGCAGGCTGCTAAACGGACGGAGTTTACTCGACGGGACACCCACCATTACGCCAGTCCGATCCAAGCGGATCCTGCTAACCGGCACGCTCGCCATCGACTACATGGGCTCGTACCCGGGTGTTTTCACAGGGCTACCCCGGCATCGCGGCATCAATCTCGCCATCCAGCTCGAGCAGATCGAGAGGCACTTCGGCGGCTGCGCCATGAACATCGCCTATACGCTGAAGCTCCTCGGAGACGCCCCGGTTCCCTTCGTTCACGTCGGCCGCGACTTCGACACCGACTATGCCGCCCACCTGGCCGCGGTGGGCCTGGACACGTCGGGTGTTCAAGTCACGGACTCTCCCTACTCCGCCCACGCGTTCATCTTCACCGACCGCGAGCAGAACCAGTTCACCGGCTTCTTCGGCGGGCCAGCCGTCGGCCCGGACTTCGGGGAGCGTATCCGACGCTTCGCCCGTGGCTTCGACTATGCAGTCCTCGCACCCGACGTCCCGGAGCACATGATCCCCGCCGCGCGGGCCCTGCGCCGGGTGGGTGTCCCATTCCTGACCGACCCCGGGCAAAATCTCACGGACTTCGAGGCTTCCGACGCCAAGGAGTTGACCGAACTCTCCGAGGCCGTCGTCGTCAACGAGTTCGAGTACGAAACGCTGTGCAAGCTCGCGTCCGAAGCGGTCGACGCAATCGACCTCGTCATCGTCACGGAGGGCGAGCGCGGCACCCGGTGGCGCAGCCGGTCCGACGGCGACGGCCACGAACCCGCCGTGGAGGCGCGGATTGTCGATCCCACGGGCTGTGGCGATGCGTTCCGCGGTGGCTTCGTGCATGCCCACCTAAGGGGTGCCGCCATCGGCGATGCGGTTCGTGCCGGGGGCGTGACCGCGGCCCTCGCCCTGGAGGCCAAGGGCACCCAGGCCCACCACTGCGACGCCTTTGCCAATCGCTACCGAAACGCATGGGACACCCACCCGCCTTGGTTGGAACCCTCCTGACCAATGCACACCCCCGCAGCATGGGACACCCACCGTAGGTCGCAAGGGGACACCCACCGTGGCGGAGGTCGAAAGGGGACACCCACCGTGGCGATAGCCGTACATCCTGAACGGCGTCCGGGCTTGCACTAACATGGACCGCATGCCCGGTCGAATCATCCTTCTGAACGGCTCGTCCAGCGCCGGCAAGACCACCACCGCGCTGGCGATTCAGCGCTTGAGTCGCGAACCGGTGCAGCTCATCGCCCTCGACCAGTTCCGCGACGGCATGAGCGGGCGTTACCGCGGTATGAATTCAGTGGCCGGTGAGCCAGGCGCACGGGGTCTCAACGTCGTACCCAACGGGGCCGTCACGGAGCTGAATTTCGGCGACATCGGCCGCCAGACCCTGAGGGGCATGCGCCGCGCCGCCGCGTCGTTCGCTACCACCGGCATCGACGTGGTCATCGACGACCTGCTGCTGGAAGCGGACTTCCTGCGCGACTACTTGGAAGTCCTGCACGACTTCGCGGTGACTTTCGTCGGCGTTCGCTGCGATCTCGACACGGTGAACGCCAGGGAGACGTCGCGCCCCGGCCGGTTTCCCGGCACCGCCGCCGGCCACTTCGACCGGGTGCACGACGGCTGCTGCTACGATGTCGAAATCGATACCACGAAATCAACGCCACGGGAATGCGCCGAGGCGGTAGTGGCCATTGTTGCCGAGCCGCCCTCGCCCACGGCATTCGAGCGAATGCGTGCAGTGATCGGGGGAGGGTGAAATGTCCGAGACAGAGGCGGGGCACGCCGACGACGATCTCGAGCGCTTCCGCGCCATGATCGCGGCAGCCAACCGCATCGTGTTCTTCACGGGCGCCGGTATCAGCACCGAGTCGGGCATTCCGGACTTTCGTAGTCCCGGCACGGGGATCTGGAACAAGATCAAGCCCATCGAGTTCCAGGACTTCCTCGGCTCCGAAGAACGCCGCCAGGAGTCCTGGCGGCGGCGCTTTGGCAACGATGGCAACCAGTGGACGGATGCCAAACCCAATCTTGGCCATCGTGCCGTCGCCAAGCTGATCGGCGACGGGCTGGCCACGGCGATCATCACCCAGAACGTCGACAACCTGCATCAGGACTCCGGCGTACCCGATGACCAGGTCATCGAACTCCACGGCAACACCCGCTACGCCAAGTGCCTCGATTGCGAAACCCGCTACGAGCTGGCCGATCTCAAACGCCAGTTCGAGACCCTGGGGCGTGTGGAGTCCTGTTCGCGGTGCGGCGGAATCGTCAAGACCGCGACGATCTCGTTCGGCCAGGCGATGCCCCAGGAGGCGATGGCGCGCGCCCAGGAGGAGACCAATGCCTGCGACCTGTTCATCGTCCTCGGTTCGTCACTGGTGGTCTACCCAGCGGCAGGCTTTCCGGAGTACGCCAAGCGGCTCGGCGCGGGTCTCGTGATAGTCAACCGGGAACCGACGCCGCTCGACGGTCTCGCCGATCTCGCACTTCACCGCGAGATCGGTGCCACCATGGGCTACGTCGTCGGCGTCAATTAGGATCGCGACCGCTACGCTCAGGAGCGAACCGCGTCTACGACCCCCTGGTGGTGACCCACATCGCGCCCGTCAACGGGTGGCGAGCAGCAGCCGGTCGGCGAAGCGCTCGATGTCCCGCAGCTTGTTGCAAGTGTCGACGCGGAAGCAGTACGGCGCGTAGCGGTTCATCACCGAGTCCCCGTCCCGCCACTGGTCGCGGGTCTCGGGGTTCAGCCAGAACGTCTGCTTGGCGCGTCGAGTCAACTCCTCGAAGATGTCCGTACGTGGGTCGTAGTAGTTGCTGCGGGCGTCGCCGAGAACGATCAGCGAGGCGCGCGGATTCAGGTCGGCCCCGCACTGCTCGCGGAAGTCGAAGAACGCCCGCGCGTAGTCGGTGTTGCCCTTGCCCCAGGTGAACAACGCCTCCTCGATGGCCGCCTCCGACGCCTTGCCGCGCATGATGTCCGTGATTTCGCCCAGTCGGCTGGAGAACGCGAAGGCTCGCACATTCGGCAGAACGTCGGTCAGCTCGTAGAGAAACAGCAACAGGAACCTCGCCACCCGCGCCACCGAGCTGCTCACATCGCAGAGCACGAACACGCTGCCCTGTTCGCGCTTCTGCCGCCGCCACTTGAGATCGAACAGCGCCCCGTCGTAGGCGATGTTGCGGCGTAGCGTCCGCTTGACGTCCAGCATCCCCCGGCTCGCGCGTTTCCTCTTTCGCCGGTGTTCCTTGGCGAGCTTCTCGGCCAGTTGCACGACGACGCGACGCACATCCCGATGGTAGGCCGGTGGCAGTTGGTCCAGGTTCGACTTCAGCGCCGCGTCCAGAAGCGCACGTTTGCCGGAGGCGTCGACGTGCAACCGGTACTGCGCCTCGATGTAGTCGCGAATCGCGCGGTGGAAGTACTGGCGCAGGTAGCGCAGTCGCGCAAGGCTCGCGCGTTCGGTACCGCCTTCCCCGCCCGCATCCTCGCCGCCGTCCCCGCCCGCATTCCCACCGGCAGCCACGTAGGCGTCGAGCTCGTCAATGCCAAGGGCCTGTGCGATCCTACGGGAATAGACCGATTTCTCTCTCAAACTGCTGATTCTATGTATTTCTAACGCCTCGCCTACCTGCTGTATTCTGAGCGCGAGGCGGTCTCGGTCGTCGTCGAGGACATTCGCCACCGCTTCCACGAGTCCGGCCGGCAGCTCGCCGCGCAGCTCGTCAACAACGCCTTCTCGGTCCACGCCCTGAAGGAACGACCGTTGCGCTGGCTCACGAAAGGCGAGCTGGAAAAAACGCTCGAAGGTATCGTCGAACCGCGCCTTCTCATCACGTGACTTCGCCAGGGTGAGCGCAAGCGCATCCTTCAACAGGTCCTTGTCGGCGATGCCCACGCGGGACACCACGTCAAACGCATCGAGGGTTTCCGCGGGCGAGACACGCACGTCGGCGTTCCTGAGGGCCGCGACGAAGCGGGCGAAGGTCACCTCCACGATTCGATGCCCTCGACGCCCCTTCGGACGGAGCGTCGTCGAAAAAGCGTTCTCGAACGCCTGCCCAGTACAGTCAGGCGGCTTCGTCCATGTCGAGGGGACGCTCGAGCGCCCGCCAATCGATGTCGCCGTCGGTGGACAGATTCTCGAAGTCGAGCACGCCCATCTCCTCGAACTTGGGCCGGACGCGATCCGTCAGCAGGCCGATGCGCTTCAGATTGGGGATCACCCGAGCGTAGAGCATATTGAGGAAGTCCGCGTTCAAACCCCGGTCCACAAGCGCCTGGCGGCTCTCCTCCACGTTCCAGCCGAAATAGCGGAAGACGTCGTTGCGGATCAGCCGGTCGCGGCTGACGATGCACGCCTGGTAGGCGAACTCCGCCCGATCCTCGCGCTCCTCATCGGACAGCGTCGCGACGAACTCCTCCAGGTAGTTGACGCCGAAGGTGACGTGGCGGGCCTCGTCGCGGATGACGAGGTAGAGGAGCTCCTTGAGCACCGGATCGTACGTCTCGTTGCGCGAGACATGAAACGCCGCCAGGGCGAGGCCCTCGAGAATGATCTGCATGCCGATGAACTTCAGGTCCCAGCGTTGGTCGGTGAGGATCTTGTCGAGTAAGTCCTTAAGGCCCTGCGTGACCGGGTAGGAGAAGCCGGTCTTGGTCTGCAGGTAGCGGTTGAACACCTCGACGTGGCGCGCTTCGTCGAAGGTCTGCGACGCGGCGTAGAGCTTGGCGTTGAAGCTCGGCGCGCACGATGCCAGTTGCGAGGCGACGAGCAGCGCGCCCTGCTCGCCGTGCAGGAACTGGGACAGCGACCAGGCGTTCTCATGGGTCACGAACTTGACCTTGTCCGCGAGCGACAACGCATCGAACGGCGCATAGCCGATCCACGGGTTGCCGTCGATCATCTCTTCCTGCTTTTCGACGGTCATCGGGCCCTGTTCGTGGACATCGGGGTTCTGCGACCAGTTGATGTCCGTGGAGCCGTTCCAGTTCAGCTCCTTGCCGAGTTCGTAGAGCTTCCGGATGCGGTTGTCCGCGACCCGGTAGTCCCAGTTGAACGAGCCATCGAGCGGCGTGCGGAAAATCTCCGCGATGTGCACGGCTTCGCTCTCGCTGAGGTCGATCTCGGGGTCGAAACTCTTGAGCTTCCGTGGCGCGTTGTCCACGTAGTCGATTTCCATTTGCTCGCTCTCCTTGGGAGGCGTAAGCCGAAAGCGCGATCTTACAGGGAATCGCTTCCGGTCGGGCTCATCCGACCGCCGTTTTCGCTGGTATTCTCGGCCTTTTTCGAGGCCCTTGGCGTGCGCCGTTGTGGACGATGCCACCCTAGTCGAGACCGCCCTGCGGACCCTCAAGCCCGACTGGGCCGGCAGACCTGTCTTGCGTCGCGACTACCTGCCGGGCGGCTACACCAACCGCAACTATCGAATAGAGATCGGCAGCGGCGTCTACGCCCTGCGGGTGGTCGAACGCTCGGTGCCCGGCACGTACCAGCCGAGCCCGGACCACCGCGAATCCCAGGTTAGCGAAGGGCGGTATCTGCGGATCGCCGCTGCGCCCGACGTGGTCGCCCATGATTTCGATACCGGCCACCTTCTGACCCGGTGGATCGTTGGTTCGGTTCTCGCCCAGGCACAACCCACGCCGCAGGAGGCCGGGGCGTACCTCGCGGCACTGCACGGCCAGATTCCCAAGGGAGTTCGCCGCTACGACTACCGGCACGAAGTCGCCACCATGTTCGGTCGGGCCGAACAGGTCGATCCCCTGATCGCCGAGCGCTTCGAGGACCTCCAATGGGCGCCAACCGTCCGCTGCGGTTGCCACAACGACCTGAACCCCTGGAACATCATCCGCACGGCATCTCCGGAGAACCCCGCCGAGCACTTCCGCACGCTCGACTGGGAGACCGCCGGTGACAACGATCCGCTGTTCGATCTCGCGGGCCTCTGCCTCGGTCTCGGCTGGGACGAGGCGGCGATGCTCGCCTGCCTGGGCTCCTACCAGGCCCACGGGGGCACGGTCGAAGCCGATGTCCAGCGCCTCCGGGACACCACGCGGGCGTTCCTGATTCGGGAATATGCCTGGGCCGTGGCGCAGATCGCCATCGGCAACGACAGGGATGCCATCCGTGAGCAGGCCCGGACCACCCGCGCCGCGCTGATCGGCGGTGAACAAGCGCGTTGAGGCGTTACAATGGCGTTCATGGCTAAACTGATCGCCATCGTCGAAGACGACCCGGACCAGCGGGCCAACTACACCGACGCCATCATCTCCAAAGGGCATGAGGTCAGCGCCTACGCGACGCGTCAGGAGGCCCTCGAGGGATTCGACGCGCGCATGCCCGATCTTGCGGTGTTGGACATCATTCTGGGCGAAGAGGTGGACGCGGGATTCGAACTCTGCCGCGACCTGCTTGGCCGCGACGCCAACCTGCCGGTGATCTTCCTCACCGAGCGGATCAACGAGATCGACAAGATTTCCGGGCTCCGGCTGGGTGCCTGGGACTACCTGCCCAAGCCCATCTCACTGGACTATCTCGCCGAGCGGATTTCCTCGCTCCTGCGCATCAACGAGGTACGCACCAACACGAGTACCCAGAGCGGCAACGCCAAGCATGTGGGCGACCTCACGCTGGACCAGGACGCGCTCCTGGTGTCGTGGCGTGGTGGGCGAATCGACCTGTCCGCGACCGAGTTCCGCATGCTCGCCAAGCTGGTTCGCGCCCCAGGACACGCCGTCAGCTACGAGACGTTGATGAATGCCACCATGCAGTCGCTGGTGACCAACAACACGATCAACACGCATATGCGCAACATCCGCAAGAAGTTCGAAAAGGTCGACTCCGACTTCGCCTGCATCAAGAGCGAATACGGGTTCGGCTATCGCTGGGCCGCGTAGCGGCGGGTACGCCATGGCGGAGTCGGGCCCGAACGGCGCTCGCGAACGACCAGCGGACGGTGTTCCCTCGGCTGCCCGTCGGGCGCAGCAGGGTGCCGGCTCGGCATCGAGACTTGCCTCCCAGGTCTTCCGCGACCAGGTCTCGAAGGTCCGCGGCGCACGCCTCGTCACCAAGCTGATGCTGGTGGGGCTGCCGCTAGCGCTGCTCTTCGTGCCGTGGTTCTCGTTCCTGCTGCTCGACCAGATCGAGACGATCTCGGTACAGATGCAGTCGAACCACCAGCAGCTGATCGCCGACAGCATCGCCATCAACTTCAACGGCAGGGACGACCTGTTCGAGGACTTGCCGTTGGATCCCAGCGACTCCGACCTCGTTGCGACCCCGATCCCGTCACCCGTCCGCCTTGACGCGTCGGCCTTGGATTGGGGGGAAGATGCACTTCGACCGCGACGTTTCGGTCCCCCCGGGGACGGATCCTTCGAACTCGACCTCGGCACCCGACGGGAGGATCTCGACGAACTGGGCGATCGCCTCATGCTATACGCCTATCTCGAGATCACCGACGACGCCCGGGTGTACCGCAACCCGGACTATCGACGCCTCGACAACGCCGACCACGTACGCATCAGTTTCCTCGAAGCGGATGGCGATCCGGGGCGTATCGCGGTGACCCTATACTCGTCGGGCGACACCACTTCGTATCGCATGGATCCGGACTGGACGTTCGCCGAGGAAGGTGGCCTGCCGGAGAACGACGTCCGCGGCCGAGTGCGGGAGACGGACTCTGGGTACGCGCTGGAACTGCGCATCCCCTTCGAACTCGTCGGATCCCACCGCTCTGGACGCAGCGCGGCACGAAGCGGCTTCGCGCTGTCCTTTGTGGACGTGGACGATCCCGTGACGAGGGCCATCCGCACCGTCACCGAGACGCGACCGGACTCCGACGATGGGCCGCACCTCGTCGTCCACCGTTCACCCGACGTGCTGAACATTCTCGAAGGCCTGGGCTTTTCGGGCATGCGGATCCGCATCATCGACGCCCATGAGCACGTGCGCGCGGATGTCGGCGGATACCGCACCGAGGACCAGCCGCGGCTGGCATCGTCAGCCAACGAAACCGGTTGGTTCGCGTCGGCACGGCGCGGCCTGACTGCCGCTTGGGACGGATCGCGGCACTGGCTTGGCATCCGCGCCAACGGCGGCGGCGCCGGCACGGACGGGACCGGCGCAAGCCGCGGGCAAGTCGAACACCGCATCATCGAGTCCGCCCTCGCCGGCGACCCCCTGGCGTTGCGACTCCGCGTGGATGACCTGGAGACCATTGTCGCGGGTCACCCGATCATCTCGGAGGGGGACGCCGTGATTGGTGCCGTGGTCGTCGAACAGAACATCGATGACATCCAGATTTTCCAGCGCCAGGCCATCGACAATCTCGCCTTGGTATCGGTCGCGAGCTTCATCGCGGTGCTGTTCTGCCTGGTGCTGTTCGCCGGCCGCCTGACCTGGAGAATCCGCAGCCTGCGCCGGGAAGTGACCTCGGCGATCGACGAGTACGGTCGACTGCAGACCAGTTCCTTGACCACGGGCATGACCAGCGGCGACGAGATCGGCGACCTCGCCCGCGGCGTCTCGAACATGCTGGCTCGCTTAGAGCAGCACACCGACTTTCTGCAGAAAATGCCGAGGACCCTGCGGCACGAGATCAACAACCCGCTGAACACGCTGATCACGTCGCTCGACCAGCTTGCCCAGGAAGACGATGAAGTACGCCGCAGCAGGTATCTCGATAGCGCCCGCCGGGGGGTGTTGCGAATCGGTGCCATCGTGCAGAACCTCGCCGACGCCGCCAACCTCGAAGAGTCGCTGGCGTCCGAGGACATGGAAGTCATCGACATTCGCGCGTTGCTGGAGGCCTACGTGGCGAACTGCAGGACCACCCACGAGGGTCAGCAGTTCGACTTCCGCTCGTCGCCGGGCCCGATCCACGCCAACGTCGCCGACTATCGGATCGAGCAACTGCTCGACAAGCTGATCGACAACGCCGTCGATTTCCACCGGTCCAACACACCCATCCGGGTACAGCTCGACGCGCGCAGGGACTGGCTGCAGATCACCGTGGCGAACCGCGGGCCGATGCTTCCCGCTGACGCCACGGGCTCGCTGTTCGAATCCATGGTTTCCCGACGCGCGCGGGAGAACAAGCTGCACTTTGGCCTTGGCCTATACGTCGTGCGGGTCATTGCCGAACAGCACCGCGGCACGGTTTGGGCCACGAACCTCGACGACGGCTCCGGGGTCGCGTTCATGGTCCGTCTGCCGCTGGCGAGCGCCCATTCAGGGGTGATCGCCGAGGGCGCCACCGCCGCCTGCTAGGAATGTGGTGATCAAGCCACCCTTGGCTTGATCGCTTGATCAGAAACGCAAAAACAAGAGCGCAGTCCTTTTTTTCGTGCAAGTTCGACTTCTTACGTCCTTGAATTTGGCGGCACATCCCTGTGCCGCGCTAGGAAAGGTCTTAATCAGACCTTCCCTAGACGGATCCTGCAGCCGCGACCGAAACAAGTCGGATGTCAGGACACCAGGCGGAAGCGCCCGTCCAACCCCAGTTCACCATCGCAGGCGACGTCTCCCCGCTCCACGAGATGCTCGATGGCCGCAAGGACGCTGCGGGCCGCCGCGGCGTGGAGATGACGGGGCACGTCGACGTACATCGACCGCACCATGTCGCCGATTCGCCCAACGCCGTTGGCAATGCAGTTTCGGATCTGGTCTTCACGTTCGCCACGGTGGTCGATGAACGTGAGCACATGGGTTCTCGGGTCGGTGATCGGCGGACCGTGGGTCGGCCAGTAGATGCCGTCGTCGCGATCTAGGAGCAATCGCAGACTCGCCATGTAGCTTCCCATGTGGCCGTCGGGAGGCGAGATCACGCTCGTCGACCAGCCCATGACGTGGTCGCCGGAGAACAACGCGCGTTCGGCACCGAATGCAAAACAGATGTGGTTGGAGGTGTGCCCCGGTGTGTGCACACAGGCCACCGACCAGCCGGCACCTTCCACGACGTCGCCGTCGCGAATGGTCACGTCGGGGACGAAATCCATGTCTCCGCCCTCTTCCACCTGGACGCCGTCCGCGATCCGATCGCCGCCGTGCGGGCCGTAACCGTAGGTTCGGGCGTCGGTGTGCCCGCGGAGCAACGCGCACCCCGGCGAGTGATCCATGTGGGTGTGGGTGACCAGCAGGTGGGTGATGGTCTCACCCGCCGTCGCTTCCAGAATGGCCGC
The DNA here is from genome assembly GCA_965116345.1 of Pseudomonadales bacterium. Taxonomy (GTDB): domain Bacteria; phylum Pseudomonadota; class Gammaproteobacteria; order Pseudomonadales; family Azotimanducaceae; genus VXYL01. The sequence goes on from OZ220680.1 coordinate 325,922, forward strand.
GATGTGGGCGGGATCGGCGGGCCCCGGATCCACGACCGCGACCTCGCCATGACCGATGATGTAGGTTCCCGTTCCGTGAAACGTGAATGCGCTCGGATTCTTGGCGATGACCCGCCGGATCCCGGGAGACACCTGTTGGACCACACCGTACTCGAAGACGAGGTCGCGGACGAAAGGAATGCTGACCAAGAGGTGGCCTCGAAACGTGCAACGACCGCGATGTTAACCCGTGCGGGAACGCTGCATCCGTGTGCTCTTTGGTCGCGAGTTCGCCCTGACCGAGATCGGCGACGGCAGATCACGTGAACGCACGCGTTGCGCCTTACGAGTCGCCCTCGCCAGCGGACTCATTCACGGCCGCAGACTGTCCAGCCGATTGGGCGCGCTGGATATCGGCCAACCAACGCTGGCGACGCTCCTGCCAGCGACGGCTTCCCGGCGTCACCGTGAGCGCCAGATCCAGGTATTGCAGGCCCTCTTCGGTCATACCCGCGCTGTAGGCGTGAGTGGCGACACGGGCCAGCCTCGCCCCGGCCATGGACATCAGACGGTTGGCGTCGGCGTTGTCGGGATCGAGCCGCAGCACTTCGCGCAACCGGGCAACGGCGTTCTGCTCCGGTGCCGGTCCGGTGATGAAACCCTCCTCGTAGAGTGACTCCGCCTCGCGGACCAACGCCCCGACGGCTTGGATTCGGGCCAGTTCCGTGTCGTAGCGCGCGTTCAGTTCATCCACGGGTTGGTCGCCGATTCCCGAAGCCGCCGCCCGATCCAGCAAGGCCTTGGCATCGTCGAGCCTGTCTTCGCCGAGCATCGACTCGAACGACTCGAACACTTCGCCGACGATGCCGGCGAGCCCCTGTCGGGCAACGGGGTCGTCGGGGCGGATGGCGAGCACGTCGTTGTAGATCTCGGTCGCGTTGGCCCCCGCCGGATCGATGAGCGCGCCGGCTTGGCGCAGATCCGCCGCCTGTCGGAGCTTGTCGTCGATCTCCGCCTGCAGTGCCTCGGCATCGTTCAGGGTCGCCCGGGCGACCGCCAGTCCTTCGAATTGGGACTTGGCGTTGACCGCGCGCTCCAAACTCTCGATGGATCGGGTCACGTCGCGTGCCAGTGCCTGCCGTATGGCCAAGGCACCGTAGAATTCGGCGATTTCCTCGAGCGCGGTCAACGCCTCAGAGTTGCCGGGATCAAGTCGCAGCACCTCCTTGTAGTGCCCGACTGCGGAGTCCACCGCGGCGGCGTCTTCCAGTCCGGCGTAGGCCAACTGCCGATTGGTGTCGGCCAGGATGCGCTGTGCCCGTCTGCCCACATCCAACCGGTCGAACAGCGAGGTCAGGTCGGGGTCGGCCGGAAAGACGTTGTCCAATTCGTTCAGCTTCGCCGTCGCGAGGCCGAAGTCGTCGCTGTCGATCGCCGCTTCGATGTCCAACTTCCACTGCGCCGTCTGCGCGTCCACGGCTTCCACGGCATCGACATGGCTCGGATCGAGCGTTGTTACGCGACGGTAGGCGGCAACCAATGCACCGAGCCCCTGATTCGGATCCTGGCGCAGCATTTCGGCCTCCTGCCAGGCGATCACGATGTCGGGGTCGTCGGCCACGCCGATGGCCGCCAGGAGCCGAACCCGTGAATCCTGGCCCATACCGACATAGACGGCGCCGAGGATCACGGCGAGGGCGAGTCCAAGCCCGCCGATCACCGCCGCCACTCGCCCAGGGCGGGTCGCGTTGGCGGGCACCGTGCCCGCGACCGTTCGCTGGCGTTCGCGTCGATCCGTCACCGACACGACCTCGCGCGTCGTCACCGGGCCGTTCTTGATGACCACGTCGGGCACGAGACCGGCCCGGCGGATTGCGTCCAGGGATTCCGCCACGGCCGCTGCGGACGCGAAGCGTTCCGACGGCGACTGGGCGAGGAACGTCGCCACCGCCGGTTCCAAGGCACCGAACTGGAGCGGCACAGGCGGGATGCTGCCGCGGGAGTACTTGGCCGCCGCTTCGGAAACCGGGTTGAACGGCAAACGCCCCGTGAGGATCTCGAAGAACACCACGCCTAGGCTGTAGAAGTCCGAACGACCGTCGATCACCCGGCCGGCGGCTTGCTCCGGGCTCATGTACGCAGGCGTCGCGATGGTCCGATCCGGCACGTCGACCGACGCGCCGAAACCCGCTAGTTTCGCCACTCCATGCTCGGTGAACAGGATGTTCGCTGGTTTGACGTCACCGTGGAGCACGTCCTTGGCATGGGCGTGGCCCAACGCAGCGGCGATGTCCGTCACGACGCGCAGAACGTTGTCTGCGTAGAGACCCTGCTGCAGGTTGTGTTCGAGGTTGCCGCCCGGCAAGAACTCCATGACGGCGTAAGCCGCCGAGCCGCTCATCCCCACATCGTGGACTTGGGCGATGTTCGGGTGATCGAGGCCCGTCGCCAGCCGGCCGCGGGCGAGGAATCGTTCCCGGTGCTCTTCGTCGGCGGTGTGCAGCACCTTGATGGCGACGGTCCGGCCAGACCGGTATTGCAGCGCCTTGTAGACCCGTGCGGACGCCCCGCTGCCGATCTCCGCCTGCAGCCGGTAGCCTGGAATCTGGATGTCAGCTGCCATCGGAGAACTCGAGACTGCGTACCTCGCCACGAATCAGCCTGCCGAGGACGTAACTGCCGTTTAGCACGTACGCCGATCCGTCGAGCCTCACGGCGTCGCCTTCGCCGTGGGCGAGACCGTTGATGCAGTCGTCGCCATTGAACATCCAGGGCTCGCCGTCCACTTGGAGCCCGCACCGGGCCACCGGTTCGACGGCGACGGCTGCGCTGGGCTCCCCGTTGTCCCAGACCTCAAAGGACCGCTCCCCGTCCGACGTGGTCTTGACCCCGGGGCCGTGTTGCCGGTCGTAGGCGAAATTGCCCTTGTAGAGCGTGCCGTCCCGCCACAGGTAGTGTCCTAGGCCGTGCCGTTCATCGTTTGAGAATTCACCGACGTAGCGATTGCCCTCCCAGTCGAGTTCGCCGCGTCCGTGGCGTCGGCCATGTTCGAACCCGCCTCGGTAGGTTCTGGCATCGTCGTACTGGTATACACCCTGTCCGTGGGGCACACCGTCCAGGAAGTCGCCCTCGTAGACGGCGCCTGTGCGCCACTTGAGGACGCCGCTGCCGGTTCGACGACCGTTGACGAAGTCGCCTTCGTAGACATCCCCGTTGGCCCACACCAACCGGCCTCGACCGGTCATCTCGTTGCGTCGAAACTCGCCGGTGTAGACATCCTTGTTCGGAAACCGGAGCGTCCCCTCGCCATTGCGCTCACCGTTCGCGAAAGCGCCCACGTAGACCTCGCCGTTGGGCGTCGTATGCACGCCCTGACCATGCATCTCGCCAGCCTTGAACTCCCCCTCGTAGCGGTGTCCACCACCCCATGTCAGGGTTCCGCGGCCCTCGCGCACGCCGTCCACCAGCGTGCCATCGTAGGTCACGCCCGTCGCGTCGTCCTGCGCGTGAATGCCCATGGCGATCACCATGCCCAAGGCCGGCACCACTAGACGACGAGCCAGACCCATTGCGACCGTTCCTAGCGACCGCGGAACGACGGCGCCCGCTTGTCGACGAAGGCGCGGGCCGCCTGCCGATGGTCCTCGGTGTCGAACGTCCTCGTCATGTGCCCGGCTTCGATGTCGAGCACGTCGGCCAGCGAGCCGCGCTCGGCGGCATTGAGGTTCTTCTTCATGTAGCCCAGCGCGATGGTGGGCGAATCCGCCAGGCGTCTCGACCAGGTCTGCACCGCCTCGGGGTACTCGTCGGTCCCGTAGACCCGGTTCACCAACCCGATCCGCTCCGCTTCTCGGCCATCGATCCTATCTGCCGTGAAATACAGTTCCCGAGCCTTTGCCGCACCCACCAGGTGCGGCAGGAAGTAAGAGCCACCGTAGTCGCCCGCAAGCCCGATCCCGGCGAACGCGGTGGTGAAGATCGCCGTCTCCACTGCGATGCGGATGTCGCAGGCCAAGGCAAGCGACAGGCCACCGCCCGCCGCCGGACCAGGAATCGCGGCCAGCGTCGGCTTCGGCATCTCATGCAGCCAGCGCGACAGCTCGGTCGCGGCTCGGAGTCCCGCGACCCGTTGTTCGAAGCCGCGTCGCTCTTCCCGGCCCGACGCTCCCGGGGCTCCGGACGATGGCGGCGCGCTCGCGAATCCCTTGACGTCGCCGCCGGCACAGAACGCATCACCGGCACCGGTCAACACCAGGACGCGGACCTGCGGGTCCCGCGCCAACCGGGGCACGGCTTCCTCGAGTCCCGCCGTCATCGTCGGCGACAACGCGTTGCGCGCCTCGGGCCGGTTCATCGTCAGCGTCGCGATGCCATTCGCGAAGGTCTCGAACAGATGCTCGGTCGGGTCGGTCATGGGCGCATTAGAGTCGCTTCCCTCGAGACGCGCAAGCGGACATGGCAAGCCGGATGAACGGTGGACTTGGCTTCACCGTACTGCTAGCGTCCTCGCCATGGCCTCACTAGACGAAGCAATACAACTCTTGGAGCGCGGCGACTGGCAAGCCGCCCACCGCATCGTGCAGAAAGATTCCTCGTCGTTGGGCAGTTGGGCGCACGGCATCGTCCACATCATGGAGGGCGACATGCGCAACGCGGGCCACTGGTACGGTCGCGCGGGTCGCGACCTGCCCGACGCCTCGGCGGTGGATGCGGAGGTCGCCGCCTTGAAGGCGGAAGCCTCAGCGGGCTGATCTTCTAGGGAATGGTGGAGCCAGCCGGGATCGAACCGGCGACCTCTACAATGCCATTGTAGCGCTCTCCCAGCTGAGCTATGGCCCCAAGAGCGGATGGCGATACTAAGCCGTTGCTCCATTCCGTATCAAGCACCACAGCTTTTTCCATGGTTGGGTTCCACCACGCTGTCTCGCAGCGACAGGGCAATACGAAACGCACCACGGTTTCGCAGACGTCTTACGATCCCAATTATTCAATAACTTACGCCATGTTCCACAAAAGAAATCACGCCTCCAGGAGCTCGCGGTAGCTGCGTTCCAGGCGTTTGGCTTCTTTCTTGCTGACGCCGCCCAATGCATCCAAGGCGCTGCGTAGCCGAGCGCGTACGAGATCGCGGCCGAGGTAGGCCATGGCGTCGAACAGCGGTAGCGACACACCGCGTCCAGAGACCGCGATGAACAGCGGCGCCATGAAATCGCGCATGCCGATGTCCATGGCCTCCGCCAAGGCCCGGAGCGAGCCGTGCAACGGCTCGCGACCCCAGTCCTGGAGGTCGTCGAGGCGTCTGATCGCGTGGTCCAGGATGCGTTTGCAGGCCGCCGGTTCGAGGCGTTTGTGGTCGAAATCCTCCATCGACAGCGGTTGCCGGTCGCCGAGCAGGTAGTCCACATGGGAGACGAGGTCGCCCAGACGTTCGGTTCGTTGCTGTACCAGCGGCACCAGGGGCGCGAGGGCCTCCCGGTTGAGCGCCCAGCCCCCTACCCGGTCCATGAACTCGTCGGGGCTCAATCCCCGGATGTGCTGGCCGTTCATCCAATCGAGTTTCGCGAAGTCGAATACGGGACCGCCCGTGGACACGCGCTCGATGTCGAAGGCGTCGATCATTTCCGCCAGGCTGAAAACCTCCCGTTCGTCGGGCATCGACCAGCCCATCAACGCCAGGTAGTTGAGCAGCGCCTCCGGCAGGTAGCCGGTGCGGCGGTAGTAGTCGAGTCCGGTCGGGTTGCGGCGCTTGGAGAGCTTGCTGTTGTCCGGATTGCGCAACAGAGGCAGGTGGTAGTGGGCGGGCATCTGCCAGCCGAAGCGGTCGTAGAGAAGCCGATGCTTGGGCATCGAACTGATCCACTCCTCACCCCGCAGCACGTGACTTATGCCCATGAGGTGGTCGTCGACGACCACCGCCAGGTGGTAGGTCGGGAAGCCGTCGGACTTGACGAGCACCTGCATGTCGGTCTGCGCCCAGGGAATCTCGATCTCACCCCGTAGGCCATCCTCGACACGGCACACACCGGTGCCCGGGACATCCAGACGAACGACATGCGCTTCGCCGCCGGCCGCCCGGTCGTCCGCCTCGGCGGCGTCGAGGTCGCGGCAATGACCGTCGTACCGGGTAGTCTCTCCCCGCGCCTGCTGTTGACGCCGGACCTCGTCGAGACGCTCCTTCGTGCAGAAGCAGCGGAACGCGGCACCTGAACGCAGCAACTGCTCGGCATGTTCACGATAGACGTCGAGGCGTTCGCTCTGGCGATAGGGCCCGTGCGCACCACCGACGTCCGGACCCTCGTCCCAGTCGAGTCCCGTCCAGCGCAACGCCTCGAGGATCGCGGTCTCGGCCATCGCCGTGCTGCGGGCGCGATCCGTGTCCTCGATGCGCAGCACGAACCGTCCTTCGTGTTGGCGGGCGAAGGCGAAGTTGAACAACGCCACGTAGGCCGTACCCACATGGGGGTCGCCCGTTGGACTTGGGGCGACACGCGTGCGAACGCTCATGGAAACGAGTATACAGCCGAGTCGAGGCAGCCCACGTCGACGCCCGGCGCAGTAGGCGCCGACGCGCAAGGCCGGTATTCGGGAAGGGGCCTAGACGCTCGTCGCGCGCTGCCGGCTGGCGTCGGCGGTGGCTTCTTCCAGCGTCCAGGCGTCGGTGCAACGCAGCAGCGCCCGTGCCAGCTTGTTGTTCAGCGCGTGGCCCGACATGTAGCCGTCGAACGCACCGACGACGGGCAGTCCGAGCAGGTACAGGTCGCCGATGGCATCAAGCAGCTTGTGCTTGACGAACTCGTCCTCGTAGCGCAGCCCTTCGCTGTTGACGATATCCGAGTCGTCGATTCCGACGGCGTTGTCGAGGCTCGAGCCCATGCACTTGCGGATGGCCCGGGCCTGGTCCAGTTCACTCATCAGGCCGAACGACCGGGCGCCACAGACGTCTTCCAGGTAGGACGTGTCCGAGAAATCGACCTGGATGCGTTTCGGGTAGCGGTTGAATACGGGGTGGTCGGCGACGAACGTGTAGCTTGCCCGGAAGCCGTCGAAGGGGGCCAGGGTCGCCCTAGCGGAGCCCTGCGAGACGGACAGCCGGCGCGTAATGCGGATGAACTTCCTCGGCGCGGATTGGGTTCGGATGCCGGCGCCCTGGATCAACTCGACGAACGGACGTGCGCTGCCGTCCATGATCGGCACTTCCTCTTCGGAGAGTTCGACCCGAACGTTGTCGATCGCCATTCCCCAAAGGGCGGACATGAGATGTTCGACCGTCGCCACCTGGACGCCGCTGCCGCTGATGCTGGTCGCAAGCGTTGTGTCGGACACGTTCTGTGCGAGTGCCTTCACGCTTCGCCCGGGCATGTCGACACGCTGGAACTCGATTCCGGTGTCGGGGTCCGCGGGGCGCATCGTCATTCGAACCGGTCGGCCCGAATGCACACCAATGCCGATGGCGTGGGCGGGCCGATCTAACGTTCGTTGATACAGCATGGCGGGGCCTGTGGTTGGCAGATGCGCGACTATAGCGTGATTGAGGCAGAAAATGAAGGAAAAATGGAGGCAGCCTGAACGAACCATCACGGCCCGAAACGCACTCGTGCGTGCGAGGCTCCGGCGCGACCACAGACGCCCCTACGGGGTATGCGACTTCAGAAACTCGACGACCGAGTCCACCGTGCCATCGCTCGCCGGTTCCTTCCACCGCTCCACCAGCCGGGCGTTGGGCGCCAGTTCCGCGATCTCCCGCGAGATCGACTCCGGGTGGTAGGCATCGCTGCCCATCAGCAGCAGGAGCGGTGTCTCGCATCCGGCCACGAAGTCTCGGGAGACGTTGTAGAGGAAGGGCCGGTCGAACATGTTCGCGCGGAAGTCGAGCCACGCGTCCTGCGACACCGTCGGCATCGAGGTCTTCAGATCATTGGCCCACAGATCGAACATCTCGAAGAACAGCTCCCGGTTGTTGCCGTCGTTGCCGATGGACTGCTGCAGCACCGCGGACGCGACGCGATCAGGCGCACGCTCGATGACGCCGAGGCAGTACGGACCACCGATGCAGCCGCCCAAGAGGTGCGTCTTGTCGACATTCAAGTGGTCCAGCAGCGCGACGTGGTCCGCCGTGTAGGTGTGCCAGCCGTCGGCGGCGCTCACCGGCGCCCGCGACTGGCCCGCGTTGCGCTGATCCATGGCGATCACCTTGAAGTGCGGTGACAGCGCCTCGATGGGATCCCACTCGGCACCGCGCCAGAACGACACGGCCGAGCGCATGCCACCGGGCGCGAACAGCAGGATGGGAAAGCCGTCGCCGTGGATCTCGTAGTAGAGGCTGACGCCGTCGCGTTCAAAAACCATGTCCAATCAACTCCTCAACTCGTTACCGAGAGTCGACCGCCGCGCACGCTCGCGCGCCGACCGCAGAATTCGTCCGTCACCATGGCATGGACCAACTCCGGATCGTCGGTGTTCACCCAGGCTCTGGCACCCGCGGGCGTGCGGCACGATACATGACCGATGACCGGTTCGTCGTTCTCGTACATCACCGTATAGGACTCGATGTCCGCGTCACCCTCGTACTCGGGCAGGCACTCGCGCGCCGGCAGGGCGGCGATCTCGGCCTTCACGTCGTCGTGGCGGAAGCCCTCGGCAGGTGGCTGCCCGGAGTAGATGCCGTGGGCGTGCTTGTAGAGGTTGCCGCCGTTGCCAGTGACGAGCGCGTAGCCGTCGGGCTTCTCTCGCAGCAGTTCCACGGTGCGCGCAATGCTGTGCATGACGTAGTTGTTGAGCGGCCCGCCGCCGAACGTCAGGCCGCCGGTGACCGTCAATGGCCGTTCCTCGGGCAGACCCAGTTCTGCCGCCGCGATCTGCACCGCCGACGGAAAACAACTGTACAGATCGACGAAGTCCAGCTCGGTGGCATCGATGCCGGCAAGCTCCATGGCTCGATTGCCCGTGATGCGGATTCCCGGCGAGGTGTGGAAGTTGTCCCGTACCGACGCCGAGAAGTGGTCGTAGCCCTCCACGCCGGATAGCGGATAGACCAGGCGGTCCTCGGCGATGCCCAGGCGTCTGGCGGTCCCAAGGGAGCAGACGATCAGGGCGGCCGCCATGTCCACCGACATGTTGGCGTTCATGAACTTCGTGTAGGGAAAGCTGATCTGCCGGTTCGCCGGCGACGGCGTGCGGATAGTCTCGGCACTCATGTTCTCGCGCACCCAGGCATTGGGGTTGTCCTGGGCGACGTCGTTGAACCGGGACCAGAGTTCGGACACCCGCGTGATGTGCTCGTCGAGGCTCTCGCGGCGCTCGTGGCGAAGCGCGTTGTCGTACATCGGGTAGACCTGGATGGCGCGCCGGATGCCCTTGGCGACCTCGTAGTCGTGATGCTCCGGGCGCTGTTCGGCGCCGAACACCGCGTCCGGGCGGCCGGCGACCTCGGTCTGCGGAAGCTCGATCCCCGCCCTTCTCGCCTTGCCGGTGCTGTTGCCGTTCTCGGCACCCGTGATGACGACCAGGTCGTGTTTGCCGGCGAGGATCTCCATGGCCGTGCGCGTCAGCAATGCCTGGTTCTGGTTGCCGCCGATCAACGTTCCCATGGTCTCGGCACCGGGCGCGCCGATGCGTTGCGCGATCGCCTTGGCGGGATTGCCGTAGCTCCACATGCCGCGCACGACCCGTACCGAGTCGACTCGGTCGAGGAAGGGCGGACAGCCGGCATCCGCTTCGGCCGCGTCCACCGCCTGCATCATCATCGCCAGCGGCTCGATCGCCTGGTCGAGGGACTCGATTCGATTGACTAGCTGTCCGACACCGACGATGACCGGCGTTCTCGGATTGGCCATGGCCTACTCGTTGCGAAAGAAAACAAGCGCCATAGAGTGCCATCAATATGTTCTACCCGGCCAGCGGGGTATCCTTGGTGTGGAGCAGCGAACCACAAGCGACGGAGACAGCGACCATGAGTGAACCCGATCACGAGCGTAGGGACTTCATCCGCATGACCGGCACCACCGCAGCCGCGGTTGCCTTGGGAACCGCCTCTGCCGGCTCGGCCGCCGCTGCCGAAGTCGTGGAACTGAACCGAATGGGCCCGACGCCCGAGCAAATCCAGAAGTTCCTGGCGCTCCCCGACCGTCCGGTCGTCATGGTCAACCTGCTCAAGTTCAAGGCAGACGCCGGGGCACAGACGTACGCCAAGTACGGCCAGGCTATGCAGAAGATCCTCAAGGACATCGGTGCCGAGATCATCTTCTCGGGCCAGTGCCAGACGACGCTGATCGGTGGTGCCGAGTGGGACGCGGTGGCTCTGGTTCGCTACCCGAACGCGCGGGCGCTCATCGAGATGAGCCAGTCGCCGGCATACCAGGAAGCCCACGTGCACCGCGCCGACGGTCTCGAAGGTCAGGTCAACCTCGCGGTGTTCGAATGATGAATGCCTTGTCGCGACAAATCATCGCCCTGACCGTGTTGACCCCCGCAATGGGGCTCGGCGCCTGTGCCAACCAGACGGGAGAACGTTCCATGACAGTCGAACAAGCCCAGATGCAGACCGGCGAACGCACCTACGAGGTTCGTCGGGCCGGGAACGGGGACGGCCTCGTCATCCTGCTGCACGGCTTTCCGGAAACATCCCATATGTGGATACCGATGCTGGAACATCTGGCGGCCAACGGCTACACGGCGCTGGCGCCGGACCTTCTGGGATACAGCCCCGGTGCGCGCCCGGATGGCGCGGAGCACTACGGCTATGCCGCCATGGCGGCGGACATCCTGGCCATGGCGGACGCCCTGGGCAAGGCTCGCTTCCATCTCGTCGGCCACGATCACGGTGCGGGACTCGGCTGGTACATCGCGGGCCGCCACGCCGACCGACTCAGGAGTTGGACCGCCCTCTCGGTGCCACACATCGACGCCTTCGGCGAGGCCATCGCCAACAACGCCGAACAACGTCAGCGCAGCGGCTACATGCAGTTCTTCCGCCAGGTCGGGACGGCCGAGGCCGGCCTCTCCGCCAACGACTTCGCTGCGCTGCGCAACATCTGGAGCGCATCACCCCCGGAGCAGGTGGAGGAATACGTGCGCGTGCTCAAGCAGCCCGGAGCCCTTACCGGGGCGCTGAACTGGTATCGAGGTGCCCTGACCGAAGGCCGGCAACCCATCGGCCAAATCTCCGTCCCGACGGTGATGATCTGGGGCAATCAGGACCAGGCCATAGGGCGCCCCGGGGTCGCTGCCACCCCGCCGTTGATGGATGGTCCGTATCGTCTGGTTGAGCTCGATGCCGGACACTGGCTCATCCAGGAGGCCGAAGCCGACGTGCTCCGCGAGACGCTCGCTCACATCGAGCAGTACGCCGACTGATCCCTTAGTCCGACGTGTCGAGACGCGGCTCGGCAACCATCCCGGGGCACAGGGGTCAGGCCCGCCTAGACCAGCGCCTGGTAGACCAGCCGCCAGAAGTCCTCCTGGTAGGTGTTGTTCGGCATCATGCCGGGTGCCATCACCTGCGTCAGGCACACGCCCAACAGTTCTTCGGCAGGATCGGCGAAGTAGAACGTGCCGGCGGCACCGTCCCAACCATAGGTGCCGGTTGAACGCATCAGCGGATACGGTCCGCCACCGTGGTACACGGACACCCCCAAGCCCCAGTGGAATCCGGGACCGGTGATCGGGATCACCATGTCGCCGGTGTGGTTGGCCGTCATGTACGCCACGGTCTTGCGCCCGAGTATCCGCACGCCGTCGAGTTCGCCGCCGTTCAGCAGCATCTGTCCGAATCTGGCGTAGTCGCCGACGGTGGACAGCACACCGCCCAGATCACCCCCGGCCGCGAATTCCCGTTTCGGTCCCACGGTCCTCTCGCTGGTTGCCGCCTTGTCGACGGCCACCAGCCGCATCTCGCCATCCACCTCCCGGGGCATGTAGCTCGCGCTGAACCGCGGCAGGGCGCCCTCCTTCAGGTAGAAACCCGTGTCGTCCATGCCCAGGGGTTCGAAAATCGCCTCGCGGAAGAGTTCGTCCAGCCGTTGACCGCTCGCCTCCTCGAGCACCGCGCTCAGCAACGGGTAGCCCATATGGTAGTTGAAGCGTTCGCCCGGGTGCGCCAACAGCGGTAGCTGCGCCAGTGCCCGGACACGCGTCCGGCTGTCGCAGGTGGGCACCGTGAGCATGCCGGCGTCACGACCGATCCAGCCGATCTGGGTGAGAGCTTCCCGGTACTGCTGGCGATAGAAGTGGGGCATCACCCCCGGATCCGGCAGGCCGGTGGTATGGGTCAGGCAGTCACGTATCGTGATGCCGCGCTTGGCGGGTTCGGTGGCCGTCGGTTCGTCCGCCCGGCAGACGCGCTGATCGGCGTATTCCGGCAGGAACCTGGCAACCGGATCGTCCAGCGTCAGCAGGCCGCGCTCGTACAGGATCAGCGTGGCGACACCGGCGATGGGCTTGGTGTTCGACCACATGCGGAACAGGGTGTCGAGTCCCGCAGGCGTGTCGTCGTCCAGATCGAGCACGCCACAGGCATGCTGGTGGACCACCTGGCCACACCGAGCCACGAGTGTGACTAGGTTCGGTACGCGCCCATTGTCCACGAATGCCTGCATGGCATCGCCGACGCGGGCGAGGCGTTGGACATCGAAACCCAACGCGGCGGGGTCGCCGTTGGGCAGCGGAGAATCGATCATCTGCGTTCCTCGACAACTTGGAGATTGTAGAGTGTGCAGACGGCGACGGAAAATTCGGGAATGTCAGGACGGGAATGTCAGGACGGGAATGTCAGGAATAGTGGAATGAGTGCACAGACGCAGGACGAGGACGAGGTGTTGGCCGCCCTCGACAACTACAACGCGGCGATCGCGGGCCGGGATGTCGACGGACAGGTCGCTTTCTTCGCCGAGAGCTATGGCAGCGGGGGCATGACCAAGGCCGATCTAGCGGCCTACCTTACGGAGGAGGTCGAACAGGGCCGCGACGTGGTCAAGCGGTTCGTCCTGGATGACGCCATTGTGACCATAGACGAAGACATCGCCATCATCGACCCGGCGACGCTGCGTTCGCCGACGGGTGGCGGCGCGTTCGAGATCCGCATGAGGCGGGAACCGGACGGCGTCTGGCGGTGCGAGTCTCTCACCGGATCCCGGTCGGGCTACGAGGCGGCCGAGCACGCCCGCCACCTTCGGGAGAGCATTCTCAGCGACCCGGCGAGGCCCGGCTACCACTTCGTGGTCCCGGAAGGCATCGCCATGCCTTTCGATCCGAACGGGGCCATCTACTGGAAAGGTCGCTACCACCTGTTCTACATATTCCAGGACACCCGGTTGGGCAGGAAGGCCGATCACTGGGGCCACGTGTCCAGCACCGACCTGTTCCACTGGGTTCACCATCCCACCGGTCTGCTCGACGGCATGTACAGCGGCAATTGCTTCCTAAACTCAGATGGCGTGCCGACCATCTGCTATCACCAGAAGGGTGAAGGAAACGCCATGGCGGTGGCTCTCGACGATGACCTGAACGAGTGGCACAAGCTCGAATCGAACCCCATCACGCCGAACACCGAGGAAGGCGACGAGCACCACGGCAGGTACAAGTCGTGGGACCCGTTCGGATGGTTGGAAGGCGACACGTACTACGCCATTTTCGGCGGCGGGCACCCCGGGGTCGCGAAGTCGCCCACCCTTGACGGCGAGTGGCGCTACGTCGGAGACCTGTTCGCGCACGGAGTCGAGGGCGTATCCCTCGACGAGGACGTGTCATGCGCCGACTTGTTCAGGTTGGGCGACAAGGACGTTCTGCTGTGCATCAGTCACCGGCTCGGCTGCCGCTACTACCTGGGCGTGTGGAAGGACGAACAGTTCCACCCGGAATCCCACGCACAGATGAGCTGGGTCGACCACTCGTTCTTCGCACCGGAGAGCCTTGTGGACGACAAGGGCCGGCGAATCATGTGGGCCTGGATTCTCGATCAGCCAAAGTTCGGTGCGCGTTCGGCGCGCGGTTGGTCCGGCACCATGAGCCTGCCACGCGTACTGTCTCTCGACGACAACGGCGAACTCGGGATCGACGTCCCCGAGGAAATCGAGGCGCTGCGCCAAGAGGCTTTCAGGAGGAAGGACTTCGTCCTGCCAGCCGGCACCGACATGGCCGTCGACGAAATCGGCGGCAACAGCCTCGAACTCTCAATCGAAATGGCGGGGGCGGAGGACTCGGCCTTCGGCGTCAAGGTCTGCGTTTCCCCGGACGGACAGGAGGAGACGTCGGTCTTCTACGATGCCCGGGAGAAACTGTTGAAAATCGACACCCGCAGGTCCGGGCCTCACGACACGCCCAAAGCGGTCGAGGCGGGGCCGTTCGAACTGAAGCAGGGAGAGCGGTTGAAGCTCCGCGTTTTTGTCGACCGGTCGGTGGTCGAGGTATTCGCGAACGGCAGACAGGCCGTGGCGCGGCGGATCTACCCGGCTCGATCGGATAGCGTCGGCGTCCGGCTTTTCTCAACGGAAGCGCAAGCCCATGTGCACACATTCGAGGCCTGGGAGATCGCGCCGTCCAACGCCTCGTAGTGTCCCGTCCCGGCGCGTCCTTCAGGCGCGTGACAACGGACTGGCGCCTTGCCTGCCTCGGCACGGGCGGCCGCAAGGGTCGCCCCTAGGGAAGGTCTGATTAAGACCTTCCCTAGCGCGGCACAGGGATGTGCCGCCAAATTCAAAGACGCAAGGAGTTGAATTTGCACGCAAAAAAAAAGACCGCGCTCTTGTTTTTGCGTTCTGATCAAGCCAGGGATGGCTTGATCAGAGCATTCCTAGGACCCCTCGCCAGAAAATGGGGCAATTTCCACCTCGCCGGTTCCGCCGCCATGTTGATTGTGGCGGCGAATTTCCACACGATTGCGCCGAATCCTTGCGACATTTGCATATGAACGACCACGAGAAATACCTTTTCGACCTTCGCGGCTACCTCCACATCAAGAACGCGCTCACGCCCGCGCAGGTGGCCGACCTGTCCGATCGACTGGAAGAGCGGCGCTCGCGGGGCGGACGGCTGTACGGGTCGGATCGGACACGACTTCCGGAGGGGGACACCGCCGCCTGGTCAGCCGCGTCACTGCTCGAGTGGGGTGGTACGTATATCGACCTGATCGACCTGCCGAGCATCGCGCCGTACCTGGAGGTACTGCTCGGTCCGAAATACCGCTTGGACCACGACTACATCAAGATCGACCGCGCGACCAATGAACGCAAGCAGCTCTATCTGCACGGCGGCGGCCAAGGCGCCGGCGGGGCCGGGGAAATGGACCGGGTCGGACCGTCGGACGGTGGGCAATGCTACTACCGCTACAGCAACGGCAGGATCTACAACGGCCTGGTCGCGGTTGCCTTCGAACTGAATACCGTGCAGCCGGGCGATGGCGGATTCGCCTGCGTCCCCGGCAGCCACAAGGTGAACTTCCCGCTGCCAGCGCAGTGGCGGGTCAGCAAGACCCAGGAGGAGGTCCCGGAGTGCGTGGATCGGGTGGCGGCTGAAGCCGGCGATGCGATCATCTTCACCGAGGCCTGCGCCCACGGCACAGTGCCCTGGAAGGGAAATCGCGAGCGGCGCACGATCTTCTACAAGTACTGTCCCCATGCGGTGGCCTGGAGTCCCTGCTACTACAATGCCGATCGCTACGGGGACCTGAGCGAGAATCAACGCGACATGCTGATGCCGCCAAGCGCCCACGGCCCGCACGAACGTACCCGCCCGGTCTGGGAGAGAGCTCAGGCGAACCAGGCCGAACTGCTGCGACTGCGGGAAAGACTGGCGGCGCTCGAGGAAGCCGAGGTCGAAGCCGTCAGCGGTCCTGCGTAAGTCGCGCGGCCTTGGCTTCGTCGTACCACCAACCGTCGGGGTAGGCAGGCCGGTAGCGCGGCTCCGGCGGCACGCCGAATTTGTCCCAGTAAACCGTGCGACGCGAGTCGTACGCGTACAGCGGGATCAGGTAGTGCTGCCATAGCAGGACGCGGTCCAGGGCACGACAGGCCGCCATCAATTCCGCCCTGGTTTCGGCCGCTTCTGCCCTTTCGACGAGAAAATCCACCACCGGATGGCTGACACCGGTGTAGTTCCGGGAGCCTTCCGCCGTCGCGGCGCTGGAGTGGAAATTGGACCGCAGTTCCAGCGTCGGCGGCATCAGGAAATCGTTGCTCTGAACCAGCGCTTCGTAGTCGTGACGGCGGACGCGATTGGTGTATTGGGTGATGTCGAGCAGGCGAATGCTCGCTTGGACGCCGAGTTGTTCGAGTGTTTGGAACCAGGGCAGCAGGATTCGTGCGTTGTTGGAATCCCCGGACAGGAACTCGAGCGTAAACGGCTCGCCATCGGCATTGCGCAGCAGGCCGTCCTCGATGCGCCAGCCGGCGGCCGCCAGCAGGTTTCGCGCCTCGATGAGGTTGGACGTGGTCCTGCCGCCGTCAACGGGAAACTGGAACGGTCGCTCGAACAACGCCGCGGGAAGTGAGTCCCGATAGGGCGATAGCAACGCCAACTCGTCTTCGCTGGGCAAACCGTCGGCCGATAGAAGGGTACCCGGCCAGTAGCTCCGAGCCCGTATGCGCTCGCCGTGGTAGAGCTTGTCGTTGATCCACTCGTAGTCGAGCGCGAGCGACAGGGCCTTGCGGACACGTCGGTCGGCCAATCTCGGCACCCGGCTGTTGAGCACGAACGCTCTGCCGATGCCAACCCAGATGCCGTAGTTGCGGCGGATCTTTCTGATCCGGCCGCTGTCCAGATCCGGCCCCGCGTAGCCGGTCGTCCAATAGCGGATGTCGTCCTCGTCGACGATGTCGATCAATCCCTTGCGGAACGCTTCGCGGGCGACGGAGTGATCGCGGTACACCTCGTAGCGGACCGTGTCGAAGTTGTACCGGCCCTGGTTGGCGGGCAGATGCCAACCCCAATAATCCGGATTCCGTTGGTACTCGATGTAGCGCCCTGCCCTCACCTGGCCGACGCGATACGGTCCGCTGGAGAGCGGCGGGTCCAAGGTGTGCGCGGCGGGATCACGGTCGCGCCAATGGTGTTCGGGCAGGATGGGGATGTACTGGATCAGGGTGACGTGGTCGTGGGTCAACGGGGCGTTAAGACGGAACGCCGCGTGGCGTTCGTCCAGCGCGTCGACCGACTCGATGAAGTCGAAGAACAAGCTGGCCCCGACCCCGCTTCGCTGCACGTCGAAGGTAAACACCACATCACGGGCGGTGATCGGCACCCCGTCGTCCCATCGGGCATCGGCATGGATCCTGAATACGATCGTCCGCTTGTCGTCCGCCACGGCGATGCCGTCCGCGAGACGGCCATAGAACGCCGCGACCTCGTCGCCGCCGCGGACGATCAACGTCTCGCCCCGATACAGGTACCCGCTCGGCGCACCCGTCTCCCCCTGTGGCATGGGCGCCAACGTATCGAACGAGAACGGATGAGCCAGGATGAGCTTGCCCCCCTTGGGAGCATCGGGATTCAGGTAGTCGAAGTGGGTGAAGTCAGCCGGGTACTTGAGATCGCCGAAGAACGCGATTCCATGCTTGAACTCCAACCCTTCCGGGAGGCCCGCATGGGAGGCACAAGCGAATGACAAAGCGAGCAAACCGAACCGGAATCGCCGTACCCGACCGTTCAACGGCACATGTCCGCGGGTGCCGTCGGGCAAGCCCGTGCGAGCGACCCTTCGCTCCTGCTCCCCGGTCAACACCTGCCAACGCCCCCTCCCCCGCGGCAGGTCGGTACGCCGCCGTTCCCGCATCGCAGTGGCCACGTCAGGCCCGCCACACACGCGGCGGCCGATCGGCATGCCGCTCGAGGATCGCCTCGACCAATTCCACGCCGAGGCCGATACCCGGTGGCAGTTCAGCGTGTCCTTGACTCACCGCCGAGAACGGCGCACCGACCAGGGCGTTGAACAAGGGACTCTCGTCGAATTGCAGTTCCAGCATGTCGAAGGCACCGAGCGCCGCAGATACCTGCAGGCTCGCCGCATGGCAGATCGGGCCGCTCGGGTTGTGCGGCGAGACCCGTACGCCGAACTCTTCGCACCCCGCCACCGTACGCAAGACCTCGTGAATTCCGCCGATGTACTTCAGATCCGGCATTACCACATCGTAGGCACCGGCTGCGCAGTACCGCCGCATGGTCTCCCACCCCACGCTGGTTTCAAGCCCGGCCTGCCTCATGCCCAGGGCATTGCATTGGCGACGCAGACGCACCAGCGCCGGGATGTTGGACTCGGCCTCGGGCAACGGCGTCTCGATCCAATGGACGCCCAACCGTGCCGCCGACTCGTTGAGTACGCTTGCGGCGGCTTCGTCGAAGCGCCAATGGCAATCGACCATCAGGCGCGCGCGGGGACCCACCGCCTGCCGCACCGCCGCCACGCGCGCCAGACCCGTCTGCATGGCGTGCACACCGTTGCCCCGCGCACAGATCTCCGGGTCCACCTCATCGAAAGGCGCAACCTTGAACGCGATGTGTCCGGCTGCCATGGCTGCTTGGGCACTCGCCGCGAAACCTGCCGGGCTGCGCTCCTCGGTACGCCGGTTGATGTTGGCATACACCGGCACCCGTTCCCGGCGCACGCCGAGCAACGCCGCCAGGGTGCGGCCCTTCGCCTGCGCATGCAGACTCCACAGGGCCTGATCGATGGCGCTCACGACCGCGGCTTCCTCGATAGCGCCCGGCGCATGGCTTTCGGCGAACGCCCCCGGGTGTTGCCCTGAGGCGTCCGCCAGCGCCGCCGGCACGACTCTCTCGGCCGCCGCGACGAGCGCATCTTCGCGACCTGTCAGGGTGGCCTCGCCCTCGCCAACGTGACCGGCATGCGTGTGCAGGCGGACGAACGTCCAGCACGTCTTGTGCGTAACGCGTACGACATGCAGGGATGCACTGTCCAAGGTGGCGTCGTTCATGGCGTTTCGCGTCGCCCCCGAAACGCTCACAGTGCCCACCCGCCCCGGCAGGCGTCAACTCCTCGGCGGCAAGATGCACGCAGAAGGACGTCGACATGAGGGAAGCGTCACCCGAGCACGAGGCTCAGCACCAGCAGACCGGCCAATGCCAGGCTGACGAGTTTCCAGAACAGCGTGGGGTTCTTCTCGATGAGCGGTGCCGCCTCGGCACGGCGCACCAATTCGGCGTTCGGCCGAGCCAGGTCCGTGACGAGTTCGGAAAGCGCCTCGTAGCGACTGTCTGGGTTGTGTGCCGTCGCCTTGGCGAGCGCCAGGTCCACCCACTTCGGCAGGTCGCCGCGGCCAGCCTCGGCAAGAGGCACGTACGGCCGGTTCAGGTAGGCCCGAGGATCGCGGACGAGGGGCGGCTTATAGGGCAACGCCCCCACCAGCATCTCGTAGGCCACAACGCCGAGGGCGTAGATGTCGGCGGCATGGCTGACCGGACGGCCCAACAGGCACTCCGGCGCGACATAGCCGACCGAGCCGACGGGATGGGTCTCGCGAACGGCGCTGTCGAGTTCGTCGAACCCTTGGACATACGCCGTGCCGAAGTCGACGATCTTGGCGTTGCCGTCGCGATCGACCATGACGTTCTCGGGCTTGAGATCGCGATGCACCATCTGCAGCCGTTGGAAGGCGCGCAGGCCCTTGGCGATGTCGGCCACCAAGCGCCGCGCTTCGTCGATGGCCGGCTGCGGATTGTCGAGCATCCATTGGCGCAGGCTGCGGCCCTCGATGTACTCGGCCACGTAGTAGAGGAAGCGGCTCTCAGGGCGCGGCAGGACCTTCATCACCCCCGGGTGATCGATGCGCTTGCCGATCCATTCCTCGCGGATGAACCCGTCGAGGTACACGGCGTCGTCGGCGTACGATTCGGATGGCGTCTTCAATGCCAAGCGCCGTCCGGACGGGTCTTCGACAAGGTATATGTGACTGCGCGTCCCACTCGCGACGGTGCGCAGGACCCGGTAGCCGTCGATGCGCGCATCGGCCCGGAGCACGGGCGGGATGACCTGCCGGGTGAGGCGGCGGTGCGCTTCGTCGATGGCCTCGTCCGGCGTGTCGTCGATGCGTACGAGCAGGCAGCTCACGTTGTCCTCGCTGCCCCGTCGCAAGGCGGCGTCGACCACGGTCCGGGACACGCTCTCAAGCGTCGCGTCGCCGGTCGCACACGCCATGCGCTCGCGCAGGTGTCGAACCGGGAGCGCATCGTGTACACCGTCGGTGGTGAGTACGAAGACATCGCCTATCGCCAAGTCTTCGGCCACGTAGTCGACCTCGATGTCGAGATCCATGCCGAGTGCATTGGTCAGCATGGCATGGCGGCGGTGATCACGGGTGAGTTGTTCGAGTTCCCCGTCACGGAACCGGTGCACCCGGCTATCGCCGACATGGAATATGTGCGCCGTGCGGCCCTTGGCGACCACGGCACTCACCGTGGTGGCCATCCCGTCGTGGTGGCAGAACCAGCGGTTCAGTGCGTTCAGCACCCGCGCGGCGGACGTCTTGACCGTCCACGTCTCGGGCGTGGCGAGATATTCGTCGATGAACTCCGTGACCGCGGTCTGACTGGCTTTCTCGGCAAGCGCTCCGCTCGACACGCCGTCGGCGATCAAGGCGACCGCGCCCTTCAGCTGGTCCGGTGGCGACGCGGCGAAGGCGTCCTGGTTGGCCTCCCGGGTGCCGGCAACCGACGTGCCGCCGTAGCTGACCTTCAGTTCGGCGTTGCTCATGGCTCCTTGCACGATGGGTTCCGTCGCCTGCCTAGTGGTCGATGCGCGGCCGCGGGCCGTCGCGAGGGCAGGCGCTGCTGACCCGTTTTCCGCGCCGTCGTCCGGCACTTACGCGACCTCGATCAACTCCACGGTGCCGTCGTCGCGGACCTCGGCCATGTGGCCGCGCGGTTCCTCCATGAAGAACAGGCTGACGAAGCCGATCACTGCCGAGGCACCGATGATCGCGAAGAATGCCTCATAGCCGACAAACGAGAAAATCGTCAAGTAGCACACCGCGCCGATATTGCCGTAGGCACCGGTCATGCCGGCGATCTGGCCGGTCAGCCGGCGCTTGATCAGCGGCACGACAGCGAACACGGCGCCCTCCCCCGCCTGCACGAAGAACGAGCACGCCATGACGGTGACCACGGCCAACACGAGCGGCCAGGACGAATCCACCATCGCAAAGGTGAAATAGCCGATGGCGAGTCCGGCGACCAGGATGAGCAGCGTCGGTTTGCGACCGAGGAAGTCGCTGATCAGTCCGCCCGCCGGCCGCGACATGAGGTTCATGAAGGCGTAGGAGGATGCCAGCAGGCCGGCCTGCACCATGTTGAGCCCAAACACGTCGCTGAAGAACAGCGGCAGCATGGAGACCACCGCCAACTCGGAACCGAACGTGGCGAAGTAGAGCACGTTCAACACCGCGACCTGCTTGAACTTGTAGCGGTGAAGTTCGGGTACGGGCTTCTCGAAGACACCTCTGTTCACCCGCCACGCAACCCACGCGTCGTAGCCGTAGCCGGCAATCAGCAACGCGTAGATGGTATTCGCGGCGTTGTCCGAGAGCAGGTCGACGCCGCCCGGCGACAGTTTCCAGGTCAGCAGCGCGAGCGCCAGGAAGACCGGCGCCTTCATGATCACCAGCAGGTAGAAGTCGCCCTTGCTGGTCACCTCGATGGCACCGAGGTTCTTCGGCCTGAAGTACGTCGATCCCTTCGGCGTGTCCGAGACGCTGAAGTAGTAGAGCACGCCGAAAATGATGGCCAGCACACCGGTCGTGCCGATGGCGTAGCGCCAGCCGTCATCGCCGCCGAACAAGAGGGCCAGGGTGGGCAGCGCCATCGCCGCGGCGGCCGAGCCGAAATTGCCCCAACCGCCGTAGACGCCCTCGGCGCGGCCGAGTTCGTGGGCGGGGAACCACTCTCCCACCATGCGGATGCCGACCACGAAGCCGGCCCCGATGCAGCCGAGCAGGAAGCGCGCGACCGCGGCCTGCACGAACGTGTCGGCCAACGCGAACGCGAAGCAAGGCACGCTCGCAACCAGTAGCAGGACGGAATACACAAGCCGCGGGCCGAACTTGTCGGTGAGCATGCCGATCAGGATCCGCGCGGGTATCGCGAGCGCCACGTTCAACGTCAGAAGCGTCGAGACCTCGGCCTTGGTCAATCCCAGCGAGCCCTGGATCGCGGACATGAGGGGCGCGTGGTTGAACCAGACCACGAAGGTGACGAAGAACGCCATCCAACTCATGTGCAGCACCTTCATCTTGCCCCGGAAGGCCAGGAGGTTGAATCCGGCTACGTCGTTCGACATGTGTTTCTCCTTGTCTCTCTTTTCCGCGCCACGTCCGCCAGCGGGACGGGACAAGCCCGTCCCCTAGGCGATCGGTCCGCAATCGGTTGTTCGTTAATGGTCGGTCGGCGCAACGCCGACGGCGGGATTCGCGGCCAACCCGATGTCCCGGGCGTGTTCCTCGAATCCCTTGTTTTTCCAAAAGAAGGCACCGGGCATCGTGGTCGGTACGACGACCACATAGAACAGCGCACGGCCCACGGTTGCCGAGCCCAGGCCCAAGACGGCGGCAACAAGCCAAGGCGCCAACTGAGTCACTCCGGCAGCCGTGAGGACACCAACCAGGATCAGGTTGCCCAGCAACAGCGCATTTCGCAGGCGGTAGACCTGGCCGAAGGTCGTCGTCTGGACATGGTGGGACACCGCACCTTCATGGTCCGCGGCGCGCATGTCCCGGGCATGGCCGACGAGGCCGCCGATCTCTAGTGCCAAGCCCGCGACGATGGTCCAACACAGCAGCGGTGGCCACCCGGGCACCAGGGCCAGGCCGATCCAACCGCCGAGTGCCAGCGATGTGCCGACGAAGGATGCCCCCGCCTGCCAATGGTTCCAGAACGGCCGCGCCGGTATCAGGTAGCAGCGGACCATGTAGAAGATCGTCGCGACTCCCGCGACAACGGCCGCCGCCCCGAAGGCCGGCGCAACACGCGTCCATCCGGCGAGGTCAGCGATGAGATACAGACCCGTCGCCGCGCCAAAGGCAGCCGTCGCGAGCGCTTCGCGGCTCAGGTTGGAATGCCGCAGGTTATTGAAGCCACGATAGAAACGCAGGGTCTTGCCGAGGTGGGCGGTGGACGCGGCCATGCCAAGGCCGACGAGGACGAGCGCGGTGAACGCAACCAGGGCACTCCCCTGGCCGGCTACGAATGCCGACGCGAACGCGCCGACGGCGGCCTGCACGGCGAGGGTGAACGCCACCAACGGGTTCTCGCGGGACGAGAGCCGCCGCCAGTTCCACTGCTTCTCGACACCTTCCTTGGGATCGACAACGGGGCGGAACCCGGATCCCGTGCCATTACGCCGGTACTTCACCGGCGCCGAGTCGGGCCGCGTGACCTCGAGTGGTGTCGGATCGACCTGCTGAAAGCGAATGTTCGGCTTGGTGATGTTTGGGTCGGGGAATCCGGGAATCCGGGTGTCGGTCTGCTCGCGTTCCTCGGGAACGTTCTCCACGACGCCGAAGTCCAGGGCATTGCCGACGCAGGCGGAGACGCAAGCGGGCTTCAGGCCGACTTCCAGCCGATCGACGCACATGTTGCACTTCTCGACCTGGCCGGCCACCGGGTCGAGTTGCGGCGCGTTGTAGGGACACACCCAGGTGCAGTAGCCACAACCGAAGCAGATGTCCGGGTCCTGGATGACGGCGCCGTACTCGGGGTGCTTGGTGTATGCGCGCGTCGGGCACCCTTTGAGGCAGACCGGGTCGTCGCAGTGGTTGCACGCCATCGAGATGTTGATGCGCGTGTAGTCGGGATAGGTGCCGCCTTCCACGTAGCCCACCGAGCGAAAGCTCAGGTGCGGCGGCAGGTCG
The DNA here is from genome assembly GCA_965116345.1 of Pseudomonadales bacterium. Taxonomy (GTDB): domain Bacteria; phylum Pseudomonadota; class Gammaproteobacteria; order Pseudomonadales; family Azotimanducaceae; genus VXYL01. Next base: position 349,747 of record OZ220680.1, read on the forward strand.
TTCTTCTCGCTGCACGCCGCTTCGCAGGCGTGGCAGCCGATGCAGTTGTCCGCCGTGAAATGGAACGCGTGCTGGCGCGTGCGGTTCGGGTTGTCGCCGATCCCCGCATCGCCGTTGATGCGCAGGCTCACGCCCTTGTCGCCGTCGGGCAGCAACTGAATGGGGTTGCCGTACCGGTTGAGCGTCGCCGCAGTGGCATCCGCCAACTTCGCGGCGTCCGCCAACTTAGCGTAGTCAGGTTCGTCGACGCGGAGCGGAATCATCAGAAAGCCCTCAAGGCGTCGTTCCACTCGGCCGCGTCGGACTGATCGACGGACTCGATGCGCACTGCGCACTGCTTGAACGCGGGCTGGCGCGAATAGGGATCGAGCAGGCCCAGCGTCAGTCGGTTGACGCACTCGTGGAAGTGGAACGGAATGAACACCATGTTCTTGGGCACCCGCTGTGTGCGCTGCACCATCACCACGGCGTCGCCGCGCCGGGACACCAGGCGCGCATAGCCCATCTGATCGACGCCGAGTTCATCCGCCGCGTCGGGATTCATCTCCATGTACGGCGTCGGCGAGTGCTTGTTGCAGTCGCCGACCTTGCCGGTCTTGGTCCGGGTGTGGAAATGCTCGACCACCCGGCCACTGTTCAGCCAGAAAGGGAACTCGTCGTCGGGACGCTCGTTGTTCTCGACGTACGGCAACGCCAAGAGCCTCGCCTTGCCGTCCGGGAAGGCGAACGTGCCGTCGCCGTAGAGCCGCGGCGAACCCCGGGGAGCGCGCGGGGCTTGCCCGGCGCAAGCGCGGTCATCGCCCTCGCGCATCGGCCATTGGATGCCGCGCGCGGCCTCGATCTTCTCGTAGGTCATGCCGGAAATGTCGAGGTTCCGACCCCTGCCCTTGGAAAGCGCTTTCATCTCCTCGAACGCGGCTTCCGGGGTCTGCGGCCAGTTCATCTCGGGGGCGCCCGGCCAACGCTTGGCAAGCGACGTGAAGATCCAGAAGTCCGGCTTGGAGTCGGCGAACGGTGCCGTGACGGGCCGGGTGAGATTCACGCGTCGCTCGGTGTTGGTGAAGCAGCCCTCCTTCTCCGCCCACACCGACGCGGGCAGGAAGACGTGCGCGTAGTCCGCGGTCTCGACATCTTCGTAGCAGTCCTGGACGACGCAGAACTCGAGGTTCTGCAAGGTCTTCCTAATGCGCGGCGTATTCGGCATGGAGGTCATGGGATTGGTGCCGATCACCCAAAGCGCCTTGATCTGGCCGGTCTCGATGGCCGGGAAGATGTCGGTCTGAAAGAGGCCGCGCTGTTTCGGGAAGAACTCCGGATCGACGTTCCAGAACTTGCCGACCTCGTCCCGGTGCGCCGGGTTCTCAAGCTGCCGATAACCCGGCAGACCGGAACACGAGGACCACTCGCGCGTGCCCATGGCGTTGCACTGGCCGGTGATCGACAGGCTCGTGCCGCCGGGTTTGCCGATATTGCCGGTGACCAGGTTGAGGTTGTTGATCGCGCACACGCCGTCGCTACCGTGCGTGGACTGGTTGATACCCATGGTCCAGATCGCCATCGCCGCATCGGCCTTGCCGTACAGGCGCGCCACCGTGCGGATGGTGTCCTCGTCGATCCCGCAGATCTTCGCCGCGGTCGCGGGGTCGTAGTCGGCAACCGTCGCCGCGAAGTCCTCGAAGCCGTTGGTGTGGGCTTGAATGTAGGCCTCGTCGTGCAAGCCCTCTTCGAGGATGACGTGGCACAGGCTGTTCAGCAGCACCAGGTCCGTGCCCGGGGTCACCGGCAGGTGGATGTCCGCGAACTGGGCGAACATCGTCACCCGGGGATCAACGACGATGACCGGGAACTTGCGTTTCTCGAGCGCTTCCTTCAAGCGCCAGTAGATGATCGGATGCTGCTCCGGCAGGTTCGAGCCGAACGCCAACAGACACTGCGTGTGCTCGAAGTCGCCGTAGCAGCCCGGCGGGCCGTCGGAACCGAATGAACGCTTGTACCCCGACACCGCGGAAGCCATGCAAAGCGTGGTGTTGCCGTCGTAGTTGTTGGTGCCGATGACGCCGCGTACCAACTTGCCGAGGGTGTAGAACTCCTCGGTCATGATCTGACCGGTGGAGATGACGGCCACCGCGTCGCGCCCGTAGCGGGCCTGGACCCGTTTGAATCCATTCGCGACGCGGTCCAACGCCGAGTCCCAGTCGGCGCGTTGCCAGTCCTCGAAGATCCGCTCGCGCACCTTCGGCACACTGCCGCGGCCGGGCGCGGCGAAGATCTGCGCCTGCGTCAGCCCCTTGATGCACAGCTTGCCGCGGTTGACGTCGGCACCGCCCACACCGCGGGTGGTGACCGGCGTCCCGGCGGCGTCGACACCCACTTCGATGGAGCAACCGACCGAACAGTAGCCGCAGGTGGCGTACTTCCACTCGGCAACGGCCTTGTCGGCGATGCGAATCGGATTCTTGCGGCGCCGTCCGAACAACATGGGGCGATCAGCCGCGAACCTGGACATAGCCGTCGACCACCCGGGCATCGAACGTTCGTACGGCGACCGCGTCGTCCTCCAGGCACTCGCCGGTGTGGAGGCTGAAATGCTGCTTGTAGATCGGGGACGCGACGACGAGTTTTCCCTTGACGTCGCCAACGATGCCGCCGGACAGCACCGGCGCGTTGCTGAACGGGTCCATGGCGTCGATCGCGAACATCTGATCCCACTGCGCCACCCGAAAAACCGCCACCTGGCAACCGCCCACGAGCGCCCGGACACCCGTGTCGGGGACAACGGCATCGAGTGCGCAAACGGTGGTCCAATCAGCGGTGTTGGTGTTGTCCATAGTCGGTGTTCCTCAAGCCATTTCAGATTCGAGCGCCGGCCGTCGCTGGCCTCGTTCGCGGACGAAAACGAGGGAGTCGTCGGCCTGTTCGCTGTTGACGAACGTGCGGAAACGTTTGAGTTTCCCGGGATCCTCGACCGTGGCCTTCCATTCGCACTCGTAGGTGCCCACCACGTGCTCCATGTCCGCCTCGAGATCGGCGACCAAGCCAAGCTTGTCGTCGATGATCACGGACTTGAGGTAGTCGAGACCCCCTTCGAGGTTCTCCATCCACACCGAGGTGCGCTGGAGACGATCCGCGGTGCGGATGTAGAACATCAGGAACCGGTCGATCAGCTTGATGAGCATCTCGTCGTCGAGACCGGTGGCGATCAAGTCGGCATGGCGCGGCCGCATACCGCCGTTGCCGCAGACGTAGAGATTCCAGCCGATCTCGGTGGCGATGACGCCGACGTCCTTGCTCTGCGCCTCCGCGCATTCCCGGGTGCAGCCGGAAACGGCGAACTTGACCTTGTGGGGCGCGCGCAAGCCCTTGTAGCGGTTCTCGACGGCGATCGCCATGCCGACGCTGTCGAGCACGCCGTAGCGACACCAGGTACTGCCGACGCAGGACTTCACGGTGCGCACCGCCTTGCCGTAGGCGTGGCCGGTCTCGAAACCGGCGTCGATCAGTTCTCGCCAGATGAGCGGCAACTCGTGAACCTGCGCCCCGAACAGGTCGACTCGCTGGCCGCCCGTGATCTTGGTGTAGAGGTCGTATTTCTTCGCGACCTGCCCCAGCGCGATCAGCTTGTCCGGCGTGATCTCCCCGGCAGGGACGCGCGGCACCACGGAATACGTGCCGTTTTTCTGAATGTTGGCCAGAAAGCGATCGTTGGTGTCCTGCAGCGGGGCGTGTGGCGGGGTGAGCACGTGGTCGTTCCAGCACGCCGCGAGGATCGACGCGACGGCGGGCTTGCAGATATCGCAACCCAGGCCCCTGCCGTGCCTCTCGATCAACTCGTCGAAGGCGGTGATGCGTTCCACCCGGACGAGGTGGTATAGCTCCTGGCGCGTGTGCGGGAAGTGCTCGCAGAGGTCGGTGTTGATTTCGATACCGCGCTGTTCGAGTTCCGCGTTCAGCAACTGCGTGACCAGCGGCCCGCAACCACCGCAGCCGGTGCTGGCCTTGGTGCAACTGCGGATCGCGCCGAGCGTCGTGGCCCCGTCCGCGACGGCGTTCACGATCGCGCCTTTCGAAATGTCGTGGCACGAGCAGATCTGCGCGCTGTCCGGCAGGGCGGCGACAGCCCCTGCGGGCATGCCGCCGCCGTCGCGCTGCGGCAGGATCAGGACGTCCGGGTGCTTCGGCAGGGTCAATTCGTTCTGCATCGTCTGCAGCAACATGCCGTAGTCGGCGGTGTCGCCGACGAGGACCGCGCCGAGGAGTTTCTTGCCGGTCTTGTTGACGACGATGCGCTTGTAGACGTGGTCGCGTGCGTCGATATATGTGTAGCTGGTCGCGCCCCGGGTACGACCGTGGGCATCGCCGACACTGCCGACATCGACGCCGAGAAGCTTCAGCTTGGTGCTCATGTCCGCACCGCGAAACGCCATGTCGCGGTTCCCGGCCACCACCCCGGCTGCGACCTTGGCCATCTCGTAGCCGGGCGCGACGAGGCCGAAGATCCGACCGTCGTAGAGCGCGCACTCGCCAACCGCGAGGACGTGGGGGTCCGAGGTGGCGCAATGCTCGTCGATGACAATGCCGCCGCGCTCGCCCACCGCGAGTCCGCATTCGCGGGCCAGCTCGTCGCGGGGTCGGATTCCCGCGGAGAACACCACGACATCGGTTTCGAGCGAGTCGCCGTCCGCGAACTCCATCCGGTACCGGGCCGACTCGCCGGCGACGATGCGCAGGGTGTTCTTGCCCGTATGCACCGAGACGCCAAGGTCCTCGATCATGCCGCGCAGCATCGTCCCGCCACCGTCGTCCAACTGCGTGCCCATCAGCACCGGCGCGAACTCCACGACATGCGTCGCGAGGCCCATGTTCCTGAGCGCATTGGCGGCCTCGAGACCGAGCAGACCGCCGCCCACCACGACACCGACCCGGGCATCCGTCCCGGAGGCCTCGATGGCGTTCAGGTCCTCGATGGTGCGGTAGACGTGGCAGTGGGGTTGGTCGTTGCCCTCGATCGGTGGCACAAAGGGGTAGGAACCGGCGGCGAGGACGAGGGTGTCGTAGCCAATGCAACGACCCTGGTCGGTGTGCACGGCCTTCGACTCGCGGTCGATCTCCACGACGCGCTCGCCGACGTGAACCGTCGCATCCGACGGCGCTTCCTCCAGGGCGAGGTCGTCGGCGCTGCTGCCCGCGAAATACTCGCTAAGGTGTACGCGATCGTAGGCCGGGCGGGGTTCCTCGCCGAACTGGGTAATCGCCACGCCCGGAACGGCGGCGGCGAGTTCCACGAAGCGATGGCCGACCATGCCGCTTCCAACCACGACGACGTGGCGGTCGACATCGGCGTTGCTCGCTGCTACGGCGTTCATGCCGCACGTCGCAGCAATAACCGTGCCAGAAGATAACTCGACGTTTAATCAGTAACTTACGATCTCTCGGTGCTGGGCTTCTGAGCTACATGTGACTAGTCCCGCACTGCTTTGACGCAGTGATGTAGGGGCGGGGCTTGTCCCCGCCCGTGCAGGGAAACGCGATGCCGCGTAGAGCGCATAGGGCGACGACAAGCGTCGCCCCTACGGGACTTCCATGGAACAAGTGCTCCGTTTCGGCCGGCCGATTGCGGTCGGCAGCGACTGCGCGAAGCGGTCGCGTCTCCTACGCTTCTTCGATCGCGATCGCGCGGACCCAGGTGCCTTCCATGCGCTCGACGTTGAGCGGCAGACTGAGGAAGAAGCAGCGATCCCGGGTGAGGGTTTCGATATTGACCAGCGGGTAGACGATGGGGATGTTGTTGCCGGTCATCGCCCGGTGCGTGGGGCAGTTGTCGGGTTCGGGGTCGAGCGACTTGGTTTCCCAGCGAATCCCGGGAACACCCACGCAGAGCGCCTTGATCTTCTTCTCCTCCGCGAGCCAATAGGCGGTGTCCCCCTCGATCCACGGCGTGTCGTCGCCCGCATTGGTACTGCCCATGATCACGATGTCGCCTTCCCTGACGTTGGCCAGGTGCTCCGGCAGGATCGCTTCGCCTTTCAGATGGTCTAGCTGGCAGACGCTGGCTTCACCGTAGTAGGCATCCACCGGCATCTCCCAGATGCCCTTCATGCCGTCCGGCAGGCCCGTCCAGTTGTCGTTGTGGCCGATACCCAGTTGCACATGCGAGCCCATGTGGCCACTGACCCCGCCGACCGGCCAGGCACCGACGGTACCCACGTTGCACGCCACCAGGTGCTCGATGGTGCCGTCGGTTTCGTTGTAGGTCTCCTCGACGATCCAAGGCATGTTGTAGACGTCCCGTTTGCCTTCTTCGACGGTCTGGTCCATCCGGGTCACCCGGGAAACAAGCTCCCAGCTCAAGTCGACGATTCGATGTCCTTCGAGACTGATCACTTTTCCGCTCCTATTCTTGTTCCAGGGCGATGGCCCTGATGAAACTGGCTTCCGACTTCGTGAACCGCATCGGCAGGCCGACGTAGAACACCCGATCCCTGGTCAACTTGTCGATGTTCACCAACGGATGCGCGATGGCAACGTTGGCGCCGAGCAGCGCCCGCCGGACCGGCGAGTTGTCCGGTGCCGGCAGCTTCAGATCGTATTGCCACTCGATGCCGGGTGCGCCGATACCCAGCATCTTGATCTTGCGATCATTGATCAGCCATTCGCAGGTGGTCGTCGACAGCCACGGCTGCTCGAGGTCCTCGAACGGGCTGGTCATCAGCACGATATCTCCAACCTGGACGTTGGCGAGGTGTTCAGGCTTGATCTCCTGGCCGCGCACGTCCCCTTCCCGGCTCTTGAGGGCCATTCCCGCACCATGGGGATATTCGCTCGGGTCGGCGATGGCGCGCGGCTCGAGATCCTTGAGATTGCACACGGCGGCCTCCCCCATGAAGGTCGTGAGCGGCATCTCCCACACCCCCTTCATGTCCTCGGGAACGCCGGCCCAGTGACTGATATGACCCTTGCCGCCCTGCACATGGGCGCCGTGGTGCGTGGTCATGCGCTCCTGGTGCCAGGCTTCGTCACCACCCGGTGGCGCGGCATACAGGGTGAACAGGGAATTGTCCCCCGGAAACCTGCCCTCCTTCATGACCCAGGGCCTGCCGTACGGGTCGGTATTGCCTTCCTCGATCGAGCCATCGACCCGGTAGACCCGGGCTTTGAGGCGCGGGCTCAGGTCCACCGGCCTATGTCCCTCAAAACTGAACATGGTGCTTCCTATGGTTTTGGATATACGTTGGTGCGAACCGTTAAGTGTACCGGTCGCTGACCCACGCTGAACGATCAAATCAGATGTAGCGCCCGTAACTCACCTTGCGGGCGCGGTCGAAGAACTCGTCCCACTGCTCATCTGTCAAGCGATTGGGTTCTCCGTACTGCCGCGCGAGCAGGTACTGCCGACACATGATCTCGAGCCGCTGAGCCAGCTCCACGGCCGATTTCAGGTTGCCCGCCCGACAGATCATGCCGTGACTACCGAGGAGACACGCGCTCCGTTCCTTCAAGGCCGATGCCGCATCCTGGGCTAGCGTCTCGGTGCCGAAGGTCGAGTACGGCACGCAAGGCACGTCGTCGCCGCCGAAAGACCCCACCAGGTAGTGAAAACCCGGTAGCGGTTCGTTGTGACAGGACAGCGCCACGCAATGGTCCGAATGCGTGTGCACCACCGCCCGTGCCCTTTCGTGTTGACGGTAGATCTCCGCGTGCATTCGCCACTCGGACGATGGCTTGACGTCGCCTTGCCAGTCGCCGTCGAGTGAAACGCGCACGATGCGTTCCGGCGCGATGTTCGCCTCCGACGCTCCACTCGGCGAAATCAGCATGCCGTCCTCGAAACGACAGCTCAAGTTGCCGGACGACAGCTCGTTCAAGCCGAGACCCGCCGAATAGCGGTAACAGGTCGTGATCTCTTCCCGCACCGCTTGTTCGTTCTGCTCGTCGCTCATGTCTCGACTCCCCCAGGGTGTTCCGATCGTCTCATGCGCTCGAGCGCATACTCAAAGAATGTCGCGTTGCCGAGGCCTCCGGCCTTGACCACCATGGCGAGCGGCCCCGGCGCGTGGCTGAAACAGTAACCGCCCGACAGGTCGTCGAAGGATCCCACCTCCACCTGCTGGATACCGAGCGCGGCAAACACCTGCCCGCTCGTCTCGCCACCGGCGACGACGAACTTGCGGACGCCGAGTTCGTAGAGAATCTTCGCCGCCTCGCCCAGCAGGCGGTCCGCACGCGCGGCTGCGTCGTCCCTGCCTAGGGCTTCCTGAGCGCGTTCGACGCCGGCCACATCGGCCGAGGTGGAAACGGCTACCGGACCTCGGGGAACGTGCTCTGCCGCCCAATCGCGGATCTCATCGCGCAGGCCATCGTCCGCTGCCACGAGATCGATACGGAATACCGGGTGACGGGTCTCGAAATCATCGACCTGGCGGAGTGTCGGCGGCGCGCAGCTACCGGCGATGACCGCCTCGTGTCCGGGTGCCGCAGGCAGCACTGTCCGGTCCCCGGGCGGGTGATCAGCCGGCAGCCACTGGCGCGCCAGGAAGCCGGGCAACGCATCGCCTCCAGTGGTCACGGCCCAGTCGTCGACGAGCTCGGCCACCCGGGTGACGTCGTCCTGGTCCACGGAGTCGATGACGAACGCGCGCACTCCCGATGCGACCTGGGCATCGACGTAGTCCCGAGCCGCCTCGAGGCCGCGATGCAGCACGCGGTGGGGAATCAGCCCCACGGGCTCGGTCATCTGGGGTTCGAGCACTTCCATAAGGTTGGCGTTGGTCATGGGGGTCACGGGGTCGTATTGCTTGAACGACTCGGACAGCAACCGGTCGCCGACGAACAGACGGCCCTGGTACACGGTGACGTTGTATTCCGGGAAGGCGGGCGCAAAGATCACCCGGTCTCCGCCCGTAACCGCCAGCAGTGCCTCGGCGGCGGGCCCGATATTGCCCTCGTCGGTACAATCGAACGTCGCGCAGTACTTGTAGTAGATCCGCTTCGTGTCGATGGCCCGCAGCGCCCTGCCGATGTCGCTCACTTCGGTCCGGGCATCCACCGCGGGGATCAGGCGGAGCTTCTTGCCCACCACCACCGCGCCGGCCTCGGCATCGAGACCGCCGAGCGCCTCGGCGGATGTAACCAGGGGACAGCGGACGCCCTCCCGCTCGAGCAGGCTCGCGACCATCATCCCGCCGGTGAGGTCATCGGCTATCACTCCGAGTTCGAGCGCCATGGAACCCTCGCATGCAATAATCCCCAGGAAGGCGGCATCTTATACTCGAACCGCTGCCATTCCCTATTTGGAGACAGTCGCCGTGACAAGATCGATGATGCATCCGGTTCTCCTGCTGGCGCTGATTTCGGCAGGCAACGCGACATCCGCGACGGGCGATGACGTCGACGTGAGGGAAGAGAACGGAGGATCAATGTCCACGTCGGAACTACCGCGCGCAACGCCGGAAGAGGTCGGCATGTCGGCCGAACGACTGAACAGGATCCGCGATGTCGTCCAGGAATTCATCGATGAAGGCCGCATACGGTACGCCGTGGTCGGCGTCGCCCGCCGTGGCCAGGTGGTCTATTTCGAAGCACAGGGTCTCACCGACCACAAGCCTGGGCAGCCCGTGCAGCCCGTGAAAGAGGACGCGATGTTCCATATGGCTTCATCGACGAAGCCGATTCTGGGTGTCGCCGCCATGATGCTGATCGAGGAGGGTCTCATCAGCCCGTCCGACCCCGTCGAGAAGTACATCCCCGAGTTCAAGGGCATCCAGGTCGCTGTCCTCGACGAGACGGCCGACAACAAAACCAGCGGCGAGAAAGAACTCAAGAAAGAGCCCGAGTATCGACTCGTCGATGCCCATCGCCCCGTCACGATTCACGATCTGCTAACGCATACCTCGGGAATCTCGGGTAGAGCGCTCGGCAGGACTCGGGAGATTCAGCACGAAGGCGACACCCTGGCCACCTGGATACCCATCGTTGCCGAAGGTCCCCTCAATTTTCAGCCGGGAACGCGCTGGGGCTACGGCGGGGGGCTCGATGTGGTCGCGAGAGTCATCGAAATCGTATCCGGCATGCCGTTCAACGAGTTCGTTCAGAAACGCATCTTCGACCCGCTGGACATGAAGGACACCCACTGGATCGTTCCACAAGACAAACTGCATCGCATGCTGGTGTTCGTCGAAGGCAAGGCAGGCACGCCCACCACCTATTTCTCCGGTTCCTGGGGCCTCGTCAGCACTACCCGCGACTACCTGCATTTCGAGCAGATGCTGGTCAACAAGGGCGAGCTGTTCGGCAATCGGATTCTCAAACCGGAGTGGGTCGAGATGATGTCCACCGACCAGGCGGGCGAGCTCTTCGACAACGGCGGAAAAGGTGGCGCCGGTATTGCTTTTGGCTACACGGTCTCCATCACGGTGGACCCGGAGTTGGCGAAGTCGGGCCGAAGCGCCGGGGCCTTTGGCTGGGGCGGTGCCGCCGGAACCGTCTCCTGGACGGATCCCGAGGAGGAGTTGGCCGCGGTCATCATGGTTCAGCAGCCGACGAGTGACCTGCCGTTGAGGATCGCACAGGCGATTGGGGCGGCCATCGACGACTGACTACCGCGATGGGCGGCTGGGCCTAGCGATTGCCCAGCAAGAACATCAACGGAATATGAACGCGCTCTCGCCAAGCCCTTGGCGAGTGATCGGCACCGTCGAAGCGACGCGTGACCCAGTCCTCACCGGATCGATATCCCTTGCTTCGCATCAATTCGTCCATTTTCGATTGATAGGGTCCGTAATTCGCATCATAGGTCTCGGTGCCATGATCGAAGTAGATCCGGTGTACGCCGGCACCCGGCCAGCGGTCCTCGTACCAGGCAATCACCACGCCATCGCCATGCGTCCAATCGGTGGACAGGCAGGCCGCGCCCCCAAAGACGTCGGGATACTCAACCATGGCATAGGCGGAGATCAGCCCGCCCATGCTCGAGCCCATGACGAAGGTGCTCGCCCGATCCGGCAGCGTTCTATAGGTCTGATCGATAAACGGTTTGAGTTCTTCGACCAGGAACTTCAGATAATTGTCGGAGACGATCTTCCCGCCTTTCAACTTCGGGTGTTTACTACCCATCAGTTCCCACACCTCGTCGGTGACGGGCTTTTGTGGCATGAATTCCAACCCTCGGTTGCCCTCTGCATCCAGATTCGCCCAGACGGAGACGACAATGGCCGGTCGGATTGCGCCTTCCTCGATGAGCCTCGCCATGGTCGTGTCCACATCCCAGAGCCAATCGGTTCCCGAGAACGGCGTCCGACCGTGGTGGAAGATGAACTGGCCATCGTGCACATAGAGGACCGGATACCGGTCAGACGATGTCGGGTCGTAGCCCTCGGGCAGCCAAACCTCCACAGGGCGGGGCACGATGTATTCCGACGGAAAGTCCGGGTGATACTCCAAGGTTCCTCTTTGCGGGTATGACGTCATCCTACGGACGGGCTCCTTCGACTCGTTGGATTGAATCGCCGGCGTCTCCGATGCATCAGCGCCCATTGCGATCACGCTGACGGCAACAAGCGTCGTTGTGCCCATGAAGCACGCAACAAGCGCCGTGACAGCGCGATGAAGTTGTCTGATCGTCATGGATTTCCCCGTACTCGGCTTGCGCCACGCGCGCTCGGCAAGTGTGGACGGCAACCGCCCGGTGTGGTGGGCGCGGGCTGACAGCGAAGCTAGACAGCTCCCTGGTCCCAAACATCAAGCGCCCCCAGCAACGGCAGCAACTTTAGCAAGGTTGCCCTGAATTCGTCCGGGGTGGCGGCGATTATCTTCTTCGCCTTGCGCTCCTGCCACGCCAGGGTCTGCACCAGGTTCGCGGCGACGACGGACGGTTGTTCTAGATTCCCGATCGGCACCTCCGTCGAACCGCCCCGAATGCTCGTGCTGACCGGACAGCAGATCAAGAGACCCGTCTGGCGGTTGTAGTCCCGGCTGCTCAGGACGAGTGCGGGGCGGTACTTGCCGATCTCCCCCTTGGTCGGCTCAAAGTCGAGCCATACGACGTCCCTGCGGTCGGGGACGTAGTGGACACGTGCCACCTTAGAGGTCGAGCTCGCGCTCGGTGGGATCGGCGACCAAGTCGGCGTGCGCGTTCTCCGCCGTCATGCCAGCGAGCAGTGCACTCTCGCTTTCCGGGAAGCGGAAGGATCGGAGGCTGCCCGCCGCACGCCTGACGATGAAGCCCTCGCTGTCGATGTCTACCGTGACAAGGGTGCCGGGTTCGAATTGCGGCAGTTTCGCCATGCTGCCGGAGACCCGCAACGCCAAGCTGTTGCCCCACTTCTTGATTTCCGTCTCTACGCGCACGTCTTGCTCCGGCGGTCAGCGGAAAAGCAGCGCATCCAGTGAGACACCAGCGTCAATGCGGCGCACGTGGGACACGTGGAATAGGAGCGACAACCTTAAGTCTTGATGCTCAGCCGACCCAAGTAATCCAGCTTGCCAACTGGCACACCCTTTGTTCGCAAAATGTCGTAAGCCGTGGTGGCATGAAAGTAAAAACTGGGTAGCGAAAACGACATCAGAAAGCCTTCAGCGGTAAAGGTCCACCAGGGCGTGATTACTTCCTTGCCTGCCAATCCGTTTACCGACTCGGCGGTGAGTTGCTGCAAACCGGATTGCGCCTCGACCACAAGATCCTGCAGTGCCTGGTAGTCAAGATCCTCCGGAGCTGGCGGCGGCGAGTACTTCCCTGTCTGCACGCCGTCGATCGCACCCAGGGAGTGGCTTGCAACCTGGATCAACTGAAAGCGAAACGGCAGCATATCCGGATAGAGGCGAGTCTCGACGATCTCGTCCAGGTCCATGTTGTTTTCCTCACAGTGAGATCGACCCTTGTCGAGGTAACCTGATACGGCACCGAGGGTCTGCAGAAAACGACCGACGCTCGCTTCATATAGGGAAACAGACATGTCTGAACTTTTTTTCTCTGGGTGCCGACAGTCTAACGTAGCTGAGGTCCTGGTCCCCGGTCATTGGTCGAGAGCCGCTCGTTGGCGATGGCGGCGTGGCGTCCCTCCGCCGTCTGCATGCGGATGCAGCCGCGCGAGGTCCGTGACAGCCAGATCCCGCTCACCACTCGATCCCAAAACGGGCCTTCATCGCAGTCGTACGCGCCCAAGGCGCACCCGGCACCCGCTCCACGAGGTCCGTGAAGACACGCCGGAACAGCTCTGCCCGAGCGCCTTCCGTCATTGCTTCTGCCCGGGCGGCCGGCAACAGCGGACGTACGTCCTGCCAGAGCCGACGATGCGCCAACTTGGCGAACATGCGCTCTTCCGCCTGCGCACGCGAGATGGACGCACCCGACAGTTCCAAGTAGCGCCCAAACAGCTCGACAGCGCGATCTAGGTCGAGACGTTCGAACACCTCCAGCCCGTGCGCCAAATCGAGCAAGTCGCGACCCTTGTCCCGCTGCAACAGCGCCCTCAACTTCGTCGCCAGCATCTCCTCCGGTGTGAACGTGGGAATTGGGGCTTCACCCGTGAACCACGGATTCGCGACTGCGAAACCCTTCGCCAAGGGCGAGTCAAACGCTTCTATCTCTCGCGTGTTGATCTCGACCTTCAGCCGGATTGGCACCCCGCTCCCGTCCTCGGATTCCGTGCGGAAGCGAAGCCTCGGCGCCACCGGGCTCTGGCCGAACCGCGCTAGCCCGAGCCAGGGCTCAAGCACAGCTCGCAACCGGTCCAGGATCGGACCGATCGGTCCCGACGTGGTGCGGACCAGGTCGATGTCCTCCGAGTAGCGCAGTGGTGTTCGGAAGTGAAGCTTGTTCAGCGCCGTTCCACCGCGGACCCGCAAGGCGCCACGCAACATGTCATCGCCGAACACCTCTACCAACGCCCGGCTAATCACCAAATCCTGCTCGACCTGCCGCGGATCCGTCCAAGGAACCACGTTGCCCCACGCGACGATGTTCTGCGCGGGGATCAAACGTCCGGATCCGGCAAACGACGCACCACCACGCGCCACTTGGCATCGCGCATCACCGGATTCGCTGCGAAATCCGGGTCGGCGGCGCTTCGCCGGTCCAGTTCGGTCCAGCGCACCGTGCCCTCCGACCGCAATCGACCCAGCATCGGCCCCGTCAAGTCATCATTCCCGCTAATCTGGTCCAGCAGGAAACCAAGCCTTTGCACAACCGGCCGCTCCACCCCCGTCGATAGCAACGCGAGCTGATCGGGCTGCATTTCCGGCCCAAGTTCCCGCAGCACGGTCGCCACGCTGTCGAGCCCTCCCGACGCCTGCGGATAGCGAAGCAGATCGAGAGCAGTCAGCGCAGCCGACGAAATCTTCATCGAGCCGGTATCGGTCTTCCTGTCCTCGACACCCGGCAAAGCCCCTTCCATGTCCCTGCGATAGTAGAAGACGATCAGATTGCGACCTGCCCGGATCGCCGGGAGCCGTTTGCCGCAAACCACCTGGAACTCCATCACGGCCTGGTGCGTTGCGCCGTGCAACTCCGCCGCCTTCAGCAACCCAACGTAGTAGCCAGCATCCTCCCGATCCATCAGGACATCGATGTACCAGGCGGGTGGCGGCGCACCCCACACGGCATACTGCGGCGGAACAATGACGTAGAACCCCTGGCGCGGCCTCAACAGCTTGCCGTTGCGCTGCAACCGCTCCGCAGCATCCAGGAACGACCGGTGTCCGACGTCGAGCGCCTGCTCAGCCTCGGCAGCGCCAAACACCGTCCGCCCCTCGGAGAGCAGCCGGTTCACGTAGCCAGACAGAACTTGCCGATGACGAATCATGTCTCATTATCCGCCTTTTACGTGGAAATATGAACACGTTTTTCGCCTGACCGTTCGTTGTCAAGACAGCCGTTCGCTCGAAGGTCTCGAATCCTCTCGATAACGTAGCTCACGACAACCCCGACACTCGCCTCCGCCGCACATTTTGTACGTGCTCATGGGGCGCGCCTCGCACTTGTTCGCGGCGCTCATCTTGTACTTGTGCAGGGCGCTCATCTTGTACTTGAAATGGGGGCGTGCTAGCGTGGGGCCAGAGGTGAGTCCAATGCTCAAGCCGCACGAAAGGCTGGCCCGCTCATTGAAGGTCTTGCTTGAGCGCCAGGGCGAGGGTCGGCGCATCTTCCGTAGTGCCGAGTTCCCGCGCGAGGACCGCGAGCGCCTCCTCCGCAGCGGCCACCTGCAGCCGGTCATCCGCGGGTGGCTGATGCTCTCCAGTCCCGACTCGGTAGGGCGCGACACGACACCCTGGTACGCGTCGTTCTGGGAGTTCTGCGCACGGTACTCCACCCACCGTTTCGGTGAACGTTGGCACTTGTCACCGGAGCTTTCGCTATTGCGGCACGCGGAGAACACGACCGTGCCCCGGCAAGTCATCGTGCACTCCGAACGGGGGGGCAATAACCAGATCGCGTTGCCGTTCGAGACATCCCTGTTCGACCTCAAGGTTCAGACGATGCCACCTCGGGAGGACATCTGCGAGCGGGAGGGCGTGCGCCTTCTCACCACCGAGGCCGCTCTGGTGCGTGTCCCGGAGTCCTTCTATCGGGATCATCCCCTGGACGCGCACACGGTGCTCGCCGGCGTCGCGGGCGTGGGGGGAGTAGCCAGCAGGCTTCTCGCCGGCGGACACTCCAAGGTCGCGGGCAGGTTGGCGGGGGCCTTCCGTCACGCCGGCTGGCAGGACATCGCCGACGGCGTGCGACAGGCGATGTTGAACGCCGGCCACAGGTACCGGGAGACCAATCCATTCGGTGTCAGGTCAACGGCGACCTCGGGCACCGCCGCCGGCCGGCGTCCCTCCTCGCCGTTGACGTCTCGCCTGGAGTCCCTGTGGGAACAAGCGCGGGAGCCGATCCTCGCGGTCCTGCCGCCGGCACCAGGCCGGCCCATCGACGACAGCGGGCGGGTGCACTACCTCGAGGAGGCCGACAGCGCGTATGGCGAGGACGCCTATCATTCGTTGTCGATCGAGGGACACCGCGTGACACCCGATCTGATCGAGCGTGTGCAGAGTGGGACGTGGAGCCCGGAAGACGATCCCGATGATCGGCAACGGCGCGATGCGCTTGCCGCGCGGGGCTACTGGCAGGCGTACCAGACCGTACGCAGCACCATCGACGAGATCCTGCGGGGCGAGGACCCGGGCGCGCTGTTCCAGGAGGCACACCGCGACTGGTACTTCCAGATGTTCGAGCCATTTGTGGCGGCGGGCGCCTATCCGGCCGCCGTGCTGGCGGACTACCGGAATCACCCGGTCTACCTTCGCGGCTCCCGGTATGTGCCCCCGCGCGCCGACCTGGTGGCGGAGGGCATGGAGGCGCTCACCGACCTGTTGAAGCAGGAGGAGAGTCCCGGCGTGCGCGCCGTGGCGGGCCACTGGCTGTTCGGCTTCGTGCACCCCTATCCCGACGGCAACGGCCGCCTCGCGCGCTTCCTGATGAACGCCATGCTGGCATCCGGCGGCTATCCGTGGACCACTATTCAGGTGGGCGACCGGAAGGCCTATATGAGCGCTCTCGACACCGCCAGCCTGGACGGCGACGTCACCCCTTTCGCCGAGTTGGTCGCGGGATACTTGGAGCGCCGCCTGCGTCCCGGCAGCGCCGAGTGACATTGCCCCCACATGCGGCGAACTCCACCATCAGATCCTTTGCACGGGTGGTATTCGACGCACACATTGATTGTTCAATATCTCGATTACCGTTATTTCACGCAATCGAGGTGTTAGCCATCGCTCTGTCACGTCGCCAATCTACCGTCCTCGTTCCGCCCCACGCGGCGGCGTGGGATTCGGAACAAACACAAGCAGGCGGCACCGCATCGACTCATGCCGGCTGACACCCACCTCCTCTCCAAGGGGCTCTAATGTCCTGGTCCGCCCCAGCGCATTTCCCACCACCCATTCTGCCTCACAACGTCCGTCGCCAGCCCGATCTGCCGAGGCGAGAAGCGGCTCTTGCGCTCGTTCCATTCCGCGCGCGTCCCACAGCCGGCCGATAGCCCGGACTGACGCCGAGCCTCCACCCAACCCCGCCTGATAGTGCTTCTGCAGACTTGGGCGTTGCCGCCGTCCACGAAGCGTTCAGTGTAACTCTCGCCCCCAAACTGGACCTTGTCGGCCCAGGTCGCCGGCCAAGCCCGTGCTCTTCACAGCCCGCTTCATTGGACCAACTGCCCGCCTGCGGTACGATGCGCCCCTACGGCTACTCCGATACCTGCGCTCTCCTGTACTTGACGCCGGATCCGTCCGCACACATTGCAGCCCTCACCACGGAAGGTCGATGACAGCCACAAACATCGAATGGACGGACGCCACGTGGAATCCCGTGGTCGGCTGCTCAATCCTTTCCGCCGGCTGCTCTCATTGCTACGCCATGCAGATGGCCGCGCGGCTCGAAGCCATGGGCGTCGACAAGTACTCAGGGCTGACCCGACGCGTCCGAGGGCGGCCAGTCTGGAACGATCTCGTCCGCGAAGACCACGAATCCTTGGCGGCACCGCTACACTGGAAAAAGCCCCGGCGCGTATTCGTCAATTCTATGAGCGACCTCTTCCACGAAGGCGTACCCGACACCTTCCTCGTCGCCGTTTGGCGCACCATGGCCGAAACTCCCCGCCACAGCTACCAGATACTCACCAAGCGCCCTGCCCGCATGGCGTCGTTCGTCTCCAACACCATCAAAAGGGTCCTTCCCAACGTCTGGCTCGGCACGAGCATCGAGAACCGTCGCGCCGCACCCCGCATCGACCACCTGCGGGCCACGCCCGCTGCCGTCCGCTTCGTTTCATTCGAGCCGCTGATCGGCTCCGTTGGCGCGCTAGACCTCACTGACATCCACTGGGCCATCGTCGGAGGCGAGAGCGGCCCCGGCGCCCGTCCGATCCAGACGGCTTGGATTGACGAAATCCACGACCAGTGCACCACGCAGGACACCGCCTTCTTCTTCAAACAATGGGGCGCGTGGGGCAGCGACAACAAGCGCCGAGCGAAGAGTCGGAACGGCCGAACGTACCGCGGGCAAACCTGGGATGAGATGCCAACCAAGCGACTCGCAGTCGTAGACATCCCCCTGACCGAGATTGCGTCGTGACCACCAAGCCATACGACTGGGACACCGGTGCAGACTTGGCCGAACACTCTCGCCGAAAACACAAGGTTCTGCGCGAGTATTTCGTCAACTGCCTGCACGTGCGGGCGCAGCTGCCTTATCAGCGACGCTTCCGCCTCGCCTGCGTGGACGGGTTCGCAGGCGGCGGCAGATACGCCGGCGGCGAACCCGGATCCCCGCTCATTCTCCTCGAAGAACTCAACCGCGCCGCCATCGAAATCAACCTCGCCCGAGCCGCCGACGGATTCCCGCGCCTTGAGATCGACTGCCTACTCGTCCTAAACGACGCCGACCGGAAAGCCATCGCCCACCTCAAACCCCTCGTCGACCACTACTGTCCCAAGAAAGTAGCCTTGTTGTACCATAAAGTGTTGATTGTAAATACGAACGACGACTTCTCGGCAGTGACCGACTTGAACGTGGGCGACCTCCCGGGGGACGCTTGCGGCCCCGTTTCGGAGGTCGGCGATGTACGCAGGCAAGTTCGTCTTCTCGCAGGTGATGGATCATCTGCCGTTTCATCATTTTCGAAAATGCGTTCGGCGCTACGGCGGAAACCGCTACGTCAAGTCGTTCCCCTGCCTGAGCCAGTTCCTGTGCATGGCCTGCGCGCAGTTGACGCACCGGGAGAGCCTGCGCGACATCGAGATCTGCCTGCGCGCGCATGCGGGCAAGCTCTACCACATGGGCATCCGGGGCAGGGTCTCGCGCAACACGCTGGCCAACGCCAACAGGCGGCGCGACTGGCGGATATACGCGGAATTCGCGCAGGAACTGATCCGCATCGCGCGGCCGCTCTACGCCGACGAGGACCTCGGTCTGGAACTGGACAACGCGGTGTTCGCCCTCGACGCGTCGACCATCGACCTTTGCCTGTCCGTTTTCCCCTGGGCGCTGTTCCGCTCCACCAAGTCGGGCGTCAAGCTCCACGCGCTGCTCGACCTGCGCGGCAGCATTCCCACGTTCGTCCATGTTTCCCATGCGAAACTGGGCGACGTCAACGTTCTCGACCTGCTCCTGCCGGAGCCGGGCGCGTTCTACGTCATGGACCGCGCCTATCTCGACTTCGGACGCCTCGACACGCTCCATTCGGCCGGTGCCTTCTTCGTGATCCGCGCCAAGTCCAACACGAAATTCCGCCGCCGGTACTCCCGCGAGGTCGACAAGTCGACGGGCGTGCTGTGCGACCAGACCGTCGTCCTGACCGGCGCCACGTCGAAGGACGACTACCCGCAGCCGCTGCGCCGGGTCAAGTACCGGGACGCCGCAACCGGCAAGACGTTCGATTTCCTCACCAACAACTTCGCGATTCCGGCCGCGACCGTCGCCGACCTGTACCGCGGCCGGTGGCAGGTGGAGCTTTTTTTCAAATGGATCAAACAACACCTGCGCATCAAGTCGTTCTACGGGACGTCCGAGAACGCGGTGAAGACCCAAATCTGGATCTCGGTGGCCGTCTACGTGCTCGTCGCGATCATCCGTGCGCGGCACGGCGTCGACGCCAGCCTCTACACGATTTTGCAGGCCCTGAGCGTCACCCTGTTCGAGAAAACCCCGCTTTCTTCAGTGCTTTCGAACGAGGACGATTCGACAACCGACCCGGATGATCCTAACCAGTTGAAGTTGTTCGACTATTTATTGGGACACTAGTGCTCGTCGACGCGTTTTGTACGAACCTAGCGCCCGACCTCAAGGTGAAGGTTCTCTACCGCCAGCAAAGCTTCGAAGAACTCTATCCTGCAATCAAACGTCTCCTTTCAAGCCGCCGATACAGGAACGTCCTGTTCAACCTGGACCAGTGCGGCCACGTACACGTCGCGCAACAGACCTTGCGAGACATCATCCACTCGTTCCCGTCCGCCGAAGTCTTCTACACGTTTGCGATCGACACGCTGCTCGCCTTCCTGCAAAGCACCGACCCGGCAGCACTCCAGAAACAGCTGCACCACCTCGGCAATACAGCCTCGGTAATCACCGACCTCGACCAGCTTATGACCAAAGGACAGTGGCTAGGCGCGGCCGAGCGGATCGTGTTCGAGGCATTCAGCTCGTGCGCCCCGTTCGTCAGTCCCTTCTCGATCAACAACCCCGACGGTTGGCGCTACTGGCTCATACACCTCGCCACGTCGTACCGCGCTCGACAGGTGTACAACGACGTGCTGCACGTAAACAGCAGCACGCAGGCACACTTCGGTCGCTCGGGCCTGCACATGCTCCACTACGATCCGCTTTACAGTGGCAATCTCTACCTCTTCGACCAGGACGGACGCTTAGACGCGCGCGAACAGCTTCTCGACGACATCCCACGCATCCTTTCTCCCGATGGCGACGGCCTAGCCATCGCTTCGTTCTACCGGCGCATCTACAACCTCACGCCGGCGCATGCCGATGACATCCACCGAGCACTGATCGACAATCCCGACGTGTCCGTCGCGACACCCAACGGCGGCCAGCGACGCTCACGCGACGCCATCCGCCCAGACGACATCGTCAGCCTGCGGCGCCAGACATCCTTCTTTTCGTTCTGGCGGTCCATCCGTACGAACGGCCAACACACATAGCCAACCCGACCTTGTCCGCCATCTCAAAATCGCGCCCCGAGTCGTCGCCGAACCCAAACTTGCTCCCGCATGCCCGACATTGCTGCAATTCGCTGATCACCCTCCCCAGCGAAACAAGCCGCCGCTCGCCAAAGCCAACCAACCGTTTGAACTTCGACGATCTCGCGGCAATACTGGAACTGGACCACGCCTAACGGACGGCGATCTCCACCGCGGATGCCCAGCTTCAGCAGCGGCTCAGCGTGACTCGGCGAGGACTTCTCGCACGGGTTCCTCGCCGTACACGCCAAGGGGCGACAAGACGGCACGTACTGGTGCGATGCGAGATCATCCATCAAACACCGTGACCTCCCTCGGCTGACCGTCGAACCCCGTCGCGCGCACCTCTCTGTCGCCGTGACCGAGGGCGGATGCGGAGCAAGTCACTTCACTAACCACGTGTCGCTTCGATCGCCTCGCCTACAACAAACCTTCCACAACCGCCTTGACGAATTTCTCGATTTCCTTCTTCGCCGCCCCGTTCGCGAGGTTCAGGTATTGGCGGAGCGGACGTCCGTCATCCATGGATTTCCCGAGTCTCCGGACCGCCCCTTGAAATCTCTTTAACACGCTGATAAATGAACATTTTTATGTCTCAAGCCGCCTCTTGATCGGCCACTCGACATCCCCCATACTTACGCCAAATTGGGTACGAGTTGGGGTACGACTTTGGCAAAACTCACCGCAAGAAAGATCGAAACGGCCAAGGGCCCGGCCAAGCTCAGCGACGAATACGGATTGTATCTGAGGGTGTCGCAGAGAGGGGCCAAATCGTGGATCCAGCGGCTCAACATCCAGGGGCTGCGTACCGACAACGCCATCGGCCAGTACCCGATGATGGGACTGGCCGAAGCCCGCGCCGCCGCCTTCGAGCGCTGGAAGATCGCCAAGGCGGGCGGCGATCCCCGATGCGCGAACGGCAAGTCCGCGCTCGCGCCGACGTTCGCCGAGGCCGCCAAGGCGGTCATCGCCATCCACAAGCCCACCTGGCGCAGCCGCAAGTCGGAAGCACAGTGGCAGTCGAGCCTCGAAACCTACGTCTTCCCGGCCATCGGCAAGCTGCCGGTGTCCGACATCACGCCCGCGCACGTCATGGACGTGCTGCAGCCGATCTGGAACGAGAAGCGCGAGACCGCGCGGCGCGTCAAGCAGCGCATCTCAGCGATCTGCCGGTGGGCAGTCGCCCAGGGCCATAGGATCGACGACCCGGCCGGCCTCGTGATCGACGCCGCGCTGCCTCGCAACGGCGCAGAACGCCGCCACATGGCCGCGCTCCCGTACGACGAGGTCGCCGGTTGCATCGATAGGATCAAGGCGAGCAAGGGCGCCAGCCCGTCGTCGAAGCTGGCGTTCGAGTTCCTGGTGCTTACGGCCGCCCGCTCGGGGGAAGTCCGCAGGGCAACCTGGGACGAGATCAACATCGACGGCGCGGTGTGGACGATCCCTGCCGAGCGCATGAAGGCGCACCGGGAGCACCGCGTGCCCCTTTCCGGCCGCGCGCTCGACATCCTGAACGAAGCGGCGGACCTGTCCGAAGGCGCCGACCTGGTCTTTCCGGGCATGCGCCCGGGCCGCCCGCTGAGCGAGAACACCCACTCGAAGCTCCTCCGCGAGCTCGGCTTCGACGCCGTCACCCACGGTTTCCGGACCAGCTTCCGGGTGTGGGCGTCCGAGCAGACCCACACCCCGCACGCGGTCATGGAGGCGGCCTTGGCCCACACGATAAGAAACCAGGCGGAAGCCGCCTACGCACGGAGCGATTTGTTCGAGAAACGGCGCGAGCTCATGGAAGCCTGGGCGGCGTATCTCTCCCCCTGACACGCTTGGATCCGTCTCCTGCCCCACCCGGCGCCGGCGCTTCACCCCTCCGTCCTGCGTTGCCAGCCTAGCTTCGTATTATCGAAGCCCCCCTCCTATGGACGGACCAGATAGTTTCTTTCCCGTACTATAGTCGGCCCGCAACCTTCGCAACCTCCTCAAGAACACAGGATCTCGCATGGCCACCATTCAACCTGCTTCCGACATCGCCATGCAGAGAATCGCGGAATTGTCCGAGACCGCCGTTGCCGAACACCGCGACTCAATCCTCCCCATATACGGCAGCAAGCACAATGGCAATCCGACTCATATCGGCACCGCCATCGCGCTGAATCTATACGACCAAAAATTGCTGTTGACTGCCGCCCATGTCGTAGACCAGAACGAAATCACGAGCCTATATGTCGGCGGAGCCGCCCTCACGCTGCTTGAAACGGAGTTTCACTGCTCCGCGAAACGCGACAACGACCGGAACAGAGATCACTACGATTTCGCCATCGCTCGACTACCAACGGAGACAGTCGAAGCGCTAGACGGAATCTCGTACTTCTCCGAGTCCAGCATCTGCAACACAAACGTCGACCCTCTCGGAACGACGTTTACGATCGCCGGATACCCCAACTCCCAGAACAAGAAATTCCACGTCGCCCGACACACCGTAAATGCGGAGCTTTATCACTATTCCAATGTCGGAAGACCAAACCCATTCCCCGACCATATTCCACACTATTCGGCAACAACGCACATCTTCCTCAACTACGATCAGAAGCACTCCCAGGACGCCCATGCGCGACGTATCAACTCAATCGAACTCACAGGAATGAGTGGCGGCCCGCTCTTCAACATTGGTCGTCTCACGGACCCGGCCGTACTGGCAAAACACCACAACCCCAAGCGTGCTTGGCCGGTCTGGCGATAGAACACAACAAGACTCACAATGCGATTGTCGGCACTCGCATCCACACAATACTGCGTGCCGTACAACACCTGCTCAAAACTCGTGACTCCCGCCGCCACGCCGAGCATCCGACCTAGTCCACGCCCACCTACGCCGGGAACGGCAGCAAGGCATGCCGTACTTCAATCTCAAGCCCACCGGGCACGCGCCCGTGACGGCTAGAAAACCGTGGCAACGGACCAATCAGTGCCTCGTGCGCCGGGACGCCCAACAGCCCCACATCGTGTTGTTTCGCACGAATCGCCTCAAGCGACCCCAGGGCAGCGAAACAGGATCCCGACCGCACCCGCCAACGACACCCACTGCTCGAAGCTCACAGCAAGTCGAACGCCGTCACGATACCGACAAGAACCGGCTCGCTCTCCTCCTCCCGTGTCACCACAAGCGGTAGCCTCCAGCCCTCCCCCGCACCGTCCCAGATGTCGCGCACCGGCATATCCGCCGCCGCCATCGGCAATCGACAAAGCTGCAACGGTCGACAAGCCTCAACCAGCGCCTCGCCCACCGTCCTGCCCATTCGCTCCTTGCGTTCCGCCGGCTCGGCACCGAGGTACGCGGCCAGCCCATGTGCCGTCACCGCCGGCCACCTCCCGCCGGTCGGCTCAACGGCCAGGGGGAGATCGGAGAAGTCGGTCACCAGCATCGTGCGCCTGACGTCGGCCACCGTCTGCCATCGGTGGGCGCACACCGGATCCGCGACCATCACCTCCGCCAGTGTCGCCATGCCATCCTCCCCGGCGACGCCGAGCAGCGCTTCGAGCAGCACTCCCGCAACTGCCATCGTACGTGTTTTCGCCAGCACGGCTTCCGTGCCCGTATGCGCCATGTCATTTCGCGCGTCCCGGACGAGGTCGTACAGCCGGTCCCAATCCATGCTGCCGAGCCCCGTGTTCCGCAGCGCATCGCCTGCGAACAGTCCGACCATTGCCCGCATGTCCCCCCTCGCCTCCCAGAGACTCGCCCCTGAGCGACCACTTGCGTACCTGGCTACGCGTTCGACTTGGTGCAGCAGCGAGGCGACCCCATCGCGGCCACTCGCGACCTCCGTTAGTACCGCCTTCAGTTCCCCGCGCAGTGAACGCGCGGTATCCGGTGTCAACCGGCCCGGCTCAAGCACATGCAAGCGCTCCTCTCCGACCAGGTGGCGCAAGTGCGCGCGGAACTCGCCGATCCGGTACCGCCGCCGGGCCTCCGGCAGATGCCAGTCCTCACGCACCAATTCGTCGAACAGCGCCCGTCCGGTTCTCGGGCGCGCGGCGAGTTGTGCATACGTCTTCGCCAACCTTACGCCGGACGCCGCCGGATAGGCTCCGTCCGGGTCCAGCGCGAAATAGGTCCCATCGGCGCCGCCCGCCCCCGCCACAGCGGCCAATCCCTCTTCGCCGGTCAGCAGCCTCATCGCCAACCGCCTATTCGCCGACGAAGCACATCCGGCTGCGTCCCATGGCGATTGAACAACGAACCCCACCGTTCCGGCGACCGCGTAGCCTCCCCTGTGTATGAGCTCATCGGCGCACCAGACAGCATCCGGCCTCCCGCCTTACGGTAACTTCCGCCGGCATCCGGGCCAAAGACGACTTGGCGTCGTCCATACTTTCGAACGGGCCGATCCACCGGCCGTTCGAACCGTCCGTACCGCCGTGCCAGCCTGCCCCGTCGTTGCACCGTCCGCACGACGCACGGTGTATCAGTGCCTTGTGCTCTCCGGCCCGCCAGTTCTCGTAGATCCAGTAACGCTCGTTCATTACACTTCCTCCTCGGCCACCTGTTGCCTCAATCGCCACTCTCCGCGTTAACTCTGCCCAAGCGGTTCCCGTCATCCGTTTTCCGCCCACAACGAGCAGCACCCACTTGCCTGGGTGCGGCGCATTGCCCTTCGCCCGGGCATCTGGTCTCCGTGCTTGTGGACCACCACCACCGTCAGCATGCCGCGTCCGGCCTCGTGCTCGGCCGTCGAGATCTCGCCGAGCAGGTGGGCCAGGCGGTCCTCCTGCGGCTCGAAGTCGAGGCTGCGTATCTCGGCGACGAGGTCCGAGTAGGCGATCAGGTCCTTGCGGGCCGCCAGGGCCACCATCGCGTTCCGCGCCTCCGCCCTCGCGGCCTCCCAGGCTTCCTGCGGATAGCCGTGACCGAAGTCGTCCCGTTTCATGGCCTTCCTTTCCCGCTCCTGCACCTCGTTGTAGGCTTCCACATGCCCTTTCCGGGGGATGGGGGCGACGCCCTCCGGGCCCGGGCTCTCGTGCTCCGCACCGAGCCCCGGCAGGCCGGGTCTCGGCCCTGGCGGGCTTCCATCCCTATTGCGGGCGCGCCCTGCGGCCGCAGGCCGCCGGCCGGTCGCTCAGTGCACGGTCAACGGCGGGCCAGCGTCGTCCACGTCGGGTGCGGTTCCTTCCGGCTCGCGCACCCACACCATCTCCTCGTCCACCCAGCGCCAGACCGTGCCCGACGCGTCCACCGCGACGAACCGGAACCCGCCGCGGTCGACGGGGCTCGGCAGCGTGGTCGGCATCCTCGGCTCATTCATCTTCCATCCTCCCCTGATAGTCATTGCGAGGCCACGCGAAGGTTCTTCGCACAACCGGGTCCCATCACCCCATTTTGGCCGGCTCCTTTCAAGCGGACATCGGCCCGGCGCGTCGTGCGCCGCCGCCCATTCCCGCGTCGGACACACCCCCGTCCCCGAACTCGGCACCGGCGACCCTTGCACGATGCTCTCGGCGTAGCCCCACGCAACCGGACTGATCGACGGTGTTCACGCCCAGGCCCGTCGCCATCCTCCCGGTGCCTGCACGCTGGCCTCCCCTACCTTCCATCCGCCCTCAGCCGGCCGGGGTGTGCGCCGCGCCCCGCTTGGCGTCGGCAAGTTCAGCCTCGGCGAGAACGAGCGGGCGCCACTTCGCGGGCGTCTCCCGGCCCACGCCACGATTGAACTGCTCGACGAACTGCCTCGACCAGGCATGCTCGGGGACGAGTTTCGGGGGGTCCTGGTATCCGGTGTGCGGCATGGGAAGCCGCTCGTCGGGCCACTGGACGCCGTTTCGCTTGACCACCCACACCTCCCAGACGGCGGCATGCGGGTAGACGAGAAAAATCCGATCCGGCGCAGGACCACAGCCTCCGAGCAACCCCGCCAGATGTCCGGCAACGTACCGATCATAGTGAAACGGGAGGTCGATGGCCTCCAGAACCAGAACAGTGACAACGTCCGGACTCGGGTCCTTGCATCGCGCCAGCTTCGGGCATTTCTTCTCAAGTGCACGGCGCAGATTCTCTATGAACGGAGGCTCCGGTTCGTCCGGCGAGCCCACGAAAACAGCGAGCGACCCGGCCTTTCGCGGCCGGACGACCCCGTCGCTCGAGCGCGCCAGCGTGAACTCGCAGTCCCAACCGTCCGGGCGACCGCTGGCGTAGTCGAGTTCATAGACATGGGGCGGCCATCGGCGCCGCCCGGGTGCGCGGGCCTGCAACTCTTCCACCTTGGACCCGATCCAATCGCGCAGCCCCCGCAGCCGGCGCTCGCCGCGCTCGCCGCGCCCCGGGCGTCGAACCCGAAGCGGCAGGTAGAGCTCGTAGAAGGCGTCCCCCGGCAACGGCCCGGGGAACCACTCCGCGAGACGGGCACGGATGTCCTGGACCGGCTTCGCCGCCTCGATCCGGTCGTCGAAAGGCAGGATCCTCGTGTGCTCGAGGGCGTACTCCCGGCCCCCGACCGTCGCGCGCAGATCGACGGGCGGCCCTACGCCCGTCGATTCCGGATCGGAGACGGCCGTCCTCGCGGTTCCAGCGGCCCTCTCGATCTGCCTGAGCACCGCGTCGCAGCACGTGCCCTCTACGTTCGGGATCACCATGTCCTCGTTCGCCTACGCCTGGCCACTCGATGGAGCGCCGCGCATCCGTTCCAGGCGCACCAGGCGCGCCGCGCCGTGCACCGACTCCAGCCGCCAGCCCGCGCTCCGGCACGCGCCCGACGCCGGCCACGCGTCCCACCCCGCCGGGTCGGTCCACCACGCCGGCGACGTCGCCGCCTCCGGCAGCCCCCGACCGGTCAACTCCCGCAGTCTCTCGAACGGCAGCGTGCACGAGCCCCCGGCTATCGCGGCCAGGTACGCGCGCAGCTTTTCGAGTCCGTCGTTCTCCATGCCATTCTGCCGGGTAGCCTCGTTTCCTTCGCGCACGTGATCCACGCAGCCGGCTTCCCGTTCAAACACCCGCGCGCCGACCGGCGATTGCCCGTCCTCCTAGTCGCATCTCGGATGCTCCACCGAGCCACCCGCTCCCCGCAGCCTTCTACCGCTCCACAACAGCGATCTGAACGTCGAGGCTCTCCTCCGCGTCGCTGTCCGCCGACATGGCGCTTCCAGCCATTCCAACTAACTCGATGCCGTCACCAGCGGCCACCACAGGCGCCACGCAGCTCCGCTAGACGGTCCCCCACCTCGACGAGGTTCTCAACCGGGACGCGCTGACCTTGAATTCCGACGCCTCGACGGCGCGGCGGTCCGCGCGCGCCGGTACCGGCTACCCGGCCGCAGCCCCCTCCCGCCGATCACCGCCGTCGACGCGTCTGGTCAATCCGAGCAGTTCGCCCGACGCCCGCAGATACACCGCCCTCCACAGGGGCGCCCCCGCCACGCGCACTGCGAACCGGTATTCCCGCTGGGCCGAGAACGTCGTCCGCTTGGTGAACCAAGCCCGCACCGCGTCCAGCGCCGCCATGTCCCCGTCCCGCCGGATCACCAGGCGCCGGTCCTCGTAGTGCACGGGCCCGTGGTACACCCGGACCATGGCCTCGGCACTCGGCATCGCCGCCAGCCCCAACGCCCGCCGAACCAGCTCGATGTCAAGCTGCTCCAGGCCGTAGCCGTCGCGGACGTGCGTTCCCACCTCGATTCCCAGGGCGAACTCGATCCCAAGCCGCGTCGCGAACGCGCCCGGGTCGCCAATGGCGGTCGTCACCACGTCGCGGCCCTTCGACGCGGCGAACGAATCCTTCGCCGACCCAGCGTCCCAGCGCCGGTCCCGCTGCATCGACGTGCAGTAGATCCAGGGCTCGTCCGGCGAGGCGAGCGTCGCGGTCGCCCGGATATCGGCGGCGGCCACGTGGCTGCCGCTCCGGGACAGGGTCGCCGCCAGGTGGGGCGCCACGTCCGCGCGCGCCGCCGCGTCGAGGTCGTCGGCGATGCCGGGCTCGTAGCCGCGTTCCCGGAAATCGGCCGGCGTCGCCAGCCGGATGCTGCCCGTCGCGTCCGGGCTCTCGCCGGCCGCGGAAACTTCACCACGCCCGCGGTTTCCTCCCGGGGTCCGATCCGGAAGTCCACGAACTGAACGACGACCAGGCGCCGCTGGCCCGACGCGGGCTCCTCGACCAACATGCCAGCCGGGCCGCCGTCGTCGTCTTCATGCCCGGTTAGCCGCCTCACCCGGTAACGGTGGGTCCTGCGCCGAATCACCGTCTCGTCGTCCCGCAAACCGTCGTCCTCCGGGCGCTTCGCCGTTCCAGGGCATCCTACACGTCCCCCGGCTCCCGACCGCCAAGTCGCGCACGCGCGCGACCGCGTCGTTCCGTTCGCACGGTCGTTCCTTGCGTTGCCTGCCGGCGCGCTCAGCGGACCCCGCCCCGGGCCGTTCCCATCAGCCGTGCGGGGGCCCGGCATACGCCAAGCGACCCGTCGTGGCGAGTCCGGGAGTCCCGGCGCCACCGATCCCGCCTCGCGGATCGCGTCGCTTCCGCATGCCGTGTGCGGCGGGTCTCGCCCGAGCAGCCGGTATGATTCCGCCGCGCGGTCGGAACAGGGGCGAGCATGCCGCTCGCAACCGCGCGCAGGACCCCGGCGCAGGCAGCGGGAGCGGCGCGACGCCGGGCTCCGCGGACGACGGCCCGCGGATGGCGCACCGCCAGTTTGACAGGAACGAGCATCCATGGACGACGCAATACACCCCGGGACACGTCCCTTGTCGGTTGTCGGCCTCGAGATCCTCTACGCCACACCCGTACCGGCCGGCCACGCGGCGGCAAAGCCGCCGCGAGACCTCGCCAAGGAACTGCGGGAGCGCTTCTGGATCAGCGCGGCGCGCGACGCCGGCACCGGCCCCACGTCCTGGGCGGCCGTCCAAGTGACCTTCGAGTCGCCCATCGAGCGGGTCGCCGTGGGCAGGGACAGGAACGATCCTGGCGACGGGTTCCGTCATGTCGTCCGGACCGGCACGGACGGGACGGACAGCCGCTCGGAGTGGTTCGAGGTGACCGAGGTGTTCGAGGGCGTGCGCGCCGCGGACGTCGAATCGTTCATGCGCCTCGCGAACGGCGGCCGAGGCGGTCCCGGGTTCGACCCGCAGCGCTTCCTGGCCGGACTGGACCTCGGCATCCCACGGCGCGCCGCCCAGCAGCGCGCCGCCGACAAGGTCCTGGCCGCCGTGGAGCGGAAACTCGCCAAGGCGTCCTATGACGGCCTGCCGCGCGACCACGGCTACGGCACCCTGATCGTGGGGCTCCCCCTGTGGTTCGCCACCGATCCATTCGACCCCCTCCGACCGTGGAACGCCGTCGACGACTTCGCGACCCGGGTGCTCCTCGGCCTGCGGACGCACGCGCGGCAGCTGCGTCGCCGCCGCTGCCCCTTCTGGCGCATCGTGGTCGTCTGGAAGGGCTCACTGGAGAGCGCCCGGCAATGGCGGGCCAAGGCAAGACTGGACGTTTACGAGGACCCGGCGCACCGGCGGCTCGGCAGCCTGCCCCTCCGTACCGGTACGGAGGAGACGATCCTGCTCGACGCGCTCGAGAAGGCGGCGCCCGCGATGGAGAAGGCGGGCGAACCGTTCCACGGATTCACCAGACACCTGCGCGCGGCGAGGCCGCACAAGCGGCAGGCGAACCCGCCGTTGCGGCTGCCGCCCGTCGTCGAGCATCTCGCGCGAGCGCTCGAAGACGCCGCCCGAAGCCACCGGCCGACCCGCCGGGCCCGGTTGAAGACCCGCGTCCTTCTGAAGCTGGCCGAACTCCTCTGTTTCCTGCGCGCGCGCGGAATTCGCGGCTTCCAACGCTGGACCGTCGCCAGGCTCTCTCCGACCCGGCGCCTGGCCCGCTTCGCGCTGCGACGGCGCGCGCTTTCGCTCTATCGGGCCAGCCGGGCACGCGCCCGGCGCCGGGCGGAGGGGCGGCCCGACCGCCGCTGACCGGCTCGCCGACGCTCGCGGCCCTCGCCGTCATCCCGCACGACTCGGAGGACGCCCGCGCCTATCGTCGCGGGCATCTCACCTGGAGGTCCACGGAGCGTCGCGTACCCGTTCCTTCCTCCCTGCCGCCGAACCGCCCGCCTACAGCCGCTGCTGCCGCTTTTTCGCGAAGGCGCGGAGCTTCCCGCGATACAGATCCATGTTGTGGTACTTGTCCACGCGCAGGCCGCGCGTGAACTCCCCGCGCAGCCTCCGGCCGATCGCTCGGGCGATCCGCGCCGCCGGTGAGACGGCGAACTCGACACGCAGGCGCGGGAAGTCGCCGGTCGGGCCGACGTCGCAGATTTTCAAATAGCGCTGGAAGCCGTAGTGCCGGTACCCCTGGTACTTGACGAGCCAGTCGGCCGCCCGCTCGAACGGGCCGATCACGGTGCCGACGACCCGCAGCGCGTGCTTCGCGAACGACACGGCCCGGCCCGACGGCGGCACGAACGGCACGGGGTCGATGCCGTTCACGATCCGGTAGATCGGCGTGCGGAAGCGATCCATCAAACCCGCGTCGCCGACGCGCGGCGCGCCGAAGGTATAGCAGGCGGCGAGACTCTCGCCCGACCGGTACCAGGTCGCGAGCGTCGCCAGCGCGCCGCCCAGCGAGTGTCCGGTGATGAACAGCGGCAGGTCCTCGTCTCCTTTGAGCAGCTCGTCGATACGGTCGCTAACCGACAGAAACGCCTCGTTGAACCCTTTGTGCACCTTCCCCAGCTGCTCGCCGCCCGAACTCGAGACCGGCGTTGTCACCGCGTCCAGGTTCGTCATCCAGTCCTTCACCTGCTGCGTACCCCGGAACGCCAGCACCGCCATGCCCGGTCCGTCCGCGGGGCGTCTCACGGCGACGTAGCCCTGCGTGTCCGTGCCGGCGTCGAACAGCACGCCCTTCAGCGCGAATCCGCCCGCGGCAAGGGCTTGGCGCAGCGGCGCGTTGTCCCCCGCCGCCGTCGGCGCGCCCCGCGCCGCGCCCAGCAGCGCCGCCAGGCCCTTCAGCCGCTCCGCGATCTGGTCCCGGTCCGTGAGCTCCGCCAGTTCGCGGGCGAGGGAAAGAATCGAACTGTCGTCGTCCTGGTCGAACGGCGTATAGGCGAGTTCCGAAAGCACCGCCATGAGCCAGGCCGTGCGGTCGCTGTAGGCGGCGCGCTTCACCGGCGCGCGCGGGTATCCCTCGATGCGCCCCAAATCGTCTATCGCGTCTTGCGTCATGTCAGCCCCCTTCGCGAACGTCCGCCGCCCGTGCCAATCCACCCCGCCCGCGGCGAACCCGCCCTACGCGCAACCCGGTACCGGCATGGCTATCCATACAGCATACGCCCACGGCTCCGAAGTCGTTGCGGCGGCACGGACCGGACCCCCGGACAACCATGGACGCCACGCGCCCGCATCGCCACCCGACTACCTCGCCCGCCGGCGGGCACGACGCGCTGTTCGCACCGTCCCTTCCCGCGCTCACCCGGCCGGCTCGAAACCGACCTCGGAGATCACGACGTGTTGCTCCCGGTTCCCCGGATAGGCGTCGAGCAAGGTCAGTTCCAGGAAGTAGGCGTACGGCGTGGGCACGCGGCGGAACGGCTCCGCTTCCCCCGCCGCCACCTGCTGCCCGTGGATGTGACGATCGGTGCCGTCCATGAGCAGCCACTCCCTGGGGTACTCCTCGTAGTGTTCGACCTCGAACGCGGGCAGCGACAGCTCCTGGTAGCCGTTCACGTCCCGGACCTCGACATCGCTCGCGGCAACGGCGACGGGCTCGACGTAGGCGTCGTAGCTGCATCCCGTGGCGTCATGCACGCGCGGCTCGGCCGCGCGCAGTCGCAGCACCGTCGCCCGCAGCTTCTTCGGCCGCGCGTGCGCGGCGAACGCCTCCGGCGAGCGGCCGTCGCCGCTCCAGATCCTGACCCGTTGATGCGGTCCGAGCGGCCCCGGCACCACCACGCGGGTGCCGACGCCCGCGCCCGCGGCGCCCTCCGCCCAGCCCGTGCCTGGGTCGCCGTCCACCAGATTTGCGGGCGCGTACGCGCAGCTTTCGTTCTCGCCGAGAAACCCCGCCGAGAAATCCGACCGGAAGAGATCCAGCCCCGCGGGGTCCTCTCCGCAGCGTCCGCAGAACAGCATGAACCCGGCGCGTTCCGTAGGCGCGGGCGTGGCGCGTCCATCGGCGTCGCCGGATCCGCCGCCTTCCGGCCGTTCCGCCCCGCAGCCGACCAGCACGGCCAGCAGCGCGGCCCACCCGCAGCGCAGCAGGACAAGTCGGCCTGCGCGCCCCGGGAGGCGATTGTCGAACGTGGAGAGACCGGCGCCGCTCACGGGCCGCCTCCGCAATCGACGCTCCCGCAGACCCCCGGCCGGTCCACCGGCTGGTACAGGCCGTCGGGGGCCTCGACGCGCTCCCACCAGACGGAGCCGCGCGTGTCCGCGATCGTCGACTGGAAGCAGCCGCACATCGTCTCCGCGTCGAAGTACTCGAGCTGGTGCAGCGTCGAGCTCTCGCGGCGGCGGCCCGCCTCCCGGTAGTGGATCACCAGCGCGTCGGGCGAGAAGTAGCTGCGCGTGATGTTCCCCATGACGTCGATGTTGGCGCGCCGGTCGCTGTCGTAGTCCACCGGCTCGAAGCCGTCCCCCCGGTCGGACAGCTTCTCCCCCGTGCCGGACAACTCCAGGCCCTCCTGGATCAGCAGCGCCTGGTAGGTCACCTTCAGACCTTCGAACCGGGACAGCGCGGTCTCCTCGTACACGACGGTGAACTTCCAACGTCCGGCCAGCTCCGGGGCCGGCGCGATGTAGTCGTTGAACACCATGTAGCCGACGCTGAGCGCCACGGTCGTCACCAGCGCGCCGACGACCTGGCCGCCGAGCGTGCGCATCGGCTGCGCCAGCCTGCGCAACCAGCGCCCTGGCGCGCCGTCGTCCGGCTCCCTGTCTTCGCTTCCAGCCATCTCTCGCCCTGCCGCGACCGCCCGGCTACCCCCGCGTGACGCGGAAAGACCCCGTATCGCGGATCGCCGGAGCATGCCCGAAACCCGAACGGGGGTCCAAAATGCCGACGCCGGCTATGCCCCCAACACCCGCCTCGATCCCGACACACGCCAACACGCCCGCCGGCATCCCCGCGCCCCCACGGCGCCTTTCCGTCCCCCGCCGTCCCGACAGCCCATCGGCGGCCTTTTCGCCGCCGGGCGTCGCCTCACACGCCGCGCCCCACGAATACGACCGTGCCCCGGATCATCGTCTCGTTGTCATGGTCGAGGACGCGCTCGGGCCAGCCAGGCCGGAGCGCCCGCACGACGCGGCGCCCGTCTTCCACCTCCAGCAACCGCACCAGCGTCGCGCTGCCCGGCCCGTCCTCCCAGACGGCGATCATCCGGCCGTCCACCGCGGGCTCGTCCGGGTCCACGTAGGCGAAGTCGCCCGCCTCCACGAGCGGCGCCAGGCCGTCGTCGTCGACCCGTTCCATGAACGTCTCGGGGCCGCCGACCACCGCTTACGCCTCGCGCCGCGCGACACCCGACCGCGCGCGTTCCACATCCCCACTCACCGCGCCGTGTCGCCGGCGTCGGCGCCTCCCGAAACCACCCCCGGATCCGGCGGCGCACCCTCCGCGGGCTGCGCCGATGCCGGCCGCGCCCCGAGCGGCATGCTGAACCGGAGCTGGTAGCGGTGCTCGTACCGGGCCCCCGCCGGGCCGGGCGCCTCGAGCGCCGCCCCGTGCGGGTCCGCCGGTTCCGGCGTCGCCGCGGGCGCGCCGCCGAACGCCCCGTTCCCGAATCCTGTGCCACCTGACGCGGGCGCCCGCTCGACGGACAGCTCCAGCTTCGGGCCCCATTGGCCCCGCTCCAGCAGGATGCCGGCGCGCTGCCGTCCGGACGCCCCGGAGGCGTCCAGCTCCAGGAACGGCGTCGCCAGCCCGCGCCACACCGGCGCGCGGAACCCGTAGCCCAGGGTCGCCGACAGCCGCGACTCGGGCGGCGCCGCCATGCCGAGCGCGAGCTCCGAGGCGTTCTGCATCGACCACATCCGCTCGACGCCGCTCCACGCCGCGCCCAGCGACGATTCGAGGCCGAGGCGCAGCCCGCGGCCGTCCGTGCGCGGCTCGTAGCGCACCGAGGCGGAGGCGCCCCACTCGCGGTAGCCGTCGTCCTCGTGGGCGAGCAGCACGCGCCCGCGCGTGTCGAACGAAAGCCCCAGGTCGGCGTGCGCGTAGCCGAGGCCGACGCCGAGCTCCACCCCGTAGCCGGTCTCCGCGTCGCCCGCGTCGTAGCGCACGCCGACCTCCAGCGCGGGCGCGAACTGGTGCGCGCCGAGGGCGAACTGGCCGCTGCCCTCCATCGCCAGCCGCACGCGGCCCGCGTCGCCGGCCGCGGCCGCCATGCCGTCCGTCGCCGCCGAGCGGGTGCTCGACCACATCGCGTCCGACTTCGCCGCCACCCGGTACCGCGCGGACGACCACACCTCGCCGACCACGCCGAGCGCGCCCATGCGCGACGCGATGTCCGTGTCGATCGTGCCGCGTTCCTCCCCAAGGCCCATCGTCAGGCCGCCGCGGCCGTAGCCGAGCATGCCCCACGCGTCCAGGCGCTCGCTCACCGACGCCCGCACATACGGATGCAGGCTCGTCAGCGTGCTGCGGATGCTGCCGGCCGCGCCGCTGCCGGCGTCGCGGTACTCGCCCCGGCCGTCCGCGTGCGCGAGCGCGAGGCCCGCCAGCCAGCGGCCGCGCTCGATGTCCGCGCCGACCGTGCCGCCGACCACCTCGCCGGAAAGGGTGACGCCGTCGTCGAGGCCGTGGAAGCGCGTCCCCGCGCCCCGGCCCCAGGTCGCGAGCCGCGTGCTCTCCTCCTCCGAGGACCCCCACCGGAACGCCGTCCCCGCGAGCAGCGTGCCGAGGTCGAGCTGCATCGACCCCGCGCCGCCGTAGCCGGTATCGCCGGGCGCGTAGCCGCCGGCACCGCCCATCGCGGCTGCCGCGGATCCCGACGCGCCCGGGGACAGGCCCGGCGCGTGGCCGGGCGCCGCGCCGAACGGCGAGCCGGACGTCCCGAGCCCGCCGACGTCACCGAAGCGTGCGGGAGCCGCGCCCTGGCCGAACCCGCCCGGCGGGGTGGAGAAGCCGCCCGCGCCCGCCGGACCGCCCAACGGGGCGCCATGGCCGAACCCGGCCCCGGGGGCCGCGAAGCCGCCGGCCGCACCCATCCCGCCGCCGAACCGACCCGCGCCCTCTCCGAACGGCCCGAGCGCGTCGTACCGCGCCGCCGCGGCCGCCGCTTCGGCCGCGCCGAGCGGCCGGTACTGTTCCAGGCCGCCGAGGCGCAGCTCCCCGGCGAGGGCGGGTTCCGTCAGCCGTCCGGCCACCGCCTGCATGGCCTGGTCCGCCGCCGCGCGCCCGAACCGGGCGAGCCACGCCTGCGGCAGCGGGTCGGAGTTCTCGATCGTGCCGGTCGCCTCGGCGTACGCGAGGGTCGCCCCGGACGGATTGGACAGCGTCAACGTCAGCGTCTCCGAGCCCTCGTCCACCGCGTCGTCCAGCACCGCCACCGCGACCGTCTTCGACGTCTCGCCGGCCGCGAACGTCAGCGTGCCGCTGACCGCCTCGTAGTCCTCGCCGGCCTTCGCCGTGCCGTCGGCGGTGGCGTAGTCCACCGTCACCGCGCCGGAGGCGGCGGCGTCCAGCGTCACCCGGAAGTCCAGCGTCGCGGCCTCGCCCTCGTCCGCGCGCGCATCCGCCACCGACAGCGCCGGCAGCGTCAGATTCTCCGCCGCGAGCCCGTCGAACCTGGCCACGTCGTTGCCCGCCGCGTCCGCGAGCGGCCCGCCGCCGAAGTAGCTGACGGTGTACGACCGCCCGGCGCGCGCCGGCGTGCCGGCGCCGAGGCGCGCGGTCACCGTGGTTCCGCTCGCGCTGGCGCGCTGCGGGTGCTGGTCGACACCGGCGCCGGTCACCGTGAGGTAGGCGTGCAGTCCGTCGCCCTCGGCGACGGCGGCCAGCGCCTCGTCGAAGGTCACGGTCACCGACCGACCGTCGATCGTCGCGCTCTCCGGCTTCGGCGGCGTCGTGTCCCCCGGCACGGCGGTGCGGCCGGCGCCGCTCGCCGACCAGGGGCCGGCGCCGTCGCCCCGCGCCCGGACCTGCACCCGGTAGGCGGTGTCGGCGTCGAGGTCCGCGATCGCGGCGCTCGTCGCCGTCCCGACGTCGCCGGTCTCCGTCCAGTCGGCCGCGTCCGCCGGATCCGCGTCGCCCGCGTACCAGCGCAGCGCGTAGCCGGCGATGTCGAGCGCGCCCCCATCCGCCGGCGCCGTCCAGCCTACGGACACTTCCGTGGTCGAGGCCGCCTCCACGGTCACGCCCGTCGGCGCCCCGGGCGGCTCTTCCACGTTGCCGACCGTCACCGTCACCGCGATCGTGTCGTCCGCCGTCGGCGTCTGCTCGGCGTTGCCGTCGGCGTCCTCGCCGTCGGTCACCTCGGCGGTGAACGCGTAGCTCGCCCGGGCCTCCCGGTCCAGCGTCGTGCCGCTCTTCACGGCGATCGCGCCGTCCGCGCCGATCGCGAAGCTCGCCGCGTCGGCCCCGGAGAGCGAGTAGTCGATCGTGTCGCCGTCCGCGTCCTCGGCCGCGACGGTGCCGACCGCCGCGCCGTCGGCGTGGTTCTCGTCGATCGAGAAGCTCGCGCTGTCGCCGTCGTCGAAGGCCGGCGCGCTCGGCGGCGGCCCCGGCACGTATTCCCAGTCCACCTTGTGCGCCGGGTCGTGGTCGAGCCCGTCGTGCCCGAGGTCGGCGTCCACGGCGCTCGCCGTCGAGCGGATCGTGCCGCCGTGCGCCGCCAGGCTGTCCGCGACCACCGCGACCCCCCGCGTGGAGTAGTTCGGCCTCGCCACCTCGTGCTCGAAGGTCAGCGTCGCCGTGCCGGTCCCGCCCGCGTAGGCCACCTGCTTCTCGCCCCAGTCCGCCGGGTCCATGTCGATCGTCAGGTGCGGCGTGCCGCCCGTCGCGTCCACGTCCACCGCCTCGTCGAACGTCACCGCCACGCGGATCTTCTCGCCCGCCGCGTAGGTGTCGCCGTCGGCGGGGCTCGACGCCATGGCCACGCGCGTCGCCCGCGGCGCCGTCGCCGGCGCGGCCGTGCGGCCGTCGGCGCTGGCCGACCAGGGGCCCGCGCCGTCCCCGCGGGCGCGCGCCTGCACCCGGTAGGCCGTGTCCGCGTCGAGGTCCGCGACCGTCGCGCTCGTCCGCGTCCCGACGTCGCCCGTCTCCGTCCAGTCGGCCGCGTCCGCCGGATCCGCGTCGCCCGCGAACCAGCGCAGCTCATAGCCGGCGATGGCCGCCGCGCCGGTGTCCGTCGGGGCGGTCCAGCTCACCGACAGCGCGCTCGTCGACACAGCGCTCGCGGCGACGCCCGTGGGGGCGCCGGGCGGCTCTTCGACGTTGCCGACCTCGACCGTCACCGCGATCGCGTCGTCGGCCCCCGGCGTCTCCTCGGCGTTGCCGTCGGCGTCCTCGCCGTCGGTCACCTCGGCGGTGAACGCGTAGCTCGCCTTCGTCTCGTGGTCCAAGGTCGTGCCGCTCTTCACCGAGATCGCGCCGCCCGCGCCGATCTGGAAATCCCCGGCGTCGTCGCCCGACAGCGAATACGTCAACGCGTCGCCGTCCGCGTCCGTCGCCGCCACCGCGCCCACCTCCGCGCCGTCGGCGTGGTTCTCGTCGATCGCCAGCGTCGCTGCGTCGCCGTCGTCGAACGCCGGCGCGCTCGGCTCGTCGGGCGCCAGCCGCCAGTCCACCTTGTGCGCCGGGTCGTGTTCCAGCCCGTCGTGCGCGAGCTCCGCGTCGGCCCCGGTCGCGTTCGAGCGGATCGTGCCGCCGTGCAGCGCCAGGCTGTCCGCCAGCACCGCGATGCCGGGCTCGGACAGGTTCGGCTCCACCACCTCGTACACGAACGCGAGCGTCGCCGTGCCCGTGCCGCTCGCGTAGGCGGCCTGCTTCTCGCCCCAGTCCGCCGGGTTCATGTCGATCGTCAGGTGCGGCGTCCCGCCGGTCGTGTCCACCTCCACGGCTTCGCTCAAGGTCACTTCCACCCGGATCGTCTCTCCCACCCCGTAGCTGTCGCCCGCGGCCGGGCTCGACGCGATCTCCACACCCGTCACCGCCGGCCGCACCAGCGCCGCCGTGCGCCCGGCCGCGCTCGCCGACCAGGGTCCCGCCCCGTCGCCGCTAGCGCGGGCCTGCACCCGGTAGGCGGTGTCCGCGTCGAGGTCCGCGATCGTCGCCGTCGTCGCCGTCCCGACGTCGCCCGTCTCCGTCCAGTCGGTCTCGTCCGCCGGGTCGTCCTCGCCCGCGTACCAGCGCAGCTCGTAGCCGGCGATATCCACGGCGCCCGTGTCCTCCGGCGCCGTCCAGGTGGCCGACAGCGCCGTCGCCGAGGCCGCCTCCACCGCCAGGTCCGTCGGCGCGCCGGGGGGCTCCTCGACGTTGCCGACCTCGACCGTCACCGCGATCGCGTCGTCCGCCGCCGACGTCTCCTCGGGCGCGCCATCCGCGTCCTCGCCGTCGGTCACCTCGGCGGTGAACGCGTAGCTCGCCTTCGTCTCGTGGTCGAGCGTCGTGCCGCTCTTCACCGAGATCGCGCCGTCCGCGCCGATCTCGAAATGCCCGGCGTCGTCGCCCGACAGCGAGTACGTCAGCGCGTCGCCGTCCGCGTCCGTCGCCGCCAACGCGCCCACCGCGGCCCCGTCGGCGTGGTTCTCGTCGATCGCAAGCGTCGCTTCGTCGCCGTCGTCGAACGCCGGCGCGCTCGGCTCGGCGGGCGCCAGCCGCCAGTCCACCTTGTGCGCGGGATCGTGGTCCAGCCCCTCGTGCCCAAGCTCCGCGTCGGCGGCTCCGACGCTGGCGCGGATCGTTCCGCCGGCCAGCGCCAACGTGTCCGCCAGCACCGCGATGCCGGGCTCCGACAG
Source organism: Pseudomonadales bacterium (assembly GCA_965116345.1). Classification (GTDB taxonomy): domain Bacteria; phylum Pseudomonadota; class Gammaproteobacteria; order Pseudomonadales; family Azotimanducaceae; genus VXYL01. The sequence goes on from OZ220680.1 coordinate 389,405, forward strand.
GTTCGGCTCCTCCACCGCGTGGGCGAACACGAGCGTCGCCGTGCCCGTGCCGCTCGCGTAGGCGGCCTGCTTCTCGCCCCAGTCCGCCGGGTCCATGTCGATGGTCAGATGCGGCGTTCCGCCCGCCGTGTCCACGTCCACCGCCTCGCCGAACGTCACTTCCACCCGAATCGTCTCGCCGAGCGCGTAGGTGTCGCCGCCGGCCGGGCTCGACGCGATCTCGACCCCCGTCACCGCCGGCCGCACCAGCGCCGCCGTGCGCCCGGCCGCGCTCGCCGACCAGGGGCCGGCCCCGTCGCCGCGCGCGCGGGCCTGCACCCGGTAGGCGGTGTCCGCGTCGAGGTCCGCGATCGTCGCCGTCGTCTCCGTCCCGACGTCGCCCGTCTCCGTCCAGTCGGTCTCGTCCGCCGGGTCGTCCTCGCCCGCATACCAGCGCAGCTCGTAGCCGGCGATGTCCACGGCGCCCGTGTCCTCCGGCGCCGTCCAGGTCGCCGACAGCGCGCCCGTGGAGGCCGCCTCCACGGCCAGGTCCGTCGGCGCGCCGGGCGGCTCCTCGACGTTGCCGACCTCGACCGTCACCGCGATCGCGTCGTCGGCCCCCGGCGTCTCCTCGGCGTTGCCGTCGGCGTCCTCGCCGTCGGTCACCTCGGCCGTGAACGCGTAGCTCGCCCGCGCCTCGTGGTCGAGCGTCATGCCGCTCTTCACCGACACGGTGCCGTCCGCGCCGATCTCGAAATGCCCGGCATCGTCGCCCGACAGCGAATACGTCAGCGCGTCGCCGTCCGCGTCCGTCGCCGCCACCGCGCCCACCTCGGCACCGTCGGCGTGGTTCTCGTCGATCGCCAGCGTCGCCTCGTCGCCGTCGTCGAACGCCGGCGCGCTCGGCGCGTCGGGCGCCAGCCGCCAGTCCACCTTGTGCGCCGGGTCGTGGTCCAGCCCGGCGTGCCCGAGCTCCGCGTCGGCGCCGCCGACGCTGGCGCGGATCGTCCCGCCGGCCAGCGCCAGCGTGTCCGCCGGCACCGCGATGCCGGCCTCGGACAGGTTCGGCTCCGCCACCTCGTGCACGAACGCGAGCCCGGTGGTGCCCGAGCCGCCCGCGTAGACGGCCTGCTTCTCGCCCCAGTCCGCCGGGTCCATGTCGATGGTCAGCTGCGGCGTCCCGCCCGCCGTGTCCACTTCCACCGCCTCGCTGAAGGTCACTGTCACGCGCACCGTGTCGCCGAGCGCGTAGGTGGCGTCCGCGCCCGGGTCCGACGTCACCGCCACCCGCGTCACTTCGGGCGCCCCGCCGCCGACCACGGTCTCCACCGAGAACGGCGCCGCCGCGTTGCCGTCCGCGTCCCGCAGCCCGGCGTCCGAGGCCGGCGGGCTGTAGCGCACCGTCAGCCGCTCGCCCGCCGTCAGCGTCCGCTCCAGCGCCAGCGTCAGCCCGGCGGGGTCCGCCGGGAACCCGACCTCCGCGACCGCCACGGACCCGGCGGGCGCCCCGCCGGCGCCGTCCGAGCGCACCGCGAACGCGGCCCGGCTCGGCACGCTGCTGCGGCTGAGCGGCCGGTCGAACCGCATCGACAGGCCCAATGTGCCGCTGTCCCCCTGGACCGACACCCGGCCGAACGGGCACCACGGCAGGTCCCGGTCCACGACGCTCACGGTCTGCGGCCCAAACCCGGCCACCGCGGTGCCCCAGACGCTGCGCAGCGCCTTCGCGGCCGCGGCGCCGGTCGGCACGGTGTAGCTCACCGTGAGGTGCCCGGTGCAGGAGTCCACCCACCGGCTCAGTCCCAGCTCCACGGTGGCGCCCCGCACCGCGACGCTCGTCACGATGCCCCTGGCGGACGGCAACAGCTCGAACGCGTCCGGATCGGGCACGTGCGCGGGATCGAGCGGCTTGTTCCAGGCGAGCTTCAGCACGCCGTGCTGCGCCACCGCCGCGTCCGTCGCCGCGAGCGCCGGCGCGACCGCGTCGGTGGGCCCGTGGTTGGTGGCCGCCTGGTTCGTCAGGTTCGCCGCGTCGTTGCCCTCGAGGTCCCGAATGGGCTCCGCGCCGGCCGTATAGCTCACCGCGACCGACACGCCGTCGGCGACATCGGCGCCGAGCGTGAGCGTGACCGCGCCGGCGTTCACCGAGACGCCGCTCACCGTCTGCGCGGCGCCCGCCGCCATCACCCCGAAATCGCCCGCCGCCGGCGTCGAGTGCCGGTCCAGGGCCTCGTTGTAGTAGAGCGCGAGCTTCGTTCCGGCGACGGCTGCCGACACCACCGTCGGCGCCGTCCTGTCGTGCACCACGGTGTGCAGGAACCCGTGGATGTCCGCCACCTCCGGCCCCGAGGACGTCCCCCGCAGCGGATTCGCGTCGTCGCCCTTGAGGTACGACACATCGGCCCGCTCGTACTGCTCCACCGGCGCCGCCAGCCGAACCGCGACCTCCTTCCCGCTGACCCGCACCGCGCCCGTGCCCCGGATCACACGCCTCGGCACCCGGCCGTCCACGGACCTGGCGCTCACCGTGAACCGGCTTCCCGCCGGCGCCGAGCCTTCGTCGAGCGCCGTGTCGAAGGTCAGCGTCAGCGCCGTGCCCGCCACCCGCGCGCCCGTGAGCAGCGGCAGCACCGTCCCCGGGGTCGTGCCCGCCGACGCGGTGCGCACGAAGCGCCGCACCGTGTTGCCTTCGGCGTCGCCCAGGCTTGCGCCGAGCGACGCCGCCGTGTCCGCCTCGTAGGTCACCGACGCCTGCCCGCCCGGCGGTATGCCCGAACCGAGCCTCAGCCTCACCGTCGCACCGCTCACGGCGACATCCGGCGACTGGTTCTCGACCGGCGTCCCCAGGTAGCGGCCGCCCTGGATGATGAAGGCGTAGCTCAGGTCGTCCAGCTGCTTCGCCGATAGCGCCGCCAGGGTCTCGGTAAACGTCAGCGTCACCGTCTTCCCGTCCACGCCGTCCACGCTGAGCGCGGACAGCGCCGGCGCCTCGCACGGCGACCAGTCCGTGTGGAACGTCAGCGGGAGATCCGCCGACGCGCCATGGGGGTCGCTCGCCGTCACGGTGACCACCGTCTCGATCGGGTTCGGCGGCTTGTCCTCGCCGGCCTCGGGCGGCAGGTTCGCCAGCTCGCACTCGTGCCGCGCCATGAAGAAGAAGCGCCCGATCCCGACTTGGTGCGACAGCTCGCCGGGCACGTAGTGGTCGTCGCGGCTCAGGCTCCACGAATACGTCACCGCGTCGCCGTCGGGGTCTGTCGCTTTCGCGTCCAGCGAGGTCAGCGTGCCCGACGGCGAATTGATCCTGCCCGACGTCGTGCTGAATGCCGGCGCCCCGTTGACCGTGTTGTTGATCACCGCCTGGTCCGTGAAGCTGCCCGCAGCCGTGCCCCACGGGTTCTGGACGGTGCCCTTCGTTGCGTCGAAACTCACCGTGACCGTCTCGCCCGACGCGGTCTCCGAGGCCAGGGTCAGGACCACGGTGCTGCCCTCGACCGCGGCTCCGGCGACGCCGCGGCCCGCGCCCGCCGCCGTCACCGTGAACGCGCCCGCCGCCGGCACCTGGGCCGCGTGCAGCGTCTGGTCGAAGGTCAGCGTCAGCCTGGCGCGGTCCACCGCCGCCGGATTCGCCGCCGCCAGCGCCGGCGCGCCGGGGTCCGCCGTCAGCGTGTTGATCAGCGCGAAGCCGCTCACCGGGTCGAGCGCGTTGCCGTTCAGGTCGCGGATGCCGGTCGTGGTGGCGATGCCGAGGCTCACGGTCTGGGTCGCGGTCGCGGCGGTCGCCGTCGTGAAGGAGATCACCCGACCGCTCACCGAAACCCCGCTGAGCGCGCCCAGGCCGGGGCTCAGCGCGAACTGGCTCGCGGCCGGGGCCACGCTGTCGTCGAACGGCTCGCTGAACGTCAGCTCCACCGCGGATTGGTGGATCTTGCCCTGCACCAGCGTCGGCTTCGTCGTGTCGCCCGGGTCTCCGGTGTTGTTGGTCACCGCCCGGTCCGCGAAGTCCGCCACGCGGTTGCCCGACGCGTCGCGCAGCGGATTGGCGGACGGCGCCGTGTAGCCCAGCGTCACCGCGTCGCCGTGGACAACCGCCTCGGCCAGGGTCAGCGTCACCGTGGCACGGTCAAGCGCGGGCGTCCCGGCCAGCCTCGCCCGTTCCGTGCTCCCCCCTGGCGGGGTCCGCTTCACCGTGAACGCGACCGCCGCCGGCACGGAGCCGGAATCCAGCGCCCTGTCGTAGGTCAGCACGAGCGTCGTGCCCTGCACCGCCGCGCGGGGGAGGGACGGCCCCGCGTCCACCTTGCGGCCCGCGTCGCCCGTGGTCGGCAGCCCGGCGCGGGTGATGCTGGCGTCGACGGTCCCGTTCCGGATCGTCGCGCCGTTGGAGAAGGCCACCAGATTGTCGCTGGTCGCGGACTCGGTCTGCAGCCACACCCCGTCGGGGTCGAAGTCGCCCGGCTTGACCGTATATGCGAAGGTGAGCGTATCCGTCCCCGAGCCCGACACGTAGCGCATCGTCCTTTGGCTGTTGTGGCGGTTCGTATCGTCCGCCCCCAGGTCCAGGCGCAGGATCACGTTGGAGTTGGCGCCCTTGGCGTCCACCGTCACCGGCATGCTCCACGTCACCGCCGCCCGGATCGCCTCGCCCAGCAAATACGTGCCGCCCGAGTCCGGCGAGGAGCTGAACCGCACCGCCCGGATCGACGCCCCGCCGGTGGTGGTGACCGCGCGCCAGCGGGTCCAGTTCACCAGGGTGGCGCCAGGCACGGCGGCCTTCAGGACGAACCAGTAGCGGGTGCCGCTGGCCAGGCCGGACACGGTCTCGACATGGCCGTGGCCGACGTCCTGGGCGAGCGTCTCGCGCGTGCCGTCCGGCCGGCAGAACCAGTAGGAAAAACTCGTTACGGTGGGAGAGGCGCCAACGAGCCGCGCACTGAGCGAAACGGAACCGGCGGTGGTCGACGGCGCCTCCACAAAGGGATCGGCGAGGCTGCTGGCAGTGCCCGGATGCGCGCACGGCGCGCTTGACGGGTTCGCAGGCGGGCGCACCAGCACCGTCACCTCATCCGCCGCGCCATCCCGCGCCCCGTCGTTGACCGCCAGCGAGAACACCAGGTCCGTGCGCACCGACGGCGCGGTGAACGACGGCGTGGCCGTGTTCGCCCCGCTCAGCGTCACCGCCGGCCCGCCGGTCTGCTCCCAGGCGTAGGTGAGCGTGTCGCCGTTCGGATCTGTGCTCGCGCCGCCGTCCAGCGTCACCGACGCCCCGGTCTCCACCGTCCGGTCCGCCCCGGCGTCCGCCACCGGCGCCTGCGGATGCGCCATCGAGCCGTCCACCTTGCGACCCGCGTCGCCGGTGGTCGCCAGCCCGCTCCGGGTGCGCGCCACGTCGGTCGCCCCGTTCCTGAGCGCCGCCCCGTTCGCCAGAAACACCATCGTGGCGTCGACCGCCGAGGCGGTCTGCAGCCACACCCCGTCGGGGTCCGCGTCGCCCGGCCTCACCCCGTACGCGAAGGTGAGCGTGGTCGTCCCCGAGCCCGACACGTAGCGCATCGCCCGGCGGCTGTTCGCCAGGTCCGCGTCGTCCGGCCCGAGATCGAGGCGCAGCGTCACGTTGGCGTTGGAGCCGCCGTTCGCCACCGTCACCGGCTTGCTCCACGTCACCGCCGCCCGGACCGTCTCGCCCAGAAGGTACGTGCCGCCCGAGTCCGGCGGGGAGCTGAACCGCACCGCCCGGATCGACGCCCCGCCGGTGGTGGTGACCGCGCGCCAGCGGGTCCAGTTCACCAGGCTGGCGCCAGGCACGGCGGCCTTCAGGACGAACCAGTAGCGGGTGCCGCTGGCCAGGCCGGACACGGTCTCGACATGGTCGTGGCCGACGTTCTGGGCGAGCGTCTCGCGCGTGCCGTCCGGCCGGCAGAACCAGTAGGAAAAACTCGTTACGGTGGGAGAGGCGCCAACGAGCCGCGCACTGAGCGAAACGGAACCGGCGGTGGTCGACGGCGCCTCCACAAAGGGATCGGCGAGGCTGCTGGCAGTGCCCGGATGCGCGCACGGCGCGCTCGTCGGGTTCGGCGGCGGGCGCACCCGCACCGTCACCGTGTCCGCCACGCTGTCGTCCGTGCCGTCGTTGACCACCAGCGAGAACACCAGGTCTTCGCGCACCGAAGGCGCCGTGAAGCTCGGCGTCGCCGAGGCGGCGTCGTCCAGCGTCGCCGACACCCCGCCGGTCTGCGTCCACGCGTAGCCGTAGGTCGGGTTCGCCCGCGTCGACGAGCCCGAGCCCGACAGCGTCACCGTCGAACCGGTCTCCACGGTCCGGTCCGCGCCCGCGTCGGCCGTCGCGCTGGTGCTTCCGTCCACCTTGCGGCCCGCGTCGCCGGCGGTCGGCAGCCCGCTCCGGGTGCGCACGACGTCCGTCGTCCCGTTCCGCAGCGTCGCCCCGTTCGCTAGGAACACCACCGTGGCGTCGCTGCCCGAGGCGGTCTGCAGCCACACCCCGTCGGCGTCCGTGTCGCCCGGCTTGATGGCATACTCGAACACCAGCGTGGCCGTCCCCGAGCCCGACACGTAGCGCATCGCCCGGCGGCTGTTGCCGCGGTCCGCGTCGTCCGCGCCCACATCGAGGCGCAGGCTCACGTTGGCGTTGGAGCCGCCGTTGGCCACCGTCACCGGCTTGCTCCACGTCACCGCCGCCCGGACCGTCTCGCCCAGGAGGTAGCTGTCCCCCGAGGCCGGCGAGGAAGTGAACCGAACCGACGCCACGCTGATGCTGCCGTCCACCTTGCGGCCCGCATCGCCCGTCGTCGGCAGTCCGCCCCGGGTGCGCACGACGTCGGTCGTCCCGTTCCGCAGCGTCGCCCCGTTCGCCAGGAACACCACCGTGGCGTCGGTCGCCGAGGCGGTCTGCAGCCACACCCCGTCGGCGTCCACGTCGCCGGGCTTGACCGTGTACTCGAAGGTGAGCGTGTCGGTCCCCGAGCCCGACACGTAGCCCATCGCCTTGCGGCTGTTCGCGCGGTCCGCATCGTCCGCCCCCAGGTCCAGGCGCAGGCTCACGTTGGCATTGGAGCCGCCGTTCGCCACCGTCACCGGCTTGCTCCACGTCACCGCAGCCCGGATCGTCTCGCCCTCCACATACGTGCGACCCGATGCCGGCGACGATGTGAACCGCGCCGACGCCACCGAAGCCGCGCCCGTGGTGGTGACCGCTTTCCACGCGTTCCACAATTCCGTTTGATCGACGCCATCGGGAAAGTCGTGAGTCGCCGTCACCCAGTACGTGGTGCCGCTGGCCAGCCCGGAGACGGTGCGGGGCGCCTGATCGTGGAGACCCTCTCCGAGCAGCTGGCGCGTGCCGTCCGGCCGGCAGAACCACAGCGACGTGATGTTCGACTCGTTCGTCCCGCGAAACGTGATGGTGCTGTCGGTCGTCCCGGAGACCACGAACAGTTCGGTCGCCGTCAATTCCCCTCCCGGCAGCGTCGGCTGCGCGCACGGCGCACTCGCCGGGTTCGGCGGCGGGCGCACCAGCACCGTCACCGTGTCCGCCGCGCTGTCCTCCACCCCGTCGTTGACCGTCAGCGAGAACACCAGGTCGTCGCGCACCGAAGGCGCCGTGAACGACGGCGACGCCGAGGTCCACGACGACCCGGGCGCCAGCGTCAGCGCCGACGCCCCGCCGGTCTGCGTCCAGGCGTAGGTGAACGTGGAGCCGGGCCGCGTCGACGAGCCCGAGCCCGACAGCGTCACCGTCGAACCGGTCTCCACCGTCTGGTCCGCGCCCGCCTCGGCCGTCGCCGCGCCGGTGGTGTAGACCGCCTGCCAGTCCTGCCACCTCACGACGTTGTGGATATCCGTCCATTTCACGGCCAGCCAGTAGCGGGTGCCCTTGGCAAGCCCGGTCACCGAGTCCGCATGGCCGCCGGAGACGTCCTGGGCGAGCGTGTCGCGCGTGCCGTCCGGCCGGCAGAACCAGAAGCTGTTCCGGGCCGCGCTGAGCCCGGTGCCCCGGAACGCAATAGAGGTCTCGGCAGGAGTCACGCTGTCGAGCAGAGAGCCGCCCCAGAATGCCGTCCCCGCCGGCGCCGGATGCACGCACGGCGCGCTCGTCGGGCGCGGCGGCGGGCGCACCCGCACCGTGACCGTGTCCGCCAGGCTGTCCCCCACCCCGTCGTTGACCACGAGCGAGAACTCCAGGTCCGTGCGCACCGAAGGCGCCGTGAACGACGGCGTGGCCGTGTCGGCGCCGCTCAGGGTCACCGACACCCCGGCGGCCTGCGTCCACTTGTAGCTGTAGGTCGGGTTCGCCCGCGTCGACGACCCGCTCCCCGACAGCGTCGCGCTCGCCCCGGTCAGGACCTCCCGGTCCTCGCCCGCCTCCGCGGACGCGACCCCACCGGCGACGTTGACCGCTGTCTTGACGAATCCCGCCAACTCGCGCCCGGAGACGTCCCGCAGCGGCTTCGAGAGCGGCTTGGTGTAGGTGACCACAGCGCCCTGGCCCGGGGCCGCCGCCGTCGCGAGGGTGAGGGTCACGGTCTTGCCGTCGACCGACACGCCCGTAGGCGGCTCGCCGGTGCCGGCCAGCGACACCGAGAAGCTGCCCTTCGCCGGGATGGAGTTCCGGTCGATCGCTACGCTGAAGACGAGCTCCAACGTGGCGCCGTCCACCGTCGCACTGTCGAGGGCGAGCGGCGGAAGCAGCACTGCGACATTTCGGGCAATGGCGGTCTGGCCGCGTGTCTTGCCGCCTTGTAATGCGGCCCACCCATAAACTCGAATGTCGTACCGAGGACCTGGAGTCAGGTTCGCGAAGGTGTAACTTCGAGTGCTCGCCGATAGTGTTTTGTCTGTCCAGTTCCCTGTGCCCGGTCTCTGCTGAACAACCCACTCAATCGCCGCCCGACCGGTGGTCGCCGGCGTCCAGTGCACCGTAATCTCACCAACGTCGGGTCCCGGCACCGCGTAACCCGTCACCAAGTGCGGACCAGTTCCCGCAGGTATGTTGGCATTCACCAGATGCACGTGACCCGCGGCCCCGTCGTCATGCGCCTCGACCGTCCCGGCGGCCAGCAGCAGCACGGCGAAGGCGGCAATGAGCGCGCGGGCCCGGAGGCGGGAAGGGGACGGAGAAGAAGAAGTGGGCGCGGGACCCGCCGGACGGCGGCGGGCGGCGCTCAGCCGGGCGTCGCGCTCCCGAGGACGGCTTCCCGTGGAGCGCATGGCGTCAGCCGCGCGCCGTGCGGGATTTCGGAGAAGGGCGCCCGGCGCGCGGACGCAGGCAGATAGACGCTCGGCTCGGCTCGGCTCGGCTCGGCTCGGCTCGGCTCGGCAAGATCATAGCGCCGGCTTCGACCGACTCGTCAACCATTGGCGCGAAACTCCTCCGAACCGACTCCACCGAAATCGGGCCTCGGGGCGCGTGCGGGCATACGCGCGCCACGCCGCAACAGTCCCAATAATCCGTGACGGCGCGGGTATTTTCCATGCTATTTCCGTTCTCATATTGACGTGACGCATTTGGATTCCGTATTTTTGGGCGGTTTACGGCGATCCCGCAGCTCCCCTCCCTTCCGGGGGCCGGGCAGTTCCGCCACCGACCGACCACAGGGAGCCCCGATGCCGCCGTCCGACACCCCGAATGCAGACCACCCGGCCAACGCCGGAGCGCTCGCCGCCGCGATCCTGCGCATCAGCGCGAGTCTCGATCTCGACACCGTGCTGCGCGAGGCGGTCGACGCCGCCCGCGGACTCACCGGCGCCCGCCTCGGCATCGTCGCCACCGTCGACGAGGCGGGCGCGCCGGACGGCTTCTTCGAGTCCGGCCTGACGCCGGCGGACGCGGCGGAGATCGCCGCCTGGCCGGACCGCGAACGCCTGTTCGGGCACCTGCGCGAGCTGTCCGAGACGCTGCGCGTGGACGATCTCGCCGCCTACGTCCGGGACCTGGGGCTGACGCCGACGCCGGCGCTGTCGCGCGCGTTCCAGGGCACGCCCATGCACTACCGCGGCGTCAACGGCGGCAGCTTCTTCCTCGCCGAGAAGGCCGACGGCGGCGCGTTCACCGACGCCGACGAGGCGGTGCTGGTGCTGTTCGCGTCCCAAGCCGCCGCCGCCATCGCCAACGCGCGCACGCACCGCGCCGAGCGGCGCGCGCGGGCCGACCTCGAGGCGCTGGTGGAGACCTCGCCGGTCGGCGTCGTGGTGTTCGACGGCGGCGGCCGGCCGGTGTCGTTCAACCGCGAGGCGCGGCGCATCGTCGAGACCCTGCGCATGCCGGGGCATCCCCCGGAGCAGCTCCTCGAGGTGATCGCCTGCCGCCGCGCCGACGGTCGCGAGACCTCGCTCGCGGACTTCCCGCTGGCGGACCAGTTCGCGGCCCCCGAGACGGTGCGCGCGGAGGAGATGGTGCTTTCCGTGCCGGACGGGCCCAGCGTGCGCACGCTGGTCAACGCGACGCCGATTCTCGCCGCGGACGACGCGACGCGGACGGTGGTGGTGACCCTGCAGGATCTCGCCCCGCTCGACGAGATCGAGCGCCTGCGCACCGAGTTCCTGGGACTCGTGAGCCACGAGCTGCGCACGCCGCTGACCGCCATCAAGGGCTCCGCGGCGACGCTGCTCGGCGAAACCGACGACCTCGATCCGGCCGAGCTGCGCGAGTTCCTGCGCGTCATCGACGAGCAGGCGGACCACATGCGCGGGCTCGTCGGCGACCTCCTGGACGCCGGGCGGATCGAGTCCGGCACGCTGTCCGTGGCCGCCAGGGCGACCGCGGTCGCCGAGCTGATCGAACGCGCCCGCAACGCCTTCGTCGCCGGCGGCGGCCGCCATGCCGTCGTCGTCGACCTGCCGGACGGCCTGCCCGCCGTCATGGCCGACCGGCGGCGCATCGTCCAGGTGCTCAACAACCTCTTCGCCAACGCCGCGCGGCACGCGCCGCAGGCGTCCGCCATCCGCGTCGCGGCGGCGCGCGAGGCGACGCACGTCGCGATCTCGGTGGCCGACGACGGGCCGGGCGTCGCGCCCGAACAGCTGCCGCACCTGTTCCGGAAGCACGTCGGCCACGGCGGCACCGCCGGCCACGGCCTCGGTCTCGCGATCTGCCGGGGGCTCATCGAGGCGCACGGCGGCCGCATCCGCGCCGACAGCGCCGGGCTCGGCCACGGCACCACCGTCACGTTCACCGTGCCGGCCGCCCCGGAACCGGACCCCGCGACCGCCGCCGTCCGACCGCCGCCGGCCGCGCAGCCCGGCGAGCCGCCGCGCATCCTCGTCGTCGACGACGACCCGCGCACCCTGCGCTTCGTGCGCGACGCACTGTCCAAGGCCGGCTACGCCCCGCTCGTCACCGGCGCGCCGCGGGATCTGGCCGCCGTCGTCCGCGCCGAGCGGCCGCGGCTCGTGCTGCTCGACCTGCTGCTGCCGGGGAGCGACGGCATCGAACTGCTGGAGCAGGTTCCGGAGCTGGCCGGGATTCCGGTCATCTTCATCTCCGGCTACGGGCGCGACGAGACCGTCGCGCGCGCGTTCGAGGCGGGCGCCGCCGACTACATCGTCAAGCCGTTCTCGCCAACCGAGCTCGTGGCGCGCGTGCGCGCGGCCCTGCGACGGCACGAGGAGCCGCAGCCGTTCGCGCTCGGCGACCTCGCCATCCACTACGACCGCCGCGAGGTGACCGTGGCCGGCCGCGCCGTGGACCTCACGGCCACCGAGTACGAGCTGCTGCGCGTGCTGTCGCTGAACGCCGGACGCGTCGTCCCGTTCGAGACCCTGCTCGAGCGGGTCTGGACCGGAAACACCAGTGTCGACGCGGGCCGGGTCCGGGTCTTCGTCAAGCAGGTGCGCGACAAGCTCGGCGACCGCGCCGACGATCCGGCCTGGATCTTCAACCTGCGCGGCGTCGGCTACCGCATGCCGAAGCCCGGCGAGTAGCGGACGCCGGCTCGCACGCGTGGAGCGCGCCCCGCGATCCGCGCCGCGGGGCTTGCGGGCCGACTTGCCGCGGCCGCCCGCCGGTGGAGACAACCCGCACAGCCGTTCGGCAGGGACCGTCCGGCGTGCCGGGAAAGGTGTTCAACAGAACATTAATTTCCGGACAGCGATTCGGGACGCGGACGACCGGCGCGCCGGATTCCACCACGTCCCCGCCCGGTGACGACCTCCAAGTGTCCGCGAAACGTCCCCTTGCTGGAGTCGCCACCTACGCCCTTGAGCCGAAAACCTGCCGCTTCCTTCCAACCCCCGCCAACCCGTTTTGACGTCCGTCGACCGTTCTGCGACCCTTCTCCGCACTTTCCGCGGGATCCAGGTATCAGAGCGAATGAGTCACCAAGCGATGCTTGCGTGCGCGAGTAGCCGTTCGATAGATCCCCCCAGGATTACGCCTTTGACAAACGCAAGCCAGCTACGCCGAACCTGCGTTGGTTCCTCCTTGGCCACGCAATGACGTAGGGCAGACCGCCGGTGATAGAACCAATTCGCGCCGTCCTCAATGTAACGACCCACGCAAGGCGCTGGCTGACTTTTACTTTGCTATCGGTGTTCGTGCTAGGAGTCGTGGGTTCCGCGGTTTGGCTGACAGTCCAATACTGGACTGAACTCGCCGGAAAAGCCGTGGACCCGAGCGCAGTGGTGCGCAACGTGGGCCTGCTGGCCGGCGGCATCATCGCCGTCGGGTTGGCCATCTGGCGCAGTAGCATTGCCGAGCGTCAGGTGGAAGTCTCCGAGCGAAGATCGCTGGACGAGCAGTTCCAGCGTGCGACCGAGATGCTTGGCCACGAACTGGAACCGGTACAGATCGGTGGCATAGCCTCCCTCCGGTTTCTCGCACACCACCATTTCTTCATCTACGGCACCCGCGTCCATGGAATCCTCTATCAGTTTGCCAAAGGGCAATGCGACCCCAACCAAGAAGCTGTCATCACCTACGGCGATGAGGTCTATAGGGGCAGCACGGCGGGTGGCGAGGCGTTTTTCGCGTACATGAGCATTTCGGACGACATGCAGCGTATGGCCGTCGTTAGAGGCGCCACCCGGTGGGCGCTTCTCAAGGCACTATGGACGGGACGCTTAACAGGATACATGAATGCTCCCTGATTCAATTTCGCTCTCCCCGGTGCCGCGCGACGAGGCGGCTCGCGAACAACCGAGCAAGCGGATACGCGGGATGCTGACGGACCTGCATAGAGTCTCGGTCCGCCGGACGGGCGTCGATACCTTTCCCAAAGACTGCTGAATGCGCTCCGCAAATCCGACCGACCGCTTGCGCAAGTCGAGCCCCCGGTCCCGGCCCCGCCGGGAAGGTGATGGGATATGTGAACCTACAACGGCAAGGCGAACGCTTTTACGTTAACTTCAATGATCTATGACAGTCCATCCGGTTACATGGAACCAGCTGCCGGAAGATAGTTGGAAGCCCTGGCAAACGCTGAACGCCACCCGAGCCGCAACAGCTTCCAAAACTGGCGTTATGCGACGTGGTCACCAATGGCGTCGGCTGTTTAGTACAGCGATACAGTCGGCTATCCGCACCCAAACCACGACGGTATCCGGAAATACTCCCTTTTCCGTCCCTAACCTGGCAGTACACCATGGAGCCAATTTCCGCGCTGGACAATGCGCTATTACCGCGTCCACACTTTCCGTCGCTCAGGCACACCGTGACAGGGACGGAATCCGTGAAGAAAGAGACGATCGCCAAAGTGGCGGGGGGAACCGCGGGCGCCGGCATCGGTGCCTACATAGGCACTGGCATTGGCATCGCCGCCGCAGGAACCGCCATTGCCGGCACTTGGCCAGTACTTCTGGTCGGTGCGCTGGTAGGAGGCGTCGTCGGCAATGAGGTCGGGAAACGTGCCAAGCGCAGACAGGCGGGCACCGAACTCGACGATACGCCTTGAATTCGTCGCGGATCCTTGCGGACTGGGCTCCTCCTTTCGTGCGACCCGTCAAGCAGGCCGCTCCGAATCCGGCGCGATTTCAAGCGGGCCGGCGACAAGGTCTTGAGGTTGGAGACTCCTTCATCCCATCTCCTTGGTGCCCAGCGTTCCCCTCGAATACGATCACCAGCCACCCTTCGCAGCATCGCGTTTGCCAACAACAGCGGCTGCTCGACAGTAACACACTGGCCGACACGCTGAATGAGACAAACCGCGAATAGAGCCACAGATTTGCTTTGCACCAACTAGCCACCGGCTGCCTTAGCCGAAAAGGAGACAATATGACAAAGGACGTACTTGATGGCGAGCCGCATTTCACAAGCGAGCCATACCACTACGACGACATAGGTGACGATGAAATCACCCTTTGGCACGACTCGGGGCGCGCCGCTAGACTAACTGATAGCGATGATCAAGATGTCGTCTGTTATGTCAGCTTGTTCTATGGGAGCGACCCTTGGGCCGGTCCGGTTGCTGGAGGTGTAGTTCGATCTCAAGCTGATCTGAGAGATATAGTGAAAGGGTGGTGCGAAGAAAACCTAAAGCCTTCGAGCGAAGATGGGCGGTCACTCATTCCGCCCGAAAAGCAACAGAGTGATTTGTTCTAGACTGTTCCGGGGCGAGCCAACCCACGCCGGTTCGCTAACCCGGATCATTCGTGAAGTGCGGGCATAGACATGAAGGGAAGTCCCAAGGCCGACACCAATGCAGCCGTTGTAACATCCCCAGCAACGGTGTCGTGTCAATCTACGGGGCTATATTACCGATTCACTCTTAGCCGCGCCTTCTCCCATTGCCTCGACGACTCTCGGTACTGAGAGCCGTCGCCCGGGCAACCTCCCGATTAAATACGGTCGCGCGTCTACGCCTTCACCCCTTTAGCGCCTGACGACTGATGGGACCACGCCGCAGTCACGCCGCGAGCTGGCGCGGCGGCGAACGGGCCCAAAAACACTGGCCATTCCGTCCACACCGTGCCGATCTGCATCACGTGACCGGCTACCGTACGCGATCTGATCCCGGCCAGTGACCGAGAGCGCCGTCCGACATATCCACGACAATCTCAAGCCAGTTCTTCCCCCTCCTGGACCCAACCGACACACGCATCTTCGACAAACCCTCCCAACGCAAGGCCAACCCGTCTCTTAGCATCGCCGCGCGAACTTTAGTCACATTCTTCAACCAGTTCTTGCGGGACTCGCGGTCGTCCTTCAACAATTCGTTCTCGTCGGTCTCTTCGACCGACGCCACAAGCTCGCGGAAGAACCTCGACGTAAACAGCGCTCGCAATCGCACGTCCTTGCCGCCTCGCGGCATAAACACCTGTGCGAGCGGGTCCGATAGCCCCTTGACCTCAACCACGTTTGCTTGGTTATCGCGATCCTTCCTCATGTAGACCGTCACAGGGGCCGCCACATCTACAGTCGGAGGAACCGCAAGCCCAACACGCGACAACTCGGCCAACGCCGCCTTCTGCACACTCTGCCCCGACAGCGCCCGCATACACCCGAAGTACGAGTACTCCACCCCGTCCACCGCCAGATGCTCAAGGTCGGTGCCGAACTCATGCGTCACTAAATCCTTATAGTTCCATTTGATGGCCTTCGGCGTCTTGTGGAAGATCAACTCGCCAGCGAACACCTTCTCCTCCTCCAGCCCTCCTATGACCCCGCCAACCGTCAGAACACTACTCGCGCTCGGTCCATCGCCACCTCGAGGCACAAGGTCGCAGTCCGGTGTAATAACCATCCGTACGTTCTTGTTGTTCGACGCGACGAACAAATCGCCCAAAGAGAAGCGCTTTCTCGCGCGATTCTCTCTTGAGTTGAACCTCATCCTATGGAAAAACTTGGCGATCCGGTCCGATGTGTCCCGGTGTGCTCCCTCAATTCCTTCCGTCAACCGTACCTCGTTGAGCCTTGAAAACTCGTCCGCGTTCCATTCTATTTCGTCATCCACAATCGCCCGCAGGGACTCGCCCAAAAACCATTCCAGATAATCCGCGAATGGCTCGCCCTCCTCGTACAATCGGAATCTGAGCAGATAGGCAAAGTCCTTTACGTCGAAATCCTGCAACTCTCGATGGAGCCTCTCAAGTCCCTCTTTCGCTCCGTCCCGCCATCGACGCAGCGCCGCTTCGAGCGTCCGCCCGAACTCGAAGCTGCCGGACGTGTCCATCAATACATCGGCGGCGTCGCCGGATGCAACCAGGTCTTTGCCCGCCCCGTTGATCCAGTGTTTGTTTAGAAAACCAAAGCGGAAAGCCGTAACTCGGCCTTCCAATCCATCCCGGTAGGCCTCCTTGCGGTCATGAACCTTCTCCGTCGACATTAGGATAACCGCCGGATTCGACCCTGGATCGTCCTCCAGAATCGACTTCAACAGCACTATAGATCTGCGTCTATCCGAGTCCTTCTGCCCCTTTGTCTCTCTGCCCGGCCTCGACAGAGGGCTGAGAAAGAAGTCCATCAAAATCAACTGGGGCTTCAATTCTCGGTATGCCTCAAGGGCCGATTCATTCCCGACGCGCCGAATCTGCGTAACGTCAGTGCACCTCGCAAGTAGCTCGACCAGTGGGTCAAGTGCACCAAGCCCCGCCCCCTTCACGGCGCCGAAGATTCCGCCAGGGTCCACCGCGTCGGATCGCGTCTCCACGTACTTCTTGTAGAGCGACAAGGTCGCTTTCTCGACAACCTCGTCGTCAAACTCTTCCTGCGCTAACGCCGCAAGTGCCTCTTCTCGCTCGCCCTCGGTGAGCTGTTTCTCGTCAACGCTTGCTCGAAAACCCCCGCCCTCAAGGACATCGGCCAAATCGCCCCATTGCTCAATCTCTGGCGCATCGTATGCATCGTCGATTACCAGTATCCGCTCAACCACGCTCTCCTGGAAGCTATCAACGATTTGCCGTGCGTAGTTCACTTTCTATCCCATCTCCAGTACGAAACCATTAATCCGATCCGCTCGAATCCGGCCTGCAGGTGACTCCGTGTCCAATGACCACCCATGGTACTCGGCCATATCCCGGGCTATGAACAACCCCAAACCCTTTCCCATGCCAGAAGGCTTCGTCGTAACGAACGGTTGGAAGATCCTCTCCTTGCGCGACAGTGCTACTCCTGGCCCATTGTCCTGGACCGTCATGCACCGCTTCTCTACATCTACTGTTACCACCAATTCCGGCGCAAAACCCTCCTCGTATTCAGCCTGCCTCTTCAGCCAGTACGCCGCATTTACGACTAAATTCTCCAGAATCTGAATCACCATTCCGCGC
This sequence comes from Pseudomonadales bacterium, assembly GCA_965116345.1. Taxonomy (GTDB): domain Bacteria; phylum Pseudomonadota; class Gammaproteobacteria; order Pseudomonadales; family Azotimanducaceae; genus VXYL01. The sequence continues at coordinate 406,598 of OZ220680.1, forward strand.
ACCGCCCGGATCGTGAACTCACCCTTTGGCAGACCTAGCACTAGTTCAATCCCGTGCCGCGCGAACTCCCTCTCGTGATTGCCTAGCACCTCACTCACCAGATCGTACAAATTGAAGCGGGACTTCGTCTGCCGTTTCTCGCCCGTCAATTCATCAAACGCCGCAACCCGCTTGTGGAGGGTCTGCAGCTGATCCTTCAACGTCGAAACGCTGTTCGGCGTCGCCCCAACCTCTGCGATCACGTTCATGGTGTGCGAGACCGCTCGTTCCAGCTCATGAAATATGAACTCGGTCATAAGGCCGACACCAGCGAGATAGACAAATTGCTCGCGATCCTCTGCCGACTGCTTCTCGACTTGGTCCAAACGTTTTAGGACACCGAGCGCCTCTTCCCGCAGATCCCTCGCAGTCGAAACAACGCCCTCAATCTCTTCCTCGAACTGACCATCCAGCATCCCGCGCAGGTCCGATACAGCCCGAACTAGTGTCTTCTCCGCGCGGACGATCTGGTTGTTCTCCAATTCCTCCTTCCTGAATTGCAGCTTCTCGTCCCGATCGACCTCGTTGATGAAGTTGCGCAACTCGACGTTGATGACCCAAGTCACCAGCCTCTTCAACGCATCGGAGACATCGGACTGGACTAACCCCTCGCGATTCGTCTGCTCACTTAAGTATCGGTGAGACGTATCTATCCTGACCCTGCCGAAGACCTGCTGCCGATTCAGCTTGAATCCAGCCGACCCGAACGCTCTCTTGTCCAGCGAAATCCAGTCATCGTCCGGATCTCCAAACGGCAGTACCCTGAACCCGTACCTGTAGAGCATCGGTCCGCCGCACCATCGTGCAATTTCTGCGCGCGAAGCGGTCTTGCTCTCCGTGAGTCCCTCGATGCTGTCCACGATCCGCCTGTTGTACCAGTAGATCTCCAGATCGAATCCGCCCAGTTTGACTAGCGCTTCGCGGCTGATCGGGGTCTCCTCGAACGCGGCGTGACCGCGTTTCGCCCGTCGCTTCCGTATGTTGCGGTTGACTGCCATCACCTCCGAACCCCGGAGCTCGATCGTCGTAGCCCGCTGCTTCTCCCGGTAGTCCACCCTACCTTCAATCACCGGGTCCCTGCCGTCGAAACCAAACTTTGCCTGGCAGCTCGCGTGGGCATGCCGCATCAGCGCCTTCGGAATTGAAGGTATCGTCGCGCGCCGACCGTTGTGTCTCGCGACAATAAGCCTATTTGCCAGACCCGCCTCAAAGGGATCGATAAAGCGGGAGATCCTTCCGTCCAAGAGCTCGTTGAAGCGAACCCACGTCCAGTCGGCGTTCAGGCTTCGCACACGTATCGTCGTCCCGTGACGACTACGGTCCCGCTTCCGCCTGCCCCTCGCGGGTGCAACCTTGATGTCCTGCACAAGCATGTCTTCCGAGTGGGAAAACACACCCCAGTCCACGTTCAGAACATTCCAGTGCCGCTCCCCCCGCCTCGACGTTTCGACCGTCAAAAGGTCGCCCAACCGCATCGCCGACAACCGGCCTATGCCCTTGTCTCCAAGCTTGCTTGCCCCCCCTTCATTCTCCCTGCGCCGATGTCGGGTACCGATCCTCAGATAGACATCGTTGAGGTCGTCGAAGGACATGCCCTCGCCGGTATCCCGGACCTCTATCGCGTTTAGACGGGCGTAGTGGGCGTCCAGTCTCTCGCCGTACACTTCCCTTTCTGTCGTCCGATCCAATTCCGCGAGGCACTTTTCGCATCGACCGTTCTCATCCGGCTCCATCTTGCCACGAAGGAACGCAGTAACCTCGGACAGCGCCTTGTCGGTCTCACGCAACTGCCGAACCGCCTCCCGATAGTCGGTGTACGGCAACCTCGACCGAACGTCTATTTCGACCTTTTCCGACCCCGCGTCGACTGCGTTCTTGATGAGCTCGTAGAGTGCCACCTCATCGGTGCTGATGAGTTCCTTCCCCAACTCCAGCAGGGTTCTCGCCTCGAACGAAAAACTCATCTAGCGCATCTCAGAGCGAACAGATCAGACAACCTTCGTCGTCCTCTTCCGGGCCCTCGTCTCCGAAGACTTCGGCCAGCGTCAGGTTTTCCCGGCGTTCCCTTTTGCGGGCAGCCCGGAGTTCGTGCTCGCGCTTGATCGCCGCCATGCGTTCCGGCCGTTCGAGCTCCTCCAGGCTCTCTTTGGCGCTCCACGTGAATGTCTTGCCGCTACCTTCGTAGGGCTTTTCATATGCCTTGGCCAGATCGAAAAGCTCCGGATGCTCCTCTTTTAGGCGCACCCACTCGATCTTCTGCTGATAGAAGCAGAAATAGCATCCCGATCGGGTCCTGCCCCACTTCGTGTACGGCGGCAGACCGACACCCGAACTGAGCAGAATCTCCTTGACGTCCTCGAGCTTCAGGCCATCCTCCTGGAACGGATAGACGGCCTTGATATTCGGCTTGTGGCTGATGTAGCCGCCCCGATTCTCGTCCGCTCGCAGGCCCACGTAGTTGATCACCGGATCGTCTCCTACGAACTCCTCGAACGGCCGCAGCTTGAGCATCTTCGTGCACCACCGCCGGTGGTTCGACGGGATCATTCCGCCGTAGACGTCGTACCAGTGGTCGAACCCGAAGTCTGCGTTCAGCCGATGCACGCGCGTCCCCAGATAGTCCTCGATCCGCTCCAGGTAGTCGTAGGTCTCGGGCAGTTCCTTGCGCGTGTCGGAAAAGACGTACTCCATGTCCGACACGCGGTCGCGCATGTAGATCGCGAGCGCGGCCGAGTCCTTGCCCCCGGACAGGCTGAGAATGTGTCGCGTCATTTCACGTCTTCCTGCCTTTCCTGTTCCATCATCTCACCAAGCACGTCCACAAGCACGGCTTCGGGCCGCTCCGCGTCGGCCAGGATCACTCGCATCCGCTCCTTCACCACGCCGTCTTCCTGCGGTCCCTCGCGCAGGAACAGCGACCGCTCTCGCCCGTCCGATGTCGTCAGATGAACTGCGGTCACCGGGGCCGCACGCGCAGTCCCTTCCCGGATCAACGCGAGACGGCGCGCCAGCTTCTGGGCCACTCCCCGAACCTCGAACGCGAAGTGGTCGACAAGCGTATCGTCCCAGCCTTCAAGCCGCTTTCCCACGACCAATCCCGCGATTCCGTCAACCCACGCTTCATCGCCCACGTCTCCTTTCAACGCGCGGTCAACGAAAGCCCGCAGCTCGTAGCTGCCCAACGCCAGCAGATGATCCTCGTAATCCAGACGCATCTGTTGGCGCAATTCCCCGACAGAACGCGCGCCAAACGCGTGTGTGACGCTCGCCGCAGCCTGACTCCGCAGCGTCGGCAGGGCGTCGTCGAGCTCGGTCAAGGCCATGTCCAATCGGAGCGTGTACCGTTCGACATCGATGCCGTCCGGTCCCATCGCCTCGCACGCCCGCGGCAGCTGATCGAGCAACAGTTCGATTGGCTCCCTTGCCTTCTTCAGCGCGGTGCGCACCTCTTGCGCCGTCTCTCCGACCGACCGGGTGCCCCGAGCGAACTCGGACAAGCGTCCGCGCCACCGGTACAGCGCCTCGACCACCTCCTTAACACCCGTTGCCGGTCGATCGTCCGCCCAGATCGACAATCCAGCCACCAGCGATCCGAGCACCTCTTCGTTCGCAATCGCACCGATCCTGCGCAACGCGAAGTTCCTCGGCGACTTCGCCAGCCGCATGAAATGCGCCGGCGTGATCGCCGGCTGGAAACTCCCTCGCTCCATCAGAGCAACGGTCCCCCGGTGCCGCAGCATGTACGCCGCAATCAGCAGCAACGCAGGTCCGGCGCGCAGTCCCACCGGCGCTCGCCCGAGATCCGCGATCACCTCGTCCACCCCGACGCTTTCCCCGGCCTTGGCCATCTCGTCGAGCCTTTGCCATGCCGGTTCCCAGCCAAGCGGATCCGCGGGCGCAGGACGCCCGAACCGCTGGCGACTTCCCATGGCCCGGTGCATGCCGGAGGCGTGAAACATCGAAAGGTAGATCGTCCGCTCCGGCGGCGCCCCCGCGAGATCCAGAAACTCCTGTCCCTCCCGTTCCAGCATCAGGCCCAAGAGCCGCATTCGCGCGGCCGCCACGGCCGTGGAGAGCTTGTCGCGGTTGATCAGTTCGTTGCGGAGTACCGGCGACTTATCAAACGCACGGTCGCACAGATCGCTCAGGAAACGACTCAACCCGGCCCGCGACTCGATCCGCACTTCCTCGCCTTCGTGCAGCCACTCGACGCCCGGCTCGGCCGCATCCGCTTGTCCGAACGGAAGGAGTCGTCCACGCAGTTCGTTTTCGAGATCGCGCATCCGCCGTTCGACCTCCGCCCTCGCGAAGTCGTCGATCCGCAGCTCACCGCAGTTCCTACGGACCCAGCGCCAGCACGCCAGGTCCCGCGCGATCACGAGGTGCGCCGCTGCGATCGGCTGCACCCGCATGACTGCGAGAGGTCCAAGTCGCTTCGACATCCTCGCCGCTTCCTCTCTAGCCCTTGCCGAATCTTCGTCTGGATAGGTAGGCCGCACCGCGACGAGCCCATCGCTGCCTCGGCCGCTCTCGCCAGCCCCCTCGCCGATCCGTACCGCGAAACTCCGAAGTGTCCCGGTTCTATGGTAGTGGCGCTGTGCCACCATCGGCCGCAGCGACGTCACCCGCGACAACTCCTCGTCCAGACGCCTCATCTCGGGGACAGCCGCCTTTGCCTTGTCCAGCCACTGGTCGAGATCCACGCTGCTGTGTGACCACAGACTCCAGTCCCCCTGCGACTCCCGTCTGTGAATCACCCCGCGCTTCGCCAGTTCGGCCAGCGCCTTCCTCACGCCGTCTTGGGCGCATCCAAGCATCCATGCGAGCGTGCCCACCTCCGCCGACAGGCCCGGCACGGGCTCCAATACCGACATGAGGCTCACCGCCTTGAGCACGCGCCGCGCATCCGTGGACGAATCGGCACACACCACCAGCGCGTCCTGGCCCATTTCCCAGCGCTTCTCGCGGTCCCTGCTCTGGAAACGAAGCGAACCTTGCCCTGCAAGATGGTCGTACACATCGTCTATCCGGTACCAGTTCCGACCTCCATAGCTCGTCCTGTGCGCGAAATCCTGGTACCCGAACGGCTCCGAGGACTGAAGGAACGCGAATACCGATCGCTCGTTCTGCCCGAAACGACGAGAAGATGACCAAAGGCACGCAAGCGCGCCCGGTTGAAACGGGTACAGGTCCTCGCCGACCGCTGCTAGATCATCCCGTGACAGGGTGAACAGCCCCCGCTGTCCTGCCTCTCGGTACTGAGACCTCGCTGCAGTCCTAACCGCTGCGGTGTGCGCTCGCCGCGTGACCAGTGCTTCCGACAGGAGGTATAGCAGTTGTTCGTGACTCTCGTGAAAGGCAATCTCCTCGTAGCGCTCCGACGACCGCCGCCACTCCCCTTCGACCCAGTCTCCAAGCGTTGCCACGTAGTCGCCGAATCTGTGATGCAGGAAACCGACCACGCCTAAACCGCCGGACCGCGACCCGCCGGCACGCTCGGCCAGTTGCTGAAACACCGACGCGTCCTCCCGGTCGGGGTTCGATACCGCGAACTCCACATACCGTCCCATCTCGTCGACAAGCAGCAGCAGCCCCCGACGCTGTCCCGCGTACAGCCTTTCCGAGCACCGGACAAGGCAGTCCAACACCGCCTTCAGGTCACTTTCGCCCGTCTCGGACAGCCGCTCGACCTCCCGCGCTGCTGACCTCGCCAACTCATCGCCCGCGCCGAATTCCGTTCGCGCCACATCACGCGCCGCTGCACACAGGTCCGCCGTCAGGCTCGCCCGCCGACCTGCGATGACCACGGGTCGGTAGGCCGGTACTTGCTGCTGCTCAAGTAGCTCTCCCACCAGACTCGTCGCTACCCCGTCTTCTTTGCCTTCCTGGACAGCCGCGCCAGCAGCAGGCCAAACGACGACTTTCCACAGCCATAAGGCCCAGTCACCCGAAATGCGCGCTGCGACGACCCCGTCCTCAGACCCGCGAGCACCCTGCGAAGGCCGTCGCGTACCGAGGGCGTGAGTACATACCCTTCCAACGCCCGCTCGTCGTCGAGATCGCGGACGATGTCGACAGCCCGAACGTAGCGCCGCCCGATCCCTATGCGGTCCGCTATCAGCTGTTTGGCCACGCGACTTCCTCAAGGCGTTCTTTCGCTTCCCCTGCGCCTACAACGTCCATTCCGCCCACTCCGTCGCTGCGCAACTGCATCCCGGTCAGTCCGCAAACCTCCTCGAGACACGCCAACAAAGCCCCCTCGTCCAGCCGGAACACGACCCCCGGCGACCGACGGTCCACCAGCATGCTCCTCACAGACAGAGACTGGCTACCAGCTGCCGTCCCTTCCCAATAGTCCTTCAGCGCGAAGGCGAACGCCCCGACGTCCAGCAGAGCCTTCGGCCCCCGCTTCACGCTTACCTGCGTTTGTCCGTTCACCGCCGACGTTTCAATCAGGTGCAACTCCTGGAAAGGGCACCCCGATGCGTCTTCCCCCGGTGTCACTGCTTCCATCCGAGCCCAGTCATACGTGCGCAACAGAATGTCCACGTGGTTCGCTGCCGTTCTCTGCGTCACGGATCCCTTCGCCGCCGCAGCCCGACTCCGCACCACGTCGATCAACCGATCTCTCGACACCAACCCGTCCTGCAACTCCAGGAAGGTCGTTACCCACGCTCCTAGACCTGCGTGGGTAGTCACGAACCAGTGCAGCCGCCAGAGCGACCCCGGGTCCTCGAGGTACGGGTCCAGCCCCTGGTCGATGTCGAGCAATCGCCGCGCCAGCTCCGTATTTCTTGCCAATCCGCGTTGCACTTCAAGCAGTCCGAAAACCTGTCCCCAGAACCGAATCGCCTTGACCATGTTCCTGCCGAGCCCAAGCGCAAGAATCGCCCGCTCGTCGTCGCCGAAGAGCCTCCCGTCCTTTGCCACCGCCTCGTAGAGCTTCGGCAGCCACCCGTACCGACACGCGAACGACTCGTGACCCGAAAACACCCGCGCTTGGCCACCCGACAGATCCCAACCACCGTCGGCCCTTACCGCTTTCGCCGGCGTCATCTCTGCGTCCCTAGCAACCTCGACGCCGCCGCTGCCACCAGTCTCGCCGCCTCCACTACCTCGCTCGGCCCTGTACCTCTCCCGAAACCGATCCTCACCGCGCTGTCAATGCGATCTTCAGCCAGGCCCATTGCCGTCAGCACGGTGGACCGCCCGATCGACCCCGACGAACACGCCGAGCCGGTGGACACAGCGAGCGTGGGCAGTTGCGCCAGCAACGCCTCCGCTTCTATCCCGAGGAAACTCACGTTCAGGTTGTGCGCCACACGCTCTTCTCGGCTCCCGTTGACTACGTACGAGACGCCGACCTTGTCCAGTTCGTGCAGGAACGCCCTTGCCAGGCGCGCCGCCTCCGCCGCGTCCTTCTCCCGCTCCCTGATCGCCAGAGCGCATGCCTCGCCGAAACCCACACACAGTGCGGTCGGCAACGTTCCGGGGCGCAGACCCCTTTCTTGTCCGCCGCCGCTCATGATTGGCTTGAGCAGCGCCAAATCTTCGGTCTGCGAACAGATGGCCCCGATACCGGGTGGTCCGTAAACCTTATGCGACGAGAGTGTCGCGAATGTAATACCAAGGCCCATGTCGACCTTCACGCGGCCTATGGCCTGTGCCGCGTCCGTGTGCAACCTGACGCCCTCGCTCATACACAGGGCGCCAATGTCTTCGATCGGCTGAATCGTACCGACCTCATTGTTGACCGCCATCACCGATACCAAGTCCACATCAACCAACAACTCCGAGAACCCGTCCAGATCAACAACCCCTTCCTCATCGACCGGGACGACCGATACCTCCGTGCCGCCTTGCTTCTCGCACTCAGCGGCCGTCTCGCCCACACACGGATGCTCTATAGCACTTACCAACAAACGCCTTCCGCCATTCGCGAAGCTACGAATCACGATATTGGCCGCTTCGGTCGCGCTTCCAGTAAACACAACACCCTTCGGATCACCGTTGACTGCTTCTGCGACGTGCTCGCGCGCCAACTCGACCGCCGCCGCCGCTTCCTGGCCAAACGCATGCTCGCTTGAATGCGGGTTCGCCGGTCGACCCAGCCATGGAAGCATCGCCTCAAGAACCCTCTCATCCAGAGGCGTCGTTGCCTGATAATCTAGGTATATGTTCGCAGTCGTCATCGAGAGCTTCCATTTCTCCGCGGCCAAGCGTCACCTCAAGCGCCACGTCCTCATCGACCCACGGCTCTATGGCCTATTCCCTAGCCGACCTGCCTCCAGCGCGCAAACTTCCGCCTATCCGGAGTCAGTCCAATTCCACCGGCCAGCGAGAACACACACCATCCTTGATCGTAGCATCCGGCCACCGGCACTTCGAGACGATTGCCCATCTGTCAGTTTCGGTCAATTGGCTTCCTGGCGGGCACAGCCGGGGCGATCCCCCTTCGGGGGCCGGGCTCTCGTGCGGCGCACCGAGCCCCGGAGTACCGGGTCTCGGCCCTGGCGGGCGTCGATCCCTATCGCGAAGATTGCCAAACGATGCCGCATACGCTCTCAAGCTCCACTTGACCGCGATCGCGTCCAAAGGTCAACGGCTGGCACGCACCAACGCGTCGGCTCCATCACGTTCCGCAAACTCCTCCACGTAGGCGTACAGCGTCGAGCGGGAGATCCCCCAATCCCCCCGAGCGCGCAAATCTCCTTCACCGTGCGCTGCCGCGACCGGTAATAGCTCCACCGCGTGGCGGCGCTGCTCCTCCCCGAGTCGCTTGCGACGCCCGCCGACCCGTCCCTGCGCGCGTCCTGCCGCCAACCCGGCGCGCATACGCTCGCGGATGGGCGCCCGCTCGAACTCCGCCGGCCCGCCGAAGATTTGGAACACGAGCCCCCCTGCTGGATTCGGTGTCGATTGCTTCCTTCAGGGTGCGCAACCCGACGCCCTGCGTGCGAAGCGACTCCGCGTGCGCGATCAGGTCCTTGAGCGACCCGCCCAGACGGTCGAGGCGCCACACCACCAGCGTGTCGCCGGTGCGGACCTGGGCCGAGCGCCTCGCGTAGGGCGAGGCGCTCGGCCGCGCCGCCGGCCGTGTCCTCGAAGATGCGTTCGCACCCTGCGTCCCGAAGCGCCTGCCGCTGCAGGTTCAGCTTCTGCTCCTCCGCGGAGACGCGTGCATATCTGCCAACACTTCGGCCGCCGACAATCATGAAACACGCAACAGGGAGGGGCGAGGCCGCCAGCGCGGAGAGAGCTCCAAAGAGCCCCTCCGCGCGGCGGTCTGTCAGATCAGGCCGCGGGCGGCCATGCTGACGGTCTCGGTCCGGGACACCACGATGTGGTCCAGCAGTCGCACGTCGATCTCGTCGAGGAGATCCTTCACGCGGCCGGTGAGGTCCATGTCGCTCGCCGATGGCTCGGCCACCGAACTCGGGTGATTGTGGTACGCGATGATCGCGCCTGCATTGTGCGCCAGCGCCTTCTGCAGGATCACCCGCGGATGCACGGTGGTGCGGTCCAAGCTGCCGTAAAACAGCTCTTCGTCGCGTATCAGCCGGTTCCTCGTGTTGAGGAACAGGCAGCCGAACACCTCGCGCTCGCGGTCGCCGACCTTGAGTTGCAGGTATCTCGCGGCGGCCCTCTCGCCCGTCATCACGGGTCCGTCGGCCACCTCCTGCGCCATCACTTTCAAAGCCAGCTTCACCACGGTTTCCCTTTCCGCCTCGCTGAGCGTCTCCACGCCCAGGCCGGCGAACCTGTTGTCGTCCTTCATGGGGTTCCTCCTCGGAAGGACTCCCGCGTACAGGCACCGGCCTCCGCAGGGGACTTCGGTCCCCTGCGGGAGTGGGCGGATTTCTCCGCCCGGTCTTTGCAAACGCCGGTCTTGCGACCGGCTCCTCTGCTTACGCCACGACGATCCGCCGCGGCAACGCCGACCAAGGTCGGCGGTCAAGCATCCTCAGATCGGAACCCCGACGGCGGTCCGGCCGTCGCATCTTTCCCGCGCGCCTCGCCGCCAGCCGCCCGCCATGAACAACAGGATCCGACACAGGCCCCTCACCGCAGCGCCGACTTCGAGGCCGGCGGCGCGTCCTTGTCCCAGAACAGCTCCCCGGGGAACACCATCCCCGACACGCGGCGCCCGTCAGCCAGGTCCGCGGGGAACGAGTCCGCCCGACCGCTTGCCGAGCGCCTGGTACTGTGCCTGCCGAGCTTCACGACGCGGTTGCGGATGGACTTCGTCGGCAACGACTCGGCGGCCGCCAGCGCCTCGAAGCAGTCGGGGTCGACCACGAACGCCGAACCCCCGATGTTGTGCAGCCAGCCGCCCTCGGCATTCGCCTTGACACTGCCGTCGCGCAGCACCGCGCGCGCCCAGTTGAACCACTGCCAGCCCCCGCGCCCGTCGCCTATATCGGACGGCGCGGGGTCCGGCTTCGGCGCCTGCCCATCGGCCGCGGCCGCACTCGGCGCCTCGACCGTCGTGGACTCCGCTCCGGTCGCCGTCGCCGTCGCCGTCGCCGATGCATCGTTTTCGGCCGGGCGCATCGCGGGACCCGCGTTCTCGCCCGGCGTCCCGCTCTCGGGCGGCGCCGCGACCACCGGCATTCCAATCCGGGCAGAGGCATCGTCGGCGATGGCGCGCAGGTCGCTGGGCGCGTTGCCGAAGTACGCCGCCAACTCGAGCAGCGCCTCGGGCTGCTGGCCGAGCCATTCGTGGCCCGCGTCGCCGACGAGTCGGGGCAGCACCAGCGCGCCGAGCGCGCGGGGCACGTCCACGTCCGCGAGTACCGTCTCCGCCGGCACGTCGGCGTTCATCGGACTCCAGTCCGGGCCCGCCGCGCGCCCCAGCACCAGGGCGAACCGCTCGGCGACCACGCACGCGGTCAGCGCGAAACTCATCGCCTCGGTCAGCCGGGACGAGTCCTCGGCCGCCGCGAAGCGCGGCAGCACGTGCGCCTGGCGCACCTTGAGCGTCGCGATCGCGCACTTGAGCGTCCGTTCCCGCAGCGCCGTCCACTCCGCGCCCGACGCCTTGGCGATCGAGCCCCAGGCGCGGCGCAGCAGCTCCCCGTAGGTGGCGTCGAACTCCTCGCGCGGCAGCGCCGTCAGCCGCCACAGCGCCTTGACGGCGTCCGCCTCGTCGTCGGTGAACGGCCCGTCCACCACGACCGGCCCCGTCGTCTCCCGTTCCTTGTGCTTCCTGCGCCCAAACATGCCTTGTTCCGTTCCATCCGTTGCACCGGCCTGCTCCGACCCGAAGTGCGGGCCGCCCCCCGGATTTCGGGGGACGGCCCGACGCGGCGGCGAGCGACCTACGCCAGTTCGACGACCACGCGCGGCGACAGACTGCGGTGGATCCGCGCCGTCGCCACGGCGCCCCCCGCCAGGGGGAACACCGCGCGGTCGACATCCGCGGCCGTCCCGACATGGATTTCCGCCATGCCAAGCTCCATCTCGACGGCCCGCGCGGCGCATCGGAGGATCTCCTCCTCGGCCAGGCCGCAGGCCGCGAGCACGTCGCTGCCGACGCTCGCTCCGCACACGAACTCGGACGGCTGTCCGGGTCCGCGCACATCGACGATCTCTCTCAGGTCCGTCATGACGGCACCTCCTTTGCAGAAGCCCCGCCGGGACGAACCTCCCCGCCAGGGAAGTCGCCCCGGCGGGAGATCGGTGGGCCGGTCGGCCCGGTTGTGTCAGACCGCCCGAAGGCGGCTCCAGTGCCTACGCCCGGTGACCCGGACAACGCCGGGAAAACCCGACTTGAAAGCACGGAAAATCGTAGCATTTTCAGTGATATGGACAAAGCACGGCCTGCGCCCGCCTGACGCTTCCTGGGTCGCCGGCGCTGGCCGGAAGGCGTTTCGACGGCGGTTTCCGGGCCCCGAATCCCCCAAATCGAAGAACGGTTCTCCGTCGAGACGACCGGCACCGCGCAGCCTCGGCCGCCGGGGCCGTCCGCCGCAAGGCCGAGCCCTCCGGGCGGCCGCCGTCCCTACCGGTCCGGCGTCCGGCCTTGCCCCGGCCGGAGAGGACCCCGGCGGCCCGGCCCGGCGCCGTTCGCTCGCATCGAAGGAGAACCGGCAATGGCCCGCATCAACGAACTCTACGAACGCATCGCCCACCAGATCGTCGCCCAGATGGCAGAAGGCGTGCTGCCCTGGCACCGGCCCTGGGCCGTGAACCCCAACGCCCGCGTCTCGAAGCCGCTGCGCGAGAACGCGGTGCCCTACCAAGGCATCAACGTGCTCATCCTGTGGAGCGCGGCAATCGACAAGGGTTACGCATCCCCGTTCTGGATGACCTACCGGCAGGCCCAGTCCATCGGCGCGCAGGTGCGCAAGGGCGAGCGCGCCACGCACATCGTGTTCGCCAAGACCGCGAAGAAGAAGGAGACCGACGAGTACGGCGACGAGACCGAGGTGCTCCTGCCCGTCAGGCGCGTCTACGCAGTGTTCAACACCTACCAGATCGACGGGCTGCCCGACAAGTACGTGCCGGAGATCCCCGACGTCAATCCCGACGAGCGCGACGCCGCCTGCCAGGCGTGGATCGACTCGCTCGGCATCGAGATCCGCTACGGCGGCCAGCGCGCCTTCTACGCGCCCGGTCCGGACCGCATCCAGATGCCGCCGTTCGAGACCTTCGACTCGTCGCAGACGTTCCACTCGACCCTGCTGCACGAGCTCACGCACAGCACCGGCCACCGCGACCGGCTGGACCGGCTGCGCGACCGCATCGACGACAGGGCGCGGGCGCGCGAGGAGCTGGTCGCGGAACTGGGCTCGGCGTTCCTCTGCGCCGATCTCGGCATCGCCTCCTCGCCGCGCGCCGACCACGCGAGCTACATCGCGTCCTGGTCGGAGCTCCTCACCGAAGAGCCCCGGGCGGTGTTCGACGCCGCCACCCGGGCGCAGCAGGCGGCCGAGTTCCTGCACGCGCTGCACGAGCGCAACGCGGGCGCGGCTCCGGACGCCGAAGCCGCGTAGTGAGACGCGGATCCCCAGCCCTGCGGATGCGCGCCGCCACCCCTGCGCCTGCCGTCGATTCCTTCGAGCCTAGTCCGCGCCGCCGCCCGTCAAGGCCAAGCCCTTCGGGTGCCTGGCGGCAGCCTTGACCGGCGGCTCATTGCGCGGACTGCGACGGTTAAGGGAATCGACAGCAGACCATCGGAGGAGGTCAACATGCCCTACACAACCCGTCCATCCAACACCCCGCTCCCGGAGGAGTTCGTCTCCGACGGGACCTATGCCCGCTTCGTAAAGCTGCGGGGCGAGTGGCACATGTCGCTCGCGCCCCAGATGGCGGCCATCGTCGACATCGGCACCGCCGTCACCTGCGATGTCGAGACCCGGGCCGGCAAGCGCCACACCCGGTCCGGAACCGTCGTCAGGACGCAGGTCATGCAGGACGGCACCCCGAGGGCGCTGTGCCGCATCGAGGCGTTCCGGGCCGGGCGCGCCAGCGACGTCCTCGACACACTTCCATCAACTCAATGATTTAACAACGTTTTCAGGGATTTGTCCAGAATGCGTACGAGCGCGATTACTCGTTTGGCGGTGGGAACGCGGGCACCGTGGAGGCGCGATCTGCGACCGAATGGGACAAGGCCCAGGAACCACCGTGGAAGCGGGCGCGGGTTCCGGCCGCAGCGGGATGCCGACGCGCTCCACTATCGCCGATGGTGCTGTTCCCGGTCAACTCGAACACGGCCTCCGATCTACCGGCAGACTGGTGAACCTGACGCGGCAACTGGTGGCGGTCGAGTGGAACTGGGAGGGAGCCGGGAACGCCACCGCCGTCACCGCGTCAACCCGCTTCGCGGGTCCTCCGCTACGCTGCGGCCCTTTCAGGGTGACACGGCGCCGTCGGCGGCGATGAGGTTGTCCATGGCCGGAACCGATCTTCCGGCCATGTCTGGCCCGGCGGGGCGAGTACGGAGTCGACGTCGCGACCGGGAACGGCGCTGTCGTCGACCGGGTGCGCCTCGTTGAGCATGGCGTCCAGCTGCACCTTCAGGGGCGACATCGCGCGCCAGACGACGCGGAGAGCGGCCTCGTTCGATACCTGGGCCGCGGTTTTGAAAACGAGAGCACTGTGGAGCGCATTTCGGGCGTCGGTCACGTCGGCATCGGGCGATGGAGGGGCCGTTTCCGGACAGCGGGCCGAGTGGCCAAGGCGGCGGCCAGGTCCGGGATGGGGAGATGGATGGGCGGTATGGGTGACGCCGCGACCGCAGCCGGTCGGCTGATTTGGGGACAAGCGTTCGGCGGTGTAAGTATCTCTCGCGTCCAACCGATGCTTGTCGATCGGTCGGCGCTGAGCGGAATCGCGGGCAACTGCTCCGGCCATCCTCTTCGCACCCGTTTCGTCCTCGCGGACGGCGTCGGCACTGTTCGCACGCTTGCCCTGTCGCGGGCGGCGGTTCCGTTCGAGCGCAGTGGAACGTCCTGCCGCGCCTTTCCTGGCGCGCTCCCGTTTCGATCAGCCGGGGGCGGGCTGCGGATACAGGCGTCCCGTTGGGTAACCCGCGGTCTGCCTGGCCGTTCTCCCGTCTACAGCCGGGGATGCTGTTGCCGCCTCTGGCGGTGGCTCCCCAGTCTCAGCAGGGGGCTCTCTGACAGCCGCCGCTGGCGACCGTTTCCCCGTTGTTTGGTATGGCGGGGCACCATGGACGTACCCGGAGGGTACATAGGAACGGCGGGCACGGTACAGGCGGCCGCGGCGAGTGGCAAGCGCCGCGCGCTTAGCAACTCTATGGTGTGCGTCGGGGGTGTGTGGGCCGGGATGTGCGCGCTGGCGGGAAAGGCGAGTCCCCACGCTGGGCAAGGCGTCCGCCAGGACCCTTACCCAGCGTGGGGACGAGGCGCGGTTGCGGCGGCCGTCTGTCGTGTCTCAGGACGTCTTGCGACGTTTCGGCGGCGAATCGCCGCAGGGCGGTGCGCGCGAGTTTTCCGTGGACCGGGCCGGAACGCGGCGTTCCGGAAGCGCAAAACCCGCCCGGCGCAGCGCCCGGCAGAGGCGGTCTTCGAGGCCGCCGGGATCGTCGCGCACCGGAGCGCGCAGCACCGCGGCCTCGACGCGCAGGGCGAGATCGCGGTACCTGGCGCGGGACTCGTCGAGACGCGTGACGGCGCCGCGTGCGTTCTGGAGACTGTCGTGGATCCAGGCGTAGCGCTCGCGGTCGCGGCGGCGGAGTGCGCGCTCGGACTCCAGCGCCTTGCGCAGGGCGACCCCTTCGCGGCGGAGGGATTCGAGGTCGTCGCGGGGCGGCTGTTGGGACTGTCCGGCGCCGTCTTCGCGGCTGCCGCCTTCCGGCAGTTGCCGGGCGCGTTCGAGCAGGAGGTTGACGAGGACCGCGCAGCGGGTCCAGTCCTCCGGCTCCCCGTTCCATTCGGCGCGCACGACCGAGTCGAGCTGCTCGGCCACATGCGGCTTGAGTTCGACCGTGAGGCGAATCATCTGAGATACGTCTCGGTGATTTCCGGGCGAAAATGCCCATTATGCCGATATCGGCATAATGGGCACTATGCCGACTTTCGGATTATGCCGATCCACTCCCGCAGTGCTCATGGAGTTCGGACGATTGTGCTAGACGACGCGGCATAATCGAGGTGGCGCGGGCAGCGCGTTGACATAGGTTGCTCCTTCCCAAGTGAAGGAAAAAACCTATGAAATCCATCAGCACCAAGGATCGCGGTGCACCGAGCGAGCTCGAGCGCCACGTAGAGGGCTTCGCCCGACAGATCGACACGGCGGGGTACTGCGGCCCCGTGGTGTTGCGGCACAGCCGACTCGCCAGCGCGGTGGCGGAAGCCATGGAGACGCGCGGCATGTCGCCGCGGCAACTCGACGAGGAGGCGGCTCTTCCCCTGTTCTCGGAGGTCGCGGCCGGGCTGGCGCCGATCAGCCAGCGGTACGCGCGCCGCTGCATGCACAAGTTCCGGGAATACCTGATCGAGCATGCCGGCGCCCCGCCGGATGCGGTCGCCGTGGACATGTCGCCGCCGGCCTGCCAGCGCCGCGAGTACCGGCGCTACCTCAAGCAGGTGCGCGGGCTCGCAGACAGCACGATTTACGCATGTCTCAGGGTCCACGACCGCTTTCTCGCGTTCCGGTTCGGCGACGAGTTCGGCGATGCCCGGGACATCGTGCCGGACGACATCACCGCCTTCATGGCGACGGTGCGAGCTGCCGGGAGCCGGAACCGGGAAATGCCTTCGCATCTGCGCAACCTGTTCCGGTTCCTGTTGTGGAGCGGTCGGACGGAGCGCGATCTGAGCAAGGCCGTTCCCTCCGTGAAAGGTGTGCCGAGGAGGATCCCGCGCCACCTCACGCCTGCCGAGGTGAGCCGCGTGGTAGCGGCGGTCGGGCAGCGCGGCAGGGAGGCGAAGAGGAACTACGCCATGGTCCTGACCATGGCCAGACTCGGGCTGCGCGAACCCGAGGTGGTCGGCATCGAACTCGAGGACATCGATTGGCGCGCCGGAGAAATCCTGGTCCGCGGCAAAGGGCGCCTGCACGACCGCATGCCACTACCCGCGGATGTCGGCGAGGCGATCGTCGACTACATCCGCCATGAACGACGGGGCCACGACCGCGCCCTGTTCGTCTCCACGAAGGTGCCGTTCGGCCGGCTCAGGCGCGCGCGGGTGCGCCTGATGCTCGCGGAGGCGTACGAGGCAACCGGCGTCACGCCGCCCCGATCGCACGTGGGAGCGCATGTCCTGCGGCACAGCCTTGCCACGGACATGCTCCGCAAGGGGGCATCGCTGGAGGAGATAGGGGACGTGCTGCGGCACCGGTCGCCGAAGACCACGACGATCTACGCGCAGCACGATGTGGACGCGCTCCGGTCGATCTCCCGCCCCTGGCCGACGGAGGGAGACCGCCAATGACCAGGATGGCCCAACACCTGAACGACTACCTCGCAACGCGGCGCAGCCTGGGCTACGACCTCTCGACCGCCGAGTTCGTCCTGCGCAAGTTCGTCGAATACGCCGGCAGCGTGGGATGCCACCACATCTCGACGGAACTCTTCCTGGCGTGGCGAAACCACTACGGCAACGCCAGCAACGCCACCTGGGGCCACCGCCTCGGCATGGTGCGAGGCTTCGCAGCGTGGCTGCAGACGCGCGACGACCGCACCGAGGTGCCGCCCGCCGGACTGATCCCGGCACGGCCGGTGCGCTCGAAGCCCTACATCTACACGCAGCGGCAACTTGCACAACTGGTCGACGAGGCCGGGCGACTCGGGTCGCCGCACGGGCTGCGCGCACTGCTCCACCAGACGCTCTTCGGGCTGATCGCCGTGACCGGGATGCGCATCAGCGAAGCGCTCCGCCTGGAACGCCGCGACGTCGATCTCGATGGCGGCATCCTCCACATCCGGCGGTCGAAGAACGGAGGCGAGCGATCCATCCCCGTGAGATCCTGCGCGGTCGCTCGACTGGCGCACTACGCCGCCGAGCGCGACCGGCTGACCGACACGGACTCGCCGCGGTTCTTCGTCAGGGAAGACGGGCAACCGGCCGGCGATGCGGGAGCCCGCTACAACTTCGCCCGTGCGAGTCATCGCATCGGGATCAGGAGGATCTCCGAACGGCGGAACAACGGCACCGGACCGCGCATCCACGACCTGCGCCACACGTTCGCCGTTCACACCATGCTCGACTGGTTCCGCGAGGGACGGGACATCGACCGCGAGATGTACCGGCTCAGCGCCTATCTCGGTCACACCAAGCCGGAGCACACGTACTGGTACATCGAAGCGGTCCCGGAACTCCTGCAGCTGGCAGCGGAACGGGCGGAGGCCCGCCACCGGGAGATCTCGCCATGATGGAGACCCGCCGACTACCAGCCCATCTCCAGCGCTTCTTCACGGAGCGGCTGCTCACGCAGATGCAGGCGAGCCCGAACACCGTGTCGAGCTACCGCGACACGTTCCGGCTCCTGCTCGGCTTCGCCCAGGACCGCCTCGGTCGCGCGCCTACGGAACTTCTGATCGCGGACCTCGATGCGGACCTCGTCGGAGACTTCCTCTCCTTCTGCGAGGAGGCGCGCGGCAACAGCGCACGGACCCGGAACGCGCGGCTGGCCGCGATCCGCTCGTTCTTCAACTACGTCGCGGTCAACGAGCCACAGCTTCTGCTGCACTGCCAGCAGGTTCTGGCGATCCCGACGAAACGCCACGACAAGCCCGTCGTGGACTTCCTTGCACGCAACGAGGTGGAGGCCCTCGTGGCGAGCCCGGACGCCACCTGGTTCGGCCGCCGCGACCGGACGCTGCTGCTGGTGATGCTCCAGACGGGCTTGCGCGTCTCCGAAGCCATCGGTCTGCGCGTGTGCGACGTTCATCTCGGGACGGGCGCCCATGTCAGATGCACGGGCAAGGGCCGCAAGGAGCGCGCCACGCCGCTCCGTTCGGACAGCCGCGAGGCCTTGCGCCGCTGGATCGACGAGCACGGAGGCGGCCCGGACGATCCGCTGTTCACGACCACGCGAAGAACACCGTTGAGCCGGGATGCCGTGGAACGCATCGTGCGCAAATACACTGCCGTCGCCGCGCAAACGTGCCCCACGTTGGCAAACAAGCGCGTCACGCCGCACGTTCTGAGGCACACCGCCGCCATGGAGCTTCTGCACAATGGCGTGGACCGCACCGTCATCGCCCTCTGGCTGGGACACGAGCGTGTGGAAACCACCCAGATGTACGTCCATGCCGACATCACGTTGAAGGAGCGCGCCCTGGCGCGTACCCGTCCCGTGGCGGACGACGGTCGGCGGTTCCATGCAACCGACGAACTGCTCGCCTTCCTGGAAGCGTTGTAGATTATGCCGATACACCGTGCCGCCGGTGCCAGAGCGGGCAACGGACCGCGCCGGCGGCTCGGCATAATCCGAACGTCGGCATAGTGGCCGAGCTCCTGGCTGACGGTCTCCAGCGCGTCGGCGCGCACGAGCAGCCGTTGCAGTTCCCTCATGCGCTCCTGGGCATACGAGTGTCGAACCCCGTGCGCGCCCCGGGACCAGCCGAGCGCGCGCTTCGAGGCGCTGCCGAAGCTGACGCTCCACGCCACGCCGCCGGCGATGTCGTAGCGCGAGACGTAGCGGATGCCGCGGTCGACGACCCGCATCGGTTCTTCGAGGCGGCGCTCCTCGAGACGTTCGGCGAGATGGTCCGGCAGGCGCACGACGCGCACCAGGCCACCCTTCCCGACCACGGTGTAGTCCCGTCCCGGCCGGCCCGCGAACTTCTCCGGGCGCGCGGGGCGGCGGTCCGGCGGCTGCTCGCCGGGGCGGGCGAGCGTGGGCACCTCGTGGGCGCGCAGGCCCGCCGCGTGGGCGATCAGCGTGGACAGGCCGTTGCGGGCGTTCTGCGCCGCCGCGACCATGCGGACCTGCTGCGGCGTGTAGGCCCGCCCGCCCTTCCGCTGCGGCCGATGCGAGCGCACCACCGTCAGGCGCTGGCCCTCGGGCAGGCGGCGGGAGACGTGGACCAGCATGGCCTGCAGGGCCTGACGGTGCATGTCGAGCGCCTTCTGGCCGAGATCGTCGACGCGGGTGCGGAGGTACTCCACGGCGGCGTCGGCATCGAGGTCGCGCAGTTCCCGTCCGTCGGCGGCGATGCGGCGCGCGATCTGGAGCAGGCAGTCGCGGTAGTTGGCCACGGTGCGCACCGAGGGCGGTCTGGCGGGGTTGCGGCGCAATGCACCGTTCTCGACGAGCCGGGCGACCACGCTGGCGGCCTGGCGCTCGGGCGGCTGGGTGGAGCGGAATCTCGGCACGCGAACCTGGTGGTCAACCGTTGCCGTGGCGGCGTAGCCAGCGGGCGACGGTGGAGTGCTGGACATGCACGCGACGGTCGGCCAGCCAGCGTCGCAGTTCCGCTGTGGTGCAGCCCTCGTCCGCGAGCGCGAGGAGTTCGTGGGCGTACCGGTCGAGTCGGGAGCGGCTGTGACGGCGGGGTCGGCGGGCGCGGGTCTCCGCCTTGAGGCGGGCGGCCTCGGCGACAGCGTCGAAGGCGGGAGAGCGGTTCTTCACTGTCGGGCTTTCGGCGGCCCTGATGGCCGCTGAAGTACGGTTTCCGGATGCATCTGGCTGATCGTAATATCCCGCAACGTATACCGCAAAACTTTATGCTTATCATAGTGTTAAGTTGCATTCAGGAAGTTCCGGTAAGTTGCAGAAGGGTCGAATGCAATCCGGTGAGCCATCGGACAAGGCGCTCGCCGCGCGGGGCGGGGATGGCGACCGGGGCAGTCGTGCGGTGAGGAGCGTGGTCACGGCCGTGGACCCCGCCATGCGGAAGAACACGGTCGCCATCCCGAACGGCAGCGTCGGCGGCGTCGGCGGCGTGTCGCGGCCTGTAAAGGGTCTGCTGCGCCGACGGTACCCGTCGCCCTAGACAGGCCGCGCCGCGCCGGGAGCGTCCGCACGTTGCGGCCTATGGCGCGGCGCGCTACAGTAGGTCATGAAGATCAGGCACCGAGGACTGCGGGCGCTGCACGAGCGGGACAATCCCGCAGGTGTGTCCGCCGACCTGGCGCCACGGCTCCGGCGCATCCTGTTGCGGCTGCAGGAGGCGACGCATCCGCGAGCAGCCGACGCGCCGGGCTTCCGCCTACATCCCCTGAAGGGCGACCGCGCGGGCCAGTGGAGCGTTCGCGTCTCCGGCAACTGGCGCGTGGTGTTCCGCTTCGAGGACGGCGAGGCCGTGGACGTGGACCTGATCGACTACCACTGACCAAAGGGGAGTGCAGACCATGAACGACATTGCAGGCGAGCGCGTCGGCCCGATGCTGAACCCGCCGCACCTGGGCGAACTGATCCGCGAGAGCATGGACGACGTGGGCTGGAACGTGACGGAGACGGCGGCGCATCTCGGCTGCGAGCGCGGAACCCTGTCGCGGCTCCTGAACGGCAGGACCGGCGTGTCGGCGAACATGGCGCTGGCGCTGGAGGAGATCGGCTGGGGCACCGCCGATCACTGGATGCGGATGCAGGCGAGCTACGAGCTTGCGCAAGTCCGGCGGAGCCGGACCGCCGAACGGACCGCGGGCGCGCTGCAAGCATGATCCGGTCTCGCACGTACGTCGCGGGGCGGGGGACCGTTTCTTGTTAGAGCCCTGCACAAACCGCAGGGCCGCAAAGTGGGTTTTGGACGGCTTGGCGCCGTTCAAGACCTTCACCGTCGGGTCGCATGTTCCCCTGCGGTTCGAGCGCTACGCCCGCCTCTCCCATCCGGGCGAAGATGGCTGGCTCCCTCGTCGTGTGGCGGTTCCCCTCAAACCGATCCTCTTAAGGCATACGCCCTCCAGGACGAGTTGCTGGTTCGGGGTGTGGCGCGGGTGGGGCCTGACCTACCAGCCCGACGTCCCGAAGACCATCTATGTCGACACCGGATTTAGGGAGTGGGATCTCTTCAAGGGTTGCCTTGATGTCATGGACCGCGGGTTCTTCTCGGGCCTGGACGTAGGAGCCAACTTGGTTTGGCCGGACGACAGATCCTGGTTCGTCGCGACCGACATCGACCTCGACCGGACCTACGTCGGGTGCAGTCGCAACTTGCTTTCCGACCTCCTAATCGAATGCCGCCTCGACGCGGTCGAAGTCCGCGCCGACGATAGCAGCGTTGACGCACGAACGACGACTCGTCGTAACGAATAACCAGACCCGGGAAGCACCGGGTGATTTTCGTCGTCGGAGGGTGGCACATACGGTGGGTGCGGCCGCCCGAGAGGTCCATCTGGCCGGCGCGCTTCCTGCTGGCGCTCGACGAACATCCCTGCCGCGCGGAACTGCTGACCGCGGTGGGGCGCGACATGTACGGTGGCGGCGCGCGGCGCCAGCTGGTCGAGCCGCCCTTCCACCTGGAGAGCCACCGCTACCAGACGGTGCAGGCCGCAGACTGGATCGCGGCCCTGGTGGGTCGCCTCGGGGCGTTCTGGAAGGAGCCGGGCGCGTGGCCGGAGAACGAGGTTTTTGTCCGGTACTTCGGGCGCCGTCTGGCGGACGTTCAGGTCAGGAGCGGGATTCGCGGCTGACCCTGCACGCCTGAGCCTAGCGCGCAGACGAACCGACGGACGCGGCGGGACCCGGATTTAGCGTTCTGCGTCGAGTTTTCTGCTGGCAGAGTAGTCGGGATCGATGGTACGTTGGAGTCGCTTTGCTGCCGACTTCGTGTCGGCGTTGTCGCGTTCCGGCGCGACGTGAAGCAGGTGTCGGCGAAAGCCGGCGTTGAAGTACCGGGCGGAATACCGTCCACACCCGCAGGGGACCGAATCCTCTGCGGGGCTTCCGGTTCTCTGGCGGGATCCTGTAAGGAGAAAGCCAATGGCACCGGAGGAAGAGCGGTTGGCCGCGGAGTTGAGGAAACTCAACGCGGAAGCGGCTAAGCTGGAGGCGGAAGCGAGGAAACTCGCGCCCGAGACGATGAAGCTGGAAGCCGAAGCGAAGAAGCTGGACGCCGAAGCCCGAAGGCAGCGGCACGGCACCGTGACGGACGACGCGAAGTTGGTACTGGCCGCGTTCGCGGCCGGGATCGGAACGTTGAAGGTCGCCGAAAGTCTGGGCTGGCTATAGGAGGAAACCATGTTGAAACGACATGAAGTACTGCCGAGCGGGCTCAAGGTCGACCAGGACTGGTGGCGCGCCATCAAACTGGCCGGTCTGGTCGTGGGCGCCCTCGTGGCGGCCTACGTGGTCAATGCAACGCTCTTGTAACGCGGAACGGCCCTCCCCTCTGGGGAGGGCCCGACCGTCGTCTCCGCAGGCTCTTCGCCAAAGCGAGCGACCCGGGCCGGTCACCGGCGGCCCGTTCCCGGATTCCGCAGGTCCGCGCGTCGGGCGTCTCCCGTTCTAACGTAGTCGCTCCGTTGTTGCATGAGCGCCCGGCGGCGTTCGAACAGATGCGAGCGCGCGTACGCGCGTTCGGTGGCGTTGCGCACGGTGTGCGCAAGGGCCGCCTCCATGACCGCGTGCGGCGTCTCGGTGCGCTCGGCGGCCCAGTCCCGGACCGAGGACCGGAATCCGTGATGCACGGCGTCGATGCCCGCCTTGCGGGCCACCCGGCCGATCGCGGCGATGGTCAGCAGCGTTTTTTGGCTTCGTCGAGGGGTAAGGCTCCGTCGAGGGCCGACGGGCTGGCTGGCGGCGATCTGGTGGCCCTGGCGGGCGATCTGGAGTGATGCGACGGTCGCCACAGTTGCCTCGTTCGATACTTGGGCCGCGTTTTCGAGAACCAGGGCACTGTGGGGCGCGATTTCCATGAAGATCTCGGTGGATACGCTGTGAACAAGCGCCGCAATCGTGCGACGGGTGGAGTAGCCGCGGTCTGGGCGCTTAGCCGGAGGCGGCGAGATAGTCGGCCCATTGCTGCATGAGCGTCCTGCGGCGATCGAACAGGTCGCTGCGGCGGTAGGCGGCCTCCACGCGGTCGCGGTTGACGTGCGCGAGGGCGAGCTCGCAGACCTCGCGCGGCGCGTCGGTGCACTCGGCGGCCCAGTCCCGGAAGCTCGAACGAAACCCGTGCGGCAGGGACGTCGATGCCGCGCGCGTGGAGGAGCTTGGCCAGCGTCTGCGCGCGCTGCACGCACCCGGTGGGGGACGGGAACAGGATGCCGTCGCCGTGGGTCCGTTCCCGCCGCGCCTCATCGAGGACGCGAAGGGCGCGGTGGAGACTGAATGCGTACGAGCGCGATTACTCGTCTGGCGGTGGGAACGCGGGCACCGCGACTTTCAAGTCCGTCCCACAGCGTGGGGGCGTTAGCCGGCGCGGGAACGGTCCAGACGCGCATTCGGGCACATTTCGCGACGTCGCGCCAGACGGGATGGTGGGGGTGTTCGGCGGCGGAGTCCCTGTTTGCGCGGGCGGCAAGCGTCGGCCATCATTGCATATTCGGCGTGGCGATGGAGCGCCCGGTGTTAAACGAAACTGCGGATGCGAATGCCGCGCTAATCGGGGCATTGCGATGTCTAGGCGACGAATTCAAGGCGAGCGATTTGGCCGCCGCGTTGCTGAAGTCCAAGAACGAAAAGCTGCTGCGCAACGCACTGGCATCTCGTATTGGTGCGATGCTCGCGCAAGCTCCGCCGTTTCGTGTCGTTCGAGAGTGGGGGCGGGGTGTCAGCGGACTTGGCCGAAAGAGAATAGACCTTGCGGTGCTACGCGGTGACCGCCCAGTAGTGCTGCTTGAGGCAAAGGTAGCCATGTCGTTTGATCTGATAGTAAAGAGCGACCGCCGCTACCCGTCGGGAGAGGTCCGGAAGGACATCGAGAAACTCCGGGGAGTGGAGTTCGACGCTGAGCGATACGTGTTGCTCCTCGTGACGCACAATCACAAAGTGCCTGGCGATGAGTATCGTGAATCCATTCCATACTTCGACGGGATGGAGAGGCATGCGCCCGTCAGCAGGGAGAAGATCAATGACGGCTTCGAGCGCTTCCTCGAGGCGGTGGGTAAACTCCCCGTGTTGGCGTCCGGCGAGATTTCCGCAGGGTACGCCTTCAATACCGAGGTAAGCGTGTTCTGGTGGTTGTTGGTGGTTTGAACTGACCGGAGCCGGACTGACGGAGCGCCGACCGGAGAACGGAGGAGACCGTGAACATGATCGACGACGCGCCCCTCGACGCGGCCACCTGCGCATTCGCCGTGGAGCCGGAGATCGACGATGAGCGCGACGGCGACCTGATGCGCGACCTGTGGCAGACGGCGCCAGGCGACTACGGCGTGCCATACGCAATGGTGCTGTGCAGAAAACGGCAAGACCGCAGCGGCGCCGGCAGCGCACTTGGTGACTGACCTCTGCGGCGTCGTGGACGGCGAGTCCGATGTCTTTCGCGTCGCCGATGTTCCGGATCAACCCCGATGATTGTCAAGCGTTACATCGAGCCCGCGCAATCACGAGACCCGCGCGAGCGCGCTGGGGCCGTAGCAGAAGGACAGATGGCTCACTATCTGCACCGGAAGTTCCAGGACAATCCTGCAGTTTGCGTTCTGCACCAGTTGAGGATCGAGGATGCGGATCAGCCCGAACAGAACGGGTCCGCAGGAGTGGTCCAGATCGATCATCTGGTGGTGCATCGTTGGGGACTCTTCCTCGTCGAGAGCAAGTCGGTGATGGAAGCGGTGCAGGTTCGATCCGATGGGGATGGTGGCGACGAGTGGACCCGGACGTACCGCGGAGAGCAGAGGGGCATTCCGTCGCCCATTCGTCAGGCGAGACGGCAGTCGGAGTTTCTCCGGACACTCTTAAACCGTCACCGGAGGAATCTGGTCGGTAGAGTTCCATTCGGATTTCGTACGTTGGCGAGGTTGCTGGGTCGCGGGGACCAACGCGGTTTCGCATATGCGCCAATGCAGTTGGTGATCGCGGTGTCGGACAGCGGCAGGATCTGCCGTCTGGATGGCTGGAAGCCGCCGCAGAAGCCGTTTCGTGTGTTAGTCAAAAAGGCCGACCTGGTGCCCGACGAGATCGAACGGGAGCTGGACCGGCACCGAACCGGCGCGAATGTTCTGCATGTCAAACCAGTGGGCGAATACGGCCTGTGGAGCATGGAGGCCGAGGAGGTTGCCTGGGTCGCGAAGTTCCTGGCGGGATGCCACGTGGATCGGTCGGCTGACTCGTCGATGCCTGTAGGGAGACGGGATGACGCCGCGAAACGGGGTTGGCACAACAAGCTCCGGGACCGGTACGCGAACGCTTACAAGCCGTGGTCGCGAGAGGATGACCGCGAACTGCTCCGCTTGCACGAGGACGGATGGGGCAACGTGGACCTTGCGCAACGGTTCGGGAGGCAACCCAGCGCGATCAAGTCCAGGCTCCGGAAGCTGACGGAATGACTAGCCTACGGTGCACCAGATGGTTTCCTGCGGAGTGCCGCCATTGCATTCACGCATACGGGGGCTTATCTAGCCGACCCAGCTCTGCATGAGCATCCTGGGGCGGTCGAACAGGTCGCACGCGGTACGGGGCCTCGACGCGGTCGCCGTTGACGTGCACGAACGCGAGTTCGCAGGCCTCCCGCCGCGTGGAGGTGGCACTCGGCGGGTCAGTCGCGAAAGCTGATGCGCGACCCTTCCGGCACGGCGTCAATCTCCAGAACCCGCACAATCATGGAAGCGTCGCGCGTGTGTGCGCTCAGTTGTGCTCGCCGCGTTGGAAGCGAGCTCCGGGGGTCGCGAGCAGGTACGCGGAGGGGTCTGCACGCGAGATCGTGCGCGGTTCGGTGGAAACCCCGTCCCGACGCTGTGGGACGCGACTTTTGAGTCCGTCCCACAGCGTCGGGGCGGAACCCGGAATCGCGGCAACAGGGTCGTGTCGCAGGACGTGGCGCAAGGTCCGGGCGAGTTGTGGCGGCGCGGTCAGCCGATCTCGAAGGAGAGTCGGGTGCGGATGTCGTCGAGGTCCGGCGTACCGGCGATCTCGGTGCGGGCGTAGACGGCGTACTCGCCGAAGCGGCGTTCGATGCGGCGCATGACGGCGTCGGCGTGGGCTTCGAGTTCGTCGATATACGGCCCAAACTCGCAGCCACCGACGGTCTCGATGTACCAGGAGCGGATCAGCCGCGGCCACGACTTCGGTGGAGTGTGTGCGCAGTCGGAACAGCGCGATTCGCCGGGCATGGCACGGCGTCGTCCGCAGCGCGTGCAGACGGCCTTGGCGGCGAGCCTGGCGTAGCGCTTGCGGGAGCTGGCGGCCGCCTTGTCGAGACACGGACGGCACCTCTTGCGGTTCGGCGCGGCGGGTCGGCGGCGGCAGTGGTTGCAGTCTGGCGTGCGGGCGGTGGTGGTCATGTTCGACTCCGGCATTGAATGGAATGCCCCGAAACCGGACGGGCGCGCGCAGGCCGGGCACCCGCAGGGCCGCAACGCAGTGGAGGACCCGGCGAAGCCGGGTCCTGCGCCCAGGCGCTGACGTCGAGATGGTCGGTCCACTGCCGTGCGAGCGTCGGTTGGCATTGCCGACAGTCGGCGTTTCCGCACGGGCGTTGCCGACACGGGCGTTGCCGACACGTTGCGGCCTATGGCGCGGCGCGCTACAGTAGGTCATGAAGATCAGGCACCGAGGACTGCGGGCGCTGCACGAGCGGGATAGTCCCCTTGGTGTGTCCGCCGACCTGGCGCCACGGCTCCGGCGCATCCTGTTGCGGCTGCAGGAGGCGACGCATCCACGAGCTGCCGATGCGCCGGGCTTCCGGCTGCATCCCCTGAAGGGCGACCGCGCGGGTCAGTGGAGCGTTCGCGTCTCCGGCAACTGGCGCGTGGTGTTCCGCTTCGAGGACGGCGAGGCCGTGGATGTGGACCTGATCGACTACCACTGACCAAAGGGGAGTGCAGACCATGAACGACATTGCAGGCGAGCGCGTCGGCCCGATGCTGAACCCGCCGCACCTGGGCGAACTGATCCGCGAGAGCATGGACGACGTGGGCTGGAACGTGACGGAGACGGCGGCGCATCTCGGCTGCGAGCGCGGAACCCTGTCGCGGCTCCTGAACGGCAGGACCGGCGTGTCGGCGAACATGGCGCTGGCGCTGGAGGAGATCGGCTGGGGCACCGCCGATCACTGGATGCGGATGCAGGCGAGCTACGAGCTTGCGCAAGTCCGGCGGAGCCGGACCGCCGAACGGACCGCGGGCGCGCTGCAAGCATGATCCGGTCTCGCACGTACGTCGCGGGGCGGGGGACTGTCCCGGCTGTTGCCGTTGCTTCGCGGGGACCGCATTCAAACAACGGCGGTCGGCTCCTTCTGCGGCGAATGACGGGCGGCTGCGCCGACTGATGCGACTGTCGTGGAACGAGGTCCGCGCCCGCGCCGCCGAGTTCGCGGACGATTGGCGGGACGCGGGCTACGAGAAGGGCGAGACGCAGAGCTTCTACAACGCCTTCTTCCGCGTGTTCGGCGTTCAGCGGCGGAGCGTCGCGCGCTACGAGGCGCACGTCGCGAAGCTGGACAATCGTTCCGGCTTCATCGACCTGTTCTGGCCGGGCGTGCTCATTGTCGAGCAGAAGAGCGTGGGGCGGGATCTGACGACGGCCTACGCACAGGCCGGCGAGTACTTCGACGCCCTTCCCGAGAGAGACCGCCCGCGCTTCATTCTGGTGAGCGACTTCCAGACCTTCGAGCTTCACGATCTGGACGAACGTGCGACCGTCGCGTTCGCGCTCGCGGACCTGCCCGCCCACGCCGAAGCGTTCGGGTTCATCCTCGGCGTGCAGCGCCGGACCTTCCGCGATCAGGACCCGGCGAACATCGAAGCCGCCGAACTGGTCGGGCGGCTGCACGACGCGCTCGCGGACGCGGGCCACGGCGGGCACGATCTGGAACGCTTCCTCGTGCGGGTGGTGTTCTGCATGTTCGCCGACGACACCGGAGTGTTCGAACCGCGCGACATCTTCCTCGACTTCATCGAGACGCGGACCGGCGACGACGGGGCCGATCTCGGCCCTTGGCTGGCGCAGCTGTTCGAGGTTCTCGACACGCCCGAAGACGAACGGCCGGTGACGCTCGACGAGGATCTGGCGCGTTTCCCCTACGTCAACGGCGACCTGTTCAAGGGGCATCTGCGGACGTTCTCGTTCGACGCGGCGATGCGGATCGCGCTGCTCGACGCCTGCCGCTTCGACTGGACGAACATCTCGCCCGCGATCTTCGGCGCGCTGTTCCAGTCCGTGATGGACCCCGCGGAACGCCGCGCCCAGGGCGCGCACTACACGACCGAGAAGAACATCCTCAAGGTGATCGAGCCGCTGTTCATGGACGATCTGCGGGCGGAGTTCGAGCGGCTGCGCGCCCGACGGGGCCGGGGGCGGATCGGAGCGCTCCGGCAGTTTCACGGGAAGCTCGGCAACCTGACGTTCTTCGACCCGGCCTGCGGCTGCGGCAACTTCCTGATCATCGCCTACCGGGAACTTCGGGAGCTCGAGATCGAGGTGTTGAGGGAGATCTACCCGAAGTCGCACGACGGCAGGCAGATGACCCTGTTGGCGGCGGATCTGTCGGTCGTGGACGTGGACCAGTTCCATGGCATCGAGCTTGGCGAGTTCCCCGCCCGCATCGCGGAGACCGCGCTGTGGATGATGGACCACATCATGAACAACCGGCTGAGTCTGGAGTTCGGTCAGACCTACGTGCGCATCCCGTTCGAGAAGTCGCCCCGAATCGTCCACGGCGACGCGCTAGTAGTGAACTGGTCCGGCCTGCTGCCACCGGACGAGTGCTCGTTCGTGCTGGGCAATCCGCCTTTCGTGGGCGCGAAATACCAGACGGCGGAGCAGCGCGCGCAGGTGCGCGGGGTCGCGGCGCTCGGCAGGAGCGGCGGCACCCTGGATTACGTCTGCGCGTGGTTCATCAAGGCGGGCGAGTACGTGAGCGGCGGCGAGGCCAGGATCGGCTTCGTCGCGACCAACTCGATCACGCAGGGCGAACAGGTCGCGCAACTCTGGCCGGTGTTGTTCGGGCGCTGCAGGCTGGAGATCGCGTTCGCGCACCGGACCTTCGCGTGGGGCTCGGACGCGCGCGGCAAGGCGCACGTGCACGTCGTCATTCTCGGTCTGGATCGGCGGAGCACCATGCGGGCGGAGAAGCGGCTGTTCAGCTATCCCGACATCAACGGCGAGCCGGAGGAGAGCGGCCACGCCGCGCTGTCGCCCTACCTGTTCGACGCGGGCGGGCTGTCGGACCTCCATCTGGTGGTGCGGGAGGAAAGTGCGCCGATCAATGGCATGGGCCGCTTGATTATCGGCTCCAAGCCCATCGACGGAGGCAACTACATTTTCGACGCGACGGAACGTGCCGCATTTCTGGATGCGGAGCCCGATGCCGCGCCGTGGCTACAGCCTTTCATCGGGGCACGCGAGTACTTGCAGGGCGGCCAGCGCTGGATTCTGGCGCTGCACGACGCGCCGCCCGACGTACTGGCGAAGCTGCCTCGCGTGCGGGAGCGGATTGCCGCTGTTCGCGCCTACCGGGAAGGTCGAAGCAGTGCCCCGACGCAGAAACTGGGGGCGACGCCGACGCTCTACCATGTCAACGTCATCCCGACCGCGCCGTTTCTGGTCGTTCCAAAAGTGAGTTCGGAGCGGCGGGAGTACGTGCCGACCGGATGGTTGGAGCCGCCGACGATACCGAGTGATCTCGTGTTCGTGCTGCAGAACGCAGCCCTTGCCGACTTCGCGCTGCTGACCTCGGCGATGCACATGGCGTGGCTGCGCCACATCGGCGGGCGGCTCAAGAGCGATTACCGCTACTCCATCGGCCTTGTCTACAACACCTTCCCGATGCCACCCAAGGACTCGAATCTGCTGAGACTGGAACCGTTGGCCCAGGCGGTTCTTGACGCGCGTGCCGCGCATCCCGGCGCGACGCTCGCCGAGTTGTACGATCCCGATCTGATGCCGCCAGACCTGCGCCGGGCGCATCGGGCGATCGACCGCGCGGTGGACCGGCTCTACCGTCGCGCCGGGTTCGGCTCCGAGCGGGAGCGCGTCGAGCACCTGTTCACGCTCTACGAGGAACTGTGTGCGCCAATCGCCGCGTCGGCAGGAAGGAAGCCAAAGCGGAAACGGGCGAGACGCCACGGCTGAGTGGAGCGACTCCCGGACACACCACGCTCAACGCCGGCGCCGCGGCAGTGGCCTGCTGCGGGCGTCAGGCGGTAGCGGCGAGATAGTCGGCCCACTGCTGCATGAGCGTCCTGCGGCGATCGAACAGGTCGCTGCGGCGGTAGGCGGCCTCCACGCGGTCGCGGTTGACGTGCGCGAGGGCGAGCTCGCAGACCTCGCGCGGCGCGTCGGTGCACTCGGCGGCCCAGTCCCGGAAGCTCGAACGAAATCCGTGCGGCACGGCGTCGATGCCGCGCTCGTGGAGGAGCTTGGCCAGCGTCTGCGCGCGCTGCACGCACCCGGTGGGGGACGGGAACAGGATGCCGTCGCCGTGGGTCAGTTCACGCCGCGCCTCGTCGAGCACGCGGAGGGCGCGGTCGGACAGCGGCACGCGGTGCTCGAGGCCGGCCTTCATGCGCTCCGCGGGGATCGTCCAGACAGCGCCTTCCATGTCGATGTCGTCCCAGACCGCTGTGCGGACCTCGCCCGAGCGAGTGGCGGTCAGCACCAGCAACTCGAGGGCGAGCACCGCGCCCCGGTAGGCATCCGATCCGCGCACCTTGCGAAGCGCAGCGCCCACCTCGACGTGCGGCAGGGCCTTGTGGTGAACGCGGCGCCCGGCATTGTTCGGCAGTGCCGCGGCCAGCGCCTCGCCGGCGGGGTTGTCGGGACGGTGGCCCTGGGCCACCGCCCACTTCATCACCGCGCCGATGCGCGACCGCACCCGCTTCGCGGTCTCGCGCTTCTCCGTCCAGATCGGCTGCAGGACGGCCATGACGTCGCCGCCGGTGACGGCGTCCACCGGCATGTCGCCGAGCCGGGGCAGGATGTAGTCGCGCAGGGTCGAGCGCCAGCTGTCCTCGGTCCTGCCGCCGGGCTTCCAGTTGCCGGCGTGGATGGCCATGACCTTGTCGGCGGCGTCGGCGAAGGTGGGGGCGCCCCGGCCCGAGCGGCGGCGGGGGTCGCGGCCCTCCGCGATGGCCTGGGCGTTCTCCAGCGCCCGCTGGCGGGCCAGGGCGAGGGTCACGACGGGGTATCGGCCGAGGCCGAGGCTGGTGGGAATGCCGCCGATGCGGACGCTCTGCGTCCAGCACTTGGCGACGCGGTTGCGGGAGCCGGACCGGACGAGGAGACTCAGGCCGAGGCCGCCACGTCCGTCGCCGTAGCGGCCGGGGACGTTGACGGTCTTGACGAAGGTGGCGGACAGCATGGTGGGGCGTTTGATCGGTTTCATGGCGGTTTCCATTACTCGTTCCAGTACGTTGAAGAATCGAGATGGAGTGTGCCGGGGTGGCACGCCAAGCGCCTAGAACTTTATGTTTATCAGTTGCTTAAAGAACCCTGGGAGCGATCCCGGAATCCCCTGAACCCATGATGTTGCGCTAGCGACGAGCGCAACACGTTCGCGATGCTGCCGAACGGCGACTGGGGCGTCCGGCTCCACGCCTCGGCGTCGCGGCGGGCCCGCATCGGGGACACGGTGCAGGTCGCGGTCACCGCGAAGTCGGGGCGCGTCGCGCACGTCAAGGCGCGGGTCACCGACATCGTCGAGAACGAGCAGGGCGACCGCCAGGCGATCGGCGAGATCGTCGAGCGCGACAACGGCCGCGGCCGGGAGCCGCACTTCGAGGCGGCGCACGGGGTCACGGCGGCCTGCCCGGTCTGCGGGACCACGGCGTGCGACTCCGGGATCACCGGGCGCTGCACCATCTCCCCGGAGCAGCACCCGCGCGAGTTCGGCGACATCCCGCTCGCCGACACGCCGCGCGAGGAGCTCGACACCCACATCGAGCCGATCGGCCTCGCCCAGGACTGGGACCACTGGTCCGCGCGGATCGGCCGCGGCGAGTTCGTCCGCTCCGTCGCCTAGCCCCGCGCCGCGCGGCGGTCTCCCCAGGCCGCCGCGCGGTTCCGTCCACCCGTTTCAACCGCGAGAAACCCCTCATGCCCCGTTCACGCGCAACCAAGCGCTCCGGCCAGATGGAACTCTGGCGCCCCGAGGAGCTGCCGGTCACGCACCGGCGCTGCCCCGAGTGCCTCGGCGTCTACCGCGTCGACAAGGGCTGCCTCTGGTGCGCCTCCGGCGGCCACGCCCGCGCGGAGGCCGCGCGGTTCGCCAACGGCTGGCTCGTGGCGCAGTTCCCGTGGCAGGCCCGGACCATGCCGCGCGCGGCCTACGCCCGCTGACCGATCCATCCCCATCCAACCCGACAGAAGGAAACCCGACCATGCGGATCCGCAGAATCACCAACGAGGGCCGCGTCGTCTCGCGCGTGCGCGCCCTGCACCCCAACGCCGCGCCGCACGCCTGGGAGGCGACGGAGGGCGTGCGCCTGTCCGCCCTGGCAGAAAGCCGACCGGTCGGCCGCAACGGCGACACCGTCGAGGTGTGGCTCGACGCCCGCTCCCTCGCGGCGATCGACGCCGTCCGTCAGCAACGCACCGCCGACGAGGCCGCGATCCTCGACGACGCCGCCCGCTACCGCAGGGCGTGGGCGGCCGTCACCGCCGCCAACCAGGCGCACGGCGAGGCCCCGACGGCCGCCACCTCCGCCGCGCTGACCGCCGCCTTCAACGAGCGCATCGCCGCCGAGGCCGCGCTGAAGCTCACCGCCCGCGCCGGGGTCGCCGGCCGCATCCCCAAGACCTGACAGCGCCCGAGCGCGCAAGGAGAAACCCATGCAATGCGAATACCGCGACAACGCGAGCGGTCGGACGACGGCCGCCGAATCCATCGCCGACGCCCGGGCCCGCGACGGCCTCGACGTCAGCTACCGCGAGATGGATCCCGACTGGCAACCGGTCACCGGGTGGCAGCCGTACCACGCCGGGACCGCCGCGCTGTACGCGCCGCCGGTGCCGCCCGACCCAGAACCCGACGCCTACGTGCCGCCGGACCCGATGCTCGAGATCGACCGCGACACCATGCGCCTGCTCGGCGAGTTGGCCGACCTGCGCCGCGAGGACGAGAGCCGGGCCGTCGCCGCCGCCGTGGCGGCGTACCACGCCAGCGTCTTCCCCGCGCCGCAACAAGCCGCCGCGGTTCCGACCGCCGGCGCCGACCCCTCCAACCCCAACCAACCCAAGGAGACCCCAACCATGCGCATCGCAGTGACAAGCGCCGGCGGCATCACCGAGTGCTTCCTCCACGTCGACAACGTCGAAGAGGGCGCCAGGGACGCCGCCAAGCAGATCGCCGAGGACTACGGCCTGCCCGTCGACCTCGAGCTCTGGTCCGACCCGCCCGACGGGACGCCCCGCCGGCTCGGCGAACTCCGCTTCGTCGCGCTCGACGGCGACGGCACCGTCGTCCAGCTCGACTGAACGCGCGTCGCCCCGCGGCGACGCGTTCCTTTGCCGCGCAACGCGGCCGCCAAACGCGCGCGAACGGCTCGCCCGACAACCTCGCGCCCGGAACGCGGCCGGCGTCAAGGCCAGGCCCTGCGGGCGGTGCTGGCGCGCCGGCCGTGACCCCGCCGCACCCGGGCGCGCCTGGCGGGCTTGGCCATTTCGCTTTGCAACCAGGGAGAACCATCCATGCAAGAGCCAACCCCAACCGCCGCATCGTCCGAGACGCGGCTCATCCCCCTCAACAAGCTGCGCGTCGACGAGCGCAACGTGCGCTCCGCGTCCGCCGACCCCGCCCGGGTGCAGGCCGACGCCGAGCTCGCCGCCTCGATCAAGGCGCACGGCCTCCTCGAGAACCTCGTGGTGGTGCCGCGCGGCAAGACCCAGTTCGGCGTCGCCGCCGGGGCGCGCCGCCTGCGGGCGCTGAAGGCGCTGGCCGCCGACAGCCACCTGCCGAAGGACCACCCCGTGCCGTGCCTCGTGGTCGACGGCGACGCCGCGACGGAGTCCTCGCTCGCCGAGAACGCCGTGCGCATCGCCATGCACCCCGCCGACCAGGTGGTCGCCTTCAGCAAGCTCGCCCGCGAGGGCGCGACGAGCGAGCAGATCGCCGCGCGGTTCGGCGTCGCCGAGCGCACCGTGCAGAAGCGCGTGCGCCTGGGCGGCCTGCCCGAGGAGATCATCGACGCCTACCGCGAGGGCCGCATCAACGCGGACACCGCCGAGGCGTTCGCCGTGACCGCGGACACCGAGTTCCAGCGCAACATCTTCAAGGGGCTCTCCGAGTCCGGCCAGCTGCATGGCCAAGCCGTGCGCCAGGCCATCGGGGCGCGCCGCACCCGCTCCGACGCGCCCACGGCGCTCTTCGTCGGCCTCGACGCCTACCGCGCCGCCGGCGGCACCACCGAGGATCCGCTCTTCGAGGACGACCATGTCGCCATCCTCGACCCGGACCTCATGGAGGAGCTCGCGCTGCGGAACCTGAACGCGGTCGCCGCGAAGTACGCGGACGACTGGAAGTGGACCGCCGCGCAGCCGGAGTTCACCTGGCTCGACCAGCAGAACCACCTGATCGCCGACGCCGAGCAGCGCGCCGAGTTCACCGAGGAGGAGACCGCGGCGCTCAACGAGGCCGAGGAGCGCATCGAGCGGGCGAGCGCGCAGCTCGACACGTTCGACAGCGACCTCGACGCCGAGGGACGGCGCGAGCTGTGGGAGGTCGTCACGCGCGAGCAGGCCCGCTACGCGGAGATCGAGCGCGACCGCGCCGACCGCGACGGGTTCTCCGAGGCCGTCCGCGCGCATGCGGGCGTCGTCGTGGCGCTCGACCGCGACGGCAACCTCGACATCCACCGGGGTCTCGTGCGCGCGGAAGACGCCGCCGCTTACCGCGCCGCGCGCGCCGGCAACAGCGGCAAGGGAGCCAGCGCCGGCATCGCCGCGCCGAACGCCACGGACGGCCCCGTCGGCGCACCCGGCCTGCCGGACGCCGCCGGCGACGCCCCGCCCGCCAAGCGCAACGGCGGCTACACGGACGCGCTGCGGAACGATTTCCGCATCATGCGCACCGCGGCCGTGCGCCGGGCGCTGGCGCGGGACCCCGCCGTCGCCACGGACTTGATCGGCTTCGTCCTCGCCCGCTCCGTCGGCTTCGGACGCCGCCACCCGGGCTACGAGCCGCCGGTGTTGGCCCTGCGCCGCGAGTACCAGGGCGTCCATGCCTCCGACGCCATGAAGGCGAGCGAGACCATGAAGCACCTCGACCCGGTGCCCGCGGTGGACCTCGGCTGGTTGGCCGAGGACGACGCCGCCGCGGCGTTCCGCGCCTACCGCGCGCTGCCCGACGAGGACCGCGCCAGCGTGCTCGCGCATGCGGTCGCCTCGCTCACGGTCCCGCGCCTGGCCGACGACAACGACGCCTCCGGCGCCCACGAGGAGGCGGTGCGCGACCTCGGCATCGACTTCCCCGCGGAACTCGCCGCGATCGGCGCCCAGCCGTTCGACGCGGATCTCGTGTGGAACCGCATGAACAAGGGCCTGATCCTCGGCGCGGCAGCGGAGACGCTCGGCGACGACTGGGCCGCGAAGCACGGCGGCCTGAAGAAGAAGGACCTCGTGACCGCGGCCGCCGAGGCGTTCCGCCACGATCCGGCGCGCGACGCCGCCGTCGACGCGGCAGCGGCGCGGTGGCTCCCGCCCGGGTTCGCGCCCGCCGAAGTGGCCGCCAAAGCGCCGCCGGAGGAGACCGCACAGGTCGCCACCGAAGCCGACGCCTCGAGCGACGACAACGGCAGCGCCGTTTCCGACGAACCGTCCGACTCCGCGCCCGCAGAGTCCGCCGCAACCGCCGCCACTCCGGTGTCCGGCGACGGCAACGGCGAGCCCGCGGCACCCGCGGAGTCCGACGCGTCCGCCGCGACGACGTCCGGCAACGGCGCGGACGAATCTCCCGCCACCGACGGCGCGCTCCCCGCGTTCCTCACCTCCTGAGGATCCTCCGCCCGCGCCAGGGACGGCGCGGGATTCCGCGGCCCGGCCGCCACGGATGGCGCGCCGGGCCGTCCTTTTCCCTCCCCCCGCCGC
Organism: Pseudomonadales bacterium; assembly: GCA_965116345.1. Classification (GTDB taxonomy): domain Bacteria; phylum Pseudomonadota; class Gammaproteobacteria; order Pseudomonadales; family Azotimanducaceae; genus VXYL01. Next base: position 443,183 of record OZ220680.1, read on the forward strand.
GTCGCCTCCGCGCACTGCCTTGACCCGCGGCGTTCGCCGCCACCCGCCGCACGGCGGCGGCAGCGCCGAGACCCTGCGCCCGCTCCGCCGCGCCGCAAGGCGACCCGTTCCGGGCGCGCTCCGCGCGGCCTTGCGGCCCGCCGGTCCCGGGCGTTCCAGGCGGCGCATCGCCACCGTTCTGCTTCAAGGAGGACCCATGACCCCGTCAGAGACCGCTTCCCTCTTCGACCTCGTCGTCGACGACACCACTTCGGAGCCCAGCCCGCCGGCCCGGGTCGAACCCGGCCGCGCCGTCGCCGAGGCCGCCCGCAACCTGGTTCCCGCGCTGGAGGCCGGCCGCCGGCTCGCCGCGCCGGTCGTCCTGGACGCCATGCGCGACGCCTGGCGACGCCTCGATCCCGCCGGACGTTCGTGGAACTCGAAGCTCTGCTACGACGCCGCCGAAGCCGCCGCCGTGCTGTTCCTCCGGCGCTGGGGACGCTCCATGCGCGAGGCCGCGGCCACGCCCGAGGCGTTCCTCGCCATGGTCGAGCGCATCGCCGCGCTGGAGCCGACCCACAGCCACCGCAGCGAGCACCAGGTCGCCTTCGACCAGTTCTCGACGCCGCTGGCGCTGGCCTGCGCAGCGTTCCTCGCGGCCGACGTGCAGCCCACCGACACGGTGCTCGAACCCTCCGCCGGGACCGGCGTCCTCGCAGCCCTGCCCGCCGCCGTGCTCGACGATCCGGCGCGGCTGTACCTCAACGAACTCTCGCCGGTGCGCCACGCGCTGCTGGCCGACATCTACCCGGACGCGGCGGTAACGAAGCACAACGCCGAGCACATCCGCGACCGCCTGCCGCAGGTGCGCCCGGACGTCGTGCTCATGAACCCGCCGTTCGCGGCGCGGCCCACCGTCGGCAAGCGCCAGCGCCACGTCGATCTCAGGCACCTGAAGTCCGCCTACGCCGCGCTGGCCCCGTGCGGCCGCCTCGTGGCGGTGACCGGCGCCAACTGCATCCCCGAGTCCACCGCCTGGCGCGACGCGTTCGGCAGCGGCGCGTCCGCCCCGCGCATCCTGTTCGCCGTCCGCGTACCGCGCAGCCTGTACCAGCGCCGCGGCACCGGCGTCGAGACGCGCCTGTTCGTGCTGGAGCGCGCCCCCGCCGCGCCCGCCGACCGCTATCCCGCCATCGACCCGTTCGCGATGGCCGAGGACGCCGCGGACCTGGTGCGCCGCCTCGCCGAACTGCCGCCGCGCCTGACGCTCGACCCGGAGCCGCAGGAGCTCGACATCGAGGCGGTGTCCCGCGAAGCCGGCGAGGGCCGCGCGGATGGCTCCACCTGGTCGCCGTGGTCGGCGGTGTCGTTCCGCGTGCCCGGGGCGTCCGAGCATCCCACGCCGCTGGTGGAATCCGCCGCCATGGCCGACATCGCGCCGCCGATGCCGGGGTACCGCCCGATGCTGCCGCCCGCGCTGGTGGCCGACGGCCTGCTCTCCGAAGCCCAGCTGGAAAGCGTCGTCCTCGCGGGCCGGGCGCACGACCGGCTGCTGCCGAACCGCTACCGGATCGACGCGGACTGGATGCGCGCCCTGCCGGTCGACGCCGACGGCGAACTCCTCGACGGCGGCGAGGTCCCCGACGCGCCGCTCTCGGACCCCGCTCGCTTCCGCCAGGGCTGGATGCTCGGCGACGGCACCGGCTGCGGCAAGGGCCGCCAGGCGGCCGCCGTCATCCTCGACCGCTGGCTGCGCGGCGCCACGAAGGCGCTGTGGGTGTCCCAGTCGGCGCGGCTGCTGGAGGACGCCCGGCGCGACTGGCGCGAGATCGGCCGCGACGAGCGCGACATCTTCGCGCTCGCCGACCATCGGCCCGCGCAGCCCATCGTCCGCGGCACCGGCATCCTGTTCACCACCTACGCCACGCTGCGCTCCCCGGCGCGCGGCGAAGCCCCGGCACGGCTCGACCAGATCGTCGCGTGGCTCGCGGACGGCGCCGACGAGTCCTCGCGGCACGCCTTCGACGGCGTCGTCGTCTTCGACGAGGCGCACGCCATGGCGAACGCCGCAGGATCCGCCACCAAGCAGCGCGGCGACGCAAAACCGTCGCAGCAGGGGCTCGCCGGACTGCGCCTGCAGCACGCGCTGCCGAACGCCCGGGTGCTGTACGCCTCGGCCACCGGCGCCACCACCGTCCACGGTCTCGCCTACGCGCCGCGCCTCGGCCTCTGGGGCGGCGACGCGACGGCGTTCAACGACCGCGCCGACTTCGTCTCGGCGATGGAGCGCGGCGGGGTCGCCGCCATGGAGATCGTCGCCCGCGACCTGAAGGCCCTCGGGCTCTACCAGGCGCGCGCGCTCGCCTACCACGGCGTCGAGATCGACATCCTCGAGCACGCCCTGACCGAGCCCCAGCGCGACATCTGGGACCGCTACGCCGGGGCGTTCCGGATCATCCACGAGAACATCCACGCAGCGCTGGAGGCCACCGGGGTCACGCAGAACGGCGAGACGCTGAGCCCCGGCGCCAAGTCGGCCGCCATGTCCGCGTTCGAGCAGGCCAAGCAGCGCTTCTTCGGGCACCTGCTGGCCGCCATGAAGTGCCCGTCGCTGATCCGCGCCATCGAGGCGGACCTCGAAGCGGGACGGGCGCCGGTGGTGCAGCTCGTCTCCACGGGCGAGGCGCTCCTCGACCGCCGACTGGCCGAACTGCCGCCGTCGGAGCACGCCGACCTCTCCATCGACCTCACCCCGCGCGAGTACGTCATGGAGTACCTCGTGCGCTCGTTCCCCACCACCCTGCACGAGGAGACCGTCAACGACGAGGGCAAGGTGATCGCCGTGCCCGTGCGCGACGAGGAGGGCCGCCCCGTCGAGTCGCAGGAGGCGGTGGAGGCCCGCGACCTGCTGATCGCCGAGCTCGGCGCGCTGCCGGCCATGCCGTCCGCCATCGACATCCTCACGCACCGGTTCGGCCACGAGGCGATCGCCGAGGTCACCGGGCGCTCGCGGCGCATTCTCGCGCTGCCCGCGTCTCACGGCGGCACCCGCCACGCGGTGTCGAACCGCCCCCCGAGCGCCAATCTGGCCGAGGCCGCCGCGTTCATGGACGGCACGAAGCGGATCCTGGTCTTCTCCACCGCCGGCGGCACCGGGCGCAGCTACCACGCCGACACGACTTGCGCGAACCAGGCGCGCCGCGTCCACTACCTGCTCGAGCCCGGCTGGCGGGCCGACGTCGCCATCCAGGGCCTCGGCAGGACGCACCGCACGCGACAGGCGTCCGCGCCGCTGTTCCGCCCCGTCACCACCGACGTCAAGGGCGAGCGGCGCTTCATCGCCACCATCGCCCGGCGGCTCGACAGCCTCGGCGCCATCACCCGCGGCCAGCGCGACGGGCAGGCGTCGATGGGCGACGAGTCCCTGTTCCGCGCCGAGGACAACCTGGAGAGCCCGCACGCGCTCTCCGCGCTGCGGCTGATGTACCTGTCCATCCACCACGATCACGTGCCGGGGTGGACCGAGACGCGCTTCAGCGAAGCGACGGGACTCGTTCTCTCCGACGCCGAAGGCGGCCTCAAGGACTCGCTGCCGCCCATGCCGCGGTTCCTGAACCGGCTGCTGGCGCTGCCCATCGACGAGCAGAACGACCTGTTCGGCCACTTCCAGGCGCGCCTCGACGCCGTCATCCAGGCGGCGAAGGACGCCGGCGTCTACAACCAGGGCGTCGAGGCCATCGCGGCGGACTCGCTGGCCGTGAAGAGCCGCCATCCCGGCCCGGAGGGCACGGAGATCGTCGAGATCGCGCGGCGCGACGCGCTGAAGCCCTTCACGGCCGAGGCCGCGCTGGAAGCGGTCCGCCACGCGCGCGAAGCGGCCGGCAAGGGCGCCGACGCCGTCGGCCTCCTCGTCAACGGCAGCTCGGGGCGGCCCGCCGCGGCGCTGCCGGCGCCGTCCGCGGTGCGCGACGACGGCTCGCTGGAGCGCCGCATCCGGCTGCGGCGGCCGAACGACGCCGCGATCGTCACCGAGTCCCAGTTCGCGCAGTCGCACTGGCGCGCGGCGTCCGAGGCGCAGTGGCGGGCGCTGTGGGACGCCGAGGTGGCCGAGCTGCCGACGCACCGCGAGCGCACGTTCCACCTCGCCACCGGCATGCTGCTGCGCGCCTGGCACCTCCTGCCGGACGACAACCTGCGCATCCGCCGCCTCGCCACCGACGACGGCGAGCGGCTGATCGGCCGCGTCCTGGAGCCCGAGGAGGCGGTGCGCCTGCGCCGCATGGCCGACGACTCGGTCGCGTTCGAGCTCGCAGCCGACGACGTCGTGCGCGCCGTGCGCGAGCGCCACGCCCGCTTCGCGCTCGCCAACGGCTGGGAACTCGTGCGCCGCCTCGTGCTCGGCCGGGCGCGCGTCGAGATCCGGGGCCCGGGACCGCAGGACATCGCGGGCCTGAAGCGCCTCGGCGCGGAGACCGAGATCGTCGCCTGGCAGACCGTCCTTTTCGCCGACGAGCCGCGCGTGCTGGAGCGCATCCTCGCCCGCCACCCGCTGCGGCCCGACGACCACTCCCGCGCCTGAAACGGCGCCATCCCCCCAATCAACCGGAGAACTCCAATGATCCATCCCTACGTTCCCCTGCTGCGCGTTCCGCGCTTCGTCGAAGTCCTCATGCGCGAGGCCGTCCGCGGCCCGGCCGCCGAGGGTCTCGACTACGCGCGCCTGACGCGCATCCCCGACGACTGGGTCCCCGAGGGGCCGCGCTACGCGGACGCCGCCTGGGCCGCGCCCCTGCTCGACGCCGGCCCCGCCGGCCCCAGCCACGCCGTGCTGCTCTTCAAGTGCGAGCGCGCCGTGCGCCCCGACGCCTCGGAGCGGCTCGTCCGCCACCGCGAGTCGCTCGCCCGGGCGCTCGACCGGCTGCGCGCCTTCGGACACCCCGACCGGCCCGCGCCCGTGGTCCCCGTGGTGCTCTACGACGGCCGGGCGCCGTGGACCGCGCCGGGCGCGGTGAGCGCCGCGCCCGCCCCGTAGCAGGAGGCCGGCACATGCACCCCCGCATCGACAACCCGTACCGGCCGCCCGAGTTCGCCCCGTCGGACGACCCGGCCGCGCCGATCCAGCTCCCCGCGGACCTTTCCGCCGCGCGGCTCGCGGACGCCCTGCACGCGCAGCTGACCCGACTCGCCGCCGGCCGGGGTCTCCGCGTGCTGCGCCGCCAAGCCCGCGGCGACTTCCGGGCCGTCATGCGCCACGCCCGCGCGCGGCGTCTGGACGGGCACGCCTTCGCCCCGCTCGAAATCCGGCGCCGCGAGCCGCGGCGCGTGTCCGCCGGACCCCGGCGGCGGCACGGCCTCCGCCGACACCCTGGCGCGGCGCCGCGCGCGGTCAAGGCCGAGCCCTCCGGGCGGCGCTCGCGCGCCGGCCCGTGACCGCTTCGCGGCGTCGCGCCCACCGGTACGCGAGCCGTCCGCCCGACAGGAGAGAGACAATGCAACCCGACCAAGCGCCCGCCCGCGGCGCCAGCTACCTGATCCCCATCGACAACGTCCCCGCGCTGCTGCACCACGCCCGCAAGGTCCTCGACCGCGCCCGCGCCGCCGGCGTCGACTGCGATCTCGCCTGCCGCATCCAACCGCGGCCGCAGGTGCTCCGCGACGGCGACCTGCTGCAGTGGGTCACCGTCCTCGTGCGCCCGCCGCGGCACGCCGGCTGGTCGCTGGCCGCGCGCTACGACATCGATCCCCTCGGCATGGCCGCCGCCATCCCGCACGCCGTCCCGGGCGTCGAGCTCCCGCGCCGGCACTGGACCCTCGGCGATCCCGTCTGCGAGCACTGCGGCACCGACCGCGACCGGCGCGCGCTGTTCCTGCTCGCCCACGCCGACGGGCGCCACAGGCTCGTCGGCCGCTCGTGCCTCAAGGCGTTCCTCGACCATCCCGACCCGGAGCGCATCGCCGCGCTCTTCGACACGCTCCTCCCGGAGGAGATCGCCGGCCGCCACCTGTTCCGCGACCCCGGCGCGCCGGACTACGGAGGCGGCTACCTCGACGGCACGGAGGAACTCGCCTGGACCGCCGCCATCGTGGCGCGCTACGGCTAGCGCTCCGTCGCCAGGGCGGACGCCGACCACCAGTCCACGGCCTCCCGCCTCGCTTTCCTCATGAACCGCCCGGGCCCGAAGCTGGCCGCGCTGTGGCACGCCGAACGGGCCGCCTGCAAGCCGACGGACGAGCACCACGCCGCCGCGCTCCGTACGATCGAACTGGTCCGCGCCGCCGACCCGGACAGCGAGTACCTCGCGAAACTGAAGGCGCTCGCCGAAGCCGCCGCCGTGCACGTCCGCGATCGCGCGCTCTGGTGCAGCGCCATCACGCTGCACATCCGCTGGCGCGCGCAGCAGCTCGAGCGCGAGGCAGTCGCCGACGCCCCGCCGATCGAGACCGGCCGCCAGCTCGTGGCGGGCCGCATCGTCAAGCTCGACCTCAAGAGCTACCGCAACTTCGTCCGCGAGGTCATGACCGTCCAGGACGGCCACGGCAGGAAGTTCTGGGGCACCCAGCCGCGCTTCCTCTACGACGCCAAGGAGGGCGACCCGGTCGCGTTCAGCGCCGACGTCGAGCCGTCCCGCGACAACCCCGCGTTCGCGTTCTTCAAGCGGCCCACGCGTCCGCCGAAGGCCGCCTGACCCGTCCCGTCAAGCCACGCAAGGAGACACCGACATGCAAGCCACCCCCACCCCCGTCGCCGACGCCTTCCACGAGGTGCCCGCGGCCCGCCGCCTGTCCTGCGGCATCGACGCGCACCTCGTCGATCCCTCGCACATCGGCCCCGCCCGGGCCTTCCGTGTCGGCCGCCACGACACCGTCACCCGGGCGCGCCACACCGGCTGGTACGCCGACGCGTCGCAGTTCGAGATCCTCACCGGATACGTCTACGCGTTCGAGGAAGCGAACGACGACGAGCTTGCCGACGATCCGCCGACCACCTACTACGCCCTGGTCGAGTCCGACGACACCGACTGCCACTACCTCGATCCGGACGCCTACGACGATCCCGCGACCGCCGCGCACGCCGCCGACCGCATGGCCGAGCTGATCGCGGAACTCGAACGCGAGTGCGACGCCGTCCGCTGCGCCGCCATGCGGGCCAGGTCCGAACTCGCCGAGGCCAACCGCATCCGCCGCGAGGCGCTCGGCATCCTGCGCCACGTCCGCGCATGTCCCGCCGACGCCGAGTCCCTCGGTCCCGCGTTCGCGCGCCTGTGGCGCCAGGGGCTCGCCGGGCGGCGCCGCGCCTTCGACATCGTCGACGAGCACCGCCCGCCGCCGCGCGAGCGCCCGTTCGACCCCGAGCGGACCCCCACGCCCGCCGAGTGCCGCGCCGACGCCTGGCGCGACGGCTGGGCCTGCGGCGCGTCCGCCTGAACCCGCAACTCCACGGAGACCCCGACAATGACCCGACTCCTCTTCGACATGGAACAGGTCGCCGGCCTCGCCCGGCACGTCCGCGAGGCGCCGACGCGCCGCATGACCATGGCGCAGCGCGCCGCCGTCTTCGGCGAGGACCTCTGCGCCGTGCCCCAACCCGGCGAGGAGCGCCTGGCGCCGCCGTGCCTCTGGCTCGTCAAGGACGAGGGCATCTACCTGATGTCGCCCGGACTCGATCCCGACCGGCAACCGGACGACCCGCCGCGCCGGCCGCCGGTCGCCTACGCCGACGGCTTCGACCCGAACCGCGACGACCGCATGGCGGTCTGGGACCGGGCCCGCGACGCGGTCGGCGGCGACGACTTCGCCGAGGACGTCCCGATCGAGTGGGTGGACGCGGCGCTCGCGGCGCGTTCGCCCGAGTTCGCGCTGGAGTTCCGCCCCGACGCCATCGGCCTGCTGCTGCCGGACGGTCCCCGGAAATCCGGGAGCGGCCGTTCCGCCCGCTGACGCCCGGCTCCGACCGGCGACCTCCGCGAGTCGCGCGACGGGGCGAACCCCGGTTCCGAGCCTGCCGCGCCGTTCCGTCCCGTCAAGGCGGACCCCTGCGGGGCGCCGCCGTCCGCAGGCGGCCGGCGTCGGCCTTGACCGTCCGTTCCGGGCGCGGCGGCTGCGTGGCCATCGGGCTTCGCCCACCACCAGAGGGAATCCAGTGTCCAGCATCCCCGCACCGCCCCGGAGCGCATCGACCGCTTCCGCGGCGAGTTCGCCTTCCTGTCCAACTTCCACCGCCACCCGTTCGAGTGGCGCGGCCACCGCTTCACCACGGCCGAGCACGCCTTCCAGAGCGCGAAGCCGCGCGACGAGCGGGAGCGGGCGCGCATCCGCGAAGCCGCCTCCCCGGCGGAAGCGAAGCGCCTCGGCCGCCGCGCCGACCTGCGCTGCGAGTGGGAGCGCATCAAGGACGACGTCATGCACTCCGTCCTGCGGGCGAAGTTCGCCGTCCCGGAGCTCCGCGACGCCCTGCTCGCCACCGGCGACGCCGAGCTCGTCGAGGGCAACACCTGGAGCGACGTCTACTGGGGCGTCTGCGGCGGCCGCGGCAGGAACCAGCTCGGCCGCACGCTGATGCGCATCCGCGACGACATCCGCCGCCGCGCCGGGGCGGCCATGGACGAGCAGCACGCCGACTGGCTGCGCGGACTCTGCGACCTCGAACGCACCGGCCGCTGCGAGCGCGAGGTCTGCCGGCACCGCGGCGGCTGGCGGCGCGACGCCGGCGGCCGACCGTCCTGCATCCCGCGCGAGATCCTCGGCCGTCTCGCCGCAACCGACCAATAGCACCGGAGAACCACACCATGATCCGCATCCAGCTTCCCGCGCCATGCCACCTGTGCGGCCAGACCTGCCTGTCGAGCCGCCGCGGCCGCGTCCTGCGCCGCCTCGACCGCGCCGACCTCGGCCGCCCCGCCGAGCGCACCGACGCCGACACATGCCCCTGGCGGCAGTGCCCGCACCGCCCCTCCGGGCACGTCATGCCGCCGGTCCTCGAGGACCAGGTCTCACACGGAGTCGTCGCCTCGACCTGGCCGCCGGGGGACCGCCCGCCGGTCGTGCTGTCGCTGCACCCGGTGCGCGCGGCCGCCGAGGCCGACCGGGACGTTCTCGCGGCGGCCCCGCCCGTGCCGCGTCCGCGCGGCGCCGTCCGCACGGACTACGACGTCGTCGAGTTCCCGCACGCGCTGATCGCCGCGCAGCTCGACGCGGCGCAGGAGGAGGGCCACGGGTACGGCTACGAGCACGCCATGGAGTCCGCCTGCGAGCGGCTGCGCGAGGACGGCCGCCTGCCGGCCGCCACCGCCGCGCTGCACAGCCTGGCCGACCGCCATCCGGATCTCTTCGCCGACATCGTCCGCCACCTGTTCGGCGTCGACCGCGACATCGCCGCCGCGGTGACCGAGAGCGTGCGGCTCGGCCACGCCCTCGACGAGCCCCTCGACGCCGCGCTGAACGCGGCCGGGACCGTGGAGGCCGCGCCATGAAGCTGCACCGCATCGTCGGCCGCGCCGGCAAGTGCGGCCCCTGCGCCATCGCCGCCGTCACCGGCCTGCCCACCCACGACTGCGCGGCGCTGCTGCGCGAGGTCACCGGGCGCTCCCAGATCCACGGGATCCAGGGCTACGAGCTCATGGCCGCCATGGCGCTGGCCGGCTGGCGCTGCGAGCGCACACTCCACCGGGTCGCCGCGCGTCCGACGCTCGCCGCCTGGCTGCGCGGCCACGACACGTTCGCGGACTCGTTCGTGCTGGTGGTCCGGCACCATTTCGTCGCCGTCGGGAACGGCGAGATCGCCGACTCCGGATGGATGTACGACCGCCGGCCGCAGCCCGCCGCCACCGCGCCGCACCGCCGCGTGCTGGTGCGCCAGACCATCGCCTGCCGCCCCGAGTAGCGCATCCGACGCCATCTGCGGGGGCGGGCGCCTTCCACCGAGCCTGGTCCGCGCCCGCCGCCCGTCAAGGCGACCCTGCGGGTGCCGCCGACCCCCGGCCGCGCCACCGAAGCGGGAAGGAGCCCGCAATCGGCGGCAGCCTTGACCGGCGGCTTCGCGGCGCGGACCCCGGAACCGGGAAAGCGCCACCCCACGAGGAGACTCCATGAACGAACAACCTTCCATCGACCGACGCGCGGCCATCGCCAACGCCAACCGCACGCTCGAGGCCCTGTGCCGCGACCTGGCCGCCGGACAGCTCCGCCCCGAGGACTTCAACCCCGCGACCCACGCCCAGCTGCGCCAGCTGCTTGCCGACGCGGAACCCCGGGCCGAGTCGTTCGCCTACGCCGGCGTCGGGTCGCGCCGCACGCCGCCGGAAGTCCTCGACGCCATGGGCGACATCGCGCAGACCCTAGGCGACGCCGGCACCGCGCTGTCCTCCGGCGGCGCGCGCGGGGCCGACAAAGCCTTCGAGAACGGCGCGCTGCGCACCGACGCGCCGATCACCGTCCACGCGCCCTGGCCCGGCTACAACGGCTACCGGCCCGGCCGCGATCCCGAGACCGACATCGACATCGTGCATCCGAAGTCCACGGAGACCGTCGCGGGCCACAGCTACGCCGACCTCGCACGGGAGCACCACCCGCACTGGAACCGGTGCAGCCGCGGCGCCCGCGCGCTGTTCCTGCGCAACGTCTCGGTCCTGGCCGGGGCGCTCGACGACGACGGCGGGACGCTGCCGGTGCGCGCCGTGATCGCCTACACGCCGAACGGCCTCCCGGTCGGGCGCGAGGCGGGTGGGACCGGCCACACGCTCAGGACCGCCGCGTCGCTCGATATCCCGAGCGTCAACCTGTCCCCGCGCACGCCGCCCGAACGCAACGCCGCCGCGCTCGCCGTCATGCCCCGGATCGTCCGCGATGCCGTTGTCGGGCGCGTGCCCGGTCTGCCGAGGTAGGCCGCCGTGCGCGATTCCCCCTACGCCCTCGACGAGCGCGCCGCCCGTGCCGCCGGAGCCGTGGCGCGGGGCGCCGAACTGCGCCTGCCGTGCCCGGTCCACGACAGCTCGCCGGAGACGCTGGCGATCCGCCAGGGCGACCGCGCGCCGGTCTGGCACTGCCACGCCGGCTGCGACCCGGCCGACGTCCGCGACGCGCTGCTCGCCGCGGGGATCCTCGTGCGCAAGCGTTCCCCGTCTCCCGGCCTCCCGCCGCGTCCCGCGGACGACCGTTCGCCGCCGCGCTGGATCGCGGAGGTCTGGAACCGCGCCGCGCCGGTCGCCGGCACGCCGGCCGAAGACTACCTCCGCGCCCGCGGCTTCGCGCCGCCATGGCCGCCCGAACTGCGCTGGGACCGCCGTCGCCGCCGGATGCTGGCCCGCGCGTCGCTCGACCACCGCCTGCGCGCCCTGCACGCCACGACGCTGCCCGGCCGGGACCGCAGGACCTACGGCCCCGTGCGCGGCGCGGCGGTGCGCCTCGCCGCCATGGACGGCGGCTTACTCGCCGTCGCCGAGGGCATCGAGACCGCGCTCGCCTACGCGGCGCTCACGGGCACGCCCACCTGGGCGGCCCTGTCGTCAGCGGGAATGAAGCACGCGCCGCTCCCGGAGGGCGTGACGTGGCTCGCCGTCGCCGCCGACTTCGACGGACCCGGACTGGCGGCCGCCGAACACCTCGAGCGCCGGGCGCGGGCCGCAGGCATCGCCGTCCGCATCGACCTGCCGTCGCGCCACCGGACCGACTGGGCCGATGTGCTCGCCGGGTCGGCCGGCCCCCGCCCCCTTTGACCCGACTGTAGCGTAAAACTACACTTCGACCGTGAAGCGCATCGACTACAGCCGCGCCGCCGTGAGAACGCTCGCCCGCATGCCCCGCGACCTCGCCGACCGCATCCGCGACAAGATTCGCGGCTACGCGGACGATCCCGCGTCGCAGGCCGCCAACGTGCGCCGGCTGCGCGGCCCCGACGGTTTCCTGCGCCTGCGCGTCGGCGACTGGCGCGTCGTCATGCGCGACGCCGACACTCTGGAGATCCTTCACATCGCCACGCGCGGCCACGCGTACCGAGATTGAAACCATGAACGAAACCGTAACCATCACCCGCACCGAGTACGACCGGCTGTGCGCCGCCGAGCAGGATTTCGACGATCTCCGCGCCGCGCTCGACGTGCGCGAGCGCATCGATGCCGGCACCGAGGAGCTTGTGCCCGCCGCCGTCGCCGACCGGCTGATCGACGGTGCCAGCCCGCTGCGGGTCTGGCGCGAACACCGGGGCCTGTCCCAGTTCGCCCTGGCGCGGGCCTCCGGCGTCAACCGCGTCCAGATCGCCGACATCGAGGCGGACCGCGCCGCCGGCTCCGTCCGCACCCTGCGCGCCCTTGCCGACGCCCTGGGCGTCACGGTCGACGACCTCATCCCCGCCTGACGGCCCGCACCGGGACGGGCGGCGGAGCCACGATGGCCGAGCAGGACAGGCGTTCCCGGGTCCGTGTGCATCGTACGCTCGGGGCGGGCGTTTCCGGGCAACCCTGACGGCCCGCCCGGCACCGCGCAAGGCAACCGGCCTGCCGGCCGGCGCCTGACGGCGGCCCTGCGCGTCGACCGGCACGGGCCGTCCCTCCCGGCGGCAACACCGCCACCCTCGGGAGAAGACTCGTCATGACCTGCATCCGCCGCGCCCTGCGCATCGACGCGGACACCGTCCGCACCGTCGTCGACCACCTCGGCCGCCACGTCGCGCCCCGCCTGGCCCCGGACGTCTCGAACTACGCGAAAGGCCGGCGGCGCGCCTGGCTCGAGGTCGAGGCGCCGCTCGGCGCCACCCAGCCCTGGCGGCCCGGACTGGCGTCGCACCGCCTCTGGCCCTGGCTGGTGGCCGTCTGGCGGCGCATCGACCCGGACACGGACCCGCAGGTCGGGCTCGCCATCCACGGCGACACCGGGATCGCCTGGCACCGGGACGCCTCCTACGCGCATGCCCGCGCCGTTCTCGTCAACCTCGGTCCCTGCACCTTCGAGCTCGACCGCGCGCGCGACTCCGCCAACGGCCGCCCCGCCGATCCCGTCTCGCTGCGACTCTCCGGCGGCGAGGTGCTCGACTTCGACTGCAAGCACCAGCACCGGGTGCTCCACGCCGATCCCGCGCGCTGGTCCGTGGTGCTCTGGCGCCTCAAGCGGCATCCGAAGCACCCCGTAGTCCCGACGCGAATCCCGTGAGTTCTGCGCCCGCCCCGACAACCCCACCACCCCGTTGCCGATTCCCGACAGCGTAGTCCGCGGCGCCGCGCGTCAAGGCCGTGCCCTTCGGGTGCGCGCCGACCGCGCGCGGCCGGCGGCAGCCTTGACCCGCGGCTTCCCCCGCGGACAGGTTTTCTTCGGGGGAATCAACACCGGACCCCGGAGGAGGTCACCAATGGACAACGCCATCCCCAATCCCGCCTTCTCGTTCACACGCGACGGAACGAAGCACCGCTGCGCCGAACTGTTCGAACGCCGCGACGACCGGCGCGCCTGCCGCAACTGCCGCACGCTCATGCACTACGTGCTCGGCCACCCGATCGACTTCCAGGTCGACCCCGTCGTCTCCCGGGCCGCCGTCGGGCACCAGGACCACCACCGGTTGCACCACGTCGTCGATTCCCTCGCCCCGTGCCTGCGACCCGCCTGCGTGCCCGCCGGCCTGTCGCCGATGGGAGCCCGGTCGTGAGGATCCGCAACCTGCGCCGCATGGACGGCGACACGAGCGCGGCGGCGCTGCTGCGGCGCGGCATCGTCCGCGTCGACCGCCGGACGCCCTGGGGAAACCCGTACGTCGTCGGCCGCGACGGCTCCAGGACGCGGGTGATCGCACGCTACCGGCACCATCTGTGGCAACGAATCCGCGCCGGCGAGATCGACCTCGACGAACTCGCCGCCCTGAGCGGACGCGACCTCGCCTGCTGGTGCCATCCGAGACCCTGCCACGCGGCCGTACTGGCGCACGCGGCGCGGTGGGCCGAGGACCGGCTCCGCCGCGCGCGTCAGGAGGTCCAGGGGAGCGGCTGCACTTCGCTTCGGGGCCCGCGTTTAGCCGACGCTCAACATCTTTTCCTTGACCGCGGCCGCCGCTGGGCGTTCCATCGGTGTCGCTTACCTGTCGGCTTCGCCGACGTTGCCGCGGATCCGTCCGTGGCGTGTGAGCACGTCAAAACCGACCCGAAGGGGCTCAACCGCCCCGAGGGGAGGTTGGCTACGACGGGTCTTTCCCCAACCAGCCATAAGGAGAGACCAATGGCAGCTCGACGGACACAGAAGTCCGACCAGGCTCCGGCCATGCCGAAGTACCTTGGCGTTTTCGTCACCGAGAACTACCAGGGCAACGACGGCGAGGAGAAGACGAGCTACACCCGCGTGGGTGCCGCGTTCCCCCACAAGAAGGGATGCGGCTTCAACATCGAGATCGTCGAAGGCGTCTCGGTCAGCGGGCAGCTCGTAGCGCTTCCGCCGCGTCCGAAGGACGAGGGCTAGGCCAGCGGGCCCGCGCGTCGATGCCGCGACGGCCGGGAGGGGGACAGCAATGTCCCCCTCCTTCTTTTCCGGTCCCGCGTTCGTACCGTCTCCGGTCCGCCGGGTCCGCTTCGCGGGCGCTAAGCATTTTCCCTTTGCCCCCGCGCGCCACGCCTTGTATCACGGACTTGCTTGAAGGCCGGTTCCAACCGGCGTGGCCGTCCCGCACGGGGCGGCGTCGAGCAAGGATGCCGCGATACGCGGCTTGGCAAACCGGGCTCCCCGCGGAGCCCGATCAACCCGTCGGGGCGGCGCCCGACGGGCGGCGTACCGACGGTCCGAGGGACAACCCCATGACAAAACTATACGGACTGGAAGTCGTTGAAGACGACGCTCTGCACCGGCGCGCCGTCGCCGAAGGCTACGCCCTGAAGGACGAAGGCGACCTCTACGAGTGGCTCGCCGACCAGGCGCGGGACACGGGTGCATGGCCCGTCTGCGGCTGCGAGAGCAGGGGCCTGTGCTGCGTCGCGCACCGCATCGTGCGGTCCTCCGCGGGCGAGCTCGCCCTGCAGGAGGTCGACCCGCGCAGCGGCCTGGCGCGCGCTCCCGAGCAGCGACGCCTCGAACGCGAGGCACGCGGGTTCGGCTGGCAGCACGCCTTCGCGCAGACCTGGCTGTAGCGCAGTCGTCGTGACCGCCGTGCCGCACCGGCCCTACGGGGGCGGTGCGGCGACTTCCTCCACTCTCCCGGTTTCGATATCTGCGTGACCGGTCTCCATACCTCCAAGAGGCGAAGGCGCCAGTTCCGACCCCAACATTGTTCGGACCGCCCATTGGGATCCGTCACCAACAATGAGCTTCCGACGACCATCGCTAACGGACTCAGCACGACCGGTCGAAACTGAGACTGCCCCCCCACGATAGCCGGTCCCGTCATGGGAGGACAGCGCAATTCCCTGCTAGTGGCGCCGCTTGCAATTCGGGCCACCTATCCAATCAAGCGGGCTCCCTAGCTGGCCGGGCATCATCCTGACCATCGCCCCAACCCTACACCGGTCCTAAGGCGGCAGGCGGAACGGCGCAGACAATGACGTAGCCCGATCAGCCGTCAATCGTCAGACCGAATTGACCGAATTAGACCGGCGCGGTTCCTCCATGGTTTGCTTCGACCCGCCGGGTGCCTGACTTGGCCCGCTTTCGCACCGTCGCCGCGTAGCCCTGGTACTCGCGGTCGATCTGTGCCCGCACGTTCTTGGCCGATGTTGCGTCAGGTGCCGTCACGACGAGCCGCACGCGGCCGGCAACCACGAGACGCCCCCAGCTCCTTGCCGAGCTGGGCTGCGGCGTCATGGCCGCTCATTGGCATGGGGTGGACCTCGCGGGTTGGGAGTCGGGACCGCTGCCGAGGTTTATTTCAGTTCAACCAGTGAACGCGCGGACGACCCGGTTCAAGAGCAACACGCAGAACAAGAAACCCGGTATGCCTAGCAAGATCAGCAGCACTTTCCATAACTCTCGCGGCGCTTCCTTACCGAGTAGTATCGGGTGTTCGCCTCTCCGTACTTGCTCAACCATCAGTTCCATGCCGGCCACGAAGAACACACCAAATCCTGCCACGATAGACGCACTCAGCAGGTTTGAGCCCGAGAACTCAACAAACACAGTAGACCATTCACCTGGGTTTTCAAACAGACGATAGGACAGATAGTTCCAAGCTGTCACCACTGGCCACGCCAACATAAGAATAGGGACAACTAGGGGATCGCGCCGCCAGTCACTGCCCCTCGTCTCGAACCATTCGATAACCAATTTGGTCCAGCCTGAGAAGACTAATGAGTTGAGGACGCCAACCGATCCGTACTTGCGAAGTGAATCCGCGGATTCCTCAAACATGGTCCCTTCGACGAATAGCGGGAGTACCGCTAGAAATCCAAGTAGTGTCGGCGTTGACACGATCTTCCGGAGAATCCGTATCCTCAACGGCGGGCGTGTAGGTCTAGCGCACATCGGAGTACTCCATGAACTGCATCACCCTAAGCAGGGGCTGCGCTTTCTCCCCTCTGCTTCTCTGGTATGGCGAGGGCCACCGAACCAGGACCAGAGCCAACTCCGCGGGTTCAGCGTCGATAGGCTCGAACATCTCGTCATACTTGCTCCGTCGTCCCTTCGTGCACCACCGCGGTTGCGTACGTTCCGACTTGGCCTCGTGCTTGTTCAATTTGCGTACCCCCGCTGTTGTTGCGGGGCGGTTTAGGGTGATTGTACCGGCCCCGAAAGAAGCGCCGAATCTGACTCCGAGACTTGCTCGGTCGCTCGGACATGGCCGACCACGTTCGTAACGCGCTCGTGCTGCGGAGGTCTCGGCGGCTTAGATGCCTTTGGCCCGAGTGTGGCTGTACCGCTACTTCCGCAACCGTCCTGCCCGAAATACGGGCATGCGGCGCGTTGGGCGATCTGCCGTGTCGGGGTTCTTCATGCGATTGCTCCCTCGGTGGTCCGCTGCTCTGCGGTTCCTACCACGAGCCGCAGCACGCCTCTCGGACGTTACTTCATACCTCGCCACTCGTGCAACGCCCTGGTGGACGGCGACGCCGACGGCGGCACGGTAAACAACGGCCGCCTTCAGCGCCCCATCCGCGGGTCGTCGTGCTCGATCGGATCGCTAGGCCGGTACGCGGCTCCGGTCCCGCAGCACATCGACCTCGCCGCGCGTGCCGTCGTCCTCGTAAATCGTGCGGTCGCCGTCGAGCACGGTGCGGCGGCAGGCGAGCAGGAGGTTGTGCCACCGCCGCGGGTCCCCCGACCGATGCGTTGCGCACCACGCGAACACCGCCCGCACGGTCCTCTCGACGCGGGTCGCCAGACGTTCCGGCACGGGCGGCACGATCAGATTCAGATAGAGCGTTCCGTCCCGCGCGAGCCGCGAACGCGCCAGCGCGAAGAACTCCCGCGTGACCAGATGCGCCGGCATCGCGGTGCGGTCGGCGAACGCGTCGAGCACGATGGCGTCGAAGGGTGACGCGTGACGCAACAGATACGCGCGTCCGTCCATCGCGACATAGCTACCGCCCGGGGGCGCCGTCCCGAGCTGCGCCGCCGCCTCGGAGAGGCGGGGGTCGACGTCCACGTAGACGAGCCGGGCGCGCTCCGCCGGGCGGCCGCGGCCGAAGGTGAATCCCCCCGCGCCGACGACCAGCACGCGCGCCGGGCGATTGGGCGGGGGGACGCCGTACACCCTGTCCTCGATCCACTCGATGTAGGGATGTCCCGCCCCTTGGCCGTCCTCGCGGCTGGCGTTCTGGCCATTCACCCGCAGTACCCGGGCCCCGCCGGCGTCGGCCTCGACGGCGTAGTCGGCGTGCGCCGTCGACAACACGTACCTGTCGCGCTCGACGGCGAGATTCGCGCCGCCGACGGCGGCGCAGACCGCGCCCGCCGCCCACGGTCGCCAGTCCCGTCCGCCGGCCACCAGTGCGGCGGCGGCCAGGAGTCCCGACACCAGTCCGGCCGCGGCCGCGACCCCGAGGAACTGGAGGACCACCAGCGCGGTCAGCAGTCCGCCGGCGACGTTGCCGAGCGTGCTAGCGAAGAAGGCACGGCCCGCCCTGCCGGAAGCCGTGCCCTCCGCCCCGCTCTCGACCAGCACCACCACCGTCTGCGCCATCAGATAGGCCGCCGGGCCGATTCCTACCGCCGCGTACGCCGCTACCTGCGCCAGCGGCGGCACCCATGCCGTCGCATCGAACGCCAGCGCCAACCCGAACCCCGACAGCCAGAACCCCGACCAGACCGCACCCACGGCAAGGTTGCGCGCCACGCGCGCCGTAGGCAGGCCGGCGAACCGGCCGCCCGAGCGGTAGCCGAGGGCCAGCGCCGCGAGGAACGCCGTGACCACGACAGCGGTGACGCCCACCGACTGGCCCGCGACCGGCGCCAGCACGCGCAGCGCGATCATCTCCACGCCCAGCGAGCAGTACCCTTCGACGAAGAGCAGGGCGGTCGCCGTGCGCCGACCCGTTCGCCGCTCAGCCGGACCCATCGTCGCGCACCCTGGATGCGTACCATACGGACTGCACCGCGTCCTCGATGCGCGAGAGCTGCGCCTTCATGCCGAACCAGTCCCGCCCGCGTTCGGCTTCCTCGAAGGCCGCCGCCAGACCATCGAGCGCCATGCGGTGCGCGGCGTCGAGCCGACGCGCTTCCCCCCGGCCCGACTTCTCCGTGTCCTGTTCGGGACCAGTGCTGGCAAGCACCTTATCCCATCGACGACGGTTCACGGCAGTCCCCTACCGAGGTTCCAGGTCCGTCGGAGGCGCCGCGCGCTATAAGGTCTTATTTCTTCTATAAGGAAGAACCTATAAGGGGGTCTCGGCGTCGCGAAGTAAAACTCATAATATTCAATTCGTTGCATCCCTTATCTCCATCGAGTCCGCATCAGTTCGCACTCACTGGCGTATCAGTTCGCACTCGGTTTCCGCCTGTTCCCGACCGTGCCCGTATCAGTTCGCACTCAGCGAAAACCCCTCGTGCCGCGCTTTCCGCCCGCATCTCGTCGACCGGGGACCGGGTCGGCCACCGCGCGCGGCTTGACCGGCGGACGCGACCGTTCGAGCACCACTAGGTCGCCCTCGACCCGGACCCGGAAGTCCGGGTAGACCCGGGCCACGGCCTCCAGGTCCTGTCGCAGCCGCTGTCGGAACAGCCGCGGCGTGGCGATGTCGGGCCCGAACACCGGCCGCAGCGCCTCGGCATGCACGTGCACCTTCCGCCCCTTCGCGATCCGCGCGGTGCGGTAGGACAGCCACGCGTAGAGATCCATCCGCCGCGGAGACCTGGCCAGCTTGGCGAGGTGGCCCATGTCGACCGGCACCGGTCGTTCGGCCAGCGCTTCGAAGTAGCCGGGCGAAAGCCACATGCTCGGCTCCCAGACCAGCCTCCGCGCCTGGTCGCGGTCCATCCAGAAGGTGACCCTCTCCGCGACCCGGCCATGGCGCGTCACCGTCCGGTCGTCGCGCCATTCCCCCAGCACGAACTGCGCCGCCGCCACCGCCTCGACCTGCTCGGCCACGGCCTTGCCGCGGCGGCCGTCGAACGAGAACCCCAGCCGCGCAAGGAACTGCCGCAGGCTGGGCCCGAGGTCGATCTCGCGGCTGCGGTGGCGCACGGCATAGGCGTTGACGTAGGGCACGATCAGCCGCGCGCGAGAGCCGTACGGCACCGCGCAGCGGCGGATCTCGCCGACGTCGTCGGGATTCGCCAGGGATCCGGCTTCCACCGCCAGCGCCGCGCGCCCGTGCCGCTGCACATACTCGCGCTGGCCCGGCGGCAGCCGCTTCTGCGGCAGAAAGCACATCATCATCACGCTGTGGTGGAAGCCGATGCCGCCGAAGAGCTCCTCGTCGCGGATCCCCGGATCGGGCGCTCGCGCCCCGGGCGGAGGAGGCCGGGTTCGGGCCTGCGCGGACGCCCGCAGCGCCAGCGCCTCCCGCGCGTCGCCCGGCATGCGGCGCAGCGCCCGGATCTCCTGGCCGTCCGTGACCCTGGAGGTGTCGCCGGCCCGTACCAACGCGTGGAACAACCGGCCGGGCGTCCCCAGACGGTCGTCCTGGAGAGCCTTCTCCGCAAGGCACCAGAACTCGAGCACCGCCGGATTGCCGTTCGCCCAGAATCCGCGCGCCACCGCCTCCACGAACAGATCCCCGAGACGTTCGTCGTCGCGCAGGTCGGCCGTCTCGATGAAGCGCAGCCGGGCTTTCCGCGCCGTATTCCTCCCGGCAGCCATGCGCCTCCTACCGGGGCCGCCGGACCTTGCCACCGAACGCCCACGCCGCCGTTCGCCGCGCATAGTCGGCGACGTGCCCGGCCTTGCGCCGCCGCACGTCGGGACGCGCCGCGAGCGCGGCCTCCGCCTCCGCCTGCGCGAAGCCCGCGAGCGCCATGCGCCGCGCGGCGGCGGCCTCGGCGCGGCTCCAGTCCGTCGCGGCGCCGTAGCGCCGCCCGAGCCTCGCGATCTCGCGTTCGAGGAACGCCCCGGGATCGTGGCCCGCCGGCACCGAGCGCGACGCCCGCGCCACCTTCGCGGACACCGCGTCCCGTTGGGCCTCCCGCTCGCGGAGCCGGGTCTCGGCTGCCTCGACGACCACCTCGGCGTCCGGCGTCACGCGGCCCTTCGCCTCCACGACGCGCACCCACGGGTAGCGCCCGCCGACCGCGTGCTCAGCCTTGCGGTTCGTGAAGCCCGCCGCCCGGCCCCGGCGCCGGAAGTCCGCCGAGGCGGGATCTCCGCCGTACCGGGCCGCCAGCACCTGACCCACGCAGGTGCCGAGCTTCGGTCCCAGCTCGCGGCCGAGCCGGAACCACGCCTGGAAGTTCGCGGGACTCGTCTCGACGACGACGGCGGGCGCCAGGCCGTCGGCGGCGACGGCGGCAAGCGCGTCGCCGCCGAGATCGTCCACCAGCACGCAGGCCGTCGTGGCCGGACGGACGTACACGTGCGCCCCGTGCACGTTCCGGTGCAGCAGCCAGCCGAGCGATCCGAACGCCTGCCGCGCCCGCCAGACGCGCCGCATCATGCGTCCGTCGTGCACGGCGAACTCGTACTGCGCCGCCGGCAGCGCCTTCAACTGCCGCGCGAGTTCCCTCGCCGGAAAGCCGGTGCGGCCGGCGCTCCGGCTCACCGCTGCCCGTTCCATAGGCCCCCGCAGCGGTCCGTCGCGCCTCGCATCCGATGCCCCGGCCGGCTCACCCGCGCCCCTTCGTCGCCGCCGTCCGGGCTGCCGCCACCGCGGTGTCGCCGCCGGACTGCGCCGCGCGGGCGGTGGAGTCCGCCATCTTCGACATCCCGCCCACGACGGCATCGGCCCTGACCCCGACCCAGCCGATGGCCGCCAGCCACATCATCGGGAACACGATGTACAGAAAGCGCTGTACCCACAGGCTCACCAGCCCCTGGATCGGGTTGCCGCGCGGTGCGCTCGGCGCGCCGTTCAGGGCCTCGTACAGATGGTTGTCGGCCCAGAACGCCATGGCCCAGAGCACGTACAGGAACTGCAATCCGAAGAACACCAGCGTGAGCGTGGCGAGCACCGAGACGTCGTAGCGCGAGAAGACCATCAAGAACGGCAGCACCGCCACGAACACCATGAGCAGCAGCGCCAGGAAGATCGGCATGCCCTCGCGGATCGCCACCCCGGCGGCGATGTTGCCTGGCCCCTGCAGCACCATGCCGAGCCCGGCCGCGCCCATGGAGAGCACGTTGTCGACGACGTCCGCGGTCGCCTCCACCACGCCGCCGAGCGCCCCGTGGTGGGTCGCCGCGCCGGCGCGGTAGCTCTCCGCCACCCCCGGCTCGTAGCTCACCGACGACACGCCTATGCGCGTTCCGGCACGGTGCGCCAGGTACTTCCGGAGCAGCATGTCCTCGAGCTCCGCCACGGTGGCGCCCGGATGCTCCTGGCGGAACAGCGCCCGCGGGTCGTACACCAGTTCGTCGCGCGTTCCCGTTTCTATCTCCGCGAGCAGGCGCGGGCGCAGGCCGTTGGCGCCGTCGAGCCACCACTCGCGACAGGTCGGATGCGAACCCGCGAGACCCGAATCGCGCACAGGGTCCCGGGCGAACGCCGGACGGTCGCGGCGCGAGTACAGCGCGTTGTAGTAGCCGCTCGTACCGAGGAAGAACGACGAGCCCGCGTAGTTCATCTCGAGACGTGCCGCGCGGCTTCCCCCGTTGGCGCCGCCGTTGTGCATGCGGGACACGGCCGGACGGTGGCAGTCCGCGGTGAAGTCGGCGAACTCGCGGAGCAGCAACGGATCCCCCACCGTGTCGCCGGCCAGAGACATCGACACCCGCACGACGTCCCCTGTGCACGGAATCGCCGCCGTGCCCGCCGCCACCACGGCCTTCGACACGACATGCACGAATCCCCACCAGATCGGCACGCGTCCGGTCTCCCCGGACAGCGTGGCGAGGGGCGCGTCGTAGGCGGTGCCCGTCGCCATGCCCGCGACCTCCCCAGGCTCCGCGCCGCGCGCGATCCGCTGCGCGGCCGCGCAGTCCAGCTGCGGTCGCACGTAGCTCATCTCCGCCAGGCGCACTTCCGAGAACGGCACCGCCGCGAGAAACAGGACGGCGATGGCGACCACCACGTCGGTCTCGCTCTTCTTCAGCGATTGGACGGCGGCCGAGCCCTCGTCGTCGCCCGCACGGCGCGACTCGAGGAGGTTGCGCAGCACGATCACGAAGAACGGCAGGTAGACGATCCCGGTGTCGTCGAGCACCGCCCAGAGCCGTTCGTAGACGACCCAGCCGAACAGCACCGTGACGAACTCGAAGTAGCTGGACACGCCCATCCGACCTACCCCGCGCCCCGGAGGGCGCGGCGGGCCGGGGGACGCGCGGGAGGAAGGTCCCGCGCGCGGCCCGCCGCGAAAAAGCCGTTCACTCGACGAACGCCCACAGCGCGCCGGGAACGTTGCGCACCAGCACGAGCTCCACCGCCGCCAGCACGCCGATCCAGAACGCGCGACGCGCCTTCAGGTACGCGACCCCGGCGGGACCGAGCCCGGGCAGGCGGTCGACGACGGCGTGCCACCAGCGCCAGAGGGCGACGATCCCGGCGATCCGCACGGCGCCAAGCCAGGGACCCGCCGCCGCCGCGCCCGTCTCCGCCGCGGCGATCCACGCGGGCGGCGCCAGCACGAGCAGCGCCGCGCCGCCGGCGGCGGTCGCGCCGAGCGCCAGCCAGCGCGCCACTCTCATTCCGGCGCACCCTCGCGCAGGGAACCACGGGGCGAGGCCTCGTACACGGGCACCCGGCGGCGCAGGGACTCGCGCCGCAGCACGGCGACGGAACTGTTGGACGCGATGATCGCCTTCACCCGGAGCTCCACCTCCATCTGGCCGATCTCGCGGTCGAGTTCGTCGAGCGCGCGCTCCGCCTGTTCGAGCGCCGCCGCGTTGCCGGCGACATGCGGCTCGCGCATGCCGGCGAGCATCGCCCGGCGCGCCATCGCGGCCTGTTCCAGCACCCGTCCCACGGCCAGCTCCCCCGCCAGCCGGTCGGCCATGTCCGTCGGGCGCGGCTCCTCGCGGATCGCTTCGACGAGCCGGCGCGTCACCCGGAACCCGCCGCCGCCCGTCAGGCCCCGGAGCAGCGTCTCCCCCGGAACGACATCGGTCTGCACCAGGGGCCTCAAGAGGTTCTGCAACGTGCTCTTCTCGCGGCGGTACGCCGCCGCGAGGCCGAGGCCCGCCTGGCTCGCGACCTTGCGGCAGCCGTCGCAGGTCCGAACCTCGATCTCGCCCACGGTGCGCCGCATCCAGTCCGCCAGATCGTCCGGGCCGCTCCACGCCTTGCACAGGTCCGCGTCGCCGCACGCGGCGGGTCCCACCGCCGTGCCGTCGCCGGCGCCCCGGCCGAGCAGCAGGTTGTAGCCCGCCGCCGCCACGTCGCCCACCACCTCGACGGGTTCCTGGCCGGCGCCGCCCTTCGGCGCGCCGCCGATCCACGGCACGCCACCATCCGCGCCGGCGGCGTCGGCCTCCGCCGCGACTTCCACCACGTCCCGTCCGCCGACGCCGATCTGGCGCCGCCAGAAGTCCGCCTCCGCGACCGACGACCAGCCCTCGTGGACCAGCCGGTCCCCCATGTCCTCGGCGATCTCGTCGCAGCGCAGCTTGGCCACGCGGAACTCCTGGCCGGCCTCCAGCACGCCGTTCTGAAGCAGGTCGTAGAGCGCGGGGTTCAGACGCTGGATCGCCAGCGCCGGCAGCGACGCGACCACTCCCTGGGCGGTCTGGACGACGTTGCCCATCACTTCCTGGAATGCGCCCGAGATCCCGTTCAGCTGGTTGCGGACGGAGTGCGCGACGTCGAAGTCCCCGCACACGAGGTTGGCGTTCCACTCGGCCCCCACGCCGAGGCGCACCGTCGTCGCCCGGTCCGACGGCCCGAGGCTGATCGGCTCGGCGCCGCCGAGGCGGTACAGCAGTTCGTCGTCGGCCGCGGCGGGCCCGTGCCAGCCCGCCGCCGCCGCGATCCAAAGCCCGAACGCCCGCCCGCGGGCGCGTCTCAAGACACACGGCATCAGTCGCCCCAGTGATGTATCAGCCATTGCCCGCGGCGCGCGCAGCATCGGTAAGGTCTCCAGAGGTTCCACGCGTAGGCGCCACCGGCCGAGACGCTGCGCCCCAGCGGGTCGACGGTCCCTGCCTGCGGCGCCGAGGCGGCGAACGCCGCGCACCTGCCGGGCGCGGGTGCGAGCGGCTGCCAGCGGTGGGTGGCGGCGTCCCCCTCCACCACCGGTCCGGGCGGCCACTGCCCGCTGCCGCCGCCGTCGGGGATGCGTCGGTACACGTGCGGCTGGTTCGCCCGCGTGACGATGTCCGCTACGCGCTGCGCGACCACGGCCGCGGCCTTGTAGTCGTGGGTCTGCTGCACGAATCCCGTGCGCGGATACACCGGCCCCCACAACGACCCGGCCGGGCCGGCAGCCCGCACGGCGCGCACGGCGTGGCGCAGGGTCAGGGGGGCCTGCAGGGCCGGCCGGCGCCACAGGGGGTCGATCCCGGCGACGTAGTAGGGCTCGTACACCCGCGCCGTCGGGTCGCACACGGTGGCGACCGTGTCGAGTGCCTCGATCCAGGCCATGCCCGGCGACCCGGCCGCCTGGGCCAGCTTGAAGCGCAGGCCCGTCGACGCCCGGGCGCGGGCGCCCTTGGCGTAGGTCCCGCCGTCGCGGTCGCCGTCCAGCGCCCGCATGTCCGTCCAGGGCGACCGGCCGGCCGTCGGGTAGGCCGTGACCACCGCGTCCGGCACGTAGTGCCGGTACTTCACGCTGGTCTCCGTTTCGCAGCCGGCCGCGACCGTGCAGCGCAGCCACAGGCAGCCGCCCACGGCCCGGTAGTCGAGGCAGTCCGCATTCGCCGAAGCCGACAGGATGTCCGTCGACGTCACTGTTTCGCCCCACGCAGTCAGCGGGGCCGCCAGCAGGCAGAGCGCGGCCAGGGGTCTCACGGCCGCCGGTCCGCGTGCGCCGCGGCCCGCGGCAAGTTCATCCGCCGCGCACGCCAGCCGGCCACCAGTTCGCGCGCACGCCGCGCGTCGCGCACGCCGTAGACGACGTAGCGGCGGTCCACCACGAACGCGGGAACCTTCTCGATGCCGAGGCGGGCGGCGAGTGCGGTGCCGGCCGCGGCCCGGGCGATCCGCGCACGCAGTTCCCGGCCTTCCGCCGTGTCCATGCGCCGGTCTATCTCCGCCCGCGCGGCGCCCGGCTCGGCGGGCAGCCCGGCGCCGAGAAACGCGGCGAGCCGTCCGCCCGCGTCGAGCACGTGCACGGTGCCGCCGCGCCCTTCGACCGGCATCGACGACAGCGTGAAGCCCACGGTCTCCGCGTGCGCGGCCGCGGCCGCCAGGGCCAGCGCGCAGAGCGGACCCGCCCTCACGACGCGATCCCCCGCGCCGCGTCGATCTCCCCGGCGATCCGCGCGGCGGCTTCCACCTCGGTGCAGCCGTGCTCCGCCATGAGCTCCGCGCGCCGCGCCTTCTCATGACCCTCGGTTTGGACCAGGGCCAACACGAGCGACGGCGGCACGCAGCGGAACAGCGTCTCCACCGACCCCGCGAGCACCACGCCCTCCGTGTACTGCATGTGCGCCTTGGTCGCCGAGAGGAGCAGGTCGCGCTGGGCGTCGCTGAGGTTGCGGAAGCGGCGCATCTCCTCGACCTCCTCCTTGGGCAGGACCAGGCATATCCACCACTCGATCATGTTGAGCAGCTTGCGGGCCGCCCCGGGGAAGTCCTCGAGGTTCTGGGTCGCCAACCACAGCCATGCCCCCAACTTCCGCCACATCTTGACGATCTTCACGAGGTACGGACTGACCAGTGGATGCGTGGTGACGATGTGCGCCTCGTCGATCGCCACGACGATCTCGCGGCCGTTGCGCTGGTCGCGCTCGGCGATGTTGTTGACGACGTTCAACAGGCTGATGAGCGCGATGGCCAGGTGCGCCTCGTAGCCCTCGCGCGCGAAATGGGCCAGATCCACCAGCGTGACGTCGGTCTCCGGCCACACGTCGCCGTCACGGTTGAACACCTCGCCGTTGAAGCCGTCGCAGAAGAGGCCGATGGCGTCGCCCATGTCGCGCAGACGCTGGCGCGCTTCGTCCAGGAGCCCCTCCCGGGTCTCGGCGAGCAGGTGGAACGCCCGGCGCACGTGCTCGGTGCGGGGCGCCGTCCCCTCCGCGCGGGCGTTCTTCGCCGCCTCGATCACCGCGTCGCGGATCACCCGGCGGTCGGCCCGGCGCAGGCGCTCCACCTCCTTGGCCTCGCCCCCCGTGACCATCAGCGTCGCCACCGTCTCCAGCTCGCCCAGGATGTCGCGCGTCTCGTCCTCGTCGTCGTCCTCGACGTCGCCGAGCTCCGGAATCTCCGCGTCCTCCGGCGTCGACGTGTCCAGCGCGACCTCCGCCGCCTCGGGCAGCAACGCAGCGTCCGCGAACGTCGGCAGCGACACGCGGCTGCCGGGTTTGAGGGCGACGCGGTTGACGCTGAGTCCGAGCGATCCGAACCAGTCCGCCAGCAGACCGAACGAGTTGCCCGCCTCGACCACGAACAGGCGCGGCCGGTGCACCGCCATGAGCTGCGCCAGCATGCCGCCCAGCGTCGCGCTCTTGCCCGCGCCGGTCGGGCCGACCACCAAGCCGTGGGCGTTCTTCTGCCGGTCGTGCTTGTTCAGCGGGTCGAACGTCAACGGTTCGCCGCCGCGGTTGAAGAACGACAGCCCGGGATGTCCCGTGCCGGTGGAGCGCCCGAACACCGGCCACAGATTGGCAGCGTGCTGGACCCAGGCGAGACGCGTCCGCCGCCACCCCGCCCGCTTGTCCGCGTCGGGGTCGTACGCCATCGGCAGCTGCACCAGGAAGCTGTCGAGCGCGCGCACGTCGTCCCGCGGCGCGATCGCCCGGAACCCGTGCCTCAGCAGCACCGTCCGCGCCTGCGCGGTGCGCGCGTCCAGATCGTCCAGCGATTGCGCCCGCAGACAGAACGCGACGCCGAACCGGTAGAGCTTGTGGCGCTCCCCCATGATCTCCTTCGCCGTCCGGCAGTCGGCGCGGGCGCGCATCGCATCCGCCGACTCGCCCGTCGCCGACGAACCGATACGGTCCACATGCGCGTCCACCGTGTCCTGCGGCACGGCGACCAGAGTGGTCGTGTAGACCGTGCCCTCCGGCAGTTGATCGAGCACCGCGTTGACGGCGTCGCCGTGACCGCCCTCGCCGGTCACGTGCCCGATCGCGGGGGGCCGGCGCAGCCCCTCGACCGTCAAGGCGCGCATCGCGGTGCGGTCGAACACCCACGCCCCGCGCTCCGCGTCCGAGCGCGGATGCGCATACAGCAGCGACTCGGCGAAGGCGTCGCCGTAGGGCAGTTCGCCGTCCAGGAAGTCGCGGGCGAACGCGGCCGGATCCCCCGGCGTGAGGTCCGTCCAGGCGTTGAACCAGCGCGTGAGCCAGGCGTGGAACTCCGCGCCCGTGAGTCGCCGCTGGCGCACGCCGAGGCCCTCGAGCGCGGCCATGAGCTTGCCCCCCGCGTCGAGCACGGCGGCGGATGCGCCGGCCGGGCCGTCGTCTCCGCCGGACTCGCGCAGCCAGCGGTGCAGCGTCACCAGCGTGCGCTGCCGCGCACCCGCCCAACGGGTCTGCGACAGGCGGTCGGCGAACAGGCCCCCGGGCTTCGCGACCCCGCGGTAGTGCGCCGCGAGAAGGTCCGCGTACGCGGCGGTGAAGGGGACCTCGCCCGCGCGGCCTGCCGCGTAGGCGCGGAACGCCTCCGCGGCGGCGGTCAGATCCGGTTCGCGCCAGGTGAACGTCTGCACGACCCAAGGCGATTCGTCCCGTTCCTCGAAGCTGTCCTGCAGCACGTCGTGCAGGCCGTCGCGGACCTCGGCGAGCCAGCGGCCGCCGCGGCCCTCCGTGCCGCGCGGCTCGATCTCCCACGCGGCGCCGACGCTGCGCCCGTCCTCGAGCAGGATCGTCCCGTCCTCCAGGGCCTCCGCCCACGGCAGGTGATCGACGAACGAGCGGGCGGGGCGGTACATGGAAGCCACGGTCCGGCGAGCAACCCCGTCGCGCGGCCGGGCGTGCCCCGACGACCCGTTCGCCGGCGCCCCGGCCGGTCCGCGCACCGCGCCGCGAAACGCGGCGGCCACCCGCGACCCCACGCTCACGGCAACGCCTCCGTTTCGGCCCGCGTCTCCGCGCCGCCCCGCGCGCCGGGACCCGACCGTTCGCCGGGGAGCGCGTACTCGACGCGCTCGTACAGCGGCACCGCCGTCGTGTAGCCCGGCACCGGGATCCGCTCCGCCGTGGCGAGGTGCGGAGGCACGTAGATGTAGATGTCCGGGTTGGGCAGCCGTGGGAACAGCAGTTCGAGTTCGGTCGCGGCCGTGCGCGCATACGAAGTCCGCACCGCGTCGTCGATGCTTCCGGTCGCCGGCTCCGCTTCGCAGGGCCAGGTCAGCAGCCACCACCGGCAGCGCGCCGGCGCCCGCGCCGCGGCTTCCTTGCCGCTGGTCGGCCCTTCCCGCAGCGCCGCCGCGCCCCGGTAGAGGTCGATCATGCGCGGCCCTTCCCGCAGCGCCGCAACGGGCGTTTTCGATGCGCACCCCGCCAGCAGGACCGCCAGCGCCCCCGCGGCCGCGGTTCTAGTCCAGCGCACGGTTCGCCCCCGTCGCGCCCGCTTCGTGCCGGACCCGGCGGCCGGCCGGGTCGTAGTCGATGCGCAGTTCCTCGTCCACATGCACGGCCACGCGGGCGCCGGGGGCGACGTACACGGCGTCGAACTCCTGCGCCTGGCGCGCCCGCAGCCAGCGCGCCACCTCCTCGGCGGCCCCGGCGAGCCCCCGCCCGGCGGCGAACCGCCCGAGGTCGCCGTCGACCACCGCGGCCGTACCCCCGTACGCGGTCGCGACCGCCCGGGTCTGCGCCGCCGCGAGTCCCTCGGCCGCCGCCCCGAGCGTCAACGCGGCCGCGCTCTGCACGAGGTACGTACCGGCGTTGGTGACACGCTCGCCCGGCACGCACGGGTTCCCGTAGTCGTCGGACAGGCCGCCGAGCCGCACCGCGCGCGTGCCGCCGCCGCGTGCGACGTCGCCCGGCTCCGGCACCGTGACGATCCTCCCGTCGGCGAACACGAAGGTCAACGACGTCACGTCGCCGGCCACGCAACCGAGCGTCCAGTCGCCCACCGCCTCGCCGCTCGCGACGGCGTACGCCAGCTCCGGAATCTCGTGGCCGTTCGCGGCCAGATTGTCGCCGCCGACGATCAGCTTGAAGAAGTAGGGGTCCGTGACGCGCGCCTCCTCGCCCACCGGCACGCGGCCGATCAGCGCCGTGAACGCGCGGGCGCCGACCAGGGTCGCGTTCTTCGGGATCGTGTAGACGGGCCGCACCGGCGGCGCCTCCTCGCGCGCGTCCGGCTTCGCCAGCGGAACCGCGCCCGCCGGCCCTTCGCCCCAGGGCAGCAGCCCCGACTCGCGCGCCTCGACCGCCATCGGCGGCAACCAGACCGTGCGCCCGGCGTCCGCCCGTCCCGGCGGCTCCGTGCCGCCGATCGGCGTGTTCCCGAGCAGGCGCTCGATCTCGGCCTTGAGTCCCGACACCTCCTCGCGGGCGTCCGCCACCACCCCGCGGTTCTCCTCGCGCAGCCGAGCCGCCTCGTCGTCCAGATCGCGGCTCATCTCGGCCACCACGCTGGCGCGCATGTCGCGCAGGCGCGCGTTCTCTTCGCGCAGCGACCGGTTGGCATCCTCGATCGATGCCAGGCGCTCGTGCGTCTGCCGCACGTTCGCGATCAGCGTCCGCACGATGTCGTCCGGCGTGTCGGCCTCGATGCCGAGCGCCGCCGCCGTCTCCGGGGCCAGGGGTTCGCCGCCCACGGCCGGCGCGGCGCCGACGGTCGCCGCCTCGTCGCGCGAACAGCGCACGAGGAGCAGCATGGCGACCGCCAGCAGCGCCACCGCCGCGCCGCCCTTCACCAGCAGGTTCGCGTTCACCGCGGCGCCACCACGTCCAGGGGCTCCCGGGATACGAGATGGAACCGGGTCGTGAACCCCGGCTCCCCGGCCGGCGCGAGCACCGAGCGCGTCCAGCCGATGGCCACGAACCCCGCTTCGGCGCCCGCCCGCAGCCGCCGGACGTCCAGTTCCAGCGGACCCGCCGAGAGATTCGACGCCTCGACGGTCGTCGCGAAGAGCCCCGCGGCCGACAGCTGCCGCAGGACCGAAAGGCGCAGACGTCCGGCCTGCGCGCCGCGGTAGAGCCCGGTGACATCCCTTCCCGCGGTCTCCAGCACGACGATGCCGGCGGGGAGCGCGGCGAGCCGCGGCGGGGCGAGGTCGAACCGGGTGGCGGCGCGGATCAGGGACACCGCGCCGGACCGGGGATCGTCGACCGCCGGGGCGGAAGGGCCATCCCCTTCCGGGCGCGCCACGCGCACTTCGAGAGGCTCCCCCGCACCCGCGCCGCCCGCATCCGCCGACACGTCGAACAGGACGAACTCTCCGGTGCGCTCGAGGCGCACCTTGAACCGCCGCGGCCCGAACTGCGCCGTCGCCAGCCAGTAGGCGGTGTCGTTGGCGAACTGGGCGCGCAGCGCCCCCGACTCCACGAGGTCCGCCGGGACGCCGACGGTGGCGGGACCCTCGAAACGCACCTGGCGTTCGACGCCGACCGCGAGTGCGACCGGAATCGGCGTGCGCTTCCACTCCACGGCCGCCGCCGCGGCCGGCATCGCGAGCAGCAGGCACGCCCCGGCAACCGCCGTTCTCACGATGCCTCCGCCGTGGCCGCTTCGATCGCGCGCGGCACGCCGGCCAGGCAGTCGAGCGCCAGTCCCCAGGGGTTGCGCTCGCGGTCGACGTCGTAGCGCACCACGCGCACCGGATAGGCGACGGCGCGGCTCTTCACCCGCTCGCCGAGCACCGTCTCCTCGATCATGAGGTCGAGCGACACGACCCAGCTGCCCGCGCCCTCGTCGAACACGCGCTCCACGGCGTAGCCGCGTCCCGGGATCTCCCAGACCGCCCGCTGGCGGTCCGCGAGTTCGCGGCGGGCGTTGCGCGCCGCGTGGTCGTCCAGACGGTCCTGGCGGCAGGCCGGGGTGAGGAAGCCGGCCAGCGCGTCGACCTTCGCCCGGTACTCGCGCGAACCGTCGTTGGGCCAGCGGTACAGCTGCTGCCAGATGTAGAGGGCGAAGGTGTAGACATGCGCCGGCCCCGGCGTATCGGGCCGCACCGTCGCTCCGGTACCCAGGTCCGGCGGAATGTGGATGCGCAGGCTGTTTGGTGCCGTCATCCAGCCGATGCCGAGGATCACCGCGCAGACGAGCGCGACGCCCACGGCGCCCCAGAGCGCCCGGATCGCCTCGCGCTGTCCGGCGAGCTCGTTGCGGTAGCGGCTCACCGCGCGCGCCCCCTGGGCCGGCGGGCACGGGTGTCCCACACCGCGCTCTCGCGCAGCATGGTCCGGGGCTTCAGCCCCCGGTCCTCCAGCCACGCGGCGGCGGCGTCCGCATGGTAGCCCTCCGGGCGCCCGCGCTTGAGCCGCCGCAACACGCGCGCGCTCAGCCAGATTGCGCCGCAGGCGGCGAGGGCGCCGGCGCCGACGCCCAGGACGGCCTGCCCGACGAGGGCGCCGGCGGCTCCTCCGGCGGGGATCCAGGCGGCGAGGTTGACGAATCCGGTCATGCGCAGTTCACCGTCCGAGAGTCCGAGGAACACCGCCGGCGCCCGGTTCAGCCGGTCCGGCAGGAACGTGATCTCCCCGTCCACCTAGGTCAGCACCGTGGCCGATTGCGTCGCGAGGAAGATGACGATCACCAGCAGCACGACGCCGACCGCGCCGTGCATGGCCACCTCGCCCCACGTGGCCCGCCCGTCGGCCACCATCGAGTATTTGGCGATGACGTTCTTCGCGACCACCAGCAATGCGATCGCCGACAGACCCAACCCCCCGAGCACGACGATGTCGAGCCCGTAGGCTTGCAGCATCCCGATGAAGTCGCCGTCGTCGACCGCCCCGGTGGACGGGTCCGCCACGTCGGGCAGACCGCCGCCCGCCGGCGCGGCCGCCACCAGCCCCGCCGCGAACACCGCGATCCTGCGACACGACGGCTTGCGTGTACTCCCTTCCTTCACATCCTTCTCCGTTGTCTTCACCAGGTGACGACGGCGAGCAGCACCACCGTCAGGAACACGGCGCGCAGCACGTGGCCGCCGGCCTCGCCGGCCGGGGTGCCGCCGCCGCTCCAGTTCTTGTAGGCGTGGAACACCACCCAGGCGCACCAGACGATCGCCAGCGCGCACACCAGCCCCGCGCAGAGCGCGAGCAGGTCGGCCTCCGTCACCGGCGAGCCCGGGTTCGCGCCGCGGAACGCGGCCTGTTGGTCCGGATCCATCCCGCCCGCCTACAGGTACTTCTTGAAGGACGCGGCGACGATCAGCACCGAGGCGCCGAACAACGCCGCGCCCGGCACGATGACAAGCGTCGGGTGCACGGCGAACGGGATGGCGAGGTAGATCACCGCGGCCGCGGCCAGCACCTTCGGCGCGCCGCGCTTGGCGGCGTGGTACACGCCGCCGAACTCGCGCCCCGCCGACCAGCGGCGGATGTCCCGCAACGTCAGCCCGCCCGCCAGGCCGACGAGCCCGAAGAGCCCGAACGCCGGCGCCGAAAACGCCAACAGGACCACGCGCACGATCAGCACCTGCACCGTGGAAAGGGCCGCCAGCACGTACTCGTCGAGGCGCGCCGCGCCGCCCGCCCAGCGCAGCGCGCCGGCGAGCCCCGTCCACTCGAACGCGTAGTGGTAGGCGCGGTCCGCGCCGCCGAGAATGCGGGCGGCGCTCGGGCGGAAGTTCTCGTGGAGATAGCCCGCCTCGCGGCGCAGCACGCTCGCCGCGTGCGCGGCGCCCTCGTCCGGCCACCACCAGACCATGCCGATCCACTCCACGGCCACCGAGGCCGCCGCCGACAGGACAAGGCACCCCGCCATCGAGCGCACACGCCCGCGGTGCCGCTCGACGCGACGCGCCGGCTCGCGAACGCGCGCGGCCTCAGCCACCGGTCGTCCCGGCCCGGCCCGCGTCGCCGTTCGTCCACCACGACGCGGCCGAACGGTAGCGGCGTTCCATGTCGGCCGTCAGTTCGCCGAACGCCGCGGACGGGTCCTTCCGACCGCCGGCCGGCAGCGGCAGGCGCACCTTCCACAGCACGCCCCCCTCGAGTAGCGCGAACGCCTCGCCCTTCGGCAGCTTGGTCACGTCGTGCGGCTCGAGCATGGTCGCCGTGGAACTCGTGATCCGGTCCTCGTGCCGGGAGCTGAAGTCGACATCGGTGGTGGGGTCCGACGAGTCCGTGTAGCCCGCGATCTGCGTGAGCTCGACCACGTTCACCGTCGGCAGCTGATCGGTCAGGAGCGCCGCCGTGTCCACGTCCTTGACCCGGAACATCACCAGCGAATTGAAGTTGCCGCTTACCTGGCGCGCCTTGGACGCGTCGCGCGTCTTCGCCTGGATGTCGGAGAACGTCTGCGTGTAGGCGGTGACCTGGACCCCGGCCGCACCGCCTTTGTTCAGAAGCGGAATGAACTCGTCCCCCATCAGCTCGTTGAACTCGTCCAGATGCACCACGATCGGGTGCCGGGGCGCCTCGCAGCCGGCGCGCAGGCCGTGCGAGTCCCCGTGCTTGTACCGCTCGCCGGCGTAGCTCACCAGGTCGGCGAACATCGAGTTGCCGACGGCGGCGGCCACGGGCGCGTCCGAAAGCGCATCGAGCCCGACGTAGACCACGAGTTTCTGGTTCACGACCCGACGCCAGTCCCAGACCGGGCGCGGGTCCGCCATGTCCAGGTAGTCCGGACTCAGGAGTTCCGCCGCCTTGCCGGTGGTGAGCTTCTCCAGCAGCGGAAGGAGCGAGGCGACGAGCTTGTCGAAGTAGCTCTTCTCGTAGCGCATGGCGCTGCGCAGTCCGTCGAGCACCTCGTCGCCGAGCCCGCCCTCCAGCATCGCCTGCTCGAATGCGACCAGCCGCCGCGGTCGGCCCTCCATGTGCCGGGGCGCCTTGTCCCGCCGGCGCTCGATCGCCTCGACCGCTTCGAGCACATCGGGCCGGTCCGCGAAGTACGACTCGGCGTAGGACAGGCACAGGTCGTCGATGTTCGTCACGTGGGTCAGGATCGTTCGGTAGTCCGGCCGCTGGCCGAGCGCCGTCACCGCCCGGGCCACCACGTTCACGAACCGCCATACGAACTCGCGGAAAACGGCCGACTGGCCCTCGCCCGACACCTGCCCGGACACCCTCGTGGCCACCTCCGTCACCCGGTGGAACTGGCCGACGCCGTTGTAGCGGCTGGAGATCTCGGGGTAGCCGAGATGGAACAGCACGAAGTCGTCCTCGCGGCCGCCCGTTCGGCACGCATCGCGCACGGCGCGCAGGAGATCGGCGTCGCCCTTGGGGTCGAACACGACCACCGCCTCGCCGCGGCGTATGTCCTGCGTCACCGCCACCTCGAGCATCCGCGTCTTGCCGACCTGGGTTGTGCCGAGCACCAGCGTGTGGCCGGTCCGGTCCCGCAGCGGCAGATTCACACGCTCCTCGCGCGTCTCGACGCCGTGCAGCCAGGACAGGCCGCCCACCGGCGGCGGGGCGCGGAACGGATTGAGGGGGACATCGGCGGCGAGCAGCCGGCCGACGCGCGCGACGCCGCCCCGGCCGCGGTCGGCCGCGCAGCCGTGCGCCCAGCGCGCGAGCCGCCCCGGCTCCACGAATCTGCGGAACCGGGTCCTGCGGCAGTCGCGCAGGCGCTGGGTGTGACGCTCGCCCCAGCGGAATCCCCGGCCCAGGTAGAGACGGTCGCCGCTCACCGGGACGCGCCGGGCGGGCATGACGAAGCGCCGCCGCCGCCGCAGATTGCGCTGGTAGCGGACGATCCGGAAGCCCCGCGCGAACCACCAGCAGGCGACCGCGCCGAGGACCAGGGCCGTGCCCCGACCGACGGCGGGCGTCATCATGACGTACTCCGGGCCCAGCGCCGCCGCGGCGCCGCACAGTAGCGACACCGCTCCGGCCGTCAGTTCGGCGGGCGGCCGCAGCAGCGCTTCGACCGGGTGCCCGCCGATCACGGGGAAGGCTCGGCGACGAACGGATACGACGACGCCCCGAACGTTTCGGCCAGGGCCGCGCCGGGCAGCGGGTCCAGCGACAGCCCGTGGCGCGCGGCGTGCGCGCGCACCCGCTCCAATACCTCCGGCGAAGACGCGCTGACCAGGAAGCCGGTCGCGCCGCGCCGCCGCAGCTCCGCGCCGTGGACGTCCAGCCACGCCAGCGATCCCGCGTCGGCCCCCAGCGCGAACACCGCGCCGGACAGGCCGCGAACGCGCAGCCGCTCGGGCCGGTCGGGAACAAGCGGCGCGGCGTCCACCGGGAACGCGACGACGTCCTCTACCGCCGGGGCCAGCCCCGACGCGGCAAGCCGCTCCAGGGCGCGCTCCGCCGCCCCGGCCAGCCGTTCCTTAGGCAGGTCGGGGCGGCCGATCCAAGGCACCGCGGACACCGTGCCCCCCGCGTCGTGGACCAGCACCAGCCGCGGCGCGGACACGCCGCCGATGCCGCTCACGAGGACGACTCCCAGCAGCGCCGGGCGGAACGCACGAAGGCTCACTCGACGGCCGACCAGCGACCGCCGCGCCGCTCCCAGGCGGCGGGAGAACGGCCGGCCGGGCCGGCATCGCCGTGGTTGATGGTCGCGCGGCCACCGAACACTTCGGCCGCCTGGACGCCCATGGCAGACGCCCAGGCCCGGAGGTCGCCGTCGTCGGCGGCCCCGCGCACGTAGAAGTCGACCGGGGCGCCGCGTTCCAGGTAGGAACGCACCGTGCGCCGACAATCCGCGCACTCCCGGTCCACCACCAGCGCGTAGCGGTCCGCGCGGTCGGCTCGCGGCGGCGCGGCCAGCCTGGGCTGCCCCGGAAACAGACGCGCCCATGCGGCCTGCACCGCCCGCTCGAAAGCCAGCTCGCCCTCGACCCGCTCGTGCTCGGCGAGCACGAACGCCTGCGCGAACCGCCGGCGTTCCGCGTCCGTGCGCGCGTGCGCGCCGAGAACCAGCAGCGGATCCGCGTCCGGCGTCCACAGGCCCCGCCTTCCGGCCATCAGATCCTCGTAGCGCGTCCACTCGGCTTCGGACAGGCTCCAAGTCACCGCGTGACGTCTGCTCTCCGCCTGGACCGACTCGACGGCACGGCTTGCGCCGCGCTCGGCGGCTTGCCCACCCACTGTCTCGACCGCCGCGGCGACGAGCAGGGGAATGGCGCGCGGCGCGACGCGGTTCCTCATCCCGCAGCTCTCCGGCCTGCCCATGCATCCGCGTCGAACACGCCGGGATCCCGCACCAGCGTCTCGCAGGGCACTGCGGCCAGCCGGCCCCGGTGCCCCGGGCGACCCGCCGCGTCTCCGCCTCGATGCGCAGCGCCATGTACACGCTCGCGCGGCGGTGCCCGCCCGCGATCTGGTAGAGGTAGTTGGTCGAGCCGTTGCACGCGACGGCGACATCGGCGCGCTCGCGCTTGCTGGCGGCTCTGAGGTAGTCGTTTAGCTCCACGGAGATTAACCTAGCAACTAGAACAATATCGTCGCCAGATGTTTATGTTTATCATGTGCTAAACGCTATACGCCGGTCCCGTGACACGAGAGATCGACAGTGTCCGCCTCGCGAATCTCGACCGTCTCGTCGCCGAGGCGGGGTCGGGTGCCGCGCTCGCCCGCCGCGCCGGGACCAGCGGCGCCTACCTCAGCCAGATCCGGTCGGGCGCGCCGTATCCGAGCGGTGGGCGCCGCCGCGTGGGCGATCGGCTCGCGGCGAAACTCGAGAAGGCGATGCGCAAGCCGGCAGGCTGGATGGACCGTCCGGCGATGGCCGACCAGGGCCCGGCCGCAGGCTGGGAAACCGGCGGTCGGTGCCCCCTCATCAGCTGGGCCGAGGCCGCCGCCTGGACCGGCGCGCCGGACTTCCCCGGCGCCGCGGCGCGCCTGCACTGCCCCGTACTGTGCGGCGCGGACACGTTCGCGCTGCGCGTCTCCGGCACGAGCATGGAGCCGCGCTTCGTCGAGGGCGACTTGATCTTCGCCGACCCGGCGCGCGTCCCGGCCGCCGGCAGCTTCGTTGTCGTGCGCAACAGCGACGGCACGGCCATCCTGCGCCAGCTCGGCGAGGAAGGGGGAAGGCGCTACCTCACGGCGGCCAACCCGGACTGGCCCCAGCGGATCGTCGAGGCCGACGAGGCCGAGGTGCTGGGCGTGGTGGTGTTCCGCGGCAGACGGATGTAGCTCGGCCCCGCTACGCCGACGTGTGCGGCTGCGCCGGCACGCCGGACTCGGCCGCGCGCTCGCTCAGCCAGGCGTCCACGTCTGCGACGCGCCAGCCGACGCACCGTTGCGACAGCCGGACGCGTCGCGGGAACTCCCCGCGTTCGAGCAGGCGGTAGATGGTTGCTTTGGACAGGCCGGTGACTTTCAGCACCGCCGGCAGTCGGTAGATCGCTATCTGGGGCATGGCTGCGCCTCCCTCGTCGGGTGATGCGTGTCCCTCGCCCCCGCGTCGCAACACGGCATTCTCGATTCTTCCGCCGGACCTCCACGGGCACGGCGCGACTGGAAACGCGGAGGTGCGCCTTCCTTCCAGACGGCGAAATACGATAGGGGGATGTCGCGCAGAGTGTCAAAACGGCGCGTTTAGCACGACCTCGCCCAACAAGGTCCACCGGGATGCCATGGCATTTCATCTGGGCCGGACCCGGCCCGCACCGCGCTGTACTGAATTGCCGGTCCGCCTCACCAACCACATGACCGCTGGCGCGTCAGCCGGCGGCTCGAATCGAGTTCCGGCGCTGCGGACGGGAACTCGCTTCGCGAGTGCGCACGTGTCAGTCGTCGGGCCCCGGGAGGATGTATCGATTGCCGTCCCACCGAATCTGCTTCTCATCGTCGAATGGCTGCTCTTCCGAATTGAGCGCCGTCGAGAACGGACAGTTGACGGTGGACCCGGCTCGACTGCATTGAAGGCCTCCTCCAGCCGGCAGTTCACGTATGCAAAGCTTGTCCGAGTCGCTCCGGCATCTCCCCATTTCGAAAGCGTCGTCTTCGACCGTGCACCAGTCGCCTACGCAGGTAACTGTCGCGGACGTCTTGCCGAGGCGGTCATTCCATCCAATGGCAACTACGGTGTAGCTACAGATCAGAGCTTGGCAAATTTCCGCGTGATAGAACCCGTCCCCCAGGGACGGAATCCGCCCGATCTCCGACGGAAGCGGGTTGCTGCCCGAGCTAGGTGCCATTGTTACCCGGTACTCGCGCACCATCTCCGCGAACTCGGAGGGAGGTTGCCAGCTGATCACGACCCTCCCGTAGAATTCGTCCCAATAGCCATGGACATCCTCTGGCGCCGGCACGACCAGCCACTCAAGCCGTACCAACTCATACGTCTTCGCCAGATACATCGTCGCCACAACGGTGGCGATTGCCGCTCCCCCGGTGAAGACGACGGACAACCACCCCTGAACCCGCTTGACGCTCGGAACCACCGATGCTCGGCCGCGAGGCGGCTGCGCCGTGTCCCGTAGTGGACAGCCGGGTTCCGGAGGTTTGGATTCGGTCATTCCCGAAGCGCCGGTGGAACGAAAGACATCGAGAACCGATCAGAGGTTGATGGTCTTGCAGTAGGCCAGTCCGTGCGACGCGGCGTCAATACCGCTCCCGCCGGCACCTTCCTGCCCACCCGCGACGTCGTGCCGCGGCTCTCCGAACGCCCTGGGCCCAGCGTGCGTCGGCTCGCGTTCCTCACGTCATTCGCGCGACCGATCTGAGTTGGAAAGTCGTACAATCCCACTGTCACCGCCGTGGAAGTCAGCCCATGTCCCTGGTCACCGTCAAGCCCAAGTTCCAAGTCACCATTCCGGCGAAGCTGCGGCGGGGCTTGGACCTGCGCGAGGGCGACGTCATGGAAGCCACCGTCCTTGGCGACGGCATCCTGTTGCGTCCCAAGGACATCGTGGACCGTAGTGCCGCCGCGGCCCGGGTCGCCGCCGCTCTCGACGCCACCGAGCGCACGCCCGAGGACGCCCGCCGCTCGGAGGACGAGATCATGGCCGACGCCATCGCGGACATCGCCGAGGCGCGCAGGATCCGTCGCGCCGCTGACGGGTGAGGGTCGTCATCGACTGCAACGTGCTCGTGTCGGCGGCCCGCACCCGCGGAGTCTGCGGTCGCGTGGTCATGGATGCGCTGCGCCGTCACGAGGTGGTGCTCGCCGACGACATCGTTCGGGAGTACCTCGACGTCGCCGTCCGCGCCCGCCACGCCCCCTACCGAGAGGGACTCCTGCGGATCGTCGCCGAACTGGAGCGTGCCGCCGTCTTCGTCGCGCCGGACGACACCGTTTTCGGATTGCGCGATCCCGACGACGAGGTCAACCTCCAGACCGCCGCCGCCGGTCCGCGCTGGTCACGGGCAACCGGCGCGACTTCGCCGCGCCTCGCTACGGCGCGGTCGACGTCTTCTCCCCGCGGCAGTTTCTCGAACTCGACGAGTGACCCGCCGCTCAGGCGGCGGCATCGGCATCCAACCCGAGGTAGCCGCACCAGTCCTCCATCAGCTCCCGGCGACGTTCCAGCAGGTCGGTCCTCGCGTAGGCGGCTTCCGCCTTGTTGCGGATGGCGTGTGCCAGCGCGGCCTCCGCGAGTTCCCGGGGCTTTCCGGTCTCGCCACACCAGTCCCGGAAGCTGGACCGGAAGCCGTGCGGTACGGCGTCGACACCGTGTTCCCGAAGGAGTTTCGAGAGCGTGTTGTCGCTCATGCCGCGCCCCGTCGCCGACGGAAACACGAGATCGCCTTCGCGCAGGCTCCCGGCGTTCTCGAGCACCGCCAGGGCGCCGCTGCTCAGCGGCACGCGGTGCTCCCGACGCGTCTTCATCCGCTCGGCGGGAACCACCCACAGTCGCCCGCTCTGGTCGAACTCGTCCCAGACCATCGACCGCACCTCACCGGACCGCGCCGCCGTCAGCACGAGGAACTCGAAGGCGAGCTTGGTCGTAGGCAGGGCGTTCGACCCCCGAACTGTGCCGACGACCGCGGCCACCTCGCCGTACGGGACGGCGCGCTGGTGCCGCTGTGCTCGTCCGCCCCGGGGCAGCGCCGCCGTCAAGGCGTCTCCCGCAGGGTTGTCCGCACGGTGCCCGGCCGCGACGGCGGCCTTCATCACCGCGGAGATTCTCTGACGCGTGCGCTGGGCCGTCTCGCGCTTCGTGTTCCAGATCGGTTGTAGCGCGTGCAATACGTCCCCTGAGGTGATCTCGTCGACCCGCTTGTCGCCAAGGATCGGGAACGCGTAGTCGCGAAGCGACGCCTCCCACTGTGCAGCCGACTTGGGACTGCTCCAGGTCGGACGGTGAAAGTCGATCACCTCCGCCGCGGCCAGGCGGAAGGTAGGTGCGCGCGAAGGGCGCGGCGCATCCGGATCTACGATCCCCGGTCGTTCCGCCCCAGGGTCGCCACCGCTGCGTGCCAGCCGACGACACTCCAAGGCTTGCGCGCGCGCCTCGGCGAGCGTCACATAGGGATACGCTCCCAAACCAAGGTCCCGCCTCCTCCCCCGAACGGTTCCCCGCCAGATCCAGTGCTTGCTGCCCGACGGGCGAACCCTAAGGATCAGACCATGCTCGTCCCCGTACTTGTCCGCCACTCCTCTGCCGCTGTGAACGACCGTCCTGACGAATGCCGCGCTCAGGCGGCGTTCGATTCCCGCCATGATTGGGTCCCCCAATTGGTCCCACACACGGGGCTTAGAGTACACGCGACGCAAAGAAACCACAAGAGACGAAACACCCGTTTATCTTGTGCTAAATCAACGGTTTAACTGTACCCTTCCGATGCCTTTTGCGACCCCCAGAAACCCCCTCGCCACGGATACCTCTTCCGCCACCTAGTATTTTCAACCATTTGTTTTGCATAGATTGTCTAGGACTTCGCCGATCTAATTTGATCAGATGATAATTTTTGCCACGGCGGCAGCGGTCGGCGGGAGGGTCAGCAGGACGCGCAGTACGGTCGCGGTCCCGGCCGGGGGAGCAAACGGCGGATTCGCGCGCCTGGCATGCGGCGACCTCAGCGAGCGTCCGGGTCCGAGCCGGCCGCCGGCAGGGCGACAGCGAGGATGGCCGCGCCGACCAGTGCGGACGCGGCGGAGCCGAGGAGTATGCCGAGCTTGTCTGCTGCCCAGAACGAGCCGCCGGCGTGCTCGAAGGCGAGGCCGGCGATGAAAAGGCTCATGGTGAACCCGATGCCGCAGGCGAACGCCGCACCCGTGAGCCGGAGCCAGGTGATGCCGGCCGGAAGCGACACCAAGGCCAGCCTGGACGCGACAAACACCAGGCCCACTATTCCCGCGGGGTTGCCGAGGAACAGCCCGAGGGCGATGCCAAGCGTCACGGGATTCGCGAAGTCAGCCAAGCCGACGGAGGCGAACGAGATGCCCGCGTTGGCGAACGCGAACAGCGGCAGAACGGCGAACGCGACCGGCGCGTGGAGGTCCGTCTCGATGTCCCGGAGCGGCGAACTGCCGTCCACCGCGCGCATCGGTATGCACAATGCGATCAGCACGCCCGCCAGCGTCGCGTGGACGCCCGACTTGAGCATTGCCACCCATAGCACGAGCCCGACGAGGACGTAGGGCGCGGTCGCGGTCACCCGCCTCCGGTTCAGCAAGACGGCCGCAAGCAGCGCAGCCGCACCGACCGCCAGCATCCCGAGGGACAGGTCGCCGGCATAGAAGACA
This sequence comes from Pseudomonadales bacterium, assembly GCA_965116345.1. Taxonomy (GTDB): domain Bacteria; phylum Pseudomonadota; class Gammaproteobacteria; order Pseudomonadales; family Azotimanducaceae; genus VXYL01. The sequence goes on from OZ220680.1 coordinate 485,461, forward strand.
GCGATGATGGCGATGGCCGCCATGTCGTCGAAGATAGCGAGAGCGAGGAGGAACGCCTTGAGCGCGACGGGAACGCGCGCGCCGAACGCACCGAGCAGCGCCAGGGCGAAGGCGATATCGGTGGCGACTGGGATGGCCCATCCGTCCATGGCGCCGGGGTTGCGCCAGTTGAGGACGGCGTAGATGCACGCCGGTGCGAGGATGCCGCCAAGCGCGCCGACGGCCGGCAGTGCGATCCGGTCCGCGGAGGAGAGCTCGCCTTCGAGCATCTCACGCTTGACCTCCAGCCCGATTAGGAAGAAAAAGATGGCCATCAGGCCGTCGTTGATCCACAGGAGCAACGGCTTGTCGACGCCGACGCCGCCGAGGGTGACGGCGAGCGGCGTCTCCAGCAGCCAGCGGTACGCGCCCGCGAGCGGCGTGTTGGCGGCGACCATGGCCAATGCGGTCGCAAGGAGCAGCAGGACGCCGGCGGAGGACTCGAGCCGGATGAACGCGACGACCGCGGCCGAGAACCGGGGTGGGCCGGTGGGGTCGCTCAAGGCTCGCTCGCTGGCAGGTGGCACGGTGGCACGGTGGTGGAGGATACCCGTCGAAAACGTCGGGCGCGTCGGGGCTGGTCGGCAGGGGTGCGCGACAAATCAGCAGACGTGGGAACTGCGCCGGGCCGAGATCGAGGTGGGGCGGCAAATCACAAAGAGGGTCACTCCCCGTCAATCGGCGGCGTAGCTCAGCCCCAGAGCCACGCCTTCCCATGCAGTAGCGACGCGGTCAACCGGCTTCGAGAAGCCAACGCTTGGAGCGGCGATCGCGCTCGACATTGTCATCGAACTTCGCTCGATCCCCCACGCTCGCTGGCGTTCGGCAGAGCCCTCCAATAGGATGCCGCTCGATGCAATCGGAGGCATCCAGATGCCCAGCCACCAGACGCTTGTTCCAACCCTTCGCTATGAAGACGCCAATGAAGCCATTCGCTGGCTCGCCAACGCCTTCGGGCTCACCGAGCACTTCGTCGTCCGTAACGACGACGGGCGGGTCGAACATGCGCAGCTTTCCTGGCGAGGATCGCTGGTCATGCTCGGAGACGTGAGGGGCGACGTCTACGACCTGCCTCACCGGCACGGTTCCCTGAGCCTAACCGCCGAGTCCGCCGCCCAAGTCGATGAACTGTTCGAGCGGTGCCGCGCCGCCGGTGCCCGGGTGGTCCAGCCGGTCGTCGACACGGAGTACGGTTCGCACGCCTTCACGGTCGCCGACTACGAAGGCAACCACTGGCACTTCGGCACCTACGATCCGCTGGCCGAATCGGCCGGGGAGAACTGAGGCGCGTTGAAGTTGCGAGGTAACCGAGCGGGTCAGTTCAGCATCCGATTCGCAGGGAGCACGGGACCAGAGCCGTACTCCTTGGCGGACCTACGTGTCAGTCCTATTCGGTCGCAGGCCGCGCTAGGAACGCGGGCAATCCGAACTACGACATCAACGAAGTTTGAGCGGCTGTCGCTGTACGAGGAGTACGCGATGGTACTTGGCAAGCTCCAACCCCGGGTCGCGGTGATGGAGAACGTCAAGGGCATGATGGGGGCGTTCACGCGAACTTCTGACTCCCACCGAGTCCGGGATTCTTGAAGTGGCAACACGTATGCCTCAGCGGACGCCCACCGAAGAGCAGTCCGCCAAGGTCGTCGAAGTGCTCATGAAGCTGCAGAGCGAGGGGTACCAAGCCGTGCTGGGCGGCGGCGGTTGATCAGCACGACTGCAGCGGCATGGCGTTCGTGGGAAGAGGTCTAGCTTGGCTAGCGAATCTCGACCCTGGCGACTTCCCCGCTATTGATGCGATCGACATCGTAGGTTACGCCCAGACCAGGACCATCAGGAACGGGGACGCAGCCGTCCTGGCCCACGTTGCCCACCTCGTCGCCGTAGCCGTCGACGTAGATCGGTGGCTGCAGGCCGTTGGTGGGATTGTCCGGGCGTACCAGGCCGAGTTCATAGAAATGCGTATTGGCAATCGCGGCCATGCAGTGACGGTGCATGGGTCCCGCCGTGTGCAGCTGGACCTCCATACCGATTGCATCGCAGAAGTGCGCGAGCTTCATGGTCCCGGTGATGCCACCGTCCAGCTCCGGATCAATGTGCATGATGTCTGTGCCGCCTGCGAGCGCGAAGTCGGCCTTCTGCTCGAACCCGCGTATGTGTTCTGCGATCAGCAACGGTGTACGAATGAAATCTCGCAGCCGCTTGTGGGCGACGGCGCTTGACGATGCATCCCGGTAAGGGTCCTCGTACCAGAAGAAGCCCAGGTCGTCACAGGCTCGGCCAACTTCCACGGCATCCATGAACGACCTCAGGGACGACGCGGGATCGGTCATGAGTTTCATGTCCTGACCTACCCGCTCGCGCACCCGGGACATGATGGCGATCTCGGTCTTCGGATTGCCGTCGAAGAAACCGTGGATTTTGAACGCCGGAATGCCCGCCGCCTGGCAGGACTCGGCAAAGTCGGCGTAGCGCTCCACGCTGTCGAGTCCGCCCGCTGCGCGCTGTCCCGGCGTGGTGCTCGCATAGACGGGTAGGCGTTCGCGGAATCCACCTAGCAGTCGAGCGATCGGGACACCGTATTTCTTGCCTGCAAGGTCCCACAGCGCGGTATCGATGGCCGCGATGCCGGACTTGTCGTAGTGGCGGTGACTGAGCTTCAGCCGCTCGAAAACACGTTCCCGTTGTTCGGGGTCTACTCCGATGAGACCCCGAGCCATTTCCTCGACCTGTGCCCGCGCGTGTGCGGTGGCACCGAAATGCGGTGCATAGCTTCCGGATAGACCATCGTCCGTGTCGATGGTGACGATGAACCGCGTAAGTTCGAGTTTGCCACCCCGCTGGTAGACGGCGATGGAAGGCCCAAAGTTATCAAGCGTGTACCGGTAGGTCTGAATGCAAATCCGGTCAATTCTGCTCATGTTGGTCGCCGTCGCCGAGGTGCTGCACAGCATATCGAGGATGGTGAAGCGCCAGGAACAGATACCGCCCTGCGGTGGCCACAGGTCCACCGACCTCAGTCGACGATCGCCTGCCGGATGGCGTTTTCGAAGTCGCGGCGTGCAGCCCCGTACGGTTGCTGGAGCATGAGGACGCCGGCGAGTTCCTCGGCCGGGTCGGTCCAGGACACGGTACCCGCCGCGCCGCCCCAGCCGAATGCCCCTGCGCTGCGTTGGCTGTGCGCCGCGACCGGGTCGAGAACAATCGAGACGGTATAGCCGAAGCCCATCCCCTTTGGGCTTTTCGGAGAGGCGGCGAACCGATCGCCCGCGTGGTCGGTGGCCATGGTCGCGACGGCAGCCGGGCTCAGCACACGCCGACCGAAGAGTTCGCCGCCGTTCGCCAGCATCTGCTGGAAGTGGAGATAGTCCTTCGCCGTGCTCCATAGTCCACCGGACTTCGACTCGCCATCCCACTTCGACATGTCGGCTCCCCGGATGACGACCCGACGCGACATCTTCGCTGCCGGCACGTTGAAGTGCGTGTCGTTCATTTCCAGCGGATCGAAAATCCGTGTCTGCAGGAACTCCGGGTACGACATGCCGGAGACGATTTCGATGACGTGGGCGACGACCTGCATCCCACCCCCGTAGGACCAGTGCGATCCAGGCTGGAAATCCAGCGCCAAATCCCCGAACGCAGGTATGAAGCTGGCAAGCGTCGCGCTCTTGTCCCTGCTCTTCGCCGGCGTGCCCAGGCCGCCGCTGACAAGCCCGGACGTGTGCGTCAAGAGGTGGTGGATCGTGATCGGCGTCTTTGCGGCAACGAGCCGACGTGCCGGCGGGTTCTGGCGATCAATCTTGGGTGGGACGATGTCCTTGTCCGTCGAATCCGCCAGCACCGCGACCTGCATGTTCGCGAATTCGGGAATGTACTTCTCGACCGGATCGTTCGGGTGTATCAGCCCCTCGTCGATCAGAATCATCGCCGCGACGCCGAGCACCGGCTTGGCCGACGACGCCATGACGAAAATCGCGTCCCGCGGCATCGAGCGCCCGATGTTGTCGTCGATGAGCCCGTGGGCCTCGAAGTGAACCACCTTGCCGCGTCGAGCCACGGCGGTCACGGCCCCTTGAATCTTGCCGGCGTCGATATGCCGCTGCATCGCCGTATCGATCAGCTGCAGCCGCTCGGTGGACATGCCGACCGACTCCGCCTCGGCGGCCGGAATCTCGCCGCCGCAGACCGTGATCGCCGAGCCGGCGCACACGGCCACAAGACCTGCTCTCACGTACATTCGTGTTATCCCGGCCCAAAAATATAGGATTTGGGTGTAGGCGCTTCTTGTCAACGACGATCCTGTGGGTCAGCGAAGGAAATCCCCCACAACCACCGCACGCGCGTCCCACCCTACCGGATGCTCGCCTCCGACCGCCGCAGATCCCGGATTTGCGCCGATGTAAGGCGCGGTGCCGGCTCAACCCGCCCGTACCATGAAGCCTCGTGCTCGACGTAGATATGGCGCACGGCATCACATTCGGGATCGTCCTCGAGCGACCCCGCCGGGAGGGCGAACTGGCCGGTCGCTGCATGGAAGAACGGCGTTGGCGAACCGCAAGTACCGCAAAACGAATGCGTGTACGCCGGCGGGCGTTCCTCCACGGGCAGCCGGATCGATCGGATCGCTTCCTCTCCGGAGACGAACCGGAAGTGCTCGGGTGCCACCTGCAGCGAGGGCAGAAACGCGGAACCGGTCGCCTTTCTGCATCGTCGGCAATGACACAGCTCCAGCACCGCAACCGGCCCATCGAACTCGAACCGGACGGCACCGCAGAGGCATCCGCCGCGAACGTGTCGCCCAGACCATTCCGGATCGTGTTGTTTCGCACTCATGAATCCTCCGAAACCGGTAACGGATCGAACGCGTCTGCGCGCCGGGCACCGGACGCGTCGGCAGGTCCACCAGCATGACCCACTCCTCGCGATGCACGATGGAACCGGTAAGGCTCGCGCCGCCAAGGACTCTGGCAGTCAGACCCCGGCGGGTCGGTCAACCCGTCCAATGCCTTCCGCTCAGACAAACTTCCTCTTGAGGTCGGGGTCGAAGGTGTCACCGTCCCGCGTCAGCCAATTCAAGGTGTGCATTCGTCTCCTCTTTTGTCCCAGCCCCGGAAGGCCCGGACGCAGCCACATCCCCAGTCAACGTACTGCCTGGACCTTAAGGTGCACGCCTTCCCGTTGCTGCAGACAATCGATGATTTCGAACAGGTTTCGCGCGTGAGGATTGCCGGTCGTACTGAGCATGCGCATCAGGCTCTTGGGCGACTTGCTTGTCAGTCCGCCGAGTTCGCCGAATCCGATGGTCGCATTGACGTAGTCGCGCAGCAGCGATTTCCCTGTCTCCACGTCGCAGGCCAGAAGGCAGTCGACGGCCTCGGTTAGGAGCGCCTCCCGGAAAGCCGAATCGCGCTCGAGTCTCTCCCGCACCGTCACCTTGAAGTCCCGGGTCAATGCCATCGTTCTCATTCCTCCTGCCGTCTGCGTCTGTAGTCCCGCCAAAGCCGTCTTGCTGTCTCGATGTCCGCCTGCTGGCGCCTCTTGGTCCCGCCACCGAGCAGCACGATCAACGTCTCCCCGTCCTGCCCGAAGTAGATCCTGTAGCCCGGACCAGAGTCGATCCGATACTCCCAAACCCCCGCGCCGACGCCCCTCGCATTAGACAGAATGCCGCGCCCCATTCGGTCCAGCGCCGCCGTAACCTTGATCGCCGCTTGACTATCGAGGCGATCGAACCAACGCCCGAACGGCCGGCGGCCGCGCGCGTCGACATACTCCATGACTTGGGCCACCGCGCCATGGTAACCAGCGCGTTACCCAAAGGGTAGCGATCCGCGTTTGGATGCTGTTTGGATGCGGCTGCTTGATCGCATTACCGATTACCCGGTGCGTCGCCACGTTTGATGCCGCAGGAGTGTCAGGCGAGGTCGACGACCCGCCGAATGCCTTCGGCTCAGGCAAACTTCCGCTTGTGCGCGGGGTCGAAGGTGTACCCGGTCTTCAAGGGGGCATCGGTGACCACCTCCTCGCAGACCCGACGCCCGTGTTCCGACAACAGATCGAACATTTCGCGAGGCATCGAAGGTAGCTGGCGTTCATGAAACCACGGAGCCAGGAAGACGGCATTCGGAATCGCACGCATCTCGCTCGACAGATTCGGCGTGCCGCCATGCCAGGCGCGGACGTCTCGGATCAGCACCGATCCGGCCGGTGCCGGACAGACCGTCGAGTACTTCATCCACAGCGGCTCTTCGTCAAGATCGGGGATCTGCTCCCGCGAGTTCTGCGTGCCGGGAATCTGCCGGGTCGGTCCGTTGACGTTCGTGAAGTCCTGGGCGAGGAAGTTGCAGCAGACGACCGGGACCGGGAGGTCACGGATCGAGAGAATGCCGCGTGGGTCGAAGAACCCGTCCACGCGGTCGCCGATGTCCGCGTGCAGGCGCTGGTACATCGCACCGGGCAGGCAGAAGTCGCCCGCGGCCCGTCGTAGGTGATAGTCGGGGGAGCCGAAGATCGCAGTGGCGATGGGCGTGAGCGTCGGCAGGTCCACCAACATGACCCACTCCTCCCGGTGCAGGACGGAGCTCGTCAGGCTCGCGCTGCCCCACGAGTAGCGGTTGCGGCTACGGATGGCGTCGTTGGGGACCATCGCGACCACCGCTTCGGCTTCACGCTCGCAGCCGCGCCGCAGAAACCTGACCTGATCCGGGGTGAGCACGTCGCGGACCACGACGAAGCCGTCCCGGCGGAAGATTCGCACCGCCGCGTCGACCTCGTCGGGGCGCAGGATCTCGAGCCCCGGCATCCCATTGTTGGCCTGCAGATCCCGTCGCAGGGTTTCAACGTCCACTGACTGGCTCAACGAGGTTTCGCGGCGGCCACTTCGGCTGCCCATTCCTCCGCATGTATGCGTCTGCGCTCATCGATTTCGGGATCGGGTTCTCGTCCCGACGGAAGAACCTTGCCTTCGGGATAGTCGGCGCCCAGGGCGCTGCGACTGACCGAAAGGCTCCAGGCATCCAGTTGCTCGAGTAGGCGTCCGGCGATTTCCGGATACAGGCCGATCACGTTCTGTTCCTCTTTCGGATCGCCGATGACGTTGTACAACTCATAGGGTTCCTCGATGCCGTCGCCGCCAGGTTGGTAGGTGACGTTCTTGACGAGTTTCCAGTCGTTGTCCAGCCACATCCTGCCACCGCTCGCCCTGAAGCCGAGCGGTTGATCGCGTCGTGCCGGCTCCGACTCGAAGACGCGCGCCAGCGAGATGCCATCGTGGACCTTGTTGATGGAGTCCGGGCTGAGCCCCGCCACGTCGATCAGCGTCGGGAAGATGTCCACGGTACCCGAGGGGAAGTTGGTTACCCGTGGTTCGATCCCCGCCGGCCACTCGACGACGGTCGGCATTCGCAGTCCGCCCTCGTAGAAGTCCTTCTTGAAGCCGCGCAGATGACCGGTGCTGTCCGGTCGGACACCGCGATGACAGCCAAGCGCCTTGGCTTCATCGCTGCTTAGGTCGGGATCCAACTCGGCACTGCAGTTCGACGGATAGTCGATGTTGGGCGTGCCACCGTTGTCGCTGGTGAACCAGACCAGTGTGTTGTCCGCGATGCCGAGACCTCTTAGTTCCTGTCTCAGGTGACCGATGGATCGATCGATGGCGACAATCTCGCCATGCATATGCGCCGACGTTCGGTCGACCACCCCGAGGAAGGGCTTGATGTCTTCCTCGGAGGCCGTCCACGGACCGTGGGGCGCCGAATACCAGATGACGACGAACACGGGTTTCTGCTCGGCGACCTGGGTCGCGATGTATTTCAACGCTTCGGCGACGATGACCTCCGAGCCGTCGCCCTCGAACTGTTCGACCACGCCGTTGCGGCTCAACTCGAACCCGGGTCGGTCGAAACCACTGGTTGCGCTCAGCCAGTAGTCGAAACCCAGTTCACCTGGATTGTGGGGATCGTCGAGCGGCAGCGGGTGTCCTTCTGGCCCGACCCGGTTCAGGTGCCACTTGCCGAAGTGGGCCGTTGAATAGCCAGCGTCCCTGAAGGCCGTCGAGAGCATCTTTTCCTGTTTGTTGATCGCGTGTCCGACGCGAAACGCACCGGTTCGGTCGTTGGTCCGACCGGTCATCACCGACGCCCGGGTCGGTGTGCAACTGGGTGCCCCGGCATAGAAGCGGTCCATCCTGAGACCGTTGTGCGCCATGGCGTCCAAGTTCGGGGTTCTCATGACCGGATGGCCGTAGTAGCCGGTCTGCGCCCACCCCATGTCATCGGCCATGAGCAGAATGACGTTGGGCCTGGACTCGGCAAGGGCGACGGTCGAGAACATCAGGACCGCGAGGCCCAGGATCATCTTTCCCGCGTTTGTGACGATCCGCGGTGTGCGTCGCCTCTGACAATTCGATCGGTACATTCCGGTTCCCCACTGGTGTTCCGAACGAGACTAGCAAATGGAGATTCCGCGCGAATAGGGCAAGGACGCCGAACGTCACCCGAAAACTCGTTGCGGCGACCCTATCGCGCCCACCAGGCCGCGCGGGACGCTTGGGTTGAATCACGGAACGACGCGTCGAGCGGACGCCACAAGGGCGTCCCCTCCGGTCCCTCGTCAATCCACAGGTGTGGTCTGCAGGTCCACGAACCTGCGGTAGTTGCCGTCCTCGAGAGCCATCAGTTCGGCGTGGGTGCCATGCTCTAGTACACGGCCCGCATCGAGGAACACGACCCGATCGGCGATGGCCACCGTCGATAGGCGATGGGCGATGACGATGACGATGCGGTCCTTCGCCGCCTCCAATAGCGCATTCACGAGGTGCTCCTCGGTCTCGGGGTCAAGGGCCGATGTCGGTTCGTCCAGGATGAGGATGCGCGAGTCCTTCAACAGGCCACGGGCAATTCCGATGCGCTGTTTCTGGCCCACCGACAGCTTGCTGCTCGACGTGCCCAGCATAGTCTCGTAGCCAGCGGGCAACGAGACGATGAAGTCGTGAATTCCCGCTGTTCGCGCGGCCCGTTCCACCTCTTCGGTAGTGGCGTCCGGTTTGCCCAACCGGATGTTCTCGAGGATCGACTCGACCGTGGTCTGGGTTTCCTGGAACACATAGCTGATCTGTCCGCGCAGACTGTCGGTCGTCACGTCGTTGACGTCGCGTCCGTCGATCAGGACCTGGCCTTCGCTCGCCGCGTGGTAGCGCGGAATCAGGTACGCAAGCGTCGTTTTCCCGGCACCGGTAGGTCCGACAACCGCGACGATCTGTCCCATGTGCGCGTCGAACGTCACCTCCTCGAGGGCACGTCGGCCATCCGGGTAGAAGAAGCCGACCCGGCGGAACGACACGTCCTCCTCGATTGGCCCCAACTCGAGGCCCCGGGTCTGGGTTTCGGGCGGCAGGTCGAGCATGGCAAACACCCGGCGGGCCCTGGCGGCATCGGTCTGAATGTCGATCCAGAATTTCGCCAGCCCCTGGGCGGGTTCGCGCATGGCGGCGAAGTAGCCGATCACGACGACGTAGTCGCCTGCGGAGAGGTCGCCGAATACCACCCAGGACACGACGAATATGGTGAAGCCCCATTCGAGGAACTTGCTGGCGACCTCCAGAAGCGTTGCCACCACACCCTGGGCCAGACCGCTGTAGCGAATGCGCCTGAACGACTCGGCGCTGTCCTGGCGAAATCGTTCCTGTTCCGTCTTCCTCGCGCCGAGACCCTGCACCGCCAGCATGTTGTCCATGCCTTCCTCGATGTTGCTGGTGAAGGCGCTTTGGGATGCCAGCATGGCTTGCGCGCGCCGTCGCAGCATGCGGGCGAAAGGCGCGATCACGAGCAGATAGATCGGCAGCGCGCCCACGGCGAAAAAGGCAACGGCGGGAGAATCCGGATACGCGCTGAGCATGGTCGCGAGGGCCACCGCGAACGTGGCCACGGCGAAGATCGGCTGCTGCACCACGGTGGAAATGATGCCGGGAATCACACCAGTGTCGTTCACCACCCGGTACACGGAATCGCCGATGGGCTGGTCGTCCAGCTTGGTCATGGGCAGGGACTGGACGCTGCCGAAGAGGCGCGAGCGCACCAGGTGAACGATGGACTGCTCTATTCGAATGTCGAACAGCGCCATCACATAACGGTGTCCAAGCCTGGCGAGCAGACCCACCACCGTGAGCAGGGCCATCCAGGCCATGATCGACCCTGCGGTCGCGCCTTCGAGCAGCCCGACCACCGGGATCAGGAACGACGGATAGCCGGTCACGTCCTCGACCGGCGCGCCGAGAACCACGTGGTCGATGATGATCTTGCCCATCCACGGGGCCAGGACGAGGGCAAGGTTCTCGGGAATCAAGTGGCTGACGAAGCTGATGGCGTAGCGAAGCCACACGTACCTCAGAAACAGCACACTGCGGCCGATGATCCGGAAGGTCTGGCGGTAGTCGATGTCGGTCTCGCGGTCGGCGAGACTCGCGCGTTCGTCGAGCGCCTTCTCGTCCTCGCGCAGGGCGCGCAGGGCTCCCTGGAAGCGCCGCGTCCGTTTGGGGCCGCCTTCCCCGGCCAAGCGTCGTTCGTCGTCAGACATCGTCGCGGTCGTCCCTGCCGTGGGCGACCAAGTTCGCCTCGGATTGAACGAACGCTCGGTACCGGCCCGCCGCAATGCCCATCAAGGCCTCGTGACTGCCGCTCTCAACGATGCGGCCGCCGTCGAGATAGAGGATGTTGTCCGCACGGCGTATCGTCGAAATCCGGTGGGTGATCAGAAAGACCGTGCGCAGAGTCGTGCGGGTACCTGTTCCGGTGACGTGTCCGGCGGTCCATTGTGCAAGGTTCGACAAGACGCGGTGTTCAGTCTCGGCATCGAGGGCCGCGGTCGGTTCGTCCAGCACGAGGATCGGCGTGCCGCGCACCACGGCGCGGGCTATGGACAGGCGTTGGCGCTGACCGGTGGACAACCTGCCGCCCCGGTCGCCGAGCACGGTGTCGAGCCCTTCGGGCAACCCATCGACGAAATCCTCCATGCACGCCAGCCGAATGGCCTCGTAGACGGCCTCGTCACTCGCATCCTGGGCGGCGTAGCGGATGTTGTCGCGGACCGATAGGCGGAAGAGCACGTTTTCCTGCAGCGCGACGGCGATGTTGGCGCGCAACGAGTCCACCCGGTAGTCGCGCAGGTCTCGACCGTCGACGAGTATCGACCCCTCGTCCGGATCGTATAGGCGCAGCAGCAGATTCATCAGCGTCGTCTTGCCGGCGCCGGTAGGGCCGACGATGGCGGTGACCGTGCCGGGCCGCGCGGAAAAGCTGATGCCGTCGAGCACGGGCCGATCCTCCCCGTAGGCGAACGCGACGTTGTCGAAGCGCACCCCCCGCGAGTAGTCGTCGAGGGGAACTGCGTCGGGTCGGTCCTGGACCTCGGACTCCAGGTCGAGGATTTCGAATGCGCGGCGCAGGCCCATGGCCATCACCTGCGCCCCACCCCACGCGTCCACGAGCTTCGGAATACGAGTGGACGCCTCGGAGAATTTGCCCTGCGCCCATCGATAGGCGGTCAGATTCCACACCACGAACGAGAAACCAGCGAGCGCGATCAGTTCGTTCGCGAACGTCGGGCGTTCCGCGTTCGCCCATAGAGCCATCAGGACGGTGCCGGCCAATATGAGCGAGCCGTAGATGAGGCCCATGGCCACGCCGACGACCGTATGCACGCGGGTTTGACGGTAGTCGGCGTTGAAGGCGATCAGGGAGTCCGCCTCGAAGCGGTCCTGCGATCGCCTTTCGACGCCGTAGGCCTTGTTGAGACGAACGGCGCGGAAGGCCTCTTGTACCCTGGAGGTCAGGTCGGCGTTGGCCATGCGCGTGACCAGATTCCGCGTGCGGAACCTGCGCATGGCCCAGTACGCCAGCATGACCATGGGGACGAAGCTGGCAAGGACGATCGAGCCCAGCCACGGCGACAGCAGCGTCACCAACACCACCAGGAAAAGGCACTGGATGGTTCCCCGCGAGATCCCCATGAGGAGGTCCAGGACGCCGGTCACCTCGCTGGCGTCAACCTGGATGCGAAAGATGGAATCGCCCGTGCGGTGGTCGCCGTGGTACCTGAGCGACAGGCGTTGCCAACGATCCGCCAGGGCAAGGCGCAGGTCCTGCTCGATGTTCTGCATGAACCAGGTTCGGTAGTACTCGATGAAGGGTCCGAGCAGGAGAAGCGGCATCAAGACCGCGAGTTCGATCAAAACCACCTTCCAGATCAGAACCATCCGCTGCCCCGGCGTGAGTTCCGCCGTGACATCGCGGGACATCCCGGGTTCACCGAAGAGTTCCGCCCGGCCGGGGTCGAGCGGGTCGGTCTGGAGAATGGACTGGTTGAGCAGGTCCGCCACCAACAGTCCCATGACGAGAAAGAAGATGCCCTCGAGGGCCACGTAGCCGTACCAGTACACCATGTGCGACGCGACCCGAACCCGGCAGCGAATGCGCACGCCACCCGCGGAGTCGTCGACGCCGAACTGGAGTATCCAGCCCAGCAGGCACGTGCCGGTGACGGCCCCGGCATACCAGCCGTCGGCCGCGCCTTCGACGTACGCGGCTGCCACCGCGTTGGCGGCCACACCGAATACCAACAGGGCGAATGCGAAGGCCTTTTGAACATTGCCTTTCGAAAAGGCAACGGGCCATGCGCAGAGCGCCATGCCCAGAATGGCGGCATAGAGGAGATTGAAGGGATACGCGAGACTCGCGGGAACGTAGCCGAGATATGGACTGCCTATGGCGACGGCCGTAACCAGCGGCGGAACGTAGCCGAACCCATAGCCCCGGCCCGCTACGGCTTCGGCCACTGTGTTCTCGATACCTCTGCCGGGTACCCACCAGCGGCCGTAGACCTGCGGTCTGATGTACGGCCAGGCGCGTAACAGCAGGTAGAGAACCGCCCGGATGCTGCCCCTGTCGTCGGCGACGCGCAGATCGCGACCGGGCGGGATGGCGTCGCCTTCGCGGAAGTACGGCAGGGCGTTGGCGAGGGCCTTGTGACGACGGTCGCAGTCCGTCTTCAGCGGTGCCTCCTTGCTTTTCTCGTTTGCCTCGACATAGCCTGTTGGGCGAACTGCACCGAGCCCACATGACCGCATTCACCGTAACCCCCCTCACGCCCAACTTCGGTGCTGAAGTCGGCGACATAGATCTCAGCCGCACGCTGACCTCGGGCACTATGCGTGACCTTGAGCGCGCACTGCTGAAATGGAAGGTCCTGTTCTTCAGGAATCAGGATATCGACATCGAGGATCAGAAGCGCCTAGGGGCCTGGTTCGGCGAACTCGAGGTGCATCCTACCGCCAAAGTGGGCAGCGCCCACCCACAAGTGATTCGTATCGAGGAAGACGACGAACACCGGGCCCGCAACAACGTCTGGCACTCGGATGTGTCGTTTGAACTCGAACCGCCCCTCGGCTCGATTCTGCGCGCGAGGGAAATCCCGACTGTCGGCGGCGATACGCTTTTCGCTGACATGGAGGCCGCCTATGCAGGGCTCAGCGACGACATCAAGGAGCGCATCGACGGCGCCTACGCGGTGCACGGCTGGCCATCCGCCTGGATCGGTATGGCCATGCGACAGCGGGGAGTCACCGATCGTGACGAGTTCCGCCGTCAATTCCCGGATCCGGAACACCCGGTGGTGCGACGACACCCCCAGACCGGCAACAAGAGCCTCTACGTGAATACCGCCTTCACCCGGCGCATCGTCGGCTTGGAACCGTCGGCAAGCGATGAACTGTTGGCGTTCCTATACCGGCAGGCCGCGGTCCCCGAATACCAGTGCCGTTTCCGTTGGCAACCGAACTCGATCGCCTTCTGGGACAATCGCTGCACGCAGCACTATGCGGTGGCCGACTTCCACCCCGAGCGTCGTGTGGTCGAGCGCATCACGATCAGCGGTGACCGGCCCATCTAGGGGGAACAGCGAATGGTCGAAGACGCCATCGCCGCGATCGACCGGGACGGCTACGCCGTCATACCTCGGCTGGTGACGGGCGAGAGATTGCGACGTCTTCAGGAAGATGCCGAAGCGCTGCTCATCCCGATTGAAGCAAAGGGCGTCGATGGCGGCTCGATAGTAGGCCGCATGCACAAGGGCACGTTCGGCGTCAGCCGAGCCTTCGACGACATCATCATCCATCCGGTTCTGCTCGACATCGTCAACGGCGTGCTGAATCCATCCCGGGCCTCGGCGTATCCCCACGATGATGAGCTGACCGAGTACATCTCCTCCCTGGCCCCGTCGGATCCGGGAATCGTCTGCAACATCATGATAAAGGACGCCGCGCCGCGCGAGGACATCAGGTCACTACACCGTGACGTCCGGGTACCTGTCCCCCGCCCACACCGACCGATCATCTGCAATTCGCTTCTCGCGCTCGACCCATTTACCGAGGATGTCGGAGCAACCTGTGTCATCCCCCGTAGTCACAAGTGGAATAGCGATGAAGCACCCGACATGGAGAGCGCCGTTCCCGTGGTAATGGACCCCGGTGACATCGTCGTCTTCGATGGACTGCTATGGCATGGACACGGTCCCAACTTCACCCTCGGCAGGTGCCGGCGTTGCCTGAATCTCAACTATCACTACCGCTGGATCCCCTACTTCCGCAATCCCAGGCTTTCGGACGAGGTCTGGCAGGACCTACCCGAGACCCTGCGCGCGGTCGTCTAGCCTCGGCCACTACAAGGGACGGGGCAAATCGATCGTGACTGATGCGGGCACGAGTCGGTCGTCACGCACGTGCCGGCGCTTCAAAGGGATTCAGGTGCGGCACGCCGATCCGGGAGAAGTGCTTCCGGTCTCTCGACACGACCACCAAGTCTCTTTCGAGTGCTGTGGCAGCGATCAACCCATCCACTGCGGGAACGGGATCGGGCATGCCGAGCCTGCCCCACCGATCCGCAATGTCTTCGTCGACCGCGATGATCCGGTCGCCAAACTCGATCGACGTTCGCCTTAGCCAGTCTTCCAACACGTCGGCCGTGGCTGGATCTCGTCTTCGTACCCGTTCGACGCCACGTCGCAATTCACCGAGGGTGAGAACACTAATATAGAGCTCCTCGCGCCTGCGTGGGCGAAACCAGGCAACGACCGATTGATTTGCCCGGCCACGCTTGCGCAGTTCCGACACGACGTTCGTGTCCAAGAGAAAGCTCACAGCTCGACATCGCGCGGCGGCGACGAGTCCCGATCGAAGTCACCATCCTCGCCGACGTCGGGCATGGCAAGCAGATGTTCGACAAACGCATCCAAATGCTCCTCCCTGCCTCGGTCGTTCCGCGGCCGCGAGCGGTCGGCCTCCCGTTTCGCCTCGGCGGCATCCAAGGCTCTCGACAAGGCTGAATCAACCGTGTCCTGCAATGGCTCGGCCCAAGTCTTCAGGCGTTGGATCGTTTGGTCGGAAACGCGTATGACCGGCACTGGAACATCTGTAAACAATATAACTTCGTAATCAAAGTTACACCTAGGGTCAGCGTGCGTCAACGATCACTGTCACCCCGGAAGCGACGCGAGCAACTCGATGAGGTGACCGAACCAGGCAAAGGACCGTACATTGAGCACGCACTTGGCATTGCACCAAACGCGTGTTGAACAGAACGACTAAAGCTGCTGCGGTCGCCAGCGGAGCTGCACGCCGAATTGGCGGGCTTCGGTCAGCGCGCCGACGGCCTGACCGGTGTTGGTGTTGGCGGGGAGGTACTCGATCAGCCCCACCTCCTGCAGCGCGTTCTGCACATAGACAGTCACACCCCAGTCAATCTTGAACCAATCTTCGTGAATCCTGACACCCTCCACAGTCTCGACACCGAGACGATTGTCCTTCAGGAGGTCGCAGAGACGCTCACCGTCGACGAGGTCGATGGCAATGGTACCGTCGCCTCGCTTCATCGGATGCCTGAGTTATGAAAGAGCCTGGTGATGAGGAGACCCCTGTCAGGTCGCCCTTGCAACGCGCCACGAAAATCCCTGATATCCTTGGCACCAACGCTGCCCTTCCAGCGCTTGCATTGGAGGTCGACTTGGATTGAGACGAGATGCAGCTGGGGCCACACATTTGACTCGATGGGAGGGTGAGAGCATGACGAAGGTATTGACTGCAATTGCGGCCTGTCTGCTGGTAGCAGCCCCTGCGGCCGCGCGCGACGGGAGTGATCGATCTCTTGGCGATGCCGTTCAGGGACTTACCTCAACTCTTGCAAACCTCAATTACCAAGCGCAAGACCGTCGGTTCCAGCAGAGTATGGAAGATTTTGATGCAACCTGGGAACAACAGCGTCGAGCGCTTCAAGCAGAGTACGGTATAGGGACGCTTGCTTACCAAAGGGCGGCGGAAGGTTACCTTAACGAAAGCCTGGACAAACTCAAAGCCAACCAAACCCGGGTCAAGAAGCGAACATACGGTCGCATTCTTGAACGATATCGTAGGGATCAAGCGAAAGCTATCAAGGAGGTTCCAGCCGTGGTTATCGCCCTCAGGTTGGATGAATTAGCTGCCCTTGATGAACAAGGACGTGGGCTTGATCCAGAGCTTTACGATCAAATTGTAGCGGCTTCCGATGAAGATTACGAAGCGTCAAACCTATTGCTGAGGTCTTCGGTGGAAATGGACATTGCATTGGATCGAGCTGCCGAGGAATCGAAAACCCAGGAGCAGTTCCAAGCGGCTGCCCAGGAAGTCTTCAAGAACCATAGACCCTTGGTTGAAAGCGAAAACGAGTCTGTTCAGCGAGCGATCGACCATCAGGCATCCGTGTTTACTCAAAGGAAAGCCTATTACTCTTCCCTGTATCACGATGATGAGGAAGTCCGAAAGGAACTACGGAGTTCAGACCTTGCCGGTTACGCTAAGTATGCGCGAGCTTATGTCCAAGCCCAATTTGGTCTTAACGCTGAAGACCGTGCAACACTGATGAAGGGTATTTTGGACTACCTGCAAACACGTTGGCTTGAGGAGCGCGACGAATTCGTGCGCATGGCTATCGCCATGATTGAAGGGGATCTGTCGGAATTGGCCCCAGGGCGATCGCCGCAGCGCGTGGGTGATCCTCGTACAGATGGCCCGGAGACCTTACACTGATCCGCAGAAGTACACGTCGCGCCATGGCCCCGCGCCGGGACGCCATGCACAACCAAACCCGGTCGAGGAATCAAGAGTGAGCATCGTCAAAATCGAAGACCTGTATTCCATGAAAGGCAAGATCTGCGTCGTAACAGGCGGCTCCACGGGCCTTGGCAGCTACATGGCGGAGGGATTCCTCGCGGCCGGCGCGGCAAGGGTCTACATCACGGCGAGATCGGAAGACACGCTCCAGGCCAAGGCGGCTGAACTAACCGGCATGAGCGGCGGCGAATGCGTCGGCATCCCGGGCGACCTTGCCACGCTCGACGGTGTTGCCGCCCTGTCGGCGGCCCTCCACGAGAAGGAAGACCACGTCGACGTCCTGGTCAACAACGCGGGTATCGGTACCGGTGGCTACTTCGAGCAGATGACCGTGGAGGATTGGGACAAGACCATGGACCTCAATCTAAGGTCGCCGCTGTTTCTCACCCAGGCCCTGCTCGACCTGCTGAAGAAGAACGCGACCGACGAAGATCCGTCCCGCGTCATCTTCATCAGTTCGGTCGCGGCCAGTGAAGTCTTCAAACACGTCATGGCGTATTCCACCAGCAAGAAGGGGCTCGAACACCTTACGCCGCAACTCGCCCTGGCGCTTTGCGACGACCACATTCTGGTGAACTCGATCGCTCCGGGAAGGTTCTACTCCGAAATGACCCGGGGTGCCTGGGAGAACCCCGACTCCGAGTCGTTCAAGCAGAGCCTGCAGAGAATCCCGGCGCACCGCTACGGCGGAATGGAGGACATGGCCGGGGTGGCCGTGATGCTGTGCAGCCGGGCCGGTTCATACTTCACAGGCGAGGTGCTCAATCTCGACGGCGGACACCGCCTGCGATTTTGACGACGTTCGATGGCAAGTCGCGCCAGGAAGCCAGGGAAATGCAACCTGACCGCTGACATTGGCGACGCTCAACGAGTCTGTTCTAGCTCAGACACATATGGCACTCGGCGGGCGATAGTCGGCCAGAGCGGCACCGGACACGGGTAGCCCCGCGCCGGTGCCGGATCGGGTAGCCTCCAGTGAAGACCAATCCACTGGGCAAGGAGACCCGAACCATGAACATAGAGTCCATGCGCGTGCGATCGTACCGCAGCTTCAAGGTCGACGATCGGATTCCGGAAGGGGCGGCGGAGCGCTACCGGACGCTGAAGGCGTACCGGAGACTGCGGGAGGCGGGATGCGGCGAGGCGGTGGCCTTGGAGCAGCTCGGGATCAGCCGACGCACGCTGTATCGGTGGCAGGCCGCGCTGGCCGCGCGCGGCCAGCGCGGGCTGGCGCCGAAGTCGACCCGTCCGCACCGGGTCCGTCGGCGGTCGTACCGGGCGAAGGACGTCAAGGCGGTGTTGGACGTGCGCCGCAAGTACCCGTTCATGGGCAAGGCGCGCATCCAGGCGATGCTGGCCCGCCGGGGTCTCGAGCTGAGCGTGTCCACCGTCGGTCGGATCATCGAACGGGCCCTGGCGGCCGGGGCGATCCGCCGCGCGTCCTTCTGCGAGGGGCGGGTGAAGCCCAAGCGGCGGCGGCGCTTCGCGAAGTGGGCCAGACGCTGGAAGTACGGTTCCAAGGCCCGTCGGGCGGGGGAACTGGTGCAGGTGGACCACATGACCTACGCCTGCGACGGACGCACGTTGAAGGAGTTCCGGGCCGTCTGTCCGGTGTCCAGGTTCATGGTCACGCGGGTCTATTCGCGGGCCACCGCCGGCAATGCCAGGCGCTTCCTGATGGACCTTCTCGGCACGCTGCCGTTCCCGCTGCTGTCCGTCCAGGTGGACGGCGGCGGCGAGTTCATGGCCGAGTTCGAGGACACCTGCGAGCAACTCGGCGTCCCGCTGCACGTCCTGCCGCCGCGCAGACCCCAGTGGAACGGCGTCGTCGAGCGTACCAACCGCTCGGCGAGAGCCGAGTTCTGGAGCCTCTACGACGGCCCCTTGACCGTCGCGGACGTCAGCCGCGACCTCGCCAGGTACGAGTTCTTCTTCAACTACGAACGACCGCACGCCGCGCTCGCACACAAAACCCCCAACGAGTACCTTGTCGCCTTGGAGGCTGCCTGACCAACCAGTGCCAAAGGTACTGAGCCAGTACAGAGTCTAGACCGAAACCAAACATCGCCTTTATGCTAGTTGTCTGGCCCCATCCGAATCCGGTGGGTGTCGCGAGCTTCGGCGTCTCGACGGGAGACGCTCGCAGGGAGGGGAGACGAGTGAAGATTGCCGTGGTGCGCGAATCGCACCCGGGAGAGCGGCGTGTTGCCTTGGTGCCGGAGTCATGCGAGAAGCTGATCGGGGCCGGCTTCAGCGTCGCCATCGAATCCGGTGCCGGTGCAGGGGCCGGGTACGATGATGCAGCGTACCGCGCGGTCGATGTACAGATCGAAACCGATCCGCAGGCGCTCGTCGGCTCGGCGGACATTCTCCTGAAGGTCAATTGCCCGACCAACGACCCGGTTCGCACCGAGGTCGACTGGATCGGTTCCGGCACGGTCGTCGTCGGCTCGCTGATGCCTCTGCGACATCCCCCGGCGATGGACGCGCTCGCGAAACGGGGTGCCATCGCCTTCTCGACGGATGCCATTCCACGAACGACGCGCGCCCAGGCGATGGACACGCTGTCGTCCATGAGCAGCATGAGCGGCTACAAGGGCGTGTTGCTCGCGGCCGTCGAGCTGCCCAAGTATCTGCCGATGCTGAGTTCGGCCGCCGGCACGGTGTTCCCGGCCACCGTCTTCGTCATCGGTGCCGCCGTGGCCGGTCTCCAGGCGATCGCCACGGCCAAGCGCTTGGGAGCGATGGTGACGGCGACCGACGTGCGGCCCGAAGTCAAGGAGCAGGTCGAAAGCGTCGGCGCCAGGTACGTCGGCATCGAACTTGCCGAAGACGCCTCCGCCGGCGGCGGCTACGCGGCGGAACTCAGCCCCGAGGATCAACAGCGGCAGCGCGAGTTGCTGATCGACGAGGTGGCGAGATCCGATGTGGTCATCACCACCGCGCTGATCGGTGGCGTGTTCGCACCGAAGATCATCACCCGGGAGATGGTGCGCTCCATGCGTCCGGGTTCGATCATCGTGGATCTCGCCGCCGACGGCGGCGGCAACTGCGAGGTCTCCGTGCCGGGCGAAACCGTCGACTTGGATGGTGTGCGCATCATGGCGCCGGTGAACCTCGCGGCGACGATGCCCGAACACGCGAGTCTGCTGTTCTCCAGGAACCTGACCCAATTCATCTCGACGTTCTCGAACGAGGGTGAGTTCGAGGTCGACCTCGAAGACGAGATCCAGGCCGGCTGCCTGATCACGAAGGACGCGGAGGTCGTGCACGAGCGTACGCGCGATGCCCTGGCCACGGAGAGCGTGTCATGACCCGACGTCGTTACCTGCCCCGGTGGGCCATCACGGCACTTGCCCTGGCCGTCGGCGCAACCGGCGTCACCCTAGCCATCCAGTCCGAACCCGCGACCGTGGCCGAGGCCGCATCGTCCTCCGGCGATGCGGGCGGGGTCGACTACTGGCCGATGGTGATCGTCTTCCTGCTGTCCACGTTCATCGGGCTCGGTGTGATTCGGCGCGTGTCGCGGTTGCTGCACACGCCGCTGATGTCGATGACCAATGCGATCTCGGCGATCGCCGTCGTCGGTGCCATTCTCATCGCCGGGCCCGACTACCCGCCGATGATTCGCCTGCTCGGCGGCATCGCGCTGTTCGCGTCGGTCACCAACATCGTCAGTGGATTCCTCATCACCGACCGCATGCTGAAGATGTTCAAGCGGGACAAGTCGCCGTGAGCCCGGGGTTCGTAGAGCTCTTTTACCTCACGGCGACGGCGTTGTTCATCTTCTGTCTGCATTGGATGAACAGACCCGAAACGGCGCGTCGGGGCGTCTTGGCCGGTGCCGGAGCGATGCTCCTCGGCATCCTGGCCACCTGGGCGCAACCGTTCGTCGTCAACCACGGCTGGATGCTGCTCGCCGTCGTCGCCGGCATCGCGGTCGGCTATCCGCTGTCGCGGGTGGCACTGACGGCAGCGCCGCAACGGACGGCTCTGTCCCATGCGTTCGGCGGTCTCGCGGCGGCGCTCGTCGGCACTGGCAAGTACTACCTGTGGCTCGCCGAAGGCCCGGAAGAGCTGACCACCTTCCGCATGACGGCGATCATCGCCGAGGTGATTCTCGGCTGCATCACCTTCACCGGCAGCCTGTTCGCTGCCGGCAAGCTGCAGGAACTCAAGTGGGTGCCGCAGCGGGCCGTGACGTATCCGCTGCAGAACGTATCCAACATCGCCCTGCTGGCGGTCGCCATCGCGATCGGCACGTGGCTTGTGCTCAATCCAGCGGCGCCGGCCGCGGGGCTGCTGTTTCCCGCCATCATCGTCATCGCGTTGATGTTCGGCGTCCTTCTGATCGTGCCGATCGGTGGTGCCGACATGCCCACGGTGATCGCGATTCTCAACTCCTATGCCGGTCTCGCGGCCGTGGCCATGGGCTTCGTACTGGAGAACAACCTGCTCATCACGGCCGGCGCGCTGGATGGATCGAGTGGCCTGATCCTGTCGATCATCATGTGCAGGGCGATGAATCGGTCGTACCTCAACGTCCTGTTCGGCGCCTTCGGTTCGGCCCCACAGACTGTGCCCGAGGGGGCCGAGCAAGGCGAGTACAAGGCCGACACGCCGGAAAGCGCCGCCCAGATCATGGCGCAGGCCAGGAACATCGTGATCATCCCCGGCTACGGCATGGCGGTCGCCCAGGCGCAGCACCGTCTGCGCGAGCTCTACGAGCACCTGAAGAAGCGGGGAGTCACCGTGCGTTTCGCCATCCATCCGGTCGCGGGCCGGATGCCCGGGCACATGAACGTGCTCCTCGCGGAGGCGGACGTGCCGTACAGCGATCTCGTCGAGATGGACGACGTCAACCGGGACATGCCGCAATGCGACGTGGCCCTCGTGGTGGGCGCAAACGACGTCGTCAATCCCGCTGCCAATCAGGACGAGTCGAGCCCCATCTACGGGATGCCGATCATCGAGGCGAGCCAGGCGCGTACGATCTTTGCCATCAAGCGGTCGAAGAACCCCGGCTTCGCCGGCATCGACAATGGCCTCTACTTCGACGACAAGACGTGGATGCTGTTCGGCGATGCCAAGCAGGTCGTCGGCGAGCTCAACAAGGAGCTCTCGGAGGAGTCGGGCATCCACTAGGAACGTTCTGATCAAGGGAAGGTCTTAGTCAGACCTTCCCTGGCGCACCCAAACAGCCGACGACCGCGCCCACCAAGCACGGCCCATCTGCCATAATCGGGGGTTTATCGTCCGGGGCATGCCAATGGGCCGACCGAAAGTCGCAAACCAGAGTCGGGGGTTCACGGAGAACGTACCCCCTGCCTACATCCCCGCGTTCGAACTCACTGCGGGGCAGCCACCACCCATCGCGGACAACGGCGGTCTGTCCTACATGTCGTTGGACCAGGATGGCGATGCGGGTACCGCCGCTGCGACGCAAGCGGCATTCGACCAGATTGCCACCGGCGAGGGCCAAGCGGTCATCGACATGATCGAGAAGGCGCCGCCCGGGCCCATCGAGACCCAGTGGGGGCTCGCGTTCCGAACCTACGACGAGTGCTTGGCGTATATCCGCGACACCGGCATCGAAGCCCCGGTTGGCGGCCTCGCGCTGCCGTTGCGCTATACCGTTCACGAAGCGCCGTCCTACTCCATCGTCTCGTCCAACGCCGTGTGGCGGGATCCCGCACGCAAGGCCGAGCAGATGATGCTGCGCAAGGAAGAGCGCGACATCGGGCGGCGGTGCCTCTACTTCCCCCAGATCCTCCGCGACGCGCGACGCATGGCGGAGTACCACCCGGGTCTCAGCCCCGACAGCCCCGAATGCATGGACAGGCTCGGCGTCGCCCTGGCCCACTGCGAGTCCAAGTGCGAGGACTTCTACGACTCGGCGGAGGTGGAACGTGTGTTCTACCCGGAGATCGAACGACTGCTGCTGGACTTCTTCCCCGGTTCCACGGACGCACTCGTCTACAACCACGACGTGTTCGACAAGGACTACGAGGGCGATCGCCGGGAAGACCAGGACAACAAGAATCCTGGTGTGAACCGTGGCTACGCGAACCTCGTGCACAACGATCTGAACGACAACAGCGGTCGGGTGCGCTGCCGCGAACTGCTGACGAAGAACCTGCGCAACTTCGGACGCACGCAGCACTACACGGAGGCCCAAGCCGACGCGAAGATGTCGAGGCGCTTCATGTCGATCAACCTCGCAAAACCCATGGAGACGGTCGGCCAGTACCCCTTCGTGCTCTGCGCCTGGCCCTCCTTCGCCGACCAGCCGTACATCACCAACTACCGGATCTACGACGACCGCGTCGGCGAGACCACGCGCTTCACCTACCGACCGGACCACGAGTGGTACTGGTTCCCCCAACAGAAGGCCACCGAAGTGTCGATGCTCAAGTGCTACGACTCGATTACCGACGGTTCCGTGTCGCGCTGGTCGTTCCACACGGCATGCGTCGACCCGACGGCGCCGGACGATGCACCGTGCCGCAAGAACGTGGTTGTCAGGTCCTTCGTCTTCTTCTGATCGGCGTGCACTCCGCCAAGCGGGCGCCCCACGGCAGGACGCGGCAACGATGGACGAGATTTTCAAGCCTCGGGGTTTGAACAAGGCCCGCGGCCACCAGGGCCGGACCGACGGCTGGGTCGGCGGGCGTCCGGACACTTGGCAGGGGCACTACCAGGAGAATCCCGCCAGCCGCGCCGGGGCCGACGCCCATCGCATGGTGGCCGACAAGTCCTACACGGCGGACGTCGCCGAGACGCTGCGACGTTCCGACGCCGCGATCCTCGAGGGTGACGAAGCCCTCGCCGGCGCCGGACTGACGATCGAGCCCGTCTCTCCCGGCATCGGTGCCGTGATCCATGGCATCGACACGGCGAATCCAACGGATGTCCAAGTGGAACAGGTCTGGCGTCTGCTGATGGCACGCAAGGTCGTCTTCTTCCGCGACCAGGGGCACCTCAGCCGCGAAGAACACATCGCGTTCGGGCGCCGTTTCGCCCGTGTCGGACTGGCGTTCGGTCGACAGCGTGCACTCGCCGGCAACAACGCGCTACCGGACCACCCCGAGATCCTGCGGCTCTACTCGGATGAGGCACATCCCTTCGCCGCGGCCAACTGGCATTCGGACGTCACCTGGTCGGACCGTCCGCCACTCGGCTCCATCCTGCTGTCCCGCAAGTCGCCTCCGGTCGGAGGCGACACGATCTTCGCCGACTCGTTCGCCCACTGGAACTGCCTGGATCCCGTGTTGAAAGCGTTCCTCGAGGGGCGCACCGCCACCCATGGCCGCGCGGGCAAAGACGAGGTCGAGCACCCAATCTGCCGCACACACCCTGTGACCGGTAGGAAGGCTCTCTACATCAACCCCACGTTCACGAACTCCATCCGCGGCATGGAGCCGACCGACTCCGCGAGGCTCCTGGCCAAGCTGTACGCCAAGATGTATTCGACACCGGAACACACCTGCCGATTCCATTGGCGGGACGGCTCGGTCGCGATGTGGGACAACCGCAGTTGCCAGCACTACGCGGTGTCCGACTTCTGGCCGCACGAGCGCCGGATGGAGCGCGTGACCTTGGTCGATCCATCCGAGGAGGACGAAGTGCCGTTCCGGGTCGCCGACAGCGGCAAGCGCCACTACAGCGTGCTGCTCACGACGCGGGAAGCCATCGACACGCCAGTAGGTTACGCGTAGATCGGGTTTTGGGTGAACATCGTTTCCCGTGGGCACTCGTTCGGGAGGTCCAAGCTCTAAAATTGGGTTCCCGAATTGGAGGCTCCTAGGTGGACCAAAGACAGGCAACGGCGCTCAAGGCCGACTTCGATCGCGATGGCGTCGTCATCATCCGGAATTTCGTATCACGGGAGACGGCGCGCGAGATCTGCGAGCGGGCGGAAGCGGCGACCCGGGGCGATTCCCGCACGGACAGATTCAGCAACATCACCAAGGGTCTGGAGCGAGTGGACGGCTATTTCGGCGAGCTTCTGAACAACGGTCCCCAGGTTCCCGTCCTCGAGACGCTCCTCGGCGAGAAGCCGAACGCCACCACGGCGAGTTTCTTCACCAAGACCGAGCACGAGCAGGAAGTCCACCCGCACTCCGATGCGATGGAGGGCGTGGTGACCTGGATCGCACTCGATGAGACCAGCCAACGCAACGGCTGTCTGCAGTTCCTGAAGGGCTCGCACAAACGTCGCGAGGAGTTCGCCCACCTGCGGGCGGACACGCCGACGGACCTGTCCGACCATCCCGATCGCTTCGAGGCGCAGATGGGCCCGGGCGACATCGTCATCTTCCGGCCCACCACGGTGCACTGGTCGGGTCGCAACCACGCCGGAACGATCCGCCGTGGGTTCAATTGCTTCTACGTCGGCAAAAGCCATTGGGACCGCAAGCTGAGCCCGGAGGAATGGCGCGCCGCCATCGCGAAGAAGAAACTGGCGAAGCAGAAGGAAGACCGCGCCTACGCGACCCAGTAGACCCCCGGCCGGGCTAACTCCGATCCCGTAAGGGCGTCCCTCGTGGGCGCCCTCCCAACGAAACGACCTAATCCGCGTACCGACAGGGGCACCACAACGCGCCCGCCAGTGTGCACGGTCGACCCTACGCGAGGGTCGCGTACTCGAACCCGGCAGCGCGCTCGAACGCACCACCGATGCCGACGAGGCCCGCCTCTGCGAGATGGCGGCCGATGAGTTGAAACGCCCGCGGCAGGCCGTCGGCATCCACGGCCAGCGGTAGCGTGATCGACGGGTGGCCGGAGTAGTCGAACGGCGCCGTGTAGCGGATGAAGCGCTGCCTTGGCGCGTCGGCTGCGGACGACGGGGCACGCTCGGCGTCCGTAATCGGAGTCGGCAGGCACGGCGCGATCATGACGTCGATGTCGCGGAGCACGTCGTCGAAGCCGGCGCGGAATCGTGCTCGCTCCTCCTCGAGCCGTTCGTAGGCGCCCGCCGGGGCGGCCAGGCCGGTTTCGATCAAACTTGCCAGCGCCGGACCGTACTCGTCCTTGCGCGCGGGATACGTAGCCGCGTGGGCGCGGGCACAGTCCACCCCGCAGGTGATCACCCAGTTGTCGGTCAGCACGGTGTGGTCGGGCATGCGGATCTCGACCGTCTCGGCGCCGAGACCGGTCAGCACATCCAGCGCGTCGCGCACGGTCTGCACCACCAAGTCGTCCACGTCTTCCGTCACGTAGGACCAATCGATGCCGATCCGCGCGCCATCGAGGCGGCGCTGCAGCAACGCCGTCGTATAGGTCGGCACCGGTTCGTCCAACGACGTGGCGTCCCGGGGGTCGTGTCCCGCCATGACGCCGAGCATGCGCGCGGCGTCCTCCACCGTTCGCGTCATCGGCCCGACGTGGTCCAGCGACTCGGCGAGGGGGAAAACGCCGTGGCGGCTCACCCGGCCGTAGGTCGGCTTGATGCCCACTAGGCCGCAGGCGGCGGAGGGGAACCGGATGCTGCCTCCCGTATCGGTGCCGATGGCGCCGTGGGCAAGGCCGGCCGCCACCGCGACTCCCGAGCCCGACGACGACACACCGGTCCAGCGATTCGCTTTCCACGGGTTGATCGGCGGAGCGACCGAGGGGTGATGCTCGCCGTAGGCACCCTCTGTCAGCTTCACCTTCCCGAGTACGATCGCGCCCGCCGCCTCCAGCCTCTCGACGATCGTGGCGTCCTCCTCCGGACGCCAGTCCGCCAGTACCGTCGTGCCGCAGGTTGTCGGGATGCCCCGTGTACTGAGCAGATCCTTGAGGGCGATCGGGGCGCCCTGCAACGACCCGGGCGCATCACCGCGCGCCATCGCGGCATCGAGGCCGTGGGCGCGCTCCAGCGCCCGGTCGGCCAGCACCACGACGTAGGCGCCGAGATCGGGATCGATGCGCGCGATGCGTTCGAGCATTGCTTCCGTCACACGCACCGCGCTCAGCGCGCCACTCTTGACGCGGCGGGTCACGTCACAGAGCGAGAGTCGATGGATGTCCATCAGCACATGACCCAAGGTGTCACCCGACGCAGCATGCCCGCTGCCAACCGGCGGTACAACACTCACAACGGGGGCTTTGGCCTCGGAGGGACCTCGGAGTGGCCTCGGAGGTCGGTCTGATAGCATTCGTCGCGGTGGAATCCCCACTCGTCAACGCCGCCACACGGGTTTCATCGCCTTGACCTCCCCGCTCTTTAGCACGCGCACGGCGCTGGCAATCGTGATCGCCAACATGGTCGGCACCGGTGTGTTCACGAGTCTCGGCTTTCAACTGCTCGACATCCAATCCGGGTTCGTCATCCTGCTGCTCTGGTTCGTCGGCGGCGTGACGGCCCTGTGCGGCGCGCTGTCTTACGCCGAACTCGGCGCATCGCTGCCGAGGTCGGGTGGCGAGTACAACTTTCTCTCGGAGATCTACCACCCGGGCGTGGGCTTCGTGTCCGGCTGGATCTCGGCGACCATCGGCTTCGCCGCGCCCACGGCGCTCGCCGCGATCACCTTCGGCACGTACCTGGCATCGGTGGTGCCGACCCTCTCGCCACGATGGCTCGCCGCGGCCCTGATCATCGGGCTTGGGGCGGTACACGCCTCCACCCGCCGTGCCAGCGGCGGCACCCAACGGGCACTCACGTACTTGAAGGTGATTCTCATCGCCGCTTTCTGCGCGCTTGCCTGGACCCTGACGGACACGGTCCAGGACATCACGTTTCTGCCCGCGAGCGGCGATGGCGCGCTCATCGCATCAGGCGCGTTCGCCGTGGGCCTGATCTACGTCAACTACGCATACACCGGCTGGAACGCGGCCACCTACGTCATCGACGAACTGGACCGGCCACGGGAGACCCTGTCACGCGTCCTGCTGTCCGGCACGGCCATCGTCATGGTGCTCTACCTGCTGCTGAACTACACGTTTCTCCGCGTCGCGCCCATTGACGCCCTGGCCGGCAAGCTCGAGATCGGCTACGTCGCCGCGCAGTTCATCTTCGGCGAAACCGGCGCCGCGATCATGGGCGTGGTGCTGGCGCTGTTGTTGATCTCCACGGTCAGCGCCATGACCCTGGCCGGTCCCCGCGTCCTGTTGGTCATCGGCCAAGACTTCGACGCCCTGCGCTTTCTCGCCCGCACCAACGCCCATGGCGTCCCCGTCGTCGCGATCGTGCTGCAGTCCGCCTTGGCGGTGATCCTCGTGCTCACGGCGACGTTCGAGTCCATCCTGGTGTTCGCCGGGTTCACTCTCGGGGTGAGCACCCTGTGCACCGTCGCCGGCCTGTTCGTCCTCCGTTGGCGAAGACCAGGACTCGAACGGCCCTACCGGACACCGCTGTATCCCCTGCCACCATTGGCTTTTCTCGGCCTGATGGGCTGGACGTTGACCCACCTCCTGGTGCAGCGACCGATGGAGGGCCTTGCCGGTGTCGCCATCCTCGCCAGCGGCACCGCGTTCTACGTCCTGAGCCGCCGGTTGTCCACACGGAGCGGACCGCCCGGCACTCTCGCCGACGTGGCAGAGTCCGAGGCGGGATCCCCAACTCAACCCTGAGATTCACCATGACCCGAGAACCGGTACCGATCAAGTTCCCCCCGTCCGAGCAGCTTGCAGAGCGCTTCGCGCGCGTGGTCGACTTCGCCGGGCGCTTTCCCGGCGTCGTCGAGAGCCGCAGCTACGGCACACCGGCGATCAAGGTGAAACGCAAGATCCTCGCGCGGTTGCGCTCGGAAGCCGAAGGCGGGCTCGCCATCATGTGCGACATCATGGACCGCGAGATGCTGCTGCAGGCGGCCCCGGAGACCTTCTACATCACCGACCACTACGCCGACTGGCCGATGGTCCTGATCAACCTCGAGACCGTTCGCTGGGACGCCATGCCGGACATCCTGGAGCGCGCCTGGCGGATGGTGGCGACTCCCGCCTTGATCAAGGAATACGACGCGCTGCAGGCAGGTGCCGAACAAGCCTGACCCGCCAACGCCTGCCAACGCCTACCGCCGGCTTGTCACCGGGCATCGTTTTGGTTTCTCATGGTCGGCCATGGGAGACGAAATCCGGCAACGGCATTTCAACGCCGAGGACTTCAGCCGGTTCCGGCGCCGGCTGGACGCCGAGACGGACCTGGTGGCGGAACTGTTCCACGACGACACGCTCTCGCACCGTGGCGACATCGTGGGTTTCGAACTCGAGGCCTGGATCGTCGACAAGGACGGCCAGCCCCACGCCCAGAACCAGAAACTGATCGAACACGTCGGCAATCCGCTGGTCGTGCCCGAACTCGCGGCGTTCAACGTCGAACTGAACGGTTCGCCGACCGCCTTGGCAGGCAATGTCTTCTCGCGGATCGACGACGAGTTGTCCGCAACCTGGCAGATGTGTCGCCAAGGCGCCGCCGACCTCGGCTGCCGGCTGGCGACCATCGGCATCCTGCCGACGATTCGCCCGGACCTGCTGAACTCGAAATACATGTCGGCCATGGTGCGCTACCAGGCACTGAACGACCGCGTGTTGGCATTGCGCGACGGTGCGCCGCTACACATCCGCATCACCACCGGCGACGGCCTCGACATGACCCACGACGACGTGATGCTTGAGGCGGCGACCACGTCGTTCCAGATCCACCTGCAGTGCAAGCCGGAGCGGGCGGTGCGAGACTTCAACGCCGCCATCGTGGCGTCCGCGCCGATGGTCGCCTTGGCGGCGAACTCGCCCTTCCTGTTCGGCCGCTCGCTGTGGGAAGAGACGCGCATACCGCTGTTCGAGCAAGCCGTGTCGGCAGGCCCCCGGGCACCGGCCCGGGTCACGTTCGGCACGGGCTATGCGCAGACGTCGCTGGTCGAGCTCTTTCGCGAGAACCAGACCGACCACGTCATCCTGCTGCCCTTCGTGCAGGCGGACGAACCGCCCCACAAGTACGCCCACGTGCGCTTCCAGAACGGCACCGTGTGGCGTTGGAACCGACCCCTGCTCGGCTTCGACTTCGACGGCCGGCCGCACCTGCGCATCGAGCACCGGGTTGTGCCGGCGGGTCCCACCATTCACGACTCCGTGGCCAACGCCGCCGCGTGGCTCGGCATGGTGCGCGGCCTCGTGGACCGCGACGATCCGATCGAGTCGCGAATCGGCTTCGAGACCGCCAAGAGCAACTTCTACGCCGCCGCGAAGTTCGGCCTGGATGCGTCGCTCACCTGGATCGACGGCGTTGAACGCTCGGCGCGCGAACTGCTCGTCGACGAACTGCTGCCGATGGCCGCCGAGGCCCTCGGTAGACTCGACGTGCCGCCCGCGGAAATCGAGCGCTATATCGGCACGACACAGAAACGCGTCGAACGGGACCGCACGGGGGCCCGCTGGCAACGGGCGTGGGTGGCCAAGCACGGTACCGACTGGGCGGCGCTGACCCGCGCCTACGTGGACGCGCAGGACAGCGGCGAACCCGTGCACGAATGGGCCGTGTAGTCGTGCCATGCAGTTGACCGTCGAGCGCGACCTGCCGGCTTCTCTCGCCGACCTGCCCGCCACCGCACTCGCCGACGCGTTGGGGGGGCCGACGCTCTTCGATCTACGCAAGTCCAACCAACCGCCGCTATTCATCTCGGTCCTGCTCCACGGCAACGAGGTCTCGGGCTGGGATGCGGTGCGCGCGCTGTTCGCGGAAATCGCCGATGCCTCGACGCTGTTGTTCCTCGGGAACCTGGAGGCGGCAGCGCGCGGCGTGCGCGCTCTGCCCGGTCGCGCGGATTTCAACCGGGTGTGGGAGCAGGGCGAGAGTGCCGAAGTCGCCGTCGCGGCAGAGGTCACCGCCTACGTCAAGGCCGCGAGGCCCCGCATGGCGTTGGATATCCACAACACGACCGGCGAGAACCCGCCCTATGCCGTCGTCAGCCGGTTGGATGCCGAAACCCTCGCGTATGCGGGTGCGTTCTCCAACCGCGCCCTGCTAGCCACCCAGCCGCACGGATTCCAGACCCGTCGGTTCGCACACTTCTGCACCGCCATGACCATCGAGGTCGGCACGCCGGAAGATCCATCGAGTACCGCCCGGGCCACCGCGTTCCTCGCAGCCTTGCTCGCCAACGGCGCACCCCCGAATGGCGCGCGGCGTTCGGATTCGCTGTCTCTGTACGAGACCGCTGCGCGGGTAACGCTCGCCGACGGCACCATCCTCGACCCGGGCATGCAGCGGTTCAACTTCCGCACGGCCCCGGCAGGTACCGCCCTCACCCGGTCCGGCGACCTGCATGCCACCGCCGCCGACGACCGGGATCTCGGGGCCGAATACTTCGGCACCAACAACGGCCTCGCCGTGCTCAGGCGGCCGACCATGCTCGCCATGTACACCGGCGAGGAGGAAGCCGCCCGTCGCGACTGCCTCTGCTACTTCCTCGAACCCGTGTCGTAGGGGCGGGGCTTGGTCCCCCTACGCAATGACTTCCATGTCTCCCGGCGTCACTTCGCCGATGACCGCTGCCATCGGGTAGCCTCCCGCCTGCAGTCGCCGGACGCAGTCCTCGGCGGCAGCTTGCGGAACACCGGCCAACAGCCCCCCTGCCGTCTGCGGATCGGCCAGCAGACGCACCACGGCGGCATTCGGCGCACTGCCCGTCACCAGGTAGTCCGCCAAGGCCAGCTCGTTGTTCGGCTGCAACGAACTGGCGACACCCCCGGCCATCAGCTCCAAGGCGCCGGGCAGCACGGGAATCGATTCCGCCTGGATACGCGCGCCGGTACCCGAGGCGCGGGTCATTTCGGACAGGTGCCCGACGAGCCCGAACCCGGTCACGTCGGTACACGCCGTCGCACCGTGTTCCCGCAGCACGTCGGCGGCGTGGGCATTGGACGAATCCATCTGCTCGATGGCGGCCAGCAGGTGCGCCGCACGCGTCCGTCCCTGCATGGCGCCCGCGAGTACCGTGCCGGTGCCGACGGCGCCCGTCAGCACGAGGCTCTGGCCGACAGCCAGTCCGTCCTTGGCCAGAGCAGCATCCGGGACCGTTCCGGTGATACTGAACGCGAGGCCGAGTTCGCCGCCTTCCGCCGAGTGACCACCGACGAGGTCCACGTCGACGGCTTTGAACACGTCGAGCGCGCCGGACATCATCTGGAAGAGATCGTCCTCCATCATGGCGTCCGCCATCAGCGGCACGGTGGCGATCGCCAGCGCGAATCGGGGCTTCGCACCCATGGCGTACAGGTCGTTCATGGCATGGTGGGCGCTGATCCGCCCGAACCGGTAGGCGTCGTCGATCATGGCGCGGAAGCCGTCGCAGGTCATGGCGAGGTTGCCCGCGGCCACCTCGACGACCGCGGCATCGTCGCCGATTCCCTGGACGATCATCGGTGACGCTGGCACGTCGAGGCGGTCGAGTACTCTCCTCAGGCTGTCCGCGCCGAGTTTCGCGCCGCATCCCCCGCACCGCATGGCGGGCGGCAACTCGCCCCGCAACGCCTCGGTTACTTTGGGTGTCGTCTCTTGCATATCAGGCAAGTCATTGAATTTGGCCATGAACCGGCGATCGATCCATTGCTTGACTGACCACACCCATGCACCCGACGCGTACACTCCGCCGCGACTCGCCACCGCCTGCCCGACGCCGAGGCCGACGATGGCCATGGCGTGGCGCTGGGCGCGGAACCGGCGCAGTTCGCGGCCCGTGGCTTGGCGCCGGACGTTGTCGGCGAGGAACGGACCTTGGCGAACCGCGAAAACGCCGGATTTGGGGCGCATCTGACCGTCCAGATGCGCCACGTCCCCGGCAGCGAAGATCTCGGGATGCGAGGTCGACTGCAGGTAGTTGTTGACCGCGACGAACCCGTGATCGTCGGTGTCCACCCCCGAGTCCGCCAGCCATCGGGGTGCTTCGACCCCCGTCACCCACAGAGCGTGGTCCACGGCAATGGACGTGCCGCCCTCGGCGATCAACTCGCCGGCCCGCGCTTCCACGATGCGCGCGCCGGTGACCAGTGCGATGCCGCGCTCGCGGAGCGTGCGCAGCAGCCGTCGGCGCGCCCGTGGTGCCAGGGCCTCCAGGATGTCGGCTTCACCGTCCACGATCGTGCAGTAGGTGCCCGGATGGCGGTGCACGATGGCCAGTGCCAGTTCGACGCCGCCGGGTCCGCCGCCGACGATTGCCAAGCGTTTCGGCGGGTCGCCCATCGCCGTCAACTCCTGCCAGACGGGCAGGAAACGGCCGATGGGTTTGACCGGAGTGACGAAATCGGAGGCGTGGCGCTCTCCCGGCACACCGCCGGTGTTGATGGCCAGCACGTCGTAGCGAAGCGGTGGGCGCTCGGCAAACAGAATGCAGCGCTCATCCGCGTCGATCCCGGTCGCTTCCGCCGCGATGAAGCGCGCCTTGGCGAACGCCGCCAGCCGGGCAACATCGACATGGATGTCGTCCCAGGTATAGGCACCGGCGACATGGCCCGGGAGCATCCCGGTATATGGCGAGTGCGGTTCGCGGGCGACGATGGTCAAGCGCAAACCCGGTTCGGGACGCATTCCGAACCGCTTCAGCACTTGGACGTTGGCGTGCCCTCCGCCCAGCAGCACGACGTCGCGGAGCGGCGGCGCGTCGTTGGCCTTCATCGGTCGTCGGGGCGGCCGCACGCCGTAACGGGCGTGCTGATGCTAGTGATGATGCGTCTCGACCGGATCCGGCTCGGGCTGCCCGGAGAAGTTGATCAGGCAGCCGATGGCGGCGACGGACTCGACGGCGGGACGTTCCCCCGCCAGCACCGCATCGACGGCATCGACGACGTAGTGATGATCAGCCTTGGCGCGTTGACGCTCGTAGACCAGCCTGTCGTTGATGGGGCCCCGGTAGGCGATGCTCCACGACCGGGTGTCGATGACCAGCATCTCCGCCGTCCGGGTCAGCGCCAGGGACTCGCCCACCTCCTGGGTGTCGTCGACCAGGATAGGCAGGTCGATGTTCCACTCCTGGGCTTCGTCGCGGATGGACTCGGCGTCGTCCTGCAGGTTCGAGTTCAACATCAGGAACCGGACCGAGTCGCCCTCGAACCGCTCCCGCACCCCCCGGAGATCGATCAGCGCGTTGCGGACGATGGGACAGCCGTTGCCCTGGATCATGATGACGACGGCCTTGACGTCGTCGTGTGTGTGGAGTTCGTGCACCGTTCCGCGATGGTCAGTCAGCGTGAAGTTGGCGACCGATACGGCCCACACGGGAGCTGCCAGCAGAGCTGCGCACGTCGCGAGGAGTGCCGCCCGGAACACGCCCGGTGGCGCACTCGAACGATGCTCATTCACACCCATCGGCTTGGACGCCGCCGAATGACTGGCCATACGGTGGATTCTGCCCCACTAAGAATGCTCTGATCAAGCCATCCCTGGCTTGATCAGAAACGCAAAAGCAAGAACGCGGTCTTTTTTTGCGTGCAAATTCAACTCCTTGCGTCCTTGAATTTGGCGGCACATCCCTGTGCCGCGCTAGGGAAGGTCTTAATCAGACCTTCCCTAACTCGACCGCGTCGACGCCCTGTCACTCCCCACCGCTCGGACCAGCACGGCGATAGTGACCAGAATCGGCGCCACCGATGCCCACAGGACGGCATCCCAGCCATAGACCTGCATGACCACCCCTGCACTCAACGATCCGATCGCCGACAGCCCGAACACGCTGAAGTCGTTGACGGCCTGCGCGCGGAACCGCTCCGCGGGATGGTGGGCACGGGCGAGCAGCGTCGTGCCACCGATGAACAGGAAGTTCCAGCCGACGCCCAGGGCCACCATCGACGCCCCGTAGTGGAGAACCTCCCGCCCGAGAAACCCCAATGCGACCATCACCAGGAACACCCCGGTACCCACGAGCATGATCGGTCTCGCGCCGAACCGGGTGATCAGGGCACCGGTGAAGAGGGATGGGATGTACATCGCGAGGACGTGCGCCTGCACGACAGCGGCGGCCGCCGCCAAGGTGTGGCCATCCTCAACATGCATCGCCAAGGGGGCCGCTGTCATCACGAAAACCATCACCCCCTGCCCCACCCCGGCACCGAGCACGGGAACAACGAACACCCAGCGACTCACCATTCGCCGCAACGGTCGGACCTCGCCCAATGTCTGGGTCACCGTCTGAGTCCCCCTGTCGCCGAGCATCAGCAGCAGCGCGCCGGCGACGACGTAGCAGGCTGCGATGCCGAGGAACGTGCCCGCGAACGGGGCGTCGGCTACCCAGGTCTCGCCCCGCACGGCAAGCTCCGGCCCGAGCAGCGCACCGGCGATGGACCCCAACAGGATGACCGACACCGCCTGGGCGGCGTAAGGCTCGGCAACACTTTCCGCCGCCGCGAAGCGGTACTGCTGCGCGAACGCCGTCGACAACCCGACGAAGAATCCGCCCACGCAGAACAGCGGGAAGCTCGAAGCCGACAGCGCGGCCATCGACACCAGCGCGCCCATCAGTCCGCATGCCGCGCCGCAGGCGAAGCCCCGGGCGCGCCCGACCTTCGACATCAACCAGGCGGCCGGCACCGTGCCCATGGCGGTGCCCACCACGAACAGCGACAACGGCAAGGTCGACAGCGCAGGGCTCGGCGCCAGGACGCGGCCGACGATTCCGCCCAGGGTGACCAGGGAGATGGTGGCGGTGATCGCGACGATCTGCGCGACGAGCAGGATCGCGATGTTGCGTTTCAGCAACTCGGCAAGGGTGCGTATGGATGGACTGCTAGCCCGCATTTCTAGGCAACTTGTGGACGGTTCGTCCCGACGACCAACCAAAGGGGATCGCCCTCGGGCGGTGAACGGTCCTCGAAGCCGATGTCGGCGAACCCGGCCTGGTGCAGGAACGCCGACACGAGACGCACCCGGTCCGCCGGGCCGAGCGCGCGAAAGGCAAGGATGGCCTTGGTGGGGAAACATCGATGCGACATGGCGACGGCAACACGACCCCCCGGAACCAACACCCGGGACAGGTCGCGAAACACCTCGACGGGACGCACGAGGTATTGCATGGACACGGCGATCAACGCCCGGTCGAAGACCCCGTCCTCGTACGGCAGGTGTGGATCGACGTTGAGGTCGTGGACCACGAAGTCGGTCAACTGCGGATTCGCCGCCAGTTCCCGTTCGTTCATGCCGAGACCCGCGACCCGCCCGTAGTCGATGTCCGGCAAGTGCGAGATCCAGGAGGACATCAGGTCCAGAACCCGACAACGGGACGGCAGGAAGTCCCGGTAGTACGCGGTCAGCGCCGCGATGGTGACATCGTCGATGTGCGCGACGAACCGCGGGTCTTGGTAGAACAACCGATCCGAGGTCTCATCCTCGCGCTCGAAGAACCGGTCCGGAAACTCCGTGTCGGCCATGGGAGAACCTACTCCGGCGGGGGGACTCGGACGACCAGGCCGTCCAATTCATCGCGGATGACGATCTGGCACGTCAGCCGGCTGGTGGCTCGGCGACCGGGAGTGAATTCCAGGATGTCGGCCTCGTCGCCCACGGGACCGCCGACGCGGTCGAACCAGGCCCCGTCGACGAAGCCATGGCACGTGGAGCAGGTGCAGCCGCCGCCGCACTGGGCGCCGATGCCGCGAACACCGTTGTCGACGGCGCAGTCCATGACCGTGCGCCCCACGGCATCCCGGTGGGCTTCGCGCGAACCGTCCGGATGGACGAAAACGATGGTCGGCACGACCGCCTCGAAACTCGGGAGCCGAGAGACTCTATAGGGCGGTCGAGAGAATCGCCAGCTAGCGGCGCAACAGCCAATTGAAATCGTATGCTAGAATCCTCTTGACAACGTTGTCATTACCGCCGTAGATTCCACGAATCGGCGACTAGGGGAGATTCGGTCATGGTTGCCATTCGGACTCGGCAAGACGCAACGCCACTCACGGCCACGTGTGCCATAGCACTCGTGGGGTCCTTGCTGGTGGCATGCAGCGGCGGCAATACGGATTCGGCGGTGGGCGGAAACCAGCCCACGAACGTCCAAGTGCCCAAGGGCTGGGAGTTGGTCTGGTCGGACGAGTTCGACGGCTCCGCCCTCGCCAGCGGCAAGTGGAACATCCAGACCGGCGACGGCACCGCCGAGGGCATTCCCGGCTGGGGCAACAACGAACTGCAGAGCTACCAGGCCGGCAACATCTCGGTCGGCGGCGGAAACCTGACCATCACCGCGAAGCAGGAAGCTGCGGATGGTCGGCAATACACCTCGGCGCGCATCAACACGGCGAACAAGCTGGACGTCCGCTACGGGCGCATCGAGGCGAGCATCCATGCGCCCGGCGGCCAAGGGCTCTGGTCCGCGTTCTGGATGCTGCCCACCGACTCCGAGTACGGCACCTGGGCGGCGGGGGGCGAGCTCGACATCATGGAGGTGTTCTCGCGCGACCCGCGACCCTTCACCCAGGCGGCTCTGCACTACGGCATGGCCTGGCCGCTCAATACGTACAACTACGCCAAGTACGAAGGCGTGGACCCGGCCGACGGCTTCCACGTCTACGCGCTCGAGTGGGACGCGCAGGAGATTCGCTGGTTCGTCGACGGCACCCACTACTACACCGTGCGCAACTCGACATACTGGAACTACTATAAGGATGCGGAGACCAACGCCCACGTGTCCGGGTCCGACGCGGCCCCCTTCGACAGACCGTTCCATCTACTGCTGAACGTCGCCGTGGGCGGCAATCTGCCCGGCGCGCCGGACCCGGCCGCCCTGCCCGGCGAGATGCGCGTGGACTACGTGCGGGTCTACGAGTGCAACATCGACGTCGACACCGGCGTGGGCTGCGACGGCTTCAAGGACTTCACCGACCCGTCGGTGGCACCGCCATTGCCGGAGAGCCTGTTCCGTGCCGTCTACAACCTCTACACCGACGCCGTCGGACCCCTGACGTTCCCCGACACCGAAGACGAGGTCGCGCTCGACATCGGCGTCTACGACGCGGGGGGTGCGCTGGTTCTCTCGGAAGTCGACGCCGGTGGCGACCACGGCATGGTGATCGACATCAACACCTCGGGTGGCGGCAACTTCAACATCTTCCCGGCGGGCCTCGAGCGGCAGATGTTGTTCGGCATGGGCAGCGCATCCGAGCCGGGCAACTACGCCGGCGAAGTGCAGTTCGACTTGTATGTGTTCGGTGCCGAGACGGACGCCGAGAGCGGCATCCAGGTCAAGCTCGACAGCGGCTTCCCGGATCTCGGCTTCGTCGAAATACCGGTCGCGGATCTCGCCAAGGATGAGTGGACGACCGTCACCGTGCAGATCAGCGAGATCGCCCACAACCCCGGCAACTTCGGCGGGGGCCCAGTGGATTTGGCCCAGGTGTTGAGCCTGTTCGTGCTCGAGCCGACGAGTTCCGCGCACCTGCAGGTGGACAACATCCGGATCATCTGCGGACACGTCGGTCAAGGCGACTGCGGCATCAGGCCGCCGGCACCGCCCCCACCCTCTGCCGCCGACCCGCAGGCGGTTTACATCGATGCGGTAGATCCGATCTGGGACGTCGGCATCAACGCAGCCGACTCGGGTTCGGGCTGGGCCAACTACGCGGATGGCGCGAACCCCGCCAACAAGGTGCAGTGGAGCGAGATCGCCGCCGCCGATTCCGCCCGCGGGCAGATCCTCGAGGTGAGTTTCTCCGATAGCAGCGAATTCGGCGTGTGGTTCATCCAGTCGACCATGGGCGTGGATCTCAGCGCCTACGCCAGCGGCGCCGTCAGCTTCGATATCAAGGTCGACGACTACGGCGCCAACACCGACGGCATGACCATGAAGATCGACTGCGTCTTCCCCTGCACCAGCGGCGACCAGCCTATCGGCAAGGTCGGCGATGGCGACTGGGAGACGGTGGAGATACCCGTCGCGCAACTGCTCGGCGGCGGCCTCAATCTCGCCTCGGTGAACACCGGCATCGTCATCTTCCCGACGACCCAGGCCACCGCCCTCACCTATCAACTGGACAACGTGCAGTGGCTGCCGGGCGATGCGCCCGGCGGCGCAGCCTCGGTCGAACTCTACGCCGACAACGTCGCGGACGGGTGGTTCCTCTGGGACTGCTGCGGCGGCGCAACGTTCAGCGAAGTCGCCGACGACGCCGAACACGGCAACGTCGTGGAGCTGTCGTTCGGCGCCACCGGCACGGTCACCGGCTTCCAGGCCACCGAGGGGGTCGACGTCAGCGGCATCGCCTCGGGGACGCTGGAGTTCGACTTCAAGGAGGTGAGTCCACCGCCGGCGGGTTCCGTCTGGCGCCTGAAGCTGGAAAGCAGCAATGCCGCGACGGCGGTCGAGGTGCTGCTGACCGATGCCGGCAACCCCACGCCGGGGGCGGACTGGCAGTCCTACAGCTTCACGTTGAGCGGCGACCTGGCCGGACTCGACCTGAGCGATATCAAGCTAGTCATGATCTTCCCGGACTGGGCCAATGCCGATGGCGCGGTCGGGCGCATCGACAATGTCCGCTTCGTGCCGGGTTCCGATCCCGTGGAGTTGTACACGGATGCGCCCGCCGAGGGCTGGTTCCTGTGGGACTGCTGCGGTGCCGCGACCTTTAGCGAGGTCACCGACGACGACGAACACGGCAGCGTGATCGAATTGTCGTTCGGCGCCGGCGGCACGGTGACCGGTCTGCAGGCGACGGCGGGGGTCGACGCCAGCGGTACCGCCGGGGGCACCTTGGAGTTCGACTTCAAAGAGGTATCCCCGCCTCCCGAGGGATCGCAGTGGCACGTCAAGCTGGAGAGCAGCGACGCCGCCACGGCGGTGGACATCCTGTTGACCGCCGGTGGCAATCCCGCGCCGAACGACGGCTGGCAGGCCTACAGCTACAACCTCGACACCGAGTTCGCCGGTCTTGATCTCTCCGATCTCAAGCTGGTGCTGTTCTTCCCCGATTGGGAGAACGCTGATGGAGCCGTGGGCCGCGTCGACAACGTGCGCCTGGTTCCCTAGTGGCCGCGGAAGGAAGGAGCGAAACCATGAAGGCAATCCGAAAAGCGAAGATCATCAACCCGCTGGCCCTGTTTCTCCTGGCCACGGCCGCTTTGCCCGGCGCCGGCCAAGAGCCCGCGGAAGAGGTCGACGAGCAGGAACCCGTTACCGCTTCCGGCGGCATCGAGGAAGTCATCGTCACCGTCGAACGGCGCGAGCAGAACCTCCAGGATCTCGGCGTCACGGCGTACAACTTCGAGGGCGAAGACCTGAAGATGCAGGGCGTGCAGGACGTCACCGACCTGAGCGAACTGGCGCCCGGCCTCGAAATCGGCAACAAGGGCGGCAACGTCGAAGTGTGGATCCGGGGGGTCGGTTCCTCCAACAACACCGAATTGGGCGACCCGGCCGCAGCGACCCACCTCGACGGCGTCTATCTACCGCGTACCGCGGGCATTGGCTCGGCTTTCTTCGATATCGGCCGGGTCGAAGTCAACGTCGGTCCCCAAGGTACGCTGCGCGGCCGCAACGCCACCGCCGGCTCGGTCAACATCATTCCCTGGCGTCCCGGCCTCGGTCGCCGGGAGCTGGCGCTCGAGATCGAGGGCGGGGACTACAACCAGCGGGTCTACCGGGCCGTGGTCAACATTCCCGTGGCCGACAACGCCGCCTTCCGTGTGGCCGGCTATTCGCTGGAGCACGACTCGTACTACAACGACGTGGGTCCACTCGGCCTCGAAACGGCAGAGGCTGCGGACAACTCCGGCTACCGGATGCAGTTCCTGATCGACGCCACCGAGCGACTGAGCATCCTGATCTCGGGCGACACGGTGCACGAACAGGGCACGGGCTGGACCGGCACCAACTACGCGAACCCCCTGGGCAACGGCGTCAATCCCGAGGACATCAACGACCCGCGGGACGTCTACGCCCGGGCGTTCACGCCGAGACTCGACACGACGCACTGGGGCGCGAAGATCGAGGTCACCTACGACTTCGACCTGGCAACGCTGGAATACACGGCGAGCCGCCGAGACCTACTCTACAACTACGACGCCGCCACCCCGCTCTCCCCGGATTGGCTGGGCGTCGCCGACGAATTGCAGCCGGTGGACGAGGTGTTCGACAACTGGTCGCGGTTCCAATTCATCACCGACAGCGTTTCCTGGGTCCAGGAGTTGCGGTTCTTCGGTGACACCGGGCCGTGGAGCTGGACGGGCGGGCTATTCTGGTTCGACGAGAACCAGTACACCTTCCTCGCCTCGGCGGGCGACCGTGGCTTGTTCTTCCAAGGGACGGAGTTCAACCAGCCGGACACCGATTCCAACTCGACGTCGGTCTACGGCGACTTCACCTACCACCTAAACGACGTTACGCGCCTGACCTTCGGCCTGCGCTTCAGCGCGGAAGAGAAGAGCCGCGTGGGCATCAACGCGCGCTACGCCTTCGCCCTGGGCGGCCGTGGCTTCAGCTGCTGCGGCGGTGTCCGCCTCGGCACCGAGGGCTTCCGCTTCGCGGCCCGCGACCGGACGATCTTCGAACCGGATGCCGACGGCGACGGCACGATCTCCGACGAGGAGTACCTCGCCTTCTACTACGACGGCATTGCCCAGTTCGGTGCCCGCGACAACGTCGAGGCGGTGTTCGCGAAAGGCACCTACGGCGGCGGCGCGGCCCAGGAGGACAAGGTCCCCTGCGTGGACACGCAGAACCAGGACGACTTCTACTGCCCACCCGATGGCCTCTTCAGCTTCGTCGCGATCATCAATCCGAACTCGTCCATCACACCTCAGTTCGGCGAGATGGAGAACGACTTCCTCGACTGGCGGGTGCGCATCGAGCGCGACATAGGCGGGGCGCTCGGTTACTTCATGATCTCCACCGGCCACAAGTCCGGCGGCTTCAACGACACCTTCACCGGCGAGACCGGTCTGCCGGTCGCGCCGACCTACGACGAAGAGCAGGTCGTGGTCTACGAGGCCGGCTGGAAGAGCGACTTCGACATCGGCACCGTCCCGGCCCGCTTTAACGCCTCAGCGTTCTACTACGACTACACCGACCAGGTCTTTACCTCGTTGCTGTCCGTCGAGCAGGCGCTGGACTTCAGCGCGGGAGGCGTGTCGCTGATCGATCCAACCGATACCGGGGCCGGCTCGCTGGTGGTGTCGTTCAGCTACAACGCCGCCGACTCCGAGATCTACGGGGTGCAGTTCGACGGTGGCTTCCAACTGCCCATGGGATTCAACGTCAACTGGACCGCGCTGTGGCTGGAGGCGAGCATTCAGAAGGCTATGCCCATCCAGGACTTCCGCTTTCAGGCAGACGTGGCGCCGGACGAGGCGGTGTTCCGGTCCATCGACGGCCGACGCCTGCCGCACACGCCGAAGTACCAACTGAACGGCTCGATCTCGCAGGCGTTCGCGGTACCCTGGGGCATCGTCGACTACGTGGTGTCCATCGGCTGGCGCGACGAACAGTTCCGGACCATCTTCAACAGCGTGGACTTCATGAACCCGGACAATCCGCGGCTCAGGCTGAACGACAAGGTGGAAGGCTTCGTGTCGGTGGACGCGGGTGTCGGTTTCTCGCACAACAACGGGCGCATGCGCGTCGAGGGGTTCGTCAGCAACGTCACCGGCGACGTGCACGAGGCGGCGCAGATCATCACCCAGTTCGACAATACGCGGTTCTTCACCCGACCACGTCTGGCAGGCGTCCGGGCGAGCTACCGATTCGGCGACCTGTAAGGATAGGGCGGCCCCACACCAGGCTCGAGACATGGCCCGACGACTGCCAGACGGCGCATGTCCCACACCACCGGCCATCCCGGCGCGCCGCGACTCGCGCGGCGCGACCATCCGCGAAGTCGCGGAGCGCGCGGGCGTATCCATCAAGACCGTCTCGCGAGTCGTCAACAACGAACCCAATGTCCGTCCACAGACCCGCGACAAGGTCCTCGCGGCGGTGGCCAAGCTAGACTACGAGCCGCACCCCGCCGCGCGGGGGCTGGCCGGCCGGCGAACATTCTCCATCGGCCTCCTGTACGAGAATCCGCACGAGTTCAGCTATATCCAGCGGCTGCTCGAGGGTGCCCATGCGGCATGCCAGACGACCGGTCATGTCCTCCTGCTGCGTCCATGCACCGAAGGCGTCACGCCGTTGTTGGTCCGTCAGTTCGCCCGCCAGACACGGGTCGACGGCCTGTTGCTCACGGCCCCGATCGCAGACCGCGAAGACATCACTTCCATGCTGGTCGACCGTGGCATCGGCTTCGCGCAGATCTCGCCCCGCGAACCGAACCCCGCCTGGCCTTCGGTCAGCCCCGACGATGAACAGGCCGGCCGCGCCCTGACGGACCACGTCCTGTCGCTGGGGCACCGCCGAATCGGTTTCATCACCGGGCACCCGCAACACGGCGCCAGCGACAAGCGCCTCGCTGGGCATCTCGGCAGCCTGCTCGAGCATGGGGTGGACGCCGATCCGGCCCTCGTGGTCGAGGGGCGTTTCGACTTCGAGTCGGGCAAGCGGGGTTTCGAGGCGTTGTGGCGTCTCGGTGATCAGCCCACCGCGATCATCGCCGGCAACGACGACACGGCAGCCGGCGTCGTCGTCGCGGCCCACAAACAGGGCATCGAGGTACCGGGGACGCTGGCTGTGGCGGGTTTCGACGACTCCCCTACGGCGACCCACACCTGGCCGGCACTGACCACCGTCCGGCAACCGATCGCCGCCATCGGCTTTCGGGCGACGGAACTGCTGATCGCGGGTATGGCCGGGGAGCCACCACGGCAGGAGACGTTCGCGTGCGACGTGGTTACCCGAGCTTCAATGACCGTGCCGAGGCAGCTGC
This sequence comes from Pseudomonadales bacterium, assembly GCA_965116345.1. Classification (GTDB taxonomy): domain Bacteria; phylum Pseudomonadota; class Gammaproteobacteria; order Pseudomonadales; family Azotimanducaceae; genus VXYL01. The sequence continues at coordinate 529,445 of OZ220680.1, forward strand.
GGGAGACCGGATGATGCGCGTCCTAAACTGCACCGGGCTGCTGGCCTGTCTGCTCGTCACAGCCACCGCCTACGCCGCCGTGCCGGTGGAAGTCGCGCCCGTCGACGGCGGCTTCACCCTGTTGCGCGACGGCAAGCCCTACCTCGTCAAGGGCGGAGGCGTCTCCGGCGTGGATATCGGCACCGTCGCCGCGCGCGGCGGAAACTCCGTGCGCACCTGGGGTGTCGAGAATGCCCGGGAGGTCCTGGAGGAGGCGCATCGTCACGGCTTGACGGTCTCGCTCGGCCTGCCCGTCGCGGCCGAGCGTTTCGGCTTCGACTACGACGACCCGGAGAGCATCGCGGAGCAGCGGCGGAACGTCGAAGACGCGGTCAGCCGCTACAAGGACCACCCGGCACTGCTCGCCTGGATCATTGGCAACGAACTCGACATGGGCTTCACCAACCCCCGCGTCTACAACGAAGTCAACGAGCTGTCGCGCCGGATACACGAGCTCGATCCCAACCATCCGACGACGACCACGATCTCGGCAATCGACGAGGAGATGGTCGCACTGGTCCGCGAACGGGCTCCCGACCTAGACTTCATCAGCCTGCAGGCCTACGGCGCGCTGGCCCTCATGCCCAAGGCGATCAGCTACCTACGCTCCGGACCGTTCATGGTCACGGAGTGGGGGCCACTCGGCCACTGGGAGGTGGGCAAGACGCGTTGGGGTGCGCCCATCGAGCAGGACAGTACCGAGAAGGCACGGCACTATCTCAACAGCTATCGGACGCTGATCGAACCGTTCCTGGGCCCCGGGCTCGGCTCGTACGTCTTTCTCTGGGGTCAGAAGCAGGAGCGCACCCATACCTGGTTCAGCCTGTTCACCGAGACCGGCGAGTCCACCTCCGCGGTCGATGTCCTGCAGTTCGTCTGGACGGGACGCGCGCCGGCCAACCAGGCGCCGACCCTCGAGTCGCTCCGGCTCGCCCGCCGTCCGGCCACCGACAGCGTGCGCCTAAGCGCCGGCAGGTCGTACAAGGCCAAGGTCGTGGTGGCCGACCCGGACGGGGACCCGGTCACCTATCGTTGGCGCGTCAAGCCGGAAAGCACCGAGACGGTCGTCGGCGGCGATTTGGAGGCCGGCATCGGAGATCTCGAAGGGGTCTTCGCCGGCGACACCGACAAGGCTGAGGTCACCATGACCGCGCCGGGCGCCCCTGGCGAATACCGACTGTTCGTGATGGTCTTCGACGGCCACGGCCACGCAGCGCACGCCAACATCCCCTTCCTGGTCTACGGCAAGCGTCGGTGACACGACGACCGCGCTGCGGTCGCGTCACCGACGCCAGTCGTCCATGGCATCACGCAGAACAGCCCCCGAGGACCGTGTCCATCCGCTGAAGATGGGTGCCTACGGCGCCGGCGGGCTGGCCAACAACCTCTTGGCCGCCGGCAGCGGCGGCATGATGATCGCGCTGAACTTGGGCTACGGCATGAATCCGGCGCTGGTCGGCTTGCTGGGTGCCCTGCCCCGCCTGACCGATGCCATCACCGATCCGTTGATGGGACACATCTCGGACCACACCCGGTCCCGGTGGGGGCGCCGCCGCCCGTACATCTTCGTGGGCGCCATCCTGCACCCCTGATGCTAGCGCTGCTGTGGCAGCTACCCGAGGGTCGAAGCGAATCGTTCTACTTCAACTACTTTCTCATCGGCTCGTTTGTCTTCTATCTGGCCTACACCGTGTTCGCGACGCCGTGGGTCGCCCTCGGCTACGAACTGACCCCCGACTACGACGAGCGCACCCGTCTGATGGGTGTGCAGAACTTCATCGCCCAGCTCGCCTGGGTGGCGGCACCGTGGTTCCTGCTGGTCATGGAACTGCCCGTGTTCGGCGACATGCGTCAAGGCGCCGCCGCGCTGGCCATCGGCCTCGCGTTGGCCTGTGCCGCCTTCGGCGTCCTACCCGCCCTGGTGCTCCGCGAGCGGCACGCGGTTGCCGAACCGACGCCTCAGCGGGTGTCCAGCGACGATTCGGCTTCGCAGCCCCTGGCAAGGGTGGCGGCGGCAATCTGGGGATTCATCGGCGGTTTCGGCAAGACCCTGGGCTCGCTGGACTTCCTCAAGCTCTGCGGGGCGACCTTTTTAGTCTTCAACGGTTTCCAGCTCGTGGCCGCCTTCCAGTCGTACGTCGTCATCTTCTACGTCTTTGGTGGCGACCGGGATGCTGCCGCCTGGTGGGTGGGCACGGCTGGGACGGTGTCCGCGATTGCCACGTTCCTGGTCATCATCCTGACCACGGGACTCGGCACACTGATCGGCAAGCGACGCGCATTCTTCGTATGCATCGGCGTCTCCACCCTCGGCTACGGGCTCAAGTGGTTCTGCTACGACCCGGCGAATCCCTGGCTGCTGCTGCTGCCGGCCCCGCTCATGGCCTTCGGACTCGGCAGCCTGTTCACCCTCATGGGCTCCATGATCGCCGACGTCTGCGACCAGGACGAACTGAAGACGGGTGAACGACGCGAGGGCATGTACGGCTCGATCTACTGGTGGGTCGTGAAGCTCGGCATGGCCGCCGCCCTCGGTGCCGGCGGATACCTGCTGAACGCTACGGGCTTCGACGTCGAGCTTGGTGGGGCACAGACTGAACACACCCTGTTGCTGATGCGCATCTTCGACGTGGCGGTGCCGTTCGTCTCGTCGATCATCGCCATCCTGTTGATTGCGAGCTACGGGATCACCGAGGAGAAGGCCCGCGAGACCCGGGCGATCCTCGAGGAGCGGCGAGGCGCAAGGTGAAGGCCGACGCCTCGGTCACGGCATCCCCGAAACGGTGACATTTCCGTCATCGGTCACCGGCGCGCTATATTTGCTCCCTCTAGTCATCGGGCATCCGTCGGGGAGAGCCGTCCATGGGGCATGTCAGCGTGTTCACAATAGTCAAGCATTACGGGAATGAACGATGGGACGTCTAGACGGCAAGGTGGCGGTGGTCACCGGCGCCACCAGTGGAATCGGCGAAGCGACGGTGAGTGCATTCTGCGCGGAGGGTGCCCGGGTCGTGTTCTGCGGCCGCAACGAGGAACTCGGCAGAGAGGTCGAGGAGCGCCAGCCGACCGGCACGGCACAGTTCGTGCGCGCGGACGTCCTTCACGAGGACGAGATCAAGGCTGTCATCGATACCGCGGTCGACAAGTGGGGGCGCCTCGACATTCTGTTCAACAACGCCGGGGGATCGTCCAGTCCGCCGGGTAGTCCGCGCGCCTTCAACATCGAGGACGTCGACGAGGAGACCTTCAAGTACTCCCAGTGGTACCTCCTAGGCTCGTGCATGGTGGCCACCAAGCACGCGTCGCCCATCATGCGCGGCCAGCACTCGGGGTCCATCATCAACAACTCGTCGAAGGGCGCCCACCAGGCGGAAGTGGCGGCCGATCCTCTCTACTCTGCCGCCAAGGCGGGTCTGTCCAACTACACGAAGGCAGCCGCCATGCAGCTCGGGCCAATGGGCATCCGCGTCAACGCCGTGAGCCCCGGCGCCATCGCCACGCCGATCTTCTGGGGCGGCCACACCCACGGCCAGCAGATCACGAGGGACCACAAGAAGAACCGCCTGGCGCGGTTCGTGCGCAACGTCAGTGGCGGCATGATGCCTCTCAAGGGTGCCGGCGGCGAAGCCTGGGACATCGCCATGGCGTGCGTCTATCTCGGCAGCGACGAGGCCCGCTGGGTCACCGGCATCGACCTGGTGGTCGACGGCGGCATGCTCGCCGTGAAGGGAGACCACGTCGGCACCTCGGACCAGATGCGGGAGATGTGGAATAGCCACGACGAGAAACTCGGCCGGGACCCCGCGGACTAGCCCCCGGCCGTGTCTCCCCCCCAGGTGGCTCGGGTTACTCGCCCGGTGCCCGGTAGGGGACGCTCTGCGCCACCGCGTCGTCCACGGTCTCCGGCGTCAGAAGCACGGTGAGCTTCATATCCAAGGCACCGGCGGCACCGATCGCCAGCGACAACGCCGCAGCCGAGGTCTCGTCCGGCAGATCGGCGATCAGGTAGAGGTCGCAGTCGCCGAAGGCGTAGTACATCGCCTCCACGCTGCCGCCGACTCCCTCGACCGTCTGGGTAAGGGCCTTGCGCCGACCCGTCCCGCCTTCCTTGAGCAACCCCGCAAGTCCCTGCTGCGTGTAGTTGGCTCGAAGCATGTACTTGGCCATAAAACAACTCCTTCGATGCGACATCGTGATGATCCTGCCATGCGCGCCCTCAATGCAAGCGCCTGTACTGGCTCAGTACCTTTGGCACTGGTTGATCAGGCAGCCTCCAAGGCGACGCTCTCCTCGAGCGGGCCGGTCCGCAGGCGGAGGCTGCGGACCCAGCGGGAACATGGACGAAGACGGTCCATCAGCCGAACAACCATCCATGGAGCATTCGCCCCGGCATGAAGGCGAAAGTCCCGGCGATCAGAATACCGCCGATGTAGACCCCAATCATGTTGTTCCGATGCGCGGCCACGTTGCCGCGGCGGATGTTGTACACGGCCAACGGCACGCTGACCAAAACCAGGACGCTGAACAGGTGAATGAAGCCGAAGTGGCCGAGGACCCGCGGACCGACCTCCGCGGGCATGACGAGGGCGACCACCGCCGTGACCAGGATGAGGCCCGCATAGACGCGCCCAAGGCGCTTGTGCACCGGTGTGCCCTTGCGCCGCGCAAAGAGCCAGGCCCCGATCAGGAAGCAAGGCACGACGGTGGCGAGGTGCACATAGGCGAGTACCAGGTACGACATTGGATACACATCCTGAGGGGCGCATCGGCGACCGAAGGCAACAAGTCTAGCGTTGTTCCACGAAACCGTGTGTTTCGCCATAACGCATTGAAATAGATGTAAAACTGTCTAGTTTGAAGTGGCTGGTTCAGATATTCTTGACGACGTCGGCACGGTGCCAGGAACAGATGGCCGCAGGAGGTATCTCAGGTGGCACGCCGCTGACGCGTGGCTTGGGACGATGTTGTCATGTTGGCCAGAGACATGCAGAGAGTCAAAAAGTCGTTCATTAACTGGCGGTTACGGAAATTCGACTCGCTGCCAAGGATCACCGTCGGCGCGAAGCGGCCAGCGACCATGCGGAGGGCGGCATGAAGCCAGGAAGCCGGGCCCCGGACTCCTCCGTCATCCTAGGAAATCCGTCCTCGGAAAGAGCCGGCGAAGGCATCGGGACACTTGAACGATCCCCGGAGGCGGTTCTGGATTTCTGGTTGGGTTCTTTGCGAACCGCAGCGGACACTTCCCGGGAGAACTGGAAGCAGGCGATGCTGAATTGGCGGGTAGGCCCGTTCGCCAGAAGTGCGGAAGACCCGGCCTACATCCAAGTCCAACGCCAGTGGTGCGAACAGATACACAGGGAGGGGCGGGAGCAGTTCTTCCGCGACCCCGCGTGGGACACGCCGCAGGGTTTCCTGGCCAAATTGATCGTCCTCGACCAGTTTCCCCGAAGCGTATACCGCGGCACGCCGCTCGCCTACGAAAACGATTCCCTGACCGCTTCCATGTCCTGGCAGGCCTGGAAGGCTTCAGAGGTGTCCACGCGCTACAACGTCATCGAGCGGTTCTGGGTCTACGCGCCGCTCTTCCACGCGGAAGACCTGCAACTCCAGGAGCGTTCCGTCGAGTTGTACAGCCGCTGGAGCGAGGACTTGGTTGCCGAGGCGCCGCCGCATCGGCGCAGGATCAATCAGTTCGTCGGCTGGTCGTTCGTGAGGGCGATCATCGAGCACTCCGAGGCGCTTCTCCTGTTCGATCGCTTTCCGCATCGGAACGCCATCATGCGGCGGCCCCACAGGGGCGGCGAACCCCGCTACCTCACCGACCCGATGCGCCCGCTCTGGTCCTTCACGCAGCCGCCCAACCCCGAGTATTTCGCTCTGCTGAGCGCGTTGTATGGAACCGGTGAACGAGGACTCGACGAAAACAGGATCACCCCGGAGGCGCTGGGGGGTCTGCTTCGCGCCGCGGGACTTGCACTGGAAGGCAGGGGCTCGCCGATGAACGTATTCGAACTCACCGACGACGGCACGGTTCCCTATCCAGTGCTGTATCGGCACCTGCTGCTTCCGGAGCAGGGCCGGACATTGGATCACCTGCGCCGACTGCCTCTGGTGGTCCAGCAGATGACCGCGATCAAGAGACTCCTGCTCAAGCATGGCGATGCATTGGGCGAGGCCGAGTTGATCTGGCCGCCTAAGAGCGCAAAGCACTCGGTGGAGCAGGTCATCGATGTAACGGCGCTGAACGCGCTTGTCCAAGGCGGCGGACCACCCGGAACGGCGACCCAGCAAAACCGAGACGCAAGCCAGCCTCGCGAGGATGTCGGTCGCCTTGAGCCGCCGACCGCCCGACCCCCGAGACCGGGGCGCAACCTGAGCCTGACCGTGCGCGACGACCGCGGCGAATTGGAACGCGTCGCGGCTGAAGTGGGTGAATTCGCACAAGCACACCGGATCCCGCAAAACGATCGGTTCCAGATACAACTCTGCCTTGAGGAGATCCTCATGTACATCGTGGAGCACGGCTACGATGATTCCGCCGCGCACCAGATCGAAATCCACCTCGAGATGGACGAGGAAAACCGGAGTCTGTCAATCAGTACGGTCGATGACGGCTGCGGACTGGATCCAGGGTCGTATATGTTTCAGCCCAGCCGCGACACGATCCAGGAGGAAAACGTCCTGGACGGTCTCGGTCTGAATCTGGTGCGGAGCCTGGTCGACGATCTGGACTACCGGCGCAGCGACGGGCGAAACCACTTGAAGCTCCGCAAGAACCTTAGTTGAGACCATGAGAAGGGTGTTGGTGACAGTCGCTGCGGTCGGCCTGGTGCTGGTAGCGGCAGGTTGGCTTCTGTGGCGCAGCGACGCAGTCGTCTTCGCCGTTCTCGACCGCATGGTCGCCGACGCCCTGACAAGCGATGCATTGGGCGACCTGCCGGACGGAATCCATGTGATGCTCTGCGGCGCGGGCAGTCCGCTGCCGGATCCGAAGCGGTCCGGCACCTGCGTGGCCGTTCAGGTTGGGAGCCGGCTTTTCGTGGTGGATGCCGGAACGAACGGGGCTCGCAACCTGGGCCGATTTGGCGTGAACGCTGGACGTATCGAGGCAGTGCTGCTGACCCACGCCCACTCCGATCATTTCGACGGTCTCGGCGAGCTTGGCATGGTACGTTGGCTCAACGGCAGCCATGAGGAACCGCTCCCGGTCCACGGTCCGCCGGTAGTTGCGGAGGTCGTCGCCGGATTCAACCGGGCCTACGCCGCGGACATCGGCTACCGCACCGCCCACCAGGGTAGCCGCCTAGCTCCCCCCGGCGGCGGCGGGCTTCGGGCGGTGCCTTTCCCGTTGCCCGCCGACGGCGAACTCGCCACGATACTGGGCGAAGGCGATGGATTCAGAATCAGTGCGTTCCGGGTCGCCCACGAGCCCGTCACCCAAGCCGTCGGTTACCGGTTCGACTACAAGGACCGCTTGGTCGTGATAAGCGGCGATACGGTGAAATCTGCCAACCTGATCCGGCACGCGCGGGGTGCGGACCTGCTCGTTCACGAAGCCTTGGCGACCCGCATCACGGAGAGGATCGCGTCCGCCGCCGAATCGGTCGGCGCGGACAGTGCCGCGAAAATGATGCGCGACATTGCGTCGTACCACGCGACGCCCGTCGAGGCGGCCGAGTCCGCAGCGGAGGCCGGCGTCGGCCGACTACTCTTCTATCATGTCGCGCCTGCGCTACCGGTTTCTGCACTGGAAAGGGTGTTCCTCGAGGGCGTGGCAGACGCCTACGACGGCCCGGTCACGCTCGGCATCGATGGTACGACGGTTTCCCTACCCGTCGTGGATTAGGTGCCCAGCCGAACCACACCGGTCGCTTCTCACTGATGCTGACGAATTGCCAGGCGGCTTCCCAGGCTATCGAGTACGGCAAACCGCCTTCACCGCGACCCTGCCGCACGACACTCCGCGAGGATCCGTGTGCTCCAACACAGCTTCGTCCCGTCTTTCGGACGGTCCGCTCCACGTTGCTCGGTAGATCGATCGTGGCGACTTCGACGGTCGCTTCGCCTGCAGGTGGTTTCCTCGACATGCGCAAAGCACGCGACTTCACGAGCGGCTCGAGGTCATCGCGGCTAGTTGCATGTTGGTCGTGGGCCGTTTCGTCTACGGTCGGCGGCCGTGGGGCACAAGCGTGATGCGGGGCACAGGCGCACAGGCCGCAGGTATGATGAGTCGCCAACTAAACTAGATGGTGATACGGTCTTGGTTTCAATGAGATCAGCGAATCCCGGTACCCATCTTGGTTGTCGGTCTTTGCTACAGAAAGCAGTCCGACGCGGCCATCCAGATATCGTGACGCGGGTCGTCCACCACCTCGAGGCGGTGGGCGACTTCAACTGGCTCAAAGGACGAGCCGGCGTCATCATCGCGGAAGAGTGTTGGCCCCTCCTTGGATCCTGGCGCCTTCCTACGGCTGGACGCAAGGGACCCCTCCCAGAACGCCGACGACATCAACGCGATGCATTGGTGTCAGCATTGATTGACACTTCGAGCAACCGAAAATCGAAGGACGCAGCAGGGTTGGGAACGCTCGCATACTCCCTGTCCGAGGGTGACGAATCCGTACTTTCCGGCCGCTCCACGGACGTTCATGTGAAGCGTATTGCCACAGGCATTAGCGATCCAAAAGCCTTCTGGACCGACTTGTCGCACGATGCCACTGGCGAGGTATTTTGCTTCGTCGAGAACTCACACTCTGCATACCGAAAAGCAGGTTGGCCTTGGGACCGCGCGTTCATACAAGCGGCCGCATACCTTGCGGTATTGGCCGACGCCTTGCCAGAACCAATACAAGTGGACGAGCCTGCTGTGGATCGGGACTTTCCATTTCACGTTGCATTAGACAAGCACACACCTCAAGGGAAATTCGCGCTCCGCACCCTGTCTAAGGACATAGGCGTGTCCTACCGACAGCTCAATTGGGTCAGCTTCTATTGCGAGAGTGCCTTGGTCAACGATCGTTCTCCTTCACCATGGTGGAAAATGGAAGTTACATGGCGCCTCGGCAAGGTTGGCCTAAGTCCCCACCAGGCCAGTCAATTGTGGGAGATCGCGCGACCGAAGTTCCAACAACTCTTGGAACAGGAGGCGGCGGATCTCGAGCAACACATTGGCGACACAGAGTGTCCCGAGTATAGTCATGCCGATATTTTTTCGTCGATGGAGGACAGATGATTATTGGAAGAGAGGGCCTTGATCAACTCGTTGACATATTCAGTCAGCAAGAGGCAAGCCTGTATCATGCTTGTCAGCTAAAGGACTTCGAGTCCTACGTCAGGCTAGGTGGCGTTCCGTCTCGACGACTTATGGAGACGAAGAAAATGCAATTCACCGGTTTCAAGACGGACGATGAGGACCGTAAGAACTGGGTTTGGGACAAAGTGTTTGTGAATCTCCAAGACTTTGGAACGATATTTCAATATCGCCTGGGCAAGACGGGAAATAGCGTCCCCAATCCCTATGGACCCATTCTACTGGAGCTATCCCCCAAGGCGTTGAAGGAAGCGGATAATGTTGCGATTTCTATGAAGTCGGCGGGTGGAAGAGGCTTTGATAGGGCACGCGACTCCATTGATTTAGTAGATGTTGAAAAGCTGTTTACGGAACCGAAAAGAGCGAGGATAAAGCCTAGGGAAGAGCTCATGGATACGTTTGGTAGTGACGAATATGGTTCGAATCCCGAGATGAGCTGCTCTGTCCCGCAGCAGAGGCTTACGTTGAAGCACGTGAAGTTGATTCGCGTTGACCCTTATGTGATCGAAGGGACTACGCTAAAGGCACACGTGGATCGGGTTGTGTCGAGTCTGGGAATTGATGTTTATGAACGAGGCGGTCCTCGGATGCCGTTAGCAGACGGCGGTAAGCTCTATCAGGGCCTGTTTGACGCGCTGTCTCGGGAAGGCCCTCCGCCCGGCCTAGGGGAGCTTGTGCAGGATCCGGCGGTCATCCCTGAGGTCCGTGAATGGGCAAAGTCGATCGAGGCGAAGGGTGTCCGACTTACGAGGCAGTGGCCGAGGTTCGCCGGTTATCTTAAGGAAGGTACGATAGACTGGCTAGGTCGTGAATGACGTTGGCCATGGCCCACGTCCTCGAAGGGATCGCGCCCCTCGGGTCGACCCTCGGACACACGGGATTCCGCCCCACGCCCGTGGGCAATGTGCCCAGGGCGACGGCAAAGTGCTGGCCCCAAGCCGGACCGGGCACCGGTCTCCGAAGCGGAGCCGTCCGCAATTGGCCCGTCGAGGACGCGAGGAGAGCGTGTTCCTGGGCCGTCCGCCTGATAGTGCCAAGCGTGGCACGCCGTTTCTGGCCGCGTTTCTGGCCGCACGTGGTGGCCGTCAACGGCAAGCGCCCCGACCCAGGGCCGGGCGGCTACCCGGCGGTGTCGCTCAAGGAGGCGCATCACAAATATGACGTACACCCGGCACAGGCACTTAACGCTACCCGCTTCGCGCCCTGCTAGACTCCGTTCAAGTGATCGGCGGAGCCGCACCATGTCCCTCGCGACGAATCTCATCGACCCCACGTTGATCCCCGCGTACGGCGGACCGCCACACGAACTCTTCGACATGTGGCGGGAGAAAGACCCTGTCCACTGGAATCCACCTGCGGACGACTACGAGAGCCCGATGCCGGGCGCTTCCGTGACCCGGGGGTTCTGGGTGCTCACGCGCTATCAGGACGTCGTCGACGTGTCGCGACACCAGGAGACGTTCTCGTCGCACGAAGGCGGCCCAATCATCTGGGATCTCGAACCGCAGCAGCTTGCGATGCAGCGCGCCAACATCATGGGGATGGAGACCGCGAATCACCGGGCGGTCAAGAAGCTGGTCATGCCGCCGTTCGCGCCGGGCGAGCTGGCCGCGTTCCATCCGGAGATCAACCACCTAGCCCGTTCCATCGTGGACTCGGTGGCGGCCAAGGGGAAGTGCGAATTCGTTTTCGATGTCGCCTCCAGGCTCCCCGTGTACACGTTCTGCAAGCTCCTCGGCGTGCCGGACCGGCTGCACGAGACGGTCTTCACGCTAGGCAACCAGGCGGCCGACACGGAGAATCCCGCACGCGCGGACCGGGCCAACTCCGCGCCGCTCGCGCTGCTCGGAATCGCGCGGGAACTCGTCGAGGAAAAGAAGGAAACACCGGACGGCTCGTTGCTGAGCCGGCTCGTGCACGCCGAGGTGGACGGGCAGAGGCTGGACGACACAAGCATCGGAATGTTCTTCGTCACGCTCTCGATCGCCGGGCACGAGACTACCCGCGGCACCGCGGTCCACTTCGTCCGGCTGATGAACGAGCATCCGGATCAGTACGAACTGCTGCGCAGCGACGTCGACAAGCATCTGCCGAACGCCATCGAAGAAGTGCTGCGCCACTCGCCGCCCGTGGTCAAGTTCCGCCGCACAGCGATGGCGGACACCGAGATCGGCGGTCAGAAGATCGCCAAGGGAGACAAAGTCTACCTATCCTACCCGGCCGCCAACCGAGATCCCGGCATGTTCCCCGATCCGCACCGCTTCGACATCACGCGTGCGAACGCGAACCGCCATTTGGCGTTCGGATCCGGGCCGCACTTCTGTCTCGGTGCGCGGCTGGCACGCTACCAGCTCGCGGCCCTGCTGAGGCAGATCGTCACACGCATTCCGGACATCCGCCCGGACGGCAAGTTGGAGATGCTCAAGAGCATCTGGTTCAACGCCGTGGTGAGAATGCCGGTGGCGTTCACGCCGGAGTCGTGAGTCGGCACGCCGGGCTAGGAATTCCGCAACGGGAGCATGCTGCGTAGGCGGGCCTCCTCGTTGCCCGCAGTGACGTCCGCATCGCTCCAGCAGTCGGCGATGATGCCGTCCGGGCGAACTAGCGCCATGCCTGACGGATCGTAGGGCGCGACCCCTGGGTCGGGGAGTTGTTGCCAACAGACCGGGAAACCGGTGGCGTCCACCACTTGACCGATCGCCTCGCGCCAGCGGTCGGCGGAAACACAAGCACCGCCGACCAGCACGTACTCGTTGCCGAACCAGTCGAGAACCGATCGGCCCTGCCGTTCATCGACCCACACGTGCGGAGCGCGTCGGCCGGCACGTACGGCGGGAACAAAGTCGATCGTGGGATTCTCCACCGTCGGCGGGGGCTCCGTATTCGTTGCGATCAGTGACGATTCGAGTTCGAGACCCAGCAGCACCCCGTCGTAGTCGGCGTATTGCCGGGTTTCGCGGACGGCATCCGCCGTATCCTCGCCGGCGTAGAAGGCGAAGAAGATCTTGGCCATGGCCTGCGTGGTCTTCACGCCGGTGGCCACGCGTTCTAGGGCGATCGGCCGGTGCTCGATGTGGTATGTGTCGAGAATCCCTGACGGGGAGACGCCCTTCAGCACATAGGCGATCTTCCAGGCGAGGTTGCGAACCCCCGCAAAGCCGATGTTGTTGCCCATGCCGCCCGTGGGTACGGAGATGTGCGCGGCGTCCCCGGCAAGAAAAAGCCTGCCGCGGCTCAGGCGGTCGACACACCCTGGCGTCGGCCGCCACACGCCGGTGCTAGTGATGCTGATGGGCACTTCGTCGTCGGCCCCGACGGCCTCCCGTATGCGGGCGATCATCTCCGCTTCCGGCATCGGCTCGTCGTCCGCCGTCGGGATCTGGCAGCGCCAGCGCGTGACGCCGTTCAGGGGCTGGAACACCAGCATGCCGCTCGGCGTCGCGTTATACAGCAATCCGCCCTTGCGTTCTCCGACGTACTCCGACAGGTCAGCCTCGAAGATCACGTCCTGGGAAAACGTGGCGAGCGGCGCCGTTTCGAGCTCGCTGCCGATTTTCTCGCGCACGAAGCTGTGCGGCCCGTCCGTACCAAGGGTGTAGTCTGCGCGTACAGTGCTCTCCTCCCCCGAGGTGAGATCCTTGATGATTACCGTGGTGCCGTCCTCATCCTGGGCCACGTCGATGGCTTCGGTCCGGTAGCGAAGCTCGATTTGCTCGTTGGGGCGGACCTGTGCCAAGAGGATGTTCTCGACGTAGTCCTGGCAGGTCATGACCGGCACCGTGGGACTAGTGGTTCGCGGCACCGTGTGAAAGGTAGGGCTGGGGATTTGCGCGATCTGCTGTCCGGTCAACGCGCTGAACCAGCGGTTGTACGCCGTCCAATCCGGCCCGAGCCCGGTCTCTTCAACCGCTTTTTCCACGCCCAGGAACCGCATGAGTTCCATGGTGTTGGTGTCCACGAAGCGGGAGCGCGGATGGGTGTTGACCTCGTCGCGCCGCTCGATCAACACGGAACGGATGCCGAATTTCGCGAGCAGCAATGCGCCCACCAGCCCGATGGGCCCGCAGCCAATGATGCACACGGGTACGTTGATCACGTCATGTCCTCCTGGCGGGCTAGCGCGACCTCACTGTCGCGTTGGGAGTTTCACTGCGCGAAACTCCCACGTCGTAGCCATGCATGGTCAAAAAAGCGCATAAGTATCCGTCACGTGCGGGTTTAGCACCTAGTCGATCCCACTACCCGGCTACTACCCGGCTACTACCCCGCTACTACCCCGCTACTACCCCACTACGGATCACTTTCCGAACCGCGACGCCAGGACGCCCATCGCGGCGTCCCGGCTGCGTCCCGACGCCTTGCGACCTCGCGCAGCGCCCGACGGCGTCTCCACTCGGTGCCCGCTCCGGCCACCTGCTGCTGATCCTCGCCCGCCGCCGCCGTCGGGTCAAGGACTTGTACTGGCTCAGTACCTTTGGCACTGGTTGGTCAGGCAGCCTCCAAGGCGACAAGGTACTCGTTGGGGGTTTTGTGTGCGAGCGCGGCGTGCGGTCGTTCGTAGTTGAAGAAGAACTCGTACCTGGCGAGGTCGCGGCTGACGTCCGCGACGGTCAAGGGGCCGTCGTAGAGGCTCCAGAACTCGGCTCTCGCCGAGCGGTTGGTACGCTCGACGACGCCGTTCCACTGGGGTCTGCGCGGCGGCAGGACGTGCAGCGGGACGCCGAGTTGCTCGCAGGTGTCCTCGAACTCGGCCATGAACTCGCCGCCGCCGTCCACCTGGACGGACAGCAGCGGGAACGGCAGCGTGCCGAGAAGGTCCATCAGGAAGCGCCTGGCATTGCCGGCGGTGGCCCGCGAATAGACCCGCGTGACCATGAACCTGGACACCGGACAGACGGCCCGGAACTCCTTCAACGTGCGTCCGTCGCAGGCGTAGGTCATGTGGTCCACCTGCACCAGTTCCCCCGCCCGACGGGCCTTGGAACCGTACTTCCAGCGTCTGGCCCACTTCGCGAAGCGCCGCCGCCGCTTGGGCTTCACCCGCCCCTCGCAGAAGGACGCGCGGCGGATCGCCCCGGCCGCCAGGGCCCGTTCGATGATCCGACCGACGGTGGACACGCTCAGCTCGAGACCCCGGCGGGCCAGCATCGCCTGGATGCGCGCCTTGCCCATGAACGGGTACTTGCGGCGCACGTCCAACACCGCCTTGACGTCCTTCGCCCGGTACGACCGCCGACGGACCCGGTGCGGACGGGTCGACTTCGGCGCCAGCCCGCGCTGGCCGCGCGCGGCCAGCGCGGCCTGCCACCGATACAGCGTGCGTCGGCTGATCCCGAGCTGCTCCAAGGCCACCGCCTCGCCGCATCCCGCCTCCCGCAGTCTCCGGTACGCCTTCAGCGTCCGGTAGCGCTCCGCCGCCCCTTCCGGAATCCGATCGTCGACCTTGAAGCTGCGGTACGATCGCACGCGCATGGACTCTATGTTCATGGTTCGGGTCTCCTTGCCCAGTGGATTGGTCTTCACTGGAGGCTACCCGATCCGGCACCGGCGCGGGGCTACCCGTGTCCGGTGCCGCTCTGGCCGACTATCGCCCGCCGAGTGCCATATGTGTCTGAGCTAGAACAGGACTGGCCCGCCAGGGCATCCGGCTGCGCCGGATGCGCACCCGTTGTGCCACAAGGATGTTGTCACGCTGGGCCCGGGCAACTGGCGGACGCCCTGTCCACCGCATCGCGCGGCCATGGCGCGGCGTTCCATATTATTCGCGCATCCCCCCCGCTTTCCGCCTCTGCGGCAAGCGCCGCGTCTGGCGCTCATTTCGCGCTAACATTGACCCAACGCGATGCATGGACGAGGGGTTGGACCCGCCGGGGTTCACCATCCTGATCCGAAGCTGGAGATTTGTGGACCTGAAGCGATCAGAATGGGCCCGAGTTGTCGAGGCGGGTTGTCGATGGGCTGCGTTGGACATTGTGCTCGGTCGGTTGAGTGCGAGTGGATATTCCCCAGCCGGCGATTGTGCCCCGTGACCGTATCGACGCCCGCAGATCGCTCGCAATGAACCGGAAACTCACTGCGCATTTCGTCATCGGCGTCGCATTGCTCGTCGCGATGGGTCCGCCATGGATTAACGACGCCGCCATCGCGCAGGAAGGTGATGCGGTCGCGTCAGCACCCGATGACGGCATGGTGGTCTGGCTCACGCGGGCGCGCTATTGGCGTCAAGTGCCGGGTCGTCCGGCGCCGCCGACGCTGTCGGGCATTACGCACGACACCCTGACGGTATCGTGGACGGCGCCTGCGAGCCCGATACTCGGTATCGACGACTACGACGTACAGTACCGGACATCCGCGGCCGGGGCGTTTCGCGATTGGGTGCACGATGGTACTGCCCCGACGACGACAATCACGAATCTCGCCGCGGAAACGGAGTATCGAATTCGGATTCGGGCGGTGAGCGAGTTCGGCGAGGGCGACTGGTCTGCGTCTGCGGTGGGCGTGACGCGGATCGCGCCGCCTGCGTTCGTCGAGGGGGAGAACGCGGAGCGGGCGCTCGCGGAGAATGCCGACGCCGGCGAGGAGATCGGCAAGCCGGTGACGGCGACGGTGGATCCGGGCACGCTGCACTACAGTCTCGCGGGCGTGGACGCGCAGGCGTTCGCGATCGACGCGGCGAGCGGTCAATTGCGGACGCGGCGCGGCGTGAGCTACGACCACGAGTCGCGGGCGAGCTACTCGGTGGAGGTGCACGCTTCGAGCGCGCGTCGGGGTGCGGCGCGGATCGGGGTTCGAATCTCGGTAGTCGATGTGGAGGAGCCGCCGGGCGCGCCGGGCGCGCCGTCGGTTTCGGCATTGGGATCGACGGGTCTGCGGGTGATCTGGGCGGTGCCCGAGAACACGGGACCGGCGATATCGGACTACGACGTCGAGTACCGGGTCCGGGGCGCGAACGAATACCTGTCCGTGCGCCACGAAGGGACGGCGACACAGGCCACAATCACGGGGCTGGGCGGTGCCACGCTTTACGACGTGCGCGTCAGGGCGTCGAACGACGAAGGCACGGGGGCGTGGTCGATCCCCGTCCAGGGACGCACTGCGGACGGCAGTAGCGGAGGAACGGGCGGAACCGGCGGAGGAACTGGCGGCAACAACGACGGCGGAACCGGCAACAACGACGGCGGAACCGGCGGCAACAACGGCGGAACCGACGACGATGGAGGTGACAATGATCCTCCGCCTCCACCTCCGCCGCCGCCTCCCGATGCACCGGACCTTCAGGTCGTGGACGTGTCAACGGACAAGTACGAGGTGGAAGTCGGGAAAGGGTTCGTGCTGCGCGCATGGGCCCAGAACACGGGCAAAGCACCGTCGACGACATCGACTACGCTACGTCTTTACGGCGGGCAGGCAGGTACGCAACTCGGCTCCGTCTCGGTCGGCGGTCTTGCGGTAAACGAAACAGCCTTCCACTACGTCCGTCCGAACGCACCAACCACCCCGGGCAATTACCAATATTGGGCCTGCATTGACGAAGTGCCGGAAGAATCCAAAGCGGGCAACAATTGCTCGTTCACCGTCACGGTCGTCGCGAAACCGAGGTTGGCCGGCACGGCCCCGGATCTCGTGGTTTCCGCCGGAGTCAATCAACCCCGGCAGCGTGTGGGAAGGCCCATCCTCGTGTCCGCGACAGTGGTCAATAATGGCGACAGCGCCTCCCGCGCGACCACGGTGCGATGGTATCGCTCGGCGGATGCGACAATAGACCCGGCAAGCGATACGGAGGAGGTTTCGGCTGCCGTGGAATCCTTGGAACCGTCCGCCTCCAGCCTGGTGCTTGAGACAACAACAGCACCGTCAAGTCCGGGTACGTACTATTACGGCGCCTGCGTCGGCGCCGTGACGGACGAATCCGATACGACAAACAACTGCTCCGGCGGCGCGGCCCTTACCGCGGTCGAGGACAGCGGTAGCGGAGGAACGGGCGGAACCGGAACCGGCGGCGGAACCGACGCCAACACCGACGACAACGACGGCGGAACCGACGACAACGACGGCGGAACCGACGACAGCGACGGCGGAACCGACGACAGCGACGGCGGAACCGACGACAGCGACGGCGGAACCGACGACAGCGACGGCGGAACCGACGACAGCGACGGCGGAACCGACGACAGCGACGGCGGAACCGACGACAACGACGGCGGAACCGACGACAGCGACGGCGGAACCGACGACAACGACGGCGGAACCGACGACAGCGACGGCGGAACCGACGACAACGACGGCGGAACCGACGACAGCGACGGCGGAACCGACGACGACGACGGCGGAACCGACGACGACGATGGAGGTGACAATGATCCGCCTCCGCCGCCTCCGCCGCCTCCGCCGCCGCCTCCGCCGCCTCCTCCTCCCGATGAACCGGACCTTCGGGTCGTGGACATGTCAACCGACAAGAACGAGGTGGAAGTTGGGAAACAGTTCGTGCTGCGCGCATGGGCCCAGAACACGGGCAAAGCACCGTCGACGACATCGACTACGCTACGCCTTTACGGCGGGCAGTCGCCAGGTACGCAACTCGGCACGCTTGCGGTCGGCGGTCTTGCGGTCAACCAAACAGCCTTCCACTACGTCCGTCCGACCGCACCAACCACCCCAGGCCGTCACCAATATTGGGCCTGCATTGACGAGGTGCCGGAAGAATCCAACACGCGCAACAATTGCTATTTCCCCATCACGGTCGTCGCGAAACCAAGGTTGACCGGCACGGCCCCGGATCTCGTGGTTTCCGCTAGAATCAATCAACCCCGTCAGCGTGCAGGAAGGGCCATCCTCTTGTCCGCGACAGTGGTCAATAATGGCGACAGCGCCTCGGACGCGACCACGGTCCGATGGTACCGATCAGCGGATGCGTCAATAGACCCGGCAAGCGATACGGCGGAGGTTTCGACTGTCGTGCACTCCCTGGAACCGTCCGCCTCCAGTCTGCTGCTTGAGACAACAACAGCCCCGTCAAGTCCGGGTACGTACTATTACGGCGCTTGCGTCGACGCCGTGACGGACGAATCCGATACGACAAACAACTGCTCCGGCGGCGCGGCCCTTACCGTGGTCGAGTAGGGTTGCTCGGAATGGCCTGACTTTGTCGGCACCTCGCACAGGGTCCGGGCATGGAGTCGGTCCCGCGAGGCGTATCCCTTAGGGAAGGTCTGATTAAGACCTTCCCTAGCGCGGCACAGGGATGTGCCGCCAAATTCAAAGACGCAAGGAGTTGAATTTGCACGCAAAAAAAGGACCGCGTTCTTGTTTTTGCGTTTCTGATCAAGCCAGGGATGGCTTGATCAGAGCATTCTTAGTAGCGCGGCGCCGCTTCGTCCACCCGGTCCAGCCACGCGGACACGCGGTCCGTTCGATCGAGCGCGGCCTGCGCCTCGGCGGCATAGCGTAGAGCGTTCACCTGGCCGATTACCGCGAGATCGGCGATCGACGGCGCGTCGCCGACCAACCACTCGTGGCCATCGAGAAGGGCGTCGAGCGCCCGGAAGTGCCGTTCCACGTCTGCAACCACCTGTTCCTGGGGCTTGCGCCCCACCCCCTGGGCCTGCGTCAGCTGCGTGGTCGCCTGCACGATCAGGGTCTTGAGCTGCGGCTTCGGCACGCCGGGTAGCGATCGCGCGAATTCGTCGAGCGCGGCATCGAGGTTGTGTTCCCACGTCAGGCGCATCGTCATCTCGTAGAAGTAGAGACTCTCGTCGGCCCACTCCTCGATGGCGTGGGCGAGCGCCGCATCCCGGGCACCGGACGGAATCAGCGGCGGCCCGCCGTGTGCTGCCTCAAGATGGTAGACAATGTCGGTCGAGTCCCAAACCACCTTGCCGTCGTCCTGAATCGCAGGGAACTTGCCCGTGGGGCTGACGTGCTTGTAGTCCCCCTCGGCAACCTTGGCGCGCGCCACCTCGTGGACCTCGAACGGGAGCCCCTTGTAGTTCAGCGCGCGGCGCACCTTCTCTGTGAACGGCGATGTCGAGAACTGGTACAAGGTGATCATGATCCGCCTCCGTGCTGCTGTGCGGCCGTTTGCCCCAGGATCTGCCGCATGATCGGTTCAATGTCGTATCTCGCGTCGCCTTCCCGGCGCGGCGCCTGGGCCGCAAACGCCGCCTCGAGCTCGGTCCATCGGGCCTGCGCGATGGCGACCGCATGGGGATGGGTCACGATATAGAAATCGCCATTCCTGATGCCCTCGACCGCGCGCGCGGCGACCTCCTCGGCAGGCATGCCAACCTGGTCCATGAAGGCGCCGGCCGCCTCGGGCGCCCGCAACGAGCCCCCGTAGGTGGATTGCCGGCGTTCGGTGGCTCGCCACAGGGTCGAGGCGACGATTCCCGGACAGAGTACGCTCACCTTGACGTGCGCCGGCACTTCGCGGCGCAGTACGTCCGACAGCCCGAGCAGGGCGTGCTTGGACGCCGTGTACAGTCCGCCGCCGACGTGCGGCACACCCAGGGCGTGTTCGGACGCGGTGCTGACCACGCGGCTTTCGTGCCCGGAGGCGATGAACCGCGGCAGGAAGGCCCGGATGCCGTTCATGGCGCCGCGCACGTTGACGGCGAACACCCAGTCGAAGTCGGCGGCGCTGGTGGCGGCGAGCGGCGCAGTCGGGTGCATGACGCCAGCGTTGTTGACGAGAATGTCGACGCCTCCGAAGGCGCGCCATGCCGCTTCCGCGAGGGCGTTGACGGCGTTCTCGTCGGTGACGTCCGTGGCGACGCCGATGGCTTCGACACCGGAGCCCCTCACCTCGTCCGCCACCGCGTTCGCCGCCACGGCGTCGATGTCGGCGACCGCGACGTTCACGCCTTCGTTTGCAAGCGCCAGGCATAGCGCTTTGCCGATCCCGTTGCCGCCGCCCGTCACCGCGGCCGACTTTCCCTTCAGGTCCATGGCGCTCATGGTTTCACGCGCATCACTTCTCTTGCACTCCGCCGTGCACTCCGCCGCGCACGCCGCCGCGCAGCCCGTCGAGTATTTCCTCGCGGTGTTCGCCGAGCCGGGGCGGGCGGCGGTGGACGCCAGTCTTCGTCTTCTCGAACTTGATGGGCGTTCCCACGATTGCCACCTCGCCATTCTGGCCCGGGAGCTCGAAGTCGACAATCATCTCGCGCGCCCGTACGTGCGGATCCGCGAAGATGTCCGCCGCGGTGTTGACCGGGCCGCAGGGCACCTTCCCGCCGAGCTCGGCGACGACATCCCGCTTGCTCTTCGCCGATGTCCACGCCGAGATCGACCCCTCCACGAACTCCTGGTTCTTCCGCCGGACCAGTGCCGTGCGGGTTCTGGCGTCGTCCTTCAGGTCCGGCCGGTCCATCGCGTCGCACAGGGCGTGCCAGTGATTTGCGCCTGGCGCAGCGATGGCCACGCCACCGTCGTTCGTCGGGAAGATGCCGAACGGCATCAGGTTCGGATGGTGCCGGCCTCGCGCCGACAATTCCGTGCGGTCGAAGCCGTAGTTGGCGACGAGGGTCTCGGTGAACGCGAGCATCGCGTCGTACATCGCCACGTCGAAGAACTGACCCTCGCCCGTTTCGCGGGCGTGCAGGATCGCCGACACCAGTCCGAGGGCCAGGAGCGTCCCCGGAAAGACATCGCCGACGCTGACCCCGCTCGGGTAGCCTGGTCCACCGTCCGCCGGTCCCGTCAGGTGCACGTGCCCGGCCATGCTCTGGGCGACCACGTCGTAGCCCGGCCAGTCCGCATAGGGGCTGACGCCTGTCCTCGGATCCCCGAAGCCGCGGATACAGCCGTAGACGATGCCCGGATTGCGCGCCGACATAGCCTCATAGCCGACCCCCAGCCTGTCCATCACGCCGGCGCGCATGTTCTCGACGATCGCATCCGCCCGTTCGCACAGCTGGAACAGGATCTCGCGGTCCGCCGCGTCCTTGAGGTCGAGCACGACGCTACGCTTGTTGCGGTTGATGCTGGCGAAGAAGCCGCCGAAGTCGACACTGTCCGGCCCACCCTCGCCCGGCCGCTGGAATCCCGCTGGGAACGGCGGTATCCGACGCGATCCGTCGCCGCCGGGCGGCTCGACTTTGATGACGTCGGCGCCGAGGTCGCCCAGCAGCGCCGTTCCGTAGGGCCCGGAGAGCGCCATCGTGCAGTCGATCACGGTGACGTTGGACAGGGGGCCGGCCGAGCGCGGGGCGGAACGGACCATCGTCACTGTCCGATCAGGTCGGCGCGGTCGATCAGGTTCTGCACGAGACGGATGCTTGCCGCATCGACCATCACCCCGTCGACGTTGATCGCGCCACGCCCCTGCCGCTGGGCGTCCTCGTAGGCCGCCTTCTGCGCCCGGGCAGCGGCCACCGCCGCTGCATCCGGCGTGAACACCCGGTTCGCCAGTTCCACCTGGCTCGGGTGGATCGCCCACTTGCCGGCCATGCCGAGCACATGCGCCCGCTCGGCCTCCTTGAGGTACGCTTCCGAGTTGCGGAAGTTGGCGAACGGCCCGTCCACCGGGTCGAGGCCGTTGGCCCGGCAGGCGATCGTCATCCGGTAGCGCGGGTAGTGCCACACGTCGGGCGGATAGCGTTCCCCGGCCGTGAAGATCTGCATTTCCTGGCTCGCCGAATAGTCGCCCATGCCGAACACCAGGCACTCGAGCCGGTCCGAACAGGCGGCGATCTCGTCGACGTTCATCATGCCCTCCACCTCCTCGATGAGGCACTCGATGCCGATGCGCCGTTCAAGTCCGAGCTTCGCCTCGAGCTGGTCGAGCAGCAGATGCACGAACATCACGTCGGAGGCGCGCTTCGCCTTGGTCAGCATGATCGTATCGAGTCTCCCGCCCGCCCCGGTGACGACATCGATGATGTCGTCGTGGCACCACTCGGTCTCGACATCGTTGATGCGCACGCACACCGTGCGCGGCCGCCACTCGAGCTCATTGAGCGCATCCACCACCATCGTGCGCGCGACCGGCTTGGCGTTCGGTGCGACCGCGTCTTCCAGATCGAGGAAGACGTGGTCGAGCGTGAGGCCAGCGGCCTTGGCCAGCATTCGTTCCGAACTGCCTGGAACCGACAGCTGGCAGCGTCGGGGGCGTCTCGGTTGCGCGCTCATGCGGGCCGCCTCCTGATCAGCACGGTCCTCTCTCCTTCGAACACGACCTCATCCTTCTGGTTCACCCCGTAGTGTCTGAACGTGACGATGCCGGCATCTTCGCGCTCGCTCTGTGCAATCCGCAACACTTCCGTGTAGGCGTACAGTGTATCGCCGTGGAACACGGGCGCCTTGAGCCGAACCTTGTCCAGGCCCAACTCGGCGAGCGCGTTCTCGCCCGTGTCCTGCATCGCGAGGCCGATCACCATCGCGATGGTGACGCCGCCGAACTGGACCCGCCTGTTCCAGCCGGGCCGCCCCGCAGCGGACCGCCGCATGAGATCCTCGTTGAAGTGGCCCTCTGCGGTGTTCATGACTTGCAGGGTGATGCCGACATTGTCCTGCTCGCACATGGTCTTGCCTCGCGCATGGCGCATGACCTGGCCCACCTCGAAGTCCTCGAAGTAGTTGTTGTCTCCCGTCAACGCCATGCTTTCTTCAGCCTTGCCCCGTGTCCGCGACCGTCAACGGCCATCCGGTCGGCCTCGACGGCAGCCTCACTCACGGCCCCGCCTCCGCACAAGATTGGTGCGTCGAAATTCCACCACTCTTTCGCCGTCCTGGTTGAAGCCTTCGGTGTGCCAGCGCACGATGCCGAAGTCGGGTTGGCCTTTGGACTCGCGCGCCTCCTCGACCGTGCTCCGCGCAGTCAGGGTGTCGCCGGGATAGACATGCTCTTGGAAGTGGCAATCGTCGACCCCAAGGAACGGCCCTCCGCCCTCGCTCAGGTCCTCCACGCTCAATCCGAAAACGACGTTGAAAACCAGCAGCGGATTGACGACCGTGCCGCGGTGGCCCATTGACTGCGCGTAGGCGGCGTTGAAGTAGAGCGGGCAGAAGGACAGGGTCTGTGTAGTGAAGGCGGCGTTGTCGCCGTCGGTGATCGTCCGGCCCCAGTGATGGTCGAATGTCCTGCCCGGCGTCATGTCCTCATAGCGGTTGCCCTTGCCCGAGAACACGGCGCGGTCGCGAAAATCCGGATCGCTCAAGGCGCCTCCCGTTGCCGATGGTCTCCGTCAGACCGGGTCGAAGCCCACTGACACCCAAGGCGGGCATCTGCGGGATGACATTGCACAAGGTCGGTGCGACATGGAATCACCCTAACTTGCGCGACGCACGGTGCGCAAGCAGATGCTCCTTTGTCGCATCACTCGCATCACTCGCATCACCAGCAGTTCGACGCGTTCCACGCAAGTCGCTAAGATTGCGTGTTTCGCGGGAGGGGCGGCAATCTTGGTCGTTATCGGTCTGACCGGCGGCATCGCTTCGGGGAAATCCACTGCAGCACGGCATCTCGCCGCGCGCGGCGCGCACATGATCGACGCCGACAAGCTGGGCCACCGGGTCTACGAGGCTGGCCGGCCGGCATTCGAGCAGGTGGTCGCCACGTTCGGCGAAGACGTCGTCGGCGAGGACGGCGAAATCGATCGCCGGGCGTTGGGCGGCAAGGTGTTCGGGTCGCCGAAGCGGTTGAAACAGCTTACCGACATCGCCTGGCCGGGGATTCTCGCCATGGCCAGAGAGGAGATCGACAAGGCCCGGAGGGACCGTGCCTCGATTGTCGTCCTGGAGGCCGCAGTGCTGCTGGAAGCCAACTGGCAGACGGAGGTCGACGAGGTCTGGGTCGTCACGGTGGACCCCGAGGTGGCGATCGCACGGGCCACCGCGCGCGACGGCGTCGACGAAGCCGCGGTGCAGGCACGCATCGATGCGCAGCTCGCCAACGCCGAGCGCGTCGCCCAAGCGAACGTGGTCATCGACAACGGCGGCAGCGAAACCGAACTGCTCGCCAGGCTCGATGCCGAGTGGCAACGACTGGGGCGGGTGCCGCAGGAGGCCGCGTCTTGATCCTCGATCTGCACACCCACTCCATCAAGTCCGACGACGGGCGCGCGAAAGTCCAGAACTACTGCCAGTGGATCCGCACACGCGACATTCCCATCGACGGGTTCGTCCTCACCGAGCACCGTCAGTTCGACTTCGAGTCCGACTACAGCGCGCTCGCCGAGAAGCACGGCCTGGTGATTCTCAAGGGCTCGGAGGTCGAGACCGAATACGGCCACGTGCTGGTGTTCGGCGTCACCGAGCCGCTCTACGAGACCTTCGACTTCGCCAGCATCGGCCTGCCCCTCGAAGCGGTCATCGAACACTGCAACACCCACGATGCGGTGGCGGTGCCGTGCCACCCCGGACGGCCGCGGGTCGGCATGTCGGCACACTTGGCGGAACATGGCGTGCCCAAGGGCGTGCGCATCGTCGAGATCCACAACGGCGGAAGCCGGGGGGACGAAGACGCCGTAGCCGATCAGATGGCCAAAGACCTCGGCTATCTCGGCATCGGCGGCAGCGATTCGCACATCGTCAGCCACATCGGTCGTTGTGCGACGGAGTTCCCGGACCCGGTGACCACCGAGGCCGAACTCGTGCAGGCGCTGAAGGCCGAACGATTCGAGGCGATCCCGAGGCAGCATTGAGCAACCAACCGACGAGGTATCCAACGTGGCTGAGCAGGAAGCCGTAGACGAAGACATACAGGAACTGCGCGAGCGGTTCCTTAACCGGGAGTTCGAGGAAGCGACCTTCGAGATCGACGGCGCGACGTTCGCCGAGTACGCCAAGGTCTGTGGCGAAACCTCGCCGAAGTTCACGGATCCGAACCATCCGGACTTCCAGGCGCCGCCGACCTTCGTCTCCACCCTGGTGGGCGGGCGCAATACGCCACCCGACTTCCCCCGCATCGGCGGCATGGGCATGGACGCCGGCAAGGGCGTCGAGTGGAATGCGCCGGTGCGCGACGGCGCGACCTTGACCGGCCGCAGCCACCTGCACGACATCTACACCAAGACCGGGCGTTCCGGTCGGATGGTGTTCCTGGTCACGCGTATGGAACTCTACGACCAGGACGGCACCCACATCGCCAACGCCGACACGCGAACCGTCATGCGGGAGCGGCCCGGTGGCTGATATCGTCAAGACCATCGCCGACGTCGAGTTCGGCGGCGAGCTACCGAGTTTCGTACCCGATACGAGCATCGAGGCGACGCGCCGCTTCGGCAAGCAGGTCGGCTGGAACACCCCACGCTTCACCGACCACGAAGGTGCACGGAAGGAAGGCCTACCGGGTGCCATCGTCCCGGGCGTCATGAGCCAGGGTTTCCTCGGCGCCATGATCCACCGCTGGGCACCCGACGCCGAGATCATCGCGATCGACACGATATTCCGCGCCCCGGTGCAGGTCGATCACCCGCACACCATCACCGGTGTGGTCACGGACATCGACGAGGACGAAGGCACAGTGGAGATCGACATCACGGTGACCAACGAGGCGGGCGAGACGCGCGTCTTCGGCACCGCGACGGCGAAACTACCCACGTAGGGCGATGCCTGTGATCGCCGTCCTTGACGGCTTTGCAGCTCGGATGCCCCACCCGTGAAGACGCCGGTCGTCTGGGCGGACAGCTGACCGCCGCCTCCGTTTAACGGGGCTTCCACCTCCGGAGCAACAGCGAGTTTGACACCACGCAGACGCTCGAAAAGGCCATCGCCGCTCCAGCCAGCGTCGGACTCAGGTAGCCCAGGGCTGCGGCGGGAATGCCGATGACGTTGTAGACGAAGGCCCAGAACAGGTTCTGCTTGATCTTGCGGAAGGTGGTCCGGCTCGCCTCGATGGCGGCCGGGATCAAGGTAGGAGCAGGGCGCATCAGGGTGATTCCCGCGGTTTCCATGGCGACATCCGTGCCGGTGCCGACGGCGAAGCCGACATCGGCCACCGCCAGTGCGGGTGCGTCGTTGATGCCGTCGCCGACCATCGCCACCCGCTCACCCTTCGCCATTCGGGCTTCGATGAACGAGGCCTTCTGGTCCGGGCGCACGCCCGCATGGGCCTCGTCGATACCCACTTCGGCAGCGACGCGCTCGACCTCGCCAGCGGCGTCTCCCGACAGGATGACCGGATGCACACCCAGTCTACCGAGCGCCGCCACCGCCTCGCCGGCTTCGGGGCGCAGCGCATCCGAACAGGTCAACGCACCCCGGACGCCCTCGTCGTCCGCGACCCACACGACGGTGCCCACAGCGCCCGCCAAGGCGTCCCTGAGACTCGAGGCCGACTCCCCGGGCGTCCCGCCGCCAACGACGAAGTCCCAGGTGCCCGCGCGGACTTCCACGCCATTGACCCGGGCGCTGACACCGCGACCGACGTGATTGCGGAAGTCGAACACCGGCGCCGGTTCGATGTTGTGCTCCTGCGCCGAGGTCAGAATGGCTCTCGCCAGGGGGTGTTCACTCGGGCCCTGCACGGCGGCGGTGAGCGCCAGCAGTTGGTCCGCGTCACCGCGAAGGGTCTTCACCTCCTCCACCGAGGGATTGCCCACGGTGAGGGTCCCGGTCTTGTCGAACACCACGGTGTCCAGTCCCGGTGCCCGCTCCAGGGTGTCCACGTCCTTGATCAGGATGCCCGCACGGGCGGCGGCACCCGTACCGGTCATGATCGCCGTGGGCGTGGCGAGACCCAGGGCGCATGGACAGGCGATCACCAGCACCGAGACGGCGGCGATGAGCGAAGGCGCCATGGCGCCGGTCCACAGGAACCAGCCGACGAAGGTCAGCGCCGCGACGGCGACGACAATGGGCACGAACACCCGGCTCACCCGATCCACGAGCCGCTGGACCCGGGCCTTGCCGCCCTGCGCGTCCGCTACCAGCCGGACGATGCGCGCCAGAGTGCTGTCCTCGCCCACCGCCGTGGCCCGTACTTCCAGGTAGCCCACGGTGTTGACACTGCCGCCGGTCACGGCATTGCCCCTGCCTTTGGCCACGGGCAGGCTCTCACCCGTCAACAGCGCTTCGTCCACCTCGCTCTCGCCCGCGACCACCTCACCGTCCACGGCGACGCGCTCCCCGGGCTTGACCAACACGATGTCCCCCGTAGCCACCCGGTCGACCGGTAGTTCGACTTCGGTGCCGTCGTCCGTGCGCACGCGCGCCGTCGATGGTCGGAGGTCCATGAGCTGGCGGATGGCGCTCGTGGTGGCGCGCTTGGCACGCGACTCCAGGTACTTGCCGAGGAGCACCAGGGTGATGATTACCGCCGACGCCTCGAAATAGAGTGCACCATCCGCGGCCGGCCCCAGGGCGAGGAGCAGGTACCAGCTGTAGACGTAGGCCGCCGTCGTGCCCATGACCACGAGAACGTCCATGTTGGCACCGCCGCCGCGTAGCGCGGTGTACGCGCTGCGGTAGAACCGGGCGCCCAGCACAAACTGGATGGGCGTCGCCAACAACACTTCGGCGGCCGGCATCAGGTGCAGGTTCTCGTAGCCCAGCGCGACGAACACCATGCCCACGACCATGGGCAGCGCGAGCGCCACGGAGATGATCACGGTGCGGGCCTCGGCCGCCAGACCCCGTTCGTCGTCGACACGACCCCCCGCCGCCTCGGTCGGTGAGTCCGCCACCAGCCGGTACCCGCTCCGGGTGAGACGCTTGGCAAGGCGTTCCGCGGTCACGCAACCCGACGCGGTCGTCACCGTCGCTCGATCCAACGCCAGGTTCACCTCCACATCCACCACCCCGGGTTCCCGGCGCAACGCGCTCTCCACCCGGGCCGAGCAGGCCGCACACGACATGCCCTCGATGGGGAAGGTCCGTCGCTCGGTAGGTACGTCGAACCCGGTCCGGGCCACCACGTCGGTCAGCAGCGCGGCGTCGGTGGCATCGTCGTCGAAGGACACCGATGCTCGTTCCAAGGCTAGGTTGACGTTGGCTTCGAGAACGCCGGGAGCGTCGCCGAGGGCACTCTCTAGGCGCGATACGCAGGCACTGCAGGTCATTCCTTCGATCGGTAGATCGAGTCTGACCGCGCCGGCCGACCCTTCCGCAGCCATCAGGTGTTCACAAAGAGCGCGAGGATCCCCAACCAGATCAGCAGCAGGAAGTGCCAGTAGAGCGCGCAGAGGTCGATGCTGCGCGCCAGGGGCGCCGGGTTCTCATCCGCGACACGGAAGCGCGACGCGGCCCGCCCCCAGGCGATGAGGCCACCGATGAGGTGAACGCCGTGAACGCCGGTGATGAGATAGAAGAAAGCGCTTGCCGGGTTGGCGTAGGCGTAGTAGCCGAGGCCGAGCAACTGGTTCCAGACGACGAGCTGCAAGCCCAGGAAAACGAGGGTCACCGCGCCCGCGGCAAAGAACGCGAGCTTGGCGGTGCCGATGTCGCGGCGTTTCGACGCGCGTCGAGCCCACTCGAAGGCCAGACTCGCCAAGCCGAGCACCACCGAGTTGAACCACAACAGCGGCGGCTCCGGTACGGGAACCCAGTCCGACGCCTGGCCGGCGAGTTCCACGGGGTCGAGGCGCATGTGGTACGCCGCGAAGAACAGAAAGAACAGCACGCCGATGATGGCGAGGAAACACACCAGGGCCACTTTCTGGTTCGCCGCGGCGTAGGACGCCGTACGCAGCTCGACGACATTGCTGTCGTCCGGAACCCACGGCTTCTGGGCCAGTGTCTTGAAGATGTTCATGGGGCGATTCTACGCTGATCGGCCAAGACGATAAATTTTCCGACTGGAACGAACCGGCACCTCTTTTGTCACTCCTCTCGTAGACTCCTCTCGTAGACTCCTTGCATCGAAAAGGAAATGGGTCCGCGCCGTCACATTTCCAAGCGTTGCGCCATGCCGTCGTGATATCGCGTTGCGCCGGTGACGAAGCCCATCGTGCGCACGTGCACGGTCACCGTGGTCGCGCCCCGGTTCTCCCAGAACCAGCCGTGGATTCCGCTGAACCGGGCGACATAGGTTCCGGCGTCGGAGATGTCCCTGCCCTGGGCGAAACTCTCGGCAACGTCGGGGTCCGCGCCCTCCGGTTCGGCGTGGACGTCGAAGAACACCTCTCCCGTCGCGTTCCAGGCGTACACGAAGCCGTCGCCGGCGGCGAGATCGTACTTGAGTTCCACCGACTCGAACGGCGCGAGTTCGAACTCGCGGAAGTCCTGCACCAGGTGCACGTCGGTTCGATGCAGATCCTGCGGCGGTGCACCGCCAAGCCCGGTGAGACCCAGTGCCCGCCCGATGCCGGTGGGATCGATGCCGAACTCCGCGGGCAGCACGAACGCGACGAACGCAGCGGTCGCCACCACGAATGCCAAACCGGTGGCGAGGAGCACGCGCTTCACGAGTTGAGCACCCAACCGGCCAGCTGAACCTGCGTGAGGATGAATCCGGCGGTCATCACCGTCGCGTTGACGGCGAACGCCGAGCGCTCGAAACCCGGTTGCCGCCGCCACCAGAGCAGCAGGCCGACGACACCCACGAGGGCGCCGAATTGACCGAGTTCCACGCCCACGTTGAAGCTCAGCAGATTCGTCACCAGGCCGCTGTCCGACAGCGACAGCTCCTGGACCTTGGTGGCGAGGCCGAGGCCGTGGAACAGCCCGAACACGAGAACGGCGACGCGCGTATTCGGGGTGAACCCGAAGACGCGCTCGAAACCACCCATGTTCTCGAACGCCTTGTAGACCACGGACAGGCCGATGATGGCGTCGACAAGGTAGGCGTCGACCTGCCACTCGGCCAGCACGCCGAAGAGCAACGTGATGCTGTGTCCAAGGGTGAAAAGCGAAACGTAGAGCAGGACGTCCTTCAACCGGTATAGGAAGAACACCACTCCGACGAGGAACAGCAGGTGATCGATGCCGGTCACCATGTGCTTCGCACCGAGATAGGTGAACGCCGGGATCGCCGGGCCGTCCAGCGCCTCGACGTAGCTGGCGTTGTCCTCGGAAATGGCATGTCCGAGCGCCGTCGCCGCCGCCAACACGGCCAGAACACAACATACGACGATGGATACGCCTCGCCAGGAACAAATACGTGGTTTGTCGCCAAGCGGTCGGCGCCGTCTCGCCACCCCGCTATGGGGCGCATTCACGGCGGCGGTGGGCACACTCACTCTTCGGGTCGCGCGTACACCTGATGACAGGCGAGACAGACGTTGTATAGATGCCCTCCGGACTCGAACAGGGCATCCGCGTCCCTGGCATCCACCGCCGTCATGGCCTCCTGGGCGACGCGCGTCATCCCTCGGGAGAACTCCTTCCACGCGTCGGTATCCCCTTCGGGCACCAGGTGTGGCATCAGCAGCAGGTTGCCGCCCTCGGCCACGACGGCGGCGCTGTGCCGGACGCGGTCCCAGCCCTCGTCGGTGGTGGGCTGCAGGTCGACTTCGCCGTCGGCCGTGAGAATGAAGCCCGCGGAGCCCCAGATCACGTCGGCGGCCGGGTCGAGCACCCAGGTCATGGTGTCGTGGAGGTCGCCGACAGCTTGCACCTGCAGCCCGCCGTCATCCTCCGACGTGCACGCACCGAGTACTATCAGCGTGCAGACGCCGCCGATGACGAGCTTCGCCATGGCTCCGAATGTGCGCCGCGTCATGCCTTCGACCCCATCACGAACAGCGTGGAAAGCCGCGCAGTGTAGTCGATGTGGAGGAATGCCGCCCTGCCAGCCCGGTGGTGCCAGCCCGGTGGTCGGCAGCCCTGAACCGGCGGCTCGTCCCGACGTTTTCAACGACGCCAGCGCCGGCGTCACGACCGAAGCCGATGTCACGGATTCGTCACATGAGGAAACTATGGTCGTCGAGCGTGTTGGGGCGTCTGGAGAATCACCGGCATTGCACCGTAGTCGCAGTCGACGCGGATTCCTCTTTGCGATCCTTTGAAATTCGACATTGGGAGTTGATGTGAGACGAATAGCGCTTTGTGTCACGGTTTTCTGCATGTCCACACTATCGGCGTGGGCCGACGGACGTCTCGAGGGCAAAGTCACGGGCGACGGCGGCTTCCTTAAAGGGGCGATCGTCCGCGTACCCGGGATCAAGCTCGAGGCGGTGACCTCGGCGGACGGAGGCTTCGCGTTCAGCGGCGTTCCGGCGGGTCGCCACGAGATGACGGTGAGCTACATCGGCTATCCATCGCGCACGGTCGAAGTCGACATTCGGGACGGCGCAACGACGCGCCACGAATTCGCCCTTGCCCGCGTCGCAGAGGAAATCGTCGTCTACGGCCAACAGACGGCGAGCACGGCATCGGCCCTCAACCAGCAGCGCGCCGCGGACGGCATCGTGTCCATCGTCTCCGCCACCGACATCGGCCAGTTTCCGGACCGGAACGTCTCCGAAGCCCTGCAGCGGGTCTCCGGCGTGTTTCTCGAACGCGATCAGGGTGAAGGCCGGTTCGTCGGCATTCGCGGCATCGATCCGAATCTCATCGTCACGACCATCAACGGCGTCAACGTGCCGTCACCGGAGAACGACAAGCGGTCTGTCGCCCTCGACGTCATACCGTCCGAACTCCTGTCCGCGCTGGAGGTGAGCAAATCCATCACGCCCGACATGGATGGCGACGGGGTCGGCGGCGCCGTGAACATCAAGAGCGCCTCGGGTTTCGATTCACCCGGACGCAGCGTGAGCGTGTCCGCCGAAACCAGCTTCAACAATCTGCAGGAGG
This sequence comes from Pseudomonadales bacterium, assembly GCA_965116345.1. Classification (GTDB taxonomy): domain Bacteria; phylum Pseudomonadota; class Gammaproteobacteria; order Pseudomonadales; family Azotimanducaceae; genus VXYL01. Next base: position 561,465 of record OZ220680.1, read on the forward strand.
AGACCAGTCCGAAGATCGCGGCGACCTATTCGGACACGTTCGACCTCGGCAACGGCGCCAAGACCCTGGGTGTCGCGGCGGCCGTTTCGTGGTTCGACCGCAATTTCGGGTCCGAGAACATCGAGACCGACGGCGGCTGGTTCAGCGACCTGGAACGCACCGACGCCGTCGAGTTCACCGGCGCGGCAGAAATCGAGCAACGCGACTACGTGGTGAACCGGGAGCGCCTCGGCCTCGCCGCCAACGTCGACTACCGGCCCGACGACGACTCGCGCTGGTACCTGCGCACCCTGTTCAGTGCCTTCTCCGACCAGGAGTACCGCACCCGCAACGAGTTCAAGTTCGACAAGGGCGATGCGGTCGAAGGCGGCGATGGTTTCGCCACCTGGGACGATTCCAGATTGCAGAAGGAGTTGAAGGACCGCTACGAGGAGCAGGAGATCCTGTCCATCAGCGTCGGCGGTGAACAGTCGTTCGACCGGGGTTGGTCGGTGAAGTACCGGGCGGGATACTCCCGTGCCAACGAGTCCGAACCTGACCGTCGCGACACCGTGTTCGAAGTCCGTGGTGTGCGAATCGGCTACGCGAGCCACGGCCAGCGACCGGCGTTGTTCACCGATGACCGAACGCGGGACGTCGACGCCTACAAGCTGGATGAAATCGTCATCGAGGACAACCGGACCCACGACACCGAACGCAGTTTCAAATTCGACCTTCAGCGCGAGTTCAGCACGGACGCCCTCCACGGCTACGTGGAAGTCGGTACCAAGCTGCGCCGCCGCGAAAAGGCGAACGACATCGGCATCCGTGTCTTCGACGGCTTTCCCGGTGATCCCACGCTGGCGGATTTCGCCCTCGACTCGGTGGACTACGTCCAGGGCCGGTTCGGGCTTGGCGTGTCCGAAGACGCCATCGACCGCTATATCGCGGGCAATCTCGCAGGCTTCGAACTCAACGACGACGACACCTTGGCAGCGTCCACCGGCGGCGACTACCGGATGGACGAGGACGTCGACGCCCTCTACGTCAAGAACCGGATCGACTTCAACGACTTGCGCATCGTCTACGGCCTGCGCTACGAACGAACGGCGTTCGATGCCGGTGGAACGCGGGTGATCTACGACGACGTCGGCGCCGACGGCGACCCGGCGCCGGCCCCGGTGTCTTTCGCCGCTGACTACGCCAGTGTGCTGCCGAGCGTGAACCTGCGCTACGAGTTCAACGACCGCCTGCTGCTGCGTGCTGCCTACTACCAGACGATGGCGAGGCCGAAGTTCGGCGACCTGGCCCCGGGGGGAGAGGTGGAGTTCGAGGAGGACGACGACGAGAACCTGCTGAAGGCCGAGATCGGCAATCCGGGCCTCGACCCGCTTCAGGCGCGGAACTACGACGTCAGCATCGAGTACTACCGCGAGGATGTCGGTCTCGTCTCGGCAAGCCTCTACTACAAGTCCCTCGAGGACTTCGTGGTCCTGGCGGACACCGCGAAGATCACCGACTTCAGTCAGTTCGTCGGCGCCACCCGGGTCGACGACGCCGAGGTCCTCCAGCCCGTTAACGGCGACGACGCCCACGTGCTCGGCCTCGAACTCGCCTGGGTGCAGCACCTGACCAACCTGCCGGGTATGTTGGGCAATCTTCTGGTCAGTGCCAACGCAACGTTCACCGCCGGCGAGGCGACCGTGCCCTTTCGCGACGAGAAGATCGACATGCCGCGCCAAGCCGACCGCGTGCTGAACTTCGCCTTGGGCTACGAGACGGAACGCTTGAGCGCACGCCTGGCACTCGCCCACAAGAGCGAGCGGCTGCTCGGCCTGGAGGAACTCGACGACCCGGCCTTCGACGTCTACCAGGACGCCCACACGCAACTCGACCTCGGCGTGAAGTTCTACGTCAACAGCCAGTGGCAACTGTCGCTGGACGCCAACAACCTCACCGACGAGCCCTACTACGCGTACTTCGGCGAACGACCGTTCAATGCCCAGTACGAAACCTACGGCAGGACGGTCGCCTTCGGCGTGCGCTTCCAGCTGTAGCGAGGCTCCCGCCGCAGCGGTTGGCGTCGAGGTTCCGACGCGACCAGGGGGAAACCGATGACGAAGTCCCGGGCCTGTCTTGTCCTTGCCGCCATGGGGTGCCTCGGCGGTGCCGCGTGCACGGATCGTTCCACACAGAGCGATTGGCCCTCGGTGCCGCCGTCCGTCGAGACCGCGCCGGTGCCAAGCGGCGGCGATGCCGCGGACGATGCGGCGATCTGGGTTCATCCCGACACGCCGGAGCGTAGCCTGGTACTTGCGACGGACAAGCGATCAGGGATTCTCGTCTACGATCTGACCGGCACCGAACGGCAGTACATTCCCGAGGGCAATTTCAACAACATCGATCTGCGTAGTGGCCCGTGGGGACGCGACGACCTCACGGTCGCCGTCGCCAGCGGGCGCCGGCCCGCCGAACTCGTGGTCTTCGAACTCGACCACGCGAGCGGTCGTGTGAGGCTCGCAGCTCGCAACGAGCCGCTGATCGAAGAGCCGTACGGCATCTGCATGTACCTCGACGAGAGCGATCGACCCTGGGTCGTGCTGAACGGCAAGGACGGCTTGTTCGTGCAGTTCGAACTGCATCCCGACTACTCGGTCAGCGAGGCCCGGCGCTGGCGGACCCGAACCCAGCCGGAGGGATGCGTCGCCGACGACGCGGCGGGCCTTCTCTACGTCGGCGAGGAAACCCATGGCGTGTGGACGTTGTCGGCCGATCCGCGTCAGCCGGCCGAACTTGCCGCCTTCGCCAAGGTGGACGATGGCGTCCTGAGCGCCGACGTCGAGGGCATGGCGCTGTATCGCACACCGGGCGAGGGCCGCACCGACCTCGTGGTGTCGAGCCAGGGCGACAGCAGCTTTGCCGTCTACGACGCGACCAGCGGTGTGCACCGGGGGTCCTTTCGCGTCGCCGGCCACGACGTGATCGACGCTGTCTCCGACACGGACGGCGTGGCCTCGACGTCGGTACCGCTGCCGGGTTTCCCCAATGGCCTGCTGGTCGTCCAGGACGGCGACAACCCGGGCGACAACCAGAACTTCAAGCTTGTCTCGTGGACCGACATCGGCCGGGTCATCGAGTAACGCTGCATCCGACCACCGGTACGACGTCGCCTCATCCGCATTCCGTCGCGACGGTAGACCGCTTGTTCTATAGTGGCGCCGTCAGCAGTGGAGACATTCGTATGGGGTTCTGGAGTTTTCTAGCCGTGGCGGTGGTTTGCGGGTGCCTGACGGAGGCGTACCGGATCCACGCGAAGTCCAAGCAGCGGGCGTCGAAGCAGGATCTCGAAACCCTGGAGGCACGTCTCGCCCACTTGGAGAACGCCGAAAGCCTGGAGAACCGGATTCGCACTCTGGAAGCGATCATCACCGATCCGAAGTATCAGTTGGCCAAGGAAATCAGTGACTTGAAGAGCGATACTCAGGCCCCGCCGACTCCGCCCGAGTGAGCGTGACCGACGAACTCTGCTTCGCTCCGGCCAGCGAACTCACGAGGCGCATCCGCTCCAAAGCACTCTCTCCGATCGAACTAGTACAGGCCATTTTCGACCGGATCGGCGAGCACGACCACAGGGTAAACGCGTTCTCGAACCTAACGACAGACCTTGCCTTCGAAATGGCCATGCGGGCCGAGGACGAGGTGCTCGCCGGCGGTGAACTCGGGCCGCTGCACGGCATACCGGTGACGATCAAGGATCTACACGACCTCGAAGGCCATCCCATCGAGCAGGGCTCGCACAGCAAAGTGGGTATGGTCAGCCGCGCGGACGCGCTTGTGACAGCCCGGCTCAAGGCGGCGGGCGCGGTCATTCTCGGCAAGACGACCACCTCGGAGTTCGGTTGGAGCGGCGTCAGCCGCAATCCTCTGACCGGCATCACGCACAACCCCTGGAAGCACGGCTACAACGCCGGTGCTTCGTCCGCCGGTGCCGGCGCGGCGGCCGCCGCCGGGTTCGGACCCTTGCACCAGGGTTCCGACGGTGCCGGTTCGATCCGCATGCCATCGCACTTCTGCGGTGTATTCGGCTTCAAGCCGACGTGGGGACGGATACCGCATGTGCCCATTCGCAACAACGATCAGGTTTCCCATATGGGCCCGATCACACGCACGGTGGCCGACGCCGCCCTGTTCCTGAACGCCACCGCCGGATCACATCCTTTCGACCACACCAGTCTGCTGACGCCTCCCGGAGACTACCTCGAGGGTTTGGACGTCGACGTCAGCGGCTTGAAGGTCGCCTACAGTCCCGATCTCGGTCACGCCCGGGTGGACGCCGATGTCACCGAGTTGGTCGAGGCCGGTGTGCGTGCCTTCGCCTCGTTCGGCTGCGATGTCGACGAGGCTTCTCCCGCCTGCGGACCCGACGGCCCGGAGATCGGCCGCTTCCTGTGGGCCGTGCACGAGTCGCCGCTGGCCGTTCACCTCGAACGCTGGGAGGACCGGATGGATCCCGGTCTGGTGGCCTGCATCCGCGACGGCTGCGGACATTCCGCCGAGGCCTACCTCGCCATGCGCGCGCGCAAGCTCGCCTATGTCGAGACCATGCACCGGTTCATGGCGGACTGGGATCTGCTGTTGACGCCCAGCGTCGCGGTGGCGGCCTTCCCGGTGGAACGCCTGCAACCGGAGGGCTGGCCTCAGCATCCGTGGGATTGGCTGCAGTGGTCGCCGTTCTGCTATCCGTTCAACCTGTCGGGACTACCGGCGGCGAGCGTGCCCTGCGGATTCACCCAAGACGGTGTGCCCGTCGGCCTGCAGATCGTTGGCCGTCGGGCCGCGGACAGCCTCGTGCTGCGCGCGGCCGCGACCTTTGAACGTGCACGACCCTGGGCGCAGGTCCGGCCGGACCTGCGACAAGCCCTCATTTCCTCTTGAGTGGCCACGCTGGTAGATTTCGGTCGGGGGCAGGCGCGGATGCGGGGAACAAAGTCCATGGTCACTATCAAGCACAGTGCGCGAGCATGGCGGTCGGTCCCGTGGATCACGGCCGGCATACTGTGGGCCGTCGCCGCCGCCTCGCAGACGCCCGCAGTCACACCACCCGGGGAGGCGACAATGGATGATGGGGCCAACGGTACGTTTACCGTCGACACGCGGCTCGGCGCGATTCAAGGCGAGCGCCGCGCCGGGGTCATGCACTTCCGGGCCGTGCCTTACGCCCTGCCGCCGGTAGGGGAACGCCGCTTCCTTGCACCGACGGCGTCACCGCCCTGGACCGGAACCCGGGATGCCACGCAGTTCCCAAACCGCTGCATGCAGCCTGATTCAGGCGCCATATTCGGCCGCGAGCCCACCGGCGCTACCAGCGAGGACTGCCTGTTCCTGAACATCGTGACGCCGTCCACCCAAGGCCAACGTCGTCCCGTGTTGTTTTGGATTCACGGCGGCGGGTTCGTCAATGGCTCGGCCAACGACTACGACGGCTCGGCGTTGGCAATCCAAGGCGATGTCGTCGTTGTCACCATCAACTACCGCCTGGGCCTGTTCGGATTCCTGGACCTGTCGACCCTTGGTGACGAGTTCGCGGGTTCCGCCTCCAACGGGTTCCGCGACCAGGTGCTCGCCCTCGAGTGGGTGCGGGACAACATCGCGGACTACGGCGGCGACCCGACCAACGTCACGATCTTCGGCGAATCCGCGGGCGGACACTCCGTACACGCCCTCTTGGCGACACCCGCAGCGGACGGGCTGTACCACCAGGCCATCGCACACAGCCCCGGCACCGTGAACCAGCCTCCCGGGGATCTCGTGAGCCCCCTGGTGGCAGAACTCGGTGGTTCACCCGAGCGTCTTGTCGCCACGCTGCGCGCCCTGTCCGCCGACGAGCTCTTGGCGGTGCAGGGCACGGTGCCGGGCGTCGGCGCGGCAATCGACGGGACCGTCGTCACGCGCTCGACCAACGACGCCATCGCCGAACGCGGCGCGCGAGGTGTGCCGCTGATCGCGGGCACCAACCGCGACGAGGGGACGTTCTTCACGGCGCTGTTCATGCTGTTCGATCCGAACCCCGTGCTGCCGGACCACGAGATCGCCCGCGCCGTGACGGCCGGTGCGGATCCATCGGCGTACATCGATGCCCTCAAGGCCCTGTATCCGGATGACGATCCGAAGCGTATCCACGAGCGCATCTGGGGCGACATGTTTCGCAAGGCGGCAGTGGACAGTACCGAGCGCGCCACCGCCGCCGGTCCAGGTGGCTGGCTTTACCGGTTCGACCTGCCGACGACCGAGAAATTGCTAGGCCGGGAAGTCGGCGCGACACACGCTGCCGAACTGCCGTTCACCTTCAACCGGTTCAACAGCGACGACCCCGGCCCAGTCTTCTACGACCCAGACGATCCGGTGGTGCGCGACCTGGCTCAGCGTTGGTCGGACACCATCATCGCCTTCGCGAGGACCGGCGAACCGAACGGCGCGGGACTGCCCCATTGGCCGCGCTATGGGGCCGAGAGCAGGCAGACGTTGATTCTCGACGCGAAGCCGCGGGTAGAGAAAGCCGTAGACCGAATCCAGCGCGAACTCTGGGACCGCGTCTTCGCAGACGACAGCCCGTAGCGAACCGCTAGCGTCCTTGAGCGCGACCCATCTCCCGTACGGGCGAGGCTTGTCCTCGCCCGTCCTGGCGAGACGACGCCGTGCGGGTGCCGGCACGGGCGACCACAAGGGTCGCCCCTACGGTCTCGTCGGTCTGAGGCGGGGCCTCGCTGGACTCCTTGAGCGCGTGGGATGTTTAGCGACAGGTTGCATTTGCGAAGACATCGTAGGGGCGAGGCTGTCGCGCCCGGAGGGCGCGCCCTCGCCCGTGTTCGTACAATGATCGGCGTCAGATCGGTGGCGCGGGCGAGGACAAGCCTCGCCCCTACGGCATGAGACGCGCTAGCCTGAGAAGCCGATCCAACGCCCGGCGGCGGCGACGGTGAACCAGAGACCGAGGGAAAGGACCGCCGCGCCCTGCATCAGACAGGTCGACGAGGCCTCACGCGCCGCAATGCGGTTCCGCACGGCGAGCGTGTAGATCACCGCGAGGATCAGTCCCGCGATCTTCACCTCGAAGGAGTGGTTGAAGCAGCACTTATTCGTCTCCGACAGGAAGAGCGGCACACCGGTGGCGATCATCACCGCCAACCCGACGAAGAACCAGGGTCGGGTGTTGGCGAGAACGCGGGCCGGGGCCGCGTTCCTCAAGCCCACGCCCAGCAGGCGCAGGTCCATGACGATCACCGAGCCGCCGAGCAAGGCCAATCCGAACAGGTGCACGATCTCGATGCCCGCAAAAAGCCACATGGACTCGCCGATGGTTTGTCCGATCCAACCCGCTCCGAGTTCCTCGTAGAAGCCGATCCATCCGAACGCTTCGCACCAGGTTGCGGCATTGGACTTCCACGGCAGCAGGAGCCACCAGAGGATCGCTACCAGGGCGACGCCGCCCAGAGCACAGCGATGGGCCACGACCCAACGACCGGCAAGGGCCGGCCACTGATTGATGGCCAGTGCGTTCACGGCGTTAGCTCCACGGCACAACCCGCCGCCCAAAGGATGAACGGCGACTGCTCGCCTCCACAATTGAACCAGTTGTAGGCGATCATCCGCCCCGTAAGGATCACGCCGGCCCAGACCGATACCGACGTGGCGGCAACCAGCCGCACCGACAGCGGTGGCTTGGGCTGGCTGTCCCAGCGCTCACGGTCCTGCGACACACGACGGTGGAACGTCCAGGCGTTCACCGCCGCGACCACGAGCAGGATGACCTTGGCGCGGAACCAAACGTTGTGAACGTAATCCACCGGGTTGGAATAGAACAGCAACAGGCCGCTAACGACCATTACGCAAAAGCCGGCGATGGACCAGGGCAGCACCCGGGAGGTCATGGTCGATACCCGCGTGTCCTTGAACGCGAAGCCCAGCAGGCGCAGGTCCACCATGACGAGCACGCCCACGAACAGGGCGACCGTCAGGACGTGGGTGGACTCGACCAGCGGCCACACCCACAGCGACTCGTGCAGCGCGGTGCTCCACGCGTGGCTGTCCAGCCACGACGCGAAAGAGTGGAGGAGCGACGGCTCGTAGCGCGAGTCCATCCCGTCGCGACGCCGTTACCCAGACGAAAGCGCCGGGCTATTCTTCTTCTTGTTCCTCGGACGAGGTGACTTCCTCGGCGGCCTCCAGCTTCTGCTGCTCCTCCTCGGTCGAACCTTCGGTCGGGTCCGCACCGTCCCGCGGCGCGCCGGTGCCGCTCGACCCCATGAACATGGTCTCGCCGTTGGCGAACGTCATGTTGCGACCGTTGGCGCGCATGGAAAGATCCTTCGACTGATAGCCGTCGACTACGACTTCGGTGCCGACCGGCACGGAGTTGCGGTGGATGCCGCGCCGCAGGAGCGTGTTGGGCGTGCCCGCCTCCACCATCCAGACGGTCTTGGTGCCGTCATCGTTGGTGTGCTCGATATGGAACCAGGCATGGGGATTGGTCCACTCGATCTTGAGCACCGGTCCGCGCAGGATCAGCGGCCGGTTGGGATCGAATTCCGCCCCGAACGCATGATGGGCCGAGGACTTGATGCCGACCAACAGCGGGATCGCAAGCAGTGCGCCCAGACAGACTTGTGACAGGTTCTTCATCGTAGCTCCTCAATCGCCGCTCGACGCGGCGGCTTTCTCCATTGCTTCCCGTTCCATCCGCCGGGCTCCGCCGAGGATTCCGAACATCGAGTAGTTGCCTTCGTGGCAGGCGTATTCGTAGACCGGCTCGTCGGTCTGCTGCCACGTGTACTGACCCGTGAAGGAGGTCTCCCAGACGTTCGGATCCTCGACTGTGAAGTTGTACAGCACGGTGTCCTCGTCGAGCCTGCTGAACCGTTCCACGACGCGCATGTCGCGGGTGCCCTGGGTGAAGTTGGGGCGATCGGTGAAGTTGGTCGTCTCGACCACGAGCGTATCGTCCTCCCACCAGCCGATGGAGTCGCCGAACCAGCGCCGGACGTCCTCAGGGGCATGTTCGCCGCCGATCCGCACGATGCGGGCATCGTGAACCATCTCGGTGAGGATCATCACCGCACCCGGTGTCTGCACGATGCGCTTGTGGTTGTTGTAGAGCGTGGACAGCATCGGCGGTCCCGCGGTGCTGCCGAATCCCGACAGGCAGCGATCAGGATAAGGCCGGACCTCCGGGTTGTCGTAGGGACCCGGGCCCGGGTACCACCAGGCGGTTCCGGTATTGCGCCGGCCGTAGTCGCCACCCAACCGGAAGGCGGCACGCCGACGCTCCTGCGCCGCCTCCGTGACCGCCGGATACCGGCCGTTCGGCGGATCGATGATGATCGACGTCGGGAACTTGCCGTCGATCTCGAAGTTGCGCTCGCCCGGATCGACCCAGAACGAGTCGTAGCCGCCGACGTTGCCGGCGGCCCCGCCGGTGCCGTCGCCGCCCGCCGGCGGCGCACGCCGGTCGGGATCCTGGTTCGCCGATCCTAACGCCTGACGGTATGCCGCACGCTCGGCATTCTGATCCGCCTGTTCCGCAGACAGGAACTCGTCGCCTTCCCCACGCCGTTGCATCGGCGTGATCGTCGCGGTGTCATAGTAGCCGGAGAGGTCCGGCTTGCCGTCGCTGGTGCGCGAGATGTCGCCCCAGGCCATGTCCGCCACCACCACGATCAACACGACGGCCGCCGCCGCGAACGCCAGTTGCACAAAGGTGACCAGGTTGAATCGATGCCCCGCCTTTGGGGCGCTTGCTGTTTCGGTTTTCACTGTCCCTCCTCGCAGATTGCTCGATCAGGGTCCGCTATTCAGAATCGGCCGCTTCGGCCGAGGGATCCGGCAGCTCAAACCGCGGCAGCGGTTCGCGCCGGTCTTCGCCGTAGATCAGCTCCTCGACGAACTCCACGCACTTGAAGTCCAGGATCATGGCGTTCGGCTCCATGCGCCGGTACAGCGGCATGCTGATCTTCCAAGGTTCCGTGAAGGTCTCGGGGTCGGTGATCGTGGCCTCGTAGTGCAGGTGGTCGGGACCGGTCGGGGTATACCGTTCAACCACGGTCATCTGGCTGCTGTGGTGATTGCCGGCGCGGTCGAACCAGGTCTGGTCGTTCTGTGCCGTCACCGTGAGCACCAGGGTGTCGCCGTCCCAGCTCGCCACCGACTGGCCCATCCAGGAGTCCACCGGCGCAGGCCCGGGATCCTCGCTGTAGATGTTGCGCACCGCGCCCGCGTACTGGTAGACGATCTCGATCTCCTTCTCGCCTTGAAGGATCTGGAAGGGCTGCGGCATGTAGGTGGCGCGCGGCACGCCGGGCAGGTAGCACTTGACCTCCGGGTCCCGGTGAGCCCACGAACGGCGATTCTCGTCCCGCTTGGCGAGTGCTTCCGGCTTGTAGGGAATCTTGCCCCCTTCGACCACGCCCAGGCTCGGCGGCACCGAGGCCACGGCGCCAAGGTAGAGCGTCGCCAGGTCCGGCACCGGTCCCTCCGGGCCGTCGCGCAGGCCCATCGACGCCCGCGCCAAGTGGCGTTCGATGTCGTAGTTGGCTTCGTTCATCGCCTGCCAGATGCCGTTCAAGTCCGGATTCACGCCACCCGGCCCCCGCGGTGCGATGTAGTCCAGCGTCGCGGCGGCGGTCCAGGCGGTCACCGCCAGCGCTCCGGCCAGCAGGCCGGTTGTGGTTCGGATCAAATGCATGCGTCTCGTCCCCCTATGACCGGGCGACCATATCATAAGAGCCGGGGAATGGCCTTCGGTCGGTCCGGCGCGCGCTCGTTGCCGAACCAGAACCGTCCCGACTGAGCCGCCACCTGCCTCGATCCGACCGTGCGTATACGCCATCGTGCCGGCAGGAAGGTACGGTAGGCCGGGCGGGTGAAACGGGGATCGACGAGCACCGCCACGCCCCGGTCCTCGGCCGACCGGACCACGCGTCCGACGGCCTGCACCACACGGGTCATCGCCGGCTGCCGATACGCGATCTCGTCGCCGTCGTCGGCGACGCCGAGCTTGACGTTGTCGGCCGCCACGAGGTCGCGTTCCAGCGAGCGTGGCGGCAATCCCGCGCCGACGACGATCACCCCGTCCAGCGCACCACCGTCGAAATCCACGGACTCGGCGAACACCCCGCCCATGACCACGATCCCCGTGCGCCCGGTGCCCCGCGCCGACAGCCAGGCGATGAACTCGTCGCGTTCGGCGAGGCTCATGCCGGGGCGTTGGCAGCGGCAATCGGCGACGCCTTCCACCGCACCGGCCACCGCCTCGGCATATTCGAACGACGGCATCGCGACGAGGTAGTTGCCGCCGGTCTGCGAACAGACGCCGCCGATCAACTTGGCGACCCGCGGCAACGTGCGTTCGCGGTCCCGGTAGTAGGTGGCGATGTCGGTGACCACGTAGACGCTCAGATTCTCCGCGGGAAAGCAACCGGGCGAGACGACCACGTTGTCCGGTTCCGCCGCCCCGTGGATCCGCTGGAAGACCCCTGCCGGGGTGAGGGATCCGGACACCCGCGCGCTGCCATGGAACCGCGCCATGGACTCGCGGATGTGGTCGCCGGGAACCGTGCACAGTAGCTGCACCGTCGCATCGCGGCCCGCGCCCGACGCGGTGTAGTGAACGGTGCCCTCGCGGGCGATCTCCGAGAGATGGCCGAACCGACCTGCCTCGAAGACCGCCGCCATGCCCGCCGGAAACCGCTGGGCGTCGATGGGCAGTTCCGTCAGCACCGCCGACAGTCGATCGATGGCCCGCAACAGGGCCGCGGGCCGCGGAATCTCGCGCTCCTCGGGGGCCTCGTCGGACTCGGCACTGCCCAGCGCCGTCAACGCCCGGTCGATGGAGCGCAGGCGCCGGACAAGAAGGTCCGGCAATCCGCGCTCCACCAGTGCCGACTTCAACGAGAATCTCGACAGAGACGCTCCCAGCATGTCGCGGACTCGGTCGCCGAGCTGGTGCGCCTCGTCCACGATCAGGCCGACACGCGAAAACGGCGGATTCTCCACCCGCCCCAAGCGGACGATGGGGTCGAAGACATAGTTGTAGTCGCCCACGACCACGTCTGACCAGGCCATGACGTCCACGGACAACTCGAACGGGCAGACCCGGTGTTCGCGCGCGGCGGCCTCGACGTCCGCACGACGCAACAAGCCGCCGCCCAGCAGTTGTCGGCGGGCGGCCGGCATGCGGTCGTAGTAGCCCCGCGCGTACTCGCAGTTTTCGGGGTCGCAGGGCCCGTCCGGATTGAAGCAGATGCGCTCCTTGGCCGTGACCGTCACCGCCGACAGCGCAGGTTCTCCCGCCAAGACTTCGACGACGTCGCCGAGGGCCTCCTCGACGGCCTGTTGACCGGTGGTCCGCGAGGTCAGGAAGGCGAGGCGGTCCAGAGCGCCGGCGCCCATGGCCTTCAGTGCGGCGAACAGTCCCGCCATGGTCTTGCCGGAGCCGGTGGGCGCCTCCACCAGCCAGTGCTCGCCATCGCGGAACGCCCGGTAGAGGTGCTTGGCGATGCGCCGCTGGTCGGTGCGGAAGTCCCCGTACGGGAAGTCCAGGGCGGCGAGTTGGCGGTCGCGCGCGGCGACACGTTCACCGACGGTGGTGATCCAGGCGGCAAAGATGGCGCAGGTGGTCTCGAAGTAGCCGATCAACGCTTCGCGTTCCGCCGTTTCCTCGAACGCGGTCTCGTCGGCCCGCGCCGGATGCAGGTAGACGAGTCGCAGGCGCACGTCGTCGAGGGTTTCGTCCGCCAGCATCAGCATGGCCCCGTAGAGCCGCAGTTGAGCCAAGTGCTCCCCGCCGGCATGGGCGTGCAGTTCTGTGGGATCAACCCGGGTCGTCTTCACCTCCTCGACGAGACGGGCATCGGGATCCCAACCGTCGATGCGGCCGCTGATCTCGAGGTCACCGAACGTGGCGTCGACCTTGACCTCGCGCCGATAGCTTTCGCCGCGGTCCTGCTGGTAGTCCTTCTGCCGGGCAATGCCCTCCTGGGCCAATGTCGTCGACTGGTAACGGTGGTGGAGGTCCCCCTTGCGGTGGACGAACTCCACGAGTTCCTTGACGGCTACGCGCATCGGTAGCGCAGCACGCGAACCGGTAGGCGACGACGCTCGAGGGCCTCGATCCACAGGCGCTGGTGAATCTGCAGTTGATCGCCCGGTCCCTTGACCTCGACGAACTCGTAGTGCCCTGGTCCGTAGACCACGGTGAGGTCCGGGAAGCCCGAGTGTCGACCGCCGAGATCCTCGCGGACGATCTCGAGCAGCGCCCTGAGATCCGACGCCGGAATGGCCTCGATCACCGTATCGGCCACCGTCGGCGGAAAGCGCTGCCAACTGAACAGCCGGTTCGCCACGCCCGCCTTGGCACGCGCGGTCTCCTTGAGCCGGGTCTTCAGCGGTCCGTCGAGGGGGTCGACGCAGATGCCTTCGCGCGAGTTGAAGAAGTCCGGCCAGTAGAGGTCCACGGGTCCCGTCTGGAAGGCGTTGACGAAGGCACCCTCGATGGGCGCGAACAGCCACGACCAGTAGGCCAACGCGAACAGCCCCATGGGCAGGTGGTTCTCGAGGTGCCAGCCGACCCCGCCGTCCGCCGTCAACTGGTCGAGGGCGTGGGCTTCGATTCGGTCTGCCGGCGTTGTCAGCACATGGTCCACGACCGGCGCGGGGCGCCGCCGGAACCGCGTTCTGAAACGCGCCGCGAAGTCCGCTTCCAATGTCGACCAGGGTGATCCGACAATCGCCGCGCGAAGGTTCTCGACGCCCGTGCGGTCTCCCAGCCGATGCAGGATGCGCATGCGCCGTTCCCGGGCCGGCGTGAGGCCCGAACGGGCGTAGCAGGCGAGCGCGGTATCGAAGTCCCCTTCCCTTTCCAGGTTGCGCCCGAGGCGGTTGAGAGCGCGGCTTCGGCGACGCTCCAGCATGCGGTTGCCGATGGGCGCCCAGAGGTGGTCGACGAGGACGGCGACGGCCTCGCGCCGGGCATCCGATTCGAGCCCATCGTCGTCCACCGCGGTGCTGCGCGCCGAGAACAGCGCGCGGCTCGCTTCCTCCGCCGCGGCGATCTCGAGATAGCGGGTCAATGTCGCGCGGTCGGGAAACTGACGGCTCCGGCGCGAGAGGTCCACCGGCTCGTAACGATGCACACCGAGATCGCGCAGCACGAAGGTGGTGAGATCCTGATGGCGGTCGCCGAAGAACAACAGCCGGTAGAGATCCAGCGCCTGCACTTGGACAAAGCGGACCCAGCCCACGAAACGGCGTACGCGCCAGCGGCAGAAACACGGCGGATTCCGCGCGAGGATGCGCTCAACCTGGTCGGCCTTGGTGCCCTGCCGACTGCCCGGGAGGTCCCAGAACACCTCGCTCAACTCGGCGCGCGTCAGGCGACCCAACAGGGTCTCCCGAGACACCGGTGGGCAACGCTCGACGAACCCGCAATCGGCGAGTTCGGCCAGAGCCTCCGGCACGCCATCGACCTCCGCGTAGTCGAGGCTGTCGTCACGGATCACCGCGTCGGGGCGACCCGAGGCCCGACCGACCAGCCGCGCCAGCAGCCGCTGGCCTGGTGTGGTCAGATCGTTGACGAGCTCCCCGAATTCCCGTTCTTCGGCAGTCAGAATGTCTCCGTAGCGGTCCAGAACCGCGCGAACGAGCGTCAGCAGGTTGTCGGCGTAGTAGTGCACCGGCGGGGGTTGCCGGGGATCGAGCCGAACGTTGGGCGTATGATGGGTAAGTCCCTTTGCGAACATCGCCGGTCCTTCTGCGACATGGACATACATACAGCAAAACGAACCATGAAGGCAACCGACGCCTTGCCGGTCCGGTCACCTCTGGCCGTACGCCGCGTGCGAGACGCCGGCGTTCATCGCGGAGCAGCACCCGTGAGGCACACGCTTGCTGCGCTTGTCGTTGTCGCGGGGTTGGCAGGCTGTACCGATGATGCGGACCGAGCGCGGTCGCTGGCCCAACGTCATCTGATCGTCGACACCCACATCGACGCCCCCTACCGGCAGTACCGTAAGCATGCCGACCTCGGCGACCCGGTTCCGGAGCGCGAATTCGACTATCCGCGAGCGATGAGCGGCGGACTCGACGTGGCATTCATGTCGATCTACACCCCGGCACGCGCGGCGGAGGCCGGCGAGTCCCGGGAAATCGCCGATGAACTCGTCGACCTGGTCGAGGCCCTCGCCGACCGGCACCCCGCGAAGTTCGCCGTCGTCACCTGCACCGACGATGTGGAACGGCTACGGGGCTCGGGCATCGTCGGGCTGGCACTTGGCATGGAAAACGCGAGTCCACTCGAGGGCTCGGCCGAGGCACTCGACCACTTCGTCGCACGCGGCATCCGCTACGTTTCGCTCGCGCACTCGAAGACGAATCAGTACTCGGACTCCAGCTACGACCTGAACGAGCGCTGGCAGGGACTGTCCGAACTCGGCTGGCAAACCGTTCCCGAATTGAACCGGCGCGGGGTGATGATCGATCTGTCGCATCTATCCGATAAAGCCGCTTGGCAGGTCCTTGAGCTGTCCGAGGCGCCGGTGATCGCCTCGCACTCCTCGCTGCGCCATTTCATACCCGGTTTCCACCGCAATATGAGCGACCGGATGGTGACCGAGGTCGCCCTCGGTGGCGGCGTCGTACAGATCAATTTCGGCAGCAGCTTTGTTTCCCAGGAGGCACGGGAGTGGACGATCCGTCGCGACGCGATGCTCCTTGCGCGTTTCCTGGGCCGGGACATCGATACCGACACGCGCCGCGGCTTTTTCGACGCATACGCCGCCGAGAACCCCTACCCGTTCGCCACCGTGGACACGGTGCTTGACCACATCGACCGCACGGTCGCCATCACCGGCATCGACCACGTCGGCCTCGGCTCCGACTTCGACGGCGTCGGGGACACGCTACCGGCGGGTCTCAAGGATGTCGGTGACTTTCCGAACCTTGTCGAGGGACTGCTGGGACGGGGCTACACAGAGGACGACATCGCGAAGATCCTCGGGCTCAACCTGATGCGCGTGTGGCGGGACGTCGAGCGATACGCCGAAGCCCAGGGCCAATCGCCGCTGTGCCATCACAATGGCATCACCTTGCGATAGCCACCGAAACGCGTGTAGGAAGGTGGCCTCCGAACAACCCGACCCGCCATGAGACCAGTAAGACGCCACGTTCTCGAACACAAGAGGACATCTCCCATGGGCATAGTTCAAGTCACCGCCACCGTGCGCAATCCAGCTGATCCCGACCGCTCCTGGGACGGGCTCTTTCTGGTGGACACCGGGTCCACGGACTCGGTTGTGCCAAGCGAAGCACTGCGCAGCATAGGCCTGGTACCGAAAGGACGACGAACCTACGAATTGGCAGACGGTCGGGAGGAGACCGTGGACGTAACCAGCGCCGATATCGAGTTCATGGGCGACTTCGTCGGCACGACCGTCTGCTTCGGCACCGACGGCGCCGAACCCATTCTCGGTCTGACCGCGTTGGAGTCCGTTGGCATCGAAATCGACCCCGTATCGCAGCGGCTCAAGCGGCGTCCCGCCGTACGAATGAAGCGGCTCGCCGGGTGAGACCTTCGACCAAAGCAGCCGCGGCAGGTCGAGAGACGTTTCGCCGCGAATCGGCGAAATGCCACATCCTCCCACGCGGCGCGTTCTTGCTTTTGCGTTTCTGATCAAGCCAGGGATGGCTTGATCAGAGCATTCCTAGCCAGGACGGGACAGGCCGCCCCCGACGGCGGGTTCAGGTGATGCGCGACTCCTTGATGCAGGTGCGGCGGGCCAGTTCGTCGTCGACGAACCAATGCCAGGTCCGTCCGCGTTTATCGTTGCCCTCGTTGATCTGAATCATTTCGTAGAGGTAGCTGCCGGGCAGATCCTTGCGCGACCAGTTCAGCACGATGGTGCGGTGGTCGATCTCCCAGGCGGATCCGACGATGCGCTCGTTGTCCCACCAGATGCGACCGTCCCGGTAGCGCGCCGGAAAATCCAACTCCTCGCGACGGCCATCGGTCCAGGTGTAGATGTTCTTCTGCACGTAGTCGTAGTCGCCGTCGCTCGGGAACGCGCAGATCAGGTGCGAGGCGTGGCGGTCGATCAGACCGTTGTCCGGTGCGACGTGAACGTACTCACCGCGCCACTCGCCTTCGTGCCGGGCCAGAACCGGCATGCCGGTGCGGATGTCATCCGCCATGATTCTCGCCTCCTCCATCCCAAGCCGGTTACGCAGTGTGAAAGTACGTCCGGACGCTTGCAATAAGTAGTATTGATGTATCAATATAACAATAGGTCACGACAGGTACCAGTTGGGTCCCCGTTCACACCGCCAAGGTCGCGGGAACGCAACGGTCCAATGATCGGAGAGACGGACAGGAGGGCAACCATGAACCGTCGTACACTCGCCCCGGCCATGCGGCCGTGGATTCCAATCGCTCTGGTGCTGCCCCTGGGCATCGTCCCCGAGTCGTCCGCCGAGGAGTCGGCCGGGGTCATCGAAGAGGTCGTGGTGACTGCGCGCAAGCGCAGCGAAGGGCTCCAGGATGTTCCTGTGGCCGTCACCGCATTCACGGCCGATCAGATATCCGAGTTCGGTATCCGGGATCTCTCGGACGTCTCGAAGATCACCGCGGGGTTGATCTTCGACTCGGAGTTCTCCCGCGGCAGCAACCGGCCGGTCATCCGGGGTCAAGCCAACATTCTCGGCGAGTCCGGGGTGTCGTACTTCATCGACGGTCTCTACGTGTCCGGTTCGATCGACGACTACGACCTCTCCAACGTCGAGCGTATCGAGGTGGTCAAGGGCCCGCAGAGTGCGCTCTACGGTCGCAACACCTACGCCGGCGCCATCAACATCGCGACGCGCGGTGCCGGCGAGTCGGTGGGCGGGGACGTCTCGCTGCAGCTTGCGCAGTTCAACCAATACCAGTTGACGGCTGCCGTGTCCGGACCGCTCGGCGAGACCGTCTCGGGCGGCATCAACGTGCGCCACTATGAACGCGGCGGTCCGTTCACGAACGAATACGACGACTCGGAGATCGGCGTCCAGCAATCCCAGTCGATCTCCGCCTTCGTCGAACTGAGTCCAGGCGAGCGCCTGAACATCCTCGCCCGGGCCTACCGCGGCCGGCGCGACGACGGCCAGCCACCGGTGGCCGCAACCCGCTACTTCGACAACAACTGCTACCCCGACGATGGCAGCTTGTACGGCGGGGCGGGGCGCTACTACTGCGGCGTGGTCGAACCCGGTCCCATCGACACCGATTGGACCGTGCAAGCGCCCGAGGCCCAAGATACCGACGACCACACCCAGATCGGCATCAGGGTCGACGTGGATCTCACGGATTCCTTGAGCTTGACCTGGATTACCGGCACGAGCCAGCGGGACGAGTCGCTGGTGATCGACGGCGACTACCAGCCGACATCGTTCCAGGTCGCCAACTTCACTCCCAACGGCTTCCCGTCCGGCGGATTCGCCGACGGCCCGCCGTTCTTCTACGGCTACGTCGGTACCATGAGCGACTTCACGTTCGCGAGCGCGACCGAGACCGAGACCGTGTCCCAGGAAGTCCAACTCGCGTTCGACGCCGACCGCGCCCGAGGCATGCTCGGCGCCTACTACTACGGCGAAGACCGCACGACCCGCGACATCCGGCAGGTCTCGGCGGCCCAACAGGGCATGGCGGCCGCCAACTATGCCGCCGAGTTGGCCCGTATGCGGGCAATCTGCGCCGCGAACTTCCTATGCGAATCCATGACACCGCGTTTCGGTCCGACCGTCGTCGTGCCACGCGACAGCAACGACATCTCCATCGTCAACACGGCGGTGTTCGGCATGATCTCCGTGGATATCGGCGAGAACCTCGGCCTGACCTTCGAAGGCCGTTTCCAGGACGAGGAGATCGAGCAGCACGCCGTCCTGCAGGATCTCGGATCCCCGCCGGCGGATCCGGTCTCGGCCAAAGCGGGCTTCGACGGATTCCTGCCCCGGGTTACCGTCGACTGGCGCCCCGGCGAGAGGAGCCTGGTCTACGCCCTCTACGCCGCCGGCACCAAGCCGGGCGGTTTCAACAGCACGGTCGCCATCGAGGCCGGCCTCCCCACCTACGAGGAGGAGGAAGCCCGCAGTTTCGAACTGGGCTACAAGACGGTCCTCGCCGATGGCCAGGTCACGGCCAACCTGGCGTGGTTCTCAAACGAGATCGAGGGCTATCAACTCACCCAGAACGTCCAGGCGGGCCAGAATGCGACCTCCGCAACGGTAAATGCCGGCAATGCCGACATCTCCGGCTTCGAGGCGGAAATCACGGCCAGACCCGAGACCATGCCGGGCGTCACGCTACGCCTGAACTACGCCTGGACAGACCCGGAGTATTCCAAGGGATACGACCAGAACCAGGGGCTCCTTCTCGACGTCGACGACGACGGTCTCACGAACTGTTCGACGGGCAAGCAGTTCGCGGAAGTGGAGTCCTGCACCGGCAACGCGAAGTTCGGCTCCATTGCCGGCAAACAGGTGCCCCGGACCGCCAACCACCAGCTATTCGCCGATGCGGAAATCCGCCGACCCATGGGCAGCGGCTGGGAGTGGTACGTCGGCGCCAACTACGCCTTCGAGTCGAGCAAATTCGCGCAGGTACACAATGAGGCGGAAACCGGCGACACGACGCTGATCAACCTGCGCGGCGGCATGGTGAGCGACCGTTACGACGTTCGGCTCTGGGTACGCAACGTCGGCGGCGAAACCACGCCCTACAACGTGCTTCGCTATGCCGAGCCAGCGGCGTTCCGGCGCAATTTCGCCGTGGCACACCGCCCGGATACCCAAGTCGGGGTTACCGTGGCGGCACGCTGGTAACCCGGCCAGGCAGACGCCGCCCGATCGCCGCCCCCCTCCCCCCGGCGGTCCCCCGGCGGTCGGGCGGCAACCTGTCGAATGCCGTAACGCCATGCACCGGATCGACCGACGATCATTCATCAAGGCCGTGGCGGCCGGGAGCCTGGCCGCCGCCTGTGGTCGTTCGGGAATCCGGCACGATGCCGATGTGGTCGTCCTCGGCGCCGGCCTCGCGGGACTCGCGGCGGCCCGACGGCTGGTCGCCGCCGGCCGGGATGTTCTCGTCCTCGAAGCCCGGGACCGGCCCGGGGGTCGCGTCCATACCGCATTCGATCTTCCGGATCGCCCCGAATACGGCGGCGTCGAGGTCGGCGATTCCTACACGCGGATACGCGCTCTCGCCGCCGGCTTCGATCTGCGCATCGAACCCGTCGACCGCAGTTGGTACCAAGCCGCGACGTTGCACGTCAACGGGCTGACGCTGGATGCCCGTGATTGGTCCGACTCCGCCGCGAACCGGCTAGCCGGGACCGAGAGGCCGTTACCGCCGATGCGACTCGAGAGCCACTACCTCGCCGGGGCCAACCCGTTGCGCGCCGTCGCTGGCTGGGACGGGCCCGAGCAAAGCATCCACGACGAGTCCATCGGCGCCGTGCTGCGCCGGCTCGGCGCATCCACCGAGGCGCTCCGCCTGGTGAACATCGCCGGCAACCACAACCACGCCGACGAGGTAAGCGCGCTCCCGGCGTGGAAATCCGCCTTGGCACGCCGCGAGGCAACGGGCGTCGGTTATTTCGCCGCCGGCACCGGCGTCCTGCCCCGGGCCCTGGCAGGAGAACTGCAAGATCACATTCGTTATCGGAGTCCCGTCGTCGCCTTGGAAGCCGAGGCCCCTGGGCTAAGGATCCGTCTGGAGGACGGCACGACGCTTCGCGCCCGGCGCTGCGTGTGCACGCTGCCGATCCCCGTACTACGCGGAATCACGCTGAATCTTCCCCTTGCCGACGATCAGCGCCGGGCGATCCAGACGATTCGCTACACCCGGGTAACCATCGCGCTGTTCGAGGCGGAGCCTTTCTGGGAAGACGATGGACTGCCACCCTACATGTGGACGGACACGCCGTTGGAACGTCTGTTCCCCCGTGTGTCGGCGGACGGGACGCGTTGCATTGGCTTCAAGGCATTCATCAACGGCCGCGGCACCGCCGAGGTCGACGCCATGGGCGAGGCGGCCTTCGCACGCCTGGCCCTGTCGACGTTGGGACGTATTCGCCCTGCGTCGCAAGGCCGGGTGCGCTACCTTGGGCGTCACCGTTGGGCCGAGGACCGCTACGCCGGCGGCGCCTACGCCGCCTGGTCGCCGGGCCAGGTCGCGGCGCAGAGACGCGCGGTGCAACGACCGGCGGGCGTCGTCCGATTCGCAGGGGAACACACGGCCAGGGATGCGCCCGGCATGGAGGGCGCCGTTCGTTCCGGGGAACGGGCGGCGCAGGAGATCATTGAAGGAGAACCAGCATGACGTTCGAAGTCGACACCCGTGGCCCACGCCGATCCGCAATTCGCCGGATATTCGGCCTGGGCGCCCTGATGTTGGTGATGGCGTTTCACGGCCACGGCGGGGAACTGGACCCGAACGATCCGAAGGATGCGTTGACGATCGCCCGCAAGATCGCCTGCTCCACCCAGGACGGCGTCCCGGCTACCTATTGGTGGCACGGTCGCGCCTACTCCCGACGGCAGGGGGAAGCCGATCGCCTGCTGTTCGACGTCGAAGGCATGAACACCCGCGCCTGCGTCTCGGCGCAGGATCCCGATCGCGGCAACGGCTACCGGATGGTCTCCCGCGAGCTTCTCATCTACCGTGATCCGACGACCGGCGAAGCGCTCGCCACCTGGGACAACCCCTGGACCGGTGAAACCGTCTCCGTGCTCCATGTCGCCAACGACCCGGTGAACTTCACCGCCTACGAGATCGACCGATCGGGCGGACCCTACCGCTGGACCGGCCACGTCACCGAAGGCAAGTGGCGACAGTCCACGACGGTACCCCTGTTCTACCCGAACCCCCTGGGCGGCGAGTACCAGGGCGAGGTCGGGGGCACCTACCATGCCACCGAGATGTTCAACTTCATGGGCGATGCACAGGACCTGCTCGATGCCGACACCGACTCCGCCCGCGCCCACGTCGGCTGGTCGCGGATGTCCGACTGGCTCCCTTGGATGAAGATGGGCGGCCGCGAAGGGGCGATCTACATGCACACCGCAGGGCTGAAGCTGTCCTCCTGGGATGCGCTGCCCGACAGCATGAAGGCGGAGATCGAAGCGCACTATCCCGCCTACCGGGAACCGCCGCCGTTGGACGACGACCGTCCCAACGTCACGAGCTGGATCTACTACAAGCGCGTCAGCGAAGGTAGCGAGGAGGCGCCGCGGCGTTAGCAAGCCTTGCGAGAGGAAGCCCTGCGAGGTCCCGTCAAGGCATGCGGGTCATGCCGGCCTGCACCCAGCGCAGGTTGATGCCGATTCGTTCGGCACCGGGTTCCGCCCAGCTGTAGCTCACGGTTTCACCGGCGGCTTCGTCGACGATCCCGAGTTTCAGGACCGCCGTACGCGTGTTCTGATAGGTGAGGCGGACAAGCTCGACGGCAAAGCCCGTGGGCTTGCCGTCATCGGTGCCGTCATCGGTGCCATCATCGGTGCCATCATCGGTAATGGAAACGACGAACCCTTCGTCATGGGCGTCGATATCGCGCAACAGGATGAAGTCGTCTTCGGGCGCAGACGGGTCGATATGGCGTCGCTGGAAGGCGATCCAGCCGCCATAGCGCGTCACGCGGCGGGCCCGGTGGGTGACGCCATCGGCGTCGGTCGCCAGCAGATAGTCCTTGGTCAGCCTCCAGGTCGCCGGGAACCCGCCGGGGCAATCGGCCCGGTCATCGGCCACGCCGGTGAACCCGCCCGACTGGGCATGCCACCGGTAGGAGCAAGCCAACGTCCTAGCTCCGGCCGAGGCGAGCAAGGCCCGGTCGCCATCGAATTCGAACTGCCAGGTCGGCTCGGCGGACGCCGACTGCCCCGCTGAGCGGGACACGCCGATGCGTTCCTCGCCGAGCGCCTGGAAACGCCAATGCACCCGCGCCACCGGCGTGTCGCCGTCCTGGCTCTGCTGCCAGACCTGTTCGTTGTTGTTGTAGTCGCCGACGAGCTGCTCGAGCAACCCGCGCGGTTGTCCTCCTGCCGTCGCTGCGACCAAGAGAATGCCCGTCAGGAACGTGCCCTTGAGCGTCACGAACACGCCTCTTGAAACTACATGCCAGACTATGCCGCAACGCGCTCTCCGCCGCCATGGTGCGCACCACCGCGCCCGGCAGCTACACGTCGACGGCAACGGCCGCATGCTGCGCGTCAAGGCGCGGGGCTGGTCTCGCTTGCGGATGCGCGCCGGGTGGCGGCGGACGACCGGGCGATCGCGAGAACCGGCGGCGGTCCCCGTCGCGTCCGGGCGCCGACTTTCGCCCCGGCGGAGAAAACCTGCTTCGCCGAGAAGCTCGAGACGTGGCGGACGAAAGGTCCGGCCCGCAACTGGCGTATGGCGGAGCTTGCACTCTGCATACCTAAAAACTATACAAACACCGAATGGGACGATGCCAAGGAGCGAGTCAACGTTGCCAATCACGGGATCGACTTCGCCACCGCTCAGCGCATTTTCGACGGCCCGGTTCTCACATGGCCCGACACGCGCCGCGACTACGGCGAAGTGCGCCAAGTTGGCGTAGGGCACAAGCGCCGCCGTATGCACCTCGGTTCGCACGATTGCGAGGCGGTGAGTGTTGAGCAAGCCCTCTCAGCCAAGGGCACGAATCCTGCTGGAAGCGCTCCGTTTGCACAGGCGGACGCACTCTTGCCAAGCTCCGAGACGCCTCTACGCCCCGGCGCGCCGCGCACCATGGAATCCTCAGAGGGCAGGAGACTCGGCACCCGCGAACGCCGCCCCGTCCTCTCGCGCTTCGTTGCGGTGGTTTCGATAGCCGTTTGCGGCTGTTTCCCCGCCACAGGTGCGACGGCCCAGTGGTACGTCGGAGTCGGCATAGGCGGCAACGCATCGCGCGACGTCGTCATGGAAAGCCGCAGCAACGACCGCGCGAGCATCTGCGACGAGTACATCAACCCGCGGGCGCTGTCCGTGGCCGGCTGCACCACTCCCGCCCGCGGCGCGGGCGACGGATGGCTCGCGCCGTTCGATCCCGGCGCGGGTTTCTCGGGGGAGGTGGAACTCGGAGTCCGCCTGTCGCCGCGATGGCGGCTGGCCGCCGTGTACGCCCGCAGCGGGACGGACTTCGATCAGACGGTGTCGTCCACCGACGCGACCGGCGCGGACTTCGACAAGATCGGCAACGAACTCTCGGTCGGCGAGGAGACCCTCGGCTCCGCGACCTCCGACGAGTTCCGGATCGTCGCATACCGCGACTGGCCGAACCGCACGCGGTGGACACCGTACGCGGGTGCCGGCGCGGCCGTCTCGCGCACGCGCAAGGACTTCGCGTGGCTCTGGGCAAGGAGCGCCGACCCCGCGGACATCGCGACCGGCCTGGGCCAACCCAACGCGGAGGAGATCCGGCGCAACCTCGCCGGCACTGTCAGCGTGGGCGCCCGCGCGCTCAGCGACACCATGGTCGGATACGTCCTGGTCGCCGGCGTCGAGCGCGCGTTGTCAGATAGCGTGTCGGTCGGACTCAAGGCAGAGTGGAAGCGCTTCGAGGCGTTCGAACCGGACGGCTACGCGGGCGACCTGCTGCGAAGCCACCCGCCCAACCTGCGCCTCGACGGCAGCGAGCCGGTCAGCGCATGGTCCCGCACCCGCGACACGGGGCGGTTCTCGGCACTGTTCACCATCCGCTACGCCTTGCCGTAAGCGAAACTTCCACCCATCCGCAAGGATGGGCCGCGACCGTCAGGTCGCGCTAGAGCCCTGTTGCGCCTGCCACGCGTCGACGATCTCGGCGGCTGAGGCGGACCAGACGCCCGCACGGGAAGTGATGTGTTGGAGCGCGGACTCGAACGCGGCGATGCGGTGCGGCTGGCCGAGGAGCCACGGATGAATGGAGAGTGCGAGCAAGCGCCCATGGCCGGTGCTCTCGGCCTCGGCGAGCAGGTAGTCGCAGGCATCCTTAACCTGGGTGGCGTAGTCCCACTCCGAGTGCAGGTTGTTATGGATGATGAACTGATCGTCGAGCTCCAGGGACAGCGGCAGCGCGACAAGCGCACCCGACCCGGTGCGGAACGGGTACGGCATATCGTCGTTGATCCAGTCCGCCATGTAGTCGATGCCGCTCTCGGCGAGCAGGTCCGGCGTGTTCGCGCTCTGGCAACCCGCCGGACTCAGCCAGCCTCGCACCGCCCCCCCCTTGGATCGCAGGATCTCCAGGGTTTTCTCGATGAGGGCCGCCTCCTCGGCCACGGACATGCCGCCGTGGTGCAGCGTGTCCATGTGCCAGGAACCGGCGATTAGCTCGTCGTCGCGGGCGAGCAGCCGTTCGAAGAGCGCGGGACGGCGCTCGGCGATCGCGGCGTTAACCGAAAAGGTGGGCGTTGCGCCGTACTCGTCGAGTGCCTGGAGGCAGCGCTGGATACCCACCCGGTTGCCGTAGTCCCGCAACGTGAAGTGACGCAGATCCGGATAGGCCGTCGTCATACCCCCGGGCGGCGCGAACGGCTTGCCGCTCTGGTTCAGCGGGAAGAACTGCACCGCGACATTGACCCAGAGCGCGAGCCTTGCGCCACCCGGCCACACGACGGGCTCGCGGCGGGCCAGCATCGAGAAATCGTAGCGGTCGTGGTCCATGCCGTAGCCGCGATGGGCGTAGTCGAGGTAGCTGCGATCGAGGGGCACTTTCGTCTACGCCAGCCGTTCGGACGGGCTGCGTCCCTGGGCCGCGACTGCGGCGTCGTAGTAGTTGTCGAGAAAAAACTCGGCAATCTCGCGACCGGTGGTAGCCCACACGTCGGTGTGGCCGGTCACGTAGGCCAGCGCATCCTCGAAAGCCTTGATCCGATGCGGGTGCGCGACCTGGTAGGCATGCAGCGGGACGCACATCACCGTGCCGCCCGCTTCGCCTTCGCGATACAGCCTGTCGAACGCCTGCTTGATCATGTCGCCGTAGCGCCGTGGCTCGATGCGGTTCACCACGTAGGCGATGGTGTCGTTGAGTTCCAGCGAATACGGCACCGATACGAAGCGTCTGCCCGAACGCACGCGGACCGGGGTCGGCTGATCGTCGTGAAAGAGGTCGCAGGTGTAGATGCCGCCCGCTTCGGCGAACAGATCCAGGGTCCGCTCGGTATGGGTGAGCGCCGGTGCCAGGTACCCGGCGCATCGCTGACCCGTGTGCCGGGCGATGCTCGCCACGGAGTCCTCGATCATGGCGCGTTCCTGAACCTCGTCCATGCCGTAGGTGTAGCGGGTGTTGTAGATGCCGTGGCTGAAGAACTCCCAGTGCCGCGCCTTGCACAACTCGATGATCTCCGGATGGTGGTCGCACAGCGCCACCGACAGACTGATGGAACCCCGCACGCCGTAGGCGTCCAGGAGTTCCATCATGCGCATGTGGCCGACACGGTTGCCGTAGTCCCGGGTGCCGTAGCCCTGGATGTCCGGCACGGGTCGGGGCCACGCCGACCGATGCGGATTGCGCGGCGGATCGAGTTCGTAGAACTCGATGTTCGGGGCCACCCAGAAGGCGAGCTTGGCGCCGTTCGGCCAACGGATCGGCAGCCGTTCGTCCCAGGCGCGGTAGCGGTAGAGATCGAGGTCTTCGCGCATCGGCTAGAAGCCGGTACGGCGCGCCTCGCGGATCGGCGCGCATCCCGGGTGCGCCCGGAGCCAGGCCTCCACCATCTCGAAAGGTTCGACGTCCGCGTACTTCAGCATCATGTCGCAGAGGTTGGCGAAATGCGGAATCTCGTGTTTGTCGGCCACGCCTTCCTCGACCACGATCGTGCGGTAGCCGTGCGACAACGAAGCGACCGCCGAGGCGCGCACACAGCCCGACGTGCTGCCGCCGCTGAGGATGACCGTGTCCACCTTGTGCCAGACCAGCAGCGACGGAACCAGGCTGTCGTGGAATACGCTGGCCATTCGCTTGTTGACGATGGCGTCGCGCTTGGCGTCGACGTCGAGGCGGGGGTCGAGTTCCGCCCTTGCACCGTTCTCCTTGATGTTCTGCAGCGAGTTGTCGGTATTGGTCCGGGTGCCCCAGACCCCCGCATCGTCGGCATTGTCCATATACGCGACATAGGTCCAGATGACGGGCATGTTCCGCTCCCGCGCAAGCGCCGAGAGCCGGTTGATGAAGTCGATCTGATCGGGGTGGGTCTGGTAGGCGGTGGCGAAGGCGTCGATGTCCGTGTAGGCACGCTGCAGGTCGATGTTGATGAGAGCCGCTTTGTCGCCGAATCCGAACTTGGCGCGGTTGGGGTTGGATCTGACCTGTTCCCAGTATTGGCGCGGCGTCAGCTCCGAAGTCTCCATCACCGGCATGGGCGACGTTCCAAGGCGTTGTCGACCGATAAAAGCATATTGATATAGCAATAGCAACTTCGGGGTATACTCGCGCTGAGTCCCCAACGCGGTGGCCAAATTGACGGATCAGATGTCGTCGTCCGCACGCGACCGCGAATTCGACATCCTGCGGCAACGGCTCCTGGCCGGCGAGGTGTTGACCGATCCCGATTCCCTCGAACTGTACGGCGAAGACATCAGCGGTGACGCCGGCGTGTTGCTCGCCGTCATCAGACCGAAGGATACCGAAACCCTCGTCACCGCCGTGGGTTTCGCCGCCGAGCGCGGAATCGCCCTGCTGCCCCGCGGCGGCGGCATGTCGTATAGCGGCGGCTACGTGCGTCCCGATGCGCCGGCGATCTGCGTGGATCTCGGTGCGATGGACCGGGTGCTCGAAGTCAATGCCGAGGACATGTACGTCACGGTCGAAGCAGGCTGCACCTGGCAGCGGCTCTACCGGACGCTCGAGCCCATGGGTGTTCGAACGCCGTTCTGGGGTACGTTGTCAGGGCTCATGGCCAGCGTCGGCGGCGGTCTCTCCCAGAACAGCCTGTTCTGGGGCAGCGGCCGGCACGGTTCCGCCGCGGACTCGGTGGTCGGTTTCGAGATCGTGCTCGCCAGCGGCGAGGTGCTGCGCACGGGCGTCGGCGCACAGTCCGCTTCGACGCCGTTCTTTCGGCACTACGGGCCGGATCTGACCGGCCTCTTCACCTGCGACAACGGCGCACTCGGCATCAAGGCGACGGTGACGCTGAAACTGATCCCCCTGGCCCAGGGACGCGCCTACGCGAGCTACGCCTTCGCCGACCACGCGGGCTTGGTCAAGGCCATGTCCGAGGTGTCCCGCCGGGGTCTGGCCGAGGCGTGTTTCGCGTTCGATCCGACCTTGCAGCGACAACGCATGAAGCGCGAGTCCCTGGCCACCGACGTCAAGGCGCTCGGCAACGTCATGACGAGACAGGGCGGCGTGCTGCGAGGTCTTCGCGAAGGCGTGCGCACCGCGATCGCCGGGCGCGGCTTCCTCGACGAGGACCGTTTCTCGGTCCACTTCGTGATCGAAGAGGCAACCCAGGCAGCCGCCGATACCGGCGCCGCCCGGATCGCCGCCATCTGCGCCGACGCCGGTGGCCAGGAGGTCGAGAACAGCGTACCCAAGATCGCCCGGGCCAATCCCTTCGGACCCCTCAACTCGCTGGTCGGTCCGGGCGGCGAGCGGTGGCTGCCGGTGCACGGTCTGCTGCCCCATTCCAAGGCCGCGGCCGCGTTCGAGGCGATCGACGCCTTGTTCGAACGTAACAAGGCGGTGCTCGAGACGCACGGCATCGCACACGGGACGCTGCTCACCTTCGCCGACACCAATTGCTTCGTGATCGAGCCGGTGTTCTATTGGCCGGACAAGCTGAACGCCCTGCACCGGCACACCGTCGAAGACGCCATGCTCGCGAAGTTCACGCCTCGGCCCGAGAACCCGGCCGCACGAGCCGAAGTCATGCGCCTGCGCAACGAAATCGTGGCTTTGTTCGGGACGATGGGGGCGGCACACCTGCAGATCGGTCGGCTGTATCCCTATCTGGGGAATCTCGAGACGCCGCCCCGCCGGCTGCTCGAAGCAATCAAGGAACATCTCGACCCCGACGGTCTGATCAACCCCGGAGTGCTCGGCCTGTGATCGACGCCGGCATGCCGAACATCCTCAAGTCGAGCGCGCGGGTGGCATTCGGCCAGGGAACCCTGGACCTGCACTACCGGCTCGCAGGCAGTGGCCCGCCGTTGTTCCTGCTGCACCCGTCGCCGCTCTCTTCCGCTTTCATGGAACCCCTGCTGCGGCGCCTTGCCGGGCGGGCAACCCTGATTGCGCCGGATACGCCGGGGTTCGGTGCGTCCGACGGAATCGGTGCCGAGACGTTGGGACTCGACCCCTACGTCAACGCGATGATCGCGCTTCGACGCGCACTTCGGCTTGAACACGTCGCGGTCTACGGTTCCGCCACCGGTGCGCAGATCGCGATCGAGTGGGCCAAGGCGGACCCGGACGGCGTGGTCGGCGTCGTTATCGACAACGCGGCGAGTTTCACCGATCCGGAACGCGACAGGATCATGGACGGCTACTTCCCCGACGTGAGCCCGGCGGCGGACGGCGCCCACCTGGCCAGGGCTTGGCAAGCCGCTCACGACGCCACGATGTTCTTCCCGTGGCAATACCCCGCCGAGGAGAACCGCGTCGCCGGCCGGGTCGCCCCCGCGCCCGCCATCGACACGACGGCCAAGGGTTACCTGTCGGCGGGGCCGGGCTACGAGAACGCCTACCGCGCGGCGTTCCGCAACGAACGCGCCGAGCGCGTGCGGCCGATCCGCGTACCGCTGGTCGTCATGCGCTGGCAGGGCAGCATCCTCAAACGCTGGACGGACCGGTTCGACGACTACACTTGGGGCGACAACGTCGTCATGGCCCACTGCGGGCCGGATCCCGCCCAACGCTGGGCGTGTCTCGAGGGCCATCTGCCAGCCGTCCTACCGAAGCGCACAACCCGCGCCGATGCGCTCTGTCTCGATACGGGTCGCGTTCGATACGCGGCCACCGAGTTCGGCCAAGTGCGCTATCGACCGCCGCCGGCGTCGCCGCAGGAGGATGCCCCCGGTTGGGGCAACATCGTGCTGGCCGGCCTTGGCGAATCGCTCGACTCGCTGCCCGTGCACCACACCGTCCGCAACGCCTGGCTGTTCGACCTCCCCGGACATGGGGGTGCCGAAACTCCCGACAGCCTTGATGTCGAGCGCTGCATCCGGGCCATCGGGCAAGCCCTCGCAGTCGTCGGTCCGGGCCGCTTCACGCTCACGGGCGCCGGAGCGGCGGCCAGGTTGGCCGAAGGTGTCGCCGCCCGGGACGACCGGCTGACCTGCGTCTCGATTCCGCTCTTCGCCTACCGGGGCGCGCTTGTGGATCTCGCCCCGGAGACGTCCGGTGCCCACCAGTGGCGCGCCTGGCACTGGACGCGCCGCCAGTTCCTGAACCGCAACACGACCCCGCCGAGTCCCGCACGCCTGACGCGGAGGATGCTGGACCTTGTCGATGCCGCCCCGGTGTACCGTGCCCTGCAGCCGATGCTCGAAGGCGGGCAGCGCACCGGGATTGAGCGATAATGTCCACGCTGGCCTAGTGCTCCGTCAAGCCCAAATCTGTGGGCATCTGCGGGCCTTTTTGGCCCCTGGATTCGTTGCTCCTCCTTGTGTGGTGCCTGCCACACTGCGTCGTCGCGCCTCGCCAGGAACCAAAAATTCCTCGCAGCTACACTCACATCTTTGGACTTGACGGAACACTAGCCCCCAACCATAGGCGAACCCATCCAGTGAACGCGATTCAGACCTACTTCACCCCCATGGAACTCGGCTCGCTGCAGGCGGACGGGCCGATCCCGCTCTACCATCAGCTCTACCAACTGCTAAAGCAGCGCATCCTGTCCGGCGAATTGCCGTTCGGGGTCAAACTGCCCACGGAAGCCGAACTCGCCGCCGGATTCCGGGTATCCCGGGTGACCGCCAAACGTGCAATGGACCTGCTCGTCAGCAGCGAGTTGATCACACGCAAACGGGGCAAGGGCAGCCACGTGGTGTTCCAGGCACGGGAGTCGGACCTCGACGCACCGCTGGTCGGCATGCTGGAACGTCTGGCACAGATGTCCCGAAGCACCAGGGTGCGCGTGCTACACATCGAGAAGCGCGCCGCACCGGCCAACGTCGCGCAGGATCTGCAGGCGGCACCGGACGAGAACGTTCACTACGTCGTTCGGGTGCGCTATCGGGAGGACGGCGTGCCATTCGCCTACTACGAGAGCTGGACCCGGGGAATCGAGCGCGGCTTCACGGCCGCGAACATCCAGAGCCGCCAGCGCTTCGAGATCATGGCGGAAAACGGCCACCGCATCGCGCATATCGAGCAGTACCTGAGTGCCGCCGCCGCCACGCCGCCGGTCGCGGAACAGCTACGCCTGGTACCCGGTGATCCCGTGCTTACGCTGGTCCGAAAGTCCTTCGACGAGAGCGGCGACGTGGTCGACCTGCTGCACTGCCAATACCATACGGGACACTTCCACTACCGGATGAACCTGAGCATGGAGGACTACGCCGGATCGGCTTAGGTCCGCCATCCGGCTAGCTATCCTCGTGGCGCACCGGGCGCTGGCGGATCCCTTTTCGGCTCGCCGTTGTAAACCTCCCCTCCAATCGAACGCCGCTTCCCGTCAACTCGATGACGTACGCGGCCAGTTCTTTTGGCGACGCCGGCACGAAACGCAGATACAGAACACCCGGAGCCGGAAGACGGCGACCGAAAACCAAGTCGCCGTAGTCTCGGTCAAATGTGACGATGACTCGGCTTTGCGCCGACGCCAGTCGCAGGACTTCGTCGTCTGCCATGCCCGGCGATAATTCGGATACGGACAGAACGTCCTCGCCGGCACTTCGCAACGCCCTTACGGTCTTAAGAGGGATGTTCTCGTTTGCGAGCAACTTCACAGATGACTAATCGCCGAACGAATGAACCCGCTCGTCCCGTGTGCACTCTGCGGCGAAAGCGAACAATGCGCAAAGCGCCTGCTGGGATAACTGCGGATAGTTCTCGAGAATCTCCGCGAGGGACCAGCCACTAGCCAGCAAATCGAGCAGAAAGTCAACGGAAAGGCGCGTTCCCCGCATCACCGGTTTTCCAGCCAGAACGCCAGGGTCGCTGTGTATGTAGTCATGCCAGTTCAACGTTCACCCCCGGGCCGTCCATCTGTTCCATCGGAGTGACGCACCCTGGCAACCCGTACCCAAGCGAGTGGTGGGCATTCACTCCTGAGCCTAGCCCGATCCCTGCTCTCTGTCACCCCGGCGTTTAGGGGACCGGCTGGTCCGGTCCCGAACGTCGTGCCGATGCCGGGAAAACGAAGCGCGGGCGACTGCACGCCCTAACGGCCTCGAGCGTCGCCGCTACGGGATGATTCCGCGATCGACGAGCTTGGCGATGACGGCGGACTGGATTTCCAGGAAGTGGCTGCGGTCCGGTTCCCGCACCCGGCCGCCGGGGTCCAGGAGACTGTTGGCGGGGTGGGCGGCGGCGTCGTTGTAGACGTCGGCGAACAGGCCGAGGCGCTGGCGTGGCAGCAGGTTGAACATGCCCGGGCGGCGGCGGTAGTTGCGCAGGGCGTCGACATGGATGTCGGCGTGGGCCGCCATGGACTCGCCGGATTGGGCCTCGACCAGAACGCGTCCCTCGTAGTCGACAACGGTTGACCCGCCGTCCACGGACTGGTTCGGCAGGTCGATGCCGTGCACGCCGGCGCAATTCGCGGACACCACGTAGAGGTGGTTCTCGTAGGCGCGGGCCCGTTTCGCGATGGCCTTCGGCGTTGCCGTCGATGCGGCGGTCTCCGAACTCGAATGGCAGACGACCTCGGCGCCCTTGAAGGCAAGCGCACGGACGATTTCAGGGAACAGAATCTCCTCGGATGCCACCGTGGCCAAACGCCCCAGGGGCGTATCCGCCACCGGAAACAGGCTGTCGGCGCCATAGATGTCCAAGTACTTGTCGAGCACGTCGTGGGGCGTCGGCGCGAACATCGAGACCAGGCGCCGGTAGTGGAGAACGCGGTCGCCGTTGTCGCCGATGACGAAGCTCGACTGGAAATACAACGCCGGAAAGTGCGGGTCCGTCTCGTAGAGGTTGCCCGACAGGTGCACGCCGTTGTCCTGGGCGATGCGGCCAAGTTTCTCGTACTCCGGACCGTCCGGGGCGACGCAGGCGCGTTCGCGCCAAGACGGCACGGTCTCGCCCACGGGATAACCGGTGAGAAAGTACTCGGGCAGTACCACGAGCCCGACGTGTCCGCCGATGAACTGCTTGCTGCCGGCGATCTGCCGAGCCACACGGTCCAAACCGGCGTCGATGTGGGTCCTGGGGTCCGTCGACCGGCCGATGGCCTGGACCGCGACCTGCAGCGCGAGCGCGGTATAGGTTTCCATGTCGACGACCGGCGTTCCGAGCTAGTGTTCCCGGGCGTCTAGGAAGCCCTTGGGCAGCCCCGCGTCCGAGAGGAACCCGTACATCGCCTCGTCGGGTAGCGCCGCCTGAACCTGGGCGCGCACCGCGAGCAGCTTGTCGATGTCGATGCCGGTGCCGAGTCCCATCGCCTCGAGCATGAACACCAGATCCTCGGTGACGATGTTGCCACTCGCACCTGGCGCGAACGGACAGCCGCCGAGGCCGCCGAGGGAACTGTCGACCGTCGTCAATCCCGCCTCCAAGGCCGCCAGCACGTTGGCGAGCCCCTGGCCCCGCGTATTGTGCAGGTGAATTCCTGTCAATCGATCTTCGCCCACCGCCGTGTGGATGGCGGCAACCAAGCGCTTGACCTGGGACGGATTGCCGTAACCGGCGGTGTCCGCCAGCCCCACCTCGTCGCCCCCCGCCGCGATCGCCCGCTCCGCCAGTCGCACTACCCGATCCTCGTCGATCACGCCCTCGAGAGTACACCCGAAAGCCGTGGACAACGACACTTCGAAGCCGGGCCGCGCGTCCGCCGGCAACGCCGTCAACGCCTCGCGGATCCGTGCGATCTGCTCGAACATCTCGGCGTGGGTCTTGCGCACGTTGGCCAGGCTGTGGGTCTCACTGACGGAGAGCGGGATGGAGAGCTTGTCGACGCCGGATTCGATCGCCCCCAACGCGCCCTTCAGGTTCGGGACCAGCGCCGCGACGTTGAGTCCCGGCAGGGTCTTCGCGAAGGCGACCA
The DNA here is from genome assembly GCA_965116345.1 of Pseudomonadales bacterium. Lineage (GTDB taxonomy): Bacteria > Pseudomonadota > Gammaproteobacteria > Pseudomonadales > Azotimanducaceae > VXYL01. The sequence goes on from OZ220680.1 coordinate 595,650, forward strand.
ACTCCGCGGTATCGGCAAGTTGCGGCAGGAGCTTCGCCGGGACGAACGAACCCACCTCGATCTCCGGCACGCCAGCATCCGCCTCTGCCGCGATCCACGCCATTTTTGCTGCCGTCGGCATGATCGTGGCGATGCTCTGCAGCCCGTCCCGGGTGCCTACCTCGCTGATTTCTATATCGATTCTGGACATCGAGGTCTTTGGATCGTCTCGATTGAAATGTATTATTGATATATCATAGCATCATTTACGGGCACTCCCTGCTCGCCACCGCCCGGCATCGAAGCCGCGCCGAATATCGAGAACGACGTATGACCGACTCATTGCCCTTGGCGGATATCCGCGTGATCGAGTTCTCCCACATGGTCATGGGGCCGGCCGCCGGGGTGATCCTCGCCGACCTCGGTGCCGACGTGCTGAAGGTGGAGCCCACACGGGGCGACAACACGCGGCGGCTGAAGGGTTCCGGCGGCGGCTATTTTTCCATGTACAACCGCAACAAGCGGAGTTTGGCGGTGAACCTCAAGGAGCCCCGGGGTGCCGCGCTGGTACGGCGCCTCGTCGACCAGGCCGACGTGGTGATCGAGAATTTCCGGCCCGGCGCGATGGACAAGCTCGGCTTCGGCTACGACGCCCTGGCCAAAGGCAATCCCCGGCTCATCTACCTGAGCCTCAAGGGGTTCCTGTCCGGTCCCTACGAGCACCGAACCGCGCTCGACGAAGTCACCCAGATGATGGGCGGGCTCGCCTACATGACCGGGCCGCCGGGCAGGCCACTGCGGGCGGGTACCTCCGCGGTGGACATTACCGGCGGCATGTTCGGCGTCATCGCGGTGCTCGCGGCATTGAATGAGCGCCGCACAACGGGTCGGGGACAGCGGGTCACCAGCGCCCTGTTCGAGACCACGGCCTTCCTGGTCGGCCAGCACATGGCGCAACAGGCCGCGCTTGGCGAGGAACCGGCGCCGATGTCCGTGCGTCGTTCGGCCTGGGGCGTCTACGACCTGTTCGACTGCGGCTGCGGCGAGAAGCTGTTCGTGGCGGTCGTCGGCGATACCCAGTGGCGGCGGTTCTGCGACTTCTTCGAACTCGGCGATCTGGCGGCCGACGAGAATCTCGCGACGAACGCCGGCCGGGTCGAACACCGGGACCGGTTGATGCCGGCGCTCGAAGCACTGTTCCGTGGCATGACGCGCGACGAAGCGGCGGCCAGGTTGGACAAGGCCGGATTGCCGTTCGCCAATGTCGCGAAACCGTCCGAGCTCTTCGACGATCCGCACCTTTCGCTTGCGGGACTCGCCGAAGTCCGCCTCGTCGAGGGCGATCGGCAGGGAACCAGGGCGCGATTGCCGAAGCTTCCCCTCGATCTGGGCGGGCGGCGGATGGATGTGCGGCGCGATCTACCGCGGACGGGCGAGCACTCCCTGGAAGCCGCCGGGCAATCGGGGTGCGACCACGACGTCGTCGACGAACTTCTCCACGACGGCGTGATCGTCGCGGGTTGAACAGGGAGCGGAATGCGCATGCCGGCCTATCTCGTGATCAGCGCGCAGATCAACGACCGCGAACGATTTCTCGCGGGCTACGCGCCGGCCGCCGCCGCCCTGACCGCCCGGTTCGGCGGCGAGTACGTGCTGCGGGCACCGGGGGCCGAGGTGATCGAGGGTGAACATCCGGGCGGCTCGGTGGTGATTTCCCGGTGGCCGGATCGTACCGCCGCCCTCGCCTTCTGGACGTCGACCGAGTATGCCGAGGTGCGCAAGCTCCGCGACGGCATTGCCGAGTGCCAGGTGCTGCTCGTGGACGACACATCCGCGCCCCAACGCCTGCCCGACGAAACCCCGACCGGGACCGAGGCACCGAACATCGTCAAGCGCACCACGTTGCTGGTGCGCGACATGGCTAGGAGCAGGCGATGGTACGAAACCGTGCTCGGCATGACGGTCTGGATGGACACCGAGTTCGTACTGAGCGGGCAAGGGCTGGCCGCGGGCAATGCCGGCGACCGCACCCACCTCGTCATCATGCGCGCGCAAGATGACAAGATCGGCATGATCGGGCTTCTGCAATGGATCGACCCGCCGCAGGCGTCACCCGAACCGCCTACCGCGGTGGACTACGGCATGCCGGTGTTCGTCGTCGAGAGCGAAGACGCCCACGCGGTGGCGCGCCGCGCCGAGGAACTTGGAACGCGCGTTCACTCGGCGCCCCGGCGATGGTCGACGCAGGGCGCCCGCGGCGAACTCAAGCACATGATCGGCACCTCGGTGTTCGACCCGGACGGGCACTTCTTCGAGTGCAACCAAGTCGTCGACGTCGAAGAGACCGGCGAATGAAGCCACCCGCAATGCCCGCCACGGCGCACGGTCGACCGCCCCGAAGGCGGGGGTTGCGCAGATCGACACAGGCGGCACCGACACCTCCAAGGAGGAGCCAATGAGCTTGCGATTTCAACGCGCGAACTACCTGGTGAGCGACATGGCCAAGGCGCTCGCGTTCTACCGCGACGTGCTCGGCTTCAGCGTGGCGTTTAGCAAACCACCCCGGGACCGGAGCTACTCCCACGCGGTGTTCGGTATCGACTCCGGCGCGATCGGCTTCGCCGTCCTGAGCACCCCCGGCGAACCCCGGGTCATGGCACTCACCGAAGTCTCCGGACTGGAGCGTCATCCAACGCCCCGGCGCGCCGCCATCGTGCTCCACGTGGAGCATCTGGACGACGTCCTCGCCAAGGCCCAAGCCGGCGGCTATACGATCTACCCCGAGGAAAAGCTCGTCACCCACGACGGCCGGGTCGGACGCGAAGTCGGACTGCTGGATGCCGACGGCAACCTCGTCGTCATCTACCGCATCACCGGCCGGGTCGAAGACGACGCGTGAACGCTCCCGTCCGCTATCCGTCCGCCGGGCGGGCGTGGTACACCGTCGCTCTGCTGACGGTTGCCTACGTCGTCTCGTTCGTCGACCGCAACATACTGGGTCTGCTGATCGACCCCATCAAAGCCGACCTCGACCTCACCGACTTCGAGATAGGACTCCTGCTCGGTCCCGCGTTCGCGATCTTCTACGCGACGATGGGCCTGCCGCTCGGCTACCTGGCCGATCGCAAGCGGCGCACCTGGATCGTCGCCGTCGGCGTGGCGCTGTGGTCGGCGGCGACGGCGTTCTCGGGCCTCGCGCGCAACTTCGTACAGATTTTCATCGCTCGGATGTCGGTGGGAATCGGCGAGGCGACCTTGAGTCCGTGCGCCATGTCGCTGATCTCCGATTCCTTTCCGGAGGAACGGCGCGGCAAACCCATCGCGGTCTATTCCAGCGCCATCTCCGTTGGCAGCGCCCTGGCCGCGTTGCTGGGTGCCGCCGTGTTGACCTGGGCAAACGCCAGCGACGGCTTGGTCCTGCCGTATTTCGGGGCGCTGGCGCCGTGGCAGATCGCCTTCCTGGCCGTTGGTCTGCCGGGACTCCTGCTGGCCGTGCTGTTCTTCTTCGTCGCGGAACCGAAGCGGATCGTCGCCCCCGGCAGCGAGCGCGGAACGCACCTCGGCCACATGTTCGCGCACGTCGGCAACCACGCCGGCGTCTACCTGAGCTTCGTGTCGATCTTCTGCGTGATGACCATCGTCGCCTACAGCCACGGCTGGCTGGCCGTGACCTTCGCCCGCACCTACGGCTGGGCGGTGGAGGACTACGCCATCGCCAACGGTGTCGCGTTGATCATCATCGGGCCGGTTTCGGTCAACTTCGCCGGCTGGCTGTCGGACCGCTACACCGCCCGCGGCCACCGGGATGCGCCGCTCAGGATCGCCATTCTCGGCCTCGTCATCGGCCTGCCGCCTTCCGTAGTCGGACCCCTGCTCGACGATGCCTGGCTGGCGTTCTCGCTCCTAGCATTCGGCAACGTGGGACTCGCTTTCGTCTCCGCCACCGGGGTGACGGCGTTGCTGAACATCGCCCCGGCACGAATCCGGGCTCAGTTGGTGGCGCTCTACTACATGGCGATCAGCCTTGCCGGCCTCATGCTCGGGCCGACGCTGGTCGGTGCGTTGAACGATCTCGCATTCGGCGTCGACGGCGTCCGCTACAGCGTCGCCCTGCTGCCGCTCGTCTTCGGACTTCCCGTGTTGGCCCTGGCTCCCCTGACCCTGCGGCTCTACCGACGAGCCCTCGACGACAACCTCGGCGAGTCTTAGAGGATCAGTCCCTGCCGCGTCCTCGACCGGCACTCGCGTTCAACCGCGCCCAAGGATGGGCCGCGAAGCGGGCTGTTTCAAACGCATCGATATCCGCGGCCGCGGTCTCGGTGACGGCGATCGGATCCAGGCCCTGGATCAGACGCCGCCGGTCTGCGGCGCCGATCCGGAAGCGGTAGTCCCCGCCGGGCGAGGCGATACGCACCTTGACCAGGTCTACCGTCAGGCGGTTGGCCTGGGGATCGGGTTCGATGCAACGGGCGAGCGCCGCTATGGCTTCAGCCGCCAGCATCGCCGGGAGAATCCCGTTGGCGATGCAGTTCTTGCGAAAAATGGGGCCGAAGCTTGGCGCCACGACGACCCGGATACCGAATTCCGACAACGCCCAGACGGCATGCTCGCGCGATGATCCGCAGCCGAAGTTGTCGCCGCCGAGAAGAATCGTGGCGCCGGCGTAGGCGGTCTGGTTGAGCACGAAATCCGGATCGGGAGTCCGCGCCGGCACATCGAGATAACGCCAGTCGGCGAAGAGGCCAACGCCGATTCCTCGCTTCGAGATCCCACGCATCTCCCGGGACGGGATGATGGCGTCGGTGTCGACGTTGGGGCGCAACAATGGCACGGCCACTCCCCGATGCATGGCGAAGGGCTTCACTGTGCTTGTCCGTCGGGAAACGTCGTCACTTGAGCCGACCTCTTGAATGTCGTCCAGCACTCACCTGCCGATCCGAGGCGCGCTTCGCTCGAGATCCCTGGGGTGGGCGATGCGACCGCGCACGGCGGAGGCGGCCACGACGACCGGGCTCGCCAGGTGCGAGAGCGTGCCCGGGCCCTGACGGTTCTCGAAGTTGCGGTTCGTCGTGGTCATCACGCGTTTGCCGGGACCGAAGGTCTCGCCGCCGGCGTAGAAGCACATGGAACAGCCGGACTCCCGCCACTCGAAGCCCGCATCTCGGAACACTCGATCCAGGCCCTCCGCCTCCGCCGCTCGCTTGACGCGGCCCGATCCCGGCACGCAGACCGCGGCCACACCGGGGGCGACGTGGCGGTTTCGCAGCAGTTCCGCCGCCGCGCGCAGATCCGTCAGCCGAGAGTTCGTGCAGGATCCGATGAATGCGGCATCGATGGGAACCCCGGTGATCGGCGTTCCCGGTTCGAGACCGGTATAGGCCAATGCCCGGTGCTGTGCGGCGTCCGCCGGCACGGGCACGCGGTCGCCAATGTTGATGCCGTGTTCCGGTGACGTGCCCCAGGTCACCCGCGGTTCGATGCCGCCGGCGTCGAACCGGATCGTGGAATCGAATACCGCATCGTCGTCGGAAGCCAGGGACCGCCAATAGCCGAGCGGCGGCTCGATGGGCGCAAAGCGGGCATTCGCCGTCTGGGCGTATACCCGTTCGTCCGGCCGGACGAGGGCGGTCACGGCCCCGAATTCCGCCGCCATGTTGCACAGCGTCATGCGACCATCGAGCGGCAGCGCGGTGACCGACTCGCCACTGAATTCCACACCGGCCGCCTCGCCCCCGGCGACGCCGTGTTCCGCAATCAGGCCGAGCGCCAGATCCTTCGCCGTCACGAAGGGTCCCGGGATGCCATCCATGACGACCTTGAGGTTCTGCGGCTTCGCCAAGCGCAACGTCGAGGTGGCCAGCACATGTTCGGCCTCGCTGGTACCGATGCCGAGCGCCAGCGCCCCCAACGCGCCGAGCGTGCAGGTGTGGGAATCCGAACACGCGAGACTCAATCCGGGCAGCGCGATACCCTGTTCGGCACTGACCAGGTGACAGATACCCTGGTCGTCGTCACCGACATCGAACAGGCGCAAGCCGAACGACTCGGCGTGGCGTCGCGTGGTGACGATCAGCTCCCGCCCCCCGGGGACGAGGGTCTCGTCGCTGCGGCCGGGCGTGGTGTCGACGATGTGATCGACCACGCAGAAGGCATGTTCAGGGCGTCTGACCGCCCGGGCGTCGGCGCGCAGCGTATCGAGGGCGATGCTGCCGGTACGTTCGTGCACCACTACCCGGTCCATGTAGAGCAGACTCTCGCCGTTGTCGTCCACGGCAATGCAATGGCTGTCCCACAGCTTGTCGAGGAGGGTTCGTCCCGGGCGCGACGGGTCGACGGCCGCCGATCCGGATCGGCGACCCTCGCGTATGCCTTGTTCGACGAGGCCCATTACTTCCTCCCCGCATTGCGAGACAACCGGTTGGGCGCGAAATAGATATAATGATACGTCATTATGGCTAATACGGTGACGATACCGTCTCCCCGGGGACGCAAGACCGCGTATCGATACGCGCCGAGCACGCCGGAAGACATCGCGAGCGTCGCGGCTCGGCTGCGCTCGTCGGCCTCCGCATGGTGGGCGGCGGGGTCCCGTCATCGGCTCGGTGTACTCGAGTCCTGGCGATCCGAGCTGGTCGGATCACGCGGCGCCATCCTGGAGGCGCTTGTCGAGGACACAGGGCGGTCGCTGCTGGCGACTGCGGAGTTCGAGGCCGGTGTGCGTCGCCTGGACTACTGGATCGCCAAGACTCCCGAGCTGCTGGGCGAGGCGTCGTCCGGCTCGTCCGCGATGGTGCCCACCGTCGAGTATCGGCACCGATTCTCGCCGCTTGGGCTTGTCGGCGTGATCGGACCCTGGAATTTTCCGCTGCTGTTGCCGTTGATCGACGCCGTGCCGGCACTCGCCGCGGGATGCACGGTACTCGTCAAGCCGAGCGAATTCACACCCCGGTTCGTGACACCGCTCGTGCGTACGGTGGCGGCAGTGCCCGAGTTGGCGCAGGTGCTGGCCATTGTCCGCGGCGGGGGGGCAATCGGCGAAACCGTTGTCGATCAGGCCGATGCCGTATGCGTCACCGGCAGCGTGGCCACCGGCCGTCTAGTGGGCGCCCGGGCGGGCGCACGCCTCATACCCGCGTTCCTCGAACTCGGCGGCAAGGATCCGCTGATCGTCCTCGCCGATGCCGATGTCGGCCTGGCCGTCGACGTGACGCTTCGCGGCTCGGTCATCGCCACCGGCCAGGCCTGCCAATCCATCGAACGGGTCTACGTGCACGACTCGCTCTTCGAGGACTTCGTCACCCGTCTGACCGACGCCGCCAACCGGGTCGAACTGAACACCGCCCGCGTCGACGTGGGGCATATCGGACCGTTCATCGACCCTCGCCAAGGCGACAAGGTCGAGGCGCAACTTGACGACGCCGTCGCCCGGGGCGCGATCCTGCACTGCGGCGGGATCGTCCGTCGCGACGGCGCGGCCTGGTGCCGTCCGGCCGTCCTGACCGGTGTCGACCACGACATGCTGCTCTACCGGGAAGAGACCTTCGGCCCGGTCATGCCCGTCATGCCGTTCGGCACCGACGACGAAGCCGTCCGTCTCGCCAACGACTCCGCGTTCGGGCTGTCGGCTGCGGTGCTCGGCGAGTCCGCCCACGCCACCGCCGTTGCCGAGTGTCTGAACGTCGGCGCGGTAAGCGTCAACGACGCGGGACTGACAAGCTCCGTCGGCGACGTCGAGAAGGACTCCTGCGGCGTGTCCGGCATCGGTCGCTCGCGGATGGGGGATAGTGGATTGAAACGTTTCCTGCGCCGCCATGCGGTGCTGATCCAGACTGCGGCACCAGTGCCGATCGACGCGTTCAGGGAAAGCGGCGGTTAGGAGCTTGCGCTGTACAATCGGCTGTAACCGACTAGGCACGGACGAAGACGCGGCGGCTACATGGCGTCCAGCGGTTCACGGACGGGCTCGGCATTCAGATCAATGTCAGCGAGCACGGGGATGTCGTGGCCCAGCTTCAGGCCCAGCACCAGCCAGTCCTCGAAGGTGGAGCGCAGCAGCCGCTGGCAGCCGGTCAGTGTCGGGTCGAACGCCACCACCCCGCGGCACGCGCGGACGCGCCCCGCGAACGTGCCGTCGTCGAGCTTGTCGTAGGCGGCCCCGGCCATGGCGTGGTCGATGTAGTCGGTGAGAACGCGGCACCCGCGCGACCGTTGCACCCTCCGGGACCGTTTCGTGTTCGCCGATAGCCACGGTCGGGCACTGTACGCCACGTGCCCGGCAGGCTCACGTCGACTGTGGGCCTGTAGCGGAAGCCGCCGCGCCCGGTCACGACCCCGGGTGTCGTACCACGTCGCAGCGCCGCTGCGCGGCGTGAGAAGCGGTCGCGGAAATCCGGTAGTGACGGGGCGCTGAAGGGGCTTTTCGGCCAATGGCGGCCAGCGCGTGCTAACAGGATTTCTCGTGCTGGCGTGCGGCAGCGCACCGGCGACGGCTCGTACGCCACACGCCGGGATCGCGCCTACACGCTCGCACAGATGGCGAACACCTGCGCGAACTCGCCTACCGGGGACTGCGGGCCAAACGGTCTCGTAATCGATCACCCGGATCTCCGTTCCGTCCTTGACCGTGACCTTGGGGAGAATATTTCCTTCCTCGCGAAACGGGCGCGTCGACGGAGCCTGCGGGATCTTGTTGGACCGCCGGTGTCCTGAAGCCGACCTCCAAGACCAGATCGCCAAGCCCGTCGCGCAGGGAGTCAGGGACGCGGTGGAAATCGAGGGAGCCGTGCGCTACTTTGGCAGAGCGGGATTCGTTCCGGGCGGAAACGCCGGACACGTGCCCGCGCTGTTGAAACCCGCCAAGGGACGACGGATGCAAACGCATATCAAAGTGATCGTGGAAAAGCACCCCGACGGCTACGTCGCCTATCCTCTCGGCGTGAAGGGTGTGGTGGTCGGCCAGGGCGACAGCTACCAGGCGGCGCTCGATGACGTGCGCTCGGCGATCGCATTCCACGCGGCGACGTTCGGGCCGGATTCGTTGCTGGACGGCAACTCGCCGGTCGTCGAGGCGTTCGTCGCCGAGGCAAACATGGCCAGCTAGGCCGTGACGCGGTTCCCGAAGGACGCGCCCCGCCGCAGGGTCGTCCGCGCCTTGGGCGAACTCGGATTCGAGGTCGTCCGCGAGGGCAGCCACATCGCCATGCGGCGAACCAACGACGACGGCAGCGTGACCCCGTTGACGATGCCAAACCATGCGCGGCTCAAGTCGTCGACCTTGCGCGCGATCTGCAACCAGTCGGGGGTGAGCCGGGCGGACTTTCTGGTGGCGTACGGGCGCGCCTAGCGGCCTGCCGCGGGTCTGGCCGACCCTTCGCTGCATCGAGGCGGCCGGCCTTCCGCGCGCCTGGAAAGGGCTACCAGACGCGCATCAACCGCGTGCTGGAAAGCTACGTCCGGGCACGAGGTGGAGCGGGATAGCGCCTCTTCGGCTCGCGCGAGGGTTTTCCGGCTGCCGAAATCGGAAGGGTTCTGGAGACGAACGCGGCACCTCACAACGGTGAGCAACGGTGATGGCGCTGTGCGACTGACCGGACCACGCTACCATGCGCGGCCATGAGCAAACCCGATTCTTCCGACGAACGTGGGAGAACGCGTCAGCGTTCTCGATCGCGTCGCGCCTAGTCTCCGACCTTGACCACCGTCTTGCCGAAAGTCTCGCCCGCCATGAGGGCGCAGAACGCGGCCGGCGCCTGGTCCAGTCCTTCGAAGACGTGCTCCCTGAATTTCAGCGCACCCTGGGCCACACGCTCGGCGAGGTCGGTCTCCATGGACGGGCGAAGACCCTCGTGGTCGTAGACGACGAGGCCGCTGACGGTGGCGCGGGCTCGGATGATCAGGCCGGGATTGGGGCCCGGCGGGGCATCTTCACCGTTGTATTGATCCATCAAGCCGCACAGCACGACGCGGGCCTCCATGGCAAGGCGTTCCATGGCGGCCTTCAGCATGTCGCCCCCAACGTTGTCGAAGTAGGCGTCGATACCATCGGGGCAAGCGACGGCGAGAGCATCGCGAATCGGCCGGTCGCGGCGATTGATCGCGACGTCGAAGCCCGCTTCCTCGCGCAGCCAATGGCACTTTTCGGGGCTGCCGACGACGCCCACGACCCGTGCGCCGGCGGCCCGGCACAACTGGCCGACGGTGGCGCCCACCGGTCCGGACGCCGCCGAGACCAGGATGGTCTGTCCCGCTTCGGGGCGCAGTAGGCGCTTGACCCCGGCGTAGGCGGTGAGTCCGGGCATGCCCAGCACGCCAAGGGCCAGGGACGGCGGATCGGTTGCGGCCGGAATGGGCACCAGACCTTCGACAGGCAGTCGTACGGACTTCTGCCAGGGACCGAAACCGCGCAGCAGGTCGCCGGCCCGGAATCCGTCCGAATCCTCGGTGACGCGGAGCACCAGTTCGCTGTTCATGGCGTCTCCGAGGGCGATGGGAGCGGTTATGTGTCTGCCGCTCAGCCGCCCGCGGAGGTACGGATCCACCGACGCGTACAGTACGTCCGCAAGAACGCCGGGACCATTGAGCGGCGGCGCGGGTCGCAGGGCGAAATCCGACGCGGCCGGCAGCCCCGCCGGAAGCCGCACGACGACGACCTGCGGGTTGGCAATGTTGCTCACGCGGCCTCCACCACTTCGAACAGAGTGCCGTCCGGTCCGGCGTGCGTTGCACTTCGTCGACCGCCGTAGAGTACCCCGGGGTGTACCGTCGGAGCGGCGATCAGCGACGCATCGTCGTCCTCGATGCGCGCGGTCAGGAGCGTCGTCATGGCGATACCGGGCGGAAGATGACCGGCATGTCGAGGACGCGAACGGGCGTCGGCCGGCAACTGATCGACCTCGAGAAGGATGTTCGATTCGTGAACCATGGTCGAGACCGCGAAGGTTTTCGACGCTGCCGTGGCGAACGCGTCGGCGAGCATCTTGTAGACGATGTCCATCCGACGCCCGATCTTCAGCCCGAGATGGCGCACCATCCACCGTTGCGACACGGCCAGGTCGCTCGCCGCGACCACGTTGATGAAGAGGTGGTCGACCAGGCTCTGCGCCCGGGGAAGCACGAAGCCCGCCGGGTCCGCCTCGATCTGGGTGAGGTAGCAGACCTCGCCGTCCGGCCCTTGGACCTGCATGGCGTGGATTCCGTCGAGGCCGTCGATGGGGCGGGGCTCGCCAAGGACGACGAAGGGCGAATCGCGAAGGCGCTCGGAGACGAGGCGCAGATCCTGGACGCAGAACTCCAACGCCGCCCATCCGTAGGTAACCAGGGGGACGAAATCGTCGACGCGAGGCACCTCGACCAAGCGCAGGTAGACCTCGGCACCGGAGGCCGGCTGCAGGATCGCGTGCGCCGAACCCGATGCCTTCGGGGTACCCCAGGCGGCGGCCAAGGGCGCGTCGACGACCCCGGTTTCCACCGTGCGGTAGCCGAGATAGCGCTCGTAGAGAGCGCGGCTCGCGCCAATATCCGCGACGCTGACGGTGCCTGCGCGCAGCAGGTTCATGGCGTGACCTTGGGATAGGTCACTCGTCGACCATGGTGTTGCCGGCCTCTTCGGAGGTCGGCTCATCGGTTCCCAAGGCTTCGATTTCCTGTTGCACGATGCGCAGGATCCGCGCCAGGTACTCCTCGGTCCATCGACCGCGTTCGGCCTGCCGCTCGGCCGTCGGCTCGAAGCTCTCGATGTCCTCCCGGGAGATGCTGCCCCGTGCGTCGAGCAACGCCTCGATGGTGTCGAGGCGCTGGCGCAGGACCGCGACTTCTCCCGCCACGGCCATGACGATCGACAGCACGCGTTCGACATCGGGGTCGCGGAAGAAAACCGGGCGCTTGCCTCTCGCCTTGGCGCCCGCGAGACGGACAACGTCCTCGAGTTCCGGGGGCCGGGAACGTTCGGGCATCGCCGACCCCCCGAAATCAGGCGCGGACCCGGGCGCCGGTGATCCGCCAGGCGGGTCTGCGACCGTAGTCCTCGGCGGCGTCGCTTGCGGCATCCGGGAATCGGTTACCGTCGACCTCGGCCACCACTTGGCCGTGGATCAGCTCCTCGGGCTCGAATCCGGCGTCCACCATGACCGCGTCGAGATCGATTTCGTGCAGCTTGGTCCAGAACGGCTCGTTGTTGTTGAACGCGTCCCAGTCGCGCATGGCCTGCTCGAAGAGCGGCATGTCGGCATCGTAGGCAGCCTGCTCGAGGTGGATCACGAGGCCGCCCGGTGCGCTCAACCGCCGGTTTTCCGCCATGATCCGGCGCAGTGCCGGGAGCGAGGTTTCGTGCAGAAACATCGTGCTCTGGATCCAATCGAAACCCGCGTCGGCGAACTCGACCAGGTCGGTCGCATCGGCCTGCATGAACACCACGTTTCCGATGCCCAGACCCGCGGCACGGGCGGCGCCATAGCGCAGCATCGGCGCCGCGACGTCAACGGCGACGACTTCGGCATCCGGAAACGCCCGGGCAATGGGCAGCACGTTGTGACCGAGGCCGCAGCCGATATCGAGAATGCGCCGAGGCCGGAACTCGGGATAGTGGCGCCTCAGGTAGCGGACCACGCCGCGACCGCCGCCGTCGGTGTACCTGCCGAGCATCCCCGCGGTGGTGACGAACATGCCGGAGTCGTAGTTGGCGGCACCGCTTACGTCATCCGCACAGCGTTCTCCGTGATAGCTACCGGGCATGCAATGATGATCGACGGCCGTCAGGTACTTCGGCATGGCCAGATCAGCGTTCAACTTCAGCCTCTCGTCGGTGACCGCGGCCCGGGTCTTGGCGAGAAGCCTGCCAAGCTGGGGCAGCACCACCGATAGACCGGCCTGTTGGCGCATCTCCATGGCATTGCGACGCAGCGCGCTCCAGGTCTGGTAGATGGCCTCGCGGCCGAGCGACCGGCGAACTTCGTGCCGGTCCTTCGGCTCGCGGCCATTGTTGTTGTGGAACGTCGGTTCGACCCGGCGACGGTATGCCGTCTCGACACCCGGCATCACGCGAGTCGCGAGGTGACGGTTGAGATGCGCGAGAAAGTTGTAGCGCTCGGTCTGATCGTGGGTGGTGACGGGAAAGACGGCGTGTCGACCTACCGAGCGGTAGTCCGGAAGGCCGTCTGAGGGGGGGCCATCCCAAGGGGAAGCGTCGTATTGTCCGTGCGCCATATTTCGCCGCCCGCGAGACAGAGGACCTCGCGTTGAATAAACGTCCTATTAGTATATCATTATGTCAAATGCACCGCCCGCGGGCGAATGCGAAGAGGCTGATCCTTCACCGGGGCAGAGGACGGTGTCAACCAATACCAGGAATGGCCTGCCGCGCGATTTCTCGTGGCCCAACGGGGCACGACTCGCGTTGTCGATCGTCCTCAACGTGGAAGAAGGCGCGGAGATGAACATCGCCGACGGCGACCCCGGGCCGGAACCGGTCGACGAACTCGGTTCCGTTCCGCGCCGCCCCGTACGCGTTCACGGCAACGAATCCAACTACCGCTACGGCATCGACGCGGGCGCGCCCCGGGTGTTGGACATGCTTACCCGACGCGGCCTTGCCGCCACGGCAACGGCTGCGGCCCTCGCTCTCGAACGCGCGCCGCACCTCGCCGAGCGCCTAGTCGGGGAAGGTCACGAGATCGCCTGCCACGGCTATCGCTGGGTGCATCAGTACCGCATGGACGAAGCGGCGGAACGGGCGTTCATCTGCCGGGCACGGGACAGCATCGAGTCGACCGCCGGCATCAGACCGGTAGGTTGGCTGTCGCGGTTCCTGCACACCGACTCGACACGGCGGATCCTCGCCGAAGAAGGGTTCCTGTACCACATGGACGACTATTCCGCGGACATGCCGTTCTGGGATCAGGTCGAAACCGCTACCGGGGAACGCCCAATTCTCGTCGTGCCCTACGCCGTCGACTCCAACGACATCAAGATGTGGACGGCACCTTCGCTGACGCCCAGAGACTGGGCACAGTACGCCATCGACACCTTCGACTGGCTGGCGGCGGAAGCCGACGCCGAAGGCGCGCGGATGATGTCGCTGGGCCTGCACCTGCGCATCATCGGCCGGCCCGGACGCGCCGGCGCGCTGCGCCGAATACTCGACCACGTGGTCCAACGGGACGACGTCTGGGTCGCCACGCGTCGGGCGATCGCCGCCGCCTACGCCGACGCCGTGCCCGCCCCGGCGAACGCCCAAGACAGCTCGAAGGAGAAAACGGCATGACGCGCCAGACCAAGGAAGTCGGACCGAACCGCTACCGGGAGACCTTCGGTCGCTACTTCGAAGACTTCGTGGTCGGCGACACCTACGAACACAGGCCGGGCAAGACCGTTACCCAGGCCGAGAACCACCTGTTCACGCTCCTGACGCTAAACACCCATCCGCTGCATTTCGATGTCGAGTTCGGCAAGGCCTCCGAGTTCGGCCGCAACCTCGTCGTGAGTTCCTACACCCTGTCCCTGCTGATCGGCATGAGCGTCACGGACGTGAGCCAGAAGGCCATCGCCAATCTCGGCATGGACGAGGTCAAATTCACCGCACCCGTATTCGAGGGCGATACCATCTACGGCGAGTCCCGGGTGCTCGCCAAGCGGGAATCCAAGTCGCGACCCGGTCAAGGTGTCGTCACCGTGCGCACCCTGGGGCTGAACCAGAACGCCGACACGGTATGCAGCTTCTCGAGGAACATCCTCGTGCCCGCGAAAGGTCACGCGGTCGAGGACAAGGCTCCAAACTACTAGCCGGCAACCAGGATGACCACCGTGGACCAACCAGCCGACACCACCCCGTCGTACAGCGACACGGACGAGCAAGTCATCCTCGCCACGATCGAGCGCTGGGTGGAGCGCGAGGTCAAACCCGTGGTCGTGGAGATGGAGCATGACGACGTCTATCCGCACGAACTCGTCCGGCAGATGAAGGAACTCGGCCTGTTCGGCGCAACCGTCTCCCCGGCGCACGGCGGTCTGGGGCTCACGGCCAGTACCTACGCCAAGGTGGTCACCCTGATCTCCGAGGAGTGGATGTCACTTACCGGGATTTTCAACTCGCACCTCATGATGGCGCGCATCGTGGAGCTGCACGGCACGGCGGATCAGAAGGCGTACTGGCTACCGAAGTTCGTGAGCGGCGAGATCCGCGGCGGATTGGCGTTGACGGAGCCCGACGCCGGTACCGACCTGCAAGGCATCCGGCTGCGCGCCGGGGCCGAAGGCGGCAACTACCGATTCGACGGCACCAAGACCTGGATCAGCAACGGCATCGAGGGCGGTGCCGTGGCCCTGCTCGCCAAGACCGACCCCGAGGCCGACCCGCCCCGGCGCGGCATGTCCATGTTCATCGCGCCGAAGGTGGACCCGGACACCGGCAAGGCGTATCCCGGTTTCCGCACCGGTCGCCGTCTCGAGAAACTCGGCTACAAGGGCATCGACTCCGCCGAGTTGATCTACGAGGGCTACACCCTGGACGCCGAGCGGCACCTCATCGGCGGCGAAACCGGGCGCGGCTTCTACATGGCTGTGGGCGGTCTCGAACTGGGGCGCATCAACGTCGCAGCCCGCTCCGTCGGCATCGCCCGCCGGGCGCTAGCCGAAGCGACGGCCTACGCGCAAGGCCGCAGAACTTTCGGCAAGCCCATCGCCGAGCACCAGGCCATCCAGCTCAAACTCGGCGAGATGGCCACCCGCACGCGCGCTGCGGAGCTTCTCACGGAGGACGCCGCGCGCGCGTTCGATGCGGGCGAGCGCTGTGACATGGAAGCCGGCATGGCCAAGTACTACGCCTCCGAGGCGGCGGTCGAGAACGCCCTCGAGGCCATGCGCATCCACGGCGGCTACGGCTATTCCAAGGAGTACCCCGTCGAACGCCTCTACCGGGATGCGCCGCTCATGTGCATCGGCGAGGGCACCAACGAGATGCAGCGCATCATCATCGCCCGCCAACTGATGGCGCGGAATCCCGCCTAAAGGAGCAGCTTGTGGCCTTGCTAGACGGCGTCCGGGTGCTGACCTTGGAACACTACGGTGCCGCGCCCTACGGCACCGGGTTGCTTGCCGACCTCGGTGCCGATGTGATCAAGGTCGAGAACCCCGCCACGGGCGGCGACGTGGCGCGTTCGACCGGGCCCTATCTGCTCGGCGAAGGGGACAGCCTCTACTATCAGTCGTTCAGCCGCGGCAAACGCAGCGTCGCCATCGACCTGCGCGCCTCCGGGGGCCGCGAGGTATTCGAGCGCCTCGTCGAGGACGCGGATGCCGTGGTCAACAACCTGCGCGGCGATCAGCCCGAAAAGCTCCGTATCCGCCACCGGGACCTGGCCGAGATCAACCCGGCAATCGTCTGCGCCCATGTCTCCGCCTACGGTCGCGACAACGCGCGCGCCGATTGGCCGGGGTTCGACTACCTGATGCAGGCCGAGTGCGGATTCCTGAGCCTGACCGGCGAGCCCGGGACGCCACCGACGCGGTTCGGGCTGTCCATGGTGGACTTCATGACCGGCACACAGATGGCGTTGGGTCTGGTCGCCGCCGTCATGCGCGCCCGCCAGACGGGGCGCGGATGCGACATCGACACCTGCCTCTACGATACGGCCCTGCATCAACTTTCCTACCCGGCGACGTGGTATTTGAACGAGGGGCTCGTAACCACGCGGTCGCCGCGCTCGTCGCATCCGAGCGTGGTGCCGAGCCAACTGTTCCGAACCGCCGACGGCTGGATTTTCGCCATGTGCCAGACACCGCGGTTCTGGGAGACCTTCTGCGCCGTGATCGAGCGACCCGAGCTGCCGGCGGACGACCGCTTCGCAAACCTCGAGGGCCGGCTCGAGAACCGCGACGCGTTGCAGGAAGAGATAGACAACACGCTGCGCCGTCATCCAACGTCGTACTGGCTCGGCCTGCTCCAGGGGAAAATGCCGATCGCCCCCGTGAACGACATCGCGGCGGCGCTCGACAACCCGTTCGCCGAAGCGGTGGGGATGATCAACACCGTGGATCATCCGCGCCAAAGCCGGGGCGTGCGGATGCTGTCGAGCCCCATCAAGGTGAACGGTGAACGCGCGCCCAACCGACGCGCACCTTTCCTCGGCGAGCACGATGAGCAACTGCCCTGACGCCGAGTTCAGGCCCACCCAGGCCACGGCATGAAACTCGAGGGGATCCGCGTGCTGGACCTGTCGGCGTTCCTGCCTGGGCCGCACATGACGATGATGCTCGCCGATCACGGTGCCGACGTCATCATGGTCGAGCCCGCGAACGGCGTCGGCGAGCCCACGCGGGTCGTGGGCTATCGCGACGCGCAGGACGTGTCCGTGTGGTTCCGCAACATCGCCCGCGGCAAGCGCAGTCTCAAGATCAACCTCAAGGACGCGGGCGGTCTGCGGTTGTTCCTGGCCTTGGTGGATACCGCCGACGTGCTCGTGGAAGCCTTCCGGCCTGGCGTCGTGTCACGCTTGGGGATCGACTACGGCACCCTTGCCGAGCGTAATCCCGGCCTCGTCTACTGCTCCATCTCGGCGTTCGGCCAGGACGGGCCGTTGCGGGACAAGCCGGCCCACGATCTCACCGTGCAGGCGCTGGCCGGCGTTGCGGCGTTGAACCGCGGCCTCGAGGACGGCAAGCCGGCGGCGCCGAACATGCCGGCCGCGGACGCGATCTCGTCGCTGATGGCGATGTCCGCGATTCTGATGGCGTTGCTGAAGCGCCAGCAGACCGGTCGCGGCGACTACATCGACCTGTCGATGTACGACGCGCTCCTCGCCTGGACAGCCAACGTGACCGGCCCGGTGTTCGGCGACGATGCACACCCCGATCCCGCCGCGATGCGATCCTTCGGTGGCGCCGCCATGTACCACATCTACGAGACCGCCGACCACGAATTCATCGTGCTCGGGGGCTCGGAGGTTAAGTTCGCCCGCAACCTGCTGGCCGCGTTCGACCGTCTCGACCTGCTGCCGCTGGCCCAGATCGAACCAGGGTCCGGCCAGGAGCCCCTGCGCGCCTTCTTCAAAGCTCGGTTCGGGGCCATGCCGTTGGCTTACTGGGTGACCTTCCTGGCCCCCATCGACTGCTGCTGGGCCACGATCCGGTCGCTCAAGGGCGCCTTCGAGGATCCGCACACCCACCACCGCCAGATGCTACTTACCGATGCCGCCGGCAACCGCAACATCGGGGTTCCCATCAAGTTCCGCAACGAACCGGCCGAACCCGATCTCGCGATTCCCGACTACGGCGAGCACTCGCGGGAGATCGCCGAAACCCTCGGCGTCGACGCCGCCACCCTCGACGACCTTCTCCGACGCGGCGTGATCTAGTGCTCGCGGCGACGCCGATATGCTGGACCCGTTGATCCGCCTCGCGCGCGAGACGTCGTTCGAGCGCCTGCCGGCATCGACGGTCCGCGCGACCCAGACGTTCCTGCTCGACTGCCTGGCGATCGGGGTGGCTGGACGACACGCACCGCATCGGGATGCGATCGTCGAGGTTGCCAAGACATGGGGCAGCGACGAAGTGGCGCGGGTACTGGGAGATGGACTGCGGCTTCCCGCGTCGGCAGCGGCGTTCGTCAATGCCTTCCAGATGCATGGCCTCGAGTTCGACTGCGTGCACGAGGACGCGGTCGTCCACGCCATGACCGCCGTCGCCGGGGCCGCTCTCGCCGAAACCGATCGGTCGGCGCCGGTCGAGGGCAAACGGTTGCTGGTCGCCCTCGCGCTCGGTACCGAGGTGGCCGCCGTGCTGGGGCTGGCCGCCCGGGCGCCGCTGACGTTCTTCCGTCCGGCGACCACCGGCGTGTTCGGCGCCGCCGTGGCCGTCGGCATCCTGCGCGAATTCGACGTCAGCCAATTGCGCGCCTGCTTCGGCCACGCGCTGTGCCAGGCAGCTGGAACGATGCAGGCCCACGAGGAAGGGAAGTCCACCTTGGCCGTGCAACTCGCCGGCGCCGCGCGCGCCGGTCTCGTGGCGGCCGATTTCGCCGGTGCCGGGGTGCCCGCGCCCGACAATGCCCTGGAAGGGCGCTACGGCTACCTTCCCCTGTTCGAGCGCCGCCACCGGACGTACGGCCTCGCCGAAACCCTCGGCAAGGTGTGGCGCGTCGACGAACTGAGTCACAAGCCCTACCCCAGCGGCCGCGCCACCCACGGCGCGGTGCACGGCATCCTCGGGCTGCGGCGGCGTGGCGTCACGGCCGACAACCTCGCCCGCATGACGCTATCGGCACCGCCCTTGGTTCATCAACTCGTGGTTCGCCCTGCAACGCCGGACATGACCGCCAACTACGCCCGGCTCTGCTTCGCCTATGTCGGCGCCGTGGCACTGGCCGACGGGGACGTTCGGCTCGACCACTTCGATTCCACCGCGCTGCACGACACCGAGCGACTCGCCTTGGCGAGACGGTTCCAAGCCGCCGTCAACGAGGTGGAGAATCCGTCCGCCTTCACCCCCCAGTCGATCATCGCGCATCTCAAGGACGGCACCAGGTTGACCGAGCATGTCCACGCGCTGCCCGGTTCGCCCAAACTGCCGTTGTCGGCGACCCAATGTCTGGACAAAGCGTCAACCTGCCTGGATGCCGTCTATGCCGAGGAGAACCGGACCCCGTCGCTGAAGGCCGGCGTCGAGGCACTACCGGACGCGCCGGATGCATCGAGCGTGATGGACCCGGTCACGGGCACCCCGGAAGAGACTTGAACGTGGCCGGATTCCCGCACTATTTCGCCGCCGCCGACGTCGAGAACCTCGTCCAGGACCATCCCATCGGGTCCCGCTTCGAGGAATTCGCCCGGACCATCAGTCGGGACGAACTCCTGGCACATCAGGACCGGTTGTTCCGCCGCTGCGTCCACCGGGCCTGGCGCACGGGCTTCTATCGCCGGCTCTGGGGACGCCACGGCATCGAGCCCGGCGACATAGCGGGAATCGAGGACATCAGGAAGCTGCCGGTATTCGACAAGTCGGATCTGATGGCGAGCATCGACGCCTACCCGCCATTCGGCGATTTCGGCGGCTTCGACCGCACCGACGAAAACCGTGCCGCCGTGGTGTTCCATACCACGAGCGGCACCACCGGACGCCCGCAACCGCTACTCTTCGGACCGAAGTCCCGGGAGGCGCAGAACCTGCTCCTGGCGCGCCTATACCGCCTGCAAGGCCTGCGGGCGAGCGACGTGGTCCACTCCGTGTACGGCCACGGCCCCATCAACGGCGGCCACTACATCCGCGAGGCGGTCCTGCACTGGACCAACGCCACCTTCGTTTCAGCCGGTACGGGCATCGAGACCCGTTCGACGCGCCAGGTTGAACTGCTGCGCGACTTCGGCGCATCGGTCATCGTCGGATTCGCCGACTACCTCAGACGTCTGGCCGAGGTGGCCGAGCAACAGGGTCTGACGATGGGTGAAGACCTCCGCATCCGCATGATAAGCGGCCAGATGGGCCGGGAGGACAAGCCGGCGATCTCGGCGGCATGGGGCGGCGCCACCTGCTACGACTGGTACGGCGTCGGCGACACCGGCGCGGTGGCGGGCGAAGGGCCGGACCGTGACGGGCTCTACGTCATGGAGGACGCTCAATACCTGGAACTCGTCGACATCGAGACCGGCGAAGCGGTGCCGCAGGGGACGACGGGCGATCTGGTCTGCACGTGCCTGTTCAAAGACGACGTCTACCCCGTGATCCGGTTCAACACCCACGACGTCAGTCGCGAATGCACAGGCACCTCCGCGCTGGGGTTCAACCTGCGCCGAATCGAGGGCTTCCTCGGTCGCAGCGACAACATGGTCAAGATCAAGGGCATCAACGTGTTCCCCCAGGCAATCGGTCCCCTGCTCAAGAACATTCCGGAGTTTCTCGGCGAGTTCGTATGCCGCGTCACGCCGGCGGGGGCTCTGGTGGTCGTCGCGGAAACGACCGGCGGCGACGCCGGCCTCGTCGGACGGATGCGGGCGGTACTCAAAGGTGCCCTCGGCATCGAAGTCGATGTCGAACCGGCCGGTCAGGGAGAGACCGCGCGGTTCACCGAAATCGACCGGCGGCATAAGCCCATCCGGCTGATTGACGAACGCGCCCGCAAGGAAGGCGGACCATGAGCCGCGACCTCTGGGCGTGCGATGCCAGCGAGCTCGGTAGAGGCTTCGCCGCCGGGCGATTCGATCCGCGCATGGTCCTCGAAGCCAGCCTCGCGCGCATCGCCGACTGCGACGGCGTGGTCGGTGCCTGCAATCACCGCGTCGAGGCCGCCGTGCTCCGCGTCGAGGCCGCCGACTCCGCCACCCGTTGGCGAAACGGCAACGCCCTGTCGGGGCTGGATGGTGTGCCGTTCGGCGTCAAGGCCAACATCGCGGTTCGCGGAATGCCTTGGCATGCCGGCGTCGGCGCGCTCAGGGATCGACGGGCCGATCGGGATGCCGCGTGCGTCGCCCGAATGCGGGCAGCGGGCATGATCCCCGTCGCGATCTTCAACATGCACGAAGCCGCACTCGGCGTGACCACCGACAATCCGGCCTTCGGCACGACACGCAATCCCCGCGACCCGGCGCACATCGCGGGCGGTTCGTCCGGCGGTTCAGCCGCTGCCGTGGCGGCGGGGATGGTACCGGTGGCGCTGGGAACCGACAGCTTGGGATCGGTGCGACTGCCGTCCGCGTTCTGCGGGATCGTCGGCTACAAGCCGGCCCGGGACGAAATTCCCTTGCAGGGCGTGGTGCCTTTGGCAGCGCGCCTGGACCATGTCGGCGTGCATGCCCGGAGCGTGGCCGACGTGGCCGCGGTGATGGCGCTATTTACCCGGGCCGTCGATTCACCGCTCGGCCGGCCCGTTACGGAACTAGGACGATGGCATGCCGCGATGGTTCTCCAACCCCGGCTGGAATGCGCCTTCGAGCGATTTGCGGGCGCGTTCGGCGTGGACTCAACGGTGGACTGGTTGGACGTTGACCTCGGCAGAGTCCGCCGCGCCGGACTCGTCGCCTGCGAGCGCGGCGCGGCGCGCCACTTCGCGCGCCCCCTGCGCGACAATCCGGATGGATTCAGCACCGAGTTCCGCGACCTCGTCGCCTGGGCCGCAGACCTGCCGATCGGCAAGCTGCGCCAAACCGAGGGGATTCTCGACGCCACCTCGACGCGTCTGCGCGCCGACCTTGCCGAGACGCTGCTCATCGGACCCACCGCTCCGTGCACGACCCCTGCGCATGGCGCGGTCATCGACCCGGACATCGCGAACCTGACCGCCCCCGCCGCGATCGCCGGGGTGCCCTCGCTGTCGATCCCCTTCAACGCCGGTTCCGGCTTGCCGTTGGGTATGCAGGTCACCGGTCTGAACGGCACCGACGTCCTGCAGGTGGGGCAGGGTCTGTTCCCCGGCAAAGCGCCGGTCGCGCCAATTTAGCAAACGAGGTATCCCGATGGATGTCGCCCAACTGCCACGCATCCCAAGCCGCGAGTTCATGGGTGGACGAGTGGTCTCTGTCGCCGACGCCGGTGAAAGCGCCGCAGTCCGTTTCATGCCGCCGGACGGCATGACGAATCCGCATGGCACGGTCCAAGGCGGTTTCGTCGCGGCGATGATCGACGATGCCGTGAGCCTCGCAACCTACTTCGCGGGGGGTCAGCGGCTATTCGTGACGTCCAACCTCAACTGCTACTACCTGAACCCGGTTCCGGCGGGTGTGCCGTTGCTGGTGACGTGCGATCTGGTCAAGACCGGACGGCGGCAGGCAATCTTCGATGCCGTGGTGACGGCGCACGGGTCGGACACCGTGCTGGTCAAAGCCGTGCAGACGCAGCAGTACCTCGGCGATGGGTGACGGTCGAGAACCGCCGGCCGTCGAGGGCCGCGGTATGTCCGCTGCGGTCGAACGACCGGCGGGCGGCGCGGGTCCGGGTGGGCGCCACGCGGGCGCGGGGTTGCTGATGCTCCTCATGTTGCCGTTTTGCGTCCACGCGGAGCCGTTGGTCGGCCGGGCCGTGGCATTCGCCCAGCCGAACTCGGTTTGGGACGAGGAGTGGCAGCGGCTAAAGGCGGGACTCGCCGCGCAAGACGATGTCCGGCTGGAGTATTTCACCCGGGGCGAGCGCGGCAGCGAGGAACAGATGCTGCACGACATCCGCCGCGGCCGCGCGCACCTCGGCGGCATGTCGCTGCAGGGCCTCGCCTCGGTGGTGCCGGAACTCAACATCGCCATGGCGCCGTACGTCTTCGAGAGCGCGGGCGAGGTCGACTTCGTCTACGACAACTACCTGTTCGATGTCTTCCAGGCGCTGTTCGCGGAGAAGAACCTGGCACTTCTGCAATGGGTCGAGGTCGGCTGGAGCGGCATCTACGCCAAGCGTGCCGTCGGCGTGCCTTCGGACGCCCGCGGGTTGCGCCTGCGGGGCTCGCCGAACCCGGCGTCGCAAGCCTTCCTCGCCGCCATCGGCGCGGACTCGATTCCGCTCGGCAGCGGCGATCTCGTGCCATCCCTGCAGACCGGGTTGATCGAGGGCGGCGTGTCCTCGGTGATCTTCCACTTCTTCGTGACGCGCAAATACGCCGGCCATCTGACCCTGTCCCGCCACTCCTACGATACCGGCGCGATCGTGGTGAATCGGTCTTGGTTCGAGTCGGCGACGCAGGTCCAGCGCGACGTGCTTCGCGGGGCGTGGGGCGACGTCGCCGCCGCGCGGGCCGCGGTACGCGCGGTCAACAGCTTCGCCGTCGACCAGATGCGCCAGGAAGGCATCGCGGTGCGCGACCTGACCGAGGCCGAACTCGAGGCGTGGCGCCAAGCCACCGCCGACATCGTGCCCGCATTGGTCGAGCGCATCGGCGCTGGTGCGCAGACGGTCCACGACGCGATTGTCGCCGGCAAGCGCGCCTACGCGGCGATCGATCCGGACGGATGATGCCGATGCTCCGGTGGATGGCACGCATCGAGAAGGCCCTGTGCGCGGCTGGGTTCCTGGTCATGTCGCTGGCGCTCGTGGCCGATGTCGCGTCCCGGCTGGCTCTCGGCTACGGCATCGTCGGGGCGCCGCAACTCGGGCTCGTCGGCATGCTGGTGACGGCGATGTTCGGCGTTGGCCTCGCCGCCGACGCCGGGGAGCACTTCCGCCCGCGAGTGCTGGACAAATACCGTCCGGCCAGCTGGGAGCCCGCAATGGTTCGCATCGGCCACGCGCTGACGTCCGCGTTCTTCACGCTTCTCGCCGGCGTGGCCGCCTACGTCGCCTGGGAGAGTTGGCTGCTCGACGACGTGACCAGCCTGCTGCGTTGGCCGGTATGGCTGCTCCAAGCCACGATTATCGTCGCGCTCGCCTTCAACGCCGTGCGCTTCGCGCTGTTCAGCGGCCGCGCCGATGCCGCGCCTTCGCAACCGGTCGACGCGTGATGGGTTGGGTACTGCTCGTCGGGCTCGTCGTCCTGCTGTGGCTGCGCCAACCCATCCTGGTGCTGCTCGGGTCAGCCGCCCTGTTCGTGTACACCGCATTTGACGGCGGCCATCCGGAATACGTCGTCTACGACATCTGGGAGGCCTTCAACAAGGAAGTCCTGCTGGCGATTCCGCTGTTCATGTTCGCCGGTGCGGTCATGAGTCGCGGCTCCATCGCGCGGCGGTTGATCGACTTCGTGGTGGCCGCGACCCGGTTCGCACCCGGCGGTCTGGCCATTGCCACGGTGGTCTCCGCCGCCGGCTTTGCTGCTATCTCCGGGTCCGCCACGGTCACCCTGCTGGCGGTCGGCGCGATCATGTACCAGGCCTTGATCGAGAACGGCTACGGCAAGCACTTCGCGATTGGCCTGATCGCCGCGAGCGGGGTCCTCGGCATCGTGATTCCGCCCTCGATCCCGCTAATCCTCTACGGGGTGATCACCGAGACCTCCATCGCGAACTTGTTCATCGCCGGGTTGGGTCCCGCGCTGGTGATGATCGCGTTTCTCGCCGCCTACACGTTGATCCGCTACGGACGAACCCGCGCCGGCCGGTTCGACTTGCGCGAAGTCCGGCGAACCGCGCGCCGGGCCCTGCCCGCGATGCCATTGCCGGTGGTGGTACTGGGTGGGATCTACGGCGGCTTCTTCACCCCTACCGAAGCCGCCGCCGTTGCCGTGGTACTCGCCGTCGTCATCGAACTCGTCGTAAACCGCGACATGGGCCTCGCGGACCTGTGGGACGTCAGTCTGGAGACGTCCCGACTGATGGGCAGCCTGTTCCTAGTGCTCGCCTTCGCCGTATCGATCAACGTCTTCCTGACCTACGAGCAGATACCGCAGCAGACCGTCGCCGCCATGGAAGGGGCGATCGACACGCCCGCCGAGTTCCTGATCCTCGGCAACCTCGCGCTGCTGCTGGTCGGCATGGTGATCGACATCGGCTCCGCGGTACTGATCCTAGGCCCCATGCTGGAACCGATGGCGAATCGGCTCGGCATCGGTTCCGAGCAACTGGGCATCCTGATGATCGTGAACCTCGGCATCGGCTACCTGACGCCGCCCATGGGATTGAACCTGATCGTGGCGATGGCGGCGTTCAGGGAGGACTTCATCACCGTCACCAAGGCGGTGTTGCCGTTCATCGGCCTACTGCTCCTTGCGCTCGCGGTAATCGCGTTGTTCCCGGCGATCACCACGTTCCTGATCTGAGCCGCCGCCATCGCCTGTCTCGCGGGTCACCACGGCTTCAACTCCTCGGGCAAATCTGTCAGCGCAACCGCGCGGATCTTCTTCGCCATGTCGAAAGAGTTCCGACCGGCATGTACGACGATCAGACGTTGAAGTCGCAAGTCGGCAAGAGCGATCCGCATCGACGGGGTGACGCTGGGCGAGGCGGTCCTTTTGACCTCGAATCCCCAACGCCTCGTGCCGCGAACGACCAGCAGGTCGAGTTCGGCACCCGTATGGGTGGCCCAGAAAAAACACTCGTGGGACCGGACCGCAAGAAACGAAGCCACCTGGCTTGTCACGAAACCCTCCCACGAGGCGCCGAGTTTGGGATGAACATCAAGGTCGGATCGGTTGGTCACGCCGAGCAGGGTGTGCAATAGGCCGGAATCCGCGAGATAGACCTTCGGGGACTTGACTTGACGCTTCTTGAGGTTCGCGTGCCATGGTTGGAGCTGCCGCACGACAAACGCAGACGTGAGAATGTCGAGGTAGTGGCGAACCGTGGCATGGTTCACGGCGAAGTTTCGGGCGAATTCCGACGCGTTCCAAACTTGGCCGTGGTAGTGCGCCAACATGGTCCAGAACCGCCTGAGGCTGGTCGCGCCGACCCGAACACCGAACTGGGGCACGTCGCGCTCGAGAAACGTGCTGATGAAGTCCTCCCGCCAATCTCCGCTCTTCGAGTTGGATGACGCCAGGTACGAACGGGGAAAGCCGCCTCGAAGCCAGAGCTTCGAGTGATTCCTGATGCCCACTTCCGGCAGTGAGAATCCGTCGAGCGAATGCAGAGCCAGTCGACCCGCCAAGGTTTCGTTCCCCTGCCGAAGCAGCGCCGGCGAAGCACTCCCGAGCACCAGAAACCTGGCACGGATGGGCCGTCGATCCGCGAGTACGCGCAGTAGCGGAAAAAGCCCCGGCATCCGGTGGATCTCGTCTAGGACGACGAGTCCCCGCAGGGGTTCGAGTGCCAATTCCGGATCCGCCAACCGGGCGAGGTCGCTTTGGCGCTCCAGATCGAAGACGTGGCAAGGCTGTCTCCACGCGGCTTGAAGGTGCCTGGCCAGCGTCGTCTTGCCGACCTGCCTGGCACCGAGTATGGCGACGACGGGATTGTCCCGCAGCAGCGACCGCAGCCGTACGAGATGTTTGGGACGACGAACCACGAGCTAATGCACCCTGAAATCTGATAGATAGCCTATCAGATTTCAGGGTATGAGCTGACGCGGGCCTCGCGGTGTCCATCGTGAGCCGAGCACCATGCGAAGGACCCAGGCGCATGGTCGTTCGCCATGGCGCAGGGGATGATAACCATGCGTCACTGCATCAAATTCGATTGCGCGAACCGGCTAGCTAGGGAAGCTCTGATGAAGAGCTTCCCTAGCGCGGCACAGGGATGTGCCGCCAAGCCCACGGCTGGGCTTGATCAGAGTTTCCTTAGCCAAGATACCAGGGCGGGTAGCGTCATTGCTCGGATTCCGCGACCGACGGGGTATTCCGTCGGCGCCGCCCTGCCCCCGTGGACCACGAACTTCCGATCCGGACGCAGGTCCTCGCAACCGCTGTAGAAACCTTTCGTCACCTTGGCCGCGGCGCCGCGTTTGATCTCAATCGCCCAGAGTTCACCGACGGCTTCCACCACCAGGTCGATCTCCGCGCCGCCCGCGGTCCGGTAGTAACCCCAGGACGCCCGGCTCGGCAGTGCTCGGATAACGTTCTCGACAACGAACCCTTCCCAGCTACCGGCAACGACGGGGTGCCCGAGGAGCCCGTCCAGCGTCTCGATTCCCAGCAGGGCATGGCAAATGCCGCTATCCCTGATGTAGACCTTCGGTGCCTTGACGAGTCGCCGCCCCAGATTCGAGGTCCAGGGTTGCAGTCGTCGAACCAGCAGCAGGTTGACCAGAAGGTCGAGATACCGGGCAATCGAGACACCCGTGATGTCCAGTCCCCTGGCCAGCGTCGCAGCACTGTGAAGTTGGCCTTGGTTGTGGGCGAGCATCGTCCAGAACCGTCGAAGCGTCTCGGCCGGAACACGCGATCCGAATTGAGGTATATCCCGCTCCAGGTAGGTGCGAACGAAACCGTCGCGCCAATCGAGACTTCGCGCGTCGCTATCGGCCAGGAAACTCTCCGGGAACCCGCCACGGGACCACAGTTTGTGTAGCGCGCCGGCGGGGACTTCGCTCACCCCGAGCGGCTGCAGTTCGCTGAGAGCCACTCGGCCGGCCAGCGTTTCGCTGGACTGCTGCAGAAGTTCGAGTGATGCCGATCCGAGCAGCAGGAACAGGCCGTCCCTCTTGCCCGAGCGCCGCCGCTCGTCGATGATGCTCCTGAGCGGTGCGAACAGGCCCGGCACGCGATGCACTTCATCGAGAACGAGCAGCTTGTCGGAGCGTTCGTCGCAATACTCCTCGATGTCGCTGATCATTGCGACATGGCTCGGGCGTTCCAGATCGATGTAGACGGCGCCGCGTTCCTTCGCGATCTCTCGTGCCAGCGTCGTCTTGCCGACTTGACGGGGGCCGGTCAGCACTACCGCCGGGTTCCCGTCCAAGAGGCGGAGGAGGGTTCGATGTAGGTGCCGTTCTATCATCTATGCAAATGTAACTCACAATATTACATTTGCATAGTAAACGGACCCCAAGGGTACGCCTACGGACCCCAAGGGTACGCCTACGCTTCGAAGCTCAACGGCAACGTCCGCGCAAGGGTCTGCTGGCCCGTACCGAGAACATCGAGCGTCTTCCGATGCAGTACGTCGGCCGATGGGAGCGGGGTACGCCCTCTTGCCGCCGGCCCCCGTTCGGACCAGACCGGATACTGAGTCCGGAACCGGGAGAAATGCCAGGCGGCAAGCAGGTGGCCGCCGTCCCACCGGGGTGCGACGTCGGGTACATCCACCGCACGGGCTTCGAATCGATGGCTGCGGCCGGCCAGCAGTGCCGCGATCTGCCTGCCGAGGCCCTTGCCGTCGACAACGCATTGGTCGATGTCGACACCCGCCTCGGTGAGCCCTTGGGTCAGGGCAGCCAGTGCATCCTGCGGATCCTTCGGCCAAGAAACCGTGCTCAGCCCGTGGCCGGGTAAATCCACGCCCAGGGCGTCGTGGGCGGACATGGGTCGTTGACGCGACGACTCTCCCGCGTCGTGGAACCAGACGTTCCTCGTCGCCAGGTCCCCCGCCAGAAAGAGCTGTCCATCGCCGGCCTCGACGAAAAAACGCCGGGATGCCTTGTAGCGCACATTGGCGACCGGGGGCGGATGACGCCGGAACCATTGCAGGACTTCATGCCGAATTTGGACCGCGTCCGCGGCACGCCGAATGGTGAGGCAGGGACGCGAGGGGACGCGTTCGAGATGACTCGCGAGGATGTCGCGCGAAGACGCGGTGACCAGCGTCGGCACCGTCAACGCCTCGAGCCGCGCCGCCCCGTCGGCCTCGAGCGCCGCCGCATAGGGTTCCCGGTAGTGGTTCCCGACCCCGAGCAACTCCATCGCCCGGGTGTGCAGTCTGTCGACGTCGTCGGCGCCGCCGTCGATCCGCCGATCAGCATTCTTCATATGCCATGGGAAATACCAGTTCTGATCGATAACGCGGGACCAGACGCTGGCAAGGTGGGCACCATCGGGGGCGGGCACGAGGGGCGGCAGATAGCCGTCGGCAAGCTCCCTGGCTTCCGCCGCAGTCCAGAGCGGATAGCCATCGCAGACCACGCACGACACCCGCGACCGGTGCCGCCGCGCCAGTTCCGCGGCGAACACGGCGCCCGTGTGGAAACCGTACACCGCGACGACGGGCAGGTTCAAAGCGTCGAGCAACCCGGCAAGCGCGTCGGCGTAGTCTCGTGCGCCAAGCGATTGGCCCAGCAGTGGATCGGACGCCCCATTGCCGGGATTGTCCGGCGCAATCACCAGAAAGTCCCGACGCAGCGTGTCGATCAGCTGATGCAGCGCATCGGCCGTGTTGGGGGAGCCATGCAGCAGCAGAACCCCTGATCCGCTACCCGCCGTGCGCAGGCGGACGTGGCGGGATCCCACCGCCACCATGGCTTGCATCACGTCAGGCATCCGACTAGCGCGGAAACCGAATCCCGCCAGCCAAGCGACCCGAGAAGTCGCGTGCTGCAAAGGTGGTGCGCATGACATCGTGGCGTTCCACTAATCAATGCCTCTTGTTTTGTGGCGGTTTGGTGGCGTTTGCGGCGACACGGTCGCCGGGAGAGCTTCCTGGTCGGGATACAACTCGTCCAAGGGCACGGATCTTCCATCGTCCTGCACGATGCGGCAATGGAAACGCCGCAACCGGCGCGGTTCCGGCACACCGCAGGAATGCGCGATCACGCCGACCTCCTTGCAGATCGACTGGGCATAGCGCCTGACGCGTTCCGCCTTGTCCACCGGGTCGAGGCCGCGCTGCAGCCTGGCATCGTGGGTGGTGACACCGGTCGGGCAGGTGTTCTTATTGCACTGCAGGGCCTGGATGCAGCCCAGCGCGAACATGAAGCCCCGCGCCGAGGTCACGAAGTCCGCACCGGCGCAGAGCGCCCAGGCCACGGGCCCGGGGAGGATCATCTTGCCGCTCGCGATGACCTTGATGCGATCGCGCAGGCCCCGCCTGGTGAGCATGTCGACGACCAGGGGCAGGCTCTCCTTGATCGGCAGCCCCATGTAGTCGATGAGGCTCATGGGTGCCGCGCCGGAACCGCCATCGGCACTGTCGACGGTGATGAAGTCCGGAGCCGAGGCGATGCCGCGGCGGTGAATCTCGTCGCACAGGTCGTCGATCCAGCCGTAGGTGCCGATTACGGTCTTGAAACCGGTGGGCTTGCCGGTGACGCGGCGCACCCGGTCGATCATGTCGAGGAGATCCGACCCGGAGTTGATCTCCGGATGACGGTTGGGGCTGATGGAGTCCTGACCGACATCGATGAAGCGGATCGCGGCAACCTCTTCCGTCACCTTCGCCCCCGGGAGGATGCCTCCTTTGCCCGGTTTGGCTCCCTGCGAGAGCTTGATCTCGAACATCCGCACCTGCTCGTGCGCGGCCACCTCGCGAAGGCGTTCGTCCGACAACTTTCCGGCAGGATCGCGGACGCCGTACTTGGCGGTGCCGAACTGAAACACGATGTCCGCGCCGCCTTCGAGGTGCATGGGCGACAGTCCGCCCTCGCCGGTGTTCATCCACACGCCGGCCATGCGGGCGCCGTTGGACAGGGCGGTGACGGCCGGTCGGGAGATCGCCCCGTAGCTCAATGCCGAAATGTGGAACACCGAGTCGGTGGTGTACGGTTTCTCGCAATAGGGGCCGATGGTTGAGTCGGTGGTGCCCACAGCATCCTGTTCCAGGGTCGGATAGGGACAGTTCGCGAAGATCACCGAGCCGACGGGGCGCATGTCCCGGGTGGAGCCGAACGCCACCATCGTGTCCTCGCCCTTGGCCGCGCGGTAGACCCAACTGCGCTCGGCCCGGTTGAACGGCATCTCTTCCCGGTCCATCGCGAAGAAGTACTGCCGGAAGAACTCGCCGAGCCGCTCGAATAGATAGCGGAACCGGCCCATGACCGGGAAATTGCGCCGCACGGCATGCTTGGTCTGGGTGCGGTCGATGACGTAGAGCACACCAACGACCAGCACGCCGGCACCGACGACCAGTACGAACAACTCGGCGAGAAACTCGAGCAGGTTGTACACGATGCGGTCTCCGACAAACGGTCACCTACTACTTGGTCTCCTGGCTTTAGTTCTCCGTGGTGACCGGTCGAATCCGACCGCCGAATAGCCACACCGATAGCAAGGCAAGCGGCACCAGCGCCGCGCCCCAAACGAATGCCGGGGCGAACGAACCCGAGGCCTCGACGATCCTCGGAATGAGTTCGGTGGTGATCAGCACGCCTGCCACGGCCGCGGCACCGCCGACGCCAGCGAGCGAACCGACCGACTTGCCGGAAAAGAAGTCGCTCGGCAGCGTCTGAATGTTGCCGATCGCCGTCTGAAACCCGAACAGGATGACCGCAATGAGCAGTATCGCCGACAGCGGCGTGGCCGCGGCTGCCGTCAAGAGCAGGGCCGGCAGCATGATGACTCCGCCCAGCATGATTGTCAGCTTGCGCGTGTAATTCACCGTTCGGCCCTTTTCGAGCAGGTAGCGGGCTAGCCAGCCGCCGAAAAGCGCGCCCGCCATGGCGCCGACATAGGGTACCCAGGCGGAAAACCCAATCTGCGCGATGTCGAAACCGAACGTCGCGGCGAGGTAGATCGGCAGCCAACTGACGAACAGCCACCAGATCGGATCCAGGAAGAACCTCGACGCCACCACGGACCAACTCTGGCGATAGCGCAGCATTTCGAACCAGCCGGGCGCCGCCTGTTCCCCGTCGGCGGGCGCACTCTCGTCCCGTTGACCCGTCAGGATGTATTCGCGTTCCTCCGCGGAAAGCCAAGGGTGTCGTTCCGGCGGGGCCTTGAATATGAGCAGCCAGGGCACGAGCCACAGGAAGCCGAACAGCCCGATGATGATGAACGTGGCTTTCCAACCGAACTGCAGGTACAGAAGCGCGATGGCGGGCGCCGATATGACCGCCCCGAGCGACGCACCGGAATTGAATATGCCCTGGGCCAGCGCACGTTCCCGGATGGGGAACCACTCGGCGTTGCTCTTGGTCGCGCCGGGCCAGTTGCCGGCTTCGCCGAACGCCAGGGTGAAGCGCATCGCCGCGAGCGAGCCGAAAGTGCGCGTCACGGCGTGCAGCATGATCGAAATGGACCAGATGACGATTGCGAGCACGAATCCGAACCGCGTGCCGATCAGGTCGAAGATCTTGCCGAACAGGGCCTGACCGATGGCGTAGCCGACCATGAAGACCATCACCAGGCGGGCGTAGTCGTATTCGTCCATGCCCAGCTCCGGACCGATCTCGACCCACATGATGGCCAGCGCGTTGCGGTCGACATAGTTGATCACCGTGGCGATTGCCACGAGGCTTACCACGACCCATCTCAAGTAACCTCGGAACATACTCGCTTTCTCCTTCGCTTCGCGTTCCCGCTATTGGTGGAACAACCCGAAGTAGCCATTCCAGTTGTAGGTGTTGTCTCCGACGTCCATCGAATGAGCGGCGTCGTTGTCGGGGTCGTAGGACAACGTCAGTGTCCGGCCCGCGCCGCTCAAGGACCAGAAGCTCAATGCGTCGGCCTGCCCGGCGCGCCGGTGCCGGATTTCCGCGATCGATCCGCGGCTGCCCACGGTGAATTCCTCGGTGCCGTCGTATTCCCCATGGGGCTCCAGGACGGAAATGAAGGAGTGGGCCTCTGCTCCCCGGACGCGGAAAATCATCGCCTGTTCCCGGCGCAGGTTGAAATCGGGATCGTTCGCGCCGAGTTCGACGAACAGCACTTCCGTGTCGTCTAGGGCGACCATGGTATAGGTGTAGAACCGGTTGCCCGTCAGCCAGGTCACGTAGAAGTGTTCGCCAGCCGCGACACGGGACCGGGCACGTAGCCACAGGTGTTGATATCCGTTGGCATCGCCGAGCGGCCGCAAGTTCGTCGTGTAGCTCTCGAGGACGTGACTGACGTCTACGATCTGTCCGTTGTAGTGCACCGGCAGGTCGTATTGGTGTTGGCCCGATCCGGCGGCGTTGAGCACATCCACGACGACGGAATGATCCCCCGCGATGCCGTGCACCAATGCCGTCGTGCGATTGAAGGAGACGCCCTCGTAGGCTCCCCGCATCTCGGCGGCCGTGATCTGGATGTGGTCGTTGCTCGCGAACAGGAGGGGGCCTGGGTTCAGGCCTTCGGCAATGGACAGCCTGCCTTCGAAGTGACTGCCTTCGTCGACCACCAGCGTGTTGTGGGCCACGGTCTGCTTGGCCCAAGTGGCATTTTCCGGCAGATAGCGGCCGCCTTCCTTCTGCTCGACGTTTAGGAAACGCGCTGCGCCGTAGTCCGTGAGAATCTCCTGGCCATTGTCGTAGAACAGTAGGCCGAGCTTGTCGAAGTGACCGTGGCCCATGCCCTGGGACGTCGCCTTCTGCACCAGCGCCTGGGAGTACGCCGTGCCGCCGGCGCGCAGAACGGCCAACGCACCCTGTTTGCCAAGCGGTCCATCCCGGAAAAACCTGGACCGGTAGACGTACGGCTCGGCCTCGCCAAGATCGCGGGCGCGGGCGAGGCGGAAACCGTCGCCCGTGAGGACATAGGTGCTCTGCAGGTCCGCAACCGAAGCCAGGGCGCGATCGCCTGTCAGCCCATACGCGATGGACAGGCCATAGCGCAATTCAACGGTGCCGAGGCCCTTGTCCTTGATCGCATCGTTTATCGGGAAGAAGAGCCCCGCATAGGACAGATCGATACAGCCGTAGATGGCCTTGAGCAGGATACCGTCACGGTATTCGAATATCGCAAGATCCGGATCGTTGGTCTCGATGCTGCGCGCGAACACGACGAAGGGCATCAGCGCGTAGCGCTGGTAGTAAGGGCCTTCCGTGTAGTAGCCGTCAGGCGAGAACAATTCATCGAGCTGCCGGATGAAGCCACCGCTGCCGTCGCCTTCCAGCCCATAGAGCGCGCGTTCGACATAGGTCGCGTCATCGAGCACGTACCCGGTCATTCCCACCGCGGCGACGGCCCAGGTGCCGTGATTGTGGATCCTGTCGAACGTCTGCGGCGATCCGACCGACAGGAAATCGGCCAACGGGCGAAGCAGGTTGGATTCTATCCGCGCTCTGTCCTCGTCGGACAGCGCGTCATGAATCGCGTCGTATCCCTGAATCGCGTAGACCAGCCACACCGATTCGTTGAGGGTCTGCCAGAACAAACGGCCGGGCGTCCGTGACGCCTGTACCGGGTGCTCTCCCAGACCTGGATACATGTCCGCGTAGGCGAGCAAAAGCCGCCTCGCGCGTTCTGCGTACACGCGCTCGCCCGTCAACTGATATAGAACCCCCGCGTCGTTGATCGCCACCCCGTTCTTTTTGTGCCGCTCGTGGGTGTAGCCGCCGCCAGGGTCCACAGGTTGCGGTACGTCGGGGGCCGATTCGAAATACCGGTCGATTTCGATCTGCTTGGCGCGCAGCACCCGCGCGTAGCTCGGCGACTCGTCGAGGGACTCCGCGATGAACTCGGCGTCGGTCGGCGTGAGCAGAAGCCGAGGGTGGTCGGCCGAGGCAAACTGAGCCCAGCCGGACATGGCGATGCCCCCCAGCAGGCAGGCTGTTCGCGGCAGAAGAGTCACATCGCTGGCCGACCGGCGCAGCATCATTGCCTGACAAATTCGCGAATGACTGGTTCGGGCGTTCCCTCGAACCGATTGCCCCCGAACCGGGTGACGGGATCGCCAACGGTGTGGATCACCCGAACCGGCTGGCTATCGGCAAAGACGTTGTCGACTATATCGGTCGCCTGCACGCCCAACAGCCGAATGGAAGCACCCGACTTGTTGCGCGAGCCGTGACCCACGGCAGCGAGCGAGGACGAGCGCAACTCGAAGTGAGGCCCGAACGTGCTCTCGTCGGTCCCCCCTCGATAGATGTCCGCGACGGTGCCGTCGATGTTCTCAAAGGTTGTCCCGGTGATCGAAATGTACTCGCCGTTGTAGATGCCCAAGTCGTCAGTTTCGACGTTCAGCGCGAAGACGTGTCCGGTGATGTTTCGAAAGGTGGAATCTGCGACTTCCAGCCGGTCGGCAAAGGTGTGCTTGGCCAGGGAAAAGAAGCTGAATGAGTGGTTGGTGTTGAGATCCTGAATGACGGAGTTCGCAACGATCAGGGCATAGTTGCCCAGCATCGAGTACCGGCTCGTGCGAATCGCCGAGTTGCCGGCCACGTCGGGCGCGGCCTGCCCCGATATCGTCACGCCGCTCAGCTTCAGGCTGCCGCCTGCGGCAATTTCGAACAGCGCCGTTCGTTCGAATTCGATCGTCGCCGTCCCAGGCACGGCCCGAAACGTCAGCGGCCGGTCGAGAACGATGGTCTTCGTCTCCAGATACTCGCCCGGATCAAGCGCGATGACATCACCGGCGTCGGCGTCCCTTGCCGCTTCGAACAGCGAATCCAGGCCGGGGGTTGTCGTGACCGTCTTGCCCGAATCGAACCGGTTCGCCGGATCGGGCTTCGGGTACCACGATACGCCGGTTACGGAACGGTCCAGGACCTTGATGTCGCGCGCTGCACCGATCCCGGCATACCGCTCGTCCACCGGGAACAGAAGTCCGTTGTCGGCGGGTATCAGTTCCAGCGCCGTGTTGACGAATCCTGCTTCCAGCACCGGGTCGGCGACGTTGTTCAGCACGTTCCCCTGGAAATCGATGCCGCTGACGTCGTCGTGCACCGCAATGACGTTGCGCCCACCATCGTTGTAGATGAGATTCGATCGGAACACGCTGTTGACGGGCGTCGCCGAGCGTTCCTCATCGCTGCCTGCGGCAAGCTCGATGTGGTCGGTTTCGATGATCGAGTTGTTCTCGATCACGGCGTTGTCGACCTGATGGTAGCGGTTGATCGGCGAGTCCGGAACGCCGTTCATGACCACCATCGCGCCACCGAAGCGGTGACCGGTCAGTCCGCGCAGGTAGTTGTTGCGGACCGATTGGTTGGCGTTGATGACGCGGATGCCGCCGGTGTGATCGACGCCGTTACCCAGGAATACGTTGTTTTCGACAACGGTGCCATTGCCGTGCCGCAGGGTCAGCGTGCCGCGCGATTCAAAGAAGACGTTGCCCCGGAAGACATTGCCGCCGGACTTGTTCGAGATGATCTCGACCTCGCCGTTGCACC
Source organism: Pseudomonadales bacterium (assembly GCA_965116345.1). Classification (GTDB taxonomy): domain Bacteria; phylum Pseudomonadota; class Gammaproteobacteria; order Pseudomonadales; family Azotimanducaceae; genus VXYL01. The sequence goes on from OZ220680.1 coordinate 632,076, forward strand.
GTTCGAAGTAGTTGTCTTCGACAACCGTCAGGGAGTCGGTCAGGGAGTAATGGCTGGTTCCGATGCGCAGCGTTTCCCCGCCGTTGGAGCCAAGCACCGGTCGGGGACCGAAGTAGTTGTGGTCGATTCGGTGATGATTCTGCTGGCTTTCCTTGCTGTCGAGCCGTACCGCCATGGTGACGCCGGCGTTGCTCTTGCCCTCCAGGTGGTTGTGATCGAAACGGTTGCGCTTGCCGTACATCATGACCCAGAAGTCGGTCTCGTAGCGTTCGGGGTTGTTGAATCGGTCGATCACGGTTTCGGTCACCCGCGAGTAATGCGCGTAGTCGCCACGGGTGCGCCGGAAGGAGATCACCGTGTTGGTGGGTGTGTAGCCGTCCCTGAAGACCAGACCGGATACGACGAGATGTTCTCCGGCCATACGCAGGTTGGACTGCCCGGCAATGACGACCTCGCCCTTAGTCTCGGCAGTCAGCGTGATCGGCTTCTCGGGTGTGCCGAACCCGGTGAAGAGGATTTCAAAGTCGCGCCAGGTGCCGTTGGCCAGGATGATCGTGTCGCCAGGCTCAAGGTCGCCGACAGCGTCCTCGAATTCGTCCTGAGAACCGACAAGCAACGTGTCGGCGTGCCCTGCCTGAAGCAGCATGAAGGACAACACAAGCAGAGTGATTCGAATCATCAAATCCCGTTCCTTTGCCGAGGGTGCCTGCCGCGTGTGGCCTTTTGAAGCCCGAACTCAGATCTGGAAACTGGTCAGGAATCGTTCGCGACTCTCATTCGCCTTGCGGCGAAGCTCTTCCAATGCCTGCTCTTCGGTGACGTCCAGCATGGACTTGATCAGACGCCGAAAGTGCTCGCGCATGGCGTTGCGGGCCGCCGCCGGATCCCGCGCGCGCAATGCGTCCAATATCTCCCGGTGCTCGGCCTCACGCTCGTCGGCGTCGTCATGGCACACCGCGTCGTACACCTGGCGCACCTCCTTGGATTCCATCCGCACCCGCCACAGCATCTCCACGACGTAGTGAACGGCCGCGTTACCGCAAGCCGCCGCGATGGTCCGATGGAATTCCCGGTCCGCCAGTACAGCCTCCCCGTCGCTGCTACGCAATTTCCGAAGGTGACCCTCAAGAACGCTCAGCGTTTCATCGCTGATGTCGCGGGCCGCCAGCGCCGCCGCCTCCGACTCGAACAGCGTGCGCGCCTCGGTCAATTCGAAGGCGCTGACGCTCGGCAGGCGACCATTGTGCGTTGACGGGTTCCGCACGTAGGCTCCGGAGCCCGTCCTGACCTGGATGATGCCCTGTGCCTGCAGGAAGATCTCGGCCTCGCGGACGGTAACCCGGCTGACGCTGAGTTGTTCAGCAAGTTCCCGTTCGCCCGGCAATCGGCTGTTGGGCGGGAAAATGCCCTCTTCGATCATGGTGACAATCTGTTCGGCCACCGAGTGATAGAGTCGCTTACCCGACATGGATCGCATCCCGCAAAGGTCGATGTAGTTCGATTGTGGTCAAAGCCAAGAGTCGAACGCGGACAGCCCACCATGGCCTGCCCATCTTCCAACCCGCCGAGAACGTCCCTTGGCGGAACCCCCCCGCAACTCGAGGAGCACGCGGGGGAGCTAACAATGGATCAAGCCTCTACCTAAAACCTCACTTTCACGCCGGCGAAAACACGCGGGCCGTATTCCAGGGTTTGAACAACCTCACCGTCCAACGCCCGAAAGTCGATGCGGGGCTCACTAAGCAGGTTAATGCCCTCGAGAGTAAGCTGAATCGCGTCCGTGACATCGAGTCTCATGCGAAGGTCGAGCGTATTGTAGTCATCCACGTATCGGATACGCGCGCCCGTATCGCGGCCGTAGCCTTGGAAGTACTGGGACCGTGCCTTGTAGATCGCCTGAATGTGGAAGCGATCGTTCTGCCAGTAGACCTGCGTTGCGCTGGTATGACGTGACAGACCCCACAGCCCGGCCGACGGCAACAGGCCCAGAAGTGGACTCGCATTGCCATCGGCATCAAAGGCGACACCGTCGCCGCCGTGACCATCTTCGAATTCAAAGCCGGAATCCACGTAGTTGTAGCTGAACTTGCCGCCAAAGCCGCCCCAGATACCGGGCAGATAGTCGAAGGCATGAGTAGCGGTGACTTCGAGACCGGTGAGACTGCTCTCGTCGTCGGAGACCTGTGTGGTTCTCACGGTACCGCCGACGGTATTTCCATCGATGAGGAAGTCCTCCGCCTGGTATGCATTCTCAAAACCACCCTGGAACCGCTTGAAGTAGACACCGGCTGCCACCAATGTGTCTTCGTTGGCGTACCACTCCACACCAACGTCCACGTTCCAGGAGAGCAGAGGTTCCAATTTCGGATTACCCGCTGCGCCAATACCTTGCACTGCTTCTTCCAAGCTGGCGTAGCCAGAGTCAGGGTCATCGGAGTCATTGGTATTGATGGCGCGGCTATTGCCGTAGGAGTCGGGATCCGGACGCGAGATTCCCCTGAATACGCCGGCCCGGAATACCCAGTCGGCGTTGAGATCCATAACGAGGGTCGCGCTTGGCAGGACTTCCGTATAGCTATTGGATTGCCACGTTGTTTCGAAATTCGCTCCCGATGCCGACTCAACATAGTACAAGCCGTTTTGCTGTGTGACGGTCAGCGGGCTTCGGTATCCAATCGACGCGATATCTGTTTCAACAACTCGAACACCGAAATTACCGCGTACGGGCCTTCCGGACATCTCGGTCTCGTAGTTGGCCTGCACATAGAACGCCGTCACATCTTCGGTCAGATCGACACTGCTAGTCTGGATTCCATTCTGGAAGCCGATTGCGGACCTACCGCCGTAGTTTACGAGTAGCTCATCAAGCAAACAGCCATGATCGAAAGTTGCCCATCCGGTGCCGGTACCGATACCACCTACCACCGTAACAAGATCGTTGCCGCCTCTGGACTCCGACAGGAAACCAGGCTCCGGGAAACTGGACTCGCCGCAGTTGTTGGCGGCATTGAAGACGGCAGCGCGGGACTCCTCGGTGTCGGAAGACCCGCCGGGGACGCCGTCGAAATCCTCGTCCTCGAACAGACTGACCCCGTCATCATTGCGATTGCCACCGAAGGTTCGATACGCAAGGCTGGAAGAGCGAACGCCTGCCTGCACGTTGTTGACCACGCCGAGAGAATCGGTGTCCCAGGACAGATCGAGTCTGAAGGCATCGATCGTGTGCTCGCGAAACAGCTGCCTGGCGCGAATTCGCGCGCGGTCGCGAGCGGTGAAATAGGCGGGATTCGTGATGTCGAAATCCAGCAGGGAATCAGGATCGCATGAACTACTGCCGTCCGTACAGAGAATCGTTGGCAACGCGAGTCCATCGGTACCCGGCGCATTCACATTGAAACTGACCAGGAACTCTTCTCTACTGGAAGTGTCGTCGGGATCCGTGATCAATACCTCGTTTGCCGCCATTCGGACCTCAACGTCCGTCTCGGTACGCCAGGTGTCTGCAAACGCCGCATCGAATGAGACCTCCAGGTTGTCGCTGGCTTGCCAAGCAACATTGAACCCAGCGCCTTCATACTCCTCGAAGCGTGAGAAGTCCGTCGTATTGGATCGGATGTCAGTATCCGTCGTGAAGCTGTGCAGAATCCCGGTGCGAGGGTTGGAAACGACATTGGTCAGGTTATTCTGGGTTGATCCGAACTGAAGATCCTGGCGGAGTTCCTTTTGATCCCGCTCGGATTGCTGGAAATCGACCATGAAGTCCAGCCGGTCGTTTGGCCGCCATTGAATCGCTCCGAACACGGCGTGACGGTCATCATCCGTCGTATTCCGCCTGAACGTGCGATCCCGAGGGATATAGGCAAATGGGATATCCGAAGCGCTGTTGTAGCTGGGATTGGAATCGATGAGGTCTTGAAGTTGGTCGTTGCTGAGATCGGGGTCGCTGCCGTTCTCGTCGCACCGACCAGAAGTATCGAGCGGCTGTGCCCTGGAATCGAATGAATCCAATACGCAGGCCTCGAAGCGCCCGCCCCCGGTTGTATGAGTGGCTTCCGCCTCGGGGTTCGAATCGTCGCGCGTTTGCCCACCGACGGAAATGCCGATAGTACCCAGACCCTCGACTTCCCAAGAATTGATATAGCTCCCGGTAGTTCGGTAACCGTTGCTCTGGCCACTGATGTTGTCATCGTCAGGATGCGCCGAGCCCTTGAGACTGAATTGTGCAATTTGGTCGCCGTAGTCGATCGGTCGTCTGGTACTCAGCTGAACCTGACCGCTGACCGAGCCTTCGATATAGCTCGCAGACTGCGTCTTATGGACGGCAATGGCATTGAACAACTCAGAAGGGAAGATGCTGAAGTTGACGGCACGGTTGCCGCTTCCGTTGGTCGACTCTCGATAATTGACGACCGTGTTGCCCAGATAGGGTCCCAAACCCCGGATCGCAACCTCGGTAGCGCCTCCGTTCTCGCGATGGGTCGCCGCGCCCGTAACGGTCTCCAGCGCTTCGCCGATTGACAAGGCCGGCAGCGCACCGATCTCGTCGGCGTTCAATCCGTCGACGATCAATACCGAATTCCGCTTGAGCTGGATCGAGTCCTGGATCGTACGCCGTACGCCTACGACGACGACCTCCTCAATGACATCGGCTTCGTCATCGTCCGACTGGGCGAGAGCCGCCGTCGCGGGCAACAGCATCGGTGCGCAAAGCACGAGCCGCCATGACGAACGCAGTGAGGTAAGAGCAGTAGTGGTACGCATATCCGCCCCCTTCTGGGTGTTGCGCAATGGATTGGTTAGGCCAATGTGGTAGCGTCTTATTCTGTATCGAACAAGTGGCCCCCGTCACGTTGCCACCAACCAATACGGCTGTCAAGTAGGTTCTATCAACTTGTTTGACTAATTGGTATGACCACTAGGCACGACGGACAATCCCGGCAGATTGGCCGCAATCTGGGCGTCGAGTTCTTGGGCGAGGTCGTCGGGACGACCGTCAGTGCGGTGATGGTGTCTGGACGCTACGAGTCGTTGGCGGCATCGACCAGGTCCCGCGGCAGTGCTTTCTTGACGTCCGCGCCGAGTTCCCGGAACTGCTCGACCTGGCGGACCAGGTTGCCCTTGCCGGAGACCAGCCGGGCGTAGGCGGAGTCGTAGGAGCGCTGGGCCGTGCCCAGGCTCTTGCCCAGTTGGTCCATGTCCTCGAGGATCACGCGCACCTTGTCGTAGAGCGCGCCGGCCCGGTGGGCGATCTCCTGAGCGTTGCGGTTCTGCTTCTCGTAGCGCCAGACGTTGTCGATGATCCGCAGGGTCATCATCAGCGTGGTGGGGCTGACGATCACGAGACGCTTTTCAAAGGCCTCGGTGAAGATCGACGCGTCCCGCTCCATGGCCATGGTGAAAGCCGCTTCGACGGGAATGAACAGCAGCACGAAGTCCAGTGAGCGCACGCCCTCCAGGCGGTCGTAGTCCTGGGACGCCAGGTTGCGGACATGGTTGCGCAGACTCTGCACGTGGCGGGTGATCGCCTCTTCTCGGATCGTGTCGTCGGGGGTTGCGAGAGCCTGTTCGTAGGCACCGAGCGAGACCTTCGCATCGACCACGACGTCCTTCTCTCCCGGCAGGTGGATGATGACGTCGGGACGCTTCAAGTCCCCGGCCTCGGTGCGGAACGATGTCTGCACCACATACTCGTGATCCCGGCGCAGGCCGGAGTCGGTGAGCACCCGCTCGAGCACCACCTCGCCCCAGTTTCCCTGCACCCGGGTGTCGCCCTTCAGTGCCCGGGTCAGGCTCTCGGCCTCCCGGTTGACGCGCTCGCTGGCCTCTTGGAGATTGCGCACTTCGGTCAATAGCGAAGCGCGGTCCTTGGCGTCGGTGGTGTAGACCTCCTCCACCTTGCGCTTGAAGTCGGTGATCTGTTCCTTGAACGGTTTGAGGACGTTGCTGAGCTGCTCGTTGCTAGAGGACCGCAGGCGCTGGCCGTGCTGCTCGAAGATCTCGTTGGCGAGCAGCTGGAACTCCTGCTTCAAGGCACCGCTCGCCTCCTTGAAGAGCGCCTCCTTCTCGCGGAAACCCTTCTCGGCCTCGTCGAGTCGGGTGCGGATTTCCGCCAGCCGGACCTTGGCGTCGCCCGCCTCTTGGCGAGATGCACCGAGATCCTCCCTGGACTTGGCGAGTTGCTCGACAAGTTGGCTGTTGCCGGTCTCGAGCTGGGCCGCCCGGGTCGCAGCGGCATGGCGGTCCGCCGTGGCCTCAACCAGTTCCTGCTTCGCCGTTGCCAGCTCCGCGCGTACACGCTCGGCCTCCCGGGCGTAGACGTTCAGCCGTTCCTCGAGAATGCGCTTGTCCGAGTCCGCGTTCTGTACGTGCTGGCTCAACGCGGCGTCCAGCTGGCGCGCATGGCGGCGCCCTAGCCACCAGGCGATCCACACACTGCCTACGACCAGACCGAGACCAAAAGCGATGGCGATGATCAGGTTGCCGTCCATGGCACTCGTAGCTCCGACCCTAGGCCCCGATCTCGTCGGGCGGCCGCCGCCTGAACACCGGCTGACGCTTGGCGAGGGAGGCGTCCACCGCCTCCTTGTGCTCTCCCTTCTCCACCCGGATGATGTTGAACTGCACCACGATCAATAGCCGGTGTGTTCCCGCTTGCTCTCGGCCGTTTTCCTCGCGGCGGCGAGGTCGGTTGCCGCGGCTCGCGCCAGGAAGGCGCTGTCGGTGCCGAGTGTCACCAGGTTGAAGCCCTGCTCGAGATACTGCTGCGAGCGCGCGAGGCTGCCGGTGTGGATACCCGCGGCGATGCCGTGTTCGCGACAGGCGGCGAGGATCTTGTCGACGGTCTCGATGTGCTTGGGATCGTCGTCCTGCCCCGGTTTCAGACCGAGGGCGAAGGCGAGATCGGCAGGACCGATGTAGATGGCGTCCAGGCCCGGGGTCGAGGCGATCTCGTCGAGGTTGTCGATACCTTCCGCGGTCTCCACCATCGCGATGCAGGCGATCTGGTTGTTGGACTCCGACATGTAGCCGCGACCCGCGTACATGGCGGCGCGGATCGGCCCGAACGAGCGCAGACCGTCGGGTGGATAGCGACAGGCCGACACGGCGTTCGCAGCCTCCTCGCGGTTGTTGACCATGGGCACGATGACGCCGTAGGCGCCGGCGTCCAGGGCCTTCATGATCTCGTAGGGTTCGTTCCAGGGGACCCGCACGATGGGCACGGTGTCGCTGGTCGAGATCGCCGGCAGCATGTAGGTGAGATCGTCGTAGCTCAGCATGCCGTGCTGCAGGTCCACGCACAGCCAATCGAAGCCCAAACTCGACATCGTCTCGGCCGTGTAGGCGTTGCCGATGCTGAGCCAGCCGCCGATGGTGGAACCGCCCGCCCGCCAGGTCGCGAGTGCCTTGTTTTGTCTCATTTCTCGCCCGGGCCGCCGAACCCAACATGGTTTACAGCCGAGGATTGTATAGAATCCGGGCGCTTGGATGGTGACCTACGCACCGGTTTCGAGGGGGAAACCCTGTGCCAAACAAGCCAGACGCGACCGACGGGACGCCAGCGGGAGGAACCAGGGCCGCTTGGGAACCCGGCTTCGCCCTGCGTCCCGAACTCGCCGACGCCATCGCCGAGGTGACCGCTCCGGGTGAGCCGTACGAGACCCGGGTGGCGAACATCCGCAGCGTCGACTTTACGGTGTTCGCCAATGCGCCGGCCAACCTGCGCGACCTCTTCGCGAGCGGTCTCGCCCATGCCGACAAGGACTTCTACGTCTACGAGGACGAGCGCTACACCTACCAGTCCATGTGGGACATGGCCGCCCGGTGCGCCAACCGTCTGAAGTCGCGGGGCATCGAGCCCGGCGACCGCGTAGGGATCGCCTTGCGAAACTACCCGGAGTGGATCGCGGCATTCATGGCGATCACCTCGATGGGCGCGGTCGCGGTGGCCATGAACGCCTGGTGGTCCGGCGAGGAACTGCTCTATGGCATCGAGGACAGCGGCCTGAAGCTCTTGTTCACCGATGTCGAACGGACCGAACGCCTGGCACCGCACGTGGACGGCCTCGGCATCGAAATCGTCACGGTCCGTCACCGTCACGGGGACCTCGCGACGTGGGAGGCGTTCATCGATGGCGCCTCCACCGACATGCCGGCGCCGGTAATCGCCCCGGAGGACAACGCCACCATCCTCTACACGTCCGGTTCCACGGCCCACCCGAAGGGCGTTCTGTCGACCCATCGGGCAATCACCAACGCCCTGCTGGGCTGGGAGTGCGGCGGTGCCATCGCCATGGCCCTCAACCCGGAGATGGCAGCGGCGGTGGGGCGAGCCGCGCCGCAGACGCAGGACCCACCTGCGATCATCCTCACCGTTCCACTATTCCATGTCACCGGTCTCGTCGTGCAGGTGCTGTCTTCGTTCCGGCGCGGCCGGAAGGTCGTCGGCATGTACAAGTGGGACGTCGACGAGGCGCTGCGCATCATCCAGGACGAACGCGTCACCGAGTTCAACGGCGTTCCCACCATGGCATGGGAACTGGTGCAGGCGCCGAACCGCGACAAGTACGACCTGTCCAGCCTGAAGAGCGCCGGCGGCGGAGGCGCGCCGATGGCGCCGGAGCACGCCCGGCAGATCGACAAGACCATCGCCAAGGGTGCCCCCGGCACGGGCTGGGGCATGACCGAGACCCAGGGACTCGCCACCACCATCGGCGGCGCGGCGTTCCTTGAACGGTCCCGCAGCTGCGGGCGTGCCGTGCCGCCGATCGTTAAGGTCAAAGCGGTCAAGGAAGACGGCACGGACGCCGCGCCGTTCGAGACCGGCGAGCTGTGGATCTGGGGCGTGATGAATTTCTCGCAGTACTGGAACAAGCCCGAGGCCTCCGCCGAGTCGCTGACCGACGGCTGGGTCCATACCGGCGACATCGGCCACCTCGACGACGAGGGCTACGTGTTCATCACCGACCGCGAGAAGGACATGGTGATCCGCGGCGGCGAGAACATCGGCTGCCAGGAAGTGGAGGCGGTGCTCTACGAACACCCCGCCATCCTCGAGGCCGCGGTGTTCGGCGTGCCCGACGAGCGCTTGGGGGAGACCCTGGCCACCGTGGTCGCGGTGCGCCCGGGAATGACCTTGACGACCGATGAAGTACAGGCCTTCGCCGCCGAGCACCTGGCCCGGTTCAAGGTTCCGGACCACGTCTGGATACGCAAGGAGCGGCTGCCGCGCATCGCCTCGGAGAAGATCTTCAAGCGGGGTTTGAGGGAAGAGGCAATCGAGCTACTGGAGTCCGGGGAGACATGACCCGATCGAATAAGCCAAAAAAACGGGTAGCGATGCAGTTGCCCCGGGCGGCGGAGGTCGCGAACCTGGAGCAGCGCTACGCGCTCGAACTGGAAGCCCTCGCCCCCATCGCCGATATCGTCGAGGTCGCCAGTCCCACGCCGGAAGCCTTCGTCGAGGGGGCCACCGACTGCGACGCCGTGATCACGTCCTGGGGCATACGCATGGACGAGGCTATCATCAGCCGCCTGGACAAGTGCGTGGTCATCGGCGTCGGCAGCGTCGGCGTCGACATGGTGGATGTCGAGGCGGCAACCCGCGGGGGCATCGTGGTAACCAACACACCCGACGTGTTCATCGAGGAAGTCGCCGACCACGCCATGATGCTTCTGCTCGCGGCGATCCGCCGCACCAAGGAGCAGAACACCCTAGCCGCCGAGGGCCACTGGTGGCGGGGCCGGCCGATGCTCAACCACGTACCGAGGTTGATGGGCCGCACGTTGGGCCTGCTGTCGTTCGGCAACGTGGCGCGCTGCACCGCGGTGCGCGCCAAAGCGTTCGGCTTGAACGTCATCGCCTACGACCCCTACGTCAGCGAGCTCACGATCAGCGAGCACGGTGTCGAACCGGTGGCCTGGGCCGAGCTTCTCGAACGTTCGGACTATCTGAGCATTCACTCCCCGGACAACGAGGAGACCCACCACAGTCTGAACGCGGCGGCGTTCGAGCAGATGAAGGACGGCGCGGTGATCGTCAACACGGCGCGAGGCACGATCATCGACGAAGCCGACCTCATCGCGGCGCTGGAAAGCGGCAAGGTGCAATCCGCCGGGCTCGACGTGCTCGAGCAGGAACCGCCCGATCCCGACAACCCGCTGCTCACCATGGCGAACGTGATCATCACGCCCCATGTGGCCTCGGCATCCACGCGTATGAGGCCGACCGCCCGCCGCCGGGTCGGACGCGAGGTGTCCCTGGTGCTGCGCGGCAAGTGGCCAATGAGCTGCGTCAATCCCACCGTGCTGCCGAAGACGCCGCTTGAGCGGTGGCAGCCCTACCCTATGAGCCGGGGACCGAATCGGTAGGTAGAACGAGAAACGTGCAAAGCCAGTGCCCTTCGACGCGGCGGAAGTGCCCCCGACCGCTGGCGATCATCGATGTCGACTTGCGCGCGCGAGTTGTGACTGCGGTAAAGGTCCCGTCCTTGCTCGCCGACACCTCGACATCGCCGAAGTCCAGATACTCACCGACAACGGGATTGACGGCCTTGTAGACCGCTTCCTTGGCGGCGAACAGCATCGTCCGCCAGTCTTGTTCCGCCAGATTCCTGCGTTCCGCGGGCACCAGCACGCGCGCCGCCACTCGCTCGTTCACACGACGTTCCTGCTCCAGATCGACCCCGATCCCGGCCACGTCCGCTTCTCGACCGACCATCGCCAGCGCCAAGGTGCGACTGTGCGTAATCGACCCGACGACGCCAAGGGGCCACACCGGCAATCGTCCCCGTGCAGTCACCGAACAGCCCTCGATGCCGAGCAGGCTGAGAGCCTGCCGCGCCACGCGCCGTCCGGAGGAGTATTCGGCGCGGCGGACTTCAGCCATGCGCTCCAATCCGACCCGCTCGGCCGCCAACAGCGACGTGGTGTGATCGGCGACGCGGCCGCAGGCAGCGACGACTCCGGCGCCGGCCGACGGCAGGCTGAACGGCTCCACTCCGTCCAGCAAGAGCATGGGTGGCGTGATGGGGCGCATGGACGGCATCGCGGCCATCATACGGACACTCGGGGTCGGGTCGCCGTGATACGCTAATCGCCAGACCGTGTTGGCCGAACCGACACCGACCGACGACTCACCAACCATCCTGGATCGACAAATGATGCTCGTCGAGCAAATCTGGACCGGCAACGCCTATCGCAACTTCAACTACCTGATCGCCTGCTCCGAGACCGGCGAAGCGCTGGCGATCGACCCCCTCGACTATCGCAAGTGCCTCGACGCGGCAAAGTCCAAGGGCTGGGAAATCACGCAGGTCTTGAACACCCATGAACACGGCGACCACACCGGTGGCAACGGCCCGGTCATCGAGGCCACCGGCGCCAAGCTGCTCGCCCACCACAACGCCGGACCCCGAATCGACGGCATCGATGTCGGTCTGTCCGCGGGCGACGTGGTGAGCGTGGGGCGCTCCGTGGAACTCCTGGCCCTCGACACGCCGGGGCATACCATGAGTCACGTCTGTCTGCTGTCGAAGACCGACCAACCCGCGCTGTTCAGCGGCGACACGCTATTCAACGCGGGCGCCGGCAACTGCCACGGGGGCGGCCACCCGAAGGAGCTCTACGAGACGTTCGTCACCCAACTCGACCGGCTGCCCGACGACACCATGGTGTATCCCGGCCACGACTACATCACCAACAACCTCGAATTCACCCTGGACCGGGAACCCGACAACACGGCGGCGGCGGATCTCCTCGGGGAACTGCAGGACAGCCACGATCCCGGCAGCGCCATGGTGACGACGCTCGCCCAAGAGAAGGCGTTCAACACCTTCTTCCGCCTGTCGAGCCCCTCGGTGATCGCGAAGCTCCGCGAAGTGTTCCCCGACATGCCCGGGGAGCCGACGGAAGAGGACGTCTTCCTGCGTCTGCGGGAACTGCGGAACAGTTGGTAGCCGTTCGGGCCGAGACGGCGTCTCTCAGGTACCGACCCCGAAGCTCGTCCCGGGGATACCGGAGGACGCGCCCGCCAGGGCGCGCTGGTGCCCAGGGGGGGAGTCGAACCCCCACGCCCAGAGGACACTGGAACCTAAATCCAGCCCGTCTACCAGTTCCGGCACCTGGGCAGAGGTGCGCAGCATAGGCGTCCCTCCGGTCACGGGCAATAACCCAGCCAAGAACGCAGCATGGTTGCGGTCGCGCTATCCTACCGACGACGCCCGGGTGGTGAAATTGGTAGACACAAGGGACTTAAAATCCCTCGGAGCAATCCATGCCGGTTCAACTCCGGCCCCGGGCACCAGCGCGCCCTGGTGGGCGCGATTGGAGTTCGCTTTGCGAAATCTCCGCAGCGATTGACCGACGCGCGTGGCGAGGAGCGTTTGGTGACGGTGGGCGCAGGTGCCCTTGGGAGAATCATCGCGGTCGTCTATGCGTACCGCGACGAAGACCTACGGTAGGAGCAGTCCTGCCTCGTTGTCGGTGGCAACTGCGGCGGCATCGCGTTCGTCCGGATTTCCCATTCCGCCACCACCGGGGGTCTCCATAACCAAGGTGGCACCCGCCGGAACGACGTCCTGGCCTTTGCCGCGCAGTTCCTCGCCGCCCTTGATGTAGACGCGGCCCGGTGCGCCCGTTGATCCGCCGCGGCGGCCCCGGGCGGGGTGGTCGATACGCTCGAACATCTTCGAGATCACGAACGGCGCGCCTTCGGCGTGGGTAATCTCGATGACCTGACCCAGCCCGCCTCGGTGTTTGCCGGCGCCGCCCGAACCGGGGCGGTATTCGCGGCGTTGGATGACAAGCGGCGCCGTCACCTCGTTGACTTCGGTGGGCGTCGTGCGGACCCCCGAGGGGAACGCCGTGGTCGACAGGCCGTCCTTGGCTGCGCGCGCGCCGGTGCCGCCGTTGAAGATCGGATTGATGACGAAGGGCTGGTTGGTGAAGTTGCCACCGGCCGTCGCCACCGAGCGCAGAACGGGGTTCCAGATGCATGACGCCCCTTCCGCGGGCACGACGCCCGGGATCGCCTGGTCCAGGCAACCGAGAACCACGTCCGGGAGCATCTGTCCCAACGCGTGCCGAGCGGAGACCGCCGCCGGAGGCTCGGCGTTCAGGATGCTGCCCGACGGGGCACGTACGGTGATCGGCTGCAGCGAGCCGGCGTTGTTGGGGATGTCGTTGCCGACGACGCAGCGCACGCCGAAGGAGGCGTAGGCCTCGGTGTAGTTCGCCGGGACGTTTATGCCGAACGGCGAGACACCGGACGAGCCTGCGAAGTCGATGTCGATGGCATCGCCCGAGACGGTGAGCGCGCACTCGACGTGGATGGGGGTGTCGTACCCGTCCACCGTCATGGCGTTGCGGTAGACGCCGTCGGGGACCGCGTCGATCTCCGTCTGCATGGCACGCTTCGACGTGTCGGTAATCCAATGTCCCACGCCGTCGAGTTCATCGAGGTCGAAATCGCGCATCGCCTTCAATAGCTGTTCGGCGCCGTTGCGGTTGCAGGCGGTCAGGGAATAAAGGTCGCCCTCGGCGACCACGGGATCGCGGACGTTGGCGGTGACCAGGCGCATCAACGAGTCGTCGAGTTCGCCCTTGTCGAACAGTTTCATGATCGGCACCCGGAGACCCTCCTCGAAGACCTCCCCGGCGTCCGGACCGAAGCCCCGCCCGCCGACATCGGCGATGTGGCTGGTGGCGGCGAACAACGCCACCGCCCGGTCGTCCTTGAACACCGGTGTGACCACCGTGAAGTCGTTCAGGTGTCCCGTTCCGTCCCACGGATCGTTGGTGAGCAGCACATCGCCGGGTGCCAGCTCGGGCAACGGGTAGCGAGCCAGGAACTTGCCGACACTCGCGGCCATGGCGTTGACGTGACCCGGCGTGCCCGTGACCGCCTGGGCGAGCATCGATCCCCTAGTGTCGAACACGCCCGCCGAGAGGTCGCCGGCTTCCCGTACCACGGCGGAGAACGCGGTGCGCATCAGTGTCTGCGCTTGCTCCTCGACAATGGCGAGCAGGCGATTCCAGAACAGTTGGTCGCGGATGTCTTTCATGAGCGGGGCCGGAGTATGACATTGCCGTGCGCGTCGACACTCGCCTGGAAGTCCGCCGGCACGACGGTCGTCGTCTGGTCCTCGACGATGGTCGCCGGTCCTGCCAACTCGGACCCCGGCGCGAGATCGTCACGCGCAACGCGGGCGACCCCGGAAGCGATCTGATTCGCCGCCGGCATCGGCGAGACCCCGCGGGTGGCAACCACCGGACGTTCGGCACTCAGCGTCAACGTCCAACTCAGCACCTCGACATCCAAGTCCGGAATCAAGCGGCCGTACAACTGTTCATAGGCCGCGTCGAAAGCTCGTCGCAGGCCATCGGCGGTGGCGTCCGTCGCGTCCACCGCGATCTCGAAACCTTGGCCGAGGTAGCGCATGTAGGCCCGTCGGCACTCGGACAGCCGCCCCGAGGCCACCGGTTCCACAACCGCTTGGGCCTCGGCACGCATCTCGACCATGACGTCTTCCACAACGTCCGCCTCGAACTCGGAAAGACGCAGGTGGCGGCTCCTGACCACCTCGTAGGAGATCGGCGCTGCGAGGAAACCCACCGCGGAACCGACGCCCGCCGATGGCGGCACCAACACCGCATCCAGGACGAGTTTGCGCGCGATGTTGGCGGCATGGATCGGTGCCGCGCCGCCGAAGGCGATCAGCGTTCGGCCGGCGATCTCCTTGCCCCAGTCGGCGGCATGGGCACGGGCGGCGGCGGCCATGTTCTCGTCGACCACCTCGGCGACGGCATGGGCCGCGGCCTGCACGGACACAGGTCCACCGTCTTGCACCCAAGGTTGGGCTACATCGTGATCGATCACGTCGCGCGCCGCGTCGACGTCGAGGCGCAGCGAACCGCCGGCGAACCGGTCCGGGTCGAGGAGATCGAGGACGACGTCGGCGTCGGTCACCGTGGCATGCCCGCCGCCGCGCCCGTAGCAGGCCGGACCCGGTTCGGAACCGGCGCTCTGCGGACCGACCTGGATTCGGCCTAAGCGGTCGACGGATGCCAACGAACCTCCACCCGCCCCGATCTCGACCATCTCGACCACCGGAATACGCACCGGCAAACCGCTGCCCTTCTTGAACCGATAGCCGCGGTCCACCTCGAAGGAACGCGAAAGCAGCGGCTCGCCGTCGTCGATCAGGCAGATCTTGGCGGTGGTGCCACCCATGTCCAGGGAGACGACCCGCGGCTGCTCAAGTTCTGCCGCGATCCGCGCCGCCAGGATCGCTCCCCCGGCGGGACCCGATTCCACGAGTCGGATGGGAAACTCGCGCGCGGTCTCCACCGAGCAAAGGCCACCCCCGGAGGTCATCATCAGGAACGGGCAACCGACACCGAAGGCGTTGAGTCTGTCCCCTAGGTCCGCGAGATACCGGGACATCAGGGGTTTAACGTAGGCGTTGGCGCAGGCGGTCGAGAAGCGCTCGAACTCACGGATCTCCGGGCAGACGTCACTCGCCAAGGTGATGGAGAGTTCCGGCAAGGAATCACTGAGCATGTCCCGGACCAGCCGTTCGTGGCTCGGGTTGGCGTAGCCGTGGAGGAAACCCACGGCGACGCTTTCGATGCCCTCCCCGGCCAGCCGGGGAACAAGCGCGGCGAGCGCCTCCTGGTCCAATGGCGTCAGCACGTCGCCCGCGGCATTCATGCGCTCGGGCACCGTCAGCCGCCGCCGCCGGCTCACCAGGGGTTGCGGCCTATCGATGTTCACATCGTATTGCTCGAAGCGATTCTCGAAGGCCATCTCGAGGACGTCGCGATGGCCCTCGGTGGTGATCAGCGCGGTGTTCGCACCGCGTCGCTCGATCAGCGCATTGGTGGCCAGCGTCGTGCCGTGGAGGACAACGCCGATGTCGCCCGGCTCTGTCCTCGCCTGCGCCAAGACCCGGGCAAGGCCGTCCATGACGCCGTCGGCGGGCTCGGCATGGGTGGTGAGGACCTTCGTGGTGACTCGCCGATTTCGGGTCTCAAGTACGACGTCCGTGAAAGTCCCGCCGATGTCGACGGCTAGGCGGTCAGCCATCGACCGTCTCGAAATAGAGGTGGTGATGCAGCGCACAACCGGGGTTGAATCCCGCACCGCAACGCGGACAGGACGAGTCGCCGTTCAGATAGGCGGCGATGTCGAGCTGCGCCCCGCACGCCCCGCAAAGCACCGCGCGCTCGTCGCGCTCGGCGACGGGCCAGACCTGGGCCTCGTGGCCGGCCAGTGCGCGGTGGCAGTCGATGCACGGGTACCAGGTGTCGCAGCACTTGAACTTGATCGCGATAATGTCCGTGAGCCCGGCATAGTGCCCGCAACGTGTCTCGCCGTCGACCTCGAGGCCGACCACGTCGACCCCGTGAAGCCGTTGGCGCAAGGACTATTCCGCCGCCGGCGTATCGGTCTCCGTGGCGGCATCTACGCTCGCCGGCGCCTTCTCCACCTCGACGCGCACCTTCGAGGGACCGCCCTCCTTGGCCATCTCGCCGAGGAACTCCGGCAGTTCGATCCCCGCCATCTTGGCGACCTCGTGGAACGGCGGTAGCGCCTTGGTCAGCCCACCGAGGAAGTTGCCCACCGCGTCGCCCTTGCCACTGTCGTAGACCACGACCTTGTCGAAGTCGACGTTGCTGATGGCGCTGGCCTGGACCTTGGCGATCTCCTCGAGCTTGTCGACGATCATCAATCGTGCGGCCTTGTCGGGGTCGCCAGCCGCCGCCGCGACGATCTCGCGCAAGCCGTCGGCCATCTTGGTGAGGATTTCCATGCGGCCCATGGCTTCGCCGGCAAGCCTTGCGCGCATCGCTTCGCCTTCCGCCTCGCCGGCGAGTACATCCTTCTGCTTCTCGCCCTCGGCCTCGGTACGCACCCGGTCGCGCTCGATTTCCGCCGGCACGACGATGTTGGCGTACTCGGTGGCTCGATCCCGTTCGGCTCTCGCCACCTCGGCATCCTGCTCCGCTGCGTAGCCTTCCTGCTCGGACGCGGCTCGCTTGACCGCTTCGGCGGCATCACCCGGCGCTTGGCCTCGGCCTGGGCTTCCCGAAGATCGGCCTGCGACGACGCTTCCACCGCCTTCGCCTGGTTCTCGCCGGTCACCGCCCGGGCGTTCGCCTCCGCGACGCTGACCCGCTGCTCCTGATCGGCCTGGGCCGAACCCACGGCCCCGTCGCGATCCTGCTGGGCGACCTGCACCTTGGCCTGGTTGATCGCCTCGGCCGCCGCGCGCTGGCCAAGGGCTTCGATATAGCCCGACTCGTCGGTGATGTCGGAAATGTTGACGTTGATCAACCTGAGCCCGATCTTCATCAACTCGGACTCGATGTTCTCGAGCACGCGGGACTCGAACTTCTCCCGGTCGCCGTTGATCTCCTCGATGTTCATCATCGCGATGGTGGCGCGCAACTGCCCGTAGATGATGTCCTTGGCGGTGTCTTCGACCTGGCTGTTGTCCAGCGACAGCAGGCGCTCGGCGGCGTTGTTCATCAGTTCCGGAATGGTGCCGATGCCGAAGGTGAACCGGGACGGCACGTTTACGCGGATGTTCTGCTTGGAAAGTGCGCCGCGAAGGTCGATGTCCACCGTCATCGGGGTCAGATCCAGAAAGCGGTAGCCCTGGATCACCGGTATGACGAAGGTGGTGCCACCGTGGATCGCCTTGGCCATGCGGTCGCCGCCGACTTGGCCGTACTTGACCAGGATCCTGTCCGACGGGCAGGTCTTGATGCGGCGCATCGCCGCGATGGCCGAGACCACGGCCAAGACCACGAGTAGAACGATGACGATGACGGTTGGATCGAATATGGACACGGGGTTCTCCTTGACTTGGATCTGGTTGGGGTCGCGGCGCAGGAACGCGGTCCCGTACTACATGGTCGCAACCACCAACTGGCTACCGGACACGTCCACGACGGTGACCGGCGAATCGCGTTGCAGTTCCCTGCCGTCCGTCACCGCGTGGTACTCCTTGAGGCGGCCCTGCAGGGACAGGCTGACCTTGCCCACCCCGGAGCGCCCTTCCGGGACCGCGAGGGTTACCCTCGCGTCCTGCCCGACGGCGTTCTCGAGATGCACGTTGCCTTCGTGCTTGACCATCGCCATCAGGGCCAGAAGGCCCATGTTGACGCCGACGAACAGCGACCCGACGAGGATGCCTATCAGGATCGCGAAGACGGGCAGCGTCAGGCCCCAGCTGTAGGCCATCAGGCCACCCCAGGACAGGCCCATCAGAAACGAGATACCGTTGCGGATGGTGAAGATGTCCCCGAACGGGGTGCCTTCGCCACCGCCTTCGCCAAGTTCGAGATCGTCGAGTTCGCCGATCCCGAAGAGCGTGAAGATCACCTGGACTGCGAACACCGCCGTCGAGGCGGCCGCGATCACGAACAACGTCTGCTGGAACCCGGAAAGTTCGGCGAACCACTCCGCCATGTCGCGCTTCCTACCCTGTTGCAGACGTCAGTATCGAAGTCCGGCGCCGTTTGGGCAACTTGAGGCCGCTGGACGTTTTCTCAACGCACGGTGAATGAACCTACAGCAAGTCTGCGACATATTATGTCGTCATGCGGTGTCGACATTCCCCGATGGCGCGGTCGCTCTACGACAACGAATAGCCCTCCTCGGTGATGGGCAGCGTCCTGATCCGATGTCCGCTCGCCGCGAAAATGGCGTTGCAGACCGCCGGTGCCAGGGGCGGCAGGGCCGGTTCGCCGAGACCGGTGGGCGGGTAGTCGCTGGCGACGAAGTGGACGTCCACCTCCGGCGTCTGCGGTAGGCGCAGCATCGGATAGCTGTCGAAGTTCGACTGCTGCACTCGACCGTCTTCGAAGGTGACCGACAGGCCCATGGTGGACAGCCCGTCGACCACCGAGCCCTGCATCTGGTTCTCGGCACCGCTCAAGTTGATGATCGGCCCGACGTCGGCCGCCACCGTCACGTTGTGGACCCGGACCTTCTTGTCGGCGTCGACGCTGACCTCCGCCACCTCGGCGATGTGGCCCGCGTGACTGAAGTAGAAGGCCAGTCCCATGCCCCGGCCGTCGGGCATTTCCCGTCCCCAACCGGCTTTCTCCGCGGCGAGCCTGACGACGCCTGCGGCGCGGCCCGTGTGCATGCCACGGGGGCCGAGCTGACGCGGTTCGCCGAAGACTTCGAGCAGCACTTCGAGGTGGTCGCGACCCGCCGCCACCGCCAATTCGTGCAGGAAGCTCTGCACGACGAAACCGAAGACGTTGGAGCCAGGTGCCCGCCAGGCGGCGCACCGGTTCTTCCAGGGCAGCGGCGTCTGCTCGATGCGCAGGTTCTCCAGCAACCCGGCCGGGAACACGCCACGCGAGATGTCGCCGCCGCTCACGGGCCGGCGGCCGTCGTGGCTGAAGGTGATGAAGTGGTCGCGCCAACCGGTGATTCTGCCTTCATCGTCCACCGAGCCTTCCATCTGGTGGAAGCCGCCGGCGCGGTAGAGGTCGTAGGCCATGTCGTCTTCGCGCGTCCACTGCAGCTTCACCGGGACACCGGCGCGCTTGGCGATCGCGGCCGCCTCGCAGGTGAAGTCGTTGTACAGCCGCCGCCCGAAACCACCACCGCAACGGGTCTGGTGCAACGTAACCTTGGCCGGGGATATGCCGACCACCTTGGCGGCACTGCCGATGCCCTGTCCGGGGGTCTGCGTGGGTGCCCACAACTCCAGCGCACCGTCCTTGAACGACGCGGTGCAGTTCTGCGGCTCGAGTTGGGCATGGCTCACGAAGTGATAGGTGTAGAAACCGCCGACCCGCTTGGCCGCGGTGTCGAACGCCGCGTCCACGTCGCCCTGGTCGGCGGCGACGGGGCCGCTTTCCTGGGCGAGCTTCTCGGCTTGGGCCTTGGCCTCGGCCCAACTGTCCTTGGAGGCGTCCGTCTCGTCCCAATCGACGACCAGCGCACGCTTGGCCTTGAGCGCGGCCCAGGTGTTGTCGGCGACAATCGCCACACCGGGCAGAAGTTCCATGGCGTTGCCGTTGCCCTCCAGCACGAAGGCATCGGTGACGCCCGGCATGGCCTTGATCTCGTCGACGTTCGCCGATTTGACCTTGCCACCGATGGCCGGGCACTTCTGGTAGACCGCGTACTTCATGCCCGGCACAGACTGGTCGATGCCGAACAGGGGTTCGCCGCGAACCAGGGCGTCGTTGTCGACCCCGGTTATGCGCTTGCCCAGGAGTCGGAACTGGTCGCGGTCCTTCAGTTTGAGCGCCCCCGCGGCGGGCACCGGTTTGGCCGCGGCGTCCGACGCCAACTCGGTGTAGGCGAGCTTACGGCCGCTTGCCGCGTGGACGACATGACTATCGCGCGTCGTCAGCGTTGTCGGCTCGACGCCCCAGCGCTTGGCCGCGGCGGAAACGAGCATCGCCCGTGCGGTGGCACCGGCGCGGCGCAGCGTCGTCCAGTTCATGGGAATCGACATGGAGCCACCGGCGAACTGCGCGCCGTAGGCCGTCTGGTCGATGGGGGACTGGACGACCTGGACATCATCCCAGGCCGCGTCGAGTTCCTCGGCGACGATCATCGGCAGCGACGTCTTCACACCCTGGCCGATCTCTGGGTTCTTGGCGAACAGCAGGATGCCTCCGGCGTCGATGCGGATGTAGCCGTTCGGCTGCAGGACGCCGCCGTTGGCCATGGCCTTGGGCCCGGCGAACGACAGCATGAGACCCCCGCCCACCAATCCCGTGAGCTTCAGGAACTGGCGTCGGTCGATCTTTGCGATACGGACGTCCGTGGAAGCGTCCACCGCCGCGGTGCGTTCGCCGGTGACGGTCGGGACAACGTCGCCGATGTCGTCGTAGTTCAATGCGCTCATGATGCCCCCTTACTCCGCCGCCGTTTTCGCTGCTGCCGTTTTCACGGCTTCGCGAATCCGGATGTAGGTTCCGCAGCGGCAGAGGTTCGACTCCATCGCCTGGTCGATGTCGTCGTCGCCCGGACTCGGATTGGTCCGCAGCAAGGCCTCGGCGGCCATGACCTGGCCGGCTTGGCAATAGCCGCACTGGGCGACGTCGAGGTCAACCCAGGCCTGCTGGAGGGCGCTCAATTCGCCGTTCTCGCCGGCGAGCCCCTCGATGGTCGTCACCTCGGCACCCCCGGCGGCGGAGACGGGGTACGAGCACGACTTGACCGCCCGACCGTCCACCAGCACCGTGCAGGCGCCGCACTGACTGATTCCGCAACCGAACTTCGCGCCGACGAGGCCCAACTCGTCGCGCAACACCCACAACAAGGGCGTCTGCGGATCCACGTCGCCGAGGCTCCGCCGCTGCCCGTTCACATTGACTTCCATTGCCATCACTCCGCGCTTTTCCCAAGAACCCCGAGAACTGTACCTTGTAACCCAAACCGACGCGTTTTGACACCGAGATTGGGCGCGGAGTAAGTTCGCCACCCTCGACTTCGCGGACATGGGGAGGGACGCGAGCATGGCAGCCGCTGCTTTGATCACCACGCTGGACGACTTCGAGGCCGAGTACCGCAAGGGGATCGGCTACCGGATGCCGGCGCGTGGCGGCCGCGAGGCCAGCCTCGACAACATCCGTCGCTTCGGCGATGGCGTCGGTGACTACAACCCCCTGTACCGGGACGAGGCCCATGCCGCCAGCAGCCGGTTCGGCATGATCACCGCGCCGCCGATCTTCATCTACGGCGCCAGCATCGGCGTCGCCATGGCGATCAACGGCAACATCGACGGGCGTCGGCTGTCGTCGAGCTTCTTCCCGATGAACTACGCCGGCGGGGAGGTCAACTTCTACAAGACCATTTGGCTCGGCGACCGCATCACGGCGACCGAGGAGATCGTCGACGTCCACCACAAGCACAGCGAGCGCATCGGCGACTTCGTCCTGTGCGAGGCGCTGGTGAGCTACCACAACCAGCGCAAGGAACTGGTCGCCACCAAGCAGACGCTGATGGCCCGCTACCAGAATCTCGGTGGCGGCAGAACGATCAAGTACGACCGGGAGAAGAAGACCCAGGTCATCGAGGAGTCCCCCGACCCGCTGGTTTTCGAGCGACAACGGCGCGGCGCCGAGACCCGCTACTTCGAGGACGTCACCGAAGGCGAGGAGATTCCTCCCCTGCACAAGGGCACCTACACGGTGACCGAGCTGTTCCTCTTCACCCACGGCGTCGTGGGTACCGGGCGTAGTCCGCGCGCCGCGCTCGAGGCCGAGGACTCCAAGGACCTCGGCGGCGGCGGTCGGTTCGATGCCGACCATGCGCGTGATCGGCGCAACATGCCGGGCCAGTTCGACTGGGGTCCGCAACGGGTCTGCTGGCTGTCGCAGATGGCCACGGATTGGATGGGCGACGACGGCACCCTGAAACGGATGCAGACCCGGGTGCGCCATCCCAACGTCGTGGGCGACACCAACACCATCTTCGGCAAGGTCGGGCGCAAGTACACGGCGGACGGCGAGAACCTGGTCGAACTTGAGATCTACAACGAGAACCAGGCCGGACTCGCGACGACCGAGTCGACGATCACCGTCGCACTTCCGGCCCGCGCGTAGCGTCGGTTGGCGCGCCCGGCGCGAGGCTCGTGAAGCCCGGCGATCCCGCCGAAGCGCTGCTCGCGGCGGCGTTGGACGGCGACGAAGCGCGTGCCGACGCGCTCTTGAAGGACAGACCCGATGCGGGCTCCCTACCGGCCCGACTGGCGCTGGCCGATGCCGCGTGCCTCGCGGAGTTGCATGCGTCCATGGTCAACGAGCCAACCGGCCCGTATGGCTGGCCGCCTCTTCTGTACGTGTGCAACTCCCGCTACGGAGTCCGCGACGAGGCCCGCGCCGATGCGCGCGTGGAGATCGCCAAGGCGCTGACCGCCATGGGGGCCGATCCGAATGCCGGTGCCAGGGAGTCGGAGACCATTCGGGGATACCGTACCGCGCTCGGGGCGGCCATCGGTCGGGCCCGCAGCCGGCAACTCGCCAGGCACCTGCTGGACGCCGGGGCCGACATCGCCGACGGTCCCACCCTGTACGAAGGCTCGGCCATGTGGGAAGCGGTCCGTCACCGTGATATGGAGAGTCTCGCGCTCTTGTTGGCCGCCGAGCCGCCGCAGTGGCACGTCTGCCACGCCCTGCCCCACTGCCTGCCATTCGACGACGTCGGCCTCGTGCAGCTGTTGCTGGACCACGACGGTGATCCCAACTGGAGCATGGGCGCATGGGGATTCAAGGGAACCTGTCTGCACGAGAGCGTCGTGCTCGACAACAACGTCGCGATCCTAATCCGCCTGCTTGCCAAGGGAGCTCGGGTCGATGCCCACGACCGTGGTGGACGTACGCCATTGGCCCTCGCCACCTGTCTGAACCGCCATGCCCAGGCGGCCGTCCTGCGCGAGCACGGCGCGAAGGAAGCCGAGATCCGCGCTGTCGACCGGTGGGTCGCGGCCTGCTTCTCCGGCAACGAAGCCGAGGCCCACCGCTACGCCGCCCCGGCAAGTCTGCAGGAGGTCGATCACGTCTGGCTGAGTCGGGCCATACGGCAAGGCCACACCGACGCCGTACGCCTGCTGCTTGGCGGCGGCACCGCACCGGACGCCGTGGACGACGATGGCCAGCGGGCGCTGCATCTGGCCGCCGCACGCGGCGACGTCGAGGTCGTGGAACGCTTGCTTGCCGCCGGGGCGGACGCCGGCGGTATGAACTACGGGGGTGAGACGCCGGTCGATGTCGCCCGACGCATCGACGACGAATCCCACGCCCAAGTGGTCGAACGGCTGCTGCCGCTGACGCCGGTCGAGCCGTCCGTACGGTTCGACGAGCCGGCGTTCGCCGCCGTGTTCGAACGCGCGGCCGACGCCGTGGTGGAAGGCGATGTCGACACCCTCTCCCGCCTCCTCGGCGACCACCCGGTACTGGCCCGGGCGCGGTCGTCACGTCCCCATCGGTGCACGCTCCTGCACTACCTGGGCGCCAACGGCGTCGAAGGCGAGCGCCAGAGGACACCTGCCAACGCCGTGCAGGTCATCCAACGGCTGCTGGATGCCGGCGCCGATCCCAACGCTTCCTGCTACACGTACCGCGGAGGACCGGCCGAAACCACCGTCGGGCTGCTGACCAGCAGCGGGCATCCACGCGACGCCGGCTTGACGGTGTCCATGGTGGCTGCGCTGGCAAGGGGCGGTGCGCAGGTGGACGAGGTCTACACGCTGCTTGCCGACCTGGCGGACGGTCGTTCGCCGACCACGCTGGCCCGTTTCGATCCCGACGCCGAGCTTGCCGGACGGGCGCTGGTCGAGAGCGCCATGCTGCGCGAGACGAAGATCCTGTTCGCCCTGGTCGATGCCGGCGTGGACATCGACGCACGGCGGGGCGATGGTGCCACCGCCCTGCATCAAGCGGCCATCGACGGCGACGCGAGCCTCGTCGACGAATTGATTGTTCGGGGAGCGGACTTGTCGCTACGCGACAAGGTCCACGACGGGACACCCGCCGGGTGGGCGTTCGCCGGCGGCCACGAGGAGCTCGGCAAGAGCCTGGCGAAACGTTTGGTGGCCGGGAACGATTGAGGCCACCGCAGGGGCGACACGCGGAGCGTTCTTCGTATCGGCGAAGAAGTCGAGGGGGCGGCGGAATCCAACGCGGGCGGGGTAGCCCCGCCGGCCTGGTCAGTCGGCGAGTGCCGCGGTGCGCGAGGCGTGGATGGTGATGATCTTGTCGAAACCGCTGATCTGGAAGACTTCCTGGATCGGACCGGAGAGCGAGCACAGGGCGAACTTGACCGCCCGCTTCTGAAGATCCTTGGCGATTCGGAGCACGGCCCTGAGACCCGCGCTACTGATGTAGGACAGGTCCTCGCAGTCGAGCACTACCGCTTCCTTGCTTTCGCTCACGGCTGCCTGCATGGCATCTTCGAACTCACCGGCGTTGGTGCCGTCGATCCGACCTTCCGCCTTAGTGATCAACGTGCCGTTGTGGGTCTCTACTTGTAGTTCCATTGATCGAGCGATCCCCTCGTCCTCTGCACCTCGGTGCTTCGGTTCAAACGTATCCCGACAACTCTATCACAGCGACGGTTCTATCGTCGGCGTCGCCAGCGCATGCCGGCCACATGCCGCAACTGCTCAAGAAGACCGTTGGAGGCTGGAGTCGGAATCGAACCGGCGTGAACGGAGTTGCAGTCCGCTGCATAACCACTCTGCCATCCAGCCTATTCTTGGGTTGCTTGTCCGAATAGCGGCGCTAGGTCGCGCGAGTCTAGCACAGCGTGCCCTGTTAGAACTTGTAGGGGTGTCGTACGCCCGAGCGGGCTACGGGCCGTTCTCGCGCAGGCCTTCCTTCAACGTGGGCCAGGCGGCACGCCCGTAGATCACCATCGACCAGATCGTCAGCAGCGCCGCCGCGTAGAGCAGCACGAGGCCGAGCACGACCCAGGGACGGTTCATCGCCGCAGGATTGGCCAGCAGTATGAAGATGGCGAACATCTGCAGGCCTGTCTTCACCCGTGCTAACCAGGAGACCGCCACCAGGCCACGGCGGTTCATCTCCGCCATCCACTCGCGCAACGCGGAGATGACGATCTCCCGGCCGACGATAATGACCCCCGGCAGCGTCAGCCAGAGACTCGCGTGGTTGCCGATCAGCAGCACTAGCGCCGTGACCACGATCAGCTTGTCGGCCACGGGATCAAGGAACGCACCGAACGGCGTCGTCTGGTCGAGCTTGCGCGCAAGGTAGCCGTCCAGCCAGTCGGTGAACGCCGCTGCAGCGAACAGCATCGACGCGATCCAGTAGTAGCCCTCGGCGAGGATGTACACGAGGGCGAAGACCGGCACCAAGGCGATCCGCGTGATCGTCAGGATGTTCGGCAAACTCGTGGGGCTAGTGGGCATGCAGCGATCCGTGTATGTCGGCGGCCAGTTTACGGCTAACGCCCGGCACCTTGGAGATTTCTTCGGAACTCGCGCCCTTGATCGACGCAACCGAACCGAAATGCGCGAGCAGCGCTCGCTTGCGGCGCGGCCCGATGCCCGGAATGTCGTCGAGAACGGACCGTCGCTGGCGCTTCTGCCTGCGCCCCCGGTGACCGGCGATGGCGAAGCGATGGGCCTCGTCGCGAATGTGCTGGAGGAGGTGCATCGCGGGACCGGTGGCCGGCACGGACAATTCGCGACCATCGGCCTGGACGATGGTCTCCAAGCCCGGCTTGCGGCTCGGACCCTTGGCGATCCCGAGGACGGTGACGTCTTCCACCTGGAGTTCCATGAACACCTCGCACGCCCGATTCACCTGGCCCACGCCACCGTCGATGAGGAGCAGATTCGGGAGCACACCCTCGCCCTTCGCCAGGCGGGTGTAGCGACGCCGAATCGCCTGTTCCAAGGCGCCGTAGTCGTCACCCCGCGGCACGCCCTCGATGTTGAACCGCCGGTAGTCCGACTTCACCGGTCCTTCGGTGCCGAAGACGACGCAGGAAGCCACCGTCGCTTCGCCGCCGGCGTGGCTGATGTCGAAACACTCCACGCGCTTTGGGACGTCTTCGCTAGCGAGTATCGCCTGCAGGTCCAGGAACCTCGAGAGCATGTTCTTGCGATCGGCGATCAGGCTCGCAAGCGCGACCTTCGCGTTCTCGGTCGCCATCCGTGCCCAGCCCGCCCGCTGGCCGCGGACGTTACGCGCGATGTCGACGCGGCGACCCGCACGGTCGGCGAGGGCATTGCCGAGGATCTCCAGATCCTCACGGGTGGCGACGGTGCCGCGCTTGTCGACAACGCCGTCGACCGGCTCGGCACTTGACGTCTCAGGGTCCGCGGCTGCCAACGAGGCGATCACGGATTTCGGAATCTCCCGCTCGTCTCCCCCCAGGTAGTACTGGGAGAGGAAAGCGAACAGCAGTTCGCCGGCGCTGATCGCCAACTCGTTCTTCGGGAACCAGGTGCGATGTCCCAAGAGCCGTCCATCGCGCACGAACAGCCCCTGGACGCACGCCTGACCGCTGGCCAGGGCCAAGCCGAAGATGTCCACGTCGCCACCGGCGGCGTGGACGTACTGGTCCTCCTGAACCCGGCGCAGGTGGTCGATTTGATCGCGGTATTTCGCGGCCCGTTCGAACTCCAGCGCTTCGGCGGCGGCCTCCATCTTGGCCTTGAACTCGGCGAGAATGGCCTGGCTCCTGCCCTCCAGGAACATCACCGCCAGACGTACGTCGTCGGCGTACTTCTGCCGATCGATGAGGCCGACGCAAGGCGCGCTGCAGCGTTCGATCTGGTGCTGCAGGCAAGGCCGGGAACGGTTCTTGTAGAAGCCGTCCTCGCAGGACCGGATGCCGAACAGCTTCTGCAGTATGTTGAGACTGTCCCGTACCGACGCGGCGCTGGGAAACGGACCGAAGTAACGACCGCCGCGGCGTGCGCCGCGATGGAACGCCAGCCTGGGATACGCGTGCTCGGTCAGCTTGATGTAGGGATACGACTTGTCGTCGCGCAGAACCACGTTGTAGGGCGGCCGCTCCACCTTGATCAGGCTCTGCTCCAGGAGCAACGCCTCGGTCTCGCTGGCGGTGACCGTGACCTGGATGTCGCGCACCTTGGCGACCAGGGCCATTGTCTTCGCCGTCAGGCCCGAAGCCCGGAAGTAGGCACTGACGCGCGCCTTCAGGTTGCGCGCCTTGCCGACATAGAGAACGGCCTGGTCCTCGCCGAGCATGCGATACACGCCGGGGCGGGTGGTAAGCCCCTTGAGGAACGCCTCCGGGTCGAAAACCGTCACGGCGGGTCGCGTGGCGACTGACTCGGATCAGGACCGGACGCGGAAGGGTATGACGTTGTCGTCGCGCTTGACGTAGATCTCGCGCTGGCGACCGGGACCGTCGATGCCGATTCTGCCCGCCCCGAATGCGCGCAGGTCGTAATGCGCAGCGCGACCGCCTTCCGGTTCCAGGGACAGCCGGTTGCCGCTGAGACTCCAACGCCCGCGGTAGATCATATCGCCGTCACGGGCCACGTACGGACCCGAGACGGGGCCACCGGACAGGGTGAGCGACCGCGCTTCGCCGACCGATTCCTCCGGCAACTCGCTCGATGTGTCGAGATCCCACTGGCCGATCAGATCGAGCGACCGGATCCACTCCCGACGTGCCCTGCGCATCGACCGCAGCCACATGGTCACCAGCACCGCAACCGCGACCAGGGTCAGATAGAGGCTCATGTGGTGAACACCTCGCGATCGACGTCCACGATGGTGGCATCCACCGACTGCGCGACCCAGCGTTCCACCTCCGTGAGGGACTGCTCGACCACCCGCGCATCGGCAGCGACCGCGACCACCGACCAGCGGGAGCGGCGATGCGAATCCTGGTAGTCGCTCTCGCACACGGCCAGGTTGGCGATGCGTCCGAACCGACCCCGCAGGCGTTCCAACCGGCGACGCTTCTCCTTCAGCGATTGGCAGCCGGCCAAGTGGAAGTCGAGCGCCAAGAGTCCGACGTGCATCGTCGGATCAGCGTCGTGTGGGGCGACGTACGACACGGCGCAAGCTCATCGCTGCTCGGCGATCCCAAGCCGACCGTCGCCTGCTTTGCCCGGGCGTCCCGCGGTGCGCATGGCGCCGAACTCCTCGTCGGTCATGGCGAAATAGACCGTGTCCAGACCGTGACGCTCGCGCCGTTGGTCGAAAAACAGTCCGAGGCGCTGCAGAACCCGCACCGAGCGCTGGTTGGGCGTATCCGTGGTGGCGACGACCCGGCTCAAGCCGCACTCGCCGAAACCGAAACGCAGCACCTCGCGGGTCGCCTCGGTGGCGTAGCCACGCCCCCAGTGGGACGGCGCGATGGCGAACAACAGCTCGACCTCGTCGCCGTCCTCGAACGGTCGAAAGCCGGTGAAGCCGATCACCCCCGTCGGCGCCACGGCGAGACGGACCGAAAATAAGCCGTAGTCCTGCGTGTCGAAACTCCGAATGCTGTCTTCGACGATGCCGATCACCCGCTCCCTGGCCGGCACCTCGCCGGAGAACAGGTAGCGGCGGACCTCGCGGTCCCCCCATAGGGCGTGCAACGTATCGACGTCGTCCATGACGAATGGACGGAGAACCAACCGCTGGGTGGATAGCTCAATCATGCTCTTGGGACACGCCGTCCGTCCGGCGCGCATGCCGAAGAGTGTGCCACAAACTCCTGCAGGTGGAACCGCCTTCAGCCCGCGGCAACCGAGGTTCGCATTTCCTCGAATCCCGTCCGCGCGACGTCATCGGGAATCAGCGGATAGCGGATGCCGGCCCACTTCTGGGTCACGCGGATCACCTGGCTGGCGTAGCCGAACTCGTTGTCGTAATAGACGTAGAGCGTGACCCGGTTACCGGCGACGATGGTGGCGCCGCCGTCGATGCTGCAGGCATGGCGGTTGCCGATGTAGTCGCTGGAGACGCGTTCCTTCGACGATGTGTAGTCGATCTGACGCTGCAGCGACGAGTCCAGGGCGACGTCGCGCAGGTAGCCGTTGACTTCATCCAGCGTGGTGTCGCGCCGCAGGGTGAGAACGAAGATCGCGAGGGAAACATTCGGTGTCGGTACGCGGATGGCATTGCCGGTGAGCTTGCCGGCGAGTTCCGGGAGCAGTTTCGCCACCGCCTGCGAGGCGCCCGTCTCGGTGATCACCATGTTCAGCGGCGCGGCGCGGCCACGGCGGTCGCTCTTGTGGTAGTTGTCGTGGAGATTCTGGTCCGGGGTATAGGCGTGCACGGTCTCCATATGCCCGTGGACGATGCCCCACTTGTCGTTGACCGCCTTCAACACCGGCACGATCGCGTTGGTGGTGCAGGATGCGCAGGACAGGATCTTGTCGTCGTCGCCCACCTTGTGCGAATTCACCCCAGAGACGATGTTCTTGATGCCGCCCTTCCCGGGGGCCGTGAGCAGCACACGGGCGATGCCCTTGGACTTCAGGTGCTCGGCCAGTCCGTCCTCGTCCCGCCATGCCCCCGTGTTGTCGATCAGGATGGCGTTGTCGACGCCGTGGTCCGTGTAGTCGATCTTCGACCGGTCCTCCGCGTAGATCATCCGTACGACGTTGCCGTTGACGATCAGGCACTGGTTGTCCTCGTCGACACGGATGGTGCCGTTGAACGCCCCGTGCACGGAGTCCCGACGCAACAGCGCCGCCCGCTTGTGGATGTCGTCGTCGCGACCGGGCCGGAGGACCACGGCGCGCAGCACCAGTTGATCGCCTGCGCCGGTCTTCTCGATCAGCAGGCGGGCCAGCAGCCGACCGATTCGACCGAAGCCGAACAGAACCACGTCCTGGGGTTTCGCCAAGGGTTTCACATGACGCCCGATGACGTGCTTGCTGGCTTCGCGGACGAACTCCAACGGCGTGATGTCCTCGCTCCGCTGTTGACGCTCCATCAAGCGCACAGCCAGCTTGCCGACATCCGCGTGCGACGGTCCGAGGTCGAGCTTCGACAACGCCTCGAGAATCGGATAGCTCTCGAACTCCGACAACTCGTTCTCCGCGACCTGGCGGACGAAACGGTGCGTCTTCATGATGTCGGTGACGCTGCGATTGTGCAGCGCACGACCGTAGCAGTAGATGACGACGTTCTTGCGGTAGAGCTTGCCGATGATGGGGATCATCGCCTCGGCCAGCTCCTCCCGCTCCTTCCAATCCGGGAAGTAGTCCTCGAGATTAGGCAGTGCCACGGCGGATCCCTCGCGTGGAGCGGATGGCGCGTATTATCGGCATCGGCACGCCGTTGTAAACGAAAAGTTCATCGCTTCAACGTCCGTGAACACCGATTCCCGCGACGATCTCTTCCACCCTGCGCGCGACCCGTGCCTCGGTCTCTCTCACCAGCCCCGGAAGGAAGTCGAAGCGGTCCACACCGCAGATCTCCGCAATGGTGGCTTTCTGCGCCGGCGACGCGGATTCCGGATCGAAGCTGGCCGCGCAGGTCATGCGGAAGAACCCGTCCAGGTTCTGCCACAGGGTCGCGGCATCCCGAAGCTCGCGCGCAGCTTCCTCGCCGAGAAGCCCGTGTTCGACGGCTGCCTCGAACGTCGGCACCAAGCCGCAAACGAGCACCTCCCGAACGCGTGGACCATGGAGCAACTGGATCAACTCCGCCGCCAGTTCGACATCCTTGAGACCTCCAGGACCGTGTTCCACGTCCCATGGGTCGGCCTTGGCCAAACGCGATCTCTCGGCCGCGGTCTGGTCCATCGCCTCGGAGGGGAAATCGCCCGACAGCGTGCCCTGGCGCAAGGCCTCGAAGCGCTCGCCGAGGTCGCCTTCGGCGCTGACCACGCGCGCGTGGGTCAGCAGCCTTAGGTCGGATAGCGTGGGGGCTCCGTCCAAGTGCTCCTCCAGACGCACCATCGACAACGCGGCTTCGCTCGTAGCGGCCAAGGTTTCCATGGGCGTTGGTTCGTAGAGGATCCCCTCGGGCGAGAAGTCGCGCACCAGGCGCACGAACAGTTGGAGCAACTGGGCATACCAGTCGGGCGGCGCCATACCGAGCACCGTAGAGGGCGTCCCAGGGTCGTAGACGAAGAGCAGCTTCAAGGGACTGCCCGTGGCGAACTCCCGCCTACCCAACGCCCCCAGCGCGACCAGCGCCATCCGACCGTCGGGCATCTCGCCGTTGTCGCGCGAGAACTCCGTCCTGGCGGCGTTCAGCAAGGCGGCGAGGCACGTGTCGAGGATGTCGGACAGGGGTCTCGCGGCCTCGCTCGGCGTGATGACTCCCCGGGACATCTGCACCCCGAGTTGAAAGGTCCGCATCTCGGCCCACATCCGCGCCTCGCCGACGAAGTCGTCGATCATCGGCGTCTTGTCGGCGATCGCGCCGAGTTGCTCGCGCATCTCCCCGGTGCCGAACTCCCGCTCGTAGTAGAGCCGAACCAGTCCCTGGCGCGCGATCCTCGCCGTCTCGGGATCGAGATCCAGGTCGTCGGGGAGCTCCAGGTCGGTGAACTCCTGGGCGCTGAGACTCTCCTGGACATACGGGTAGCGCGCCATCCACGTCGACAGCCGCGGCGCGCCGCCCATCAGGTCGCCGACCAGGTCGGTGACCTTCTTCGCACCGCTGCCGACGTCATGCAGCACGAGCCACAGGGCAGGTACCACGAACAGCGCCGCCACCGACGAGACCAGGACCCCGTAGGCGAGCGCGGTGGCCATGGGGCTCAGCGGCTGGGTCGCTTCGTTGACCGAGAACATGAGCGGCGTCAGACCGGCGAACGTCGTCACGGTGGTGATCAGGATCGGTCGGAACCGCCAGATGGCGGCGTTCACCAGGGCATCGTGAAACGAGTCCCCGGCCGCCCGGAAGCGATTCACACCGTGAAGCAGCACGAGGGTGGAATTGATGACCACGCCGCAGGCCGCCACGATGCCGAACACGGACGGCATGGACAGACCTCTCTCGCCCCCCAACAACCCCATGAACGCCGTGCCCCACACCGCGCCGACGAAGGCGAACGGCAGTACCGTCATGATGATGAGCGGCTGCGAGTACGAACGCAGAGGGATGGCCAGCAGCGCGTAGATGCCGAACATCGCCATCAGGAACATCGGCAGGAGACTGTCGGCGACCTCCCGCTGCCGCTCGGCCGTCACCACCGAATACGACACGCCCGGATACGCCGCCGCCATGTCCTGGAGGAATCCCGACTCCAGGTCCGCGACGACGGTGTTGGCCGATGCCACGCCAACGTCCACGCTGGCCTTGACGTCGACCGCGCGCCTACCGGCAACGCGCATGATGGCGGCCGATCCACGGCCGACTTCGACGTCGGCGACCGTCGCGAAGGGCACCTCGCCACCTCCCGGAGTGCGAATGCGCAACGCGTAGAGGGACGCCAGGGACTGCCGCTGATCCGCGGGGTAGCGGACCATGACGCGGACATCGTCCCGCCCGCGCTGTATCCGTTGCGCCTCCTCGCCGTAGTAGGCCTGGCGGACCTGGCGCCCGAGGTCCGCCAAGGTGACGCCAAGGGCTTCCCCGGCGGGCGTTATCGACAATCTGATCTCCTGCTTGCCCATCAACGCCGAGTCCTGGATGTCGCTGACCCCGGGATATTCCGCGAGTTCGCGGCGAATGGCCTGCGACACCGACCGCAGGTCGTCGAGGTCGTCGGCCAGAACACGAATCTCTATGTCGCTGCCGGTGTCGACGCGATCCGTCTTGAACTCGAGTTGCCCACCCCCGGCCACGGATCCACCATGTTGCGCACGCCACAGGTTGGCGACCTCGTCCGTGGTCACCGGTCGTTCCGCGCTCGGCGCCAGCTGCAGGATGACTTCGCCGACATGCGAGCCCCCGGGCGGCTTTTCACCCCTGAGCCGTGCCGCGGCACCGGCATTGGGTTGGCTGCCGATGGCGTGCATGACGTGCCTGACGACCTCAACCCCGTGCTCGGCCTGCAGCCGTTCCTCGACCCGTTGCCCGGCTTCGACCAGCTTCGCTATGGCTTGACTCGTCAACGCCTCGTTGACGCCGTGGGGCATGGTCAGCTCGGCGACGATCCGATCACCGGGTGCCGGTGGCATGAAACTGAACGGCAGGTGCCCGCTGCTGGTCAGACCCACGGTCGTGGCCAACGACACGAAGGCGATGGCGAGGGTCATGTGCCGAGCCCGCAGGGCCAGCAGGACCGCGGTGCGGAACGGCCCGGCGACGAACCAATCCAATGCCGCCTCGCACCTCAGTTGAAAGCGGGCGAAGGCGACCCCAAGCCGGCCGAGCAACCCCAGTCGGTGGGAGGCCACCACGAGGGCGCCTGCAACCAGCATGGTGGCCATGCCGGAACGGAGGTCCCGGGTTATCGCGAAGGAGGCGACGGCGACCACCACCAGGAAGGTCATGCCGAACTCGCCAAGGGGCATCCGGGCGGGGCGGTGGCCAAGGTGCGCGGGCAGGACCCATTGACACTCGATGAGCGAAAACGCCAAGCAGCACAAGACCGTTGCCGCCATCACCGCAATGATGGCGCCGAGGGGTCCCGCCACCAAAACCAGCGGCACGAACGCGACTGCCGTCGTAAGCACGCCGAAAGTGACCGGCACGAGCACTTCCTGCGCACCTTCGATGGCACCGGCGAGCTGGCCGGCGCCGCCGCGGTGGGCCACGTAGACGTTCTCGCCAACGACGACGGCATCGTCCACCAACATGCCCAGCGCGAGGATGAACCCGACCAGCGAAATCGCATCGATGGAAAAGCCGAGTGCGTAAAGCAGGAAGATCGCTCCCAAGAAGGCGATCGGTATGCCCGCCGTCACCCACAGGGCCAGATGCGGGCGCAGGAACACGGTCAACAGGATCAGTACCAGCAACATGCCCTGAACACCGGTGCTCAACAACGCACCGAGGCGGTCCTTGAGCAACACCGACTCGTCGTTCCACAGCGTCAGCTCAACGCCGTCGGGATATCTCGGCGCGGACTCCTCGACGAAACGTCTGACGGTGTCGCTGATCTCCCGCAGGTCCTGACTACCCACCCTCGCCACCTGAACCAAGGCCGCCGGCTTGCCATTGAAGATGAGCCTTTGCCGCTCATCCACGAATCCGTCGACCACCTCGGCGACGTCCTTGAGCAGCACCCGCGTGCCGTCGGACCGCGCGTTGACCACGAGGTTCTGCAGTTCGTGGCCCCAATACGCTTGACCGCTGGTGCGCAGCAGCACCTCGCCCTGATTGGTCCTGATCGAACCGCCAGGCAGGTCCACGGATCCTCTGCGCACGGCTGCCGCGACATCGTCGAAGGTGAGCTGGTTGCGCAACAGGGCGGCTTCCGAGACCTCCACCGAGACTTCGTACGCCCGCGTGTTGGCGACGCTGGCATGGGTGATTCCAGGCAACGCGACGATGTCGTCGCGCACTTGTCGACCGAGTTCCTTGAGGGCGCGCTCGTCGGTGGGGCCGGTAATCGCGACCTCGGCCACCAGGCTTGCAACCGTCAGCAACCGGGCGATGGGTGTCTCGACATCCTCGGGAAAGGTGTCGATGGCGTTGATCCGGTTTTCGACCTCGCCGAGTACGGCGCGCGTGTCGGCATCGTTGAACAACTCCACTTGCACCGCGCAATAGCCCTCTTCCGACGTGGACCGCACCAGCTTGATGCCGGCCACGCCGTCGAGTTCCTCCTCGACGCGCAGACAGACGCCGCTTTCGACTTCAGCGGGCGCCGCACCGAGGTAGGGCACCGTGATGGCAATGATGGGAAAGTCGACGTCCGGGTAGAGCACCACGGGGATGCGGAACAACGCCGCCACTCCCGCCAGCACGGCGAACCCCATGAGCAGATTGGCCGCCACGTGGTTCGTGGCGAACCACGCGATGGTGCGCTTCACGTCGCGGCGGCGTCAGGACTCGACGCCGTTGCGACCCGCTGGCCCTCGGTCGCGCTCGGCAGGTCGGTCAGGCAGATGATCTCGCCGTCGGCGACACCGCGCTGAATATGCACGGTTTCGCCCTGACGACGCAGCACGTCCACGTCCCGGAACTCCAGCCGATTGTCCGGCGTGACGATGTGGACAAGGTCCCCCCGCCGGACGGCCGACCGGGGCACGGTGACAATGCCCTGGAACTCGCTGCCCATGATCTCGGCCTGCACGAACAGCCCAACCGTGAGCGGAGGCGCGTCGCCCGGCTGCTCGTACGGGGCCGCGACCTGGGCGACCAGGTTGACCATGCGGGTCTGGGCATCCAGCTCGCCTTCGGTACGCACGACGCGGGCTTGCCAGGTGCGGTCGCCGCCCGCGAACGCGGCACTCAGGACCACCTCGGGCATGGTGCCCTCGCCGTCGGTCTTGGCCAACGACAGGGGAAGATAGGCGAGATCCTCGTCGCGCACCGGCAGTCTGACCTCGGCGAAGTCGATGGAATAGAGCGCCGCCACCGACTCTCCACGGTTGATGAACTGGCCGGCGTCGACGCGTTCCGAGCGGACCCTGCCGTCGTACGGCGCGACCAGCCGGGTACGCTCGAGGTCGCGCTCCGCGCGGGACACCTGGGCGGTGGCGGCGCGCAACGAGGCGCGCGCCACCGCGAGCCGGTTCAACGCATCGTCGTGCTGGGACTGGCTGATGGAGTCGTCTGCAGCCAACTCCCGCCGCCTCTCGTACGCTTTCTCCGCGATGGCGAGTTCGCTCTCCGCGGACGCGAAGTTCGCGCGCGCCTGCTCAAGCGCCACCTCGTAGTCCAGACGCTCGATTTCCACGAGTTCATCGCCCTTGGTGAAGAATCCACCCGAAACCATCGCCGGCGCGACGGCGACCACCCGGCCCGACACTTCCGCGACGAGGTTGCTCTCGGTCTTCGGCACCGCGGCACCGTGCGTCGTCACCGTCATGCGCACCGTCTGTCGACGCGCCACCATCGTGTCGACCACCGGAACCTGCTCCGTAGCGGACAGCAGTTCCACTTCCGGTCCCGTCGCGACGATGGCCGCCGCAAGCATGATTCCCGCAACGACCACGAGGATCGGACCGAGGAACCGTTTGAGCATGGGGACGGGATTCAACATGAACTAGTGCGTCTCGCGAGTACGCGAGCGCGTCTCGCTTTGCGAGCCGTTCAAGAGCCGTTCGAAACGAATTTCCAATGGCAACCTAAGTGTAAACATCAAGGGCGCTCAAGGAGTCTAGTGGTCGAATCTCCCGATCAGGCGGCCGATTGCGAACCCCGCCCTCGGGCCGCGGCGAGGCGCTCCTGCGCACCTTCCACGAGGGCCAGCAGCGCCGGGACGAAGAACAGCAGAATCGCGCTTGCGAACAGCAGTCCGAATACCAGGCTGACCACGACCGGGATCAGCGGCAACACGACGGGATCATTCGAATACAGCGTGGGCAATAGCGCAAGCAGGGTGGTCACGGTGGTGAGAATGATGGCGCGGAAGCGGTGGCGGGCCGCCGCAGCGATGACCGCCACATCGGCACGCACTTCCAGCCCACTGCGAATCCTGTTGTACCGGTCCAGCAGAACCAGGGCGTCGTTCACCACCACCCCACCGATGGCCACCATGCCGAATACGGAGTAGGACATCAGGTCGTAGCCCAGCAGGAAGTGGCCGACGACCGCACCGGCAGCGGCAAAAGGTACCGCCGCCATCACGATGAGCGGTTGCGTGTAGCTTTTGAGCTGAGCGGCGATCAAGCCGTAGATGACGAGCAGAGCGACAGGCACGAGGAGCAATAGAATCTCGGCAAGACGGTCTTGGAGTTCCAACTGGTCCGCCCGCGAGAACCTCAATCCGGCATGGCGGTCCTGCAACGCCGGGAGGACATCCTCCTCGAGACGGGCAACGATCTCGTTGGGGGCGCTCAAAGCCGTATCGACCCACGCGCTGACGGATGCCGACCGCGTTCCGTCAACATGGTCTATGGACGCGAAGCCCTGAATCTCGACGATCTCCGCGATGATCGCGAGGGGCACCGACGTCGTGCCCTGTGCACCGCCGATGCTCGCCAACGGTGGTTCGGCGCGCAGGGCAATGCGCTCGTCGATCAGATCCGCAAGATCGAGCCGTTCCTCGATCGGATAGCGAACCACGACCTTCGCTTCGTCCCGCCCGAACTGATTGCGCTGCACCTCGGCGCCGCGGAATCGCGCACGTAGCTGACGGGCGACATCTCTCGCCGAGATGCCGGCGGCCAGACCGATCTCGTTCAATCGGATGTCGATCTGTCGCTTGCCCTCGGCCAGCGAGGTGCGTGTGCCATAGATCGCCGGCTCGCGATCATATGTGGCCTGCAGCTCCGCCGTCGCGCGCTCGAGCACACCCGAGTCGGGATGGGTCAGCACATAGGAGACGTCGGGCGCGACCTCGATGGAACTCGAAGAGTAGGACACACGCTCGGCGCCTTGAATTGCGCCAACCCGGCTGCGCCACCGCCGCACGAGTTCGCTCGGCGACAGGGACCGCGCCGGTTCGTCCTCGAGCAGCGCCACGACGGACGCGAGATGGCTGGCGTAGACGGTGTCCCGGCTGCCTGCCATGTAGGACTCCGCATTGGCGTCGAACTGACCGCCGACGACCACGCCGATCGAGCGGAACGAAGAGTCGCCCGTGTCGATGTCCACCGCATGTGCCGCGCCGACCACGCGATCCACCGCAGCCCGGGTGACCTCGAAGGGCGTGCCCAACGGGAAGGCGATCTGGACTCGCAACCGGTCGACGTCCGTCGGCGCATCGAACAGGATGAAACGCACGGCCGATGTCGCAACCAGCAAGGCCGCCAGCACCAGGAAGGCGACGCTTGCGAGGATCGCCACCCACGGTCGGAGCACCACTGCCGATACGGCCCCCACGACCACGTTGTCGCGCAGGCTCTCGAGCCAGCGTCTGCCGCGGTCCTGAACGTCGGCAAGTGGCGGGCGGCTCCAGTTGCGGCCGTGACCGAGGTGGGCCGGAAGGATCATGAACGCCTCGAACAGGGAAACGGCCAGCACCGCGATGACCACCAGAGCGATGGGATTGAGAATCTGGCCCACCACCCCGGGTGCGAACAGCAGCGGCGCGAACGCGACCATGGTGGTGATCACCCCGGTCACTACGGGCCCAACGACCGCGCGCGCGCCGTCGACCGCCGCGGCGACACCCGTCTTTCCGGCCTCCCGCTGCGCCGCGATGCTCTCACCGACGACGATGGCGTCGTCGACGACGATGCCGGTAACCAGCACCAGCGCGAACAGCGTGGTCGAATTGACGGTCAGGCCGAAGGGATCGAACAGCAGCAGCCCGCCGAGGAAGGAGACCGGGATCCCGATCGTGACCCAGAGGGCGAGGCGAAGGTCGAGGACGACGACGAGCAGCAGTAACACCAGGGCGCATCCCATGAGGGCGTTGCCAACCATCGCGTCAAGGCGGAAACGCGTAATCTGGCTGCCGTCCTCCCAGGCGGCTACCTGGATACCTTCGGGCAGCTCGAAGCCGTTGGCGACGGCCAACGCGTCTGCCGCGGCCGGCAGGATCTGCGGGTCGCCGGCATCGGCCTCGCGAATCCGCAGGAACACCGCCGGCCGGCCGTCCATCTGGCTCAACAACTCGGTATCCCTGAACCCGTCGCGCACGCTGGCCACATCGCGCAGACGTACCAGTGTCCCGTCCGGCTGCGAAAGCACCGGAATGTCGCCAAACTCCTGCGCACGCTTGCGCTTGGCGTAGGTCCGGATGACCAATCCGCCGGCATCCGTGTGCAGTTCGCCCGACGCTTCATTGACCGAGGCCTGCCTCACCGCGTCCGCCACCTCCTCGATGGTCAGGTCGTTCCTGAGCAGCAGTTCCTCGCTCACCTCGATGGACGTTTCGTAGTCCCTCGTGCCGAACAGGTCCACCGAGGAGACCGTCGGCAGGCGCAGCAGCTCGTCGCGCAGCAGTTCGGCCGCGCGTCTGAGATCGGTCTCGGAGGCGGTCTCCGACGAAACCACGAGCATCGCCACATTGCGCATGATCTCGGGAAAGCCGATCCTCGGGCTTTCGGCAAACGTCGGCGGGAAGTTCTGCAGGCCGTCCACCGCTGTCTGGATGGCGCCGCGCACATCGTCGGCATCCGCAAAGGTCTCGAGGTCGGCGACGACCGTCCCGACCCCCTCCCGGGCCGACGACCGCACGCTCCTGACCCCGGCGATGTCGCGAACGCGCTCCTCGACGCGCGTGGTTATGCTGTCCTCGATCTCTTCGGGCATGGCGCCGGGGTACGGAACCGTGACGGTGACCACGCGGGGATCGAAGTCCGGGAAACTCTGCACGGGCAGCAGGTTGGCTGCGAGGATGCCGCCGCCGATGAACAGCACCATGAGCATGTTGGCCGCGACGGGATTTCGCGCGAACAACGCGATCAAGCCGCGCCGTTCCGAATCCGGCGTCAAGTCATCCATCGAACGGAACGTCGACCGTCACCTGCATACCGTCGTGGGCTCCGAAAACGGAACCGACGACGATGCCGTCGCCGACGTCGAAAGCGCGCACGAGCCAACCGGGACTGTCCAGCCAACCGGTCACCGCTTGGCGCAGAACCGCCGGCGTCACCGACTTGAGGGTGCCGTTGTCGACGATCCAGGCACTGCCACCGGGTTGCTCGGCCGCCTCGGGCAACAGGAACGCGTCGTCGAATGGCGGACCGTCGATGACCACCGTGGTGAACGCACCCGGCAAAGGCAGAGAGTCCAGGGGAATGTCGTCGTCGAACTTCAGAAACAGCCGCGGCATTCGGCTTTGGATATCGACCCACGCGGAAACCCGCACGACCTCCCCCTGCAGTGCGGCGTCCTCGGAGATGATCGTCGCGCGGCGCCCCACGGCGGGTTGCAGGTACGCCAAGTCCTCGGGCGCGATCTTTGCGCCGACCTCCATCGAGCCGTTGGCGTAGGCGGTGCCGAACGGCGTGCCGGCCGTCACGACCTGGCCGATGCTCACCTGCGCCTGTGCGATCCGACCGTCGAAGGGTATCGAGAACTCCGTCCGCGACAGGGCAAGCCGGCGCCCCTCGAGGTGGACCAGCATCTCGTCGAGCTTGCCCTGGGCCTTGGCGATCTGGGGCTCGTGGGCGATCAGCGGCGGCACCTCGGTCCCGGGACTCGTACGTCGGTATTCCGCGCTCGCCGCCTCCCCCTCGAGCCGAGCCTGGTCGAGCTTCGCCTGAGCCTGTCGCACATCGGCCTCGGCATCCGCGATGGCGAGTTCGTAGTCCTCCGATTCGAGTCTGAGCAGCACCTCGCCGGCTTCGAACGCGCCGCCGAAACGCAGTGCCGGCGAAATCCACGCAATCCGCCCTCCCGGCTGGGACGAAATCATCATCGCCAGCACCCCGTGGGACCCCACCGTGCCGGTCAGCGTAACGACGGCGCTGTGCGACGCGGGCTCGGGCCGGACGACCGTAACCGCCGGTGGCACGGACGTGGTCCCCAAGGACACGCCCGGGTCGATCGCAACGCGCTCAGGCGCACGTCCGAAGTAGATGCCGGCTACGACTACAAGCGCGACAATGCCGAGTTGAAGGTAGCCGCCAATCCGGCCGCCATCGTCTGACCCAGGCACTCCTCCCCCCTGATTGGTTCCTCGAGTGGAGTCCCGACATTAGCTTCAATCCCTAGGGGTTACAACATCATCGTCCGGGTGCGACAGTCCCGGCCGGCATCGAGCTGTGGGAAACCGAGCCGCCAATCGCGACGGTCAGGCTGCCTTTGCTGACGGCTGCTCGCGCGACCAGTCGGTGGTCGCGTTGGAAGTTTCGCTGGCGCGAGACTTCTACGGCGCAAGACGCGCAGGGATGTGCCGACAAATTCAAAGACGCAAAAAAGTGAATTTGTACGCAGAAGACCGCGCTCTTGTCTTTGCGTTTCCGATCAAGCCAGAGATGGCTTAATCAGAGCATTCCTAGCTCAACTGCGCGTTGACCCCTTCCAAGGCCGCGGCACCCGGGCACAGCGCCGATTCGTCCAGGGAATTGAGAGGCGCCGCCGGAGTTCCCAAGGCGTCGTGACAGTCGGCCGCATCGGGATCGACGTAGAGCAGTCCGGTGACCACCTCCCCCGCCTGCGCAGCCCGCTGGACGTGGGTCAGCGCCTGGACGCGGTCCCGGGGATCGTAGTCCTCCTCGACCTTGCGCAGACGCAGGGTCGAACCATCGGGCATGGCGACGTCTTCCACCATGCCGGACTCGTAGTCGACGGTGATTTCCTCCCCCGCGGCGATGTAGTCGGCGCTGACCAGGCGCTCCGAGTGGCCCCGCACGTAGTCGTAGCTCTTGGTCGAGCCGTTGTGGTTGTTGAACGCGACGCAGGGTGAGATGACGTCGATGAAGGCGAAACCCTTGTGCATCAGACCAGCCTGGATGAGTGGCACCAACTGGCTCCTATCGCCGGAAAAACTCCGCGCGACGAAGCTCGCGCCGATCTGCAGCGCCATGGATACGAGGTCGATGGGCTCGTAGAGATTGGGCACGCCCTTCTTGCTCGTCGACCCCTTGTCGTTGGTGGCGGAGAACTGGCCCTTGGTGAGCCCGTAGGTGCCGTTGTTGTCGACGATGTAGAGCATGTTGATGCGCCGCCGGACGATGTGCGCGAATTGGCCGATGCCGATGGAGGCGCTGTCACCGTCGCCGGAGACACCGATGCAGTACAGCTCCCGGTTGGCGAGGTTGGCACCGGTGGCAACCGACGGCATGCGCCCGTGCACGGAGTTGAAGCCGTGGGAGTGGCTCAGAAAATAGCTCGGTGTCTTCGACGAGCAGCCGATCCCGGACACCTTGGCAAACTTGTGCGGCGGCAACGCCAGGTCGGCGCACGCCTGGACGATCGCCGCGGATACCGAGTCGTGGCCGCAGCCGGCGCAAAGCGTCGACACCGCACCTTCGTAGTCGCGCCGGGTGAGTCCGAGTTCGTTGACGGGCAAGAGCGGATGCCGGACGCGGGGTTTGACGACGTAGGTCATTGACGCAACTCCACTACTTGCTCGGCGGGCCGCTTCGCCCGCCGCCGACGGCACGCAGCCGCGGTACGTTGTACTCGATCAGGCGTTCGCTGACCTGCTCGTAGATCGTGTCAGCGGAGATGGAAAAGCCGCCGTAGTAGAGCACCGAGTCGATGCGCGCCGGATCGATATGCAGATCGTTAACCAGCAGGGTCTTCATCTGCGCGTCGCGGTTCTGCTCGGCGAGAAAAACGATGTCGTGGCGGTTGATGAAGTCGCGCACCTCCGCGGTGAACGGGAAACCGCGCAACCGCATGGTGTCGAGTTCGACGCCGTCTTCCGCCAAGCGGTCGAGGGTCTCCGGAATGGGTAGCGCCGTGGTGCCGTAAAAGATGATGCCAACGTCACGGCCCTCGTCCTCCACGACCGGTGCGGGTATCAGCTTGCGCGCGGTATCCCACTTCCTGAGCAGCCGGTCCATGTTGGCGTTGTATGCCTCCGGGGCCTCGGTGTACGCCGCGTACTCGTCCCGGGACGTGCCGCGGGTGAAGAATGCGCCCTTCTCCGGGTGCGTGCCCGGCAGCGTGCGGTAGCCGATGCCGTCGCCGTCGACGTCAACGTAGCGACCGAAAGTCTCGACCGCATCCAGATCGTCGGCGTCGAGGACCTTGCCGCGGTCCAACCGGCGATCGTCCTCCCAGGTGAAGGGATCGGCGAGGTTGTCGTTCATGCCCAGTTCGAGGTCCGACATCACCATGATCGGCGTCTGTAGTCGGTCGGCCAGATCCAGCGCCGTGACCGCGAAATCGAAGCACTCGTTGGGGGTGGAAGGGAACAAGAGCGGATGCCGGGTGTCGCCGTGGGAGGCGTAGGCCGCGGCCAGCAGGTCGCCCTGTTGAGTGCGCGTCGGCATTCCGGTGGACGGGCCGGCGCGTTGGATGTCCCACAGCACCGCGGGAATCTCGGCGAAATACGCCAGGCCGAGGAACTCGGTCATCAGCGACAGTCCCGGACCGCTGGTGGCGGTGAAGGCCCGGGCGCCGTTCCAGCCGGCGCCGATGACGATCCCCATGGCGGCCAGCTCGTCTTCCGCCTGGATGATGGCGAAGTTGCGTTGCCCGCTCTCGTCCACGCGCAGACGGTTGCAGTACTGCTCGAAGGCTTCGGCCAGCGATGTCGACGGGGTGATCGGATACCAGGCGCACACCGTGGCGCCCCCGTAGATCGCGCCGATCGCGGCGGCGGTGTTGCCGTCGACGAGAATCTTGTTATCCGCCGCGTTGGAGTAGCGCACCTGGATGGGCAGCGACCCGTCGAGGTAGTCGAGCACGTAGTTGCGGCCGATCTCGAGGGCATGGATGTTCGGCGCGATGAGATCGTCCTTGCCCTTGTACTGCGACGAGACCATGCCGGTGATGACGTCGAAGTCGATGTTGATGAGCGCCGACAGCGCCCCCAGGTAGACGAT
Organism: Pseudomonadales bacterium; assembly: GCA_965116345.1. GTDB lineage: Bacteria > Pseudomonadota > Gammaproteobacteria > Pseudomonadales > Azotimanducaceae > VXYL01. The sequence goes on from OZ220680.1 coordinate 675,971, forward strand.
GTTCTTGAACAGCGCGCGGTGCTTCGGGTTCGGGAACTCCGGCAGCACGAGTTGCGAGATGGGAATCCCGACGTAGTTGATATCGTCGCGGCGCAGGCCGACGTGCAGATCCTTGGAGTTGTCGTACACCAGGTAGCCGCCCGGGACGATGGACGCGATGTCCTCCGCGAAGGTCTCGGCGTTCATCGCCACCATGAGGTCGATGCCTTCGCGACGACCGGCGTAGCCGCGTTCCGAGACCCGGACTTCGAACCAGGTCGGCAGACCCTCGATGTTCGACGGGAAGATGTTGCGCGTCGCCACCGGGACGCCCATGCGGAACAGCGCCTTGGCGAACATGCCGTTGGCGGACGCCGATCCCGACCCGTTGACGTTGGCGAAACGGATCACAAAGTCGTTGTAGCGCACGCGGGCGCCTCCTGCGCCTCCTGTACCTGCTGCGCGTTCTGCAACTGCCGCGCCGCCCGCACCGGTTCCGGACGGGGATCGTTGTTCGGTCACGTGGGTCACCCCGAAGCGTATGAGCCCAACTGCGGGATGTGAATGACGGATTTCTGCATATCCCATGCGTGGGTCGGGCAGCGTTCCGCGCACAATCCGCAGTGCAGGCAGACGTCCTCGTCCTTGACCATGACTCGTCCCGTCGTCAACGACTCGGAGACGTACAGACCCTGCTCCTCGTTCTCTGCGGGTGCCATCAGAGCGGCACGCAGGCCGGGCTCCTCGGCGTTGTCGGTGAACGTGATGCAGTCCATCGGGCAGATGTCGACGCAGGCGTCGCACTCGATGCACAGTTTCTCCGTGAACACCGTCTGCACGTCGCAGTTGAGGCAGCGTTGGGCCTCTTTGAGACCCAGGCGCGCATCGAAGCCGAGTTCAACCTCGATCTTGATGTTGTCGAGTGCCTTGCGCTTGTCCGCGTGGGGCACGATGAAGCGCTTGGCGGCGTCGTGCTCCGCGTCGTAGCTCCACTGGTGGATGCCCATCTTCTGGCTGATGAGGTTGACGCCCTCCGGAGGCCGGTCCTTCTTGATGTCCTTGCCCTGGCACATCAGGTGAATGGAGATGGCCGCCTTGTGGGCGTGGGCCGAGGCCCAGATGATGTTCTCCGGCCCGAGCGCCGAGTCGCCACCGTAGAACACCTTCGGGTGGCTTGACTGCAGGGTGTCCTCGTCGAGGATCGGGCAGTCCCATTTGTCGAACTCGATGCCGACATCGCGTTCGACCCAGGGACAGTGATTCTCTTGGCCGATGGCCATGAGTACGTGGTCGCACTCCACGACTACGTCGGGCTCTCCGGTGGGCTCGTAGCGGTAGCGTCCCTTGCCATCGGGGATCGGCTTGACGCATTCGAAGACGATGCCGGTGAGCTTGCCGTTGTCGTGCAGGAACTCCTTTGGCGGACGGTTGTTGATGATCGGGATGCCTTCCGACATCGCGTCTTCCTTCTCCCACTCCGACGCCTTCATGACGTCGAAGGCGGAGCGTACGACCACGGTGACCCGCTCCGCGCCCAGACGCTTGGAGGTCCGGCAGCAGTCCATGGCGGTGTTGCCGCCGCCCATGACGATGACCTTGCCGGAGATCGACGACGTGTGCCCGAAGGCGACGCTCGACAGCCAGTCGATGCCGATGGAGATGTGGTCGTCGACTTCCTGGCGACCCGGGAGATCGAGATCGCGTCCCCGCGGCGCGCCGGTGCCGACGAAATAGGCGTCGTAGTCCATGTCGAGCATTTCCTTCATGCTCGTGATCTCGTAGCCGAACTGGGCATTGACCCCCATGTCGAGGATGAGGTCGACCTCCTCCTCTAGGACGTCGGCCGGCAGCCGGAACGCGGGAATCTGGCTACGCATCATGCCGCCACCCGCCGGGTCCCGGTCGAACATGTCGATCTCGTAGCCGAACGGCAGCAGATCGCGAGCCACGGCCAATGACGCCGGACCCGCGCCCATGAGGCAGATACGCTTGCCGTTCTTCTTTCTCGGCACCTTGGGCATGAAGGCCGAGATGTCGCCCTTGTGATCGGCGGCGACGCGCTTCAGCCGACAGATGGCGACCGGCTTCTCCTCCGTGCGCACCCGACGGCAGGCGGGTTCACAGGGACGGTCGCAGGTGCGTCCGAGAATGCCGGGGAAGACGTTCGAATCCCAATTCAGCATGTACGCTTCGGTGAAGCGTTCCTCGGCGATCAAGCGGATGTAGTCGGGCACCGGCGTATGCGCGGGACACGCCCACTGACAATCCACAACCTTGTGGAAGTAGTTGGGATCGGCGATGTCCGTCGCCTTCATCGTTGTCGCTGCTGGTGTGACGTCATGCCGCTGCCGTCGAATCCTGTGTTGCCATCCATGCGCGCACGAGAAAGTCCGGCGAGCGAAACTGCGTCCCCTCACCGGAACGCTTGGCATTCTAGGGGGTCGGTGCACGAAGGCGCAACCGAATCCGGCCCTGTCCGCAACCCAGTCCTAGGAGCTTGCGCCGTAGACGTTTCGCGGTAAGCGAAACTTCCAACGCGACCGTCAGGTCACGCTGGCTTACGGCGCTCGTCAATCAGCCTGTCAACCGTCATCCGGGCAGCGTGGATAGGTCGAACCGGCATCGCGGGGTCCGTCGAAAGTGGTCCGACCGAGAGCGGTATCCGCTTCATCGAGCCTGCCGACCTCCCCGGACCCGTCCCGGTAGCGCAACCCGTAGCCGTAGGGAAACAACGGTGCGTAGTCGGCGTCACCGATGTTCAGTGGCGTCTGCTGGGCGTGACGGGGCCACGAGAAGGTCAGCCGGCCGTTAAAGTCGTGGTCCACATCGCCGTCCGGTCCGCGCATCAGCACGTCGGCCAAACCGCCACCCTCGGTGCCCGGAAGCCAGGCGACCACGAAGGCGTCCGATGCGTTGAGTTCGGGGTTCACCCAGAGGGGGCGCCCCGTGAGGAAGACGGACACCGTGGCAATACCCTTCTCCTTGAGGCGGCGCAGGATCGCCAGCGGTTGGGAGTCGAACGCCGAATAGCTCAGGTGATTGCGGTCGCCGTCACCCTCGGCGTAGGGGTCTTCGCCGAACACGACGATGGCCACGTCCGGCACGTCGTCGCCGAACTCGCCGTTCGGACTCAGGCGCACGGAACCGCCATGGACCGCCGCTGCCTGCGCGAGGCCTTCGAAAATCGACGTGCCGGTGGGAAAATCCGCGTTGTCGTTGCCGGTTCCCTGCCAGGTGAGCGTCCAGCCACCGCATTGCTTGCCGATGTTGTCGGCGCCGTCACCCGCCACCAGCACTTTGGCGTCGCGCCGCAGGGGTAGCACGCCGTCGTTCTTCAGCAGCACCAGGGACCGGCGCACCGCCCGTCGTGCGAGTTCGCGGTGGTCCGAATTGCCGATGGCCGTCCTGTCGCGGGCGGCGGGACGCTCAGACGGTCGTTCGTTGGCAAACAACCCGGCGCGCGCCTTCACACGCAGAATGCGGCTAACCGCATCGTCGACCCGCGACATCGGCACCGCGCCGGCACGGACCTGGTGCAGCAGGTCGTGGTAGGTGCGTCGCCAATCCACACCCACCATCAGCATGTCGACGCCGGCGTTCACCGAACGTGCACACGCCTCGCCGGGATCGTCCGCAACCTGCAGGAAGCCGTCCCAGTCGCTGACCACGAAACCATCGAAGCCGAGCGCGCCTTTCAGCACGTCGGTCAACAGGTAGCGGTGAGCGTGAACCTTGGTACCGAGCCAACTGTTGTACGCCGCCATGACGGTCTGCACGCCAGCGGAAATCGCGGCCCGGTGGCCCCCGGCATGGTGGTCGTGCAGCGTCTCCTCCGAGCAGGCGGCATCGCCCTGGTCTCGGCCATCCGTCGTGTGGCCCTCGCCGACAAAGTGCTTGGCAGTGGCCAATACCCGCCCGGGGCCGAGAAATTCGCTGCCGCCGGCCTCACCCTGCAAGCCGTGGACCATACGGGTGGCGTACGCAGTGACCACGTCCGCGCACTCGGCGTAGCCTTCGTAGGTTCGCCCCCAGCGGTCGTCACGCACGACGGCCAAGGTCGGTGCGAAAGTCCAGTCGATGCCGGTGGCAGCCACTTCGTGGCCGGTGGCCCTGCCGATGGCATGGACGAGGTCGCCGTCGCGCGCGGCGCCGAGGCCGATGTTGTGCGGAAACACGGTGGCGCCGTAGACGTTCGAATGGCCGTGGACCGCATCCGTTCCCCACATGATCGGCACGGCGTCCGACGCCTCACGATCACCGTAGGAGGCGTCGTAAAACGCATCGGCAAGCGCCAGCCAATCGTCGACACCGGCATGCTTGTTGCCGCCCGGGGAGCTGCCACCGCCGTTGAGAATCGAGCCCAAGCCCAATTCGCCCGCTTCCGCCGGGGTGGCGTTGGCGATCTCGGCCTGGATCATCTGGCCGACTTTCTGCTCGACGGAAAGCGCCTGAAGATGCCGGGCAACCGTGCGTGCGACCGCCCGTTCGGTTGCATGTGCAGGGTCGAGCGGTCTAGTCGCCGTCCACCGAGGGGCTAATTCGCGCATCGCGCGGGCAGTTCCGAGGAAACAGTAAAGCTCGTCAAGTGTGATACACGCCTATGCCGGCGACCGCCCAGCGACGCGCCAAATCCATATGCCATGGCCGGAGTTGTTCCGTGACGGACGGACCCACGTTACGGTGTGCATGACAACGTTGTCAACACGATGTGCTGGTCGGTGTACCGGTCGGCAACGAGACCCTGACCGAGGGGCCGGACTTGCAGACCTAGGAATGCTCTGATCAAGCCATCCATGGCTTGATCAGAAACGAAAAAACAAGAGCGAGGTCTTTTTTTGCGTGCAAATTCAATTCCTTGTGTCTTTGAATTTGGCGGCACATCCCTGTGCCTCGCTAGGGAGTTGCTAGGGAAGGTCTTAGTCAGACCTTCCCTAGACCGCGTATCCGGGCACGGCAAGGTCGTTTGGGCGTCTTCGGTGCTAACATACAAAGATGCGATCTTCGCCGGCGCCCGAGACCCCGGCGCCCCACCTCATTCACAACTGGCAAGGACTCCACGGCAGTGGTGGTTCCTTGATGACCGCTCGGCTGGCCGCCGACACCGACCACTTGGTGGTCTACGTGGCGACGGACACCGAGGCGGCCTTCCATGCGCTAGGGGAAATCCGGTTCTTCGGGTCGGGTGCGGTACCCGTGCTGACCTTCCCGGATTGGGAAACCCTCCCCTTCGACCACTTCTCGGCCCACCAGGACATCGTCTCCGAGCGTCTGGAGACGCTCTACGAGTTGCCGGGGACACGGCGTGGCGTGCTGGTCGTGCCCGTCACGACGCTGCTGCAGCGCCTGGCACCACCGAGTTTCGTCCAAAGCCAGTCGCTGGTCGTCGCCCGCGGCCAGACCTTCGACATCGCCACCGAGCGCCAACGTCTGGCGAGCGCAGGCTATCGCGCGGTCGACACCGTGTCGGAACGCGGCGAGTTCGCGGTGCGGGGGTCGCTGGTCGACATCTACCCCATGGGCGGCACGAATCCGGTGCGCATCGACCTGTTCGACGACGAGATCGACAGCCTGCGGCTGTTCGATGCCGACTCCCAACGCACGCTTTCGGAAACCGAAACCATACGCATCCTGCCGGCGCGCGAAATGCCCATCGACGATTCGGGGATTGCCCGCTTCCGTGCCGCCTGGCACCACACCTTCGATACCGACATCCGTCGCTGCCACGTCTACCAGGACGTCAGTGCCGGTTTGGCGCCGCAGGGAATCGAGTACTACCTGCCGCTGTTCCACGACGACACGGCGACGTTGTTCGAGTACCTGCCCGAGGACACCGTATTCGTCCTGGAGGCGGAAGTTGCGGCCGCGGCGAAACGACACCTAGCCGACATCGCCGCCCGCTACGAATCGCTGCGCCACGATGTCGAGCGTCCGATTCTTCCCCCGGCGGCCCTCTACATGTCGGCGGCGGACCTCGACGCGCGGCTCAAGCGCTACGGACGAGCCCGGCTCGACCCCGGGAGCACGCGCCGACGGCATCGTGTCGACTTCGCGGGAAAACTCCTGCCGGATTTGGCCGCCAACCACCGCGCCCACGATCCCGCCGCACGACTCCGAAGCTTCGTCGGCAACGCCGATGCACGAATTCTGCTGACCGCCGAAACGCCCGGACGCAAGGTCCACTTGGAGGAATTCCTCGGCAGGGCGGGGATCACCGCCACCGATACCGAAGGCTTCGCCGATTTCGCGCGGCACGACGCCAAGCTTGCCATCACCACCGCGCCCATCGAGCGCGGTCTTTGGCTTGCCGACCTCGGCGTGGTCACGGAGACGGAGATCTTCGGGCATCGCAGCGACAAGGCGGTCGCCGAGCGTACCCGTCGGCGAGGCATCGACCCCGATCTCGTCATCAAGAACCTGATCGAGCTAAACATCGGTTCGCCGGTGGTGCACATCGACCACGGCGTGGGCCGCTACCGGGGCCTCGAGACGTTGACGATCGACGGGCATCCGATGGAGTTCCTCACCATCGAATACGCCGAAGAGGCGAAGCTCTACGTTCCCGTCACCGCGCTGCAGCTCGTGTCGAGGTACGCCGGTGCCGACGAGGAAACGGCGCCGCTGCACCGGCTTGGTTCCGACCAGTGGGCGAAGGCCAAGCGTCGCGCCGCCGAGAGGGCCCGGGATGCGGCAGCGGAGCTGCTCGATATCTACGCCCGTCGCGAGGCATCGATGAGCTTCGCCTTCCGCAAGCCGGACGACGACTATCGCCGCTTCGTCGAACAGTTCCCGTTCGAGGCGACTCCCGACCAGGACGCCGCCATCGACACCGTGATCGAGGATCTCACCGGCACCAAGGCCACCGACCGCCTGATCTGCGGCGACGTGGGCTTCGGCAAGACCGAGGTGGCGATGCGGGCAGCCTATCTGGCCGTCGCCAGCGGCCGCCAGGTCGCCATCCTCGCGCCCACCACACTGCTCGCCCAACAGCACTTCGAGACCTTCGGCGACCGTTTCGCCGACTGGCCGGTGACCATCGAAGTGGTGTCCCGCCTGCGCGCCGACGGCGACGTAGACGCCGTGGCCGAGCGACTCGCCGCAGGCAAGGTCGATATCGTCATCGGCACCCATCGCCTGCTCGGCAAGGCGTTCAAGTTCAAGGACCTCGGCCTCGTGGTCATCGACGAGGAGCACCGCTTCGGGGTGCGTCAGAAGGAACAGCTGAAGAACCTGCGCGCCGAAGTGGATGTCCTCGCGCTCACGGCAACGCCGATTCCCCGCACCCTCAACCTGTCGCTGTCCGGCATCCGCGACCTGTCCGTCATCGCCACCCCGCCGGCCCGGCGACTGTCGATCAAGACCTTCATCATGCAGAAGCGACGCGCCGTCATCGCCGAAGCCGTCGCCCGTGAACTGGCCCGCGGCGGCCAAGTCTTCTACGTCCACAACGAGGTGCGCAGCATCGAGCGCGCCGCCGACGAAGTCGCCGAACTCGCACCCGACGCGCGCATCGGGATCGGCCATGGCCAGATGCCGAAACGCGCGCTCGGCGACGTCATGGCGGACTTCTACCATCGCCGCATCAACGTCCTCGTGTGCACGACCATCATCGAGAACGGCATCGACATCCCCAATGCCAACACCATGGTCATCGAGCGGGCCGACAAGTTTGGCTTGGCGCAACTCCACCAGTTGCGCGGTCGCGTCGGTCGGTCGCACCGCCAGGCGTACGCCTACCTGATGACGCCGCACCCCAAGGCGATGACGGCCGACGCCGCCAAGCGCCTGGACGCGTTGCAGGCGGCCGGCGAACTGGGCATCGGCTTCACCCTGGCGACCCACGACCTAGAGATCCGCGGCGCCGGCGAACTGCTCGGCGACGAACAGTCGGGGCAGATCGCCAACATCGGCTTCTCGCTCTACATGGAGATGCTCGAACGGGCGGTCGCCGCCATCAAGGCCGGCAAGACCCCGAATCTCGATGCACCTTTGCCGACGAGCCACGAGGTCAACCTGCATGTTCCGGCGCTGATCCCGGACGACTACCTGCCGGACGTGCACGCGCGGCTCATCATGTACAAGCGCATCGCCAACGCCCGGGACCAGGCTGAACTCGACGAACTCAAGGTGGAGATGATCGACCGGTTCGGGCTCCACCCCGACTCGGTCAAGAACCTGTTCCGGACAACGGCCGTCAAGCTCGTGGCCGCCGACATCGGCATCGACCGGGTGGACATCGGACCCCGGGGCGGGCGAATCGAGTTCAAGGCCGAAACCCAGGTGGATCCGCTGACCATCGTCAACCTGGTCCAACAAGAGCCCGACACGTTCAGATACCGCGACGCCGAGGGCCCTACCGGGAACCGGCTGCTGGTCCGACGCGAGATGCCCCACCCGGACACGCGGTTCCAGTTTGTCGAGCAACTGCTGGAACGCTTCGCCGGGAACCACGCAGTCGCCCCAAGGCGCACCCGGGAGGCCCAACTCGCGTGACGCCCTACGGGTTGCTGGTGGTCAAGTGTGCACCGCTAGGAATGCTCTGATCATGCCATCCCTGGCTTGATCAGAAACGCAAGAGCAAGAACGCGGTCTTTTTTTGCGTGCAAATTCAACTCCTTGCGTCCTTGAATTTGGCGGCACATCCCTGTGCCGCGCTAGGGAAGGTCTTAATCAGACCTTCCCTAGCCCTCGCCATGGTCGCCGCGCTCGGAACCGGCACGGCAGGCGCCGCCGAATTCGAGGACCACTTGCGCTACCGGTGGTACCGCGTCGAGGTCCTGGTCTTCGCCCAGGATTCGGCTCTCGCCGCCGAGCTGAACTTCGGCACCGAGGGGATCGCCGCCCGACCCAAGCTGCTGGATGCCGTGCGCTATCCCCGTGGCGCATTCGCCCTCGCAGAGGTCGCCGACGGTCGCCGAACCATCACGGTCGGGCGACCGCCGCCGGTGGACGACACCATGCCTCTGGTGGTCTCCAACCTCGTCCCACCCGTCTGGTTCGCCGGGGAGTGCGTGACCGTCATTTGGACTCCTCGGAGGTCCCCGACTGTCCACATGCTGCCCGCCGCGTCGCGGGACCCCTGCCTGCCCCCCGATGCCTGGACCGTGGAGTCCCGGGGCATCGAGATGGCGATGGACCCGGGCGTGCCGGAATCCCAGGAGGTCGAGGCAGAGGTTGCGCCGCAGGCGGATGCCGAAGCACCCCAGGACGCACCCGTCCGTACCGCCCCGACCCTCGAGCAACTCAACACCGCGATCGCGGAGTACGAGACCGAACTGTTGCGGTCGAGCTACGTGTGGCACCGGGAGACCCCCGAGTTCGCCCGGGAGCTTGTCCAACTCCGGCGCCGCTACGCGGTGATCGCCGCCGGGAGCTGGCACCAGCCGGTGCCACCCCGCGGCACGCCCCAGCCCCTGCTACTGCAGGTTGGCACGATGGATGCCGAGCGTGCCTATCCTCTCGAGGGCCTGATCAGCGTCACCCTCGGCCGTTACGTCCACTTTCACGCGGTGCTGCGGTACCGCCTCGAAGATGGCGTCGCGCTGTTATCCGAGCAGCGGCGCATGCGCAGCGACGAACCCCACTACCTCGACCATCCGGCACTTGGCCTCTTGGTGCGCGTGGATCCGCTCGACGCGCCGGAAGCGCTACTCGGGATGATCGACGAGTACCAGGAATCTCGCGACAAGCCGCAATAGCCGGGGTCCCGCCGCCGCCACGACGGCGCGCATGCCGGCGAACTCGATGGCACCGGAACCGCGTCCCGCGGCGGGATTGACCACCATGCAAACACCTGCGTAGGGCAGGCCGAGTTCGCGCGCGAGCGCCGCTTCGGGCATCGCCGTCATGCCCACCACGGTACAACCGTCGCGTTCCATGCGGTCGATTTCCGCCGCGGTCTCCAGGCGTGGACCCTGGGTGCAGCCGTACACGCCGTCGGTGGACACATCCACACCGACGTCCGCGGCAGCGCACACCAGGACGTTGCCCAAGCCGGGGTCGAACGGTGTTGTGAAATCGGCATGCAGCAGGCTGTCGACGTTCGCGAAGGTGTGTTCCCGACCCCAGGTGTAGTCGATGATCTGACCCGGCAGGACGAAGTCGCCGTTGCCGAGCCCGGGCGAGATACCCCCCACCGCGAACGTGGCAACCACGGCGTCGACGCCCAGTTCGTTGAGCAGCCACAGGTTGGCGCGGTAGTTGATCTTGTGCGGCAGCAGCGAGTGGTCGTCGGCGTGGCGATTCAGGAACACCGCCCCGGCCAGGGCGTCGGACCGGTACGGAATCGCCGACGCGGGACCGTAGGGCGTCGCCGTCGAGTCCCCCGCCGGCACGGCCTCGCCGTCAAGCCCCTCGAGCCCGGTACCGCCGATCACGGCGATGGTCACGACGCCTCCGCGGACCAGTCCGCCGGCAGGGCGTAGATGCCCGACAACTGTCGGAACCAGCCGTCGCAGTCCATTCCCCGACCCACCAGGAACTCGTCGGGCGCCACCAGGGCGGCATGGTCGACCCGGGCTACGCACGGCCCTTCCTTGCGCACCAGCACCACGGTCACGAGCTCGGCGGGCGCCCTCTCGGCGACGATGCCCTGCGCGGCGACCATGGTCTCGCCTTCGTCGAGGACATCGTCGACGAGCAATACGGTGCGCCCCTCGAGGTCGCGTTCCAGGCCGCGGTTGAAGCGGATCTCGCCGCCCGTGGTGTGCCGGTAGCGGGTCAGGTGCATGTAGTCGAGTTCGAGGTCGAAGTGGAATCGTCTCAGCAGGTCGGCGGTGAACGGCAGCCCACCGTTCATCAGGCACACGACCACCGGCCGCTTCTGCCAAAGGCGCACCGCGAGTTCCACGGCGATCTGGTCCACCGCCCGGTCGACGGCCGCAGCGTCGAACAGGCAGCGGGCACCCGGCGGGAGTTTTGCGCTCACGGTATACGATCCCGACGCTACGGCGCGCGTCCGCTTTCCGGTTCGGGATCGGGTTTGGCGGCGATATGCACGGTCTGGGTCGGAAAGGCCATTTCGGCACCGTGAGCCTCGACGATCCCGGCGATCCTGAACAGCACGTCTTCCTTGATGGTGTGGAACTCGGTCCAGACGGTGGTCTTGGTAAACGTGTAGATCATTATGTCCATGGACGACGGGCCGAAGCTCAGCAGGTTGACCATGAGCGTGCGGTTCGTGTCGATGGCTTCGTGGTTGACGAGCATGTCGCGGATGTTGTCGATCACGGCCTTGAGAACGCCGATGTCGTCGTAGCGCACGCCGATGATCTCGTAGATGCGCCGATTGAGCATGCGTTCGGGATTCTCCACCGTCAGCGTCGCGAAGGTGGCGTTGGGGACGTATAGCGGACGCTGGTCGAAGGTGCGGATGCGGGTCTGCCGCCAGCCGATCTCCTCCACGGTACCCTCGATCTCCTGGTCGGGAGACCGTATCCAGTCGCCGACGGCGAACGGCCGGTCGAGGAAGATCATCAAGGCACCGAAGAAGTTCGCCAGCAGATCCCGGGCGGCAAAGCCCACGGCGAGGCCGCCAACCCCGCCGAAGGCCAGCACGCCCGTCACCGAAAAGCCCAGCGAGGACAACGCCATCAGTAGGGCGGTGATCAGCACGGACGCTCGGAGCAGCTTGCCGATGGCCGCCGCCGTGGTCTTGTCGATGGGTTCACTGCGGTATTCGGGGTCGGAGACGTGCCCCTCGACGAAACGGATCATGCGAATGGCGAACCACGCCAGTAAGGCGATGGCCATGACATCGCGCAGGGGATCGGCATACGCGACGAGTTCGGATTCCGCATCCCGCAGCGCGTATTCCGCCGCGAACAGTATGCCGAACGACCAGATCGCCCAACCGATGGGTCTCCTCGCGGCGTCCAGCAACGCGTCGTCGTAGAGGTTGTTGGTGCGTTCGAGTTGCCTCGCCAGACGGTCGAAGAGGAGCTTCGCGCCATAGCGAAGAACCAGGGTGGCGAATACGATGGCGAACACGATCACCCAGGCGACCGACGCATCTGCGCCGAAGCCGAACATCTCCGCGGCACGCTCCATGGCGACTCCGATCCCCTGCTGACCGGGCGATGATAGCGGAGGGAGCCCCGTGGCGAAGTGGTCATCCGCCGCAATGTCGCCTGATCCGCCTCTTCACATCCTCCAAAGACTGTATATAATCGCAGCCTTACTGGATGGATGGACAGCGCAGTGAAAGGACTAACCGCACGCCAAGCCGAGGTCCTCGACCTCGTCCGGTCCCATATCAACGAGACGGGCTATCCGCCGACGCGTGCGGACATCGCCCGGAAACTCGGCTTCAAGTCCCCCAACGCGGCCGAAGAACACCTCAAGGCACTGGCCCGCAAGGGTGCGCTGGAGGTAGTTCCGGGGACCTCTCGAGGCATCCGGCTACCCGCCGACGAAGGCCTCCCGGTGGTAGGTCGGGTCGCTGCGGGTAGCCCCATCCTCGCCCAGGAACACATCGAGGAGAGGTGCCAGGTTCCAGCCAACCTGTTCCGCCCGGCGGCGGACTTCCTGCTCCGGGTCGAGGGCGACAGCATGGTGGACGTCGGCATTCTCGACGGCGACCTGCTGGCCGTGCGCAAGACGTCCGAAGCCGCCAACGGGGCGATCGTCGTGGCGCGCATCGACGACGACGTCACGGTCAAGCGATTCCGCCGCAAGTCCCGCAGCAAGGTGCTGCTGGAGGCGGAGAATCAGGACTACGAACCAATCGAAGTGGACCTCAAGAGCCAGGAACTGGTCATCGAGGGACTGAGCGTCGGCGTGATCCGCCGCGAATCGTAGGGGATAGCGCGAAGACGGGCGACCACGACCCAAAGCGACCCAAAGGTCGCCCCTACGCGTCGACGTCGAGCCGTAGCGGCTCACTCCCGACGTCGATGACGCCCAGGTCGTAGCTGACGGCATCGGCCAGCGTGTACGCCCCCGTGTTGGGCATCGAGAACTCCTCGCTGACGTGATGCACCTCGATTCGATGGGGCCCCGGCACGACGCCGTGTGACGCCGGGACCTCGAACCGCCCCTCCTCGGCGTGTGACGCACGCACCCGCGCCGGCGGTGCGTGGGGATCCATCGGCACGAACGTCACCCAGGCCATGCCCATCGCCTGGCCGTTTAAGGTGACGCGACCCGAGACAGCCTGGCGCGCGTTGCCGGTCAGGAAGCCGCAACGGCGTAGCCAGTTGAGCATCAGTTCCGGCCACTCGCGGAAGTCCGGATCGCCGGGATTGATCCCGGTGCCGTGTTCGCCGAAGCCGTAGATGTGCAGTTCAGCCTGCACCCCGGCCTTCAGCAGCGCATCGTAGAACAGCGTCGATTGCGAGGCCGGTACGATGCCGTCCTCGTGGGTGTGGACCAGGAACGTCGGCGGCGTCGAGGCGTCGACGCGAACGTCCGCCGGTGTGTACTCGTCGGCCTTGCGGCCCCTCAGGATGCCGTTGGTCACCGCGTACACGGGAACCAGGAAGTCGGGTCTGCTGGACGCGCGCTCCACCGGATCGTCGGCATTGTCGTCGCCCTGGTCCCAACGGGTGCCCACCGCCACGCACAGATGGCCCCCGGCCGAGAACCCGAGCATGCCGAGCCGGTTCGGCGCAACGTCGAACGCCGCCGCCCGGTGGCGTACCAGGCGCACTGCCCGCAGCCCATCGAGCAACGAGACGTCCGAGTGGTAGCGTTCGCCGAGCCGGTAGCGCAGGACGAACGCCGCGATGCCCCGGCGGTTGAGCCATCGCGCTACCTGCAGTCCCTCGTGGTCAGACGCGAGCTTGCGGTAGCCGCCGCCCGGATTGACGATGACGCCCGCGCCCGTTGCGGTCTCCGCGTCGGGAAGATGAACCGTCAACCGCGGACGGTCCAGCTCGAGGTCGCCGATCGCCTTGGGTGCGCCTTGCGGCCAAAGTTCGACGGCGGTGTCCTGCAACGGATTAGCCAACTCCCCGCTCACGTCAGGAAGCCGGCGACTCTTCCGGGGGGTGGAACATCGCGTCGAGGTGTTCCGCCGGCAGCGGCGCGGTGAGCTTCGAGACGATGACGGTGAACAGCACGCCGATACCCTCCCCGATGGCCGAGCAGGAGAACGGATTCGGCCCCTCGCCGTAGAGCCAGGTGATGACCGTGTCCAGCGGGCCGCCGTCGAACCAGTCCGGACTCAACCACTGGTCGTGCAGGATGACGAAGGTGAGGAATCCCGAGATCAGCCCCGCGTAGGCGCCCGGGCGGGTCACCCCCTTCCACAGCGCGCCGACGACCAGGGGCCCGGCGAACGCCGCCATCATGCCGCCGATGCCGATCCACACGATCAAGGCGACATTCCAGTCGATCAGCAGCCACGCCAGCCCGGTGCAAATGACCATGACCACCACCGTCGCCCAGCGGCTGATGAGTAGTTCCTGACGATCGCGTTGCTCCTCGGTCGCGTTCGGCGCCAACCACCGGGCCAACGTCCGCCGGTACAGGTCGTTGGCGATGACCTGGGATGAGGACACCACCAGCCCGTCCGCGGTGGACATGATCGCCGCCAGGATGCCGACGCCGATCAACGCCGCGAGCCACGGTGGGAACAGCTCGATGAACAGCATGGGCAACGCCTGGTTCTGGCTGTCCAGGCTGTCTCCGAGCATGGCCCGGGCGAGCAGCCCGCCGAGCCCGAGCATGCCCAGGATGATCCCGAAGGTGAATGCCAGCTTGATGAACGAGCGCTGCTGGCCGGTGTTCTTCAGCGCCCACAGCTTGTTGCCGAGATGCGGCAGCAGTCCCAGAGGCAGGTGGGCGACGACGATGCAGGCGATGGACCACCAAGAGTGGTACAGGGGAGTCGTGGTGTTCAACGGCCCAACGAGGTTGTGGTCCTGGTTCTTGAGGTTGTCGAACACGCCCATCATGCCGCCGTCGACGCCGACGCCGAAGACGAACAGCACGATCACCACCGCCGCCAGCACCAGCATCATGATGCCCTGCACCCCGTCGGTCAGTATGTCGGCGTGGGCACCGCCCATGAACACGTACACCACCAGGACGACGGCGGTGACGATCAACGCCCACAGCGGGTCCATGCCGAGCATGATCTCGAACATGACGAGGCCGGACACGAGCTGGCCGACGATGTAGAAGAACAGCACCAGCGAGAAGATCGCGACGATCACCCGGATGCCGTCGGACTGGTAGCGGTCGCCGAGATACTCGGGTATCGAGCGGTTACCGAAGCGGTTGCCCGACGTGGCGATCAGGCGCATGCAGATCAAGACGCCGAAATACACGCCGATGGGGTACAGGAAGTTCCCCCAGATGGTCGGTGCGCCCCACATGTAGGCTAGCCCGGGCCCGCCGAGGAAGGTGGCGCCGCTGGCCGTGGTCGCCGCGAACGCGAACGCCAGCCAAAGCGGCCCGTAGGAACCCCGCGCCGTGGCGAAGTCGTCGGCGTGCTTGACCCGGCGTCCGCCCAGGTAGCCGATAGCCAACATGGCGCCGATGTAGAGCACGAGGAACAGCCAAGACCAGGTGACGAGCGTCATCGGCAACCCCAAAGAATCCCAAACCCCGCGCGCAGCTTATATGGCGAGGGTGCTCCGTCAACCCTCAAGCGTGCGAGCGGATTGGCGCGAGGGACGCGACGCCTCGCGTTGTTCGAGGGCGCGGGTCACCGGCACCAGGATCCGAACGACGAATGAACGTGTCTCGCAGTAGGGCTCGCGACGGTCGCCTGCGGAGCAACCCGCCAGCACCGCTTCCAAGGCGTCGGCCTCGTCCCTGTCGATGGTCAAACCGTACGCTCGGCGCACCTCCACGACACGGTTCGCAAACCAGCAGTGGTTGCGCTCCGGCAGCCACTCGGCCGCGTCCCGTGCACTCTTCGCCCGGTTGACCACCGGGGCCGCGAGCGTCAGGTTGGCGAGATCTCGGGCGAACGCGCGCTTGGTCTCCCGGTCAGCGGCGCACAGACCGCTGTCGTGCGCCTCGGACAGCGCGACCACATGTTCCACCTGGGTGTCCGCCGTGGACGCGAACCGCTCACAGCTGTACGGACCGAAAACGTCGCCGAGCGACGCGACCACACCCGCCTCCACGGACCCGGGGTATGCGTATTCACCACGGTCGTATGGCGCACACCGGTCCTCTTTCGCAACCTCGAGTCCCCGCCACTCCTCGGCGTGGATCGCCGTCACCACGAAAACCAACATGCCCCCGCAAAGACTGCGCATGCGATCACCAGGAGCCCCACCCTCGGCCACAACTGTACGATATGCCCACGCCGGCGGCAAACCCGCGGGCCTTGGGTCGAGGGGTCGCGCAACCCGCCCCGAGGGCGTGATAAGTTAGCGCGCTTCATCCGGAGCAAACGGAGAGAGGGTGGCCTACAACAAACCGATACCCCCGCAGGGACAACACACCAAGCCGTTCTGGGAGGGTGCCAAGGCGGGCAAGCTCATGTTGCCGCGGTGCCGGGATTGCAACCGGGTGCACTGGTATCCCCGCTTG
Source organism: Pseudomonadales bacterium (assembly GCA_965116345.1). GTDB lineage: Bacteria > Pseudomonadota > Gammaproteobacteria > Pseudomonadales > Azotimanducaceae > VXYL01. Next base: position 692,438 of record OZ220680.1, read on the forward strand.
ATCTGTCCGTTCTGCCACTCCACCGACCTGGAGTGGATCGAGGCCAGCGGCAAGGGCCGGCTGCACACCTTCGCGGTGCAGCACCGCGCCTTCGGCGGCTGGGCGGAGGAAGTGCCCTACGTCACCGCCTACATCGACCTAGACGAGGGCGACCGCATGATGACCGTGCTCCGAGGCGTGGATCCCACGAAGCCGGAGGAGATCGAGATCGGCACGCGCGTCGAGGTCGAGTTCGAGCAAGCCAACGACGACACGTTCATTCCGTTCTGGCGCGTGTCCGAAGCAGCGGGGAACTGACCATGGGAGCAACAAATCTAAGCAATGCCGCGGCCATCGTCGGCGCGGCCGAGTCGGACGTCATCGGCTATCCCGAGGACCTGACCGGCCACAAGGTGACGTCGCTGCAGCACCACATCCAGGCCATCAAGAACGTCAGTGTCCAGACCGGCATCCCCATCGCCGACATCCAGGGCATCTTCTCCGCCGGCTGGTCTGGCGAACTGGCCGAGCACCTGGGACTCAGGCCCCGCTACCTGGACACCACGTCGGTGGGCGGTTGCTCGTTCCAGATCCACGTCCACCACGCCCTGGCTGCCATTCACGCCGGCATCATCGACATCGCCCTGGTGAGCCACGGCGAAGCCGGTTGGTCGTATCGCGGCGGGGGTGGCGGCGGCGGTGGCCGTGGCCAGGTCAGTCCCGGGGCGGAGATGACCGCCGCCTACGGTACGTTCGGCGCACCGTCCCAGTACGCCCATGCCATGGTGCGGCACTTCCATCGCTTCGGCACGACCCAGGAGGACTTCGCCCACATCGCCGTGGTCACCCGCGACTGGGCACAACTCAATCCGAGGGGCGTGATGTTCGGCAAGACCCAGAGCCCCTTCGGCGGTCCCATCACCGTCCAGGATGTGCTCGATGCCCGCCTTATCGCCTGGCCGCTGACGCTCTACCACTGCTGCCTGGTTTCCGACCACGGCGGCGCCGTCATCGTCGCGCGTCCCGAGATCGCGCGGAGTCTCAGGACCAACCCGGTGTGGGTGACCGGTGCCGGCGAGTCCATGGGCCACCAGAACATCCTCGAGATGGAGGACTTCACGGCCACCTCGGCGTCCCGGTCCTCGGCCACCGCCTACAAGATGGCGGGCCTCGGTCCGGACGACATGGAGATGGCGATGATCTACGACTCGTTCACGATCACCGCGGGCATCACCGCCGAAATGCTCGGCCTCGCTCCGCGTGGCGAGGGCTACACCCTGTGGAAGAACGGCGATGCCGCACCCGGGGGACGCCTGCCGATCAACACCAACGGTGGCGGGCTGTCGTTCAACCACTCGGGCATGTACGGCATGCAACTCCTGGTGGAGGCCTACCGGCAGTTGTCGCGCACCGCGGAAGACGGCGTCAACGGCATCGAGGGCAAGCAGACCCAAGCCACGACCTGCGTGGTCAACGGCACGGGTGGCACGTTGTCGACGACGGGAACCCTGGTGCTCACTTCGGACGACCGCTAGGGAAGCTCTGAACAAGAGCCTTCCTGGCGCGACGCGGCCCGGGAGGGGTCGGTCAATGGATCGACCCCATCTCCCAAACATCCAGCCTGGTCACCTCGCTGGCCGTCCCCTGGGAACGGAACGAGATCCCCAAGCTGTCCTCCCGGTCCGGATAGACGCGAGCCGCCACGCACTGCCTGCCGTTGACGAACACTTCGACGATGCTCTTGTCGACGAACACGCGTAGTTCGAGCGGTTCATCGGGGCCCACCAGGACGCAGGCGGTTTCGGGAGCCCTTGGACGGACATCGGGGGCAGTCGTCGAGTAGGACGTGTCGAGGGTCACGACGCTGTCGATGTGTCGTCTGCGGAACGACCGGTCGCGGTAGCCGCGATCCCGGTAGAACGCGATCCGCGTGAACTCCTCCCGGTTCGGCGAACGGAGCACGTCGAGTTCGACCATGGACGCGCTGCTCGGCGCAATCGACGCCTGGATCTCCAGGGCGTCGCCACCCATGCCCTGCAACACGACCTCGGTGTTTGCGGCAAGTGTTAGAGGCCCACCGCCTTGCCGCACGCGCCGACACGCGGCCACGGCCTCGACCGGTTCCTGTAGAACGTCGCCGTCCTCGCCCAGGGACAGGCGCCGAGGCAGGCTCATGATCTGGTTCCATCCCGCCGTGCGCCTGCCCGGGTTCATGTTGAAGATGACGATGATGTCCCGCCCGTCCGGGGTCGCCGACGGGGCATGCACGCCGCTCGGACCGGCAGGTCCCATGTTGAACTTGCCGCCGTTGGTGACGACAAGCTTCTGGCGATCCGTGTCGTAGTCGCCGAGCAGGTACTGGCCGCCGCTGATGTGACTGAAGAACAGCAGCATGTGCTTGTCGCCGATGGGCCAGAAGTAGGGGCAGGCACCATCGTCCCCCACCCGGGTGAAGCGGTCGTTCTCGGTGAACGGGTGCAGGTACTCCCAGTGTTCGAGGTCCTCCGAGCGGAACAGGTAGTCCGCCGCGACCATGGCGCCCCCGGGGCCTTCCGGAATGCGTCCCCCGGACAGCGCGTAGTAACTGTCGCCGTGCTTCCAGATGCACGGATCGAACACCGGATACGGCAGCGATGGGTCGCCCGGTCCCGCCATGGGGATGACCGGTGCCCCGGTCAGCTTGGTCCAGTTGAGCAGCAGCGGATCGCTCGACACCGCCACCATGTTGCCGGCCTTGGTGCCGTGGTACATGGCGATCACCCGATCGTCCTCCACCAGGGTGGCGCCCGAGAAGCAACATTCCTCCGGGTCGGGATAGATGCAGTACGGCAGATCCCGCCAGTGGACGAGGTCCTCGCTCACCGCATGGCCCCAGTGCTGACGCGGGTCCTCCGGTGGGTACCCCTGGTAGAAGAGATGCCACCGGCCCTGCCAACGGCACAGTCCGTTGGGATCGTTCAGCATTCCCTCCGGGTTGACGTAGTGGAAGATGGGACGATGCCGGTGGCCGGCGAGGAACGCCCGGGACAGAGCAAGCCGTTCCATCATCGGATGCGATTCAAGCGCCGCTTCCTGTTCATCCAGGGTGTCGGGAAAGCCGTAAAGGGGCAGTTTGGATCGATATTCAGCCATCCACCTCTCCAGATCTCATTGCAGCCCGCGACGCTTACCGCTCGTGCGATGATTGTCAACAGGAAGCGACGGAAGCAGGATGTTGGAAAGGATACGGATTGGGTTGATGGGGTTCGGCCAAATCGGCCGACAAATCTACCGGTTGTGCCTGGAGGATCCTCGCTTCGACACGGTCGCGATATCCGACATCGGCCAACCGGACATCCTGCATCACCTGTTGGCGAAGTCCATCGGACGGGCCAGCCGGGTCGTTCTCGACGGCAACTACCTCGTCGCCGGTGATGGCGCCGGGGAATGCCGGACGCGGCTCATGCCCGCCGAGAAACCCGGCGAAATCCCCTGGGATCTGCTCGGCGTGGACGTCGTCATCGACGCCACCGGCCGCTACCGGTCGCGGAACAGTCTCGCTCCCCACCTCGACAGCGGCGCGGCGCGCGTGGTGACGTCGTCACTACCCGAAGGCGACGTCGACCGAGTCGTACTCTGCGGCGTCAACGAAGACAGCGCCGCCTCCGCGGACCGCATCGTGTCGGCGGGGTCCGCGTCAACCGCGGCCATGGCGCTCGCGCTTCGCGTCGTGACCGCAGCGCGGCCAATCGCCCACGCGACCATGACGTCGGTGCATGCCTACACCCGCGACCAGGCGCTCTACGACCATGCCGGCCCGGACTACCGCCGCAGCCGCGCCGCCGGCGGCAACATCATCCCCAACACCACGCCTGCCCTGGAGTGGGTGGAACGGGCGTTGCCGGTCGTCAAGGGCAAGCTGAGCGGGTTTGCTCTCAACGTGCCCGTTGCCGCCGGCTCGCTTCTGGATATCACGCTCGCTTTCCAAGACAGCGCCATGCCCGCCGACGAGATCAACGGGTTGTTCGTCACCGCCGCCGAAGCCGAACCCGAGTTGATCGCCGTCACCCACGATCCCATCGTGTCTTCCGATGTCAGGGGCTGCTCGCAGTCCATTCTCATCGACCTGCAGGGCACGCTGGCGGCGGGCGAGAAACTCACCAAGGTGCTCGCCTGGCACGAGACTCTCGGCCACGCGCGGCGCACTCTCGATGTGGCGGCGTTGTACGCGAAGGTCGATTCCCAAACGACAACGGGAGCACTCTGATGCGCATCGCCATCAACGGATTCGGCCGCATCGGCCGCGCGGTGTTCCGCATCGCCGAGTCCTCCGACGACCTTGAGATCGTGGCCATCAACGACCTTTTCGACCACGGCACCCTGGCCTACCTGCTGACCTACGACACCGTCATGGGACGCTTCGAGGGCGGCGTCGAGATCGAGGACGACGAACTGGTCACGACCCGGAGCCGCGTGCGGATGGTCAGCGAACGCGACCCCGCGCTGCTGCCCTGGGCGTCGCTGGACGTGGACATGGTCGTCGAGTCGACGGGGGTCTTCCGTACCCGGGAGCAGATCACGAAGCACCTGCAGGCCGGCGCCCAAAGGACATTGCTGACCGTTCCGGCCGGCGATCCCATCGACTACACGGTGGTGATCGGCGTCAACGAAGACGGCCTACGACCAGAACACCGGCTGATCTCAAACGCGAGTTGCACGACCAACTGCCTCGCCCCGGTGGCCAAGGTGCTGCAGGACTCCTTCGGCATCCGCGAAGGCATCATCAATACCGTCCATGCGTACACCAACGACCAGAGCTTGGCCGACGTACCCCACTCCGACAAGCGACGCAGCCGGGCGGCGGCGGAGAACATCATTCCCACGTCCACCGGGGCCGCCAAGGCCGTGGGCGAAGTCCTGCCGGAGTTGAAGGGTCGGCTGGACGGCATCGCCTCCCGCGTCCCCGTCCCCGACGGTTCGGTCGTCGACCTGTTCCTCGAATTGGAGCGGGATGTGACCGTCGAGGCCGTGAACGACGCGATGCTGGCCGCCGCCGAGACCGAGCGAATGCGCAACGTGCTGGAATTCACCACCGAGCCCGTGGTGTCGTCCGACGTCATCGGCAATCCCCACTCCTCGATCTTCGACGCGTCCTTCACGCAGGTGACCGGCGGCCGGTATCTCAAGGCGCTGTCCTGGTACGACAACGAATGGGGCTACGCCAACCGCGTCTGCGACCTTCTCGGCCTGATGGCGACCTTGGAGTAGCACGTGCACGTCGGCGTCGCCCTGCGCAACATGGGCGACCAATCCGCGCCCGGGACGATGGCCGCATGCGCCACCGCTGCGGAGGCCGCCGGGTTGGAGTCGGTGTGGGTGGTGGACCACATCGCCATCCCGCCCGACGACGCGGAGGGCTCCAACGGTCGCTACGTGGACCCCTTGGTCGCCCTGGCCTGGCTCGCAGGCGTCACCGAACGTATCAGGCTCGGCGTCGGCGTCCTCATTCTTCCCTACCGCCCGCCGCTGCCCACCGCCAAGCAGATCGCCAGCATCCAGGAACTCTCGGGTGAGCGTCTATTGTTCGGCGCGGGCATCGGCTGGATGGACCCGGAGTTCCGCGCCCTCGGGGTCGACAGGCATCGACGAGGTCGGCTGGCGGATGAAACCCTCGCCTTCATCCGCGCGTGCTTCGACAACGACGAGGTGACGGTCAACGGCCAGACGTTCCTGTTCCGACCCCGGCCCGCGCGTCCCCCGATCTACATCGGCGGGGGCGCGCCCCACGCGTTGAAACGTGCCGCGAAATTCGGCGACGGTTGGCTGCCCACGGGCATGACGCCGGAGCGCCTTCCCCAAGCCCGAGCCGACTATGCCGAGATCTGTGCCGCCGCCGGCAAGCCCGTCGGCGAGATCGTCGTCATGGGTGGGTTGCCCTTGAACGACATCGACGCGGCCGCCGGGATGCTGAACGACTTCCACGAAGCCGGGGCCGCGCGTTTCGTGGTCGGTGGGCGCTACGCGGACAGCGGCGAATACCGGCGACGGCTCGACGCCTTGGCCGCTGCGATCGAAACCGCAGGCCTTTGAGGCGACCTCGGGGACCGTTGCCACACGCGACCGCCGGGTCGCTCCTTACGGCGTAGAATGGCGGGTTTTCGAGGGGAAACCGGAAATGCCAACGTATCGCGCGACCGAAGCCCTGCCGAACGGCGAACCCGGCGCCTGGGGACAGGCGGTGGAGATTTCCTACGATCAGCGCGACGTGCTGCTCTACGCCGTGGGCATCGGCAGCCGCGACCTGCGCTACGTCTACGAGGGCCATCCGGACTTCGCGGTCTTTCCGACCTTCTCGATCCGCTGGGGCGGTGCGGGAGCACCTCTCGACCGCAACCTGGTGCCGAACTCGCCCGGGCCACTCAACATCGACGCCGAACGCTACCTGGAGATGGTCAAGCCGCTACCCCGGTCCGGATCGGTGTTCGTACGTTCCCGTGTCGTCGGCATCCACCCCCGCGGCCGCGGCAACGGCTTCGTCGAGTTCGAGAGCAATGTCACCGACGCCGACGGCGAGGTGTACGTCAAGATGGTCAACGGCTCGTTCCGGCGCGGCGTGAAGGAACTGGGCGACATCGAACCCTTCGAAGGATCGGGCGAGACCTACTCGCACAAGATCGCCGTTCCCGAACGTGAGCCGGACGTCACCGTGACCCACCGGATCGCCGACAATCAGGCCCACATCTACCGCCTATCCGGCGACTACAACCCGCTGCACATCGACCCCGATTCGGCACGTTTCGGCGGCTTCCACGAACCGATCCTGCACGGCCTGTGCACCTTCGGCCATTGCGCCCAGCTGTTGCTCGGCACCCTCGCCGACGGCGATCCGACGCGGTTCAGGACCATCAAGGTGCGCTTCTCGGCGCCCGTGTTCCTCAACGACGAGTTGAACATACGCGCCTGGACAGATGGCGACGGCCGGGTGACCTTCGAGGCGCGGGTCGACGACCGGGTGGTGGTCTCGAACGCCTACTTCGAGTACGCGGCCTGACCGGAGTCGCGGCCTGAAAACCCCATTCGGGGAGCGCAAGCACCCCACTTCAATCGACGGCGCCGGCCGAGACCAATCCGGGCAGGCCCGCACGCCGAGTCGGATCGCCGGGGGATTCACCAGCGGTGCCGTCGGCCGGCACCTGTTCCGCCTCGGCTCGTTCATGGCGCTCGGTTCGGTCAGCATGCTCGGCGCACAGATCGCCGAGACCATCGTCCTCGGCAAGATCGGTACCGACGCCTTGGCCGCCCTGGGCTACGCCTTCCCGACGACGATCACGCTGTATGCCTTCGCCGGCGGCCTCGGCTCGGGCGCGTCCTCCGTCGCGGCGCGCACGTTCGGCGCCGGCGACCGGGTCCGGGTCGGGGCGATCGTCACCCACGCGCACCTGCTGGCCCTGCTGGTGGGTGTCGCGGTCTCGGTGGCGTTTGCCGCGTCCGCCGGCCACATCGTCGGCGCGCTAGGCGCCACCGGCGAGGTTCGGCAGATGGCCACGGACTACCTGATGGTATTCGCCATCGGCTTTCCGCTGTTCGTGACCTCCATCGTCGGCTCGATGCTGCTCCGCGCCACCGGCAACGCCGCGAGCCCCGGCTTGGTCATGATGCTCGGCTCGGTCGGACAGATCATCCTCTGCCCGATCCTGGTCTTCGGCTGGCTCGACGCTCCGCAACTGGGCATCGCCGGGGCCGCATGGGCCTACGTGATCTCGCGGGGGCTCGCCAGCATCGCCTACGCGGCGCTGATCGCCCGCGCCCACCTGTTTCGCTGGACCCTGCGCGGTCTCGGTTCTTCCTCGGTGGCCATCATGCACGTCGGTGGGCCCGCGATCGGCAGCGGCCTGGTAATGCCGGTGTCCATGTTCATCATCACGAGACTGCTCTCCGGCCACGGCGACGCCGTGGTCGCGGGCTACAACGTCGCCTCCCGGGTGGAGATGCTGGCGCACATGATCCTCTGGTCGGCATCGTCCTCGGTGGAACCGTTCGTCGGCCAGAACTGGGGTGCGGGTCTCATCTCTCGTGTGCGCCGCGCTTTGAAACTCACCAACAACTTCGCCTTGGGGTGGGGTGTGCTCACGTTCGTCGTCATGGTCACCTGCGGCGAGTGGGTGGTGACAACGTGGATCAGCACCGACCCCGTCGTCGTCGACGTCGCGGTGTGGTTCTTTCTCATCATTCCGCTGAGCATCGGCTTCATGGGCATGACGCAGATCGCGAGTTCCTCGTTCAACGCCCTGGGCAAGCCCTTTCCCTCCGTGGTGATCTCACTGTTGCGGACACTGGTGGTCTACGTGCCGCTCGCCATCCTCGGCAACCATCTGTTCGGCTACGTCGGCATCTTCATCGCCACGGCGATGAGCAATGTCGGCGTGGGGCTCGTCGCGTGGAATTGGAACGCGGGCTATGTGCGACGGGCGGCCAAGGCCACCGCCTAAGCCCGCTAGGAATCTTCTGATCAAGCCCGTCCATGGGCTTGATCAGGAGCAAAACAAAAGCGTGGTTTTGTTTTGCTCACAAATTCGGTGGCTTGCGCCACCGAATTTGGCGGCACGTCCCTGTGCCGCGCTAGGGAAGGTCTCAATCAGACCTTCCCTAGACGTGAACGCGCCACAACCTAGGAATGTACTTTCCTAGGTCGCTGGCCGGACGCCGAATTTCTCGGCCGTGGGCAGAACCCGAATCTCGTCGCCCTTCTCGGTCGCGGCGGTCACCAAGTCGAAATGCGCCTGCAGATTTAGCCAGAACTCCGGCTCTGTCCCGAAGTAGTGGCCAAAGCGGAGTGCTGTGTCACCGGTAATCGATCGTTTGCCACGAATGATCTGGCTGACACGGTTGGGCGGCACGTCGATTTGGCGGGCGAATTCCGTCGGTGTCACACCCAACTCGCCGAGTTCGTCCCTAAGCACTTCTCCCGGGTGGACGGCACGGTTCAGCATGTCAAACTCTCCTCAGTGATAGTCGACTATTTCGACGCTGCTCGGGCCCACTTGACCCTGTGGCCACTCGAAGCAGATTCGCCATTGTCGATTGATTCGTATCGAATACTGCCCTACTCGATCACCGACCAGTGCTTCCAACCTATTGCTCCGCAAGGACCTCAGGGCGTGTAGAGACGGTGCGGCATTCAGGATGGCCAATCGTTTGGCGGCCTGCGTCTCAATCTCCCGAAATGCCCCGACAGCACGACCGTTCGCAAATCGCTCGGTTCTCCTGCCCCGATAGTTGAGAATCACGCACGGAGCATAGTCCGTTGACGATGTACGTCAAGAGTAATCGCCGCTAACATTGGCACCCACCCTAGAAGCAACCGTCGGGGTTAACCCCATGACCTACGAGAGTTTCAGCGTCGATATCCAGGACCGGATCGCGCATATCGTTCTGACGCGGCCGGAGAAGCGCAACAGCATGGTTCCGGCGTTCTGGCGCGACCTGCCGGCGATCGTCGAGGACATCGACGGCAACGCCCGGGCACGCGCCATCGTCGTCTCGTCCACCGGGCCGCACTTCTGCGCCGGCATGGACCTCGCTTCATTCGGCGGTGGGAGCGGCGGCGGGAGCGGCGGCGGGAGCGGCGGCGACAGCGCGGCAGCCCGGGTGGCAAGGGTTCGCCACGGCGCGAGCTTCTACGATGGCGCGCTGCACCTGCAGCGGAGCCTCAGCTGTCTCGAGGAGTGCCGCATTCCGGTTCTTGCCGCGGTGCAGGGAGGTTGCATCGGCGGCGGGGTGGACATGGTCTCGGCCTGCGACATGCGCTACGCCAGCGAAGACGCCTACTTCACCATCTTCGAGATCAACATCGGCATGACCGCCGACGCCGGCACCTTCCCGCGCCTGTGCAAGCTCATCCCGGAAGGCATCGTGCGCGAACTCGCGTACACGGGTCGGCGCATGTCCGCCGCCGAGGCCAAGGAGATCGGCCTGGTCAACAGGGTCTTCGCCGATCAGGACGCGATGCTCGAGGGAGTATTCGACGTCGCCCGGGAGATCGCCAGCAAGCCGCCCCTGGCGGTGTACGGCTGCAAGCGCATGATCAACTACGCCCGCGACCATTCCACCGCCGACGGCCTCGACTACATCGCCATCTGGAACGCCTCGTTCCTGCAGGGTGCCGAGATGCAGGAGGCCATGCTCGCCAACCAGCAGAAGCGCCCCGGGGAGTTCGTCGACCTGCCCAAGAAGCGCTCCGCCGGCTGACACCGTGCGATTCGGTTTTTCCGAGGAACAGGAGCAACTGCGGGACGCGGTGCGGCGTTTCCTGACCGATCGTTCGCTGGCTAGTGAAGTCCGGCGCCTGATGGAGACGGACGACGGCTACGACCCCGAAGTATGGCGTCAGCTTTGCCAGGACCTGGCGCTGGCCGGCGTCCACATACCACAAGCCTACGGCGGTCAAGGGTTCACCTTCGCCGAACTCGCCGTCGTCCTCGAGGAGATGGGCCGAGCGCTCTACTGCGGTCCTTACTTCTCGTCGACTGTCTTGGCGGCAACTGCCATCCTCGAAGCCGGTTCCGAAGACGACAAGGCGGAGCTACTTCCCGCTCTCGCCTCCGGCGACCGGCTGGCGGCCTTGGCGTTCACCGAACCCGACGGCGGGTGGGATTTGGACGCGGTGGGGCTTGTTGCTGCGAACGGCACGCTCACCGGCACCAAGAGCCACGTGGTGGACGGCTGCATTGCCGACCTGCTGCTGGTCGTCGCGCGAGAGCCGGGTACGACCGCGACGGACGGTCTCTCGTTGTATGCCGTGGATGCAACCGCGGCAGGCGTGTTGCGAACACCGCTCGAGGCCTTGGATCCCACGCGCAAGCTGGCGCGAATCGCCCTGGATGGCGCTGATGGCCGCCCACTCGGCAAACGAGGCGAAGCGGGCGCCGCGCTCGCCCGTACCCTCGATCTCGCCGCCGCGGCCTTGGCGAACGAGATGGTGGGCGGAGCTGCCCGGTTGCTGGACTCGGCCGTCGCCTACGCCAACGAGCGCGTCCAGTTCGGCCGCGCCATCGGCTCCTTTCAGGCCATCAAGCATCGCCTCGCCGACCTGACGCTCACCGTCGAGCTTGCCAAATCTGCCGCCTACCAAGCCGCCAACGCCGCGGCGGACAACGACGACGATCTACCGGCGCTGGCGAGTCTCGCCAAGTCCGCGGCGGCGGACGCCTACATGCAGGCGGCGAAGGACTGCATCCAAATCCACGGCGGCATCGGCTTCACGTGGGAAAACGACACCCACCTCTACTATAAGCGCGCGAAGAGTTCGGAGGTCTTTCTCGGCGACCCCGGCAAGCATCGCGAGCAGATCATGCGGAATTGGGAGGCGCCGCCACCGTCGGCGAATTCCGGGCCGAAGACAGCGGCACCGGCCGCCCCGGGACAACCTGACAGCATCGAGGCCCGGACCATGCGGGAGGAGGTCCGTTCCTGGCTCGCGTCGAACTGGGATCCCAACGCCAGCCTCGTCGCCTGGCGGGGCAAGCTCGCCGACTCCGGCTGGGGCATGCCCACCTGGCCTTCCCAGTGGTTCGGCCGTGATCTACCGCAGGCCCTCGGCCCCGTGATCGACGAGGAGTTCGCCCGCATCGGCGCGGTCGGGGCCGCCAGGACAGGCATCCGCATCCTCGCCGGCGCCACCCTGCTGGAGCACGGCAATGACGACCAGAAGACGCGCTTCCTGCGCCGCATCCTCACCGGCGAGGACACCTGGTGCCAGCTCTTCAGCGAACCGGGGAGCGGCTCCGATCTTGCCGGTGCCACCACGCGCGCCGACTTCGACGGCGAGCGCTGGATCGTCAACGGCCAGAAGGTGTGGACCACGAGCGCCCATCACGCGGACTACGGCCTTCTGCTCGCGCGCACCGACTGGGACGTGCCGAAGCACCAGGGACTCACCTACTTCATCCTCGACATGCGCCAGGCGGGCGTATCCGTAAACCAGTTGCAGCAGATGAACGGCCACGCCTCGTTCAACCAGGTGTTCTTCACCGACGCCGTGATCCCCGCCGAGAACCAGGTCTCCGACATCGGCAACGGCTGGCAGGTGGCCATCACCACCCTGGCCCATGAACGCCGTGGCGCCGACGGCCTGCGTGGTCAGGCCCGCGAGCACGGTTTCGAAGGCTCGATCCACGAAGAGGAACGCCGGGAAACCGCGACCGTCATGGAACCCTACAAGTGGTATCCCCAGCGTGCGGGACGCGTGGACCTAGTGGTCGAGCGGGCAAACGTGACGGGGCGCATCGTCGATCCCGTGGTTCGCCAGGAGATCGCCAAGCTGCTCACCATGGCGCGATCCGCCGAGTGGACCGCGCGCCGCGCCCGCGCCGCCCAGGAACGGGGCCAGCCCCAGGGCCCGGAAGGCTCGCTCGGCAAACTCGCCGCCAGCAATGTCGCCCGCCAAGCCTGCCACGTGCACACCCTGATCGCGGGACCCGACGCCATGTTGACGGGTACCGACGGCGCGCTGGACGGCCTGATCGCGGAGATCCTGGTGTCGGTCCCTGCGGTCTCCATCGCCGGCGGCACCGACGAGATCCAGAGGAACATCATCGCCGAGCGGGTACTCGGGCTACCCAAGGAACCGAGGATGGACCGCGGACCGTTCCGGGACGTACGGCGCAACTGAAACAACGACCCTATGCGGCACTGTCACCCGCCAAAGGGCGACGACAAGCGTCGTCCCTACCGGACTGTGCGGCGCACGTACCTGCGCACGTCCGGGTCCGTCACCCTGCCAGCCTGTCCGCAAACCAGCCGCATCGGTGCGGCGGCGGTCTTCGTCAAGGGAAGGGGAGGTCGCGATCCGAAGCGCATGCGCATTCCCAACTCAACGTGATGGGGGCGAGTCCGTGTGCTCCCCCACGGCTCCCTCGCTTGTCAGCCGCTCCAACTCGGCGAGGTAGTCCTCTCGGTCGCCCCAAGTGAAGCCGTAGTTCGCCGATCTTCGCGTGCAGCTCCCGGATCGTCGCCTCGTGCTCCCCGCCCCGCTTCGATCCGGGCTGCGAGAACACCTCCTCGAGACCCTCCACGGCCTGCCGCTTCCACGCGCTCACCTGGTTCGGATGCACCTCGTGGCGCGCCGCGATCGCCTGAACCGTGTCGCGTTCCCGCAGCGCCTCGAGCGCCACCTGCTTCTTGAAGTCCGCGGTGAAACGGTGCCTCTTCCTTGTCATTCCAGTGTCTCCTCTCGACACCGGAGTACACCTTAGCGACCTGTCCAAGAAAGTGGGACCACCTCAAAAGACCGCGCTCTTGTTTTTGCGTTTCTGATCAAGCCAAGGATGGCTTGATCAGAACATTCCTAAGCGCGCGTTCGAACTATTACCCGGACTCGCGGCGCGCATCTGGCCGAGCCATCAGCCGTCTTCGCATCAGCCGAAACACTACAACTGCAGTAGCGAAAACAACCACAACAACAAACCCGACCGACCCTCGATAGGCGGCAGTTCCAATGCTTGCGTTGGAAACCTCGAGCCACGCGAAGAGCCCTCCAACCATGACCCCTGCGAAGCTCCCTGCCACGATCGCCGCGGCTAGTGCGACGGCTCCCGCATGAAACGAACTAGTCCTCTTCGTCTCCATCGTCATCGTTGTACTCTGGGTCCGAAGATACTGTAAGAGGTCCAAACCCTAGTTCGACCGTCCCCCTGCAAACATCGAGTTCCATGATCCAGAAGTCGTACGTGCAGAAATCTAACGTCCATGACCAGTCTTCAATGCTGTCATTCCAGAAGTACCCGTCGGGCGGTTCACCATCGTGGCGCACAGGATACAACCTCGCCAACCCGGTTGTAGTAGACGCCAGTCTGCGGGCTGTAGCAGAACCCGGTACGCGTGTCTATCGTTCCATCGCACCAAGATGGTTTTCTGCCTGCATCGTCGGCGTACATATCGACTCTCGCGTCCTTCGTCTTCCAACGACACCCGACCCACGTCTGACCTCCCTGCTGTAGGTCCACCGCCACGCCATCGTCGCGGCCACCCCGTTTGGCGTTGGTTCGACAACATGCGACTAGTCGGTACAACCGCCTGTGCGGCGCAGGCTACTAATCTGGCTCGTCTGGCTCGTCGAAGTACCAGGTCGACGGGTGGTAGGCCAGTGTCCAGCGATTGTCCCAGCCCCAGATGCCCGTGGGAGGCACGTTCTGCAGGCGTTTGGACGTCACCACGGGATGGGGCGCCTGGCCCACGGTACCGATGGTCCAGAGGTTGTCGGCCTGGGCCTGGAGCAACTTCCTGGCCGCCTCGGTGCGGCGTTCCTCGGACGTCGCGGTGCGTAGTTCGTCGCCCCAGTACTGCAGTTCGCGGATCACCGGAGGTGGCTCCTCGCCGAGTTCGCCGCCGGTCTGGTAGTAACGGGCCCAGTGGTTCCACATCGACAGTTCCCAGCCGGCGCGGTGCGGATAGAACCAGTCCGGGACCACCGGGAACAGGATGTCGGTCACCTTGTCGGCGTGCCACAGCGTCATCTGCATCTTGTTGGCCTGGGCGCGCTCCGACTGCAGACTGCGCTCCACCGACTTCAGGCGCACGTCGATGCCGACTTCCCGCCAGTAGTCGCGCACCAGTTCCATGGTGATGGTCTTCGGCGTCTCGAAGTCCAGGTATTCGAAGGTGATGGTGAGCGTCGACCCGTCCGCGTACTCCCGCAGCCCGTCGCCATCGACGTCGTGCAGCCCGAGTTCGTCCAAGAGCTCGCGGGCATAGGCCGGGTCGTAGCGGATGTGCGCGTTGGCCCACTCCTCCTGGTACCAGCGGCTGGACGGGTGCGCGGTGACCTGGCTCGGGATGCCGCGACCGAAGTAGATGGCCTTGTTCATCTGGTCCCGGTCGATGGCGTGCGACAGGGCGCGCATGAAGCGGCGTTCGTTCGTGCCCCAGACGAGGGAGCGGAACTTTGGATCGTCGTGGTTGTAGTTGGCCTGCAAGGCAACGTCGCTGATGTGCAGGCGGCGCCAGATGTGGACCTTGTTGACACCCTTGGCCTCGCCGAGTTTCAACAACGGGATGTCCTGGGTCTTCAACGTGAAGGCGGCGAAGTCGAGCTGACCAGTTGCCGCCTGGAAGGAGATCATCTGCGAGTTCTCAAGCAGGATGATCGCGTCGATGGCGTCGATGTACGGCAACTGGTTGCCGGCCGGGTCGATCTTGAAGTAGTACGGATTGCGCTCGAGGCGCATCTTGGTCGGCGTGCGCTGCGTCACCCGGTAGGCCCTGAGCGTCGGCACCTTCACGGCGTCCTCGTTGCCCCAATCCCGCAAGGAACCGTACAGGGACATCCAGGTCACGAAGCCCTCTTCGTCCACCAGGGCATCCAACTCGTCCTTGTCCCGGAACGCCGGGTGGTAGTCCTTGAAGAAGTGCATCGGGTCGGCGAAGGCGTTGCCTATTTGGGCGAAATAGTTGATGAAAAGCGGGTTCGGCTCCGGAAAGACGTACTGGAACGTCAACTCGTCGAGCTTCACGAATTCGCATCCCTGCACCAGCCGGTACACGATGGGCGACATCTCCGGGTCGAGCCAGACGTGGTTGAAGCGGAACTCGAAATCCGACGCCGTCAGCGGCATGCCGTCCGACCACTTGATCCCGGCACGCAGCCGGACCGTCGTCACGCGACCGTCCTCGCTCACGTCGAAGGACTCGGCGAGGTTCGGCAGGACGTTGCGCATGTCCGCCGCAATCGTGACCGCGTGTTCGGTGTTGAAGAACTGGCTGCTGTCCCAGATCGTGATGCGCGCCGTGCCGCCGTACTTGCCGATGGACTCGTAGGGGTGGATCACGACCGGGTCGTCGGGCAGGCGTTGGTCGACGGGAGGAAGCTCGCGTTGGTCCAGGTAGGGGCTTTGCGCGAACGTCGTGATGCCCAGTTCGCTCGCCGTCTTCGGGGGGTGGAACCACTCCGGCGGCAGCTCCGTCTGCTGAGCGCTGACCGTCAGTGCGGTCATCGCTGCGGCACAGGCCATTGATCGGCACCGGTTCTTCATGGGACTTCGGCGTCTGCTCTCGCCGCCCATAGGCGACAAAGCGCATGGGCATCACGAACGATCACGAGGTGTAGGAACGGCAGCAGGAGGAGGCAGCCAAGTTCCGCCAGCAGCACATGAATGCCCTGGTAGACACCCGTGGCGGACGACGCCATGACGCAGATCAGGACCAATGCCGTCGCGCCGAAACCACGCCAGCGGACGGCACCCGACGCGGCCAGCTGCTGCAGCCGCCATCCGGTGAACACCCGGTCCCAGCGGTTGCCCGACGAGGTCCAGATGCGAACGTCCTGACGGGGCCAGTTGGGGAGCACGAGCCGGGCATACCACGGCCACAGGAACCATGCCGCGAGCACGAGTCCCGTCGCCGCGAACAACATGATCCGCTTCAGCAGGTCCGCCGACGGCTCGGCGGAGAACCCGACGATGGCAACCGCGAAGCCGACCACGCCCAAAGTCAACAGCCAGCCGATCACAAAGGCCGCGAAGCCGATGGCGGTGAACGCTTGTGCCGTGGCCGGGGGTCCCTCCTTGCTGATTCCCGAGGCGATGGCCGCGCCACGAAGGAAGAACGGTAGAAGCAACGTCAAGAGAGGAAACCGGTAGGTGGGATCCTTGGCGAGACCGATCACCGCAACGCCCACGATGACCGGCGGCAGCAGGCGCACATACCCCGGGAGATCGAGACTGGGGCGGTTAGAGTCCAAGCTCGCGGCGATCCAAGGGCCTAAGCGGCACATCCGGGTCCGGCGAGGGAACCGCCGACAGCAGCAGACGGGTGTAGTTCTCCTTGGGAGCTTCGAAGATCTCGTCCACGGTGCCGCTCTCCACGACGCGGCCCCGGTGCATGACCAGCACCCGGTCGCAGATGTGCTGCACCACGGAGAGGTCGTGTGCCACGAACAGGTACGTCAGTCCCAGTTCGTTCTGGAGTTCCTCCAGCAGGTTGATGATCTGCGCCTGCACGGACACGTCCAGCGCCGACACGGACTCGTCGCAGACCACCAGATTCGGATGCAGGATCAGCGCCCGGGCGATCCCGATGCGCTGTCGCTGCCCGCCGGAGAACGCATGGGGATAGCGAGTCAGCGAATCCTCGTCCAGTTGCACGTGCGCGAGCATGTCGCGAACCGCTTCGAGGCGTTCCGACGCGTTGCCGACCCGATGGATGATCAGCGGTTCCTCGATGATCTGGCGCACCGTCATGCGGGGATTGAGCGACGCGAACGGGTCCTGGAAGATCATCTGCATTTCCCGGCGCAGTGGAATCAGCTCCTTCGCCGCCATGTCCTGCAGTTCGACCCACCCGCCTGAACTCAGAAATCGCACCACCCCCTGATCCGGGTCGATGGCGCGCAGAATCGCCCGCACCAGCGTCGTCTTGCCGGAGCCGGACTCGCCGACGATGCCGAGGGTCTCCGAGCGCTGCACGTGGAAGGAGACGTCCTCTACAGCCGGCACGCCGTCGTAGAACTTCGACAGACCTTTAACCTCAAGCAAGGACCCGTTGGCGGTAGCCTCGCTCATTCGACCGCCCCCGGTATCTGCTCCCGAGGCATACTCACCTGGCGTCCATCGGGGAGCGAGATCAGCGGATAGGGCCTTGAAATGTCCGTGTCGCCGACCACGCTGGCGATGGTGGCCAGCGGCTCGCCTTTCGGCGCAAGCCCCGGGATGGCCGCCAGGAGGCCCTTGGTGTAGGGGTGCATGGGGTCTTTCAGCACCTGGCGCACCGTGCCGATCTCGACCACGCGACCCTGGTACATCACCACGACCTGGTCGGCGAGTTGCGCCACCACGCCGATGTCGTGCGTGATGAACAGAACGGAGTTGCTAAGTTCCTTCTGCAGATCCTTGATCAGGGTAAGAATTTCCGCCTGAACCGTGACGTCGAGCGCAGTGGTGGGCTCGTCGCAAATCAGTATTTCCGGGTGGCACACCAGCGCCATGGCGATCACCACACGTTGGCGCATTCCGCCCGAGAACTCGAAAGGGTACATCTTGATGCGCCGGTCGATGTCGCCGATGCCCACCCGTTCGAGCATTTCGGCGGCCTCTTTCCACGCCTGCTGGCGACCCACCTTGCGGTGGCAGAGGATGGCTTCGGCCACCTGGTTGCCGACGGTGTAGACCGGCGACAACGCGGTCATCGGCTCCTGGAAGACCATGCTGATGAGGCCGCCACGCAGTTCCTGCAGCCGCGGATCGCGTTTGCCCAGCGAGACGATCTCGAACGGGTCCATGCTCTCGGGCGCGAAGTCGATGGTGCCGCCGACGATCTTGCCCGGCGGCTGGACGATGCGCATGACGCAGTTGGCGGTGACCGATTTGCCGGAGCCCGACTCGCCGACGATCGCGGTCACCTGGCCCCGGGGCATGTCGAACCCGACGTTGACCAAGGCGTGGTTCAGGCCGATATCCGTCTTGAAGTCAACGGCCAACCCACGGACTTTGAGCACGGTGTCCATCATCTGGTGCCCGCAGTTTGCGCAGCAAACTGCCAACGCCCTGCGAAGCAGGGCGCACAGACCACAAGGACGGTGTCCATCATTTCACCGCTGCCGTGCTGTACGGATCGGCTGCGTCCCGCAGACCGTCACCGAACAAGTTGAACGCCATCACCACCAACACCACGAACAGTCCCGGCAGCATCTGCCACGGCGTCATCTCGATGACCAGCGGGTTCTGGGCCTGGAACAGCAGCACGCCCCAGCTCACCACCGGTGGCCGCAGGCCGATACCGAGGAATGACAGGGCCGTCTCGCCGAGGATCATTCCCGGCACCGCCAGGGTCGCCGTGGCGATGATGTGGCTCGAGAAACTCGGCAGCATGTGCTTGGTGATGACCCGCGGCGTGTCGGCACCGATGAGCCGTGCCGCCATCACGAACTCCTCCTCCCGGAGCGACAGGAAGCGACCGCGAACTTGGCGGGCGAGACCCGTCCAGCCGAAAAGCGACAGGATGATGCTGATGCCGAAATAGACGAGGATGGGCGACCAGTGCGCCGGCAGGGCCGCGGAAAGCGCCATCCACAGGGGCAGTCCCGGCAGCGACGTAAGCACTTCGATCGACTTGTTGACCGCGCGGTCCGCGATACCGCCTAGGTAGCCGGCGATGCCGCCGAGCAGGATGCCGAGAACCAGGGTCAGGACCACGCCGACGAGACCGATGGACATGGAAATACGGCCTCCGTAGAACACCCGGGAGAACATGTCGCGTCCCAGTTGATCCGTGCCGAACAGATGGATGTAGCCCCCCTCGTCTGTCGTGAACAGGTGTCGGTCCATGTCGAACAGGTTCCACATCTCGTACGCCTCGCCGCGGGCGAAGAAGCGGATCGGGAACATCCGGCTGGTGTCCTCCGAGTACTCCCGCATCCACGTGTCCTCGTTGACCTCCATGTCGTAGGCGTAGACGAACGGCCGTAGGTGGAAATTGCCTTCGGCATCGAAGAAGTGCACGCGCATCGGCGGCGCGTTGATGGCGTCGTCGTTGCGGGTGGTGGTGCCGTAGGGCGAGACGAACTCGCAGAACCCCGTGGCGAGGTACATCAGCAACAGGAATACGCCGCTCGCGTAGGCCAGGCGATGGCGACGGAAGCGGATCCAGATCAGGCGCCGTGGCGAGATCGTCGCGGATTCCTCGCGGCTCACCGATGTCCCAGCCACCGGATTGAGTGCCACCGCGGAGTCCAGCCGGCCGGCCGCGCCAGTGGCAGGATCGCCGGAGTCCGCGGGCGGCTTGGGTTGGGGCAAGACGCGTTGCCCGCCAGGGCCAAGGGATTCTTGGCGGTCACTCATAGCGAATCCGCGGATCGAGCCAAGCGAGCAGGATGTCGGACAGCAGAATGCCCACGACCGTCAGGATGGCGAGCCACATCAACAGGCTCCCCGCGAGGAACATGTCCTGGTTGAGCAGCGCCGTCAGCAGCAGGGGGCCGATCGTCGGC
Organism: Pseudomonadales bacterium; assembly: GCA_965116345.1. Classification (GTDB taxonomy): domain Bacteria; phylum Pseudomonadota; class Gammaproteobacteria; order Pseudomonadales; family Azotimanducaceae; genus VXYL01. The sequence continues at coordinate 712,374 of OZ220680.1, forward strand.
AGCCCCATGACCAGCGACACGATGGCCTCGCCCGAGATCAGGCTCGGCAGCACGAAACCGATGGTGCTGATGAAGGGGTTGATGGCGATCCGCACCGGGTATTTGAGGATGAGCTTGGCGGGGCCAACTCCCTTGGCGCGCGCGGTGACCACGTAGGGCTTGTTCAACTCGTCGAGCAGGTTGGCGCGCAGGATGCGCATGGTGAAGGCCGCGGAGCCGAGACCGACGATGATCATCGGCAGCCAGATGTGGGCCAGGAGGTCGGCCACGCGGCCCAGGCTCCAGGGTGCGTCTTCGTACTCGGGGGAGAACAGGCCGCCGGTGCTGACCCCGAACCACTCGAAGCCGATGTGCATGAACACCAGCGCCACCAGGAACGGCGGTGTCGCGACACCCACGAGGGCGACGCTGGTCATGATGTAGTCGCCGATGGAGTACTGCCGGATCGCCGAGTAGATGCCGAGCGGCAAGGCGACGATCCACATGAACATCAGCGCGGAGATGGTTATCGACAAGGTGTAGCCCAACCGCTCCCACAACAGCTCGTTTACGGGCCGCGAATACAGGTGGGAATAACCCATGTCGCCGGTCAGCAGGTTGCCGGCCCAGTAGAAGTACTGCAGCACCAGCGGTTTGTCGAGGTTGTACTGGGCGCGCAGGTTCTGCACGTACTCCTCGGTGGCGTCGACCCCCTGCGCCTGCAGGCGGTCCAGGGTGGACGTGACGATGTCGCCCGGCGGCAGCTGGATCACCACGAAGACGATCACGGAGATGACCGCCAGCGTGGGGATCATCCCCAGCAGCCGCGAAATCAGATACGACCTCATCTTGGGGCTTCCACCGCACCGTAGGGGCGACCGCGCGCCTTGGCGGGCGCGTTGTGGTCGCCCGTATCTCCCGCCCGCATCGCGCGCCGGGACGCCACAAGGGCGTCCCCTACGGGTCGTCGCGCCGCAGTCGCGTCGTCGAAGTACCAGGTCGACGGGTGGTACGACAGCGTCCAGCGATTGTCCCAACCCCAGATGCCGGTCGGGGTGACGTTCTTCAGACGCGTGGAGACCACCACCGGATGCGGTGCCTGCCCCACGGTGCCGATGGTCCAGAGGTTCTCAGCGGCGGCCTCCAGCAGTGTCTTGGCGGCCTTCGTACGGTGCTCCTCGGTGGTCGCCTCGCGTAGTCGATCGCCCCAGTGTTGCAGGTCTCGCACCAGCGGCGGCGGCTCCTCGCCGAGTTCGCCGTCGGTCTGGTAGTACCTCGCCCAGTGGTTCCACATGGCGATGTCCCAACCCGACCGGTGCGGGTAGAACCAGTCGGGCACCAGCGGGAAGAGAATGTCGGTCACCTTGTCGGCGTGCCAGAGCGTCATCTGCATCTTGTTGGACTGGGCGCGTTCGGACTGCAGGCTTCGCTCCACGGACTTCAGGCGCATGTCGACACCCACCTCCCGCCAGTAGTCGCGCACCAGTTCCATGGTGATCGCCTTCGGCGTCTCGAAGTCCAGATACTCGAAGGTGATGGTCAGCTTGGAGCCGTCCGGGTACTCCCGCAGCCCGTCGCCGTCGACGTCGTCCAGGCCGAGCTCATCGAGGAGTTCCCGTGCATAGTCCGGGTCGTAGCGGATGTGCGCCTGGGCGAAGCGTTCCTCGTGCCAACGGCTCGTCGGGTGCGCGGTCACCTGGCTCGGCACACCGCGGCCGAAGTAGATCACCTCGTTCATCTGGTCCCGGTCGATGGCATGTGAGAGCGCGCGGATGAAGCGCCGTTCGCCTTTGCCCCACAGCAGCTCGCGGTACTTGGGATCGTCGTAGTTGTAGTTCGGCTGGATGGCGACGTCGCTGACGTGTACGCGGTTCCAGATGTGGACCTTGTTGACGCCCTTCACCTCGCCGAGTTTCAACAACGGGATGTCCTGGGTCTTTAGCGCGAACGCCGCGAAGTCGAGCTGCCCGGTTGCCGCTTGGAAGGCGATCATCTGCGAGTTCTCGAGCAGGATGATGGCGTCGATGGCGTCGATGTAGGGCAACTGGTTGCCGGCCGGGTCGATCTTGAAATAGTACGGATTGCGCTCCAGGCGCATCTTCGTCGGCGTCCGCTGGACCACCTTGTAGGCCCTCAAGGTCGGCACCTTCACGGCATCCTCGTTGCCCCAGCCCCTGAAGGCGCCGTACATCGCCATCCAAGTGACGAAGCCCTCCTCCTCGACCAGCTCGGCGAGTTCCTCCCGGTCGCGGAAGGCCGGGTGGTACTGCTTGAAGAAGTGCATCGGGTCGACGAAGTGGCTGCCGTACTGGGCGAAGAAGTTGGCGAACATCGGATTGGGTTTGGGGAAGACGTACTGGAAGGTCAGGTCGTCGATCTTGACGAACTCGCAGCCCTGCACCAGGCGATACGTGATCGGCGACATCTCCGGATCCATCCAGACATGCACGAGGCGGAACCAGAAGTCGTCCGCCGTCAACGGCACCCCGTCGGACCACTTGATGCCGGCGCGCAACTTCACCGTGGTGATGCGGCCGTCCTCACTCAGGCTCCAGGATTCCGCCAGATTCGGCAGGACGTTGCGCATGTCCGCCGACAGGGTCAGCGCGTGTTCCCAGTTGAAGAACTGCCAGGAGTCCCAGATGGTGGTGCGGGCGGTACCGCCGTACTTGCCGATGGACCGGTAGGGTTCGATGATCACCGGATCGTCCGGCAGGCGTTCCGCCACCGGCGGCAGATCGCGACCGTCCAGGTAGGGGCTTTGCGAAAACGTCGTGATGCCGAGTTCACTCGCCGTCTTCGGCGGCTGGTACCACGCCTCGGGCCAGTCGTTGTCGTCCCGTGCCTGCACCGTGACGGCCAGTGATCCGATCGCCGCACCGGCGAGTGTCGCGCGGACCTGCCTCATCGGGCCGCCGGCGCCAACGAAATCCCCTGCCCCATCCCGAGAAGAACCCCAAGAACTGCATCCTCGACCGCGCCATCATGGGGGGTGGCTCGTGGCGGCGTCAACAAGCCGCGCCGGGCGCTTCCGCGCGCTTCGAGGCTTACAATCGCCACACATCGCACTCGTGTCGCAACTCCCAGGAGGTCTCCCATGGGAAGGAATCTCGCCGCCATCGCGCTCACCACTCTCGTCATCGGCCACACCGGTGCGACTGAGACCCGATCCAGTCCCTGCAACGGCCTGCAGGACCTTCGCCTGCCGGACACCGCCATCGCGACCATCGAGGCGGTCGGAGACCCGGTGCCGCACTGCAAGCTCACCGGCACCATCGACCGTGAGATCGGCTTCTCCGTCTGGCTGCCGCAGGAATGGAACGGCAGGTTCATCATGGGCGGCGGAGGCGGCTTCGTGGGCAGCATCCAGAACCAGGCGTTGGGCCTCGGCGTGCTGCAGCGCGGCTACGCGACGGCCGGCACCGATACCGGCCACCAGAACACGGGGATCGACGGTTCCTGGGCCCTGAACAACCTCGAGCGCCTGGTCAACTACGGCCATGTTGCCGTGCATCGCGTCACCGAGGTCGCCAAGCACATCGTCGAACGCCACTACGCCGAGGCACCCGCACGCTCCTACTTCTCCGGCTGCTCCAACGGCGGCCGCCAGGCCATGATGTCCGCCCAGCGCTACCCCGAGGACTTCGACGTCATCCTGGCGGGTGCGCCGGCCCACGACTTCGCAGGAATTGCCGCTGCATTCCTCGACATCACGCGGCACATGTATCCCTCCATGGACGACTTGTCGGCACCGCTGTTGACCCCGGAGGATCGGCAGATCCTCGCCAACGCGGTCCTTGCCCAGTGCGACGCCATGGACGGTCTCGAGGACGGGATACTCAACGATCCCCGCGACTGCGACTTCGATCCCGGCAGTCTCGACCTACCGCCCGAGAAAGTCGCCGCGATCCGCGCCATCTACGACGGTCCGAGCGCCCCGGATGGCCGCGTCCACGTCGGCTTTCCCTTCGGCGGCGAGGACGCGCCGGGCGGCTGGGGCAACTGGCTCGTGGGATCGGCTCAACGATCACCGGGCTTGCCGCCGTCGCTGGCGTTCGGCTTCGGTGTCGAACTCATGCGCCACATGGTGGAACACGACCCCGGCTGGCGCTACGAGGATTTCGACTTCAGCGGCTTCCGACACCGTTTCCGAACCACCGGCGCGACCCTGAACGCTACCGACCCAAATCTCGACGCCTTGCGAAATAATGGGGCCAAATTACTGATTTATCACGGATGGTCAGATGCCGCGCTGTCTGCACTCGCCAGTATCGAGTACGTCGAGGCGGTGTACGCGAGGGACGAGTCGGCCCGCGACGACATCCGCCTCTTCCTCATGCCGGGCGTGCTCCACTGTGCAGGCGGTCCCGGCCCGTGGATGGTGGATCTGATCGAGGTCGCCGAACAGTGGGACGAGAGCGGCACCGCGCCCGACACGATGACCGCGGCGTTTGCCAACGGCGGTGGCGCCCGCCCCTTGTGCGCCTATCCAAGACGTGCCGTGTACGTCGGCGACGACGGCCGCGACCCAGCGAGTTTCGAGTGCAGGTAAGGCGTGCTCCCCTTGAAGGAATCCGTCGTGGATGTCGAACCCCCCTACCTGGTCTTTCTTGGCGATGCCAGGGACTCGCTGGCGGCGAAGACCGGCCAGGGGGTTGTCGACTGGCGTCCGGATGCGGTCGTCGGCCAACTGCGATTGCCCGGTTGCATCGCCAATCTGGGTGTCGCCGACATGTCGATCGGCAAAGCCGTCGAAGCCGGCGCCAGGACATTCCTCATCGGTGTCGTCAACCCGGGCGGTGTACTTCCCGATCGATGGCAGGGTGCCATCGTCGAAGCGCTCGATGCCGGACTCGACATCGCCAGCGGTCTGCACACGCCGCTGGCCAGCGTACCGGCAATCGCCAAGGCCGCGAGGCGGAACGGTCGGCGGCTTTTCGAAGTGCGACGACCCGTCGGGCCGTTCCGCACGGCGACGGGCAGGAAGCGAACCGGCAAGCGCTTGCTCACCGTCGGCACCGACTGCTCGGTGGGCAAGAAGTATGCGGCGCTGGCCATTGAGCGCGAACTGATCCGACGAGGGGTAGCCGCGGATTTCCGCGCCACCGGGCAGACGGGCATCCTGATCGCCGGGTCGGGGGTTCCCATCGACGCTGTGGTCTCCGACTTCGCCGCCGGCGCCGCGGAGATGCTGTCCCCCGACAACGATCCCGGTCACTGGGACATCGTCGAAGGCCAGGGATCCCTGTTCCACCCCTCGTTCGCGGGCGTCAGCCTCGCCCTGCTGCACGGCTCCCAGCCCGACGCCGTCGTCGTCTGCCATGAACCAACCCGGACGACCATGCGCAACGTCGATGTGGCGATCGCAAGTATCGGCGAAGTCATCGAGCAGACCCTCGCCTTGGGCAAACTGACCAATACAGCCGTTCGCTGCGTCGGCATCGCCCTCAACACCGTCGCGATGGCCAACAGTGCCGCGAAACGGGCAATGGAGCAGACAGGTCGAGACTTCGGTTTTCCGGTTTGCGATCCGCTTCGTTTTGGGGCCGAAGCCGTCGTCGACGAGCTACTCGCGTGAGGGCGACGGCCGCTGTCGAACGCTGGCCCATCGCCCGACCCTTCACCACGGCACGCGGCACGAAGCGGACCGCCGAGGTCGTCGTCGCCGCCATCAACGACGGTACGTTCGAGGGACGCGGCGAGTGCGTCCCCTACCCTCGCTACGGGGACGATCCGGCCACCGTCGCCGCCAACGTCAATGACTTCCAGGGCCCGTTCGACAGACAGGAACTTCTCGATGCCCTGCCTCCCGGCCCGGCCCGCAACGCCATCGACTGCGCGCTGTGGGATCTCGAAGCCAAGCGCAGCGGCAGACCCGCATGGCATCTCGCGGGCGGCACCGAGCCCGTCGACGCCGTCACCGCGTTCACGGTATCGCTTGACCACTCGGCGGCCATGGCCGAGCAGGCTCGCGCCAATCGTCGGCGGCCGCTGCTCAAGATCAAACTCGGTTCCAACGATGTGGCGGCCGATATTGAGAGACTCCACGCGGTACGCGCCCGGGCACCGGATACCCGTCTGATCGTGGACGCCAACGAGGGGTGGACCATCGGCGACCTGCAGCGATTCGTCACCCCCGCCGTCGATGCTGGCGTGGAGCTGATCGAACAGCCGCTGGCCGAGAATGACGACGACGAACTTGCCGGGTTCCGCTCGCCGGTCCCCCTCGCCGCCGACGAGAGCATCCGCGACGGTTCCAACCTAACGACGCTCGCGGCCCGCTATCAGATCGTCAACATCAAGCTGGACAAGACCGGCGGGCTGACCCGCGCCCTGGCGCTCGCCGACGAGGCGCGCGCCCTCGGCCTCGACATCATGGTCGGCTGCATGGTCGCCACCTCGCTTTCGATGGCGCCGGCGCTGCTGCTGGCCCACGATGCCCGCTTCGTCGACCTTGACGGCCCGGAGCTGCTCGCCGACGACCGCGAACCCGGCCTCGAATACAATGACGGCCGCATATCCTTCACCGCGGGCGTCTGGGGATGACCGACCGGGAAATCTGGCGCGACGGCGAGTTCATCGCCTGGCAAGACGCCACGGTCCACGTGCTGGCGCAGAGCCTGCAACGGGGTTCGCTGGCGTTCGACTACATCAGTGTCCACGAGGCCCGACGGGGCACCGCGATCTTCCGCCTGCGCGACCACATCGAACGCCTGGCCACGACCTGCCGTATTGTCGGTCTGCCCCTCGGCTATGCGGTCGACGAACTGATCGAAGGCTGCGCCGAGACCGTGCGCCGCAATCCAGGCGCCAAGTCCATCAAGATCAGTGCGCTGATGCCGTCCATCGAAGCCGAACTGATCCCCGAGAATCCCCATGTCGCCGTGTTCATCGCCGCCTACGATAGCGACCGCGATCTGGCCGTGCCCAACACCGAACGCCGGCGTCGACGCCGGGAGGCCGTGTCGCTGAAGATCGAACGCGAAAAGTCGAGCCGTCGGGAGGACGTCATTCCACCCCACGCCAAGGTGGCCGCCAACTACACCGCCGCCATGACAGCCAAGTGGCGCGCTCGGGACGAGGGCTTCGACGACATAGTGCTGCTCGACGAGCACGGCAACGTCACCGAGGGTCCCACGGCCAACCTGTTCATGGTGGATTCCGACGGGGTGTTGGCAACGCCTCCCGCCAGCAAGGTGCTCCTCGGCATCACCCGCGACTCCGTCATCGCTCTGGCACCCGCGATTGGCCGGTCGTGTGTCGAACGCGACATCGCGGTCGAAGAGTTGTCCACCGCCTCCGAGGTGCTGCTGTCAGGAACCTCTGCCGGCGTCTGGCCGGTGGTCCGCATCGATGGGCGCGCGGTCGGCAATGCGTGCACCGGGCCGGTCACCACGCTGTTTCGCGAGACGTACCAGGCGGCGGTTCGCGGCGAGCTACCGCAATACGACCACTGGCTGCACTACGTCTAGTCGTCGATCAGCCTCCAGGCCCAATCTAACGCCGCCTTCAGCGAGCCCGTGAACGCCTTGCCCCGCCAGGCGATGTCGAAGGCCGTGCCGTGATCCACCGAGGTGCGCACGATCGGTAGACCGATGGTCACGTTCACGGCGGTTTCGAAACTCATGAGCTTCATCGGCGCGTGTCCTTGATCGTGGTACATGCAGACGACGGCATCGAATCGGTCCTGGCGAATGGCCTGGTGGAAAACCGTATCCGCCGGGTGAGGCCCGGAGACGTCGAATCCTCGGCGACGCGCCGCGTCGATGGCGGGCGTAATGATCTCCCGGTCCTCGACCCCGATCAGACCGCCTTCGCCGGCGTGGGGGTTGAGGCCACAGATCGCGATTCGTGGCGGATTGCCCAGGCGGGCGAGGGTTTCGTGGGTGAGACGGGTCACGGTTCCGATGCGTTCCGCCGTCACGAGACCGATGGCCTCCCGGAGCGGCACGTGGGCGCTCACATGACTCACGGCCACTTCGGGTGTGGTCAACATCATGGCGAAGTCGTGCGTGCCGCAGAGTTCGGCAATGAACTCCGTGTGTCCGACGAAGCCGGGGGTGGAGACGCGGGTCGCTTCCTTGTTGACGGGCAGCGTGACCACGCCGGCCACGTCGCCCGCCAGGGCGGCGTGCGTGGCCGCCTCGACATAGTCGCGCGCGGCCTCCCCCGCCTTCGGGTTGAGCACTCCCGGGGTCAGATCCTCGGCCGTCAAACTGCCGAGGTCGACGACGTTCAGGCGCGATGGCTTAGCAGCGGCGGGTCGGTCGATGCCGTGCAGGGGGACGTGCAGATCGAGAAGCCGTGCACCCGCCTCGAGGATCGTCGCATCGCCGTAGACGAGAACGTCGTCCCCCAGCTGGCCCGCCGCGAACCGTCGCAACAGGATTTCCGGTCCGACGCCGCTGGCGTCGCCCATGGTGATGGCCATGGGCAACGGCGTCTTGACCGCCCCGTCACGCGGCATGGCACCACGCGAGCGAGCCGCAGGTGCCACCCGTTCCGTCGATCCCGCCGTGCCGCAAGAGGGGCGACCGCGCGCGCGTCGCTACGCGACGCGTTAGGGTCGCTCCTACGCCAGCGCCTCCTTCGTGGTCTTCACGATGGCCGCGGCGACCTTGTAAGGGTCCGCATTGGAAGCCGGGCGGCGGTCTTCCAGTCGTCCCTTCCAGCCCGCCTCGATGGTGACGATAGGAATGCGGATGGATGCGCCGCGGTCTGCGATGCCGTAGTTGAACTTGTCGATGGACTGCGTTTCGTGCAGTCCAGTCAAGCGCTGATCGTTGTCGGCGCCGTACACGGCGATGTGCCGCTCGATCTGCGTGCCGAAGTGCTCGCAGATCCGGGTGAACGTTTCCTCGTCACCGGATTCACGCATGACGCCGTTCGAGAAGTTGGCATGCATGCCGGAGCCGTTCCAGTCGCCGAGCACCGGTTTCGGGTGCCAGTTGACCGCGTAGCCGTACTTCTCCCCGGTGCGCTCCGCGATATAGCGCGCCATCCAGGTCTCGTCGCCGGCGCGCGCAGCACCCTTGGCGAACACTTGGAACTCCCATTGCCCGGCCGCGACTTCGGCGTTGATGCCCTCGACGTTGATGCCTGCGTCGAGGCAGGCATCCAGGTGTTGGTCGATGCACTCGCGTCCGAAGGCGTTGCGCGCCCCGACGGAGCAGTAGTAGGCGCCCTGCGGTCCCGGGTAGCCACCTGCCGGAAAACCCGGAGGCAGGTTCGTACTGGTGTCCCAGAGGAAGTACTCCTGTTCGAAGCCGAACCAGAAGTCGTCATCGTCGTCCTCAATCGTGGCGCGACCGTTGGACTCGTGGGGGGTGCCGTCGGCGTTGAGCACCTCGGTCATGACGAGGTAGCCGTTGGTGCGCGCCGGATCCGGGAAGATCGACACCGGCTTGAGCAGCAGGTCCGACGAGTTGCCCTCGGCCTGGGCGGTGGAACTGCCGTCGAAGTTCCACATCGGACACTCCTCCAGCGTTCCGCCGAAGTCCCTCTCCACCCGCGTCTTGCTGCGCAGGCTCTGGGTCGGCTGAATCCCGTCCAGCCAGATGTACTCCAACTTGCTTTTCATCCCTTCAATCTCTCCTTAGTCGAACATCAATCGATCGCCCCGAGGCGACCGGAGTCCGAACCGTTCTGGTGCCCTGCCTGCCCGGGGCCGTGCATTCGGAGCCGGGCGCAACGCCTCTCACGGCTCGTTGCCGCTACGGGGAATGCAACAATTGCGCCAGCGTGCGCGAAGTTGCCCGAACCCCGTTCCCTACACCATCCACCGAGCACGAACCGTCGCCGGATGCGATGGCTGCGCCCCAAAACGGCGCATCTTAGCACCGTATTGGTGCGCCTTGGGCGCAAGGGCCAGTTCCGGTTCGGTCGAGTAGCCGTCATCGATGCACAAGCGCCCAGCCGGGGTCCGGGGGCGCTATCATCGCTCCCCTTTGATGAGCCCCGGCGACGAACCGTCGGCGCATACAGCAACAAGGAGAAGTGATGAGAATCGGAATCTACGGTGGCAACGTCAGGCGCGGCAAGCCGCTTTCGAGCCTTCTCGACGAAGTCGTCGAGAAGGAGGAGCAGGGGTTTTCCAGCTATTGGACACCCCAGGTCGGCACCTTCGACGCGCTCACCATGCTGGCACTCGCCGGACAGCGGACCGGCCGCATCGAACTGGGCACGGCGGTGGTGCCGAGCTACCCCCGTCATCCGAGTGCTCTCGCCCAGCAGGCCGCGACGGTGAATGCCCTTTGCGGGGGCCGACTGGTCCTCGGCGTCGGCCCGTCACACGCGCCCGGCATCGAAGCGCTGGGGCTGGCCTACGATCGCCCCGCCCTACACATGCGCGAGTACGTCAGCGTGCTCAAGGCGCTCGGCGACGAAGGACGCGTGGACTTCCAAGGCGAGATGTACCGGGTACGCACCGGTTTCGCGTGTCCCGATGCCGCGCCCTTCAAGGTGGTCGTCTCCGCGCTTGCCCCATTGATGTTGAAGGCGGCCGGCGAGGTGGCCGACGGTACGGTGACCTGGATGGTGGGTAGGAACACCATCGCCGAGCACACCGCGCCGCGTATCACCAAGGCCGCGGCGGATGCTGGGCGCGAACCGCCGCGGGTAGTCGTCGCCCTGCCCGTCTGTGTGCACGACGACAAGGCCCAGGCCACGGCCCGGGCCGTGCAGATCTTCGCCGGCTACGGTCAACTGCCCAACTACCGGCGCCAACTGACCGCGGAGGGTCTGGATCAGGCCGGCGAGATCGCCGTGGTGGGCAACGAGGACGAGGTCACCGCCGAACTCAAGGCATACTTCGACGCGGGCGCCACCGAGGTGATCGCCAGCGTCTACCCGGCCGGCGACGACAGCCGCGGTTCCTTCGCCAGGTCGACGGCGTTGCTCCAATCACTTGCGAACAGCGGCTAAGTTCGGGCCCGGGAGACCGGGGTGATGACGTTCGACATGCGCCGTCATCAGGTCCCGGCCGAAGTCCGAGCCGGGGCGGTGCCAGACGGCGTGCAGGTGATCGCCATCCTCGGTATTGTCGATTTCGATGAGTAGGCCGGGGCCGGACACGCGGACGTAGAACGGGTGGTGGGGCGGCTCGTCGAGGCTCGCGAAGGCGAAGTGCATGCCGTCCCGCGCCGCCGCCACCTCGGCTTCACGCGCCGCGGCGATTTCGTCGTTCCAAAGACCTGTGAAGAGCGCCAGGAATTCGTCGAGCAACGCCTGCTGGTTGGCCGTCATCGCTAACCGCGGCAAGCCTTTGGGCTGCGGGTCGGCGAGTGTCGCGACCTGACCCAGCATGTGTCCGCGCTCCCCCTTGTAGGGCAGCGTCGCGGCTTCCAACTGGTCTCTCGCGAGACTTCGATACAGCTGCCGAACCAAACGCTCCTCCACGCCGAGGGCGGCGACGCCCGCCGACGGCATGCCACGAGACGCGAGGCGCGGCCTCGCGCCAAGAAACAGCGGCAGGGTCGAGGCGACCCGCCCCGGTGCCGCGGTGACGTTGATGGACAGGTGGTGCCCCTCGAAACGAAAGCCCCAGTTCGAATCCGCCGCCGGTTCGCCGAAGAACGCCCAGTGGTAGCGCTCGGGATCCCTGAAGTCGTTGATCTGATCCCAACCGGATTCCAGCACCCGCAGGTCGCGTTCCAATAGTCGAATCGCCTTGGACTTCTCGTGCCCCTTTGGGGACATCAGCCGGGCGAGAAGATCCTCGCCCTTGGCCTTGGCGCGGGGTTCGAGATGGCCGTGTCGCGCCCCTTCGAGGCGTACCGGCGCGAAGCGGATCGTCTCGCGTTCCGGGTGATCGAATTCCCACGACGCGACATCCCGTTGATCCTCGGCAAGGGCGGTAAGAAAACTCCGGGCCGCGGCAGCCAAGCTCGACGGCTCCGCCAAGCCATCGCGCATCGGCAAGAGGGTCACAAGAACGATTGGTAACGCCGCGACGAGTGTGCGAATTCGACCCGCCGACATGTCATCGTGCCTCCGCCTCGGTTCCCAATATAGTGGGCAACTGCGTGCGCAACCCGATCACTTGCTCGACATCCAGCTGGAAGGCGATACCGGTTCCGGGCTTGGTGTCGAGACGACCTGCGCTGCTGATGCTGGCGAGAATCTCCTCCGCGCGGGCGGCGGAGACGACGAAGAGCACGACGTTGCGGGTCTCCCAGAGGTCGAGCCCAAGGAATGTCTTTTTGGGTATTAGTCCCTCACCGCGGACGCCGTTAATGATCGTGGCGCCGGTTGCCCCGGCCGCTCTAGCTGCCTTGATCACTGCGTCGGTGCGCGCGTCGTCGACCAGCGCAACAATCAGTTTCAGCTTCATGTCGCCTCCTCCCCGGAACGTCTAGCCTGGCGGACGCGGTTCAGCCAGGACGTCGCCATGCTGTAGCCAAGTACCGACATGATAGGGAACACGCTTGCGAACGCAATGAGTCCGAACCCGTCGATGAGGGGGTTGCGGCCGGGCACGTTGGCGGCCAGGCCGAGACCGAGCGCCGCCACAACCGGTACCGTGACCGTCGACGTCGTCACGCCGCCGCTGTCGTAGGCGAGCGGGACGATCGAGCGGCTCGAGCGGAAGGTCTGCACGATGACCACGGCATACGCCGCGATGATGTACCACGCGAGCGGCGTGCCCGTGACGATGCGAAACGCGCCGAGCGACACGCCCACCGCCACCCCGATAGCCACGGCGATACGAAGCCCCCACGACCCGATCGCCCCGCCGGACGCCTCCTCCGCCTTCAGCGCCACCGCGATCAGCGGCGGCTCCGCGATGGTGGTGGCGAAGCCGATGGCGGCGGCGAAGGCATACACGAGCATGTAGTCGCGCCAGTCCACCTGTGTCCCGCTCGCCACCTCCGCCGCGCCCATGGCTTCAGGGGCGGCGAGCTGCCGCGCCATAGTCTCCCCGATGGGGAAGAGCGCTTGTTCGAGGCCGATCAGGAACAGGGTGAGGCCGAGCAGCACCGCAACGAACCCCGACAGGATTTGTCCGAGGTTCGGGACCCGACGCCTGAGAACCGCCACCTGGAATACGACGAGGATCACCGCGATCGGCAAGACGTCGACCGCCGTCCCGAGCGCCGTGTCCACGAAGTCCGCGAGGAATTCCATGGCCTCAGATCACCATGCCGTAGCCGAGCACGAAGATCATCGGCGAGAGGCAGGCGAAGGCGATCAGTCCAAACCCGTCCACCATTGGGTTGCGGCCGTCGATGGAAGCTGCGAGCCCCACGCCGAGCGCGGTGACGAGCGGCACCGTGATGGTGCTGGTCGCCACCCCGCCGGAGTCGTAGGCCACACCAACGATCTCGTCCGGCGCGAACGCAGTCATCACCGTGACAAGGATGTAGCCGCCGATGATCAGCAAGTGGATGGGCCAGCCCTTGAGTATCCGCAGAACGCCGAGCGTGATTGCCGCCCCGACCGCCACGGCGACGACCATGCGCAGGTTGAAGGCATAGGCTTCGCGCGCCGCGTCGTCATCCGCGAGGGCACCGGCCTGCGAAGCCACGTTGGCGGCTTCCGCGGCGATCGCGATCAGCGCCGGTTCCGCGATCGTCGTGCCGAACCCGAGACAGAACCCGAACGCGAGGAGCGCCACCACGCTGCCCTTGCGCGCAAACGCATGGGCAATGGCCTCGCCGAGCGGGAAAAGCCCTGTCTCGAGGCCTTGGATGAACAGCGCCAACCCGACGACCACGCACACGAGCCCGAGGACCACGCTACCGAGGTTCGGGAACGGTTGCTGCAGGACGACGACCTGGAAGAAGGCGATTACGACGATGATCGGGGCGAGATCCCGCGCCGCGCCGAACAGGCGCCGGGAGAGCGCGATGATTGGTCCCTTCATCGCGCCACGCACCTCGCCGGCTGCGTCGAGGTGAACGAGCCTGTCACGTGGGGGTCGCCATCACGCGGAAACGGACCCCTTGCTCACTTCCACGGCGTCGGCGATCGCGCCGCCGAGGATCTCGGTGGTCGCCTTGCCGCCCATGTCGGGGGTCAATACCGACGGCTCGACCAGGGCCGCCTCGATCGCTGACTCCACCGCTGCGGCGGCCTCCCGATGTCCAAGGTGTTCGAGCATCATCGCCCCGGACCAGATCTGGCCGATGGGATTGCAGATGCCCCGGCCCGCGATGTCGGGTGCCGAACCATGCACGGGTTCGAACATCGACGGGAACTCGCGCTCCGGGTTGATGTTGGCCGACGGCGCGATGCCGATGGTCCCGGCCACGGCCGGTCCCAAGTCCGAGAGGATGTCGCCGAACAGGTTGCTGCCGACGACGACGTCGAACCAGTCCGGGTGCAGGACGAACTGCGCGGCGAGAATGTCGACGTGGAACTTGGTCGTGGCGATGTCCGGGTAGTCCCGGGCGAGGGCATCGAAGCGTTCGTCCCAGAACGGCATGGTGTGCATGATGCCGTTGGATTTCGTCGCCGAGGTGACCTCGCGGCGCGGTCGCCGCCGGGCCAGTTCGAAGGCGTAGCGGATGATGCGGTCCGTGCCGCGCCGGGTGAAGACGCTTTCCTGCATCGCCATCTCGTCGTCGGTACCGGCGAACAGCCGACCACCGATCTCTGAATATTCGCCCTCGTTGTTTTCCCGGACCACCCAGAAGTCGATGTCCGCCGCCGTCCGATTCCGCAGCGGCGACTCGACGCCGCGCAGCAGACGCACGGGGCGCAGGTTGACGTACTGCTCGAAACGCCGCCGGATGGGAATCAACAGGCCCCACAGCGAGACATGGTCCGGCACTCCGGGGAATCCCACCGCGCCGAGGAAGATGGCGTCGTGGTGTCGGATCGCGTCTAGGCCGTCCTCCGGCATCATCGCGCCGGTATTCGCGTACCGCTCGCAGCCCCAATCCAAGTGGTCCCACTCAAAGTCGATGCCGCACTTGGCACCGACGGCTTCCAGGACTCGAATGCCCTGCGGGACAGTCTCCTTGCCGATGCCGTCACCCGGGATGACGGCGACCCGATACTGGACCACGCCAATTCGCTCGTCAGGGGGTGCCGAGCAGCTGTAGGAATTCCGAGCGCGTCGGTGGATTGTCGCGAAAGCTGCCGAGCATGACCGAGGTCTTCATGGTCGAGTGCTGCTTCTCGACGCCCCGCATCGCCATGCACAGGTGCTGCGCCTCGACGACGACGCCGACACCGGCCGCGTCGGTCACGGACATGATGGTGTTGGCGATCTGCTGGGTCAGGGTCTCCTGGATCTGCAGCCGTCGGGCATACATGTCGACGACCCGCGCCACCTTGGATAGCCCGAGAACGCGGCCCCTAGGCAGGTATCCGACGTGGCATTTGCCGATGAACGGCAGGACGTGGTGCTCGCACAGGGAATACAACTCGATGTCCTTCACCAGTACGATCTCGTCGAGATCGGTTTCGAACAGGGCGTTGTTGACCACCTGTTCGAGGTCCAGGTTGTAACCCTGGGTCAGGAACGCCAACGCCTTGGCGGCACGCTCCGGCGTGTATCTCAAGCCCTCCCGATCGAGCTTCTCGCCGATCCCCACCAGCAGTTCGCGGTACGGGTCGACCAGTGTCTCCCACGACTGACGGACGCTCATCGTGTCGTGTTCCAAACAGCGCAACAGGCCCACGAGACTGGCACGGCGACACGGTTCATTGCAAAAGGAAAACCAGTCGGACCGCTCAGCGGTCACCCGTCAGGGGGACGAATCGAACCGGAAACAGGGTTTTCGTCTCCGCCGTTCGCTTGGAGTACACGACCAGCTCCTGAAACCCGTGTTCGGCGCCGAGCGGCATGACCAGGAGGCCGTCGTCGGTGAGTTGCCGGACGAGTGCCGGCGGGATCTCGTCGCTGACCGCGGTGATCATGATGCCGTCGAACGGGGCCTGCTCCGGCCAGCCGTACCAACCGTCGCCCGCGCGGACGTGAACGTTCTCGTACCCTAGGCGAGCCAGCCGGTCGCGTGCGGTCGCGGCAAGCTCGGGAACGATCTCGATGGTGTAGACCTCTCCCGCCAGACGCGACAGAACCGCCGCCTGGTAGCCGGATCCGGTGCCGATCTCGAGAACTCGATGGTCGGGGGCGACCTTCAGGACCTCCGTCATGATGGCGACGATGAACGGCTGCGAGATGGTCTGCCCGTGGCCGATGGGCAACGGGTGGTTGGCGTAGGCGAGGGAGCGGTTGCGCGGCAGCACGAACTCCTCACGCGCCGTGGCGCGCAGGGCGTCGACCACGCCGGCGCCGATGCGGTCGACGCCCGTGTACGACGCCGTGTGCCCGGCATCCCGCTGGATCTCCGCCATCATCCGGTCCATGGGCGTCTCCCCGCCAGGCTCGCCGTCCACGGTTTCGTGCTCGGAGCACGCGGCCGACGAGGCCACGCCGACCACGGCGCAGACAAGTGCTCCATACCCGATCCGGCGACGCGCACAGGGTAACGGACAAGTCTTCTTCGGCGGAGTATCCCAAATCATGGGATCGTCCTCACGAACTGCATGAGAGCATCGAACACCCCGCGCGGTGACGTGCCCATTCGGGTCGTTTCTCCGCGAAGCGTTCCTTGCCTGGTTGTTCGTCGTAGGGGCGGCGCAACACGTCCATCAACTCCGTCAGGACCGAAGCGTCGCCCGCCTCGGCCTTGTCGATGGCGAGTTGCGCCAGGTAGTTGCGCGGCACGAATCGGGGGTTGGCGGCGTTCATCCGGTCGAGCCGGTAGGCATCCTGCCTGCCCTGTCCGCGAACGCGACCGGCATACGCCGACAACCAGGCTTCGAGGCGCTCGCGAACGGCCGGCGTGATGGCGGCGGGCTCGTAATACGCGTCGATCAGCGGATCGACCGCAACATGGTCGAGGTCGACAGCTGCCAGGTTGCGGAAGAACAACGTCATGTCAGTCTCCACGGCACCGAGCAGGGCGAAGAGGTCCGAGCACAGCGCCTCGTCGCTCGCCCGGTACTCGGACAACCCGAGCTTGGCCGCCACCATCGCCTCCGACAACTCGGCGTAGCGACCCGAGAAGCCGTTCAAGACCTCGTTCAAGGGTTCCGCCTCCTCGATGATCGGAAACAGCGCTTTGGCGAACTGCAGCAGGTTCCACTGGGCCACCGCGGGCTGTGCGCCGAACCGGTAGCGGCGCGTGGCGGCATCGGTGGTGTTGGGTGTCCAGGTCGGGTCGTATCCCTCCAACCAGCCGTAGGGCCCGTAGTCGATGGTCAGGCCGAGCACGGACATGTTGTCGGTGTTCATGACGCCGTGCACGAAGCCGACACGCATCCACTCGACGATCATCACCGCCGTGCGTTCCGTGACTTCGGCGAACCAGGCGAGCGTGCGCTTCTTGGCATCGGGCTCCTCGGCGAGGTCCGGGAAGTCGGTGGCGATGGTGAAGTCCACCAGGCGTTGCAGGAGTTCCACGTCGCGTCTCGCCGCCGCGATCTCGAAGTGGCCGAAGCGCGTGAACGACGGTGCCACGCGGCACACCACGGCACCCGGTTCCGCCGCCGGATGACCGTCGTAGAGCATGTCGCGGACCACCTCTTCGCCGGTCAGCACCAGCGACAGCGCGCGCGTGGTCGGCACGCCCAGGTGGAACATCGCCTCGCTGCACAGAAACTCGCGCAGCGACGACCGCAGTACCGCCAGGCCGTCCGCGGTGCGCGAGTACGGCGTCGGCCCGGCCCCCTTGAGCTGCAGCGTCCAGCGCTCACCCTCGGGGTTGACGATCTCGCCGAGGTTGATGGCGCGACCGTCTCCCAGTTGTCCCGCCCAGTTGCCGAACTGGTGGCCGCCGTAGCAGGTGGCGATGGGATCCATGCCGTCCAGCAGGCGGTTGCCGGCGAGCATTTCGGCCAGGAACCCGGTCTCGTCGACTTCCGTGGGCATCCCCACCAACGCTGCGGTCTCGGGCGACCAGCCGATCAAGCGCGGCTCACGCACCGGGGTCGGCGCGACACGGGAGTAGCAGGCGGCCACCTCACGGCGGAAGTTCTCGGCCTCCGGATCGCCGGGCAGCTCCGTGGCGAAACGGTTGTCGAACCGGAGTTCGGCCAGTTCCGCCGGTATCGATTCAGCCAACATGCGCCGATGTTACCAGCCGCGTCGAACAGGCGATGTCGTGTCGGTCCCCACACCGGCCGCCTCGGCATCGGCTTCCGTCTCTCTCCGGTGCATCGCGGAGAGATTCAGCAACACCACCGGCAGCACGCCCACCAGCACGATCACCAGGGCCGCGGTGGACGCCTCGGCCAGACGCTCATCGGAGGCCAGCCGATAGACCCGGGTGGCCAGCGTTTCGAAGTTGAACGGTCGAAGGATCAGGGTCGCGGGCAGTTCCTTCATCACGTCGATGAACACCAGCAGCAGGGCACCGGCGATGGCGCCACGCATCAAGGGCATGTGCACCCGCCGGAGCACCCGCCGCGGCGCGGCGCCCAACGTCCGGGCGGCGTCGTCGAGGAGCAGGTGGACCTTCTCCAGGCCCCCGTGGCAGGTGTTGTAGGCCACGGTTAGGAACCGGACCACGCAGGCGAACACTAGCGCCGCCACGGTCCCGGTGAACAGCAGCCCCAGGTCGAGATCGAGGTGCGAGCCGGCGAACCGGGCGAGCGACCGGTCAACTACCGCCAACGGCACCAGAACACCCACCGCCACCACCGTCCCGGGCAGTGCGTAGCCCAGGGTCGCGCCACGGATCGCGACGCCCGTGAAACGCTCTCGACCCAGCCGTTGGCTGTACGCCAGCCACAGCGCCAGCGTCAGCGCGACAGCGGCGGTCGCCCCGGCCACGCCGAAGCTGTTGACGATGAAACGGCCGAAGCCACGCCCGAGGAGTGGGTCGCCCACATCCACCGCATGGCCGACGAGCACGGCTACCGGCACGACGAAACCCAGGATCACCGGCAAGGCGCAACCGACGGTGGCGAGTGCCGCTCGGACGCCGCGAATCGGTACCAGCAGCGCCGCGACATCCCGCGCCACGGGATTGCTGAACCGGCCCCGCCGGGCGGCATGTTCGGCGAACACCAGGAACGCGGCGACGACGAACAGGCAAGCCGCGAGTTGGAGTGCGGCGACCCGGTCGCCGAGGGCGAACCACGTGCGGAAGATTCCCGTGGTGAAGGTCGATACGCCAAAGTAGTCGACGACACCGTAGTCGGCGACGGCCTCCATCATGGTCAACGCCACGCCCCCGGCGACGACCGGGCGCGCCGCCGGCAAGGCCACGCGGGCGAACGCCCGTCGGCGCGACGCGCCAAGCACCCGGGCCGCTTCGAACAACGACGACGCCTGCGTCATGAAGGCGGTCCTCGCAAGGACGTACACGTAGGGATACAGCACGAGACCCAGGACGATGGCCGCACCAGGCAGGGAGCGGATCGCCGGGAACGGGTAGTCGCCGGCCGTCCAACCCGTGACCGCACGCAGCGTCTGCTGCACGGGGCCGGCGAACTCCAGCAGGTCCGTATACACGTAGGCGACGACGTAGGCTGGTGCCGCGAGGGGCAACACCAATGCCCACGACAGGATCCGACGACCAGGAAAGTCGCGGGTTGCCACCGTCCATGCGGTGGCGACGCCGATGATCGCCGTGATGCAGCCGACCGACAGCGCGAGAAGCACGGTGTTCGCGGTGTAGTCGGCAAGCACGGTGTCGCGCAGATGCGGCCACGACTCGCTGCCGCCCCCCAGCAACGACCACAGCACGGCGATGATCGGCAACCCCACCAGGCCAGCGATGACCCAGGAGCCGACCGCCCAGACACGGTTCATGGGCCGTATTGTCCCACGCCCGTCCGAAGGCGCGTATGCTCCCGCCGCCATGGGCCTCGAATTCCACGACGTCGGCCACCGCTATGGCACGGAGCCGGTCCTCGACGCCGTCTCGCTCGTCGCCAGTGCCGGAGAGATCACCTGTCTATTGGGACCGTCGGGCAGCGGCAAGAGCACGCTGCTGCGCCTCGCCGCCGGGCTGGAACGGCTCCAAGCGGGGTCGATTCGGCTCGACGGCGAGTTGCTGTGCGAACCAGGTCTCGATCCACCGCCCGAGAGCCGACCCATCGGCCTCGTCTTTCAGGAGCACGTCCTGTTCCCCCATCTCACGGTGCGCCAGAACGTGGAATTCGGCTTGGACCGGCGGGCTTCGACCGAACGCCGTGGAATCGCCGACGAGTGCATGTCCTCGGTAGGTCTCACCGCCTTCGCGGATCGCTTTCCGGACACCATGTCCGGGGGTCAACAGCAACGCGTCGCGCTGGCCCGCGCGCTGGCACCGGCGCCCCGGGCGATACTGCTCGACGAGCCTTTCGCCAACGTCGACGCCACCCTGCGCAGGTCGTTGCGCGAGGACGCCCGTCGGGCGCTGCGCAAGGCGGGCGTCATCACGCTCCTGGTGACCCACGATCCCGAGGAGGCGCTGGACCTCGCCGACCGTATCGCGATCCTCGACCACGGCCGAATCGTGCAGGCGGGCACCCCCACGGAAATCTGGCGATCCCCCGCCAGTCGCACGGTCGCCGAACTGTTCGGGGGCGCACAGCACCTGCGCGGGTCCGCGACGGAGGGCGTCGTCACCACGGCTTTCGGCGTGGTCTTCGAACAGACCGAACACGGCGGTGACGTGGACGTAATCGTGCGGCCGTCGGCGGTGTCCCTGGCGCAAGCACCTTCGGGACCACGCGTTGTCGACATCCGGTTCCTTGGTGACCGCTACTCGGTGCTGGTTGAAAGCGGAGGCGAAACGCTCCGGGCGAGCACTCCGGAGTTGAACGGCCTCGACATCGGCGACTGCGTCGCCGTGACATTCCGCGGAACCCGCGACACCTCGCTTACGGCCTCTCCCACCACCACGACCTCCTCCTCGTCCTCCTCCTCGTCCTCCTCCACCTCCTCCTCCACCTCCCCCTCGGCCTCCCCCTCGGCCTCCCCCTCGGCCTCCCCCTCCCGCGGTTCCGCCGACTCCTTCCAACCACCCGACATTTTTGTCTACAATCGCAAATGATTTTCGTTTGCAGATTCATTCGCACATGTGTACACGGGTATTGCCTTTCCTATTCGCGGCATCGCTGGCTAGCGCCAACGAGCCGGGTGATGTCAACGTCTACTCCGCCCGCCACTACGACACCGATCTGGCCCTCTACGAGCGCTTCACCGAGACGACCGGCGTAAGCGTCAACCTGATCGAAGGCGGCAGCGACGGTCTCATCGAACGCATCCGCAACGAGGCCGAGTTCTCGCCCGCGGACCTGCTGATCACGGTGGACGCCGGCCGGCTCTGGCGCGCCCATCAACAGGGGATCTTCCAGCCCATCGAGTCGAGCGTCCTGACTGAACGGGTTCCCGCCCACCTGCGCGATCCCGAAGGGCACTGGTTCGGCCTCTCGAAGCGGGCCCGGGTCATCGTCTACAACAAGGCGTCCGGCCTGCCCGAGGGCGTCTCCCGCTACGAGGACCTCGCCCATCCGGGCCTGCAAGGCAAGGTCTGCATGCGTTCGTCCGGCAACATCTACAACCTGTCGCTGCTCGGCTCCCTCATCGAACACAACGGCGAACCAGCGGCGAGCACCTGGACCGAGGGCGTGGTCGCCAACTTCCATCGCCCGCCCCAGGGCAACGACACCGCGCAGCTGCGCGCGGTGGCAGCCGGCGAGTGCGGGGTGAGCATCGCCAACACCTACTACATCGGTCGCCTGCTCGGTTCCGAGGATCCGGAACACGCCGCCTTGGTCGAGGGGCTTGGGGTGCTGTTTCCCAACCAGGACGACCGCGGTACGCACGTCAACATCAGCGGCGCCGGCGTCGTCAAACACGCGCCCAACCGCGACAACGCGATCATGTTCCTCGAATACCTGACGAGCGACTTCGCCCAGCGGCTGTTCGCCGAGGGCAACAACGAATACCCCGTGGTCGGGTCGCCCACCGGGCCCATCGTCGCCCTTGGCGAGTTCAAGGAGGATGCCATCAACGCGGCGGTGCTCGGGTCGAACCAGGCGCTTGCCGTGAAGCTCTTCGACCGGGCGGGCTGGCAATGATCCCGCGACCGCGTTTCCTCCTGTTGATCACCGCGGCAAGCGTGGCTCTGTTGGGCTGCGAAGAGACGGTCGAGGAATCTCCACCCGAGCAGGAACCGGCGACCGCCACCCTCGACGATGCCGAATACCTCTATCGCCTGGGACTGATCCGCGGGCACCTGCTCGTCGGCGACGCCCTGTTCGAACTCGGCGAGCACGACGCCGCCCGAATGCACTCGAAGCACCCCACCGACGAACTCTATGCGCCCATGGAGCTGGAGTTCAATGCGAGGGGAGTGAGCGGTTTCGCGGCTGAACTCGAGGCCCATGCCGCCGCCGTCGACGGCGCTGACGCGGCTACCGTGGCAGAGCGCTACGCCACGCTCATCGCACGAATCGAAGCGACCGAGAATGCCGTCGAGGTCTCGCCTGAACTGGCCGCCGAGATCATCGTCAAGCTGGTTAGCGAGGCGGGACGCGAATACGCCATTGGCATTGTCGACGGCAAGCTCGCCAACGCCCACGAGTACCAGGACGCCTACGGTTTCACGCAGATCGCCATTGCTTGGGCGCGGCGCCTTCGGGAGACGGCGCCCGACGACGACCAACCGGTGCTCCAGGGAATCGACCAAGCCCTATCGTCGCTGGCGGACATGTGGCCCAATCTCATGCCGCCGCCCGAACTCCCGCAACGGGCCGCGCGGCTCTACGGCACCGCCGCGGAGATCGAGATCAGGGCATTGTCGATCGATCGCTGACGCACTAGCCGTCGCGTTTGCTACTTGAAGAACGGGATGCTCAGCAGGTAGCCCGGATCCTTGTCGTCCGCTGCCCGAACCGTCGCGACGATCACCATGACGAACCAGAAGATCGCGTAGAGCGGCAGGAGCACCACACCGATGACCACGAATATGAGCAGAACCATTACGATCAGGTAGATCGTCGAACTGATCTGGAAGTTCAGCGCCGCCTTCCCGTGACGGTCGACGAGCGCGGATTCCCGCTTCTTGATGAGCCACAACACCATCGGTCCGATGACGTTTCCAAGTGGGATGATCATCGCGGCAAACGCCGAAACGTGCACT
Source organism: Pseudomonadales bacterium (assembly GCA_965116345.1). Lineage (GTDB taxonomy): Bacteria > Pseudomonadota > Gammaproteobacteria > Pseudomonadales > Azotimanducaceae > VXYL01. Next base: position 735,446 of record OZ220680.1, read on the forward strand.
AGCACGGACCACGTCCGATCATCTGACGTGGACGCTGTCGGGGGGTTGGTAGAGGTGTCAGTCACGGTTCGGCAGGCCTTCCAGATAATCCGCAGACACTATACATAAGCTTGCTGATTTCGCAAACGGGCCATGGGGGACCATGGGGGCCATGGGCAAGCACCGGTTCGGTTCTTGGATGGACAAGGGCGACCACGAAGGTCACTCCTACCCGTCGCCATGGGGTCACGATTCTTGAGGAGGCAAATTCCGCGGTGCTGGCGTTGTTCTACCTTCCAGCGACGATCCCCCCGGCCGGTCGGTTCGCGGCGACTTCAGCGTCCGGAGCACGTCTTCGAGCTCCGCAATCGTCTGCCGAACGACTTGGCGCGACTCGGTGTGGTCACGCTGCTCGACACTACCCGACAAGCGTCGCCGCGCACCGCCGATGGTGAACCCCTGTTCGTGGACCAGCGCACGAATGCGGCGAATGACGATGATGTCCCGGAGTTGATAGTAGCGACGATTGCCCCGCCGCTTGACCGGCTCGAGTTCCGCGAACTCCTGTTCCCAATAGCGCAGGACGTACGGCTTGACGTCGCACAGCTCGCTGACCTCGCCAATAGTGAAGTAGCGCTTCCCCGGAATCGGGGGTAGATCCTCAGTCGGACTCGGATCCGACATGCGACTCGACCCGCGCTCGGAGTTTCTGTCCGGGGTGGAAGATGACCACGCGACGGGCGGAGACCGGAATCTCCTCACCGGTCTTCGGATTCCGACCCGGTCGCTCGCGCTTGTCCCTCAGGTTGAAATTGCCAAAGCCCGATAATTTGACGGATTCATTGCCCTCAAGCGACTCGGCGACCGTATCGAAGAAGGCTTCGACGATCTCCTTGGCTTCGCGTTTGTTGAGGCCGAGATCCTCGAACAGATGCTCGGCCATCTGGGCTTTGGTCATTGCGCCCAATGTAAGTACCCCATTTCCCCAGCACGTACCCGCAGTCCGATTCCGGTATGCCGCGGCCCACGAAAAACGCGGCCACACGCCGCAAGCCTACGCAAAGCTAACGCGTCTCGCGTTGCGAGCCGTTCGAAGCGTTCCTTCATTTGCAACCTGAGTCTGACCATCAAGGGCGCTCAAGGAGTCTAGCGCAGACGTACACCAAGTTCCGCTTTCAGATCCGCCAGGGTCCCGTCCACGTAGCTGGAAATTTCCACGTCCCTAAGAGTGCGCGATGGATGTTGAAAGGTCAAGCCTATCGCGACGCTTTTTTCATTGGAATCAATGCCTTCACCGGAGTAGACATCAAAGAACGTGAAGTTGGCGAGAATTTCGCCGAGATGCTTGCGAACCACCGATTCGATACGCTGCGCAGAGACATCCCGATCGACGAGGAGCGCCATATCGCGGCGCACCGCGGGCTGCCGGGAAAGCGTGCCGTGCCGCCGCCTTCGGCGCGCTTGCACGGCATCGCCTTCGAGTTCGAAGACGTACACGCCGCTCGGTAGTTCCAGCACGCTTTCGATCTCGGGATGCAGGCGGCCGAAACGGCCTACCGCGTCCCCGTCGACAAGCACCGTGGCGGACTGCCCGGGATGCAGCACGGGGTCGGCGGCGCGTGCGAAGCCGAGCGGCCTACCGCCCAAGGCAAGCAACCGCTCGACGTCGCCCTTGACGTCGAAGAAGTCGACGCCGGCATCGCCCTGGGACCAACTCTCCTCTTCCCGCGGACCAAACAGAATGCCGCCGCACAGCGTGTCATGCCGAAGCTCCGGCACATCCTTGTCCGATTGCGGGCTTGCTCCCGGAGTGAAACACTGGCCTATCTCGAACAGCCGTACCCGCCCCTCGCGGCGGGCCAGATTGTTGCGCAGTGCCGCGACGAGGCCCGGCAGCAGACTGGTGCGCATCACGGCGTGTTCGCTGGACACCGGGTTCACGACCTTCAATGGCTCGCCGTTCGGGTCCATCACGGCGGCGATCTTCGGATCGATGAAGCTGTAGGTGATGGCTTCCGCATAGCCGAGGTCGACCAACAGATCGGCGATGCGCGTGTCGAGCAGTTCGTTCACCCGCGCTCTTCCCAAGGGCAGCGGCACGATCGGCACACGGCTCCCGACCGCGTCGTAGCCGTGAATCCGCAGCACCTCCTCGACCAGGTCTTCCTCGAGGGCGATGTCGAACCGGTGGCTCGGGCTCGTCACCGTCCACATCCGCTCATCGCCGGCACCGGACGCCCGAGGGGCGAGTTCCAGGCGGTCGAGGATGCGCTCCACCTCGGCGACCGGGATCTCCTCGCCGACAAGCCGGTCGAGACGCGCCTTGCGCAGCGTCACGGTATTCGGCCGGGGCAGATTCCCTTCGCTTGCGGTTTCAACCACCGGTCCAGGACGACCACCCGCGATATCGACAAGCAGCCGCGTGGCACGCTCCACGGCATCCGCCTGAAGTCGGTAGTCGACCCCCCGCGCGTAGCGGTGCGCAGCGTCCGAATTGAGATCGTAGCGCCGCGAGGCGGCCGATACGGTCGCCGGTGTGAAGTAGGCGCACTCCAGGAAGACATTGCGCGTCGTCGTCCCGACCCCGCTACGCTCGCCGCCCATGACGCCGGCGATGGCCACCGGTCCGGCCGTATCGGTGATCAGAAGCACATTCGCATCGACTTCCACGACGGTCCCGTCGAGCAGCGTCAACGACTCTCCCGGGCACCCATCTCGAACGACGATGCCGCCGTCGAGCCGGTCGCGATCGAAGGCGTGCATGGGCTGGCCGAGTTCGAGCAACACGTAGTTGGTGACATCCACCACCGGATCGATCGGCCGCAAGCCGCACCGACGTAGGCGCTCGCGCATCCAGGTGGGCGTTGGCCGGGTGATGTCCACGTCCTCGATGACGCGTCCGAGGTAGCGCGGACAGCCGGCGGGATTGTCCACGGCGACCGGGAACACGGCGTCGGTGATCGCCGGCACCGGCGGGATCTCGGGAGCCGAGACGGGCACATCGTTGAGCACGCCCACCTCGCGGGCGAGCCCGCGGATCGATAGCGCGTCGCCACGGTTCGGCGTCAGGTCCAGATCGATGGTGACGTCGTCCAATGCCAACGCCGCACGGATGTCGGCTCCCGGTTCCACTCCCGCATCGAGTTCCAGGATGCCGTCGGCGTCGTCGCCGAGACCCAGCTCCTCCGCGCTGCACAACATGCCGTGGGACTCCACGCCGTGCAGGTTCGCGCGGTCGATCTTCATGCCTCCCGGCAAGACCGCACCGATCCGCGCGAAGGCACCGAACATGCCCGGGCGGACGTTCGGGGCACCACAGACCACAATCAACGTCGCGGACCCGTCGTCCACCTCGCACACCGCCAGCTTCGCTGCGTCAGGATGGGGTGCCACGGCAGCGACCCGGGCGACAACAACCCCTTCGAAATCGTCGGCGACGCCGGCGACGCTGTCCACCTCCAGTCCGGCGTTGGTGAGTTGGTCGCACAACTCGGCCGTGGACACCTCTACCGGCACCCACTCCCTGAGCCAGTGCTCGCTGAACTTCATGCGAACTGCCCGAGAAAACGCAGTTCGTTGTCGAACAAGAGGCGCATGTCGTCGATCTCGTAGAAGATCGTCGCGAAGCGGTCGACGCCGAAACCGAACGCGAACCCCGTGTAGCGCTCGGTGTCGATGCCCGCCATGGACAGCACGTTGGGATGGACCATGCCGCAGCCCAACACCTCGGTCCAACCACTCTGACCGCATGTCCGGCATCCTGAGCCAAGGCAGTGTACGCACTGCACATCCACCTCCGCGGAGGGCTCCGTGAACGGGAAATACGAGGGTCGAAACCGGACCCCGAGATCCTGTTCGAAGAAGCCGTGGACGAAGTCGACCACCGCGCCCTTCAGATCGGCGAAGGCGATGCCTTCGTCGACCACCAGTCCCTCCACCTGGTGGAACATGGGGCTGTGGCTGGCATCCACGTTGTCCTTGCGGTACACACGGCCGGGGCAGATGATGCGGATCGGCGGCGGCTGCTTCTCCATCACCCGGACCTGAACCGGCGACGTGTGGGTGCGCAGCAGCATGCCGTTGTCGAGATAGAGCGTGTCGTGCATGGCCCGCGCGGGATGATCCGCCGGGATGTTGAGTGCCTCGAAGTTGTGGTGCTCGTCCTCGATCTCGGGTCCCGTCACGACGTCGTATCCGGCCGCCTCGAAAATGCGTTCGATGCGCCGGAAGGTCATCGTGATGGGATGCAGACTGCCTCCCGGACGCCGTCGGCCCGGCAGGGTGACATCAACCGCCGCCTCGGCCAGTTCGCGCCCGAGTTGTTGTGCACCGAGGAGTCGGCGGCGGGAATCGACGGCGCCCTGCACCCGCGCCTTCGCGGCGTTGATCGCCGCACCCGCAGCAGGGCGTTCGGCGGCACTCATGCGGCCGAGACCCCGGGCCAACGTGGTCAGTTCGCCCTTTCTGCCGAGAAAGCGAACCCGGGCGTCGTCAAGCGACTGTTCGTCGGTTGCCGCGTCAATGGCCGCCAACGCGGCCTTCTCGATGCCGTCAACATTCATGGGATGCAAATACGCCGTAGCGACGGGAAGTCCGGCGGACCGCCCGGTGAGTTCAGGCCAACGCCGCCTTCGCCTTGGCTGCCAAGGCCGCGAATGCCTCCCGCTCGTGCAGTGCGAGATCGGCGAGCACGCGTCGGTCCACATCGATCGCCGCCTTCTTCAGGCCGGCGATGAAGCGACTGTAGGACAACCCGTGGTTGCGCGCCTCGGCGTTGATGCGCACGATCCACAGCGCACGGAACTGCCGCTTGCGCTGGCGCCGGTCACGGTAGGCGTACTGGCCCGCCTTGATGACCGCCTGCTTCGCTACCCGGAAGGATCGGCTGCGTGCGCCGGTGTAGCCCTTGGCGGCCTTCAGGACCTTTTTGCGGCGCGCCCGCGAGGCGACGCTGTTTCTGGCTCTCGGCATGTGTCTCTCTAACGTTCCGTTCTGGCTGCTCTCAACGTGCCTTTCCCGGCACCATGCGTTTCACCGCCGCCGTGTCCGCCGCCGAGACGTCCGCGAACGACCCGAGCTGGCGTTTCCGCTTCGACGACATCTTCGTGAGGATGTGGCTCATGTTCGCACGCTTGTGCTTGAACCCTTTGGCGGTTCGTCTAAAACGCTTGGCCGCGCCTCGGTTGGTCTTTAGTTTTGGCATGGATATCCTTGGTGAACCTTGTCGAGTGCCTATTTGTGCCGCTTCTTCGGCGCGAAGACCATCGTCATCTGCCGCGGCCCATCGAACTTCGGCTCCGCTTCGACGTTCGCCAGCTCGACGAGGTCGTCTTCGATGCGCTTCAGAATCTCCAGGCCGATCTCGGGATGGTCCCGTTCGCGGCCCTTGAACCGCAGACTCACCTTGGCCTTGTCGCCATCCTCGAGAAAGCGCACGAGGTTGCGGAGCTTCACCTGGTAGTCGCCTTCCTCCGTACCGGGACGAAACTTCATCTCCTTGACGTGAGTCTGCTTCTGCCGCTTACGCTGTGCCGCCTTGGCCTTCTTCTGTTCGAAGACGTGTTTGCCGTAGTCCATGACCTTGACGACCGGCGGGTCGGCGTTTGGCGCGATCAGCACCAAATCCAGGCTGTCACGCCGGGCTTCGCTAAGGGCGTCTTCCCGGGGGACGATCCCGACCTGGGTGCCATCGGAACCGATCAAGCGCACCCGCATGGCGCGAATGTCATCGTTCAACACCGCGCGTTCGGCCGGTTGCGCTCTCGCACTCGATCTCTTGATAGGCTTCCTCCTACGAGTTGATCGGACATACCGACCGACTGTTTCAACGCGGACCCGCAGCCATCGAACCGCCGCCCTGACCCGCAATCACGCGGATTCTAATGGCGGCGCAGGGTTCAAACAACCGGAGTCGCCCTACACCGGCGCGGGGCAATGTCTCACGCAGGTCCCGTGGACACATGCCCCACCGGGGCATTTGGTAGGCGCGATTGGGTTCGAACCAACGACCTCTACCATGTCAAGGTAGCGCTCTAACCAACTGAGCTACGCGCCTGTGCGTCGCTCCGCGACGCATTGGAGAATGCTGCGCATTCTCCGTGCGGGCCCTTGGACGTGCGCAGAACCTTCAAATTCTGCGGTCGCCCGAATCCTTCCGGCGCGGTTGGAGAATGCTGCGCATTCCCCGCTCGGGCCTTCGGGGGCGCGGGAGTATAGCGTAGGGGCGACCGCGCGCGCTGGCGGGCGCGTTGTGATGCGTTGTGGTCGCCCTCGTACTGGCCAACGCGCAGGCGTGCCCTGGTCGAGCCGGACGCGCCTACGGCGCGGCGCGGATCTGGGTGCGGCGCATCAGGCGGCGGGCGGAGGGATCGAAGGCGGCGCGGCGGTGCATGACGCTGCGGTTGTCCCAGACCACGAGGTCGCCGACGGACCACTTCTGGGTCCAAGTGTCGCCCGGCAGGGCCACGTAGCGCCAGATCTCGTCCAACAGGGCTTCGCTCGCCGGCAGTGACAGGCCATCCACGTAGGCATCCTGGCGACGGCCGAGAAACAGCGCCTCGGTGCCGTTCTCGGGATGCCTGCGCACCATGGGGTGGACCGCGCCGGGTGCGGTTCGGGGGTCAGGTGCGTGTCGGTGTCCCCGGCGGAGCTTGCCGATGCTGTCGTGGGCGGCGTCGTGCTTGACGCGGAGCTGGCGGGCCTTGGCGGCCAACTCGGACGGCAGCGCCCGCAACGCGGCCACCATGTCGCAGAAGTGCGTCTCGCCGCCCTCCTTCGGCGTCTCCACGGCGTACAGCAGGCTCGCCGTCGGCGGCGACTCGATGTACGACATGTCGGTATGCCACGCGGCCTCCGCGGCGCCGAGGCCACCGATGGGTTTGCCATCCGCGAGGATGTTGGAGATTGTCGTGACGTAGGGATTGGCCAACTTGGCGCGCTCTGTCTCGGTGATCCTGCCCATGGGGGCGTATTCCAGCGGCCCGAAACGCAGGCTGAACGCCTGCAGGTGCTCATCGTCGGCATGCTGGTCACGCAGGCGCAGGATCGGATGAAGCAGCCAAGCGTCGTGGATTGCTTCGAACGCCGCATCGTCGACGGACCGGAGGTCCACGCCGGCGACGTCGGCCACGAATCCATCTGCTATTGGTGTGATGTCCATAGCCGTCAGTTCACCAGGTAGGCCGCACGCAACTCCTGGATCTCGTCGCGGATACGGGCGGCTTCCTCGAATTCCAGGTTCTTCGCGTGATCGTACATCTTGTTCTCGAGTTCGCCGAGCTGCCGGCCGAGCTCCTTCGGATCCGTTCCGTCCACCGGTTGCGCCCGTTGCGGTCCGCGAGCACGCTCCCGAGCGTCGCGCCGGCCGCGGCCACGGGCTGCGCCGGGAGCCGCGCGCGCGCCTTCCATGACGTCCGCGACGGCTTTCTCGACGCCGCGCGGGATGATGCCGTGCGCCTCGTTGAAGGCGATCTGCTTGTCCCGGCGGCGGGTGGTCTCGTCGATGGCGCGCCGCATCGAGCCGGTGACCTCGTCGGCGTAGAGGATCGCGCGACCATTCAGATTCCTCGCCGCCCGACCGATGGTCTGGATCAGGGAACGCTCGGCACGCAGGAATCCCTCCTTGTCGGCGTCGAGGATTGCGACAAGCGACACCTCGGGCATATCGAGGCCCTCGCGCAGCAGGTTGATGCCAACCAGGACATCGAATTTACCGAGGCGGAGATCGCGGATGATCTCCATGCGTTCCACCGTGTCGATGTCCGAGTGCAGGTAGCGAACGCGCACGCCGTGCTCGTCCAGGTACTCCGTCAAGTCCTCGGCCATGCGCTTGGTGAGCGTGGTCACCAGTACCCGCTCGCCATTGGCGACGATGTCGCCGATCTCCCCCAACAGGTCGTCCACCTGGGTCGACGCGGGCCGCACGTCCACCTGGGGATCCACGAGTCCCGTGGGCCGGACGACCTGCTCGACGACGCTGCCCGAGCGTTCTCCCTCATAGGATCCCGGGGTCGCGGAGACGAAGATCATCTGCGGCGCCATGGCCTCCCACTCGTCGAACCTGAGCGGTCGGTTGTCGAGGGCCGACGGCAGCCGGAAGCCGTATTCGACCAGGGTCTCCTTGCGTGAGCGGTCGCCCTTGTACATGCCGCCGAGCTGCGGGACCGTTACGTGGGACTCGTCGACGATCAACAGCGCGTCCTTCGGCAGGTAGTCGAACAGCGTCGGCGGCGGCTCGCCCGGCTTGCGTCCCGACAGGTAGCGCGAGTAGTTCTCGATGCCGCTGCAGTAGCCGAGTTCCTTGATCATCTCGAGGTCGAAACGGGTCCGCTGCTCCAGCCGTTGCGCCTCCACCAGCTTGTTCGCATCCTTGAGCAGCCGCAGACGTTCGGCGAGCTCCTCGCGGATCTCGTCGAGCACGGCCAAGATGCGCTCCCGGGGCGTCACGTAGTGCGTCTTGGGGAACACCGTGTAGCGCGGCACGCGGGCCAGCACCTCGCCGGTCAGCGGATCGAAGGTGGCGATGTTGTCGATCTCGTCGTCGAACAGCTCGACGCGCACGGCTTCCTTCTCCGACTCCGCCGGGAAGACGTCTATGACGTCGCCGCGCACGCGGTAGGTCCCGCGCTGGAAAGCCATGTCGTTGCGCGTGTACTGCAATTCCGCCAGACGCTGGATGACGAAGCGCTGGTCCACGCGGTCGCCGCGGTCCAGATGCAGCACCATGCGCAGATACGACTGCGGGTCGCCGAGGCCGTAGATGGCGGACACCGAGGCGACGATCACCGTGTCGCGCCGTTCCAGCAGGGCCTTGGTGGCGGACAGGCGCATCTGTTCGATGTGCGCGTTGACGGACGCGTCCTTCTCGATGTACGTGTCCGAGGACGGCACGTACGCCTCGGGCTGGTAGTAGTCGTAGTAGGACACGAAGTACTCGACGGCATTGGCCGGAAAGAACTCGCGGAACTCGCCGTAGAGCTGGGCGGCCAGGGTCTTGTTGGGGGCGAGGACCAGGGTCGGACGCTGCACCTTCTCGATCACGTTGGCGATGGCGAAGGTCTTGCCCGAACCGGTGACGCCGAGCAGCGTCTGGTGGGCCAGGCCGGACTCCAGTCCGTCGACCAGCCCGCTGATCGCCGTCGGTTGGTCACCCGCCGGACGGTAGTCGGCAACGACCCGGAAGTCGGTTACGGCATGCAAGTTCGTTACCTCAAGGCAAGCGGAATGCGGTCAACCGGGCCGGCTCGCGGGCACTACCCGTGGCGATGACGACGAACTGCCTGCCGCCGGCCAGGTAAGTCATCGGCGGCGCGGACAGGTGCGTGCCGTCGACCGTGGACTCCCAGACCAGGGCGCCCGTCGCCTTGTCGAGGGCCCGCAGCGACGAGCCTCCCCTGGTGCGGTGGCCATGGAAGATCAGGTGCTTGGTCACCAACAACCCCGGGGCGTTGGCGCGCTCCCCCAAGTCCGGCAGGTCGAGGCCCCGCAGCAGCGGGTGGTCCTTGGGCCCACGTCCGTTGGCCACCTGCCAGGCTATTTCGCCGGTATCGAGATGATAGGCGGTGATGCTGGACCAGGGCGGCCTCACCACCGGTAGGCCATCGATGTCCACGCCCCGCGGCTGGATGCGGTAGGGCATGCCGTTTCTCTTAAGGGGGATCCCGCGCGCCAACATCAGCAGGGGTTCGCGGCGCGAGGCGACGTAGAACATGCGGGTTTCCGGATCGAACGCGGCGCCGCCCCAGTTGGCGCCTCCGCCCCAGCCGGGAACCGCGATGCTGCCTTCCGTCGACGCCGGCAGGAACAAGCCCCCCAAGCGCCTGCCCTTCACCGCCTCGAGTGCCCGCTGCCGAAGCTGGGGCGTGAAGTCGAGCAAGTCGTCCTCGCTCACACCCTGCATCTCGAACGGCGGCGGCCAGGTCGGAAACGGTTGCGTCGCCGCCGCCAGTTCGCCCTCCAGCGTGCTCGCCGCCACGCGCTGGTCCTCGATGGGCCACACCGGCTCGCCACTGACCCGGTCGAAGACGTAGACGAAACCCACCTTGCTGACCTGCGCGACGGCCTTGACCGGCTTGCCGTCGACGACGATGTCGGCGACCACCGGCGCGGCCGGCAGGTCGTAGTCCCAGATGTCGTGGCGCACCGTCTGGAAGTGCCACTTGCGCTCGCCCGTGCGCGCCTCCACGGCGACCAGCGACGTGCCGAACAGGTTGTCGCCGGGACGAAGGCCACCGTAGAAGTGGCTGGACGGTGCCGACACCGGCAGGTAGACGAGCCCCAGGGCCGGATCGCAGCTCATCATGGACCAGACATTGGTGTTGCCCATCCAGCGCCAAGACTCGTCACCCCAGGTGTCATGGCCGAAGTCGTCTTGCTGGGGAATGGTCTCGAACACCCAGACCTGGCGACCGGTCCGGACATCGAAGCCGCGCACATCGCCCAGCGGCACGTTCTCCCGCCAATACTCGCGGAAGTGCGAGCCGTCGGATGACTGGTTGCCGACCACCACGACGTCGCCACACAACGCCGGGGCGTAGTTCCAGGTGGTGGTGTGTCGCAGCAGCGGCCGGCGAAGGCCTTGGGACAAGTCCACGCGGCCGTCTTCACCAAAGTCGGGGAAGGGCTCGCCCGTCTCCGCGGACAGCGCGACCAACCAGCCGTCGCTGGTCACCAGCAGGACGCGGCCGCCCTTTTCATCCTGGTGGTACGCCAGGCCCCGCGTCGAGAATCCGAATACCGGCGGTCGCGGTCCGTCGCCGGTGCCCGGATCGTAGGTCCACAGCGTCTCGCCGGTGACGGGATCGAGGGCGGCGACCGCCGAGAACGCCGTGCGCACGAACAACCTGCCGCCGACCAACAGTGGCGTCGCCTTGAATCCATCGGGCGTCTTGCGACGGTTGACGCCGCCCAGGTAGCGGTCGTTGTCGAACGCCTCCCAGACCCAGGCAATGGCCAGCGTATCGATGTTCTTCGCCGACACCTGGTCGACAGGCGAGTACTTGTGCGCCCGGAGTCCACCGCCGTAGGCCGGCCAGTCGCCATGGGCGGTGGTCTGGTCGACAGTCCGGGTCCGGTCGTCCGCCAGCGGCTTGATCGGCGGCAGGCGCGAAACGACGGGCACCGTCGTCTGAGGCACCTCCGGGGCCGCCACCACCTGGTCACGGGCAGCGAGCCACGCCACATCGATGGCTTCCAGCCCACGCCTGTCACGCTCCGCGATCAGCCACAGGCCGCGTTCGTTGTGCGCCACGCCGCCCTGTGGCGTCAGGTGGCAGAAGCTGCAGTCCGTCGCGCCGTACTTGACCGCATCGGCCAGCATGTCCGGGCTCGCCCTGGCCACTTCAAGCGCCAACCCCAAAGTCGCCGCCAGGCAAACGCGCTGCCGCCTGGTCATGCGCGCCATGCCCGCCCCCGGGACATCGTCCGATTTCGTGATCGTGCAGGTGCGTTCATCGATCGACTCCTACCTGAGGGCCTCCGCCGGCGCCATGGGCGGAAACGACTGTCCAGCGGAGATGGGGTTCCCCGCCGGCGCGGCCGAACGGCAGTGTATCTGACGATGACGTTGGCCGGATGTCCGCCAGGGCATTCGCGAGACTGCCGGCCGCGTCCGGTCTCGCGAGGAGGGGGAGGATGGGGAGGGGGAGGAGTCGTCTCGATGCGGTTGAGAGTCGGACGGAATGAGCCCTCGGGTACTGTCGAGCGCCCAAAAAGAAGCCCCGTCTTGCGACGGGGCTTCGGTGAATCAAGGTCAGGATCTGGGTTCCCCCCGATGATGGCCCTGGTTCGCTGCCTCTTCGCTCACCCGTCGGTGGGCGGAGCACAGCCGACCTATAAGTCGTTATTTTACGACGCCTTTCTACGTCGCCCCGCTTTCGCAGGCGCGCCCTGCGTTACGAGGTTCCGGTGAAGCGTCCGCCGTTGCCAGCCGGCTCAAGGCCCGCCTGCTCCGGCGTCCGGTACCACGCTGCCGATTGCTCGTCACCGCTTCCCGGCTGCCGCTTCTCCGTTGGGCCTCCCAAGCCTCGGAGACCCCGGCGCCCTTTGGCTGAAGGGCTTTCGGATCCCGGTCCGGTTGTGCCCACCTTCTCCGCGCCGGCTCTGCGCCGAGCGCTGATCTGGTGTGCGCCGTATCCGAGTCCGTGCTGTCCAACATACTCCTGCGGGCCGGCCGCGCAACCCGGTTCTTGATGAAACTGATGCAATGTGCGGGGGATATCGTGTGAATAACTCACCGAACCCGATGTGGCGGCAGCACGCGATGTATGCGTAACCTGCTGATTAACGTGCATTTTAGATGATTTTAGTTGGCGGTGAGCAACAATACGCCACCGTCCCGAACTGCGCAGTCGTGCCACCTTCTGCGACGCCTTGCGGCCTTGCGCGAGGCCGGCCGCCGTCACCTGATCCGTTCTTTCGTTCGCCAGCCCGCATGGGGACCACGATTTCGACAGAGGCTCCACAGCGGCGTTGAGGAACCATTGTGGGCGATGCCGCCCCGAGGGGCGGCCCGCGCCCTAGCCGGCTTCGCCAACCGGAGCCCGCAAGCGGTCTCCGCCCAGCCGGGTGACGGTCGCTATCGCTTCCGCCCTCCGGGCGGTGATGCCGCTCTTCGACGCATTGCCGGACCGAGCGGTCCACCACCCGCTGCACACGTCCGGCATCCGGCGGTTCGATTTCGACGGCTTAACTCGCTCGGCGCAGCGGCGCTCGGCCAGAACGATCCCGCAGAACCACACCACCGTCCCGTCCGTCGGTTCGACGCCCATCCTGCCATGCGTGCTCGACCGGTCAACGCGGTGGGTTCTCCGCTGGCGCTGCGACCTCGCTGACGCGAGGTGACCGGCCTGCGCGCGCATGCCGCCTGTCCAGGCACCGACGCACTCCCGCGTCGGCAACAACCTGACAGGAGATCGACATGGACATTCAATTCCTCATCACGCAGTGGAGCGGGAGGCTCCCCGAGGGCTTCGTCCCGCCCGCCGTCATGCGCCGCAACCACCCCAGTGTTGCCAGCCCCGTTGCCGGAAACCCTCTCGAGGCCAACGGCGAGTACGCCAAATCTTGCGAATCCTGCCGCATCCGCAGAGCGAAATCCTGCAAGCGCCGCCGCGCCGCTCTGGTCGCCGAAGGCGGCTGCCGCAGATGCGGGTACCACAAGCGGCTGCCGGGCGACTTCCTCTGCCGGCGGTGCCGCGACGACCGCGACGCCGAGCGCGCGCAGAAGCGCCAGGACGCCATCGACGCGGCCGCCATTGACGAGTTCGCGGCCAAGCCCGAGACGGCGCATCGCGCGAGCAACCTCGACATGGGCGTATCGCCGTGGAACGCACGCCAGCGGCGAGAACCCTCGGCAGCCTACTGGTCCCCGCTGCCCGACCCTGTGCCGAAACAGGAGCGCGGATGGGAGCGGTCGATCTACGACGATGGTCGCCGCTTCCATCGCTACTGATCCCGCCGCTTCGCCGGGGCGCGCAATCTCGCGGTTGCGCGTCCCGGTGCCTTTCCTCCGCCCGCGAGCGAACCCCTCCGGCCCGCTTCACGCACCACAATAGATCGACGACACCTCGCGTCTCCCGTGTCCGAGCTCCACCGCGATCGTCTGCCGTGCCTCCGTGTCGATCCGCCGTCTCGCCCCCGTCAGCGACCGCTGGCGCGGCCCGCCCGCGACCGGTGCCTTCCAGCCCGTCAGCTCCTCGTACCTCCGAGCGGCGTAACCGTGGCGCAGGCCGTGCATGCGGTACAGCCCCGCCTCCCGGGTCTGGCTCTCGTACACCTTGAGCTGCTGTTTGTAGTTCCGATCCGGCGGGATCAGCGCGCCGCTCCCCGCCAGGCGGCGCGCCTCGTCGAGCAGCTTGCGCTGGCTGTCCTTCAGTACCGGCACGTCGCGCGGCCTGCCACCCTTGGTGGTCGAACCCTTCAGCCGGATGCAGTCGCCCCGGTCGTCCCTTGAAGGCGTGAACTTGATCGCCTCCTCGCGGAGCAGGCCGAACTCCGCCTCGAGGCGGAGCGCCATCGCCACGTGCACGTCCCTGACAAGCGCCAGCTTCTGCGGGTCGAGGACCACGTTCTTGTCCTCGTTCGTGACGTACTCGCGGTTGGCGTTGACCGGCACCACGCCCGGACGCCCGATGTGTTTCGCCCACCAGCGCACGTGCGCCATCCTGTTCTTAACCGTGCCGACGGAGCGCCCCTGGCGCTTCCACTCCTTCACTAGCGCTGCGACGTGCTTGCGCTTCAGGCCGGTCGCCCGCAGGCCCTTGAAGCGGAGATCGTGCAGGGTGTCCGCGATCTGCGCCAGCGCGTAGGAGCGCGCCGTGCGCGTGCCGTGGGAGCCGTCGTCGTGCGCCGCCTGCAGGCGCTTCAGGTCGCAGTTCAGGTCGCGCACCGCAACCTCCTTCCGGCTTGCCGACTTCGCCATCCCCGGCCAACGGCCGGGCGAAGTCCTTCCCTGGTTGGCACGCTATCGCCGGTGTCCGCGGACCCGTCAAAGGCCGCGTGTTGAGCGATTCGGTAAGCGGGAGACCGCGCGGAACTCCGTGCGCCGGAGCGGTGCCGGATGCGCCTCCGAAAGTTCTTTCGCCGGGAACGGAAGGGAATCTGCCGCGCCCGGCGCCGCGTCAGCGGCCCGGGCCGGCGTACGGTTGAGTTTTGCTGGGAGATCCGCCGTCCCTCGACGAGGACGATGCGAACCCGCATTGCTGCGTGAAGCCCCAAAGATGCAGTTGCCGTGCCGTCGCTTGCGGCGACCGCGGCGTGTCTTGCGACATGGGCCGGCGGCCTCTTGTTCGGCGTCGATGGCGTCGCGGGTTACCGTTTCCGGCATGCCAGGGAATGCCTCCCCCGGTCCCGCGACCGCCTTGGTCGCCGTGACAGTACCGGCTTCGATCGAGGACTCTGCTCGGTCCCGTCGTGCCCCGTGAACGTTCCGAAGGTCCCACGAGGCTGCCGCGCTGCCGCGTCCGGATGTCTCTTACCGCCATTTCCTGTGACGACCCGGCGCATCCGTCTCGATTCGCCCCCGCCGCCTGAAATGCGGCAACGTGGCCAATCCGTGCCTGCCGGTGCATCTCCCCGGTCGACTCCAGAATGCCGTGACATCCCGGAAGCGGCACCTGGGCGTCGACAGTCGCAAGCTACGACTGCCGCGCCCGTGCCGGATTCCCGCCGGCTGTCTGGCTCTTGCCAGTCTGGTCGGAATGGCTCCCGACCGGCCACCTAAGGGCGGCCCCAAACGCCAGCGAGCATAGCACCGCACCAAGGCGGCACCAGAACAGAATGCTTAGCAGCCTTGCCGCTGCTGCGCTCCAGCGGCTTTTAGCGCCCCGTCACTACCGGATCTCCGCATTCGGAAACACTCCCCGGTCGTCTTGCGACCGGTCCGAACCGCCAGCTGGTAGCTGGTAGTGACGGGGCGCAGGCTGACGCGGTGTCACGCTCGCCGCCTTCACCGGCCTGTCCTTCCTGGCGTTCCGTCGCCGCCGGGCAGCTGTTCGCGAAGCGACGGCCGCGGAGCGCCCGCCAGTTCCGTCTCCAGCTCGCCCAGTTTCAGCCGGCCCGCAGCCAACATCTCGCCGAGAACCATCGCCCGACGTACGTACTCCTCGTGCGGCGCGCATGCGCCCTCCACGAGCCCGTACTGCGCGCAGGCCTGCGCCAGCGCCAGCGGCCGCCGCGACGCCAGCGGCGAAGCCGCCAGCCGCTCCACGTGCCGCCGCAGTTCCTCCGGGCCCGGACCCCGGTCCACCAGCCGGCTCCTGTGCCGTTCGGTGACCACGTCCAGCAAGCTGCGCCGGTGCGCATCCGGCAGCGCGTCGATGCCCGGCACCTCCGACGCCGACCAATACAGCTGCGCCAGATCAGCGGCGTCGCCTTCCGGCAGCGCCTCGTGCGCCGCGAACGGCACCGCCGCGGGTGCTACTTCGTCCGCGGGCTCGCCCCGCGTCGCGTTGGACGCCAGCGAAGCTGCCGCGAGTGCCAGCCCGATTGCCGCTTTTGCGAATCCGTCCATCGTTCCTCCCGACCGGCCTTCCGCCGTCCCGTGTTCCAATTCCCGTCAGTCGCCGGCCCGCTGCTCAGCGCACCTCGTCGACCAGTGCCGACAGCGCCGCCGCGTCCAGCGACCCCGGCGACGCGCGGACCTGCTCCGGGCCGACCACCAGGAACGCCGGCGTCCCCGTCACTCCCAACCGCCGCGCCAGCGCGGTGTTCGCCTCGATCCGCGCCGACACCGCCGCAGAGTCCATGTCCGCCCGCAGCCGGTCCGCGTCCAGGCCCAGCGCCGAGGCCAGTTCCGCCGCCGCCGCGTCCCCGTAGTCATCCTCCCGTGCCATCAGCGCGAAGTGCGCGTCCGCGTAGCTCGCCTGCATCCCCGCAGCCAGCGCCAGCCGCGACGCGCGCACGCTGTCCGGGCCGAGGATCGGGTAGTCGCGCAGCTCAACCCGCACGTCCGGCAGCGCTGCCGCCGCCCGCACCGCGTCCAGCGACCGCTTGCAGAAGCCGCAGCGGTAGTCGAAGAACTCCACCACCGTGACCGCCGCCGCCTCCGCGGGCGCGCCCGTCGACGGCACCTCCAAGTCGCCGACGACCTCCGCGCGCAGTTCCGAAACCCGCCCGGCCAGCCGGCGCCGGGGATCGGTCGCCTCCTCGATGATCCCGGGATTCGCCAGCAGGTACTCCCGCACGACGGCCTCCACCGCGGCCCGGTCCCGCATGCCCGCATCTGCCTCGCCAGTGCCCGCGGCCGGCTGCCCGCGGTCCCGCCGGGACGCGGCGACGCGCACCTCCAGTTGCGCGGTCGCCGCCCGGGGCGACGCCGTGACATGCACGGGCCGGTCCACGCCTTCGAGCAGCGCGACCACCGTTCCGCCGCGGCGTCCGTCGCCCGCACGCAGGATCGCCACGTGCGGATGGCTCGGCGCCGGTTCCGCGGCCACGCCCGATCCCTCGATCCACGCAATCTTCAGCGGCGCGCCCGAACGGTCGGTGAACGAAATCGTCGCGATGCCGTCCGGCACCACCCGCACCGCCGGCGCCGGCCCGTCGGACGCGGAAGAGGGCGTCAGTTCCACCGTCGCCGCCTCCGATCCGAGCGCCGCCGGCGGCAGCGCGGCCAGCGCAAGCACGGCGGTGAAGACCGCGTTGCGGATCGCCGCGGAAATCCCCGCCGGTCGTTCTCCGGCCTGCCCGTACAACGAACTCATCCCAAGTCCTCCCGATCAGCGACCCTTTTCCGGACCCCGGTTCCCGCCGTTGTCTAAAGCCGGCCTCGCGAAGTCCGTCCACGGGGCGGCCAGCGACGACGCGTCGGCGCCCGCCGGCATGCCCGGCGGCGGGCACACCTGCACGAGGCGCAGCGCCGGCGCGCCGGTCGGCGTCTCCCGCCTCAGTTCCCGCAGCCCGTCGAGCACCAGACGCCCCCGGCCCCCGGTCGCGGTGTGGTAGTTGTGCAATCCCGGGAACGCCACAGGCGGCCCCGGGTGCGAAAGCCAGCGCACCTGCTCCAGCAGGCCGTCCCAGTGGTGCAGCTTGTGGTCGCCGTCCTCCAGCACGATGACCGCCCCGCGCAGTTCCTTCGGCGCGTCGACGTGGTCCGGCTCGCGCGGGCCGTGCGTCTCCACGAACTCGTCGACCGTGAGCGTCTCGTGCTCGACCGCCTCGAATATGGAATGTCCGGCCTCCGTCCGCTCGCCCGTCCAGCGCCCTTCGGCGGCGACCCACAGGTCCGGCACCTCCTCCGGCCCGACGAAGCCGCCGAGGTAGAGCTCCCACGGCGAGTACCGCACGCGGTTGCCGCCGTTCGCATTTTCGGCGAAGGCGCCCGCGGACCAGAGACCTCCGCCGAGATCGACGAGGGCTTCGCGCCGGAACCCGCCCAGTTGCCCGGCCGCGCTGCTGAATCCCCAGTGGGCGTCGTAGGACGTCTTCACGCCGTAGTTCGCCCACATGTGCATCAGCTCGTGCAGCGACGGGCCATGGGCCAGTGCCCGCAAGTAGGGGAAGTGGATTAGACCCTTCAGCCGCGATGCGTTTTCCGGAAGCTCCCGGTCCAGCCCGATCCCGCGCACCTCGCTGGACACGTGGTGGTACACCCCGTAGTACGGCGGGTCGGCATGGTCGGACAAGCGCGCCAGCGCCGACAGGAACAGCAGCACGTCGAACTCGTCGCCGAAGTGCGCGATGAACTCCTCCGCATACCCGGCCAGGTCCAACTCCCACGCGACGGTGTCGAGATCCTCTTCCACAAGCATCGACACGGCCTCGCCGCGCAGTATCCGCAGCGGCGAATCCGGGAAGTCGTCCCGGTCGTAGACGACGGACGCGCCACGCGACTCCAGATCGGGGATGTGCCTCAGCAAGGCGTCCTGCCCGAGGGGGTTGCCGACCAGCGAGATGGTGTCGCCCGCGCCGAGCCCGGGGTTGGCTGCGAGGGCCGCGATGTGTCGAACACGGTTGTCGTCGAGGTGGAGGGCGTCCAGCCGCGTCAGCCCGGCAAGGGGCGCCAGATCCTCGATCCGGTTGCCCGCGAGGTCCAGTTCCCGCAGCGTCGCGATTTCCGCCATCGGGGCGATGTCCTCCAGCCCGCCGTGGTCCAGCGTCAGTTCCTCCAGATGCGACATCGCCTCCAGTGCCGGCAGGTTCTCGAAGCGCGTGCCCGGCTCTTGAACGCGCAACAACACAAGCGAATCGAGCTTGGCCAGCGGCGACAGGTCTCCCCGCGTCGGCGACACTGCCAGCGTTTTCAAGTTGACAAGCCCGGCCAGAGGTTCCATGTCGACCTTGGGCCGACCGTCCCCGGTCGGCCAGTTCGTCTGCCAGATGTACTCCAGCGACGTGAGTTCGGCCAGCGGCCGAAGGTCCACCGACAGGTCGTGGATACTGAGCTGCCGCAGCGAGGTGAGACCGGCCAGCGGCGACAGGTCGTCAACGCCCGTTCTACCGATGTGCAGGGATTTCAGATTGTCCAGCCCCGCCAGAGGGCCCAGATCCTTGACGGACGTGCCTGAGATGTAGAGGAACCACATTTTCGACAACCCCGACACGAACGACAGATCCTCCACTGCATTCATATTCATGAGGTGCAGGTAGCGTAGGGAAGTAAGCGATTCGAGCTGTGCCAAATCCGACACCGGGTTGGGGCCCAGCGTCAGTTCCTCCAGCGAACGGAGGCCGCGCAGCGCGGAGATGTCCTCGATCGCATTGTTGTGAAGGCGCAAGGTCACCAGCGACGTCAGATCCGCGAGCGGCCGCAGATCCACAACGTGGTTATGCCCCGCACTCAGGTGCTCTAGTGAAGCCAGTCCAGCGAGAGGCGACAGATCGTCCACGTCGTTGCGCCACAGTTCCAGGTGCGTCAGCGACGAGAGCGCGGCCAAGGGCGTCAGGTCCGATATCCCGTTCCCGGCGAGTTCGAGCCGGCTCAGAGACGTCAGGTTCGAAAGGGGCCGCACGTCGACCAGACCGGTGTGGGACATGTTCAGGTGATCGAGCGATCTCAGCATTGCAATGGGCGAGACGTCCGGAATTCGGTTTCCCGACAAGTCCAGATACGCCAGCGATGCCAGCGTCGAAAGCGGCGCCGGATCGGAAACGAGGTTGCCTTGGAGCTCGAGCCTGGCCAGGTTGGTCAGGGCCCCGAGCGGCTCCGCGTCCACGATCTTGTTGTCGGCCAAGTCCGCCCGCTCCAGCCGGCTCGCATGTTCCAGACCCGTGAGATCGGCGATTCCTTCGCTCGGGGCGCGGAGTCCGGTCAGGGTCCGCATGTCCACATCGGTGATCTCCGATCCCGGCACCTTCCCCAGGGCCGTTTCGAGCACGCGCCGCAGGTCGGCATCCGGGATCTCCACGGGAACCCCCCGAACAGGCGTCGCGACCGCCTCCGCCGATGGCGGACCCGCGCCGCCGGCGTTCGCCGCCCGCACCTGGAAGCCGTACGCCGTGCCGTTGTCCAGGCCCGTCACCGAATGGCCCGTCGTGTCGGGTCCGCCGCCCGGCACCGCCGTCCACGCGCCCCACGCTCCGTCGCCGATGCGCATCCGGTACTCCCATCCGGACGCCTCGCCGAGAGCCGTCCACGACAGCTCCACCAGGCGGTCGCCGGCCGTCGCCGTCAACCCCTCCGCCGCGGGCGGGACCGGCGGAACCGGCGTGGCGGTGGCTTCCGCCGATGGCGGGCCCGCGCCGCCGGCGTTCGCCGCCCGCACCTGGAAGCCGTACGCCGTGCCGTTCGCGAGCCCCGTCACCGTGTGATCCGTCGTGTCCGGTCCGCTGCCCGGCACCGCCGTCCACGCGCCCCACGCTCCGTCGCCGATGCGCATCCGGAATTCCCATCCGGACGCCTCTCCGAGAGCCGTCCACGACAGCTCCACCAGGCGGTCGCCGGCGGTCGCCGTCAATCCCTCCGCCGCGGGCGGGACCGGCGGACCCGGCGTGGCGGTGGCCTCCGCCGATGCCGCGCCCGTGCCGCCCGTGTTCTCCGCCCGCACCTGGAAGCCGTACGCCGTCCCGTTCTCCAGGCCCGTCACCGAATGGCCCGTCGTGTCCGGTCCGCCGCCCGGCACCGATATCCACGCGCCCCAGGCGCCGTCGCCGACGCGCTGCCGGTAGGACCACCACGTCGCGACGGCGATCGCCGTCCAGGACAGCGCGACCTCGCCGTCCCCAGCCTCCGCCGTCAGTCCCGTAGCCTGCGGCGGCGGTGACGCGGCGGGCGCCGTCGGCGGCGACTCGCCGCCGCCACCGCTTCCACATCCCGGCAGAACCAGCGCAAGCGCCAGAACCCAGGCGCGCCCCGTTCGTCCAACCGCCGTCATCCGTTCTCCGCGCCGCATTCGCGCACCTCCCCCGTGTCGCTGCGGCACGCCCAGCGATGCTCCGTGTCCGTGTCGTCCCTGTCCTCGACCCCCTCGGAACCCTCGAGCACCTCGTCGCCGATCTCCGCTCGGCACGTGTCCGGCGCGGAACCGCACTGGAACGGCGCAAGCAGGTAGCCGCGCTCGTAGCCGCCGTCGGGCGGCGACGCCACGGGAAACGGAAGATCGATCGGAGGGATGACCACACCGGTGTAAACGCACCCGACCTGGGTCACCGTCGCCCGGCACGTCCGCGTCCAGTGCCGACAACGCCACAGGTTCCGGTCGCGGTGCTCGTAGAGGCAGGACTCGGTTGCCACGTTGTCGAAGATGTGCGAACCCGTCGTGCATCGGTTGGAGTAGCTCCTCCGACCGCAGCCGTCCGTATCACCGCTGCAGGTCTTCGACCCGGTGGCTGTGCAGTTGCCGTGTTGCCCCCACAACTGCGGACAAGACGATCCTGGACACTGGCAGACATTCGCACCGCCGCACGACGACGCGCTGCAGCCCGTCGGGCAGGTGCGGCACGTCCCCGCCTGGGACTCCCCGAACTGGCACGCCTCGCAGGCGGTTCTTGTTGCGTTCGGCACCTTGCCGGCGGGGCAGGTCGTGCACTCCTCGACGCCGCCGCCGATCTGGTCCGGGCCGCAGACGTGATCGGCATGGCACGATGCGGAGCCGCCGCTGCCGTCGCAGTGCTGTCCGGCCGTGCACGAACCACCGTAGCAGTTCCGCTCGTCGGTGCCGCCCGCCCGGCCTACGCAAGACGCACCGCCGCAACGAGGCGCCGGATTCGTGCAGGTCCGCGACCATGTGCGGGTCCGGGTGCCCTCCGAGCCGCATGCGGTCGCCGAGCAGCCTCCGAATGTCCCGTTCGTTCTGTCGCTCCAGCCGCCGTCCACCCGCGTGCAGCAGGATCCTTCCCAGCAGGACTTGCCGTCAGGACACTCGCCATCGTCATGGCAGTCCCCCGTCGGGTGGCAGAAACCCCCGTGGGCGTGCTTGCCGACGTCGCAGACGCAGGCCCCCGCCGAGCAGACCTTGCCGTCCTCGCAGTCGCTGTCCGTATGGCAGACCTCCGTCGAGTGGCAGGAACCCCCGTGGGCGTGCTCGCCGCTGCGGCAGACGCACGCCCCCGCCGAGCACACCTTGCCGTCCAGGCACGAGGCGCCCTCGCAGTTCCGGCTCCCGGTGCCTTCGTCCGCGCCCTCGCAGAACTTGCCGCCGAAGGCCGGCGGCGGTCTCGTACAGCTACGCGTCCAGCTCCCGCTTTCCGTGCCCGACGAGCCGCACGCCGTCGCCGAGCAGACGCCGCTCCACACGTACGACTTCTCCGTCCAACCACCGTCCACCGGCGTCTCGCACGACCCGCCCCAGCAGACCTTGACGCCCGCGCACGAGTCGCCCGCGCAGTTCCGTCTCTCCGTCCCGTTGGCCTGGCCCGAACAGTCCGCGCCGCCGAACGCCGGCACCGGATTCGCGCAGCTGCGCGACCAGCTTCTCTCTCGGGTTCCGGAAGAGCCGCATGCAGTCGCCGAGCAATTGCCCCAATCCCCGTGCGACTTCGCCGTCCAGCCGCCGTCCACCGGCGTCTCGCACGCCCCGCCCCAGCAGACCTTGACGCCCGCGCAGGAGTCGCCCGCGCAGTCCCGGCTCTCCGTCCCGTTCGCCTCACCCGTACAGTCCGCGCCGCCGTGCGCGGGCACCGGCTTCGTGCAGGTGCGCGTCCAGCTCCTGGACTGCCTGCCCGACTCTCCGCACGCGGTCGCGGAGCAGCTTCCCCAGTCGCCGTTCGACTTCGCCGTCCAGCCGCCGTCGACGCGCGTGCCGCACGATCCGTTCCAGCAGACATCGCCGTCCCCGCAGTCGCCGTCGCCGTGGCAATGCCCCGCCGCGTGGCAGGCGTGGTCGTCGTGCTCGTGCTCGCCCGTGGGACAGCCGCAGGCGGTGCCGCGGCCGTTCGGCACCTTGCCGGCGGGACACCGGACGCACTCCCGGTCGCCGCCCCCGATCTCGTCGGCGCCGCACGCGTGGTCGGCGTGGCACGAGCCTGGCGCCGAGTCGTCCTCGTGCCTGCCGACGGGGCACGCGACGCACGCCGTGCCGGAAGCGTTCGGCACCAGGCCGTCCCCGCAGCCGCTGCATTCCCGGTCGCCGCCGCCTATCTGGTCGGGGCCACACGCGTGGTCGGCGTGGCACGAGCCGTCGTGCCCGTGGTGGCCGTCGGTGCACGCGAAGCACGACGCGTCCGCCCCCGCGGACTGCCGCGAGCAGCCGGCGGAGGATCCGTCCAGCGTGCCGGCGCAGGATTTCGTTTCGCCGCCGCCCGCGCACGTCCAGGTCCAGTCCCCGCCGCTTCCGCCGCAGTTCCACGTCTCGGTCGCCGTGGCGCCCGCGCACGACCACCTCTGTTCGGCCGCCGTGTCCGTCCCGTCGCGCCAGTCGCCGCTGGCGCAGCTGTCCGCGGACGAACCGCAGGCCGCCGCCGGTGGCGGCGCGTGCGACTCCATCCGTCCCGCCCCGCAGCCCTGCGTGCCGTCCGCCCCGCACGCCCCGTGGGCGCCGGACCAGGACAGCAGCGCGTACGCGCCCGCGCCACACGCGTCCGCCGGACCCGTCGCCGACGCGTTGCAGGCCGGCCGTTCGCCGAACGACGCCCCCGCCGTCGTCGCCGACGACAGCGCCAGCGCGCAGGAGGTCCCGGTCGCCGACGCGCATGCCCCCGACCACGACTCCAGGCCGTAGCCGGCGTCCGCGGTCGCCGTCAGCGTCGCGCCGCCGCCGTCGACCGTCGCCGAGCACGCGTCCCCGGCGCTGCCGCACGAGATGCCGCCCGGACCCGTCACCGTGCCGCCGGCGGGTTTCCGGCGACACCGTCAGGCGCCAGTAGCCCACCGCGATGCGGAACGTCAGCGAGTCCGGGTCGCCGTCGGCGTCGGTCGCGGTGTACGTGTAGGGCGTCGCCGCCTGCCGCGCCTTCGGCGTGCCCGAGATTCTCCGTGCGGCCCGGTCGAACGACAGACCCGACGGCAGGGCCGGCGACAGGCCGTAGGTCACCTCGCCGTCGCCGCCGTCCGCCGCCGGCAGCGTCAGCGCCGCGATGGCGGCGTCCTTCGCCCACGCCTGGTCGGGCACGGCCGCGCCCCCGAAGTCCGGCGCGCCGTCCTCCTCGTCGTCGGCCGCCCTCAGCGCGACCGGTGCGGGCGCCTGCGCCGGTGCGCCGTCCGAAAGCGCTCCGGCGACGGTCGCGGTCCGGTTCCCGGTATGCACGTCGTCGTCCACCGCCGACAGCGTCACCGCTCCCGTGCTCGCGGTCGCGCCCGCAGCGAACGCCAGCGTCGCGTTGCCTCCCAGCGCCACCGCGGGAGACGACTCCGAGACCGTCACCTCGAACGCGCGCCGCGCCGCCTCCGGCAGGCTCGCCGCCACCGTCGTCGAGCCGCCGTCCTCGGTGATCGACCCCGAGCCCAGCGACAGCGCCACCCGCGGCGCCGGCGCCACCGTCACGTTCACGAGGTCCGCCGCCGAGTCGCTGACGCCGTCGTTCACGACCAGCGAAAAGGCCAGCGCCGCCCCGGCGTCCGGCGCGGCGAACGAAGGCCGCGCGGAACCCGCATCCGAGAGCGCCACCGCCGGGCCCGCCGTCTGCGTCCACGCGTGCGTCAGCGGCCCGCCCTCCGGGTCGCTGCTGCCGGTTCCGTCCAGCGCCACGCGGTCGCCGCCCTTCGCCGCGACGGCCGCTCCGGCGTCCGCCGTCGGCGCGTCGTCGTCGGCCGTCACCGAGACCGTCGCCGCAGCCGCCGCGGAGTCCACCGTGCCGTCGTTGACCGTCAGGGTGAACGTCAGCGTGTAGTCCGCCCTCCGGTCCGGCGCCGTGAAGGTCGGCGCGACGGCCGTGGCGTCCGACAGCGCGACGCCGGGCGGAGCGGTCCACGAGTAGGTCAGCGGATCGTCGTCCGCGTCCGAGCTGGCGCTCCCGTCGAGCGTCCCGGTCGCGCCTTCCGCGATGCGCGCGTCGACCGCGGAGGCGGACGCCACCGGCGGCACGTTGGCGGCGGGCAGCACGTTGACGCGCACGTCGTCGCGGCCCGTGTTCCCGCCGGGGTCCGTCACCTTGAGCCGGAACGACAGCCGCCGTCGGCGGACTGTTGGCGGGCTGCACCGTGACGCGCACCCAGTCCGTGTCCGAGCGGCCCTGCGGATCCGTCACTTTGAGGCGGAACCTCAGCAGCGTCTCCGCCGCCGCGCGCGGCGCCGGGAACCTCGGCCTCGCCGTCGCGCCGCGCGTCAGCGCGACATCGGGGCCCTCCCTCTGCGACCACGCGTACGCGAGCGGGCGTCCCTCGGGATCGCTGCTGCCCGTGCCGTCGAGCACCACCCGCCGACGGGGCTCGGCGGTCAGGTCGGGGCCGGCGTCCGCATGTGGTGCCCCGTTCGGCGCACACGCCTCTCCGCCCGCCGACAGTTCGCCGCGCGGGCACGCGGTGCAGCTTCCGGTGCCGTCGGCGCGTTCGGTGTCCGCCGGACAGGCGACGCAGCGCGTCTTCGCGACGTTGGGCAGGTGGTGGTCGGGACACGCGGCGCACGTTCCGTCGTCGTCGACCTCGAGCGGCGCCGGACAGAGCGGCGCCAGCACCCGCAGCTCGAACTGCGACGTCGACGACAGGCCGCGTCCGTCCGTCGCCATGGCGCTGATGACGTACGCCGCGGGCGCGGCGGTCTCCGGCGCGGCGATCTCGAACGCCAGCGTCGGGTCCGGCGCCGCCGGCACGCTCCATCCGGAGTCGTCGAGCCACGCCGGCGCCCCGGCCGGCGCGACCGCCTGCAGCCGGACCGCCTCCGAAAGCGCCGCGTCGTCCGGGTCGGCGTCGGCGTCCGTCGCCGACAGCGACACCGCCACGCTCCGGTCAGGGCGCACCTCCAGCCCCGTCGCGCCCGTGATCGTGGGGGCCGTGTTGGCCGCGGCCCAGGCCACCAGCACGCCGGCCAGCGCGGCGGCGGCCCCGCCCCCCAGGAGCGGCCAACGCGCCCGCCCCCGCGCCGGAGGTCGCAAGGCGCGTTCCATCAGCCGAACTGTCCGCCCGGGGACGCCGCCCCCCGGTTGCGCCGCCGGAGGCGCGGCGGCCGAGTATCCGTCCCGGTGCCGGGCCTGCGGGCCGGTCCCCTCGCCCGCGCGGGCGGAAGACCCCGTTCCGGCGACGCGTTCCGGGGCGGTCGAGCTGGGCGCTCGATGGCGTCTGGCCTGATTGTCTCCCTCCTGTGCGCCCGGCCGGCAGCGCCGCCGCGCGCATCTCGGGCGGCGACCTCACCCTTCAGTATTCGACACGGCATGACGCTTTGCAACAACGTCTTCTCGTCTTCCAGGGCTGTTGCACGCTAAACGTAACAGGCTGATTGAGGCCACGTAGCCAAAGGCACTGGCTCTTTCGCGCGCGATGCTGTACAACGCGTTGCATGGCGGACGTGCTGGACAGGGGGGACGTGGTGGTCGGCGAGGTCGAGGTCCGACCGGTCCGCGCGGACGAGCGGCGGCGGTGGGACGCGCTGGTGGACGAGCACCACTACCTTGGGTTCCGGCAGTTCGCGGGCCGCGGCGTCCGCCACGTCGCGGTGTGGCGCGTCCACTGGCTGGCGCTTCTCGGCTGGCAGTCGGGGGCGTTCAAGTGCGGGCCGCGCGACCGCTGGCTGGGCTGGCATGCGTCGGTGCAGTTCCGGCGTCTGCACTTGATCGGCAACAACACGCGCTTCCTGGTGCTGCCGGAGGCGTCGGGGATCGCGAACCTGGCGTCGCGGGCGCTGTCGCGCAGCCTGCGGCGGCTGAGCGCGGACTGGGAGGCCGCGCACGGCCATCCCCTGGAGCTCGCCGAGACGTTCGTGGACCCGTCGCGGTTCCGGGGCACGTGCTACGCGGCGTCGAACTGGACGCGGGTGGGGCACACCAGGGGCTTCGCGCGGCACAGCGGGTCGTACACGGACCCGCACGGATCGCCGAAGGAGATGTTCGTGCGGCCGCTGCGGCGCGACGCGCGCCGGCGGCTCGCGGATCCGGCGGACCGCGCCGAGTGGACGTGCCGCGCGACGCCGGTGCGCTACGCGCCGGCTCAGCTGCGCTCGCTGCGCGAGGTGTTCGCGGCGCTGCCGGACAGCCGCCGCGGACAGGGCCGCAAGCACGCGCTGCCGACGGTGCTTTCCGTGTGCGCGCTGGCGCGGCTGGCGGGGCTGTCGGGGCCGGTGGCGGCGGCGCAGTACGCCGCCGGCCTGAGCGTGAGGGAACTGCGCGCGCTGGGCGCGTGGCGCAGCGCCGCCGGCGAGTGGAAGGCGCCGTCGGCGGCGACCATCTGCCGGGTGATGGCGAACACCGATCCCGACGCCCTGGAGGAGGCGCTGCGCGAGTGGGCCGCGCCGCGTCTCGCCGAGGACGCCGACCAGCCGGCGCTGGCGGCGGACGGCAAGCGCATCTGCGGCGCCAACCGCAACACGCCCGACGGACCCTGGGCCGTCGCGCAGAACAGCCGCCCGACGACCGGCGCGACCGGTCGCACCTCACGGGCACCGCCGCCGAGGGCATGAAGTTCGCCGGCCGGGACGGCGTGGTCTACACCGTTGTCGGAAAGGGCGGGCTGGTCCGCGAGGTGCTGCTGCCGCGCCGCCTGGCGGAGCGCCTCGAGGAGCGGCGGCTGGACGCCCCGGAGCGCGTCCTCGACCGCGGCGTCCGCTACCTGCAGCGTTACGACGTTGGCGGCGGGCACGCCTTCAGCGTGTCGTTCTCACGCGCCAGCATCGAGGTGCTGGGCAAGAGCAAGAGCGCCCATAGTCTGAGGCACAGCTATGCCCAACAGCGGATGCGGGTACTCATGCACCACGCGGAATACCACCTCGCGCTCGCCATCGTCGCCGAGGAGTTGGGCCACTTCAGAATCCAGTTTACCGAGGCGACCTATCTGCGCTGAGCAAAGATCCCCGGGGTGCTCCACCCAGGCCGTGGGCAGTCGCCCGGCACGTCCTTCCTCCCTTCCGGTGAACGGAATCCCCCCAGCATGACGGAGGTGCTCGGCCGGCAACCCGGCTGCGCCGGGTCCTGCACTGCGTTGCGGCCCTGCGGGTGCCCGGCCTGCGCGCGCCCGTCCGACTTCGGGGCATTCCATTCAATGCCGGAGTCGCAGCATGACCATCACCACCAGCACACCCGACTGCAACCACTGCCGCCGCCGTCCCGCCGCGCCCGACCGGAAGCGGTGTCGGCCGTGTCTGGAGAAGGCCGCCTCCAACTCGCGCAAGCGCTACGCCAGGCTCGCCGCCAAGGCCGCCTGCACGAGATGCGGACGGCGCCGCGTCTCGCCCGGGCAGGCCGACGGCATCCCCGGCGCGCCTGCCCGCGGCGTCCGTCAGTTCCCCGGCGCGCCCGTCACGTAGTCGCTCCACGCCTGCATGACCGGACGCCGCTTCTCGAGCAGGTCGTCGCGCGCGTAGGCGGCCACCGTCTTCGGCCCTTCCACATGCGCCAGCGCGAACTCCGAGAGCAGTTCGTCCACGCCCTCGTTCCGCGCCCAGTCCTTGAAGCTCGACCGGAAGCCGTGGGCCGTCGTCCCGATCCGCGCCGCCGACAGATTGTCGGCGAGCATGGTCCCCCGCATCGCGGCGCCCTTCGGGTTGGGAAACGCCAACTTGCCCGTGGACCGGCGGCGCGCTTCATCCAGCACCCCCCGCGCTCCGGTCGACAGCGGCACCCGGTGCTCGCGGGCGCGCTTCATGTGCTCCGCGGGCACCGTCCACACCGCCGCGTCGAGGTCGGACTCGTCCCAGGTCGCCCGGCGCACCTCGGCGCCGCGCGCCGCCGTCAGCGCGACGAACCGGATCGCCAGCTGCACCGCGGGCTTGATGTGCGGGTGCCCGTCCACCTTGATAACTGCGGTTGTCGGCCGACGGCCGACTCCGGCCCGGTTGCCTTGCACGAAGCGTGTCCGACACACTAATCGGATGAAGTTCGCCGTCCTCCAGTTCTTCAGTTGGCCAGGTCGCCGTGTGCCCTTGGGCACGGTCTACCAACGTGCCCTCGACCGCATCCGGATCATGGACCGGTCCGGTTACGACGCCGTGTGGCTGGCCGAACACCATTTCTCCACCTACAGCGTCTGCCCGTCGGTGCACATCATGGGCATGCACGCCGCCGACATCACCGAGAAAATCCGCATCGGCACCGGGGTCAGCCTCGCAGCGTTCTACCACCCGCTGCGCCTGGCCGAGGAGGTCGCCCTGCTCGACAATCTGTCCGGCGGTCGCGTCAACTGGGGCGCCGGAAGGGGATTCGACGCCACCGAGATGCGCGTCTTCGGCGTGGAGCCGGCAGACTCCTACGCCCGTTTCCGCGAGAACGTCGACATCGTTCAGCAGGCGTGGGCGTGCGAACGGCTAACCTACGAAGGCCGGTTCCACACGTTCAGAGACGTCGAGGTCCTACCCAAGCCCCTGCAGAATCCGCTGCCGAGTTGGATCGGGGTAAGTTCGCCCGACGCCATCGACTGGGCCGCAAGCCAAGGGTACGCGATCCTGATGGATCCGCACTCGACCCATGCCGAGATCGGTCGCAAGTACAACGCCTACCTCGACCGGCTCGCTACCGGAGGATTCGCGGACCACGCCGACATCCCCATGGCGCGGCTCGTCGCCATCGCGCCCACCGATGCGGCGGCCGAGGCCGTTGCACGCGAGGGCGCGCGCTGGACGGTCGAATCCTACGCCGGCGTCCGCGACAGTGCCTCCAAGCAGGAGCGCATAGAGCGCTACGTCAACGAGATCATCATCCACGGCTCGCCGCCCAAGGTGGTCGATCAGCTCAAGCAGCTCGAGGAGGAAGTGCCCCTCGGCTACCTGCTGGCGTCGATCCTCAGTCACCAGACGTTTCTGCTGCTGACCGACGAGGTCATGCCGAGGATGCGGTGAAATGGAACCCGTGAACAGCAACCCGGCTGCCGACCCGGAGCCCCGCACCTCGCTCCTCATCGAGCTTCTCGGCGACCGGCCGGGTGCCCTCGAGGCGGCCCTCAAGCCTTTCGCCCGTCACGGGGTCAGTCTCACCCACATCGAGTCCCGGCCCCGGCGTGCGCGTACCTTCGACTTCTACGTCGACTGCGACGGCGAGAGCGCCGACGCCGCCATGAAGGCCGTCATCGCCGAGCTGCGCGATGCCGCTGTCGGTGTCGTGGTCCTCGACCACAAGGACGTGCCCTGGTTCCCCAGGCACGTTGCCGAACTCGACCGCATCGCCAACAACACCCTCGATGCGGGCGACGCGCTCGAGGCCGACCACCCGGGCTTCGCCGATCCGACCTACCGGGACCGCCGCGCCATGGTGGACCGTCTGGCGCGCGGCTATCGTCACGGCGGCGAGTTCCCCGTCGTCGACTACACCGATGCCGAAAACGCGACGTGGCGCGAAGTGTACGAGCGCCTGGCGACTCTTCGGCGCCGGTACGGCTGCTCGGAATACCAGCGAGCGCTGACCGACCTCGAACGACACGGCGCATTCGGCTGCGACGGCATTCCCCAGGGCCGCGAGGTCAGCGCCTTCCTGGAGTCGCGCACGGGTTTCCGGCTGCGCCCCGTCGCCGGTTTGCTGAGTCCGCGGGACTTCCTCAACGGCCTCGCGTTCCGCGTCTTCTTCTCGACCCAATACATCCGCCACGCGTCGAAGCCCTTGTACACGCCGGAACCCGACGTCTGCCACGAATTGCTCGGCCACGCACCGATGTTCGCCGATGCGGCGTTTGCGGATCTCTCCCAGGAAATCGGCCTCGCGAGCCTCGGCGCCGGCGATGACGACATCGAGCGCCTGGCGCGTTGCTATTGGCACTCCATCGAGTTCGGCCTGGTCCAGGAAGGCGGCGAGCGCAAGGCCTACGGTGCCGGACTGCTGTCGAGCTTCGGCGAACTCGAACACGCCTGCGCGGCGACTACCCCCGCCGGGTTCGCCGGTTGGGATCCCGACACCGCCGCCAGGCAGGCCTATCCCGTGACGGAATACCAGCCCATCTACTTCGTGGCCGAGTCGCTACAGGACGCCAAGGTCCGGATGCGCACCTACTGCGAGTCCCTGCCGCGCCCGTTCTACGCTCGCTACAACCCCGCCACCGACAGCATCTGGGTGGACCGCGCGGTCCGCCGCCATACGGCTTGACGAAAGGAAACCCATGACAACGACCACGTCCAACGAACCCATCGGTCGGTTCGATCACATCGGCATCGCGGTGCACAGCATCGACAAGGCCCGCGGCTTCTTCGAAGACACCCTGGGGGCCAAGCACCGGCGCACGGCCGTGCACCAATCGGGCGACTTCCGCATCGCGCTGTTCGACCTCCACGACTTCTGCATCGAGCTCCTGGAGCCGGTCAATCCCGAAGGCTTCCTCGCCAAGTTCCTGGAGAAGCGCGGTGAAGGATTCCACCACCTCACCCTGCAGACGCCGGACCTCGAGCGGAAGGTGGACGCCATGGAGGAGGCCGGCGTCCGGGTCGTCGACAAGAGTTTCGATGATCCCTCGTCCATCGACGCGTTCATTTCGCCGAAGAGCGCCCACGGCCTCCTGATCCAGCTGGGCCAGACCCCGGGTCCGCTGAACAATCCGCCTTATTGGACCCCGTAGCGCGCTTGCGGGCGCGATGCGTGGTGGCCGCGCCGATCGACCCGAAGCCGTTCGCTGCACAACCACGTGCGACACAACCACGGGCGACCAAAAAGGGTCGCGCCTACGGGTACGGTCCCATTGCGGTAAGGTTGCGGGCTGGTCCGCGCAGAAGCCAGAAGACCACGGCGATGGCTAGGTCGAGCAAACCATGAAGCTCCTGGTGGCGAACCGGGGCGAGATCGCGATCCGCATCATGCGGGCGGCGGCGGAACTCGACATCGCCACGGTGGCCGTGGCGCCGCGCGACGACGCTGGCGCCCTGCACACCGGCAAGGCGGGCGAGGCCGTCACCCTCGACGGTCGCGGCACCGCCGCGTACCTGGACGTCGGGCAGATCGTCGCCGTTGCGCAGGACACCGGCTGCGATGCCGTTCATCCCGGCTACGGCTTCCTGGCGGAGAACGCCGAACTAGCCGCGCGGTGCGTCGAATCTGGATTGACCTTCGTCGGACCGCGCGAGGATACCTTGCGATTGTTCGGCGACAAGGCCCAGGCCCGAACGGCGGCGGCCGCGGCCGGCGTGCCGGTGATCCGCGGCATCGACCATGCGGTGTCCGTCGAGGAGGCAATGGCGTTCTTCGACGGACTCGACGAGGGTCGCGGCATGATGATCAAGGCGGTCGGCGGCGGTGGCGGTCGCGGCTCGCGCCGGGTGGACAGCGCGGGCGATGTGGCAGGCACCTACGAACGCTGCCGTGCCGAAGCCCAAGCCGCGTTCGGCAACGGCGCCGTCTATGTCGAGGAGTTCATCCCGCGGGCACGCCATGTGGAGGTCCAGATTCTCGGCGATGCGCTTGGCTCGGTTGTGCATCTCGGCGAGCGCGAGTGCAGCGTGCAACGGCAGTTCCAGAAGATCATCGAGGTGGCGCCCGCCCCCGGGCTCGACGACGACCTGCGTAGCCGGATCATCGACGCCGCCGTGCATTTCGCCACCAGCGTCGGCTACTGCAACGCCGGGACGTTCGAGTTCCTGGTCGACGTCTCCGGTGGCCACGCCGGCGAGCCATTCGCCTTTATCGAGGCCAACGCCCGGCTGCAGGTGGAACACACCGTGACCGAGGAGGTCACCGGCGTGGACATCGTCAAAGCGCAACTCGGTCTGGCCGGCGGCGCGACCCTCGCCGACCTCGGGCTCTACAAGGCCGTCGCCCCACGCGGCTACGCCATCCAGGCCCGGGTGTGCATGGAGTCCGTGCGTGAAGACGGCGCCATCCTGCCGACCAGCGGCACGCTTACCGCGTACGAGGCCCCGAGTGGGCCAGGCGTGCGCACCGACGGTTTCGGCTACGCGGGCTACGAGACCAGCCTGTCCTTCGATTCGCTGCTCGCCAAGGTGGTCGGACACGCGCCGTCGACCGACTTCAACGATGCCGTCGCGCGGACCTCGCGCGCCTTGGCGGAGTTCCGCATCGAGGGCGTCGACACCAACATCGACTTCCTGCAGACCATCCTCGCCCACCCGGACTTCGCCGCCGGCAACATCCACACCCGCTTCGTCGACGAGCACATCGCCGACCTCGGCGCCGCTCGGCCCCGGCGCCGCTTCGTCACCCCCAGCGGCCACGACGCTCCCGAGTCGGGGGACGGCTTCGCCGGCGCACGGGTCGAGGATGCCCAGGATCCCCTGGCTCTCTTCGATCACGACACGCGGGTAAAGGCCCGGGAAGACGATGCCGACAACCTCGCGCCGACCGGCCCAATCACCTTGCCGGCGCCGGTGCCGGGCACGGTCGTCGCGATCCATGCAGCCGTCGGCGACCAGGTCCTTGCCGGGCAACCGATCCTGACGATCAACTCCCTGGAACTCGACCACGTCGTCCGCGGGGAGCGGAGCTTCACGGTGGATGCCGTGCTGGTCGCCAAGGGCGATGCCGTCCGCGAGGGTGGTCCGCTGTTGCTGGTCACGGCGTCCGATGCCGAAGGCCGCTGGAACGAGCCGAAGCCACGGTTGGAACCGGACGCCCGCCGCAGCGACCTCGCGCTCCTGGACCAGCGACGAACCTACGCCGAGGACGACTTCCGCGCCGAGAAGATCGCCTCGAGGCGGCATGCCAGAGGGCAGCGCAGTCCGCGCGAGAACATCGAGCACCTCATGGACGGCACGTTCAGGGAGTACGGTCCCCTGGTCACCGCGGCGAGTTGGCAGAAGCAGGAGTGGCTGCGCGAGACCACCCAGGCCGACGGCCTGGTCATGGGCATCGGCCACATCAACGGCGACCAGTTCGACGACGACCGATCCCGCGCCGTCGCGGTGCACTACGACTACATGGTCGTCGCCGGCACCCAGGGTGGTCGCGGACACTACAAGCAGGACCGAATCTACGAACTCGCCGGTCGGTACCGACTACCCCTCGTGCTGTTCGCGGAGGGTGGCGGCGGCCGGCCCGGCATCAGCGGCGGCGAACGGGCCGTGGCCAGGGACATCGCGGTGGAAGCCGGCCTGCGCAAACCCGGCGACCGCCCGCCGCCTTCCCGTGCCACCGCGGTCGATGTCGCGGGGCGCGGCGGCGGCGGCGTGCCGGTGGACTCCTACACGTTCACCAAGCTCTGCGAACTCAGCGGTCTGGTGCCGTTGGTGGGCGTCAACTCCGGGCGCTGTTTCGCCGGCAACACGGTGATGCTGGCGTCCTGCGACGTGATCATCGCCGCGGAGAACTCGACCATCGGCCTCGGCGGACCCGCCATGATCGAGGGCGGGGGGCTCGGCATCTATACGCCCGAGGAAGTGGGTCCCATGTCGTTCCAGGTGCCCAACGGCGTGGTCGACATCCTCGTCAAGGACGATGAGGCGGCCATCGAGACGACCAAGAAATACCTGTCCTATTTCCAGGGTGCCGTTCAACGATGGGACTTCCGGGATCAACGCGGGTTGCGCCACATCGTCCCGGAGAATCGCAACGAAACCTACGACATGCGGGAAGTAGTCCGGACGCTGGCGGACGAGGACTCGATCCTCGAGATCCGCGCAGCCTTCGGCGTCGGACTGATCACGGCGTTCATCCGCGTGGAAGGCAAGCCGCTGGGGCTGATCGCCAACAACCCGCGGCATCTCTCCGGCGCCATCGACAGCGACGCCGCCGACAAGGGTGCCCGTTTCCTGCAGTTGTGCGACACGTTCGACATCCCGGTGCTGTCGCTGATGGACTGCCCGGGCATCATGCCCGGACCGGAGTACGAACGCGCCGCGCTGCTGCGCCATTGCGGGCGGCTGTTCGTCACCGGGGCGAACATGACCACGCCGATGTTCGGGATCGTGCTCCGCAAGGCCTACGGCATGGGGGTCCGAGCCATGTGCGGCGGCAGCTCGCTCGAACCCTTCTTCACGGTCGCCTGGCCCACCGCCGAGTTCGCCGACATGACAATCGACGGGCGGGTCAAGCTGATGTTCGGCGAAGAACTGGACGCGGTCGAGGATCCCGACGAGCGCCAGGCCATCTACGAGCGTCTCCTGGACGCCCACGTCGATCGAGCCCGCGCCGTCAGTTCAGGCGGCACCAACTACGGGGTCGACGACGTCATCGACCCGGCGGATACCCGCGCCTGGATAGCACAGGGGCTGCGGAGCATCCCCGCACCCTCACGGGACCGGCCGAAGAAGCGGCCCAACATCGACACCTGGTAGCGGAACCGTGCGGACAAGGGAAGAACCAAGGTGAAGGTGCTGGTCGCGAACCGCGGCGAGATCGCGATCCGCATCATGCGCGCGGCGGCGGAACTCGACATCGCCACGGTGGCGGTGGCGCCCCGCGACGACGCCGACGCGCTGCACACCGGCAAGGCCGATGAGGCCGTCACCCTCGATGGCCGCGGCGCCGCGGCCTACCGGGATGCCGAGCAGATCATCGCCGCCGCCCTCGACGCGGGCTGCGATGCCATCCACCCGGGCTACGGCTTCCTGGCCGAGAACGCCGCCTTCGCCCGACGCTGCGCGGCGTCCGGGGTCGTGTTCGTCGGCCCACGCGTCGACACCCTCGAGCTGTTCGGCGACAAGGCTCGCGCCCGCGCCGCGGCTGCCGACGCCGACGTGCCGGTAATCCGCGGCATCGACCACGCGGTTTCCGTCGAGGAGGCCGCGGAGTTCCTCGAGGCGCTCGGCAACGGGCGCGGCATGATGATCAAGGCCATCGCCGGCGGCGGCGGTCGCGGCACGCGCCTGGTGGAAAGCACGGACGAGGTGGCGGCGACCTATGCGCGCTGCCGCGCCGAGGCCGAGGCGGTGTTCGGCGACGGTGGGGTCTACGTCGAGGAGTTCATGCCCCGGGCGCGTCACGTCGAGGTGCAGGTACTCGGCGACGCGAACGGCAACATCGCCCACCTCGGCGAGCGCGAATGCAGCGTCCAGCGGCACTTCCAGAAGCTCGTCGAGGTCGCGCCCGCCCCGGGTCTCGGGGACGACCTGCGCGGACGGATCATCGACGCGGCGGTGCGTTTCGCCGCCACCGCCGGCTACTGCAACGCCGGGACGTTCGAGTTTCTGGTCGACGTCGCCAACGCCAATGAGCCGTTCGCCTTCATCGAGACCAACGCGCGCCTTGACGATTCCCACGCCGTGACCGAGGAGGTCGTCGGAATGGACATCGTCAAGGCGCAGCTGAAACTTGCCGGGGGTGCCACGCTCGCAGACCTCGGGTTGGATCAGGCCGTCACGCGGCGCGGCTACGCCATCGAGGCCCGGGTGTGCATGGAGTCGGTGCGCGAGGATGGCGCCATCCTGCCGACCGCCGGCACCCTCGCCGCCTACGAGGCACCGAGCGGGCCGGGTGTACGCACCGACGGTTTCGGCTACGCCGGCTACGAGACGAGCCTGTCCTTCGATCCGTTGCTCGCCAAGGTGGTCGGGCATTCGCCGGCAGTGGATCTTGGCGAAGCCGTGGCCCGGACCTCGCGCGCCCTGGCGGAGTTTCGCATCGAGGGCGTCGAGACCAACATCGACTTCCTGCGCAGCATTCTCGCCCACCCGGACTTCGTCGCCGGCGATGTCAACACCCGCTTCGTCGACGAGCACATCGCAGACCTCGCGGTCGCCCGGGACCGGCCCCGCTTCGTCATGCCGAGCGGCTTCGAGGGAAGCACCGTTGCGAAACCACAGGAGCAGCAGGCGGTCGGCCCGGAGGGATCGGTGGGCCTGGCATCGCCGATCCAGGGGACGATCGTCGAGATCGGTGTCGAGATCGGCGAGGAAGTCCGCGTCGGCCAGGCGGTGGCCGTGGTCGAGGCCATGAAGCTGCAGCACGACATCCGGGCGGAGCGAAGCGGCGTGGTGTGCGCCGTATCGATGGCCGAAGGCGACGTAGTGCGCGAGGGCTATCCCATCGTCTTCATCCACGAAACGGATGTCGAAGGCGGTGCCTTGGAAGGGGACACCGGGGCGGACCTCGACCACATACGCGGCGATCTCCGGGAGGTGTTCGACCGCATCGAGCAGACCCTGGACACATCGCAGGCGGAAGCGGTGACGGCGCTGCACGATCGAGGCCGGCGGACGGCGCGGGAGAATCTCGACGACCTGATGGACGCTGGCTCATTCCGGGAATTCGGTCCGCCGGCGGCGGGATCGGCGCTCGGCGGCACGGTCATGGGTTTCGGCAGCGTCAATGCGGACCTGGTCGGCGAGGGGCACTCCCGAGTGGCGGTCGTGCACAGCAACTACGAAGCGGTCGCCTATGCGCATGGCCACTACCGCCAGGAGCAGGTCCACGAAATGGTCCACGACTGGCGACTGCCCCTGGTGCTGTTCTCCGAGGGCGAGGCGCAACCCTACGGCAACGTCGGCAACGTCGGCATGGACGCAAGCGTATTCACGGACTTCGCCAAGCTGTCCGGGCTGGTGCCGCTAGTCGGCGTCAACCTCGGCGACTGTTTCGCCGGCAACGCCGCCCTGCTCGCCTGTTGCGACGTCATCATCGCCACCGAGAACTCCACCATCGGCATGAACGGACCCGCGGTCGTCCAGGCAAGCGGCATGGGAACCCATACGTCGGAAGACCTGGGCTCGATGTCGTTCCAGGCCGCGAACGGCGATGTCGACATCCTGGTCACGGACGATGCCGCCGCGGTCGAGGCGGTCAAGAAGTACGTTCCCTACTTCCAGGGACCCGTCGCCGACTGGGAGGCGCCCGACCAGCGCCGGATGCGCCACATCATCCCGGAGAACCGCGTGCGCACCTACGAGATGCGGGACATCATCCACACCCTCGCCGACGAGGACTCCGTCCTCGAGATCCGCGAGGACTTCGGCATCGGCGTCATCACGGCGTTCATCCGCGTCGAAGGCCGGCCCATGGGTGTGGTCGCCAACAATCCGGCGCACCTCGCGGGGGCGGTGGACAGTCCCGGGGCCGACAAGGGCGCACGGTTCTTCCAACTGTGCGATGCCTTCGACATACCCGTGGTGGTCTTCATGGACTGCCCGGGGATCATGGTGGGACCCGACCACGAGCGCACGGCCCTGGTCCGGCATGCGGTGCGGTTGTTCAATATCGGCGCCAACTGCACCACCCCGATGTTCGGCATCATGGTACGAAAAGCCTACGGTCTCGGCGTGCAGGCGATGATCGGCGGGGCCTCGTCGGTGCCCTTTCTAACCGTCGCCTGGCCCACCGCCGAATTCGCCGGAATGAACATCGACGGCGCCGTGAAACTCTCCGCGCGGCGGGAACTCGCGGCCATCGAAGATCCGGAGGAACGCAAGGCTGCCTACGAAGCACGCGTCGCCCAGGGCTAC
The DNA here is from genome assembly GCA_965116345.1 of Pseudomonadales bacterium. Taxonomy (GTDB): domain Bacteria; phylum Pseudomonadota; class Gammaproteobacteria; order Pseudomonadales; family Azotimanducaceae; genus VXYL01. Next base: position 773,680 of record OZ220680.1, read on the forward strand.
GAGTCGGCGCGCGCGATCAACTCCGGCGCGCGATACGTCATCGACCCGGCCGACACCCGGGCGTTCATCACCAAGGGCATGAAGAGCCTCCCGCCGGTACCTCCGCGTACGGCCAAGAAACGTCCGTACGTCGATACCTGGTAGCACACGAGAAAGCTCGGCTGCCGGGCTCCGGCTATCATCCACGCAACACGACCGTTGAGGCTCCGACATGGCCGAACTGCCCCGCGACATCCCTGGTGAGAACCTCAAGCGCTGGCTGGCGCGCACGCCGGAAGCGGCGATCGACCCCGACCAGCCGATCATCGACCCGCACCATCATCTCTGGGATCGCCGTCCCCGCCCGGAGCTTGCGCGCGATGCACGACAGCAACTTCGATACCTGGCCGACGACCTGGTGGAGGACATCCGGGGCACCGGCCACAACGTCGTGGACACGGTCTTCGTCGAGTGCCGGTCCATGTATCGCGAGAATGGCGGATTGCTCGCGCCAGTGGGAGAGACGGAGTTCGTCCAGGGCGCCGCGGCGATGGCGGCATCAGGGCTCTACGGCGAAGGCGTACGCTTCTGCGGGGCGATCGTCGGCTTCGCCAATCTGACGCATGGCGCCGCGGTCGAAGAGGTGCTGCTGGCGCACCGCGCGGCGGGCCGCAACTTCCGCGGTATCCGCCACGCCCACGGCTGGCATGCATCGCCCGACATGCCCAAGTCCCATCACCCGACGGCGGGCACCGAAGGGCTCCTCGCATCGCCGACCTTCCGGCAAGGGTTCGCGGTACTCGACAAGCTCGGCATGGTGTTCGATTGCTGGGGCTACCACGGCCAACTGGGTGAGGTCGCGACGCTGGCCAGTGCTTTCCCCGGTACGACGATCATCCTCAACCATATCGGCGGGCCCATCGCCATGGGGCCGTACGAGGGCGAACGGGACGGGCGCTTGTTCGAGGAATGGAAGACGGGGATCGAGACCGTCGCGCGATGCCCCAACATCGTCGTCAAGGTCGGCGGGTGCGGGATGGTGACCTATGGCTTCGGTTTCGAGCATCAGGAGGATCCACCGGATTCGAAGACGCTCGCTCGTGCCTGGCAACCGTACTTCGCACACCTCATCGATTGCTTCGGCTCGTCGCGGTGCATGTTCGAGTCGAACTTCCCGGTCGACAAGCTGTCGTGTTCCTACGGCAACCTCTGGAACGCCTTCAAACGGATCGCGAACGATCTCGGACTGTCGGCCGAAGAACGCGCCGACGTGTTCCATCGCACCGCGGCTCGCAGCTACTCGATGGACGCGACGGTTGCGTCATCGGCGTAGACGTCATTCCAGCGTCCTTCCGGTGTCGGCAAGCCGGGAGGCACCCGATAGGACTTCCGGGTCGTTGCACATCGGATTTCGGTTCCGCACACTCGAACGTTCGTGGAAGAACGGTGCCGATGGGCTGCTCTTGCTGATCAATGTCAGATGCTGAGGTCATTGACCCCAATGCCGGGGTCGATCCGCGCGTGTCGACGCTCGTCGAGGATGCGCGCAAGAAGCTCGTAGACACCGGAACACGCAACCGCCTCGTTCACTTGAACCGTACGGGACGCGGACGATTCTTGAACATCGTCAACGAACGGTCCGACGATGTCTTCCGCATCCTCCATGCCGAGCGGCGGAAAATGCGATTCCATGCATCCGAGGATGCGCCCGCCGATGAAGTGGAGGACGGCGAAGGCGTCCACTTCGACGAGGTCGACCTCGTCGGCTTCGACGGGTTCGACGAGGTCGACGAGTCGCGGTTCACCGACCGTCTCCTCGACACCAACCTCGGTACGGACGCGTTGCAGAAGCGGCTGTTGCAACTGGCCAGGGATGCGCGGATCGCGGAGGAGGAGCAGGGGATCAACATCCTGTTCCTCGCGCTTGGCTTCCTCGCCTGGTTCGAAGACGAGAAATCCGAGGTGCCGCGCGAAGCCCCCCTGATCCTCGTTCCCGTTGAGCTGGTGCGCAATGAACGTACTTCCACATACGACATCCGCGCCCGGGAGGAGGACGTCGTCACGAATCTCCCCCTGCAGTCGAGACTGCGCGAGGATTTCGGTCTGACCCTGCCCGAGATCGAGGACGAGGACGATTGGAGTCCTTCCGTATACCTCGATGCCGTACGTGATGCCCTGACAACCAAACCGCGCTGGCGTGTGGACGACAACGGCGCCCAACTCGGGTTCTTTTCGTTCGCGAAGCAGCTGATGCAGCGCGACCTGGAACAAGCGCAGTGGCCCGAAGGCGGCCTCGCCGCCAACGCGATGATCCGAGGCCTAATGCACGCCGGGTTCGAAACGGAATCCAGTCCGTTCCCGGACGGAAAGAGGCTTGACCACCTGCTCCCTCCGCAGGACATCGTGCAGGTCATCGACGCGGACGCCCCGCAGACCAAGGTCATCGAGGAGGCCCGGCGTGGCAGGAACCTGGTCGTCCAGGGGCCGCCCGGGACCGGCAAGTCGCAGACCATCACGAACGTCATCGCGGCCGCGGCGCACGACGGCAAGACCGTGCTCTTCATGGCGGAGAAGATGGCCGCCCTGGATGTGGTTCTTGGTCGGTTGCGCAAGTGTGGGCTCGGCGAACTTTGTCTCGAGCTCCACTCGCGCCATGCCAACAAGCGAGAAGTCCTGCAGGAGATCGGTCGGACGCTCCAATCGCGCAAGGAGGAAGAGCCGCCGGACATCGACGCGACGGAATTGCGTCGAAAACGGGACGAACTGAACGGTATTGCGGACCTGCTCCACACGGCCATTGAGCATCGGGACTACACGCCGTTCGAAGCCATGGCCGATGTCGTGGGATTCATTGGCGACCGTCGCCGGCCGCCCGACTTGGACCGCGAGGGCCTAGGCGAGCTGGATGTCGAACAACGTCGTCGGATCGAGCGCGACATCGCGAGTCTGGCCGAGTTGCTCGCCGCGACCGGCCCCCGCTCCCAACACTCATTCGCGGGCTGCCGCGAGCTCCACCTGCAACCCGTCGCGTTGCAGCGTTTGGACAACGCTCTGGGCACGGCAATCAACGAACTCGACGACGCCCTGTCGAGGAGCCGGGCGTTTGCTCGCGGTCGCTCTTACGAAGAGCACGAATCGAGTACCGACGAGTGGCTCCCACGGGCGGATTCCGTCGCCGACCTCCGGCAAAGCGCCCGGTTTCTCGACCTCGTCGGGCACCGTCCGCAACGGGCGGCTCAGCTAATAGACGCGGCCTTCGGCAAGGAATTGGCGCGCGATCTGGCCGGGGCGCTGGAGATCGGTGGCCATTGGGCGCAGGCCAAGCAAGATGCCGAGCCTCGGTTTCGAGACCACGCCTGGGAGATTCCGGCGGCGCCACTGCAGTTGGACCTTGAGCGCGGCGCGGCCCCCGGTCTGAGTTCCTTCCTTGCCCGACTCGGCGGCGCCTACCGGCGTGCAAGCAAGACCCTCGCAGGGATTGTGCAGGGCGAATTGCCGAAGTCGGGCGCTGATCGCGTTGACCTCGCGAGACAACTAGCGGAAGTGCAGCGCCGCCGTCGCGAATTGGCCAACGAGGAGGGGTTCCTCGTTCAACAACTCGGTGCCGTATGGCGAGGCGAACGAACGGACTTTGACGGCCTTCGCGATGCCGCTGTCTGGCTCGCCGAAGTGGAGGCTACCCACATTGCAGGTTCGATAACCGACTTGGAGCGTGCGGAATCGACGTTTTCCGGACCGTTGGAGACAGGCCGGGCGATCGGGGAAACGGCATCTTCCGCATTGGCCGCAGTCCGCGCAGTGGTGGAACTGCTGCGCCTCGACCTCGCGGATATGGGGTTGGGCGATCACATCGATCAATCCCCTCTGTCGGCCTTGCACGACCGATTCGTGGCGATGGCGGCGAGTCGGGAGGGTTACAACGAGTGGCGCCGGATTCAGCACCTTGTCGAACAGCTAACGGGCGCCGGTCTTGGCGCGGTTGTGACGATGCTGGACGATGGACGGCTCGCACCCGCAGATGCGGTGGGCGAATTCGCCTACGCCGCGGCGGAAGCGCGTTGGGAGTTGGCCACGGAGTCCGCACCTGGTCTCGCGAGTCTCGCCGACTTGGACCGACACCAACTGGTATCGACATTCGACGCCTTGGAGTCCGAGCACATCGAGAACGTCCAAGACCTGATCCGATCGCGTCACCTCGCCCAACTGCCGCTCGGCGCTGCGGGAGAGATGGCTGTCATCCGTGGCGAGATCGCCCGCAAGAGGCCGCGCATGCCGATTCGCCGGCTAATGGAGAAGGCGGGCGGCATGGTGCAGCGCATCAAGCCCGTGTTTCTGATGAGCCCGATCTCCATCGCCCAGTTCCTGCCGCCCAAGGCGTTGCGGTTCGATGTACTGGTGGTCGACGAGGCGAGCCAAGTACGACCCGAGGACGCCTTGGGCGCGATCGCGCGGTGCGGACAGATCGTCATCGTCGGTGACCAGAAGCAATTGCCGCCCACCTCGTTCTTCGATCGCCTGGCGGCGGACGAACCCCTCAACGAGGAGGACGACGACGCGGATGGTGTTGTCAGGGCGACCGAGATGGAGAGCATCCTCACGTTGTGCGAGGCGCGGGGCATCAGCTCGCGGATGCTCGAATGGCACTACCGTTCGCGGGATCCGTCGTTGATTCGGGTATCCAACGAGGAGTTCTACGACGGTCGCCTCATCCTGCCTCCCTCGCCCCTCGAGCTGGATGACTCCTATGGTTTGTCGTTCGAAAGAGTCCCGGGGGTCTTTGCCACGAGAGGAAGCGGCGGCGCCGGTCGGCCCGGCACCAACCGGATCGAGGCAGAGCATGTCGTCGGCGCGGTAGCGGCTCACGCCCGGGAGTGGCCGGGCATGTCGCTTGGTGTCGTGACGTTCTCCAAGGCGCAGGCGGACATGATCACGGAACTCCTCGAACACGAAAGGCGTCGAGATCAGGTGCTCAACGGCTTTCTCCGCGAGGGTCACGCTGAAGATGCCTTCGTCAAGAACATCGAGAACGTCCAGGGGGACGAGCGGGACGTGATCTTCATCAGCGTCGGCTATGGACCGACCGAGCCCGGAGGGCGGCTGAGGAACATGCGTTTCGGTCCGGTCAACGCGGAAGGGGGCGAGCGGCGCCTGAACGTCCTCTTCACCCGTGCCCGGGCGCGTTGTCGTGTGTTCGCTTCGTTCGACCCCGGGGACATGGATCTGATTCGCGCCCCCGGCAACGGTCCGCGTGTCCTGAAGCGGTTTCTCGATTTCGCAAAGACCGGCGAGGCGGAGGAGCGCAAGCCTTCTGGGGGCGGCGCGGACAGCCCGTTCGAGGAGGACGTGGCCAATGTCATCCGCTCGCTTGGCTATCTTGCCGATCACCAGGTCGGAAGCGCCGGCTTCCGAATCGACGTCGGGGTCAGACATCCAGACGCGCCGGGCAAGTACATCCTGGCGGTTGAGTGCGATGGTGCGGCGTACCACAGTGCTTTGTCTGCGCGCGAACGCGACCGGCATCGCCAGGCCGTGCTCGAGGGGCTGGGCTGGACGTTCCACCGAATCTGGAGTACCGACTGGTTCCACCGCCGTTCCCGGGAGCGACAACGCCTGGAGCGAGCGCTCGCCGACGCGCGGGCCGCGGTCGAACGCACGCGGGTGCGCGGCGCCAATGATGACGGTCTTCGCCCGGAACCGGTGGATCCGGTCGCGGCTTCGACGATCGAAGAAGATGTTGGCGCCGTGTCCCATCCGGCAATCACCGCACCCTTGGTCTACCGCCAAGCCAACGTCGCGGTGGATACGGCGCTGGAACCGCACGAGGTGGCGTCATCAGTTCTGGCCAACGTGGTACGTCAGATTATCGCCGTCGAAGGTCCCATTCACGTCAACCTGGTTGCGCGTCGAATCGCGGAATCGTTCGGCAAGGGCCGGGCCGGTGCGCGAATCGCCGACGCGACCCAAGCGGCGTTGCGACATGCCGAGCGGCACAGTGGCGGTGACTTGCTGGTGCGCCGCGGCTTCTGGCTGACACGCGAGCAGAGTGAGCAGATGCCCATACGGGACAGGTCGGCGGCGGGCGGCGGCGCGGACAAGGCGGCGATGTTGCCGCCCATGGAGATCGTGGCCGCTTCCGAGTTGATCCAACGGGAGAGTGGTCGAGTGGAGCAAGGCGACCTGATCCGTGAGGTGAGCCGTCTGCTCGGGTTCAAACGGGCGGGAGCCGACTTAAGGCGGGTGATCGGCAGGGCATTGGACGAGATTCGCTAGCTAGGGAAGGTCTGATTAAGACCTCCCCTAGCTGGTCGTGGCGCTCGACATAGCGCCGCAGTTTCCGTTGCGACTTCTTCGCGTCGAATTCGGGGTCGTCGCTCGAGACCCTGTACGCTCGTGTCGGTGGTCACCCGTCTGGCACCTGTCTCGGGATGGGGATATCCCTAACCTGCCCGGCTTGAACATCAGCGATAGCCGCGCGGATCTCTTCGATCCGATGCTGCACCCTGGGCCACGCCGTAGCCATCAGCACCACGATTCCCAGCCTGCGCCCCGCCAGGTTCTGCTGGTGCCGCATGTTCTGATCGGTCGTCACGATGACCTCGTAGCCGTTCTCTTCGGCCTTTACGGATCAGATCGCCGTTTGCGAGCAGTTCCCATCCCTTCTCCGCAGACCTGTCCACGGTGTGCTCGCCGAGGTGCCTGCGAAGCGGTGCGGGAGTTCCGTGGTCGAAGAGAACCTTCACGGCAGAGTAGGGGTCTTCAGGTACGCCACCTCGTGGTCGAGGACGGCTCTGACCTGCCACTCCTCGACATCCGGGTACCACTCCAGAAACTCCTTCACGGTGGCACCGCTCTCCAGGTTCTCGAAGAGGGCGTACACGGGCACCCTGGTTCCGGTGAACGCCCATGCACCGCTGATCTTACCGGCGGTGCGTTCCACCGCCGGACATTTCGTCCAATTCGTCATGAGCTTGCCTCCGTCGCAATACCTCCGTCCGTACCACGCGAGTCTTGAACCGCACCGCCTTTTGTTACGCCAATCTGATCTGTGAGGGGCCCTTCGTCCAGATCGGCCGCTGCCTGTCGCACGTCGAGCTTGCCCGTTACGACATCGGTGATCAAACGATCACGGTATTCACGGATTTGATCCGTCTGGCGTCGGGCTAGTTCGATAGTATGGGCCACGGCTTCGACTTTGCGGCCTATGGTGTCCGAAATCGCTATTTGTTCTGCCATCGAAGGGACCGCTAGTTTGATTTCGAATAGATTGCCAAGTCACCCTCTTGACACAGCTTCCCCGCAGCGCCGTAGCGGGAGACAGAGTTTTCAGCTTGACCGCGTCACGAGGCGCCCAGTGTTCGCCCGCTTCCTCGTTGCGTGAATCGCCGAATTGCCGCAGAGTGTCTCGTTCGGTCGCCTCGTCGCGACGTGAGCACAACACGACAAGAGGTTCTCTAACGCCATGAAAGTAGCCGCCGCCATCGCCCATGCGATGAAGCGGGAGGGGATCGACACGATCTTCACCTACCCCGTCAACCCCATCATCGAGGCCGCTGCCGTGGCCGACATCCGCACCATCGTCGTGCGCCAGGAACGTATCGGCCTGCACATGGCCGACGCCTACTCCCGGCTGTCGTCCGGCAGGAAGATCGGCGTGTTCACGATGCAGCACGGTCCCGGTTCGGAGAACGCCTTCGGCGGTGTCGCCCAGGCGTATTCCGAGTCGGCGCCCATCCTGGTGCTGCCGGCCGGGTATCCCCGACGCCTGGCGCACTACTACCCGAACTTCAACTCGACGCTGAACATGCAGCACGTCACCAAGTGGGCGGAGCCGTTGACCATGGGGCGGGCGATTCCCGAGGTCATGCGGCGGGCCTTCTTCCAGCTGCGCAACGGCCGCCCCGGTCCGGTGCTGATCGAGGTACCCGTCGACGTCTTCGGCGAAGACGCGCCGGACGGCTGGGAGCATACGCCGAGCTACGCCACCCGCGTCGGCCCGGATCCGGTCGATGTCGACCGGGTCGCCGAAGTCCTCGCCAACGCCGAGCGACCGGTGATCTACGCCGGCCAGGGCGTGCACTACGCCCAGGCCTGGGACGAACTCAAGGCGTTCGCGGAGGAATGGCAAATCCCGGTGACCACCAGTCTCGAGGGCAAAAGCGCGTTCGACGAAACCCACGAGCTGTCCCTCGGCTCCGGTGGCCGCGCCAACCCGCGCACGGTCAAGACGTTCCTTGCCGAGGCGGACGTGATCTTCGGCGTCGGTTGCAGCTTCGCGCTGACCGGCTTCGGGGTCCCCATGCCGCGCGGCAAAACCATCGTCCACGCGACGCTGGACCCCATGGACCTCAACAAGGACGTGCCCGCCGAGCATGCGCTGATCGGCGACGCCAAGCTGAGTCTCGCGGCGTTGTCCGCGAGCATGGCCGACCGCGACCACGCCCAGGCCGATGCCCGCCGCGGCACCGTGCAGAGGCGCATCGCCACCCTCAAGGCCGAGTGGCTCGCCGAGTGGGAGGCAAAGCGCACCAACAACGAGGCACCCATCAACCCCTACCGGGTGCTGAACGAGTTGAACCGGACCGTGGACATCGACAACACCGTCATCACCCACGACGCCGGCAGCCCCCGCGACCAACTCTCGCCGTTCTGGACGTCCACCACGCCGCTGTCCTACATCGGCTGGGGCAAGACCACCCAACTCGGCTACGGCCTCGGCCTCGCCATGGGCGCCAAGGTCGCCGAACCGGAGAAGACCTGCATCAACGTCTGGGGCGACGCCGCCATCGGCTTCACCGGCATGGACTTCGAGACGGCGGTCCGGGAACGAATCCCCATCCTGTCGATCCTGATGAACAACTTCTCCATGGCCATCGAGATTCCCATCATGCGGGTCGCGCAGGAGAAGTACGGTTCCACGGACATCTCCGGCAACTACGCCGACATGGCCAAGGCGTTCGGCGGCTACGGCGAGCGGATCACGGATCCCGGCGACATCCGGTCCGCCATCGAGCGGGGCATCGCGGCCACCAAGGACGGCCAGCCGGCGTTGTTGGAGTTCATCACCGACAAAGAGATCACCATCTCGAACGAATAGGCCGAGCCCATCGGCGTTTTCGAACGTCGACCCCAGGGATACCCTTGAAGACCCGGTAACGACGTTGTACGTTACTAGCCATTGTAGAATAATTATTCATACATGGCTAAAGGCGGCTAACAGATGGTCAACGAAGACCCTTGGCACTTCAGTCGTCGCGATCTGGCTCGACGCACCTTGACCTTGCTTTCGGAGGGTCCCGCTCGAGCGCTGACGCTCTTCGCACCGCGACGCACGGGTAAGACGGAGTTTTTGACAAAGGACCTGGGGCCGATGGCCGAAGCCGGTGGCCACCGCGTCATCTACGTATCGTTCTGGCAGGATCCGATGTCTCCCTTGGCGGCTCTCCTGCATGCGCTCGAGAATTCGCTCAAGCACGGCACGCTCGCCGACCGACTCCGACGAGCGGGCCGCGCGTTGTCACCAAAGCTCCAGCTGTCGATTCCAATGGTCGGGCGAGCGGAGGTCGACGTGAGCACATTGGCAGGGAAACCACCCAGCGATTTACTGCTCTACCTGGACGACCTGCTGGAGCGGATCTCGACAGGTGGCAAGGCGGCGATTCTCATGCTGGACGAAGTTCAGGAACTTGCCAGAAGCGAGGACAACCAAGCACTGGTCGCGGCGCTTCGGACCGGCCTCGACAAACGACCCGATCAGCTCAAGTCGGTATTCACGGGATCGAGCCGAGAGGGCCTTGCCGCCATGTTCGCCGCCCGGCAAGCGCCGTTCTTCCATTTCGCGACGCCAATCGACCTTCCGCCGCTCGGTGAACCGTTCGTCGACCACATCCTGGCGACGATGGCCGATGCCACGCAACGTCGTCCTGATCGCAGCGAGATGATCGACGCATTCAATGACTTGCATCAAAACCCCTACTACTTCCGCATGTTGGTTGAAGCAATGCTCCTGAATCCTCAGCTCACCACCGCGACCGCACTCCAGGAAGTCCGGCATCGCATCGCGGCGGAACTCGGGTTTCAGGACATCTGGCTCTCGTTGTCGCCATTGCAGCGCGCCGTATCCCAAGCGGTACGCGAACATGCCAAGCCCTTCAGCCAGTCGTCCCGAGGCGACATGGCCAGCAAGCTTGACGATGGAATGCCTTCCCAGAGCCGTATCCAAGCCGCCCTGCGAAGACTGCAGCGACTTGGTCTGGCAGATCGGGGAAACGGCGGTTGGCGGCTCGCCGACCCGGAGTGGGCGACATGGATTCGCGATGCCGAAGTATGATGTCCATCCCCGTCACGCCGACCGACGCAGACTCCACGCCCGTATGACTGAGTTCCCACTTCCAGGTGCCCCGCCCCGTCTGCTCGACGACGAAGCCATGCAGAGCTTCGTCCGCGAAGGCTACGTTGTCTGTAGGTCGGAGCTCCCCAAGGCGTTCCACGACCGCATGCACGAGGCGCTCGACTCGCTGGACGAACGCGGCCCGCTCGGCCACAACAACCTTCTGCCCTGTGTCCCGGAACTTGCCCGCCTGCTCGACGAGCCGGTGGTGCGCGGCGCGCTGACATCCATTCTCGGACCCGCCTACTACCTGCACTTCCACCGCCACGACCACTTCGCCTTGTTCAACGATGCGCAACCGTTGCACAAGGACGGCGACAACCATTCCCACAACGCCGTGGACGGCCTGAGGCGAATCCACCGGAGCCGCTACGTCATGTTGTTCTACTACCCGCAGGACACCCCCCTCGAGAAGGGGCCGACGGGCATCGTGCCACGCAGCCAGTACGTGCCCAGGCGGGCGTTGGAGGCGGCGCGGTACCGGATGAACGAGTTCAACAATCGCCTCCGCAAGCAGATCGAAACAGAGATCGGCGAAAGTGCGTTCAGTGATCGTGGAAGGGAGCTTTGGCAAGAACGCCGGAGACGCTTCCACGACGAGAATCCCGAAATGATGGCGGGCTTGAAGGCGCTGGACGAGCCGTGGGAATCCGCCAAGATCCCGCTGCTCGGCGAAGCGGGAACCGTCGCGATCGTCCACTTCGACATGGTGCACGGTCGCTACAGCGCCAACACGACTGACTTGAACCGACACATGGTGAAGTTCCTGTTCACCCGCGACCGCGAGCCCACGAGCCCAAGCTGGGATGGGAGCGGTACGCCCTGGCCGGTCGAAGACGACGCCCTTGCGCCGGTCTGGCGAGCGACGTGGGATTGGCATCGCGCCACCCCATCGCAACCGTGCAGGTTCCGCCTACCCGAAGCGCTCGACGCCTTGGACGGTTCCGACGACCACGCGGCGCTAGGCGCTGCATACACCCTGGGGACCCAGGCCGAGAGGCGCGACGACGGTCTCGACGCGCTGTTCGACCGCTTCGTGGGCGACGATGTCGATCGGCGAGTAGTGGCGACCTACGGGGTTGTCGCCGCTGGCGCAACGGGCGTGCCGCGTCTGCTTGACGCGCTGCGTGCCGCGGACGCCGAGTTGGCGGCACGGATCATCGACGTACTCGGCGACATCGGGCCACCGGCGGCATCCGCGCTTACCGAACTGACAGCCGCCATGGGGCACGAGGATGTGAACGTGCGACGCTACGCCGCGGAAGCCGTGGGCACGGTGGCCCAGGGCACCGCCTTCGATGCCGAGGTTCTGGCCGCACCCTTGGCGGACGACGATGCCCTGGTACGCCGCAACGCGGCCCTCTCGACAGCCCGCCTCGCCCCCGAGATCGGCGTTCGCGACGACCTCGTGCCGGCGCTTGCCCGAAACCTCTACCACTGGCATCACCACACCCGCGGCTGGTCCATCGAGGCGCTGCAGCGCCTTGCTTCACCCGCAGCGCACCAGGTCGCCCTGCGCTACCTAGCCGCGGCCCGCTGGGATCCCATGCCCAAATCCGGTGACACGCCCACCGGCGCCCCGGCACCCAAGGGAGTGGTCAAAGCCGCCACCATGTTATGAAGCCATGAAACTTGGCGTCAGCCACCAGCGTCCCGAGGATCTCAACGCGGACCGGTTCGCGTACCTCAAGACGATGGGCGTCGAGACCATGGAGGTCCGACTCCGGAGCGACGAGGCGACGTTCGACACGTTGAGGTCCATCCGCGACCGCGTCACGGATGCAGGCTTCGATTTGCACGAGATCATGCTCGACGATCTCTACTCGGCTCCGGCATTCACTCTCGCACTCGCGGACCGGGATGCCGCGATCGACCGCTTCTGCGAATTCGTCTCCGCCCTCGGCCGCCTCGGCATCGCCTACACCACCTACGCCTGGCATACCGGCGGCGCCTACCAGACGGGGACGACCAGGTCCCGGGGCGCGGTGACGCGCGAGTTTCGCGACCGCGAAGCCCAAGGGTTGCCGAACGCCTATCCCGCGACCTACGACGACGACGCCATGTGGGCGAACTACGCCTACTTCATCGAGCGTGTACTGCCGGTCGCACGATCGGCCGGGGTCAGCCTGCAACTGCATCCCAACGACCCACCCGTCGATCACCAGGGCGTGGCGCGCATTTTCCGCAGCACCGGCGCATTCCGGCAGGCCATCGACATCGCCGGCGGCGACACCCACGCGGGCATCCTGTTCTGCGTGGGTACCTGGTCGGAGATGACCGGACCCAGCGGCAGCGGCGAGGACATACCGGCCGCCATCCGCGAGTTCGGTGCCAGCGGCCATATCCACCAGGTGCACTTTCGCAACACGTCGAGCCCGCTGCCGAGCTTCCACGAGACCTTTCCGGACAACGGCTACGTCGATCTGGTGGCGGTCATGCGGGCCCTTGACGAGGTCGGCTTCGACGGCATCGTGGTTCCCGACCACGTGCCCGGGGACGGACGCATCGAAGAGGCGTACACCTTCGGCTACATACGGGCGCTGATCCAGACGTTCGGCTGAGCCCGCCACCTCTCGGAACAACGATCGCTCATGGCCGAGACGCCCACCGCACTACGCCGGAATGTTCAACTATTGGCATAACACGTACAATTCGGCCAAGACTGTTCAAACACGGGGAGCGTTTCATGGACTCGTTGCGAGGCAAAACGGTCGTCTATCCAATGCCAGGACCGGGCACGCGTACACGCCGCGTTTGGGAAATCGCCGACGCCGTCACGGAAGAGACGGGAACACGGGCCGAACGTCGGGAGGTCGTCAGGCGCTTCGTCGCCGAGAACGGCAACCCCAACACCGCGAATACCCAATACCAATACTGGAAGAACACCTACGACGCCCATGCGCAGAGTGCGCAGCGAGGGCAGCGAGGGCAGAAGACAGCGTCGAACCGACCCCGTCAGCTCGGCCACATCGGCGCGCAACCGCTCAAGGTCGGCGCGGATGGCAGGCTCGTGATCCCCCAGGACCTGCGTACCGCCATGTTGCTGAGCGAGGACGGGCACGTGACCGCTCGGGTCGTAGACGGTGAACTGCGGTTGATCTCGAGGACCGCAGCCATCGAGCGCATGCAGACCGAAGCCGCCGTGCTGACCGAGGCGGGTCAAAGCATCGTCGACGAATTCCTGTCCGATCGGCGCGCCATGTGGGGCGAGGCGTGACTGTCGTATTCGACAGTTCGGCTCTGCTCGCCATCACCTTCGACGAGGACGGCGCCGAGGTCGCCGCCCAGGCGCTTGATGGGGCCGTGATATCCGCCGTCAACGCCGCCGAGGTCGTCACCCGCTACGTCGACCGGGGATCGAGCCCCGACCAGGCGCAGCGCTGGTTCGAAGATTTCGGCCTTGCCGTACGCCCGTTCGATGAGGCCCTCGCCATGCGTGCAGGCTCGCTGCGGGACCGAACCCGCGAATACGGGCTATCTCTCGGCGATCGGGCCTGCCTGTCGCTGGCGATTCGCGAGAACGCTTCGGTGGTCACGGCGGACAGAACGTGGACTCGTCTCGACCTCGGTGTGGACGTTCGGCTTATTCGTTGAGGCGCATCCGAGAGGGTGGGGACAACGGCCCGCAGCGTGCGCGTCGCCTCTCATCCAAACCTCTACAGCAGGGAACCTACACGGCCTCTAAGAATGCTCTGATCAAGCCATCCCTGGCTTGATCAGAAACGCAAAAACAAGAACGCGGTCTTTTTTTTGTGCAAATCCAACTCCTTGCGTCGTTGAATTTGGCGGCACATCCCTGTGCCGCGCTAGGGAGCTAGGGAAGGTCTTAATCAGACCTTCCCTAGCGCCGCGCGGAGTCTCGCCGCGTTTTCGCCGAGTTCCACCGGATCGGCGATGGACCGGGCGTGCAGGGTAAGCCCCTCGCCGGGATAGCGGGGTATGACGTGGAAGTGGATGTGGAATACGGTCTGGCCCGCATCCGCTCCGTTCAACTGGAGGATCATCACGCCGGCCGGTTGGAACGCCGCCTTCACCGCCCGCGCAACACGTTGGGTGGTCGCGACGACTACCGCGAGGCTCTCGGCACTCAGGTCGAAGATGTTCTCCGCCGGTTCACGCGGGATGATCAACGTGTGTCCCGGACTCTGGGGCATGAGGTCCATGAAGGCCAGGCAGTGCTCCTCATCGAGCACTACGTGGGCATTGGCTTCGCCGCGTAGGATCTTGGCGAAGATGTTGTCGTTGTCGTAGGCCATCGGCGGTAGTCCTATCCCGTTGAAGCGGCCGGCATGCCCATGCCCCTCGGCACACCCGGCGTCTCGAGCGCCTGCACCCGGGCCATGATGTCACCGAAGCGCTCGCGTTCCGCCGGCGTACCGCGCGGCAGGCCCAAGCCCGTGCGGGTGGCGTACTCGCGATGTTCGGCGAGGAACTCCGGCAAGCCGTCGTAGGTGCAGGTCTGCGCCAGCGCGAGGATGTCGTCCACGGTCACGGTATCGCGCATCTCGTCCCACTTGCCGCGCAGCGACAGCGCGTGGAGCTTCTGTCCGAGTTCCTCCAGTCCGTGCAGCACCAGCACCTTGTGGTAGGTGCGCGTCGAGCCGTAGAAAGACAGGGCGCGGCGCATGCCGAGCGCTTTCTGTTCGATCTCGCTGTCGCTCTCCCCCAGGATCAGGTAGCCGCTCTCGGCGATCTCGATGTCCGCCCAGGTCCGTCCGGATCGTTCGAGGCCCGTCCTGATGGCGGGCAGCAGCGCCTCGCGCATGTACTTGTCCGACATGATGCCGCCGTGGGGCATGACCACGTCGGCCACCTCCCCCGCCGTGCGCGCCATGCCCGGCCCGACCATGGCGAGCCCGACCTTGGGCCGCGGATGTTCGATCGGACCTGGATTGAAGTTCGGCGTCATCAACGTGTAGGTGTACTGCTTGCCGAGAAACTCCGCCGGTTTGCCGTCCTGCCAGGTGTCCCAGACGGCGTGCATCATGCGGATGTACTCGCGCATCCGCGGTGCGGGTGGCGACCAGGTGCCGCCGAAACGTCGTTCGTTGTGGCCCTTCACTTGGCTGCCCAGACCCAGACAGAACCGCCCCCCGGACAAGTGCTGCAGATCCCACGCTTCCATGGCCAGCACCATCGGGCTTCGTGGAAACGCGATGGTCACGGAGGTCTGCAGGCCGATGCGCTCGGTCGCCGTCGCGGCGACGGTCATGGTGAGCATGGAATCGTGGGAAAGCTCCCCGCAGGTGATGCAGTCGAAACCGGCGGCCTCCGCCGCCCGGGCCTGCGCCGGCACCGACGCGGGCCAGCCCCCAACGCCCGTGATCACTCTCATGCGGATCCTCCCCCGACCGAAAACCCGGCCATCATAACCGCGATGACGCCCTCGACCGGCGCGCAGTAGAATCGAGGCGTCTACCAGGGAAATCCACATGCCCAACCGAGCACATCTCATTACCGGCGGCTATCCGATCGGATCGACCGCCGGCCACGACATGGACTACGCGCGCCTGGAACTTCTGCGCCGGCTGTACGCAGACGGGTACCAGACCACGGTCGCCAATGACTTCACCGACATCGGCGCCCGGCTGGACGGCGTCGACTTCCTGGTCACGTACGTGGCCGGTCCGTATCCCGACGCCGAGCAGAGCCAGGTCATCGACGATTGGGTCGCACACGGGGGCAAGTGGTTTGCTCTGCACGGCACCAGCGGGGGACGCGCCATGCGCGTCGAAGGCAGCCGGCAAAGAAAGATGGTCCGGCTCGCCCATCACGACCTGCTCGGCGCGTTCTTCCTCAACCATCCGCCGGTGCGTCGCTTCGAGGTCGCTGTCGAGGCGTCCACCCATCCGCTTCTCGATGGACTGCCGCCCTCATTCGAGGTCACCGACGAGCTCTACCTGGTCGAACCGGTGGGGACAAGCGAAGTCCTCCTCTCGACCGAGCTCGCCCAGGACCCGTCACCGGAAGGATTCGGCTTCGCCTACGACGAGGACACCTCGGTCGGTGCCGACGGCAAGACCCGCGTACTCGGCTTGGAACGAAGAGTCGGCGACGGCGCCGTGGCCTACGTCGCGTTGGGACACTGCCACTCGGCGGCCACCAACAGTCAGCCGTTCGTGGACCGGAGCGTCGACGGCGACGGCAAGACCCCGATGCACTTTCGGGGCGCGTGGGAAACTCCGGAATTCGGGCGAATCCTGGACAACGCGATGGGCTGGGGGCGAACCGCCGTCGCCTAGTGTTCTTGACGAGCGTCCATCTTGACAGTTGAACGAAGTTTCGTAGGGGCGACGCTTGTCGTCGCCCGTCTTCGTTCAACACGGGCGACCACAAGGGTCGCCCCTACGATGGGCATTGTGCGATTTCTCGTCGGTCGGAGGCGGAGCCTCGCTGGACTCCTTGGGCGCCCTTGATGTTCACACTTGGGTTGCAAGTGAAATTCGTTTCGAACGGCTCTTGAACGGCTCGCAAAGCGAGACGCGCTCGCGTACTCGCGAGACGCACTAGCGTTCGAACCGCCTCGTCAACCGTAGGTCAGCAGCGACGGCGGCAGGTGCCCCACGTCGTTGAGCCCCGTTACCTGGGTACCCAAGTACGTCTTCGAGGACACGCGGCAAATGCCGCAGTTGTGGATGTCGAACCGGGCCCATGCGTCGAGACGAACCGCGAGTACGCGGCACAGCAGGTAGCGGATGACGTTGCCGTGGCAGACCAGCAGCGTGGTGCCCTCGTTGTCGGACTCGAAGTACCTGGAATACGCCCGGTCGAGATGCTCCCGGCACTCCGCGGTCTGCGAAGCCTTGACGCCCTCCGGATAGAACACTTCCTGGCCAGGCGGAACCGAAGGCACGCATTCGCAGATGTCCGCGTCGTTCTCGACCGAAACCGAGGGGTGGTGCCGAGCGACCTCGTCGGCGGTCTGGCGGGCGCGGCGGAACTCGCTCGTCACGATGCGGTCGATGGACTCGTCCCGCAGTCGCTCCGCAGCGGCCGACACCTGCTTCTTGCCAAGTTCCGTGAGCCCACCGAGTTGATCGGGCGCGGCGGCATTGTGCTGGCCGTGCCGTAACAGGATGACGCTGCGCAGGGGCCGGATCACCCCGTGGGCCGGATGCGGTTGACTGGTACTGATTGGCCGGCTCCGACTGGTGTAGGTCTGCTGGAGCATTCTACCGTCGCTTGCCGGTCGTCGCGCCACCACCCAGCCACCACCCAACGGACCCGCCGTTCCCATCGACGAACCCTACGCGACGGCGTGAACACGTCACCCTGATACCCGTCGCTGACGCCGCGCTTCGAACAACAGCAACGCGGCGGCCACGGCGGCATTGACCGAGTCCGCCCTACCCGCCATGGGAATGCGCACGGCCCGGAAATTGGGTGCCGACCAAGAGGCATCGACGCCTCGATGCTCGCTGCCGACGACGATGGCCAGCGGACCGCGGAGGTCGGCGGCGGTGTAGTCCACGTCGGCATCCGGGCGGGCGACGACCATGCGAATGTCGCGGGTGCCGAGCCAGGCACGAATCTCCGCTGCCGCGGCCACCGCCACGGGGACGCTGAACAAGGTGCCGACGCTGGCGCGGACCACATTGGGGTTCGACACGTCCGTGCCGGGGTCCGCGACCAGTACGCCGCTCGCCCCCGCCGCGTCCGCGCTGCGCAGCATGGCGCCGAGATTGCCGGGCTTCTCGATGCCGGCCGCGACCAGCCACAGGGACCGATCCGGCACTCGCAGGTCCTGCAGGCTCCACTCGGGCGTGGCAGCCACGGCCAGCAGACCGTCGGGCGTGTCGCGGTACGACAGCTTGGCGAACACGGTCCGGTCCGTCGGCTGGCACGCCACTCCCCGTGATTCGTACCTGGAAAGCACATCCTCCTGGCCACGGTTCGCGAATAACGCCCGGCAGAAGAACACCTCCTCCACCGGGAAGTCTGCATCGGCCGCACAGGCGAGTTCGCGTGCCCCCTCGATGACGAAACGACCCTCGCGGTCGCGCCGACGACGGCTTCTCAAGGCCACGATGCGCTTGACCCGCTGGTTGGACGGGCTAGTCAGCATGTGCTTCGTCATCCGGCCGTCGTCGAGCAATCCGTCCACGCCGTCATTATCCGCGAAAGCGTTGCAACGGCGTGCATTGCCGCTGACGCCCCGATGTTGCGAAGATGTAGACGAATTCAGCGGAGGCCACCATGGGCGTGATCGGAATCGAGGAGATCTTCCTCGACGTCAAGGACCTGGCGAAGGCGGTCGCCTTCTACCGGGACCTGTTGGGCATAGCCGTCGTTTCGCAGACCGGGGAACGCGCCTACCTGCAGTGTGAACGCAGCCATGTCGTGCTTCAGGTCACGGACCACGGCGGGCGTCACCAGGGGGGCGGGCCGATGCATTTCTCGTTCACGGTGACCGAGGAGGCCTTCGACGAGGTCGCCGACCGCGCTGCCAAGGCCAACATCTTCACCCGCGGCCCCATGGGTACGCGGGGCAAGGGTCGCGCGCTGTTCATGCTCGACCCCGACGGCAACGAAGCCGAAGTCAACACCCGTTACCTCTACGGCGTTCCCAAGCGCTGATCGGCCTCTTGCGCCCTCGGCTGGACTCCCGCGTTCGGTTGCGCGAAAGTTAACCACTGCATCGTCGGGCATCACCTGCGTCCAGGCGAGGGCCGGCGGGACAAGAGGAGGGGCACTCAATGGGAGCGATTTCAGCGGATTCGCACGTCGTCGAAGCGGAGGACGTGTTCATCGGATTGCCGGAACGGTTCGGCGACGACGCACCACGGGTCGTGGGTGCCGGAACGCTGCAGGATTCGATCATCATTCCGGCCAAGGGGCCACGCGGCGTCCGCCGGCGCATGGGGTTCGCCGGTATGCGCAAGCGCGACGGACTCGACCTGCAGCGCCGCCCGGGGCACAAGCCCGAGGTGGACGACATGCGCGACGAGGAGGCCAAACGCATCCTCGCGAAGGGCTACGACGGCCTGCGCGCCGGCATCCGCGACGGCGCGTACCGCCACGAGGACCAGGATGAGGACGGCATCGAGGCGGAGTTCCTGTATCCCGGCTTCTTCGGCCTGTTCAGCTTCGAGAACACGGAACTGCTGGTCGCCTGCCAGAAGAACTACAACGACTGGCTGCACGACTATGCGAACGCTTCCAATGGTCGGCTGTTCGGCCTGGCCGCCATCCCGATCCAGGATCCCGAAGCCGCCGTCCTCGAACTCGACCGGGTCGTCAAGAAAGGCTTCAAGGGCGGCTGCATTCCCTGCACCGCACCGCCGGAACGCCCCTACAAGGACGCGTGCTACGAGCCGGTGTGGGCAGCCGCGGAGGAGGCCAACTTCCCCCTCTCCATGCACGTCGGCACCAACGCCTACATACCCCCGCAATACCGCGCGAAAAGCGCCCTGTCCCCGGACGAGACCTTCAACTACGCCTCGACGCCGAATACCGTGCAGCGCACGCTGGTGGATCTGATGTGCCGTGGCGTCGCCGAGCGGCACCCCAACCTGAAGTTCGTCGTCGGCGAGTTCAACGCCGGCTGGGTCGCCCACTGGCTGGACCGGGTCGACCAGGGGCTGCTGCGTGAACACCGCTTCAAGAGTCAGGACTTCACCGGCGAGCGGCCCCACGAGGTCTGGCGACGGCAGTTCTACGCCACCATCGAGGACGACCGGCCCGCGGTGCTGACGCGCGAGATCATCGGTCTCGACAACCTGATGTGGGGTTCGGACTATCCCCACGTCGACTCCACCTGGCCCTGCTCGATGCAGGTGCTCGACGAGATCTTCGAGGGTGTGCCCGCGACCGACCGGCAGAGAATCACCCGCGACAACGTCAGGAAGCTCTATGGGATCTAGTGGGGTCTAGTCGATGGAAACGTTGACCACCGTACAACGCCGGCAGTGGCAGACCGACGGCTACCTGCATCTCGAAGGGGTTCTCGACGACGATCAGGTGGCGTTCTTCTCCGCCGAGCTCGATCGCGTCCGCACCATCCCCGGTTGGGAGCCCAAGCACGACCCGGAGCTACCCATCGGCCACTACGCCTGGCTGGACCACGCGGCGGATCTCGACCCCGGCGGCTTCATGGACCGGCGCGATCTCCTGCCCTACCACCAGGCGTTCATGGACTTGGTCGACGCCGCGCCGGTGTTCGACTACATCGTCGACATCATGGGGGCGAACATCCTGCTCAGCATGACCCAGGCCGTGGTCCGGCCGGCGGATCCGAAGTTCCCGGGTTACACGCACACCGATGGCGGCGAGTCGCTGCGCCTGACCCGGGTGAGCGAGTCCAGCCCGCCTATCGCCTTGAAGGCCATGTACCTATTGTCCGACGTGCCAAGCGAGAACTGCGGCAATCTCACCGTCTTTCCGGGTAGCCACCTGCGCCAGATTCCCTACCAGGGTGATCGCACCATGACGCCGTACTCGCCCGGCGCGGCGCAGCTCACCGGCAAGGCCGGGGACGTCTATCTCTTCCCCCACGCCCTGTGGCACGGCCCGTCGCGTAACGAATCCGGCAACGCGCGCAAGGTCCTGCTGTACAATTACTGTCAGCTGTGGGTGCGTTGCTATGACTTCGGCACGATCCCCGACCACGCCCAGCGGGCCACTCCCCGGCAGCGGCGCCTGTTGGGCGACTTGGGCTACGACTTCCGCCCGGGCTCGTACTTCTACGTACCCAAGGACCAGGAAGCGGTGATTCGCACCTAGGAGCTTGCGCCGTAGTTCGCGCCAGCGAAACTACCACCCATCCGCAAGGGATGGGCCGCGACCGTCAGGTCGGGCTAGCCCGTAACGACTACTGGAGTACTGACAACCCTCCAGCCTTCGTCTCAAGCAGGTTGACGGCGCCAATGAGCTGCCTAGCCGTTATCACCAGTTGGTATCTCTGACCCTCTTCCAGGACATCCACCAGTTCAGGTGGATTCTCCTTCGTTGCCAGCGCATCTAGATCGAAGCTCGACGTGATTTCATCGCCTTCATCGGATGTGGCGACGATGTTGACGGTATTGGGAAACTGGGCCAGATTGGATATTCTAATCCGGCTCCTATTGCCCGCTTTTTCGATCTGGAATACGTCCACGCGGATCTGACCGTCACTATTGGTGCGTGGGTAGATGATATCCAGAAATCCCAGATCGCCTGCTCCCGATGGCCCTGCCACCTTGGTCCTGATGAGGTTGACAAGGGACACTTGTCGCCGAGGCGGTATCGGGACCTCCAGCCTCCATTCACCGGAACCGTTGCCAACTCCCGTAGGAATACCCTTGTCTGGGTTGCCGTCCTGCAAGTCGGTCGAGTTGAACTGAATCGTCTGTTTGGCCGGAATCATGAGGCTGGTGGAGAACACATTGCCGTCGTCGTCTATGGCCGATATTTGCCATTCAACATCCTCGTTATCGGAGTTGGTCGCTCTAATGAAGGTCTGCACGTCTCCCGCGGACCCTTCTGCGGAAGCACCGAGCATGTACGGCACATTGACGGTTCCAACGCTCCGAGAGATCCGGACGATATCTCCGCTGACGACGTGGTTGGGTTCCTCCACGGCGGCTTCCATTACCCGGTTGAGACGGGTGCTTGTCGCACAGGACGCTGTACTACCGTCGCCATAGTCGGTGCATCCAGGGATCGACCACAGGTTCACGTTGACGCTGATCGTGGCTTCGGCAGCGCTCGCCAGAGTCAGGCTGACGTCCCGCAGTTGCACGCTGGTCGTCTCCATGTCGGTGGAGCCGTACAGTTCACACGCGATTACGTTGTCCGACCCGATGGATGCCGTGCCGCCGGTCAGACCTCCGATCGTGATGTCTGAGTCATCGATTTGCAGGGTCTCCTCGCAGATCTTGTCGCCGTCGTCGACGAAGACATGCGGCCCACTGATGGTGTCCACGTCCGACGTGAACTCGAACCTTATGACCTGTCGATCCGGGTCCGGCCGAATCAGGTCCGCTGTGTGATCACCGATCTTGGCGGTATCGAACTCCAGGCCCACATCCATATCCGGGAACGAGAATCTGCCGCTAGCCTCCTCTACGAGGCGGTGAGCACTGATTTCGATCGGCTCGTCGGATCCGACATCTATGGCGTACGCGTGGAGTGCGGACGACAGCATCGCCAGGCCAGCGGTCAGGCACGCTATTCGCATTCGAAATCCGTTCTAGCGCGACCTGACGTTCGCGTTGGAAATTTCGCTGGCGCGAAACTTCTACGGCGCAAGCTTCTAGCGCGACGACCACGATCCGTTTCAATCGAAGGCACTGAAGATCTCCTCGTTAAGCTCCTGATAGATCTCCGGCTTCTGCGGGATGGACTGCAGGCAGAACTCGTCGACACCGGCGTCGATGAACGCGCCGCAACGGTCGACGACGTACTGCGGCGAGCCGACCATGGTCCACGTGTTGCCGCGGCGGATGCGCTCCGCCTCCTGCTCGTCACGGACGATGCGCATGGGTACGTGCACCGAGCGCTTGATCTCCGACGGGTCACGACCGACGGCTTCGCAGTGCGCCTCGAGGATGCCCCAGTGGCGCTTCAGATCCTCAGGGCCGCAGATGGCGTTCATGATATCGCCGTACATCGCAAGCGTCCTCAATGTGCGCTTGGGACCGGTCCCGCCCACCATGACGGGGATCTTGCGCTTCACCCCCTTGGGAGCGAACGGTGCCTGCTTCAGGTTGTAGTACTTGCCTTCGAAATCGACGAATCTCTCGGCGGTGAGGAGTTTGTGGATCAGCTCACAGGCTTCTTCCAGCCGGTCCTGACGCTCCTTCATCGAAGGGAATTCCCAGCCGTAGGCCTCGTGTTCGCGAATGTTCCAGCCGGCGCCGATTCCGAGAATCACCCGGCCACCGGAGATCTCATCGATGGTGGCGGCCATTTTCGCCATCAGCGCCGGGTTCCGATAGGTATTGCCCGACACCAGAACGCCCAGTTCCAGGCGGCTGGTCACCGCTGCCATGCCGGCGAGCAGGGACCAACCTTCCATCGTGGGGTGGAGATCGCTTTCCGCGACGTCCGCCGTGCGTGTCCAAGGCGGCACGAAATGGTCGTAGGTGTAGACGCTGGTCCAACGCCCCGCCTCCATGACGTCGAGGACGCTCTTGATTTCCTCCCACGACGTCAGTTGGTTGTAGAACTGCGATCCGAACATGTCTTCCCCTCTGCGTGTCTCGGTGATCGTTCTCTTTCAGGCCGGGCCGAGCGTGGCGTTCCACTGCTGCACACGATCCGACTGGTCGGCCAGCAGACCATCCACGTCACCACTTATCTCGATGGAGTCGATTCGATCACCTTGTTCGATGGAATCCACGACCACCTGGTCGGCATCCCCCGCCACCGCCCCGAAGATCGAGTGTGCGTCGTCCAGCCACGGCGTCGGCACGTGCGTGATGAAGAACTGCGAGCCGTTGGTTCCGGGCCCCGCATTGGCCATCGACAGACGCCCGGGGCGGTCGTGCCGAAGCGATCGGTCGAACTCGTCCTCGAATCGGTAGCCTGGGCCGCCGCGTCCCGACCCCTCCGGACAGCCGCCCTGAACCATGAAGTTCGCGATCACCCGGTGGAAGGTCAGGCCGTCGTAGAAGCCCCTGCCGGCCAGGTTCACGAAGTTCGCGACCGTCACGGGTGCTTCGTCGGCGAACAGGGAGAGGTTGATCGGGCCCTTGGTGGTCTCGATCGTCGCTTGGATGTCGATGGTGTTCTCCTCAGTCGGACGTCTAGGGCTTGTCTTGCGTGGGGTTCCCCCCCGCGCCCCCCGGCTGAGGGCTCCTCCTCTTATACCAGTCGTTGTCCCGGAACAGCCCGTCGCGCCAACGGACGGCATCGCGCATGCCCATCTCACGCATCTTGTCCTGCCAGTCGTAGGAGAAGCCGGTGAATTGACCCGCGGCGTCCATGTCCGTGCTGCTGCGCACCGACGAGTAGATGCCCATGTTCTCGTAGAACCGGTTCATGTTGAGCTTCAGGATGGCGAGGTGGTCGGCGCTCATCACGGCGATGCGGTCGGCGAAGGCGATGGTGCGGTCAACCAACTCCTCCTTCGGCCACGAGTAGTTGATCATGCCGATCTCCTCCGCCTCCTCGCCGGTGACGTTCTCACCGGTGTAGTAGAGCTCCTTGGCCTTGCGCATGCCGATGACCAAGGGCCAGATGACACCTGTGCGCGATGTGCCGAGGCCACGCAGGCCCGGATGACCGAGTTGCGCGTCGTCCGCGGCGACCACGAGGTCGGCCATCATGGCGAGTTCGCAACCGCCGGCAACGGCATAGCCGTGCACCTGGGCGATGGTGATCTTGGCCATGTTCCAGAAGTAGAGATGGATGTCCGTGATTTGCTGCATGCCGGTGCGGATGCCCATCATCAGGCGACGACCCTTGTCGTCGTGCTGCTTGTGGCGACGCACGACGGCATCCGCGCCGCGGCCCCCGGAAGGGGTCAGGTCGTAGCCGGCGCTGAACGCCCGGCCTTCGCCGCGGACGATGATCGAGCGGATCGAGTCGTCGGCCTCCATGTCGTGCAGGGCGTCGTTCAGTTCGTACAGGAGCTCCTGGGATAGCGCGTTCAGCTTCTCGGGGCGGTTCAGGCCGATACGCCCCACGCGCCCGTCCGTCCCCACCCGGTCGATGACCAGGTTCTCGTAGTCAGCCATGTTTCCCCCTTGGTAGCCGCGGCACGCACGCTGGCGGCCTCGATGTCGAACGCGCGAACTTACCAAGAGCCGGCAGGAATTGAAACCGATTTGCCCGCCGCGCCGCGCCGATCTGCCCACGTGGTTGCGATAATGGGTCGATGAGACCATTCGATCCGCCCCCGAGCCTGCGTTCCCCCCACCTGCAGACCGTGTTGGGCCGAACCGTCGTGAAACTCGGCCGAGGCCGCGTCCCCGAGGTCGACGCCGAGAGCACCGTTCTCGAGTGCCGCGACGGCGTCAAACTGAAGGCGATGGTCGCGCGGGTACCGACCGAGGCGCCGCTGGTCATCCTGATCCACGGGTGGCTCGGCAACAGCAAGTCCTGGTACGTGGCGCGCACCGCCCACGTCCTTTCCACCGCCGGGTTCCGGGTCGCCTGCCTGCTGTTGCGCGATCACGGCGGCACGGCGTCGTACAACCTCGAGATGTTCAATTCCGCCCGGCTCGGCGAGGTGGTCGAGGCGTGCAATGGACTCATCGAACGCACCGGCGCGGCATCGGCCGGCATCCTCGGTTTCAGCCTCGGCGGCAACTTCGCCCTGCGTTTGGCGAGCGATGCGTCTGTCGATCCCCGACTCACCGCGTGTCTCGCCATCTCGCCGGTGATCGACCCGACCGCCACGGTCCACGCCATCGACACGGGTTGGCAGATTTACCGCAAGTGGTTCGTCGACCAGTGGCGACGCGAGCTTCGCAAGAAGCAGGCGGCTTTTCCCGACGAGTACCGCGACCTCGATGGTGCCATGCGCCTGTCCACCGTCTCGGCCATCACCGACTACATCGTCGACCGCCACCTCCCGTACCGGGATGCCGCCGACTACTACGCCCGCTACGACCTGCGCGGCGACGCCCTCGCGCGGCTACGGATCGACACGAGGATCATCGCCGCGGTCGACGACATGGTGATCCCCGGCACCGCCTACGCCGAAGTCTCGCACAGCGACCAGCTACACCTGGACCTCTTCGACCACGGCGGTCACTGCGGCTTCATCGAGGACTGGCGACTCAACGCCTACCCGGACGCGGCCAGCGCCGACTACTTCCAAACCCGTCTCGGAGGGGCGTAAACTGCTCCACAGCCCAAAGAGAGGGGATTCCATGTCCAACGAGACGAATCGAATCGATGGACTCGCGTCGAACCGGCGCGATTTCCTGCGCTGGAGCGCAGCGGCTTCCGCGCTGCCCTTTGCCGTACCCACCATGGCCGCGGAGGTGAACCGGCCCGGGGAGGTGAAGCGCTACAACAAGCTTGGCCGCACCGGCTACGAGATTTCGGACATTTCCTTCGGCAGCTCCAACCTGCGCGTCGGCCAGGAGGACCTGGTCCATCTGGCCATGGACCGGGGGATCAACTACTTCGACACCGCCGAGAGCTATGCCCGCACCCAATCGGAAACGGCGCTCGGCCGGGCGCTCAAGGGCAAGCGCGACCAGGTGGTGATCACCTCGAAGGTGATGACCGAGGCCGACACCGGGGCCGACGAACTGATGTCGCGGCTAGAGGCATCCCTTGAGCGTCTGCAGATGGACTACGTGGACATCTTCATGAATCACGCCGTCAACGACGTCGAGGTGGTGAAGAACCCCGAATGGCATGCGTTCATCGACAAGGCCAAGGAACAGGGCAAGATCCGGTTCTCCGGCATCTCCGGCCACGCGGGCCACCTGATCGAATGCCTCGACTACGCGTTCGACAACGATCTGGTCGACGCCGTGCTGGTCGCCCACAACTTCGGTCAGGACCCCAAGTTCTACGAGCGCATCACGCGCTCCATCGACTGGATCGCGACCCAGGAGGATCTGCCGCGGGTGCTGGCGAAGGGCAAGGAGAAGAACGTCGGCATCACCGTGATGAAGACCCAGCACGGTGCCCGCTTGAACGACATGCGCCCGTACGAGACCGGGGAAGCGACCACGTCGCAGGCGGCCTTGCGCTGGGTGTTGACCAATCCCCATGTCGACGCCGCGGTGATCACCATGAACACCGCCGAGAAGATCGACGAATATCTCGGCGCTTCGGGGTACCGCGAACTCGCCGCCGGCGATATGGAACTGTTGGAGCGCTATGCCCAGGTCACGGGCTCCAGCTACTGCGTCAACGTCTGCAGCGACTGCGAGGGCTCCTGCCCGTACGATGTGCCCATCGCCGAGGTGTTGCGAACGCGAATGTATGCGGTGGACTACGGCGACACGGCCATGGCGCGGGACGAGTACCGGCTGCTCAAGACGAACGCCGAGGCATGCCTCACGTGCAGTGGCGAACCGTGTGCCAACGCCTGCACCCACGGCCTCGCCATCGACAAGCTGTGCGGCCCGACCCACCGGCTGCTTGCCTGATCCGTCGACCGCCGCCGACAGTACCGATGACCAATCGGGCACTCTTCTACGAGTGCTTCGCCGGGATTTCCGGCGACATGCACCTAGGTGCGCTGATCGATGTCGGCGTCCCCGCAGAGTACTTGAGGCAGGAACTCGGGCGCCTTGAACTGGCTCGCGAGTTCGAACTCGTGGTGGAGCACGGCAAGAAGATGGGCGTCACCGGCACCCGCGCCACCGTCCGCATCGCACCCGATGTGGTCAAGCCCCATCGCCATCTGTCCACCATCAAGGGCATTCTCGAGCGGGCCGGTTACGCGCCACGGATTGAGCGTCTCGCGGTATCGATGTTCACGACCATCGCCGAAGCCGAGGCGAAGATCCACGGCACCAGCGTCGAGGCGATCCATTTCCACGAGGTGGGCGCCACGGACTCCATCGTCGACATCGCCGGCGCCGCCATCGGCCTCGATCATCTGGACGTCGACACCGTCTACTGCACGCCGGTCGAACTCGGCGGCGGCATGGTGCGCTGCGAACACGGTCTGATGCCCGTCCCGGCACCCGCGACCGCGGAGATTCTCAAAGACACGCCTTGCCGCTACGGCGGTGTCGACGGCGAGGCGACGACGCCGACCGGCGCGGCCATCCTCCGCTCGGTCGTCGACCGATTCGAGGCGCCCCGCGGATTCACCGCCGCCGCCATCGGCTACGGCCTCGGGCAGAAGGATTTCGAGGTACCCAACGCCCTCCGCCTGACTCTGGGGGTTCTCGGGGAAAACACCTCGCACCCGCTGGGCACCGACTCCGAGATCAACCTCGAGGTCGAATGCAATATCGACGACATGACGCCCGAAGCCTTCGGGCCACTCACCGAGGCGCTGTTCGCCAAGGGTGCGAAGGACGTGTTCCTGACGCCGATCGTGATGAAGAAGTCCAGGCCGGCGACGAAGATCACGTTGCTCGTCGACGAGGCCGGGCTCGATGCCGTACTCGCGGAGCTGTTTTCGGCGTCGACCACCATCGGCGCCCGGGTGCGCGAGGTGACCAAACGCATGCTCCCCCGCGAGGAGCGCACCGTCGCCACCTCCCTGGGCGACGTGCGCGTGAAGGTCGTCACCCTGCCCGACGGCACGCGACGTTGGAAGCCCGAGCACGACGACATTGCCGCCATCGCCGCGCGGACCGGCGACGGCTATCTGATCACGCGCGCCGCCGTCTCTCGCGAACTGGACCGGGAACTTGCCTCTGTCGCCCACGGTCGGCCACGATGAGCGCGATCGAGGACATTCTCGACCGCTTCGCCACGGGCGAGATCGACCGCGCCGAAGCATCGACCGCGCTCGGGCGGGCGTATTTCGAGAACCTCGGGCACAGCACCATCGACCACGACCGGATACGGCGCACCGGGTCGCCGGAAGTCATCTACGGCGAGCACAAGTCACCGGACCAGGTCGCCGCCACCTTCAAGGCGGTCGCCGACCGCGGTCACAACGCCCTCGCGACCCGGGTCAGCGAAGCGGCGGCGGCGGCCGCCCTGGCAGCCGTGCCGGGCGCCGTACACCACGCGGAGTCCAGACTGGTGACGTTTAAGCAAGTCGAACCCGACCCGGTGGACACCGAAGTCGCGGTGGTCACCGCCGGGACCTCGGACCTGGCAGTGGCCGAAGAGGCCGCGCTCACCGCCGAGTTCTACGACAGCCCCGTGCTGCGCATCAACGACGTCGGCGTGGCCGGTGTCCACCGACTGCTGGCACGAGTGGAGGAAATCCGCAGAACCAAGGTCGTGGTCGTCGTCGCGGGCATGGAGGGCGCGCTGCCGAGCGTGGTCGGTGGACTGATCGACAAGCCCGTGATCGCCGTTCCCACCAGCGTCGGCTACGGCGCGTCCTTCAACGGCGTGGCCGCGCTGCTTGGCATGCTCAACAGTTGCGCCTCCGGCGTCTCGGTAGTGAACATCGACAACGGCTTCGGAGCGGGCTATCTTGCCAACATGATCAATCGGTTGTGACGCGGATGGACGCCCAACTGACCGACAAGTACGCGCACCTGCAGGAGCACATCGGCGGCCTTGGCCGCGTCCTGGTCGCCTACTCCGGCGGCGTCGACAGCTCCCTCGTGGCCTTCGTCGCCGCACAGACGTTGGGCGAGGACGCGCTCGCCGTGACGTCGGGTTCGAAGAGTCTCAAACGCAGCGACCTCGCGCTATCCGAGGAGCTCGCGGAAAAATGGCGCATGCGCCATCGGATCATCGTGACCGACGAGGTTCTGAAACCGGAATACCGCGCGAATCCCGTCAACCGCTGCTTCCACTGCAAGACATCGCTTTACGAGGCACTTGCGCAGATCGCCGATCAGGAAGGCTTCGATCACATCCTCAACGGCACCAACACCGACGACCTCGGCGACCACCGACCGGGCCTGATCGCCGCCAGGAACCACCAGGTCGTCTCCCCCCTGGTCGACGCCGGCTTCTGCAAACGCGACGTTCGTGCGTTGGCCGACGCCCTCGGCCTCGACAATTCGCAAAAGCCCCAGGCGGCCTGCCTGTCGAGCCGCTTCCCCTACGGCTCGCACATCACCGAGGCCCGGCTCGCCCAGGTGGAGGCTGCGGAGGACGCCCTCGCCGAACTCGGTTTCACCCAGTTCCGAGTCCGCCACCATGAAGAAGTCGCCCGCATCGAGTTGGTGGCGGACGAGTTGCCTCGTGCCGTCGAACTGCGGGAGTCGATCCAAGACCGGGTCAAGGCCGTCGGCTACCGGTTCGTCGCCGTGGACCTCGGCGGGTTCCGCAGCGGCTCCCTGAACGAGGGTTTGATCGACGCGGTACAGCTGTCGCCGTAGTCCGGCCCTGAGGTGGATTGGTCGTGAACCGACTCGGCCTCGCCCACTTGCTGGTCGCGACGGGTGCGATCCTGGTCCTCGGCTCGCACGCCGTGGATGCCGATGTCGGGCAGGCCGAAGCCGTCTCCGCGACCGAACTGGCGTCGAGCCTCCGCGAACAGTTGGAGAGCCGCGAGTTCCTCGACGCCGCGTCCCGGGCCGAGAATTGGATCGCCCGAAACGAAGCCGTCGCCGGCCGCTACGATATCTCCCTTGCACAGCCATTGGTCCTGCTCGGCGATGCGCGAATGCGACTCGAGGATCCCGACGGCGCACTCGAGGCGTACGACCGCGCCAGGCAGATCGTGCGCCTGACGGACGGCATCCAAGGTGCCAGGCAACTCGACATCCTGTACCGGGAAGTCACCGCGTTCTCGGCGCTTGGCAAGTGGCCCGAGGCCAACGGGCGCCAGGAACTCGCCTACGACATCAGCCGCCGCGCTCATGGCCCGGACGATCGCCGTCATCAGGGCAACACGTACCGTCTGATCCAGTGGTACCGGCACCATCACAAGACCATCCCCGCCCACATGCTGTTCGAACAGCTCATCGAGACCGTGCGCAAGCAAGGCGAGACGGAGGTGCTCGTCCGGCTGCTGCGCGAACATGCCGGACTCTGGCATCAGAGTACGTTCAGTCGCCGCAAGGCGGGACGGGGGCGGTTCGCCGCGTGGCCACCCGGCATTCGGCGACTTCCCCCGTGGAAAGACTTCCTCCCCTTTCGCGAAGGCCGCGATGCGCTCGGCGAGATCATCACCCTACGTGAGGGGGCCGCGGTCAGTAGCAGCGAAGACCTCGCAACCGCCATGCTGAACTACGGGGACTGGCACCTCTTGTTCGGAGACTATGCAACCGCGGTACGACACTACCGACGCGTGTGGCGATTGCTGGACGAGAATCCCGATCGTCGAGCCTCGATCTTCGAGGAACCGAAGCCTCTGTTTCTTCCCCTGCCGCAGGATCCCGGCAAGCGGAGGACACGGCACGGGGCATCGCAGGACGGAGTCGTCCAGCTCGCCCTGACGGTCAACCACCGTGGCAAGGCGGTTGGTCGCAAGACGCTCTACGTCAAACCGAGGACGATCATGGAGCATCGCGTTCGAATCGCAGCCAAGAGAGCCCGCTACCGACCGGCCTTCCGCGACGGCAATCCCGTTAAGATCAAGGGACACCCACTGGAGTACACGTACACCTATTGAGACACGACCTTTGCGGTCGCGCGCACTGCCTGTCATGGCGAATTCTCGGGGGCAAGAGGAGTCTGGAAATGAGAGTCAAGAACGTTCGCTACACGCCGGGTGGCGGTGCGGAGATCATCAACGTCGATGTACCGGATCCTGGGCCGGGTCAGGTTCAGATCGAGGTGGCCGCCTGCGGCATCTGTTCGTGGGACATCCAGACGTTCAAGGCAGGGGCGGACTCGCCCTACGCCGCGCCGCCCGGCCATGAAGGCGTAGGCTACATCGCCAAGCTCGGCCCCGGGGTCACGGGCATCGAGATCGGCCAGCGCGTGGCCGGCGGGGGCTTCGGCAGGCTGCGCAACGCCCCGGCACGGAGCGTGTACCCGATTCCCGCCTCGGACCTCGACGACTCCCACTGGATCGTCGAGCCCGTGTCCTGCGTGGTGACCGGCATGGACCACTGCCAGCTACGCGCCGGCGAGCGTCTCGCCATGGTCGGCTGCGGATTCATGGGGTTGATGATGATCCAGGGCCTCGCCGGTGCCGGCGCCGATCAGCTCATCGCCCTGGACATCGACGACCGGCGCCTGGAACTCGCCCGGGAATTGGGCGCCACCGAGGCCCACAACGTGACCTCCCCGGAGTTCGCCGAAATGCGCGCGGAGCTTCGCGGACGTGGCATCGACACGGTGGTGGACACCAGTGGGTCACAAGACGGCCTGGACCTCGCCACGGATATCGTGCGGCGCGCCGGCAGAATCAACCTGTTCGGCTGGATCAAGGGCGACGCGGCGGCATTCAACCCGAGCACCTGGCACGGCAAGGCGCTGACCATCGTCAACTCGTCGCCGGCGGCGCAGATGCGCGATCCCTTTCCGCCGGCCATCCGCCTGATCGAGAAGGGCGTCATCGACCTCAAACCGCTGGTCACCCACGTCGTGCCGATCGACGACTACCCGTCGTTCATGTCGGGCGTGACGACCGGCGCGGTGGACGGCTACATCAAGGGCGTCGTGCGGCACTGACCCCGGTGGCTGTCTGCGTTTCTGATCAAGCCAAGGATGGCTTGATCGGAACATTCCTAGCCAGGGACTCTGTTTAGCCGCCGGCCTTCAGCGGCAGATCGATGCTGCGGCCACCGGGAAAGGTGATGCTGATGGTGAAGTTGTCGCCGTCGCGGGTGTAGCGCAGCATGTCGAAGGCCGAATCGGCTTCCGCCTCGAACGCCACCGTGTTCTCACCCATCTCGGCCAGCTTCATCACCGCCGGGCCGGGCGTGCGCGGGTTCATGCCGGGGTTCCACTGCTGCAGCCGTAGGCGCAGCGTCCCCTCCTCCTCCTCGATGACGATGAGTTCCACCATTCCCGTGCCGTCCGGTCCCGTCTGGCGCACGAGAGATTGAATCGAGCCGGCTCTGGGCACCGTCCAATTCTCTTCGAGGACGTTGCCGCCGCCGACCGGACCGGACCAGGTTCCGGTCATCCAGGCCAAGTCGGCCACAGAAGCGGGGCTGTCGTCGGCGTCCTTGGCTGGTGGCGCATCCTCCTCCGCCATCGCCGTACCCGACCACGCCACGCTGGCCATCATCGCGACCGCAGCCGCGGCCGCGGAGATTGTTCGTTGCATCACCAATGGACCCTCCCTCAAGACCCCGCCAGCATGGCGCATTCCCGCGCCCCTCACAACCTCGGTGAGGCGGTGAGGCGGTCACCACGAATACGCAACACGGTGGCGGGCGGCGTTGTCGAACCCACGGTAGGAGTGCAGTAGGCGCAACAGTAGTGCAGTAGGCGCAACTAAGAAGTCGCGCGCCACTCGACCCACGACAATCGGTCCCGCACCGGGCGACAATGGCGTTGGCAGCACACGGGAGCGAGCCCATGGACCATCCGAGTCGTTCGCCGGGGCGGCGCATCGTCAGTTGGAACGTCAATGGCCTGCGCGCCTGCGTGAGGAAGGGATTTCTCGACTTCATCGAGGCGTCCGACGCGGATCTCGTCGGCATCCAGGAACTGCGCGCCATGCCCGACCAACTCACCGCCGAGGCGCGCGCGCCGGCTGGTTGGCACGCGTTCTTCGCGCCCGCCGAACGAAAAGGCTACAGCGGTGTCGCTCTCTACTGCCGCAGAATGCCTACTCGAATCGAGACCACGCTCGGTATCGACGCCTACGACATCGAGGGGCGCCTGATCATCGCCCATTTCGGTCGTTTCGCTGTCGCCAACGCCTATTTTCCCAAGGGCAGCGGCACGGACCGGGACAACAGCCGCGTGCCCTACAAGCTCGGCTTCTACCAGGCCGTGTTCGAACGCCTGCAGCGCCTGCGCCGACGTGGACCGGTGATCGTCATGGGCGACTACAACACGGCACACACGGAACTCGACCTGGCACGGCCCAAGTCCAACGCCAAGACCAGCGGATTCCTGCCGGAGGAGCGCGCCGAATTCGACCGCTGGACCGACGCCGGCTGGTCGGACACGTTCCGCCGGCAGCATCGCGGCGAGGGCGGCCACTACACCTGGTGGCGCCAATGGGGCAACGCCCGCGCCGACAATGTCGGCTGGCGGATCGACTACGTGCTCGCGTCCCCCTCCGCCCAGCGGATGGTCGAAGACGCCTTCATCTGGCCGACCGTAACCGGCTCCGACCACTGCCCCGTGGGGGTCGACCTGCGTACGTAGGGCGAAGCTTCAACCCCCACCACCCCCCCACCACCGCGCTGCATTGCAATACACGCCCGCCCGTAGCAGTCTATGGGTTTGGCGCGACCCGCACGGAGACAACCGATGCCGCAATCCAAGACCAACCGCCGTTCCTTCCTCGAGACCCTCGCCATGGTCGGCGTCGGCAGCCAAGTGCTGCTCAGGACGCGTGACCTGCAGGCAGCCACCGATTCCGCCCAGGAGTCCGTCGATAGCGAACCCTGGCCCGGCATGACCTACCGCACCCTCGGCCGCACCGGCTTCCGGGCCAGCCGCCTGGTCTACGGCTGCGGTGCCGCATTGTCCCGACGACCCAACGACCGGCTGCTCAACATCGCCATGGAAGCGGGGGTCAACGTCTACGACGTGGGCTACAGCGGCTACTACGGCGACGCCGAGCGGAACCTCTCCGCCTTCGCCAAGCAGCATCGCGACGAGATCTTCCTGATCTCCAAGGCGCCCGCACCCGTCGGTGCGGACGACGAAGTCGACACGGCCACAGCCAAGCGGGCGGCCACCGCCTGGACCATGTTGCTGAACAAGAGCCTGAGTGAACTCGATACAGGACACGTCGACGCCTACTACCAGATGGCTGCGAACAACCCCGGCGTGATCCGCGCCGAGGAGATGTACCGTGCGTTCGAGGACGCCAAGGCCGCCGGCAAGGTCAGCTACCTCGGCCTCTCCACCCACGAGAACGCCCAGCAGGTGCTCGAGGCGGCGATCGACACCGGTTGGTTCGATCTCGCCATGATCGCCATCACGCCCGCCGGCTGGTACGACTGGAACAAGCGCCAGATCCTCGAGGGCAGCGAGGACATGACCCACCTCTCACCGCTGCTGGAGCGTGCCCAGGAGGCCGGCATCGGGCTCGTCGGCATGAAGGTCGGGCGGCTCCTGGCCGGCAGGATGTTTGGCGGCGGCGCCAACGGCACGGTCTTCGACCCGTTCTACGACGAGTCGGTGCTGGGCCAGAACCTGTCCGCCTTCCAGCGCAGCTACGCCTTCGTGCTGGCCCACGGCATGGACGTGGTGAACGCCGACATCCAGAACTACACGGTCCTGAAGGAGAACTTCGTCGCGGCGGCGACCGCCGAGAAGGTGTTCACGACGACGGCTTAGGCGCGCCCTTCGGGCGCGTTTGAGGTTCGCTGGCGCGAGCGCGCCCTTCGGGCGCGTTTGAGGTTCGCTGGCGCGAGCGCGCCCTTCGGGCGCGTTTGAGGTTCGCTGGCGCGAGCGCGCCCTTCGGGCGCGTTTGAGGTTCGCTGGCGCGAGCGCGCCCTTCGGGCGCGTTTGAGGTTCGCTGGCGCGAGCGCGCCCTTCGGGCGCGTTTGAGGTTCGCTGGCGCGAGCGCGCCCTTCGGGCGCGTTTGAAGTTCGCTGACGCGAACTTCGGTGATGCTTCAGTCCAACGGGTCCGTCAGGACACGCGCGATGGCGATGCCGCTCTCGCCGGCAACGGCGTAGAGAAGGTAGACTTCGTCGCCTTCGACGTAGATCGCCGGGTCGCGTAGCTGGTTGACCATGCCGTAGGCGACGCTGCGCACGGATGGCGTCTGCGGTTCGTCGGCGCCCTCCCACGGGTGTTCCGGGCGCAACACCTCCACCGGTTCCGACTCCCGCCACTCGTTCCAGTCGCCGCGCAGGTCGATGGTCGACAGTAGGATGCGCTCCGGGGCGTGTCCGACCTGGGTCCAGAACACGTACAGAGCGTCCCCACGCAGCAGGACGGCGGCGTGGCGCATGTCCGGATTGAACAGGCGCGGACCCTCCTCGAAGCCGCCCAGGGGGTTCGCCGACCGATAGAACTGTCCGGGCATGGCCAAGGCGTAGGTCGCGCCGCGGAAATTGAACACCCGCATGTAGGTGCGCCCAAGAATCTCCTTGCCGGACTCGAAGGCGAGACCGTCGGTGGATACCGCGACCCGGGACACCTGGTGCCCTACGTCTTCGAGACCGTGGTAGTACATGACGAAGCGCCGGTTGTCGGCATCAATGTGGACGTCAGGGGAAGCGATGTGCGGTGTGGTCATCTCGTAGGCGACACTGTGCGGCATTCGACGGCCCGGGGCCTCATGTCCGTCCTCGGCGGTCTTCAGCCGGTCGGCGGGGACTTCCAACGGCTCCTTGGGGAATGGCGTGTCCTCCAGACGAAGCGCTCCGGGAACATGCACCGTCCAGGGTCCCTCGAGTCGATCCGCATACGCGAGGCGGATATAGCGGCCCTTGTGGTCCGCGAAATACAGGTAGTAGCGGCCTAGCGACGCCTCGACCCAGTCGGGAACCCGTATCAGCGAGGGGCCTTGGATGTTGACGCCGATGCTTGGGTGGGACGACGGCGAAACGATGGGACCGTCCCCAAGGCGCTCGACGATGAACGTGGGTTCGGACATGACCTACCCGGCCAGCTGGATCGGCATCGGCGGCGGACCGCTTGCGACCAGCTCATCGACGAGGTCGGCAAAGCCCCGGGGCACGAATAGCTCGCGACTCGCGCGCATGTCGCCTACCGACCACCAGCGGAACGCGCGGAACACGTCCCTCTCGGCTTTCACCGGGTTGTTGTCCGAGGTCGGCGTGAACCGCGCCACCCGCGCCAGGTAGAAGTCCTCGGCCTGGCGGATATCGACCGGTTCGAAGGGATACGTGTGCACGCGCTGCCAGACCAGGGAGACGATCGCCGGAAGTCGAAGGCCGGTCTCCTCCCAGACCTCGCGATTGAGTGCTTCGCGGTCGCCCTCGCCCCGATGGATGCCGCCGCCCGGGGTCAGCCAGAGGTCTTGGCCGCCGAAAGGGTTCTTGAAGCGCAACATCAGCACTTCGTCCCCCGGTTGCGACAACACGACGGCGCGGACCGCCCGGCGATCCCTGACGGGGCGCGACGCGACCTGCTCGCTCCGTCCTGTTTCCAGAAGCCCCGAGAACGTCTCTACGGCCTCTATTCCAATGCCGCGCCCAATGCCGCGCCCGACCCCGCATCCGACCCCGCGACCTCGACGCGCGCCTCGGGGCCGGTGTCCAATGGCCGGTACTCGACGGCTCCGTAGAGCATCTCGTCCCACGACTGAAGACCCCACGGAACCTCGCGGTTGGGGTCCGGATTGGCCGGATTCTGTACCGAGTTGTCCCACCAGGTGGTATGCACGACCCGGGTCCCACCCGGGAGGCGCTTGGGTTCCTCGAACACGTAGGAAGTCTGCCAGTTGAAGTCGTAGTTCGGCACCGAGAGCAAGACTTCCTCGGTCCCGTTGGGATAGAACGCGCGGAACTCCGATGCCGTGCCCCGGTAGTGGGCGTGCGGAAGCAGGCTGTAGACCAGGACGTCCTTGTCGAAGGTGCGCTCGGCGGAGTCGCCATGGAACTTGGCATTCGGCGGAATGCGGATCCTGGTGTTCGCCAGCACGGCGTCGCGCAGACGGTGCTCCGGAGGTTCGTCGTGGAGGTAGATGCCCAGTCGCGAGGCGTCGGTCACGGCCTTGCCGTAGGGCGTGTAGTGCATCTGAAAGACGATGTACGATCCCGCCGGAAGCAGTCGGCCCGTGCCCTCCGGATACACGTCGGTGGCCGATCCGGGGACGTAGCCGCCGAGCCCGCCCCGGGCCTTGGGCTTGCGCATGGAGCCATCATCGTTGGGCACCCTCCAAGTGGTGATCACGTGGTGCAGCGCCGCCCGGTCACCCGGAAGGATCTCCGTCGCGCGCACCCAGACGTCGTGGTCCAGCGGGTTCTTGAGATAGCGGTACTTGTAGTCGACCACGCCGGACGCCGGCACGTCGAAGGGCGGGATGTCGAGCACGACGTCGGGTTCGCCCAGCGGCCACTCCGGCCACCCCTCGGCCGCGGCCTCCAGCGGATCGTCGCCGTCGCCGCGGGGAGCGCCGGCCTCGACCCAGTGCACGACCTTCCTGATCTCCTCCACGGACAGCGCGCGGTCGTTGGCGAAGCTGCCGTGCACCGGATCGGCATGCCAAGGTGGCATGCGCTTGGTGCGGATCACTTCCCGGATCATCGGTGCGAAGCCGCGCACCATGTTGTAGCCGGTCATCGCCCAGGGGCCTATTCCACCCTCGCGGTGACAGGTCACGCAGTTGGCGGCGAGGATCGGCGCCACGTCACGGGTATAGGTGACCTCGGCATCGTCGTGCTCAAAGCTCAACGCGCATTCGTTCAACGACTCCTCGCCGGGAGCCACGTCGCGGCCAGCCAGAAAGTCCTCCAGCGCTGCGCCAGCATCCGCACCGCCCCGGTGCACCACGCGCCAGGTCGCCGGATTCACGATCAGCACCTGCCCGGCGGTGGTGAAGCCGAGCGACTCGCCGACGACGCGAGTCTCGTCGATCAGCACAGGGGCATCGGCCTGCACCACGCTCCTGTCCGACAGACCGTCCGCGTTCAGCATCAGAAACTCGACCCTGCCTTCGGTAGATCCACGGTCGGCATAACTGGCTGCAAGCTTCTCGAAGCGCGCGACGTCGTCGGCCAACTCGCTGCAACCCACCGTGTGCGACATCAGCGCCACGGCCTTGGCATCGGACAGGTAGTGCAGTTCGTGGGCGCGGCCGTTGTGGTCGAGCAGCTTGAAGTTGTCGACTCGGTCGCCCACGTCCAAGGCGAACGCCTGACACGCCGTCAGGCAGACAGCGACGCTCGCAATCATCACGGATCGAGACATGGATGTTCCCCCTCGGGTTTGGCACGCAGTATGGAAGGCTCGGCGGCGGTAATCAATCTAGCCCGCACGGCGCGTCCACGGCGCGCCGCGGGGTGGACTACAATTCCGCGGACCACCGCCCAACATGGACCAAAGGAGTCCTCATGATCGACCTTCACTTCTGGCCCACCCCCAACGGTTGGAAAGTCACCGTCATGCTCGAGGAGTGTGACCTCGCCTACAACATCATCCCGGTCGACATAGGCGGCGGCGACCAGTTCAAGCCGGAGTTCCTGCGCATCTCGCCCAACAACCGGATGCCGGCCATCGTCGACCACGAACCGTTGGGCGGCGGCGAGCCGCTCGCCATTTTCGAGTCGGGCGCGATTCTCGAGTATCTCGGCGACAAGACCGGCCGCTTCCTTCCCCAGGCACCCCGGGACCGCTACCGCACGCTGCAGTGGGTGCATTGGCAGATGGCGAACCTCGGGCCGATGATGGGCAACGCCAACCACTTCAAGAACTACGGGCGCACCATTGCCGACGATCCGAAACAGCTCGAGTACGGCACCAAGCGCTTCGTCGGCGAGGTCGACCGACTGTCCGGAGTCATGGATGCGCAACTGTCCGTCAATGAATACCTCGCCGGTCCCGAGTACACCATCGCCGACATGATCAGCTATCCGTGGGCATTCCTCATCGGACCGATGCTCGGCGAAGAAATGTGGGATACGTTTCCCAACCTCAAGCGCTGGGTGGACCAGGTGCACGCGCGACCCGCCGTCGAGCGGGGCCGCCGCGTGGGTCGGGACCTTGGCCGCCGCGAGCGCACCGAGGCCGAGGAGAAGGCCCGCCAGGAGCTTCTCTTCAACCAGACCAACGACAAGGTCCGCGACGCCCGCGAAGCCGCGGCTAAGGCATCCGCGTGACGGCACGCGCCGACGCGCTACCCGCCGGCGACGCCACGGCCGCAGCGCACGCGGCCACGCTGCAGGCCATCGCCGCGCCCGGCGCCTGGTGGAACGGCGAGGATCGCTTGGCCATCGTACGTGCCGCCCGGGCCGCGCCGTCTTGCGCGCTGTGTGCCGACGGCGGCACCGGCGCCCGCCTCGACACCGACCGCGACGGACGAGAACACGACAACGACGGCACACTGCCCCCAATCGCCGTGGAGGCGGTCCACGGTATCCGCAACGACTCCGGCCGGCTCACGCGGCGTTGGTTCGACCACCTGATCGATATGGGCATGCTGGCCGAGTCCTACGTGGAACTCGTCGCCGTGACCGCAAGTTCGATCATCGTCGACACCTTCGCCCAGGGGATCGGTGCCGAACCGCCGCCACTGCCCGAGGCGGTCCCGGGCAGGCCGAGCCTCGAACGCTCCGACGATGTCGTCGACGCCGACGCCTGGTTACCCCTTGCACGTGAAGGACGGGCCAACATCCTGCGTTCACTCGGCCTCGTTCCGAGCGCCTCGGAGCTGTTCTTCGGCGCGTTCGAAAGCTCCTACTACATGCGCCCCGACGCCCGCTTCGCCCTTAATCGGTCGCAGGTGGAACTGGTTGCCTCGCGGGTGTCGGCCGCCAACGAGTGCTTCTACTGAACGACCAGCCATACGGTGGCGCTCCGTGAGAGCGTTCGCAGGCGACACGGTTCGGACGCCGACGCGGCCGCCGATCTCGACATGGCCACGGGTCGGGGCCGCGAGACCGGTCACGTGCCCCACGGCGCGTTCCTTGCGAGCCTTGCCGAGGCCGTGGCGGGCTGGCGGTGGCATGAAGTGGCGACCCTACGCCGTCAGGGTATCGATGAACTCGGCATCGAAGAAACCCGCGACGCCATCCTGGTTGCCTCCGGTTTCAATGGCATCACGAGGGTGGCGGACGCCATCGGCATCCGAACGGATCCGTGGACCGAGGAGGCGTCCGTGGAATTGCGGGCGCGCCACGGCATCGACTCGTTCGCGCCAGCGGTCAAGTGGTCGCCCTGACGTTCTTACACGTCCCATCTCGACGACCGAACAACGTTCCCGTAGGGGCGAGTTCGACCACTAGTCCAGCAGTCTGAAGGTCGACACGTTGGGTCCCCCGACGACGACCCGCGCGCGTGGGTGGCGCTCGATGGTCGCCCGCGACCGGGCCTCGTCCCTGGTGGCCCGGGCGGTCGTGCGGGCGCGCTTGAAGCTCGTCTCGGCGGCGGCGAGATCTCCGAGTTCGGTGTAAGCCTCGCCCTGCAGTTGGTGAAACCGGTGGTCGTCTTCGTGCAGGCGAATGGCGTTGCCTAGCAGTTCCAGCGAGTACGCCACATGGCTGGCCTCGAGGGCGCGCTGCGCCAGGGCGAAGTAGCCGTAGGCGTCGCGTGCCTTGGAGCGGGCGATGCGCTTGCGGAAGTGCCGCGCCGCTTCGTCGCGACCGAGTGCGGTGTAGGCGTTGGCAAGCCCACGAATGGCGGCGCCGTGGTAGGCGTCGAACGACAACGCCCGCCGGTGGGCAGCCACGGCGTGATCGTGTTGCCGTTGGCGGCCATAGAAAACGCCCAGGTTGGCCCAGTAGTCGGGATTGTCGGGCGTCGAATCGATGGCCTTTCTCAGGTACACGAACTCGCTCCGAGGGTCGCCCTCCCGGGCGTGCGCGAAC
Organism: Pseudomonadales bacterium; assembly: GCA_965116345.1. GTDB lineage: Bacteria > Pseudomonadota > Gammaproteobacteria > Pseudomonadales > Azotimanducaceae > VXYL01. The sequence continues at coordinate 815,116 of OZ220680.1, forward strand.
GCGAGATTGTTGTAGTGCAGCGCCGTCGCGTACTGGTCCGGCACGGCACGGCGGTCATAGATGCCGCTCGCGTACTCCTCGCTGAACTCCACGGTGACCGTGCCGCGTCCCGGGATGTTCTCCACGCGGACGTTGATGTGCTTGTTCAAGACAAGCCGTCCACCGACGCTATCGTAGTCGGGTGGTACCGCGACCATTTGGAACCTGGCGTCGAGGCCGGCTGCCCGCGCAAGCGCGACGAAGAGGCTGGTGTAGGACAGGCAATTGCCGCTTTTGGTCGCGAAAGCCTCCGGCGCCGTCAGATTCAGGTAGGGCTCGTAGCTGTCCGCGACGTAGCCATTGCGCCGCATCAGGTCGAGAAGCGCACGCAGGCGGTCGCGCTCCTTCGGAACCTCAGCAACCTTGGCGACGAAGGTGCGCATCGCCTCTTCGGTGGCGACGATGTCGACGTCCGGTCGTTCGGAGCTCTTCACGCGTTCGCCGAACACGACCGCCCCGGAGAGCAGTTCGTCGTCCGGAATCTGACGATCAACGATGGTTGTCGACTGACACGCCGACGCCGCGGCCATTACCAGCAACGCGGCGATGGCGCGTGCGTAGGGGATCCACAATGGCGGTACAACATCCATTTGTCGGCGATTGTTGGGTTCCAAAGAGCCTTCCCGGGTTCAAGGGATTTGCGACGCACGACGCTAGGAATGCTCTGATCAAGCCGTCCTTGGCTTGATCAGAAACGCAAAAACAAGAGCGCGGTCTTTTTTTGCGTGCAAATTCAACTCCTTGCGTCCTTGAATTTGGCGGCACATCCCTGTGCCGCGCTAGGGAAGGTCTTAATCAGACCTTCCCTAGCTGTTCGTCGGTGTCGAGGAGATCGTAGCGCCGCAACTGTCACCTGTCAGCAACTGAAGGTATTCACTCCGTTGGCCGGGCCGGATGGCCTCGTTGGCGAAAAACGCGACGTGTGATCCTGGCTGCACGTCGCGTTGCAGGACGATGCCCCACAGCGGATCGATCCGGTTGGGCACCACCGAGTAGCGAATGTCGATGACGCCGTGCGGGTTTCCCGGATCGAGAGCCAGGTAGTCGTGCGAAAACCAGCGGAAACGTTCGATGTCCCGTGCCTGCTGGCTGTCGAGGTCGAGCCACGGCAGGTCGCGGCCGACATCCAAGACGGCCACGCTTGCTCCGGGACACACGCTCAAATCCATGCCGGCGCGGACCGCATCCACGTGGTAACGACCCCCGTGTTCGTAGATGACCTTCCACACGAGCAGGTTGGCGAAACCCGCCTTCACCGTCACGCGGTTCGGCTGGTGGCCTCGCTCGGCGGCAAGCGCCACGACGGCGGCTTCGACCCGTTGGGCCTGGACCACGCCGAGGAGCAGATAGCCGGCTGCCCAGGCAAGTCCGACGAGGGCCAAGATCCGCCGCCGCGTCACCGCCGCGGCAACGGCGAGCCCGAGGAGGGGCAGCGTGAACAGCGGATCGACCACGGAGACGTTGTTCCACGCGAGGCGCTCGTCGGTGAACGGCCATAGGAGTTGCGTGCCGTAGGACGTGCAGGTGTCGAGGAAGCCATGGGTCGCGTAGCCGGCAAGGCAGGCCAGATAGGACTCCATGGGGGTAAGGGTGCGTCGTACCGCCCAATGCAGGACGAGTGCCACGAGCATCGCGCCCACGGGGATGAACACCAACGCGTGGGTGAACTGGCGGTGGTACTCCAAGAAGAGCAGTGGATCGTCCGCAGAGCCGATGAACACGTCGACATCGGGTGCCATGCCCGCCAGGCAACCCAGCAGTGCCCACGCGCGCAGTTTCGAGCGTGTCGCGACCGATTCCGCCGCCGCCGCGCCCAGCGCGCCCTGGCTGATCGGGTCCACTTACGCCCGGGTTCTTCTAGCGGGTCGCCTTCGGCGCCGTCCGCCGACGGGCCGGCCGCTTACTGGCGGGCCGTTTGCGCGTCGTCGCCTTGCGACGGGTTGCCTTCTTCTCGGCGGGCCGTGCGGCGACCCATCCCCCATCGCGGTAGTGGGCGGTCCAGCGGGTGGGTTTGCCGTCCTTCTCGGAGGTGAGGTATTGGGAGCGACTCTTGCGGGAGAATCTCACCACCGCCGCGTTGCCGTCCGGATCGGTCTCCGGGGCGGCGAGCAGGTAGGCGAACTTGGGATCGAGTTCGTTGCTGTGCGCCTTGAGCTCGGAAATCAGGGGTGCGCGGGTCTCGCGGTTCTTCGGGAACTGGCTGGCCGCCAGGAATATCCCCGCCGCACCGTCGCGCAGCACGTAGTGGTCGTCGACGTTGACGCAGCGCAGCTCCGGCATGGGCACCGGATCCGCCTTGGGGGGTGCCGGCTGGCCGTTGCGCAACAGCTTGCGGGTGTTGCTGCAGTCTTCGGCCGTGCAGCCGAAGTACTTGCCGAAGCGGCCCGAGCGCAACTGCATCTCGGTACCGCACTTGTCGCACTCGATCACCGGGCCCTCGTAGCCCTTGATACGGAACTCGCCCTGCTCCACGGCGAATCCCTCGCAGTCCGGGTTGTTGCCGCAGACGTGCAGCTTGCGGGTCTCGTCGATGAGGAAGCTGTCCATCGGCGTCTGGCAGACGGGGCACTTGCGCTTCGCGCGCAGGAGCTTGGACTCTCCTTCCGCATCCTGTTCGACGTCCACGGCCTCCTCGCCGGGGACCAGATTCTGGGTATTGGTGCAGCGCTCCTTGGGCGGCAGCGCATAGCCGGAACAACCGAGGAAGACGCCGGTGCTGGCGGTGCGTATCTGCATGGGTCGTCCGCAACGCTTGCACTCGATGTCCGTGGATGTCGGCGTGTTGGCACGCATGCCCCTTTCGCCCCGGGCCTTCTCCACCTTGCCCGCAAACCCTTCGTAGAACGAATCGAGTAGTCCGCGCCAAGCGGCCTTGCCTTCGGCGACCTGGTCGAGATTGCCCTCCATGCCCGCGGTGAACGAGTAGTCGAGCAGGTCCGGGAAGCTCTCGAGCAGGCGGTCGGTGACGAGTTCGCCGATGCGTTCGGCGTGGAACCGGCGGTTCTTCAGGGTGACGTAGCCCCGCTCCTGGATGGTCGAGATGATCGGCACGTAGGTGGACGGCCGGCCGATGCCGCGCTTCTCGAGTTCGCGCACCAGGCTCGCCTCGCCGTAGCGCGGCGGCGGTCGGGTGAAATGTTGAACGGCCTCGACGTCCATCAGCGCGAGGGTCTCGCCGGGAGCGTAGTCCGGCAACGGGGCATCGTCGTCGCCGCGCGAATACGGTGCCAGTACGCGGGTGAAGCCGTCGAACTGCACGATGCGCCCCCGGCGCAGCAGTTCGAACTCCCCCGCCTCCACCGTCACGGTCGTGGACAGATACTCGGCGCGGGCCATCTGGCAGGCCACGAACTGACGCCAGATCAGGTCGTAGAGCCGGCGGGAGTCGCCGTCGAGACCGCGAACGCCACTGATCCCTCGGAGGTCGGTGGGGCGGATGGCCTCATGGGCCTCCTGGGCCGAGTCCTTGCTGGCGAAGACGTTGGGTGATGAAGGCAGGTAGGGGTCCCCGTACGTTTCACCGATGTATGCACGTACGCCGGCCAGGGCTTCGCCCGCGATGCTGGTCGAGTCCGTGCGCATGTAAGTGATGTGTCCGGCCTCGTACAGCCGCTGCGCGATGGTCATGGTCTTGCGCACGCTGAAGCCCATGCGCGACGACGCGGCCTGCTGCAGCGTCGACGTGATGAACGGCGGACCCGACCGCGAGGTGGTCTTCTTGTCTTCCCGTTCGCGAACCGTGAACGCGCGGTCACCTTGCCGCAGTCGAACCACGGCGGCGTCGGCATCCGATTGGTTCCCGGGCCGGAACTCCGCGCCGTTTTGCCTTGTCACCTGGAACCGAACCGCCGCCTCGGAATCGTCCCGGCGCTTGCGCGACAGGTCCGTGAACACGTCCCAGTATTCCTCGGGCACGAACGCGCGGATCTCGCGCTCGCGGTCGACGACCAGGCGGACCGCCACCGACTGCACCCGTCCGGCGGAGAGTCCGCGGGCAACCTTGGCCCACAACAGCGGCGACAGCTCGAAACCGACGACGCGGTCGAGAAATCGGCGCGCCTGCTGGGCGTCGACGCGGTCCTGGTCGATCATTCCCGGATTGGCGAATGCCTCCTCGATGGCCGACTTGGTGATCTCGTTGAACACCACGCGCCGATACCGGTCGGGCGACCCGCCAAGGACCTCGGTGAGGTGCCAGGCGATCGCCTCCCCTTCGCGGTCGAGGTCGGTTGCCAGGTAGACGCGGTCCGCGCCTGCCGCCAGCGTCTTCAACTCCCGGATGACCTTTTCCTTGCCGGGGATCACTTCGTAGGAAGCCGCCCAGCCGTTGTCGGGGTCGACTCCCATGTTCTGCACCAGCTGGGCGCGTGCGCGCCGTTGGCGGTGCTCCGCGCGCTTGTCCGGCGACAGCTTGCGTGTCTTGGCCGCCTCCTTGGCGCGCTCCTTGGGATCGGCGGCCTTGCGCCTAACCGGCAGGTCGCGAACGTGGCCCGCGCTCGACTTCACGACGTAGTCGCGGCCCAAGTAACGGTTGATCGTGGGCGCCTTGGTGGCCGACTCGACGATGACGAGGGAACGGGCCATGGGCCTCCTTGTTCTTGTGTGCCGAGCGGCGCTGGTCCCGGTCGGGCCGGTGTCACGCCTATCGGGTGGCTGTCTGGCGGCGCATATATACGCCGCTCTTCGGCGGTGTCAACCGCAATGACCGCGCACCCGCCCCCTCCACGAGGGCCTGCCGGCTATTCGGGATCGTCCTCCGGGACCTCGTTCAAGGCCCGATGAAGCTCGCCAAGGGCAGTCAGACCGTGCCGAATTCCTTCCACGACTTCCCTCGCAGCGGCACCATCGACACGCTCCCGACCGTACCAAGTCATGTGCCGCACGGCCGCCTCCACCGCAATGCAGCCACCGGGTAGCGAATCAACCAGCGCGCCCACCTCTTGCCAGTAGGCTTGCTGGGTGGCGGGTAGACCCGTGGGCGGCGCAAGCGACGTCCATCCCGGGAGGTGCTGGTTCTCGCGCCCGGACTTGAACAGCAGCCAGCGCGGCGCATGCGGCAGCCGCTTCGGCAGGGCGAGGCGGTAGGCGGCACATTCGATGGTCGCCTCCCGGGCGACTCCGCCCGACGACACCCGCTCCTCGGCGCTGGCATCGATCTTGGGCAACCGCGTGACTTCGACGACGAGTCCCAAATGGCGCGCCTCGGTACGCAACTCGCCGAGCAGCCGGTCGCGTTTGGAGGGCAGCAGCCAGAACAGCGGACCGATCGCTGCGATGACGATCACGCCGACGACAATCCAGAACAAGAGTCCACCACTCCATTCGTGGCCATGTAGACCAAATCACCCGCGGCTGTTGAGCGACCTTGGGTGAGTTGTGTATGTTCGCAACGGATCCCCTTTGCGGGCAATACCGGAGCCTGACATGGGCGACTATCGTCGCATTCTTCTCGCGGTCGATCTCACGGAGGAGTGCCGCCGGGTGGCCAAGCGGGCCGTGGCCCTGGCCAAATCGGCCGACGCCGAGCTGCACGTCGTCCACGTCATCGAGCCGTTGAGCCTGGTCTACGGGGGTGACGTACCCATGGACCTGTCCTCGGTGCAGGATCAGATTCACGGGCAGGCCGCTGCCCAGCTGGCGGAGTTCGCCGTTGGCATCGCCGTTCCCGAACACCGTCGGCACCTGGTGTTCGGGCGGGCCGAGAGCGAGATTCACCACATCGCCGAGAACGAAGCCATGGACCTGATCGTCGTCGGCAGCCACGGCCGCCACGGCTTGGCCCTGTTGCTGGGATCCACGGCGAACGGCGTACTGCACGGTGCGTCGTGCGATGTGCTGGCCGTGCGGGTCGGCCACGATGTCGACGAATACTGACCCGCGCCATACGGACGCGTTGGCTTGCGCATAGGCGTTTGAGTTCGCGAATCGGCACCGCGAAAAGAGGATGTGCCGCATCATGACCCATCGGAAGGGGAAACAGAGACAATGCCCGTCTACCAGAACATCCATTCGCTTGTGAACGAGCAGGTTTGCCAGCGCCAACGTTCCATTTCGCCGGGACGATGTGGCACAGGGACCATCCCCAGGGTCGTCATCGGCGTGTTGGCCGTCATCGGGTGGAGCGGTGCGTCAACCCTCTACGCGGACACCGGAGTCAAAGACACGGGGGCCGCCGCCGCCGCGGTTGTGCGCCCGTTCCTCGCCGGAGACGCCGGGCTCTACTTGGATCGCGTTGTCTACCGACGCGCGGCCTATGCCGCCCGCACCGGACGCCGGACCGAGTTCGACCGCGAACTTGCGAAGCTGGATGGCTACCCGCTGCGACCCTATCTCCTCTACTTCGACGCCCGTCGCCGGCTGTCGCGAGTCGGCGAGAGCCAGGCGTTGGCGCTACGCGCCGAACTCGCCGGGACGCCGCTCGAAGAGCGTTTTCTGCGCGAGTGGCTCGTCGCCCAGGCAGAGCATGGCCGTTGGGCAATCTACGCCAAGCACTACGAACCCTCCGATGACGTCGTTGGACGATGTCACTACGCGCGTGCCCTCTACCGCACGGGCGACCGCAGCCAGGCGCAGCCGCGCGTTCGCGACCTGTGGCTCGTCCCGCAGTCGCAGCCCGAGGAGTGCGACCCCGTTTTCGATTCTTGGATCAGCGCAGGCGGACTGGATCAGGAAACCGTGTGGGCCCGCCTGCTGCTCGCCCTCGAAGCAAACGAGACCAGGCTCGCCCGGTATCTGCTGCGTTTCTTCGACCGAACCAACGCCAGCGCCGGGCGTTTGTGCTACGACGTTCACTTGAAGCCGGAGATGGTGCGTTCACTGTCGCGGTTCGCCGACACCGAAGCTGGCAGACGGGCGCTTCGGCACGGACTGGTTCGCTACGCCAGGCAAGACGCCGACAAGGCGCTCGAATTGTTCGAGACGGTCGAAAGGACCTACGCATTCGACGAATCAGAACGCGCTGCAATCCGCGAGCGTCTCACCGTGGCGGCCACCGGGATGGGTCTCGTGCCGCACGACGGTCCGATCGGCTATAGCACCGCACACCGGCTGCAGGTCGCGCAAGGATTGGTGCTCAACCGCAGCTGGGACGAAGCGATCCTATGGATAACCGCCTTGCCGCCGGAGGTGGCGGATGAACCGGAGTGGCGCTATTGGCTGGGACGCGCGCTCATCGACAGTGGCGAGGAACCCGCAACGGGCCGCCAACACCTGCGGACGATCGCCGGTCTGCCGACCTGGTACGGCCTGCTCGCCGCAGCGGATCTCGGATCCACGCCCGGAGTTCCGGAAGACCCTTCTCGGAACGACCCCGGTGCCTGGCGCGAGCTGCTCGTGGTCCCCGCCGTGCGTCGCATGGTGGAACTCCTCGCCGCCGACGATCTCGTCAATGCGCGCCGCGAATGGCAATACGCCTTGCCCGAGCTGGAACCCCACCAGCGCCTGGATCTGGTGGAGTTGACCGCAGCGCTCGGCTGGGTCGACCAAGCCATTGCCGGGGCGTGGGATGCGGATCTCAAGGAAGTAACGAGAATCCGCTACCCGACGCCGCATCTGGATGCGTTCCGCCTCGGCGCCTTCAGTGCGAACCTGCCGATGGGCCTGCTACTCGCCATCTCGCGCCGGGAGAGCGCGTTCAATCCCCGCGCCCGATCCTCGGCGGGTGCCCGCGGGTTGATGCAGTTGATGCCAGCGACCGCGCGTGTAGTCGCCGACCGCATCCGCGAGGGACGACCCTCCAACGAGGATCTGCTCCGACCCGACACCAGCGTCCGCCTTGGTGCGCACCACCTCGCCGGATTGATGAGCCGCTACGACGGCAACCGGGTCCTGGCGATCGCCGCCTACAATGCCGGCGAAGGCCGGGTCAAGCGTTGGTTGAGAGATGCCAGCGGCATGCCCACCGCCGTCTGGGTCGAGCGCATCCCGTTTCGGGAGACCCGTGCATACGTCAAGAACGTGCTCGTCGCGGCCACCATCTACGGGCAACGCACCGGTGACCCGGGGCCGATTCTCGACCCGAACGAGCGCGTCATTCCGTGATCGATGTCGGCGTCAACCTGGCAAGCAGGGACTTCGACGCGGACCGCCCGGATGTTCTGCAGCGCGCCTGTTCCGCCGGTGTGACGACGCTCATCGCCACCGGCACCGACGTCGAGTCGAGTCGCGCCTCGGTGGCCCTCGCAGGCGGCGATGCAGCGCCGGCGCCGCGCGTGTACGCCACCGCGGGCGTGCACCCGCACCATGCGGGGCAGGCCAGGGACGCCGGGCAGGCCAGGGACGCCGAGGACGGCGGCGAGCGCTGGTTCGAGGCGATCGCGGCGATCGCCGAGTCGCCCCAGGTCGTGGCGATCGGCGAGACGGGGCTCGACTTCTACCGCGACTTCTCGCCGCGCGACGCACAACGCGACGTGTTCCGACGCCAGATCGAGCTCGCCGTCGAGACGGGCAAGCCGCTGTTCGTGCATGATCGCGACTCCGCCGGCGAGACGCGCAGCATCCTCTCGGACTTCAGGAATGACTTGGCGGATTGCGTCATTCACTGCTTCACCGGCGACGCGACCGATCTCGACGCCTACCTCGAGGACGGCTTTCACATCGGCATCACCGGTTGGATTTGCGACGAGCGCCGGGGACGTGAGCTTGTCGAACTGGCACCGCGGATTCCCGCCGATCGTCTGCTGGTCGAAACCGACGCCCCCTACCTGCTACCCCGGACGATCAGGCCGAAGCCGCGCTCACGGCGCAACGAACCGGCGTACCTGCCCTGGGTGGTTCGCCGACTGGCCGAGTGCCGCAACGAAGACCCTGCCTTGGTAGCGCAGCAGACACACGACAATGCCCGACGATTTTTCCGCCTGGAAGAGGGGTTCCATGGCTCCGGGTAGCCTACGGCTCGTGATCGGGTTCCTGATCCGGTTCCTGTTGCTCACAGCCGCCGTCGCCATGCTCACCTACGGACTCGCCGCCTGGCAGCACGAAGGGTTTGGCCTCGACGGCGTGTGGCTATTCGGCGTCGATGGTCGGTTGCATCCGCTGCACTTCGTCGTCGTCGGTATCGGTATGATCCCGCCGGTCATGTGGGAGATCTTCGGTTTGGACACGACCGCCGCCACACGGCCAGCGCCCGCACCATCCGCCGGGGATGATTCGGCCCAGACCGAAGGCGATGGCTGAGCCGCGCATCTACATCCGCGACGTCAAGCCCACGGACCGCCGGGAGTTGCTGGCGTTGAACCTGGCGAGCCGGGAACTGCACTACCCCTGGATCTCGCCACCGCTTACGCCGCACATGTTCAAGGTGTATCTACGGCGAACACAGCGCGACGATCATGTGGGCTTCGCCATCTGCCTGCGAGCGAATCACGAGATCGTCGGCGTCATCAACATCAACAACATTGTCCAGGGTGCGTTGCGATCCGCCTCAGTGGGCTACTACGTGGCCCAGGCGCAAGTCGGCCAAGGCTACATGCGCGAGGGCCTGACAAGCGTCAAGGAGCACGCGTTCGGCGAACTCGGCCTGCACCGGCTGGAGGCGAACATCCAGCCCGCGAACAAGGCCTCGATCCGGCTCGTGCAGAGTTGCGGTTTCGTGCACGAGGGCCTGTCCCGCCAGTTTCTGTACATCGAGGGGGCCTGGCGCGACCACGAACGCTGGGCCGCCATCGACGACCGCGTGGGCCTGACGTGACCGCCGCGTACGGCGCATGGCCCTCGCCGGTGGACGCCGCGTTGGTGGCCTCGGGTTCGAGGGGCTATGCCGAGTTGCGTGGCCAGGGTGATGCGCTGTTCTGGCTGGAATCCCGCCCCGACGAAGCAGGACGCTCGACTCTCATCCACTGGCGAGATGGCGTGTCCAGGGAACTGACCCCGGCGCCCTTCAACGTGCGCAGCCGTGTGCACGAATACGGCGGCGGCGCGTTCTGCGTCACCGACGACCGCGTGTATTTCGTGAATTTCGCGGATCAGAACATCTATGGCGTACGCGTCGACGGGGACGGGGTCGACGTCCCCCGCCAAGTCACCGAGGGCGACGCGACCGAACGCTTCGCGGACCTCGTGTGGGAGGGGACAGCCATCTTCGCGGTGCGCGAACGCCACGACGGCGTAGCCGAACCGGTCAACGATCTCGTGCGGATCGATGTCGCCAATGGCACGGTCCGATGCCTCCACAGCGGCCACGACTTCTATGCGGCTCCCCGGCCGTCCGGCGACGGCCGGTTGGCATTCGTTGCGTGGGATCACCCCAACATGCCGTTCGACGGTACCCAGCTGTTCGTCGTCCGGTACGACGATGGGGCGGATCCGGGCACCACGACGCTGATCGCGGGTGGTGCGCGAGAGTCGCTCGTGCAGCCCGAGTGGTGTGGGAGCCGCCTGGTATTCGCTTCCGACGCGGGCGGCTTTTGGAATCTCCACGTCCACGACGACTCCGGTGTGTTTTCCGTGCTGCAGGAAGACGCCGAGTATGCAGGTCCGGCCTGGCTGTTCGGCACGTCGTACTACGTGCCCGTAGGCCCTGGACACGTCGTCGCACGCCGCGTCGAGAACGGCGTTCCCGCCCTCGTCCTGGTGGATCTGGACCAAGGCCTTGCGAGTCCACTCGATGGTGACTGCTCGTCTTACGCCGCGCTCGCACGCACGCCGAGAGGCGTGGCCTTCATCGCCGGGTTCGCCGACCGGCCCAGCCGAATCGTGGAACTCGAACTCGCCACCTCCAGACATACCGACATCGCGACGCCGCCGAAGCCGGCGGTTCCGGTGGAAGTCATTTCCGTTCCCGAACCACTGGTGTTCAGCTCGACGCAGGGCGATGCGCACGCCTTTCTCTACCTGCCGAAGTCCGTCGACGTCGACGCCCCTGAGGACGAACTGCCGCCCCTGCTGGTCACCACCCACGGCGGCCCCACCTCGAGCACTTCGGCGGACCTTTCCTGGCGGCTGCAGTACTACACGTCCCGGGGCTGGGCCGTGGCGGATGTGAACTACGGTGGCAGCACCGGGTTCGGGCGAGCCTATCGCGAACGCTTGAACGGTGCCTGGGGCCGGGTCGACGTCGACGACTGCGTCGCCTGCGTGCGGCACCTGGTCGGCCAGGGGTTGGTGGATCCCAACCGGATCGCCATCCGCGGCGGCAGCGCCGGCGGCTATACGACGCTGGCGGCGCTGGCCTTCGCCAACGTGTTCAAGGCCGGTGCCAGCCACTACGGCGTGGGCGATCTCGAAGCCCTGGCCGCCGATACCCACAAGTTCGAGTCACGCTACCTGGATACCCTGGTGGGCGATGCCGACGCGATGCGCGCACGCTCCCCCATCAACCACGTCGAACGGCTGAACTGCCCGGTGATCTTCTTCCAAGGCGCCGACGACAAGGTCGTGCCGCCCAACCAGTCCGAAACCATGCGCGACGCCTTGGCGGCCAAGGGCATTGCCGTCGCCTACCTGCTGTTCGACGGCGAAGGACACGGTTTCCGCCGTGCCGAAAACGTTCGTCGAGTGATCGAGGCCGAGTATGCGTTCTTCGCCCGCGTCTTCGGCATCGAGCCTGAGGGGGGACTGGCGTCCATCGACATCGAGAACGACGACTCATGTCCAACGCGCTGAAGATCGCTGTTCTGGCCGGCGGCAACTCCGCCGAGGCCGAGGTGTCGCGATCGTCCGCCGGCGGCATAGCCGCAGCCCTTCGAACCTGGGGCCACGAGGTCGTCGTCATCGAACTCGACCGCGAGTTGGTCGGCGCGCTGCGTGCCTTGGATCCCGACGTGGTCTTTCCCATGCTGCACGGGCCACCCGGCGAGGACGGTACGGTGCAGGGTCTGCTCGCCATGCTCGGCATGCCGTTCGTCGGCAGTGGTGTGCAAGGCTCGGCCGCGGCCATGGACAAGTACCTCGCCAAGGCACTGTTTCGTGCCGCCGGCCTGCCGGTCGTTGACGACGTACTGATCGCACCGGAAACAAGCCCTGAGGCGGCTGCCGAACGCGTCCTCACTGAAATCGGCGATCGGGTCGTCATCAAGCCTCGCCGCCAAGGCTCTGCACTGGGCGTTACGCTGATGCCCCGAGGCGGGGATCTCGTTCCGCCGCTCCGCGAAGCCCTGGAGTACGGCGGCGGCGCTCTCGTCGAACGCCATGTTGCGGGCGCCGAAGCCACGGTCGGTGTGCTCGACGAACATGGTGCGGACATGCTTGCCCTGCCCGTCACCGAGATCACGGTCGCGGACGGCGAGTGGTACGATTTCGACAACCGCTACACGCCCGGCAAGAGTGAACACATCATCCCGGCCCGGTTTCCCGAGACCCGCCTGGGCGAACTCGAAGACTACGCCTTGCGTGCCCACCGTTGTCTCGGCCTGCGCGACTTCTCCCGTGCCGACTTCATCGTCGGCGACTCGGTCTGGCTGCTGGAGGTGAACGCCCTTCCCGGCATGACGTCGACCAGCCTCTTCCCCGACGCCTGCCGCGCCACCGGCATCGACTTCCCCGAGATGGCTGAACGCCTCACCTTGAGCGCCTTTCGCCGCGGCCCCGACCGCATAGACCAGTAGGGGCGACCCTTGTGGTCGCCCTAGACGATTCATCGACACCGTGCGTTTACCGAGAAAGGGCGACCACAAGGGTCGCCCCTACGGCAAGCGGCCCAAGCGGACCCAAGCGGCCAAGGTCAGGGGGTCGCGTCAAGCGATGGCCTATACTGGTGGGTTTTGACACCACTTTCCGGGAGAACAAAACGAATGACTGACGCGAAGTACACCGTGATGGTCCAGGCTCAGGTCGGCGTCTCGTACGATCTTGCCGACTCGAAATACGAGATTGAACGCGAAGCCCTGGATCCCATTGGCGCGAAGATCGTCGAGGTGCCCGCGAAGACGGAAGAGGAGTTCATCGACGCCGTTCGCAGTACCGATGCCCTGATCGCCCGAGGGCGTCGCATCAGCCGCAACATCATCGCCAATCTCGACAACTGCGTGGTCATCGGTCTCGGCAGCGTGGGTGCGGACACCGTGGACGTCGACGCCGCGACCGACCACGGCATCGTCGTCACCAACGTGCCCGATGTGTTCATCGACGAGGTGGCCGACCACACCATGATGATGTTTCTCGCCGCCCACCGGCGTCTGCTGCTGATGCACAGGATGACCCAGGAGGGTCGCTGGTCCGAAGGCCGGCCCCACCATTCGGACATTCCGCGACTCTGGGGACAAACCATCGGCCTGATCTCGTTCGGCAACGTCGCCAAAGCCGTGGCGCGCCGTTGCCACGCCTTCGGCCTGCGGGTGCTGGCCTACGACCCCTACGTCGGCGAACTCGAGATGACCGGCGCCAACGTCGAGCCCGTAACCAGCCTCCACGAGCTGCTCGAGCGCTCCGACTTCGTGTCCATGCACGCACCGCTGAACGCCGAGACGCACCACATGCTGTCCGACGACCACTTCGCGCGCATGAAGAACACCGCCTTGTTCATCAACAACGGTCGTGGACCGACCGTCGACGAGGAAGCGCTGATCCGCGCCCTCGACGCGGGCGAGATCGCCGGCGCGGCACTGGACGTGTTCGAACAGGAGCCCGCGTCCACCAACAACCCGCTGCTGCACATGGACAACGTCATCTGCACGCCGCATATCGCCTCGGCGACGGCGCGAATGGCACCCGAGACCCGGCGGCGGCTGGGACGGGAGTTGGCGACGTGCCTGCAGGGAATGTGGCCCCGCAGTGCGGTCAATCCCGCCGTTCTGGAGAAGACCAAGCTGAGGCGCTGGCAGCCGTATCCGCAGATGCGAGGACCCAACCGGTAGTCCGGTCGACCCGATGGGGAGGTTCCGGTCGGTCAGTACTGCGTTTCAGGACGCCTCGGCAGTGATGGTGGGTGTCGGCGTCACATCGTTCTTGCCCGACGGTTCGTGGGACCTGTGGCCGGTCACGTTGACCTTCGCCGGCGTCCTCGCGGCCGCCACGATGCTATTCGACCGGCTTGCCGGTCCCACCGTCGGTGCAGACCTCCCCAGGTGGATCCGAGACATCCTCTTGGTCGCTATCGTTGCGGGTCTGGGCAGCGGACAGGTCTGGCTGGCGCCGGTCGAAGGCGTCCGCTTCGTGGTACTCATGCTGTTCGCGGTGCTCTTTGCCTGGATACTGGCCGCTTGGCGCCAACGTTGGGGCGAGCGGCGGGTATACCGCGCCATGCTCCGCCAGGAACCGACAGATTCGGACACCCTCGAAGCGTCAGCTTAAGGGGCTTGCAGACTCGTCAGCGGACGAATCCAGATGTTCCTGAACCGGACCCGGTCGCCGTGGTCCTGCAACGTTAGCGGACCCTCCGGACCGTGGACATCGGTATAGCTCGCCAATTGGCGATGCTGCGTCGGCCCCTGCAACGGTTGGCGGTGGTGCACGAGCAAACCGTTGTGGAAGACGGTCATGTACGCAGGCATCGCCAGTGACCCGTCCCGGTAGACGGGCGATTCGAAGACGACGTCGTAGACATGCCACTGTCCCGGGGGAACGCTGGCGTTGACCAGCGGCGGGTACTGGCCGTAGATCGCCGCCGTCAGACCGTCGGCGTAGGTCGGGTTGTCGTAGCCGTCGAGCACCTGGATTTCGTACAGGCCAAGGAGGAACACGCCGCTGTTCCCCCGCCCCTGGCTGTCGGCGGTGATCTCGGTCGGCGCGCTCCATTCGACATGCAGCTGGCAACTACCGAACGATTCGCGCGTATGGATGTCGCCGGTTCGCGGCTCCACTTCCATGACGCCGTCGACCAGATTCCACTTCGGCGCTGCCCCGTCTCGCCCGGCCCAGGCATCGAACCCCGAACCGTCGAACAGCACGACGGCGTCCGACGGCGGCGAACCGGCGCGTTCCTGGGTGGAGAACGACGGCGGGCGCACCACCGGCGGCGCAGGCCGCGCGATGTCGTGTACCCGCCACTCGGAATCGGGCAGCACCGGTGTGTCGGTGTAGCCCTTGGGCAACTCCCGGATCTTGGCCACCTGCAGACCTACAGGATATAGCCGCGTTCGTTGTGGGAGACGAGGTCGAGTCCTTCGGTCTCCTCCTCGTCCGAGACCCGATTGCCGACCAGGACGTTCGTCACCTTGAGAATGATGTAGGTCCCCAGCGCCGTGTATCCCAGGGTCACCGCGACGCCGAGCACCTGGACGCCCAGTTGGCTGGGAATCGAGATCTCCTCCTGGCCGCTGAAGACACCGAGCGCCGTGCTCGCGAACAGGCCCGTCAGGATGGTGCCGAGAGCGCCGCCCACCGCGTGCACCGGGAACACGTCCAGGGAGTCGTCGATCTTCAGCTTCTGCTTCATGAAGTTGGTGGCCAAGAAGCACACCGTACCGGCGCCGATGCCGATGAGCAGCGCGCCCGCCGGGCCGACGAAGCCGGAGGCCGGGGTGATCGTGCCGAGCCCGGCAACCATGCCGGTGACTGCTCCTAAGACGCTCGGCTTGCCGTAGCGCACCCATTCGATCACGAGCCACGTGAACGCACTCGCGGCGGCCGAGATGTGCGTGACGGTGATGGCCATGGCCGCGTCGCCGTTGGCCGCGAAGGCACTGCCGCCGTTGAAGCCGAACCAGCCTACCCAGAGCATGGCGGCACCCGCCACGGTCAGGGTCATGTTGTGCGGCGGCTGCACGTGATCGGGGAAACCGCGTCGCGGGCCGAGCACGACGGCGGCAACCAGCGCCGCCGTGCCGGCGGTGATGTGCACCACGGTGCCTCCGGCGAAGTCCATCACGCCGGTGCCGAACCACTCGCCGAACCAGCCGTCGCCACTCAGCATGCCCCCGCCCCACACCCAGTGGGCGATCGGTGCGTAGACGAGTAGGGACCAGAACGTGGTGAACAGCAGAACGGCGGAAAACCGCATCCGCTCGGCGAAGCCGCCGACGATCAGGGCCGGCGTGATGATGGCGAAGGTGAGTTGGAACACCGCGAAGCTCGACTCCGGAATCGTGCCGCTCATCGAGCCCTCGGTCACACCATTGAACAGCAATTTACCCAACCCGCCGACCAGGTTGGTGCCCTCGCTGAAGGCCAGGCTGTAGCCGATGATCAACCACAGGATGGTCACCAGGCAGGTGATGGTGAAGCACTGCATGAGAACCGAAAGCACGCTGTTGGCGCGCACCAAGCCGGCGTAGAAGAGCGACAGCCCGGGAATCGTCATGAACAACACCAGCGCCGTCGAAGTCAGGATCCAGGCGCTGTCGCCGCTGTCCAGCGTGTCGCCGTAGGCGACGGCGCAGCCCGCCACCAAGGCGGTGGCGATCACCCCTTGCAATAGTGTCTTCATAGATCCCCCTGTTCGATCCGACAAGCCATACGCCAACCGCCCGTTTTTTCCGTCGGACCGTCTACTCTCAACGTAAGTTACACAAGACTTCGGCGATGATCCACATTGACAGTTGCTTCCCGGGGTCATGTCCGTTGGGGCGGCAGCAGACCACGGACGCGTTGTGGTCGACCGGGCCGGTACCCGCGGCGTCGTTCAAGGACGGGCAAGCACAATGCGCCCGCCAGGGCGCGCGGTCGCCCCTACGACGTGAGTTCCCGCACCAGTCGGGGCCCCCGGTAGACGAGTTCGGTGTACACCTGGACCAAGTCGGCACCTGCGGCGCGCATCGCCTCGACAGCCGACGCATCGGCAACCCCGCCGACGCCGATCAACAGCGGTTCCGGGCCCACGGCCGCGCGCAATCGCCGCACGGTCTCCTCGGCGAGGGTGAACAACGGGCGACCCGAGAGTCCCCCCGACTGGGACGCATGCCTTGAGCGCAGCGACGGCGGCCGCGAGAGCGTGGTGTTCACGGCGACGAAACCGTCGGCGCCGGCATCGCGGGCGGCGATGGCCGTCGCCTCGAGATCCTCAGACGCAAGATCCGGCGCGACCTTGACCAGCAGAGGCAGGGCTCGTCCGCTGGCGAGTCGGTCGCGTTCCGTCACCAGACTCGAAACGAGCGCCGCGGCGCTCGCCGGCGCCTGCAGGTCCCGCAGCCCCGGCGTATTCGGCGACGACAGGTTGATCGTCACGTAGTCCGCCAACTCGTGAAGTACGGCGAAACACGCGAGGTAGTCGCGGTGCGCCTCCTGCGTCGGCGTGTCGCGGTTTTTGCCGATGTTGACGCCGATGGGTATACGCGCATGTCGTCGCAGCCGGGCGAGATTGGATGCCACCGAGTGCATGCCGAGGCTGTTGAACCCCAAGCGGTTGATCAACGCACCGTCCTCGGTGAGCCTGAACAAGCGCGGTCTGGGATTGCCGGGTTGGGGTCGCGGCGTGACGGTCCCGACCTCGACGAAGCCGAAACCCAGCCGTTCGAGGCCTGCCGCGGCAACGGCGTTCTTGTCGAGACCCGCGGCAACGCCAATGCGGTTTGGGAACGCCAGGCCGTGCAGCTCGCTCATCGTCTGCGTCGGCTGACGTCTGCCGCGCATGGCGCCACTGGCCTTCAGGACCGACAACGCGAGGGCATGGGCGGCCTCAGGGGGCAGCGCGAACAGCAGAGGTCGGATCAGGTCGTACAGAACTCGTCCCGTCGAACGGATGCGCAGATGCCGCGAGAATACCGTTCATGGCACCAGCACAGAAGAACAGAGCCGAAATCGAGTCCGGCGACGGCGCGGTGCTACAATCGATCGGATGCAGGCTGTCGATCAACAGGTGCTGGGCCAGGTGCGCGACTGGCTGCTGGCGCAGGATCCGTGCTGGCTCGCCACCGTGGTCGCAACCTACGGTTCGTCGCCGCGTCCCGTGGGATCGCTGCTCACCTGCAACCGCGCCGGCGAGCTCAAGGGTTCGCTCTCCGGCGGATGCGTCGAGGACGACCTGCTGGACAAACTGACCGACGGCCGTCTGGCGCAGCATCGACCGCAGTTCTTCCGCTACGGCGAGACCGCCGAGGAAGCCGAGCAACTCGGCCTGCCCTGCGGCGGCCACCTCGACATCGTCATCGAACCCTTGGCGGCGACGGGTGACAGCAAAGCGCACTTCGGGCAACTCGCCACCCGCCTCGCCGACCGGGTGTGCGTCGAGCGCACGCTGAACGTTCACACCGGCGCATACGAATGCCGCGAGGTGCCACGGCACGCCGAACTCCGCTACGACCACGATGACGGTCTGCTGGTGCAGACCTACGGCCCTCAATATCGACTGTTCATCATCGGCACCAACATGGTGGCCGCCTACGTCGCCGAGATCGCCGTCGCGCTCGGCTACGATGTGGTGGTCTGCGATCCACGCGAGGAACCGCTGGCGACGTTCGACGTCGAGGGCGTGCGCAAGGTGCGGGACATGCCGGACGATGCCGTTCGACGCCTCGCCTCGGACCGCTTTTCCGCTGTCGTCGCCTTGACCCACGACCCACGCATCGACGACATGGGTCTGATGGAAGCGCTCACCACCGATGCCTTCTACGTCGGCGCGATGGGCTCCGAGCGTACGTCCGCCGCGCGCCGGGGTCGGCTCCGCGAACTGGCGCTAAGTGGCGCACAACTCGACCGCCTGCACGCGCCGATCGGCCTGCCCATCGGCAGCAAGACGCCGCCGGAAATCGCCGTCGCGATCCTCGCCGAGATCACCGCCGTCCGCAAAAGCCACGCCGCCGACGCCCACGCCGCGGCGGAGCGCCTGGCGTCGACGGCTGCGTAGCCGGAGAATCTCCGTACCCATCGCCGCCGTCATCCTCGCCGCCGGCAAGGCAAGTCGATTCGGCAGCGACAAGCGCCTGCACGCCATCGACGGCGTGCCCATGCTGACCCGGACCATTGCACCCTACCGGCAGGTGTTCGACGTGGTTCGTGTCGTCATCCGGCCCGGGGAGTCGGCCATTGCCAGCCTCGTGACGCAGGCAGGGGCGCTAGTCGTCGAGGCCGTGGACGCCGACGCTGGACAATCCCGCTCGTTGGCAGCGGGCGTGTTGGCATCGAGGGGGGCCGACGCTGTCGTGATCGGGCTTGGCGACATGCCCTACGTCGAGGAAACGACGTTGCGCTCACTATGCTCGGCGATCAGCGAGCATCCCGGACACATCGTTCGTCCTCGTCACGAGGGCCGTTCCGGCAATCCCGTGGCCTTTCCTGCCGCCATGTTCGACGCTCTCACGGGAATCAGCGACGACAAGGGGGCTCGAGAGGTGATCGCCGCGAGCGATGCGGTCGTCCACATCGATGTGATCGACCCGGGTGTGCTGATCGACATCGACTCGCCCTCGGCGACGGTCTAGCGGTCGACCAAACTCGACGCCATCGTCGAATAGTCTTGACTATTCGACGACGGCATCGATAATCGTCGACATGTCGGAACCGCGAACCTACGACGCGATACTGGCCGACCACCTGACCAGCAATCGACAGATGGCCTTCGTCAGCGGCCCCCGGCAGGTCGGCAAGACCACCACGTGCCGCCGACAAGCGGATGCGTACGTCAACTGGGATGACGTCGATGATCGCGAACTCATCCTCGCCGGACCGCGTGAAGTCGTCGCCGACCGCAAACTCGACCGGCTGTCCGACACGCGGCCCGTCGTGCTGTTCGACGAATTGCACAAATATCCGCATTGGAAGGCGTTCCTCAAGGGCCTCTACGACGGCTACGCGGAACAGCTGCGGATCGCGGTGACGGGCAGCAGCCGTCTCGACATCTACCGGCGTGGCGGCGACAGCTTGATGGGACGGTACTTCCTCTACCGCATGCACCCCTTCTCGGTTGCGGAGGTAAACTCCCATACACTCCCCGGGCCAAACATCATTCGTGCGCCCGAGCCGATCGACGACGCGCAATTCAACGCCCTTTGGCGCCACGGCGGATTCCCCGAACCATTCCTGCGCCGCGACGACCGTTTCACGCGTCGCTGGCAAACGCTACGTCTCGCCCAGCTGGTACGCGAAGAGATCCGCGACCTGACGCAGGTTCAACACCTCGACCAATTGGAAATCCTCGTCCGCCTGCTCACCGCCCGCTCAGCCGAGCAATTGATCTACGCGAACATCGCCAAGGAGGTGCGTGTCGCGGCCGACACCGTCCGCCGGTGGGTCACGACACTTGGCGAGTTGCACTTGGGGTTTCTACTGCGTCCCTGGTTCACCAACGTCTCACGATCGCTACGCAAGGAGCCGAAGTGGTTTCTGCGAGACTGGAGTCTGGTGCATGACGAGGGCAAGCGGGCGGAGACGTTCATCGCCTGCCACCTGCTAAAGGCCGTCGAGGGCTGGAACGATCTTGGACTTGACACCTTCAAACTCGGCCACATTCGCGACAAGGAGCGGCGCGAGGTGGACTTTGTCGTGTCGCGCGCGGGCAAGCCGTGGCTTCTCGTCGAAGCCAAGCTTGGCGACGACGACATGAGCCCCCACCTGGAGCGATTCCAGAAACGCCTGGACGTCCCGTTCGCGCTCCAGGTCACGGTGAATGCGGACTATGTGGACCGCGACTGTTTCGCACTACCCGGGAAGCCCTTGATCGTGCCCGCACGCACATTCCTGTCCCAATTGCTGTAGGAATGCCCTTCCTGGACCCCCGCACAAGGATCTAGTCAGCGGCCTCCCAGGCGCGTCGCCCAGTCCAGCTTGCTGCGGCAGGACTCGTAGAAGTTGTGCCCCAGGGGATAGAGCAGCCGCAGGGCGTGGGGGTGCTTGACGACACGCACCTCGTCACCGGGCTCGAGGTCAAGATCCACCTGCGAGTCGCAGCTCACCTTCGGCGTCGACGCACCACCGATCCGCACGCCGATCTCCGCGTCGCCGCGCACGACCAGGGGCCGCGACGTCAGGGTGTGGGGAAACATGGGAACGATCACCACCGCGTCCAACTGGGGATGCATGATGGGTCCCCCTGCCGAAAGCGCGTAGGCGGTGGAGCCGGTCGGGGTGGACACGATCAGACCGTCCGAGCGTTGGTCGTAGACGAATTCACCGTCGACCAGGAGCCGGAAGTCCGCCATCCGCGACATGCTGCCGGCGTGAACGACGATCTCGTTCAAGGCCACACCGACCTCGACGTCACCGTTGTCCCGACGTACGCAGGCCTCAAGCAGGAAACGATCCTCGACGGTGTAGTCGCCGGCCAGGACACCGCGCAGCTTGTCGTCGATCTGCTCGGGCGCGATGTCGGCCAGGAAACCCAGGCTCCCGCGGTTGACGCCCAGCACCGGCACCCCCGTATGGGCGACGTCCCGCGCCACGCCCAGTATGCTGCCATCGCCGCCGACGACCACCACGAGATCGACGCCGTCACCGATCCTCTCCCGGGGAACCCCGTCCGGCTGCGACAGCATGGCGGCCGTCGCCGCTTCCAGAACCACCTCCACATCGGCCGCCCGCAAGGTGGCCAGGACGATGCCGAGCGAGTCGACCACATGGGGGCTGCCCGTGCGGCCGACAACCGCTACCCGTCGAAACTCGGTCATCGTCTCTCCCCGCATAGAGCTTTCGAGTATACGCGCGCCGTGTTCAAACGGGCCCGTCGACGGCGTCCGAGGGCGTTTGGTTTCGCCCGGCGGGAGGGAACCCGTAGAATGGACGCCCATGCGCAACGGTCTACATGCCCAACGAAGCGTCCTGTTCGACCGCTTCCGCGACTCCGGTGGCTTCGACCAGACCGGCGTCTGGGAGGTGATGCGTCTGGAGGCGACCCAGAAAGCCGAGGAAGAGCCGATCCTCGGCAGCTATTTCCACGCCACCGTCCTCAATCACACGAGCTTCGAATCCGCGCTGTCGTTCCGCCTCGCGAGCAAACTCGACAACCCCATGCTGCCCACCATGCTGATCCGCGATGTCATCGGCGAAGCCATGGCGAGCGACGAGGGCATTCTCGAAGGCGCACTGGTGGACATCATGGCGACGTTCGACCGCGATCCGGCCTGCGAAGACCTGTCCACGCCGTTTCTGTTCTTCAAGGGGTACCACGCCCTCCAGGCCCACCGTGTCGCGCATTGGCTCTGGCTGCAGGATCGCCACACCCTGGCGCTGTTCTTCCAGAGCCAGATCAGTTTCGGACTGGGCGTCGACATACATCCCGCGGCCGAGATGGGACGCGGCATCATGATCGACCACGCCACCGGCATCGTGATCGGCGAGACATCCGTCGTCGAGGACGATGTCTCGATCCTTCACGCCGTGACCCTCGGCGGTTCCGGCAAGGAGACCGGGGACCGGCACCCCAAGGTCCGTCACGGTGTGCTGCTCGGTGCCGGCAGCAAGGTGATCGGCAACATCGAGATCGGCGCCGGGGCCAAGGTCGGCGCTGGCAGCGTCGTCCTCGACGACGTACCACCCCACGTCACGGTGGCCGGCGTGCCGGCGCAGATCGTCGGCCCGACCCGGGACGAGAACCCGGCATTCGGCATGGACCACAGCCTGAAGTGACCCCTCCCCGGCCGGGCTCTTCCGATCGCGCCGAAGGCCGCCCGACGTCGTCCGAGCCGACGCTGGTCGTATGGCGGTTCGTCGACGGCAAACCGGGTCACGAGAAGCAATCCTCCGGCTTACTGCAGGGCATCGAGGCCCTGTGCCCCGTCGAGGTGTACGAGTTCGACATGCGGTTCAAGGCCCTGCTCTATCGCCAGCTCCGGGCCCGTCTCCTCGGTCGCGATACCGACCTGCCGCGCCCCCACCTGCTCATCGGCGTCGGCCACCGGACTCACCTGCCCCTGCTCGCGGCGAGCCTCGTCTGCGGCGGCAGGAGCATCGTCTTGATGAAACCCTCGCTGCCCCACCGCTGGTTCGATCTGCTGTTCATACCGCAGCACGACCGCCATCGTCCGGCCGCCAATGTGATCGAGACCCGAGGCGTGATCTGTCCGACGACCGACGCCCCCAAGAACCCAAGTCAAGGACTCATCCTGCTCGGCGGTGCGAATCCCCACTTCGTATGGTCCGGCAACCACATCGCGACGCAGATCGCGGCCATCGCCCGTACCTCCCCCGACGTCCACTGGCAGGTGTGCGATTCGCGTCGGACGCCGCCCGGATTGGCCCAGGTGCTGCCGACGGCGCCGAACCTTGTCTACCGGTCCTGGCGTTCGACGCCTGGCGACTTCCTCGAGCAGACGCTGGCCGGGGCAACCTACGTCTGGGTGACCGCCGACAGCGCCTCGATGCTCTACGAGTCCCTGTCGGCGCGCGCCCACGTGGGCGTCATCCACCTCGAACCCAAGCACCCACGACGCCCCAGCAAACACGCCCGCGGCATCGGCCTGCTGCTCGCCCAGGGGCACATCCGGTTGACTCGGGATGGCTACGACCTGGACGCCGATGGCGATTCGCCTCGGTTCTTCCCCGAGAACCACCGTTGCGCGCGGATCGTCGTGGAGCGAACCCGCCCCCTGGCCTGACGAGACCGACCGGGGCCAAAGCCGAAGACCCGCCAATGTTGGCGAACACGCTGCCTCGCGAAGGCGCGGACGCTCCTCCGACGGTCATTTCACCCGACTGATCGAGGCGAGCGCATGTTCCGCACGGTCGCGCCAAGATCGTTCCGGGTGCCAATTGACAGTCTTCCTGAAATGTCGGCGGGCACGGCCCAAATCGCCCGTGCGTCGGTATGCCTCGCCCAGGTAGAAGTTGACCTGCGGTGACCACGGCGCGCGCAGGTAGGCCGCATGCAGGAAGGTCAACGCGTCACTCCACTGCCGCGTGAGCAGACTTGCGATGCCCAGGCCGTAGGCAGCCGTTCCGGCATGGGACGGCGAGTGGATGGCGCGACGATAAAGTGCGATCGCATCCTCGACGTTCCGTCGGCAAGACTCGGCCTGCGACACCGCCATGCGCCGTTCTACGCCTGGCATGTCGTTGGCGAGCGTCCCCGAATCCGGGTCAACGTCGTCAATGAACGTCGCCCCTTGTCGGCAATTTGCCACGAGCAGTTCCGCCAAGCGTATGTTCGCAGCCGGATCATCGGGGTCCACGCCGTACGCTCGTTTCGCCAATTCGACAGACTTATTGCCGGTGTCCAGCCTCGACAGGCCGATCAAGGCCCCAATGTGGTTCGGGTTCCTTTCGGCCACTTCAGCATAGAGATCGAGGGCGAATTCTGGGTTCCGGAAGGCGGCAGCTTGGGCAAGTTCATAGCGTGCCGCCAACGGATCAAGACACTCGCGCCGAAACGGCAGTTTCTCTGTGATCGCCGTCTGGAACCTGTACACGGGCAACCGATCATTCTCGTAGTAGCGCTCGAGGCGCACACCGAGACCCGCCGGATCCATGTCCAACGTCGTCCCCAGTGCATCGATGCTGGAAGCCCCGTTGTCGATGGCCGCCAGCATCTCCCCCAACCTGCTGGCGTAGCGAGTGCCATCGGGTGCCTTCGCGTGATGGAGGAAACGAACCAACGCCCAGGCAAGACCATAGGTGCCAGACATCTCGTGGTGATCCGCGCCCATGCGGAATCGCTCCCCCACGACATCGGTGATCGACGCGCCCGACGACACGAGTGCTCCCCGGAGATACTCGTAGGGGATGCGCCCAACGACGGCCAGGCCCTGGCTGTCAACGCTGAGCGTCGACAGGTAGGAGGCAAGACCTTCTTCATACCAGATCGGCAGGTTCAGTTCGGCGTGGCTGCGAATGAGATAGTGCGTGTACTCGTGGAACGCGTTGCGATGCAGGAGGCGTCCCTGCCGGTCGGGACCCAAGGCCAGCAGGGACTGGTCGAGGGACGACCGGGTAAAGCCGACCATGACCGTACTTTCGAAGGTCCTGGCGAAATCCCTCCTGCGTTCGAAGACGAGCAGTTTCGGCACCGGCGCGGGGGCGGACTGGCCCGATGGCAGCAGAGCCAAGGACGCCGAGCGAAATCGATGGAGCGAGCCGAGCAGTGCCAAAGCGTCCGACGACTTTAGATCACTCAGCAGATCGAACTGGCTTGTCGAGGTAAGGCACCAGTCCCGGTCTTCGACACCGGCATGGAAATCCGTCACGCCCGAGAGGGCGAAGACAACTACGGGGAGCAACGACTTCCGTCTGACTCTCGTCACCAGTCCCCGTCGCATCGACCAACCCGGAACTCTACGCCCTCGCTTAGCACCATCGACGTAGAAGAGCGTCAATCCGTACTGTCGGTGGGTGGTGTCACAATCGGAACCGGGACCGGCGTCGGGTCTGGCTGCTCGTAGGCCCAATCACCAACGATCGGTTCGGCAAGCATGTCGTCAATCAGTCGGGATTGCTCGATCGTCAAATCGTCCTCGAAGAAGCAGGCCAGGCTCTTTATGTGACTTCGCGCGGGTCGGCGGAGCTCGCAGCTGACACCGGTCGCATCTTCGCCGTACCTCGACTCGAATTCCTCGACGACCTCCTCGAATTGAGGAACGTACCGCTGTGGTATGCGGCTCCATAGGTTATTGAAGAAGTTCTCGATTTCGGGCTCGGTGTTGCCCGATGCGGCAACCCCGAGCCAGCCAACCGCATACCGCGAGTCTCTAGGTACTTGCCCGAGGCCCTTTAGAAAGATATAGCCCACACGTGCCTGGGAACCCTTGAATCCGTGCCGCGCCGTGTTCAGTAGAAACGGAAACGCACGTTCGTATTCGCTGTCCGAGTACAACCGGCGACCACGGGCCAGTTGCTCGTAGATCTCGCGTCGCTCCGATACGGTCAGGTCCGTGACTCGCTCCCCCGAAACCACCACTTCTTCGACCGATCCGGGGTCGGCCGTGGCCAATGCACCGGCATCAACCTTCGGCTGTCCGACGTCAGTTGACGCCGACGGCTTACCGTCCGCGGTGACGGTCCCTTGGCGTTCCGTTGCGTGGGTGACGTCGGCGGCGACTGCCCCGCCCCCTACCAAGACCAAGACCAAGACCAGACAGCAAGGTGCGACTGCCAGCCGTCCACACACCCAAACCACGGGGCGCGAAACGTGCATCACCCGTCCCATCATCAGGAATTCAAGCCTACACCCGCCGAGGCGCGGTTTCGAGCCGCAGACCCTCGCCGGGTCACGCCGTCGGCTACAACCAACCGAACCCACTACCGCTCACTCGGTCTCGGCATGCTCGACGACAAAATCCAGAATCCTCTCATACAGGCGAACCTTGTCCTCCGCCGCATGAAAGGCGTCGGCGTTCGCCAGCAATCCCCGTATGAAGTCTGGCGCGTCTCCCGTCTTTACCGTTTTGCCCGACTCGATGAACGTCTCCACCGTCCCACCGGCCGTCTTGATCGCATCCCGCATCATTTCCGTATGCCTCAGCGGTGCCCGGTCGTCGAAACCACCGTGTGAGAGCAGCACCGGAACCTTGATGCGGTCGGCCTGATGAACCGGCGACTGCGCCCGGTGTTCCGTGCGGTTCCGTCCAATCCACCGGGTCAGACTTGGCTCGTCGCCCATATGCATCGGCACACCGTCCCTGCCCCAAAGCAACGCAAGGTCGTAGATGCCGGCGTGTCCCGCCGCACAGCGAAAGAGTTCCGGTGCGCGTGCGACGGCGGCAAGCGATGCGAAAGCGCCGTAGTGTGAGCCCAGGATGCAGACTCGCCCACCATCGATCTCGTCCCGAGCCGCCACCGACCGAGTGGCAGCGACGATGTCGTCGATGATGGCCCCGCCCCATTCTCGATAGCCGGCCCGCTCAAAGTCGCGGCCGAATCCGGCCGACCCCCGGTAGTTCACGCGCAATACGGCAAAGCCGCGGTTGGCGAACAGCTGGACAACCGGGTCGAATGCCCAATTGTCTCGCACTCCGTGGGGCCCCTCGTGGGGAAGGACGATCAACGGGCTGCTACCCTCCGCTTCGGCATCTCGCGTCAGGTAGGCCTGCAGCGACTCGCCATCGCTGGTCTCGATCGTCAGGGCCGTGGAACCGACCATTTCCGACGGGGTTATGCCTGGACGTTGGGGCATCAGTGCCCGAATTTGGTTGGCCTTGACATCCAACAGGTACCAGACCCCCGGGTTTCGGTCGCTGAATACGTTGAGCACCATGCGGTTGCCTTCGTCGGCGACGCTGGCGATCCGCATCCACTCCCCGGGAAAAGCAGGTCCGTAGCGGCGTAGCGCGGCGACCTTGGCGCTCTCCTTGTCGACAACCAGATACTTCGGACTGACACCCTCTAGCCTCAGACCGACGATTCTCGTGCGCGTAGAATCCCAGTCGACATCTGCAATGTCGAAATCGGGGTGTTCACGTATCAGCTCGAAGCGAGGCGGTTCGGGCTCGAAACGGTACAGGGCCATCTTGTCACTGGCGTGATTGCTGAGCATGTAGAAGCGCAGTCCGTCCTCCATGAAGCCGGCGGGGCGGAGGGTCACCGAGGGATCGTTGCCAACCGACTCGTTGATATTCAGCCACTTCCGCTCCCCGTGTGGGCGGTAGAGCATCACCGGCGAACCCGCGTCGAGCCCCACTCCCACGCGTGCCTGCCCGGCCAGATCCGGATACAGATTCCCGAACGAGAGGGGGCTGGACTGACGTTTCCGCAAGCGTGCCTTGTCGCCGCGGCTGTATACGTCCAGCAACATCAACTGGGGATTGACCCGGCCGGGATAGGGCGGAAAAGGCTGCTGCCCCCTCTCCACCAAGACATTGCGCTCGTCCCCACGCAGCACGTCGATGATGGTGATG
This sequence comes from Pseudomonadales bacterium, assembly GCA_965116345.1. Taxonomy (GTDB): domain Bacteria; phylum Pseudomonadota; class Gammaproteobacteria; order Pseudomonadales; family Azotimanducaceae; genus VXYL01. The sequence goes on from OZ220680.1 coordinate 842,721, forward strand.
CCTATCCGGGTCTCTCCGTCCCGGAACAGTTGATACGGACTGCTCTGACGTTTGCCATCCACGTTGGACGCAATGAAGGTACTCGTGGGCCACGCCCTGTCTGAGCGTTGGACGTTCAGGCGGGTCGTCAGAACGATGCGGTCATCGTTCACCCACCAGTAGTCGTCCACCACCGTGTAGCGCGCATCGCGATAAACCCGCCCCACCGGTGCCAAGGTGTCGAAGTCCAGGATCTGTACGGCCGTGTCACCACGTGCGGCGATGTAGCGACCGTCAGGCGAAACCGTGACGTCGGACACATCCTGCGTGGTGAAGAAGTCCGCTACCGGAATCTCCTTCGCATCCAGGCAGTAGCCCGCGAGAATCCCGTAGAGACCGAGAACCGTACAAGTGCAAAAAGTGCAAAATCTCCGCCCGTTCACGACTAGTCCCCCCTGTCGCCAGACGCGATCACTGGAAGTCGCTGGACGGCGCCAGCTCGCTCCCGTGGCAACCGCGACTGGAGCGCGAACACATTAGCGGTGAACCTATTGGACGGATCCCAATATCCGTCCATTCACCCCCTCGCCTCAACATTAGCCTATGACAACGTCTCTGTGCGGGCAACCCAGTCACTGCGAGTCACTGCGCCGTGCCGTTGAAATACGTTTCGGCCAGTGCGAACGCATCCGTGCCGACTCGGATTCCGATCAGCCGGCCGGGAATATCGTCGGCGGGCGGGTGGATGCCTCCCCAGATGCGCGACAGGCTGCACTGGTCGGAGGCGTCGCGGTAGGTTGCCCATTGGAGCGTCATGTCCACCGACGGACCCCGCTCGAAGACAAGGAATTCACTCTTCGGAATCTCGAAGCCGCTCATGCCGCCGGGAAAGAACGGGTTGCCGGTAAGGGATGTCAGCACCTCGGCCGCAGCGCGGGAGTAGGTCGAGTGTCCCGACACATAGCCCGCGAACGGCGGGGTAACGAAGGACGGCCGCTGGTAGGGCCACCAGTTCTCGGCAAGAATCCAGCCGACACCCGCTTCGTCGGTCAACGGGTCGACGATATGGTCTGGCCCCCGCCATGCCCGCACCTTGATCTTGCCCACGTGCTCCTCGGCATCGCCTGCAAGCGCATCGTCGGCGTCGACCAACTCGACCAGACCCGACCGCAAGGGAATGCCATCCACATCGTAGGACGACAGTTCCGGATCGGAGTTCTGTCCCTTGTCGGCCATCGCCCGCACCGCGGAGATCGGCCGAATATAGTCGTACCAGCCCTTGACGGCCCATGCCGCGACCGCCGCGTCGTGCATCGCGCCGCCCAGGGCGAAGTACCCCTTCACATCCCACTCCAGCTTGTCGAGCGACGGTCCAGCTCCGCCGAAGCGACGCTCGAGCAGTTCGTGGTCGTTGACCTCGTTCAGGATCGCGAACCAGTGGCCCGGTGGCGTCTCCGAATCGGGTCCATCGGCCCAGAATTCCGCCAATACGCGCGTGTAGTCGCCCCGAGGCACCACTTGGGGTTCATAGGGAACGCCGGTAACCGGGTTGGCGGCATGGCCCTCGCCGGCATCGCCACCGTCGATCAAGTCGTAGAATTCCGGATACTCGCTGAACGATGTCGGGTAGGACTGGATATTGCCTAGGCTCGACGGCGAAATGTCGATCATCGCACCATCGCTCGGCGACAGGTGCGAGGACCAGACCGCAACCAACGAGAAACCCCAATCGTACTCATCGGCAAGGGGTCCTTCGGCCGAGGGCGGTGCGCCGGGATCGTGGTAGACCAGATAGGTCGCCCCGTCGCGCTCGTAGGCGACACGGTCGGCCTCGGCGAGCGCGAACGGAACGACCTCACCCCATTCGGGACTCAGGAAATCGGGCTGGCTCTGCACCGGGTTACCCGCCTGATCAATGAAGCGTTCAAGCGCCAGCGGCTGCCACCGATTCAGGTCGACGATGTCGGGATTCCCCGGCAACTCCGGTCGCAACGGCGGGTTGACCGGCTCGTAGAACCTGTTTTGGTAGTCGTTCGCCTCGTTCGCACCGTCCGCCCGGCCGAAATCGAGATAGCAGGCGGCGACGTGGTTTCCGAGTGATGCAGGAGAACCGGTCGAATAGTCGGTGGAGTCGAGGGCGGGATCGTAGCCGAGAGCGCCCATCAGCGCGTCGGCATCGCGACGGATACTCGCCACGCCCGGCGACCGGCGAAACCGCTGACGGATCATCCGATAGAAGGCATAGCTCAAAGCCTCGGTACGTGCCGCCTCGACATCCTCGGCATCCGATTGCCCGAAGCCCGTAAATGCGCAGTGCACCCCAGCCCGCGTTCGGCCGAGCAACCATGGCGTTGCGACGTCGGCGTACGCCGCCCATACATCGTACCCGGCCGCCGAGGTGTGAAAGAGATTGCGGGCATGCACGGTCGGTCGCGCCCAATCGTTGCGAATCGCCTGCAGCAGCATCTCGTTCCAGCGACGCGCGACCGAGACATCAGCATCCATGGCGACCCCGGGAACGTAGTTGGCCAACAGCGTCACCGCGTTGCCGGGCATGACAAACGATGTCTCGGGGGAGTTCGCGTCGTCAAAGCTCCCGCCATCGCTGCTGCTCCAATGGCTGAAGTAGTAGTCGTCCTCGGCCGGTTCGGCTCGGACTTCAATCCGTTCGCCTTCGACGTAGTTGCCGTCACCGCTGCCGCGGACGATATTCACTCGCAATGCCGCCGACTCCTCCTGGACGAGCGTTATCCACTGGTCCGCCGCAACGTTCTTGAATTCGGTTCCGTTGCCGTCCGGCCAGCGGACCAGCACATCCGCCTCAGTGGCCGCGCCCAGCCCGAAATGGACCTCCATCGGATTGTGGGAGACGAAGTTGTTGCCGGCCCTGAGCTCGCGCAATTGCGTATGCTCTTCGGTACGTACCGTAACCCACGCGCCGACACCGAGCCGATTGGTGCCGAGACTACGTAGTTTTATCCCGAGGTAATGGTTTTCGTTGGTCGAGTCGTTTCGGTAGTAGACCAGATGGTCGGTACTGTTGTTCATCACGACGAAGTCGATGTCGCCGTCGCGTTCCACGTCGAAGCAGGCCACACCTCGTCCCTGGGCATCGCTAGCGAGATTCACCTCCGCCGCCCGTTCCACGAATCCGCCATCCCCCTGGGCATGGAAGAACCTGAACTCATCGTTGGTGAAGTCCTTGTCGAGGTCGTAGTTCCAGCCATTCACGTGGAAGATGTCGAGCCAGCCATCGTTGTCGACATCGGCAAAGCAACTCGCCCAGCCCCATCCACCATCCTCGATGCCGAGCGTTTCGGTGATGTCTGTGAATACGCCCGCTCCTTCGTTACGGTAGAAGCGATTGCCGAAGTGGGTCCCGTCCACGTCCAGGTTGTAGATCGACGTCACGAACCAATCGAGGTCGCCATCGTTGTCGTAGTCGCCGACGGCGGAGCCCATACCGTCCTGATCGACAATGACGTCGCGATCCGTTGCGCCGACGAATGTGCCGTCGCCGTTGTTGAGAAGAACCTCCGTCGTCTCGAAATCCGAGACCATCAGCAAGTCGCCGTCACCGTCGCCATCGATGTCGGCCAGGGTCGGGGTAAACGACCAATCGGCACCCGCGTCCAGCACCACGGCGGCGACTCCCGTCTCCAGACTCCTGCTGGTGAAGGTCAAATCGCCATTGTTCCGCCATACGGTTTCGGTATCCTCGCCGACCGCTCGCGCCGCACCCCAATGGGCCAGGAACAGATCCACCAATCCATCGCCATCGTAGTCGTGGAACGTTGCCGACACCGTGTTGGCCGCCGTGATTTCGATGCCGGAAGCCCGTGTCACATCCTCGAACCGACCTGTTTCCGCGACGCGGTTCTCAAACAGATACACGGCGTCGCCTTCGCAAGCCCCGACGAAGAGGTCAATGTCCCCATCGCCGTCGATATCGCCGAAGGCCGGACCGCTGCCGCGATGCACCACATCCAGGCCGACGCTGGCCCCCACCTCGACGTAGGTGCCATCGCCCTGGTTCTGGTAGAGGTGGTTCGGTTCGGCGTTCCCGCCCACCACATAGAGATCCACATCGCCATCGCCGTCGTAGTCGCCTGACGCGACCCCGCCGCTGAACCGCTCCGACGTGGTCATCGTCAGGATGTCCGCCGTAAACGCTCTCGTGAAGCCGGCATTGGAGACTTCCGTAAAACGGATTCCCTCCTCCGAAACGGGCGGCGGTGCGGGTGTGATTGGCGCCGGTGGCGGCGCGGGCGCACCACCTTCGCCACCACCACCACCACCACACCCGGTGCCGAGCAGAACAAGACCACCGATCACTCCACGGATGCGATTGCCCATAGCGTGCTTCACCGAAACAAAAAGGGCCAGCACTCCCGGGGGGAGTCGCTGGCCCTTTGCCAAACGATGTCGGCCAGTGCTTAGAAGCCGAGCGTCAGCCTTGCGAACCCAAGGCGGCCCATGATGTTGTCCAGATACCCCTCGTGGCCTGCCGGGGTCGTGACGGGATCCGGATAGGTGTCGAAGACATTGCGCACAGCGAGGTTCACCGACACGTAGCCGAACCCGAGGAACTCGGGTTTGGAGTACGTGTAGCTGACATCCCAGTAGTGTCGCGAATCGAAACCGCACACGGGGCTCGGCTGCCAACTGCAGCGTTCCGTCTCCAGCAATTCCGACTCGGATTCGCTCAAGAGACCCGCCTCGCGTTGCTCGTCCCACGCGATGTTCAGGTTCGTCACCGAATCATGCCATCGACCGCTCAACTGCGCGGTGTGGTTGTCGCGGTACCAGCGCAGGCCCACGTTGACGCGCCACTCCGGGGTCGGCGGCAGAGCCGAGTAGAGGCCCTCGCCCGGTCCCACGAAGCTGGTCGTATTGCGGTTGCCCACCCCGTCGATCTTGATGCCGGCGCGAGGGTTGCCACTCTCTGCCGCCCAGCGGACGATGCTCTGTTCCAGATACTGCGTGCCGCTGAGCGAGGCGGTGAAGCTGCCCGCGTTGGCACCCATGAACGGCAGGATTTTCTCGCCATCGAAGGTGTAGCGCATGTTGTAGATCACGGTCGCGGTGGTCTTCTGGCCCTGGGCCAACCAGGGATTTTCCACCAGCGTCAAACCGAGGCCGTTTGGACCGCCGCCTCGTTCGAGTAGGGCGTTGCCCACTGGTCGTTCGCCTTCGCCGTTTCTCGCTTCACTCATCACCCAGTCGACTGCCGCGTTGGCCCGGCAATCCAACTCCGCTTGTGGCGTATTGGCCCGATAGTCCTCGGTCGATGTGGGCTGGAATGGCGGTGCCTCCTGACCGGGTTCGAGATTGCTGATATCCGGCGGGCTGTCGTAGTTCAGCAACGTGCCGGGGCAACGGCCCAGGACGAAGTCCTCGAAGCCGATTTCGTTGAGCGAGACGTGGCCACCGTGGCCAAGCCTGTCGGCCCGTCCGTTGAAGTCGACCGTGGTGTAGTCCACGTCCACGATCAACGAGCCGTCCAGGAACCGCAGTGAGAAGCCCGCATTCCAAAGTTCGGAGGTTTCCGCCCCCAATTCACTGTTGGGCGAGCTACCCAGAATCACGCCTTGGGTCGTACCGTTGACGTCGCCGCTGCAATGCATGAGCTCCGGAATCTGGTCGCACAGATAGTCCCTGACCCCGCCGATGCTCTCACCTGTAGTTTGCGGCTCGCCGAAGAGCGCATAGAGCCCCGGCGTCACATACCCCTCGGTACGGCTGGTACGGAACGCAAGCCAATCCGTGGGACTGTAGCGCAGGGCGATCTTTGGAATCACCGTGTCGAACGTACTCTTGCCGAGCTGCCCGATGATCCCCCGGGTCTCGATCTCGGCGTAGCGGCCGGCAATCTGCAGCTCCATGTCACCCCACACCGGGTGGTCCACCAGGGGCAACTGGAACTCCATGAACACGGCTCGGCTCTCCTGCTCGCTTTCGCGCAGGCCGATCTTGCCGCCACCGATCGCCGCCTGGTTCTGGACGTTCGGCCGCCACTCTTCCGTCTCCAGTCGCCAATGGGCCCCGATGGCCATGCCAACCGGCGCATCGTTGTACCACAGATGGAACAGGTTGCCGTTCGACGCCACGACGTCGAGGATCTGCATACCCAGATCCTGCTTGTTGTAGGCGAGGATGACGCCCGCGTTGCGGTTCTCGATCTCGGTATTCACTTCCTTCGCGTCGGGCGGCCGCCAGCCGGGATCGCTTTCAGCCGGGAACTTGTTGTTCGGATCACCGATCAACTGGCCGTCCTCGTTGGTGTTGAGGTACGTCGTCGTGAAGGGGTTCCAGCATTGGTCTCCCCTGGGGCCGGCTTGACACCGCAACGCTGCGGCTGTTTCCGGCCACAGCGGCTCGGGGTACTGCCGCGTCCGCTTGCCCAGAGCCCAGACCCAGTCGGCATCGACGATCCACTCGGTACTGGGGATCGTGAACTCGCCACCGAGTCGAATGCGCAGGTTGTCGCGCTGTGCGCGACGTCTATAGGTCAGGATGTTGCCATCCTGGCCTGCCCACTCGATGTTGTTGTTGCGAGGATTCTTGGGATGGACGTTCAACTCCCCGTACCACTGTCGGGCATCCTCGAACAGGCGAATGCCGCCGCCGTCGAGGTCGAAACGATCCGGAATGCCGTTGCCGTTGGCGTCCTCCATGCTGATCAGCACCACGCGTGCCGCCGGGTTGCCCTGCGCACCGGCATCGGCCATGCCGTCGCCGTCGAAATCGCGGTCGGGAATGCCGTCGCCCGTGCCGTTGCAACCGCTGGCGTCGCACATGTCCTGGGCGAACACCAAGCCCTCGCCGGGTTCCTCGCCGTAGTCGTACAGGCCGTTGCCGTTGACGTCGGTCCAGTCGAGCCGGTTGGGGGTGTTGGGACCGCTGTAGCCGTGCACGCGCGACCCATCCGCGAAGGCACGGAACGGATTGCCGGGATTCTCACCGATCACCATCGGCACCATGGGGCCGTAGAGCGAGGTGTTGTCCATTTCGTCGAGGCCGCCGGTCACATCACGGGTGTAGTAGTCGAGGGCGGCGACCACCACCTCGCCACGGAACTTGACGTAGTCGTTGAACTCGTACTCGAAGAAGCCCATGGCCTTGTTCTGCTCCATCTCCGCTTGGAGATCCTGCATGTCGGAGACGGACATGATGCAGTCCTCCGACCGCCAGGAATTGCTGTGGGCGTGGAGCATGCCGTTCAGGAAGTTGCCGTGCTTCGCGAGGTCGTTGTAGGTGGTCTCGGGAGGGCTAGTCCCCGGGCCGCTCAGGCCGCCGCCCGTTGTCGGCGTCCCCCAATGGTCGTTGCCGGCACCGAAGCCGTAGGCGCAACCCGGGTCCGCACGCCGAACGGCCGTCAGGCGGCCATCCGGGGCGTTGCCGATGTGCAGGTCGTCCGCGTTCGGCTCGTTGGCGCCTACCGGTCCGCCGCCCAATGGGCCACGCTGCCAGGCGGGGACGTGGGGCATCAACTCGCCGGTGGGACTTCGCACCGGGACAACCCAGTCGCCCGGGCTGCTGCGACCGCCCGCGTCATGCCACCACGGCGTGAAGACCTCGTTTCGCCACGGATCCTTGGCGCTGAGGATGTAGTCCGGACGGTCCGTGTAGCGCATTTGGTCGGTGCGCCGCAACTCCATCGCGAATATTAGTTCCGTCCTCTCGCCGTCCGCACCCGCCAAGAGGCTGAGGCCTTTGTTCGGCGCACCCCTCTCGAACGCTTGGTTCCAGTCGGTGGTGATCAAGAGCCCCTCGAAGCCGCGTCGCGGGATGAGGTTGATCACGCCGCCCACGGCCTCGGAGCCATACAATGCCGACGCGCCGTCGAGGATCGTCTCGACACGGCCGATGCCGATTCCCGGGTAGGTGTTGGTGACATCCACGCCTGCACGCCGACCCCAGGTGTTGGTGTCCGCCGGGAGCCGGTGGCCGTCCATCATGGTCATGGTGGCGCGGGAACCGAGACCCCGCAGGTTGGCCCAGACCTCGACCCCCTGGTTCCACTGCTGGTCATCGGCACCGCCACCCTCGAACGGTGTGGCATTGGCGTTCACCCCGGTCTGGAACGTCTGGTCGAACATGATGTCGCCGAGGTCCGGCGTGCCCGCCATTTCGAGGTCGATCTCGTCGAGGACGACGATCGGTGAAGGTAGGTCGAAGTTGTCGCGGCGGATAAACGAACCCGTGACGATCACCTCCTCGACGGCCTCTCCGCTGGCATCCTCGGCATCGTCGTCCGAGTCATCCGCAACCTCGATCTCTTCGGCGTCCTCCGCCTCTTCGTCCGCTTCCGCGGCCAGCAGTTGCGCATTGGCCAAGGACAAGGCGGCACAACACACGAAGCCCACCAGTCCCCGGAACCCCAGAAACTTGATCAATGACATAGTTCCAATCCCCTCAACCCCATTGAAATAGGTATGTCGCCCGCCGCCACCCAAATGCGGCAAAAGGCAGACGGACTGCCCGACTATATCACAACAATGACGCATGGCAAGCCGACTCCACGCTTACCGGCAGTTCGTGCATGCCTTACGCAACCTATTGAATTATATTGAAACTCTTTCGTCCGGCACCCCCGATGAAGGGCCACCGGATACCTGCATTTGTGGGATGGTCTCAACCAGACCTTCCCTAGCGCGAGGCGCCTTGGTCCTCGCGTCGGCTTCGTCCGCCCTCGCCGCGCCGCAGCGTCCAAGTCGTGCCGCTCTCGAAATCCCCGAACACCTCGACATCACCGCCGGGCCAACTGACGGCGACCTCCGCGATGTGAGAGTGTTCACCAAGGCCAAAATGAACGCGCGGGTCGTTCGACGAGAAGTAGCTGGCCGCGAACTGGACGTCCCGAGCAAGCCGCCTACCGCCGACGACAGCGGTGACCGTCGCGCCAGGCGCGTCCCGCCCAGCCTTCGTCAGCACGCGAAAGGCGACCCACCGACCCCGTTCCGGCACCCGGTTGATGAGCACGTAGGCCGGTCCCTCGCGGTTGACCACCACCATGTCCAGACCGCCGTCGCCGTCGAGGTCGCCCACCGCCAGACCGCGACTGGTATGGACGAGGGGCGTCGCGACCCCGCCCGCGGGTCGAACCTCCTGGAACCGCTGCGTCGGCGCGCGCACGCCCTGGTACAGGACATTGCCTTCTGCGAAGGGATCGGGCGTGGCCTCCGGGTTGCCGTCGACCTTGCCGTTGGCCTCGTACAAGTCCAGGGTACCGTCGTTGTCGAAGTCGGCAAGCGCAACCCCGAAGCGTGTATGGCGACCGCTACCCGACAGCCCCAAGCGAGCCGTGGCGTCCGCGAACCAGCTACCTTCGTTCCGGTAGAAGGAGTCCGATTCGCCTTCGAAGTTGACCACGAGGAGATCGGTGTCACCGTCGTCGTCGACGTCCGCCGCGGCAACTCCCATGCCGGCTTTCGCCATACCGTGGTCGTCGACGGCACATCCCCAGACGACGGCTTCATCCTCGAAGCGCAGACCACCCCGGTTGAGCCACAGCTGGTTCACGTTGCGATCGTTCGCGACGAACACGTCGAGCAGGCCGTCTCGGTTGAAGTCCGCAGCCACGATGCCGAGGCCGTTGCCGTAGGCGGTGTTCAGACCGGCTTCGGCGGTGACGTCGGTGAACGTTCCGTTGCCGTCGTTGCGGAATAGCCGATCAGGCGCCGGGGCGGCGTAGGTTGTCGGCGCGCAGTAGGTCGGCTCGCCGCGGTCATGGCAATCCCGTTCGATCGACGGCGTCCAGTTGATGTAGTTGACTAGGAACAGGTCCAGATCGCCGTCGACATCGAGGTCGAGGAACGCCGCGGCACCGCCCCAGCCGGGATCGTCCACGCCCGCCGCTTGCGCCACATTCCGGAAGACGCCGCCGCCGTCGTTTCGCAACAGGGCGTTGGCCCCGTAGTTGGTCACGTAGAGGTCGACATCGCCGTCGTTGTCGTAGTCGCCGGCCGCGACGCCCATGCCGTACCCCGGATCGTCTCCGTCGCCGCTGTTCGCGACTTCCTCGAAGTGCCCGCCGCCGCGGTTGAAATACAGACGATTGCCGAGACCGGCATCGCCGTTCAGTGCAGAGGCCAGGCCGCCACTCTGCACCAGGTAGACATCGAGGTCGGCGTCGCCGTCGAAGTCCGCCAGCGCAACGCCGCCGCCGACGATCTCGGGCAGCATGGGTCGAGCCGACAACCCGGCCTCGTGTTCGAAGTCGATGCCGCGGCGCGCCGCCTCCTCCGTGAACCACGCCGGCTCGTCGGCGCAACCACCGATCAGCCCCAGCAGCCCAAGCGCCACGCTGCCAAGCGACCGGTTCACGAACCCGACTCCTCGAGATCGGCCAGCCAGGCGAGGGCCGAAGCCAAATCTCTCGCGTGGGTGCCCAGCACCTCGGCGCGGGCAAGCGCCAGCCGGGCTTCGTCGAAGCGACCCATTTCCGCGTATGCCCGGCCCAGAAAGATGTGGCCCTTGGTCAGTTCCGGATCGAGACGCACTGCACGCTCCAAATATTCGACAACCGCGGGCCACTGCCTTCGCTCGCCGGCGACCAAGGCGGTGTAGTACAGGGCAATGGCGCGCTCTCCGTAGGGCGTCATGGCATCGAACACCGCCTTGGCGGCGTCGTAGTCGCCCTCCCTGATCAGCAGCAGGCCCTTGCGTTCATATGCAGAGGTCAGGCTCGGCGCCAGGTCGATGGCGTGACCGTAGTGTTCCACTGCAAGGCGCGCTTGGCCACGCTCCTCGTGGAGGTTTGCGAGGTTGTAGTGAAACAGGTAGTAGTCGGGATGGACGCCGATGCCGTGCCGCAGAACTTCGTAGGCGAGATGCGGGCGCCCGGTGAGCCGATAGGCGATCGCAAGATTGTTGAGCAGCGTCATGTCGTCCGGTTCCGCCTCGCGCAGGGCCTCGAGCATGGTTGCGGCCGCACGGGACTCGCCGTGTCGGAGTAGCCTTTCGGCCAGACCCAGCCTGCCGTGGAAACCCCGCACGAACTCGTCCTTCGCATCCCGCTGCTCATCGCGCCAACGCAACCGCACCGCATCTCCACCCCGCCCAGCAGCGACCGCGGCCTCCTCGGACCGCCCTGCCGCCCGATAGGCCTTGGCCAAGAGCCCGTACAGATACGGGTGGCCAATATCCAATGCGACGGGTTCCAGTAGGGCAATGGCATCGGCATGGCGTCCTTCGCGCAGATGGCCACGTGCAAGGCCGGCTGCCGCCACAGCCCGGACTTCGCCACGTGGGCTGCCGTCCAACAGGTCCCCGTATTCCTCGACCGCCCCTTCGACACGATCCAGATCCAGAAGCCACGCGGCGCGCTGCAGTCGAGCGGGCAGATAGGCGGGGTCGAGGGCGATGGCCCGGTCCACGCTTAAGAGTGCTTCCTCGATCAATCCGCGTTCGGCGAGCAGAAATGCTCGATGGTAGGGCCAGCGGAAATCCCCAGGTTCGAGCGCTTCCGCCTGCCGGTAGCTGAGTGCCGCCGCATCGATGAAGCCGTTCGCGTCGTAGGCGAGGCCGAGACGCCCTCTCAGCGCCCCGGACTCGGGAACGGTGCACGCCGACTCGTAGAGTTCGCCGAGGAAGCCGGCAAGCTCTTCGTCCCCGGCGTCCAATCCCGCCGACACCGGATCGCCCACGCCCCCACAGCCTAGTGGGCCCAACAGCATCCATGCCAGGCAGGTCAGGTTGGTTCGGACCCGTGGGGCACGCTGAAGTACTAGAAACTTGCGGGACACGACACTAGCGAGCCTCGGGGGGAACCCACCATGGCGAACCACGCGCAAACGGTCGTGCAGGAGGCCCACCACGAGCGAGCGAATCGAGAACCATTGCCGCATCCGGATGCGGCAGGTCGGCCGTCGCGAGTTCCTCGGCAACTTCACGGTTTCCGGATGCCTGTTCGACCATCGCCAATGTCATGCGGGTGTCCGCGTCATCACGGACCTTCAGCAGCGCCGCAATCCGCCGCCGCGCCGCAGCGGCATCTCCACAGATCGCGTCGGCACGTGCCAGGACCAAGTGCGCCTCGCCCCATCCCCGCTGCAGTTCAAGGGCGCGTGCCAACGGCTCCCGAGCATCGCAGTCGCCGAGGCCCAGCATGGCCAGCGAAAGCCAGTACAGGTAATAGGCGGATTTGTCGGGGTCTTCCGAGAGCAGGACCTCGTAGTCGTTCATGGCCTCCTTGAAGCGGCGTTCCCGCATCGACAAGGCAGCCGCCAGGACGCGGGTCCGGTCGTCCTCCGCCAAGCGCAACGACCGCCGTACGGCCACCAGCGATTCGAGCCTGCGTGGCTCTTCGTCCATGGCCCGCATCAGCCAAGCGAGCAGGTACCAGCTGCGCGCCGATTGTTGGTCGATGTCAATCACGCGCCGCACTTCGGCGATGGCGTCGTCCCGTCGACCCGCCACACCAAGAAGATGCGCGTAGGTGAGGCCCACATCCACATCGTCGGGGTCAAGCAGCGCAGCTCGCGCCAAGCTATCGACGGCCGACTTCGTGTCGCCACGCTCCAAGGCCCATTCGCCAACCTTGACGTAGAACCGGGCACTCAGACTCAACCGCGCGACCTCAAGCAACAACGGGTCGTCGATCTTCGGTGCCGCATTGGCATCACCTCGCCGGGCCAGCCATTCACGTGTCAGGGCGTCGTTGCCGAGCCGGCGGTGAACCATCGCCAGCTTGTAGGCCAGCGCACCCGCATCCGGCTCCAATGTGTGTGCGCGTTCGAGCAGTTCCGCCGCCGCCTCCCATCGTTCCTCGGCGATCGCGACATCGGCGCGAACCGCCAGCATGATCGCCGCCTCGTCCTGCTCCTCCTCGAGCCGATCGAGTATCAACGCCGCCGCCTCGTGGTCGCCCGCCTGCAACACGGCGCGGGCCAGGCGAACGGTGGCCGCGAAATTGCCGCGATCGAGCCGCACCGCTTCCCGGTAGTCCGCGGCCGCCCGCTCGATCTCGCCCCGTTCCTCCAGCACGACACCGCGCAGATGGCGCCAGCGCGGATCGTTGTGTTCTGTCAATGCCAGACCGTATGCCCACTCCGCCGCCGGCGCGAGATGCTGGGCATGTAGAAACATGCCGAGACGACCCCAGGCTTGGGCACGCGATGCGGCGTCTTTCGCGTCTGCCGCTTCGCCCTGGGCTTGACCGTGGGCTTCCACGACCGCGTTCGCCAGCGCGGGCGACAGGCTGTCGAGATGCATGGACTCCGGCAGTTCGCTTGCGGTTCCGGTCGCGCACACGAACAACAAGATGACCGCCCTCACCGTCGCACTCCCTCGCCGCGTCGCAGGCGATGGTAACGATCGATCTCCAGGGCACCGAATGCCTCTTCCAGACCGTCGGGCCACTGCACTCGAACCACTTGCGTGCCGTCGATGGCACCCAATCCAAAGACGATGCGCGGGTCGTGGGCAGATGCATAGCTGCCATCGGTGGCGATACGCCGTTTGGTGCAGGGAGCCCCGGCCAACCAGACGTTGCTTCCGGTCACCACCGTTCCATCGGCTTCCAGTTCCACACCAAGCCAATGCGCGAAGTCAGAGTCGTTGCGGTAGAGCCGGACCTCGCCGTTGTTGTTCGTCACGACGATATCCACATCTCCGTCGTTATCCAGATCGCCGAACGATGCGCCACGGCTCGACGCCTTCAACTCGAAAGCAGGTCCCGCCTCGATTTCGCGGTACATCCCATGGCCGTCGTTCAGCCACAGCTGGTTGCGCTGTCGGAACGGATGCGCCACGCCCGCGAGGCGTTGCTCAGCAATCTCCGTGATGGCGCCATTCGCACTGAACAGATCGAGGTCGCCATCGTTGTCGGCATCGAACCACCCCGTACCGAACCCCGTGTAGGGGCCGCTACTCATGGCCAACCGGCGACGATTGGAGCGATCTGCGAACCAACCCGAACCCTGATTTTCGTAGAGGGTGTTCGTCTCCGCCACCAGGTGCGTCATGAACAGGTCGACATCGCAGTCGTCGTCGAAGTCCTCCGCATCGACCCCCATACTCGCTTCGGCGTCGCCATCGCCGTTGACCGCAACGCCGGCCATCCAGGCGTGGTCCCTGAAACGGCCGCCTCCTTGATTCAACCAGAGGGAATTCGCCACGGCATCGTTGGCCACGTAGAAGTCCACGGCGCCGTCGTCATCGAAGTCCGCGGCAACAACCCCCAAAGCGCCTCCGTAGGATCCAGCCTCGATTCCGGACTTGGCACTGACGTCCTCGAATACCCCGTCCCCCAGGTTTCGGTAGAGACGGTCCGTCACCGCCTCGTAGCTATGGGGAGCACAATACGTCGGTCTGGATGCGAGATCACGGCAGACCTGGTGATTGCGCAGGCTGAAGTCCAGATAGTTGACGACGAACAGATCCAGACGCCCGTCGTCATCGACATCGGCGAAGCTCGCACCGGTCGACCATTCGTCGTGTCCCCCGATTCCCGAACGTTCCGTAATGTCCTCGAAGCGGCCGCCACCGACATTGCGGTAGAGCTGATTCGGACCGTAGTTCGACACGAACACATCGAGGTCACCATCGTTGTCTATGTCCCCGGTAGCGATCCCCATGCCGTAGCCCGTGGCCCGAACACCGGAGAGTTCGGTGACATTCGCGAACCGTAGTTCGTCTGCATCGACATTCCTGAACAATTGATCCGAGAGCCCCCCGGGAGTCTGGCCTCGCAGGTGCCCACTCTGAACTAGCCAGACATCCAGCTGCCCGTCGTCGTCGAAATCGAACACGGCAACGCCAGCGCCGAGAATCTCGGGAAGCCACTTCTCGCCGGACATGCCGTTGACGTGCGTGAAGTCCAATCCCGCGCCATGCGAAGCGTCGACGAACCGCACGCTATCCGATCCGACCGATCCGGCCGATCCGGCCGATCGGCGTGTCGCGTCCACGGGTTCCGGCACGGCTCGCTCCTCCTTCAAGCAACCATCGTCAACGACCACACCACGACCGGAACCGTACCGAAGGACGTGATAGGCGTTCACCGGCAGCGATTCGAACGACTCCTCGACCCCGTTCGGCCAATGCACGTACACCGTTTGTCGAGCGTCGTTGTCGCCCAGGCCGAAGATGAGCCGCGGATCGTTGGCCGACGCGTAGCTGCCATCGGTACCTACCCGTCTGCGCTCCGCAGGCGACGCGGCCAACCGGACCACGGTGCCGAAGACATTCCCCAGACCGGCCCCGGGACGAAGGTCCAGTCCGAGCCAGTTCCCCGCCTGGGTCACGTTCTGGTACACGCGCGCCGGCCCGTCGTTGTTCGTCACCACGACGTCGATGTCCCCATCGTTGTCGAGGTCGCCGAATGCAGCACCGCGACTGACGCCCTCCTGGTCGAAGGCGGGCCCCACGCTCGCAAGCGAGAAACGTCCCCGGCCATCGTTCACCATGATCTGATTGACCTGCCGTAGCGGGGGGTCGATGCCCTTGGCCACTTGGGACTCCATAACCGCCACGGCGCCGTTGACGTTGATGATGTCGAGGTCCCCATCGTTCTCCAAATCGACCCACCCGGTACCGAACGCCGTGTAGGGTAGGCTCGGTGCCGCCAAATGGGCGGACACGGTCTGGTCGTCGAACCAACCACGTCCATCGTTCACGTAGAGGGTGTTCGACTCCTTGATGTCGTGGGTGACGAAGATGTCCGGGTCACCGTCCCGGTCGAAGTCCGCAACGGCAATACCCATGCTCGCTTCCGCGATTCCGTCCCCGTTGACCGCGACTCCCGAGAACAGACCGTTGTCTTCGAATTTGCCACCGCCGCGATTCAGCCACAGCAGGTTGTTCATGCCGTCGTTGGCGACGAAGAAGTCCGTTCTGCCGTCGCCATCGAAGTCGTCGGCGACGACGCCCATCGCACCACCTCGGGCCGCTGCGATCCCAGACGATTGGCTGACGTCGACGAAGCGTCCCCCGCCGACATTCCGGTAAAGGCGATCCGCGACCGGGTCGAAGTTACTAGGAGCGCAGTAGGTGAGTCGGGTCGACCACCGTCGACATTCCTGCTGTCGCTCAATCTTGAAATCGAGATAGTTGCCGACATAGATGTCCAGCAGACCATCCTGATCGAAGTCCGCCATGCTGGCGCTGATCGACCAATCACCACCGGATATCCCGGACGACTCGGTCGCGTCCCTGAAGACCCCATCGCCAACGTTCTCGAACAGTTGGTTCGAACCGTAGTTCGCGAGGAACACGTCCGTATCGCCGTCGTTGTCGACGTCCCCGGTCGCGATGCCCATGCCGTACACGCCCGCGTCGACGCCCGAACGGCGTGTGATGTCTTCAAATCGAAGTTGACCGCGTCGTCCAATATTGCGGAAGAGCCGGTCGCCTACCCGTTCGGCGGACCCGGCCCGCGGCGGAGGCTCTCCCGTGCCAACCGCATCCGCGACGGGGGTCTCACTCCCCTGCGTGTCTGCGCGATCCAGCGGTCCACCCTGAACCAACCAGACGTCTAGCCAACCATCGTCGTCAACGTCGAGTACGGCGACCCCGGCACCGGTAATCTCGAGCGTCCAACGGTCCCCACGCTTGCCACTGTCGTGGACGAACTGCAGACCACTTGAATCGGTGACATCGACGAATTTCGGCTCGCTGGCTGTCGCGTTGCAGGCAAGCACCAGGAGCAAGCCCCACCGTCTGCTCATACTTGCGCAACGATGCTCTTTCGAGTTTGGTTAGGGGCCGCTGCCGATCGGGGGAGTGAACGCCGGCAAATCGCCGGAATCGAGCACATCGCGATAGTCCGGCGCGTCAAGGAAGTCGCACTTCAGCCTTGAGATGTGGGTACCTGCCAACCGCGTATTCTCACAGTTAACGCGAGTCGCTTCCGAGCCGTACTTCGCGATGTAGAAATCGACGATCTCTTCGATCCTCGGCCCGTAGCTCTCGGGGAAGTGCGCCATGACGCGCTTGTAGTAGTCCCTGATTTCGGGAGTGGTGGCGGGCGTGGCGGCCACCCCCAACCAGCCGATGGCGGCTTCGGCATCGCGTGGTACGCCCAAGCCCCGTTGATACAGGTAACTCACCCTCGCCTGGGCCAGCTTGAACCCTTGCTGCGCGGCCGCCAGCAGATGCGGGAAAGCCTCTTCGTATCTGCCCTTTCTGTAGAGCCAACCGCCCTTGCCGCTGGAGTTGTAAATCTCCGACATCACGACGGGATTGATGTCCTGTTGCCGCTCTCCCGTGACGATAACCTCCTCGATCGCATAGTCCCTGGGCCGGGGTTCGTCTGCAGGTTGCACGGCGATCGTGTCCAGTGCTGCTTCATCCGCCGCCTGGACCGGGAGAAACCAGAGTCCTGCGAGGACGCACATGGCGCGGAGGACCGCAATCCGGGCTGATCCGCTGGGTTTCACGATATAAGGCCGCAGACAGCTGCGCCGCAGACAACTAAGCCGCAGACAACTCGGCCACGGACAACTACGCCGAATCCGAAGAATCGACACGGATGGTGGGTTGGGTATTGCCGCCGTCGAACGGGTCATCGGGCGTTCTACTCCCATTGCAGGTACATTCCTCGAGGTGCCTACGCCAAGGACGAACTCTGGCCGAGAGGCCGCCCGTATTCTGTACGATCAAATGGTGCCGATCAACAACACAACACAACAGCCCGCCTCACGCACCGGCCAGGGCTTCCGGCACCAGCGGCGACGGCAGGCGGCACCAGCGGCGACGGCAGGCGGCGCTGGCCGTCGCCCCAACGACCCTCTCATAGTCCTCCACGGGTACGGGCGCTCTCCCGGCGCATGCCGTCGCCTTGCCGCAGGTCCACCGTCTGACCAGCTTCGAAGTCGCCGAATGCCTCCGTCGCGCCGTCGGGCCAGCGCACCCTGACGTCGCCAACCGAGGTTCGCGATCCCAGGCCCAGGTGCACCTGTGGCGCCGGTGACGAGAGATAGCTACCCCCGGCCGGCACGTCCCTGTGCATGCGCACCTCGCCGACATTCGCCGACACCGTGGCACCGAGCGCAGGGCGCCCCGAACGCGTTCGAACCTGGAACCCCAGCCAGGCGCCCTGCCCGGAAACGCGGTTCATCAGGAGGTAGGCGGGGCCATCCCGATTGACCACGAGGAGATCCACGCCGCCGTCCGCGTCAACATCGCCCACGGCGACGCCGCGACTGGTGTGTATCAAGGACCGCGCGACGCCGCCTTCCGGCAGGACGGGTTCGAAGGCGCCGCCGGCTGTGCCACGGAAGAGTGCGTTGGGTTCTGCAAAGACATCCTCGGCATCCGGCTCGGGAGAGTAGGCGACACGACCGTTGGCCTCGTAGAGGTCCAACCGACCATCGTTGTCGAAGTCCGCCAAGGCCAGTCCGAACCGGGTTCGGCGCCGGGTCGTCGCGCCGAGACCGAAGCGGGCGGTGGCATCGGCGAAGTAATGACCCTCGTTGCGAAAGAAGGAGTCGGTCTCGCCCTCGATGTTGACCACGAGCAGATCCGGATCGCCGTCGTCGTCGACATCCCCCGCCGCAACACCCATCCCGGCTTTCGCAATCCCCTCGTCGTCCATGGCGCATCCCCACATCACGGCCTCGTTGGTGAAGCGCAAACCACCCCGGTTGAGCCACAGGTGGTTCAAAGTCTGGTCATTCGCGACGAACACATCGAGCAGGTTGTCGCCGTTGACATCGACGCCGACGACACCCAAGCCGTTACCGAGTGCGTCCGCGATTCCCGCCTCGACGCCGACCTCGGTGAATGTGCCGTCACCGTCATTGCGATAGAGCAGATCCGCCGTCGGCGCGTTGTAGTTGAGCGGGTCGCAATAGTTGCGTACCCCGGTCCCGTAGTCGTAGCACGCACGCTCGATGCCCGGGCGCCAGAGCACGTAGTTCACGACGAAGATGTCCAGATCGCCATCGGCATCGAGGTCGGCGAAGGTCGCGGCCGTACCCCAGCCGAGATCGCCCACGCCCGCGACATCCGTGACGTCCTCGAAGCGCCCGCTACCATCATTGCGGAGCAGCACGTTGGCACCCACGTTGGTGACGTAGAGATCCACGTCGCCATCGTTGTCGTAGTCGCCCGCCGCGACGCCCATACCGTAGCCACGATCTTCCGCACCCGAATCGGCAGCCACCGTAAAGAAGCCGTCGCCTCGATTCAGAAAGAGGCGATTGCCGGAGTCCGCAGAGGCCGTGCCCATCAAGCCATCGCCCGACTGCACGATATAGGCATCGAGGTCACCGTCCCCGTCGACATCCGCCAAGGCTGCGCCGCCACCCATGATTTCCGGCATCAGGTACTGCCCTTCGCTGCCTGACACATGATGGAAGTCGATCCCCCGCTGCACGGCTTGATCCTCGAACCACGGTCGCAGGTCGATCATCCCGCCACGGGCGGCGTCAACGTCCGAGCACGCTCCCAAGGCAGAACAAACGCTCGCCAGGCCCACCAGCACCGCTAGCCCGGATTTCTCACCAGGGGCCGCGATGATCGCGGAGGATTTTGGCCGCGTGCGCGTGCTCGCGACCGAGAGCATAGCGGGGCCTACGGTTGAGGGAGCACGTGCGCGCACGGGGCCAAAAGACCCGCGAGGGCGCGGCCAGCGCAGTCGGTACTCCGCACGGTCATTTGGCGCCATGGTAAACCTCTTGCAACCACACAGCCTTTTGACGCCGACCAGCTGCCTGGTGAGAAATGCGGGCTAGAGTCTCCGGTCCACTCCCCTTCTCGGGCATTCGCATGGCGACCTCCTCCATGGGACAAGTGCTCGTGTGCTGGCTGGCGGTCAGCGGCGCCGCGAAGAAGTCGCGACGCTCATGGAGATCCCTCAACGCGACGCTCGAACCATGCCAACGCCGCGCCGACCTCAGCCGGGTGCGAACCGATCTCATGGGCACGTCGGAGAGCCGACCGTGCGTCGTCGAACCGCCCGACCTCCGCCAACGACCGCCCAAGCCCGACGTGACCCAGCGTGAAGGACGGGTCAGCCTCGGTCGCCCCCGTGAAATGTTCGATCGCTGCCGCCCAGTCGCGGCGCGAGGCCTCCGTCATCCCGGCGTAGTAGTAGACCGCCGCCTGCGGGTCCAGCCCGAGCGCCGTTTCGAATGACTCCAACGCCTCGTCGAGCCGGTCGCCTTCCAGCAACAACAGGCCCCGCTGCGCGTGCGCCCAGCCAACGTCCGGGTTGAGTTCGATCACGCGGTCGAGATGGCGAAACGCACTGCCTCCGTCGCCGCTGGCAAGGTGGTATTCGGCAAGCTTGAGATGGTAGGAATAGAAGTTCGGGTACAGATCGACCCCCCGGATCAGCACGCCGTACTCCTCCTCCCGACGTCCCAAACGGCGGTAGCTCTCGCCCAGTACCGTCAGCACACTCTGGTGATCCGGGTAGCGCTGGTAGAGAGTCTGCGCAGCCCGCAGTGCCTGCTCGAGCGCGCCGTCGGCCAGCAGCGTCCGGACATTCGCGATCCGAGCACCTATGCTGGCCTCATAGGCCTTCTTCGCCGCGCTGCGCGAGTCCGGCCATTGCAGAGGGCCGGTCTCGGTGACTGCGGCGAAAGCCGGGTGCGCCTCGTCGGCGCTGCCCAGTTGGCGATGCGCTTGCCGGGCCAGCTTCAAGGTGTGCGGGTGTACGTCCTCGGCCATCAGCGGATCGAGAAGTGCCAACGCGCCGCGCGCATCGCCACGCCGCAGCGTGGCGCGCGCCAGTCCAAGCTGGGCCGGCACTCCCCCGCCCCGCACGATCGCCTCCTTGAACGCCGCCGCCGCCTCATCCACCCGGTTCAGATCAAGCAACCAACTTCCCCGCCACATCCAAGCCGGCACATGCCCCGGGTCGAGTTCGATGGACCGAACGAGGAGCTCAAGCGCTTCGGGCAACTCACCACGGCCTGCCAACAGCAATGCACCGTAGTAGGGCCATCGGGCGTCGCTGGGGGCGAGCACCGCGGCTTGGCGGTAACTCTCCTGCGCCGCGGCCGCGAAGCCATTCACCTCCAACGCCATCCCCAGCGTACCCCGGTGTTCGCCCTCGTTCGGTTCCTTCCGGGCGGCTGCGAGCAATGGCTCCAAGACCGCGCCCACTTCCGCGTCGACCGCTCCCAGCTTCACCGTCACCGGGGCCGCCGGAGTCGTAGTCGGTTCGTCGGGGCCGGTGGTTCCACGCGAACAAGCCGTGACCGCGAGCGCCGCAATGATGACGGGTGTCGCGATCGAAGCGGATACACGCGCTCGCGTACTCGGGAGACGCGCTAGCGCGACCTGACGGTCGCGGCCCATCGTCGCGGATGGGTGGAAGTTACGCTTACCGCGAACTGCTACGGCGCAAGCTCCTGGCTGCGTCTCAACTGATCGCACGAGTGCCAACCCGGGTTCTCACGCCTCGACGCCAAATCGTCATAGCATTCTCAAGGACAATGGAGTGTGCGATATTCGCGGCCATCGTCTCTACGCGCTTGGCGAAGGTTCCACGCAATATGCCAAACGGCACCCAAGGATACGGAAGTCCATTGAGGATGTCCCTGTTGCGGCTTCTGTGGAAGCGCGGCCGACCGGTCGGCCCGCTGCTGTTTGCCGCCATGCTGGGCGCCTCCTGTTCGCTGGAAAACGACGCCAAGGTAGATGCGTCCGCCGAGAACGACCACGGCGTCGCACTGATGGGGCGCTACGAGTACGGTGCGGCGGCAAAGGCGTTCGAATCGGTCGCCTCAATACGGCCGGATTGGTTGGACGGACGCGTCAACCTCGCCATCGCGACCTTGAACCGCCAACAGGAGGGTGACGAACAACGGGCGCTGGCGATATTGGCGGAGGTTCTCGAACAGGACCCCCATCAGTTGCGCGCCCTCTACACCACGGCCATTCTCGAACTCTACCTGGGCAGAGCCGAACAGGCGGCGGCGCTGTTCGAACAAGTCGCGAACGCCGATCCGGACGATGCCTACGCGGCGTATTTTCTCGGCCAGTCGTTGCTGCAGATGGGCAGGTACGCAAGGGCCAGCGAGTGGTTCCTGAAGAGCATAGAGATTGAACCCTATCTACGGAGCGCCTACTGGGCCGGAGGCCAAGCCCTACGACGAACCGGCCGTGTAGACGAGTCCAATCGCCTGCTTGCCGAGTATGATCGTTTCGAATCGAATCCAGCGGTCCGCCTCGCGGGCTTCTCGTACCTGCGAATGGGACCCAAGGCCGAGGCCCTCGTGTCCATTCAGACGACCGCGCCGAAGCCACCCGTCGCCACCGGGGCGCTGTTCGCGTCGGCGGTCGCCGTGGCACCAGCCGACCGCGTCGACGGAACGATCAGCACTGCAGACGTTGACGCCGACGGTCGGCAGGATCTCGTCGTCGCCCGGCCAACCAGCCCACTCGTGATGACGGGCACGAACGGGACCGAATTCCTCGAGGTTGGGGACCATCCCCTCAGTGACGTCGGGCCCGCCCTGGCGATGTCGTGGGGCGACATCGACGATGACGGACTCGTCGATGTCGTAGTCTGCGGCGCAGACGGCGTGCGCCTCTGGCAACAGCCGAGCGCCGGGGAGTGGACCGGGTCCGATGCGATCGGCGACCATTCCTGCCGTGCCGCCGCGGTGTTCGACGCCGATCACGATGGCGATCTGGACATCTTCGTCGCCGGCACCGACGGCAACGAGCTGTTCAGCAACGACCGTGACGGCAGTTTCCGCCGATTGGCCACCGATAGCGGGCTCGGCGGCGGCGCAGGCCGCCAGATCGTCGTCGCCGATCTGGACAGTGATCGAGACCTCGACATTCTCGTTCTCAACGACACGCCGCCCCACGACGTGTGGCGCAACGACCGCCTGTGGAGCTACGAACCCATGCCGGGCATGGAGAATCTGATTGCGGCCGATCTCCGTGCAGTCGCCGCCATCGATTCTGATGCCGATGGCCAACGCGAGATCTTTGGCGTTGCATCGAACGGCAGCCTCTTTCGTTGGCGCAACGACGGCGGCACCTGGCGCCCAGACCTGATCGTGGAGGGCACGCCCGCAGAGTTCGCCAGCCTCGATGCTGCCGACTTCGATGGTGATGGCCGCCTGGAACTATTGCGCTCGGCGGCAGATGCCTTCGAGATCATCGATCCACGCAAAAGGTCGATCACACTGCGCCAGCGGGTGAACGGCCTCACCAGGGCCTTGGCGGTCGTCGCCGATCCGGGTCGAGGGCCGGCCGTCGTGACCGGGGGCCGTGACGGCATAACCATCTGGCCCCCGGGTCCAGGTCGGCACGGATTCCTGGCCCTGTCTCCAACGGGGCGCAGCGAAGCCAACCAGATGCGCTCCAACGCGTCGGGCATCGGCACCAAAGTTCACGTCCGCGCCGCAGGCCGCTGGACGGTGCTCGACCGGCTCGACACCCATTCGGGACCCAGCCAGAGCCTGCAGCCGTTGGCCGTCGGCCTAGGAGGCCACCACGAGGCGGACTTCGTCGAGTTGGAGTGGACCGACGGCGTGTCGCAGACGGAGCTCGAACTTGCCGTCGGCGAACACCACACCATCGTCGAGACGCAGCGCCAGCTTGCCAGTTGCCCGGTGCTGTTTGCCTGGAACGGCGACGCGTTCGAGTTCGTCAGCGATGTCCTGGGCGGCGCGGCGTTGGGCTACCTGGACGCACCTGGGCGCTATGCGCCGCCGCGGCCCGCGGAGGGATTCCTGCTCGATGCCTCGATGCTGGCCGCGCGGCATGGGCGGTATGCGTTGAAGCTCGGCGAACCCATGGAGGAGAACGTCTACCTGGACTCCGCCCGGCTCACGGTGTACGACGTGCCCGAAGGCTGGGACATCGTCCTCGACGAACGGCTCGGGGTGAACGGCGCACCGCCAACGGGGCGGGCGATCGCCTTTTTCGACGCGCGGCTACCGACCCGGGCCATCGACGCCGATGGCTTGGAGGTCACCGACCTGGTAAGCCACCAGGATCGCCGAGCGCCGGAGCCTGGCGATCTGGACCACCGATTCATCGGCCTGCTGGCCGAGCCGCAGGTACTGACGCTCGAGTTCGATGCCCCACTGGATGCCGACGGCGCCGTGCTCGTCGCCGACGGCTGGATCGAATATCCCTACTCGCAGACGGTGTTCGCCGCCTGGCAGGCCGGCTTGCGCTACCAGCCCCCGACCCTGGAGGCCCGGGCCGGAGACGGTGACTGGCGCGCGGTCGCGGTCGAGTTCGGCTATCCCGCGGGCATGCCCCGGACCATGGCCCTGCCTCTGCCCGACCTGCCGCCGGGAAGCACGGCGCTCAGGCTGTCGTCGAACATGGAGATCTACTGGGACCGGCTGCGCGTGGTCCGGGAGGAGCCGTTGGACGGCATCGTCAAGGCGACCCTTCCCCCGCTGGAGGCACGCATCGCGCGTTCGGGATTCGCGAAGCGCACGACCGGACCGCAGCGGCTACCCCACTACGACTACGCGCAGCGATCAACCTATTGGGACGCAAAAGCGCCAGCCGGCTTCTACACCGCGTTCGGCGACGGCGGCGAACTGGTCCGCGAGATCGACGGTGCCCTCGCGGTGATTACCAGCGGCGAGGAGATCCACCTGGAGTTCGAGGCCCCGCCCGCCCCGCCCGCCGGGCATCGGCGGCTGTTCCGCATCATGTTCCACGGCTGGGCCAAGGACATGGATCTGTATACGCTAAACGGGGACACCGTGGGCCCCCTGCCGTTACCCGAAGGCGCCGACTCGAGGATGGTCGCCAAGCGGGACCGCCTGCACGCCCGCTACAACGTGCGGTTCCGCGAAGGTCTCTGACCCGCCAGCCCAACCGGAATGGATGCGGTACCGGCGAGGCTCCGCTCAGACCCACGCGCATCAGAAGAACGAGCCCTTGACCAACGCTGCGACGACCCCAGTGATCACCGTCCCGCAAATGGCATAGAGAGCCATCTTGTTGTGGGTCATGGCCGTTTCCAGGATGTCGATGCCACGCTGGAAGTCTTCCTTGAGTTCCGTCCGCAGATTCCCGATGTCCGACTTGAGTTCAGTCCTAGTCTCGCTGAGCCGCCCATTCAGCTCGTCCCGGGTCCGCGGGACTACATCGTTCTCGATCCTGGCAATGCCGCCTTCGATCCTCGCGATGCCGCTGACGATGTGCTTGATGTCCGTCTCGACGATGGCGACGCGTTCGCCCAACGGCCCGTCGGGTTCCATCATGCCGTTCTCCTATGACCTATGATCGTCTGACCTATGATCGTCCATTCTCTCGGCAACGTCGGCAGCCATAACCAAATGCTAAACACCCGCGCCGAATAGTCAATAAAAAGTTATATCGAACAATATGTTACGAGTTAATCGAGGTTCATGCGGCCAAAATCGGCAAAGTGCGATTCCGGACAGCAATCCGGCTTCGTAGCTGTTTGTACGAGCCACCAGCCGTGACGGGAATCAGACATGACTAAAGCGCCGCCCAGCTTGAGACCATTGCCGGTGGTCGGTCCGGGTATGCGCAAGCTGCTGTTCGTGGTTTTCGGCCTGTTCGCGCTGCTGGTGGTGAACTCGGTCTACCTCGGCACAATCACTTTCCGGGAGTGGCAAACGGGCGCAAGCCTCGAGGATCCGGTGTATCTCTCGATGTTCCTCTGCCACCTGGTCCTCGGCCTCGCAATCACCGTGCCCGTGCTGGTCTACGGTGTCATGCACCTGCGCCGCGCCATCGATCGACCCAACCGGCTCGCGGTGCGCGTCGGACTGATTTTGTTCGCCTGCGTCATCGTCCTCCTTGCCACCGGGTTCGGCCTGACACGGGGGATCCCGTTGATCGAGCTGCGCGACCCCGCCGCACGCTCGTTCGCCTACTGGGCGCACGTCGTCGCGCCGGTCCTGATCGTCTGGCTGTTCGTCCTGCATCGCCTGGCCGGCAAGCGCATCCGCTGGTCGGCCGGCGTCGCCATCGGACTCGTCAGCGTCGTGATTGGCGGCATCGCGCTAGTGCTTGTGGAACTTCGGTCCGTGGCGACACAGGCCGAGGTGTCGTTCGAGCCCTCGCTGGCGCGCACATCCAGCGGCGGTTACATCCCGGCACATCACCTGATGCGCGATGCGGAATGCGCGCGCTGCCATCCGGACGCCCATGCGCAGTGGCAATACAGCGCGCATCGGTTCGCATCGTTCAACAATCCCGCCTACCTGTTCTCGGTTCGCAATACCCGGGCAACGGCGCTGGCGCGGGACGGCAACGTGCACGCGGCCCGGTTCTGCGCCGGCTGCCACGACCCGGTGCCGCTGTTCAGCGGTCGGTTCGACGACCCCGAGTTCGACGACGAGCACGATCCCACGGCGCACGCCGGCATCACCTGCGTCAGTTGCCACGCCGTCGAGGCCATCGGCAGCGTTCGCGGCAACGCGGACTTCGTCATCGGCATTCCCGAACGCTATCCCTTCGGCGAGTCGCAGAACGCGGTCGCCGGCTGGGTCAACCGCTTCCTGATCAAGGCCAAGCCTGCTCTGCACAAGCAGACGTTCCTCAAACCGCTGCACAAGAGCGCCGAGTTCTGCGGCACATGCCACAAGGTGCACCTGCCCGTGGCGCTCAACAACTACCGCTGGCTGCGTGGCCAGAACCACTACGACGCCTTCCTGTTGAGCGGGGTCTCCGGACACGGCGTGACCAGCTTCTACTACCCGCCCGAGGCCGAGCAGAACTGCAACGGCTGCCACATGCCGCTACTCGAGTCCGACGACTTCGCGGCGAAGCGCAACGACTCGAGCGGCGCGTTGACCGTTCACGGCCACCACTTCCCCGCGGCCAACACCGCGCTGGCCCACCTGCTCGGTTTTCCCGACGCCGTGAACGAGGCACACCGGGCGTTTCTCGAAGGCTCGCTGCGGGTGGACATCTTCGGCGTTCGCCAAGGCGGTGCCATCGACGCACCCCTAACCGCGCCGGTGCGGCCGGGCGTTCCGCCGCTGGCACCCGGGGGCGAGTACCTCATCGAAGTCGTGCTGCGGACACTCACCGTCGGCCACACCTTCACCCAGGGCACGGCCGACTCCAACGAGGTCTGGCTGGAAGTCACGGCGACCGCGGACGGCCGGGTGATCGGCAAGAGCGGGGGGCGCGGCACCGACGGCGGCGTCGATCCCTGGTCGCACTTCGTCAACGCCTATGTGCTCGACCGCGACGGGAACCGCATCGATCAACGCAACGCCGAGGACATCTTCATTCCGCTCTACAACCACCAGATCCCACCCGGTGGCGCGAGTGTGGCCCACTACCGCTTGGCCGTCCCGGACGATTTCGACGGCACCGTCACGGTCAATGCGCGGCTCCAATACCGCAAGTTCGACACCGTCTACATGCGTCACTTCCAAGGCGAGGACTTTGCCGGCAATACCTTGCCGATCACGACCATCGCCGAAGACGAGGTGGTGTTCCCCGTACTCGGGTCCGGGCAGGCACCCGCACCG
Source organism: Pseudomonadales bacterium (assembly GCA_965116345.1). Taxonomy (GTDB): domain Bacteria; phylum Pseudomonadota; class Gammaproteobacteria; order Pseudomonadales; family Azotimanducaceae; genus VXYL01. The sequence continues at coordinate 870,101 of OZ220680.1, forward strand.
GACATCCCGCCTTGGCAGCGCTGGAACGACTACGGCATTGGTCTGTTGGCCAAGCCAGACAGCGGCGCGCTGCGCCAGGCCGAAGGCGCATTTCGCGAGGTGGCGGCGGCGGGCCGTGGCGAAGGCGAACTCAATCTCGCCCGGGTGTGGATTCGCGAGGGTCGCCTCGACGAGGCCGCCGCGGCCCTGCGCCGCGCGGCGGACGGTGGTGCGTATCCCTGGTCGGTGACCTGGTTCGGCGGCCTGGTGGATCTGCAGAACGGCGAACTCGACGCCGCCATCGAGGCGTTCACGGCGCTGGCCGAGACCCGTTTCATCGAGGCGCAAAGACGCGGCTTCGACTTCGCCAGAGACTATCGGCTGCTGAACACCCTGGCCCGGACGCAGTTCGAACGCGCCAAGCTCGCCGCCACGCCCGAGGAGGAGACCCGCTGGCTCGACGCGGCCGCCGCACGCTACCGGGAAGCCCTCTCCCTGGATCCCGAGAACGTCGCCGCGCACCACGGCCTCGCCCAGGTCGCAGCGCGTCTCGGCGACGATGCCACGGTACAACGCCACCGGCGCCTGCACGACACCTACCGCCCCGACGACAACGCCCAGGACCGGGCCATCACCAACGCCCGCCGCCGCGACCCGGCGGCCAACCACGCGGCGGAAGCCGTGGTGATCTACGACCTGCAGCGGCCCGGCGCCTACGGGCTCGGGAAGGTCGCGCCATGACAGAATCACCGTCGGCAGCGGACGAGTCGACCAAAGGGTCAGCCGACGGCGCGGCCCGCATACGCCGTGCGTTGTGGGTCTCGCTGCTGATCGGATGCGCCGCCGTACTCACCGGCACGGCGGTGTGGCTGTCGGGCCGCACCGCGGATCAAGACATCGTCGACGAGCACGAAGTCGTCGGGCCGACCGTGCGCCAGCCCGCCGAACCCCTGCTTGCCGCCCTGCCCTTCACCGACGTCACGACCGCAGCGGGCATCGACTTCGTCCACGAGTCGGGCGCCTACGGCGAGCGGCTGCTGCCCGAGACCATGGGCGGCGGCGTCGCCTTTCTCGACTACGACGACGACGGCGACCAGGACCTCCTGTTGGTCAACTCCGCCGCCTGGCCATGGCAACCGGCACCGGAGTACCCGGCGACCTCCGCGCTGTACCGCAATCGGGGCGACGGCACCTTCGAGGATGTCTCGGAAACCACGGGTATGGCGTTGGCTCTCTACGGGATGGGAGTCGCCACCGGCGACTACGATGGCGACGGTTTCATCGATGTCTTCATCACCGCCGTCGGCGACAACCGGCTGATGCGCAACGTCGATGGCCAACGGTTCGTCGACGTCACACGCGAGATGGGCGTCGCGGGCAGTGCGGACGCCTGGAGCACCAGTGCCGCCTTCCTGGACATCGAAGGCGACGGCGACCTCGACCTGTTCGTCTGCAACTACGTCGCCTGGACGCCGGCCATCGACCGGGAGGTCGACTACCGCCTGACCGGCATCGGCCGGGCATACGGACCGCCGACGGACTTTCCGGGTACGGACTCGTATCTATATAGGTACGACGACGGCGTGTTCACCGACGTCTCGGCGCAAGCCGGCATACAGGTCGCCAACGCGTCCACCGGACAGCCCGTGGGCAAGGCGCTGGCCGTCCTTCCCCGCGATGTGAACGGCGACTCGTTGGTCGACGTGGTGGTCGCCAACGACACCGTGCGCAATTTCCTGTTCCTGAATGCCGGGGACGGCCGGTTCCGCGAGGCCGGCATCGACACCGGCCTCGCCTTCGACGCCGGCGGCGCGGCCACCGGGGCCATGGGGATCGATGCCGCCCGGTTCGACAACGACGGCAAGCTCGCGGTGGCCATCGGCAACTTCGCCAACGAGATGTCGTCCTTCTACGTGGCGCGCCCAGGCGAGGGATTGTTCAGCGACGACGCCATCGTCTCCGGGGTCGGCGCACCCAGCCGGCGGGCGTTGACGTTCGGCGTCTTCTTCTTCGACGCCGACCTCGACGGCCGCCTCGAACTGCTCGCCGCCAACGGCCACGTGGAACCCGAGATCCAGCGGGTCCAGGCGAGCCAGAGCTACGCGCAACCCGGGCAGTTGTTCTGGAACTGCGGCACGGCCTGCCCACGCCGCTATGTGCCGGTCGGCGATGTCGGCGACCTGGCCGCACCGCGGGTCGGCCGGGGCGCCGCCTACGCCGACATCGACGGCGACGGCGACCTCGACGTGGCGATCACCCAAACGGGACGACGGGCCGTGCTGCTACGCAACGACCAGGCGACCCGGCACCATTGGCTACGCGTCAAGCTGACGTCCGACTCGGCCAACACGAACGCCGTCGGTGCAGTCGTGACCGCGTCCACCTCCGAACAACGGCAAGTCCGCGTGGTGAATCCGGCACGAAGCTACCTTTCCCAGGTGGAACTACCGGTCACCTTCGGGCTTGGCGACGCTTCCCAAGTGGACGAACTGACCGTCCGTTGGCCGAACGGCGCAGAGCAGACCTGGAACACCCTCGAAGCGGACCACATGATCGTCCTTCGCGAGGGAGACGCCCAACCGCACCACGCTCAATCGCCGTAGCAATCCGCGACAGTTGAGCAAAAGTTCCGTAGGGGCGACCCTTGTGGTCGCCCGCCTTGGCGAAACGACGCCGTGCGGATGCCGGCACGGGCGACCACAAGGGTCGCCCCTACGGGAGTCGGCGAACCCGCAGCGTGCGTTGAACGAGCAGGGCGACCACAACGCGCCCGCCAGGGCGCGCGGTCGCCCCTACGATGCCTCGTCGGTCTGAAGCGGGGCCTCGCTGGCTAGGTGGGTTGGTTGTTCTGTCCTCGTTCGAATCGACGAAGCGTGCAGTGAACGGCGCCCGCCCGGTAGACCTCGTAGAGCAAATCTGCCGCCGCCGTGCCTCCCTCCACCGTCAGCGATATGTAGAAGCTCTCGTCCCGGTCGTGATCGAACGTCCGGTAACGGGATCCCTGCAACGCGACCACTTCCCTCCCGTTCCGGTCATGCCTGATCGAATGGTCGAGGTCATGAAGAACGAATGTGAGATCGCTCCCGACCACCCTGCCCACGTCGCGACGACGAATCCGGGCGTTGGTACGCGACGATCCGAACATGTAGCCGATCGAGCAAGCCAGAAACACCAAGACGAGTACATAGCCGAGAAGGACGACCGTCGGCGACTCCATCTCGATTTTCCCCCGATCACACCGGCTCAGAAGAACGTGCCCTTCGCGAGGACCGCGACCATCGACACGATCGCGGTTCCACAGAGCGCATAGACCACCGTCCGCTCGTGGCGCATCTCGACCCTCAACGTCGACGCGAGATCCGCGATGTCCGACCTCAAATCGCCGCAGATGCGTGAAAAGTTCCCCTCGACCCGTAACATGTCCGACTTCAACTCGTCGCGCGTCTCCTTGATGCTGTCCTCGACGCGGACGATGCCCGGCCGAAGTTCCTTCTCCACGTCCTTCATGCCGGACTTCAGTTCCTTCTCCACGCGCACGACGCTGGACTGAACATCCTTGATGTCGGACTTCAGTTCCTTCTCCACGCGCACGATGGTGGATTGAACATCCTGGATGTCGGATTTCAGTTCGTCCCTGGTCAGCCTGAGGTTGCACTCCTGTTCGCGCCGTTGTTCCTTCACGCTGCGCGCGACATCGGCAATGTCGGATCTGAGTTCGTCGCGGGTGAGGACGATGCTGCTCTCCACCCGTTCGACGCGGTGCGACAGGTGTTCGACATCGTTCTGGATCGTCGCCAGGCGGGTCGCCACGGTGAGTTCCGGGTCAGTTCGCGCATTGTTCTGCATGGTTGCCTGGACCGACGGCTCAACCATATTTCTTGACTCGACAGCTTACCCGACGCCCCGCCAACGTCAACAAAAATCCAATTAAACTAATCACTTGAATAAGACTCCGCAGTTGTCGCCACGAAATCAATGGCTTGCGCGATGCCCTGATTAAGTGGTTCGTACCGACCTGTGCGAGAGCCCGTGCGAGAGAATTTCGACCAGTGTCTTGTCGACCCAGCCCGTCTCGGCGAACGTTCAGTCCAGTAGCGGATTCCGCACGGCCAGGTCCGGGAAACGGCTGAAGTCGCGGTCCGCGGTCCAGAACTCCGTCACGCCGTGGCCGATGCAAAGGGCGGCGACACGCGCGTCGTGCACCAGCGGTCCTCTCACCCGACCGTTGCGGAGTTGATCCTTGAGCACGTCCCAATGCGAGTCCGCTTCACTCAGCAGCACGGCGATGGGTGACGCCAACCACGCGTCCACCTGCTCAATCGCTTCCTCGACGGTCGATGGCGGATCATAGATTCGCGGGTGGCTCGCGACGGCCAGGAACTCGTGAACACATGGCCACGGTAGGCCCCACGTGACACGTCCCTCGGCAAGGGTCGCGACCCGCCCGCGTGCCTGCTCATGCCACTCCGAGTCCGCGCGGTGGGCGTAGACGAGGATGTTGGTGTCCGTCGCGATCATCCGCCGCGATCCCCGTAGGCGGCTTCCCGAATGCGTGCCCAGTCGGCATCGCGATACCCGGGTTGCAGTCCCCGGCCAGTCACGGACGCATCCGGCAAGCTGAAAAACTGCGGGTCAGCGCGCATGGCGAGGCGTAAACCCCGTTCTACCAGCGACCGCAGCGTGGTGTTCTCCCGCGCGGCATGGGCTCTGGCCTTGCCGGCAAGTTCGTCGGAGATCTCGATCGTCGTCTTCAATACGGTCTCCCGTATGGTTCAATACGGGCGCCCATCCTACTCTCACTGTTGGCCGTATCAAAGGCCGGCCTGGGAGCGATCCTTGCCGTCGACCCTATGGTCGACCGGGTGCCTCGCCTCGCCGAGAAAACGCGCCGGGCACCCCGAATCCACGATTCGGCAGCCAGACAGCCCTTGACGCCAGCGCGAATTGGTGGTGCGCTTGGCAACGGGTGAGGGACAGATTCCATGGGACTCCAACCACCCGTTGGGGAAATCTCTTTGGCTGCAGCGCGGTCGACCGCAGGGACATGATCGCTCGTACCGGGAGAATCAGCGCTTGGACCGGAGCGCACGGAAGGCTCGCCCGTGGCTGACATCGTCCAGGACATAGACGCCAACCGAACCCGGTCCCGAGCCCTACCGATGTTCGGCCCCGGCTACCTGCCACCCGAGCGCAAGCCGAGCGTCGACACCGACAACAGCGGATTCCGCGACGTTCTCCACCTGTTCCTGCGATCCTGGCCCTACATCCGCTACTACTTCCTCGGGCGCTGGTGGATCCCCGGCAAGGGCATCGGCACCGAAACGGCCGAAGTACTTGCGAGCGAGGGCTACAGCTTCGCCTATGCGCCGTTCCTGGTGTCCGCCGTCGCACTTGCCGGTCCGCTGACCGGCTACGTGCCGGCCACTCTCGAGTGGCCGTGGTTCCTGATGTACATACCGACCATCACGATCTCGGCTTCCATGTTCGGGCTCGTGTTCGCACCCAAGGGACGGTGGCAGGCCGCCTCGATCGCGGCCGTCATCCTTTCCGGAATCGGGGTCGTGACCTTCTCCGGCTTTTTCATGGACGGCTGGCCGCCGAAGCTCTACGGCACGGCGGTCATCGCCGCCTGCATCTTCGGCTGGATGGTCCAGTTCCGCATCCGCAACAACGGCGAAACCCGCCTTGAGTTCCGGGTGCGCGCGGCCACCCACCTGGTGTACTACTACGCCATCAACTTCGCGCAACGCTTCCTGGCACTGGCCCTGGCGCTGATCCTCGGCGACCTCATCAACCAAAACCTCCTGCAGGGCGAGCCATTGGCGCCTTCGCTGCAGAAGATCGCGATGTTCTTCGGAGTGCCGGAGTGGGCCTACACGTCCGCCGAGGAATTGACCCGGGAGCAGAAGGTCGAACTGATGTGGCTCTACATCAAGATCGAACTGCTCATATGGGTGACGCAGTCGCCGCTCAACGGCTTCGTCAATCCCTACTACAACCTGTGGATCATGCAGCACATCAACCAGGACCTCCGCGTTGCCCTGGTGGAACGCTGGCACCAGTTGTCGATGAGCTACCACAGCGGCCACCGCACCGGCGACTCGATCTTCCGCATCTACCAGGACAGCGCCATGGTGACCTCGGTCATCGGCCATCTGCTCGCCATGACGCTGGCTACCGGAAGCTATCTCACGTGTGTGGTCCTGGTAACTCTGCTGAGCCCCTGGCTGGGGCTGATGGCCGCCACGCTGCTGATTCCCGCCTTCATGTGGGCCTACTGGGCGATGCCGCGGATGCGTGTGCGGGCATTGGCTTACCGTGCTGCGGCTTCCGACGTCACCGCCACGATCCAGGAGACGTTCAGCGCCATGAAGCTCATCAAGGCGTTCGGCACCAAGGAACGGGCCCAGAGCCGCTTCGAGGACGACGCCGTCATCTCCTTCAACGCGGCCTACCGGGTGCGGATTCTGATCGCCTACGTCACGATCATCATGTACACCCTGGCCGCCACCTTCTTCATCGGCGGCGAGTTCGCCATGGCCATGTGGACGAATCGCGCGGATCCGGTGTTCGCCGCCGAGCTGATCGGCCTCCTCGGTCTCAGCTACGTGATCTGGAACCTGGCCACGTTCCGTTGGACGGAGGCCCAGTTCAGGGAATCGAGCGGTGACATCCGCTGGGTCCTACGTGGCTGGATGATGGCCCAGGACATGGCCATGGGCCTGCGCCGCGTGTTCGACATCCTGGATATCGAGCCTGACGTGAAGGACCGGCCCAACGCCGTGCCGATGACGCGGTTCGAACGCGAGATCCGCTTCGACAACGTCCGCTTCGCATACGAACCCGGTCGCCCCGTGCTCGACAACGCGAGTTTTTCCGCCGCGCCCGGAACTGTCACCGCCATCATCGGGCCCACGGGGTCCGGCAAGAGCACGTTGATGACGTTGTTGCTGCGCCTGTTCGACACCCAAGGCGGCACCATCTCGATAGACGGCCGGGACGTGCGCGACTACCAGGTCGAGTCGCTGCGCGCCAACATCGCCATCGCCCTCCAGGAAAACGTCCTGTTCGCCATGTCGGTGCGCGAGAACATCCGCTACGTCGCACCGGGTGCGGACGACGCCGCGGTACGCGAAGCGGTGCGCGTGGCGTGCATGGACGACTACGTCAACGGCCTGCCGCGCGGTCTCGACACCGTGCTTTCCGACCGGGGCGGCAAGCTGTCGACGGGCCAGCGCCAACGGCTCTCCATCGCCCGGGCGGTGGTGCGCGACACGCCGATTCTCGTGCTCGACGAGCCGACGGCGGCACTGGATGCGGCAACCGAACTAAGGGTCATGACGAACCTCGCAGAATGGGGCCGCGATCGGGCGATCTTCATCATCACCCACCGAATATCGACCATCCGCCGGGCCGACAACATCGTCTACCTCGACGGCGGACGCATCGTCGAGAGCGGCGACCATGACACCCTGATGAGGCTAGAGGAGGGCCGCTACCGGGCATTCGTGGAGGCCGAGTCCCACCTCACGGGGACCGCGTAGCGATGTCCGACCCAGTCGACACACCGCGTCGCAGGCGCACGCTTCGCGAACGGGAGCGGGACCTCGAACTGCGCGCGAGCCTGATCGACACCGAGACGACGATCACCTACAAGCAGTCGGCGCGGATCATCCTGCGCGCGGCCAGCTACCTGCGCTACTTCGTCGGCCGGTCGATCGTAAAGCTCGTGTTGACCTGGGTGGCCCAGGCGATACCGATCTTCGTGCTGACCTGGTTCGGCAAGATCCTGATCGATCACGTCGTACTCGGCGTGCCCATCGAGGAAGCCAAGCAGTACCCGGTCTACATGCTCCCCGTACTGGACATGCTGCAGGGTTACTCGGCGTTCGAGATCATGAGCTTCCTCGCCATCGTCGGGGTCAGCCTGATGCTCCTCATGGGCGCCTACCCCGGCTACCGCGACAACGTCGAGGCCGGCTTGCTGCAGGGCCGGGACTACGCGACGAGCGTCGAGAACGCCCTGCACGGTGGCCACAGCAGCCTCGGCGGGATCTACGGGTACGTGGAGTTCACGATGAACATGCGCCTGACCCAGGCGCTGAACCACACCATCCGGTCCCATGTCTTCAACCGCATCATGGGGCTGTCCATCACTCGCCTGGAAGACCAGCGCATCGGGGACTCCATCTACCGGGTGCTCTACGACACCCCCCAGATCAACGAGATCTTCTACCAGATCGTGCACACCCCGGTGATGACGACCACGTTGTTCATGGTCACCGCGCTGACGATGCTGAGCGCCTATCCCACGGTCCCCGAACTGCTCTGGATGACGGTGGTCATCCTGCCGCTATGGTTCGGCGTGTCGTCCCTGTTCGCGCCCATGGTGCGCCGACGCGGCCAAGCCGCCAGGGCCGCCGGCGCACTGACCACGAGCACTATCGAGGAAGGCATGGACAACGTCCTCGCGGTGCAGAGTCTCGGCGGCAACAAGAAGGAACGGGGCCGGTTCGGCGGCGACAGCAGCGAGTCGTTCAAGCGACACCGCATCCAGTCGCTGGTGTGGATGTGCATTGGTTGGGTCAACGGCGCCTTCAACCAGATCATCGAGTTGTTCTTCTTCTGCTACGTCCTGTTCATGGTGTTCGACGGTCAGCTCTCCGTCGGCGACTTCGGCGTCCTGCTCGGCATGATCGGCCAGCTCCGAGGCCGCGCCCAGGAACTCGCCTGGATCTGGATCCGGTTCCAGGACAACGTCGCGGCGATGCGGCGCGTGTTCGCCATGATGGACCTGCCCCCGGAGGACGACCTCGGCCACGAGACGCTGCCGCCTATTCGCGAAGGCGTGACGATGCGCGGCGCCGGGTTGGTATATCCCGACGGCCGACGTGCGCTCGAAGACGTAGACCTCGACGCCAGCGTGGGCGAGATCGTCGCCTTCGTCGGCCCCACCGGCGCCGGCAAGACCAGCCTCGCCTACCTCATCCCCCGCTTCCACGAGGCCACCGAAGGCGAGGTGCGGATCGACGGCCATCGCGTCAACGATCTGACCCTCGACAGTCTGCGCAGCCAGGTCACCTACGTCTTCCAGGAGACCCAGCTGTTCCGGGACTCGATCCTCGACAACATCCGCTACGGCAAGCCGGACGCACCTCAGTCCGAGATCGAGCGGGTGGCGAAGATCGCCGGTATCCACGACTTCATCATGTCGCTTCCCGACGGTTACAGGACCGAACTCGGAACGGTGACCAGCAGCAAGATCTCGGTGGGCCAGAAGCAGCGCATCGCCATCGCCCGGGGTCTGCTGCGCGACTCGCGGATCCTCATCCTCGACGAGCCGACGTCCGCCCTCGACCCCGAGACCGAGGAATACCTGGTCCAGTCGCTGCACGAGGCCGCCAAGGACCGGCTGGTCATCATCATCGCGCATCGGCTGTCGACCATCGCCAACGCCGACAAGATCGTGTTCCTGGAGGACGGTCGCGTCGCCGAGCAGGGTGGCCACCGGGAGCTACTGGCCAAGGAAGGCGGCCGTTACCGCGAGTTCGTTGAACTCCAGACCACGGCATCGGTGTAGGCCAACGACACCAACTCGTTGGTCTTCGACGACTAAAAGTAGTAACGTACCTTCTTCTGGGTGGGCTACCCGAGGAATGCAATGACGTCGACCATGAGCAGCCGCGAGTTCAACCGGGACGTCAGCAAGGCAAAGAGAGACGCGCACCGGGGACCGGTGTTCATCACGGATCGTGGTCGCCCTGCCCATGTGCTCCTGACCGTCGAACACTATGGCAAGATCACGGATCGCGAGGCGAGCCTTGGCGATCTGCTGTCGATGCCGGACGCGGCCGAGTTCGACTTCGACCCACCCCGCCTTGGCGACGTGACCACGTACACCGACCTGTCGTGAGTGTTCCTGCTCGACACCAATGTCGTCTCGGAACTGCGCAAGGCTCGAACACCGCGGATCGACCAGAACGTACTCGCGTGGTCGAGCGGCGTGTCAACATCCAGCGTTTTCGTCTCGGTGGTAACGATCCTGGAACTGGAAAAGGGCGTGCTCGGTATCGCTCGACGGGATCCGGACCAGGCAGTCATCCTCCGCCGATGGCTCGATGAACATGTTCTGCAGGCGTTCGCCGAACGCATCCTGCCGATCGATACGGAGGTGGCCCGGCGCGGTGCCGCCCTGCACGTTCCGGATCCTCGACCCGAGAGGGATGCGCTGATCGCGGCGACCGCGCTGGTTCACGGCCTAGTTGTGGTGACCCGCAATGTCGTCGACTTTGCGCCCTTGGGAGTAAGAACCGTGGACCCTTGGGGCGTCGCCGGCTCGTAACTCCCCGATGCCCGGACGGCGCCGAATTCAGGCCAACGGCACCAACTTCGACTTTCGCATCGCGGCATCCCGAGTGAGCAACGGTACCCCGTGACACTATCAACCGAGCGGTGGTGTGGCCGGCACTGACGCGTCCGGGCGATCGCGGACGGTCGACGTCCTCTGCCTCAGACCGAGCAGTGCCTACGAATCGGCAGCGGTCGTCTGCAGTTCGACGAACTCGCGGTAGCGTCCCTCGGGCAGGGCGATCAGCTCGTCGTGGCTACCCTGCTCCATGACCCGCCCTGCTTCCAGGAACACGATCTTGTCCGCGTGGGCGATGGTCGACAGGCGGTGGGCGATGATGATGACCAGGCGGTCCTTGGCGGCTTCGTGCAGCGATGCGACGAGGTACTGCTCGGTCTCCGGGTCGAGCGCGGAGGTTGGTTCGTCGAGGATCAACACCCGGGAATCGCGGAGTAGTCCGCGGGCGATGGAGATGCGCTGCTTCTGACCGACGGAGAGCTTGCTGGCCGCGGCACCGCCGAGCTTGGTGTGGTAACCCTCCGGGAGGGTGCTGACGAAGTCGTGGATACCCGCGATGCGCGCAACCCGCTCGACCTCCGCGAGCTCGGCGTCCGGCTTGCCGTAGCGGATGTTGTCCAGGATCGACTCGGAGATCAGCTGCGTCTCCTGGAACACGTAGGTCACTTGGCGGCGCAGGCTCTCGAGGGTCACGTCGTTGACATTCTGGCCGTCGATCAGGATCTCGCCTTCCGTGGCCGTGTGATAGCGCGGGATCAGGTACGCCAGACTGGTCTTGCCGGCCCCCGTCGGGCCGACAAAGGCGACGATCTGGCCGATCCGCACCTCCAAGTCCACGCCTTCAAGCGCACGCCGACCGTCCGGGTAGACGAGGCCCGCATCGCGCATGACGATGCCTTCGGTGATCGGCGGCAATTCCGTCCTGCCGCGGTCGGCTTCCGCCGGAAGGTCCATCATCGCGAATACCCGCCGCATGCCGGCGACGTTGTCCTGGAAGCGTATCCACAAATAGCCGAGCGCCCTGGCGGGTCCCATCAGGTAGCCCCAGAAGACGAACATGGCCGCGAAGTCGCCGGGCGACAGCCGGTCGTCGATGATGAGATTGATCAGCAGGACGAAGAACACCGTCTGGATGAGCGCGACCAGCGTGTCGAGCACCTGGGGAATGATCATCCACATCAGCGACACGGCTCGATGCCAGCGGAAGGATTCCTTGCTGTCGGCGTCGAAGCGGTCGCGCTCCTTGGCGTTGCTGCCGAGGCTCTGCACGGCCAGCACGTTGTCCATGCCTTCCTCGATCGTGCCCGTGGTGATCGAGCCCGCCGCGCGGGCCGCCTGGCCGCGGCGGCGCACGATCCGCGTGAAGAGAAGCGAGATGGCGAACCAGGTCGGAAACAACGCCGCCGTCATCCAGAACATCTCGGGCATGTCCGAGTAGGAATAGGTGGCGATGGTCGTGAGCATCGCCTGGGCGTAGAGGAAAGAGGACATCAACGGCGTGTGGGTGATCTCGTAGAACACCTCGTTGATCTGTGGGGCGTCGTAGAGCACGCGGTAGATCGAGTCGCCGATGCGTTGGTCCTCGAGTTGCGTCAACGACAGCGATCCGATGCGGCTGAACAACTGCGCCCGCAGCGTGTGGTTCAGCGCCTGGGTGAGGCGCGACTCGATCTTGAACTCGACGTAGCCCCAAAGGCCCCCGAAGGTGCTGCCGCCACCGTGGATCTTGTTCTCCACCTGCGTCGCATAGTCGTGGCCCTGCACCAGGCCCACATTGACGTCGTCGTTGTAGCCGGTGACATAGCGGCCGATCAGCAGCACCAGTGCTGCGCCGATACCGAGCAACAGTGCCAGGATCTCCAGCGCCGACCATCCCTGGCACAAATCGATGACCGGTCGCCAATAGGGCGGATAGTCCGTCGCCTCCTCGATCGGAATCCCGAGCACGACATGGTCGGTAAGCATCTTCGTGGGCCACGGCAGGAGTCCCAGTCCGATGATGTAGGCACCGAGCTTCATGACGAACTTCACGGTGTAGCGCATCGGGAAGTAACGTATGTACGCCGCACTGCGTCCGATGATGCGCAACGCCTCCCACTCGCCGATCTTGGTGTGGGTGTCGATGCGACTCGTACGGCTGTCGAGGGCCTCTTCCTGTTCTCGGCGGGAGGGCTTGCGCGAAGGTTTGACGGAGGTCTCGGTCATCTGCCTAGGCACCTTCCCGCAAACTGCGCGCCGTATCGATGAGCGTGGATTCCGCCTCGACGAAGGCGCGGTAGCGACCGTCCTCCCGCGCCATCAGGGCGTCGTGGTCGCCACTCTCCACAATGCGGCCACCGTCCAGATAGACGATGTTGTCGGCACGTCGGATGGTCGAAATGCGATGGGTTATCAGGAAGATCGCCCGATCCTCACCCCATTGGGCAAGGCGTTGCATGACGCGATGTTCGGTGGCCGCGTCGAGGGCCGCCGTCGGCTCGTCGAGAACGAGGATCGGTGTGTCGCGAACCACGGCGCGGGCGATGGAGAGGCGCTGGCGCTGGCCGCTCGACAGCTTGCCGCCACGATCCGAGAGCACGGTGTCGAGGCCGTTCGGGAGTGCGGCCACGTAGTCGTCCATGGCCGCCACGCGCACGGCATCCCGTACGCGCTCATCGTCCGCACCCGGCGCGGCATAGCGGATGTTGTCGCGGACGGACATGGCGAACAGCACGTTCTCCTGCAGGGCGATGGCGATGTTCGCGCGCAGCGAATCAACCTGGAAGGCGTCGAGCGGCTTGCCGTCGATGGTGATGGCGCCGCGGTTCGGATCGAACAACCGCAGCAGGAGTGCCATCAGGGTGCTCTTGCCGGAACCCGTGGGGCCGATGATGGCGGTGATGGATCCGGGTCTCGCCGCGAAGCTCACGCCCTCGAGTACCGGCCGGTCGCTCTCGTAGGCGAAACCGACATCCTCGAAACGGATTTCCCGCTCGAAGGCCGTCATCGGTACCGCGTCCGGCCGGTCCTGAACGTCCGGTTCGATATCGAGGATGTCGAACACACGCCTCAAGCCCATGGCCATGTCCTGGGCAGTCATCCAGTCCCGTAGCAGCAGGCGGATGTCGCCGGTGGCCTCGTGGAACTGATCCCGCGTCCAGCTGAAGCTCGCCAGGTTCCATGCGACGAAGCTGATGCCGACGAGCGCGATCAACTCCAACGCCCAGGCGGGCTCGCCCTGGTTGGCCCACCAGGCCATGAACGAACTGCTACCCGCGACGAACATGGCGGCTACCGAATACATGACGATGGTGACGATGGCGATCAGGTGACGTACGCGGAAGGCGGCGTTGAAGGCGACCACCGAATCCTCCTCCAGGCGGCGCTGAAGGCGTTCCGCGGTGCCGAACGCCTTGACGAGGCGGATGCCGCCGAACCCCTCCTGGATGGTCGAGGTGACATCCGAGGTCGCCGCCCGGTAGACCAGTGTGCGGGTTCGCATCCGCGGCATCGCCCACTGCGCCCAGACCAGTGCGGGAATGACCAGCACCCCGGCCGCCAGGCCCAGCCAGGGGCTCAACAGCGTCACCAGCGCCACGCAGCTGTAGTAGCTCATCAGCGCGAGCGTCATGTTGATCAGCTGGCCGATGACCGCCGTGACCATGGCGCTGTCCTGGTAGATGCGGAAGATCGCGTCGCCGGTGCGGTGCTCGCTGTGGTAGCTGAGCGAGAGCTGATGCCAGCGTGAGATCAGCGCCACCCGCAGATCCTGATTGATGCGCTGCATGATCCACATGTGGTAGTACGGATTGATGATCCTGAGCGGCAGTTGCACCAGGTGCGACCCCAAGGCGAGGTAGACGTAGATCCACACCAGTTCCCGGCGTTGTTCGTCGGTCAACTCGCCGACGTACGCCTGGGTCCACTCGGGCAGGCCGAACAGATTCGCCAGCGCCGGCGATAGCGGCTCCGCCTGCAGCAGGTTCTGGTTCAGCAGATCAGCGAGGATCACGCCGAGCGCCAAGGCGATGAAGCGCTGCGTGAAGTTGATGGCGTAGAAGTACACGAGGTGCGCGCCGACCCTGACGCGGTATTCGATGCGGCCTTCGCGCAAGCGGAACTGCAGCATCCAGCCAGCGATGCAGGACACGGTCACGGCCGCACCGTAGAGGCTCGACGCGTAGCCGTCGATGAAGAAGCTGGCCGACACGTTCGTGCCGATGCCGGCGAGCACCAGGACTCCCGTGCCGATGAGCTGGATGCGCCCATGGGCGAAGGCCATCGCGAACATCGCCCCGACCATGGCCACCACGGGTCCGTGGAGCAGGTACATCGGCCAGTCGAAGGTCGCCGGCACCCAGCCCGTAATCGGCCCGAGGGCGGCGACCAGCGCGACGAAGAAGGGCGCGTACCCGAATTGGTAGCCGTCGCCACTCACCAGGTCGGCGACTTCCTCATCCGTGCCACGCCCCGGGTACCACCAGCGACCAAGCAACTGCGGGCGGATATACGGCCACGACCGGAAGAGGAGTCGTACGACGTCCTTGAACCCGCTGTCGTCCTGGCTGACGTCGCGATCCCGTTCCGGGGGAATTTCGCCCTCGCGGAACATCGGCAACGCCCGTGCACGTCGTCGGTTCGCTTCGAGATCGGCCCGGGTGCTGGGCGGGTGGCGGTCGTGCCACTTCTGCCGTAGCCCAAGGACTTGGGCGTAGAGACGGTTCAACATGTCGTCGCCGATCCCTTTGCGTGCGGCCTCAACGGGTCGGACAACAATTGGCCCCGGACGACAGTGCGTAGCAATCGCGAACGTGCGCTAAAGCGCAAACGTGCCCGAAAGCGCGAACGCGCGCTGAAGCGCGCGCTGTCTCCAACGCGCCCGCAGGTCGCGACGCCTGCACCATGCGCGATCATCCCCCTCTCCCAATTGCCGGCCGCTGGCCGGACAACACAAAAGACCCAGCATCGAGTCCCGAACGACGGAAGTTACCAGCGTTGTCGGCAAACCCCAAGCCCAACGAGGCGAAAGAGGGCGAAAGAGGGACACCCACCCTCAGGAGGCGAAAGAGGGACACCCACCCTCAACGGGAATACACTAGGACCCATGCTGAATCACGGGATCAAGCCGCACCTTGTCGGGTTCGGTGCCACGTTGGCCCTGCTCGCTACGCTGCAGGGCTGCGCCACGCTCTCGGAGGCCGACTGCCTGTCGGCGGACTGGGCGGTGATGGGCGAGGCCGACGGTGAACAGGGCCGTTCGATCGCCGAACTGAACCGGTATCGCCGCCAATGTGCGGACTACGGCGTGGTCCCCGACTCCGAGGCGTACCTCGACGGCCGCGAGCGCGGACTCGCCCGTTACTGCACCGAGGCCAACGGTTATCAGAAAGGACGCGCCGGTGCTCCGTACCAACCGGTCTGTCCCGCTGCGCTCGACCCCGGACACCGACGCGCACACCAACTCGGGCACGCGGTGTTCACGACGCTGACCGAGCTACGCCAGAGCAACGACTCGATCGATTTCGCGCGCAACACGATCGACGACTTGGAGTCGGAAATCGCCGATGCCGAGGCGTCCATTCGTTCCGGCGACCTCGACGACGAGGAGAAGGAACGCCTGCGCGACAAGGTCGATTCCAACAACCGGCGTATCGAGAATCTGGAAGACGAAGTCGACATATTGACTGGTAGCGTCGCCATCTCGATCGTCGAGTATCAGGCGGCGGTCGAAGCCGCGCGCCGGGAAGGCTACGACGAGCTCATGGAAGGGGAGTTGCTGCAGCAGCTTTGGCGGCTGATCCGGTAAGTCTTCGCACCGGGCAGGGCGCGTTTACGAAGTACCGCGTTCCTCGGCCACCACGTCCGCCATGCCCGGCCACTCCTGCCAGATGTCGCACAGGGCATCCGGATAGCAGGTGCGGTTGGGCTCGGGGCGAGCTTGCGGGGTCACGCGGAAGAAAGCCATCAGGCGGGGTTCCCGGCCCGTGACGCGGGTTGCCCCGTGGGGAACCGCGTGCATTACGATGGCGGCATCGCCCGGTGCCAGGCGCAACAGGGTCGGCTTCGGCCAGAGCCTGCCATCGGGCGTGCGCTGCGCATCTTTCGAGAACGCGGCTCGCACCGCCTCGGGATAGTGCCGTAGCCCGCAGCCGTTGGGAGCGTCGCTGTCGATGCGTTTCCACTCGGGACCATCCGGACCGAGGGGTCCTCCCGCCTCGCGTTGGTCCTGGAAGAAGCGCTCGATGTGGTGGTGTGCGCCCTTCAGGACACCGAAGTTGCCGGCGCCTTCGGCGGTCTGATCCGATAGAGCGACCGCAACGAGGGCCGCAAAATTCGTGAGGTTGGACCCGAGGTCCGGAAACGCCCTTCGACAACCGTTGGTGGACGGTTCCTGGTTCCAGGCTTCGGTCTCTTCGCGAGTCATGGCGCGACCGACGTGCTGGTGGATGCGGGTGGCACCGTTCCACAGGCCATCGAGGTGACCGTGCCAGCCAAGGAACGGCGTGTCGCGGTCGCGGTAGCCGGACTCGTTCACGTAATCCCCCGGCTCAGCGTGCAGCCGGGTCGCCAATTGGCAAGCCCGGGCTGCGTCGACCGGGCCCAGCGCCTCTTCGATGACCTCCCGGAGTCCGGTGTCGTTGAACAGGCCGACCACCTCGGGGGAGAGCCCCGGATACGGCCGCCGGGTCTTTCGATCCTCGGCCCGGGTACCGTGGGTGCGGTCCAGATCCTCCAGCACCAGCCGCCGTGCCTGCGCCACGCGGTGTCCATCGACAAATCCCCGCAGGACGACAAACCCGTCGCGGTAGAGGGTCCGCTTCTGGTAAAGACTCAGGCGTGCCGCTGTCACCTGTGCAGGCCGCCGGGCCGCGTTCGGCGATGTCCAATCATCCACCTGAGCGTACCAGACTCGCGCTGGACCCACGCCCGGAATGAGGCCGGATTCGGAATTGATGTAGAATGGTTGATCGACTCCAACACCTCGCCCCGCTTTGCCCAGCCCGCTTTTCTCACCACGTCGCTTGTGCGAACAACATATGCTTCGAATATCAGTTGCTTGTGTCGGATTCCCGAGGTGTCGGAATTTGCAGACTGCGCTGGCCGCGCGTATACCGCGCTTGCGCGGCACCCTCGCACCGGTCTTTTGGCCCCGTGCGCGCGCTAAAGCGCGTAGGAGCGCGTTCGCACGGGGCCAAAATCCTCGAACGCGCCCGCAAGGGCGCGCATCATCGCGGCCCGTGGTGAGAAATGCGGGCTAGGCTTACGCAGCGCCGCCATTCCTTCCCGACCCCCGCGTCGCCCGTTGGCGATGCCCCGCCACCAGAGGGTGACCGCCGATGGCCATGAAAGGCGGCGGCTACGGCGGCTACGGCAGCTACGGGGGCCGCCGGGGTGGAGTCGTGCGCGAACGGTCGTCCATGAAGCACCTCGGGCACCTGAAGCGCCTCTTCCCCTACCTCAAGCGCTACGCCTGGGTGCTGGTGCTGTCGCTTGCGGGACTGCTGATCGTACGCGCGCTGATGATGTACGTGCCGCAGTTCATGCGCACCGCCGTGGACAGCCTCGCCTACGCCGAGATCGAGCCCAACTACGTGAAGCCCGCGCTGGGGATCCTCGCCGTCGTGCTCATACAGTCCGGCATCTACATCGTCGCCCGCCGGGCACTACGGCGCATCTCCATCTCGATCACCTACGACCTGCGCAAGCGGTTCTTCAACCATATCCAGTTCCAAGGGCCCACCTTCTTCAACCGCTTCGGCACGGGCGATCTGATGTCCCGGGCCGTCAACGATGTGCGCATGGTGCGCATGGCGGCGTCGTTCGGCTGGGTGATGATCGTGCAGACCATCATGACCTTCGCAATGGGCCTCGCCTACATGCTCTACATGGCACCGGGTCTGACCGGCTGGGCGCTGATCCCCCTGCCTTTCGTCGGCATGGTCGGCTGGGCCATGGCGCGGGGCATGTACCCCTACTACCGTGAACGCCAGGAGGCCATGGCGGCCGTCACCTCCTTCGCCCAGGAAAACCTGAACGGCATCCGCACCATCCAGGCCATGGCCCAGGAAGACCACGAGATCGACCGTTTCAAGCGCTCGAGCACCGTTTACGCGCAAAAGTGCTACCGCGCCACCCGCTACCAGGCCTTCATGGATGTGGGCATGCAGACGACCACCCACGTCTCGCCGCTGATCATCATGTTCTACGGCGGCTCGCTGGTGCTCGCCGGTGAACTCACGGTGGGGACGTGGACGGCGTTCTCCTTCTACCTCGGCATGGTGACCATGTCCGTCACCCAGATCGGCTATTCGCTGTCCATGTTCGTCGCCGCCGCCGCCGGTACCGAACGCATCTTCGAGATTCTCGACGCCAAACCGGAGGTGGTCGACGATCCCCACTTCCAACCCGCCGCCGAGATCGAGGGTAGGCTGGAGTTCCGCGGCTTCTCCTACCGCCATCCCGGCGCCCCCCGGCCCACCATCAGCAACATCGACATACATGTCGACCCCGGCGAGACCGTCGCGCTGCTCGGCCGCGTCGGCTCCGGCAAATCCACCATCCTGAAGGCCGCGGTGAGACTCCTCGACACGCCCAAGGGCAGCGTCTTCCTGGACGATCACGACATCTGCGACTTCCCCGTACGCAAGCTCCGCGAGATCGTCACGCTGGTGCCGCAGGACCCGTTCCTGTTCTCGGCGACGCTGCGCGAGAACCTCACCTACGACGATCCGAGCCGGGGCGACGAGCCGATCTGGGACGCCGTCGAGGCGGCCGGGCTCGAGCCGACGATCCGCGACTTCGCCGAGGGTCTCGACACCGCGGTCGGCGAGCGCGGCATCACCCTGTCCGGAGGCCAGAAGCAACGCGCCACCTTGGCGCGCGGCCTGATCCGCGATGCCAAGGTGCTGCTCTTGGACGACTGCTTCTCGAGCGTCGATACCGAAACCGAGGACCGAATACTCGGCGGCCTCGAACGACTCCGGGGCGCCAAGACCACCGTGCTGATTTCCCACCGGGTGTCCACCGCGCGCCATGCCGACCGCATCTACGTGATCGACAATGGCCGGGTGTTGGAGACCGGTGCCCACGAGGAGCTGCTCGCCAAGGGCGGCTACTACGCCGAGCTCGAGGCGGTGCAGAGCAACCAGGAACGGGACCGCTCGCGCAAGAGCCAGCTGCTGCACAACCTCGAGACCGACGACGAGGAACCCGCTCTTGCTGCCACTCTCGCTGCTACTCTCGCTGCTAAAAGGGATGATTCGTGAACGGTTCCGCCACGCGCACGCAGCCGGCGCGCAACTACTCGGCGTTCGACGCCGAACTGACGCACCAGGCGCTGAACACGCGCCTCTTCATGCGCTTTCTCAAGTGGGCGAAGCCATACCGACTCACGTTGATCGCCAGCGCGGTGCTGGTGGTCGTGGCTTCGTTGCTGGGCACGCTGATGCCCGTGGTCCAGAATCGGATCCTCATCGACGAGATTCTCGTGCCGAACCCCGCGGCCGAAATGCCCGACTACGGACTAGTCGATGCGCTGAACTGGATGGTGGACGTCTTGTCCATCCAGCCGCTGGCGGCCGCCGTGCTGTTCTACATCGCCATCTTCCTCGTGCAGATGTTCATGGGCGTCGCGCAGCAGCTGCTGCTCTCCAGCGGCGCGCTGAAGACCCTGCGCGACCTGCGCATCGACCTGTTCGCGTCGTTGGAGAGAAAGCCGGCGTCGTTCTACGACCACGTGGCCGTAGGCCGGGTGATGACCCGGGTGACCAACGACATCGAGAACCTGTTCGAACTGCTGACGGGCTTCGTCTCCCGGGCGGGAATCGTCATGCCGTTCTTTTTCTCGCTGGCCATCATGCTGCATTTCAGCCCCAATCTGACTCTCATCGGGCTCGCTATGATCCCGGTCGCGGCGGTGGCGACCTACTTTTTCCGCATGTTCATGCGCGAGATCTTTCGCAAGATCCGCGATTCCGTCTCGGCGCTGAACCAATACATCCAGGAAGACCTCATGGGGATCGAGGTCGTCCAGCTCTCCGGTCGCGAAGAGATGAACATGGCGGAGTACGGGGAACTCAACCGCGACAATCGGCACCAGGAGTTCCGCGCCGTTCCCTACGAGATCACCTTCGAGACGTTCAACACGAGTCTGACGAGTCTCGGCACCGTCGCCCTGCTGTGGTACGGGGGCGGCTTGGTGGTACAGGAGTCGATCAGCCTGGGAACCCTCACCCTGTTCACGACGTACCTCAACATGATGATCGGGCCGGTCTCCAGCGTCGGCTACTTCTTCAACACCCTGTTCAGGGCGATGGCGTCCGGCGAGCGGGTGTTCCAGGCACTGGACTGGGACGAGCGACTGCACGAGCCCGAAAACCCCGTCCAACTGCCGGAGCGGTTGAACGGCGAGGTGGTGTTCCGCGACCTGCACTTCGCGTATCCGGGTGGCGAGGACGTGCTCAAGGGCATCTCCTTCGACATAGGCGCGGGCGAGAAACTCGCCATCGTCGGACCCACCGGCTCGGGCAAGAGCACCATCATCCGCCTGCTCGCCCGGTTCTACGACTTCGACGACGGCATGATCTTCCTTGACGGCACCGACGTGAACCACATCGCCAGCAGCGACCTGCGCAAGCGCGTCGGTGTCGTCCTACAGGACTTCCACATCTTCTCCGGCACGGTGGCCGAGAACATCTCGCTGAACAGTCCCGAGGTCTCCGACGAACGCGTCAGGTGGGCCGCGCGAGTGGTCAACGCGGATCCCTTCATCCAGGAGTTGGCGGACGGCTACGACACCGAACTGGCGGAACGGGGCCACAACCTGTCCCAGGGCCAGCAGCAGTTGCTCGCCTTCGCCCGGGTACTCGCCGCCGACCCGGAAATCCTGGTGCTCGACGAAGCCACCTCGAGCATCGACACGGGCACCGAGCTCATCATCCAGGACGCCCTGCACAAGCTCACCGAAGGTCGTACCTCGATCATCATCGCCCACCGTCTGCAGACCATCCAGGAATGCGACCGCATCCTGGTCCTGCACCACGGCGTGATCAAGGAACTCGGCACCCACGACGAGCTGATCGCCCAACAGGGCATCTACTACACCCTGCACGAACTGCAGTTCCAGGACAGCAAGGTGGCCGCCGAACTCGCCGGCGAGAAGGACGAGAAACCGAAACCGCGCATGCCTTGGGCCGAGCCCGGCGGCGACGACGAGCCGTTTCCAGACACCCCGATCGAGGGAGGCATGGAAGGCGGCATGGGTGGACCCGGAATGGGTGGCGGCATGGGCGGCATGGGCCAAGCCGGCGGTATGGGTGGCGGTCCGCGCGGGGGGCGACCAGGAGGCCGACCGAAACGCTCGTAGCGGTCAGATCACGCCTTTCGGATCCAGGCCAAGGAAGTACTGTCCCGCCGTCTCGTAGTGGGCTTCGCGGCCCTGCACCTGCTGGGTGATGACGTGCGCGTCCTGGAAACGTCGCTGAATGGCCCGGTCGTGGAAGATCGCCGTCGAGCCGCTCAGGTTGTAGGCGATGTCGACCACCCCGGCCGACTCCCGGATGGCGTGGGTTCCCGCCATGCGCAGCTGGATGCGCTCCTCCAGGGTGATTCGTCCGGTCGCCGACACCGACCGCCAGACCGTTGCGGCCGAGTCGAACAACAGCGCCTTGGCCGCCTGCCACCGGGCTTCGGCCTTGCCGATCCGCTGCTGGATCACCGGATCCTCGCACAGGGGCCGAGAGCCGAACCGGGGTCGCTTGTCGCTGCATAGCTCAATGGTGGCATCGAGTCCTGCGCGGGACACCCCCAGCGCGACGCAGCCGAAACCGCAAGCGAACAGCAACCCTTGGGGAATGACGTAGACCGGCCCCGGTTCCCGCGGCGGCACGTCGAGACGCATGGTGTGGGCTTCGGGGACGAACAGGTTTTCGGTGCGGAAGCTGAAGCTGCCGGTGCCGCGCAGCCCACTCACCTGCCAGACGTCGACGAACTCCACGTCGTCGCGCGGCAGCAGGTGCAGGCGGGGTGGTTCACCGCGACCACCGGACACCGCGGCAATCCAATTCGCGTGCCGACAACCACTGGAAAACAACCAACGACCGGTGAGACGGAATCCACCTGAAACGGTCTTGACCTCGACAGCACCCTGGGGAGGTCCGTTGGCGACCACGGTTCTCGGATCCCCCCAGACCTCGCCCGCCAACGCCTCGGGCGCCCGGCAAGAGGTCGTGGCGAACACCGCACCCTGGTTGAGACACCAGCCGGTGCTGCCGTCGGCATAGGCGATGGTGCGCACAACGTCGAGATAGTCGACCCAGTCCATCTCCTCGCCGCCCACCGAACGTGGCACGAGGAGGCGAAACAAGCCCTTGTCCTTGATTTCGTCAGCCAGTGGCGGTGGCAATTCGCGACCGGCATCGATGTCGTCCGCTGCGGCGGCGACCATCGGTGCCAGCGCTTCGGCCCGGGCAAGCGGGCTGAGGTCGCCGTTGTCGGTGTCCATCCGCAGAAGTTTACGGTTTTCTCGGCGCGCGAACATCAACCCACCCGCGACGCGGCGCGACGCG
Organism: Pseudomonadales bacterium; assembly: GCA_965116345.1. Taxonomy (GTDB): domain Bacteria; phylum Pseudomonadota; class Gammaproteobacteria; order Pseudomonadales; family Azotimanducaceae; genus VXYL01. The sequence goes on from OZ220680.1 coordinate 892,991, forward strand.
GCATACCCACGCTTGCCTGCGAGCCCCGTTCACCATAGATTGGCTGGCTCCCACAGCTAGTGGTCGAAAGCTCCCGGTGAACGATGTGGACCGTGTCGACGCAGCCCTGGAGCGCGTGCTCCGGTTGGATGACAGTCCCGAACGCCTCGCCGAGGCCATGCGCCACATGGCGCTCGGCGGCGGCAAGCGCATCCGAGCGCGACTGGTCTACGCCGCAGGCAGACTCGCCGATGCGCCGGACACCGTGCTCGACCAGGCGGCGGTTGCGGTCGAGCTGATCCACGCCTATTCGTTGATCCACGACGACCTCCCCGCGATGGACGACGACGACCTGCGCCGCGGACGGCCAACCGTGCACATTCAGTTCGACGAGGCGACGGCCATCCTGGCCGGCGACGCCCTGCAGGCGATGGCCTTCGAAGTCCTCATCGACGACGCCGTCGACGCCGACACCGCCCGGCGTTGGGTGGGTCTACTGGCCAAGGCCGCCGGCCCCGGCGGCATGGTGGCCGGCCAGGCGCTGGACATGGCGGGCGAAGGGAGGTCCTTGTCCCTCGCGGAGGTCGAGGCGATTCACCGCCGCAAGACGGGTGCCCTGCTCCATGCATCGCTGGCCATGGGCGCCACGGCCGGCAAACTCTCGGGATCCGAACTCGACGCCGTGGACCGCTTCGGCGCCGAGATCGGCCTGGCTTTCCAGATCCACGACGACGTTCTTGACGCGACGACCGCGACTGAGGTGCTCGGCAAACCCCAAGGCTCGGACCAGCGCCAGGGCAAATCCACCTACGTCTCCGCCCTGGGTCTCGACGCCGCGAAACGCGAGGCGCAGCATCGCTTTGGTGAAGCGTGCGGCCATCTGGCGACCTTCGGCAAGCAGGCGCGCGAGTTGACCGAGCTGGCGCACATGGTCGTCAGTCGGACGCACTGAATGTCGGTGCCCACGCTGAAGCCAGCGCCCACGCTGCTGCGGCCCTACGAACTGCCGCCCGACGAGTTGGACTGGACGGGCCGGTGGCGGGGTGAGGACATCTGGCAGATCCTCAACGCCGCCCGTGACGGCGATACCGCCCGGCTTCGCAGGATGCTCGACGCCGACCCGACGCTGGTCGAGGCGGAGTTCTGGTACACCCATCCCCTTCACTTCGCCGTCCGCGAAGGCCACGTCGACGCCGTGCGATTGCTGATCGACGCCGGCGCCGACATCTTCCACCGATCGCTCTCGCAGGAGACGCTGCTCGAGGTGGCCTTGGACCGGGGCCACGGCGAGGTCGCCAACGTGCTGCGTGGCGAACTGCAGCGCCAGGTCGCCTCGACGGGCGACCGGCACGCCATCCACGACGCCGCTGCCGAAGGCGGCATCGGTGCCGTCGAAATGCTCGTCGCGCGAGAGCCGGACCTCGTCCATCGCGGCGACCATCTGGGCCGCAGGCCGCTCCACTACGCGGTGCAGTCGGGCAACGGCGACCTGGTCGATCGGCTGCTGGATCTCGGCGCGGACGTGGACGCCTCCGGGTTCAGCAGCGACGACCGCCTGGGTGGGACGGGGTTCCGTCCCGTCGTGCTCGCACTCTGGCATCACCCGTATTGGGCGCAGCGCAACGACTACGCCATGGCCCGACGGCTGCTGGCCAGGGGCGCGCACTATTCGATCACCGTGGCCGCCGCGTTGGGCGACGAGGAACGAGTCCGCGAACTCCTCGCCGCCGATGACCAACTGGCAAACGACCGGGAATCGGGCGGCAAGCGACCGCTGTCGGCGGCGGCGGAACGCGACCACGGGGCGATCGTCGATCAGCTGCTGACCGCCGGCGCCGATCCCAATCTCGAGGAAGGCCCCAACTGTCCGAAGGGCTACGCGCTGTGGGCCGCCGCCCATCGCGGCTATCGGGAGGTTGCACTACGGCTCCTCGCGGCAGGCGCGGATCCCAACGCCGATGTGGAATCCTCCGGGACGCCCACCGGCTCGGCGGCCGACGCCGCCATGCGCGCCCTGATGTACCGGCACGGCGGCAGGGTGCCCCTCTCCCAGCACGTCTACGAAGGCAACATCGACACCATCGCCGCGCTGCTCGACGCGAAGCCCGACTTGTTCACCGACGTCCGGGTGGCGGAGGGCTTCACTCTCGGCATCTCCGCAGGCCACGAGGAGCTTGTCCGGCTGCTACTGGCCCGGGGCCTGCGGGTTCCGGCTTCGGTCACGATCTGCCAGACGTACCTGTGGCGATCCGCCGACCTCGCACGCCTACTGCTCGACCACGGCATGGATCCCGACCTTCCCAACTGGCAACGCGTGCGGCCTCTCCACCACCTCGCCCAGCACGGTGCGATCGACAAGGCACGGTTGTTCCTCGAGTACGGCGCCGATGCCAACGCCGTCGACGAGGAGTACCGCTCCACGCCGCTCGGCTGGGCGTCACGCTCGGGTCAGACCGAGTTCGTCCGCTTCGCGCTCGCCACCGGCTTCGATCCCGAGTTGCCGGAAGGCGCTGCGTGGGCAACGCCGTTGGCATGGGCGCAACGACGGGGACACGACGAGATCGTCGCGCTCTTGGAGAACCTGGAACCAAAGGAGAGAACGTGACCGAGTACAACGGCGTCCATGGCGACTTCGAATGGGAGATCGTCGGCCGCACCCTCAAGGTGTTCAGCCGCGAGCGACGCATCGGCCTCTTGACGGTGTTCGAGAACGTCAACGCCATCAACTCCGAACAGGCAACCTGGTCGGCGCAAGGCAAGATCGATCTCAATCTCGAACGACTCCACGAACTTCAACGGGCTAAGATAGGCGGTCGAACCAAGACCTGCCAAGACGTGTAAGGAAGGGACATGACCTACACCGACATCCTCTACGAGACCGACGGACGCCTGGCGTTCGTCACGCTCAACCGTCCTGAGAAGCTCAACGCGCTCAGCAACAACCTGCGCGGCGAAGTCATGGACGCCATGCGGGAAGCGGAGAGCAACGACGAGATCGGCGTCATCGTCCTGCGCGGCGCTGGACGTTCCTTCTCCGCCGGATACGATCTGTCGCCGGCCAGGGCGGCCAACACCCACGACTTCGTCAGCCCCCGCTCGGGTCTGCCCGACACCGGGTCCACACACCCTGGCAACAACCAATGGGCGCGTCACGTGGTGATGACCAACTGGATCATCTGGGAACTGGCCAAACCCGTGGTCGCGCAAATCCAGGGACACTGCCTGGCGGGAGGTACCGAACTCGCTTCCGTGTGCGACTTCCGCATCTGCGCCGACAACGCCCAGATCGGCTACCCACCGGTACGCGCCATGACCACCATGGACATGATGTGGACGCCGTGGCACATGCCGCCGTGCAAGGCCCGCGAGTTCGCCTACGTGGGCGACTCGTTCTCGGGCACCGAGATGGCGCGGCTCGGCTGGGCCAACTACGCCGTGGCGCCGGACGACTTGGCCGACTTCACCGAGCGTTTCGCCCGCCGCATGGCGCACGTCGACAACGAAATGCTGATGTACTCGAAGCGCGCCGTGAATCGACAGTACGAGACCATGGGCATCCGCGACGGCCTGCACTCGGGGACCGAGATCCAGGCGCTCTCCTCCGCCCGCGAAGCCGGCCGCGAATGGGGGCGCCGCGTTCGCGAGGACGGCTTGAAGGCCGCCCTGGAGTGGCGCGACGGACCGTTCCGGGACTTCCGCGGCGCCTACGACAGCGCGCCCAAGGACCGCCCGGTGGCCGGCATGGACGCCAAGGGCGGCAGCGGCGGATCCGGCTACTGAAGACATGTCGCGACTGGCGGGCAAGGCCGCGCTCATCACCGGCGCGGCGAGCGGCATCGGTGCCGCCACGGCGGTGAAGTTCGCGGCCGAGGGGGCCGCCGTCATGTGTGCGGACATCAACGCCGACGGCGCCGCGGCCACGGCTGATACCGTGCGGGCCGCCGGTGGCCGCGCCTCGTTCCTCGCCCTCGACGTCAGCGACGAGCGCGCGGTCCAGGCGGCGCTGGCAACGACCGTGGAGAACCTCGGCGGCCTCGACGTGATCTTCAACAACGCCGGCATCGGCGGCGACGGCGACTGGGACCGCACCATTGCGATCAACCTGAGCGGGGTCTACTACGGACTCCGCCACGGCGCGCCGTTGCTGGCCGAACGCGGCGGCGGCGTCATCGTTTCGACGGCGTCCATCGCCGGACTGGTCGGCTTGGCCGGTCCGCCGGTACCCGGGGACGCGATTCCGCAGAATCCGGGTGTCGGCGCCTATGTGGCGGCCAAGCACGGCGTTGCCGGCCTGACCCGCCAGTACGCCATCGCCTACGGTAACCGCAACGTGCGCGTCAACGCCGTGGCCCCCGGCTACATCGAAACGCCGATGACCGCCGGGTTGCGCGACAACGCGGCCGCCAAGCGCTACCTCGAGTCCCTGCATCCCGTCGGACGGCTGGGCACGGCCGAGGAGGTCGCCGACGCGGTTGCGTTTCTCGTCAGCGACGAAGCGAGTTTCGTCAATGGCGTGGTGCTGCCCGTGGACGGCGGCTACACCGCCCGCTAAGAACCAACCCCAACCGCAACAACCGCAACGTATTCCATGCGAGGAAACCCCATGTCAAAACACTTGTGCCTGGCGCTCTGCTCGGCGTCCTGACCACGTCGAGTCCGCTGGCGAAACCCGTTCCCCTGGATACCGGACTCGTGGAAGGCGAGAGTGAAGCCGATTCCGCATTGCGGGTCTTCCGCGGCATTCCCTACGCGGCACCGCCGGTGGCCGAAGCGAGGTGGCGACCGCCCGGGCCGGTCGCACCGTGGGAAGGGGTCCGCGGCGCGACCACATTCGGCGGTGTTTGTCACCAGGCAGGGGTCTTGGCGCGGATGACGGGCGAGGATCTGCCCGAACTCACCGAGGACTGCCTCTACCTGAACGTGTGGACGACCGCCGCCGAAGGCGACGGGCTACCGGTAATGGTCTGGATCCACGGCGGCGGCCTGACCCTGGGATGGGGCCATCAGCGCGGCTACGACGGCACTCATCTCGCGAACCAAGGCGTGGTCTTCGTATCGATCAACTACCGCCTCGGGGCGCTCGGATTCCTCGCCCACCCCTTGCTCAACGCCGAGGCCGGCACATCCGGCAACTACGGGCTGCTCGATCAGGTCGCCGCCCTCAAGTGGGTGCAGGGGAACATCGCGGCATTCGGCGGCGACCCCGGCAACGTCACGATCTTCGGCGAGTCCGCCGGTGGCACCAGCGTCCACGCCCTGCTGGCGTCTCCGCTCGCCAAGGGACTCTTCCACCGGGCGATCGCCCAGAGCCCGTGGGTCACCGACACCAACTACGCGAAACTCGACGAGGCACTGCCGACCGTGGAGAGCGCGACGGCGCAAGGCGCGCAGTGGGTCGAGTCGAACTTCGGCGAGGTGAAGGACGTCGCCGCGCTACGCACCATCGCCGCATCGGACGTGCTTGCAGCCCAGGAGTCCGGCTACTCGGTCGGCGTAACCATCGACGGCACCTTCATGCCCCGCCATGCCAACGAGGTGTTCGCGCGCGGCGAGCAGAGCGACGTTCCCGTGATCGCCGGAACGAACACCGACGAAGGCACCGTCTTTCTCGGCGCCATGCCGTACTCGACGGCCGAGGCGTTTCAGACCTGGATCAGGGAGGACTTCGGCGAGCACGCCGATGCCATTCTCGAACTCTATCCGGCCAAGGACGCCCGCTCGCTCAACGCGGCCAAGAACCAGTTGATCACCGACGCGTGGTTCGTCCAGGGGACGCGCAACCTGCTCGCCGGAATGGCCAAGGTCCCGTCCAAGGCCTGGCAGTACCACTTCAGCCGCCGCGCACCCAACGCACCGATGCTCGGAGCCTTCCATGGCATGGAGATCGGCTTTGCCCTGGGCAGTCCGCAAGCCGATGCACAGCCCGAGGACGCCACCCTTTCGAATGCCATGACGCGGTATTGGGTACAGTTCGCCAAGACCGGCGATCCCAACGCCGAGGGCTTGCCCGAGTGGCCGGCGTACGAGCCTGCGAGTGATCGGCATCTCGAGCTCGGTGACGAGATCCGCGTCGGCACCAACTACCGCAAGGACGCCGTCGACACGCTCAACGCCGTCTGGGATGCGCGGATGTCGGGGGCCGGCGCGGGGGAGTAGGCGGCGTTCAGCGGTTACCCAGCGCCTCGATGATCCGCGTGCAGTCCTCGACGTAGTCCCGCCCCGGAACGGCGACGGGAAAGACGAGCGTCGAGTCGGTCCCGGCCTCGGCGTAGGCCGCCAGACGCGCGCGGATGTCGTCGACCGTGCCGATCAGCGCCCGCTCCCGGATCAACGTCGGCGGCACGCGGTCCAAGGCCCGTTCACGCTCGCCTGCACGCCACAGCCCTTCGATCTCCCGGCAGGCGTCGCCGAAGCCCTCCCGGGCGAACATCTTCTGGTAGACCGGCGCCATGACGTAGGTGAAGAGTTCCCGCTGATAGCGCTCGCGGACTTCCTCGTAGTCGTCGGTCACCGTGGCGCGGAAGAACACGGTGAACTCGAAACCGTCCAGGTCGCGCCCGGCGCGCTCGGCACCCCGGGCCACGAGGCGCTTGGCATGGGCCACGTCCGCCACCGTGACGAAGTTCAGGATGACGCCGTCGGCGATCTCGCCGGCAAGTCCCAGCATGCGGTCGTTCAACGCCGCGAGATAGATTGGTATCGGTGTCGAGGGTCGGGCCGCCAGTTGCGCGCGACGGTAGCGCCATCGCCCGGTCTCCGTGGTGATGCGTTCCCCCGCGAGAAAGCGGCGCGTGAGGCCGACGCACTCACGCGTCAACTCCAGGGGTGACGCTCCCCACGGCGTCGCGTGCCAGTCCTCGATGATGAGCTTCGTGCTGGTACCCAGGCCCAGGACGAAGCCCCCGGGCGCGATTTGGCCGATGGTGGCGGCGGCCATGGCGAGCAGCAACGGGTCCCGCGTCTGCATGGGGATGATGGCCGTTCCCACGCGCCCGGACTGGAGCCGTGTGGCCACGGCCGAGGCGGTCGCCACCGCGTCGGCCCCAGCGGTCTCGGCGACCCAGAATCCTCCCCATCCCCGTCGCTCGGCAAGCGTCGCGAGTTCGTTGTTCTCGGCGACGCTGCGGCCCGGTGAAGCGAGATCCTGGCGTGGTACGCCGAACGGCGTGCAGGACTGGTTCATGGCACTTCCATAAGATGATGCTCCGTTTGTCGCCTGGCTGTCAGCGGCGTCTCGCAGCCGGGAAAATTCGCGCAGCGAATTCTCGGGGCGACCGCGACGCGGTCGCGTCTCGTATCACTCTGTACGACGTTGCGGCCATCGGGACGATGGCCTACATTTCTTCAGGCAAAGTCTGTCAGCAACGAGGGTGATCCTCGCACGTTTACCCATCCCGAAACGATCACTCTGAGCCGTTTTGGGGCTGACGGAAGGAGAGTGCCATGTCCGCAGAAACCTGGACCATCCTCGGCACGGCGATCGCAATCCTGATCGCCATCGCCGCATCGAATCGCTCGCTGCGACACGAGCTGCGCGCTGACATTCGTGGATTGGAGAAACGGATGAACGAGATGGAATCCAAGCTGTCGCAGCGCATCGACAGGTTGAACGAGCGCATCGACAGCTTGAATGATCGAATCAACCGTCTTGAGATCGAACTCCTCGAGCGGCTTGGCCGCGTCGAAGGAGTGCTCGACGTCATTCGGGACTCGATCTTCGCCCGAAGACCAGCTGAACCCGAACGGGCGGCTACCCAGCCACCTCGCTCGTCCGTGCCGCCATGATGAAGTCGTTGCGGTGCAGGCCGCCGATGGAGTGGGTCCAGAAGCGCACGTTCGCCCTGCCCCATTCGGTGGTGATCGCGGGGTGATGGTCCGCCTCCTCGGCGAGCACGCCGACGCGGTTGGTGAAGGCAAGCGCCGCCGCGAAATTCGCGAACTCGAAGGTCCGCGATAGCTGCGCCATGCCGTCCATGACGACGATCTCCCAGCCAGGTATTTCCGCAAGAAGGGCCGTCGCCGCCTCCTCCTCGACGGTTGGACTGCCCGGCCGACAGGCCTGGCACGGTTCGGTGGCCAGCGATTCGCCCATAGTGACTTCCCTTAGTGTCGTGGCACGCGGATGCGCTGAACCAGCGCTTGGACCTCGTCCGGCGGTTTTGGCGTCAGTCCACTCACCGTGAGCGCCACGGCGAAATTGATCAGCATGCCGATGCCGCCGATGCCTTCCGGTGAGATGCCGAACAGCCAGTTCTCCGGCACGTTTGCCGCGAAGGGCTCGACGAATATCCCCTTGAAGTAGACGATGTAGCCCACCGTGAAGGCGAGGCCGGAGAGCATGCCCGCGATGGCGCCCGGCTTGTTGACGCGGATCGAGAAGATGCCCAGCAGGATGACGGGAAACAGAGACGACGCCGCGAGACCGAACGCCAGGGCCACGACCTGGAAGACGAAACCCGGCGGATTCAGGCCGAGGTAGCCGGCTAGCAGGATCGCCACCGCGGCGCTGATCCTGCCCGCGCGCAGCTCGTTGCGCTCGGAGATGCCGCGCAGCATCACGCCCTTCAGCAGATCGTGCGAGATCGACGCGGAGATCACCAACAGCAGTCCCGCCGCCGTCGACAACGCCGCCGCGATGCCGCCGGCAGCCACCAGGGCGATGACCCAGTGCGGCAGGTTGGCGATCTCGGGATTCGCCAGCACGATGATGTCCGGGTCGACGGTGAGTTCGTTGCCCTGCCAACCGAACTCGGCGGCACGTTCGGCGAAGTCCTCGTTCGTTTCGTTGTAGTACTGGATGCGCCCGTCGCCGTTCTTGTCCTCGAATTGGAGCAGCCCCGTGTCCTCCCAGGTGCGGAACCATTGAGGGCGTTCTTCATAGGCGAGGTTCGCGGTCTCCTCGCCCACCGGCCCGGCCTGGATGGTCGTGGTCAGATTCAGCCTGGCCAGCGCGCCGACGGCCGGCGCGGTGGTGTAGAGGATGGCGATGAACACCAAAGCCCATCCCGCCGACAGCCGGGCGTGATGCACCTTGGGCACGGTGAAGAAGCGGACGATGACATGCGGCAGGCCCGCCGTGCCCACCATGAGCGCTAGGGTGATGAAGAAGACGTCAATGCGACTTTTGGCGCCGTCGGTGTATTCGCCGAAGCCGAGGTCGGTGACGATCCCGTCCAGCTTGGCAAGCAGGTAGCCGCCACCGTCGAGGACCTCGCTGCCGAACGCGACCTGCGGCAGCAGGACACCCGTCACCTGCAGCGAGATGAACACCGCGGGAACCGTGTAGGCGAAGATCAGCACGCAGTATTGCGCCACCTGCGTGTACGTGATGCCCTTCATGCCGCCCATCACGGCGTACAGGAAGACCACCCCCATGCCGACCAGCAGGCCCCACTCGATCTCGAGATTGAGGAACCGGGAGAAGACGATGCCGACGCCGCGCATCTGGCCGGCCACGTAGGTGAACGAGATGACGATCAGGCAGATCACGGCGACGATCCGGGCCGCATCCGAGTAGTAGCGTTCGCCGATGAACTCGGGAACCGTGAACTTGCCGAACTTGCGCAGATACGGTGCCAGCAGCAGTGCGAGCAGCACGTAGCCCCCGGTCCAGCCCATCAGGTAGACCGACCCGTCGTAGCCGAGGAAGGCGATTCCGCCCGCCATCGAGATGAAGGAAGCCGCCGACATCCAGTCGGCCGCCGTCGCCATGCCGTTGGCGACCGGATGGACATGCTTGCCGGCGACGTAGAACTCGCCGGTGCTGCTCACCTTCGACCAGAACGCGATGCCGACGTAGAGCGCGAAGGACAATCCGACGACGAGATACGTCAGCGCCTCAAGGCTCATCGTCGCCCTCTTCGACGCCGTGTTTCCTGTCGATCCGCGCGATGCACGCCGCGTAGACGAAGATCAGCACCACGAATACGTAGATGCTGCCCTGCTGGGCAAACCAGAAACCGAGCTTGAAGCCGCCGAACGTGAACCGATCGAGAACGTCGACCAGGAAGATGCCGCAGCCGAAGGACACGGCGAACCAGACGACCAGACAAATGCCCACCAGGCGCAGGTTCTCGCGCCAGTACTCCGAGTCCTTGATTTCGCCCCCCCCTATACCGTCGCCCCGTCGCCCCGTCGCCCCGTCGCCGCTCGTGCAGCGGTTCAGCGGTCACCGGCCATCGCCCGTCGACGCCGGACACTATAGGCAATCCGCTCGGCAAACAGAAACAGCAGGACGAGTCCGTACACGAACGGGTCCATGAATCCGCCTTTGGACAACCACAGCAGGTGGACCCAGGCGGCGATGGCTGCCGGGTAGACCAGTCTGTGCAGGGTCCGCCAGCGACGGCCAAGGCGGCGCTGCCAGCCCCGCGTAGAAGTAGCGGCCAGCGGAATCAGCAGTACCAGCGCCGCGAAGCCGACTGTGATGTACGGCCGCTTGACGATGTCCCGGACAATTACGTTCGTCAGTTCGAAACCCGCGAGCAGGTAGAGATAGGCGGTGAAGTGCAGCACCAGGTAGGCGAAGGCCCACAGGCCGATCATACGCCGGAAACGGATCAGCCGAGGCCGGCGGAACAGGCGCGATGCCGGCGACACCGCAAGCGCCACGAGCAGAATTCGGAGTCCCCAGGTCCCGAGGTGGTGGACGACCGCCTCCCCCGGGTCCGCGCCCAGGGCACTCCCCGGCGCGACGATCTCGCGCCAGACGTCGACGCCCAAAAGCGCCAAAGGCGCCGCCAGCAGACAGAAGAGAAGCGGCTTGGAGGACGCCGCGATGATCGGCGCCACCGCCACTTGAGCGTGCCCGGCGATCGGCTAGTAAAAGCGCGCCAGGTCCATCCCCGAGTACAGCGAGGCCACCTCGTCGTAGCCGTTGAACATTCGGGTCGGAATCCGATTGGGCCTTAACAGTGTCGTTGGGAAGCGGCGTTCCGATGCCTGGCTCCAGCGCGGATGATCCACCTGCGGGTTGACGTTGGCGTAGAACCCGTACTCGCTCGGCTGCAGGTCGTTCCAGGTGTTGATCGGTTGTCTGCGCGTCAAGCGGATGCTGACGATGGACTTGATGCTCTTGAACCCGTATTTCCAGGGTACGACGAGTCGGATCGGCGCGCCGTTCTGATTGGGCAGCAGCTTGCCGTACATGCCGACGGCGAAGATCGCGAGCGGGTGGTTGGCCTCGTCCAGCCGCAGTCCTTCCAAGTAGGGCCAGTCGATGCTCGAGAAGAACGAGCGCTGGCCGCGCATTTCCGACGGTCGGCGCAGGGTCTTGAACTCGACGTACTTCGCATCCGCCGTGGGCTTGAACTTGTCGAGCAGCTTCTTCACCGGAAAACCGATCCACGGGATGACCATGGACCACGCCTCGACGCAGCGCAGCCGGTAGATGCGTTCCTCGAGGTCGATGCCGGCGAGCATGTCCTCGAGGCCGATCCGGCCCGGCTTCTCCACCTCGCCGGACACCTCCACCGTCCATGGATCGATGGTCATCTCGTGGGCGTACTTGGCCGGATCCGTCTTGTCGGTGCCGAACTCGTAGAAGTTGTTGTAGCTGGTGGCGTTGGACTCCGACGTCATCTGTTCGCCGATGGGCTCCCCGGGCTTGACGTCACGCTCCTCGAGCCACGAACCGGGCAGTGCGAGTACGGACGTCCCCGCCCCCGCGCCGGCGGCCACGGCGAGCGAGTCGCGCATGAAGTGGCGGCGCGACCGGTAGATGTGCTCCGGCGTGATCTCCGAGGGCGTGATGTCGCTGGCGCGTCTGATTAGCATGGTAAGGAACCCCGGTTGAACGAATCAGAATGTATCAGTTCGACTTGCCGAATATCCGCACGTTCCCTTGGCGGAGGCGCTGCCACCCGTAGGTCGCCGGCCCCGACAGGGCGTAGACCGTGAAGCAGACCAGCAGCACCAGCGGCGGATCGGCGAGCACAACCGCGAACACAAGGACCACGGCGACTAGGGCGAGGAACGGTACGCGGCCCTTCAGATCGAGCGTCTTGGGCGAGAAGTAGGTGAACTGCGACACCATCAACAAGCCCACGACGGTCGTCACCACGGCCAGCACGATGGCCGCGAACAGGCTGGCGTCGCCTTGGGTGTTCGCGCTCCCGATCCACACCGTGCTGGCGATTATCGCCGCCGCCGAAGGACTCGCCAGCCCCGTGAAGGTCGAGCTGTCGTCCTTGGTGTTGAACCGGGCGAGACGCAGCCCCGCACAGGCCATGTAGATGAAGGCCACCACCCAGCCGAACTGGCCGAGGCTCGACAGCGCCCAGGAGAAAGCCACCAGTGCCGGTGCGACACCGAAGGCGACCATGTCGGACAGGCTGTCGTACTCTGCGCCGAACTCGCTCTCCGAGCGCGTCCAGCGCGCAACCCGACCGTCGAGGGTGTCGAGGATCAGGGCGCTGAAGACCGCCAGCCCGGCGGCGACGAAATTGCCGGTCATACCCGCGACGATGGCGTAGAACCCGGCGAACATCGCGCCGGTCGTGATCATGTTCGGCAGCAGGTAGACGCCCCGCCGACGCAGCCGGTCACCGGCGGAGTCGAGCTGGTAGATATCGTCGCTGTCGTCGACGCCGGTATCCCGGAGCTGGTCTTCGGCCATGGCCGGTCAGCACCTCCTGGTGAGTGTCCCGGATTGTAGCCAGATTACGGTCGGAGCGCGGCCTCGTCCCACCACGACATGGTGACATCGCCCATGAGGGTCGTCCCTCACGTCCTCCGCAAGCGCGGGTCCAGGGCATCGCGGAGACCGTCGCCGATGTAGTTGACGGACAGCACCGTCAGAGAGATCGCGAGTCCCGGCCAGATCACCCGTTCGGGCGTGATCGAGATGAAGTTCGCGCCGTCGAACAGCAACCGTCCCCAGGTCGGAAAGTCCGGCGGAAAGCCGAGTCCCAGGAACGACAGCGCGGACTCGGTGATGATCGCGTTGGCGATGCCGAGGGTCGCCGAGACCATGATCGGGCTCAGCACGTTCGGCAGCACATGGCGCGCCACGATGCGACGCTCGCGCGTGCCGATACTGCGGGCGGCGGTGACGAATTCCCGCTCCTTGATGGCCAGCACCTCGCCGCGGACGATGCGCGCGGTCTGCATCCAGCTGGTGATGCCGATGACGAACACGATGAGCAGGAAGATCCCCGTCTCCGGGCCGAAGGCGGCGCGCAGGGAGTCGCGGAACAGCATGATGATGACCAGTAACAGCGGCAACAGCGGCAGCGCCAGGAACAGATCGGTGGAGCGCATCAAGAGGCCTTCGAGGCGCTTGAAGTAGCCCGCGAGGACACCGATCCCGGTGCCGAGCACCAGTGAAAGCACCATGGCCGTGAATCCCACCGCCAGCGAGACGCGCCCGCCCGCCAGCACCTGCGCGAGCATGTCGCGACCCAGGTTGTCGGTGCCGAGCGGATGTTCCCACGACACCTCGGCGTTGCGCGCCTTGAGGTCCAGGTAGTGGGGGTCCACCGTGTGCAGCAGCGGCCCCAGCAACACGGCCAGGACGATGAACGCGAACACGCCGACGCCGACAAGCGCACCGGTGTGGTTGCGGAAGGCCAGCCAGACGTCCATCCACAGCGAGCGGTGCTCCAGCAACGGGGCATCGTGTCCGATCTCGGCCATCAGTCCCTACTCGTAGCGAATCCGCGGATCGAGGATGCCGTAGAGCACGTCGGCCACCAGGTTGAAGCCGACGATCAGGACCGCGAACAGGAACGTCAGGGTCTGCACCATGGGGATGTCGGCACCCTGGATCGCGACGATGAGGAGCTGCCCGAGGCCGTTCACGCGGAAGATCTGCTCGGTGATGATGGCGCCGCCGAAGATGGTGGGGATGCCCAGGGCGATCATGGTGACGACGGGAATCATGCTGTTGCGCAGCACGTGGACCAGCAGCACGGCGCGCTCGCGCATCCCCTTGGCGCGGGCCGTGCGGACGTAGTCGAGATTCAGGTTGTCGAGCATCGACGCGCGCATGAAGCGGCTCAACTGGGCAGCGTTGTAGAACGCCAGCACCATGACGGGCATCAGGATCTGCTTGATCTGCACCCAGAAGCTCGCCAGATCGGACACTTCGTGGGTGGTGTCGTAGATCGACGGCAGCCAGCCGAGCATGACGCTGAACAGGATGATGGCCAGCAGCCCGGTGAAGAACGTCGGCACCGAGAACCCGATCATCGACACGAAGGTGCCCACCTGGTCGAACCAGGAGTACTGCCGGTACGCCGAGACGATGCCGATGGGCAAGGCGATCAGGATGCCCACGACGTACGACAGTCCCACCACCCACAGCGTCTGCGGCATGCGTTCCGCGATGATGTCCACGACCGGGCTGCGGGTCGCATAGGAGATGATCCGGGTTCGGCCTTCCGAGTCGCCGAGCTCCACGTCGAACGACCGCTCGAGAAGATTCAACGGTTCGTTGACGAAGAACTGCTCCATCCACTTCGCGTAGCGAACGGGGAACGGCTCGTCGAGGCCGAGGGACTCGCGGATCTGCGCCCGAACCTCCGGCGGAATGGTCAGCGGCAACTGCCCCGTGGGATCGCTCGGCGCCAAGTCGAGCAGCGCGAAGATCGCGAAGCTGATCGCCAGCAGCGTCGGCACGGCGAACATCAGCCGCCTGACGATATAGCGGATCATCCCGTCCGCGCACCGTCTAGTCGTATCGGAACATGCAAAGCACTCTCCCAACGAGCCGCCAAGCGGCGGGCTTGTTCAACGGGACGAGAAATGCGTCAGCAATCTCAAACGCGCCCGAAGGGCGCGCCGGTTCAACGAACGAGAACGCGCCAGCATTCTCAAACGCGCCCGAAGGGCGCGCCCGTTCAACGAACGAGAATGCGCCAGCATTCTCAAACGCGCCCGAAGGGCGCGCCGTCAGCGGTGCCAGTCTTCGACGTTCCACAGTTCCGAGTCCCACGGGTTGACACGCACGCCCTTGAGCCCGTTCGAACGTGCCGACGCCGTCGCGCGCCAGACCAGCGGGATGAGGAAGTGGTTCTGCACGACGATATCGTTCATGCGTTTCGCGATCTCGTAACGCTCCTCGCCGTAGGGGGTCACCGCCAGCCGTTCGACCAAGGCATCGAACTCGGCCGAACAGCCCCGTGACATGTTGGTGCCGAGCCATTGGTTGTCGGGTACCGGCGCGTTGTCGCAGGTCCAGGCGGCCATATAGATTTCCGGATCGGTACCCTGGAAATTGCTCGTGTACATCTCTATGTCGGCGTAGAACTTCTGGTAGGTGTCGGGACTCGCCGGATCGCCGCCGAAGAACACGCCGCCATCGATGTTGCGCAACTCGGTCTCGACGCCGATTTGCAGCCACATCTGCTTGATCAGGGCCTGGTTGCCTTGGCGGACCGAGTTGGTGGAAGTCTGATAGAGCACCGACAGCCGGACGCCGTCCTTGGATCGAATGCCGTCCTCCCCGCGCACCCACCCCGCCTCGTCCAGCATCCGATTGGCCTCGTCGGGATCCGCCACCCGGCAGCCTTCGTTGGCGGCCGAAGCGAACTCGGCCGGCGCGGGAACAATGTTGCAGGTCACGCGACCCGTTGGGCCATAACCCGTCTCGATCAACACCTCGCGATCGATGGCCAGGGCCAATGCCCGACGCACCATCGGGTCAGCCAGGAACGGATGCGGGTTCGACCCGTCGAGGTACAGCGAACGGCGCTCCGGATCCAGGCTCGAGTCCGCATTGGTCTGGTTGACGACGAGCCGCTCGACTTGGGTGCCGAACCCGACAACGACTTCGCCCTTGCCCGCCGCCATCATCTGGTCGAGGATTTCGGGTTCCACCTGCAGGTTCCACGCGTAGTCGTACTCGCCGGTCTCGAGCACCGCACGCGCGGCCGAAGCGGCATCGCCACCACCTTTCAACGTCACTGTCTTGAACCAGGGTTTCCCGGGCTCGCGGTAGCGTTCGTTGGCCGAGAGGCTGATCACATCGTTGGCGCGAAACTCATCGACCTTGAACGGCCCGGTACCGATGGGGCCGAAGTTCTCCACCGTGCATTCCGGTGCCCTCGCACCCAGACATTCGTTGAACTGTTCGTGCTGGAGGATCGGGGTGATGGCGCCCACGAACGGCCCGTAGGGGAACGGCTTCGGCACGCCGAACACGACGCGGACCGTGAGGTCATCGAGCGCTTCGATCGTCTCGACCTCGGTGAAGGAGACATCGGGACTGCAACCCATGTCTTCGTGTAGGCAGTATTCGCCAGTGAAAACGACGTCCCGCGACGTGAATGGCGTGCCGTCGGCCCAGACGACGTCGGGCTTCAATTTCCAGGTAATGCTCTTGAGATCTTCGGACACGCCGCCGTTCTCGCGGGTCGGGATCTCCGCCGCCAGGACGGGCACCATTTCGCCGTTGTCGTCGTAGTTCGCCAGCGGTTCGATCACCAGCGACGCCGCCTCGACCTCCTTCGTACCTCCCGACAGGTACGGGTTTATGGTCGACACCGCCTGCCAGTAGAGGATGTTGACGTGGCGGTTCTCCGTCGACGCGGGTTCAACAGCATCGGACGCCGTCTCGACGACCTCCTCGGGTGAGCAGGCCGCGACGGCAACAAGAAGCAAGGCTGTCGGCGCGGTATTACGGAACATGCGATGGGTGAACATGGAATGGGGACACTCGTGGGGCATGGACGTATTGTCTCCGGTTTGGGGGCGCGGCTTCATCCGCTGTCTACAGCGTCACGACGTCCGCATGGTGACACGCGACACGATGGCCCGGGCGCAGTTCGCGCCACTCGGGTTCCCGCGCCGAGCACGCCGATGTGGCCATGGGACAGCGCGTGCGGAAGCGGCAACCCGAGGGCGGGTCGGCCGGGCTCGGCACGTCGCCCGCCAGGATGATGCGCTCCCGGCGGGCTTCCAATTCGGGGTCGTGAACGGGTGCCGCGGAGAGCAGCGCCCGGGTATAGGGATGCAGGGGCTCTTCATAGAGCGTCTCGCTCGGTGCCAGTTCGACGATCTTGCCGAGGTACATCACGGCGACCCGGTCGGCGATGTGGCGCACCATGCCGAGGTCGTGGGAAATAAACAGGTAGGTAAGCCCGCGGCGCTCCTGCAAGTCCTGCAGAAGGTTGACCACCTGGGCCTGGATCGACACGTCGAGGGCGGCGATCGGTTCATCGCAGACGATGAACTCGGGCTCGAGCGCCAGCGCCCGGGCGATGCCGATGCGCTGGCGCTGGCCGCCCGAGAACTCGTGAGGATAGCGGTTGGCGAAGCGCGGGCTCAAGCCCACGGCGTCCAACAGTTCATCGACGCGTTCGTCGAGCGCCCTGCCCTTCGCGACGCCGTGTTCGACGAGGGGCTCGCCGACGATGCGACCCACGGTCATGCGCGGGTTGAGGCTGTCCTGGGGATCCTGGAACACCATCTGCATCCTTCGCCGTAGCAGGCGCAGAGGTTCACCGCGAATGCCGCCGATGTCTTGTCCGCGGAACGAGATTCGCCCACTCGTGGCGTCATGGAGCCGGAGGATCACCCGACCCGCGGTGGACTTGCCGCAACCGCTCTCCCCGACCAGCCCCAGCGTCTCGCGTTCGCTGATCTCGAAGTCGAGACCGTCCACCGCGCGCACGCTGCCCACCTGGCGGCGGAAGACGCCGTGCCGGATCGGGAAGTGCTTGGTCAGGTTCTCGACCGCGACCAGGGGCTCGGGCCTATCCGCAGCGGGCGACGTTGCAGGCGGCGCGGGCGCGGGCGAGGCCGTTGCAGTGGTTGGGTCAGCGCTCATACGGACGCTCGGCCTCGACATCGTAGAAGCAGGCCACCTCGTGCCCCTCGGCAATGCCGGCCAGCGCCGGGTTCTCGTCGTGGCACCGGGAGAAGGCATGGGGGCAGCGGGGCGCGAACGGACATGACCGCGGCGCCTGGGTCAGATTCGGCGGCTGTCCGGCGATACTCGGCAACCGCTGACGTGCCGTCGGGGATCCCGCCCCATCGAGGCGCGGCAGCGTGCGCAGCAAGCCCCGGGTATAGGGGTGCCGGGGCCGACCGTAGAGTGACTTGACGTCGGCACGCTCCACCACGAGACCGCCGTACATCACCATGACGCGGTCGGCGAGGCCAGCGACCACGCCGAGGTCGTGGGTGATCCAGATGATGGCCATACCCAGTTCCCGGCGCAGGCGCTTCACGAGCTCGATAATTTGGGCCTGGATGGTGACGTCGAGCGCCGTGGTCGGCTCGTCGGCGATCAGCACCTTGGGGCTGCAGGCCAGCGCCATGGCGATCATCACACGCTGCCGCATGCCGCCGGAGAACTCGTGGGGAAAGGCACGCAGGCGCTTCTCCGAGGCGGGTATGCCGACCAGGTCCAGCAGCCCCGCCGCCCGCTTCCGGGCCGCCTCCCTGTCCATTCCCAAATGCGTGCGCAACGGCTCCACGAGCTGATAGCCGACGGTCAGCACGGGGTTCAGCGAGGTCATCGGATCCTGGAACACGAAACCGACACGGGCACCTCGGACGCGGCGCAGCGACTCGTCGTCGAGTGCCATCAGGTTCTTGCCCTCCAGACGCGCCGCACCGGAGACGATCTCGGCCGGCGGCGTGGGCAGCAGGCCGAGCAGCGACAGCATGGTGACGCTCTTGCCGGAGCCGCTCTCACCCACCACGCCGAGCA
The DNA here is from genome assembly GCA_965116345.1 of Pseudomonadales bacterium. Taxonomy (GTDB): domain Bacteria; phylum Pseudomonadota; class Gammaproteobacteria; order Pseudomonadales; family Azotimanducaceae; genus VXYL01. The sequence goes on from OZ220680.1 coordinate 911,628, forward strand.
CCTCCCCCTCGGCGAGGTCGAAACCGACGCCGTTGACCGCGTGCACAGTGCCCTCTTGGGTGTGGAAGTGGGTGCGGACATTCTCGACCTCGAGAACGCCCTGCCGGGCATGCCCCGCGGTCGCGACCGCGGCTGTCAAGACAACGCCCGCGCGCAGCCGGGGCACGCGGCGCGCGAGTTCTTCATCGGAAAGTTCGGCTGATCCGACAGCAACCCAACGGTCCCGCCATGAACAAGGTACGTTCGACGAGGCGAAGCCTACCGAGTTCGCGGCGCCGATGCATGAACGACCATCCCTTGGCGATCCCTTGGCGCTAGGGGCTTGGCGCTAGGGATGTTCTCAATCCATTTCTTGGTGGTGTAGCGTGGAGAGCGTGAGTCGTGCAACTCGTAGACGAGCACCAGATCGGGCCGCACATGGCAGTCGCGGGAACCGGCCAAAGGGCCGCTGAGCGCATGGTCGTGGTAGCGCGGTGCGAGAACGGCATCGCTCGCGAGGGCCCAGACGGCGACGGTCAGCCGTTCGTCAAGCACTGCGCGATGGCGACCTCGCGCCTCCCGCCTGTAGTCGCGCTTGAATCGGCTCGTCCGCTCAATCGTCCGCATGCAGGTCGTCGAGCAGGCTCTCCACGTCGTCGAACTTCGGCAGGTTGCCGCCACGCGCTTCCCTCATCGCCGCGATGGTCTCGGCGTTCGGGACGAGCGGAGCAAACGGCAGTTCCTTCTCGCGGGCGACCCGCGTGAGCAGCAGGCGGAACGCCGGACCTTGGCGCATCGTGCGGCGACGGTTTGGCTACGGCGACGAGCCCGGTGCCACCGACGAATGGACACCAAGGGCGCTCAAGGAGTCCAGCGAGGCTCCGCCTCCGACCGACGAGAAATCGCACAATGCCCATCGTAGGGGCGACCCTTGTGGTCGCCCGTGTTGAACGAAGACGGGCGACGACAAGCGTCGCCCCTACGAAACTTCGTTCAACTGTCAAGATGGACGCTCGTCAAGAACACTAGTCCGCGCCCCCGTCGCGCAATACCCTCGCGGTTTCCGTGTGGCCTTGCCGCTCAGCGAATTTCAGCGCCGTCGAGCCGCTTGCGCTCGCGTCCACATCCGCGCCCCCGTCCAGCAGGGCCCTCACTGCGTCCGTGTGGCCCATCCCGGCCGCCACCATCAGCGCCGTAAGGCCTCTGTTGTCCTTTGCCAACACGTTCGCGTCCGCCTCGAGCAGCGCCGTCACGGTTGCCGAGCGGCCGTTTATCGCCGCCATCATCAGCGCCGTCACGCCATCGTTGTCCTTCGCGTTCGCGTCCGCGCCCCCGTCCAGCAGCGCCTTTGCGGGGTTTGCCGTGAGGCCGTTCTGCGCGGCCAACATGAGCGCCGTAGTGCCATCGCTGGTCTTCGCGTTCGCGTCCGCGCCCGATTCCAGCAGCGCTTTTGCGAACTCAATCCGGCCCCAAAAGACAGCCATAATCAGCGGCGTATTGCCTTTCTTGTCCTTTGTGTCTGCGTTCGCGCCCGCCTCCAGCAGCGCTTTTGCGATTGCATGATGGTCCGCCGCCACCGCCGCTGACAGCGGCGTCACGCCTACCTTGTTCATGGGCTCCGTGTACGCGCCCGCGTCCAGCAGCGCCTTTGCGATTGCCGTGTGGCCGTCAAACGTCGCCAACCACAGCGCCGTCTTGCCACTGTTGTCCGTTGCCTCCACATCCGCACCCGCGTCCAGCAGTGCTTTTACTTCGTCCGCGTCGCCGCGTATCACCGCGTTCACAAGTTCCGCGTCATTGTCCGCCGCACCAGCGCCAGCCGACATCAGCGCCGCTAGCGCTACGGCGGCGGCGCACCGCATGGGTTGCAGATGTCCCATCGGTTGCTCCTCCCCTTTCGCCGTGCAGAACCTACCCCGTTCGAGGTAAAGCCACTGTAGTGTGGCGGAGAGGCAGGGATTCGAACCCTGGGTGCCCGCAAGGACACACCTGATTTCGAGTCAGGCCCATTCGGCCGCTCTGGCACCTCTCCGCCGGGAATTGTCGTCCAGATGGGCGGCTGGCCACAAGCACAGAGCACATCGGGTACGCCCGCTTTCGACTCAACGGAACGCGATGCGTTGATCCAACAACGTGCCGATCAGGTCGATGGTCGGCGTTTTAACACCGGTCAGTGCCGCCAGTTCCTGGACGGCACCCACCATGGCGCCGGTTTCCAGCGGCCGGCCCAGTTCGAGATCCTGCAGCATCGACGTGCGGTGTGCGCCGACCGCGGCGGCACCTTGCATGCGCCGGTCCACGTCGAGAGCGAAACGCACGCCGAGAGCTTCGCCCACGTCTTGGGCCTCCAGCATCATCTTGCGGGCGATGCCGCGGGTTCCCGGATCGGTGGCGAGCACGTCCAGGGTCGCACGGGTCAGGGCTGACAGCGGGTTGAACGCCAGGTTGCCCCACAGCTTCATCCAGATCTCGTTGCGTACGCGGGGCCGCACCGGCGCCTTCATGCCCGCGCCCAGGAACAAGGACGACAGCGCGATCACCCGTTCGCTGCGTTCGCCGCCGGGTTCGCCGAGAATCATCTTGTGGTCGGACAGGTGGCGGACGACTCCCGGTTCGACGATCTCGGCCGACGGGTAGACCACGCAGCCGATGGCCCGCTCCGGGCCGATGCCACGCCAAATGCCGCCGCCCGGATCGACGCTCTCCACGTGGCGCTCGCCATAGGGCGGGCCGAGTCGGTGGAAGTACCACCAGGGGATGCCGTTGACGGCGCTGACGACCGCGGTTTCAGGACTCAGCAACGTGCGGATGCCCGCCACGGTGCCCGGAATCGAGTGCGCCTTCAGGGTGACGATGACCACGTCCTGCTTGCCGAGGTCGCGCGGATTGTCGGTCGCCGGCAGGTCGGCGTGCAGTTCGTCGTGTTCGATCAGGAGCGTCAGGCCGTCCTCCACGATCGCGTCGAGGTGGGCGCCGCGGGCGACTACCGAGACGTCCGCACCGGCGCGGGCGAGGAGCACGGCCAGGTAGCCGCCGATCGCGCCGGCGCCGAAGATGCAGACCTTCACGCGTCGAGCCCCAACGTCTTGGCGAGACCGATGCGCTGGATCTTGCCCGTTGGCCCCTTGGGAATCTCGTCCACGAACGCGAACCGGCGCGGCGTCTTGAAGTCCGCGAGACGACGCGCGACGAACGCCTTGAGTTCCGATTCGGTCACGGCCGCACCGTCGGCCACGACAATGGCGGCGGCCACCTCTTCGCCGAGCTTGGCGTGGGGCATCGCGAAGGTACACGCCTGCTGCACGGCGTCGTGGGCGAGCAGCGCCTCGTCGACTTCGAGCGGCGCGACCTTCTCACCGCCGCGGTTGATGATCTCCTTCAAGCGTCCCGTGATCCTGACGTAGCCGTCGGCGTCCATGAGGCCCTGGTCGCCGGTGCGGAACCAGTCTCCGTGGAAGGCGCTGGCGTTGGCCTCGGCATTGTTGACATAGCCGGCGGTGACGTTGGCGCCACGAATGGCGATCTCGCCCTCGGCGCCGGCGGCGAGTGCCAAGCCCTGGTCATCCAGGATGGCCACCTCCGGACCGGCGGACGGACCCACGCTACCCGGCTTGCGCGCGGCGGGTGGAAGCGGATTCGAGCACATCTGGTGGGCCGCCTCGGTCATCGCGTAGGCCTCGATCACCGGCGCATCGAAGGTCGATTCGAGCTCGGCCATAACCGTCGTCGGCAGGGACGCGGACGACGAGCGGATGAAGCGTAACCGGCTCGCCTCGACCGCGTCGCTATTGCGTCGGGCGCGCGCCAGGATGGCTTGGTGCATCGTGGGTACCGCGCTGTACCAGGTGGGCTCGGTCGCGGCGAACCAGGAGAAGAACCTCAGCGCATCGAATCCAGGCGTACAAACGACCTCCGCACCCGCGGCCAGGCTCGCCAGCACCGGCGCCATCAGGCCGTGGATGTGGAACAGCGGCATGATGTTCAGGCAACGGTCGGCCGGGACCAGGCGCAGCGTGCCGGCGATGTTGCGCGCGGACGCGGCGAGGTTCGCCTGGCTGAGCGGCACCATCTTGGGCCGGGAGGTAGTGCCCGACGTGTGCAGGATGAGCGCGATGTCACCGTCGCCACGCGACGCCACCGGTGCTTCGGCAACACCGGACAGATGCACCGACCCGGCGGCTTCGCCCTCCTCCAGATGCAGGACGCGAACACCACGCGACGCCGCGACATCCACCGCCGGCGATGTGGAACCGCGCTCTACGACCAGTGCCCGGGCGTCGAGGTCGGCCAGGTAGAAGTCGAACTCGTCCGCCTTGTAGGCCGGGTTGAGCGGTGCGGTGGCGCACCAGGGCGCGAACCCGGCGAACGCCGCCGCCATCGCCGGCCCGTTCGGCAGCACCAGGGCGACGCGGTGCTCCGGGCCGATGTCGGCCGCCCGCAGTTGTCGCCCCAGCGCCCCGGTCTGGGACCGCAGTTCACCATGGGTGATTCCCGGACGGGACGGTGCCGAAATGGCGGGGTCGGTCTGGCTGCCCTGATACAGCTCGACGATGCTCATCGGCGAAGTTTCGCACGGATCGCAGCGACGACGCTTGTCGTCGAGCCGGTTCGACCAACGCAAGTGGTCGACCGCGCCCGGACGCGGTAGGCCGTGTCCAACCGCGAGCCGTTATGATGAATGGGTTCAAGTTGAGGAGGGCCTCATGGGAAACCGTCTAGAAGGCAAGGTCGCGGTCATCACCGGCGGCACGAGCGGCATCGGCGCTGCCACCGCCGAGCTTTTCGCCGATGAAGGGGCGACCGTGGTCATCGCCGGCCGCTCCGAACAGAAGGGTTCGGCTCTCGCCGAACGTCTCGGGCCCAACGTCCACTATGAGTCACAGGACGTCACCGTCGAGGACGACGTGCGGCGCGTGATCGACGACACGGCGGAACGCTTCGGCCGGCTCGACGTGCTGTTCAACAACGCCGGTGGCCCGACCCAGGGCAATGTTGCGGACATCACCGCCGAGAACATCGACTACGGCGTCAAGCTGCTGTTCACCAGCGTCGTCCTGGGCATGCGCCATGCCGTGCCCCATATGCTGACCTCCGGCGGTGGATCGATCATCAACAACTCGAGTATCGCGGCGATCCGCCATCTGCAGGGCAACATCCTCTACTCCGCCGTCAAGGCAGCCCTCACCCACTACTCGAAACTTGCCGGCGTGGAGCTCGGACCCCAGGGCATCCGCGTCAATGTCATCTCGCCGGGCGCCATCGCGACACCGATTTTCTGGGGTGGCTCGGCTCGCGCCAACACCCTTCCCGACGCCGAGAACGAGCGCAAGATGGCCAAGCTCCAGGGCAATCTCGCCAAGGCGAACCCCTTGCGGAAATCGGGCCTTGCCTGGGACATCGCCACGGCGGCCCTGTTCCTCGCTAGCGACGAGGGACGTTTCGTCAACTGCCACGACCTGGTGGTGGACGGCGGGCGCACGTCGATGTTCAACGAGTACCCGGCGCCGGCCCGCTGACCGCGCCGGCAACCGCACGGCGTCGGTTCGTCAGTCCTTCGGCTCGAGCCCCTCACGCCGACGCGCGTTGAGTTCGCGCAGGACCTGCGCGTGGCGCTTCCGGGTTATGCCGTAGTGCATGTAGCACCATACCGAGATGATCGAGAACGCCGCGACCGTCGGACCGTAGAGGATGCCGAGGTTGACGACGGTTTCGGGGGCGACGTCGGCGGAGGACTGGATCTCCGGGCCGCGCGGCCAGGCGATGAGGTCGAGCCCAATGCCGCCGATCAAGGTGCCGACTCCGGAGGTGGCCTTGCTCGAGAACGCGATGGCGCCGAAGAAGATGCCCTCCTGGCGGACGCCGGTGGCGAGGTCGTGCTCGTCGGCCACGTCGGCCATCATCGATCCGAAGGCAACGAACGCCTGCTGCAGGACGAGGCCCTGGACGAACTTGAAACCGATCAGCGTGTATACCAGCGTCAGGCTGCCGTTGGCTGGAAAGGCGTCGGCAAGCCGAGCGACGACGGGGATCAGCTGGATCGATGCCCAGACGATCGTGCCGAGCAGAACGCCGAACCGCTTGTCGGTGCGGCGCAGGAGCGGGGCCGTCAGGAAGACCCCGATCAGCAGGCCGACGACGGTCGCCATCTGCAGGTACAGCATCTCTGAACCCTTGAGGTCCCAGAAATACTGGTACATGTAGAGGTCAAGCGCGCTGTTGACGCCGGCCATCACGAAGACGATGAGCACGCCGAAGAAGAGCCACCGGAACGACACGTTCTTGAAGCCTTCGCGCAGGTCCAGCACGACTTGCGCCAGTGGATTGCGGCGCGAGCCATGCACCACCGGATCGGCCAGGTAGGGGATCTCCCGGCGCGTTCCAAAGGCCGAATACCAGACCGTGACGACCATCAGGACGGCCAGCACGACCGCGTAGGGTGCGTAGTTCTCCAACGCCAGGCGCCCGCCCCGCTCGTCCGCGAAGAACCATCCCAAGCCAATCAACGAGGCCGCGGCCGATCCCGCCGTACTGAAGAACTGCCGGAAGGCGACGATGCGCGTCCGTTCGTTGAAGTTCTCGGTCATCTCGGCCCCCATGGCGAGATGGGGAACGTGGTAGAGGGTCATCGCCGCGCGGGTGAGGGTCGCGAACGCCGTCAGCCAAGCGAATAGTCCCCAGTCGCCCAAGCCGCCGGGGGGCCAGAAGAGCCCGGTGAACGCCAGCCCGAGCGGTACCGCCGAGGCGTACATGAACGGATGGCGCCGACCGAGCCTAGAGCGGTGGTTGTCCGACAGGGAACCTGCCAGGGGGTCGGAGACGGCGTCGAAAAGCAGCGCGACAAAGAGCGCAGCGCCGGCCATGGTGCCGGGCAGGCCCAGCACCTGGTTGTAGTAGAACAGGACGAAGACGGCGAAGGCGGTGTTCTTCAGTCCCTCGGCGAACTGGCCGACGCCGTAGGCGAACTTGCTGTCGAAGGGTACGAGGCGATCCTTGGATGCCGCGGTGTTCACCGGTAGGGGCGGTCCGGCGCGCTCATCCAGCCCCTACCCCGCCTGTTCATATTTGTCTCCCGCGGGTTTGGTCGGGGCGGCCGGATTTGAACCGACGACCACCACACCCCCAGTGTGATGCGCTACCAGACTGCGCTACGCCCCGAACGAGCCGTTGTGCACGGCTACAGTGGATTCTAGCACCGCGTCTCCGAACCCGTGGGCCGGGGCGACAGGACGGGCGTACGACAAGTCTCGGGCGGTTTTTTCGAGTTTCCTAGGTGTTGGCGCTCTGAAAGCTGCTTCCGGGACCGGCCTCCGACATGTCGAGCACGGCTTCGATCTCCGCCTCCAGGGTCTCGACGGAGGCTTCCGTACCCAGGTCGACGCCGGCGTTGGAGTACACCATGTTCGACGAGAAGCGTCCGCGCATGGCTTGGATGATCCGACCGTTGGGCGCGTCCTCGCCCGCCAGGTGGATCACCGCCGGACTCACCAGTCCAGGATGGTTTGACGGATCAGGATTGTCGGGGTCGATCGTGCTGCCGGGGACGGCGGCGGTCATCCTGGTGGCCGCGCCCGGCGACAGGCAGTTGGTGCGCACGTTGTGGGATGCGCCCTCGCGGGCCAGGTTGTTCATCAGTCCCACCATGCCCATCTTCGCAGCCCCGTAGTTCGATTGGCCGAAGCTGCCGAAGATGCCGGATACCGACGAGGTGAAGATCACCCGGCCGTAGTTCTTGTCGTACATGATCGGCCAGGCATGCCAGGTGACGTAGGCGGTGCCGTTGAGATGCACGTCGATGACGAGGTCCCATTCGTCGAGGGTCATCTTCTTGAACGACTTGTCGCGCAGGATGCCGGCGTTGTTGACGAGGATGTCCACCGTGCCGTAGGCCCGGACCGCGTCCTCGACGATGCTCCTGGCACCATCCCGGTCGGCGACGCTTGCCTTGTTGGCCACGGCCTCGCCGCCGTTGTCGCGGATCTCCGCGGCGACGACGTCCGCCGCATCGCTCTTGCCGCTGCCATGCACGCTGCCGCCTAGATCGTTCACCACCACCTTGGCGCCATGCTGCGCCAAGAGCAGTGCATGACAGCGCCCGAGGCCGCCACCGGCGCCGGTGACGATGGCCACGCGTCCTTCTACACTCATTGTGATCACTCCCTCTGATGGATCAGGCTGTAGACGCGCTCGCGTACTCGCGAGACGCACTAGCGGAACGCGGAGACAATCTCCTCCTCGTACTGTTTGAGGCGCTCGACGCCGCCGAGGCCGCCGAACATGATCTCCGCGATGCCCGCATCCTGGAACTCGCCGATACGGTCGACGATGTACTGGCGCGGCCCCGCCACGGTGCCGGGTCCGAGGCCACCCACGACGCGCTCGATGAGGTTCTTGTCCTCCGTCAGGTAGCAGGGCATCAGCAGCGTGCGTCGGATCTCCGCCGGATCACGGCCGGCGTCTTCGCAATGCTGCTCCAGGATGCCCGCCTTGTGCTGGTAGTACTCGAGCGACATGCCGCCCCCGGCCCAACCGTCGAGGTTCATGACATCCCCGTACCTGGCCAAGGTGCGCAGCGTGCGCTTCGGCCCGGTGCCGCCGACCATGATGGGAATCGGCTTGTCGTAGGACCCGGGCGACAGCCGCGCGTTGTCGGCGTCGTAGTAGGTGCCGTGGAAGTCCACCGGTTCATCGGCGTGGATCAGCAGGCGAAGCAGCTCGCAAGCCTCCTCGAAACGGTCCTGGCGCTCCTTCATGGAAGGAAAGGTCCAGCCGTACGCTTCGTGCTCGCGCTTGTACCAGCCGGCGCCGATGGCGAGGGTGAAGCGACCCTGGCTAGCGGTATCGATGGTGCCCGCGATCTTGGCCACCAGCGCCGGGTTCCGATAGGTGTTGCCGAGCACCAGGTTGCCGAGTCGCAGCTTCTTCGTCATGCCGCCGGCGAAGGCGATGGCCGACAGGCCCTCGAAGGCGGTGAGCGCTTCCTGCTCCGGGTTCGCTCCTGGCGGGATGAAGTGATCCGCGAACCAGACGCTGTCCCAATCGCCCGCCTCCATGGCCTCAACGGACGCGCGTACGTCGTCCCACGATGTCCTGTAGACGTTTACTTGTACCCCGAAGTCCAAGACCCCCTCCTAACCTGTTGAAAAAACGGGCTGGACGCCGAAAACTCGTCCAAGCCCACCGACGACCTTATGCCGAATGGCCTGCGGGCGTCCAATCCCGTCCATTTCGCGCGGTTCGGATCAGTGGGACTTGGGGCCGGCGTACACCGCCGCGGAAATCAAGCTGCGTAGGCCAGGGAGTCGTCCCCAACGCACTCGTCGATAAGCGCCTGCGCGAAGTCGCGGCAGGTGCCGCAACCGGTGCCCACTCCGAGCTCCTCGGCAAGCTGGTCCACGTCTTGAACGCCGGAGGCGACGGCTTGGCGAACCTCGGTGTCCTTGACGGCTTGGCACAGACAGACGTACATGAGGCGCGAATTTAAACGCTAATCATTCGCGATTGCAATGCCTAACCGTTGCATTGGGAGACCGCCGCGTCCGGATACGCGGCGGTGTGGGCGCACGAGAACACCCGGGATTCGATCTTCGCCGCCATGCGGCGCCGCGAGGTGTAAGCGACCGCCGCGCTCATGGTTTTGCGTTTCTGATCAAGCCAGGGATGGCTTGATCAGGACATTCCTAGGGTCGCCCCTACGTGAAGCGGGCCGAGTCCCCGATCGCACCGGCTTCGCGCAATTCGGCCAGTTCTCCCCCGTCGAGACCCAGTTCCGCACCGAGCACTTCATCGGTGTGCTCGCCGAGGCGCGGCGGCGGCGTCATGTCCAACGGCGACTCGGACAGCCGGGGCGCGAAGCCGAGCATCGGCACCCGGCCGTGCACCGGCAGGTCGAGTTCGTGCACGAAGCCGCGTTCCGTCAGGTGCCGGTCGTGGTGGAGTTCGGCGGTGTCGAGACACGCCGAGCACGGCACGCCCGCCGCGGCGATGGCCTCCATGGCCTCGTACTTGGTGCGCTCGCCCGTCCAGTTGCCGATCTCCTCGTAGAGCGCGGCGCCGTTCTCGATCCGCCCACGGGTGGTCTCGAAGCGTGGATCGATTAACAGGTCGCCGCGGTCCATGGCCGCGCACAGGGCGTCCCAATGACCCTGGTTGACGGGCATCAGGTAGATGTAGTCGTTGGGTCCGAACGGCTTGCAGGCGTAGATGTTGACCGGCGGTAGGCCACCGGCGTTGCCGGAGCGGGGGGTCGCCCGGGTTCCCCAACCGGAGCCGAGAAAAGCGCGCGTCCTGACGTAGTAGGCCATAGCCTCCTGCATCGACAGTTCGATCTCCTGGCCCTTCCCCGTCCTCTGCCGCTGAATGTAGGCCGCGAGGATCGCCATGGCGGCCTGCACCCCGGTCCCGGAATCCCCGGTGGTCGGGCCCGGCATCATCGGCGGACCGTCGGCCTCGCCGGTGATGGAGAATGCTCCCGCCGCCGCCTGGGCCACCATGTCCATGGAGCGGAATCCCGAGTACGGACCGCTGGTGCCGAAGCCCTTGATGCGCGTGTAGATCAACCCGGGATTGACGGCGCTCAGGGTCTCGTAGCCGATGTCCAGCTTCTCGGTGACGCCCGGACCGTAGTTCTCGACGAAGACGTCGAACTTCGGCACCAGGCGCAGGAACAATTCGTGGCCGCGCTCGGTCCTGAGATCCAAGGCGAGGCTGCGCTTGTTGGCGTTCCAGGCGCAGAAGTAGGCTGAGTAGTCCTTGTTGGCCGACCGACCGACGCCGCGACCCGGATCGCCGTACTCCGGCGCTTCGATCTTCACCACGTCGGCACCGAGCCAGGCGAGCGCTTGGGTGCACGAGGTGCCGGCCTCGTATTGAGTCATGTCGAGGATCCGCACGCCGTCCAGTGCAGGCATGGCATCTCCCTTGCGCCACGTTCGACGGTTGACAGTCTGTCGGACTAGCCAAGCAGGTGGCAAGCCCTTGACTCCCGTGGGGCGCTACACTAGACCATGGCATTCGATCACGAACCAGCCAAAGTCCCGCGTGGCTAGAGCATGCCCATCCCAGAGCACTTCAATCGGTTAGGTCGCGCACTGGCACAAGCGCACGTTTGTGAACCGCGCCCAAAGGACTTCAGGGAGCTCATCGAGCGCATGGTGGCGATCGACCCGAACAGCGGCATGGGCACGCAAGACCCGCTGGGCGGCGATTGGGACTCGCACTTGGCGTACTTCCGGAACCGCCAAATGTTGATGAACCGGAAGGGGCGGCATGTCCCTTCGAATTGAGCCGTTCGTCAAGGAAAGCGGCTTGCTTGCGAAAGGCGATCCTCGCCTGGGCATACCCGACTCGCCCGACCCGTAGTGCGAACCGACGCCAGGCGGTTGCCGGCGCCCGCGAGTCCAACGCTGGTCGCGGTTGCGCACGCCTTGCCCCATACTTCGCCGCCATGTCTGCCAAGCCCAACACTGCCGAGGGAATCGAGAAGATGCGCGTGGCCGGACGGCTCGCGGCCAGCGTCCTCGAGATGATCGGCGAACACGTGGTACCCGGGGTCACCACGGAGGAACTCGACAGCATCTGCCACACCTACATCGTCGATGAGATCGACTGCATCCCGGCGCCGCTGAACTACACCTTCGCCAGCGAACAGCCGCCGTTCCCGAAGTCCATCTGCACCTCGGTCAACCACGTCGTCTGCCACGGCATCCCGTCGGAGCGGAAGGTGTTGAAGCAAGGCGACACCGTCAACATCGACGTCACGGTGATCAAGGACGGCTACCACGGCGACACCAGCAAGATGTACTTCGTCGGCAAGCCGACCGTCCTCGCGGACCGCCTCGTGCGGGTCACCCAGGAATGTCTCTACGAGGGCATCCGCCAGGTACGGCCCGGGGCGCACACGGGCGACATAGGCCATGTGATCGAGACCTACGCCCATGCCAACCGGTTCTCGGTGGTGCGCGAATTCGGCGGCCACGGCATCGGCGCCCGGTTCCACGACGAACCGCAGATCCTGCACTACGGCCGGCCCGGCACCGGCGCACGGCTGGAAGCGGGCATGACCTTCACCATCGAGCCGATGATCAACGCCGGCCGGCGCCACGTGCGCATCCTGCCCGACCGGTGGACCGTGGTGACCAAGGACCACAAGCTGTCCGCCCAGTGGGAACACACCATCCTGGTCACGCCCGACGGCTACGAGGTGCTCACCCGTCGCGGCGAGGAAGACTTCACGTGATCGCGGTCTCGGCAGTCGAAGAAGGCCACCAGACGTACGCCCGGTTGGACACCGAGGAACTGCGCGAACGCATCGCGCGCGCCGACGAGGCGCTGGCCGAACGCTTCTGGTCCGGGGCCGACATCGAGTCGCTCGTCACCGAGCGGGCCCGCTTCATCGACGCCTTCCTGGCCGAGATCTGGCAGCACTGGTTCATCCACAACGACAACCTCGCGCTGCTGGCGGTGGGCGGCTACGGGCGGGCGGAACTGCACCCCCACTCCGACATCGACCTCCTGATCCTGGCCAAGAATCCGCGCGCCGCCCAGGAGGAGATCGCCGCATTCGTGCGCCTGCTCTGGGACTTGAAGCTCGATATCGGCCACAGCGTGCGCACGCTGGCCGACTGCAAGCGCGAATCGGCACGGGATGTAGTCGTCGCGACGACGATGATCGAGCGCCGTCGGCTGGGCGGCTCCAGCCAGCTGTGCGCCAAGCTCGACCGCGTGCTCGCGCGCAAGTCGTTTTGGCCGAGCTGCCGGTTTTTCCGCGCCAAGCAGGACGAACAGCACGAACGACACCGTCAGTACGACCACGTCGACTACGACCTCGAGCCGAATCTCAAGGGCGCACCGGGCGGGTTGCGGGACATCCAGACCATCCTCTGGATCACCCAGCGGCACACCGGGTCCGCCGATCTGACCGAACTCGTCGACTCCGGCCTGCTGACGCCCCTGGAGTCGCGCTGGCTCGCCGACGGTCGCCGCTTCCTGTGGCGCGTTCGCTTCGGGTTGCATCTCATCGGCGGGCGCAAGGAGGATCGCCTGCTGTTCGACTACCAGCGGGAACTGGCGCGGCGGTTCGGCTACGAGGACACCGGCGCACAGCTCGGCGTCGAGCAGTTCATGCACGACTACTACCGCCACGTCCTGCTGTTGCGCGAGGTGAACGACATCCTCCTGCAGCACTTCGACGAGGCCATCCTGCGTGCCGGCGAACGCCCCAAGATCGAGCACGTCAACGACCGCTTCCGCATCCACAACGACTACATCGAGACCACCCACGACCGCGTCTTCGAAGCCAGCCCCCCGGCGCTCATGGAGATGTTCGTCCTCATGGCCAACCGGCGCGATATCGCCGGGGTACGCGCGTCGACGATTCGCCTGGTGCGCAACCACCTGCACCTCATCGACGACGAGTTCCGCAACGACCCCGAGGTCACGGGCTACTTCATGGACCTGCTGCGGGCGCCCTACACCCTGGTCAGCCAGCTGACGCGCATGCGCCGCTACGGTGTCCTCGGGCGCTACATTCCCGAGTACGGCAGTGTCGTCGGGCAGATGCAGCACGACCTGTTCCACATCTACACCGTCGACGCCCACACCATGATGGTCATTCGCCAGATGCGGCGCTTCCACTACCGGTCCGCCGAAGAGAAGTTCCCGCTCGCCGCGCGCGTGGTGCGCAAGCTGCCGAAGATCGAACTGCTCTACATCGCCGGCCTGTTCCACGACATCGGCAAGGGCCGGGGCGGAGACCACTCGGAGTTGGGTGCCGGCGACGTGGTTCGCTTCTGCAAGCGGCACGGCCTCGACGAGTCGGACACCGAACTCGTGGAGTGGCTGGTGCGCGCCCACCTCGCCATGTCCTCGACCGCGCAGCGGCAGGACATCCACGACCCGGTCGTGGTCCGCGACTTCGCGCGCCAGGTCGCCACCGAAACCCGCCTCGACTACCTCTACGCGCTGACCGTCGCCGACATAAACGCCACCAATCCGACCCTCTGGAACGGCTGGCGGGCCACCCTGCTCGGCCAACTCTACGACCACACCCGGCGGGCATTGGCGCTGGCGCTCGAGGTACCCGACGAACGCACGGAGCTTGCCGACTCGTGCCGCGCCTCGGCGATTGCCGAGCTCGAAGGCGACGGCATCCGTGCAGCGCGCGTAGTCGAGCTCTGGGACGAACCGGGTGACGACTTCTTCCTGCACCACACGCCCGCCCAGGTGGCCGCCATCACGCGTGCGATCCATGACCACGACGTTCACGCCGGTCCCCTGGTCGCGCTGTTCGAGGTGAGCGGCGAGACCGAAAGCGCGGGCGCGACGGAGGTGTTCCTGTACGCCCGCGACCGCGCAAACCTGTTCGCCGACAGTGTCGCCGCCATCGACGCCGTCAACCTGCGCATCGCCGCCGCCCGGGTCGCCACCAGCGCATCCGGGATGTGCTTCAACTCCTACATCGTGCTCGACGACGAGGGCCATCCGGTCGCCGATGCCGGACGGCGGAGCCGGCTGGCCCACCGGCTGACTCGCGCGATCACGGGGAACCCGGCCGAGATTCGGCCCGAACGCCGCATCTCGCGGCAACTGAAGCAGTTCGTGACACCCACCGAAGTCACCATGATGACCAAGCCGGGGGCGCCGACCTCGACCCTGCGCGTGGTCGCATCGGATCGTCCGGGGCTGTTGTCCACCCTCGGCGGACTGTTCGTCGAACTCGGCATCAACGTGCGCAGCGCCGGCATCACGACCCTCGGCGAGCGGATCGAGGACGTGTTCGAGATCACCAACCAGGCGAGGCATCCGATCACCCACTCGGGACAGACCCAGGCGGTGGTGGAGGCGATCCGGACCAAGCTCGACGCCGAGGTCGCCCAATCGGCGGATACCGCCGCATGAACCCCCATCTCGAGGGGCTCAAGCCCTACCCGTTCGAGCGCTTGAACGCCTTGTTCGCACCTTTGACGCCGAACCCGGCGCACCCTCCCGTGTCGCTGGCGCTCGGCGAGCCCAAGCACGACGCACCCGAGTTCCTGGTCCACGCGCTGACCGATCCGCCGACGGTTCGCCATGGGCTCGGGACCTATCCGCCCACCCGCGGAAGCCTGGAGCTGCGTGAGGCCGTTGCCAGCTGGGTTCGGCGGCGATTCGGTGTCGAACTGGATCCGCAGAGCCAGATTCTGCCGGTCAACGGAACCCGCGAGGCGCTGTTCTCGTTCGGTCAAGCGGTGCTCAGCGGACAACCCGGGTCCACGGTGCTGATGCCCAACCCGTTCTACCAGATCTACGAGGGCGCCGCGGTGCTGCGCGGTGCGCGACCGTGGTACGTGCCGGCCACCGACACGCCCGACTTCGATGCGGTTCCGGACGCGGTGTGGTCAAGCGTGGAGCTCGTCTTCGTCTGCAATCCGGGCAATCCGAGCGGTCGGATGGTCACCGAGGATGCTCTCGCCGGCCTCGTCGAGCGTGCCCACGAGCACGACTTCGTGATCGCTGCGGACGAGTGCTACTCGGAGATCTACCACGACGAGGGCCAGCCACCCGTGGGTCTGCTCCAAGCCGCGGCGAACGCCGGACTCGGCTGCTCGCGCTGCGTGGTGTTCAACAGTCTGTCGAAACGTTCCAACCTGCCGGGGTTGCGTTCGGGGTTCGTGGCGGGCGATGCACAGATCATCGCGCGCTACTACGACTACCGGACCTATCACGGCTGCGCCATGTCCGCACACGTCGCCCACGTCAGTGCGCTCGCCTGGGGTGATGAAGCGCACGTGGTGGACAATCGTGCGCTCTACCGCGCCAAGTTCGACGCGGTCGTGCCGATCCTTCGGTCCGTGCTGGATGTGACCACGCCGCCCGGCGCGTTCTACCTGTGGCCCGCCACCCCGATAACCGACGAGGCGTTCGCCACCGGACTCTACGTGCAGGAGAACATCACGGTGCTGCCCGGCAGCTACCTCGGCCGACCACACGACGGCGTCAATCCAGGCGCGGGCCGCGTGCGTATCGCACTGGTGGCAACGGCGGACGAGTGCGTCGCCGCGGCCGAACGGCTGGCGTCCTTCACGGCCCGTCTACTGCAAGGCGGCAAGGCGGCGTCGTGACCATGGCCCCGCTGACGGCAGAGGTGCTGACTCTCACCCGCGCGCTCGTCGAGCGGCCTTCGGTGTCGCCGGACGACTGCGGCTGCCAGGAGATCCTCGGCGAACGCCTCCGCGCTGCCGGATTCGCCGTGGAGTCCATGCGCTTCGGTGCGGTCGACAACTTCTGGGCCGTGTTCCCCGGTGGCGGTGCGCAGGCGGGCCGGATCTCGGACCCCGGCGAGCCCCGAGTGGTGTTCGCCGGCCACACCGATGTCGTGCCGAGCGGACCGGCGGAAGCTTGGTCTTCACCGCCATTCGAACCCACGGAGCGGGACGGTTACCTCTACGGTCGCGGCACGGCCGACATGAAATCGAGTCTCGCGGCCATGGTTACGGCCATCGAGCGGTTCGTCCACAACCATCCCCGCCCTAGTGGAAGCGTGGCGATGCTGGTCACCAGCGACGAGGAAGCCGAGGCGGTGGACGGCACGGTACGGGTCGTGGAGGAACTCGGCCGGCGCCGGTTCGGCATCGACTACTGCGTCGTCGGCGAACCCTCGTCCACGGCCCGGCTCGGCGATGTCGTCCGCATCGGCCGCCGCGGCTCGTTGGGCGGCAAAGTCCGCGTCAAGGGCGTCCAGGGCCACGTCGCCTACCCCGACAAGGCCGTCAACCCGATTCATCCCACCGCCACCGCCCTCGACGATCTCGTCGCCACCGCCTGGGACGAGGGCGACGACGACTTCCCCCCGACATCGTTCCAAGTCTCGAACATCAATGCGGGAACCGGCGCGACCAATGTCGTGCCCGGAGTACTCGAGTGCGCGCTCAACTTCCGCTTCAATCCGCAGCAGACGCCGGGCGATCTAATGGCCGCCGTGGAGAAGGCGTTTCTCGCCACCGAGGCCGACTGCGAATTCGACTGGGCGCTGAGCGGCATGCCGTTCATCACGCGGGGCGGCAAACTGACCGATGCCGTCCGCGAGTCCATTGCGGCGGTGGCCGGCATCGACACCGAGACCTCCACATCGGGCGGCACCTCGGACGGCCGCTTCATCGCACCGACCGGGGCGGAGGTGGTTGAGCTGGGTCCCGTCAACGACACGATCCACAAGGTGAACGAGCGCGTGGCGATCGGCGATCTCGCCCCCTTGAGTCGCATGTACGAGCAGATCCTCGAACGCCTGCTGCTGCACTGATCGCATTCGAAGGAACGACATGCGTGGCAAGGCCAAGTGGGTGCTCATCCCCCTCGCCGGACTAGTCGCCCTGGTCGTCGTCGCCGTTCTGCTCGCCCCGGCCCGGGTGGTGACGTTGCTCACGGACGACATCGATGAGCTGACACTCCGCGTCGTCACCGGCTGGTTGTGGAACGGTGCGGCCGAGGTCCGATTCCGGGGACACGATCTCGGGACCATTGCGTGGTCGCTGCGCCCCGGTGACCTGCTCGCGGGTCAGCTGGGCGTCGACTGGATGCTGGAGCACGTCGATTACTCGGCTTCCGGGACGGGATCCCTGGGAACGGGCTCGGGGTCGATTACCGCCTCCGGGCGGGTCCAAGGGGTCGCCGTCAGCCGGTTCCTTGCTCCCTACCACATTCACATCGAAGGTGACTTCGAGCTAGACGGCCTAGACGTCCGTATCGACCACGCCGGTTTGCCCGTTGTCGCCCAAGGCAACCTGAAGTGGTCGGGTGGCCGCGCCATGTATCGGTTGTCCGGACAGTTCCACGACGCCTCGCTGCCCGCCATGACCGGCGCCTTGAGCATGACCGACAGCGGCCCCGAGTTGCGTTGCGCACAGGCCGACGAGCCGATTGCCCTGCTGATCGCGCGCCTCGACCCCGAGGGATGGGCGCACATCGACATCACCAAGGCCCTCACGGTCCTCGCGGGCTACCCCTGGCCAGGTTCGCAGGCGGACGACGAGGTGGTCGTCACCGTTTCAGAGAGACTGTTTACGCCTGTGGCCGCCGCCCTCGATTGATACAATCCACACGTCATGCGGCCCGGTTAGGATGGCAGCACAGTGGCCGATATTCACAAGCCCTTGAGCATTGCCGCACTAGTTTTCGTCGCGCTCGGCATGGTGTCGACCATCGCCGCCGGATCCTGGTTCTTCGTCGTCGGTCCCGAACGCCAGCCGGTCGACGAGACAACGCCAGAGCACGTCGCGCAGGCGCCAACGGTAGCCATCGAACGGCTCGCCGGGATGCACCTGTTCGGGCAACCGGTGGCCAATGCCGAGCCCACGGAGAACCTGCAGGAGACGCGGCTCTCGCTCGTCCTCGCCGGCGTCTTCGTCGCGGACGAGGACGCGGCGTCCAAGGCCGTCATCTCGCAGAAGAACGGGAGGGCACGGCTCTACAAGGTCGGCGAACGCCTACCGGGGAACGTCCGTCTGCACAAGGTGTACCGGGACCGGGTTGTACTCAGCCGGGGCGGTGTACAGGAACTGTTGCGGTTCGAAGAGGGACCCAAGCTCATCCGGCGGGTGGAGAATCCCCGCGGCACGAGCGTGGTGCCCGAGAACCCTCGCAGTCGCGGCACGGCCAATTCGCTGAAGGAGGCGGTGCTGGAACGCCGGGACGAGATCGAACGCGATCCGGGCAAGGTCGTGGAGGAATTGGGTCTTAAGGCGTCGGCCGACGGTGGCTACGTTCTCGGCGCATTTGCCGACACGGACTCATTCCTGCAACCCACGGATCGGCTGATCTCCGTCAACGGGCGGACGGTCGGCAATCCCAGCGAAGACAAGGGCCAGCTCGAGGACATTCTCAAGGGCCAAAGCGTCGACGTCCAAGTGCAACGTGGTCAGCAGCGGATCAAATTCACGCTCTCCCTGGAAGACATGCAATGAACAACGACATCGGCGGCGCTCGCCAACCTCCCGCGCGCAGGACCTGGTACGCCGCGGTGTTCGCCACCGCGTTGACCGTCGGCGCCTATGCCCAGGACACCTGGGTCACCAACGGCACCGATATGCCCATCCTGTCATTCATCAACCAAGTGGCCGAGATGACGGGCAAGACCATCGTCGTCGACCCGCGGCTGCGCACCAACACGGTGACGGTGTTCTCCACCACCGAACTCGATGCCGATGGCGTCTACGCCCTGTTCCTCACGGTGCTCAAGGTCCACAGCATGGGCGCGGTGGAGAACAACGGCGTCATTCAGGTTATTCAGCAGCCGGTGGTCAAGCAGAGCGGCGGCAACGTCGCCGAAGAAGCGGCACCACCCGACCTGATGATCACCCGTGTGATGCCGCTGGACCACGTCCCGGCCACGGAAGTGGTCAAGACCCTGCGACCGTTGATTCCGCAGACGGGCCACATCGCGGCCATCGACGAACCGAACGTGCTGCTGCTCGCCGACTACGCCAGCAACCTCGCTCGCCTGTCGACACTGGTCGAACAGATGGACGTGGTCGACCAGGACACGATCATCCATCGCCCCCTCGAACACGCCTGGGTGGGAACCGTCGCCGTCCTGCTCCAGGAGATCGCCCCTGACCAGTTCGGGCCGGGTGCCACGGGACCCCAGGGTGTGCAGCTTGTGGCCAACGAGAGCAACAACTCCCTGGTCCTCAAGGGCAAGGCCGATTCCATCGCCAACCTGCTGCAGTTGATCGACAAGCTGGACGTTCCCGTCACCGCCGCTGGTGCCGCGCAAGTCATTCCCTTGAGT
Source organism: Pseudomonadales bacterium (assembly GCA_965116345.1). Taxonomy (GTDB): domain Bacteria; phylum Pseudomonadota; class Gammaproteobacteria; order Pseudomonadales; family Azotimanducaceae; genus VXYL01. The sequence continues at coordinate 931,369 of OZ220680.1, forward strand.
CACGCGGAGGCGGAGCCGACCGCGGCGATCCTCGACAACCTAGTGAACGCCACCGTGGGTGAGAACCAAGGTGCGGTCGCCAACATTCAGGCCGACCTGTCCCTCAACGCCCTGGTGGTGCGCGCCGACCCCGCGACCATGAAGGATCTGCTCGCCATCGTCGCGCAGCTCGATGTGCGCCGCTCCCAGGTTCTCATCGAAGCCGCGATCGTCGAGTTCTCGGTGGATTCGCTGGCGTCCGCCGGCGTCGAGCTCGGCGCCGTGGACGCGCGCGGCACGTCGATTCCCACGGTATCGACGACCCTGAACGGCATCGTCGGCACGCTGCTCAGCCAACTTGGCACCGACGGCGACGATATCGATCCCGTCGCGGCGGTGGCCGCGGCCAGTTCGCCGACGCTCGCCGTTGCGAAACTGGATCGGGACGGCATTTCCTTCGGCGCGATCGTCAACGCGTTGCAGACCGACTCCCGTGCCAACCTGCTGTCCACACCCAGCGTGCTGACGCTCGACAACCAGGAGGCGAAGAACTTCTCGGGGGAGAGGATCCCGTTCCGGTCCGGTTCCTTCACCACGCCGACCGACGGCTCGGTCCGTCCCTTCACGACCGTCCAACGGGAACAGGTGGGTACCGAGTTGAAGGTCACCCCGCACATCTACGACGAGGCGTCCATCCGCATGGCGATCTTTCTCAAGGTCGGCAACGTCGTCGACACCTCGCTCGGCGGCTTCGCCGACGTGGTCACGAACGAGCGGGAGCTCGAAACCACGGTCCTGGCCGAAGACCGGCAGATCATCCTGCTCGGCGGACTGATCACGGACGACCAGCGCAAATCGACGAGAAAGGTCCCACTGCTCGGCGACGTGCCTTTGCTGGGACGGGCGTTCAGGTCGAACAAAGATACACAGGTCAAACGCTACCTGTTGATGTTCTTGAGACCCACCGTGCTCGACTCCGGCGAGGCGGCGGAACAGGCGGCGCGGGACCGCTACCAGGGGATCTACACGATCCAGAGTCCGACCGCTCCCGCTGGCGATCTCGAAGAGGTGTTCGAAGTGAAATCGCCCGAGTAGGTACGTCCGACGACGCCGCTCAAGCAGTTCAAATTCCGCCTGGCACGGGGTTTCGTCCGTCTTCTCGCGAGACCCACGGTCAACAACGCCGATCGCCTGACCAGCGACCCGGCCACGGGTGTCAACGGCGCTTCCGGCACCATCGTCTACGCCCTGCACAGCCGTTCGCTGGCCGATGTGGTACTGCTCGACATCGTCGCCGAGAACCAAGGGCTCGCCTCGCCTCTCGATCCCGTCGCCCGCTTCGACGAGGCAAGACGGTTCTTCTTCCTGAACCGACCGGTCGGTTGGCGCCGCCGCAACACGATGCGCGAGCCGTCCGCGCGGATGCGCCGCATCGTCGGCGGGCTGGCCGAGGATTCCACGACGCCGACGATCCTGGTGCCGGTATCGATCTTCTGGGGTCGAGCCGCCAACAAGGACCGGTCGTGGATCCGGGCGCTGTTCTCGGAAGGCTGGGCGTATTCCTCCGGCCTGCGGCGACTCCTGATCCTCGTCGGCAACCGCCGGGACATCCTCGTCCAGTTCGGCGACCCCCTAGACTGGGGGAGGATCGTCCGACCCACAGACTCCGAAGCCCTGGCGACGCGGCGCACCGCGCGGCTGCTGCGCGTGAAGTTCCGCAATCAGAAGGTCGCCGCCCTCGGTCCCGACCTCTCCCACCGGCGCAGCCTGGTCGAGCTGATCCTGCGCAGTGCGACGGTCACCAGGGCCGTGGACGGCGTGGTCGGAGACGGCGTCGCGCGGGCGCGCGTCGAACGTGCCGCCCGGCGCGCGGCGAACGACATCGCCGCGGACGTCTCCTATCCCGCGATCCGGTTCCTCGATCGACTTCTCACCTGGTTCTGGCACCGCATCTACGATGGCGTCCAAGTCACGGGGTTCGCCAACTTCGACGCGCTTGCGGAGACCCACACACTGGTCTACACGCCCTGTCACCGATCGCACATCGACTACCTGCTGCTGTCGTACGTGCTCTACCACCGGGGCCTGATGCTTCCGCATATCGCCGCCGGCGACAATCTGGACCTGCCCATCGTCGGCCGCATTCTTCGCGGTGGTGGCGCGTTCTTCATGCGTCGCCGCTTCAGCGGTGACCGGGTGTACGCAGCCGTGTTCTCCGAGTACGTCTACCGGGTATTCCGCCGGGGCCACGCCATGGAGTACTTCGTCGAAGGCGGGCGCTCGCGAACCGGTCGTCTGCTGCCGGCCCGGTCCGGCATGCTGCGCATGACCATCGACGCCCATCGACGCGGTGTGCCGCGGCCCATCGTCTTCGTGCCGGTCTACGTCGGCTACGAGAAGATCATCGAGGGCGATGCCTATCTCGCGGAGCTGAGCGGGGCCGCCAAGCGGCGCGAGACGGTGGCGGGCGTGCTGCGCAACCTGAACCTCGTGCGCGAGTCGTTCGGCACCGCCCGGGTATGCTTCGGCAGGCCCATCCACCTCGCGGAGTTCCTGGACGGCTGCACCGATGCGGACCCGGCGCGGGCCCTCGGCGAGGCGATCCTCGAGGGCGTGAACGCCTGCGCGTTCGTCAACGCCGTCGACCTGGTGGCGCTGGCAACCTTGGCCACGCCACGCGATTCCATCGACGAAGCCGACCTGACCATGCGCGTCGACCTCTACCGGGAATTGATCGAGCGCCACGCCGACGACACGGACCACGGCGTCACCGGCGCCCCGACCCGCGACATCATTCGCCATGTCGAGTCGCTCGGTCTGCTCGAACGCGAAGCCGGTGTCGCCAACGACGAAAGGCGCACCACCCCAGGCGACGACATCCTCCTCCACGGCTCGGCACCGAACACGTGGTACCGGAACAACGTCCTGCACGTGGTTGCGGCACCGTCGCTCATCGCGTGCCTCGTGAATTCCCGGCGCGCCGTGCGCAGCGCAGTCTTGCGGCGCGTGTTCGACGACCTCTACCCCTACGTGGCGAACGAACTCCACGCCCGTCCCGAGTCCGCGGATCGCTGGCTCGGACATCTCGAGGCGCTCGGGTTCATCGAGCGTCGCCGCGGCACCTACATCGCGCCCAGCGACGCCCGCGCACGACTCAGGCTTCGGCTACTCGCCAATCTGGTCGTGCCCATCGTCGAACGCTTCTACATCGGCGTGGCGCTGCTCGACCGCGAAGGCACCGGCACGCTCGACGCGGAGACCTGGTTGTCGGATTGCCTCGCCATCGCCGAACGCCATGCGCGCCTCTACGGCATCAATACGCCCGAGTTCGCCGACCCCGAGCTGTTCACCCAGTTCCTCGAGCAACTCGTCCGCAACGGCGTGGTGACGACGCTGCCCGGCGGCGGGCTGTCGTTCGACGATCGGATCACCTCGGTGGTGCATGCCGGGCGGCGGGTGGTGGCGGAGGAACTGCGCCTCATGCTGACGCGCAAGTGATACCGAGGCTAGATGAGTACGTGAGGCATGCTGGGACGCGTTGAGGGTCATTCGCTCGTACCCTCGGCGGACGCCCCGGGACGCAACCACGGGCGCGTGAATCGCACTCGGAGCCACCGGCGGAATCCCAGCCGTTCAGCAGTTGCGGCAGTGAAGGTGCGGACGACCTTCATCTTCTGATTCGCCTGGATCGCGAGATCGAGTGCTGTGACGAGTCCGCCGATCCGGGCGGTTGGGTTCGCACCGGCGGCAACTAGCGTACGAACGATATCCCTATTGGCGTGGGACGACATTGCCGCCCAATGGAGGGGCGTGGCGTCCTCCTCGTTCGTGACGGTTGGGTCGGCGCCGGCCGAAATTAGCGCCTGAACAACCGGAGCCACCCCGTTGATCGTCGCGATATGGAGCGGGGTTGTCCCATTGCTGTTCCGGGCGTCGAGTTCCGCCTCTGCCGAGGCAATGACCTGAATGACCGCGGGGTTGTCGTTGCCCATCGCGGCGCAATGCAGGGGCGCCATGCCACCATTGGTGGTGCGTGCGTTCGGGTCGGCGCCTGCCGCTATCAGGGTCAGGCACATGGCAGCGTTTCTATTGATGCTTGCCGCGTTGTGCAAGGGTGTTGACCCATCGCTGTCGGCCGCACCCGGATCGGCACCGGCGGCGATGAGTGCCTTGGCGAGCGGTAAACCGCCTTCTTGCCTAGCGGCATAGAACAGGGGTGTCTCGCCGTCTTTGTCGCGCGCGTCGGGATCGGCGCCCGCAGTGATGAGGGCCTGGGTGGCGTCGTGGTTCTCCCAGTCTACCGCGACGTGCAGAGGAGTCTCTGACTCCGTGTTCGCTGCTCCTGCATCGCCACCGGCGGCGAGCAGGATGTCGAGCAGGCCTGCGTCCGATTGCTCGGCGGCTTCATGTACGGGCGTGTTTCCCGAGTGGTTCCGGGCGTTCGGGTCTGCCCCCGCGTTGATGAGAACCTGTGCCACTGGCGGGTCGTCAAACCACCGGGCACAGATGTGGAGCGGTGTATCCCCGTCCTCGTCCGAGGCGTTTGGATCCGCGCCGGCGCCAACAAGCGCCTCGATCGCATTGGCGTCCTCGTGGAAGTACAGTGCGTCGTGGAGCGAACGGTCGTTGTCGTCATGCTTAACCACAGCCGTACCCCCCCTCAAATGACGAATCACCGTGTCCGGTATCCGGACCGAAATGACGTTGTGCCAAACCCGTACAAGGAGTCAAGTGCGACTACCGGCCATTCTTCCTGTCGCTGACCGAAGGCATGCGGGCGGAGCGTGTCGTGTACCACAACTCTTCGGCGGCGTTCGATGTGCCCGATGCGCGACTGATGCGGTTTGAAACGCGTACGAAAACGAACTGGCATTACGAGTGGGCGGAGCGGCTGCTCGACGGCACGCTTGCGTTGCCCGCATGACGTGAAATGGTTGGTGATTGGCGGTACCGCAACCTGCCCCGGGCAGATCGCGCTGGCCGAGGGGGCTGGGGTCGGACGCCGAGCCCGCGAGGCGTCTTGGCGGCGCTACGGTCGGTACACGTCGTAACGCACGGTGCGGCCAGCCACGGACCAGTCGGTGCGACCCAACGGGGCGGCGGATGCACGGCGTTTTACCACGACCCGAGACGACGCAGCCGCACGCGCCTGATCGATCAGCCGAATCACTTCATTGTCGTCGAAGGTGCCCGCGAATTCGGCCAGAACCTGCATATGCTTGGCCGGCAGCGCCGTCTTCGGGTGCTCGCCGAACATCGGATCGAGGTAGACGACGTCGAAGCTCGCACCTTCGCGCCACAGGTCGCGGGCGTCTTCGAGGTGACATGCGACCGTCGAGTTCCCGTCGTACCGTTCCAGCCGCGCCGCGAGGACGCGGTGGATCGATGGTTGGCGTTCACTCATGCGCACGATGCAGCCGAGCGCCGCCAACACCAGGCCGTCGGTGCCCCATCCGGCCAGTGCATCATGGACGTGAACCCTTGGGCCCGCTCCGCAGGCCCTGGCGAGGGGTAGGCGGCGGCCGCGGCGCAAACGCCGTTCGATCGACGGTAGCCGAAGGTCGGCCAGGGCAGGTGCGTCTCGCTCGGTGTCCACGCCGCGCACGGAACCAGTCAAGCGTCGTCCACCGAACGCCAGGGGCTGTCGCCCTCGACGTAGAACGGCAATGCCTGCTCGGGTGTGGTGGCGTCGGCGAGCCCGGCGAGGGCGAGTCGGCCCACGACGCGTGCATTCGGTGCCAGCCGCGCCGCGTCGACGACCGACGGCGACGAGGTGTCCACAACGGCGACTCGGTCGAACTCAAGACAGTCGACGTCGTCCCGCGTGAGCTTGAAGCGGGACACGTGGTGGTGTCCGGGTCGACACGGGCGTGCCAAGGTGACCTCGCCTCGACGATCGGCCAGGCGCCGCACGCATTCGGCCGCGACGGTGGAACTGGGAACCGCCAGCGTGCGTGCATACACCGCCAAAGCGACGCCCTGCGCCACGGCGGCGGCGATGCGCACACCGGTGAATGACCCTGGCCCGGCGCCGAAGGCGATGACGTCGATCTGCCGCCGGGTGATGGCGGCCGCTTCTAGGATGTTGTCGATCATCGCCAGGACGTGGCGGTTGTGCAGGCGGGGTGCCGAGCGGGTATCCTCGAACCAACGCCCGTCCGTCATGAGGGCCACGGAACAGATGTCCGTGGTCGTTTCGATGGCCAGCATGTTCATGTCTCGACTCACAACCCCATGCTAAACGTTGACCTTGCGTTCCGGAAACTGGCCGCGCTAGTAGCGCCGGTCGCCGAGATCGAGGATGTCGCCTTGGCGGATGCCGTAGGGCGCGTGTCGGCAGCCGATGTCCCCGCCCCAATCGATCTGCCGCCGTTCGACTCCTCCGCCATGGACGGTTTCGCGGTCAATGCCGAAGGTCTCGATTTCGACGGGCCCAAGTGCTTCGAAGTCATCGACCGAAGCCTCGCCGGACGACCCGCCAGCAAGGCGATTGAGGGCTCCGCCACCGCGATACGCGTGTTCACCGGGGCCGTCATGCCCAAGGGTTCGAACGCCGTCGTCCTCCAGGAGGACGTCGACATCGATGGCGACATCGCGCAGACCGAGGTGAGAGTCCAAACCGAACAGAACGTTCGCCGTCGCGGCCAGGACGTGAGCCGGGGAGATCTCATCTGCAAGTCCGGAACGCATCTCACGGCCTATCGCCTGACTTGGCTGGCCGCGTGCGGCGTCGAAACCGCGCGTGTGAAACGCTGCGTCCGTGTCGCCGTTTTCTCCACGGGCGACGAACTCGCCGACGCCGGCGCGCCGCTGGCCGAAGGACAGATCTACGACTCGAACCGGTTCGCGCTGCTGACACTCCTGCGGGAAAAGGCGGTCTACACCATGGATATGGGTTGTCTCCCGGACAGGCCCGGTGAAATCCGCGACGCGCTCGTACGAGCCGCTGCCCGCGCCGACATCCTCGTGACCAGCGGGGGCGTGTCCGTGGGATCCGCCGATTACGTCAAGTCGGTGGTCGAGGACATCGGCAATCTGGACTTCTGGAGCATCGCTCTCAAACCCGGGAAGCCACTGGCCGTCGGACGAATCGGCGATGCCCTGTTCTTCGGCCTGCCCGGCAATCCGGTTTCGACCATCGTCACCTATCTGCTGTTCGTGGCCCCCGCGATCGATCTCATGGGCGGGCTGCAACTCGCCCCGCCGATGATGCTGCCCGCTGCCCTCGACGGCGACATCAAGCACTCGCGCGGCAGGCGCGAGTACGTACGCGGCATTCTCAGAACGGAAGCCGGCGACTTGCGGGTGGCGGCAACGGGCGACCAAAGTTCCAACCGTCTTGCGACGTTCGCCGACGCCAACTGTCTGATCGTCGTCGACGACGACCGTGGTGACCTGCACCAAGGGGATCCGGTCAGCACGATTGTGCTGCCCGGTGTCGCCGCGCACCCGGTGCGCGAAGGAACCCCTTGACTCTCAGGTCGCGCTAGTGTGCCGCCTCTCAAATACGTGGACGTTACTCTCTAGTCCCTAAGGAGACCGAGACGCGCGGCTAAGTGCCTGTTTCAAGGGCGGCACATCCTCCAATTGCCAGCATCTTGCCGGTTCCGCCAAGCCCGCCGATCTGTCTAGGTAATTCGGAGACGATACGCTAGGACTTCCGCGCCCGCCGCTTGCGTTTCCGAGGTTTGCCGCTGCGTAGTTCCGCGATGGCCTTTTCAGCCGCTGCGGCGCGCTTGCTCGCCTTTCTCGACTCGACACGTTCGATTTCGGCACGTTTGTTTCGCGCGAACGTTTCCGTCGCCCTCTGAACCCGCGCCTCGATACGTGCGGCGGCCGCGGCGTCGGCCCGTTCAAGGCCAGCCTCGATGGTCCTGATCCTCGCACTTAGACGATCGGCGGCGCGCAACTCGGTCGCCCGCGCACTCGCCGCCCGTGCCTTGTCCCGAGCCTTGGCGACCTGCAAGGTAACGCGTGTGACGGTGACACGCGCTCGCTTTGCGGCGGCCTTGTTCGTTGCGTTGCGCGTCGCTCGCCACTTGGTTCGCGCCTCGACGTTGCGCTCCTTCGCTGCCGCCAACTTCTGGCGTTCGCCGTTGAGAGTTTCCTTTGTACGAGCCACGGCTCGTTCCGCCCGAACGGTCGCGGGCGAAGACGGAATTCTCCTGCCGTTCGTTGCAGCCTGCTTCGGCGGACGACCCCGACGTTTCGGGGCTGCCGACCCGGCCTTGGCCTTCGGCGGACGACCTCGGCGTTTCGGGGCTGCCGCTTCGACCTTCGCCTTCGGCGGACGACCCCGACGTTTCGGCGCCGCCGCTTCGACCTTCGCCTTCGGCGGACGACCCCGACGTTTCGGCGCCGCCGCTTCGACCTTCACCTTCGGCGGACGACCTCGGCGTTTCGGGGCTGCCGACCCGGCCTTGGCCTTCGGCGGACGACCTCGGCGCTTCGGGGCTGCCGCTTCGACCTTCGCCTTCGGCGGACGACCCCGGCGTTTCGGCGCCGCCGCTTCGACCTTCACCTTCGGCGGACGACCCCGGCGTTTCGGCGCCGCCGCTTCGACCTTCACCTTCGGCGGACGGCCGCGACGCTTCGGCGCAGTTGGTTCAGTCTTCGCTTTTGGTGGTCGACCCCGGCGTTTAGGCGCAGCGGGTTCTGTCTCAGCCTTTGGTGGACGTCCCCGCCGTTTAGGAGCAGCGGGTTCCGTTTGCACCTTCGGAGGCCGACCACGACGTTTCTTAGCGGGTGTCTTCGCCACGTCAGACTTGGCTCTCGCCATTGCGGCTACTCCTGTTTTTCATCCGGCGACGTTCACGCGAATGATATTTCATCGCTGGCGAAAGTCCACCGGCGGTTACGGGGTGCGTAGAACGGCTGAAATCGCTTCACTGATCGCTTCGACCGAACCCGAGCCGTCCACAGCAGAGAAACGCAGGTTCGTTGTTTCCGAGAGCTGTCCGTAAAAGGAAACGAGCGGATGGGTTTCCGTATGGTACACGCGCAATCGCTCGCGAACCGTCTCCTCGGCGTCGTCGTCGCGTTGGATGAGGGGCTCGCCCGTCTCGTCGTCCAGCCCGGCCACCTTCGGCGGATTGAACGTCACGTGATAGATGCGGCCGCTGGATTCGTGAACCCGCCGACCCGAAATCCGCTCGACAACATCTTCGTCCGCCACGCGTATTTCGACGACATGGTCGATGGTGATTTGGGCGTCAACCACAGCTTGCGCCTGGGGAAGCGTTCTGGGGAATCCGTCGAACAGGAAGCCGTTTTGGCAATCTGGTTGACGAATTCGTTCCTTGACCAGATCGACGATTATATCGTCGGCGACGAGCTCTCCGGCATCCATGACGCGCTTTGCGCGCAACCCAAGCGGGGTCCGGGCGGCGACGGCGGCACGCAACATCTCGCCGGTGGAAACCTGAGGAATGCGGTATTTCCCGCAAACATATGCCGCTTGCGTACCTTTGCCGGCACCCGGCGGTCCCAAGAGAATGAGTCTCACAGTGTCTGTTCCATGTACGAGAGGATTACGGAATCCGGGTTCGCCTTACGTCACTCACATCCGGTACGCGGCGTATGTGGTCGATGGCGCGAGCCAGTTCGGCAAGGTTGGAGATATGCAGTTCAAGCGAAAGCGTCGCGCTCTCGCCAGGTACGTCCGCCCGCGCATTGGTGGCGACAACCGAAATGGACAGTTCGGCAATGGCGGCGGCCACGTCGCGAAGTAGCCCATCGCGGTCGCGGCCTCGGACAACGATCCCCTGAAACACCCCGGTATTCGCCTGGGGTTCACTCAAGACGCCAGCACCACTCGACTCGCCGCGGTTGTTGGCAACCAACTTGACGAGGTCGATCACCAGTTGATCGCCCACGCCCACCGCCATGAACAGATCGTCCTCCGTTCCGTACCCCGCGCGTTCGGCCAATTCGACGAAATTGCTCGAGAATCCCAGCCTTGATGCGCTCTCCTCCAGCAAGGCGCGCCCCGCCTTGATGTTCGACGCCGCCAATTGGTTGCGGAACCAGGCCTGGATCTTGGCTCGCGCGCGTGAAGTATTGACGTAGCCGAGCGCTGGATTCAGCCATTCGCGACGGGGTTGCTCCTCGTCGTCCGTGACGATCTCGACGCACTCACCGGTGGACAGCCGTCGATTGAGGGGCACTTGGCGACCATCCACCCTTGCGCTCCGGCATCGATGCCCCACCTCCGTGTGAATTCGGTAGGCGAAGTCCACCGGTGTCGCTTCGGGAGATAGGTCCAGGACGTGACCTTGGGGCGTCGACACGAAAATCCGGTCCTGGCTCTGGTACATGCCGTCGGATCGGAAACCTAGGCCGTCGTGCCACTCCAGCACACTCCTCAGCCAGTCCATCTTCCTCGACTGCAGCGCGCCTTCAGATCCAGCGGGTTGACCGCCATCCTTGTAGGCCCAATGTGCGCACATGCCGAGTTCGGACTCGTCGTGCATCTCCTGCGTGCGAATCTGTACTTCCAGCGTTTTGCCGATCGGGCCGATTACCGCCGTATGGATGGACCGATAGCCGTTTTCCTTCGGATTGGCGATGTAGTCGTCGAATTCGGTGGGGATGTGCGGCCACGACGTGTGCACCACGCCGAGGACGCGGTAGCACTGGTCGATGCTGTCCACGACCACCCGTAGAGCTTGTGCATCGTGCACATCCGCGATGTCGATCGCCTTTTCCCTCATCTTCCGCCAGATGCTGTAGATGTGCTTCGCGCGACCGTGCACCTCGGCATCGATTCCCGCCGCAGTCAGGCGGAACTCCAAGTCCTGGCGGATCGCTTCGACCTGCCGTTCCCTGGCCTCTCGACGTGCGTCCAATTTGGCTGCGATTTCCTGGTAGTCGTTCGGATGGAGATAACGAAAGGCGAGATCCTCGAGAGACCACTTCAATTGCCAGATACCAAGCCGGCTGGCGAGCGGTGCGTAGAACTCCATGGCTTCGCGAGCCACCAGTTCGCGGCTGACGGGATCCATCTCCTTGGCGGCGCGCAGGGTCACCACCCGTTCCGCCAGTTTCACCACAGCGACCCGCGGGTCGTCGATCAGCGCGATGAGCAAGTGGCGCACGTTGTCGGTCTGACTCTTGGATTCACTCGAGAGCACCGCCGAGTCGCTCAAGGAAAGTACCTCGGTCGACGACAGCTTGAGGACCGCGGCGACCAGCGTGGCGACTTCCTCCGGTAACCGCTCGAGATCGATGTCGCCGCGTTGCACGGCGAACATCGACATGCCGGCAATCGCCGTGACAACGTCCATCTTCAGCCCGAGAAGCTGTTCGACGACCTCCAAGCCGCGTTTGCGCGACTCGTCGTCGACGATGAGCGCGAAGATCTGCTCAGCCGTCTTCCGACGCGCCGACGAAAGCCCCGACGCCTGGTCCAGGACAACGTCGAGATCCGTCTCCCCGTCGTCCGTCAAGTGCCTAACGATGGCAACCACGTTCGATCAGGCCTGTGCGGCACTGGCGGCGAACAAGCGCCGCGTCGTCAGCGGTCGGCCTCCCAAGCGAAGCCTGATGGCTCGTCGCAGAACATGCTTCGCCGCTCGTCGTACCGAATGGTCGGCGAACTCGCTCCTGGCAATCGCGGCAATCTCGCCACCGCTCAACACCAGCGTGCCTGAACCGTCGGGCGCCCGGCTCGCGGCTGATGCCTCGACCTCGCGGAATCCCTCGCCGTCGACCACGCGGTAGGTCTTCTCCTGCTCGATCGGTTTGCCGCTGTGAATGTCGAATTCGAACGCGATGCCGTACCCCAACTCGTCCAGCAAGTGACGTTCAAAGGTCCGCAGGCAAGGTTCGATGTCGGCTGTGGCCTGCATGCGGGAGAGCGTTTCCGCATAGCATTCGAACACACCTCCGATCGGTTCCTCGCGCCCGAGGGTCTTGACCAGCAGCTCGTTGACGTAGAGCCCCGCGAACAGCACGTCCCCTGTCAATCGCCGGGGGCGGACGGATTCGGATCGAACCACCGTCACCAGTTCACCTCGGCCGCGCCAGGTCACCGCCAGTTCGCCGAACGGCTCGACTTCCGGGCGTTGCCCGCGCGAGCCCTTGGCGCCACGCACCACACCGCCGATGCGGCCGAAGTCGCGGGTGAGCATTTCGACAAGCAGGCTGCTCTCCCGGAACGCACGCCGGTGCAGAACGAAGGCCGGTTGCCGATCGACTGGAGAGATCATCGATAGCCGAAGCGTCGCAGGGCATCGGCGCGGTCGCTCCAGCGTCGATCCACCTTGACCCAGAGCCTGACCATCGCCTTGCCGCCGATGAGCAGTTCGATGTCCTTGCGGGCATCCTCGCCAATGGACTTGAGCATCGATCCTCCCTTGCCGACGACGATCCCCTTCTGGGTCTCGCGTTCGACATATAGCACCGCGTCGATTTCCGTACAACCGTCGGCGGCGGCGAGTCTCTCGACCACCACCGCCGTCTGGTGCGGCAGCTCCGCGCCGAGGCGGCGCGTGGCTTTTTCGCGCACGGTCTCGGCGATCAGGAACTCCAAGGGGCGATCGGTCACGGCATCGTCGGGAAACAGGTGCCCGCCCTCGGGAAGGCCGTCGACAATGACCTCGGTGAGTTCCTCCAGGGCAATGTTGCGCAACGCCGACACCGGCACGATCGCCTCGAAGTCGAGCAGCTTGCGAAGCCTGTCGATCAGCGGCAGCAGGCGTTGCTTGTCATCGAGCCGGTCGATCTTGTTGATGACGCAGACGCACGGCGTACGGGATTCCTCGATGCGTCGTAGTACGGTCTCGTCGCCGCGCCGCCAACCCTGCGCGTCGACGAGAAACAGCACCAGGTCCACGTCGGAAAGCGTCGTCAGGGCTTGGCGCACCATGTAGCGGTTGAGCGCCCGACCGTCGGCGACGTGCACGCCCGGCGTGTCGACGAACACGATCTGCGCGCTGCCCTCGGTCAGCACGCCGATGAGCGCGTGACGCGTGGTCTGCGGCTTGCGCGATGTGATGCTGAGCTTGCGCCCGAGCAGATGGTTCATGAGCGTCGACTTGCCGACGTTGGGACGCCCGGCCAGCGCCACGTGGCCACACCGCGCCACGTCGGACGAACGCTCGGGTACCGGGCTGGCCTCGCGCGCCATATCAAGCGTCGCCGGTGGTCCGGCGGAGACCGGCCAACACGCTGGAGGCCGCGTGCTTCTCGGCTTCCCGCCGGTTGCGTCCCTCGCCGTGGCCGCGAACGCCCTGCGCCGTGCATTCCACGGTATACACCGGCGCGTGGTCCTCACCCGCCGTGGCCACGACCACGTATTCCGGCAGACCCAGGCCATTGGCCTGAAGATGCTCCTGCAACAGCGTCTTCGAGTCGCGCAACTCGCCGTCGCCGACGTTGGCCAGACGGGAACCGAGCAGTCTACGGGCGACCTCGGCCACCGATTCGATGCCGCCATCGCAGGCGATCGCACCGAAAACCGCCTCGATGGCATCCGCCAGGATCGAGTCACGGTCCGCACCGCCGGTCCTGCGCTCGCCCTCGCCGAGATTGAGATGGCTGCCTAGGTCGATCTCCCGCGCCACTTCCGCCAATGTCTCACCCTTGACGAGGCTCGCCCGCATCAGCGTCAGTCGTTCCTCCCGGGCGTCGGGCGCCGAGGCGAACAGTTCCCGCGCGACGACGAAACCGAGCGCCGCGTCGCCCAGGAATTCCAGCCGCTCAAGGTTGTCGACTCCCGCGCTCCGGTGGGTCAGCGCCCGGGTCAGCAGCGCCCGCTGCCTGAAGACATAGTCCAACTTGCACTCGAGGTCGCCAATGGCCGCCAGGCTTCCTGGTGGGTCCTCGTTGGTCGACACGGGTTTGCTGGTGCGGGTCACCCTTCCACCTTGAGTGCCGCCAGGAAGGCTTCCTGGGGTATCTCCACGCGACCGAACTGCTTCATGCGTTTCTTGCCTTCCTTCTGCTTCTCCAGCAGCTTCTTCTTGCGCGTCACATCGCCTCCGTAGCACTTCGCGGTGACGTTCTTGCGTAATGCCTTCACCGTCTGGCGGGCAATGATCTGGCTGCCGATGGCCGCCTGCAGGGCGATGTCGAACATCTGCCGCGGAATGACGCGCTTCATCGTTCGGACGAGTTCGCGACCCTTTCCCTGGGCCTCGTCGCGATGCACGATCAGCGCCAGCGCATCGACGCGGTCGCCGTTGATCAGGATGTCCAAGCGCACCAGCGGCGCGGCATTGAAGTGGGAGAACCCATAGTCCAGGGAGGCGAATCCACGACTCACCGACTTCAGCCGATCGAAGAAATCCAAGACGACTTCGGCGAGGGGAATCTCGTAGTCGATGGACACCTGGCCACCGGTGAAGCGCATACCCTTCTGCACGCCGCGGCGGCCGACGCAGAGATTGATGATGGCGCCGACATGCTCCTGGGGGGTCAGGATGTTCACCGCCGCCACCGGTTCGTGCATCTCGGCTATGGCGGCAGGTTCGGGAAGCGCCGACGGATTGTCGATCTGCCGGGTCTCGCCGGAACGCAGGACCACCTCGTAGACCACCGTGGGCGCCGACGTGATCAGGTCCAGGCCGTATTCCCGTTCCAAGCGTTCCTGGACGATCTCCATGTGCAGCATGCCGAGGAATCCACAACGGAAACCGAACCCCAGGGCGTCGGAGTTTTCCGCCTCGTAGAACAGCGAGGCGTCGTTCAGCGTCAATTTCGCCAACGCATCGCGGAAGTTCTCGAAGTCCTCGGAATTCACCGGGAACATGCCCGCGAACACCTGTGGCTTGACCGTCTTGAACCCGGGCACGGCATCGACCTCGGCACGGTCGGCGGCGACAAGGGTGTCGCCCACCGGTGCGCCGCGGATGTCCTTGATGCCGGCCACGACGTAACCCACTTCACCTGCCTGAAGCGTCTCGCGGCGCTCCCGTTTCGGCGTGAACACGCCGATCTCATCGACGCGGTGGGACTTCCCCACGGTCTTGGCGAGAACCTTGTCGCCGATGGTCACGCGACCGTCGAAGACGCGGACCAGGGACACGATGCCCAGGTAGTTGTCGAACCAGGAGTCGACGATCAAGGCTCGAAACGGTGCACCCGCGTCGCCACCCGGCGCCGGAATACCCGTTACGATCCTCTCCAGCAGGCCTTCGACGCCCTGACCCGTCTTGGCGCTGATCGCCAGGGCCTGGTCTGCGGCGATGCCGATGATGTCCTCGATCTCTCCCGAGACCCGCACCGCGTCCGCCTGCGCCAGGTCGATCTTGTTCAGCACCGGCAGCACCTCGAGTCCCTGCTCGATGGCCGTGTAGCAGTTCGCCACCGATTGGGCCTCCACGCCCTGCGCCGCATCCACAACGAGGAGAGCGCCCTCGCAGGCGGCGAGGGATCGCGACACTTCGTAGCTGAAGTCCACATGACCCGGCGTGTCGATGAAGTTCAACTGGTAGTGCTCGCCGTCCCGGGCAGCGTAGTCGAGCGTGACGCACTGCGACTTGATGGTGATGCCCCGTTCGCGCTCGAGTTCCATGGAGTCGAGCACCTGGTCCGCCATCTCGCGTTCGCTCAGGCCCCCGCACAACTGGATCAAGCGGTCGGACAGGGTGGACTTCCCATGGTCGATGTGCGCGATGATGGAGAAGTTCCGAATTCGGCCCACGTGGGGCACGCGCTCATCCACGGCAAGTCTCCAGCGCGTCGCGAGATCGGGCAAATCGTCCCATGATCACGACCCCGGCGACACTGATCAGCAGCGCTGCGGGCACGAGCCAGTCCACCCGCGGGCCAGCCGCGAGGGCAGCCACAACCGTCGCCGTTGTCGGCAAACCCCGTACCAACGCGGTCTTCGCCAGTAGAGCGCGTACGGGAACCTCGACGGCGACGCGCGAACCGATGGGCAGATCGGTGTCCACGGAAAGCTCCTTCAGCCGGGCGAGGGACACGCCGCAGCGGCCGTCGCAGCCAGGGCAGGTCGCGACGTCGAAGACAACCGCCTTCTGGCCACCGACGCCATGCACGGTGCCCAACCGAGACAGTCGCACGGCATCGGCGTCGCGCGACTGTAAGGAACTCATGTGCTGTCTACACGCAGGTTGCATTTCCGACCACCGGTACGACATCCCCGTAGGGGCGACCCTTGTGGTCGCCCTTGCTGGCCAACCGACATCGTACGGCTGGCGACATGGGCGACCACAAGGGTCGCCCCTACGGTTGGTTCGGAGTTTCCCTAGTACTGGCAGAATCCCGCGGCAATCTGACGCGCCGTGTTGTCCGGGATCTCCCCCACCACGGTGACCAGGTGATCGCCGCTCTCGCACTCGGCCAGGTGAGTGAGGACGACCGTGGCGCCGTCGCGCGTGGTCACGCTGCCGGCGCCCGTTTCGGGCATCGTCTCGATGAACACCGAATACGAGGCGAGACCGTCGCTGAAGGTAAGCACGTCCACGTCCTTCGGCCCGTTGCGCGGGCGCCGCACATCCGCGCTGGTCACCTGAAACCCCGGTGGCGACCAGTGCGCTGCCCATCGGGCCGCAGTCGTGTCGACAAACGCCGACGCCTGGTGCTCGCGGGTGACCCGGACACCGTCCATCTTGGGCTCGAGATCCTTGAGGGCCACCTCGTTGTCAACTCGCAACGAGGTGAACTGCATCATTTCGAGCTCCCTGCCGGAGGTGTCACGCAATTCGGAACGAAGCAGCAGACTGGTCGCTTCGTCCAACCAGAAACGGTGGCCGAAACGGTCTCCCGCGACCGGCGTGATGTCCAGTTGTACCGCTTTCCGTCCCGCGACCCGGCCACCGCCGACAATCTCCATGCGGTAGTGGTCGCCGGTGTCCAGGGACCCGACCATCAGGTTGCGGGCATACGGTCCCGGCATCGTTTCGTCGAGATTCAACAGCTCGTCCCCGGACTCCAGCACGTAGACGATCTCGTCGCCGGTGCGCACGATCTCGCGAGGGGGACCATCAAGACCCACGATGCGCTCCCGTTCGATGCCGTCGACCACCTTGTGGACGATGCGAAACGTGGCAAGCTTGGTATTGACGGACAGTCCGAAACCGAAGGTTCGCTCGCCACCGAGACCCGTCAGCTGCAGTTCCGAGCGGCTGACGGCGTAGTAGCTGAACACGCCATCGTAGTCGAGGTTGCGAAACGCCGACTCCATGGTCTCGATCCACTCGCTCGGGGATCGTTCGCGAAGATCGATGCCCTCTACCTGGGCATCGACACCAAGGGATGCGAAAGCCAGAACCGACCCGAGCACCCCGCTCAAGGGTCCGGCACGAATGCGCCGCGCGCTCACCGCGCTTCGTCTTGCGTGTTGCTCACGGTGAGCACCTTGACGTGGGGCATTCCCGGCCCACGCGTCGGGGAGGAGGCGTGTTGGGCATGCTGCACCAGGTAGTCGTGCGCCCTCGCCAGGTCGGCCTCGGACGGCACCGGGTCAAGCTCCGACACCGCGGCGAGCGCTGGCCGACCAGGATCGACCACGGCGTCGGCAGGGTCCGACGTGGCCGAAGCCAGGCCGGAGGATGGGTTGGACGAATCCGGCGCTTGCGCCGCGACGAACGGCCCGTCGACACCCCCGCCCCCGTCCATTACGTCCAAGGCCACGGCGATCACGACGGCTGCAGCGACTGCGACACCGGTCACCGGCCCGACCCATCGTCCGGACGCGCCCGCGTACCTGGGGCGGTCGGACAGCATCGACTCGTCTGCAGGATTCTCGTCGATGTCCAGCACGCGTCCCTCGGTGTGGAGACGCGTGGTCTCGCCCCGGACGATGCTGCCGATCAGGTGCATGCGCTCCCACTTGGCACGCAGTTCGGGATCCTTGTCCGCGGCGTTCAGAACGCGGCGCAGTTCCAATTCCTCGGCCTCGCCGTCGACGGCCGCGGACAGCGCCTCGTTCAATGACTCTTGCATCGACCTCGACATCCTCAAACCTCTGCTCTCGACGCCCGGCGTCGTTCCATCAAGGGGCGTATTTGCTCGTCGACAGCTTCCCGGGCACGGAATATGCGTGAGCGTACCGTCCCCACCGGACAGTCCATGACATCGGCAATCTGTTCATAGCTTAGACCATCAAACTCGCGAAGAGTTAGCGCAGCCCGCAAATCTTCCGGCAGGTCGGTTATGGCCTCGTCCACGGCCTCCTTGAGTTGGTCGCGCCGCAACGCCGATTCCGGATCCTCGGTCTCACGGAGAACCTCGGCCAATTCGCCGGCATCCGGGTTCTCGGCGTCGATCTCCACGCTTCGGGGCCGACGGCTCAACGACATCAGGTGGTTCTTCGATGCGTTCACCGCGATTCGATACAGCCAGGTATAGAACGCGCTCTCGCCGCGAAACCTGGGCAAGGCGCGGTAGGCCTTGATGAACGCCTCCTGGACGACATCCTCGACTTCGTGGGGTGTGTGCACGTAGCGCGTGACAAGGCCGTGGATCTTGTGCTGATAGCGCAGGACCAGCAGGTCGAACGCCATGCGGTCGCCCCGCTGGACGCGCCGGACCAGTTCCTTGTCGGTATCCGCGCTCACATGGCCTCCACCCACATCTCCCGCGTGCAACAGACACCACGTTTGTTGCCCAGCCCGGATTTCTCACCAGGGGCCGAGATGATGCGCGCCCTTGCGGGCGCGTTCGAGGATTTTCGCTCCGTGCGCGTGCTCGCGACCGAGAGCATAGGGGGGCCTACGGTTGAGGGAGCACGTGCGCGCACGCGCTTTAGCGCGCGCACCGGGCCAAAAGACCCGCGAGGGCGCGGCCAGCGCAGCCCGTACTCGGCACGATCATTTGGCGTCATGGTCACCCTCTTGCAACCGCACAGCCCTTTGACGCCGACCAGCGGCCTGGTGAGAAATGCGGGCTTGGCTCTCGGCCCAGGCGCGAATCGTCCACGAACGGATGACTCTCCGACCATGCGCGCCGCCTTGGCGCCGGTAGCGACACCGCGAAGTGGTCGCGTTCAGGTCGCGGTTGGGATAAACGCCGCGCAGTATACTTGGATGTCAACCAACTCGACATGGTCGAGCGCGCCCGCGCCTCGAATTGCCATTGCTGGATAGACAGCGAACCGACGTACTCATCATCGGCAGCGGCGCGGCCGGTCTTGCCACGGCGTTGCACCTGGCCGACGGCGCACGCGTCACCGTGCTGTCCAAGGACGCCATCCACGACGGCTCCACCAACCGTGCGCAAGGCGGTGTGGCGGCGGTCACCGATGCCGAAGACAGCTTCGAATCCCACATTGCCGACACCATGGCCGCCGGCGATGGTCTGTGCGTGGAGGACGTCGTGCGTTTCACGGTGTCCCGCGCGCCCGAGTGCATCGCCCACGTGATGGACCTCGGCCTCGGCTTCGACCGGGAAGGAAACGCTCACCACCTGACCCGCGAAGGCGGTCACTCACATCGTCGCGTGCTGCATGTCGCCGACGCGACGGGTGCCGCCATGGCCGACACGCTGAGCCGCGAGGCGTCGAGGCACCCGAATATCACCATCGAAAGCGGTCGCGTGGCGGTCGACCTCATCACCGCCACCAAGCTCGGTGCGGGCAACCGCGTCCTCGGTGCCTATGTCTACAACCGGGACACCGACCGGGTGGAGGTGTTCGAGGCGGCGTTCGTGGTCCTCGCCACGGGCGGTGCGAGCAAGGCCTACGTCTACACGAGCAATCCCGACGGCGCCACCGGCGACGGCATCGCCATGGCGTGGCGCGCCGGCTGCCGGGTCGCGAACATGGAGTTCAACCAGTTTCATCCCACCTGTCTCTACCATGCCGAGGCACCCTCGTTCCTGGTCTCCGAGGCGGTACGGGGTGAAGGAGGGAAACTGTTGCTGCCGGACGGCAGCCCGTTCATGGACCGCTTCGACGAACGCGGCGAACTCGCTTCCCGCGACATCGTCGCGCGCGCCATCGACCACGAGATCAAGCGCTTAGGCGTCGACCACGTCTACCTCGACATCACCCATCGCGCCGCGGACTTCATCGAGGCGCACTTCCCCAACATCCTCGCCCGGTGCCTGGCGGTGGGCATCGACATGCGCCGCGAGCCGATCCCCGTGGTCCCCGCGGCGCACTACACCTGCGGCGGCGTGATCGTCGATCTCGCCAGCCGCACCGACATACCGGGTCTCTACGCCGTCGGCGAGACCGCGTACACCGGCCTGCACGGCGCCAACCGCCTGGCGAGCAACTCGCTGCTCGAGTGCCTGGTGTTCGCGCGCTCGGCAGCGGACGACATCGGCCGCCAACTCGATGGTCCCTCCCACGCCCGGCCCGCGCCGCCGGACTGGGACGATAGCCGGGTGTCGGACTCCGACGAGCAGGTGGTGCTGAACCACAACTGGACCGAGCTGCGCCGCTTCATGTGGGACTACGTCGGCATCGTGCGCACCAACAAGCGCCTGGAGCGGGCGGAGCACCGAATCGACCTGCTCAAGCAGGAGATCCACGACTACTACGCGCGCCACCGGGTGACTCCCGATCTCATCGAACTACGCAATCTCGTGCACGTGGCGGAGTTGATCGTCCGATCGGCCAAGATGCGCCGGGAGAGCCGCGGTCTGCACTACACCCTCGACTATCCGCGCCCTGCGCCCAATCCGGTGCCCAGCGTGATCTACCCGGCGGCCGATCCCCTCGACGTCTTCCAGCGGCGACCGCCGTCCCCCAGGAAGGCACGCCGCAACCTGGCGAAAAGCGCCACGTCGTAGCTCCCCGCGTGCACGACGAGCACGCGTCGGGACGTACGCACCACGAGCCAACGCTCGGTCATCCACGGCGGACTCCGCAGTCGCGCCGGACGCCGCGTGCCATCCGCCCGTTCCGGTTCGAACACCACCACCTGCTCACCGACCAGGGCGAAGCACCAGGCCTCGCGACGCCGGAACACCCGGACATGGCGCGACAGCGAAACGGCTGCCGGGATCAACGGCCAGGGCCCCAGCCAAAGGGTCCAGGGCACCACGACCAGCACGTGAATCATGACGACGCCGGCCAGCCAATCCCAACCGGGAGTCCAGTCGAGGTCCACATCGTCCCGATGCGGATTCATCGCTCGCCCGCGCTCCCCACGTTGGCGGTCGCCCGTCAATCCGGAGAGCGCACCTTCTCGCCCGCGAACGCATGGATCAGATCGACGATCCGGCAGAACGGCGAGGTCGGCTTGGACCGCCGCTGCAGCCAATCCCAGATGACCCAGTCGTCCAAGCCCAGGAGCCGCAGGTAGGCACCCTGGTCGACCGATGCGAGCAGCGGATAGCGGGCCTTGGCGAAGTCCACGAGCAGCAGATCGAGTTCGAGCATGCCGCGCCGGCTACGCCACAGCACCCGATCGTGGTCGCGCTCTTCTTTAGGATCCATCGCCAGACTCTCGCCCGTGCCACCGCCCTCAATCATGCGAGATCACTCATGGATGGATTGAGACAATGGCCCGAACCGGCGTAGGACAAATCCTACGGTCGCCGGGAGGATCGGGTTCGCGCGCCGTCAGCCCAGCTTGATGGTCATGTTGGGCCCCGCCACCGGCGCATCGTCGAACCAGCGGGCGGTCACCGTCTTGGTCTCGGTGTAGAAGCGAACCGCCTGCTTGCCGTAGACGTGCTGGTCGCCGAAGAACGAGTCCTTCCAGCCGGTGAACGAGAAGAACGGCAACGGCACCGGAATCGGAATGTTGATGCCCACCTGGCCAACCTGGATCTCGCGCTGGAAGCGCCGCGCCGCGCCGCCGCTCGAGGTGAAGATCGACACTCCGTTGCCGTAGGGATTCGCGTTCACGAGTTCGATCGCCTCGGTCAGGGTCGCGACGTTGGCGGTGACCAGCACCGGGCCGAAAATCTCCTCGGTGTAGATCGACATGTCGGGTTCCACGCCCGCGAACAGCGTCGGTCCCACCCAATTGCCGTCGGGATAGCCGGGTACCGCGCAGTCGCTGCCGTCGAGCAGGCAGTCCGCGCCTTCCGCCTTGCCGCGTTCGATCGAGCCTAGGATGCGCGCCTGCGCGGCACGGGTGATCTGCGGCCCGTAGGCCGCGCCCTCGTCGTCCCAGGGGCCCGGCCGGACCGCCGCCATCGCCGCCTTGATATCGGCAAGCCACTCCACGGCCTCCCCCACCAGCACCGCCGCACTGATCGCCATGCAGCGCTGTCCCGCCGCACCGCAGGTCGCACCGACCAGGCTCGCGATCGCCTGTTCCTTGTTGGCGTCCGGCAGGATCACGAGGTGGTTCTTCGCACCCGCCAGCGCCTGCACACGCTTGCCGTTGGCGGCGGCCTTGGCATAGACCAACTTGGCCACCGGCGCAGAACCCACGAAGCTGACCGCGCGCACGTCCGGATGTTCGAGCAACGCGTCCACCTGCTCCCGGCCACCGTGCACGACCTGCACGAGACCGTCCGGGGCACCGGCCTCGGCGAGCAGTTCGATCAACCGGTTGGGCACCGTCGGGTCCTGCTCGGAGGGTTTGAGCACGAAGGCGTTGCCGCAGGCGATGGCCAGCGGAACCATCCAAAGCGGCACCATGGCCGGGAAGTTGAACGGCGTGATGCCCGCGCACACGCCGACGGGCTGCACCAGACTGTAGGTGTCGATGCCGCGGGCGACGTTCTCCACCGTCTCACCCATCATCAGCGAGGCGATGCTGCAGGCGTGTTCCACCACCTCGATGCCGCGCCACACCTCGCCGCGGGCGTCCTCCAGGGTCTTGCCGGTGTCCCGGCAGAGCCGCACCGCCAAGTCCTCCTGATTTCTCTTGAGAACGTCCTGATAGGCGAACAGCAGCCGCGCGCGCTCCGGCGTGGGCACTTCGCGCCAGGTTTCGAAGGCGGCCTTGGCACCCTGGACAGCCCGGTCCACCTCGTCGCCAGTGGCGAACGGCACCTCGCAGAGCACTTCCTGGGTGGCGGGATCGGTGACCTCAATGCCTGCCGCACGGCTGGCAACCGGCTGGCCGTCGATGAACAGTGGTAGCTTTTCCATCGAATCAGTTTGGCGGACTTGGTCCGTCTTGGGAAGCGCGCTCCTGTCTCAGCGCAGCCACCTCCCGCTCCAGCGCCTCGACGCGCGTCTCCAGTTCGGCGAGCGCACTGCGCCGGGGCAATGTCGGTCGCTCGGCCCTCTCCTCCTCGGGGACCGACTCGACCTCGCCGGAGAACCGGTGCCCGTATTGGTGGTCGCGTCGACCCGGCACTCTCGCCAGGCGGGCGACCAGCGCCCCGCCCGGCCGATCCGCATCGAGCAGGGCGCGCAGCGTCTCGACGACCGCTTCGTTGTCCGGGAACTCGTACAGCCTCGAGGTGCGGGTGCGGAGCTCGCCCGGGGTCTGCGGCCCGCGCAACAGGAGTACGCAGACGACGGCGTACTCCGCCTCGGTCAACTGCAGACCGCTGAACGGGGTGTTGCAGAACCGGTGCCGGTACTTGACCACCCCGGTGCGGGGATTCTCGTCGCTGATCACAATCAGCTCTTCCTCCAGATCCCGCGCCGTGCGCTGCACCGTGCCCTGGTCCAGCGACAACACCGGATCCCGGCTCGACTTCTGGTTGCAGGCCGCCATCAGCGCGTTCAGCGTCAACGGACACTGTTCGGGCGTCGTCACCGCCTTTTCCAGGAGGCTGCCGATGACTCGGGTTTCGTTGAGCGTGAGGTGTGGGAGGGACATGCGATGTTTGAACGATGAGGGGCGCGAACGCTATCGAGCCCTTGTTCGGGGGTCAACGGGCAGGTTCACTCCACCTCGAACCAATCGATCGGCATGATCCCGTGCTCGACCAGGTACTGGTTCGCGCGGGAGAAGTGGCGGCAGCCGAAGAACCCCCGGTGGGCCGAAAGCGGCGACGGATGCGGCGCGGTCAGCACCAGGTGGCGCGACGGGTCCACCGAAGCGCCTTTCTTCTGCGCGTAGCTGCCCCACAGCATGAACACGACGTGGTCCCGTTCGCGGTTGACGACGTCCACCACCCGGTCGGTGAAGGTCTCCCAGCCGCGACCCTGGTGGGACCCTGCGCGTCCCGCGACGACGGTCAGCACGGCGTTCAGCAGCAGCACGCCCTGGCGCGCCCAGGAAGCGAGGCAGCCACGACCCGGCGGCACGGCACCCTCGCGACGTCCGCAAGGGATATCGTCGTCCGCCATGTCGGTGTTGATCTCCTGGAAGATGTTCACCAGCGATGGCGGTAGTTCCACGCCGGGCGGAACCGAGAAGCAGAGCCCGTGGGCCTGGCGTGGCCCGTGGTACGGGTCCTGGCCGATGACCACCACCTTGACCGCGTCCAGCGGGGTCGCGTCGAGCGCGGCGAAGATGTTCTCGCCCTTCGGATAGACGGTCTTGCGGGCCTGCTTCTCGGATACCAGGAAGCTGCGCAGGCGCTGCATGTAGGCGGATTCGAACTCGGCCGAGAGCACCGCTTTCCACGACGCCTCCAGGCGGATGCGCGCGGACGCCTGGTCGCCCGTCGCCTCGCTCATGTCGATCCCGGTTCCCTCGGCCGCAACTGCGGGAACAGGACGACATCGCGGATCGTGGTCGAACCGGTAAGGAGCATCGCCAGGCGATCCACACCGATCCCCTCGCCCGCGGTCGGCGGCATGCCGTGCTCCAAGGCGGCTATGAAGTCCTCATCGTAGTGCATGGCTTCGAGATCGCCTCGACTCTTGAGTTCCGCCTGCCGCGCGAAACGCTCCGCCTGTTCATCTGGGTCGTTCAACTCGCTGAACCCATTGGCGATTTCACGCCCAGCGACGAACAGTTCGAAGCGGTCGGTCAGCCGCGGATCCTCCTTGCTAGCGCGAGCCAGCGGCGACACCTCGGCCGGGTAGTGGGTCACGAACACGGGTTGAACGAGGGTCTCCTCCACCCGTGCTTCGAAGATCTCCATCAGCAGGCGTCCCCAACCCCATTCGGCTTCGACCTCGATGTTCATACCCCGGCCTAGGCGCCTCAACTTGTCGTCGTCGGCTACTTCGGCTTCGTCGAGTCCCATTGCCTCCGCCACCAGCTCGGTCATGGTCCGCCGCGGGATGGGGGTGCCGAAATCGACCTCCTGGCCGTCGAACTCAACGGTTGCGTCGCCCGTGATCTCGGACACCAGCGAGCGCAGCATCTCGTCGGTGAGATCCATGAGGTCGCGGTAGTCGGCGAAGGCCTGGTAGAACTCGACCGTGGTGAACTCGGGGTTGTGCCGGGGCGAGAGGCCTTCGTTGCGGAAGCAGCGGTTGATCTCGTAGACCCGCTCGAGACCGCCGACCACGAGGCGTTTCAGATAGAGCTCCGGTGCCACCCGGAGGTACAGGTCCATGTCGAGTGCATTGTGGTAGGTCACGAACGGCCGGGCGGCGGCGCCACCGGGGATCGGGTGCATCATCGGCGTCTCGACCTCCAGGAAGCCCCGTTCGTCGAAGAACCGGCGCAGGGCGGTCACCAGCCGCGCGCGGGTGCGGAACACCTCGCGCGACGGTGCGTTGACGATCAGATCGAGATGCCGTTGCCGATAGCGGATCTCCTGGTCGGCCAGACCGTGGTGTTTTTCCGGCAGGGGTCGCAGCGACTTGACCAGCAGTTGGATCTCCTCGGCGTGCACGGTGAGTTCGCCGGTGTTGGTCTTCATCAGCGTCCCACGGACGCCCGCGATGTCGCCGATGTCCCACAGGTTGCGAAAGTCGCCGTAGGTCTCCTCGCCGAGGTCGTCCCGGCGCAGGTAGCACTGGATGCGCCCGCTCGGGTCCTCCAGCGTGATGAAGCTGGCCTTGCCCATCACCCGGCGAAGCATCACCCGACCCGCCACGGTCGCCTGGACTCCCGCCGCCGCGAGTCCCTCCTTGTCCAACTCGCCATGTGTCGCCACAAGATCGGCCGCGAGGTCCTCGCGCCTGAATTCGTTGGGATAGGCGCCGTGCGCGCTGCGCCAGGCCTCTAGCTTGCGCCGCCGCTGTTCGCTCTCGGCTCTCGCCTCGTCGCTCATATGCCCGCCTTCAGGTTCGCCGCCATGAAGTCGTCCAAGTCGCCGTCCAGGACGTTGCCCGGGTCGAAGCGCTCGACGTTGGTGCGCAGGTCCTTGACCCGCGACTGGTCGAGCACGTACGAGCGGATCTGGTTGCCCCAGCCGATGTCCACCTTGGCATCCTCGATGGCTTGCTGTTCTTCGCGCCGCTTCTGTATCTCAAGCTCGTATAGCTTGGCGCGAAGCTGCTTGTACGCCCGGTCCCGGTTCTGGTGCTGCGACCGCTCGCTCTGGCACTGCACCACGACGCCTGTGGGCAGGTGGGTGAGACGGACCGCGGAATCGGTGCGGTTCACATGTTGACCGCCGGCACCACTCGCGCGGTAGGTGTCCGTGCGCACGTCGCCCGGGTCGATGTCGATGACGATGTCGTCGTCGATCTCGGCGGAGACGAACACGGACGCGAAGGAGGTGTGCCGACGTTTGCCGGCATCGAATGGCGACTTGCGCACCAGCCGGTGAACGCCGGTCTCGGTACGCAGCCAGCCGTACGCGTAGTCGCCACCGAACTGCACCGCCGCACTCTTGATGCCCGCGACCTCCCCCGCCGAGACCTCGATGATCTCCGTCGCGAACCCCCGCTTCTCGCCCCAGCGCAGGTACATGCGCAACAGCATCTCGGCCCAGTCCTGGGCTTCGGTGCCGCCGGAACCGGCCTGGACCTCGAGGAACGCGTTGGCTTCATCCTGGTCGCCCTGGAACATCCGACGGAATTCCAACTCGGCCAAGTGGCGTTCGACGCCAACCAACTCCTCGTCGATGACGTTCAGCGCATCGCCGTCGCTCTCGGCGACCGCCAGTTCGGTGAGTTCGGCCAGATCGGCCACGGTCGTGCCGATGTGCAGGAGCCCGTTCACCACGCTCTCCAGCGACGACCGCTCCCTACCCAACGCCTGGGCGCGATCCGGTTCGTTCCACAGTTCCGGATCCGCCAACTCGCGCTCGACCTCCTCTAGGCGTTCCTTCTTCGCGGCGTAGTCAAAGGTACCCCCGTAGCGCATCGGCACGCCCGGCAAGGGACTTCAGGGACTCGCGAATGGAGGTGACTTCGGCCATGGTGATCATGCCCCATGAGAATCGCGGGATTCTAGCAGTCCGTTGGACTCGCCGCGCCAGCGGCGAAGTCCCACGGGGTGATAGGCGGCTTGGGCTGGGGCAGCAGGCGTCGACCGCCAGGTCGGCGGATGCTGTGGCGCTAGCAGCCCCTCGCACTCGCCGCGCCAGCGGCGAAGTCCCACGGGGGCGTCGCTGGGGCTTGGGGTATGCGACGACGGGCGGGTGCTGTCCGCCAAGGCCAATCGCACCGCGCCCGCAGTAATATAGCCCCGAACGTTCCTTGCGATCACCAACATGCAGCACCGCCATCTGAACCACGAAGGCTATACGGCTGCCGCCATCGACGACATCATCTCTCGTGGTCGGTGGGACGACTGGGCAGACTTGAGGCGGGCCTCACTCGACGATCCCGGCTTGCTCGACAGGATCGAGCGCGTCTGCGCGGCGCAGATCGACGACCCCTACGCACAACGGCACCACTTCTGGATGAACCATGTCCGCTTCCGACGAACCGTTTCCTGATTGGGAGGTCGTGCTGTCGTCTGCTGCCCGGCCGCAGCGGATTCTGCCCGATGCCGTCCTTGTCGGCGGCACGGCGGCCGCGATCCACGCAGAACACCGGCTGTCCCGAGATGCCGACCATGTCCTGGCGGATCTTCGAACTCGGTTCGAGGAGGTGCTCGCCCAACTCGAATCGGTTGCCGGATGGCGAACCGCGCGGACACGCCGTCCCGTGTTGATTCTCGGCAGTCTCGACGGCATCGAGACCGGTGTGCGGCAGCTCATTCGGGATGAACCGTTGGCGACCACGACCGTCGATGTCCGGGGCGTCCCGCTGACGGTTCCCACCGAGGCCGAGAAACTCCGCATCAAGGGTGTATTGATACTCAAACGCAACGCGACCCGGGACTATCTGGATTTCGCCGCGCTCGCGGAACACCTCGGCGACGACGGGATGGGAGAGGCTTTTCGTCCTTTCGATCGGCTCTACCGACAGGACAACGACGAGTCGCCCCTCCAACAGTTGCAGGCCCAACTGGCCAACGCGGTGCCCTACGACCTGGACGAGTCCAAGCTGTCCGAGGACCGGCATCTGGCGTCACGCTGGCACGACTGGGAGACGGTAAAGTCGACCTGCGCCCGAATTGCCAACGCGACTTTCGAGCACGTCTGCGATTCCGGCGGGGGTTGACGCCGACGGCGAGTTCCGCGCGCACGGAACCCGGAGCACGATCAGCAGGTTTCGAGTTTCTTGACCTCCAACTGCAGGGTGTCGTTGGGACCGTAGTCGTTGACACCGAGGCGGTACACCACGCTTACGCGGCTGCCGGAAACCGGTTCCTGGTTGAAGGCGATGGCGTCGGCTACGCGGCCGTCGCGTTTGAGCGTCAACTTGAGATGGCGTTCGCCGACGACGCGTTGCATGACGACGTCGAACTCGCCGTGGAACAACGGCTCCTCGAACCCCTGTCCCCACGGCCCGTAGGCCGCTATGGAACGGGCATTGTCGATCTTGAGGTCGTCGCCCGCGAGTTCGCCGTCGGTGAGAATGACGCCGGCGAGGTCGCGTTCACTTACGCGGCTCGAGACGGCCTCGTTGAACGCGTTCCGGAAACGTTCCAGTTGGGCTCGCTTGAGGCTCAGACCCGCCGCCATGGCGTGGCCGCCGTAGGGTCCGATCATTCCCGGGTAGCGGGCAGCGCAGTCGGCGATGGCATCGCGGATGTGCAGACCCTGGATCGACCGCGCCGAACCCTTGAGTTCCCCGGGGTTCGTCCCACCGTCGGCAAAGACGATGGCGGGGCGGTGGTAGCGTTCACGCAAGCGGCCGGCGACGATGCCAATGATCCCCTGGTGCCAACCCTCCTGGTAGACGCAGATGGCAACGTCGTCGCCGACCTTCGCCGTGTCGACGAGTCCCACCGCCTCGTCGACCATGCCGACCTCAATCTCCCGCCGGGTCCGGTTGTACTTGTCCAATACCTCGGCCAACGAGTGGGCCTTGGCATCGTCCTCCGCCAGAAGGCATTGGATGCCGATGGACATGTCATCCAGGCGTCCAGCGGCGTTCAGCCGGGGTCCGATGGCGAAGCCTAGATCCTGGGCTGTCAGCCCGCTGGCCACGCGTCCGGAAACCTCGACCAGGGAGCGGATTCCGGCCCGCGCGCGCCCCGAGCGGATCCGCCGCAGACCCTGGTGAACGAGGATGCGGTTGTTGCGGTCGAGAGGGACCACGTCCGCCACCGTGCCGAGTGCCACCAGATCGAGCCAGTCCGCCAGATTCGGCACGCCGATCCCCCGACTCGTGAAGTGGCCCGCTTCGCGGAGTCGGCTCCGCAACACCGCCATCACGTAGAAGGCCACACCCACGCCGGCCAGGTTGGGGCTGGGAAAGGACGAGTCCGCGAGATTCGGATTCACCATGGCGTACGCAGGCGGCAGCCCGCTGCCCGGCAGATGGTGATCCGTGACGATCACATCCACGCCATGCTCCTGGGCAAGGGTCACGCCCTCGACGCTCGACACGCCGTTGTCCACGGTGACGATCACCTCGGGTTGTCGTTGCAGCGCGACCTCCACGAGTTCGGGAGTCAATCCGTAGCCGAAGTCGAAACGGTTGGGGACGAGGAAGTCCACCTCGCGGGCGCCGAACGCGCGCAGCGCCGAGACGCACAACGCCGAGGCGGTGGCCCCGTCGGCGTCGAAATCGCCGCAAACCAGGATGCGTTCGTCCCCCGCCACGGCCCTCGCAAGGCGGCTGGACGCATCGCCGATCCCCGGTAGCGATTCGGGTGACAGCACGCCGCCGAGCGAGAGGTCGAGGTCCGCTTGGCGGGTCGCGCCCCGCGACGCCAAGGCATCGCGAAGGAAAGCGGGCAGGTTCGCACCAAGTTCGGATGGACGCTGGGGCCTGGACTCGACGATCACTTGCGGGCAACCCGGGATGATGACCCACCATGTCGCAAACCCGGTGGCGGTTCAAGAAAAACGAGGCTTGGCAGTAGTGAACCTGAAGCGGCGAGGACGCGGCGGGGCGTCGTACGAATGCGGGCGACGACAAGCGTCGCCCCTACGGGGCCGATTGACGCCCTTGGGGTGGGTCGCTACGGTGTCTAGATGGATGTCCTACCACGACCCACAAGGGTGGAGAGACCGTCGTGAAGATCACTGGAATCGACACGTTTGTAGTCGATGCCGGCTGGCGTCTGCGGCCGCCCCGATTGGACGGTGCCGAGGTGGAATCGTGAAGATCACTGGAATCGACACGTTTGTAGTCGATGCCGGCTGGCGGCCGTGGCAGTTCGTCGCGGTACGCACCGACGAGGGTCTGACGGGCTACGGCGAGTGCTCCGACGGTCGCATGCCGTACAGCGTGGTGGGCGCCGCCAAGGAATTCGAGGCCATCCTCCTCGACCAGGATCCCCGTCCGGTGGAGGCGCGCTATTGGGACATGTATCGCATGTCTCGGCAGAGCCCCGGCGGCCTTGCCGCGAAGGCGATCGCCGGCGTCGAACTGGCACTATGGGATATCAAGGCCAAGGCACTTGGGATTCCCGTCTACTCCCTGTTCGGCGGCCCCATGCGCACAAGCCAGCGGGTGTACTGGTCGCACTGCGGATCCTCCCGGGCCGGCAACCACGAGATCATCGGCGTGCCGCCGCTCAGAACCTGGGACGACATCACGGCGCTCGGGCGTGAAGTCGTCGACCGCGGGTTCACGGCGCTGAAGACCAACATTATCTTTCCCGGCGAGGTCGCGCGCACCTACCGCCCGGGCTTCGGCGGCGGCGAAGGCACCACGGACGGCACGGTCGACAACGCCCTGATCGATCACATCCGCACCCAGATCGGGACCTTCCGCGACGCCGTCGGCCCCCACGTGGACATCGCTCTCGACCTCAACTTCAACTTCCGCGTCGAAGCCGCCAAACGCATCTGCCGGGCACTCGAGGACATGCGCATGATGTGGGTGGAGGTCGACATGTACGAACCGGACGGCCTGCGGGAGGTCCGCGAGTCCACCAGCGTCCCCATCTGCTCCGGCGAGAACCTGTTCACCTCCCGTGACTATCGCCGCTACTTCGAGGCCCGTGCCATGGACGTGTGCATGGTCGACGTCCCCTGGAACGGCTTCGCGAACTCCAAGCGGGTCGCCGACATGGCCGAGACCTTCGAGATCAACTGCGCGCCGCACAACTACTACAGCCACCTTTCCACGTTGCACTCGCTGCACCTCTGCGCGGTTCTGCCCAACGTGCGCATCTGCGAGATCGACATCGACGACGTCCCCTGGAAGGACGACTTGGTTACCCAACCACTCGAATTCGACCAAGGTCGGGTGACCATTCCGGACCGGCCCGGCTGGGGCGCCGACCTCAACGAAGAGGTCGCCCGGGACCACGTCTGGCCGCGAGGCCGGCCGCCCGGCTACTGGTCCGGTCCAAGCGAGCGCCAGCGCGTACGCCCTTCTTCATGACTTCCGATCGCCGCCAGACCAAGATCATCTGCACCGTGGGTCCCGCGACCGGATCCTACGATGGCATTCAACGTCTCTACGACGCCGGTATGTCGGTGGTCCGGCTCAACATGTCCCACGCGAGCCAGGCCGAGGCAGCCGATCTCATCCACTGGGTGAAGACCTTGAACCGCAAGGTTCAATACCCGATGCCGATTATGCTCGACACCCAGGGGCCCGAGATCCGCACCGGGGCCATGGCGGCGCCGTTGCAGCTACGGGCCGGGCAGACCATCTTCCTCGATACCGAGCCCCATGCCGAGGGTGACGTGCCCTCGATCGAGGTGAACTATCCGGGATTGACCGAAGCCGTCGCCACGGGCGACCGGGTACGCCTCGACAACGGTCTGATCAACGTGCGCGTTGTCGCCAAGACCCCGAACCGGCTCGAGTGTCACGTCATCGACGGCGGCGAGCTGGGCGGTCGCAAACACGTCAACCTGCCGGGAATCGAGGTCAAGCTGGCGTCGATCACCGCCAAGGACCGGGAGGACATCACTTTCGGAGTCGACCAGGAAATCGACTTCATCGCGCTGTCCTTCGTCCGCTCGGCAGCCGACGTCGCCGAACTGCGCGAGTTGATCGGGCCGAGGGCCAGCCGATCCATAAAGGTGATCGCCAAGATCGAGAACACCGAGGGTGTGCGCAACGCGGAGGAGATCGCCCACGCCGCCGACGGTGTGATGGTCGCGCGCGGCGACCTCGGCATCGAGACGGACATCGCGACCCTGCCCATCGTCCAGCGACGCCTGCTGGAGACATGCGCCCGTCTCGGCAAGCGCTGCATCGTCGCCACGCACCTCATGGAGTCCATGATCGAGAACCCCATACCGACGCGCGCCGAGGTCACCGATGTCGCCAACGCGGTCTACGAGGGGGCCGACGCGATCATGCTGTCCGGCGAGACCAGCATCGGCGCCTACCCCTACCGGTGCGTCGAGCAACTGGCCAACATCGCCCAGGCCAGCGAACGACAACGCGGATTCGCGCTGCACGAGTCGCTGGCCAACGACACGGCGAAACAGCACCTCGCAACATCGGCCGCCAGACTCGCCGAGGCGATCCATGCCGCCGGCATCGTGGTCATCACAAGGCGCGGCATAACCGCCGATTTGGTCACCAACTGCCACCCCGAACACGTGCCGATCTTCGCCTTCACGAACACCAGCCAGACCCGCCGCCGACTGATGCTCAACCGGGGCGTGTTCGCCTACAGGACATCGTTCAGCAGCGATCCCGAGAAGACGATCCGCACGGCGCTGGCCGTTCTCCGCGACCGCGAAGGCATCGCCCCAACCGAGTCGGTGGTGGTCATCTCCGACGTGCTTGCCGAAACCGCCGTCGACGCGATCCAGCTCCGCAAGGTGGGCGAGGACTGACGCCCAAGGGGTCCCGCTGGGGCGCTACGGGCCCAGCATCATCGCCGACAAGTCGGCCACGCGGATCCTGGCGATGGGGCCACTGACGCCCGACAGGTTGCCCAATTCAGCGACAGCGACCTCCACTTCGGTCTCCGCCACCTCGTCGGTCAGGATGACGATCGGCACCCACGGTTCCTCGCCCGAACGTATGGCCCGGGGACGCTGAATGACCGCCTCGATGGAGATCCGGTGGCGGCTAAGGACATCGGCGACCTCGGCGAACACCCCCGGCTGATCGATCGCCGGGATCTTCAGGTAGTGGGGACAGACCACGCCCGCGAGGCCCAGGCTCGGCAGTTCCTGGGTCGCCGGGACCGGCACCGGAAGCGTACCGCGCGCCAGTTCCACAAGGTCCGCGACAACCGCCGATGCGCTGGGCATTCCGCCCGCCCCCGGACCCATGTGGAGAGTTGCGCCGACCGCGTCGCCGTGCACCATGACGGCGTTCATGACGCCCGACACCTTGGCGAGCAACTCCGACTCCGGAACGAGTGCCGGGTGCACACGCGCCTCGATGCCGTCCTCGCGTCGCCGGGCGATGCCGAGATGCTTGATGGAGAAGCCGAGTTCGCGGGCGTAGCGGATATCCTCGACATCCACGTTGGCTATGCCCTCGACGTAGACCCCGGCGACATCGATACCGGTACCGAAGGCCAAGGCGGCGAGAATCGCGAGCTTCTGCGCGGCATCGATGCCCTCCACATCGAACGTCGGATCCGGCTCCGCGTAGCCTAGCCTCTGGGCCGCCGCAAGCGCGCCCGCGAAGTCCTGGCCGTCATCCTCCATGGCGGTCAGGATGTAGTTGGAAGTCCCGTTGACGATCCCTGCCAAGGCTTCGACCCGGTTCGCGGCGAGACCCTTGTGCAACGCATTGACGATGGGTATGCCGCCCGCCACCGACGCTTCGTAGCCGAGCGCGACACCGTTGCGGCAAGCCGCGGCGAACAGTTCGTTGCCGCGACCGGCGAGCAGCGCCTTGTTGGCGGTGACGACATGCCGCCCGGCGGCGATGGCGGTCTCGACGACCTCGCCGGCATCGCCCTCGCCACCGATCAACTCGACCAGGACATCCACGTCGGCGGCATTGAGCGACGCCAAGTCCGTATCGAACGTCGCGCCGCCGAGATCGATTTCCGGTTTGGGCGTGCGGCTGGCGACGCGCACCAGGTGGATGGCGCGACCCGCGCGTCGGGCCAGGAGTTCCCGGTCCCGCACCAGAAGCCTGACCACGCTGGCGCCGACCGTGCCAAGGCCCGCCAACCCCACCCGTAGGGGCGACCGCGCACCCTGGCTGGCGCGTCGTGGTCGTCCCTCCCGGTCAACGCAATCGGCGGCGGTCACTAGAGACCCAGCGCCGCAGCGAGTTGCTCGGGGGGCGCGTATCCGGGAAGCATGGTGCCGTCCGGCAGCAGTATGGAGGGCGTACCGGAAATGCCCAACGTCTGTCCCAACTCGTACTGCACACCCACCGGATGGTCCTCACAGTAGCTCTCCGGTATGCCTTCACCCCGTTTGAGGGCGGTCAGCGCGCCCCGGGGATCCTCGGCACACCATGCGGACACCATCTTGTCGTAGGTCGGCGTACCGATTCCCGACCTAGGGAAGGCCAGATAACGGACCTCGATGCCTCGGTCGTTGTAGCCGGCGATGTCCTGATGCAGCCTGCGACAATAGCCGCAGTCGGTGTCCGTGAACACGAGCACCGAGGCCAGCGTGTCCCCCTCGGGCGCGAAGGCGATGGTGCGTGCCGGGTCGATCTCGGCCGCGATCCTGCGCCGCTCGACCGCGTTCTGCTCTTCGGTGAGGTTGACCAGACCGGTGTCGCGGGCTTCGTACAGGCTTCCGGCGATAAGATAGCGTGCGTCTTCGGTGACGTAGATCGCGCCGCCATCGACCATCACTTCATACATTCCGGGCACCCTGGACGGTTGCACACTGCGCACCTCCAACCCAGTCTCAAGCGCTTCGAAACGCGTCTTGAACTCCGCCGTCGACGACTCATCGTCCGCTGCCGATTGGGCCGCGGCCAGGACACCCCCCGCGCAGATGGCCAGCAAGCGGACTCGTGCTCGGTACTGGATCAAGGGGACCTCCGGATCATGGCTTGTTCGACATCAGCCCCGCGGGTGATGTTCCGCATGCAGGCTTTTCAGCCGGTCGCGCGCGACGTGAGTATAAATCTGGGTGGTCGACAAGTCTGCATGGCCGAGCATCAGCTGCACCGCGCGCAGATCGGCACCGTGGTTGACCAGGTGCGTGGCAAAGGCATGCCGGAGGGTGTGCGGCGAAATGTCCCGTTCGATGCCGGCCGACGCGGCGTAGCGCTTGACGATGTGCCAGAACGTCTGCCGGGTCATGGCCCGGGCTCGGTTGCTGACGAACAGCGCGGGACTCGCGCGATTCTTGAGGATGGCCGGCCGCGCAGCGCGCGTGTAGTTCTCCACCCAGTCCATGGCCGTCTCCCCCATGGGAACGAGGCGTTCCTTGCCGCCCTTGCCGATGACCTGCACCGTGCCGCGGCGCAGATTGAGGGAGGTGAGCGTCAGCGAAACCAATTCCGAGACCCGCAGGCCGGTGGCGTACAGGGTCTCCAGCATGGTCCGGTCGCGGAAGCCGGCCGGCTCGCCCATCGGGTCGTCGCTCTTGGGCGCGGCGAGCAGACGTTCCACCTCGTCCTCGGTCAGCGACTCGGGTAGAGGTCGACCCAGCAGCGGACGGCTCAGGTTGGCCGTGGGGTCCACCCGGATCGAACCCGCGTCCAGGGCGTGGCGGTAGAAACCGCGGGCCGCCGATAGGAACCGGGCGACGCTACGCGGCGAGCGGCGTTCGGCGAGACGCGAAGCGAGATATTCCTGCAGGTCGACCTCGCTGGCGGTGGCGAGGTCGCGTTGCAGCCAGCGCGCGAGGCACTCGAGGTCGCGGCGGTAGCCAGCGAGCGTCGCGCGGCTCAGACCACGTTGCATCCACAAGTGGTCCAAGTGGGCTTCGATTGCACCATCCTGGGTCACAGATCTTCCCTGATCGTCTCGGCACATCCCGGTGCCGAACCTTGAGCGGCGGGTCGAGTATACCCAAACCATTGAAAGACAAGGAAACTCGAACAAAACGACAGAACCGCGCATCAGTCTGGCACGGTCCCTGCTTTACATAGACAAGTCCGGGTAGCCGATCAACGATCAGTCGCACGGACGTGTTCAGTCGGCGGACGCCTCTCCCGGTGGCTGGACATTGCCGGCTTGCCAGGCGGAGCGTTCTCCCCTTCGAATCAAACCCCTGGCAAGCTGGTTGCTCCTCGCCCCCGTGGGGCGACTTGTGGCCACCCGCGCGCCTAGACTCCTTGAGCGCCCTTGGTGTTTACACTTGGGTTGCAAGTGGAAATTCGTTTCGAACGGCTCGCGTACTCGCGAGGCACACTAGACCTTTTCGCGGATTCGGGCCGCCCGGCCGCGCCGTTCGCGCAGGTAGTAGAGCTTCGCCTGGCGCACGTCGCCCCGGCGCTTGACCTCGATCGAGGCGATCAACGGGCTGTGCGTCTGGAACGTCCGCTCGACGCCCACGCCATGGGATATCTTGCGTACCGTGAAGGCCGAGTTGAGGCCACGGTTGCGCTTCGCGATCACGACGCCCTCGAATGCTTGGAGGCGCTCGCGGGAACCCTCGCGCACGCGCACCTGCACCACCACGGTGTCGCCCGGCGAGAAGTCCGGGAGGTCGGTCTTCAACTGCTCGGTCTCGAGTTGCTCGATGGTCTTGTTGCGGTGCATGTCATCTCCTCCTGATTCTGTGCTCGCGACGGGCCCTGTCAGCCCGCCGTTGCCGTGTCGCGCATGTAGCTCGCGAGCAGGGCACGGTCGTCTTCGTCGAGTTCGCGGTCGAGTAGCAGATCCGGGCGGCGCCGCCAGGTCCGGCCCAACGCTTGTCGCCGCCGCCACCTCGCCACGGCCCCGTGGTCCCCCGACAGCAGGACCTCGGGCGTTCGTCCCGTCGTGTGCGTTTCGGGGCGCGTATATTGCGGATAGTCGAGCAGTCCGTCCACATGGGATTCGCTGGTGATCGAATCGGGATTGCCGACCACCCCCGGCAGTAGCCGGGCCACCGCGTCGAGAACGACCAGCGCGGCCATCTCGCCGCCGGAAATCACGTAGTCGCCGATGGACAGTTCACGGTCGACGTGGCTCTCCACGAACCGCTCGTCGACACCCTCATAGCGAGCGGCGACCAGTACGAAACCGTCGAGCGCCGCGAGTTCGCCCGCGATGCGGTGATCGAAGCACTCGCCCTGAGGACTCAGAAACACCACCGGCGAACCATCGGGCACCGTTGAACGGGCTTGGCGCACCGCCTCGCCAAGCGGTTCGACCATCATCACCATGCCCGCGCCACCACCGAAGGGGCGGTCGTCCACCGTACTGCGGGCGTCCTGTGCATAGTCGCGCGGGTTGATCCGCGCACATTCTAGGCGGCTATCCCGCACCGCCCTGCCGAGCACACCGGCCGAAAGGAACGCGTCAACGAGTTCCGGGAACAGGCTCACGATCGCCGTACGCATCATCAGACCCAATCAGGCTCCCAAGCCACGACGACTCTCCCACGGTCCTGGTCCACGGCGACCACGACCTCGCGCACGAAGGGAATCAGCCGCTCGCCCACGTCGTCCGTGACGGCCAGGACATCGTGCGCGGGCGTCGAGAACAGCCTGTCGACCCTGCCAAGGTCGTCATCGGAGCCGTTCACGACCTGCAGACCCTGCAAGTCCCGCCAGTAGTATTCGTCCTCCGCGGGTGCCGGCAGCGCGGCTGCCTCGACACCGACTGCCGTCCCGCGCCACCCGGCGGCGACGTTGCGGTCATCAATACCCTCAATGCGGGCGACAAGGCCGTTTCCGTGTGCTCGCACCTCGACATCCACGATCTCCCAGCGGTCCCCCCGCTTGAGCCGCCAAGGCTCGTAGCTCAACAGGTTGGCCGGCGGCTCGGTATAGGAATTCACGTGCACCCATCCCTTGACGCCAAACGGTCCGCCGATCACCCCGACGACAACGACGGGTTGTGCCATTGCCTAAGCCGTGTCGGGCTTGGCGTCGTCCGGCGGGGTCTCGTGGGCGCCTTCGGCTGCGTTGCCGGTTTCGGTGTCGTCCGCGGCTTCGGGTTCGGTGTCGTCCGCGGCTTCGACCTCGGCTTTAGCTTCCGCTTCGGCTTCGTCCGCGGCTTCGGCGTCTTCGACCGTTGCGTCGGCGACGACCGGATCGGCGGCATGGTCTGCCGGAACTTCATCCAGACCCTTGCGGGACTGCGCGACGAGCTGCTTGACCCGTTCGCTCGCCTGGGCCCCGTTGGACAACCAGTAGTCCACCCGCTCAAGGTCGATGCGCAGCTTCACATCCCGCCCACGCGCCACCGGGTTGTAGAAGCCCAGACGCTCGATGAATCGACCATCCCGCTTGGCTGATTTCTCCGCTACGGTGACGTGGTAGAAGGGGTTCTTCTTACCGCCGCGGCGCGCCAATCGAATCGTGACCACGTTGGGGCACCTGCCAAAATGAAGCGCGCGATTCTAGCAGACTGCGCATCGCTGGGGCGATGCGTTTCGAGAATGCTGCGGCGCATCGCTGACGCGATGCGCGTTGTCGGTGTGGATCATCGGCGGCGTTTGCGGCGCTTCGTAGTTCTCCTGCCTGGCATTGCGCCGGTGGTGGCGCCTTCGGCGGCGGCGAGGCCGCGCATCATGCGGTCCATGCCGCCCTTTCGGGTCACCTTGCGCATGGTTTTCTGCATCTGCCGGTGCTGCTTCAACAGTTGGTTGACGTCCTGGATGGTGGTGCCACTGCCGTTGGCGATGCGGCGTTTGCGCGAGCCGTTGATGACGTCGGGAAAACTGCGTTCCTGGAGTGTCATGGAGTCGATGATGACTTCCATGCGGCGAAACCGGGCGCCGTCCACCCTCGCCTGGGCGGCGGGCGGCAGCTGCGCCATGCCCGGCAGCTTGTCCATCAGGCCCTCCATGCCGCCGAGGCTGCCCATCTGCCGCAGTTGCTCGCGGAAGTCCTGCAGATCGAACCGGCTGCCCTTCTGGATCTTCTTCGCCAAGCGCGAAGCCTTCTTCCGGTCGACCTTGCGCTCGGCCTCCTCGATGAGGCTCAGCACGTCCCCCATGCCGAGGATGCGTGAAGCGACGCGATCCGGATGGAAGGCTTCGAGGGCGTCGGTCTTCTCCCCGACGCCAAGGAACTTGATGGGCTTGCCGGTGACGGCACGCACCGACAACGCGGCACCGCCACGGGCGTCGCCATCGGCCTTGGCAAGCACCACCCCGGTCAGCGGCAGCGCCTCGTGGAACGCCTTGGCGGTGGTCGCCGCATCCTGCCCGGTCATGGCATCGACGACGAACAGGGTCTCGATGGGCTCCAGGGCAGCGTGGATGGCAGCAACCTCGGCCATCATCGCTTCGTCGATGGCCAACCGACCGGCGGTATCCACGATCAGCACGTCGTCGAGACGCGTCCTGGCGTCCTCCCGCGCCCGTTGGGCGATCGCAACCGGGCTCTCGTCCACCCGGCTGGCAATGAATCGTGCTCCCGCTTCCGCCGCCAGCGTCTCGAGTTGCTCGATGGCGGCCGGCCGGTAGACGTCGGCGCTGATTACGGCGACCCGCTTGCCCTCGCGCTCCCTCAGGTGGCGGGCGAGCTTCGCGACAGTCGCGGTCTTGCCCACGCCCTGGAGCCCGGCCATCAGGACCACGGCGGGCGGGGACGTCGCCAGGTCCAAGGCGTCGTTGGCGTCGCCCATGAGATGCACGAGTTCTTCGTGGACGATCTTGACGAAGGCCTGCCCCGCATCCAGCGAACCGACGACCTCGCTACCGATGGCGCGTCGCTGGACGTCCGCGGTGAACGAACGCACCACCGACAGCGCCACGTCGGCCTCGAGCAGGGCGATGCGAACCTGACGCACCGCGTCGGCGATGTTGTCCTCGGTCAGGCGGGCGCGCCCGGATACCGCACGCAGCGTACTCGTCAGGCGATCGGTCAGGCCTTCGAACATGGTCCTTCGGGAGGGTTGAGCCGTTGGCCGAATTGTCGCGTAGCCCCCGGTGATGTGCCACACTCGATGCACGCGCCCGAAATCGAGGCTTCTCCTACCGCCCTACGCATGCATGCGGGGTGCTGATCGTGACCGACCTACCCACCAGCATCCTGTTGTTCGCGCTTCTTGTGCTGGTCCTCCGGAGACTCTGACATTCCCCTCCATCTACGTCCTGCATGATCGGGCGCGGACGGGCCGCGCCGAGACAGCCGCGCCGCTACGGACTCACGAACGTGATGTACGGCAGCAGGGACTGGGCGAACGACATGAGTCCGCTGAACACCGGAAGCCCCAAGAGCCCTGCGGCGATCAGCGCGAACAGCGCCCAGACACCGAAGCGGGCGTTGTAGTAGCGATACATCTGGGCCAGGCGTCGTGGCAGCAGGTGGGGCAGGATGTAGGTGCCGTCCAGGGGTCCCAGCGGGATCAGGTTGAAGACCATCAGCAGCAGGTTGACCTGGACCAGGATGACGAAGAATGCCTCGGCGTTCCAGCCGGCAAAGAAATCGACCCCCGCGAGCCGCATGGACACGTAGAAGTTCCACGCCAGCATCGCCAGCAGCAGGTTCATCCCTGGGCCCGCCGCCGCAACCCACAGATCGGCGCGGCGCGAGCGGTAGTTGCGCGGGTCCGTCGGCACGGGCTTGGCGTAGCCGAAACCCACGAACAGGACCATCAGCAACCCCATGGGATCGATGTGGGCGACCGGATTGAGGGTCAGCCGCCCCGCCCGTTCCGCGGTGTCGTCACCGCTCAACTTGGCGATCCAGGCGTGGCCGAACTCGTGGCATGTTAGCGACAGCACGAGCGCGGCCACGATCAGCGCGAACAGCGCCACCTCGCCCTCGAAGACGAGCGAGACCAGGTTGTTCATGTGCAACGCGACCCCTTCGCGGTCGCCGCCGGCGGCAAGGCGGCGCCGACCGCCAGGCAACGGAGGACGTGCGTGTTCACTTCTAGGTTCAGTCGGCCGTCCAGCAGGCGATGAGTCCCTCGTCGGCGGCATGGGCGCCCAGGTGATCCGCCAACGCCGAGCGCATCTTCGCGACCACGTCGGGATGCGCGTCCGCGACGTCCGTCTCGGCCAGCGGGTCGGCCCGCAGGTCGTACAACTCCGCCTGTCCCAGGTGGCCCACCGGGGCCAGGCCCCAGTGCCCGTCCGTGACCCAGGGCGTGACGCTCTTTCCCGGGCAGGTGCCATCGCCGCCGAGGCGCACGAAGGTCCCGGTGACCGCCAGCTCCCGATGATGCGGACGGCTGTCCAGCAACGCCGTCGCGAAGCTCGTGCCGTCGAACGGTTCCGCGGGCGCAAGTTCGACGCCGGCGAGTTCGGCGAGGGTCGGCTGGATGTCCACGGGTTGCGCCAGCATGTCGAGACTCTTGCCCCGGGGCACGTCGCCGCCGGCGATCAGGAAAGGCACATGGCTGACTTCCGGATAGATTGGCCAGAACCGGCTGTCGTGGTCGGAGATGTTGCTCTTGCCGGTGCGGTCGTGCTCGCCGAGGCTGGTGCCGTGGTCGCTGGTGACGACGACGATGGAGTCGTCCCACAGGCGCAGATCGTCCACTTTCTGCAGGATCCGTCCGAGATGGCGGTCCACGAGTTGCGTCTCCGCGGCGTAGTGGGCCCAGAGATTGTTGAGCTCTTCGGGCGAGTAGTCGCTCGCCGGGCCGTAGTTGCAGTGCAGCATGGGTTCGCCGTCGTAGTCCGGGTCGTAGGTGCGGACGAGGTATTCCGGCGGATCCCAGGGCTCGTGGGGATCGAACAGGTCGACCCACAGGAAGAACGGCGAGGCACGGTGGTTCTCCTCCAGCCAGCGTACGGCCGTCGCCGCCGTGCGTGCGCAGAAGGTCTCCTCCTCGCGATTCGCGTAGCGGTTGATCCAGCGGTGCAGGTCGGCCAGCGTCCTGCCCTGGAAACTCGGCGTGGCCCGGGTCTTGGCGCGCGGCATGACCTCTTCGATGTCGTCGTTGAGGTGCAGCAGGTGCCGGTCGCCCTCCTGACCCCGATGCTGATACGCCGCCTGAAAGCCCTGCTGGAAGCGGGCGTTGAAGAGGTGCGGGCAGTCGCACAGCAACTGCGTGGCGTAACCCCGGCGGTCAAGGTGGCGCGCGATGTGGTTGCGCCCGGAGAGATCGATCGGCTGCCAGGGGTAGTGCGGCCATCCGAGCCGTCCGGTGGCGATGTCCGTACGGTGCGGAATCGTCGGAAAGCTACCGGCATGGAAGCCCTCCACCGCCGTCGCACGATCGGCCGCGAAGGCGTCGAGTTCCGGTGTGCGTACCGGACGCGTCGCACGGTCGCCGAGGTTGTCGTAGCGGAACGTGTCGGTGATGAGCAGGATGATGTTCTTCATGCAGGTCTTCCTCAGCCGAAACCCGGGTCACGGGCCGGTTGCTGGCGTCTGCGTTCCATGCCGAAGGCGACGCGCGCGACGACGATGCCGGCGACGAGACCCACCAGATGCCCGTCCCAGGAAACCCCGTCGGCACCCGGCAGCACGCCCCAGATCATGCCGCCATAGAGCAGGACAACGAGTCCGGCGACGGCAACCGACTGGAAGCTCCGTTCGTACACGCCCCGCGTCAACAGGAAGCCAAAGTAGCCGAAGACCACGCCGCTCGCGCCGATGTGCGCGGCTTCGCGGCCGAACAGCCACAGCAGTATGCCGCCGAGCACGACGATGCCCAGGCTGACCGTAACGTAGTAGCGGACGCCCCGGAACAGCAGGAAAGCACCGAACACGAACAGCGGAATCGTGTTCGACATGAGGTGACCGAAGGAGCCATGCACGAACGGCATGCCGACGATGCCCGGCAACCCATCGATTTGGCGCGGCACCAGCGCCAGTCGGTAGATCAAGGCGTCGCCATAGCCCAAGGCAACCAGGGACACCGCCCACACCGCGCCGATGACCAAGGCCAGGGCGACGACGCGGGACTTGGTCTGTGGCGTCAAGGGTTATCCAGTCGACG
Organism: Pseudomonadales bacterium; assembly: GCA_965116345.1. Classification (GTDB taxonomy): domain Bacteria; phylum Pseudomonadota; class Gammaproteobacteria; order Pseudomonadales; family Azotimanducaceae; genus VXYL01. Next base: position 974,388 of record OZ220680.1, read on the forward strand.
TCGTGCGCACGGGTATCAAGGTATCACGCCGTCGGCACCCAACCGTTCGACCAGCCACGTCTTCAGCGGCACGTCCGCGTCCGCCGGCGAGGTGTAGCCAAAACCGCCGTTGGGGCTCTCGCCGAGGAGCTGCCGCCTGATGGGATCGGCGCCCGGCAGGTAGTGCGCGACGGTCATGTCGTCACGGGGCCTGAGCCAGCGGTAGCTGTAGCCTAGGAACAGCACCTTGCGCGTCACCGGCGATCGGTTGCGTCCCGCGGCGTGCCACAGGCGGCGGTCGAAGAACACGGCGTCGCCCGCGTCCACGCGCACGGCCGTCGCCCGCGGGTGGTCCTGGTCCGGGTCTTCCGGCAGGTCCAGGCGGTTCATGCGGTGGCTTCCGGGCACGACGTGGAAGTTGCCCCGGTCGGCGTCGAGGGTGCTGGTGAAGAAGAACCCGACTTTCAACGACACCCGGGGCCGCGGCTCGCCCTCGAGTTCCAGGTTCAGCCGGCCACTGTCCTGGTGCCAGCCGAGGCGGGAACCGCCCGCCACATGGCCTTCCGGCAGCGGCGGCGTGACGATCAGGTGGGAGTGGTAGAGCTGGATGTGCCAGCCGAGGATGTCCACCACCTTCATGAACGTCTGCGGCAGGTCCAGGAGGTCGAGGAAGGCGTCGTCCTTGCCGATGGCGTCGAGTAGGTTCAACTGCCCGTGGGGCTTGACCTTGTGTACGGGGCGCCACTCGGCGTCGAGCCGTTGCGCCGCGGCGGCGAGAACCGCCACGCGATCCGGCGCCAAGACGTCCGGGACCACCAGGAACCCGTCGTCTTCGAACCGCCGTCGTTCGTCGTCGGTCAGTCGATGACCAAGACAGGTCTCGTCCACGGCGTCAACGCAATTCGGTCAACGCCTGGTTCGCCAGCACCCGCAGTTCCCGGCGCAGCGGCCAAGGCGAACCCATGAGCTGGATCATGCCGACGACGACCATGTCTTCCACGGGGTCCACCCAGAAAACCGTGCCGGCGGCACCGCCCCAATTGTATTCACCCTGGGAACCCAGCACGCCGGATGCCACGGGATCCATATTGATGCCGAAGCCGAGACCGAAGCCGAAACTCTGCGCCGTGGCACGGGCTCCCGGATTCTCGCCAGTGCCGCCCCCGGTCAGCGTCGCCGGCAGATGGTTGGCGGTCATGAACGCCACGGTCTTCGGGCTCAGAATCCGCACGCCGTCCAACTCGCCGCCGCGCCGCACCATCTCGGCGAAACGCAGGTAGTCCATGGTCGAGGACACCAGGCCGCCGCCGCCCGAGAACATCTCCGTGGGCTGGTAGGGCCGGTTGATCTGCACGAGGTGCTCCGCCTGCCCGTTCCAGCGGTGGTTGGGAAGGAGACGGTCCAGCTTGTCTTGCGGCACATTGAAGAAGGTGTCCGCCATGCCTAGCGGTTCGAACAGGCGCTCCTTCAGGAAGGCGTCGAAAGACATGCCGCTCAAGCGCTCCACGACGAGTCCCGTGACGTCCACTGCGACACTGTAGTGCCAGCGCTCGCCCGGTTCGAACACCAGCGGCAGTTGGCCGAGGCGTTCGGCGAACTCGTCGAGGTTGCGCCCGCCCAGAGGCTGGACCTCGTTGTACAGCGCATCCACCGGGTTGCCGCGCGGATTGAAGCCGTAGCTCAGGCCCGTGGTGTGGGTCAACAGGTGGCGCATGGTCATGGTTCTTTCGGCGGGGACGCGTTCGCCGTCAACCAGGACGTCGAGCTCCGTTAGTTCCGGCACGAATTTCGCGACGGGATCGGACAACGCGAATGCACCTTCCTCGTAGAGCATCATCGCCGCCACGGCGGTGATCGGCTTGCTCATGGAGAAGATGCGGAACAGGGCGTCCTTGGTCATCGGCCGGTCGTCCTCGGCACCGCGCTGGCCCACGGCCTCGAAGTGGACGATCTTGCCGTCCCGGGCGACGAGTGTGACCACGCCGGCGAGCTTGCCCTCGTCGACGTAACGCTGCGACATGCCGGTGATGCGCGCGAGGCGCTCGTCGGACATGCCCGCTTCGGCACCCGGTGCTTCGACCAGATCCCCGGCAACCGCCCCCGTGGTCAGGCAGACGGCCAGGATTCCCGCCATCAGTTTGATCGTTTGCTGCACGGTTCCCCCTTGCGGGACGCAAAACGCCGGAGTTTAGCAGCCGTCGGATGGCGGTTACGCGAGAATGTCCGCGTACTTTCGGCGCAGCACGTTCTTCTGCACCTTGCCCATGGCGTTGCGGGGCAGTTCGTCCACGCGGATCACTCGCTTGGGTTGCTTGTAGCGTGCGAGCCTGCCCTGCAAGTGGGCATCGACCCGGTCCTGGTCCACTTGTCCACGGGTCACCACCACCGCCACCACGCCTTCGCCGAAGTCCGCATGGGGAACGCCGATCACGGCGGACTCGACGACCTCGGGAATCTCGTCGATCAGGGTCTCGACCTCCTTCGGGTAGACGTTGTAGCCGCCGCTGATGACAAGGTCCTTGTCCCGGCCGACGATGGTGACCCGGCCTTCGGCGTCCATCGTGCCGAGGTCGCCGGTGACGAAGAAGCCGTCGCCGCGGAACTCCTCCGCGGTCCGCTCCGGCATCCGCCAATAGCCCTTGAAGACATTGGCACCGCGGACTTCGATGCCGCCCACCTCGCCGGTCGCCACGGGGCCACCCGCCGGGTCGGCGATGCGGACGTCCACCCCGGGCAGCGCGAATCCGACGGTTCCCGCCACACGCTCGCCGTGCAGTGGGTTCGACGTGTTCATGAGCGTCTCGCTCATGCCGTAGCGCTCGAGGATCGGGAATCCCGTGCGTTCCTCGAACGCGGCGAACGCCTGCTCGGTGAGCGGCGCGGAACCGGAGATGAACAGGCGCATGTCTGCACATGCGGCAGCATCGAACGCCGGCTCGCCCACGAGGCGCGTGTAGAAGGTGGGCACGCCCATCATCACCGTCGATCCCGGCAGGTCCCGGATGATCGCCTCGGCGTCGAAGCGGGGATGGAACACCACCGGCGTGGCATTCAGGAACGCACAGTGAAGGGCCACGAAGAGCCCGTGGACGTGGAATATGGGCAAGGCGTGGAGAAGCACGTCGTCGTTCCGCCAGCCCCACGCCCTGCACAGGGTCTCGGCATTCGAGAGCAGGTTCGCGTGGCTCAGCATGGCCCCCTTGGCACGGCCCGTGGTACCGGAGGTGTAGATGATCGCCGCCAGGTCGTCGTCTGCCCGGGCAACGCTTGCCGGGGCCACCGGGGCTTCAGACACCGACGCGAGCAGTGTGCCACCGCCGAGCCCGTCCAACGTCGCCACGGGCACACCCGCGTCGAAGTCCGAACCAGCGACGAACAACGCCGGTTCGCAGTCGGCGATGAAGTACTCGACCTCGGGCTTCGTGTACCCGGTGTTGATCGGCACATACACCGCCCCGGTTTTCAGGCACGCGAGATACAGTGCAACCGCCTCCGGGGTTTTCTCGGTCTGGACCAGGACGCGGTCGCCCACCTCGACCCGCCGCGCATCGAGTGCTTGTGCCGCACGCCCCACCTCCTCGACGAGACGTCCATAGGTCCAGTCCTCGCGTCCGGGGCAGAGCAATGCCGGGGCATCGGCCGCGTCTTGGAACGCCGCTTCGAATCGGACGTAGATGTTCATGGGCCGGCATTATCCCTTGCCAATCCGCTGGCCTTCCAATCTCTCGCCGACTCTCTCCAACCTCTCGCCAACCGCGTTCGTGTCATGCTGGCCTTTTCGTGGTAGCGACCCAATAATCCGCGCCGGACAGGAGACAGGACCACCCACACCATGGCCGTGATCGCCACGACCCGTACCGGTCGAGTCCGGGGGCGCGAGAAGGACGGCGTCCTGCTATTCGCCGGAATCCCCTACGAGGCCGCACCGGTTGGCGGGCGGCGCTTTCGCGCGCCCACCCCACACTTCGACGCAACGAGCGCGACCGTCGAGGATCCCGACGGCGAGGAGCGGACCGCAAGGGAGGGTCTCAGATAGTGGCGGAACCGCTGTGGCAGCCGAGCGCCGAGGCGATCGCCCATGCCAATCTGACTCGGTTCGCCGGCAAGCTGGGCTACACGCCGCCGGACTACCGCTCCCTGCATACCTTCTCGGTCGAAAACCGCGCCGAGTTCTGGGAATCCGTGTGGCGCTTCGGCGGCATCGTCGGAGACCGGGGGCCGGGGCCGGCGCTGGTCGACGGCGACCGGTTTCCCGGTAGCCGCTGGTTTCCCGAGGCGCGACTCAACTTCGCCGAGAACCTGCTGCGCCATGGTGACGAATCGGTGGCGATCGTATCGGTGTTGGAAAACGGTCGGCGTCGAACCCTGACGTACCGGGAACTGGCCGCGACCACCGCCGCCTTCCAGGCGACCTTGGCCGGGCTCGGCGTCGGCGAAGGGGACCGGGTCGCCGGCTGGCTGCCCAACGTGCCCGAGGCGATCATCGCCATGCTGGCCACCGCCAGCCTCGGCGCGGTGTGGTCTTCCTGTTCGCCGGACTTCGGCACCGCGGGCGCGCTCGACCGGTTCGGCCAGATCGAACCCAAGTTGTTGATCGCCTGCGACGGTTACGAATACGGTGGCAAGTCCTTCGACGTGCGCGAACGGGCGCGGACGGTCACGGACGCCATTGGCTCCATCGAGCACCTGTTGTGGGTGTCCCTACGGGGCGAGGTCGAGGACGCCATCGCCACGTCACTCGCCGAGAACCCGGACGCCGATTCGGATTTCGTGCGTCTGCCCTTCGACCACCCGCTCTACGTCATGTACTCCTCCGGCACCACCGGCAGGCCCAAGTGCATCGTCCACGGCGCCGGCGGCACGCTGATCCAGCACGTCAAGGAGCACCGGCTCCACGTCGACCTGAAGCCCGACGACACGCTGTTCTTCTTCACCACCTGCGGCTGGATGATGTGGAACTGGCTCGTCTCGGCACTCGCCACGGGGTGCCGCATCGTGCTCTACGACGGCTCGCCATTCCATCCCGGTCCAACGGCCCTGCTCGATCTCGCCGAGCGGGAGGCCGTCAGCGTGTTCGGCGTCAGTGCGAAATACCTGTCGGCCATCGAGAAGGCCGGAGTCAGGCCGCGCGCAACCCACGACCTCGGTACCTTGCGGTCGGTGCTGTCCACGGGCTCGCCGCTGACCCACGAGGGCTTCCGCTACGTCTACCGGGATTTCAAGGACGACGTTGCCCTGCAGTCGATCTCGGGCGGTACGGACCTGATCTCCTGCTTCGCCCTAGGTTCCCCTTGGCTCCCCGTCTACGAAGGCGAGATTCAGGCCAAGGGGCTCGGCATGGCGGTCGACGTCTGTGACGATGCCGGTGCGCCGCTGCAGCACGGCAAGGGCGAGTTGGTGTGCACCAGGTCGTTCCCCAGCGCACCGATCGGTTTTTGGAACGACCCGGACCAGGCCCGGTACCGCGGCGCCTATTTCGACAAGTACCCGGGGGTGTGGGCCCACGGCGACTTCGCCGAGTTCACCGTCAACGGCGGCATGGTCATCCACGGCCGGTCCGACGCGGTCCTGAACCCCGGTGGGGTGCGCATCGGCACCGCCGAGATCTACCGCCAGGTGGAGACCGTGGACGAGGTGGTGGACGCCGTCGCCATCGGCCAGGAATGGGACGACGACACCCGTGTCGTGCTGTTCGTGGTGACCCGCGACGGCGTCGACCTCGACGACGCGCTGCGCGGGCGCATCAGGCGCCGCATCCGCGAGCACGCCAGTCCCCGTCACGTTCCCGCGGTGATCGCAGCGGTACCCGACGTGCCGCGTACGTTGAGCGGCAAGATCGCCGAACTCGCGGTGCGCGACGTGGTCCACGGGCGCGAGGTGACGAACACCACGACGTTGGCGAATCCCGAGGTGCTCCAGTCGTTCAGGAACCGCGCAGAACTCGCCTAGCGAAGGTCTGATTAGCGGCGTTTCCAGCGCCACAGGACGAAGCCGTAGACGACGGCGTTCACGCCGAGCGCGGCAAAACCCAGGGCTATCCGGACGCCCGTCGTCAACACGCCTTCCTGCGCGATGTCCGGGTAGATGACCGGCATCAGGTAGCGCGATATGAATCCGCCCGTCTCCGTCATGCCGCCCCGTAGCCAGTCCTCCAGGTAGGTCAGCGGACAAATCCAGTCGGCGAACTGGACCGCGGCGCCCCAGGCGACCGCCGGCACATGGATCCACATGATCCGGGGCCAACGTAGCGCCAGCAGACCGCCCGCCACCACGAAGGCGATGAAGGCGAAGTGCAGGAGAACGACCAGTTCGGCGAGGTTCATCCGCGGTCAATCGAGGGTTGCAGCGGCGATCCGGTTCTCGATCTCCTGCGCCCAGATCTTCGGTCCCGTGATGTGTACCGACTCGCCCTGGCTGTCCACCGCGACGGTGACCGGCATGTCCTTGACCTCGAATTCGTGGATCGCCTCCATGCCGAGATCCTCGAACGCCAGGCGCGTCGACCGGGTGATCGCCTTGGCGATGAGGTAGGCGGCGCCGCCCACGGCGATGAGCGAAACGGCACCGTGGTCGCGGATGGCGTCGATAGCCAGCGGGCCGCGCTCGGCCTTGCCGATCATGCCGGAGAGACCGGTGTGTTCGAGCATGGTGCGGGTGAACTTGTCCATGCGCGTTGCCGTCGTCGGTCCGGCGGGACCGATCACCTCGTCGCGTACCGGATCGACGGGGCCCACGTAGTAGATGAACCGGTTGCGGAAATCCACCGGCAAGGGTTCGCCGCGGTCGATGAGATCCACCAGCCGCTTGTGGGCCGCGTCGCGGCCCGTGAGCAGGCGGCCGGATAGCAGCAGGGTGTCCCCCGCGCGCCAGGATGCCGTGTCGGCGCGGGTGACGGTGTCGAGATCGACACGGCGGACCTCGTCGCCGGGCGCGTAGGCGACGTCGGGCCAGTCGGCGAGGTCGGGCGGGTCGAATGTCGCAGGGCCTGAACCGTCGAGCTCGAACCCCACGTGCCGGGTCGCGGTGCAGTTGGGGATCACCGCCACCGGCTTGTTTGCCGCGTGCGTGGGATGTTCCAGCACCTTGACGTCGAGCACCGTGGTCAGTCCGCCGAGACCCTGGGCGCCGATGCCGAGTGCGTTCACCTTGTCGAAGAGTTCGAGGCGCAGTTCCTCCGCCCGGTTGGCGGCGCCCCGGTCGATCAGGTCGTGGATGTCGATGGGCCCCATCATGGCTTCCTTGGCGAGCAGCATGGCCTTCTCCGGCGAGCCGCCGATTCCGATTCCGAGGATTCCCGGCGGGCACCACCCCGCACCCATGGTCGGCACGGTGTCGAGGATCCAGTCCACCACCGAGTCGGACGGATTCAGCATGGTGAACTTCGCCTTCGCCTCGCTGCCCCCGCCCTTGGCCGCGACCTCCACGCGCAGCTTGTCGCCCGGCACGATGCGGGTGTGGATGACCGCCGGGGTATTGTCCCGGGTGTTGACGCGCTCGCCGTCCGGATCGGCGAGGACCGAGCCGCGCAGCACGTTGTCGGGATGGAGATACGCCCGGCGTACGCCTTCGTTGACCATGTCGTCGACGCTCCCCCTGCCTTCCCAAGAGACCTCCATGCCAACCTCGAGGAAGACGATGACGATGCCGGTGTCCTGACAGATCGGTCGCTTGCCCAACGCACACATCCGCGAGTTGGCGAGCACTTGGGCAAGCGCCGCCTTCGCCGCCGGGGACTCCTCGCGCTCGTGTGCCGCCGCCATGGCGCGGATGAAATCCGGCGGGTGGTAGTACGAGATGTACTGCAGCGCATCGGCGACGCTCTGGATCAGGTCGTCCGCTCTGATGACCGTCATCACCGCACTCCGGTTGATCCTCTTGCCAAGATTCTACGCCCGTTACGGCGCGCCAAGCGTCGCGTGTGTCACAGATTGGGTACACTCGATTCCGAGGGAGGGGTCCACATTGGCCGAAGACAGCGCCTACCGTGAGGGCGAACTCGTGCTGGCGACGGGTACGATCAAGTACCTCGAGCGGGGCAGCGGGAGTCCGGTGGTCGTCCTGCACCACAGCTGGGGTAGCCCCGGATGGTTGCCGTTCCACGACCGCCTCGCCGAGAATCATCGGGTCGTCGTACCGGACATGCCCGGCTGGGGAGGCTCGGAACGGCCTGCCTGGGCCCGCGACCCGCGCGACATCGCGATTCTCATGACGCGCGTCGTCGCGGGACTCGGCCTTGAGGACGTCACCCTGGTCGGACTCGGTTTCGGCGGCTATGTCGCGGCCGAGTTCGCGACCATGAACCCGTCTCGATTGGCGAGCCTGGTGCTGGTGGGCGCGGCCGGCCTGCAGCCGGGCGAAGGCGAGATCCTCGACCAGATGATGCTCTCGCACCGCAAGTACATCGAGGACAGCTTCCGCGACGCCGAGACCTATACCGGCTACGTCGGCGAGGAGCCGCCGGAGGACGTGCGTCAGTTGTGGGATTTTTCGCGGGAGATGACGGCCCGCGTGACGTGGAAGCCCTACATGTTCAACCGCCGCCTCGAACCCTTGTTGGGCGACATGCAGGTACCGACGTTGATCGTCTGGGGCAGCGAGGACAAGGTCGTTCCGATCGAGTGCGCGAGGCAGTTCGAGGCCGCGATTCCGAACGCCCGCGTGGAAGTCGTCGACGGCGCCGGACACGTCGTCGAGCTGGAGGAGCCAGACGCGCTCGCCGAGCTCGTTTCGAGGGCATCGGGCGCCTAGGGAAGCACTGGAGAGACAGCATGTTCATCGGACACTTCACCGAACGTCCCTACCAGGATCCCAATTCCGGCTACTTCGGCGCCACCGGGCGCAGCCTCATGGACCTCGGCATGTCCAATGCCAGCTACGACCCGAGGCTCGGCGCCGACCTCTACAACCGCTACCTCGACGAGCGCGTGTTCGCGGAGGAGATGGGCTTCGACGGACTGATGCTGAACGAGCACCACTCGACGCCGTTCTGCATGGGCCAGGTGATGAACCTCGAGGCCGCGATCCTCGCGCGCATCACCAACCGGGCGAAGATCGTGCTGCTCGGCAACATCCTGCCCATCTGGGACGATCCCCTGTTCCTCGCCGAGGAACTCGCCGAGATCGACATGATCTCGCGCGGGCGGCTGGTCACCGGCTGGGTGCGCGGCACCGGCCGCGAAAGCGTCGCGCACAACGCCGTGCCGCCCTACAACTGGGAGCGCTTCCAGGAGGCGCACGACTTCATCGTCGAGGCCTGGACCAAGCCCGGACCGTTCCGCTGGGAGGGCGAGCACTACCACTACCGCTACGTGAACCCGTGGTCGCGGCCCTACCAGGACCCGCATCCACCCATCTGGATCCCAGGCGTGATGAGCCGCAACACCGTCGCGTGGGCGGCCAAGCATCGCTACCCGTACCTGATGCTGGCCACCGAGTTGCAGCCGACGCTGGAGTCGTTCCAGTACTACGACGAGGTCGCCGCCGAGGCGGGCTACGAGGCCGGCACCGAGCACCGCGGCTATCTCTTCAAGGTCCACGTCGACGAGACCGAGGAACTGGCCGAGGAAGCCGGCCGCAAGTACGTCCAGGGGCCGAGCAACCCGTTCCTGGAGGGCAACCAGGGCATCGTCCGGCCGTTCATCCAGAACCTGCCGGGACTTACCCAGCGCAACAACCTGCTGCCCACCATGCGCAGTTTCGCCGCCGCCGCCTCCAGGGGCCGCGCCAGCCAGCACCTCAAGGATGAGAAGAAGGCCGCGCCGCCACCACCGCCCAAGGACACCTACGTCGATCAGACCGAAAAGCTGTCCATCATCTCCGGAACCCCGGACTCCGTGATCCCCAAGGTCCGACATGTATTGGAGACCCTGCGCCCCGGGACGATCTTCTTCTGGGACGGCGACGGCGCCATGAGCCACGACGACCAGATGCGGAGCCTGAGGTTGATGGGCTCGGACGTCATTCCCGCGGTGCGCGAGATGGCCGACGAACTCGATCTCAAGGGGCCATTCGACGTCGACCCCGCGGGAGAGAGCGAAGCATCCGCTGCGGCCGAGGACGCGCCGGAGAGTTCGGACGGACCCGCCGAGCGGCCGGCGGATTGAGGGTGGCCAACGCCGAGCGGACCGTCCGGGGCGGAGAGCCACTGTGGGTGGTGGACCCGTTCTGACGAGGACCGGCGCCCAAGCGCTGGTCGCCGGGCTCGAACGCCAAGGCGTGGGGCGCGTGTTCTGCGTCCCCGGCGAGAGCTACCTGGGCGTACTCGACGCCCTGCGCGACTCGTCGATCCAAACCGTCGTCGCGCGCCACGAGGGCGGTGCCGCGATGATGGCGGAAGCCGACGCCAAGCTCACCGGCCGCCCCGGAATCGTCTTCGTAACCCGCGGACCGGGCGCAGCCAATGCGAGTGCCGGCGTTCACGTCGCCCAGCAGGATTCGACCCCCCTGATCCTGTTCGCCGGCCAGGTCGAACGGGCCGCACGGGGACGCGACGCGTTCCAGGAAGTCGACTTTCCGGCGTTCTACGGCGGCATGGCCAAGTCGGTGACCGAGATCCGCGACGCCGAGCACATTCCCAAGGTCGTGGTCCAGGCATTCCGCCGAGCGCTGGCCGACAGACCGGGGCCGGTCGTGGTCGCCCTACCGGAAGACATGCTCGGCGACGCCTGCGCGACACCGGTGGGCGAGCGCGTCGAACTCGACGAGGCTGCGGCCGATGCCACATCGATGCAACGTTTCGATGCCCTGATGAACGCCGCGAAGCGGCCACTGGCCGTCGTCGGCGGGTCGACCTGGGACGCGTCCGGAGTCGACATGTTGCGCACGTTCTCGGAACGCGCGGGCATACCCGTAACGTGCGCGTTCCGACGCCAGCAGCTATTCGACCACGGGCACCCGCACTACGCCGGCGACCTCGGCATCGGTCCCAATCCCGTGCTGCGGCGCGCCGTCGAGGAAACCGACCTGTTGCTCCTGCTCGGTACCCGTTTGTCCGAGATTCCAAGTCAGTCCTACACCTTGCCCGTGCCCGGAACCCCGGTTGTCCACGTCCATCCCGACGCCGAGGAACTCGGCCGCGTGCATCCCACCGTGCTCGGCATCCACGCGCGCCCGGCCGCGTTCCTGGCCGCAACCGATTCGACCGGCAACCGACCCGAGTATGTCCGACGACTTCATGGCAGCTATCTCGACTGGTCGAGGGTGCCCCATCCGTCCGCCGGGGAGTTGACCATGCGAGGGGTGATGCACGCTCTACACGAACTCGATGACCCCGACATGATCGTCACCAACGGCGCCGGCAACTATTCGGCCTGGGTCCACCGCTTCCATCGTTTCCACCGTTTCGGAACCCAGGTCGCGCCGACGTCCGGATCCATGGGCTACGGCTTGCCAGCGGCAATCGCGGCGAAACTACGCCACCCGGATCGAACGGTTGTGTGTTTCGCGGGCGACGGCTGCTTCCAGATGACCGGCCAGGAACTCGCCACCGCCCGTCAGTACGGTGCCAATGTCGTCGTGCTGATCGTCGACAACGGCATGTACGGCACCATCCGCATGCACCAGGAACGCACGTTCCCGGGCCGCGTGCACGCCACGTCAATCAGCAACCCCGACTTCGCAGCGCTTGCCAGCGCATACGGCGCCTACGGGGAACGCGTAGACCACGATGCCGACTTTCCCGCCGCCTTCGAACGGGCAAGGAACGCCGCCGTTCCCGCGTTGCTGCACCTGATCGTCAATCCCGAGGCAATCACTCCCACGGCGACGCTGACGGGTCTTCGGCGCGACGCCTGGGCGACCGCTGACCACGAAGCGGTCGCAGCGTGTAGGCGGAGCCGTGTTCCCGGACCTGAAGATCCTCCCTCAAGCCCTCCCGCTCTCGAAGTTCCGTAAGCGCTTCCTCACGCGACTTCAAGACCGACGCCAACGGCAGTCCGGCGGTGGCGAGTTCCACCCAATCGGCATCCCCCGCGTCGAGAAAAGTGATCACTCCCTGGTTCGCGGTTGCCACGGGCCGGTGCAGACTCCCGCCGTTGTCGAGGAAGTAGGTCATATCCGCCATGCGCGCCAATCGTGGCGAGTTCGCCAGCGATCTGCGGAACCGGCGCCGCAGGACGTCATGCGCAATGGCGTGACCGCCCGTCGCCACCCTGATGCCAACCCGCCAGTGCATCACGCGCAAGTCCGACATCGCGACAAACACGACAACCAGGCGCAATCCGGCTCGCTTCGCCGTATCGACGCTGTGCTGGATCTCTCGACCCGAGAGCGTCGTCTCCCGCACCACCGACTGACCGGTCGAGATCAGCCGCCGAACGCTCGATTACGATTCGTCCGGCCCGCAACTCGACGCCAGCGCCGCCAGCGCCGCCTGCCAACGACCGGGCGACGTCATCGGGGTTCAGATACTCGCCCGACTCATAGCCGGCCGCGCAGAACCGACCATAGGCCGTAGACTTGCCCGCGCCATTCGGGCCTGCGAAGAGCGTGTAGCAAGCACGCTCAGGGGTAGCGCACCTCACGCAACGACACCTTGTAGTTCTTCAGGAAAGCCTGGATTTCCTCGCAGGTTAGATTGTCCGGCAAAGGCGTGTGGGTACCGTCCGGATGGACGAGTACCGGGTGCCCGTCGAGTTCGACGACCCTAGAAATGCCTAGGCGGTTGCACTCCTCGACGAACTTCCGACCGCCCTCCTCGAGCACGGCCATGAACTCCACGGGATCGAGCTCCTCGAGGTACTTCTTGCCGGTTGCCGCCGCCATCGGTTTCCACGCCACGCGCTGGTCGATCCGAACCGGGATGGTAGCACCCGTACGGCCCCACCCGGTCGGGTGGCCCGAGCGCACGCAGACGCTCCAGCGTGACGCCCCTTCCGCGGTCCGGTCGGGATCGGCGAACTTGCCTGCGGCGGTCATCTCGCGGACGATCAAAGGCGACATAGGCGGGTCCCGTACGACTGCAGACCGGTCAGCACAACCGCTACAGTAGCCAGCATGGCGAGCATCCACCAGCGCCGACCACCGGACCGTGCCGATGTCGTGGTCGTCGGCGGCGGGCCGGCAGGCAGCACCACCGCGACGCTGCTGGCACAGGCGGGTCTGCGGGTGGTCCTGTTCGAACGTGAGCACTTCCCGCGAGCCCACGTCGGTGAATCCCTGTTGCCTGCGACCCTGGCCGTACTCGAGAACATCGGCTGCCTGGACGCCGTGGCCAGCGAAGGATTCACCATCAAACACGGCGCGACCATGTGCTGGGGCCGCGACGGCGAACCCTGGAGCTGGTATTTCCACGAGACCAACAAGCGCTTCCCCCATGCCTACCAGGTGTGGCGAGGGCGCTTCGACCAGATCCTGCTCGACCATTGCCGCGCGTCCGGCGCAAAGGTCTCGGAAGGAATCGGCGTCAAGGACGTCCTGTTCGCTGGCGACCGGGCGACGGGTGTGGTCCTCGACAACGGCGAACAGGTCGCCGCCGGCATGGTCGTCGACGCCAGCGGCCAGGGATCGTTGCTCGCCCGCCGGCGCGGCTTGAAGACCTGGGATCCGCTGTTCCGCAACCTGGCGGTCTACGGCTACTTCCGCGATTGCCGACACCTCGACCCACCGGACGACGGCAACATCTTCATCGAGTCCTACGCCAACGGTTGGCTGTGGAAGATCCCTCTCCCCGGCGGCGTGTCGAGCATCGGTGCGGTTGTCGACCGGGAATTCGGAGCGAAGGCGATCCGGAACTCCGGCGTGCGGGAGTTTCTCGACGACCAGATCGCCGCCGCGCCCCGCACGGCCGGTCTCGTCGACGGCGCGACCGCCATCGCCGCCCCGACGGCCGTTCGCGACTGGTCCTACTCGGCGTCGGCCTTCTCGGGGCCCGGCTGGGTACTGCTCGGCGATGCCGCCTGCTTCGTCGACCCGCTGTTCTCCACGGGCGTGCATCTCGCCGTCACCGCCGGCCATATCGGCGCCGCGTATGTGGTCACCGCGCTGACCGATCCCGCACTGGCCGAGGAGGCCGCGGCGACGTTCGAACGCCTGTATCGAACCCAGTACGAGCACTTCCACGAACTGGCCAGGCTGTTCTACGCCGGCAACCGCAGCGTCGACTCCTATTTCTGGGAGACTCGGCGAATCACCGGCGAGCAGCGGTCCCCCCGGGAAGCGTTCGTGCGTGCCGTATCCGGCCAAGCGGCCGCCGGGTACGAACGATCGGTGCTGAGTCGCGGCGAGTTGCCCGACGACTTCGACGCCATGCTCGCGAGCGTCCGGCCGGTACCCGTCGGCGACGACGTGGGTGGCCTCAAGCCGAGCCTGGCGCCGGGACTGGAAGTCGTCTCCACGGCTGTCCTCGGCGACGGTCGTTTCGAGCGCGGTCAGGCCGTACGCGGCGCCAATCGCATCGACCTTCCGGTCAGTCCGTTGGTCGCGCTCCTTGTTCGGGAGCTCGACCGTGGCAAGGGTAGGCGCACGGTCTCCGGGGTTGCCCGCGACATTGCCGTCGCCCAGGGCGTACCCACGGAACGTGTTCTCCCTCCCCTGCAGGAGTCCGTTCGACTACTGCTGAGCGACCGGATTCTCCTCGCCTAGGAATGCTCTGATCAAGCCGTCCTTGGCTTGATCAGAAACGCAAGAACAAGAGCGCGGTCATTGTTTTGCGTGCAAATTCAACTCTTTGCGTCCTTGAACTTGGCGGCACATCCCTGTGCCGCGCTAGGGAAGGTCTTAATCAGACCTTCCCTAGAACCACGCCGTACAATAGTGTCTCCATCCGCATCGCCCGCCAGCTTGCCCGAACGCGCCGCCAGGATTCTGCAGGACATCGACGCCATCGACCCGGTGGTGTGGAACCGCTGTGCGAACCCCCGGAGTGCCGAGTACAACCCGTTTCTCGATCACCGTTTCCTGAGTGCCCTCGAGCAAAGCGGCAGCGTCTCGGTACAGACCGGCTGGCAACCGTTCCATGTCGTGCTGTCCGCGACCGACGGTGGGCTCGACGACGCCATCGGGGTCGTTCCCATGTACTTGAAGTCCCACTCCCAGGGCGAGTACGTGTTCGACTCAGGCTGGGCGCAGGCCTTCTACCAGGCCGGGGGACGCTACTATCCGAAGCTGCAGGTCAGCGTGCCGTTCACGCCCGCCACGGGTCGTCGGCTGCTCGTGGCGGACGGCGAAAACGCGGACGAAGTGGAGAACATGCTGCTCGGCGCCACGGTGCAGGTCGCCAAGCAGCTCGAGGTGAGTTCCGTTCACCTGACGTTCATGCCCGAGGCCCAGTGGCGACGTGCCGGCGAACTCGGCTGTCTGCAGCGTATCGACACCCAGTTCCACTGGCAGAACGACGGCTACGCCACCTTCGACGAGTTCACCGCGGCGCTGTCCTCGAAGAAGCGCAAGAACATCCGCCGAGAGCGCCGGGAGGCGCTGGCGAACGGCATCGACATCGAGTGGCTGACGGGCGACATCACGGAGGCCCAGTGGGACGCCTTCTACGCCTTCTACGTGGACACCGGCAACCGCAAGTGGGGCACGCCCTATCTCACCCGCGAGTTCTTCAGCCGGATCGGCCAGACCATGGCGGACCAGGTCCTGCTCATCATGTGCAAGCGGGCCGGCCGCTACATCGCCGGGGCCATCAACTTCATCGGCGAAGACACGCTCTACGGGCGCAACTGGGGCTGCGTCGAGGACCACCGCTTCCTGCATTTCGAGGCCTGCTACTACCAGGCCATCGACTTCGCCATCGAGCGCGGACTCAAGCGCGTGGAAGCGGGCGCCCAAGGGGGTCACAAGCTCGCCCGGGGCTACATGCCCCGACCGACCTACTCGGCGCACTGGATTCGGGACCCTCGGCTCCGTGACGCGGTCCACCGTTACCTGAAGGACGAGCGACGCTACGTCGAAGAGGACATCGCCTACGTGGAGCGCCGCCACTCCCCGTTCCGCGTGGCCATCACCGTTCCCCAACCCCATCCGTAACGCCCTTCGAACGCCGCCAACTCCCCGCTCCCGGCGATCACGAAATCGGTCGACGATGGTTTACATTACCGACCATGGGCAGCTACTCCGTTAAGTCCGTCCTCCAGGGAGCCGCAGATGCCGAAGTCGAGGTCAGAGGCTGGGTGAAGTCCCGGCGCTCCTCTCGGGGCGGATTCTCCTTCATCGCCGTAAACGACGGCTCCTGTTTCGCCGACCTGCAGGTCGTGGCGGACCAGGCGCTCGCCAACTACGACGAGATCCTCGAGATCGGCGCCGGCTGCGCGGTGGTCGTGACCGGCACGGTGGCCGAGTCCCCGGGCAAGGGGCAGGACCGGGAAGTCCAGGCGGGCGAGGTGCGCATCGTCGGCGGTGTCGAAGACCCGGAAACCTACCCCATCGCCAAGAAGCGCCACACCTTCGAATACCTGCGCACCGTGGCCCACCTGCGGCCGCGGACGAACACCTTCGGTGCCGTCGCCCGAGTGCGCAACACCATCGCCCAGGCCGTGCACAGCTACTTCGACGCCAACGGCTTCGTCTGGGTGAACACGCCCATCATCACGGCGAGCGACTGCGAGGGCGCCGGGGAATTGTTCCAGGTCAGCACCCCGGACACGCACCCATTCTTTGGCAGAGACACCTTTTTGACCGTCTCCGGCCAACTCAACGTCGAGCCCTACTGCCTGTCCATGAGCAAGGTCTACACCTTCGGGCCCACGTTCCGCGCCGAGAAATCGAACACCAGCCGGCACCTCGCCGAGTTCTGGATGATCGAGCCGGAGATCGCCTTCGCGGATCTCGCCGACCTCGCCGACCTCGCGGAGGACTTTCTGAAGAGCATCTTCGCCGAGGTGCTGCGCCGACATCCCGACGACATGGCGTTCTTCCGCGACCGCATCGATGCCTCGGTGATCGAACGCCTGGAGAACGTCGTCGAGTCCGAGTTCCTGCGCCTCGACTACGGCGAAGCCGTGGATATCCTCAAGGCATCCGGTGAGAACTTCGAGTTTCCCGTCGAGTGGGGTCGCGACCTGCAGTCGGAGCACGAACGCTATCTCACCGAACAGCACGCGGGCGGCCCCGTGGTCGTCGTCAACTACCCCAGGGACATCAAGGCGTTCTACATGCGGGCGAACGACGACGGCCGGACCGTCGCGGCCATGGACGTCCTCGTTCCCGGCGTCGGCGAGATCATCGGCGGCAGCCAGCGCGAGGAGCGACTCCAAGCGCTCGACGAGCGCATGACCGATACCGTCAAGGAGGAACTCTGGTGGTACCGGGACCTGCGCCGCTACGGATCAGTACCCCACGCCGGCTTCGGCCTCGGCCTCGAACGCCTCGTCCTCTACGTCACCGGCATGGACAACATCCGCGACGCGATTCCCTATCCCCGGGTGCCGAACAACGCCTCGTTCTGACTGGCCCTCGTGCCGTAGAAGTCTCACGCCAGCGAAACCTCCACCCATCCGTCAGGATGGACCGCGACCGTCAGGTCGCGCTAGCGACGCGACGCCGGAGGGCGCGGGAGTGCGCGACAGGAGGGCCGCAGGGGTTCCTACCGGCGGCGCGACTGACATATCATCGTTCGGTCATCGAGGGGAACCCCGTCAAATGCCCATGATTCTCAACGAAGAGCAGAACATGCTGAAGGACACGGCAAAGGACTTCTGCACCAACAACGCGCCCATAGATCAACTGCGCAAACTCCGCGACGGCGAAAGCGCGGACGGCTTCGACCGCGCCACCTGGACGCAGATGGTGGAACTCGGCTGGGCCGGCATTCCGTTCCCCGAAGAGCACGGCGGACTCGACTTCGGCTACAAGGGACTCGGCGTCGTCACCGAGGAGGCCGGTCGCACGTTGGCCGCGAGCCCGCTGTACGCCACGGTCTGGCTCGGCGGGACGCTCGTCAACATCGGCGGCAGCGACACGCAGAAGGCGGAGCTGCTGCCCAAGGTCACCGGCGGCGAACTGCTGCTCGCCCTGGCGCTCGAGGAGTCCCACCGCCACGATCCCTATGGCATCGCCGCCACGGCCACCGCCTCGGATGGCGGCTACGCCATCTCGGGGTCCAAGAAGTTCGTCCTCGACGGCCATGTGGCCGACAAGCTCATCGTCGTGGCGCGCACCTCGGGCAATGCCGGCGACCGCGACGGCATCTCCCTGTTCCTCGTCGACCGCGCCGCCGACGGAGTCACCGTCACGCGCACCAGGATGGTCGACAGCCGCAACGCCGCGAACGTCGAGCTGAGCGACGTCAAGGTGGCCGCCGACGCGCTCCTCGGCGACGAGGGGAAAGGCGCCGACGTGCTCGACCCGGCGCTGGACATCGCCCGCATCGGCATCGCGGCGGAGATGCTCGGTGCCACCGAAGAGTGTTTCGAGCGCACCGTGCAGTACCTCAAGGATCGCGAGCAGTTCGGCGTGCCCATCGGCTCCTTCCAGGCCCTGAAGCACCGCGCCGCCAACATGTTCTGCGAGATCGAGCTGTCGAAGTCCTGCGTGCTCGAAGCGCTGACGGCGCTGGACGAGGCACGCGATTCCGCGGAGATCGCCAAGCTCGCGAGTCTCACCAAGGCCAAGGTCGGCGAGACCTTCCACACCGTCTCGCGGGAAGGCATCCAGATGCACGGCGGCATCGGCATGACCGACGAATTCGACATCGGCTTCTACATCAAGCGCGCGGCCGTCACCGAGCAGACCTTCGGCGACGTCAACTACCACCGCAACCGCTACGGGGAACTCGAGGGCTATTGAATACTAGGCTCTGAGCAAGAGCTTCCCCTAGGGAAGGTCTGATTAAGACCTTCCCTAGCGCGGCACAGGGATGTGCCGCCAAATTCAAGGACGCAAGGAGTTGAATTTGGCGGCAAAAAAAGACCGCGTTCTTGCTTTTGCGTTTCTGATCAAGCCAGGGATGGCTTGATCAGAGCATTCCTAGCGACGCTCCGCCCGGGTTCCGGTCGTTCGACAGAGTTCACCGGTCTCGCTCACTCCGACCGCGCCCCGCTCGGCGGCGGCGGGTTCGCGCACGGTCCCGAATGGTGGTGGAACAGTCGCAATTCGCCATCTTCCTCGACGAAGCCGTTGCTGGCGACGCAGACCGAACCCGGCATCTCCTCGTAGCAGGTCACCATCACGAGTGATCCGACCACGTTGGCCGTCGCGTTGTAGAAGTCGATGCCGGCTGTTCCGGGTTCGTCAGAATGCGGCGCCAGCTCTCGACGATCTCGTCCCGGCGGGAAATCGCCGGCCAACCCGGGTGTATGCAAAGGGTCGCATGCGTCGAAGCCCACAGCCGCTCCATCGACTTGAAGTCCTTCTGCGCGAACGCCAGGTAGAACGTGTCGTTGGCGAAGAGAGCGTGGTCCTCACGGTTCATGCGGGTAGCAGGCGGGTCGCGTAGGCAACGGTTCCCTGGGTCAGCGCCTGCCGGCGCCGGAAGTTCGCGCGCGCATCGCCCGGCGGTGTCCGCGAGGCCTGCCAGGAATTGAGGCCGTCGTACCACGTGCACAGCAGCATGCGTCCCGTGGGTGCGCTGCGGTCGTGCTGACAGAACAACCCCTGGGGCTCAGCCGCGTAGACATCGGCGGTCTCGAAGTCCTTCCACGCCTCGAAGGACAGCGCTGCGATCTCGTCCACATCCTTGTGCTCCACGTCGAAGAAACGGAACACGTAGAGACCTTCACGGGTGCGTGGCGCATCCTCGGTGGGGCGCACGGTGGGTTCGAGCAGCAGCGTGTCCGCGCCCGAGACCTCGTCCAAACCTGCGACGGCGTCCTGAACACCCGCAACGTTGCCGTAGGTGACCAGGATCAACTCGTTCGAGCCGACGCCAAAGAGGCCGTGGAACACGCCCCAGACCGTTGCCGGCGCCAGGGCCGCGTCGGCGTCGGCGCGTAGTGCGGCGTGAGCGGCGGCGAAGTCGGACGCATGGGTAGTCAGCCGGGTGAAGGCGTAGGCCATGGATTTCCTCGGGAGACCGATCGAGCGGGTCAGTATAGGGCATGCCGGTCGCCGACCATCTAGGGAAGGTCTGATTAAGACCTTCCCTAGCGCGGCACAGGGATGTGCCGCCAAATTCAACGACGCAAAGAGTTGAATTTGCACGCAAAAAAAGACCGCGTTCTTGTTTTTGCGTTTCTGATCAAGCCAGGGATGGCTTGATCAGAGCATTCCTAGTTCGTCGGTGGAGAACGTTTCTTGTACGGGTGGGCGACGACACTCCGCCAACGGTGCGTGCACGTTGAACGACCACCCGTTGGCCCCATTCGGCAAACCGCTTCGACGAATGTGACAAACTTGCGCCCTTTGACTTCGAGGAGCCGACCGTGAACGGTGCCGAGAGCCTGATCCGCAGTTTCGTCGCCCACGGCGTGGACACCTGTTTCGCCAATCCCGGCACGTCGGAGATGCACCTCGTGCAGGCTCTCGACACGGTGACCCAGAGCCGCGCGATCCTGTGCCTGTTCGAGGGTGTGTGCACGGGCGCGGCCGACGGCTACGGACGCATGCAGGGGGCGCCCGCGATGACCGTCCTACACTTGGGTGCAGGCCTCGGCAACGGCATCGCCAACCTGCACAACTGCCGGCGCGCGGCGACGCCGCTCATCAACGTCGTTGGCGATCACGCCGTCCATCACGTCGCCTACGATGCGCCGTTGACCTCCGACATCGAAGCGGTCGCCAAGCCGGTGTCCGCCTGGATCCGCACCTCGCGGACCAGTGAAGGCGCCGGCCTCGATGCCGCGGACGCGGTGCGCGCGGCCATGACGCCGAACCCGGACCCGCGCGGTGGCATCGCGACGCTGATCGTGCCCGCGGACTGCGCCTGGGGACCCGGCCGCGTCGCCGCCAAATCGCCCGGATTCGACGCGGCCATCGGCCGGCCGGCGGTTCCCACGGACGTCGTCGAAACGGGGGCACCGCGCATCGACGCGGACACGGTGCTGTTCGTGGATGGCAACGGCTTGAGCGAACATGGCGTCCGCGCCGCGGGCCGCATCGCCGCGAAGACCGGCTGCGCGGTCTATTCACCGACCTTTCCGGCACGAGTGGAAGCCGGGCCGAACCTGCCGCTGGTCAATCGGCTGCCCTACTTTCCCGAACAGGTCCTACAGCTGCTCGCCCCGGTCCGAAAGCTCGTGCTCGTCGGTGCTGAACGACCGGTCAGCTTCTTCGCCTACCGCAACCTGCCGAGCGACCTCGTGCCCGAGAACTGCGAGGTGGTCCGCGTCGCGCATCGACACGAAGACGTCGAAGGCGCCCTCGTGGGCATGGCGGAGGCACTGGATGCGCCCGCGGCGGAGGTCCCCAACGGCTCGCGGCCAGCGGTTCCGACGGGGAGCCTGAACGTCCGGGGAATCTCCGCGGTCCTCGCCGCGCGCGCGCCGGACAACTGCATCGTCGCCGTGGACTCCGGTGGCGGCGGCGCCGCCTACCCCGCCATGCAGCAGTGCGTCAGGCACACCTGGTTGAACCTCACCGGCGGCTCCATCGGCCAGGGCGGGCCGGCCGCCGTGGGTGCGGCGGTGGCCTGCCCCGACCGGCCCGTGCTGGCGCTGCTCGGTGATGGCGGTGCCATGTACACCAACCAGTTCCTGTGGACGGCGGCCAGGGAGAACCTCGATCTCGTCACCGTCATCTTCTCGAACCGGCAGTACAACATCCTCGAAGTGGAGTACCGGCGTCTCGGCATCAACGACATCGGCGAGCGCGCCGCGAGCCTCTTCGACCTATCGCGTCCCGACCTCGACTGGGTCGCCCTCGCCAAGGCCCAGGGCGTGACCGGTTCGCGGGCGACAACCTGCGAGGAGTTCGACGCCTGCTTGGCCGCCGCACTCGGTGCCGGCGGGCCGCACCTGATCGAAGCCGTGATCTGACGGCTACCCCGATTCGCGGTCGGGCCACCGGGCCAGCACCAGGCCCGCGACGATCAGGACCAGTCCCGCCAGACAACCAAGCAGCAGCAACTGCACGGGGGTGAGTTCGCGCAGACGGAGCTTGAAGCCCGTCGCGACCGTGGACCAGAGCGCGACGCTGGTCAGCCCGTAGAGCAGGGCCCGCCGTTTTGACGACCGGGTCGCATCCGGCGGCCCCGTCTCCCCGGTCGTCAGCCAAGACTCACTCGGGGGTACGCTCCACGAGACGGTCGCCCGGCGTGATGCGCCCAGACTCGACAACATGGGCGCGGATGCCGGCACTGTGCGTGAACGCCTTCACCACCTCGGGTGGCCCGACCTCGTCGGTCGCCAGGCGGCTGCCCAGGTTCAGGCAGGGCTCGCAAAGTTCGAAACCTCGGAGAACCGCTTCGCCAAGGCGGAACGTGCGCCCCACCAGGTCGTTCAGCCGCACACCCCGGGTAACGACGTTGCGACCGGTTTCGCCCGGCGTCACATCCAGTCCGGTTACCCGGTTGAAATCATCAACGGCTTCCGCCTCGATGATCGAGACGACGCCATGTCCGGCGTAGCGGTCGCCAACGAGACCCACGCTGGCCTGCAGTTCGGCGTCGGCGATAGGGGTCTTGGGCTCGCCGTGTCTGGCGGAGACGTAGATGGCTTCGACAACTCCGTTCATGGGAGCTCCATCGGTCGCGGCTCGGGGTGAATTCCCTGACGCGACGAACCGTAACACGCCCCCCGGGCGCTTGCAGTAAACTCGCCTGTTCGCAACACGACTTGAGGAAACGACATGTCGATTCAAGAAGGCGACAAGCTGCCCGAGGCAACTCTGCACGTGATGCAGGGGGGACGTCCGACACCGGTCTCCACGGCGGACCTGTTCGGCGGCAAGAAGGTCGTCCTGTTCGCGGTTCCGGGTGCCTTCACGCCGACCTGCTCCGAAGAACATCTGCCGGGCTTCGTCGTCAGCGCCGACAAGATCAAGGACAAGGGTGTGGACAGCATCGTCTGCGTCGCGGTCAACGACCCCTTCGTCATGGATGCCTGGGGGACCGACCGAAATGCCGGCGAACTGGTCATGGCCGGCGACGGCAACGGCGACTTCACCAAGGCGATCGGCCTAGAGATGGACGGCGCCGGATTCGGCCTCGGCACGCGCTCGCAGCGCTACGCGATGATCGTCGACGACGGCGTCGTCACCAAGCTCGCGGTGGAAGCCCCGGGGGCCTTCGAGGTGAGCAAGGCGGAAGCGATTCTCGAAGCGCTTTGAACTGCACCTGGGGCTTTCCAACGAGCCGACGCAGACGGTGACCCCGCCATTGGCCATCCGGTTCTCGAACGTGGTATTCGCCTATCGTTCGGGGCCGGCCGTTCTCGACATCGCCGATTTCCGCGTCGAGGCGGGCGAACGGGTCTTCCTGGAGGGTCCGAGCGGTAGCGGCAAGAGCACGTTGCTCGGGCTCGTCGGCGGCATTCTGACGCCCACGGGCGGCGTCGTTGAGGTCCTTGGGGAACAGCTCGCCGACCTTGGTCCTTCGCGCCGCGACCGGTTCCGGGCGGACCGGGTGGGCTTCGTCTTCCAGATGTTCAACCTGCTGCCGTACCTGACGCTGGTGGACAATGTGCTGTTGCCCTGTCGCTTCTCGGTGGCACGCGCCGCAGCCGCCCGATCGGGTTCGGAGTCGGCGCCCGCGGAGGCGGTTCGGCTGCTTGAACGCCTCGGCCTCTCGGGCGAGGAGTTTCTCAAACGTTCCGTCACCGAACTCAGCATCGGCCAGCAGCAGCGCGTCGCCCTGGCACGGGCCCTGATCGGTGGCCCGGCGCTGATCGTCGCCGACGAACCCACGTCCTCCCTCGACGCACCGACGCGCCTCAAGTTCGTCGATCTACTGCTTGAGGAATGCAGCCGCGCGGGAAGCACCGTGGTGTTCGTCAGCCACGATCCGTCACTCGCGTCGTCGTTCGAACGCAGCGTGCGAATGGAGGACATCAACGCCGCACCCCTCGAGGTCCGCGATGCGACTTAGGATCCTCGTCTCCCTCGCGTGGAAGAGCCTGTTGAACCGCCGCTCGACCGCGGCGCTGACGGTGGTGTCGGTGGCGGTGAGCGTGGCGCTGTTGATCGGCGTCGATCGCATACGCACCGAGGCCAAGGCGAGTTTCATGAACACGATCTCGGGTGCCGACCTCGTCGTCGGGGCTCGCAGCGGCCCTCTCAATCTGCTGCTGTACTCGGTGTTCCGCATCGGCGACGCCACCAACAACATCGGCTGGGACAGCTACCAGGAGATCGCCGCCCGTCCCGAAGTCGCCTGGACCATCCCGATCTCGCTGGGCGATGCGCACCGGGGATTCCGCGTCCTGGGCACGAACGAGGGCTTCTTCGAGCACTACCGGTTCGCCCGCGACCGTTCGCTCACGTTCGCCGCGGGGAAGTCGTTTGCGCGCTTCGATGAAGCGGTGATCGGCGCCGATGTCGCGCAAGCACTGGGCTACACGGTCGACGACGAGATCATCGTCTCCCACGGCATCGGCGACGTCAGCTTCATCACCCACGACGACGTGCCGTTCCGGGTGACCGGGATTCTCGACAGGACCGGGACGCCGGTGGACCGGACCGTGCACATTACCCTCGCCGGGATGGAGGCCATCCATTCCGAGGAAGCGCATGCGGAACACGCGGACGAACATGTGGACCACGCCGACGAACATGTGGAACACGCGGACGACCAAGACGGAGACGATCACGGCGCCGACGGACACGACGACGATGACGACGGGGACGGCCACGCGGAAGACGACCACGACCGTCACGACGGGGACGGTCACGACGGGGACAGCCACGCGGAACACGGCCACGACGATCACGACGGGGACGGCCACGTGGAAGACGACCACGACGGTCACGACGGGGACGGCCACGCGGAACACGGCCAAGACGATCGCGACATGGACGACAGCCGCGCAGGAGACGACCAACACGCCGACGATCACGCGCAAATTGCGGATGAGCATGACCATGAACACGAAGTGGGACGCGACTACGACGACGAGGCGTTCCGGCCTGACGCGATCACCGCCTGCATCATCGGGCTGAAGTCCAAACCGCAGTTGTTCGGTCTGCAACGCTTCATCAACGAGTACCCGGCCGAACCGCTCATGGCCATCGTCCCGGGCGTCACGCTGCAGCAGTTGTGGGAACTCCTCGGCACGGCGGAAGCGGCGCTGTTCGCCGTCAGTGCCTTCGTCATCGCCGCGGGCCTTGTTGGCATGCTCACGACGTTGTTGACCAGCTTGGCGGAGCGGCGGCGTGAGATGGCGATCCTGCGCTCGGTAGGGGCAGGTCCTGGGCTGGTCTTCGGTCTGCTACTCGCCGAAGCCGTGATCCTGGCCGCGGTGGCGGCCGCCCTAGGCGTCATCGCGGTGCACGCCGGCATGCTGGCCGCGCGGCCCATCGTGCTCGAGCGGCTCGGCTTTTATCTCGCCGCCGGGGCTCCCGGAATGTTCGATTTCGTCATCGTTCTCGCGGTTACCGCCGCCGCCGCCCTGATCGCCATCGTGCCGGCCTGGCAGGCATACCGGTTCTCGCTCGCGGACGGCCTCACGGTGCGCACGTGAGCATCGTCTTGCCGACACGTTCCCGGATGCGACAAACTCAGCGTTGTCCTGCACGGGGTCGCCAGCCTGTGAAACCCGTCGCCGCCATCGTCGCCCTCGCCCTCGCCTTCGGCGGGACCGCCGAGGACGAGGAAACGGTCAGGGAGTTGACCTGGGAGGATCTGCTCCCGGAAGACGACGTCGCGCCGCCGCCGGTGGTAGACCACTCCAAACCGATCCTGTTCGACGACTTTCCGCTGACGACGATCGGCGGCGTCGTTCCCGAACTCAATGGCCAACTGGTCAAGCTGCCCGGCTTCGTCGTGCCCCTGGACGTCACCGGCAACAAGGTGGAGAGCCTGCTGCTCGTCCCCTACTTCGGTGCCTGCATCCACCAGCCACCCCCGCCGTCGAACCAGATCGTCTACGTGGAGTTCGAAGACCCGGTGGAGATCACATCCATGTACGACCCGGTGTGGATAACGGGGCGCATGGACCTAAAGGGCCACAGTGGTTCCCTGGCGACCGCCAGCTACTCCATGAAGGGCCGGAGCCTCGAGAAGTACCGGTACTGACCCTCGGTCCATCGCACAACGCGCCCGCTAGGGCGCGCCGCCACCAGATCAAAGGCCCGGAGTTTCGCGAAGCGAAACTCAAACGCGCCCGCTAGGGCGCGCAAGCATCGCCTCGCACAGGGACGCCATGGGCCTGAGCCAAGGGTTCATCGCCTTGAGATTCTCCGGCAGGCTGGCCAGCGCGCGGTTAGCCGCAGCATCATCGTCGTTGATTCAGACCAACGCTTTGGTCATCATTGCGCGCTTTGAAAGGGGCCTCGCGAGTACGCGAGGCGGTTAAGGACGTCAGGTGCTGGCAACACTCGACAGCTACAACCGCGTGCCGCGCATTCTGCGGCTCAACCTCGCCGGCCAGCCCCTGGAGTGGGCCAGCTGGCAGGAGGCCGTATGCCTGTACGCTAGGAACCTCGTGGTGTGGAAGCGGGGCGACGCGGTCCTGCGTCTGCGTGGCGGGCGTTCGCGAATCGACGGCAACCGCACCACGATGGACGTACACAGCATCATCGCCTGCGGCGGCCACATCAGCCGACACGCCCGCGCCACGCCGCCACTGACCAACCCGGCTCTGTTCGGTCGCGACCGCAGCCTGTGCCTTTACTGCGGTGGCGTATTCCCGGATGTTGCATTGACCCGGGACCACGTGGTGCCGAAGTCCCGGGGCGGCGCGGACAACTGGGACAACGTCGTCGCCGCATGCAAGCGTTGCAACCATCGCAAGGGCAACCGCCTACCCCACGAGTGCGGCATGGAACTCTTGGCTCTGCCCTACGTGCCGAACATCGCCGAGTACTTGGCACTGACCAACTCGGGACGGATTCTCGGCGACCAGATGGACTTCCTCGCCAGTCAGTTCGGACGGGCGAGCCAGGAACGCGAGAGCCTGCTGCAGTAACCGTCGCGCCCCTAAGAATGCTCTGATCAAGCCATCCCTGGCTTGATCAGAACGCAAAAACAAGAACGCGGTCTCTTTTTTGCGTGCGCTACGGCATTGCGGCCAGAACGTGGGCCATGCAGGCCGTCACGCGTTTGCCGGTGGCGATGTCCAGGAACTCGTTGGGACCGTGGGCGTTCGACTTGGGTCCGAGAACACCCGTCACGGCGAACTGTACATCGGCAAAGCGATCCCCGAGCATCTTCATGAACGGGATCGTACCGCCGGTGCCCATGGTCTTGAACGGCGCTCCGAAGTGCGCCCTCGATCCCCGGTCGAGGGCTGACGCCAACCACGGAGCCGTATCCGGGGCCGACCATCCGGTCAGCGGATGATCCAGATCGAAGGCGACTTCCGCACCGTGGGGGGGATCGGACTCAAGGATGTCCTTGACCCGGTCGGCGGCGGCTTCGGCATCGAGGGTCGGCGGTAGCCGGAAGACCAGTTTGGCCGCCGTGTACGGTCGCAGGGTATTGCCCGCATCGGCGATGCCGGGGGCACCGCCAAGGCCGACGACGGCGAGACTCGGCTGCCAGGTATTCGCCAGGATCAGCTCGGCGGGCGAAGCCGTACCCGGATGCGTGCTCCCCGCCCACGGAAATCGGGCCGTGCCGAGATCGCCCAGGGTCTGCGCCACCTCCGCCGCCTGCCGTTGCGCCACCTCCGGAACCTGCACGTGGAGGACGTCCACCAACTCGCCGGTAGCGGCGTTCTCGACCCGCTCGATCAAGCGTCTGAGCAGCCGGAAGCTCGACGGCACGATGCCGCCGGCGGCGCCGGAGTGGACGCCCTCGGTGAGCACCTCGACGGTGAGTGTCCCCGGCAGCATGCCGCGCAGGGAGGTCGTCAGCCACAGTTGGTCGTAGTTGCCGCACTCGGCGTCGAGGCAGATCACCAGGTCCGGCGTGCCGATCTCGTCCGCCAAGGCGTCCATGTAGGCCGGCAGGTCGTAGCTGCCACTCTCCTCGCAACCCTCGATCAGCACCAGGCAGCGCGGATGCGGAATGCCCTGTTCCTGCAGCGCCGCGATGGCGGTCAACGAACCGAACACGGCGTAGCCGTCGTCGGCACCGCCCCGACCGTAGAGGCGTCCATCCCGGATCACGGGTTCCCACGGGGCGAGGCCCTCGGCCCAGCCTTCGAATTCCGGTTGCTTGTCGTAGTGCCCGTAGAGCAGGACGTTGCCGGGTGCACTGCCCTCGATTTCGCACAACAGAACCGGCGTTCGACCCGGCAGCGTGAAGATCCGATGGGCCATGCCCCGAACGCCGAACGCCGCCACCCAGCCCTCGAGATGCTCCACGGCGGCATGCATGTGGCCCAAGCGCTGCCAATCGGGTTCGAACGCCGGCGACTTGTTGGGTATGCGGATGTACTCCTTCAACGTCGGCACGATGCTGTCGTCCCAGACGTCGTCGACGAACCGTCCCAGGCGTTCGGCATCCATGGCTAGTGTCCCGTCAACCCTCAAATGTCTCGTCAGCGCGTCCGCAAGCGTCCAGTCCGCCAGGCGGCGTCTCGAAGGCACATCGGGCATACGTCGAGAGGCGCCAACAACGCGGATGGGCGCTTGCGGGCGCGCCCTTCGGGTGGACGCCGGAGCACCCCTCGCCCCCGTCGCTTGCGACGGACCGTTGCAGACGCTCGACGTACCCCGGTACGATTTCGCGACTGCGCCTTGCGAGGAACACTCCGGCGACCACTGACGCGACATTTGAGGGTTGACGGGGCACTAGGTCCGCCGCCATCGGGTGCCGTCCGACGTGTCTTCGAGTTGAATGCCCCTCGCCGCCAGGTCATCGCGGATTTCGTCCGCACGGGCGAAATCCCGGGCCGCCCGGGCGGCGTTGCGCTCTTCGATCAGCCGCTCCACGGCCGCGTCTGGCGCCATGCCCTGGAAGTGTTCCTGCGGCGACTTGGTGAGAATCCCAAGCAGCCATCCACCGGCCAGCAGGGCCGTCCGCAGCGCGCGCACGCTGTCGTCGTCTTCGGCACGGTGCAGATCCGCCGCCAAGGCATGCATGGCAGCCAGCGCCCGCGGCGTGTTGAGGTCGGCGCACAGGGCGTCCAGCACGGCTTCCGGGAAGGCGCCGGGGCCGGCGGTCGAATAGTTGACCGCCGTGTCGTTGCCGCCGTCGGTGTCGCGAAGCGCCTGGTAGAGCGTATCGAGGCTCCGCTCGGCGTGGGTGAGGCTCTCCTCCCACTGCAGTTCCTGGCGGTAGTGGCCCGATAGGAGTGCGTAGCGGAGCACTTCCCCGCCATGGCGATCAAGCAGGTCGCGGATCGTCACGACGTTGCCCACGCTCTTCGCCATCTTGGCGCCGCCGAAGGTGAGCATGCCGTTGTGCAGCCAGTAGCGCACACTGGGCGTGCCGCCGTTGACGCAGCGGCTCTGCGCGCTCTCGTTCTCGTGATGCGGAAAGGCGAGGTCGCTGCCACCGCCGTGGATGTCGATAACCGACCGAGATGGGTGCGGATCATCGCCGAGCATTCGATGTGCCAGCCGGGCCGGCCGCGCCCCCAGGGACTGTCCCACCCCGGCAGTTCCGGCGTCGACGGCTTCCACAGCACGAAGTCCTTGGGATCCTTCTTGTAGGGCGCGACCTCCACCCGGGCACCGTCGCGCATGTCCTCGAGGCTGCGTTTCGACAGCGTGCCGTAGAGCGGGTCGGAAGGAACGTGGAACAGCACATGACCCTCGGCCTCGTAGGCGTGGCTCATATCGATCAGCCTGGCGATCATGGCGATGATCGGCTCGATGTGGCCCGTGGCGCGGGGCTCGACATCGGGAGGCAGGACGCCGAGCTCGGCGACATCCTCAAGGTACTTCGCCGCGTAGCGCTCCGCGTGTTCCGCGATCGACTCGCCGGACTCGAGTGCCGCCGCATTGATCTTGTCGTCCACGTCGGTGATGTTGCGCACGTACGTCACCTTCGGATAGGCGAGTCGCAGAAGCCGAACCAGGACGTCGAAGATCACCGCCGGACGGCCGTTGCCGATGTGCTGAAGGTCGTACACCGTCGGGCCGCAGACGTAGACGCTGACCTCGCCGGGATCGAGCGGTTCAAAGCGTTCCCGCTGGCCGGTCTGGGTGTTGTGAAGTGTGATTTCCATGCTGCCGAACTCGTTCCTTGCTGATGATCTGGCGGACAACGGGTGTCCACCGCCCTGGGTCAGCTAGGGGCAACAGCGAGTCGGCGTTGGTTTGGTGATGGGCATGGCGGCGCGGATCATAAGCACATCGCGACTATTGTCAAACGACTGTCAAACGACCGCCCGGGCCAATTGATCGGCCCGATAGCTTGATCGCACCAACGGCCCGGAAGCGACCTCGCTGAAACCCTCGGCCAAGGCCCACTCGCGGTATTCGTCGAATTCCTCGGGTCGAACCCAGCGCGCCACGCCCAGGTGATGGCGCGTCGGCTGCAGATACTGGCCCAGCGTCAGCAGATCCACGCCGCGATTGCGCAGATCGATCATGGTCTCGCGGATCTCCGCATCCCGCTCGCCGAGACCCAGCATCAGGCTGCTCTTGGTCACGACGCCACGGGACGCAGCGTGTTCCAGGACGCCGAGCGTCTGCTCGTAGCCGGCGCGGGGGTCGCGCGCGACGTGGGTCAGCCGCCGGACGGTCTCGATGTTCTGGGCGAACACGTCCACACCCGAAGCGACCACCGTGTCCACCGCTTCCACGTCTCCCTGGAAGTCCGGCGTCAGGGCCTCCACGGTGGTCTCGGGGCATCTCGCCTTGATGGCCCGGATGCACGCCGCGTAGTGGCCGGCGCCACCGTCCGGCAGGTCGTCCCGATCGACGGAGGTCAGCACCACGTAGCCGAGGCCCATGAGCGCCACCGACTCCGCCGCGTTGCGCGGTTCTTCCATGTCCAGCCAGCCTCGCGGGTTGCCGGTGTCCACGGCGCAAAACCGGCACGCACGGGTGCAAACGGCGCCCATGAGCATGAGCGTCGCCGTGCCCGCGTTCCAGCACTCGCCGATATTCGGACAATGGGACTCTTCGCACACCGTGGCGAGGCGGTGCTCGTGGACGGTGCGACGTACGGCGGCATACCTGCCGTCGTTGGCGATGCGTACGCGCAGCCAAGGCGGCTTGCGCAACGGCTTGCCCACGACATCGACCTCGGTCACCTTGATGCCGTCCTTAATGGCGCTGAATCCCTGCGCCGTCCGGTATTTCACACCGCTCGCGGGCATGGCGCGATTGTACGCGACGGGCGGCGGACAACCCGGTCAGACTGCGACGAGTGCATCAGGCATTGAACCGGGCCGCCAGCATCTCGCATTCGGCTTCCTCGACGCCCGCGCGCTCCGCGAATTGACGCCAACCGCCGATGGCGTTGCGGATCTCTTCCGCACAGGTGCGCAGCCGAGGCCTGCTCAGTCCGAACAGCCGGCCGGCACGGCCCGCTTCGCTCGGTCTCGGAGGGCTCGGGTCGAAACCAAAACCCGCGGCATGGTACTCGCCCACCGCCACGCTCGGCACCAGGTCGTACGCCGGCGAAAGGCGATAGCCCTCACCCCGGTGGATCAGGCTGAAGTTGCGGGCGTGGTCGTCGGTGTTGTTGATGGCGCGATTGAACAGCGCCAGGCGGACGAGTTGCTCGACATCCGACTGGATGGAAACCGAGTAGCGGGCGAGAAGCTCGCCGATATCGTCATACCGGAACAGCAACCCCGAGTCGCGCTGGGTCGCCTCCTCCTTCTGCAGGGCGTTGACGGTTACCAGGTGATGACGGCCGCCAAGCGGGGCGACGTCGAAGCGGTCCAGGAGCAGGACCTCGCGACCGTCCGCCGCTTCGGCGACCCTGCCCCGGGCAGCATCGATGCCGCCCGCCCGCGCCATCTCCAGGCAGGCGAGTTCCACTCTGGCATGGTTGTAGGCGTCGCCGGACAAGCGGTTGAATTTCGCCAGATAGTGGGTGGCCCCATCCGTGAGCAACGCCTTAGGTCTCGCCCCACCGCTACCGCTTCCCGCTTGGGCTAGCCGGAGCAGTCCAAACGCCTCCGTGTCGGTCGACCGAGATGCATCGACGCGCACGGCCGCGTGCTCCACCTCGACCAATTGCGCGAGCGGCGCGCCGTAGGCAAACGTCGGTTCCCGCCCGACGGTGGCGAACGACAGTGCGCCGATTCGGCTGACGGCGGGCTCGACGGTCAGGAGTTCGACGGCGCTGTTGACGTTGAGCCGACGTGCATGGTGTTCGAGCACGAAGACGGCAAGCACGCGACGTCCCCAGGCATCAGGCAGGTGGTCGTCCAAGAATCCTGGCATGCCACCTTGGCACGGAAATCGCGTCTCGCCTGGCTCGAGTGGCAGCCGACGCGGGTCGAATGCAAACGCAGCAGGATGTTCCAGGAACTGTTGCGTGTAGCGAAAGTCCACCCGGCGAAGCACGCCAGCGTCCTCCTCGAGTACACATTCCGCAGCGCGGAACACTCCGGTTCCGGGCGTGTCGATGTGAATGTCAAAGCGCGTCAGCGTCAAACAGGCTCTCCGCCGGGCGCAACAGCCCATCGAACGTCTCGGCAATGCCGAGAATCTGTGCCGCGCGATAGTACTTGCCGATGGTCACCGTCAGATCGCCCTTCTCCATCTTTTGCAGCGTGGATCGGCTGACGCCGATGCGCAGCGCGAAGGCAGCCAAGTCGTCTGCGGGGAAGCGGCGTCTGCGGGCGGCGCGCAGCCTGTTGCCGAGTTCGGGAAGGACATCAATCAAGAGACGTACCAAAATATCGGTATCTGGGCGACCAATGCGATCCTAATACCATAATATCGGTATTTCAACGGACTGGCTTTGCGCATCAAACAACGGGTCCGTCCCCCTCCCACGACACACCCAAGGCCATCCAGTGCCACCCAGTGCCACAAGGGCCAAGAATGCCGCCAAGCGCTCGCGTTATCATCGGCGGTCATCGTACGGCTGAGGGGGAGGCATGGCCGAGCAGGCGTTGGTACCGGATGAACTGGAGACACTCGAAGTCCACGGGGACACGGCCGTGGGTTGGGACGAACATACGCCGATCAACGAGACCGTAGACGACGAGGGCAAGCCGTTTCCGGGTCGCCCGGGTTTTGGCGTACCGGATCCGCGCGCACCGGCCGCCCGGGTCTACGACCACCCCGACGTGGAGAAGCTGCGCGCCCATCTGAGAGCCAGCAACGGCATTCGGGGACTCGAGATCTGCGACCCGGATGAAGTCGAACGGGCGGCGCGGATCTTCCGCCGGGACGGCTTCGTCGTGGTACGCGATCTCCTCGACGCCGAGCACCTGGAGCTGTTTCGCTGCGGCAGTGCGCGGGCGCTACGCCAGCTTCTCGAAGTGCCTGCCCCCGGCAAGCGCAAGTACGTGACCGAGAGCGGTCGGCTCCCTCATCGCTACAGCTACGGCACGGCATCCGCCTCCCGGCAGATGCTCCACGAGGAGGAATGGGCGGCCATGGTCGACCTGCCCACCACGACGCCGATTCTCACCGAGATTTTCGGCTCCAAGGACTATCTCGTGCTCGGTGCCGGCGGCGATCTATGCCTGCCCGGCGCCGTCGAGTACCAGCACCTGCACGTCGATGTGGGCGAGTCGAACCAGGTCTCCGAAGGGCGTCTGCAGACGGCTAGGAACATCGGCATCGAGATCCAGACCGTGGAAGGCTCGGACGAACCGGACCTGGCCACGCGGCGGCGCATCGTCGACTTCTGCCCGGCGGTGGTGACCATCAACTTCGCCATGTGCGACCTCACCTGGGAGAACGGCCCGATCCGCCAGATCATCGGCTCCCACGCTTGGCAGATGCGTCCGCCGCCACCGGCGGACGAGCCCGAGTGGATGCGCCTGTCCACCCTTGTCGGCGCGCCTGCCGGTGCCGGCGTCATCCGCGACAACCGCGCGTGGCACGGCGCCACGCCGAACTTGAGCCGCGAGATCCGCTCGCTGCCGAACGTCGAATACGGCGCACCGTGGCTCGGCTCGAAGCACAAGAAAACGATGCCCCACGACATCTGGGAGACGCTCACGCCCCACGGCAAGCACCTTTGCCGACACATCAAGGCCGACCCCGGGGTCTGGCCGCCGGGCGCCGGCGCCATGCATCCCCTGGGCAGCGAGCGTCGGGCTGCGGCCAAGCAGATGGGCGGCACGGGGGCACGCCGGCACGGTAGTCCGGGCGGCTAGTGCTCGGCCATGGGCCTGCTCGACGAACGCGAGATCGAGGATTTCGAGCGCGACGGCTACCTGATCCTTCGGGATTTCTTCGCTGCCGCCGAGGTCGTCGAACTGCGGGACGCGACCGCCGAGATCCTACGCGGCGCGAAACGGGGAAGCTGCGGCGTAGGCTTCGACCCGTGGACGACCGAACCCGGCGATGCGCTGAATCCCAACCGGGTCTACTACTGCAATGACATCTTTCTTCGGCACCCGCGCCTCGACGCCCACATGCGCAACCCGCGCCTGGCGACGGTGTTCTGCAAGCTCTACGACAACGACATCGACGCCTTCCAGTCGGCGACGGTGGTGAAGCCCGCGATGATGAACTTCGACTTCCAGGGCTGGCACCAGGACGCGCCCGACTACGTCCCGCTGTCGAACTACAAGCTGTCGTCTGCACTGACCTACCTTGGCGAGATGGGTCCGGACACGGGCGGCACGTCGCTGGTACCCGGCAGCCACCGCGACGGGTTGTTCGAGCGCGGCTACGTCGAGATGCCCGGCTGGCCGGTCAAAAAACGCATCATCGTGGGCTTCGAGCCGTACGAATCGCGCGTCGTGACGCCCGAGTTCCACCCGGGCGACGTGCTGATCTTCCACCCGTGCGTAATGCACCGGGCGAACTCGAACTACACCCACGAGAGCAAGATCGGCCTGATCAACGCCTACCGCTCGGTGGACTGCATCGACATCGAACAAAGGAGTACCTTCAAGGCGGACAACATTCCGATTACTCGCAACGGCGCTGTCGTACCGATAACGTGGACTCCCACTGAGGAGACCGACCGAGCTTGCGGTTCCCGTAGGGGCGACCCTTGTGGTCGCCCTGCTCGTTTCAACGCCGGCTACTAGCGGGTTCGCCGGCTAGGGCGACCACAAGGGTCGCCCCTACGGAACCTTGTTCGACTGTCGAGATGGAGGCCGCCAGGCGTCGCCCACGCCCTGGACAACGGGACAAGCATTTGTTGCCCCGTCGTTGCACGCTCCCTATGATCCACCGTCCTCTCCGAGTCGAGCGAGTTCATGTACATCACGGCCCTCAACGCCACCGCGCACCAGACTGGCACCGACGACAGCCTCGAAGTCGTCGGGGGGAAAGGAAGATCGCTGGCACGGATGGCAAAGGCGGGCTTCAACGTTCCCAGCGGGTACGTGATTACGGCGGCGGCCTACCGCGCATTCGTTGCGGCCAACAATCTCCAGGAAGAAATCGTATCGCTCGCGAAACCCGCCGTCGTCGACGGTCGGGTGTCCTTCGAGCAGGCGTCGCGTGCGATACAGGCACTCTTCGCCGAGCACAAAATCGCCGACGAGACCACCGCCGAGATTGGCCAAGCCTATGGCTCGCTGAACGATGCGCCCGTCGCCGTGCGCTCCTCCGCCAATGCCGAAGACCTGCCGGGTCTGTCTTTCGCCGGTCAACAGGAGACCTACCTGAACGTCAAGGGCACGGACGAGGTCGTCCGGGCGGTGCGCAACTGCTGGGCTTCCCTGTGGACGCCGCAAGCAATCAGCTATCGGCATCAGAACGGCATCGACCAGGGCTCGGTGGCCATGGCGGTGGTCGTCCAGGCCATGGTGTCCTCCCAAGTCTCGGGCATCCTGTTCACCGCTAACCCCGCCACCGGGGAGCGGTCGGAGATCATCATCAACGCCAGCTTCGGCCTTGGCGAAGCCGTGGTCAGCGGGCAGGTGACGCCGGACACCTACATCGTCGACAAGGAAACGTTGCGCGCCAAGGAAACCATCATCGGCCCAAAGGAGCAGCAGATCGTCGCCCACGGCAGTCAGGGCACGCGGCTCGCCGATGTCGATGTAGACAGTCGAGGACAGTCCTCGTTGACCGACGACATGCTGCGGCAATTGTCGCGCACCGCCATCGACATCGAGACGCTCTACGACGGCGTCCCCCAGGATATCGAGTGGGCGGTCGTCGACCAGGAGCTCTACCTGCTTCAATCACGCCCCGTCACCAACCTGCCGGTCCAGCCCATCGAGGTGGTTTGGGAACCCACGCCACCCGCCAAGATCCTCTACCGCCGCCAGATCGTCGAGAACATGCCGGACCCGATCTGTCCGCTGTTCGAGGAGCTCTACCTAACGGAGGGCCTCGAGTTCGCGCGCAAGGGCAAGCCCAGCACGATGCCCGGCGGCGGCCCGAGCTTCGTCACCTGCAACGGCTACGCCTACAACCGCGCCGACCACCCCGACAACCACGTCGACCCGAACAGTTCCGAGGAAGAGCTGAATGCCGTCTTCAAGCGGATGATCGACGAGATCTGGGAACGCCAGGGGGATCAGTCCGACAAGGAACAACACGACATGGCGCTGTTTCGCTCCGAGCTCTCGGCAGGGGAACAGGCCGAATTCGATGCCGTCGCCGCCGCCTATGAGGGCGACAACCTGGCCCATGATCTGACCCTGCCGCCTTCGGACAATCCGACGTACGTCGCCAACAACAAGACTCAGAACAACGATGCCCGGTGGCTGACGTGGAAGGAGGAAGCCCTGCCCCGCCTCGTAGGCACCGCCGAGAAGTGGCGCAAGGTGGACCCGCAGACCGCCACCGACGAGGAACTGCTGGCCGGTATTCGCGAGATGGCGATCGAGGAAGGCTTCTACTGGACCGGCAATACCAGCCACACCTTCGGCATCGCCAAGTCCACCGACGATCAGCTGCAGTGCTTCCTTCACGAGAACCTGCCGGAGGATCGCTACATCAGCGGCCAGTTCCTCACCGGCTTCGAGTCCAAGACCCTGCAGGCCAACGCGATTCTGTTCGACATCGCGAAGCTCGTCCGTGCGAGCGAAGCGCTGACCTACCTGATCATCGCGACGCCAACGCAATACCTGTCGCGCGCGTTGCAGGAACACGCTGAAGGAGCCCCGATTCTCAAGGCGCTGGACGACTATTTCGATGTCTACGGGCACCAGGGGTACAGCCTCGATTTCATCGAGCCAACCCAGGCCGAGGACCCGTCGGCGACGTTCGCGACCCTGAAGTCCATGGTGCAGAACGCCAACTACGATCCGAAGCATCAGGAGGCCCGGGCCGCGGCGGTCCGCGAGCAGAAGTTCGAGGAAGTCTCGAAGAAGCTCTCGGGTCTCACCTACTGGCAGTTCCGCTACCGCCTGTGGTTCGGCCGCAGGTACAACCACATCCGCGAAGAGACGGCCTTCTATTTCGGCTACACCTGGTCCGTGCTGCGGCCCATGGCGTTCGAGCTGGGTCGTCGTCTGGTCGGCGTGGGGACCTTTGTCGAGGCACAAGACACGTTCTTCCTGGTGACCGATGAGTTGAAGCGGGCCATCGAGGCGCGCAAGACCGGCACCGGTCTTCCGGAACTGGGCGAACTCGCGGCCGAGCGGCGCGAACTCAGGGAAGCGCGCAAGCTGCTCCACCCGCCGGGCACGATTCCCGAGGAGGCCAGCAACATCCCGTCCGTTCGGTTCAAGGAAACCCAAATCAGAAACGACGCGGGAAGCGACGGGCTCAACGGTTTCGCCGTCAGCTCCGGTACGGTCACCGCCCCGGCGAGCGTCATCCTGTCGCAGAACGACTTCGACAAGATGGAACCCGGCTCGATCCTGGTCGCACCGAATACGACACCGGCTTGGACACAGCTCTTTGCCCACGCCGTGGGACTGGTCACGGACATGGGCAGCATCCTGGCACACGGGTCAATCGTGGCACGGGAGTACGGGATTCCCGCGGTGCTCGGTGTGGGCAACGGCACCGTTCGCATCAAGCACGGTCAGTCCATCACCATCGACGGCGACGCCGGATCGGTGACGCTACACGAGGAAGAGGCGACGGTCAGTCCGTAGTTGTACCCGTTGTCTCGGCTGCCTTTCCTATGTTGAGGAAGAGAAATCCATGAAGATTCTGCTCAAGGTCATTGCGTGGCTTCTCCTATCGATTGTCGTCCTGGTGGTAGGCGTCTTCGCCGTAGCTCGTTTCAACGACGGGCCCGCTGGGCCGATTGCGGGCGGTCCGTTCACTACCGGGAAAATGCACGGCGGGGATGAGCCCGATTGGTCCTTCGTCCACGACATCGGCGAGGTGCAGTTT
Organism: Pseudomonadales bacterium; assembly: GCA_965116345.1. Classification (GTDB taxonomy): domain Bacteria; phylum Pseudomonadota; class Gammaproteobacteria; order Pseudomonadales; family Azotimanducaceae; genus VXYL01. Next base: position 1,012,632 of record OZ220680.1, read on the forward strand.
CAATCCCTGGATCCGGAGCGTTCCCGCACTTCCTGGATCGTCGAAATCGATGGTCGGATCTTCATCCCGAGTGGTTACATGACCACGACCCTTGGAAAGATCTGGAAGCATTGGCCATACGAGGCCGAGAAGGATGGGCGTGTTCTGCTTCGAATCGACGGCACGATCTACGAACGCCATCTGGATCGAGTTCAAGCGGGTGAGATTCTCAAACCGATACTGGCTGAGTTGGGCCGGAAGTACCTTGGTGGGGATGTCCCCATGGAAGCCGTGACCTCAGGAGGTCTTTGGATATTCGAAGCAACTCCGCCGCGCGGCCAGTCTTCGTCCTAGCGACCGACAGGAAGAGAGATGACAACGACCTCGAGCATTGAGTTTCACTTCGACTTTGGCAGTCCGAATGCCTATCTGGCGCATCTGGCCCTTCCCGGTGTCCAGAGACGCACCGGCGTAACGTTCAAGTACGTACCGGTACTGCTCGGCGGCGTGTTCAAGGCCACCAACAACGTCTCGCCAGCGGTCTCGCTCAAAGGCATCCGCAACAAGCCCGAGTACCAGCGTCTGGAGACCGAACGTTTCCTCAGGCAATACGGCATACCGGCGTATGTCCCGAATCCGCACTTCCCCGTGAACACGTTGACCATCATGCGCGGCGCGATCGTCGCGCAACGCGAGGGCTTCTTCGAGCGCTACGTGGACGAGGTCTACAAGCACATGTGGGCGAAGCAAAGGAAGATGGACGATCCCGATGTCATCGCCGAAGCGTTCGCGGCGTCGGGTCTGCCGGTGAAGGCGATCCTCGACGGCGTCCAGGACCCCGCCGTCAAGCAGCACCTGATCGCCAACACCGAATCCGCGGTCGAACGCGGCGTGTTCGGTTCGCCGAGTTTCTTCGTCGGAGATGAACTGTATTTCGGCAAGGACAAGCTGCGCGACGCCGAAGAGGAAGCTATCCGCCGACGAGCCCCATAGGCTCTACAGATGCTCCCGGAGGTATCTCCCCGTATGCGACTCCGGGCACGCCGCGATGGCTTCCGGTGTGCCCAAGGCAACGACTTCACCGCCGCCGCGCCCACCTTCCGGTCCCAAGTCGATGACGTGGTCCGCGGTCTTGATGACATCCAGGTGGTGTTCGATGACCAGCACCGTGTGGCCCGCCTCGACCAGCTGGTGTAGGCAGTCGAGGAGCTTGGAGATGTCGGCCAGGTGCAGCCCCGTGGTGGGCTCGTCCAGGATGTAGAGCACGTGGCCGCGGCGCTGGAGCTTGGCCAGCTCGGTCGCCAGCTTGATGCGCTGCGCCTCACCGCCGGATAGCGTCGTCGCCGACTGGCCCAGGGTCAGGTAGCCGAGTCCCAGATCGTCCAGCACCTTGATCTTGCGACCGATCGCCGGCCGATCCTCGAAAAAACCGACGCCCTCCTCGATGGACATGTCGAGCACGTCGGCGATGCTCTTGCCGTTGTGGGTCACCTCCAGGGTCTCGGCGTTGAAGCGCTGGCCCTTGCAGGCGCCGCAGACCACCTCCACGTCGGGCATGAAGTAGAGCTTGGTGGCGATCACGCCCTCGCCCTGGCACTCCTCGCAGCGCCCACCCTTGACGTTGAAGCTGAAGCGGCCCGGCTTGTAACCCCGGGTCGTGGCGAGTTCCGTTTTCGCGAACAGGGTGCGGATCTGGTCGTAGAAGCCGACGTAGGTGGACGGGTTCGAGCGGCTGTTGCGACCGATGGGCGACTGGTCGATGTTTATTACCCGGGTCAGGTGGTCGACACCCTCCAGCGCGTCGTGGTCTCCGGAGAGCGAACGCGAGTCCACCAGCCGTTTCCACAGTTCCTTGTAGAGGATCTCGTTGATCAGGGTGGACTTGCCCGAACCCGACGCGCCGCTCACACAGACGAACTGGCCCAGCGGAACCTCCACGTCGACGCCTTTCAGGTTGTTCGCACGTGCGCCGCGAATGAGCAGTGACTTGCCGTTCATTTCGCGTCGCTCGGTAGGCGTCTCGATCCGCCGCTGGCCCGACAGGTACTGGCCGGTGGGCGACTGCGAACAGTCGATAATCTCGGCGAGGGTTCCCGCGACCACCACTTCGCCGCCGTGGATGCCCGGCCCCGGCCCAAGTTCCAGCAAGTGATCCGCAGCCCGGATGGTGTCCTCGTCGTGCTCGACCACGATCACCGTGTTGCCGAGGTCGCGCAACGAGCGCAACGTGTCGATCATTTTCACGTTGTCCTTCGGGTGCAGGCCGATGGACGGCTCGTCGAGCACGTAGAGCATGCCCATCAACCCGGAGCCGATCTGCGTCGACAGGCGGATGCGCTGCGACTCGCCGCCGGAGAGAGTTCCCGAGGCGCGGTTGAAGTTCAGGTAGTCGAGGCCGATGCCGAGCAGCAGGTCGATGCGCCGGGCGATCTCGCGGACGATCTGCCGGCCCGCCTCCGCGCGCGGTCCGGCAGGTTCGATGGTGTCCAGGAAAGGCCGCAGTTCGTCGAAGTTCATCCCACCGAACTCGTCGATGCTGCGTCCGGCGATCAGGAACCCGAGCCTCGTGGCGCGCAACCGCGAACCGTGGCAGTCCGGACAGACATGCTCGACCATCACGCGGTCGAGCCAGGCTTCCATGCCCGAGTTGGCAACGTCGCGCTGCCGGTACCAGCGGTAGTTGCGCTCGATGCCGCCAGCGATGCCCGGGAACGGCCACGGTCGGCGCAGCCAGCCCTCCTTGCGCACCTTGGCGTCCGGCGGGACCTGAAGCTGCAGGGGCTCGCCGCGGGTGCCGTAGAGGATGGCGTCCCGGGCTTCCTCGTCGAGTTCCTGCCAAGGCGTATCGACATCGAAGCCGTGCTTCTCGCCGAGCGAGTAGATCGTGTAACCGCGATGGTTGTCCGGCTTGTAGTTGAAGGCGTCACGCAAGAAGCAGCCTTCGCGGATGCTGCGTTCCGGGTTGGTGATGAGCAGATCCTGGTGGGTCTGCTTGTCCGTGCCGATGCCGCCGCAGGTGCGGCACGCGCTCTCCGGATTATTGAACATGAAGAAGTCCGGGATGATGTCGCCGTAGACGAGGGCATGGGTGGGACTGCCGAACGTTTTTGCGAACTCCCGGGCCACGGTCTTGGTCGTACCGCCGACCACCGCCGCGGACATGAGGCTGTCACCGACCCGCAAGGCGTGTTCGATGGCGGCCTTGAGTTGCTTTTCGACCCCCGGCACAAGGACCAGCCGGTCGACCACGGCGGTGAGCTTGGGATCGCCCGGCAACGCATCGGGCACTGTTTCGGTGAGATCGACGCGTTCGTCATCGACGTCCACGTAGCGGCAACCGAGCTTGCGCACCTCGTTGAAGATGAACTCGGGATCTTCGCCGTAGACCTGGAAGATCGGCGCCCGCAACTCGATCTCCGCGTCCGCGGGCAGCGCGAGAATCGATTCGAGGATCTGCGAACCCGTCTTCACCGGCGTCGGTTCGTCCGTGTACGGGCAATGTGCATCGCCGATGGTGGCAAACAGCAGATTCAGGTAACTCGACACATCGGTGAGCGTGCCGACAGTCGAGCGCGGGTTGCGGGCGACGGTCTTCTGCTCGATGGAGACCACGGGCGACAGGCCGTAGACGAAGTCGACATCGGGCTTTTCGACCTGCGCGATGAAGCGTTTGGCGTAGGTGGACAGCGACTCCATGTAACGCCGCTGGCCTTCGGCGTAGATTGTGTCGAAAGCGAGCGACGACTTGCCTGAGCCGGACAGGCCGGTGACCACGGTGAGTTGATCCCGGGGCAGTTCCACCGAGATGTTCTTCAGGTTGTGGACCCGCGCGCCTTGGACGTCGATGGTCGTGCGGATGGCGGGGCGCTTGGGCTCGGGCGATCCGGTTGGTTTGACCGCAGCGCGACGGGCTTGTTTCGGTTGGGGCATGGTCTCCTCGGTCCCCTCAGTCACTTCTACCCTTTCACTGACGAGGGCTGATGGCTATGGGTCCGCAGTCCTCCGCCAGATATCTCACTGGTGGTCTCACGAACCACTACGATAACTTAGAGGATTCATGGTAGACAGCCCGCGCGGGCATCTACGCTCTGACGGCGTGCCTCGACGTGGATGCCGGGCGAAACGCGCTATTCCATCCCTGCAAAACACGCGCTACATTCGCTGCAAAACATGCGTTACGTGACCTGCATAAGCAGCGATGACGGAACCAGGAAGCAGTGTGACGGAACACAATATCGCCCCCACGATCTATCGACCCAGGTTGGCCGACGGCGAGCTTGGCAATCGCCTGGCGGCGGCAGGTGCCGGCTGATCGAAGGCGCGAAGGGCAGCGGCAAGACGGCCACGGCTCACCAGGCTCGCAGCGCGGTGTTTCTCGACGCGGACCCAAAGGTCACCCCGGCGATCGCCGTGGACCCCCGCATACTCCTCGCCGGAGAAACGCCTCGGCTGCTCGACGAGTGGCGTCCTGAGCGTGGTCATCGACCGCCGTGCGGGGCATCGGAATACTCGACGAGCGCCGACCGGCCGACGATATCGACGATCCGCACGCGCAGTCCGGTACCTTCAGCGTCGGTCAATCGCAGCTCCTCGCCGGGGATGAACTGGACCGGCTGTTGTTTGCCGTCGTCGATCGCGATATTCGACGCGTAAAGATAAGTCCGGTCATGCGTATCGCGGATGGGATTCAGCCTGCCCTTCAATCCCGGAAGGTGACCGGTCGCCTCCGAGAAGACGACACTCCCACCTTCAGCCAAGGCGTCCATATCAATCGCAAGGCCTCGCTCGCTCGGTGTCCAATCCCGCGCCAGATGCGCGGCATGTCCCGGCGCGGCGGCGAACACGGTCAGAGGCAGTTGGGTCGTGTGCAGATCGGCCGCCGCCTCGCCCTGCTCGTCCGTGGTTGCACGCGTCCAGGTCTTGTTCGGGAACAGGAGAAGGAGATCGGCGCCCGACAAGGGACGACCGCCGGATCGCACCGAGACGACGGCACGGGCGGGACTTGGTTCCTGCATCGCCGCAGGAATGACAAGAAGGACCTCCGAATCGTCGACCACCCGGTACTCGGGGTACTTCCCACACAGCTCCCAGGTCTCGCGCCGGATCACGGGGACACCATCACCGCGACGCTCCATGAAGTAACGCCTGTGTGCACCGCCGCTGGTCCCCGCGACAGGCATCCGCGCCAATACCGAGGTCAAGGCCTCGTTGCGGGTCGACTGCCGTGAGACCATGCTCTCCACCGACAGGTTGTTCGGCAACGATCCGGGCGACTGAATCTCCAGCCGGTCGTCGAACATGGACAGGCGAATCTTGCTTCCCCTCATGGAATAGTCGCGATGGACCACCGCGTTGACCAATGCCTCGAAGAGGGCCTTTTCGCTGTACTGGGGCAGATCCGAGCGCGCCGGATCCTTCCGTGCCGCGACCTGCATGTTCTTGGCGGCAAATGCAACGGCGTCGGCGATCTGTTCGTTCAGCGGACCGGTGATCTCCTTGGCATCGATCTGCGCCGATGCACGATCTGCGCCCCGGTACCTGGTCGCTGTGATGCACGCGTTGGGAAGCCATTGTTCCGGATTCGGGGTGCACAACAACACGCCCGCAACCGTGGCGCGGAGCACCCCGGCCTCGTCATCTTCGAGGAGCGCCAGTTTTCCAAGAGCCGCCTCGGGTTCAGCCGCGCCCTCGGCGCTCAGCAACGGCTTCCAGAGCGTCTCGGCCAGCGTCCTGAATCCGGTCGCCGGCACCGGTTGTTTGTCGAACCACAGGAATCGGGCCTGCGACCGCCGTTGCGCCAGACGCAGTCGCTCGTCGCCGCCCATGAGCCGTTTCGAAGCGCCCACGCGTGTGTAACTCCCGCCGGGGCTGTCATGCACCGAGTCGCTCTCAGGCACCTCCACCAACAGCACCAGTTTGCCGTCGGACAGTTCCTCGTGATGCGTGTGAATGCGTACGGGCGGCTTGATCGTATCGGTGCTCACCTCCACAAGAAGGGAGTCCAGATTCACGATTTGTGCGCGCGACATGCCGATGACGAGACCGTCGTCGGAAACCCCAGCGAGCACGACGCCCCCGGCGGCGTTGGCGAAGGCTGCAATTTCGTCCGCCCAGTCGTCGCGGGTCGGTCGTCTCGGGCGATCACCGGCAAACTCGACCTGCTTGAATTCCCAGCCGCTGTCCTCGCCCGACCGCAGCCGGCTTTCGATTTCCTCCATGCGGTAATTCATGCCGCTAGGAGTCCTAGCATCGCTTGCTGGTCGCCACGCATTACCTGGTTGCCGATCCAGTCGACCGAAACGATCCGGGCCGAATGACCCGGAACCACGCCCTGGATCGTGGCTCCGGGCTTCACATCATCAAGGACGGTCATCGCCGGACCGCCGAGGATGGATCGTATTCAATAGGGGCGCGGGCATCGCCCGGGCGGTATTGCGACAGGACTTCAATCTCCTTCAAAAAGGTCGCGGACTGCGCCGCGCTACCAGCGTCAACACGCCGATTGCGGCTAAGTGCCAACTCGCATGCGGCCGAAACACACGACTGGACACACGGCCTGTTGCCCGACACTCGCATCGTATACGAGATGCCGCGCGTGGGAGAAGCCGACGGGGGACGACAGAGTCGCTGTCCGAGTGCGTGCTGACGCGGCACCGGGCTTGCCTACGGCGGCGATAGGTCGATGCGTAGCCGCGATGCCAACCCTCGCAAGTCATCGTCTGAGTGATGCGCACCGAGAAACTCGACCAATTCCTGCTGGCGGGGCTGGCCGAACGCGAGACGATAAGCGGCGAGCGACTTGCGCAGCTGCGGCAGGGCTGCTGCATCTCTGCTGAATGGCATGACCGGCACATGTCGTTCGATCTTCGCCGGACCTCGATGGAACACCCAATATGGGACCATCTCCCCGTCGGCTTCAGTCGCCTCGGACGCCGCCATGGCGAACAACTCGCTCCAAGGGTCAACACCGGCCGAGATTGTGCGCGCATGCAAGCCGGGGCCAAACATCGCGGCCACGTTCCGTCGAATGGCATGACCCTTGTACCTGTGGACCCGCCCTTCGCGCTGCTCCAAGTCGACAGGGTTGGACGGCAAATTCCAGTGCACGACCGCATGACACCAAAGATGGAAATCCAGTCCCTCCTGCCCGATCGAAGTCGAGATGAGTACAAAAGGCCAGAACGGGGAATTGAACGCTCTGGACACAGACTCGACTCGGGACTCGCCACCATCGTCGAGGGTCTGATTGCCGAACGCCACGGCGAACCGCGTGCGCATCCGGCCTTGTCGAAACTCGATGCCCTCGCCGGTCGGCCGCCGACCGGGAATGTCCACCCGGAACGAAGACGTCCTCAGTTCCAAAGCCTCCACAATGCTCGACGCAATGTCGGAGGCCGCGGCCATCCGTCGGTTCTCGTCTATGACTCTCAGGTAACCCAGCCAGTCACGAAGCACATGACCATGCTCGTCAAGAACGGCCTGAAGATTGCCGTCCACCGTATGCCTTAGGACATCGCGCCAGTATCGACCCGCACGCTCATCCGCGCTTGAAGCCTCGGATTCGGCCGCAGCGATCACTGCCGTAACCTCTGGGGCGTTGAAAAAGCTCCTGAACGCGGCACCGATCCTGGCGGCACTTTGCAGGACACAATCGTTGGAGATTGCCAACCCCGAGACCGAACTAATCATCCGCAACGCACACTGCGCTGGTCCGCCGACTGCGAGTTGGGCGAGTACTTCGACCAGCTCGTCCGGAGGACGGCCGAGAGCCTTCGGACCGTACTCCACCATGGCCCTCGCTTCCGCAAGATGTGTACGAAGCCCATCCCCGGCTCGATCGCCCTCCCATAGGGATTCGCTGTTGTGGGCAAGCAATAGATCACATGCTGACGGGTATAACTGCTCGTCCAGAAACAAGGGCGCGGCCCAGTACCAACGTTGGTCGACCGGCCCAACCTTCGATGCCACCTCGACAAACGGTGCGATGGCACCCTCCACCTTGGCCGAGACGTCGAAGAGCACCTCTGAGACTTGACGCCGTTCACGCGTTGCCAACGGTCGGGGGTCTCCGAATTCCGCGAGGCTCGGGCTCGGCCAGGTGAGGAGAAATGCGGTCATTGCCGTTGCGCGGCGGCCGGTACCCGCCTCTCCCGGCCTGGCTTCGCCAGTTGTGCGTTCGCTCGTGCGGAAGCCCAGGCGCTGGCCGCCACGTCGCCGATAGTCAGCGGTATATTTGTGGCTGCGTCCGGCGAAGGCATGACGCTCGGCCTCGAAGCTGACCAGCGACGAAATGACCTTCGGGACGACCATCCATCCAGAGAAGATTAGGCGCTTTGTGAAGCTGGCCGCTTCCGGCGACTCGTACACCGATCCAGTGTCGTAGTACCGCAAGGATGGAGGAATCCAGAGCAGTTCGAACGCGCGGCGGCGCTCCAAGTCGGCAATGAGCCAGCGGAGCCGTCCATTCTGGGGATCGATGCGCCGATATTCGTCGACCTCGTCCCAGACGAGAAACCCCGGACCAGGATCGAGCCCTTCGCCAGCCGTGAAACGACCATCTTCGGCGGCGCGCTCGACAGCAGTTTTCAACTGGTATCCTTCCATGAAGTTGACGAGGTAAGGCCCGGATTTCCAGTACTCCGTGGGCTCGTGGTGCTTCACGCTCTCCGCGAGGTCGCCTATGCGCACGTACGCGCGAAGATCAACAAGCGCCACGGGCACTTCGGCATTCAACTCGCGGAGCATTCCGTCACGGTCCGGCGTAATCGACAGCCGCTCCGTCCGGGCCATTACGCCGCGCAACTGGGTCCCGATTCTCTCGCAAATCGGTTTGGCCGAGCTGAGGGACCCCCGGGTGAGGAGTGCCGCACGCAGCGCATTCAAGCGGCGTCGCAGCCGGTCTAGCTGGGCCGAATCCCGAAGCAGGAACGAACACGTGCTCAGGAAGTCTTCGTAATGGTTGCCCTCGATCTGGTCATCTGTGGTGTACATGCGGTAGGGCGTGGCTGATAGCAATAGTGTCCGAGTCGCGCGGCCAGTCTCGGGATCCGTGAAGTTGAAGAGCCGATGCGCCAAATCGGCAGCGAAGTCGTCCGGTTCAGGCTGGAGCAGGTCCTTAAATCGCTGAAACTCGTCTAGCACCACGAGATCCGGACGCAACGCCGCAATGCCGACAGTCGCCATAATGCGCCGGACCTCCCCGATCAGTTCCCTGCGTTGCTCCTGCAAGTCATCGGGGAACGTCCGTTTCCACGCCAGTCCCTCGACAAGCGCGTCAAAAACGGCGCGAAGAGTCGGCTTGCGATGGCTACGCCGAGCCTTGTCGGACTCTGCGAGCAACTCGGCGAAATCTCCAAGCGATTGCTTGATCAGCCGACGAAACCGCCGTTCCTCCGAACGCAATCGTTCGTCGGGGTTCCCCGAGGTGACACCGTTCCAGAAAACCCATCGCGCCCGTCTGGTCATGACACCACTACCCCAATGGGCCCGCAGAAATGCATACGCCAAACAACGCTCACGAAACTGCCCCGTGCTGCGTCCGAACTTCAGCGACGTTCCAGGTGTAATCGCCAGCAGATTGACGCTCGTCTGACTCGTGGTGCCGTCATTCAGCTTTGCGAGGGCGAGCATCGTCAGCCGGTCTACATCTTCGCGCGGCTCAATGCCTTCGGGCGCGAGCTTGCGAATATTCTGCCGGGCGATCGCCGCGTTCGAGCAGACGTAGACGATGTCGTGTCGCGCGTCGCCAGTGCGTCGTAGGTGGTCAATGGCCTGTACGATCACTCCCTTGGCGACGTGGGTCTTGCCTAGGCCGACCTCGTCGGCAACTAGGAACCGGATGGCGGGGTGCCGGTCAGCGAACATTCGCTGGAATGCCCAACGGGCGGTTCGCCGCTGGAAGTCCTTCAGGTCGGCAAGAACTGCCTCGACATCGATGTGCATTTCAGTCAACGGTCACAACGCCTGCGCTCGCCACGTCGTAGACCATCGTCCAGAGTTCAAAGAAACCCGTTGGGAGTGCGTCGTCGGCAGCGAGGTCCGACACAAGGGGGTGCACCCCGCTGAGCTTCCGAGGGTCTCGCCGCATCGTGCTCAACAGCTTTTCCAGAACGGGTAGGATCAGGGAAGCACTTCCCTCAGCAGCATTGTCGTCGTCGGTGACCCTTTCAACCACATCGCGTAGATCTGTCTCGCCCGACTCCTCGTCGAGCAGAGCCAGAAGGTACCGCATGAAGCGCTCCGCATTTCCGATGAGGGCACGCATTAGGTACCGCTCTCGGCGATCCGGCAACCCGACGAGCTGGACTGGAACGACGAAGCGAGTCAATGTGCCTTCATCGTCGGCGAGTTCGAAGGCGAGGAAACCGCTGATCGTCTCCAGGCTGGTTTCGAATCGCGCCCGAAAGGGCCCACCTGTTGCCACTTGTTTCCGATGTCCGGCGGATGCAAGCGGCCAGCAGTAGATCTGACTACAGTCAAGGCTAGGCAGCGGTTGCCGGGAACGGTAGGTAACAGCCCATTCGGACCCGCTTCCCTCGACCAAGCCCTCAAACGGCAGCCGGGCAATCGCACGCCGGTCACGATCCAGCGATGCGTCTGCGTCCGTGTCGCCGCCAGTTTCGGGCCGGCAGTGTCGATTGAACAAGACACGGAGACCGGGTTCATCCGCCGTGCCCTCGCAAAGCCGGTCGATCCCAAGCGCCCCCACGGGACCCGCGAGTTCCACGAGAATCTCCACGTTGTTGCTGAACGCAGCGCCCGTCGCGTTGGCAGAACCGAGGAACAGGCGCGCTCGGCCGTTGTTCTCGAAGACGAAAATCTTGGCGTGCAGCCCGACCAACGGGCGGCCAGGATCATCCCTGGATGATCCTTCGTGCTCCGCATCGACCTCGGGCGTGCTCCCGTCGTCGAAGGAATACACACTTGTCACCGTGTCCAGTGTTTCTGTGGTGAGCAGATCGAGTGACTCAGGTCGGCTAACGAGTTCGTCAACTGGTGCCGGGCGCACCCTCGTGAAGAAGTCGTCGCTCACGAATGGCGAGATGATCAGCGACCGTTCGGCGGCGACTGGTAGCGGCGAAGGCGCAGGGCTCAGGCCTAGTACGTGAGTCCGCAGGTCGTCCACCCCTGGCGGTAGTGCGAAACGCGCGCTCTTCAGCGCAGCCGATAGGGAAAGCACGCGTTCGCGATGGCGAGTCGACACCGTGCCAACTGCAACACCGAGAAGACCTTCGAACAGCTCCCCGACAGGTTCCAGCAACGCGCCGGACGCATCCGTCGTCTCGTCGAGGCGAACCACCGTGTCCCAACTCGCATCGAAGGTGAGATTCCGACTCCCGACTAGCACTCGGAGCCGCTGCGCCGGTGATCGACTGTCCGTCGGCTTGTCGACAGCCTCGTATCGCAGTACCCATACCTTGGGATGAACGACTCCGCCGCGTGGTGCATAGACCGGGACGACGGTTCGCTCAAGGAAAGCAAACACTCGTCGCGAAGGAGGCAACGCGATCTCGCCGACTTGGCAAAACACGGTGATCTTGTTTGCGTGGGACCGCAAGGCGTGAAGCAGCTCAATTGGCTCGGTGCCGTCGGGAGCGGTGTCCGTGGAATCAGCGAGCGCCATTGCCGCAGGTGCGGCCAAGAGTGCACGAAGATCGAGCGTGAACGTTACGGCAACCGCCGACTCAAGTCGGAAAGCCACCGGCGGCCGCATGGCGTCAACGAGCGTCAGTCGGTTCGCAGGCTGCAGCATCAGGCCTGATACCCGGCCGCCGCGATATCTGCGAGATGGTTCTGGGTGACGGGCCACCGGTAGTCGAATTGCCCCCCCACCGGATCCTGATTCCAGGACTCCAGAGCCGATCGTTGGATGAGCCGAGCTCGTTTCCCCTTGAGGCGGCTCTCTCGGTCGTAGATGAGCTTGTGGATCACCGGGTCATCGGGAAGACCGACCGGATCGTTCACAGCGTGTCTGACCAATTCATGCACAAAGCTCCGGGTACCAACCCCAATACGAGATTCGACCAGCACACCCCAGAACTCCGGGAGGTCAGCGACCCAAGAACGCAGCGCGTCAAGTCGGTCGCCGATCAATTGGCTCCATTTCGCGAGACGCTCGCGCTGGTCTCCTTCCAATTCGTCCACGTCCCAACCAAGCTCATCTCTCGCCCTTCGTGCGAGGAGCACGTTGTAGACGAGTTGCGGCCCGAGGGTCAGTTCGGAAAAGCAACGGGCGTGACGCAGCGTCTCCACCACCTGGTCGGGCAACGCCTGTGTCGGCAGGTCCCACGGATAGTCGACCCCATCGGCCATGTCTGGCATCCCGCACAAAACCGCCAACAGAGAGTCGGGATGGCATCGTCGGATGCAGTCGGTCAAGAACTGCGCCTCTTCCGGATCAAGCTCGAAGCCGATGTCACTCCGCAGGAAGTCGTCGGGCAGCGCGCGATCGGCCTGCCACATCGACACCGATCGCGTCATTAGGTTTCCGTCGTCATCGCGTTCATTGCCGATTCGCCCGAGTGTGGAAGCACGCCTTCCATATTCGGCCAGGCTGAGGTCGAGCCGTCTGATACCCCAGGCACCCAACCCGCCCCAGTAGATCTCGCTCGGCATCCGCTTGAGGTCTCGACCCGCAGCATAGCCAATCACCCCTTGGTTAGTCCCGAGATGACGCAAACAATCAATGAGTTGGGCCTCATCGTGACGGAGTCTGCCTACGAAATCGCGCGGCGAGACACGCTCCTCTTCGAGCCGGCGGAAGATCCACGGTAAGAATATGAAGTAGCGGAGCCTAGTCTGAATCGTCGATGTGCCCGGACTTAGCATCGCCGAGAAGGCGTCGCGAATAGTACCCAACCCTAGGACATCGAGGGTCGTTGGCTCTTCGAGCGAACGGAGCAGTGAGCCAACTCGCTCACTTGCCGTGGCATCGAAGTCGAGCCAACCGAGAGACGACTCCGCTGAATAAGCGCTCACCTCCGCCGCCAATCTCGGTTCGACAAACAGAGTCTCGACTTCGCGATGGCGATTTCGGGAATTGCCTTGGCCGGCATCACCACTTCACGCGGAAGAACGCCAGTTCCTCCACGTCGATCTGGCTTCGGGTGGTCAGCTTCACGGGTGTGGACGCTTTCTCGATGAGGCCGATGTCCGATAGCCACTCGCAGGCGATGATGACGTGCTCCATGTCGTAGTGGCGGCGGAAGTAGTGGGCGATGTCCCGCGCGGAACGCGGGTCGCCGCCGGCCTCGTCCAGATATTCCAGCACGGGCGCGAACAGTTCCTCGGCACGCGGTTCGAGGTAGGCGTCGATGGCGTCGAGCGCTCCGGTGAGCGCCTCGCGGGTGACCTCGCGCTCCAGGAGGTCGGTGTAGATCAGCATGAACAGGTCGGGGTTCAGGCGAACGGCGGCGATCAGGGCTTCGCGGTCCACGACCTCGCCCTGCAGGCCCACTTCCACCTCCGCCAAGGCGCGTGCGGTGTTGAGGACCCAAACCGCCGTGTAGGCGTCGTCGTCCTTGATCTCATACCACTTGCGGGCCTTGTAGAGCGACGCCAGGGCATGCTGCGCGGCGTGCATCGCCTGCACCTGGCTGTCCCGGGCACCCACCTTGCCGAGCTCGGCGAAGATCGCAGCGATCGACGGGTCCCGGCTGTAGAGGAGGCGCGCCTTGGCGAACAGCGAATGGCCGAACGTGTTGCGCACAGACGACTCGAGCCGGCGGCGGAAATCCGCCCTGGGCTGGACGGTGGTGTGGATGTTGATGTCGGCGGCGACGAGCGCCACGTCGTGGGTCTGGGTCTTCTTGTCGTCCGTGCAGACCAGAACGAGGTCGATGTCCGATTTGTCCCAGACTTCGTCGTGGGCCAGGCTGCCGCACAGGATCGCCGCCAGGATGTGGTCGTCCTCGCGGATCTCCTCGACGAGAGACTCGAGCGCGGCTTCGAAGCGTTGGCGGGCGATGGACGGCATGGTTTAGGCCCTCCCCGAGTCGCTCAGATAGTTGACCCGACGGGGATCATCGATAGCGTTTCCTGACCGTCGGGTGTTGATCAATTGGCTGTGTACACGGTTGATACTCAAATCAATGCGCGTTTGTGCCGCCCTTGGTCCCCTGCCGATGCGCTTGTCGCGCCTGAAGCTGTTGAAGAAAAAGTCGCCGCGTCGGGTCGAACAGGTAGTCGATGGGCCCATCGACGTACTCGGCGTTGGCGTCTGCGTCGTGCCCTTCCAGCGCTTTCTCGCAGCCTTTGCCGAACTTCAGCCGATGACGGCCCGTTCCCCACGGTTTCGTCACGATCAGGGCGACCATATGGCGCGGACGGTCGGAGGGATTGGGTACGCCCCGATGCCAAAGGCGGACGTCGCGGAGCAGCACATCGCCCGGTTGCGTGTGCGGATTAACCGGGCCCCGAACCGCACGACGCTCCTCCTCCATGGGCTCAGGAACGCCGCCGGTGTCGAAGACACCCACCCGGTGGCTGCCCGGCCAAAGCTCGATGGCGCCGTTGCGGTCGTGGGTGGGGCCGAGCGGGATGTTGACGACCATGCTCGTCGTCGGGGCGACCGGTTCACCGGGTTTGGTCGAGTGACGACCGTCCATGTGCAGGTGCTGGCGCATGCTGCCCGGGCAATTGGTGTTGCCGTTGTAGAACGTGAGGCGGAGGGCTTCACCGTAGACGGCGCGTGCCGCGGCATTCACCGCGGGGTTCATGGCCACTTCCGGGAACACGTAGTCGGCGAACGGCGGCGGTCCCTGCTGGAGGTGACCGGTCTGTCGCGGATTGCCGCCGATGGTCTGGCAGTAGCCCAGCAGGGCGCCGGTGTCCCGATCCATTCGCCGTCGCAGCATGTCCAGCGGCTCGGTCGGAACCGCGCCCACGAGGATCACGCAGCCGTGCTCGTCGATCGCCTCGCGGGCCCCCTCGGTGTCGTCGGGCGAGACGCGAACGATGCCGTCAGCCAAAGCTCACGCTCCGGTCTTCGCCATCGGCGGCGTAGGCGGCTTCCATGAGTTCGGTGAGCTGAATCGCCGCGGTGAGACCGAACTCGATGGGTGTGTCGTGTACGCAGCCCGCGATCCACTGGTCGATGGGCTTGGCGTGGGCTTCGGGTAGTTCCCCGGGTTCCTGCCAGCCGTGCGGCTCGAGATGTCTCGACCGAACCTGAACGTTGCCCGGGGACAGCATGCGGTAGCCCCCCTCGGTGCCGTCGATCTCCAGGGAGTAGGCGCCGCCGAAACTCGTGAACGAGGTCTCGTTGACGGCGATCGCGCCGTTGTCGAACTCGATCACCGACACCGTGTTGTCGTCCACCGCCCGGCCGGTGACCGTGTTGAACACCGAGACGATACGCTTCGGTGGCCCCAGCAGCCAGCGGCAGAGGTACATGCCGTGGGCACCCAAGTCCATCATCGCGCCGCCGCCGCAGGCTTGCGCGTCGTAGAAGTGGGCGGGCAGCCAGTCGCGGACGGCGCCGTCGTGGGCGATGCGCACCCGGAGCGCCGTCACCCGGCCGAACAGGCCTTCGTCCATCGCCTGCTTGGCATAGAGGACTTCCGGGATCGTCCGCCGCGGAAACGAGATGCAGAACTTGACGCCGTTGGCGTTGACGGCATCGGCGATCGCCTCGGCATCGGCCACCATCGTCGCCAGGACCTTCTCGGTGAAGATGTGCTTGCCGGCGTTGGCCGCGCGGACCATCACGTCGCGATGCAGGTTCGTCGGTGTGACCACGCAGACGGCGTCGACGGCGTCGCTGGCGAGCAGCGCATCGAGGTCCGCCTCGAAGGGAACTGCGAGTTCCTCGGCCCAGGCGGCTCCCCGGTCAGGATCCTCGTCCCACGCCGCGACAACGTCGGCGTCGGAATTGGCGCGGGTCTCACCGGCGTACTGGTTGGCGTGAACGTGCCATCGGCTCAGCATGGCGACGCGTAGCATGGTACCTCCTCCCCGAAGTCGGACTGCAAGTATGGCAAATCGCGTTCACGCACCGTCGAACATCGCTTGGGCCGGGCGCAGTTCATCGCCGGCGGAAGCCCCCGGCAAGCCTTGCGCCGAGTCGAAGGCGTCGCCCTCCCGCGCCTCGGAACCCCACACCTCGACCGTTCCCTGGAGCGACGTGATGGCTGCGAAACCGGCGCGAACGGCCGCAAGGTCGGTGCCCTCCTCCGGCACGTAGCCGGTGCGTTGCAGTTCGAAGTGAAGGCGATCCTTCGCCGTCTTGGCGAGCGCGGCGCGGACCGAACCGTAGGTGGCCAGCCGGGTCCAGAGAATGCCGCGGATCCGATCCCGCGGCACACCCGGAACGTTCAGATTGAGTGCCAGCCTCGACGGCCCGTCGAGCACGTGGGAAAGCATCTCGACGGCGATCTCCGCCGCGGTGTTCCAATGCCAGACGTCGCCATCCCGGTCGAGGCTCACGGCCAGGGAGCGGAAGCCGAAATTCTGTCCGGCGAGCGCGCCACCCACGGTGCCGCTGTGCAGTGCCGACCGGCCGGTGTTGAGCCCCTCGTTGATGCCCGAGACCACCGCATCGGGCCGGGGACCGAAGGCTCCGAGGTTGCCGGCCATCACGCACAGCGCCGGCGGGCCGGACAAAGCGTATCCCTCGGCCTCGAGCCCGTCGATGCGTCGCGACGACACCCGGATCGGCGCCGTGGCGGACAGGGCACCGAGAGAAGCGCCCGTGCCGGAAGCGTTGTGGTCCGGTGCGACCACAACGACATCGTGGCCCGCCCGTTCGATCTCCCGGGCGAGTTCCTGGATTCCGGGTGCGTCGATGCCGTCGTCGTTGGTGACCAGAATGCGCACGGGCGACCCCGTCGTTCGACACAAGGCAGACGAGTATATGATGAGTGTTGGGCAGTGGGACGCTAAAAGACGAAATCGGGGGGAACCGCATGAGCCTGTCGAGCTACGAGGCGTATCCGGACGTCGACAATCTTATGGCCGAGGTCGACAAGTACGGTCTCTACGAGCACATCGTCGAACTCGAAGCCTACGGCATGACCGTCGTGCCGCCGGAGAAGATGCAATCCAAGGACGGCTTCGTCGATCGGCTGCGCGACGCCATCATCCGCACCTGCGAGAAGCGCAACGGGATCGAGATCGGCGACTACCGCACCGCTTCCATAGACCTGCGCCAGACCGGCAAGGGCTGGCACCTGCTCGAGGAGGACGAGGTTTTCGTCGAGGCGGCGATCAACCCGGTGGTGCTGTCGCTGGTGCGCTGGCTACTCGGCCAGAGCGCGGTATTCTCCGGTCAGACGTGGATCATCAAGGGCGAGGGCGCGCCGGGACTCGGGCTGCACAGCGACTCCCATGGAGTCCCGCCGGGGGCGGGCCAGATCGCCCACATGTGCAACGCGTCCTGGGTGTGCACGGACTACGCGGAACAGGACGACGGTCCGACCCTGTTCGTTCCCGGCAGCCATCACTACGGTCGGGCGACCTTGCCCCACGAGGCGAATCTCGACAACACGCCGTACAAGTTCGTGCCGCTGATCGCCGAGGCGGGATCCCTCGCCATCTGGAACGGCGCGACCTGGCACGCGTCGGCGGGACGAAAGAACCCGGGCTTGAGAGTCACCCTGGTGCAGAACTACATGCGTCCCTACATGCGCGTGCAGCACAACTACGAGACCACCTCGCCCCAACTGCTCGAGAAATACCCGGAGCTTGCGCGCGTCATCGGCAAGGCGTTGTATCCCTACGAGAATCCCCAGGCGCCGGACTACGGCCGCGTCGGGCCGATGATGCGTGCAGGCACGGATCCATTTGCCTGATCTTACGCAGGAGGGATGAATCGCCGCCCCGCGGTCGTTGCAGTGGCGAATCCGACAGGCCATGATCGAGCCTCGGCAAGAGGTTCATTACCAACGCCGCAAAATACGGCAGCGTCGAAGAGGCAAAGTAGCCGGATGGCAAAAAAGGACTCCAACTTCAAAATCAAGCTGGACTTGTTCTGGCCGTGTCTTCTTCTCTGGGTATTGGCCTTTTGGGGCGAACCCGATCTGCTCGACGCCATGATCCACGCATTGATGAACTAGCAAACCCCCGGAGAATCCGGGGGTTTTCGTGCTATTCGGCCAACCGGCGATTCTATTGAACTGGACAGCGGCGGGCGTGATCGAGACGGGCCGCCACAAGGGCGGCCCCTACGAGCTTACGCCGACTGCAGTTCCACGAAACGCCGGTATGCGCCGTTCTCGCGCCGCATCAGTTCGTCGTGGGAGCCGGTCTCGACCAAGGCACCCTCGTCGAGAAAGGCGATCCGGTCCGCGCGGCGGATGGTCGACAGCCGGTGGGCGATGACGATCAGCAGCCTGTTCTCGGCGAGTTGGTCGAGGGAGTCGAACAACGCGTTCTCCGTCTCGGGGTCCAGCGCCGAGGTGGGCTCGTCCAGGATCAGGACCTTGGCGTCGCGGATGAGCCCGCGGGCGATACACAGACGCTGCTGCTGACCGACCGAGAGGGTATTGCCGGACAGGCCGAGGGTGGTGTCGATGCCCCCGGGCATGGTGCTGACGAAGGGCATGCAGCCGGCGAGTTCGAGAGCTTGACGCATCTGCTCCTCGGTGGCGTCGGCGTTGGCGAGCAGCAGGTTCTCGCGAATGCTCTCGGCGAGCAGGAGGTGCTCCTGGAACACGTAGGCAACGTGGCTGCGCACGCTGTCGATGTCGAGCGCGGCGAGATCGTGGCCATCGATGAGCACCTGGCCCCGGGATGGCGTCAGGAAACCCGGAACCAGGTATCCCAAGCTGGTCTTGCCGGCGCCGGACGGGCCGACGATGGCGATAGTCTCGCCGAGACGCATCGACAGCGAAACGTCGGCTAGCGCCTGTCTCCCGTCCGGGTACACGTAGTCCACATGCTCGATGTCGATGCCTGCGGTGATCGTCGGCAGATCGGTGCCGCCGGTACGGTCGTCGTCGGACTCGTAGTCGATGAAGAAGAAGATGCGCCGCGCCGGCGCCAGCTTGGACTGCAGATTGAGCCAGAAGGATCCGATCTCGATGGCGACGCCGACGATACCGGCGAAGATGCCGAACAGGACGGCGAAATCTCCCGGAGACAGGCTGCCCTCGATGATTCCGTCGGTGACGATGATCACCACCCACAGGCCGATGGCCCCGACACCGGCTCCAGCGCCGATGAACAGCAGGCCGCCGACGACCAGGGCCGCGCGTTCGCGGAAATAGGACTCGAGACTACGCTCGGCGAACTTGCGCACCTCGACGCGCATGCCGCCGAGGCTCTGCACCGCGTCGATGCTGCCCACCGTCTCTTCCATGGCATTGGTCGTCGCCGACCCGGCCGAGCGCTTGGTCTGGTTGATCCGGCGCATGAGCCCCGCAGCCGGAAGCGTCACCGCGAGCACCAGCGGCATCGCCAACCAGGCAATCCAGACGAGCTGCGGTGCCGTCGTGCCGTAGGAGTACTCGATGAGAACCATGTTGATGATCCCGCCCAGAATCGCCGCGGCCAGGGTCAGGGTCGGATCGAGCGCCGCCCACGGAATTCTGGCCGTGTCGTAGAGCACGCGGTAGATCGAGTCGCCCGTGCGCTTCTCCGCCAGCACCGCCATCGGCAACCGATTCAGGCGTTCGTACAACCGAGTCCTCAGGTCGTTGGCCAGGCGCTGGGACAGGCGGATGCCGATCCCGTATTCGACAAGCCCCCACAGACCGCCAGCACTGGACCTGGCGCTGCTGATGTTGTTCTCCGCAGCGGCCGTTTCGTCCTGGCCCGTCAACGCGTCGCCGAACAGTTGGACCGAGACCCCTTCCCCCGCCCTCATCCCGACCAGGATCATGGCGCCGAGGTAGCCCATGGACAGCGCGAACATGATCTCGAGGGGCGACATGCCGTCGAGGAAGTCGAGGATCGGGTTCATGAACGGGGGATACGGCACCTCGCTGCCGCGAAGCGGCTTCTGCAGGATGACGTTGTCGATGACGATCTTGCCGAGCCACGGCGTGAACACCGCGAGAAGCACCGTGCCCATCTCAAGGAGGAAATTCGCCGCGAACAGCGCCTTCATCCCGCCGAGCAGTCTCAGACAACGCCACAGCAGCCACGCCGCCTGCGCCGAAGAGATGTCCGTGTCCACATCGATCCGGTCGTCGTGGTGGTGTTCGCCGACGAAGCGGTCGACGAGACCGCCAGTCTCGGTCGCCGCGACGTTTTCAGACACCGAGCGGTTCTCCGGCGGCGGCTTCGACGAATGCCCGATAGCGCCCACCCGCCACGAGCAGCGCCTGGTGGTCGCCGATTTCGATCGGCCGTCCCTGTTCCAGAAAGACGATCTGATCGGCGTTCCTGATCGTCGCCAGGCGATGGGTGACGAGGAAGACGATCCTGTCCTCTCCCCATCGCCGGAGATTGCGCATCACCTCGAGTTCAGTCTCGGCATCGAGCGCCGCCGTCGGTTCATCGAGGATCAGGATGGGCGTGTTCCTGACGACGGCCCGGGCAAGTGACAGGCGCTGGCGCTGGCCGGACGAGAGTTTCCCGCCTCGCTCACCGAGTTCGGTGTCGTAGCCGTTCGCGAGATTCCGGATGAAGTCGTCGGCGCAGGCGACGCGGGCGGCCGCCTCGATGTCGGCCCGTGACGGACTGCGCGCCGCGTAGCCGATGTTGTCGGCCACCGTACCCGCGAATAGGGTATTGCGCTGCAGGGCGATGGCCGCGTTCTCCCGGATGTCGTCGATGCTGAGCGATCTCAGGTCCGCGTCGTTGACAAGGATTCGGCCCCTGTCCGGGTCGTAGAGTCGCAGCAGCAGGGAGACCAGCGTGGACTTGCCCGCTCCGCTGCCGCCCACCACCGCGGTGATGGTTCCCGACCGGGCCACCAGGTCGACGCCTTGCAGGACAGGGAGCTTCGGGTCGTAGGCGAAGTGCACGCCGCGCCAGGTCACCGACTCGACCGGTTCGGGAAAAGGTGCCGGGTCGTCGGGATCGACAATGTCGGCTTCCAGATCCAGCAGGTAGAAGGCCCTCTCGAGGCCGATGAAGAGGTCCTGCAGGCGGGCCCAGGCACCGACCAGACCCGTGGCACCGAACAGCGTACCGCCGATCCTACCGCGGGCGTCCTCGAAAGCGCCGAGATTCCACACGGCGAATCCGATCACCGTGACCGCCGCCGCGCCGAGGAAGGTCTCCCGTTCCCCCAGTACCCAGTCGACGATGAGGTACTCGACGCCGATCACCAGCAACGCCGCGAGCGACGTCACGGCCACCTGCAGCGCGGCGATGGTCATGCGCAGGCTGAACGCGGCGTCCAGGGCGCGATGCGAGTCGCGGTCGAAGCGTTCGAGAACCCGGCTCTCGCCCTTGTTCGCCTTGACGACGCGCAGCGCCACCTGGGTTTCCTGCAGACGCGACGTCAGATTGCTGAAGGCAACCCGGTTGGCGAGCGCCCGTTCGCGAATCAGCCGCGTCACCCTGGCGGTCAGCGCGACCATGGGCACGATCGTCAGCACGCAGGCCAGGGCGATCCACGGCTCGAAGAAGCACACGAAGACCAACGCCATGATGATGCCGTAGAGGGCGGCCGCCGGGCCGACGAAGCTCTCCTGGATGAGGCTGGTGATCGTCGCGCTGTCCTGGTAGACGCGGAAAATGGCATCGCCCACGCGCGACTGGCTGTGGAACTTCAACGACAGATGCTCCGCCTTGCCGATCATCGCCACGCGGAGATTCTGGTTGATCATCTGCCAGATCCAGACGTTGTAGTAGATCAGTACGGCGATGATCGGAACCACCACGACGACGAGCACCGCCGCCCAGATCATGGTGCGCGTCCTCACGACCTTGCGCTGCAATTGGCTAAGCGACTCGCTCTCGTTGACGTTGTCGGCGATGTCGGTGAGGACGTACGACTCGTCGACGAACAGCAGCTCCGCCTGCAGCGGCTGGAGCTTGTCGCCCACCAGGATCTTGTTGTTGAACAGATCCGTGCCGAGCAGACCCATGGCGAACAGCACGAGCGAGACGAGCGCCGTCATACCGACGAGGATCATCAGATGCTTCAGCAGGGGCCGGATGAACGGCCAGCACTTCCAGGTCAGTTGCAGGATCCGGCGCAACCGGATCGGCGGCAGGTCCGCCAGCGTTTCGGAACTCATGCCGAGAGCACCGAGTCGTGGACCACCGTACCCGCGCCCCCATCGATGGTGACGCGGTCGCCGCGCTTCACACGCACGGTGATGTCGCCCATACCCCGCACGACCGGAATCCCGTGTTCCCGGGGGACGTTGGAGCCATGCGCCGTTCCTCGAAGTAAAGCAAAGCGGCCGAGCCAAGGTTTGCTATGGGTTTCGATCGCAAATATAGTAAGGAATCCTTGTTTCAGGGAAACACCATGCTTGCGAAACTGACCGCCAAGAATCAACTCACCTTACCAAAGCGCATCACCAACGAACTTGGCGAGGTGGAGTACTTCGAGGTTGAAACTCGGAACGGCCAAGTCGTACTCACTCCCGTTCGCATACAGCGGGCCGACGCCGTGCGTGCGAAGCTTGCGGAACTAGATCTCACCGAGGACACGGTGCGCGATGCCGTCGAATGGGCGCGGAATGACGCACGTCACCCCAAACAATAGGCCCTCCTCGGAATGTCGTCCCCGTGCCCGAAGCCCACGCCACTGCCCACGCGTTTGCCCACGCGTTTGCCCACGCCACTACCCACGCCACTACTACCCACGCCACTACCCATGCCACTACCCATGCCACTACGAGTCGTCCTCGACACGAACCTGGTGCTGTCCGCGCTCGTCTTTGGCCGTGGGACAAGCGCGGTTCTGCGGGATGGCTGGCATCGTCAGCGGTTCATCCCCCTCGCCTCGAGAGAGACCACGAGCGAACTTATCCGGGTGCTCACGTACCCAAAGTTCGGCTTGACCCTGCGGGAGCACGAAGATCTGTTGTCGGACTACCTGCCCTTCTGCACAACCGTCAAGGTTCCCGCTCCGCCGCCCCCCGCGCCGCCCTGTCGCGACCCCTTCGACA
The DNA here is from genome assembly GCA_965116345.1 of Pseudomonadales bacterium. Classification (GTDB taxonomy): domain Bacteria; phylum Pseudomonadota; class Gammaproteobacteria; order Pseudomonadales; family Azotimanducaceae; genus VXYL01. The sequence goes on from OZ220680.1 coordinate 1,035,626, forward strand.
TCCCGTTCCTGGAGCTTGCCATCGCCGGCGGCGCGGACTTTCTCGTCACCGGCGACCTGGATCTGCTGAGCCTGTCGACGGAGTTCTCACGCCCAATCGTCTCGGCACGCGAATTGCTGGAGCACCTCCAACGCGCATGACCGTCGTTCGCCATCGTTGCAGAGGGCAAATCCAACGGGTCATGATGTAGGGAAGGCTTGGCTGAGGCGTGCGTAACTGGTTGATTCAAGGCGGCACTCATCCACTTGGACTCCGCCGTGCCGAGTCGAACGCTCGTCCCACTGTGACGTTATACGGACCACGAGGAAACGACCATGACCCGACCCAACATCCTGCTCGTCATGAACGACGACATGGGATTCTCCGACATCGGCTGCTACGGCGGGGAAGTCCAGACCCCGAATCTCGACCGGCTCGCAGCGGGCGGCATCCGCTTCACCCAGTTCTACAACACCGCGCGTTGCTGCCCGACCCGGGCGTCGATCCTCACCGGGTTGCACCCGCACCAGGTCGGCGTCGGCTGGATGACCACGGACCTCGACGAGGACGGCTACCGGGGCAGTCTCAACGACAAGTGCGTGACCATCGCCGAGGCGCTGGGGACGGCGGGATACGCCACCTACATGAGCGGCAAATGGCACGTCAGCAGTCACGTCGCGGCCGACGGACCGAAGCATAGCTGGCCATGCCAACGAGGCTTCGACCGCTACTTCGGGATTCTGGGCGGCGCATCCAACTACTGGCAGCCGAAAACGCTGACCCGGAACAACGACCCCGTCGACGTCAAGGGTCTGCCGGAGGATTTCTTCCTCACCGATGCGATCAGCAACCAGGCGGCCGACTACATCCGCGAACACGCGCAAAACGGCACCGACGCCCCGTTCTTCCTCTACACCGCCTACACGTCGCCCCATTGGCCACTGCATGCCCATCCGGAGGACATCGAGCGGTACCGGGGTCGATTCGGGGAGGGCTGGGACCGGCTGCGCCAAGAGCGCCTGCAACGGATGCGCGCCATGGGCATAGTCGATGCGTCGTGGCCGATCACCGAACGGGATCCGACTCAACCGCCGTGGGCAGAGGCACCGCACAAGGAGTGGGAACAACGTCGCATGGAAGTGTACGCGGCGCAGATCGACCGGATGGACCAGGGCATCGGGCGGATCGTCGCCGCCCTCGAAGAAACGAACCAGATGGACAACACGCTGATTCTGTTCCTCGCCGACAATGGCGCTTGCGCCGAGGAGTTCGCACGGGAAGTCCAACCGATGCCAGCCACGTACGGTGCGGGCACGACGCTCACCCGCGATGGGCGAACCGTGATGCGTGGCAACGATCCAAGCGTCATGCCCGGCGCCGAGGACACCTACCAGAGCTACGGCGTTCCCTGGGCGAACCTGTCGAACACGCCATTCCGGGAGTACAAGCACTGGGTGCACGAGGGCGGCATTGCGACGCCGCTGATCGCCCACTGGCCTGCCGCCATCGACGACGCCGGCGCCTTGCGACACCGGCCAGGCCAACTGACCGACATCATGGCGACGTGTCTCGACGTGGCCAGCGCGGATTACCCGAGTCGGTTCGACGGCAACGACATCATCCCGCTCGAGGGAACCAGCCTGACGCGGATCTTCGACGATCAACCCAATCACAAGGAAGCATTGATCTGGGAGCACGAAGGCAACAAGGCCGTACGAAGGGGCCGGTGGAAACTGGTGTGCAAGTACCCCGGCGACTGGGAACTCTACGACATCGTCGCGAACCGCACGGAAACGGAGGATCTGGCTCCGCGCTTCCCGGAAGTCGTGGCGGAACTCGGCGCCATACACGACGCGTGGGCGGAACGGTGCGGCGTCAAGGACTGGGAGCACATGCTGGACAATCTGAGGTCGAAGAGAAGTCTGGCCGCGAGCGCCAGACAGTAGCACCCGGCGCGACCGCCGCCGGAGCCACAATCGACAAGGACAGCTTCATCAACGTTACCGACGGCGGGAACTACTCGATTGGGCGCACCTGTAGTGCATTAGCGCCCTCCGAACCCCCTTAGACCATTGATCTGAAACGGACTTTCGAATCCCTTGGAGAACTTGGACTTGCATTGGCCCAGCGGGTGGCATAGGGTTCGTTCCCACGAGAGCGTTCAGCGTTCGTGAGTCGTCGACCGCGGTCCGATCATGTCCTAAAGCAGCGTCACGGTGCCCTTGTCGCCATCCACGGCAATCGTCTGCCCGTCCTTCACCAGCTGAGTCCCGTTGCCCGTGCCGAGGACGGCAGGAATGCCGTATTCCCTTGCGACGATGGAACCGTGTGCCGTGATGCTGCCGATATCGGTGACCAGACCGGTTGCGTGTGGGAAGAGCTGTGTCCAGGCCGGTGTGGTCAGCGGGCAAACCAGAATCGAATCCGGTTTCATCCTGTCGAAGTCGTCGGGGGACATGACGACGCTGGCAACACCCGTCACGGAACCCGGACTGACCGCGAAGCCGCGCATCACGTCGGTGCTGTCGGGATTGATCTTGACGGTATCGAACGTCGAGGCGTCATCGGCCCACTGCAGGGTGTTTTGCGGCGGCACCGCCGGCGGCGGCACCATGCGCCGGCGTTGTTCACGCAACGCGCGTCTCGGCGCAACCTGATCGACGAGTTCCGCCATGGCCTTTACGCGTCCTTTGCTGGACGCGCTGCCGGCGGTGGCGGCGTCAACGGCCAACTGTAGCTCGTCGCCCGTCAGATAGTAGATGTCATCCGGCGCGCCGAGCGTACCCAGGTCGACCAGGCGCTGGCCGAGTTCCCGCGCAAACGGGCGCAGCAGCGACCAGGCGGCGCCCATGAAGAAGATCGCGGCCTCGCGGGTCGGATAGTTGATCCTCGCCGTCCAATACAGCCGCAGGAAAGCGATGCGTTTTCTGCCTCTGAAGAACTTCAGTGCCTGGATCCACTTGGCACGCCGCCTTCTCGCCACGTCGCGCTGCCGGGTCGCGAGATCGAAGCCGCTGTCGCGGACGAGCGCTTTCAGGCTCTTGATGAACGGCAGTGGCGCCTCGAACAGCGCCGGCTCGGCGAAATCCAGGTTGAACACCTGTTTGCCGAAATCGTCGAGGTAGGTCTCGATCGCCTCGACAACGTCGTTGGCCTCAGGATGCGACCGGAGCGCATCCAGCAATCGCGATGCCGGGGTAACAATGGTCAATTCGTACAAACGGGTGTTGCCACGAATCTGTTCGGCGATGGCCCGCATTGCCATCTCGGCGTCCACGACCTTCGACTTGAAGCCGGACAGAAACGTGCCGCTGGCAAATCCCTCGCCGGGGGCGTTCTGCTCGAGAAAGGTCTGCAGTGCCATGTCGGTACCCTTGGCGGCACCGATGATGCGGCGCAGGACATGCCAGTAACGGGCCTCGGCGACGTTGAGCGAGCGAATGCCTTCGAGCAACTGCCGGTTGGTCATCTCGCCGGGCGTGAACACGCGCCAGCGCTCCAGTTCGGCCAGATAGGCGGGCAGGTCCACCTTCTTCCACCTCGGAACCCCCGCCGACCTGCGGAACATGCGCGACCAGTTCATGACCGCCCAGATCCAGTTCCGCCTTCCGCCCTTGAGGTCGAGCAGCAGGAACAGCTTTCCCGGCGTCCCTTCCTTCTCGATGACCGTGCCCGTGGGCCTGAACGCCGCAAGCAGCGTCCTGTACCACGGCACGTGGCCCTGCTCGGACCTGAGCTCGGCCATGTGCGCTTCCCATTCCTCGTTACCGTCAACCGGAATGGACGTGTAGGCGTAGCCGTTGACCGTCGCGATCACGAAGTTCTTGAGGTAGTTGCGCGTGGACGAGCCGTTGAACTCCCAACCCGCAGGCCAGGTCTGCGTGTCGAAGAGCGCGCGCAGATACAGATCCTCGAACAACGGCGACAGCGGTTCCGGCATGACTTCCGCGGCCATGCGCTTGATCAACTGCGAACCCGGTATCTCGGGCCACGACACGTCCGTCGGCGGTTGGCTCGGCAGGTTGGTGATGGGCCGCGACTGGAGTAGCCAGAGCTTGCCGGCCGCAACCGCCCACTCCACGTCCTGCGGTACGCCGCCGAAGGTCTGTTCGACCCGAATCGCCAGCGCCGCCAGTTCACGGAGCGATTCCGCCGAGAGAGACGCGGTTGCCCGTTCCGCGGCGTCAACGTCCACCATCCTCGTGCCGGCGTCGCCATCGGCAACGATCATGTGTTCCTTGGCGCCAATCACGGTTTGCTTGGCCTTGAGGGATGACCGGTCGACCATGTAGGTATCCGGGGTGACCTGGCCACCGACCACGGCCTCGCCCAATCCGAAACTGCAGTTGACGATCATTTCCGAGCGTTCGCCGGTGACCGGATTGGCGGTAAACACGATTCCCGAGACTTCGGAGTCGACCATGACCTGCACCACCACCGCCATGGCCACGCCCTTGTTGTCGATCGCCATCTCGTGGCGATAGTTGATGGCCTGGGCTGTCCACAGCGATGCCCAGCACTTCTTGACCGCTTCGGCCACCTGCTCGCCGCCCCGTACGTTCAGGTAGGTTTCCTGCTGGCCGGCAAAGGACAGATCGGGCAGATCCTCGGCATTGGCGGAAGAGCGAACGGCAACTGCCGGTCGGTCTGCCAGGGCATCGTACGCCGCGGTGATTTCCGCGAGCATTTGCGCCGACAGGGTCCGTTCGGCAAACAACGCGCCGATACCCTCGGAGGCCTGTTCAAAGGACACGGTCCCGTTGATGATCGTCGGCCGCACACGCTCGAGTATCTTGCCTGCAGATCGTTCTCGGCAACGTAGCGCCGATAGGCGGCAGCCGTGACCTGGAACCCTCCCGGGACGTCGAATCCGGCATTGGCAAGCCGCGCCAAGGAGCGGCCCTTGCCACCGACGACTTCCAAGCTATCCTCTCGGCTATCGAGGGGTACGATGAAGCTGTTTGTCATTGGCTCATCTTAGAACTTCTACGGCGGCAGTAAAACTGCTTTCGAAAATCGTTTATTTATCAGTTCTTTATGGACGATTTTCATTCGTCTGGCCAACAACGCGACACCTTCCCGAGCCGCGCACCAGCGCCGCCCCTTGAGACGCCTTGACCCTGAATCCGCGACGCCGGCCCACTCACGAAATGCAGACCTGTGCATCGCTTTCAGCATCGTGCCCCGCCGCCGCAACGGGGTCAAGGTGGTGGTGGAGGAGGTCGCCGGGATCTTGGTTGTCGCGCAACACCGGGACGCCCAGACTGCGCCAGACGCTGAACCTCGTCGCTGCGCGGCGACTGCATCCCGACCGGAGGGAGCGGGCGGGCGGTCCGGCCCGCCCCATCGCACACCCGTTGACAGCGTAGCCCGACATCCTTGTAGCGCACCGCCCGCTCCCCGCAAAGCGATCCTCGGTCCCGTGCATCGCCGGTTTCCGTGTATCGTGACTCCGCCATCGAGTTCTGCATTGGGATGCTGGAGCCGTGCCGGGCCATGCCAATGCCCTGGTATTTCAGGATGGGCGCCCCCCCTTCGGGGGCCGGGCCCTATCGCCAGGGCGACTGGGCCCCCCGGGCGGGGGTCTCATCCCTCCGGGTAACGGTCCCTGGCGCTTCCGCCCTCCGGGCGGTGAGACCGCCGCCGACTTCCGCTCCGTGGTTGATCAATGTGACAAATCCCCGATTGTCCCACCACGGCAGCGCAGTTCTCGCGCCGCGGAGGGGGCGTTGTTGTCTTCAACCGTGAATTGCACTGTTTCTTCAACTGGACATTGCACACTTCGGATTGGCGAGTTGTGCGTCCCGGCCTTCGGCCCGTCCAACGGCGGCATGCCGGTGTTCCGATGGATTTTCGGGACCGCCTCCACCCCGTGCGTTGCGCACCGAACCTGGCGGCCGCCGGCTTCACGTTGCCCCGCGCGCCCGACGGCTAGCCACGCACCGGCCGCGATTCCGCGATCGCCGTCGGGCGCCGCCCGGGATGCGCCCCTGGCGCAACGTGTCCGAATACCGCCGGACGCCTCGTCGAAGCCGCTGCTCGCCCGGACGCTGGGAAAGGGTCCTGGCGGACGCCTGTTCCCAGCGTCCGGGCGCGCCTTGCCGCCTTTCGCTCACAATTGGCCGCTAACACGCGCCACGCACACCCGTAAACGCCGCTTGCCCCGCGTCCGGGGAGCGTCTACGATCCGCGCCAGCAACTGCCCATCTGGGCGAACAGACGCCGGGATCTGCAACCCGGACATGGCTTCCCCACCATGCAAATCATCGGAAAGAGTCCACCGCGTGGGCCCCAGCATGACCCCAGCTGAATCAACGGGTGCAGTTGCCAGCCGCGACCTTTCCAGCAACATCCCGGCTGACACGACCGGAGCGCGAATCAGGCAGACCGCAGGGTAACCCAACGAGACGCCTCGAGCCGCGACAGACGGTCGAACAACACGGGTAGACGCGCAACGCGTCGCAGACGTTCCACTGACCAAAGGAACAGCGCGAGAGCAGTGCCGGCGCGCCTGGCAACAGGCAAACAGGGTGCGAATAGGATGACCGGATTGGTACCCGAGATTCCGCTCAGCTTCGACAGATCGCAAGCATCGGTCGAAAGCGAGTCACTTTCTTACACCCCCGACAATCCGACCGCTTGCCCCCGGCTGCCGCCGCGTCCGCGCCGGCAGCCCGCCGTTCCGCGACAATCAAGATGTTGTGTTGCGCGACAATCAGGACGAGTGTTTATCCCACAAGAACCCCAGCGTTATTTCCCGGATTGCTCCACCGCCGACCTTCGCTCCGTGGTGGATCAGTGTGAGTAATCCCGAATTGTTCCACCACGAATAAAGCGGGAAACTCGTGGTCAAACTGCGCGGGAAACAACACCCGGTCTGGCCGAGATGGCTCCCGACCCACCGTCCCAGGGCGGCCCCAAACGGCGTCAGTGTACCGCTGGCACCAAGGCGGCACCAGAACAGAATGCTTAGCACGCTTGCCGCGATTGCGCTCCAGCGCCGTTTAGCGCCCCGTCACTACCGGATTGCCGCGATGGTTTTCACACCGCGCAGCGGCCCTGCGACGTTGTGCGACAGCCGGGGTAGTGACGGGGCGCGGCGGCTTGCGCCATCGGCCCACGGTCGACGCGAGCCCGCCGGGACGCCGGAAGCCGCGCGGCGCGCGGCGGTCCGCAACGACCGGTCCGCCCCGGTGCGGGCGCGGCATCCCGGCCGGCGAACTTCATGCCTTCGGCGGCGGTGCCGGTGAGCCGCGACTGGCCGCGCCGGTGCGCCGGTCGTCGGGCGGCTGCTCGGCCGGTCGCCCGAGCGTGAGCAGTTCGTGCGCGCGGATCCCCGAAGCGGACACGATCTCCGTGGCGAGCGCGTTGCGGGCGTCCAGGCGGGGATTGAAGCGCTGCGGCACGAAACCAAGTCCGAGGTCGCCAAGGTCGAGGCCGGGATTGAGGCGCACCGTCAGGAGACCAAGGCTGGGACCGCGGCGCCCAAGGCCCAACTCGTCAAGTGGGCGTTCGGGGTGATGGGCGCCACGACGGCCCTCTTCACGGCGACAGTCAAGCTCACCCAGCCCGGAGCGCGTCACTCACCCCAAGGCACGGGGTTGCCCTCGGATTCCCCTTGGAGGCGGTCCCAGGGCGTCAGCGGCTGAAGATCGGGAACCGATCGCAGCCCCCCTCACGGAACCGCCTTCTCGTCGATCCCGCGGCCCACAGGCGAACCGGGACACGAGTTCCCACCCTGCGCCCTGCTTTTCGGTTGCTTGCGGGGGTCCGAATCAACGGTTCGCCGCGAACGGCCCGACGTGTCACCGCCGAGCCGCGCCTTGGGTTGGTCAGTTGCAGAGGTCCGCGCCCGTCTCTCCGGGCTGTCACGCCTGATTCCCCGCTAGGCCGAGTGGCGTTCCTGCGGCTTGCACGTCAGTTGCAGAGGTCTGAGCCGACTGCCGGTACGTCAAATGGCAATTGGTTACTGCTTATACCCTCAGCAGTAGCGGACACACTCTTGAAATGTATCCACGAGCTATTAGACGTATTATTCGCACAAGCATCCGCCCAATCTGAAACTACAACGATGCTTTTATCAGAGTCAGCTTGACGCACCCAGTTCAAATCGTGCAGCAAGTAATCCGTGTCTTGAACGATGCCATTGACCGAAGGGATACGCACGACATACCCCGCATTTCCGTGCGCGGTATCGGTTACGAAACCAACCATTAAACCGCTGGAATTATGCGGCCAAGGCTCTCCATCCGTCACCATCACCGGCTTGCTCAAGCTCACCGTCCACTTGCCGTTCTTCTTGCGCAGACTGATCCACGACACGTCGTCCTCCTCGATGATGGGAAGCTCGGTGTTGTCCAGGAAGGCGTTCGTGTTGGATGACGTGGGAGGAATCGTCACCACGTCCTTGGTCGGGTAGCAGTTGTCAGGCATCCACGCCTCGTCAGACACGTCCGCCCGAACGGTGTAGTCGGAGTGCGTCTTGCTGCAACTCCCGCCCACCACGGGCGCTCGGTCGAGGTATTTGGAGGCCACCTGGTCCCCGCATCGAAGCGGCGTGAACCGCTCCCACGCGCTGCCGGTGCCCAAGCAGTAGGTCGTGTGGGCACTGTCCGGGAACGCTTCCTCGCTTTCCAGCAATCGCCATGCCGCGCGATCAGGGACAGTCTCCGTTTCAGGATTGAACTTGGACTTGCCCGAGTAGGTGGTGCCAAAGCGAAACTCCAGGTCGTCCGCGACACTAAAATCGTTCTCGACGACGTTGTTGTCCCTCGTCCGCACGGTGGCTCGATAGACGAAATCCGACGTGCTGCCAGGCACCAACGAAACGTATGGTGAGTCCGTTACGTCGTCGCTACCAGTCTGGTCGTTTACGCATTGCCAGTGTCCCTCTATGCCCAATCGGGCACTACCCCCGTCAGTTGCGTCGATGTAGTAGTTATCGAATCCGGGCAGCGTGATTGGACCATTGTTCCAGTGCTCGCTGCCAGACCAGATATCGTGCTTGACGCAGAGCGTATTTGACAACGTGGTAGCCGGGTTCGACTCCCAATGTATAATCACCTCGGACTCCCAATGATCGTCCTCGTTGATCCGGTACTCGACGTTGCTTGACGCCGGGAGTGGACCGTTGAAGTACACTCGAAGTTGTTTTACGTTAGCCTGTTGAGGCTCCGTGTTCAGCGGCTGCGGCGGGTCTTCCGGCTCGGGCTCGACCTCTCCTTCCTCCGGCTTGTTCGCAATGCACTTGATGGCTTCCACCACCTCATCCATGTGTTCGAGGGGCAGCCCTCGACTTCTGCGGGCTTCCAGAATTTCTTCGGCCCGCTCCAGCGTCATCGCGCCTTCCTGCTCCAGCAGAGCCGCTTTGATGCTTTCCCATCGCCGCTCGGTCTGATTGCCGGACGGAATCCGCGAATCGACATACGCCATCAGGTCGTCGGTGTAGCAGTCGTCGGCGTAGGCTGCTTGTGCGGTCCATGCCAGGCACACGCCCATCAGGGCCAGTTTGAGGTTTTTCATGGCCGTCTCCCAGCGCTCAAGCGGGGTGCTGATAGGTGGCCTGCGCCTCCCCGGCGGGGAAAACCGGGAACAGCGGCGGGCGGATTAGGGGGGAGCAGGCCGAGCCGCGGATTGCGGCGGCACGGGAACCCGCCGCGACGCGGGCGGGCGAGGGATCGAAGCTGCTGGAGGGTGAAGCGGGGAGTGGCGGAACCCCCGTTGGGGGAACGGGAAGGCTCAGGCCGGGAGGCGGATTGCTTTAGGCGGCCCCACCGTGAAGACGCGGGAAGGCTCGGCTCGGCTCGGCTCGGCTCGGCTCGGCTCGGCTCGGCTCGGCTCGGCTCGGCTCGGCAGGATTATACCGCCGGCGCCTTGCCGGAATGTCAAGCGAAATCGCCCGTTTACCGCGGTTTCGACCGTGCCGGACGGCGCTGTTCGATTAGGATCCTCGCGCATCTTGCATACCCTTCCCGATGAGGTTGCTCCCGCACTTCAATAGCCTGTATCAAAGACATAGCACATTGCGCGGCATTTTGCACGAGTTTTGCCTGTTGGTTGGCCGAGTGCCGACGGGACGTTCGGCAGCAGGCCGAGCGATGCGGCGACATGGCGCGCCCCCCCCGCTATGGCAGGGCGCTTCGCCTGCCCGGCCATAGCGGGCGCGCGCGCTCTCCAACCGTTCACGCACACATTTGCACGCACTACCCGCCGTCGCCCATAATTCCACCCACTTACCCGCCAGCTCCGACCGGAGCGGCGACGTTGGACCCAAGGGTCCTAGCTACACCAGAGAAGCGGCGCACCGACGCCTGAACCGAGGCACCCGTACGCGGCTCCGGCGCGTGAAGACGCGGCAAGTGCCATGTGACACGAAGCGTACCGGGGGCGACGGCGGCCTCCGGCGCGGCGACATCCGCGCAGAGCGCGAACCGGGGCGAACCTCCGGCAAGCGCAACGCCGACTGGCCATAAACCGATTCCCTCCTGGCCACGGGGGACGTGCCGACCGAAGGCAGCTACTAAGGGGCGACCGCACGGCCCCTGGAACGCAGCGATCCTGCGACAGTGCGGCAGGAGGCCACCCACGCCTCCGGCGGGTCACGCCCGCGAAGTCGAGCCGGGCGGTCCCGGCAACACACCGTTTGGGCCACAAGCCCATAGCAGCAAGCAACCGATGCGATCCATCGGCGCTTCCAGGCGTCCATGCGTGTTTCGTGACGAACGCGACATGGACGGGATGCGGCAGAAGCATCCCGCGCGGCTACACAGCGCGACAACCACCTGCAACGGCGAGAACGGTCCCGGCCGTGTCCATCCAAGGACAGAACGGGGGCGAGTCGGGAGAGGAACGCGAAAGCGATTCCGATCCCGCTGAGCCGCGTCGATCCGGACGTTTCGAGAGAAGCGTTGGAACGCGGCAACAGTTCTAACACGCGACGGATCACCACACGGGTCGTGCGCTCGGAGGTACGCACATGGGACAGCGCCGGTCGAAGCTCGACCGCCATGCAGCCGAACTGCTCGCCCTGCGGCGGGCCGGGGCCACGCTCGCCCAGCTCGCCCGCTGGCTGCGCTTCGAGCGCGACACCGTCGTTGCGGCCACCACCGTGCGGCGCTGGCTCGACAACGCCGACGTAGGTGACATCGACCTGGTCGACGGCTTCGACGCCGTTGCCGCCCTCGATGCCTTGCGCAACCGAGACCGGGAACTCCGCTTTCCGCGCCTTGCCGTCTCTTGCATCGACGCGCACGGCTACCACGTTCTCCGGCTGCGGGCACAGGGCGCCAGCATCGGCGAGTGCCACCGGGCGCTGCGCGACGAGCGCGGGCTGCGGGTGGACCGCTCCACCGTTTCCCGCTGGCTGCGCAAGCACGCCAATGGCGCGGCGTAGCCGTCCCCGCCGCGGCCGGGAGCAGCCGCACCACCGGTTCCGGTCGCGGGCCACCGATCCGAGGAAGCAGGCCGCCGGCGTCGTCAAGCGCCTGCAGGGCGCGCGCATCCGGTCGGTCGGCACCGCGAGGAACTACCAGGAGCGCCTGGTACAGATCGCGGCGCGCCTCGACGTGGCGCTGACCCCGGAGCGGGCCGTGGCGTACCTGCGGGACCGCGCGGCCCATGTCGGGCAAAAGACGCTGGACATGGAGCGGCAGGCGATCCAGGCCATGATGGTCGGCGTCACCGGCCAACTGGCGCCCGGCGCCACGCTGCCGGTGGTGAAGTCCACGGAGCCGCACCGCCCCAGGCCGCGCGCCTATTCCCCAGCCCAGGTCCGCGCCGTCGCCGCCCGGCAGGACTCCCGCAACGCGCTCGCCACGGAGATCGCCCACGCCTCCGGGATCCGCGCCCACGAGCTGCTCACCCTGGGCCGTCCCGACGAGCAACCGCCGGACGACCGGCGCGAGAGATCGCATCTGACCGGCACCGCCGCCGAAGGCATGAAGTTCGCCGGCCGGGACGGCGTGGTCTACACCGTCGTGGGGAAGGGCGGCCTGGTCCGCGAGGTGCTGCTCCCGCACGGTCTCGCCGAGCGCCTTGAAGCGCGCCGCCTCGACGCTCCCGAGCGCGTCGTCGACCGCGGCGTCCGCTACCTCCAACGCTACGACCTGGGCGGCGGCCACGCGTTCAGCACGTCGTTCTCGCGCGCCAGCATCGAGGCGCAGGGCAAGAGCAGGGGCGCGCATGGCCTGCGCTACGCGTTTGCCCAATCCAGGATGCGGGAACTCATGCACCACGCGGAATACCGCCACGCGCTCGCCATCGTCGCCGAGGAATTGGGCCACTTCCGAAGCCTGATCACCGAAGGACCTATCTACGCTGAGCAGAGAAGCCCGGCTGCGGTCATTCGACCGGCTCGACCACCCTTCCGGTGAACGGAATACCGCCAGCCTGACAGACGTGCTCGCCCGGCAACCCGGCTGCGCCGGGTCCTGCACTGCGTTGCGGCCCCGCGGGTGCCCGGCCTGCGCGCGCCCGTCCGACTTCGGGGCATTCCATTCAATGCCGGAGTCGCAGCATGACCACCACCAACACCGCCGCCACCACACCCGACTGCAACCACTGCCGCCGACGGCCCGCCGCGCCTGACAGAACGAGATGTCGTCCATGCCTCGACAAGGCTGCGGCGAACTCCCGCAAGCGCTACGCCCGGCTCGCCGCCAAGGCCGCCTGTACGCGATGCGGACGGCGCCGCGCGATGCCCGGCGAGTCGCGCTGTTCCGACTGTGCGCACACGCCGCCGAAGTCCTGGCCGCGGCTGATCCGCGCCTGGTACATCGAGACCGTCGGCGGCTTCGAGTTCGGACCCTACGGCGACGAGCTCGAAGCCCACGCCGACGCCGTCATGCGCCGCATCGAGCGCAACCTCGGCGAGTACGCCGTCTACGCCCGCACCGAACTCGACGGCACGCCGGACCTCGACGACCTCCGCACGCGCATGTCCTTCGAGATCGGCTGAGCGCGCCGCGGCAGGGCGTCGGCATCCCGGGCGCGCCTGCCCGGCGCCACCGTCGCGGCGGCGACCGTCAGTCTCGCGGCGCGCCGCCGAGGTGGTCGGACCATGCCTGCATGACGGGCCGCCGCTTCTCGAGGAGATCGTCGCGCGCGTAGGCGGCCACGGTCTTCGAGCCCTCGACGTGCGCCAGCGCGAACTCGGAAAGCAGTTCGTCCACGCCCTCGTGGCGGGCCCAGTCCTTGAAACTCGATCGGAAGCCGTGAGCCGTGCCATTGATCTCCGCCTTCCGCAGCGCGTTCGCCAACGCCGTCGCGCCGAGCTTCCTGCCGCGCGGGCCGGGGAAGGCCAGATCCCCGTGGCCGTTCGTCCCGCGCGCGTCTTCCAGCACCGCCAGGGCGCCGGTGGACAGCGGCACGCGGTGGGGCCGGTGGCGCTTCATGTGCCCCTCCGGCACCGTCCACACCGCCGTCTCGACATCGAACTCGTCCCAGGTCGCCCGCCTGACCTCCGCCTGCCGCGCCGCCGTCAGCACCCCGAACCGGAGCGCCAGCCGCAGACCGCGGGCGATGCGCGGGTGGGCGTCCACCTTGGCGAGCGCGTTCGCCACTTCGTCGAAGTGCAGCGCCGGGTGGTGCCGCACCGCCGCCGCCTTCGGCAGCGAGCGCATCACCGTCTCCACGATCGCGCGGCCGCTGCCGGCCGGCTCGCGCAGGTTCTCCACCTCCGCCCACTCCAGCACCGCCACGATGCGGCCCGCCACCAGGCGCACCGTGGCGTGCTTCCCGGCCAGCGCCAGCGGACGCAGCACCCGCTTCACGTCGCTGGTCGCCACCGCGCCCACGTGCATGGCACCCAAGGCGGGCAACACGTAGGCGTCCATCGACGAGCGCCAGTCGCGGGCCGTCTTCGCGGACGTGCCGTGCCGCCAGGTCTCCGCCTTCTCCGCCATTGCCCGCGGCTCCGCGTCCGCGAACGAGATGGTGCGCGCCCGGCGCGGGTCGCCGCCGGTGCGGGCCACGGCGCGGTTGTCGGCCGCAACGCGCCGCGCGTCGGCGAGGCTCACCAGCTCGGCGTTGCCGAGGCCGATGTCGATGCGGCGGCCGTGCACCATGATGCGCTGCACCCAGGAACGGGAGCCGGAATCGCGGACCCGCAGCATGAGGCCGTTGCCGTCCACGTAGCTGCCGGGGCCGGCGTGGCGTACCATCTGGGCGGACAGGGCGTTGCGATTGAGTTTGGGCATGGGACTGGAACTGGCTTCCTGGACGGAAACACAGTATACAATGACCGAATTTGGCTTACAACGCGTCCCACAATAGCGGGCGGCAACCGTTGGCGTCGAATGACACTGGATGGCACCTTGTTGCACGGTCGAAAACGACCTTATCCGATTGATAATAAACGATATTCGTGGACGATCAGAGGAGCAGACCGTTGCAGATGCACGCAGACCGTCCTACTTCAAACGCTTGTACGGCGCAAGCTCAGAGGGCGAAAGAATGAAAAACGGAATCAAGGCGCTGACATTCGACGTGGGCGGCAGCGTCTTCGACTGGCAAACGGCGACCCGCCGCGCAGTCCGCGACCTGGCCGACGCTCGCGGGGTCGATGTCGACGATGGCGAGTTCACAATGACGTGGCGGCGGCGCATGTTCGAGGAACTGGGAAGAGTCCGAAGCGGCGACCTGCCATGGCAGAACGCGGATCAGCTTCATCGCGCCGTCCTCGACGAGTTGGCTGACGCCTATCCGCAACTCGAACTGTCCGCGGCAGACCGCGACGAACTCAACCGCGCCTGGCATCGCATGGGTGTCTGGGACGACGTCCCCGACGCGCTCAGGAAGCTGCGCGAGCACTACATCGTGTCGATCCTCACGGTGTTGAGCCTGTCGATCGTGGTGGACAGTTCCAGACACGCGGGAATCGACTGGGACGCGTACCTCTCGTGCGAGTTCCTAGGTGTCTACAAGCCCGACGCCGCGTCCTACCAGACCGCGGCGCGTCTGCTTGGCGCCGAGCCCCACGAAGTGATGATGGTCGCCGTCCATCCCGGCGATCTGCTCGCCGGCCAACGCGCCGGGCTCAAGACCGGCTACGTCAAGCCGAAGGTGTGGGAACCCGGGGCCGACGGACCCACGGAGGGGTTCGACGTCACGGCGGAAGACTATGGCGATTTCGCCCGTCAAATGACGGGGTAACGCGCCCTACGGGCGCCGTCGCATTCTCACCGGGGCACTAGTGGTCGACCACTAGATCGTGCGGACTCCCCGCCCCCTACGACGCCGCGCGCCAAGGTTCGCGCGTGACGCGGTGACCCAGGCCCCGCTCGATTTCGCGCCATTTGCGCTTTTCGTCGGGTGTCACGAAGGTTACCGCCTCGCCGCTGCGGCCCATGCGGCCGGTGCGTCCAACGCGATGGGTGAATAGCTGCTGCGAGTCCGGCAGGTCGAAGTTGACCACCTGGTCCACGCCTTCGACGTCGAGCCCCCGCGCCGCCACGTTGGTGGCGACCAGGACCGGCGCCTTGCCGGACCGGAAATCCGCCAGCACGCGCTCGCGCGCGTTCTGCTTCAGGTTGCCTTGCAGGGCACCGACCCGGTAGCCGAGCGAATCGAGCTGACGCGCCAGCTTTCGAACGCCGTGCTTGGTCCTGCCGAAGACGATGATCGATCCATCCTTTTCGTCCAAGAGCGTCTGCAGCGCCTGGATCTTGTCGGATTTCTCGATCGTGTAGACCAGATGGTCGACCGTTGGCGGCGCTTGCACATTGCTGTCGATCTCGATCCGTTCCGGCTCGCGCAGATGCTTCTTCGCGGTGTTCGCCACCCAATTCGGCATCGTTGCCGAGAACAGTGCGGTCTGCCGCTCGCCGGGCGTGCGATCGAGGATCGCCTCGACATCCCGGGCAAACCCCTTGTCGAGCATCTCGTCGGCCTCGTCCAGAACCAGGAACCGGACGGCGCCGAGGTCGAGATTGCCTTGGCGCAGGTGGTCGAGTGTCCGACCTGGCGTGCCGACGACAACCTGGGGGCCGCGTCTCAACGCCGTGTGTTCGGGCCGAATGGAGCGGCCACCGTACAACGACTGGACCCGCAGGCCGTTCTTCTCAGCCAACGTCTCGGTAACGGTGGCGACCTGGATGGCCAGTTCGCGGGTCGGTACCAGCACCAGCGCCTGAACCCGGCGCTGCGACGAATCGCAGCGCTCTACGAGAGGTACGGCGAACGCGAGCGTCTTGCCGGATCCCGTGCGTGCCTGGCCCATCAGATCGCTTCCGGCGAGGAGATGGGGGATGGATTGCTCCTGGATCGGTGTGGGTTCGGTGATTCCCATCCCCGCGACCGCGACGCGGGTCGCGTCACCGAGAGCCATGCCTTGGAAGGTGGTGCTGGCGGAAGCCAACTCCTCGGCCGGAACATGGATTGCTCTAGGCGATTCGTTCTGCCGGGCATCGGCTCGAGCGGGCGAACCCCGGAGGTTTTGGAAACAGGGACGGCAGTAGACTGGGCGGCCTGCGGTAGGACGGAAAGGAACGGTGGTCAACGTGTCGCACTCGGCGCACACGGCTTCGTGTTGGTGGCCACGACCGGTCGGACGAGTCCTCGCGCGGTGTTCGCGCCTCGTCGAGAGGGATTGTAGAGACATACGGAATTGGACTCCTTGTCCAAAAGAGTTAACACAGGTGATCAAGCGCGGAGTGGTAATGCAGGGATGGCCGGTCGGCCACCTGCTGCGGGGTAAACCCTGGCGCGACAATCATCGCGTGCGCGTCAAGCGCGTGGCCGCATTATGACAGATCGTCGGCAACAATGGGGCTGTCAATGCCGATGCCGACGTGCTTCGGCATGGGAAGTCTCAATCATCGGCAACGCGACCTCCCGAAGGCCCTCGGTATCCGGCAGACCAGCCGGTCGGCGGTCCGGAACGCGCTCGTCGGTACGCTCGCAGACATAGTAGAGGACGTATTCGCCGCTAACGCGGTCCTGCGGCTCGCGTCTCGACGCGATCAGTTCGTTGGTCTTGCCGAGGGCCTCGCAGTGATCTCTCGCGACGAGTCCCGCCGATGCTTCGGCGACCTCGATGCTCGGACCGAGAAGGCCGTATTCCACCCGGACCACCGCGCTCTCGTTGCCGAACTCGGACACCGCGACTGATGGCGACACGGCGCATCCGGTGGCCAGCAGGGCTGCAACGCCCCCCCGCGCAAACGTCTTCTTGAGGCGCACGAAGTTCTGCATCGGCATGTCCGCTCGAACCGTCCAAATACAGCGACCCACCGTAGCGTGATGGTGACGCTTGTGCCAGTTGCTTCCCTAGCGCCTCCTCATACCTCGACCGGCGCGTCAGTCCCAGTCAGGCTGGCACCGGCTCGCCTGGTTTCCTAAAGTAGCGGGCAACGACATCGCCCCCGAGACATAATGACCGACTCGACCCTGCGCCTGCGCCAGATCTGCCTCGTGGCCCACGACCTCGAATGGACGACCGGCGTGCTTTGCGCCGCGTTCGATGCGCCCGTCGTCTTCCGGGATCCCCGGATGGCAGCCGGCGGCAACCTCACCAACACCCACATCCGTCTCGGCGACTCGTTCCTCGAGACGGTCTGCCCCAGCGATCTCGCCTGGCAACGTTCGACGACCCAGACCCGGCTCCTGGAGCGCAACGGCGACTGCGGCTACATGGCGATCGTGCAGGTTCCCGACGTCTCCGTGGCTTCGCGGTCGATGTCCGCCCAGGGCGACGGCATCGGCATCGTCTCGGGGAGTTGGAACGTGTGCCCCGGCTCGCCGGGCTCGGGGCTGGCCAATGTCGAGTCCGGCCCCTACGTGCTCGGCGAATCCCTGCCGAAGACACCCGGGACGGTTTCGGGGGTCAACGTGCAGTTCCACCCGAGTGACTTCGGCACGCTCGCGGAGATCGAGGAGAACTGGCCCGGGCAGGATGTCTTCCCCATGAACAAGGGGACGTACTACCCGGCCGGGAACACCTGGCAGAACGGCGTCGACGCACGGCCCCACGGCGGCGTCACCACCGGTTTCGCCGCCATCGAGATCGCCCCACGCGGCGTCGATCCTAAAGAGATGTGCGAGCGGTGGATGCGCGGCCTCGGTGCGGGGTGCTCGATCGATGCGTCGCACCCCGCGACTCTGAGGCTGGCCGTCGGCCAGACCATGCGCTTCGTCGAGCCCGAACCCGGGGACCGAACCGGGGTGGTCGGTGTCGACCTCTGGGCAGCTCCGGGCTGTCCAAGGAAGTTCGAGTCAATTGATGTCTGCGGCGTGACGTGGACCCTCGTGGACCCACCAGCGGTTTGACGACCCGTTCCGGATGCCGCCGCGACCGATGAACACAAGCAGCTGGTCGACGAGCAGCACGGATTGGGTATGCCTGGCTCAGTGGCGGTGACGACCGGCCTCGGCGGGTAGTTTCGCCCCGACGGCGGGGAAGTGGTAGTGTCCGATCCTGCCAGCGAGCTGTTCTCACGGTCGACCGGCAACTAGGGAAGGTCTGATCAAGACCTTCCCTAGCGCGGCACAGGGATGTGCCGCCAAATTCAACGACGCAAGGAATTGAATTTGCACGCAAAAAAAGACCGCGCTCTTATTTTTGCGTTTCTGATCAAGCCAAGAATGGCTTGATCAGAGCATTCCTAGCCCTCGAGCTTCGGCATGGACGAAGGACAACAACAAAAGAATGCGCCGGAATACGACCAAACCGCCGCGCTAGCCCGTCAATACGGTCCCGCGCTGGCGCGCTATTTCCGCAAGCGCCTGCAGCAGCAGTCCCGACTGGCGCGATACACGGATGTCGACGACTTGGTGCAGGAGGTCCTGACACGCCTGTTGGTGCGCGGTGACCGCCAGCCCATCGAACAGCCCGAGTCGTACCTCCTGCGTGCCGCGGCAAATGTTTGGCGGGATCTTCTGCGTCGCTCCAGAACCCGGCGGGTCGATGACCACGACGAATACGTCGAGGATCGGCATGCGCTTGAGGATGACGGTCCTGATCGCGTCTTGGAAGGTAGGGAGGCGATCAGCGCGATTCTCGCGTCCATCGGCGAACTACCCGACCGGACGCGGCACGTCTTCGTCCTGCGCCGGATCGAAGGCATGCAGCAAAAGGCGGTCGCCCGGCGACTTGAAATTTCGGTGAGCGCGGTCGAGAAACACATGATCAGGGCGATTCGACATCTCGCGACGGCACAGCCGGGCGGGCGCGGCGGATGACTCGTCGAAGGCACAATCGAGGCGTCGACCGGCTGTCGGAAGCCGCCTACTGGGCGGTGCGCCTGGACGCCAAGGACAGCGGTCCGGCTGATCGGGCGGCGTTCGAGGCGTGGCGCAACGCCGACGACGACAACGCCGGCGCCTACGTCCGTGTGCAGCGGGGGTTGGCATCCGTCGACCGACATTCCGCAAGTCCGGAACTGACCGCCTTGGGCGACCAGGCCCTGGCCGAAACCGCGACAGCGCGGTGGCGCTGGTCCGCGGCCGCTGCCGTGCTGCTGGCCGTGGGCGCGGTGATCCTGGCGATCGTTCCCCGCGAGGAGGTCGACAGGCGCAACCCTGGCGCGGAAGCACCCGCCGAACCCCTGGTGTTCGACACCGCCGTCGGTGAACGCTCCACCGTCGCGTTGCCCGACGAATCCATCATCACGTTGAACACCAACTCGCTGCTCCATGCGTACTTCGCTCCGGACTCGGACGTGCGGCGCGTGATCCTGGTTCGGGGTCAGGCACACTTCGACGTCGAACATGATCCGCGGCCGTTCGAGGTCATCGCCGAGAACCGCCGCATCGTCGCCCTCGGTACCGCGTTCGATGTCCGGATCGATCCCACGTTCGGCGTCCAGGTGACCTTGCTCGAGGGTCGGGTGTCGGTGGATGAGATCGAATCCTCGACGAACGCGGACCTTGCTCCCGAACTGTCTTCGAGGCGCACCGAACTTCAACCTGGTGAACAGTTCAGATCCGGATCCGCCGCGCCTGCGAAGGTGACGCCGGGCGACATGGAACGGGCCACGAGCTGGCGAGAAGGCCGGCTCGTGTTCCGCAACGACACCCTCGCGCGCGCGGTGCGGGAGATCAACCGCTACAGCTTCGACAAGATCTACATCGACGAGCATGCGGCGCTCCACGATGTACGGATCAGCGGCGTATTCAGCACAGGGAGCACGCGAACGTTCGTCAAGGCGGTCCAGACCGTCCACCCGATCGAAGCCCGGTCAGTGGGTCCCGGGCACATGGAACTCTCGTGGCGCGATCCCGGCGCCGGTGCCGATACCGCGATTGAAGGATCGTGATGTGAGGGAAATGCGGGCAGTTGCGTCTATCTGTCCAAGGCCCAACGGGCCCGGGGGATCGAAAGACGTACCGCAACGACGACTCGGAAGCAGATGGCGGACCATACTCCGCCTCAACACGCGACACGGCCGACCGCGGCACCATGCCATCGGCTTGGTCCTGTTGCCGCTCGCTATGCCGTGGACGTCTACCGCGGCGGATACGACGAAGCCCAATCAGCCCGTCGTTTTCGAGATCGAGGCCCAGGATCTCGGTAGTGCCCTCAACGAGTTCGCACTGCAGAGCGGCAGGGAGATTCTTTTCGAGGAAGCCCAGGTCGCCGACGAGGATAGCGAAGGCATTCGAGGTCCCTACGAGCCCATTGCGGCGCTCGAGCACCTGCTCGCCGAGGCCGACCTCGGCTACCGGGTAAACGAACTTGATACGATACTAGTGGGCAACACGTCGACAACATGGGAGAGAGAAGCCATGCGCATTGACAGCAGGAACAGACCGCAGGTTCGACGGACTTGGGGGTTCAGACGACTCGCAAACGTCCTCGCGGCCGCGGTCACGGTCGGAGGCACCGCCTTCGCAGGTGCCCAGGAGAGCGATGCCGAGGAAACCGATGCGGAAGACCAGATCGAAGAGGTCGTCGTAGTCGGCATCCGCGGCAGCATGCAGCAGTCGCTGGAGCGTAAACGACAAGCGGACCACTTCGTCGACGCCATCACCGCCGAGGACATTGGCGCGTTTCCCGAGCAGAACCTGGCCGAGGCCCTGCAACGGGTGAGCGGGGTCGCCATCGACCGCAAGAGCGGCGAGGGCAAGTTCGTCAGCGTCCGCGGGCTCGGTCCCCAATTCGTGCAAACCACGATCGGGGGGCGTGTTTCGGCGTCAAACAACGCGCCGGGAAGCCACGACGGCCGCGGCCAGACGAACCCGAAGTCCCGCGTCGTCGGCTTCGACGCGTTCCAGACCGGGTTGGTACAGGCCGTCGAGGTGCACAAGTCGCCCCGGGCCGATCACGTCGAGGGAGGGCTCGGCGGTTTCGTGGACATCCAGGCGCGCAGACCCTTGAACCTGGGCGAACGGCATATCGCTTTCGCGCTGGATTCCACCGTCAACGAGCTGGCGGACGACACTGCACCCGGCCTATTTGCGCTCTACAGCGACACGCTGAGCGAAACCGTGGGCTTGATGGTCTCGGCCCAGTGGGACAACCGGGTCTTCCGGTCGGACTCCGTACACCACAACGGCTACATCAACAATCCCCTGCCGGTGGTGGTCAACGGCGTGGACATGGGAGCCGGGTACTACCCGAAACAGATTCACGGGGAACTGCACATTACGGATCGGGACCGTTTCAACATCTCCTCTGCCGTGCAATTGCGGCCCTCCGACCGACTCGACATCACCTTCGACATGCTCTACACCAGCAATGTCGCCGACGAGACGGACTACTGGCAGTCCTTCCGCCTGTCCCAGGGGCACCCCAGGATCACGGCCGCTACGCGCACGGAAGACAACGGCACCGGCATATTCACCATGATCTCCACCTCCGGCGCGGGCGCGTTCATGCAGCACGCCACCGAGGAGGTCGAGAACATCGCCGTGAACTATGGCGCCAACCTGGAGTTCCAGGCCACCGACAACCTATTCTTCAACGTGGATCTGGCGGTTTCCGACACGGAAGCCCCGATCATGAACCGGGATGCCCTGATGCGGAACACGCGGGCACAGATGACATACCGGCGGGGGGACGAGCCCGGCTCGATTCCGTCGTTGACCTCGAGTTCTCCCTTGACGGACCCCGGTTTCTACAGCGTCGTGAAACAGTCGGTGCAGGATCACATCGTCGATGATTCGAACATCCAGTTCAGGGTGGATTCGACCTACCAACTCAGCGACGGCTGGCTCGACACGGTCCAGGTCGGCTTCCGCTACTACAGTCAGGAACGCCGGGACCGATCCAGGTACTTGAACAGCAGGGCCTTCATCAATGATCCGATCACGGAGTTCGGCGGGGGCCTTGAGTTCCCGGAGAATTCGGATTTCCTGAGCGCGCTCGGCGTGCATTTCCCCAACCCGGTCCTCAGCCCGCCCTTTCCCGCCCTTCAAGCCACGTTCGTTACCCGGGCGGACGAGATCGAGGATGGCGGCGGGTTCAACACGGGAACCGGCAAGTCCCTCGACGAATACACCTCCGGCCGCTTCAACGAGGACGTCAATCACGAGGACGACAGCATCGCGTTCTACGGCATGGTCACGTTCAGCGGGGAGCTGGGCGACATACCGTACTCGGGCAATTTCGGCGTGCGCTACGTCGAAAACGACACCAGTTCGGAGGGGGAGGTCGCGCAGCCGTACAGTATCGACTTCAGCGACCCGACGGCACCCGAGATCCTCATTGGCCCGCCCGAGTTCATAAGCCAAGGACATGCGTACGACCACCTGCTGCCGTCCTTCAATGTTCGATTCGATCCCCGGGACGATCTCGTGGTCCGGCTGTCCCTCGCCCAGGTGATGAGTCGACCGGACTTCGGCCGTACGCGCCCCAATCTCAGCGTTCAGGCCAACAACCGCACGATGCGGGGCGGCAACGCCGAACTCGACCCGACCATCGGGGTGCAGTTCGACATGGCAGTGGAATGGTATTTCGCGGACTACTCGATCTTCTCGATCGGGCTCTTCACGAAGGACATGGACGGCTTCATCCAGGATGACTTCGTATCGGTCCCGTTCCCGAACATCATCGATCCCATCACGCAGGCGCCCCTTGTCCTGGACTTCTTCACACCGCTAAACACCGCGGACTCGAGCCTGGTCGGCCTCGAACTGTCGTTTCAGCGGACGATGGAGGGCCTGCTGCCGGCGCCATTCGATGGGCTCGGTGTGATCACCAACTACACGCGCATCAATTCCGGGTCGGACTTCGTGAGCCAGAAGACGAATGCCTCGTACAGCGTTCCGGGCTTGTCCGACAACACGGTCAACTTCACGGTGTTCTACGAGAAGGGTCCATGGGGTGGCCGCGTGTCCTACAACTTCCGCGACGAGTTCCTCGACAACATCGGTGTCGCCTGGCAACCACACCCCACTTTCGTCGAGCCGTACAGCCAGATCGATGCGGCCTTCAGCTATGCACCGAGCGAAAAGCTCAAGTTCGCCCTTGAGGCAATCAACCTGACCGACGAGAACGTCTACTACTACCACCGGTTGGGCACCAGCACCCAGAACCACTTTGCGGGCGCGATCAACGCCGGGCGTCGGTTCCAAATGGGAGTTCGATGGAAGATGTAGCTGATCAGCAGTAGGTGATCGGGGGTGGCCAGCAGCTTTGGCCACCCCTTTTTCTTTTTCGACTCACGGTTCGCCGAACAGACTCGGATCGAACACGTCAACCCCGCACTCGCACCAAGGCGAATCTGACCGATTCCACGCGGATCGTATGAGGCCGTGCTGAACGCCCTCCCAAGGCAAGAAATCTCATCGCTTGCTGCCTGTTGGGCAGTGGGTTTCAGGGTATCGGTACGAACAGTCCGATTTCGGCTCATGACTGCCGTGGTGGTGAGCGCCTGTGCAGGGGTCTCGGTGTTCTATGCCGAGTTGCATCAGCAAGTTGCGGGCTTGTTCTCCGTTGCCGAGGTCGTTTCAGGTTCGGCAATGCTGCCAAGGCATGGTGCGGCGATGCTCTTGGCCGCCGCAGTCGCGTGTGTCCTGTTGGCTTTCGATCTGCGCACTCGCGAGGTTGGCGACGGCATCTCGGATGTGGTCGATTCGAGACCTGTTTCCAACTTGTCGATACTGGCGGGCAGATTTCTGGGTGTGGCATCGGCGGGCACACTAACTCTCGCGACGGCGCTGGCTGCCATCGGGATTGCCGGATACGTCGTCGGCAACCGGAGTATCCCCTGGTCATCGGTACTCGCTTTCCTTCTGATCGACACAGTACCGGCGATGGTACTTTGGTCCGCCGTGTTGTCTTTGCTTGCTTCGGTGATACGCCGCCCGCTGTTAGTGATCCTCGGCGCGATTTCGGTAATTGGTTGCTACGTAGGCGCACTGGCGGTCTTGCCGGGTTACGTCACAAGCGACATCAGTGTGGTGACCGGATACCTAGAGATGCGCCGAGAGATGCTCCGCGTCGACTTCGTGGACATCTTGTACAAGAAAGTACCTACGATACTGCTTGCCGTCGGATGCTTGGCGCTGTCGGCTGCGGCCTACCGCCGAAGCGACGACCGCAAAGCGATGATGTCGATCCTCGGTGCTCCCATTGTCCTGTTGGGCTTGGCTACGTGGGGACTCATCGCCTGGAATGCGTGGCAGGAAATCGAGCAACGCGATCGGTGGCGATCTTCAATGATCGCGAATGGTGCTGGCGCAGCTGCCGTGGACGTTCAGCACATTTCGGGACAGGTTCGAATTGAACCACGCGCGGGGTTAAGCGCCGAGATTGACATACAACTTTCTGGTATCAGCTCCGAGGGTCACGCGCTGGCATTCCGTCTGAACCCTGGACTGGAAGTCGATGCGGTGCGCATGGCCGAACACGCGGTCGAATACTCCCACGAATCCGGCCTACTCAAGGTTGAGATGCCTCAGTCGGTGCGCGGTGAGCCGAATGCGGTGCTCTCCGTGGATTACCACGGCGTTCCAAACGAAGCGTTCGGATACCTGCGAAGCGTGTTGGATTGGCGACGTGCGAGGCCCGATTTCGCCCTATGGTCGCTGGGTAGAGCAGCATCGATATTTGATCGTCAATTCGTGGCGCTGATGCCCGCATCGTATTGGCTTCCGGTGCCCGCGGTGACCCTTGACGAACGCGGGCACGCGGACTTCTTCACGACGGAACTGCACGTCGAAGTGCCTTCTTCGTGGAAGATCGCCGGACCGGGCAGGCGAGAAGGCGCCGGACCGGTCTACTCACTCGTGTCGGCGACTCCCGTATCGCAGGTGGGCGTCGTTGCCGCTGAATATCACGGTCGTTCTCTCGTAGTGGACGGGGTCGAAGTCGAGCTCCTGCTCATGCCTAGGGATGGGAGACGGGCGGAAGATCTCGCCGAACTGGGACGGTTGATTACCAACGACCTTGGTGAATTCCTCGGGGAAGCCGCGAGCCTCGGCATTCACTATCCACACGAGAGGTTGAGCTTTGTCGAAGTGCCCGCGCATCTTCGATCCTACGGAGGCGGATGGCGTATGGATGCCGCTCTTTCGCTTCCCGGTGTTGTTGCCATTCGCGAAAATGCAGTGGGAGCAGTTCTGTCGTGGGCGGGGTCGTCGGAATGGAGCGTGGACGAGAAGTTGCACGCAATCTCATCGCACCTGCGCAACGACATAGCGGATCCAAACCTACACTTGCTGCTGTCCAGAAGCCTGTTTGGGTCGCAGACGGACGCCGTCGGAGATGGTGCTGTGGCCTTGGCGATGCTGTTCGACACGCTCGTTTCGCGTCTGCTGGGAGGGAGTGGAAGGGCCTACTCGATCTACGAAGCCCTCGATGCTCGGAGATTCGGCAATGTCATCGATCGCGCACACCGGTCCTCGTTGGTACTTGAACTCGCTTCCGACACCGTGAACGTACTCGGGGCGCCGGTGGCCTCGGGCACTTGGCGACGCGCCCATCGGGAAGCCCTCGTCGACCTGAACCCTTGGCAAGAGCCAGAGCAAGCGTTGGACGTCCTGAGTTTGAAGACGGGAAGAATGGCGGACTACATCTTGGATCGCATTGGGCGGGAGCGCACGGCAAGCGTTGTGATGACGCTACGTCAGCGCTTTGCCGGGCGCAGCTACACGGCTGCGGATGCGGTTGCCGTAGTGTCCTCGATCGACGCGGGACTAGGAGAGGACATCGCAAGCTGGCTGCACGAACCGGCGCTGGGAGGGATCGTGGCATCCGACGCGGACGTGGTTCGGCTTGGTGAGGATGCCGCCGGCAGACCGCAGTACCTGACAAGGTTGTACGTACGCAACGAAGAAGCTACGCGAGCTCTTGTTAGATTCCACGTCGGAGCACGTTTCGGCTCGGCGATGGTTATGTACGATGAAGGCCCGGTGAGAATCGACGGCGAGTCGTCGGTCGAGGCGCGGTTGTTGAGTCGTTTGAATCCGGATGAGGTGTTCATCGAGACGTACCTTGCGCTTAATCGAGGTCCCATCCATGTTGATGTCTCCAGCACAATGCAACGAAGCCGTCAGGACAAAGACGTGCAGCCTGGAATCGTTCAAAGCGACTGGTCCCCGCCTTCGCCAGCTCCAATTGTGGTTGACGATCTGGATTCCGGTTTTTACCTTTTCCCTCACTCCGCCGGGACCGGCGGCGTGTTCGACCAGGTGCATGCGGGTCGGTCGCTGCCCGATGAGCGTAGGACACATCGCCCGGTTTTGGTTCTAGACGACCGAGACCAACATGACGAGCTTTGGCATGGTGGACGCTCGCGAGATGGCCGTTTGCCTTTGCCCGAGTGGCTGCGTGGCCTTTGGGGACCGTTGTCAAGAGAGTCCAGTGACTGGTCACGCGTGGATCTGTCGTCGGCCTGGGGCAAGTATAGGCATACGTTAGTCTTTGGACCCCCTGGTGGTGCCGAACATGCAGCGGCTTTCGGTACCCAACTCCCCTGCACGGGTCGATGGCACTTGGACTTCCACAATCCGGACCTGACCGTCATCGCGCCCCAACGTCTTGAGGGCGCGGAGGCCGTGGTCACTGATCGCGCTCCGGTTTCGGACCAGGAGGTCGCCTATCACCTGGAGGTGGTCACGCCCAACCAAGAGATCGAGACGGACTACGACGTCACTCTTGCGCCAAGGGGTTGGGTCCCGGTCGGCTCGTTCAAGCTTGCCAATGGTCCTGTCTATGTCGTGGTATCGGCGAAGTCCTCGGGTCGTTCCTCGGGTCGTTCCTCGGGTCGTTCCTCGGGTCGTATAGTGGCGGACGCCGTCCGCTGGGACGCTGAATGCGTACAACCACAACCGCACCTGCCTGCCGATGGGGCGCACCGCAAGGCGAGGACATGGATCACTCGTGACGCGATTCATTTCCATTGACAAACTCGAACAACTCCTGAACAGTTGACCCCTTGGGTCCGCCCGACGCTGGCTATGAGGTGTACCAGCTCGAGTCGGCCTCGGCGCGTCCGAAACCGCTCGCCTGGTCGCGCCGAGGCCACAGCACGGCGAGCATCCCGGCATCCGACATCGCGTCGCGTGCATTGGGATTAGTTGATCCAAGCGCCTCGTTTCCCCCTCAAGGCCCGCCTGGCCGAAACCTCGATCATCCACGAAGCGCCAAGGTGTGGGCCAGCTTCCTGCCGCTACTCCCCCTCATCCTTGCTCTTTCCCTCCCTGCCGCGGCCCAGAACCCGACCCCGGCCTATTCCCTGAACATCAACGTGACCTCGCTTTCCGCCGATGGCGGGAGCGTCACGCTGCAGCCGCAGTACTCGGCCTTCATCGGCTCCGAGCTATCGAGCCTCATCAGCGCGGATACCTTCTACCGGGGATACTTCGGCCAGGGTGGGCAGCCGACCCAGAAGTTCCGCGATGCCATCGTCCTCGTCGGCGCGCCGGCGGGAATGCGGGTGACCGGCGCGACCATCGACCCCCCCTTCCAGAACGTGCACGGCGTAGGCACGGGCAACGGCCATCGCACGGTGCACATCACCGTTTCCAGGGCGGATGCCCCCCTGACCGGCAACGTCGCCGCCACGCTGACCGTCAAGCGGGAGCTACTGCTCTATCTCGACCCCGACGACGGCGAGATGTACAGCGAGCACCTCAGCAGCGTGCAGAGCGAATGGATCGACATCTCCGCGCCGTTGACCATCACCCCCGGCAGCGTGACGCACCCGCTCGAGTTCGACGGCATCCCGGTGCGGCTCAGCGAAGAGGGCACCGCCGGCGTGTACCGCACGGCGCTGAAGAACGACCCGGGCAACGGCAACACGGTGACGGTCAGCGTGACGTCAAGCGATCCCGGCGCTGCCGCCGTCTCGCCGGGCACCCTCACCTTCACCGGCGGCAACATGGGCTCCTGGCAGACGCCCCGGCGCGTTACCGTCACGCCGGTGGCGGACGCCGACGGCAGTGACGAGTCCCTGTTCGTCTATCACGCCATCAGCGGGCTCGGCAGCACCACCCAGGGCGGCGCCGTGGGCGTGACCGTCACCGACGATGACGGCGCCGGCGTGGTGGTCAGCCGCCAATACCACACGTTCTACCGCAACCAGAGCCGGGGCACGAGCAGCGACTACACCCTGCGTCTCGGCACTCCACCGAGCGCACCGGTCACCATCGCGCTCTCGAGCAGCAACAGCAGCCGGGTGAGCATCGCCGCAGGTTCCAGCGTAACGATCAATCCGAACGACTGGGACCAGCCGCAGACCGTCTCGCTTGCCCTCGGCAACACCTTCGGCTTTGCCGGCAACCCGGTGACCATCACCCATGCGGTCACCTCCACGGATTCGGACTACAACGGCATTGACGTGCCCTCGGTGCTGGTGCAATACCGCAACGTCGGCGCCAACGCCGACCCCATCGAATTCAGCAATCCGCGTTTCTCCATCGCAGAATCGGGCAGCGGACAGTACACGCTGAAACTGCGCCGCGATCCGGGCAACGGACGCACCGTCACCGTCAACACCTCGGTCGCCACCGCCGGGAATTTCGCCCAGGAAGTGCCCGGCGCCATGGTCTCGCCACAAAGCTTCACCTTCACCGGCGGCAGCAGCGGCACCTGGTCCACGGCGCAGACCGTCACGGTGACGCCGATACCGGACGGCAACAGCGACAACGAGACCGTCACCGTCAGCCACGCCATCACCGGCTGGCCCGGCAACACCCGGGGCGGTGACGTCACCGTCATCGTCACCGACAACCTGGCGGGCGGCGGCCTGGTTTTCGACCCGCCCCTGGTCAAGATGGAGCGTGGCGTCCCGGCCCGCTACAGCGTGCGGCTGAAAACCAAGCCGGTGGCAAGGCGCTTCGTACAGGACCCCATCGAGAACTACTACGAGGAGCGCTACACCGAGGTCGACGTCAGTATCTCCGCCCAGAATCTCAGCATCGTCAGGCCGCATCCAGTCGGGCAGTTTCCCCACCTCGAGTTCAATACCAACAACTGGAACGTGCCGCAGTGGGTGAGCATCGAGCACGGCGGCAGTGACGGCACAACCACGCTGTTCCACACCACCAGCGTCAACTACGACGAGCTGATCAACGGGCAATTCGTGACGCTGGAGGACGACTCGTATCGCAATCTCTCCATCGAGCTGACCGCCCAGGCGGAGCCGACGACGATGGTGAGCACCGAGCCCCGGGCCACGCTGTCGGTTTCCCCGACCACCGTTGCCGAAGGCGGCAGTCTCCGGGTGCGGGTCAGCCTCGAAGGCGGTACCGCGCCCACCGGCGCGAAGATCATCCCGCTGGTTTACACCAACGGCAGCGCGGCGGACGCCGACTACACGGCGGTGGGCACGGTGCGAATTCTCGCCAATCAGCGCAGCGCCACCGCCACCGTGGCAGTCGCCGACGACAGCTTCTTCGAGGATGACGAGACCTTCACCATCGCCCTCGGCGAGATGCCCTTCGGCATCCGCCCGCCGGGGTCCGGGCAGACGTCCTCGGTGGACATCACCATTTCGGCGAACGACAAGCCCGAAATCGGCGTCACCACCGATGCCGCCGAAGTCACCGAAGGCAACGGCGCCGGCTTCACCATCACCGCCAGCAACGCGTCCCAGACGGACATCGACGTCGGGCTGACGGTGAGCCGCACCGGGGAGTACGTAGCGGTCGGCGACACCGGAGCCAAGACCGTCACCCTGCCCGCCGGCCAGACCACGCTGGATTACGGTATCACCACCGACGAACTCGCCAGCGACGATCCCAGCGGCTCGGTGCGCATTGCCCTCGGGGCATCGTCGAACTACACCGTCGATTCGGCCGCTGCATCGGGGCGGGTGGCCATCCGCGACACCGACGCCACCACCGTGGCCATTTCCTCGGAGGCGGGGAACATCGCCGAAGCGGCGGGCGAAACGCCAGTCACCGTGACCCTCGGGCGCGGACTCGTGGCCGGCGAAGCCCTGAGCCTGCCGCTCACCGTCGGCGGCGCCGCGGTGCGGGATACGGATTACACCATCGCCGAACCCGCCACCCTGCCCGCCGGCGTGACCTACGACGCCGGCAACGCCACGCCCACCATCACCTTCACCGGCCCGAACAGCGGCGAGAGCGCCAGCGAAGCCACCCTGACGCTGACCGCGGTGCAGGATGCGCTGGACGAGGGCGCGGGCGAAACCGTCAGCTTCACCCTGCCGGCGCTGGGCACCAGTTCCGGCACCGGACTCGATGGCGGCGTGTCGGGGTCGGGCAGCGCCACCGTCACCATCGACGACGACGATGCCGAGCCGGAAGTCAGCATTCAGGGGCCGTCCTCCGCGCTCACCGAAGGGGATTCGGCGGCCTTCACCATCAGCGTCGCCGGCAGCGCTGCGCAGGATTTGACCATCGGCTTCTCGGTGAGCCAGACCGGCGCCTTCGTTAACGCGAGCGCCATCGGCAACAAGACCCTCAGCATCGCCACGGGGACAAGTTCCACGACCCACACCGTCGCCACCATCGCGGACTCGAACGACGAGCCCAGTGGCGCCCTGACCGTCACGCTCACCGACGGCACCGGCTACCGCATTGCCAGCGGCGCCGGTTCCGCCACCGTGGCGTTGACCGACGACGACGCCACCGGGGTGACCCTGGCCGGCTCCGGCAGTGCGATCTCCGAATCCAGCGGCTCGAAAACCATCACCGTGAGCATCGACCGCGGACTCGTGAGCGGCGAGACGCTGCGCCTGCCACTAACTCTGGGCGGCACGGCCACCCTCGGTACCGACTACGCCCTGAGTGCGCCGAGCCCGATACCGACCGGCGTCACCTACGCGAACCTCGGCAGCGCCGACCCGGTCAACAGTCCGCCGACCATGGTCTTCACCGGTCCGACGAGCGGCGCCACCGCGGCCTCGACCACGCTCATCCTGCGCGCCACCCCGGACAATCGCGATGAGGGCACCTCGGAATCGGTGACCATTGCCCTGCCGACCCTCGACGCCAACTCCGGCACCGGCCTCGACGCCGGCGCTTCGGGCAGCGGCTCGGTCAGCTTCAACATCAACGATGATGACGACGAACCGGTAATCAGCCTGACCCGCCAGGGCGGCAGCGGCGCCATCACCGAAGGCGAGCAGGTTGCGTACTCGATCAGGGCGAACCGCCCGTCGGACAGCGACCTGACCGTTACGCTCAACCTCAACGACGGCGGCGACTACCTTGCAGCCGCCGACCAGGGTCAGAAAGAACTCGTGCTCGAAGCCGGCGAAACCGGCCTCAGCTACACCATGACCACGACAAGCGACGTCACCGACGAGCCTTCGGCCCGGGTTGGCCCCACCCTTGTGACCGGCACCGGCTATACCCGGCACGGTACGCAGAACGCCGCTCTCGTCACGGTCAACGACGACGATGCGACCCTGGTAACCCTGACCGTCCCGTCCGGCAATATCTCGGAGACGGGCGGAACCAAGACCCTCACCCTGACCCTGCCCCGCGCCCTGGAAGGCAACGAGTCCCTGCCGGTGCCCCTCGGCTTCGCCGGCAATGCGGCCTTCGGCACCGACTACACGCTGGCGGAACCCAACTCCAGACCAGCGGGCGTCAGCTATTCGAATCTCGCGAGCAGCAACCCGGCCACCAGCCCGCCGACGGTCACCTTCAGCGGCCAGTCGGGCGGCGGCGCCACCTCGGCTAGCGTAATCCTGCGGGCGGCCAGCGACGCCCTGGTGGAGACCAACGAGTCGCTGTCGGTGGGCCTCGGCACCCTCGACGCCAGCACCGGCAGCAACTTGCACGGCGGCGCACGGGGCACGGGCAGCGGCAGCTTTGCCATTACCGACGGCACCGGCGCACCCGAAATCCGGGTCACGGCGGGCGCCGCCTCCGTGGAAGGCATGGTGGCGAAGTTCACGGTGCAGAGCTCCGCCACCTCCACCCGCAGCCTGCGCGTGAACCTGTCGGCGGCGCAGAGCGGCAACTTCGTCGCCAGCGCCGAACTCGGCGCGGGCAAGTCCGTCGTCATTTCCGCGGGTGAGACCTCGGCGATGTATTCGGTGCCCACCTTGGCCGACGGCGTTGACGAAGCCAACGGCGCGGTAACGCTCACCGTGGCCAGCGGCACGGGCTATTCGGTTTCATCGAGCGCGGGCAGCGCCTCGGTCACCGTCAACGACGACGATTCCACCACCGTGACCCTCGCCTCCTCGGACACCACCGCCACCGAGGGCAGCACCACCGAGACCGGCGCTTTCACCGTGACCCTCGGCCGGGCCCTCGTCAGCGGTGAGTCGTTGCGGGTGCCCTTGCGGGCAGAAGGGGAGATCGACAGCGAATACACGCTGGCACTGGCGGCCGCGACGGGAATCGCCCTCAGCAACAACCGCGACCTGACCTTCACCGGCGCCGCGGCGCGCACCGCTACCGTGACCTACCGCGCGGACGCCGATGCCGATCCCCGCAGCGAGACAGTGAGATTCTCCATTCCCCGCTCAACCAGCGGTTCGCCGCGCATGACCGCAACCGGCCTCGACGGCGGCGCGGTGGGTTCCGGCGGCGCACTCGTCGTCGTTACCGACACGGGACAGACCGGCAGGGGCAGCGTGACCGTGCAACCGGCCAGCCTGACTATCGCCGAGGGCGGCAGCAGGACCTACCGCATGGCGCTGTTCACCGACCCGGGTTCCGGCGCGACGGTGGTCATCACCCCGGGGTCGGACAACACCGATGTGACCTTCTCGCCGGCCAGCCTCAGCTTCACCGGCGGCGCCGACGGCAACTGGAGCACCTGGCAGAGCGTCACCGTGGCAACCGCCGAGGATGCCGACACCGCCGTCGACAGCGCGACCCTCAGCCACACGATCAGCGGCTACGCCGGGGTGACCTCGGTGCCGAACGTCTCCGTGAGCGTGACCGAGGCCGGCACCGGTTTCCTGGTCTCACCGGCGCGGGTGGACGTCGTAGCGGGCCAGTCGGTGGACTATACGATCCGGCTTACAAGCCAGCCGGCGGGGAACGTGGTGCTGGACCTGACGAGCGGCGATACCAGCATCGCCACCGTGCCGAGCTCGGTCAGCATCCCGCCGGCGAACTGGCAAAGCGGCGTGGCGGTCACGGTCACTGGTGTGGCCGCAGGCACGGCGACCCTCAGCCACGCCCATGCCACCACCACCGACAGCAGCTACGCCAGCGCGCCATTGCCCGGCAACGTGGCCGTCAACGTCTTCGCCGCGGCGCCACCGGAAATCACGGTGGAAAGCAACGCCAACGCCAATGGAATCACCGAAGGCGCAAATGCCAGCTTCGCGCTCAACACGAGCCAGCGGCTTGCGAGCGACCTTGTCGTGTCGTTCACGGTCGAAGCGAACGGCGTTTTCGCCGCCGGCCCGCTTCCCACCTCCGCCACGATTCTCGCGAACACTATCAGCGTCAACGTCGACATTCCGACCACGCAGGACACCACCGACGAGCCGGACGGCAGTTTCATCCTGACGCTGCAGCCGGGGACGGACTACCGCCTTGGCGGCACCAGCAGCGCCACGTTGCCCGTCAGAGATAACGACCGCACCACGGTCGAACTGCAGACCGGAAGCACGAACGTCGAGGAAACCGGAGGCATCCAGACGCTGATCGTGGAACTGGGCCGCCCTCTGGTGGCGGGAGAATCGGTGTCCGCGCCGCTAAGCCTGCGCGGAACGGCCACTCATGGGACGGACTACCGGCTGACATCCCTCGCGGGGTTTTCCGGGGTCCGGTTCGAGGGGCTCGCTACCCAGTCACCCACTGTGGTGTTCAATGGCGGAGCGAACAGCATCCAGACCGCGACGCTGAGTGTCGTTGCGGTGTCGGACCTGATCGATGACGACAACGAAACGGTCATCGTCACCCTCGACACGCCCACCAGCACCGGGCTCCAGGACGGCACCTTACGCATCGGCACCACGACCGCAAACCTCCGCATCATCGACGACGACGGCGGCGCTGCCCCGACCGTGAGCATCGCTCCCGGCTCAGGTGTCACCGAAGGCACGGCCGCGAGCTTTACCGTCAGCGTCAGCCCCGCGCGCGCCGCCGACGCCAGCAACCTGACCGTAAACTTGAACGTGGGACAGATGGGCGACTACGTGGCTTCCGGCGATCGCGGCATGAAGCAGGTCACCATCAACGCGGGCAGCGGTTCGGCGACCTATAACGTGCCCACCGCCGCGGACAGCCAGGACGAAGCCGCCGGCTCGGTGACGGTCAACGTCGATCCGGGCGGCGGCTACCAGGTCTCGGGCTCAAGCGCCAGCGCGTCGGTCGCGGTGGCCGACAACGACGATACCGGCGTCACCCTGTCCGCAGCCGCGGGCGACATCTCCGAAGCCTCCGGGGCCAAGGAAATCAAGCTGACGCTCGGACGCGCGCTGGTCAGCGGCGAGTCCCTGACCCAGCGGCTCAGCTTCGGCGGCAGCGCCACCTTCGGCACCGACTACACGCTCGCCGCGACCACCACGCCCAGCGGCGTCAGTTTCAACAACCTGGCCAGCAACAACCTGAGCGCGAGTCCGCCGACCGTCGTCTTCACCGGCGGCACCGGGGCATCAAGGGTGGCGACCCTGACCCTGACGGCCACCCAGGACACGACCGTGGAATCCGGCGGCGAGACCATTACCGTCAACCGTGGCACGACCGCCCAGACCGGCCTCGGCGGCGTTACCGGAAGCGGCTCGGTGGCGAGTTTCCGGATCGTCGACGACGACAGCGCCGCCGCGCTGCCGGAATTGAGCATCGCCGCCGGCAGCGGCGTCACCGAGGGCGCGAGCGCCGCCTTCACCATCACCTCGACCCGGGCCGCGCCATCGAGCGGACTGCGGGTGACCTACACCCTGTCCCAACAGGGCGAGTTCGCCGCCTCCGCCGCCGTCGGTTCGGGCAAGACCGCCACCATCCCCGGCGGCCAGTCTTCGGTGATCCACCGCATCGCCACGACCGGCGACAGCGCGGATGAGGCCAAGGGCTCGCTGACGGTTTCGCTCGCGTCCGGCACGGGCTACACGGTGTCCACGAGCGCCGGCGTCGCCTCCCTCGAGGTCGAAGACAACGATCCCACAGGTGTCGAGCTTTCCGCGTCGAGCGGCGCCATACCCGAGACCGGCGGCGTCAAGCGCGTCACCCTGACCCTCGACCGGGCGCTGGTCAGCGGCGAGGTGCTGGCGGTGCCGATCGACGTTAGCGGCGCGGTGACCGCCGGCGACTACAGCCTGAATGCACCGGCATCGCCACCGGCCGGCGTCACCTACGCGCTCTCCGGCAACGCCCCACGCATCACCTTCAACGGCAGCAACGGCGCGCCGCGCCGGGCGACCTTCACCCTGTCCGCCACATCGGACCTCGCCGACGAGGGCGAGGCC
This sequence comes from Pseudomonadales bacterium, assembly GCA_965116345.1. Lineage (GTDB taxonomy): Bacteria > Pseudomonadota > Gammaproteobacteria > Pseudomonadales > Azotimanducaceae > VXYL01. The sequence continues at coordinate 1,071,337 of OZ220680.1, forward strand.
GAATCGGTCACCATCGGCCTCGGCAGTCCCACCACCAGCGGCACGGGGCTCGCCGGCGGCGCCACGGGCTCCGGCAGCGCGACCTTCGACATCACTGACGATGATGGCACCCCGGTCATCCGTATCGAGGGCGGCAACCGGGTCACCGAAGGCAGCAACGCGGTGTTCATGCTCAAGGCTAGCCCCGCGCCGCAACAGGCCCTCACCATCAACCTGAACGTGGCCGACGACAGCGCCGCGGACTTCGTCGCCTCCGGTAACCAGGGCAACCAGACAGTGCAGATCCCGGCGCACACGACGACCAAGACCTACGAGGTCGCGACGGTGAACGACAGCAACGACGAGCCCCGTGGCGAGGTGACCGTCACCGTCGCCAACGGCACCGGCTACACACCCGCGCAGACCGCCGCCAGCGATACCGTGCCGGTGAGCGACAACGACCGCACCACGGTAGCGCTGTCGCTACCCGACAGCACCGCCACCGAGAGCGACAGCAGCGACAGGGCGACCGTCCGCCTCGCGCTGCCACGCGCCCTGGTCTCCGGCGAGTCGCTCAGCACCGCGCTCACCTTCCGCAGCGGACGCATCGACCGCGAATTCAGCCTGAGCCAGCCGAGCCCGCGCCCGAGCGGCGTTTCCTATGACCTTGCCGCCAACCCGCCCACAGTCACCTTCACCGGCGGCGCCGGGGCGTCGAGCGCGGCCACCGTGCTGGTGTCGGCCCTGGCGGACACGGACGAGACCGACGGCAGCCTGAACGTGCGGCTCGGCACGATCACGCCCACCGGCCTCGACGGCGGCGCCGGCGGCACGGGCAGCGGCACTATCCAGCTTGCTGATGCGGGCGCCCAGCCAGCGGTGGACGTGGACATGGACAGCCTGTCGGTGAATGAAGGCGCCAGCGTCAGCTACCGCGTGAAACTGCACACCGACCCGGGTTCGGGCACGGTCACGGTGACGCCCCAGTCCGGCGATGCCACCCGTCTTACCGTGCCGGGCGCGCTGAGCTTTAACACCGGCAACTGGAGCGCCTGGCGGACCGTGACCCTGACCAGTCTGGCCGACGCCGACCTCACCGATGACGATGTCAACGTCACCCACACCGTGAGCGGCTACGGTTCCGTCACCACGGCGCCGAGTGTCATGGTGTCCATCATCGATGGCGGCGCGGGCGTGACGGTGAGCCCGACCACGCTCAGCGTCAACGAAGCGGGTTCTGACAATTACAATGTCCGGCTGAACAGCCGCCCCTCGGCGAGCGTCACCGTCACGCCCACCTCGGGCGATACGGTGACGGCCACGGTGGGCAACGCGGTGACCTTCGCCCCGGCCGAATGGAGCTCGCAGAAGAGCATTCAGGTCTCCGGCGTCAACGGCGGCCAGGCGCGCATCACTCATTCCGTCTCCAGTACGGATACCGCGTACGCCGCCGTCACCCCGGCGCCGGTGGATGTGACCGTGACGGGCACCGCGCGGGTGCGGGTGTCGGCGATGACGGTCACCGCCGTTGAGCACGGCGCGCCAGGCACTTACGATGTGTGGCTGAACACCGACCCGGGCGCAGCGGTCACGGTCACCCCGCAAACGACGAGCAGCGCCATCGGGCGGTCCGCCGCGCTGAGTTTCAACAGCAGCAATTTCCGCATTCCCCAGCGCGTTACCGTCACCGCCAACACGGACAGCAACACCGATTCCGAAAGCGCCACCATCACCCACGCGGTGAATGGCTATTCCGGCGTAAACCAGGCCCCGAGGTGGCCGTCACCGTCCAGGACGCCGGCAGCCGCATTCTGGTCTCGCCCACCAGCCTGACCGTCAAGGAAGGCACCAGCACCAGCTACACACTCACCGCGACCACCGAGCCCACGTCGAACGTGACCGTCACACCGACGGGCCTCGGCGGCCGCGTCACCGTGAGCCCCAGTCCCGCGTCCTTCGGCCCCGGCCGCGGCCTCACGCAACAGGTAACCGTGCAGGGTGTGTCGGTCGGCAGCGTGACGCTGAACCACCGCATCGCCGCATCGGATCCGAACTCGAGCTTCTGGCGCGTGTCCGTCCCGCCGGTGTCGGTGCGGGTGACCCCGGCCGACGCCGTCATAGTCTCGCCGGTCAATCTTGCGGCGAGTGAGGGCGGCACGGCGACCTATTATGTGGAACTCGCCAGCGATCCGGGCGGCGCGGTCACGGTAACGCCGTCCTCGAGCGACACCGGCGCCGCGACGGTGTCCAGCGCACTCAGCTTCAATTCAAGCAACTGGAACGTGCCGAAATCGGTGACCGTGACCGCGGTGCAGGACGGCGACGGGAACCACGAGAACCTCACCATCTCCCACCAGGTCAGCGGCTACACCGGGGTCACCAGCGCACCCAGCGTCACCCTGTTCGTCGGCGATGACGAGTTCCGCCCGACGGCGAGTGTGCGTGCGGGCGCCGGCACGGACCCGGATGAAGGCCAGGCGGTGACTTTCGATTTCAGCGCGCCCGACATCACCTCCGACGTGACGGTCCACTACAACGTCAGCGCCACCGGCGGCTACGTCGCGAGCGGCGACCTCGGCGCGAAGACCCTGACCATTCCCGCCGCCGGCGCCACGCCCGGCGCCGCGAGCATCAGCGTGGCAACCCTCGCGGACAGCGTTGACGAGCCTGCCGGCACGGTCACCGTCACCCTGAACAACCATGCCGACTACACGGTGAGCGCCACGGCGGGCGCCGCCACCCGCACCGTGGACGACAACGACCGCGGCAGCGCGACCCTTGCCGCCCCCGCCGGCAACATCGCCGAGGACGGCGGCAGCAAGACGCTCACCCTGACGCTGAACCGGGCGCTGGTGGCGGGCGAGAGCGTGGCGCTCAAGCTCGCTTTCAGCGGCAAGGCGCGCCTCGGCACCGACTTCACCCTGGCTGCGCCGGACCCGGCGCCGGCCGGCGTGAGCTATGCCCTCGAAGGCGCCACCCCCGCGGTGACATTCACCGGTGCAAGCGCGGCGTCGGCCACCGTGATTCTCAACGCCGCCGACGACAGCCGGCACGAAGGCACCGGCGAATCGGTTTCCGTCTCGCTGTCCGAAATCCAGAGCGCGGACATCTCCGGGCTCGGCGGCGGCATGAGCGTGAGCGGCTCCCGGGCGTTCACCATTCTCGACGACGACAAGCTGGGCCTGCCCCAGGCCTCCATCACCCCGAGTTCGAACAATGCCGTCGCCGAGGGCGGCATTGTGACCTTCACCATCAAGATGAACAGGTCGCCGGCACGGGCCATCAGTGTGGAGGTGACCTTGAGCGACGCGCCGGATTCGGACTTCCTCTCTGCCGGCGCTGAACTTCCCTATTCCGTCCCGATCTCATCGGGCAGCACCACGGGAACACTGCCCATTCTCACCAACGGCGACAATGTCGATGAGCCGAGCGGGGCGATTCGTGCCCGGGTGACCGGCGGCGGCGACAGCGACGGCTACGACCCGGGCACGCCGAACGTCGCCGAAGTGACCATCACCGACAACGACCGCAGCTCGGTGACCCTCGAGACCCCGATGCCAGCGCCCGGGAAGGCGATAGCAGCGACACCGCGAGCATCTCCCTTACGCTCAATCGCGGCCTCGCGTCTGGCGAGAGCCTCAAGGTTCCCCTGCGCTTCTCAGGCGGCACCCCCGGCACCGACTTCACTCTTGCCTGCCCGAGCCCGTTGCCCACCGGCATCGCCTGTGCCGATCTCGCCAATGCCAACGCCGCGGTGACGTTCACCGGTCCCGCCGCCGGGCTGACCGCCACCAGTGTCACCCTGACCCTGACGGTGAGCGACGACGCGGACGCCAACCACGAGCGCGTCACGGTGAGCATCCCCGCCTCCACCAGCGGTAATCCGGGCCTGTCCGCCACCGGCCTCAACGGCGGCGTGCGAGGCGCGCGCACCGGCAGCGGCCAGATCGCGCTGATCGACGACGACACGCCGCCGCCGCCCAACGTGAGCCTGTCGGTGAACAACAGCGGCGCGGTGACCGAGGGCGGCACGCTGACGGTGACGGCGGAAGTTTCCGAAGCACCCTCCGGCCAGTCGATCAGAATCCCCGTGCAGCGCCTCGCGGCCTCCTCCACCGCCGAAGCCGGCGACTACACGCTGGCCGCAAACATCTCCATTGCCAGCGGCGCCACCACCGGCACCGCCACCCTGACGGCGCGCAGCGACAACGACGACGAGCTCACTGAGACGCTGCGCATCGAACTCGGCTCGCCGCCCGAGGGCTATATCAACAGCGCCGACAGCGGCATCGACATCAACATCACCGACGACACCGCCACCGAGGTGACGCTGACGACGCCGGACACCAACGCGGCGGAAGCCGACGCCAACGACACGGCGGAGATTCGCATCACGCTCGGGCGCGGGCTCGAAGGCAGCGAAAGCCTGATCGTGCCGCTGCAATTCTCCGGCGGCGCCCTGGGTACCGACTTCAACCTCGCCCTGTCGGGAACCCCGACCGGGGTAACCTTCGACAGCGCCACCGGCGAGCTGACCTTCGCGGGGCCGACCACGAGCGCCACCGTGGCCAGCGTGCTGTTGACCGCGGCGGTGGACGACAACGCCGGCGACGACATCGTCACGGTGTCCATCCCGTCCAGTTCCGCCACCGGCACGCCGCGCCTGACCGCCACCAACCTCGACGGCGGCGCCGCGGGCGGACGCACCGGCAACGGCCGCATCACCCTCAAGGACGCCGGCCTCAACGTGCGTACCGTCGGCTGGGCGGCCACGACCTTTACGGCCACCGAGACCGCCGCCGCCGGGACGGTGAACGTCGCGCTGTCGTCCGCGGACACCTCCGCCCTGACCTTCCGCGTCTGCCTCAGCGACGGCACGGCCACGCTCGGCAGCGACTACCAGGGCGTCATTACCGCCGCCGACCGCTGCACCGGCTCGGGCGGCAACGCCGACTTCACCATTGCCGCCAGCGACACCACCGAGCCGGTGTCGTTCAAGTCCGTCGTCGATTCCGTGGACGAGCCCGACGAGACCTACAGCGCCACCATCACCCTGCCGACGCCGGTGGCGGGGCTCGGCATCAGCCCGGCCACCATCGACATCACCATCCGCGACGACGATCCCACCGTGGTCAGCCTCGCCCGCACCGGCAGCGGCGCCATCAACGAAGGCGGCAAGGTCGAGTTCACCGTGAGTCTGGGCCGTGCGCTGGTGACCGGCGAAACCATCGACGTGCCCCTGCCCATCGGCGGCACCGGCGTCAACACCGGCGACTGGAGCCTGGCGAAAAAGGCCGGCGCCAACACCGGCATCAGCCTGCTCGACACCAACAGCGCCACGCCGACGGTTCGCTTCTCCGGCGCCGGCGCCCAAACCGCGACCCTGGAACTCGCCTCCATCGCCGATGGCACTGGCGAAGGCAGCGGCGAGACGTATTCCATCGCCCTCGGCAGCAACACGCAGTTCGACAACGACACGGACACCAACGTCGGCGGCGGTGCCGACCCCCACGGCACGAACAACCGCTTCACGGTGCTGGTGAACGACCCGCGCAGCATCGGCTGGTCCGCCACCGCGCTCAGCATCAACGAGACCGACGCGGGCCAGACCACCGGCAGCGTCAATGCGAGCCTCTCCACCGGCAACGGCCCCGTCACCTTCCGCGTCTGCCTCGCCGACGGCAGCGCCAGCCGCGGGGCTTCTGCCGACTACCGCGGCTTCGGCACGGGCGGCAACGCCGCTTGCACCGGCAGCAGCGGTTCCAACCCGGACCTCGGGATTGCCTCCGGCCAGTCGGACAAGGCCGTCACCTTCACCGTCAACGGCGACACCACCGACGAGCCCGATGAGACCTTCACCGCCACGCTGTCGCTGCCAACCGCCGTCACCGGCCTCAGCCTCGATGCCTCGAAGACCACGGTGACCGCCACCATTGTCGACAATGACCCCACCGTGGTCAGCCTCGCCCGGGTCGGCAGCGGCGCCATCTACGAGGCGGGCAAGGCCGAATTAACCGTCACCCTGGGACGGGCGCTGGTCGCCGGGGAAATCATCGACGTGCCGCTCAGCACCAGTGGCACCAACATCACCACCGGCGACTGGAGCCTCGCCAAGAAGGCCGGCGCCGCCAACACCGGCGTGTCGATCAGCAACGCGACGGCGCGCAATCCGAACCTGCGCTTCTCGGGCGCCGGCGCCCGGGTGGCGACCCTCGAACTCACCGCCGCCGTGGACGGCACCACCGAGAGCGGCGGCGAGACCCTGACTCTCGCTCTCGGCCCCGACGGCAGCGGCGCCAACGGCTTCGACCGTTCGACCCTCGCCACCAACGTCGGCGGCGGCGCCGACCCGCACGGCACGAACAACAGCTTCAACCTCACCATCAACGATGGCCGCACCATCGGCTGGCAGACCACCGCCGTCACCGTGAACGAGAGTTCGAACGCCGTGAACCTGACCGCCGAGCTATCCGAAGGCACCGGCCCGGTCAGCTTCCGCGTCTGCCTCGCGGGCAGCAGCGCCACCTTCGGCGACGATTTCACCGGCGTCGTCCGCAATACCTCCCGCTGCACCGGCAGCGGCAGCAGCAGTAACAATGCCGACCCGACCATCGGCTCCGGCGCATCGAGCAAGCAGGTCAGCGCCAGCATTGACCAGAGCGTGCTCGACGAGCCACGGGAAACCTTCACCGCGACGCTGTCGCTGCCGAGTACGATCGCGGGCCTCTCGGTCGATTCCGCCAAGGCAATCGCCACCGTCACCATCGTCGACAGGGACCCGACCCTGGTGACGCTGTCGGCACCAACGGGCAGCATCTCTGAAAACGGCGGGACGAAGACCGTCACCCTCAAGCTCGGCCGGCCACTCGTCAGTCCCGAAGTGCTGACGGTGCCGCTCAACTTCGGCGGCGTCGCCAACCGCAACAGCGAGTACAGGGTCTCCTGCGGTAGCGCCCAAGGGGTGCAGTGCAACAACCTCAACAGTGGCAACGCCCGCGTTACCTTCACCGGCAGCACCGGCGGCGCCAATGCCTCGGCCACCGCGACCCTGACCATCACCGGCATCGAGGACAACGTCGAGGAAGGCAGCGAATCGGTGACGGTAAGCCTCGCTACCCTCGACGCCAATTCCGGCACCAATCTCGACGGCGGCGCCTCGGGCAGCGGTTCGGTGAACTTCAACCTGAGCGAAATACCCACGATCGCCTTCGAGCGGGACAACTACGAAGTGACCGAGGGCGGCACTGTGGACGTGGTCCTCGTGCTCTCCCAGGAGCTCGAAGGCTGGGTCATTGGCGCCTTCGAGTACGAGTACGAGTCCGCCAGCAGAGAGGACACGCGCTACGAAAGTGAATTATTCTACTGGTTCGAACCCGGCGATACGCGGCTGTCGGTACCGGTGCCCACCGTGCAGGACGACCACTACGAAGGGGACGAGACCTTCCGCCTGGAAGTTCGGTACGCGACGGAATATGACAGCCGTGCACAAAACAGGGTGCTGACCAGGCTCCACGGGACGAAGTTCCGCGGTTCCCCACCGGCCATAACCACGATCACCATTCGCGACGACGAGGAAGCGCCGGCCGGCGTCACCGTCGCCCCGGTCGACCTGCCCGTCACCGAAGGCGGCCCGCCCCAGGATTACACCCTGGTGCTCAACCGTGCGCCGACGGCGAACGTGACGGTGATCGCGACCAGCCCGGACGAGCGCAGGGCCCAGGTACACAGTGGCCAGGATGCTCCGTCGCGCCGCACCACGCTCACCTTCACGCCCGGGAACTGGGACGAGCCACAGCCGGTCACCGTGACCGCGGTACAGGACTCCGACATCGACGACCATACCCTGCGAATCAACCACGAGGTGCGAGGCACCGGCGAGTATGCGAACGTGACCGCGAAACCGGCGGTGGTCCTGATCACCGACGACGACACCGAAGTGCGGCCGCTGATATCAATCTACTCCGACTCCAGAGCGGCGATCACCGAAGGCCGCACGGCCCGCTTCCGGGTGTACGCCCGCCCGGCGCCGAGCGGCAGCATCGACGTAAGCGTGACCGTCGCCGAAAGCGGCCACTTCGCCGATAGCGGGCAGACCGGCCCCCGGACGGTCACCATTGGCAGCAGCGGCAGTTCAACCTTCCACATCAGCACCGATAACGACAGCGACGATGAAGCCAACGGCGCCATCACCGCAACCGTCGACCCCGGCAATGGCTACGACCCCGACCCCGTGGCCGACTCCGCCTCGATTACCGTGCGGGACAACGATGAAGCGCTGCGGCCGGAGGCGAGCTTCGCGTCATCGTCATCGAGCGCCGGCGAAGGCGCGGGCACGCGCAATATCAGGATCGATTTCGACCCGGCGCTGGCGAGCGGCATCACGCTGCGCTATGACGTCAGCGGCAACGCGACGGGCGGCGGCAACGACTACAGCATTTCCGGCGCCGGCAGCCTGCAGGTCTCCGCCGGCGTAAGCAGCGCGAGCATTCCCGTCTCGATCGTCGACGACAGCCGCGACGAGGCCAACGAAACCGTGCGGCTGAGCCTAACCAGCGGCAGCGGCTACCAGCTCGGTGCCCAGACCGTCCACACCCTCACCATCACCGACAACGACGATCCGCCCCCGGCGACGCCGGTGGTGAGCATCAGCGGCGGCGGCACAGTTACCGAAGGCGGCACGGCCACCTTCAACCTGAGCGCGACACCGGCGCCGCAGAGCCAGATCACGGTTAACGTCAACGTGGTGGACAGCGGCAGTTTTGCCAATAGTGGCCAGGCCGGATCGCGCCAGGTCACCATCGGCACCGGCGGCAACGGCTCCCTCACCGTCAGCACCGACAACGACACGACTGACGAGCCGGACGGCAGCCTCACCGCCACCATCGCCAGCGGCCAGGGCTATTCACCCTCGAGCAGCAACGGTTCGGCGTCGATTGCGGTCAACGATGATGACCTGCCGCCGCCCACGCCGGCGGTCAGCATTTCCGGCGGCGGCGCCATCACCGAGGGCGGCACGGCCACCTTCACGCTTACCGCCTCGCCCGCGCCGCAAGGCAGCATCAGCGTCAACGTCAACGTGACCCAGAGCGGCAATTTCGCCCGCGGCGGCCAGACCGGCACCCGCCGCATCGCCATCGGCGGCAGCGGCACGGCCACTTTCAGCGTCACCACCGCCAACGACAGCACCGACGAACCCAACGGCAGCATCACCGCGGCGGTACGAAGCGGCACGGGCTACACCGTACACAGCCAGAGCGGTTCGTACTCGGTGACGGTCAACGACGACGACGAGCCGCTGCCGCAGATCAGCATCAGCCGCGACGCGGCTTCGGTTGGCGAAGGCCAGGCGGCGAGCTTCACCTTGAGCGCCAACCCCACCCCGTCGGCGGATATCGTGGTGCACCTCAACATCTCCCAGAGTGGTGACTTCGCAGCAGATGGCACGACCGGCGCGAAGACGGTGACCATCCGCGCCAACACGTCCACTGCGAGCTACACGGTGGCGACCGTTGACGACGACAGGGACGAGCGCGACGGCACGGTGACGGCCCGGGTTCTGTCGCGCTCGTACTACCGGGTGGCGTCCGCGAACGAGGCGAGCGTCACGGTGACCGACGACGACGTGCCGGTGCCCGAGATTCGGGTGACCTCGGAGCAGGCAACGGCTGGGCCGCGCGGACCCGACTTCGAGGGCACCACGCTGAAGTTCACGCTGCACGCCGATGTCGGACCCGAGGTGGATCTCGACGTGACGGTCCAGGTCGCTGAGCCCGGCAACGCCTTCGTGAATGCCGCCGACTCCGGAACCCGCCAGGTCACGATCCGGGCGCGCCAGAAGCAAGCGACGTTCAGCGTGCGCACCGTTGATGACAGCGTAGAGGAGAACCCCTCGAGCGCCACCGTGACCGCCACCGTGCAATCCGGCACCGGCTACACCGTGGCGCCGGCGCCACGGAACGAGGCCGAGGCCTCCGTACACGACAACGACGCCCTGCCAACACTGTCCATCAGCGACGGCTCGGCGGCGGAAGGTGACGAGGTCTACTTCGTGGTGACGCTGTCGAAACCGGCGGCGCACCGAGTGAAGTTCCAATACCGAACCCAATCGGGGGACCACGACGGCCAGGACTACGGCAGTGCTAATACCTCGGACGATTTCGCCTACACCGCGTGGCCCGGTTCCATTCACCCCGGCGGAACGAGGTTCGAGATCTGGGTAGAGACCTACGACGACGCCCATGACGAGGGCGACGAGACCTTCTCCGTCATCCTGTACGATCCGAGCGGCGCCACCATCGAGGACGGCGAGGGGACGGGTACGATCGAGAACTCCGACCCACTGCCCGACGCCTGGCTCGCCCGTTTCGGCCGCGCCGTGGCCGAGCAGTCGCTTGACGGCATCACGGCGCGCATCGACGCCGTCCGCACACCGGCGCGAGAAGCAGGTTTCCAGGGCATGCTGGCGGGGCAGCCGATCCGGCAGGGCCCAGGCGCGAACGCCGCCGGCTGCGCCCCACCTGATGTGCCTTGCGGCACAAACGGGAGAGGTGTTTCGTCTTCGGAGCCCGGAGCATTCGATCCCGGCGCTACCCCCCAATGGCCGGCTACGGGAACAGTTGGCGGAAGCGGCGACGGCCTGGGCTACGGTTCGCCGGACGATGGCGGCCCGGGCCAGGGTTATGGCGGTCCGTCGACGCGCCATGCCGACGCCAGCGCCATGGCGCTGCAGCGGCTGCTGACCGGCAGCAATTTCACCTACACGCGCAAGGCGGATGCGAAGGGCGGCGTGCTGGGGTTCTGGGGCCGCGGTTCGCACTCGATGTTCAACGGCGCCGAGGAAACGTTGCGGCTTGACGGCGACCTCACCACCGGCATGTTCGGCGCCGACTATGCGCGGGACAAGTGGCTGGTCGGCATGGCGATTACCCAAACCATCGGCGACGGCAGCTACAACAGCCCGGATTCGGGTTCAGGTAGTGTTCGCTCAACGCTTACGGCGGCCGTTCCGTATGCTGCCTGGCGTGTCTCCGAGCGCCTGGATCTCTGGGGTGCGGCGGGCTATGGCGCAGGCCGCATGACCTTGACCAGCGGCGGCGGGCAAATGGTCCAGGCGCTTTCCCGTACTTTGGGCAACGGCCATACGCCTTACTACCGCGCCGCCGACGCCCGGTTACCGGAAGGCGAGCAGTTGCAAGCCGATATGGGTTGGTCGATGGCGGCGTTTGGCTTGAGCAGCGACCTATTCGGCGCGACAGGCGCCGGTCCCGGACTTGCGCTGAAGTCGGATGCGCTGTGGACGCAGGCCACATCGGGCGAGACCGAGGGTATGAGGGCCGGCGCTGCCGATGCGACCCGCCTTCGCGTTGGCCTTGAGGGAAGCTGGCCGTTCAGGCTTGGCGGCAGCGGCATTACGCCCAGGCTTGAGGTGGGCGTGCGCCATGATGGCGGCGATGCCGAGACCGGATTCGGCGTGGAAGTGGGCGGTGGTATCGGCTGGCTGTATCCCAGGTTTGGCTTGTCTCTCAGTCTTGAAGGCCGAACCCTCCTGGCGCATGAAGCGAATGGCCGGCGGGACATGGGCTTCTCCGCAGCGTTGAGCTTTGCTCCCAGCCCTGAATCCCGGCTCGGACCCAAGTTCAGCCTGCGTCAGGATCTGGGTGGACAGGCCAGCGGCGGCCTCGACGCGCTGTTCGCAGCCAATCCGCTGGCAGTTCGTATGGGCCAGGAGGCGATCAGCCGCTGGACCGCCGAGGCTTCCTGGGGCCTCCCCGCATTCCGGGGGCGCTTCATCGGCACTCCCACGCTGGGTTACGGACTCTCCGTCATGGGCCGCGACTACAGCATCGGCTGGCAGTTGGAACCCTTCGAGGGGACCGGTCGCGACCTGTCGTTCGGCCTCAAGCTGATCCGCCGCGAGAGTCTCATGGCCCCGCCCGCACACGGCATCGGGCCCGAACACGGAATCGGTGCCGAGATTCGGATGCGCTGGTAGGCTATGACCCCAAGTCCACAACCTTGACAGCGTGTCGAAGGATCGTTGATTGTAAAGATGCCAAGAGGCAAGAGTGCGAAAGAGCCAGCGAGTATGAAGCAGCAAGCGAGTATGAAGGCCATGTGCAATGTGAGAGAGCGTCCAAACCGAAGAAACGCACGCGCCGCCGTGGGCAGCCTGCTGCTGGCGGCGTTGATTGGAAGTGCCAACCTCGCCGTGGCGCAGGGGGTGTCCGTAGACACCGCTGCGACCGAGGGCGCCCAGATCGCGTTCCAACCGACCCTTGGAGCGGCCCCGAACGGCTGGTCCGTACGCTACAAGTACGCCACCAGCGACAATACAGCGGTCGAGGGCCAAGACTACAAGGAAGCCACCGGCACCGTGACCTTCAACTCGGGGGTCAAAACGCAGACCGTCACCGTGGACACGATCGATGACAGCGCCGACGAAGGTCCCGAGATCTTCCATCTGACGCTCTACGACCAAGAGGTCAACGGTCTCTATCGAGGCGTCACCGGATGGGTCACACCCACGAGTTCTATCCGGTCGATGCCGAGCGAGATCAAGTTGACGGGTCAGATTATGGATAACGACGATACCACCGCCTCGCAAAAGGCCAACTCCGCTTCCGGTACTTGACTGGTTTACCGATCAGCCCGCATATCTCACCAGCTTGCGTCGCGACGGCGGCGAGCCAATTGATGGATGTGGGCTAAACCACCCCGTGCGACCTGCGTCTGGTTGGCGTTGTTGCTGGTGGGCGGCTGGCCCGCCGCGGTCCAGGCCCAAAACAGTGCATACCTGACGCTTGATCTGGTCCAGATCCGGGCCAATGCGCTGCACGGCGCCACGATCAGAATTGTTCCGAAAAACGCCACTTTCCTCGGCGCCGGCGGGGGCGCCGGTTTCGAGCTCGAGGATTTTGTGCATGCGGATGATTGGGATTCCGAAAACGGCCAACTCACCGCTGCCGCCATAGCCGGCGAAATCAGGCTGAACGCCGCGGGTCTATCCAGGATCACCTTGCAGGGCGCGCCCGCGGGGCTCAGCATCGCGAGCGCCAGGCTGCTGGCGCGCGAGCAGCCCCACTCGCACGGCAGAGCTATCAAAGGCCATCGCTCCGCGCAGATCACCGTGGCCTACACCGGCCCCGGCATCAACGCCGACGTTGCTGTCACGATAGCTGTCAAGGGCGGCGCCGATGGCCTGCTGACGTATGGCAATCAACAGGCGGGCTACCCGGGCGCATCCTGCTGCACCGCCGGCTTCACCATCAGGACCGGGACCCTTACCGACGGCGTCAGCGTGAATCCGGTCTCGCTGGCCGTCACCGAGCGCGGCGGCGCCGAGGCCGGCTACAAGGTGGGGCTGCTGACGGACCCCGGCGCCGATGTCACCATCACGGCCACGGTGCCGGCGGCCAATACCTCCGACCTGGAGGTCAAGGCGGGCACCGGCGCATTCGGCGGCGCCGCGACCCTGACCTTCACCCACGGGAGCGGCGGCAACTGGACCCAGGCACAGACGGTGACGGTGCGGGCGAAGTACGACAGCGACACCGCCGACGAATCGTTCAACATCACCCATGCGCTGAGCGTGGCGAGCGGGCCCTACCGCAGCATCACGCCAGCCCCGGTCGCGGTGGCCGTCACCGATGCAGGCGCCGGCGTGCCGCTGTCTTTCAGCGCCGCGGCTTACCGCGCGAACGAGCCTGCGTCCACCACCAACGCAGCAGTGGGCCTCACGCTGTTGAGCACGCGCCCCTCGGCCACGGTGGTGACCGTCGAGAGGACGGGCGGCAGCGCCACGGCGGGCGACGACTACACGGCGGGCCCCTGGACCGCGACCATCGCCGCGAACACCACCACCGGCTCGGTCAACATTCCCCTCCGTCACGACACGGTGGACGAGCCCAACGAGACCGTCGAACTCCGCATCCGGGCGAGCAGCCTGCCGACAGGGGTGGTACCCGGCAGCCAGGGAACAGCCACGCTGACGATCACCGACAACGACGCAACCAGCGCGACCCTGTCGGGTTCCGGCACGGTGAAGGAGGACGGCAGCGATTCGGCGGACCTGGCGGTTACGCTTGGCCGCAAGCTTGCGGGCGGCGAGTCGGTTACCGCACCGCTGGTCATCGCGGGCGCCGGCATCACCCGCAAGGACTACGACATCGCACTGAAAGTCGGCGGCAACTACAACCAGGGGGTATTGCTCAATACCGCCAGCCCCTACAGCCGCTGGAGCCCCGCGGTTGTGTTCACAGGTTCCGACGTGAATACGGTGCGGGTGGCGACGCTTGCAGTGACCGGGAAGGAGGATACCCGCGACGAGGGAGTTTCCGAGACGCTCACCGTGAATTTCGGCAGCGGCGACCAGGCGGTCAGCAGCAACCTCGACCGCTCCTCGGGCACGGGCGCCGCCGGCACCACCGCCTCGGGCTCGGCCAGCGTGGCGATCACCGACAATGACCAACCGCCGTCCCTCGCGGTCAGCCCGGACATCATCAGCGCCCGCAACCTTCAAGACGGGGGCACGGCCACGCTCACGCTGATTCCGAAGAACTCGACCTTTTTCGGCGGGGGCGGCGGTGGCGGCCTCAATGGCGGCAATCCATCCGCACCCTACGTGTTTTTCGACGACCGCAACGACCGGGGCGAAATCCCCAACACCGAGGTTCGCCTCAGCGCGACCGGCTTGTCGAAAATCAGCTTGTCGGGCACGTCGGCATTTCTGACCATCAGCGCCGGCCGGCTGCTCCCGATCCAGTACGATGTGCACGGCGCGGAACAGCACCGGTCCGTAGAGATCGACCTGAGCTATGCCGGCCCGCTGATCACAGCGGACGACCAGGTGACGGTTGCGGTGGACAGCGACCTGCTGCGATTCGGAGATCAGAACGGTGGCAGGCCCGCCAGCCAGTCCGCCCGTTTCACGGTCAAGCCGCTCGACCCCAATGCCGGCCTCAGCATCAGGGAAACCGGCAGCCCCGCCGAGACCGTCGTTGGCGAAAACGGCGGCACGGACCGCTACGCCGTGTTGCTGAAAACCAGACCGACGCATCCTGTCACGGTGACGGTAACGGCGGGCGCCGGAACGCTGGTGGACGGGCCGGACGCGGGCAACGCGGGCACGTCAACCGAAACCCTCACATTCAACCCCAAAGGGAGCGCTCTCTGGAGCACGCCACAGACCATCACCGTGACCGGCGTCGATGACGATATCGATAACGCCGGCAACGCTCGCACCGTAATGATCGGGCATGCGGCCAGTTCGAACGACCACAACTACGCCATCAACAGCGCCGGCAGCCTGGGCGTGAAGGTGACCGACGATGACCGCGCCGGGGTGACTATCTCCCACGCCGCGCACACGCTGGCCGAGCACGGCGGCGTCGCCACCTACACCCTGAAGCTCGACTCGCAGCCGCTTAAGGCGGTGACGATCACTGTGGATGCCGGCGACGGCAACGTCGTGAAGGTGGATGGCCCGGACAGCGCGACCGACTTCACCAATACGGAAGCCCTTACCTTCACGCCCTCGAACTGGCGATCAGCGCAACAGATCAGCATCGAGGGCCAGAACGACGATGCCGTGACCTACCTGCCGCGCACCGCGACGATCACGCATTCGATCGCCTCGCCTACACTCGGCGACGGACGCCGCTACCTCCCGGACATGGTCATTGCCGGCGTGGACGTGAGTGTGTCCGACGATGACAAGCCGGTACTGACGCTCACGGAGAAGAACGGGAACACGGAAATCGGCGAGGGCGGCAGCGCCACCTTCACCGTGACCTCGAGCGACCCCGCGCCAAGCGGCGGTTTGCCGGTCACGCTGCCGACGCTGAGCTTCTCCGGCGCCTACAGCGGCAGCCTGTCGGTCGGCACGATCACCATTCCGGCTAATGCCACGAACGTGGATTTCAACGTCGATATCGACGACGATCGTGCCGACGCGCTGGACGGGGCGTTCACCGTATCCCTGAACACCGGCACGCCCTACGAGCTCGGCGCCGCTTCCTCGCTGAAGCTGGCGGTCACGGACAACGATCCCACGTCCGTGACCCTGGCGGGCAGCCCGGCCGGCTACCTGGTCGAGGGCGGCGCCAAGACGCTCACGCTCACCCTGGGCCGGGGCCTGGTCAAGGGCGAGACCCTGACGGCGCCGCTCACTTTCGCCGGCACGGCGGCGCGCAATGTCGACTACAGGCTCACCTCAACTGCGGCGCGGGGCGTGGCCTACAACAACCTCGGCAGCGGCAGCGCGAGCGTGGTGTTCACCGGCCCGGCCGCGGGAACCACCGCCACCGTGGCCACCATCACCTTCACCGCGACCTCGGACAGCGTCGTCGGCAGCACCACGGATACGGTGGGTATCGGGCTGGGTACAGCCACGAACACGGGTTCGGGCGGCGGCGTGACCGCAACCGACAACCTGCCGGGCTTTCACATCGTGGACTCCGTAAGGCCCTCTGAACCCATCGTGACCCTGTCACAACCCGACAAGACGACGCTGAAGGAGGGCGGGGATGCCGTGGAGTTCGACCTGCTCGTGAGCCCGCCTTACTTCCAGCAGCCGTTCTCGCTGGTAACCCTTGAACTTGCAGGCAAGGCGGCCAGTGGCCAGGACTATCGCCTCGAAGCTGCGAGCGGGGGATCGGTCAGTTCGTGGGCATTTTTTGTGAACCAGGGCGTGTCTTCGATGCGGCTACGGCTGGTGCCGCTGGCGGACGACCGGGATGAGCCAAACGAGTCCATCGTGATTTCGGTGCCGGATCAACTGCAGGTGTACCGCGATGCGGGCAACGCCGCCTACACGGTGAGCGCGCCGCGATCGGTGAGATTCACGCTTACGAGCGCCACCGCACCCCCGCCACCACCCCCGCCGGTCGAAACTCCCGGGGTGACGGTCTCGACCGCATCGCTCGATCTTGCCGAGGGCGGTTCGACCGGCAGCTACACGGTATTGCTCGACAGCAAGCCCACCGCGAACGTGACGGTTACCGCCGCCAGCGGCGACGCGGCCAAGGTTCGGGTGCAGGCCCCGGGCGGCAATCCGGGCACCAGCGCCACCCTCACCTTCACGCCCACGACCTGGAACCAGGCGCAGGCCGTGACGGTGACGCCGCAAGACGATGCAAACGCCGACGACGAGACCGTGACGATCACGCATGCGGTGAGCAACACCGGCGGCTACGGCGGGGTGACCGCAGACTCCGTCACCGTCACGGTGGACGATGACGAGACGCCGGTGGTGCCGCCCCCCTCGGTGTCGATTGCGCCGGCCTCGGCCAACGCCGTCACCGAAGGCGCCGCCGCCACCTTCACGCTCACCGCGAGCCCCGCGCCGCAAAGCGCGATCACGGTGAATGTCAACGTGATGGACAGCGGCAGCTATGCCGATAGCGGTCAGGCCGGGTCGCGCCAGGTGACCATAGGCACGGGCGGCAGCGGCACGCTCACGGTCACCACCGACGACGACAGCGCCGACGAGCCCAACGGCACGCTCACCGCGACCGTCAACAGCGGCACGAGCTACGCGCCGTCCAACACCAACGCTTCAGCATCGATCACGGTTGACGACAACGACGATCCTCCGCCGGCGACTCCGGTGGTGAGCATCAGCGGCGGCGGCGTCATTACGGAAGGCGGCACGGCCACCTTCAACCTGAGCGCCAGCCCGGCGCCGCCGAGCACGATCACGGTGGACGTCAACGTGGTGGACAGCGGCAGCTTCGCCGATAGCGGTCAGGCCGGGGCGCGCCAGGTGACCATCGGAACCGGCGGCAGCGGTACGCTCACCGTCACCACCGACAACGACAGCGCCGACGAGCCCAACGGCACGCTCACCGCGACCGTCAACAGCGGCACGGGCTACACGCCGTCCGATACCAACGCGTCAGCGTCGATTTCGGTCAATGACGATGACGATGCCATCATCCCGAGCGCCTGCGTATCGGACGCGCTTCTACAGCAGGTTGAGGACTATTACGACCACAACAGCATCACGCCACCCGGCTATGGCCACAATTGGTTCAGAGTCCTGGTCGCATTCGGCGCGCGGACTCCGGCGGACTGGACGACGGACAGCCGCGTTATCGAGCCGATGACCGCTGCGTCCGCACGCGTACAGGAGGCGATTTGGTTTGGCTGGGGGCCGGTTGCGGACGCGCTGGAATGTCTGGAAGCGGTTAACCCCGCCCCCGATCCCGAAGTCGCCATCGCCGGCGGCAGCGCGGTGACCGAGGGCGGCAGCGCAACCTTTACGCTTACCGCAACCCCAACGCCTTCGACTTCGATCACCGTGAACGTCAACGTGGCGGACAGTGGCGACTTTGCCAACAGCGGCCAGGCCGGTTCCAGGACCGTCACCATCGGCGCCGGCGGTAGCGGCACGCTCATCGTCACCACTGACAACGACAGCACCGACGAGCCCGACGGCACGCTCACCGCGACTATCGCCAACGGTCAGGGCTATACGCCGTCCGGTACCAGTGCTTCGGCGTCAATCGCGGTCAGCGATAACGACGATCCGCCACCGCCCGTCGTCAGCATCACCGGCGGCAGCGCCATCACCGAGGGTGGCGCTGCCACTTTCACGCTCACTGCGACCCCAGCGCCCGCGAGCCCAATCACCGTGAACCTGAACGTTGTGGACAGCGGCAATTTCGCGGACGGCGGCCAGGCAGGCGCCCGTACGGCCACCATCGGCACCAACGGCAGCGGCACGCTCACCGTCACCACCGACAACGACAGCACCGACGAGCCCAGCGGCACGCTCACCGCGACTATTGCCAACGGCCAGGGCTATACGCCGTCCAATACCAATGCTTCGGCGTCAATCGCGGTCAGCGACAATGACGATGCCATCACCCCGAGCCCCTGCGTCTCGGATGTACTTCTGCAGCAGGTTGAGGACTATTACGATCACAATAGCGGCAATTCGCCCGGCTACGGGGAGAACTGGTTCCGCGTACTGGTTGCGTTCGGCGCGCGCACGCCCGCGGACTGGACGGCGGACAACCGCGTTATTACGCCGATGACCGCCGCCTCCGCGCGCGAGCGGGAAGCACGCTGGTTTGGCTGGGGGCCGGTTGCAGACGCGCTGGAATGCATCGAAGGGGTCAGCCCCGACCCTGATCCTGCCGTCACCATCGCCGGCGGCGGCGCCATCACCGAGGGCGGCACCGCCACCTTCACGCTCACTGCGACCCCGACCCCGCAGAGCACGACCACGGTAAACATCAGCGTGGTAGACAGCGGCAGCTTCGCCAGCAGCGGACAGGTGGGATTGCGTCAGGTGACCATCGGCACGGGCGGCAGCGGCACGCTCACCGTCCTCACAACCAACGACAGCACCGACGAGCCCGACGGCACGCTCACCGCAACCGTCACCAGCGGGACGGGCTATACGCGGTCGAACACCAACGCTTCAGCATCCATTTCCGTCACAGACAACGACGATCCACCGCCGGCGACGCCGGTGGTGAGCATCAGCGGCGGCGGTGCCATTACCGAAGGCGGCACGGCCACCTTCAACCTCAGCGCGAGTCCCGCGCCGCAAGGCCAGATCACCGTGAACGTCAACGTGGCGGATAGCGGCAGCTTTGCCGATAGCGGGCAGACCGGATCGCGCCGGGTGACCATCGGCACGGGTGGCAGCGGCACGTTCACCGTCACCACCGCCAACGACAGCACCAACGAACCCAACGGCAGCATCAGCGCGACGGTGACGAGCGGTACGGGCTACAGCGTGCACAGCCAGAACAATTCGGATTCGGTGACGGTTAACGACAACGACCTGCCGCCGCCCAGGCCCGCGGTAAGCATTTCCGGCGGCAGCGCCATCACCGAGGGCGGTTCGGCCACCTTCACGCTCACCGCGTCGCCGCCGCCGCAAGGCAGTATCCGCGTGAATGTCAGAGTGACCCAGAGCGGCAACTTCGCCACGAGCGGCCAGACCGGTTCGCGGCGCATCACCATCGGCGCCAGCGGCACTGCTACCTTCAACGTCACCACCACCAACGACAGCGACGACGAGCCCGACGGCAGCGTCAGCGCGGCAGTGATCGGCGGCACGGGCTACAGCGTGCACAGCCAGAGCAATTCGGACTCGGTGACGGTCAACGACGACGATGTAGTGGTGCCCGTCATTCGAGTGACCTCGGCGCAATCGTCACGAACCACCGACTACGAGGGCGCCACGCTCAAATTCACGCTGCACGCCGACGTCGCCCCGGGCGCGGATCTCGAAGTGACCGTTAACGTCGCCGAGCCCGGCAACGCCTTCGTCAACACCGCCGATGCCGGCGCCCGCCAGGTCACGATTCCGGCGCGCCAGAAGCAAGCG
This sequence comes from Pseudomonadales bacterium, assembly GCA_965116345.1. Classification (GTDB taxonomy): domain Bacteria; phylum Pseudomonadota; class Gammaproteobacteria; order Pseudomonadales; family Azotimanducaceae; genus VXYL01. The sequence continues at coordinate 1,091,660 of OZ220680.1, forward strand.
ACGCTGAACGTGCGCACGAATGACGACAGCGTTGAGGAGGATCCCGCCAGCGCCACGGTGACCGTGACCGTGCAGTCCGGTAGCGGCTACACCGCGGCGTCGGCGCCCCGGAACTCAGCGGAGGCCACCGTGCACGACAACGACGGGCTGCCGACCCTGTCCATCGGCGACAGTTCGGCGCAAGAGGGCGACGAAGTCTATTTCCAGGTAACGCTGTCGAAACCGGTGGCGCACGAGGTGCGGTTCAGCTACTACACCGAAACGGGGCACTACCAAGGCCGGAATTACGGCACCGCCAATAGCTCGTCGGACTATCCCTACTCCAGCAATAACGGCACCATATATCCTGGCGGCAGGCGGTTCGAGATATGGATCCAGACCTTCGACGACTCCTATGACGAGGGGGACGAGACCTTCACCGTCATCCTGAGCCGTCCCGAGGGCGCGACCCTCGACGACGGCGAGGCAACGGGCACGATCAAGAATTCCGACCCGCTGCCCGACGCCTGGCTCGCCCGTTTCGGCCGCGCGGTGGCTGAACAGGCGCTCGACGGCATCACGGCGCGCATCGGCGCCGTCCGCAAACCGGCACGGGCGGCGGGATTTCGGAGCATGCTGGCGGGGCGGCCAATCGGGCAGGGGCCGGGTGCAACCGCCGTTGGCTGCACCACGCCAAGCGGCCCGAATCCGCCTCACCCAGCCGTTGACCCCGGCGCGGGTGATGTCGGCACACCCGACCACTCCCACAGGCCTGAAAACCGGGGCGATGGATCGTACGGTTCCGATGGGTCGGGAAGACCGGATGGCCTTGAGGGGCGCGCCAAGCCAGTTGCGGGCTGCCCGATGGACAACTCTCCGGACCGAACATTGGGTTCCACCGCCCCCCATGCGCACAACGCGGGCGGTATCGGCGCCGGTTCCGGCCACCGGGCATCCATCGTCAGCATGGTGCAGGGCCACGGCGGCCCGCCGCCGCCCCACGGCGACGCCCGCGGCACGGCACTCCAGCAACTGCTGACCGGTAGCAACTTCACCTACACCCGTGAGGCGGACGCCAAGGGCGGCGTACTCGGGGTCTGGGGCCGGGGCTCGCACGCGAACTTCAACGGCGCCCAGGAGGAGTTGCGCCTCGACGGCAACCTCACCACCGGCCTGCTCGGCGTCGACTACGCGCGGGGAGACTGGCTGCTCGGCGTGGCCATCACCCAGGCCGTCGGCGACGGCACCTACAGCGGGCCGAACTCGGCCGCGGGCGGCGTCCGCTCCACCCTCACGGCGGCCGTGCCCTACGCCGCCTGGCGCATCTCGGAGCGCCTCGACGTGTGGGGCGCGGCGGGCCACGGTGGCGGCCGCATGACGTTGACCAGCGGCGTGACGACCGACCGCTTCGCAACCTTCCTGCCGTTCGGCCAACCGGCCCGGCGCACGACCGATTTGGCTTCTCCACAGGGCGAACGGCTGCAAACCGACCTGGGCTGGTCGATGGCAGCGCTGGGCTTGAACGGCAGCCTGCTCGGCGCGGCCGGCGCCGGCCCCATGCTCACGTGGCAGTCGGATGCCCTGTGGTCGCGCACCACCTCCGACGAAACCGAAGGCATGTTGGCCGGCGCGGCCGACGTCACCCGCCTGCGTTTTGGCCTGGAAGGCAGTTGGAGGCTGAGGCTCGGCGACCACGGCCTCACGCCGAAGCTGGAGGTCGGCGTGCGCCACGACGGCGGCGATGCCGAGACCGGGTTCGGCGTAGAGGTCGGCGGCGGCGTCGCCTGGCTGCATCCGGGGCTCGGCCTGTCCCTCGACCTCGAGGGCCGCACACTGATTGCGCACGAGGCGAATCGCCGACGCGACATGGGCTTCTCGGCGGCACTGGCGTTTGACCCGAGCCCCCAGTCCCGCCAGGGCCCGAAGCTGAGCCTGCGCCAGGACTTCGGCGGCCAGGTCACCGGCGGGCTGGACGCGCTGTTCGCAGCCAACCCGCTGGTGGAGCGCAGGGGCCACGAGGCGGACGGGCGCTGGACCGCGGAGGCCGCCTGGGGGTTCCCGACGTTCCGCGGTCGCTTCATCGGCGCCCCCACCCTGGGCTACGGGGTCTCCACAATGGATCGCGAGTACAGCATCGGCTGGCAGTTGGAACCCTTTGAGGGAACCGGTCGCGGCCTGTCGTTCGGCCTCAAGCTGACCCGCCGCGAGAGTCTCATGGCCCCGCCTGCGCACGGAATCGGGGCCGAGTTAAGGATGCGCTGGTAGGCGCTCGCTTCAATCGGAAGTGTCAGTTTAGGAGATCGTCTCAATCATTCTTGAGAGACCGTCCCTTAAGAAGGTCAGTGCGTTTCTTGTTCGTATTCGTATCGTCTCCCGGACGACCGGACGCATGGCATGGACTACTTCGATCTGTCGAGTTTGAAGGACACCGGCACCCTGACAACGAGTTCGGTTGCCTCCATTCGCGGTGGAAACCGCGGCAACGGCTCCGCTCGTTCCAACATGGACAGGGCAGCATCGTTGAACGCCGCCAATTCAGCCGGTACATCGATGCGAGCATCGGTTAGCCGCCCCTCTCGATCGACGACGAGGTGCAGGGTCACGACTCCTTCGAGACCCTGACGCCGCGCCGAGAGCGGGTAGGTCTTGTAGCGGTTCAGGTGCGCGGCGAGCAGCACCGCATAGGAGCGACGCAAGCCCGGGTCGCCACCCGCCGTGAGCGAGGCACCCGATGACCGACCTGCAGGCGCAGCAGGCCTTGGCAACGCGACCTGCGTCGGCCGAGCGTCTTGTTCCGTGACCGGGTGTTGCGCAGGCTGCGGTGGCTTTGGGGGGGCCGCGACCACGACGCGACTTGGAACATCGGGTGGTAGGACCGGTTGAGGCTCGGGCTCCGACGGCGGCTCGGGTTCCGGTGGTGGCTGGGGTTCCGGTGGCGGTACCGGTTCCGGTTCCGGTTCCGGTGGCGGCTCGGGAACCGTATCGGCGGGGGCATCGCCTAGGTCGCCCAGAAGACCGAGGCCGATCTCGAGGCCCTGTTCGCCCGGGCCCATCGCGCCGTCGCCCAGCGATGGCCAGCCCATGAACAGCGCACCGTGTACCACCAGCGACGCCGCCAGCGCCACGAACCAATGACGTCGACCGATCATCGCGGCGAGTCGAGCGTCGTGGCGAGGGCTGTCCGTTGGATGCCGGCCCGGTTCAGTTCGGCCAGTACCGACTCGAGCTTCACCACATCGAGATCGGCATCGGCTCTGATCAGAACCCGCAGGTCCCTCGCAACCCGCCCATCCGCCTGGTCATCGGCCTGGTCATCGGTCGGCCCGGCGCCCGTCGTGTCATGAGGCAAAACAACCGTCCCGTTGTCCGCCGACCGCCTCAATGCCGAGCGCAATGTATGAAGCGGGATGCTCGTCGCCCCCTGGTAAATGGTTCCCGTCGCATCGACCACGAGATCAACCCGATCCACGACCGGCACGGTGTCACTCACGGAGGTCGGCGGCACGACGTCAACATGGCTTCGCTGGATCTGCCCCGCGATCATGAAGAAGGTCAACAAGAGAAAGACCACGTTGATGAGCGGCACAAGACCTTGGTCCCCCGGCACGTTACCCCGATCCGGGCGTGGGTCGACGATCACGGTCGAACCTTGGCCATAGATACCTGTTGCGCACCCGCCTGCCGCAACCGATCGACGACGGTGACCAAGGTCTGCGTCCGCATTCCCGGGAAGCCCTGTACGGCGTAGACTGCATCCGGGTTGTCCACAATCACGGCACCCAACCCCTCCAGGTCGTCGATCGGATAATGACGTTGCTCGATCAGAACCGTTCGTTCGTCGTCGTCGATGCGCACGACAAGAAGCTCCGGGGCGTCCACCTGTGCGGACGGCGACGGGAACGTCACTGAAATCTGTCGCGACGGGTCGAATCCCGTCGTCAGCATGAAGAACAGCAACAGGATGAACACCACGTCGATGAGCGGCGCGAGGCGCACGCCTCTACGCCGACGGCGGAACATCGCCTGGAACTGCACGTCAGGGGCTGTCGGCCCGGCGTCTCCCGAACGCCAGGAAGACCTGTGTGACGGCGTCGTTCATCTTCATCGCGACGCGCTCGACCTTGCGCTCCAGCCAGTTGTGCACCGCCGTCGCCGGAATCGCGATCCCCAGTCCAACGGCGGTCGTGAGCAGCGCCTGCCAGATGCCCGCCGACAACGTGGAGGGGTCCACTTGCGAGCCCGCCGCTTCCATCTGCTGGAAGGCCGTGATCATTCCAAGCACCGTGCCCAGCAGTCCAAGGAGCGGACTCAGCGTGGCGATGGCGTCCAGCGCGGGCAACAGCGCCCGCATCCGGTTCAGATGTGAGGTCGCGAACCGGTCGATCTCCTCCCGGACCAGTTCCTCGTCCGTGCCGCCGTGTAGCTCGTCCATCGACAACGCAACCACCACGGACACCGGATGCCGGTCGTCGAGCAACTCGCGCGCCTCCCGCCAAGCCGAGGTATGCCAACGCAGCAACGCGGCATCCACGTCGGGGCAGGTTTCCGGCCGCTGCTGCGCGAACTGCCAGAACTTGACCATGACGATGGCCAAAGCGGCCACCGACACGCCGAGCAGCACCCACAGGACCGGGCCGCCAACGGCGAGGAACTCCGTGCTAGCCCGCATTCCTCACCCAGGGGCCTCTAGGAATGCTCTGATCAAGCCATCCCTGGCTTGATCAGAACGCAAAAACAAGAGCGCGGTCTTTTTTTGCTTGCAAATTCAACTCCTTGCGTCTTTGAATTTGGCGGCACATCCCTGTGCCGCGCTAGGGAAGGTCTTAATCAGACCTTCCCTAGACGCCGGCGCGCGGGCGGCCACGCCTGTCGTACGATCCCCTCAGATGTCCAGCCCCAACTCGACCCAGAACAGGCGTCCCGAAGTGAAGCGGCGACGATCCGACAACCGGGCGGAGTTGGTGTCCACGACTTCGTCGAGAAGGTTCTTGACCTCCACCCGTACGTAGCCCCGGCTATCGGCGACGAGGTCCGGGCGCCACTCGACCCTCGCGTCGAACGTCCACAGACTGTCGAATTCGAAGTCCTCGAAGATGTCGTAGCTCCCTTCGCAGTAGTCGACCTCGTCGTCATCGCAGTCGAGGCCCGAATCCCGCGCGATGGTGCCTCCCCGGCGGAGCTTCGCGAAGTTGGACCACGTGATGTTCCACTCCGGGAAGCTGGTGATCGTGTAGAAACTCGTCGAAAACGGGACGTTGTAGTCCCACGGCGGCAGGTCGACCGCACGAACCAGCCCGCCGTCGTAGTAGATCAGGTCCGGGTCGAGCTCCTCGTCGTAGCCGTCCGTGTCCTGGCGGTTGTTGGTCGCGTCCTTGTAGCCCATGGAAACCGCGAAGGTCGTCTCCGTAGGCCCGAGGCGCAACGGCTCCGCGCTCGACAGTCGAATGCCCACGCTCTGCGTCGAACTGCGGCCCTCGTTGACGTAGACGTAGTTGTACTCGCGGCACCGGGCATCCTCCGGGTCGAGGCAGAAGCGCGACCGGGTGACGCCGTCGCGGCCTTCCCGATTGACGAACTGCAACCCCACCGACGCCTTGCCGATCGCCTGGGTCAGACCCAGCATCCACTCGTCCGAATAGGGGGTGGACAGATCCGACCCGCCGGACCGGTCGTCGTAGGTCAATACGCGGCGTACGCTGCCGTCGACGTTGTACTGCGTGTTGTCCCGCCACCCGGCGATGGCGTCGTTGAGTTCGTAGCGAAAGAAGCTGCGTCCGTAGTACCGGTTCACGCCTCCGACGACGACGGTCCGGTCGTCGCCGAACACGTCCCGTTCCACCGACAACCGAGGCGACAGGTCGACGTTGCCGAGGTAGTCGTTCCAATCCAGGCGCAACCCGAGGTTCACCATCCATTGGCCGATCGCCAAGCTGTCCTGGGCATAGAGCGCCGCGGATGCATAGGTCAGGTCGACCTTTCCGGCAAACCAGTTCGAGACCCGTGCCCGGTACTCGTCCTCCGGCCCGCTCAACCCGTCGCCGTTCTGGTCCTGGCATCCCTCCCGGCCCTGGTCTCGAACGCACAGGAACTGCTCGAAGACGACGTCCTCGGGGCGCTCGTAGTAACTGTCGGTGCGCTGCACCTCGCCGCCGATGACGATCGAGTTTTCGACCTGACCAATCCAGCGCGGCGCAAGCGTCAGCTTCGGCTTCAGCGTCAGCCTCGTCTGCGCCTGTTCGCTGTCCCCGTACGCGCCTTCGTACTGGGTCAGTGTGGGGCTTCCCTCGGCTGACTCGTGGTAGATGAATCGACCGGTATCGCTATCGAGGGTGTCCTGCAACCGGTCTAAACCGACGGCGACCTCGAGCCGTCCGCCAGCCATGGCCCGTTCGATGTCGAGCGTCACACCGTTGCCGGCGTGGGATTTGTCGAAGCGGCCGTCGTAGGTCGTCGATGTCAGTCCATCGTGCGCCCGCCTGGCGTGGCGGAACGAAACCCCAACGGATGTCCCGCCGAGTTCGGTGTCGACCCTGCCGAGCACGTTGTCGATGACGTCGTCGTAGTCGAGAACCTCGGTCTCCCGTCGAGCAAAGTGGTAGAACTTGTCGTAGCGTTGCGCGAACGTCGAATGGCGGCGGGACACCGACATGGACAGTCCCAGGTCGCCAATGCCGCGTTGCACGCCGACAACGAGGGAGCTTCGGCGATAGTCAGGGGTGTATGCCGCCCGGTAGTAGTCGGCAGTCAGGAGGTCGTCTTCGGTGACGTGGAACTCCTCCCACTCGTCGCGGCGGAGACTGTAGCCGACGGACACGGAGTTCTCGCCGTCGTAGCGCTTGAGGTCAGCCGACACCACACCACCGGTGAAACCACCGTACTCGGCCGGAACATTGCTGTCATAGACTTCCACGCTCTCGATGAGGTTCGTATCCACGTAGTAGCCTTGGGGAGAGCTTCCGCCATGGGGACGAACCAGATTGGGCGTTGACCAGATGTCCCCGGTATCGGCCGGGTTCAGGTCGTTCGCCGTATCGATGCCGTCGATCAGGAAGGCGTTCTGGTAGAAAGGCTGGCCGTGGATGGATATCTCGGCGGGCCGTTGCACGGCGGTGCTGGCCGAGAGTTCGCTATCGCGGGAGAAATCCACCGCCGGATTGACGCGGAGCAAGTCGGCCAAGTTGGCTTCGCCCCCGGGCATTCGCCGGATGAACGCCTCGTCTAAGCGCACGTGCCCCGGCTGAACCTCGATCTCGGCCGCTTCGACGAGGACAGGTACCTCGATGGCTTCCGCCTCGGTCGCCGAGTCCTCCGGTTCGTCGCCAGCATCGGTTGTTTGTTCATCGGCAGCGCCCGCGGACGCCGCGATCACTAGTCCGAGTAATCCGAATAGTCGACCGAGCGCCGCGATAAAGCGCACGGTACGGTCTGTACGATGTAGTGCCATGGAGTCCTCTCCCGTTGCCAATCTAAGGCGGAAACGGCCCCTCACGAACCCACACGTTCAACGTCCTTGTCGGATCTGACTTTGCTGACACTGGAACGTATCGTGGCGAGCGTACCCTTCAGACGCCGGCTGAGATTCCCGCGAAGCGCGGCTTCTCCTTCGTGAAAGGAGTCGAATCAACTCTCGCAGTGTCCTCTCATTGCGCATCCAAGTCAAATGGTAATAGTTCTCATTTACTTTTAGGATCCTGATCTGCCGAAGGGAGACCCGGTAGCGTGGGTGGTCGCAGGTTGTGGGGCCGCCGGTTCAGGGCGCCGAGGAACGCCTCGAGAGCGTCCATGTCTTCCGGTTCGAGCTCCAGCGGCTGGATCAAGGGCGACAGCGACGGCTCGCCGGGTCGCGGCTCGCGTTGCCGTGTCATGCCGTGGTTGTACATCCGCAAGACGCCCCGGAAATCCACGAAGAGGCCGTTGTGCATCCAAGGTCCGGTGAACTGGAGGTCACGCAGCGACGGGGTCCGGAACCTGCCCCGATCCTCCGGCTTTCCCGTGACCCCGTGGCGGCCGAGATCCTCGAACCGACGACCGTAGTAGCTCAAGCCCGTGTGATGGAAGCGTCCGTCCGAGAACAGCGGGCCGTGGTGGCAGTTCATGCACCGCGCCCGGGTCCGGAAGAGATGGAGTCCTTCGAGCTCCCCGTCGCTGAGCCGCGCGTAGTCGCCGCTCACGAAGAGGTCGAACCGGCTGCGCCGCGATCGAATAGTCCTCACGAAAGCGGCCAGCGCCTTGCCGATGCCCTCCGCCGTGGCACCCTCCCCGCCGAACGCCGCGGCGAATGCCCGGGCGTAGTCGTCGATGCCGTTCAAGCGGGCGACGAGGGCACCGAGGTCCGCGTTCATCTCGATGGGACTTCGAATCGCCCGCAGGACCTGTTGCGCCAGGCTCTCCGCCCCACCGTCCCAGGACCATCGGTCGAAATAACCGACATTCAGCAGGGTCATGGCGTTGCGCCTTCCGGGTGTCCGGTCGTGACCGAACGGAAACCGTCGTCCGTCCGCCCAGCCGAGTTCCGGGTCGTGACAACTCGCGCACGCGATCTGGGCCGACTCCGAGAGGCGAGGATCAAAGAACAGGAGCTTGCCCAGGGTTTCCGAAGCCGGCGTGTGCCAAGGCTCGGTCGGAACCGGCGGCAGCTCGCCGAGTTCCTGCGCCTGGACCCCCTCGTCCACCACGAACGCCGGCCACTTGGCCACCGGCTGCCGGTATTGTTTGACGACGTCCGGCGGCACCGATGTGTCGGACTCGGCCGTGTGGGCGCATGTCGCGACGAGGGCACACGAAGCGACCGCCACGCGAAGCGCGAAAGGCATCCGGACCATGGCCGGAGTGTCTCACAGCTTGGCGTCTCACAGCTTGGCGAGTGCTTGGCGAGGGCCGGGTCTCGGCAATCACGTAATATGGTCCACTGTGCCGCCCTCCGGCGACAGGCCGACAGTTGGAGACAAGACGATGAAAGCAAAGGTGGCCATCCTCGGTTGTGGCAACCCGGCGCGCCGCTGGCACCTGCCGACACTCGCTGAATTGTCCAAGCGCGGCGAAATCGACTTCGTCGCCTTGTGCGACATGGACGAGCAACTCGCCGAGGAGAACGGCCGGAAATACGGCGTACCGCACTACCTGAGCCTCGAGGAAATGCTCGACCGGCACAAGGACATCCTGGTGGTCGACGTGGTTGCCGGCGACCCGACACACCACGTGCTGGGCAGAATGGTCGCCGAACACGGCAAGCACGTGATGGTGGAGAAACCGATGGCGGTCACCCTCCCCTGTTGCGACAGCATCATCGATGCCTGCCGCCGCAACGGCGTGCAGTTCGAGGTGGCGGAGAACTACTTCCGCTGGCCCAAGCAGCGGCTGATCGTCAAGCTCATCGAGGCCGGCATCCTGGGTGACATCGTGCGCGTGTACTTCTCCGAGCCCAAGCGCCAAGATCCTTTCGAGGCGAACGTCACGCCGAAGGGCTTGACCCGGCCCATTCATGGGTTCGGCCGAACGTCCGGCATGTGCATGGACATGGGCGCGCACCGGATGTCGCAACTGCGGTTGTATGCGCAAAGCGACCCGACGCAGATCACCGCGACGGTGCGCAAGTACCGTTCGGACCCGCGAAGCATCCACGAGGACTGGGCGCACGCGATGATCGATTTCCAAAGCGGTGCCGTCGGCATCTACGAGACGTCACGCCTCGGCGAGACCCAGCGGTACTGTCAGATCACGGGGAGCCTGGGGGGCATCCTGGATCGCGACCCCCATGGACCCGAGATTCCGTTGCGCCTACTTGGCGGCGAGGGATGGCAGGACATTCCCGTGGAGACCGAGCGCCGCGCCATCGACGGCGTGGATGTGCTGCAACGAATCATCGTGCACACGGATCCGGTGATCGTCTACGAGAACCCGTTCCGGGACTTCGCCATCGACGACTGGTGCGTCGGCCACGCTGCCGAGATCATGAGTATCGTCAACGCGGCGCAGAAGGACGAACCGGCGGAGTACGGCATCGAGGGGCGCAAGGACGTGGAGATGGCCATGGCGATCTACGAGTCATCGCTCACGGGCACGGCACCCGTCAAGCTGCCGCTGGAGGGAATCACCCGCTACGAACAGATGGTGCACGAGGACTATCTCGAACGGTTCGGACGCCCGATCCTGTAGGGCGCCCTTGCGGCGTCCCATTGCGACGGGACGACGCGCGTAGTCCTTCAACCGTTCCTGGCGTATGCCATTTCGTCGGCTTTTCTGCGGAAATCCTCCCAGTCGGAAGCCGTTAGCCGCTTGGGTTCACCCATTTGCCGGGCAAGCACATATTGACGGCACATGATCTCCAGCCGCTGGGCCTGGTTGACCGCACGCCGGAGGTTCGGACCACGAGCGATCATCCCATGATTGCCGAGCAGGCAGGCCGTCCGCTCGGTGAGCGCTTCGGCCGCATCGTCGGCAAGTTGCTGTCTGCCGAAGGTCGAGTAGGGGACGCAGGGAACATCGTCGCCGCCGAATACACCGATGAGATAGTGGAAACCGGGCAGCGGGATCATGTGGCTCGCCACGGCGACGCAGTAGTCCGAGTGGGTGTGCACCACGGCCTGGGTTTCGGCGTGTCTCTGGTAGATGGCGGCGTGCATGCGCCACTCCGAGGAAGGCAGCCGGTCGCCCTGGTAGTCACCGTCGAAAGCGGTGGCGACGATGTTGTCGACGGAAATGGACTCCGCAGTGGCGCCGTTCGGCGAAATCAACATCCTGTCCCCGAACCTGACGCTCAGATTGCCCGACGACATTTCGTTCAAGCCGAGGGTTTCGACAATCCTGTAGTGCGCAACCAGTTGTTCGCGCAAGCGCCTTTCATCGTTCCTTCCATCGTTCCTTCCATCGCTCCTTCCATCGATCTTTTCATCGCTCTTTTCATTGATGGTGCCCGCCACTGTGGAATTCCCCCTGGTTGGTAACGTGGAAGTGCGGACTCGTGGTCCCGTCCCGGCGGTAGGGGAAACCTGGCTCGCTGCGTCTATGCTAATGGGGGACGGCCATGGTGGGAAGCCTTGATCCCGATGTCTTGCCGGCGTAGGGGACGGGCTCTCCCGTTCCCCGCTCGTATCCCGTCCCGCGTTCGTTGATGGCATAGGAGGCAATTGCCAGTGGCAAAGAATCTCAACGTTCTATGGGTCAGTTTCGAAGACTGTCTGCCGCTCTACGGCTGCTACGGCGACAAGCTGGCCAAGACGCCGGCGGTCGACCGGCTGGCAGCGGAAGGGTGCATCTATCCACACGCCTTCTCGACGGCCCCGATCTGCGCCCCGGCGCGGGCGGCGGTGATCACCGGCATGTATCCCACCAGTATCGGTGCCCATCACATGAGAACAACCCGGGGCCAGGCCTACGATGCGCCGGCCCCGCATTTCGTCAAATGCCTTGGCGAATATTTCAGAAGAGAAGGCTACTACTGCACCAACAACGTCAAGACGGACTACCAGTTCGAACCGCCGTTCGCCGCCTGGAACGATTGCTCCGCCACCGCCCACTGGCGAAACCGGCCCGACGATTCGGCGCCCTTTTTTGCCGTCTTCAACCCCGAATACACCCACGAATCGGGCATGTGGGAGGAACAACGCACCTGGCCGTTCAACATCATCGGGCCGAGCCCGATTCAATCCACCGACCCCGATTCCGTCGAGGTGCCGCCGTACTTCCCCGACACGCCCCGGGTCAGAAGGAGCATCGCCAAGGACTACGACAACATCGCCATATGCGATCAGGTCATGGGCACGCTGCTCGAGCAACTCGAGGAGGATGGCCTGGCCGACAACACGATCGTCGTGCACTGGAGCGATCACGGGCCGATGCCCAGGGGTAAGCGCCACCCCTACGATCAAGGCATCCATTCACCGATGATCATTCGCTGGCCGGGGGCCATCGAACCGGGCACCACCAGCGACCGGCTGGTCAGCACGGTTGATCTAGGCCCCACCATGCTGAGTGCTTGCGGGATCACCGTGCCGCCGCATATGCAGGGACGGGCCTTCCTGGGCATGGCGACCGCGCCCGAAAGGGAATACGTCCATGCTTCGGTGGACCGATCCGACGCCGACTACGACATGGTCAGGGCGGTCAGAGACAGAAAGTTCAAATACATCAAGAACTGGTTCCCCGAAAAACCGTATCTTCTTTGGAATTCCTTCCGCAACCAGCATCCGATCATGCAGGAATGGTACCGCTGCTGGTTGGCAGGCGAACTCGACGCGACGCAGTCGATCATGTTCGCCGAGAAACGGCCGGTCGAAGAGCTCTACGACACCGAGGCCGATCCCTGGGAGGTGGAAAACCTTGCCGCAGACGGCAATTACCGGGATGTGCTTGGCCATATGCGGGCGGAACTCGACGCCTGGCAGAAGGAAACGAATGATCTTGGACACCTCGAAGAACGGGTCATGAAAGCCATCCACTACCCGAACGGCGAAAAGCCGGCGTGCACCGAAGCCAGGTGCCTCGTATTCACAGCCGACTCGTACGGCGAGCGACCGGCACCCGATGAATTCAGCGTGCCCGGCGAACATCGGCTGCAACTCTTCAGTCCGACCCAGGGGTGCAGCATCTGCTACACAACCGAAGAGGGCGAGGACGCATTCTGGCGGGTGTTCACCGGGCCCATCGCCCTGCCCGCCGGGAGCCATCGCCTCAGGACACGGGTCTCGAGAATCGGCTGTCACAACAGCCCCGAGACGACTTTCGAGATCACGGTGACGTCACCTTAGAGCCGGGAATGCACACGAGTGGGGTGCCGAATTGCTTGAGCTTGGCGTCATCGCGGACGACCTGACGGGCGGCCTGATGGTGGCGAGCCTGTTGGAACGGGAAGGCGTTCGCTGCCCGTTGGTGACGTCCACCGAGGGGCTCGCGGACCTCGAAGAAGATGCGGAGGCGGTTGTCGTCGGCCGGAAGATCCGCTTGCTGCCGCCCGCAGACGCCGTTGCCGACGCACGCCGATCCGCCTCGGCGTTGCTCGCGCAGTGCGCCGAGCGGATCTACTACAAGTACAGCGCACTCTTCATGTCGACCGAGCAGGGCAACATCGGACCGGTCTCGGAGGCCCTGATGGAACTGACCGGCGCCGACAGTGTCCTGTTCTGTCCCACCTGGCGCGGGGCCACCGTGTACCTCGGGCGGCTCTTCGTGAATGATCGGATGCTGCATGAATCCGGCGCGAGTCGCGATCCGGCGACGCCGATGACCAACTCCAACCTGGTGGAGGTCCTGCAGTCGCAATCCAAGGTCGGAGTCGGCCTGCTGCCCCATCGGGTTCTACGCGAGGCGAAACCCGCCGCCGAGGCGTTGCTTGCCCGGGCGTTCGGCCAAGGCACACGGTTCTTCATTGCGGACGCGGTCGAGAGCGAGGACGTCGACCGCATCGCCGAACTGGCGATGGATTCGCCGCTCAGCACCGGTGCCGACCAGTTGCCGATCCACCTCGCACGCCATTGGCGGCGCGGACGGGAGCAAGCGGCGCCGAGCAGGTTTCTGCCGCCGGCACCGGGTTATCAGGCCGTGCTGTCCGGCAGTTGCAGCGGCAACACGAACCGTCAGTTGAGCGCATTCGCCGACAAGCACCCGCTGTTCAGGGTCGACCTGCTGCAGGCATCCCGCGACCCGCGCACGCTCGACACGATCGTCGACTGGGCCGCCGACAGGCTGAAACTGGGACCCGTAGGCATCGCCACGACCACCGACCACGACGGGGTCCAACGTGCGCAGCGAGTGCTCGGCCGACAGGGCTCGGCACACTTGGCGGAAGATCTGCTGGGGCGGATCACCGGTCGCCTGCACGGTCTCGGGGTCCGCAAGTTCGTCGTTGCGGGCGGCGAGACTTCCGGCAAGGTCATCGACGTGCTGGGCATCGACCGCCTTCGCGTCTCCCCGTTCGACAACCTGGGAGGCGGCTACTGCCATGCGGCCGGCGCCGACCCCATATCCCTGGTCACCAAGGCGGGTGGCGCCGGCGAAGAGGACTTCTTCGATGCCGCACTACGACGGATGCGGGAAGCCGATGCCGCGGCTTGAAGTAGACGATTCGAGACGACGGGGGTCCGACGTCAGGTCGGCGAGGCGTCTGTTGGCATTCGCGGCGCTGCATGCGCTGGTGTCCGTGGCGGAACAGCCCGCCTATCAACACGGCATCTCGCTGCTGCATGAACTGAAGTATCCCGCCGATTTCGAACACTTCGAATACGCCAACCCCGATGCGCCGAAAGGCGGCGAACTGAAGCTCGCGGCCGCAGCGTACATCCAGAACTTCTCGGGCGTCCCCGGAACCGGCGTCCCGGGCGCCCAGGGGCTTGGCCGAACGGTCGACCGTCTGATGATCCGTTCGGCGGATGAACTGTCCGGACTCTACGGTCAACTTGCCGACGGTATTGCCCTGTCCGCCGACAGGCGGTCCCTCTTCATCCGGCTACACGACAAGGCGCGTTGGCACGACGGCGTACCGGTGACGACGAAGGACGTGAAATTCTCCTATGACGAACTGCTGAAGCGTGCCTTCGGCAAGGTCTATCTCGAGTCGTGGATCGAGTCGCTGGAGATCGTCAACGACAAGGAGATGATCGTTCACCATCGGCGCGTGTTCACCAACTCGAACCTGGTGGCGCTGACCTGGTTCCCCATCCGGCCGTCGCACTACTACGCGGGCAAGGACTCCAGCGAGCCGACACTGGTCCCGCCGGTGGGCAGCGGACCCTATCGCGTGGCCGATTTCGACAGCAACTTCGTCCGCTACGAGCGTGTCGAGGACTACTGGGGACGCGACATCCCGGTCAACCGCGGTCGATACAACTTCGATGTCATCCACTACGACGTCTACCGTGATGCGACGGTGGCCAGGGAGGCCATTCGCAAGGGGTTGTTCGACATCTACTTCGAAACCGACATTCGGCATTGGATGTCGTCCTACGATGTCCCCGCCGCGGCGGCGGGATCGCTGATCAAGGAGACGCGGGCGCTGCAGAAATTCATCGGCCTCGCCTCGGCCATCGTGCTGAACCTCGATCATGAACGGCTGCGGGATGTACGCGTACGAGAAGCGCTGACCGTGGCACTCGACTTCGACTGGCAGAACCGGGTCGTCCAGCACGGTTCACAGACGCGGGCGTTGAGCTACTTCGCCAACTCACCGTTTGCGGCCAGTGGACCTCCTACCCGTGCCGAGCTCGACTTGCTCGACCCCTACCGGGACCACCTGTCCGAACGGGTGTTCACCGAGGCGTTCCGGCTGCCGGTGTCGAACGGGTCGGGTGTGCACCGCTCTGCGCTGGAGAGTGCACGCGATCTGCTTGCCGAAGCCGGCTGGACCATACGCGACGGACGACTGGTCGATGCCACCGGCAAGCAGTTCGAACTGGAGTTGACCACGCAGGATGCCACGCACCGGCGGATCCTGTTGCCGTACATCGAGGCGCTGAAGATCCTGGGTATAGACGCACGTCTGCGACTGCTCGACAACGTCGCGTGGGTGAACTACCGCCGTCGACGGGATTTCGATGCGTACGTCCGTGGGCACGACTTCCTGAATCCGCCGTTGGGGGAACTGAAGAGTTATTTCGGCTCGGACAGTGCGGACCTGGAACTGGGCGGCAACATGGCCGGGTTACGCGATCCCATCGTCGACGCGCTCATCGAGCACGCCGAGCACATGGCGGGCACCCTCGAACAGGCAATGACCGCCTGCCGGGCACTGGACCGCGTGCTGCTCTGGGGTTTCTACCACATCCCGTTGAACATCCCCGACAAGGAGCGATTCGTGCGCTGGGACAAGTTCGCGCGGCCAAAGCACGAGGCGGTCGCCAAGTACGAGTACCTGGTCGGCAGCTCAGTGCGCATCGTGGACAGCTGGTGGATGGACCCCAAGAAGACCGGCACGCCTGCACTCGCGGGACCGTAGGGGCGAGGCTCGTCCTCGCCCGTGTTCGTGCACCCAACAGCTTCGGGTCGATCAGCCCGGGCGACCGCTACGCAACGACAATGGAGAGAGACGAAAATGGCATCAGAGACTTTCCGCGGCAGGATAGGAACCACGTACAAGGATTCGGTACCGGACTGGCCTTCAACCGCCCAGCGCCGTGACGCCCCCAACGTCCTCGTCATACTCCTGGACGACACCGGTTTCGGCAACCTCGGCTGCTACGGCTCGACGATCGCGACGCCCAACATGGACGCGCTCGCGGCCAGCGGGCTACGCTACAGCAACTTCCACGTCACGCCGCTGTGTTCACCTACCCGGGCATCGTTGTTGACCGGGCGCAACCACCACGCCGTCGGCATCGCCACCATCACCACCTTCGGCGACAACGGCTATCCCAACCAGCGGGGTCGAATCACCCGGCACGCCGCCACCCTGGCGGAGATGCTGAGCGAGGAGGGATTCGCCACCTTCGCCCTCGGCAAGTGGCATCTGAACCCCACCGAACACAACTCGGCCGCCGGTCCCTACGAGGAGTGGCCCTTGAATCGAGGATTCGATCGGTTCTACGGATTCCTGCCGGGCGCGACCGATCAGTTCCATCCGGAGCTGACCTACGACAATCATCCGGTCTATCCGCCGAAGACTCCCGAAGAGGGCTACCACCTCACCGGAGACCTGGTGGACCACGCAATCGAGTTCGTCGACGACCTCAAGTCCATGCATCCGGATGCGCCGTTCTTCATGTATTTCGCCACCGGCGCCATGCACTACCCGCACCAGGCACCCAAGGCGTACATCGACAAGTACCGGGGCCGTTTCGACGAAGGCTGGGACGTCCTCCGGGAGCGCTACTTCGAGCGTCAGATCGAGCTTGGCATCGTGCCCCCCGGAACGCGCCTGGCACCTCCGAACCCCGGCGTGCAGCCTTGGGAAGAACTGAAGCCGAACGAGCGGAAATTCGTCTGCCGCCTGCAGGAGGCATGGGCGGGGTTTCTCGAACACACCGACGCGGAGATCGGTCGCCTAATCGAGCATTTCCGCGCGATGGGCGTGCTCGACGATACCCTCGTGATACTCACCGCGGACAACGGCACGAGCCAGAACGGCGGGCCGTACGGCGTCATGAACGCTGGGCCAAGTGGTGCCCGCAACGCGACCCGGAGCGGACAGACTGTCGGCGAGATGACCGGCCGACCCCAGGCGGAAGAGGACTTCGATGCCATCCAGGAGAGACTGGACGACATCGGCGGGCCGCGGAGCAACAGCGACATCCCCTGGGGTTGGTCGCAGGTGGGCAACACGCCGCTTCGATGGTACAAGCAGGACACCCACGGCGGCGGCGTGCGGGTCCCGATGATCGTTCGCTATCCGCGGGACGTGATAGATGCAGGTGCCATCCGCAACCAGTTCCACTACGTCACCGACATCGCCCCGACCGTGCTCGAGATTCTCGACGTGGAGCCCCGGTCGAACTATCGCGGCTACGATCAGATGCCGATTTCGGGGACGAGCCTCGCCTATACGTTCGGGGACGGGGATTGCCCGACCAAAAAACCGATTCAGCATTTCGAGATGATGGGCAAGCGCGGCCTCTGGCACGACGGCTGGAAGGCCGTCAGCCGCCACGAGCCCGACGAGGACTACGACGACGAGCAATGGGAACTGTACAACCTGGACCGGGACTTTTCCGAGACGAACGACCTGGCGGCGGCGGAGCCGAAGCGGCTGCGCAAGATGATCGACCTGTGGTGGGTGCAGGCGGGACGCCACGGCGTGCTGCCGCTGGATGATCGCTTCGGATGGCGCCGCGAGTCTGCAGGCACCGCCCGCTACCGTTTCATCCCACCGATGGCGCACGTCCCGCGCGCACAGTCGCCGACCCTTGGTCGGGGCAACTGGACGCTGGTCGCGGACATCGACATCGCGGACGCCGCGACCGATGGCGTCATCTACTCCCAGGGTTCGTTCCTGGATGGATTCTCGCTGTTCATCCAGGATGCGGCCCTGTGTCTCGTGTTCAACGTACTCGGTGACGCGACCACGGGTCGATCGACGACGAAGCTGCCCACGGGTCGCACGACCGTCGGCATCCGGTTCGAACGGGGCGACGACGACACGGGCACGATCACCCTCCGGGCGGACGGTCGGGAAGTCGGTTCGATCGGCATCCCGGACGTCACGCGCATGTCGAAGATGCGCGGCGTGGACGTCGGCCGCGACCCGCATGCACCCGCGACCGGCAGATATCGCCCACCTTTCGAGTTCACCGGGACAATCCATTCGGTAGGCCTCGACGTGGACCCCCCAACCGGCGCCAATCCATAGCGACGCGTCCCGCTTCAGGCTCTCCCCAGCGGCAAGGAAGTTGTATATTGGCCTGTCGGGCGGTGGAGGCACGGATCCACCGGATTTGCACAGGCGCGATAGGTTCGCCCCACGGCATCAAATGCTCGACGCGACACAGATCGAAGACTACGAACGCGACGGCTACCTGGCCATCGAGGGTGTCCTGACGGCCGCCGAGTTGGCGGGGCTTCGGCAGGTGACCGACGGGTTCGTCGAAGCGTCCCGGACCATCAGTTCGAACAACGAGATCTTCGACCTCGAGCCCGGGCACAGTGCCCAATCACCCAGCCTGCGGCGGATCAAACACCCGATCAGCAAGCATCCGGTCTATGCACAGTACGCCCGGCACGACGCCATCCTGGACATCGTGGAATGCCTCTTGGGGCCGAATCTGCGCTACCACAACAACAAGCTGAACATGAAGAACCCCGCCGACGGTTCCGCCGTCGAGTGGCATCAGGACTGGGCGTTCTACCCGCATACCAACGACAGCATTCTCGAAGTCGGCATCGCGCTCGACGACATGACGGCGGACAACGGCGCGTTGATGGTCATGCCGGGCAGCCACCGGGGCACGATCTGGGACCACCATCAGGACGGTGTCTTCGTCGGCGGCATCACCGACCCTGCGTTCAGCGCCGACGGCGCCGTCTCGGTGACGGTCAACGCCGGCGGCATCACCCTGCATCACGTCCGCATGGTGCACGGCTCGAAGCCCAACCGATCGGACCGGCCGCGGCGGATGTTCTTCGTCGGCTTCTACGCCACGGACGCCTGGCCGCTCATACCCGGCGAAGAGTCCCTCGAGGACCTCGACCGGCGGATCGTGCGCGGCAAGCCGACCCTCGAGCCGCGTATGGAGAACCTGCCGGTGCGCCTCAGCCTACCCCGCGTCCCCGGCGGCAGCATCTACGAACAGCAGGAGAACATCCGTAATCCCTTGTTGAGACCGTAGGGAGCGCGCCCTCGCCAGCCAAATGCGCTACGGTAACCGGTTACGCCAGCGAGTCAGAGCACCCATGAACCCAAACGACGATCCCTACATCTACAACGGCTTGCCGATGAATACGCCGATGGATATTCGGCTCGGTCTGACGCATGAGGACGGCATCGAACACAAGCTGCGCTGGGGAATCATCTCCGCCTCATCCATTTCGTCCGACTGGGTGAAATCCCTGCAGGACGTACCCGGGGCCAGCTGCGCCGCCATCGCCGCGCGGGACATGGACCGCGCCCGGGCCTTCGCCGACGCCCACGAGATTCCCACCGCCTACGACTCCTACCAGGCCCTCTGCGAAGACCCCGACGTGGACATCGTCTACATCGCTTCCAAGACCTGGGACCACCACCGGGACCTGATGATGGCCATCGCCGCCGGCAAGCACGTACTCTGCGAGAAGCCGTTCACCGACACGGCCGACCAGGCGAAGGAGGCGTTCGAGGCGGCCGACAAGGCCGGCGTCGTCTGCTGGGAAGGCATGTGGCTGCGGTTCTTTCCTGCGGTCGAACATGCCAGGGCGGCCATCGAGCGCGGCGACATCGGCGATATCCGGGTCGTGCAGGCCGATTACCCGGACCGCGTCTACGCCCTCAACCCCGCAATCACGGGTTTCGGCGCGGATGAAATGCCGGTGATCGCCGCGGCGGGCCGGAAAGCTCGGCCTCAACCCTACGCGGACGGGGTCTATTCCGCCCACGGCGGCTCGCCGAGCGCCGCGGTGCTGCAGTATTCCGAACAGGAAGGCATCGCGGTCATCACCTTCCCCAACGGCCGCTTCATCGAGGAGTCACAGTACATCGGCACCAAGGGACGCATCACCATCGAGACGCCGTCCCACCACCCGAGCGCCGTGACCATCCGCACGGGACGGCCGCCGCGACGCGGTACGCGCAGGGAGGAAGGCAAGCCCGCGATGGAACTCGATCCGCACACCGGCTGGACCGGCGACTGGATCGAGACCCACTGGAACCAGGACCGCAACCCCAGCGCCGGCCCATTCAACCAGGTGGAGCGGTTCGAGTACCCCGTACCGACCCCCGCACCCATCACCCGAGGTCAGCCGCCGGGTTCACGGTGGAACGGCGAACGGTTGATTACCTACAAGGGATGGTCCTGGCACGGCGGCAACCAGCACGGTTTCACCTACCAGGCACAGGCCGTGCACCGCTGCATGGCGGCCGGCTTGAAGGAACTGCCGCAGTGGACCACCGCCGAATCGATCCGCGTGTGCGAGATCATCGACGAGATCAACCGGCAATGCGCACAACGGGGCTTCTGACGGGGAAACCCGAGCTACGAAGTCATGCAACCAACCAGTGGTCGACGGCCGAGGGGCGGGGACGAGCCCCGCTCCTACGAGTGCATGACCGAGGCGGCGGCGAGACGCCAGCCATCTTCCCGCTTGGCGACGAGGTACACCGCTTGGAACGCCGAACCGCCGACACCCTGCCATGAGGCGGCGGCGACAATGCCTTGGCGTCCCTCACGGATGGCTCGGACGTCGTCGACCGTCTGGGGCGCTTCGGCGTAGAGGCTGGTCGCGACTTCGGACGCGTTGCCGTAACGGTCCACCCGACCGACTCCGACATTGGTGAAGGGGTAGACGAAAGACCGGGTCGCGGCGGCACCGTCGTCCCCGGCCCAGTTCTCCAGATGAGCCGCGACCACCCCCAGCGGCTCCGAAGAGTCGACGACTTCCCCCTCGGTGAACGAATCGGTCCCGAAGCGCGCCTGGATGCCCCACGAGCCGTGGACGTGGGTGAGGATGTAGGTGACGCGATTGCGCAGGATCGGTTCGTCCTGGGCGTTGTAGCGTGTCCAGCCCCCGGCCAGATGCACCTTGTCGGCGGATTCGTGGATTCGAACGGGAAGAACACCCACGGACCGTACCCACCCGCTGGCTACTCGTTCCTTCCACGAGGCCCGTGCCGCATAGTCTTGTGGCGTGTCGTAGAAGGGGCTCGTGCCCGTCGCCGACACGCGCGTATGGGGATAGCTCATGACAGCCGCCCAGGCCTCTGGATCCTGGGCTGCGTCGGCGCGGAAGAACTCGAAGTAGGCGTCTTCCGGGGCGTCGAAAACCTTGTTCATCATCATTATCCTATCGAGAGATTTGGCGCCGCCGAGTCTCGGCCAACACCCATGAGCGCCGTCAGACCCCGCTCGACGGGGTTTAGGGTGGAAATCCGGCAAACCGACGTCAAGTGACCAGGCCCGTGGGTAGATGGTCGATGCGGTTCAGGTAGCGCAGCCTGACCGAGTCGCCGTCGAATTCCAGGCGGCTGATGCCGGTGTTGTGGTTGCTGAACCGGATGTCCGGGACGTACTGACCCAACAACAGGTGCTGAACGAGCACGCTGATGAAGGTGCCGTGGCTAACGATGGCGACCCGGTCCTGCCACTGGGGAACGCGCCGACGGACGTCCGCCGCAACCTCGGCGGATCGCGAGACCAAGTCGGCGCGGCGTTCGAAGGGGCGGTTCCACCACCCGTCGTCGGTGATCGCCTCGGGTTGCAGGAAGCCGGGGAACCGCCGCGCTATGGCACTGCGGGTCAGTCCCGGGTGACCAACCGCTCCCCGACCATCGCCCGCGTCCAGCCAAATGCCACCCTCTTCGTGGACATCGAGCCAAATCTCGGGCCTGAGCCCCAAGGTGGCCGCGATGGGCTGCGTCGTCTCCAAGGCGCGGAGCATGGCGCTCGTATAGAGCCGCTGGATACCGTGTCCGCCTTCGACCGGGGTCCCATCCCGCAAGTCCGTCTTGTCGGCCTCCCGCGCAAGGTGTTCGGCGACGCACTTCGCTTGTTCATAGCCTGCTTTCGTCAGGCTCGGATCGGCCGTGCGTGGCGGTTCCTCGGCCTCGTCCGGTTCCGCCTCGGCGGCGAACGCATTGTTCTCCGACTGGCCGTGCCGGATGAGGTAGAGAACCTTCACCCGGACAAGGTCCCGAGTTCGTCGTGGAACCGGAGAAAAGTCTCGAGTGCCAGTTCAGGGTGTTCCAGCATGCCGTTGTGGCCGCAGCGAAGCAGCTCGACAAGCCTGGCGTTGGGCGCGGTGGCGGCGATCACGCGGCTCGACACGAGGTTGGGATCGTGGTCACCGGTGCCGATGAGCACCGGCATGGTGAGCTTCGGGACCATCGGCTTCAGGTCGAACCCGGGCAGCCCCTGGGTCGCCCGCGCTGCCGCTTCCGGATCCCGATGGTCCATGATGCCGGCGGGGATCGGGGTCGGCTCGATGCCCTGTTGCCGGCGTAGCTCCGCGGCGCGTTTGGTCCCTTCGCGTTGTGCCGGCACATCCGCCTTGTCGACGTTGGCCGCGTAGAGCGCCGCGGTAATCACGCGCTCCGGGTGGTAGGCGCAGAACACCATGGCGGGTCTCGAACCCCAGGACTGCGACCAGACATGGCAGCGTTCTATGCCGAGGTGGTCGAGCACATCGCAGGCGTCATTGCCGTACTGCACGAACGTGTACTGGGTGTCCGGGTCCGCCGTCGGCGTGCTCTGGCCGAAGCCTCGATGGTCGATGCGCACGACTTCGAAGCGTTCGGCGAGCCTGCCGACCAGATGATCCCAGGAACGCAGGGTGCATCGGCCCGGCGGCCACAGCAGCAGGGCGGGTTTGCCCCGCGCACCGTCGCCATCGACCTCCACGTGCAGCGTCGCACCTTCCACTTCCACCTTCATTGCTGATCCCATTCCAAGTCCATTCTCAATTCGCCATCGCCGGGACGGTCCGTTTATGGAAGACGCGACCGCTGCGCGGTCGCCCCGCGAGGCGCCGCTGACAGCCAGGCAACAAACGGAGCATTCGTTTCATGCAAACTCTGATCAAGTTCCATTGTGGCAGAATCGAAGAATTGGCGAAGGAACGGTCGAGGATCATGTCCGTGGCATCGAGATTGGATTCCTCGCGGTGTGGCTGATGAACCGCCTGTCGGCAGTGGCCGCCGGCACGGTGGGACTGCTCCTTGCCGGATGTTCGGTGCTGTCACCGCTGCTCTTGTCCGACCGGTCGACGGAACATCGGCATGACGACGATGGGCACCAGGCAGGGGGATTGGACGATCCATTCCCATGGTGGGAGTCGTTCCACGATCCCGTGCTGAACAAGGTTGTCGAGTCCGTGCTCGAGTCGAACTTCGATCTTGCGACGGCTGTGGCGCGGGTGGCGCAGGCAAGGGCCCGGGCGCGGATCGCCGTTGCCGCCCGCTTGCCGGCGATTCAGGCATCGCTCGGTGCCGGTGGGTTCGATGCGCCGACCAATGTCGGACTTGGCGCACAGCTGGAGGAACTGGGATTGGGGGCCGAGGCGTTCGCCGTGTTCGACTTGGCGTTGCCTGACCGGCTCGATCAGACAACCTATTCCGTAGGTGCCGACTTCTCCTACGAAGTCGACTTCTGGGGCCGCCATCGGAACACGGCGCTGTCAGCCGGTGCCGAGCGGCTGGCGTCCGAGGCGGACTACCGGGCAGCCAGGTTGGCGGTTCTCGCCCAGGCCGTGGCGACTTACCTGGAGATCGTCGATCTGCGCCGTCAACGGCGCTTCGCAGCCGAGACTGTCGAAATTCTCGGCGAGTGGGCAACACTCGCGGAGAATCGCTACGACCAGGGCGTTGGGGATATACGCGATGTCTACGCCCTGCGCCGGAATCTGCGCGATGCCCAAGCGGCGCTGCCCGGGATGAACTCGCGCCTTGTCGACGCCGAAGGACGGTTGAAGATCCTGTCGGGTGGGGAGCAACAGTCGGATCTCGTTGACATGCTGCCCGATGCGGTGCCCGCCTCGGTGTTGGCAACGACGCCGGCCGACGTCCCGGCCGAAGCGCTGGCGCAGCGGCCCGACGTCGCTGCCGCACGACAACGATTGGCGGCCGCGCGTTTAGCTTTGGGCGCTCGGCGGGCTGCGCTGTTGCCGTCGCTGTCGCTCGCCGGGTCCATCGGTTTGCAGAGTTCGACCACGGACGGCTGGTTCGACCCGGATCAATGGTTCAGGAACTTGACGTCGAACCTGCTCGCTCCGGTGTTCCAAGGTGGTCGGCTACGCGGCAATGTCGCGCTCGCCGAAGCCACCTTGGACGAGGCTACCGCAACATACGGGCAGGCCGTCGTCACCGCCGCCGCCGAAGTCAAGGCCGCGCTGGCGGGGCTGGAGTCGAGCCGGGAACGCCTGGGTCTGCTGGCCTCCTTCGCTGAAGAAGCGCACGCGGAGGAAGCTCTCCAGGAACGACGCTATGCGTCCGGGGTTGCCGACTACGCCACCTTCCTCGCGGCGTCACGGATGGAGGTTGCGGCGAAAGCGGCCCAGGCGGTAGGGGAGCGGGACTTCGCGTACGCACGGCTCGCGTTGCACCGCGCCCTCGGCGGCGCTTGGTCGGCGACGACCGAACCGGCCATCGTGGGACAACGCGTTGTCGGGGCAGCTCGGTGACCACTGTTCAAGTCGGACAACAAGGAAAATCGGATGCGTAGATCGACAGGCTATGTGGTCGCGGTTGCCGTGGTTGTTGCCGCCGTCGGCGTCGCGGTTCTGCTCGTGTCGCTTGCACCGGAGCCCGAGACGCGCGAGTCGCCTTCTCAGATCCCATACGCGGATACCGCACACGTCGTGGCGGGCGCGGGACCGATCCCGGTGCATGGCGCGGGAACGGTACGGCCTAGCGCGGAGGTCGACATTGCGCCGCAGGTCGGCGGTCGGGTGGTGTGGGTGGACTCGGGGTTTCTGAGCGGTCGTCCGGTCGACGCCGGGCAGACTTTGTTCCGCCTCGAGGAAGCGGACTATGAATACCGCGTGCGTGAGGCACAGGCCTCGCTCGCCGCCCGACAGGTAGCACTCCTCGAAGCTCGCGAAGATGCGGCGATCGCCCGGGCCGAGTACGAGCGCTTCGCCGAGAGGCGTCCCGAAGACGCGCCGCCGGAGCCAAACCCTTTGACCCTGCGCGTACCCCAACTGAAAGCTGCCGAGGCTGCAGTTGAGCGGGAACAGGCCACCTTGGCGCAAGCCAAGCTGGATTTGTCACGCACCCGGGTGACGGCCCCGTTCGACGGCATCGTACGCGGCGAGACGGTTAGCGTCGGCCAGCTGGTGTCGGCTGGTCAAGCCGTTGGCAGGCTATATGTCTCGGACGCGGTGGAGGTGGTGGTACCGCTCTCCGATGCCGACGTGGCGCTCATTCCCGGTCTTTGGGAGACGGATCCGGATCAGCAGCCGGTTGTTGCTCGCGTAATCGCCGAGTACGGCGACATGGCCTACGCGTGGCAGGGGTACGTGGATCGGGCGGAAGCGGCCCTCGACGCCGAGACGCGCACCGTCGACGTGATCGTCCGGGTGCCGGACCCATTCGCGGCTGGTGTCCCGGTGGCGCCCGGACGGGGTTTCGACACAAGTCCGCCGCTCCTGGTGGGCAAGTTCGTGGAGGTGGCCATCGAGGGCCCAGTGCCCCCCAGCTATTTCAGGATACGCCGCGCCGCGCTGCAGCCAGGCAACGAGGTCTGGGCCGTGCGGGACGGTGACACGGTGCACGTCGTACCGGTGCGGATCCTGCAACGCATCGACGCCGAGATCTACGTCGCCGGAGAACTCGAAGACGGTGAGCCGGTGGTTGTCGGCGGTATCCGGTTCGCGACGGACGGGATGCCGGTACGTATTAGTGGTCACGCGGGTTTGCGGGCCAGAAAACAATAAAGCGGTGTGAATATTCCGGTCTTGCCGCCCGCAACGTAAGCATCGGCCGTTCGGTCCATCAGTCGGACAACCGACACCGATCCTCTTGGAAAATACCTGAACGCTTCGGCTAGGCGCAGTACGCCGATCATCACCTTGCGTCCTACGGGCGTCCTGCGGAAGGCGCCCCGCAATGTCCCGCGCCGTCCTTCCATGGGTTGGTACCAGGGCGTGCTCGGACCATCCTGGACGTCCCGATCGGCTGCTTCGACGATCTCGAATCCAACGGCTTCGAGGGCATGGTTCACTTCCGCAAACGTGGCGATCTCGCGCAGCGCGATTCCCTGCATGAGATCTTTTTTTACGTCCTGGTGATGATTGTTGTCGGGATCGTACTTTTCCGTCAGGCACATCTCCTGGCCCCAGAACAACGCTCCCGGCTTCAGCACTCGGTAGATTTCGGCGAACGCTCCCTCCTTGTCCGGCGCGTGGCAGGTGGACTCGATTGCATAGGCCGCGTCGAACGTGTTGGCGTCAATGGCGCTCATATCCATGAAGTTGCACTCCATGTATTCCGCTAAGTGGTCGAGCCCCGCCTCGACGTTCGCCCGCCTGGCCCGCTCGAGTTGCTGCGCGTTGTTGTTGACGCATACCACTTTGGCGCCGGACTCGTGGGCGACTCGACGCATCGGACCTCCCACGCCGCATCCGACGTCGACTATTCGCATTCCCTTGCGCAGTTGCAGCCGCTCGATCATTAGCCGTTCGTGACGGACGATCGCATCCTCGAGCGTTTCGTCGGGCTTCAGCGGGGCGAAGTGCAGCGACTCGTTCCACCCGAATTGCATGAGTTCGCTGCACAGGTCGTAGTAGTCTCTGACCGTCTCGGTGTGGTCGTAGCCGGCGACGTCCCCGCGTTGACTTCCTTCCAACCAGCCATCAAAGCGTGCCACCCGGGCATCGACGTTCCGGCCGCGGTACGCCTGCGATAGGTTCTTGGATAGGTTGTTGAGCATGTGGTGTAACCGGGCTTCTACGTACTCGTCGTTGCGGCGTTGTCCGTGGACCGGTGGCGCAAGCCAACCACATCCAAGCGTATCGAATACAGCGCCGGGATGAGCACCATCAAAATGGCGGTGGTGATCATGACGCCGAAGCCGAGCGACGCAGCAAAGGGGCGAAGATACTGTGCCTGAATGGCCTGTTCGAGAATGAGAGGCGTGAATCCCAGGAATGTGGTCACGGAGGTCAGCATGATTGGTCTGAAGCGGCCTTTGGCGCCCTCGATGATCGCGGTTCGCGTGGGTGCGCCTTCGCGAATTCGCTGATCGATGAAGTCGAGCATGACCAGCGAATCGTTCACCACGATGCCGCTGAGGCCCAAGATGCCCAGAATCGCCGTGGTTGTGAAGTTGATTCCCAGTATCAGGTGTCCAAGGATCACGCCGACGACGCCGAACGGAATCGCCGCCATGACGATGAACGGTTTGGTATAGGAACGAAGCGGGATCGCCAGTAGACCGAAAATCATGAGCATGGCGATCGCAAAGCCGCGATAGAGCGAGTCCAGAGAGTCGAGCTGCTGCTGCTGTTCGCCCCCCAACGTGTACGTCAGGTTGGGGTTCGCGGCGGTGAGCTCCGGTAGGACGGAACTGACCAGTAGGGCATTGGCTTCCCCGCCGGTAATAACAGTCAGATCCACATCGGCGGTGACTGTGACAACGCGCTGACCATCCTTGCGACGGATGGTCGGAGCGGCGATGCCCGGGTCTAGCGTTGCGACCTGGCTGAGCGGAACCTCTCCCCCTGACGGGGTGCGAATCGGGTACACCTCGATATCGGCAATGGTGTCGCGCTCATCGGCGGGTAGGCGCACGAACACGCCCACCTCGTCCCGGTCTCTCTGGACGCGCTCGACTTCCGCACCAAAGAACGCGGCGCGCGCCTGCAGGGCCAGTGCTTCCTCGGTGAGCCCGAGCGACCGGGCTTCGGGCCGCAATGCGAGTTGGATTTCCTTGACCCCCGGCGTGTGGTCCGACCGCACGTCGAACACTCCCGCGATGCCGCGAAGGCTGTCTGCCAACGAGCTCGCAATCCGAGCGAGGCGTTCCGGATCGGGGTGCGAGAGAACGACCTCTACGGGATTGCCCAGATCGACGACCTCGCCGCTGAAGGTGATACTTCGGACATAGGGCAGGATGCCCACCTCTTCCCGCCACGCCTGCACGACTTCGCCGGTGGTGACCTCGCGCTGCTGGGCCCCTAGGAGCTTGAACTCAATGGCCGCGATGTTGGCTTCCGGATTCAGTGTGGGTACTGGGGTGAGCCCTCCGCCCTCGCGACGGGGTCCGTGGCCGACCGTGACGGTGACGCCGGATAGCAGGGGCGGCGCACCGTCGGGCCGGTCGTCGTTCAGACGTTCGATGACCTTCAGACCGGCGGCTTCCAATTCCTTTGCCACCTCGTAGGTTGTCCTCGCGGGCGTCCCGTCGGGCATCTCGAGACGGGCCGTAGCGAAGTCCCCCTCGACGACGTCGGCGAAGGTGGAGGTGATGATACCTGCCGGCAGGAGGGAGACACTCAATATCAGGAGGCCCAACGCCCCCGCGATCACGATCGCGGGTTGGTCCGTGGCGAAACGAAGAGCCCGGTCCAGGGGACCGTCGACGAACCGGGCCAGCTGGCGGTCGACATGACCTTTGACCCTCGCAACGACCCTGTCCACGCTACCGGTAGGAACCCACTCCGGGCCGTGCAGTCGGGACAAGTGATTGGGCAGGATTAGCAGCGACTCGAACAACGAAATCAGGAGCATGGCGATGATCATGATCGGCAACGCTTGCCAGACCTCGCCGATGCCGCCGGGGACGAAGAATACGGGCGTGAACGCCACGATCGACGTCAACACGGCAAACGTCAGCGGCATCTTGATGCGGCGCGCACCGCGTATCGCGGCAACCAGACCAGACGTCCCCCGCTTGCGTTCGAGGTGGATGTGTTCTGCTACGACGATCGCGTCGTCGACGATTATTCCGATGGCCAGAACGAACACGAACAGAGAGATGGTGTTGAGCGCGACGTCGAGCGCCAGCATCACCGCCAGAACGCCCACGAACGACGTGACCAGCCCGACGACGACCCACACCGCTAGCCGGATCTCCAGGAACAGCGCGAGCGAGACTAGGACCAGCATCAGGCCCAGACCGCCGTTCTTCAGCAGAAGTTGGACGCGCTCGGCGTACGTCTGGGATTCGTCGTTCAGGATGTCCACTTTCACGCCATCGGGCAGCGACGGGACGATCACGTTCGTGACGTGCTCGTGCACGGCCGACGCGACCTCCAACACATGCTCACCTTCAACGCGGTAGACTTCGACGAACGCGGCTGGCTTGCCCTCGTGGCGAACGATGCGGTCGACATTCTGGAAACCGTCCCGAACGTCGGCGATGTCGGCCAATCGCACGACGGTGCCGTCGCTGCGACTAAGCACGACGATCTCCTCGAAGTCCCGTTGAACGTAGCGTTGCCCGATGGAGCGAATGCGCACCTGCTCGTCCGCTGTGTCGATATGGCCGGCGGACAGGTCGACGGAGCTGCGGCGAACCGCGGCCGCGATGTCGTCAAGGGTCAGCCCCAGCGCCCGCAGGCGGTTCAGCGGCACTTCGATGGAGATCTCGTAATCCCGTACACCGCTGGTCTGGACCAGCGACACGGTTGACAGGGTTTCGAGCTGATCCTCGATCTGGTAGGCGAGTTCCTTCAACGAGCGTTCAGCGATGTCGCCGTAGACCACCAGCCGAATGATGCTCTGACGGCTGGTCATTTCTGTGATTTCGGGACGCCGAGCACCGAGCGGAAGAGACTGGATGCGGGAAACCGCCGATTCGATTTCATCGAGTGCCTGGGGTATATCGGTGCCCGATTTCACTTCGATCCTGACCGAAGCGATCCCCGGGGCAGCCATGGACTTGACTGCGCGCACGCCATCGAGTGAGTTCACCTGCTCTTCGACTTTGGCGATGATCGACTCTTCCACCTCCTTGGGCGTCGCACCGGGGTAGGCGATGGAGACTTCGATGTGGTTGAAAGCCAAGGTCGGCCAGGACTCGCGCTCCAATCCGGGCAGCGACACCAGACCGGCCGCCAGGATCGCGAACACGAACAGGTTGGCGGCGACCGGGTTGCTCGCCATATAGGCGATCGGTCCGGCCGGTTCCCCCGAATAGTCGTCTGTGCGACTCATACCGCCTCGACCGCCTGATGCGCTACGCGCATTGTCAGACGGGGTTACGAACCTGGGCAACCCGGAACTTCAGCCTTTTGCGTGGGGCGGAGGTGGGAAAGGGATTGATGCGCATCTTGTAGTCTGCGGGCAACATTTCGAGTTCCACATGGTGCGCAATCAACAGAAGGTTCACCACCAATTGCAGTTCGAGCCACCGATGTCCCAAGCAGACGTGTGTCCCCAGACCATAGGGTACGTAGGAGTCCGGCGCCATGTGTTCGCGCCGTTCGGGGAGGTAGCGGTCGATATCGAACTTGAGCGGATCCTTGAACAGATCCCCGGAGTAGTGTGTCGCCGTATGACAGATAATCAGTGGCGTCTTGGGCACCAATTCGAAGCCGTTGACCACGCATTGGTTCATGACCGTGCGCAGCTGCCAGGGTATTACCGGATAAACGCGTTCCGACTCCAGGAAAAGCCGATGTGTAACGTCGATGTTGTCGAGGTTGTTGAAGTCCTCTGCCTGCGGCTCTCGACGTCCGCCGAACAGCGCGTCGGCTTCCTTGCGGACGCCGGCATGCAGGTCTGGGTCGTTGACCATTGCGTATACGGCGAAACCGAGCGCGCTGCCGAGATAGATGCTTGCGACCATCGCGGCGACGAAGGGGAAAGTGAGGTCCGTTTCCGGTAGGAACTGCGGGTCGTTCCGGTGGAGTTCGAGTATGGCATCCGCGATGTCCAGCGGTTTTCCCTTTCTCTGTGCGGGCGTGTGCGATGCGTGGATGGCGTCGAGCAGTTCGCGCACGTGCTTTTTCGAACGTCGCATCTTCGGCGTCGACATCAGGAACTTCGGCAGCGCACGTTGAACGTGCGTCACGAGTGCGCGGTGCTCGAAGGCGAGCAGTTCGTCCATGAAGTGGCTGCAGTCTACGCCCATGGTGAGGTGCGAGACCTGTTTGCTCATGTGGTCTTGGAAGGTCGTCGTCGCACCGAAAACGGTGTCTTCCTGCCACGCGCCAATCGATCTTCGGCAGTTGGAGATCAGTTCAGGTAAACGCTTGGCGAGTGTTGCCCGGGAGTAGGCGGTGCGGAGTGACTTGCGCATCCTGTAATGTTCGGCGCCATCCATACCCGGCAATGTTCGCGACGCGCCGAACGCCTGTTCGAGTCCTTGTATGTAGTCCTTCGAGCGAAGATAGAAACGCCCCTGCTTGTTGACCCAGTTGTTGCATTCCGGTCCCATGAGGGCAACGAGCGGTTGTCCATCCATGCTGATGGGCATCCTGACGACCGGTCCGTGCTTCTCGAAGATGCCACACATCATTTTCGGAACGTTGCCGGCAAGGAAGTCACGCTGTCGCAGGATGTCCGCCACGGAGAGCTTCGGGATCGGCTTCGTGGGCAGAACGGTTCGGGTCATCGGCTTGACCGTGCTGTTCTTGACGGCGGTTGCCACGGACCGACCAACCAGATCCAAACCGGCGACCGTCTCGATGCGCTCAAGTTTCTCCGTGTAGTCTTCTTCCGACAGAAGCAGCTTGAAGCCGCCGCAGGTGTGCATCAGCCCCACGAGGATGACATCTCTTGGATCGGGAATGTCGTTGTTCAGGACGACGTTGAGGATGCGGGCCTTGGCTTCCTTCTGGATTGCCCCGTCGGCGCTCGGATACATGCCTGACCGGGAAACCGAGCGCGAAAGCGTCCAGAATCCGCCCGACTCGTAGTCGAGCACGCCCTTGTCCACCAGGCGTTCCAACGTCAGGGTCACGAGTTCTTCGGCGCGGACCGTGGTCCGCTCGACCCAGTACTGCGTCTCAGAGCGGTCTTCGGCCTTGCTGATCTCCTCCAGTGTCGGATCGAGCAACGCGTCGCCTGTCGGTGTGGCGTCGAGGAGATACAACGACTGCAGATCGGTGTCGATGCGGTCTTCCAACGCGAGGTCGGCGATGACTGCGCCCGCCATCACGCAGGAGAAGTCCCAACCCGGCACCATTTCGAGATACCCGCTCGACTCGTCGAGCATCAGCAGGATTAGCTCTTCGGTCAGACGTATTCGGAACTCGTCCATGCTCGTCGCCTCGGGATCAGGCAGCGGAGACGGCCCGACGATTCGAAGACAGCTGCCGCAGAATCTGAACCAAACCTCTAGACCATCCGGTCCCCATCGGAATTCGGTCGGAACAATGACCGATCCAATGGGGGTGGTCAAGGATCGGTTTGGCAGCAGCCTATCGCCGTTCGGGCTTGTTCGAGAAGCGCCGCGAACTATGGAAGGTCTTAATCAGACCTTCCCTAGAGGCAATCCTCGAACGACGCCGCCATGTTGCGCAACAGCGTGAAGTACAGGTCGGGGCCGCTGTCGATGGTCGCGCCCAAGGGGTCGACGGCACCCGCTTTGGCGTCCGTGCCCTCGACAATGACGTTGACCAGCCGGGGCTCGAACTGCGGCTCGGTCATCACGCATTTCACCCCTAGGTCGCGTACCTTGTTCTGCAACTCGCGGATGCGCCTAACGCCTGGTGAACGGTCCGCACTGACGACGGCGGAACCGACGGCGACCACGCCGAAGCGCTCCTCGAAATAGCGGTAGCCGTCGTGGAAGACGATGAAGGGCACACCCCGCACCGGTGCCACCTGGGCGGCGATTTCGGTTTCGAGTTCCTCCAGCCGATGCACGAGCGCCGCGGCGTTGGTGCTGTATGTTTCGGCGTTGCCGGGGTCCGCCCGGGCAAGGGTCTCGGCAATTTCGGCCACCATGACCCGGGCATTGACCGGGTCGAGCCAGACGTGCAGGTCGAAGTTTCCGTGTTCGTCCTCGTTTCCGCCCTCGCCCGCATCGCCGCCGTCCGAATCTGCGCCGTGTTCATCCTCGTGGTCATCACCGTCGTCATGGCCGCCTTCGTCCCGGTCGCCGCCGGGGTCGTCGTCGCCCCCATGGACGTGAGCGCGGTCGGCCTCGAAGTTGCCCCCTTCACGCAGAGGACGGCGCACCAGACCATCGGTCTCCGCCAGCTCGACGATCTCCGCGTCGACCGCCAACGTACCAATCGGTCCGGCCAGGGATGCCTCCAGGTATTCCCCGATGAGGAACACCGCGTCGGCCTGCTCGAGCTTCTCGGCATCCGACGGGCGCATGCTGAAGTCGTGGGGCGACGAAGCACCGCGAACGATCAGGTGCGGTTCGCCGACGCCCGCCATGACGCCGCTGACCAGCGAGTGCACGGGGTTGATCGTTGCGACGACGCGGACCTCGTCGGCCATGGCCGTCCAGCCGAACGCGGCCGCTGCGGCGAGCCAGCCAACCCGCCTAAGAGCGCTGCCTGCGGTTTGAGTCTTGTACACTTGTTTCCTTGTCCACAGCCCTTGCTGAACGCCCGTAGAACTCCCCCGCAGTCCAGCCTAATTGGGCCACTGTCCACAACGCAAGCCGAGCCGACATGGACCAGACCGATTCGACAGCCTTGGTACGCGTCCGGGACGTCGGTGTCCGGCGCCAGGGCCGTTGGATCCTGCGCCATGTGGATTTGGAGCTGCATCGCGGCAAGCTCGTCTACCTGATCGGTGCCAACGGCGCGGGCAAGTCGACACTCGCCAAGTCGCTCCTCGGCCTGACCGAGATCGACGAGGGGACCATCATACGGGCACGCGGTCTCAGCGTGGGCTACGTGCCCCAGCGCCTCGCTGTGAACCCCAACCTGCCGCTCGGCCTGCGTCGCCTGATGACGCTCACGGGGCGATTCCCGAGACCCCAAATCGACGCCGCGCTGGCCGCCGTCGGTCTCGATCTGCTCGGCAATCCGCCCGTCTCGACGCTGTCGGGCGGCGAGTTCCAACGGCTGCTTCTCGCCCGGGCGTTGATCCACCGCCCCGACCTGCTGGTCCTCGACGAACCGGCCCAGGGCGTGGATGCGGCCGGGACCAACGTCTTCCATGAACGCATCGAGGAGATCCGCGGCGACCTCGACTGCGGCGTTCTGCTCATCACCCACGACATGGAGTTGGTCATGGACTCGGGCGACGACGTGATCGTGCTGCTTCCCCACGAGCACGACGATCCGAACCCCTATTTCGGTACGACGGCCAAGCCGACGTCCGAGGGTCGCGAGGCAACATGAGCCTGCTCGACGACTTCTTCGTCCGCGCGCTCCTGGCCGGCGTGGGGATCGCACTGGTGACCGGGCCGACGGGATGCTTCATCGTTTGGCGGCGACTGGCCTACTTCGGCGAGACCATCGCCCACTCGGCGCTGCTCGGCGTGGCGCTGGCCATCCTGCTCAACGTCAACATGGTGGTCGGCGTACTCGCCGCGGCCAACATCGTCGTCCTGGTCATGTTCCTGCTGGAGCGCCGCTCCACCCTGCCGGCCGACACCTTGTTGGGCCTACTCGCCCACGGCGGCCTGGCGCTCGGGCTCGTCCTGCTGTCGTTCTTCCCGAGCATGCGCCTCGACCTCCAGGCCCTGCTGTTCGGCGACATCCTCGGCGTCGCGCGCTCGGACCTCGCCATGATCTGGATCGGCGGCGCGGTCGCGCTCGGCGTGCTGGCATGGATCTGGCGGGCGTTGCTGACGAGCACGGTCAGCGTCGAACTCGCCACCGTGGCGGGACTGCGGCCGGAGCGCGCACGCCTGGTGTTCGGCTTCCTGGTCGCCGCCATCATCGCGGTGGCCATCAAGATCGTCGGGGTGCTGCTGATCGTCGCCCTGCTCATCATTCCCGCAGCGACGTTCCGGCGTTTCGCACCGGGCCCGGAGATCATGGCCGCGGGCGCCGCCGTCGTGGGCGTCGCCGCCGTCGTCGGCGGACTCTACGCCTCCGCCGAGTTCGACACCCCCTCCGGCCCTTCGATCGTCGTCGCCGCGCTGATTCTGTTCACGGTGACGCGGCTGCGCTTGCCGACGAGACGGCGATCGGAGTGAGTAGCGCTTAGGGGCAACGCTTGTTGTGCCCCGCCGAGGCAGTCCCACGCAGCGTGGGCGTCAGAACAGGAGCTGGACGATCTCGCCGTGGAATTCGGCCAGCGTCGACCGGGTCGCCGGCAGAATCGCCTCGGCGGCATTCCAGGCATTCCACTGGTTCCACGCTTCGGTCAGGCGTTCGACGACCTCGGGACGGCCCGCCGCGTAGTTGACGGTCTCCGACGGGTCGTTCACGAGGTCGTAGAGCAGCGTGACCTGGCCGTGGGGCGAATCGGTGGGCCATCCACCCTCGGGCGGCTCGAGCCGTCCCCGGCCAAGGTCGTCCGCGGTGTAGTCCGTGCGGTTGTAGCGGATGAGTTTCCAGCGGTGGTCGCGCACCGCCCAGTTCGGCTCGGCGCGCCAATAAAGGTAGGCGTGGGGTGCGCCACCGTCGGTCCCATCGAGATAGGGCAGGAGATTCGCGCTGTCGTCGCTGACTTCCTCGTGACCAGCCGCGGCCAGGAAGGTGTCCATGAGGTCGAGAGCCGATGCCGGGTGATCGAAGACCGCGCCCTCGGGCAACCGGTCGGGCCAGCTGACGATGAACGGCACGCGGACGCCGCCTTCGTGGAAGTAGCGCTTGTGGCCCCGAAACGGGACGTTCGAACAGGCACCCGCGATGTATTCCGCGCAGCCGTTGTCGCTAAGAAACACGATCAGCGTGTCGTTTCGAAGTCCCGCGCGGTTCAGCGCGCCGACGACGGCACCGACGCTGTCGTCGAGGGAGGCCACCATGGCCGCGTAGATCCGTGTCGCATCGTCGTCGATGTGCCGGTAGCGGCTGAGATAACTGGCGGTGGCCTGAAGCGGCGTATGCGGGGTCTTGTGGCTGAGGAAGAGAAAGAACGGCACACTCGCATGCGCATGGCGCTCGATGAAGTCCACGGCCTCGTCCGTGAAACGGTCGGTCAAGTACTCCTCGACCTCCTCCTCCTGGGCCAGTCCACGCAGCATCGTGTTCGACCGGCCGGCCCTGAGCCCGCCCCAGGACTCGACGCCGGGCGCGTCCCCGTCGATGAAGATGGAGCCTCCCCCCACGAAGCCGAAGAACTCGTCGAAGCCGCGGCTCACGGGGTGATGCTCGGGCTCGGATCCTAGGTGCCACTTGCCGACGAGCCCGGTGCGGTACCCCGCACCGCGCATGGCGTCGGCCAACGTGGTCTCCTCGGTGGACATTCCAGCGTCCTGGTCGCGCCCCGCCGGGTTGAACTCCCAGCCGTGGCGCTGCTGGTAGCGGCCGGTCATCAGGCCCGCGCGGGCCGGGCTGCACACCGGGTGCGAGACATAGCCTTGGGTCAGGCGCACACCCCGCGACGCCAAGGCGTCGATGTGTGGGGTCGCGATGATCTCGCCACCATTGGCCCCGACGTCGCCGTAGCCGAGATCATCGGCAAGGATGACCACGACGTTGGGCTGTGCCCAGGCCAGGGCACCAACGCACACAAAAACCAGAGTGAACAGGCCCCGACGTATCACACGCACTCCCCACCATCGGCCTCGGCGACAGTTTACCGCCACGTCCATGAAACAAAACTCCGTTGTTGCCTGGTAGTCAGCAGAGCTCGATGCCGGGAGAATTCGCGTAGCGGATTCTCGGCGCGACCGCGAAGCGGTCGCGCCTCGCAGACGAGTCGAACGATCCCGTCAGCAACCACTATCGTGATCCCGGTTGAACAGGCGGATGGCGGTCCTGCCGAACGGGGATCGGTGTGCACGCTCATCACCTCGCCGTTGACGCCGGCCTCGCGCTCGTTAGGCAGGAATACCCATCCGGCTACCCCGTGAACGCCTGAATCCCCGTCTGCGCGCGCCCTAGGATCAGCGCGTGGACGTCGTGGGTGCCCTCGTATGTGTTCACCGTCTCCAGGTTCATGACGTGGCGGATGACGTGGTACTCGTCGGAGATGCCGTTGCCGCCGTGCATATCCCTGGCCGTGCGTGCGATGTCCAGCGCCTTGCCGCAGTTGTTGCGTTTCAGCAGGGAGATGCTCTCCACCGGCAGGCGATCCTCGTCCATGAGTCGGCCCATGCGCATGCAGCCCTGCAGGCCCAGGGTGATCTCGGTCTGCATGTCGGCGAGCTTCTTCTGGACGAGCTGATTGGCCGCCAGCGGACGACCGAACTGCGAACGGTCCAAGGTGTATTGCCGGGCGGCATGCCAGCAGAACTCCGCGGCGCCCATGGCACCCCAGGCGATGCCGAAACGGGCCCGGTTCAGACAACCGAAGGGTCCGCTCAAGCCGGCGGCGTTGGGCAGCAGACTGGCCAGGGGAACGCGCACGTCGTCCAGTGCGATCTGGCCGGTGGACGACGACCTGAGGCTCATCTTGCCCTCGATGGCCGGCGTCGAGAAACCCGGCGTGCCGCGATCCACGAGGAAGCCGCGGATGCGCCCCTCCAGCTTCGCCCAGATCACCGCGACATCGGCGATGGGTGCGTTGGTAATCCACATCTTGGCGCCGTTCAGAACAAACCCGTCCGCAGTGGGCTCCGCGCGGGTCGTCATGCCGCCGGGGTCCGAGCCGTGGTCCGGTTCCGTGAGGCCGAAGCAGCCGACCCATTCGCCGCTGGCAAGCTTCGGCAGGTACTTGGCACGCTGCTCTTCGCTGCCGTAGGCGTGGATCGGGTACATCACCAGCGAGGACTGCACGCTCATCGCCGAGCGGTAGCCCGAGTCCACGCGCTCCACCTCCCGCGCCATGAGCCCGTAGGAGACGTAGTTGACGCCAGCGCAGCCGTACTTCGGCGGCAGGGTCGCGCCCAACAGGCCCAGTTCGCCCATCTCGTTCATGATCTCGCGGTGGAAGCGCTCGTGACGGTTCGCTTCCAGGACCCGCGTCATGAGCTTCTCCTGGGCGTACTGGCGGGTCGTATCCCGGATCATGCGCTCGTCGTCGTCGAGCTGGTCGTCGAGCAGCAGGGGATCGGCCCAGGCAGAGCTGGCGTCTTCGGGCATATCAACGGTCTCCGTTCAGTGAGTATTGGTCAGGGCATCGCGCGCGTCGCCGCGTCGCGCGCCCGGCGCATCTCGTCGCGCAGATCCTGCGCCGTCCGTCGAGCAGCGTCGGCGAAGCCCTCCCCCTCGCCGGCGTAGATGATGCTGCGCGCCGCGTTGACGACCAGTCCCGTTCCCGCAGCGTCCAGGCCCCGGGCGAACACCGCGCCAACGTCGCCGCTCTGGGCACCCACGCCAGGCACAAGGAACGGCAGGGCAGGCGCCCTCTCGCGCACCCTGCCAAGTTGCTCCGGGAAGGTGGCCCCGACCACCAGGAGCAGGTTGCCGCGGTCGTTCTCCGCCGCCATGTCCGCCACCCGCAGATAGGCCGGGGCGTTCGCGGGATGATCCTGAAGCCACGCGCTGTCGGGGTTCGAGGTGAGGCAGAGGATCGCGACGCCGCGACCGTCGTAGCCGGCATAGGGCGTGATGCTGTCCCAACCCAGGTAGGGGTTGACCGTCGCGGCGTCGGCACCGTAGCGGTCGAAGAGTTCCCGCGCGTACTGCGCGGCCGTGGAACCGATGTCGTTGCGCTTGGCGTCGAGAATCACGGGGACACCAGGATGCTCCCGATGAATGTAGGCGATCAGTGCCTCCAGTTGAGCCTCGGCGCGTTCCGCGGCGAAGTAGGCGAACTGGGGTTTGAAGGCGCATACGAGATCCGCCGTCGCGTCGACGATCTCCCGGCAGAAGGCGAACAGGGGGTCCGATACGCCCTCGAAATGCGCCGGGACGCGGTCCAGTCGTGGGTCGAGGCCGACGCAGAGAGCGGAATCCGAACGTCGCCAGGATTCTCTAAGCCGGTCGTGGAAGGAGTCGGACACGCGCGGCATTGTAGCGGAATGTAGCGGAGTGCCCGGCGGCCCAAGCCACCCCGACACTAGGAATGCTCTGATCAAGCCATCCCCGGCTTGATCAGAACGCAAAAGCAAGAGCGCGGTCTTTTTTTGCGTGCAAATGCAACTCCTTGCGTCCTTGAATTTGGCGGCACATCCCTGTGCCGCGCTAGGGAAGGTCTTAATCAGACCTTCCCTAGTACACTTGCCCGTTTCCCGACCCGCTGGAGAAGCCGTGAGCCGCGACTGGAACGAACCCGTCCGCTATCCCGATCCCGCCGTCCGGGTCCTCGACCGGCGGTTTCGCCAATACGTCCTCGGCAGCGCCGCCGTCGAGCGGCTGCACACCGGCTGCCGCTGGGCGGAGGGACCGGTCTGGTTCGGTGACTCTCGCGTCCTTCTGTGGAGCGACATTCCCAACGACCGCATTCTGCGTTGGGACGAGATCACCGGCGAAGTCACGGTCTTTCGCCAACCCGCCGACAACGCCAACGGCAACACGCGGGACCGACAGGGCCGCTTGGTGACCTGCGAGCACGGTGCCCGCCGGGTCACGCGCACCGAGCACGACGGCACGGTGAAGGTGCTCATGGACAGCTTCGACGGCAAGCGCCTGAACGCCCCCAACGACGTCGTGGTCCACGCCGACGGCGGTATCTGGTTCACCGATCCGGGCTACGGCATCCACGTCAACTACGAAGGCCACAAGGCGCCGTTCGAACTGCCGGAACGTGTCTACCG
The DNA here is from genome assembly GCA_965116345.1 of Pseudomonadales bacterium. Lineage (GTDB taxonomy): Bacteria > Pseudomonadota > Gammaproteobacteria > Pseudomonadales > Azotimanducaceae > VXYL01. The sequence goes on from OZ220680.1 coordinate 1,131,349, forward strand.
GCTCGACCCGGACACCCTGCAGGCGATGGTGGTCGACGAGAGTCTGGTCAAGCCCAACGGGCTGGCGTTCTCACCCGACTTCTCGATCCTCTACATCGTCGACACCGGTGCGTCCCACAAGCCCGGACATCCGCGCACCATCAGTGCGTTCGACATCGTCGACCATAAGTCGCTGACGAACGGCCGCATCTTCTGCGACATGGGCAACTGCAGTTCCGACGGCATCCGTATCGACATCGACGGCAACGTCTGGTCGGCGGCCGGCTGGGGCGGCGACGGAGTCGACGGCGTGCACGTGTTCGCGCCCGACGGCGACAAGATCGGCGAGATCCATCTGCCGGAGGCGGTTTCGAACGTCTGCTTCGGCGGCGTCAAGCGCAACCGGTTGTTCATGACGGGATCCCAGTCCCTGTATTCGCTCTACGTCGAAACCCAGGGCGTGCCCTACGTTTGACCGAACACCAAGGAAACGACATGGCTGCCAACGATTTGCCACCCTCCACCCCGCTCGACGTACGACGTGGCGATACCGAAGCCGCGGATGTCGCCTTCCCGCTACGCTGGGGCATTCTCGGCGCGGGCTCGATCTCCGCGCAGTGGGTCGAGAGCACGCGCGCCTGCAAGGGCGCCACGGTCACGGCCGTAGCGGGGCGCGAACTCGCACGCGCCCAGGCATTCGCCGATGCCTTGGACATCCCGAAGGCCTACGACAGCTACACCGAGATGGTCACGGCCGACGACGTCGACATCGTCTACGTCGGCACGATCACGCGGCTGCACAAGGAGCACAGCCTGCTCGCCATCGAGGCCGGCAAGCATGTCCTGTGCGAGAAGCCGCTGGCCGAGAACGTCGACGATGCACGCGAGATGTACGCCGCCGCCGAGGCGAAGGGCGTCATGCTCCAAGACGCCATGTGGACCCGGTTCTTTCCCGCCGTGGAGCATGCCCGCCACGCCATCGAGACCGGCGTCATCGGCGACGTGTCGCTGGTCCAGTCGGACTTCTTCGACCCGATCTACACGATCCAGGCGGCACCGCTCGGCTTCGGCGCGGACACGCAAGTGACCAACGTCACCGCCGCCGGCCTGCGCCGGGGCGGTGCGGCCATCGTCGAGTACGGTGATCGGGGGTGCGCGGTACTGACCTTCCCGCCGTTCAACTGCGAACTCGGCGAAGTGACCGAGATCGCCGGCACCAAGGGCCGGATCATGCTCGGCCAGCCCGGCCACTGCCCCACCAGCCTGACCATCCGCGTGCCGCCCGACAACGGCGTGCCGTCCCGCTACCGCACCCGCAACGCGGCTTCCCCCGAAACGCGCTTCGACTACCCGCTACCCGGCAACGTCGCCATGGCGAGAGCCTTCCCGAATCAGCAGGGATTCCTCTACCAGGCCCAGGCGGTGCACCGCTGTCTGGCGGCGAACCTGCGCGAATGCCCGCAGTACGGCAAGGCGGAGTCGCTGCACGCGATGGATCTGCTGACGCGAATCCAGCAGGCCAGGCAATCCGCCGCCCGTTAGGCACGTCCGATCAAGCCCCTTCATGGGCTTGATCGGGGCGCGCGGGAGACAAGGTTCCTTGCCGCCGGGGACTCCCCAACGGTAATTTTGGCAACGATGACTCGACAACCCCGATACGGCCAGCGGTGATTCCACTCCGCGTTGTTCAAGTCGGTACCGACCCGTCCGTCGCCTACTGCGGCCTCCAGTTCGCCCTTTGGGGAGCGGACGTGGCCGTGTTCCGGTTGTCCGGGGAAGCGCGCCTCGATGGCCCGACCGAACGCTATCTGTCCGCCAACAAGCGCCTCATCACGCGCCTCGCCGACGCCGAGGGGGCGGACGTGTTGCTCACCGCGCAACCATCGAAGGAGCTTGACGGGCTGGGCCTTGTCCACGGCGACGCCATCGTGTCGCGGATCGCACCCTACGCGGAGGGCGGCGTCCTCGACGGGACACCGACGGCGCCGCTGTTGCTCGAAGCCGCCTCCGGCTATCTCGGCATCAACGGCAGTCCCGACCGCGAGCCGGTGCGCGCGCCGTCCAACCTGGTCGCGTACATCATCGGTGCGAGCGCGTTCGGCGCGACGTTGGCGGCGGTGCACAAGCGGCTCGTCACCGGCGAGGTCGAGCGCGTGGTCACCAGCGGGCTCGACGTGCTCGCGTCGATCACGCCATTCCTGCGAAGCCAGGTGGCTGGACGAGCCGACCGACGCCACGGTGGTCCCGCCACCGGAGTCCGACTGTTTCCCGTCGGCGACGGCCACGTTTCGTTGAGCCTTGCCGACGAGGCGACGTTCACGATGGCGTTGGCGGTCCTCGGCGTCGACCGCGACGCGGTACCGCAACATCTTGACTCGCCCCGCCAACGCAGTGCCGACCCGGCGGCCCTGGGCGAGTTCCTTCGCGCGCATGGCGAGGGACAGAGCGCCGAGGCGTTCTTCAAGGCGATGATCGCCGTGGGCGCACCCCGTATCGGGCTGTTCCAGAGTCCGACGGCGCTTCTCGGCAATGAACACATGCGTGCCCTGGAGTACTTCCGAACGCTCGACGATCCGGCACAAGGCACCACCGCGTATCCCGGGATGCCGGCGACCCTGGGCCGAATCGCCCCGGCCCGGCTGACGCCGATGAGGAGTGCGCCTGGCCGATGGCGAACGCCCGGACTGGTCGCGTCGCACCAGCCGAACGCCCGTCGTCCCCTCGAGGGGGTGAGAGTCGTCGACTTCACCCAGGCTTGGATCGGACCGTTCGCGACCACGATGCTCGCCGACCTCGGCGCCGATGTGATCAAGGTGGAGAGCCATCGTCGGCCCGACGTCTGGCGCCACTCGCGGCTGCCGACGGGGACGCTTGCCAACCCGAACGCACAGCCGGTCAATAGCAGCGCCAACTTCGCCAGCACCAACCGCAACAAACGCGACATCGCCGTCGATCTGAACCACGAGCGGGGCTTGGAGGTGGTTGGGGACCTGATCCGCACTGCCGACATCGTGACCAGCAACTACACGCCTCGCGTGATGCGCAAATTCGGTCTCGACCACGCCGCCCTCGAAGCCCTCAAGGGCGACATCATTTCGGTGTCCTGGTCGGGCTACGGCGATACCGGCCCGTATGCGGACTTCAAGGCGAACGGCGCCACCATCGAGGCCATGGCCGGGTGGGACGCCCTGTTCGGCTATCGCGATGGACAGCCCATGGTGATGGGGTTCTACCAGATGGACGCCATCACCGGGCTGAAGATGGCCGCGTGCACGCTGCTGGCGCTGGTGCATCGCGACCTCACCGGCGAGGGCCAGGCGGTGACCGGTTCCATGATCGCCGCCGCCGTGCCCTATATCGGCGAGGAACTCGTCAAGGCGGGCGCCGGCGAGCCGAACGTGCGCTGGGGCAACCGCCATCCACTCATGGTGCCCCACGGGGTCTACCCGGTGCGCGGCGACGACCAGTGGCTCGCCCTGGCGTGCCGGCACGACGACGACTGGCAGACGGCCGCGCGGGTGATCGGGATTGCCCCGGACCGTCTACGGACGCTTGCCGAGCGGCGGGCCGCCGAGGACGAGATCGACCGGCGGATCGCGGCATGGTCGGTTGCCCGGGAGCGCGACGACGCCGTGGCCGCCTTGGTCGGCGCCGGGGTTCCCGCAGCCCCGGTACTCGACGTGCTCGAGATCCTCGACTACCCGGAGTTCGCCGCGCGCGACTGGTTTGTGCGGCAGAACCACCCGGACCTCGGCGAACACCGCTACGGCGGCTTCCCGTGGCGGTTCGCGCACGCCGAACTGCGCGCCGAACGCCCGCCGCCGCGTCTCGGGGAACACACCCGGGAGATTCTCGCCGAACTCGGCTTCGGCCCGTCCGGCATCGACGAACTATTCCGCGACGATGTCGTGGGCAGCGTGTAGTAGGTGCCGCTCGGGAAGGTCTGATTAAGACCTTCCCGAGCGCGGCACAGGGATGTGCCGCCAAATTCAAGGACGCAAGGAATTGAATTTGCAAGCAAAAAAAGACCGCGTTCTTGCTTTTGCGTTTCTGATCAAGCCAGGGATGGCTTGATCAGAGCATTCTTAGCGCCCGCCCGTGTGAACCGCGATCATGCGTTCGGCGACGTCGAGCAGCGCCTCGAGCACGTCAAGGCGGCTTAACCAGTCATGCGGAACGCCGGCGAGCCCCTTCCAGGCTCCGTGGATCTGCCCCGCGATCGAGGCCGTGGAGTCGCTGTCGCCGTCGTGGTTGCTTGCCATGCGGACCGCCGTGACGAAGTCCGGGGCAACCAGCGCCGAATACAGGCCGATGGCGAGCGCTTCGTCGCCGACCCATCCCTCGCCAAGCTGACTGATCGCCCGAGCCGGGACAAGCCCCTCGTCCTCGGCGAGTTCGAGCGCGTGTTCCACGGCATCGACGGTTTCGCCGGCAGCGTCCCACCGCCGGGCGACGTCCAGCGCGGACTCGATCGCTTCGCGCAGCGCCGAACCGTCCACAACCCGTCTGACGACCGCGGCCAGCACCCCGGCGGTCAGATAGCCGGACGGATGGCCGTGGGTCTGCGCCGCGCACCGTGCGGCGAGTTCGAACGCACTTTTGTCGTCGAGTTCCAGGCACAGTCCGACGGGGGCGACCCGCATGACGCCACCGCAGCCCTTGGAGTTGTTGATCGGATGCTCCGGGGAGCCCCGGGCGCCTAGCGTGCATGCACCCATGCAGGTATTTCCGGGGGCCTGGGACTTGCCAAGCGCCGCGTACTGCACGAGTCCGCCCGCGGTGGCGGAAGTCTTGCGACCCATCTGCATCGCATGCCAGTTCAGCGTCTCCTCGCGAACCGCCTCCACGGCTCGGTCGACCGTGCGATCTTCGCCGATTCCCGAAAGCAGCCCCGCCGCCGTGAACAGCGTCATCTGCGTGTCGTCGCTGACCTCCACTTCGCCGTGGTTGTTGACGACGGGTGCCTGGATTCCCCGAGGACCGAAGTCCTCGCAAATCGACTCCAGCGAGTCGAACTCCACCCGATAGCCGAGCGCATCCCCCACGGCACCGCCCAGCAGACAGCCGAGGACGCGATCCGCGTAGCGCGCATCGGCCGCCCCGACGGGTCGCTGGCGCAGCACATAGGCTTCCTGCGCGTGCGTCTCGACCGTCCCCTCGCGGCTTGCCCGCACGCGGGCCAGAGCCTGCGCTGGCGGCTCGCCGAACTCGATGGCGAGCCGGGCCGCCACGGTCCCGGTGCGTCCATAGCCTCCACGGCAATGCACCACGATGCGCTCCCCCGCCGTCAACCTGGCGCGCAGTACGTGGCCGGAGTAGGTCCATAGACGCTCGAAATCCGCCTCCGGCACGCGGGCATCGACGATGGGCAGGTGGTGCCATTCGAGACCTGCGGCTTCCGCCACCGTGTCCAGGTCGGGAACCCCCAGCAAGGCAAGCTCCGACGACTCGACCAGCGAGACCAGCGCCGTGGCGCCCCAGTCACGGATCACGCCGATGTCCACGTTCAAGTCCCGGTCCAATCCACCCCCGAAGCGGCTCCCACCCTTCGTGCCCGGGCACCGGGTCATGCCGATCCAGCCGCTACCGCAGCGCATGGCGTCGATTCCCAAGGGATGTGTGGTGCTCGTTCTCAGGGCCATGGGATGCTTCCTCTCGCTGGGCGCGCCTTGCGTTACGCTCGATGATCTGACCATGGAGGCGGTCACATGTACACCACCCTGATCGGCGCACAGGACCTGGCAGCTCTCGCCTCGTCCGACGTGCGCATCTTCGACTGCCGTTTCGATCTTGCCGATCCGCAGGCCGGAGCGCGGGGCTTCGAGGAACACCACATTCCCGGTGCCTCCTATCTGCACCTGGACCGAGATCTCTCGGGCGTCGTCGAGCCGGGTCGGACCGGTAGGCATCCGCTGCCGGACCAGGATACGTTTCGCGCCCTGCTGCGCTCCCACGGCGTGGATGACGACAGCCAGGTGGTGGCGTACGACGACGCCGGCGGCATGTTCGCCGCCCGTCTGTGGTGGATGGTCCGGTGGACCGGTCACCCGCGGGTCGCGGTCCTCGACGGCGGCTACCAGGCCTGGTTGGCTCGAACAGGCAGGAACCGCGGCGGGCAACGAGCGTCGGCGACAGCGGCCGCCATCCCACCCGTGTCGATGCCCGTGGTCCGCGAGCATGTGGACGACGGCACGTGGACGCTGCTCGACGCCCGCGCCAAGGACCGGTTCCACGGCCGGAACGAGACCATCGACCCCAAGGCCGGCCACATCGCCGGCGCGCTCAACGCCCCGTTCCAAGACAATCTCGCCGCCGACGGCCGTTTTCTCGAGCCGGCCTCTCTGCGCGACCGGTTCGGGACGCTGCTGGCCGGCGAAGGCGGCAAACCCGTGGTGTGCTACTGCGGGTCTGGCGTGACCGCGGCGCACAATGTGCTCGCCATGGTCCATGCGGGCTTGCGCGAACCGGCGTTGTACCCCGGTTCATGGAGCGAGTGGATCACCGATCCCGGCAATCCAATCGAGACGTGAGGCACATCCCTGTGCCGCGCTAGGGAAGGCCTTAATCAGACCTTCCCTAGAGCACCAGCCTCACGAAGTCGCTCGATCTCCTCGTCCTCCATACCCAGGCACTCGCGAAGTACCTGGTCGTTGTGTTGGCCCAGGCACGGCGCGGCGGAGCGCAGCTGCTGGGGCGTGCGCGAGTAGATCGTCGCGGGACCGTCGTAGGGCGTCGGTCCCATGACCGGATGGTCCAGAGTGACGAAGAAACCGCGGTGCTCGAGCTGGGGATCCTCGTAGAGGTCGCTGGGGCGCATCACCACGTAGGCCGGCACACCAGCGCTCTGCAAGGCGTCGGCCGCTTCGAAGGCGTCGCGGTCACGGCACCAGTCGGCGACCGATGTCCCGCCGGTCACACGACCCAGGGCGGCGCGCTCCGCGTCCGTCTCCACGCCAAGGGCCAGGTAGCGCTCCTCGCCCGCACACGCGAACACGCCGTGCGGGTCGAGGCTCGGCGATCCCTGGCCGAGACGTTCCGCGATGCGACCGTTCACCGCGTAGTCGAGAATCAGCGGCTCGAGGAAGCGGATGCCGCACTCCACCTGGGCGAGATCGATGTGTTGGCCGAGCCCGGTGCGTCGCCGGTGCATCAAGGCCGCGACCACCGCGCAAATACCGAAACGCGGTGTTATGAAGTCCGTGTAGGCGCCCCAAGGCCCGCAGGGATTCCGGTCGGGCCAGCCAACGAGTTCGTACAGACCCGCGATACAGGCGCCCTGGCCACCGTAGCCCGAGTACCCCCGTTCCCGTCCCGTCTGACCGCGGATCGAAGTGGACAGCATGACGAGGTCGTCACGGTCGGCTGCAAGCGTCTCCCAGTCGAGCCCGAAACGGGCCATGGTTCCCGGAGAGTAGCTCTCCAGGACGACGTCGGCCCAGTCCGCCATGCGCCGCGCGAGCCCTGGACCCTGGGGGTTCTTGAGATCCACCGTCATGCCCAGCTTGGAGGTGTTGAAGTTGGCCATGAACTGGGCTCGGTCCAGCCCCGGCTCGCCGTCCTTGAACGGCGGCACCGTGCGTAGCAGATCAGCTCGGCTGGCGGACTCGATGCGTACCACCGTCGCGCCGTGGTCCGCCAAGGCCTTGCCGATCATCGGGCCGACGCCTACCCAGCTGAAGTCGGCCACCTTGAGACCGGCGAATGGAGCGTCCCTGGGATGCGGTTCGATCCTGGTCGGCTGCCGAGGGACCGGTGGCGCGGACGATCCCAAGGCGGGCGCAGAGCGGTCCAGCCGAAGCGGCGTGCGCGACATCCGTGCGAAAGGCCCGGCATGCATCAAACGGGATCCACGGTCTTTGCGCGGCGTCCCGATCCAGAAGCCGCGATCGGCGAGATGCGGGTCGCGGAGCAGGTCAGACACGGTATGAACGGCCGCCACCGTCAGACCATGGTCGGCCGAGTACTGCTGAATCTGCTGCTTGGTTTTGGTGGCCAGCAGTTCGACGATCAGATCCGCCGCCGTCTGTGTCGCCTCAAGGTCCAACTGGCCCGCCCGGAGCGTCGCCATCCAGGCATGGAGATCGAGCCCGCGGACGGACTCGGGAACATCGGCGCCGGACGCCTCCACCCAGCGCAACAGGCTGTCGAAGGTGCGCTCGCCGATGACCCGCATCTGGAAACGCACCTGTATCAGGCCGTCTCGGCACGAAACGAGACCGGGAAGGCGCAGTCGTGGTGCCGGGGTCGACGCCGCGGGAACCTGGGCGCGATCCTCGCTGCTGAAGGGCGGGTTGCGGCCCGTGTTCGGCGGATAGCCGGTGGCGTTCATCAACGTCCACACCACGCAGGCCTGGGCCGACACGTCGAGGTGCTGGCCGAGACCGGACTGGTCGCGTTCATAGAGCGCGACCAGGACATCGGCCGCCGCCTGCACGCCGGCGTGGAAGGCCGCCTGGGGCATGGCGCCCATGGGCAGGGGTTCCCGATCGCCGTCGCCCTGCAGACCGACGAGGCCGCCGGCCGCTTCCACCGTGACTTCCGCGGCCGGCGTCTGGGCCATGGGTCCGGTGCAGCCGAACGGCGTGATCGAGACGTGGACCAGTTGGGGATATACCGCCGACAGGTCGGCGCGACGTCCGGACTCGATGAACACATCCGCGTCCGCGAGGAGAGGTTCGATCTCGTCGGCGACGATGCTCTTCTTGCCCGCCCCCACGCTCGCCCAGTAGAGCGACTCGCCTTCGGCGTCAGACGCTGCGTCTCTTGCGAAAGGCCCGAGACGCCGGGACTCGCAACCGTCGGGCGGCTCCACCTTGAACACCTCCGCCCCGAGTTCCGCCAACACGCGACCGGCGAGTTCTCCCCAGCGCGTGGTGACGTCGATGACGCGGATGCCGTCGAGCGGCGCGTTCATGGGATGAATTCGACGGGTGGTCCGGGTGCTTGCGACTGGACGACTCTACTACAACCGCCAACCGCGCTCCCCGGCTGAGGGCTCTCGGTCGCGAGTACGCGCACGGGGCCAAAATCCTCGAACGCGCCCGCAAGGGCGCGCATCATCGCGGCCACTGGTGAGAAATGCGGGCTAGAGCCGGGGTTTCGTGCCGACGACGCCTTGGCGTTCCAGATCGTCCACAGCGGCATCGGTCAGACCCAGCAGTTCGGTGAGCACCTCGCGGCTGTGCTGGCCCAGGGTGGGTGCCGGGCGGTCGATGTCGAACGGTTCCTCACCCACCCGGTAGGGCGGTGCCGGATGCGGCAACACACCGACATGATCGCGTTCCATCAGCTTCCAGAAGCCGCGCGCGACGAGATGCGGGTCCGTGCCGAGTTCGAGGCCGCTGACCACGTGACCCGCGGCGACGCCCCGTTGCTGGAGTTCCAGCATCAGCACCTCGGCCACCTGACCCGACGTGAAATCCGCCACCGCGCGGTCGAGTTCGTCGACGCGGTCCAGGCGATCGGCCACGTCGCCATAGTCGCCGATGTCCGTGAAGGACGAGAATGCGGACCACTCGTCCTCGGAGCGAATGCAGATGGCGATCCATTCGTCTTCTCCGGCGCATGGGTAGACGCCGTGGGGCGCATGCCGGGCCGAACGGTTGCCCCGGCGCGGCGGCGGTTCGCCGTTCACCGCCTGCGCGAGGATGCCTTCGGCGCCGAGTGGGAACAGGCCCTCCGACTGCGACAGGTCGAGGTGCTGGCCACGGCCCGTGCGGTGCTTGTTGTAGAGCGCCGTCAACAGCGCCGCCGCACCGTTCAGACCGCCGACGGAGTCCCCCAGGGCGACATGCACCATGGTCGGCGGATCGTCTGCTCTACCCGAAAGATGCGGCAGACCCGATGCCTGTTCGACCGTGGAACCGTACGCCCGATAGCTCGACCAGGGACCACGGGTGCCGAACGCCGGCATGGAGATCATCACCAGTGACGGATTCACCGCCGACAGCACGCCGTAGTCGAGGCCCAGCTTCGGCAGCACCCCCGCCGAATAGTTCTCGACCACGATATCGGCGATCGCGACCAGTCGTTTCAGCAGATCGTTGCCGGCAGGCGACGACAAATCGAGCGTCAGGTCCCGCTTGTTGCGGTTGACCATGTTGAACGCCGGGTTCTTTTCGGCGCCGTTGTCGTTAATCCACTCCTCGGTCGCCTCCCATCCCCGCCACCAGTCGAAGCGCACGCAGCCCTCGACCTTGATCACGTCCGCACCCATGTCGGCGAGATGACGGGCGGCGAGCGGTCCCGCCCAGCCCATGGAGAGGTCCACGACGCGCAGACCGGCGAGCAGTCCCGGGCGACTCACGTGGACCACTCCGCGTTGGACTCGCCGAGGTTCGCCACCCGGCCACCGCGCACGGCGGGGGTCGTGAACAGCCGGAAGGGCGTCACCGGCGCCTGGAACCGGGTGCCGTCGCAGTTGATCTCGGCAAACGCACCGCGGGCGACGTACTGGTCGACGCCGAACAGCTCCTCCATGGTCGGCACCGGGGCCAACGGGATGCGCAGCGCCTGGCCGCGCTCGACGAGTTCGGCCGCCGAGCGCTTGAGGGCGCGTTGTCGGATGATCGGTTCCAGCGTGTCGTAGTCCATCAACCGGCCGATCGCCGTCTGGTAGCCCGGTTCGTCCGCGTACCGATCCATGGCCAGCAGCAGGCAGAAGCTCTTCCACTGCCGCGGCGTGAGCGCCGTCACCCCGAGCCAGCCGTCGGCGCAGGCGTAGACACCCAACGGATAGGTGGGCGCAAAGCGATTGATGCCGAGGCGCTTGCCGCGACGACCGCTGCGGTAGCCGCCAACGCCACCGACCTCGGTGAAGCACAGGTTGGCTTCGTGGATGCTGGTATCCAGGCGCACCGGGCCGGCGGCGTTCCCCATGCGCCTGGCGATGACCTGCCCCAGGGTACCGATGTAGGCGGTCAGGCCGCCGACGATCTCCGCCCCGCAACCGGCCGCGACCAGGGGCGGCCCTTCCTCGGGACCGACGTTTCTGACCATCCCGACAAGCGACCAGCAGACGCTGCCGCTGCCGTTGAAGCCGCTATACGGGCCATGGCGACCGAACCAGGTGATGGTGGAGACGACGACCTCCGGGGCTGCCGTGGGGAAGTCCGCGCAGTCGAACCGCCCTGCGTCGAGGACGACGTCGCAGCCGTCGGCCAGAGCGGCCAGCCGCTCCGGCTCGGCCTCGGCGGCGAGTGCGACGCTGTGCTTGTTGGTGTTGAGATAGGCGTGCAGAGCGCTGTTCTCCGGAGCCAGGACGCCTGGGATGAACGGCGGTTCGCGGCGCGTGGCGAACCCACCGTCGGGCGGCTCGACGTTGACCACGTCGGCACCGTGATCGGCGAACAGCTTGCCGCAGTAACCACTGGCGATGGTGCCGGCGACGTCGAGGACTTTCAGGCCGGTGAGCGCCCCTTCGTATTCCACTTCGGCTTAGACTCCCTCTCCCGGCACGAAAATACCGCAAAGAAGCGCTCGATACATGGCCGGCCGCGAAGATCGCCACGTACCGCGCTACCACTTCGTCGCGCCCGAGGGTCCGTGCGCTCCGTTCGATCCCAACGGCTGCCTGTTCTGGCGGGGTCGCTACCACCTCTTCTACATCTACCAGGATCCCACGCTGACCCGCGGGCGCGACTGCTGGGGCCACGCGTCGAGCCGCGACCTCGTGCACTGGCAGCTCCATCCGCCGGCGCTGAGGCCCGAACCCGACGTCCCGGAACAGGGCATCTACTCGGGTTGCGCCCTGGTCACGCGGGAAGGCGTCCCTGCCCTCGTCTACTACGGGGACCGGGCCGGCATCTGCATCGCCTTCGCCGAAGACGACGACCTCCTACGCTGGCGGCGTCATCCCGCCAACCCGGTGATCGTCCAACCGAAGCGCGGCGAGCCGAACTTCGACGTGTACCGGGTCTTCGATCCCCACGCGTGGCTGGCCGACGACGTCTACCACGTCATTCTCGGTGGCCGCGTCAAACCCCACGACATCAGGGACACGGCCTACCTGTTCACCTCGGAGGACCTCGAACACTGGGAGTACCAACGGCCGTTCTACAACCCGAATCCCAACTGGACGGATGCCAACGAGGACTGTGCCTGCCCGGACTTCTTCAAGCTCGGCGACCAGCACGTCCTGATGTGCATCAGCCACCCGAGGGGTGCCCGGTACTACCTCGGCCGCTACCGGGCCGGCACGTTCGTTGCCGACAGCCACCACCGCATGAACTATCCGGGCGGTGCGTGCTTCGCGCCCGAATCACTGGTGGACGACATGGGGCGGCGTGTCGTCTGGGCCTGGGCGACACCCCAACGCCACCGCGGCACGGACCAGTTCGCGACCATGACCCTACCCCGGGTGCTCACGGCGACGGGTTCCGAAGCGCTGATGATCGAACCGGCGCGCGACCTCGAGCTGCTGCGCGGCAACCACCGCGAGACCCGGGCGATGGAACTCGACGCCGAAGAGCGCCTCTGCCCCGAATTGGCCGGCGACCACCTGGAACTCCGAGTCGCCATCCAGCCACGGGGTGCCCGGCGCATGGGATTGAGCGTCCGCGCCGCCCCGAACCGCATCGAGGAGACCCGCATCGTGTTCGACGCCATCGCACACACGCTGTCGATCGATTCGACACGCTCGAGTCTCGACCCGGCGGTGTTCCGGGGCTTTCCCATCTACGCAAAGCAGCCCCCGCCCCGCGATGTGCCGGTACAGACCGCACCCTGCACGCTGGATCAGGACGACACGCTGCATCTCACGGTGTTCCTGGATGCATCGATCATCGAGGTCTACGCCAACGACCGCCTGGCGCTCACGGGACGGATCTATCCCACCTTGGCCGGCAGCCGCTACACCCGCCTGTTCGCCGAGGGCGGCCGCGCGGCGTTCTCGTCGGCCCAGGCATGGAACATGGGGGCGCTCTGCTACTCCGCAGACGATTCGTGACGGTCCGGGAAGAGCGCCTCCGGTAGAATCTCCTCGAACACGAGCTTGAGTCCCGGAACCGCGGTCGCGACCAGTTCCTCGGTCCACGCCAGGGTCCGCGATGTCCCATAACCACTCGTGCCCGGCCCGGTATACACGGTGATCGAACGGGCTCGGACATCGACGAGCCATGCTTCGGGAACACCGGCGGCAGCATAGCGCGGCATCTTCTGTTGCCGGTCGTGGGCAAGAGTCGAGTCCGCGACTTCGATGGCGATGAGGATATCGTCCGGGCGCGGATGACGCTGCAGATAGAGATGCTCATCCCGGCTGACGACGGCCAAGTCCGGTTCCGGCTGGGTAAACCTCGTCAGCTGAACCGATGACTGCGTCCGCACATCGGCGATCCGCGACACGAGAGCGGGGAGGACGTTCGCAAGCCGGTTCACGATACCCGCGTGCTCGGGACCCATTGGCGGCATTTCGATCAGCTCTCCATCGATGAGTTCGACACGGTCGTCGGTGGTGAGGATTCCCGCCTCGCACATCTTCGCGAAGTCATCCACCGTCAGGCGCCGGCGCTTTGGCTTGTCCACCCGTGTCATCGTCGTTGGAGCGATTTCGATGGATTCGATCATACCCCTGTGGATCCTTGGGCGAGGAGTGAGGCCACCATGGGCGACTGTACCTGCGGCTCGGTCGGATCGATGTAGGCGATCGACCACTCTCGGCGTGGGAAATTAGCCACGCGACTGATCCGTCGCCTCATTGCCTCATTGCCGGTCTCCCAACCCCCGGCCGATACGCTACAGTAGTCAATCCACCTGGGGAGGCACTCTGTGGAAACGCATTCGAGTCCAGTCGACGAGAACAACGCATGGCGCCTGGACACGCCCGGAATCAAAGGCTGGACGCGCACCGCTCGTGCCGACGACCCCGACAAGTACTTCATGGTGTCCACCGACGGCCACGTGCAGGAACCCGCCGACCTCTGGCGTAGGCGTATCGACGCCAAGTACCGCGACCGCCTGCCCGGCGTCGCCGTCGATGCGGCGGGCCGGAAGTTCCAGAAGACCGAGGGCTTCCGGCCCGTACGCATCCGCAATATCGCATTCGAGGGGGAGGACCGGTTGCGCAACGGCGCCGGCGAGACCCCGGAGCAGCGCCTGGCCGATCTCGGCCGCGACGGCGTGGACGCCGAGGTGCTGTTCCCCAACAAGGGGCTCACCATCTGGGCGACTCCCGATCCCGAGTTCAGCCAGGCCATGTGCCGGGTCTGGAACGACTGGGCGTGGGAGGTCTTCGGCGACTACAACGACCGGCTCTCGCCCATGGGCTGCATCGCCTCGGCGGACATCGACGGCGCCATCCGCGAGGTCCAGCGCGTCGCGGCGCTCGGTTTCCGGGGTCTGGCGCTGCCCTGCAAGCCGGTCTGGGGTCCGCCGGACCACGAGCATCCGAACTACAACCTGCCGGAGTTCGATCCGCTGTGGGCGTGCATCACCGAGGTCGATCTGCCGATCACCTTCCACGTCTCCACCGGCCGCGACCCGCGCACCTCCCGCGGCAACGGCGGCGCCGTGGTCAACTACGCCGTCCACTCCCTGGCGCCGACCATGGAACCCATCGCCAACCTGTGCGCGTCTGGCGTGCTGGAGCGATTCCCCGAGCTACGTTTCGGCAGCGTCGAAGCCGGCATCGGCTGGGTGCCGTGGACGATCTGGGCGCTCGACGAGGCCTACCGCAAGCACCACATGTTCGTCCGTCCGAAGCTCGCGCGGATGCCCAGCGACCATTTCCGGGCGTGCGGCTTCGCCACTTTCCAGGAGGACAAGCCGGGCCTCGATCTCGCCCGCGAGCACGATCTCATCGACAACTTCCTGTGGGCCAACGACTACCCGCACCACGAAGGCACCTGGCCGCACTCCGCACAGGCCATCGAGCGCACCATGGACCAGCTCACCGACGCCGAACGGGCCAAGATCCTCGGTCTCAATGCCGCGCGGATCTTCCGCTTCCCGATCGCCGAGCGCTACCACGCGCAGGAGGACGTCAAGGCGTTCCTCAACCCGTAGGGGCGACCCTTGTGGTCGCCCGTCTTCGTTTCCGGATGGCCTCGGTTTGATCGGACGGGACGCCACAAGGGCGTCCCCTACGGTCTCGTCGTTCTGAGGCGGAGCCTCGCTAGACACGGATCGCCCGCGTTCAGGCGGGGTTCAGAAACCGCATGCCATCATCGGCTGCAGTTGATCGCCCTGCCCTACCCGGAGAAGGAGGCGCGTGGACCCCTAGTCGACGTCCTCGATCACCCGGTACCACTCCCAGCGCAGACCGTCGGGCTCACGCGCCCAGACCTTGTTCTGACGGGCATGGCAACAGGTGGTGTCCCGTTCATTGACGTGCTGGATTCCCGCCGTGGCAACACGCTCCCTGGCGTCACCCACATCGGCATCCTCGAAGACCTCGACACCGAGATGATTGAGACGCTCGTGGGCCTGCGGGTCCTCGAACAGCACGAGCTTCAGCGGCGGCTCGTCGATGGCGAAGTTGGCGTAGCCCGGCCTCACTTTGGCGGGCGCCACGCCGAACATCTTCGTGTAGAAGTCGACGGCGGTGTCGAGATCCTGAACGTTGAGGGCGAGTTGTAGGCGCATCGCACTTACCCCTCGGTCTCCTCGGTTACAGGTCGGCGAAGCTCCACGGCGCTCGCCACGAAGCTGTATTGGACGGCGGTGCCGTCGGCCTGCGGAGACAGGGTAGCGCCTTCGCCGACGAGATGATCCACATCCCGCTTGGACAACTCCTCGCGGACGAGTTTGCCCTTCATGCGCGCGTTCCAGCCCATGGAGTCCTTCGGCACGAAGAAGCCGTAGTTCTCGAACGTCACCCGGACGCCGCGACTCTCGTCAGCAGGCATCAGCTCCAACCAGCAACCCTTCACTTGGCAGACCTTGTCGACCTTGCCTTCGACGACGACGGTTCGGTCCGCATGCGCCTCGGGGTCGTCCAAGGCGTCCTTCAGACTCAGACGCGGCGAGTCGCCGATGTCGCCGCCGCGGCGAACGATGTCTTCGGCCAGCGGTGCAACCGCGAGCATCAATGCGGTCGCCGGCACGACCCCGAGCCAGAAACGACGGCGGATATTCGGTCCCATGAGCACTCCTCCAAGCGTGTCGTCCTACCCTACCAGCCCGTCGCACTTCGTGGGTAACGGCGAGGTCGCCTACCCGATGACGTAACATGATCGTTCGAACGCCAGCCGGTGATCTCCGATCGACTCCCCCAAGCCACCACCACCGGGTTGGCCAGCATCACCCGCAACGGCGTCCAAGATCGGCGAAGCGGCCGCCGTCACCTCGCGAGCGAGCCTGACAAGCCGGACGGCGATGTTCCAGGCCTTGGCGATTCCGGACTTCCGCCTGCTGTGGATCGCCAATCTCATCGCCAGCTTCGCCATGCAGATGCAGATGGTCGCCCGGGGATGGCTGATCTACGACATCACCGCGTCGCCGCTGGCCCTTACCTGGGTCGTGCTGTCGTTCATGCTGCCGTCCCTCGTCTTCTCCCTGTGGGGCGGCGTCATCGCCGACCGGGTACGCAAAAAGCCCATCATGGTCGGCGCGCAGCTTATCAACGCGGCCGCCACGGTCGCCCTGGCCGTCATCGTCTACCGGGGGGACGTGACGTTCTGGCACTTCATCTATTTCGGCCTGTTCAACGGCACGGTGATGTCGTTCTCCATGCCTGCCCGCGCCGCCGTCGTACCCGAGCTGGTGCCACGCGAAACCATGGTCAACGCCATGGCCCTGCAGAGCGCCACCTACTCCATGGCCCGGGTCGCGGGACCCGCGTTGGCCGGCTGGCTGATCGCCTGGTTCGCGGGGGGCGACAACGCCTCGGCCACCGGTGTCGGCATCGTGTTGTTCGTGATCGCCGGCATGTATCTGGTCTCCGTGGTGGCGACCGCGATGCTCGACTACCAGGGGACACCCAGTCAACGGACGGGCACCAAGGCACTGGAGGACATCGCCGAGGGCTTCCGCTACATGCGCCGCGAGCGGCTTGTTCTGGGCCTACTCATCATGGGTATCGTGCCGATGATGTTCGGCTTCGCGCCGTCGTTCCTGGCACCGGTGTTCAACAAGGAGATTCTCGACGGCGACCCGCAAAGTCTCGGCTACCTGATGACCGCCATGGGCATCGGCTCGCTAGGCGGATCGCTGGCGCTGGCGCGCCTGGGCGACATCGGCGGCAAGGGCCGGGTGATGTTCGCGGGGTGCTACCTGTGGGCACTCGGCCTGGTCGGCTTCGCGCTTTCCCCCACGCTCATGATCGCCGCAGGGTTCGGCATCGTGACCGGCGTCTTCGGTTCCTTGGTGGGCTCGCTCAACATGAGCGTGGTCACCCTTGCGATCGCACCGGAAGTTCGTGGCCGCGTCATGTCGATCATGATGATGAGCTTCGGCGTCATGCCCCTCGGCATGATCCCCATCGCCGGCGCCGCGGAGGTCGCCGGCATTGCTCCCGCCCTCCTGGGGAGCGCCCTGCTGCTGGCGGCGTCGATGGCCGCCCTCGGTGTGTGGTTCCCGGAGCTCCGACGAATCGACAAGGGCCATGGTGGCGGCTAGCCACCTTGAGTAGCTGCCTTGAGCGTTGACCCGCCGCCAGCACTGCGGGATATTCGCCTGATGAGCGAGAACCCATGACGTATGCGTCGAGTGCGGCACCCGGCGTGCCGGTCGTCCTCGACGCCGACAGCCACCTGATGGAGCTGCCGGACTTCCTGACGAGGAACGTCGAGCGCTCCATGCGCGACCGCATTCCGACGCTCGGCGAAATCCGGCTTGCCGACGTGGGCGAAACCATGCAGTCCTACCGGGGCGCGGCGGCGCATACGCCGGAGACCGTGGCGGAAAGGGTCGCCTTGGGGGATCGTCTGACTCGCGGTCCCAAATGGCACGACGCCCTCGGTGCCTTCAACGGCAAGGAACGCGGCCTGGCACTGGATCTCCTGGGTTTCGGGCGCCAGGTGGTGTTTTCGTCGTTCTGCGCGACCAAGGTATTCAACGAGCCCGACCCCGATGTCCGCCAAGCCGCGGCCGGGGCCCACAACCGTTCCATGGCGGAATTCTGTGAAGGCGATCCACGCCTGATCGGCGTCGGTCTCGCGCCGCTGGACGATTCCGACGCTGCCCTGGCCCTCATCGACGAAGCCCTTCGCCTCGATCTCGGGGCGATCTGGATTCCGTCCCGCGCCCCCGGTGGACGTTCCCCGGGACACCCGCTGCACGACCCGATCTGGCGGCGACTCGCGGAATCGGCCACACCGTTCATCCTGCACGTCGGCAGTTCGTCCCTCGCCGTTGCCGACGAGTGGATGAACGACGGCCACCCGGAACGCCGAACCGCCCGCGGCGGCGTCGAGGTGATCGGCTCGAAGGACCTCACCGTGATCTTCCAGTCGGCGCAGAGGTTCATCTCGGTACTGGTGCTGGACGGCGTGCTGGAGAGATTCCGCGATCTGAAGGGCGGCGTCATCGAGTTGGGTGCCGGCTGGGTACCGGACACGATTCGCCGCCTGGACCACGCCGTGGACATCTGGGCGCGCTCGGAGCCGTATCTCGCCGAGTTCTCGAGGAAGCCCTCCGAACAGTTCCGCGAGCAGCTTCGCTTCACCCCCTACCCCTTCGAGGACGTGGGCGCCTTCATCCGCGAGTCCATGGCCGAGTTGTACCTGTTCTCGTCCGACTATCCCCATGCGGAAGGCGGTCGGGATCCCATCGGGCGCTTCCGCCGCACCCTCGACGGCACGGCGGACGGAGACCAGGCGCGTTTCTTCGCGGACAACTTCCGGGACCTGTTCGGCTCATCCGACACGGCCCTTTGAAGTACCTGCGCCGAGCCATGCCGATCATCCTCACCGTCGTCGGCGCCTACATCGGCATCTGCGGGCTGCTTTGGGCGTTCCAGGAGCGACTCATCTTCCACCCCCGGGCTGTCGCCGTGACACCTTGGAACCCGCCAGCGGCGCCCATCGAGAGCGACCGCGGCGATGCCGTCCTACGCGGCTGGGTCGTCAACGCGAAGTCCCCGGGACCGATCATCGTCTACTTCGGCGGCAATGCCGAGGAGTTGTCGGGCAACGTCGACAACTGGGCTGGCCGGAAAGCGACCACCGTGCTGGTGAACTACCGCGGCTACGGGGACAGCACGGGAAGCCCATCGGAACGCACGTTGCTCCGTGACGCCATCGCCGTCAGCGAATGGGCACGCGGCGAGTTTCCGAACCGACCGCTCGTGCTGTTCGGCTTGAGCCTCGGATCCGGGATTGCCGCGCTCGCGGCGCAACAGGTGGGACCCGACGCCCTCGTCCTGGTCAGTCCCTACCGCAGCGTCGAGCACATCGCCAAGCGCAGTCTGCCGTTCATCCCGGTCGGTCCCCTGCTTCGCCATCGTTTCTCCGCCGAAACCGCGGCCGCGGCTCTGCCGCGAACCCTGGTGATCGCCTCTCCTCGGGACAACATCATTCCGCTGACGGAGAACATGGCGATGGTCGACGCGATCAATGCCGCCGCGAAGCAACGCGTGGAGTTGCGCACGTTCGAGGTTTCCCACTTCGAGTTCATGTACGATCCCGGCGTGTGGCGCGCCGTGGATGAGTTCCTGGCCCACCTTCCCACAACTCCAAACGGCGACAGCGATGACTGACTCCCGATTCCTCGATCTGGTCCCCATGCTGATGTGCGACGACGTCCAGGCCTCCATCGGCTTCTACACCGAAGTCCTCGGCTTCGAGGTCAAGGGCCGCATGGACGACGTCGGCCGCAGCGGTTGGGCCTCCCTACGCAACGGCCGGACGGCAGTCATGCTGGCAAGCCCTTCCTACATTCCCGAGGACAGGAAGGTCGACGGCTGCTTCCCCCAGTCCAACTACTACTTCTACGTCACCGACGCCGAGACATTGCGCCAGTCCGTGGTCGACAAGGGCTGGGAGGCCACCGAATGCGTGGACCGGTTCTACGACATCAAGGAGTTCGAACTCGTCGACCCGGACGGGCATGTGCTCGTGTTCGGGCAGGACATCGCATAGCTCCCACGGATTGAGGTCGTCGCAGACACGACTTTGGTGGCGTGCTGTATCGGGTGCGCGATGCGCTTGTTGCCCTGTAGCCGCATAGTCACCCGCAACATCGCGGGCGTGATGGGCGATCGGGACACGCGGAACCCGGCCGTCGTGGCCGTCACCGCAGCGCAGTGTCCGGGAGTCGGTCCGCGGCAGGTCCGTCCCGTTCGAGCGAGACGACTGCAAAGTTCGTAAACTTGGCGGTCCACCAAGCCCCGAGGACGCCCGTGACCTTCAACCTCGCTACCGTCAACGAAGCTGTTGCCGAAGCGGTCCCGGACCGTGAAGCCATCGTCTTCCGCGACCGGCGCATCACCTACCGGCAACTCACCGAGCGCACCCGGCGACTGGCCAACTTCCTCATCGACCAGGGTCTCGGCGCGCACACCGAACGGGACGTCCTGGCCGACTGGGAGTCGGGCCAGGACCATCTCGGCATCTATCTCTACAACGGCAACGAGTACCTCGAGGCCATGGTCGGCGCGTTCAAGGCCCGGGTCGCGCCGTTCAACGTCAACTACCGCTATGTGGACGAGGAACTCGTCTACCTCCTGAACGACGCCCGCACCCGGGCACTGGTCTTCCACGGCTCGCTCGCGGACCACGTCGCCGCGATCCGCGACCAGGTGCCGACCCTGGAGCTGCTGGTGCAGGTGAACGACGAGCCCCGGCCGCTGCTCGACGGCGCCATTGAGTTCGAGGCGGCGCTCGCGGGTGCGAGTCCCGAAAAGCCCGATCTCGATTGGCATCCCGACGATCTCTACATCCTCTACACCGGCGGCACCACCGGCATGCCCAAGGGCGTCCTGTGGAAGCAGAGCGACATCCTGATCGCAAGCCTGGGGGCCCGCCGCACCAACGGCGAGATCATCGACAGCCTCGCCGGCTTCGTCTCCCGCGCCCAGGCCAGTCACCGCAAGACCCTCCCCGCGCCGCCCTTCATGCACGGTGCGGGCCACTGGAGCTCGTTCCAGGCCTTCCATACGGGCGGCACCGTGGTCATCCAGGACGAGGTCAAGCGCTTCGACGCGGCCGGTGTCGTCGAGATCATCGAACGCGAGGGCGTCAGCATCCTGATGCTGGTCGGTGATGCTTTCGGCCGCCCGCTTCTGGACGCACTTCAGGCGACCGGCGCCACGTGTCCAACGCTGCGCAATGTCATCACCGGCGGCGCGATCTTCACCGCGAAACTGAAGTCGGAGCTGATCGATACCCTCCCCCACATCAACATCATCGACACCGCCGGGTCGTCGGAAACCGGTGGCCAGGCGACGCACACCAGCAATGTCCAGGTCGGTGCCGCGACCGGCACGTTCAAGCTCTCGCAGCACAATGCCGTGCTCAACGACGACATGACCCGCATTCTCGAACCCGGCCACGAGGGCCTCGGCTGGTGGGCGCGCGCCGGCAACATCCCGCTGGGCTATCTCGGCGACCAAGACAAGACCCGGCGGACATTCCCCGAGGTCGACGGCGTGCGCTACTCGGTCCCCGGCGACAAGGTCCGGCTACTCGACGACAGCACCCTGGAACTGCACGGCCGCGAGTCCGTCACCATCAACTCCGGCGGCGAGAAGATCTTCGCCGAGGAGGTCGAACACGCCATCAAGCACCACCCGGACGTCTACGATGCGGTGGTGGCCGGACGCCCCTCGGAACGCTGGGGCAACGAGGTGGTCGCCATCGTGCAGACGCGGGAAGGCCGGACAGTCAGCGAGGACAGTCTGCTCGCCGAGTGCGCCAAGCACATCGCCCGCTACAAGCTCCCCAAGTCCTTCGTGTTCATCGACGAGATCCTGCGCAGCCCCAACGGCAAGGCGGACTACCGCTGGGCCAAGGCACAGGCCAATCCAGGCAGTTAGCACGGCCTGTCGGTCGCGGCCCATCCTGACGGATGGGTGGAAGTTTCGCTGGCGCGAAACTTCTACGGCGAAAGCGGGTAGTGGGTCAGTTTGAAATCAGAAAACTGACCCACTACCCGAAAGCGCCTAGCCTCGATTTGCCATAGAATCGACCCCATGCACCTTGTTGGGTTAGTCGTCGTTCTGGCGCTCGGCTCGTCCGCGGCGCTGGCGGAGGAAACGCCGGCCGACGACTCGGCAACGGAAGCGACCGAGGCGACCGAGACCCTCGATGTCGACGCAATTCTCGCCAATCCTCTCGGCGAAGAGGAATACCGAAAGACGCGGGACTGCATCTGGAGCCGGCAGATCGACGAGATCGAGATTCTCGACGAGAACCTGGTCGTGTTCCGCGGTCGAGTGCGCGGCCAGATCTGGCTGAACAAGCTGGCCACCTCGTGCCCGGGGTTGCGCCGCAACATGGTCCCGATCACGAACGCGCGCAACGGGTCGGTCTGCCGTATGAGCCAGATGGGCGCCAGGCCGCGATCTAGCCTGCCTGTCGAACTGCCCATTCGCTGCTGGCTCGGCGAGTTCGAGACCATCGACGAAGAGCAACTCGAGGCCTTGAAGCGCGCCATCGAGGAAGGCGACAAGGCGGGCAAGGCAACCAGGCAAACCGAAGGCGGCTAAGAATGTTCTGATCAAGCCACCCTTGGCTTGATTTGAAACGCAAAGTCCATGACGACGATGAGATCGGCCACGGCGGCGGGCCGCTGATGCGATCCGCCTACCTTGCCGTCCCGGTTCTCGCCGTTTGCGCGGTTACGTGGCGGTGACCGTCGTGGCCTGCAATGCCACGAAGGCACGGTAGCGTCCATCGGGCCGTGCCAGGAGTTCCGCCGGCGGGCCCTGCTCGACGATCCTGCCCTCCTCCAGGAACACCACCCGGTCCGCACGCGCCACCGTCGAGAGACGGTGTGCGATCACTAGCACCAGCTTGTCCTTCGCGGCTTCCTCCAGGGCGTCGACGAGATAGGATTCCGTCTCGGGATCCAAGGCCGATGTCGGTTCGTCCAGAATCAGGATGCTGGCATCCTGCAACAGCCCCCGGGCGATGGCGATGCGCTGTTTCTGGCCGACCGACAGCTTGCTCGTGACCGTCCCGAGGTGCGTGTCGTATCCCTCGGGTAGCGCGGCGATGAAGTCGTGGGCACCCGCGATCCGGGCAACGCGTTCGACGTCGGCGCGCGAGGCGTCCGCCTTCGCGTAGCGGATGTTGTCCAGTATCGAGTCGGAGAACAGCTGGGTCTCCTGGAACACGTAGGCGACCTGGCGGCGCAGGCTCTGAACCGCGATGTCGCTCACGTGGACCCCATCGATCAATAGCTTTCCCTCCGACGGCTCGAGGAAGGCCGGCAGCAGGTGGGCGAGGCTGGTCTTGCCCGCCCCGGTCGGCCCGACCAACGCGGTGATCTCGCCGACCCGGGCCGACAGGTCGATTCCTTCGAGGGCGCGGCGACCGTCCGAGTAGACGAAGCCGACGCCGCGCATCTCGATGCCCTGCCTGACCCGTTCGAGTTCGACGCCGCCGGTATAGGCCTCACCCGGCAGGTCCATCAGGAAGAACACCCGGCGCACGCCCGGGATGTTGTGCTGGATGCGGATCCACACGTACGGGATCGCCGTCAGCGCCCCGGAGAACCAAGCGTAGTAGTAGATGAGAACCCCGTAGTCACCCGGCGTCAGGACGCCCTCGATCACCCGCGCACTGATCAGGTAGAAGGCGACGAGTCCCAACAGCCCCCGGGCGATCCCCATGGACACCCGCACCATGAGCGTGATCAGGAACTGGGCCCGGTAGCGCTTGAAGGACTCGCCGCTGTGGCCGTCGAAGCGACTGCGCTCCTGCTTGTTGCCGCCGAGACTCTGCACCGCCAGCACGTTGCTCATGCCCTCTTCGACGTTGCCGGTGGTCACCGCACCCGCGGCGCGACTCGCCTGGCTGCGGCGCCGCATGAGCCGGGGCCACGGCGCGATGGCGAGCCATTGCAGCGGCAGGATGAAGAGCGCGAGGTAGACCACCTCCGGGGCGTCGCCGTAGTTGAACGACATCACCAGCAGGATCACGAACGCGGTGAAGATGGCGAGCACCGGGGACATGATGAACTGGTAGAAGACGTTGGTGAGCGCCGGCGTGTCGTACATCACGCGGTAGAGGCTGTCGCCGATGCGCTGGTCGTTCAGGACCGACATCGGCAGCGCCTGGATGCGTTCGAACAGCTGCGAGCGCAGCAGGTGGTTCAGCGCCTGGGTGAGGCGCAACTGCAGGCGGAACTCGACGAAGCCGAGGATGCCGGCGAACTTGCTGAACGCAGCGTTGGCCTCGTTCTCGGTCTGGGTTGCCGTGTCGTGGCCTTCTTCAAGTTGGCCCTCCGTGTAGTCGGCGGCCCCGGCCGTGGTGCCGAAGGCGCCGAACACGATCACCATGAAGGCGCCGAGACCGACGACGTAGGCCATCATCTCCACCGGGCCCATGCCGTCGAGAAAACCCACGAATCCCCGGAAGTAGACCGGAAACGCGTCGGCGGCAACGGGCATGCCGAGGACCACGTTGTCGATGACGATCTTCAGCGGCCACGGCAGCACCAGCGGCGTCAACAGGGACAGCCACATGATGAGGAACTTGGCGGCGAACCGGGCCTTGAAGTAGCCGATGTAGGACACCGCGCGCAGGACGATGCGCAACGTCTCGCCGAGGTTGGTGTCGGTGTGGACATCGAGCGGGCTCGCCGCCACATCGAGCTTGCGCTCGCGGTCGCGCAGCGAGCCCTCGGGAATCGACGCTTCGGCCATGCCTATCCCGCCTCGATCCGTTCAGCGAGCGCGATCTCGGTCTCGACGAAGTGCCGGTAGCGTCCGTTCGGCACCGCCATCAACGCGTCGTGGTCGCCCTGTTCGGCGATGCGGCCGTCCTCCAGATAAAGGATCCGATGGGCTTGGCGGATGGTCGAGATTCGGTGCGTGATGAGGAAGACCGCGCGTCTCCCGCCGCCTTCACCACCTTTTTCGCCACCCCGTCCCCAATCGCGAAGACGTTCCATGACGCGATGCTCCGTTGCCGCGTCCAAGGCCGCGGTGGGCTCGTCGAGGATCAGGATCGGCGCGTCCTTGGCGATCGCCCGGGCGATGGACAGGCGTTGCCGCTGGCCTGTCGAGAGTTTGCCGCCGCGGTCGCCCAGCACCGTATCGAGCCCCTCCGGTAGGCTCGCCACGTAATCGTCCACGCAGGACACGTAGGTCGCCTGGTGAAGCGTCTCGTCGGCGGCTTCGGGCGCCGCGTAGCGAAGGTTGTCGCGCACGCTCAACGCGAACAGGACATTCTCCTGCAGGGCGATGGAGACGTTGCGCCGCAGGCTGTCGACGTCAAACCGCCGGAGGTCGACCCCGTCGATCGTGACACTGCCGCGATCGGGGTCGAAGAGGCGCGTCAACAGCGCCATCAACGTGCTCTTGCCCGATCCGGTGGGCCCGACGATGGCGGTGATCTCGCCCGCGTTGGCGGTGAAACTCACGTCGCCGAGAACCGGGCGGTCCGCCTCGTAGGCGAAGGAGACCCCATCGAAGCGAATCTGTGCATCGAGTCCGCGCAGGGGCACCGCGTCGGGCGCGTTCACCACGTCGGGCTCGATGTCGAGGATCTCGAATACCCGGCCGAGGCCCATGGCCATGTCCTGGGCAGTGGTCCACTGGCGGAGCACGCCGCCGACCAGGTCGCTCGCCTTGAACAGTTCGCCCTGGGCGTATTGGAAGGCGCCGAGGTTCCAACGCACGTAGCTGAGCCCGATGAGACCGATGAGAACCGCGGCGAACGCCTCCCGGTTCTCCGCCGCCCACACCGCCATCATGAACAGGCCCGCCAGCAGGATGGTCGCGGCGATGGTGAACATGACGATGGTGACCATCGCCAGCAGCGAGCGGATGCGGAAGGCGGCGTTGAAGGCGACCACCGAGTCCGCTTCGAAGCGGCCCTGCTCGAACCCCTCCGTGCCCGACGCCTTGATGACGCGCATCGCGCCGAGGACTTCCTGGGTCCTCGAGGTAAGGTCCGAGTTGGTTTCCCTGGCGGTCAACGAACGTGTCCGCATCCTCGGCGAGAACCAACGTCCCCAGAGGATCGCCAGGACCGCGATGGTCGCGCCTAGGAGTCCGAGCCATGGATCGAGCGCGGCGACGAAGGCGATCGTCACCGCATAGCGGGTGATCTGGATCACCACGGAGATCAGCATGCCGACGACCGCCGTGACCTGGGCACTGTCCTGGTAGATGCGGTAGACCGAGTCGCCCACCCGGTGGTCGCCGTGGTAGCGCAGTGACAGTTGGTGCCAGCGCTCCACCAGGGCGAGGCGGAGATCCTGGTTGATGCGCTGCAGAATCCAGACGTTGTAGTACGGCAGACCGAACGTCAGCGGGAAGGTGATCGCGCCGATCGCGGCGACGAAGACGATGTAGATCCACTGCAGTTCCTGGCGTTGCGCGGCGGTGAGCGCGCCGATCGCGTCGCTGCCGAGATCCTGGCGCCCGACGAAGTCGGCGAGGAACGGGGTCAGGGGCTCGGCTTGGAGGATGGACTGGTTCAGGAGATCCACCGTGAACAGCAGGGTGATGATCTCCGTCAGGGTGCTGAGCCAGTAGAGCGCGTAGTAGTAGACCAGGTGGCAGCCGATGCGGACGCGGACGTGCGACACACCGTCGGCGCGGCGGAAGTGGACCAGCCACAGCAACAGGGCGCCGGTAGTCATCAGGCCGACGGCGATGTTGTCCCGCATACCGTCCACCACCAGCACGGCGAACAGGTTGGCGAGCAGCCCGACGACGACGAGTACCACGATGGAAGCGGCGAGCAGACGTTGCTCGGAGGGACGGGACCACGCGAACGTCACGACCCAGCTTGAGGTCGCCATGATCAAGCTGGCCAGCACGAGAAGATCGAGCGTCCAGTCGACGCCGACGGGGAGCCAACCCGAAATCGGCCCGAGCGCCGCCAACACGGTGACGAGGATTGGCGCGTAGGCGAACCCCCAGTTCGTTCCGGACCCGCCGTTTAACGAGATCGGCAGTGGCCGTTGCCGCCACGAACCAACGACCAAGGGCTTGAGCCACGGCCAGGTGCGCAACAGGATGCGCATGATGTCGGTGAAGCCATGCTCGTCCGCGTCGTCCGCCCTGACGCGGTCTGCAGGAAGAGGTGCTTCACCCCACAGCGGCAAGGCGCGGATGCGTTCGGCGTCCCGGACGGAGGCTTCTCTATCCACGGCAAGGCCCGGCGTGGGCTACTCAGTCCCCGTAGGGACGACCGCTCACTGCCAGAACCGATCGGACCTGAACCAGGCGCGCACCGGGATCACTTCGCCGGTGATGGCGCGGGCGGCGTCGGACGCCAGGAAACGCGTCATCTTGGCCACGTCCTCGGGTCCCGGCGGAAGTTCCAGGTGGGGCACGGGGGTGCCGTCGTCGCGGGTGTCCGAGGGAATCGCGCCGTGGCCCTTCATCGCATCGGTGGCGATCAGGCCGGGCGCGATGCAGTTGACGTTGATGTTGTGCTTGGCCCACATGAACGCAAGGTTGTTGGTCAGGCTGATCATCCCCGCCTTCGCCGCCGAGTAGTGCAGCATGAAGGGATTGCCCTTGGTGCCGGCGGTGGACGAGATGTTGACGATGTTGCCGCTCTCCTGGGCGATCATCTGTTTGCCGGCCGCCACGCAGCATATAAAGGTACCGGTGAGATTGAAGTCGATGAGGCGCAGCCACTCGTCGTAGGGCGTATCCTCCGGCTGGCGCATCCTGGAGCCGCCGCCGGCGTTGTTCACCATGACGTCGAGCCGGCCGAACGCGGCCACCGTCTGGGCGACGAGTGCGTCCACCTGTTCCGGCACCGTGATGTCGGTCGCGACCGCGAGCGCACGACCGCCTTCGGCTTCGACCTTGGCAACGACTTCGTCCAAGCGCTCCTGTTTGCGGCTCGCGACGACGACGCTGGCACCCGCTCGGGCGAACTCCAGCGAAATGTGCGTACCGATGCCGCCCGCGCCACCGGTGACGACGGCGACCTTGTCTTTGAGTTCGTAGTCGGACATGGATTCTCCTAGTGGTCGATAAGCCGCTACTGCCAGTATCGGTCGGACTTGAACCACGCGCGCACCGGCACGACCTCGCCGGTGATGCCGCGGGCCGCATCGGAGGCGAGGAACCGCGCCATCTTGGCGACGTCCTCCGCTCGGGGCGGCAGTTCAAGGTGCGGGATCGTCGTCCCGTCGTCGCGGGTGTCGGACGGGATGATGCCGAGTCGCTTCAACGGCTCGGTGGCGATGAGGCCGGGCGCGATGCAGTTGACGTTGATGTTGTGCTTCGCCCACATGAAGGCGAGGTTATTGGAGAGGCTGATTACCCCCGCCTTGGCGGCCGAGTAGTGCAGGTTGTAAGGATTGCCCTTGGTGCCCGCGGTGGAGGAGATGTTGATGATGTTGCCGCTGCCCTGCTCGATCATCTGTTTGCCGGCGGCGATGCAGCATAGGAACGTGCCATTGAGGTTGACGTCGATGAGGCGCTGCCACTCGTCGAAGGACGTCTCTTCCGGCATTCGCCTGCTGCCCCAGCGTCCGGCGTTGTTGACCATGATGTCGAGGCTGCCGAACGCCGCCACCGTGCGGGCGATCAGGTCGTCTACCTGCTCGGGTACCGTGATGTCCGCGACCAGGGCGAGTGCCCGACCGCCGGCGGCGGTGATCTTCTCGACGACCTCGTCGAGGGGCTCCTGTTGGCGGCTCGTCACCACAACGGCGGCGCCCGCCTGGGCGAACTCCGCCGAGAGGTGGACGCCGATGCCGCCGGCACCGCCGGTGACGATGGCGACCTTGCCTTCGAGTTCGTAGTCGGACATGGATTTCTCGGTGGTGGGGTGTAGTGCGGTGCAAGTTCGGCAGGGCCAGTCGCCAAGGATTGTCGCGTAGTCCCTTGCGGCCGTGCGAACACGCCCGCAACGGACTTCACCCAGTTTGTCCGGGCACCGTCACGCCCCGGTCGCTGCCGGACCCCGGACGAGCCTCGGCGACCGACTGCGCGGTTCGCGATGCATGGACGTGCTCAACGCGATGCCCGGCCACTGCGACTCCACGTAGGCGGCCGCCAGGACCAACGTGCCGAGGTTGCGCAGCCGGTCGTAGGTGAGGACCCGGACATCGTCGAAGTCGAACTGGTCCTTGATCTGCTGGTTCGTCCTGATGGCGTCCCAGTACGACAGGAACCGCCAGACGAGGGGCCAGATCACCTTACGGTTGCGCGGCATGGGTTCCGTCGTGAGGATGAGAAACGGCTCGGCCGACGCCAGATCGGCCGACGGGATGCCCTTGACGATGACCAGCCAAAGCGGCCGGTCGGGACAGCCCGGGATGCGTACGGGAACCGCGCCGAAGTGGACGAACATGCCGAAGTCTTCATCATCCTGGTACTTATATAGCGTGACGCCGTACGGGGTGTCGCTGGACGCGCCGATCTCCCCGGCCGTGGCCGGACTGTGTCCGTGCAGAAGCGAATAGTCGTTCGGTATGCGCGCGGCATAGCGGCAACCGGTCCTCGCCGTCATGATCTCGGGGAGTTCCCTGTGCCCCGCGAGCAGTTGAAACGAGTGCCGCGGCAGGTGGACCGGAAAATCGCTGATGTCGATGGCGAAGATGCCGCGTCCCTCAAGCACCGCGTCGACCTTGTCGAGCAGCGCGACGAGCTCGTCCGTCTCGGATCGGAATTCCGGCGCGAGCGGCGAATAGAGCGTCTGCGCAAGGGGCGTCAGGATCAGGTTGTTCCAGGCGCTGAGTTGGTCCTCGCCGTCGATCTCGCTGGGCATTCGTTGGGCAAGCTCGGCGAAATCGGACATCGGTCCGCCATCGAGATCCCAGGCGAATATTTCGCATACGCGGTAGCCCCGATCGGCGCCATCGCCCGACAGGTCGCCACTGGCACTAGTAGCGCTGCGGGCGTCCGTCTCCGGTGCGCCGAGGTATTCCATCTTCTCCGCGTACTGCTTGACCACGTCGAAGACATCGATGACCAGCAGGGCATCGTCGCGCAGCGTGAGAGCGCCCGCCTTCAGCAGATTGTCGGCGACAACGGCGCCGATCCGGGGGTTGCCCAGGTTCCGACTGAGGCGCTTGTGGGTCGAATGCAGGGGAATCGATTCGTCCAGGGCGCGGGCGATCTCGGTCAGCCGGACCGATCCGGAGACGAGCATTCCGGTGAGCATGTCGATGACCAAACGGCTTGCCACCTTGCCGAGTCCGACTGACAAGGCCGCACCGATCACCCGCACCTTGCCGTGAAGCATCTCAAGGTCGAAGTCCACGGCGGTGTCGGTCATCGATCCTTGTTCATTGCGGGGTTCACTCGATTGTCGAGTCTTCGCCGTTCCACCGCAACCGTTGTGCAGGGCCGGGCTTGTCCCAGCCCGTGCCGGGATGGCACTGAACTTCGAACGGACCTCCCCCAACTTTCGTCGCGGCCGACGCCAACGCCACTATGGCCGATACCCCAAGGCATGCATATCTTTCTGTTTTTAATAGGTTAACTTGCCCATGGAAGGCCCCTCGGAAGCGAAACATTTCAGTAACAATGTAGTTGACGCACCCTAGTCGATCCTTTACAAGCTACCTGATTGACACCCTCCACCACTTGGCACTTGAGCAATCGGGATGGTGATGAGGGCATGTTCGTGGCGTTTCACGTGTGTGGAAACCACGACTATGTGGAAGATTTTGGGGAGAACGCTGTGAAGACACTCGCGAGAACTGCATTCATCGCCTCGGGGATGACGCTGGCAGGGCCTTGGGCCTCCGGCCAGGAATCCGATGCCGATGAGGCCGAGGAAACCACCGGCTACATCGAAGAGATCGTGGTCCAAGGCGAACGCGGCGAGCAGAGGTCGCTCGATCGCGCCATGACCGTCACCGGCTTCAACGCCGGCATGATCGAGGAACTCGGCATCCAGAACACCGACGACCTCGAGGTTCTCGTACCCGGCCTGCAGGTCGGTGTGCGCAGCCATGCGGGCAAGAACGAGGATGGCCACCTGGTCATGCGCGGCGTCGCCAACGACCGGCGCGTGAACTTCTTCCAGGACTCCTCGGTGGCGGTCTACATCGACGGTGTCTACACGCCGGTCTCCTACGGCCTCGACGCCGGCATGTTCGACGTCGAGCGGGTCGAGGTGGCGCGCGGACCGCAGGGCACGACCGGCGGCAAGACCGCCATAGCCGGGTCGATCAGCTTCGTCACCAAGAAGCCCACTCCGGAGTGGGACATGGTGGCCTCGGCCGAGTACACCGACCAGTTCTCGCAGCGCTACAACGTGGCGTTCGGCGGACCGATCGCCGACAGCAACTTCTCCTACCGGCTGGCATTGGGTCGCCTGACCGGCGATGGTCTCATCGAGAACGTCGGCTCGGGTCCCGATGCGGGCAAGCCGAATCAGCTGCAATACGCGCCCCAACTGCGCTTCACCAATGACCGTCTGGATGTGACCACACGGTATACGAAGCTGCGCGACACCGGGGTTCAAAAGGTCTCGCTAATCATCGGCGCACGCGATACCGAGAAAGAGTTCTTCGAACTCAATGACGGCACACCGCGGTGCGAAACGGACCGCGACCCGACCTCGCCGACGTTCAACGAGTGCATTCGCGACTCGAACGGCAATATCGTCTATTACATCAACCCGTACTTCGGGCTGGGGCAGAACCCGGCCATCGAGGACTGTCCCGGGTTCAATTCCGACGGTTCGCGCGATCCCGGGCACCCGGTTGTCTGCGAGGGCAAGTACCTGAAGCTGAAAACGGAGCTCAACGCCCCCATCGGCGAGAACAACTCCCAGGAAGCGTTCACCATCGAAGCCCACTTCAAGCTCAACGACACCCACGAGATCGTCTACCACTACGGCAACCGGGATACCCGAACGGATATCAGCAACGACGGGGACGGGACCAACCGGCAACCCGGCGGGCGTTGCCTGGCGATTCATCCCCGGGTTATTTCCGGCGAGCTTCAGGAAGGTCAGGTGCATACCCGGTGCGCGCTGGATGAACGGGGGAACGGGGTATACGCGGACTCGATCTCGAACTACCTGAGAACCTCGGACCAGCAGAGCCACGAGATCTCCCTGATTTCCAACAACGAAGGGCGTCTGAACTACACGGTCGGCTACACCTATCTATCCGGAGACGAGCCGTACGTGTACCGCGACACTTTCAATGGTGTGGAAACCGGGGCTAGCAACCTGAACAACGGCACGTTCTACACCGACACGACGGCCGCTTGCGCCGGGTGGCTTGCAGACCAGGGCGACGGAATCTGGCCAAACATCCGCGATCGGAACGACCCGGCCAACGCCCTGGCCCCGGGTTGGATCGCCGGTTGCTACGGTGACGAGTTCTCCGCCAACTGGAGCGATGTCACCAACGGCACGACCCACGGCATCGGCAGCGGTGTCAGCGGCGCCTTCTACGGCAACGTGACCTACGAACAGGCGGCCGTCTACGGCAACGTCGAGTACGTGCTCAACGACCGGTGGAAGGTCTTCGGCGGCCTTCGCTACAACGACGACCACAAGGAGCATGACCAGAACGACTTCAGCTCTGCCGGTCAGCGTACGCATGACGGTACGGTCATCAACATCGTGAACGGCATCTTCCGCAGCAAGCAATACGACGCGAAGTGCTGCGGTTACGTCGGCCTGCACAAAGACGCCAACGGCGATTACATCCCCGATGACCGAACACTTGCCGACTCCAAGGTCAAGACTTGGCGGGAGACGACGTGGAGTTTCGGTGCCGAATACGTGCCGACTGACAACACGATGTATTACGGACGAATCTCCAGGGGCTATCGGGCCGGCGGTTTTGCCGGGTTCGGCAACCGACTCGGCGAGGCGTTCGACCCGGAGATCGTGATCAACTACGAGGCGGGCGTGAAAGGGCTGTTCCGGGAGAACACGCTACAGCTCGAGGTCAGCGCCTACTTCCAGGACTTCAGCTCCTTCTGGACGCAGTCCCAACGCCTTCGGACGGTCGAGGAGAGGAGACCGGGCGAGTCGCTCTACACCGGCGAAACCAATGCGGTGGACGGCACCGAGATTGCCGGGATCGAGGCCCAAGGGATTTTGCAGATCAGTGATCGCCTTCGCCTCAGCGGGTTCTACGAGTACATGTACTCGAGCTTCGGCGACTACCAGACTCGTTACTGCTGCACTCCGCAGGGCGAGACCGCGTCTCCTTCGACCACCATGGTCGAAGGGCCTGACGGCGTCCTGATCGAGGTCGTCGATACGGGTACCGTCAACTTCGGCGGCCATTCGCTGCGGATGCAGCCGGAGCACAAGCTCAATGCCTCCGCGAGCTACGCCGTGCCGATGCCCGGCGACCGGGGCAACCTCGACTTAGTGACCATCATGAGCTGGCGCGACAAGATGTATCCGGATGAAGGCAACCTGGACATCTACGCGATTCCCGCCTACACGAGATGGGACCTCCGTGCCAACTGGGTCTCGGCGGATGGCCGCTACAGCGTGTCGGGCTGGGTAACCAACCTGCTCGACGTGGTCCAGGTGCAGAGCTATTCCCCGCGGGACGGCAACGGCGTGACTGCGCCCGTTCACGGAAGCGTCACCGACGAGCGACGGATCGGCGTGACGTTCAACTACCGGATGGCAAGCAACTAGCGACCCGTCCAAGACCCGAAAAAAGCGCACCGGAGACGGTGCGCTTTTTTTTGCGCGGCCATTGGCCACGGACCCGTTCGAGCATTTGACAATCCGGCCACAATGCCCACCATCTCGTCGGATGCTTAGGCTTGCCCTTGCCGTCATCTCCGCTGTCGTTCTCGCCGCGTGCTCGCCGTCGGCCACGCACGGGGTCGGTGAACTCATCGTCGCCGGGACCGACTCGCCGGACCAGGATCTCGCCGAGCATCTTGATGCGTTGATCCAGTCGGTTCGCACAACGCCGAACTCGGCCTTGATGCGCGGACGCCTCGGCATGGCCTACGACGTCAACCGCATGCACGATGTGGCCAAGGCCACCTACCGACAGGCCGAGGCTCTCGACCCCGAGGACTTCCGCTGGCCCTACTTCCGGGCCCACCTGATTGCCGAGGCCGCCCTGCATGCCGAGGCCCTCGAGGTGCTGGACAAGGCGCTCGCCATCGATCCCGAATACGCCACCGCCTGGCTGTGGCGAGGATCCTGGTTGCTCAAGGCGGGAAACCCGGACGACGCGATGGACGCATTCTCCCGCGCCGAGGAACTCGGCGGTGCCGAGGAGGCGCAGTTCGGGCACGCCCAGGCGATGATCGCGCTCGGTCGGCATGACGAGGCGGTTGAAGTCCTGCAGTCCCTGGTGAACACCTTTCCCCGCCCCTTCGTCTACCGAACGCTCGGCGAGACCCTGCGCGCCCTAGGTCGGATCGAGGAAGCACGCGTCGCCATGGTCCAGGGCGCCGGCGCGCAGCCCGTGGTCTGGACCGACGAGCGCAGGGGTCAACGGACCGTTCATCTACGCGGCAATGCCAGCTACGACCTCGCGAAGAGCCTGTCGGCGGCCGGTCGCCTAGACGATGCAGTGGCAATCCTTGAGCGGCTGCAGCGGCATCACCCCGAAGCCCACTGCGCGCGTGACGAAGGCTTCTTCCTGGCCTGCAATCTCATGAACTCGTTCAGCATCGCCGAGGACCGGGCGGGCAACCCCGAGCAGGCCTTGCAAACGATACGCCGGGGCTTGGATCTCAATCCGGACTTCATCCCCTTTCACCTGACCATGGCGAATCTCCATCGCCAACAGCTGGACCTCGCCAGCGCCCTGGTCCACGTCGACCGAGCCCTCGAACTGAATCCGTCACGCGGCTACGCTCACGAACAAAGGGGGAGGCTGCTGTTCGGGATGGCGCGCTACGAGGAGGCGAGAACCGCACTTCGGACGGCGCTGCAATACGAGCCCGAGAAACAGACGACACTGTTCTATCTCGGTCTCGTCGAGATCGAGGAAGAGAACTGGTCGGCCGCCGCCGACGTCTTCGAGCGGGCCATCCGGGTTGAACCGCGTTTCGCGCTCGGTCACGTTTTCCTCGCTCGCGCCCTGGCCGAGTCGGGTCGGCTCGACGAAGCACGCCAGACGCTGCAAATTGCCCGCGAACATCGCGCGGCGGCGCCGGAACTCCGCGAAACCGAGCGGCGACTGCGCGAAATCGAAGCCCGGCTACCGGCCGACTCCGGATGACGCGACACCCGTTCCTAGTGGTCGTCATGGTCACTGGCTGCGCCCCCGACGAACCCACGTGGTTCACCGAGGAAGCCCGGGAGCGCGGGGTCGATTTCGTCCACCACTCGGGTTTCGATGGACGCCCGATGATGCCGGAGATGATGGGTGGCGGCGTGGCTCTCGCCGATCTCGACGGCGACGACGATCTCGACCTGTACCTGGTTCAGAGTGGCCGTGTCGACAAGGTGTTGCCGGCGGAGCAATCCGCGAACCGTCTCTATAGGAATCGGGGTGACGGCCACTTCGAGAACGTCGAAAACGCGGCCGGCGCGGATGATCGAAGCTACGGCATGGGGGTGGCCACGGGCGACTACGACAACGACGGCGACATCGACCTGTACGTCACGAACCTCGGTGCCAACGTCCTCTACGAGAACGACGGTTCGGGGCGATTCGAGGACGTCACCGCGCGCGCCGGCGTCGGCGACCCAAGCTGGAGTACCGCCGCGGCCTTCCTCGACCTCGACAACGACGGCAACCTGGATCTGTTCGTCGTCAACTACCTGCATTGGACGGTGGAAATCGAGCAGGACTGCTTCGGGCCGGCCTTCTACGTCACCTACTGCGGACCCACGTCCTACGACGTCCCCGCCATGGACCGCGTGTACCGCAACAACGGCGACGGCACCTTCACCGACACGACCGTCGAATCCGGGGTCAATGTCGCCTTCGGCAACGGCCTGGGCGTTGTCGGCGCCGACTTCAACCACGATGGGCGGACGGACGTGTTCGTCGCCAACGACACCAACGTCAACCAACTGTGGATCAACGAGGGCGATCTGCGTTTCCGCGAGGAGTGCCAGTTGTGGAGCTGCGCGGTCGATGCAATGGGCATCACCAAGGCCGGCATGGGCGTCGCGGCCGGCGACGTGGACGACGACGGCGACAGCGACCTTCTAGTGGTAAACCTGACCGGTCAGAGCGATTCCTTCTTCCGCAACGACGGCGGCTACTTCACCGACGCCACGCTGCCGATGGGGCTCGGGCCCGTCAGCATGCGCCACACGCGGTTCGGGGTGACCCTCGCCGACTTCGACAACGATGGCTGGCTCGACCTCTACGAAGCCAACGGCGACGTTGGACTGACGAAACCCGCCGAGGGCGATGGCTTCGCCGAGCCCAACACGCTCTACCGGGGGTCCTCGAACGAGGACCGGTTCCGATTCGACGAGGTGAAACCGCAGGGCGGCGTCTCGCCGACACTGATACATACCAGTCGGGGCACCGCCGTGGGGGACCTCGACCGCGATGGCGGTCTGGACCTCGTAGTCACCAACCGGGACGCGGCACCGTACCTCCTGATGAATCGCACAGCACGCGGCAACTGGGTGCGTTTCGAGGTGCGCACCGGCCAACGCGACGCGCACGGTGCCACCGTGTCCGCTACCGTGGCCGGACGACGCCTGAGCCGCGACGTCCAGCCGACCGCCAGCTACCTCGCCGCCAACGAGCCCGAGGTGCACTTCGGTCTAGGCGAGGAGTCCCTGGCCCGCGACGTCGTGGTCCGCTGGCCTGGCGGTGGCGAGGAAGCGTTTGGCGACTATCCGGCGGGAACGGTCAACGAGCTTCGACGGGGTCACGGTCGGGCATCACGCAGAGACATGCGCGATTGACGCGCGATCCTTGGCGTCGCGGTTTCACTCGATCCGTTCCTCCGCAACCGCGCCGGAACGCTGCCGCCACAGCACAGACAAGCAGGCGCGGGAATTGCCCCGCCCGTACTTTCTCCCCGCCCGTTCTGGAAGACGCGGATCTCGGGCGGACTTCACCCAATTTTTTGCCACACAGGATGCGAGAGCAACATGTCCAGCGCCCTGGAAGGCGCGCATCCTTCTGTTTCCATGCAGTGTTATCGCCTTGGACAAGAAAGGTTCCAGACGGAAACAATTCCGAAACAATCTAGTTGACGCACCCTGGTCGATCCGATAGACACTCGAACGACACTCTGCACGACTGGCACCTGGGGAACCGGCGGTCGTGGGGGCGTGTGCGTAGATTGCCACAAAGGTAGAGGCCACGAAGTATGTGGAAGACTCTGGGGAGAGTGCTGTGAAAATACTCACGAGACATGCATCCATCGCATCGGGGATGACGCTGGTCCTCGCAGGGCTGGCCCACGGGGCCGAGGAAGCCGATGCCGAAGATGAACAGGACGGCGGCGGCTACATCGAAGAGGTCATCGTCACGGGCGAACGTGGCGAGGTCAACGTCCTCGACCGCCCCATGACGGTCACCGGGTTCAACGCCGAGATGATTGAGCAGCTCGGCATTCAGAACACCGACGACCTCGAAGTGC
Source organism: Pseudomonadales bacterium (assembly GCA_965116345.1). Lineage (GTDB taxonomy): Bacteria > Pseudomonadota > Gammaproteobacteria > Pseudomonadales > Azotimanducaceae > VXYL01. The sequence continues at coordinate 1,168,868 of OZ220680.1, forward strand.
TCGTGCCGGGCCTGCAGGTCGGCAACCGGAGCCAGGGGGCCGGCAAGAACGAGGACGATCACTACTACATGCGGGGACTGGGCTCGGAACGCACGGTCAACTTCTTCAGCGACACGTCGGTGGCGGTCTACGTCGACGGCGTCTTCACCGACCAGACTTTCGGCATCGACGGGGGGCTGTTCGATGTCGAGCGGGTCGAAGTGGCGCGGGGTCCGCAGGGAACGACGGGCGGCAGGTCGGCGATTGCGGGCTCGATCAACTTCCATACCCGCAAGCCGACCGACGAATTCGACATTCGCACCAACCTGGAGGTTACCGACATCTCCACACAACGCGCTCAGGTCGCCTTCGGCGGCCCCTTGGGCGACACGGGCTTCGCCTACCGGCTCGGCCTGAGTTCCTACACCGGCGACGGTCGCTTGAAGAACCACAGCGGTCCCGACGGCATGAAGCCCGACGAATTGATCGTGGCGCCCCAGTTGCGCTGGAAGAACGACCGCTGGGACGTCAACGTGAAATATCAGCGTATGCAGGATAGCGGGACGCCGAACGCGTCGATCCCACTTGGTTCGGAGAACACGCTGGACCAGTTCATCCTGGGGCCGAACGGCGAGCCGTTGTGCGCCGCCCATCCCATCACCGGCGAAGAGGTCTGCCAGCGCAATCCGTACTTCGGCGTGCAGCCGGCCCCGGCGGTCGCGGGGTGCTCGAACATCAACCAAGACGGCACCCGGGATCCGATGAACATCATCTGCGATCCCGACGAACTGCGTTGGGAGGTGGCATTCAATGCGCCCATCGCGAGGGATAGCACAGCCGAGAACTTCGCGCTCGACGTGGTGTTCGCACTCTCCGACAGCCTATCCCTGAACTACAAGTTCGGCTGGCACGACGTCATCAACAGCAACACCAACGACGGCGACCAACGCGACCGAGTCGGCGGGGGGGTCTGTCCGTTCAATCACCCCGGCGTACTCTCGGGGATGTTGCGTGAAGGGGCCACCGACCGGACCTGTGCCCTCGACGGCGGCGGTGACGGCGTGTTCGCCGACCACCAGGTCAACTACATCTTCAGTTCGGAACAGACCAGCCACGAGATCACCCTGGTGTCGAACTTCGACGGGCCGCTGAATTTCACTGTCGGCGCCAACACGCTGACCAACGACGAACCGTACGTATGGCGACCCCTGAACTTCGGGTCGAGTACCGGTGACTGGCTGTTCCAGGATACGTCGGCGTCCTGCAATGCCAACATCGAAGCGTTGTACGGAAATGGTGGCAGCGTGAGTGAAGGCGACAGCTGGCTGCTCCGCGACCTGTATTCGAATCCAGCCACCATGGAACGAGCCAAAACCCAGGGCACCGTCTGGGCCTGCCCCGGCTCACCCGAGCTTCTCGCCCACACGGGTCTGGATATCAACGACATGTACGGCGCCAACTTGGCGGGGCAGACCGGCGGTTTCTACGGCGGCGCGCTCCAGGAAGCACGAGGCATCTATTTCAACCTCGAGTACGTCTACAACGAAACCTGGACCTTTTTCGGCGGTATCCGCCGCAGCGACGACAAGAAGGACCGCAACGAGTCGACTAACAGCGGTGTCGAAGCCCGCGAAATCGCGGACCCCAGCGTCCGTTGCGACTCGGGCGTCAGCAAAGACGAACTGGACCTCTGCGAGAACGGCTTCGCACTGGTTCGCCTGTCGGTCCAGGATTCGAGCATCTTTCCGCCTCGCGGCGACCTGAAATGGGGCAAGACCACGTGGAACGTCGGGGCCGAGTACCGACCGACCGACGACATCATGATCTACGGCCGCATCGCGACCGGTTATCGGGCAGGGGGCTCCAGTGGCTTCAGCTCGGATGGCCCCTACCAGTACGACGGCGAGGAGTTGATCAACTACGAGGTCGGGGTCAAGGGGATCTACCTCGACGGCAGCCTGCAGCTGTCCACATCCTACTTCTACCAGGACTTCGACGCGCATTGGGTGTTCGCGCAACGGATCAGGACGGAGGCCGAGCGGCAGATCGACCCGGATGGCGGCCCGTTCACCAGCGAGACTACGGGCGTCCAGGGTTCCGTCATCCAGGGGATCGAGGTCGAGGGTGCGTGGCGCTTGACCGACCAACTTACCGTGCGCGGCTTCTACAACTATCTGGATACGGCCGTCGGCGACTATCCCGCACTGCTGCCGTTCGCGGATCCCACGCTGGAGAACGCGACTTGGGTACAGATCCCCTGGGTCGACAGCGAAGGCAAGACGCGGACTTCGTGGCTCTTCGGAACAGACGAGCCCACTCAACTCGGCGGCAACCAATTGCCGAACCAGCCGAAGCACAAGACGTCGCTGACACTCGCCTACGACGTCGACCTACCGGAGCGATACGGCAATCTCGAACTGTTGACCATCGCCAACTATCGCAGCAAGAAATACGTCGAGCCGGCGAACTTCGATGCGTATGCCGTGGGTGCGTACACCCGTTGGGATGCCCGCGCGGCCTGGACGGCCCCGAACGGCAAGCTGGAGGTTACGGGCTACGTTCAGAACCTGTTGGACCAGGCCGCGCTGCACATGTGGTCGCCTAGAGAAGGGGTGGGTAGCCCATGGGGAACGATCGTGGAGCCTCGGGAGTTCGGCATCATCGTTTCCTGGGGGAACAACCAGTAGTGCACGGAACCATCGGGTTTCAACGCTTGAGCAAACGCGCCGCGGGGCCGACCCGCGGCGCGTTTTCGACTTGGTATGGCCAGTGAGGAGCGAGCACGCCGGGCCGCACTGTCGGGGGCGCTGCTAGCGATCGCGTTAACGAGTCTCGTTGCTTGCGGGGGAGGCGGGGGAGGCGGAAGTGCGCCACCGCCAGTGCCCGAACAACCCGTTGCGCCGCCGCCATCCCCGGTCATCGGCACGGCGACGTTTCGGGATCGGACTCGAGACCTTGGACTCGATTACTTCATCGAGGACGTTCCCACCGACCACGACTCGACCGACAAGGACGGCATCCGGGAGGGTGGTGGCCTGACGTTGGTCGACATCGACAACGACGAGGGACTCGAGCTCTATGTCGCCCACGGGCGCAACGCGATGGGCCGGCTCTTCGACTATGTCGACGGTGGTTTCGTCCGGATCGAGGACAACCTGGGCATCGCGCCGAAGGAGATCGAACGGGCCGGTTACTTCGTGGATCTCGACGCGGACGGATACAAGGACTTCGTCTCGATTCAGCAACGGACCATAGAAGTGTTCCGCAACGACGGTGGCGGTCACTTCGTCAATGCCACGGATGAGTCCAATCTCCACCACTATCGATCCACGTTCTCCATGGCCGCCGCCGACATCGACCTCGACGGCGACCTCGATCTGTTCTTCTCCCATTGGGACGGTGTGTCCCCCGTCGGCGACGTGTTGACCGAATACCTGTGGCTGAACAATGGCAGCGGCGTATTCGTGGACGTTAGCGACAGCGTGGCGATCCGGGCCGAGCCGTTCGAACAGAATCCCCGGTTCTTCGGCGAGTATTCGTTCACGCCGACGTTCTCCGACATCGACGACGATGGCTACCCCGACATGCTGCTCGCAAGCGACAACGAGACCAGCCAGGTACTCCGCAACGAGGCCGGTTTCGCGTTCGTCGACGTGACGTCCGACGTGATCGACGATAGGAACGGCATGGGCGGCACGGTTGCGGACTACGACCGGGACGGCGACCTCGACTGGTTCGTGTCGAGCATCCACAACTTGGAGGCCAACGACAACGACGTCGGCACCGATACGGGCAATCGCCTCTACCGCAACATGGACGGCCTTGGAAACTTCGAGGATGTCACCGACGAGGCCAATGTACGCAACGGCGACTGGGGCTGGGGCAGCTGTTTCGCCGACTTCGACAACGACGGACACGTCGACCTGTTCCACACCAATGGCTATCCCGATGTCGACGAACGCTACGCGAACGACCCATCGCGCTTGTTCATGGCAAACGGCGACGGCAGCTTCTCGGAACGCGCGTTCTCGTCCGGGATCACCCACGATAGCCAAGGCCGAGGCGCGGTGTGCGCGGACTTCAATGACGACGGCAGGGTAGACATCCTGGTCGCCAACAATGGCAAGTCGCCGACGGTCTACGAAAACGCCACCGAGAACGACCACCACTATCTGGCCATCGACCTCGTCGGCATCGGCGCGAACCAGGATGCGGTCGGTGCGAGAGTAACCGTCGAATCGGACTCGGGCATACAACTCCAGGAGGTCCAGCTAGGCACATGGTACCTGTCCCAAGGGCCCACTACGCTGCACTTCGGCCTCGGCACCGATGACGCGGTCTCGAGCATCGAGATTCGGTGGCCGGGACCGGGCCTACCGCGAAGCCAGCTCAGCAACGTGGGCGTCGACCAGCGCATCACCATCGACCATCCATGATGGTCCGCCGACGCGCAGGAATCGGAGTCTTGGCGCTCTTGTCGGTTTCGTGCGGTGGCGGTGGCGGTGGCGGTGGCACGCCGGCCCCGGTGACCGGCGGGACCGGACCCGGCGGAACCGGGGGCGAACCCGTCGTATCGACCCCAGCGCTCGCACACTGCGCCGCCAGCGACGGAACATTCAGCAACGTTACGAGCGAACTCGGCCTGTGCTACGAAGTGCCCGGCGACGCGGACCCGACCGAGATCGAAGAACTCGGCGGCGGGATCGCGATCGCCGACTTCAACCGCGACGGCCAACTCGATCTCTACGCCACCTACGGGCAGCAGCAACATGGCGAACTGTTCAGTTTCGACGGCACGCGGTTCGCCAAAAGAGGCGCGAGCGGCATTGAACCGTCGGCCATGGACATCGCGGGGTATTTCGTCGATGTCGACGGCGACGGCATGAAGGACTTCATCTCGGCGCAGGTCGAGGGCGTCGAGGTGTTCATCAACGACGGCGACGGTGGCTTCGTCGTCGGGAACGGCGTCACCAACATCGACCATGATCGTGCGACCTTCTCAATGGCTGCGGCCGACTACGACATCGACGGCGACCTGGACCTCTTCTTCGCCCACTGGGGGACGGGCTACGTCGGTGGTCAGCAAGAGTATCTATGGGAAAACAGGGGTGGCGGCACATTCGCCGACGTCAGCTACCGGGTGCCAGTGGCGTCGTCGGTCTCAGGAAACCTTCGCGCGTCGGAGTACTCGTTCACGCCGATATTCGCAGACTTCGACGACGACGGCGACGCCGACCTGCTGATGGCCAACGATTTCGAGTCGAGCCAGGTGCTGATGAACGCCTTTGGCGGCGACCTTTTTCTCGATCTCACGTCCGAAGAGATCTCCGACGAGAACGGCATGGGCAGTGCCGTCACGGACTACGACCGTGACGGCGACCTGGACTGGTTCGTAACCAGCATCTGGGATCCGGACGTCGCCAACAACGGCTCGGGCAATCGCCTCTACGAGAACGCCGACGGTTTCGGCAGTTTCGTGGACGTGACCGAGGAGGCCGGCGTGCGCGAAGGCCATTGGGGATGGGGCGCGTGCTTCGCGGACTTCGACAACGACGGGCACATGGACATCTTCCACACCAACGGCTACCGAGAGCCGGGGCGCCCGAAATTCAGGACAGATCCGTCGGTGCTCTTCATGTCGAATGGCGACCGCACCTTCACCGAGCGGTCTGCCGAACTGGGCATCGTACACACGGACCAGGGCCGGGGGGTGGTTTGCACGGACTACAACGACGATGGCTGGGTCGACATCTTCATCGCGAACAACGGCAAGTCGCCGACGGTGTTCCGCAACAACCATGACAACGCCAACCACTATATCGCCATCGATCTTGAGGGTGTCGACGGCAATCCGGAGGCGATCGGTGCCAAGGTCCGCGTGACATCGGCGTCCGGAACCCAGTTCCAGGAAGTTCAGCTAGGCAACGGCTATCTGTCGCACGGCCCCGCAACACTCCATTTCGGGCTAGGCCGCGACGATGCGATCACAGCCGTAGACGTCGTTTGGCCCGGACCCGGCGTCCACACCAGCCGCACGGAGGGGCTCTCCGTGGATCAGAGAGTTGCCATACGGCACCCGTTGGCGGGGTAGACCGTCGAGTAACGCCAAGGTGTCCCACTACAATGACACCAAAACCTGTCCCGTCTCCGAGCGGGACATGCCGAGGAGATGTGTCGAGTGAATCCCGCCGTCGAAGCAAAGGTCGAGACCGCGTTCGAGCCAGCCGATCTGTCGGGCACCCGTTTCGATGGGTGGATCGCGGACCGCATGGCGATCAACGTCGAGAAACGTCTGCTGACGTTGGACTTGGACATGATCCTCGAACCATTCGTCAACCGGCCGGGCAAGCAATGGTGGGCCGGCGAGCATGTCGGCAAGTTTCTGCACGCGGCAACCTACGCGTGGCAATTCACGGGGGATGATCGACTCAAGACGCGCATGGACTCGGTCGTCGGCAGACTGATCGACACCCAGCTCCCCAATGGCTACCTGGGCACGTACAAGGAGGCGGATCGGTTCGGCCAGGGAGACGGCACCGGATGGGACGCTCCGGTCTGGGATGTCTGGACGCACAAGTACGTGCTCATTGGATTGCTCACCTACTACCGCGCCACCGGCCACGATCCGGCGCTCGAGGCGAGCCGGCGTGCGGCGGACCTGCTGTACGAGGTGTTCGTCGTCGGCAAGAGAAGCCTGAGACTCGCCAGTGCCCACCAGGGCATGGCCGCCACCAGCGTACTCGAGCCCATCGCCATGCTCCACGGGCTGACCGGCGAGCCGCGCTACCTGGAGTTCTGTCACCGCATCGTCGATGCGTGGGAGGACGAGAACGATCCCGAGACCTGGATGAACGAGGAAGGCTGTCGGCTCCTCACGAGCCTGCTTGCGCACGGCAACGTCTACCGCACCGCCGGCAGAAAAGCCTACGAGATGCTGTCGAATCTGGTCGGGCTGCTGGCGTTGTACCGCCTCGACCCCGACGAGCGATATCTCACCGCCTGCACAAACGCCTGGAACGACATCGCGACGAAGCGCCTCTACATCGTCGGCACCGCCAGCTATCACGAGCACTTCACGCCCGACCACCGACTGCCGCCCGGCCAGGCCGCGGGAGAAGGCTGCGTGACGGTGACCTGGCTGCAACTGACACGCCACCTCCTCGAACTGACGGGCGAGGTACGCTACGCCGACGAACTCGAGCGCACCACCTACAATGCGCTCCTCGCCGCACAGTCGCCACGAACCGGCGAAGTGACCTACTTCGTGCCGCTGCTCGGGCGCAAGTACTACAACGGTCACGACGTCAAACTCGACCCCGCGATCTCCTGCTGCTCGAGCAGCATCCCCCGCGGCATCGCGATGATCCCGACCTTCGCATCAGGCGTCGTGCACGGCAATCCCGCGCTGCTGCAATACATCCCGGGCAGGCACGTCCTGCATTGCGGCACCGGCGTCGACCGCATGAAGGTCACACTGCATGTCCAAGGCGACTATCCCCGATCAGGCGACCTCGAGGTTCAAGTGGAGGTGGCACAGGCGACCCGGTTTTCGCTCGTCCTGCGAGCGCCCGCCTGGGCACCGGCGTTCGAAGCGACCATTGGCGGCGTGACCCATACCCCGTCGGCCGGTCGTCTGCTCGACATCGAGCGCGTCTGGTCTGCGGGCGACAAGGTGCGCGTGAAGATTCCCCTCGAGATCCGCGAGATCCCCGACCGCGACAAGGCCAGAGACGCTGTAGCGTTCGTGAGAGGCCCGCAGGTACTCGCCGCGGACACGGCCATCGAAGCAAATGGCGACATCCCGGACTCCTGGTGGGGCGACGCCCCCTACACGCGGGTCGTCAGACAGGGGGATATCGACAAGGAGTTTCGGTTGGTCGCCTTCGCCGATGCGGGCCAGGACAAGGAGGATTACGCCGTGCTCCACGAGAACATCGAAGCGAACGACGTCCCATAGACGCGTGAAGCGACAGGATCGAACGGAGCGCTGCTACTCGTAGTGACTCCACATTCGGAGCACCTTGACCGTCCGCTTATTGTCCAGGACTTCATACACAAGACGATGTTGGATGTTGATTCGTCGCGAGTACGCGCCGGCGAGGTCACCGACAAGCTTCTCGAACGGCGGCGGACGGCGATAGGGATCCTCGGCGATGATCGTCAACAGTTCCTCGGCCTTCGATTTCAGCCCGCTCGAACTCAGTTTCCTCGCATCACGCTGAGCCTGCCTCGTGTAGACGACCCGCCAGTTCACCAATCCGGCGACTCGCTGCAGTCCTCGATGTCTGTGGCCATGCCTTGGCGAATGGACTCGCGCATTCCTGGAACGGACAACAGGAACAGAGTCTCCTGAATGGCCGTCCAGTCCTCCAGGGAGACCAGCACGGCGGAGTTTCTCTTGCCGGAAATAAGCAAGGGCTGGTGGGTCGCGGCCGCCTCGTCGATGAGACGGTAGAGCTTGGCACGTGCTTCGGTTGCAGTGATCGGTGCCACTTCATACCTCCAGGACAATGCCCACAATGGTACGCAATTCCGTACGTTCGTCAAGGCTGGCTGAGAGGTTACCGAACAAGGTCCGGGTGAAAGAGCTTCTCCAACATTTCATCCGCGGCAACGAGCATCTCGTGACCGACGTAGAGGTGTATCAAGAGGTGCTGCATCGGTATGTATCCATCCGTCGCCACGATGCGATCGACCCCGCTATCGCCAGTCTTGATGCGATCGCCGACGAGGTGCTGCCGATTCAGATTGCGGATGTCCGGACTGCTCGAGAGCTGCTCGCGTCGGTCGGAGGCATCTCCGCCCGGGATGCCCTCCATGCCGCCGTGATGCGAAACGCGGGTATCGACCGCGTCTTCAGTCTTGATCGGGGGTTCGACGCCTGTCCCGGGCTGGAGCGCCTGGGCTAGCGCGTTCGCCGCGACCTCAGCCTTTGCTCGGCTTCCTCCACGGCCAGCCGGTGAGCGGGGTCCGAGACAACATTTCTCGACTCCCCGGGATCGTTTGCCAGATCGATGAACACGTTCGGCAGTCCCTGAAACTCGACGTACTTGCTGGATTCGTCCCGGAGCACCGTCAAGGAGCACTGCTCCGCGCCGAGACCGAAGACCTCCGATGCCCGGAAGTGATTCGCGCCGAAGTTGAATTCCCAGAACGCCTCCCTCCGCCATGGTGACCCGAGGCGGCCCGCGGTCGTCGCCGCCAACAATGACCGGCCATCGCATTGCTCCGGGACGTCCACACCCAGAAAGTCCAGTAGCGTCGGCATGATGTCGACTCCCTCGGTGAACTCGTCGACGCGAACACCGCCGTACGCGTGGGCCACCGGCGACGGGTTGTGGACGATCAGCGGGACGTGGAACGACTCGTCGAAGTAGCCGCCCTTGTCCATCATCCAGTGGTCGCCGGCCTGCTCGCCGTGGTCCGACGTGAACACGATCAACGTCTCGTCCCACGCGCCGGACTGCTTCAAGGCGGCGAATAGACGGCCCAGGTTGTGGTCCACCTCGGTCATCAGGCCGAAGTAGCTGGCCCGCCATTCACCGAGCCGCCTGTCGTCCCTCGACATGCGCTGATAGACGCGATCCAGAGCAGCAGCGACGAAGGGGTGCTGTGCCGCCTCCTGCTCCGGATCGGCGGCCCGGTTGGGACTCGGCAGATCACCGGGGGGATACAACCCGTTGTAGGGCGCCGGGGCACGCCATGGCGGGTGAGGCCGCAACAGCGACAGGTGCACACACCAGCCGGAACGATCGGCGACGTAGTCGATCACCTGGTCGACCATGAACCAGGTGTCGTGCAGTTCCGCCGGCACCATGAGCGGGGCCGGACCGTCACCGTGCCCGGACTCCCCTGTCTGCAGTGTCTGGGTATAGAGATCCCCCGGGGAGTCCGGAATCGCGTAGCCCTTGCCGCGAAGCCAGTCGACCCAGGCATCGGGCGCACCGATCGACTTGCCGAGTTGCACGATGGGCTCGAGGCCCGGCAGGACGCCCTCGTGCCACGCAGTGGCCTGGTGCGGGTCGGTCGCCGTGTCGGTGTAGCCGAAGAGCACGGGGTCCCATCCCGCCCGGCGCGCTTCAAGGGCCCAATTGGTGAAGCGGCCATCGAGGGGCACGCCGTTGAAGGTCACACCATGTCTGTACTGGTAGAGGCCGGTGTGAATGCTCGCCCGGGAAGGTCCGCAAGGCGCGGCATTGGCGAAGTGATTGGCGAACAGGACGCCCTCTCCGGCCAACGCGTCGAGGTTGGGCGTCTGCACGAGGTGTCCGAGGCACGACAGGCACTCGCCCCGCCATTGGTCGGCGGTAATGAAAAGGACGTTCTGTGCCAAGAGCTATCCAAGTTCCGCCATGTGACGACCGTCGGGGCTACCACACGCCCTACCGACGCGATGTGGTCGCCCGCTTCGGTGTCGGTGCGGGGGTCGACTCGGGACTACACCTCGACGGCGCACAGGCCGAGGAAGAACCGCTTCTGCTCCTCGGTCATCTTCGAGAACACCGGAACGCCCAACTCGGTGGTCGGCAGGTCCGCGAACTCGGGTGACGGTGCCTGCAGGCTCGCCGCGACGTTGTGCAGGCCACCGCCCTCCTCCGACCCTGCGCCGAGGGCCGCCGCCACCGCCGGCGGCCAGACAAACTTGGGGCGTTCGCCGCGGCCGAACGGGTCGGGCCGCCCGATGTATTCCTCGATGTCCCGGGTCAGCACCTGCTCCTCCGCGGTACGTTGCCGCTGACCTTCGCGCCCGTATTTGGCCGCGGACTGATTGCAGATGGCCGCCCACTGGATCTTGACGTGGAAGCCCGGCAGGGCCCGGCATTCCTCCGGAGCGCCGTCGCCGCCGGTGATCTTGCCGTCCTTGACCATCAGGTAGTAGGCCGCCATTTCCCGGCCGCCCTCGAGCAGGCGCGCCGGCGGATGGGCATAGATTTCGCTGAAACCCCACGCCGTGTCGGCGGGCAGGTTGCCCTCTTCCAAAAGCTGCATCCCGTACTTGCCACAGGCCTCGCACCAGGCCTTGGAACCGAATTCCCCGACGGGCTCAAGTTCCGCAACGTTCACTCCCATTGATCTCTCCTCGTTATTCGGGGGCCTTGCCCATCTTCAAGCCGGCGTCCAGGCGATACTTCTGGTAGGTTTTCTCGTTCGACACGCCCCGGTAGAAGTACGACACCGCCCGCCGCGGTCGGTCGGTCGGATTGCCGTGGGACCAATGCACGGTCAGGGCGTTGTGGATGACGGCGTCGCCGGGTTGCACCGTTGCCGGAACCGCCGAATCGGAATCGGCGTCGAAGCCGTCGACGAAAATACCCGGGGCGAAGTCCATCCGGTGGGAACCCCGCCCGTAGTGGAGACAACCGTTCTCGGGATCGGCCGGGTCGAGCGCGATCCAGATCGTGGCACCCGCATGCGTACCCTGGGGACGCCCGATGGCATCCCGATGCGGCGCGATCTCGTCCTCGGATCCGACCTTCTTCTCGAACCAGGCCGCCGTCGCGGGAATGAGTTCGTCTTCGACGAGGGCCTCGACCAGGGGTACATGTCTACCCGCGTTGAGTTGGCGCTCGAACCAGGCGTCGTGGTCCTGGAGGCCCTTCAGGACGTCTCCTGCGCCCCGCTTCCGATCCTTCCACCTCTTCTCGTAGGTACCAGCTCGTTCGCGCCGCTTGGCATCGATGTCCTCACCGTTGCGCTGCCTCTCGAACAGTCCGGTCGAGAGTCTCGTTGCCCGATCACGCAACTCGTCGAACTCCCGCCCTTGCATGAAGCCGCGCAGAAACACGAAACCGTCGCGGTCGTAGTCGTGCTTGATCTGTGCGATTTCGTCGTCGGTCACGACTTTCGGGTCCGTCCGAAGGACGCGGCAAACTAGCACGAAGGTCGCGACGTCGGTAGCTCGCCTCGCGTGAACATCCCCCAAATGACGTGCGCCGATGACTGCGTCCGCGGGTAGTGGTCTTCAAACTAGACCACTACCCGTCCGCGCCCTGATTTGTCCTATGCTTACGCGCTTTGCCACAAGCCCAGACAGGTAAGACGACAGATGCTCGACAGGTTCAAGGTTCCGGAAGACATCGCGGTACGCGTCCCCGAGGCGACCATGCGCGGTGCGGTGGAGAACATCTTCACCGCCCTCGGCATGACCGACTCGTACGCCGCCAAGTGCGCCGACGTGCTGCTCTACGCCGACGTCCGGGGCATCGACTCCCACGGTGTCAGCAACATGATGCGGGCCTACGTCGCCGGCTTGAAGGGTGGCCACATCAACCCCACGCCGGTGTTGAAACGCGAGCGCGACTTTCCCGCGGCGGTCGCGGTCGACGGGGACCGCGGACTCGGCTTGGGCCAAGGCAAGGAGCTCATGGAGTTGGCCATCGAGCGCGCCAAGACCAACGGCGTCGCCGTGGTCACCGCGGGCAACAGCGGCCACTACGGACCATCCGCCTACTTCGCCCACCTCGCTCTCGAACACGACATGATCGGCGTCTCGATGACCGCCGGCGGTGTCCAGGTGGCACCCACCCAAGGTGCCGAGCCGCTGCTCGGACTCAACCCCATCGGCATTGCCGCACCCTCGAGGAACGAACCGCCGTTCATCTTCGACGCCTCCATGAGTTCCGTCGCGGGCAACAAGATCCATCTGCTCCGGCGGGTCGGCGGCAAGGTTCTGCCCGGCTGGATCACCGACGCCGACGGCGCACCGATCATGGAGGAGGCCGAAGTGCCCGACCGGTTCCTGATGCTGCCGTTGGGCGGCACCCGCGAGATCGGCTCGCACAAGGGTTTCGGCATGGCGATGCTCGTCGAGGTGCTCTGCAGCGCGCTGACCGGAACCGGCGCCGGCCCCCACCGGCGCTACGGCTCGGCGCATTACTTCATGGCCTACAACATCGCCGCGTTCACCGACGTCGAGGGTTTCAAGACGGACATGGACGCCTACCTACGTTCGATCCTGGACTGCAAACCGGCACCCGGCGAGTCACGCGTCGTCTACCCCGGCATCCCGGAACACGAAGCGGAGATCGACCGGCGCGCCAACGGCATCCCCTACCACCCGGAAGTGATCGAGTGGTTCAACGGCGTGATGCAGCAGCTCGAGATCGAATCGCCGTTCTAGGGAAGGTCTGATTGAGACCTTCCCTAGCGCGACCTGACGGTCGCGGCCCATCCTTGCGGATGGGTGGAAGTTTCTCGCTTGGGAAAACATGAACCGAATCAACACCGGCCACGCTCTCGGGCGTCGCAGTTCATCTGTTTTCTGCCGCCGGACGTGATCGGGCACCCCGCCAAACGCTGCTAACATCGAGCAATGGCCGAAAGCGACCGCGAAGCAGAGGTTCGCGCCCGAGAGATTGCACGACGAAACCGTGATCGGGTGGGTGGCGTGCTGCGCGCGTTGCGCGAGATCGTCGTCGAGCACGGCCACATCGACCGAGCCGACGAGCATGTCGTCGCCGACGAGTTCAACTTGAGCCGCGCGGAGGTGCGCGGCATCGTGTCGTTCTACCACGATCTCAAGACGAGCCCCCAGCCGAGCGTCCAGGTCCGGGTCTGCCAAGCGGAAGCCTGTCAGTCGGTCGGCGCCAGGGAACTGACGGCACGCGTCGAGACACATCTCGGCGTCAAGCTCGGCGAGGCCGACGAGAGCGTCTCGCTCGATCCGGTCTACTGCCTCGGTCTGTGCGCCCAGGCGCCTTCCATGATGGTCAACGGACGTCCCATCGCCCGGGCCGACCTGTGCGACCTGGCGGCGGAGCTGGCGGAATGACCACGGCCTACGTGCCCCTCGACACGTCGGCCGTCGCGGCCGGCGCCGACGAAGTCGCGGCCGCACTGGCCGGAGCGGGCATCGAGGTCGTGCGCAACGGTTCGCGCGGGATGTGCTGGGCCGAGCCGCTGTTGGAGCTGGAGGATTCGGGAACGCGCCTCGCCTTCGCCAACGTTGCCGCGGGCGATGTTGGCGCGATTATCAAGCAACGCGAGGGCCACGCCAACTGCCTCGGTGCCGTGAATCACATCGAGTATCTGGGCCGTCAAACCCGCGCAGTGTTTGACCGGGTCGGTCTTCGCCATCCCCTGGACCTGGCGAAGACCACGGTTCTCGAGGACTGCCTGGCGCGGGAACCCGAGGCCATGATCGCCGAGATCGAAACCTCGGGCCTTAGAGGCCGTGGCGGCGCCGGATTCCCCGCGCACATCAAATGGCGCACCGTGTTCGACACGCCCGGCGAACAGAAGTACATCGTCTGCAACGCCGACGAGGGTGACTCGGGTACGTTCGCCGACCGCCTGTTGATGGAGGGCGACCCCTATCGGCTGATCGAGGGCATGACCCTCGCCGGTTTGGCCAACGGCGCGACCCAAGGCTACGTCTACCTCCGCTCCGAGTATCCGGTCGCCGCCGGCATCTTCCAGACCGCCCTCGACAAGGCCTACGCCGACGGCCTGCTCGGCGCCGATATCCTAGGCAGCGGCAAGGCCTTCGATCTCGAACTCTTCATCGGCGCCGGGGCGTACATCTGCGGCGAGGAGACCTCGCTGCTCGAGAGCCTCGAGGGCAAGCGCGGCGAGATTCGCGTAAAGCCCCCGGTACCGGCCATCAGCGGCCTCTTCGGCGCACCGACACTCGTGCACAACGTGATCTCCTTCGCCGCGGTGCCCGCGATCATGAAACACGGCGGCACCTGGTACGCCGACATGGGCGTGGGGCGATCCACCGGCACCATGGCGTTCCAGCTCGCCGGCAACGTCCAGCGTGGCGGCCTGATCGAGGTTCCCTTCGGCGTCACCATCGACGAGATCGTCAACGGCTTCGGCGGCGGCACGCGCAGCGGCCGCCCGGTGCGCACCATCCAGATCGGCGGGCCGCTCGGGGCCTACCTCAAGCCCGAGGAGTTCGACACGCCGCTCACCTACGAAGCCGTCGCGGAGCTCGGCGCCGGCATCGGCCACGGCGGCATCGTGGTCTTTGACGACAGCGTCGATCTGGCCCGTCAGGCGCACTACGCGTTCGAGTTCTGCGAAGTGGAATCTTGCGGCAAGTGCACACCCTGCAGGCTCGGATCGGTGCGCGGCAAGGAAACCATGGCGGCGATCATGGAGGGTCGCGGTGTCGACGAGAAATTAACTATTATTGAAGACCTCTGCGAAGTGATGGAGACGGCGAGTCTGTGCCAGATGGGTGGCATGACACCCATTCCGGTGCTGAGCGCCATCAAGCGGTTCCCCGAGGACTTTCGGCGATGACGATATCGGTTCCCGACTACGGTACGCCGCCCGCCGTGCGCTACGTCGACCCGGCGCTGGCCGACAAGGCCGCGTTCGCGCCGCCCGTGGTCGAGGCCGTCGAACTGACCATCGACGGCATGCCCGTCGAGGTACCGGTCGGCACTTCGATCATGCGCGCCGCCCGGGAGTCAGGGCTCGACATCCCGAAACTCTGCGCCACCGACAGTCTCGACGCGTTCGGTTCGTGCCGGGTCTGCCTGGTGGAGATCGAGGGGCGCCGGGGGCTCGTCGCGTCGTGCACGGAGCCCGTGCAGCCGGGCATGGTGATTCGCACGCAGACCGAGCAGGTCGCCCGGGTTCGCAAGGGCGTGCTCGAACTCTACATCTCCGACCATCCCCTCGACTGCCTGACCTGCCCCGCCAACGGCGACTGCGAGCTGGAGGACGTCGCCGGCGCGGTGGGTCTGCGCGACGTACGCTACGAGGATGGTGCCAACCACCTCGACGCGCCGCTTGACACTTCGAATCCCTACTTTCAGTTCGATGCTTCGAAGTGCATCGTCTGCTCCCGCTGCGTGCGCGCCTGCGACGAGGTCCAAGGGACCTTCGCGTTGACCATCGACGGCCGCGGCTTCGGCTCCAAGGTGGCCACCAGTGAAGCCGACTTCTTCGATTCCGAATGCGTCTCCTGCGGTGCTTGCGTGCAAGCCTGCCCCACGGCCACGCTGATCGAGAAGTCCGTGGTCGAACACGGCGTTCCGGACCGCAGCGTCGACACCACCTGCGCGTACTGCGGCGTCGGCTGCTCGTTTCGCGCCGAGGTCAAGGGCGACGTGGTGGTGCGCATGGTGCCGCACAAGGACGGCAAGGCGAACCACGGCCACTCCTGCGTCAAGGGCCGTTTCGCCTGGGGCTACGCCAACCACCTGGACCGCATCACCACGCCGATGATCCGCGAGTCCACCGACGATCCCTGGCGCGAAGTCGGCTGGGACGAGGCCATCGACTACGCCGCCAAACGCCTGAAGGACGTCCAGCAGCGCCACGGCAGAACCTCCATCGGCGGCATCACCTCGTCGCGCTGCACCACCGAGGAGGTCTGGGTGGTGCAGAAGATGGTGCGCGCCGCGTTCGGCAACAACAACGTCGACACCTGCGCCCGGGTCTGCCACTCGCCCACCGGCTACGGTCTGCGCCAGACCTACGGCACCTCGGCGGGCACGCAGAACTTCGACTCGGTGCAGTATGCCGACGTCATCGTGGTGATCGGCGCCAACCCCACCGAGGGACACCCCGTGTTCGCGTCGCAGATGAAGCGACGGCTGAGAGAGAGCCTTCAGCGGGGGAGCGCGAGGGGGGACCCCTCGCACAAGAGCCTTCAGCCGGGGAGCGCGAGGGGGGACCCCTCGCAGAAGAGCCTTCAGCGGGGGAGCGCGAGGGGGGACCCCTCGCACAAGAGCCTTCAGCGGGGGAGCGCGAGGGGGAACCCCTCGCAGAAGAGCCTTCAGCGGGGGAGCGCGAGGGGGGACCCCTCGCACAAGAGCCTTCAGCGGGGGAGCGCGAGGGGGAACCCCTCGCACACAAGAGCCGCGAAGCTCATCGTCTGCGATCCCCGACGTATCGACCTGGTTCGCACACCACACATCGAGGCGACCCACCACCTGCCGCTGCAACCGGGCACCAACGTGCCGCTGATGAACGCCTTCGCCCACGTGGTCGTCACCGAAGACCTCGTCGACCACGACTTCGTCGCCGAACGCTGCGACACTGCCTCCTTCCGCGAGTGGCAGGATTTCGCCCGCGATGCAGCCCACTCGCCGGAGGCCGTGAGCGACGTTCTCGGCGTACCGGCCGAGGACATCCGCGCCGCCGCTCGGCTCTACGCCACGGGCGGCCGCGCGGCGATCTACTACGGCCTCGGCGTCACCGAACACAGCCAGGGCTCGACCATGGTGATGGCGATGGCGAACCTGGCCATGGCGACCGGCAACATCGGCCGGCCCGGGGTCGGCGTGAATCCGCTGCGCGGTCAGAACAACGTCCAGGGCTCCTGCGACGTGGGTTCGTTCCCCCACGAGTACTCCGGCTACCGCCCCGTGGCCGACGATGCGGTCCGCGCTGAGTTTTGCGCCCACTGGCAGGTCGATCTCGACCCGGAGCCCGGCTACCGCATCCCCAAGATGCTCGACGAAGCGTGCGCCGGGAACTACAAGGGCATCTACATCCAGGGCGAGGACATCGCCCAGTCAGACCCGAACACCCAGCACGTCGAAGCTGCCCTTGGCGCCATGGAATGCGTCGTCGTCCAGGACCTGTTCCTCAACGAGACCGCCAAGTTCGCCCATGTCTTCCTGCCCGGCTCGTCGTTCCTCGAGAAGGACGGCACCTTCATCAACGCCGAGCGGCGCATCAACCGGGTGCGTGCGGTGATGGCGTCCAAGGCCGGCATGCAGGAGTGGCAAGCGACCCAAGCGCTCGCAACCGCCATGGGCTACCCCATGGCCTACACCTCGGCGGAGGAGATCCTCACGGAGATTGCCGAACTGACGCCCATCTTCGCCGGCGTCACCTTCGACCTGATCGACCGAGAAGGCAGCGTGCAGTGGCCCTGCAACGACACCGCACCGCTGGGCACGCCGGTGATGCACCAGGAAGAGTTCGTCCGCGGCAAGGGTCAGTTCGTGGTCACCGAATACCAGCCGACTCCGGAGCGTGCGAATCGCAAGTTTCCACTGCTGCTCACCACCGGCCGCATCCTGACCCAGTACAACGTCGGTGCCCAGACCCGGCGCACGGACAACGTCGAGTGGCTGGACGAGGACGTGCTCGAGATCCACCCGGCGGACGCAGAGACCCGCGGCGTTCGCAACCAGGACTGGGTGTCGGTGACCAGCCGCATGGGCGAGATCACCCTGCGCGCCACCGTGACCGAACGCGTCGTGCCCGGCGTCGTCTACACGACGTTCCACCATCCCGAAACGGGCACCAACGTGGTGACCACCGAACTCTCCGATTGGGCGACCGACTGCCCCGAGTACAAGGTCACCGCGGTGGAAGTGCGGCCGGCCAATCATCGTTCCAAATGGCAGGACCGCTTTGCGGATCGCGCTAGAACCCAAGCCGCGGCACTGGCGGCGGCGGGTCCGGCAGCACCGTCCAAGACATCCCCCGCCCCGCAAAGCAGCAACGGTCCGGCCGCGGCCTGACCCTGGGCCACGGGAGCTCCCACGTCCTCCCCACGAACCATTCCCGCCGCACCGACCCCCGCCCAGAGCCTACGGGTCGGTGTCCAGTTCCATGGACGCGGCACCGCCGACGACACGGACCTGGTAACCGTCGAGGAGCCCATGGAGATCCGACTGGGCTTCCACGGGCCCGAGGGACCGACGGAGCAGAGCATCTCCGTCACCATGCGTACACCGGGGGACGATTTCGACCTCGCGGCGGGGTTTCTGTTCACGGAGGGCGTGATCGCCGACCCCGACGATGTCGACAACATCGAGCACTGCGGGCCGCCAAGCCCCGACAAGGGCATCCGCAACGTCGTCAAGGTGACCCTCGCCGACCACGTCCGCTTCGACCCCGGACACCTGCTGCGCCATTTCTTCACGTCGTCCAGCTGTGGCGTCTGCGGCAAGGCTTCGCTGGACGCCGTGCGGGTACAGATCCCACCGGGGGAACGCGGCGACTTCGCGATCGACGCAGCGCCTCTGCAACGACTGCCGGCAACCCTGCGGGCGGCTCAGACCGAGTTCGACCGCACCGGTGGACTGCACGCCTCCGCCTGTTTCGACACCGAGGGGCACATCCACCGGCTGCGCGAGGACGTCGGCCGGCACAACGCGCTGGACAAGCTGATCGGCTCCTACCTCGGCGATGGCCCGGCGCCGCTCTCCGGATTCGGCATCCTGCTCTCGGGACGCGCGAGCTTCGAGTTGATCCAGAAGGTGGCCATGACCCGCGCCGCGTTCGTGGCCGCTGTCGGTCCGCCTTCGAGCCTGGCGGTGGAGTTGGCCGAGGAACTCGGCATCACGCTGGTCGGGTTTCTGAAGGCCGAGACCTTCAACGTCTACGTCCAACCCGCCCGCATCGTGTGAGCACGCCGCCCACTACCGCCGTCGTTCTTTGCGGCGGACGCGGCAGGCGGCTGGGCGGCGTGGACAAGCCCCTGGTGGAGTTGGCGGGCAAGACGCTACTCGCGCACTTGATCGAGCGCCTCGAGCCCCAGGTGAACGCCATCGTGCTGTCGGGTGTGCGGCTTCGGCAGGCCTACGAATCCTTCGGCTATCCACTCGTCGAGGACGAGGATCCGGATCAGGGGCCTTTGGCCGGCATCGTCTCCGCGCGTAGCGTCGTGCAGACGCCCTGGATTCTGACCACACCAGCCGACACGCCCTTTCTGCCGTCCGACCTCGTCTCTAGCCTGGCATCGTGTTGCCGTCGAACGGGCGCGGCGGTGGTCACGGCCGGCGGACATCGGCAGAACCTGGCCATGCTTCTCGACCGGGAGCGCATGGAGTCGCTGACCCGCTTCTACGCCGACGGCGGACGCGCCGTACACCGCTGGCTGACGGCAAACGGCGTGGAGGAAGTGGAGTTGCCCGCCCCCGGCTTCTTCAACATCAACACGCCCGACGACCTGGCGCGGGCACGGTTGCGCGCGCTAATTTAGCACCGGGTTGGGCGTCTCCTGCTCCAGTCGCACCTCCAACGGGTTGGGTTGGTGCTCCAGGTTCGCCCCGCTCGCCATGTCGGCGGCCGTGCCGATCAAGCCCGTGGGAACCTGCACGCGGTCCCCGAGCGTTCGCTTCTTCTTCTGCACCGGCACCGATTTCACGCTCAAGGTCTGGGTGACGTAGCCCTCCTTGCGGACGGTGACCACGAAGTCCCCTCGCCGGGCGACCTTGACGGTGCACGGCGTCGTGCACTCCCAACCGGAGGTGGACGACACCTCGGCACCGCTCGGCGTACTGCGCACGACGAACGTCTCGGTGGGGCCACGCTGCACGGTCGCGCATCCCGCGATGGCCAATGGAATCAACAGGCAGGTCAACAGGAAGGAAACGTACCAACGGCGCATTCCGCACATCCGCCTTGCACTTGGGAAGTTCCGTATCATGCCGAGACACAAGGGGGATTGGAACGACCATGGTGGACATACGCGCCGACGGATCGGTCACGACCATCAGTCTCGGAGGTGCGCTGATCGACTACGCCGCGCTGGCGGCGTTGCGCGAAGCCGTGACAGCGGCCGCCGGCGACGACGACGTGCGGGCGCTGGTGCTCGACTGCGAGAGCGGCGGCGACGACTGGGGCAACATGGGCGCCTGGCCCGCACGCCTCGCGCATCGACAACCCCAGGGATCCCACGGTCCCGGGCCGTTGCCGGAACAGGACGCCATACGGTCGCTGCGGGACTTCATGAAGCCGACGCTGGCCCTCATCCACGGCGAAGTCCTGGGGCTGGCGCTGGACCTCGCCTGCGTGTGCGACATCCGCCTCGCCTCGGCCAGCGCCCGCATCGGCGACCCGCGCATCCGCCAAGGGCGCGCCGCCGCCACCGGGATCGCCTACCTGCTGCCAAAGTTGATAGGCCAATCCCAGGCCATGCGCATCCTGCTCCTCGGCGAGGACCTCGACACCACCGAGGCGAAGCGCATCCAACTCGTCCACGAGGTCGTGGACGACGACGTGTTTCCGAGTCGGGCGAAGGAGCTGGCGGGCGAGATCGCAAGGCTCCCGACCCGCGCCTGGGAAGTCCACAAGCTGCAGGTTCTGCCCCAGCTCGACCTGCCCTTCGACGCCGCCATGGTGCACTCGCTCGGCATCCGCCAGACCCACGTCATCGAAGACCGCCTGGAGGGCATGAAGGCCTGGCGGGAACGCCGGCCGCCGGAGTTCAAGGGGAGATGAGCGAGCCCGCGGCGTTCGTCGTCGAGGACGACGGCCCCATCCGCCACCTGGTCCTCAACCGGCCGGACAAGCTGAACGCGCTGGATCTCGACCAGCATGTGCGCATCAAGCGCGCCGTCGAGGCAGCGGCCAATGACGAATCGGTCCGCGTCCTCGTGCTCTCCGGCAACGGCCGCGCGTTCTGCGCCGGAGACGACCTGACGGCCGGAGCCCCGGAGGGCAAAGACCCGCTGGCGGGCCGCCGGGTCGATCTCGACCTCGGCACCGGTCCTGCTTTTCTGCTCGAGGCCGCCGCCACGTTGCGCGCCTGTCCCAAACCCACGGTGGTCCTGCTGCACGGCCACGCCCTGGGGTCTGGCTACGACTACAGCCTGTCGTGCGACTTCCGCCTCGCCACCGCGGACGTCAACTACGGCGACCCGCGCATCCACCGGGCGCTGTGGGCCGCCGAGGGCTGGTCGTACAAGCTCCCACGGCTCGCCAACCAGGCGAGCGTCACACCCATCGCCTATCTCGGCGAAACGATGGACGGGCCGACCGCACATGGGTTTGGCCTGGTGCACCGGGTCTACCCGGCGGGCGCCGACCTACGCGTCGAGGCGCGAGAGTTCCTCGACGAGTTGGCGACCCTCGACGCGACCGCGTACGCGCACACGAAAGCCCGGATCCTGGCGTCGGTCGATGTCGGCTTCGACCAGGCGCTGGCGTTCTCGCCCTGAGATTCAAAGCGGCCCCGGTCCCTCACGGCCCGTCAGCAGCCATCGAACCATCGGCAGATGCTGGCGGCCGACGAAGACCTCGTCCTCAACAAGGTACGCTGGCAAGGTGAACACCCCCCGTGCGCGTACGGATTCCCGATGCTCCGGCAGTTCCGCTTCGAAGTCGAAGTCCGCGAATCCCGGTGCACCCACATCCGCCAACACGTCCGTCAGTCCATCGCGGTCCTGGATGTCTAGACGTCCTGCCCAGAACTCGCGGAGCACGTGCAGGTTGTAGTCGCGCGCGACGCCGTGCCGATTGGCCCAGAGACCTCCCCCACAGGCCAGGGTCGAGTCGACACCGTTGGCATCGCGGTTGATCTCGATGCCTTGCCAACGGGCGTAGCGGGCGGTGTCCGAAGCGTAGTACTCGGCGCGGACGCGGGCGTGACGCTGGCCAACGGTCTCGCCGTTGCGGATGGGTGGCGGTGCATCACGCACCGGCATGGGCAACGGCAGCCACTCGATCGCGACACCCAACTCGTCCGCCAGTGTACAGGTCGGGTTCACCGCCAGCAGCGAGGCGACGTTGGCGTAGTCGAAGGCGAAACCGATCACGGCGTCACCGCGTCGCAAGCACCCGGTCGAGGCGAGCTACCCCGTCGTCTACCGACCATAGCGATGCCGGTCGTCCACGACCGGATGCACGCACCGACAGCTCCTCGCCGCACTTCAGGAAACACGCGTTCTCTCGGAAGCGTCGCTGGAAGTTCCCAGGGTCCAAGCGCGTGCCCCACACGGCCTCATAGACTCGGCGCAACTCCGAAATGGTGAACGGTGGCTTGCAAAACCTTGTAGCCAACGTTGTGTACTCCAGTTGCGACCTCGTACGCTCCACGGCGTCCCCGACGATCACCGAGTGATCAAAGGCCAAACGGATTGCTTCACGCTCGACATCGGCAACCGGTTTCAGTTCCGCGGCGGCTGCATCGCCGCCTCCTTCCGGATCGGGAATCCCGGAACAGACGCCCCAATAGGCTACCGTAATGACGCGCATCCTCGGGTCACGCGCCGGTGATCCGTAGCAGGCAAGTTGCTCGAGATGCAAACTCTCGCTCGGCACGGCCGTCTCTTCCGCCAGCTCTCGGGCGGCAGCCCCAGGGAGATCCTCGTCGACCTGCACAAACCCACCGGGCAGGGCCCATGCTCCTTTGAACGGATCCTCGCCACGCTGGACCAACAGTACTTCCAGGACAGCCCGTCGGATCGTGAACAACGCGATGTCCACGGTGACCGCAAACGGCGGGTACGCGCTTGGATCATATGCGGGTGAATTCGTTTCCACTGACAACGAACAATAAATTGTTGCATTGACAATATCAACCGACTAGACTTCTTGTACGTTCTACAACAAATGGAGCCAGTCGAATGTCATTACCCAATTTTGACGTCCCCAACGAGAGCATCTACCCGGAGGCGCACCACGGCACTACTTGCGAGATCACGCGCCATGGCCAACGTCGAATGCAGCAGCGCGGTCTGAAGCTCAATGATGTAGACCTCGTGCTGCGATGCGGTACGGACTACCACGCAGGCCGTATCGTATTGCGTGACCGCGATGTAGCGAGGGAGATCCGGAACTGCAAGCGCCTCATGCAGAAGCTTGAACGACTCCGCGGTTCAGTGGTCGTGATCGAAGACGGTCACCTCATAACCTGCTATCGCCTGCATGGCGGCAAGGGGCGTCGCTGCCTTCGTGAGCAGCGAGGTAGACAACCCGCGACGAGCGCCAAGCGACAAACCCATGTCTTACGTTAACCGACGCCGTTAGATCCACCAGGAGGCATACCCAAATGAATGTTAACGACCGTGCACACGGGATCATGAACGGCATTGCCGTGGGAAACCTCTTTGGGATCAGAACCGAGGGCTGGAGTCGGCGGGATATCCGTGACGCCTATCCGCAGGGAATTCGGAACATCCTGGCAAGTTCCGGCTACCCGGACGACGACGATCTCGCACAGTCCATCGTCATTGCCGAGGCCGCGGCCGAAGGTCCACTCAATGCGGATGACCTCGGTCGCAGGTTCTGGATCTGGGCGGAGGCCAACGGTGCCGGGATCGGTGGTCTCACACGGGACGTGCTGGCACTGTACGGGGGCGCCCATCCCCAACGTCTGGCACGCAACCGATCTGACGGTCACGTTCGGAAGCCTCGGGGTCTATCCATCCTCGAAGCATCCGAAAGCGCCTGGCAGGGATACCGAGCTGGAAACGGCGCGTTGATGCGGTGCGCGCCGTTGGCCATCCGCTGGAGCCAGGATCCATTGCGACTAGTGCGTGAGAGCATCGTCTCGTCGGTGCCCACACATTGGGATACGCGCTGCGGTTGGTCCTGTGCCATTGCCAATCTCGCCGTGGCAGGCGCCCTGGCCGGTGAGAACAGGTCGGCAAACCAGTTGATTGGTCTAGCCCAGAAAGGCGTCGCTGCATTCCCCGAGCTCCGAAGCTACGGCTACGAACCGGAGCTGCCTCAGGCAGTCATGGAAGTGCTTCGCGAAGCATCGGAATCCACCCTGGACGACATAGATTTCGACCATGACAACCTCGGGTTCACGCTGCTCAGCCTACAGGCCGCGCTAATCTCCTACTGGCAAGCGCCGAACTTCGAGAACGGTCTTCGCCAGATCGTCGAAGCCGGGGGAGACACGGACACGAACGGTGCGATCGTTGGTGCGGTCCTCGGCGCACGGTTCGGTGCCACGGGGATTCCCCCGAGCTGGCGACAGCGGACGCTGGAAATCCGGCACAGGCGTATTCCGATGGAACACTATGCTGAAACGCTGATCCCCGGAGCGCCATCACGAACGCACCAGTCACCGGCCGGGCTCAACCGTCACCACTGATCGAACCGGTCGTAGGCCATGTCGGGTGGCGGGCCCCGCTGGCCGCCGAGCATCCAGCGCACGACCGGGAGGTGCTCGCGGCCGAAGAAGATCTCGCCCTCAATGACGTAGGTCGGCACGCCGAAGATTCCAGCGGGATGCAGCTTGGACTGCAGTTCGTCGTGCTCGCGACGGCCAGCACCGTCCGCATAGTCGAGGTAGCCTGACGCATCGCCGCCCGCCTCGGCGACCACGGCGGCGATCACCGCAGGATCCTCGATGTCCAATTCCCGCCGCCAGAACCGTTCGTAGACGATGTCCAGGTACGCGTTCAGCACGGTGCGTTCGGCCTGGCGCGTCCACAACATCCCGATGGACGCCAGTGAGGAGTCCCAGATCTTCTTCGGTCCGTAGATGAGAATGTCCTTCAGGCGGGCGTAGCGTTTCGCGTCCATGTAGGCGTAGCGAACGCCCTGCCACTGCCGCGGCGTGCGGTTCTCCTCGACCACCTTGCCGGCGTCGTTCACCTTCGCGGAACCGAGGTAGCTCGGGATGTCGAGGGTCAGAGGCCGCCAGTCGATCGCGATTCCGAAGTCCGCCTCCAGCTGCCGGGTGGGATCCTTGGCGAGGTACGCGTAGGGACTCTTGAAGTCCAGGTAGACGATCAAGGGCGCGTCCGATCGCAGCGGCTGCATGTCGTCGGTGCCTCCTTCGTCTTCGGCGATTCCGGTGGGATGTCGAAGTCCGACCGGCTTCAAGCATAATAGCCGCAACAAACGAGTTCCTTGGGGGGCAGAAACGTGAAGTCACCAATTTGCGACATGCTGGGCTGCGAGTTCCCGCTGGTCGCATTCAGCCACTGCCGCGACGTGGTCGCGGCGGTCACCAACGCCGGCGGCTTCGGCGTGCTCGGCGCCGTCGGCCACTCGCCGGAAACGCTGGACATCGAACTGTCGTGGATCGACGACCAGGTCAAGGGCAAGCCCTACGGCATCGACCTGCTCGTGCCCACCAGCATGGACAACAAGGAGGAAGCCCTTGCCGCGGAGGAGATCCGGTCACGCATCCCGCCGGAGCACAAGGACTACGTGCGCAATCTGCTCGCCCAGTTCGACATTCCGACGGGCGACCTGTACGTCGAGCAACCCCGCACCGGCGTCGGCGACAACATGCGCGAGAAAGGCGCGTCCATTGTTCTCGACGCGGCCTTCTCGCATCCCATCAAGCTGGTCGCCAACGCCCTCGGCGTACCGCCGCCGTTCATGCTCGAACGCGGCAAACGCGAAGGCGTGCCCGTCGCCGCCCTGTGCGGCGCGCGCGAACACGCCGTCAAGCACGCCGAGGCCGGCGTCGACATCCTGGTCGTCTCCGGCACCGAGGCCGGCGGCCACTGCGGCGAAGTCTCGACCCTCGTGCTCATTCCGGAAGTGATCCAGGCAACGGCACCCTACGGCGAGATTCCCATCCTCGCCGCGGGCGGCATCGCGACGGGACGGCAGATGGCCGCGGTCATGGCCATGGGCGCCCACGGCGCCTGGACCGGTTCGGTCTGGCTGACCACGGCGGAAGCCGAGACCGCGCCCGCGGTGAAGGAGAAGTTCCTCGCCGCCAACTCGCGCCAGACGGTCCGTTCGCGTAGCCGCACCGGCAAGTACACGCGTCAACTGCGCTCGGCGTGGACCGATGCCTGGCACGCCGAAGAAGCGCCCGACCCGTTGCCGATGCCACTGCAGGCACTCGTCAGCGAGCCAGCGCTGGGCAAGATCGCGCGCCTCGCGGAATCCGGTCACCCCGGTGCCAAGCAGTTGACGACCTACTTCGTCGGTCAGGCGGTGGGACTGATGAACCAGGTGCAGTCCGCGCGCCAGGTGGTCTACGACTTCATGGAGGACTTCCTCGAGGCGACGGAACGGCTGAGCGGGTTCACGGACGACGACGCGGCGTAACTCGCCGAGGACCTGCCGGATGAGCTGGCAGAAGGAAGTCGACGAACTCCGCGCCCAGACCGAGTTCGCGAAACAGATGGGCGGCGCGGACAGCGTCGCCTTTCACCACTCCCGGGGCCGGCTAACGGTTCGCGAGCGCATCGCGCTGCTCGAAGACCCGGACTCGTTCCACGAGGTCGGCGTCATCGCGGGCACCGCGCAATGGGACGACGACGCGGTCACCGGGTTGAAACCCGCCAATTCGGTCGTCGGTACCGTCCGCATCGGCGGCCGCAAGGTCGCTGTCTCGGGCGGCGACTTCACCATCCGCGGTGGTGCCGCCGACGCCGCCGTCGGCAACAAGGGCGGCTTCGCGGAGCAGTTCGCGCTGCAGGCGCGCATCCCCTATGTGCGCCTGCTCGACGCCACCGGCGGCAGCGTCAAGACCTTCGAGAAGATGGGCCGCACCTACCTGCCGGGCAACGCGGGGACGAATCACTCGGCAACGTTGCTGCAGTTCGTACCTGTCGTCTCCGCCGTGCTCGGCGCGGTAGCGGGCCTGCCGGCCGTGCAGGCGTGTCTGTGCCACTTCAACGTGATGGTGCGCAATAGCAGCCAGGTGTTCGTCGCCGGGCCCAAGGTCGTCGAGCAGGCCACGGGCCAGGTCATCACCAAGGAGGATTTGGGCGATGAGCGCATCCAGGTGAAGAACGGCGTCATCATGAATCTCGCCGAGGACGAGGCGGACGCCATCGCCCAGATCCGGCGGTTCCTCTCGTATCTGCCCGCGAACGTCTGGGAGGCTCCCCCGGTCATCGAACCCGACGACGATCCCCAGCGTCGGGAAGAGTCCCTCGTCTCGGCGGTGCCGCGCAACCGACGCCGCATCTACGATCCCAGGTCGATCCTGGACGCCGTCCTCGACCGCGGCAGCTTCTTCGAGATCGGACCCTACTACGGTCGCGCCCGCGTCACGGGCCTCGCCCGCGTCAACGGCCACCCAGTGGGTGTCATGGCCAACCATCCGAAGTACAACGGCGGTTCCATGGACATCGCCACCGGCGAGAAGACCATTCGGCTGATCGAACTGTGCGACACCTTCCACCTGCCACTGGTGTATTTCGCCGACGAGCCCGGGTTTTCGGTCGGCCGGGCGCAGGAGGAACTCGGCATCGTCCGTGCAGGCGCGCGGGTCGTCACCACCCTCACCCAGAGCAAGACGCCCTACATCTGCTTCGTGCTACGCCAGCTCTACGGCGTCGCCGGCGGTCTGCACCAGCGCGGCGGCAACGGCCTCTACCGGCGCTATTGCTGGCCCTCGACGCACGGCGGTTCCATGCACATCGAGGGCGGCACCGCCATCGCCTACAAGCGCGACATCGAGAACGCCCCCGACCCGGAAGCGCGACGCCAGGAGATCGAGGCGCGGCTACAAGCCATCTCGTCGCCGTTCCGCAACGCCCACGCCTTTGGCATCGAGGAGTTGATCGACCCAAAAGACACCCGCCCGCTCCTCGTCGATTTCGTCGACGATGCGTGGAAGGTGGTGGCGACTCAGTTGGGGCCGGGGAGCGGGCCTAGCTACCGGCCTTGACCCGCCGAGTTACCCGGTGGCGGTTCGGCGAACTCGCGGCCCGACCGTTCGGCAGCCAAGCGACGTTCGTTCCAGTCACGCCACTCCGCCATGGTTTCTTCCCGGCCTTCTTCCCGGCCTTCTGCCTTGTGCGCCTCGATCACCGGGATCACGAATCGGTTCACCATTGTCTGATACAGCGTCATTAACAACTCTCCTGTGGTGTTCACCATGCGGGTTAGGACCATCGACACAATCGCAATCGCAATGCCGACGGTACCGAATTCGGCCAACACGTCGAGGGCGTACTCGCCGTAGCCCCGCCAACCCGCGCCCGAACCAATCCGGCCCACGGGGTGCTCACACGACGTCTTATAGATGATGAAGACAACCGCGACAAGCCAGAGCGTGGCAACGATGCGAAAGAACGTTCGGGCATCACGCGCGGTGACGCTCCAGATCGACACGTGATCATCGAGCCGGGGAATCGGCGACGGCAGAAGCTTCAACCACTTCACCACGGGCCTCCAAGGGCGGGCGCAGGTCGCTTCCTCGCGCGAGAACACATCACTGTTCCTCCCGGACCCGCAGGAAGCTAGCGAATCGCGGCAGGCCGGTGCCCGTCTTGCCGTGGTGCTTGTAGGTGACCATCGTGCCAACGGGCGGCGGCGAGCGGCGCATCTCATCGGAGAAGCCAGTGCCCAGCCTGAAGCGACGACCCTCCGGCGTCTCGACAAGCAGCGAGCCCATCATGCCGGCGTATTTGCCCTTGCCGGGGAGATGGGCGACGACGACCGCTTCCGCATCCTCGTAGGTCTTGAGCTTCAACAGATCGTCGGAACGCCCGGCCAGGTAGTGCGAGCCGTCGCGGCGCAGCATGAGGCCCTCGCCACCCGCCTCGACAATGCGGTTCAGCATCGCCGTCAGTTCGTCGCGGTCGCCGACCCGGGACTGTTCGACTACGTCGATCCGTGCCGGATCGAGTCCGGCGAGCAATGCCTTCATTCGGCCGAGGCGCTCATCGAAGGTACCGGGGTGTGTCGGCAGATCGAAGACCATGTAGCGGACCTCTCGCCACGCGTCGTCCTCCGGCACGTGACGGCGGACAATGCCCGACAGCGCATCGAACGTGCCCCGGCCCATCCACAGTTCGCCGTCGAGCGGTACCGGGGGGAAGTCCTCGACGAACCAAGGCGGGGCGTTGAACCGGTTGCCCTGACGCGAGACCAGCGTCTCGCCGTCCCAGAACGCGCGCACACCGTCGAGCTTCTCGCTCACCCAATACGCCCCGAGGTCGACGTCGTCGCGGTAGATATTGGCCAAGGACAACCCGGGCGGGTCGGTCTCGGCGGCCATGGCGGACCTGGCCCCGAACACCAGCCAGGCGAGTACAAAGACATGCAGGTAGAGAAAGACGCGTTTCATTCCAGCCTCCGACACAAGATTGAGAAGGACTCGAATCTGAACCGTCGAAGATGATCAAAACAGTGGACGAAGTCCCCGCGTCTCGTGCGACTTCGCCCCTTCGCGTTGTGCGCGTTGGCCTACGACACGGTCGAGCGGTTGGCGTTCTCTTGGCACGGCGTATAAGCGCGTGGCCGAGGCCAGACCGATTGGTTAGCATCCGGAAGCCACCCCCTGCATCGGAGATCCATTGACCGCCAACGCCGCAAGACCATCCTGGAGCGACGAGGCCATCGAGGCCGCGCTCGCCGAAGCCCACGTCCCCTCGCTCATCAACGCACTGGTGCACCTGACGGGCGACGAGTCCTTGATCCGCGGCGACGAGAGGCCCACCAGCCAGTTGTTCGGCGATCCCCAGGGGGGCATCTCAGCCGAGCAGCAGGCGGTACTCCGGCAACGCGCCCTTGTCGCCCTCAAGGCGCACCGGGACGCGGGCTTCCCGGAACTCTCCGCACCGCGTCCGGAACTCGTCAAGGAGATGGTGGACTTCGTCACCGGTGTCGAACTCGACGACGCCTACGGCCACTTCCTGATGTCCGAGCTGAGGATTTTCGACGAGGACCCGTATCGCGTGTCCCTGGACCATCTGCCGGAGGCCGCCCGGCGCGACTTTCACGTCCTCGTAATCGGCGCGGGCATGTCCGGCATCCTGGCCGCAGTCCGCCTCAAGGAAGCCGGTGTCGGCTTCACCGTGGTCGACAAGAACGCGGGCGTCGGCGGCACCTGGTTCGAGAACCGCTACCCGGGGTGCCGGGTGGACTCGCCGAACCATACCTATTCGTACTCATTCGCTCCCGAGGACTGGCCTCAGCACTTCTCGCCCCAGCGGGTCCTGCGCGCCTACTTCGAGCGGGTCGCGACCGAACACGACATCCGCGACCACATGCGCCTCGGCACCGAAGTCCTGGAGGCGCACTACGAGAGTCCCGGTGTGTGGCGGGTCAAGGTGCGCGGCCCCGATGGCGAGTCGACACTCACCGCCAATGCGATCATCAGCGCCGTGGGCCAGCTCAACCGCCCCAAGCTGCCCGAGATCGAGGGTCGAGACAGCTTCCGCGGTCCCGCCTTCCACACAGCGCAGTGGGAGTCAGAGCACGATCTCGACGGCAAGCGCCTGGTCGTCATCGGCACCGGTGCGAGCGCCTTCCAAACCGTCCCAGAGATCGCCAAGGTCGCCGAGCGGGTCACGGTGTTCCAACGCACACCACCCTGGGTCTCGCAGCGCCCCGACTACCACGCGCCGATCTCGGATGCCAAGCACTGGTTGCTGAACGAGATGCCGTTCTACGGCAAGTGGTACCGGTTCTGGATGTTCTGGACCACCGGCGAGGGCCTGCTGTCGATGGTGCGGCGCGATCCCGGCTGGAACGGCCATGCCGAAAGCGCGCAGAACGGCGAGCGTTCGGTCAGCGAAGCCAACGACCGGCTTCGGGCAATGCTGACGGCGAACGTCGAGCGCATGGTGGGCGACGACCCGGAGCTCTTCGCCAAGTGCCTTCCCGACTATCCACCCGCCGGCAAACGCATGCTGGTGGACAACGGCCACTGGTTCCGGGCGCTGAAGCGCGACAACGTCGAACTGGTCACGGATGCCATTGCCCGCATCACGCCGGACGGGGTCGAGACCGCGTCGGGCCGGCGAGTCGATGCCGACGTGATCATCTACGGCACCGGGTTCCATGCCAGCCGGCTGCTGTTCCCCATGAAGCTCTACGGCCGGGACGGTGTCGAACTCCGCGAGCACTGGGGTGCCGATCCGCGAGCCTACCTGGGCATCGTGGTGCCGGGCTATCCCAACCTGTTCTGCTGCTACGGACCGAACACCAACATCGTCGTCAACGGCAGCATCGTGTTCTTCTCGGAATGCGAAATGCGCTACACCATGGGCTGCCTGAAACTCCTGATCGAACGCTCGATCGCGAAAGACGGCGACATGCTCCCGGTCGCCATGGACTGCCGGCAGGACATCCACGACGCCTACAACGAGAAGATCGACGCCGGCAACCTCGGCATGGCCTGGGGCTCCCCCGACGTTCGCAGCTGGTACAAGAACGAGCACGGCCGCGTCACCCAGAACTGGCCGTTCACATTGCTCGACTTCTGGAAGCAGTCGCGGGAGCCGGACCCCGAGGACTTCGTCTTCACGTAGTCGGGCCCGCATCGTCATGACCGCCGAATTCCACAAGGCGCTGACGCACGTCGTGCGCCGCGAGATCCCCGGTTGCACCGAACTCGTTTCCGTCGAACGGCTCTCGGCCGGTGCCAGCCAAGAGACGTACCGGCTCGCGGCCGCCACGGGGAATGGCGAACGACTGCTCTGTCTGCGCCGTCAGCCGGGCGGGGTGCGCATCCCGGCGACCGACTTCCACACCGTCGGCTCGCCCACCGAGGCATTGCTGATCGCCACTGCCCGGGAGACGGGGGTCCCCGAACCCGAAGTCCACTACGTGCTGACCGAGGCCGATGGCCTAGGCGAGGGATTCCTAATGCAGTGGCTCGAGGGCGAGACCCTCGGTTCCCGAATCGCGCGCTCGTCCGCCTTCGAAGGGATCCGACCCTCGCTTGCACGGCAGTGCGGTGAGATCCTGGCCCGGATTCACCGAATCGACGTCGACGCGACGGGGCTCGGCGACCGGCTGCCCCGGGAGTCGCCGGAGGATCTCGTCAGGCAGACGTGGGACCGCTATCAGCGCTTCGACACGCCGAAGCCCATGGTCGACTACACCGCGCGCTGGTTGCTCGAGCGCTTGCCGGACGACTACGAGACGGCGCTGGTGCACAACGACTTCCGCAACGGCAACTTCGTCGTCGAGCCGGACCGGGGCATCACCGGCGTCCTCGACTGGGAATTCGCCAACATCGGCGATCCGCTGCGCGACTTAGGTTGGATCTGCGTGAATTCCTGGCGCTTCGGCCGACCCGACCTGCCCGTCGGCGGTTTCGGCCGGTACGAGGACCTGATCGATGGCTACGCGTCCGTTTCGGGCACGGTGCCGGACCCCGACCACGTCCGCTTTTGGCAGGTCTTCGGTTCGTTTTGGTGGGCGGTGACGACGCTCTATATGGCGCACCACTACCGCACCGGGCCAGACCGCACGGTTGAGCGGCCGGCGATCGGCCGACGCTGTTCCGAAGGCCTGATCGACTGCGCCAACCTGATCATTCCCGGCCCGGTGACTCTCTTGGACGCACAAGTCCCCACCGACGACGACATGCCCAGGCTCGACGAACTACTCACCAGCGTCGCCGACTTCCTGCGCGAGGATGTCATGGCCGAGACCCAAGGTCGCTCGCAGTTCCTGGCCCGGGTCGCCGCCAACTCCCTGGACATCGTCCTGCGCGACGCGACGCTAGGTGGAACGATGCGCGATCGCGAACTCCTTCGGCTTCGTTCGATGTTCGAAACCGACGACGAGCTTGTCGAGTTGCGCTGGCGGTTGGTGCAGGCGCTGCGGAAAGGCTCGCTCCACCTCGATCGCTCCGATCTCATCGACCACTTGCGGCAGACCGTGGCGGACGAGGTGGCGATCGACCAGCCGCGCTACGCCGGTCTCGCAACCGCCCGGGCGACGGCCTAGGTTCAACCCCGCCGACGGCGTGCGAGGGGATCGAAGGGCGTCGCCTCGGACATGTCCACCACCTTGGCGACCTCGTCGGCGAGGTCCTCGTAGTCCGCCTCGACACCCAGCGAGACACCCTGGTTGGTGAACGTCTGCGAACGTGAGAAACGCCCACCGGCCGCGTGGATGGTCTGTGCGGATGGTGCATCCTCGCTGCACATGTAGAGCACTGCGGGCGTCACCAGCGACGGACTCATCTGCGGCGGCGGCTTCGACATGTCGAGGGTGGAACCCGGCACGCTGGCCGTCATCCGCGTTGCCGCGCCGGGCGCGAGGCAGTTGACCCGGACGTTGTGGCCGGCACCCTCGATGGCGAGCACGTTCATCAGCCCCAGCATCGCCATCTTGGCCGCACCGTAGTTGGCCTGACCGAAGTTGCCGAAGATCCCGGAGGTGGAACTGGTCAAGACGACTCGGCCCCAGTTCTTGTCGTACATGATGGGCCAGGCGAACTTGGTGACGTAGGCCGAACCCCGCAGGTGCACGTCGATGACGAGGTCGAACTCGTCCAGGGACATGTTCTTGAACGACTTGTCGCGCAGGATGCCGGCGTTGTTGACGACGATGTCGACCGTGCCGAACGCCGCCAGCGCATCGTCCACGATGCTCTTCGCACCATCCCGGTCCGCCACCGAGGCCTTGTTGGCGACGGCGCTGCCACCGGCCGCCTTGATCTCCTCGACCACCGCATCGGCGGCATCCGACTCGCCTTCGCCATGCACCGATCCGCCCAGATCGTTGACCAAGACCTTGGCACCACGTTTCGCGAACGCCAGCGCATGGCTGCGGCCGAGGCCGTTGCCGGCACCGGTGACGATGACGACCTTGTCCTCGAAGTCACTCATTTCGATGATTCCTGCTGAGTCGAAGCCGGCTATTTCAAACCATCCCGCCTTTCCATTACAACCCGGCGCGCCCTGGCGGGCGCGTTTCGAGTTTTGGCGGGGCCAAAACTCGGCGTCTCACAAATGGCGGCGGCTGGCGCCCGAGGCCAGGTCCTTGCGGGGATCGGCGCGCCCTGGCGGGCGCGTTTCGAGTTTTGGCGGGGCCAAAACTCGGCGTCTCACAAATGGCGGCGGGTGGGGCCCGAGGCCGGATCCTTGCGGGGATCAAAGGCGTCGCGGGCGGCTTCGCCGGTGAAGATGAGCAGGGTGAGCATCACCGCCATGGTCAGGAAGGTGGTCAGTCCCAGCCAAGGCGCGTGGATGCTGTTTGCCCGGCCCTGGGCCAGCAGGCGTCCCAGCGACGGCGAGTCCGACGGTAACCCGAAGCCGAGGAAGTCCAGCGACGTGAGCACCGTGACCGACCCCGTCAGGATGAACGGCAGAAAGGTGATCGTCGCGACCATCGCGTTCGGCAGGACGTGCCTCAGCATGATCCGGGCGTCGCCGACGCCGAGGGCCCGTGCCGCCTGGATGTATTGAAAGTTCCTTGCCCGCAGGAATTCCGCGCGCACAACGCCGACAAGCGCCATCCAGCCGAAGGCGACGAGCAGGCCGAGAAGCCAGTACACGTTGGACTCCACGAGGCTCGCCAGGATGATCAGGATGAAGAGCGTCGGCAGACCCGCCCAGATCTCGACGAACCGCTGGGCGAAGAGATCGACCTTGCCGCCGAAATAGCCCTGCACGCCTCCGGCGCAGACGCCGATCACCGAACTCAGCAGGGTCAGGACGATGCCGAACAGAAACGACAGCCGCACGCCATAGATCAGCGAAGCCAGAACGTCCTTGCCGACGGTATCCGTACCGAGCCAGTGCGCTTCCGACGGCGGATAGGGCGCCGGACCGGGAATATCGTAGTCGATGGTGTCGTAGCGGAAACGGATCGGCGGCCAGATCATCCAGCCGCCGGCCTCGGTGATGAGCTGCTGGACGACCGGTTCGCGATAGTCCGCTTCGACCTGGAATACGCCGCCGAACTCGGTCTCCGCGTATCGCTCCAACAACGGGAAATAGAACTGGTCCTGGTAGCGAATGACCAGCGGCTTGTCGTTGGCGATGAGTTCGGCGAACAGCGTGACCCCGAACAGCGCCAGGAACAGGCAGAACGACCAGTAGCCCCGCTTGTTGGCGCGGAAGTTCGCCCAACGACGCCGGGTCAGCGGACTGAGTGCCAACTCACGTCTCCCGGGACTCGAAGTCGATCCGGGGATCGACCAGCGTATAGGTGACGTCGGCGATCAACTGCGCCACCAGGGCGATCAGCGTGAACACGAACAGGGTGCCGAAGACGATGGGATAGTCGCGCGTCATCACGGCCTCGAAGCCCAACAGGCCGATGCCGTTCAGCGAGAAGATGACCTCGATGAGAATGCCGCCCGTGAACAGTATGCCGAGCAGCGCCGCGGGAAACCCGGCGATGACGATCAGCATGGCGTTGCGGAACACGTGGCCGTAGAGGACGCGTCGCGGGGCCAATCCCTTTGCCTGGGCGGTCAGCACGTACTGCTTGCCGATCTCGTCGAGGAACGAGTTCTTGGTCAGCATGGTCAGCGTCGCGAAACTGCCCGCCGCCATCGCCGCCACGGGCATGGCGAGGTGCCAGACGCGATCCTTGACCTGTTCCCAGACGCTGAGTTCCGAGTGGTTCTCGGAAACCAGTCCGCGCAGCGGGAACCAGTCGAAGAACTCGCCGCCGCAGAACACGATGATCAACAGCATGGCCAGGACGAAGGCCGGGATGGCGTAGCCGACCAGGATCACCACGCTGGTGAAGACATCGAACGGCGTGCCGTCCCGGATCGCCTTGCGAACGCCGAGGGGAATCGAGATCAGGTAGACGAGCAGCAGCGTCGCACCGCCCAGGGACAGCGACACCGGAAGCCGATCGACCACGAGATCCACCACGGGCACGTCCTGGTAGAAGCTATCGCCGAAATCGAAGGTGAAATAGTCCCCCAGCATCTTCAGAAAACGGATGTGCGCCGGCTTGTCGAAGCCGAACTGTCTTTCCAGTTCCTTGATGAGATCCGGATCGATGCCCCTGGCGAACTCGTAGCTGCTGCTCGGCGCGCCGGCATCCAGGCCGCCGCCACCCCCGCCCCCGGCGATCGCCGCCGTCGCGGTGACGCCCTCGCCCTGGATTCGCGCGATGGCTTGATCCACCGGACCACCGGGAGACGCCTGGATGATGGCGAAGTTGACGAGCAGGATGCCGATCAGCGTCGGGAAGATGAGCGCGATCCGGCGAAGGACGTACCAGCCCATGGACTAGTGCTCCGTCACTAGCTTCCGACCGCCAGCGCGGCGTCGATCCGCGCACTCTTGTCACGGTCGAGCCACCACAACATCGGGAACCCGGTCCAGTTCATGTGTTCGACGCCCAGCGGGGGATGTCCGAAACGATCCCAATAGGCGAGCTTGCGTCCCACCGGGTAGCCATCGGGGATGACGTAGAAGTTCCACAGCAGCACGCGGTCGAGCGCTCGCCCGGCGGTGTTCATCTCGTCTTCCGTGGTGGCCGCCACGATGACCTCGACCAGGTGGTCGACCACGGGATTCTCGATGCCCGCGTAGTTCGTCATGTTCGGCCGATCAGCGTACCGCGAGGTGAATTGACCGCGAATCCGCGCCGGGCGCGGAATCCTGTAGGTATAGAGCTTGCGCATGGTCGCGTCGTAGTCATAGGTGCGCAGCCGATTGACCATCAGGTTGTTCTCAATGCGCCGCAGCACCGCGTCGATGCCGAGTCGCTCGAGGTTGTCCACGAACGGGGTCAGCATGCGTTCGTGGTTTCCGGATGAGACCGCCAACTCGAACGTGAGCGGTTCCCCGGTTTCCTCGTGGACACGGACGAAGTCCTTGACGACCCAGCCGGCTTCGACGAGAAGCGCGTCGGCGGCCCGCAGGGTCTCGCGATTGCGGCCGAACGGTTCGTTCTTCGGCAGTTCCACCGGATGCGTGAACACCCGCTCGGGGACCTGGCCGCGAAACGGTTCGAGAAGCTCGAGTTCCGCTTCGCTCGGCAACCCCTTGGCCTGCATTCCGGAACGCATGAAGTAGCTGTTGTTGCGGTCCATGCCATGGTGCCAGTAGACGCGGTTCGCCCACTCGAAGTTGTACGCCAGCGTCACCGCCTCGCGAACGCGAACGTTCTTGAACACCTCGCGCCGGGAGTTGAACACCAGGGCGTAGTGCATGCCGTAGGACGTCCCCATCGTGTAGATCTCCTTCAGGAAGAGACCCCGGCGAAAGCCGTCGAAGTCGTACGCGGTTGCCCACGTACTCTCGTTCTGATCCCGGTAGTAGTCGAAGACGCCTGCGCGGAGCGCCTGGAGCATGACGTTCTCGTCGAAGAAGTAGAGGACCTCGATGCGGTCGAAGTTGTAGGAGCCTACCGCGATGTTGAGATCACGGCCCCAATAGTCCGGGACCCTCTCGAAAACGATCTTGTGGCCCGCCTCCACCTCCGCGATCCGGTACGGTCCGTTAGCCAGGGGTGGCTCCAGGGTAGTCTCGTCGAATGGCCTGTTCTCCCAGTGGTGCTTGGGAAGCGGCGTGAAACCGGCCGTTTCGATGATCAGCTGGGGCGTCTTCTCGGCATCCTCGGCGATGACGAACTTGAAGGACCTCGGCCCCACCCGGTGCAGCGCGACGATCTCCCGGTAGACGCTTCGCCAGCTTATGGAGGCTTCGGCCTTGATCTTCTCGAACGTCCAGACGACATCGTCCACGGTCACCGGCTCGCCGTCGTGCCAGTAGGCGTCGTCGCGAAGCGTGTAGGTGACCCAGCTGTAGTCGTCCGCCACTTCCACGCTCTCCACGAGCAGACCGTAGTAGGACGCCAGCTCGTCTTGGGAAGCCAGCATCAACGGCTCGTAGATCGCGGACACGATCCGGGGATCCATGTAGACCGAAAGGATCCCCTTGTCGACGTAGGGGTTCAGGTTGTTGAACGTCGACACGACCGCCATTCTGACCGTGCCCCCTTTGGGCGCATCGGGATTGACGTAGTCGAAGTGCGCCATGTCCCTCGGGTACTTCAGGTGGCCGAAATACGCGAACCCATGGCTCGGTTCGGCCGCCCCGACGAAGGCGGAACAGCAACCGAGGAGTCCGACGAGAGCGGTCGACAGGCTGCGGATCACCGGAACAGCCAGCGCAACGTGTCGGCGAAAAGGGCGCCGCCGTGGCGGAGATTGTGGCCGCCCGTGCCGAATTCGAAGCGGTAGTCGTAGCCCGCGAAATCCAGGGCGGCCGCCATCTCCCGGTTGGCGAGCGGCCAACTGCCTAAGATGATGTCGGCGTCGTTCTCGCCGCTCTGCAGGAACACGCGAAGCGGCTTGCGCGGCGTGCTGCGGACCAGGTACGGGAAGTTGTGGCCGCCGCGAATGGCTGTGAACGAGCCACAGTGGCTGATCACGCGGCCGAACAGATCGGGACGATGCCAAGCGGCATTGAAGGCGCAGATGCCGCCGCTCGATATGCCACAGATGACCCGCCGCGCCGGATCGGAGTCAAACGGTCGACCGACGGTTTCCTCGGCGAGCGGCAGCACGTCCTCGGCGAGAAAGCGGGCGTAGTCCGGCTTCAGCGAGTCGTACTCGATACTGCGAGTGTCCCGACGGGCGCGTTCGCTCGCGGGGACGCCGTTCCGGGCGCCGGGCATGACGAAGACCGCGACCAGCGGATCGAGTTCGCCAGCCGCGACCAGATTGTCGAGTACCCTCGTGGCCCGCACCGGACCGTTCCGGTCCAGGTAGTACGCACCGTCGTTGAACACCAGGAGCCCGGGAGGATTCTCGAGCTGGTCGAGCCCCGATGGCGTGTACACCCAGATGTCCCGGCGGGTGCCCGAAAACACGGTGCTCGCGTCGTAGCCGCGAATGCTGCGCACCTCGCCCTCGGCAACCCCTTCCCGCTTCATGGCCTCCGGACACGGGTGATAGTGCACATCACCCCGCACGGCGAGCGCATCCACGATCTCGGCATTGGCACGGTTGTTGACGACGCCATCCGGATTCAGGTCGTTGAAGTTCCGGTGCAGGCCGTGGCGCTGATATGTCTCGATGTCCAATGGTCTCTCTTCCTCTTCTTTCCTCTTCTTTCCTTCCCTTGCCGTCGCCGCGCCACCGCAGGTGGTGCATTATTGTTGGTTTGTTCACCCGCAGCGAGGCACCATGGTCGCACCCTTCGACGGCCTCCGCGTCGCCGACCTTTCCACCCGCCTGTCGGGCGCCTTCGCCGCACGCCTGTTCGGCGACTTCGGCGCCGAAGTCGTGCTGGTCGAACCCCCGGAAGGTCATCCACTGCGCGCCGAGCCGCCGTTTCTCGACGACGAGCCGGGCGAGGATCGCAGTGTCGTCCATGCCTTCTTCAATTGGAACAAGCAATCGGTCATCGCCGCGACCGACGCGGAACTCGCCCGCGCCGTACAGGGCGCCGATGTGGTCGTGACGACCTCGGTGGCGCCCTCGTCTGACCTTGCCCCGGTATTGCGCGCCCTGCCAGTACACACCGTACATCTCTCGGTGACGCCCCATGGCCTGGATGATCCCCTGACGGGGGTTCCCGGCAACAACCTGACGACAAGCGCGCGCGTCGGCTGGTCCTACCTCAACCGCTACGCCGACGAGCCCCCGCTGCAGTTGCCGCGCGACTCGGCGGGCGTCGTCGGCGGCGTCACCGGATTCATCGCCGCCGCGGCCGCGCTCCGGCGGCGCTACGCCACCGACACGGGAGAGCGGGTGGACGTCAGCGAACTCGAGGCCTTCGCCCTCACCGTTCACCCCTGGGGCGTCGCCTCGGTCTATCACGGTGCCGACGGCTCCAGGCGGCCCGGCGGACGTCCGCGCGGGCAACCGGGTCCGCTCTGGGACCTTGCCGACGGCCGCATGAACCTCGGCTTGGCGGACTTCCACAACTGGCAGGAAGCCATGAACATCTGCAATCTGCCGGAGATCGGCGCCCGCGAGGACCTCATTCCGGACATCGGGCGGCACTCCCGGGACATGCGCGACGCGGTCTGGGGCCTCGCCGAGACCCTTCCCAAGCTCAAACGCTGGGACGTCTTCCACGCACTTGCCAAGCTGCGCTGCGTCATCGGCGTCGTGCAGGACGTGGAGGACATGCCCGCGAACGAGCAGTTCAAGGCCCGTGACTTCTTCGTGACGACACAAATCGACGGCCGCCGGGTGCGTGCCGCGGGTGCGCCGGCGAAGCTGTCCCCTTCGCCTTGGAGAGTCCACCGCCCCGCGCCTGGACTCGGCGGATGGGAACCGGGCGCCCGCGCACCGGCCGCCGCCGCCAAGCGGTCCGAAGCATCGGCAGCCGATCTCCGCGCCGGACCACTCGCCGGCATCCGAGTCCTGAGCTTCGGCCAGGCCTGGTCGGGTACGTTCGGCACCGAACTGTTCGCGTTGCTCGGTGCCGATGTCGTGCAGATCGCGTCCACGAAGCATCCGGACTCCTTCCGCCGGATCAGCAACCGGGTGCCGGCCGGGGTCGTCGACGAATCACGCCGCCAACACGTCGCCAATACCCAGGGACAGTACAACTCGGTCAACCTGCACAAGCGCGAAGTGAATCTCGATCTCACCCACGAGCGCGGCCGGGATATCCTCTGGCGCCTGCTGCCGCGTTTCGACATCGTCGCCGACAACTTCCGACCCACCGTGCTGCCCTCCTGGGGAATCACGCTGGAGAAGCTCCACGAGATGCGCCCCGGCATGATCTGGGCGTCCATCTCCGGCTACGGCGAGGACGGTCCCTACCGCGACTACCCGGCCAACGGCAACACCACCGAACCCATGGCGGGGCTGGCGTCGCTGAACGGCTACGAAGGCGACAGCGGCATGAACACCGCCGGCCTGATCCCCGACCCGATCAGCGGCTATTTTCTGTGCGCCACGGTGATGGCGGCCTTGGCGCACCGCGACCTCACGGGTGAAGCCCAGCGGGTCGACCTGTCCATGATGGAATCGGTCGCCGCGTCCATCGGCGACGCCGTGCTCGAGTACGACGCCACCGGCCGCAAACCGGGACCGCGCGGCAACCATCACCCGCGCATCGCCCCGCACAACACCTACCCCGCCCTGGACGACGAGCACCTGGCCCTCGCCGCGGAGACCGAGGCGGCTTGGGACGCCCTCAAGACGCTCGTCGGCGATCCGCGTCTCCATGACGACCGTTTCGCGACGAGCCACGCGCGCAAGGCCAACGAGGCGGAACTGGATGCGATACTCGAAACCTGGTGCCGGGAGCAGCGTGCGGAAGACACCGCGGAGAGGCTCGGCCGCGCCGGCATCTGCGCCGCGCGCGTCGTACCGCTGGCCGAGGTCTACGCCCGCCCCGATCCGCACTTCGCCGCCGCCGGCTTCATCACCGGGGTGGAGCATCCCGAAGCCGGCCGAAACTGGATGCCGGGCCGGCCGTGGCGGTTCTCGGCGGCACCTTGCGAACCCATCCGCCCGGCGCCGTGCGTGGGCCAGCACAGCCGCGAGGTCTTTGCCGAAGAACTGGGCATGACCGACGCCGAATACGACGAACTCCTGGCAGCAGGCGTCACCGGCACGCTCGACGAAATGGATTCCACCCGGAGTTGACCGGCATGAGCGGCCAAACGCCGTCGCCCGAATCGCATCTCTCCGGCGTATGCGCCCAGTGGCTTGCCCGGTTCGCGCTCGGTGCCTGGTTCGCAGTGGCGTCCGCGGTCGTCGCGGCGGAGTCCGACGCCTGGGAGCGCGTCGTCGAGCAGACGCTGGCGGAGACCTGTGCGATCCGCAACCTGCCACTCAAAAGACCCGTGGAAGTGCGTTCGATGTCGAGGTTCCAAGGCGGCTACACCGAGGGGATCGGCAGCACCGTCTGGGAAGCCGAGTACGCCGATGCGTGGCGGGACGCGTGGTGCGCCCTCGGCGTCTACTGCGCACCGAAGGGCAAGACCGGCACCGGCCAGGGCGGGGCGACGTCCAACCGACCGGGACTGTACGACGTGGCGGAGAACGCGCTGTACATCGACACCACCGCCGACGCGCGCAGCACCGTCGCGCACGAGTTCGTCCATGCCCTGCAGCACCAGAACTTTCCACACATGAACGCACTCCATCTCTGGTACAACCGCGACCTCGCCGCTGCGGGCAACACCGTGATCGAGGGCGGCGCCCATGTCGTGGGATGGTCGTTCAGCAGCCAGGAACGGGTACGGCTGTGCCTGATGACGCCGGAACCGGAGAAGTCCAGACGGCCCCGCTGGTGGGACTGGGAACCCAACGCCTTCAAGGCCCACGAGGTGTTCCCCCATGCCTTCGGACCGGAAGTCGCACTCGCAAACCTGCTCGCCAAGGGTACCGACGGTCTCGACGCGCTGCTCACCGACCCGCCGCTGTCGACGCTCGCCGTGCTGACGCCCGACACGGCCGGGCCCGTCGACTTCATCAAGCTTCCCGTCGACGCCCTCAACGACGCCCTGTCCGAGCGGAACTGCGAGATGGGTCTACGCAACACCGCCGGCGCGGTTGGCATCTGGGGGCTTCTCCGCGAACATGGCGACGCGGTCGCGGCAAGCGCCCAGATTCCCGCCTTCGTGACGAACTGGGCGGGCGATCGATTCGTCCACTACCGATGCGCGGACGAGGACGACGAACTCGCCTGGCTGTCGCGCTGGCGCTCGACCGAAGCCGCCCTGGAATTCGCCACGCGCATTCGAAGCGTCGCTGCTTCGATGGTCGAGTACGGCGGCGTGCTCGCTGCCACACCGGTTGTCGTCGTCCGCAACCAGGCGGTGATCGTGCTGACGCCCGGATTCGAGGGCCTGCTGGACAGAGTCGCCGAAGCCCAGACCCGCACCTTTTCGCGCTACCGCGAGTGGATCGCGAGCGGCTGCTTTCCCCAAGACACGTGCTACGACCCCATGAACGAGGCGGAGAGCCCATCGAGCGGCGACCCGCCCTCCATGTGTACCGAGAATGCGCTTCGCGGAAGGTCGGCACCCCCACCGTCCGGATTCGTTGCCTGGCTCGAGCGTGTCCGGCAGACGAGAAACGAGCTCGCACCCCGGATCTCCAGGGCCGCCGAACTATCCGAGGCCGCCGGAAGGCTGGCCGTCTTCTGCACCCGCAACGCGGCGCGCAACACAGATCAGAAGACCGCCTGCCGGGCGG
The DNA here is from genome assembly GCA_965116345.1 of Pseudomonadales bacterium. Classification (GTDB taxonomy): domain Bacteria; phylum Pseudomonadota; class Gammaproteobacteria; order Pseudomonadales; family Azotimanducaceae; genus VXYL01. The sequence continues at coordinate 1,212,258 of OZ220680.1, forward strand.
CGTACGGCGGTGTCAGCTACATGCTTCGACTTGACGCCGAGCCCGATTGGCGACTGCTCACACGCTGCATCGACGACACGGAACTCCGCCATTGGCTGGAAGACGCCTACTTCGCGGATTCCCCACGGGCCTTCGCATCCTCGGCGGTTGTCCCGGCGACCTACGGGCCGGTAATGGCCGCGCAGGCCTTCAAAGGCGACCCCGTGGCCGGATTGAGCGAGCTGCTCGATGCCCCGCCGATGTCTTCCTTGCAGGTGCTTCGGCCGGATCTGTCGACCTCCACTGAACTCATCGGCCTGCCGCGCGTGGAACTTGCCGCCCGCGGTTGCCACGTCGACGCCGCCGACTCCGAAGGCGTCCTCGGCATCTGGAACCTCGCCATGGACTACGACGTCGCTCCGGCGGAGGACACGATGCCTTCGTATCTGCTCGACTGGCGTGGTGACCGCCAGGGGTTCATCCGCTGCGAGGATGATGATCGGCCCTCGAGCGGGCGCGTCTGGATCAGCCGCTGGCGCAGCCCGGAAGCGGCGGCGAGTCTCGCCAAGACCTACCGCGCGCTCGCGCCGGCGGCATTCGAAGAAACCGGGCTCGACGCTTCAGCCGAAGTGCATGTCGACGAGGGGACCGTGTGGATCGTGCCGCCCGCACTCACCGAGCTGACTCCCCTATTGCGGGAGGAAACCGAGTTCCGGTCGTATGCCGACTTCCGCGACTGGGTGGCAGACGGCTGCTTTCCGCAGTCTTCGTGCAACTGACGCGGCGCGGTCGTGGCTGACCCGGTGTTGGACGTCATCGTCCTGGGCGGCGGCCACAACGGACTGGTGTGCGCCTGCTATCTCGCCAAGGCGGGCTTGGGCGTCCGCGTACTCGAACGGCGCGCCATCGTCGGCGGCGCCGCGGTCACCGAGGCGTTCCATCCGGGCTACCGCAACTCCACGGCGAGCTACACCGTCGGCCTGCTGTCGCCGGACGTGATCCGCGACCTCAACCTGAAGGCCCACGGCTGCCGCTTCGTGCCCCGCCCAGTCGCCAATTTCCTGCCGTTGTCCGACACCGAATCGCTGACCGTCTTCAACAGCGATGCCGAGACTGCGCGCGAGTTCGGCCGCTTCTCAGGCCCGGACGCGCAGGCGTTGCCGGAATTCCGGGCAATGGTCCGAGACATCGGCAGCGTCGTGCGACGGCAGATGGACCGTACGCCCCCCAACATCGGTGGCGGCGTCGCCGACCTGCTGAACGCCGGCCTCGCCGCCATGGACGCCAAGTCGCTGTCGATGACTCGACGCCGCGATCTCGCGGACCTGTTCCTGAAGCCCATTGGCGAGGTGCTCGACGCGGTCTTCGAGAACGAACACGTCAAGGCGGCACTGGCCTTTGACGCCGTGGTCGGCAACTTCGCCTCGCCCTACGCTTCGGGCACTGCCTACGGGCTACTCCACCACGCCCTCGGCGAACTCGACGGCGTACGCGGCGCCTGGGGACACGCCATCGGCGGCATGGGCGCGATCACCCAGGCGATGCTGCACGAGGCGCACACCCTCGGCGTGCACGTCGAGACGGACGCCGAAGTCACCGGGGTGATCGTGGAGCAGGGTCGGGCAGTCGGTGTCTCGCTGGCCGACGGCACCACGCGACGGGCGCGCGTGGTTGCCGCCAACGTCGCGCCGAAACTGCTGTATGCCGATCTCGTCGAGGACACCCACCTCGACGACGAGTTTCTGCGCCGCATCCGCGCCATCCGCACCGAGTCCGCGACCCTCAGGATCAACGTCGCCCTCGCCGAACTGCCCGACTTCACCTGCCGGCCCGGCACCGACGCGCAGGTCCACCACCGTGCGGGCATCGTCATCGGACCAACCCTGCGCTACCTGGAAGAAGCCTACCTGGACGCGCGCCGGGGCGACTGGTCGAACTCGCCGGTGGTCGAGATGCTGATCCCGTCGACGGTGGACGATTCGTTGGCGCCGGCCGGTCACCACGTCGCGAGTCTGTTCTGCCAACACTTCCCCCGCGACCGGGATTGGGACACCCACCGTGACGCCGCCGCGGACGCGGTGTTCGCCGCCATCGACCGGTTCGCACCCAACTTCTCCGCATCCGTGATCGCCCGCCAGGTGCTGACCCCCGCCGATCTCGAGGAACGCTTCGGACTACCGGGAGGCGACATCTTCCACGGTGCCATGACCTTGGATCAGCTCTGGACCAACCGGCCTGTCATGGGCCACGCCGCCTACCGGGGGCCGATCAGGGGGCTCTATCACTGCGGCGCCGGCGCCCACCCCGGCGGCGGTGTCACCGGCCTACCCGGTCGCAACGCGGCCCGCGAAATCCTCCGCGATGTCGGTCGCTGACACCGAATTGCCCAACACGCGACGCGTTGTATATGGTGTCGTCTGACCATGAGGGGGACCCGAGATGAGCGAATTCCTGGAACGGCGTGAGATCGGCAACACCGGCTTGATGTCGAGCCGGTTGGGTATCGGCTCGACGTTCAACGCGCCGACACACGTCATCGAGGACGCCTTCCATCGCGGCATCAACTACCTCTACTGGGGCACGGTTCGCCAGCCGACGTTCGCCCAGGCGATGGTCAATCTGGCCAAGCAGCACCGGGACGACATGATCCTGACGATTCAGTCCTATTCGCGGGACGCGGGCACCATCGAGGGCGAGGTCGAAGAGGCGTTGAAGGCTGCCGGCGTCGACCGTTTCGACTTCCTGCTGCTGGGCAACTGGCCCGCCGAACCGTCGCTGGCCTTCGTCGAAGTCTTCGAACGACTGCGCGACCGCGGCATCGTGCGGTTCATGTCCTTGAGCAGCCACAACCGGCCGATGCTGCCCGATCTGATCGACCGCTGTTCACGCGGCGAGAGTCCCTACCAACTGCTGATGTTGCGCTACAACGGCGTGCATCGCGGTGCCGAGAAGGATGTCTTCCCGTTCGTCCCGGAGTCCGCACCGAAGCCCTCGATCATGACCTACACGGCGACGCGCTGGGGGCATCTGGTGGATGCCGACAAGATGCCCGCCGGCGAACAACCCGTCAGCGCCCGGGATTGCTATCGGTACTCGTTGTCGCACCCGGCCGTGGATATGGTGCTGTGCGGACCCGCCAGCGCCGAGCAGATGGATCAAGCCATCGCGGCGATGGAAAAGGGACCGCTGGAAGCCGACGAGCGACAGCGCATCGAGCGGATCGGGGCGTATCTCTACGGCCAGTACGCGCCAGCGTACCCGGACCAGGGCGATGCCGAGGACGTGGCGGCGGGACGAGCCCTATAGGGGCGACCGCGCGCCCTGTCCCTACGGCGGCACGTAGCCCTCGATCGGCCCGCTCCACCAGTTGCACACCCGACCGTCGAGGTAGTGGGTCGGGATTGCCGACTTGAACCGCGCGGCGCGGGCTTCGCGGTCGGTGTCCTTGCCGTAGATCGCCTGCATCCTCACCTCGATGGTCGAGCGCATGGGCGCATCCGCTGGCGTGTTGGGATCCGCGACGGCGGTGTGGAACACGGTGCGAAGGTTCAAGATCTCCTGGCGCGTGTCGTATTGGCGGAACAGCAGGACCTCGTCCGGGGTCATGTCCGGGAAGTAGTACCAGCGCTGGTGCGGGCCGTGGATCAGCCGTTGGTCCACGACCTTGGTGTACTGCTTGATGTCGCCGGTGTTCTGACCGTCCCCGAAGACGATGTCGTCGGGTCTGACCGAGCGCATGTCGCACACTGCGAGCGGCATCAGGCGCACGGTCTCGGGGACGGCGCTGCGCCAGATGTTGATGCTCTCGAAGTGCCGGGCGTCGGGCACGATCCCGTGGAAGCGGTCTTCCACCGCCGGCGACATGTCGGCGTGGATGCCCTGTGCATAGGCGCCGCCGCTGCCGTTGGGCGTCGGCTTGACGCCGCGCGGCCCCTTCACGCCGCCGAAGCCGTTGCGGTACTCGTGCGCTCCGCCCCTGACTTCCTCGCAGCCGGTGACCTGCTTCAACAGGTCCCGGCACTCCTGGTAGAACTCGCTCTGCACGACTTCGGTGTCCAACAGGTCGAGTTGCGTCGGCGCGACGACGAGCTGGAATCCGTGGCGGTCGAGCGTCGGCGCCGGGTCGAGCAGCCGGGCGTTGTGGACGACGATGTCCTCCCGGATTCCCAGGGTCTTCAGATCGTCCGGATGTTTGGCCGAATAGTGGTTGGGGACGCGAAAGCCCCGATGTCGGCTGTGGGCGAAGTTGGCCGTGGTCTCGATCGACGCCGGTTGCGAACCCGACATTGCGTGGCCCCCGTTGACCAATGGACAAGTATAGACCGCCGCCGTCTATACTGATCAGTCGACGATCTTGAGCCGCGAAGAAGCGCAGGAGGCACACGGTGGCCGAGCCCCAGGACCCGCAACTTGCGACCAATCCGACGTACGTGCAACGCGCCGAGCGTGCGAAAGCGGACAAGCCACCTTCGAGGTCGAGTCCATTGGGTGCGATCGCGCAGGTCCGTTCCCCCGGTCGCAGTCGCCGGGAAATGATGCACGGCATCCTGGCCCAGGATCGCGACCTCGTCCCCGGGACCTTTGGCACCGTCTACTACAAACCCGTCACGGTCTGCGGGATCGAATTGAAGCTCGAACCCGTGCAGCCGACCATCGGCACCGTCATCCACGGCATCGATCTCGCCAAGGATCTCGACGACCCCGGCATGGTGACGTTCCTGCGCGAGTTGTGGCTCGAGCGGCGGGTCATCATGTTCCGCAACCAAACGCATCTGACGCGCAAACAGATGGTGGCGTTCGCGGAACACTTCGGCGAAGTCGGGGCGCCGTTCGGCGAACGCGAACACATGCCGAACTCGCCCCACGACCTGAACCAGCAGGTCAAGGTGAAGGACATCCCCAACATGCTCGTGCTGCCGTCCGACGAGACCGTGCCCAACGCCGCCTCGGGCTGGCATGCCGACGCCACCTGGCAGCCGCGGCCGCCCATGGGATCGATTCTGATGTGCCGCGAAGCGCCCCCGGTCGGCGGCGACACCTGCTTCTGCGACTGCCACGGCATGTGGGAGGGATTGCCCCTCGAGATCAAGCAGCGCGTCGAACACCTGACCGCAGTCCATATCGGCTCGGTGGGCCACCAGATGGACGGGGTCACGCCGCTGGCGGTTCATCCCGTCGCCAGAACGCATCCCGAGACGGGCCGGACCACGCTCTACGTTCAACAGGGCTTCGTACGCCGGTTCGCGGAAGAACACGACGTCCCAGAGGACGAGCAGAAAGACCTGCTGTGGCGGATGAAGCTGCAGGAGGGACGCCCCGAGTACACCTGCCGCTTCCGTTGGGAACCCGGCTCCATCGCCATGTGGGACAACCGCTGCGTGCTGCACACGGCGAGCGCCGACTTCTGGCCGCACCGGCGGTTGATGGAACGGCTGACGATCCTCGACTACGACGAAACGCGCAGGACACCGTACTACGCGCCTCAAGAGCACTGACACCAAGCACGTACACACATACGTCGGCTTGATGAGCCCGCCCGACCCGGCTGTGACCGCGATCAGTCGCCAGGAAGGCATTCTGGATTACCGTCCTCTGCCGCTCCGTAGAATGGATCGAAGGGCGACCGCGTATTGAAGACCCATTTGAAGTCCTTCATAGCCATCGGGGCACCGCCGCATGCACGGCATCAGCCGACGGACGATCCACCACTGCGTCCTCACCGGTGCGGCGGCGGCGTGTCGACGACGATCGGTTTGACGTCGGCGATTCTCACGCCGAGTCCTCCGCCAAGTGCCCGCTGAGGAAGTCGAAGGCGAAATCGATCTCCTCGCCCGGCACCTCGGGATGCAGACCCGGGTTCGCGTGCAGACGCTTGTCGGCGCTGGCCAGCGCGTCGAACAGTTCCAGGTAGCCGTCCCTGGGGAAGAGTTCGTCCTCGAGTTGCATGAGGAACAGGACCGGACAGTGGATCGCCCCGGCATCCGCCAGCACCCGCTCGGCAAACGGACGCCCTGCACGTGTCGTCCCCAACAGGCCGAGTACGGCCACTTTCACTTCGGCAAGCCTGGCGATCGTGGGAATGCCGAAGATCGAGCCCATGGACAGCCCGAAGTAGCCGAGGTCGCCGACCGCGACCTGCTCCCGTGCAGCGGACAGCGCAGCCTGCCAGTCGTCCACCATGTCGTCGATGAACCCCTCCCGGCGCATCGCTTCAGCCAAGGCCTGCCGACCGCCAGCACCCACCTGGCGGAGCCCGTGCACGGGACCGTCGATCGCCAGCGCCGAGCACCCAATCCGCGCCAGGCGTGCCGCGAGATGACAGATGGGGGACTGGTACCGGTCGCCCGAGGCCCCATGTCCGAACAGGATCAAGGGCGCGGGCGTTTCCCGGACGTCGCCGGTCCAAAGGACACCGGTCACGGGGCGTTCGCTGCCAACGCGCCGAAGGCGGAATTCCCGCACGCTTCGTCCCGTCGGATCGTTGGCCGACCACCACTCGGACTGCGATCGGGCGACCATCACCCCGTTCCGCCGCCGCGGGATCGCAGCCGCCGGGCCAACCCAATGCCCATTTGATCTCCCGTGCCGTCCACGCTCTACCAATATACGCGATACTTGGGCCTCACCGACCTCTTGGAGACTCGACATGCTCGACTTCGCCGGTCTGAACTGGTGGGCGGTTCTCGCCGCCACGGTCGCCGCGTTTGCGCTCGGCTACGTCTGGTACGGGCCGGTGTTCGGCAAGGCGTGGCTCGCCGCCCTCGGCAAGACCGAGGAGGACATCCAACCGTCGCCGACGCCGTTCGTCGTCAGCTTCGTCGCCGCGCTGGCAACGTGCATCGCGGTCGCCGCATTGATGAGTGGTCTCGGAATGACCGGCATCGCCGATGGCGCCGTGCTGGGTCTCCTGACCGGCATCGCCTTCATCGCCGCTTCGATGGCGTCCGACACGGCGTTCTGCGGCTGGGGTTGGAGACTCTGGGCGATCCAGGCTGGCTACCGGGTGGCCTATTCGGTCCTCATGGGCGCAATCATCGGCGTCTGGCCGCCCGGCTAGATTCCCTGAGCGGGTCCAATGTTGACGGTCAGGATGCGACCGCGAAGCGGTCGCGTCTCGTACGAGACGCGCTAACCAACAATGGCAAGTCGCCGTTCCGAACTCGGCCTTCGGCTGGCCATCGGCGCCGCGCTGGGAGCCGCCAAGGCACTCTCGCCATTGGATGTAACGGCACTGCGCCGGCTGGGAGGCGTCATTGGCGATCTGGCGTGGCGCCACGACGGTCGGTCGGCACGTGTCACCCGAACCAACATCGACCTCGTCTACGCCGATCGGGATCATGCCTGGCGCCAGCAACTGGTCCGCGACAGTCTGCGGCACACGGCGATGACGCTTACCGAAGCGGCGGCGTTGTGGACCTGGCCGCTGCCGCGCGTGGCATCGCTTCTAAGGAACGTCGAAGGCGATCATCGACTGCGTCCCGGGACGCTCGTCATCGCACCGCACTTCGGCAACTGGGAGTACATCGGCTACTACCTGAACACCGTCGCGCCGCTGACGGCTCTCTACCAGCAGCCCGCTTCCGCCGCCCTGGACCGGGCGCTAGAGACGGCCCGCGGACGTTTCGGTACCCGCTCGGCGCCCGACTCCATAGGCGGTCTGCGGCGTATCGTGAAAGCGTTGCAGACCGGCGGCCTCGTCATCGTCCTGCCCGACCAGGTGCCAGGGGGCGGTGCCGGTGTGATGGCGCCGTGCTTCGGCCAGCCGGCGCTGACCATGTCGCTGGTATCGAGGCTCCTGCAGCGGGTGGATGCCAACGTCGTCATCGGTGCGGTGACGCGCGTGGAAGGAGGATTCTCAGTCGGTTTCGAGGCGGCGGCCGATCAGGTCGGCGACGCGGATCCGGCGATCAGCGCTCGGGCCATCAACGCCGCCGTCGAGACCATCGTCGCCCGCGACCCGGCCCAGTACCAATGGGAGTACAAACGCTTCCGGTCGGCGGAGCGTCCCGGCCTCTACCAGTGAGAGTTTCACAGCAAATGCGGGTCAAGCGGGACCATGCGCCGTACGGCGCGACGCGCGTCGCCAGGATCTCCCGAACCGCTCCTTACGCCGTCTGAAGTTCGACGTAGCGTCGGTAGGACCCGTCGGGTTTGGCCATGAGGCTCGCGTGGTCACCGACATCCCTGATCTCGCCGTCTTCGACGAACACGATGCGGCTCGCCTGGCGGATGGTCGACAGCCGGTGGGCGATGACGATCACCAGCCGCTCGGCCGAGGCGGTATGCAGCGCGCGCACCAGCGCGTTCTCGGTACGCGGGTCGAGAGCCGCGGTGGGTTCGTCGAGGATGAGGATCTTCGAGTCGCGCACCAGGCCGCGGGCGATGGACAGGCGTTGCTGCTGACCGACCGATAGGGTATCCCCCGAACGGCCCAGCACGGTGTCGATGCCTTCCGGCAGGTTCGCCACGAACTCGGTGCAGCCCGCCGCCGCGAGTGCCGCGTGGACCTCGTCGTCGGTCGCATCCGGCTTCGCGAAGCGGATGTTGTCGCGCACGGACTCGGCGAGGAGTTGATGCTCCTGAAAGACGTAGGTCACCTCCCGGCGCAGCGAGTCGAGGGCGTAGTCGCCCACCTCGACGCCGTCGATCGACACCCGGCCGCGGGTGGCCCGCAGGAACGCCGGGATCATGTACGCGAGGCTGGTCTTGCCCGCTCCCGTTGGCCCGACGAACGCCACCAGTTCGCCGGCCCCGAGTTCCAGATTGATGTCGCGCAGTGCCTGGCGGCCGTCGGGGTAGACGAAATCGACGCCGTCGAACTTGACGCCCTCGCCCAAGGCGGTCAGTTGCCGCTCGCCGTCGGTGTCGTCCTCGGTGCCGTAGTCGACGAAGAAGAACACCCGACGCAGCGAGGCGACCGCACCCTGGAGCTTCACCCACAGGCCGCCGAAGTCGCCGGCGGCGCCGCGGACAGACTCGTAGAGCCCCATCAGCGCGAAGAAGTCCCCGGCGGTCAGCTGGCCGGTGATCGCGAACCCCGAGGTGATGTAGCCCGTGATCAGGCCGATCGCCTCGCCGAAGATGCTGATGAAGAAGATGAGGGCGACGCCGATGACCATGGCGAGGCGTTCGCGCCAGAATTGCTGCGCGCTGCGCTCGGCGAACTTGCGCGTCTCCTGGCGCGCACCGCCGAGGCTCTGCACCGCGCCGATGTTGTTCATCGTCTCTTCCATGGCGTTGGTGGTCGCTGCACCGGCGGCGCGGTTGTTGTGGTTGGCGCGACGGATGACACGGGTCATCGGCAGGGTGGAGAACAGCACCACAGGAAACATCACCCAGGCGAGCCAGATCAACTCCGGGGCGACGTTCGCGTAGGTCTCGAGCTGATACATGGTGATCAGGTAGCCGAGAAACACGAAGAACGGCTCGAAGGTCGCCTGGTAGACGATCTCCGGCACCTCCGAGGAGTCGTAGATCACCCGGTAGATCTGATCGCCCACCCGTTGGTCGTCCACGGATGTCATGGGCACGCGGGTCAGACGGTTGAACAGCCGCGTTCTCAAGGCGTTGGCGACCCGCTGGTTCATGCGCACGTTCACCCACCACTCGGCGAGTCCCCAGATGGAACCGGCGCGGCTGCCACCGCTCGAGATCGCGTTCTCGGCGTGGGATGCCGCGTCCCGGCCGCCGTGGACGCCGGCGCCGGTGCCGCCGCCGCGCGTGCCGATTATCAGCAGCCCGACAACGAACATGCCGCTGACGAGCAGCATGATCTCCATGGGCTCGCGTCCCTCGAGGAACCGCAGGATCGGCTTCATGTGCGGCGGGAACAGCGCCTCTTCGGCATCGAGTTCCCGACCGTTGATCACGTGGTCCATGATGATCTTGCCGAACCAGCCGAGGAACAGCCCCGGAATCCAGATCGCCGTCGACATCAGGAACTTGGTGGCGAACAGTCCCTTGGCCTGTCCGAGCAGCTTGACCGCCCGCCAGACGATCCTCACCGCGTCGGCGTTGCTGATTTCGGGACCCGTGTCGATGTGGTCGTCGAACCGCTCGCCGCGCTTGTAGCCCGAGAGCAGCCGGCGGCGTTGGGTGGTGACGACGGTGTGGTCGGGGCCGGGACGCGTCGGCTCGCTCATTCCTGATCCTCCGCGCCGACCGTCTCTGCGAGCACGAAGTCGCGGTAGCGCCCGCCATCGATGTTCATCAGCTCGTCGTGGCTGCCCGTCTCGACGATCCGCCCGTCCTCCAGGAAGGCGATCTGGTCGGCGTTCCTGATCGTCGACAGGCGGTGAGTGATCAGGAACACGACCTTGTCCCTACCCCACTCGGCCAGGTTCGCCATGACCCGCTGTTCGGTCACGGCGTCGAGCGACGCGGTGGGTTCGTCCAGGATGAGAATGGGCCGGTTGCGGATCACCGCGCGGGCGATGGTCAGCCGCTGCCTCTGCCCGGCCGACAGTTTGCTGCCGCGGTCGCCGAGCTCGCTGTCGTAGCCTTCGGCCATCGCACGGATGAACTCGTCCGCGCAGGCGACCTTGGCGGCCGCCTCCACGTCGGCGCGCGAAGCTCCCGGCACGGCGTAGCCGATGTTGTCGGCGATGCGGCCGGTGAACAGGACGTTCTTCTGCAGGGCGATGGCGCTGTTGGCACGGATGTCGTCGATGCCGAGATCCCTGATGTCGACGCCGTTGATGGTTACCTGCCCCGACTGCGCGTCGTAGAGGCGCAGCAGCATGGACATCAGCGTGGATTTGCCCGAGCCTGTCTCGCCGACGATGGCGGTGACGGTGCCGGCGTGCGCCGTGAGATCCGCTCCCCGGATCACGGGCTTGTCCGGCTGGTAGGCGAAGTGCACGTCCTGCCAGGCCACTACGCCCACCGGCGCCGGGTAGTTCTCGGGATGCTCCTTCTCGACCACGTCCGGCTTCAGGTCGATGAAGTAGAACGCCCGCTCGAGGCCGATGAACAGATCCTGGAGCATGCTCCACCAGCGGACGATGCCGTAGCCCGTGTAGATGACCTCACCGACCCGCCCGTTGGCCGCGTTGTAGGCACCGAGGTTCCAGGTCCTGAACCCGAGCCAGGCGACGAACGCCCAGCCCAAGTACGTGGGTCTGGCCGGCTCGCCAACCGTCCAGCTCACCATCAGGTACTCGAGGCCGATGATGGCGGCGCCGCCCATCAGCATGACGAGCATGCTCAACAGCACCATCTCCAAGCGGTAGTAGATGGCCGCGTCCAACGCCCGGTGCGAGTCCTGGTTGAAGCGATTGAGCATGAGATCCTCGGCGCGGTTGGCCTTGACGATCTTCATCGCGCCGAAGGTCTCCTGGAGCCGCGATGTGAGATTGCTGTTGGCGACCCGGTTGACCACCGACCGTCGTCGCAAGCGCGGCGTGAAGGCGATGGTGAGGAGCACCATCGGCACTGTGACGAGCAGGATCGCGCCGGCCAGCAGCGGGTCGAAGGCGACCACGAACGCCGCCGCGATGGACAATCCATAGAGCGTCGTCAGCGGCTCGACGATGGCCTCGTTGAGCGCCGCGTTGATCTGGTTGCTGTCCTGATTGATGCGATAGATGGCATCGCCCACACGCGAGTCGCTGTGGAACTGCAGGGACACCTGCTCGATCTTCTCGATCATGCTGACGCGCAGGTAGTGGATGACGTTCTGCCACGTCCAAGAGGAGTAGTAGGGGATGACACCGATGTAGACGACGATGCCGAACAACGCGCCGAAGGCGAACCAGCCGATCGAGCCGTTGCGCACGGCGCGGCGCTGGTCCTGGTCGAGCTCGTAGACCCTGGGGGTGATGTCGCCACCGTCTTCAGCGAGTGCCGTCGCGATGGCCGACAGCGTGTTGCGGCTCATGGATCCGGATACCGTCAGCACCGCCTCGCCAAGTAGCTCCGAGTCGGCGGAAGTGGGCACGGGCTCGGCGGGTCGTCGCCAAGTGTCCACCCTGATCGCCTGCTCGTAAACGGTGGCGCCCGCACCCTCGGTCTCGGCGACCGCGATCACCTCGTCCACCAACGATCCCAACGCGGCAAGGTCGAGGGCGTCGAGCGTCTGCACCGTCGCCGTGGCGTAGGCGATGCGGTCGCGGTCCATCCAGAACCACCGAGGTGGGTCCTCGCGTGTCTGCCAGTCGATCTCAGGATCCACCAGGCGGGATGACAAGGCGTCCCCGATGCGGTCCATCAGCTCTTCGCGCCGGGCAACGGCCACGGCCTGGTGTCCGTGGAGACGTATCGCCACGGTGCGTTCGTAGAATCCCTCCAAGGCGGCGGCGAATTCGCCGAGGATCTCCTCGCGCTCCCCTTCGCCAAGGTCCGACGGACCCACCAGGTCCAGGGCGAAGTTCTGCTCCGACGGCACCGGCTCGAGCCGCTCGTCGGCCGCGTCGACCTCGACCTCGTGTTTCAGATAGGTATCGTCGAGAAACAGCACGGTCGCCTGCAACGGCTGCAGCCGCTCGCCGTTTAGGATCTTGTTGAACCACAGATCGCCCGTGATGGCACCGGTAAACGTGCCGACGGCCATCATGACGAAGGGCCAGACGAGCACGAGGAAGATCACGTGAACCAGCATCGGCCGCATGAACGGCCAGGTGCGCACGAACAGCCAGAGGAAGCGACCGAGCGAGATCTCCGGCGGCCGCGTCTCGTCCGCCAACTCCCGACTCGCCCACGACGCGGTCGCGGCCTTCCAGCGCTTCCTCATCCGGCTTGCTTGACGAAGTCGTCCCAAGGACCGGTGATCGCGAAGGTGATCCCCGGGATCTGGATGTTTGCGAACACCCAGTCCCCGGCCCGACAGACCCCGCACCATTCCGCATCGCGGAAGTCACCGACGAAGCCGTTCCTGCCATCCAGCTCGATGTTGTTCTCTGCGACGACCCCTAGGGAACCGGAAGGCGTCAGCATCGCCAGGCGCGTTGGCTTACCGCCGTCTTCGCAAAGCAATAGCGCGCCGTTGGCGAGCTTCGCGACGTTGTCCGGCTCGTTGAGCACGCCGGCTCCTGGCGACTCGTACAACAGCCGCAGGCGGGATGCTTCGGCATCGAGTTCCCAGATCTGGCCCGAGCCCGCGGAACCGCCCGTGGTGGCGACGAAGTACAGCCGCGCCCCGTCCCACCAGCAGCCTTCCAGGCGTTTGAACCGCATGCCGCCCCGGGCGTATCCCTGGTCGAACACGGAGGTCCCCTCCCGGCCTTCAGGGTCGTCGACATCGACCCAGGCGACGTCCTGTTCGAGGCCGACGGACCATCGGCTCCCCGATCGGGGGCGGCCGTCGATGGCGAGCATCTGCAGCCGGCCCGGGTGACGAAGGGATTCCGGACCCCGCCTGCCGGCTCCGGGAACAAAACGGTAAAGACCGGCACTCGACTCGTCTTCCGTGAGGTAGACGAGTCCCGTGGCCGCATCGACGGCGGCAGCTTCGTGCTTGAAACGGCCAAGACTGGTCAGCGGCCGGGGATCGCCCATGCCGAGCGCTGGAACCTCGAACACGAAGCCATGGGGACGGTCGATGACGCCGGGCAGCCGACCGGTGGTGGTCTCCTCGCAGCTCAGCCAGCTTCCCCACGGGGTGGGGCCTCCGGCGCAGTTCTTGTACGTACCGGCCAACGTCGCACGGGAACCGAGCCACTCCCCATTGCCGAGGTCGAAGCTCAGCGTCGTGGTGCCCCCGCCGCATCGCTGGTCGTATACCGCCGCCGCTCCGTTGAGGGGCGCCCGGGTGATCTCGTGGTTGCGCACCAGGATGGCCGTACCATCGTCCTGCACGAAGGCCCCCATGCCGTCGTGCAAGCCGGGCACCCCGTTGCCGTCGTCCATGGAATCCCGCCGCCAGCCATAGGATACGTAGCTGAAGTCCGGGGGCAGCTTCAGCAACGGCAGACCCGTGGCCCGATCGGCGACCGGCACGAGACCGTGGGCCCCGGCACGGGCCTGGGGCCGCCAGGCAAACGCGGCCACGGCGCTGGCCGTCGCCGTGAAGGCGATGAGTTCACGTCGCGTCGGCATAGCGCGCCATGGTAACAAGGGCGGCCGGTGCGGTTGGGCCCCCCTGGGAGTAAGAGCGTGTCCAGACACTTGCCGACGCATCCAATCTGGGTGAACTCTTGCCGGGAGCGCTTGGAAGCATGACACCCAGCTTGACTCCTACCTTGCGTTGCAGGCGCCTGACAATGTCCAATGTCCTAGTCGAACCGGGCACGGTGACCCCGCTTTCGCCACTTGTCCGCAGAGGCCGCAGACTAGACGGGGCCGGCCAAGGATTGTCCGTTCACACGGGCACCGACGGTGGCATGGTTGCCAAGAAACCACGGAAATAGGAGATCGCGATGAAATTCGGCGTACAGATGGGTCAATACAACACAAAGTGGTCTGACATAGCCGCAACGGCGAAAACGGTGGAAGCGGGTCGCTGGGACAGCCTGTGGCTTTCGGATCACTTCATGCCGCCGGGGCGCGGTGGACATGGTTGGGCCATGGAAGGCTGGACGCTGCTCACGGCGGTGGCGATGATCACCGATCGGGTGCGCCTCGGCATTCTCGCGACCGGAAATACCTACCGCAACCCGGCTCTCCTGGCAAAGATCGCGGCCACCCTCGATCACGTATCGGGTGGACGGGTGGAACTGGGCCTGGGCGCCGCCTGGTACGAACAGGAACACACGGCCTACGGCTGGGACTTTCCGTCGTTGCGGGAACGCAGTGACCGGTTGGAGGAGGCGACGCATTTGATCCGTCTGCTGCTCACCAAGGACCCGGAGGAATATGTGAATTACTCCGGCAAGTACTACCAGTTAAACGACGCGCCCATGTCGCCTAGAACCGCTCAGGACACACCGATTCCCATCTTGATCGGGGGCAATGGCGAAAAGCGCACCTTGAGAACCGTTGCGCGCTATGGCGACACCAGCAACCTGGACTTCTGGCACCCCGGCGGCGTGGATGTATACAAGCGCAAGCAACAAGCGATCGATCGCCACTGCGAGGACTTCGGGCGCGATCCGGCGGAAGTCCGCCGCACGGTCTGTCTGCCAACCCGGGTGTTCGACAGCGATGAGGAATGGAAGAAGTCACCGGGTCAGCCCTGGTACTGCTGGGGCACCGTCAACGCCCTCCAGGACTATCTGGGCGGATACATCGAAGCCGGCGCCGACGAGATCATGTTGTGCGGCTTCGGCAACGACCCGGCCGCCGTGCAGCGGGTTGAGTCAGAGGTCTTGTCAGTGTTCTAGGAATCAGATTCCAAGCGACGGAGTCGGCGCGCCGGTCCATCGGGCTGGTCCACCAGGCCGATCCCATGCCAGCTAAAGCCAACCAGAACCCCGAACAGATCGCCCGAGACCGGATCGATGATCACCTCCGCGCTTCGGGCTGGCATGTACAGAACAAGGACGCCATCGACTTCAACGCAGGACTGGGAATCGCCGTACGCGAATACCAGACCGACATCGGGCCCGCCGACTACGTGCTCTTCGTCGACAGGCGGGCCGCGGGCGTCGTCGAGGCCAAACCCGACAGCTGGGGTGCCAAGCTCACCACCGTCGAAGTGCAGTCGGAGGGCTACGCCAAGGCCAAGCTAAAGTGGGTCTCGAACGCCGAGGCGCTGCCTTTTCTGTACGAGAGCACGGGGCAGATCACGCGGTTCACCAACGGGCAGGACCCCAATCCACGTTCCCGGGAAGTCTTAGGGGAATGTCAGAGACTCGACTGACCGAAGCCCTTGCCGTCGTTCACGTTGAACTGATCCTGATCCATCCGTTCCGGGAAGGAAACGGCCGCTTGTCGCACCTGCTGGCGAGCGTGATGGCGCTACAGGCCGGTTGGCCTCAGCTCGACTACACGCATTGGGACAAACGCAGAACCGATTACTTTGCCGCCGTTCAGGCGGGCATGAGCGACTATGGACCGATGAAGGGCCTGGTCAGGCGAGTGTTACGCGCGGCGGCAGGGAACGAAGATGCCTGATCCTGGCTTCGATCTCCTCCACGGGTTTGCCGGTCTCGATCGCTGTCCCCAGCACCTGGGCGGGCGATGCCAGCACCGAACAAGATACCGAACAAGCTGAGCGTCTGGTCCTGATGCTGACCAGGGAAATGCACCGCCGCAAGTTGGGCATCGCGCACCGCCCACACTTTCTGGAGGCATACCTAAATCCCGCCCTGGAGGCGGATCTGATCGAAACGACCCTACCGGGGAGCGCCTAGCTCGCCTACTCACGGAATCCAGCAAATGAACTCCGATTCTATCGTCTCCCGGGTATGGAGCTTCTGCACAACGCTGCGCGACGACGGCGTCGGGTACGGCGACTACCTCGAACAACTGACCTACCTGATCTTCCTCAAGATGGCCCACGAGTACGCCAGGCCGCCCTACCGTCGCGATGTGGGCATTCCCGAAGGCCATGGCTGGACGAGTCTCACCACCCGGCGCGGCGCGGCGCTTGAGGCGCATTACGTGGCGCTCCTGCGCAGGCTCGGCCAGGAGAGAGGCATGCTCGGCCAGGTTTTCGCCAAGGCGCAGAACAAGATCACCGATCCGGCGAAGCTCTTCCGGCTGATCGACATGGTGGACGGCACGGGTTGGGTGATGCTCGGGGCCGACGTGAAGGGCGACATCTACGAAGGGCTGCTCGAGCGCAACGCCGAGGACACGAAATCAGGAGCGGGACAGTACTTCACGCCGCGAGCCCTCATCCGCGCCATGGTGGCTTGCGTACGTCCCGAACCCGGCAAGACGATCGCAGACCCCGCTTGCGGAACGGGCGGTTTCTTCCTCGCCGCCCACGATTTCCTGACCGACCCGCGCAACTGGGCTCTAGGTATCCTCTGATCAAGCCCGTCCATGGGTTTGATCAGGAGAAAAACAAAAGCGCGGTTTTGTTTTTCTCACAAATTCAGTGGCTTGCGCCACCGAATTTGGCGGCACGTCCTTGTGCCGCGCTAGGGAGGGTCTTAATCAGACCTTCCCTAGACAGAGACCAGAAGGCACTCCTGAAGCACGAGACCTTCCGCGGCAACGAAATCGTCGCCGGCACGCGTCGGCTCTGCCTGATGAACATGCTGTTGCACGGCATCGGGGAAATGACTGGCGACACGGCGGTCTCGCCCGCCGACGCGCTGATTTCGCCGCCCGCGGAGACGTTCGACTACGTTCTCGCCAATCCGCCGTTTGGGAAGAAGAGTTCCATGAGCTTCACCAACGCCGACGGCGAGCAGGAGACCGACGATCTGACCTACAACCGGTAGGACTTCTGGGCGACGACATCGAACAAGCAGCTCAACTTCGTCCAGCATATCCGCACGATGCTGAAGACCACCGGGCGCGGCGCCGTCGTCGTCCCCGACAACGTACTGTTCGAGGGCGGTGCCGGCGAGACCATTCGCCGCAAGCTGCTTCAGACCACCGATCTGCACACGATTCTGCGGCTGCCCACCGGCATCTTCTACGCGCAGGGCGTGAAGGCGAACGTCATCTTCTTCGACAACCGCCCGGCCAGTCCCGATCCGCAGAGTTCGAAGGTCTGGTACTACGACTACCGCACCAACGTGCATCACACGCTCAAGCAGAAGCCGCGCGAAGAGCTTCTTCAGCGCGACAAGGCCAGTCTCGACGTGTTCTGGCTGAAGGACGCATCCATGACCGATCTGGAGAACCTTCCGGAGCCGGACGTACTCGCCGATGAGATCATCGAGAATCTACGCTCGGCGTTGTCCAGCTTCGAGGCTGTTGTCGGAGATCCCTGAGGTCGTTGACTAGTCGTTCCCAGCGGAAGTGGGCAGATTCCGTACTTGGCCCCAAAACGCCACGTCAGATCCATCGCAGCGCTGACGGCCTGCCGCCACCAGAGCCGCGTCGCCACCACCTACCGCCACCGCCTACCGCCACCACCTACCGCCGCAAACTACATGTGGGAATAGAACCCGCGCTTCATGGCGTTGGAGTCGGGCGCGTTTTACGACGATATAAGCATAATATGCGACATATAATCCATTGTACGTCAATAAATCACCCTTATATGTCGTATATAAGCTCATAGCGACCTATAATCCACCCCATGCCGAAGCGGATCCCCGAACAAGAGCTTGACGCCATTCACACCATTGTGGCGGCCCACCCGGAAGGCGTGCGGGTCGGCGCCATCCGCGAGGGACTACCCTACGAGTTGCCGCCGCGGATGCTGCAGCGCCGCCTCGCCCTACTGGTGGAACAGAATCGGCTGATCGGCGAAGGACAGCGCAAAGGCCGTCGCTATCGCGTACCCGTCGCCATGACCGGCAAGGGTGGTCTGGGCGCGGGTAGCGTGATCGCCGACACAGGTGGTGAGGTCTACGTGCCGATCTCGGCAGGGGCAGAGGCGGTCAAGCGGGCGATTCGCGCACCGATCCAGAAACGGCAGCCGGTGGGCTACCAGCGCGATTTCCTCGATGACTACCGGCCCAACGTCACCCACTACCTGCCGGCGGAGACCCGTCAACGCCTACTCGATATGGGTCCTCGGCCCGACAGCGAACGCCCGGCGGGAACCTACGCCCGGACGATCTACAGCCGCCTGCTGATCGATCTGTCCTGGAACTCCAGCCGTCTGGAAGGCAATACCTACTCGCTGCTGGAAACCGAGCGCCTGCTAGGGCTGGGCGAGGCCGCCGAAGGCAAGGATGCGCGGGAAGCGCAGATGATCCTGAACCACAAGGCGGCAGTCGAACTGCTCGTCGACCAGGCCGACGAGGTCGGTTTCAACCGGTACACCATCCTGAATCTACACGCCCTACTCGCGGACAACCTGCTTGGCGACCCGCAGGCCGGCGGCCGCCTGCGACGCATTCCGGTAGGCATCGGCGGCACGGTCTACCACCCGCTGGAAGTGCCGCAGCTCATCGAGGAATGCTTCGAGCAGATTCTGGATGCTGCAGCCGCGATCACGGACCCGTTCGAGCAGGCCTTCTTCGCCCTCGTGCACCTCGCCTACCTCCAGGGTTTCGAGGACGTCAACAAGCGGGTCTCCCGCCTCGCAGCGAATATCCCGCTGATCCGCGGCAATCTTTGTCCCCTGTCCTTCGTGGATGTGCCGGAGCGAGCCTACATCGACGGCGTGTTGGCGATCTACGAACTGAATCGCGTCGAGCTGCTGCGTGACCTGTTCGTCTGGGCCTACGAGCGCTCCAGCGGGCGGTACTCCGCAGTGCGCCAGTCCCTGGGTGAGCCGGACCCGTTCCGCTTGCGATACCGGGCGGTGGTCGCCGAGGCGGTCGCTGCGGTGGTACGCACGGGAATGGACAAGCAGGCTGCGACTGAGCTGGTGCGGCAACGTGCGGCGGAGCAGGTGTCCCCGGCGAACCAAGCGCGATTTGTCGAAGTCGTGGAGACCCAGCTAATGAGCCTCCACGAAGGCAACATCGCGCGCTACCGCCTGCGGCCGGCCGAATACCAGGCGTGGCGGCGAGGCTGGCGTTGACGAGGATGCCGACACGCGGCGATACAAGACCGAGCGTGTGCGGAGTGTCAGGGCCGGGGAGCAATGCGCCTCCGAACACGACCCAACGTCGTCTAGCTAGGCTCTGCGTCCTGCGTACGCTTACGGACGGCGTCTTGAAACGTCACGATGACCGCCATCCAGTCCGACAGGTAATCGAGGATGTCCTCGATGCGGAACGGCGTTCCGTCGCTGCGGGCAACCCACCGATCCGAAGCGCCGTCGTTCGTTCCAGTCGGTGACGCGGCGCAGCGGTGCACTCACCTGTGGCGAAACAATGATGGGCGTACCTGTGGCGTTGGTCATTGACTACCTCGTTGGATCGGCGGGCCATTTGGCTACATGGACCACCGTACCGAAGGAACCCATGGGCCAACTGCCGGGAGCCGGAGCACGCTGCGGGGACAGCTGTCTAGTGATTCGAATCGAACACCTCGTCGAGCGTGTCGGCGTCGAGCACGTTGTCCGCCCAGGCTTCGAGATCGCGCGCCGACGCCTGGTCCACACGTTCGACGGTTTCGGTCGACAGCGGGCCGAATCGCCGCCGAAGTAGCCGCCGCAGCAACGCCCGCTCCCCCTCCATGCGGCCACGATTCACGCCCTGCTGCATGCCTTGCTCGATGCCCTGCTGCATGCCCTGCTGCATTCCTTCTTCGCGGGCCCTTTGGACGATTCCTGCCATGGTGCTGCTCTCCCCCGGATACTGCTGTCGGTAGCGCCGCCGCTCATTCTCGGTGAGGCCGGCGTAGATGTCGATGAAGTCGACGTACTTCGCGCGCCTCTCCCGGTCCGGCTCAAGCGCCAGCAGGCCGCGCACCGCTCCCGCGTAGACCTCGACCCGGCGCTCCCGGGGGCTGCGCATGTTCGGCAGGTTGACCCGGGCGACCACGTTGTCGCTGTCCAGCCAGGACTCGGCGGGCATCTGGGCGAGTCTGCACGCGATGTAGTCGAACGTCAGGTAGGAGCGGCGCTCGGTGCCCAGCGCGAGCGACGTTGGCGCCCGGCCGGCATCGCGCAGGAAGATCACCACCGGCACCACGCGGTCGGTGCCGAGCATGTCGGCCAGGTCGAGGCAGTAGTGCGCCAGCCGGTAGGCCGAGAACGTCCGCCAGTCGGACTCCTCCTCCAGCGCGAACAGGACCGCGTCGCGGCGGCCGTCGGCCCACTCCACCAGGAGGGGCACGTCGAGCTCCCGGAAGCGGCCGCCGAGACGCGCCTTCAACTGCTCCTGCCGCACCGGGACGCAGCTGGCTTCGTCGTCGCGCGCCGGCGCCTCCCCGGGCGCGAAGAACTCGAGCGCCTGTCGCGGGTACTCGACGATGAGGTTCTTGAAGTTGTGGTCGTGGCTGACGGTGTCCGCCATGTCCAAGTCTCGGGTTCGTACCGGGCAACAGCATCGGCGAGATGCCGGGCCGGGCACTGTGGGCGATGACTGAGACACCCGTAGGCGATTGCTGAAATGCGTGTGCGAGATCGCCGGCAGTTGGCGTCAATGGCACGACGCGAGATCGTCGGGATTGTTCGCCCCCGAGCCCTGATCGCCGAGGGACGCAACCCGTCGCAGTTGTCGGTCTTCGCCAACACTTTTGGCTGCTAGACTCGCCGCCAAGTTCGGTCGAGCGGGCTATCACTTGAAAGTCGTCCAAGTGCTGCCGGCCTTGGAGAGCGGCGGTGTCGAACAGGGAACGCTGGAAATCGCCCAGGCGCTGGTGACGGCCGGGCACGAGTCCGTCGTCGTCTCGAAGGGCGGTCGCCTCGTTCACCAACTGGAACGGGCCGGCAGCCGCCACGTCAGCTGGGACATCGGCCGCAAGCATCCCGCAACGCTCCTCGGCGTGCGGCGGTTCAGGCGCTGGCTCGCCGACGAGCGGCCCGCGATCCTGCACGCCCGATCGCGTCTGCCGGCCTGGGTCTGCTGGCTGGCCTGGCGGGACATGTCTACGGATAGGCGACCGCGTTTCGTCACCACGGTGCATGGTCTCTACTCGGCAGGCCACTACAGCGCCGTCATGACCCGTGGCGAGCGCGTGATCGTCGTCTCCGAAACAGCCCGCGAATACGTCGAAGCGAACTATCCCGCGACGGACCTCGCCCGCGTGGAACGAATCTATCGGGGCGTGGATCGCCGGGTTTTCCACCGGGACTTCCGTCCGAGCGCGGATTGGCTGGTGCAGTGGCGGCGCGACTTTCCCGACTGCGACGGCAGAGCTCTCGTGGTGTTGCCCGGCCGGCTGACGCGGCTCAAGGGACACGGCGACCTCATCGACATCATGGAACGGTTGCGCAGCAGTCATCCGGACGCCTTGGGACTCGTGGTCGGAGGCGTGGACCCACGACACCGAGGCTACGCGGACGAACTCCGTCGGCGGGACCGGGAGATCGTGTTCACCGGGCACCGAACCGACCTCAGCGAAATCATGAGCATCGCGACCGCGGTGCTGTCGCTGTCGCAGAAACCCGAGTCGTTCGGTCGCACGACGCTCGAGGCACTGTCCCTGGGTACGCCGGTGGTTGGCTACGACCACGGCGGCGTCGGCGAGATTCTCGCCCGTGTCTATCCCGAGGGGCGTGTTCCGGTCGGGGACATCGGCGCCGTTGTGGGCAAACTCGCCGCGATTCTGGACGACTCCACCGCCGCCAGGAGCGCCGTACGGGACCATGACTTCGACGTCCAGCAGATGTGCTCTCGGACACTCGCGCTATACGGCGAACTCGCGAGTTGCCAACCGGCACCCGGGGCCGGGTCGAGTCCCGCCGAACCATGACCACGACGCTGGTGGCCATTGCCGGCTCGACACTTCTTCTCGTCGTCGTCTTCTTCTCCTTGCGCTATGCCTGGTGGCGGGCACCTGTGGACTACCGGCACCCGCGGATTCTGATGTACCACATGGTCCGTGAACGCCTGCCCCGTGGACGCTTCAACAAGCTGCGTGTCGCACCCCGCGAGTTCGAGCGCCAGCTCCGGTGGCTCTGCGACAACGGCTGGCGCTTCGCCTTCCTGTCCGAATTGGATGGCCGCGCCCATGAACCCAAGACCGTCGTGCTGACCTTCGACGACGGCTACCGCGACAACTACACGACGGCACATCCGCTGCTTCTCAAGTACGGTGCCAAGGCGACCCTGTTCCTGGTGGTCGACCGCTTCGACCGCGATTGGTCGACCACCAAGAAGGCGCATCACGACTCGGGCGAGTTGATGCGCGAACCGAAGCTCAGCGACGCCGAGGTGCGCGAGATGCTCGACTCCGGTGCCTGGGAACTCGGCGCGCATACGTTCACCCACGCGTTGCTGCCCGGTCTAGACGCGGATGCCAAGCGGCACGAAATCGGCGATGCCAAGACGGAGTTGGAGACGGTCTTCGAGACGTCCGTGTCGAGCTTCGCCTACCCTTTCGGAATCTTCGGCGACGACGACGGCGACGTGGTCGCGTCCTCCGACTATCGGCACGCCGTGACGACCGACGCGGGCATCAGTGCGGATCTCGACGCCGCCGCGTTGAGACTCGAACGGGTCAAGGTCAGTGGCAAGGAAGGCCGGCTCGGATTCTCCATGCGCCTACGAACAGGCAGACGGGGCGTGTTGGACTGATGCGCATCTCCGAGATCATGGCGGGCGACGAGGAGGGCGGGCTCGAGACCCACTTCGTCGACCTCGCCAACGGCTTAGTAGAACTCGGCGAGGATGTCACCGTGATCGCCCACGAACGCTATGCAGACCGGTTCGTGCCGACGGTGCGGTTGCGGCCGCTGGACCTGACCCGGTCTCGCCTCGACCCGTTCCTGCGGCGCAGCCTGCGCCGACTGATCGAGGCGAGCAAGGCGGACGTCGTCCACGCCCATGCCGGCAAGGCCGCAGCCCTTGTCGCCGCCGTCTCAGCGGCAATAGGGAGCACGCGGACGGTGGGAACCGTCCACGGTCGCAAGCGGGATCTGAGTGCCTACCGTCGTTTCGATGCCGTCATCGGCGTCAGCCGGGGGGTACTCGAAGATCTCGATCATCCGGCGAAGTCGGTGGTGTACAACGGCGTGAGCGCTCCACCTCGAGCTCTCGACCGGGCGGAGCTCCGAGACGCGTTCGGCATCGAGCAGGGCGCCGCCATTTGCCTGGCGGTCGGCCGCTTGGTTCCGGTCAAGCGCTACGATCGTCTGATCGAACTCTGGGACCGTGACCTGGGCCATCTGCTGATCGTCGGCGACGGACCGGAGCGCCGTTCGCTCGAAGCCCTGGCTCATGGCAAACCGGTGACCTTGACGGGGTTCCGCGCCGACGTGCGGGCCATGATGGGCGCCTCGGACCTGATGGTCTTCGCCTCCGAACGGGAGGGCTTGAGCTACGCGCTCGCGGAGGCACTGAGGGCTCGGATGCCGGTGGTCTCGACGCCCGTTCCGGGTGCCGAGGATCTACTTCCCCCAAGCCTCCTGGCCGAGCCGAACGAACTCAAGTCAGCCATCGCCAGAGCGCTGGCGGATCCAATCGCCGCACGGGACAGCCTGGCCCACGTCTTCGATTGGGCCAACGGAACCTTGACCGTCGAGCACATGGTGCGCGCCACGCGCGAGGTCTATCGCGGCGAGACGATCCACGGCCACCCTCCCCCGAGTGGCCCGTCAGCGTCACTCCAATGCTGAGACTCGCCGACCTCGATCCCTTCGCCGTCGGCGGGACCCGGCGATGCTATGTGCATCCGGACGACGCCACACGCTGTGTGAAGGTGCTGCGCCCCGACCGCACGCCCCGCGCCCGGCGGGCGGCCATCACCGGCTGGCGGCGGTTCAAACGGCTGGCGAGCTTCGACGACCAGCGCAAGGAGTGCAAGGCGTACCGGCACCTGAAGCGCCGGGGTCAGCTCGACTGGAGCCATGTGCCGAAGTTCCACGGCACGGTGGCGACCGATCAGGGCGTCGGCATCGTCACCGCGCTGTACCGCGACTGGGACGGCGCCTACCCGAAGAACCTCGAGGAACTCCTGCCCTCAGGGATGACACCGGCCATCCAGGACGCGATCGAGGAGTTCAAGGTCTGGCTCAGACGCGAGTTGTTCTTAAGCCGCGATCTGCTGCCGCACAACATCATCGCCGTGGCGGACAGCCGCGAACGGTACCGGCTGGTCATCGTCGACGGCATCGGCAACAGCGAATTCATCCCGGTGTCCCATTGGTTCCGGTGGTGCGCCCGCTTGAAGATCGAGCGCAAGATCACGAAGTTCGACCACCGTGTCGCGATCCTGCTGCGGTACGAGTCCGATGCGACTGCTTAAGGGCTTGGAGTCCCGGGTCCGGACGCTGCGCCGCCGCGCAGCGCCGCTGTTCTGGGCGGGTGATGCCGTCCACTGCCCGGTCTGCCGGCGGTCGTTCCGGGGGTTTCGGCCCGCGGCGAAAAGGCACGCGCGCCGCGACAATGCGATCTGCCCGTTCTGCGCGTCGCGGGAGCGCGATCGGCTGGCGTTCCTGTTTCTTCGCGGCCCGAAGGCACCGCCGGTCGGCTCGCCGTTGCTGCACATCGCCCCGGAGGCATGCCTGCAACCCCGACTGCGCGAACTCGCCGACGGCGGCTACGTGTCCGCCGACCTCGTGCGCACCGATGTCGACCAGCGCTTCGACGTCATGACCATCCCGCACCCCGATGCGAGCTTCTTCGGCATCTACTGCAGCCATGTCCTGCAGGACGTACCTGACGATATCCGCGCCATGGAGGAGCTTTTTCGGGTCCTCCAAACGGGCGGCTGGGCGATTCTCAACGTGCCGGTGACCGCCGAGCGCTCGGTGGACCATCCGGACCGGCCCGGGCACAAGCGCCGCTCCCTGGACAACCGGCCCGCCGAGCACCTGCGGACCTACGGTCACGACTTCGAGCAACGCATGGCGTCCGTGGGCTTCGAGGTGCAGGTGATTCGCCCCGGCGACCTGGTGCCCGCCGACGACCAGGCCCGCTTCGGCATCGCCGGACCCGCCGCCGGCGCCATCTTCATGGGGACGAAGCAGCCGTGAGCAATCACCCTGGCCGGTACACGTTTGGACGCGCGCGCCGGTACACGCGCGGATGTGCGCTCCAACCCACTGTCGCGTCTTTCATCATCGCCCTGCTGACCGCGACTGCCCACAGTGCCGACGAACTGCACTACGAGGCCCAGGTCGCCTGGCTGGAGGCGGGCGACATCGAGCTTTCGATTCAGCGCCGCGGCGACAACTACGAACTGTCGGGGACGGTGATCACCTCGCGCGTCGTGAACCGGTTGTTCAAATGGCGGGGCACCTTCGCGGCGGTCGGCCGATTCGTCGACGGGTTCCCCGCGTCCGAGGCGTACCTGCTCTTCGAAGAGGACCGGGACGACCGGGAGTTCCTGCTCGCGTTCAACGGCAGGACGACGATTCACAAGAGCGACGGCGAGTCCGAAGAGCTGGCGGCACCAGCGGGCTCGGATCTGATGTCGGTCATGTTCCTCGCCGATCACTGCCTCGACGAGACGACCGTCCACGACGGGGAGGACGCCTACCACCTGGTCCCCGTGAGGTCTCAACCGCACAAACTGAGCCAGGCCGAGGCCTACTACTCGGGGGACGCACAACGGTGCGACTACCGCTTCCGCTACGTGGACGGCAGCACGCGCCGGGTGTCGGTGTGGATGGCCGAGTGGAACGGACGCCGGCTGCCTGTGCGCATCCAGATCCGGGTACCGCTGCTGCCCGACGGCACGCTTCGCCTGCGGATTGATAAGGTAGCGGATTCGCCCGCGTAGGAATGTCACCTTGTCCATCCGCCTCGCCGTTCTCGACCAGTCCCCCATCGCCAGAGGCGAGGTGGCCGCCGATGCGGTTTCCAACACCATCACCCTCGCCAAGCGTTGCGACGAACTCGGCTACCACCGCTACTGGGTGGCGGAACACCACGCCTCGGACAGTTTGGCGAGTTCGTCGCCGGAAGTGCTGATCACGCGGCTGGCCGCCGAAACCGAGCGCATCCGGGTCGGCTCGGGCGGCGTCATGCTGTCCCACTACTCGCCCTACAAGGTGGCGGAGAACTTCCGCATGCTCGAGGTTCTCTATCCCGGACGCATCGACCTGGGTGTCGGCCGCGCGCCGGGCAGCGACGGACTGACCGCCGCGGCGCTGGCCTACGGCAACCCGCTCGGCATCGAGTACTACCCCGCGAAGGTCAAGGACCTGGTGGCCTTCGTCTCCGGCCGGCCTCCGATCACCGAGGCCTTCCACGACCTCAAGGCCACGCCCAAGGCGCCCACCGCTCCGGAGGTCTGGATGCTGGGTTCGAGTTTCGACTCGGCGGCCTACGCGGCGCGTTTCGGTCTGGCCTACTCCCATGCGCACTTCATCGCACCCGAGTTGGCGGCCGAGGCGATGCGCCAGTACCGCGAGCGCTTCGCCCCCGAACACCTGGCGAAGCCCTATTCCTCCATCGGCATCTTCGCCATCGCGGTGGAGGACGCCGAACGGGCGGACCTTTTCCGCCGCATGCGCGAAATCCAGCGCATCCGCCGCGACCGGGGCGAACGCGGGCCCGCGCCGACATTGGAGGACGCCGCCACGTGGCCCTTCACCGACGAGGAGCTCGACGCCATGAAGAGTCGCCGTTCGCGGCAGATCATCGGCACCCCGGACGAGGTCAAGGCCGGCATGGAGGACCTTGCGCAACAGTCCGAGGCGGACGAGGTGGTGCTGTTGACCATCACGCCGTCGTTCGAGGATCGGCTCAAGTCCTACGAACTCATCGCCGCGGCTTTCGGTGTCGCCCCCGCGACCGGCTGTGGGGGATAATGCACCGCGAATTTCACTAGAGAACAAGCTCATGCGCTATTCGGTCGCCACGGCATTCGTGGTCTGCGGTCTTGTGGGTTGCGAACAGGCGACCGTGCAGGTGGAGGAGTCGACTGCCGCGCCTCCCGCCACCACGGCGGTGGAGGCGGCACCCGCACCGGTCATCCATCACTGGACCAACGACAGGGACATCGGGGGTGGCGACGGGCCGGTGACCGGGGAGCATCTGCTGGCTTCGCCGTCGAACCCCGAGCAATGGCTCCACTACGGTGGCGACTACGCCAATTACCGCCACTCGCCCATCGACGACATCACCCCGGAGAACGCGTCGGAACTCCGGGCGGCCTGGGCGTTTCCCACCGGCACCACGGAGCAGTTCGAGGTCTCGCCGACGGTCTACGACGGCATCATGTACGTCACCACGTCGTACAACCGGATCTTCGCTCTCGACGCGGTAAGCGGCGAAATCTACTGGCGCTACGACCACCAGCAGCCCGACGACCTGCGCCTGTGCTGCGGCAAGGTGAACCGTGGTGCCGCCATCGCGGGCGACCTGGTGCTGATGGCCACCCTCGACGCCAAGCTGATCGCGTTCGACCGCCTGACCGGCGCGATCGCCTGGCAGCAGACGATCGCCGACTACGCGGAAGGCTTCAGCGCCACCTCCATGCCCATGATCGTCAAGGATATGGCCATCATCGGCGTGGCCGGCGGGGAGTTCGGCGTGCGCGGCTTCTTCGACGCCTACGACGTCGCCACGGGTGAACTTCGCTGGCGGCACTACAACGTACCGGCTGATGGCGAGCCGGGAGCCGAGACCTGGGCCGGAGACTCCTACAAGACGGGTGGCGCCCCCGCCTGGACGAGCGGCGCCTACGACCCGGAGACTGACGTGCTCTACTGGACGACGGGCAACCCCTCCCCCGACTGGAACGGCGACCTGCGGGCGGGCGACAACCTCTACTCCAACAGCCTGCTGGCCGTGGATCCCGATACCGGGGAGCGGCAGTGGCACTTCCAGTTCACCCCCCACGACGTCTGGGACTACGACGGCAACACGCAGATCTTCCTGGTCGACGTGAAGCGTGGCGAGGACACGGTCAAGGCCATCGTCCAGGCCAACCGCAACGGCTACTTCTACACCCTGGACCGCGCCACCGGCGCGTTCATGTCGGCGACCCAGTACGTCGAACAGCTGACCTGGGCCACCATCGACGACAACGGCCGTCCGGTGGTCGACCCGCGCGCCAATCCCACAGAGGAACCCGACTTCCGGGTCTGTCCGGGCAATCTCGGAGGTATGAACGGCGCCTACAGCGGTGCCCTGAACCCCGACCTCGGGCTCGCCTACATTCCGGTCATCGAGTCCTGCCAGTACTTCCAGAAAGGCATCGTCGCATTCGTCAAGGGCCAGCCCTTCATGGGCGGTCTGCCCATCGTAGTCGACGTGATGAACGGCACCGACTACGGCCACCTGTCGGCGATCGACATCCACACCGGCGAGGTCCGCTGGCGACACAAGGATGCCGAACCGATGATGGCCGGCGCGCTGTCCACGGCCGGCGGCGTCGTGTTCACCGGCACTCGCGACGGCTTTGCGCTCGCGCTGGACGCCGAGACCGGCGAGGAACTGTGGAGGTTCCGTATGGGCGGCGGCGTCCGCAGCCAGCCGGTGGCGTACCAGGCGGGTGGCAAGACCTACGTCGCCATCGGCTCGGGCAACGACATCACCATCGCGAGCTTCGCGGCGGGTCCCGTCGCCGTTCCCGAGGGTGGCCATCTGTTCGTCTTCGCGCTGCCGGACTGAGATGCGTTACTCGACCGCGCTGGCCGTCGCGGCGTTGGCGCTCGCCGCGTGCGGGCCAACGACGGACCAGGTCGCGGAGCAGGAGACCGCGAAGGACGAGTTGCGGGTCTGTTTCGCCGAGAACGATCCGCCGCGCTCGCGGCGCGGGGGTGGCGGGTTCGATACCGACGTCGCCCGGGAAATCGCCGCGCAACTGGACCGACGACTGGTGATCGTGTGGCTCCCGGAAGAGGAGCAGACCGACATCGAGTCCACCGACGCCGACTACCGGCCGCTGCTCACCGGCCAGTGCCATCTGCAACTCTCGGTCCCGGGCGCGGCTGCGGTCGAGCGCTACCGTGGCTCGGTGGTGTTGAGCGAACCCTACTACGGCGCGGCGTTCGAGTTGATTCCCAGCGACGCGTCGTTTCGCTTCGGCGAACCCTACCCGGAGACCATCGCCGTGCGCGCCAACTCCGTCGCCCACCTGGCCCTCGATGCGACCGGCGTGCGGTGGTCCCAACAGGCGACCAACGAGGGCGTCCTGAGGGCGCTCGCCGACGGCAGCGTCGCCGCCGGACTGGTCTGGGGACCGCACCTCGCACTACTCGACGTCGAACGGAACGCCGACTTCGAGGTACCGCCGGTGCTTCGCTGGAACCTCCATGCGGCTCTGCGCAAGGACAACCCACTTAGCGGTGACGTCGACCGGATATTCTCGAGTGCGTCGTTCCAAGAACGCATCCCGGAGTTCCTCGCCCGACACAGCGTGCCCGTGCGCGGACCGTTCGCGACCGTGCACACGGCAGCCCTTCTCCAATCCCTCTGACGATGCGGGCGTTCCACCTACTCGCCGTCCTGGTGGTTGCCTCGGCCTGCAGTCCGAAGAGTCCCGCCGATGCGTTCCGTGCAAGCCCGGACGATCTCGCCCGGGGCAAAGCGCTGTTCATCGGCACCTGCGCCGGCTACTGCCATACGACCACCCAGGACGGTCGGGACGCCCCCTTCCTATTCGACGACCAGTGGCTGCACGGCGGCACCGACCAGGAGATCTTCGACTCCATCGCCAAAGGCGTCCCCGGGACGACCATGATCGGCTTCAAGGACAAACTGCCGGAAGGCGACGACGACATCTGGCGTCTCGTCGCCCACCTCACCGGCGCGACGCGCCAACCTCGTGACCACTAGCCACTGACGACGCGCTATTCTCACCCGGCCATGCGCCACGACAAGGGCTTCGACGACCTGCAGCATCGTCTCGACGAGCTTCGCGGCCGGGACATGTTCCGCCGCCGCCGGACTCTCGAGGGTCCGCAGGGTGCCCGCGTGGTCGTCGATGGGCGCGAACTCGTCAACTTCTGCAGCAACGACTACCTGGGTCTCGCCGGCGATCCCCGCATCGCCGCGGCCTTCAAGCGGGGTCTAGACCGGTGGGGCACCGGATCGGGTGCCTCGCACCTGATCTGCGGGCATACCGCCGCCCACGAGGAGCTGGAGGAAGCGCTCGCGGCGTTCACCCAGCGGCCACGCGCACTGCTCTACAGCAGCGGCTACGCCGCCAACGTCGGCGTCATCAACAGCCTTCTGAGTGTCGGCGACTTCGTCTTCGAGGACCGTCTGAACCACGCCTCGCTCCTCGACGGCGGGTGGATCAGCCGCGCGAACTTCACCTGGTTCGAGCATCGCGACACCGCCGACCTCGAAGGCAGACTCGCCGCCGTCGACGCCGAGCCGACGCGCAAGTTGGTCGTCAGCGACGGCACCTTCAGCATGGACGGCGACGAGTGTCCCTTGGACGACATCGTCGCCGTCGCCAAGCGGCACGACGCCTGGACCTTCATCGACGATGCCCACGGCATGGGCGTTCACGGCCCCGGTGGCGTCGGCCTCGTCGACCCGGCGCGCCACTCCACAACCGACGTGCCGATTCTGGTGGGAACCCTGGGTAAGGCCTTCGGCACCGCGGGTGCCTTCGTCGCCGGCGAGGAGGCGTTGATCGAAACCCTCATACAGCGCTCGCGCAACTACATCTTCACCACCGCGATGCCGAGCGCGCTGGCGACGGCGACCCTGATGAGTCTCGACATCGCCACGGCGGAGAGTTGGCGGCGCGAGCACCTCGCCTCCCTGGTGGAACGGTTTCGCGACGGCGTCGACGCCCTCGGGTTCACCCTGATGCGGTCCTCTTCGCCCATCCAGCCGCTGGTCGTGGGCGATCCCGCCCGTGCCCTGGCCCTCAGCGAGGCCCTCGAGGAACGCGGACTTCTCGTCGGCGCCATTCGCCCGCCGACCGTACCCGAAGGCACGTCGAGGCTCAGGGTGACGCTCACCGCCACACACCGGGAGGAGGCCGTGGACCGGCTGCTGGATGCCCTGGCAACGGTCGGCCAGCGCTCACCCCAGGTCGCCACCGGCACCGTGGATTGATGCCGCCGCACACGTTCTTCATCACCGGCACGGACACCGAGGTCGGCAAGACGCTCGTCGCCGCGGCCCTGCTTGAACGCGCCAACCTGCGCGGCTTGCGCTCGGTCGGGCTGAAGCCGATCGCCGCCGGCTGTGAACGGGTCGACGACCGACTCGTCAACGACGACGCCCGAGCGCTGATGGCCGCGAGCGGCGCATCCCTCGACTACCCGACAGTCAATCCGGTCGCCCTTGAACCGGCCATCGCCCCGCATATCGCCGCCGAGCAGGCCGGCCTCGCCCTCAGCGCCAGCGACCTCGCCGAGCGCTGCCGGGCCGCGCTGCAGGGCGGCTTCGACTTCGCCATCGTCGAGGGTGCCGGTGGCTGGCTCGTGCCGCTCAACGCAACCGAAACCCTCGCCGATGTCTGTATCGCCATCGGCGCGCCGGCGATCCTCGTGGTCGGCATGAAGCTCGGCTGCCTGAACCACGCCCTGTTGACCGCCCACGCCATCGCCGACGCGGGCGGCAAGCTCGCCGGCTGGGTCGCGAATTCCGTGACGCCCGAAATGCCGATGTTCGACGCCAACGTCGCCACGCTGCGCCAACGGCTGGACGCACCGTGTCTCGGCGTCGTGCGGTATCTCGGCGCCGGCACCGGTCCCGCCGAAGCCATGCCGCATCTCACCATCGAACCGCTCTTGACGTGAACGACTCCCTACAGTTCGACCACGACCACATCTGGCACCCGTACACGTCGATGGTCGATCCGCTGCCTACCTACCCGGTGGCGTCCGCCGAGGGTGTCCGTATCCGCCTCGCCGACGGACGCGAACTGATCGACGGTATGTCGTCCTGGTGGTGCGCCATCCACGGCTACAACCATCCCGGGCTAAACGCCGCCGTCCGCGACCAGTTGAACGACGCCGCCCACGTCATGTTCGGCGGCTTCACCCACGAACCGGCCGTCGGCCTGGCCCGCACCCTGGTGGAGATGACCCCGTCCGCGCTGCAGCACGTCTTCTTCTGCGACTCGGGTTCGGTCGCCGTCGAAGTCGCGATCAAGATGGCGATCCAGTACTGGCATGCCGCGGGTCGCCCCGAGAAGCACCGCCTAGCCACGATCCGGGGCGGCTATCACGGCGACACCTTCGGCGCGATGAGCGTCTGCGATCCGGTGACGGGAATGCACGAACGGTTCCGCGCGGTGCTTCCTGAGCATCTCTTCGCCGACCGGCCACGTACGCGTCCCGGCGAATCCCTGCACCAGGACGACATCGACGGCATGGAGAAGCTACTCGCGGAGCACCACGCCGAAGTCGCCGCGGTGATCCTGGAGCCCGTCGTCCAGGGCGCCGGGGGGATGTGGTTCTACGCGCCGGAATACCTCGCTCACGTCAAGGCGTTGTGCGAGCGCCACGACGTGCTGTTGATCTTCGACGAGATCGCCACCGGCTTCGGCCGGAGCGGACGGCTGTTCGCCTGCGAGCACGCCGGCGTCCAACCGGACATCATGTGTCTTGGCAAGGCCCTCACCGGCGGCTACCTGAGCCTCGCCGCGACCCTCGCCTCGACCCGCGTCGCCCACGGCGTCTCCGCCGACGGCGGCGTGCTGATGCACGGCCCGACATTCATGGCCAACCCGCTCGCCTGCGCCGTCGCCGTGCGCAGCATCGGTCTGTTGCACGACGGCGATTGGCAGACCCGAGTCGCCGCCATCGAGGGGCAACTCGTGCGCGAACTCGAGCCCTACGCCCACCATCCCGCCGTGCGTGACGTGCGAGTTCTCGGCGCCATCGGCGTCGTCCAGACCCACCGTCCCGTACCGGTTGCCGAACTGCAGCGGATATTTGTCGACGCGGGGGTGTGGATCCGCCCCTTCAACGACCTCGTCTACCTGATGCCGCCGTACGTGATCGAGGAGAACGACTTGTCCGCACTGACAGGGGCCATCGGCCGAGGGTTGGGCGGGTTGAGTTGAGAAGCGCGCCGGTAGCTGTTGGCTGCTTGACCATTGCATGCGCTCCCTGCGAGACGCGACCGCTGCGAGGCTCCGCCTCAGATCGACGAGGCATCCCGTGGGGGCGACGCTTGGACGGGCTTGATCGAGGGTTACTTAGCCAAGATCCGCGATCACGGGCGCGTGGTCCGAGGCGGTCATGCCGTCCTTCTTGCGCCGGTAGTCGCGGTCGATGGTGATCTCGCGCAGCCGTTCGGCCACCGGCATCGTGCCGAGCAGCATGTCGATGCGCAGGCCCATGCCGCGATGGAAGGCGCCGCCCCGGTAGTCCCACCAGGAGAACACCTGTTCGCCCGGACGGGCGTGGCGGAAGAGATCCACCAGTCCACCGTCCAGCAGCCCCTGGTAGCGTGACCGTTCCTCCACGGTGCAGAAGATGGTGCCGTCCGCATCCTCGCCGCGCCAGCAGTCCAAGGGCTCCGGACAGATGTTGAAATCGCCGCCGATCACGAACGGCGTGGTCGCATCAACACCCTCGAGGTAGGCGCGGAGGTCGTCGTACCAAGCCAGCTTGAGCGGATAGTCGGGGTGGTCGAGATCCTTGCCGTTGGGACAGTAGACCGTGGCGAAGCCGAGGTCGTCGACCGTCGCCCGGATCAGCCGGGCACCGGCGTCCTCCTGACCCGGCAGACCGCGGGTTTCCACCTCCACGTCCTCGCGGGAGACGATGGCGACGCCATTCCACCCCTTCTGCCCATGGGTGACCACCTGGTAGCCGGCCGCGTTGAAGGCTTCCTGCGGGAACTCGTCATCGCTGACCTTGAGTTCCTGCAGGCCCACCACGTCCGGTTGACGGCTCGCGAGCCAGTGCAGGATGAAATCCAGCCGGGCCCGCAATCCGTTGACGTTCCAGGTGGCGATACGCATGGCTTAGCCGCTATTGATACTCGTCCGCTGCGCCAGCCTTCTTGTGGAAGATCGCGGTACCCACGAGGCCACCGAGGGTCCCGAAGATCATGTAGAGGACGATGGCCTGGACTGCGCCTAGGACCAGTGCCATCGGCGTAACCGCCGCTTCGACGTCGACGTCCGGGACGGGAACTCCGAAGCCCCGGAGGATCTCCAATACCTCTGCTCCCGGGGTGTACCCGAGTGCGCTCGCGACCGAAGTGACAATCGCCACCGTGATCCCACCGAACACGCCGGCCAACAAACCGACCATGGCACCTTCCCCGTAGGGCGCTTTGGCCGTGGGTGGCTGCTCCTTCATGTACAGGTAGGTCGCGAGCACGCCGCCGGCGATGTAGAGCGCACAGCAAGCCGCGTTGACAAGCCCAATGTAGGGAAGACAGGAGGCGATACCGAGGACGCCGCCGCCGATGAGGGCTGATTTGACCCTTGTATTCATTTGCTTCTACTCCTTAGAGACAGGGTTGGGGATCGGTTCCGCACGCTGCGCCAAGGCAAGCAGCGCCAGCAGTGCGACGGGAAACGATGCCAGTGCGCCCGTGGCGAAACGGGACGCCGGCGTGTTGTCCGCCAGGATCCAATCGATCACCAGCGGGATGAAGAATGCGCCCACCCAGCGGGGACGCGCTGCCAGCCTCTCCGCCATCGAAGGCATCCACGGCCAGCACACTACGCCGAGCGTGAAACCGACATAGAGCCCCGTGCAGCGGTGGCAGGCCGCCACGGGCTCGCCGAAGAGCACGAGACTTCGCTCCGGGATCTGGTGGCAGATCGGGTGCAGCAGCCAGCGCATCAAGTCGGCGTATTCTGCTGCGAAGGGGGGAGACGCGACGACGGCCAGCCAGGCGAGGCACGCCAACAACAGGCTCCACCGCCACGGGGTGTGGAGATCGGTTACACAAGCCGGCTCGACGCGAGGCATATCCGACAGTCTACGCGATGCCATTCTTGCGGCAACTCGCATGGTCCGAACCACAGTAACAATCGGTTGGCGTTAGACTATCCAACTTCGTCAACGTCGCCAACGCCGAGGGTCTGTGGAACGCATCACCGAAGCCCACGCCGAGCACTACCGGGAGCACGGCTACGCCATCGTCGAGAATTTCCTGACCGACGACGAGCTCACCGGTGCCCTCGACGAGTGGCGCAAGATCCTGCCCGGCTGGGTCGAGTACTGCCAGAACCCGAACAACCCCAAGCCCGACAACTGGAGCCGACCGGGCCGGCCGATGAACTTCCACGCGTTCCGTTTCCCGTTTCCGGGTTCGCATCTGAACGCCATCACCCTGCACCCGGAACTCATCGGCTTCGCAAGGCAGATGGCCGGGGACAGCGAGATGTACTGCGAGCAGTCGCACCTGAGCTTCAAGTCCAAGGGCGGTCCCAACGACAACGACCAGGGCATGCACTGCGACTACGGCAACCACACCCTCGCCTACCCACCGGACGACCCCGCCTATTGGCAGACCGCCTACCTGCTCTACTACACGGAGGTCACCGAGAACCACGCGCCGACGGCCGTGTGTTCCCGCCAGCACTACCCGGAGAAGATCATCGTGCCCGCGCACTACACCCGCGACCAACGGCCGGCGATCTACGACAACGAGGTCAAGGTGGTGGTGCCGGCGGGTTCGCTGTTCATCTACAGCATGCGAACCTTCCACCGCGGCACCCCGTTCCTAGCCGAGGGCGGCCGGCTCGGGCACTTCATCACCTACGCACCGGCCGCGTGGAAGTGGCTCGGGATCGTCGGTTGGTCGGCGGAAGCGATCAAGCCCGCGCACCGGGCATGGATCGAGAAGGCAACGCCGGAAGAACGGGAACTACTGGGCTTTCCGCCACCGGGTCACCCGTATTGGACCGAGGAGACCCTCGCCGGCGTGGGCGCCCGCTATCCGGGCATGGATATGACCCCGTATCGAGCGTAGCGGCGAGCGCGCCGCGCCGGGCGCAGTCGTTCCCGTCTTCAGAGTCGCGTGATGGTCGCCTGGTAGTCGTAGGACGTCGGCTTGACGTCCTCGTCCTCGTCCGCCGTGGCCGGATCGCGGCTGACGCCGAGCGTCTGCCCGTGGGCCAGCAGCGCGTTGACGTTCTTGTCCAACTTGAACGACCTGCGCTCGCGGTTCACGGGCAGAACGCCGATGGACTGAGGGTCCTCGTGACGCACCACCCACAACCGATAGACCTCGTCTTCACCCGGTCCGCTTGCGGCACCGGCGCGGACGTTGATCACGCCGTCGGCAAGATCCGCGTTCACCACCCAAAGCGGTTCCGAACCCGCTTCGCCGACGATGGCGACGTAGTCCGGCGCTTGGCCGTCCTGCGCGTACTGCAGGTTCGCCGCGAAGGCGAACAGCGCCGCCAAGGTCGCCGCGATGCTCCAGCCCTGCCAGAAACGAATGGAACTAAAGATGCCGCCGCTGTCGTCGTCCAAGGTTCTAATCCTCACCACCGCCCATCGGGAAAGCGCGAAACATACCGGGAAGTGGTCTCCGAGTGAAGCGCCAATCCACCCAGGAGCTTGCGCCGTGGGAGTTTCGCGCAGCGAAACGCCCACCCATCCGCAAGGATGGGCCGCGACCGTCAGGTCGCGCCGTCGGTCAGGCGGCCCTCCTCGTCGCGGAATTCCGGCCCGTTGACGCGCACGCGGCCGTCACCGAACTTGGCGTCGCGGTTGCGCAACGTCTCCCGCAGGCCGATCTTCGCCACCGACTCCCGGAAGCCGAACGCCGCCCGGGCGTTGTGGCCGCGCACGTCGTTCTCCGCCGCCATGCGCTGCAACGTACGCGCGCCCATGAGCTCGAGGCCCATGTTGATGATGCGCTTGTTGGTCGACAGCAGATCGGGGTCGATCTTGCACAGCCGGTCGGCGAGTTGCTCAACCTCGTATTCCAGGTGCTCCTTGGGCACCGCCTTCAGCACCAGGCCGATCTGCTGCGCTTCGGCACCGGTGATGCTGTCGCCGGTGAGCATCAGCCGCTTCGCCCATTGCGGGCCGACGTTGTACAGCCACATGTTGTTCGGCAGCGCGCCGAGATCGCGGGCGGGCGGAAAGCCGAACAGGGCATCGTCGGCGCAGATGATCATGTCGCAGAGCAGCGCCACGTCCGTGCCGCCGGCCAGGCAGTAGCCGTGGACCTGGGCGATGACCGGCTTGTGCATGTCGAAAAGCGCCATGCGGTAGCGCTGGGAGCGCTCCAACTGCCAAGCATCGTCGTCGATGCTGCGCCCGCCCCGGTAGCTGTTGTCCGACGACTGGACCCTGGAGACCGGGATGTTGCCGTCGGCGCCGGTCAGGTCGTAGCCTGCCGAGAACGCCCGTCCCGCACCGCGCAGGATCACGCAGTGGACGTCGGTGTTGTTGTCGGCCTCCCACAACGCCTCGTTCAGTTCCGACTGGAGCTTCAGCGACAAGGCGTTCAGTTTCTCCGGCCGGTTCAGCGTTATTCGCGCCCGGCCGTCCGCCACTTCGTAGTCGATGCTGTCGAAATCACTCATTCGTATCCCCCCTCGATTAGCCAAATCGGTAGCCGATCCGAAGCCCGGCCGAGGTGGCGAATTCGGCGGCCGGCACCTTCCCCTGGCCTGGTGGCCGGACGCGCATGACCTTGATCGATCCGTTGCCCGTGGCGACTACGAAGCCGTCTTCGGCGATCCCGGTAACGGTTCCCGCTTCGCCTGCGGCCCTGTCGACCTTGCGCGAGTCGAAGATCTGCAGGGCGCCTCCCTCGTAGCCCGTCCAGGCACCCGGTTGCGGGTTCGCGCCCCGGATCAGGTTGTAGACGTTGTCCGCCGGCTCGCCCCAGTCGATCTCGGCCTGTTCCTCCCGACACCAGCCTTCGTAGGTGCCGAGTTCCGATGGGTCGACCTCGGCCTCGCGTCCCGCCAGTTGCCATTGCGGCGTCTTCGGCGCGGTGCCTGCCCGAACCATGTCGACGGCCTCGATCATGGCGTCCACGCCCTTGGGGAACAGGTGGTCGAAGTAGACACTGCCGAGCGTGTCGTCCGGGCCGATGTCGACCTCCTTCTGCAGCAGCACCGGGCCGGTGTCGAGACCGTTGTCCGGCCAGAAGATGCTGAGCCCCGTCTTTGTCTCGCCGAAGATGATCGGCCAGTTGATGGAACTCGGACCCTTGTGCATGGGCAACAGCGACGGGTGGTACTGGATGGTGCCGCGGGTGGGAATGTCGAGGGCTTCCTCCGGCACGAACAGCGTCACATAGGCCATCACACCGAGGTCGGGTTCGAGTTCGCGAATCTGCTCCCAGACGGCTTCGCGGCGGAAGGACTTCGGCTGGAAGAGCGGGATGCCGTGCTCCACCGCACCCTCCTTCAAGGGGTCCGGTCGACCGCCTTCCTGGTCGGGCGCCGTGAATACGCCCACGACGTCCTCGCCGCGCTCCAGCAAGGTGTCGAGCACGGCGCGCCCGAACGCCTGCTGTCCGTTGACCATGATTCGCATGCGCCCTCCCCAAGCCTTGGAATCCCGGAAGCGTACCTTGAGAACGCGATGGCTGGCCAATCGCTGGGGATTCCATGGCACCGGACCTTATACTTCGCCGGCCAGCAAACACAGTGGGTAGGTAGGGAACGATGAAGGATTTCGGCGGCAAACTCGCGGTCATAACCGGCGGCGGAACCGGTATGGGACGGGCACTGGCCCGGCAGTTGATCGCCGAGGGATGCGACGTCGCCGCCTGCGACATCCTCGACGACAA
This sequence comes from Pseudomonadales bacterium, assembly GCA_965116345.1. Classification (GTDB taxonomy): domain Bacteria; phylum Pseudomonadota; class Gammaproteobacteria; order Pseudomonadales; family Azotimanducaceae; genus VXYL01. The sequence goes on from OZ220680.1 coordinate 1,251,341, forward strand.
CCTGGCCGAGACCCGGCAGCTATGCGAGCGGGAAGCGCCGCAGGGCCGTGTCATCACCACCCACCACTGCGATGTCGCCGACGAAGACGCGGTAGACGCCTTCCGCGACGCCGTCAGCTCCGCCCACGACACCGACCACATCGACCTGTTGTTCAACAACGCCGGGATCGGCGGCGGCGCGAGCTTCGTCGACGACACGACCCGGGAGGAGTGGGAGCGGACCTTCGACATCTGCTGGTTCGGAGTCTACAACTGCGCCCGGGCGTTCATGCCGATGCTGCTGGCGAGCACCGATGCCCACATGATCAACACCAGCAGCGTCAACGGCTTCTGGGCAAGCCTGGGACCGCACAGCTCGCACACCGCCTACAGCGCCGCGAAGTTCGCCGTGAAAGGCTTCAGCGAAGCGCTGGTCACGGACTTCGCCAACAACGCGCCACACGTCAAGGTGTCGGTGGTCATGCCGGGTCACATCGGCACGTCCATCGCCATCAACTCGGGACGGATCATGCGCGGCGGCCACCATGAGCCGGAAGACATCGCGCGCGTGCGTGAACGCTACACCGCCCTCGGCATGATCGACGAGACGGTCACGGACGACCAGCTTCGCAAGATGGTCGAGGAGGTGGGACGGAGCTTCCGCGACAACGCCCGCACCACCGCCGAGGAGGCAGCCGCCATCATTCTCGACGGCGTTCGGGAAGAACGCTGGCGCATTCTCGTCGGCGACGATGCGCACCGGCTGGACCAGATGGTCCGCGAAGCCCCGGAGGAAGCCTACACCGAGGGTTTCATGGCGAAACTGCGCCAACAGCAGGAGTGGAACCTAGGCTGAAGTCGGCGTTCCGACCGGGCTGCGTCCCCGCCCTACAACGGCTGCTGGCCGCGTTGGTCCGACGCCAGCAGCTTGTGCCGTAGAAGTTCCGCGCCAGCGGAACTTCCAACGCGACCGTCAGGTCGCGCCAGGACGCTCGACCCGTCGGGTTGCGCCGTTCCGGCGTCTGCTTCGTTCGCCAGTGGATCGATCGGCGCGATGGTCTGCAGCACCTGGATGGTGTGCGCGAAGGCCTCGTGTTCGTCGCTAACACGCGGTGGCCGCACGAACAGGCGCGCGACCACAAAGACCGCCAACGACCCGTGAACCGCCGCGGTGAAGTAGAAGAGCCCGTTGGGCCCCAGGAGCTGCATGGCCGCCGATCCCAGGACCGAGCCGCCGATGGCGCCGACGGCATAGAGCACCAGAAGGACCGCAGCCGCATCGACGTACTCGTCGGCGGCGACCCAATCGTTTATGTGCGCCGCACAGAGCGTGTAGAGCGGAAAGACGAAGACACCGAAGAGGAATGGGAAGACCAGCAGACCGTTCGGCCACTTGTCGGCGAACATCGCCATCGCGGCGCCGACAACGGCGCTCGCGAGGCTTGCCACGAGGATGATCTTCCTGCGGTCCATCTGGTCGGACACGCGGCCCATGGGCCATTGACCGATGGCCCCCGCAACGACTGCGACACTCATGAAGATGGCAACCAAGTCGGTGCCCCGCGCCAGGGGGTTCTGCTGCACGAAGATCGGCGCCAGGGACCAGAAGGCCCCATTGGTCAAACCCACCGCCGCGGCGCCGACGACGCCGACGGGCGCGCGTCGGTAGAAGTGGACGACGTCCATGCGCACCGCACCGAAGGGAGCGGGGGCCTCCGCCCGAGTCAGGGCCACGGGCAGGGCGCTCAGGGAGACGAGGATCGACGCGCCCGAGAACAGCGCGAATTCCATGGGGTCGTCGAGGACCAGGAGCATCTGGCCGGCGGAGACCATGGTGAGGTGGATGATGGTGTAGATCGAGAACACGCGGCCCCGGTTGTCGTTGCTGGACCTGGCGTTCAACCAACTCTCGATGACGATGAACAGGACCGCGAGGCAGAGCCCCGTGATCGCCCTGCAGAGCCACCAAAGGACCGGCGCGGCAGACATCGCGTGGACAAGCGCCATCGTCGAAGCCAGGCACACCATCGCCGCATAGGTGCGGATGTGGCCCACCCGGCGAATGAAGCGCGTACCGATCAGGCAACCGGCGGCAAAACCAAGAAAGTACGTGGCCCCGAGAATGCCGACCTGCAAGGTCGCGAAGTGCTCCAGGTGGGCCCGAACCGGCAGCAACGCGACCTGCAGTCCGTGTCCCGTCAACAAGAACGCGGCACTCAGGAGCAGCGCGGCGATGGAAGCGAAGGTCTGGTTCACTGCGACACCTGTAACCGGGACTCCCGCCCCGATGTGGCACCACGGTCGGCTCGATCCTTGAAGCTTGAGGGCCCGCCGCCGTCGCGGAGTGGTACCGGCTGGTCCCAATCCGCGCGCCGCGCACTATATGCCGCGCTCCCGGAAATCCAAGTAGCCCGCCATGAAAGTTATTCACGGTGGACTAGCCCGCACTTCTCACCTTCCCTAGCGCGGCACAGGGATGATCAAGCCAAGGATGGCTTGATCAGAACATTTCAAGCCACGCTCAACGACCAATCCGGTCACCAACACGCAGCAACTCGATGGGAAGCGGGAGCACCTTCACACCGTTGATCTCCCCCGCCTGGCGACTCTTGCTCCAGATCTCGCCGTTGTTGTAGCGGGCGATCTGCTTCAACGCCTTGGGTTGGAGCTGACCGGTCCACTTGACCTCGACTGGCCAGAACCGCCCCTCATGGACATAGGCCATGTCCACCTCGCCTTGCCCCTTGATGTAGTAGGTCGGGACGTACCTACGCAAGTGATTCGCCACACAGGCTTCGACGCATTGCGACGCCCATACGGGATCCTGGGTCAAGCCAAGAATCTGGTCGTTGAATGGGTCCGTCGACGGTTCGAGCCATGCACGAACCGCGTGAAGGATGAAGGGATCGCAAAACATGAGCTTCTTCGCCTTCTTATCTAAATTTGATCAATATGCAATGAATGAATTTAGGCAACGGGGGTCTTTGAACACCTTGAGGACACCAAGGAGGGTGGATGGCGTTGGTGATTCGACAACGTCGTCACGATTTGCCCCTTTAAGAGGGCGCGATCTCGCTCTACCAGAACCTGTTCACTGCGTAGCCATCGAAAACGGAATCCGTCGACACGATTGGCAGGTCGCGCAGCAGTGCTTGAGCAATCAACATCCGGTCGAACGGATCGCGATGTGGCCCCGGGAGCCGTCCGGCCCGTTCGGCATCAGCAACGCCGATTGCAAGTTCCCCGAAGCCTTGGCGAGCGACGTGCCCGGACAGGTCCGTTGCGAGTGCATCGGCCTTGGGCAGTTTGCCGAGCCCATATTTCGTCCCGATCTCCCAAGCCGACGCGGCACTGACTAAAACCTCGTTGGTCGCGTCGGCGATCAGGGACCGTGCTGTGCGGGAGAGGCGCTCGCTGTCGGCAATCCACCAGACAAAGGCGTGCGTATCGAGCAGCACGCGCACCGATCACTTCCCTTCCCACGCATCGACTTCGCCATCGGGCAATGGATCAAAGAAGCTCTCGGTAATGACCACCTTGCCTTTGAGTACGTCCGGCTGCCGCTTTGGCCGTTGCTGACACCCAACCATCCGAACGACGGGCACGCCACGGCGAGCGATCACAACCTCCTCGCCTGCCTCGACCTGCGCCAATAGCTGCGACAACTGCGTCTTCGCTTGATGCACGTTGTAGACCGCCATGCGACAACCATAGCTGGCTAGACATTTAGCTAAGTATATGGCTAGGGCGTCTCCGGAGTACCGGAGCCGTTCAAGAGCAGTTCGAAGCGTAATTCCATTTGCAACCTGCGTGTGAACCTCAGCGCTTCTCAAGGAGTCTAGGTGGCCGGCGGTCAACCCATCGGGATGGATCACTACGCGAATAGCAGTCCTATCCCCGACCGATATATGGCATCGACGACGCCATCACCGTGATGAACGGCACGTTGGCGTCCAACGGAAGGCTGTCCATGTAGACCACCGCCTGGGCGACGTTCTCGACGTCCATGGTCGGTTCCGACTTGACCGAGCCGTCGGGCTGCTTCATGCCCTGCCCCATGCGCGAGGTCATGTGCGTCAGCGCATTGCCGATGTCGATCTGGCCGCAGACGATGTTGTGGGCGCGACCGTCGAGGAAAGTGGAACGGGTCAGCCCCGTGAGCGCGTGCTTGGTCGAGGTGTACGGTGCCGAGTTGGGTCTCGGCACGTGGGCGGAGATCGACCCGTTGTTGATGATGCGCCCGCCCTGGGGATCCTGGTCCTTCATCAACCGGATGGCGTGCTGGGAGCACAGGAACGAGCCGGTGAGGTTGATGTCCACGACGCGCTGCCACTGCGCCAGCGTCAGGTCCTCCATCGGCACCGGCGGCGCACCGGTACCGGCGTTGTTGAACAGCAAATCGAGGCGACCGAAGGCTTTCTTGGTCTTGGTGAAGAGGGCCGCGACCGAATCCGGATCGCTGACGTCCGCACGCACCGCCAGGGCTCGTTCGCCCGCGCCCGACTCCTCGACCACCGACTCGAGGAGTTCCAGGCGGCGACCGGCCAACGCGACCGAATAGCCCTCCCTGAGCAGCGCGAGGGTCGTGTGCTTGCCGATGCCGGTACCGGCACCCGTGATGATCGCGACCTTGCCCACGGCCTGCTCCTATACCGCCATGGCCGTCGAGAAACCGGGCACGCCCGCCCAACGACCGGTATTCGTCTCGTGCATCACCGCGATGGTCTTGATGACCTCCGGGTTGGCGAGCCCGTGTGGCTTTTCGCCTGACAGGACGCGGATGATGTTCTCCGCCTGGCGGATCGGGCACTCCTCGAGGAACACGGGCGAGAACCCCGCGATGTGCGGCGTGACGATGCAGTTGGGCAGCTTCAGCAGCGGGTCGTGGGATTCCACCGGTTCGATCTCGGTGACGTCCAGGGCCGCCGCCTCCAACTGGCCGGATTCAAGGGCATTGGCCAACGCCCCGCCATCGATGATCGGCCCGCGGGCCGTGTTCACCAGCATGGCCGTGGGTTTCAGCTTGCCGAGGGAGTTCGAGTCGAACAGATGCCGGGTCTCGGCGGTCGCCGAGCAGTGGATGGTGATGTAGTCGCAGCGCTCGAGAATCTCTTCGAAGTCGACCATCCGAACGCCGTAGAGATCGCCCACGGTCTGTTCCACATAGGGGTCGTAGGCGATGATCTCCGCCGGCCCGAAGCCGCGAATGCGGGTCGCGAAGGCCCGGCCGATGTTGCCGAAACCGACGATGCCGACGACGTGGCCGGCGACTCGGCGGACCGAGTTCAGGTAGTTGCCGGTTGTGCGCGGGTTCTCGCGCCATTGACCCCGCCGCGTGGAGGCGATCGCGTCATGGAGGCAACGGGTCAACGACAACAGCATGGCGACTGCGTGGTCCGCCACTTCGGTGGTATTGACCCCCGGCACGTTGCATGCGAGCACGCCGAGTTCGGTGGCGGCATCGAGGTCGATGGAGTCGACGCCGACGCCGAGGCGGCTCACCACCTTTAGCTTCGGGCAGGCATCCATCACCTCCCGCGTGGTGAGCGGCATGACACCGACTTGCGCACCGTCGGCATCGCGCATGAGCTCGATGAAGTCCTCGGTGCTGCGGACGCGGCCTTCGACGACCTCGAAGCCGGCGGCTTCGAACACGTCGACGCGATTGTAGGGGCTACTCGGAAGTGCGACTTTCATTTTTCCTCTCAAATGGTCGAGTACCAGTGGATAAACTCCTCCAATGCGTCAACGGTGGCCACCTTTAGGTACCACACCTTGTTCCCGACCATAAGGTTCGGTGCGTTCTTCGCATTCAAGTTCGAACTCCGAGACTGCCCTGCCACGTAAGGTTCGCCAGGTTTGCTCCGGTTGTTCACTTCAATCCCGGGAATGGCACGGCTATACGCCTCGACCCAGACGTATATGGCCTCTTTTCGCTCTCGCTGAAGGGCGATCTGCCTCCCAGAATCTGTTTCGAAAACAGTCACTTTTGCCGTCGTTGCCCGGTGTCGCAATGCACCCGCCAGGATCGCTTCTGCTCGGTCAACTCCAACATTCGCGGTAGTCACATGCGCCGCCAACGCCGTCTTGGCCGACGCTGCGGCTGTCGCCATGGCCTCGCGGGCGCGTTCGTTCTCCTGGATCTTGCTCATGATGGCCATGCCGGCACGTTGCCACGTGTCGCGGTTCTCGATGACGAAACGGTTGGATTCGCGGTAGCTCGCGAGCATCCCGTTCACCTCCGGGATCACGTAGCGGGCAACCAGATCCCAGCTATTGTGCGTGTCTGCGCGGTTCGCCCAGTCGTGGACGAAGCCGATGACCACGCCGAAGCCGCCGGTGACCTCGATCATCTGCTCGATGCGCGCGACTAGATCCGCGGGTGTGCCGATCACGGCAACGCTGCCTTCGCCGAATGCCGTCCCGTCCACCGCTTCGTCCGGGGTCTTGAAGATGGTGCCTTCGCCGGCCGCCAACGTGCCGACGGTGTAGTCGTTGTTGTGCCGGAAGAGCCCTTCCTTCGCTTCCCGGCGGGCCTTGTCCCGGGTCTCGGCGATGTGCCAGCTCATCACCACCCGCCACATGCTTCGGTCGACGCCGCGGCCGTGCTTCGCGGCAGACTCCTCGGCGAAGCTCCATTGCAGGGGCAGCGCCTGCAGACCCGCCTTGGTCGTGGAGCCGATGGACAGCACGCCGGCGCCGTGCTTGCCGGCGAGCGTCATGCCCGACGGACTCACCATCGACGCGACCGCGAACTCCATGTCTCTCTGCAATGGCAGGAGTTGCAGCTTGGCCTCGTTGAGCGTGAACCACTCGCTCTGATGGCTGAAACGATCGCCGCCTTCGAACAACCGGCGGATGATGCCCATGGCTTCGTCCTGTCGGTCCCGGAGCACCATCGGGTCGACGCCGAGGGTGTGGGCGTCCGACGGCAAGGCACCGGGGCCCGAGCCGAAGATCAGCCGACCCTGGCTTTGGTGATCCAGTTGCACCAGGCGCTGAGCGACCATGAAGGGGTGGTGGTACGGCAGCGAAACCACGCCGGTGCCGAGACGGATGCGGTGGGTTCGCTCCGCCGCGCCGGCGAGGAATAGTTCCGGGGAGGCGATCACCTCCCATCCCGTGGAGTGGTGCTCGCCGCACCAGAACTCGTCAAACCCCAACCGGTCCAGGTGCTCGACAAAGTCGAGATCGCTGCGCAATTGCAGCGTCGGATGTTCGCCGATCGGATGGTGAGGTGCGAGAAAGGCACCAAATTTCATGTCTTGCATCAGTTGTCCCTCGTAGGAGCGCCCCTTGCGGTCGCCCTCGCCCTCGCCTGGCTTAGAGCAGTTCTTCCGCCATGAATCGCAGCGTCTCCGGATTCCCGGTGCCGACGTTGATCTGGGTCACCGGGCTGTCCCTCCAGGCTTGGAGTCGTTCGCGGATGCGCTCCTTCGGCCCCACCAACGAGATCTCGTCGCACAGTTCGGACGGCACGGCCGCCATGGCTTCATCGCGTCGACCGGCCATGAACAGTTTCTGCACGTGGTCTGCCTCCTCGCCGAACCCCATGCGGGTGATGTGATCCTTGTGCACGTTGAAGCTCTTCGCGCCCATGCCGCCGACGTAGAAGCCGACGTTCTGCTTGATCTGGCTGAGCGCCCGGTCCACGTCGTCGTCGATGATGACCGGCACCGCGGCGGCGATCTCGAAGTCGCTGTTCTTGATCCGCATGGCGTCGGTGTACATGTCCATCATGCGGTACGGGGAGAGGAACATCGGAATCCAGCCGTCGCACAGTTCCGCGCTCAAGGCGACGTTCTTCGGCCCCTCGGCGCCGAGGTAGACGGGGATGCGCTCGCGCACGGGATGCAGGATCAGCTTCAACGGTTTGCCGAGCCCCGTGCCGCCGGGCATGGGCAGCTTGTAGTGGTTGCCGTCGAATGAGACGGGGGCCTGGCGGGCGACGATCTGGCGGAAGATGGCGATCCACTCCCGGGTCCGCGCCAACGGCTTCGGATACGGCTGGCCATACCAGCCCTCGACCACTTGGGGTCCGGATACACCGATCCCGAGGATCAACCGACCGTTGGAGAGGTAGTCCAGGGAAACGGCATGCATGGCGGCGCTCGCCGGCGTTCGTGCCGAGATCTGCATGATTGAACTGCCGACGTTTATCCGCTCGGTGTGTGCCGCGATCCACGTGAGCGGCGTGAAACAGTCCGCACCGTAGATCTCGGGCGCCCAGATGGTGTCGTAGCCCAAGGATTCGGCTTCCTGCGCCATCTGCACAAGCCGCGCGCCGCCCGGCGGCCCGAACGGTCCGATCCCCATTCCCAGCTTCATGGATTTACCCCTGCGAGCAAAACGGCAAGCTTACACGCCCCGCGTCGCGGGGCGCACTCGCAGCGTCTGGCGCACTCCCAGTGCAATGGCGTATGTTCCGCGGATGTTCGCACCCCTACTCGACCTGCAAGCCCTCGGCGAGTGCCGATTCACGGCGCCGCCCTCCCCCGACAAGGGCGAGCGGATGTTCGGCGGACAGTTCCTCGCGCAATGCTTGGCGGCGGCGCAGACGACTGTCGCCGATGATCGTCGAGTCAACTCGCTGCACGGCTACTTCCTGCGGCCCGGCGACGTCGATCTCGACGTGGGTCTCGAGGTGGAGGTGGTCCGCGACGGCCGCTCGTTCTCCTCCCGGCAGGTGGTCGCAAGCCAGCGCGGCAAGGAACTGTTCCGGGTACTGGTCTCCTACCAGGTTCCCGACGAGTCGCCCGAGTACGTGTCGTCGCCCATGCCCGACGTGCCGCCACCGGAGAGCGTGACCTACACCTACGACGACTTCACCCTCGAACTCAGCGGCGAGGATGTCTGGTACGGCTCCGACCGTCCCGTGGATATCCGCTACATCAACCCGCCCATGGCGCCTAGGGGCGAGCCCGTGACCGAAACCCAGCTCATGTGGATGCGGATTTCCGAGTCCCTGCCGGACCCTTCCTTCATCCACCAGGCCGGCCTCGCGTACCTGTCGGACACCACGGTCGTGGATCACGTCATGCTGCCCCTGGGTATGCGTTGGCAGGACTCGGGCCTCGAAGGCACCAGTCTCGACCACGCCATGTGGTTTCATCGTCCGGCGCGTGCCGACGAGTGGCTGCTCTTCGCCCAGGACGTCGAGTCCACCGGCGGCGGCAGGGGGCTCGCCAGCGGGCGGTTATATACTCGGCACGGTGAGCTGGCCGCCACCTGCGTCCAGGAAGGACTGATGCGATGGAGTACACCGACTACAACGTAGGTCATGCTTCGGCACAACCCAAGGCGGCGGAAATCGTTGCCCGGGAACCCATCGTGTACGAGAACCCGGACTTCCTCACCCCCGGACCGACCCTGAACCCAGCGGAGGTCGACCACTTCAAGGAACAAGGCTTCGTCGTCAAGCGAGGGCTGGTCGACGACGGCGAGGCTTTCGAGCAAACCCTCGACTACCTCTGGAGCAATGTCCCCCGCGGGATCCTTGAGCGCGACGACCCGGCGACGTGGCTGGATTCACCCGATGAGAAGTGGGTCGACGACGATGTCCCCCGGGTCGGACGCCTGAGCCACGGCAACTGGAAGATGCGATCCCCCGGACCGAACGGCGTCGGCACGGAGCCCTTCCTCGTCGACCGCATCGCCAACCACCCGAACATGATCGCGCTGGCCAGGGCATTCTTCGATGCGCCCATCAAGTCGGCGCGCCGCGTGCGTGGGATCTACGCCGTATTGCCCAAGCCGTCAGCAGTACCGGGGTGTTTGGGGCCGCACGCGGACTACATGGCCGCCGAGCTTTCGGCCATGGTGATGGTCCACGAAATCCCGCCCAGAAGCGGTGGCTTCACGCTTTGGCCGGGTTCGCACCTGCGCCTGCATCCACACTGGAACACGGTCCATGGCGGCATGATCGCGGACGACCGCCGGGAGGAATTCCGAGCGGCGCGCGACGCGGTGCTACGCGACATCACGCCGGTCGAGTTCACGGGAAACGCCGGAGACGTCGTCTTCTGGCATCCGCGGACCGTGCATTCGGCGGGCGTCAACTACTCCGCCGACAGCGAACATCCCCGCGTGCGCGTGATCGTGCCCTGCGACTATCAGCGCGACGGCATGACCTACTACGACGACGAGGAATTCGGTCCCGGGGAGAAGTACCAGTGGTGGGTGGACACCCGGAACTACCGCGAGGATGTGCCGTCCACCGAGGACAACATCTGGAGCGGTTGGGCGGTATGACGCGTACTCCGGCTACCCGAACTTCCCGGACATCCAGCACGACGGTGATTCGAGGGTCTTGGTCTCGCCCCGTGGCGAAAACGGTTTCCTCGCCGCCATCGATCAACGTATTGTCGCGACCCGATTAATCAAGGAGTCCACCTTCATGAGACATACGGCTCTTGCACTTGCCTTGTTGACCGCTATCTGTGGTAGCGGGAACGAGCCAGAAACGGCCGCATCCAAGCCGGACGCAGCGACCGATCCCGCCGCGGAAAGCGCGCTGTGTGTAGACATGGGACCGCAGACGCCTCGCGACATCGCGAACGCAACGGGCCTGAACACGGCGGCGTTTCCGATGGCACCCCAGGTGAGCGAGATGAATCTGTGCAACATTCACACGCACACCAACGCCGAACACCAGGGACCGGGTTTCAGCGTCTTCGTCAGCGATGCCGACGACGGCGGTTTCGCGTGCAACGAGACACCGAACTTGAGCGCTGCCGAAACCGCGCCCGCGCCGGGTGCCTACCAGGGCGTGCAACCCGGCGACACGATCGAGGTGCATTGGGTTCACACGTCCTGTGATGCGACGCCTGGCGAAGGGCTTGGCGCCTGCGTCCCGGCGAATTGCAGCGACCCGCTCCTGCGCGTGGAGGCCCAGGTCTTTCTCGTCGTCAACGACCCGGATGCCCTCGACTTCACGACGATGGCATATGGCGGGAACGTCGTCGATGGTCGGCACCAGGCCAAGTCGATTCCGTCGGATACCGGCGAGCCCGTGCTGTTTCGTGGCTCGACGACCGGCCCGTCATACGATCAAAGCAACTGTTCCCCGGCGCGCGTGACCTGGAACGTCCGCCCCGCGTGCGCGAGGCTCGACATCAACTCGCTGCACCGCTGGGCGGAGGATGGCAACGTCTTCAACGAGACCGGCTCGCACGGCGTGCGTCAGTTGGTCACGGCACCGGAGTTGCTCGCGCCCATCGAGTAGCGTGGTGGGTGGACACGCGGAACGACGACCAGGCTGACCCGCGACCGACGAACATGCGGCATGGCTGGACAATCCCATAGTCCCCGACTTCGCAGGCCTTCAGAAACACTCGCGCTACCGATGGCAGTCAGTCTCGACCACGCCGTATGGGTCTACGCTTGATTGCGGATAACCTCCCCCGCGCAAACACCCGTGTGTTCATCGTCCCTTAGCGTCACCTGGCCGTTGCAGAGCGTCGCCTTGTAGCCTTCGGCACGCTGCTGGAATCGGGGTGCGCCACCCGGGAAGTCGTGGACCATGTAGGGCTGACGCTCCTCTAGGCGGTCGATGTCGACGACGTTGATGTCCGCCTTTGCACCGGCTCGAAGCGTGCCGCGGTCCTTGAGCCCCAGCACATGGGCCGGCACGGAGGTGATCCGGCGCACGGCCTCCGGCAACGTGTAGGTGCCCTTGTCGCGGTACCAGTGGGACAGCACGAAGGTCGCCCAGCCCGAGTCGATCATCTGGCTGACATGGGCACCGGCATCGCCCAGTCCCGGCATCGCCCAGTCCGTGGTGATGAGCTTCTCCAGATTGTCGAGATTGACGTTGAAGCCACGCTGGTGGAACAGCGCCTTGCCGTCGCTCTCGAGCGTCAGCCGCAGCCAGGTTTCGACCGGATGCTCGTCGGCGGCAGCGGCGATATCGGCCAGGCTTTGGTAGCGCGCCTGGGTGTAGTTCGGTCGAGCGCTGTCACCGAGCGGGTACCAGCGCTTGGTGATGCGCATGGCGTGTTCGTTGGTCTGCTCGTTGTCGCGCACTTCCGCCACCAGTTTGGCCCGGAGGCTCTCGTCGCGTATGGCTTCAAGCCGCGCCTCGAAGTCGAGTTTGCCCAACTCCCGCCAGGAAGGAGTCCACCACATGGTGTTCGCGGATAGCCCGCCGACGCCGCCGCCGCTTCGGGGCACGGTGATGCCGGTGACGTCGAGACCTCTCGCCCGCATGTCGCTGACGTGTTCGTCCAGGGGCTCGCGCTGTTCACCGATGGCGCTGAAGAGGATGCGACTGGTCTTGGCTTCCTCCGCCATGATGTCCATCTCTTCCTCCACCTTGGAGAAGTTCGGCACGGTCTGCATGATGCCGCCCTCGGCACCGACGGCACGGGCGATGGCGATGAGTTCCTCCCTCGATGCAAACGTGCCCGGGATCGGCCGCCGGTCCGGCAACGTGTGGCCCGGGTGGCGGTTGACGGAGAAGCCGACCGCGCCTTCCCTGACGGACTGTCCTGCCAAGGCCGCGATTTTCTCGATCTCATCCGGAGTCGCCTGCTCCTCGATGGCGCGTTCGCCCATGACGTAGAAGCGGGTGGCGCTGTGGCCGACGAGACCGCAAACGTTGATCATCGGCCCCAAGCGCTCGATGGAATCCAAGTAGCCGCCGTAGGACTCCCAGTCCCAGGGCAGGCCGGTGAGGATGGCGTGCTTCGGAATGTCCTCGACGGTCTCCATCATGCCGGCGAGGAACTCGCGATCATCCTTGCGGCACGGTGCGAAAGTCACTCCGCAGTTGCCGAGCAACGCCGTGGTGACGCCATGCCAGGTGACGGACGTCATCTGTGGATCCCAGCCGATCTGTGCATCGAGATGGGTGTGCAGGTCGATGAATCCCGGCGTGACGACGTGGCCCTTGGCGTCGATCTCTTCCGTGCCACGCTCCGACACTTGTCCGACGGCCGCGATGGTGTCGCCGTCGATGGCGATGTCGGCTTCGTTCGGCTCGTTGCCGGCCCCGTCGACGACGGTGCCGTTGCGAATCACTAGGTCATGTGCCACTTGTTTCTCCCCCCAAGGACAAAACGTAAGCGGTTTACTATGCCACAAGTGCGCGCCAGTCTTGCGGCGCGAGCCAAGTGGAATGTCGAGTACACTTGTTCGCCGTCTGCCGGTGTCTCACGGTCGGGGTCTGGACGCGGATCATGTCGATAGTCGGAATCAGTGGGAACCGTCCACGATGGCTGGGCGCACTACCAGTGGTCCTTCTCTGGTCATGCGGCGGCGGTTCCCAGGGATCCGGCGATCGCCCCGAACCGCCCACCACCGCCCCGCCGCCGCCGGTGGCGACATCGATGACGGTCACTCCCTCGTCCGCGCGACTCGAAGCGCTCGGCGAGACCGTTCAGCTCGCCGCCGAGGTTCGCGATCAGAACGGCGCGGCAATGAACGGCGTGACCGTCGTGTGGACTTCCGATGCGTCGGCGGTGGCGACAGTCGACCCCACGGGGCTCGTCGCGGCGATCGGCGACGGCACGGCAACAATCACAGCGGCCTCCGGCGAGTTGTCGGCAGCGGCGACGGTAACCGTCGAGACCCCCCCGCCGGTGGCGGCGTCGCTGACGATCTCGCCCGCATCGGCTCGACTTGGCGCGTCCGGCGAAGCCGTTCAATTCACCGCCACGGTCAAGGACCAGGACGGCAATCTACTCACCGGCGTGGCGACCGCCTGGTCGTCCGATGCGCCTTCGGTGGCCACGGTCAGCGCCGCCGGGCTCGTCACGGCCGTCGGCGCCGGTACGGCCGTGGTCACAGCATCAGCCGGCGAGGTGACCGCATCTGCCACGGTGACAGTCGAGACGCCGACCGACGAATCCACCGGATCGTCGCTCGACCGGGAGGCCCTCATCGCGCTCTACGAGAGCACGGGCGGCGAAGACTGGGTCAACAGCTCCAACTGGCTGAGCGAGAAACCGGTGGCGGACTGGCACGGGGTATACACCGATCACGACGGCAGGGTGAACGCTATCGCTTTGTTCGACAACGGTCTCGCGGGGCCAATTCCACCGGAGATCGAGAATCTGACAGCGTTGACGGAGCTGCACCTGTCGTCGAACAGGCTCTCCGGCAGCATACCTGCGGAACTGGCCAAGCTGGAGAATCTGGAACGTCTGAGCCTCTTCAACAATAGCCTCTCCGGCCCCGTTCCCGGCGAAATCGGCAACCTCGCCCGGCTGAAGACTCTCGAACTTAGCAACAGCGGCTTGTCCGGCCCGATTCCTCCCGAACTCGGCGCGCTCGCGAATCTCGTCCGGCTGCGTCTTGCCCGGAACGACCTGACAGGTCCGATCCCGCGAGAGCTCGGCGGTCTCGCCAGACTGCAAGACCTCAACCTGACCGCCAACGACTTGTCCGGCGCGATTCCATCCGAACTCGGCGCCGCACTTCAGTTGTCGGATCTGTCCATTGCACAGAACCGCTTGTCGGGCCCGATTCCACCCGAACTCGGCAAGCTTGCCAACCTCAGGCAGCTTCGCATCAACGGCAACGAGCTGTCGGGGGCGCTTCCGCAGGAACTGACGCGGTTGTCGCTGACAACGTTCTGGTGGGGCGGCAATCCCGGGCTGTGCATGCCCGACACGGTCGCCCTCGTCGACTGGGTGAGAACGATCGGCGACCACTATGCAGGCAGGCACTGCAACCTGTCCGAGCGGGCCGTGCTGGAGGCGCTTTACGGGGCGGCGGGCGGTTCCGGCTGGACGAATAAGAACGGCTGGCCCGACGGTCCCGTGACCTCCCGGTACGGCGTTCGCGTCGACGCGGCCGGCCGCGTCATCGCGATCGATCTCTCGGACAACGGCCTCGCGGGGGAGCTGCCGCTTGAACTGGGCAATCTGATGGCGCTCGAGGAGCTTCGGCTCGGCGGCAATCCCAACCTTGCGGGCCGTCTCCCGTACACGCTGCCGCGCTTGGAAACGCTGACCGAACTGCGCTACGCCGGGACGGGCCTGTGCGTGCCCAACGAGAGCTTCGTGCGCGAATGGTTGGACGCCGTGGCGGTGCACGAGGGTACCGGGCAGGACTGCGCGCCGACGCCGGATCGCGAGGTTCTCGAGAAACTCCATGAAGCCATGGGCGGGGAGCGCTGGTTCGACGCGACGAACTGGCTGAGCGACGCGCCCCTTCGCGAATGGCATGGCGTCGATACGGACGGCCAGGGCCGGGTGACCCGGCTGGGCCTCATCCACAATGGCCTGGATGGCGCCATCCCACCGGATATCGTCGCGCTCGAGAAGCTGACCGAACTGCGCCTCCACGCCTTCGATTCTCGCAACAGCGCGATCCCACCCGAATTGGGCGAACTCGCCAACCTGACGGTACTGGAGATCGTCGGCATCCACGCCAGCGGATCCATCCCGCCGCAGCTCGGCAAGCTCACGCGCCTGACGACGCTGAAACTGAACAACAACGGATTGACGGGGCCGATTCCGCCGGAACTCGGCAACCTGGCCGCGCTCGCAAGACTTCAGCTCGACGATAACCGCCTCACCGGTTCGATACCGCTCCAACTCGCGAACGCGGCGGAACTGGAGGAAATCCATCTGGCGAACAACGACCTGTCGGGCACGATCCCGACCTCGCTCGCGGTCCTCGACAAACTTTCGATCCTAGATCTTTCCGGAAACAGTCTCTCCGACTACCTGCCCAGCTCGTTCGGCGACTTCGTGCGGCTGGAGTACCTGAATCTCTCCTACAATGATCTCTTCGGCCCGATTCCCGCTGAACTGGGCCGACTCGGCAGCCTGACCGACCTGTACCTTGGCAGCAACTCGCTCTCGGGGTCCGTGCCGCCGGAGCTTGCCGGGCTTTCACAGTTGCGATCGTTGGCCCTGACCGGCAATGCGGATCTGACCGGACCGCTGCCGCAGGAACTCGCCGAGCTGCGCGAGTTGGAACATCTCCAGGCGATCGGCACGAAGCTGTGCGCGCCGCACGATGCGGCGCTGCAATCCTGGCTGAACGGGCTGATCACGCGGCGGGTGCGGCAGTGCGGCGTGGAGCCCGTGGCAGCGTATCTCACGCAGGCCATCCAGTCCCGCGAGCTGCCCATCGCGCTGGTGGCGGGCAAGGAAGCGCTGTTGCGGGTGTTCCCGACCGCCGCGCAAGCCAATGCCGAACGCATGCCGGCGATCCGGGCGGAATTCTACCTCGGCGGCACGCTTGCACATTCAGTGAACGTCGACTCGGCGCAGGGCCCCATCCCGACCGAACTGGACGAGGGTTCGCTGGACCGTTCGGTCAATGCGACGGTCCCAGCGGAGTTCGTGCAGCCGGGGCTGGAGATGGTGATCGAGATCGATCCCGGCCGCACGCTCGACGCGGGCCTGGGCGTTGCGAACCGGATCCCGCAGACCGGACGGGTGGCGGTGGAAGTGCGGGCCATGCCCCGCTTCGACATCACGTTCATCCCCTTCCTCTGGGAGACGAATCCGGACATGTCGGCGGTGGAATTGACAAACGCCATGGCGGCCGACCCCGAGGGTCACGAGATGCTGCGGCTCGTGCGCGCACTGCTGCCGGTCGGCGAGATCTCGGTCAACGCCCATGCCCCGGTGAGAACCGCGAGCAATGCGGCCCATATACTGTTCGACGAAACCCGGTTGATCCAGACCATGGAAAGCGGCAGCGGCTACTACATGGGGTTGCTGGCGGGAGAGGTCGAAGGCGCCTCGGGCATCGCGGACCTGGGCCATCCTGTCTCATTCTCGGTAACCAACGCCTCTGTGATCGCGCACGAACTCGGGCACAACCTGTCGCTGCAGCACGCGCCCTGCGGCGGTCCGCTCGGTATCGACCCGGCGTATCCGTACGACGAGGCGTCCACGGGGCATTGGGGCTGGGACATCGTCGAACGGCGGCTGGTGTCGCCGCAGGAGCACTTCGACCTGATGGCCTACTGCGGACCGCCCTGGATCAGCGACTTCAGTTTCGACCGAATGCTGCGCTACCGCCTGCACGGCGCGGGGCGACTGCGTTCCCCGGAGGCCGGGGCGGGCGCGGAACCCGTGGCGTCGCTGCTAATCTGGGGCGGTGTCGACCCGGGCTCCTCGCCCTACCTCGAGCCGGCCTTCGTCACCAAGGCGCCGCCCACACTGCCGCGCTCGTCCGGTCCCTGGCGCATTGCCGGCGCATCCGGGGACGGCACGGTGCTGTTCGACCTGAGCTTCGCCATGCCGGAGACGGTGCACGGCGACGGTCGGTCGGGCTTCGCCTTCGCGCTGCCGGTGCAGGCCGGGTGGCCCGAATCGCTCGTCTCGATCACCCTCACCGGACCGCCCGGTTCCTTCACGTTGGACGCGGACGCCGGACCGCCCGTGACGATCCTGCGCGACGGGCCGGCCGGGCAGGTCATCGGCATTGCCCGGGAGCCCGAGGCCGCCGAGGCGCTGCGCACGCTCACCGAACCAGGCCTGTACAGCCGGGGGATTCCAGAAGCGGGCGACTGGAGCCGGTAAGCAAGCCGCGGACTTCCGTGTGGCCGCCCCCACCGTCCCGCACGCGGTTTCATTCGCGGGCGGTGGTCCCCAGATTGCCGCTCATCCGCTCCCGGGTAACGGCATCGCGAAACGCATCGTCAGCATGATGGCGTACCGGTCCGTCCGGTCGACTGCGGTGTGCAAGCCCCTCGATCAAGCGGGTGGTAGCCGCAGCCTGTTTTCTCGTCGTCCCCGTCCAGCAGTCAGATCTTCCCTAACTTCCCGTGGACGTGTACCGCCGCACGCCGAGTTGCCAAATCCCGATCGACACGCCAAGGAATACGAAACCCGCCAACGGCGCAGATACTTGGAAGAGCCTCGACGTTCCCAGGGGATCGTCGACGCCCAGTACGGCGACCACTGGGAAGTACCCCACACAGGCGAGCGGAACCACGAAGGTGAAGAAGCGCCGGAAGAAGCGGTGGTAGATGGGCAGCGGGTACGACGCGGTCTCCACGCCTCCGTAGGTGAGGATGTTCATCAGCTCCAGGCTCTCGGTGGTCCAGAAGCACATCGTCGCCTGCAACACCAGCAGGGCGAAGAAGAACGCCATGCCGCCCACCATGGTCAGTGCCAGCAACGCGACACGATCCGCCTCCAGTGGAAGATCGAGGGCCATCCACGCCGCGGCGATCACCACCAGGCCCGGCAGCAGGCGGCCGAGCCGGCGCAGGGAGAGTTCGTGCCCTGCCAACTGCAGCACGGTGCTGCGGGGGCGCAGGAGCAGGCGGTCGAAATCGCCGGTCTTGACGTACAGCGTGCCGAAATGGTCGAAGCCCGTGGCCAGCAGTTCCGCGAGCGCGTAGGTGGCATTGACCGTACCGTAGAACAACGCGACTTCGGCGAAGCTCCAGCCCGACAGGTTGCCGAACCGGTCGAACAGCACCCAGATGCCGCCCAGTTCGATCAGGCAGTAGAGAAACTGCGCGAATCCTGACAGCACGAACGACGTCCGGTACTGCAGTTGACCGCGTAACGAGATCGACAGGTAGCGGGTTAGCAGGATCGCCGCGTTCATCCGCCCTGTACCACCATGCGCCGGACGCCGCGAAGGAGGATCAGTCGCCCCAACAAGACGAGTACGACCGTCCAGCCAAGAGTGAATACAAGCTCGGGTGCGATCTCGGCCGCCGGGATGTTGCCGCTGTAGATGCGGTAGGGAACGTCGGCAAGCCCGCGGAAGGGCTGCCATTCGAGCATCGGCTGGAGCCAGTCGGGAAACAGTGGCAGGGGCACGATCAGACCGGAGAGGATCGACACCAGCACGGCGAGAATTCGATCCATGCCGACACCCGAAATGGTCCACAGCAGCGAGATGTGGGCAAGCAGCGTGACCGCCGTGGCAAGCAAGGCGGCCAATACGACGGAAACGACGAATCCCGCAAACGCTGCCGCGGAGGCCGGCGGCACGAGTGCCCAGTCGTCGAGGCCCACGAGGGGCAGCAGGACCATGGCGAACACCACCATCGGTACGCCCCGCAGCGTCGGCACGGCGACCCGAAACGCCAAGGTGCGGCTGAACCAGTATGCATAGAGGTCCAGCGGCCGGAGCAGGTCGTATGCGACCGCGCCGTCCCGAACCTGCTCGCGGAAGTCGGCATCGACGTTCCAGGGCAGCATGCCAAGCAGGGCTTGGCCGAGCCACACATAGGCCACGACCTCGGTCAGGTTCATCGGCTGCGGCTCGGTGGCGGCGGCGAAGAACGCCGCCAGGATCATGAGCTTGATCGCGCCCCAGAAGAGCTGGGTCGCGAAGCCCGCGAACGCCGCCGCGCGGTATTGCAGCAGGGTCCGGTAGCGTGCACTGAGCACGGCCCACAATGGGCCGAGGGCGTCGTTCATTGCTCGCGCACGTCGTGTTCGGCGTACAACTCGGCGACCGTCTGCTCGATGGGCGGGTACTCGACGAACAGGTCGCGGGGCGTGCCCTGGGCCAGCAGCGCACCGATCAGGGTCGCCACCGGAATTCGCTCCGGATCGAAGGCGATGCGCACCCTGGATGCAGCGCGTTCCACGCGTCGGACGCCTTCCCGGTCCGCATCCAGCAAGGCGGCCTCGTCCGCCGAGTCGTAGTCCACCACCAGTACGCGCTCGTTGCGCACCCGCCGGCGCAGTACATCCATGCCCCCGTCGACGAGAATCCGCCCGTCGCCGACGACGATGACGCGCTGGCAAAGCGCCTCGATGTCGTCCATGTCGTGGGTGGTGAGCAGCACGGTGACCTGCTGCTCGCGGTTCAACTCGTGCACGAAATCGCGGATCGCGAGCTTGGAGACGGCGTCGAGGCCGATGGTCGGTTCGTCCAGGAACAGCAGGCTCGGACCGTGCAGCAATGCCGCCGCCAGGTCCGAACGCATGCGCTGGCCCAGCGACAGCTGCCGCACCGGCACATCGAGCAGCGACTCGAGATCCATGAGCGTGATGAGCCGGTCGCGATTGTCCCGGTAGGTACCGGGCGGGATGCGGTAGATGTCGCGCAAGAGGTCGAAGCTCTCGATCACCGGCAGGTCCCACCAGAGCTGCGTGCGCTGGCCGAACACGACGCCGATGCGCGCCACATGGCGACGGCGGTCGCGCCAAGGCGTCAGGCCGTCCACCTGGCAGGTGCCGGCCGTGGGTGTGAGGATCCCGGCGAGGATCTTGATGGTGGTCGACTTGCCCGCGCCGTTGGGACCGATGTAGCCCACCAGTTCGCCCCGTTCGATGTCGAGGTCGATGCCGTCCAAGGCGTGGACGTCACGCATCCGGCGGTGGATCAGTCCACGGAAGGCACCGGCGAGCCCCGGCAGCCGCTCGGCCACGCGGAACGTCTTGGCAAGACCCCGTACTTCGATTTGCGGCATTCGGACGGTCCTCAAGGCATGCCGCGGCGCCGTCAGACGTCACAGGCGGACGAGGTCGAAGACGCGACCGCTTCGCGGTCGCCGCCGGCCGAAAGTGTCGCCGACGCTCCGTCGACCAACAAACCGGCACATGCTTCCATTGGGAGGGCGCGCGAAAGTACTCATGGGGCGGCACCAAGTCAAGGCGGAGCCTTGTCCAATGACAAGTGAGCCTGAAGGGAAAGGCTGATTCCAACGAGAAGTGAGCCTGAGGCGGTGGGTTTGGGATCATTGGAGAATGATCTTGAGCCTAGATGTCGCAAGACTCCGCACCCCGGAGCAGGTTCGTGCGTTTCTGGACGGGAACGAGCCTGTGGATTTCCAACCCGTGTCGCGCGGCGAGGCCTACGCCTTCGTGGCGCGGATGCTGTCGCGGTTCGACTACCCGCGCCTCGGCAAGTCCGACAGGGGGCTGGTGAAGGCCTTCCTGGGCAAGGCGACGGGACTGTCGCGGTCGCAGGTTACGCGTCTCGTGGGGCAGTTCGTGAAGACGGGCCAGGTCGTGGACCGACGCGGGGGTGCGCCGCGCCGGCCCTTCGAGCGCCGCTACACGGCCGCCGACATCCGCCTCCTCGCGGAGGTGGACGCGACGCTGGGCCAGATGGCCGGACCGGCGACGCGCAAGGTCATGCGGCGGGAGTTCGAGGTGTACGGCGACATCCGCTACGCGCGCCTGGCGCGGATCTCCAACGGCCACCTCTACAACCTGCGCCGGTCCACGACCTACCGGCGCCGGCGCACCGTGCTGGACCGGACCCGGCCGACGCGGGTGGCCATCGGCGAGCGCCGGCCGCCGTGCGCCGACGGCCGGCCCGGCTTCGTTCGCGTGGACACCGTCCACCAGGGCGACCTCGACGGCGACAAAGGCGTCTATCTGATCAACGTCGTCGACGAGGTCACGCAGTTCGAGTACGTCGGTGCCGTGCCGGCGATCTCCGAGCGCTTCCTGGTCCCGGTCCTCGAAGGCCTGCTCGCGCTGTTCCCGTTCGCCATCCTCGGCTTCCACGCCGACAACGGCTCCGAGTACGTCAACCACCACGTCGCCGCGCTGCTCGCCAAGCTGCACGCCGAGTTCACCAAGTCCCGCCCCCGGCACTCCAACGACAACGCCCTCGCCGAGAGCAAGAACGCCAGCGTCGTGCGCAAGTGGCTCGGCCACGCCCACATCCCGCAGCGCTTCGCGCCGCTCGTCGACCGCTTCGCGCGCGAGGTGCTGTCGCCGGCGCTGAACTTCCACCGGCCCTGCATGTTCCCGGTCGAGCACACCGACGACCAGGGGCGCGTGCGCAAGCGCCACCCCCACGACGCCGTCATGACCCCCTACGAACGGCTCCGCTCCCTCGACGGCGCCGAGCGGTTCCTCAAGCCCGGCATCACCTTCGCGGCGCTGGACGAGACCGCCCGCGCCGTCAGCGACCTCTCCGCCATGCGGGAGGTCAACCGCGCACGCGACGAGCTGTTCCGCGCCATCGGAGCGGCGCTCGGCGACGCGAAGGCCGCCTGACACCCGGCGGAACGGTCGGGCCTCTCGCGATCGACGCCGGTCGATGCCCGGGGATGGCAGGGAGTCGCTCGCCGCTGGGCAGGGATGGTGCCCGCAGGTGCGTCCGCCGGGTAGATCTCTGGCGAATCCCGGCGCCGGCTCCCGTTCCAACCGTGTGGGGCGGGCACCATCCCCGCCCACAGCGTGGGGTCGCTACGCGGCTGTCAAGGGTTCGCTTCGCCGACCGGGACGCCTCCGGGTCCGTGCGGCCTTCAACGCCCCGCCCTGGAACAACCGCCTCGGCCTGCCGAGTCCCTTGCAGGCGTCCCGGTCGCCCTTGACAGCCGCTCCGCTCCACCTCGGCCGACCATGTCGTTGACGGCGACGACCGTCTTGCGCCAACCTCGAGTGCCTCGACAACAACAACCCCCTACCCATCGCCGTAGCCGCCGGAATCTCCATTTTTCAGGCTCACTTCCGCATTGGAATGGACTGGCGGCATGCAAGCGGGTCGGCCGTCGCTTGGCCAGCTCGGGTAGGATACTCGCGCGACACTCAGCGAAGGCGGGAGATGCACCAGACACCGGGCGCGAAGATGATGTATCTCATCAAGCGCAAACCCGAGACATCTCGGGAGGAACTCGTGGCGCACTGGTTCGCCAACCACATGCCCGCCGTCATCCAGAGCCAAAAGGACGGGGCCAGCCGCGGCCGGCCCCATGCCACGCGTTACTTCGCGACGCTCTACGATGCGAATTCGTCCGGCGAGCACCCCTGGGACGGTGTGGCGCAGCTCTGGTGGCCTCGACCGCTGCCGAGGCCCAAGACCGGATTCGGGGCCGAACCCCGGGACACGTTCCAGCAGAAGGCCGAGCCCTACATGCCGTGGGCGACCCACGAGTACGTGGTGATCGATGGCTCCGAACATCTCGATACCGCGCCCTTGACCCTGAACGCGCCGTATCCGACCACCCGTTCGGGCTTCCACAAGATGACCTATCTCGTCGCCGCCAGGCCGGGCACCGACTACGACGAGTTCTTCGCCCACTGGCTGACGATCCACGTGCCCAACGTCAAGGCCAACATGGAAGCCGTGGGCGGGTTCCGCTACGTGGTCAGCCACAGCATCGACCCGGCCAACGAGCCCTACGCGGGCATGGCGGAGTTGTACTACCACGAGCCCGACGACTGGAAGCGGTGGCGGGAGGCCATCGAAGCCGACGGCATGGAGCGCTGGATCGACGCCGAGCGCATGCTGATACTCAGCGCCCGTACGGAGATGGTCGGGATTCCCTGATGGCCACGCTAGTGCTCCGTCAACCGCTAGTCTTCGTGTCAGTGTCAGCCGGAGCGTTCCGGGCAAGGCGCGGCTGCGCGAGCGTATCGGGCATACGTCAAGCAGTCGCAACGCCGCACGGGGCGCTCCGGCTGGCACCCGAAGGGCGCGCCCACAAACGCCCATCCGCGTTGTTGGCACCTCTCGACGTATTCCCGATGTGCCTTCGAGGAGCCGCCTAGCGGACTGGACGCTTGTGGACGCGCTGACACGAAGACTAGAGGTTGCCGGAGCACTAGAGTGCTGGAACTGCGGCGAGTCCCTGGACGACTTGCCGCGCCCCATCACGCGGCACATGAACTGTCCCAAGTGCTTCGTCGACCTGCACTGCTGCCGGATGTGCAGCAAGTACGCACCGAACGCGACCATCACCTGCAACGACGAACGCGCGGAACCGCCGGTCAACAAGGAGAACGCCAACTTCTGCGACTACTACCGACCGACGAACGCCTACCGAAGGGGGTCCGTGGAACGCCAGGACGCCGCCAAGGCGAGGCTCGACTCCCTGTTCGGCACGCCCGCAGAGGACAGCGAAGATCCCGAGGCCGATTCCGTGAAGGACCAGGAAGACGACAAGGAGTCGCAAGCCCGTCGCCGACTCGACGACCTGTTCGGTCCCTGACTGCCGTGCCACGTTTCGCCGCCAACGTCTCCATGATGTTCCCCGGTCGTCCACCGGCGGAGGCGTTCGCCGCCGCGCGCTCGCTGGGGTTCGAAGCGGTCGAATACCTCTTTCCATACGGGACGCCCGTCGCCGGCATCAAGGAGGGGCTCGACGACACCGGCATCCGGATGATCCTCCTGAACACGCCGTTGGGCGATGCCGCCAAGGGCGAACGGGGGCTTGCGGCGGTGCCCGGTCGGCAGGCGGATTTCCGCGCCCATTTCGAGCAGGCGCTCGCCTACGCGCTGCCGCTCGGCTTGCCGATGATCCACGTCATGGCGGGCATCGTGCCGGCGCCGCAACGCGACAAGGCGGAAACCGTGTTCATGGAGAACGTCCGGCAAGCCGCGGACATCGCGGCGACCCACGGCATTGTCATTCTTCTCGAACCCCTCAACCACCAGGACACGCCCGGCTACTTCCTGAGCCGAACCGGCGAAGCCCGTCGCCTGATCGAGGCCATCGACCGAGGCAACGTCCGCCTCCAGTACGACTTCTACCACCGCCAGATCATGGAGGGAGACCTCGGGCGCGGGATCGCCGACAATCTCGACTTGATCGGCCACATTCAGTTCTCGAGCGTCCCCGGGCGGCACGAGCCCCAGTACGGGGAGGTCAACCTGCCGCACCTCTTCGAAGTCTGCGACCGTCTTGGCTACGATGGCTGGATCGGCTGCGAGTACCGCCCAATGACCACCGTCGAAGCGGGTTTGACGTGGGGCAGACCCTACGGCCTCGGCCCCGACCGATGACCCGGCTGAGCCAGGCCCAGATCGACGCCTTTCACGAGAACGGTTTCCTGTTCCCGCTTCGCGCCTTTTCGGCCGCGGAGACCCTGGCGTTGAGGCGCCGTCTGGAGGATGCCGAGGCCCGGCTGGACCCTGGGCGCGAACGGGCCGCCCGGCAGGGGCTTCCCATCACCCATGCATGGGCCTGGGACCTGGTCCACGATCCGCGCATCGTCGAGCCCATCTCGGCGGTGCTCGGTCCGGATGTCCTCTTGTGGTCCATGGACTGGTTCATCAAGGACCCTGGACCGGCCTTCGTCACCTACCACCAGGATGCCACCTACTGGGGGCTCGAACCCCACCACGTCGCCAGTGCCTGGATCGCCCTGTCGGACGCAGGCGCCGAGACCGGTCCGATGCGGTTCGTACCGGGAAGCCACAAGGGTCCGGTGTTCGAGCAGGACGACACCTACGCCGAGGACAACCTCCTAAGCCGCGGCCAGGTCGTGAAGGCCGATGTGGACGAGTCGAAGACGGTGCTCGCACCGCTCAAGCCCGGCGAGATGTCCATCCACCACGTGCGCGTGATCCACGGCTCCGAGCCCAACCGGACCGACGACCGCCGCATCGGCATGGTGCTGCGCTTCTGCGCGACCGACGTGCGTCAGACCAAGGCGGACGGCGACCGTGCGATTCTGGTCAAGGGAAGGGACACCCACCGTCACTTCGAGATGATCCCGCGGCCGAGCGAGGACCTTGGGCCGGCCGAGCGGCGTTTGGCGCGGGCCCATGGCCTGACGCGCCACAAAGCCCTGATGGAGGACGCGACTGCTCGGCAGTCGCGCCGAGATTCCGCGGCGCGAAGTGTGCCGCCGTCAAGCCGACGCTGACCAAAGCACGGCACCGTTGAACTATGAAATCGCCCACCGTGCACGTGCTCCACGTCTACCGAACCTATTTCCCCGAGACCCAAGGGGGCCTCGAAGAGACCATCCGGCAGATCTGTCTGAACACCCGCCGTCACGGCATCGAGAGCCGGGTACTGTGCCCGAGTCCGTCGATCACCCCGCGTGTCGTCCGTCGTGAGGAAGCCGCCGTGTACCGCTGCCGCCTCGACGGCGAGGTGGCCTCGTGCAGCCTGTCGCGGGAGGCGTTCCCGATATTTCGTCGTCTGCTTCCCTGGGCGGACGTCGTCCACTACCACTTCCCGTGGCCGATGGCCGATGTTCTGCATTTCACGTCCGGCGTGCGTGTGCCCACGGTCCTGACGTACCACTCCGACATCGTCCGCCAGCGCGTTCTGGCACGCTTCTATGCACCGCTGATGAACCGATTCCTTGGTTCGGTCGACCGGGTCGTGTGCACCTCGCCCAACTACCTCGCCACATCCGACGTGCTGCAGTGGTTGGGCGACCGGGTCGATGTCGTGCCGATCGGCCTCAATCGGAACGCCTATCCGGAACCGACCGAGGATACACTTGCGGACGTGCGCGCCGCGTACGGTGACGGCTTCTTCCTGTTCGTCGGCGTGCTGCGCTACTACAAGTGCCTCCACATCCTGCTCGAGGCGGCGCAGGGCGCCCCCTACCCCGTCGTCATCGTCGGCTCGGGACCCGACGAGGCCAAACTCAAACGCCAAGCCGCCGAGTTGGGTCTCACCAACGTCACGTTCGCCGGTCACGTGGATGAGGCGACCAAGATTGCGCTCATGCGCCTGTGCCGATGCGTCGTCTTCCCGTCGCATCTCCGCGCCGAGGCATTCGGCGTCGCCCTGCTCGAGGGCGCCATGAACGGCAAGCCGATGATCACCACCGAGGCGGGGTCGGGGACGAGCCACGTCAACGTCGACGGCGAGACCGGGATCGTGGTCGAACCCGCCTCTGCCCAAGCGTTCAGGAACGCCATGGATCGGCTGCACTCGGATCCCCGCCTGGCGCGGCACTTGGGCGCCGGCGCCCGGGAGCGTTTCGACCGCTTGTTCACCGGGCGACTGATGGGAGACCGTTACGCCGACATCTACCGGTCGCTGGCCGCGGACCCTGCCATCGCAGGATCCCGTTCGCCGGTATAGGTCAAGGCCATGAGGATCGCAGTCGATGGTCGGCCACTTCGACACCCCTTCGTCGGCATCGGGGTCTATACCCGGGAGATACTCCGCCGGATCGGCCGCGACCACGAACTCTTCATCTACCTTGACCGCGAACTGCCCGACGCGCCGGACATCCCCGCCGTCTACCGGGCGGGTACCGGACGACGCCTAACTGGTCTGTTCACCGCCAACGTCGCGTTCGCACGCTGGGCAAGGCAGGACGCCGTGGATTTGTTCTTCTCGCCGCGACACCACCTGCCGTTGGCGCTGCGCGAGGTCCCTTCCGTGGTAACGATCCACGACCTCGTCTGGCGCGTTGCGGCGGAGACCATGAAGCCGCTGAACCGGGTACTCGACGCGATGCTGATGCCCATGGCGCTGGCGCGCGCGGCGCGGGTGATCGCCGTCTCTCCAGACACGGCGGACCGCATCGAAGCGTTCTGTGGTCGTTCGGACGTCGCCACGGTGATGCTGGCGCCCCGTCAACTTCCTCCACCGGAGCCTTTCGAACATGGTCGACCGTTCTTCCTGTTCGTCGGCACCAAGGAACCGCGCAAGAACCTTCTCGGCACATTGGACGGCTTCCGGCGGGCGGTCGCCGGAGGACTCGACGACCACGATCTAGTGCTCGTGGGGTCGGACGGCTGGCAACCGGGACTCGCACAGCGCATTGCGGCAAGCGGTCTCTCCGACCGCGTCGTGGACCTCGGGCCGATCTCGTCGGCGCGCCTAGCGGGCGTCTACCAGGCGTGCACCGCCCTGGTCCTGGCGTCGTTCTACGAGGGATTCGGCATCCCCCTGGTCGAGGCCATGGCATACGGCAAACCGGTCATCACCTCGAACATCGGCGCCATGGCGGAGGTCGGCGGCGATGCGGCTGTGTGGGTCGACCCCGAGAGTCCGCCGAGCATCGCCGACGCGTTCCGGAAGCTTGCGAGGGACCAAAGCACGCGGCGACGCCTGGGGGCCAACGCCCATCGCCGCGCCAAGACGTTCTCCTGGGACCGTGCCGCCCGCGAAACCGCCAATGTGCTCGCCGCCGCTGCGGGACGCGGCTGAGCCAACGCCTGAACCGACCCCATACCCCGATGAGTCCGTCTTGCACGCGCGCCCTCAACTCACCACCTCAGTCCGCCCGCCCATACAGAGCGGCCACCAAACAAATCACAGCGAACCAGCCCAAAACGACCACGATGGCCGGTGGACTCAGCCACCACACCAACGATACGGCGGCCAGCGCCAAACCGACGATGGCGACGAGTGTTCGCAACCTCATGCGTTGAGCTTGGTATGCGCCCCAGTGCTCCCCATCCCGGCGAGTGGTGCCGGGTCGTTGACAAACGCACACAGATGGGTACGGATTCCCGCCTATTCGCCAAGGCCGGGTAGCTACTCCCGACCGGGTATCGTGGCTCTTGTATTCGGCAGGTGGCCCAGCGCGGGGGCGGACCCATCTGTCGATGCGTTTGTCGAGGGCAACCATGAGTGCCGAAGCCCGCCACGTCAAGCGGTCTCATCCCTTGTCAACCGGATACACCACCGACCAACTGCTCGATTGCAAGGCACGGCTCAACGAAACCAGGTGCCGAATCGGCGGGCATCGTCCAGCGTCCAACGAGCGCGCAGGCCGATGGCGATCCCAACCGGTAGCCAGAACATCAGCCAGGTCCAGCCGATCTTGTCGACGAGTTCGTGGCCGTCGAGCAGGTAGCCGGGAAGCGCCAGAGCCCAGATCGCGAGCCCGAGTTTCGCCTCGGGTTGCTCGTAGTGGGCGAACAGGGTTCGGAGGACGACGCCGACGACGGTGAGCGCGAGGCCCAAGGCGAGCAGACCGCCCTGGTGGGCGACGGCAAGGAACAGGCCGTGCTGGTGCAGAACCGGAAATCCTTCGACCTCGATCGGATCCCGGGTCAGGACGCCGAGACCGAACCACAGCCCCTCCGCGACGATACGAGCGGCGTAGTCCGACCAGATTCCCGGCCGGAAACTGTCGCCGCGGGGAAGAATTAGCGCCTCGGCGCCGGGGACGAAACGAATCGACAGGACCAGCGCCACCAGCAACACCGCGGCGAGAGCTGCCCCGTGCACCACAAAGCGCGACCTCGTGGCGCTGCGGTGTGCGATTCCCAGGCAAGCCGATCCCAAGACGAGGCAGGCCATGGCATTGCGCGACCCCGACAACACCACCGCGGCGCAGAGCGCCAGGACGCACGCAAGGATCCCCCACCCTGCGACGCCGAGTGGTTTCCGCCGGAACCCGAACCAAGACATCCCGCCGAGTGCTGCCGCGGCGTAGACGAAGGCCGCGGCGACGTGGGTGTCCAACTGCCCGAGGCCGTTCAGCCGGCCATCCTCCGGGAACTCGGCGAAGAACACGTAGACCGCCGCAACGGCAGCGAGTCCGCCGACGATGGCCAGGACAAGGGTCATCCGCTCGCGGAACCAGTCCACCTGGACGCTCTCGGCGACCGCGACCACGAACGCGAGCACAAGGACCGAGCGGACCGCCTGGCTCGCCGCCGCGCCGCCATCCCAGGACGCCGACCACAAGCTGGTCAACGGTATGTACACGAGCAGGGCAACGACCAACAGGAATGCCGGATGGAACCATAGCGAGCGCCAACTCTGGAAACCGCAGAGACAGTAGATCGCCAACAGGTAGGTGATGAGACTCGACGCGCTCTGCGACGGCAGTACGAAGAGCGATGCCAGGGCGACCACGACGAGGGTGGCCGAAATCGGTACGCGATACTCGAGAAACCGGCCGAACGGGGAGAAATCCCCTTGGGAGTGCATCCTAGTGGTCGAACAGACTTGTAATGGCGTATCAGTGGTCGCCGGTGTGTTCCTCGCAAGGCGTGGTTCGCGAAGTCGTACCGGGCGTACGACGAGCGGCCGCAACGCGGCGAGGGACGCACCGGCGACCACACGCAGGGCGCGCCCACAAACGCCCATCCGCGTTGTTGGCACCTCTCGACGTAACCCCGCTATGCCTTCGAGGTGCCGCCTAGCGGCTGGACGCTTGTGAGCGCGCTGATACGTCATTACAAGTCTGTTCGACCACTAGGGTGCCATGTGCTGGGCGTCGGAGAGCGGGATGGTACCAGCCGCCCGTTCCGGTGGACCCGGCAGCACCGGCGTCCTACACTCGCCTGAAGGGCCCATAGCTCAGTTGGTTAGAGCAGTGGACTCATCGCGACGGCGCCCTACATGGGCATCGTGAAGTGGTGCGCTCCCGTCGAGAGGCGGGAGATGAACGGGATGAATTCAGGGGAACCGCCCGGTCGGCGCGCCGACCACGGCAACCCTGAGCCAAGCCGGCGGTACACCGCCGGAAGGTGCAGAGACTACCTGGGGACTGGCGCCGTGGTCGGTGCCGAGCGTCCTTGATGACAGGCTAGAGCGTCCCGCACCCCAACGCCGCCACGACCTCGAGGCGGCGCGGGTGATGAGATAGTCCGCCCCCGGTGGAAACGCCGGGCACAAGCGAATCCATTGGTCCCAGGTTCGAGTCCTGGTGGGCCCACCAATCGGGGTGAGAGTGCGGTTAGCCAAGACGGGCGATCGTAGGGGCGACCCTGTGGTCGGCGAACCGGCACCGTCCGTCGAACGAACACGGGCGACGACAAGCGTCGCCCCTACGGGCATGCAAGACGCGGAACGGCGCCCCTCGTAGGGGCGACCCTTGTGGTCGCCCGTGCCAACAATCCGGCAGGGCGGTTCGCCAAGGCGGGCGACCGTGGAGGACGTTACCGACGGCTCGGTTCGGTCCACTCGTCGAGGAAGCTCTTCAAGTGGTCGCTGCGGCTCGGGTGGCGCAGCTTGCGCAGGGCCTTGGCCTCGATTTGGCGGATTCGCTCCCGGGTGACGTCGAACTGCTTGCCGACCTCCTCCAGGGTGTGGTCCGTGTTCATGTCGATGCCGAAACGCATGCGCAGAACCTTCGCCTCGCGCGCGGTGAGACCCCCAAGCACGGTGCGGGTGGCTTCCTTCAGGCCCTCACCGGTGGCGAGTTCCGCCGGCGAACCGATGGTCACGTCCTCGATGAAGTCGCCGAGGTGCGAGTCCTCGTCGTCGCCGATGGGGGTCTCCATGGAGATCG
Source organism: Pseudomonadales bacterium (assembly GCA_965116345.1). Lineage (GTDB taxonomy): Bacteria > Pseudomonadota > Gammaproteobacteria > Pseudomonadales > Azotimanducaceae > VXYL01. Next base: position 1,282,114 of record OZ220680.1, read on the forward strand.
GCTCCTTGGCGATCTTCAGCACCCGGCGAACCTTGTCCTCCGGCATCTCCATGCGCTCGCCGAGTTCCTCCGGGGTGGGCTCGCGACCCATTTCCTGGAGCATCTGACGCGATACGCGGTTCAGCTTGTTGATGGTCTCGATCATGTGCACCGGAATGCGGATGGTCCTCGCCTGGTCGGCGATGGACCGGGTGATCGCCTGACGGATCCACCACGTGGCGTAGGTCGAGAACTTGTAACCGCGCCGGTACTCGAACTTGTCCACGGCCTTCATCAGGCCGATGTTGCCTTCCTGGATGAGGTCGAGGAACTGCAGGCCGCGGTTCGTGTACTTCTTGGCGATCGAGATCACCAGGCGCAGGTTGGCCTCGACCATGTCCTTCTTGGCCCGTTCGGCCTTGGCCTTGCCGAGCGACATGCGGCGGTTGATGTCCTTGATCTCCGCCACGGTGAGACCCGTTTCTTCGGTGACGCTCTTGAGCTTGCGCTGCGCGCGGACGATGTCCTCCCGCGCGCGTGCAAGCCGGCGGCTGTAGTCGTGCGACCCCTCGATGCGGCGGTCGATCCAGGCCGGGGACGTCTCGTTGCCGTGGTAGTCGGCGAGAAAATCGGCTCGCGGCATGCCCGCACCGACGCAGAGATCCATGAGGACCCTTTCCTGGCGGCGGACGGTCCACAGGGCATCCCGCGGCAGGCCCACTACGACGTCGTAGTGCTTGGGCACGAGTTTGAAGAACGAGAACGCCGAGGCGAGTTTCGCCTGGTCCGCCGCCCGGGCCGCCTTGTCGATGGCCTTGCCCGCGTCGGCGTTGCGAACGGTCTTGTTGTATGCCCGCCTGAGGGCCGTGAAGCGGCGCTTGGCTTCGACCGGGTCCGGGCCCTTGCGTTCCTCGGTATTGTCGTCCTTGTCGTCCGTGGCCGTGAGATCCACCTGTGCGGCCGGCGGCACATGGTCCGCAGGGTCCAGGTAGCCGACGAGGAGGTCCGCGAGTTTGTCTTCCTTGGTGACTTCGGTGTAGCGGTCGAGGATGTACTTCACCGGGCCGGGGAAGTGCGCGGTCGCCGCCAGCACGTGTCGTATGCCTTCCTCGATGCGCTTCGCGATGGCGATCTCGCCCTCGCGGGTGAGCAGTTCCACGGTGCCCATCTCGCGCATGTACATGCGCACCGGGTCCGTCGTCCGACCAGCTTCCGTCTCCACCGCCGCCAGGGCCGCCGCGGCTTCCTCGGCTGCGATTTCGTCAGCGGTGTTGTCGCCGGCATTCAGCAATTCGTCCGCGTCCGGAGCGGCTTCCGCCGACTCGTACACCGTGATTCCCATATCGTTGATCATGCTGATGATGTCTTCGATCTGGTCGGAATCGCTGATGTCGTCGGGCAGGTGGTCGTTGACCTCGGAGTAGGTCAGGAATCCCTGCTCCTTGCCCTTGGCGATCAGTTCCTTGAGGCGAGACTGGTGCTGTTCGGTTTCGGTAGCCATATCACCTCGTGAGGTCGACGACGGGGGTTACGGGAATGTGGGGGCCGGAAGCCCGCCAATCAAGGGGTAAAAAACAGCGCATCATAACATTTCCCGGCGCCTCTGGGCATGACGCCGCAGGTCGTCCACAGACCACCCGCTCTGCTCCGCGGCCCGAGAGGATGCCGCCAAATCCATGTCGATGATGTACTCGCGCATCTTGGCCGCGAAGTCGGCCGCCTGGGTCGGTAGCAGCAGAGCGCGGGAGGCAAACGCGGCGAGTTGGTCGTGGGCATCGTGACCCACGTACCGGGCGAGAAGCGTGCCCGTGTCCGCGTCGGGTTCTTCCATGAGGTAGCTTGCGACGTCCGCCAAGAGGCTGGTGTTCGCATCCCTGGCAAGGGCCACCTGGGTCTCTGAGTCCAATACTGCAATCAACTCGGGGTCTTTGACTACCTCGAGGAGGAGTCGCTCGCCACGGATCGACAGCTGCTTTCCCGACGGTTGGTCAGTACCCCGAGGAGGCTCGGCATAGCTGGGCCGTGCATCGCCCGCCGCGCGGTCGAGCGCCGCGGCGTCGATGCCGGTGCGATCCGCCAAGCCGTCGACGATCACTCGGCGCAAGGCGCCATTGGGCAACCGGCCGATATGCGGCACCGCCAACTCGGAGAGCAACGCGCGCCCGTCGGCCTGGTCGAGGTCGAGCCCCTCTTCGAGGTGTTCCAGAAAGTACTCACCCACCGGCACAGCCTGGTCCACGAGGCTTTGGAAGTGTTCGCGCCCCCGGCTGCGGATGATCGTGTCGGGGTCTTCGCCCTCCGGCAGGAAGACGAACTTCAGTTGCCGCGTCTCGGACAACACCGGAAACGCCGCGTCCACGGCCTTCCACGCCGCGCCGCGGCCCGCCTCGTCGCCATCGAAACAACAGACCACCAGGTCGACGTGCCGATACAGCGTCTCGAAGTGCGTCTGGCCGATGGCCGTGCCCAGGGTGGCGACGCTGTTGACCACGCCGTGCTGGGCAAGCGCCACCACGTCCATGTAGCCCTCGACGACGAGCACGCTCCGCAGTCGCCGCTGCGCACGGCGCGCCTCGAATAGGCCGTAGAGCTCGCGTCCCTTGCGGAACACATCCGTCTCGGGGGAATTGATGTACTTCGGCTCGCCGTCGCCGTAGACGCGGCCGCCGAAGCCGATGACGCGGCCGCGGGTGTCGCGAATGGGGAAGACGATGCGTTCACGGAACCGGTCGTAGGTGCGGCCTTTCTCGTTGCGGACCACGAGGCCGGCGGCGACCAGCTTCTGCTCGCCGAACGAGGACAGCGTGTTCTTGAGCCCGTCCCAGCCCGCAGGCGCCAGGCCGATCCCGAAGTCCCGTGCAATCTCGCCCGACAGGCCGCGCGACCTGAGATAGGCGACGGCGGCGGCGGCATCCGCTTTCGAGCGCAACCAGCGGCGGAACTGAGCCGCGGCGGCTTCGAGCACCTCGTAGAGGCTGGTGTCGCGGGGTGGTTCGCTGCCCTGTTCCCGGGGCACTTCCACGCCCACCGACGCGGCCAGGGACTCGATGGCTTCGGGGAAGGTGAGGCCGTCGTATTCCATCAGGAATCCGATCGCCGTGCCGTGGGCCTCGCAGCCGAAGCAGTGATAGAACTGGCGGTCCTGGTTGACGTTGAACGAGGGCGTCTTCTCGGTGTGGAAGGGGCACAGGCCCTTGTGGTTGCCGCCGGACTTCTTGAGTTGGACCCGGGCGCCGATCACATCCACGATATCGACCCGAGTGATCAGATCGTTGATGAACGACTGCGGGATCAGACCGGCCATGACGGGAGAGAATAATCCTTGGCGGGAGCCCTGTCCCGCATCGAACGACGTTGAACCGCCGTTTACTCGGAAAGCGCCGCCCTCACCAGACGACTGACCGCGCCCATGTCCGCCCGTCCGGCGAGTCTGCCCTTGAGGGCGCCCATGACCTTGCCCATGTCCTTCATGGTGCTCGCACCCGTCGCCCCGATCACGTCGCGAACGGCCTCGTCGATCTCGGCTTCCGACAGCGCGGCGGGCAGGAACGCCTCGATCACGTCGATCTCGAACCGTTCAACGGCGGCGAGGTCCTCGCGGCCGGCGTTCTCGTACTGGCCGAGCGAGTCGCGCCGCTGCCGCAGCATCCGGGTCAGCACGGCGATGATGTCGTCGTCGCCCAGTGTCTTGCGGTCGTCGATCTCGACCTGCTTGATCTCGGCGTTTACGAGTCGCAGCGCACGCACGCGGTCACGCTGACGCTCGCGCATCGCGCTCTTCGTGGCGAGCGCGATCCTTGCCTTCAGATCGGACATGTCGGGGGTGATGAGGGCGTTAGAACGCTTTTTCGAATCGCCGGGCTTCGCGCTGCAGCTTCTTGATGTGCCGCTTGACCGCCGCGGCGGCCTTGCGTTTGCGCACGGAGGTCGGCTTCTCGTAGAACTCGCGACGCCGTACCTCGGATATGACCCCGGCTTTCTCGCAGGAACGCTTGAAACGCCGCAGGGCGACGTCGAAGGGCTCGTTCTCTCTAACCTTTACGGATGGCATGTATCGCCCATTTCGAAACGGCGCGCATTCTAACTCGCCGGACGAGGATATTGCCAACCGACGCGGACACCAACGCGGACGCGCGGGGCGGGGTTGGTCGCTGTCGAACGGGACGGATTCGGTGTAGCGTAGCGCGGTCATGCTTCCACCCAGCCCATGCTTGTTCTCGGCATAGAAACCTCCTGCGACGAGACCGGTCTCGCCCTGTACGACACGGCGGCGGGCCTTGTCGCCGAGTCGCTCTACAGCCAGGTGGAGCTTCACGCCCGCTACGGCGGCGTCGTCCCCGAACTGGCATCACGCGATCACATCCAGAAGATCGCGCCGCTGCTGGCAGAGCTCCTGGAGCGGGCAGGACGCACCGTCGACGATCTGGACGGCGTGGCGTTCACCTCGGGCCCCGGGCTGATCGGTGCGTTGATGGTGGGCGCAACGTTCGGGCGGGCCCTGGCCTACGGGCTCGATGTCCCCGCCATCGGCGTGCATCACCTGGAGGCACACCTGCTCGCCCCGTTGATCGGCGACGACTCGGGCGATACGGCGCTGCCGTTCGTTGCGCTGCTCGTCTCCGGCGGCCACACCCAGTTGTTCCGTGTGGACGACATCGGCCGCTATGCGCTTCTCGGCGAGAGCCTGGACGACGCCGCCGGCGAGGCATTCGACAAGGTCGCGAAGATGCTGGGTCTCGGCTATCCGGGCGGACCGGCCGTCGCCGCCAAGGCGGAGCAAGGCGACCCGGGCAGATTCGTGTTTCCGCGGCCCATGACCGACCGTCCGGGCCTCGACATGAGCTTCTCGGGGCTGAAGACATTCACCTTGAACACCGTGCGCGACCACTCACCCCTCGACGACCGGGATGTCGCCGATATCGCCCGCGCGTTCGAGGAGGCGGTGGTGGACACCCTCGCCATCAAGTGTCGACGCGCGATGCGGGAAACCGGTCTCGAACGCTTCGTCGCCGCCGGCGGGGTGGCGGCCAACCGCCGGTTGCGTGCACGCCTCAAGGACGCCTTGGCGCAGGTGACCTACGCACCCCCGGCTCTGTGCACCGACAACGGCGCCATGATCGCCCATGCCGGGGCGCTCCGACTCCAGGCCGGCCAGCATGAGGGCTTGGAGATCGCAACCCGCGCGCGCTGGCCGATGGTCGAACTCAAGCCGTTGGAAATGGCCGCAACCCTCCCGGACCAACAACCATAACGGGCGACGACAAGCGTCGTCCCTACGGAGTGGAACGGCGGGGGCTGGCACCCGCAGGGGCGACCCTTGTGGTCGCCCGTGCGATGTGGTCCAGGCGTGACCGCCTGAGCGCGGCGCCATAGGCCGGTCCCGGTTCCGCTTCAATGCGCATTCCGCGTGTTTCCTCGATCAGGCGGCGTAGTTCGTTCAAGGAGGTGGCGGTGCAGATCTCGACCGTACGCAGCACCAGTTCGGTCATCGGGTTCTCGCGGAACGCTTCGATGGCGGTGAGGGCGTGTAGAAGTGCCTCCGGGGGTGTGGTCCGGTCCGTCAGCGTGCGGCCGTGGGTGGCCAATCCCACTCCAGAACGCTGGACGAGGCGCGGGGCGCGTAAGCGGGAAAAGAAGAGGTCCAAGGCGGCGGACGAATTGGACCAGCCGAGGGCCGTCAGGGCGGTCGAGGCACCGTCGAATTCGTGCCGCTGGAACAATTCGATCGTCTTCGGCAGGTCGAGTCCGGCGAACCAGTGGGTCTCTCCGATGGCATGTACCGTCTCGAAGAAGCGAACGGGCGCGGGTGCCGAGGCCGCCTTCGACAACTCCGCCCAGACCCGTTCGCCGGACAGCGCCGGCAGATCTTCCCTCATGGACCCCATCAGCGCCAGGGTGTCCTCGTCGACCGTGAAGTCCGGGAGTTGAGCGGCGAAGCGGGCGACCCGGAAGACGCGCAACGGGTCTTCCGTGAAGGCGGGCGAGACGTGTCGCAGAATCCGGGCACGGAGATCCCGCTGGCCACCGTAGGGGTCGACCAACGTGTCATCGGCTGCGCGCGCCATCGCGTTGATCGTCAGGTCGCGGCGGGACAGGTCCTGTTGCAGGGTGACACCCGGGTCCGCGTCACAGACGAAGTCTGCGTGTCCCGGGCCCGTTCCGCGTTCCGTGCGCGCGAGCGCGTATTCCTCGCCCGTTACGGGGTGCAGGAATACCGGGAAGTCTCGGCCCACCTGGCGGAAGCCGCGGTCCAGCAGTTCATCGGCGGTTGCCCCGACCACCACCCAATCGCAATCGCGTTCTGCATCCGCGCGCCCGAGCAGCTCGTCGCGCACCGCGCCGCCGACGCGATAGATCTTCACGCCGGCTCCGGCGGGCTTTGCGTCCCGGCGCCTGTCTCCTCCGCGGCGGGGATGGAAAACACGCGGCCGTCCTCGAGACGCACGGCGGTCAGCGTCCGGCCCCAGACGCAACCGGTGTCGAGGCCGATGATGCGCGCCTGGTCCGTCGCGCCGTCCAACGCCGCCCAGTGCCCGAAGTAGAGCGTCTTGCCGACCTTCGACGGATAGTCGAACCAGGGTTCGAAACCCGCCGGTCGGTCCTCCGGTGTTCCCTTATGGGCGAAGTCCAGGCGTCCCGCGGCGTCCACCAGGCGCATCCGCGTCAGGTAGTTGACGATGGCCCGATGGCGGTCCATGCCGACGAGTCCCGCGTCCCACAACGCGGGTTTGTTGCCGTACATGGCGCGAAAGAACGTTCGGTGCTCCGCGCCCTTGAGGACGGCCTCCACTTCGCGCGCGTTCGTCCGCGCGGTGTCGAGATCCCAGATGTGCGGGATGCCGGCATGCACCAGGACGTGGTCCCCGCTGTCGATCAGCAGCGGCCGGTGTCGCAGCCACTCCGCCAGTTCATCGCGGTCCGGCGCGGCGAGGAGTGCTTCCATGGTGTCGGTTGCCCGGTGCGGGTGGCCGCCATAGACCATGGCGAGAAGGTGCAGATCGTGGTTGCCGAGGACGCAGTCGAACCTCTCTCCCAATCGATACGCGAAACGCAATGTGGCCAACGAATCCGGACCGCGGTTGACCAGGTCGCCGACACACAGGAGAACATCGTCGTCGCCAAAGCCCGCCACCTCCAGGAGCCTCTCGAGACTCCTGAAGCACCCCTGGATGTCACCGACGACGTAGGTCGATCCCGGGGGCGGCGACATTGGGCTAGTGGACCGCGCCCGGTACGGCGAGGGAGAAAGTGTTAATCGGCACCTCGAAGGACTCCCCGTCCGCGCCTCTGAACTCGTAGTGGCCCTGCATCGAGCCGACGGCGGTTTCCAGCACGCAGGCGCTGGTGTAGCGGAACGCCTTGCCCGGTTCGATCAGCGGTTGCTCGCCGACCACCCCGGGCCCGCGGACTTCCTGCCGGTTGCCGTCGCCGTTGGTGATCAGCCAGTAGCGATTCACCAGTTGCGCGGCCTCGGTGCCGCGGTTGGCGATTGTGATCGTGTAGGCGAACACGTAGCGCGGTGCCGCCGGGTCGGATTCCGCGGGAATGTAGCGCGGCTCGACGCTGACTTCGAAACCTCTCACTGTTCCCCCTTCCTTAGCCGGGCCTTGCTCAGGGATTGCCGACGACGACCGTGCGCCTTTTCGGTAGCGACGGGGGCGTCGGTTCGGTGCCCGCCGGCGATGGCGACGAAGTCCTCCACAGTCAGGTTCTCCGCCCGGTCGCCCGGGTCGATTCCCAGCGCGCGCCAGTCAACGGCGAGCGATTCTAAGGCATTGGCGAGTGTTTTTCGGCGGCCCGAGAAGGCGGTGCGCAGCACCTGGCCGAGGTTGTCGGGATCGCACTCGAGCCGATCTCCTTGTGCCCGGGGGACCAGGCGGACGAATGCGGAGTCCACCTTCGGTGGGGGCGAGAAACTCTCCGCTTCGACCCCGAACAGGATGTCGATGCGACACCACCACTGCGCGGCCACGGACAGCCTGCCGTACGCCTTCGAACCCGGCGACGCCGCCAGGCGGTGCGCGACCTCCGCCTGCAGCATGAAGTGCATGTCCGCAATCCCGGCATCCACCCTGAACAGGCGCTCGAGCAGCGGTGTTGCGATGTTGTACGGCAAGTTGCCGACGACGCGACGGCGTCGATCACCGCCGCTGACCAACAGGCTCGCCAAGTCCACCTTGAGCGCGTCCCCCGAGACGATGTCGATGGCTTTCCCGTGCCGACCGAAGTCGCGTGCGCGAAGCGCGGCCACCAGGTCCCTGTCGACTTCGACCGCGGTGACCGACCCCGCCTCACGGGCGAGGCGGGCGGTGAGGACACCGGTACCCGGGCCGATCTCCAGGACATGGTCGGCGGCATTCAGGCGGAGCGTCGCGAAGATGCCCTCGACGACCGTCTCGTCGGTCAGGAAGTGCTGGCCGAAGCGTCTACGAACCAGGACCGTCCCCGACCCCGGCGCCCCTGGCCCACCGTGCGAACTCTGCGTAGTCCATACGCTCCTCGACGAACGCGTCGTCGCGGACCTCGCCCAACCACTCGTCGAGACGCTGCTCGAAACGGCGTTGGTGAAGAATGCGAAACGCATACTCGCGCCGCGTCTCATCGCTGACATCCTGCTGTCGTCGGCCCTGCACCTCGAGAATGTGCCAGCCGAACGAGGAACGGAAAGGCGGCGAAATGTCATCCACGGCGGTGGCGTTCATCGCCGACACGAAGTCCGGGTCCAGCATGTCCCCGGAAGTCCAGCCCAGATCGCCACCCGCAAGCGCGGTGCCCGGATCCTCCGAGTGCTCCTTGGCGAGTTCCGCGAAGTCCTCACCGCCGACGAGGCGCGCGCGAAGCTCCTCCAGCGCGGCGCGGGTCTCCTCGTCGGTGCGGATCGCCGACGGCGTCAGCAGGATGTGCCGCACCTGGGTCTGCTCGGCACGCTGTTGGGACGCACCGCGCTTGTCGATCAGCTTGACGATGTGGATGCCGGAGGCGTTGTGCAGGGGCTCGGCGGTCTCACCGACCTCCAGCGCCACCGCAACCTCGGCGAAGATGCCTGGAATCCGACCGGGCTTGCGCCAACCAAGATCACCGCCCTCGGTGGATGTCGGCGCAGCCGAGTGTTTCAGCGCCAGCGCGGCGAAGTCCGCGCCCTCACCCAGTTCGCGGATGATGTCGTCGGCCGTGGCCCAGGCAGCCTCCAAGTCCTCCGCTGGAGCGCCGGGTTCGACCTGCAGCAGGATGTGGCCTAGGCGGAACTCGTCGGAGATCAGTTCCTGGAAGAACGGCGACGCGAGCAGTTCGTCGACGTCCTGCTCGGTGACGTACACCCGGCGGTTGACCGCGTTACGCTGCACGCTTTCGATCATCATCTGCTGACGAATCTCGTTGCGCAGGGCCCCGTAGGACTCCCCTGCGGATTCGAACTGGGCGATGAACTGCTCCAGCGACAAACCGGCCTGGGCGGCGTACTCGGTCACCCTGGCCGTCAGCGTCTCGTCGTCCACTTCGATGTCCCGGCGCATCGCCTCCTGAACCTGGATGCGCTCCTGGATCAGCGTCTCCAGAATCTGCTTCCAGACGATTTCATGGGGAACCTCGCTCTGCCCCTGGTCTTCCAGGCGCTGGATCACGGCGTTGAACCGCATTCCCACTTCGGTCGCCACGACGATGTCGTCGTCGACGATGGCGACGATTCGCTCGACCGTTTCCACCGCCGAAGCGGTTGACGAAACGCCCAGGATGGCCGCGAGCATCACGGCGCGTAGAGAGGTGAACTTCGGCATGATCTTCCAATTTCCTGCAGGTCGGGTAACTCGGCTAAGGTATTCCCGGCCGGTATCCCTTTATGCCACGAACCAGCCGAGAATCAACCCTTCGCCCCAGACCCGCGAAACCACGGAACGCGACCTGAACCAGAACGCCGCTGTCCAGCCGCGAGTCCGACCCCTGCAGGTTGCGGGGCACATCCACGGTCCGGTGCCAGAGCAGCTTGATGTCGATGCAGCAGTTGGCGTAGGCGAAGCCGGCAAATCCTTCGATGGTTAGACCTTCCCGCCAGTCACGGTTCCATCGCGCGAATGCGCTCCAACCCGGGGAGGTCCCGGGAAGCGGCCACAGTACCGAGATATCGGTCTGGTCGATGTCGGGTTGCCGGTGCCGGTAGCCGACGTTCACGATCCGACCGCCGTCCGCCCGGTGGGCCAAGGCGAGTCCGAGCTCCTCCGGCTTTCCGCCGCCGGTGTCCCATGCCACGTTCGACAGCACGCTGAACCGCCCTCGGGAGGCACGCAGTTCGCCAACGACGTCGGCGTCGCTCGGTTGGTCACCCTCCAGCGAGACCCGGCGCGAGTCGAGATGGGCGACCCCGCCCACGCGCATCGACAGGATCTCCGCGCCGTGGTCGCTCAATAGCCGCGACTCGACCCCTACGGAGACGCGGTTGGCATCGCCGATGCGGTCGATGCCGGCAAAACGGTTGTCGCGGAACAGTTGACCGTAGGAGAACGTCAGGTGCGCGGAGTCGAAGCTCGGCAGGTCGTGCTGCTCGGCATGGGACTGACGCAGATAGTAGAGCCTCGGTTCCAGGGTCTGAACCCAACCCGGCCGCGACAGCGGCCTTTCCAGGAACATACCGGTGTCCACCACGCCGAGGCGAACGTTGCGCTTCGGCGCCGCGTCGCCCTCGAACAGCGTGTGTTGGAGGTCGTACCCGGTGTGGCGTACTCCGCCAGTCAGGTTCAGGAATCCCCACGGGCGCCGCAAGGCAAGGCGCAGGCGCGGTTCGATGTGCAGCCGGTCGCCGGCGACGGCGCTCTGCACTCCCGCGTCGCCCCCCTCGAACGAGGTCCACGACGTGCCCACCGACCACGACAGCGGACCCGGCAAAGCGCCGACGTAGCCGACGCTCGCCTCCGGCAGACGCCTATAGGGTTCCTGACCCGGCTCCAGGCGTTGGAATCCCTGGGCCAGCAGACCCGCCTCCAGGCCGCCCTGGGCGTAGCGGAGTTCGGCGCGCCGTTCCAGGGAAACCCGGTGCAGCGAACCATAGCCGCCGCCGAGATCCGCGAGGTAGTCGTTGTCGCTGACCGCCGCGTAGTCGACCCGCGTACGCAGCCGACCGACGCGCCCCTGCGAATCCATCTGCAAGGACCACCGGTCGGCGGGAGTGAAAATGTCGTCGGGGCTCGCATCGCGGCGCGCCGTCCGGCCGTCGTAGCGGCGGTCCCTTGACAGAAACGCACCGCCCAGGGTGGTCTGGAACCCCGCGCTCAGGTGCCTGAATTCGCCTTCGACACCAGCACCGCGCTTGCCGATCAGCCGGGGAGACACGGTCGCATCGTAGTTCGGTGCCAGGTTCAGGTAGTAGGGTAGCGACAGGTCGACCCCGGCCTCGCCGTCGTAGTCGATGCTGGGGAACAGCAAGCCGCTGGTACGCCGTTCGGTGACCGGGAAGCGCAGGTAGGGTGTGTAGAGCACGGGAACGCCACCAAGGACAAGACGGGCGCCCCGGGCCGTGGCGAAGTCCGGGTCCACGTGGATCGAACGGGCGCGCACGCGCCACACACGGCTGTCCGGTGGACACCGGGTGAGCATTGCAACCTCGAGATCCAGAGTGTCCTCGCGGCGGTCCATGTGCTCGGCGTTGCCGCGCAGATCGATGTCGGTGAGCACGAACTCCGCGTCCGCGATCCGCACGTGCCCAGCCGCGAGATCCACTCCGGCGGTGGAACCCGTCACCTGCACGCCCGGTTCCGAGAAGCGCACGCCGCCATCGGCACGGGCGAAGGAGTTCGTCCGATCCAAGGCGATCGTCTGCGCAGCCAGCCGCCGGTTGCCCTGCCGGATCACCGCGCCGCCGGTGGCCGCCGAACTCTCGTCCGATGACGTAACCGACTCGGCGTCCACCTCGATCGGCTGCGCGTCGTTGTCCGTGGTGCGCGGCATCGCCCACGGCGGCTCCACATAGGCGCCGACGCAGACCGGGTTGGCGAATGGCGACTCGGCGTCCGGGTGCCACAGGGACTCGGCGAGCTCTCCGGCCCCGGCTGGCTGGAGCAGACAGGCCGCAAGGTAGAGCGCGGCGGCGGATGCTTCTGTTAACGTCTTGCCGTTACCGAGAACTCCGTTGACCCGAGACGCCGACGAACTCGAGGCCTGGACCGAGCGCACCCTCGGCACGAAGGTCGAACTGGCCCGCCTGCCGGCGGAGGCCAGCACGCGCCACTTCTTCCGCGTGTTCACCAACGCGTCCACCTTCGTCGTCATGCACTCGCCGCCGGATACGGAGGATAACCCGCGCTTCACGCGGCTTACGGCCCTCTTCCAAGGGCATGCGCTCGCCACTCCGGAAGTCCATGCGGTCGACCTCGAGCACGGCTTCCTGCTGATGGAGGACCTCGGCGAGCGAGACTTTGCCACCGCGTACGCCGACGGGAACATCGACGGACCGCTGGGTGCGGCGGTCTCGACCCTCGTCAGGCTGCAGACCGTGGTCTCGGACGACATACCGCCCTACACCATCGAACGCTTCGCCGACGAACTCGACATATTCACCGAGTGGCTCCTGGGTCGTTTCTTGGACCTTGAGATTCCGGACACGTTCGCCGGGGTTCCGGAGACCTTGATCGAGGCGACCCAGAGTGTCCCGCAGTGCACGGTGCACCGGGACTACCACTGCCGCAACCTCATCTGGCGCGACGACGGCCGCGTCGGCATCGTCGACTTCCAGGACGCCCTGACGGGTCCCGCCTGCTACGACATCGCCTCGCTGTTGCGGGACTGCTACGTGGCGTTCGACGAGGCCACGGTCGCTCGGTGGCGCGACCGTTTCTTCGACCTGGCGAGCCTGGATTGCTCCCGGGAGACCTTCGACCGAGCCTTCGACCTGGTGGCGATGCAGCGCCAGCTCAAGGCGGTCGGAATCTTCGCCCGGCTTTATCTCCAACGCGGCCGTGATAGCCACCTAGGAGACATCCTGCCCGTTCTGAAGCGGATTGCCCGGTTGGCGCACGACTATTCCGAGACGCGGGAGCTGGCCGTCTGGCTCGACGCCGTCGCCGTGCCTCGCGCCGGGACGAGGCTGGGACAGGCATGAAGGCGATGATCCTCGCCGCGGGACGGGGCGAACGCCTGCGGCCGCTGACCGAGCGGGTTCCGAAGCCCATGCTGGTCGTCGGGGGAGAGCCGTTGATCGTCCACCAGGTGCGTTGGCTGCGCCGCGCCGGCATCCGCGAAGTTGTGGTCAACCTGCATCACCTGGGAAACCAGATCGAGCGGGCCCTAGGCAACGGCGACGACCTCGGGGTGCGCATTCGCTACAGCCGCGAGCCCGAACTCCTCGACACCGGTGGCGGCATCCGCAACGCCCTGCCGCACCTCGGTCCCGGTCCGTTCGTGATCGTCAACGGCGACGTCTGGACCAACTACCGGTTCGAGCGGTTGCTTCGCATCGACACCGTGAGCGCCCACCTGGTGCTGACGCCGACCCCGCCCCACAAGGACAAGGCGGACTTCCATGTCGAGCCCGGCACCGACCCGTTGAGGGTCCGACGTGGCCCGTCGGACGACCTGACCTACTGCGGCATCGCGGTGCTGCATCCCGCCTTGTTCGGCGGATCCCCCGAGGGCCCGCTACCGCTGACCGACCTGCTCTTCCCCGCAGCGGCCGAGGGCACCCTCGGCGGCGAGATCTTCGCGGGCGCGTGGATCGACATCGGCAGCCACGACCAACTCAAGGAGGCTCGGCGACGCGCCGACGGTCATGTGCCGGAACCACCCGCAGCCAAGTAGAATGCGCGCTCCCAAGAACGCGACGACTTGACGTGGAACCCTGGATCGCACCCTCCATCCTGGCCGCCGACTTCGCCAAGCTCGGCCAGGAGGTCGACGACGTCGTTGCCGCCGGCGCCGACCTCATCCACTTCGACGTCATGGATAACCACTACGTGCCGAACCTGAGCGTCGGGCCGCTGGTACTCGAGTCGCTGCGCCGGCACGGCGTCGAGGCGACGGTGGACGTGCATCTCATGGTCAAGCCGGTGGACCGGTTGATCGAAGACTTCATCGACGCCGGGGCCGACATCGTCTCGTTCCACCCCGAGGCCAGCGAACATCCCCACCGGTCCCTCGGGCTCATCCGCGAAAACGGCGCCAAGGCGGGTCTCGTGTTCAATCCCGGAACGCCCATCGCCTTGCTCGAACCGCTGATCGCCGCCGTCGACCTGGTGCTCGTCATGTCGGTCAATCCCGGTTTCGGCGGTCAGGCGTTCATACCCTCTGCTCTGGACAAGGTGCGCGCCGCGCGCGAGTTCATCGACGCCAGCGGATCGGCGATCCGGCTCGAGATCGACGGCGGTATCAAGGTCGACAACATCGCCGAGGCCGGTGCCGCGGGCGCCGACACGTTCGTCGCCGGATCGGCGATCTTCGGCGTGCCGGAGTCCGGTCGCGGCCGGGTGAACGACTACCGGCAGGTGATCCAGTGCATGCGCGACGAGTTGGCAGCCCCGGCCGGGTGAGTTACGACGCCTACTTGTTCGACCTCGACGGGACGCTGGTCGATACCGCACCCGACCTGTCGCGGGCGCTGAACCACACTCTCGCGCAGATCGGTCTGACGCCCGTGGACGAGGCTCTGACCCGCCACTGGGTGGGCCACGGCGTGCGCGCCATGCTGGAAGCGGCGTTCCGCCACCAGGACCACCCTGCCGCCGAGGCGGACCTGGACGCCAACCAGGCCGTTCTCGTCGACCACTACCGGAAGCACATCGCCGACTATTCCGAGCCCTACGACGGCGTCGTCGAGACCCTCGACACCCTGGCTCGGCGCGTACCGCTCGGCGTGGTCACCAACAAGCCGACGGATCTCTCCAACAGGCTGCTCGACGCCCTCGATCTGGCGCGGTTCTTCGGCGTCGTCGTGGGACGCGGCACCACGGTGCGGTTCAAGCCCGCCCCGGACCCCGCATATCACGCCTGCGAAAGACTCGGCGTGCAGCCCGCCGGGGTACTCTTCGTCGGCGATTCCGAGACCGACGTGCTGTGCGCCCGGGCGGCCGGATGCGACGTCGTCCTCTACCGCCACGGCTACAACCACGGTCGGGATCCGGACACTCTGGGGGCCGACCGCGTGATTGATTCGCTATCCGCGCTCGTTTAGGTTAGCCACCATGAAATTCCTGGGGCACTTCCACACCCGTTGGTGATGGCGTCACCGATCCGCAAGCGGATCACCCACGCCGACCCTCACCCAAGGTGCCCCATGAACCAAGAAGCCTACGACTCCCTCGCCAGCCGCGGCTATACCCACATTCCGGTCGTCCACGAGATTCTCGCCGATCTCGAGACGCCGCTCTCCGCCTACCTGAAGCTCGCCGACGGACCGTATTCGTACCTGCTGGAGTCCGCCGCCCAAGGTGGCGAGAAGTGGGGCCGCTATTCCATGATCGGGCTGCCGTCGCAAACCGTGATTCGGGTCCAGGGAGACACCCTGACCGTCGAGGAGTCGGGGCAAGTCGTCGAGATGGTCGAAACGGACGACCCGCTCGCCACGATCGAGGCGTTCGGTCGCCGCTACAACGTCCCCGACCTGCCGGACATGCCCCGCTTTCTCGGTGGCCTCGTGGGCTATTTCGGCTACGACACGGTGCGCACGGTGGAGCAGCGCTTGAGGCATTCGGCACCGCCGGACGACCTCGGCACACCGGACATTCTGTTGATGGTGTCCACCGACGTTCTGGTGTTCGACAATATGTCGAGCCGCGTCAAGTTCGTCTCGCTGACCGATCCGACCCAGCCCAACGCCTTCGCCGAGGCCAAGGCGCGTCTCGAGGCCCGGGCGGCCAGACTCGCGACGGAAACCCCGCGACTGCGGCTCGCGAGTGCCAATGAACCCGTCGAGGAGAAGGACTTCGACTCCGCATTCGGACGGGCGAACTACGTGGCCGCCGTGGAGCGCATCCGCGAATACATCCGCGCCGGCGACGTCATGCAGGTTGTGCTCTCGCAGCGCATGTCCATCCCGTTCGTCAGCCCACCGATCAACCTCTACCGGGCGCTGCGCAGCCTGAACCCATCACCCTATATGTACTTCATGAATCTCGGCGGCTTCCACATCGTGAGTTCCTCGCCGGAGATACTCGCCCGCGTCGAGGACGGCGCCATCGTCAACCGACCGCTGGCCGGCACCCGACGCCGGGGCGGCACCGAGGCGGAGGACCTCGCCATGGAGGAGGAACTGGTCAACGACCCCAAGGAGCTCGCCGAGCACCTCATGCTGATCGACCTCGGACGCAACGACGTCGGCCGCGTATCGGAGATCGGCAGCGTCAAGGTCACCGAGGAATTCGTCGTCGAACGCTACTCCCACGTCATGCACCTGTCTTCCAACGTCGTCGGTCGGCTCACCGACGGAAAGACCGCCGTGGACGTGCTCCGCGCCACGCTGCCAGTCGGAACGTTGTCCGGTGCGCCGAAAATCCGTGCCATGGAGATCATCGACGAATTCGAGCCCGTCAAACGGGGCATCTACGGCGGCGCGGTGGGCTACATCGCCTGGAACGGCAACATGGACACCGCCATCGCCATCCGCACGGCGATCCTCAAGGACGGTCGGCTGTACATCCAGGCCGGTGGCGGCATCGTCGCCGACAGCGTCTCCCGTCTCGAGTGGAAGGAGACCCTGAACAAAGGCCGCGCCATCTTCCGCGCCGCCCGCATGGCGGCGTCGTCTTTCAGGGAACTCGACTAGGGAAGCCCCGGCCGATCGGTTCACGAAGCGGTCGAGCGGTCATTTGATGTCGCGTGTAGCATGATTGCGCGTTTTTGGGGTTGTTGAGGGGACCGGCAATGTCATTTCGTAACGAAGTTCGCGACTGGCTCGACGCCAACTGCCCGGCGAGCTGCCGGGGACCGGGCGAGGTGCCGGGCGGCGGCACCAAGGCGTCGATGACCGACGACCAGCGGCTTTGGATCGAGCGTTGCGCCGAGCGCGGCTTCACCGTGCCGACGTGGCCGCAGGAATACGGCGGCGCCGGACTCGCCAAAGACGACTTCGTCGCGCTACTGCAGGAGATGCGCGCGCTGGACATCCGGGCACCCGTGTCGGGCATGGGCACGATGATGATCGGGCCGACCCTTCTGGAGTACGGCACCGAGGAGCAGAAGCGGCGCCACCTGCCGCGGATCGCCCGCGGCCAGGTGTGGTGGTGCCAGGGCTACTCCGAACCCGGTTCCGGCTCGGACCTCGCCTCGCTACGCACCCGCGCAGAGGACCAGGGCGACCACTTCGTCGTCAACGGCCAGAAGATCTGGACCTCGGGCGCCTTCAACGCCGACTGGATCTTCTGCCTCGTGCGCACGGACCCCGATGCGCCGAAGCACGAAGGCATCAGCTTCCTCCTGTTCACCATGGACCAGCCCGGGGTCACGGTGCGGCCCATCCGCCTGATCTCCGGAGCGTCGCCGTTCTGCGAGACCTTCTTCGACAACGCCATCGCCGTCAAAGACGACCTTGTCGGCGAGCTGAACAAGGGCTGGACCGTCGCCAAACGGCTGCTCCAGCACGAACGCTCGGGCATCGGCCAGCTGGCCAGCGGCACCAACCGCGAGTCCGGTGCCGAACTGTACGACCTCGCGCGGCGCTTCGTCGGCGATGACGAGGGCCGGATCGCGGATACCGATCTGCGCGACGCCATCGCCGGCCACTACATCGACGCCGAATCCTTCCGCCTGACCCAACGGCGCACGGTGGAGGAGTCCCAGGGTTCGACTCCCGGTCCGGCGACGTCGATCTTCAAGTACTACGGCGCCAACTTGCGCAAGGAACGCTCGGAGTTGCAGGTCGCCATGATGGGTACCCGCGGCATCGGCTGGGAGGGCGAAGACTTCAACCCCGGCGAGTTGGCCATGACGCGGGCGTGGCTTGCCGGCAAGGCGGGCTCCATCGCGGGCGGTAGCAACGAGGTGCAGCTCAATATCATCGCCAAGCGGGTGCTGGGCCTGCCGGACTGACGCCGTGACGCGAACGGCACGAACCCGTTCGTACTTGCCAAGCGGCGCCCGTTTCGCATAGGTTGCGCGGCTCCCGTAAGCAACATCACCCGAAGGGAAGGAGCAAATGAGTCACCGAACCCAGTTCTACATCAACGGCGAGTGGGTCGAACCCCTATCCGACGAGCGCCTCGACGTCGTCAATCCCGCCACCGAGGAGGTCATCGGCCAAGTGGCCCTCGGCAACGCCGAGGATGTCGACCTCGCGGTCGCCGCCGCCGTCGCCGCGTTCGAGACCTACTCGAAAACCACACGCGAAGAACGCGTCGACCTGCTGCAGCGGATCATCGACGTCTACAAGTCACGCATTCCCCAGGTCGCCTCCACCATCAGCGAAGAAATGGGCGCGCCCGCAGCACTGGCCAATGCCGCCCAGGCGCCGTCTGGCCTAGGCCATTTCATGTCGACACTCAGCGTGCTGAAGCGCTTCGAGTTCGAGGAGGACATCGGTTCGTCCCGCGTCATCCGTGAGCCGGCGGGCGTGTGTGGCTTGATCACGCCGTGGAACTGGCCGATCAACCAGATCGCCTGCAAGGTCGCCCCGGCCCTGGCCGCAGGCTGCACGATGGTGCTCAAGCCCTCCGAGGTGGCGCCGTTCAACGCCATCGAGTTCGCCGAGGTGCTCGACGAAGCCGGCGTTCCGGCGGGCGTCTTCAACCTCGTCAACGGCGACGGCCCCACCGTCGGTGTGGCGATCTCGTCGCATCCCGACGTCGACATGGTGTCGTTCACGGGCTCCACCCGTGCTGGCGTCGAGGTGGCGCGCAACGCCGCCCCGACGGTCAAGCGCGTCGCCCAGGAACTCGGCGGCAAGAGCGCCAACATCATCCTGGACGATGTGGATTTCGCCCAGACAATCTCCCGCGACGTGTTCCAGATGTGCACCAATTCCGGCCAGTCGTGCAACGCGCCGACCCGCATGCTGGTGCCCAACACGCGCATGGACGAGGCAGCCGAGATCGCCAAGTCGGCGGCCGAGAACGTCAAGGTCGGCGATCCGAACGCGCCCGGCACGACCATCGGCCCGGTCGTCTCGGAGGTCCAGTTCAACAAGATCCAGGGCTTGATCGAGAAGGGCATCGAGGAAGGCGCAAGGCTCGAATGCGGTGGCCCGGGACGCCCGGACGGGTTGAACGCCGGCTACTACGTGCGCCCGACCGTGTTCTCGCATGTCACCAACGACATGACCATTGCCCGGGAGGAGATCTTCGGGCCGGTGCTGTCGCTGATCGGCTACGACAACGACGACGACGCGGTCAGGATCGCCAACGACACCAGCTACGGCCTTTCCGGCTACGTCTCCGGCACCGGCGACCGCGCCCGGGACGTCGCCCGGCGCATCCGCACCGGCAACGTCCACCTGAACGGCGCGCCGGTGGACAACAAGGCGCCGTTCGGCGGCTACAAGCAGTCCGGCAACGGTCGCGAATGGGGCCGCTACGGCTTCGAGGAGTTCCTCGAGGTCAAGGCGATCATGGGGTACAACAGCTAGCAGTATTCTGATCAAGCCACCCTTGGCTTGATCAGAAACGCAAAAGCAAGAGCGCGTCTTTCGGGCGCCTCGAGAGTCCCCCTCCCAGACTCTCGGCCGACAATCGCGAGGCCGGCTGCATCACGCGCGCCCTTTGGGCGCGCGCTTGCGCCGACCGTCAGGTCGCGCGCCGACTGATGTAATCTCCGCTCGTGAGAACGGGGCACGGCCAATGATCCTCCTCATCGACAACTACGACTCGTTCACCTACAACGTTGCACAGTACCTTGGGGAACTCGGCGGGGAGGTCGAGGTGAGGCGCAACGACGAGATCACCCTAGCGGAGATCGAGGCGCTCGCACCGGAGAGGATCGTCATCTCGCCGGGGCCGTGCACGCCCAACGAGGCCGGCATTTCGCTCGCCGTGGTGGAGACCTTCGGTGCCGACGTGCCGTTGCTCGGCATCTGCCTGGGCCACCAAAGCATCGGCCAGGCCTACGGCGGTACCGTCCGCCGGGCCCGCGAGGTGATGCACGGCAAGCTGAGCGCCATCCACCACAGCGGCCGCGGCATATTCCACGGTCTACCCGCGGCGTTCGACGCCACCCGCTATCACTCGCTGATCGTTGCCGACATCCCGGATTGTCTCGAGGTGACCGCCTGGACTACTACCGAAGACGGCGAAGCCGACGAGGTAATGGGCTTCCGGCATGTCGAACATCCGGTCGAAGGCGTGCAGTTCCATCCAGAGTCGATCAAGACAAAGGTCGGCCATCAATTGCTCGACAACTTCCTGAATTTGATGCGGCCGCAGTAGGGGTGCAGTAGGGGTGCAGTAGGGGTGCAGTAGGGGTATAGGAGTCCAAGATGCAGATTAGCGAAGCACTTTCAAGCCTGGTTGCCCGCCAAAGCCTGAGTCGGGCGGACACCCGGTCGGTTTTCGACACGATCATGGCGGGCGAGGCGACGCCCGCGCAGATCGCGGGCATCCTCGTCGCTCTCAAGGCCAAGGGGGAGACTGTCAACGAGATCACCGGCGCAGCAGCGGCTATGCGCGCCGTGTCCACAAAGGTCGATGTCGACGTCCCCTACCTAGTCGACACCTGCGGTACGGGTGGAAGCGGCGCCGCCAAGCGGTTCAACATTTCCACGGCGGCCGCATTCGTCGCCGCCGCCGCTGGGGCGCACGTCGCCAAACACGGCAACCGTGGCGTGTCCAGCATAAGCGGCAGCGCCGACGTGCTGGAGGCCGCCGGCGCCAGCATCGACCTCGATCCCGGACAGATCGCCCGCTGCATTCGCGAGGTCGGCGTCGGTTTCCTGTTCGCCCAGCGCCACCACGGGGCCATGCGCCATGCGGTGCCGGTGAGGCGCGAACTCGGTATCGGCACGATCTTCAACCTGGTCGCCCCACTGACCAATCCCGCCGGCGCGAAACGCCAGGTGCTCGGCGTGTTCGCCCCCGAGTGGCAACGTCCCATCGCCGAAGTGGCGCGCGAACTGGGATCCGAACAGGTTCTCGTAGTGCACAGCCAGGGACTCGACGAGTTGTCGATTCAAGGCAGCTCCATCGTCGTTGAACTCAAGGCCGGGTTCATCGACACCTACGAGGTCTCGCCCTCCGACTTCGGGATGCGCGAGGGCGAATTGGCTGACCTGCGGGCCGACTCGGCCGCAGAGAGCCTTGAACTGCTCCGGGCGGCACTCGGCGGCAGCAACGAAGCCGCCACGGATATCGTCGCCATGAACGCCGGCGCGGCAATCTATGTGGCCGGTGTTAGCACGTCGCTCGCCAACGGCGTGGGACTGGCGCAGGACGTCATCGCCTCCGGGCAGGCCGCCGAGAAGTTCAATGAGTTCATCGACCTCACGCGGATGATGGCGGAGCTGTGACCGAGACCGCACGACGCTCCGCCCGACCGGCTGTCATCCTCGACGAGATTCTCGACCACAAACGGGCAGAGGTCGCGGCCAGGAAGGGACGGCAGTCGCTCCAGGAAGTACGTCGCGCCGCCGAATCGGCGCCGCCGTCGCGGGATTTCGCCCAGGCGCTGTTGGACCGCCGACCCGCGGTGATCGCGGAGATCAAGCGGGCGTCGCCCAGCGAGGGCATGATCCGACCCGACTTCGATCCTGCCGCCATCGCGGAGTCCTATGGCCGTGCCGGGGCCGCGTGTCTGTCGGTTCTGACCGATGAACGGTTCTTCATGGGTGCCGATGCGCATCTCGGCGAGGCCAGCGACGCTGCGGGCCTACCGACCCTGCGCAAGGACTTCATGATCGATCCGTACCAGATCCACGAGTCCCGTGCCCTCGGTGCGGACTGCGTGCTGCTCATCGCGTCCGCTCTCGAGGGCTCGCGTATCACCGACCTCGCCGACCTCGCCGGCGAACTCGACATGAACGTCCTGATCGAGGTCCACGACCGTGCGGAACTCGACCGTGCTCTCGCCTTGAAGCCGAAGCTCGTGGGTATCAACAACCGCGACCTGCGCACGTTCGAGACCCGGATCGACACCACCATCGATCTACTGGCGGGAATTCCCGAGGAAGTGACCGTGGTCACGGAGAGCGGAATCCACACGCCGGACGACGTCCGCCGGCTGCGGGCCGCTGGCATAGAGGCATTCCTGGTCGGCACGGCGTTCATGCGCGAGGCGGACCCCGGAGCCGCGCTGCGTCGATTGTTCGCGGCAGGTGGAGACGATGCGGGCGACCATTAGCTGGACCGGGGACGTCCGCTTCGATGGAGTGTCCGGCAGCGGTCACAACGTCGCCATCGACGGTCCGCCGGAACTCGGCGGGCAGAATCAGGGCGTGCGGCCCATGGAACTCATGCTCCTGGGCGTCGGCGGCTGCACCTCCTTCGATGTCGTCAACATCCTGCGCAAGGGCCGCCAGGACCTCGTCGACTGCGTCACCGAAATCGAAGCCGAGCGCGCCGCCACCGACCCCAAGGTGTTCACCTGCATCCACTTCCGGTTCCGGGTGACGGGGCGAGGGCTCGACGCCGGCAAGGTCGAACGGGCCATCCGCCTGACGGCCGAGAAATACTGCTCCGCATCGATCATGCTGGAGCGTGCCGGGGTTGCCGTCACCCACGGCTACGAGGTGATCGAGGCATGAACGGCCGGCCTCCTTTGGCGGGTCTCCATCACGTCGCCCTGCACGCCCGCCGGTTCGAAGAGACCGAGGCGTTCTACACGCGGATTGTCGGCATGACGGTGGAGTGGCGCCCGGATGACGACAACGTCTACCTGACCTCCGGCACCGACAACCTGGCGATCCACCGTGCCGAGGGCGTGGTGCAGGAAGAAGGCCAACGGCTCGACCACATCGGCTTCATAATCGACACGCCCGAGGAAGTGGACCGCTGGTACGACCACCTGACGGCCCGCGAAGTCGCCGTCGACGGACCACCGCGGACACACCGGGACGGCGCCCGCTCCTTCTACGCCAAGGACCCGGAGGGCACCACCGTCCAGTTCATCCACCACCCGCCGTTGGCACCGGGGCGGGCGTAGGCGCCCGCTCCTACTACGCCAAGGACCCCGAGGGCACCACCGTCCAGTTCATCCACCACCCGCCGTTGGCACCGGGGCGGGCGTAGGCAGTCGCGTCATATTCTGTACGTCGTCTCCGTCATGACCTTGGACGCCAGACCCATGGCACCCTTGACCATCTCCGGAAACGCCAGTCCCCCGGCGCGTGCCGCATCCTGACCGTGGCGGACTTCGTCTGCGCGCATCTCGGTGAGAATGGCCCGGCTGCGTTCATCCGCTTCGGGCAGCCTGTCGATGTGCCTGTCGAGATGCTGGCGCACCTGGTCTTCGGTCGCCTCGATGAACCCGAGACTCACCCGGTCGCCGAGCAAGCCGGTGACGGCGCCCAAGGCATAGGAAGCGATGTAGAAAGCCGGATCGAGAACACTCGGACGGCCATCGAGTTCGCCTAGACGCTCGCGGCACCACGCCAGGTGATCCTCCTCCTGGCGGGCGGCATCGGCCAGCGAGTCGCGCGTCTCCGATCGGCGCGCCGTCAGCGACTGCCCCTCGTACAGCGCCTGGGCACAGATCTCCCCGCAGTGGTTGACGCGCATCAGACCGGCGGCGTGACGTCGTTCGGCATCGTTCAAGGGGGCTTCGCGGTCGCCGGCCGGATTGGGGCGATCGGCCCTGACCACGCCGGACACGCTGCGCAGGCCCCGGTCAACGGCGGTCAGAAGCGTATCGAGTCGAGTCATGTCAGTTGCCGCTGCATGGATGACCCAGCTTACACCCGGCGTAGCCACCACGCATGGGACTGGGTCGCCGAAGCACAACCCGCTGCCGTCAGACCACCGTGATCCCCTCGCGCATCAGCTTGGCCGCCACCACAAGGCGACGCGCCGGGTCGCCGCCGCGGAGTGCAACCGGCGCTCGCGGATCCAAGGTATCGAGCAGCGTGTCCTCGGCCTGGCCATCCAAGTCGTCAAGATCCAATCGCTGCGGAGGTTCCGTGCGCGGCGCATCGTACTCGACCATCAGTTCGAGTATGTCCGCCCGTGCGAAGCAGACGATGGTGCCATCGGTCTCCATCACCGCATCGTCCGCCACCGGGCGCTGCGTCATGGCGGACTCCTCGGCGAAGAACTCGCCGGTGGTCAGCCTTTCGCCGGCGAAGCGGACGGATCCTTGCGCGACGACGAGTACGTTCTCCGCGACCTCGCCACGCGCCAGGACCGGTTCGCCGGCGACCATGTGCCTGATGGTCCCGGTGCGCAGCAGCCTTGCCCACACGGTAGGCGGAAACCAGCGCATCACCGGTCCCTGAAGAAGCGCGTGCATCCAGTCGTCGATGCTCGCGACCTCCGGCGTGGAGACTTCGTCGCCGCCGTCCAGCAGATGCCGGATCGACGACAGATCGATGGCGATCATCTCCACCGCCGTGACGGTCGAGATCTCCGCGTCGTCCGGCGCGTGGGAGTTGAGCGAACGTCCCTCGCTCGCGCGGGCGCTGACACGTGCCGTACCCGTGCCGTTGCGCACGGCGACGACGCCGTCCACGAGGAATAGTTCCTTGGCCAGCTGCTGTCCTCGTCGCCGCAGCGTGCGTTGCTCGGGCAGGCGCAAGCGGTCGGCATGCCGCGCCACGGTCGACAGCGCGGTACGGTCCAGGGAACGGAAGGGTTCGAAGGTTCTGAGTTCGTCGATCACACTGCACCTCGTTCTTGACAAAGAACCCGAGAGTGCCTGCGCGGCGCACGGACGTCTGTCAGCCAACAACCCTTCTGAGTGCGCGATATCCGATGTCCCGGCGGTAGGCCATCTGCCGCCACCGGATGCCCGACACCCGCTGGTACGCCAAGCGCTGGGCCGCCGCGATGTCTTCACCGAGACCCACCACGCACAGCACTCGCCCACCCGCGGTCACGATGCCCGCGTCGGTAGCCGCCGTTCCCGCGTGGAAGACCTTGGTGTCCGGCAGGTCGTCGTCGAGGCCCGAGATCGCATCGCCCTTGGCGTAATGCAACGGGTACCCGCCCGCCGCGAGCACGACGCCGAGGGCGGCCCGTTCGTCCCACTCGGGGGTCGCCCCTTCGAGGCCGCGGCCATCCACCGCGCGCAGGCAGAGGTCGGCGAGGTCGGAGCGCAATCTGCTGAGCACCGGCTGGGCTTCGGGATCGCCGAAGCGGCAGTTGAACTCGACGACCCTCGGCGAGCCGTCCGGCGCGATCATCAACCCCGCGTAAAGAAAACCCTGGTACGGCAGACCATCGGCGGCCGCGCCGCGCATCAACGGCTCGACGATCTCGGCCATGATGCGCTCATGCACGACCGGCGTGACCACCGGTGCAGGCGAATACGCTCCCATGCCGCCGGTGTTGGGGCCGGTGTCCCCCTCGTCGCGCGGCTTGTGGTCCTGGGACGACGCGAAGGGCACTGCCCGTTCGCCGTCGCAGATGCAGGTGAAGCTCGCCTCCTCGCCGTCGAGAAAGTCCTCGATGACGACCTGGCGGCCTGCGTCCCCGAATCCCTCGCCGGATAGCATATTCCGCGCGGCTCCTAGGGCTTCATCGACGGTCCGGGCCACGACAACGGCTTTCCCCGCCGCCAGGCCGTCGGCCTTGACGACGATGGGCGCGCCACGATCACGGATGTGGCTTTCCGCCGCGGCGATTTCCGTGAACACCTCGCAGGCCGCCGTGGGAATGCCGTGGCGGGCCATGAAACGCTTGGCGAACGACTTCGACCCCTCGAGCTGCGCCGCGGCACGGGACGGGCCGAAGCAGACGAGGCCGCGAGCGTCGAAGTGGTCGCGGACCCCGGCGACCAGGGGCACCTCGGGACCGACTATGGTGAGACTGATGTCGCGGCGTTCGGCGAAGGACGCCAGGGCCTCGAAGTCGTCCGGCGCCAGGTCGACGTTCGCCACCTTGGACTCGGCGGCGGTGCCCGGATTGCCCGGCGCCACGAACACCTCCTCCACGGCGTCCGAGCGCGCCACGGTGCAGGCCAGCGCATGCTCGCGACCCCCGGAACCGACAACCATCACCCTCAAGCCTGGGTCTCCAGGTAGCGGACAATCGCGTTCTCGTAGGCGGCCGTGTGGCGGAACGCCTTCAGCGCCATGCGAAGACGGTAGTCGAACGACGTGCCACCCCGTGCGACCACGTCCAACACGGCGCCGTAGTCGTCCGGGTCGACCAACACCAGGACGTCCCGATGGTTCTTCGACGCGGCTCGCAACATCGCGGGTCCGCCGATGTCGATGTTCTCCACCGCCAGGTCGAGGGTGCAGTCGTCTCGGGCCACGGTCTCCTCGAACGGATAGAGATTGACGGCCACCAGGTCGATGCCCTCGATGCCGTGTTCGGCAAGCACCCCGGCGTCCACGTCACGGCGCGCCAGGATGCCGCCGTGAATCTTCGGGTGCAGCGTCTTGACGCGACCGTCCATGATCTCCGGAAAGCCGGTGACGGCGGCGACGTCGGTGACCGCGACGCCAGCCTCGGCCAAGGCCCGCGCCGTACCGCCGGTCGAGATGATCTCGACACCGGAGGCGACCAGACCATGGCCGAAGGCTGCGACGCCGGATTTGTCCGAAACGCTTAGCAGGGCGCGCCGCACCCCGCGCAGACCGTCTCCGTGATTGCTCATTGGAACGTCACCGAGTAGGCGACCGCTGCGGCACCCGGGTCCGTCAACCGCAGGGAGATGCCGATCGGAACGCCCGGGCGCATGGTGCGACTGCCCCTCGGGTTCGGCAGGTAGTCGGCCGGCTGCACACGCTGCTCCGCCAATGTGTCGCCGTCCTCCTCCAGGAAGCGCACCAAGAGCATCGGCAGGGACTGGCGCATGGCGGCCGTGCTGACGAGATTCGCCTCCAACTCCAGTAGCTCGGGTGGTCCCTGTCGTGGCGCGACCGACGTGACGGTGAAGCGAATCGACTCCAGGTCCGCGAATGCCGGCAGCTCGGCATCGACCAGGTCACCGATCCGTTCGTAGACATCGCGCATGACCGGATCCCGAGACCAGGTGTCGAATTGCAGCGCCAGAACGCCTGCCGCCAGCAACGCCCACGCCACCAGGTGACCCGCAAGCAACGCGCCGACCGGCCGAGGCTTTCGAGCGTTGGTCGCCACGACGGGCGGCATGGGGGCCATCGCCGGCACAGCGGCATCGTCCTCGGAGGAAGCGTCGACCAACGGTTCCGCGACAGGTTCGGGAAGCGAATCCAGGGCGGTCTCGACCGGTGGCGCCGAAACCGCCTCGGCTTGTGCCGGCAGCGCCTCGGCCAACGCGTCCTCGGCCAACGCGGCGCGACCCTGGAAAACCGCCAGGCAAGCGCCGCAGCGGACGCGCCCGGCCGCCGTGTCGAGTTGCTCCCCGGTGACGCGGAAGCGCGTCTGGCACTTGGGGCACTGGGTGATCAGTGGTTCGGATTCGGACATCGCGCCTGCAGGAGGGCCCAACCGTCGCGGACGACCGGCGGCTCGAATCGACAATCTGGGAAATCGGAGAACGCGGCCATCACCCACCTCGTCTGCGAGGCTAGTATGCCCGAAAGCACCAGGTCGCCGCCCGGTGCCAAGCGTTCGACCAGCGCCACCGCCAGGTTGCGGATCGTGTCCGCCACCAGGTTGGCAAGAACCACGTCGTGACGCCCGTGGACGCCGGCGAGGTCGTCAACCACGTCGATGTCGACGCCGTTTCGCCCTGCGTTAGTCAGCGTCGCGCGTCGCGCCTGGGGATCGTGGTCGATAGCCAAGACGCGCCCGCCCAGCAGACCGGCGGCGATGGCGAGGACGCCGGAGCCGGAGCCCACGTCCAGGACCCGCCGCCCGCGGATGGACCTCCCCGCAAGCCAGTCGAGACACAGTGCCGTCGAAGCATGTGTGCCAGTACCGAATGCCAGTCCCGGGTCCAGGCGCAGGACAATCTCTCCGGGCGCCGCAACGGTCGCGTCCCCTGTGGGCAACACCAGCAGGCGCCCGAAGCGCAGTGGCCCGATGCCTTCACGCCAGGTCTCCGACCAATCCCGGTCCGGGATGAAGTCGATCTCGAACTCCAGGCCGGTCAACGACGACAGGTCGGCGGTGACCGGGAACAGTCCCTCGACGCGCACGCTGCTCCACAGCGGCGTCCGGTCCGGCGGTGGCTCCAGCACGTCGGTGGCGGTCTCGTCCGGCAGGATGGACACGGCGCCCGCACCCGCGCCGCGCAGACGATCGTCGATCTCGTCGGCTCGTTCTTCGGGGACGGCCACGCGCAGCCGCAACCAGGGCATGTGCTGGTCAGAGAATTCGGAACAAGGCGGTTCCCGACTCGATGGGCTTGCCGTTGCCGACGAGCACCTCGGCGACCTCGCCGGCGCACTCGCTCTCGACGTGGTTCATCATCTTCATGCTCTCGACGATGCACAGCACGTCACCCACGGCGACGGTGTCGCCGACGTCCACGAAGGGCGCTTCGCCGGGTGCGGGGGAGCGGTAGAAGGTTCCCGCGAGGGGAGCGGCGATGACCGTGCCCGGCCCCGACTCCCGCGACGGTTCCTCACTCGCCGGCGCACTCGACACGAGTGGCGGCGCACTATCCGCCACGGTCGCTGCCACGGTCGACGCACGCGATATGCGGATCTGCTCGTCGCCCGTGCGCACCTCCAGCTCGGTGATACCCGACTCCTGCACCAACTCGATCAGTTTCTTGACCTTGCGCAAGTCCATGGTGGTCAGCCCCCCTCGTCAATCGCCGCAATGGCGGCCGCCAGCGCGTATTTGTAACCCTTCGCACCAAGGCCCGCGACCACCCCGGTGGCGATGTCCGAAAAGTACGAATGGTGGCGGAAGGGCTCGCGGGCGTGGACGTTGGACAGGTGCACCTCGATGAAGGGGATCTCAACCGACAGCAACGCATCGCGCAGGGCGACGCTGGTGTGCGTGAAGGCGGCCGGGTTGATCACGATGTGGGCAACGCCGTCCGCTTTGGCCCGTTGCACGGCGTCGACGAGTTCGTGTTCCGCATTGCTCTGCAAGGTCGCGAGATCATGCCCGGACTCCCCCGCCTGCTCGGCGAGCCTCGCGTCGATGTCGGCGAGTGTGTCCGCGCCATAGAGGTCCGGCTCGCGGGTTCCCAACAGGTTCAGGTTCGGTCCGTGGAGAACCAGGATTTTGGCCACGCCTACTCCAAAAGCGTCATCGACGCCGGAATTATGGCAGGTTGACCGCAAGATAACAGCACGTTCGCCGAAGTTATCTGCTTTTGCTTCTCAGAAATACGGCACTGATGCCAACTCCCGCCAACACCACCAGCAGCACGACGTACCTAGCCGAGGCCGGTGACGTGGCCCCGGAGTCGAGCGTGGCGTCGGCGAACACGAACGACGCCACCTTGACCGTGGGCGGATAGCAGAAGCCCTGCTCCGCGCATCCCTGGTAGCGGAAGCTGACGGTTCCCTGGTTGGCCGTCGTCGCCATGATGCCGGCGCTGATCTCGACACCGTCGAAATAGACCTCGGACTCGCCGAAGAACTCATCGACATGGGGGCGTCCCGGTGGGATGGCCAGGTCGCCGAGCTCGACGCCGTCCACGCCGGACACTCCGAAGTGCCGTCGGTAGAGGTAGTAGCCCGGTGGAACATCCCAACGTGCGACCACGCGGTCCCCGTCCAGTCGGGATGAGAAGACGAACGCGTCGTCCACCTCGAGAAGCTCGGACGCCAGGGGGTTCTTGACCGCGGAGAAGTCCACGGCGCTCGACTCCGCGGCATGACCGGTCGTCGCGGCAAGGGCTAGGCAAAGCGCGACGACGCGAACGACCGCAGGGGTCGCCGCCACCCGGTTCCGTCGAATACACTCGAATCCCATGGTCATTCGCAGAGCACAGTGCATCGGCGTCCTACTGCTTGCAACCCTCGTTGCAACCCTCGGCGGCTGCGTGGTGCCGACACCCGTACAAACGCTACCGCCGGCGGCTCCCACCCTACCGCCGGAAGCACCGCCCGCCGAGCCGGTCATCGACATGGAAGCCGTACGCTCGCTCCTGCAACAGGGCGAGCGTGCGTTGGCGGACGACCGCCTGATGACGCCGGAGGACGACAGCGCCCACCTCTACTACACCCGGGCATTGGAACTGGCACCGGAGAACCCCGACGCACGCGAAGGGATCGAGCGCATCGTCGAACGCTACATCCACCTGACCCGGCTCGCCATCGAGCGCGGGCAGTGGGCGCGGGCGCGCTCCATGCTCGCCCGCGCGACGCTCGTCGACCGCACCCATCTCGGCATCCGCACCATGCGCGACCAGGTTGCCATGCTGTCGAGCGCGGAACGCCTGACCCTCGAACTGACCTCAGCGGAGGTGAGCGAGCGGACTCCCGAGGCGGCGGCCAAACTTGCCGCGTTCGGCGAACATGCACGCCAGGACAACGCCCGGGTCAGCATCCGCGTGGGCAGCGACAAGGACGCCCGCTGGATCTACGAGCAGTTGAACCGCTCACCGGGCGAGCGCCGAATCCGTGGCGCGGTGACCATCGGCTGGCCTCCCTTGGTCACCGTTCTCCTACTCGCGCCGCCGGAGGATTGACGTGATCCGTCTTGCGGCCGTGCTGTCCACCATGCTCCTGGTGGGCTGCGGGACGGACGCCGACCAGCCGGTGCTGCGGGTGGAAGACGCCTGGATCCGTGCGCCGGTCGCCGGCCGCGAGGTCACGGCGGGCTATTGCGACATCACCAACATCGGTACGGTGCCGGCTGCCATCACGGGCTTCAGCGGCGAGGGGCTGCGCGTGGAGATCCACGAGACCATCGACGAGGACGGTATGATGCGCATGCGGCCGGTGCCGAGCCTCCACCTCGCGCCGGGTGAAACGGTATCCCTGGCACCGGGCGGCAAACACCTGATGTTGTTCGACTTCGACCCCGACCTCGAGAGGGCGTCTCTCGGCGCAACCATCGAGGGCGGCGGAGTGTACCGGGTCATGTTCGAGGTCCGCGCCGAGGCGTAGAGCACGTGCCATGAAGATCAACTGGAAGTTCTGGCGGAAGAGTCCCTACGTCACCGCCGACGAGGAACGCTGGACCAAGCGGCTGCGCGGCAGCATTGGCCTGGCCATCGCCGCACTGGCCGGCGTCTACGTGCTCGCCGTGGTGATCATCGGCTGGTGGTGGTCCTACGAACCCGACCTCTTCGACCCCGTGGCCGCCGCCGAGGAGCGCGCCAGGGCCGACGGCGTCGAACCCGTCACGGGCTACACCACCGCGGCCACCGTGGCCGCGCTCACCGAGCTTCTGCTGGAGAAGCGGGGCGGTTACCTGTCCAACGACATCACTCCGCCGGGGCTCTATCTCGACAACGTGCCGAGCTGGGAATTCGGCGTACTGACCCACCTGCGCGACATCAGCCGGGCGCTGCGCCACGACTTGAGCCGGTCCCAGAGCCAATCCGCCGAGGATCCGGACCTGGCCGAGGCGGAAGGGCATTTCTTCTACGACAATGCGAGCTGGATCTTCCCCGCCACGGAGCACGAACTGCGCAAGGGCGGCACGCGGATCGCCGAGTACGCATCGCGCCTCGCCGATCCCGCTTCCGAGGACACCCAGTTCTACGCCAGGGCCGACAACCTCGCACGCTGGCTGCAGGGGGTGGAGACGCGCCTCGGTGACGTCTCCCAGCGATTGTCGCAGAGCGTAGGCAAGCGCCAACTCCATCTCGGCCTGGCCGGCGACCCGACCGCGACCATGGCGACGGACACCCGGGGAGAGACGGAGACCCGCACCAGCTGGTTCGAGATCGACGACGTCTTCTACGAGGCGCGGGGCCAGGCCTGGGCGCTCTACCACCTGTTGAGGGCGGTCGAGCACGACTTCGGATCCGTCCTCGACGACAAGAACGCCCGCGTCAGTCTGCGCCAGATCATCCGCGAACTGGAAGCCACCCAGGCGACGATCTGGAGCCCGATGATCCTGAACGGCGGCGGCTTCGGCTTCCTCGCCAACCACTCGCTGGTGATCGCGTCGTACGTCTCCCGCGTCAACGCGGCGATCATCGATCTGCGCGATCTGCTGGACAAGGGCTAGTGCGTCTCGCTTTGCGAGCGCGTCTCGCTTTTGCGAGCCGTTCAAGAGCAGTTCGAAGCGATTTTCCACTTGCAACTCAAGGAGTCTAGTCTCGCTTCAGAAACGACGAGGCATCCCGTAGGGGCGACCCTTGTGGTCGCCCGTGCCGGCACCCCGCAGGGCGTCGTTTCGCCAAGACGGGCGACCACAAGGGTCGCCCCTACGGTCCACCTCACGTTGGAAGTGTGGTGCCGTAGTTGACCCGGTCGGTACCGCCTGTTGCCCCGATATGACCCCGCGTACCGGCGTCCGTGTTGTTCGCGGCTGCCCTGTCAGGTAGAGTCGCCCGATTTCGCGGGGTCCGCCCGCCCAACCAACTTGCCACGGGTCGATAGTCCATGAATGTCCTTACCATTTCACTTGGGTGCGGCGTGCTCGCGCTCGTCTACGGGGTTCTCGCCAGTCGTTCGGTGCTGGCCGCGAACGCGGGCAGCGAGCGCATGCGCGAGATCGCTGAAGCTATCCAGGAAGGCGCGGCCGCGTACCTCAACCGGCAATACAGCACCATCGGCATCGTCGGTGTCGTTGCCGCGATCGTACTGTGGGTCGCGATCGACTACTGGACCGCCATCGGCTTCGTGATCGGTGCGGTCCTGTCCGGTGCGGCCGGCTACATCGGCATGCACATCTCCGTGCGGGCGAACGTGCGCACCACGGAGGCCGCCAGGGAAGGGCTCAAGCCCGCGCTTGCCATCGCGTTCCGTTCAGGCGCCGTCACCGGCATGCTGGTCGTCGGCCTCGGCCTGCTCGGCGTCGCCGGGTACTACGCGATCCTCGGCGCCGTGGGCGTACCGGAACGCACGCTGATCGAAGCGCTGGTGGCGCTGTCCTTCGGCGGTTCGCTGATTTCGATCTTCGCGCGTCTGGGGGGCGGCATCTTCACCAAGGGCGCGGACGTCGGTGCCGACCTCGTGGGCAAGATCGAGGCCGGCATCCCCGAGGACGATCCCCGCAACGCGGCGGTCATCGCCGACAACGTCGGCGACAACGTCGGCGACTGCGCCGGCATGGCCGCGGACCTGTTCGAGACCTACGCCGTGACCCTGGTCGCAACGATGCTGCTGGCGACGATCTCGTTCTCGGGAACGGAAAACCTCGCCGCCGCCATGGAGATGCCGCTGGCCATCGGTGGCGTCTGCATCCTGGCGTCCATCCTCGGCACCTTCTTCGTGCGCCTCGGCGGTGGTGGCAGCATCATGGGCGCGTTGTACAAGGGGTTCATCGCCACCGCGGTGCTCTCCGCAGCGTTGATCTTCGGCGTGACCAAGTACCTGTTCGGCGACGACTACCTGGGCTATTTCGGCTGCGCCATCGTCGGTCTGGCGGTCACCGGACTCATCGTCTGGGTCACCGAGTACTACACCTCGACCGAGTACCGTCCGGTGCGCTCGGTGGCGCGTTCATCGGAGACCGGCCACGCCACCAACGTCATCCAGGGCCTCGCCGTGTCCATGGAAGCCACGGCCATCCCCGCCATCGTGGTCGCCATCGGCATCGTCCTCTCGTACCAGCTCGAGGGCATCTACGGCATCAGCATCGCCGCCACCACCATGCTGGCGCTGGCCGGCATGGTCGTCGCCCTCGACGCCTATGGCCCGGTGACCGACAACGCCGGGGGCATCGCCGAGATGGCGGACCTCGACGAGGACGTGCGCAAGACGACCGATGCGCTGGACGCGGTCGGCAACACCACCAAGGCGGTGACCAAGGGCTACGCCATCGGCTCCGCGGGTCTCGCCGCGCTCGTGCTGTTCGCGGCCTACACCCAGGACCTCGAGCACTACTTCCCCGAACTCACATTCGACTTCACGCTGTCGAGCCCATTCGTGGTGGTCGGCCTGCTCATCGGCGGCATGCTGCCCTATCTCTTCGGCGCGCTCGGCATGCAGGCCGTCGGTCGCGCCGGCGGCGCCGTGGTGGAGGAGGTGCGCCGCCAGTTCCGTGAGATCCCCGGGATCATGGAGGGTACAGGCCGGCCCGACTACAGCCGCGCCGTCGACCTCCTGACCCGCTCGGCCATCCGCGAGATGATCGTGCCGTCGCTGCTGCCGGTGCTGGCGCCCATCGTCGTGTACTTCGTCGTCTCCCTGTACGACCAGACCCAGGCGCTCACCACCGTCGGCGCGATGCTCCTCGGGACCATCGTCACGGGCCTGTTCGTGGCCATCTCCATGACGGCCGGGGGCGGCGCCTGGGACAACGCCAAGAAGTACATCGAGGACGGCAACCACGGCGGCAAGGGCTCGGAAGCCCACATGGCGGCGGTCACCGGCGACACCGTTGGCGACCCCTACAAGGACACCGCGGGCCCGGCGGTCAACCCGATGATCAAGATCATCAACATCGTCGCGCTATTGCTGCTTGCGGCCCTCGGCGGCTGACTGGGGAAATGGGCGACCGCAACGCGCCGGTCGGGCGCGCGCAACGCGCCATTCTGGCGCGCGGTGCCCCTACGGGGTACTGAGCGCGACCCCGATCCGCCGGGACACGCCGTCCTCGAGGCGGAAGGCCATGTACATGTCGTCGCGCCCGTCGCCGTTGAGGTCGGCTAGTCGGACGTTGCCTTGGTCCGAGAACCGCACGTCGACTGGGAAGGGTTCCTCGGCGAACACGTGCTCGTCGGCGCTTCCCGGGTAGATGTCGCATCTCGAGGCGTCGACCTGCACGACCAGATCCTTGATGCCATCGCCGGTGAGGTCGCCCACAGACACCCAGTTGCCGCCCACGCGACCCGATCCGAGGTCGAGGTGGAGCTTGACCCGGCGGCGAACGTGGGGGTCCACGGGGTAGGCGTCGTTCCTCATGAAGTAGAAGTCCATGTTGAAGCTGACCGAACCCCTCAACAGGACGGTGATGAGTTTGCCAATGCCCAGCTTGAAGGAGGTCATGCCGAAGTCGACCGCTCCGTCGCCGTCGAAGTCGGACCGCTCGAAGACGCCCTGCACGCCCGCGGAAGAGATCGACGTCGCGGGTTCGGGCTCGAATACCGTGCCCCCTTGCCGTCGTTTGCCGAAGTAGAAGTCGTAGCGGGACGACTGGTCGAAGAGCCCACCGATTTCCAGCGTGTTGGTCACCAGGTCGCCCACGCCGTCGCCGTTCATGTCGCCGACCGTGTACAGCATCGTGCGCGTCTCGTCGATATCGCCGCCGAAGCCGAAACTTACCGTGACGTCGTCCGTGGACACGGCGAGCGGCAAGTCGACCAGCACCGGTTCGGTGTCGAACCCGGTGTCCGTACCCCGGAACACGGTCATTCCGCCGGCACGCCAGAACGCCAGGTCGACCCGGCCATCGCCGTCGTGGTCCAACTGGTAGATGTCCGAGGCCCGATACGTTGACGAGCGAAAGCCGACTCGGGCGGAATGCTCGGCACCCAGTCGCATGGGATCGGAAAGACTGCCGTCCGAACGCTGGACCCAGACCGTGTGGCCGTCGAAGTCGGGGAGCGCGATGTCGTCAAGCCCGTCGTCGTTCAGGTCGCGGGCGATCTCCACATCGGGTACATCGAGCGGCGGCACGTTGTAGATGGCGGAAGCGGCCACGAGTGGGCGACGCGTCCAGGTCTCCGGGTCGAGCCACTCGATGTGGCCGCGGCGGAACATCAGCAACCGGTCGATGCCGCCGAGTTCCATCATGTCCACGAAGATCACGTCATCGGGCACGTCCGCAACGTGTGTCTGACGCCATCGGCCGCTCTCGAACGTGTACACCGCCATGCGCCGGTCCTGGTCGCGGTGGCGGAAGACCGCGAAGTCGTCGACGCTTCCCCCGGTGATGCGACCATGCAGCACGGTGTGCGAGGCCGCCTCGCCGGTGTCAATGACGAAGCTATCGTAGGCGGGGGGAGCGTCAGCGGCGGCGGTGGCGATCGAGGCGATCGAGGCGAGCGCACAAACGACGGCAACTCTTCGAGCGTTCATCGACAAATCCATGGATCAAGCGACGGAGCGTGGCAGGTGTGGTCTGAACAGGCCCTGAACGTTGGCAGCCCCACGCGTAAAAGACACGGTCGACCACAACGCGCCCGCAAGGGTGCGCGGTCTCCCCTTCCATGGAGCAAATTCGCAACCCATTGAGTCGCACGATGAAGGCCCGTAGGGGCGACCCTTGTGGCCGCCTGTTTCGGACACTCCCGTCTGCCTGACAACGGGACGGGACAAGCCCGTCCCCTACGGGAATCGTTCAAGGCGTTTCGCCACCGGTCGATTGGCGAGGCTCGCGTAGTCCGGCAGACCGTCGACGAAGGGGGGATAGTCCTCGCCCGCCACCAGGGGTTCGAGGTAGCGGCGTGCGGCCCTGGTGATGCCGAAGCCGTCGCGGCCGATGAACGCCTTGGGCATCTTGCGCTCGACGTTGGCGACCCGTTCCAGCGGTGCGTCGCCGAGTTCCCAGCGGTAGGGCTCGTCCGAAGTCCTGACGATGGTCGCCATGACGGCGTTGCGCCCGGCAAGGGCGAGTTCCACGGCGTGGCGCCCCACGGCATAGGCCTGTTCCACGTCCGTGGCGGAGGCTATGTGGCGTGCCGCGCGTTGCAGGTAGTCGGTGAGTGCCCAGTGGAACTTGTAGCCCAGTCGTCCACGCACCAGCTGCGCCAGCATCGGCGCCACACCGCCGAGCTGGGCATGCCCGAAGGCGTCGGTTCCTCCCGTGTCCGCGAGAAACCGTCCATCCGCGTACCGGGCCCCTTCGGAAGCGACGATCACGCAGTAGCCCACACGCTCCACGGTGCGCTTCGTCCTGGCGAGGAAGTCGGCTTCGTCGAAGGGCACCTCGGGGAAGACGATGATGTGCGGGGCATCGTCACGGTGCCGCTTGGCCAATCCTCCCGCGGCGGCGATCCAGCCCGCGTGGCGCCCCATGACCTCGAGAATGAACACCTTGGTCGAGGTGTCGCACATCGAGGCGACGTCGAGCGCCGCCTCGCGGACTGACACGCCGACGTACTTGGCGACAGAGCCGAACCCGGGGCAGGTGTCCGTCATGGCGAGGTCGTTGTCCACGGTCTTGGGGATGCCGATACAGACGACGGGATGGCCGAGACGTTCTCCGAGCAGCGACACCTTGTGCGCGGTATCCTGGGAGTCGCCACCGCCGTTGTAGAAGAAGTAGCCGATGTCGTGGGCGCGGAAGACGTCGATCAGGCGCCGGTATTCCCGTTCACCGTCCGCCTCGTCAAGCGACTTCAGCTTGTAACGGCAGGAGCCGAACGCCCCGCCGGGGGTGGTGCGCAGACGGGCGATGGCCTCTTCCGTCTCCGCGCCGGTGTCGATGAGGTCCTCGCGCAGGGCGCCCAGTATGCCGTTCCTGCCGGCGAACACCGTGCCGATGCGGTCAGCATGGCGTCGTGCCGTCTCGATGACACCGCAGGCCGAGGCGTTGATGACGGCGGTGACCCCACCGGACTGGGCGTAGAACGCATTTCTCCTGGCCGACGACACGGCGACTCCCATGCAGCGAATATCGACAAAAACGTTGGCGCAAAACAACCGCGCTCATGAACTGTGCCACAATGAATCCATGACGGCTGTTCTTCGTCTGTTCTGGAACATCTGCCTGTTGCGCGATGGCCCGGAAACGGTACCGACACATACTTGGTTCCTGTCCACCGTGATCGTCGCCCACCTGATGATCGGCGTGCTCTCGTTCCGGGTCGCCTACCCGACGCTGTCGCCCCTGTT
Organism: Pseudomonadales bacterium; assembly: GCA_965116345.1. Classification (GTDB taxonomy): domain Bacteria; phylum Pseudomonadota; class Gammaproteobacteria; order Pseudomonadales; family Azotimanducaceae; genus VXYL01. The sequence continues at coordinate 1,319,876 of OZ220680.1, forward strand.
GGCGCTGAACTGGGTGTTCATCGGGCTTGCCGTCACGGCCGGCATGGCCTGGTTCGTCCTCTATCTGCGCAACCAGGAGCCGCGGTTTCCAGCCACCCTAGGGGCCATCGTCGGCACCAAGGCGATGATCGTCGGTACCAATGTGTTGATCGTCGCACTGACGTCGCTGACGTGGGGAACGCTGACCGGCACGCCCCGGCAGGGCGTTGGATGGATCCTGACGATCTGGGGTCTGGTCGTGGTCGGTTTCATCCTGCACCGGGCGCTGTCGACGCGGCTCTGGGTCGGCATCGTGCTTTCGGCCGTCACATGGCTCACCGGGGCGGTCGTCGCGCAGAGCATCCTCGGCCCGGCCATCAGTGCGAGTCTCGAGGCGGTGCGCTGATGCGGCTGTATTTCCTCGGCATCGGCGGCACGCTGATGGGCAGCCTCGCGCTGCTGGCGAAGCAGCAGGGCCACCAGGTCAGTGGTTTCGACAAGGCCCTGTACCCGCCCATGAGCGACCAGCTTGCCGCCACCGGCGTCCAAGTATTCGAGGGATTCGAGCCCGGGCAGATGCAGCCCACCCCCGACCTCGCGGTGATCGGCAACGCGGAACTGCCCCGTGGTCACGAGGCGATCGAGCACGTTCTCGACAACAACGTTCCGTACATCTCCGGCGCCGAGTGGCTGGGCAACACCGTGCTCCGGGACCGCTGGACGATCGCCGTCGCCGGCACCCACGGCAAGACCACCACCGCCAGCATGATCGCGCACATCCTCGAGGAGGGCGGACTCGATCCGGGATTCCTCATCGGCGGCCTGCCCGGCAACTTCGAGGCGTCCGCGCGTCTCGGCACCGGCCGGCACTTCGTCGTCGAGGCGGACGAATACGACACGTCATACTTCGACCGGCGATCCAAGTTCCTGCACTACCGTCCGCGGACGCTGGTGCTGAACAACCTGGAATACGATCACGCCGACATCTTCGACGACCTCGCCCAGATCCAGTTCCAGTTCCACCACCTGGTGCGCAGCGTTCCGGGCAATGGGCTGATCATCGCGCCCACCGGCGACCGCAACGTCGACGAGGTCCTGAGGCGCGGTTGCTGGACAACCGTGACGAGATTCGGGCCCGGCACCAAACGCCGCATACCGGGGGTCGATCCCGAACTCACCGGCGACCAATGGCGCGCCCGGGGCATCGCGTCCGATGCCAGCCGTTTCAACGTCTGGTTGAACGACGACAACGTCGGCGCGGTTTCGTGGTCGCTGATCGGCCGGCACAACGTCGACAACGCGCTGGCGGCGATGGCGGCGGTCCACCACGCCGGCGTGGACCCGGAGACCGCCATTTCCGCCCTGGGTTCGTTCGCCGGACCGAAGCGGCGCATGGAACTGATCGTCGACCGGCCGGCCCTGAAGGTCTACGACGACTTCGCACACCATCCCACAGCCATCCGGACCACCCTGGAAGGCCTGCGCGCCAAGGTGGGCAACGATCGCATCGTCGCGGTGATCGAGCCACGTACGCACACCATGTCCCTGGGCACGCTGCGCGAGGATCTCACCAACTGCTGCGTCGCCGCCGACGAGTCCATCTGGTTTCGAAGCGAGAACATCCAATGGAATGTCGCCGAGATCGCCCGGGCCAGCCTCGTTCCCGCAACGGTCGAGAACGACGTGGCCGTCCTGACCGCGAAAATCGCGGCACTCGAAGACGGCTCCAAACGTCCCACCCACGTCGTCATCATGAGCAACGGCGCGTTCGGCGGCATCTACGCACGGCTGCGCGAACGACTCACGGGCTAGCGCATTTCGCGAGCGACTCCTCGACAGTTGAACAGAGTTCCCGTAGGGGCGACCCTTGTGGTCGCCCGTCTTGGCGAAACGACGCGGTTGCGGGTGCCGACACGGGCGACCACAAGCGTCGCTCCCACGGTTGACGGGCGCTCGAGATGGAGACCGCTCAAAAGCGCTAGAGCTTGTCCTCCGCCAGCGCCATGACGCTGGTCGAGCCCGCGGCGATGGTGCGTTGCAGCGCGAACACCTTGGGTAGCAGCTTGGCGTAGAAGAACCGCGCGACCTCGACCTTGGAACGACCGCCCTCACCGGGAGTGTCGATCTCGGCCATGCGTGCCCAAAGCCAGGCGTAAACCCCGAGACCGACCAGTTCGAGGAAGTCGACTGACACGGCCCCCGGCATGTCGGGATCCTGCGCGGAACCCGCGAGCAGACCCTGCGTGGCGGCGGTGATCGCGTCGAACGCCTCATCGAGCGGTGCCGCGAACTCCTCGTGCACCTGGGTCTCGCGCATGTCGGCGAGCAGGCCCTGCAGCGCCCGACCCCCATCGCGGAGTACCTTGCGGGCGGTGAAGTCCAGTGCCTGGATGCCGTTGGTGCCTTCGTAGATCTGGGCGATGCGGGCGTCCCTGACGATCTGCTCGACGCCGTGTTCGACGATGTAGCCGTGGCCGCCGTAGATCTGTTGGGCATGCAGCGTGCCCTCCATGCCACGGTCGGTGACGAACGCCTTGACTACCGGCATGAGCAGGTCCACCGCGGCCTGTGCGGCCTCGCGTTTCTCTGCGCAAGCAGCGTGTTTCGCGCGGTCGAGCAGCAAACCGACGTAGGCCGCGAAGGCGCGTCCGCCTTCGGTGAAGGCGCGCTGGGTCAACAGCATGCGGCGAACGTCGGGGTGAACCAGGATCGAGTCCGCTTCCCCCTGCGGGTTCTTCGGCCCCGTCGACGACCGGCCCTGCAGCCGCTCGCGGGCATAGGCCGTCGAACTCTGCAGCGCCAACTCGCCGAGCCCGAGGCCCTGGATGCCCACCGCGAGGCGCGCATGGTTCATCATTGTGAACATGTTGGCGAGACCCCGATTGGGACCGCCGACCAGGTGTCCGATGGCCGCGTCGTAGTTGATCACCGACGTCGCGCTGCCTCGGATACCCATCTTGTGTTCGATCGAGGCGCTCGCGAAGGCGTTTCGGGTGCCGCCGGCGAGGAACTTCGGCACCAGGAACAGCGAGATGCCGCGACTACCGGCGGGCGCATCCGGCAGCTTGGCGAGAACGAGGTGGACGATGTTGTCCGCCAGGTCGTGTTCGCCGCTGGTGATGAAGATCTTGGTGCCGGTGATCTCGAAGGTGCCGTCGGCGGTGGGTGCCGCACGGGTACGGATCATGCCGAGATCGGTGCCCGCGTGGGCCTCGGTCAGGGCCATCGCCGCCGTCCACTGCCCGCCGTAGAGCTTTGGCAGGTAGGTACGCTTCAGTTCCTCGTCGCCGTGGGTGTCGATGCAAACCGCCGCGCCGACGGTCAGCGCGCCGTAGAGAAAGAGGCTGGAATTGGCACCCCAGAACATCTCCTCCAGGGGCACGGTGAGCATCTTCGGCAGGCCAAGGCCTGCGTATTCCGGGTTGCCGGCAACGCCGAACCAGCCACCGTCGGCGAGCTCCCGGAACACATCCTTGAAGCCCGTGGGCGCTTGCACCGTCCCGTTCGCCCAATGGGCGCCCTCGGCATCGCTCGGCTGATAGAGCGGCGCCATGGAGTTCGCGGCGAGTTTGCCGCCCTCGGCCAGCACGGCGAGCGCGAGCGCCTTGTCAACTTTGGCAAACGCCGGCATGGCCGACCACTCCGTCTCGGCGTCGAGCAGTTCGAACAGCACGAACGCCATGTCGTCCAACGGGGGGGAATACGGATGCATGTCTGACTCCTCCGATACGCCTCGATGGTGACACATGGCAGACGCGACGCGTAGGGGCGCGGACCCGCCGTTCCCGCGCGAAAGTCTCGGCCTACGCTATCATCGCGCCATGACTCTGCGACCGGTCACCCTGCTTGGCGTCGTCATCAGCATGGTCGGCGGCCTGTGCATCGGCATCGCCGCGTTCTGGACGATCAGCTACTACGACGAGTCGGCAATGCGCGAGCGGCTGCTCGTCAGCGTGTCCCGCGAAATTCGCGACAACTACGTCGAAGACGTGACGAGCGCCGACCTGGTCGACGACGCCATCCGCGGCATGGTCGATGGGCTCGACTCGCATTCCGGGTTTCTCGACGAGGATGGGCTGCTCGCCCTCGAACAGGATGCCAGTGGTCACTTCGGCGGCATCGGCCTCGAAGTGGGCATGGTGGATGGCTACATCACCGTGTTGAGTCCCCTGGACGGCACTCCCGCCGCACGCGCGGGCATCGTCGCCGGCGACCGGCTGATCGAGGTCGACCACACCTCGCTCAAGGGGCGGACGCTCGACGAGACGATCAACGATATTCGCGGCGAACCGGGGACCACGGTCCACCTGCGGGTGAACCGCATGTCGCAACGCGCGTCCTTGGACTTCGACCTCACCCGGGACCGGATCGCCAGCGTGACGGGGAGGCTGCTGTCGCCCGGCCTCGGCTATGTGCGCATGTCGCAGTTCGACACGACCAGCGGGTCCGCCCTCGCCGCGATCGTCGAGGAACTGCAACGCGACGACCCGCTTACCGGTCTGATCCTCGATCTGCGCAACAACCCGGGCGGCCTGCTGGAGTCGGCCGTCGACGTCGCCGATGCGTTCCTCGCCGGTGGCCTGATCGTATCCACGGAAGGACGCGACGCCGACGACCGCGTGGACTACGACGCCGACTCGGAGGACATCCTGCAGGGTGCGCCGCTAGCCGTACTCATCAACGGCAACTCGGCGTCGGCGGCGGAAGTCGTCGCCGGCGCCCTGAAGGACCGCGAACGCGCCACTCTGCTCGGCACGACCAGCTTCGGCAAGGGCTCGGTGCAATCGGTGATGCGCTTCGAGGGTCGCGCGATCAAGCTCACCACCGCCCGCTACCTCACCCCATTGGGGATTTCGCTCGCGCCCGACGGCGTCGCCCCGCACATCGTCGTGCGCGCCAACGAGAACGAGCCGCGAGATGACTACGACGAGCGTCTGTTCGCAGCGGCCAGGGCGGCGTTGGCCAAGGGGGAGAACACATAAGGGCGCCGAGCAGGGGCGATCGTCGCCCCCGGTCTCCTTGACGCCATGGAATCACCACCCGAGGCCCAGCAGCCGCCTGGACAGGTTTCGCGCGCCGACGAGGCGATCCTCGTCCCGGTACTCAACGAGGAAGGCGCCATCGGCAAGTTCCTCGCCCAGCTCGCCTCTACGGCTGGCCACCGTCGGGTCTACCTGCTGGACAGCGACTCGACCGACGGTACCGTGGCCGAGGCATGCGCCACCGCCGCTCGGGTTGGCGTCGACCTGCACGTCGTCCGCTGCCCCCCGGGGCTCGCGGAATCGATCCGCACGGGATTGGCGAGCACCATCGAGTCGCATATCGCAGTCCTCGACGGCGACGGCCAGCACGACACCGCCATCGTCGACACGCTGTTCGAAGCCCTGCGTTCGGGTGCGGATCTCGCCGTCGGTTCGCGCAACGTCACGGGGGCAAGCGTTGCCGAGGACTGGCCGTGGTACCGGTCTTGGGGGGCGAACGTGTTGTCGTGGCTGGCAAGGACCGCGACCTGGCCCCGTGGCGTCAAGGATCCGTTGGCCGGCTGCTTCGCGGTGAAGCGAGCCGCCTGGGACGAGGTCGCGGACCATTTCGAAACCGGTGGCTACAAGTTTCTGTTGGACTTCCTCGCGGCTTCCCGCCAACGACTGGTCGTCGCGGAGTCGCCCTTGACCTTCAAGGCAAGGATCGGCGGCACGAGCAAGATGGCGCTTCCGGTGTTCTGGGAAGTTCTGGTTTCGCTGCAGTATTTCCTGTTCCGCGGTCGGGTCCCGAGGCGTTGGCTGGGCTTCGGCAGCGTCGGTGTGCTTGGCTTGGTGACGGACACACTGCTCACCGGACTGCTGCTGAACGTCGTCGGCATTCCGTTCGCCTGGGCGCGGCCCCTGCCGGTTCTCGTCGCGATGACCCAGAACTACGCGATGAACAATCGTTTCACCTTCCGCGATGTGCAACGCACGGGAACCTATGCCCTCGCCTCCGGCTGGCTGCTCTATGTCGTCTGTCAGACCGTGGGCGCGGTCACCAACTGGGGGGTGTCCGTGCTGGTCTACAACCTGGGCGCACCCTGGTTCCTCGCGCTACCGACCGGTGTCCTTGCCGGCGTGGCGGTGAACTTCATGGCCGCCCGGCGGGTGGTGTGGAAAGAGCCGCCAGCACGACCGGATCAGTCGGACGCTCCCTGACCGGCCGACGCGTCGAGCAGACACTGCCCGTCGGTGAAGTCCAACGTGCCTTCGTAGAGTGCCGAACCGCTGATCACCCCGATCAGCTTCTCCGCTGCCAGACCGAGCGCCTTGAGCGAACTCAGATCGTCGAGGCTGCGGACTCCACCCGAGGCGATGACGGGCACGGATGCCGCCTCCGCGACCCGTCGGGTGGCGGCCGCGTTGACGCCGGTGAGCATGCCGTCGCGGCGGATGTCGGTGTAGACGATGGCAAAGAGCCCAATGCCGCCGAGGGATCCGACGAAGTCCAACGCATCGACCTCGCTGTCCGTTGCCCATCCCCGCGTCGCAACGCGTCCGTCGCGGGCATCGAGACCGAGAATCACGCGACCGGGATAGGCCGCGGCGAGCGCGCGGAGGAAGTCCGGATCCTCCGCCGCGCGGGTGCCGGCGATCACCTGGCTCGCCCCCGCGTCCAGGTAGCCGGCGGCTGCCGTGACGTCGCGAATACCGCCGCCCACCTGCACCGGGACACCGGCTGCAGCGGCGACGATGCCGGACACCAGATCGTGGTTCACGGGCCGTCCGGCGAAGGCGCCGTCGAGATCGACGACGTGGAGCCGGCGGGCCCCGGCATCCACCCATCGTCTGGCCATGCCCGGCGGATCGTCGGAATAGGTCGTCGCGGAGGCCATGACGCCCTGGCGCAACTGCACGCACTGACCATCCTTCAGGTCGATGGCGGGGATCAGGAGCACGATGCGGTTCGACCCCCTAGCGCGACCTGACGATCGCGTTGGAAGCGGCACATTAGAGCGTTCCCTTGGTGGACGGCGTGTCGGGTGTGCGGGGATCCCGCTCAAGCGCCATGCGCAGCGCCCGGCCGAACGCCTTGAAGACCGTCTCGGCTTGATGATGCGAATTGGTGCCGCGCAGATTGTCGATGTGCAGGGTCACCTGGGCGTGGTTGGCGAATCCCTGGAAGAACTCGTGCAGGAGATCGACATCGAACTCGCCGACCCGCGCGCGGCTGAACTCGACGTGGTACTCGAGCCCCGGACGACCGGAGAAGTCGACCACGACCCTTGAGAGTGCCTCGTCCAAGGGGACGTACGCCTGCCCGTAGCGGAAGATGCCCCGCTTGTCGCCCACCGCCTCGGCCACCGCCTGGCCAAGCGTAATGCCCACGTCCTCGACGGTGTGGTGAGGATCCACGTCCAGGTCGCCATGTGCGGCGATGTCGAGGTCGATGCGGCCGTGGCGGGCGACCTGGTCCAGCATGTGCTCGAAGAACGGCAGTCCCGTGTCGATCTCGGAGCGGCCAAGGCCGTCCAGGTTGACGTCGACGTCGATGCTCGTCTCCAGGGTCTTGCGGCGTTTGCTGGCCGTTCGGTCGGTCACGTTCGGTGGGCCCGCGAAAAAGGGGGCGCAGTATACCCGGACCTTCAGCCCTTCAAGCGATCCATGAGGCTGCCATAGGGTAGGAAACGGTTGTTGCTCACGGACCGGATCCAGGCAGTCAATGCCTGGGGATAGTCGCCGCGTTCGCGCAACAAGCGGGCAATCTCGATGACCGGGGATTTGGCGCCAGCCGTGCAACCCGGTACGGCTTCTTCCGCCAGCGTCAGCACCCGGAGCCAGCCGGCCAACTGATCCGACGGGCGCTCGGCGAAGAGACCTGCGCGGGCGTCCGGTTGCGCGTTCACGACTTCGCGCAACCGGACGGCGTCATCGTCCCCCGGGCGCAACGTGTCGCTGCCCGACGCGATACTCCGCACGGCATCGTCCAGCGCCCGGACGTGGGCCTCGGCCAACGCCACCGGGGGTTCCCAGGCACCAATCTGCGCGTCCATACTCAGCTCTTCGGCCAGCTACTCAAGCGAAGTCTAACCGCACTTGTCTCCTGTGACGGACCACGCGACGAACGGCGAGTTCGCATCGCGGCTGCTCGACTGGTGGGATGCCAACGGTCGCAAGGACCTGCCCTGGCAGAACCCGCGCACTCCGTACCGCGTGTGGGTGTCCGAGGTGATGCTCCAGCAGACCCAGGTGGCCACGGTGTTGCCGTACTTTCAGCGGTTCGTCGAACGATTCCCCGACGTCGAAGCCCTGGCCGTGGCCGAACTCGACCAGGTGCTGCACTTGTGGAGCGGACTCGGCTACTACGCCCGGGCGCGCAACCTATACCGCACCGCCCGAATCGTCGTCCGGGAGCACGCCGGAGTCTTTCCGGTTACGGCGGAGGACATCGAGGCATTGCCCGGGATCGGCCGTTCCACCGCCGCAGCTATCGTCGCCCAGGCATACGACCGCCGGGCGCCGATCCTCGACGGCAACGTCAAACGGGTACTGGCGCGGCAGCACCGCGTAGCAGGTCCCGTGAGCGCCGCGGCCACGTCGGCGACGCTCTGGCGACTGGCGGAGGCCCATACGCCGCCGGACCGGGCGGCGGACTACACGCAAGCCATCATGGACCTCGGCGCCACGGTCTGTCGCCGTCGACCTGAATGCACCGCTTGTCCGGTCCGGACAACCTGCCGGGCGTTTGCCTCCGGCGCCGCCGATCGGTTCCCCGAACGGGCGAGACCCCGACCGAAGCGCGTCGAACGGCGCCGCTTCTTCGTGGTCACCACACCCGACGGGGCCTGTTTCGTCGAGCAGCGTGCTCCGGAAGGAATCTGGGGGGGTCTCTGGTCACCCCCGGCACGCCCGGCGGATCAATCCGTTGACACGTTCCTCGCTCAATCCGGCATCGACGCGGAGTCCGTGACCGCCGTCCGGTGTGGACCCGAACTGCGACATGGATTCAGCCACTTCGACCTCGTCGCTGAGCCGATCCACGTCCGCCTGCGGGCGACCCCGCCGGAGGCCCGAGCTCTGCCGGAGGCCCGTCAGAGCCCCGGACGGTGGATCGTTCCCGGCGAGGATGAACTTGGCCTATCCGCCGTTGCCGCTAAACTGTTGGCCTCGATAACCCGGGAGCGAGGCCGATCGTGACGCGCAGCGTCTACTGCAGGAAGTACCGGCAGGAACTGCCCGGTCTGGCGAGACCACCACTACCCGGCCAACTCGGCGAGGACATCTTCGACAACGTCTCCGCCAAGGCCTGGAGCGAGTGGCAGCACCTCCAGACCATGCTCATCAACGAACATCACCTGTCGATGGTCGACCCCGAGGCACGAAGCTACCTCGGCGAACAGATGCGCAAGTTCCTCGCGGGCGACGACCACGACAAGCCTTCAGGCTACGCCCCGCCCTCCTGACGAAAGCGCCACGCGGATGCTCGGGACAGCCGCGACTATGCGCTGCTGCTTGGACGGGCCGAGACTTCCGCGTACCAGCGCTGCAAATGTGGGTGCTGGTCGCCGGCGCGGATTTGGATCCACTTGGCGAAGTCCACCACGCAGAACGCCGTGATGTCGGCGATGGAATAGTCCTCGCCGGCGACATAGGTCGACTGACCGAGGGTGTCGTTCAGCGATGCGAAGAAGCGTTCCGTGGACGCACGTCCGCGATCGACCAGGTCCGGGATGCGCGGCACGCCCGTGCTGCCGGAAATCCCCCGATCATCGAACGCCGGGTTGGCATTGCGGAACGCTTCGGCGACCGACATGAGGCCGTCCCACTCCATGTGCCGCTGCGCGGATTCGATCACCGCCCTCGACTTGGCATCGGTGCCCATGAGCGGCGGATCCGGATGGAGTTCCTCGAAGTACCGGCAGATCGCCACCGACTCGTCGATCACGGTGCCGTCGTCCAGCACCAGCGTCGGCAGCACGCTTCGCGGATTGACGGCGCGGAATTCGTCGCCGAGATTCTCACCCGCCGGAATGTCCACCTGGACCATTTCGACATCGATGCCCTTCTCTGCGAGATAGACCCGCACACGTCGTGGATTAGGCGCCATCTTGAAGTCGTAGAGTTTCATGCTGCTCCCCGGATGGAAAGCCACAGCATACCCGACGTGCCTGCATTCGCGGTCGCCCCGGTCGCGGTACAGTCGCGGCACTAGGAATGCTCTGATCAAGCCATCCCTTCCCTAGCATCGGCGGGCGGGTTCGAGTCTCATAGGCACACGAGATAACCGGCCGACCCAATGGAAATTACCGGCGACCCCGCCATGGACCTAGCCACCATCGGTGCCGTGATCGTGTTCTGCCTCGGACTCGTGGTGGGCATCGGCGGCATGTGGCTCGCCGGGCGCATCGTCCGCCGGCTGCCAACGGACGACCACACCCCGCCACGGCCGTCCAAGCCGGCCGACGACGCGCAATGAGCCAAGCGGACCGCGACAAGTGGGACCGGCGCTACGAGGAGGGCGCATACGGGTCCCGCGAGCACCCCAGTGAGTTCCTGGAACGATACGCCGGCCACCTGCCGACCTCCGGTCGGGCCCTCGACCTCGCCTGTGGTGCCGGCAGAAATGCCCTGTACCTCGCCGCCAAGGGCCTTGCCGTGGATGCCGTGGACATATCCACGGTCGCCCTGAAGCGAGCCCAGGCTGCCGCTCGGGCCCGAGCCGACCCCCGCGACCGGTCCATCCGGTGGATCGAACACGACCTCGATCTGGGGTTCGATCCCGTCACCGACTACGACGTGATCGTCAATATCCGCTACGTGCACGTCCCCCTGCTCGCCGCCCTGCTGGTTTGCCTACGCCCCGGCGGTCTGCTCCTGGTCGAACAGCACCTCGGCGGTCATCCGGACGTAGTCGGCCCCACCAACCCCGCATTCCGTGTGGCAAGTGGAGACCTCGCCGAACTCGCCCAGACCCTCGATGTCGAAGCGCTTCACGAGGGCCTGGTCGAAGATCCGGACGGCCGCACCGCCGCCTTGGCGCGGCTGGTTGCTCGAAAACCACTGCACGGTGCCCGCTGTCCAACGAGATAGTCGCTGCCGTTGTCGGCGGTGGGCAAGCCCGGCCCGCGGTGGGATCACCGACCGTCAAACAACTCACCCGCCCATGCCCTGCTGGGAATCGAAGCGCTCGACAGGCTCCTCGGGCACGCCGTCGTTGCCGATAGCTAGGAAGGGTTCGTTGTCGAGAACGTCATCCGAGCACTGCCGAGGCAGGCGTCTTGGCGGTCCCGCGTAGTCCTCCGTGCTGAGGTTCATCCGGTAGTGGAAGTGTCCCGTATGGTATTTGGCAGTGCAGCAGGTCGACCACGTCACCGCTCTCGTCGAAGGGACTTCCGGACCAGCGTAAGCACGGCATCACCGGGCATTAGGCGTCTTCGCACAACGCACGGGGCGTCGAAGATCGGCGGCATTCGCGGGCGGTGTTGACGTGCCAGGGGCGTAGTCGATTAAATACGCCGCCCGGCGGGGTACCGTCGGTTCCCGGCCAGGTAGCTCAGTCGGTAGAGCAGTAGACTGAAAATCTACGTGTCGGCAGTTCGATTCTGCCCCTGGCCACCATTCCCACATTCCCACATTCCGGCGCCGTTTCATGCACTTCCATGAAACAAATCCGCAACCGGTTGACTTGGCTGCCATTCGCCGGCAACGGGACGGGACAAGCCCGTCCCCTACGGCCCGCTGTTCCCTGCGCGTCCTCGACGCATCCGCCGATCCGTTCATGAGGTTGCTGCAGTGTACGATTGGTCATTCTGCTCCAAATGACGAGGGTAACTCAGTGAAGACGTCATCCAAGTCGGACAAGGCGTTGATCCTTAGCGTTGTTGCACTCATGATTGGCTCGGCTGGCATGGTGATCTACAACGTCTACAGGCTAGGTGCCGAGTATCTCGCGGCCCTAGGGTGGTAGAACTGCTCCGGGACTGGTCGTTCTTTAGCGCTGATCGTGATTCCGTCACGGCGCAGCGGAAGACAGCTTCCGTGCCGAGCTTCATCAGCGAGCGTGACGGTCGACTGTGCGACCGTGAGGGCGTGGGCCGTGACGCACGGGGACTGCACGACAGCCATCGGCATGGCTTCGCAGCCTGTTGCGCGTCTCCGAGGTTATCGCCTTGGTCGTGGCCCGACGTGCCCGTGTAGCGGGGCGGCCTCGGCTGCTGCGGATACCCACCGCAAGACGGACCAGCGCGGGAGAGATGCCGCCATCTACGGCTCGGTGGCATCTTCCACGTCGAGCGGACATCGACGCTTTCGTCGCCGAGGATGACCGACGCATCGGCGGCCACATGCTGGCCTTGGTTGTACTTGTTGCCTGACATGCAAGGTTCGTCGACACCCTTTGCGTCTGATGTCGAGCTTCACCTTCGGCTAACGCGAGTTAACCAACGATCTTGACCTTTTTTGCTTACGTGGGGGGAACCGATGAAGCAGAAACACCTTGGCGGGAGGCTGCTGGCGACGGCGCTGGTCGGCGTGATGGGAGGGGGCGCCGCGCCCGGCGTTTTCGCCGATGATCACCTTCCGGCGGTGCAGTGCCCCACTGGGGTGCCGGCACCCTGTGTGAGACAGTGCGAAGCGTACGGAGAGTGTATGGTCCGGTGTGGTGTTTTCGGGCTTTGCGACCGTGACACCGAATGCTGGTTCCTGGAGAACGCCTTCCTGCGGTGCCTCGAGGGCTACGTCCCCCCGATGCCGGTGTGGCCCGGAACGGGAATCTACCTGCCGCCGGCATGCCCGGCAGGCCAGCACAACAGCGGGGGGGGGAATGCCAGGCGGACCACGAGTGCGGGAACGACGAGATCGGCGGTGGCTCTGAGGAATGCGAGCCGTGCGGCGAGGGGGAGGAGGAGTCGGTACGATGATGACCATGCGATATGTTGCCGGGCTATTGTGCGTTGTCGTTTGCGGAACGCTGGTCGCCAATCCGGTGGAGGAATACAGGCGGGCGTGCGAAGTGCCGCATTTCGAGGCTCTTTCGGTGATGACGCATCCAGGCGACCTGAGGCCTATAAACTGGGCCGCCGCCGAGAAGCCCTGTACGGCGTTCATCCAGCGGCTCGAGGCTGAGCCGGGTGCGTTGCCGGACGAGACGCGGTTGGCTCTGTACCTGGCGAAGCTATGGCTTGGTGGCTACCCAGAGAACGAGGAGCGCTGCGCGGAGGTCGGGAAGCTCGTCGAGCGCCTTCCGGACAATGCCGACGCGCTAAACCAGTGGTACAGCTGCGTCGACGATGATGATGCCCGGATCGCGTTGTTGAAGAAGATTGTGGAGATGGGGCACCCCGGGGCGCGCGCGAGGTTGGTGTCCATGTTTGAACATACAGGCAGCTACTACGGAATCTCCCCTGAGACGCTCGCCCGACATGCAGAGCGGCTTTACGAGGACGCGAATAACGTCTCTGATAGGTACCGGGCTGCCCAAGCCATCTACAGGATAGCCCTCGATACGGGCGACCGCGACGCGGCGGAAGCCATTCAGAACCGCTTGATTCGCGACCACCGGCTCGACTCGCTGGACTTCACATCGGCGCACCGGGATGACAGTCTCGAGCGCGCGTGCGCCGTTCAAATGTTCGTCCTGGACTTGGAAGGGGATTTGTGCGTCCCGGCGCTGCAGGCCCTCGCCGACGAGGCGGCGGCGTGGGGAGTGACGATCCCGCCCGACGTGCTGTTGCACATGGAGTACGCGTTCGAAAACTTCGAGCGCGGCACCTGGTCAAACGGACCCAAACCCTTGGGAGCTGCGAAGCTTGCCGCGATCCTCGACGCCCACCCGGAGCCCCTGCGGTCGTCCGAGCACCTGCGGGTGCTTGCGAAGACCTCGGCGGATTGGGTCGAACGGGTTGACGGGCTTCGCCGGGCCGTCGATATCGATCCCGGCAATCTGCGTGCCCGGTGCGACCTGGCCTTCGCGCTGGATTTCACCGGCGCGGTGGACGAAGCCGCATCCCTTTACAAGGGGTTGATGGCAGCGGAGCAGCCTCCGTGCAACGCCGGGGACGAACTCGGTAGGCTTGCGAACCGTAGCCCCGAGGACGAAATGGAGATTGTCATCGTCCAATAGCGTACCTTTGCGTACCCGAAGTGCCGCTTCACGTACAGAATACGGTTGCTGCACCTTCGCCACACCGATGTCTTGCGGTTGTCGGTGGCCTCCTCCGATCCCGGCTTGTCCAGCCGCAATTGAGGATGCGCTTGACCTCTGCGCGGCAATCGGCCGACCGATGACGCATTAGGAGGCGTTCGAAAAATGTCCGACTGTAGGACTGTAGGACTGTAGAGAGCGGATTGTGAGCCGGCAGAGCCTTCCGTCGCGGCGTTAGGCTACTTTCGCAGTTGGGTTCTTGCTGCTCGTCGTGGCCGCCACGCTGGCGTTGCGGCCACTTCTCTCTTCGGATGAGCCGCTGTGGGTCGAATTATTGTTTCCATTGGGTTCTTGTACCGTGTTGTTGCCTCTTGACCTGCGTAGGTACGGACCCGTATTGCGCCCCAAACGCAAGTTCCATAGGGCGATGTGCAGGGAACAACCGCGGCATCAGCCACACCAGCTAGATCCAACGCGGCAATGGCTCGAGTCCGCCGACCGGTATCGGGGTGCGACGGAAGTTGAAGCATGCGCAACGTTGGAAGGCGGCGCGGGCATGTGGGGATGATGAACTAATGCCCCGTCACTACTCGGCGGCTTGCTCGGAACGTTTTTCATAGTTAAAGAGACGAGAGGCGTTGGTGCGGCAATCCGGTAGTGACGGGGGGCGCGAACCCAATGGGGCCCACGATGCGCCGCCGTTTAGCGGAAAGCTCAGCACGAGATCGTTGACGGCGGCGAACGCGCCGGAATAGGTTGTCATTCAGGGAGGACACGCCCCGCGGCGACGCGGGGGAACATTCACGTCGGCGTCCAGGAGGACGGCGTGAAAAGGCTCCCTACTCCATTTCGACGTTCGGAACGCAGCCCGCGGCCTCGCGGCCGGCTTCCCTCCCGCAGCCCATGCGCAAGCTGAACTGGGACTTCTGGCAGCTCCAGAAGGACAGCCGCGACGGCTCCCACGGCACGCGGCGCGAGCGCTCCTACGCGCTGGCGCAGATGGCGGACACGCTGCACGAGGACGGCTACCGCGGCCTGCGGGCGAGGAACCTGAAGGGCAGGCACGTCGAGGCGCTGGTGCGCGACTGGGTCCGCCGCGGCCTGTCCGACGGCACCATGAAGAACCGGATGGCGCACCTGCGCTGGCTGGCGCGGAGGATCGGCAAGCCGAACATCGTCAAGCCGAACGCCGACTACGGCATCGGCAAGCGCAGCCTGGTCGCCGACGGCACGAAGCGCCGCGACCTGGACGAAGAGAAGCTGGCGCTGGTGAAGGACGAGCACGTGCGGATGGCGCTGCACCTGCAGGCGGCGTTCGGCCTGCGCCGGGAGGAGGCGATCAAGTTCGCGCCGTCCTACGCCGACCGGGGCGACCACGTCGCGGTGAAGGCGTCCACGGCCAAGGGCGGGCGCGCGCGGGACGTGCCGGTGCTGAAGGACGAACAGCGCGCGCTCCTCGACGAGGCGCGGGGCCTGGCGGGCGGCGGCGCGATGATCCCGCGCGACCGCAACTACGCCGAGCAGAAGCGCGTCTACATGGACCAGACCAGGGCGGCGGGCCTGGACCGCATGCACGGATTGAGGCATTCGTATGCTCTCGACAGATGCGAGGACCTGACCGGCTGGAAGGCGCCCGCCGCCGGCGGGCCGCCACGGGCCGAACTGACCGGGGAGAGGCGGCGCATCGACACGGCGGCCCGGCTGGCGATCGCGGCGGAGCTCGGCCATTCGAGGCTCGACATAGCCCGGCAGTATTTGGGGTCGTAGAGCGGCCGGGGAGCCCGCGCTGGCGCGCGGGATAAGGTTTTTGAGAAGGAACGGGAAACGGGTCGGAAGGCGCTGCCGGCGGCTGTCGCGGACCCGCCGCGCGGTCGACTCCGCCCCGCCCCGGCGTGAACAACGACGGGATCAGCAGCGCCTGTATACGAGATTATGTGTAGCTCCACATATGCAGTGACTGCGGCGCGTAGAGGCGGCCCGCCCGTGGCGGCCGGCGCGCGTTGACTTGGATGCCGTCCGTGGCTGCGTTCAATCCCGCTTGAACCGACAGATGCGCCCGCTACGCCGGGTTACCTGTCGAATACAACAGCCGGACCCGGCGGGGAAGTAGCTATCCCGGCCTCGGCGAATAGGCGGGAACTTCACGATCTGTGCGGTTCAAGCAAGGCCCGGCACCCGTGCGGTGCCGGAAGGCGATCCATGCGGCGGCGGTCGCGCCCCTGGGGAGAGCATGAGGATACTGGACGACACTTCCACCTGCGGGGACGCCGCGTTCGCGGTGGAAATGCAACTCGGCGACAAGGCCGGCGACGCCGATCTGCGGGAACGGTGGCAGTCGGCCGCCGACAAGGGCGAATACGGCGAAGGTTGCGGACAGCATTCTGGGTCGGTTCTTCATGGTTTGGTTACTCCTTCCGTTACGGTTTTCGAACGAGATGGAGTGTGCCGCGGCAACCCGTGAAGAGCCTATAACTATTTGTTTAGCAAACAGTTAAGTGGACTTCGGGAGGATTCCTGAAACCCCTCACGACGCCGTGTACGCGGACTGCGCGTCCGCGCCCCGACCCCGGGGTGGCACTTCCATGCAGCGGGCTCAGTGGCCAACCGGTTCCTCCGGGAGTGCGAAAGCGAAGTACTCGGAGCCCGACGGCGGTCCCATGCGCCCGCCGCCGGCAGCGACTACCACGTACTGTCTACCGTCCACCATGTAGACCGCCGGCGTGGAGAATCCGGCAGCAGTCAACTCCGCCTCCCAGAGCACGGTTCCGTCGCGCTTGTCGTAGGCGCGGAGCTTCCGATCCGGCGTCGCGGCGATGAAGATCAGTCCGGAGGCGGTGACCACGGGGCCACCGTAGTTGACGGCACCGAAGCCGAGGTCCGGGTGGGTGGGATAGTCGCCGAACGGCACCTTCCAGACGATCTCGCCGGTGGCGAGGTCGATGGAGTTAAGTGTGCCCCAGGGGGGCGAGTTGCCCGGCAGATCCTCGTGGTCGCGGAGATAGATGTAGCCGCCGTGGAGATAGCCGAACTCGGTGCTCGGTTCGTCGACTTCGGGCTTCGGCGAGAACAGGAAGGCGATGATCGCGCGCCACTCGATCTCGCTGAGATGGGTGAATCCCGGCATCCTGCCCCGGCCTTCGCGGATGACCTTCATGGTCTCCTGGTAGCCAAGGCGACCCATGACGCCGAGCAGCGATCCAGCGGCGTCGGTGCCTTCGAGGAGTTGGCCGTGGCACGCACCGCAGTGCCTGGCGTATATGCCGGCGTTGCTGCTGCCGATGGGAATCTCGGTGAGGCGCAGGATGCCGGCCGCGTCGTTGGCGTTCAGGATGAGCCGGTTGTCGGCCGGGTCGAAGGCCGAGCCGCCCCATTCCGCACCGCCGTCGTACCAGGGGTAGAACAGCACGGTGCCGATCTTCGGCGGTGCCCACGGCCGCGGATCCCAGTCCTTGATCTGCTCCTCGACGTACTTGCGCGCTTCCTCGGTACGGTTGGTGATCTCGAACTGCTGGCGGCTGAAGGCGACGGTGGACACCCGTTGGGTGGGTGCCGGCACCTCGCCGGGCAGCGTGCTCGGCAGGGTCTCGACCTCCACCGTCGGATACATGGACTCGCCGGTCTCGCGGTCGAAGACGTAGAGGTGGCCGGACTTGGTGGTCAACGCCACGGCATCGATGGTCCGGCCATCCCGCTCGAGCTTCACCAGCGTCGGCGGTGCCGGATTGTCGCGGTCCCAGAGGTCGTGGCGGACCACCTGGTAGTGCCAGATCAGTTTTCCGGTTCGCGCGTCGATGGCCAGCAGGCTGTTGCCGTAGAGGTTGTCGCCTAGGCGGTCGGCGCCGTAGAAATCGGGCGTCGGCGATCCCGTGGGGGCGAACAGGATGCCGCGCTCCTCGTCCAGCGCCATGCCAGTCCAGACATTGGCGCCCCCGGCATTCTCCAAGGCGCCATCCGCCCAGGTCTCGGAGCCGGGGGCGCCGGGGGCGGGAATGTTGTCGTGCTGCCAGACGAGGGCGCCGTCGGCGGCGCTGAAGGCGCGCACGCTCCCGGGATGCGAATCGGCATCCTCCGACGTCGAGAAGCCGAGGATCAGCTTGTCTTCGAACACCACGCCCGGGACGGTGACGGTGAACGCTCCCGTGCGGCCGTTGTCCGGACGAAGATCCAGGCGGCCCCTGTCGCCGAACTCCTCGACCGCCGTGCCGTTGCGCGCGTCCACGGCGATCAACCACCGGCCGGCGGTGTAGAAAAGGCGTGGACCATCCGGACCCGGCCACCACATCAGGCCCCGCTGGGCTCCGCCAATGCCCGGGTTGTAGCGCCACAGTTCCTCGCCGGTGGCCGCGTTGACCGCGAAGGCCACGAGTTGCGGCGACAGGCCGTAGAGCACGCCATCGACCACCAACGGGCTCGCGTACATCGTTCCCCGGGGTTCGCCGGAGCGGTACACCCACGCCTGCTCCAGACGATGAACGTTGTCGGGATTGATCTGCTCGAGGGCGGTGTAGTGGCGGCGACCGGAATCTCCGAGATAGACGGACCAGTCGACGTTCTTCGGCGTCGCCTCAGGGGTCTCGGAGGAGTCCGCTTGGGCGACCGCCACCCTGGCACAAGCCAGCACGACGAGCAAAGTCAGCGGGACGGCTACGGTGAATCGTCGAGCGGCTAAACGCGGGCGCATCGGCCAAGCCTCGCCCAGCCTCGGGGCTATTGCAAGCGGCGGTGCAAGCGGCGGTGCACGCGGCGGCCCATGGACTGCAGCCAGGTCCAGTAGCCCCAGAAGGCCATGGGGATGTAGACCGCGTACAGCAGTACGTAGATCGAGATCCCCTGGGCGTAGTAGACGCCCACCGAGACGACGTTGACGACGATCCAGACCAGCCAGTTCTCGATCTGCTTACGCGCGGTGAGCCACATCGCCGCCAGGCTCATGAACAGGATGCCGCTGTCCCAGTAGGCGTAGGCGGCGTCGGTCCACGTGGTCAGGTACCAGCCGAAGCCCATCGCACCGGCAGCGCACAGCAGGCCCAACAGCATCAGCATCAGCGGGCGTGCCCGCGTGACCGGCAGGTCGTCGCGGACGTCGGTACCGAACAGCCAGTGGTACCACCCGTAGAGGTTCAACGGCAGGAAGCCCACCAAGTGGAGTACGAGGTTGGCGTAGAGCTGCGCATCGTAGAGCACGCTCACCGATACCAGGACGTAGGCGACGCCCAGGGGCCATGCCCAGACCTTCTCGTAGATCAGGCACAGGACGACGACCAGACCAAGCGCGCCGCCGATCCACTCGTCGGCGATCAGCCAGTAGTCGAGCAGGAGTTCCATGCGCCAAGTGTAGCGCCCACGGGCAACGCATGATGTTGCCAACGGCATCGCTGTGGCGACAAACTGCGCCGACGCAGCCCCAAGGGTCACCAATGGCGACTTCGCCCGCATCCGGCACGGTCCTGCCGCTGGTCCTCGCAGGCGGATCGGGCACCCGCCTCTGGCCGCTGTCGCGGGAACTCTATCCGAAGCAGTTCCTGCGTCTCGTGGGCGACGAAACCATGCTCCAGAACACCCTCGCGAGGCTCCAGGGCCTGGACCACGACGACCCGGTCATCATCTGCAACCACGAACACCGCTTCATCGTCGCCGAGCAGTGTCGCGAGGGTGGAGTCGAGCCGGGGGCGATCATCCTCGAGCCGGCACCACGCAACACCGCCCCTGCAGTCGCTCTCGGCGCCATGCGATGCCTGCGCGACGGTGCCGATCCCTTGCTGCTGGTGCTGCCGGCCGACCACCACATCGCCTCCGCCGACGCCTTCAGGGACGCCGTCGGGCACGCGGCCCCGTTCGCCGCCGACGGCGCTCTCGTCACCTTCGGTATCGCCCCGTCACGACCGGAGACGGGCTACGGCTATATCCAGGCGGGCGAGGAGCGATCCGCGGACGGTCGCGTGGCTGCGGTCGCCAAGTTCGCCGAGAAACCGGACCGGGAAACCGCCGAGCAGTTCATTGCTGAGGGCGGTTGGTACTGGAACAGCGGCCTGTTCCTGTTTCGCGCCAGCGCCTACGTCGAGGAACTCGCGACCCTGCGACCCGACATCCATGAAGCCTGCTCAGCCGCCGTGGCCGGCGAACACGGCGACCTCGACTTCCGCCGTCCGGGGGCGGCGTTCAGCGACAGCCCGGCCGAATCCGTCGACCGCGCCGTGATGGAACGCACCGCACGGGGCATCGTGGTACGCGCCGACATGGGCTGGTCGGACATCGGCACCTGGGATGCCCTCGCGGGTGTCCTCGACCGCGACGACGACGGCAACACCGGCGAGGGCGATGTGATTTCCATCGACAGCCGGGACTGCCACCTTTCGGGCAGGAGCCGGCTGGTGGCCGCGGTCGGGGTGGCGGGCCTGGTCGTCGTGGAAACACCCGATGCCGTGCTGGTCGCCGACAAGGACGCCTCGCAACAGGTTGCACAGGCGGTGGCGCGGCTGCGCGGAGCATCGCGCACTGAACACCGTGTCCACACCACGGACTACCGGCCCTGGGGCCATGCCCAGACGCTCCAGGTCGGCGACGGCTTCCTGGTCAAACGCATCACCGTGGCCCCCGGTCGGGCGCTGTCCCTGCAGCTGCACCACCACCGCTCCGAGCACTGGGTCGTCGTGCGCGGGGAAGCGGAGGTGGTCCGCGGCGATGAACGTTTCACCCTCGCCGCCGACGAGTCCACCTACATCCCCGTGGGTACGCGCCACCGCCTGACCAATCGGGGCGCCACACCGCTCGAGGTGATCGAGGTGCAGACCGGCAGTCTGCTCTCCGAGGAGGACATCGTGCGCTTCGAGGACCGCTATGCGCGGGAGACCGACTCGTAGCGGACGTCCCGTGCCGACAAATCCGAGCTCAGCCGGGATCGAAAACGGGCCCCCCACGTTGGCTGGCTACCATTCGAATTCCAAGCCGACCATCGCGGACCGGCTCTTGTTCGGACGCGCTCCGTAGGGATGGCGTCCGACGACGTCCATGGCGTCTGCAAGGTTGTCGATGCGGGCGACCAGGGCTAGCGAGTCGTTCAGCCTAAATCGGCCGGCGACGTCGAAGGTGAGGGATTGGTCCGTCTTTTCGAAGGCACCACAGGATGCGCGTACGCACACCGCGTCGACGAAGCTCGCCGACACATGCGCACTCCAGGCCTCGCCGAGCACACCGATGGTCGAGTGCAGTTGGTGTTCGGGAACGTAGGGGATCGGATCGCCCGCGTCGACGTCACCGAAGAAGTCCGTGTCCGCGATGTCGGTGTCGAACCGGCCGTCGATATAGGTGTAGACGACCTCCAGCGGGACGGCAAGCCCCGCATCTCTCGTCAGCTCCATGGCCGCCTTGAACTCGAGCCCTCGCACGGTGGCCGCATCGCCATTGAAGGCGTCCCCCGCCTCGCAGTCGGCACCCGAGGACGAGGTGCACTCGCCGAGCAGGTTGTCGTAGTCGGATACGAAGGCCACTGCCTCCAACTGCCTGGGTGAATCGCCGAGACGCAGACCGAACTCGTAGTTGAGCGCCTCCTCCGGCTCGACGTCCGGTGCGTTGGACGGGGCGGTGAAGCCCTTGTGCACGCCGGCGATCAACGCCGCGCCGTCGCCGAAGCGGTACACCGCGCCGAGGCCTGGAAGCAGAACCCGCGTGCGGTTGCTGCGGGTGCTGCGCAGATTGGCCATGGTCCGGGAGGACGGATCCGCCGTGCGGCCTGCGCGGATCTCGTAGCGGATACGCTGCTGGTCGATGTCCTCGTAGCGCAGTCCCGGGGTCAGCGTCCAGGCGCCGAACTCGATCCGGTCCTGAACATACACCGCCACCGCCTGTGCCCGTTGGATGCGGTTGCCGGCGTTGCCGAGGCGGCCGAGGTCGTCGAGATGCAATCGCCCATCGCGCTGACTGTACGCACTGTTGCGCTGCAGCCGGTCCTCCTCGTCTTCGTGATAACGCACGCCGACTCTCAGCGTGTGTGAAGATGCCCGCGTCGTCACCATGGTGTTCGCAGCAAGCTGGACACCGCGGGAGTCGTAGCCACGGTCGTTGGCGCGAACCTGGATGCTGCCGGGAGGGGTGTCGAACTCGCCGCGCAGGATTGCCCCAAGTTCCCCGGAAGAGAAACCGCCGAGGCCAGCGGCACGATTGACGGCCTGGACCACGCTCGACCAACTCGTACGGGAGAACGCCTCGGCGTTGACACTGCCGTCGAAGTCGATCCCCTCGGTCTTGAACCAGTTTCGCGCGTGGCGGTTGTTGTATGCGGTGGCCGTCAGCCTCAGGGTGTCGCTGGCGGCGTATTCGTAGCGCAGGATCGCCTGTTCGTGTTGGGTCTCGATCCGGTCGAGGGCCGACAAGCCGTAACGGCGCAGGGGGTCGGCGCGGAAATCGGCGTCGGTCAGCCCGAGATAGCTCTGGTTGGAGTTCTGGTCGGCGAACTGCAGCTTGAGTTCGACCCCATGGGGAGACCCCGGCGGCGACACGGCGAGCTTGACCGTGTAGTCGCGTACATCGAGACCGGCGTCGTTGCGGCTCCGGTCGATGGCCTGGAATCCGTCGGAAATCCACCTGTGGGTCTCCAGGAGATAGCCGAACCCGCTTGAATGGGTTCCGCCGTACGAGGCGTGCAGGCGTCCCGTACCGTGCTGTCCGGCCTCGACCAGCACTTCCCCGACGCTGGCCGCCATGGGAATCGGCGTCGAGATCATGTTGAACGCGCCACCGATCGTATAGGGCCCTTGGGTGATCGCCGAGGGGCCCTTCAGGACTTCGAACGATGTCATGCGGCCGGGCGTGGGGAAGTAGTACGCCGATGGTGCCGAATAGGGTGCCGGCGCGATCAGCACACCGTCTTCGAGGAGCGTTATGCGCGCGCTACGCTCTGTCGCCACTCCCCGGATGCTGATGTTCGGTCGCAGACCGTAGCCGTCCTCGACCTGAACCGAAACCCCGGGAACCTGGCGGACGATGCGTTGCACATCGGCGTGGGAGAACCGTGCCAGCGTGTCCTTGTCCAGGCGATGAGCCGCCCCAGCGATGCCGTCAAGCTCCTCCCGTGTACCGACGATGGTGACCTCTTCCAAGCGCACCGCCGGCTCCGACTGGCGACCATCGGCACCATCGTCCGCTCCAGCTGCAGCGCTCCCCAGCAACAGAATCCAAGACCATCGACTTCGCATGCGAACACCCCCTCAAAGCAAGACGCCAAGATTAGTGCTAATGCGAATGTGTATCAATCGCAATACGAAACGATAGGCTCGCTCCTGGAGCGACAGTGGTCGCGTCTGGCCTTCGCACCATGGAGATTTCGCGAAGCGAAATCTCGGGCGACCGCGCAGCGGTCGCGTTCTTGCAACATCCGGCGGCATGAATCAGAGTGCACGAACTTGAGGGAGCGGATCACCACATGAGGTTTGGAATTCTCGCGGGCGTCGGCCGGGACTGGCGTGAGTCGATCGAGAAGGTGCACATCGCCGAGTCCTTGGGGTGCGAGCTGGTTGCCACCGGCGAAGCCTGGGGACCGTCGACCTTACCGTGGATGACGCTACTCGCAGCGCACACCCACACCACCCAAATCGGCACAGCCATCCTCAACGTGTATTCGCGTTCCCCGGGAGCGATCGCCCAAGAGTTCGCCATGCTGGAGACGCTGTCGAACGGCCGCATGGTGTGCGGGTTGGGATCGTCCGGACACCGGGTCATCGAGCACTTCCACGGCGTTCACTTCGACCGGCCCCTGCGACGGCTACGCGAGTACACCGAGATCATCAACCTGCTGATCAAGGGAGAGCGGCTCGACTACGAGGGCGAGATCTTCACCATGAACCGCGGCTTCCGTCTCGACTACGACCGGCCGCGCGACCACGTACCCGTGTACATCGCCGCGATCACACCGAAGTCCATCCGCCAGACCGGAGAGATCGCCGACGGCATCTTCCCCATCCACTGGCCGAAGGGCCAATTCGGGTCGCTGCGCAAGGCGCTCTCGGACGCCTCGGAATCGGCAGGTCGGCCCCGCGACGCCGTCACCATCGCACCTTTCACCAACGTCTACATGCTCGGCCGCGGCGACGACGAAGCCACCTGGCGGGCCGCGCGCCAGCCGCTGTTCCACTACATCAACCGCATGGGCGACTTCTACTGGAACATGCTCGCGGACAACGGCTTCGAAGCGGAGGTCACGGCGTCCCGGGCCGCGTGGCAGAAGCGCGACATGGACGGCGCCATGGACGCGATCAGCGAGGCCATGGTGCGCGAGATCCAGGTCATCGGCCCCGTCGAATCGGTGGCCGAACAGCTCGCCGAACGATCGGCGTTGGGGGCGGAACTGCAGTTGATCCAGATGCCGGGAGGCAGTACGGCGCAAGCCGGCAGACGGCTCGAAGAACTGCTCGGCCGACCCTGATCAGGCACCCCCGGACGCTTGCCGTTGCCGGCGTTCCCGGCCATAGCCACGCCTACGCCTTTTCCAGTACGCGCGCCTCGAACTCGTCGATCGATATGTCTCCCGGGGACAGGTTCTCGCGCACTAGACGGTTGCCGATCTCCTGGACCATGGTGTTGGCCGGTACGGGCACGCCGTGGAGCCGGCCGAGCAGGACGATCTCGCCATTCATGAAGTCGGTTTCGATATCGCCTGTGCCACGCAGCATGCTCTGCAGCGATGAGCCGCCGTGGCGCGGATGTCCCGGCACCTCGCCGCCGCGGATGTCCACCCGGCGGGCCCGCGCATCCTCGGCGCTGGCGCATTCGATGCCGGCCGCTCGATAGCAGGCAAGCGCCTCCTCCCGGAGCTTGGTGGCCACGGCGCGTGACCCCGCGCCCGTCGCTGCCTGTACCGCGTTGTTGAGGTTGCCCAAGAGCTTGGCGTACTTCTGGCCCATGATCGCGGGGTCCGGTGCCGAGCTGAATCCCGCCTTGACGAGCGCCGACGCGAGATCCTCGACGAACGCATCGACGCCCGATGGGTAGCGGCCGCAATCGAGGCCGCCCGCCGTGCCTTCGGCGAAGTTGACCACCACGCCAGGCTCCAGATGCTCCGCGGGGAGCATGACCACCATGCCGTAGGTGTGCGGGAAACGGCGCAGGGCGAGGCGTTCGTTCTCGACGCCGTTCTGGCAGCACACGACCCGCGCCTGGTCACCCACTGCCGCGTAGAGGTCCCGCAATGCCGCCTCGGTGTGCTGGCCCTTCATGCACAGGATGACGGCGTCGTCCGGGGCGATCGCCGCGTCCCTGGGATGCGCGACGCACGGGATGTCGAGAACCACGTCCCGGGTCGGCGAAACGAACCGCAGGCCGCGCCGGCGAATCGCCTCGTAGTGCTCGCCACGGGCGATGAGAAGCACGTCGAATCCGGCGACATGGAGCCTCGCGCCGATGGTGCCGCCGATTCCCCCGGCACCGTAGATGACGAAACGCACTTACTGACCTCCCGTCGTGGCGACACGGAACGGATCCGCGAACGCCCCTTGAGCCTTCAGCCGCTGGTAGCGCCACTCCCACGGCGATTCGCGCAACCGGTTGGGTCCGTTGCGGATGTCGTACCCCAGTGCGGCGGCCTTCGGATAGTGACTGTAGATCATCATCCGCCGAGGTGCGTCCGAGGGGTTGGGGCCCGACGTATGGATCAGACAACTGTGGAACAACAGAACGGATCCTGCGGGCGCGAGCACCGACACGGCGGTCCCGGGGTCGACCGTACCGGGAGGCACTTCAAGCCCGTTCCGGACCCGCAGGTGTTCGACGTGCCGTCGGTGGGTACCCGGGAAGACCCGGATCGGGCCGTTGCCTTCGTGGCAATCGTCTATGGTGATGGCCGAGGAGATGATCTCCTTGGGATAGCCGTTCACCTGGTAGTAGGCCCAGTCGTTGTGGATGGGGAAACGGTCGTCGTCCGCCGGCACGTCGAACAGATCCATCGCCGGCACCGGCTGCTTGTAGTTGAGCTTTTCCTCCATGAGCACCGGCTCGTCCCCCATCAGTTCGGCCATCGGGCGGAGCAGCCGGTCGTCGTTGGAGAACCTGGCAAGGGCCAGGGCGAGATCGACTATCGGTTGGATCTTGCGCACGACCATGGCGCCGTCGCGCCGTTTCCGGATGTCGAGGCGTCGGCTGTGCCGCTCGTTGGCGAGCGACGAGTTGACGATCAGCTCCAGAACGAAGTCGGCATCCGCGCGCATGGCGGCCACTTCGGCGGCGTTGAAGACGCTCGGCAACACGAGGTAGCCGTCGCGCGAAAAGGCGGCGTATGCGTCCGCTTCAAGGCGAGCCATGGTCAATAGGCTCGCACGCCATCCACCGAAAAATGAAGGAAGAATGGATTGGCAATCCTTAACCGTTTGATGTGATTCGACATTTCAAAACGTTACAAAATGGTGCCTGAAACCCCTCTCAAATTCGGGTTTTCGATTTGCTATATTGGCCTCCTCACTAGTCGGGTCTGTACATAGATACAGTGTAGTTCTCCTCGGCAGGGCGATCTCACTTACATCATGCAGCCCGGCTAGTGAGGCCACTCTCCAGCCCTGCCCTCAAGCCCAGCGAATTCGTTAACAATCAGATGCTTACGGCATCTGGTTGGTCATCACGATGCACCCGCTGGCGGCGAACATGCCGCCGACGCCGAGGCAGACCGAGACCTCCGCACCAGGGACCTGGGCGGGTGCCGTGCCGCGCATTTGCCGCACGCTCTCCTGGAGTGCGTACATGCCGTACATGCCGGAGTGCATGTAGGACAATCCACCGCCGTTGGTATTCAGCGGCAGTGTCCCGCCCGGTCGGGTGTTGCCGTCCTCGATGAACGCCGCCGCTTCTCCCCGGGGGCAGAAGCCGAGATCCTCCAGCCCCCAGATCGGCAGGTGGGCGAAGGCGTCGTAGACCATCATGTGGTCGACGTCGGCGTGGTCGATTCCCGCCGAACGCATGGCGTCGCCGCCGGCGATTCGAAACGCCTGGGAACTGGTGAGATCCTTCATCTGGCTGACCATCGGCGTCTCCACGCTCTCACCGCTGCCGAGGATGTACACCGGCTTGGTCGGGAAATCGCGCGCGCGTTCCGCCCTAGTGAGGATCAGGGCGCCCCCGCCGTCGGTCACCAGGCAGCACTCCAGCAGGTGGAACGGGTAGGCGATCACGCGAGAGCTCAGGACGTCGTCCACGGTGATCGGATCGCGGTAGGAGGCGCGGGGATTCATGCCTGCCCACTCGCGCTGCACCACGGCCACCATGGCCAACTGCTCGTGGGTCATGCCGTAGCGCTTCATGTAGCGCAGCACGCCGATGGTGAACATGGTGGTCGGTCCCATGGAACCGTAGGGGCCTTCGAACTGCGCCGCCAGCGACCCCCGACCACCGCCGCCACCGCCGCGGCCGACGCCGGACCGACCGCTCTCGCCGTGGGTGACGAGCACCGTGTCCGCGTATCCCGCCTCGATGGCGGCGACGGCGTGACGCACGTGCAGCATGAACGAGCAGCCGCCCACGGAACTGCCGTCGACCCACCGGGGTGCGATGCCGAGGTAGTGGGCGATACCGACCGGCGATTCGCCTGCGGTGGCCACGCCGTCGATGTCCTTGGCCGTGAGACCCGCATCGGCCAAGGTGTTGAGAGCCGCATCGGCATGGAGCTGAATCTGGCTCATGCCGGGAATCCTGCCGAGTTCGGTGGTCTCGGCGGCACCAACGATGGCAACGGTCACGATGCGTTCTCCACTGGTCGGAACAGGGGTATGGCGATGTCGCCGTTGTCCTCGAACGTCACCGCCAGCGACATGTCCAGAACGAGGGCCTCCGGGGTCTGCTCGCAGCCGACGATGTTCGACAGCATGGTCGGGCCCTCGTCGAGTTCCACCACGGCGATGGCGTACGGGCCCTCGAAGGACGGATGCGGTCGGTGATTGATGACGTAGCTCAAGAGCTTGCCATTGCCGCTGGCGGCGAACACCTCGACATTGCGCGAACTGCATTCGGGACACAGTGGCCGGGGCGGGAAGTAGATGTGGCCGCAGTCGTTGCAGCGCTGCAGGCGCAGCTCGCCGACCTTGGTGCCGTCCCAGAAGTGCTGCGTCTCGGGCGTTGGCTGCGGTAGGGGCCGCGACCGCCGGGTGGATGTCTCCGCCATGGGTTTCCTCGAACGGCAAAAGCCGCCGAGTATAGCGCCGTAGGGGCGGGGCTTGTCCCCGCCCGCGCTGATCGACCCGAAGCCGTTCACTGCACGAACACGGGCGAGGGCGCGCCCTCCGGGCGCGATAGCCTCGCCCCTACGGCAGATTCACCTGCCAGGGGTAGTCCGGATCACCCACGGCAACGAAGTCCGGGTTCAGAAACGAATCGCTGGCGTTGTAGACCAACGGACCGCCATCAAGCCGGCGGACCTCACCGCCCGCCGCAACCAGCACCGCCTGGGCGGCGGCGATATCCCATTCCGATGTCGGGCCCAGACGCGGATAGAGGTCCGCCCCGCCCTCGGCCAGGATGCAGAACTTGAGCGAACTACCGAGATGGACGCGGGTGACCACGGCGAACGACTCTTCCAGCCGCTCCAGGTAGCGCTCGAGTCGTGGCCCACCGTGGCGACGGCTCGCGACCACGGCGACCGCGTCGTCCGACATCGACCGGGTGGCGAGGGGCGTCGTGCCTTCACCATCCGCTCGCCAGGCGCGGCGTTCCCGGCAGTCGCCTACATAGACCGTGGCTCTTACCGGAACACCGACGACGCCGAAGACCGGTTCGCCGCCCTCGATCAAGGCGATGTTGACCGTGAACTCGCCGTTGCGCTCGACGAATTCCTTGGTGCCGTCGAGGGGATCGACCAACCAGTACCGGTGCCATTGCCGCCTCTGGGCGAAGGCTGGCGGCGCCGATTCCTCGGAGAGGATCGGCAGATCCGGCGTCAGCGACCGCAGCCCGTCGACGATGACCTCGTGGGCGCGGCGGTCGGCTTCGGTCAGTGGGGAGTTGTCCGCCTTGGTCTCGACATCGAACTCGCCGGCATAGACCTCGAGGATGGCGTCGCCCGCGCGCCTCGCGATGTCGATCACCTCGTCGGACATGGCCGCGTAGTATAGAGACGCGTCCGCGCCACGCCCCGAGATTGCGACATGACCCCTGACGCCAACGACCGGACTCGCCTCGACAAGTGGCTTTGGGCGGCGCGCTTCTACAAGACCCGGAGTCTCGCCAAGGCCGCCGTCGAAGGCGGCAAGGTGCATCTCAACGGCGCCCGCGTGAAGGCCGCCAAGGAGGTCGTGCCCGGGGACACGCTCACCGTCACCCGCGGCGAAGTCGAGCAGACCGTGATCATCGTGGCGATCTCTGCCCGTCGCGGCAGTGCCGGCATCGCGGCGACACTCTACGACGAGACGGAAACGTCCATCGACCGGCGCGAGCGGCAACGGGCCGAACGGCGCATGCTGGCCGCCGGCCTGCGCATCCCCAAAATCCGGCCGAACAAGCGGCAGCGGCGCGCCCTCAGCGCGCTCCGCCGACCTTGAGCCGCTTCCGGCCGCAACACCAACCCGTCGTGTAGAATCGCGCGATCCAACCGGGCGACCACCATGGCGCTGGACTTCGACACTTTCCGCGATTCGCGCAGCCACTTCGATCTCTCCAGCGCCACCCTCGCCGAGCTGGCGGTGCTGCGCGGCGAGGGATGCTTCGCCGCCAACGGCGCACTGACGGTCGAGACCGGCACCCGGACGGGACGCTCGCCCAACGACCGCTTCATCGTCCGCGACGCCGGTACCGAGGATTTCATCGACTGGGGTCCGGTCAACCTGCCCGTGGAGGCGCGGGTCTTCGACGCCCTTTGGCGCCGCGTGCAGGTCCACCTGTCGGCTCGGGAGACGTTCGGCTCGACGCTGCACGTGGGCGCCGCCGCAGCGCACTACCTGCCGATCCAGGTCACCACCGAGTACGCCTGGCACGCGCTCTTCGCCCGCTCGCTGTTCATCGCGCCGTCGGTCTTCAACCCGGCCGACAAGCCGGTCTGGGAAGTCGTCAACGCCCCGGAATTCGTTTGCGACCCGGCGCGCGACGGCACGGCCTCCGAAGCCACGGTGATGATCGATTTCGCCGGGCGACGCGTGCTACTGGCGGGCCTGCGCTATGCCGGCGAGATGAAGAAGGCGATGTTCGGCGTGCAGAACTACCTCCTGCCCGACAGCGACGTTCTGCCCATGCACTGTGCGGCCAACGCCGGCGCGGATGGCGACGTGACGCTTTTCTTCGGCCTCTCGGGGACGGGCAAGACGACGCTCTCCGCCGACCCCGGACGGCTTCTCATCGGCGACGACGAGCACGGCTGGGGCGAAGGCGTGGTGTTCAATCTGGAGGGTGGTTGCTACGCCAAGTGCATCGACCTGTCCCGCAAGCGGGAGCCGGTGATCTTCGATGCCATCCGCTTCGGCGCCATCATCGAGAACGTCGTCCTCGACCCCGACACCCGCGAGCCCGACTACACCGATGCGTCGCTCACCGAGAACACCCGTGCCTGCTACCCACTCGCCAACATCGATGCACGGGTACCCGAGAACTACGGCGGCGAGCCCAACGCCGTGGTGTTTCTGACCTGCGACCTGAGCGGGGTGCTGCCGCCGGTGTCGCTACTCTCGAAGGAAGCGGCGGCCTACCACTTCCTGTCGGGTTACACGGCCACCGTGGGATCGACCGTCGTGGGCTCGACCGAGCCCTACACGGCGACCTTCTCGACCTGCTTCGGCGCCGCGTTCTTCCCGCGACCGGCGCGGGTCTACGCCGACCTGCTGATCCGCCGCGTCGAGAACTTCGGCTCGGATGTCTACCTGGTCAACACCGGCTGGACCGGCGGCGGCCACGGTGTCGGCCGGCGGTTCGACATAGACACCACACGGGCCATCGTCAGGGCGATCCAGTCGGGTGAACTCCACAACGTCCCGACGCGCCATCTCGATGGACTCAATCTCGATATTCCGTTGACCGCACCGGGCGTCGACCCGGCACTGCTGGACCCCCGGGACACGTGGAGCGACTCCGGCGCCTACGAACGGGCCCGCATCGCGCTGACCGCCAAGTTCGCGGCCAACTTCGCGCAGTTCGACGTCGCCCCGACGATCGCCGCCGCAGGCCCCCGTCCCGTCTGATGCCAAGACTCGAGACCGCCCTCTCGGTCGTCCGCGGACGCGCCGAACTCGGTGCCCTGTGTCGCGGCATCGAGAAGGAGAGCCTCCGGGTCACGCCGACGGGTGCCTTGACGAGGACCCGACACCCGCCGGAACTCGGCTCGGCGCTGACCCATCCGCACATCACCATGGACTTCAGCGAGGCCCAACTGGAGCTCATCACCGGCGTTCACCCGAGCGCGGATGCGGCGCTCGCCGAACTCGCCGACGTGCACCGGTTCGTGTACGCGAACGTCGACGAGGAACTGCTCTGGGCATCGAGCATGCCGTGCATTCTCGGCCCGGACGAGGACATTCCCATCGCCCGCTTCGGCTCGTCCAACGCGGGTCGCTCCAAGACCGTCTATCGGCTGGGATTGAGTCACCGCTACGGCCGCCTGATGCAGACCATCAGCGGCATCCACTACAACTTCTCGCTGCCAGAGGCTCTCTGGCCCGCCTTGGCCGCAGTGCGCGGCGAGACCCCGAACCAGGAGTTCGTCACCCGTGCCTACTTCGGATTGATCCGCAACTTCCGCCGCTACTCCTGGCTGCTGATCTACCTGTTCGGCGCTTCTCCCGCGGTGTGCAGGTCCTTCCTTCGCGGTGCGGCCAGCGGTCTCGAACAGTTCGACGAAGGAACGATGTATCTCCCCCACGCGACGTCGCTGCGCATGGGCCGGCTCGGCTACCAGAGCGAGGCGCAGTCGTCGCTGCACATCTCCTATAACAGCCTGGCGCAGTACGCCGCGACCATGCGCGACGCGCTGACCACGCCCTATCCCGCCTACGAGTCCGTCGGCGTCAAGGTGGGCACCGCCTATCGCCAGTTGTCCACGACGCTCCTGCAGATCGAGAACGAGTTCTACGGTTCCATCCGGCCGAAGCGGCGCACGGTTTCCGGCGAACGGCCCCTAGAGGCGCTGCACGGGCGCGGTGTCGAATACGTCGAAGTGCGTTGCGTGGACCTCAACCCGTTCCTGAGCCTCGGCATCGACGCGGATGCCTGTCGCTTCCTCGACGTCTTCCTCCTGCTTTGCCTACTGAAGGACAGTCCACTGGACAGCCGGGCGGAGTCCGAGGACATGGTCGTCAACCAACTCGCCGTGGTCGAGCGCGGCCGGGAACCCGGTCTCAAGCTGATTCGCCAGGGCAGACCCATCGCGCTTGGTGCGTGGGCCGGCGAACTGCTCGGCCAATGCGCCGAGGTGGCCGCCGAAATCGACGCCGTCCAGCATGGCGGCGAACACATCGCGTCCGTCGAGCTGCAGCGGCGCAAGGTCGACGAGCCGGAGCTGACGCCGTCGGCGCGAATACTCACCGCCCTGAGCCAGCAGCGCATCCCGTTCTTCCGATTCGCCATGAACCAATCCGCGGCCCATCGCGGCTTCTTCGAGGAACATCCGTTGAATCCGCCACGCTACGCGGATTTCATCGCCATGAGCGACCAGTCCATCGCCGACCAGGCGCTGATGGAGGACGCCGACCGCATGGCGTTCGACGAGTACCTGGAAGGCTTCCTGAAGCTCGACGTGCCGTGAACTTTCTCGCCCACTGCCTGCTCGCCGACGGCGGGCCAAGCGCAGGGACGCCCACCTGGCGGAACGGACTCCTCGCCGGCGGAGTCCTCGGAGACTTCGTCAAGGGGAGGATTCCCAACACGCTGCCGACCGAACTGCGCGCCGGCATCCGCCTGCATCGCCGGGTGGACTCGCATTCCAATCACCTGCCGGAAATGAAAGTCAGTGTGCGGCGCTTTCCCACCGTCCTGCGGCGGGTGGCGCCGGTCCTGCTCGACATCGTCGCGGACCACTGCCTCGCCCGGTCCTGGCAGCGCTTCTCGAGTGAGCCGATCAACGCGTTCAGCGCCCGGGTCTACGCCGCGATCGACGGATTCGACGCCGCCGTCCCCGACCGGGGCAGACACTTCCTGGATCGGATGATCGAGACGGACCTGCTCGCGCGCTACGCAGATCCCTACGTCATCCGCCGAGCGATGGAGCACATCCTCGGTCGGCTGCACATGTCGGGGCTGAACGAAGTCCTCGAGGGCGTTCTGCAAGACGACCTCGGCGAACTTGCCGACGACTTCGAGGTCTACTTCCCGCTGCTGCAGGGGTTGGCGACTACCGAGCGGGCTGCCGCCCGGTGCTGGGCAACCGATCCTACTCGACGATCTTGATGTAGTCCCCAGCGCGCGGTTCGCCATTGGGATAGGCCGAGTTCAGCAGCCGCAGGGTTTGCTCGGCGTGGTCGACCAACGAACTCTGTCGGGCCAGGTCGGCGTAGGTCTGACCGGGCTCGGCGACGATCACCTTGATGCGTTGGCTGTTCGCGACCTTCAGATCGTCCACCGTCATCAGGCGCAGCCCCTCCATGGTCGCGCGGAACGCTTCGCGGAACTTCTCGGGATCGCCTTTGGGGCCGCACTCTCCCTTGAACAAGGTCACGATGTCGCGACCGTAGAGTATGCCGATCAACTGCAGGGGTATGTTGGAATCGGCGACGTCCACGTCGCCGATGAAGGCGGGCGCGCCGTTGATCTCCAATTCCTCCCCCGAGAGCACATCGTCGCGCTTCAGCACGTCGGTTACGTATTGCTTTGGCGACTTGCGTTTCACCGGCGCCTGGCGCGACACCCCGATCGAGCCCTCGTCCGGCCCCCCCGGCGCCGTGCCCTTGACCTGGGCGGGGGTGTAGCGAATGTGCCAGCCATTGGGGAACTCGAGGGCAATCCGCAGGCCACCGTGATAGTAGGTGTTGCCACGAACGAGGCCGCGTGCCGCTTCGTTGCCGTACGCCAGCCCGTCCACCAGCGCCCAGAAGTCGCCCACGGGTTCCCGCAGCTCCTCCGGCATGAGCCGCTGGGATTGCGCGAGGATGTCGTGAAGCCGCTTGTCGTGCTTCGGATGAGAGACGAACAGGCCGTGGTAGCCCATCGGTCGTCCTCCCCTGACCTCGGCGTAGAACGCGTCCTCGTCCTTGAGCGCCTGGAGCGCATCGAGAGAGGCCATTGGGTTGTAGCCCGCCCGGGCCATCCATTCTCCGCCCAATCGGTCGGCCTCGAGTTCATGCTCGCGCCCGTAGCCCGAACCCAGCGCCGCAAAACCCACGTTGGACAGTTCCCAGAGTTCGGTTCGCCCCGTCGCGTTCGCGGTGAGCCAGCCCAGGGATTTGCCCAGCAGGTGCGATGTTCGCCGCTTGCTGACGTGTTTCGCCACGACGTGGGCGACCTCATGGGCGACCACCGAAGCGACTTCGTCCTCGGACTTCAGGAAGGCGAACAGGCCGCGGTGGTAGAACGTGTATCCGCCCGCGTACGCGGACGCGTTGACGCTCGCCTCGTCGATGACGTGGAAGTGGAACTCCTGGCCCCGAGTGGGAACGTGCTCGAGGATCCGAGCGCCAATGTCTTGAACGTAGCGCTGCCAACGCTCGTCGGGATAGAAGCCGTTCGTCTCCTGGAACTGCTTGAACTGCTTTTCGCCACCGCTCGCCGCGACGGCCGACTCGACGGAACCCACTGCCGCAGCAGCCAGTGCAAAGGCCCACAGCCAACGCAACCGGGGAACGCGGCCATCACCGATCCCCACCGATGATCGGAACATCGGCCCGAAACGCATGGGTTTCATGGCGGACACAGGCACGGGAAACCTCCTCGACGGCCGCACCGGGAGATTACCACCGTCTCGGACCACTAGTCAGCAGCCCGCCGGTGAAGGGAACGGGCTCGCCGCTACGCGGAGGCGCGGTCGCCGAACCGTCGTCGGAAACGTTCCACCCGACCGCCGCTGTCGATGATCTTCTGTTTGCCGGTGTAGAACGGGTGGCATGCGGAGCACACCTCGAGATGGATGTCGCGACCGAGGGTCGAACGGGTCTTGATCGCGTTGCCGCAACTGCAGGTCGCGGTGATCTCGCCGTACTCGGGATGGATGTCTGCCTTCATCGAATCCGGTCAGCCAGTCAACGGGGCGCGCAGTCTATGCGCGGCGCACGGCGAATACAACCGGACCGGGAGCCTTGTCCAATAGATCACCGGCGGTTCGTAGTCCGCCTCCCTGCACGCGCGTTCAATCCGCACCCGCATCGCCGCGTTGGCGATGTGCGCGGCGTCAAACATGCGGATCTCTCGCTGGTACCGGTGCGGCGACACCGTAAACTGGCACCAGCTTACCAGCCCGACCACGACGAGCCCGTGAACGCCCCGGTGATCCAAGTCGCCCTGCCGCGACCGCTTCGACGCACCTTCGACTATGCGCCTGCGGAGCACGAGCCGTTGCCCATGCCGGGTGCCCGCGTGCGCGTGCCGTTCGGCAACACCAGCGTCGTCGGCCTGGTCACGGGAACGAGCAGTTCGTCCGCGCACGAGTTGAAACCCGTCGAGCAGACCCTCGACACCGAGGCCCTGCTACCCGAGGACCTGGTCGATCTCGCCCACTGGCTGGCGGGCTACTACCACCACCCCATCGGCGACGTCGTCAAGACCCTGTTGCCGGTCAAGGCACGGCGGGGCGCGCAGGCCGTGCAGGCCGAAGCGGCCGTGTGGCGACCCCTGGCCCAGGCACCCGATGCCGAAGCCCTGCTCCGCCGGGCACCCAAGCAACGCGCCGTGTTCGACCGCCTGGGTCGACTCGGCGAGGTGGCGGATGCGGAACTCGCCGCCCATGGCATCGACCGTCAAGCGGTTTCCGCGCTCGCCGCCAAGGGACTCGTCGACCGGATTCCGGTCGCGCCGGCCTACCAACCCAAGGCTTCCACGATCGAACCGACACCGGCCCAGGCGACGGCGATCGAGGCGATCATCGACTCCCTCGGCAGCGCGACGACGCATGTGCTCGAGGGCGTCACCGGGAGCGGCAAGACCGAGGTCTACATGCGCGTCATCGCCGAGGTGGTGCAGAGCGGCCGCCAGGCACTCGTGATGGTCCCCGAGATCGCCCTGACGCCGCAGACCACGGCGCGCTTCACCGAACGCTTCGGTGCCGCCGCGACGCTGCATTCGGTGATGACGGACAGCCAGCGGTTCGACACCTGGCTGAAGTGCGCCGACGGCGTCCACAAGGTGCTGATCGGCACCCGTTCCGCGGTGCTGACGCCGTTCGCCGATCTCGGCGTGATCATCGTCGACGAGGAACACGACGGCTCGTTCAAGCAGCACGAAGGATTGCGCTATTCGGCCCGTGACGTGGCCGTGAAACGCGGCCAGACACTGTCCATCCCCGTCGTGCTCGGCAGCGCCACGCCCAGTCTCGAGACCCTTGAGAACGCCCGCCGCGGCCGCTACCGGCACCTTCGCCTGCCCGAGCGTGTCGCCGACACGACGCTGCCGGTCTACCGCGTGGTCGACATCCGTGGCGAGCGGCTCGACGGCGGACTCGGTGCGCAACTACAACGCGCGATCGGCCGCCATCTCGCCGCCGGCAACCAGGTGCTCGTATTCATCAACCGGCGCGGCTACGCACCGATCCTGCTGTGTTCGAACTGCGCCTGGCAGGCCGAGTGCGACCATTGCGACGTGAAGCTCACCTTCCACCGCACGCCCCGGCACCTGCGCTGCCACCACTGCGGCCGGCGACGACGGCTACCTCCTGAGTGTCCTGCCTGCGGGGACCGCGAACTGGTGTTGGTGGGAACCGGGACGCAGCGCGCCGAGGAGACGCTGGCGTCACGGCATCCGGACGTGCCGTTGTACCGCATCGACCGGGACACCACCCGCAGCGCGCGACGCCTCGAAGAGAATCTCGCCGCTGTCGCCGAAGGCGGGCCGGCGATCCTCGTCGGTACGCAGATGCTCGCCAAGGGCCATCATCTGCCGGGTGTCACGCTGGTGGCGGTGCTGGACGCGGACGGCGGATTCCTGTCGCCCGACTACCGCGCCCCCGAGCGAACCGCACAGCTCATCGTGCAGGTCGCCGGCCGCGCCGGGCGGGGCGACAAGCCCGGCGAAGTCTGGGTCCAGACCTACGATCCGGAGAACCAGAACCTGCGCGCCCTGATCGACTCCGGGTACGACGGCTTCGTCGCCACCGAACGGCAGCGCCGCGCAGCCGCCGCCCTGCCGCCCTACGCGGCGTTGGCCGTGGTCGGTGCCGAGAGCGCCCGCGAGAACGCCGGTATGGCATTGCTTACCGAGGCGGCGGATGTGCTCCGGGGCGACAGCTTGGAACTCCTCGGCCCCGCCCCGGCACCCATCGCCCGGCGCGCCGACCGCTATCGAAGCCAGCTCCTGCTACTCGCCCGCCGACGCCGCGACCTGCACGCCGCCCTCGACCGGTTGGAAGCCGCGGACCTGCGTCGCAGCGGGGTGCGCTGGTCGATCGACGTGGACCCCCTGGACACGTCGTGACGCATTTCCCTCAGTACCAACCGCCCCTGAAGCGTCTGGAGTGTCTCGGGGGGACTCAGGCCGTCGCCTGCTCCTTGGCCTTTTCCTCCGCGACGATTCCGCGCATGCCTTGCCACTCGTCCCACATGTCGCACATGGCGTCCTTGGAACGTTCCCAGGGGTCGTTGCCCTCCTCGAATTCGAGCCATTCGCCCATCTGACCGCGGTCGGGGTGATCGGTGACGCCGCTGACCACCTTGTCGGGCTGCCGTTTCTTGTTGCGGATGCGGAAGATGATGTTCTTGCGCGACTCGGTGCCGTTCTCGTTCCGCGTACCCGAGTGGGGGATGTGGTACATGGTGATGCAGGCGTCCCCCGGCGACATCAGGACCTGCGTCGGGCGCGGCCAACGGCGACCGTCTGGGGTGCTCTCGGATGTCTCGTCGACGAACTGCTCCTGGACCGCTTTCGGCAGGTAGACCATGCCGCAGCGGTTCGGCACCTCGTGGTCGAGCCGTGGCCAGCCCGGGCCTTCGGGGCCAAGGCAGCCGTTGACGCTGCGCTGCCAGCGGAAGAACCGCTCCATGGCGTGGTGGGCGCCTCGGAGCACCGCCGTCTGGCCGCAACCCTCCCGTGTCTGGTCGTTCAGGCAGACGATGACGAAGGCGGTGAAGCTGCCGAGCCCCAGGGTCATGTCCGGGTCTTCGAACAGCGGCACCATGTTGTGCCCCATCACCTCGGGGCTGCGCCCGAGGTCGCCCTTGGGGCCGGACGCGAAGTGTCGGGCGTAGATATCCTCGGGAGTGCCTTCCTGCACCTCCTGCGGCGCCGCGATGGTGATGTTGCCGTCCATGTGGGTGCCGGCGCCGTAGTAGGGCATGTCGCAGTCCCGGTAGCCCAGGTTCGTGAAGCGGGTACTGGGCTGGCTCGGTTTGATCACGCCCACCTGGCATGCCGCGGGCGGGTCGAAATCACCCATCGCCTCGTGCAGAATCGGCGTGATCGTCGAGGCGTTGACGAGATCCGTCATCGCCGGATCCCGACCGAGGTTCTCGCCCTTCTGGGCACGCTTGATGCGCGCCCGGGCAGCCTCGATCAGCTCGTCCGAGACGGCGTTCCTGAGGATGATGTAGCCGTCGCGATAGAGGTCGCGCTTCTGTTCGACGGTTATGGCGGCAGGGGTCATGGTGTCAATCCTTGGTCTTTGCAGACGGCGGCAAGCTCGTGAAACATGAAAACATAGGCAATTGCGCAGCTGTTGCCAAGGCGCGAACGGCGCGAACGACCGCCATAGCGATGATGGCGGGGTGAAATGATCAGATCGTTGGCTTACGTGGGGGTCGCCGTGGCGCTGTTGGGCTGTTCGACTGCAGAAGATCCGTACCTTTGGCTGGAGGATGTCGAGGGCGACGACGCCCTTGCCTGGGTCGGGGAACGAAACACGGCGACCCGCGCAATGTTCGCGCAGGATCCCGAGTTCAGGGCGCTCGAGGAACGTCTGCTGGCGATCTTCGACGCCGACGACCGCATTCCCTACGTCTACAAGGCGGGCCCGTGGTTCTACAACTTCTGGCAGGACGAGGCCAATCCACGCGGCCTTTGGCGCCGCACCAGGCTCGAGGAGTACCGCAAGGCCGATCCCGAGTGGGAAATCGTCCTCGATCTCGACGCCCTCGGCCGCGAAGAAGGCGAGAACTGGGTGTACGGGGGCGCGTCGATCATCGTCCCGGGCTACGACCGGTGCCTGCTGCACCTGTCGCGCGGCGGCGCCGACGCGACGGTGGTTCGGGAGTTCGACCTCATCGACAAGACCTTCGTCGCGGACGGTTTCGCCCTGCCCGAGTCCAAGGGCACGGTGTCCTGGGCGGGGCCCGACGAGATCTTCGCGGCAAGGGACTTTGGCCCCGGGACCCTGACCGAGTCCGGCTATCCCAGGGTGGTCAAGCTGTGGCAGCGGGGCGAACCGCTCGACGAGGCAAGCACCGTGTTCGAGGGGGAGGTGACGGATGTCTCCGTGCGTGCCTATGCCGACCTCAGCCCGGGTTACGAGATGCAGTTCGTCCAACGGGGTCGCGACTTCTACAACAGCGACCGCTACATCCGCCGCGGCGAGGAGCTGATCCCGCTCGAGGTCCCTGCGGATGCCGGTTACGCCGTGCATCGGGGATGGCTCTACGTGACCCCGCGCAGCGATTGGCAAATCGGCGGTCGGATCTATCCGACAGGCAGTCTGCTGGCCACCGAAGTCGATGCATTCCTCGCCGGCGAGCGCGACCTCGCGGTGCTGTTCAAGCCCGGTGAGGGCATGGCGCTCGCCGAGTATTCGCTCACCCGCAACCATGTGCTCATCAACATTCTCGACAACGTCAGGAACCGCATCGAGGTGGCGACCCAGGGCTCGGACGGCTGGGCCGTGGCGCCGCTGCCGGGCGTCGACGCCAGCGGATTCCAGACCCTCGACGCCGGTGCGGTGGATGCGGACGGGGACGACCGCTACTTCCTCGACACGACCGACTTCCTGACACCGCCGACGCTTGCCCTCGCGGCCGTCGGCGAGAACCCTGCCGTGTTGAAGCGCGCGCCCGGGAAGTTCGACGCCGAGGGCCTGACGATCGCCCAGCATTGGACGAACTCCGCAGACGGCACGCGCATCCCCTACTTCGAAGTCTCGCGCGGCGGCGCGACGGAACCGCGACGAACGCTGCTCTACGGCTACGGTGGCTTCCGCATCTCCCAAGTGCCGCGGTATTCGGCAGGCACGGGCCTCGCGTGGCTGGAACGCGGCGGCGTCTACGTGGTGGCCAACATCCGCGGCGGCGGCGAGTTCGGACCGGACTGGCACCAGGCGGCCCTCAAGGCGGAGCGCCCCCGCGCCTACGAGGACTTCATCGCCGTCGCCGAGGACCTGATCCGCCGCGGCGTCACCGCGCCGGAAAAACTCGGTGTCATGGGCGGCAGCAACGGCGGCCTGCTGATGGGCAATATGCTGACCATGCGCCCGGACCTGTTCGGCGCCATCGTCGCGCAGGTACCGCTGTTCGACATGCGCCGCTACCACCAACTGCTTGCGGGCGCGAGCTGGATGGCCGAATACGGCGACCCCGACATCGCCGAGGAGTGGGCGTTCATCGAGGGGTTCTCGCCGTATCACAACGTGAGCGAGGAAGTCGCCTACCCGAAGCTGCTCGTCACGACCTCCACGCGCGACGACCGGGTCCATCCCGGCCACGCACGCAAGATGGTCGCCAGGATGCGGGACATGGGCCACGACGTGCTCTACTACGAGAACGTGGAGGGCGGTCACGCGGGCGCGGCGGACAACTCCCAACGGGCCTTCATGTGGGCGCTGGCGTACCGGTTTCTCTGGGAGTCTCTCGCCGGGGATTGACGCGGGACGCCGGCCTCGGTTCAGCATCCAGCGGCTGGCGTCCATCCTGCCATGCACGGATAATGCGCCGCTTTGCAGCGGTGGACCGCCAGTAGCGACGACGGACGAGGAGCGGGTGTGACTCAGGACAAGGAATCGATCTCCATTCTCGGCGGGACTGGGGACCTAGGTACGGGATTGGCCATTCGCTGGTCGAAGGCGGGTCATCGCATCGTGATCGGTTCGCGGACCCTCGACAAGGCACGCAGGGCCGTCGCCGACCTGCAGAAGATCAGTCCCGAAACCCCAGCCGACGCCATGGAGAACCCGGATGCCGCGGCGGCCGGCGACATCGTCGTGCTGACGGTTCCCGCCGAGCATCAGATCTCCACGCTGGATACGGTGCGCGACGGACTCGCCGGCAAGATACTGATCGACGTCACCGTGCCGCTGGTGCCGCCGAAGGTTGGCACGGTGCAGCTGCCCGAGGTGGGCAGCGCCGGCAAGCGCGCCCAGGATTTCCTCGGTGACGACGTCATGGTGGTGACGGCGTTCCAGAACATCGCCGCGCATCTCCTCCAGGAGGACGTGGCGATCGAGTGCGACGTCCTGGTGGCGGGCAACAAGCGCGCCGCCCGGGACAAGGTGATCCAACTGGCCGAAGAGGCCGGCATGCGCGCCTGGCACGCCGGACCCATCGAGAATTCCGCCGCCGCGGAGGCGCTGACGAGCATCCTGATCCAGATCAACCGGCGCCACGAGATCTCCCATTCGGGCATCAAGATCGTCGGCCAAGCCGACCATTGACCACAGCCGAGATGCACGGCGGCATAAGCATCACGCCGGTCCGCGGCATCAAGCTCGTCGAGCCGGGCGATGACTTGGCCGCCGCGCTCCTCGATGGCCTCGCGGCAAGCGGGCTGGTTCTCGAAGACG
This sequence comes from Pseudomonadales bacterium, assembly GCA_965116345.1. GTDB lineage: Bacteria > Pseudomonadota > Gammaproteobacteria > Pseudomonadales > Azotimanducaceae > VXYL01. The sequence continues at coordinate 1,361,742 of OZ220680.1, forward strand.
GCGACATCGTCGCGGTGGCGCAGAAGATCGTCTCCAAGGCGGAGGGACGGCAGGTGGACCTCGCCTCCGTAGAGCCGTCGGCGGAGGCGGAACGGCTCGCCGTCGAGACGGAGAAGGATCCGCGTCTCGTGCAGCTCATGCTGGACGAGTCCACGGAGGTCGTGCGCAAGAAGCCGGGCGTGCTCATCATGCGCCACGCCCTCGGCGTGGTCGGTGCCCATGCCGGCGTCGACCAGTCCAACATCGACCACGGTTCGGGGGCGGGCGCCCTGCTGTTGCCCAGAAACCCCGATGCCAGCGCGTCCCGAATCCGCCGCGCTCTGATGGCGGCAAGCGGGCGGACCGTGGGCGTACTCGTCACCGACAGCGCCAACCGGCCCTGGCGACTCGGCACCACCGGGATCGCCATCGGCGCGGCGGGGATGCGGGTCCTCGACGACCACCGCGGCGGCCACGACCTCTACGGGCGCGAACTCAAGGTGACGTTGATCAACCGCGCCGACAGCCTCGCTTGTGCAGCGACGCTCGCCATGGGCGAGACCACTGAACGAACGCCGGCCGCTGTCATTCGCGGTTTCGCTCCCGAGGACACCGGTCAGTCGGCCGCCGATATACCCCGACCCTTGGGCGAAGACCTGTTCCGATGACCGTGCTGGCTCTCACCGGCGGCGTGGGCGGCGCCAAGCTGGCTCTCGGGTTCGCCAAGCTGCTGCCGCCGGAGGACGTCACCTTCGTGGTCAACACCGGGGACGACTTCGAGCACCTCGGACTGCACATCTCGCCCGATGTGGACACCCTGACCTACACCTTGGCGGAAGTCGCCAACCCGGCCACGGGGTGGGGCCGGCAGGCCGAGACCTGGCGGTTCATGGAAGCCCTTGAACGGTTCGGCGGCGAAACCTGGTTCCGCCTGGGCGATGCCGACCTCGCCCTGCACCTTCGTCGCCGCTCGCTGTTGGACGAGGGACTGGACCTGACGGCGACCACGGATGCGCTCTCGAAGAGCCTCGGAGTCCGGCATCGGATCCTGCCGATGTCCAACGATCCCGTGCGTACCCGTGTGCTGACGCCGCACGGCCCGCTGGCGTTCCAGCACTACTTCGTGCGCGACCGCTGCAAGCCCACGGCCGTGGGGTTCGAGTTCGACGGCGCCGAATCCGCCCGGCCGAACCCCGAGATTTCCTTCGAGTCGGTCGAAGCGGTGGTGATCTGTCCGTCGAACCCCTACGTCTCGGTGGACCCGATCCTCGCGGTCGACGGCATGCGCGAGGCCCTCGCCGCGACGGGCGCGCCCATCGTCGCCGTATCGCCCATCGTCGGCGGTCGCGCGATCAAGGGCCCCACCGCCAAGATGATGCGGGAACTCGGCGTGCCCGCCGCCACGACCGAGGTCGCACGACACTACACAGGGCTGGTGAGCCACTTCGTCGTCGACGTGGTCGACGCCCACGCTGCCCCTGAAGTGGCAGCACTCGGCATGCGTACGACGATCGCACATACGGTCATGACCACCCTGAACGACCGGGTGCAGCTCGCGGACACGGTTCTGGACTTCATCCGTTGACGGTGGCCACGGGAATCTGGGCACTGGTGCCCTTCAAGGGTGCCGCGGGTGCGAAACAGCGCCTCGGCGACGTGCTCGACGCGGCGGAACGGGAGAGCCTCGTGTTGGCGATGATGCGCGATGTCCTGGCGACGCTCACCCGGAGTCGAACGTTGAGCGGGGTCCTGCTGGTGTCCCGCGACCGAATGGCGTTCGAACTGGCCGAGGAATTCGGCGTCGACGTGTTCGAGGACTCGGCGACCGACTTGTCCGGCGCCGTGCTGCAATCCGGCGACTACGCCCGGGACAAGCGCGCCGCCGACGGCACCCTGTTCGTCCCCGGTGACGTGCCGCTGATCCGGCCGGAGGACGTCGACGCGATCCTCGATGGCCACGAACACGTCACCCTGGTCCCCGATGCCAATGACATCGGCACCAACGCCGCGGCGTCGTCGCCGGCCAACGCCTTCGAATACCTGTTCGACGGCAAGAGCTTCAAGCCGCACATCGCCGCCGCCCGACGCGCCGGTATCGAGCCGAGGATCGTGCGCCGCACGGCCTGGGGGTTGGACGTCGACACCGTCGACGAACTCACCGCCGTCGCGACCCGTGCGGTCGGCACGAGGACGGGCGCATTTCTCGAGGCCAGCGGCATACCGGAACGGCTGTCCCCGGACCGGTAACCGCGCTGCAATGGACTTGGCGGCGAACAGCCGAGCATAATCCCGTGGTGAGAAATGCGGGCTAGGTTCCCGTGCCGGAGAACGCCATCACCGCCCGACTGCGCACCTTCGCTCTCTTCGCCTTTGCCATGATCGTCGCCGCCATCGTCGGCGTCACCGTCTCGCCGACGTGGACCGTCGAGCAAGTCCGGCTGGACGTCTTGGAGGACGACGCCGGCATCTACTACGTAATGGAGGCGGAACGGGTCTATTTCAGCGCCATTCCCATTGCCAACGCCGAACTCGATCCGGCCCGCATCGCCGAGTCGGGGGAGACGCCGCAAGCGACGGAGGAGTTCGTCGCCGTCGACGAGGGGGCCGACGGCACCGCCTACTTCAAGCTGGTCGCACAACCCCACTGGGGCTGGTGGTCGCTGTTGCCGGCGGTGGTGGCGGTGATGCTCTGCTGGGTCACCAAGGAACCCATCACCGCGCTCCTCGGCGGCATCATCACCGGCGCGCTGGTTCTCGGCCAGTACGACCTTACCGGCGAGGTGCTGATTCCCGAGTTGGGCACCACCAAGGCCGCCGGGATCCTGATTCTCTACCTGTGGCTGCTCGGCGGGCTTATGGGGGTCTGGTCGCGCACCGGCGCGGCCCAGGCGTTCGCCGAGTTGATGACCCGGCACGTGGTCCGGGGCCCGCGAACGGCGAAGCTCGTGGCCTGGTTCCTCGGGGTCATTTTCTTCCAGGGCGGCACGGTCAGCACCGTGCTCGTCGGCACCACCGTCAAGCCGCTGGCCGACAAGGAGCGGGTGAGTCACGAGGAGCTGGCCTACGTGGTCGACTCCACCGCCTCGCCCATCGCTTCGCAGCTCGCCTTCAACGCCTGGCCGGCGTACGTGCAGGCCTTCATCTTCGTCGCCGGCGTCAGTTTTCTCGCCACGGAAACGGATCGCATCAGCTTCTTCTTCCAGAGCGTGCCGTTCTGCTTCTACGCCATATTCGCCGTGCTCGGCACCCTCTTGCTGAGTGTCGAGAAACCTCCCTTCCTCGGCAAACAGTTGCGTGAGGCCATGGAGCGGGCACGCACCACCGGTGAACTCGACGCGCCGGGCGCCGAACCCCTCTCCGCCAAGGAACTCCAGGCCAGCAACGTCCCCGAGGGCTACCGACCCAACGTGTTGGAGTTCTTCCTGCCACTGGGCACGCTGATCGGGATCGCCATCGGCACGTTCGTCATCTTCGGCTCGCCCAACGTGCAGTGGGCCTTCGGCGGCGCCCTGGTGCTGGCCTCGGGCATCGCCCTGGCCAAGGGCATGTCGCTGAAGAACCTGATCGCCGGCTATCACGACGGCATCAAGGGCGTCGTCCTCGGCTCCGTGATCCTGCTGCTCGCCATCACCATCGGCAGCATCAGCCAGAAGACCGGCGGCGGCATCTTCCTGGTCGAACAGCTCGGCGACACCCTGCCCTATTTCATCCTGCCGGTGATGTTCCAGGTGATGACCATGGTCATCGCGTTCTCCACCGGCACGAGCTGGGGAACCTACGCCGTGGCCTTCCCGCTCGCCATGCCGCTCGCCTGGGCGGTGGCCAACGCCCAGGGACTGTCGCATCCGGAACTGTTCATGACCCTGTGCTTCGCCGCGGTGATGGACGGCAGCGTCTACGGCGACCAGTGCTCGCCGATCTCCGACACCACGGTCTTGAGTTCGATGTGCACCGGCTGCGACCTGATGGACCACGTCAAAACGCAGATTCCGCAAGCCAGCATCGCCGCCATCCTCGCCGCGGTGTGCTGGACGGTGGTAGCGTTCTTCACCGCCTGAAACAGGAGCCACAGATGGTCACGATCTTCCACGTCAAAGGCACCCGCGGTGTGCGGGCGATCTGGCTCTGCGAAGAGCTGGCGATCCCCTACGAGGTCGAGTTCGTCGACTTCTCGCCGAGGTTCAAGAACAGCCCCGAGTGGCGTGCCAAGAGTCCCACCGGCAAGGTGCCGGCGATGACCGACGACGGCTTGACGATGTTCGAGTCCGGCGCGATCTGCGACCACCTGCTCGAACGCTACGGCGACGGGCGACTGCAGCCGGCCGCGGGAACGGAAGAGAACGCGCTTTGCCGCCAGTGGTGCTGGTTCGCGGAGGCGACTTTCGCGCGACCCCTCGGCGAGATCGTCAACCACAACCGCGTCGCCCCCGACGGCGGCCTGGTCGACTTCGTCATCGAGGACTGCAGGGACCGGGCACGCATCTGCATCGCCGCTATCGAGGAGGTCGTCTCGAAGTCCGACTTTCTCGTCGGCGACACTTTCACGGTGGCCGACATCATGACCGGCTACTCGCTTCTGCTCGCAGCCAACTTCGACCTTTTGACGGGCGACTATCCGTACACGCGGGCATATTTCGACCGGCTGTCCCAACGACCCGGATTCCAGGTCGCGAGGGACGCAGGTTGACGCCGGCGAGGGGGGATGCGGTGAACGCCGACTTCGAGGAACAGCAATACCTATTCGACCTGAACGGTTACCTGGTGATCGAAAACGTCCTCGGGGCCGACGAGTTGGCCGAGCTAAACGCCCTAATCGACGCGCAGGAACTGCCGCCGCCACCGGAGAACTTTCCGCGCTTCGGCAGCGCCGCGGGGGCGATTCGCAAGACCGGCCCCGGCTTCCTGCAGTGGGGCGAGCCTTTCGTCCGGCTGATGGACCACCCGGTCCTGATGTCGATGCTGCGCATGCGCCTCGGCGACTGCTTCCGCCTCGAGCGGCTCTACGGCATCTACATGCACAGTGGCTGGCCCGCCGGCAAGCTCCACGCCGACTACGGCGCGACCGCGCCCTACGCGGCGTCCGCACCCGGACAGTTTTATCCGTTGCGCGACAACCGCATGCTGTCGGGATTCATCACCGGCACCTGGAACCTGACCGACACCGGGCCCGGCATCGGCGGCTTCTGCGTGGTCCCGGGTAGCCACAAGTCGAGCTTCCGCATCCCAAAGCGCATTCACGAAGCGCACCAGGACTCGCCCTGGGTGAAGATCGTCGAGGCCCCGGCCGGCAGCCTCACGCTGTTCACAGAAGCGCTAACCCACGGTACGGCCCGCTGGGACGGCGACTTCGAGCGCCGGACACTGCTGTACAAGTACTGCGTGTCCAACATGAGCTGGGGCATGACCCGGGTCACACCGCCCGAGGGCATCGAACTCACGCCCCGCCAACGGCAGCTGCTCGAGGGACCCGGCGAGCCGATGACGCACTTCCCATCGCTGTTCTCGGAGGCTGGGCAGTAGACTGAACGTCGTAACGGGTCGTAACCCACGCTCGCATCGCGCGTCCATCACGCGTGACGTCGCTCACCCTCCCCAAGCATAATGCGCTCTTGGAAACACCTTCCCAAGGCAGCCCAAGGCAGCATGACCGCGTCAGCTCCAGCCACGCACACGACCGAGACCCTCCGTCGCGCCGAACATGGGGTGCTTCCGACCGAAGTCGAAGCTCTCGCGCTTGCCGATTTCGCCGACACCCGGGCGCTCGCCGACGTCGCCGCAACGCTGCGCGACCGGGGTTTTCTGAATCTGGTCACCTACTCGAAGAAGATCTTCATCCCCCTTACCCAGCTGTGTCGCGACGTCTGCCACTACTGCACCTTCGCGCAGACGCCTTCCAAACTCGACAACCCGTACATGGAACTCGATGCCGTCCTCGAAGTCGCCCGGCACGGCGCGGAGATGGGCTGCAAGGAGGCCTTGTTCACCCTCGGCGAGAAGCCGGAACTTCGCTACCGCGCGGCGCGCGAGTGGCTTGCCGAACACGGCTACTCGACCACGCTCGAATATCTGCACGCTGCCGCCAAGGCGGTATTCGACGAGACCGGCCTGCTGGTGCACCTGAACCCCGGCAACATGACGCCGGAGGAGGTCGCCAGCCTGCGTCCAGTGTCGCCGTCCATGGGCATCATGCTCGAGTCGGCGTCGGACCGGCTGACCGAGAAGGGCATGCCCCACTACGGCTCGCCCGACAAGGTTCCGGCGGTGCGCCTGAAGACACTGGCCGACGCCGGCGAGGCAAGGATTCCGTTCACCACGGGCATCCTGATCGGCATCGGCGAGACCCGCCGCGAGCGCATCGAGTCGCTGCTTGCGATCCGTCGCATCCACGAGCGATACGGACACGTCCAGGAAATCATCGTGCAGAACTTCCGTGCCAAGCCCGGCACGAAGATGAAGAGCGCGCCGGAGCCCGACCTCGACGAACTGCTGTGGACCATCGCCGTCGCCCGCATCCTGTTCGGCACCGAGATGAGCGTGCAGGCGCCGCCGAACCTGAGTCCGGGCGTGCTGAGCCAGATCGTCGCCGCGGGCATCAACGATTGGGGTGGCGTGTCGCCCCTGACGCCGGACTTCGTCAACCCCGAAGCGCCCTGGCCACACCTGGATGAACTGGCCCGGGAGACCGCCGTCGCCGGCAAGGAACTGCACGAACGGCTTACGATCTATCCGCCGTTCGCGTTGGCCGCAGAAACGTGGGTGGATGAGGGCCTGCGCAGCGCCGTCCTCGACCGGATCGACGGCGAAGGCCTGCCTCGCACCGACGACTGGTGCCCCGGCGACGAGACCGCACCGCCCGCGTCCGTGCTCGACCGGATCGGCGCCAAGCCCGCGCGCGTGGCCAGCGACGTCCAGGACATCCTTGATCGCGCCGCCCTGGCGGAGGACCTCGGCGAAACCGAGATCGTCCGCCTGATCCGCGCCCGGGGCGACGATTTCAACGCCGTCGTCCAGGCAGCCGACGCGCTTCGCCGCAAGCAGAACGGCGACACGGTTTCCTACGTCGTCAACCGCAACATCAACTACACGAACATCTGCTACTTCAAGTGCCAATTCTGCGCGTTCTCGAAGGGCAAGCTGGCGGAGAACCTGCGCGGCAGGCCGTACGATCTCAGCCACGAGGAGATCCAGCGCCGTACCCGCGAGGCGTGGGAGCGCGGCGGAACCGAGGTGTGCATGCAGGGCGGAATCCACCCGGAGTACACCGGCACGACCTACGTCGACATCCTGCATGCGGTCAAGGAAGCGGTGCCCGAGATGCACATCCACGCCTTCTCGCCGCTGGAGGTCTGGCAGGGGGCGGCAACAGCCAACCTGCCGCTCGAGGACTACCTCGTTCGGCTGAAGGAGGCCGGGCTTGGAACCCTGCCCGGCACCGCCGCCGAGATTCTCGACGACGAGGTCCGCGCGGTCATCTGTCCCGACAAGATCAACACCGCCCAGTGGCTCGAGGTCATGGCGACGGCCCACGGCGTGGGGTTCCGCACCACCGCGACCATCATGTACGGCCATGTCGATCAGCCGCAGCACTGGGCGCGGCACCTGATCCGCGTTCGCGACCTGCAGAAGCGCACCGGCGGCTTCACCGAGTTCGTGCCCCTGCCCTTCGTGCACATGGAGGCGCCCCTCTACCTGAAGGGACGCGCCCGCCGGGGGCCCACGTTCCGGGAAACGATCCTAGTCCACGCCGTTGCCCGGCTGGCGCTCAATCCGCACATCACCAACATCCAGGCCAGCTGGGTGAAGCTCGGCCACGACGGCGTGGTGGCGGCGTTGAACGCCGGCTGCAACGACCTCGGCGGCACCCTGATGAACGAGAGCATCACCCGGGCCGCCGGCGCCGGCCACGGCCAGGAGACCTCCCCGAAGCGCATGATCGAGATGATCGAGGCGGCCGACCGGCGACCACGGCAACGCTCAACGGACTACGGCGAAGTGGATTCGGCCATCGCACGACGCGGCTTGGCGGCGGGCGAGCTGTCCATGATCGACAACACCCCGGCGCGCAAGTACGAGCGCAAGCGCACCCATGAACTGGTCAAGAACGAGATCCGCACCGTCAGCATTGGCTGAGACCCTCCGGCAATCGCCGGTCATGGCGGTCCGGGACAGCGTAGTCGATCCACGTCGAACAGCGCGTAGATCCGTGTGTCGCGCAGGCTGCCGTCACTGCCTCGCTCATTCGCCTTCAACGTCGATTCCCAGGCAAATCCCAGGCGTTCGGCAACCGCCCAGCTCCGTGCATTGCGATCGTCGACGCGGATCTCCACACGGGCGGCGGTGAGCGGCTCGAACGCGAATCTGGCAACGGCATGGGTCGCTTCACTGGCATAACCGCGACCGACGTGGTCCGTGCGTAGCCAATAGCCGATCTCGAACTTCGGAACCCTCCAATCGCGCGCAGAGAGCGTGCAGCAGCCCACGAACGCCCGACGCTGCCTGCTGACCATCACGGTCGTGAATTCCTCCTCCGCGCGCAGTTTCCGCACGGCGGCCTCGACGAACGCTACGGCGTCCTGCAGGGTGTAGGTTTCCCGTGCCCAGGGCATCCACTCGCCGAGTTCGGCAGCGGAGGCGTTAACCGCCTTCGTGATCGCCCGCGCATCACGCAGCCCCGGAGGGCGAAGGATCAGCCGTTCGGTCTGGAGGCGATCGGGAAAACGCGACACCGCCCGACGGGCATCACTATCCACGTGGCTCGCCGTAGATGTCCACCTCGTCGTAGCGTAGCCACGAGGGGTCGTAGGCGGCGTCCCGGTCGAATGACAACGGCGTCGCCCACTCGGGCTTCACGTTCGGTTCGTAGTCGGCCGGCAAGTCCCCCGACGAGCGCTTCGACAGTTCGTCGTGCAGGGGCGCCATGACACGGGCAAGCTCCGGCGGCATCGGTCCTTTCTCCGATGGCGAGGTCTGCGCGACGGGAGGCAGACCCGTGGTCTCGTCGCGCCGGAAGGCCGCCTTCGAATAGCCCGCCTGCTCCTGCCTGTCCGCATCCGTCATCGCCGCGTTCACCGTGCGGCCCACAGGGACGACCGGCGTGTAGACACCCTTGGTCAGGGTATCGGCCGGCCGCAACGCCTCCGGCAGCGGGCCAGAGCCGACGGTGACGGCACCTCGGTCGCAGCGGACCCAGAAGCCGCTGCTGGCACCGTCCGGAAAAGCGTAGCGCGGCGTGTCGGTGAACTCCTCCGCAAAGGTGTAGACCACGTCCTTGAGCCCTTCTGCGTATTTCTCGGAGGCGGCACGCGTACTCACGATGTGACGCGCCGAGCTCACCCACTCGGGGCTCATCCAGACGAATCGCGGCATGGTGCGAGGGGCCATGGCGTCGTGCAGCGAGCGCAGCACGGTGCCGAGCACCGCGTGCTGCGGAAAGCCGCCGTCGAAGCGCCATTTCGAGAGTTTCTGCAGGCGCGCCTGTGCCGCCGCGACGATCGCTGGATCCTTGCCGTGGGATACGATGCGGCCGAGGTTGCTCATGATCGAGTGATCGCCCTGGAGTTTGAGATCGCAGTCGCCCACATCGAGTTCGCCGACCTCGGCCGTTACCGACGCGCCGTCGAAGCGGGCGTGCCACGCCAGTGTTCCGCCAGCACGCAGATAGGCCGGCGGGTTGTGCGCCACCTCGCACAGCGAGAACCGACCGAGATCGGCGAGACCCTCGGCATGCCTGGCGACCGCCTCCGAGAGGACATCCTGGGCCACGGCGACCCACTCTTCCGACGCGAAGGTGAGGTCGCCGATGCCGTCGGCCATGGCCGCCAAAACGACCGAGTGGTAGCCAGGGTGCATACGATTCCCCGAAGTCGGTGACGAAGCGGTCAATCCTACACGGGCAGGTAGTGGTCCACGAGGAGCACGGCGAACAGCGCCGTCAAGTAGATGATCGAGTACTTGAAGGTCGCGAGCGGTGCACGTTCGCTGCTGCCGCGGACCACCGCGACGGCGCACGCCAGGAAACCGGCACCGAGGGTCAACGCACCCGCGAGGTAGACGACCCCGCTCATGCCCACCGCGAACGGCAAGACGCTGACGGCGGTTAGGGCGATCGTGTAGTAGAGGACTTGGCGGCGCGTGTACGCATCGCCGTGGGTGATCGGCAGCATGGGCACGTCCACCTGTTCGTAGTCCCGGCGGCGGTCGATGGCCAGCGCCCAGAAGTGAGGCGGCGTCCATACGAAGATGATGAGCAGCAGGATGATGCCGCCCCACTCCACGGAGTTGGTCACCGCAGTCCAGCCGAACAGCGGCGGCGCCGCACCGAACAGACCGCCGATGACGATGTTCTGCGATGTCGCCCGCTTGAGATACAGGGTGTAGAGCAGCCCGTAGCCGATCCACGACACGAGATTGAGCGTTGCGGTCAACGGGTTGACCCAAAACAGCAGGATGGCCAAGCCGGCAATGCCCAGTGCTGCCGCGAACACGATGCCCGCGACCGGGCTGACGCGACCCTTCGCGATCGGCCGGTTCCTCGTCCGCGCCATGCGGGCGTCGATTCTCGCATCGGCGATGTGATTGACCGCCGCCGCGGAGCCCGCCACCAGGGCGATGCCGGCGAGACCGACGAGGATCAGCGGCAGTGGGGGCAACTCCGGCGTGGCGAGCAGCATGCCGACCAACGCACACAGCAGCATGAGCACCACGACGCGCGGCTTGGTCAACTCAAGGTAGTCGCGCCAGGACGCGACCGATGTTTCGCTCATCCCCCCACTTCTCCTTCGAGCGGGCGCGCTCTTTCGAGCGCGGGCGAGATTTGGTGCGCATGGGCTGCCGATGGCGTCCCGGACCCGACCGGTGCGCTACACTCGCCCGCTTTCCCAAACACCAGCAACATGGAGAGCAGCCAATGGCAGACTACCTTCCGACGCCCGTCAAGTGGGTCCGCGAGCAGATCGAACTCTACGAGTCGAGCGGCGGCACCCAGGGCACCGAACTCGGCGGTCGCGCGGTGATCATCGTCACCCACAACGGCAACCGCACGGGCGCCATCCGCAAGACCGCCTTGATGCGGGTCAAGGACGGCGACAGCTACGTCCTCATCGCCTCCCAGGGCGGCGCGCCCAAGAACCCGGTGTGGGTCTACAACCTGCGCGCCGACGCCGACGTCGAGATCCGCGACATGACCGAAGTCCACCGTATGCGGGTGCGCGAAGTCGACGATGCCGAGGAACGCGCGCGGGTGTGGGCACTCGCCGTGGAAGCGTTCCCACCCTACGAGGACTACAAGAACAAGACGTCGCGCACCATCCCGGTGTTCATCGCGGAGCCGGCCTGAGCGCTCCGAGGCCGGTCCGTCCTGAGCCTGCCTAGAACCAACGCCGGCGATCTCGCGGCAGCGATGTAAAGGGGTCGCCCCCAAAGGGGCATCAGGAGTCGTCATCGGCCGCGGCCGTCCCCTCCGCCCGCTCTTCGAGACCGCGAAGCCGGTCGATGATGAACACCCGCAGCCGTTCGGCGACATCCTCGCCCAAGCCGTCGATGCGCAGGTCGCCGCCGGCACTTCCGGCGGTGAACACGGTGAGCCTCGACAGGGAGAAACAGCGGTCGATCGGCCCACTACCCGTTTCCGCATGCTGCACCCGGTTGTAGGGGACGACGGTTTCCGCCCGCCACAGCACGCCGGATTTGTACGCGATGTCCTTGTCGCGCACGGCATAGCCGCGTCGAGGCACCTCCATGGCCGGCCAGGCCAATGCGACGGCAATCCACGCCGGAACGAGAATCCATACCCAGGGGAAGAGCCAGGACAATCCGGACAATTTGGCCGCGTTGGCTACGGCCACATGCGCCACGCCAACCACGGCGCAAACGATCACGGCCTGCATCAGCTTCCTGACCTGCAGACGCGTGACGAAATTCCGATGCAGCGGCTGCCAGTCGAGTTCCTCCAGCGTGGGTAGGGACTCAAGCGGCATTTCCGGGTTGACGAACATGGCATGCCCAACGCGCGAAGGCGCATGCTTCGCAAGCGGGCCATTATACGGTGAACGTCAGCCGGCCATCGAAGGATGGCTTGATCAGAACATCGTTAGCGGACGCCTTCGAGTCTAGGCGGCCCCAGGAACTGCACAAGCCGCGGAATCAGCGTCTCGTCCCGCTCTATTTCGCACTCCCAGGCGACGAATATGCGCCATCCCTCGTGCACGAGCAGCGCTTCGTTGCGCCGGTCGCGTTCGACGTTGGCGTCGAACTTGCCCTGCCAGAAATCCGCGCGGGACTTCGGCGTGCTGGTCCGACTGCAGCCGTGGCGGTGCCAGAAGCAGCCGTGCACGAAGACCGCGGTACGCCGCTTGGCGAACACGAGGTCGGGCCTGCCCGGGAGCCCGCGGACGTGGATGCGGTAGCGGTATCCCTTGGCGTGCAACGCCCGCCGGACGGCGAGTTCGGGCTTGGTGTCGACACCGCGGATGCGCGCCATCAGGGCGCTGCGCTCCGCCGGTGTGAGGGTGTCGGCCATCGCCGGGCCGACTATGTCACATCGTACAGACGTGTGCAGATTCCGAACCACCGTGAGGGGCTTCCCCGCAGCGCCCCTTGAACTCCGGCACGCGTATGTCAGTATCGTCCCGACCCCGCGAAGGGAAACCATGTACCACATCGAGTTAAGGCACCTCAGGACCGTGGCCGCGTTGCGCGGTGCCGGGACCCTGGTCGAGGCCGCGGAACGCGTCTACCTGACCCAGTCCGCCCTGTCCCATCAGCTCAAGGACTTGGAAGAGCGCCTCGGCTGCACACTATTCATTCGCAAGACGCGGCCGATGCGCTTCACCTCGGCCGGCAAGCGCCTGCTGCAGCTCGCCGACCAGGTGCTGCCCCTGGTCCAGGCGGCTTCCCTGGACATCGCCCGCCTCGCGGGCGGCGAGTCCGGACGGCTCTACATGTCCATCGAGTGCCACAGTTGCTTCGAGTGGCTGCTGCCGGCGATCAACGCCTACCGCGAGGACTGGCCGGAGGTGGAACTGGACATCGCCGGCGGCTTCCACTTCCAGCCGCTTCCCGCTCTGGTGCGCGGCGATCTCGACCTCGTCGTCACCTCCGACCCCATCGAGGAGGGTGACCTCGCCTACCTGCCGCTGTTCGGCTACGAGGCGCAGCTGGCGATGGCCATGGATCACCCGCTCGCGGACAAGGAGTGGATCGAGCCCGAAGATCTCACCGACGAAACGCTCATCGCCTATCCCATCGACCGGTCCAGGCTCGACATCTTCACCCTCTTCCTCGACCCCGCCAGCGTCAGTCCGACTCGCATACGCACGGCCGAACTCACCACGATGATGGTGCAGCTCGTCGCCAGTGGACGCGGGGTCTGCTGCCTGCCGAACTGGGCGTTGCACGAGTACATCGAACGCGAATACGTGGTCGCCCGGTCCCTGGGCGAGGAAGGCGTCTGGCCGAATCTCTATGCGGCCGTGCGAACCGAGCAGCGCGACGCGCCCTTTGTGGCCGCCTTCGTGGCACTCGCCAAGGAGACGTGCTTCAAGAATCTCGTCGGCATCGTGCCCACCGACGACGAGATGGCGGAGGCGAATAGCGCGTCGCCCTAGAGGAAGGTGATCAAGCCAGGGATGGCTTGATCAGAGCATTCCTGGATCAGGGCACCAGGATCTCCTCGATCCATTGATCGGCGTCAACGGTGTAACGGCGCCGGTCGTGGATGCCGTTCGCTTGGCCGAGATCCAGACGCTCGACCGAGTCGGTGTTCAACAGGAATCCCACGGCGGTGGCCGGCGCATCCGTTGGCTCGGGACCCTGGAGCCGTTTCACGAGTTCCTCCCGGGAACCGATGACGCTGCTCTGGGGAGTCTGTTCGTAGAGCCAGTCCATTCGCTTGGGAACGGCGGGTCGTAGCCGCCAGCTGCCGTGCACCTCGTGTGCCGGCAACGGCTGGAGGTGACAGCGAAGCCGGTACTGAACGGCAAGACTGGGCAGGTAGACGAGCACCGCGACGGAGTCGGACTGGGCGAACTCGCGGACCTTGGGGCTCGTGCGGTTGAGGAACAAGCCGAACCCCGTGGCGGCGAATCCGTCCGCGAGCGATCCGGCGGACGCGAGGTCGCGCAACACCAGCGTCCGGACCCGGGGCTCACCGCCGTCGACGCTGGCGAGCATGCACAGGCTGGCCAGAGGATCCTCGCGCGCCGCCGCCTCGGCACGATCCGTCCTCAGCTGCGCGATGGGGTCGTCGCGGGCGACGGGGTCGTCCGACAGCGGTTTCAATCGCCCTGGCTGGCCGCGGCCTGTTCGCTCTGTTCGACGATGCCGATCCAACGCGCCTCGGTGATGAAGTTCCATCCCCAGTCCGACCATTGGCCAAAGCCGTCGCGCTTCAGATCGTCCAAGGTGCCGTTCGCCATCGCCTCGCGCACCCTGGCGGCGCTGTCGCGAATCGCATGAACGGCCGTTCTCAGGTCGTCGACTCCGCCCAAGGGCCCGTGGCCGGGAATGACGTGCGTGTCGGCCGGAACCATCGCAAGCACCGACTCGATGTTGGCCACCAGGCCGTCGACGGAACCACCGCTGGGCACGTCCACGTAGGGCCACCGTCCACTGAAGAAGTGATCGCCCATGTGGATGACTCCGGCGTTGCGGAACCACACCACGGAGTCGCCGTCGGTGTGACCACGGGGCAGATGGATGACGTCGATGTCGTCGCCGTTGAAGTGCAGACGCACTCGGTCGCGATACGTCACCACGGGCAGTGCGACGGGCGGCGAGCCCGCCACCGCCAGGCGCACGCGCACCTTCTCATGGGCCAGGATCACGCCCTCGCGACCGAAATGCGCATTGCCGCCGGTGTGGTCGCCGTGGTGGTGCGTGTTCAACACGAACCGCGGCATGCCACCGCCGAGTTCGGCAATCTTCGCGGCGATCCCTTCGGCAAGCGGCGCGAACTGGTCGTCCACCATCAGCACGCCGTCGTCGCCGATGCTCAATCCGATGTTGCCGCCGGCGCCCTCCAGCATGTGCACGTGGCCAGCCACGTGCGTCGCCTTGATCGCGGGTTGGTCCGCCGGTCCCGCGAGGCATCCCGTCCATGCCAGAACCGCGCACGCGGCAAGTGCGCGGCCTACGGGTCCGTTCACGTCGAATCCTCGTCCTCGGGTTCCGGTGCTGCCGGGGTATCCGGCGCCGCAGTTGCCGCCGGCGTGGCGTCTTCGCTGCGGCGACGGATTTCGGCCAGATCCCGCTGGATCTCGCTCAGCCGATAAACGATGTCGGGAAGCTGGTCGACGATGCGCCAAGCGAAGTAGGCCGTCGCTGCGACGGCTAGGAATATCAGGAAGGACATGTCGGGGTCTCCCGCCCTAACGGTTTCGCCAAGTTAACCGCGATTCGGCCCTACTAACAACGGCGGCGACGGCGCGGCAGCTTCGCGGTCGCCCCGTGTCATCGCAGCGTTTTGGGGGTGACGTAGTTCGCGAGGCTCCAACTCCTCTCTTCGCGGACGAACTCCGCAACGCCGAGCGTCGGCACGTTGTCGGTAAGCGCACTGCCCGCGAGGTGGTTCACCAATGTCGTGATGGCCGGGTTGTGACCGATGAACGCCGCGCGGTCCCCCTCCGCGAGTTCCTCTTCGATCACGTCGAGGAACTCCGATGGCGACGCAACGTAGAGCTCAACCCGGGGGCGCACCGGGCAGTCGCGGGCAATCAGCCGCGCCGTGTCCACCGCGCGGCGGGCGGTGCTCGGTACGAACAGCTCGGGTCCATCACCGAGCCAGTCGCGAATCGGACCGGCGTCCTCGCCAGCGCGCGGAGCCAACGGACGGTCGTGGTCGAGGACGCCGAAAGGCCGCGCGGATTTGCCGTGGCGGATCAGCCAGATTCGTTTCGCGATGGGCCTCCCCCCTCTACGTCCAGATCCCGAAGAACTCTTCAAACGCCTGGAATTGCCCGCCGTTCGTCGACGACGGCACGATGATCGGCGTCTTGATGCCGGCGTCGAACCAGGCTTCGATGCCCTCCCGCACCTGCGCCGGCGGGCCGAACAAGGTGGTGTCCGCCAGCCACCGGTCGGAGAGGCACTGTCCAACCCGGTCGAAGTCACCGGCGGCCAAGGTCTGCTCCACGGCCTCCATCTCCTCCTCGTATCCCGCTTCCTTCCAGTAGGCCCGGTAGTTGGGTAGCGCCGCGTAGCTGGCCAGCGTTCGCCGGTTGCGTGCCTTGGCGGCTTCGATGTCGTCCGCGACCACGGTGGGGATCATGTTGCCGATGAAGAAATCCGGATCCTCGCGGCTCTCGGCGCGGAGCACGCCAAGGGACGCGGTCATGTGGGATCGCGCGCCGTTGGCGAACACCAACCCGCCGGCGATTTCCTCGGCGAGGCCGATCATCCGCTTGCGCAATGCGGCGAGAACGATTGGCGGCAGTTCTCCGGCTCGGGGTACGGCACGGAGGTCGGCAACGAAACGGCGGGTGTCCCCGAGGGGCCTACCGGTACTGACACCCAGACGGTCCATGGCCGGGGCGTGGCTGACGCCGATGCCGAAGTCGAAGCGCCCGCCCGAGATCTCGTGGATGAAGCTCGCCGCCTGCGCGAAGTCCTGCACGTGGCGGGTGTAGATGGGCTGGATGCTGGTGCCGAAACGAACGCGTTCCGTCACTTGGGCGAGGGCACCGCACAGCGACATCCCGTCGTTCATGCTCGGACAGTAGATTCCCGGGAACCCGCGGGACTCGATCTCGCGGGCAAGGTCCAAGGTCGCACGACGACGACCGGGTACCGCCGCGAGACTGAGTGCGGGAAGTCGTTGGTTCATGGTGTTCCGGGCGTGGAGTGATCTCGCATCCTATCAGCCTGGTGGAAGATGTCGTCGAGCGCCTTGAGGAGCGCGTCGTTCTCCGTCGGCGTGCCGACGGTTATGCGCACACTCTCCGCCAGGCGGAGCGTATCGAAATGGCGCACGACGATGCCGCGTTGCCGAAGACCGTCGAAGATCGCCTTCGCCGGGTGATCGCCAATGACTTCGGCAAGGACGAAGTTCGACTGCGACTCGGTGACACGGAAGCGGCGGGCGCGCAGTTCGTCGACAAGCCGGCGGCGCTCCTGCCGAACGGCCCGCCAGGTCTCTCGGGCGTGGTCGAGGTCGGCGTAGGCAGCTGCTCCTAGTGCCTGGGCGATGGCGTCGACGTTGTAGCTGTCCCGGGTCTTGGTGAGAACCGGGTCGACGAGGCCGGCATCTCCCACCAGGAAGCCCACCCGAAGGCCCGCCAGCGAGTAGCCCTTGGACAGCGTTCTGAGCAGGAGCACGTTGTCGTGGTCGGCGAGGACCGTCGTCAGATCGTGACCGCGCTGCGGATCCACGAAGTCCACGTAGGCCTCGTCCACGAGCAGTACACCGTCGAGTTCCGTAGCCAGCGCGGCGATGGTGCCCGCATCGACGAGCGTGCCCGATGGCGCATGGGGATTGACCACGCAGGCGAGCTTCGCGCCGCACGCATTCAACCGGCGGGCGAAATCTCCCGGCACCGACCA
Organism: Pseudomonadales bacterium; assembly: GCA_965116345.1. Lineage (GTDB taxonomy): Bacteria > Pseudomonadota > Gammaproteobacteria > Pseudomonadales > Azotimanducaceae > VXYL01. The sequence goes on from OZ220680.1 coordinate 1,379,256, forward strand.
GTCCGCGGTCATGGGAATCGCCTCGATCGCGCAGCCCTGGACCCCGGCCAGCACGGGACACAGCGAGTAGCCGGGGTCCGTGGTGCCGAAGGTCGCCCCCGGATCGACGAACGTCGTGATCGCGAGCCGAAGCGCTTCGTCGCCGCCGTTGGTGACAACCACCTGCTCCGGCGAGACGCCGAGACGCTCGGCCACCAGCCGACGTAGCGGCTCGGCCGTTGCCGGGGGATACCGGCGCAGGATGTCGGCATCAAAGCGGTGCAACGCCTGTCGCACTGCTGGCGACGGCGGGTACGGATTCTCGTTGGTGTTCAGCTTGACAACCGTCGGGTCGTCCGGCTGCTCCCCGTAGACGTACCCGGCCATACCCTCGATATCGGTGCGTTCGTAGCCCACGCGGTCAGTCGTCGTCGCCGGGCTCGTCCTCCGATCTCGGTTCCCGGCGATGGTCGGCCGGGTCGAGCAGGTGGGCGATCCAGTTGGTGGACGGATTGGCCTCCAGGGCGATCTTCACGGTCATGGTCAACGGCACGGACAGCAGCATACCCACCGGACCCAGCATCCACCCCCAGAACACCAGGGAGAGGAACACCACCAGGGTGGAGAGCCCCAGCTCCCGGCCCATGAACTTGGGTTCGACGACACTGCCCATGACGACGTTGACGACGACGAAAACGCCGGCCGTGGCCAGTGCGCCGAATAGGCCGAGCTGGATGACGGCGAGCAGCACCGGCGGCACGGCGGCGATTGCGCTGCCGATGTTGGGCACGTAGTTCATCATGAACGCCACAAGGCCCCAGAGCACCGGGAAGTCGACGCCGAGCAGCCACAGCGCCACGCCGACGAAGATGCCCGTGGCGACGCTCACCGTGGTCTTGATCGCGAAGTAGCGGTTCAGCTTCTCGGCGAACCGTTTGAAGTGCGGCAGGTCCCGCTCGGGATGGGCCAGTACCGCGCCCAATTTGCGTGGAAAGCTCCAGGCTTCGGTGAGGATGAAGATGACCGCGAGGAGGATGAAGAAGCTGTTGGTCAGGACACTCCCCAGGCTGCCGAGCGCCTCTCCAGCAAAACCGAGCGCCCGGCCCGGGTCGAGCACGTCCGTCGACAGTTCGATGCCGAGCCCCGCCGACAGCGCGACGAGCGGGTCGAGCACGGCGCCGGCGCGTTCCTGGTAGAACGGCAGCCGCTCGCCGAAGGCCTGCGCGGACTCGGCGACGATGGCGCCGAAAGCGACGAGCACGGCGATCAACCCGAGGACCACGGCGGTGATCGCCAGGCCCACCGGCAAGCGATGCTTGTGCAGCCAGAAGACGGGCGTCGCGGCGACCGTGGCGACGAACGCGGCGAGCAGGAATGGCACCATGAGCTGCTCCGCCGCCTTGATTCCGGCGGCGATCACGACCAGTGCCGCGGCCACCAGCAGCGGATTTGCGGCCCTGGAAGCCTGGTCGCTCACACCTCAGGTAAGGTGCAGGTGATCGGATCGCCCAACAGTTCCGCGATCGCCGGCAGGTCGAAGGCGTCGTCCTCGGAAACGAAACTGATGGACACCCCGCTGGCACCGGCACGACCCGTGCGGCCGATGCGGTGGACGTAATCCTCCGGATCCTCCGGCAGGTCGTAGTTGATGACGTGGCTGATGCCCTCCACATGGATGCCGCGTCCCGCGACGTCCGTGGCGACCACCAGGTTGGTCTCCCCCTCCTTGAAGCGCCGCATGGTCGCCAGCCGCTTGCGCTGGGGAATGTCGCCCGCGAGGCTCTCGCACCTCACCCCCCTGTTCTGCAGGTAGCTGAGCAGCCGCCTCGCGGTGTCGCGACGGTTGACGAACACCAGGGTGTGGTCGGGCTTGCGCTGGCGGACGAACTCCAGCAGCGTCGTGCGCTTGCTGTCGCGCGCCACGGTCCAGAAGCGCTGGTCGACGGTGTCGACGGCGAGCGACTCGGGATCGATGGCCACGTGCACGGGGTCCAGCGTCCATTGCGCCGCCAGGTTCATCACGTCGTCGTTGAAGGTGGCGCTGAAGAACAGCGTCTGGCGGTTCCGCTTCCTCGGTGTCTGATAGACGATCCGGCGAACGTCGGGGATGAATCCCATGTCGAGCATGCGGTCCGCCTCGTCGATGACGAGCACCTCCACGCGGCCCAGGTGGGCGATGCGCTGGCCGCAGAAGTCCAGGAGCCGCCCCGGCGTCGCCACCAGGATGTCGATGGGCCCGTCGTGCAGCAGGTTGCGCTGCTTCTGGTAGTCGATACCGCCGACCAGGCAGAGGATGCGCGTGTCCGAATGCTTGGCGAGATCCCGTGCGTCAGCCTCGATCTGCAGCGCGAGTTCGCGTGTCGGTGCCAGCACCAGCGCCCGCGCGGTGCCGGGCGGCAGTGGGCGCGCCAGCGGGAACTCGATCTGCCGGGCGAGGATGGTGATCAGGAACGCCGCGGTCTTGCCCGTTCCGGTCTGCGCCTGCCCGGTGACGTCGTAGTCGGACAGACTGTAGGGCAGAACCTCGCCCTGGATCGGTGTGCAGCGCTCGAAGCCGAGGTCGTCGACGGCCTCCATGATGGCGGGCGGCAAGGCGAGTTCGCCGAACTCGACGGCGTCGGCGTCCCGCTCCTGGTCGCTCTCCGGGGGTGGGGAGCTCACCTTTGATCCGCCTGTCTGGCGGCGGCCAGCCTGACGCACAGAGTGAGCACCTCGATGCCCGCCTCGACCTCGTCCAAGGTCGCAAGCGTCGGCGCGATGCGTATGTTGCGGTCCTCGGGATCACGACCGTACGGGAACGTCGAGCCGGCCGGTGTCAGCGCGACGCCTAATTCACCGGCCAAAGCCACCACTGTGGTCGCGAGTCCCGGGGGCGTGTCCAGCGACACGAAATAGCCGCCGCGCGGCCGCGTCCAGCGCGCCAGGCCGACACCGCCCAGGCCCCGGGCGAGACCACGTTCGACGGCGTCGAACTTGGGTCCGACAATCTCGGCGTGGGCGCGCATGTGCCGCTCGAGCTTGTCGCCGGCGAGGAACCGGGCATGGCGCAGCTGGTTGACCTTGTCCGGCCCCACCATGAGGATCGACAGCCGCTTCTCCAACGCATCGAGGAAACCGGGGCCGCCACCGACGAAGCTCACGCCGCCGCCCGCGAAGGTGACCTTCGATGTGGAGGCAAACATGGCGATGGAGTCCTCGGTGCCGGCGGCCTTGGCCATGGGCAGGATCGGCGTCAGGCGCGGTGGCGGAAAGTCGAAGTCGTGGACGGTGTAGGCGTTGTCCCAGAGGATTAGGAACGGCTGCCCGCCCGGTTGCGGCGGCACGTGCCTGGCTGGCAGTTCGGCGAGGCGCCGCACGGTGTCCTCGGAGTAGATGCAGCCGGTCGGGTTCGAATACTTCGGCACACACCAGATGCAGCGTACCGCGTCGTCCGTGGCGACCCGTTCCTCGACCGCGTCCATGTCCGGTCCGCTGTCGGTCATCGGCACCGTCACCAACTCCATGCCCAGCGCTTCGGCGAGCACGAAATGCCGGTCGTAGCCGGGCACCGGACAGAGCGCCTTGACCGGTTGCGCGTCGCGCCACCGCGACCCGGTGAGTCCCGTGTTCATCGCCGCTTCGAGGACGAAGAACATCAGCGTGAGGCTGGCGTTGCCGCCGGCGATCACCTCCTCTGGCGCAACCTCGAGCAGGCGGGCACCGAGGTCCCGGGCTTCGGACAGTCCGCGCAAGCCACCGTAGTTGCGCACGTCGGTGCCGTCCTCGGCACGGAAGTCGCCGCCTAGGCAGCCGTCGAGCTCGTCGGCGAGGTCCAGCTGCCCGGTCGCCGGTTTGCCGCGGGTCAGGTCGAGGTTGAGGTTCGCCCCCTTGAGGGCATCGAACCGCTGCTCGAGTTCCCGGCGTTCGTTCATGCGATCACGTCGTTGCACAGACCGAGGGTTTCCGGCAGCCCCAGCATGAGATTGAGGTTCTGCACGGCCGCGCCGGCGGCACCCTTGCCGAGGTTGTCGAAGCGGCTCGCGATCAGCATCTGATCGTCGCTGCCGAACACCATGAGGTCCAGGTGGTTGGTGCCGTTGCGGGCCGTGGGCGAGAGGAAACCGTCCTCCAGAACGGACTCGGGGTGGTAGCCGTGGACATGCACGAAAGGCTCGCCAGCGTACCGGTCCGCGAGAACCCGATACACATCGACCGGCGTCGCGCCGCCTTCGAGTTCGCGGGTCGTGAGGCCAACGTTGACGAGCATGCCACTGTGGTAGGCGCCGACCGACGGCACGAACAGGGGCGGTCGAACCATGCCCGCATAGGCACGCATCTCGGGCAGGTGCTTGTGGTCCAGGTCCAACGAATAGGAACGGTGCCGCCACGCCGGCGAGTCGTTGTCGGCGTACTTGGCGATCAGCGACTTACCGCCGCCCGAGTAGCCGGACACCGCATGCACGTGCAGCGTGGTTCCGGGGTCGATCAGGCCCTCATCGACCAACGGCCGGACACCGAGCACCACCCCCGTGGGATAGCAACCGGGGTTCGCGACCCGATTCGCGGTGCGGATTGACTTGCGGTGTTGCGGCGCGAGTTCGGGGAGGCCGTAGACCCAGCCCTGCGCCACCCGGTGCGCCGTGCTGGCGTCCAGGAAACGCGCCTCCGGGACCAGTTCAACGGCTTCCCTGGCTGCCGTGTCGGGCAGGCACAGCACGACGACGTCGGCCTCGGCAGACAATTCGCGGCGGCGATCAGGACTTTTGCGCTCGCACTCGTCGATGCGGATCAACTCGATCCGGTCATGGCGGTCCAGCCGAGTGGCGAGTTCGAGTCCGGTGGTACCGGCCTGGCCGTCGATGAAGACGCGGTGGGTCATTTTGCGAAGCGGTGCCTCGGACAACCGGCGGATTATAGCTGCCGGCAACCGTTCAGCCGAGCCGAGTTTCGAGCCAACCGCCGATGTCGGCGATTTCCTGCGGGCAGACCTCGTGGCCCATCCCGTATTCCCGCCACTCAACGTCGTAGCCCATGGCGACGAGCGCTTCGCGCGAGGTGATCGCGCGGGTGATCGGGATCATCGGGTCCACCTGCCCGTGGGCCATGAACACCGGCATGTCGATGCTCGCAAAGCTGACCTCCTCGGCCAGACCCTCGTGGTTGTGGACGTAGGTGGACAGCGCCATCACGCCGGCGAAGCGCGTATCCGATCTGAGACCGAGGTGCATCGCGACGACACCGCCCTGGGAGAAGCCCGCGAGGACGATCCGCGAGCGCGGCACTCCGCGTTCCTCCTCCAAGGCGACCAGTTCTTCCACCTGGTCGCCGGAGGCACGGATGTCGTCGCTTCCGGCCAGCGGGCTGTGCGGGTCGATGTCGTACCAGGCGCGCATCTCCACACCCGCGTTGATGGTCACCGGACGCACGGGCGCGTTGGGGAAGACGAACCGCAACGGTACCGAGAGGTCAAGCATGGGGACGATCGGCTCGAAATCGCGGCCGTCGGCGCCGAGGCCGTGGAGCCAGATCACCGTCCCCTTGGCATCGCCGTCGGGATCGAGCTCGATCGTCTCGAGTGCCATCGTCGGGTCAGCGTTTGACGGCCAGCGTCAGGCCGTCGCCCACGGGCAGCATCGACACGTCGACCCGGTCGTCCGTGGCGACCTTGGCATTCAGCGCCCGGATGGCCCGGGTGTCGTCGTCCTGCGCCGAGTCGTCGGCGACCCGGCCACCCCAGAGCACGTTGTCGATGCCGATGACGCCGCCGGCACGCAGCAGTTCGAGGCAGCGCTCGTAGTAGACGTCGTAGTTGGCCTTGTCGGCATCGATGAAGGCGAAGTCGAAGGAACCTCTCCCACCGGAGCCGAGAAGCTCGTCGAGGGTCTCCACGGCCGGCCGGACGTGCAGGTCGATCTTCGCGGCCACGCCGGCGCGCTCCCAGAACGGACGTCCGATGGCGGTCCACTCCGCGGAGGTGTCGCAGGCGATCACGACGCCGTCCTCGGGAAGCGCCTCGGCCACCACTAGGGCGCTGTAGCCGGTGAACGTGCCCACCTCGATCGTCCGCCTGGCACCGATCAGCCGAACCAGCACCTGCATGAACGCGCCCTGCTCCGGCGAGATCTGCATGCGGTGCCAAGGCGTTGCCGACAGCGTGTGCGTGCGTAGTTCGCGGGCTACGGCGGACTCGCGGGTGCCGTGCGCCAAGAGATAGGCGTGCAGCGTGTCGGTGAGTTCGATGGTGTGACTGGACACGGCTACGTTCCCGAATGCGGTCTGCCGCGAGTCGCCTCGTTCATCTTCGCCATGGCACCATCCGACTACCCCGTCGCTACCGCCATAATGCGGACTTGGCTGCCGCACGGCAAACCAACTGGTCCATGCCGACCTCGCCCCAGCCGCAAGGCAATGCGCGAATACCGGAGGAGACCATCGCCATGAGTGGAACAATGGACACCGAAGAGCGGGACATCCTCGCCCGATTTGAGCGCAGCGAGCTAGTCGCCCATCCCGATGCGGAACGGGAGATGACGGCTGCGCGGGAAGCAGCCCGCAACACGTTCAACAAGACCCGCCGCGTGAACCTGCGGGTCACCGAGCGCGACTTCGACCTCGCCCATGCGCGAGCGCGGGAGGAGGGCATGCCGTACCAGACGCTCCTGTCGAGCGTGATCCACAAGTATCTCTCCGGTAGGCTCATCGAGAGACCATAGCAGCCGGGAAGTCGACGTAGGCGTGAGGGAAGACCGCGGCGCGCTTTCTTGCCCGCCGTCCCTGCGGACTGTATGGTGTCGCCGTTTCGCGACTCCCGCGCGAGCGGTACGCTAGAAGTCCGTCGGCAGGGTCGCTTCGAAGCATCCGCTTCGCTGTTGGCCGGAGATTCGAGGAGGGCCTCATCCTACCGCTTGTGCTGTTCGTCCTCGCCGTGCTCGGCGTACTCGGCATGGTCCTGGTCGCGGCGTGGTTCATCGGCGCCAAGGCCCGCCACGGCGGCGCACGCAACATCCCGTTCGAGTCCGGCATCGTGCCCGTGGGCGACGCCGAGGATATGCGGCTGTCCATCGAGTTCTACCTGATCGCCGTGTTCTTCGTCATCTTCGACCTCGAGACGATCTTCGTGATCGCCTGGGCCGTGGCGTTCCACGAACTCGGCTGGCGTGGCTATACGGGCGCCAGCATCTTCATCGCCCTGTTGCTGGCGGCGCTCTTCTACGAGTGGCGAACCGGCGCCTTGGACTGGGGTCTGAAGCGACGGGTTCGTGAGCCGGATCGCTACGCACGTACCGCCCAGACGGCGGCGGAGGGCACCTGACGTGCAGTGGCGGCTCATCAAGACCGAACCGGGCGCATCCATGCGCGAGGCCGACGACGTCTACAACGAGGAGGCCGGCAAGAGCTTCCTCACCGCCAAGCTGGAAGACCTGGTGGCTTGGGGGCGGTCGAACTCCATCTGGCCGTTCAACTTCGGCCTGTCCTGCTGCTACGTCGAAATGGCGACGGCGCTGACGTCCCGGCACGACCTCTCCCGCTTCGGCGCCGAGGTGATCCGGGCCACGCCCCGCCAAGCCGATCTGATCGTGGTCTCGGGTACGGTGTTCCGCAAGATGGCGCCGGTGCTGCAGCACCTCTACGAGCAACTCCTGGAGCCGCGGTGGGTGATCTCCATGGGTGCCTGCGCCAATTCCGGCGGCATGTTCGACGTCTACAGCGTGGTTCAGGGTGCCGACAAGTTCCTCCCGGTGGACGTCTACGTGCCCGGCTGCCCGCCCCGGCCCGAAGCCTTCATGCAGGGCCTGACCCTGCTCCAGGAAGCCGTCAAGAATACGCCGCGCCCGCTTTCCTGGGTACTCGGCGACGACGGCTCGGTGTCCAAGTACAGCGTCAGCCAGCGGGACGCGCTCACGTCCGAGCGGATGCGGGCGACCGCGCTGGCCGAACCGACCACCGTCGGCGACGCGCCACTCTCCGATTCCCTGCTGGGCAAGAAACGCACCTGATCCATGTCCGCAGTCGCCGAGGAAACCCGCGCTCGCACCGGTGAGTCCGCTTCGCACCACGACACGCACATCGCCGAGGATCTGGCGACCCATTTCGGACCGGATTGCGTGACCCAGGAGTGCGTCGACGGCATCCGCACGGTGTGGGTGCCGAAGAAGCACGTCCGCCAGGTCATGCGCTATCTCAAGAACGACGCGCCCGCCCGTTTCGAGCTGATGTTCGACCTGTCCGCCATCGACGAGCGCGCCCGGCAGAACCGCGACGGGCAGCCGGCGTCCGATTTCACGGTTTTCTACCACCTCATGTCCCTGTCGTCGGACGACGACGTACGCATCAAGGTGGCGCTGGCCGACGGCGAGAGCGTCGACTCCATCGAGTCCATCTACCCGGTGGCGAACTGGTATGAACGCGAAGCCTTCGACATGTTCGGTATCGGCTTCGACGGACATCCCAACCTGTGCCGGATCCTGACGCCACCCCTGTGGGAAGGTCATCCGCTGCGCAAGGAGCATCCGGCCCGGGCCACCGAGATGGACCCGTTCAAGATGACGCCGGAGTTCCAGAAGTCCCAGCAGGAGGCGCTGCGCTTCGTGCCCGGGGACTGGGGCATGAGCCTGTCGGCGAAACACACGGACTTCATGTTCCTGAACCTCGGTCCCAACCACCCGAGCGTGCACGGCGTGTTCCGCATCGCGTTGCAGCTGGACGGCGAGGTGATCGTCCAGGCGGTACCGGACATCGGCTACCACCACCGCGCCCAGGAGAAGATGGCCGAGCGCCAGTCCTGGCACACCTACATCCCCTACACCGACCGGGTCGACTACCTCGGCGGGGTGATGAACAACCTGCCCTACGTCATGAATGTCGAGAAGATGGCGGGCATCGAGGTGCCGGAGCGCGCCCAGGTGATCCGCGTCATGCTCGCCGAGTTCTTCCGCATCTCCAGCCACCTGGTGTTCTACGGCACCTTCGCCCAGGACGTCGGCCAGATGTCGCCGGTGCTGTACATGTTCGCCGACCGCGAACGGCTGTTCTCCATCGTCGAGGCCATCACCGGCGGGCGCATGCATCCGAGCTGGTTCCGCATCGGCGGGGTCACCCAGGACCTGCCCGACGGCTGGGACAGGATGGTGCTGGACTTCTGCGACTACATGCCGGCGCGCCTCGACCATTACGAGAAGATGGCGATGCGCAACAAAATCCTGCAGCGCCGCACCAAGGGCATCGGTGCCTACACCGCCGAGGAGGGCCTCGACTGGGGCATCACCGGGCCGTCGCTGCGCGCCGCCGGCCACGACTGGGATCTGCGCAAGAAGCGCCCGTACAGCATGTACGACCAGTTCGAGTTCGACATCCCCACCGCCGAAGCCGGGGATTGCTACGCGCGGGCCGAGGTACGGGTCGAGGAGATCCGCCAGAGCCTGCGCATCATCCGTCAGTGCGCCGAGAACATGCCGTCGGGGCCGGTCAAGTCGGACCACCGCTTGACCACGCCGCCGCGCAAGGAGCGCACGATGCAGGACATCGAGACGCTCATCCACCACTTCCTGAACGTCAGCTGGGGACCGGTGATCCGCGCCGGCGAGTCGTCGACGACTATCGAGGCGACCAAGGGCTGGAACTCGTACTACTCGGTCTCGGACGGCGGCACGATGGCCTACCGCACCCGGGTCCGCACGCCGTCGTTCCCCGCCCTGCAGCAGATCCCGCTCATCAGCCGGGGCTTCATGGTCGCCGACCTGATCGCCATCATCGCCAGCATCGACTTCGTCATGGCGGACGTGGACCGCTAGATGGGTCGGACAAGCACCCGTAGCGACGACCCTATCGCGCCCGCCAGGGCGCGCGGTCGCCCGTGTTGGCAAACCGCCGCGAATACCGCTAACGCTGACCGGGACAAACCCCGCCCCTACGCCGTGCATCTTGTTTGCTACACAGCAGGAGTGCCGCGTGGCTGAACCCGCCCTGATTCAAGTCCTGTCGGACGACGAAATCCGCGAGATCGAGGAGGAGTGCGCCCACCTGCCCGACCGCAAGTCCGCCGCCATCGACGCCATGATGATCGTCCAGCGGCATCGCGGCTGGGTGTCCGACGAGAGCCTCCACGCCATCGCCCGCCTGCTCGGCATGTCGGCGGAGAACCTCGACAGCATCGCCACCTTCTACAACCTGATCTACCGCCAGCCCGTCGGCCGTCACGTGGTGATGGTCTGCGACAGCGTGTCCTGCTACGTGATGGGCGCGGACGGCTTGAGGAAAGACGTGGAGGAACACCTCGGCATCGGCCTCGGCGAGACCACCGAAGACGGCCGGTTCACGCTGCTGCCGATCGTCTGCCTCGGGGCGTGCGACCGGGCGCCGACCATGATGATCGACGAGGAGTTGATCGGCGATGTGACTTCGGAACGGCTGGCCGAGATCTTCGGCAGGTTCGAATAGCGCAGGCCCGGAAACGCCATGGATGAATCCAGACCCCTGATCGGCATCGTCGACACCGTCGGCGGTCTCGTCGACCTTGCCGCCTACGAATCGCACGACGGCTATGCCGGCGCGCGCCAGGCACTGGCGACGGACCCGGACGCCGTCATCGACCTCGTCACCGAAGCCAATCTTCGCGGCCGCGGCGGGGCCGGCTTCGGCACCGGGATGAAATGGGGATTCACCCGGGGCCCCGCGAAGACGCCCGGGCCCAAGTATCTCGTCTGCAACGCCGACGAAATGGAGCCCGGCACGTTCAAGGACCGCTACCTGCTGGAATACAACCCGCACCTCCTGGTGGAGGGGATGATCATCGCGGCCCACGCCATCCACGCGGAGGTCGCCTACGTCTTCCTACGGGGCGAGTACCACCAGCCCTACCGGGAACTGCAGAAGGCCATCGACGACGCCTACGCCAAGGGCTACCTGGGCGAGGGAATATTCGGCACCGACGTCAACCTCGAACTCCGCATCCACCGCTCCGCCGGACGCTACATCTGCGGCGAGGAGACGGCGCTTCTGAACGCGCTGGAAGGCAAACGCGCGCAGCCGAGGCTGAAGCCGCCCTTCCCGCCCGCCAGCGGCGCTTGGGGAAGGCCGACCATCGTCAACAACGTCGAGACGCTGTGCAACGTGCCCGGCATCGTCAGGAACGGCGCCGAGTGGTACCAGGACCTCGGCAACGGCGACGACGCCGGCACCAAGATCTACGGTGTCTCGGGGCGGGTGAACAACCCGGGGCTCTGGGAACTGCCCATCGGCACGACCATCCGCGAGATCATCGACGAGCACGCCGGCGGCATGCGCGACGGCTACAAGCTGCGCGGACTCCTGCCCGGCGGTGCATCCACCGACTTCCTCGTGGAGGAGCATCTGGACCTCGCCATGGACTACGGCACGATCCAGGCGGCCGGCAGCCGCATGGGTACCGGGACGATGATCCTCATGGACGACTCCATCTGTCCGGTGGACATGTGCCGCAATCTCGAACACTTCTTCGCCCAGGAGTCCTGCGGCTTCTGCACGCCGTGCCGCGAGGGGCTGCCCTGGGTGGAGGAACTGCTGACCGAGATCGAGGAAGGCCGCGCGAGGGAAGGCGACTTGGAACTGCTCGACCGCAACGCCACCTTCATCGGCGGCGTCACCAACACCTTCTGTCTGCACGCGCCGGGAGCGATCGAGCCGCTGGCGAGCGCGTTGAAGTACTTCCGAGAGGACTTCGAGGAACACATCCGTACGGGACGCTGTCCATACCGGTGACACGTCTCCAAGTACGGCTCCAATGCGAAAGACTGGCCGCACATTTGGGAACGGGACGCGTGTGGGAACGGGACGCGTGGCTTGTGGACTCTACCAAGCCCAGTAAGGACTGAGGCGACTCGACACTACTTGCCTCGATACGAAGTGGATGCCGCTTAGCGTTGCATCACCCGCCTCGGCCAGCTGGCGGCCGTGGGCCGCAGTGTGGCGTCGCCCGAAGGGCCGCGTCGGCCGGCGGCGGCGATCCTCGCCCGACCCGTGGCCCCCTGCGCGGTGTCGCCGTTATGTGGCAGCATCGGCACACCTCTGGGGAGAGCAGATCCATGGATCGCCTGAATTCCATCATCGACTCGGTCAACGCCTTCGCCTGGGGACCGCCCATGCTCGGCATGCTCGGCGTCACCGGGGTGCTCCTGACCCTCGGCCTGGTGTTCATGCCGTGGCGCAAGATCGGCTACGGCTTCCGCCTGCTGTTCGACCGCTCCGACCCGTCCGGGTCCGGCGAAGTCAAACCGTTCAACGCCCTGATGACGGCCCTCTCGGCGACCGTCGGCACGGGGAACATCGCCGGCGTCGCCACCGCCATCGCGTTGGGCGGCCCGGGGGCGATCTTCTACATGTGGCTGATCGCGCTCTTCGGCATGGCGACCAAGTACGCCGAGGCGGTGTGCGCGGTCACCTACCGGGAGGTCGACAACAACGGCAAGTACGTCGGCGGGCCGATGTACTACCTGCGCAACGGGGTCGGCGAGTTCGCCCCGGAACTCGGCAAGTGGCTGGGTCTCGCGTTCGCCGTGTTCGGTGCGGTGGCGGCGTTCGGCATCGGCAACGCGGTGCAGGTCAACTCCATGGCGGCGGCGTTGGACAACAGCTTCTCGGTGCCCGACTGGGCGACCGGCGTCGTTGTCGCGGCGTTGGTGGCAGTCGTCGTGATCGGCGGAATCCGGCGCATCGGCGAGGTGGCGGGAAGGCTGGTCCCGGCGATGGTCGTGCTCTACGTCGGTGCCGCGGCGGTCGTCATCGCCATCAACATCGTCGACGTGCCGGCGGCCTTCGGACTGATCTTCACCCATGCCTTCACGCCGGCCGCCGCGACAGGCGGTTTCGCCGGCGCGGCGGTCGCCGCCGCGATCCGCTTCGGCGTCGCCCGGGGGGTGTTCTCCAACGAGTCGGGATTGGGCTCGGCGGCCATCGCACACGCCGCCGCGCAGACCACCAGCCCCGTGCGGCAAGGCGTCATCGCCATGCTCGGGACGTTCATCGACACGCTGCTGGTGTGCACGATGACGGCGCTGGTGATCCTCACCTCCGGAGCATGGACGTTGACCGGCGAGGACGGCGCCGGCTTGACCGCGGCGGTGCTGACATCCACCGCGTTCCAGACGTCCATCATCGGCGGCCAGTACATCGTCACCATCGCGCTGGCCGTGTTCGCCTTCACCACGATCCTCGGCTGGTCCTACTACGGCGAACGCTGTTGGCAGTACCTGTTCCGCGAGAAGAGCCTGTGGATCTACCGGGTGTTCTGGGTGGCGGCGGCGCTGTTGTTCGCCAACGTCAAGGTCGAACTCGTCTGGAACCTGTCTGACACCCTGAATGGCCTGATGGCGATCCCGAACCTCATCGGCCTGCTGCTGCTCGCGCCGATGGTGTTCAAGGTGACGCGCGACTACTTCGATGACGTGGACGGGCGCAAGCTCGAACCGTGACCCGGGCGTCCCTCAGTACATGGCGCCAATGCTTGCCCCGTGCCCTGTTAGTCCAAAGCAGTAATGTCCCCTTTCTCCAATTCTAAAATGTCCGCTTTCCGGCGGAATGGAGGCTGCGGAAGTGGACGACGGGGAGTTTCTGTTGAGTGCGAAGGAGGCGGACCGGGCGGCGTTGATCGGCGAGGTGTCGGCGGGCCGGCTGCGGCAGCGGGCGGCGGCCGAACGTCTCGGGATCGGCGTTCGCCAGGTGAAGCGGCTGGTGCGGCGCTACCGGGAGGGCGGCGCGGCGGGGCTGGTGTCGGGACATCGCGGAAGGCGTCCCAACAACGCGATCGGCGACGGGTACGGCGGGAGGTGCTGGAGCTGTTTCGCGAGCGGTATCGGGACTTCGGTCCGACCTTCGCGAGCGAGAAGCTGCTGGAGGAGCACGGCCACGGGCTGTCGGCGGAGACGCTGCGCAAGTGGATGATGGAGGACGGGCTGTGGCGGGCGAAGGCGCGGCGCGAGATCCGCGAGCATCCGAGCCGGCCGCGGCGGGAGAGTCTGGGCGACCTGGTGCAGATCGACGGTTCGCCGCACGACTGGTTCGAGGGCCGGGGACCATCGTGCACACTGATCGTGTACGTGGACGACGCGACGTCGCGGCTGCTGGCGACGGCTTTCTTCGCGGCGGAGACGACGGAGGCGTACATGCGGACGACGCGCGCGCACCTGGCGGCGCACGGCCGTCCGGTGGCGAGCAGCATGCGCGGGAGGTGACGAGGAACCTGTCGATCGGCTTCGAGGGTCGCACCTACCAGGTCACCGGCCACGGCAAGGGCTACCGGCTGCGCGGCGCCGCGGTGACGGTGTGCAAGGGCTTCGACGGCGAGGTGACGGTGCTGCGCGACGGACGCGAGCTTCCGGTTCGGCTCCTCGCCGACGGCGAGGATCCGCTACCGGTCGAGGACGAGAAGAGCGTGCGGCTGCGCGCGGACCGCGCGAAGGCGGAGCAACGGTCCCGACCGGCCTGGAAGCCGCCGCCGGACCATCCCTGGCGTCGTGCGTTCAAGCCGGAGGCGACCGGGGTGGCCGCCGGCTGAGGCGGCCCGCCGCTTCTGGCGCTTCGCCAAGAACACCTGATGGCGGCTGGCGGCCTATGGACGACCCACCCGGATGGTCCGTGGGCTAGCCGGGTTCCCGCATCGCTGCCGCCGTTCGAATCGAGGCCAATGCATCGAAATCAAAAAGGGGACATTTCTGAATTGCTTTGACAGCTTGCCCCGTGCCCGCGCGATAGGTATTGTGGCGCGGTTTTCTCGCACCGTCCGCGTCCACGACGCCGGGCGGGCATGGCACGCACCGAGTCGGATTTCACAGGAGGGATTGGTGCCTGAATCGGAGTGGTGCGCGCCGCCCCGGACACCCAGCTTTCGCAGGCCCGATCACGCCGTTCTCGCTAGCGGGTCGGATCGGTAGCCACAATGGCCCGCGTCAACATAGACGGTAAGGACTACGACCTTCCCGAAGGCGAGAACCTGCTCCACGCCTGCCTTTCCGAGAACCTAGACCTTCCCTACTTCTGCTGGCACCCCGCCATGGGTTCCGTGGGCTCCTGCCGACTTTGCGCGGTCATCCAATACCAGGACGAGGCCGACCAGCGCGGCAGGCTGCAGATGGCGTGCCTGATGACGGTGCAGGACGGCATGCGGGTCGGCATCGGCGCTTCCGAGGGCGAACCTTCGCGGCCCGGCGCTTTCGCGGCCGACTTCCGCCGGCAGGTGATCGAGTGGCTGATGGAGAACCATCCCCACGACTGTCCGGTGTGCGAGGAAGGCGGCGAGTGCCACCTCCAGGACATGACCGTGATGGCCGGCCACTCCATGCGCCGCTACGCCGGTCGCAAACGAACCTGGGAGAACCAGTACCTCGGCCCCTTCGTCGGCCACGAGATGAACCGCTGCATCACCTGCTACCGGTGCGTGCGCTACTACCGGGAGTACGCCGGCGGCAAGGACCTCGACGCCTTCGGCTCGCGCGCGCGGATGTTCTTCGGCCGCCAGCAGGACGGCGTGCTCGAGAGCGAGTTCGCGGGCAACCTGGTGGAGGTCTGCCCCACCGGGGTGTTCACCGACAAGCCGTTCGCCAAGTCCTATACGCGCAAGTGGGATCTGCAGTCGGCACCCTCCGTCTGCCCCAACTGCGCGGTGGGCTGCAACACCTTCCCGGCCGAACGCTACGGTCTGCTGAAGCGGGTGCACAACCGCTACCACGGCGAGGTCAACGGCTACTTCCTGTGCGACCGCGGCCGCTACGGGTCGCACTTCGTGAACCACGACAAGCGCATCCGGCATGCGGGAGTGCGCGCAGCCGACAGCGTGTTCGAAGCGCCCGGCCGCGATGCCGCGCTTGCCGCCGCTGCGGAACGACTGCAGGACGCCGACGTCGTCGGCATCGGTTCGCCACGGGCGTCCCTCGAAGCGAACTTCGCCCTGAGAGCCCTCGTCGGTGCCGAGAACTTCTGTCCCGGAATGGCCGACGACGAGGCGGAGACCATCGCCGCGGCGCTCGACGCCTACCGAACCGGCGTACGGATTCCCTCGCTCAGCGAGATCGAGAAAGCCGACGCCGTGTTGATTCTCGGCGAGGACGTGTCGAACACGGCACCCCGGGTCGCCCTGGCCGTCCGCCAGGCAGCGCGCGGGGCGACCTTCGACATGGCCGATGCCGCCGGCATACCCGAGTGGCAGGACGCCGGCGTACGCGGCCACGCGCAGGACGCCAAGAGCCCCGTGTTCATCGCGTCCGTGGCCTCCACGCGCATCGACGAACTGGCCACCGCGACCCGCCACGGCGATGCCATCGACTTGGCGCGGGCCGGCTTCGGCATAGCCCACGCCATCGACCCGAGCCTTGCCCCCGGCACCCTCGACACCTTCGTCACGGCTGCCGCACAAGCCCTCTCTGCAGCCGAGAGGCCGCTCGTGATCACCGGCTGCGAAGCCCGCCAACCCGCTCTCGTGCGCGCCGCGGCAAACGTCGCCCTCGCGCTTCGCGGCCGAGGCAGAGACGCGATGCTGGCGGTGACCGCCACGGAGGCCAACAGCTACGGTGCCGCCCTGCTCGGTGGCGACCTATCGCTTTCCGCCGCGTTGGACCGCGCGCGACAGGGAGCGGTGGCGGTGGTCGTGGAGAACGACGTTTCCCGGCGTGTGCCCGGAAGCGGCGTCGACGGCGCCATCGTGCTCGACGCCTTGGAGACCCCGACGGCGGAAGCCGCCAGCGTCGTGCTTCCTGCCGCCACCTACGCCGAACAGACCGGCACCTTCGTCAACTACGAGACCCGGGCGCAGCGGTTCTACCAAGTATTCCAGCCCGCGGACGAGGTCGCGCCGTCCTGGCGCTGGATCGCCGCCATCGCGCTAGAAAACGGTCGCGAAGGTTTCGACTGGGCGGACATCGACTCGCTAACCGCAGCCTGTGCCGCCGAGTTTCCCATGCTCGCCGACATCGCTCCGGGTGCCAGTTTCCGGGTCCAGGCCGACACCAAGATCCCCCGTCAACCCCATCGCTACAGCGGTCGCACCGCGATGCACGCACACCAGAGCGTGCATGAACCAAAGGCCACGGTGGACACCGAGACGCCCTTGTCGTACTCCATGGAGGGCCTCAACACCGGTGAGCAACCCGGCGCCGTGGTTCCGTACGTATGGACCCCGGGATGGAACTCCAACCAGTCGGTGTTCAAGTTCCAGCAGGAGGTGGGTGGTGCGCTGGCGGGCGGCGATCCTGGCGTCCGCCTCGTGCAGGTCAACGGCGATGCGCGCGCCGAGGGCCATGGCCCCGTGCCCGAGGCGATCCACGCCAACGGCAGCTTCATCGCCGCGCGGGTCAGCGACGTGTTCGGCGGCGACGAGTTGTCGGCCGCGTCGGCACCGATTCTCGAACGCACGCCCGCGCCCTACGTCGTCCTGAATCCCGACGATGCCCAGCGGCTCGGGGTGACCGCCGGCGGCGGTGTCGCCATAGCGGAACTCGACACGAGCTACGAGGTGCGCCTCGACGCCGCCGTCGCCGCGGGTGTGGCGGGCGTGTCCCGGGCTCTGCCGGGCACGCAGGTGCTCGCCTCACCGACGGTGACCCTCACCGCGGACCCCGACTTCGTGCCGCGACCCGGCGGCGATCCAAACCTCATCGCCAGGGGATAGTTCCATCTTCGGTTTCGAGATCAACTGGAGCTACGTACTGATCCTGCCCCTCGCAGTGGGCACGCTCCTGGCCGTCATGTTCCTGCAGTGGTGGGAGCGGCGTCTGCTCGGCTGGTGGCAGGATCGCCGGGGCCCGAACCGCGTGGGCTGGTTCGGCGTCCTCCAGGGGGTCGCAGACGGCATCAAGTTCATCACCAAGGACGACTGGCTGCCGCCCTTCGGCGACCGGGTGCTGTTCACCCTGGCCCCGGTGATCGTCTGCGTCTCGATGATGCTGGTGCTCGCGGTCATCCCGTTCGCGCCGGACATGGTCATCGCGGACCTGAACATCGCGCTGCTGTGGTTCCTCGCGATGTCATCGCTGGCGGTGTACGGGGTACTCCTCGGCGGCTTCGCCAGCAACAACAAGTACGCCCTGCTCGGCAGCCTCCGCGCCGCCGCGCAGATGGTCACCTACGAAGTGTTCATGGGGCTCTCGATCATGGGCGTGGTCATCCACGCCGGCTCGTTCAGCCTCGTGGAAATCGTCGAAGCCCAGGCCGACATGTGGTTCATCGTGCCGCAGTTCCTGGGATTCGTGATCTTCTTTCTCGCCGGCCTCGCCGAGTCCCACCGCCTGCCCTTCGACCTGCCGGAAGCCGAGCACGAACTCGCCGCCGGCTTCCACACCGAATACTCGGGCATGAAGTTCGTGCTCCTCATGTGCGGCGAGTACGTCGCCGTGATCGTCACGTCGTGTCTGCTCGTGCTGCTCTTCTTCGGCGGCTGGCTGGTGCCGGCGTTTCTCGACTTCCTGCCGCCCGTCGTATGGTTCGGCGCCAAAGTGCTGGTGTTCGTCCACGTCTTCGTGCTGCTCCGGGCAGCGATCCCGCGACCACGCTACGACCAGTTGATGAGCCTGGGCTGGAAGATCCTGCTGCCGCTCACCCTGTTGAACCTGCTCGCCACGGGCTTCTTCGTACTCTTGGGGTCTTGATCGATGCTGAGTCAACTCAGAACCCTGTGGACCGTGTTCCAGCACACGTTCATGCGCAACGAGACGGTGCAGTACCCGGAGGAGATGCCCTACCAGGCACCGCGCTACCGGGGTCGCATCGTGCTCACCCGCGATCCCGACGGCGAGGAACGCTGCGTTGCCTGCAATCTGTGCGCCGTCGCCTGTCCAGTGGACTGCATCGCGCTGCAGAAGACCGAGCGTGAAGAGGACGGGCGCTGGTATCCGGACTTCTTCCGCATCAATTTCTCGCGCTGCATCATGTGCGGCATGTGCGAGGAGGCATGTCCCACCTACGCCATCCAGCTGACGCCCGACTTCGAACTGTGCGAGTTCGACCGCGACAACATGGTCTACGAGAAGGAGCACCTGCTGATCGACGGCGTCGGCAAGTATCCGGACTACAGCTACTGGCAGGTGGCCGGCAAGACCATCCACGGCAAGGACAAGGGCGAGGCTGAGCGCGAGGCCCCGCCGACGGACGTCCGGAGCCTACTGCCTTGACGGACCTCCTGGTGTTCTGGATCCCCGCGGTGGTGGCGCTGGTCTCCACGGGATTCGTCATCACCCGCCGGAACGCGTCCCACGCGTTGATCTACCTCGTCGTGTCGCTGCTCGCCGTAGCGGTGATCTTCTTCGTCCTCGGGGCACCCTTCGCGGCGGCGCTGGAGGTCGTCATCTACGCCGGCGCCATCGTCGTGCTGTTCCTGTTCGTGGTGATGATGCTCAACCTCGGTCACTCGTCGGTGCTGCGCGAGAGCCGTTGGCTGCGACCGGGCATGTGGGTAATGCCGTCTGTACTCGTTACGGTCCTGTTGCTGGTGATGGTCTACGTGTTCGCCGGGCTTCCCGACGCCACCACCACGACGAAGGGCGCGATGGTCGGTCCCAAGGCCGTCGGCATCGAACTGTTCGGCCCGTACCTGCTCGCCGTGGAACTCGCCGGGTTCCTCCTGCTCGCGGCGCTGGTCGGGGCGTACCACCTCGGTCGCCGGTATCTGGAAGAGCGGCGGGAAGCCTGATGGCCATCGAAGTCCCCGTCGAACACGTTCTCTATCTCGCCGCGGCGTTGTTCCTGCTCGGCCTCATGGGCGTGCTCGTGCGCCGCAACATCATCTTCCTGCTGATGTCGCTGGAGGTGATGATGAACGCCGCCGGCCTGGCCTTCGTCGCCGCCAGTGCCCGCTGGGGCGAGCCGGACGGGCAGATCATGTTCATGCTGATCCTCGCCCTGGCCGCCGCCGAGGTGGCGGTGGCGCTGGGCCTGGTGCTGCAATTCTCGCGTCGATTCGAGACCCTCGACATCGACGCAGCCAGCGAACTGAACGGCTAGGTTAATTGAGCGGGCACAATGTTACGGTCAGGTTGCATTTCACCGACGGGCGCTGCGAGGCGCTCTGGGACGGCTCCCGAAGGGAGACGCACTCGCGAAGGGAGACGCGCTCGCGTACTCGCGAGACGCGCTAGCGGAGGGTAAGCGTTGTCCGACCTGCTCTGGCTCGTTCCCGCGGCACCGCTGGCGGGCTTCCTCGTCCTGTTGGTCACCGAAGGCAGACTTGCCGACCGCGTGGTCGCTTGGATCGGTGCCGGCTCGGTAGGCGTCGCCGCCTTGGTTTCCCTGTTCGTCGGCTACGAGTTCGTGGCGAGCGGCGAGCCGAGCTTGAGCGTGACGCTGTGGACATGGATGGCGGTGGGCGACTTCACGCCCTCGATCACGCTCTACCTCGATGCGCTGTCATTGGTGATGACCGGCGTCATCACCGGGGTCGGCTTCCTGATCCACGTCTTCGCCACCGGCTACATGTGGAAGGACCACGAGGAACCCGAGGGCTACAGCCGCTTCTTCGCCTACATGAACCTGTTCGTGTTCGCGATGCTGATGCTGGTGCTCGGCGACAACCTGCTGGTGCTGTTCCTCGGCTGGGAGGGCGTCGGCCTGTGCAGCTACCTGCTGATCGGCTTCTACCACCGCGACCCGGCCAACGGCTATGCGGCGCGCAAGGCCTTCGTGGTCACGCGGGTGGGCGATACGCTGATGGCGATCGGCCTGTTCCTGCTGTTCCGCGAACTGAACACGCTCGACATCCAGGCTGCACTGGCCGGCGCCGGCACGCTGGACACGGGCATGGCCACCGCCATCGGTCTGCTGCTGCTCGGCGGCGCCGTGGGCAAGTCCGCCCAGGTGCCGCTGCAGACCTGGCTGCCAGACGCCATGGCAGGCCCGACGCCGGTCTCCGCGCTGATCCACGCCGCGACCATGGTGACCGCCGGTGTGTACCTGATCGCGCGCATGAAGGGCGTCTACGAACTCGCGCCCATGGCGCAGTTGGCCGTCGCCCTCGTCGGCCTGGTGACACTCCTCATCTCGTCGTTCACGGCCTTGGCGCAGACCGACATCAAGCGCATCCTCGCCTACTCGACCATGAGCCAGATCGGCTACATGTTCATGGCGCTGGGGGTCGGCGCATGGTCGGCGGGCATCTTCCATCTCATGACCCACGCCTTCTTCAAGGCCCTGCTGTTCCTCGCCAGCGGGTCGGTCATCCTGGCGCTGCACCACGAGCAGGACATATTCAAGATGGGCGGCCTGTGGCGGAAGCTGCCGGTGCCGTTCGCGAGCATGCTGATCGGCTCGGGCGCGTTGGTCGCGCTGCCGTTCATCACCTCCGGCTTCTTCAGCAAGGACGCCATCCTGCTCACCGCCTGGGACCACGACACCGGGCGCTGGTTCTGGGCGGGTGGTGTGCTGGCGGCGTTCATGACCGCGCTCTACACGACGCGGATGATGGTGGTTGCGTTCTTCGGCGAGACCAAGACCGAGCCCCACGATGCCTCTCGGATCAACATGTGGGGACCGCTCCTCGTCCTGTGCGTACTGTCGATCGCAGGTGGTTGGCTGGGAATTGGCGTCCTCGACGACCTCCTAGGGGCCATCGGCCACATTCCGCACTCGCACCCCGCGGCCATCGTCACCGTCGCGGCACCACTCGTCGCCATCGGGCTCGGCTTGCTGATCTTCAGCGGCCGGCTCAACGCGACGCCCCTGGTGAACTCCACCGCAGGGGATGCCCTCAGGCGCTTCTGGAAGAGCGGCTGGGCGTTCGATTGGATCTATGACCGCGTCTTCGTCTGGCCGTTCATGTGGGTGGCTCGGGTCAACAAGAGCGACGTCGTCGAATACGTCTACCGAATCACCGTGGCCGTTACCCGTGGCGTTCACCACGTCGGCGCCCTCACCCAGACCGGTCGCCTGCGCTGGTACGCAGCCAACATGGCCCTCGGCTTGATCGTCGTGGTCCTGATCGCGGTGGCGCTGTGATCCTCTGGGTCGTCCTCAATCTGCTCGCCGCCGGTGTCGTGGCGTGGGCATCGGAACGCGTACTCGGCACCGGTGCGCCCCGCGTGGTCAGCCTGCTGGCCTTCGGCGCGGGTCTGGTCTGGGCGGTGCTGATGTGGCTCGGCGGACCCGGCGCCGACGGCATCTACGCGGCCATGGACTGGCCGTGGATTCCGCGGTTCGGCATCCACGTCGCTTTCGCCATGGACGGGCTCAGCCTGCTGCTGGTCGCGCTCACCATGTTCCTCGGCATCGTCGCCGTGGTCTCCTCCTGGGACGAGATCGACTCGGGACATGGCTTCTTCCAGTTCAACATCCTCTGGGTGATGGCCGGCGTGGTGGGCGTGTTCACGGCCATGGATCTGTTCCTGTTCTTCTTCTTCTGGGAAGTCATGTTGATTCCCATGTACTTCCTGATCGCGATCTGGGGGCACGAGGAGAAGGGCTACGCGTCGATGAAGTTCTTCCTGTTCACCCAGATCAGCGGACTGCTCATGCTGGTCGCGATCCTGGCCCTCGTCTTCGTCCATCACGACACGAGCGGCGAGATCACGTTCAGCTACACGAAGCTGCTCGAGGCCGACATCGATCCCCGTCTCGCGCCCTGGCTGATGCTCGGTTTCTTCGTCGCCTTCGCCACCAAGCTGCCGTCGGTGCCGGTGCACACCTGGCTGCCGGATGCGCACACCCAGGCGCCGACCGCCGGCAGCGTCATCCTGGCGGGCATCCTGTTGAAGACCGGCGCCTACGGAATCATCCGCTTCGCCGTGCCGCTGTTCCCGGAGGCCTCCGCCGACTTCGCCGTGTGGGCGATGCTGCTCGGTACGGTGAGCATCCTGTACGGCGGGGTGATGGCGTTCAGCCAGTCGGACTTCAAGCGCCTCGTCGCCTACAGCTCCATCGCGCACATGGGTTTCATCCTTCTCGGTGTGTACGCCTTCAACGAACTCGGCATGCAGGGCGCCATCGTCAACATGGTCGCCCACGGGTTCTCCACCGCCGCGCTGTTCATGATGGCGGGGGCCCTGCAGCAGCGCCTGCACACCCGTGAGATGTCCCGCATGGGCGGGTTGTGGAAGCACGCGCCGCGCATGGGCGTCATGACACTGTTCTTCGTCGTCGCCTCGGTGGGCATGCCGGGGCTCGGCAACTTCGTCGGCGAGTTCCTCGCGCTGCTGGGCGCGTTCCAGCAGAACTGGGTGCTCGCGGTAATCGCGACGCTGGGTATCGTCGTCGCCGCCGTGTACGGCCTGTACCTGATGCAGCGCTCGTTCCAGGGCACGCCCAATCCGGACGTCGCCTCCATGCGCGACTTCGGTTTGCGGGACATGAGCGTCATGGTCGCCATGATGGCGGGCCTGGTCTGGGTCGGCGTCTATCCGCAGCATGTGCTCGAACTGTCGCGCGCCACCATCGAGACTCTGGGGATTCTGCCATGAGCGTAGCGCAGGTCTGGGCGCTGATGCCCTATCTGGTGCTTGCGGGCGGCATCGTCTTGCTGCTGCTCGCGGTCGCCTGGCTGCAGTCGCGGCTGGTGGCGTTCATCGGTTCGATCGTGGTCCTCGCCGTGCCCCTCGGCTTTCTCCCCACGGCGCTTCAAGGCGGAACGCAGATCATCGACACCGTGCTGGAGGTCGACGGCTACGCGCTGTTCTTCTTCGCCCTTTTCTCCGTCGCGGCGATCATCACGGCCGTGCTCTCCGAACGCTTCCTCGGAAGCCGCGCCACGCATCGCCAGGAGTTCTACCTGCTGCTCACCACCGCGGCCCTCGGCGCCGCCGTGACCGCGGGCGCGGCGCACTTCGCGACGTTCCTGCTGGGCATTGAAGTGCTGTCCATTTCCCTATACGCGATGATCGCCTACCCCGAAGAGGGTAATGCACCCCTCGAGGCCGCTGCCAAGTATCTCGTCCTCTCGGGGGCGGCATCGAGCACCATGCTGTTCGGCATGGCGCTCATCTACCTGGCCTCGGGATCGATGTCGTTCGATGGCGCCATGGAGGTCGCGACGGGCGAGCGTGCAATCCTCACCCTCGGCCAGGGCATGCTGCTCGCCGGCGTGTTCTTCAAGCTGTCGCTGGTGCCGTTCCACATGTGGACGCCGGACGTCTATCAGGGCGCCCCGGCACCGGTCACGGGATTCGTCGCCACGGTGTCGAAGGGCGCGGTGTTCGCCGTGCTCCTGCGCTACGCCGTCGACGCCGACCTGCTGGCGTCGCCGACCGTGGGCATGCTGATCGCGGTGATCGCCGTGCTGTCGATGATCGTCGGCAACGTCCTGGCGCTGCTGCAGACCAGCCTGAAGCGTCTGCTCGCGTATTCCTCGATCGCCCACCTGGGCTACCTGATGATCGCCCTGGTGGTCGCCGGCACCGCGGCAGGTCGAGCCCTAGGCGTCGAGACCGCCCTCGTCTACATCGTCGGCTACGTTCTGATGACACTCGTCGCCTTCGGCGTGATCACGGTACTGTCGGGGGATGATGAGGAAGCGGACGACCTCGCCGGCTACGACGGACTCCTCTGGCGCCGCCCGGTGCTCGGTGCGGTGCTGGGCGCCGCCGCGCTGTCACTCGCCGGCATCCCCCTGACGGTCGGCTTCATCGCCAAGTTCTACCTGGTCGCGGCCGGCGTCGGCAACGCCGCCTGGGGACTTGTCTGGGCCCTCCTCGTGGGCAGCGCCATCGGCATCTACTACTACCTGCGGATCGTCTTCGCGATGACCAAACGACCCGATGGGGAACATGCGGACGAGGCGCGCCGACTGCCGTGGGAGGGCGCCGCCACGGTCGTCGTCCTGGGTCTCCTGGTGGTGGCGCTCGGTGTCTATCCCGCGCCGCTGATCGAGTTCGTCCGCGGGCTTGGGGGTCCGTAGCGGTTCTTGCAGACTGGCGCTCAAGAACGCCAGCGAGACTCCGCGTAGGGGACGCCCTTGTGGCGTCCCGTGCCGGTGGTCGCCGGTCAGCCAACAGGCTACCCTCCATCAGGTGCGCCTCATTCGTAGATCGTCGGCAGCTTCGGGAGAAGAACCATGTTGCGTCCCAATCGATTCCCCAGGTGGCAACTTGTGCCGGTTGTGGTGTGCATTGCACTCGCCATGAACGCCGGGGCCGCGGACGACTGGAAACTCGTCCAAGCGTACCTGGACCTCGACACGGCCTGGCACGCCAAGGACCGCGAGATCGGCAACGCGGACGTCGCCACCGAGGAAAAGGAACGCCTGCGCCGGGAGGAACGCGGCGAACATCCGGATATCGTGCTGGCAGTCGCGGCAGCCCGCTCGATCGTGCAGGCCGGCGACAAGCGGGCCGTCGAAGCTGCCGAATTCCTGGTCGAACACCCCATGGGTCTGTCGCCCACCGCACAAGCCGACATCGAGTTCGGCATGGCCGCCCTGGTGGACCTCATCGGTCCCGACTGGTCGGTCGTCGAGGACTACCGGGATCAGGATGGTGGGCGCTGGTCGCAGCTCCGGTCGTTCTTCTCCACCAAGAGGACCGCGCTCCAGGCGATTGCCGCGGCAGGCGCCATCGTCGACCTCGAAGGCGAACACGACAACACCGTGCAGGCAGCCGAGTTTCTCATCCGAAACGCCGGATTCGCCCGCGGCGGCAACACCGCACACGTGGTCAAGGGCATCGAGGCCCTGGCGAACACCGAGGGATACGGCAATTGGCCGCAAACACTGATGCACCTGGACCGGGCGGGGTCCACCGACTTCAATGACGAAGTCGAGGCCCTGCTCGACGATCTCGCCGACGTCGCCGAAGACCCCCTCGTCCAGGCGACGGCCCGCTACTACGCCGCATCGAGACTGGCGCGGATGATCAACTCCGCGTCCCCCGCGAATCGCGACGCCCACCGCGAACGCGCGCTCGCCCTGACCGAGGGATTGAGCACCGGCATCGAAGACGAGGAGTTCGTCGCCAAGGTGTCGACGGCGGACGGTCCGGCAAGGCAGACGTTCGGGGATGTGGAACGCGATCTGCTCGCCACGATCCGCTACGCGACCGTTGGCGGGAGGGTTTCCGACCTTCGCGGACAGCGGCTGGATGGGGCCGAGGAGACCCTCGACGCCTACGGCAACCAGGTCGTGCTGGTGGACTTCTGGGCGACCTGGTGCGGCCCGTGCATTGCGGGGCTGCCGAAACTGCGCGAACTGGTGGCCGAGTTGCCGCCGGAGGAGTTCGAAGTCCTCAGCATCAGCATCGATCAGGAGCTGGAATCCGTGACCGACTTCCAGCTCGACGAACCCATGCCGTGGGCACAGTGGCATGTGGGCGTGGGTAGCGAACTGGCGAGAACCTGGCAAGTGCGCGGCATTCCGACCTACGTCCTCGTCGACCGTGATGGCCGGATCCTCGCCAAGGGGCATAGCCTCGACGACGACCTGATCGCCATGCTCAAGGATGCCGTCGTGGGTGTGACCGAAGAGAGCGAGACCGCGGCGCCGGAAGAGACGGTCGACGCTTGACGGCGCGCCCTACGGGCGCGTTGGAAGTTTCGCTAGGCGAAACTTCGGCGCGCGCGCAAACCGGACAGCGCATTGCAGGTTTCGATTGCCACACTTCGGCGCAGTGCGGCCGTGGGTGCCGTTAGTGGGTCACCATCAGGCCGGCGACATTGGCGGCGGTGAGATCCAGGGCGTCGGCGACCATGTTGAAGAAGCGCACTTCCCGGCCCGTGACCCGCTCGTCCGCGAGAATCACCTCGGCCAGCGCCTTCGCGATCATCACGCGGTCGTGGACGTCGATCTTCTTCGCTACCCGGGCGAGATGACGCTCCAGCGGTTCGATGTCGAAGAGGCCGGCGTGCGCCGCCATGCGGACGTCCTTGGCGCTGACCTCCTCGCCGGTGTGCTCCTTGACGATCTCGCGGACGGCGTCAACCTCCAAGTGCTTGATGTTGGTATCGGACGCCGTCGCCCGTGCCAACACGAGAAGCACCGTCTCGTTCACCATGTCGCGGATGTCGTCCGCCGTGGGCTCTGCGCCGCCAAAGAAACTCATAATGTGGCTGAGGCTGGAGAGGCTCATCGGGACTTGGCTCCTGTCGCGGTCGTGACACAGGGAAGTGCGGCGAAGAATAGCAGACGCGACCGCTTCGCGGACGCCCCGATGCTAAACCGCGAGCCCCATGGCGTGGCGCCAACCGTGCGCCGGGCGCTTGTGTTCGGCGATGCTCCGTGGCGTGCGGCCTCGCTCGTCCCTCGCGTCCGGGTCGGCGCCCGCGGCCGCAAGCAGCCGGACGACCGCCATCAGCGCGGCCTTGTCCTTCACGGTTGACCGCAGGGCGGTCGCCAGCGGCGTCTCGCCCGACGCGTCCCGGGCGTCGACCTCGGCACCGCGGGCGAGCAGCAGTCCGACGATGTCGACGAATCCCGCCTTGGCCGCGCAGTGCAAGGCGGTCTGACCTTTGTGGTTGCGAACATCGACGTCCGCACCCGCGTCGATCAGCGTGCGCACGCGTTCGACGTTGCCGCCCCGGTCGCCCCGGGACTGGAAGACGATAGGCGGCCAGCCTCCCTCGGCATGGTCCGGATCGCAGACGACGCCGTTGGCTTCGAGGAGCGCGACCATGGCAGGGTTGGCGATACCGGACCGAGGCGGCTCCGAGCTCGCTGGGTCAAGGCCGGCAGCGATCAGCGCGTCGAGAATGTCGACGCGGTCCCGCCAGATGCAGAAGCGAACCAGGTAGTAGCCGTAGGGTCGGGGGTCGGCACCGCGTTCGAGCAGCAACGAGACGATGTCGGCGTGTCCCGCGGACACCGCGTAGTGCAGCGTCGCTGCACGGACGTTCGGATCGTGCTGCGGCTTCTCGGCCCGAGCAAGTTCCGGGTCCGCGTCCAGGTAGCCGGCCACGGCTTGCGTTTCGCCGAGGTAGGCCGCCGTGTGGATGTCGACCGTCGCCTTGTGCGCGAGAAGAAGGTCGGCCACGGCATGGTGCTTCTTGTGGCGCGCCG
Organism: Pseudomonadales bacterium; assembly: GCA_965116345.1. GTDB lineage: Bacteria > Pseudomonadota > Gammaproteobacteria > Pseudomonadales > Azotimanducaceae > VXYL01. Next base: position 1,407,136 of record OZ220680.1, read on the forward strand.
CACAGTACGGCGAGATGTCGACCAGGAGCGGCGTGAAGTGACAACCGCAGGCGTCGATGTCGGCACCGCGTTCGATCAGGTACCCCACGGTCTCGAGGCGGCCTCGGTAGGCCGCTTCCCACAACATCGTCCGACCATGGGATCCCACTCGTTGAAGCCAATCCGGCTTGTCGTCAAGGATCGCGCACACGGTGTCGAGGTGCCCGCGTCCCGCCGCGGCGACACCGATCTTCAGGAAGTCGCTGGCCTTGCCGGTGAACACGTGCAGCTCCGGTCCCCAAGCTCAACAGGCGAAAGTCTACCAGCCGCTTACCGCGTAGAATGGCCCCGCCGCCTCTGCGATCGCCCGTACACCATGTCCGACCTGCCGCTCTCGGTTCCGCTCACCGACCCTACCGAACCCGAGCCGGTGCTGATCGGCGCAAAGGCATCGTCGTTGATCCGGCTCCAGCGGGCCGGCTTCTCCGTACCCCGCGCCGCCTGCTTGACGACGCACTTCTTCGCGCCCTGGGTGGATGTGCTGACCGCGGGTTCCCGCTGGCGCGAGCTCGCGGCAATACTCGGCAACGGCAATCTCGAGAGCGCCGGCGCCGCGCGTCTGTGCGAGGAACTCAAGGCCGAGGTCCCTGCCCTCGCCCTGACGGACGCACAAAGCGCGGCGCTTGCAGACGTCGCGGCCGGTGTGCCGGGGCCCGTCGCCGTACGCTCGTCGGCGCCGGAGGAGGACCTTGCCGGCGCCTCCTTCGCGGGCCTCTACGAGACCGAATTGGAGGTGCCGGTCGCCAAGCTCGAAGAAGCCACCCGACGCTGTTTCGCGTCCTGTCTCGACACCAGGGTGCTGACGTACAAGAGCCGCCAGGGCATCGGTGCCAAGCCCCGCTTCGCGGTGGTGGTGCAGACGATGCTTGCAAGCGACGTGGCGGGCGTCGCGTTCTCCCTCAATCCCGTCACCAACGACTACGACGAGGCGGTCATCAACGCCACGCCGGGGCTCGGCGAAGCGCTGGTCTCGGGCGAGGTGGACCCGCACCAATGGGTGATCGACAAGGTCGGCGGCAAGACCCTGGAGAGCCGATTCGACGGGGACGTCCCCTGCCTCGACGACGACCGTTGCGACGCGATCAGGGACGCAGTCTGTCGCATCGAGACGCTGTTCGAGGTGCCGGTGGACATCGAATGGGCCTACGCCCAGGGCGAACTCCACCTCCTGCAGGCGCGTCCCATCACGACGTACGTGCCGCTTCCCCGGGACATGCAGACCGAACCCGGCCATCAGCGATTGCTGTACGTGGACCCCAGCCTCGGCGAGGGCATCACGATCAGCGGCGCGGTGTCGCCCGTCAGCAGCGACCTGGTCGCCAAGTGGATCGAATGGTTCGCCGACCACGCCTTCGCAGGCCAGTCCTTCATCAGCGACATCGCCTGCGCCGGCGGCGCACGCCTGTACGGCAACCTGTCGAACATGCTGCACCTTGTGGACCCCCGCAAGATCGCGTCGAGCAAGGACTACGTGGACTCCACCCTGGCGGAACTCTACGCCACTGCGGACTTCGAGCCCTATCGGGTCAAGCCGCCGCGCCACCTCTCCAAACCCCGCCTGCTCTGGGCGGTTCTCCAGGCGTGCGTGCGAATGCGGCCGTTCTTCTTCGCCATGCTGCAGGCCATGGTTCGCCCGAAATCGTTCCTGGTCCGCTATCGCCAGGACCTGGCCGACTTCGACCGGGCCGTGGCCGACGCGGACCCAGACCTCCCCATCGTCGACTTGGCCCGGGAGCTCTACGCCGCGGTCGGCCGGGCCGCGCTCACCGGCACCGCGCCGGCCATGTTGATGTTCATCTACCGAGGCAGCGATGCGCTGCCGAGCGCCATCGACGCCGATTCCGAACGGCAGCGGCGGCTGGTGGCGGCGATCCTGGGCGGTGGCGACGAGTTGGTGCTGCAGATGGGCCTTGCGATGTTCCGCCTGGCAAGGCTGCTGCCCGAAACCGAATACCAAGATCTCGACGCACTTCGCCGCCGCATCGAGGATCGGCAAGTGTGCGGGGACTTCCTGGACGCCTGGGACGACTTCATCGACCGATTCGGCTGTCGCGGCCCCATGGAGATGGATCTCGCCAACCCCAAGTACGGTGACGACGCGCATCTGCTGCTCAGCCAACTCGCGGTGCTGGCGACGGATGGCGGCACCGACCCGGTTGCCGTGCACAAGGAACGGGTCCGTGGCCGCGACGAGGCTTTCGCGGAGTTGTCGGCGCTACTGCCCCGCCGGAGACGCCGCAAGCTCGCCCGGGCCTACCGGGTCCTGTGCGACTTCGAGGGCTCCCGGGAGTTGCCCAAGCACCACATGACCGTGGTCAATTGGGTCATCCGGCAACGCCTGCTGGCCACGGCCGATCGTTGGCTGGCCATGGGCCGTCTCGAGCGGCGCGAGCAGATCTTCGAGTTGACCCTCGACGACGTCGCCCGCGCCGAGGCCGACGACGGTGTCGACGTACACGCTCTGGTGGCCGAGCGAGGTGCCTTCTACCGCGATGCCAGGAAACGGGTGCGCCATTTCCCCCACCTCATCGACTCGCGTGGACGGATTCTTCGCCCCGAGCGCAACTACCGAGACGGCGAACTGACCGGCGTGCCCGTGTCTCCCGGCATCGCCCGCGGACGCGTCAAGGTATTGGACACACCGTTCGACAAAGCGCTGCTGCCGGGCGAAGTGCTCGTCGCGCACACCGCCGACCCGGGTTGGACACCGCTGTTCATCAACGCTGCCGCCGTGCTGCTCGAAGTAGGCGGCGAACTGCAGCACGGCGCCCTCGTCGCCCGCGAGTACGGCAAGCCGTGCATCGCCGGGATCATCCGCGTGACGAGCATCCTGAAAGACGGCCAATGCGTCGAGGTCGACGGCAACGCCGGTGTGGCACGTCTCGTCGACGACGACAGGCGGAGCACCGACCCGTAGCGGCTCCCTAAACTAAGGGAGGCTACGAACCTCCCGCCGGTTCGGTGCTAAGTGTCGCGCGACCTCGGCGTATCGCGTGGCCGTTTCGCGATACTCGGGATCGGTCGTGCCCGCCCGGTGGTACAACCGGGCGAGCAGCGCGATCAGTTCCCAGTTCTCCGCTTCGGTGCGCTGCACCTGCCGTGCTTCGGCGTCGACCATGCGCATCAGCAGCGCGGCCTCGCCCGGGGCAGAGACGCGCAGCGCCCGCCAGTGATGGTTGAGGAACTCGAACAGGTGCATTCGCGGCTTGTTGGCCAGCGGAGTGAATCCGTGGATCGCCCGAACGTAGTATTCCCGCAGCCGACGGGGTTCGTAGCCGCCTCTCGACACGCCGGTCACCACCGCGAGCGAGCCCGCCTTCGCCGAGGAGTAGATCGCCGGGTGGGTGTACGCACCTCCGCCGGCAAGCGCCACGGCGGCGAGCAGCAAGACCAGTCTGCCACCAAGTCCCGCAAGCCTTCGGTTTCGGTGGTACAGATCCGCCAACCGCTGTCGCCACGGTGAGAGCCGATCGGCCCTCGGCACCTCTCCCCGCATCGCAACTGCGACGCTCGCGACGAAGGCCACCAGCAGGGTGAACAGCAGCGACGCATCCACGGAGTCGGGCGACGTCAGGCGGTGCACGAACTGTCCCGCCAAGGCACCGCCGGTGAACAACAACAGCACCCGGTCGCCTCGGTCCAGACGCCTGCCGGTACGTAGAAGCGCAACTAGGATCGCCACCCACAGCGCGACGTAGGTCGCGAACCCAAGGACGCCCTTGGTCGCGATCTCCTCGATGAGCTTGCTGTGGGCGTGGTCGTGGACGAGCATCCTCGCGCCGACGCCGTCGTCCACGTAGCGGCCGAAGACGACGATGAAGTTCTCCGGGCCCCAGCCGAGCACCGGTGCCTGGGTGAACCCCTCCCATCCGGCCTCCCAGGCTGCGAGGCGCGTATCGACGGTCGACCGGCTGAACGATGCCAGGCGATCCAGGAGCGGATTGTCCAGGCGCGACGCCGAACGCGAACGCTCGATAGTGAACGAAGCCACCATGAGCACGGCACAGATGGCGAACAGTCCAGCGACGCCAAGGGCCATAAGGCGGATGCGCTTCGAGCGAGATAGGACGACGTACAGCACGCCGACCGCCGCGAGGCCTGCCAGCAGGCCCAGAAAGGGCCCCCGCGCACCGGCCAGGGTGACCACCCAGGCGTTGAGCAACGTCATGCAGGCCCAACCCGCGGCGATCAGCCAACCCAAGCCTCGGCGCTTGGCTTCGCCGTCGTCGGTTCGGTTCCCGGCACCGGATGGCAACGCGTGCATGAAGAAGAACCCCGCCGCCAGCAGGCAGTTCACCATCGCGTAGCCACCGACGTAGATCGGATTGCCCAGGGTCGTGGTTATCCGCAGGTGCCCCGCCGCCGTCGCATCATAGATCAGCCTCTCGATGCCGTAGTACTGGCCGACGGCGATCAGCGCGATCCCCAAACCGACGATCACCTGCGCGCCGAGCAGAAAGCGCCAGTGGGCGGGCCGGATGACCGACACGAGGACCAGCGCCAGCGCGAACCAGTGCGCCTGGTCCACGACGCCCTGCATTCGATCGTAGGTCGACCAGAAGCTCCGCTGCACGCTGATGCCGAAGCAGGCCGACACGGTGGCGACAACGAGGGTGGCACCAAGGAGGATCAATATCCCGGATCGCTGCGGGCGAAATTCGGCCCTCTGGTACGCCAGCACCGCCCAAGCGAGGAACACGATCTCGATCAGCGTCCGCGAATACAGCGCCTTGCCGACCACGAACGGAAAGAGCGTCTCCTTGGTGAGGACGAACGGCGTCAGCAGGAGCAACGCGGTCCCCGTCCACACCACGCCGAGCAGCACTCGTTGTGTTATGCCCAAGTCCGTCGAAGACGCGACCGCTGCGAGACGCCGCCGACTGCCAGGCAACAAACGGAGCGCTTGTTTCATGCGAACGTGGGCAACCGACGAAGATCGTCTGAGTCTTGACCAATTGGACACCCTAACACTCGGGCGAGCGACGGACTATGATGTTTGGCTCGTAAGAGTGTGGTGCTACAGAGCCTGCGCGCGTACATGGCCATCACAACGCAAACGGATCGATCCGAACCCGTCATCCGGGTCCAGGACATCCACAAGAACTACCGCATGGGGTCGGACACGATCCATGCGCTGAACGGCGTCGACTGCGCGATCCGCGAGAACGAGTACGTGGCCGTGATGGGACCGTCCGGGTCCGGCAAGTCGACGTTGATGAACATCATCGGCTGTCTCGACAGGCCCTCTTCCGGGGAATACTGGCTGTCCGGGGAGAACGTCTCGAAGCTCGGCGACCGCGCCCTCGCCCGCGCACGCAACGCCCGCATCGGTTTCGTGTTCCAGACCTTCAACCTGCTGCCCCGCGCCAATGCGTTGCAGAACGTCGAGATTCCGCTGATGTACGGCGGCATCGGGCGTCGCCAGCGCCGCGCGCGGGCACGGGCAGTGCTTGAACGGGTCGGCCTCAGAGACCGCATGAAACACAAGCCGAGCGAGTTGTCCGGAGGCCAGCGGCAGCGCGTTGCGGTGGCCCGCGCGCTGGTCAACGAACCGGACATCCTGCTGGCCGACGAACCGACCGGCAATCTCGACAGCCGCACCGGCGAGGACATCATGGAGCTGTTCGGGGCCCTGCACGACGCGGGTCAGACCATCATCCTGGTGACCCACGAATCGCATATCGCCGAACGCGCCCACCGCCACGTCCATCTGCACGACGGCGTCGTGACCCAGGACCACGATTGGAGCAAGACCCATGCGTAAATGGCTACTCGTCACCACGTTGGCCGTCGCCGGCTGCGACCAGATCGAAGGCTTCCTCGGCGAGGACGAAGCCGTGGAGGACGATGCGTTCTTCGAAGCCGCCGAGGTCATCCGCGGCAACATCCGCGTCGCCGTCGAAGCGGCCGGCAGCATCGAGCCGGTCACGACCGTCGAGGTCAAGTCTAAGGCTTCCGGGGAGATCCTCGAACTCGCGGTCGACACCGGCGACGCGGTCGACCAAGGCACGCTGCTCGCGCGCATCGACCAACGCATCCTGAAGAACTCTCTCGACCAGGCCAAGGCCAGTCTCGAGGTGTCGAGGGCGCGGCTCGCCAACACCGAGTCGCAACTCGATCGCATCAGCAAGCTCTTCGAGCAGGACTCGCTGTCCAAAGCCGACTACGAGGCCTCGCTCCTCGAACACGCCAACGCCAGGGCGGAAGTGGTCCGGGGCGAAATCCAAGTCGAGAACGCCACCATTGCGCTCGGCGACACGGACGTCAACGCACCCATCACCGGCACGGTCATCGAAAGGCTGGTCGAGGAGGGCCAGGTCATCTCGTCACCCATGGGCGATGTCGGCGGCGGCACCATGCTGCTGCAGATGGCCGACCTCTCGAGGGTGCGCGTGCGCATGCTGGTCGACGAGATCGACATCGGCAAGGTGCAGCCCGGAACGGTCGCCCAGGTGAACGTCGCCGCCTATCCGAACCGACCGTTCGAGGGCGCCGTGCTGAAGGTCGAGCCCCAGGCCATGGCGCAGCAGAACGTCACCATGTTCCCTGTGCTGATCGACCTCGACAACAGCGAGGGACTCTTGAAGCCCGGTATGAACGCCGATGTCGAACTGGTCGTCGCCGACCGTTCGGATGTCCTGACCATCCCCAACGCCGCCATGCGCACCGAAGGAGACGTCTACGTCGCCGGCGGCGTCGTCGGCCTGAGCGAGGACGAGGTACGCGACATGTTGGCCGCATCCACGCTGCCACCACGGCCTGGCCAGGGCGAGCGATCGGCACCGGCGGGCCCGCCCGGCATGTCCGAAGAGGATCAGAAAATGCTCCGCTCGATCATGACCAAGCGCCAAAAAGGCGAAGAGTTGAGCGAGGAGGAGCAGGCGTTCTCTCGGCGCATGATGCAGCAGTTCGCCCGCCGTGGCGGAGGTGGTCGCGGAGGACCGCGGGCCGGTGGACCCGGGCGAGGCGGTGGCGGATTCGGTGGTCCCGGATCCGGGACCGGGCGTCCCAGAGGTTCTTCCGTCGATTCCCAATTTGGTGGCGACTACATCGCCTACACGTTGCGCGACGACCAGCCGGTCGCCGTGCGAATCCGCACCGGCGTCACGGACCTCGACCGTTCGGAAGTCCTGATCGGACTGGAGGAAGGCGACGAGGTGCTGATCCTGCCGAGCGCGTCGCTGATCGAGGCCCAGGAGTACTTCCAGCAGCGCATGCGCCGCTGGAACCAGAACCCGCTGATGAGCAAGTGACCGGCTAGGTGCCTCGACGATGACGGCCTTCGAGACCATACGGGTTGCACTGGAGTCGATCGTCCACAACCTGTTGCGCTCGACCCTCACCATGCTGGGAATCATCATCGGCGTCGCCGCCGTGATCGCGACGGTGGCCCTGGTCACCGGCGCGCAGCGCGCCGTGGACGAACAGATCAGCAGCCTCAGCGCAGGCGTGGTGTCGGTGATGCCCGGCCAGTCCTTCTTCCGCGGCGTCGCCTCCGCGAACCGCGTGTCGATGACCATCGACGACTACGAAGCGCTCCGCCGGGACGCGCACTATCTCTCCGAGGTCGTCCCCGAGATCTCCTCGTACCGGCAGATCAAGTACGTCAATCAGAATCTCAACCATCGGATCAACGGCACGACTCCCAACTACGCGGATGTGCACGGCATCGAGGTGACCCACGGACGCATGTTCAGCCAGGGCGACCTGGCCGCCCGCCGTCGTGTCGCGGTCCTCGGTCAGGAGATCCCTGTCAACCTCGACGTTGAGCCCCAGAACATCATCGGTCGGATGATCTCCATCGACCGGGTCGCCTTCCAGGTCATCGGCGTCTTCGAACGCGTCGGTCTGCCCTACCAGAATCCCGACGACGACGTGTTCATTCCGCTGTCGACCGCTGAGCTGCGCGTATTCGGCAACGACCGACTCGACCGGCTGTCGGCCAAGGTCGCCGAGGGCGTACCGCTGGAAACCGGCATGGTCGACATCGAACGGGTGATGCGCCGCGAACACAAGATACGTCCCGGCGCGGCGAACGACTTCATGATCATGAACCCCCAGCAGTTCGTCGAGGCGCAACAGCAGTCCATGGCGATCTTCGCCTTCCTGCTCGGCGGCGTCGCCAGCGTCAGCCTCGTGGTGGGCGGCATCGGCGTCATGAACATCATGCTGGTCTCGGTGACCGAGCGGATCCGGGAGATCGGTGTTCGTAAGGCACTCGGCGCCACGCGGTTCAACATCCTCACCCAGTTCCTCACCGAGGCGTTGACCATCGGCACCCTAGGCGGACTCCTCGGCGTCGGTCTCGGTTGGGGCGTGGCTTGGGCCATGGCCCAGCTCGGCGGCTTCAACACCGCCGTTTCCGTCGAAGCCGTGCTGCTCGCGTTCGGTGTCAGCGGCGGCATCGGGCTTTTGTTCGGCGTCTGGCCCGCACGACGCGCCGCGCAGCTCGACCCGATCGAGGCGCTGCGGCACGACTGAGACTGTCCGGCCCCGCGCGCCCTGCGGGCGCGCGTCATCGGGCCTCTAGTTCTTCCGACCGGTAACGCAGACGGACGGTGTAAACGTCGTCGCCGGTTAAGACGCCGCCGCGGCCGAAGAGACGGCCGTGCTGCCAGTTGGACAGACCGAGTTCGGGCTTGCCGAGAGCGAACTGGCCGTCGACCCAGCGGGTTTGGGCATCGCCGACGAACGGCGCGTCCAGGGTATTGAAGAACCGCTCGTGTTCCGTTGGATCCTGCGACACCAGCGAGCCGACGAGGCGGGGGCTCAAGTCGTTGAACAGTGCGATGGCCTGGTCGATGGAGTCCACCGCCACGAGGCTGACTTCCGGCGTCTCCTCCCATTCCCATTCGATGCCGAGATCCCCAGTGGCGATGGTTTCCGCCAGGGGCTCGACGACCGGTCCCTGGGCGCGGACGACTTCCACCTTGGTCGAGAAGAACGAGGCGGGAACCACGTCCTCGCTGCCTTCGGCGACGTGCAGCTTGAAGGAACCGCTGTGCGCCTCGCCGGCGCGGCGCAGCGCATCCAGCACCTTGGCGACACGTTGCGCGGTACCGGGGCCTCTCACCAGGCAACAGGTGTTCATCGTGTTGCAGACCTTGCGGTCGAGCGAGCGCACGACCGCTTCGGCCACCGCGTCCTCATCGACGTCGTCGGAGATGACGATCCATGCGCCGCCGGTACCGTGCAGGCTCACCGGCGTACCCGCGCTGCGGGCGAGAGATCCGAGGCTCGCAACCGCCGGCCCCGAGCCACGGGCCACAGCCAACGCCAAGCGTGGGTCGAGAAACAATGCCCAGCCGGCGGCATGGGCGGTGCTGTCCACCAGCGATACGCTACCGGTCGGCAATCCCGCCCTGGCCAGCGCCGGTTCGATGGCGAGATCCATGATCGCGCGTGCTGTCGCGAGCGCATCGCTGCCGATCCGGAACACCACCGCGTTGCCGCCACGCAGGACGCCGCAGGCATCAGCGAGCACGTTGGGGCGTCCCTCGAACACGAAGGCGACGACGCCGAGCGCCGCACCCACCAGTTCCACCCGGAAACCGTCATGGGGCACCGTATCCAGCACCGCGCCGCGACGGGTAGGCGTGGACGCCCAACCGCGCAGGCCTTCGATCATCTTGGCGCGCATGTCTGCGGATACCCGTAGTCGGGTCGTGGACCGTCCCCGCCGCCGGGCGTTGTCGACATCCTCCGCATTGACGTCCACCACGCGCGACCAGACCGCGTCGTCCGCAAGGGCCGCAGCCGCATGCCCGTAGAAATCGACGATGGCATCGTCGGACACGGTGACCAGCGAAGCGAAGGCCCCCGCCGCCGCGTCCACCGCCTGGCGCGCCTTGTCGTGCTCCGCCGCCGGGATGTGCAGCAACCCCGTCTCGCCGTTCGCCACCAGCCGGTCCCCCGATCGGAACGCCGCGGCCAGATCGTCGTCGACGATGAACTCGCGACCGTCCGAGGACAGGATCGCGGCGCCTGGTTTCAGATGTTTCATCACGCCAGCAGTCTACGGAACCCGGCGGTCGATTCGCAGGGTCACCGGATCGGCGTCCAAGCCGGTGGTGACGGGCGCGCTCTCCAGGTCGCCGCTCTGCGCCGACGGGGTACCACCGAGGCTGACGCGCGCAAATACCTGCAGACCCTCGAAGTCGGTCAGCCCGCGTCCGGGCATCATCGCGTCGGCGTCGGTCAGTTCGATCACCGCCGGCAGGTCGCCGACCGTCAGTCGGCGCACCGCGACGGGCGGCCGAGGTTGCAGGGGGTCGCGCGCGATCACGAACACGGGAACGTCGGCGTCGACTTCGAACGCCGCACCGAGAGCCACCCGGAGCGCGATGCCAACCCGTTGGGTCTCAGCCGTGTCCTCGGCGGTCGGCGGCGCAGCGCCGTGCGGCAGCCGTTGCCGGACGGTGGCCAGCGTCTCGGCGAGCAGTGTTCGCCTAGGCGACGGCGCGGATTGTCGAACCGCGCGCGCAAGATACGACTCCGCCTCGGCGAACTCGTTCCGACCGATGGCATCGAGGGCGAGCAGTTCCAGCATCGACGGCTGGTCGGGACGCTCGGCCAGCACGCGATCGACGATCTGCCGGGTTGCCGGGGTCAGGGTTTGTCCGTCAGCACGGTAGTTCGCGTGGGCCCAGGCGAGGTCCACTTCGACGTTGGGACCCGCCACCTCGTGGAGTTCGGCAAAGGCTTCGGACGCCCCCTCGTAGTCCGACATCTGCATCCTCACGTGGGCCAGCAGGAAGCGGGAGTTGATGTCCTTGACGCCACGGGTCCGCGCATCGAGGGCGCTCTCGAGCCGTGCCATCTCGGCCGCGTCGCCGGAACGCATGATCTCGGGCGCGCGCACAAGCAACGGCGCGTTCGGCTCACCCCAGACCGCGTACAGGCCTAGAGCCAACACGACGGCGCACGCACCACCGATCCACAACGCCATCAGCGGTGGCCGCGTGGTCACCGGTTGCTCGGGCGGTTCCCCGCGCGCCGACTCGTCGAGATGACTGAGCGCGAGTTCCTCTTCGAGGATCGCCGCTTCCTCGACCTCGATCCCCTGGACGTCCACTTCCCTCCTCAGCTCCCGCCGCCTGTCCACGAATACGGCCGACAGACTCTCGGCGCCGCCAGTTCGAGCCGCACGACGGGCAACCGCCACGACGGCGCAGATCGCCAATAGGCCGAGCGCACAGGCAGCGAGAAAAATCTCGGTCACGAGTGCTCCGTGTACTCGATCAGGCGCCTGGCCCGTTCACGTTCGGCGTCCGAGGGTCCATCGACCTCTCGGCCGCGGGCAACCCGGGCGACGACATACATCGCGACGCCGGCGAGCAGCACCGGAGACAGCCACAGGAACCAGGTGGACGACTTGAACGGCGGGTCGTACAGCACGAAGTCGCCGTATCGGGCCTGCAGATGGTCACGGATGGCCTCGTCCGTGGCACCCTCCTCCATCAGTCGCCGCACGGTGCGGCGCAGGTCCACGGCGATGGGGGCGCCGGAACTCGCGATGGACTCGTTGAGGCACTTCGGACAGCGGAATTCCGTGATCAGGCGCTGGTAGCGCGCCGCCGACTCGGCATCTGGAAAGTCGAAGCCGTCGATGGCAGACGCACCGAGGCAGCCGGCCACGGCCGCCAGCATCAAGCACCTCCAAGCCGGTTTCATCGCCCGGCACCCGCCTTGACCTGCACCGATTGGCCCGAGAGTGCGGCGACACGCGGGGCGAGTTCGTCTCGCCAGACTTCGGGGTTCACATCCCCCACGCGTTTGTAGCGGATAACCCCCGCAGCATCGACCAGGAACGTCTCCGGCGCGCCGTAGACGCCGAGATCGACGCCCAGGTCGCCCATGGCGTCCTCGACGTTGAAGTCGTAGGGGTCGCCATGTCTCACGAGCCACTCGAGGGCGAGGTCCGGATCGTCCTTGTAGTTGATGCCGACGATGGACAGGCCGGTCTCGGTGCGGATGCGAAGCAGTTCCGCGTGTTCGGCCAGGCAGGTCGGGCACCAAGTCGCCCAGACGTTCACTAGGCGAACTTGGCCCAGCACATCCCCGCGATTGGCCCGCGCGCCCGCGCCACCAAGTACGGGGAGATCGAACGCCGGGAACGGCTTGTCGATCAATGCCGACGGCAGGACCGTCGGATCCCGCAGCGTGAACCCCAGGAAGAGGACCAACGCCAGCACACCGAAAAAGCCGACCGGGAGATAGAGCTTGATGCGCGTCATGCGGTCGCCGGTTGGGGCTGTCGACTATCGCCTTGGTCCGGCAACTCGGGAGCCGCATCACGGACCGCGAGTCTTCGATAGCGTCGGTCGGTTATGGCCAGCACGCCGCCGAGAGCCATCAACAGGGCGCCGAGCCAGACCCAGCGCACGAACGGCTTGTCGTTGATGCGTACTCCCCACGACCCGTCCGGGAGACGCTCGCCGGGGGTGATGTACAAGTCGCCCAGCAGGCCCGGAGCGATGCCCGCTTCCGTCATCACCTGGTCGCGGGCGGGATAGTGGCGCTTCTCGGGGTGCAGCGTCTCTCCCGTGTCAGTGACGAACTCCAACCGATCCGCCGAGTAGTTCGGCCCCTGGACCTGTTCCACACGATTGAAGGTGTAGACCACGCCGTTCAGTTCCACCGACCCGCCGACGTTCACCCTGACGTCGAGGTCGTGGGAGAACGCGGTGGTCACGCCGACGCCCACCAACGCCACGGCGAAACCCAGGTGGGCGATCACCATCCCCAAGTAGCCACGGGTCAGGGCGCGGCGCCTGCGCACGAGGTCCGCCGCATGGCTCATGGCGATCCACAGACCCAGGCCCACCGCCAGCATCGCGCCGATGCGCACCGCGCCGCCGAACACCAGCGGCAGGAGCACGCCGAGCGCCGCGGCGACGGCGAACATCATCCCCGTGTTGCGGAACAGCGCCATGGGCGTCCGCCGCCAGCGGGCGACCGGCGCAAGGCAGAGGAACGCCGCCAAGACGAGTGTCAGCGGCACGAACATGCGGTTGTAGTACGGCGGACCGTAGGACGTCTTCTCGCCACCCGTGGCGGCCTCGTAGGCCAGCGGATAGAGGGTGTAGAGCAGCACCACGGCCAGCGCGAGCACGAGTACGACGTTGTTGACCAGAAGCAGGAGTTCCCGCGACATACCCCAGTACTGGATGCGCGCACGAATCACGGGGGCGCGCAGGGCGTAGAGGGTCAGCGCACCGCCGATGGCGAGCACCAGCAGCCAGAAGATGAACAGACCGCGCTCGGGATCGACGGCGAAGGCGTGAACCGAGGTCAGGACACCCGAGCGAACGATGAAGGCGCCGAGCAGGGAGAGCGAGAATGCCGCGATGGCGAGAAACACGGTCCAGCTCTTGAACGCACCACGCTTCTCGGTGACCGCCAGCGAGTGGACCAGCGCCGTGCCGGCGAGCCAGGGCATGAACGACGCGTTCTCGACCGGATCCCAGAACCACCAACCGCCCCAGCCGAGTTCGTAGTAGGCCCACCAGCTCCCCAAGGCGATGCCGACGGTGAGGAACGCCCAGGCGACGTTGGCCCAGGGTCGGGTCCAGCGTGCCCACGCCGCGTCAAGCCGACCGGCGAGCAACGCCGCCACGGCGAACGCGAACGCCACCGCAAAACCCACGTAGCCGAGGTAGAGCATGGGAGGATGGACGATTTGACCGAAGTCCTGGAGCAGCGGATTGAGGTCGGCCCCCTCCGACGGGCCACCCACCAGGCGCTCGAACGGACTGCTGACGCTCAGTAGGAAAAGCAGGAAACCCGCGTTGAGCAGACCCAGCGTGCCCAGGACACGGCCGTGGATTTCGCCGGGCACGCGGCGACCGGCCACGGCGACCAGCCAGGTCCAGACCGCGAGCATCAACGTCCATAGGAGGAAGGAGCCCTCATGGCCGCCCCAGGCCGCACTCAGCTTGTAGTACCAGGGCAACGCGGTGTTCGAGTTCTCGACGACGTAGAGGACGGAGAAGTCGCTCGTCAGGAATGCGGTCAGGAGGGCGGCAAAACCCAACGCCACCAGGACGAGCTGGGCCGAGGCGAGTGCGGTTACGGGTCCGCGCCACGCGGTGTTCGTGGCACTGAGATAGCCGACCGCCGCTAGGCCGAAGGCCGCCACCAAGCCTAGGACGGTGGCGAAATGCCCGAGTTCAACGATCACGGTCGGGATCAGCGGTGACAGCTGCGTTCACCGCGGGACTATAGCGTAGGGGCGACCCTAACGCGCCCACTTGGGCGCGCGGTCGCCCCGGTGGCGTTAGCCGCCGTGACGGAGCACGCGGCCGGCGCGCGCGCCGGTATGCTCGCCGTCCACCAGCGTGACTTCGCCGTTTACGATGGTCGTCTTGTAGCCCATGGACTTCTGGATGTAGCGCGGCGCGCCACCCGGGAAATCGTGGACCAGCACCGGTTGACGCTCGGCGACCTTGTCGGGGTCGAAGACGTTGATGTCCGCCTTGAGGCCCGCCTTGAGCGTACCGCGGTCCTTGAGTCCGAGAACCCGTGCCGGTCCCGAGGTCATGCGGCGGATACCCTCGCCGAGACTGTAGATCCCGGCTTCGCGGATCCAGTAGGACAAAGTGAAGGTCGACCAGCCGGCGTCCATGATCTGCGAGACGTGCGCACCCGCATCGCCTAGGCTCGGGAAGATGTGGTCGCTCTTGAAGAGATCGCCCAACTCCTTGAGGTTCTGGTTGAACATGCGCAGGTTGAACAGTGCCCGGCCGTCGGTCTCGTCGGACAGGCGCAGGAAGGTTTCCACCCAGTGCTCGCCGTTGGCCTTCGCCAGCGCTTCCAGGTTGTCCTCAGGAGGTGCCGTGTAGTTGGGAGACTCGCCGTCGCCCAGGTAGAACACGTTGGTCATCGGGAAGCGCCGTTGCATGTTCAGGCCTTCGTCGACGAGCTTCTCGCGGGTCTGGGGATCGCGGATCGCCGCCAGTCGCTCTTCGAGGTTCTGCTCGCGCACCTTGGCCCAGGTCTCGCCTTGGACGGGCAGGTTCGACTGCAGGCCGAACATGAAGCCGGAACCCCGCACCTGGGTGATGGCCGTCAGGTCGCCGTACTTCGACAGCTGCTCCAGGCCAGCCGCACTCTGGGCACCCATGCCCTCCTGCGGCCCGGTGCCGTAGCTGAACAGGATGCGGCCCTTGGTCGTTTCCGCCATGGCCCTCAGAACTTCGAAGTTCGCGCCGACGGCCTGCATGATGGCATTGCGGGGCCCGACCGCCTTGGCGATCTCGACCAGTTCGCCCACATCCGCGAAGGTACCGGGAATCGAACGTCCGTCGGGCAGCTTGTGCGGCGGGTAGCGGTTGGTGGAGAAGCCGACCGCACCGCTGTCGATGGAGTGGGCGACGACATCCGCCATCTGCCTGCGTTCGTCGTCGGTGGCCTGCTCTTCCACGGCGCGTTCGCCCATCACGTAGAAGCGCACCGCGCAGTGGCCGACCATGCCGGCGACGTTGATGGCGGGCTCAAGCCGGTCGATGGCGTCGAGATAGCCGCCGTAGTCCTCCCAATCCCACGGCAGGCCGGTGAGGATGGCGTTTTTCGGAATGTCCTCAACCGTCTCCATCATGCCGGCGAGCAGCTCGACGTCGGCGGGCTTGCAGGGCGCGAAGGTGACGCCGCAGTTGCCCAGCAGCGCGGTGGTGACGCCGTGCCAGCTCACCGGGGTCAGCGACGGATCCCAGCCGATCTGGGCATCGAGGTGGGTGTGCAGGTCAACGAAACCCGGGGTCACGGCCTGACCCTTCGCGTCGATCTCCTGCTTGCCCTTGCCGTCGACCTTGCCGACCGCGGTGATCAGGCCGTCATCGATCGCCAGGTCGCCGGGCACCGGCTCCGCGCCGGTACCGTCGACGAGTTCGCCGCCACGGATCACGATGTCATGTGCCATTGCGTTTCTCCGGAATTGCTCTCAAAGCCGCCCCCTCGACGGCCCTTTCCGGGATCGCTGTCGGATCCCTAACCGGCTGTTGTAGCCGATGCGGCGGGTGTCAGTCAAATTGAACGGGCACATCGCGACTCGCGTGCGTCGGTCAACCGAGATCGAGCGCGAAGCGCAGCGCCCGCGCAATCCCCCTCATTTTCTCTTCCGAGAGTCGAGAGATCAGCGCGCCCAGGCGTGGGCGTGGCACCGTTTGCAGATGGTCGCAATTGACCGCGCACTCGCGCAGGAGCCCGTCGTCCTGACTCAGAACGACTTCACTCGGGATGTCACGAATGCGGGTGGTGACTGGCGCGACGGTCACTTCTCCCAAGCTCGGAATGATCGAGTCCCGGGTCAGGACGACGACCGGGCGGCGCTTGTCCGGCGCCGCGAACTGGTACCAGCGGACCTCACCGCGCAGCATCAATCAAAGCTCCACGCGTCGTCACCCCACGCGTGGTCGGACTCTGGAACACCGAACTCACCGGGTTTCGCCGGTTCGCGACGGTATCCGGCAATTTGACGCTCTTCAAGTTCCTGCTCGTCGAGACGCCTGAGTGCCTCCCGTAGAGCCTGCCTTGCGAATGCCGAGCGCGTGGTTCCGAGCAGCTTCACGCGTTCGTCGACACGCTCGACAAGCTCGCTCTCCATGGTCATTTGTATGATCTTCATCCACACAACATACCACCATATAGTTCAACATAACTATAGCTATATGTGCTTCTCCCGCTTCGCTTCGCTCATTGACTCCAGAGTGTTCGACCGCTGGCGATGGCGAACCGCGCCTGCTGCACGATCTGCCGGCGCGAAGCAGCTCGGCCTGTCGCGCACCAAGCTCGTCGCACGAATCAACAAACTCTGGGAGGAAGATTGGACCGACGAACCGATACCCCTGCGCCGCTCGCGCTGAACGCCGAACAGCAACCTCGTCCTCCACGGCGCCAACCTAGGGAAGGTCTGATTAAGACCTTCCCTAGCGCGGCACAGGGATGTGCCGCCAAATTCAAAGACGCAAAGAGTTGAATTTGCACGCAAAAAAAAAGACCGCGCTCTTGTTTTTGCGTTCTGATCAAGCGATCAAGCCAGGGATGGCTTGATCAGAGCATTCCTAGATTAGCCGAGCAACTCCATTGCCCGGCCGAGCGTGTCCAATCGAGACCGAAGATCGCCGCCGGCGGGTGCCAAACGCAGGGTCGTCACGCCGGCTTCGCGGAACGCCATGAGCCGGGCGCGGACCTCCGACTCGTTCCCCAGGAGGTTGGTCTGCAGGACCATCTCGGTGGGGATGACGGCGGTCGCCTGCTCGCGCTTGCCCGCCACCCACAACGCCTGGGACTCCCGCGCGACAGCGTCCCAGCCGCCGCGTTTGAAGGCGTCGTTGTAGAAGTTCGTGCGCGCCGAGCCCATGGCGCCGAGGGTGAACGCGAGGCCCGCCTTCATCGGTTCGGCCAGCGCCTCGGCGTCGCCGAAGGCCACCGTGCCACCTACCTGGATGTCGATGTCGGCGAGGCTTCGGCCCGCCGCTTCGGCGCCGGCGCGGATGGGGTCGAGGTGGGCGTCGGCGTGTTCGGGCGTGAACGAGGTGCCCAGCCAGCCGTCGGCGGCCTCTCCGGTGTATTTGCAGGCATTGGGTCCGAGCGTTGCCAGATAGATGGGAATACGCGGGTTGCCGGGTTGCGCCAGGCGCAGTGCCTTGCCCTCACCGCCCGGTAGGGGCAGTTGGTGGTATCGGCCCTGATAGGCGATGCGCTCGCCGGCGAAGGCGAGTTTGACGATGTCGACGGTCTCGCGCATGCGGGTCAGCGGTGCTTTGAACGGTCTACCCTGCAGGCCTTCCACCACCTGCGGGCCGCTGGCGCCGAGGCCCAGGATGAACCGGTCGCCGGAGATCGCCGCCATGGTGAGCGCCGTCATCGCGGTCATGCTCGGGGTGCGGGCGCTGATCTGCATGATGCCGGTGCCGAGGCGGATGCGCTCCGTACGCGCCGCCAGGTAGGCCAGTGGCGCGATGGCGTCCTGACCCCAGGCCTCGGCCGACCAGACCGTGTCGACGCCGAGTTTCTCCGCCTCGACGACGAACTCGACGTTGTCCTGAAAGTCGTCGCGGCGTCCGCCCGAAGCGGCGCCGCCGATGCCTATGCTGACTTTCACGCAGGCCTCCTCTCACTACTCACAGTCCAGCGGCAATCAGGTGAGCGCCGTCCAGCCCCGCAAGGGGATCCGTGATCAAGTGGATCGGAATCTCCCGCAGGTAGTCCGCCGCCCACGCCGCGTCTTCGAAGCGACGCCGGAACAGGTGCCCGCGAAGCAGCTCGGCGATCACCGGTGGGATCGAGCCGCCCACGTATACGCCTCCCAGCGACAGTGACGTCACCGCCAGAGAGCCCGCCGCCGTCGCCAGCAGGCCGGCCCAGGTCTCCACCGTGGTGTGGCACACCGGATCCGCCATTTCGAGCCCCCGGCGTGTGATCTCCTCCGCGCTCAGCGACTCGGGGTTTGCGCCCCAAGCCGCACAGACAGCCCGGTAGAGGGCTCCCACGCCACGCCCGGAGAGATAGTGTTCCCACGCGACGATCCCGCCGTGATCCTCGACTTCGGATTCGGTGAAGGCCACCAACTCCCGTTCAAACGCACCCACGGGGGACACGCGTGCGTGACCGCCCTCGGAAGGCAGGCACTTGCCGTCGGCCACGATGACCATGCCCAGGCCGGTACCGGCGGCGAGGACGCCCTTCACGCCTGACCGGGGTTTGCCACTCAGCAACTCGAAACGGTCGTCCGGGAGTCCTCCGACGGCGCTCCCCAGGGCGACCATGTCGTTGACCAGGGCGACGGAAGCTGCGCCGGTCGCCGTTTCGATACCCCGGCGCGAGAACGTCAGATCGAGATTGGTCAGCTTCGCTTCGTCGCCGAACACCGGTCCCGCGACGGCCAGACAGCAGGCCTCGACCCCTGCCGCGCCCAGTTCGGCCATGGCAGCGGCGACCAGGGCTTCACCGCCGTCGAACGCGTCGGCGTCGAGTTCCGCAACGCCGATCCGTTCGCCATCGTCATAGCAGCCGAAGCGGGCGTTGGTGCCGCCGATGTCGCCAGCGAGAATCACAACCAATGCCTGTTAGGAAAGCTCTGATCAGGAGCTTTCCTAGTGCGGCACAGGGATGTGGAGCAAAACGAAACCGCGTCTTGTTTTTCGACCTGATCAAGCCCATGGATGGGCTTGACCAGAGGTTTCTTAGTAGGCACTCATTTCCTGTTTGCCGGCTTTGGTCAGTTCCGTGAGTTCCCGATCCCCGGTGATGGCCACCGGACCGATCCTGTGCACCATGAGTTCCTGGAACTCGTGGCGTTCGTGTTCGTCGAGTTGCTCCGCCATGGGGCTTGCGCGGAAGTCCTTGTAGGCACCGCTGGTGTCGAAGAACGGCATGACGTAGCCGGGAACCATCGCCTGCAGTATCGCCGCGCGTCGTTCGTCGGTGCGGTTCACACCCGCGCGGTGCCAAGTGCGCGAGTCGTAGAGGATGATGCTGCCCGGGGGTGCTTCGACGACATCGGCATCGGGACCGTTGTAAGGCAGCCCGTGCGCCTTGCGGTGGCCGCGCTGGCCGTAGGTGTTGCCGGTTCCCCAATGCTCGGGCGGACCCGAGTTCAGCGCATGGGACCCCAGCTTAAAGGCGGTCGCGCCGCCGACCTTGGTGAACTCGGAGACGCACACATTGCGCTGCACGCCGAGGACGAGGTCGCCAGGGAGCACGGGTATCCGGCCGCCGCCGTTGGCGCGTCCGCCGATGCCCCACAGGTAGGGAAAGTCGGAGTGCCAGCCCTGCACGTCCCGCTCGCCGTCGTCCCTGCCGAGGACGGCGAAACTCGGCGTGTGGCCGAGACGAATGTGGTTCGTGCCCATGTATTCGCGGAGTAGCCACAGCGAGATCGGCTCGACCGCCTGCCGAGCCAGGGCGGATGTCTGGCACAGGGGTTGCCGGCTGCGGTCGTACTCCCGTTCGGCATAGGGGCCCGTGCAGGACACCCGATGCAGTTCGTCGACGATCTCTGCAGCGAGGATGCTCGTCAGACACACCCAACCGTTGTCCCGAAATTCGCGCAGGTACTCCGACGGAAGTTTCTCGGGACCGTGACCCGGGGCGAACGCCGCGCCATCTTCGCGCGGGGAGCCATCGGCACCGATGGCCTCGTCTCGGAAACGCAGCCGGCATGCACCGCTCTCGCCCGCCTCGGACGCCAGGCTCACGCCGGTGACCACGTGCCGGTAGCCGTCGTCGACTTCGTCCCAGACCGCCTTGTCGTCGGCGTGATCGTAGACGCCGAGGCCCTCGCCGTCGGCACCGAGGAAACGGCCGTCCGGCGAGCGGATCAGGACGTGGTGATGCGTCGGCGAATCGAACCTGGTGACGGTCTCCGCGAAGGGTTCTCGGTGGGCCATGGGTTCGGGGTCGGACGAGTCAAGCGCCGGATTGTAGCAGCCGACGTTTCGGCCGGGCCGCCGCCGGTCGTATGACATACTCGGCCAAGGGGAGACCGATGATCGAAGTACTTGCCTACGTGATCGCCGCCGGTCTGACGGCGGTGTGCTGCGTTGTCCACTACGCCGCCATGCGTTGGTTGTACCGGTCGCCCGGACTTGGGCGCGTCCCGGTAGGCGTACTGTCTTTCGTTGCCGCCATGCTCGTGGTGCACGTGTTCGAGATCTGGCTCTTCGGCCTCGCCTACTACCTGATGTCGGGGAGCATGTTCGGCTCAGTGTCGGCGGCGGGCTTCCTCGACTGCATCTACTTCTCCGCCTCCGCCTACACCACGCTCGGTCTCGGCGACATCTTCCCGGCCGGTCCGATCAGGGCGGTCACCGGCACCGAGGGACTCGTCGGCCTGGTTCTCATCGCCTGGACGGCGTCGTTCACCTTCCTGCAGATGCAGCGCTTCTGGGACCTGGACGACGATCGGTGAGACTTGGGCTACTGCTCTTGGTCGCGTTGGCGACCATGGTCGCCGGTGCTGCGGAGCTGCGAATCGGCAACGGCGGCGAGCCGCTGACCCTCGACCCGCACCGCTACAACCTGAATCTCGAGGAGAAGATCCTCGCCGACCTGTTCGAGGGTCTGACCACCCACGATGCCGAGGGCCGCATCGTGCCGGGCGCCGCCGAGAGCTGGACCACGTCCGTGGACGGTCTCACCTGGACCTTTCGGCTCCGCAAGGACGCCCGCTGGTCCGACGGCGAACCGGTTACGGCCGCTGATTTCGTGTTCTCTTTCCGCCGTCTGCTCGATCCCGCCACCGCGGCGAGCCTCGCCTACTTCCTCTACGCCATCGAGGGCGCCGCGGACGTCAACGCGGGCAGGGCGCCGGCGGAGGCCTTGGCGGTACGGGCGTTGGAACCCCGCGTCCTGGAGATCCGCCTGGCGGCGCCGTTTCCGTTCTTCGCCGAACGGCTGATCTATCCCACGGGCTACCCGGTACCGGCGCACGTCGTCGAGGAACTGGGCGACGACTGGGTCAAGGCGGGAAACATGGTTACCAACGGCGCGTTCGTGCTCGCCGAGTGGCAGCCCCAGGGGTTCGTTCGCGCCCGCAAGAACCCGCGCTTCCGCGATGCCGCCAACGTGCGACTGGATGCCGTCACCTACTACCCCACGGCGGACCGCAACGCCGCCTACAACCGCTATCGCAGCGGCGAGTTGGACATCATCGGCGACTTCCCTCCGGGGGAGATCGCGTGGCTCGAACGCGAGATGCCCGAACACGTCCACATCTCGCCGCTGTTATCGATCATGTACCTGGTGTTCAACGTCGCCGAGCCGCCCTTCGACGATGCGAGGGTGCGCCGCGCACTCTCGCTCGCCATCGATCGCCAGCTCATTACCGGGCGGGTGCTGGAAAGTGGCGAAGTCCCGAGCGATTCATTCGTGCCGCCCATGGTCGAGAACTACACCAGCGATGTCGCCCCCCGCACCGTCGACGCCGAAGCCGCTCGTGCGCTGCTGGCCGAAGCGGGCTACGGCGACGAGAATCCCCTGCGCATCACCCTGCGCTACATCGCGGGTGCCGACAGCAAGAAGGTGCAGGTCGCGATCGCCGCGATGTGGTCCGCCATCGGCGTGGAAACCGCCTTGCACCATGCCGAACTCAACGCCCACTTCGCGGAACTTCGCCAAGGCAATTTCCAGGTCGCGCAAGCGGGCTGGTTCGGGGAGAACAACCCCGAGCACTATCTCGAACTCCTGATGTCGACGACCGGCGACGTCAACTACGGGCGCTTCGCGAACGCCGACGTCGACGCGCTGATGGCGAAGGCGAAGCAAACGGCGGCGCCGGAAGAGCGTCTCGCGCTGCTGCGCCGGGGGGAAGCCGCGGCCCTGGAAATCGACCCGGTGGTGCCGCTGTATGCCGTCACGATCCGCAGCCTGGTCAATCCCAGGATCACGGGCTGGCGAACGAACGCCCGCAACACCCACCCGGCCCGCTATCTCGATATCCGGAGGTGAGCCGCTACCTGCTGAGGCGGCGCGCCCCCGAGGGGGCGCGTTCGAGTTTGCTCCGCAAACTCGGGGCCTAGCATGGGTCGCTACCTGCTGAGGCGCGCCCCTGAACGGGGCGCGTTCGAGTTTGCTCCGCAAACTCGGGGGCTAACATGAGCCGCTACCTGCTGAGGCGCTTGGCGTTTGCATTGGTCACGCTCCTGGCGGTCGTCACCGTGACGTTCTTCCTGGTCCGCCTGGCGCCCGGAGGCCCGTTCGACGGCGAGCGACGGCTACCGCCGGACGTGGAAGCCAACCTGCGCGCGGCCTACGACCTCGACCAACCCGTGGTCGTCCAGTACGGCCGCTATCTCGCGCGCCTCGCCCGCGGCGACTTCGGGCCGTCGTTCAGACAGAAGGACTTCTCCGTCAATGAGCTGATCGCCATGGGATTGCCCGTCAGTGTCGGGGTCGGCCTGGCGGCGCTGTCCCTTGCCCTGCTGCTGGGTGTTGCGGGTGGGACGTTCGCCGGTCTCAGCCGGGACGGACCCCGCGACCGGATGCTGGTCCTGGGAGCGACCCTGGGGCTCGCCCTGCCGCCCATCGTCGTCGCACCCGTGCTGGTGCTGGTGTTCGCGGTGACGCTGGGTTGGTTCCCGGCCGGCGGCTATGCCACACCGAAACACTTCGTGCTGCCGGCGGTCACGCTCGCCCTCCCCTACGCAGCGGCGTTCATGCGGCTTACCCGTGGCAGCGTCGCCGAAGCGCTGCAGCGCCCCCACGTCGTGACGGCACGCGCGAAGGGTCTAGGTCCATTCCGGCTCGTCACCCGCCATGTCCTGCCGAGCGCGCTGATGCCCGTCGTGTCCTTTCTCGGTCCAGCGGCCGCCGCCCTGCTCGCCGGGTCGATGGTCATCGAAGAGGTGTTCTCGCTTCCGGGTCTCGGACGGTACTTCGTCCAAGGAGCCTTGAACCGCGACTACACGCTGGTGACCGGCGCGGTGATCGTCTACGCGGCGCTGGTGCTGGCCTTCAACCTGCTGGTCGATCTCGGCTACGCCAGGCTCGATCCGAGGATTCGTCATGCGTGAGGCGCTCCTTGGATCGCCACTCGCCCGGGTCTGCTGTGCCGTCCTGGCAGTCGTCGCGCTGGCCGCCGTCATCGGTCCGTGGCTGTCCCCGTGGGCGTTCGACGCGGTGGACTGGGATGCCATCGACGTCGCGCCGAGCGCCGCGCACTGGTTCGGCACAGACGGCGTCGGCCGCGACCTGCTGGTCCGCACCCTGACCGGCGCGCGGGTATCCATCGCCATCGCCATCGCCGCGACGCTGGTGAGCTGCCTCATCGGCATTCCCTGGGGTGCCGCCGCCGGCTACCTCGGCGGTCCCACCGACATGGCGATGATGCGCGTCGTCGACGGACTCTACGCGCTGCCCTTCATCCTTCTGGTGATCCTGCTGGTCGTGCTCTTCGGCCGCAACATCGTGCTGCTGTTCGTCGCCCTCGGCGCGGTGTCGTGGCTCGACCTCGCGCGCATCGTGCGCGGCCAGACCCTTGCCGCGAAGAACGAGGCCTACGTGGAGGCCGCCCGCGCCATGGGAGTCGGCACGCCGGGCATCCTCGCCCGCCACATCGTGCCGAACGTCATGGGACCTGCACTGGTCTACGCGACGTTGACGGTGCCAGGCGTCATCATCGCCGAGAGCTTCCTGAGTTTTCTGGGCCTCGGTGTCCAGGAACCCCAGACGAGCTGGGGCGTGCTGATCGCCGACGGTGCGCGGGAGATGCGTTCGTCGCCCTGGCAACTGATTTTCCCGGCGTCGATGCTCGCGATGACGCTTTTCGCGTTGAACGTTCTGGCGGACAGACTGCGGGATACACTTGACGTGCGTCGTCCTTTCGTGGCGCAGTCGCCAAGGCGGGCATGACCATCTAAGGCTCGGCCGGCCCCCGAACCGACTCCAATAGCGCTCGGCCGTACTCGACGTAGGCGGCGTCGGAGACCATGACGTGCTGCGCCGCCACGGCGAGATCCCGATAGACCCGTTGCAGCATGTCCGACTCGTGGACGGCCGACGCACCCGCGTGTCGAAACGCCCGCCCGCCGATCGCGAGGCTCTCTTCGACGGCCTGTGCGCACACGGCCCTGAGCTTGATTGCCGAATGGCCCAGCGGTTGCGCGGACTGCATTGCCTGCCACAGGTCGGCCGCGCATTGGCGCACCCCGGCGACGCTTGTCGCCCAGCGTGCCTCCAGCGCGCCGAGTTCGAGCTGGAACGATTCCTTGCTCGCGACGCTCGCCGGGTCCATCAACCGCTGTTTGGACTCGGCCAGACGGGCGACTTCGTCGAGCATCCGGCGGGCACCCCCCAGGGAAACGGAGGCGTGCTCGATCGGCAGTCGCGGGCCCGGGTTGGCGCTCTGGAAACCACCCCGCTTCCTGGCCCGGATCGCCCGCCGCTGGGGCACGAACACGTCGGTCACCGAATAGCTGCTGCTCCCCGTTCCGCTCAAGCCCGCCGCATGCCAGTCGTCCGCCACGTCGACCTCTGCGATGGGAATCGCCAACGAGATGCCCTCGACGCGTTCCTTGGGTTCGCCGTCCTCGGCAAGCAGGCAATTGGCGACGATCCAAGTGGCATGGTGAATGCCACTGCCGAAGCCCCAATCGCCGGACACCTGGTAGCCCCCCGCGACTGCTTCGGCGCGGCCCGCCGGCCGCAACGACCCGGCAGCGATCGGCAGCCGTTCGCCGCGGAACACTTCGGCGAGACCCTCGTCGGGCAGACCGGAAGCCATTACGGCGGTGACCGTGTTGCCGATCATCAAGGTCCAACAGGCGGACATGTCGGCACGCGCCACTTCGACGAGGACATCGACTTGGGTGACCAGGTCAACGTCGTAGCCGCCGACTTCCGTGGGACCCCACAGACCGAACAGGCCCGTGGCATGGAAAGCGTTGAGCGCCTCGTCGCAGAGCGTGCGGCGCCGCTCCGATTCCGCTGCCGTGCGGTCGAGAATCGGCGCGATCCGGGCGACCTTTGCCAGGAGGTCGTCTCGACTTGGTGGGTGCCCGTGCATGACAGGATTCGCGCCCTACTCGTACCCCGGCGGGATTCGAAAGCCGCCAATCTCCTTCGCCAGCAAACGGCTGAAGTCGATCGGCACGTGGTCGTGGTAGGCCGCCCCCACGGCCTGCAGGCCGATGGGCAGGCCCTCGTTCGATAGGCCGGCGGGAAAGACGGTGCTCGGCAGGTAAGGGGCCGTCACCAGTCCGGACCAGAACAACTGTTGGAAGTACGGTTGTGGTTCACCGTTGACGACGACGGTGCGCGTGTTGAACGGCGCGTGGTCGTGGGGGAAAGCGGTGACGGCCATCTGCGGGCAGATGAGGATGTCCCAGTCCTGGAAGAACTCGTGCCACGCATGCCGCAGCGCTTCTCGCCGACCGTTGGCGCCCAGCCAGCCGGCGTGGCTCAGCACCATGGACCGGGACATGATGGCGCGGTCGGAGCGATCCTCCGGGTCCGTCGCGGCCGCGTAACGCTGGTTCTTCTCGTATTCCCTGCGCCCTACGCCGGCCGCCATCACCGAGTGCAGGAGTTCGAGGTAGGTCTCGTAACCGCGGCGCGCATCGATGGCCGGGCGGGCGGAATCGGAAACGCGGGCGCCGAGTTTCGCAAGGGTTGATCCGATGGATGCGGCCCGCTCGGCGATCTCGCTGTCCACCGGGGCGTTGGCGTCGTCCGCCCAGACCGCCACCCGATAGTCCCCAAGGCGAACCTTGGTCGGACGCGGAAGATCGAGCCGCCATCCCGCGGCGTCGAGTCTTGGCGGACCCGCGAGGATGTCGAGCGCCAGCGACAGGTCCTCCGCGCTACGCGCCATGGGGCCGCAGACCACGAGATCCGTGGCCGGGCCCGGGGAAAGCATGGTCGAATGGCCGGTCGGCGAGACGATGCCGTAGGTCGGCTTGTGTCCGTAGACGCCGCAGAAGTGGGCGGGATTGCGAATCGATCCGCCGATGTCGGAACCTAACTCAAGGGGCGTCAGTCCCGCCGCCAATGCCGCCGACGAGCCACCGGAGGAGCCTCCCGGAATACGGTCGAGATCCCACGGGTTGCTGGTCGTGCCGTACACCTCGTTGTAGGTCTGGAAGTCGGCACCCGCATAGGCCATGTTGGTCTTGCCGAGCAGGACGGCGCCTGCGGCCTTGTACCGTGACACGCAGTCCGCGTCCCAGTCCGGCGTGTTGTCGACCAATGCCGGGTAGCCGAAGGTCGTGGGCAAGCCCGCGACGTGGTAGCCCTCCTTGACGGTGAC
Organism: Pseudomonadales bacterium; assembly: GCA_965116345.1. Classification (GTDB taxonomy): domain Bacteria; phylum Pseudomonadota; class Gammaproteobacteria; order Pseudomonadales; family Azotimanducaceae; genus VXYL01. The sequence continues at coordinate 1,433,921 of OZ220680.1, forward strand.
CGGCACGCCGTGCAGCGGTCCCACCGGCTCGGCGGCGTTGTCTGCTTCGCGGGCCGCATCCCTGGCCCGATCGAAGTCCCGAACCACCACGGCATTGACCGAGCCGTCCAGCCGTTCGATGCGATCGACGAAGTAGTCCACCGCTTCGAGCGAGCCAATCTCCCGACGGCGAATTCGCTCGGCGACATCCGTCGCCGAGCGGAATGCAAGATCTTCCAAGGGGGTTGTCTCTCGCGGCTGAACGAACGCCCATGTTAACGCCGCCCCGCCACGCCGGTTTCAGTCGTCGATACCGCAGGCCATCGCTGTCAGGTAGTCGTAGCTGTGCACGAAGGTCATGCCGTCGATCACGATCCGCTCCGCTTCGGGCAGCAGATCCCGGCGGTTCCGCGACTCGTCGCGGGCGACGCGGCGGTTGCCGTCGTAGCGTCTGAACAGGATCGTTCGCCCACCGTCGTCGACGAACGCGAAGATGACCACATCCAGTTCACTGGCGTCTTTTTCCATTTCGACGACGCGGGTGCACGTGAGGGTCTGTTCGCCGACACGCACCGCGAAGACGCCGTCCGCGAACGCCGTCGGGCTGTCCCGACACCGACCGATCTGCCCGTCCTCGTCAGCCACGAGCCACTCGCCGGCATCGATGCGGCGGGGGCAGATGCCCCAATCCAACTCGAAGCCGTCGTCCAGAAACGTACGGAGCTTCCGCGTGCCGTCGCTCGCGAGTCGCTCCACCCCGAGCCACTCGGCCTCCCTGTCGTTCAATCGACCCCACACCCGGGTGTGGCGATCAGCCGTCATCGGGTCCAATAGCCCGTCAACAGTGAAGTGCTGTTCTTCGACGTCGATCTCCACGCATTCACGGTCGTGCAGCACCGCGCCTCGTGCCGCGCGCATCGTGTTGGTCGAGGTCAAGCGCCACTCGGAACCCCCGTGAATCGGCTGGTACTCGGCCCGGCGGACTTCGTCGTGGAGTTCGGGAACCACGAACCACCAGGTGAGCTCCCGCATGTCGACGGGAGAAGCCTTCTCTCGGAGTCTTTCGACAACGACCTTCGGCCGCTCCTCCGGGAACGGGCTGACAACCGTTCTACTGTCCGTACTCATGTCTGTCTTCCTTCTGCTGATGCCCATTTCGCCGCGAACCCAATCGCGGCCGTGCGACAGTCGTCGCTTGATGGTTCCCGGCGCGCAGCGGTGCCGCGCGGCGATCTCCGCGATGCTCAGACCATCCACGTAGAACGACCTGAGCGCCTGCCTCTCCCTCTCGGGAACCGTCTCGAAGGCCTCCACGACATCCGCGGCCAAGCGACGTTGCCGGTCATCCACCACGCCTATGCGGTTGACCATGAACGCCAGCACCTCGTCGTCCACGGTGTCCTCTCGACGTTGCGCCGAGCGCAGATAGTCCGCGCAGCGGTTGCGCGCCACCTGGTAGAGCCATGCGCGCACGTTTCTCGGTGCGCGGGATCCTGGCGCGAGCCCTCTCCACGCCTGCACGAAGGTCTCCTGGAGCAGGTCTTCGACCGCGGCGACATCGCCCGTCGCACCGAGCCGGCGACCGATGAGGGCCGCCAACGACCGTTCGTACCGGCGAACCAGCAGGACGAACACCTGCTGCTCGCCACGCCGAATCCGCTCGACGAGGAGCATGTCGCTTGGGTTTTCCATCGAATCGACCATTGCGTTCATCAAGGCGTCGCAAACCCAGGAAAGGTTCGCGGATTGTTCTGCCGGTTGCTGCCAGCATGGTACGGTCGCTGCCAGCGAGCTACGGAATCCCGACAGCATGGCCGAGACCATCATCGTTAGTACGCCCGTCCATCCCCTGGACCCGCCCACGGTGGCGGAAGTCGAGCACGCCACCGCGCTGATCAAGGAAACGATGGGCAAGGCGTGGGGCGAACGCGCCGGCTTCTGTTCCGTCGCGCTGGTCGAACCCGCGAAAGGCGCACTCAAGTCCTTCTCGTTGGACGAAAAACCACCCCGCAAGCTGCGTTTCCTCGGCTACGACTACCCCGTCGACGACCCCGACGGTGGGTTCGATGCCACGGTGGACCTGGTGACCGGGAAAGTCGCCATGGCGCGCATCACCAAGGGCCAGGCGCCCATCGGCGGTGCCGACGTATTCAACGCGATCCGCATCGCCAAGCAGGATTCCGGCTGGCAGGCCGCAATGCGCCGACGCGGAATCGAGGATTTCGACAACGTCCAGATCGACCCTTGGCCGGCAAGCGGTTATCCGCATCCGAGCATTCCGCCGGGCCACCGCGCGCACCGGTGCATCAGCTTCGTGCGTGAGGACAAGACCGACAACGGCTACGCCCGGCCGGTGCAGGGCCTGATCGCCCACGTCGATCTCACCGCCGGACGGGTCGCCCACCTCGAGGACCACGGCGACGTGCCGCTGCCGCCGGAGTCGGGTCGCTACGACGCCGCCAGTCAGCCGCGCCTGCGGGAGGGGCCGAAGCCGTTGTCGATCACCCAGCCGGAGGGAGTATCGTTCACCGTGGACGGCAATGCCGTCACTTGGCAGAACTGGGAGTTCCGGGTCGGCATGCATCCGACCAACGGCCTCGTGCTGCACCAACTCGGCTACCGCGATGACGGTGAGCTGCGCCCGATCCTGCATCGTGCGGCACTCTCGGAGATGATCGTCCCCTACGGCGACACCGACCCGATGCACCGTTGGAAGCACGTCCTCGACGCGGGCGAGGCCAGCATCGGCAACTGCGCGAACTCGCTGATGCTCGGTTGCGACTGCCTCGGCGAAATCCGCTACCTCGACCACGTCGCGGTCAAGCCCGACGGCGCGGCACGGCAGGTGAAGAACGCCATCTGCCTGCACGAGGAGGATCGCGGCATTCTCTGGAAGCACCACGACGGCCACTCCCAGACCACCGAAGTCCGCCGCTCGCGACGTCTCGTCGTCAGTTCCTTCCACACCGTCGGCAACTACGAGTACGGCTTCTACTGGCACCTGTATCTGGACGGTTCGATCGAGATGGAGGTCAAGCTCACCGGCATCGTCGGCGTCTCCGCCGTCCTAGACGGCGAAGAACGCGCCGAATTCGCACCCCTGGTCGCACCCAATCTCGCCTCGCCCGTGCACCAGCACCTATTCTGCTTTCGACTCGACTTCGACCTCGACGGCGAAACCAACAGTGTCTACGAAGCCGAGACCGAGGCCGTCCCCGCGGACGTGTCGAATCCGGATGGCACGGCGTTCCGCATCCGCTCGCGTCTGCTCGACACCGAGAAGCAGGCGCGACGCAACGTGGACCCGTCACGGTCCCGGTCGTGGAAGGTGGTGAACCCGGAGCGCAGGAACCGCCTGGGCAATCCGGTGGGCTATCGGTTGCTGCCCGGTGCCACCCCCGCACTATTGGCCGAGGAGAACTCGAAGGTCGCCGCACGCGCGGCCTTCGCGCGCCACAACCTGTGGGTGACGCCCTACCACCGCGATGAACTCTGTGCGGCCGGCGACCATCCCAACCTGAACCCCGGCGGCGACGGCCTGCCCGCGTGGACCGCGCAAGACCGCTCCGTCGAGGCCACCGACATCGTGCTCTGGCACACCGTGGGATCGACCCACCTGCCGCGACCGGAGGACTGGCCGGTGATGCCGGTGGAGACCTGTGGATTCCTGCTTCAGCCAGTGGGCTTCTTCGACCGCAATCCGGCCATCGACCTACCGCCGCAATGATCACAGGGTCGCCCCGCCCTTGCAGATCCCGACACTCGTAGAAGTCCGCCCCGTCAGTCGTGGCGAGGCACGACGCGCCCGCCCTCATTGACCCAGAGGTCGCCCCACCAAATCGGCAGGGCCTTGTCCTCGTGCCAGTCGGGGTCGGACGAGTATTGGTTCACCCAGTTCACCACGAGACCACGCCGGACGCCGGATTCGCGCATCAGCCGGGCGATCTCGCGGGGCGAACCGTCGGTCGACAGCATGAACTCGCTGCATTCGGCCGGCGACAACTGCCCGAACAGTTCCCGAACTGCAGCCCTTTCCCAGTCTTCGATGTCGGAGATGTCGTGAACAAGATCGGTAAAGCGCTCGGGCGTCGGGCAGCGCATGCCCGCCATGTAGGCGTCTACGACCGCGTGGACGTCGCACGGGCGACGGAGCCGTTCCCGCAACGTATCCGGCATGAGGTGCCCCATACGGCGGTTCGCGATAGGGGAGTCGAACGTGTGGTCCGCGCAGACATCGTAGAGTGGAATGTGGCGTATACGAACCTCGTCCTCAGCGATCATGCCCCACCCTCCGGTGGGCTACCCTTGCCCTCTGAGAGCGCTCAATATGACGCCGGTTACGTGTTCAACCTCCTCGCAGGGGTCGTCGTGGAAACTCTGGGTGCGGACAAACGAAACCAGCGTGCCGCCAATGCGGAATTTGATGTGGTCCGGTCCGTTCAGCAGAACGCCGTCCTTGGAAATCACCCCGTCGCGAACCAACCGGTGCAGGTCCATTATGATGTCGTCGAAGTCTTTGTGGATCAGCACGCTCAAGGGTGCATCGCCTGGCGAGAAGAAGAAGTCCAGATCGGTGCTTGACCGATGGTGCCAGCGTGTTTCGAGCGCCGTGCCGCCCCCTAGTCGCAAATGGTCGACGTCGATCCACATCGACAGCACGTCCACGGCGGCGCCCACTGCCGTTGCGGGGCCGGGATGGAGTTTCAATCTGGTCGGGGCGGGTCGCATGCCACTGCCGATTATAGGTCGGTCCCGACGCGGCCTCCGGGTCGCCGCTCTGATTTTCGGGCTGCCCCGCCGGCAGGGTTGTGATAGCTTTTCGGCGGGCGAACAGGGAACGTGAACCACTGATGCGGCGTCGGCGAAAATCCCATGGCGGCGCGCCACCTTCTTCCCGGGCTTCCCGGGCTTCCCAGGCTTCCCGGGCTTCCCGGGTTTCCCGGGGCAGGCGCAAGGACAGCGGCAGGATATCGCTGGGTTCATTCATCGCCGGCGTCGCGGTCGGTGGTGCAACCGCACTTCTGGTCGTCTACTTGACGGGAACCGACTCGGCACCCGTCATCTCCGAACCGGACGTGACGGACCCGGCATCCGAGCCGGAGATCGACTTTCGATTCTTTCAGGTTCTGTCCGAACAGCAGGTCATGGCCGGCAACGAGGGTGTCGAACCCGCAGGTCGGACCGCGGACCTCGGTCCCCAGGAGTACATGGTGCAGGCGGGCTCGTTTCCGCGGCGTCCGGATGCCGACAAGCTACGCGCTCAACTCCTGCTCGAAGGCATGGATGTGGGCATCGCCGCAAGTCCCCGGGAAGGAGGCGGCATCCGCCACCGGGTGCTGGTCGGACCGTTCGACAACCAGGCCGATGCCCAGGAGACGCGCCGCGCTCTCAGCGAACGGGATATCCAGGCGACGATCCTGTCCCGACCGTTGGCCAGGAAGTCGTTCGAGGCGCAACCGTAGCCCTCCAGGAATGCTCTGATCAAGCCATCCCTGGCTTGATCAGAACGCAAAAGCCAGAGCGCGGTCTTTTCTATTGCGTGCAAAACCACCACGGTAGCGTTGGCGGAATAACGTCGGCGCGCCGGCTACGCGCGGCCAACTCCGGCTACAGCTTGAATCCCACCGCCAACGCGTAGCTCGAGTCCGTCTTCTTCTGACCGGGTGCTGGTGCGGACTCGTGCTGCACGTCCATGCGCAGCGCAGCGAGCCAGCGGCTGTTCACGTGGAACCGGACCCCGGTGTCCGAGTCCCAGACGGAGCCCCGATCATCGTCGAGAATGCGCAGAAGCTGGTTGTTGTGGAACAGCTCGAGGCGTTCGGCGACCAGCCAGTGCCGATACTGCAGACCCCAGCGGAGCGCCGGGTTGCTTTCCGACCCATTACCGGTCGCCGTGACCCCCTCGCCCAAGTCCACTTGCTCGAACACCTGGCTTATGCCCGCATCAGTCGTCAGCGCGCCGCGCGCCGAGTCCCAAAACGTATGGCCGAAGCCGGCACCGGCGGTGGCGCGTTGGTCGACGTTCTTGATCGGGTCGTGGAAGTACTCGAAGTGGGCCACGGCGTACCAGGAGTCGCCGTACTTCAAGCGCAGATCGTAGTCGACGTCCACCTGGTCCTTGGTCGCCACCGATGCCTCGCCCAATTGCGGCGTCGCCTGCGCCTTCTGCATCGACAGTCCGAGGACGCTGTCGAAGCGCACGCCCACACGCTTGACGCCGGCAACAAAGTCAGGTCACGGGTCTGGGTGTTGCCCGTCGCCACCACCATGCCCAGGTCGGCCCGGGCTTCCCAACCCGCGCCGGAAGGATCTGGCCCGGTGCCGGCTTCGGCGTCCTCCTCGGCCGGCGCATCGGCAACTGCCTCGATGCGGGCGACCCGCGCGCGCGGCGCGGTCACGATCCCGATGTGCGGAACGTCGATGGCGACAACGTCGGGCGCCGCCTCGACGAGTGCGCCGGTGAGGCGGTCGCCATTGACGAAGTGGACGATGTCGGCCGTCGCGACCACGGCCCAAAACGACAGGGAGAGAGTTGCCAAGCGTGCAATGCGACCGATCACGGGAATTCCGACTCCAGTTGGTTTTACCACTGACTGTAGCCGTTGTCCGCGCCTTGGTCACGCGGACACAGACGGTCATCGCCCGGGATCAGCGCCTGCGACGTCCGCACCGCTCCCGCCGAGAGTGCCGACAGCGACTTCTGGTTGAATTTCACCCGGTCACTCCCCACTATCGCTTTCCCGCCCATCGGTATTCGGATCTTGGACCAGTTCAAAGGCACGACCATCGTTTCCGTTCGCCGCGGCGCCGAAGTCGTACTCGGCGGCGACGGCCAGGTCTCCATCGGCAACACCGTCATGAAGAGCAACGCGGTCAAGGTGCGGCGACTGCACGATGATTCGGTGCTGGCAGGATTCGCCGGTGGCACGGCCGACGCGTTCACCCTGTTCGAACGGTTCGAGGGGGCGCTGGACAAGTATCACGGCAACCTCGTCCGCGCAGCCGTGGAACTCGCCAAGGACTGGCGTTCCGACCGCGTGCTGCGTCGGCTCGAAGCGCTGCTTGCCGTGGCCGACCGAAAGGCGTCGCTGATCGTGACGGGCAACGGCGACGTCATCGAGCCGGAAGGCGGCTTGATCGCGATCGGCTCCGGCGGGCCGTACGCGCAGGCCGCCGCCCGCGCGCTCATGAGCGAAACGGAGCAGTCGGCGCGCGACATCGTCGAGAAGAGTCTCGCCATCGCCGCCGAAATCTGCATCTACACCAACCACCATGTGACCATCGAGACCCTATGACCCTGATGACACCGCGCGAGATCGTCCACGAGCTCGACAAACACATCATCGGCCAGGACGACGCCAAGCGCGCGGTGGCGATCGCCATGCGCAACCGCTGGCGTCGCATGCAGCTCGACGAGGAGCTGCGCGAGGAAGTCACCCCCAAGAACATCCTCATGATCGGCCCCACCGGCGTCGGCAAGACCGAGATCGCCCGCCGCCTGGCCAAGCTCGCCAACGCGCCCTTCATCAAGGTCGAGGCGACCAAGTTCACCGAGGTGGGCTACGTCGGTCGCGACGTGGAGTCGATCGTCCGCGACCTGGCCGACGTCGCGGTCAAGATGCTGCGCGAGCAGGCCATCGACCGAGTCCAGCCGCGTGCCGAGGACGCCGCCGAGGATCGTATCCTCGATGTCCTCCTGCCGACCCCGCGCAACATCCCGAGCGGCGAACCCGAGCCTGACGTCGGTAGCGAAAACGCGCCTGCCGAGCGCACGAGCAGCGCGCGACAGATGCTCCGCAAGCGGCTGCGCGAAGGCGAACTCGACGAGCGCGAGGTGACCATCGAGGTCGACGGATCGCCCATCGGCGTCGAGATCATGGCACCCCCCGGAATGGAGGAGTTCACCGGCCATCTGCAGAGCATGTTCTCGAACATGCCCACCGGCAAGAAGCGCACCATGCGTCTCAAGGTGCGCGATGCCCTGCGCCGCATCCAGGAGGAGGAAGCACTGAAGCTGGTCAACGAAGACGAACTCAAGGCCCAGGCCATCGACGCCGTGGAGCAGACCGGCATCGTCTTCCTGGACGAGATCGACAAGGTCGCCAAGCGCGGTGAAGGGGTCGGCGCCGACGTCTCCCGGGAAGGCGTGCAGCGCGACCTGCTGCCGCTGATCGAGGGATCCACCGTCAACACGAAGTACGGCATGGTGCGCACCGACCACGTCCTGTTCATCGCCTCCGGCGCCTTCCACTTCGCCAAGCCCTCCGATCTCATCCCGGAGCTGCAGGGACGCCTGCCCATCCGCGTGGAACTGGCGGCACTGACACCGGCCGACTTCCGGCGCATCCTGTCGGAGCCCGACGCGTCGCTCACCGAACAGTACAAGGCGCTGCTCGCCACCGAGGGAATCGACGTCGAGTTCGACGACGCCGCGCTCGACCGCATCGCCGAGATCTCCTGCGAGGTGAACGAACACACGGAGAACATCGGCGCCCGACGCCTGCACACGGTCATGGAACGCCTGCTCGACGAGGTCTCGTTCGAGGCCAGCGATGCCCAGGGCGCCACCCGGATCGACGCCACGTACGTGGACGACCACCTGGCGGACATCGCGCGCAACCAGGACCTCTCGCGCTACATTCTGTGAACGGCTGAGACGCCCGGCAGATCGGCATGCAACCCACCGGCATCACCTACCACAAGACCGCCAAGACCCTCGAACTCACCTATCCGGGAGGGACTTCGGCGACCATCCCGGCGGAACTGCTGCGGGTCTACTCCCCATCGGCGGAAGTCCGCGGCCACAGCGAAGCCGAGCGCGTGCTGCAGACCGGCAAGAAGCACGTTGGGATCGTCAAGCTGGAGGCCGTCGGCAACTACGCCATTCGCATCGTCTTCGACGACGGCCACGACACGGGGATCTACTCGTGGAGTTTCCTGCGAGAACTCGCCGACAACCAGGCGAACCACTGGAAGCGCTACCTGGACGAACTGCGCGAAAAGAACGCCTCGCGGCTGCCGGTGATCCCGGTGGGGCAGTGGACGCCGCGGACGGATTCCACCTCGTAGGGGCAAACACATTTGGGGTCGCCCGTCGACGAAACGAATGTGCGGTGGCGGCTCGGGCGACCACACGGGTCGCCCCTACGGCGAGCGCGTCTCGCGAGTACGCGAGCGCGTCTCGCGAGTACGCGAGTCGTTGAACGTCAAGGGCGCTCAAGGAGTCTAGAATCGCGACGTGGACAAGACCGTTGACTTCGGTTCCGAACGCCTAACGCCGGAAGACAAGACCCGGCGTGTCGACGGCGTGTTCGACGCGGTGGTCACCCGCTACGACATGATGAACGACATCATGTCCCTCGGCGCGCACCGGCTGTTCAAGCGCGCCGCCGTCGAGATGGCCCGTCTGCGCCCGGGGCACCTTGTGCTCGACCTGGCCGGCGGAACCGGCGACATCGCCAACCTGGCGGCACGGCGAATCGGCGCCGACGGTCGGGTCGTGCTGGCGGACATGAACCGGGCGATGCTCGACCACGGTCGCGACCGGCTGTTCGACAACGGCGTCGCGAATATCGTCTTCGCGCAAGCCCAGGCCGAGGCGCTGCCCTTCCCCGACGCGGCGTTCGACGCGGTTCTGGTGGCCTTCGGAGTGCGCAATTTCACCGACAAGGAAGCCGCTCTCGCCGAGATGCGCCGCGTCCTGCGCGAGGGCGGCACGGTAGTCGTGCTGGAATTCGCGCGGGTGGTCAATCCGTTTCTCGCGCGTGCCTACGACGCGTTCCGCTCGACCTGGCCCGCCATCGGCGCCGCCGTGGTCGGCACGGCGTCGCCGTACCGTTATCTCGTCGAGTCCATCGACCGGCACCCCGACCAGGGCACCTTCCGGCTGATGATGGAGGACGCGGGTTTCGCCGACGTGGAGGTCCACAACCTTGCCGCCGGGGCAGCCGCCATCCATCGGGGAATCCGATGAAGGCCGCGGACCCCTTGGCCGAGATGGGCAGACTGGCGCTGGCCGCCGCCATCGCCGCAAGCTCCCGGGCTCGTCGGTGCAGCGAACGGCTGGCCGGACGAACGATCGCCATCGAGACCCTCGACATGCGCTTCATGCTGAGTTTCGAACCGGGTGTCGTGGGCGTGACCGCGGGTGAACCGGACGCCGATCCGCCAGCCGATGCCACCGTGCGCGGCTCCCCTGCGGCTCTCGCCGGGGCCATGGCACGGGGTTCCTCGCCCGATGCCGGCGACTCGGCGGCGGTGTTCGGCGACACCGCCCTGTTTGACGACTTCCGGGATTCGTTCCGGCCGCACCTGGAACTCGGCCCCACCGGTCTACTGGCCGAGGACTTCGGCGATGCGCTGCGTCTCGGCGCCAAAGCCGCCGAATCCGCAATCGAAGGCCTCATGAACACCATCCAGAGAGGCAAAGGAAAACGGCGATGACCCGCATAGGGCGCATCGCGAAGATCCTGATCACGGTGTTGCGACACCGTTTGGACCGCAACATCGGTCGCTTCGCGGGCCACCACTGGTGGTACCGGTTGTCCCCCCTGCGCCTGCTGCCGGCACCGCACAAACCCGATGCCGTTCGCCTGCGCGAGGCCATGGAGGATCTCGGCCCGATCTTCATCAAGTTCGGCCAGATTCTGTCCACGCGCCGCGACCTCCTGCCCCCGGACTACGCGGACGAACTGGCGAAGCTGCAGGACCAGGTGCCGCCGTTCCCCGGCGACGCCGCCATTGCCCGCGTCGAGGCGAGCCTCGACGGTACCATCGGCGAACTGTTCGCCAGCTTCGATCCAGCACCCATCGCCTCGGCCTCTCTCGCCCAGGTGCACGGTGCCACCATGGCGGACGGCGACGAGGTGGCGGTAAAGGTGATCCGTCCCGGCATCGACCGCGTGATCCAGAAGGACCTGGTGCTGATCCACACCATGGCGGCGTTGTTGGAGCGACTATCGCGGGAAGCCCGGAGGCTGCATCTTAAGGCCGTGGTCCAGGACTACGAGCACACCATCTTCGACGAACTGGATCTCCTCAAGGAAGCCGCCAACACGGCCACGCTGCGGCGCAACTTCGCCGGCTCCCAACTGCTCTACGCGCCCAAGGTTTACTGGGAGAGGTGCGCCGAGTCGGTACTCGTCCTAGAACGCGTGCGGGCCACGCCGATCTCTGACATCGCCGCCCTAGAACGCGCCGGCACCGACATGAAGAAGCTCGCGGAAAGAGGCGTCGAGACCTTCTTCACGCAGGTGTTCAAGCACAACTTCTTCCACGCCGACATGCATCCCGGCAACATCTTCATCGACATCACGAACCCCGCCGAGCCCAGCTATATCGCCATCGACTGCGCGATCATCGGCACCCTAACCGAGGAGGATCAGACCTATCTCGCGCGTAACGTCCTGGCGTTCTTCAACCGCGACTACGACCGCATCGCCCGGCTGCACATCGAGTCCGGCTGGATCCCGGAAGGCACTGATGCCAAGGAGTTCGAAGACGTCGTCCGCCAGCTCTGCGAGCCCCTGTTCCAGCGCCCACTGAAAGACATCTCCTTCGGTCACTTCCTGATCGCGCTGTTCCAGACCGCACGGCGGTTCAACATGGAAGTGCAGCCGCAACTCGTGCTGCTGCAGAAGACCCTGCTCAATATCGAAGGCCTCGGTCGGCAGCTCTACCCCGACCTCGACCTGTGGAACACCGCGAAGCCCTTCATGGAAGCGTGGATGCGGGAGCGCTTCGGACCAACGGCGCTGCTGCGCAGTCTCGTCGAACACGCGCCGACCATCGCCCGCGAGTTGCCGCGCCTGCTACCGCAGTTGCCGGAACTTGTCGCCAACGCCGCCGACAAGCTCGGCGATCTCGACCGCTTGGCGAACACTCAGCGCCAAGCCATGGACCGGCTGACCCGTGCCATCGACGCCCAGCATCGCCGCGCCCGCTGGCGCCGGGCGGCGGGCGGTGGCTTGATCCTCGCCAGCATCGCCCTGTTGTGGCGTCCCTTGGTCGATGCCATGGCGACCGGCGACTCGGTTTCAGTGACCGTTGGCGTCGCCGCCGCGCTCACGGGGTCGGTGCTGGTCCTGAGGTAGCCGCGTCAGGCGCGCCGGACCTGGCCGGTGTCCCGCAGATGTTGGCGCCTGGCGCGGCGTTCTTCGCCGGCAAGGCGCAGCCTCTCCCGGTCTTCTTCGCGAATCCGGTAGTAGCCGTCGCGCCAGGACTCGTCGTCGCTCCAGCTGTACGGCATGGTCACCACCGTCCCCGGTTCGGTCGCAGTCTCGAAGAGATCCACCGCGGCGGTAGTGATCGCCGTCTGCATGTCCCGGTCGAACGGCCTGCCGCAGGGATTGCCCAGGGGGAAGTCGGTGAACGCGAACCGGGGCACGCCGCAGTAGGTGACGATGTCCCGGGCGGAACCGAGGACGACCGTCGGCATGCCGTTGGTTTCGAGGTACCGGGCTACCAGACTCACGGTCTGGTGACAGACCGGTCACAGCGGCACGAGCAGGGCGATGTCCGCGCCGTCCTCCCGGCACCGCCTTAGGATCTCCGGTGCGTCGGCATCCCTAGTTCGGCGCTGGCTGTATTCCGTCGGCACGCAGTGGAAGCGCTCGGCCAAGGTGCCGACATGTCCCCCCCGGACCAGCGTATGCAACGCATCGATGGGGAAGTACGACTCCCGGTCCTCCAGGTGGGTCGCGGTCCGATCCCAAGCTAAGTCTTCGCCAAACAGCCGATCGGGCGGCTCCGACGTCGAACCCGACGCCACGTGGCGCGGCTCGCTCTCGTCCCGGTCGTGCAGGGCCATGGTCGTGACCAGCGCCAGGGTGGACTCCACCACCGGCTTTGCCAACGGTGTGAACGGCACGTCGTCGAAATGCGCCCACGCATAGGGCTTGTCGAAGCCTTGGGCTGCGTAGTAGCGCCGCGTGCGTGCCATGTAGCCGATGGGGTGTCCAGCCATTGGGAACGAATGTAGAGCGAATGTTGGCCGACCTGCAACCCGCGGCGCTCGTTTGGGTACAATGCCGGGTTTTCGTGACCTACCGAGAGATTCCGAGAGGTAAGCCCATGCCGTCCCTGTCCGCCGGTAAACGATTGAAGAGCGCCGTCTGCGCGACGGAGATCATGGTGATCGCCGCACCCGACGGCGATGTGCAGCTGCTCTGCGGTGGCGCACCAATGGTGGAGGACGGCGAGGTGAACGGCGGTGACGTGGACCCGGGCCATGCGGACGGCACCGCCATCGGCAAACGCTACGTCAACGCCGACGGCTCGCTCGAAGTGCTGTGCGTGAAGGCGGGCGATGGCTCGCTGGCGCTGGGCGATGCTGCCCTCACCGTCAAAGACGCCAAGAAGCTGCCGAAAACCGACTAGCCCGATCTCCCGCCTCGCCTGCGGAGCCTGCCGTGAACACCATGATGCTGTTAGAGATGGCGACCTCCGGGTTCGGCCATCGGGTGGCATTCACGGACCCCGGTGACGGCACCTCGATCACCTACCAGGAACTCTACGACGCCGCCGGCGCCGCCGCCCACCATATCCGCGAGTCCGGTGCCTCCCGGGTCGCCATGTTGGACGTCAGCAACATCGCCGTACCGATCGCCCTGTTCGCGAGCGGCTGGGCAAACGTTCCCTACGTACCGATCAACTACCGCCTCACCGCAGCCGAGATCGACGCCCTGCTGGCACGGGTGCAACCGGCGTACCTGGTCACCGACGACGACCGCCTGGCCAACTTCCAAGGCCGCGCCGGCGTCCAGGCGGTTTCTCGGTCAACCTTCCTGGATCTCTCCCGTGGCGGCGCGGCCGCAGGCGAACAGCGTTCCATGGATCCCGACGATGTCGGCGTGCTGCTCTTCACCAGCGGCACCACGGGGATCCCCAAGGCTGCCGTGCTGCGTCACAAGCACCTGGTCTCGTACATCGTCAGTTCGGTGGAGTTCATGTCCGCCGACGAGGACGAGGCCGCGCTGGTGTGCGTGCCGCCGTACCACATAGCCGGCATCGCCGCCGCCCTGAGTTCGGTGTACGCAGGTCGCCGCGTGGTGCAACTCGCCAACTTCAGCGCCGACGCCTGGATCGAGACGGCCCGCCGCGAACGCATCACCACGGCCTTCGTGGTGCCCACCATGCTGTCGCGCATCGTCGACGCCCTGGAAGGCGAGAAGTCCGCCGGCATGGGTCACCTGCAGTCGCTGTCCTACGGCGGCGGAAAGATGCCGCTGGCGGTGATCGAGAAGGCCATGGCGCTGTTCCCGGACACCGACTTCACCAACGCCTACGGGCTCACGGAGACCAGCTCCACGATCACCGTACTCGGTCCGGACGAACACCGCGCCGCGGCGGCGAGCGAAGACCCCGAGGGCCGCCGACGGCTGGTCTCCGTGGGTATTCCCCTGCCCGGAATCGAGCTCGAGATCCGCGGCGAGGACGGCGAGGTCCTCGACCCGGGCGAACGCGGGGAGATCCACGTCCGCGGCGAGCAGGTGTCCGGCGAATACGAAGACCGCGGCAGCCTGGTGGACGCCGATGGCTGGTTCCCCACCCGTGACGCGGGCTTCAAGGACGACGACGGCTACCTGTTCCTCGACGGTCGTGCCGACGACGTGATCGTCCGCGGCGGCGAGAACATGTCACCCGGCGAGATCGAGGACGTGCTGGTCGCCCACGATGCGGTGAGCGACGCCGCGGTGGTGGGTGTCCCCAGCGAGGAGTGGGGCGAGGCGGTGGTGAGCGCGGTGGTCGCGAAGAGCGACACGCCGGCGAACGAGGCGCTGGCCCAGGAACTGAAGGATTGGGTGAAGGACCACATGCGCTCTTCCCGCGTCCCCGAGGTCATCGAGTTCTGGGGCGAACTTCCCTACAACGAGACCGGAAAGCTGCTGCGCCGGTTGGTCAAGGAGAGGCTGACCTCACCCAGGGAGAACGTGCATGAGACGATGCCGCTGCTGATGGCCAGCGACATCGAGCGGTCCCGCGCGTTCTACTGCGATCAACTCGGATTCACCCTGATCAACCGCTACGACCCGGACGGCCAGCTTGCCTGGTGCATGCTCGCCATGGAAGGCGCGCGGATCATGCTCGAGCAGGTCGACGCTGAACGTTTGGCGGGTCTGGCCGAAAACCGAAGCGACATCGCACTGTACTTCCTGTGCGAGGACGTGGATGCCCTCCACGAGCGCTTCGTGACCAACGGCGTCGATCTGAAACCTCCCTACGTGGCCTTCTACGGCATGAAGCAGCTCGAGGTCCGCGACCCGGACGGGCGGGTCCTGTGCTTCGAGAATCCGGTAGACTAGTGCTAGGGTGCGCGTAGAGAAGGGGCTGCCCGCCCGCCCCTGCACCCGCAACCACGCCGGACCCGCAACCACGCCGGCGACAGCGTGGTGCTGCGTAGCGTGGATCGCTTACGGGTCCACGGCGTCGATCAAGCCCCAGTCGAGGGCGGTGGATACGTCGACCCGCGTCCCGGTCAACGCCATGTACGCCAACCGGCGCCGACCGATCCTGCGCAGGATGCTGGTGGTGCCGCCGGCGCCGGGGATCAGCCCCATGCCCACTTCGGGGAGCACGAAGAACGCGTCGGGGCGAGCCACGACCCGTTCGGCGAACGCCGGCAGCTCGATGCCGGCACCGATGCAGGCGCCATGCAGCCTCGCCTCCACACGGTCCCGCAGGCAGTCGATCATCGCACCGGCGTTGCGCGCCATTCGTGAGGCGTGGGCGAGCCCCGCATCCGTAGCCTCGCCGAACTCGTCGAGGTCGCCGCCGGCACTGAAGCATGGGCCGGCGCCGTCCAGCACGACGTGCCGAATCGACTCGTCGGCCATCGCCAGTTCCAGTGCTTCGCACAAGCCGTCACGAATACGCGCGGAATAGGCGTTGCGCTTGTGCGGCCGGTTGAGGGTGATTCGTAGGACACCATCGTGGCGGTCGAGCAGCACCGCGGGCGCGTCCGGCTCGGGACGCGGGGGTCGATCCGGCCGGCCAGCGAGCCATGCCTGGAATTCGGACCCATGTTGCAGCGCCGAGTACGCGAGCGACTCGGCGAAGCCGGAATCCGCATTCTCCACCCGTTCGTTGTGCCGCAGGAGGCGGACGAGAACGGCGGCGGCCACCGGGTTGCAGTCGACCGCCTCGGTGACGCTCGCGGCATCGCCCGCGCCCACGACAACGTCGATGATCGGGGGAATCCGATCATCCGGCGGTGGCGCCCCTTCGAAGACGCCGATCACGGGGCAGTTCGGTTGGGCGTGGAAAGACGGAGCCGGCTCCTCGTCTAGGCGGACGGCGACCCATGACGTCCCAGCCGCGGTCGACAGGGATTCATACCCCTGTGTTGAACCCAGGCGCACGGCGAGTTCCCGGAGCGTAATCGGTTCCATGGGCCCGCCTTCGATCCTCCAACCCTCGGGTGGATTCTACCCGCCCCGGAGTCCCACGAAGACCCTGTGATAAGCTCGCCGCCGACTCGAGGAGGGCTGGTTCAGTGCGAACACACACTTGGCACATCAAGACGTTGGCCACGTACCTGATGGCGACCGCGGGTGCCGCCGCGTTCGCCGCCGAGCTTGCGGTCACCGTCCACAACATCCAGGAAAACAAGGGAAAGGTGCACGTCGTCATCTACGACGAGGCCAACTGGCTGGGCGGCGACCCCGCGACATTCGCCGGGGCGAAGTCCGTCGATCTCACCGAGCGCAAGGATGAAGGCCCGCTGGTGGCCACCATCGAACTTGAACCCGGCGAGTACGGCGCCTTCGTCTACCACGACCTCAACGTCAACACCGAGTTGGACAGGAACTTCGTCGGGATCCCCAAGGAACCCTATGCCTTCAGCCAGGACTTCGACAAGATGAAGCGGCCCGAGTTCGAAGACTGCAAGTTCGTCGTGGGCGAGGACGGAACGGCGATCACGCTCACCTTGAGGGACTGATGGCCGCCGCCGGCACCGGCGAATACGCTCCCGCCGACCGCCGTCCGGCCTTGTTGATCGTTAACGCTGAAATCGAAGGCGTCGCCAACCTGGATGTCCGTTGCCGCGACGGCAGGGTCGTCAACATCGATCGCCGTCTCGACGCCGCTGCCGGGGAGCACGTTGTGGATGCCCGCGGCGGTGCGCTGCTGCCAGGCCTCAACGACCACCACATCCACCTGTTCGCGCTGGCCGCCGCGCGCCGTTCCGTGAAGTGCGGGCCACCCGATGTGACGACGTTCACCGAACTCGAGACGGCGTTGCAAGCCGCGCCGGGCGAAGACTGGATTCGGGGTGTCGGCTACCACGAGTCGGTCGCCGGCCTGCTCGACAGCCGATCGCTTGACGCGTTGCGCGGCGACCGTCCCGTGCGCATCCAGCACCGCTCGGGGAAGATGTGGTTCGTCAACTCGCCGGCGGCCAGGCGGCTGGGCATCGAAACGGCAAACGGGCAGTTGTTCAGGCTCGACGGGTTGTTGCGGGAGCGGCTCGCCGAAGACGAGGATCTCGTTGCGTCGGTCGAGGACGCGTCGCGTCTGCTTGCCGAGTACGGCATCACCGGCATCACCGACGCCACCTACACCAACGACAGGACCACCGAGGCCATCTATCGGCAATTCGATCTTCGTCAACGGGTGAACCTGATGGGCGACGAAACGCTGCCGAGCGGCTCTTTGAAGATCATGCTGGACGATGCGGCGTTGCCCGATGTCGACCAGTTGCGGGAACAGATCGCCAAGGCCCACGCCCGCACGCGTCCCGTGGCGTTCCACTGTGTGACGCGTACCGAGTTGGTGTTCGCCTTGGCGGCACTGCGGGCCGCCGGCACACTACCGGGGGACCGTATCGAACACGCCGCCGTCACGGATGCGGCGACCATGGCGCTCTTGCAGGAAGTCTCGGGAGATGCCCGCGATGTCACGGTCGTCACGCAGCCGAACTTCATCGCCGAACGGGGCGATCAGTATCTGCGCGATGTACGCCCGAAAGACCATGCCAGCCTCTATCGGTGCAGGGGATTCCTCGAAGCCGGTATGCCCTTGGGCGGTGGTACGGACGCGCCCTACGGCGATCCCGATCCCTGGGCGGCCATGCAGGCCGCGGTCGAGCGCCGGACGCCGGATGGACAGGTGGTCGGCGCAGCCGAAAAACTGACCCCGGAACAGGCGCTGGCCTTGTTTCTGGGACCACTGGACGACCCCGGAGGTGCCCCCCGAAGGGTGGTAATCGGCGCGGCAGCGGACTTTTGCGTGTTGACCCGACCCTGGAAAAGCGCTCGATCCGCGTTGACGGCGAATCTCGTTGCAGAGTGCGTCAAGGCTTAGGCAATCCTAGGCTTGGCGGGCCTACCACTTCCAGTCCAGCATCAACCACAGCTTGGTGATGTCGCTGGCGTGTTCGTCGGCCGAGTACTGTGCCGTCTTGAACAGCAAGGACAGGTTGTCGCGGACCGGATAGGTGATGGCGAGACCCACCTCGGAGCCGTAGTCCGCACCGCCTTCGTCGGCCTGAAAATTGTGGAAGACACCGGTCACGGTGGCCCCGCCGACCTTGCCCGCGACGCTGAACCAGGCATCGCGGACGCCGGCGGCGGGGGTCGCGAGGAATCGGTCGGTCCAACCTTGGAACTTGTGCAGGGTGGCGACGGGCGTGCGGAATCCGGCCGCACCGTCATCGCTGCCGAGGACTTCCAGGGCTCCCGTCAGCGTGACCGCGCCGACGTCGGCGACGCCCTGCACCGCGTAGTAGAGCGCGTCGTAGGACATGGGGTTGTCGGCGTAGTCGCTCTGCCGGGCGAGCGTGGCGTTGACGGTCAACTGCTCGAACTTGCCCCGATAGTCGACGCCGTAGGTCGCGTTGGCGTTCGGCGGGCCGTTGGCGTTGGACAGGTCGAGGAGGTACGCGAAACCCGCCAGCGTGTGCCCTTCCGAGGGTGTCATCGAGGCGCGGAAGGCGTGCGAATTGCCGTACCAGTCCCCCGGCTGCGCACCGTCGCCGGGGCCGAAGATGCGGTTGATGTTGTGGATGTAGCTGTAGTCCAGGCCGACTTCGCCCGCCTTGCCCTGGATGCGGATGCCGTCGTAGGTCTGCTCGTTCTGGCGGTAGGCGACGCCGCCGAGGACGCGCTGGCCGCCGTGGTTGATGCGTTGCCGGCCCAGCGTGACCGTGGTGTCGCCATTGGCGTACTTGACGAACGCCTGGTTGAGATCGAAACCGTCCGGATCCGCGACGACGGGGTACTCGGTGCGCCCGTTGGTTGTGGAGTTGAAGTCCTCGATGCCGAGGATCAGCGAGTAGTCGGTCTCTATGCCGAACGTGAAGTTGTCGGTCTCGGCCGAATCCCACGTCAGTCGCGCCCGGGCCGTCGACGCCAACGCGTCCTCGACGAAGCCGTCCTGCGTCACCCTTTCGAAGCGATAGCGGAACCCCAGCGAGGTCTTGCCGTCGGCGACAGCCTGCTTCAAGTCCACCGCCGATGCCGACGGCCCAAAGGCCACCGACGTGGCCACCAAGGAAACGACCAAGCCCCATCTAGTCAAATGGCAACCCCGCCGGCCGTCGATCTTCGCAATCCTTGCCATGTCCGACCCCGCTCCCGTTACGCGGCGTGATGCGTAATTCTAGCAGCCTGTCAGCCTTCGGCGCGCCAGCAGATTGTCGAATCCGCCGCGCAGACCTTGGAACGGCTCAAGAGAATGCAAAGCACTCTCCAACGCGCCCGCAGGGCGCGCGTTCGGAGCGCTATCATTTCGCCCCTTGGCGTTCGGAGAACAACAACAGTGCCATCGAAACGCGGCGCCTTGGACACCCTGCGGGTTCTGGACCTGACCGACGAACGCGCCATCTACGGGGCCAAGATGCTCGCCGATCTGGGTGCCGAAGTGATTCGGCCCGAGCCGCCCGGCGGCGACCCCCTGCGCCGGCGAGGTCCCAAATGTGGGGATGCCTCTGCGGAAACCGGCGAGCAATCGCTGTGGTATGCGTTCTTCGCTTCGAGCCGCGGCCATGTCTCTCTCGATCCACAAACACAGCGCGGACGCAAGCTGCTCCGACGCCTGGTGGACCGTGCGGACATTGTCCTTGCCTGCGCGGGAGGCTTCGGCGTGCACGCGGCCTGCCTCGACGAGGCCCGAAACGAAAGGCCGGAACTCGTGGTGATCGAAATCTCGTCGTTCGGCCCCGACGGTCCGTGGCGGGACTACCTGGCGCCCGACCTGGTCGCCGGCGCGCTCGGTGGCGCCGTCGCCACTACGGGCGATGCCGATACGCCGCCGCTCAAGACCTTCGGCGAACTGAACTTCATCCTGTCCGGTACCTACGCGGCGATCGCGGCGCTGGCGGCGATCCACCGGGTACGCGACGGCGGCGCCGGTCAGCGCGTTCACGTCCCGGTGCACGAGTGCATCGCGTCGTGCCTGGAGCACGTGTTCATGTGGTACTGGTACCACGACCGCATGCCCAACGCGGACGGACCAGTACTGGAACGGCGCGGCAGCCTGCACTGGTCCAACGCCTACGTGGTCATGCCGGCGAAGGGCGGCGCGATCATGGTTACGCCGACGCCGAGCTTCGACAACCAGCTCGTCTGGCTGATCGAGAAGGATGCCCAGGAAGACCTGCTCGACCCCAAGTATCAGGAACCCGAAAACCGCCGCGACTACATCCGCCGGTTCATGGAGGTGCTGCGCAACTGGGTCGCGACACGCGACGTGGAGGAGCTGTTCTTCGAGGCCCAGGATCACCACGCCCCCTACGGTTGGGTACTGTCGGTGGACAAGGTGGCCGAGAACCCGCAGCTGGAGGCCCGCGACTGGTGGGCGACCTATGCCATCGGGGGCGGCGTTCGCGGACCCGGTGCGCCCTACCGTTTCAGCGACACGCCCTGGGCGCTGCATGAGCATGGCGATGTGG
The DNA here is from genome assembly GCA_965116345.1 of Pseudomonadales bacterium. GTDB lineage: Bacteria > Pseudomonadota > Gammaproteobacteria > Pseudomonadales > Azotimanducaceae > VXYL01. The sequence continues at coordinate 1,454,790 of OZ220680.1, forward strand.
ATGGGGACATCGACCCTTTGCCGGCGGACCCCGGAGCCGGCAGCGAGGCACCCAATGACAACGAGGGGATCGGAGGCGACCGTCCCCTCGCCGGTCTGCGCGTTCTCGACTTCACCCATGTCCTGGCAGGACCGTTCGCCACTCGCCTGCTCGCCGACATGGGCGCCGACGTCGTCAAGGTGAACTCCTCCTTACGAACAGGTCCGAACGCCCCGGACGGCGTGTACTACGTCAACTGGAACCGCAATAAGCGGGCACTCGCCCTCGACATGTCCCACGACGAAGGCCGTGCGATCTGCAAACGCCTGTGTGAGACCGCGGACGTGGTGATCGACAACTTCTCGGTGGGCGTGTTGGACCGCTGGGGCGTTGGCTACGAAGCGGTAAGCCCGTCGAACCCGAAGGTCGTCTACGTGCAGATGTCCGGCATGGGCGACGGCGGCCCGTGGTCGAAGTTCGTCACCTACGCGCCGACGATCCACGCCCTCGCAGGCCTCACCCACCTGACCGGCGTTCCGGGCCGCGAGGACATCGGCATCGGGTTCTCGTACAACGACCACTGTGCCGGCCTGCACGGCGCGGTCGCCACCCTCGCGGCCCTGCAGGCCCGCCGCCGGACGGGACGCGGCCAGCGCATCGACCTGTCGCAGTTCGAGGTCGGTGCCGGTCTCGCCGGCCCGACCCTGCTCGACTACTTCGCCAACGGGCACGCGGCGCAACCCACGGGCAACCGCCTGCCCTACGATCTCGCCGCGCCCCACGGCTGCTATCCATGCGCTGCCGAGGCGGATACCGGCCTCGTGGCCGACGAGCGTTGGGTGGCGATCGCCTGCATGACCGACGACCAATGGCTGGCACTGCGCCGGGTCATGGGCGACCCAGCGTGGGCTGCCGATCCCGGACTCTCCTCGGTGGAGGGTCGCGTCGCGTTGTGCGACCTCGACGCCAGGATCGGTGATTGGACAAGCGGGCACACCGCGGTCGACGTGATGCAGCGCTGCCAGACCGCCGGCGTTCCCGCCGGCGTCGTCCAGACCGGGGCCGACCTGGCCGAGTCCGATCCCCAGCTTCGCCGGTCCCGCTTCCAAGCGGCGATCGCCGACCCGCATCCGGTCGCCGGCCAGACCTACGCGGACCGCCTGCCGCTATATTTCGAAGGCACCCCCTGCGACGAGTATCTGCGCACGCGCCGGGTCGGCGAAGACAACGCGGCCGTGCTCGCGGACTGGCTCGGGATGTCCGCAGCGGACGTCCGCCGCGCCGAGGACGACGGACACCTAGCGTAGGGGCGGGGCTTGTCCCCGCCCGTCTCGAGGCAGCCGAAGGGGTCGGGCAATGAAGTGCATTAGTGAAGACGGGCGACCACAACGCGCCCGCCAGGGCGCACGGTCGCCCCTACGTCCGACGTACGGACACGAAGAGGCGCTTGCCCAACATCGCCATGGTCGCCTCGACCTGGTCGACGTGGGACCTATGGCGGAGATCGAGGAGGCGACGCACGGTCCCCTCCACCGTCCCCAGCTGCTTGGCCAGCGCCACGTTCGACAGCTTGCGCCGGCGCATCTCGTCGTACAGAGCGACCTTGGCCGCGACGAGCAGCGGCGGCGGCACGACGGGCCGGCCCAGCGAATTCGACGGTCGCGGGATGGCCCGGCGTTCCCTAACGTAGCCCGCCAGCGCCTCGACCAGGCATGCACCAGCGGCTTCCACCTCTTCGCCGTTGGCGCACTGGGTCAAGGCTTCCGGAAAATCGGGAAACGACACGTCGACACCGCGTCGGCGGTGCTTCGTGTCGATGGGGTAGGCAATCGTCATGGCAGATTCCGCAGGTACCGTGATGTACGAGTTTGCCGTCACAGACGCGTCCGGCATGTGCGCCAGACGCTACCCGTCGTGTGCGATTGTGCGCTTTTTGGTGTGCGACATTTCGCACTGATCGGTGCGCCAATCGACACAGTCGCGGTCGGCCCGGCGCGAGTTCCGAACATACCTATCGCCAGAGGGCGTCGAGTTCCGCGAAGACTTCCGCGTCATGCTCGCCGAGCTTCGGCGCCGGACGGGAAATCGTCCACGGGCTCGACTTCAGCGCGTAGGGTGCGCCCGGGTAGACCACCGTCAGGTCGAGGTGGTCGTGGCGCACCGGCACGTGGAAGCCCCGGGCCTTGAAGTGCGGGTCCTCGAACGCTTCCTCGGGCGCGTTGACGACGCCCACGGCGAGCCCGACGCGCTGACAGCCGACGAAGAAATCCTGCGCCGAGACCCGTGAGGCGATCAGCTTCAAGGCGTCCCGGCCCGCTCCGAAGATGGCCGTGATCTCGTCGTCGCGACCAATCTTCGCGAGGTCGAAGGGACCCTGCCAACGCGCACCCATCTCTAGGAAGACGGCCTCGGGCAGTTCGGCGTCCAGACCGAGTTCCTTCAGCCACTTGTCCAACGCGGCGTACTCGTGCGGACGTCGCGGCGGTACGCCGGTGTTGACATAACGACCGTCGGCACAGCGTTGCTGCGTCTCCCGCGACGGCGTGACCGACGCGTGGCGGCCCGTCTGCCGCTGCACGGTCCTTTGTGCGACGAGCCAGGTGAACGTGGCGGCTTCAGTGGTGACGTTGTTGGTGGCGGTCATGCTGACGTCGACGAACTGACCCGTGCCGCCGGCGTCCCGGTGCAGCAGGGCCGTCAACACCGACAGGACGGCGAAGTGCGAAGCGGTGTGGTAGCCCTGCAGGGGACCGCGGATCGGCGGCAGGGAATGGTCGTCGTAGCCGCAACTCCACGGCGGCCCGGACGCGGCCATGATGGTGAGATCGGTGAACGGGAGGTCGCTCTTGGGGTCGTTGCGTCCGTAGGGCGTAACCGCGACGTGTACGAGATCCGGCCGTGTGCGCTTCAGTTCAGGGTAGTCGACACCGAGCGCACCGAGCCGTTCGCGCGGTTCGGCCTCCAAAAGCACGTCGGCGCTGCCGATCAGGGCGCGAAACCGCTCGCGGCCCTGTTCCTCGTCGAGATCGATCACGACGCCGCGCTTGCTGGTGTGGTAGTGCCACCAGTAGAGGCTCCGGTCCTCACCGGGTCGGTCGTCGACGAAGGGTGGATACCCACGTGAAGGGTCGCCTCCCGGCGGCTCGACCAGAATGACGTCGGCGCCCATGTCGCCGAGGAGCTTGCCCGCCAGGGCGATGGGTTCGCGGGCGAGTTCGACGACACGGATTCCGTCAAGTGCCCCGGGCGGGCTGGCCTGATCGTCGACCGTGTCCCCTTGTTCGGCGGTCATACCACACCCTCCTCGTGCAGACTCGCCACCTCGTCGGCGGTGTAGCCGAGCAGATTCGTCAAGACCTGCTCGGTGTGCTCGCCGAGGCACGGTCCGCCACGGTCGATGTGCCAGTCCGTCGCCGAGAAGTGCACCGGCTGACCGTCGACCCGCACGTCGCCCATCTCGGCATGGCGAACGCTGGGCCACAAGCCGCACGCGCCGGTGCTGGTGTCGAGGTCGATGCGCTCCTCCGGCTTCATCACCGCTGCGACGGGCACGTCCGCATCCCGGAGTACCGACTCTACGTCGAACTTGCCACGTGCCGCCGTCCACGAACCCAGGTGTTCATCGAGGGCGTCCTGGGCCACGCACCGGGAGTCGGGGTCCGCGAACGTCGCATCCGCGCACCAGTCCTCGCCGACGACCGAGCACAGTCGCTCCCAGTCGTCCTGGTCGCGGCAGGCGATGGCCACCCAGTCGTCGTCCCCCCGGCAGGGATAGATACCGTGGGGCGCCATGGGCGGCCACTGGGAACGGTTCGCGTGGGGTGCCCCTTCGCGCCGGGTGGGGCGCCCATTGACCGTCCAGTCGAGGAGCGCCGGGCCGTGCAGCGACAGCGCCGACTCGGTGCATGCCAGGTCCACCCACTGACCTTCGCCCGTGCGTTGGCGATGGATGAGCGCCAGCAGGATGGCCATGGCCATGTAGTAGGCGCCGGTGTGATCCATGTACGAATAGCCCCAGCCGGCGGGTTCGCGACCGGGCAGACCCGAGGTGAAGGTGAGACCCGAGACCGCCTGCACGATGGGACCCCAGGTCTTGAAGTCGCTGTAGGGACCGGTGTGGCCGAAACCGCAGTTCGACACGTAGACGATGTCCGGCTTGATCGTCTTCAGCCGCTCGTAGCCGAAACCCCAGCGCTCCAGGACGCCCTTGGCGAAGTTCTCGCAGACGACGTCGGAGACCTCGATCAACTGTTCGAGGATCCGCTTCGCCTTTTCCGTGCGCAGGTTCAGCGTGATGCCGAACTTGCCGGCATTGTGGTTGTTGAACGCCCCGCCCAGGTTGATGCCCCGCCTTTCGTCGACGAACGGCGGCGTGCCGCGCAGGATGTCCCAGCGTCCCTGGCGCACGGGGTCCTCGATGCGGATCACCTCCGCGCCGAACGACGCGAGCCACTTGGTCGCCCCGGCACCGGCGAGTTGGCCGGTGAAGTCGCAGATTCGAAACGACGACAGCGCGTCGGCCATGGAACCCCCGTTGGGAACGTCCTTGCAGCGTCCCGCCTTGTCACTCGTACGGGACGCCCTTGTGGCGTCCCGTGTCGAAAGCGTCCGAGTGTATTCGGTTCGACACCGTTTTTTCGCGTCCGGACGGGCGCGGCCCACCCCCGCCCACCCCTCGCCCACCACGACGTTTCGTGACTGCACCCGGGCAGGTTGCTACGATGGCCGTTTTTCAGCCGGACCCGCCATGACCCGCACCAACGACCCCGCCTCCCGCGCCGTATCGCCCACCGACGGACCCGTGGCGGTCACCGGATCAAGCGGCTACATCGGCTCGTGGATCGTCCAGGACCTAGTGGAGCAAGGCTACGAGGTTCGCGCCTGCGTACGGGACACGTCCAAGCCCGAGAAGGTCGACCACCTCCTTGCCCTCAACCATGCCGGTCTGCGCGGGCGCACGGAACTCCACGCCGGGGACATCTTCGAGCCGGACAGCTACGACGACGCCTTCGCGGGCTGTTCCACGGTCATCCATGCCGGTGCCGCGGTTGGCTACAACCACGAAACGCCGCAGCAGGTCTACGACGGCTGCTTCACCGAGGTCCAGCATGTCCTTGACTCGGCGCGCAAGTCCGACGCGCTCAAGCGCTTCGTATTCACCAGTTCCTTCGCCGCGGTCGGCCACCCCCGTCCGGAGGGATACGTGTTCACCGAAAAGGACTGGTGCGGCGACAACGTGGACGGCTACCGGGGGCGCTGGACCGAGGACAACATCCCGAAGAACCGCGACATCGCCTACGCCATGGCCAAGGCGCGTACCGAAAAAATGCTCTACCAGACCGCCGCCGAAGACGGCACCTTCGATGCCATGTCGATCCTGCCGCTACACGTCATCGGCCCGCTCATGTGCGCCAACCACGACCAGGGCTGGAGCTGGCAGAACTGCATCCGCTACATGATGATGGGCAAGCCGTACAAGAAGTCGCGCGGCGGCCGGATGCTGTGGAACAACGTCGATGTCCGCGACGTCGGCCGCGCCCACCGGCTGTGTGCCGAGAGCACCGTGGCCCGCAACGGGTCGCGCTACATCCTGTCTGCCAGCGACCGCTCCGGGGAGCTGTTCACCTGGGAACTGCAGGCCAGGCTCGCAGAACTCTTTCCCCAGCTGGCGGAGGTCGGTGGCGAGGAAATGGCGGACGGCGCCCCGGCGCAGAAGACCTACGACTCGCCGCGGTCCTACTGTCTGTTGGCGAAGCAGGAACTCGGGCTTGCCACCTACTCCATCGACGACACCTTGAGGGCGACGGGCGATTCCTATTTCAAGCTCGGGCTACTGCCGGGGTGATGGACCGCCCGGCGGAGCTGAGGACACCCAAGACACCGACGCCCAGTTCCGCTGACGCCGAAGCGGCGGCGTATCTCACCCGCAACACCCTCGTCCAACTTGCCCACGGCCTGTTTGGACAGACCGGGTTTCGTCTGGTCGCGGCACCGACTTTTCTGCCGGCCTATCTCTTCCTACTCTCGGGTTCGGACTTCGTCGTCGGTCTAGCGCGGTCGCTGCAGGGCGTCGGAACGGTCGCCTCGCCGCTGATCGGCGCGTCGCTCATCGGCCATCGAAAGCGCTTTCTCGGCGTCACCCTGGCGTCGAGCGGCCTGATGCGCGTGCAGATCCTTGGTCTCGCGGTCTCCGGGTTCCTGTTCGGTGCCGTCCACGATGGCGCCGGGACCGCCGACAACGCGGTCCTCGCCGTAGCGTCGATCATCCTGTTCCTCGCGCTCATGGGCTTCTTCCAGGGCATCTCCCAAGTGACCATGAACGCCCTCAGGGCAAAGGTTATCCCCATCAACCGGCGCGGCATCGTCAGCGGTGCCAGACACTTTCTGGCCGGGCTGTCGTCCGCCGCCGTGTCCTACGTCGCCGGCGCGTACATCATCGACGCCAACGTCCTCGGCAACGGCTACGCGTCGGTCTTCCTGCTGGCGTTCGGGGTCACGGCCATCGGCCTGTTCGCCCTTGCCTTGACCCGCGAACCGACCGCCACGAGCCTGCGTCCGCGCGCCTCGACGATGGAGACCCTGAGGGACGTCGGACCGATCCTGCGTGAACAACCCGCCTTCCGCCGGTTCTTCTACGCCCGCGCCCTCGGATCCTGCGGGCGCATGGCGCTGCCGTTCTACGTGCTGTTCGCGGGTACCCGGATGGAGCTGACGGGTGCCACCCTCGGCCTGCTCACCACGGTCTGGATGCTGACGTCGAGCACCACCAACCTGGTCTGGGGCTACATGGCGGACCGTCAGGGCTACAAGATCGTCATGGTCGCCACCCTGGCGTGCTGGACCGCGTCACACGTGCAGTTGCTGTTCGTCGAAGACCTCACCGGGATGATCGTCTTCTTCGTCCTGATGGGTACGGCGTCGGGCGGCTTCAACCAGTCCGGGCAGAACATGGTGTTGGAATTCGGCCGCCTCGAGGACATTCCGATCCGTCTCGCGGCCTCCGGCTCCGCGGTCAACCTGGTCGGCGTCGTCGGACCGTTCCTCGGCGGGCTGGTGGTCGCGGCGACCGGCTACGTGTCCCTGTTCGTGACGACCATCGTCCTGCAGGTGATCGCCCTGGTGACCATCATCGTCGCGGTACCCGAACCGCGTCGGGGTCATCGGCAAATGGCGTAATTCGGCAACCGCGTTTTTCCGTGTTATTTTCCGACGCGCTCAAGGGGGGAGCAACAGCATGGCAGATGACCAACGACCGGTGTTCGCGATCGGCCACACGAGGATGTCGGTCGTCGAGCGGGGCAATATCCACGACTCGTTCTCGGTGAGCGGACCGTCGGGCTACTCGATCCCCATCAACTCGTCGCACGTCGCCGGCATCGTTTGATGGCCGAGCCACTGTTCGACGGCCTTCGGGTCGTCGACGCGGCGACCGTTATCGCCGCCCCTGCCGCCGCCATGATGCTCGCCGACTTCGGTGCCGACGTCGTCAAGGTCGAGCGACCGGGCCAAGGGGACATGCTGCGTTCGCTGTCCCGAGCCGCACCGCCGCAAGAGCCGGGCAACGGCTGGTTCTGGCAGATGGACTCGCGCAACAAACGCAGCCTGACGCTGGACCTGAAGACCGAACGCGGCATCGAGGTCATGCGGCGCCTGGTGGCGCAATGCGACGTATTCATCACCAACCAACCGTACGACTCGCGGGAAGCCATGGCGCTGACCTACGAGGACCTGAAGCCGCTCAATCCGCGCATGATCTATGCCTCGCTCACCGCCTACGGCGAGCACGGCGCGGAACGCAACCGCAAGAGCTTCGACCAACTCGCCTACTGGGCGCGCAGCGGGCTGATGGACCTGATGCGCGAAACCGGGACGACGCCGACCCAGGGCCTGCCCGGCATGGGCGACCACCCTACCGGCGTGGCGCTGTACGCCGGCATCGTCACCGCCCTGCTGCGCCGCGAACAGACCGGCGAGGGCGGCATGGTGCACACCTCGCTGCTCGCCAACGGCCTGTGGTCGGTGTCGGGCGTCGCCGGCACCGTCATGGCGGGTGACGACCTGTCGAACTTTCGCGCGAACCGCGTGGAGTCGGCGATGATGCGTGTCTACGAAGCGCGGGACGGACGCTGGCTGCAGCTCAACATGGTGCGCAACGACGAGTTGCTGGCGCGCATGTTCACGGCCATGGAGGCCGAGCATCTCCTCACCGACGAACGCTTCGCGACACGGCGGGACATGTGGGAGAACCGGGTCGAATTCGGCGATGCCATCGCCCAGGTGATCGCCACGCGCACGTCCGACGACTGGCTCGCGCGTTTCGACGCCCTGGATGTGCCCGTCAACCGCGTCGCCTTCGTCGAGGAAACGGGCACCGACGAGCAGATTCGCATCAACGGCATGGCCGTGACACCGGAGGACGACGCAACCGAACAGCCGCAGGTGATCACGCATCCGATCAAGGTCACGAGTGTCCCGCCCGCGCCACCCCGGCGAGCTCCGCGGCTCGGTGAGCACTCGGCGGAGATTCTCGCGGAACTCGGCTACGACGCCGAGGCGATCCGCGCCATGGCGGACGACGGCGTGATCTGAATTCGCGCCGTGCGTGCCTTTCGAGGCGTGGCGATTGTGCGATGATCCACCCACCGCGAAGGCGTTGGCGGCAGGTTCTTCGCGTCAACCCAAGGGGGATCGCATGGCCCCAGTTCGTATCGCGCTACTCGCAAGCCTTGCTTGCGTCTTTGCCGCGCCGAACCAGGCGCAGGATCGCGCGACCGCTTCCACGGAATCGCCTCGGTTGGAAGAATTGGTCGTCATCGGCAGCCGGGCAAGAATCGAGATCGAAGCCGACGAACTGCCGGTGCCCGTCGACCTCTACCGGGAGACCGACCTCGAACGCGTCGGCGAAGTCGACCTCGCGGCAGGGCTGACCAAGCTGGCCCCCTCGCTGAACTATTCCCGAACCTCCATCGGCGACGGCGGTGCCCTCAACCCGGCCACGCTCAGGGGCCTCAGTCCGGACCAGACCCTCGTGCTGATCAACGGCAAGCGGCGCCACGGCATGGCCTGGCTGCGGATTCTCGACGGCGTGATCGGCTGGGGCAGCGGCGGCACCGACCTGCGCGCCATGCCGACCCTGGCCATCTCCCGGGTGGAAGTCCTGCGCGACGGGGCCGCGGCCCAGTACGGCTCCGACGCCATCGCCGGGGTCATCAATCTCGCCCTGCGCGAGAACACCGGGGGACAGGTCGTGGCCTACGCGACCGGCGGAGGCGACGGTGGCGGGGAGCGACGGAACCTGTCGTTCAACGGCGGCATCCCCCTCGGCGTGGACGGCTTCCTCAACGTCACCGGCGAGTGGCACGACGAGGACGCCCTGATGCGCAACGGCGGCAACGGCGGGCTCGACCCCGACTTTCAGGACGAACTCGTCGTCGACAGTTCACCGGCCCACGACTTGAGGTCCGCGTTCTTCAACGCCGAATTCCCCGTCGGCGACGCCTCGACCCTCTACGCCTTCGGCGGCGCCTCGAACCGCGAGGCGCGCTCCAGCGGCGCCTACCGGTTCCGATACAACTACTGGGACGGTCTCGCCGCCGGGGACGACACCTGGGACTTCGTGGTGCCCAACTTCATCAACTTCCACGAGCGCAACACCCATCCCGTCCACCCCAACGGTTTCCTGCCCTACGAGGAGTCGACGATCGACGACTTCTCCATCGCCGGCGGTCTGCGTCACAAGCTTGCCGCCTGGGATGTCGACGTCAGCCTGGGCTACGGGACCAACGAGTTCGCGTTCAGCGCCTCGAACACCATCAACGCCTCCATCGGCGCCCAGTACCTGGCGGACAACCCTGGCGCGAGCGTCGCGAACATCGTCGCCAACGCCGGTCCGCCGGGCGGCCGCAGCGGCGGCATCGAATTCACGCAGCTGTCGTTCAACATCGATGTCCAGCGTGATCTCGACGGTGAGTCCATCCGCGCCGTCGCCGCCGGCTTCGAACACCGCGCCGAGAGCTACCGGCAGAACGCCGGCGAGGTCGCGTCCTGGTCATGCGGCCTGCCCCACGTGCAGGACTACGGTGCCTACGCCGTGGGCCCCGACGGCGCGCCGCTCGACGGGGTCGTGGCGGCCTGCGGGTTCCAAGGCTACCCGGGGTACAGCCCGACCAACGCCGAACTCAGCGCCGACGACCGCGACAGCCAGTCCGCCTACGTCGAACTGGCGCTCCAACCCATCGGCGGTCTCGAGTTGTCCGCGGCGTTGCGGTTCGAGACCTACAGCGACGCCGGCGGCAACACCACGGGCAAGGTGGCCGCCCGGCTCCCGGTCAGCGACGAATTGGCGCTGCGCGCGGCGTTCTCGACCGGCTTCCGCGCCCCGAGCCTGTCCCAACGCCGCTTCAACTCCATCCTCTTCGTGGGCAGCGAAACCGGCCTCACCACGGTGTTCTCCGCCAACGAGGGTCACCCTGTGGCCAGCGCGTTCGGCGTCGACGACCTCGACCACGAGACGTCGATGAACTTCAGCGGCGGATTGGTGTTCTCGGCGGGGAACTTCGACGCCAGCGCCGACTACTACCGAACGGACATCGACAGCCGGATCGTGCGTTCCCAGGGCATCGACTGCACCGGCATCGCAGCGTGCGACGCGTCCCGCGTCGCCACCGCGACTTTCTTCTTCAACGGCGTCGACACCGAGACCAGCGGCGTCGACCTGCGCGCGCGTTGGCAGAACTCGGTCGCCAACGGGTACCTGTGGCTCTCCGCCAGCGCACACTTCAACGAGACCGAGATCACCGGTTCGCGCCTACCCGCCGGCGCACCTCGGAACCTCGACTTCGAGGACTACTACGGCGGCTGGGCAGCGCAACTCCTCGTCGAGGGCCAGCCGCAGCGCCAGGCCAACGTCACCGCCGATTGGGAGCGGGGTGAGTTCGGTCTGCTCGCGCGGATCAATCACTACGGCGAGACCACGCAGAACCCCGTGGACACCGGCACGGTCACCGTCGAAGCGGCGAGCACCGTCGACGTCGAAGGCCGTTTCGGCGTCGGCGCCCTCGACTGCGCCGCAGGGATCAACAACCTCTTCGACGAACTGCCCACGGAGCTCGCCAAGACCCACTTGGCGAATATCCTGTGGGGCGTCCGCTACCCGGTGGACACGCCCTACGGCTTGGCCGGAAGGTTCGCCTACGTGCGGTTGAGTTTCGAGTTCGATGGCTAGCCGTTTCTTCCAGGACACCGTCCGGTCGTCGGTGCGGGCGACGACATCATGCCGATACGGCGCGCCGTGCCCCTACGACCGATACGGCGCGCCGTGCCCCTACGAGAGGAATGCGCCCGGTTGGCGATTCCAGCGGAAGGGCAGGTCCGGATCCCGCTCGAGGATCTCGCGTGGAACGTCGCCCTCCCAGCCTGCCGGGACATCGTTGGCACGTCGATAGAACCAGCCGAGCAGAACCGTGCGGCGTTGGCTTGAGACGTTGGGACGGGTGCCGTGCAGCATCCGCGCGTCCGCCACCAGCAGCTGGCCCACGCTGATCGGCACGTCCACCGCCTCCAGATGGTCGCTGAACATCCACTCGTTGGTGTCTTCGATGTCGTAGCCGCCACCTTCGTGGGCGGGAACCAGGTGTTCGTGCAGATCCATCCGCCGTCGGTGACTGCCCGGGATCACCCGCAGGCAGCCGTTGCCGACACTCGTGTCGGTCAGGTACCAGTTGAGAAAGACCTGCTGCGGCCACGGCGACAGGCTGATCGGATCGTCCCAGCGCGCCCAGTCCTGGTGCCAGTAGAGCGCCGGCGCTCCGGCCGGCTTGGAGATGATCTGGAACGTGCCGCCGGAGCGGAAGTCAACCAGTCCCAGGGACGCCAGGATGTTCTCCGGGTGCTCGATCAGGAAGTCCACCATGCCGTCCCGGGGCAACTCGGAGTTTCGTTTCGAGACGTTCCGCACACCGCTCACGTGGATGTCGGAACCCTGGTATTTCCACCGCGGCGAGTGTCTCGTTGTGCGCAGCAACTCGTCCGACCAGGCCCGGAGTGCCTCCAGCTTGCCGTCGGGCAGCCCGCCGTCGACGATGCAGTAGCCGTCTTCGAGAAGCTGCCGACGCGCAAGCCCGTAGTCGTCCCGCATTCCGTCCCGCATTCCGTCCCGCACGGTCGCGATGCCCTTGTGTCCAGCGCGCAAATGTACCAAGCGGGCGCCACGCCGGGTAGGGACACACCAGGGACACACCGGGTAGGAGGACACCGGGTAGGGACACCCACCCTTCGACGCGGCGCTGGGTAGGGGCGCTGGGTAGGGGGGCGCTGGGTAGGGACACCCACCCTTCGACCGGCCGTCACCGGGTAGGGACACCCACCCGTCGACCGGCTACCATGCCGTCCCCCTCAACGGCTCCCAAGGACGGCACGATGGACCTCCGCCTCGACGGCAAACGCGCCCTGGTGACCGGAGGCACCCGCGGCATCGGTCGAGCCATCGTCGAGGCCTTGGCCGACGAAGGTTGCCAGGTCGAGTTCTGCGCGCGTACCGCGGAGGCCGTCCGAACCGCCGAGACGGAATGGCGGCAACGGGGCCGCACCGTGTTCGGCACGCCGGTGAGTGTCACCGACGACACGGCCGTGGCGGATTGGACCGAGGCGTGCGCGGCGCGCATGGGCGGCATCGACATCGTGATCGCGAACGCGGGAGCGGTGGCCAACAGACCCGAACTCGCCGCCTGGCGGGCCGGCTTCGACACCGACATCATGGGAACGGTTCTCACCGTCGAACACGCCATCCCGTACCTCAGGCAGTCCGACGCCGGCTCGGTCGTCGTCATGTCGAGCGTGGCGGCGCTCGAAATCTACGCGGGCGAACGCCCGTACACGGCCATCAAGGCGGCGCTGACGGCCTACGCCAGCGGCCTCGCCCAACGCCTGGCGCCGGATGGCATCCGCGCGAACGTCGTCTCGCCGGGGGCCATCATGTTCCCCGGCAGCGTCTGGGAACGCGCGCAGACCGACCAGCCCGAGGTCTACGCCGAGATCCTCGCCCGGGTGGCGATGGACCGCCTAGGAACGGCACAGGAGATCGCCCAAGCGGTGGCGTTCATCGCCAGTCCGGCGGCAGGGTACGCCACGGGGACCAACCTCGTGGTCGACGGCGGTCTGACGAAGCGGATCCACTACTGAACCGATGAAACGGGCCATCATCGGTTTCCACCGCGATCCCCGGGACGACTGGGTCGCGGACCTCGACTGTGCCCACGGCCAGCATGTCCGTCACAAGCCGCCGTTCCAGGTTCGGTCTTGGGTGCAGAGCGAAGACGGCCGCAACAGGATGTTGGGTACCGAGCTCGACTGCGTGCTGTGCGACCGGATGGAGTGGCCTGCAGACGCCCGCCCCTATCGAACCCGCGAGTTCGACGACGCCACCCTGCCGGCCGCGCTCGTTCGGGACCATGCGACGGCGCGGGGCGTCTGGGCGCGAATCCATGTTCGCCAGGGCGTCCTCGACTATCACGTCGGCGAGCCGATCAACCGAACCCTGCGTCTTGCGGCTGGATCGGTGGGCATCGTGGTCCCGCAAGTACGACACCGCATCGAGCCAATGGGCCGCATCCGACTCCGCATCGAGTTCGCGCGCAGTACGCGGGTATCATCTTCCGGATCAAACAAGGAGCGTACTGAATGAAACTCGGCGTGGTATTCCCTCACAACGAGATCGGCGTCGATCCGGTCGCCATCCGCGACTACGCCCAAGGTGCCGAGGCCCTGGGTGCGGACCACATCCTCACCTACGACCATGTTCTCGGCGCCGATCCCGACCGGCCCGGCGGCTGGAGCGGACCCTACGACAAGGACGTCGCCTTCCACGAGCCCTTCACGCTGTTCGCATTCATGGCGGCCGCCACCACGACGATCGGGTTCTGCTCCTGCGTGATGATCCTGCCCCAGCGCCAAACGGCCCTGGTCGCCAAGCAGGCCGCCGAACTGGCGATCCTGTCCGGAAACCGCTTCCGGCTCGGCATCGGCACCGGTTGGAACGAGGTCGAGTACGAGGCGCTCACCGTGCCGTTCGCACGGCGGGGCGCCCGTCAGGCCGAGCAGGTCGATCTCCTGCGACGGCTGTGGACCGAGGACACCGTCGACTACCGGGGCGAGTTCCACACCGTCACCAAGGCCAGCATTCTGCCGCGGCCGACGGAGCCGGTGCCCATCTGGTTCGGCGGCGGCCATCCCGCGCTGCTCAAGCGCTGCGGTCGACTCGGCGACGGCTGGGTGCCCATCGGCACGGCCAACGAGAGGTCCCGGCAAGCGCTGGTGACGATCCGCGCCGCCCGCGAGGCCGCGGGACTACCTTGGGATGGGTTCGGCGTCCAGGCGCAGGCACAGACCCGGGGCGGGGACCCCGAGAGGTGGAAGTCGCACCACGACCGCTGGCAGGATCTCGGCAGCACACATCTCGCCGTCGTGACCCACTACGTCGGCCACGGCACCGATGTCGATGCGCACCTCAAGTCGGCCGAGGAGTATCTCCGAGCAGTTCGGGACTAAGGTCTCGCCCCTTGCAAATCCCTGGGTGGCTACGGAATCACTCGCTCAACGGTGCTCGCGGCGAGCCAGCCGCGGGTACCGTCTTCGAGTGCGACACGTGCCCAGGGGTCGCGCAATTCGACGATTGTCACCTCGGTTCCGGCCGGCAGCGGATTGGCGAACGTAGGCGATGCGCCGGCACTGTCGGCGGAACGCAGCGTCGTGCCGTCGACGAGCACGACGGCTTCGTCCGCCGCGTCGTCCGCCACCAGTGCGGAGCTGGTGGCCACCACCCAGACGACCAGGAACGCCGCCGCGCTACCGCGCAATCCACGCGGGCGGCGACGCCACGGCGCCAGCGCGAGCAGGCCGATGGCGAACGCCGCTGCGCCGATCAAGTGCAGTTGCGCCACGGTGAACTGCTCGCGCCAGATCAGCAGGGAGTCCAGCGCCCCCGCGCGCGCTGGGCGTGGCAGCCAGATGGGTAGTCGGTCGCGCAACCAGGCGAGATTGGCGCGTGCGCGTTCGTTGCCGGGGTCGCTGTCGAGGGCTCGACGGTAGGCGAGCACCGCACGGCCGGCATCCTGACCGCCGAGCGCGGCGTTGCCCCAATCGACCTGCAGTTCCGGTGCCCTGGTGTTGATGGCCGCGAGCGACCGGAACGCACCTTCCGCCGCGGCGAACCGGCGCACCCGACGCAGACGATCGGGTTCATCGAGCGCCGACCGATAGAGTTCGCGCGCATGTTGGACCTCGTCGTCGCCGTCGTCCGGCGCCGCGAGACCCGCGGGCGCCACGAGGATCGCCACGGCCACCAGCGGTACCACCGCAGCCGGTGTCAGTGCCTTGCCGCCGACCCAGCGTCGTGCGACTAGGCGAAGCTCGTCGGCGACCTCCCCGGCCACTCCCTGGTCGCCCGCAGCCGGGTCGAAAGCGTCGGTCTCGAGCCGTTCAAGCAGTCCGACGGTTTCGCTCTGATCGTTGCCCGTGAGCGCCGCCAGGCGTCGCATCGCCGCGGCGATTGTCGGGGCCGTCTGCCGTGCCGGCTCTGCACTCGCCAGCGTCTGCTCCAGGGTCCGGAGGGCTTGGCGGACCGCGCGGCCGCGTGAGCGCCGGTCGTCGCTGCGGGCAAGCCACAGGAGCAGAAGGACTACGCCCAGCGACACGCCGTAGAGCGCGACAAGGGCCGGTAACAGGTTGTTCGTTCCCCAGGGGGTGGACAGGGTTCGTCGCGGGCCGCTCAGGGACATGTCCGCACCCACGAGGGTGGCGATGCCGTACGCGCCAGCCGCTTCCGAACCGCTTCGCCGTTCCCCGTCGCCCACGTCGGCATCCATGCCGGCCGCCGTCACCGCCGGGGCGGCGACGACGTCGTCGACGCCGACGACTTCGCCCACACCCACCGACAACGCAACTGGCCGACTGTTGACCGTACGGTACTCGCCCGCCGCAGGATCGAAGTAGGAGAACGCGATGGACGGAATCTCTCGCACCTCCGCACTCTTTACCCGCACGGTGACGGCGAACCACTTGCTGTTGGTGTCTGCGTCGATCTCGCCGGCGATGCCGCCTTCCGGAACACTGAAATGCGCCGCCGGGAGACCGCCCGGGCCACCCAGCGGCGGCAGACTCAAGCCGGTCAACGGGCCATCGCCCCGAAGGCGAATCGTGAGTTCCACCGGTTCGCCCACCGTCACCACCGTCCGGCTCGCCTGCACATCGATGGAGAAGCCGCCACCGATGGCGTTGACGAACGTCGCCGGACGGCCAGCCACGGGCAGCGGGCGGACCGTTAGCCGCGTCGGATCGCCCTCGGCGCCGAAGAGTTCGTACCGCGGACGACTGAAACCCCATCGGTCGCGCCCCGATCCCGTCTGCAGTTGCGCGACGACCCGCGCCGGGGCCAGATCCACGCTGCCGGCGCGATTCAGCGTCACCCGTGCGGGAAACGAGAACCGCGTGTACTGCTGGCCTCCCTCGTCGACGGTCGCCTGCGCCAAGGGCAGGTCGATCTGGCGGGTACCGGCGTGAAACGGCACGGTTCGGGCACCCGCGGCACCCTCGCCCGCCGCCACCTCGGCACCATCGAGGTCGAACAGCGGCACCGCGAACTGGTAGTTCCGAGCATCCCGGGAAAGCAGCCAATCCACCGCCACGTCGAAAGTTTCGCCCACCCACACCGCCCGTTCGGGCAGGCGCAGGCGGACGATCATGTCGCTGGTGTCCGGTACAGCCGATGCCTCGAACGACCCTCCGGGGACGCCGGCCGAGACGCCCCCCTGCTCGACGCGCAACGCCGGCACGGTGTAGCGCCCCGCAGTCGGCGCCAACACGCGCCAGCGATACACGAACGTCACCTCGCGCCAGTCGGAGCGGCGGCCATTGACGATCTCGATGCGCGACGACACGCTGGGACTGACGCCGAGGTAGGTGACCTCGCAGCCGTCGATGGCGAGTTCCGGCGGCGCCGGAGTCGGTTCCTCCTCGAAGCCCTTGGCCGACAGCGTCAGGGTGAAGGGCATGTTGGCATGAAGAGCCTCCGACTCCACCGACAGCGACAGCTCCGCCGCCGTCGCCATCGAGCCGACAACAACCGTGGCGGCCAACAGCACGCCAAGCCGTACGACACTCACCAGTCTTTCTCCACCGGCTCCCGTGGGTTGCGCTCGCCACGCTCGCGTTGCCGCTCGGCTTCGCGGTCGCGGATCGCCTGCAGCCGCTTCAAGGCCTGACGTTGGGACATCTGCTCGTCTTCCCCGGGCTGGGGTTGGGGCTGGGCCTGGTCGCCCTGCTGTTGCTCCTCGCCCTGCTGCTCCGGTTGCTGAGGCGGAACGAGTTCGCGCAACGCGTTCTCCAGGTGCTCCATCGCCGCCCGCTGGTCGGCAAGCGCGGGCTCCAGCTCCGGAGACATCGTCGTCGCCCGTTCGGCGGCATCCGCGAGCATGGTAGCAGCGCTGGTCATCC
The DNA here is from genome assembly GCA_965116345.1 of Pseudomonadales bacterium. GTDB lineage: Bacteria > Pseudomonadota > Gammaproteobacteria > Pseudomonadales > Azotimanducaceae > VXYL01. The sequence goes on from OZ220680.1 coordinate 1,472,256, forward strand.
GCCCTGCCCCCTTGCGTACCTCCTCAACCGCCTTGGCAAGCCGCTCGCCCGCGCCCACGTCGACCGGCGCGGGTGTCGCCGCATCCGGAGAACGTGGACCCTGGGTGTCCCCTTGGCTTGCCAGGACGTCCGCCTGCTGGGCCAGCGCCGCGGTCAACTGATCCGCAAGCTGCGAATGACCCGCCTGGCGTTGCGCGGCCGACGCCACCGAGGGTGCGAAGGCATCGCCCAAATCCGCGGACGACTCCACCTGCAGTGTCGCCGTCGCGTCGTGGGTGTCCCCCTGGTCAGCGAGCAGGGCGGCCAGGTGCTCGACGATGGAGAAGAACAACCGGCGCAATTCCTCGAGGTCCGTCAGGGTCTCGGCCGCCTGGGTTCGCGCCGCAGTGGCGGAACCTCGGGCCACGTGGTCCGCGAGTTCGGCAAGTCCCTCGGCAGCCCGTCGACGTACTTCCTCGGCCAACCGGTAGCGCCGTTCGGTCGCCTGCCGTGCGTTCGCACCGTCGGCGGCGTCCGCGCCCTGTTCGTCAATCGCGGCAACGGCTGCCTCGCCCTCCTCCTCGAGTAGCGACTGCAAGCGTGCCAACCGTCTCAAGTTGTCGTCCGCGAGTTCGGCGATCACACGGGCTCGGTGGTTGGGGTCGAGCTCGGGGGCATTGGCGTCGTCGTCCGGGTTCAGCAGTCGCACGACCCCCTGCTGACCGGAGTACGCAAGTTCGATCAGGGTCTTGACGTCGGCGAACAGCTCGACGGCCTCGGTCAACGCCGCCAGTGCCCTGTCCTCTTCACCAAGCGCACTCGCCGCGTCGCCCGACTCCAGCGCCGAGACGGCGCCGCGCATGGCGGCGAGGCCCTCGTCGAGGATCGGTACCGCCTCGATGGCGGCATCGAGCACCCGCGCCGAACCCGGCTTGGCCGACTCCTGCAGCACGGCAGGGTCGGTGGTCGCCACGGCCTCGAACCTGCCGAGAATGCCGCCTGCGCGGGCGGCGATGTCCTCCTGCCGGTCCACCAGGTGTTTGGCCGTCAACCAGCCGGGCACCGTCTCCCCGAGTTGGATCGAGGCGTCGTCGAGGGCCGCGAGCGCGCGGGTGTGGGCCATCAGTTCCTGTTCGTCGCGAGCCGCCGCCTGGAGCACCCTGACGGGATCCCAAAGCTGCTCGCGGGCGCGTTTCAGCTCACGCAGCGCGGCGTCCACGCGGCGATGGGCGCGTTCGCCCTCCAGCCGGCGGAGGCGCCGGCGCGCATCGCCAAAGGACTGGCGGGCGCGTTCTAGGTAGTCGGTCAACGCGCCGAGCTGATAGGCGCGGGCCAGCTGATCCGGAGAACGCTCCTCCTCCGGTGTCTGCTCGATGTAGAGGCGTTCCTCGCTGGCGAGATCCACGCAGTCGCTGACCTCCGCCATCAACGTTCGCTCGCGAACCGCCAACGTCTCGAAGTCGGTCGCGAAGCCGACGGGCTCGGCACCCGCGCCGGCGTCAGCCACCTCGGCGAGAAGCCCGCGCAACTGGTCGCGGACGCCGCGCTGGTCGTCGATCAACCGGTCGAGGCGCGCTTCGAGCTTGTCGGCCTCGTTGAGTTGGTCGGCGAGCTGCAGAATCCACTTGGACACCAGTTCGAGATTGATTCGCGCGTCGTCGTCTCCGGGGGGTGCCAGGCGCACCGCGTCGTTGAACCAGGCCGCGCTCTGGCGGAGCGTCTCGATGGTCTGCTCCGGCGCGGGGGGTGGTTCCTGCGCGGGATCCTCGGACGTCTGATCGAGCCTGGACTCCGGTCCGGGATCGCCGAAACCCGCCTGGGCCGCCAACGCCAGGCCGAGGTTGAACGCGGCCCGGTAGCGAAGTTCGGGATCCGGCCCGGCGTTGTCGCGCGCCGCCAGGAAATCCGCGGCCGCCTCCTCGTGATTGCCGTCGCCGAAGCGCGCAAGCCCCAGGTTGTAGCGGCCGCGCGCCGTCAGTTCGGGGACGTCTCCGGCGGATTCCTCCTCGACCGGACCGGTTGCGTCCGGCGTCGCGGTCTCCGTGATCGGTGCTTCGGGCTCCGGCGAGGGGGCTTCCTCCGCGCCCGCGGCAACGCCCGCCATCACAACCATCCATGCGACCAGACGTCCCATGTCAGCGCTCCGTGGCGAGTCCGGGTCCCGTGCCGGCGACCCACACTGCGGCTGTCAGGCAGATGATGGCCGCCAGCACCAGCCAGAAGTAGTGTTCCGTCGGCGCCCGGCGCTGCAGCCTCGCGGCCGCATCGGTCACCAGGGGTTCGACATGCGCTTCGACGATGGCGTCGAGGTCCAGCGCCGAGGTGCCGGCGGGGACATAGACGCCCTCGGTACGGAGCGCCAGTTCGCGCAGGAGTTCGCCGTCGAGACGCGAACGCACCACGACCCCATCGGCGTCGACGAGGAGACTTCTCGCCCCGGTATCCGGGTCGGTGAGCGTGATCTCGCTGCCCTCCTCGCCGCCAAAGCCGATCGCGACGGTGCGGATGCCGGCGTCGATCGCCTCGTCGACCGCATCGAGTGGATAGGAGTCGTGGTCCTCGCCGTCGGTGATCAGCAACATCACCCGGGAGACCCCGCGATTCGGACGGAAGGCGGCAACGGCCTTGCGTATGGCGTCGCCGATCCGCGTGCCGCCCCGGGACACCACCGTCGGGTCGACGTTGCGCAGCACCAGGTGGAAGTAGCCGTAGTCGGTGGTCAACGGGCTCATCACCACCGCCCGGCCCGCGAACGCGACGAGACCGACCCGGTGACCGGTGACACGGTCGACGAACTCGGCGATGTCGGCCTTCGCACGCGCCAGCCGGTTCGGCGCGGCATCCTCGGCGAGCATGCTCTTGGAGACGTCCAGCACGACCATGATATCGGCGCTCACCTTGCGTGCGGCGATCGCCTCGGTGCCGCCCGGGGTCTGCGGCCGCATCAACCCGACGACACCGCACAACAGCGTCAGCAGCACGAGAGCGAGCTTGACGACACGGCGCGTCACCGACGCCGAGGACGCCAGGCGCGCCTGCATGGCGGGCGAGACGAACCGGCCGAGAAGGTCGCGATGGCGGAATTCCAGAAACGCCAGCGCCGCGACAAGCGCCAGTGCCGGCCAGACGCCGTGCACGAGCTGCGGATTGGCGAAGACGATGTCGTCCATCAGCGGCCTACGGTACCTTCGCGAACACGGCGACGCGGCCCAGCCAGCCGATCACCACGAGGAGCAGCGCGGCCAGCAACGGCGGGGCGAACAGTTCCTCGTACTGTCGCGAGCGGTCTTCGGTGATCCGCGTACGCTCGAGGCGATCGATCTCGGCGTACACCTCAGTGAGCGCGTCGGCGTTGCCGGCGCGGAAATAGCGACCGCCCGTGCGCTCGGCGATGTCGCGCAGCGTCGCCTCGTCGATCTGCACGGGCACCGAACGCAGGACGCCCCGGTCGTCGCGCACCGGCGCGAAGCCGTTGGTGCCGGCGCCGATGGTGTACACCTTGACACCCTGGGAGCGGGCCAGCTCCGCCGCCGAGCGCGGCGACTCGACGCCCGCGTTGCTGACGCCGTCGGTGAGGAGAACGGCGATCCGTGACTGTGCAGGCGCCTCGCGCAGGCGCTCGACGGCGAGGCCGAGGGCGTCTCCGATGGCGGTGCCGTCCTCGGCGCGCAGCCTGGTGAGTTCCAGGTTGCGGGCGACGGCCACGACGTTCTCGTGGTCGAGGGTCAGGGGTGCCGCGGTGTCGGCGTACCCGGCGAAGCGGATCACGCCGATGAGGTCGTCGGGACGTCCTCCGAGGTCGCCGCCGCCAAGCACGAACTGTTCGAACACGTCCTGCACCGCGAGCAGCCGCGTCCGTTCCCGTTCCTGCGTCGACAGGTCCAGGGCGGCCATGGAGCCGGATGTGTCGACGATCATCGCGATGGCGATGCCCTCCCGCTGCACCCGACTGAAACGCTCGCCTACCCGGGGACCGGCAAGGGCCACCACCAGCGCCACCAGCGACAGCGCCAGAAGTGCATCCGGCAACCAAGCAAGCCGCGCGCGCCAGCCCCGCCCACCGCTTGGCAACAGCGAGAAGGACGAGAACACCACCCGCCCTGGCGCACGCCGCGCCAAAAGAAACACCGGAATCGCCAGCAGCGCCAGCAACAACAACACCGGTTCCCGGAACTCAAGTGCGCCCATGCCTCACCCCACCCGGCGCATGGCAGTTTGCGCAGCAAACTGCGAACGTGCCGCAACGCGGCACGCGTCCGCCGGCTCACCGACGGGAGTCGAGGCACTGTCTTCGAGGAACCGCCTGGCGACTTCCAAGGCTGACCGGGACTCCTCGTCACCGGGGCTGTAGCGGGCGAATTTCACCCGGTCGCAAGTGGCGAGGAACTCAGACAGCAGCTCCCCATGGGCGGCGGTCAGCTCGGCGGATCGACCGGCTTCTACCAGGAACTCCTCGGTGGTGAGTTCCGGTGCGCGCAGCGCGAAACGCTCCTCGATGTAGCGCCGGACGATGTCGGACAACTCGACGTACCAAGCGTCCACCGCGTCGCCGCCGGGAAGGCCGCGCCGCTCCAAGCGATCGAGGCGGGTCGTGGCGCGGTCGAACGCCGTCACCCTGGCGCGTTCCTCGGCACGCCGCAGCCAGACCACGACACCGGCGGCGGTGACGATCAACGCCACCAGTCCCGCCACCAACCAGGGCCAGTTGCGCTCGAGCCAGGGACCTTCGAGTTCGGCCAGCGCGGCGCGGGCCGAGCGCAGTTCGTCGAGGGGCTGATCGGCGGGCAGTACCGACGCGACGACAAAACCGAGTTCATCGGTCAGCAGTTCCCGCGGCTTGGCGTCGACGTCCGGATCGCGTTCGTCCAGAAACTCCACCCTGAGCCTCGGAATCCGTTGCCGGCCGCTCATGGGCGCCTGCAGGGTGTAACGCTGGGACAGGCGGACACCGTCGTCGGTGACCGCTTCCCGGGGGGTGAAGTCGATGATGGCGAAGCGTCCGAGGGCATCGCCGAAGGTAGGCATATCCACTGTGACGCCGGTCTTCGCAGTGACCTCCAGGGTGAGGACGAGCGGATCACCCAGTCGCGGCTCCGCCGGTGCCAACTCGACCTTGGCCGTCACCGGTCCCTCCTGGGACTCGACCGACAGTGGCTCGGCAGCGCTCTGGGTGGAGTCCTCAAGCGCCGCCCCGTCCTCCGACGAATCGGTCACGGACCCGTTGCAGGACGCGACCACGACCCCCACCGCGACCAGAACCAGCGGGTATCGACGCAGGCGGCTCATCGCCGGTTCCGCTTCTGCCGCATACGGAAGAACCGCAGCAGGGGGTCGACCACCGACTGCGCCGCGTCGATGGTCACCAGGTCGATGCCGATGCCGCGCAGGTCGCGCGCCAACGTCTGGGCCCGGGCTTCGGCCCCGCTTGCGACCGCCTCGCGGAACGCTTGGGATCCCGTGTCGACGAGGCGGCGATCACCGGTCTCGGCATCTTCGAGGGTCACGAGTCCGCCGCTCGCCATGGCCGACTCGCGCGGATCGTCCACCTTCACGGCTACCACGTCGTGCTTGCGGTTGGCGTTGGACAGCACGTCGAGGTAGCCGTCGTCGATGAAGTCGGAGACCAGGAACAGGATGGCGCGGCGCGGCAACACGCGACGGCAGAACTCCAGGGCCGCGGCGATATCCGTGGCTCGCCGGGCACCGGACGAACCGCGCCCGAGCAGACTCGCGAATCGGAGCGCGAAACGCCGCGGCAAAGGTGCGGTGCGGATGCGTGCGAACGTCCCACGATGCCGATGCCGCCGCGCTTCATCGGTCTCCTCCCGGCCTCGTGCCAGGACCTCGCGGACGACCCTGAGGGCATGCTTCTGGCCCTTGCGCGGCGGAATGTACTCATCGATACCGCGGTGAAACAAAAGCAGGCCGACCTTGTCGTCGTTGTAGATGGCGGAGAAGGCGAGCAGTGCCGAGAGCTCCACGGCGGCTTCCCGTTTGGATCGATGCGCGGAACCGAAGTCCAATGAGCCGCTCATGTCGACGAGCAGCATGACCGTCAACTGGCGCTCCTCGACGTAGCGCTTGACGTAGGGAGCGCCAACCCGGGCGGTGACGTTCCAGTCGATGGAGCGGACGTCGTCGCCCGGCACGTACGGTCGCACCTCGTCGAACTCGACGCCCCGCCCCTTGAACACGGACACGTAGGCGCCGGCCAGCACGTCGGCCACCTGGCGGCCTGTGGTGAGCTGGATGCGTCGGACCTGACTGACGATCTCGGCGGGAAGCATGGCTAAACCGTCTGGGTGGAATCGGCCGTCAGGGCACCTCGACGTGGGCCAGGATCGTCGCCACGAGGTCGTCGGTGTCGCGCCCTTCCGCTTCGGCCTCGTAGGTTGCCACGATGCGATGGCGGAGCACGTCGGGGGCGATGCTCTTGACGTCGTGGGGACTCGCGTAGTTGCGCCCGGCAAGCAGGGCGTGGCTCTTGGCGAGTTGCACCAGGCTCAGCGAGCCCCGCACCGACGCGCCGTACTCGATCAGGTTGGCGAGATCGGGCAATCCGGCTTCGGCCGGGTCCCGCGTCGCCGCCACCAGGTCTACGGCGTAGCGCTTGACCTTGTCGTCGACGAACACCTGGCGCATGGCCCGGCGCGCGTCGAGAACCTCGGCCCCGGTCATGACGGCCTGGGCCCGGGGCGCTGCGCCTTCACCTGCCATGCGGTCGACGACCCGGACCTCGTCGTCGTTGCTGAGATAGCCCACACGGAGCTTCATCATGAACCGGTCGAGCTGGGCTTCCGGCAACGGATACGTGCCTTCCTGCTCGATGGGGTTCTGCGTCGCCAGCACCAGAAAGGGCTCGGCCAAGGGGAAGGTCTCATCACCGAGGGTGACCTGGCGTTCCTGCATGGCCTCGAGCAGCGCCGCCTGGACCTTCGCCGGGGCGCGATTGATCTCGTCGGCGAGAATCAGGTTGCCGAACACGGGACCCTTCCTGATCGAGAACGAGCCTTCGCGCGGATTGAAGATCTGCGTGCCGGTGACGTCGCCGGGCAGCATGTCGGGGGTGAACTGGATCCGCGAAAAGCGGCAGTCAACGGTGGCGGCGAGGGTGCTGATGGCCAATGTCTTGGCCAGCCCCGGCACCCCTTCGAGGAGCACGTGGCCGTCGGCGATGAGTGCGAGCAACAGGCGGTGAACCAGATCGTCCTGGCCAACCAGCACCTTGCCGACCTCGGCCCTTGCGCCGTCGAACCGTTCCTTGATCGCCGCCGTGTCGGCGACCGCTTCCGCTTCCGCTGCCGTTGCCATGGCTCTCCCAGTGTCGAAAAAACGCGAATTGTACGTACCGCCGGCGCCTTAGACGACCACTGACGAGGCGCAGGTCTGCACAGGTGCCCGCAGGGTGCGAGACGCGACCGCTGCGCGGTCCCCCCGAGCATTCGCTGCGCGAATTCTCCCGGCCGCGAGGCGCCGCTGACAGCCAGGCAACAAACGGCGCGCTTGTTTCATGCGGGTATGGGAACTACCTGATGAACACGAAGAACCGCCGTTCGCCCCGCTGAACCAGCAACGCGAACCGCGTCAGATCCTCGACCGCGGCTTCGAGTTCGCCGACGCCGTCCACCGCACGCCGATCAACCGCCAGGATCACGTCGCCCCGGCGAAGCCCAGCTCGCCACGCCTGGCTGTCGCCTTCGACGGCGGTGACTTCCACGCCACGCAACTCGCCATGGAGCCAGTGGCCCTGCGGCAGGTCGCGGACCTGGACGCCAGCCAGCGCCGATGTGGACTCCCGAGGCGAACCGTCGGCGTCCTCCGGCGCCCCGATGGTGGCCTCGATCGCCGTACGCTTGCCGTCGCGCAGGACGAGGAGTTCGACCTCATCGCCGACCTTGGCGAGACCCACCCGAGTACGCAGATCAGACGCGTTGACGACTTCCTTGTCGTCGAGACGCAAGACAACGTCGCCGCTCCGGATACCCGCCGCCTCGGCGGCCGAACCCTCGATGACATCGGCGACGATGACGCCTTTCGCGGCGTCGAGCCCAAGGACTTCGACGGCATCGGACGAGACATCCTGGATCATGACGCCCAACTGGCCACGACGGACGGAGCCGTGCTCGACGATCTGCTCGGTTACCGTCCTGACGATATTGGCGGGCACGGCGAAGCCGAGGCCGGCGCTGACGCCCGACGGCGAGACGATCATGCTGTTGATGCCGACCAGACGGCCAGCAAGATCCACCAGCGCACCCCCGGAGTTGCCTCGGTTGATCGACGCGTCTGTCTGGATGAAGTCTTCATAGCCGTCACTGAACCCCGTGCGTCCCAAGGCACTGACGATGCCCGAGGTGACTGTCTGCCCCAAGTCGAACGGATTGCCGATGGCGACCACGAAGTCGCCGACTTTCAAGTCGTCCGAGTCGCCGAGCGGCAGCGCCTTCAGGCCATCGGCGTCGAACTTCAACAAGGCGATGTCCGTCGCGGGATCGCTACCCACCAGCTCCGCGTCGAACTCGCGGCGGTCCTTGAGAGCGACGGTGATCTTCTCCGCGCCGCGGACGACGTGGTGGTTGGTGACGACGTGGCCCTTGCCGGAGTCGATGATGACGCCGGAGCCGCTGGGGCCCGACCTCGACCACGGCCCCTGGCGACGAAGATCCACGCGGATGCTCACCACAGCCGGCGTCGCCCGCTCGAGCACCGGAGCAAAGGTCAGCTTGCCGTCGTGGGCGCTGGCTACCGGTACGAACACAACCGCCGCGGCGGTCACGCAGACTGCAAATGCCCTCATCGACTGGCTCATCCTCAACCTCCACGTTCCATGAAACCAATGTGTATTGCCCGACGGTCGGGAGCGGCCGCGAAGCGGTCACGTCATCTTCCGATTTGATGCACGAGCGCCCAATAGCGTCACCACGCTTTTGATGGCGGCACAGAGTGAAAGTTCAAGGTGGCTCGACGACTTCCGAGGCAGATGGACTGAGCGTTTGGCGCACTCCCGCCGCAGCGACTATGTCGTCCCACTCCCAGAGTTGGGGAATGGTCTCGACGTCCGCCCACAGGCGCGCCTGGTCCGCGTAGTGCGGGCTACCCGGGTGTCCCGAGGCGCCGAGGGGCACGATCCACCGAGAATTGCGCCAGTCGGACGGGTCGTGGATATAGCGGTTGACGGACATGACCGTGGCGACGAAGCGGTCCACCAGCGAGTACGCACCCGCCAGCGGCGTGTCGCCGTCACCGTGGATCGCGACCGTCGGCGGGTCGAGCATGGTCGCGGCGTCCGGGAAGATCCGCGACAACGGATGCCGCGGCCGGGTGTGGTGGACCGCGCCCCAGGTCCACGCGTCCAAGTTGTCGCCCAACTTGCCGCGCAGTTCGGCCATCGTTCGGGCGAGCGCCGACTCGAGCACCGACTCCCAGGTCTTGCCGGGCGCCAGGCAGGAGCGGTCGTCCTTCGCCATCGCCCTGACGGCGTCGGCGTACAGTGAGCCGATGTGGGATCCGGCGCCGCGGCCGAAAGCACTCGCCGCATCGAGAACCTCATCGGTCATCCGACCGAACGCCGCGTCGACTACGTCATGCAGGAGATACGTGCGTGCGGCGCCGTAGATCGCCGCAGCGGGGGAGTCCCGGTCCATCCGGCAGTCCCACGCCAGCAGGGCTTCGCTCGCCCGGCGCACGTCGTAGTCCGCCGGCTGCATCCGTTCGGCAATCCCGAGCAGAATCCGGGCCGGGATCGACTCCCGGTCGGCGTGAACGGCAGCCATGTCGTCCACCGTCGCCGTACCCCCAGGTAGCTCCGCGAGCCGCGCGGTGATGCGACGGGCCCGCCAGTCCGGGGCGAAGAAGGTGTTGATGTAGTGAGGATAGTCCGAGGTCGTGGGGGCGTTGTTGCAGGTGACGACGAAGCCGGCGGCCGGGTTGCGGGCCTGGGGCAGTTCCTCGAAAGGAATCCTGCTCCGCCACTCGTGCTCGCCCGTCCAGCCGGGCACCGGCACCCACGCGTTCGCCACCGACCGGATCGGAATCCGTCCCCGGTAGCGATAGCCGAACTCGCCGTGGACATCCGCGTAAACGAAATTGTTGACCGGCTCGGTCCAGCCACGGAGCGCCTCCTCCGCCTCGTCCGCGGACCGGGCCACGAGCAGCCCGTGGAGCGTATCCGCCCAGGGCGTGCCGCTGTTCGTTCCGGGGTGGCTGAACGCCAGGCCATGCCCCGCGTCGGGGTCGCCCGCGACGATGGGACCGTGGCGCGTACGTACGACCCTGAGCGTTTGGGATTCAGCATCGCGCACGGCCAGCGTCTCGGTGGTCACGTCCGCCGGATGCCAGGCGTCCCGGTAGGCGTATTCCAGTCGACGGTCGCGTTCGCGGAAGCGCTCCATGTAGAGGTCCTGGTAGTCCGCGACGCCGTGCGTCATCCCCCAGGCGACGTACTCGGTGTGGCTGAAGTGGGGCATCCCCGGTACGCCGGGAAGTGCGTAGCCGCTGCAGCGGAACGCGGGACAGCTGAGGTGGACCTGGTAGTAGACGTTGGGCGTGTCCAGGGCCCGATGCGAATCGCCGGCGAGGATTGGTAACCCGGACGCCGTGCGTTCGCCGGAGACGACCCAGGCGTTGCTGCCGCCCTCGTCTCCACCGAGCCACGTGAGCTCCTCGGCGGCGCCGGCAAGATCATCGAGACACTCGGCGTCGAACGCCCCGAAGGTGGCACCCGGCGGCACCGCGACAAGACTGTCGTCGGGGTAGCTCCGAAACAGGGCGGCGGCCCGTTCCGCCCCCAGGGCAAGCGCCAGTCGCGCCCGCCACAGCTTCACCTCGTAGGTCCCCATCAGCATGTTGCGGACCTTGTACACGGCAAGCGAGTGCCACGGCCGCCAAGTCTCCACCATCGCATCCAAGAGACGGTACTCGACGGGCAACGACCTCGTCGTCTCGATGAACGCGTTCACGCCCGCCGCGTAGGCGTCCAGCATCGCCTTGGCGGCATCGCTCGACACCGAGTAGTCGGCCTTGGCCGCAGACTCGACGCCGAACGTGCGCATCAACCGGTCCTCGCCGAGTCCGCGTTCGCCCGCGAACTCCGCCCAACGCCCCAGCGCGCGATGGCGATCGTAGTCCATGTGCCACAGTCGATCCTGGGCCGTGACGAAACCCTGGGCGAAGAAGGCATCGTGCGCCGTCGCTGCGCGGACGTGCGGCACACCCCAACGGTCGCGAAAGACTTCGACAGGTCGGTCGAGACCCGACGCCCGGATCGTGGACTCGAGATCCGGCAGGGCGGCCGCTAGATCCTCCTGCGTGATCTGCACTCCGGGCTCCCATAATCCCTGGCGTTGAACTGTACCGCATAACCGGCGACCGACCCGCGGCGACAACGCTGTTATGCTTTTGGGTCACCTCGGTAGACTCCAATCAGCCCGATGACTTCACTGCACCCCGGCCGGTTGTCAGACGATGAGCAATGCAGCCTCAGGCGGGACGGTTTCGTGGTCGTCAAGAACGCGATTCCCCCCACGGTGACCAGTCGCGCCAAGGCGCTCATCAACCAAGATCCCAAGCGCATCGTCCACGGCGACGAACCCGCCATCAACGGGCTCTACAACGACTCCGTGCTGCGCGAGCTCATGCTCGACGCCATGGGACCCCACACCGCACCGGTCAACGCCCAGGTCGCCGTTACCATGCCCCACTACGCCGACGCGGTGGTGCGCCGCAAGGCCCAGCCCGCCTACCGGCCGGGTGCGCATGTGGATGGCGGTTGGGCTGGCCTGTGTCCGGTCAAACGCAGCGCGATCCTGGCTACGGGACAACGTCTCGAAACCTGGGGCAGCGACGGCGATCCCCAGTCCATGGGCCCCGCCGGCGGCGCGCCGCTCTGGCAGGACCGTGAACGCACCGTCGCCATCGGTAGCTACACGGCCCTGGTGGGCGTCTGCCTAAACGATCAACGCCGGCCGGGCAAAGGCCAGTTCTCGGTGCGCCGGGGCGCCCACGAGGCCGTCGAAGCGTTCTTCCGCCACCAGCGGGACCTCGGCGGTCCGATCGGCGGCGGCGGTCCGGACTGGCCGAGACTGCTGCCCATGGGAGGGGACGAGGCGTACGCCGGCATCATGCCGTCGGCCATGGTGGCGACCTACCCCGACACCCGGTTCGACGACGACGAGTGGCCATGGCCGGAACTGACCCCGGTGCTGATGAACGAAGGCGATGCGGTGATCGCGCTGCACGCCCTGCCGCATACCGCCACCCCGAACATGAGCGACGACCCGCGGATGAACGTGTTCTTCCGCATACGACGGTTGCGTCCCGAAAACCCCTACGAGGGTAATAAGCGCATCGGCTGGGGCGTCTCGGACCACCCCGACCGCGCCCTCAACGGCGACTTCCTCGACTACCCGGACGCCTACGATCCGTTCAAGACATCCGTCGACAAGATGTGCGACCACTGGAGCGAGTGGGACTTCGCGGCATCCCGTAGATGACCGGGTCGCCAAGCAGACGGTCGGCCTTCGCGGTGCAAGCGAGGCGCGCCGAGCGCCCGCGTCCTATACTTGGGTGTCTCCCCGTAGACAGGTGATTCACATGGGCGGAGCCCCAACCCCGGAATCCACCCCACCCCCCGAGTTCCTCCCGGAGAACGTGGCGGCGCTGTCCGACGAGGCGGCGCAGCTCAAGGATGCGCAGTGGTTCCGCTCAGGCGAGCCGTTCCGCTCCATGCACACGAACAACCCCTGGCTGAAGCCTCCCGTGGGCGGCAACGGCGTGCCCGCAATGCGCCCGGACGGTTCGCTCACCGAGCCGTTCCGCTGTCCCTTGTTCGAGGCGGGTCGGAGTGCCGAGGGTGGGGGGCTCAACGGGACGCCGTATTACGACACGACGGTCGCCCGCAAGCACAACTACTGGAAGCAGTTCGACGACCTGCCCCGCGAGACCAAGGACATCAACAAGGCCCGGCGCGACCTTCGCAAGTACGGCTTCTGCCTGATCGAGGACGCCATGAGCGAGTACCAACGCGCCTATATGCGCGACCGCCTGGAGCGACAGGCCGAAGCCGAACGCGAGTGCGGCCTCGCCGACATGACGCCGCACTTCCACATCATGTGGACGCTGGTGAACAAGGGCGAGTGCTTCGCCAAGTGCATCGAGTTCGACCCGGAGTGGGTCCAAGGCGGACCGTTGATCGAGCAACTCAACACGGAACTTCTGGGTGCCGGGAACTACGCCTACTCGTTCGCCTCCAACATCGCGCGACCCGGCAGCTATCCGCAGAACCTGCACCAGGACTCGGGCGCCATCCACCCGATCCAGACGCCCCATGCACCGGTGCTTGTGAACACCGTCTACATCATGCAGGACATGAACGAGGTGAACGGCGGCACGCTGGTGATCCCGACCAGCCACCGGCTGGTGTCCCGGGTCCTACCCGGCGAAGAGGTCGGCCCCCTGCCGCCCGCGGTCAACGTCGAGGCGAAGGGCGGCACGGTGGTGTTGATGGACGGTCGGCTGCTGCACGGCACCGGTGTCAACCACACCGACGAGTGGCGCTACATCATGACCAATTCGAACGTCAAGCCCTGGATGCGCCAGCAGGAGAACTGGCAACTATCCATCGACCCGGAAGTGCTCGCCAACGCCTCGGACAAGCTGCTCGCGCGCATGGGCTACTACACCTCGGGGCTGATCGAGATCGGCACCTATTCGGGCCCGAAGACCACGGTCCGCACACGCCTGGCGATGGAGAACGGCGAGTACCGGCGAATCCGGGCCATGGACTCGCCCGTGCCCGAAGATGTCAAGGAAGGGCTGACCATCTTCCAGATGAAGAAGAAAATCGATGCCGCCCGGTCCGCCAAAGCAGAACATTCTTAGAGGTGTCGCGCCAGGAACGTCCGTATGTCTGCCGCCAGGCGGGTGGTCGCGGCAGACGCCTGGTACGCGAAGGCGTGGGGCAGACCGGGGTAGAAGAGATAGTTCACCGGCCCCCCTGCGTCCTGGTACGCGCGCAGCAGTTCGAGGGTAATCTCCCGGGGGACGTTGGCGTCCTCGCCCGGTTGCACGACCAGTAGCGGCGGCACCCGCTGAGCCTCGCCGTCGTCGAGAGCCCGCTGCACGCAGGCCTCGCGCATGTGTTCCTCGTCGCGGTAGTACCGTCGGTGCGCGGCGATGAGTTCTTCCCGACCGACACGTCGGGCAAAGTCGAAGCGGTATAGCGGATCCGATACCGGCCACAGCGCCACCACGCAGTTCACGGCAGCGGATGTGCGTTCCGCATCCGCGTCTGCCATGACCGCCGTGCCGCGGTGTGCCTCGATGTCTGGCTGAATAGCCGCCAGCAGAGCGAGGTGGCCGCCGGAACTGCTGCCGATCAGTCCGATCCGTGCCGGATCGATGCCGAACTCGTCCGCCCGGGAGCGTATACAGCGGATGCCGGCGGTGATGTCCTGCACCGCACACGGGTGCTTGCCGTTGCGACCGTCCCGGAAGTCCAATGAGAAGACCGTGTAGCCCGATTCCGCCAACTCCCGGCAGAGCACCGCCGGTGTCAACCGGTCGTTGGAGGTCCAAGCGCCGCCGTGGATCATGACGATGGCCTTGGCGGAAGCCACTTCGCCGCTACGCGGGCGGTAGCGCTCCGCCAGCAGATCCCGGTCGTCGGCGCGACCGTAGACCAGTGTGTCCGCTGCTACGGGGTCAGGCCGCGACACTCGCCTGCGCGACCAGCACGACGGTGCCGTCTTCCTTCTCCAGCCAGACGAAGGCCCCCCGTCGTCCGGAGCCGTTCTCCGGTCCGGTGTCCACGCCGCTGGCGGTAACGGTGTCGTTGGGCCATGTGGGATTGGTGAACTTCAGGTCCAACCGCCCGCTGCGCCACCAGGTCTCACCGAAGAAGTCCTCGAGGAGGTGGGCGGTATAGGCGAGCGTCATGCGCCCACCGACGACCACGTCCTGGAAGCCGAGCGCCTCGGACTGCTGCTTGTCGGTGTGGTAGTTGGCGTCGCCGTGGAAGAACTCGCCACACATCTCGAGCGTGATGGCCCGCGTCAGCCCGCCGAACCGTTCACCTTCGGGAATGATGAACTTGCGCGCACCCGGCTTCCTCGATGGATCCCGGAACGACACCTTGCCGTCCGCGGGCGCCTCGCGCAAAAAGCTCTGGTGATGGTGGGTGCGGAAGGTGAGTGTCCCGTCCGAGTCGCGGACATCCACCTCGTAGTAGACCACCGAACGGTCCCGGTGGGGATAGATATCGCGGATGCGGCCGCTTGCCGCATAGGTCTCACCCTGGACCAGGGTTCCAAAACACTCCCAGCCCTGGCGCATCCAGAGATGGCCGATATGGTTCGGGAAGGCGATCTCCCCGAAGAAGCCGTTCTCGGCATCGCTCGCCAGCATGGTCGGCACCCGTTCGTCATCCCGCGGGGTCAGCGCAAGGCCGCCGTAGTAGTCGGCGAGCATGGAATCTGTGACCGCGAAGGTCCGCTCCGTGAGTTGCTTGCCGATGAAGGGATCCTGTCTTTCGCTCACTGTCGAGACCCGGTCGTTCGTCGTTCGGAACGCAAGTGTAGCAGTCGTATCGGAACGACTTGAGCTTTGCACGCGCCGCCGACACCATCATCGCGAGTCTGGACGCCGATACCGCGGGCGGCGGGCGGGTACTGGAGGTTAGGCGAACTGATGGCTCGGCGCGCGCGACGACGACCAGCCTCGGGGAGTGCATCCCGGCGTCCCCGGCGAGGATCCTCGCGACGCCGGAGCCCAAGTCGAGCTCGAGCCAAGGGTCTGCTGGTCACAACCGCATCGGCTGCTGCGTTGTTCATGGTGGCCGCCTACTGGCTGCCCTTCTTCGCCTTCGATCGCACGGCCGTGCTGCGCGGCGAGTTCTGGCGCCTTGCCACCTGCCACCTGACCCACCTCGACCATCAGCACGCGCTGTTGAACGCCGTCGGCTGTGGACTCGTGCTGACGATCCTCCGCGAATCCATGTCGTGGAAGGCGATCACGGCGAGCGCGATCATCCTGGCTTCCGCTGTCAGTCTCGCCAGTGTCGTACTCTGGGTGCGGACCGACTTCGCCGGCTTCTCGGGAATTCTCTACGGTCTCGCGACGATGGCGGTGTTCGCGTTGCGCAAGCGTTCGCCTTGGCTCGCCGGGCTGATCTCCACGGTGCTCGTCGCGGGCATCGTCCTCGGCATCGCCGGCTACAGCCGACCGTGGACGGCGGACGTCGCGGCGCACACCCACATCGTCGGCATGGCGGTGGGTGCCTGGCTCGGCAACTGGATCCGCCGCAACCCGTCGCGGGCGCGCTAGGGAAGGTCTTAATCAGACCTTCCCTAGCCCAAGTTTACCAAGGGGTTTGAGAAGTCGTTTCAGATCAATGGTCTACGGGCGAGCAGAGGGCGTTAGGGCACTACAGGTGCGCCCGACGTCGATGACGATGCGGTTCAGACGACGGTTCGGTGGGTGCCGCCGGGTTGGGGATCGATGCCGAGCGCGTCGTAGATGGCCTTCTGGGCGGGTTCGGCGACGGTGGCGGTGCGCACGTGCAGCGTGCGTCCGTCGGCGCGGCGGAAGGTGGCGGTGACGCGCTGCTGGCCGCCGAGGATGTCGCGCAGCGTGGTCCAACTGGCGCGCTCGCCGGCGGCGGCGAGCCGCCGGCGGATCACCTGCACGGCCTGGTAGGCGACCACGGTGATGAACAGGTGGCCCTCGGCGCGGACCGGTTTGCGGTGGTGGATCGGGCGCAGGCCGAGTTCGGACTTCAGCGACCGGAACACGGCCTCCAGGTCGGTCAGCGTGGTGTAGGTGCGCCACAGCGCCGCGTCGTCCCAGTCGGCGACGTTGGTGCGCAGGCAGTAGACGCCCGGGTGGGTGGCCATGGAGCCCTCGACGGGGCGCCGGGTCCAGTTCACCGCCACCGCGCGGGCACCGGACCCGTCGGCGACGACCTCGACGTCGTAGTGCCGGGCGACGCGGCCGTGGCGCGCCTTGAGGCGGCCGACGCGCTCGTGCACCTTGTCGAGGCGTTTGACCGTGTGCGGCCTGGCGAGCCCCTCGGACAGCGCCGCGAGGGCCTTCTCGAAGCGCTTCGAGAAGCGCTCCAGGATGGCGTTCTCCTTCTCCGCCCGCTCCGGCGAGTGGCAGTACAGGCGCACCTCGCCGTCGGCGCGCGACGCCGCCCGATGCAGGTGCACGGTGCGCCCGCCGCGGGTGCCGTGCGCCGTCGCCGCGGCGGCGTCGAAGGCGCGCGGCCGCTCGCGGCTCACCACCAGGTAGCGGTAGCCGGCGTCGCGCAGCCACGCCACCCGGTCCTCGGTGGCGATGCCGCGGTCCATCACCACCAGCGCCCCCGCCGGCGCGCCGAGCGCGGCCAGCATGGACTCGAGCGTGTCCTGCTCGCGGACGCTGCCGGAGAACACCTCCGAGCGGCGCACGAAGCCGCTGCCGTCGAGCACCAGTCCCAGGGTCAGCAGCGGGCAGTCGCCGCGCTGCTCCTTGGAGTGGCCGCGCGCCGCCTTCGGGATCGCCGCGGCGGCGCCCTCGAAGTAGGTGTTGGTGAGGTCGTACAGGGTCACCGTCGGCTCGATGCCGAACAGCCCCGCGGCGGCGTCGAACAGATGCTCCTCGATCGCCGCGCGGTGCGCCATGAGGGCGTCCGACGCGCGGTAGAGCTGCATGGCGCCCATGGTCTCGAAGTCGACGCCCAGCAGTTCGCCGGCGGCGCTGCGGCCGCGCAGCCAGCGCATCGTCGCGCGCTCCGAGGCCGGGTGCGCCATGCGCGCGACGACCGAGCCCAGCGCCGCGTCGCGCAGCGCGGCGTTGACGCCGAGCGACTCGAGCAGGGCCGGCAGGCCGAGTTCGCCGAGCGCCCACAGCGCGGCGTGCTCGACGCCGGCGGAACGCGGCCGCGCCAGCGCCAGACTGCCGACGGCGACCGCCTCGACGCCGCCGGCGGCGTCGTCCGGCGGCGCCGCGCCGCGGGCCAGCAGCTGCGCGGCGATGCGCTGCGCCTCCGTCTCCACGGCCTCGGAGACGCCCGCGAAGAGCTCGCCGCCGCCGTCGAGGATCCGCTCGACGCGCTGGCACAGCAGCGGCCAGAGTTCGCGGTCGATGTCGAAGTGGCGGCCGAGGTTGAGCAGCGTCCGCTGGCGGACGCGGCCGCCGTCGCGTTCGGAGCGGACCAGGCGGTGGGTGTGGTAGACGGCGCCGTCGGTGGCGCGGGTCCTGGTGCGTCGGACGAACATGAGCCGGACGATAGCGGCGGCGGCGGGGCTTCGCAAGCCCTTCCCGTACTTTTATGGCACTACATTTGCCTCCGGCGAACCCGCGTTCAATAGAATCAATCACTTGCGGCAATGGAATCACCGGAAAAAGCCCGATTCGGCCGAAAAACGGTGTCAGATTGGTAAACTTGGGCTAGGGCAGCGCCGCTACTGGCGGACGACCTCCTCGTCAGCCTCGAGATCGAGGGCGGCGTGGAACAACGCCTTGGTGTAGTCGCTGGTGGGATTCGAAAACACGTCCGCCGCCGGCCCCTGTTCGACGATCACGCCATCGCGCATGACGATGAGCCAGTTGGCCAGCGCCCGCACCACCTTGAGGTCGTGGCTGACGAACAGGTAGCCTAAGTCGTGCGCGGTCTGGAGGTCCCGCAACAGGTCGACGATCTGCGCCTGCACCGACATGTCGAGGGCCGACGTCGGTTCATCGAGAACAACGAACCGCGGGCGCAGCACCATGGCACGAGCGATGGAGATGCGCTGGCGCTGACCACCCGAGAACTCGTGCGGGTAGCGCTCCATGTGTTCCGGCTCGAGGCCCACCTCTTCGAGCACCTCCGCGACCCGGCGCCGGCGTTCCTCCTTGCCGACATTGGGTTCATGGATCCTCAAGCCCTCCTCGACGATCTGCATGACGGACAGCCGCGGCGACAGACTTCCATAGGGATCCTGGAAGACGACCTGCATGTCCTTGCGCAGGGGAATGAGACCCTTGCGCCGCACCGTGCTGATGTCGTTGCCGTCGAAGCGCACCGCGCCTTCGCTCGCCAGCATGCGCAGCATTGCGAGCCCCAGGGTCGTCTTGCCGGAACCGGACTCGCCGACCACGCCGACGGTCTGCCCGGCACGGACCTTGACATCGACCGTCTCCACGGCGGTGAAGTAGTGGCGTCCGCCGAACCAGCCCTTGCCGATGGGATACTTGACCGTGAGCGCGTCCGCCTCCGCGACGATGGGTGCCCTGCCGTTGGCCGCCGGGGGTTCCCCCTTGGGTTCGGCGGCGAGCAGATGCCGGGTGTAGGCATGCTGCGGCGCGGTGAAGATCTGCCGGTTGGATCCCGACTCGACGATCAGTCCGTCAGTCATCACGCATACCCGGCTGGCCATGTTGCGGACGATCCCAAGGTCGTGGGTGATCAGCAGCATGGCCATGTTCAACTCGCCCTGCAGATCCTTGAGGAGCTTGAGGATCTGCGCTTGGATAGTGACGTCCAGCGCCGTGGTCGGCTCGTCGGCGATCAGCAGCTGTGGCTCGTTGGCCAGCGCCATGGCGATCATCACCCGCTGGCGCTGACCGCCCGAAAGCTCGTGGGGATAGGCGCCGAGGCGGTTGTTGGCGTCCTGCAGGCCGACCAGCTCGAGCAGTTCGAGAGTGCGCTCCCGAGCCATCACCTTCGACAACCGCTTGTGGACCACCAGCGCCTCGCCCACCTGCTTGGCGATGCTGTGCAGCGGATTCAGCGAGGTCATCGGCTCTTGGAAGATCATGCTCACCACGCCACCGCGGACGTCGAGCAGACGAGCCTTGTTGGCGCCCAGCATCTCCTCGCCGTTGACCAGCACGCTGCCGCCCGGATGACGGGCCTGCGGATACGGCAGCAACTGCAGTACCGACAGGGCGGTCACCGACTTGCCGGAGCCCGATTCGCCCACCAGCGCCACGGTCTCTCCCGCCTCGATGTCGAACGACACGCCGCGCACCGCCGGCGTGTCGCCGAAGCTGACCTGCAGGTCGCGCACCTCGAGCAGTCTGTCTGCCATTGCCTTCCCCCACGGGCCTTGCGGCCCGGCGAAGCAGGGGATTCTACCCGGTTACATGAAACAAACTCGCGGCTTGTCGCCTCGCGGTCAGTGCCACCTCGCGGGCGCGCCTCGAGAGTCGCGTTGGAGAATTCGCGGAGCGGTCGCGTCTCAATTTCGCCAGCGGTCGAGCCGCGCCCAGAGATCGTCCGCCTCGGCCCGCGCCACCACGCCTGCCAACCGCGCCTCATCCAGTCCGGGCCAGGCGAGGCTGGCGAGGGTGCAGCCGAGCGGCAAGTCGTCTCGAAGCGTCGCCAGGCGCTGGACCAAAAGTGCCTCGTCACGCCGGGCAGCCAACTCGTCATATAGACGCGAGCGGCCCGAAAGGGCCGACGGCCAGTCCTCGGCATGATTCGGGAAGTCCTCGATCCCACCGAATTCGTTCAGCATGGCCGCTGCGGACTTGGGTCCCCAGCGGAGCACGCCCGGCAGGCCCTTTGCGGGGGCACCCACCAAGGCCAGGTAGTGGGGAAACTGCCACGGTGCCACACCGTACCGCGCCCGGAAGGCATTCTCGTCGGTAACCACCCTGCGGATCCTGTCGAGCACCACGACGCGCTCACCGCGGATGCACTGGAACAGGTCGGTGTCCGTCGTGCACAGCACCACGTGGTGCACATCGGCGTTGTCGCGGAATACTCGGGCACCGGTGGCGAGGGCATCGTCCGCCTGGAAGCGAACCATCGGCCAAACCGGGACACCGAGCCCTCGTACCGCCTCCATCGCCAGGGCGCTCTGCCTGCGGATCAGCGTCCCGGGATCATCGGATGCCGGGCCGCGAGGCACGGGCAGGGGATCGAAGGCGACCGCGACGTGGATCGGATCGGAGTCGTCGAGGCTCGGCCTCAGGCCCTTCAGCAGAGACAGCAAGGTGTGCAGCAGACCGCGAACGGCACCGACCTCCTCGCCGTCGGCATTGGCGTGACGGGGGGCGCCGTGGAAGCAGCGGAACAGCTCGAAGGTGCCGTCGACCAGGTGGACGTTGGCCATCGACGGCGTGCCGTCAATCTTTCCGGCCGGCCATCTCCGAACCGATCGTCCGACGATCGCGCAGCCCCGCGATCGCGGCGGCATCGAGGCCGAGATCCTCGCCGAGCACTTCGTCGGTGTGCTCGCCGAGCAACGGCGCGGCGGACATCTCGACGCGGCTCCTGGACATCCGTGCCGGCCAGCCGAGCAGGCGGATGTCGCCGTGGTCGGCATGGTGCAGTTCGTGGATGAATTCGCGCTCGATGAGGTGCGGGTCGGTGAACAGATCGCTGGTCTCGTACACCTGGCTCGCGCAGACCCCGGCTTCCGCCAGCGCCGTCATGGCCTCGCGCTTTGAGCAGGTGCGCGTCCAGGAAGCGATCTCCTCGTACAGCAGTTGGCGATTTTCGTGGCGTTGCGAAGCGTCGGCGAAGCGTGCGTCGTCCAGCAGGTCCGGCTTGCCGATGGCATTGGCGACGCCGGCCCACATGCGTGGATTGACCGCCATGATGAACACGTAGTCGTTTGGCCCGTCGCCCTTGCAGGGGTAGAGCGAGGCGAAGGGATTGCTGCCGTTGCCGCCGCGCCGGGCCGGCACCTCACCGTAGTGGGTCTGCGAAACCGCGGTGCGCAGGTAGTAGGTCATCGCCTCCTGCATGGAGAGTTCGACGAGTTGGCCCTCGCCGGTGCGCTGCTTCTGCGCCCACGCGGCGGTGATCGCGAGCGCGGCCTGCATCCCGGTCCCGGCATCGCCCATGGTCGGTCCCGGCCGCATCGGCGGTCCGTCCGGTTCCCCGGTGATGGAGAACGCGCCCGCCGCCGCCTGCGCCACCATGTCCATGCACTTGTAGTGCGCATGAGGCCCGCTGGTGCCGAAACCCTTGATCCGCACGTAGATGATCTCGGGATGAATGGCACGCATCACGTCGTAGCCGATGTCCAGCTTCTCGACCACGCCGGGGCCGTAGTTCTCGACGAAAACGTCGTAGCGGGGCAGCATCCTGAGCAGCAGATCACGGCCTTCCGCGGTGTCGAGATGCAGCGTGACGCTGCGCTTGTTGGAGTTCCAGTTGACGAAGTACTCGCGATCGACCGCGCCGCCACCGGCCCGTCCCCGCCCCGGGTCGCCGACGTCCGGACGTTCGACCTTGACGACGTCCGCACCGAGGAAGGCGAGACTCTGGGTGCAGCAGGTGCCCGCCTCCCACTGGGTCATGTCGAGAATGCGCATGCCGTCCAATGCCGCCATCGAACTCTCTCCCGGGTAGACGCGGGCAGTATAGCGAAGGCGTTGGCGGCACTCGTCAACTGCAGGCTTCGGTCTACGTCTGCCGTCACATGCGTTTCTTTGCAGCAACCACCCGCAAGCTCGGCATGGACGCCGCGACGGCGAGAGATCGCCTATTGCTCTATGGGCGTTTCGAAGTCGTCCGTCTGACGTTCGACGACCTGTTGACGGCCATCGATGTGCATCGTCTCCACGGACTATCGTTGAATGACGCGCTCGTCGTCCGCGCCGCGATCGCTGGCGGTTGTACGGTATTGAACACCGAGGACATGCAAGCCGGGCGCATGATCGACTCGCTGACCATCGTCAACCCTTTCAACGACGAGGCCTAGTGCTCCGACGATTCCAACTCGTCGGACCATCCTGTATAACTCCGCGCTCGTTTTTCGGTTCCGGGGTCATTGTGTTCTACGAACTCAGGCGATACAGGATCGCCGAAGGCAAGATGGACGATTGGGTGCGCTTCATGGAGGAGGTCATCATTCCCTTCCAGGTCGCCCAGGGCATGGTCATCGCCGGCAGCTTCCGGGGCGAGGACGACACCACCTACGTGTGGCTGCGCCGGTTCGAGTCCGAGGCGGAGCGCGAGCGGCTGTACGCCAAGGTGTACCAGACAGACCGCTGGCGCGACGAGATCGGGCCTCGGGTGGCTGAACTCATGCTGCCCGACATCGAGGTGACGCGCATCGTGCCGACGCCGCACTCGGTGATCAGCTAGCGCGTCTCGCGAGTTACCCCAAGGAGCATCAATGGACGAATTGGCGTTTACGAGCGCAACCGAACTCGCAGCCAGGATAAAGAGGCGCGACGTTGGCTGCGTCGAGCTCCTGCGCTACTTCCTCGACCGCGTCGACCGTTTCAATCCAGATCTCAACGCCATCATCGTGGACATCCGCGACGAAGCCATGGCGCGGGCCGAGGCGGCGGATGCGGCACTCGCCGCAGGCGAGGACTGGGGGCCGCTGCACGGCGTGCCCATGACCGTCAAGGAGTCCTACGACATCGCCGGCACGCCCACCACGTGGGGCACGCCCGAACTCAAGGACAGTATCGCCGAGAAGGACGCCTTGGCGGTCACGCGTCTCAAGGACGCGGGTGCCGTCCTCTTCGGCAAGACCAACGTGCCGCTGATGCTGGCGGACTTCCAAAGCTACAACGACGTCTACGGTACGACCAACAACCCCTGGGACCTCGCCCGCGCACCGGGCGGATCATCCGGCGGTTCCGCGGCATCGCTGGCGGCCGGCATGACGGGGCTCGAGATGGGATCGGACATCGGTGGCTCGATCCGCAACCCGGCGCACTTCTGCGGCGTCTTCGGGCACAAGCCGACGTGGATGCTGCTGCCGCCGCGCGGCCACGCGACGCGGGGCGTGCTGAGTCCTTCGGACATCTCGGTGATCGGGCCGCTGGCGCGTTCGGCCACGGACCTCGCACTGGCCGTGGACGTCTGCGGCGGTCCCGACGAGATCGCCTCGCGCGGGTTGAAGCTTCAGCTGCCGAAGCTCGCCAAGGCGCCCGGCGAACTCAAGGTCGCCGTGTGGCGCGACGACGCCATGGCACGGGTGGACGACAGCGTCGCCCTGCGGGTCGATGCGGTGGCCGAGGCTCTCGCGCAGGCGGGAGCGCAGCTGGACTACGAAGCACGTCCGGTGGACGCGGAACATGCCCACACCATCTACCAGTGTCTGCTGCAGGCGACCATGTCGGCGCGTCTTGCGCCGGAGCGATTTGCCGCGGTGGAGCGGCGGGTCGAGGTGATCGATCCTGCGGACAGCAGTCCGTGGGCCCGGATCCAGCGCTCGCAGACCGCGCGCTTCCGCGAGTGGATCGCCAACAACGAGCAGCGCACCCGCATCCGCTGGCAATGGCACGACTTCTTCGAGCGCTTCGACGTATTGCTCGCGCCGATCATGTCGACGTCGGCGTTTCCCCACGACCAGCGCCCATTCGCCGACCGCACCCTGACCGTGAACGGCGTCCAGGAACCCTACTTCAACCAGGTGTTCTGGGCGGGTCTGGCGAGTGGCGCCTGTCTGCCGGCGACCGTCCTCCCCGCCGGACCGGACGCCCGCGGACTTCCCATCGGCGTGCAGTTGATCGGCCCGGAGTACGGCGATCTCGTCACCATCGGCGTCGCGGAGTTCCTCGAGCGGCAGGGATTCGCCTTCCAACCGCCACCCGCGTACTGCTGACCCGTACCGACCAAGCGTGGCCACCGCCGTCGCCCACCCGAACATCGCCCTGGTCAAGTACTGGGGCAAGAAGCCCGGTCCGGGGAATCTGCCCGCGACCCCTTCCCTGGCCATCACGCTCGCGACTCTGACGACGACGACGCAGGTCGAAGCCGCCACTCGGGACTCGATCCGGATCGGCGGCGAGACGCGTGCCGATGCGAAGATTCAAGCCTTCGTCGACGCCATGCGGAACACCTTCGAGCTACCGCCCATGGCCATTTCGACGAACAACGACTTTCCCACCGGCGCGGGCCTCGCATCCTCCGCATCCGGCTTCGCCGCGCTGGCGACCGCCATCGACGCCGCGTTCGATCTCCGGCTGGCGCCGACGGCCCGTTCCACCTGGGCGCGGCGCGGTTCCGCCTCGGCGGCCAGGTCGGTGTTCGGCGGTTTCACCACGCTTTGTGAACGCGATGGCGAATGGACGGCGGCCGAGCTGCTCGACAGGCAAGCGTGGCCCCTCGAGGTCATCGTGGCGGTGACCGACGAGTCTCCCAAACCTGTGCCGTCCAGCGACGGCATGGAGCGCTCGCGGACCACATCGCCGTTCTACGCCGCGTGGTGCGAGAGCACCGAGACCGACTTCGCGACCGCCTGCCAGGCGGTGATCGAGCGCGACTTCGACACCCTCGCCCGCATCGCCGAACACAGTTGTCTGAAACTGCATGCCTTGATGCTCTCCTCGCGTCCCGCGCTCGTCTACTGGAACCCCGCGACCGTTGCCGCCATGGACGCCGTACGCCAACTCCAGGACGCCGGCACGCCGGTGTTCTTCACCATCGACGCCGGGCCCCAAGTGAAGGCCGTGTGCGCTCCGGGGTACGGCGAAGTTGTCGCCGATGCCTTGGCGCGCGTTGCCGGAGTCGTTCGCACCGCCACGAGCGGCCTGGGTCCCGGTGCCCACGTCCCCTAAGGAGTGCGAATACGTGATCGAGGCCTCCGCGCCCGGCAAGCTGGTCGTCAGCGGCGAATACGCCGTTCTCGCCGGGGCACCTGCCCTGGTCGCCGCCGTAGACCGCCGGGTGACGTGTACGTTGACGGCGCGCGACGTGGGTGGCTGGCGATTCGTCAGCACGGGTTTCGAAGACGACCAGGAACTCTCTAGGTCCGTCGTCTTCGACGCGGCGCCCGACACGGTCGCCGGCATCGCCCATCGCGCTTTCGGCAGCGGTCACGCCGCCGAGAACCTGCACATCGCGATCGACTCGTCGCCCTGCTATCTCAAGGGGGTCAAGCTGGGCGTGGGCTCCAGCGCCGCCATGGTCACAGCGGTTGCAACGGCTTTCGGGGTCCTCGGCGGCAACGCGCCCAAGCTTGCCGAACTGTACGAATTCCACGCCGACTACCAGGGTGGCGGCAGCGGCCTGGACGTCGCCGCGTCCGTGACGGGCGGTGTCATCCGCTTCCAGGACCGATCCGTCACTCCCCTTTCGCTACCGCGTGGCATCCATCTGTCCTTCGTATTCACCGGCGCCGGAACACGAACGCCGGAGCTTCTTACCACATTCGACGCCTGGCGCCGGCGGGGTGCGACGGCGCCGCTCGAACGGCTGGCGGCGGCCGCCCGGGAGGTCGTCGACTGCACGGTTGATGCTGATGCCTTCGTCGATGCCCTAGGCGAATACGCCGATGTGCTCGAACGCTTCGATCAATCCGCTTGGATCGGCATCTTCGGCCCCGGTCACCGCCAAGCACGGCAGCTTGGCGCCCGACTCGGGGTCGTGTACAAACCCTGTGGCGCGGGCGGCGGCGATACCGGCATCGGCATCGCCACCGATCCCGCGGCGACCGCGGCATTCGAGCGGCAGGCCTCGGCCGCCGGACTCGTGATCCTGCCGATGGAGATTTCTGGTGACGGCGTCAGAGTCCGCACCGGCTGAGGCTACCCCGTTCGTCGACGCCGGCCGCCGCCGACGCGTGCGGCGCGACGAAGCTTGCCAAGGGCACCTTGGAATGCTCTGATCAAGCCATCCTTGGCTTGATCAGAACGCAAAAACAAGAGCGCGGTCTTTTTTTGCGTGCAAATTCATCTCCTTGCGTCTTTGAATTTGGCGGCACATCCCTGTGCCGCGCTAGGGAAGGTCTTAATCAGACCTTCCCTAGCGGGCCTCACACTCGATAGCATGTAACAACAAGACAATCAGTAGGGGGAAGGATGGCCACACCCGCACGGGTCGTGGTGCTGCCGCAGGAACGCGCACCGCTCGAGATCCAGGAAATCGATCTGCCCGACCCGGAGCCCACGCAGGTCGTCGTCAGGCAACACGCCTCCGGCATCTGCCACTCGCAGCTTCACCAGATGCATGCACCGCGTCGCCGGTCCTCGCTGCTCGGCCACGAGTCCACCGGCGTCGTGATCAAGAGGGGCCGCGACGTGGGCCACGTCGAGGAAGGCGACACGGTGCTGATCACCTGGGTGCCCCGCGACGCCGCCAACGCGGACGGTCCGCCGTCCCGGCCGACAATTGACGTCGGCGGTGGCCAAACGGTTTCCCCAAGCGTGTTCACTTGGGCGGACCACACCGTCGCGGATGAACAATACGTGGTGAAAGCCGCCAGCGACATCGCCACCGACGTGACCTCGATCATCGGCTGCGCGGTGATGACAGGCGCCGGCGCGGTACTCAACACCGCCAACGTGCAGAAGGGCAACTCGGTGGCGATCTTCGGTGTCGGCGGCGTCGGGCTGTCGGCCGTGGTCGGCGCGAGGATGCGCGGTGCCAACCCGATCATCGCCGTGGATCTGGACGACGCCAAGCTCGAGTTCGCCAAGCGTTTCGGGGCCACGCACGGCGTCAACGCCGGCGAAGTGAACGCCGTCGAGGCCATTCACGAGCTAACGGGCAACCCGGTTCAGACCGCAAGGGGCGGACGTCCCGTGGCCGGCGTCGACTTCGCCTTCGACTGCATCGGCCTCAAGGTCACCATGGAGCAGATCGTGCCCGCCTGCCGACGGGGGCACTTCGGTGCCTGCCAGGGCGGCACCGCCGTGTTGGTCGGTGTGCCGCAGACCACCGTCGAACTTAACGCCGGCGCCATCCTCGCCGAGGAGAAACAGTTCCGAGGCTCAATCGGCGGCTCCTGTTCACCGGAGCGGGACTTTCCGATGTTCCTCGACTGGCATGCCAACGGCGATCTCGACCTCGAGTCGCTAGTGACCGAGCGCTACCCCCTCGACGACATCAACGAAGCGACGACGGCGTTGGAAGAGGGCCGCACCAGCGGTCGCTCGATCCTGGAGTTCTGACTCTTCCGAGGCGACACGGGCCATGATCCAACCGGAGGTGTGCAATTAGAACGCTGCTCGACACCCGTCAATACCGGGTCAAGCCGGGCCAACGGGTGGACCTCGACAAGTTGCCAACGCTGCCGACGATCGCGCAGCGAGGTAAGTCGACTCTCCGGGGGATGCTCGAAACCCATGTCACACGCTTCGCCGAGTTGCAGGAAGCCATGTATGCCGAGAGTCGCCAAGCCCTGCTGCTGGTGTTCCAGGGCATGGACGCCTCGGGCAAGGACAGCACCATCAAGCACGTCACCACGGGCGTGAATCCCCAGGGGTTCAGGGTGTCGAACTTTCGCCAGCCGACGTACAAGGACATGGAATACAGCTATCTCCACCGGCACTGGATGACGCTGCCCGAACGCGGTCGCATCGGCATCTTCAACCGCTCGCACTACGAGGAGGTGGTGACGCTGCGGGTCAATCCGGACCTACTCGCCGGCCGCAGGCTGCCGCCGAGGCGAATCGACGACGCCTTCTGGGAGGAACGGCTGCGCGACATCGTCGCCTTCGAACATCATCTCGTGGGCAACGGCACGACGATCGTCAAGTTCTTCCTGAACATTTCAAAAAAGGAACAAAGGGAACGCCTGCTGGATCGACTGAACGACCCCACCAAGCACTGGAAGTTCGATCCCGCCGACCTCGAGGCCCGCAGCCGCTGGGACGAGTACCTGAAGGCCTACGAGTCGGCCTTCGCCGTCACCAGCACCAAGCAAGCGCCGTGGTACGTGGTTCCCGGCGACAGCAAGCCGGCGATGCGGGTCATCGTCGCCGCCATCATCGTCGAGACGCTGGCGGCGATGAAACCCCGCTACCCGGAACCCGACGCGGCGCTGCTACGCGCCATCAAGACGGCGAGGAAGGCATTGGCCTGATTGAGAGTGCCTTTGTTCGTACCTTAGGGAATGCGCGGTACCGAATACCTCCAAGTGAGGCAGCTACCAAGTGTCGATGTACGGGTACTTCTTGCCGTCCCGCGGCACCGGAGGCGGCAAACGCTTCAAGCTGCTCGCAATCCAGCTTCGGGTGTCGGCGGGGTCGATGACGTCGTCGAGACCCCCGCCGACGCCGGCGTTGATCGCCTTGGCGCCCTCGTAGGCCCGCGCGACGCGCTTTTCGAACTCCAGGCGGCGTTCTTCGGCATCCTCGATGGCGGCGAGTTCCTTGCGGAAGCCGAGCTTGACCGAACCCTCGATGTTCATGCCGGCGAACTCCGCCGTCGGCCAGGCAACGGTGAAGAAACCCACCAGCGAACTCGCCCCGCACATGGCCTGCACGCCCAGCCCGTAGGCCTTGCGGACGACCACCCCGAAGAGCGGCACCGTCAGGTTCGCGCCGGCGTTGAACATGCGCACGCAGTGCCTGACCAGCGCCGTTCGTTCGACATCCGGGCCGACCATCATGCCTGGGCAGTCCATCAGGCTTAGCACCGGGAGGTCGAAGGCGTCGCAGAGCTGGATGAAGCGGGCGCCCTTGTCGGCGCCGTCGGAGTCGATGGCGCCGGCCAGGTGGTGCGGGTTGTTGGCGATCACCCCCATGGGTTGACCTTCGACGCGGATGAAAGCGGTGATCACGCCGATGCCGAATTTCTCCCGGATCTCGAGCACCGAATCCACATCGGCGATGGTGTGCACGATCTCCTTCATGTCGTAGAAGCGCAGCCGGTTCTCGGGCACCACGTGGCGCAGGCGGCGCTGGTCGTGGGCCTGCCACTCCGAGACGGGTCCCTGGAAGTAGGACAGGTACTTCTTGGCCACCTCCACGGCTTCCTCTTCGTCCTTGGCAAGGATGTCCACCACGCCGTTCGGCACCTGGAACGACATGGGTCCCACCTCTTCGGGCGTGTAGATTCCGAGCCCGCCGCCCTCGATCATCGCCGGGCCGCCCATGGCGACGGTTGTGCGCTCGGTGGCGATGATGACGTCGCAGCAGGCGACCAGTGCCGTGTTCCCGGCGAACGTCCGTCCGTTGATGATGCTGATCAGCGGCACGAGGCCGGAGAGTTTCGAGAACTGGGTGAACGTGTCGGTGTCGAAGGCGACCCCCGGACCCTTGCCGTCGTCGCCGGGTCGGCCGCCGCCGCCCTCGCCGAAGAGGATCAGAGGAATGCGGAAGCGTTCCGCGAGTTCGTACATCCGATCCTGCTTGTAGTGGTTCCGGCCACCCTGGGTTCCGGCCAGCACCGTGTAGTCGTAGTGCACGAGCATGGCACGCGCCGCCGCCTCGCCGAAGAGATCGGCGTTGATGGTGCACAGTCCCGCGATCAGGCCGTCGGCCGGCGTGTTCCTGCGCAGCGTCTCCATGTCGTGGCGGGTGTGCTGGCGGGCCACGATCAGCGGCCAATACTCCTTGAACGAACCCGGATCGACCAGCTGGTCGATGTTCTCGCGGGGCATGCGATAGCCGCGCCCATAGCGCTTGGCAACCGCTTCCGCCCGGTTCTCGTCCAGGATGTAGGCGTGGCGCTCGTAGGTCAGTTCGAGGTCGGGGCGGATGTAGTCCGGGTCGAGTTCCTCGGCGGCCACCGCGGCATCACCGGTCACTACCGCCTCCTCGATGAACACGATGGGATAGCCTTCGCGGACCACGTCGCCTTCGGCCATGGTGATCTGGCGCACGACGCCGTCGCGGTCGGCGGCGATGACGTGTTCCATCTTCATCGCCTCGACCACGGCCACCTGCTGACCCTCGCGCACCTCGTCGTCCACGGCCACGGCAAGCGAAACGATGGTGCCCTGAATGGGCGAACTCAGCCCCACCGACCCCTCGGGGCCCGCAATCGCGGGTTCTTCAGCCTCGCGCGTGCCGCTCGAGCCCCGTTCCGCCTTGACCTTGGCGTCGTGGTCGAACAACGCCAGCGGGTCGCTGGTGTCCACGCGGGCGCCGGCGTAGCCATCCGCCGATTCCGCGTTCGCGGGCGCCGCGAACCGTTGCGGGGCGTTCACCGCCGGCACCGCCAGTTCGGCGATGTGCTCGTCGACCCAGCGCGTGTGCACCTGGCCGGCGACGAAGTGCTCGTGGTCGAGAACGTTGCGCAGGAACGGAATGTTGGTGGCCACCCCTTCGAGGCGAAACTCCGACAGCGCCCGTGCCGTGCGCGCAATGGCGGCCGGGAAGGCCAGCGGCGAATGGGCGATGACCTTGGCGAGCAGCGAGTCGAACGCCGTGCTGGTGCGGTAGCCGGCGTAGCCGAAGCCGTCGGTACGTACACCCGGTCCGGTAGGCGCCTCGTAGGCGGTGAGTGTGCCACTGGACGGTCGCACCGTGCCGTCCTCGGCGAAGGTCTCCATGTTGACCCGGGTCTGGATGGCGTAGCCCCGGGGCTTGGCGATGTCCGGGTCGGCGAGTCCCAGTTCATCCAAGGGTATGCCCTGGGCAAGGCGCAGTTGCAGCTGGACCAGGTCGACACCCGTGACTTCCTCGGTCACGGTGTGTTCGACCTGAAGGCGGGCGTTGGTCTCGATGAACACGAACGGCCGCTCGCCGCCGTCGCCGGAAACGTCCACCAGGAACTCGAATGTGCCGAGATTGGCGTAGCGTTCACGTTCGGCGAAGCGCACGGCGGCGGCGATGATCGCGCGACGCAAGCCGTCGTCCAGTCCGGGCGCCGGCGCGATCTCGATGACCTTCTGATAGCGGCGCTGGACACTGCACTCGCGTTCGCCCAAGTGGGCGACGCAACCATGGTCGTCGCCGAGGATCTGCACCTCGACGTGCCGCGCCCGGGTGAGGAATTCCTCGACGTAGACATCCTCGACGCCGAAGGACGCCCGGGCTTCGGATTGGCACCGCTGGTAGATGGCTTCCAGTTCGTCCGCGTTCTCGACCACGCGGGTGCCGCGGCCACCACCCCCGGCCACGGCCTTGATGATCATGGCACCCCCAAGGAGCGACGCCAGGAAGTCCCGGGCTTCGTCCAGGGACACCGCGCGATCCAGCCCGTTGAGCACCGGGACGCCCGCCGCCACCGCCGCCTCCCGGGCCCGGGCCTTGTCGCCGAACAGTTCGAGATGCTCGGATTTCGGACCCACAAAGACGATCCCCGCATCCGAACAACGGCGGGCCAGGCTCGCCCGCTCGGCAAGGAACCCGTAACCGGGGTGTATGGCGCCGCAGCCGGTGTCCTTGGCGGCTTGCACGATGGCCTCCTCGTTCAGGTAGGCCGCCGCGCCGACGCCGTCGAGCAGATGGGCTTCGTCAGCCGCCCGCGTGTGCAGGCTCGCGGCATCGTCTTGCGAATACACCGCCACGGTTCGCAGGCCCAGTTCGGCCGCGGCCCGGGCGACGCGGATGGCGATCTCGCCCCGGTTGGCGATGAGCACGGCGTCGAAACTCATGGGCTCTCCTTCAGTCGAAATACCGGATTCGCTACCACAGCACAGGCGCCGGGTACCGGGCGATCTGCGCGTCCGGCGTGACGATCATCATGCCGTTGAGGATCGCCTGCGATACCAGACCCCGATCAAAGGGATCGCGATGATGGACGGGTAACAGGGCGTCGTGGGCCGCGCTTGTGTCGTCGAACTCAAGCGGCGCCAAACCCAGCCACTGGCGCCGGCTAGGAACGTAGCGGTTCGGTGGCTCCGGCAAGGGCAAGCGACCGAGGCGATGCTTGATCGCAATCTCCCAGGCGGACAAGGCGCTCAGGAAGACCTCGTTGTCGGGGTCGCGGCAGCTATCGGCTGCCGTGGCGGTGAGCATGGGATCGTCGGCCGCCAGCCATAGGAACGTGCACGTGTCCAGCAACAGTTTCATTGCCGATCAGGTGGGTCTTCGGCACTGCCACCTTCGAACGCATCGAGCAGGTCTTCGGGCAGGGGTTCGAAGAAACTGGCGGGCAGGCGCATACCGCGGTCGAGGCCTACGGGCCGCTGTCCTTGGCGTTGCTTCGGCAGCCCTCGCAGCTCGGCTATGGGCACATTGCGGCGGCAGACGACGACCGTCTCGCCCTGTTCGACTTTCTCGAGATAGTGCGACAGCCGCGCCTTCGCCTCGGCGGTGTTGATCCTTATCATGACCACAGACTAGATCAACTATCTGACCATCTTCAAGCACGCCGTCACAAGCGACGTGGTGAGAAATGCGGGCTAGCCGTGTGCCGTTCCACCGGCACGACTGGCGGCCGAACCGGCGAGCATGGAACGATACAGCCAGTCCGTCGGGGCGGGATGGTCGGGCAGGTCGGCATCGAAGGACTCGTCGAAGGACTCCAGCACTTCGCGCAAGCGGCCAATGCAGGCACCGTGGCGTTCTGCCCATTCCCGCTCCACGCGCGCCACAAGGTACGGATACGCCTCGCGGGCCTGTTTGCCCTTGGGGGTGAGGTGGACCCGGCGGGGCACGCCCCGGCCGCGGCGAGGTTCGGCGACCACGACGAAATGCCGCTCCACGGCGGAGCGACCGTTTCCCGTGACGCCGCCCAAGGCGGACGCCGTCGTCAAGTCGATGCCGTCATCGTCAACGTACCGAAGGAAATTCGCGACGAAGTCGAGACCCGTTCCGTGACCCCGCATGTCCCATTCGTAGTCGATTCGGTACGCGGCCAGTGTTTTCGACAGCAGCGCGGACAGTGGCTGCCCCGCCGACCCGGCCCCCGGATCCCTGAGAACCACGGGCCAGTCCGCGCCGTGGGCGGGGATGCGCGGCGGGCCGGTCTGGGCCGGCACGTGTTGGCCGCCCGTCGGGCTGCTGTCGGCGAGGCCGTAGCCCGTCAGGAACCAGGGCAGTTCCAACTCCAATCGATCGACCACCTCGACCAACGCCTTGCGCAGGCTCGCGGTATGATCCGAACCGAACCTGTTGGCGAACTCGCGTTCTGCCGCTTCGACCAGGCGGACACCCGTTTCCCGCGCCCGTTGCCCCGCCGTGGTCAATCGCAAGACGGACCGCCCGCGGGTCGGCTTGTCGACGCGAAGCCAGCCTCGGCGCTCGAGGTCGCGGACCAACGCACGCATGGCGCGCCGCGAGACGACGGTCCGCCGAATCAGTTCCGGTTGATCGAGGTCACCGTCGTCGAACGGCCGCAGCACATTGCTCCAGACGCCCAGCGACGGGGTGAATCCACCGTCGGCGCCCGCGTCGGTGTAGCAGTGCGAGAAGGTCTCGAAGGCATGGCTCAACAGCACGAACAACGGCGTACCGGATCCGGGATCCATGTCGCGCAGCGAGCCCGGCGAAGCGTCGCGATCGGCATCGTAGCCCATGTCCGCCGCATAGCGAAGCGTGCGCTCGAACACCTCCGCCTGCTGCCTCGAAAGCCCATAGTAGTCGGCGTCCGGCGTGGGGCAGTCGCAGGCGAGCGCGGCGTCCGCCGACACGGGCGCTCGGCCGTCCAGACGCCCGCCGTTGCCCAGCCGTCGAAAGATCTGGTCGGTCACCAGCGCAGCCGTTCGGCCCCGCACATCGTCCTCGAAGGCTAGCACCACGACAACGCGGTCGCCGTGATCGTGGGCGTGGCTGCCCTTGGGTTCCGGTCCCGCTAGGACTCCCTCGAATGTCGCGAGCGCCGCATCCAGCCGGTCGGAGGTTTCGCTCGGCAAGGCGGATCCCTTAGCCCGCATTTCTCACCACGTCGCTTGTGCGAACAACATGTGCATCGAATATCCGTTGCTTGTGGCCGCGCTAGGGAAGGTCTTGATCAGACCTTCCCTAGTCCTCGACTTGCCAGTGCACCAGCGTGTGCGGCGGATCGTCGTCCGGGTGATGCTCGAAGACGGCACGCACCGGGGCGCCGATCACGACTTCCTGCCGGGGGTCGCCGAGCAGGTTGCCGACCATGCGCGCGCCGTCGTGGTCGGGGAACTCGACCAGCACGACGATGTAAGGGCCCTGCTCGTTCAACGCCGGGTGCACTGGGTGCCAGACCCGCTCGTAGCTGTAGATCCGGCCGGTTTGCGGAACCTCGTCGAAGGCCAAGTCCTCGGAAAAACAGTTGTGGCAGATCCATTCCGGGCCCCACTGCCACATGCCGCAGGCCCGGCAGTGCTGCATGACCAGGCGCTCCTCGGCGATGGCCTGCCAATACGGTGCGTCGAGGCCGTCCGGTGCCGGCGCGGGCTTCGGCAGCCCGGGATTCAGATACGCGCTCATACCGTCGCCTCCGAACCGAAGATCGATGAACTCACCGGCGTCACCATCGGTCCCGAGACCACCATCGAGACATCGACGTCCTCGACCTGGTTCGGCGATGCACGGCGGATCTGCCGCACCGCCTCGATGTTGAGCTCCAGGCCGTGCATGTAGCACTCGGCGAGGTTGCCGCCGCTGGTATTGGTCGGCAGCCTGCCGTCCGGCGCGAGAAGGTTCTCCGTGGTCAGGAACTCGTTGCACTCCTCGGGCTCGCAGAAGCCGTGCTCGACGATGCTCATCAGCACGCCGCCGGTGAAGTTCTCGTAGCACTGCAGGACGTCGACGTCCTCGGGCCCGCAACCCGCCATGTCGTAGAGCCGCGGCACGCAGGACTTGAAGTTCGAGGTGGCGTAGTCCGGGGTGTTGTGAACCGATGCGCCCGCCCGGTAGTGCGAGCCGGTGACGGCGCTCAGCACGTAGACCGGTGGATGGTCGAAGTCCTTGGCGCGCTCGGCCGGGACCACGATCATCGCCGCCGCGCCGTCGTTCTCCTGGCAGCAGTCGAACAGGTGGAACGGCTCGACGATCCAGCGCGAGTTGTCGTATTTCGCCTCGTCCAGCGGCCGGCCGTACATCACCGCGCGGGGATTACTCTGGGCGTGGTGGTAGGACGCTAGCGAGATCGCCCGGAGCGCCGACTGCTCGACACTGTGGTCGTGCATAAAGCGCTGAACCTTCATGGCGAAGCTCTGCGCCGGCGACATCAGACCGTAGGGCACCGTGAACGCGCCTGCGCCGGAGACCACGTTGGAGCGCGGCCCCTGGCCGAATCGGCCGAACTGGCCCTGGGCCAGGGCACGGAACACCACGACGCATTCCGCGAGTCCCGTCGCGACCGCAGCCGCGGCATGGGCGATCGCCGCGGATCCGCCGCCGCCCCCGCCGCCCCATTGCATGTTGGAGAAACGCAGGTCGTGGATGCCAAGGGCGTTCGCCAGCCGCGACGGATCGCTGCGGTCGTTGGAGAACGACGCGAAGCCGTCCACTTCCTTCGGCGAAATCCCCGCATCCTCGCAGGCGGCCAAGATCGCCTTCAGCGCCAGCTTGAACTCCGCATCCGGCGACTGGCCGCGTTTGTAGTAGGTCGTCTCGCCACACCGACGACGGCGGTGGCGCCCCTCAACGTTCGGTTCACCCGTGAATCCCTCCCTTGGTCGAACGGGCGATTCTACAACTCGACGCGGGTAGAGCGAGAAGGGCGGTTTGGCCAATGTCCGATCGGGTACTCGTCAACCCGCGCCCGCTGCACAACTGCATTGCCTTTGGCGGAGCTTCGGTTGACGCATATTGCCGGCGATCTCGCACACGCATTTCAGCAATCGCCTACGGGTGCTCAAGCCATCGCCCACAGTGCCCGGCCCGGCATCTCGCCGATGCTGTTGCCCGGTACGAACCCGAGACTTGGACATGGCGGACACCGTCAGCCACGACCACAACTTCAAGAACCTCATCGTCGAGTACCCGCGACAGGCGCTCGAGTTCTTCGCGCCCGGGGAGGCGCCGGCGCGCGACGACGAAGCCAGCTGCGTCCCGGTGCGGCAGGAGCAGTTGAAGGCGCGTCTCGGCGGCCGCTTCCGGGAGCTCGACGTGCCCCTCCTGGTGGAGTGGGCCGACGGCCGCCGCGACGCGGTCCTGTTCGCGCTGGAGGAGGAGTCCGACTGGCGGACGTTCTCGGCCTACCGGCTGGCGCACTACTGCCTCGACCTGGCCGACATGCTCGGCACCGACCGCGTGGTGCCGGTGGTGATCTTCCTGCGCGACGCCGGTCGGGCGCCAACGTCGCTCGCGCTGGGCACCGAGCGCCGCTCCTACCTGACGTTCGACTACATCGCGTGCAGACTCGCCCAGATGCCCGCCGAGTCCTGGCTGGACAGCGACAACGTGGTCGCCCGGGTCAACCTGCCGAACATGCGCAGCCCGCGGGAGCGCCGGGTCGAGGTCTACGCGGGAGCGGTGCGCGGCCTGCTGGCGCTTGAGCCGGACCGGGAGAGGCGCGCGAAGTACGTCGACTTCATCGACATCTACGCCGGCCTCACCGACAATGAGCGTCAGCGCTACCGACAGCAGTATCCGGGGGAGAGCAGCACCATGGCAGGAATCGTTCAAAGGGCCCGCGAAGAAGGAATGCAGCAGGGCGTGAATCGTGGCCGCGTGGAGGGGGAGCGGGCGTTGCTGCGGCGGCAACTGCGACGGCGATTCGGCCCGTTGTCGACCGAAACCGTCGAACGTGTGGATCAGGCGTCGGCGCGCGAACTCGAGGCCTGGGCCGAGAACGTGCTCGACGCCGGCACGCTCGACGAGGTGTTCGATCCGAACCGCCAGCGAGGATCCGCCTAAGACCGACGAGACCGATGCAGGTCGCTCAGTTGCCCTCCGTCGCCCTGACGTAGAGAGACGCCGCCGCTATCGATCAGTCTCGCCATGAGGGTTGAAGGTTGAAGGGTTACGCGACCCTAACACCTCGGTTCGTGGTTCAATTGGCGGTCCGTTTCATCGTCGCGAGGACAACCATGCCTATTAATCCAGACGCCGTCGGCGAGACCGGCGGTCCGGTGTCCCGGTCGTGGACTTCGAAGGACTCCCTGCTGTACGCCGTCGGCATCGGCGCCGGCACCGATGAACTGGCGTTCACCACGGAGAACACCCACGACATCGCCCAGCGCGTGTTTCCGACCTTCGCCGTGATCATCGGCGGCGGCGGCACCCCCATGGGCAAGGTGGGCAGTTTCAATCCTGCCCTCATGGTGCATGGCGAGCAGGGCATCGAACTGTTGGACGAGATTCCGCCGGACGGCGAGGTCGAGAGCCGCGGCCGCATCGCCGGCATCTGGGACAAGGGCAGCGCCGCGGTGCTGGAGTTCGAGTCCGAGTCGGTGGACAAGGCGACCGGCAAACCGCTGCTGAAGACCCGCTCGATGCTGTTCTGCCGGGGCGAGGGCGGCTGGGGCGGCGACCGCGGCCCGTCGGCGCGCGTGCAGTACCCGGACGACGAGCCGAGCCACCAAGTCACGTACAGGACCCGTGAGGATCAGGCACTCACGTACCGGTTGTCGGGCGACCGTAATCCGCTGCACTCGGATCCGTCGTTCGCGGCCCGTGGTGGGTTCGAGAAGCCGATCCTGCACGGCCTGTGCACCTACGGCTTCACCGGCCGGGCGCTGCTGCACAGCCTGTGCGGCGGCGATCCATCGCGGTTCCGGTCAATGAACGCGAGATTCTCGAAGCCCGTCATCCCCGGCGACACGCTGACCGTGTCGATGTGGACGGACGGCAACCGGGCGCTGTTTCGCACGACCAACCAGGACGGCGCGGTGGTCATCGACCAAGGCGTGTGCACGTTCCATTGAATATCGGCCAATACCGACAGGCACGTCGTGAGCTATGATCCGCACCGAAATCAGATTCGGAGCCAGCCCATGACGTTGAACTCCCATCAAAAAGCGCTCCTGGGTGTGGCGGTCGCGCTGGTCGCCCTATGCGTCGTGGCGCGTCTGCTGCCCCACCCGCCCAACTTCGCCCCGGCGGCCGCGGTGGCCCTGTTCGGCTGCATGTTCTTTGCTCGGCGCTGGCATGTCGGCGCCGTGGTCGCGGCGGGCATGTTGGCGGGCGACTGGTTCATCGGGTTCTACGACATCGGCGTGATGGTGATCGTATACGCGTCGATGCTGATGCCGCTGGCAGCACGACGCTTTCTCCGCCGGTCGTCGGGCGTGGCGCGGGTCGCCACCGTCGCCCTGCTGTCCGGCGTGGGCTTCTACCTGACGACGAACGCCGCCGTCTGGTTCTTCACCGGTGCCTATCCACCGACCGCGGAAGGTCTCGCCGCGAGCTACATCGCCGGGCTGCCGTTCCTCAAGTGGACGCTGCTCGGGAACCTCTTCTATGCCGCGGTCCTGTTCGGCGGTCTCGAACTCCTGAAGCGCCGGGTCGGTGGCATGGTCACCGCAACGGCGCACGTCTGACGCCACTCGTGCGCTGGTCGGCCTGGAGGGCAGTCCAGGTCGCGGGACTCGTCCTGGTCTGCGCCGCCGCGCTCGCCGAAGAGACCACCCGGCAGGTAGCCGTCCACGTCGAGATCAGGGACGAGTTGACCGGCAGTGACCTCGAGGTCTCGATCCGCCGCAACGTGGCGGCGGGAACCGAGGCCATCGACTTGCTGGGCGAAATCGTCGACCTGGAGGTGCGGCGCTATCCCGGCGTCGGCGTCTTCGTCAAGAGCCTGTGCGGTGTGACGGCACCACAGGGTACGTTCTGGGCGCTCTCGATCAACCGTGAGCGCGCGACCATAGGCATCAGTGACCTTACAATCGAGGAACCGGTCCACATTCGCTGGGCGCTCGTCAAACTGGAGGAACAATGACCCACGACCTCGTCATTCGCGACGGCAGGATCGTCGACGGTACCGGTGCCGAGCCCTATTCCGGAGACATCGCCATCGATGGCGACACCATCACCGGCATCGGCAAGGTGGCGGATCGCGGCAAGCAGGAGATCCGCGCCGACGGCCTCGCGGTGACCCCCGGGTTCATCGACCTGCACACCCACCTCGACGCGCAGATCGGCTGGGACCCGATGCTGACGCCGATCTCCTGGCACGGCGTCACCACCGCGCTGCTGGGGAACTGCGGCGTTACGTTCGCGCCCTGCAAACCCGCCGACCGGCAGTTCCTCGCCGAGATGATGGAGACCGTCGAGGACATTCCGCGGGAAGCCATCCTGTCGGGTCTGCCGTGGAGCTGGGAGTCCTATGGCGAGTACCTCGACGCCCTGGAGACGATGAACCCGGCGATCAACGTCACCGGCATGGTCGGCCACGGCGCTGTGCGCTTCTACGTCATGGGCCAGCGGGGCATCGACGAAAATCCGACACCTGAGGAGATCGCCGAAATCGCCACCGTCGCCGGCCAGTCCGTGGAGGACGGCGCGATCGGCTTCTCCACCAATCGCCTGCCCGGGCACCGGTTGCCGGACGGTCGATCGATTCCGGGAACGTTTGCCGAAGCGGAGGAACTCGAAGCCATCGCCCGCGAGGTCGGCACCCGCAACGGCTTGATGCAGAACGTCCCATGGTACGACCGGAAAGCCATCAGCAGAGATCTCGACCTGCTCGGCAACCAAGCCCGCGCAGGCGGTGGCCGAGTGCTCTTCAGCGCCGTCGAGACCGAGACCTTCGCCTTCGACGATCCCCACCAGATCGTCGAGGATCTACGCGCCGACGGGTGCGAGATCTACGGCGTGACCGTACCGCGTCCGGGAGGCTTCGTGTCGATGCTGAAGACCAACATCTTCTTCCCGGCCTGGGCGAAGCTGCGCGCGCTCGACATCGACAAGCGCCTCGACGCCATCCGGGACGAGGAGTTCCGGCGGGAACTGATCGAAGCGGCGAAGGCCGATCCGGCCAGCATTCGCTTCGCGCAAGGGTTGCGCTGGATGGGCGACGCCCAACGACCGGTCTACACCAAGCCGCCGGAAGACAATCTCAAGGCGTTGGCCGATGCCGCCGGCGAGCATGCCGCCGAGACCTGGCTGCGACTCGTGCTCGACAGCGACGGTGCCGCCGTGTTCCATCGACCGTTCTTCAACACGAAGTTCGATGCCGTGGAAACCCTCATGCAACGCGATTGGGTAGTCCCCGGTTTGGGTGATGCCGGTGCCCACGTCTCACAGATCATGGACTCCGGCTGGCCGTCGTTCCTGCTCAGTCATTGGGTGCGCGACCAGGGCAAGGTGTCGCTGTCCGAAGCGATTCGCCGTATGACCAGCGCCGCGGCGCGGGTTCTCGATCTGAAGGACCGGGGCACGCTGGCACCGGGCATGAAGGCCGACATCAACGTCCTCGACCCGGACCGGGTCGAAGAACGCCAGCCCACCGTGGCACGCGACTTCCCGCACGGCAAGAGCCGGCTGGTCCAGCGCGCCCTCGGCTACCGGGCGACGCTGGTCAACGGTCGAGTGATCCTGCGGGACGACGAGCACACCGGCGAGCGCCCGGGGCGGGTGGTGCGTAGCACGGCGCCGTGAGGTACCGCGCTCTATGACGGAAGACGACTTTCTCGATCTTTCGGCTGCGGAACTCGACGCCTTCGCCGGGTTCCAGCAAGCGATCTTCCTGCGTACTGCGGTTCGTCAAACTGGAGCCAGTCCTCGGCGACCGCGAAGCGGTCCCTAGGCGGCTGCCGCGTCGAAGATTTTCCCCGGATTCAGGATGCCCTTCGGATCCAGCGCCCGCTTGAGGGTGCGCATGAGTGCGATCTCCTCGTCGTTGCGGGACAGGCCGAGGTACTTCTTCTTGTCGAGTCCGACGCCGTGCTCGGCGGACACCGAGCCGCCGATGGACGCCAAGGGGCCAT
The DNA here is from genome assembly GCA_965116345.1 of Pseudomonadales bacterium. GTDB lineage: Bacteria > Pseudomonadota > Gammaproteobacteria > Pseudomonadales > Azotimanducaceae > VXYL01. The sequence continues at coordinate 1,513,583 of OZ220680.1, forward strand.
AGACCGCTTGCTTTACACCGTCGTGGGCGGCCTCATCCTCGCCGGCGGAGATGCCGAAGTGGATGTTGCCGTCGCCGATGTGGCCGAAGACGAAGTTGGTGTAGTCGCCGAAGGTCGCTTCAAGTCCCTCGTCCACCTTCGCCACGTACGCCTCCATGTCGGAGACCCTCAAGCTCACGTCGAAGATGAACATCGGCTTGTACTGGTGCACCTGCTCGACGTCGTCGCGGATCGCCCAGAGTTCCAGCCGCTGCGCCTCGCTGGTGGCGATGACCGCATCCGCGACGAGGCCTGACTCGTGGGCATCGGCGAAGACCTGTTCGATGCGCGCGTGGTCGGCCCGCGGATCTCCGCCCATCGCCTCGATCAGCACGTAGAACGGATAGTCCTGGGCGAGCGGCGGCTTCTGGGTCGCCGGTGGAGTCGTCACCAGCCGGTAGAAGTCGTTCCACAACACCTCGAACGCCGATAGCGTACCGCCGAGCCCGGCGTCCATGACCTTCAGCAGCGCCGTGACCCGGTCGAAGTCGGCAACCGCGACCAGCATGGTCTCCTGGCTGCGCGGCTTCTCTCGCAGACGCAGCACGGCCCGGGTGACGATGCCGAGGCTGCCTTCGGTGCCGATGAAGAGCTGTTTCAAGTCGTAGCCGGCATTGTTCTTGATCATGTGGTTCATGGACGAAACCACCGTGCCGTCCGCCAGCACGGCTTCGACGCCGAGCACCATGTCCCGGGTCATGCCGTAGCGGATCACCCGGTTGCCGCCGGCGTTGGTCGCGATATTGCCGCCGAGCGTGCAGCTGCCACGACCGCCGATGTCCAGGGGATACATCAGGCCGTGCTCGTCGGCGGCATCCTGCACCGCCTCGAGAACCACGCCCGACTGTACGGTCATGGTCCGTTCGACGGGATTCACCTCCTCGATCGCATTCATGCGTTCCAGCGACAGCACGATCTCGTCGGCTTCGGTGACTGCGCCTTCCACCAAGCCGGTCAGTCCGCCATGGGCCACGACGGGTTGACCGGCAGCATTGCATGTAGCGAGCACCCGGCTGACTTCGTCGGTGGTGCGCGGCCGGACGATGGCGCGCGCTTCGATGCCCTTGCTGCGCCACACACCGCTGGCCCGGGAGGAAACATCCGTGCCGGTCAGCACGCCGCCTCCGCCGACGATTTCGCCTAGGCTCACCAGAAGATCATCCATGCTCGATTCACGCCGCAGAAGATGCGATTAGGTTACACCGTGAGACGACACCCGCAAGGAACCCCGGCGGCATAGAATGTCGGCCAATGGCCATTTACGCGACCGCCGTGAACGCCGACCGTTTCGACAAGGCCTACTACGACCGCTACTACAGGAATCCCGGCACCCGGGTGTGCAGTCCTGCGGAGGTCCAGCGACAGGGCGACTTCATCGCGGCCTATCTCCGCCATCTCGAAGTGCCCGTACGCAGCGTGATCGACATCGGTTGCGGTCTCGGAAGGTTGCTGTCGACACTGGCCGAGGCCTTCCCCGAGGCGCATCCGCTTGGCGTCGAGTCGAGCGCGTACCTTTGCGCCGAACTCGGCTGGGAATCCGGAGCTCTCCCGGACTATCCCGCCCACCGGCAATACGACCTCGTCGTCTGCTACGACGTGCTTTCGTATCTAGAGGACGACAACGCGTCGGAGGCGATCAAGACCCTCGGCCAACTCGCGCGCCAGGCGCTCTATTTCGGCGCGTTGACCCTCGAGGATCGGGAGCTATGCGACCCCGTGCGTACCGATACCGATGTCTACCTGCGCTCCAACCGCTGGTACCGGCGGCGTCTCGGCCGCCACTTCGAAGCGGTGGGCGGTGGATTGTGGCTGAGAAAACCCGTACAGGCCTTCATCTGGACATTGGACCGGCGCCCGTAGGGGCGAGGCTTGTCCTCGCCCGTCTTCGTTGCCGCAAGGCGTCGGTTCGAGCAGCACGGGACGCCACAAGGGCGTCCCCGAAGGTCTCGTCGGTCTGAGCGCCCGGGTGCCCTCAGGCCGCCAGTTCGACGAACCGCCGATACGCGCCGCCCGGCCTCGCCATCAACGCCTCGTGGTCGCCCATTTCGACGATGCGACCCTCGTCCAGGAAGCAGATGCGGTCGGCGGTGCGGATGGTGCTGAGGCGATGGGCGATGACGATCAAGAGCCGGTGCGAGCGCTCGGTCCTGAGGGCATCCACAAGCGCGTTCTCGGTCTCCGGGTCCAGCGCCGCGGTGGGTTCGTCGAGCACGAGGATCGGCGCGGTGCTCACCACGCCGCGGGCGATGGCCAGGCGCTGCTTCTGGCCGACGGACAGCCGCGCACCGGCACGGCCCAAGCGGGTCTCGAAGCCGTCCGGCAGCGCCTCGATGAAGTCCAGCGCCCCGGCCGTTCGCGCGGCGGCGACCATTTCGTCATCCGTGGCGTCCGGGTTGCCCATGCGGATATTTGCGGCTGCCGTGTCGTCGAACACGAACGGCTCCTGGAACACGAAAGCCACCTGCCTGCGCAACGTGTCGACGCTGAAGTCCCGGGCATCCACGTCGTCGTAGAGGATGGCGCCATCGCTCGGTTGGACGTAGCCGGCCACGAGGTAGGCCAAGGTGCTCTTGCCGGCGCCGGTGGCGCCGACAATGGCGAGAACCTCGCCGACGCGGCCTTCGAGGCTCACGTCCGTCACCGCCGGGCTACCGTCCGGGTAGCGGTACGTCGCGCCATCGACGCGGACATGCCCGACAGACCCTTCGACCCTCCGGTCGCCTTGGCCGTCCGCATCCACCGCCGAGTCCGCGACTTCATACACCCGGCGCATGCCGGCGACGTTGTTCTGCAGGTTGAACCACATCGCACCGAGACCCATCAGGTTGTTCACCAGCTGCACGAAGTAGGCGTAGACCACGCTGAAGTCGCCGGCCGACATGCGACCCTCGACGACGGCGGCGCTGATGTCGAAGAACACGTAGCAGACGAGACCGAGGCCGACGCTGGCCTGGATCCCGAGCAGCAGGATGAACATCAGGATGTAGCCCCGGAACCGTCTGAACGACTGGTCGCTGTCGAGCGCGAAGTCGTCGCGTTGGCGTCCCGCCGCGCCGAGGCTCTGCACCGCGATCACGTTGCTGATGCCCTCCTCCACCGTGCCGGTGGTGGTCGCCCCGGCCAGCCGGCTGGCGAGGGATCGGCGCCGGGTCATGCCGGTCATCAGCAGCGTCGAGAAGAGCACCATGGGCGCCGCCAGGCAGGCGACGACGACAACCGAGGGCACCGCGCTGAAACTGTGCGCCGTCGTCCAGATCACCGTCCCGACCACGAACAGGTTGGCGATGGGCAGCACCAGGATGTCGTAGCAGACCCGCGAGATGGCAGGCGTGTCGTACATCGTCCGGTAGACCGCGTCGCCGACACTGGCATCCGCGAAGCGCACCATCGGCCAACTCATCACCCGGCCGAAGACGAGCGTGCGCAGGGCATGGTTGATGCGATGGGTGATGCGGAGCTGGTAGCGGAACTCGTAGAGGCCGAGGAGCCCGCCGACGCGGCTGCTGGATTCGTTGGCCTGGTTCTCGCTCTGGGTTGCGGTGTCGAGACCTTCGGCAAGGCCTCCGCTGGCGTCGTCCCGGGCCACACCGCCGCCGAAACCGCCGATCAGGACGATGCCGACCACGCACACGCCGACCACCGCCCAGACGATCTCGAACGGCGACAGGCCGTGGAGCAGGTCGACGAACCAGGCGACGTAGACCGGATAGGGGGTCGGCGACGAGCCCACCGGCAGGCCTTCGACCACGTGATCGATGAGAATCTTGATGGGCCAGGGCAGGAACAGCACGATGCTCAAGCCCATCAACGTGAGCGCCAACTTGACCGCGATCTGGCGCCGATGAGGCCATACGAAGCGCAGCGAACGGCCGAGCAGGGCAAGGGTCTCCGCACTCGTGATGCGCAACTCCCCGGTGTCGTTCACGCCTCGTCCCCCAACGCCCGGGTGGGGTCCGTTTCCGCGGTGACGAACCGCGCATAGGGTCCGCCCGCGGCGATCAACTCGTCGTGGCGACCGTAGGCCTGGATCCGGCCGTCCCGCAGGTACGCCACCGCCGTCGCCTGGCGCACCGTGGACAGCCGGTGGGTGATCAGGAACACGCAACGGTCTCGGCCCCAGGCCATCAGGTTGTCGAGCACCTTGAGTTCGGTCTCGGCGTCCAGCGCGGCGGTGGGCTCGTCGAGGATCAGGATCGGCGCGTCCTTGATGACCGCCCGGGCGATGACGATGCGTTGCCGTTGGCCACTCGAGAGCTTGGTGGCTCGCTCCCCGAGGGGCGTGTCGTAGCCCTCGGGCAAGGCGGTGATGAACTCGTCGGCCGAGGCCACCTGCGCCGCGGCGACGACGGCGGCCCGGGGCGCGCCGGGCACGGCGTAGCGGATGTTCTCCAGGACCGTGTCGGAGAACAGGACGTTCTCCTGGGTCGCCAAGGCGATGTTGGCGCGCAGCGAATCGACAGTCAGCGAACGCAGGTCGTGGCCGTCGATCTCGATGCCTCCCGTGTCCGGATCGGCCAGGCGCAGCAGGAGCGACATCAGGGTCGACTTGCCGCTGCCGGTGGGCCCAACCACGGCCGTGATCGTGCCCCGTGTGGCAACCAAATCGATCGCGGAAAGCACCGCCCGACCCGGCAGGTAGCCGAAACCGACGTTCCGGAATCGCACCTCCTCCTCAAAATCCGGCATCGATCGGGCGTCGGGCGCGTCCTGGATGTCCGGTTCGAGATCGAGGATCTGGAATACCCGGCCAAGACCAATGGCCATGTCCTGGGCTCGTCCCCAGATGGAGATCAGACCGTTGATCGAACCCAGACCGTCGCCGATGCGACCCGTGGCGGCGGTGAACGAGCCGAGGTTCCACACCGCGAAGCCGAAGCCGAGCAGCAGGTTCCGGGCAAACGTCTGGGCACCCGCGTTGGCGTACATCGCGGCGGTGGACTGGGTGGCGAGCACCGTCGCGCCGATGATGGCGAAGGCCAGGATGCCCATCACCGTGAGCAGGGTCCGGGCTCGGAACGCGGCATCGAAGGCGTTCAACGAGTGCTCGCGAAAGGACCGTTCCCGGGCCGCCTCGCCGTGGGTCGCCTTGATGATGCGGACGCCAAGCACGCTTTCCTGGATCCACGACGTCAGCCGGCTGTTGGTCTCCCGCGCACGACGGAACGCAATCCGCAGGCGCGACGAGAACTTCAGTCCCAGGTAGAGGATCGGCAACACCGTCGCGGCGAGCATCAGCGCAAGCCACGGGTCGAAAGCGGCGATCACCGCGACGCCGAACAACAGGCGTCCGAGGAACATCAGCGGCTCGAGGAAGATCGCCCGGATGATGGACGCGACCATCGCGCTGTCCTGGTAGACCCGGTAGATGGCGTCGCCGGTGCGGGCCGATGCGTGAAAGGCCAGCGACTGCGCCTGCAGCCGTTCGATCAGGGTCACCCGCATGCGCTGGTTGATGCCCTGGAAGATCCAGATGCCGTAGTAGTAGAGGATCAGGGCGCCGGCGACGGCGACGACCAGCAACGGGATCGTGGTGATGATGACCGGCCAGCACAGCGATAGTCGGGCTTCGTCCGACAGGGCTTCGACGTTGACGTAGACCGCGGGGTCCAGACTGTAGATGGCCACGTGGAGGTCGCCCAATGGCCTGCCGGCGACGATGCCGCCGTTCATCAGGCCGGTGATGATGAACACGAGGACGGCGCTGTAGATCGCGATGGCCACCGACACCGCAACGAAGGTCACGAGATGCTTGACAGCCGGCCGTATGAACGGCCACGTGCGTACGAAGATGTGGACGACGCGGCGGAAGTTCAGGTCGTCGGCGACAGTCGGTCGATCGACCGTGTCGGTGAGTTCGGTCATTCGGGTTCGACGACCGTCAGTAGTCGAACCGTGCGGTCAGGGTCGCGACAACCCGAGGCGGTCGTACTGTTCTACCGGCGCCTGGTGTTCGGCCAACGCTTGCTCGAGGTTCGCCGTCATCCGTGCCTCCACGGCGGCGTCCTCGATCGGATTGGTCTGGCCCGGATCGGTGGCCAGGTCGAAGAGTTGCGTCTTGAAGACCTCGGCGAACCGGCCCATGCCCCGCGACGGAATGCGCATCACCGGGCAGCCCTTGGTGAAGCCCAGGGGCTCGTTCCACTGCATGTCGGCGAGCTCCCTCGGCGAGAACGGGCTTCTCATGTGGGTCGGCATCAGGGTGTATTGGTTCAACGGCTGGTTGTCGCCCGCCGGCCCCCGCATGTAGACGTGGCGGCCGTCGGTGATGTTCACGTGGGCGCCGAACATGCCGTAGATGGCGACGTCGCGGACCCTGGTGTCGGCCTCGACCGTCGCGCGTAGCGGCTTGCCGTCCATGTGGGGGGGCCGCTCCATGGCGAAATAGTCCAGCAGTGTCGGGCCGATGTCGATGGTGGTCGTGAGGCTGCGCCGGCGGACGCCCTTGACCCCCGTGCGCGGATCCCAGCAGAAGAACGGGATGTGCGCGGTCTCGTTGTACCAGGGCATGCGCGCCTTGCCCCACCAGTCGTGCTCGCCGAGCAGGAAGCCGTGGTCGGTGACCACCAGCAGCATGGTGTCGCGCCACATCTGGTGCTCGTCCATGAAGTCGATGACACGGCCCAGGTAGTGGTCGCACTGGGTGAGGAGCGCCGCGTACTGGTAGCGCAGGTACTCCACGGCATCCGGGTCCTCGCTGACCCGTTCGTACTTCGGCCAATCGAAGTGGGGCCCGTCCCAATCGGAGCCCTCAGCCCCGGAGGAGCCCTCAGCCCCGAAAAAGTTATATCGGTCCTTCCACTGCTTCAACGTAAAGAACGGTTCGTGCGGATCGAAGGTCTCGATCTGCAGATACCAGTTGTCCTGGTCGTGGTTGGTTTCCAGGAACTCGAGCCCGGCGGTGAAGGTCCGTGCCTGGGGCGTCAGGTGCTCCTCCTGCATGTACTTCCGGTTGACCCAGTCCTGGCGGGCGATCCGCCCCAGGTGCTCCGGAATATCGGGATCCGCCACCTCGCCCTTCCAAGCATCGCCCTCCTGGCCGCGCACGTTCTCCCAGCTCGAGTAGCGGTGGTGATAGGTCGCGCCGCCGTCCTCCCAATAGTGATAGTGGTCGGAAACGAGGTGCGTGTAGACGCCGTTCTCCTTCAGGATGGTGAAGGTGGAGTCGTCGAAGGGCTCGAACGGGCCCCAGGAGCGGTGCAGGAAGTTGTGCCGGCCGGTGTGCAGCTCGCGCCGGGCCGGCATGCACGGCATGGAGCCCACGTAGTGGTTGTCGAAGGTGACCGCCCGTTCGCCCAGGCGAACGAAGTTCGGTGCCAGCGTCCAGTCGCAGCCGTAGTTCGGCAGCATGTGCCGGTTCAACGAGTCGTACATGACCATGACGGCCTTCATGGCGGTCTCCTAGTGTGACCTTAGGCTCAGGTCTCGCTCGCGGTCCCGGTCTCCTCCTCGGACACCTTCGGCACATTCAGCTCGGCCAGCTTCGCCGCGATGTCCTCGGCGGCGGTGGCCGGCTTGACCACGCGGTCGATGGCGAGGATGGTCCCGTCGGGGCCGATGTAGAAGTTCTGCCGGTTGGGCAAGCCCCAGCTCTCGTTCAGCACGCCAAAGGCTCTGGCGGTCTCCTTGCTGGGATCGGAGAGCAGCGGGAACTGCGCGTGGTTTTCGTCGGCGAACCCCTTGTTGTCCTCGACGGGGTCGCAGCTCACCATGAAGTAGTCGACCTCGAACTCCTCGATCAGGTGGCCATTCTCCGCCAGCGACTTGCACTCCACGGTGCAGCCCCGGGTGTACGCCTTGGGAAACCAGGCGAGCACGACGGTTCGGTCACCGGGCTGGTAGCTGCCGCCGTGGGTGGATTCGAGGTCGAAGTGGGGGGCCTTGTCGCCGACCTTGAGTTCCCCGGCGTTTGCGCCGGGTTCCCCCGCGTTTGCGCCGAGAGCAAGAGCCAACAGGACGCCCAGCAGGGCGAATCGACTGTGTTTCATGGTGGTACTCCGTGGTTGAAGGCGCGATGGTAACACCCGGCGAGCCGACTCGACGGTCCCGCCGGGTCAGCAAGTCAGGTCGCGCTAGTGCCGTGTCCCGCAAGTTTCTAGTGCTTCAGAGCTCGCCCTGTGCGTCAATGCAAGGCGTGGTCCCGCAGTCAATAGCGGGTTATTGGCAAGGGCCACAACGTAGCAGTGGCGTGCAGGGCGAGTTCCCGAAGGGCGCGCCCCACGGGTCCTGTGGCTGTGTTGCGCCCCTTGGCAATGACCCGCCATTCCCTGCGGGGCGTCGCCTTGCCACAGAACCCGTGGGGCACGCTGAAGTACTAGAAGCTTGCGGGACACGACACTAGGAATGCTCTGATCAAGCCGTCCTTGGCTTGATCACCTGCATGTCGACGAAGCGCCGGTAGGCACCGTCGTCGTCGGCCATCAACTCGTCGGGGCGGCCCGTCTCGACGAGCCGCCCCTGGTCGAGGAACACGATACGGTCGGCCCGCTCGATGGTCGACAGGCGATGCGCGATGACGATGGTCAGGCGGTCCTGCCCGGTCGCGGACAGGGCCTCGAGCAGTGCCCGCTCGGTCTCGGGATCGAGGGCGGCCGTGGGTTCGTCCAGAATCAGGATCGGCGCTCCCCGCAGCAGGCCACGGGCGATGGACAGACGTTGTTTCTGGCCCGTGGACAGCGTGCCGCCGCCGCGGCCGATGGTCGAGGCCAAGCCGTCGGGCATGGCGCGGACGAAATCCAGGGCGCCGGCAAGGCGGCAGGCCGACTCCATCTCGGCGACCGTGGCATCCGGTTTGGCGATGCCGAGGTTCGCGGCGACGGTGTCGGTGAGCAGTTGGTGTTCCTGGAAGACGTAGGCCACGCCCTGTCGGAGCACCGCGGTGTCCAGGTCGGCGATGTCGATGCCGTTCAGCGTCAGCCTGCCTTCGGTGGGACGCAGGAAACCGGGGATCATCTGCGCGAGCGTCGTCTTGCCAGCGCCGCTCGGCCCGACGATCGCGACCGTCTCGCCGGCGCGGGCCTCGAAGCTCACGTCCGCAAGCGCTCGACGGCCGTCCGGATAGCGGAAGCCGACGTTCTCGAAACCCAGCGACACCAAGGCCGGCGGGCCACCGCGATAAGACGGTGCGGTTGTGGACCCGGTTTCCTCCGCCTCGTGGTCCATGGCGAAGTACACCCGCCGGGCGGCGGCGGCGTTGTCCTGCTGATCGATCCAGATGCGCCCGAACTGCATGGCGGTCTCGTAGAGCAGACTGTACATGCGGAGAACAACCGGCACATCGCCCAGAGTGAGTTCGCCGTGAACGATGCCGGTGAAGATCACCCAGAAGCCGGCGGTGGCGAACACCAGGTGGACGTTCTCCGCGATCCACTCGACAACGTTCGCCACCCAGACCAGGAGCAGGCTCTGGCGGAAGGACTCGCGGCTCGCGGCGGCGAACTGTCCGCGTTGGCGTTCGGCCCCGCCGAGGCTCTGCACCGCTGCGACGTTCTTGAGTCCCTCCTCCACCTCGTCGGTGGTGGCGCTGCCCGAGGCGCGGCTCGCCTGGCTGGCGCGCCGTGCCCAGCCAGCCAGCGGCGAGGTCGCCACCAGGGTCAGCACGACCGCCGACAGGCCGATCCAGACCAGTTCCGGCGCGACGCCGCCGTAGACGCTCGAAAGCACCCAGAGATTCGCACCGACACTGACGATCATGCCCAGCGGGCTCAGGGTCAGCGCCAGGCAGATGCCCGCCACCGACGGCGCGTCGTGCAGGACGCGGAAGATCGCGTCGCCGGAACGCTGCAGGTTCAGACTCGTCAGGGGTTGGCGCGACAGGCGCGAGAACACCTCGCCGCGCACCTGGTCGGTGATGCGTTGCGACAAGCGGATGGCGAGGCACAGATCGAGAAGACCGACGAGGCCGTGGGCGGTGCTGAAACCCGCGCTGATCCGGTTCTCGGACCGAGTCGCGACGTCCGCACCCTCGGCGAGGTTCGCCTCGAGCATGGTGTTGCCCGAGTAGCCGACGAACAGGAACACCACCGCCAGGAGAATCAGCGCGTAGAGCGTGACGGCGAGCGGATCCATGCCCGCTGCGGAATCGAGCAACGGGTCCAGGAAGAACGGATAGAGAAGCCCCTCGCCGTCGGGCGGGATCGGCTGTTGCATGACGCCGTGGTCGATCAGGATCTTCAGAAACCAAGGCAACGGCAGGCCCAGGGCGTAGATCACGACCATGAGTCCGGCACGCGCCGCGAACAAGCGCCGCACCGGCCAGAGATAGCCGAGGGAGCGCCTGAACAAGACGACGACGTCGCCCGCAGCCAGCGTCGGCCGCAGGTCGAGACGGTCGTGGTACTCAGCCACGATGCGTCTCGCCGGCGGTTACGAAGTCGTGGTAGCGGCCCGGGCTCGCCATGAGGTCGTCGTGGGTGCCGGACTCCACCACGCCGCCGTCGGCCAACAGCGCGATGCGATCGGCATCGCGGATCGTGGAAAGCCGGTGGGTGATGACGATGACGACCCGCTCCCGGGCCCAGTCCTTGAGGTTCGCCAGCACCCGCCGTTCGGTATCCGCGTCGAGCGACGCCGTCGGTTCGTCCAGCACCAGGATCGGCGCGTTGCGCACCAGCGCCCGGGCGATGGACAGGCGCTGCTTCTGGCCGGTGGACAACAGCGAGCCGCCGACGCCGAGTTCCGTCTCGAAGCTGGCCGGCAGGCGATCGATGAACTCGGTCGCGCACGCTACCTCGGCGGGCTCCCGAATCTCCGCATCCGTGGCGCCCGGGGTCGCGTAGCGCAGGTTCTCGGCGATGGTGGTCGGGAACAGAACGTTCTCCTGCAGGGCGATGGCCACGTGTCCGCGCAGCTCGGCGACGCGGACCGACTTGAGGTCCACGCCGTCGATGGCGACGTTGCCCGCGTCCGGGTCGAACAGGCGCAGCAGAAGCGCCATCGCGGTGGACTTGCCGGCACCCGACTCGCCGACCAGGGCGGTGACCTCGCCGACGCGGGCGGCGAGGTCGAAGCCACGGAGGACCGGTGCATCTGGCGAGTATGCGAAATCCACGCCACGGAAACGGACCTCCTCACGCACCGCGGGAAAGTCCACCGGTTCGGCGGGGTCGCGCACCTCCGGTCGTTGTTCAAGCAGCCAGAAGGCCCGATCCAGACCCACAGCCATGTCCTGAGCGAAGCACCAGACCCGCACCAGGTCCTCGAAGTGGAGCGCGAACGCGTCGATCCGGCCCCGCCGCGCCTGGTGGGCGGCCACCGTCCAGCGCGTCACCGACATGCCGAAGAACACGAGCAGCGAGGCGCCGAATACGGCGTCTTCCGCGAGCACGAAGCGGGTCGCGATGTAGTCGGTGGCGAACAGTACAAGGGCCAGGAGGTAGGAGACCGCTACCTTCAACACCGCGAAGTCGCGCCGCAGGGCGAAGGCGGTGTCAAGCGCCCGGCTGGAGTCGGTGCGGAATCTCGCCAGATTCGCGTCCTCGAACGCGTAGGCCTTGATCGCCTGGATCCCCTGGAAGGTCTCCTGGACCCGGGTGAAGAGTTGGGCGTTTGCGCGCCGCGCGGCCTGGCTCCAGGTCCTGAGCCTCGGCGTGTACCAGACCGCCAGGGCCACGATGACGACGCCCGCGGTGAACATCAGAAAGGCGAACCAGGGACTGAACAGGGTGACGACGGCGAGTTGCAGGCCGATCATCGCGCTGGCGATGACGGGCTGCACCACCACGTGGTCCACCACGGCGGTGACCATGGCGCTGTCCTGGAAGACCCGGTAGATGCCGTCGCCCGCCGACGTCCGCGAGTGGAACCTCAGGCTCAGCTCCTCGGCGTTCCTGACCATGGCGACGCGAAGGTCCTGGTTGACCCGCTGCAGGATCCACACCTTGTAGATCGCCAGCAGCGTGAACGCGCTGGTGGTGGCGACGATGATCACCGCCGTGACGATAACGAAGCGAAACAGCACCGCGAGGCGCGCCGCTTCGCTCAACGACGCGACGTCCACGTAGCCGGCGTCCGGCAACAGCATCACCGCCGCCTGAACGTGGCTCAGCGGCTCGGCGCGGCCGACGGAGTCCATGAGCACGTCGAAGCCGAGAAAGCCGACCGCGGTGCCGAAGCCGAGCAAGGCCAGGTTCAACGCGAGCAGCGCGAGGAAGTGCCAGATCTGGACAAAGATGTAGGGCCAGGTGGCGATGTAGATGCGGCCCAGACCCTTGAGGTTCAGGCGCAGCGCGTCGAATTCCGACGGCGGCGCGTACGACTCGACCGTATCGGTCACGGATACGTGCCGGCGGTGGAGGTGCCGGCGCACCTCGCCGGGCAAGGTGGAGCTAGCGCGACCTGACGGTCGCGTCCGTCGGCGACGGAAGCGACACGTGGCCGGCCGGTGGTGCCCCGGCCGGCCACGCGTTGATCAGAACCGATAGCGGACTTCCGCGCCCCAGTACCGCCAGCCCGACACGAACGGGTCGTCAACCAGGACGAACACCTCCTCTTCGGTCTCCGGATCCTCCCATTCGTACTCCAGATACTCGAACAGCTCGACCTCCTGTTCGTTGAGCACGTTGTGGCCGAACACCGATGCCGACCACGTCCCTCCCGGTGCCGTCCAGGTGACGTTCACATCAAACCGGTCGTAGGCGTCGGACCTCTCGTCGTCGTTGTTGGACACGTACGGGTCGAATCCGCCGCGCCAGGAAAAGACTCCGAGGATGGCAAGGTCCGATCCATTGGCGAAGGGTACGACGTACTCGGCGGAGACGTTGAACTTGGTCTTCGGGTTGTTCGGCAGGTTGTTGCCGGTCAGGCTGCCAAGGAAGTACTCGTACTGGGCATCCTCGGGGATGTCCTCGTTGCCCCTCCAGACGTACTGCGGCAGTACGTAGGGATCACGCACTTCGCCGGCGTTGAAGGCGTAGAAGCCGAATACGGTCAGGTTCTCGACCGCCGGGACGTCCCAGGCGAACTCGAAGTCGACACCGCTGATCCGCACCTCGCCGTAGTTGACGTTCGGCTCCGCCGCGCATTCCCACGGCTCGTCCGGGCACAGCGTGATGGCCACGTTGGCGATGTAGTTGTCGTAGGTGTAGAAGTACGCCGACGTCATGATGCGCAGGCCCAGGTCGGGGAAGCGCGCCTTGAGCCCGGCCTCCCAGGTCAAGAGCTCTTCCGAGTCGAAGAACAGGAACGGCGCGAAATCGTCGGCCACCGTCGGGACCGCGTTCGTGCCGCCCGAGCGGTAGCCCGATGCCACCCGCGCGAACAGGAACACGTTGTCGTTCGGCGTGTACTCCAGGTCGAGGTTGAACACCACGGAGTCGAAGTCGAGCACCGTGGGCACGTTGCGGCGCACGTCCAGCCAGCGCGGCGCCTCGACATCGTTCATTTCGTAGAACACGTCCCACAGACACTCCTCGACGCTGATCTCCTCGTCAGCGAGGAAGGCGGCGTCGTCGCAGGCACCGCGGTCTTCGCCGGTGACGAGCGAGGTTATGTCCAGGCTCGAGGCGAACGGGTTGAACCGTGTGCCGAGGGCCTGAGCGTTGCTGAGCTGCCTGAACTCGTAGCTCGGTTTCTCATCCTCGATCGTGCGCACCCCGAGGGAAATGTTCCATTCCGGGGTGATCTGCCAGTTGGCTTCGCCGAACAACGACCACTGATCCTGGGCGATGTACTGCCTGCCCGCCCATGTGGGGCTGTTGAGGCCACCCGTGCCGCCGCCGATGCCATCCTTGTCGTAGCAGGTCAGGTAGCCCGGAATCCAGCCCGTCAGGTTGCCGTCCGAACCCGGCTCGGCGGAACTGAACGGCGCGACCGGCGCGCCCTGCTCGGCATCCAGGAAGGTCTGGCCGAACTGCTCCATCAGGATTTCCTCGCAGCTGCCAGACGGGAAGGAGGCACCGAGATCGGGCGCACCGCCGGCGGCGTGCAGCGCCCGCAGATCGTCCAACGTGGACCGGTAGAACGCGGCGTTCTCGTAGTGCTTCTGATCGAACGTCCCGAGGCTTTCGGCACTCAGGGTGAAGATCCCCAGACGCACTTCGATGTCGTCCCCAATCAAGCCGGTGAGCTGCAGTTCGTGCTGCTCGACGTCGTAGTCGTTGCTCTCGATCAGCAACCGGTCGCGGAAGGGACCGCCGTTGTCGTCAGCCATAGGCCAAACGCTCGGGTCAAAGGGATTCATCTCTCCCGGCGTCCCGGTGCGGTCGGTGGCGTCGCCGTCCCGATACCGCCAGTCCACGTGATTCGAGGTCCCGGTCTGGTAGCGGAGCGAGACGGAGTCGGTGATGCTCCACTCGAAAGTGCCGACCACGTTGGACGACTCCACCCAGTGGGTCATGTCGCGATTGAACTGCACGCTGCCGTCCTTCTTGGGAATCTTCGCGTCCCAGCCGTAGAACGACGCCAATTGACGGACGCCGCTGAAACTGACGCCGTCGTTGATGTGGGTCGGGAAGCGCAGTCCCTCGGGCAGGATGCCCGGGGGAAATTCGCCCGGCAGGTTGCGGCCCATCAGGCGATTGGATTCATACCAGCCCGCGAGCAGGTTCAAGGTCCAGTTCTCGCCGCGCCACTCGAGCTGCGGCGACACCGTCCAGTTGTCGACGCTGTCGAGGTCGTCGCCCTTGCAGGCGCCGACGTCGCAGATCTTGGTGAGGTCGGTCCGGCCGAGGTTGGGCTGCTGGCCGTCCCGCTTGTTGACATGGCCCGTGAGCCGGAAAGCCAGGTGCTCGCCAAGATCGCCGAGGTCCACGGGTCCCGTGACGGCCACACCGAGCCGGCGGTTGCGACTGGTGCCGAACTCACCGAGGAGCTCGCCGCCGAGCTCCCATTCGGGACGCTTGCGCACGTAGTTGATGGTGCCGCCGACGCCGTTGCGGCCGTAGATCGTGTTCTGCGGCCCGCGCAGGACCTCGATCCGTTCGATGTCGAAGCCGTCCGTGTCGATACCCGCCGTGCGGCCGGCGAGGGACGCCAGACCCGATTGGTAGACGGCCACCGACGACTCGCTCAAGTGCGCGCTGCTGAACGTCGTGCCGACACCGCGCATGGTGAAGCTGTTGTTGTGGGCGTGGGTGCTGACCTCGAGGCCAGGCGTCATCAGCGCGAGGTCGTTGACGTTCTCGATCTTCAGCTTCTCGATCTTCAGTGCGTCGAACGCGGTGATCGCCAGGGGAACGGTCATCTCCGATTCCTCGCGCTTCTCCGCCGTGACGATCACTTCCTCGATTATGGAGCGACGATCGGCGTCGTCCGGTTGCTGCGCCCCTGCCGTCGCCGGAACGAGTATTGCCATCGCCATCGCAGCCGCGACGGCGGTATTCACCTTAGTCATCGATAGTGCTCCTGAAGTACAACAAATTGGGCTGCGTGAACCTGTGTGCCCGTCACTTTTCACCCGGTCAGCCGTGCGAACGTTGCAGCGTGTCGCCACGGATTAACCAGAAATTATACCGCCGAGATGACGGCGCGGGGCGACGCGGCCGCGGCCGCGCGTAGGACAGACGTCGTCCGCCGTCGCGTATCCCGCCGTGACGCGGACCCGGATCGGCGATCTTTGGTTAGTCAGACCTTTCCTAGAACTCGTCCCCGCGAAGCAACCACGCCATCAAGCCCGTCGCCAGAAGCGCGCCGACGAACTGGGCGACGATGAACGCCGGCGCGTCCACGGGCGCAATCCCACTGAACGTATCGGTGAAGGAACGCGCCACCGTCACGGCCGGGTTCGCGAAGGACGTGGAGGCCGTGAACCAATAGCCCGCGCTGATGTAGAGCCCCACCATCGCCGCGACGGCGGAGGGCCGTGCCTTCAAGGTCGCGATGATGGTCGCCACGAGGCCGAAGGTGGCGACGCCCTCCGCGAGCCATTGGCCGATCCCCGTTCTCGCCCGGGTCGAAACCTGCACCAGGTCCATGTCGAACATCGCGTGCGCCAGCACGGCACCGGCCAGACCACCGACGACCTGAACCAGGATGTAGGCGGCCGCGGTCCCGCCGTCGATTTCCCGGCGCACCAGGAACGCCACCGTCACTGCGGGGTTGAAGTGGGCGCCCGAGATGGGACCGAGCATGGTGATCAACACCGCGAGGATCGCACCCGTGGCCAGGGTGTTGCCGAGAAGTGCGAGGGCGTCGTTACCGCCGGCGAGGTTCACGCCCATGATGCCGGAGCCCACCACGGTGGCGAGCAGGAGCAGCGTGCCGAGGGCTTCGGCGACCAGCTTACGGAGAAGGTCCGGGTTCACGAGACGGGTGGGTGTCCTTGGGGTGGAGGCGCCAGTGTACGTTCCGCGTGTGACCGTTGCGTCACGGAATCCGATCCGAATCGCCCGCAGGTCACCTAGGGAAGGTCTGATTAAGACCTTCCCTAGCGCGGCACAAGGACGTGCCGCCAAATTCGGTGGCGCAAGCCACTGAATTTGTCAGAAAAACAAAACCGCGCTTTTGTTTTTCTCCTGATCAAGCCCATGGACGGGCTTGATCAGAGGATACCTAGAGTGCCCCCATCCGTGAAACGATCAGAGACGTCTTGATCCTCCGCCGACTTTTGTCGGAAAATGCGCGCCGGCTTCCCTGGTCCTCTATCGATCAGCGGGAGGATCGACCAAGGGAAAGAGTCATCACCGTGCGCAATAGCGGAACAGGCTGTTCGGACGGGCACGGCAGGTGCCCGCTGTGGTACCGACTTGACGTGGAACCAACCATCGAGCCAATGACCGAGGCAATATGGCTGTAGCGATCGTTCTTCTCATCATCGTCATCGCCTCGGTGCTGTTGTCGTTCTTCAGCCCGTGGCAGTTCACGGAGATCGCCTCCAACTGGGGCAACATCGACAACACCGTGATCCTGACCTTCTGGATCTGCGGCATCGTGTTCGCGTTGATCGGCGCGTTCATGGTGTACACCACCTGGAAGTTCCGCTACCGCAAGGAAGCGCGCGCCGACTACGAGCCGGAGAATCCTCGCCTCGAGTGGTGGCTCACCGTCATCACGACCATAGGCGTGGTGGCGATGCTGGCCCCCGGCCTCATCGTCTGGAACGACTTCGTCCACGCGCCCGACGACGCCCAGGAAGTCGAGGTGCTGTCGAAGCAGTGGCAATGGGCGTACCGGTTCCCGGGCGAGGACGGCAAGTTCGGCACCGTCCACGTCGACAACATCACGTCGGACAATCCGTTCGGCATGAACAAGAGCGATCCCAACGGCGACGACGACGTGCTGATCACTGCCGACACCGTGCATCTCGCCGTGGACCAGCCGTACAAGGTCTGGCTGCGCTCCAACGACGTGCTGCACGACTTCTGGGTGCCCGAGTTCCGCGCCAAGATGGACAGTGTGCCGGGCATGGTCACGTATTTCTGGTTCACCCCCACCCGCATCCAGGAAAAACCCTACGAGGTGCTCTGCGCCGAGCTTTGCGGCCAGAACCACTTCCAGATGCGCAGCTGGGTGAAGGTGGACAGCCGCGAGGACCACGACACCTGGCTGGCAGGGCAGCAGACCTGGGCGCAGATGCAGGCCGGAATCGTGCCCAAGGTCTACAGTCCGCTGGCGCAACGCGGCCGCGACTTCGCCGAGACGACCGGCTGTCTCGCCTGCCACTCGCTGGACGGCACGGCCATGATCGGTCCCACCTGGCTGGACGTCTGGGGGACGGAGCGGACGCTGGCAGACGGCACCACCGTCACCGTGGACGAAGCCTACGTCATCGAGTCGATCCGCAACCCCAATTCACAGGTGGCGGAGGGCTTCGCGGCGGCGATGGTGCCCTACGACGAGTCGACCGTGTCCGATGCGGACATCGAAGCGCTGATCGAACTTCTCAAGGAGGAGGTCAGCGCCCCGGCCGAAGCACCCACGGAGGCCACGACTCCGTGATGGCGCAACCGCTGGCTTTAAACTAGGCTCCTTGAGCGCCCTTGATGTTCAACTCAGGTTGCAAAATGAAAAAAGCGCTTCGAACTGCTCTTGAACGTCTCGTGTACTCGCGAGACGCGCTCGCGCGAGACGAACTAGGCCTCTGAAGGCTGGGACCCCCCAGGGAGAGACCCATGGCACAGGCAGAAATACCGTATCAGGAAGCGATCCCGCTTCACGATCCGCATAGCTGGATCACCAAGTACTGGTTCAGCCAGGACCACAAGGTGATCGCCGTGCAGTACGGCATCACGGCCATCGCGGTGGGCCTGGTGGCGCTGGCGCTGTCGTGGATCATGCGCACCCAGATCGGCTTCCCCGGCCTCCTCGACTGGATCGACCCGCCGCTCTACTACCAGTCGGTCACCATGCACGGCATGATCATGGTGATCTACCTGTTGACCGCGTTCCTGCTCGGCAGCTTCGGCAACTATCTCGTGCCCTTGATGCTCGGCGCCCGGGACATGGTGTTCCCGTTCGTCAACATGATCAGCTACCACGTCTACCTCGGCAGCGTGATCATCCTGATGCTCGGCTACATGCCCTTCATGGGCGGACCCACCGGTGCGGGCTGGACCCTCTATCCGCCCCAGGCGATCCTCACCGGAACCCCCGGTGCCGACTGGGGAATCCTCACCATGCTGGCGTCGCTTTCGGTGTTCATCGTGGCGTTCACCATGGGCGGGTTGAACTACATCACGACGATCCTCCAGGCGCGCACCCGGGGCATGACCTTGATGCGCATGCCGCTGTCCATCTGGGGCATCGGCGTGGCGACGGTACTGGGCCTGTTGGCCTTCCCGGCGCTGTTCGTCAGCGCCATCATGATGACGCTCGACAACGTCCTCGGCACCAGCTTCTTCATGCCGGCGATCAACTCCCTGGAGGTCGGCGAGGAATACGCCGGCGGCAGCCCGCTCTTGTTCCAGCATCTGTTCTGGTTCTTCGGCCATCCCGAGGTGTACATCGTCGCGCTGCCGGCGTTCGGCGTGGTCTCCGACCTGATCTCGGTACACGCGCGCAAGAACATCTTCGGCTACCGGCTGATGGTCTGGGCCATCGTCGCCATCGGCGGGCTGTCGTTCATCGTCTGGGCGCACCACATGTACGTCGCCGGCATGCACCCCTACTTCGGCTTCTTCTTCGCCACCACGACGCTCATCATCGCGGTGCCGACGGCCATCAAGGTCTACAACTGGACGCTGACCCTGTGGCGGGCCAATATCCGCTTCACGGTGCCGATGCTGTTCGCCATCGCCTTCGTCATCACCTTCGTGGTCGGCGGACTCACCGGACTGTTCCTCGGCAACGTGATCGTCGACGTGCCGCTGTCCGACACCTACTTCGTGGTCGCCCATTTCCACATGGTGATGGGCGTCGCGCCGATCCTCGTGATCTTCGGCGGCATCTACCACTGGTACCCGAAGATCACCGGCCGGATGCTGAACGACACCATCGGCCGCTGGCACTTCTGGATCACCTTCCTCGGCACCTACGCGATCTACTTCCCGATGCACTTCCTGGCGATCCCGCGGCGCTACTACCAGTACGACATCGGCGAGTCGACGATCCTCACGCCGAGCATGGAGATGCTGAACATCAGCATCACGCTGACGGCCTACGTCGTGGGCATCGCGCAGTTCCTATTCATCTACAACCTGATCGCGAGCTACCGCAAAGGCCGCGAAGCCGGCGACAACCCCTGGGAGGCGACCAGCCTCGAGTGGTGCACGCCGCAGACGCCGCCGGTGCACGGCAACTGGGGCGAGAAACTGCCGACAGTCCACCGCTGGGCCTACGACTACAGCGTGCCCGGCGAGGAACGCGACTTCATTCCGCAGAACACGCCCCGCGAGGCGCAGTCCGCCTAGCGGGTCGAGGTCGAGGCAAGGTCAAGGTAAGGAGTTAGGGAGCCCTAATGGCCCAAGTCACCGCGGAGGTTACCACCGGCTTGGCGTCGATCGCCAAGGACTGGTCCTCGGACGTCACCACCTTCAAGGGCGTGCCCTGGGGGAAGGCGATGATGTGGATCTTCCTGCTCTCGGACACGTTCATCTTCTCGATCTTCCTGACGAGCTACATGACCGTGCGGGCGACCACGGCACAAGCGTGGCCCAACGCCAGCGAGGTGTTCTCGCTGACGGTATTCGGCCAAGCCGTGCCGCTGCTGCTCATCGCCATCATGACCTTCGTCCTCATCACGTCGTCCGGCACCATGGCACTGGCGGTGAACTACGGCTATCGGCGCGAGAAGAAGAACGCCATCCGGTTCATGTACGCCACCGCCTTCTTCGGCGCGCTCTTCGTCGGCATGCAGATGTTCGAGTGGTCCAAGCTGATCGAGGAGGGCGTGCGTCCCTGGGGTAATCCTTGGGGCGCGCCGCAGTTCGGCTCCACCTTTTTCATGATCACGGGCTTCCACGGCCTGCATGTGTCCGCGGGGGTCGTCTACCTGGTCATCATGGCGGGACGAATCCGCAAGGGCTACTACGACAACACCAACTTCGAGATCGTCGAGATCACCGGCCTGTACTGGCACTTCGTCGACCTCGTCTGGGTGTTCATCTTCGCGTTCTTCTATCTTTGGTAGCTTTGGTAGCTTTGGTAGCTTTGGTAGCTTTGGTAGCTTTGGTAGCTTGAGGTAAGTTTACGTGTCATCGGAGGTCGGCCAGCAGCATCCACTCAACCTGTATTTCTGGATATGGGGCCTGTTGTTCGTCATCAGCGCGGGTTCCTACGCCACGGACTACATGGACGCCGGCTATCTTCGCTGGGCGCTGATCCTCATCTTCATGTTCGTCAAGGCCGCCTACATCGTCGCGGTTTTCATGCACCTGAAGTACGAGCGGCTGGCGCTGATCTACGCCCTGCTGCTGCCGCCCGGGGTGATCGGGCTGCTCGTCGCCCTGATGGCTTTTGAATCCAACTACACCTGGCTGACGCGGATCGTGTTCTTCGGCGAGGTGGTCGAGCCGGACCGCTTCCCAGTTCCCGGCGCGCACTGACGTCGGCACCAGGATCCTCTGATCAAGCCCCAGGGGCTTGATCGGGAGCGAAACAATAGCGCTGGCTTGTTCAGCGCTCTTTCAGCACAAGCCACTTCCCGGCGTAAGTCATTGACCATCGCGGCACCTGGCGTGGGCATCCGCCGCCATCATGTCGGGCCATGGCCGCTGCCTACCGTTCCCAGCGGATGTCCACGCTCGCGGTGTTCGCGAGGGCCGATCTCCACGCCGCCCTGACGAACACGTTCTGCCGGGTCGTGTTCGCGCTCGGCAGCGTCAACCTCGTCGCCGGCGTGGCCTTCGGCTTGGGAGACTGGGCACCCACGTTCGTTGTGCTGGACGTCGTTCCGTCCCACTTCGCCTTGGCCGTCTGGATCGTGGTCGTCCACATGAGCGGCTGGGCGACGCCCATCGCCACCGGAACGGGACTCGTCGCCAAGACGATCGCCCTTGCCCTGGTCGCGGCAACGATGTTCACCGCGTCCGGGCTCGCCATGCTGGCCGTTCAACTCTGGTGCGGGCAAGTCGTGGACTTGGGACTCCTCGTGCTTGGCATGTGCGCCAATCTCTGGAGTGCCTTGCACCTCGCCATGCTGGCCGTGGCCATGCAGGCTCTCGTGGGGCGCCGCTGGCTCGCTGTCGCCGCAACATCCATCATCTGGGTTGGGTCGAACCTCGCCTTCGAGCACGACCTGCTGAGACTCGGCGCACCCATCCCTCCCGCGTCCGGCATGAACGGCTTCGAGCCGTTCCTGGCGCCGTGGGCCGCGTTGGGAATCTACTGGACGTCATGCTGCATCCTGCTGCTCGCCGCCGGCCGGTGGGTTGCGCTGCGTCGCGGTCGCCGAGCCGCACCCCGGCTGGGTCCGAGTGCCTTCGCCGTAGTCTGGGGCGCCGGCGCCGCCTGTCTCGTAAGCGGCGCGTGGATTCTGCACGGTGCCGACGATGCCCTCGCAACCCAGCCTGCCGGTCGACCGGGCGTGGGCCGGTTCACCGCCGCCGCCAAGGTGCCCCAACCCGTGTACTCGCGCCTCGATCTGGCTTTGGACTTGAGTCCCGCATCGTATCGTCTCGCGAGTCGGGGCACCGCGATCGCCCTCAATACCTTGGACGTGCCGATCCCCGACCTCTATTTCGTCGTTCCCCGCCCGCTCGAAGTCAACGCCCTGACCGTCACCGGAGACCTCCTAGACCGGGACGGGAACGTCTGGCACTACCGCCTGAACCGACCCCTGGAGCCCGGCGAGACGCTGAAGGTCGAATTTGATCTTCGCTGGACGGCAGGGGGCCTTGTGGATGCTCCGGGCGGGACACGGCTTCTCGCCAACGGCACCTTCCTCACAACCGCCGATGTCGTGCCCAGGATCGGCACCGGCGGCTCGCCCGCGTTCCAGACCGCACCCCCGATCACGTTCCGGGCCCGGATCGGCACTTCGCTGGACCAGATCGCGGTGACCGCGGGCCATCTCGTACGTTCGTGGCGGGAAAACGCGCGCGCCTACTTCGAGTACGCATCCGAAAGCCCGATTCCGCCCCATGCCTCGATCCACTCGGCACGCTACGGGATGGTCCGAGGCGTGCGGGACGGAATCGCCATCGAGGTGTTCCACAACCCGGCGCACATCGACCACGTTCCGCGCATGTTCGAAGCGGGGCATCGGGCCCTCGCCGCCCGGCGTGCCACCGCCCCCTATCGCCACCGTGTCCTGCGTGTCGTCGAGGTCGCCGACTACCGCCCGTTCCGGCGCTTCGGGTTGCTCGGCTTCGCGGGCGTGGAACGCGCCCCCGTCGGCGTCTGCACGGGGATGGTCCTGGCGTTTTCGGAGCGGGGTGTCAGTACACCACCACCGACCGGATCGATTCCCCCGCGTGCATGAGGTCGAACGCGTTGTTGATGTCGTCGAGGGGCATGGTGTGGGTGATCAGGTCGTCGATGTTGATCTTGCCGTCCATGTACCAGTCGACGATCCGCGGCACGTCGGTGCGGCCCTTGGCGCCGCCGAAGGCGGTGCCCCGCCAGACCCGGCCGGTGACCAGTTGGAACGGCCGGGTGGCGATTTCCTGGCCGGCGCCGGCGACGCCGATGATGATGCTCTCGCCCCAGCCCTTGTGACAGCACTCGAGCGCCTGGCGCATGACGTCGACGTTGCCGATGCACTCGAAGGAGTAGTCCACACCGCCGTCGGTCATGTCGACGATGGCCGCCGCGACGTCGTCCACCTCGGTCGGATTGACGAAGTCGGTCATGCCGAACTGCTCGGCCAGCGGCCGCTTGCCCGTATTGATGTCCACGCCGATGATGCGGTCGGCACCGACGAGCCTGGCACCCTGGATGACGTTCAAGCCGATGCCGCCGAGGCCAAACACGGCGACGTTGGAACCGGGTTCCACCTTGGCGGTGTTCATCACGGCACCGAGCCCCGTGGTGACGCCGCAGCCGATGTAGCAGACCTTGTCGAAGGGCGCGTCCTCGCGGATCTTCGCCACCGCGATCTCGGGCAGGACCGTGAAGTTGGCGAAGGTCGACGTGCCCATGTAGTGCAGGATCGTCTCGCCGGACTGGGAGAAACGCGATGACCCATCGGGCATCAGACCCTGCCCCTGGGTCCCGCGGATGGCACCGCAGAGGTTCGTCTTGCCCGACAGGCAGAACTTGCATTGGCGGCATTCCGGCGTATAGAGCGGGATGACGTGATCGCCGAGGGCGAGCCCCTCCACCCCCTTGCCGACTTCAACCACCACGCCGGCGCCCTCGTGCCCCAGGATGGCTGGGAACATGCCCTCGGGGTCCGCGCCGGATAGGGTGTATTCATCGGTATGGCAGACACCGGTGGCCTTGATCTCGACCATCACCTCGCCTTCGCGGGGACCACCCAACTGTACGGTGTCCACTTCCAGCGGCTCGCCCGCCGCCCGCGCGACGGCAGCTCTCACGTCCATCTGTCTTCCCCTAAGCAAGTCGGTTGGCAAGAGCCGACATGGTCGCTCACTCCCCGGACCCAACGCAACGGCGCGCCCTCAGCTTCCGCTGGTCGACGGTAGGGCGACCGCGAAGCGGTCGCGTCTCGAACGTGGACGCCGTGGACTGCTACGTCGTTGCCGGTTCCTTGCCCAACAGGCGCACGCTGACGCCGGCCAGCATGTCGCGGAGCTTGGCGCGGATCGCCCACAGGCAGACCAGCGACGGGATCACCATCAGGGTGGTGATGACGAAAAAGGTTCCCCAGTCGCCGTCGAGCCAGTCCACCAGCGCACCGGACGACGCGGCGAACATGGTCCGCCCGGCAGTGCCGATGGAGGCGAGCAGCGCGTACTGGGTGGCGGTGTAGGTTCGATCCACCAGCATCGAGATGAACGCCACGAAGGTCACGGTGGCGAACGCGCTGGTGAGGTCGTCCATGACGACGGCGGTCGCGAACAGCAGCTCCGAACGGCCGGACCACGCGAGCGCCGCGAACAGCAGGTTGGTCGCCGCCATGCCGATGCCGGAGAGGAACATGGCGCGGATGAGCCCCATGCGGATGGCAAACAGACCGCCGAGCACGGTGAACGCCACCGTCGTCACCCAGCCGAGCCCCTTGGAATAGACGGCGATCTCCGACTTGGAGAAACCGGTCTCGGTATAGAACAGGAGCGACATCCGGCCGAGAAAAGCCTCCCCGATCTTGAACAGGAAGATGAACCCCAACACCGCCGCGGCGATGGCGAAGCCGTTGCGGCGGAAGAAGCTCAACATGGGTCCACCGACCGTGGCGACGAACCAGGCGCCGGCGGCGGCGAGTGCGCCTGGGGGGCCGCCGAGCCCCAACCGCGCGGCGACGCGGCTCTGCTCCTCCGCCTGCGCCGCAACGCGTGCCGTCGGCGGTGCCTCGCGGACGAACATCAACCCGATGTTGCACAGGATCACGGCCACGCCCAGCACCAGGAAGGTGGCCTGCCAATAGTCGGCGACACCGGCCTGCTGGAATCCTTCGGCGACTTCGAGCGCGACGCCTCCGCCAAGCTTGTAGCCCGTCCACCAGCCGACCACGGCGGTCGCCGCCCCGGCGGCCATCGCTTCGCCCTCCGCCGTGCCGATCTGCTCGATCCTGAGCGCGTCGATGGTGATGTCCTGGGTTGCCGAGGCGATGGCGATCACCAGCCCCACGGACACCACGGCGACCAGGTTCGCCACGGGATCGATGGTGCTCCAGGCGACGAGGCAGGCGAGGATGACCGCCTGCAGTGTGACGATCCAGGCACGCCGGTGGCCGATGCGGTTGGTCAGCCACGGTATCCGGATCCGGTCGACGAGCGGAGCCCAGAGAAAGTTGAACGCGTAGACGCCGACGATCAACCCCGCCCAGCCGATGGTCGTGCGGCTCAAGCCGTCCTCCTTGAGCCACAGGTTGAGAGAGCTGCCGATCAGCACCCACGGGAAGCCGCTGATGATTCCGAGCATCAGGATGCGCGCCATACGCCGCTCGAAGTAGACCGAGAGCGACTTGCCTATTCCTTCCATGAAACAAATGCTCCGTTTGTTGTCTGGCCGTCGGCGGCGCCTCGCCGGGAGAATTCGCGCAGGGAATCCTCGGCCGACCGCTTGCGGTCGGCAGCGACGCCGCGAGGGTCGCCCCTACGGTGTCATTCCTCGAATCCCTCCTCGGCAGCCACCAGCACGGGACGCACCGCATCACGCCAGATGTCGTAGCCCGCGCCGTTCATGTGCAGGTCGTCCGCAACGAAGATCTCGGGGCGCGGTTCGTCCGCCTCGTTCAGCATGGGCGAGGCGACATCGACGAAGGTCAGCCGCGGGTCGGCGGCGGCGCGGGCGGCGAGCATGGCGTTGGTGGCCGACATCGCTTCCCACAGGTTCCAGCGGCGGATGCTTGGTTTGACCGCGAGGATGTAGATGCGGGTCTGCGGCAGTACGTCGTGGATGCGCGCCTTGATGGCGTCGAAGTGCACCAGGATCTCCTCGGGTGCCGCGCCGGCCGCGACGTCGTTGTCACCCTCGTAGAGCAGTACCGCGCGCGGTCGGTGGCGCAGCACCAGTTCGTCGAGGAAGTGGCGCACGTCCTTCATGTTGCTGCCGCCGAAGCCGCGCGGAATGATGGTGAGCGGCGCGAGGTCCTCGGCGATGCGATCATGCCAGCCGCGCATGCTCGAACTGCCGGTGGCGACGACCGCCCCGTGGGGAGGCGCGCTCTCGGCATCCGCGGCGAGAAACGCATCGATCGCCGGGCGGAACCGCTCCGGGTCGGGGTACTCGGCGGCGGCGGTCAACGACAACAGAACCAGCAGGACGGCAAGGCCTTTCGACACAGGCATCTTCCATGGGTGGCGGCCTGTTCGAGGCTACAATGGCCCCGACGTGCACGCAATGACGAAGGGCATCAGCCGGCACCTCCCCGTGATCGGGGTGATGCGGTCCTACCGTCGGGAGGATCTGCCCCATGACCTGATCGCCGGCGCGGTGGTCGGCATGCTCACCGTTCCGCAGGCGGTCGCGTACGCCCTGCTCGCCGGGCTGCCGGCCCAGGCCGGGCTCTACGCCTGCCTCGCGCCCATGGTGATCCACGCGCTGTTGAGTTCGTCGCGGCAACTGATCGTCGGACCCGTGGCGATCGCCGCCTTGATGGTGGCTTCGACCATCAGTCAACACGCGCCGGCGTACTCGGAGGCGTACCTCGGCATCGCGGTGGTTCTCAGCCTGCAGGTCGGTCTCGTGCTGTGGCTGCTGTGGCTGCTGCGGCTGCTCCAGGTGGGCGGCATCGTCAACCTGCTGAGCCATCCGGTCGTCTCGGGTTTCGTCAACGGCGCCGTGATCCTGATCATCATCAGCCAGTTGGCGGCGTTCACCGGCGTGGGTCAGTCCGCCTCCAACCTCGGCGAGGGCGCTCTGGCCCGGATCGGCTTCCTTGCGGGATCTCTTGCCCAGATCAACCCGGTGGCACTGGTGCTGGGCGTGGCCAGCCTGCTGCTCATGGCCGTTGTCCGCCGCGGTACGCCCGCCCTGCTCGGCCTGTGGCGGCGGCAAGGCAGACAAGTCCGGGGCAGCCACGCGCTGACCCGAACGGGTCCGATCCTGGCCGTGGTCCTGACCACGGTTGCGGTCGTCCTGCTCGATCTCAAGGTCGATGTCGTCGGCCACGTCCCCGGCGGCTTGCCGACATTGACGATTCCCGCACTCGACGTACAACTGTGGCTGGATGTCGCACCCAACGCGGTGCTCATCGCGCTGGTCGCTTTTGTCGAAAGCTACTCGGTCGGCCGAACCCTGGCGTCTCGTCAGAGACAGCGGATCGACAGCCACAAGGAACTCCTGGCACTCGGCGCGGCGAACATCGGCGCGGCATTCTCGGGCGCCTACCCCGTGGCCGGGAGCATCTCCCGGTCGAGTCTCAATTACGCATCCGGCGCGCGGTCGCCCGTCGCCGCCCTCGTGTGCGCGGTATTGATCGTCGCAACGCTTCTGTGGCTGACCCCGTTGTTCGCCGAGTTGCCCAAGGCCGCCCTGGCCGCCGTCGTCATCGCGGCGGTTTTCGAACTCACCGATTTCCGCGCCGTGCGTCGCGACTGGCGCTTCTACCGCCCGGACACGGTGACCCACTTCGCGACCTTCGCCGGTGTGCTTCTACTCGGCGTGGAGGCGGGCCTGGTGATCGGCGTTGGCGTGTCCATCGTGCAGTTCATGCGCGGCTCCGCCCGGCCGCACATCGCCGTCGTCGGCCGCCTGGGCGACACCCCGCACTTTCGCAATGTGGAACGCTTTCCGGTGCGCACCTGGGCCCATCTCCTGGCGGTGCGGATCGACGAGAGCTTCTACTTCGCCAACGCCGACACCGTGGAGAATCGGGTGATCGAACTGCTCGACGACCGGCAACCAGGCGGCGTCGAGCACCTGCTGATCATCATGAGCGCGGTCAACTTCATCGACACCACCGGGCTCGAGATGCTCGAACGCCTGACCGACCGGCTGCAACGCCGTGGTGTCGTGCTGGATCTGTGCGAGATCAAGGGACCCGTTCGCGACCAGCTTGAACACGTCGCGCTCAAGGACTGGCTCACCGGCGAGGTGTTCCAGACCACCGACGACGCGTTCAATGCCCTCACCGACGCCGAAGGGCGATGGGTCTGGCGGGAAGACGAGTCGTAGGGGCGACCGCGCGCCCTGGCGGGCACGTTGTGGTCGCCCGCGCCGATAGATCCGAAGCCGTCCGCTGTACGAATACGGGCGAGGACAAGCCTCGCCCCTACTGGCCTCCGCGGATGTAGCCCTCCAGCTGGCCGATGGTCTCCGACTGTTCGTCGATGATCTCGTTGAAGAGATCACGCAATGACAACATGCCGTTGACGATGCCCTGCTCCACCACGACCAGGTGGCGGATGTGGTGGCTGGTCATGAGTTCAACACAGTCGGACACTCGGTCCTTCGGCGCAACCGTGATCACATCCCGGGTCATGATCTCCGACACCCGGGTCTGTTTGGACGACTTGTCCTTGAGGATCACCTTGCGCGCGTAGTCGCGCTCGGAAACGATGCCGACCAGCTTCTCGTCGATCATCACCGGCAACGCGCCGACATGGCAGTCGGACATCATCTCGATGGCCTCGTAGACGCTGGCGATGGGGGCGATCGAGAACACTTCGGCGGTGGCACCCTCGCGCAGCTTGTGCTGCATGACATCGTGGACTGTCTTCATCGAATCTCCCCGCAGTCTCGGCTTGGAGAGTTTGTCGGAATCTAGCGCGCCAAGGCAATAGGTGACGGATGCCGGTCGCGCTGTTAGCCTCGACCGCCAGCATCGGAGGTCGCGAGCGCATGTATCCCGGACATTGGGCAAACGTCTTCCCCGAGAAGGCAGCAGCGGTGGACACCGGTTCCGGGGCCGTGCGGACGTACGGGCAGTTGAACGACCGCTCGAACCGGCTGGCGCAGCTCCTTTGGGACAAGGGTCTCCGCCGGGGCGACCACGTCAGCATCTTCATGGAGAACCACCTCGCCTATTTCGACGTGATCTGGGCCACGCTTCGTTCCGGCCTGTATCTCACCAGCATCAACCGCTACCTCACCGCCGAAGAGGCGGCGTACATCGTGGACGATTCCGAGTCGTCGGTCCTGATCGCGTCCCACGCGGTGGCGGAAGTCGCGGACGAGTTGCCGTCAAGCACACCCAACTGCGAGACCTACCTCATGGCCGACGGCGCGATCGACGGCTTCGAGGATTTCGAGGAGGCGATCGCGGCCTACCCGGCCGAGCCCCTCGCCGAGGAGCCCGCAGGGGGTTTCATGCTCTACAGTTCCGGCACCACCGGGCGCCCGAAAGGCATCCTGCGGCCGTTGCCGGAAACCTCCATCGCCGAACCCGCCGAGACGGTCGGGCTGCTCACTGGGCTGTGGGGAGCCGACGCCGACACGGTCTATCTTTCCCCCGCACCGCTCTACCACGCCGCCCCCATAGGCTTCTGTCAGGCCATCCAAGCCCTCGGCGGCACGGCCGTCATCATGCCCAGGTTCGACCCGGTGCAGGCGCTGCAGGCGATCGAGGACCACAGGATCACCCACAGCCAGTGGGTGCCGACCATGTTCACCCGCATGCTGAAGCTGCCCGAGACCGACCGCACCGGCTTCGACCTGGCGTCGCACAAGGTCGCCATCCACGCGGCGGCGCCCTGCCCCATCGAAGTGAAAAGGCAGATGCTCGACTGGTGGGGACCGATCATCTACGAGTACTACGGGGGAACGGAGCTGAATGGCTTCACCCACTGCTCGCCGGACGAGTGGCTCGCCCATCCGGGCACCGTCGGCCGGGCCATCCTCGGCGAGATCCACGTTTGCGACGAAAACGGCCGGGAACTGCCCAACGGGGAGTCCGGGATCATCTATTTCGAGCTCCCCGCCATGCCGTTCGAGTACCTCAAGGACGCCGAAAAGACCCGCGAGGCCCAGCATCCAGAACATCCCAACTGGTCGAAGCTCGGCGACGTCGGCCATGTGGACGACGAGGGCTACCTCTACCTGACCGACCGCGCCACGTTCATGATCATTTCCGGCGGCGTGAACATCTATCCCCAGGAGATCGAAGACGCCCTGGTCGTCCACCCCAAGGTCATGGACGCGGCCGTCATCGGGGTGCCGAATCCGGAGATGGGCGAGGAGGTGAAGGCCGTCGTCCAGCCCATCGACGGCGTCACCGGCGACGACGCGCTCGAAGCGGAGCTGATCGCCTACGCCCGGGAGCATCTCGCCCACTACAAGTGCCCGAAGAGCATCGACTTTCGCGACGAGTTGCCGCGCCTGCCCACCGGCAAGCTCTACAAACGCTTCCTCAAGGACGAGTACTGGGGCAGGACCGGCAGCCGGATCGTCTGACCGCCGTCCGGCCTGCGCTCAGCGCCGCACGACGTCGAAGGTGACTCCCGCCTTGCGCCACACCAGCCATGTGAGGAAGGGGTAGAACGACAGCGCCCAGGCGACGTGCCACTCCGTCAGGCTCTCGAGCCAGGCGTCGTCGGGAATGACGTAGGTGAACGCTTCCAGGGCCAGGCCCTCCACCAGCATGAACACGCAGACGATCACCTTGATGCGCACTAGCCGGGTGTCGCCGAGCACCGCCCGGGCCCGGTGGACGAGCAGCAACTGCGCCACATAGGTAAAGCCGAAGAAGACGATGGTGCCGTAGCGGCGTAGCGTCCTGTAGAGCGGGTCGCCCTCCGAGCCGAGGAAGGTGGCGTAGAGGACGAAGGCCGCCGCGCCCACGACGCCGACCGCGAACATGGCGCGGCGCCAGAAGGCCGGGGTGTCCCCCGAGGCCCGCAACCAGCGTTCGCACAGCCACCAGTAGACGGCAAAGAACGTCCCCGCCGGGATCATGGTCGCCTTGAAGATGAAGTAGGCGGCACCGTAGCGACCGCTCGCGCTGATGTTCGCGCACCCACTCCAGTGGGGCACACAGGCATCCAGGTGGCCACCGATGACCGACGCGGTATAGGCGGCGGTCATGCCGACCCAGCTCAACACCCAGACGATCAAGGCGACATGACGCAGGTCCATGACGGCACATTATCGGTCATGCCATAGTCCGTGTTCCTCACCTCGGCATCGCGACTTGAAGCACTGGCTGTTCGGCTACGGCTCCCTGATATGGCGCGCCGACTTCTCCTTCCACGAGCGCCGGCCGGCCGCGATCCAGGGCTGGGTGCGCCGTTTCTGGCAGGGGTCCCACGACCACCGGGGTACGCCAGACTCGCCGGGCCGGGTGGTCACACTGGTCCCGGCGGACGCCACCCTCTGCATGGGCGTCGCCTACCAGGTCGACGAGGCGGTCTTCGACCATCTCGACCATCGCGAGAAGAACGGCTATGAACGGGTCGACGTGGACATCCGCCTGGACGACGAAGGCGGTCGGCGGTTTGTACCGGGCGTCACCTACATCGCGCCGCCGGGGAACGGCGCCTTCCTGGGACCGGCGGGACCCGAGGAGATCGCCGCTCACATCGCTCGCTCGGCGGGGCCGAGCGGCAGCAACGCGGACTACCTGCTGGAGCTGGCGGCCGCCCTCGAGACGTTGAATGTCGAGGACCGGCACGTGTCGGAACTCGCCTCCCGGGTCGCGTACGTCAGTAGTCGACGACGTCGTTCTCGAACGTGAAGCCGTGTTCCGGCATCACCAGCCGATGCCGGGGACCTTCGCCGTCGGCATCCCAGTCGTCGTAACCGGCGTCTCCCGCCCACAGAGCCACACGCACGCCGTCGGCGCGCTTGACGGCGCGGGTCTCGTAGAAACGCGGCTCGCGCGAGCCCAGTTCCACGAGCAGCGCCTCGACCGGTCGATACAGCGACAGGTGATGCAGGGTCACCCAAGTCGGCGGCACGAGGTCGATCTCCCCCTCCGCGTGTTTCACCAAGGCATCTGCGGGCCGGATCCAGCGGTGGTCCTCGATCTCGCCGCCATCGATGTCGATGGCCTGGTCGGTCGCCCGCGCGGCGAAGAACCAGGTGGCGAAACGCACGGGCGTCGTGGCCGGCGGCGTCCAGTGGGCGAACCAGGTGAACGCCGCGGGATCGAGATCCACACCGGCCTCCTCCGCCGCCTCCCTGGCGGCCGCGTTGCGGGCGGCGATGTCCTTGTCGCCGTCGGCCGGAGAGTCCCCGGGATCGATGCGTCCGCCGGGAAACACCCACATGCCGCCGAAGGCGATTTTGGAGTTCTTGCGCAGCATCAGCACCTCGGGGCCTTCATCGGTGTCCCTGAGCAGGACGACGGTGGCCGCCGGGACGGGCGGGCGGGCCTGGGCGGACTCGGGATTCTCCAGATTGCCGTAGATGTCGTTGGCGTGCTTGCCGTTGCCCATTCGTGCGGTTCCCCAATGCCAAGGCGGCGGTTCCGAGCGAGTATAGCCGGGGCGGACTCCGAAACGGCGCAGACTGCTAAGATGTCTCGTTTCGTCGCTCTATTGACGGCCCGATGCCAAGACCCCTCACGGTCGTGCACACCTCCGACGTGCACCTCGACAGCCGCGACACCGACGCGGCCCCGGACGGTTTCCGCAGCCGCGCCGAGCGCGCCTTCTCGGGCGTTGTCGACGCCACCCTGGAAGAGGCCGCCGACCTGTTGCTGATCGCCGGCGACTTATTCGACAACAACCGCGTGGACGACTCCAACATCGATTTCGTGTACCGCCAGTTCGAGCGCCTGCGCTGCCCCGTGGTCATGCTCCCCGGCAACCACGACGTCCACGACGAGGCCTCGGTGTGGAACCGCTTCGACTTCGACGAGGCCGGCGAGCACGTTCACGGCCTGATGTCCCACGCCGGCGACCACGTGGTCCTGGAGAAGATCGGCGCCAGCGTCTGGGGTAGGGCGATGGCCGAACACGCGCCGGAAAACTACCCGCTGGTCGGCACGCCCGAACGTCAGGATCGGTACTGGAACATCGGCATGGCGCATGGCCAAGTCGTGGAACGCCGGGTGGGCCAGGGTTCGTCGCCCATCACCCGCGACGAGATCAGGACGTCCGGCTTCGACTACCTGGCGCTGGGGCACATCCACGTCTGGGGAGATCACAGCGAGGGCGACACGATCGCGGTCTATCCGGGTTCGCCCGTCGCCCATTTCGCGGGTGCCGCCGGCGGCCACGTCGCCGTCGTCGATCTCTGTCCCACCAACGGCGTTCGGGTGAAAAGCCGACGGGTGTCCACCTGGGAGCGAGCCATGGAGAGGTCGAGCGGCGGATTTCCGTTTTGACGACATCGACAGGAGAGGTTTGAGGACTATGGATTTCCGTGCAGAGGCGAGAGAGTGGTTGGCGGCGAACTGCCCGGACAGTCTGCGTCGCGGACTCGGCGGCTACACGGCGGGGGGACGCAAGGCGGTCTACGGCAATCCCGACACCAAGCTGTGGCTGGACCGCATGGCGGAACGCGGCTGGACGGCACCGACGTGGCCCAGGGAGTACAGCGGCGGCGGGCTCACGAACGCCGAGAACATGATCCTCGACGAGGAGATGCGGCGCATCAACGCGCCGGCGGCGCTGGCCGGCCACGGCCTGACCATGATCGGCCCCGCCATCCTCGAGTTCGGCAACGACGCCCAGTGCCGCGAACACCTGCCGTCCATCGTCCGCGGCGATATCCGCTGGTGCCAGGGCTACAGCGAGCCGGGCGCGGGTTCCGACCTCGCGGGCCTGATGATGCGCGCCGAGGAGGACGGCGACGACTACATCGTCAACGGCTCGAAGATCTGGACTTCCGGCGCCCAGGGCGCGGACTGGATCTTCTGCCTGGTGCGCACCGACTTCGACGCGCCGAAGCACGAGGGCATCTCCTTTCTGGTGCTCGACATGGACACGCCCGGCGTCACCGTCACACCCATCGAACTGATCAGCGGCGCGTCCGAGTTCTGCCAGACCTTCTTCGACGACGTGCGTGTACCGAAGCGCAACCTGATCGGCGAGCCCGGCAAGGGCTGGACGGTGGGCAAGCGCTTGCTGCAGTACGAGCGCAGTTCCATCGGCGGGCGCGGCGGCACGCGGCAGCGGCAGCGGACCATCGACGAGTGGGCCAAGGAGTACGTCGGCGAAGTCGACGGGCGGATCGCCGATCCGGCGATCCGGGAAGCGGTCACGGCGCAGCGCATCGGCGACGACGCCTATCAGCTGACCATCCGCCGGTCTTTCGAGGAAGCGACGAGCTCGCAGGCCCCGAGTTTCCTGTCGTCCATGTTCAAGCTCTACGGCACCGAACAGAACATGCGCCGCAACGACCTCATGATGGAGATCCTCGGTAGCCGGGGGCTCGGCTGGAGCGGCGACGGCTTTACGGGGGCCGAGCGCGGCGCGACCCGCGGCTGGCTGCGATCCAAGGCGAACTCCATCGAGGGCGGCACGTCCGAGATCCAGCGCAACATCATCGCCAAGCGGGTCCTGGGTCTGCCGGACTGACGCCGGTTGCGGCAGCAGACACCCCCATGTCCCCTTCGGACACCAACGACCCCGCATCCGGCAGGCCCCGGCGGCGCTGGATGGGGACCACGCAGGTCGTCGTGGTCGTCACCCTCGTTCTGCTTGCCCTGCTCTACGCCCGGGCACCGGACGACGACGGCGACGCGCAACTGCGCATCGGTTCCGGCGAGCGCCCCAAGCCGCTGGTCAACGTCTTCCAGCCCGTCGCCGACGCCAACAGGCTCACCTCACGGCGACCGGCTCCGTCGACGTTCGCAACCACGTCGCGCTGACGCCCCAGGTCACGGGCCGCGTCGTCTCGATCGCGCCGTCACTGCGCGTCGGCGGCACGTTCGCGGCGGGAGAGCAACTCTTGGCCATCGACCGACGCGACTTCGAGCTGGCCGCCGACGCCGCCGGGGCCGACGTCGCCACCGCGGAGTCGGACCTGCTGCTCGAGCAGGCGAAGAGCGACGCCGCGCGGGCCAACTACGATCTCCTGCATCCCGACGAGGATGTGCCGGCCCTGGTGGCCCGGGTGCCGCAGATCGCCCAGGCCGAGGCGCGCCTGGCCGCTGCGGGGGCACGTCGGCGTGTGGCGGAACTGGACCTGGAACGCACCTCGTTCTCACTGCCGTTCGCCGGCACCGTCACCCGGACGAGTGCCGAGGTGGGCCAGCTTCTAACCCGCGGCCAGTCCTTCGGCGAGGTTTTCGCCCGGGATGCCATCGAGGTGGTGGCGCCCGTTTCCGCGGACACCCTGAAGCGCCTGGAGCCCGCCGTCGGTCGACGGGCCCGGGTGAGCGACTCGCACGGGACCTTCGAAGCGGTCGTGGAAAAAGTATCCGCCGAACTCGATGATCGCACCCGGTTCGCGACGCTGTATCTCAAGGTGGCCGGCGAGCCGCCGGTGCCGGGTACTTTCGTGGACGTCGAGATCGACGGTCCGGTGTTCGCCGACAGTTTTCTCCTTCCCGAGGCCGCTGAACAGGTCAACAACCGCGTCTGGATGGTTGCGGATGGCGAATTGCAGGAGGTGGAGGCACGCACGCTTGGCCGTACCGCCGACGGCTGGATCGTGGCCGCGTTCGATCCGGGTGACGGTGTCGTCCTCGGTGCCGTACCGGGCGCGGAACAGGGACAGGCGGTGCAGGTCGCACACACGGAAAGCGCCGGCATGCACCCGGGAGCCCCATGAGCGAGTCGACCGCGTCACCGACGGTTGTCCCGACGCTGCCCGACCGGGGTTTCATCCAGTACTTCGCCAAGAACCCGGTCGCCGCCAATCTCATCATGACGCTCATGTTGGTGGGCGGGCTGCTGGCCGGAATGCGTCTGACGGCGCAGATCTTCCCCACCATCGCACCGGGGATCGTCATCGTCACCGTGGCCTACCCGGGCGCGACGCCCACCGAAGTCGAGGAGGGCATCACGCGTCGGGTCGAGGAGGCCGTGTCCGGCATCGACGGTGTCGACCGGATCACTTCCAAGGCATCGGAGAACGTCGGCGCCATCACCATCGAGTTGAAGGACTTCGTCGACTCGAAAAGGGTCCGGGACGACGTCGAGGCGGCGGTCGACCGGCTGGCGGACTTTCCACCCGAGGAAGCCGAGCAGGCCGAGGTGGTGGCCGCCGAGACCGTCAGCGACGTCATGACGCTGGTCGTGTCCTCGGAACTGTCCGAGGCGGAACTGCGGCGTGGAGCGGAGGACCTAGAGCAAGCGCTGCTGGCGCTTCCCGCGGTCTCCCTGGTGAGCCTGTCCGGCGCCCGGGACTACGAGATCGCCATCGAGGTCCGCGAGGAGGATCTCAGGCGCTACGACCTGACCATCGACCACGTGGCCGCGGCCATCCGCCGCTCGTCACTCAACCTGTCGTCCGGCGAACTGCGCACCGACGCGGGCGATGTGCTGCTGCGCACCAACCTGAAACGCGAGCGCGGCGAGGAGTTCGAGGACATCGTCCTGCGCGCGCGACCCGATGGCGCCATCCTCCGCCTGGGCGATGTCGCGACGGTGCGCGACGGTTTCGCCGACGTCGATCTGTTGAACGAGTACAACGGTCGGCAGAGCGTCTTCGTCCGCGTGCAGAAGTCCGAGGCCTAAGACGTGCTGGCGATCGCGGACGCGATCAAGGAACTGCTCGCGACCTACCAGCCGGCCCCGGGCGTGGACGTCGCGATCTGGGAGGATCAGACGGACGCCCTCGCCGCCCGCCTGAACCTCTTGGTGCGCAACGGCATCCTTGGGTTCGCCCTGGTGTTCCTGTTCCTCGTCATCATGCTCGACCTCAGGCTGGCGATGTGGGTGGCCATGGGCGTTCCCATCTCCTTCCTCGGCGCGTTTCTGCTGTTCGACTTCCTCGCCGTCAACATCAACATGGTGTCGTTGTTCGCGCTGATCATGGTGCTTGGCGTGGTGGTGGACGACGCCGTGGTGGTGGGCGAGAACATCGTCGCCGAACAGGAAGCCGGCCACCTCGCGGGTCCTGCGGCGGCGATCGCCGGTGCCCACGGCGTCCAGGGACCGGTGCTCATCGGCGTGTTGACGACCATGGCCGCGTTCGCGCCGCTGATGTTCGTCACGGGAACCTTCGGGCAGATCCTGGGGGTGGTCGCCATCGTCGTGATCACCGTCCTCGCGATGTCGCTCATCGAGGTGTTCTACATCCTCCCGGCGCACCTCTCCCACGGTGGCCGCTGGAGTCGTTGGCCGCTGGACGTCTTTCAGGATTGGGTCGCGCGTGGTGTGCGCCGGTTCCGCGACAACACCCTGGTTCCCGCCGTGGCGGCGGCGGTCCAGTACCGCTATCTCACGCTGCTCGGCGGCGTGGCGTTCGTCTTGGTGGCCGTAGCCCTGGCGGGCACGGGGATCGTCCGGTTCAACTTCATGCCGAACCTGGAACCGGACGGCATCACCGCAGACGTACAGTTTCCGGTCGGCACGCCCTTCGAGATCACCCGCCGGGCCGCCGAGAAGATCACGGCTGCGGCCCATGCGACCAACGCCGAGGTCGAGGGTTCGCCGTTCCGTGCGGTGAGCGTCACGGTGGGCGGCCGGGCGCGGGACTCCATCGGTCCTACCGCCACCGGCGGCATGGACATCGCCAGCAACGTCGCCATGGTGCAGGTCCAGCTCAAGGTCGGGCGAACGCAATCGGCACAGGAACTCGAAAGGGTCTGGCGCGCCAGGGTCGGCGAGGTCGCCGGTGCCGAGCGCCTGACGTTCTCGTCGTCGTTCTTTTCCGACCAGGTCTCCATCGAGTACGAACTCGCGCACCCCGACGACGCCGTTCTGATGGTGGCCGTGGAGGAAATGAAGCGTGGCTATCGGGGCATTTCCGGCATGGTCGAGGTCGACGACACGGCCAACGAGGGCAAACGCCAGTACGACATCGAACTCACCACCGCCGGCGAGGCCGCGGGTCTGACGCCGGCCGATATCGCGCACCAACTCCGTGGCGCGTTCTGGGGCAACGAGGTGCAGCGCATCCAGCGTGGCCGCCAGGAAATCAAGGTCATGGTGCGCAACCCGGAGGAGCAGCGCCGTAGCGCCCGGGACTTCTTCAAGGTCCGCATTCGCCTCGCCGACGGCACCGAGGCGCCGCTCTCGGCGGTGGCGCGGGTGGTGGAGTCGCGCGACTTCTCGTCCATCGACCGGGTCGACGGGCTGCGGGTGGTCACGGTACGCGGCCGGGTGGACACGAACATCGTCACCGCGACCGAAGCCGACGCCATCGTCCGCGAACAGGTGATACCGGCGCTGCGCGAGGGCCACCCGGGTCTCACCATCATCCAATCGGGGTTCGGCCGGGGCCAGGCCCAGGACATGGCCGCGCTGGGTGATCTTGCGATCGTCGCGCTACTGGTGATCTTCGTACTACTCGCCTCGAAGCTCCGGAGCTACTCCGAGCCGCTCATCATCCTCGCCGGCGTTCCGCTCGGCGCATCGGGAGCGGTGATCGGCCACTTCCTGCTCGGCTACGACCTGTCGTTCATCTCGATCTTCGGCATGGTCGCCTTGAGCGGCGTCGTGGTGAACGACTCGCTGGTGATGCTCGACCGCTACAACAAGATCCGCCAAGCATCGGAAATCACGCCCGCCGAAGCCATCGTGGAAGCCGTCCGGCACCGTTTCCGGGCGATCTTCCTGACCACGGCCACCACCGCGCTGGGCCTGACGCCCATGCTGTTCGAGACCGACACCCAAGCCCAGTTCCTGATCCCGATGGCGGTCAGCCTCGCCACCGGCATCCTCTTCGCCAGCGTCATGATCCTGTTCGTGGTACCGGCCTTGGCCATGATCGTGACGGGCCGCCAACGCCAAAACGAGGTGGTCCGGCGGGCCAAAGCAGTCGCCTAGAGGACCCTGTCGGACTTCGCCGAGCCAA
Organism: Pseudomonadales bacterium; assembly: GCA_965116345.1. Classification (GTDB taxonomy): domain Bacteria; phylum Pseudomonadota; class Gammaproteobacteria; order Pseudomonadales; family Azotimanducaceae; genus VXYL01. The sequence continues at coordinate 1,552,352 of OZ220680.1, forward strand.
GGGGACACCCACCGCCGAGCCAAGGGGACACCCACCGTGGAGCCAAGGGGACACCCACCGTCGACGCCGAGCCAAGCGCCGAGCCAAGGGGACACCCACTGCCGCCGAGCCAAGGGGACACCCACCGTCGAAAACCAAGGGCGCCAGAGCCAAGGCCGAGCCAAGGGGAAGGCCGAGCCAAGGGGACACCCACCGTCGCCGAGCCAACGCCGAGCCAAGGGGACACCCACCGTCGGTTCCGCGACCTGGAATAGGGCGGCCGTGGGACTCTCATGCACCCGAACGGCAATTGCCTCGTAGACGGCTCGAAATTGCAGGGATTTCCTACAAGCGCCCGGGTCATCGGCTGTCAGCCCCGCCGCGTCCGGCGACGGACAATGCCCGCCATGACGCGCCCGAGATCCGAACTCATCGACCGCGAGAACGGTGGCTTCTACCACCTCGGCGGCCGCTGCGTCCGCCGCGCCATGCTCTGCGGCCCCGACCCCGTCACCGGCCGCGACCTCTCCCACCGCCGCGGTTGGATCGAACACCTCATGCTCCACTTCGCCGAGCTGTTCACCGTCCACGTCGCCGAGTACGCCGTCATGTCCAACCACTACCACCTCGTCGTCGACTACCGGCCCAAGGACCGCTTCGAACTCGGCGACGAGGAGGTCGCCCGGCGCTGGCTGCGGATCTACCCGCCCCGCGACCCGCACGACCTCGACGCCCGGGTCGCCGCCCTGCTCGACGACCCCGAACGCCTCGCCGTGCTGCGCGACCGCCTCGGCGACCTGTCCTGGTACATGTCACGCCTCAACGAGACCGTCGCCCGCCGGGCCAACCTCGAGGACGGCTGCACCGGCAGGTTCTGGCAGGGCCGCTTCGCCTCCAAGGACCTCCCCGACGAGCGCTCCGTGTGGGCGTGCATGGCCTACGACGCGCTCAACCCCGTGCGCGCCGACATGGCCGACCGCGTCGACGCCCCGCAGCACACCGGCCTGCGGCGCCGCCTCGAGGAGGCCGAGACCGAACCGGAGCGCCTCGACGAGCCTCTCGCCCCGCTCGTCGTGCGCGACCGCCGCGTCGCCACCGCCCGGCCGCCGGCGCCGACCCTCGGGTTGACCCTGCGCGAGTACCGCGCCCACGTCGAGTGGACCGGCGGGCTGCTCCGCGACGACACGCCGGAGGGGCGCGCGCCGCCGGAGCTCGGCGACGCCGGGTCCTGGCTCAAGCTCGTGCGGTCCTTCCGCCGGCGCATCGTCGAGCAGTCCGTGCCCCGCTGGATCCCCGCCCTCGCCTGACACGACCAGCGCCCACCGTCCACCGCGTCCGCGGCGGCCCGCCCGAGCCGAAGTTCCGACCACGCCGCCCCGATAGACCCCAGCTTCCCCGCCAAGCCGTTCCGCGGTCCGCGCGATCGCACGCATACGTTCGTTGTGGGCAAACTTTCGGCGCGAAAAAAACGGTGGGTGTCCCTGAACGACGGTGCCTGAGCGACGGTGGGTGTCCCTATTGGATGCCTTGAACCGACGCCCTGAACCGACGCCGACTCCTTGGATGCCTCCCTGACGGTGGGTGTCCCTATTGGATGGGGTATGCGGCTAGAAATGGGACACGCCGCCGTCGATGGCGATGGTGTCGCCGGTGTGGTAGCTGCTCTCGTCGCTTGCGAGATACACCGCGATGGCCTTGAAGTCCTCGGGTTGGCCCCAGCGGCGCTGGGGAATCCGTTTGATGACCCGGGTCTGGAACGCTTCGGTCTGGAACGCTCGTTCGGTCATGGCGGTCTCGATCCAGCCCGGGATGACGGCGTTGGCGCGGATGCCGTAGCGTGCCTGGCCGACCGCCAGTGATTGGATGAGCGCGATGACGCCCGCCTTGGTGGCCGAGTAGTGTTCGCTTCCCGCCGCGCCGAATCGCGCGGTGCCGCTGCTGGTGACCACCAGTGAACCGCCGCGGCCGCTCTCGCGCATGTGCTTGACCGCCTCGCGGAAGGTGAACATGACACCGTCCATGTTGACCTTGAACACGCGGTGCCACTCCGCCTCGGTCATGGCGTCGAACTGCGCCCCGCCGCCGCCCACGCCCGCGTTGGCGAAACAGGCGTCGACATGGCCGAAGACCGCGAGGGTCTCCGCGAACGCGTCCACCACCTCCCCCTCGACGCCGACGTCGCACTTGAGAGCCGCGACCCGGCCACCGTGGCGTTCAAGAGTCTCCTTGGCCGCGGCGTTCTTGTCCTCGTTGGTGCCCCAGATGCACACACCCGCGCCGTGCTCCGCCAAGCCCTCGGCGAAGCCCAGGCCGATGCCGCCGTTGCCGCCCGTAACCAGCGCGACCTTTCCCGTCAAATCGAACATCACTGCCTCCATTGGTTGCGCCCGAAGAATAACCGACAGCCGTCGTGGGGTGTGTCCGATGACCGTTCCGTTGACCACTCCGCCTATCCGCCCACAAGCCCGAAAACCGCCCGGACTAACACTCTCGCCCTAGTTACCAGCCAAGCTACCAGCCCATTCGGGCTGCGCAATACAACCCTTTTGATGGCAGAGTCCGCGACTGCCGAATCGGGTTTGGGACGCCATGTTGAGCAAACGGCCGCGGAGGTGCGGAAAGCTCTTGACGATGCGATGGATCGCGCCTGCCGCCGTCGTGCTGGCGTCGTTTGCGTTGTCTACATCCACCTTTGCCGGCGAGGCCGAGTCGACCGCGCCGAGTCTCCCCGACCTGCCGCCGGCAACCTGGGACTCACCAGTCAGTTGGACTCGGGAGCGCGCTAGTGAACCGCTACCGAACGCCGCGCTAGTTCGGAATCGGAACCTAGCGAATCCAGTCGTCGCCATGAGCGAGACCGCCCAGCCACAAGACCAGCCACAAAGGCCGCTGACCGCCACCAAGCCGATCGCCAACCGTCCTCGGTCTCGCGGCCTCGGCGCATTGCTCGGTCGGTTCTCCCCGACACGGCCCGCGGCTCCCGTCGAAGAAGACGGCGAATCGGTCGACCCGGCCGCGATGCCGGCCACCGAAGACAGTGTCCTGGCGACACCGGCCGTGACCGAGATTACCCGTATCCGTCATCTGGCTGAGTTGTGGAAAACGCATCCCATCCTGGAAGAGGCGGACCTCATGTACCAGGATCTGAAGCCGATCACCGAACCGGGTGTGCGCGACTGGGTCAAGCGCACCTGCGGCGACCATGCCGCCGTCAGGATTCGCCCAGGGCCCGGACGGGGTCGAAGCCTGCTGGATCATCACCGACGACCCCAACAGAAGTCGAATCCACCGCCTCGCTGCTGGCGCTCAAGGGCTGGCCGGTGGAAATCCATCCGGCGGTGACCCGGCTGGTGGCGAAGGCCGTCAACCCCGACCAGACGCTGACCGAGACCGAGGTGCAGTCGAAGCTGCGCGAACTCCTGAAGATGGCCTTGACCGTCAACGCATCCGACATCCACTTCGAGATGCGCGAGCCGGACACCGCCATCGTCCGCTTCTGGTGGACGGCGAAATGCGGGAGATCACCGGTGAGGTCCGGCCGCTGGTCACGGTTCCGATCATCAAGCAGCTCGGCAACTACATGTTCACGCGGCTTGCGAAGCGCGGCTCGCGTCAGTTCACGACCACCGAACCGCTCAACGCCTCGGCGCAGACCAAGGTGGGCGATCAGACGATCGCACTTCGGTTCGCGACCGCGCCCGAGATCCTGGGGTGGACATCTTCATCCGCGTCTGGAAGCCCGATCAGAAACCCCTGGGGCTGAATGAGTTGGGCTACCGACCATCGCACCTCCGCAAGCTCAGCGAGGCGATCCGCAAGCCCTACGGCGTGATCGTCTCTTCCGGACCAACGGGATCCGGCAAGAGTTCGTCGCTGACCGCCCTGCTGGACGGTTTCACGCCGACGGAAAAGGCGAGGCGCAAGATCACTTCCCTCGAAGAGCCGGTTGAACGGGAACTCGAGCACGTCACCCATGTGTCCGTCAGCGGCCTCGTCGAACATGCCGGCTGGAAAGCGCTGCTGGGTGGCCTCAACCGTTGTGACTCGAACATCAACGTACTCGGCGAGATCAAGGACGGGGACACGGCCGAGGCCATCCAGGACCTCGCCACATCGGGCAAGCTCACCCTGACGACCCTGCACGCTGCCAATGTGCTGTCGATTCCCACGCGCATGGAGGATCTCGGCGTCGAGCGCGAGATGCTATACGACCCCAACTTCCTGCGGCTGATGGTCAATCAGCGGCTGGTGCCGAAGCTGTGCACCGAGTGCCGACGACCGCTGGCGCAGATTCGCCTGGAACGGACTCACGGCATTCACAACATCGAGATGCCCGAGGCCGAGGCCAACGAAGGGAGCGTGGGCGAGGACGAGTCCTCGGCCATCCAGCGACTCTCGGCCATGTTCCCCAGCGACCTCAGGGTCAGTCTGCGTGGCATCGACAAGGCGTGCGAATCCTGCCTCGGTACGGGAATCCAGGGGCGGCTCCTAGTCGCCGAGGTGGTGGTCATCGACGACCAGGCCCGCGAGTTCATCCGGCACAGGCGCTGGAACGCATGGCGGGCCGCCCTGCGCAACGAGGAGTGGCCGTCCATCCGCGACCACGCGATGGAGTACATCCGCGCCGGTTGGGTCGATCCCCGCGACGTCGAGAAGCTCGTCTGCCCCCTCGACGAGGAACAATACGCCCACTCCTACGCAGGCGATGCCGACCCGGCCGTCGACCCCGACGAGGAGGACCGGGCGTGATCCTCAGTCAGCCGGTCCAGTCGCAGGCAGGCCTCGAGGAAGCGTTCCTGCGCTGGCAGTTCCGCCTGTCCGTGTCGAAGCAGATCGACTTCCTCGACAGCTTGATCCGGCTGTTGAGCGACGGCCTGCCCCTGCCCGCCGTGCTCGGACACACCCAGGATGTCGGCCAACCGTTGGACCGTGCCGTAGCCGGCGTGCTGCTGCGCAAACTGGACGAAGGCGCCCCGGTGGACCAGGCCATGGAGTCCATGTTCCGCTTCGACGTAGCCGCCGCGATCGGCGCCGCGCGGGAGAGCGGCGACCTGTCGGAGACCGGACTGCCGGTGCTTCCACGCCTGCGCGACCAGCAGGAAGCCCGCCGCGGCGTGACCGCTCAGCTCGGCAGACCCGTCCTCTACCTGGCCGTCGCCGAGACCCTGTATGCGCTCTTCTCCGCCCAGGTGTGGCCCCGATTCGAGCAGGCGGACCAGAATTTCCAACTGCATCCGCTGGCCGACGCCCTCCATGCGGTCGGTACGTTCATCGCCGACAACTGGCACATCATGATGGCAGCCGTTGTCGTGATCCTGTTCATTGTCCGTTATCTCCTGCGCAATTGGGTCGGAGCGACCCGACGGGGGATGGACCGAGTATTTCCGCTTACGCTCTACCGCGGCATCCAGGCCGCCAACACGCTGGAGGGGGTGGGCACTCTGCTTGCCGCCGGCCACGAACCCCGGACCGCGATTGACCGACTGGCTGAGGGAGTATGAAACGCGCTCGGTGGAAGTGTATTCGGGCTCGCGAAATTCAAGGACAACCACCAATTCGACGATCTGCTGCAGGAACAGGCGAGGGTCTATGTGAGCTGTCCGGGACCAGACCGTGACGTCATCGCAGAGGCACATGTATTTCCATTCGTCACCGACTCCCCTACCAAGACGTTCAGATCGGAATCTATACCTCTCTGACGATCTACCTCTAGGGAAGGTCTGATTAAGACCTTCCCTAGCGCGGCACAGGGATGTGCCGCCAAATTCAAGGACGCAAGGAGTTGAATTTGCAAGCAAACAAAAGACCGCGCTCTTGTTCTTGCGTTTCTGATCAAGCCAGGGATGGCTTGATCAGAGCATTCCTAGAGAGCGGGGTGACTATCGGGAAAGGACCCTCTGACGTCTTCCCTATTTCCAATGGCGGCGACTCCGCCAATGTACCGTCCCGTACCCACCACATCCACCAACGGGAGACCTCCGTCACTCCACAAGGCTAGCCGTCTCGAAAATGAAGCAGGGCTACACCGTGGTTGGTTTGGTCAGCTGGCGGTTCTCCAATTGGTCGGGCGCAACGAGAACGCAGGGTCTGGCAGTCGGATACGGCAACGAGAGAGTCGAGGCGCAGCCGACCACCCGACCGGCATTCCAGCGTCACTGTCCACGGATCGTCAGGGAGTTCGGCGAATGAACTGGGGAGGGAAATTCGACGGCGGTCAGGCGGTTCACGGCGAAGGCGTTAATCCAGTGGTCTCAACGGCAACTCTATCAACCCCTGATCGGTTTTCTCGTCTACGTTTACGATTGTGGTGCTCGAATACGTGGCACACCACTTTAGGAATTCACTTATGTCCATCCGCGCGGACAGAAGGTCGAAACGAAGTGTAGCTGAGTCTGCGACCTTCACAATGAGCTTGTCGCTCTTAGCTGCACGGGTAAGGAACACGCGCGCTGCCTCTCCGATAAACATTGCATAACTCTCGCCCCAAATCATCGTTGCTTCGTCAGCCGGCTCGGCGTCGAATCGATAGCGGACCTTGACTGTATCGCCTAGTTGGAGGATCCGTTCTGGCCCGAATACAACTAACATCGAGCTGTCGCCGATACATTGCGCTCCGAACGTCTTTTTCCGACCAAGTCTGGTGTCTTGTTCGTCTGGTAGCAGGATGCACGCGACCGGCTCGGCGGGCTGACATTCCCCGGACCGCTATCCACAGTAATGGTAACGGCACGAAATGACCGTGATCCGCTCGTCGTCGATGGCATAGACCAACCGATGACGCTTGTCGATGCGGCGCGACCAGAGACCGGCTAGATTCACCCTTTAGCGCTTCTGGACGACCGACACCGGAAAACGGCGAACGTAGCACGTCGTGCACCAATCCGTTGATCCTCCGGAGGGTCCGTTTGTCCTGTCCCTGCGAATACAGGTAGTCGTTCCAAGCGGCCATGGTCCACGAGAGCGTCCTGCCACCTTCCGAGGCCATTGCAGGAAGCAGAAGGTAGGCCCGGGGTCAGCGATCTCCGGTCACACGTCTACCAAACCCCGTTCGACGGCGTTCCCATCCCGGCGTTGCCTGATCGATTCCGCCAGGTGCGCGGCGTTGGTCGGCGATTGGAGGAGATAGACGGTCTCCATCAAGCTGTTGTAGTAGTCGACGGACATCACTACCGCGTCCTGTGCATTGCGACGCGTGATGATCGCAATGTCGGCGTCCTCAACCGTCTTGTCGAGAACGAACTTCAGCCGGTCACGGGCCTCCGAAAACGACACGGTTTGCATGGGGAACTTCTCGTTCGTCGCAGACGGACGCGGATTGTGGTCGGTCTTGCGGACTTGTACAACCAATAACCAATAGGACAGCTGGGCTACCTGATCCAAGGCAGGATCAGGAAGCGCGGGTTGTCGACGACGAGTGGCAGGTCCTTCTCGCGCAGTGCCCGCGACCAGCCGATGAGCTTGTCGCGCGGGGCCGCGGCAGCCGCCCCCAAGACCAGCGGCTGCTATTCGCGGATTCGTTCAGCGCCGCCTGCGGTCAACTGCCAGAGTTCGGCGTCGATGACGCCACCGTCGAGATTCAGGAACCCAATGGTGCCCAAGCGCAGCGACTTGTTGCGCGGCAACGTCGGCCCACATATCCACACATCCGAATCACCGGCGAACCCGGCGAACCCCTCCTCGTCGCGATTGGCAGACCGCCGTACGCGTCGAACGTAGCCTCGTGTACGATCCGACCCACGGAGGAGAACGGGGTATTACCTTCAAGCGATGCGACCAGTGAAAAGCCGAATCAATCACGTGGCGCAGTTCTACGCGTTTCTGGAACGCCTAAGCGAGGGCGTCGGCGGCGCGCGGCTGCTGTCACAGTGTACCGGCCGCATGGCCTGGCCACGCCGCGGCGTCTACTTCTTCTTTGAGCCCAACGAACTGCGTACCGACTCCGGCACGGGGCCGCGCGTGGTTCGAGTTGGCACCCACGCCGTGGCGGCAGGGTCGCGGACCTCGCTGTGGAACCGGCTGTCGAGCCATCGTGGGGTTGCCGCCACCGGCGGTGGCAATCACCGCGGTTCGATCTTCCGCCTCCTGGTCGGCACGGCCCTCATGCGTAGCCAGCTATCCGGCGCCGTCGATACCTGGGGGCAGGGCGGCTCCGCCGACCGAGGGACACGCGACGCGGAAACTCCATTGGAGAAGCAGGTCTCCTCGGTGATCGGTGAGATGCCGTTCCTGTGGCTGCAAGTCGACGACGAACCTGGCACCCAAAGCAAGCGCGCGTATGTCGAACGAAACAGCATCGGTCTCCTCAGCAATTTCGACCGTACACCTTGCGATCCCGCTTCACCCGCTTGGCTCGGGCACCAGTGCGACCGCCCGAGGGTCAGGCAATCCGGTCTTTGGAACCAGCAACACGTCGAGCACTCCTACGACCCACGATTCCTCGAGGTGTTCGGCAGGTTGGTCGACGAACAGCTCGTGGAGGAGTCCAAGCAGTGAGCCAAGCCGATGACATCCGACGCTACGCCCTGCAGCACTACGTGGAGCCGGCGCGAGCCGCCGGCGAAGTAGCCGTAACGATCCGCGCAGGCGACATCTGTCGGGCGTTGAGCCTCGGCGGTCGAGCGCCCAACGTCTGTAGCGCGCTTCAATCCAAAGCCTTCCTCAGGCTCGGCGAGCTCGAAATGATCGAGCGGATCGGGCCGCACCAAAGCACAAAGACGGCGTTCCGCTACGCAATCGGTCGGACACGAGCCGACACAGCCCGAAGCGCTGCCTTGAGGTCTGGCGGGTCGGCCACGCCGCGCAAGCCGAGGGGCAAGCACTTGCCGTCGAGTCCAAAGCCGACCGGCCAGCGCGACCTCACGGTCGTCATCCAATGCGCCGCCAAAAAGCAGCCTGACGCGGGCCGTCTCGTTGGCGAGCACGGCAAGCCCATCACCTTCGTGGCGCGACCCGACCAGGCGCCGAGGACCAAGGACGTGCTCTACCGACGACCCGACGATGTCGCCGACGATGGGAGAACCTGGCGAGCCCATCTGCTTGACTGCAACGGACGCCGTGGCGAAAACAGTCTCCGACTCCTACCGGCGTGGCAACTCTACAGACCGGCCGTCTACGGCGAGCTTGCTACCGCGTTCGGTCTTGAGAACCTGTTCATCCTCTCCGCTGGATGGGGTCTGCTGGCGGCGAACTTTCCCACCCCGTACTACGACATCACGTTCACCAGTCAAGCCGACCCTTACAAGAGGCGTAACGCACGAGATGACGACTTCGCGGATTTCCGCATGCTGCCGGACGACCGGGACCGGCCAATCGTGTTCCTGGGCGGCACGGACTATGTGGCGCTTTTCCGGGAACTGACCGCCGGTTCGACCAGCGAGCGCATCATCTTCTACAACTCGAAGAACGCGCCAGATGCCGGGGACTGTCGCCTTGTTCGGTTCGAGACGTCCACCCGGACGAACTGGCACTACGAGTGCGCGAGAGCGCTGATTTCAGGCACTGTGAGTATCCAGTCGTGATGCAGGTCGCCCTTGGTCCGGACTTCCTGCCCTCGCTGGAGGAACTGGACCCAGCCTCGGCCGCGAGGGTTCTCCAAGCGGTCCAGCGTCTGCAAGCGAACCCTGCCAATCCCGGGCTCAATTTCGAGAAACTCCACGGACGCGCCCGCGCGAAGAGACTCTGGACTTTCCGCGCCTCCCAAAGCCTGCGCGTCCTCGCCGCACGCGAAGGTGAAACCACCGTTGCCCTGTTTGCCGGGGAGCACAAAGCCGTCTACGACTTGGCGGACAAGTCGGCCTTCGTTGTGCCAAAAGCCGGAGCGCCCAAACTGATTCGCTTGGCGGCCGGGAACGGCTCGACGGGTGACGCCGAGGCCACGAGCCAAGACAAGGCATCAACCGCACCCATGGATGCTCCGGGTCGTTCGATCCTAGAGCATTGGTCCACGCCCGAACTGCTGCGAGCCGGCTTCGACGAGCAGGACGTTGCCGTATTGCGGGATGTCCGCGACGAAGACGCGCTGCTCGATCGGTTGCCCGAGGCCAAGCTCGACCTCGCGCTTGAGTGCATCGAGAAATCGCCGGAGGAATACTTCCAGCCCGAGATGTTGGGTGACGAAAGCGCCGCCGACTTCCGAGACGCGATCGTAGAACGTGGCGCATTGGCAGGCCTTTCATCGCTTCTCGATGCGGACGAGATGAAGCGGCTTCTCTCGGGCCCCATCGAAGACTGGATGCTGTTCCTCCATCCGGAGCAGCGTGCAATCGTCGATCGGCATTACACCGGTCCCGCACGCGTCCGCGGTTCGGCGGGCACCGGGAAGACCGTGGTCGCGATCCACCGCGCGGCCGCGCTGGCGCGGCGCGACTCGGCACCGAGAAAGCCGTCGATCCTCTTCACCACGTTCATCAAGAGCCTGCCGCCCGTCTTCGAGAACCTGTACCGCCGACTCCCGAACGCCGTTCCCGGCACCGTCGAGTTCGTCCACGTCGACAGGCTCGCCAACAAGGTCTGCCGGGAGTCCGGTGTCGTACCTGTGCTCGATCCGCCCACGATCGACCGGGCCTTCGATGCGGCTTGGACGGATGTCGTTCGATCGGGTACCCCACTGCGGACCGCCCGGCTGACGAAGTACTACGTCCGCGACGAGGTCAGGGAAGTGATTAAAGGTCGCGGGATCGACTCGCTCGACGAGTATCTGGTGATGGAACGGACGGGGCGCCGGACGCGCTTCACGTCCGCCATGCGCCGCCAGACGTGGGAGCTCCGGTATGAATGGGACCGGAGGCTGGCCGAGGAAGGGGTGATGGACTTCCCCGACGTTGTGAGACAGGCCCGGGATCTGGCTCGGCAGCAACCGAGGCGTACGTACGATTCAGCCATCGTCGACGAAGGGCCAGGACTTTACGCTGGTCGGGTTGCAGTTCGTCCAGGCGCTTGTAGCGCCGGCAAGCCAACCCGATGCGCCAAATGGCCTGTTCATCGTTGGCGACGGTGCCCAGAAAATCTACCCGGGGGGGTTCACCCTCGCGCAGGCAGGCATCGATGTGCGCGGCAACAGTTCGGTCCTTCGTGTGAACTACCGCAACAGCCACGAGATCATCAGCGCGGCAATGGCCTGCACCGGCTCGGCGGAGGTCGACGACCTCGGTGAGACCTACCGGCGCGGAGATGACGACGCACGCGGCGTCGGCACGCGCGAGGGAGTCAGGCCAGCCTTGGTCCGAGCTGGCGACTTCGGGGGACAGATTCGGTATGTCGCCGAAACGGCAAAACGCTTGGCGGGCTCCGCGAATCTGGACCTCGGCGACATTGGTGTCCTCGCGCCCACCAACAAACTGGTCAACCAGGTCCAAGGCGGGCTCCAGACGATGAAGGTCGATTGCCAGCCGCTAGCGGATTTCGTTGGCACGTCCACGAGCCGAGTCAAGATCGGCACGTTCAAACGGGCCAAGGGTCTGGAGTTCAAGGTCGTTTTCCTCCTCGGGTTAGGAGATGACTCCTTCCCCTCGCCCAAGCGGCCATGGCAGACCACTGAGGAGTACGAGGAGCGCCGGGCCTTGGACACGACCGAACTGTTCGTGGCCATGACCCGCGCCCGGGATGGGCTCTTCCTGCTGTGCGACGACGAGCCGAGCGACCCGATCTACGAGGGCTTGGCGCACTTCGACGAAGTCGCGGTCGGATAAGGCGACGCGACTCCGACTCTCCCGGAGCTTTTGCCGCGTCGGCGTTCCTTCCGCGAGCGCCGCCTGCCGCCTGCGGGGTCGCTCGGCAATGGGATGTCGTGCCGCGTCGTGTCAGTGTCCCCGGCCGTTGACGCCCACACCGGCCAACTCCACCAGCAACTCATCCCGCCGCCCGAGTCCGAGTTCGGGCATCGGGCTCGCCCCGTCCGGTGTCCAACCACCACAGACGTTCGGCGGGGCGACGCCAAGCGTCACCCCTACGGTCTCCGCGTGAGGGGTGGTCAGTCGACCTCGATCGGCGCGAACTTCGGCGGCCGGCGCGCGACGAACGACGCCACGCCCTCCTTGAAGTCGCCGCGGGCGAGGCTTTCGTCCATCCAGGCGATCGACTCGTCCATGGCGCGACGCAGCTCCGCGTTCAGGTGTCGGTAGATCTGCATCGCCATCCACGTCGGGCCCACCTGTAGTGCCCTAACGCCCTCCGCTCGCCCGTAGACCATTGATCCGAAAAGACTTCTCAAAGCCCTTGGTAAACTTGGGCTAGCGCGGCCGGTCGAAGACGACGCGGAAGCCCAGGGCCGGTGAGCGGTGGTTGGGTGAGAGATGGTTGCGGAAATCCATGCGGGCCGTCTCGACGCCCGGCAATAGGTAGTTGCCGCCCTTGACGACCATCGAGTAGCGCCCGCTTGCGCTGGACACGCTGCGCGTCCACTCCGAGACGTTGCCGCCCATGGCGAGCAGCCCCTCGGGGGTGGCGTCGGGATCGTCGGCATGTACCACGCGTAGGCTCGGGACGCCGCCTTCGTCGGGCGTCGTGATCTCCATGTGGTCCTCGCCCCACGGATAGGGGCGCCGGCCCTGTCCGGAAGCCGCGCTCTCCCACTCCTCGGCAGAGGGCAGGCGGCCGCCGGCCCAGGAGGCGAATGCGTAGGCCGACCACCAATCGACGTTGACGACCGGCAGACCGGGCTCGGTCATTTGGCGATCCCAGTCCGGCGGCCGATGCGAGTGTTCTCGAGGCTGGCTGGCGTCGGCGTGGAATCCCGCGGCCACGAACGGGTCGTTGAGGAAGGCGGCGTACTCCCGGCGCGTGATCTCGCGCGCCGTGACGTGCAGATCGACCACTGCGGTTCCATGCCGTGCCCCAGATGCGCTCGGCCGCTCGAACATCCGCGCGACGAGATCGAGCCGCTCGCGCGGCATGTGGGCGAGCAGCCCCGGCAGACGGGCACCGTCGGGGACACCCACCCGGTATTCGCCGACCGGCAACACCACCGCCTGCGGGACGGTACGCCAAGGCGGTGTGACCGGTGGCGCGTCGTACGCGCAGCGGAAGCCCAGGTAGGGCGAACGGTACGTCGTAGGCGCGTGCCGATAGAGGATCGCCAGGCTGTAGAGCTCGCGGGGCGCGTTGTAGCCGTTGCCGCCCGCTACGAGGGACGCCGCTGGCGAACCGTCGCCGAGGGCCCACTCGGCGACGTTGTGACCCATGTCCGCGATGCCGCCCGGCGTATCCGCCCGGGGCTGCTCGCCGCACTTCCGCGCCGCGTTCAACAGCGGATCGAGATACGGCCAGCCGTCGGCCAGAAAGTCGTCCCCCCAGGGATACAGACGCTGTTCCGTGCCCGTCGCCGCCGCGATCCACTCGTCGACATGGGGAAGGCGCCCCCCCGCCGCGTCGCAATAGGCCCAGGCATCGTACCAGGTGATGCCGTTGGCGGGGGCGTCCAGGCGACCGCTCACGGCGTGGTCCCAGGTGTCGCTCAGGTGCCGCCAACCTGCGGGCTGGCCGGGGGCCACCGAGGCCGACCCGGTATTGAACGGCAACCACTGGGCGAAGCGCTGGAAGTCCCCCTGGCGAACCTCGCAGCGGTCCAGCCACACGGGCCGGTCGATCCGCGCACGTCGATCACCGGCGGCGAAGACGTGATCGAACGTGCGCAGGTAGCCGAAATGGTCGAGCGCGTCGAGGAGCACGGTGTCCAACCGTCCGCCGGGCGTGTCGTCCCGGGAGGCGAACTCGAGCCGGACATGCACCGTATCGAAGTCCCTGACCAGCGGATAGAACCCCAACAAGGCACCGAGCGTGCAGACCGCCGCAAAGCCGCCGATGAGACCCAAGGCGACTCGACGCACCGTGGCCCCGCGTCGACTCACGCGCGCCGCCAGACCCGGACCACGACGCCCGCGGCGAACAGCGCGGCGATTAGCCCGTAGAACAGGATCTGCCGGCGTTCGCCGCGGAGCGCCACCGGCGGATATACCGACTCCACGGCGACGCCGCCGATCTCCACCGCGTTCTCGTCAACCGGCAGGCGCAGACGGCCTACCTCGTCCACGCCCGCGTACACGAAACCGGTGACGAAGTCGTCCACCCGGGCACTGACCAGCGTCACGACCCGCCACCGGGGCTCAAGGTCGGGCGCGGCCATCGGCGGCATGAGCAGGTAGCCGTCCCGACCCAGCGGCACCCTCAAGCCCCGGTAGATAGCCGCGTGCAGGCCCAGTCGAAGCGTGACATCCGTCTCCACTTCGCCCGACTCCTCTCCCTGGTCCGGTCCTCGCAGCCAATGCGCGATGTAAAGAGGCCGATTCACCGGCACGCCGAGGGCCTGGCCGTGCAGCCTCTCCGCCTTGCGGTGCACCACCACCAAGTTCGGATTCTGCTCCTCCGCCGGCTCGGACAACTCCCGGGCCAGGGTGCCGACCAGTCGCTCGTCCTCCTCGGTGAGCGAGTCCTCGGCCGCTGCGAGAATGTCGCGACCGAAGTCGAACGCGTCGAGCCCCGATCGTCGCCCGGCGTCCGCCTCCCCCTGCACGGTCCGCATGAACGTGAACAGGCCGCGGAGCACGGTGTGGAGATCGAAATCCAACTCGGCCGTGCCTTCCACGGCAAACGGCTCGGCCGTTCGGAAACGGATGGACGATGTTCCCTGGGCCTCGCCGCCAGGCACACCCGGCCTCGTCGACGACCCTTGCGACTCCCGCCCGCCGGCGTTCGGCGGCAGGTCCAGTGCGTCCTCCGTGCCCCCCGCGCGACCGTCCGTGGCCGAGCCGAGCCCCAAGCCGTCCATGGGATAGGCTTCCGTTCCCGGGCCCACGGCTGCCAGGTCAACATCGCCCGGCAAGGCGCTGCCCCGACGGACATCGTCCGATCGGGAACCCCGAGTCGACGAACCCAAGCCCGGCCACCCGTCCGTCGGTTCGAACTCCGGCCGGTCACGACGCAGGCGCTCGGCGAGGACACCCACCGCCTGCCCGTCCCCGACCTCCCGGTTCGCGCCCTCGGTCAGGAAATGCCAGTGCCGCGGCTGCACGCCGTGCGCCTTCAGGATCGACATGGCGATGTAGAACTCGGTAATGCTATAGACGTCGATCCGCACGGCCTGGAGCTGTTCGAAGGCGAGCCGGCCGAGGTAGGCGTCGAAGGCGTTGTCCTGGCGCAGCAGCTCGTCGCGGGTATAGACCCGGCCGGTGTAGTAGTCGCGCACGTAGCCGGCATGGAGCTCGACGATCGGCATGTCGGCATGCACGGGATTGCGGTCCGGCGGGTAGGTCACGTAGTCGTGCAGGCGTGCCGGGGCACTGGTCGGCAGGGCGTTCATGACGAAGGACGTAGCCAGTTCGCGGCTCAGCAACACGGCGACGTCCTCCGCTTGTTCGAGCTTGTCCTCCTCCTCCTCGCGGCGGGCCAGAAGGGTGACGACGATCATGATGATGACGATGGCCGCACTGTTGGCGAGGATGTCCGCCAAGGCCACCCCGGCGAACGGTGGAAACAGGCTTCCCGACGCGTGGCTTCGGCGGCGCGGCGCGCCCTCCACCGCCGACGTGGTCCTCACTGCTCGACCGCCTGCTGGATGTAGGCCGGAATGTCGTTCAGCGACACCGACTTGAGAAGCTCGTTGCTGGCGACGATCCAACCGATGGTGAGTTCCCGTCCCGGCAGCACCGTGCGGATGCAGTTGCGCGCCGTCGCCATGGTCGGCACGCCGCCTTCGAGGATCGCGAACACGATCTGCTGGCGTTCGGCGCGGTAGATCCGTCTCACGTAGTCGACGAACTCGCCCCCGGGGTCGCAGATCTCGTCGACCGCAACCGCCTCCCCGGTCTCGACGATGCGCAGTTCGGCTGGGAACGCCAGCACCACGTAGCCGGAACCGCCGGCGTCCCAACCGACGCGGTACAGGCCCTCCTCCTTTGCGGTCTCCAGGCGTTCGAACAGGGCCGCCTGGGAGAGCAGGTTCATCAACAGGTAGAGCACCAGCAGCAACGCGAAGACGCCACCGAAAATCTCCACCATGGGCGCGCTGTTGGACTCGCGATCACCCGGCGCGGGCGTGTCCATCGGTCACCTCCGGCGGACGGCCGTCGATCTCACCCAGCTCTCGTAGTCGACCAGGACGTTGTCCTCCCAGCGCTGCAGAGCGACCTGCAAGAGGGTCAGGAACACGCTCAGCGACAGCGCGATCAGCGTCGTGTCGAAGGCGATCCCGAGCGGCGCGATGGCTTGGCCGAGCTCGCTCGACAGGTCCACGAGGCTCCGACCGGACCCGATGACGGACTGGATGCCGTTGGCGGCCAGCGATATGCCCAGCACGGTGCCGATGAAGCCGAGGATGGGAATCGCCCAATTGATGTAGCGCGGCACGATGTAGAAGTCGGCCGACTTGCGCCACACCATCTCGAGAAAGTCGTCGGTATCGCCCGGCTCGGTCACCAGAGCGTCCTCGCGGGCGCGCACCAGTACACTTCGGCCGGGCGCCCCGCCGAGCATCCGCCGCTCGCGCCACAACACCCAGGTCTTGTTGGCGAGCAGCAGCAGACCCCAGAAGAACAGCGCGAGGGTCAACGGCGGAATGATCCCCCGGTCGGTGAACCGTGCGGTGACGAATTCCCACGCAGGCACCCTCAGGCCCGCGTAGCGGATGAGCAGCACCGTGCAGGTGGCGAGCGTCACGCCCATGGCGAGCGACAGGACAAGCGGCGGGCCGGACAGCGCCCCGGCGAGCCGCTCGGCGACCGAAACCTCGCGCAACGCCAGGCCCGAACGGTTGAGGAACAGGTACATCACGTACAGCGCGGGGGCGATCAACAACAGCGGCAGAGTCGTCTCGAGGCGCATGTCGCCGCCCGCCAGCGCCGGCAGCAGCGCGGTGAGGGACAGGATTCCGGCGATGGCGATGAGAGCGGCGAGGCCGACCCACTCGGCGCAACGTGACGCCTCAACGCCATGAATCGCGCGGGGCAGCCACGCCGGCAACGAGCCCAGGCCGACGCCGGCGACGAGACCGGGCCATAAAGACATCTCCAGGGCGTGCATGGCACTTGCGCCGGCAACGCCGCAGACGGCGGCGAACGCGGCGATCCGCAGGAACTGACCGAGGTACTCCATGGGCGCTCCGAATGACTTGCCCGGCCAACCTCGGGCCGAGCAAAACGCGACCGCTTCGCGCGGTCGCCCCGACAATTCGCTCTGCGCGAATTCTCCCGGCTGCGAGGGCGCCGCTGACAGCCTAGCAACAAACGGAGCATTTATTCCATGGAAGCCGAAGTCCCACATCGCGGGACGACATTTCCCTACGGCGACTGTCGGCATTGTCCGATACCGGCTCGCGTCCGCGACATGGATGCTCGACCCGGCTTGCCGACTAGCCGATGCACCGGCCCGCACGCGACGAGGACGCGCCACGAAATTGGCCATTCTCTTGCCATCGGGTATATGCTGGTTGGGAAATTCAACCGCCCTTGGCATCGACGTTGGCAGCCATGGCGGATGCCGTTCCGGCGGACATCCCGTGTATTGGTCAACGTATGGAGAGAACCAGTTGTGGGCATTGAAGCACTCATTCCGAGCGCGACAACCGTAGCGGCCGTTCTGGCATTGGGCACGTTCCTGTGGCGCGTGCTGGACAAGCGATTCGAAGCGATCGACAAGCGATTCGAAGCGATCGACAAGCGGTTCGAGGCGATCGATAAGCGATTCGAGGCGAGCGACGAGCGGTTGGAATCCGTCGACGCAAGATTCGACCGGCTCGAAGGCGCGGTCGAAGCGAGATTCGAGAAGTGGGAGGCCGCGGTCGAAGCGAGACTCGAGAAGTCCGAGGCCTCCGTAGGCCGGAGATTCGAGTCGCTGGAGGCCAAGGTCGACGACCTGGGCAAGGATCACCAGACTCTAGCCCGGGAACTGTCCGAGTTCCGCGGCGAGACGCGGGCTCGCCTGGACATGCTGGTCCCCCGCGTGGTCGAGTCCTGACGCCGGCCGGCGAGTTCGAGGTCAGGGCTGCGCCAGGACTCGGCGGAGCCGTACCGACTCCAGCACCAGGGAGGCACCCAGCAGCCAGCGCAGGATCCGATGGCTGCGCATCCCCCGTTCGCCCGCGAACACGATCTCCGGTGGAATCCGGACATCGCGCCGCACTCCCAGGAAACCGAACGTGCGTTCGAGCACGGCGTCGTGGTCGGCGAGGAGGTCTTCGGTCCTCAGTACCAGCACCCGGTCCCGCGGAAAGACGCTGTACAGGTTGAGCAACTGGCGGCTGTAGAGCCCGCGGGAGCGGTAGCTGTGCCGCCGGGCGGCCGATTCGCGCCCGCGGGGATTTCGGCAGCGGCGCAAGCGGAACGGTTCCGCGAGCAAAGCAAGCCACAACGGCAGGTGTTCCTTGCCGCGCGCCCGCTCCATGGCGTAGTGGGAGATGGCGCGTTCCACCGGATCGCGCAGTGCGACGATGACCAGGAGGTCCGGGTTGTAGCGGGCCAGTTCTCCCGGCACGTCGGCGAGGAACAGGTAGATCGGCGTTGATTCACCATGCAGCGATGCCCCGTCGGTGGGTTCGAACCGACGCCGGTAGCGTCGGTCGATCTCGAACGGCGTCCATGTGGGCGAGTAGTCGGGCGAGTCGAACAGGTGGCCCTCCTCCTCGGCCATCGTGATGTCGGGATGCTGGGAGAAGAAGTGTGCAAGTGCGGTGGTCCCGCTCTTCTGTGCGCCTGCGATGACAAAGTCCAGCTTCGGCCGAAAGGACTCGGTGGGATCCTCGGTCACGCGCGCCCGGCTCGGTGTTCCGGCCGGACCCGCCGCCCAGAGTCGGTCGATGTCGCGCAGTATGTCATCGAACCGGCGGCGTTCGGCGTCCAGGGAATGGGCGCGCACGGTGGCAACGGCGCTGGCTTGAAGTCGCTCCCGATCGGCCGACGGCAGCGTTGCGGCGGTCCCCACGACATCGGCAAGCGCTTCCGCTCCCTGGGCGGCGACGAGGCAGTTGTCGTCGTGCCGGCAGAACCCCCGGTTGCCGATGCAATCCAAGGTCACCACGGTGCAACCGGCCGCCATCGCTTCCAGCGCGGGCAGGTAGAAACCCTCCTCCTCCCGGGGCAGACACACAGCCACGCGGGTTCGGCGCAGTAGTCCGAGGAAGGTTTCCCGGTCGAGGAAGTCGACGAGGAGGCGGTGCGCGACGCCGCTCTTTTCCAACCGCTGTGAAAGCGAGTTCGCAAGTTCGGGGCACTTGTAGCCGATGATCGTGATCGGTTCCTCGCGGTCCTCGAAGGCTTCGCGCGTTTCCGCCGGCTCGACGGGGGTACAGTCGGTGCCGTTCGGAATCGTGAACACCGGGCCGTTGACGCGCCCCGTGGCGGTGATCGCCTCGGCGACTTCGGCGCTGACGCAGATGCGCACCGCCCGGTTGGCAAGGTAGCCGTGCAACTCGGTGCCCTCGTGGGCGTGGCGGACGTGCTGGATCAGGTTGAGCCGGGGATTCGGCACATCCTCGAGCCCCCGGGCCGTCAGGTAGCGCCAGTCGGTACCCGCGACGAACAGCAGGTCCCGTTCGCGCGGTTGCCAATCGGCAACACGTTCCTCGGCGGAAGCAGGCCAGAGCTCTTCGCGCTGACGCTGGAGCGCGACGTCCCCGGCGACCTCGGTGAAGGCGATCCGACGTTCGAAACCCGGCAATCGGGCGACGTGCTCGAAATAGTTGGCGTGCTTGACGTGGCCACCCTGGAAGCGCTCGTACTGGCGATGGAACCAGACGGTCCGGGAAAGCGGGCTTTCGCTCATGACCCGTCCCCAGTCGCCCGGATCGCCTCCGCCGCCTGCTCGCAGTCCGCCGCCGCGTAGAACCTTGTCCACGCGCCGCCTACCTCCAGGGCGGTGAGCAGGTCCTCGATGGCGGCGGAACCGTAGGCACCGTGGGCGTTGCGATTGGCGAGGGACTCCCGGGCAGAGGATGTGCGACCCAGTAGTCGGTAGAGGGCCTCGGCATCGCCCTCGACCAGGCTTTCGTAGCGCAGAACCCGCTCGCCGGGCAGGTTGTCGGCGTACTGCGCGAAGAACCAGTCGAGGACGATCAACTGCCGGGCCAGAACGTCGGGTGCCGCGTCGAGAGCGACTCGCAGTTGGGGATCGAATTGCTCGCCCGCGGGGATGCGGCCGCGGCCCACCGGCAGGTCGACGGTCTGCCAGGACGCGAGCACCGCCAGCGGATTGCGCACGAGAGCCAGGCAGTCAAACAAGCCGGTCAGTTCAGGCAGCAGTGCTGCGAATAGGGCATTGTGCTTGACGACGAGGGTGAACCGACGCGATAGGACCTTGTCGATGCGGATCTCCCCGAGTTCCGCCTGGCGGCGGCGCAAGCCGGCCTCGGCCTCCACCGCCACCACGTTGTCGTCGAGGCGCCCGGCGACCTGCAGCGACGGCGCGAGTCCCGTCGCACGGATTCCCTTGCGGGTGCGTCTCACGAACCGCCGGATCGCCTCGCGAGCGTCCCGGGGATCCGTCATGTCGGTGAAATCCTTGCCGGGAATCGGCTCCGAGAGGGCGACGACGTCGGGCGCCTGGCCGGCGAGGCGACAGGCCAGCGAACTGCCCGAGCGCGGGATGCCCGTCAGCAGCCAGGTGCGCGGTCGGAATCGCATCTCTCAACCGTGGAGGCGACCGTTGTGGTCACCCTTGCGTAGGGGACGCCCTTGTGGCGTCCCGCGCCGGTCAAACCGACGCCAGCCGGAAACGAAGACAGACGACCACAAGGGTCGCCGCCACGAACGCAGTCAAATTGGCGAGACGGGCGACCGCAAGGGTCGCCCCTACGGGGGCTCATCACGCGATTCTACGGATTGGCCATGTACAATGCGCAGCGTTTCCCATCCCCGGTGTCCCATGCCACGCCGACCCGCCTTGGTGGAGTTCCGCCGCCTCGGCGTCCTCGCGGCGCCCATTGTCATTGCCCAGCTGTCGCATATGGGCATGGGGGTGGCCGACGCGGTCATGGCCGGCCGGCTGAGCGCGACGGACCTCGCCGGCGTGACCCTCGGCGGCAACTTCTACTGGCCGACCATGCTACTGCTTTCCGGGATCGTCATGGCGGTGACGCCGTCGGTGTCCCAACTCAACGGCGCGGGACGGGCAGCGGACGCGGGCGCGGTGGTCCGCCAGGCGCTTTGGATCGCGGTGTGCGGCGGCGTGCTGCTGATGCTACTGCTGCGCAACGCCGAACCGGCCTACCGGCTGTTCGGCGTCGACGAGCGGGCCATTCCGGTGGCTGTCGGCTATCTCAAGGCGGCGAGCCCGGCGCTGGTGCCGTTGCTCGCCTACGGGGCGTTGCGCTACCTCGCCGAGGGGTTGTCCTGGACGATACCCGCCATGGCCATCGGCCTGACCGCCCTTCCGCTGAAGATCCTCTTCAACGGGGTCTTCATGTACGGCTGGCCAGAACTCGGCATCCCGGCCCTCGGGGGCGTCGGCTGCGGCTGGGCGACGACGGTGGTGATGACCTATTCGCTGATCGCGATGGCCGTCGTGGTGGCGAACTCGCGCCTGCGAACGTCCAACGTGTTCAAGGCGTTCTCCTGGCCGAACTGGCGCGAGATCCGTCGGCTGCTCGTCGTCGGCGTGCCCATCGGCCTCGCGCTCCTGGTGGAGGTCGGACTGTTCGCCACCGTCGGGCTGCTGGTCGGTCGCCTGGGCGTGGAGACGGTGGCGTCCCACCAGATCGCCTTCAACGTCGCGGGCATCGCGTTCATGATCCCCCTTGCTCTCGGCATGGCGTCGACCATCCGGGTCGGCTTCAACGTCGGGGCCGGAGACCTGGCCGGGGCCCGTCTGTCAGCGTGGGTGGCGGTCGCGACCACGCTGTTCTGGGGATTCGCGATGGCCGCCGTGATGCTCGCCTTCCGGGAACCCATAGTCGCCCTCTACACGGATGATCCCGAGGTGGTCCGGCTGGCCGCCGCGCTGCTGGCGCTCGGCGCATTGTTCCAGGTCTTCGACTCCACCCAGGCGACAATCATGGGCGCGCTGCGAGGCTACAAGGTGACGGGCGCGCCCATGGTGATCGCCGTGGTCGCCTACTGGTTCGTCGGGCTGCCCGTCGGCGCCGGGCTGTGTTTCGGCTTCGGCTGGGTGCCGCCCGTCGATGCCGCGTTGAAGGCCGTGTTCGGGGCGTTCGAGCCGTTGGGGGTGCGCGGCCTGTGGTGGGGGTTGGTGGTCGGGCTGGCGGTGGCGGCCTTCGCCCTGGTGGGATGGATGGCCCGGGTGTCGCGGGTGCGGCACTGAATCGACGGGGGATGTCGCCGCAACGTCATCGTGGATCGCTGGCAGCCTGTGCCGTGGTCGCGGTCCCCGACGGCTTGACGAAGTGGGGTGCCGCCGCGTTGTAGAGCCCGAGTCCGGCGTTCACCGACGCGTTTGATGGCTCCCGCTTGTTTCCGGGCGAGGACGCTTGATGATGCGCCTGCTGCTGGACACCCGCGCCCTTCTCTGGACGTTCGACGATCCTGCCGAATTGAGTAGGCAGGCACTTGACGCCATAGCGGACGAGCGCAACGACGTGTTCGTCAGCGCGGCAAGCGCTTGGGAAATCGCCATTAAGCGGGCGCTCGGCAAGTTGGTGGCACCGGTCGACATCGAGGCCGGCGCGAACAGGCAAGGCTTCTCATCCCTGAACGTTACCTTCCGCCATGCACACGTAGCCGGCACCCTTCCACGACATCATGCGGACCCATTCGACCGGATGCTGATCGCCCAAGCCCAGTCCGAGGGCCTCACGCTTGTCACCCGGGATGCCCACATGGGGCCATACGCCGTGGAGACCTTGGCGGCTTAGACATGGCGGTGCCCGTTCTGGAGCCGGATGTGATGGGTGATGTTGGCTGGCAGTGTCCCGCGCCGGCGTCGCTAACGTGGATCGCTGGCAGCCTGTGCCGTGGTCGCGGTCCCCGATGGCTTGACGAAGTGGGGTGCCGCCGCGTTGTAGAGCCCGAGTCCGGCGATAAGAGCCAGCACCAGGAACGTATAGCGGCCCTGAGCGACGACTTTGTCGGACAGCGCCTCCAGCTTTGAATTCAGGGTTTCGTTCTTGCCATCGAACTTCCTGTCCATCGCTTTCATCATGCCTTCGAACTTCGCGTCCATGGCGTCGAACTTCGCGTCGATGCCTTCGAACTTCGCGTCGAACTTGGCGTCCAACCTCGCGATGTCACCCTTGAGTTCCACCACCGCGTCGTCGAGGTCCCGTTTCGTCGCAACCCCCTCGGTGAGCTCATCGTTGATCGCCCGCGACATGGCCTCGGCCTGGCGCGGTTCAACGCCCGCTGCCTTCAGGCTGTTCGCGTAGCGGAGGGTGTCGATCACGGTCGCGTTCATCGCCGGGTTCTGCCGTTGGCCGAAAAATACCACTCTGGCACTGCCATGTGTCCGCGCATGTAGGAAATCACCGCACGCTTGCGTCAGAGAACCGCCATCCTCCAAGCGGATGACCTGCAGCTGCTCCCTTGGGAAGTGCTCCAGCCAGCGGCCGAGGTGGTGGCCGTAGCGCCAGCCGGCCAAGCGGCCAGCGAGGCCAGCTAGGCCAGCGGAGTCTGCGAACAACGACGCCTCGCGACTCCAACGCAAGCAACTGATATTCGACGCATATGTCGCGCAAGCGACCTGGTGAGATCTGCGGGCTAGATAGTTCCGTCGACGTCGATGTACGAATACGGCGGTTCAGTGAGCGGAATGCCTTGCGAAAACGCAAACAGCTTTACCGGGAACAGCGCGAAGAGATGTCTGGCTCGTTGCCAATGATCGTCCGGTCCGTGCCCGCGCTGTTGGGGTGGCGCAAGCCTCCGATGCAAACGGACGTACTCGTCGTAGTCGAAGCGTTGGAGCAGATCGGTTCGCACCCAAAAGACATTGAACAGCCGGTAGAAAAAGCAGCGATTGGCGGACAGCGCCGCAACGTGTGCCCGCCAGTTCGAGAACACCGACGACAGTTCATCAAGGATGAAGTCGTTTGCCTCCGCGTCGGATGCCTCGCTATTCAATCCACACTCGATGAAATAGGAGTGGTGGTGCCTCCTGCTAGAGGGCGGATTGGTGACCCCTTTGGAGTGCGTGAAGAGGAACGCGGATTGTGGTCCAGAATCCGCCTCTTCGACCATACGAAGGATGGTTTGGGCTTCCCCCAGACGCGGGATGTTCCTTCCTGCCGAAACGATGCGGGCTTTGTCGTAGGCGGATGCCGCGTTGACGGCTTCCCCGAGAGCGACATCGCATTCGGCAGCGACCCCTATGTTCAGTTCGTCGCAGGCAGCGTAGAGGCCGCTCTCGACAAGGGACTCCATTTGGCGCGCAAAGGTCAGTCGCCAATGGTTCACGGCATACAGATGGTAGAAAACCTTTCTCGGCAACATCCGCTATGCCGCAACTTCGACAAGCTGGCGGTAGGGCAGAGGATCGGTCTCGACGATCCGCGCCTGCGTATCGCGGAAGATGTGCGGGTTGTTCCGGCGGTAGGTGGTGGCGTTTCGTGAGTGAGTTCCCATGGGACGACGGTCCCGTTTCGTCGCAACCCCCTCGGTAAGCTCATCGTTGATCGCCCGCGACATGGCCTCGGCCTGGCGCGGTTCAACGCCCGCTGCCTTCAGGCTGTTCGCGTAGCGGAGGGTGTCGATCACGGTCGCGTTCATCGCCGGGTTCTGCCGTTGGCCGAAAAATACCACTCTGGCAATGCCATGTGTCCGCGTATGTAGGCGGGGGCATCGGGGTGACCGACAGGTTGACACCGATCGTCTTGATGGCCGTCCTGAGGGTTCGCCATTGCCCGATATTCGGGACAAAAAAAGGAGGGCTTGCGCCCTCCTTGGATTCGATCCAAAGGCCGCCCCTCCCGCGTGGGGGGGCGGCTGACTTGGAGTTTGCGGATTACTCCGCGTGCTGGTACACCGTGGTGTCCAGCGCGCCATTGATGACCTGAATGGTCATAACGTCGATGTCGCGCGTGGGTGCGGCCACGGTAAGCGTGCCAGCCGTTCTCGTCGGATTTTCGCTGAAGGCCAGGTTGTCCTGAACCCGGATTACCATCCGGCTGCCGCCCGGAACCATCGACATGCTCCCTTGCGCGAGCATCATGTCGCCTGTGTGAGTGACTTCCACATCTCCTTCGGCCTGGAAGTCGTTCATCCAGAACAGTGCCGCATCCTCCCCGCGGTTGATGATCACCAAGCGCTGGTTGGCACCGGTAAATCCGCTCAGGTAGCTGATGTGCACCGTGGTGCCGTTGCGGTCGATTGAGCCGGCGGCCATGGCCATGCCCGCTGGCGGCGCGACGGCAGCCGGGGCCATAGCATTGATCGTCGGTGTGACGGCCAACATGTAGCCGTTCATCATCTCCGGATCGCCCACCTCCGGAATGGCCTGTCGGTGCACCGGCTCGTCGGCGTTCGGATTGTGGGGTCCGACCATGGCGCAGAAGTAGTAGTCGCCCGCCCCATCGCCTTTACCAGTGGCCGAGGTCGCGACGTCGTTCATGTCGTCCATTGCGAGTGGCACCATGGCGTCGTCTTCGCCCGGCTTCATGAGCGCCAGAGCAGCACCTCCGCATTCGCCGTTGCCGCTGAACTTGAAGGATGCGCCGAAGCCGAAGTTACCGGCGTCCGACGTGGCGGTCACGTTAACCCCTTCGATGATCCCGGCGGTGACGGGCATGAGGCCGCCGTCCGCGTCCAGTCCCGGTTTGTCCGCGATCTTGACGCCCACCTTGGCGAGATTGCCGTACATGACGGGATCAGGATCCCCGACGAACAGGCGGAACGCCCCGCCCATGTCCTCGGGAGTGCTGACCTCGGCGGTGGCAAGCATGGCCTCGACGGTGGCCGGGCCGACCGCGGGTGCCAGCTTGATGACGTCGGCGGTGGCGGAGTAGACATCGGCACCGAAGTCGTCCTCGCGGGCCTCCGAAAGGTCCTCGAACACTTTCACCGTGACACCGTAGGTCGCCTCGCGCGCCGGCATCACCGCCAGGTGATGGGGAAGCAGCAGGGTGATCTTGGTGCCGACGAGGTAGTCCTCTGCGGTTCCGTCATTAACGTCGACACAGGTCTCGTTGCTGGGGGGGTTGGTACCGTCCACATAGCAGGCTTGTCCCTGGTCTCCGTCGGTCGGGTTATTCGGGAGTCGGAAGATCACCGTGCTGTCGCCCTCGCGGCCGCGGTAGGCCACTTCGATTTCGTTCCGGTCCACCATGAACCCCATCGTCGTCGTCGCAGGGTTGGTGAGCGTGCGCGGAACCACGATTTCCGGTTTCGGTGGCGCTTCACTGAACACCATACCGTTGAACTCGTAGCGGACGTAGTAGTGGTTCGCCGTGCCCCGGTTCGACAGCAGGATGTCGACCTCGGAACGCAGTTCGAGCCACGACTGCGGCTTCATATCGTCACAGGCGGGGTTCGAGTTGGACCTGTCGTCGCACGAGTCCATCATTATCGTTCCCGAGGCGGTGTTCACGTGATAGTGGCCCTCGGTGACGTTGCCTTCGCCACCGCGCAACGATTCGCTGGCGATGGTCACCGGTCCCTTCACGTCGGCCACTCCGCCCAGTTGGCTGGCGATCACAACATCGACAGAGTTCTGAGCACTGACCATCGTGGCGCCGAGCAGCCCGATCAGCCCGACTACGGGGGCCAGAGCAGCCCTCATGGTTCTTTTGCAGAGCATTGTGTTACTCCAAGTCTTCCTAACGTTCATTGCCATAAAGCCTGATGACCCGGCGGGGTACCCCCCGACGCCACTGGGCTAGCGGGGAATTATCCACGCCGTATGAGGAATGGCAACACTTTTTTTCGAAGCGGATAGCTCCATGCCAAGCGCGTCCAAGTCGCGAATACACCCGGTCGGAAACCCCCATCTCCATCTCCTTTTACAGGAATTGTCGATGAAGCTCAAGCTGGCCCTCGATCTGCTTCAACAGCTCGTGGCCCTGCCGTGAATCGACAATGACGTAGGGTATCACCATTACCAGCAGTTCGGTACGGTCTTTCATGTAGGAGTCGGCGCGAAAGAGGCGTCCCACCACCGGGATTCTGCCTAGGCCCGGTATGCCGGAGCGACCTTGGCTCTGGCTCTCGGAGATGAGCCCGCCGATCAGCACCGATTGGCCGTCGCGGAGCGTCATGGTGGTTTCCAGCTGGCGGGTGAGGATGGTGGGGGTGAGGCTGACGGCACCGGCGGCCCGGGCCTCGCTCAACTCCTGGGAAACGGTCAGGTCGACCAGGCCGTTGGCCTGGACGATGGGGGTGATCTGCAGGTTGACGCCGGTGCGCCGGTAGTCGATCTGCTGGACGATGCTGGTGGAGCCCTCCACCTGGGTGCCCTCGGCACGCTGGGACAGCACCGGGATATCCGTGCCGCCGTACAGGCGGGCCTGCTCACCACTCTTCACCACCAGGCGCGGGCGGGAGCGGATCACAACGCGGCTGTCTTCGAAGGCCATGCGCAGCAGCGCGCGGGTCTCGCCGGCGCCGTCCAGGGTGAGCGTCACGCCGCCGCCGGTGAGCTGGGCGTCAGCGCTGCGGCCGTCGAGGCCGATCCTCGCCAGGTACTCGAGGCCCGAGTCCTCCTTGTCGGACAGGGTAACCTCGGCGAGCAGCACCTCGATGAGCACCGACGGCACCGGCTGGTCGAGTCTGACGATGAGGGCGCGGATGTTCGCCCACTCCTTGCCGGAACCCTTGAAGAACACCAGGTTCCGGTCCTCGTCGACGAACATCCGGGAACCCGCGGTGGTCCCCCGAGCGCCGCGCTGGCCACCGTCGTCCCCCGAGTCGCCGCGGTCGATGCCCATGAGCCGGTCCAAGGTTTCGCTCAAGTTCGCGGCCAGGGTGTTCTGTACCGCGTAGGTAAACCAGCCGTCCTCCACCGCCGCCTCGCGCTGCACGTCCAGCACCCGGGCCCATTCGCGGACACGTTCCAGGACTTCCGGGTCGGTGGCGAACACCACCAGCTTGTTGACGGTGTTGAGTGGCAGCAGGATGACGCCCGCGACGATGCCCCCGCCGCCGCGTGCCACCGCGTAGCCCTGGGCCTCGAGTACGGAGGTCAGGTCGCTGGCCATGTCGTCGACCTGCAGGAAGGCGGGCTCCAACACCAGGCCGCGGCGGCCGATCAGCACCGGCTGGTCGAGGACCTCGATCATGGCCACGGCGGCACCCACCGTGCGCCGGTTTCCCTGCAGCAGCACGGCGCCGCGTTCCGGCTGTTCGTGAACCACCAGGTCCAGGCCGCGGATCAGCGTGTCCAAGAGGCTCGCGACGTTGTTCGGCGTGATCACCTTGAGCGACACGAGCTGGAAGATCGTGCGGTGGCTGGCGGGCACCTCCGGCAGGGCGCGGCCGGTTCTCAGGATTGGGATTTCGCCGCTGGAGATGTCGTCGCTGGCGACGAAGGTGATGGTGCCGTCGTCCTCGCCCCGGACCAGCACGCCGTGCTCCTCCAGCACCCGACGGGCGGTGGCGAACACCTGCGCGGGCGGCAGTGGTTCGGTGATGCGCAGCTCGACGAGGCTGGGGTTGTCGGCCAGCGTCGGCGAGATGTGATAGGACATGCCCAGGCGTTCGTGGAAGAGTTCGTCGATGAAGGCACCGATCGGCACCCCGCTGAAGGAGGCCGAGATGGGCTCGCCGGTGAGATTCGCGCCCAGGTCGTCGACGTCGCCTTCCGCCATCCCCGGGCCGACCGGGACGTCGGGTGCCGTGGTCATCACCAGCTCGCGCGGTTCCTCCGGGGTGGGGCCCATGGCCTCGGCGACTTCCGCCTGGGGCGTGGGCGGGCGGATGGGTTCCGGCAGGGGTTTGACCTCCAGGGTCGCGCAGCCGCCGACGAGGATCGCGGCGGTGAGGATCGCCGCGCCTGCGCCGGCGAGGCCCACGGGCGCGACGGCCCGTCCAAGGGCGGGTGGACCAGTCGCCCACCCGGGCGAATGGCGGGGGCGGGGTAGACGTGGGTCTGTCACTGTTTCCTCCATGTCCGTTCGCGCTGGGACGACTGGAACATCATGTGCGGGCGACCGCGCGCCCCGACGGGCGCGATAGGGTCGCCCCTACGGGTCGTCGGCGGGTGCATGTTCGGGTGTTGTCGTAGCAGTGCCCGTGTCGCTGAGGCGCGGGAACAATACCAACACTTCGCGTTCGCCGCCCGTGCCCTCGAGGGTCACGGCGTTGTCGTCCGCCTCGACCAGGATCCGGCCGTCGGGGATCGCCTCTCCCGGCAGGTAGCGCGTGATGCCGCCCTCGTGGGCCTGGAGCAGCACTGCGATGTCGTCGCCGACCTTGCTGTTGCCGATGTAGCCGAGCTTCGCGAGTTCCGGGTTGAGGCCGTCGCCCTCGTCGAGCGCGTCCTCTTCGGACGTGTCGACGGCGGGTATCCGACCCCAGCGGGTGGTGGCGAGCAGGCCCTCGAGGGCGTCTTCCGACAAGCCGGCCGGGGTGGAAACGGGTGCGGTTGGTGCGGTCGCTGCGCCCTTGTCGACGCCGGGAAGTGGCCAGACGAGGCCGAGGGCCAGTCCGAAGAGTCCCAGGATCGCCACTCGCGTCGCCGGTAGGCGGTGAAGACGAGCGGCGGCCAGGCGGCGCACCCACGTGGCCGGGTCTTTCCAGTCCAGACGGCCGTGTCGGTTGGTTGGCGACGTGTCCTCCATGGGGTCAGGGTTCCGGTGATGCCGTGGCGGCCGAGTCGTCATCCGCCTCGTCCATGGGATCGTCCTTGGGATCCCTGACAAGCTCTCCGATGAGAAAATAGGCGGAGACGAGCATGTCGAAGCGGGTGTTGCCCCAGGTGTCGGTGCGTGGGCGGGTGATGTTCAGCTGTTCCTCGACGAGTTTGTTCGGATGGCTGGCGACGGCGTGGACGACTCGCAGGATGCCGCGGCGCGGGGAGAGGCCGGTGATCTGGGCCTGGATCTGCCAGAGTTCGCCCGCGTCCGGTCGGCTCGGCACGTCGTCCACGGGCTGGCTGAGGCCCAGCTTGATGCGTGGCCGATCGACGTGAAGCTCCTCCATCAGCGCCGTGAGTTCGGTGCGTAGCTGCGCTTGGGCGAGACCCGGGTTCTCGGCGTGCCAGAACCGCACCGCCAGCGCCTCCTCCGTCGCCCGGGCCGCCGCCACGCGCTCGTCCCAGTCCTGGCGCTCGAGCAGCGCGCGGGACCGGGACAGGCGGTCGGTGGTGACCGCGTGTTCCGATGCGACGGCGGACAGGCGTCCGGACTGGACGTCGGCGATGAAGTAGAAGAGCAGGATGGCGGCGATCAGCCAGACGCCGACGCGCAGCACGGGCTTGGCGCCGAGTTCGTCACCTAGGCGGACGATGGCCGGGTGGAGCTTCATCCGGACCCTCCCCGGGTAGTGGCGGGGGCGACCCGGAGGCGGATCTCCATGCCCCCCTGTCGCGCCTGGCCCGGTTCCACCCCGGTGAACAGGCTCTCGCCCTGCAGGGCGGCGATGGCGGCGACGGTGTCCAGACCGCGGGCGCCGAGGACCACGACGAGCTCGCCCCGCTGGTAGCGCCAACCGCGGAACTCGGTGCCCGGATCGGGCAGGGCGCGGTCGACCTCGGCCATGACGTCCGCCTGGGAGGGGGTGTCGAGCAGCCTGGCGAGGCGCGTCAAACGGCGGTCCAGGGCGGCGAGTTCCGTGCGCGCTTCGAGGACCGGGGCCAGCTCGTTGTCGATGCGCGCGAGTTCGGCTTCGGCGGCGCCGGTGGCGAGATGCAGGCGCCAATGCCGCGCCTCCTGAAAACCGGCGACGACCGCGGCGAGGGCGAGTCCCGCGATCACCAGGTTGCGTTCGTTGGCGAGCAGCCAGGCGCGGGGGGTGATCGGGGCGGCCCAGGGCTCCCGGGCGGCGGCGGGAGCCGGTTCCGCGGACGCATCGCCGGCGGCGTCCGTCAAACCCTGGCGCGTCAGGAACCACTCGATCCGAGCCGCGTCCGGTCGCTCCGCCTGCCAGAGCGAGTCGACCAGGGCGGCGTTTCGCCAGAACTGCAGATCGAAGCCCACGTGACACCGCTGGATGACGAAACCGCCGGCGCCACCGTCCGCTTCCGGTCGGGAGTAGAAGATCGCTTCAGGGACGGTGCGAACGCCGGCCAGGTCGGCGTCGGACTCGAGCCCGAGCAGGGCCGGTCGGGGGTCCACCGCGTCGGCGTCCCAGAACCAGACCATGGCCGTGCTGCCGGACCAGACGCAGTGGTGGCCGGTGCGCTGGAACGGACTCCAGACGGGCAGCCGGTGGACGACGGCGGCGTCGCGGCGGTTCCTGGGGACGTTGGCGAAGTCCTGCGAGCGGTACAGGCACAGGCTGCGACCGACGATCCAGTGCGGATGGACGGTCTTGAACGGCACACCCTCGGCACCGGCGCGCGTCTGGATGGCGTTGCCGGCGCGCGCGAACCGGGTGCGCAGGCGGCGAATGGCCGCGATGACGTCGCTAGCCCGCATTTCTCACCAGGCCGCTTGTAAGAGTAAACATATGCCTCGAATACCAGTTGCTCGCCTCGGAGTCCCGACGTTTCGGCAATTGCAGACTGCGCTGGCCGCGCGTATGCCGCGCAAGGGCGCGCATCATCGCGGCCCCTGGTGAGAAAAGCGGGCTACCCTGCATCGGTGCCTCGCGTGGCGGACTCGCCGGTGCCCGCGTCGCCGGTCCCCCCCAACAGCGTCGTTCCGGTCTGTTGCGGCATCCCCCCGACGTAGCCCGGGCGGGCCGAGTAGCGGTATTCGGTCCGCCAGGGGGCATCCTCCGCGCCGGGCGTCAAGGTGATGCCGCGGACAACGCGGGCACCGCCACCAGGCCACCAGGTCGACAGCCGGAGCATGGGCAGGGGAAAGCCGACCATCTCGGCGCGCACCACCGGCGGCGCGCGACCGGTCAACTCGCGAATCCGGTCCGGCCTGACGATGGCGCTTTCGTGGCGTTCCTCGAGGAACGGTCCGAGCTTGTCCGGCTTGACGCCGAGGAGCGCGACCGCGAGGTCCGTGGGCATGGTGGTGAAGTTGAGGCCGGGCATGAGGCGCGGCGTCGACAGCTCACGCAAGCGGCGCCACTGGCCAGGCGCCAGCAGGTCGTCGGCACCGAGGACGTGGCCGAGTTCCATGGGATTCTGCAGGAACCAGTTGGCCGGCGGGGGGCGCCCGGCCTGTTGGTAGTCGAAGCGTTCGGCGCCGTCGAGGCTGAGGAGCTGGTTTCGGTCCACGTAGTCGACGAGGCGCGGCGTCAGGCGGGCGACGGCTTCGGGTGAGGCGCCGAGATGCTCCAACAAGACGGTCAACGCGCCGGTCCCGGGTGAGTTGATCGGCACGAGGCCGGCCTCGTCCTGGAGGGCGAATACCACGCCGCCCAGGCCGGCGTAGGGTTGGCCGGCGAGACCGAGTTCGCCGTCGCCAAAGTCGTCATCGGGCAACTCGTCGGGATCGGTGAACACCTGCTCGCGGGCGTGGACCAGGGCGCGGTGGTTGACGAAGTTGGTGGCCAGCAGATAGAGGACGGTGGCCTCGGTGCCGCGACGGTCGATCTCCGCCTGCAGCAGGAGCTTGGCCCGGCGGGCGTTGTCGACATGCTCGTCGGTGGCACGGTCCATGTAGGAGGCCAGTGCGGCCAACGCGACCAGTGCCCACAGCGTCGCGGCGAGAATGAAACCCTTCGGGGGGGCGCGGACACTCACAGGAAATCCTCTTCGCTAATGAAAGGGGTGGGCGAAGGCTCCACGTGGCCGGTCCAGAGAACATGGTCATCACCCGCCACGAGGCGGACCAGGCGCGGCGTCCTCGGGGACTCGGCCTCGACCAGCCAGCGGTCCTGCCAGGTGGCGGGCGCGTCCGCGGTCGCCATGCCGGTGGATCCGCCCGAGGTGGCCGCTTGGATGGCGGCTTCGAGGGCGCTCAAGGGTTCCGCCGCGACCCCCGGTGCGCCGGTGGCGTACTGGAACGACAGTGCGGCGTCTTCGGTCCTGTGGACGTGCCACTCGACGGCGGGGGCTGCGGTGGCGGGGTCGACGATGGCGGCGTATTCGGCGTAGACCACGGTCGAGGCGATCTCGTCGCTCGTCACCGACCAGCGGACGGTGACCGGGGTGCCCGGTTGGGCGTGCAGCGGCTCCAGGGTTATGCCCGTGAACGACGTGCCGTCGCCCTGGAACCGGCGCGCGGAGAGGCTGTACGGCACGATGCCGCGCACGCTGGTCGCGAACCACTGCTGACCGAGTGTCTCCGACGCGGCGGTGCGGAAGTGGCGGGTGACCGTCTCGTAGCGGGCGGTGAACAGGCTCAGGCCCTCGAGCACGAGACCCACGAGCAGCGACAGGATCACGAAGGTGACCAGGAGTTCCACCAACGTCAGTCCGGCGCGGCGGCTGGAGCGGATGCGGATTGGGGTGGCGGGCATCTCTGCTGTGCTCAGATGTGCTCAGGGATCGAAGTCGAAGAAGAAGCCGCGCACCTTCTTGTAGCCCACGACCCGCAGGTGCCAGGTGCCCAGGGTGCGGCCGTTTTCGATGACCGTGAACTCGACCTGGTAGAGGCCGAGGTCGAAGTCGCCCATGGCGCCGGACGGAGTCTGGCCCGTGCGGATCGGCTCGACGAGAGTCGATTGCCAGTCGACTTCGGCGGCACCGAAGACCAGCTGGCCCTTCGGCTGCATCATGGGGTTGACGGCGGCCAGGTGCTCGACGGCGTTGCGCACCACGAGGGTCTGCCGGGAGACGTCGTTGGCGCGACCGAGGGCGAACAGGTTGCTGTCGAGGAGGCCGTAGAGCGCCATGGCCCCGGCGGCGAAGATGGCCAAGGCGATGGAGCTCTCGAGCAGCGTGAAACCTCGGAAGCGCTGGTGGCCGGGGCGGGAGCGGGTCATCCTGTCACCCCTCGGCCGTCTCGACGCGGCAGTAGGGCGGCACGAGTTCCACCTTAAGCGGCGGCGCGTCGTCGTGCTCCAGCGCCAGGCGACCACCGAGGCAGGCACCGGTGGCACGGACGACCAGTGGAGCGTCGAGGTAGAGGCGCCAGCCGTCCGGGATGTCCAGGCGGTGGACCGGCAGGCCCGTGAGTTCGTGGACGGGCGACGCGGTTTGCGCTTCGGTGTCCGGGTTCGCTGCCGCCTGCGCGTCGAGTTCGTCGAGCTCATCGGTGCCGAGGATGACGAAGCCGCCACCCTGAAGCATGGCTTCGGTGCCGAGCCCGGTGATCTGGTTGAGGATCAGGTCGCGTTCGGAACTTCGGCTCACGCTGCCGGTGAAGCGTTCCAGATTCGGCAGGACCAAAGCACCGATGACGCCGAGGAGGGCGAGGACCACGAGGAGTTCCACCAGGGTGATGCCCCGCGACGGCCGTCGCCCACGCGGTGCGCCGGCACGTCCCTGTGGCGATCCAAGGGACATATGTGGCCGTGACACCACGTTCACCAAGGATTTGTCGTGCACCCGCGACGGGACGCCGGACGTCAGGACGACTCGGAGGGGGTGTCCGGGAGGAATCCGATGTCGGCGGCGTTGCCCTGCCCGCCCACGGCCTTGTCGTCGCCGAGGGAGTAGAGCGCCAGTCCCTGCAGGTTGTTCGCCGGAACCTGGTAGCGGTAGGGCGTTTGCCACGGGTCGGCCGGAACCTCGCCGGTGAGATAAGGCCCCTTCCAGTATTCGCCGACGTCTGCCGGCGCTTCCATGAGCGCGACCAGACCCTGGGCGGTGGTCGGATAGCTGCCGACGTCCAACCGATAGGTCTGCAGGGCGTTGTGGAGCATCTTGATCTGCGTCTCCGCCGCCTGGACCTTGGCCTGATCCGCTCTTGCCCAGTAGTTGGGCAGCACGAGTCCCATCAGGAGGCCGAGGATGACGAGCACGACCATCAGTTCCAGCAGCGAGAAACCGCAGGCCGGGCACCGCCGCCGGTGTTTAGAGCGGCACTTCATTAATGGTCACCATGGCCAGAATGACGCCAATCATTATCGCGCCGAGGACCGCGCCTATCAACAGGATGGCAACCGGCTCGATGAGGGTCAGGACACGCTTCATGCGGCGCGCACTGTTCTCCTCGTAGAGGGTCGCCAGCGCCCGCATCATTTCCGCGAGTTGACCCGACTGTTCGCCCACCCGGACGAGGTTGTAGCCGGTGGGGGTGAGGGCGTTGTGCTTGTCGAGCGCCGCCGACAGGTTCTCGCCGCCACGGACGTCCACCAGGGCCCGGTCGAGGATCGTGCGGCGGCGGCTAATACGCACGCCGCGGGCGGCGAGACGCAGGGCGGCGATCATCTCGACGCGGCTTTCGAGCATGGCACCCATGGACGATGCCCAGCGGGCGGTGTCGGCTTCCGTGTACCACTGTCCGAGGAGCGGGAAGCGGGCGATGGCGTCCACCGCGCGCTGGCGGATGTTCCTGTTGCGAAAGAGGACGACGAGGACTGCCACGATCGCCGCGAGGACGAGGACGACGAGCCAGACGTTGTCGTTGAACCACAGGCCGGCGCCGAGGACGATGTTCGAGATCATGGGCAGTTCCTTGCCGCCCTCGAGCAGGTTGGCGAAACGGGGGACGACGAAGACGAACACGGCGAGCACGGCGGCGATGCCGGAGGCCACCAGGATCGTCGGGTAGGCCAGCGCCGAGCGCATGTCGGCGGCGACCCGTTCATCGACCTCCATCTGTTCGACCGCCTGGCCCAGGGAGGCGGCGAGGCGGCCGGTCTGCTCGCCCGCCTCGATCAGGTGGTAGACGTAGTCGGGCAGCGGCAGTTCGGCGGCGCGCAGGGCGGCGAGGAAGTTCGCGCCGCGCACGAGTTCGCGTGACATCCGGCTGAAGGCGTCGGCCAGCGCCGGGTGGTAGCTGCCCTGGCCCTGGGAACGAACGGCTTCGCCCAGGGGGACGCCGGAACGCAGGAGCGTCGCGAGTTCGCGCAGACCGACGACCACGTCCGCTGGGCGGAGTCGGCGGCGGAACAGCGACGGGGCGGGGGGCGGCGTCTCGTTGACGGCGACTACCGTGTGGCCTTCTCCCAGGCGGCGCGTGACCTCGGCGGCGGAGGCGGCCTCCATCTGGCCCTTGGTCAGCTCGCCGTCGCCGTTGACGAGTTCGTAGTCGTAATGGGGCATGGTCAACCCGTCGGGGCGACGGCGCGCCCTGGCGGGCGCGTTACCCTCGCCCGCGGCTCATGGTCCGCGCGGGTCGGCGGGACGGGACAAACCCATCCCCTAGGTGTCTTCGACATGGCTCATGGCTTGGCGCAGGACCTCGTCGGCGGTGGTCTTGCCGTGGGAGGCCTTGATCAAGCCGTCGGCGAGCAGGGTGCGGTGGCCCTGTTCCTGGTACGCGAAGCGGCGGAGGTCGTTCAGGGGGGTGCCGGAGACGATCAGGTCCTGGAGTTCGGCGGTCACGGGGATCAGTTCGTAGATGCCCATTCGGCCGCGGTAGCCGGTGTCCTGGCAGGCTTCGCAGCCCACCGCGCGGGCCCATTGGTCGCCCAGCAGTTCGGCAGGCACGGCGTCCAGCAGTTCGGTTGCCAGCGCCGGGGGGTCGTCGGATTCGGCACAGTGGGGGCAGAGTCTGCGCACCAGGCGCTGGGCCTGGACGCCCTGCAGGGTCGCGGCGACCTGGAAGGGCTCGACGCCCATGTCGATCAGGCGGGTGAAGCTCGACACGGCGTCGTTGGTGTGCACGGTGGACAGTACGATGTGGCCGGTCAGCGCCGAGCGCATGGCGATCTCGGCGGTCTCGAGGTCGCGGATCTCGCCGATCATGATGACGTCGGGGTCGTGGCGGAGGATGTGGCGCAACGCTTTCGCAAAGGTGTAGCCGATCTCGGCGTGGACCTGGATCTGGGTGATGGTGGGCATCTGGTACTCGACCGGGTCCTCGACGGTGATGATCTTGCGGATGCCGTCGTCGATGTACTCCAGCGCCCCCGCGAGGGAGGTGGACTTGCCGCAGCCGGTGGGACCGGTGACCAGGATGATGCCGTTGCTGGCGCTCATCCAGCCCTGAAACATGGCGAGGTGGTCGGGCTCCATGCCGAGGCTCGCCAAGGCGTACTCCTCGCCGCGGTCCTGGGCGAGCAGACGCAGGACGATGGACTCGCCGAAGGCGCACGGCACAGTGGACACGCGGATCTCCATGTCCTTGCCGGAGATGCGCTCGCTGATGCGGCCGTCCTGGGGGAGGCGGCGTTCGGCGATGTCGATTTCGGAGATCAGCTTGATGCGCGAGGCGACGGCGGGGAAGCGGTCGATGGGCTGCGACAGCCGGGAGTGCAGGACGCCGTCGACGCGCATGCGCACGGTGAAGTGCTCCTCGGCGGGCTCGATGTGGATGTCCGAGGCGTTGAGGTCCACGGCCTGGGAGAGGAGGTTGTTGACGAGTTCGATGACCGGCGCCTCCTCGGCCATCTCGCGCAGCGCCTTGGCGTCGTCCCCGGAGAACAACTCCTCCATGGCGCGTTCCTTGCGCACGGAATCGAGCAGGCGGTCGATCTGGTGGTTGGCGGCCAGGTGGTATTCGACGTTCTCGCCGGGATAGAAATAGTTGAAGGTCTCGATCAGGGCGCTGTCGCTGATGTCCTTGGCGATGCAGCAGAGGTGGCCGTTGTTCTGCCAGACGACGGCGGCGTGATCGAGGAACCACTCGAGCTTGATTTCCGAGGCCGCCATGCAGCGGTACACGTCGAGGTTTTCGGGGAGTTCGCCGTCGTCCCTGAGGTAGGTGGCGCCGAGTTGGTGGGAGAGCGTCTCGAGAAGAACGTCTTCGGAGATCGCACCCGTTCTGAGCAGCAAGGCGCCGAGCTTGCCGCCGGCGGTCCGCTGGATGTAAAGGGCACGGTCGACGTCCGCCTGCTGGATGGCGTTGCGTTCGACCAGTAGTTCGCCTATGCGCTTCACATGCCAATGATACTCGGCGCTGCGGAGCGGAACACGTCGCGCGTTGGGCTGACTTCCCAATTCCGACATCAAGTGGCGCGCCGCCTCGGCAGGTGGAGGCCGGATGCACTGGCGGCGAAGGCGCAGGTGGAGACTTCCGAGCAAGTCCGGCCCTTCTGGCGCTTGTAGAGACCAGACCTTCCCTAGTCCGACCCCTTCGAGCCCGGACCGCCCCAGCGGATGACGCCGGCCAGATTTGAGAAGTCGTCCCGCCAACTGCGCTGGTCGGTGAAGTCCAGCGGTTGCCAACGGGCGCCGAGTTCGAGGCCTTCGAGGGTGGCTTCGTCGCGGGTCACGGCGACCCAATGGGAAGGTACGGCGGTGGGATCGGCAAGCGTATCGATGTCGCGCAGGAAGCTTCTCCGGGCCGCGTATCCGCCCTCGGCGACGGCGCCGGCGACCACCGGTTCGAGGTCGAGAAGGCGGTTGGAGATGTGCGCCAGCAGGACGCCGTCGGACTTGAGCCGCGACAGGTAGAGGGCAAATGCCTCCTGGGTCAGGAGATGCGTCGGGATGGCGTCGGAGGTAAACGCCTCGAGCACCAGCAGATCGAAGTATCCGACCGGTTCCCGGGCGAGCGTCAGTCGGGCATCGCCCACGACCACGGGCGCGGCCGGATCGTGCCGCGCCATCATGTCGAAATGGCCGCTGTCCAGGGCCAGCCAGACGATCAACGGGTCGATCTCGTAGTAGCGCCACACCTCGTCGTTGCGGCGGTGGTAGGCGAGAGCGCCGGAACCGAGTCCGACGATCCCCACCGTGGGTGGCACGGCGCGCGTGCGCAGCTTGTCGAGCAGGTCGACCGCCGGACTGGCGGCGGTGTGATAGGTGGTGGGTTTGACGACGCCGTCATCCGGCATCCACTGGCCGCCGTGATTGGTGGTGCCGTGGATGAGGCTGCGGGTCGGCGGATCGTCGGTCTCACCTACCCGGTATACGCCGAAGAAGCTGCGCCCGGTCCACACCGTGGTATCGCTCGTCAGAGGACGAACCGAGGTGATCAGCAGTGCCCCGATGCACAACGCGAAGGCCGCCGGGCGGGGGCGCCGTGACAACACCACCACGGCGAGACCGGCCATCAGCACCATCCACACCCGACGCGGCGTGGGCAGACCGGCCCAATCCAGCAGCGGGCCCGTGGACAGCACCGCCACCGCGATGCCACCCGCCAGCACCAGGTCGCTGGTTTTAAGGCGCGGGCCGGGTGGGCTTTCGCCGCCGAGCACCCGGGGCAGCAGGGCCGCGGCAAACACCAGTGCGATGGGATACTCCAGCACCGAGTCGAACACCACGGGCGCGAGGAGCGCGACCAGTGCGCCGCCGGTCAGGCCGCCGAGGGACAGGAAGAGATAGAACTCGGTGAGTGACGCCGCGGGCGGACGGCGCCGGGCCAGTTCGCCGTGGCAGGCGAGGGCGATGCAGAAAAACGCGCCGAGGTGCAGCGGCAGGAAGATGCCCGCCGGTTCACGCCAGAGGAATGCGGCGGCGAGCACCACGAGGCCCAGCGACATGGCCCGGGCGGAGCCGGACAGCGGGATCAGCGGGCGCCGGGCGAAGGCGTTCACGAAGGTCAGCAGGTACAACGCCAATGGCACCACCCAAAGCAGCGGTGCCGAGGCGATGTCGGTGCTGATATGCGCCGTCACGCCGAGCAGCAGCGCCGACGGAACCGCGCTGTAGGCAAGCCAGCCGGCGCGCTGTCGCCACGACACCGGTGTCGCGTCTCGACCGCCGGGGAACGCTGCGGCGGCGCGTTGCGAATCGGGGCGCGTGGCCGTCAGGGTTGCGCTCACGCCGCAGGCGATGACGCCGATTGCGAGCGCGACGAAACCGATCGACCACATCGTGGACTGCGCGCCGGTCGGGAGCAGCGGCTCCAGCACGAACGGAAACGCCAGCAGTACGGCGACGCTGCCGGCGTTGCTGGCCGCGTACAGGAAATAGGGGTCGTCGGCGTGCGGGTGGTCGCCAAGCGAAAACCACCGTTGCAGCAGCGGCGCCGTCGAGGCGAGGGCGAAGAACGGTGCGCCGAGCGAAACGAACAGCACCGCCAGGAACCAGGTTGCGGGTGCGGCGGTATCCGGGTGCCAGCCTTCGACGACGGCCACGGGCAGCGCCAGCGCCGCCACGCCGAGCACCAGCACGTGAACGCCGATTTGGATCCGCACGCCGAGCCACCGGGTCAGGGCGTGGGCGTAGGCGTAACCGGCCAGCAGCATGGCCTGGAAGAACACCATCGCGGTGTTCCACACCAGCGGCGCACCGCCGAGCAACGGCAGCGCCATCTTGGTGAACAGCGGCTGAATCCAGAACAGCAGCACGGCACCCGCGAACACGGTGGCCGTGAACATCGCGGCCAGCGCCGTCTGCCTGGGATCCTTGAGCATGGCGAGTCTCAGGGGCGCAGGGCCATCGTCGCCACGGCCGCCGCGTTGATGCAGACGACGACCCCACCGAAGACGATGAAACCGAGCACGGTCACGGTCCTGTAGATTGGCACGATCCCTCGGTCAGTCGACGA
Source organism: Pseudomonadales bacterium (assembly GCA_965116345.1). GTDB lineage: Bacteria > Pseudomonadota > Gammaproteobacteria > Pseudomonadales > Azotimanducaceae > VXYL01. Next base: position 1,592,739 of record OZ220680.1, read on the forward strand.
AACGGAGCCTGCGCCGGATCTGGATGAGGCGGCCGAGGACGTTGTCCAGGGTCGCGGAATCGGGGGTCACGAAACTCTCCCCACCGGTGGCCGCGCTGCACCGGCGTAGCGCGTTGATATGCGGGGCGCTGTACTGGTCATCGTCGCCGATGAACACGGTATGGACCTTGACGTCGCGCGAGGCGGCGATCGTGCACGACGCGTCCCACCACTCGTAGAGTCGGTCCTTCATCTTGTTTGTCGGTTCCGCGGAACGAGTCGGATAGGGAGCTGGAAGATCTCCGCGGGCGGGCCAGGGTGATGCGTCGAACGCGGGGTCGCCCCCCACGTAGAGCGGGTCGCCCAGCCGGCCGTAGGGCCCGAAGAAACTCGTGTAGTCACACAGGTGACGGCGGATCTGGGTGGGACGCGGCAGGCCGACGTCGACGAGGACGTCGGCGAACGCGGCGCTGGTGCCGCGGAACACGTCTACCGGATCGAAGCCGCCAAGCCGGCCGGCCAGCGCCGGAGTGGCGAGCGCGGTCGCGAGCCCGGCTCGCCAACCCGAGCCGAACGACGCATTGAACGCGGCATCGTCCGTGGCGGTGGCGCCTTCGTAGAGGTGGCCTGGCGGCTCCGGCACGACCATCCACCAGGTGGAGCAGGCCGGGCTCTGGACATACGGGTTCATCGTCCGGCCGGCATCGACACGCAGCCGGCCGAGTTGGCCCCGGGTGGCTTGGCCTGCGGTGGCGTCACCGTCGGACACCACGAGAATCGCCTTGTGGAGATCCGCGTCCGGCGGTGCCGGACGGCGCACGCCGCGAAAGTCGCGCGTGTTCCAGACGTCGCCCCAACCCGAGGACAGCATGCGCAGTCCCCAGACGATGCCGAGGTGTGGATACGTGGCGCCTCTGCCGGCGGGGCCCGGGTCGATGGAATCCAGATCCGCGATCCTGCGCCGGACGAGCGCCACGTCGTCGGACAGCGGCGTCACGCCGCTGTCCGGGCACAGCGCGTCGCCGCCGCCGTCCGGCAGCGACCAGTCGTTGTCGCCGACCCAGTCGCGCACCCCGCTCGGGCTGCTTCCGGCAAGGATGTCGGCCATGGCCCACTGCAACCGGGCGTCGATGTTGCCCGCCGGTCCGGCATCGGGCCAGGAGTACGGCGTGAACAGGGTGTTGGCGTTGCGCGGGTCGGGCGCCACGTCCGATAGGTGCAGCGGTTCGCCGTCGAGGCTCGCTGGCCAAGCCAGCGGGACAGGGCGCGCGGCGGTCTCCCAGTACGCGCCCCAGCGCGCCATGAAGCAGCCCGTGAAGCGGTTCGTGTCCCAGTCCCATCCCGCCGGCAGATCGATCTCGTGCGTACCGCCGACGCCGTAGTGGTGATAGACGTCCACCCACTTCGCGCTGGCTCGACCGCCCATCATGTGCAGGTAGCGGGCCTTGTCCCGGGTCTCGCCGGCGCCGGCGATATCGGCGACGCGCACCGCCGACGCGAACGGCACGATGGACACCATCATGCCGGCCGGAGAGTCGCGCTGCGCCGCTGCGAGGTTCGACGCCACCGTGCCCAGCGCCGCCTTGAGGCCCGCCATACGGGTACCGGTTCCGAATTGCGCGTCCATCGACGGCGAGATGTCGAGAGCCAGTGCGAACTCGTGCCGGGTCGAAACCAACTCCACCGCGACGGTCTCGGCGAAGGCGCCGCCGAAGGACAGCCCGCCGACGCGCCACAGGTCGTCGACGCCGAGCTCGCCTTCGAGTCCGACCTCGATCACGCCGTCGTCGTAGCTCACGTCCACGGTGTCCACCGTCACCCCCGTCGCGGCCTCGACGAAGGCGTCGACGCGCTCGGCGATCGCCAGGTCGATCTCGCCGTCGTCGCCCGCGCGGGCCAGCAGCGTCGCGCCGACACTGGCCACCGCGGCCCGCATCGCGGCGCGCAGCTCCTCGCGGTGCGCCTCGTGCCACGCCAGATTGACCAGCCCCGCGCCGCCGACACACATGATCATCGCGGTGCCGATGCCGGCGACCGTCATCGCGCCGCCGCGCGTGTCGCGCAGGAAATCCACGACCGCGGCCGCCGTCCGGCGTGCCGCGCCGGCCAGCAACCGTGCTCCGGTGATTTCGCCCATGGCGGTCACTCCCCCATCTCGGACATCGCGACGCCGAACCCCACGAACGCCGGCCCGCCGACGATCACGAGTATCCCGGGCAGCACGAAGGCCATGGTCGGCAGCACCATGAGCACCGGCAGGCGCGCCAGCTTGGCCTGCATGTCGGTCACGGTGCGCACCCGGGTCGCAGCGGCCAGGCGACGCAGCGCGTCGACCAGCGGCGTGCCGTGGCGTTCGCTCTGGCCGACCGCGACGGCAAGGTCGCGGAACTCGGGGAGGTCCACCCGCCCGGCGAGCCTCGAGACGGCCTCGAGCCGCGTGCGGCCGTGAACGCCCATGTCGATGCTGACCTGGCGCAGCTCCGCGCCGAGGTCCATGTGGAACGAGCGCAGATTCGAGACGGCGTTCTGCATGGCGCGCTCGAAGGTAATCCCGGACTGCAGGCAGACGATGAGCAGGTCCATGGCGTCGGCGAACGCGGTTTCGATGCGCCGCTTCCGGGCACCGCCCAGGCGGGTGACGACGAGTTCCGGCAACAGATTGAGCATCACGCCGAGCAGCATGCCGCCGACCAGCGCGGCGAGCGTCCCCGGCAGGCCGTTCAAGCCCCAGGTGCTCGACAGGAAACCGGGCAGCACCATCAAGCCGACGCCGATGCCGGCAATCACGCAGACCAGCTTCGCGCCCAGTACCGTCGCCACCGCGCCGCCGCCGTCGTGGCCGGCGAGCTTCACGGCGCTGGCGATCTTGTCCCTGTCCTTCTCGCCGAGCGGCATCAGCCGGCCGAGGCCCGCGAACACACCCGCCACCCGGCTGCCGAGCTCGGTCGAACTCTCGGCGAGATCCCGGCGCCGCTCCCGGCCGGCTTCCCCCGCGGCGTCGCCCACGGCGATCCGCATGCGCCGCGCCAGCCGCGCCCGGAGGCGCAGTCTGGACAGCATCGCGTAGCCCGCCATGGCGACCGGCACCAGCACCGAGAGCACGACCAGAAGCGAGCCCCTCACCTGCGTACCCGCCGCACCAGCAGCCAGGCGCAGGCCAGGCCGGTTAGCACCAGAGCCATGCCGATGCCGAGCACGTGCCGGGCCTCGCCGAGCAGCAGATCGAAGATCTCCGGTTTCGTGACGCCCTGGATGCCGATCGCCGCGAACGGCACCACCGAGAGCACGATCAGGCTGAGCTTGGATTCGGCGGTCGCCGACTTCAGCCGGGTGCGGTTGTCCTTGCGCTCGCGCAGCATGTCGGCGAGATTGCCCACCGACTCGGCGATGCCGCCGCCGACCCGGGACTGGGTCGCGAAGATTGCCGCCAGCATGGCGAGGTCGCTGATCTTGACGCGCCGCGCCTCGCGGTTGAGGGCGCTGGCCATCGGCACGCCGATGGCCATGGCGTGGGCGACCCGTCGCAGCGATCCGGCGACCGGCTCGTCGGCGGCCGCCGTGGTGGCGCGGAACGCCTCGGCAAGGCCCATGCCGGCGCGCACCATGCGCTGCATTTCGTCCACCGCGGCCAGCAGCCGGTCGGCGAAGCGCACCCGCACCGCGCCTTCCCGCGCCGTACCGACGTTCCAGCCGACCAGGGTGCCGAGCCCGAGGCCGCCGATCAGGGCGAACGGCACCGCCAGCCCGAAGAAGACCATCAGCCAGAACCCCACGAGCGCCGCGAGGCCGCCGCCGATCAACACCGCCATGCCGGTGCGGACGCCGCCCGAGAGCGGATAGATCCTGCCCAGCATGATGGCGAGCGCGTTCTCCCGGGTATCGTCGTCCGCGGAAGCGGCAGCCGTCTCGTCGTCCTCGCGCAGGCCGGCGAAGAGATCGAGCCGCGCCATGCGTGCCCGGATGCGCGCGCGCCGCCGCAGCCACTGCGAAACCGGCACGAAGGCGACGGCGCCGGCAACGCCCAGGCCGACGACGAGCAGCGACGCCGTGTTGAGGTCGGCCGCCACGTCAGCGGCCAAGACCCGGGCGGCCGAGCGCCGCGTTCAGCGCATCGCCGTAGCCGAGGTCGGCGACCCGCGCCGCGAACGACGGCCGGTTGCCGCTGCACCGGAACACGTCCTCGCTGGCGTCGTAGGCCCACAGATCCTCCAGAACGGGTACGTCGCCCTCGAGGCCGGCGACGTCGGTGATCGCCACGACGCGGCGGACGCCGTCCCGGAACCGGTCCACCTGCACGATCAGGTCCACCGCCGAGATCACCTGGTTGCGGATCGCGCTGAGCGGCATCTCGCCGGACTCCATCATGACCAGGTATTCGAGCCTTGAGACCGTGTCCCGGGGGCTGTTGGCGTGGATCGTGAACATCGAACCCGGATGGCCGGTGTTCATCGCCTGCAGGGCGTCCATCGCCTCCGGGCCGCGCACCTCGCCGACCACCACCCGGTCCGGGCGCATCCTGAGCGCGTTCTTCAGGAGATCGCGCATCGGGATCTCGCCGGTGCCCTCCACCGACGGCGGCCGGGTCTCCAGGCGCACCACATGGGGCTGCTGCAGGCTGAGTTCCGCGGCGTCCTCCAGGGTGACGATGCGCTCGTCGTAGGGGATGTTTCCCGACAGCGCATTCAGGAGCGTAGTCTTGCCGGAGCCGGTGCCGCCGGAGACGACGATGTTGAGCCGGGCGCGGGACGCCACCTCGAGGAGCGTCGCCATGTTGGGATGCATGGCGCCGTTGCGGGCCAGTTCGGCGACCGTGAAGCCGCCCTTCTTGAAGCGCCGGATGGAGATGGCGGCGCCGTCGATGGCGAGCGGCGGCACGATGATGTTGACCCGCGAACCGTCGTCCAGGCGGGCGTCGCACATCGGGCTCATTTCGTCCACCCGCCGGCCGGCGCCCTGGGCGATGCGCTGGGCGATGCGGGTCAGATGTTCGCTGTCGCGGAACCTGACGCCCACCTCGGCGAGGCGCCCGAGGCGCTCGACGTAGACCGTGTTCATGCCGTTGACCATGATGTCGCTGACATCCGGGTCGCGGAGCAGATCAGCGAGCGGCCCGAGGCCACGCATCTCGTCCACGACACGCTGCGCGAGGCGCGCCCGGGAGCCGCCCACCGGCGGCGCGTCCGGACTCGGTTCGAGACGCTGGATGGTCGAGGACACCATGGTCTCGAGCTCCTCGTCGGTCATGTCGGTGACTCGTGAAGCGTCGATCGCCTCGAGCACGCGGCCGTGGTACCAGGGCACGATGGCCTCGAAAGCGCCGTCCGCCACCGTCGCCGGGCGCGCGGCTTCCTTGGCTTGTGCGGCTTGCCCTTCCCCGGGCGTTGGCGCCGGGGTGGCGAGGACGGGGCGTCTGCGCAGCGGTCTGACCATCGTTCCTGATCGCCCTCTAGTGGTCGAACAGACTTGAAATGACGTATCTGTGGTCGCCGGTGTGTTCCTCGCAAGGCGTGATCGCGAAGTCGTACCGGGGTACGTCGAGCGGGCGCAACGGTCCGTCGCAAGCGACGGGGGCGAGGGGCGCACCGGCGACCACCCGAAGGGCGCGCCCACAAGCGCCCATCCGCGTTGTTGGCGCCTCTCGACGTAACCCCGCTATGCCTTCGAGGCACCGCCTAGCGGCTGGACGCTTGTGGACGCGCAGATACGCCATTTCAAGTCTGTTCGACCACTAGGAGGACGCGCACCAGTCGCACGCGCTGATATCGTGGATCGAGCCCCAGGCGATGCGGCGGCGCACCAGCGGGGTCGCGGTGAAGAGCCGCATCGGCAGATTGGCGAGGCGGCCGGAGAACGTGCCGCCCCTGGGTTCGAAGCAGACGTCGAGCACCACCCACCACTCCGCCGGCCGGAGGTTGCGGCTGAGCCAGGCGCTCTCGTCGTCGCCGGCGCCCGCCTCGTGCGGCAGCACGGTGACGTCCGCCGCGAACTGCTCTCCCGCCGCCGGCAGCGGATTGGCGACGGCCTCGGCGCAGCCGGTGGCGCCGTCTCTGGCCCAGGCGCCGTCGGTGTCGGTGGTCGGCCAGACCGCCCCGACGACCGGCGGGCACCACTCGTCGGTGGGACAGTCGGTGCCGTCCCGGCGCGTGGCGCCGCGGGTCACCACGGCGGCGGATATCGATCCCGACACGCCGTCGTCGTCGAGCAGATCGGTGAGCCGTTCCATGGCCTCGGCGAAGGGTCCGGTGCCTTCCGGTTCGTCGGCCGCCGCAGCGGGGGCGACGTGGATCTGCCGGGCGGTGTCGGTGCGGAAGCCGAGCTGCTCGCGCACGTCCCAGACCAGCGCCATGATCGCCAGCAGGAACGGCACGAAGATCACGAACTCGACGGTCGCGGAACCGCGCGGTCCACATCTGGCACGTACGGTCGCCGCCATGCGACGCCGGTTGCGGCGCGCTCCCGTCACGTCTGGTTCAGCGCCCAGCTGGCGCGGCGCCGCACGATGTCCCCGGTGCCGAAGCGGGTGCGGATCGTCACGGAGGCCTCGACCCGGATCCACGAACCCGGGTCGCCGCATCCGGCCGTGCCGAACACGACGCCGTTGAAGACGACGGCGTCGTCGGCGGCGATGTCGAGACGCACCTCGCCGCCGGCATCGGGGTCCGGCGCGGCGCCGCTGACGAAGCCGATCTGGCCGTCGTCGTCGAGGTCGAACAGCCACAGCGCGACGGCATCGCCGGCGAACGCCGCGCGGGCCTGGTTCTCGCAGTCGTCGGCGTTGCGGCCGGCGGCGACCGCGGCGCTGTAGGTCGCCCGGGCCAGGACTTGATCCGCCAGCGACACCCGGCCGAACTCGCCCGCCGCGAAGGCGACCGACAGCATGACCATCAGCACGAGCACGAACTCGACGACGTAGGCGCCGCGCTGGCGCATCGAGCCCCTCGACAGCGCACATCGAACCCGGGGGGGGCGGCGCCAATGCACCTTGGCGGTCCCGACGGTCCCACCCCCGCGATGCCTTCGCGAACCCATCCTAAGACGTCTCGGGGCGGGCGCTGAGCGCGGCGCGGAGCCGCGGCAGCTCATCCCGCACCGCCAACGGTCCGATGCGGACCCTGTATAGGCCGCCCTCGCCGGGCGGTTCGATGCGCACCGGCAGGTCGGTGAGATGCCCCAGCCGCTCCGCCAGTCGGCCGGCGTTGGCCTCCACGGCGAATGCGCCCACCTGCAGGTAGTCGCCGCTGTCGTCGCGCACGACGAAGCCGACGGCCGGCGGGCGGATAGCCCGGCCGGCGCCCTCGACAGGTGGAGTCCCTGTGAGGGGCTCCGCGGGTACCGGCGGGTCCGCCGGGACAGGCGCCTGCGCTACATCTTCTTCGACTTCTTCGACGGGAACGGGCATCGGAACGTCCTCGACGCGGACAGGCTCCGGCGGCAAGACGTCCGCATCGTGCCCGCGCGTGGCCGGCGCGGTAGCGTCCGCGGCGATCCTCTTATCTGTGACGTCGCGCACCGGAACCGGCGCCCGCGCGGGGGCTTCGGCAACGGCTGATTCGATCTCCGCGACTGCGGCTTCGGTGCCGCTTGATTCGGTCTTTGCGGCGGCGGACTCCGCTTCGGCAGCCGCATCCGCAGTAACGGCGATCTCGTTGGCGTCGTCCGGGGGGAAAGGTTCCGCGGCCAGCCCCCGGTCGGGCCGAGCCGTGTGAACGCCCGACGCCGGAGCGACCCCGCGTGCCGGGCTGCCCGCAAACGAGTTCGGCGCGTCGAGGTGGGCGTCGGCGATCGCCAGGGCGCGTTGGAGGTTGTCGCGGAAGCGGCGCTCGTCAGGCGCGAGGTCGACCGCGCGCTGCACAGCCGCCACGACACTGCGCGGATCGCCGTCCAGGATGGCGACGACCGCGAGGCCGTTGTGGCCCCAGGCGGCCAGGGCGGGCGGCGCGGCTTCGTCCGGGTCGACCAGGCGCGCGAAGCTGTCCCGGGCCGCGTCCAGGTCGCCGACGGCGACGTTTGCCCGGCCGTGGGCCAGGAGCGCCGCGTGGCGGTCGGCGGGGGTCTCGGCGAGAAGGACCGCCTGCTGGTACCAGCTCGCGGCCCGGGCCGGCCGGCCCGCGGCGAGTTCCACGTCGCCGAGGCCCATGGTCGCGGCCGGGGCAGACGGTGCCGCGTCGCGCAGGCGCGTGTAGAGTCGGCGCGCGGTCTCGACCTGACCCGCTTCGAGGGCGGCCCGGGCCATCGGCACCACGGCTTGTTCGATGCGCTCCGCACGCAGATCCTTCTGCGATTGCATGGTCGAGCAACCGGCCAGGAACAGCAGCAGCACCGCCCGCCAAGGACGGCGGAACCGCCTTGAGTCCCGCGCACAACGCAGGCACCGGTTCCGGAACCGCAGCGTCCGGCATCGCCGGCGGGCGATCATGCGGCTTCCGCCTGCGCGGAGCCGAGGCCGATCAGCGGGTTCAACACCCGCTCGAGCACTTCGCGCTCGTGCTTGGCGACGGCCTTTTCCGGTTCGCCCAGCGCCATCGCGGCGGCCATGCCCTTGAGATACGGCAGCACGACGTCCGGCTGCCGGTCGCCGAGATGGCTGCGCAGTTGCGCGTCGTCGAGCAGCCGAGGCAGCGGTCGGGGATGGTTCACCACCAGCGTCGACGGCGCGCCCGACAGGCGCCGCAGCCAGCGCGCCGCCACGGACACGCCGGCGGGGGTCGGCTCGAATACGATGACGTGATTGCTGGCGACATGCCGCAGCGCCTCGAACCGCGCCACGTCGAGACCGCAGACCAGCACCATGTGGGCGCCGGCCGAGAGTGCGCCGACGAGACGCGGCAGCGTGGCCTCGTCGGCGCGGGCGTCGAGATGGTCCATCGGATAGGCCACCAGGCCGATGCGCGGCGACACCCGTGCCACCAGCCGGTCGACGCCGGCGACGGCGCCCTCGGCGAGGGCCTGGGCCAGGCCGCGTTCCGGTTCGGTGTCCAGCGCCAGCGCCAGGGTGCCGAAGTCGCCGTCGAAATCGGCGCAGGTGACGTACCGGCCGCGGTCGCCGGCCAGCCGCGCAAGCAGCGTGGTCACGGTGTTGGCGCCCATGCCCTTGCCCAGCACCAGCACGACGCGGCTGGTCTGGATCTCGGGACGCCCGTCCTCGTCGCCGTTGTCGTTCTCCACGTCGGCGAGCGCCCTGCGCAGGTCCACGATCTCCAGCGGCTTCGGCAGGTACAGGAAGACGCCGCCCCGGTACAGTTCGTTGGCAAGCGTCACGCTGTTCTCGGAGCCGGTGGCGAGGATCACGGTCTCCGGACGGCACACGCGCAGCAGTTCCACCACATGCACAAGTGGATTCTGCTCGCCGTCGAGATCGACCAGCAGCACGTCCGCCGACGGCTCCGCCGCGCAGGCCTTGAGGGCGTGCTTGATGGTGCCGCGCCTGACCGTCGCCTGCGGGTCCGCCTCGCCGACGATGGCGCGGCTGTCGTTGTCGCCGAGGAAGGCGGTAAGTTCGGGCATGGTTCTACTTCCCGAGGAACGGCCCGGACGACGCTTCTTCGCCGTCGCTGGTGCCCAGGTGATCGGCCGCGGCTTGGACGGCGGAGCGCGCCGGCGTCGGGGTGGCGGTCTTCGCGGCTTCGGCCATGACTTCCCGCAGGAACGACTCGTAGCTGCCCGGCGATGCGCCGAGACTCGCGGGCGGATGGATCATGCAGCCGCCCAGCGTCGCGTTGGCGAGCACGACGGCCAATGCCTGGGCAAGCGCCCGGGCTGGGCCCGCCGGGAAGCCCCGTGCCGGCGATGGGTGTTGCCGAACGCTTCCCGGTGGGGGCACCTGCCCTTCTGGTGGTCTCGCGTGCATGGCGGTCACGTGCATGGCGGTCAATAGTGGAATTCGTTGCCGATCCGCCGCGCCGAGGCGTGGGCGGCGTGCGTGAGGCCGGGGACGCCGGCGACGATGGTCGGGGTCACCACGATGATGAGTTCGGCGGAGTCGTCGCGTTCGACGGCGGAACTGAAGAGCGCGCCCCACACCGGCAGTTCCTTCAGCACCGGGATGCCGGTGTTGCTCGACGACGTGGAACGCCGGTACAGGCCGGCGATGGCGATGGACTCGCCGTCGCCGAGTTCCACCGTGGTGGCAGCGGACCGCTCGTTGATGTTCGGCACCTGGGCGCCGCCGATGGTGGTGCCGCCGACGGCGAGCTCGCGCACCTCGGCGCTCACGGCGAGCGAAATCTGACCCCGGGACAGCACCGTCGGCGTGAAGGTGAGGCCGACGCCGGTCTGCTTGTACTCCGTGCCGACCGCACCGCCCTCGCCCAGCGTCGGCACGGGCACTTCGAGGCCCGAGAAGAACTCCGCCGGCTGGCCGCTCATGGTGGTGAGGCTCGGGCGGGCATGCACGGTGACCAGGCCGTTGCGGGCCAGGGCGTCCAGGAAGCCGGTCAGGCGGTACTTGCCGCTGTTGACCGCGTGGGTCTTGGAGAGCACGACGCCGCCTTCGCCGCCGCGCACGGCGGGCATCCCGGTGGCGAGTTCCTCGGCCTCAATCTCGTACAGGAGCCGGCCGGCCCCGTCGCTCCGGACGATGGTCTGCTCCAACACCCGACCGACCTGGTAGGCGCCGGTGCCGAGGCGCACGCCGGTATCCCAGATCCACTCGGTCACGTCGTCGAAGGGGTTGAGGTCCACCGACCAGTCGATGCCGAGTTCGTTGGCGACGCTGCGCGAGACCTCCGAGATCAGCACTTCGAGGCTGACCTGCGCCGGGGACGCCAGTTCCAGGGCGTCGATCACCTGCCCCGACGCCACGGCGCGCACCCCTTCGAGCACGCGGGCCGCCTGGGCGGGACTCTTGGCGACGCCGCTGACGAACAGCGTGCCGCCGACGGCGTCGACCTCGATGCCGGACGCGCCCGCCAGATGCGCCACCACCCGGTTGGCGTGATCGGTCTGCGCATTCACGCGCACGGCGTAGGACTTGATCGGCACGCCGCTGGCGCCGCGCACGTCCACGCTGGTGATGCCCGGCGCCTTGCCGAAAACCACGATGTGGCGCGGGTCCACGACCGCGACATCCGCCACCTCCGGATCCGCGACGATGGCCGCCTCGGCGTCGGCGTCGAGCGCAATTCCCTCCGCCATGCCCGGCGTCAGGACCACGGTCTCGCCCGCGGCCCAGCCCGACGCTGCCATGCCGATGCAGACCGCGACCGCGGCCGAACCGCGCCGGATATCCGCACGGGCGAGGGCTGGTACGGCCCGCCACCGCAACGGGTTCATGTTTCGGCCCGCAGCGCCAGCGTTGCCGATCCCGAGCCCCGGTACACGCGCACGGCGGGCGGCGGCGCGGAATCGTCGAGCTGCGGCATGACGTCCGCGAGGCGCATCTGCCTCGCCGGATCGCCGACGGTGTCGGTTGCGCGGATCGAGCGCGTGGCCAGCGTCAGATGGCCCACCGCCAGCGCCACGGCGATGCGTTCGGCGTCCGGCGGCAGCACTTCCAGGGTGAACGTCGAACCGTCGGGCGCCCGGGTCGGCACCAGGTCCCCGGCCTGCGCTAGGCTGACGGTGCCGTAGCGGCCGAGCGACAGCACGTCCTCGCCGACGGCAAGGACGCGCGTATCCCGTACGATGGTGCGCGACGCCGCGCCGTCCCGGGTCGCAGTGGACACCATGATGACGTCCACCCGGTCGCCGGGGTAGATGATCCGCGCGGACGTGGTGGCGGAATCGACGTTCACCGTCACCGCCCGCATCCCCGGCGCCAGCACGGCGCTGATGAAACCGGGATGGCCCGGCATCAGCAGCTTGTCCCAGGACACCATGGCCCCCGCCTCGACGATGCGCCGGCTGACCGCGCCCACCACCGCGCGCAGCGGCACCGCGCCCTCCACGACCGCCATGTCGACGTCCACCGGGCCGTGCCACTCGCGCCATTCCAGGAGATCCTCGCTCAGGAGGACGCCCTGGGGAATGTCGCGGTTGGCGACCAGCACCGAGGGATACACCGCCGGCGGTTCAGGTGGGGGCGGAGGTTCGGCCGGAGCCTCGACCGCCGCCGGGGCGGCGGCGACCTTCGGCGGTTCGTCGTCCCCGCCGCCGATCAAGAGGTCCGTGCCGAGCAACAGCCACGCCCCTACGGCGGCCACCGCGGCGACGATCACCGGCACCGGGCGGACGCCGTAGGCGCGGCGGGGAAGTGAACTCATGGGCATTGGCCTGTCCTACGCGCCCACGGCCAGTTCGACCGCGCGCCAGAGCAGCAGCACCACCGCCGGCGGCGCCACGGCACACGCCAGCGGCAGGCCGCGGCGGACGAGACGGCGCCCGAGGGCGAACGCGTGCGCCGACAGCACCAGCGTCAACGCGCCGGCGGCGAGGAGCGTCAGACCGAAGTCCACCGGCCCGAGCCAGAGCCCGAGCGCGGCGGCGAATTTGACATCGCCGCCGCCGACCCAACCCGCCGCCCACAGCACCGCCCCTGCACAGAGCGCGAACGCTCCGCAGACGGCGCCAGCGAGCGGCACGCCGCCGAGCAGCTCAGGCGCGGCAACCGACGCGACCGCCCAACCCGCAGCGAGAACCGCCGCCGGCCAGTGCGGAATGCGCCGGTGGCGCCAGTCGGCCCATGCCGCGCCGACCACCGTGGACACGCTCATCAGCACCATGATGGGGAACACGATGCCTTAATCGATGACGTCACCGGCCTCCTTGGCCTCTGTCGTCGACGCCTCCATTTCTTCCCCGATTTCCTTGAACATCGTTTTGAAGTCGCCACCCAGGACCACGGCACCAGCACCCACTATCGCGACTACCGCCACCAGAATGAGCGCGTACTCCACCGTGGAGACGCCCTTGGTCTTCCGCGAGGGGCCGCCCCGCACGGTCGCCGGCGCGGATTGCGCCGAACGTTCCTTGTTGCGCCGCAAGGCGCTCCTCAGCCAATGGGTCATGTCATAGCTCCTTGTGCTTGCCCACTGATGAAATGCGGTTCGTGCTCCGTGTCCGAACGGACTAGCGGCACACCCACCGCGCCCACTCCGCCGCGCTCAATGCCCGGCAGAATTCCAATTGATCTTCCAGGCGCTCATGCCTGCACATCGGCCGTGGCCTCGTCGCCGCCAATCATCTCGCCGTGCTGGCTGTAGTCCAAGCCCTCGGTCTCCTGCTCCGGGGCGACGCGCAGGCCCACCGTCCACTTGAGCGGCAGCAGGATCGCCGCGGTGCCGATCGCGCTCCACGCGGCCACCGCCAGCACGCCCTCGATCTGCACCCAGACCTGGCGCGGGTTGCCGTCCACTAGGCCGCTGGCGCCACCGATCTCCCCGAGCGCGAATACGCCCGTGAGCGCGGCGCCGAGCAGCCCGCCGATGCCGTGGATGCCGAACACGTCCAGCGCGTCGTCGTAGCCGAGCCGGTACTTGAGCCAGGCGCACGCCGCGCAGCAGGAGAAGCCGGCGATCATGCCGATGGCGATGCCGCCCGCCGGGGACACGTAGCCCGCTGCGGGCGTCGACGCGACCAGTCCCGCCACCGCGCCGGAGACGAGGCCGAGAACGCTGGGCTTCCTCACCATCCACCACTCGTAGCCCATCCAGGTGAGCGCCCCGGCGGCCGCGGCGGTCTGCGTGACCAGCATGGCGTAGGCGGCGTTGGCACCCGCGGAGAGCGAGGAGCCGGCACTGAAGCCGAACCAGCCGATCCACAGGAGCGACACGCCGATCACGCTGAACAGCGGATTGTGCGGCGCCATGTTCTCGGTGCCGTAGCCCGTGCGTCGCCCGACCAGCAGGCAGGCCACCAGCCCGGCGACGCCGGCGTTGATGTGCACGATGGTGCCGCCCGCGTAGTCGAGGACGCCTTCCTCCTTCAGGAAGCCGCCGCCCCAGATCCAGTGCACGACCGGCGCGTAGACGACGAGCGACCAGACGCCTATGAACGCGAGGACCGCGGAGAACTTCATGCGGTCCGCCACGGAGCCGGTGATGAGCGCCGCCGCGACCACCGCGAAGCCGAGCTGGAAGACCACGTAGACGGACTCGGGGAAGGTGCCGCGGAGGGTGTCGAGGTCGAGGTCGGCGAGGAACAGCATGCCGAGGTCGCCGACGAACTCGCCGGTGCCCGAAAACGCCAGGCTGTAGCCGAACAGCACCCAGAGCACGGAGACGAGGCAGCAGATCGCGAAGCACTGGCCCGCGATCGAGAGCATGTTCTTGCGCCGCACCATGCCGCTGTAGAAGAGCGCGATCCCGGGCACGGTCATCACCAGCCCGAGCACGGCGGCAGTGAGCATCCACGCGGTGTTGCCGGTGTCGAGGCCCTCGGCCGCACTGGCCGGAACGGCCCCGAAGACGAGCCAGGAGGCCAACGCGGCCGCGGCTGGTCCTGTGCGGCTCCCGGACCGCTTGAAGTCGCAGCGTCCCGTCACGGACCAACCCTCCCGATCCGGTCCGCGGCGTCGGCGACCTCGTCGTCGGACGCCGCCTCGGGAGCGTCGTCCCCACCGGGGCGCGCCTCGTCGGCACCGAGCGGTTCAAGACCCGCGTAGCCGGGTTCCGCGCCGTCGCCTGCGGTACCCGCGGCCGGATCGACGATCTCCTCGACGGCGCGCAGCATGCCGGTGTCCACCCAGGTCAGCGCCAGTACCGCGAGCGCCAGTACGGGCACCGCCAGGGGCCCCCGGGAAGCCTGTCCGGCGTCGGAGACGCGCCGTCTGGCGGCCTGCGCGGGCACCAGCACCAATGCGACCGGCGCGGCGACCGGCGCGGCAGGGCGTCCCGGGGGCATCGCGACCCGTCCCACGCGCGCGCCGACCCGTCGTGCGGCGGCAGCCTGCGCCGCGGCCGACGAGACCGGCGCGCGTGCCGTTCTGGCGGCGGGCGATGCGTTCGGGGCCGCAGCCGCAGGTCGGCCGAAATGGGCGCGCGGGCCGCTCATGTTCCGTCTCCGGACACGTCGGCAGCAAGCCGGACTTCGTCGCCGGGCGACGGGGAGGGGGCGGCCACAACGCGCCCGCGCGCTTCCAGTTGTTCCCGGGCGGCGGCCAACTCCAGCCGTTCGGCGGCGAGCCGCTCCCGGTCGGCCTCGATCCGCCGGTGTGCATCGGCCATGCGCTCGCGCTCGCGCGCAAGTTCCTCGCGTTCCCGCTCGACGAGCGCGCCCGAGTGGCGCAGCCGCTCGAGTTCGTAGGCGGCGAGTTCCATCGCGGTGGCCGCCTCGGCGAGCGACTCGGGCACGTAGCCCGCCATCGTCGGCTGATCGTCGAAGGCGATCTCGAGGCCGTCGAAGTAGCCTTGCCAGAACCGCTTGTGCGCGTCCCGGCCGTCCTCTTCAGCCGTCGTTCCGGTGCGCGGCACGTAGTGGATCCGCACCGTCGTTCCGGCCGGGAAGCCGCGCAGCGGTTCCTCCATGGGCAACTCGGCCCAGGCCGCCGCCATGCGTTGGTAGTCCCATTCCGCGAGCGGCGTCTCGGCGTGCGAGAACCACGCCGCGTGCTGCTTGAGGTCCGAGAAGACGTAGAGCGTGCCCGGCGCCTCACCGAACTCGCGGGCCGTGGCCTCGAGCGCCTCCACGAGATAGGCGCTGACCGCCGAGCGGCCAAGCGACTCGAGGGCCAGGGCGTCGACGCGGCGCGCCAGCGTGTCGCGCTGGCCGCAGAAGTGCCTGGCGCTGTCGCGCGCCTCCGGCGGGGCCTGGGCCGGCAGGTCGCAGTCGTCGGTGGCGTCGTTCTTGGCGGACTCCGCCGCGAGACCCGCGAGGTCGACCGTCTTGCAGAGCCGGCCGAGCAGCGTGCGCGGCACCTCCGCATGGGGACTCAGGGCGTACACGGCGAGTTCGGTGCCGCGGTCCATCTCGGTCGCGGCCCGGCGCAGGAGGGCGCCGGGAAGCTCGGCGTGGACGGCGTCGAGTGGTTTGCGGAGATCGACGAGGAAAGCGGCGTGGGAGACGTCGGGCCCGCCGCAGGGGGGCGCGGGTTCGGCGGCGCCGGACGCCTCGACGCCGCTTTTCCCGTAGGCGAAGTAGACGCCCACCGCGACGACAAGGACGGCCGGAGCCAGCAGTAAGGGCAGGACGGGCCGGCGGCCTGCGCCCGCCCTCATTCCGACATCCCCGGCAGGCTGATGCGGAGCACCGTGCCGCCGCCCGGCTGCGAACCGACGGCGATCCGGCCGCCGTACTTGCGGACGATGTGCTGCGTGATCGCGAGGCCGACGCCGGGGCGATCGTCCCGGCTACCGGCGAACGGCTCGAACATACGTTCGCGATCCTCGGCCGAGAGACCGATGCCGTTGTCAATGATGGTGACCAGGGCGTCGCCGCCGTCGCCCGCAGTCTTGATCCGGATCTCACCTTCCTCGACGTCCAGGCCCTTGGCACGGATCGCCCAGACGGCGTTGTCGAGCACCTGCTCGAGCATCAGGCAGAGCTCGGGCCGCGCCGCGAATATCTGCGGGGCGGCGCCGAGTTCGGCAACCACCCGCGCGCCGTCGTCGGCGCCGACGGCCTCGAGCGCCGCACCGGCGCAGTCCTTCAGGTCGACCAGGTCGTAGCGGTCGTTGCCCGGGGCGCTCGCGCTCACGAACCGCTCCGCAAGCGTTGCGATCTCCGCCGCCCGGTCGGTCGCGGCCGCGTCGTCGACGACGGGCAGATCGCGCGCCGCGCGGACGATGTCGGCGCCGACCACCTCCGTCAGGATGCGGTGCGACCTCAACAGCTTCAGCGCATGGTCCGTCTCGGCGTGGACGCCGGCGCCGTTGGCCGTCGCCGCGATGGGTGCGGAGACTTCGGCGGGCGCGGGCAGTGCGGACGGGTCCGGCGATGCGACCTTCTCCATGGAAGGCGCTGGGCGCGAGCGCGCGGCGAACACGAAGACCCACACGACGAGCAGGGCGACAACGGTCGCCCAGACGCCCGTCATGTAGAGTTCGGCGGTGCGCTCCAGATTGGTCGACTGCGTGTCGAACTCGGCGAGCAGTTCGCCCGCGAGGTCCGACACCTCGCCGGACGTGGCCTGCCGGAATATCCGCTCGGTCGGCACCTGCCGCTCAAGAAGGATGCCGGCGTGCGCCAGGAAGTTCGACAGGGCACCGGCCTGGTCGTCGGCGAGCCCGTCGCCGCCCTCGGCCAGCCGTTCGAGGATCGCCGTCAGGCGTCCCTTCGCCTCGTCCGTGGGCGAGTCCGCGTAGGTTGCGAGCCCGTCCGCGAGGGCGGTCACGTCGTCGGCGAGCCCGGCATCCGACACCGACCGAGCGATGCTCGCGGCGGCGTTCGGGAGATAGCGGACCGAGTTGCGGATGACGGAGTTCGCAGTCTTGAAACGCTCGATGCGCTCCTCCTTGGCATCGAGGGCGCTCGCGAACGCGTAGACGTCGTTGGCGAGGCGTTCGGGCATGGCGGGGTTGTCGCGCACTGCGTCGAGCAGCGCCTCCCTGAGCCGCCCGACTTCGGGGATGAACGCCGCCAGGGCGTCGTAGTCGCCGAGGGGATCGGATCGGACCCGGGCCGTTTCGACGCTCCATTCGGTGGCGAGCTGGCGGATCTGGCGGATGTCCTCGCTCGCCAGGCGGTAGTCCACCGGGTCGGTGCCGCGCGCGAGCCAGTAGAGCGACGCGGCGGCGGCGAGCAGGATGGCCGACAGGACGAAGCCGGCCTTCATTGCGGTGGTCATGGCGTAGACTCCCCGGTCTGACCGGCGGGCGCGGGGCGCGGGGCGCGTCCCGTACGTGTGGGACCCCGAGGCGCACGTGCCTCGCCGGCGCCGTCCGCGGACGCGGGGGGTCGGGTGGTGCGTCCCGTACGCGTCGGGCCTCGGGACGTACGAGCCTCGCCGGCCGTGCCCGCGGGCGCGGCGCGTATGGCGGGCGCGGCAGGGCTCGGGCCGTGGGACACGGGGGCTTCCCCGATGTCACCCGGCGTGGCGCGTTCACCGGCCAGCGTGCGGATGAATGCCACTATGGCGTCCTTGTCGGCATCCGGCGCTTCACGGCCAAGCTGGAACTCGAACATGATGTCGACGGCATCGCGCAGCGTCGCCGCCCGGCCGTCGTGGAGGTACGGCGCCGTGTGCGCGGCCATGCGTAGGCTCGGGACCTTGAAGGCATGCATGTCCGCCTCGTTGCCAGTGACGTTGAAGCGCCCGCGGTCGGCGTCGGTGATGTTCCCGCGGCGTGTGAAGTAGCTGTTGATGACGCCGAACACCTGGAACATGTTCCCACCGACGTTGACGCCCTGGTGGCAGGACGCGCAGCCGTAGGACTTGAAGAGGTCGTAGCCGCGGAGCTCCTGCTCGTCGAGCACCGCGTCGTCGCCGGCGAGCCAACTGTCGAAACGGCTGCCCGGCGTGGTCAGCGAGCGCATGAACTCGGCGAGCGCGTTCTTCACGCTGGCCCGGCTGATGCCGTCCGGGTAGATCGCATTGAACTGCGACGGGTAGGTCCCGTCGCGGTAGAGCTTGGCAACGACGTCGGGCCAGAGGCTGCCCATCTCGACGGGCGACTGCACGGGGCCGTCGATCTGCGCCTCCAAGGTGTCGGCCCGACCGTCCCAGAACTGCTTGAAGTTGTAGCCGGCGTTGAAAACCGTGGGGGCGTTGATCGATCCCAGTTCGCCGCCGACGCCGACAGACACCCGGCTTCCGTCGTCGCCCCCGCTGTCGAGCGCGTGGCAGCTCGCGCAGGACACCGTGCCGTCCTTCGACAGTTGCGGGTCGTGGAACAGACGCTCGCCGAGGGCCGCCCTCGCCCAATCGACCTCTGGCGCCGGAACCGGCCTGATCGGCTCGCCGCCGTTGGCGAAGGCCGTGGCCGCGGCGATCATCGGCACACTCGCCAATGCGCCCCGCCAGTACGAGCGCGGGCGCGTTCGATGGCGTGCGGTGCTGCTGCGAACAAGGCCGACACGCATGCCACTAGCGACCAGCATGCGTGGGACATTGTCGGTCCGTGTCTTCAGGCACGAGCATGTGGCGGACTGGTCCGAGGCGGAACTCGCGGTCAACCTGCCAAACGGCGAACCCGGCCGCAACGCCAGCATTCATTTGTCATCGGTAGTCCGCCGCGCGACCGATCCACTACCGCCGCGCGACCGATCCACTACCGCCGCGCGACCGATCCACTACCGCCGCGCGACCGATCCACTACCGCCGCGCGACCGATCCACTACCGCCGCGCGACCGATCCACTACCGCCGTGCTGTACCCCCCTTCCCGCCGCAATGGCCGCAGGCTCCGGGCCGAACGACGTGAAGCCAGGGTCCGTCATGCGGCCCGTAAGCGACGTGGTGAGAAATGCGGGCTAGTTGGCTTGCCGAAGAATGCTCCGCCGTGTCCTTGCAGACGTGGCGCATGCCGGCTCGGTATACCAGGGTTCTCCGCTCCGTTACCCTACGTCGGGATCTAGCCCATCTCCGGGGGGGGCGGGAGTCGCACGAGCCATCCTCGCAGCCTCGCGGCGGCTGGAAACACCGAGCTTCCGGTAGATGTTCTTGGTGTGGTAGCGGACGCCGTTGTCGGTGATGCCGAGCTCGCGGGCGATCTCCTTGTCCTTCAACCGGGAAAGGCGGACCAGAATCTCCATCTCGCGCGCGCTGAGAGTCCCCTCGATGCCGTCGCGCCGACTTGCGACCACGTCGAGAATCGCTTCCTTTGCCGTTTTCAGTTCCGCGTCGTCGGTGTCGAGTTCCTTGAGAACGGCAACGGTCGCCTCGGCCTGTTCCGCCAACGCCCGCGAGAATCCCGTCCGCCAGAAGAGCCGGAGGTTCTCGACCAGAAATTCCCGCGCCGTCGCCATGTCGCCGGCAAGCCATGCCGCACGCATGGCAAGGGCCGTGGCCAGACTCTGCGATCGCGCCAGCCCGGCGTCGCGGGCCCATGCGGCGAACGACCGCCCATGGTCCACCGCCTCGACGCAATCCCCAAGAGCCGTCAGCAGCCGCACTCGCGCTGCGTACAGGGCTTCCCTCTCGCGCCAGGTCTCCGGTTCGCCGTCGCCGTACGATACTTCCGTCGGCAACCCGATTCGCCGCCAAAGCCGCTCCGCCTCGTCCACCCGTCCGGCCCGGATCAACACCGTCACCCGCACGGAGGACAACCACCGCGAGAGGGTCACGAGGTGCGCGCCCCGCGCGAACTTCCACGCGTCCTCCAGGATGTTGAGCGCTCGGGCGTAGGCATCCTGGCGCAATGCCAGATCCAGACGGACGTCCAGTGCCGCCGTGTACGGGTCGAGCCACGCGCCCACATCCTTCAGCTGCGTGAGGGAAGGCACGCGTCGGGTCGCCGCGTCAATCCGGCTCGCCTCGAGCGCGGTCTCCGCCGCAAACGCGTTGCCGATCAACTCGGGGCTGGGGTGGCCAGCGAAGCGGCGCTGGGCGGTACGCTGCGCTTGTGCCAGCACGGTCTCGGCCTCTTCCCTATCGCCCCGGGCGAACAGGATCGCGCCTTCCAGAATCCGGGCGCTCAGCGCAAGCGATGGACAGACGCCGGCAAACTCGCGGACGTCGCTTGTCGCGACGAGCGCCTCGTCGAGGTCGCCCAACTCGTAGCGGTACAGTCCCAGCCCGTACCACAAACCGCCCGCGACAACGGGGTTCAGACCCGCGCGCGTCAGCGCTTGTTCGTATTCGCCGACGATGGATTGCACCTCGCGTGAACCGACGGCCGCGCAGCCGCACATCAATAGGATTCCGCGGACGATCAGGATGTCGTCTCGCAGATCGCGGTCGCCGGGAAGGGAATCTTCCTCCTCGTTGGCGTGCAGCAGGCGACGCGCGTGATCCATTGCATCGGCGAGGGGGTCGCCGGTCATGGCAGCGGCGAGGCACGCGACTTCGGCCCGCGGGAAGCCGCGCGCGACGTCCCGGGGAAGAAGCGCCACGGCGTCCTGCAGGCCCTTTACTCCGTACTTGAGGACCAGCCGGATGCCGCCGGCGGCATCGAGGATGCTGGCGCCGAGTACCGCATCCCCGGCCCGGACCGCATGGCGGATGGCATCCACCGTCTTTCCTCGCGCCGCGAGAACAAGTGCCATGCGGCGATGCAGGTCACCGTCGGACCCGAGCAACCGCAGTTCTGTCTCGGCGTGGCGTCCGATGAGCGGATGCACCCTGAAACTCTCGCCTCCGTCGATCTTATGCACGAGACCCCGCAGAGCCGGGAGATGCCGCAGACGTTCCGTCGACCCGGTGCCGAGCACCTCGTCCAACATCTCCGCATCCGTCCACTCGAAACACGCCGCCCGGAGGACGAAATCCCGATCATCTTGAGCGATTCCGCGCAGGAGGCGCGCCGCCACCCAGTTCAAGGACAGGTCGGACATTCCTCCTTGGCCCACTTTGGACAGGTTCCGTTGCAGGCAGGTGGCGATGGGCCAGCCGTGGCACTCCTTCCACAGCTCTCGCAACCGCTCGCGCCCCACGTTGGGCCCGAAATAGGAGGCGAACTCCGGAAGCGTGAAACGGAGGGCGTCGACCCCCAGGGACATGCCTCGTCCCTCGGCGATCGGCGTGGCGACGTCGATCGAGCGGGGCACCTGCCGACCTGCCAATGCCAAATGGAGGTTCGCGGGTCCGCGCCAGATCAGATAGTCGATGACGCGCGCACCGGTCTCGGGCAACCGCTCCAGTTCGTCCACGGCCAACACGCAATGACGCTCTTCTGCCCGGATCGCGGCCAGGAGACCCTCGAGGTGGTGCATTTCGGTCCTGTCCCACGATCCGACCGCAGACTCCGCCACGGCCCACGACAACCCGGCAGCGAAGGCCAAGTGGGCGACCACCCGTTCCGCGTCGTCCTGTTCGTCGGCTGAAAGCCAGATGACCCGATCGCCGCTCCCTTTCGCTCGACGACAGCAATCCGCGAGCAGTGTCGTCTTGCCGAATCCGCCCGGAGCGACGAAGACCGTCAAGCGGTCTCGGACGAGATCGACACGCTTCACCAGCTCCGTTCTTTCCAAGGCACCGGCGGGGGCATCCGGAATGATGGTCTTCTCCGGTGACACCCGGAACGGCACGTCGTCAGCTTCCGGCGTCGCCGGACCCGCGTCGGCAATAGCTACCCGTCCGCGCTTGCGCGACACCATCCCCTTCCCATCGGCTTCCTCCCCTCGCGCTTCCATCCTAACAAGGAACGGGTCGTTGGAGGAATGTCGTTGGAGGAATAAGGCGGGCCATCGGGTGTTCATCGGGTGTCGTGAGGGGCGTTTCCTAGTCGGACCGACTCCATTTGAGATCTCGACGCTTGCACCGCGCGTGTTCGAGATTCGCGTGCCCGAAACTCGTAAACTCGACGGTTTCGCAACGCGGGTCGCCTGTGTCTCAGAGTCGTCCCCTCGACAGCAAGCTGCCCAGTGTCGGGACCACGATCTTCACGGTCATGTCCAAGCTCGCCGCCGATGAAGGCGCGATCAACCTGTCACAGGGCTATCCCGATTTCGACGGACCGCAGCGTCTGCTCGAACGCGTCGGTCACTACCTGACCAACGGCTACAACCAATACCCGCCCATGGCAGGCATCGAGCCGTTGCGGCAGGGAATCGCCGAGAAGGTAGAGGACCTGTACGGCGCGAAGGTCGATCCCCAGACCGAGGTGACGGTGACGTCGGGTGCCACGGAAGCGCTGTTCTGTGCCATCACGTCGGTGATCCGGCCCGGTGACGAGGCGATTGCGTTCGACCCCTGCTACGACTCCTACGAACCTGCGGTCACCCTCTCCGGCGGCGTTTGCCGCCACGTGCCGCTGACGCCCCCGCACTTCAAGGTGGACTGGAATCGCGTCGAGGACGCCCTCGGGCCGAAGACCCGGCTCGTCCTCATCAATTCGCCGCACAACCCCACGGGCGCGGTGTGGGACGCAGCCGACATCGAGAACCTGAGCCGCGTTGTCGCCGACCGCGACATCTACATCGTCGCCGATGAAGTCTACGAGCACATCGTCTTCGACGACCGCGACCACCTGAGTCTCGTCCGCTACCCCGATCTGTTCGCCCGCAGCTTCGTGGTCTCGTCGTTCGGCAAGACCTACCACACCACCGGCTGGAAGGTGGGCTATTGCGTCGCGCCGCAACCGCTGTCGGCGGAGTTCCGGCGCGTCCACCAGTTCGTGACGTTCACCACCGCGACGCCGTTGCAGTACGGCCTCGCCGACTTCCTGCGCGAATGTCCCGAACACCATCGCGACCTCGGGGCCTTCTACCAGGCGAAGCGCGATCTTTTCTGCGACCTGCTCAGCGACTCGAGATTCGCGCTTACGCCTTCGCCGGGCACGTTCTTCCAGCTCGTCGACTACACCCGCATCACCAACGAGCACGACGCCGACTTGGCGAGGCGATGGACCGCACAAGCGAAAGTGGCTTCGATCCCGGTGTCGGTGTTCTACGAAGACCCGCCGGATCAGCGGTTTCTGCGGTTCTGTTTCGCCAAGGACGACGCCACCCTGGAACGCGCCGCCGAGATCCTGTGCGCACTGTGAGCTCCGAACTGCGCATCGCGTTGATCCAGGCGTCGCCACGGTGGCATCAGCCGGCAGCCAACCGCAGGATGTTCGAGGGGATGCTGCAGGGCGTCGGCGAAGGAGTGGATCTCGTGGTTCTGCCCGAGATGTTCAGCACCGGCTTCACGATGGGTTCCGGGGAGGTGGCCGAGACCATGGCGGGCGAGACCGTCTCGTGGCTGCGCGAGCAGGCTGCGGACCTCGGTACGACCATTGCGGGCAGCCTCGTCGTTCGCGACGGGGGCTGTTTCAATCGGCTGGTCTGGATGCCACCGAACGGTCGCGAGACGGTCTACGACAAACGGCACCTCTTCCGCATGGCGGGCGAACACGAACACTACGCCGCCGGTGCCGAGCGCGTGGTGGTGAAGATCGGCCCCTGGCGCGTGCTCCTTTGCGTCTGCTACGACCTGCGCTTTCCGGTGTGGCTGCGGTCGTGCAACGACTACGACGCGTTGTTGTGTGTAGCGAACTGGCCTGCGGCGCGGCAGTCCGCCTGGAACGCGCTTCTGCGAGCACGGGCCATCGAGAACCAGTGCTATGCCGTTGGCGTCAACCGGGTTGGCACGGACGGCAACGAAGTCGACTACCGCGGTGGCAGTGCGGTCTACGACGCCGAGGGAAACGCCTTGGTGGAAGCCTTCAACGACGAACTCGTGCTGCACGGGACGCTCAACCTAGATGGGCTCACCACCTACCGCGAAGGGTTTCCTGCATGGCGCGACGCCGACGAGTTCGTGCTGTCGCCATGAGAGGTGTCCCCATGAGAGGAGGTGTCGCCATGAAAAGAGAGCACCATGTTCCTCCCCACCGACCGTCACCCCTGTTGTTTCCAGCGACGCGGGTTCGAGGAGACGCACGTTGACAGCTCCTGAGCCCATGCACGTCCGGCACTTCGCTGCCATTGTCGCCTGTACGGTCTCGCTCCTTGGCTGCCTGCTCGGATGCAGCCAGTCGGATGAACCGGAACACCCAGGCAAGGGAGTCTATGAGCGGTACTGCTACGCGTGCCACCAGGCAGGCATCGCGGACGCCCCGAAACTCGGCGACCGCGAAGCCTGGGCGCCCCGCCTCGCCAAGCCGCGTGAGGAACTGCTGGACAACATCAAGCGTGGCATGACCCCCGGAATGCCTCCCCGAGGCGGTTGCCCGTCGTGTCCCGACGAGGCACTGTCTGCAGCCTTGGACTACATCGTGTCGAAGGCTGATTAGCCCGCGGCCTCGAGTCGTGCGATCACCTCGGCAGCGGTGTCGCAGTCGACGACCCAATCCCCCGCTTCCGCCAGACGCTCGACGTCGTCGACACCCTCGAGGAATGTCCCCAGCAATGCCGCGGCCCGGGTGCCGAACCGCTTCGCTGTCAATCGGCGAAGCAGTGCACGCTCCTGCGCACGGGCCTCCTCACGACCTTCTTCACGACCTTCTTCACGACCTTCTTCACGACCTTCTTCACGGCCCTCACGGCGGCCCTCCTCGCGGTACGCGTTCACGAACGCCAGTCGCCGCTCCTCGAAGTACGCCTCCAACTCGTCCGATTCGTGCCGTCGCTCCACTTCAGCCATGTCGTCCACTCCAATGTCCCAGCCCAGTCGTCGCTCGACCACCCGACGCACCCAACTCAGCAGGTGTTCCCGCAAATGCCGTAGTTCCGCGGCCGCGAGGTGCCGGTAGAGCCGTGACGCCAGTTCGCCCACCGCATCGACCGACGGATGCTCGAGACCCGCAAGCAGCACGGCGGCATTGTCTTCCCGCCAATCGTCGATAGCCACCCGACCGCTGTCAACCATCTGGTAGCCATCGCCCGCGAACAGTGGCCCCGGCCACGACACGTCCATCGCCTGCGCAGCACCCGTGGTAGCGGGAGTCACCAAGTCGATCACCCGGCGCGCCGCTGTCCACCGCCGAGCACCGTTGTAGATGACGAACATCAACACCGGGGGCAATCGGTCCTCAGCACCGAAACGTACCCCGCGCGAGTTCTCCAAGTAGAAGCCGTCGACATAGTGCCGGCAGCGCAACGCCATCAAAAAGTCGACCTCCGACTGGAACTCCAGCATCAACACCAGGTGCAACCACATTTGACGTCGCCCGGGTTCTCCTCCCCGAAACATCACACGCCAGACCATATCGTTGCTACCACGCCGACCGCCCGCGACGGATTGCTCCGGCAGCCGCGACAGCGTCGTGAAATCCAGCGCCTCGAAGAGTTCCCGACCGCCTTCCAAGGCGGGAATCAGCCAACGGGCGAGTTCCTCGACCATAAAGGGGTGGCCGTAAATCTCCTTGTAGCTGGCGTCGTGATCGAGCGGTTCCATGGATGAGCACGATAGCTACGCGGACGCTCTGACACTGACGGACATTCGCCATGGCCGGTGTACGAGATGTCGGAAAACCGCGTCCGCTGCAGCGGCCTACGATCCGACCGATTCGTTCAATCCGCCATGCGGCGGGCCAGCCCCAGCAGTGCGTCGGCGATGCGGCGCGTTCGGTCGAGATCGACGGTCTCGGGCCAGCGGTCGTCCGGGTGGTGGAACCAAGGGTTGCTGCCGAGGATGGAGAGGTAGGGTTCGCCCAGATCGTGGACGTTGCGGGCTTCGCCGCCCGGGCGGACACCGACGGGATTGGCGCCGGCGGGTTCGCAGCCTGCGTCGACCAGCGCGGTGCGAATCGCCGCAAGCGAGTCGGCATCCGAAGCCTGGATCCGGACGCCGGACCCTGCGGCGGCGAAATTGGCACCCAGGTGCAGCCAGGCGTGGGCGTTCGGCGCCCGGTTGGTCGCCAGGTAGTGTTCCAGGCCCAGGTGTCCCAGTTCGTGGCCACTCGAGGCGATGAAGATCACGTCCCGGGAGTGTCGGTTCGCCGCGAAGTGCCGCAGCAGCGCGAGCCAGACGGCGATGCCGCCGCCGCGTTCCGCCGTGCTGACCCACCACGAGCTCTTCGGCGTCACGACCACCAACGGCGCGAGGGTCGAGCGGTTGCCGGCAATCCGGGCGTAGACATTGCAGCCGAGTGCCGGCTCGAAGGCCACGTCGGCGGTCAGTCGGATCTCCTCACCTTTTACCGCAGCGGCTTGCAGGCGGGCTCCGTGCGCGGTTGCGACCTGAAGCGCCGGAGGTCCGAAGGGGGCCCGGAAGTGGTCGGCATTCTGCAGCGCGAGCCCCGGGACCTCGGGGCTGATGCTCGACACGGCAACCAGCGCCACCGTTCCGGCCTCCTTGCGGGCTTCGGCGAACGCGCGGTTGGCGTCCGCGCCCGCACCGGGACCGAGCGCGCCGACGCCGATCACCGGCGAACCTTCCTCATCCGCCATCGCCCGGCGGTTGGCCACGGGCCGTAGCCGACCGGCAACACCTTCCGCGCCGGTCGCACCGCCATCGAACAGCGGGACACCCTCGATGGTTGTCCCATCCATCTCGATCTCGCAACGCCGAAGCACCCAGCGCGAAAGGGCAAAGTCGGCGCGGCACGGCGTGACTCCGGCGGCGCGAACGTTGTCCGCCAGCCAGTCGGCCGTCAGCCGATCCCCCGGGGTGCCGGTGCGGTGCTCGCCGATGGCATCCCACGCCGCGATGTCGGCGGCGATCCGGTCGGAATCCGGCGTGTCCTCCGGGTACGTCGGCGGAGAGTCAGTCATCGGGATCCTCGTCGGCCGGTACATCGTCCAAGTCCCGGGCAAGCGAAGCGACGGTCGCCGGCGCCAAGGTCGTCTCGCAACGCAGTTCATCGTGGTCGATGCCGATGGTCACCGGGGCACCAGCGCGGATGGCGGCGATCCGCTCCCCGTCGAACTCGAAGCGCAGAAAGTGGACGGCCGCGGTCCTGTCGTCGTCGGTTCGGTCAAGGTCGTCGTTGGCGAAGGCGAAAACGCGTGCCCGGCCGCCGACACCGACCCAAACCCGATGTTCGACGCCCGGCATGCGCCTCAAGGCCGCGTCGCGTTCCGAGACGTCCTCGTATTCGATGAGGAACGTCGCCTTCCAGTTCGCGTCGTCGGGGATCAGCGGGTTGTAGGTGGAGATCTCGTCCTCGATGGCAGCCGGCTCGAAGATCCGTTCCACGCGAAGCATCTCCTGGACCTGGTACTTCATGGTCAGGAAGTCCTCGAACAGCAACGTCGCATGGGGCCCCAACGCGATCCGTCGCGGCTTCTTGTGGGCCATGACGGTCCGGCGGAAGGCGTCGCGTTCGACGGCGTACTCCTCGAGGCTCCAGAGTTCGGCGCGACTCAGCTTCTGCATGGCGCGACCGTCAGATACCGTACGCCCGGCGCAGCATCGAGATCGGATGGGTCGCCTTGCTGCCGTCGTCGAGGCCGTGTTCGATCATGCGCCCCGCCATGGGACAGTCGGAGCCGTAGGTGTCCGCGTCCGTCTCGCGCACCCGGCGCACCACCGGCCGCGCGATCTTCATCGCCGAAGCGTAGGTCTCGGCCTTGACCGCGTAGGTACCGTCGTGACCCGAGCACCGTTCGATCATCGTCACTTCCGAATCCGGCACCAGCGCCAGGAACTCGCGCGTACGCTGACCGATGGCCTGGACCCGCTGGTGGCAGGCGGCGTGATAGGCCACCTTGCCCAGCGGTTGCTTGAAGTCGAGGTTGGCGAGGCCATCGCGACGGCGCGAGACGAGGTACTCGAACGGATCGAAGAACGCCGCCTTCACCCGCGCCACGTCCTCGTCGTCGGGAAACAGCAGGGGAATCTCCTGGCGGTACATCAACACACACGAGGGGACGATCGACATGAGGTCGTAGCCGTCCGCGATGGCGGCGAGGAACACCGGCAGGTTGGCGTCCTTGTTGGCCGCCACCGCGTCGAGGTCGCCGAGTTCCAGCTTCGGCATCGCGCAGCAGGCCGCGTCGGCAAGCCGTTTGGCTTCGATGCCATTGTGGCGGAGCACGCACAACAGGTCCTCGACCACGTCCGGCTCGTTGTGTTCGCCGTAGCAGGTCACGTACACCGCGACGCGCCCGGTGGTGCGATCTCCCGCCACGGGCGCGCCCTTGAAAGGCTCGGCACGCTCCCCGCCCCGACGCGCGTGGAACGTCGGCAACGGCGCGTCGCGATGGACGCCGGCGAGGCGCTCACCGAGGCCGCGCAACGCGCCCACCTTGGCGGCGCCGTTGGCGAGCTGGCGCACACCCGGCGCGGACAGCATCCCGAATGCGGAATCAGTGCTGGTGATCAGGCGGTCGCGCCAACGCGGCCGCTGCTCCTTGAAGCGGGCGGCCTTGGCGCGGAGCATCAGGTGGGGAAAGTCGATGCGCCACTCGTGGGGCGGCAGATAGGGGCACTTGGTCTCTGCACAGAGATCGCACAGAAAACACTGTTCGACCACCTTGCCGTAGTCGTCCCGCTCGACGCCATCCACCTCCATCGTGTCCGACTCGTCGATGAGATCGAACAGGGTCGGAAACGCCTCGCAGAGGTTCACGCAGCGGCGGCAGCCGTGGCAGACGTCAAACACCCGGGCGAGCTCGGCATCCACGGCGTCGCGGTCGTGGAAGTCGGCGCTCTGCCAGTCGATGGGCTCGCGCCTCGGCGCTTCGAGACTACCTTCTCTGATGGATCGCTCGCCTTGGCCGCGCCGGGCCTACTCCATCGCGTCGAGCGCTTTCTGGAACCGGTTGGCGTGGGACCGCTCAGCCTTGGCGAGCGTCTCGAACCAGTCGGAGATCTCGTCGAAGCCTTCGTCGCGCGCGGTCTTCGCCATGCCCGGATACATGTCCGTGTATTCGTAGGTCTCGCCGGCGATGGCGGCCTTGAGGTTGTCGCTGGTCGTGCCGATTGGCAGGCCGGTGGCCGGGTCGCCGACCCCTTCCATGTGTTCCAGGTGCCCGTGGGCATGGCCGGTTTCGCCTTCCGCCGTGGAGCGGAACACGGCCGCGACGTCGTTTTCCCCTTCGACGTCCGCCTTGGCCGCAAAGTATAGATATCGGCGATTGGCCTGCGACTCGCCGGCGAATGCGTCCTTGAGGTTCTGCAGAGTTTTGCTGTCGGTCAGATCCACGTCTTGCGCTCCCTTTTTCGCTGTGGTGCCTGAAAGAAGAGCGAGTATAACGCGAGCTTCCGGCGCTATGCTGCGCCGCTAGCCGGCAAAACGGGGTACACCATGGCAGAAGTGGAGTTCGTCGAACACGGGCACTGGGCGGAGGTCTTGCTGAACCGCCCGAAGAGTCGCAACGCCATCGACGGGGCCTTGGGGGAGCAACTCGCTGCGGCGATCCGCCGGGCCGACGAAGACGACGGGGTCCAGGCCGTGCTGCTCCGCGGTGCCGACGGCGCGTTCTGCTCGGGACTGGATCTGAAGGCGTTCAATGCCGAACCGCCCCCCGACTGGATGCCCCGGTTCGGCGGCATCTGGCGGGCGGCCCACAGGTCGATCTACGAGTGCCGCAAGCCCATCGTCGCGGGTTTGGAACGGTTCGCCATCAACGGCGGCGCGGCACTGGCACTGGCGGCGGACCTGCTGGTTGTCGGCGAGACCGCGTTCCTGCAGGTCGGCGAGGTCCGCCAAGGCATGGCGGCGCCGTACAACATGGCGTGGCTGCAGCTGCGCCACAGCGAGTCCGTCGCCGCGCGTCTCGCCATCACCGGCCGGCGATTCGCCGGTGCCGAACTCGGTGCCATGGGCGTCGCCCACGAGGTGGTCGCCGATGACGAGGTAGTCCCTGCGGCGCGGCGGCTCGTCGAAGAACTGGCGCGCTTTCCCGACGGCGCGGCCATGCGCATCAAGAGGCTGCTGCGCGCCTACAACGACGTGCCAGCGGACGCCTGGTTCGATCGGGTGACGAACCTTGCGTCGGGGCCACGGGTCAAACCCCGGGCCGTTGAAGGCGGTTGAAGCGGTCCGGGCGCACCCGGGCCCGGTGCTATAGTGCCGGTCATGACCGAACTCGCCCCGGCGGATCCGCGCGAACGTATCGAGGCGATCGACACCATCCGCGGCTTCGCCGTGCTGGGTATCCTGCTCCTCAACATCCTGGCCTTCGGACTACCGTTCCGGGCGTACACCAACCCCACCGTGGACGGCGCCGTGGACGGCGTCGACTTCGGCGTCTTCTTCACCATCGAGTTGCTCTTCGAAGGTTCCATGCGGGCGTTGTTCTCGATGCTGTTCGGGGTCGGCATCGCCATGTTCGCGGCCAGCGGCAAGGGCGCCGCGTTCCACTACCGTCGGCAACTGCTGCTGTTCGCCTTCGGGTTGGTCGACGGCTTCCTGCTGCTGTGGACCGGTGACATCCTGACCGTCTACGCGATGGCCGGCATGGTGCTGTATTTCTGCCGCAACTGGCGGGCGCGGAGTCTCTTGACCGCCGCCGGGTGCATGTTCGCCTACCTGGTCGTGATCTACACGGCGAACTTCGCCATGTACAACTTCATACCCGACCAGGCCGCCGCGGCCCAAGCGCGCATCGCCGCGACCGAGGCGCCATCGCCACAGGACGAGGCCGTCGTCGATGCCTGGGCCGGGGTCGAAGTGCGGTTGGAACCGCCGACATACCTCCTCGAGCGCGAGGCCCGGAAGTTCCAGGGAACGTACGCCGAGGCCTTCGTCGCCAATGCCCAGGAGCTCCGCGAACTCCTGGTCTACGGCCTGCCGGTACTGTTCATCTGGGATGCCATGGCGTGCATGCTCCTCGGCATGGCGCTCTACCGGACCGGCGTCCTCACGGGCCAGCGCAGCGTGCGTTTCTACACCGTCACGACGATCCTCGCGTTCGGCGCCGGGCTCGCCATCAACGCCTTCGAACTCGTCATGAAGATCGGCAGCGGCTACGCCCCGCAGTGGGTCTCGGGCGGCACGGTCGTGACCTACGATGTCGGCCGGGTGGCCATGGCCGTGGGGTTCCTGTCGCTCATCATGGTCGTCTACCGACGGGGCTGGCTCACCCGTTTGCGGCAGGGCCTGGCGGCGGTTGGCCGCATGGCACTGACCAACTACATCCTGCAGAGCGTGTTCGGTTTTCTGATCTTTCGCGAACTCGGGTTCGGGTTGTGGAACGGCCTCGACCGCCACGAGCTCTACTACGTGGTAGCCGGACAATGGTTCGTCATGATCGTCTTCAGCCTGTGGTGGCTCGGTCGGTACCGATTCGGCCCGCTGGAATGGCTGTGGCGATCGCTCACCTACGGCAAACGCCAACCCATGGCGCCACAACCCGCCTGACCGGTGCGCGAACAGTGGGTGACCGTTCGCGGGATCGATCTCGCCTATTTCGATTGGGGCAACCCGTCGGGGCCGACGATCCTGATGCTGCACGCGACGGGATTCCACGCGCGTTGCTGGGACGGGGTCGTACGGCTGCTCGGCGACGACCATCGCATCATCGCCGTAGACCAGCGGGGCCACGGCCGCTCGGCCAAGCAGGGACCCTATTCATGGAGCGAGTTCGGTGCCGACGCCGCGGCCTTCGTCGACGAACTCGACCTCGAGGCGGTGGTCGGTGTCGGCCACTCGATGGGTGGTCATGCGATCACCCAGGCCGCCTCGCAGCGTCCCCACCGGTTCCGCGCGCTGCTGCTCATCGATCCCGTGATCCTCGACCCCGAGGCGTACGCCGATTACCCGATGTTCGCCTCGCCGGAGGCACACCCGGTGGCCCGGCGACGCAACCGCTGGCGGTCGCCCGACGAGATGTTCGACCGCTTCGCCGACCGCCACCCGTTCAATCTGTGGGATCCCGCAGTGCTTCTCGACTACTGCCGCTTCGGCCTGCAGTCCGACGGCGACGGCTTGGTGCTCGCCTGCCCGCCGCTGGTCGAAGCGTCGATCTACCAGGGAAGCGCCGGCCGCGACATCGGCGACGCCATCCGCACCCTTGCCCATCCGGTGGCCGTGCTCCGCGCCCAAGGGCGGGATCCCGGCGCCCGCAACACCGGCACCATGGACTTCGCCCGCTCGCCGACCTGGCCGGGGCTAGCGGCGGCGTTCCCGAACGGGCGCGACATCCACCACCCGGAGCTCTCGCACTTCATACCCATGCAGCGGCCGGATCTCGTTGCGGACGAAATACGCTCACTCGTGGCCGTGGGGGCGTCCTCATAGGCGCTACCGCAAATCCGTAGGCGGTGTCGAACGGCGCGGAGACGCGCGGGGAAAAATTGCCCCTACGCGCCGAGTTCCTCCTCGGCGGCGAGCCATGCCTTCTCGACGCGTTCTAGGTCGGCCACGGCATTGCGGCGTGCCAAGACTAGACGGGACATCTCGTCCGGCTGTTCGTGGACGCCGGGCTCGCCGAGGCACCGGTCGATCTCGTCGACCCGGCAGGTGAGTTCGTCGATCAGGTTTTCGAGCCGACGTTGTTCCTGGCGGAGCGAACGCTTCCTGCCGGACTGGCGCGCTGGGCGCGCTCTCTCGGGCTTCGTGGGCTTCGTGTCACGCCTTGCGCGGGGCTGGCGCAAGGCAGTGTAGGCGTCCAGGTCGTCGTCGAAGCGCTTCACGCAACCGTCGGCCACGAGCCAGAACCGATCCGCGCACTGCCGTAGGAGGTGACGGTCGTGGGACACCAGCAGCACGGCGCCGCGGTATTCCTGCAAGGCGAAGGCCAGCGCCTGGCGCATGTCCAGGTCGAGGTGGTTGGTGGGCTCGTCGAGAACCAGCACCGCAGGCTGCCGGCAGGCGATCAGGAGCAGCACGAGGCGGGCTTTTTCACCCCCGGAGAACGTTTGCGCGCGCCGCTGCACATGGCCGCCACCGAACCCCCAGCGACCGAGGGCGTCGCGCGCGTCCTGCTCCGCGAAACCGAGGTCCGCGAGGTGTTCGAGAGGCGTGCGGGATAGGTCGAGAGACTCCAACTGATGCTGGGCGAAGTAGCCCACGGACGCGTGCCGGCCGGGGGTCATGGCACCGGCCAGCGGCGTCAGTTCGCCGGCCAGGCAACGCAACAGCGTCGTCTTGCCCGCGCCGTTGGCGCCGAGCACACCGATGCGGTCGTCGGGATAGACGCGCAGCGTCACGTCGTTGAGCACCGCCCGGTCGTCGTAGCCGACGGCGGCGGCGTCCAACGACAGCGTCGGGTTGGAGATCTTCAACGGATCCGAGAACGAGAAACGGTACGGCGACTCGGCGTGGACCGGCGCGGCGAGGTCCATTCGTTCGAGAGCCTTGAGGCGGCTCTGCACCTGGCGTGCCTTGCTCGCCTTGGCACGGAACCGGTCCACGAAGGTGTGGATCTCGCGAACCCGTCGCTGCTGCTTCTTGTACTGCGCAGCCCGCAGTTCCAGTGCTTCCGCCCGCTGACGTTCGAAGGCGCTGTAGTTGCCCGTGTAGACCTTTGCCTGGGCGTCCTCGAGGTGAACGATGCCGCCCATGGTGCGGTCGAGGAAGTCGCGGTCGTGGGCGATCACCAGCAGCGTGCCCTGGTAGCGGCGCACCCACGATTCCAGCCAGAGGGTGGCATCCAGGTCCAGGTGGTTGGTGGGCTCGTCGAGGAGCAGCAGGTCCGACGGCGCGAACAACGCTCTCGCCAGGTTGAGCGTGATGCGCCACCCCCCCGAAAAGGCCAGGTGCGGCTTATCGAAATCGGTGGTGGCGAAGCCCAGGCCGCCGAGAACCTCGCCGGCCCGGGCAGGGGCTTCGTAGCCGCCAGCGTCCTCATAGTCGGAGTAGAGCGTGCCGAGCGCGTCGTCGTCGCGGTCCCGCTCTGCGGTTGCGATGGCGCGTTCGACGCCGCGCAACCGGGTATCGCCATCGAGGACGAACTCGAGCGCCGGGCGCTTCGACGGCGCAACATTCTGTTCGAGGGCGGCGAGCCGCCATGAGTCCGGACGCACGACCTGCCCTTCCTCCGGCGCCAGGCGCTGGCGAACGAGTTCGAACAGCGTCGACTTGCCGATGCCGTTGCGACCGACCACACCCGTCTTGTGGCCGGCGTGCATCGTCAGGTTCAAGCCGTCGAACAGCAGACGGTCACCGCGGTGCAGTGTGATGTCGATGAGTTGAAGCATAGGATCTGGTGTAGCCGCGGTCCGCTGGTCCGTCTCCCAGGAGCTCGCGCCGTCGAAGTTTCGCGCCAGCGCAACTTCCACCCATCCGCAAGGATGGGCCGCGACCGTCAGGTCGCGCGACTGCATGGCGTATCATGGCGCGCGCACCATACCGGGGCACCGGTCCCGGGGCACTTCGACCGAGTCCGCTGAAGGCGAAGCCGTGAGCCAGTATCTCGTCGTCCACCCCACGCATCCGCAGCCGCGGCTCGTCAGCCGAGCAGCGGAAATCGTCCAGGCCGGCGGGGTCATCGTCTATCCGACGGATTCGACCTACGCCCTCGGCTGCCGCCTAGGCGACAAGGACGCGGCGGACCGCATCCGCGCAATCCGGCGCTTGGAGCGCGACCATTACCTGACCCTGATGTGTCGCGATCTCTCCGAGCTCGCGGCCTATGCGCGAGTCGACAACCAGAGCTACCGAGCGCTCAAGCGCTACCTGCCGGGACCGTTCACCTTCGTGCTGTCGGCCACCCGCGAGGTTCCCCGCCGACTGGTCCACCGGCGACGTCGGACCATCGGTCTGCGCGTTCCCGACAAACCCATCGCCCAGGCGATCCTCGCGGCCCTCGGTGAACCGATGATGACCACGACCCTCAAGCTGCCGACCGAGGATCTGCCCGTGACCGACGTGGAGGCCAGGCGCCCCGAACTCGAACACGCGGTGGACGCCATCGTCGACGGCGGCACCGGCGGTGTGCAGCCAACCACCGTCGTGGACCTCACCGACGGCGCATTGGCGGTTACCCGCGCGGGCCTCGGCGTCATCGACGACTGACAACCCCACCGCCACCGCTCCGTGCGGACTGTGCGGGAAAGGGGCGGTAGATTGAGGGTATACTCCGCCGTGTCGGGAACAGCGAATCCCTGAGGTGAGCAGCAGCGACTCCGATCAACGGGTTCTGTCAGGAATGCGGCCTACCGGCCGCCTACACATTGGCCACTACCACGGCGCCCTGAAGAACTGGATTCGGCTGCAGCATCAGTACGACTGCTATTTCTTCGTCGCCGATTTCCACGCCCTGACGACCCACTATCAGGACACCACCGACCTCGAGCAGTACACGTTCGACACCGTGGTCGACTGGCTCGCCGCGGGTTTGAGTCCGGGCGCCGCCACCATCTTCGTGCAGAGCAAGGTGCCCGA
This sequence comes from Pseudomonadales bacterium, assembly GCA_965116345.1. Taxonomy (GTDB): domain Bacteria; phylum Pseudomonadota; class Gammaproteobacteria; order Pseudomonadales; family Azotimanducaceae; genus VXYL01. The sequence goes on from OZ220680.1 coordinate 1,628,329, forward strand.
ACACGCCGAACTCCACCTGCTGCTGTCGATGATCACGCCGGTGCCCTGGCTCGAGCGCGTGCCGAGCTACAAGGACCAGCAGGCCAACATCGCCGACCGGGACCTCGGCACCTACGGATTTCTCGGCTACCCCGTGCTGCAGGCGGCCGACGTGCTGATGTACCGGGCGGGCCACGTTCCGGTGGGCGCGGACCAGGTCGCGCACCTAGAGCTTGCCCGGGAGATCGCCCGCCGCTTCAACCACATCTTCGGTCGCGAGCCGCAGTTCGAGACCACCGCCGAACAGGCCATCGACCAGATGGGCAAACGCCCCGCCCGGCTCTACCGGCAGGCACGTCGCGACTACCTGGAACAGGGCGACACGGACGCCCTGGCCCGCGCCCAGGCCCTGCTCGGTGAACAGCAGAACCTGTCCATCGGCAACCGCGAGCGGTTGTTCGGCTACCTGGAAGGCAGCGGCCGCATCATCCTGCCGGAGCCCAAGGCCCTGTTGACCGGGGCCCCGGTCGTACCCGGCATCGACGGCCGCAAGATGTCGAAGTCCTACAACAACACCATCCGCCTGCGCGAGAGTCCGGACACCGTAGAGCAGAAGATCAAGACCATGGTCACCGACCCGGCGCGCGTGCGCCGATCCGATCCGGGCGATCCGAAGAAGTGTCCAGTGTTCGACCTGCACGAGCTCTACTCCGATGACGACGTCAAGACCTGGGCCGCCGACGGGTGCCGGGGCGCGAGCATCGGCTGCATCGACTGCAAGCGGCCGCTGATCGACGCCATCAACCGCGAGCAGGCGCCGTTCATCGAACGTGCGGAACAGTTCGACAACGACCCGAACCTGGTGCGTTCGATCATCCTCGACGGCGCCGAGGCGGCCCGCGCCGAAGCCCGCGAGACACTGGACGAGGTGAAGGCCGCCGTGGGCCTGTCGCGATGATCGAAACCCCGCCAGCCGACGGCGCGCCGCCGTTTGAACCTCGGGAGGGCCGGCTCAGCGATGCCCGGCACCGGGACGACAACGTCGTCGCCGTGGTCGGTGGCAAGGTGGTCAGCGAGCCGCCCCGCGACCTCTACATTCCGCCGGATGCACTCGAGGTCTTCCTCGACGCCTTCGAGGGCCCCATGGACCTGCTGCTGTACCTGACCCGACGGCAGAACATCGACATCGAGCAGATCCAGGTTGCCGAGATCACCAACCAGTACATGCAATACATCGAGCTGATGCAGACGCTGAAGCTCGAGCTCGCCGGCGAGTACCTGCTGATGGCGGCGACGCTGGCGCAGATCAAGTCGCGCCTGCTGCTGCGGCAACCGGCGAGCGAAGACGAGGAGGCGGACGATCCCCGGGCCCAGCTCATTCGCCGCCTACAGGACTACGAACGGGTCAAGCTGGCCGCCGAGCGGCTTGACGAACTGCCGCGCCTGGAGCGCGATCTGCACACCGTGCACGCCGCCAAGCCGGAACTGGTGCGCCGACGCGCCGAGCCGTCCGTGGAACTCAAGGAAATCCTCCTGGCCCTCGGCGACGTGCTGCGCCGGGCCGAGTTCAAGCAACACCACGCCGTGGAGTTCGAGGGTCTGTCGGTGCGCGAGCGGATGTCCCGCGTGCTGGCCCGCATCAGCGCCGACAACGGCTTCGTGCCGTTCGACTCGCTGTTCGATCCAGCCGAAGGACGCGAAGGCGTGATAGTGACCTTCCTGGCGTTGATGGAGCTGGTCCGCGAGGGCCTGATCGACCTGGTCCAGAGTCGGCCGTTCGCGCCGATCCACGTCTGCGCACCCCGCGCACAAGCCGACGATCCGAACGCGGACTAGGTGGATGGACGCCGAGCAGATCGAACGGATCGTCGAGGCCACCCTGCTGGCGGCCCACGAGCCGGTGAGCATCGACAACCTCGCCGGCGTCTTCGCAGCCGGGGAATTGCCGGCCGACAATCCGCGCGCCGCGGTGCGCGCGGCGTTGGACGAGATCGGCAAGCGGGTGGCCGGACGCGGCTTCGAACTCGTCCGCGTCGCCAGCGGATTCCGCTTTCAGGTGAACAAGGAGATGAGCCCGTGGGTGAGCCGGCTGTTCGAGGAGCGGCCACCGCGATATTCCCGCGCGCTCCTGGAGACGCTGGCGTTGATCGTCTACCGCCAGCCGATGACCCGGGGCGACATCGAGGAGGTCCGCGGCGTCTCCCTGAGTCCGTCGATCATGCGCACGCTGCTGGAGCGGGGCTGGATACGCTCCGTCGGGCAGCGCGAGACGCCGGGACGACCGCTGCTCTACGGCACCACGCGGGCGTTCCTCGACTACTTCAACCTGGCGAGCCTCGACCAATTGCCGTCCATGGCGGAGCTTGTATCGCTGGCCGAGCGCACGTTGGCTGGCGACTCGGATGAGCTGTCGGCGGAAGCACCGGCCGATGGCAAGGCCGATGGACAGGAAGATGGGCGGATTGATGGGCGGATTGATGGGAAGGAAGATGCGGATCCAAGGCCCGTCGCCGAGGTGATTCCGTTGCCGACGGCAGATCGCACGCCCTAACGGACGTGGGAAATGAGCTTGCCGCCGTAGAGGCGAGCTCCTTCCTTGCGGCCAACGCCACCATCAACGAAGAGTGACCCAAAAATTGCACAAGGTTCTCGCCGACCGGGGTTTGGGTTCTCGGCGCGAGATGGAGCGGTGGATCGCTGCCGGGCGGGTGGTGGTCAACGGCGAGGTGGCCGGCGTCGGCCTGCGCGTCGACTCCACCGACGATGTCGCGGTCGACGGGCGACCCCTCGGCAAGGCCGTGGCGACGCACACGCGAATGTTGATCGCCAACAAGCGGGCCGGCGTCATCGTGTCCCGCCGGGATCCGGAAGGTCGGCCTTCGGTGTTCGAAGACCTACCCCGCCTACGCAGTGGCCGGTGGATCTCGGTCGGTCGCCTGGACCTGCAGACGACGGGGTTGTTGTTGTTCACCAACGACGGCGAACTGGCCAACAAGCTGGCGCATCCGAGCACCGGGATCGATCGCGAATACGCGGTCCGCGTGTTCGGCACGCTCGAAGACGCGGCGGTCGAGACGCTCAAGGCCGGCGTGGTCGTCAATGACCGGATGGAGGCGTTCAGCGACATCCGCTATTACGACGGCAGCGGCGCGAACCACTGGTACCACGTCGTGCTCATGGAGGGCCGCAACCGCGAGGTGCGCGAACTATTCGCGACCCAGGGCGTCACCGTCTCGCGCTTGAAGCGTGTCCGCTACGGGCCGGTGGTGCTGCCACCGTGGCTGCCACGCGGCACCTGGGAGGAAGTCGGCACCCAGGACATCGTGCAGTTGAAGAAGATTCTCGGCATGCCCGAGGGGCGTGGTTCCGATCGGCGTCGCAACCAGCGAGGCACTTCCCGCTCCGTGCTGATCCCGTACCCCAGCCTAGTGGTCGAACAGACTTGAGATCTGTTCGACCACTAGGGAAGGTCTGATTAAGACCTTCCCTAGCGCGGCACAGGGATGTGATCAGAGCATTCCTAGCCCCGTCGCCGCCCGCTACGCGGAATTTCGGCGGGCAGGCCCCGATGTGTCGAACCGCTGGCCGGTCACGCCCTTGGAGTCCGGGCCCATGAGGTAGAGGTATAGCGGCATGTGGTCCTCGGCGGGTGGCAGCGTGGCCGGGTCTTCGTCCGGGTAGGCCGCGGCGCGCATCGCGGTTCGAGTCGCGCCCGGGTTCAACGAATTCACACGGATGCGGCCGGCGCCGGCGAGTTCGTCGGCGAGGACGTCGACGAGGCCTTCGACCGCGAATTTGGAGACCGCGTAGGCACCCCAGTCGGCGCGGCCGCGGCGACCGACGCCGGAAGAGGTGAACACGATCGAGGCGTCCTGCGCCTCTTCGAGGAGCGGCATCATGCCCCGGGTAAGCATGAAGGCGGCGTTGACGTTGACCTGCACGACGTCCAGCCAGTCCTGCACTGGGTAGTCGGCGATGGGTGCCCGCGGTCCCAGCAGGCCGGCATTGTGGAGTATGCCGTCGAGGCGTGCATATTCGCGGCGGATCGCGTGATAGAGGGTCATCACGGCATCCTCGCTGGCGTGAAGGAGATCCGCCGGGACCACCACCGGTCGGGTCTTGGTGCGTGATTCGATGTCGTCGAAGACCGCCTCCAGCTTCTGCTCCGTGCGGCCAAGCAGGACGACATCTGCACCGTGCTCCGCGTAGGCCAGCGCCGCAGCCCGGCCGATGCCGTCGCCGGCGCCGGTGACCAGGATCACGCGGTCGTCGAGCAGACCGGGACGGGGCTGGTAGTCGCGCTCAGGGTTTGCGGGCATGCAGCATGTAGTTGACGCCAACGTCGGCACCGAAGCGGCAACGCCGGTTGAAGGGGTTGTAGGCAACGCCGACGATGTCCTCCACGGTCAAGCCGGCGTCCCGGCAGGCGCGCGAGAGTTCCGCGGGGCGGATCAGCTTCTCGTACGTGTGGGTGCCCTTGGGCAGGATGTTGAGGACGTACTCGGCCCCGACGATGGCGAGGGCGAAGGCCTTCGGGGTGCGGTTGATGGTGGCGAGGAAGACATCGCCGCCGGGAGCGGTCAGCGCCGCCAGCGCCGCCACCGTGGATGCCACGTCGGGCACATGCTCCAAGGTTTCGAGGCACGTCACTAGGGCGAATTCGCCGGGCCGGGTTTCGACAAAGCTCTCCGGCGTGGCCTTGACGTAGTCGATCCCCTCGACACCGCGTTCCGCCGCATGCAGGCGGGCGACCGCCAACGGCGCATCGCCCGCGTCGATCCCGGTTACGTCGGCACCGAGCTCGGCGAGCGGCTCGGTGAGCAGGCCACCGCCGCAGCCGGCGTCGAGCATACGAACGCCCTGCATTGGTGCCGTGCATCGGCGGACGATGTAGTCCACCCGGGGGCCGTTGATGTCGTGCAGCGCCTTGAAGTCGCCGTCGGCATCCCACCAGCGGTGCGCCAGGGCCTCGAACTTGGCGACCTCATCGGTGTCGACGTTGATCATGGTTGGGCGTGAATCCGTCTTGTCGCGCGCAAGCCTACCACCGGTGGATGTCCCCAACGGTGCGGGTGGGTGTCCCCAACGCGGCACCGGTGGATGTCCCCAACGGTGCGGGTGGGTGTCCCCAACGCGGCACCAATGGCACGGTGGGTGTCCCCAACGGCACGGTGGGTGTCCCCAACGCGGCACCAACGGTGCGGGTGGGTGTCCCCAACGCGGCAACGACGCGGCACGCCAACGGCACGGTGGGTGTCCCCAACGCGGCAACGCGGCACGGGCGTTAGGGGCGGGGCTTGTCCCCGCCGGTGTTCGCGAAACGCACAGCGTCGGCCGGTCGCCGCGAGCGGCCACGACGCGCCCGCCAGGGCGTCCTACGCGAGGCGGGTTCGCCAATACGCGGCGCGGGAGAGGGTCTCGTCGATGTCGAGGGTGGGCCAGGTGCCGTTGTCGTAGACGCAGCGGCCATTGACGAAGGTTTGGGTGACGCGGGCGCCGGCGCCGGCGTGGACCAGTTGGGCGTGGGCGTCGTGCAGGGGTTGCATGGACGGGTGATCCACGTCGACTGCGACGAGATCCCCGCACTTGCCGACCTCGATGGAGCCGATGCGATCGGCAAGCCCGAGGGCGCGCGCGCCGCCGAGGGTCGCCATCTCGAGCATGTCCGCTGCCGCGAGCAGGGTCGGGTCGGCGGCCGTGCTCTTCGCCAGGAGTGACGCCAAGCGCGCTTCGGCGAACAGGTCGAGGCCGTTGTTGGAGGCCGCGCCGTCGGTGCCGAGGCCCACGACGACGCCGGCGTCGAGCAGGCTGGTCACGGGACAGACGCCGCTGGCGAGCTTCATGTTGGAGTGTGGGCAGTGGATGACGCGGACGCCGCGTTCCGCCACCAGCTCGATTTCGGTGTCGGTGAGTACGGTCATGTGCACCGCCTGGAGCTTCTCGGTCAACAGACCGAGCGTATCGAGCACCTTGATCCAGGTGCCGCCGTGGGTGCGCCGCGCGTCGTCGACTTCGGCCTGGGTCTCGTGCAGATGGATGTGCACGTCCGCATCGACCTCGTCGGCGAGCATGGCCACCTTGGCGAGTTGGGCGTCTTCCACCGTGTACGGGGCATGGGGGCCGAAACAGGCCGTGACCAGGTCGTCGTCGCGGAAGCGGTCGAGGAGCGCGAGTCCCTTGGTGAGGCAATCGTCGAAACCCGTGGAATAGGGATTCGGATTGCCGATCAGCGGGAAGGCTGCCTGGAACCGGAACCCCGCCTCCCGGCAGACCAGCGCCGCCGTCTCCGGAAAGTAGTACATGTCCGATGCCGTGGTGGTGCCGGAAGCGACCATCTCGGCGACGGCGAGTCGCGTGCCGTCGCGCACGAACCCGGAGTCCATCCAGCGTGCTTCCAGTGGCCAGATGGTCTCGGCGAGCCAGGTCTGGAGGGACTGCGACTCCCCGAGCCCGCGCAGCAGGGCCATCGCCAGGTGGCCGTGGGCATTCACCAGACCCGGCATCAGGAGGTGCCGGTCGAGAACGATGCGCCGCGCGCGCGGATGCTTCGCGGCGATTTCGTCATGGGGACCGAGGGCCGCGATCCGACCGGCGCGAAGTGCGACGCTGAATCCTTCGCGCACCTCGTTGACCGGTGCGACGGGTAACAGGTATCGCGGCGAAAGCACCAGTTCGGCACCGTCGGAAACGGTTGGCGACGTGGATTCGGCCGGGAAATCGGACATGGGCGGATTATACGTCCGTGCTAGAATGTTCTGTTTACTCCGAAGCGTTCTTCGATCCATGTCCGACGTCGATTCCGGTGGGGATTCGCCGCCGCCGGCACCGCGGGGAATTCTCTCGCGCAGCATCGAGGACGAACTTCGCCAGTCCTACCTAGCCTACGCGATGAGCGTCATCGTCAGCCGAGCGCTGCCGGACGTCCGCGATGGTCTCAAACCCGTGCACCGCCGCGTGTTGTTCGCCATGAGCGAACTCGGCATCACCTTCAACCGGCCGCACCGCAAGTCCGCGTACGTCGTCGGCGAGGTGATGGGCAAGTACCACCCCCACGGCGACAGCGCGATCTACGAAACCATCGTGCGCATGGCGAAGCCTTGGGCCATGCGCTATCCCCTCGTCGACGGCCACGGCAATTTCGGCTCCATGGACGGCGACCCGCCGGCGGCGCAGCGCTACACCGAGGTCCGCATGGAGCGGATCACCGCCGAGTTGCTCGTCGACCTCGACAAGGAGACGGTCGACTCCGTACCCAACTACGACGAGACGCTGGACATCCCGGTGGTGCTGCCGACCCGGGTGCCCAACCTGCTGGTCAACGGCTCGTCCGGCATCGCCGTCGGCATGGCCACCAACATTCCGCCGCACAACCTGACCGAGGTGATCAACGGCTGCCTGGCGCTGCTCGACGAGCCCGGCCTGTCGGTCGAAGACCTGATGGCGTACATCCAGGGTCCCGACTTCCCCACCGGCGCGATCATCAACGGCCGCGCCGGCATCGTGCGTGCCTACCGCTCCGGCCGCGGGCTCATCTACGTCCGCGCCCGGGCCCACGTGGAGGGAGCCGGCAGCGGCAAGGAAACCATCGTCGTCACCGAACTGCCCTACGAGGTGAACAAGGCGCGGCTGGTCGAGAAAATCGCCGAACTGGTCAAGGAAAAGCGCATCGAGGGCATCTCCGAGTTGCGCGACGAGTCCGACAAGGACGGCGTGCGCGTGGTCATCGAACTGCGCCGCGGCGAGCCGGGCGAGGTCGTGCTCAACAACCTCTATGCCCTGTCGAAACTGCAGACCGTGTTCGGCATCAACTGCGTCGCCCTGGTGGACGGCCAGCCGCGCACCGTCAACCTGCGCGAGATGCTGGATGCGTTCCTGCGCCACCGCCGCGAGGTCGTTGTCCGGCGGACCACCTACCTGCTCGGTCGGGCACGCCGCCAGGGTCACCTGCTGGAAGGCCAGACCGTCGCCCTGGAGAGCATCGACGAGGTGGTGGCGCTGATCCGTTCGTCGCCGTCCCCGGCCGAGGCGCGTGCGGGGCTGATGGCCAAGGGCTGGCAAGCGGAGACCATCAAGCCGTTGCTCGAGCGCACCGACGTCGATGCCTGCCGCCCGGAGGATCTGGGACCGGAGTTCGGACTCGACGAGGAAGGCCTCTACCATCTGTCCCAGGAACAGGCCCAGGCGATTCTCGCGATGACCCTGAACCGGCTAACCGCGTTGGAGAAGGACAAGCTCGTCGCGGACTACGAGGAGGTCTTGACGGAGATCCAGGGTCTGATGGAGATCCTCGCTTCGGGAGAACGGCAGAAGGACATCATCCGCGAAGAACTCGAGGACATCCGCGAACGCTACGGCGATGAGCGCAGGACCGAGATCCTGAGTTCCCAACTCGACCTTTCCGACGAGGACCTGATCGCGGAGGAGGACGTCGTCGTCACGGTCTCCCACCGGGGCTACGCCAAGACCCAGCCGCTCACCGTCTACCAGGCGCAACGCCGGGGCGGCACCGGCCGGGCGGCCACGGGGCTGCGCGACGAGGACTTCGTCGAACACCTGCTGACCGCCAACAGCCACGACACACTGCTGTGCTTCTCCGACCTCGGCAAGGTGTACTGGCTGCGCGTGTTCCGGATCCCACAGGGTTCGCGCGGCGCCCAGGGCCGACCGCTGGTCAACATGCTGTCCCTCGACGAGGGCGAGCGCATCACCGCAATCCTGCCGCTGCCACGGGAGTCCACGGACGACGAAGTGGACAACGAGGAAACCCTGGAGAGTCTCGACGAATCGGCCGATGTCGACGAGGCGGATGCGTCGGAGGTCGACGACGGGGCGACGGACGAGGGTAGTTTCGTGTTCATGGCGACGGCAAACGGTACTGTCAAGAAGACGCCTCTCGAACGATTCTCCCGGCCGCGGCCCAGCGGCCTCATCGCGCTGGGGCTCGAACCCGGCAACACGTTGGTGAGCGCGGCCATCATCGACGGTGCCAGCGACATCATGCTGGTGGCCAGTTCCGGCAAGGCCACTCGCTTCAAGGCGTCGGCGGTACGCGCCACCGGACGAACCGCGCGGGGTGTCCGCGGCATTCGCCTGACCGGCGAGCAGCGGTTGATCGCCCTGATCGTGCCCGAGAGCGACGGTTTCCTGCTAACCGCCAGCGAACGCGGCTACGGCAAACGCACGGCCCTCGACGAGTTTCCCGTCAAAGGCCGCGGCATTCAGGGCGTCATCGCCATGCGCACAGGCGAGCGCAACGGCGATCTCATCGGCGCCGTGCAGGTCTTCGAAGGCGACGAGATCATGCTCATCAGCGACCAAGGTACGCTGGTGCGCACCCACGCCGCCGACGTCTCCGAGACCGGCCGCAATACCCAAGGCGTGCGCCTCATCAGGCTGTCCGGGGACGCCAAGCTCGTCGGCGTCGAGCGCATCGTCGAGACGGAGAACGGCGGCTCAGCCGACGACGAGACCCCGGACGGCGACGTCCCGGCCGACGACGGGCAACCGGACGTGGACGCCTGACGACCACCGGGCGACTCGCAAGCCACTCAACGCAATCGACGAAAGACATGCGCGCCTTCAACTTCTCGCCGGGCCCGGCCGCGCTGCCCGATGCCGTCCTCGAACAGGCGCGCGACGAGCTTCTCGACTACCGGGGCCGGGGTCTCTCGGTCATGGAGATGAGCCACCGCTCCAAGGAGTTCGTCGATATCGCCGAGGGCGCGGAGGCGGATCTGCGCGAACTGCTCGCCATCGGCGACGACTACCACGTGCTGTTCCTTCAGGGCGGCGCATCCATGCAGTTCGCCATGGTGCCGTTCAACCTGTGCCGCGCCGAGGACACCGTGGACTACGTGCACACCGGTTCCTGGGGCACCAAGGCCATCGCCGAAGCCCAGCGCCTCGCCATGGTGAACGTCGCGGCGTCCTCGGAGGAGACGAACTTCGACCGCATACCGCCAAGGGAGTCCTGGCGGCTGTCGGCGAACGCCGCGTACTGCCACATCGTCGCCAACGAGACCATCGGCGGCGTGCAGTTCCACGACTTCCCGGAGACGGACGCACCCCTGGTCGCCGACATGTCCTCGGAGCTGCTGTCCCGGCCCATCGACGTGAGCCGGTTCAGCGTCATCTACGCCGGCGCGCAGAAGAACGTCGGCCCGGCCGGACTCTGCGTGGTGATCGTGCGCCGCGATCTCGCCGGCCGCGCGCGTCCCGGCACGCCGCGCATCCTCGACTACGCCGTGCAGGGCGACAACGGCTCGATGTTCAACACCCCGCCGACCTACAGTTGGTATCTCGCCGGGCTGGTGTTGAAGTGGCTGAAGCGCTCCGGCGGCGTCGCCGAGATGGACCGCGTCAACCGCCGCAAGGCGGCCAAGCTGTACGCGGCGATCGACGTCAGCAACTTCTACCACTCGCCTGTGAAGGCGCCCGACCGATCCATCATGAACGTGCCGTTCACCCTGGCCGACCCGGCACTGGACCAGGCCTTCCTGGACGGTGCCGAGGAACGGCGGCTGCTGAACCTGAAGGGCCATCGCAGCGTTGGGGGCATGCGTGCGAGCCTCTACAATGCGGTCAGTGAAGAAGCGGTCGATACCCTGATCGAGTACTTGGCGGCATTCGAGGCCGACCACGGCTGATTGGACCAACCCTATGGCTGAACGACAGACTAAAGAGGATCTCGCCGCGCTGCGCGAGCGCATCGACGGCATCGACCGCAAGCTCCGCGCGCTGTTGAACGAACGCGCCGCTCACGCCCTGGAGGTTGCACGCGTGAAGGGCCTCAGCGACCAGGACGAGCCGCCAGTGTACTACCGCCCGGAACGCGAAGCGCAGATCCTCGCCCAGCTGCGCGCGGACAACGAAGGCCCGCTGCCGGACGAGCACATCGAACGCCTGTTCAAGGAGATCATGTCCTGCTGCCTGTCGCTGGAGCAGCCGCTGACCGTCGCCTGCCTCGGGCCCGCCGGGACCTATACCGAGGCTGCGGCGATCAAGCAGTTCGGCCACTTCGCGAAGATGCGCACCCTGGCGTCGGTGGCCGACGTGTTCCGCGAGGTGGAGTCCGGTGCCGCCCACTACGGCGTGGTCGCGGTCGAAAACAGCACCGACGGCATGGTCAAGCACACGCTCGACTGTTTCGTCGGTTCCGATCTCAGCATCTGCGCCGAGGTGGAGTTGCCGATCCACCACGCGTTCCTAGTCAAACGCGGTATCGATCCGCAGACGGTCAGCGAGATTTGTTCGCACGAGCAGTCGCTGGCCCAGTGCCGCCACTGGCTGGACCTGCACTACCCCACGGTGTCGCGACGGCCGGTGTCGAGCAACGCGGAGGCGGCGCGGCTCGCGGCCGAAGCGGACCGCGTCGCCGCCATCGCCGGCGAATCGGCGGCCGACCGCTACGGTCTGGACCTCGTCCACGCCAACATCGAGGACCAGCCCGGCAATAAGACGCGCTTCTTCGTCGTCGGCAAGCAGCAGGTGGAGGCCTCGGGCAGGGACCGCACGTCCATCCTGGTCTCCACGCGCAACGAACCCGGTGCGCTGTACAAGCTGCTCGCACCCTTTAAGCGCAACGACATCAGCCTGTCGCGCATCGAGTCGCGGCCGTCACATACCTCGTCGTGGAGCTACGTGTTCTTCATCGACTTCGAAGGCCACCGCAGTGATCGCACAATCACCAAGGTTCTGGCCGAACTCGAGTCCGTCGCCACGGACGTGAAGCACCTCGGATCCTATCCGCAGGCCACGCCGTGACGGCACCGCGGCGGGACGATACGCCCGCGAACATCAATCAGAGCGTCACCGGGCTGGTGCCGTACCAAGGCGGCAAACCCATCGAGGAGTTGAGCCGGGAACGCGGCATCGCCGACATCGTCAAACTTGCCAGCAACGAGAACCCGCGAGGCCCGGGACCTAGGGCCCGCACGGCGCTGGCGGTTGCGACGGCCGAGCTGTCCCGGTATCCGGACGGCAACGGCTTCCGCCTGAAGGCGGCCTTGGCCGAGCATCTCGGGGTCGAACCCGGCCGGATCACCCTGGGCAACGGTTCCAACGACGTCCTCGACCTCGCCGCCCGGGTGGCCATCTCGCCCGGCTCCCGGGGAGTCGTCGATGCGCACTGCTTCGTCGTGTATCCGATGGCGATCACAGCCGCGGGCGGCGAGATCGTCACCGTTCCGTCGGTCGATTGGGGCCACGATCTCGAAGCCATGGCGGCGGCCGTTGACGACGCGACCCGCATGGTCTTCTTGGCCAACCCCAACAACCCCACCGGCACGTGTTTCGACGAGGCCGCGTTGCGGCGCTTCCTCGAGGCGGTGCCACGCCGGACCTGGGTGGTGCTCGACGAGGCCTACGCCGAGTACGTAGGCGGCCCGGTAGGGAACGGCGGCCGGTACCCGGACGGCATCCGGCTGCTCGACGAATATCCAAACCTGATCGTCACGCGGACGTTCTCGAAGATCCATGCACTGGCCGCGTTGCGCATCGGCTACGCGGTGAGTTCGCCAACGTTCGCCGATCTCATGAACCGCGTCCGGCAACCGTTCAACGCCAACAGCCTGGCGCTGGCCGCCGCCGAAGGGGCGCTCGGCGACACCGACTACGCCGCCGAGAGCCGGCGTCTCAACGACGAGGGCATGGATCGGCTGACGGGCGGTTTCGAAGCCCTGTCGCTGGAATGGATTCCATCGACCGGCAACTTCGTGACGTTCCATGTGGGGTCGGCCCGCGACGCGATGGCCGTCTACGAAGCTCTGCTCGACCAAGGGGTCATCGTCCGCCCCGTGGCCAACTACGGCATGCCGGAACACCTGCGCGTCACCGTGGGACTTGCGGACGAGAACGACCGCTTTCTGAAGGCGCTGTCGCACGCCCTATGAGCGACTCCCTGCTGCTGGTGGGCACGGGTCTCGTCGGCGGCTCCTTCGCCCGCGCGGCCAAGGCACGCGGCGTGTTTCAACGAATCGTCGGCATGGACCGCGACCCGGCGGCACTTGAGGAGGCGGTGCGTCTCGGGGTTGTGGATGCGCCGGCGGATTCGTTCCACGGTCACGCCGCCGTGTGCATCGCGGTACCGGTGGCCGGCATCGCCGGGTGCGTGCGCGACGCGGTGGACGGCGGCGTGCCGGTATTCGATGTCGGCAGCGTCAAGGCGCCCATCCTCGAAGCCCTCCGGCCGGTACCGGCGAACTTCGTTCCGTGCCACCCCATTGCCGGTTCCGAACGACAGGGTCCCGCCGAGGCGCGTGCGGATCTCTTCGAGGGTCGAGCCGTCGTGCTGACCCCCGTGGCGGCCACCGATGCGCACGCCGTCGCCGCCGTCACGGGCTATTGGGAGGCCGTCGGCGCGCGCGTTGTCACAGAGGGCCCCGCCGACCACGACCGCCGCTTCGCGCTGGTCAGCCATCTGCCGCATCTCGTCGCCTTCGCGTTCATGGAGACGGCCTCGGGCAGACCCCTCGACATCGTCGGCAACGGCTTCCGCGACTTCGTGCGCACCGCCGGGGCGGACCCGGACGTCTGGACCGACATCCTGCAGGCCAACGCCGGCGAAGTGCGCGCCTATCTGGACGAGTTGGTGAGCACGCTGCGTTCCTACGGAGCCATGGTGGGCGACGACCCGGTCAAGTTGCGCGAACGGCTCGCCAAGGTCGTCGAGAGCAAACAGTCGTTCGACGCCATGGACCGCTGATGGGGCAACGCGACGCTTCCAACCCGCTCGCCGATGTCGTCACCATCGACGGTCCGGGCGGTGCCGGCAAGGGCACCGTGTCGGGACTCCTCGCCGCACGCCTCGGCTGGCACCTGCTCGACAGCGGTGCGCTGTACCGCGTGGTTGGCGTGGTCGCCGAGCGACGGGGCATCGACCTGGCCGACGCGGCCGCTCTGGCGACGATGGCGCGCGGTCTCGACATCGCGTTCACCGAATCCGTCACCGACGACGCGGTATCCGTGGCGGTTGTCGTCGACGGCGCGGACGAGACGTCGGCGATTCGTGCGGCCGAGGCGGAGGAACCTGCCTCGCGGGTAGCCGCGCTGGCCGATGTGCGGACCGCCTTGGGCGACGTCCAACAGAGCTTCCGACGGCCCCCGGGGCTGGTCGCCGACGGCCGCGACATGGGCACGGTGGTGTTCCCCGATGCGCGCCTCAAGATCTTCCTCACGGCGAGCGCCGAGGTCCGCGCCGAACGCCGGATGCGGCAGTTGGCGGCGGACCCCCGGCGGTTGAAGGATCAGCACGCCGGTGATAGTCTGCGCGCCCCTTGCGGAGGTAGCGCGGCGGCGTTGACCGCCGTGCGAGCCAGAACCCAGGCGCGGGATCAGAGGGACCGGACGCGTGACGTCTCTCCCCTGGTGCCGGCGACCGACGCGATGACGATCGATTCCACGGCCCTGTCGATCGACAACGTGATGACCGAGGTCATGGCGCTGGTGCGCGAACGAGGGTTGGACCATTAGACGAGGCGATGCCCGAGGCCCGGGTAATCGATCGAAAAGGCAACGACCGGGACAATATGGCGGAAGAACTGGAAGTGGAAACAGCGGCGACGGACGTCGCCACCGAGGCTTTAATCGCATCCGGCGAGACGGGCGACGACTTCGCCCGACTCTTCGAGGAAAGTCTCGCCACGGTCGAGATGGAGCCGGGCTCGATCATCACCGGCACGGTGGTGGAGATCGACAAGGACTTCGTCATCGTCCACGCCGGACTGAAGTCGGAAGGCGTCATTCCGCGACACCAGTTCAACGACGAGAACGGTGAATTCGCACTGTCCATCGGCGACCAGGTGCAGGTCGCCATGGAGACCGTCGACGATGGCTGGGGAGAGACCCGGCTGTCCCGCGAAAAGGCCAAACGCGCCGAGTCGTGGCAGATGCTGGAAACCGCGTTCGGCTCCGGCGATGTCGTCAAGGGTGTGCTGAACGGCAAGGTCAAAGGCGGCTTCACCGTCGACATCAACGACATCCGCGCTTTCCTCCCCGGCTCGCTGGTGGACATCCGACCGTTGCGCGAGACCGCGCACCTGGAAGGCCGGGCCCTGGAGTTCAAGGTGATCAAGCTCGACCAGCGACGCAACAACGTCGTCGTGTCGCGCCGCGCGGTGCTCGAGGAGGAGAACAGCGCCGAACGGGAAGCGTTGCTCGCCTCGCTGCACGAAGGCCAGGAAACCAAGGGCATCGTCAAGAACCTGACCGACTACGGCGCGTTCGTCGACCTCGGCGGCGTGGACGGCCTATTGCACATCACGGACATGGCCTGGCGCCGGGTCCGGCATCCGAGCGAGATCGTCAACGTCGGCGACGAGGTGGGGGTGAAGATCCTGCGCTTCGACCGCGAGGCCAAGAAGGTCTCCCTCGGCATGAAGCAGCTAGGCGACGACCCGTGGGTGGACATCGGCCGCCGCTATCCCCAGAACACACGCGTCCAGGCGACCGTGACCAACCTGACCGACTACGGCTGTTTCGCCGAGATCGAGGAAGGCGTCGAAGGCCTGGTCCACGTCTCCGAGATGGATTGGACCAACCGCAACGTGCATCCGTCCAAGGTGGTCGCCGTGGGCGACGTGGTGGAGGTCATGGTGCTGTCCATCGACGAGGACCGGCGGCGCATCTCACTCGGCATCAAGCAGTGCCGCATGAACCCCTGGGACGAGTTCGCGGCGGCCAACGCCGCCGGCGACCGAATACGCGGTCGCATCAAGTCCATCACCGACTTCGGCATCTTCATCGGACTCGACGGCGGTATCGACGGCCTGGTGTACCTGTCGGACATCTCGTGGAAGGAAGCCGGTGAGACCGCGGTGCGCCGCTACAGCAAGGGCGAAGAGATCGACACGGTCATCCTCTCGGTCGACTCCGACCGCGAACGCATCGCGCTCGGCATCAAGCAATTGGACAAGGATCCCTTCAACGACTATGTCACCGCCAATGATCGCAACAGCGTGGTCAGCGGCGTCGTGATGAGCGTCGAAGCGAAGGAGGCGGTCATCAGGCTCGCCGAGGATGTCCACGGCACCCTGAAGGCGTCGGAAATCCACGCGGACCGCGTGGAGGACGCGCGATCCGCCATGTCCGCCGGCGACGAGGTCACCGCCAAAATCGTCAGCATCGACCGCAAGAACCGAGCCATCGGGCTGTCCATCAAGGCGCGCGACAAGGACGACGAGCGGCAGGCGCACCGGGACTACAAGCAGGCCCAGCCCGAGCGCCCGGGACCGACGACGCTCGGCGACCTCATCAAGGCGCAGATGGAGGGCAAGGAGTAGTCCGGGGAGTCGCCGGACGCGGGGGTTTTATGACCAGGTCCGAACTCATCGACCGGATCGCGTTGGGCCAGCGGCACTTGACGGCAAAGGACGTCGAGCTCGCCGTCAAAGTCATGATCGACCGGATGTCCGACGCCTTGGCCAGTGGCCAGCGCATCGAGATCCGCGGCTTCGGGAGCTTCTCCCTGCACTACCGCCCGCCGCGGATCGGCCGCAATCCCAAGACCGGTGAGGCGGTTGGCGTCGGCGGCAAGTACGCACCCCACTTCAAGCCCGGCAAGCATCTGCGCGACCGCGTCAACCACAGCCGAGAGATCCAGATCGGTCACGGTGACGAGGCTGCGAACCCGACGCCCTAGCCCGCATTTCTCACCACGCCGCTTGTGCGAACAACATATGCTTCGAATATCAGTTGCTTGTGTCGGAATCCCGAGGTGTCGGAATTTGCAGACTGCGCTGGCCGCGCCCTCGCCGGTCTTTTGGCCCCGTGCGCGCACGTGCGACCTCGACCGTAGGCCCGCTATGCTTCTCGGTCGCGAGCACGCGCACGGGGCCAAAATCCTCGGCGATCATCGCGGCCCGTGGTGAGAAATGCGGGCTAGCCGCTAGTGGCATCGACGCCGGCGTCGTCACCCCCAACCTCCACGCGTTCGGGCGGGCGCTTCTGGCGGCGGGCGCGACGGCTCATCGTCGCCATGATTCTCATCGTCACGGTCGTCGCCAGCATTCTGCTGGCCATCGACAACCAGACGCCCGTCAGCCTGCGCTTCCTGGACCACGTCAGCCGTCCCTGGCCGGTGGCCTGGTGGATGGCACTCGCCTTCGCAAGCGGCGCGGTCGCCGGGCTCGTCGCCGGTCTCGGTTGGCGCGCCTCGCGGCGGTTTCGCAGGTCAGACCTTCCCTAGGTATCCACCGCCTCGCCCACGGGTATGCTGGCCCGTCCGCTACGCCCGCACATACTGGTACGGCCCCCGGTTCGGACATGCGTCCGCAGCGGTGGAAGTGCTGCGTCTACGCGGCATTGCGCTGTCGGACGATGCCGAGCGACGCCTAGCCGCGACGACGGCCACGCGAGAGAAGTTGCTGGCCGCGGCCGCGGGTTGCTCGACCGAAACCGACTTCTGGGCGCGGTTGGGGTCGGGCGACTGAGAGACTGAGAGGCGGATCCGGGATCAGTACCACTCGGTCGGGATGGTGACGGTCATCGAGCCGTCTTCGGCGCTTATGTTCGCGTCCGAGATTTCCCTGTAACGCTCCGCTCGTTTCGGATCCGTCCTGCTGAGGTGAAAGTACATCGTCGTGGCGGCGCGACGCCGGGTCCGCTCATCGACCAGACGGTCGAACAGTTCTTCAGCGGCTTGTACGTCCCCGGCAAACAGGATCTGCTGCAGCATGCCGTTGGTTGCCACATCACGACCGGACACCGGGATTCGGCCTAGGAAGGCGGTGGCAGCCTCACGGTCTTGTCGGGACCACGCCGCGAAAGCGATTCCATAAAGTTGCGGACGCGAGCGCTCGCCCAGGCGTGCGATGGCGCGAACGGCGGCGTGCGGATCGTCGCGGGCCCAACTTGACATCAGTTGCGCCTCGGCCAGCGTCGTGGTCGCCGCGTCGTCGATGCGGTCGATCAACTCAAGTGCAGCTTCGGGTGACTCCTCGGCGACGCGCCCCAAGATGGCCGGCATCGACGAACGCTGCGCTTCGGGCGACTGGGTTAGTAGCCAGTCGAATGCCTCCTCGGCATCGAGCTCGGCGTATCCGTGGACGACGGCGTCGACGGCGCCCGGCGTCGTGTCCGGCGCGCCGTCCAACCAAGCGGCCGCCGCGCGTGGGTCGGATGTAGCCCAGACTCCCAGCGCCCTTCTGGCGACCGCACGCCGGACGTACGGCTCGAGCGTCGCGGCGAATTCGAGCACCTCCACCGGCGAGTCCCTTGCTGCGAGGCTGGCGATTTCGCCGAGCAGCGAGGTGCGTTGCGCCGACGGCGGCAGCGACGCCGACCACCGAAGCGCCGCTTGCCGGTCGGTGCCAACCCATTTCACCAACAACCGTCGCTGCCACTGCGAGCGCTGTTCGTCGTCGGCGACCGAGTCCAAAGCCGATAGGGCCGCCGCGGGATCCTGATCCAACCATCTGTGGGCAACGGCCCAAAGGGTTCGGGTCCTCAACTCGCCGGCTGTCATCGACAACGCGCTCTGCCAAGCGTTCGCGGGGTCCGCCCCTACCCCGGCGACGGTTCGCATCTGCGTCAGTTCGGCGTCGACCGACAGCCGGCGGGCGATCTCGTCCTGTTGGGCGTCGCTCAAATCGACGAAGGTGTAGAGAAGGTTCCTGCCTGCCTCGGTTCGTAGCGGTTGGTCGAGGGTCTCGGCGAACGCCAGGGCAGCATCGAGATCCTCTTGAGCCCAGGCAAAGAGCGCGGCGGTGACTCGGGGCGTCTCGACGGGTCTCTGCGACACGAGGTGACGCAGTGCCTGGCGCGGCGCGAGGTCAACGTAGCGCGAGTAGACGGGCCAGTTGAGCCAAGGAAGGTCGAGGGCCGAGGCCTCGACGACAAGTGCTTCGATGCCACTGGCGTCGACCGCTTGCAGCAGGTCGTACAGCGCAGCGTCTCGTTCGAACCCGTACCGCTTCTCCTGGATCTGTGCCAGCGAGACGATCTCGGATCCCGAGGCGGCACGGGGTGCAGGCGGCGGCGCAGACGGGGTAACCCCGATCGGTCGTGGCAGGGGTGCCGGTTCGTCGTTTAGGGCACGCTGCACCGACAGGGCGCCAACGGCCCCCAGCGCAACGCCAACGGCGATTGGACCGACCCACCTGATCATGCGCTTCCCCTGTGAACGGTCGCCGTAAGGTGAGCCTCGAATCTAGGCTCCCGCCACGGGGTAGTCAACGTTGGGCCAGACTGCCGAGGTTCGGCCCTCGACCAGCGGCCAGGGAGAATCCTAAAAATTCATGGGATCTCGCACATCGGGGATGGGCGATGTCGCACAGGGTCGGCGTGTTCCAAGGGGTATGTTCCGCAGTCCTCAACACAAACCAGCTGGAGACCAGCCATGCCCTCACTACGAACCCTACTCGCCATCCTGGCGCTGGCCTGGACCGGAGTCGCCGCCGCCGAGAGCGTCGAACAGGTCAACATCAACACCGCGGATGCGGAGACCATCGCGCAGGTGCTGAACGGCGTCGGACTGAAGAAGGCCGAAGCGATCGTGCGCTACCGGGAGACCCACGGCCGCTTCGACTCGCCTTCGGACCTGACTCGCGTCAAGGGAATCGGTCCGTCCATCGTGGCGAAGAACGAAGCGAAGATCGTCGTCAGCGGCTCACCCGGCAAATCGCCGATTGAAAAGCCTGCGACCGCAAGCGAATAATCCCGCGTACTCAATCTTGGACGCGTTGGTTGCCATGCCCCAGGTTCTGGCCCGACCCTGCGGATGACCGCCGTACACGCCGCCGCCACTTTCGTGGCGGCGGCGGCGATCACCGCCCTGGTGTGGCGGGTGGGTCCACGGTTCGGACTCGTCGCACTGCCCAACCAACGCAGTTCCCACGACCGGCCAACGACCACCTCGGGCGGCATCGGCTTCGTCGTACCCGTCGTCGTGTGGCTCGCGGTCGTCGCCAAGGACTACCCGCCCGCCGCGGTGCTCGCCGCCTGTGGCGGTGCGATCGCGGCTGTGGGACTCGCCGACGACGCCCGCGACTTAAGGCGCGATTTCCGCCTAGGCTGCTACTTGGCCTTGAGCGCAACCAGCGTGCTCTGGCTCTTCGATCTGCCCCTGGCCGTCGCCGTCGTCGCCATCGTCGGGCTGACGGTGTGGGTCAACCTGTTCAACTTCATGGACGGCACCGACGGCCTGGCGGCTTCCCAGGCCGTCGCCTACGCGGGCGGCGCGTTGATTCTTGGCGACCTGCAGGACTCGGCGCCGTTCGCCTGGATCCTGCTCGCCGCGACGGCGGGCTTTCTGTGCTTCAACTGGGCTCCGGCCAGGGTCTTCATGGGCGACGCGGGGGCTCTGTTCCTCGGTCTCGCGACCGGCGTGATCGCGCTGTGGCTGTGGCGAAGCGGTGAAATGCCTTTTGTGGCGAGTTTGATCCTGTTGGTAGCATTCTGGCTCGATGCCTGCTACACCCTGCTCATGAGAGCCGCCAGCCGCCAAGCGTTCATGCGAGCGCACCGCACGCATCTCTACCAGATCATCGGCGCCCGCCGTGGCCACGGTGCGACCGCAGGCGTTTTCTGGCTCTACACCGTGGCTTGGCTGTGGCCGTTGGCCGGCGTGGCCATCGCCTGGCCGGCGTGGCGCTTCGCCGCACTTGCCGCCGCCTGCCTGCCGGTCGCCGCCGCCTGCGTGGCGTATCGGGCCGGCCGTGCCGTAATGGCCGCAACCGATGGGACCGCCGAATGAACCGTGAAGCCATCCGCCGACTGACCGGTCCGCAGAAGCTCGCCCTCGCCATCGCGAGCGACTGCCTGATCCTCCCGGGTGCCCTGTGGGTCGCCCTAGTGCTGCGTCACGGCCACTGGAGCTTCGAGGTCGTGCCTTTCTGGCCCGGCTTCGCCGTCACCCTGGTGTGCATACCCGTGTTCGCCCGCCTCGGTCTCTACCGCCACGTGATGCGCTACCTGGGACCGGCGGTGATCTGGACGCTGGTCAAGGGCATCGTGCTGACCGCCGTGGCGCTGACCGCGCTCGCCTACATGGTGCAACTGGAGGACTTCCCCCGCTCGGTCCCCGTGATCTTCGCGCTGCTGGCGTTCTGCGGTACGGCGGGCACCCGTTTCCTCGTGCGCGGCTACGCCGATGCGGCACCGGCCAACCTGGTACGCAAGTCGGTGGCCGTGTACGGCGCCGGCGACGCCGGCGCACACCTGGTGCTGCAGATGCGGCGCAGCGGCAACTACCGTCCGGTGGCGTTCATCGACGACAACCAGCAGGCCATCGGCCGCATCGTCCACGGGCTCGAGGTGTTTCCGGTGACCGCGCTGGCGGAGCTGGTCGCGAGCCACGGCATCGCCCAGGTGCTCGTCGCCGTCGACTCCGCCTCCGCCGAAGACCGTCGGCGGATCATCGACAAGCTCGAACCATACCCGGTGCGCGTACGCCTGATCCCGGACATCCAGGCGGTGGTCGCCGGCGCCCAGCCCGCCACCTCCTGGGACGTGGAGATCGCCGATCTGCTCGGCCGCGACGAGGTACCTCCCCTGCCCCACCTGCTGCGCAAGTCCGTCACCCACCGCAGCGTGCTGGTGACCGGCGCAGGAGGTTCCATCGGTTCCGAGTTGTGCCGTCAGATTCTGCGCCTCGGTCCTTCAAGACTCGTCGTCCTGGACCAGTCCGAGTACGCCCTGTTCGAGATCGAACGCGAACTGCGCCGCATCGCCGGGGACGAAGGCATCGGCTCGGCCATCGTCACGGTCCTCGGATCGCTTGGCAGCCGTGCCCTCGTGGAACGCACCATGCGACGCAACGGCGTCGAGACCGTCTACCACGCCGCCGCCTACAAGCACGTCGGCCTGGCGCAGCAGAACATCATCCAGGTCATCGAGAACAACACCCTGGCAACCCTGCACACCGCCCAGGCGGCGATCGCGGCCGGCGTGTCCAACTTCATCCTGATCTCCACCGACAAGGCGGTGCGGGCACAGAACGTCCTCGGGGCCAGCAAGCGGTTCGCGGAGATGATCCTGCAGGCGCTGGACGACGACAACGCAGTCACCCGGTTCTGCATGGTTCGCTGCGGCAACGTCCTCGACTCGTCCGGCTCGGTGGTACCGCTGTTTCTCGAGCAGATCGACAAGGGCGGGCCCGTCACCGTCACCCATGCCAAGGTGACGCGCTACTTCATGACCATTCCCGAAGCCGTGGCGCTGGTGCTGCAGGCCGGCAGCATGGCCACCGGCGGCGACGTCTTCGTGCTGGACATGGGCGCACCGGTGAAGATCCATGAACTGGCCCGCAAGATGATCCGCCTGAAGGGCTACAACGTGCGCGACGAGCACAACCCCAAGGGCGACATCGAAATCCATTTCACCGGCCTGCTGCCCGGCGAAAAGCTCACCGAGGAGCTACTCGTGGGTGAGGACGCCATGGGCACCGAACACCGCAAGATTCTCCGCGCGGTGGAGTCCCGAATGCCCTGGTCCGAGCTTCGCCCGGCACTGGCCAACCTCGAGTCCGCCTGCAACGCCTTCGACTACGACACCATCGACAAGCTCCTCGCCGACGTCTTCGACGGCGTTGATATCGCCGAAGCCCTGTCGGGCGTGCCCAAGCGCGGGGAGATTCTCAGACTGCACGGGTCCGAGGGCTGAGCCGCGACCGCTCAGTTGGCGACCGTCATCTCCCGGACCAGCAGCGAGCCGGTGTGGAGGTTGCCGCGCCGGTCGATGTCGTCGCCGCAGCCGACGATGCCCTTGAGCATGTCGTCGAGATTGCCGGCGATGGTCACTTCGTCCACTGGATGTTGCGGCTCGCCGTTCTCGATCCAGACTCCCGACGCGCCACGGGAGTAGTCGCCGGTGACCAGGTTGATGCCCTGGCCGATCAGGCCGTTGACTAGGAGTCCGGTGCCCATGTCGCGCATCAACTCGGCCGGCGAACGCATCTCGGCCTTCAGGTCGAGGTTGAAGACGCCGCCGGCGTTACCGGTGGTGGTCATCCCCAGGCGCCGGGCGGAGTAGCTGCCGAGGATGTAGCTCGCGACCACGCCGTCGTCGATGAAGGCCTTGGCGTGGGTAGCCACGCCGTCGCCGTCGTGAGCGGCGCTGCCGAGACCCTTGCGACGGTGCGGCTCTTCCGCGAGGGTGATGCCGGGGGCCGCCGCCCGCCGCCCCAAAGAGCCCACGAGATAGGAGGCGTTGCGGTACAGCACGCCGCCGCTGATTGCCGCCAGCAGGTTGCCGATCAGGCCCCCGGCTTCCGGCGGCGCGAACAGTACCGGGTAGGAACCCGTGGCAACCGGCCGCCGACCGAGTCGGGCCACCGCGCGGCGCCCGGCTTCGCGACCCACGTCCGCCGGGTTGTCAAGATCCTCCGGGTCGCGGCTCACGGTGTACCAGTGGTCCCGCTGCATGCCCCCCGCGTCTTCGGCGATCACGCTGCAACCCGTCGAGTGGCGCGTACCGGACGAGGCCTCGAGAAAACCGTGGGAGTTGCCGTAGACGTGCCAACCGCGGTGGGTGGCGACATTGGCGCCCTCGGAGTTGACGATGCGGGAGTCCTGGGCCAGCGCCTCGGCCTCGGCTTCCAGCGCGCGTTCGGTGGCTTCGGCAACGTCGACCTCCCAAGGATGGTCCAGATCGAGGTCCGGCAGCGCGCGCGCCATCAACGCGGCGTCGGCGAGACCGTTGCAGGGGTCCTCCTCGGTGAATTTCGCGATGTTGATCGCGGCACGCACGGTTTCGCGCACCGCGTCGGGTCCAGCGTCGGTGGTGCTCGCCGAGCCCTTCCTCGCACCGAGGTAGACGGTGATCCCGAAGCCACGGTCGTTGGTGAACTCGACCGTCTCCAACTCGCCCTTGCGAACCGACACGACGACGCCGGTGGAATCGCCCGCCGAGACCTCCGCGGCACTCGCGCCTTGGCTTCTGGCCTCGTCCAGGATGCCGGCGACCAGATCCTTGAGGGATGCGGCGAGGTCCTCGTCCCGCTCGTCTCGGGCGGGTGCCACGACGCCGTTCGCGCTCACGCGCTGGTGCCCCCGACGGTGATCCCGTCGATGCGCAGGGTCGGCTGGCCCACACCCACCGGCACCGTCTGGCCCTCCTTGCCGCAGATGCCGACACCGCTGTCCAGCTCGAGGTCGTCGCCCACCATGGAGACCCGACCCATCACCTCGGGTCCATTGCCGATCAACGTGGCGCCGCGGATGGGCGGGCCCACCTTGCCCTTGTCGATGAGGTACGCCTCGGTGGCGGAGAAGACGAACTTGCCGGAGGTGATGTCCACCTGGCCACCGCCGAAACTCACCGCGTAGATGCCCTTGTCGACGCTGGCGATGATCTCCCCGGGGTCACTGGAACCCGCCAGCATGAACGTGTTGGTCATGCGCGGCATCGGCAGGTGGGCGAACGACTCGCGGCGACCGTTGCCGGTGCTCTCGACGCCCATCAGGTGCGCGTTGTGCTTGTCCTGCAGGTAGCCCACCAGAATGCCGTCTTCGATCAGCACGGTGCGTTGTCCGGGAGTCCCCTCGTCATCCACGCTGAGCGACCCCCGGCGGTCCGCCAGGGTCGCATCGTCGACCACCGTGCACAGCTCCGAGGCCACCTTTTCGCCCAGCCGGCCGGCGAACGCGGACGTGCCCCGGCGGTTGAAGTCACCCTCCAGACCGTGGCCCACGGCTTCGTGGAGCAGCACGCCGGGCCAGCCGGGACCGAGCACGACGGGGAACGTACCGGCAGGGGCATCGACGGCTTCGAGATTCAACAGCGCCATGCGCACCGCCTCTCTGGCATGGCCTTCGGCGGCGTCGCCGTCGAACAGCCACGCCGTGTCGAAACGACCGCCGCCGCCGTCGAAGCCCCGCTCCCGACGGCCGCCCTGTGCCGCGATCACGGACACGTCGAAACGCGAGAGCGGTCGCACATCGCCGCTCAAGGTGCCGTCGGTGGCCGCCACCAGGTTGGTCTCCCGGCTCATGGAAATCCGCACCGTGACCTCGGCGATCCTGGAGTCCAAGCCACGGGCAAAACTGTCGATGCGCCGCAGCAGGGCGACCTTGTCGCCTTCGGCCGAAGCCGTCAGCGGATCGACGTCGGCGTAGCGGGCCGGAGCGCGTGCCCAAGCGAGCACCGGTGCGCTGCCGTGGCGCGTGCGGGCGATGCTGCGCGCCGCGTCGGTGGCGCGGCCGAGGGCACGCGGGCCGATGTCGTCGGCGTAGGCGAAACCCGTTTTCTCACCGCTGATCGCGCGCACGCCGACACCCCGGTCGACGTTGAAGGACCCGCTCTTGACGGTGCCGTCCTCCAGGGTCCAGGACTCGTCGCGGGAAAGCTGGAAGAACAATTCCCCGGTGTCGATGTCGGTGCCGGTCAACCGCGCGAGCTGGCTGGAGACATCGCCTTCGCTGATCTCCCCCGGATCCCACAGGGCCCGCCTCGCGTCGTCGATCCGGTTGTCAGTCGTCATTGGCATTCAAACTCTCACTGTCGTCTGCAACCACGTCCGTTGGGCCCGTCCCATCGGCAGGCGCGAGCGGTGCTTCATCCGGCGGGACCTCCATCGCGTTGTCGAACATGCGGACGAACTGCACGTCCGGCTCGTCGATCGTGCCGCCTACCTGGTACATGCCGCTCGACAGTCTCTCGATGGGATCCTTGAACATCTGCCGGCCGACGAGGACGCCGGCGGCGGCTGCCGGGTTGGACAACGCCAGAATGGCCGCGTACCACGGCAGGCTCGCGTTCACCGGCAGGGTCACTACCATCTCGTTGTCGAGATCGCCGGTGACGAGGTTAACGTCGCCGCTGATCTCGAAGCGCAGCCCCGTACCCTTGATTCTCGCCGGCTCGGTGAACCACGCCTGGCCGTCCACCAAGGCCAATGGCGCGACCACCTCGTTGAAGCTCACGCCACGTCCGAACACGTCGGAGAAGTCGAGACTCATGCGTTTGACGATCGTCGAAAAGTTGATGAGGCTCATGACGCGGGTCGCGCCGGCGCCCTGCTCGACGTCAAGGAAGCGGCCGTTCAACAGACGCAACTCGGCCTCGCCGGAAAGCCCCGACAGTTCGAAGTTCATGGGCGAGCCCGGCCAACTGAGACTGCCGCTCGAGGTAAACCTCTCCGACTCCACGCTCGGCGCGAAATCCCACAACGGCAGCACGTCGTTCAGGTCGTCGGCGGTGACCGTGCCTTGGAAATACGTCCGGCCGGTTCTCGACCACAGCGCCGGTGCCGTGCTCTCGATGCGCAGTCCCCGGAGGTCAGCAGCGACGTCCACCAGGTTTACGCCGTCCGCTACCGGGCGGAGACCGAACCGCCAGCTACCGTAGTCGGCGTCGCCCACCCGGACGCCGTCGAGAACCACGTCCGCGGCCATCAGACTGTCGATCAACGCGGGATCGAGCGGGTCGCCCTCGGCCTCGGGCGCGGCCAGCGAGACGTCGGTCAGCCTCACCTGCCAAGGCTCGCTGCCCGATCGCGAGACAGTACCCTTGACCGCCTCCGAGGTGATGGAGAAATTGACCTCGCCCTGGTCCGAGAAGCCATCGAGGATCAGGTCGTCGAGTTCCACGGCATCCAGGACGACCTTGCCGATCCGGAACTGGCGCAGTTCCCAAGCGAGGTGATCGGCCGACTCGGACTCGTTGCCGACATCCCCGCCATCACCGTCTTTGAACCCCCCGACGAAGGCCGTGATGTCGGTGCCGTCGACGAGGTCCAATCCCCCGCCGATGACCACCCGGCCCACACCCGCATCGGCCATCGGGATGGGTGCGCCGATGCCCAGCGACACGGCCCGGATGCCTGTGTCCGTGGCATGCACCCAGCCGCTCGCGGCACCGTAGCGCAACGACACCGCCGTGTAGTCGTCGAGAAACTGCAAGGTGGCGGTGAGTTCCCGGGTCTGGTCCTCCGCCTTCCCCAGGGGCGACGGCAACGCCACCGAGACGCCGGCGAGATCGCTCTCGACGCGCAGTTCGGACGCCCGGCCGGAGCCCGGAAACACGGTGAACCGGGCGTTGAAGTCGAAGCTCCCCGTGGCGATGCCCGGGTCGACGATGTCGAGCAGGCGGTAGGCATCCGCCACCGTCGCCGAGCCGTCCAGGGCGAATATCACCTGGTCGTCGTCCGAGTCGATGGCAATGCGCACCGGTGCACCGAACAAGGTGCCTTCGGAAGCATCGCTCGCGACGGCGGACGGCCACTCGAACCCGACCCGGTTGTCCATGGCGTCGATATGCAGGCCGAGATCCTCGAGATCGATGCTGGCATCCCGGAAAGTGAAATCCAGACGCATGTCGGCGGGCCGCAGCGACTGTCCCCGCAACGGCAGCCCGAGTTCGGCGACCACGCTCGCCCGGCCGGTGCCCACCCAGGCTTCGGAGAGAAAGGGCATGGCCTCGTGCACCGGGGTCTGCCTGGCGAAGTCGATCACTTGATCGACCGTCGCCTCTGCCCGGAGATCCACCTCGACGCGCTCACCGCTGGCCGGCACCCGCACCGCCAAGTCGGAGATGTCCGAGCCGAAAACCCGTCCCCCGCCCTGCATGCGCGTCTCGCTGCCGGTGACCACCAAGGAACCGGCCACACCGCTCGCCCGCGGCCAGTCCGAGTGGTAGTCGATGACCCCGTTGTCGATGTCGGCAGTCATTTCGAAGCGACGCGCGGCCTGGCCCGGCAACGTCTTGACGTCACCGTGATAGAGCAGGCGAACGCCGGCGAGTTCGCCGTCGACGAGCCCCTCGAGCAGCCATCGGCGCAGTCGGGGTTCCAAATCCAGTGGCAGGTAGTCCTCGACGGCACCCAACGCGATTCGATCCAACACGGCGTCGGCCGTGACCCTGACGTCGTCCAGGTCGGCGGAACGGGCCAGGCCAAGACGGACACTGCCTCGAGTGCCTGCGCTCTCGGTTCGCCATTCGCCACGCATGCCGTAGTGGTCCGAGCCGAGCACGACGGTGAGGGATCCGCCGGTGTGATCGCGAATGCCGGTGGCGGAGACCAAATCCGGGAACGCCAATTGGTGGTTCGCGGCTGCCAGGTCGACCCGCAGTGCCCGCGGGTGGCCGACCGCCTGGAACGACACGTTGTCCACCTCCGGCATCCCGTTGTAGGCGAACACGGCCGTGTCCGTTCCACTCGCGGCGAACACGATCCCCGTGCGGTCGACGCGCACGCCGAGGTGCTCCATGCGCCCTTCCGGCGCGAGGTTGACGAGCCAGCGTCCCACCCGATGGTCGGTGCCTACGGCTGCGACCACGGTGGACACGAGGTCCGCAATGGCCATAGGCCGAAACCAAAGCTCCGCGAATGGCTCGTCATCGCTCCAGATATCGGATACCCGCAGCCCACCCCCCGCGAGTTGAATCTCACGACCGTCGGTGACCACGTCCAGCCGTTCGAAGTTGCCGCGATAGCGGCCGCGCTCACTCCGGCCGGTGACAAGGGCGCTCACGTCGGCAGTTCCTCCCGGCGTCTCCAGGCCCGTGATGTCCACTCGCAGCCGCGCCTCGGCCGTATCGTCATCGCCGCGATGCCAATCCCCGGCAAGTGCCGCATCGAAACCCGGGACACCGAGGATCTCCGCCAGCTCGGACCCCAGGGTGAAGGATCCGGCAGCCAGGCGGATGGCTCCAGGACCGCCGCTGGCGATGTCGCCCTCGATCGTGAGCGCGCAATCGGAACACGTCAGTTCGGATTGCGCCCGAATCGAGAACTGGTGCCGACCATCGCTGTTCAGCAACACCGACTCCAGATGCAAGGGGGCCGACCTGCCCTGGTTCTCCGCGACAAACCGTCCGCGGATCCAGATCTCGTCGCTGTACCTCAGGAAGGCGCCCACGGAGAAGCCCGATCCACCACCGGTGCCCTTGAGCCGCCATCCGGCGGCGGTCTTTTCAACGACAAGGCGCGCATCGGCGACCGTCATCCGCCGCGCCACCACGCGATTCCTGGCCAAACTCTCCAGGAGGTCCAGGCGAAAATCCAAACCCGCGAATTCGCCGGCCGGGAAGCGCACGCGGTTGGCGGAGAAGCCCGGGTTGATGCCGCGCCAGCGCCCTTCGAGACCTTCGACGACGATCCCCTGTTCGGCGAGCAGGTCGTTGACCACGCCTTCGAGCCGCGGCAACTGCGAGAACACCGCACGCCCGGTCCATTCCAAGGCGGCCACGGTCGCGATCACCACGGTCGCGAGAAAAAAGATCGCGCGCAGAAATCGCACGGGCCCTAACGCCGCTCGCGCGGCACAACGTCGAACTGATCGGTGCAGTAGCCCGGTTCCACCTGAAGCCGGATGGGCCGACCCACGGTACGCGCCAACGCCGACAGGTGGTCCGCATCCTCGCCCAGCAGACGGTCGACGACCTCCTGGCCCGCACACACGAGGTATTCCGACACGCCCGAGTCCGTGCCGTTGCGGTCGTGCCGCTCCACGGCACGGAAGATGTCGTAGCAGGCACTTTGCGGCGAACGGGCATGACCGTGTCCCGCGCAACGACCGCAGGGCTCGCACATCTGGTGCAACAGGCTCTCGCGAGTGCGGCGTCGGCTGATCTCGACCAGCCCGAGCGCCGAGAACCCGGAAGCGTGAAACCGCGCCGGGTCCCCTTCCGCGGCATCGTGCAGGGCACCGACGACAACGTCGCGGTGGTCCTCCCGGTCCATGTCGATGAAGTCCACGACGACGATGCCGCCGGTGTTGCGCAGCCGCAGTTCGCGGGGAATCGCCCGGGCGGCTTCCACGTTGATGCGGTAGGCGGTGTCCTCCAGGTTCGCCGAGTCCACGTAGGCCCCGCTGTTGACGTCGATGGTGGTCATCGCCTCGGTCTGCTCGATTACCAGATACCCCCCCGACGGCAGCGACACACGGGGCTCCAAGGCACGTTCGATGGCCGGCTCGAGGTCGTGCAAGTCGAACAACGGCCTACGGCCATCGTAGTGCACGATCCGGTCGGTGTATTCCGGCAGGTAACGCCCGACGTAGTCGACGAGCCGTTCGAACGTGCCGATGTCGTTAACCACGACCGACGCAACCGACGGCCCGGCCATGTCGCGAACGATGCGCATCGGCGCGGGCTGTTCCTCGAACACCAAACCTCGGGTGCCGCAGTTGCTCCGACGCTCGACGATGCAACGCCACAGACGGTCGAGGGCCACGAGGTCGGTGCGCAGCTGCTCCCGGGTCGCCGCCCGCGCCGCGGTTCGAACGATGCAGCCGTAGGACTGCCCCAACTCGTCGCGCACGCTCTGGGCCAGCCCCTTCAAGCGCTCGCGTTCGACATCGTCGACGATCCGCGTCGACACACCGACGTGACTGTCCAGTGGCAGCAGCACCACATGACGCGCGGCGATGGCGAGATTGGTGGTGAGTCGGGCACTCTTGCCATTGAGCGGATCCTTCGCTACCTGGACCAGCAGTTGCTGGCCGGCGGCGACGAACTCGGCGATATCCCGGGGCTCGGCGTCGGTGCGGAACCCGTGTACATCCCGGACGTGCAGAAAGCCCGGACGGTCGAGGCCGATATCCACGAACGCCGCCTGCACACCGGGCACCACCCGGACGACCTTGCCGTTGAAGAGGTTGCCGGTCAGGGTGTAGTTGCCGCCGCGTTCCAGATGCAGCTCGCACAGCTCGCCGTCGGCAAGAACCGCGATGCGCGTCTCGAAGACGTTCACGTCGATGAGGATATCTTCCGACATCGGGGATCAAATTCGTCGGACCGGGCCGACAAGCAATATACCGCCGATACCCCCCATCGTAACCCCTGACGCGCCCCATGCGCGTTCCGTCAACGGACCGGCAATCGGATGGTGAGCGCCCCAAGCCCCAGGGAGATGACGGGGTAGACGACCGCCGTGGCCAGGGCGGGTGCGTAGAGGGCAGGCGTCAGCCAATCCACGTCGTGGATGATCGTCAGTACCGAGCGATGAATGAACTGCCCGGTCTCGGCGAGCACGAGGACTGCCAGCGTACGCTGCAGGAGCGAGAACATCACGAGACGGCTGTTGAAACGCCGCACCAGATAGGTCGCAAGGGCAAGGCAGATGCTGCTGAGCCCCAGGGGCGTGCCGAGAATCGCGTCCAGAAACAGACCTGCGATCCAGGCGGAGACGATGCCGACGCGTTCCGGCACCGCCACCGCCCAGAAGAAGAACACGGCCAGCACCCAGTCGGGCCGCCACCAGGCCAGCCAGTCCGGGACGGTGCCTGGCAGTCGGGCAGCCGCCAAGGCCATGGCGACCAGCACGGTGAGGAAGATCAGCCAGCCGCCGCGCAGGGGATTCAGGTCGGCCCCTCCCCTCTCCCGGATACCCCGGAGGCACCAGAGGCACCGGAGGTCGGGATCTCCGGGGGCGCTTCCTGTGGATTGGGCGTCTCCGCCTCGACAGGGAAAACCACCAAGACGTGTCGCGACCGGTCGAGTAGGGCACTGGGCTCGGCCTCGACCTGGGCGAAGCGTTGCATCTGGTCGGTGACCACCGATTCGACCACGCCCACCGGATAGCCGAAGGGAAAGCGCCGTCCGAGCCCTGAGGTCACCAGCCTGTCACCCTCGCGGATGCCGGAGGTGACCGAGAGGTCCTTCAGGACGAGGGTGTCCTCGGAACCCGTTCCAGCGGCGATGGTGCGCAGGTTGTTGCGCAGCACCTCCACCGGCAGGGAATGTCTCGCGTCGGTGATCAGCAGCACGCGGCTCGTCACCGGTGAGGTCTCGACGATCTGCCCGACCACGCCGGTGGAATCGACCACCGCCTGGCCCACGGCGACGCCGTTGGCGCTGCCCTTGTCGATCACGACTTCGTGGCGGGAGGGATCCGGCACGATCTCGATCAACTCCGCGATCAACACATCGCTGCGCAGCCGGGTCCGGGAATCGAACAGGCGTCTCAACCGGTCGTTCTCCTCGAGCACCGCCTCGTAGCGTGTCGCCAGTCCCTGCAGGCGGAGCGACTCGCCCTCGAGCTCGGCATTGCGGCGGCGCAAGCTCGCGTGCGACGAGAAGAACTCACCGAGATACGCGCCCGCGCGGTAGGGCGACTCGGTCAGGTGGAGGATGGGGCTCACCGCGATGGCCAACACCGACCGGACGGGGACGATCACCCGCAACTCCGCCTGTTCGAACGCGAGCAATACAAAGGACGCCAGCGCTAGGGCAAGCAGGTGGCGGACGTTTGGCGTTGCCGGTTGAGCCAATTTCGATTGCGGCCGGTTGTTCCAACGCCTCGGTCTAGCCCCAATTTGCTCGTCGGTCAAGCGTTTCGACGAGCACCCGAGCTGATCGCGTGGCACGGGCGACCACAACGCGCACGCGAGGAGCTTGCGCCGTACAAGCGTTTGAAGTAGGACGGTCTGCGTGCATCTGCAACGGTCTGCTCCTCTGATCGTCCAATAATATCGTTTATGATCAATCGGATAAGGTCGTTTTCGACCGTGCAACAAGGTGCCATCCAGTGTCATTCGACGCCAACGGTTGCCGCCCTTCTTTGTGGGACGCGTTGTAAGCCATTTTCGATCATCGTATACTGTGTTTCCAGCTAGGAAACAGTCCCAGTCCCATGCCGAAGCTCAATCGCAACGCCCTGTCCGCCCAAATGGTACGCCACGCCGGCCCCGGCAGCTACGTGGACGGCAACGGCCTCATGCTGCGGGTGCGCGATTCCGGCTCCCGCTCCTGGGTGCAGCGCATCATGATCCACGGCCGCCGGGTCGACATCGGCCTCGGCAACGCCGAACTGGTGAGCCTCGCCGACGCTAGGCGGACGGCGGCGGACAACCGCGCCGTGGCGCGCACCGGCGGGGATCCGCGCCGCGCGCGCACCATCTCCTTCGCGGAAGCCGAGCCGAGGGCCATGGCGGAGAAGGCGGAGACCTGGCGGCGCGGCACGGCCGCTAAGACGGCCCGCGACTGGCGCTCGTCGATGGACGCGTACGTGTTGCCCGTCATGGGCACCATGCACGTGGGCGCGGTGGCGACCAGTGACGTGAAGCGCGTGCTGCGTCCGCTGGCGCTGGCCGGCAAGCACGCCACGGTGCGCCTGGTGGCGGGCCGCATCGTGGCGGTGCTGGAGTGGGCGGAGGTGGAGAACCTGCGCGAGCCGGCCGGCAGCGGCCGCGCGATCGTGGAGACGGTGATGCGCTCGCTGCCGAAGGCGGCGGCGGTGCGCCACCACCCGGCGCTGCACTTCGACGAAGTGGCGAACGCGCTCGCCAAGGTGGACGCCCACCCGCGCATCGCCCGCGGTCTGCGGCTGGCGCTCCGGTTCGGGGTGCTGACGGCGGCGCGGCAGGCGGAGGTCAGGCGGGCGACCTGGGACGAGTTCGATGTCGAGACGGCGGTGTGGACGGTGCCGGAGGGGCACATGAAGCGCCACCGGCCCCACCGCGTGCCGCTGTCCACCGGCGCCCTGGCGGTGCTGGAAGACGCGCGCGGGACGAACGGCCACGGGGATCTGGCCTTCCCCGGCCCGCGCGGCAGGAAGCTCGGCGCGACGGCGTTGGCGAACGCGCTGCGGAAGGCGGAGATCAATGGCACGGCTCACGGCTTCCGATCGAGTTTCAAGGACTGGGCCCGCCACGAGGGCGTGGACGAACTGCTTTCCGAGTTCGCGCTGGCGCACGTCGAGGGCTCGAAGACCGTGGCCGCCTACGCGCGCGACGATCTCCTCGAGAAGCGGCGGCCCGTCATGCAGGCATGGTCCGACCACCTCGGCGGCGCGCCGCGAGACTGACGGTCGCCGCCGCGACGGTGGCGCCGGGCAGGCGCGCCCGGGATGCCGACGCCCTGCCGCGGCGCGCTCAGCCGATCTCGAAGGACATGCGCGTGCGGAGGTCGTCGAGGTCCGGCGTGCCGTCGAGTTCGGTGCGGGCGTAGACGGCGTACTCGCCGAGGTTGCGCTCGATGCGGCGCATGACGGCGTCGGCGTGGGCTTCGATCTCGTCGCGGTACGGCCCGAACTCGAAGCCGCCGACGGTCTCGATGTACCAGGCGCGGATCAGCCGCGGCCAGGACTTCGGCGGCGTGTGCGCGCAGTCGGAGCAGCGCGATTCGCCGGGCATGGCGCGGCGCCGTCCGCATCGCGTGCAGGCGGACTTGGCGGCGAGCCGGGCGTAGCGCTTGCGGGAGTTCGCCGCAGCCTTGTCGAGGCATGGACGACATCTCGTTCTGTCAGGCGCGGCGGGCCGTCGGCGGCAGTGGTTGCAGTCGGGTGTGGTGGCGGCGGTGTTGGTGGTGGTCATGCTGCGACTCCGGCATTGAATGGAATGCCCCGAAGTCGGACGGGCGCGCGCAGGCCGGGCACCCGCGGGGCCGCAACGCAGTGCAGGACCCGGCGCAGCCGGGTTGCCGGGCGAGCACGTCTGTCAGGCTGGCGGTATTCCGTTCACCGGAAGGGTGGTCGAGCCGGTCGAATGACCGCAGCCGGGCTTCTCTGCTCAGCGTAGATAGGTCCTTCGGTGATCAGGCTTCGGAAGTGGCCCAATTCCTCGGCGACGATGGCGAGCGCGTGGCGGTATTCCGCGTGGTGCATGAGTTCCCGCATCCTGGATTGGGCAAACGCGTAGCGCAGGCCATGCGCGCCCCTGCTCTTGCCCTGCGCCTCGATGCTGGCGCGCGAGAACGACGTGCTGAACGCGTGGCCGCCGCCCAGGTCGTAGCGTTGGAGGTAGCGGACGCCGCGGTCGACGACGCGCTCGGGAGGGTCGAGGCGGCGCGTTTCAAGGCGCTCGGCGAGACCGTGCGGGAGCAGCACCTCGCGGACCAGGCCGCCCTTCCCCGCCACGGTGTAGACCACGCCGTCCCGGCCGGCGAACTTCATGCCCTCGGCGGCGGTGCCGGTCAGATTCGATCTCTCGCGCCGGTCGTCCGGCGGTTGCTCGTCGGGACGGCCCAGGGTGAGCAGCTCGTGGGCGCGGATCCCCGAGGCGTGGGCGATCTCCGTGGCGAGCGCGTTGCGGGCGTCCTGCCTCGCGGCGATGGCGCGGACCTGGGCGGGGGAATAGGCGCGCGGCCTGGGGCGGTGCGGCTCCGCCGACTTGACCACCGGCAGCGTGGCGCCGGGCGGCAGTTGGCCGGTGACGCCGACCATCATGGCCTGGATCGCCTGCCGCTCCATGT
Source organism: Pseudomonadales bacterium (assembly GCA_965116345.1). Classification (GTDB taxonomy): domain Bacteria; phylum Pseudomonadota; class Gammaproteobacteria; order Pseudomonadales; family Azotimanducaceae; genus VXYL01. Next base: position 1,663,375 of record OZ220680.1, read on the forward strand.
CCAGCGTCTTCTGCCCGACATGGGCCGCGCGGTCCCGCAGGTACGCCACGGCGCGCTCCGGGGACAGCGCGGTCAGCGCCACGTCGAGGCGCGCCGCGATCTGTACCAGGCGCTCCTGGTAGTTCCTCGCGGTGCCGACCGACCGGATGCGCGCGCCCTGCAGGCGCTTGACGACGCCGGCGGCCTGCTTCCTCGGATCGGTGGCCCGCGACCGGAACCGGTGGTGCGGCTGCTCCCGGCCGCGGCGGGGACGGCTACGCCGCGCCATTGGCGTGCTTGCGCAGCCAGCGGGAAACGGTGGAGCGGTCCACCCGCAGCCCGCGCTCGTCGCGCAGCGCCCGGTGGCACTCGCCGATGCTGGCGCCCTGTGCCCGCAGCCGGAGAACGTGGTAGCCGTGCGCGTCGATGCAAGAGACGGCAAGGCGCGGAAAGCGGAGTTCCCGGTCTCGGTTGCGCAAGGCATCGAGGGCGGCAACGGCGTCGAAGCCGTCGACCAGGTCGATGTCACCTACGTCGGCGTTGTCGAGCCAGCGCCGCACGGTGGTGGCCGCAACGACGGTGTCGCGCTCGAAGCGCAGCCAGCGGGCGAGCTGGGCGAGCGTGGCCCCGGCCCGCCGCAGGGCGAGCAATTCGGCTGCATGGCGGTCGAGCTTCGACCGGCGCGGTCCCATGTGCGTACCTCCGAGCGCAGGGCGTGCATGTGGTGATCCGTGGTCGTTAGAACTGTTGCCGCGTTCCAACGCTTCTCTCGAAGCGTCCGGATCGACGCGGCTCAGCGGGATCGGAATCGCCGTGGCGTTCCTCTCCCGACTCGCCCCCGTTCTGTCCTTGATGGACTCGGCCGGGACCGTTCTCGCCGTTGCAGGTGGTTGTCGCGCTGTTGAAGCCGCGCGGGATGCCCTGCTGCATCTCGTCCATGTCGCAGTTGTCACGGTTGCGCACGGACGCCTGGAAGCGCCGATGGATCGCATCGGTTGCTTGCTGCTATGGGCTTGTGGCCCAAACGGTGTGTTGCCGGGACCGCCCGGCTCGACTTCGCGGGCTTTCAACCCGCGGGAGGCGTGGGTGGCCTCCTGCCGCACTGTCGCAGGATCGCTGCGTTCCGGGGGCCGTGCGGTCACCCCGTGGTAGCTGCCTTCGGTCAGGCACGTCCCCGTGGCCGGCGGGGAATCGGTTTAGGGCCAGTCGGCGTTGCGCTGGCCGGAGGTTCGCCCCGGTTCGCGCTATGCGCGGATGTCGCCGCGCCGGAGGCCGCCGTCGCCCCCGGTACGCTTCGTGTCACATGGCACTTGCCGCGTCTTCACGCGCCGGAGCCGCGTACGGGTGCCTCGGTTCAGGCGTCGGTGCGCCGCTTCTCTGGTGTAGCTAGGACCCTTGGGTCCAACGTCGCCGCTCCGGTCGGAGCTGGCGGGTAAGTGGGTGGAATTATGGGCGACGGCGGGTAGTGCGTGCAAATGTGTGCGTGAACGGTTGGAGAGCGCGCGCGCCCGCTATGGCCGGGCAGGCGAAGCGCCCTGCCATAGCGGGGGGGGCGCGCCATGTCGCCGCATCGCTCGGCCTGCTGCCGAACGTCCCGTCGGCACTCGGCCAACCAACAGGCAAAACTCGTGCAAAATGCCGCGCAATGTGCTATGTCTTTGATACAGGCTATTGAAGTGCGGGAGCAACCTCATCGGGAAGGGTATGCAAGATGCGCGAGGATCCTAATCGAACAGCGCCGTCCGGCACGGTCGAAACCGCGGTAAACGGGCGATTTCGCTTGACATTCCGGCAAGGCGCCGGCGGTATAATCCTGCCGAGCCGAGCCGAGCCGAGCCGAGCCGAGCCGAGCCGAGCCGAGCCGAGCCTTCCCGCGTCTTCACGGTGGGGCCGCCTAAAGCAATCCGCCTCCCGGCCTGAGCCTTCCCGTTCCCCCAACGGGGGTTCCGCCACTCCCCGCTTCACCCTCCAGCAGCTTCGATCCCTCGCCCGCCCGCGTCGCGGCGGGTTCCCGTGCCGCCGCAATCCGCGGCTCGGCCTGCTCCCCCCTAATCCGCCCGCCGCTGTTCCCGGTTTTCCCCGCCGGGGAGGCGCAGGCCACCTATCAGCACCCCGCTTGAGCGCTGGGAGACGGCCATGAAAAACCTCAAACTGGCCCTGATGGGCGTGTGCCTGGCATGGACCGCACAAGCAGCCTACGCCGACGACTGCTACACCGACGACCTGATGGCGTATGTCGATTCGCGGATTCCGTCCGGCAATCAGACCGAGCGGCGATGGGAAAGCATCAAAGCGGCTCTGCTGGAGCAGGAAGGCGCGATGACGCTGGATCGGGCCGAAGAAATTCTGGAAGCCCGCAGAAGTCGAAGGCTGCCCCTCGAACACATGGATGAGGTGGTGGAAGCCATCAAGTGCATTGCGAACAAGCCGGAGGAAGAAGAGGTCGAGCCGCAGCCGCTAAACACGGAGCCTCAACAGGCTAACGTAAAACAACTTCGAGTGTACTTCCACGGTCCACTCCCGGCGTCAAGCAACGTCGAGTACCGCATCAACGAGGACGATTATTGGGAGTCCGAGGTGATTATACATTGGGAGTCGAACCCGGCTACCACGTTGTCAAATACGCTCTGCGTCAAGCACGATATCTGGTCTGGCAGCGAGCACTGGAACAATGGTCCAATCACGCTGCCCGGATTCGATAACTACTACATCGACGCAACTGACGGGGGTAGTGCCCGATTGGGCATAGAGGGACACTGGCAATGCGTAAACGACCAGACTGGTAGCGACGACGTAACGGACTCACCATACGTTTCGTTGGTGCCTGGCAGCACGTCGGATTTCGTCTATCGAGCCACCGTGCGGACGAGGGACAACAACGTCGTCGAGAACGATTTTAGTGTCGCGGACGACCTGGAGTTTCGCTTTGGCACCACCTACTCGGGCAAGTCCAAGTTCAATCCTGAAACGGAGACTGTCCCTGATCGCGCGGCATGGCGATTGCTGGAAAGCGAGGAAGCGTTCCCGGACAGTGCCCACACGACCTACTGCTTGGGCACCGGCAGCGCGTGGGAGCGGTTCACGCCGCTTCGATGCGGGGACCAGGTGGCCTCCAAATACCTCGACCGAGCGCCCGTGGTGGGCGGGAGTTGCAGCAAGACGCACTCCGACTACACCGTTCGGGCGGACGTGTCTGACGAGGCGTGGATGCCTGACAACTGCTACCCGACCAAGGACGTGGTGACGATTCCTCCCACGTCATCCAACACGAACGCCCTCCTGGACAACACCGAACTCCCCATCATCGAGGAGGACGACGTGTCGTGGATCAGTCTGCGCAAGAAGAACGGCAAGTGGACGGTGAGCTTGAGCAAGCCGGTGATGGTGACGGATGGGACGAGGATAGTTGGTGGCCAGCCAACCTTTGACCACATCAACTCCGCCCACGGCCTGACGTTAACGATGTCGGGCATACCGGGTAACACATCAAGATACACGCAAGTCCACTTGCTGATACCTGCCGAAAACGGGATTGTGCTGGACAAGGATTATCCTTTGGCCGATCTCAAGCGTATCGCCAATCTGGCCGATTGGCACCCACCGGAGGGCGTTGAGTCGTTTGATGAATCGTGTCAGAGCACGCAGGTCGGGCGCGGCAGCTCACCGGGCGGTTTCCACGGCAAGTACGCATTATCTTCGACCAAGCTCAATACGTACGTGAGAAATAATACTTTGTCGTCGCGCACCAGCGATAAAAAGAGCTTGGAAATGGACTTGCCTCCCGACGGCTCCGACCTCTGCAACTGACGCGAAAGCCGATGGAACGCCGCTCGGTCCGTGCATGGGAACTAGGCGTGACAGCCCGGAGAGACGGGCGCGGACCTCTGCAACTGACCAACCCAAGGCGCGGCTCGGCGGTGACACGTCGGGCCGTTCGCGGCGAACCGTTGATTCGGACCCCCGCAAGCAACCGAAAGGCAGGGCGCGGGGTGGGAACTCGTGTCCCGGTTCGCCTGTGGGCCGCGGGATCGACGAGAAGGCGGTTCCGTGAGGGGGCTGCGATCGGTTCCCGATCTTCAGCCGCTGACGCCCTGGGACCGCCTCCAAGGGGAATCCGAGGGCAACCCCGTGCCTTGGGGTGAGTGACGCGCTCCGGGCTGGGTGAGCTTGACTGTCGCCGTGAAGAGGGCCGTCGTGGCGCCCATCACCCCGAACGCCCACTTGACGAGTTGGGCCTTGGGCGCCGCGGTCCCAGCCTTGGTCTCCTGACGGTGCGCCTCAATCCCGGCCTCGACCTTGGCGACCTCGGACTTGGTTTCGTGCCGCAGCGCTTCAATCCCCGCCTGGACGCCCGCAACGCGCTCGCCACGGAGATCGTGTCCGCTTCGGGGATCCGCGCGCACGAACTGCTCACGCTCGGGCGACCGGCCGAGCAGCCGCCCGACGACCGGCGCGGCCAGTCGCGGCTCACCGGCACCGCCGCCGAAGGCATGAAGTTCGCCGGCCGGGATGCCGCGCCCGCACCGGGGCGGACCGGTCGTTGCGGACCGCCGCGCGGCTTCCGGCTTCCGGCGTCCCGGCGGGCTCGCGTCGACCGTGGGCCGATGGCGCAAGCCGCCGCCCCGTCACTACCCCGGCTGTCGCACAACGTCGCGGCGCCGCCGCGCGGCGTGGGAAGCGGTCGCGGCAATCCGGTAGTGACGGGGCGCTAAACGGCGCTGGAGCGCAATCGCGGCAAGCGTGCTAAGCATTCTGTTCTGGTGCCGCCTTGGTGCCAAGTGTATATTCCCGGCCGTTTGGGGCCGCCCTGGGACGGTGGGTCGGGAGCCATCTCGGCCAGACCGGGTGTTGTTTCCCGCGCAGTTTGACCACGAGTTTCCCGCTTTATTCGTGGTGGAACAATTCGGGATTACTCACACTGATCCACCACGGAGCGAAGGTCGGCGGTGGAGCAATCCGGGAAATAACGCTGGGGTTCTTGTGGGATAAACACTCGTCCTGATTGTCGCGCAACACAACATCTTGATTGTCGCGGAACGGCGGGCTGCCGGCGCGGACGCGGCGGCAGCCGGGGGCAAGCGGTCGGATTGTCGGGGGTGTAAGAAAGTGACTCGCTTTCGACCGATGCTTGCGATCTGTCGAAGCTGAGCGGAATCGCGGGTACCAATCCGGTCATCCTATTCGCACCCTGTTTGCCTGTTGCCAGGCGCGCCGGCACTGCTCTCGCGCTGTTCCTTTGGTCAGTGGAACGTCTGCGACGCGTTGCGCGTCATCCCTATCGTTCGGCCGTCTGTCGCGGCTCGAGGCGTCTCGTTGGGTTACCCTGCGGTCTGCCTGATTCGCGCTCCGGTCGTGTCAGCCGGGATGTTGCTGGAAAGGTCGCGGCTGGCAACTGCACCCGTTGATTCAGCTGGGGTCATGCTGGGGCCCACGCGGTGGACTCTTTCCGATGATTTGCATGGTGGGGAAGCCATGTCCGGGTTGCAGATCCCGGCGTCTGTTCGCCCAGATGGGCAGTTGCTGGCGCGAATCGTAGACGCTCCCCGGACGCGGGGCAAGCGGCGTTTACGGGTGTGCGTGGCGCGTGTTAGCGGCCAATTGTGAGCGAAAGGCGGCAAGGCGCGCCCGGACGCTGGGAACAGGCGTCCGCCAGGACCCTTTCCCAGCGTCCGGGCGAGCAGCGGCTTCGACGAGGCGTCCGGCGGTATTCGGACACGTTGCGCCAGGGGCGCATCCCGGGCGGCGCCCGACGGCGATCGCGGAATCGCGGCCGGTGCGTGGCTAGCCGTCGGGCGCGCGGGGCAACGTGAAGCCGGCGGCCGCCAGGTTCGGTGCGCAACGCACGGGGTGGAGGCGGTCCCGAAAATCCATCGGAACACCGGCATGCCGCCGTTGGACGGGCCGAAGGCCGGGACGCACAACTCGCCAATCCGAAGTGTGCAATGTCCAGTTGAAGAAACAGTGCAATTCACGGTTGAAGACAACAACGCCCCCTCCGCGGCGCGAGAACTGCGCTGCCGTGGTGGGACAATCGGGGATTTGTCACATTGATCAACCACGGAGCGGAAGTCGGCGGCGGTCTCACCGCCCGGAGGGCGGAAGCGCCAGGGACCGTTACCCGGAGGGATGAGACCCCCGCCCGGGGGGCTCAGTCGCCCTGGCGATAGGGCCCGGCCCCCGAAGGGGGGGCGCCCATCCTGAAATACCAGGGCATTGGCATGGCCCGGCACGGCTCCAGCATCCCAATGCAGAACTCGATGGCGGAGTCACGATACACGGAAACCGGCGATGCACGGGACCGAGGATCGCTTTGCGGGGAGCGGGCGGTGCGTTACAAGGATGTCGGGCTACGCTGTCAACGGGTGTGCGATGGGGCGGGCCGGACCGCCCGCCCGCTCCCTCCGGTCGGGATGCAGTCGCCGCGCAGCGACGAGGTTCAGCGTCTGGCGCAGTCTGGGCGTCCCGGTGTTGCGCGACAACCAAGATCCCGGCGACCTCCTCCTCCACCACCTTGACCCCGTTGCGGCGGCGGGGCACGATGCTGAAAGCGATGCACAGGTCTGCATTTCGTGAGTGGGCCGGCGTCGCGGATTCAGGGTCAAGGCGTCTCAAGGGGCGGCGCTGGTGCGCGGCTCGGGAAGGTGTCGCGTTGTTGGCCAGACGAATGAAAATCGTCCATAAAGAACTGATAAATAAACGATTTTCGAAAGCAGTTTTGCTGCCGCCGTAGAAGCTTCGCGGTAAGCGAAACTTCCACCCATCCGTCAGGATGGACCGCGACCGTTAGGTCGCGCCAGGGCGCACGGTCGCCCCTACTCGGTCCAGAGGAGGTCCACGTAGCCGGAGAAGTCCTCCACCGCCATGCCTCCGCCGCGGGCGACGCAGGTGAGCGGATCCTGGGCGACGACCACCGGCAACCCCGTCTCCTCGGCGATCAGGACATCGAGACCCTTGAGCAACGCCCCACCCCCGGTGAGCACGATGCCGGTGTCCGCAATGTCGGCGGCCAACTCGGGCGGGGTCTGCTCCAAGGCGTTCTTGACTTCCTGGACGATCATCGCGAGCGGTTCCTGCAGCGCTTCGAGGATGTCGTTGCTGTTCAGCGTGACGCTGCGCGGCACGCCGAGCGACAGGTTGCGGCCGCGGACGCTGATCTCCTTGGCCTCCTCCTCCGGCTGCGGATAGGCGGCGCCGATCTCGTACTTGATCTTCTCGGCCATGGTTTCGCCGATCAGGGTCGACTGCACCCGCCGCACGTAGTTGATGATGTTCTCGTCGAAGCGGTCGCCGCCCACCCGGACCGTGTCCGAGTAGACAACGCCGCTCAGCGATACCACGGCGATCTCCGTGGTGCCGCCGCCGATGTCCACGACCATGGTCCCCACCGCCTCGTGAACCGGCAGGCCGGCGCCGATCGCCGCGGCCATGGGCTCCTCGATCAGGCGCACATCGCGCGAGCCCGCCGCCAGCGCGGAGTCTCGGATGGCCTTGCGTTCGAGCAGCGTCGAGCGGCACGGCACGCTGACGATCACCCGCGGGCTCGGCCGAACGAGCGCCCCTTCGTGCACTTTCGAGATGAACCGCTTGAGCATCTCCTTGGTATAGGTGTCGTCGGCAATGACGCCGTCCTTGAGGGGCCGGATGGCCTTGATGTTGAGCGGCGTGCGGCCGAGCATGCGTTTCGCGTCGGTGCCCACGGCGATGATCCTGCGGTCCGTGCCGTCGTCGCGAAGTGCGACAACCGATGGCTCGTCGAGGATGATCCCCTGATCCTTGGCGTACACCAGCGTATTGGCCGTGCCCAGGTCGATGGATAAGTCGCGGGAGAACAACCCGCGGAATGCTCTGAACATGGGTACCGTAGGACCGCCCCGCAATCGGCCCACTCTACCACGCCACCAATCGCAACGGCTGGACAAAGAACGTACGAAAACCCAAGAAAATCGCTACCCGGGATCTGTAGCGGCAGGGGAAGTGGCGTAATATCCGCGCGCCTGTCCGACCGGAGTTTCCATGACGCAAAGCGATTCGAGCCACGCCGGTCAGGGCACCGCCGCCTCGGGCATGATCGACAAACTCCTGCGCCTGGCCGCCCTGAGACTGGGAGCCGACGAGCAGGACATGCTCAAGGACAACCTGGACAGGATCGTCGCGCTCATCGACGTCATGCAGTCCGCCGACACCGACGGCGTCGAACCTCTCGACCATCCGCTGGCCGGGGTGCAGCCACTACGTCCCGACCAAATCACCGAAGACGTCGATCGGGATCGTTTCCAAGGCCTGGCGCCGGCCGCGCGCGACGGGCTCTATCTCGTTCCCCGAGTGGTCGACGCGACCGCGGACGCGGGCGTCCCGAGACCCGGGAAGCGTGCCTGACGGCACCGTGTGATGAAGGCATTCCATTGAAAGCGTTCGCCACCATCGACGACATTCGCCGGACGCTGGCCGCCAAGGACGCGAGCGCGGTCGAGATCACGCAAGCGCACCTCGCGCGCATCGCGGCGAGCGAACTCAACAGCTTCGTCACGGTATGCGAGGAGGACGCTCTCGAGACCGCCCGGCGGGCCGATGCGCACATCGCGCGCCAAGGCCAGGCGGGGCTCGTCGGGGTCCCCATCGCCCACAAGGACGTGTTCTGCACCGCAGGGCTCAAGACGACCTGCGCATCGAAAATGCTGGGGAACTTCGTCGCACCGTACGACGCCACCGTGGTGACCCGGCTCGCCGACGCCGGTGCGGTGGCCGTCGGCAAGACCAATATGGACGAGTTCGCCATGGGTTCCTCCAACGAGAACAGCCACTTCGGGCCCGTGTCCAACCCCTGGGACACCGAGCGCGTGCCCGGAGGGTCGTCCGGCGGTTCCGCAGCCGCCGTGGCCGCCGGCCTGGTACCCGCCGCCACCGGCACGGACACCGGCGGCTCGATCCGCCAACCCGCGGCGTTCTGCGGCATCAGTGGACTCAAACCCACCTACGGCCGCGTCTCCCGTCACGGCATGGTCGCGTTCGCGTCGAGCCTCGACCAGGGCGGGCCCATGGCGCGCTCCGCCACCGACCTGCGCCTTCTGCTGCGCCACATGGAGGGTCACGATCCCCAGGACTCCACGTCGGCCGACGTTGGACCCACGGGCAGCGCCGACGCGGCTGGCCTCACGATCGGCATTCCACGGGAGTACTGGCGTGGCCTGGACGAGCGCATCGCCGCCGCCATCGACCAGGCCGGGGCGGTCCTCGAGGGACTCGGCCACCGACGCGTCGACGTCTCCCTGCCGCACACGACCTACGCCACGCCCGCCTATTACGTCATCGCCAGCGCGGAGGCGTCGACCAACCTGGCGCGCTACGACGGCGTCCGCTACGGCCACCGCGCCGACGCCCCTGCCGACCTCGACGACCTCTATTGTCGGTCGCGCAGCGAGGGTTTCGGCGCCGAGGTGAAGCGCCGCATCCTGATCGGCACCTATGCACTGTCCGTCGGCTACTACGACGCCTACTACCGCAAAGCACAACGCCTGCGCCGGCTGATCCGCCAGGATTTCCTCGACGCCTTCGACGCAGTGGACCTGCTCCTGACACCGGCCACACCAACCACCGCTTTCCGCAAGGAAACCCTCAAGGCGGTCGACGATTCCGACGATCCGACCGCCATGTACCAGCAGGACGTCTACACCGTCCCGGCAAGCCTCGCCGGTCTGCCGGCGGCGAGCATTCCCTGCGGCTTCATCGACGGCCTGCCCGTGGGCATGCAGGTCATCGCCCCGCATTTCGCCGAGGACCGTCTGCTCGCCGTCGCCGAAGCCTTCCAGCACGAAACCGACTGGCACGCCCGAACCCCGGGGGAGTCATGAGCGGGACGAACTGGGAGAGCGTCATCGGGCTCGAAGTCCACGTCCAGCTCAGGACGCGCTCGAAGATCTTCTCCGGGGCCACCACCGCGTACGGCGCCCCGCCCAACACCCAGGCGTGTGCCGTGGATCTCGCCCTGCCCGGCGTGCTGCCGGTGCTCAACGCCGAGGCGGTGCGCATGGCACTGGTGTTCGGCCTCGCCGTCGACGGCCGCATCGCCGAGCGCTGCCGGTTCGACCGCAAGAGCTACTTCTACCCCGATCTGCCGAAGGGCTACCAGATCAGCCAACTCGACGAGCCCATCGTCAGCGGCGGACACCTGGACATCGACACGACGGACGGCACCACCAAGCGTGTCGGCCTGACCCGGGCCCACCTCGAGGAGGATGCCGGCAAGTCGCTGCACGAAGACTACGCCGGGCAGACCGGAATCGACCTCAACCGCGCCGGAACCCCGCTGCTCGAGGTGGTCAGCGAACCCGAACTCGCCACCCCCGAGGAGGCCGGGCGCTACTTTCGCACCATGCACACCCTGGTACGCACGCTCGGCATCTGCGACGGCAACTTGAACGAAGGGTCGATGCGCTGCGATGCCAACGTCTCGGTGCGCCGCCGAGGCGAGACGGCGCTCGGTGAACGAACCGAGATCAAGAATTTGAACTCCTTCCGCTTCCTCGAAGCCGCGCTCGGCTACGAAATCGACCGGCAGATCGACCTCCTGGAATCCGGCGGAGAAGTCGTCCGCGAGACTCTGCTGTACGACCACGAGCGGCATGAAACGCGGCCGATGCGCGGCAAGGAACTATCCGACGACTACCGCTACTTCCCCGACCCCGACCTACTTCCCGTGGTGGTCACGCCGACCATGCTGGACGCCGCGCGGGCGTCACTGCCCGAACTGCCCGCCGCCAGACGCCGGCGCTACGTGGCGAGCCTCGGACTCCCCGAATACGACGCCGCCTGGCTCGCCGACGAACCCGACGCGGCCGCCTACTTCGACGCCGCCACCGCGGCCTGCGGCGCGGCGAAGAAGGCAGCCAACTGGATCATGGGCGACGTCGCTGCGGCCGCGCGCCGCGAGGACACGGCATGGTCCGCCATTCCGGTGCCCGCACAACAGCTCGGCCGGCTCATCGCGCGCATCGAGGACGGGTCCATCTCCGGCAAGATCGCGAAGTCGCTGTTCCGGTCGCTGTGGGGAGACGGCAGCGCCGGACGCGCCGTTGACGTGGACGCGATGATCGAGGACCGGGGACTCGAGCAGGTGAGCGACGCCGGGGAGCTGGCGACCATCGTGAACGACGTGCTCGCGAAACACCCCGAGCAGGCCGAACAGGTCCGTGCCGGCAAGACCCGCGTCCTCGGCTTCCTCGTCGGCCAGGTGATGCAGGCCAGCGGCGGCAAGGCCAATCCCCGCCGGGTCAACGAACTCCTGCGCGAAGCCATCGGCTAACGGCACGCCGTCCGTAGGGGCGAGGCTATCGCGCCCGGAAGGCGCGCCCTCGCCCCCAGGGTGGGAATCAGCATATAGCTCCATCGACTTAGCGCAGGGTTATGTCGAGTCCCGTCAAGGACCTACAATACGGGGTTCCCACCCATCCATCCCGGTGCACCACGTGCCGCGCCATACCTTAAGCCACCTGAAACAGCTCGAAGCCGAGAGCATCCACATCTTCCGCGAGGTGGCGGCGGAGTTCGAGCGCCCGGTGCTGCTCTACTCCATCGGCAAGGACTCCTCGGTGCTGCTGCACCTGGCGAGGAAGGCGTTCCACCCGGCGAGGCCGCCGTTTCCGCTGCTGCACGTGGACACCACCTGGAAGTTCCGCGACATGATTGCCTTCAGGGACCGGATCGCGCGCGAGCTCCGACTCGACCTGATCGTGCACACCAACGAGGCGGGTCGCGATGCCGGGGTGACACCGTTCACCCACGGCAGCAAGAAGTACACCGACATAATGAAGACCCAGGCACTGCGCGACGCCGTGGACAGGCACGGCTTCGACGCCTGTTTCGGCGGCGCCCGGCGCGACGAGGAGAAGTCCCGCGCCAAGGAACGGGTCTATTCGCTCAGGGACACGAACCACCGATGGGATCCCAAGAACCAGCGTCCCGAGCTGTGGAGCCTGTACAACGGCCACATAAACCCCGGTGAGGAGGTGCGCGTCTTCCCGTTGTCCAACTGGACCGAACTCGACGTCTGGCAGTACGTCTACCAGGAGGGCATCGACATCGTGCCGCTGTACTTCGCTGCTCCGCGGCCGGTGGTCGAGCGCGACGGCATGTTGATCATGGTCGACGACGACCGCATGCCGCTCGACGACGGCGAGGAACCCGAAATGCGCTCGGTGCGCTTTCGGACGCTGGGCTGCTATCCGTTGTCCGGCGCCATCGAGTCCGAAGCCGCGACCCTGCCCGAGATCATCGAGGAGATGCTGCTCGCCACCCACTCCGAGCGGCAGGGGCGAATGATCGACCACGACGCCACGGGCTCCATGGAACAGAAGAAGCGCGAGGGCTACTTCTGATGGGCCTAGAGGCCGGAACCGACATCCACGCCTACCTGAAGCAGCACGAACGCAAGGAGATCCTGCGCTTTCTCACCTGCGGCAGCGTCGACGACGGCAAGAGCACGCTGATCGGCCGGTTGCTGCACGACTCGGAACTGATCTACGAGGACCAGCTCGAGGCCATTCGCCGGGACAGCAAGACCGCCGGCACCCAGCGCGACGGCGTCGACCTCGCGCTATTGGTGGACGGCCTACAGGCGGAGCGCGAGCAAGGCATCACGATCGATGTCGCCTACCGCTACTTCGCCACGCCCAAGCGCAAGTTCATCATCGCCGACACCCCGGGCCACGAGCAGTACACCCGCAACATGGCCACCGGCGCCTCGCGCTGCGATGTCGCGGTGATCCTGATCGATGCCGCCAACGGTGTCCTACCGCAGACCCGGCGGCACACGTTCATCGCCCGGCTGCTCGGCATCCGCCATCTGGTCGCGGCGGTCAACAAGATGGACGACGTCGACTACGCCGAAGGCGCCTTCGAGGAGATCCGCGACGCCTACACCGACTTCGCCTCGCAACTGGCGGTGGACGAACTGCACTTCATCCCCCTCTCCGCGCTGCACGGCGACAACGTCGTCCGGCAATCCACGAACATGCCCTGGTACCAGGGCGCGACCTTGATGCACCTGCTGGAAACCATCCACGTGGCCGCGGACCAGGATGTGGAACGCTTCAGGCTCCCCGTGCAGCTCGTCAACCGGCCGGACCCTGGGTTCCGGGGCTACTGCGGTTCCATCGCCGGCGGTGTGGTCCGACCGGGGGACGCGGTGACGGTGCTGCCTTCGGGACAGTCCTCCACCGTGGAGCGAATCGTCACCATGGACGGCGACCTCGACGAGGCGTTCGCGCCCATGGCCGTGACCTTGACGCTGGCCGACGACATCGACATAAGCCGCGGCGACGTGCTCACGACGCCCCGGGAATTGCCCCACTCGGCCGACCGCGTCGACGCCGACCTGGTGTGGATGTCCGAGGAGCCGCTGGTTCCGGGCAAGCCCTACCTCGTCAAGCAGGGCACCCGCCAGGTCGTCGGACATGTGCGTGGAGTTCGCTACCGCGTCGACGTCGAGACCCTGGCCCACGAGAACGCCACGACACTCAAGCTGAACGAGATCGGCCGCGCCGAACTCGCGCTGTCGGAGCGCCTCGTGTTCGAACCGTACGCCGCCAACCGGGCACTCGGCGGCCTGATCCTCATCGACCGACTGTCCAACGCCACCGTCGGCGCCGGCATGATGCTCCGCCCCGGGGGCTCGCTGAACGCCGCCGCCTGGGACGAGGCGCCGCACGGCGAACTGCAAGCCGCGCCGAGCCGCGTGGCCCCGGCGGAACGTGCCGCGCGCCTCGGCCAGCAGCCGGTGACGGTGCTGTTGACCGGCCTCGCCAAGTCCGGCAAGACGGTCATCGCCCACGCCGTGGAGCGCCTGCTGTTCGACGCCGGACACCTTGCCGGCGTGCTCGACGGCCAGGGCTTCCGCCTCGGCATGAGCCGCGACCTCGGCTTCTCCGCCACCGAGCGTTCGGAGAACCTGCGGCGCGCGGCGGAGGCCGCGCGGCTGATGAACGACGTCGGCCTGATCTGCCTGACCGCCTTCGTCGCGCCCGAGGAGGCGATCCGCGAACGCGCTCGGAACACGATCGGCGCCGCGCGCTTCCTAGAGGTCTACCTCACCGCCCCGCTCGACGTCTTGAAGCAACGCGACGACGTGGGGCTCTACGCCGCAGCCGAGAGCGGCCAGGCGAGCGTCCCCGGGGTCAGCTCCGCGTTCCAGGAACCCCTCGCACCCGACCTGGTGCTGGCCACCGACGAACTCGACATCGAGACCTGCGCGCAACGAATCCTCGCGCTGCTGCGCGACAACGGCTTCATTTCCTGATCGATCCGAACGGAGACCCCTTTGAGCAACGAAACAGACGTCGTCATCGTCGGCGCCGGCCCCTGCGGGCTGTTCCAGATCTTCGAACTCGGCCTGCTCGGCATCAAGGCGCACATCGTCGACGCCCTGCCGGCGCCGGGCGGGCAATGCGCCGAGCTCTATCCCGACAAGCCGATCTACGACATTCCGGCCATTCCGGTGTGCGACGCTCAGGAACTGGTGGACAAGCTCATGGCGCAGGTCCGCCCCTTCGACGCGGTGTTCCACCTCGAGAGCCAGGTGACCGAGGTGGAGGCACTCGACGGCGAACGCTTCCGCGTCGTCACCAGTCGCGGCGAGGAACTCGTCACCCGGGCGGTGGTGATCGCCGGCGGGGTCGGCTCGTTCCAACCCATGCCGCTCAGGGTCGCCGGGGTCGAGGACTACATCGACGAGCAGGTCTTCTACCGCGTCCGCACACCGTCCGCACACCACGGCAAGGACCTGCTGGTGCTCGGCGGCGGCGACTCCGCCTTCGACTGGACCGTTGAACTCGCGCCCCACGCCAAGTCCCTTACCCTCGTGCACCGCAGCGACCGGTTCCGCGCCGCGCCGGCCACCGTGTCACGCATGCGCGAGCTGGAGGCCGCCGGCAAGGTCCGGTTCATGGTCGGCAACTGCGTCGACTTCGAGGCGCCGAACGGTGCGGTCGAGCGGTTCCACATCCGCCACACGGACGCATCGGTGACCAAGGTTGATGCCGACCACGCGCTGGTGTTCTTCGGCCTCTCGCCCAAGCTCGGCCCCATCGCCGAATGGGGACTCGAGCTCGACAAGAGCCAGATCCGCACTGACACCGAGCGCTTCGAGACGAACGTGCCGGGGATCTACGCCATCGGCGATATCGCCTCCTATCCGGGCAAGAAGAAGCTCATCCTGTCCGGCTTCCACGAGGCGGCGCTGGCGGCCTTCGCCATCAAGGCGCGGCTGAATCCCGACGAGAAGGTGCACCTGCAGTACACCACCACGAGTCCGATCATGCACCAGCGGCTTGGGGTGTGAGACGCGACCGCTTCGCGGTCGCCCCGTCTGGCAAAACGCCGTGTTTGCTCCAGTAGGCCCAACCTGTCTGGCTTAGAGATCTACCTACGTCCGCCTACGCGCAGTTCGGGCAGGAGAACGGTCGGAAGCGATCGATCCCCTCGAGAAAGACCTGAAAGCTCCGCGAGGCATTATCCCGCGATAGGAAGTTGGCCATGCTGGTTGCGGACCGTCTTTTCTGAAACTCGGGAATGAGGTCACCAATCGCCCGCGAAGGACCAACCACGGCATCCGGGTTCCTGTATCGGCTCTTACGCAATTCCCGATAGATCGCTCGCTCCCTGGCCGGAAACGCACGAACGACGGCAGCGGGTTCGCCGATGTACCACGCCTCAAGTTCTCGGCAGACAACTCGAACCAGTACGTCGTCGCGACCTGACTGTCGACACAGTTCGGTTAGATCCGCCTTCACCTGACGGCAATCTGCACTATCTTGATCCTGAACTACCACGAAGCGCACATCCGGTTCACGCCACCCTCGCAACTTCCTAGGGATGCTCCTGGCCAGATCTTGCTTGCCGCTGTGGGGTACGCACTGGAACCGAAGCCAAGGGCACAACCGCGGCAAGAGCCCTTCGAGCAGGTTGACCATTGACGGTTCCTCGACCAGGAACACCACTTTGGCCACTACGGGTCAGCCCCCTCGAACAACCGTTGGCGCCAAAGCTCGCTCGGACTGTCTCCTTCCGCCACCAAGCCGCGCAGCAAGTCGTTGTCGCTTGCCTTGCGCACCATCGAAAAGCCGCCATTCTTTGTCAGCCAGTAGATTTCCCACAGTTGGGCACCGCTCAGGAAATCAGGTGAGTGCGTCGACACGAACACCTGCCCACCGCGGCGCCCGTAGTCCCGAAATTCCTCAATGAGTTCCCCGAGCAGGGAAGGGTACAACTGGTTCTCCGGCTCCTCGATGGCGAGCAAGGGGTGGGGCTTCGGATCGTGCAGCAAGACCAAGTACGAGAACATCTTGATGGTGCCGTCCGAGACGTATCGGGCGATGAATGGATCCTTGAAGCTCCCATCGCGAAAGCGCAACACCAATCGCCCATCTTCGGTCGGTCTTGCTTCCACATCTTCTATACCGGGAACCCGCGAGCGCATGGCTGCAAGTACCCGATCAAACTGTGAACGGTGTCGTTCGTACAAGAACTGCGCAACTTGGGCGACGTTGTCGCCTCGCGTGGAGATGTGTTCCGCGTATCCGTGCTCGGCACTCGGTCTGGCATCCGCAATGTGGAAGTTCGAAATATGCCAGTTCTCTATCAGGCTGCGGAACTCGGATACAACCCTGAACTCCCGGAACTGACCCAGACCCTTGATGGCGAGGATGCTGGGGTCGTCAAGCTTGAACTCCTCTCGCTGCTCGACAGCGTCCCGTTCGCCATATACCGATTCGTTCGTGATGGCCGTTCCGGTGCCACGCGAGAAGTCGACGAAGTGCCACGGTCGGCCACCGCCGGCTCCCCTCCGGTAGCGCAGGACCTCACGGTCAACGACCACTCCGTCTCCGTCGGCGGATGCCACATCAAGGACGTAGGTGGCCAGTCGTCCTGTGCTCTCGCGGAACTTCACGGTAATCCCCACGGGGCCGTCTTCGCCCCGGCTCACCAGCTCCCGGAAGCCACCTCGACGAGCCACCGCCGATGCGACGTTCCCCGCCAGTGACTCTTTCAAGAAGGAGAACACGTCAAAGAGCGTCGACTTGCCCGTCCCATTCGCGCCGACAATCACCGACAGCGGCGACAGTTTGGTCAGCTTCACGTCACGGAAAACGCGGTAGTTCCTGATCTCAATCTGTTCGATCTGCATGGTTAGCTGTCCGGTCGGGATCGGCGCAGGACTGTTTCCAATAGCACGTCCGTACGGTCGCGGAGCACGGCGCGCACGGCATTGCGCGCGTAGACGATCGCTTCCTCGTGCAGCGTGCTCTCGGACACTCTGCCGTCACCCGCCGGATAGCCGTCCGCGTCGTACTCGACCGGCGGCACCAGCTCGTAGAGGGCCTCCGCATGGAGCACCGAGAGCGGGGGGCCATCGACCGCCCTGCCCGCCACCCGGGCAACGGTCGGCAACGCGGTGGACGTGTTTCTTGATCGCATCATCGGAACGTACCACAACGGGTTTCCATTGGAGACACCGACCACAAGCACCCGTCGCGACGGGCAGACACCGCTAGGGAAGGTCTGATTAAGACCTTCCCTAGCGCGGCACAGGGATGTGCCGCCAAATTAGGTGGCGCAAGCCACTGAATTTGTGAGCAAAACAAAACCGCGCTTTTGTTTTGCTCCTGATCAAGCCCATGGATGGGCTTGATCAGACGATACTTAGCGACATCCGCCCGACGCCGTGTAGGACAACCGCCTCGTGCGGTGAACATCCTGAAGGACGTTCGGCCACCCCCCAATGCCATCCCATTGCCACCCCACCATCCCCATTGACGCTGTCCGCGCAAACCGACATTCTCACGAGCTTGAGACTTGGGAGGGTCGATGGCGGACAAACCATTGCCGGCGGTGGCGTACCTGAAGATTCCGGACGACGGCGAGCCGTACCTGGAAGGAACGCGCTGCGGTTGCTGCGGGGCGACCTTCCTCGGCGAGCGGTCGAACTGCTCGAAATGCGGCGCCCGGGGACGGATGGAGCCGGTGCGGCTGGCCAACCGGGGCGAACTGTATTCGTACTGCATCGTTCACCGGTCGTTCCCGGGGATCGACGTGCCGTACGTCTCGGCGATCGTCGACCTCGAGGGCGGCGGCACCGTCAAGGGCAACCTGATCGAGGTCGAGCCGGACCCCGCCAAGATCGACTTCGGCATGCCCGTGGACGTGGTCTACGACGACGCCCTCGGACGCAAGGACGGCGACGGCAATTCCTACCTGTCCTACTTCTTCAGACCCCGGGCTCGTTGAGCGAAGCCACAAACAACCATTGGGAGCATCCAACATGGCAGACGCGTACATCGTCGGTGTGGACATGATCAAATTCGGACGGTTTCCTGAGAAATCCGTCCCGCAAATCGGCTCGGAGGCAGCGCTCCTGGCGCTCGACGACTGCGGGCTCACCATCCAGGACATGCAGGCCCTCTACTGCGGCAACCTCGGCCAGGCGAGCGGCATGGTCGGCCAGCGCATCCTGCAGGAGATCGGCCAGACCGGCATCCCGGTGGTCAACGTCGCCAACGCCTGCGCCACCGGCGCGACGGCGTTCCGCGAGGCTTGGGCGTCGGTCAAGGCGGATCTCTACGACGTCGTCCTCGCGGTGGGTGTCGAGCAGATGGGCAGGGGGCTTCTCGGCGGCGGTGGCGGCAGCCGCGGCATCTCCAAGGAAGGGCTCCTGGGCTCCGGCACCATGCCTTCGGTGTTCGCGGAAGCCGGCATGGAGCACACTCGCCAGTACGGCACGACGTTCGAGCAATTCGCCAAGGTGTCGGTCAAGAACCACCACCACTCGACCATGAACCCGAAGGCCATGTACCAGATCGAGACACCGCTCGACACGGTGATGAACGCCGAGATGATCTCGTACCCGAACACCAAGCTCATGTGTTCGGTGAACGTCGACGGCTCGGCGGCGGCGGTCATCTGCTCGGAGAAGAAGACGCGCGAACTCGGCCTCATGGACCGCGCCGTCAAGGTGCGCGCCTCCGTGCTCACCTCCGACCCCTGGCAGGAACGCGACCTGGTCATGCCGGACGTCAACACCTGCACCCGCAAGGCCGCCACGGCGGCCTACGAGATGGCGGGGGTCGGGCCGGAGGACGTCGACCTCATTGAACTGCACGACTGCTTCGCCACCGCCGAGATTCTGCACTACGAGAACCTCGGACTGTGCGCCGACGGCGAGGCCGGACGGCTGATCGACGACGGCGATGTGGCGCTCGGCGGGCGGGTGCCGGTGAACGTCTCCGGCGGCCTGCTCTCCAAGGGCCACCCTCTGGGCGCAACGGGGATTGCGAACATCTACGAGGTGTCGACCCACCTGCGCGGTGACGCCGGCAAACGCCAGGTCGAGGGCGCCCGCATCGGCCTGACCCATGTGATCGGCCTCGGCAGCGCCTGCGGAATCCACATCCTGGAAGCCGCGTAGGCGCCCATAGCGGCCAGCGAGGCCCCGCCTCATCCCGTAGGGGTGACCGCGCGTCTGCCAGGGCGCGCGGTCACCCCTACGAACTCTGTTCAACCGCATGAGAATCGGCGTAGTCAGCGACACGCACAACAACGTCGCCAACGTCCGCGAGATCGTCGGCCTGTTCAATGCCGCTGGCGTCGAGAAGGTGGTGCACACCGGCGACATCACGCGGGCCAAGACCCTCGATGTGCTGGCAGGGCTCGACGCGCCGCTCGTCGGGGTTTTCGGCAACAACGACGTCGAGCGCGACGACCTCGAGGCCAGCGCCCGCGCCCACGGCTTCACGTTGGCCGAGCCGCCCCTGGAGCTGACCTGGGCGGGCCGGCGGATAGTGGTGGTCCACGATCCGCGGGATCTCGACGCGCTATCCCCGGACGACCACGATCTGGCCCTGCACGGCCACACGCATTTCCATCGGCTCGAGCGGGTCGGGGGTGGGCGGTTGGTGTTCAACCCCGGCGAATGCGCCGGCCACATGAAGGGGTACAACGCCGTGGGGGTGGTGGATCTCGCCGATCTGCACGCCTCGTTGCTGAAATTCTGACGAACAGCCATGAAGATCCTCATGGTGAACGACAACGACCCCGACGAAGTCGTCGGAGGTAGCGAACGCTATATCCTCGACGTCACCCGCGAACTCGAGGCCGCCGGACACCAAGTTTCCTGGTTCACGCTGTCCGCCGCCGGGGGGAAGGACCGCCCGGAAACGCACGCCCGGCGCAGGGTGTTCGCCGTCGACCGGGAGCACGGGGTCAGGTGGTTGCTACGACACGCGCTGCTCTACAAGGCACTGTGGAAAGCGTTGAAGGACTTCCTGTCGGCGGTCGAGCCCGACGTCGTCCACCTGCACAACAACTACCGTTATCCGCTGACCGTTCTCGCCGCAACGCGGGGCCTGCGCGTCGTGCAGACCGTGCACGACTACTGCCTCGTCTACCCCACCGCCTACTGCACGCAGCCGCGCCCCTGCACCGGATCGGTGTTCGCCGCCCTGCGCCACGGCTGCATGAACTGGAAGCTGCTGGTCACCGAGGGCTGGCTGCTCTACGGACGGCGGTTCCTCGATCCCCGTTTCGTGCACCGCTTCATCGCCCCGAGCCGCGATCTCGCCAGCCAACTCCGGCAACGCCTCGGATCAACCAAGGTCCGCAACCTCGGCAACTTCCGGTCGCTGCCCGATGCCTGGGCAAGCACCATCCCCGAGTCGCGCGTAGTGCTCTACGTCGGCGCGCTCATCGCCCACAAGGGTGTGGGCGTCCTGCTGGACGCGTACGCGGCGATTGCCAAAGAGTTCGCGGATACCGAACTGTGGATCGTCGGAGACGGACCCGAGCGGCACGAACTGGAGACCTCCGCAGCAGCCTCGGGCACCCGCCGCGTACGGTTCCGGGGCCAGCTCGGCGAGCGGGAACTGGCCGACGTCTACCGTCGCTCGCGGCTGGTCGTGATCCCCAGTCTGTGGCTCGAGAACGCGCCGCTCGTCGCTATCGAAGCCATGGCCCACGGTCGCCCGCTGGTCGTCTCGCGCGTCGGCGGGCTGCCGGAACTGGTGGAAGACGGCGGCACCGGACTCACGTTCGCGCGCGGCGATGCGACCGACCTGGCGGCGAAGATTCGTACATTGCTCACCGACCAAACCCTCGCGCAACGCCTGGCGTTGGCCGGTCGCAAACGTTACGAGGAGACGGGATTGCCCGCCCGCCACCTGCACGCCCTGACGGCGCTCTACCGGGAGGGGTCG
Source organism: Pseudomonadales bacterium (assembly GCA_965116345.1). Lineage (GTDB taxonomy): Bacteria > Pseudomonadota > Gammaproteobacteria > Pseudomonadales > Azotimanducaceae > VXYL01. The sequence goes on from OZ220680.1 coordinate 1,684,590, forward strand.
TGACGAGGTTCGGCCGCGTCCTGGGCCTCGCAACCGGGCTGGGGTCGGCCTTGCGGGTCACCGGCGGCTGGCGTGAACTCGGTCGACTCCTGGGACGGGAATTCCGCCGCGCCGGTTTGCGGCGAGCCTACGGCGCGTTGATCGGGCTCGTGGCGATCGGCGGTCGCAACCGGGACCGCTGGTACCGACGATGGCTGGCATCAACGGAACCCGCCGATGCGCCAGCCACGCCCAGCAAGGTCATCGTCGTGGCGTCGTTCGCCGAACTGGACGACGACGCGTTCGACCTCAAACTGTCGCGGCTGGCGCAATGCGCCGTCGCCAGCATGGTTTTCCTCGATGCGCGGTCGCCGCGCACCGAGTCCGTGCTGGCCACGCTTGCCGAGGCCGGCATCGCGGCCATTCCCACCCACGGCGACTTCCGCCCAAACCACCCGTTAGCGACCCCCGTGCCCGCGGATTGCGTCGGACTGGTCTTTATCGGCCGTGCGTCATGCCCGAATCCACGCAACCTGGGTGCCCTCTCCCAAGCCATCGAACGGGGAGCGGACCTCGTCTACGGCGACGCCGACGAGATCGACGCCCGCGGTCGGCGCCGACCCCGCTTCAAGCCGGACTTTTCGCTGGACCTTTTCCTCCACGACGACTTCGTGTCCGACTGCGTGGCGGTTTCCCGCGCCCTGCTCGACAAGGTCGACCCGTGGAACTTCGACGATCCCCACGGCACCCTGCTGGGGTGGGTGTCCCATGCTTCCGCCGTCGAGCACCTGCCGATTATCGCGAGCCACACCCTTGGCGAACCGTCGCCACCGGTCGGACCACCGGCCTCGCTGGAGTCTTTCCTGAAGGCACGCTACGGCGACGACGCCAGGGTGGAGACCCGCGCGCCGACCACGCTCTGGCGCTGCCGATTCGGCACCGATCCCGATCCCCGGGTCAGCGTGGTCATTCCCACCCGCGACCGCCTCGACCTGCTGGCGCCGTGCGTCGACAGCCTGTACGACAAGAACGACGCGGCGCGCATGGAAGTCCTGATCGTCGACAACGGGTCCGAGGAACCCGACACGCGCGCCTGGCTCGCGCGGATGCAGGAGCGAAGCAACGTGCGCGTCATCGGTGCCCAGGGTCGGTTCAACTGGTCGTGGCTCAACAACCTGGCCATCGAAGTCGGCACCGGCAAGGTGTTCGTGTTCCTGAACAACGACACCTTGTCGATCACCGACGGATGGCTCGACCGGCTCGCCGAATACGCCCTGCGCGCGGACGCCGGGGCCGTCGGACCGCTCCTGCTGTATCCCGACGGGAGCATCCAGCACGCCGGTCTCGTCGTCGGTGGCGGCGACCTCGCCGACCAGCTCTACCGCGGTATTCGCCCGGAGTTTGACGACCACGCCTTCGTATCGCCGCTGCTGCCGCGCAACGTCTCGGCGGTCACGGGGGCGTGCATGGCCGTCAGCCGCGAGACCCTCGGCAAGCTCGGGCGATTCGACGAGCGGTTCCCGATCTCGGGCGACGTCGAGTTCTGCCTCAGGGCACACGGCCAGGGTCTCGCCAACATCTACGCGGCGGATGTCGCGCTGCACCACTACGAGAGCCGGAGTCGCGCCGGGCAGGTCGACCGCGACGACCTTCGCCGATTGGCCGCGGTGGTCGGGCGGAAAATGCCCCGGGATCCGTTCTACAACCCGAACCTCTCTGGAATAGCCGGGGTCGGGCGCGGCGGCCCGGCATTTGCACTGCTGCACGCGGACACCCGTGCGGAGCACCTCGGCGACGCGGCGACGAGTGCCGGCCAGCGGTGACCACGATGCCCGCCGAAGCCGACGAACTCGACATCGTCTTCCTGTGGAAGCAGAACGACACGGGGATCTACGGCCGCCGTCAGGACATGTTCGTCAAGTACCTGGCCCGGCATCCGCGCGTGCACCGCATCTTCCATTTCGACGCGCCCGTGGACGTTCGCCAGTGGTTCCGCTACCCGCGCTCCCTCGGCGTCCGCGGCACCGAGGCGATCGCGGTGATGCGTCAGACCATCGCCCGCAAGCTGCGCCTCGCTGACACGGACAAGGTCCGATTCGATACGTTCCTCAAGCTCGACAGCCGACGGGCGGGGTTCCGGACACTGTGCCGACAACTCGGCACCGGCGGGAGCTTCGCGGACTACCTCGAACGTGTCCTTGCCCGGCAGGACCGCCGACGGCGAACGGTGCTCTGGGTGTGCCCGACGGTGCCCGAGTTCCCGGCCATCTGCGAGCGTCTGCAGCCGGACCTCGTGGTCGCGGATGTGATCGACGACCAACGCCTTTGGCCGCTCACCGACACGGAGAGAGACGCGGTGGACAGGAACTACGCCGACGTACTCGACCGCGCCGATGTGGTCCTGGCCAACTGCGAGAGCGTGCGCGATGCGATGCAGAGCTACGCCGACGAAGTGCATGTCGTTCCCAACGCGGCCGAAATCACCGATGGGGCCGAGTCATGGAGGCGACCGTGGGCGCTGCGGCGCTTGGGCGGCCCCATCATCGGCTACGTCGGCAACCTCGAAGCGGTGCGCATGGATGTGGACCTCGTCGCATCCATCGCCGCCGAGCGCCCGGATTGGCAGTTCGTGTTTATCGGTTCCGCGCAACGCGGCGAACCGCTACGCGCCATCGGCCAACGGCCCAACGTGCATCTCCTGGGCGTCCGCCGCTACCAGGACGCCCAGCGGTTCATCCGCCACTTCGACGTTGCGATCATTCCCCATCTCGACAACGACCTGACGCGGCACATGAACCCGCTGAAGCTGTATGTCTACTTCTCCCTCGGTGTGCCTATCGTGGCGACGCCAATCGCCAACACCGGTACCATCGGCGAGTTCGCCCGGATCGGCCGAACGGCGGACGAATTCGTCGACCGAATCGAGGCGTGTCTCGCGAACGGCCCTCCCGCACACTCGTCGAGGATCACAGCCGTAGTGGCGCAAAATTCCTGGGAAGCCCGTGTTGCGCAAGTGTTCGCGCTGGTCGACGAAGCCCTGCGCAAGAGCGTCAGTCGGTAGCGTCTTGCCAACGCTGCCGGAACGCACGAATGCGCTCGGCGTTCACCCCAAGATCCACCAGGCCCACCCGTGACACGGACCGCAAGTCGACGACCGAGCCGCCCTCGCCAGGTCGAATGCGGACGACGACGTCGTCCTTGAAACCGAACCAGAAGGTGGTGTCCGTGGCCTCCACGATACCGGCGCCCGGATCCTCGTTGACCACCTCCCAGCCGAGATCGCGGGCGATCTCCGCGGCCCGCACGAGGCCCGTTTCGACATCCCCCGGGGTCCGGATGGTGACGATGTCCGGATACCCATCGGCCTGCAGCTTCGCCTCTTCCGCCGTGTAGTCCAGGGAGTTGGACCCGGGCGGACGATGGTCGACAACCACGTCGAATGTCGGCGGATCAGCGCGGTCGGTCGAGATGTCGTGGGTCGGCGCAACCGAGACTGCCTTCGAGTAATGCACCCCCGTCCAGCCGAGGATCAGTACGCCTGCCACCACCCCCACCAGGGCCGGCTTCCGGTCCGCCGGACGGTTCCTTGCGAGAGCAAATATGAACGCGGCAACCCCGAGCACAAGCGCAAGCACAGCGAGGACGGTGCCGCTAAACACCAGCGTGAAGCCCATGTTGTGGTCCCACAGGTCGAGGCGGTGACCCAACGCGCCGACCGGCAATGCGGCTGCGGCGATCAGGGAGATGAAGAAAGCGAATTTTGCGAGCAATGCGGTCTTGGCCATCTTGTGCCTTTCTACGGTTCCGCCCCGATACGAGCACCCTTCCGTCGGGCACGCACCGCCGGTCGGGCACGCATCGCTATTCTCAGCATCGTCGCCGTCCCGCCTCGACACCCGGCACCGATCCGTCGGTCGGAAGGTGGCGGTGGATTATCCACAAGGAAGCCACTCACTCGACTCACTCGACCACAGGTGGTCCTAGGTACTCACCGATGTGCAGCACCGACTCATCGCTCTCGGGCGGGAAGTCCGGGCCCGAGGGTTCGCCGATGTGCCGTACTCCATCTCCCGGCAGCGGTCGCCAATCGTCATCCGGGTCTCGGGGGATGCCGATGTGAACCGCTTCCACGTCCAAGTGAATACGGTACTCTGCGTCCGCATCCAGAAAACCGCCCACGTGCCGGATCTCGGCGTCATGCGGAACAAAATCGGCATCGGGATCCAAGGGGGCGCCGATGTGTGAAACGCCGGATTCCGTGACGATCGGCTCGTACGTGCCCACCGGGCCGGTGACGGCGGTTCGCACGGTCCGCAGCGAGTCCTTGTCCGTGTGTCTAGGCATCTCGCGCATCTCCGCCACGTCGTCTTGAGCATCCATCCACACGAAAACACCGACCATCCCCGTCACCGCAATCACGGCCAAGATTGCCGCAGCTCGAGGCCGTTTCACTAGGAATGCTACGGCGCTCGCGCAAGACGGAATAGGGAAAGTCCTAATCAGACCTTGCCCTAGTTCAATACGTCGATCCTGTTCACGAAACAAAGACCGTTGTGGGTCTTCGCGTCGTCGACCCAGACTACGATGCGTTTGCCCAGCGCAAACGCCATCTGGACGGAGTCGAAATTGCGCGCGGCGTTGGACTTGCTGGCGTGGTCGCCACTACAACTGAACGTCACCCAGTTGCTCGAGCAGTTCAACCCCTCGTCGCTCGGCGCATCCGCCAGTCGCGCGGCGCAACCACCCCACCGATCGTCGGCGACGGACATCGTCCGCGTCACCGTCGTGACCAATGACTCCACGGCGGCGTCCGATGCGGTTTGCGGCAACGCAAGGATTGCGAACACCACCGTACAATTGACCATTAGACGCTTGCTCATCTGGATCTCCCTCGGTTCCATGGTTCGACTTGGCTATTCAAGCGCGTCGGCTGACGACAAACGTACGGTCGCCACCTGCGCCTGTCAATCCGCTTCGGGTTCACGCCTTGCCCCCGACTAGGCGAACTGCGACCGTGGCCGCTACGCTGTTGGACGAATACGCAGGAATCTGTACCCTGTGCGGCGAATTCTCGAGATTCCAGCATCTGGGCGGGTCGCCCAGGGAGTCGTACCGTTGCAGCAAGTGTTCCTCCTCCATCCGTGAACGGGGCCTCGCCCAAACGGTGCTCGACCTTCACGGCGAGGGGCAGTCGTGTGCGAGAGAACTCGCCCTCTCACCGCGTTTTGCTTCGCTGGCAATCTACGAGCCAGGGTTCAACGGCACCATCCGACGACATGTTGGTGACCTGCCGAACTACCGTTACTCGCACTACAGAGCGGAGGCGATCCCCGGTATACGCATCGACGGCGTAGGCAACGAGGATCTGCAACGCCTGACATTCCGCTCGGAGTCGTTCGATCTCGTGTTGACCTCCGACATTCTGGAACACGTGCGGCGACCGCATGAGGCATTCGCCGAGATCAAGCGTGTTCTCAAGATCGGTGGACGGCACGTCTTCACCGTGCCGCTACACTACCCCATGCGGGAGAGAACCGAATACCGCGTCGATACTTCGAGCGACGTCGACGTGCCGTTGCTGCCCGCCGCCTACCATGGGGACGGGCGTGGCGGGAAGTCACTTGTCTACACCGACTTCGGCAGGGACATGATGGAATCGTTGAGCCGCCTGAACACGCCCACCACCGTGCGTTTCGTCGATGCCAGCAACACGTCCCGACGCAAGGCCCTGGTCTTCGTCAGCACCAGAGTCGCCTGAGCCTCGTCTCCAGGACGATCAATCAGTCATGCAGATCTTCGTTCTTGGTATGCACCACTCCGGCGCGGAGGCGTTGGGTCAACTGCTCGAATGCCTTGGCTGCCACTCGATCACCGACGAACCCGGCACCGACAGGGAGGATGAGAGGAGTTCCTTGCTTCGCGATCTGGTTCGATCTGCCAACGATGAGATCCTGCACCGAGCGGCATGCGTCTGGGACCGGGTGGCCGATTTCGACCCGGAGCGCATCGACGCCGATGTCGCGACGTCGTATCGGCAAGCGCTGGCCGGCATCGTGCATGCCCTGGACGCCCATCGGCCGTGGTACCTCACCGATCCTCGACTGTGTCTGACACTCCCGCTGTGGCGAGAGTCACTCAGTGCGCCCGCGTGCATCCACTTGTTTCGGGACCCGCTCGCCGTCGCTCGAACTCTCGAGAGACGAAGCGCGATGCCTGTGCCCGTGGGTATGGCACTGTGGGAGAAGTACAACGTCACCGCGCTGGGCGCGTCGACGGGCCTCGACAGGGTTGTCGTGTCCTACGAACAACTGGTGGACTCTCCGTTGGCCGTCGCTCGCCGCATCGTCGATGAACTAGGTGGCCTAGAGCGCGGCCTTCGCTACCCGAACGCTCGAGACGTCACCGGGCTGATGCGTGGTCCCACAGACCAGCCACTGGTCGGTTTCGAAGGCGCCCGAGTGGCACCGAGCGAGAGCCAAGTATCCCTGCTCACGTGGTTGCGCAACGCGGAATCGCATTCCCAGAGCCACGATGGTCAACCACGTTTCACCGATCCCTCCAGCATCACGACGTTGCGCGACCACGAGACCCGGTTCGGCGGCGCACCGAAGTCATCCGACCCTCACCGCGCGCCATCCGACGCGACCCTCTCCGTCGAGCTATCCCGACTTCAGTCGCGCCATGACCAGTTGCAGCGGGAGGTCGTCGACGGATTGGAGACCACGCTGCGGAACAAGGACCGGGACCTCTTGGCGGCAGCGGATCGATTGGCAAACCTGGAGAAGGATCTCGTCGACGCCAAGGACAGATTGCGCGACAAGGACCACGAACTCGAGCGGATGCGCGACGCGAAGGAACGACAACGCCGTATGGAGCACCAGTTGGGGCGCCTGCGGACTCGGGTCGCCGCGCTCGATCATCTGCTCGACGAGGCAATGGACGATGCGCAACAGCTCCTGGCGTCGCGACGCTGGCGGCTAGGCGATGCCCTGTTGTCGTTGCACCGGCGGCTGCTCGGACGCCCGAAGCTGCCGACGGCGGCCGACCACCTGCTTGAGCTCAGCAATCAAGTTGAAGATCTCCGAGTCGAGGGCAGCGCAAAGGGCGCCGACGAAGATGCCAACGCACCATTGCGAGACAGAGGCGGGGCGGTGTCTCAGGTCTCGATGGCGCTCAACCACCCCACGCCCAGGCCGACCGCCAAATCCCGGGCAGTCGGCCCGGACGCGCCGACTAGTCCGGTCAGGGCCAGCAAGGCAACGGTCCTAGTGCTCGCCTGGGACGTCGGCCACAACCCCCTTGGTCGCGCCTACCTGCTGGCCGAAGCCTTGTCCAGAAGCTACCGTGTCGTGCTCGCAGGCTTCCAGTTCCCTCGCTACGGCACCTCCGTATGGAAGCCATTGCGGGAGGCGCCCGTCCGTACCGTCGCCATCGCGGGTCGCCCGTTTCCCGAATTCCAAGGCACGTTGGAGTCGTTGGCGCGGCGGGTGGATGCCGATGTGGTCGTCGCCTGCAAAGCCAGGCTGCCGGCCATCCAGGCGGGACTGATGATGAAGGCGGTTCGCAACCGGCCCCTAGTCGTCGACGTCGACGATTACGAGCTGGGTTTTTTCAACAACCGCAATCCCCTGGACGACCCATCGAGCGAATCCCCGGAGGATCTGGAGCATCCGTTCGAGGAGGCATGGACGCGCTACGCCGAGAACCTCCTGCCCGCCGCCGATCGGCTGCTCGTCTCGAACACTGTGTTGCAGAGGAAGTTTGGCGGTGTCCTCGTCCCCCACGCGCGCGACGAGAGCGAGTTTCGGCCCGACCGATTGGATAAGCACGCGGCGCGGCGGGAGCTGGATCTGCCACTCGATGAACGGGTCGTCATGTTCATCGGCACACCGCGACCCCACAAGGGGGTCCTCGAGGTGCTCGAAGCCGTGAAACAGGTTCGACAGACATTGAACTGCCGCTTCGTAATCGTCGGCAAGCCGCCCGACGCCGTATTTGAGACGCTGCTTAGGGAACGAGGCGGCAACGCACTGCACCTGATCCCCGATCAACCGTTCGACCGTCTGCCGCACATTCTCGCTGCCGCCGACCTCGTCTGCGTCCTGCAGCAAGTCGACAGCGAAGTCGCGAAGTACCAGCTCCCGGCGAAGATCGTCGATGCCATGGCGATGCGGATTCCCGTCCTCGCCACGGATGTCCCTCCTCTGCGAAGCCTGATCGAGGACGGCGTCATCGACCCGGTTACGCCGGAGAACCTGGCCGACCGAATCGAGTGGTGGTTGACCGCGCCTGATGAAGATCGGTCCCGCCACGTCCAGCGTGCCCGAACCACCTTTCTTGAGAACTACAGCTACCAAGCGATCGACCGGACGATGGTGGAAGTGATCGAAGGCTGTCTGCAGGCGCCCGCACCACTGCCACCTCCCGCGCTCACCTTTCTCGATGCGCAGACGCACCGATATTCGCGACCCGAGGCCCACCAAGACGGCCTCGACCTCGTGATGTTCTGGCGTCAGGACGATGCCGGACTCTACGGTCGCCGCTTCGACATGCTGGTGAACCGCTTGGCCCGCCGTCCCGAAATACGGCGGATCGCGATCTTCGATCCACCCTACGCGGCCCACCGACTGTGGGAAGGCCGAGACGAGAGTGCGACGACGCACGTGGGTGAGATTCGGAACGCCAAGCTCGTGCGACGTTGGGGTCTGTCGGACACGGACAAGGTCTCCCACCATGTCTTCCTATTCGACAAGTACGGCAACCTCCCGCACGGCGATTATCCCGACGAGGGCGCCTTCCCCGAGTTCGTGGCCGACGAACTCGAACGGACGGGGATCGACCTTGGCGAGTCGGTGTTCTGGTACTACCCCGTGTTCGACGAACTCGAAGCGCTGAACGAGCGCTTCCAACCACGCCTTCGGGTTGTCGACGTGGTCGACGACCAGCGGGCCTGGCCGGGTCGCACGAGCGGGCGACGGGACAGCATGGACCGGCACTACCGCACCCTGTTGGGGACCGCCGACATCGTCCTCGCGAACTGCGACACCGTGCGCGACTCGCTTGCCGAGTGTGCACCCGACATCAAGGTGGTACCCAATGGTTGCGACTTGGACCCAGTCCCCGACGATCCCGACGATCGGCGATTCGCACGGTTCGCCGCTCTCGAAGGGTCGATCCTGGGCCTCGTGGGCAACCTCGAACCGAAGACGGACACGGCATTGCTCGAACGTCTTGCGCGCGAGCGACCGGACTGTCATTTGGTTCTGGTCGGCTCGACACACTCGAATCCCGACATTCTCCGCCTGGACCAGTACGACAACGTGTTCTTCGCGGGCGTGGTCAGATATCCCGAGGTAAAGGCATGGATCAGACGGTTCGATGTCGCGCTGCTGCCGCACCTCGACACCGAGCAGACGCGCGCCATGCACCCGCTGAAGCTGCTGGTCTATGCCTCGCTGGGCGTGCCCACCATCGCCACCGGCGCGAGCAACCTCGGGGTGTTGGAACCGTTCATCGATGTCGCCGACCATCACGATGCCTTCATGGAAGCACTCGATCGGGCATTGGCCGGCGGCGGGACGGATCGCGAAGCTCTGGCACGGACCGTGGAAGCCAATTCCTGGGAACGTCGGATCGAGGAGATCATGCAGCTCATCGAGGCGAAGCTGGCACAACGTCCACGGCGGACGCAGTAGAATGCGCACCCGTTTCCGCCCGCTTCGGGACGCAGGGAGACTCGACAGTTCGTGGCCAACATCCTGGTAACCGGCGGTTCCGGTTTCATCGGTTCGAACTTCATCCGCTACTGGCTGGGCAGCCATCTGTCCGACCGAGTGGTGAACTACGATCTGCTGACCTATTGCGCGAATCCGGCAAACCTCGCCGACATCGCCGCGTGCGATTCGGACCGCTACGTCTTCGTCCGAGGCGATATCGGTGATCACGACCGGGTCCTCGAAACTCTGCACCGCCACGAGATCGATACCGTCGTCAACTTCGCTGCGGAGTCCCACAACAGCCGCGCCGTCATCCATCCCGACGCCTTCTTCCAGACCAACGTCGTCGGTACCGTGCAACTCATGCGGGCATCGCTGGCTGCCGGGGTGGATCGTTTCCACCACGTCTCGACGTGCGAGGTGTATGGGGACCTGCCGTTGGAGTCGGCCGATGCCTTCAGCGAGTCCTCACCGCTCGTCCCGAGGACGCCCTACAACGCCTCCAAGGCTGCCGCGGATCTGGCCGTTAGGGCTTTCCACACGACGTACGGACTGTCCGTGACGACATCCAACTGCGCGAACAACTACGGGCCCTACCAATTTCCCGAGAAGGTAATCCCCCACTTCGTCGTCAGCGCTCTCAACGGACGGCCGCTGACCTTGTACCGCAGTAGCCGCAACCGACGCGAGTGGCTCCACGTCGACGACCACTGCCGCGCCATCGAGCGGATCCTCGACCGCGGAGTCGCCGGTGAGACCTACAACGTCGGCAGCGGACTCGAGGTCGACGTCGAAGGCATCGCGGATCGCATCCTCGACCTGCTCGGCCTCGACGCCTCGCTGAAGACCTACGTCCCGGACCGGCCCAGTCACGACCGACGCTATCTTCTCGACTGCGGCAAGATCCGTGACACCCTCGGCTGGCGCCCCGAGGTCGACTTCGACGAGGGTTTCGCGCGCTCCGTATGTTGGTATCGGGACCACCCGGCGTGGTGGCAGCCCCTGCTTGAGCGGATCGAGATCGACGAGGCCAACTGGCGCGACACGTCGGCCACTGTAAGCGCGCACGGCTAGCCGGCGGATACCTCGATGCCTGCCGAGTCCATGGAGGAACTGGTCGCTCTGTCGAAGCGTCGTGGTTTCGTCTTCCAGGCCAGCGAAATTTACGGTGGGCTGCAGGGCGTGTACGACTACGGACCATTGGGCGTGGAGTTGAAGAACAACCTGAAGAACGCCTGGTGGCGCGCGATGGTGTACGAACGCGACGATGTAGAGGGGTTGGATTCGGCGATCCTCACCAATCCCCGCGTACTGCGCTATTCCGGTCACGAGGAGACCTTTGCCGACCCGCTGGTGGATTGCCGCGACTGCAAATCCCGTTGGCGCGCCGACCATCTCGACGGCAGGTGTCCGCGATGCGGATCGGAAGACCTGACCGACCCGCGGCCGTTCAATCTGATGTTCAAGACCAGCGTGGGTCCGGTGGAGGATGGTTCGTCGTTCGCCTACCTGCGGCCGGAGACCGCACAATCGGTGTTCACCAACTTCAAGAACGTCCTGGACTCGACGTCGGCGAGGCTGCCCTTCGGGATCGCACAGATCGGCAAGGCCTTCCGCAACGAGATCACGCCGCGCAACTTCATTTTCCGCGTCCGGGAATTCGAGCAGATGGAGCTGGAGTTCTTCGTCGAACCCGGCACCGACGACGACTGGCACGAGCAGTGGGTCCAAAGCCGCCTCGACTGGTGGCGGAAGCAGGGGATCGACGGCAGCCGCCTCGAACTCCTGCACGTCCCGCCGGACGAGTTGGCGCACTACTCCAAGGCGACCGTCGACATCATGTACCGCTTCCCGCACGGCCTCGAGGAACTCGAGGGCATCGCCAACCGAACCGACTACGACCTCGGTTCACACACCAAGAACCAGGCCGATCTGGACATCGCCGCAGAGGTGCCCGTGAACGAAGAGTCCAATGCCCGACTCGCGGTGCAGCCCTTGAATGAGCGGCATTGGATGGTCCCGTACGTCATCGAGCCTTCGGCCGGCGTCGATCGCGGCGTACTCGCCGTCATGAACGATGCGTACCGCGTTGAACGCCTGGCCAACGGTTCGGAACGCACCCTTCTGTCCTTCCCACCGCACCTCGCGCCCATCAAGGTGGCGGTGATGCCGTTGAAACGCAATCACGCCGGCCTGGTCGACAGAGCCCGGGCCATAAAGACCGAACTGATGAGACTCGGTGTGGGTCGCGTGCTGTTCGAAAATACCGGGAACATCGGCAAGGGCTACCGTCGGCACGACGAAATCGGCACGCCGTACTGCGTCACGGTCGACTTCGACACCCTCGACGACGATTCGGTTACCGTCAGAGACCGGGACACGATGGCCCAGGAGCGTGTCGGCGCCACGGTTCTCGCCAACTACCTTCGGGAGCGCATCGCATGACACGTGCCGTCATTGCCACAATCGGCGAAGATCGTCCCGGGGTCGTCAACGACATCGCGGAGATCGTTCACGACCTCAACCTGTCCATCGAAGACAGCCGCATGACCGTGCTTGGCGGAGAGTTCGCCGTGCTGATGTCCGTCGCCGGCGGCGATCTGCCTTTGAAACGGCTCGAGACCAAGCTAGGCAAGCTCGCCGAAGCGATGGATCTCGCCTTCCTGTTCCGACGAACCGGCGGTCGAGCGAACGTCCAGGGACGCATACCCTACACGGTAAGCGTCACCGCCATGGACCATCCGGGGATCGTGCACCGCGTTGCCAGTTTCTTCTCGTCGCAGAACATCAACATCTACAACCTCGACACGGTCACGGAACGCGCCGCGCACACGGGCACACCCATCTTCTCTCTCGTCATGGAAGTCGAGGTGCCGCCCGAGGTCCGAATCGTCGAACTGCGCGACAGCTTCTTCTATTTCTGCGACGACCACGACCTCGACGGCGAACTGCGACCGTCGTAGCCTCGGCCGACACCATGCCGACTGATCAGCGCAACATCACGCGCATCGCACACCGAGTCTCGACTACCGAACGCGAAGGCCGAAACGGCCACGCCGGGGGGGTCCTTTGGTTCACCGGCCTCTCCGGAGCAGGAAAGTCAACGCTGGCGTTCAGGCTCGAGGAAGAGCTGTTCCGCAAGGGTCTGCAAGCTTACGTTCTCGACGGCGACAACGTGCGCGCTGGGCTCAACGCCGATCTCGGCTTCTCGCCGGAGGAAAGAACCGAGAACATCCGCCGCGTCGGCGAAGTCGCCGCGTTGTTCGCGGATGTCGGCATCATCTGCATTTCAGCCTTCATCTCGCCCTATCGTGCGGACCGGGAGATCGCGCGTCGGGCCACGCCAAGGTTCCATGAAGTCTACATCCGTGCAGACCTTTCAATCTGCGAACAACGTGACCCGAAGGGGCTCTATCGCCGGGCGCGCGCCGGCGAAATCAGGCACTTCACGGCCATCGACGACGTATACGAGGAGCCGACGCAACCCACCTTGATCGTGGACACGAATGCCAGTACGGTCGATGAGTCCCTCGCCGAGCTGCTCGACTACGTAGCTGCGAAATTCCTGTAATGGCACCACCACCCTGCATTTGTCGGCTCGACTCCCGACGTTCCAATCACGTCTCCACCTACACGGGCGGGCGGAGCACCGGCGGGCGGAGCAGATCGTGCAGATAATCGTTCTCGGCATGCACCGGTCGGGGACGTCCGCCATCGCCCGGCTGCTCAACCTGATGGGTGCCTATTTCGGCGCGGAGAACACCAGCACAAGCACGAACGACAACGTCTGGAAGGCGCAGTACGAAGAGAACCAGAAGGGGTTTTGGGAACGACTGGACGTGCGTTCCCTCAACGACTCAATCCTCCACAACGCCCACTGCGACTGGGACCGCGTCGTCGGTTTCGATGCCGAAAACCTCCCGGACGACCTATTGGAAACCTATCGGCGGACGGCCAGCCGAATCGTCCTGAATCTCGACGCCCACCGACCTTGGTTTGTCAAGGAGCCACGCCTGTGCCTGGTGTTCCCGGTGTGGCGGTCGGTATTGGAGATGCCTTTCTGCGTTCACATAGTCCGGAACCCACTGGAAGTAGCGCACTCGCTCAAGGCCCGAAACGGCATCCCCCTCAAGGCAGGACTTGCCCTGTGGGAGGTCTACAACAAGCGCGCCGTCGCCGTTACGTCGGAACTGCCTCGGGCTTTTGTTTCGTACGCAGACCTCATGCGAACCGCACAACCGGTGGCCGAGAGGCTCGCAGCCGCCCTCACCGCCCACTCCGGCTATCCCTTCCGAGTCCCTTCACCACTGGAACTGGGAGCATTCATCGATCAGAAGCTCTATCGCCAGCGATCGGATGGGGATTCCTTCCCGAGCACGGTGACCAAGAGCCAGACCGTCCTCTACGAACGCCTCCTGGAGGCCACCCGTTCCAACCGCATCGAGGTGCCGCCGGTCGGCAAGGCCTGCCTAGACACGCTGCGGCGATTCGAGTCCAGTGGCGAACACCTGTTCGCCCGGATGCGCCGGAGCAACGACCTCGAGCAGGCGGGCCTTCGAGGCGAAGATCCGCGCCTGACCTTGAAGAGCATGGAACTCAGCCATGCACTTGCTGACGTCGCGAACCGGAAGACGGCGATGCAGAACCAGGACCGAACGATCAACAAGCTGCGCACGGAGTTGCACGAACACAAGACACAGTTGGCATTGCGAAACCAGCGCATCGATCAGCTGTCCTCGGAGACAGACCGAGCCCAAAAGACGATCACCGAACAGAGGGCGCTGGCGGCAACGTCGAAGGCCGCGGTCAAGAAGATGACCGAAGAGAACGTGCAGCTCGCACGCCGGAATCGGCGCCTCGCCGCCGAGCACGCCCGGATGAAGCGGGACCTCGACGACAAGACCGCCCGGATGAAGCGGGACCTCGACGACAAGACCGCCCGGCAGGCCGACCTCAGAGCCGGCATCGCCGACATCCTGGCTTCGCGCCGTTGGCGCCTCGGACACTTCCTGCTGTCGCTACCCTACCGGCTACTGCTCCGCCGCGTCCCGCCGATGGCAACGGACACGATAGGTGCCGCCCTTGCCGAACCCGATCAGCAAAACGCCTCTACGGAAGACGGATCCTCTGCGCCATAGGCGCGGCGCCCACCTAGCAGCCGGCGATAGACTGCGGTGTACTCCGCAGCCATCGCGGCCGTATCCTGGTGGTGGCCAGGGCCCTCTTGCCAACGCCAAACCGCTCTGACCCGTTCACCGTATCCGTGAGCGTCCTCGCACACCGTCTTGAGGCGCTCGTAGAGACCCTCGACACCGCCATGCGGAAGCAGCCAACCGCCACCGTGTTCGCGGATGCGCTCACCGATGGCGCCGAAGTCGAGTGCGATCACCGGCAACCCGCAGGCCCAGAGCTCCGTCAACGTGTGGCAGTGGGTCTCCGGCCAGATCGACAGGACCATCCCATGGGTCGGCCCGATCTCCCGCAAGATGCGAGCCAAGTCGGCTCGTTCATAGGCTCCGTGGACGACAACGCCTTCCTTCGACTCGAGCTTCGTCCTACCGACCACGTGGAACTCGAAGCGCCGCTCCGAGTCGATCGCCTCGAGGCCCTCCACCAAATGGAGACCCTTGGCGACGATCAGGTTGCCGGGAATCACGATCTTCACCGGCGTTGAGACTTCTTCCTGATCGCTCACCAAGCGCTCGAACGTTAGGTCCCTCCCGTGAGGAATGACCGTAAAGGACCGATGTTCCAGTTCCGGGAAGCTGGTGAGGATCTGGCTTCGAGCACTGTTTGATGTGGTCACGAAGGCATCACAGGAGGAGAGCATCTCACGCATCCATGCCTGCCATTGGTAGATGCCTTCATGTTTCAGTCTGGGGAAGTCGGCTGGGCGCCATAGGTCTGGCTTGCACTCACCCGTCGTTGCAGTACACACGCCACCGCAGTAGGTGAGATGTTCGTCGAGGAGCTTGACCGTGGGGCAGATCGAATAGAAATCATGGAAGGAGAACACGACTGGGATCGACAGATCCGTACACATGCGCGGGAGGTTCAGGCTATGCCATGCGATGTGGCGGATGTGGACAAGCTCGAACGAATGCCGCAGCAGCAGTTCCCGGACAAACGCGTCGTATTCATCCGATACATGTGGGAACGGCAGGATCTGGCTGCGGAGCTGGCAAGTCTCCACCACATGCTGCTCGCCCCTGGAAATCAGACTGAACTCCACGGTTTTCGAATCACAGACGAGGAGGAAGGTCTCGTAATCGTCCTCCACCGCCCGCATGAGGTCGAGATTCGTCTGCGGCGTTCCCCCCGTGGTGGTCGAGATGACGAAGAGCGCCCGGGGCCGCATGGGTTCGTCGTTCGTCCCGGCCTCGCCCACCCTCCGCCGAGCCTGCTCCACCTGCTCGTCAGCGAGAAAAGCCTGCACCGCACTCGCGTAGTCGGGGTGGCGTGCGTCCACGATGGCTCGCCCTTCACGCACCAGCGCGTCCCGGTCACCGCCGAAGCTCGCCGAGCGAACGTGGTAGATCAACGTCGCGTCATCGATGACGTGTGTCCATCCCGCTTTGGTCGCGCGTGCGCAGAAGTCGTTTTCCTCCCCGTATCCCCTCGGGAACGCGTCGGCATCGAATGCGCCGATGTCGTCCAGGCACGCACGCCGAACGTACATGCAGTAGCCGCTCCCCGTCGGCACTGCCGGATAGTCTCGGCCACTCGCCCGTGTCACGGCACGTGCGTAGTCGTCATCCGACATCGATTCGGGTCGCGGGTTGGGCTCGTTCGCGCGCGGTGCCGAGAACGCTCCCGCGTTGTCCGAGAAGGGCGTGGCGGTCGCAACGCTTGGGGCCGAGTAGGCTGCCAAGCGAAGATTGCGCAACCACTGGGGCGTGACCCGGGTATCGGAGTTGAGCAGCACAACGTCAGCGCGCCCGGCCAGTGACATCCCGCGGTTTACCGTTGCGGTGTACCCGAGATTCCGGTCGTTGCGGACCACGAACACGTTCGGACAAACGACAAGTTCGGCCAGCACGGCTTCAATACTCTCGTCCGGACTGGCGTCGTCGATCACGATGACGCGTACGTGGGGAGGCGTGTGTGCGAGCACGCTTCGAATGCACCGGGCCGTCTCGGCGGCCGCATTGAATACCGGAATGACCACGGCCACGGGCTGGCGAAGCGCGGGTTCCGAGTCGCGGACGACGCGGATCTCACCTGAGGGCGTGCGCACGTTCCGCTGACTCAGGTGATGAACCAGGGGATTGACGTCCCCATCGAGAAGCTCCGGATGCGACTCGTGGTATCGGGTCGTATCGAAACCGGGCGACGGATTCCGACCCAGTGCCGCCCCGTAGAGCAGGTAGTGCTCTACAGGGTCCATCCCCAGAATCTCGACATCCGGGTATTGAGCGAGGTACCACTCGGCATCGAACAATCCCGAAGCGCGGATGTCGTCCGCCACGCTTCGATCAGCCTGTTGCGTCATGCATGCACCGATCAACCACCGCCCAAGAGGGCCCACCTACCGGATGCGCTCCGCCTTGTTACTGCGCCATCACCGTCGCCGTGCGCGGCACCAGGACACTCCACGGCATCCCGGCCTAGTTTCGCACGGCGCAGCTCGTCCGATATGCTAGCAGGGTCCTCGATCGGTCGAACCACATTTCCGTTTCTACGCGACGCCCGACTCCTTGGTGTGCGCGTCGCTTCACCGACAATGGGACGCCACAAGCCACCTATCGCACCGCACGGAGATTGCTCGAATGCCCAGTCCGGTGAAACCTGCCTATTTCACGGGAGTCCCAACCGCGCAAGCGGCGGTCGACATCTTCCAAGGCGTGTGGAAGTCCGCCTTCCCGCCCGACTCCGGCGTCAAGGCCGGCATCGCGCCGAATTTCGTGGATCGTCGAGTCCAATGGGTGGCCAGCGAGCTTGGCGGGTTGCGTAACCGCAGCGTCCTCGAACTCGGACCGTACGAGGGTTACATCACCTATCAGCTCGACCGTCTCGGCGCCGCACCGGTCGTCGCGGTGGAGGCGAGCAACATCAGCTACCTGAAGTGCCTCATCGCCAAGGAGATCTTGGGAATCGAAGCCCGACTCCTGCACGGCGATATCCAGTCGTATATGGACGACACGACCGAACGCTTCGATCTGTGTTGGGCAACGGGCGTCCTCTACCACCAGGTCGATCCGCTGGCCCTGTTGCGCTCGATCGCACGAGTGTCCGATCGAATGTTCGTGTGGACGCACTTCTACGACGAGATGATCGCGACCGACGCCGACCGCTACCCCCATTTCGACGCGAGCCGGGACGTCCACAAGGAACTGGACGGATTCCGCTGCAGGCACTACTACCGGTCTTACCTATACAACGGTGACCATCCGCCAGGCTTCTCCGGTGGAAGCAACCCCTTTGCCTACTGGCTTGCAAAGGACGACATCCTAGAGTTCGTCCGGGAACTGGGATTCACCGATGTTGTCGTCCGGTCGGTCTCATCAGACCACAAGGCCGGTCCGACAATGTCCTTCCTGGCGACCAGGCCAACTAGGTGGGGTCGTCGGCTACGGAGGAGATTCGCACAGGTCCGCAAGAACCTAGTGAACTCTCTGAGGACGATCCCGAACAAATACGCGTCACGCAGCTCCTAGCGTGCGCGTCGGCTCGCATGGCCTAGGGAAGGTCTGATTAAGACCTTCCCTAGCGCGGCACAGGGATGTGCCGCCAAATTCAAAGACGCAAGGAGTTGAATTTGCACGCAAAAAAAGACCACGCTCTTGTTTTTGCGTTCTGATCAAGCCAGGGATGGCTTGATCAGAGCATTCCTAATGTCGTGTGGGGCCTGGGGCCGGACGCCGAGCCCGCGAGGCGTCTTGGTAGCGCTAAGCAGGTGGTTCGTCTTCGCCAAGTAGCGTCAGGGACACCGACGCCAACGAGAGCAACGTCTTCACATTCACGTTGCTCACCAAAGGAGCGTCTGAATTCGTCCACTGGATCGCCGCGGGAACGTCGACGACTTCCTCCAAGCCGACGTGCTTTGCCCGTGCAAGCAGCGCGGCTACGGACTCTCGTTGCGTCTCGGCGAAAGCCCACTGCCAGCGCCTCGGCGGGTTCGGCACCTCTCCCCACAACGATCTGCTCATGCCCAGACGCCTCTTGATAGCCAACCGGTAACGCCGGGTAGCCGACATCAATTCTTCGCGCCACTGGTCTCGGTAGAAGGGAACATCCACAACCTTCGGTGCCGCCCGACGCATGATCTCGTAGTGGAATCTCTCGGCTCGTCGAGCGTGGGAAGCAGACTTGAGGAATTCCCTTGCACAGACGAGTTCCAGCAGCGGCGAAACCCGCGCCTTCGCGGGCACGTTCTGGAACAAGGGGCCATTCCAATGGCCCAGCCGATAGTCGACGTAGAACTTCTCCGGCAGCGTGTCCAACCTCACGCGCCGAGCCGTGTCGGCCACCCAACCGAACAACCACTCTCTCATCTGCGTGGCGAGCGCCGGTCGCACGACTCCGGCAGGATCGAAAGGTTGGTGGTAATCGATGAATGCCTCCTGCATCGACGCAACGGTTGTCGGGAGGACTCGCTTGAACTGTCCGGCGTGGCTACCACGATAGAGTTCGCCGCCGATCCCTTCGAACGTCACCGAGCGGCTCCTTGGAGCAGTAGTGCCCGGACTATCCCAAGGAGAGACCATGCCTTCGAACCGCGACACATGCGCTTGTACGTCCGACCAGGGTCTGGCCGCAATCGTCCCCCCGACCGTGCCCGGTACAAGAAGCTCGTGCTTCGCTCCCGTGCGCCGACAGACCTCCGCAGCAACGACCGAGTCGCCCCAGGATGGAAGCCCTCGGGTGAATATCCTCAGGCCGTCGACAACTCCGGCGGCATACGCCAGGGCGAGCACGAGACGAGAGTCCTTGCCGCCCGTAAGCGCCAGATTGATCGTGTGATCCACCGATTCGCAAGCAGCCCTGACGTTGTCCACGAGCCGCTCTGTGAGGTCATCCCAGCCACGGGACTCGAGATTCTCCAGGTCAGGCTCGTCCGGCGATGGCCAAATGCCACCTTGGATTTCGTGTCCGACAAACCGAGCGTCGCCGATGCCCGCAACGACTGCTTCGCCCGCTTCGACTTTCTCCACCCCCCGGTACGCCGTACGAGGACCGAAAAGGTTGCCGGCGGCAACAAGCCAACCCAGGGACTGCAGATCGAGCTCGGCGCGTGTAAGCCGCGCCAAGGGTAGTGCCCGGTTGGATACCGCGCATATGCCATCCCCTTGGGTGCAGTAGACCGGATGGGTATTGTCGAACGATGAAAACCCGACGAGACCTTCTTGCTGGTTGACCGCACCGATCGAGAACGAGCCCGACATGTCGCGAAACAGCGCCGTCGTCTCTCGACCATCGCGCCTACCAAAGAGATCGTCGATCGTCTTGTCGCCGAAGGCTCTGCCATTGCATCGCAGGGCAGGACCATTGATGGCGATCGCTTGGTCTGGTCCGATTCGCACCCGGCGGGCCGCGATGGAATCCCCGATTTCAGTGGCGAGGGCAAACCAACGACCATCGTCCGAGATCCGCGCGAGCACGGGAGTGTTGCCGAGCGGTACCGTCGTGGGAAACCACTCCTGCGCAAGCTCGTATGCGGGACGGAGGGTACCCGGTCGCCCCGTGGCGAAGAGGAAGTAGAGCAACGATGCCGCCTTGTGTCGCGTTCAGGTGGTTGACGCACGACGCACCGACAGGTGCGCCGCGACGGAGTCCCGCAGGTAGGAGTCCCAATCGGGACAGGCGATTCCAAATGCCACCGCGAGCTTGCCCATGTCCAGCCGCGAATTACTCGGGCGCCTCGCCTTGGCGGGCCACTCGCTACTCGGGATGGGGTTCATTGTCGGCGCGGCTCCCAATACGCCGGTCTCCACGCCAATGGCGACGATCCGCTGCGCGAAACCGAACCAGGAGACCGACGGAGCCGCGGTGAAGTGGTAGGTACCCCACAAGGAGTCCCGTTCGGTCGCCATTCGCCCTGCCCGCAGGATTGTGTGTGCGATGGCCATCGCCGGCGTCGGCCCGCCAGTCTGGTCGTCGACAACGGCAATCTCGTCTCGTTCTTGGGCCAAACGAAGGATGGTGTCAACGAAACTTCGTCCCACCCTGCCGAATATCCAGCTGACGCGCAGGATTAGGTGCCGGTCGGTCGCTTCGCGAAGTGCGGCCTCCCCGGCGAGCTTGGTGGTCCCGTACACACCGAGGGGGTTCGGTGCGTCGTCCTCCGTGTAGGCACCTACCCTCGTACCATCGAACACGTAGTCCGTCGACAGGTGGACCATGCCGATGCCGCGCCTCGTGCAAGTTCGACCCAGCGCTCCGACGGCCTCGGCATTGACCCGGTGCGCCAACGCGGGTTCGTCCTCGGCCCGGTCCACAGCCGTGTAGGCCGCACAGTTCACCACGAGATCCGGCTTACATTCGTTGAATCGCCTTTCGATCTGTTCCGCGTCGGTGATGTCCAGTCCTCGCCGGTCGAACGCCACGACTTCCAAGTGATCGTCAGCCAGACGAAGCATCTCGGAGCCCACCTGCCCCCCGGCGCCAGTGACCGCAACCTTCATTTCGAAAGGTACTCGTCGAGGGTGGGGTTCGCACCGTCAGCTGCCGACACGATGGGGTTCTCGAGCGGCCAATCGATGCCGATGGCGGGATCGTTCCACAACACGCCCCGGCCGTCGTCGGGCCGATAGTAGGCGGTGCACTTGTACTCGAAGTCGGCCTCCTCGGACAGGACGCAAAAGCCGTGGGCGTATCCCGCGGGAATGAACAGTTGCCGGTGGTCGGTGTCGTCCAGGTAGACGCCGACGTGCCGGCGAAAGGTTGGCGAGGTCGGATCTATGTCCACGGCGACGTCGAACACGCGTCCCCGTGATACGCGCACCAGCTTGCCCTGGGGTTCGTGCTCCTGGAAGTGCAGCCCGCGCAACACACCCCGCCGGGATCGCGAGTGGTTGTCTTGGACGAAGTCGCAACCGAATGCCTCGTACGTGTCATAGCGCGCCTTGCTGAAGCTCTCCAGGAGAAAACCGCGGTCGTCGCGATGCACCTCTGGGCGCACGATCACCACGCCGGGAAGCACGGTCTCCTCAATGCGCATCGGTTGTTCCGTCGGCGTCCGGGTTTGCCACCAGGGCACGGAGGTAGTCCGCATAGCCCTGTCCCCCGAGGGCACCGGCAAGCGCCGCCAAGTCGCTGTCGGTGATCCAGCCCATGCGCCAAGCGACCTCCTCAGGGCACGCGATCTTCAGTCCCTGGCGGTGTTCGATGGTCTGCACGAACTGGCTGGCTTCGAGAAGCGATTCCGGCGTGCCGGTGTCCAGCCACGCCATGCCCCGCCCGAACTGCACGACGTCAAGCATTCCACGCTGGAGATAGACGCGGTTGAGGTCGGTGATTTCGAGTTCGCCACGTTCCGACGGCCGCAGCGACTCGGCGAACCCCACCACTTCGCTGCCGTACACGTACAGCCCGGTGACCGCAAGATTCGACTTCGGCACGGCGGGTTTCTCCTCGATTTCCGCCGGGCGGCCCGCGGCATCGAGGGTCAGCACCCCGAACCGGTGCGGATCCTTGACGGGATAGGTGAACACAGTCGCGCCACGGTTGTTCGCGATCGCCTCCTGTGCCTTGCGCGCCAGTTCGCTGCCGAAGAACACGTTGTCGCCGAGAATCAGCGCCACGGGGTCGTCGCCGATGAAGTCGCGGCCGACGATGAAGGCATGGGCGAGGCCCTTGGGTTCGTCCTGTACGGCGTACGAGAACGCCATCCCCCACCGCGAGCCGTCGCCGAGCAGTTCCTTGAGTCGGGGTGTGTCCTGGGGTGTGGAGATGATGAGGACTTCGCGCACGCCGCCGAGCATGAGCGTGGTCAGCGGGTAGTAGACCATCGGCTTGTCGTAGATGGGCAGGAGCTGCTTGCTGACCGCGATCGTGACCGGGTGCAGACGCAGGTTGCGCCCGCCGGCGAGGACGATGCCTTTGGTTGACGTGATCGTCATGCCAAGTGTTCCGATTCCGAACCGGGTGGATTCCGCGACAACGCCGCGCCGCTTGCGCCAATATTAGAACACTTGGGCAACCTGACACCGAGATGATCGAGCCGACGAGGGCAGAGCCACCGATCAAGCCGGCCCGCGTGGACTTCGATGGTCACCGTCCGGTGTCGCTGGATTTCGGCGATGTCTACTACGATGCCGATGGGCCGGCCGAGGTCGAACGAGTCTTCCTCGGCCCCGCCGCTCTCGCCCAACGGTCGCGGGAGAGTACCTCGACGTTCACCGTGGGCGAACTTGGATTCGGAACCGGCCTCAACTTCATCGTGACCGCGGCTGCCACCCGGTCGCGGCTGCACTACGTCTCCTTCGAGCGATATCCTCTGGCACGCGCGCACGTCGCCCGCGCGCTCAGCCCGTGGAAGGCCAGCTACCCCATGGCCGACGCCTTGACGGATGCCTATCCACCGCTCGTTTCCGGCTGGCACCGGCGAGTCTTCGAGGACGGTCGTATAGGTCTGTCGGTGTTCTACGGCGACGTCCACGAAGGCATGACGGATCTAGCCCACCAGCAGCAGCGCGGTGTCGATGCCTGGTTCCTCGATGGTTTCGCGCCCCGGAGGAATCCGGAGATGTGGCAGGCTGCGCTCTTCCGCAACATGGCCGGGTTGTCGGCGCCGGGCGCGACCGTCACGACCTTCACCGCCGCCGGACAGGTACGGCGCGACCTCGCCGCCGCCGGTTTCCAGACGCGCCGTGTCGACCAGCGACCGCACAAGCGCCACAGCACCGTCGGAGTCTATGACTGCCCCGGGCGGACCTTCAAAGCGCCATCGCAGGTCACCGTGTACGGTGGGGGTCTTGCCGGTGCCGCCACCGCCCGCGCGCTGGTCGAGCGGGGCATCGGCGCAACCCTCGTACACCGTGGAATCGCCAGTGGGGCTTCGGCGATCCCTGCCGCGGTCCTGCATCCGCGGCTGTCGCCACACGCCTCAGCCGAGTCGCGGCTGCGCGCCCACGCCTACCTCTTCGCCGCCCACCGGTGTCGGAATCGTCCCGGTACGACGCCGAGCGGCGTACTGCAGTTGCCCTCGGCCAAGATCGAAGTCGAGCGTCTACGGATGATCGCCCAGACGGTGCCGGAGGAGGTCGCGGTCTTCGTGGACGCGACCCGGGCCAGCGAGCTGGCCGGCATCGACATCGCGACACCGGCATTGTTCTTCCCCGAAGCACTGGCAATCGACGGAGCCGGCCTCACGGCGGACCTGGCGACCCACCCCCACATCGAGTTGACGACCTCTGCACCAACAGGTGACGAACCCACCGTATACGCCACCGGCGACGCCATCGACGGCTTCGACTGGCTCGAAGTGACCGGGCTTGAAGGTCAGGTGGACCGCTTCGGTTGCAACGCGGCGCCGCGCCTGCCGCTCATCGGCGACGGCGTGATCGTCCCAGCGAGGGAGGGGGTTTGGGTCGGTGCCACCTACGAATACCGGCGCTGGAAACCGGAACGCGCAACGGCGGCGAACGCCGTCCGCTTCGAGAACATGCTCGGCTGGCCGCCCGGGAGTTCGCTTGAACGGTTCCGCGGCGTGCGCGCGGCAACCTCCGATCACCTGCCGGTGGTCGGGCAGTGGGAAGGCGCGGCGTTCAATCTCGGCCACGGCTCCCACGGCACATCGACGGCGATTCTCGGTGCCGAGATTGTCGCGAGCTCACTTAACGGCGAGGTCGGGCCGGTGACGGCGGAGCTTCTCGCAATCCTTGGTCCCAAGCGATTCCGCGAACGGCAGCAACGCCGTCCCAACCCATTCACCGGGGCGAATCGAGCAACGCCGTTGGTAGCGCCTTCGAGATCCTCTAGTGCGTAGATTCCTCGTCTGGGTTGACCGTAGCGGGATTGCTCCCGACCCGGTGTGGCGCGAGTCACCAAGCACCACGTGGCGTGACATTTCGGGAAGAGTCAGAGCGTGGGTTTGGGGCGAAGCGGTTCACGACCGTCCTGTCAGTGATCTCAGCTTCCGGTCAACGATCACCCACGAGGTCACCGCGGACGACATTGGACCGCACGTGAACGTGCGACTCGAGGCCCGTGGCTTCGGCACGATCGAGCCTGATGTGATCGGTCTTCATCCCCTCTACACGGGGGAATTCGGGAACGCGACTTTCGCTTCGAACTGCCCACATCGTGTTGCCGAGGCACTGCTCTCACAGGGCGCAACCGTGCGCAAGTCTCTGTCCATGTCGGCCCTCTTGGCGTCCTGCGAGCGGCCGTTTGGACCCGGGACCGGTTTCGACGAAGTTTCATGCACGCCGGCCGGTGCGTTGCTGAACGTCGACCCCAACCAAGGAATTCGATGTACCCCGACCGTGGACGTCCCATGGGCAACAAACGACGACATCCTGGAGGGAACCGAAGTCGACGCGGTCATTGATGACTGCGTGGACGAAATGATCGAACGAGTCGAACGTTCGATTTCTGTCGCCCCTAGCAGGCCGGTATTGCTGCTCACGGGCGGCCTCGACTCGCGGCTGGTCTTGGCCTTGGTGATCGCGGCCGGGCGACTCGACGCTGTCGATGCGGTGACCTATGGAGTCACGCGAAGCCCCGACGTCGTCGCTGCATCCGAGTTGGCCAAGAAGCTGGGCATCCCGCATACCGTTCGACCACCTCAAGGACGTCATGGCTTGCGAGACCATGTTCGGCGCACCGCAGGCATGCTGAGTTGCCGGATGCGGAGCGAAGCCGAGGCGGATGATTCGATCATCCTGCACGGGCTCCTGGGAGAGACACTGAGATCCAACATTCGAACCAACAGGCCCATACGAACGCGGGAGCAACTGATTGCGCGGTGGATTCAGCCGCACGCCCATGCTGGTCTGCTCCAACGTGAGGCGCAGATCTCGGTGTTGACTCAAGGTCTCAAGGAGTTGCTTCAGCCGCTGGATGCCGGCCTACGACCGGAGATGGGCCTGGACGTGTTCTACATTCAGCATTTGGTGCGCCGCTGGATATCGGCTCGACCCGATTTCTTTCGCAACAAAGTCTTCCCGCTCTACAGTCCGCGTGCCATGGCGCTCGCACTCAGATTGGGCTGGAAGTCACGTCGCGACGCCGTCATCCACGAGACGGTGATTGCACGCGTCGGAGGTCCCCTACTGGATGTGCCGTATGCGAGAGACAAGCAGCCGCAAGCGGTGCCGGAGCCGTCGAGTCTAGGCATCGACGAATCGGCGTCGACGCCGGAGGCCGTCGCGACATCTGTCTTCGACAACACGATCGTCAAACAGCGACCGAGAATCGGTACGGGCAACGCCACCGAAGGGCGCGAACGGCTGATGTCCCAGTATTGCGAGTTCGTGTCCGAAACGCGACGGAGTCCGATTTGGGATGTGCTAGACCGCGACAAAGTCCGCGATGCTTTGAGCAAATTCACTGTGCTGGACACCCGGTCGCGCCAGGAAGTTGATTCCGCGATGGCAGGTGTGTTGTGGCATGACGCCACCTCCTGAACGTTGACGTCGGGCATCAATCCGTCAACGGGTCGAAAAGCCGTACGCTTAGCACCTCGTCGATGGCCGCGATCTTTGCCATCAGGGCGTCGTCGGGCGGCGTATCGAGGTCGATCAGGTTGTAGGCCACCCGGTCACGGCTCTTGTTGATCATGTCGATGACATTGAACCGGGCGTCGGCGAGGGTGGACATGATCTGGCCGAGCATGCCGGCGACGTTGGCGTTGGTGACGCCGATCCGGTAGCCATCGGCGGGGTCGAGGGCCACGTTCGGAAAATTCACCGAGTTGTCGACGTTGCCGTAGAGCAGGAACTGGCGGAGCTGGTCGGCGGCCATCACCGCACAGTTCTCCTCCGCCTCCGCGGTGCTGGCGCCCAGGTGGGGTGTGGTGTGGGCGTTCGGTTCGCCGGCGAGGACCGTGCTTGGGAAGTCCGCGAAATAGGCGGCAAGGCGTCCACTGCCGAGGGCGGCTTGCACGGCGGCCTCGTCGACGATCTCCTGGCGCGCGAAGTTCAGCAGCACCGACCGGGGCTGCAGGGTGGCCAGCAGATCTTCGTCAATGAGGCCAATGTTCTGCGCGACCGCCGGGATGTGCAGGGTGACGTAGTGGGAACGGGCGAACAGCGCCGGCAGGTTCTCCATGCGCTTGACGTCGCTCGGCAGCCGCCACGCGGCGTCCACGGACAGCGCCGGGTCGTAGCCGAGGACGTCCATGCCGAGGTTCAGCGCTGCCCGGGCGACGCGCGAGCCGACGGCGCCCAGTCCGACGATGCCCAGCGTCCGGCCCGCTATTTCGTGCCCCTTGAAGCGGCTCTTTTCCTGCTCCACGAGGCGGTGCAGTTCCGCATCGTCGGTGACGGTCGTCAGCGAGCGGACGTAGTCGAAGCCGCCGAGCACGTCGCGG
The DNA here is from genome assembly GCA_965116345.1 of Pseudomonadales bacterium. Lineage (GTDB taxonomy): Bacteria > Pseudomonadota > Gammaproteobacteria > Pseudomonadales > Azotimanducaceae > VXYL01. The sequence continues at coordinate 1,711,761 of OZ220680.1, forward strand.
GAGGTGAGCAGCAGCGCCGCCAGCACCAACTCCTTGACCGAGTTGGCGTTCGCGCCAGGGGTGTTGAAGACGACGATGCCCCGTCGGCTGCAGGACTCGACGGGCACGTTGTTGACGCCGACGCCTGCACGAGCCACCGCCGCCACATGTCCCGGAAGGTCGCCCTCGGTAAGACGATGACTGCGCAACAGGATGGCGTGGGGGTCGTCGACTCCCGGGCCGACCTCGAAACCATGGTCGGGGAACCGTGCCAGGCCCTTCGGCGCGATTTTGTTGAAGGTCTTTACTCGGTACATCTCATTTCGCTATTGGCGGGCGGCACGCACCAACTCGTCGACGATCAACGCGACGCTGTCGCGTGCGTCGAATGCCTGGAGCCGTTGGCGCATCTCGCCCGATCGGGACGCGAGTTCGGCCACGCCCGCAATCAGCGTGGCGGGGTCCAGTTTATGTTCCGGCAGGACGAGACTCCAGCCCTTCGCTTCGGCGTGGGCGGCGTTCTCGATCTGATCGCCCCGGCTCGCACTCCGCGGCAGCGGCACCAGGAGGTGCGGTTTGCCGAGGGCGAGCCATTCGTAGAGGGCGTTCGCGCCCGCACGGGAGACCACCAGATCCGCTGCGGCGATGATGTCGCCCCAGTCATCGGTGACGAACTCGCGCTGCACGTAGCCGCGCCTATCGGCAAGGGTCTCGTCGAGTTTGCCGGGGCCACAGATGTGGACCACGTCGTAGTCTTCGAGCAAGGCGCCTAGGGCGGCGCGGACCACTTCGTTCAGGCGCACCGCGCCGAGGCTGCCGCCAACCACGAGCAGCATCTGGCGGTCAGGCGCGACGCCGAGGAGTGATCGGCCGCGCTGCGCATCGCCTTCGACCAGCGACCGGCGGAGCGGAGTGCCGGTGGTGACCACGCGACGCACGCGCGCCGTCGTGGCCTCGAAGTTGACGCACAGGCACTTCACGAACGGCTGCGCCAGACGGTTGGCGAGTCCCGGCGTGAGGTCGGATTCGTGGGCGACCACCGGCACCCGATTCAGCCAGGCACCGACCACCGCGGGAAACGAAACGAAGCCGCCCTTGGAGAACACGACATCGGGCTTGAGCCGGCGCATCAACCGCCAGGCCTGCCAGACACCCAGCGGGATGCGCAGGGCGTCGAGCAGGTTCTTGACCGAGAAGTAGCGGCGGAGCTTGCCGGTCGAGATGCCGTGGTAGGCGATGCCGAGGGGCGCGGTCAGGCGTTCCTCCAGACCCGATTTACTGCCCACGAAATGCACCTCGGCGCCCATAGCGAGCAAGGCTTCGACGACCGGCAGCGACGGTACGACATGCCCCGCCGTTCCGCCGCCGGTCACCACTGCGCGCCGTGGGTGCTTTTGGCCGCCGTTCGACATGGCGGTGGGCGTCAAAGGCCGAGGGCCTTCTTGACGAACGGGATGGTAATCCGCCGGCCTTCGGCCAACGAGGCCTCGTCCAGGCGGTCGAACGTGCGCAGCAGGCTGCCCTGGTCGCGCGGAGTCCGGGCCAGCAGGAAGCCAACAACGTCCTCCGGCAACTCCAGGCCACGCCCCGCGGCGACCGCGGCGAGCAGACGCACCATGTCCTCATCGGTCAGGGGCGCAACGCGGAAGCAGGCCGCGGCGCGCAACCGGGAACTCAGATCCGGCAACGCGAACTCGACCTCCCGTGGCGGACGATCGGCGGTCACGACCAGCCTGCTGACCGTCCCGGCCTTCCCAGCGAGGGTGTTGTAGAGCACCATCAACGCCGTCTCGGCCGCCCGGTCGCCCATCCAGCCCGTGACATCGTCCACGGTCACCACGTCGAAACTGCTGTAGGCCTGTAACTCGGCGTCCATCTCGGCGGCCGGGACGTACGCGGACCGCGGGCGGTCATGACACACGGCCTGCAGCAGATGGGTCTTACCGGTGCCCCGTTCGCCGTACAGCCACAGGCACTCGAATCCGGTCCAGCGACTCTTCAGGCGGTCGACGAGCTGCCGGTTGGGTCCGGTGACGAAGCTGTCGAAAGTCCCGCGCTCACCCATCACCAGCGGCAGGACCGACTGCTCGTTCACGGCGCGGCCCCCGCCGCTTGGCGACGGCTCCGCAGTTCCGACCGGGTACGCAGACTCCAGACGATCACGTATTGGGCACCGGTCACGACACCGAAGACGCCGACCAGCACGAATCCCCAGGGGTTCGCGATACTCGCCGTGTAGACCGCCACCGGGTCGACCCCAAGCTGGCCGAGGAGGACCAGCAGCAGCAGGACGATCTGCAGGCCGGTGTTCACCTTGCTGAGCTTCGTCGGCGCCACCTCGTACTTGCCGACGATCAGCCGGTAGGCCACCGCACCCGCGACGATCACCACGTCGCGTCCCACGACGATGCCCAGAAGCCACACTGGCACATGGCCCTGGAGTACCAGCACGACGAAAACGACGAGCACGAGGATCTTGTCCGCCGCCGGATCGGCGATGGCACCGAAGACCGTCCGCCAGTTGAACCGGCGCGCCAACTCGCCGTCGATGAAATCCGTGGCCCCGGCAATGGCAATCAGTACCAAGGCGTCCGCCACCTTGCCGTGCCAGAGCAGCCAGCCGGTAGGGAACACCAGCGCGAAGCGTACGATCGTGAGGAAGTTCGGCAGGTGCCGCGCCGGCCCCGTCTCGGCGCCGTCGTCATCGATGGCCGGCTTCTCGGCGTCGTCGGTCATCGTCCACCCGTCCAGGTCAGGTCGAGCATCCCGGATGCCGCCGCACGCCAGGGGGCGGGCGTAGCCCGGGTACCCGGATCCGATGGCAACAACGATCCACCCATCAGCAGCAGTTCCCGAAGCTGCTCGCGAGTCGACCGGGAGTGGAGACGCAGCAGAATGGCACCGGACTCGACGCTGTTCACCTCCACGCGGTCGATGTACTCACGCGACTGCAGATGGTCGAGCATTGAAGCGTAGGCGCCCACGGTACCGACACCCCGCACGGTCACCCGGACCGCCTCCGGGTCGCCGCCCCGGACGGCGAATCGCTCGGCGAGCACGTCCGCGAGGCGATGCACGGCCTCCCCCGCCGCCTGCGCGGCCGATGCGGCACCGTGCTCGAACACCGCCGCCGGGCCGTCGAAGTTCACCGCCGGACGCAGTTCCCAAGCTGAAGTCCAACGTTCGGCGCCGGCTGCGACGATCCGGCCCACGATCAGTAGATCGGGAGCGTAGCGCCGCGAGACCTCGACCACCGTGCGCCAGAACCCACCGCGGAGATCCAAGGCCGAGACGCGGTGATCTTCGAGGTCCATCAGCGGCAGCGCCACCTTGACGCCACGCCGGCGGGCGGCTTCGGCGAACGCCGTGACGATCTCGCCGAGGTCGCCGGTGGAAGTCGACCCGACGATGTCCCGCCGTCCGTCCTGCTCGACGACGACCCAGACCAGCACCGTCGGCCGGTCGGCGCTCCAGATCGGCAAGCCGGCCTGACGCAGGAGCCCGAGCAGCGCGTCCGGTTCGAAGCGGACTTCGAAGTACGTCTCGACCTCGGGGACGTCGACGCCTTCCCGGGTCGCGAAGGCGTAGCGCACATAGAAGCGTTCCGGGTCGGCGAATGCCCGGTCGATCCTCGGACTGACCGGAAGTTCGCGCATTCCCGTGGCACGGGTGAGGACTTCCGCAAGCGCGGCACCGGCGGCCCGTTTCCTCTCCACATCGGTCTGCGACTCCACCTTGACGTCCGCTTCGTAGAGCCACGGCACGACTTCGCCCGAAGCCGAGGCGGCCGCCACCATGAGGCAGAGCAGCGAGGCCGCACCCCGACGACGAAACACGCCGACCGCGTCACCGAGGCCGGGCGACCGTGGGGGATGTCTACGAGCTACAACTGTGGACACGACATTGAGTCCGAGCGGGCCGCGTGGGTGGCGTGCGAAGTGTAATGCAACGGTGTAATGCAACGGGGAATGCAACGGGACACCCGCCATCGCCGTTCGGCGCAAGTTAGAACGCGCACGACCCGTAGGGGCGACGCTTGTCGTCGCCCGTGCTGGCACCCGCACGGCGTCGTTTCGCCAGGACGGGCGACGACAAGCGTCGCCCCTACGGTCTTCGCTTCCCTTACACTGCCCGACAACGATAGCCGGACTTTCCACAGGAGGGACGCCACTTGGCCCGTCTCACGTACCGGGACGCCGGTGTCGACATCGATGCGGGCAACGAACTCGTCCGGCGAATCGCGCCCGCCGTCGAGCGCACCCGCCGCCCGGAACTCATCACCGGACTCGGAGGATTCGCTGCCCTGTCCGCCCTTCCGGAACGCTACAACGACCCCGTTCTAGTGACCGGCACCGACGGTGTCGGCACGAAGCTCCGCCTCGCCATCGACCACGTCCGGCACGACGACGTCGGCCAGGACCTCGTCGCCATGTGCGCCAACGACGTGCTGGTCGCCGGTGCCGAGCCGCTGTTGTTCCTCGACTACTACGCCACCGGGACGCTCGACGTGGACGTGGCCGAGCGGGTGATTGCCGGCATCGCCAAGGGCTGCGAGCTCGCCGGCTGCGCCTTGGCCGGCGGTGAGACCGCCGAGATGCCGGGGTTCTACCCGAGGGGGGACTACGATCTCGCGGGCTTCTGCGTCGGTGTCGTGGAGCGCGAGGCGATCATCACCGGGGACGGCATCGAGGCCGGCGACGTGTTGATCGGCATCAAGTCCAGCGGCCCCCACGCCAACGGCTACTCGCTGATTCGGCGCATACTCGAGGACCAAGGCGGCGAGATTGCCGATGAACTGCTCGACACCCTGCTCGCCCCGACCCGCATCTATGTTCCGAGCGTGTTGCCGATGCTCCCTCAGGCCAAGGGGCTGTGCCACATCACCGGCGGCGGTTTCGTCGACAACCTGCCGCGCATGTTTGGGGAGGGGCTCGCCGCTGCGATCGACCTCGACGCCTGGGCCCGGCCCGCGGTGTTCGACTTTCTGCAGCAGGCCGGCAACATCGAGGAGCAGGAGATGCTGCGCACGTTCAACCTCGGCATAGGCTTCGTGCTGTGCGTCGCGGAAGGAGACGTCGCGCACGTCCGCGCGGGTCTGCGGTCGGGCGAGTCGCTCGTCATCGGTCGCATCGTGCCCGAAGGAACGGTACCGGCCAGCGGTCAACTCGTGGTGTCCGCGGCCGGAGCAACTCTCGGCTAGGGAAGGTCTGATTCAGACCTTCCCTAAGAGATTGCGCGACCGTCAGGTCGCGCTCAAGTCCGGGGCAAGGTGACGCCCCGTTGCCCCTGGTACTTGCCGCCGCGATCCTTGTAGGTGACCTCGCAGGGCTCGTCGCTCTGGAAGAACAACAACTGGGCAACGCCCTCGTTGGCGTAGATCTTCGCCGGCAGGTTGGTGGTGTTGGAGAACTCCAGGGTGACGTGGCCTTCCCACTCGGGCTCCAGGGGCGTGACGTTGACGATGATGCCGCAGCGCGCGTAGGTGGACTTGCCTACGCACAGGGTCAGCACGTCGCGGGGGATGCGGAAGTACTCGACCGTGCTCGCCAGCGCGAAGGCGTTGGGCGGGACGATGCAGCTGTCGCCCTGGACGTCGACGAAACTCCGTTCGTCGAACGCCTTCGGGTCGACCGTGGCCGAGAAGATGTTGGTGAACACCTTGAACGCCGGGGCGCAACGCACGTCGTAGCCGTAGCTCGAGGTGCCGTAGGAGATCACCCGGCGATCGTCGATCACGCGCACCTGCTCGGCTTCGAAGGGTTCGATCATGCCTGCGCCGGCCATCTCGCGGATCCAGCGGTCCGACTTGATCATGCGTCGTCCATGCTGATCGAAGGCGGCGACTGCGCACTGCCCGCCAACTGCCACAGCCGGCCCGCCACGCGGCGCGCGCAGTCCACGTACAACCCGGCAACCCGGCCTTCGGGGTCGGCTGCCACCGTCGGCGTTCCCGCGTCGGTGGACTCCCGGATCCCCGGGTCGAGGGGGAACTCGCCGAGAAGCTCGACGCCGTATTCCTCCGCTACCCGGGCACCCCCGCCCTGGCCGAACAGGTGATGGACGTCGCCGCAGCCGGCGCACTCGAACCAGCTCATGTTCTCGATGATGCCGAGGATCGGAATATCGACCTTCTGGAACATCTCGATGCCTTTGCGGGCGTCGAGCAGGGCGATATCCTGGGGAGTCGTGACAATGACCACGCCACTCACAGCGGCCTGCTGGGACAGGGTCAACTGGATGTCGCCCGTTCCCGGTGGCATGTCCACGACCAGGTAGTCGAGGCCACCCCACCCGGTCTGCTCCAGCATCTGCCGCAACGCGCCGGATGCCATGGGACCACGCCACACCATGGGGGTGCGCTCCTCGACCAGCATGCTCATGGACATGGCCTCCACGCCGTGGGCGCGGATGGGCACGAAGGTCCGCTGGTCGCGTACCTCCGGGCGCCGACCCTCGGCGATGCCGAGCATCATGCCTTGGCTCGGGCCGTAGATGTCAGCGTCGAGGATGCCGGTCTTGGCGCCCGCGCGGTCGAGCGCGAGCGCGAGATTCGCCGCCGTGGTGGACTTGCCCACGCCGCCCTTGCCCGAGGCGACCGCGATCAGATGGCCGGCCCCCGGTGTACCTTTTGTCGGCGGCAAGGAGAAGCTGAGGTCGAGCACCACCTCATCGCCCAGAGCCGCCGCCAACGCTTGGGCGTAAGTCTCGTGCAAGCCATCCACGGGATACCCGAGAACGGCGTCCACATGCCAGCGGTCATCGAGGCGCGCGGCCCGACGTACAGCCCCGAGTTCGCCCCACGGGACGCCAAGTACCGGGTCCGCAAACGTGTCGAAGGGGTTCGCCATGGGGTCCTCGCAGATCGCGCGACGATTATAGCCCGCGGTGAGTTGGGTATCCCGCTCTTGCCGGTCGGGCCGGTCGGCGACCTCATTGCGACAGCCGACAGGCATCGCGATACTTGTCCAACCCTCGTTTGTCGAGGTCAAGATCACGAACGGGAACCCGGCGTGTTGGCATGTTGATTAGCGACGACTTCGTCTTTCTCCACTTCCCCAAGGCCGCTGGCAAGTCGCTGACCAAATACATGATCAGTGCCTGGTCCGATCCGATCCACGGATACGTCTCCAAGAACCAGGCGAGCGAGCTTGTCGATGTCATGCGTCCCGGCGTGGCCCTGGAGGTGACGGGAGGCCACGAGACCATGAGGAAGGCTGCGACCGTCCTGCGTGCCCAAGGTCGAAGCATCCACGACATGCGGGCGGTGTTCGTCTGTATCCGCCACCCGTACGACATCGCCGTCTCGACGTACTTCTACATGCGCGAGACGTATCCCTTCAACCTCGAAAACCGCAGATTCCGTGCCGCCGCCGAGAAGACCTTCGAAGAATTCTGGTTGGCCGACGTCGACAACATGCCGCAACGGTGGCTGACGCTTAACGGCGAGGTGTTGCCGAACCGTCGAATCATCCGTTTCGAGCATCTTCGCGATGATCTCGACGCTTTGTCGAAAGAGTTCAATTTCCGCGACGCCGAATTGCCACACTTGAACCCCTCCAGAAGGCAACACTATTCCGCGTACATGACGTCCCGCGTGGAAGCCGCCATCTCCGAAAAATTCCGGTACCTATTCGACGCCGGTCACTATAACCGGGAGGTCCGGGAGGCCCGGGAGACTCTCGGCGGCTGAACGGACATTGACGTGCGTCAGGCAGCTCCGTGAGAGCGCCCCAGAACCGGCCCTGGTAGCTCCCGCGCCGCGCTGCGCAGGACCCGGATCGCCGAACGAAGGAAGATGACCAGCAGCAAGAGGGCGACGATGATGTCGGGCCAGGCGGATTGGAACACCGCGACCGCTACCGCGGCGCCGATGACGCCGAATCCCTCGATGACGTCGTTGCGCGAGCATTCCCAGGACGAGGACATGTTGACGTCGCCGTCGCGGTAGGGACTCAGCAGTAGCAGACAGGCGCCGTTCGCGGCCAGGTTGATGACCGCGGCGATGGACATCGTGCTCGCCACCGGCGCCTCGAGTTCCGTGAGCCGCCAGCCGATCTGCGCGGCGACGACCAGCGCCGCGCCGAGTATCAAGAGTCCCTTCACCAACGCGACCCTGGCCTTGGCATGGGCCGAGGCGCCGACGACCGCCATGCTCAAGGCGTAGGTGAGGGCGTCGCCGAAGTTGTCCAACGCGCCGGACAGTAGCGCCGATGAGCCGCTCAGCACCGACGCCGCGACCATCCCCCCGAACGTCGCGAGATTGATACCGAACACCCACGCCAACACGCGGCGCTGGCGCGAGGCCAGATTGGCCAGGTCGACCGTGTTGCTACAGCAGTCCGACATCGGTTAGCCGATTGTACAGCGCGTCAGCCGCCCCGAGCCGAACAATCAAAGACGAGCTGTTCAAACCGTTCGGCGGCGTGGAGCTTGGGATCGATTTGGTGAATCCGTGGGCGACCAACGAATGAGCCGAACTACCGGGCAAGAAGGCGCTGCTATCGTGTCGCCTTGCTGTGTCCTACTACGTCTTTGTTTATCAAAAGGTTACGGAATGAGTAGTTATGGGCTTGCCGAGCACTTCGGCGGTCGGCCAACGGATGTCCAAGTGTCCTTGGGTGCAGCGGCGCACGGTAGTTTCCCGGTCATGTGAGACATCGGCGCTTGACCCGGAACGACTCGAACCCGTGCTAGTGCGAGACCTGCGGCGCGTGTGTCCCGAACTCCTTCTCGGACTCCTCGTCCGAACTCCTGGTCCCGAATTCCTCGTTGATCAACGTCTTTCGGGCAGGAATGCCAACTGCCCGTCGAGGTTCTCCAGGCCCCTCAATGGAAAGTCGCCCACCGCACACTGGTCGCGTTCGTCGAAGTCGACCCGGAACTGTGGTTGGCTGTCCATCTCGATCACGGCAAGGTCGAATACGTCGATCACCGTCCGATAGAGCCCGCGACGCCGCAGGTCGGCAACGCACGCGTAGTAGTCCTCGAGGTTGTTCCCGGCCCTGCCACTACACGACAGCGTCGATCCTATTTGACGATAGAGCATGAGTTGCTCGCCGCGAAAGCTATAGCTGGTTACACCGCCGACATCCGCCACCGTGGCCTCCTCGTCCAATACGCTCTCGAGGCGTGCCAACTGAGCGGTCTTATCCACTTGGGGGAACCGGAAAACGGTGTCTCCCGTCGTGGCATTGAGCAGCACGAAATCCCAGGCTTTCAATCCGAGCCAGCGACCGTCGTCCGACGGAATCATCGTCCCTCCGTAGCCCGCCAGTTCGATATCGAGCGACCATTCGTCGGTGGCTCCGGGCTCGTCGCCGTAGCCAAACCGTCGCCGCACGATGCGCCAAGGTTCCGGCGTTCCGGTGGCTGCGGACTTCGTGGGCGGGTAGGCAAAGTACCCCTCCTCGCTTGAGACGATTTGCGCCAGTGCATTGTCGACCACCGCGATGTCGGCGATCGCTTCCGCGATGGTGGTAGACGTGCGTCCCACCCGGATCGTTCGAACGTCCTCGCCGGCAACCGAATAGAAACGATAGAGACCGCGACCGTAGTCGCCTCCTTTCTTGAACGCGATCTCCCTTGCGCCATTCGCATAGCCAACCGAATATCCGCGATCATATGCGTTGTTCGTCGAGTAGGCGGTACCTAGGTCGATATGCGTCTCAATGCCATCATCCAGATTCCTGACGACCAGCCGTGATGCGTCGCCCGCCAACGGTTCGTGTACGTAGAACGACGAGCCGTCGGACGCGATCCCGAAGTCCCACGCCTTCTCCGTCTCGTAGAGTATCCGTCCGTCTTGGAAGATTCTCACTGGCTCGATCGTATCGGGTTCCCGGAATACGCGGGAGCCGAGCCGCAGGTCTCCGACGCCCGCCACCACGGATCCGTCGACCCGCTTGCCTAGTTGGAGATGGTGCGGCACGAACGGCAAGGAAGCGTCGTACACTAAGCCGTTTCCACCCAGCACAGCAAGGCGAGTGCCGGAATCCTCCGGCACGACGACCAGTGCCGTATCTCGCGCCGCGTCCCTCCCAGCGAGCATGCGGCATTTTGGATTTCCAATTGCGTCTCCCGGCTTCAACCCGATGTCGTCGGATACGTCCCGGGCCATCGACGGAAGTGGGACACTAGGGGACTCGCCGTTCTCGCCAATCGATCCCTGTCGCTCGACGGGATTCCCTCGTGACACCGGTGGGGAGAACGGACTTGACTCGTCGCGCTGTAGCCGCCACACAGCCACAGTTGACACGGCGAGAATCAACGCCGACAGAGCAATGGCCGTGCTTCTGAGTGAGCCTGACCGAAGAACCGGCATCAGCAGTTGCCATGTTCGATTGCGGGATCTGCCGGCTCGCGTCGGTTGCGATCCCTGTGGAGGTCGTAGTGCAAATGAGCGCCAGTGATTGTCGATCCAGTGGCGTTGGACGTGCCAATCAGATCGCCCGCACTGACCTCGTAGCCAGGTTCCACAACCACGGTCAGTAGATGAAGGTAGCGGCCCTGGGAGCCGTCGTCGTAGTTGATTTTGACGAAGTTGCCTCGCGTCGTCGTCCTATCTCCTTCTGGTAGACCCGACTTGGTCTCAACGACAATACCGCTTTTCGCCGCTGGGCGACGAGGGTTTGAAGGTCCATGTCGGTCTCCTGTCAGGTTGTTGCCGACGCGCGAGTGCGTCGGTGCCTGGACAGGCGGCACGCGCGCGCAGGCCGGTCACCTCGCGCCAGCGAGGTCGGAGCATGCGGAGAACCCGCAAGGGTTGACCGGGCGAGCACGCGTGACACGCTGGTGCACAAGACGGACGACCGAACGTGTCGATCACAGCGGCAGAGGCGACACACGGGGACGCTGCCGAGCAGTGACGACGGCATCGCGCGTGGCGGTTGCGATTGCTGGGCGAAGCGGCCTGCCGCTCGGATATGGCGCGGTAACGCGGCCAACCGGCGTGTCGGTCTACTGCGGAGCTGTCAGCGCGGCCTCTCCGCCCGGAGGGCGGAAGCGCGAGGGACCGTCACCCGCATGGGCCGAGACCGCGCCAGCGGGCTCGGGTCGCCGAAGGCGACTAGGGCCCGGTCCCGTCAGGGACGCGCCCTCCCCGCGATCCGGCATCGACGGCATGGTCCACCCAGGTCCGGCATTCCGGGTGGACCACCGGACCGGGAATCCACGTTCCGGGTTTCCGCGATAGGCCGCTTCGACGCGGTCGGTGTTGACGTGGGCCAAGGCGATCTCGCACACCTCGCGCGGCGCGTCCGTACACTCGGCCGCCCAGTCCCGGAACCTCGAGCGGGACCCGTGCGGCACGGCGCCGATCTTCAGATCCCGCGCCAGCCCGGCCAGCGTCGTCTGGTGCAGCACCAGCCCCCTGCGCGACGGGAACACGATGCCGCGGGGCTCCGTTAGCTCGCGGGCGTCGTCGAGGACTTCGAGGGCGCGGTCCGCCAGCGGTACGCGGTGCTCGCGGCCCGCCTTCATGCGCTCGCCGGGGATCGTCCAGACCGCGCCATCGCAATCGATCTCGTCCTAAAGCGCGCCGCGGACCTCGCCGGAGCGGGCGGCGGTCAGCACGAGGAACTCGAAGGCGAGCCGGATTCCGACGTGCGCGGCGGCGCGGCGGATGCGCCTCAGGGCCGGTCTCACCTCGGCGTGCGGCAGCGCCCGCTGGTGTTTCTGGACCGCGCCGTTCTTCGGCAGCGCCGCGCCCAGTGCCTCCCCTGCGGGGTTGTCCGGCCGGTGTCCCTGAGCGACGGCCCATTTCATCACGGCGCCGAAAGTTAAGAGAACTTCGGGAAACCTCCCGAAACGCCCGATAACCCCAGATGCGCTGACCACTGGTCCGAGGCAACATGCCTCCAACAAACTGATTTAACAATGTTTTCGTCGTTTTGTCCATAGCAGTTACTGCTGTCCATACTGCTTCGGACATGAGACTTTGAGGGTCGTTTTGGCTCCGCTTGACGGCTTGACGCTTGACCGCTCGACCCGTGTCGGACTCTAAGACACAGGAGACCTCGGTCGCGCGCTCGGCACCGGTCAGCGGCTGACGTGACATATACAGCCATCACGCGATTAGTGACCACCACTCCAGCCGTCAGCGATCATGACCCGAAAGGGCCGAGCTCGCTTGCAGGCTCGGGTCGGCGAAGCAGACTAGAGCGCGGCCGAAGGTGCGCGGAACAGCAGGAATGGCGGGAAAAGGGCATGCGGGCCAAGTGATGAAAGACCAAGGCGGATTGTGGTCGCCTTGGGTCGTCTCAGGAGCAGTCGTCTCAGGAGCAGCTTGTCGGTAAGGCTTCCGCCGCATATGCTTGACAGTGGTTCAGCTTCCGGTTGGCAGCAAAGTGGCCTTAGTACAGCATCCGTCACCGACCCATTGGGTCGTTCACCTAGCATCGGCTTCGAAGAGCGAAGTAACGGTGGAGGTGAAGATGAGCAAGGCGACAGCGAGTGCGTTGGCTCACGCGGAGCACTCCCGTCTCTCGGCGCTCAATCCGGGGAGCGAGAACTTGCCGGACGATGTCGGATCGGCGGTCCTGGGAATACTGGGCTCGGTCGCGGCGATTCACCGGGTCAAGGAGCGGACTGCAGATCTGGACCAGCGGCGAGTCATGGACGACATCGACGCAGAGGTGGACGCCGTACGTGCGGGTCGTCCTTGACACGAACATTCTTGTCAGCGCACTGATCACCAAGGGAACGCCGCCGGATCTACTCTATCGGGCGTGGCTCCGAGACGAACTCGAGCTGGTCACTTCGGTCGCGCAGATTGAAGAGATCCGGAACGTCCTCGCTCGACCGCGCATGCGAAGGTACGTCGACGCGACGGACGCCGCGGAATTGGTCGCGGCAATCTACCAGCGCGCGACCGTGCTCGGCGACGTGCCGGTCACGAGGCGGTCTCCCGACCCCAAGGACGACCCCATTCTGGCGGTGGCAGTCGCCGGCGACGTGGAACTCGTGGTTTCTGGCGACAAGAACGACATGTTGGCGCTGGACGACGTTGAGGGCATCCCAATCCGCTCCGCGCGAGAGGCGGTGGAAATGGGAATCGGCCTGATTCCCGAGGGGAAGGACGATGTGTAGCAGGTTAGCGGCGTGACGGAGCAGCACCGGGAACGGCCAGGCGCTGATCGCCCCATGGCGGTGATCGTCCAGCAGGGGAAGGTTCTCGACTACATCGACGGCGTCACACAGCGCCCGGAGACACCGGAGGAGTACGTCCGGCAGGAGATCGCGAAGTCTCTGGTGCGCGAGTACGGGTACCAGAAACGCGATGTCTCGGTCGAGTGCACGCTTCGACTCGGAACCCGCCGGCCGCGCGCCGATCTCGTGATCTTCGACGAAGACGACGCGCACGACCAAGACCGCGCGAGGATCATCGTCGAGTGCAAGTCGAGGAAGATCAAGCCAACGAGCCGAAAGGACGGCGTGGGACAGTTGCACAGCTACATGGCGGCCTGCCCGAATGCGGCGTACGGGATGTGGACCAACGGCATCGAGCGATTCTGCTACAGGCGCGTTGACGCCAAAGGAACGGTCCGGTTCCACGAGATCCCGGACATTCCGAGCTGGGGAAGTTCGGAGGACGAGGCCGAACGCCCGCGGTTCGATCAGTTGAAGGCCGCGTCGTCGGACGCGTTGCTCTTCGCCTTCCGTCGCTGTCACAACTACATCGCGGGCAACCAGGGCCTTCAGAAGCCTGAGGCGTTCTGGGAACTGCTCAAGATCATCTTCTGCAAGATCCACGACGAGCGGAGCTCGGATGAAGTCCAGTTCTATGCAACGTCGAAGGAGCGCGAGGGGCTGAACGGCCGGCTCAAGGCGAAGAAGAGACTCGACCAGCTATTCGGTCAGGTGAAGGCGGAGTTCCTCACGATCTTCCGCGAGAACGACGCAATCGAACTGAACCCGGAGGTGTTGGCGTACATCGTCAGCCAGATGCAGATGTACTCGCTCCTCGAAAGCGACATTGACGTCAAGGGACGGGCCTACGAGGAGGTCGTCGGTTCGAATCTCCGTGGGGACCGGGGTGAGTTCTTCACGCCCCGGAACGTGTGCAAGATGACAGTCGCGATGCTCGATCCCGGCGAACGGCAACTGATCGTCGATCCGGCGTGCGGCACGGGCGGCTTTCTGATCACCGCGATGAACTACGTGATCGAGAAGATCAGGGATGCAGAGATCAGCAAGTGGGGCGACATTGATCGCGCGGAGGCCGCGATCCGGGAGCGCGTACAGCGTGTTGCCCGGTCGTTCATCGTCGGGATGGACCTGAATCCAAACCTGGTGAAGGCGTCCAAGATGAACATGGTGATGAACAACGACGGCGAGGGCGGGCTGTTCCAGGCGAACTCGCTCAAAGCGCCTGTGACCTGGGAGGACGAGCTACGGTCGCGAGAGCTGCTCGGCCGCGTTGATCTGATCTTCACGAACCCACCGTTCGGTTCGAAGATCCCCATTGACGAGCCGACGATTCTGGAGGCGTATGACCTGGGCCACGTGTGGCACTACGACGACGTAAAGGACCAATGGACACGGACGGAAGCCGTCCAAGCGTCGCAGCCTCCCGAGGTTCTGTTCATTGAACGTTGCGTTCGACTGCTGAAGCCGGGGTCGGGGCGCTGCGCCATCGTTCTGCCGGACGGCATTCTCGGATCGCCGGGCTTGGGCTACGTCCGAGAGTGGATGCTCCGCAACACGCGCATTCTGGCGAGCATCGACTTGCACCCGGACACCTTCCAGCCCCACGTCAGCGTCCAGACAAGCGTTCTCGTGCTGGAGCGGAAATCCGAGGAACAAATCGCTGTGGAGACCGCAGCCGGACGCTTCAACGACTACGACGTGTTCATGGCCGTTGCCAACCACGTTGGACACGACAAGCGCGGGAACGTCACGTACGTGCGGGATCGTCAGGGCAACGAAATCGTCGAAGAGCTGGACGAGACCCTGAAGGAGTACGAGGACGGGCGGGCTGTCTACACGAAACAGCGGACGCTGCGGAAGGTCGTGGACGACAACACGCTGCAGATCGCACAGGCTTTCAGATCGTGGCTGTACGAGCAAGGCTGAGCGCACCGCAGGAGTTTCGGACGGAGTGGCCTTGGCACTCCGTTCGATCGGCGTCGCTAAAAGCCTCGCTGCTGTTCCAGTCGGAACGAAGGCTCGAGGCCGGGGCGTACCTGGGAGAGGGGTATGCGACTCGGCTGGCGATCGAGTCGAAGGCGTCGGGGTGGACACCACTGTCGGAAGTGGCGCGGACGTGGCAACCGTCGCGGCTCAAGGGAATCCAGATCGACCGTGAGTACGGTACACCGTTCCTTACGGCAACGCAGGTTTTCGATGTGCGGCCGACGCCGAGAAAGTGGCTCGCCATTGAAAGGACGCCGGATCGCGGCGACCGGTTTGCGGCTCACGGGGAGATTCTCCTTACGCGGTCTGGGAACGTAGGCCGGGCAACGTTGGCCCACTTGACGGCCAAGGATGTCCTGATTTCGGACGATCTCCTCCGTTTCGACTTCAAGGAAGAGGGTTGGTGGGGATGGACCTATGCATACCTGCGCGCTCCTACCGTGCGCAAGATGATGAAGGCCGCGCAGTACGGGCACATCATCAAGCATCTTGAGACGCATCATCTCGATTCGCTGCCTATCGTCTGCGTGGAAGCCCGGCAAAGGGCTCGGTTCGAGGCCGAGGCCAAGGAGATCGTGAACCTGCGAGACCGGGCGTACGAATTGACGCTCGAGACCGAGGCTGTGTTCGAGAGGGCGTTCGGCGCATTCGATACGACCGATGTGGGCGAAACGGGCTTCACCTCCCGGGCAAGCGGGATGTTCTCAAGACGTCGGCGGTTGGATGCATGGCATCACAACCCGTCCGTGAAGGCGCTGGGAGTTCACCTCGAGAGGCAAGCGAAGGGGTGGAGCCGGATCATCGAGCTTGGATTCGACGTGTGGTTGCCTACGCGCTTTCGAAGAGTCGCGGCACGCGACGGGGTCGAATTCCTTGACAGCTCGGATCTATTCGAGATCAATCCCGACATCACGAAACGAATCGCTGATCGAGACTTCGGCGATTCGCATAACGGAAGGGTGGCGGCCGGTTGGATTCTCCTGGCACGATCAGGGCAGATCTACGGGATCAACGGGTCCGCGATGCTGAGTGGTCAGCGTCACGAGCAGAAGGTCATCTCCGATGACATCATCCGAATCGCACCGCGCGAGCCGAAGTGCCGATTGGGGTACCTGCTGATGGCATTGAGCCATCCGACGCTTGGGCGTCCACGCGTGAAGGCGCTGCCATATGGCTCGAGCATCCCCCATATTGAAGTAGGCGACGTGCAGAATCTCACTGTCCCGAGGTTAGATGAACGGGTCGAAACGGACATAGCCGACCGAGTCGAGGAGGCGGCGAGCTTGCGAGATCGGGCCGACCAGCTCGAAACGCGGTTGGCGGCGTCCGCGGAGGCGGAAGTTCAGCGGTTCGCCAGCGGTGCGTGAGGCATCGCCCTGTTGCGCCCCGTCACTACCGCGACGGCGCCTGTCGCGGACGTGATGTTGGCGGCGGAATCCGGTAGTGACGGGGCGCTAAACGGCGCTGGAGCGCAGCCGCGGCAAGGCTGCTAAGCATTCTGTTCTGTTCTAGCTCAGACACATATGGCACTCGGCGGGCGATAGTCGGCCAGAGCGGCACCGGACACGGGTAGCCCCGCGCCGGTGCCGGATCGGGTAGCCTCCAGTGAAGACCAATCCACTGGGCAAGGAGACCCGAACCATGAACATAGAGTCCATGCGCGTGCGATCGTACCGCAGCTTCAAGGTCGACGATCGGATTCCGGAAGGGGCGGCGGAGCGCTACCGGACGCTGAAGGCGTACCGGAGACTGCGGGAGGCGGGATGCGGCGAGGCGGTGGCCTTGGAGCAGCTCGGGATCAGCCGACGCACGCTGTATCGGTGGCAGGCCGCGCTGGCCGCGCGCGGCCAGCGCGGGCTGGCGCCGAAGTCGACCCGTCCGCACCGGGTCCGTCGGCGGTCGTACCGGGCGAAGGACGTCAAGGCGGTGTTGGACGTGCGCCGCAAGTACCCGTTCATGGGCAAGGCGCGCATCCAGGCGATGCTGGCCCGCCGGGGTCTCGAGCTGAGCGTGTCCACCGTCGGTCGGATCATCGAACGGGCCCTGGCGGCCGGGGCGATCCGCCGCGCGTCCTTCTGCGAGGGGCGGGTGAAGCCCAAGCGGCGGCGGCGCTTCGCGAAGTGGGCCAGACGCTGGAAGTACGGTTCCAAGGCCCGTCGGGCGGGGGAACTGGTGCAGGTGGACCACATGACCTACGCCTGCGACGGACGCACGTTGAAGGAGTTCCGGGCCGTCTGTCCGGTGTCCAGGTTCATGGTCACGCGGGTCTATTCGCGGGCCACCGCCGGCAATGCCAGGCGCTTCCTGATGGACCTTCTCGGCACGCTGCCGTTCCCGCTGCTGTCCGTCCAGGTGGACGGCGGCGGCGAGTTCATGGCCGAGTTCGAGGACACCTGCGAGCAACTCGGCGTCCCGCTGCACGTCCTGCCGCCGCGCAGACCCCAGTGGAACGGCGTCGTCGAGCGTACCAACCGCTCGGCGAGAGCCGAGTTCTGGAGCCTCTACGACGGCCCCTTGACCGTCGCGGACGTCAGCCGCGACCTCGCCAGGTACGAGTTCTTCTTCAACTACGAACGACCGCACGCCGCGCTCGCACACAAAACCCCCAACGAGTACCTTGTCGCCTTGGAGGCTGCCTGACCAACCAGTGCCAAAGGTACTGAGCCAGTACATGTTCTGGTGCCACCTTGGTGCCGGGTGTATTCTGACGCCGTCCATTTGTGGCCCTGCGGCCGCGTGGTCGGGAGGAGACGCCCGGCAGACTGGACGACAGACGGCCGGTGGAAGTCCGGCGCGGGCGCGGCAGCCGTAGCTTGCGGCTGACGACGCCCAGGTGCCGTTTCCGGGATGGTAGCGCATTCTGGAATGTTCCGGGGTGATGCACCGGCAGGTACGGATTGGCCACGTTGCCGCATTTCAGGCGACGGGGGCGAATCGAGACGGATGCGCCAGGCCGTGACAGGATCGGCTGTAAGTGACATCCGGACGCGGCAGCGCGGCGGCCTCGTGAGGCCATAGGAAGGCTCGCGGGGCACGACGGGACCAAGCAGAGTCCTTGATCGAAACGGAACTGTCGCGGCGAGCGAGGTAGTGGCGGCGGCCAGGGAGGCATCCCCGGCCGTTCGGTAGAGAGACACCGTGGCCACCACGCCATCGACGCCGAACAAGAGACCGCCGGTCGATGTCGCAAGACACGCCGCGGTCGCCGCAAGCGACGGCACGGCAACTGCATCTTTTGGGGCTGCACGCAGCAATGCGGGTTCGCATCGTCCTCGTCGAAGGACGGCGGATCGCCCAGCAAAACTGAACCGCACGCCGGCCCGGGCTGCTTGACGCGGCGCCGGGCGCGGCAGATTCCCTTCCGTTCCTCCCGAAAAAACTTCCAGAGGCGCACCCGGCACCGCACGGGCGCACGGCGTTCCGCGCGGTCTTCCGTTTATCGAATGCTCAACACGCGGCCTTTGACGGGTCCCGGACACCGGCTATAGCGTGCCAACCAGGGGAGGACGTTGCCCGGCCGTCTGCCGGGGATGGCGAGGTCGCCAAGTGAGACGGAGGTTGCGTGCGCGACCTGAACTACGACCTGAAGCGCTTGCAGGCGGCGCACGACGACGGCTCCCACGGCACGCGCACGGCGCGCTCCTACACGCTCGCGCAGATCGCGGACACCTTGCACGATCTCGGCTTCAAGGGCCTGCGGGCGACCGGGCTGAAGCGCAAGCACGTCGCGGCGCTGGTGAAGGAATGGAAGCGCCAGGGGCGCTCCATCGGCACGGTGAAGAACCGCATGGCGCACGTGCGCTGGTGGGCGAAACACATCGGCCGTCCGGGCGTGGTGCCGGTCAACGCCGCGCTGGGCATCGCCAACCGCGAGTACGTGACCAACGAGGACAAGAGCCAGATGCTCGATCCAGAGAAGCTGGCGCTCGTCAAGGACGCCCATGTCGCCATGGCGCTGCGCCTCGAGGCGGCGTTCGGCCTGCGCCGCGAGGAGGCGATCAAGTTCACCCCCGCGCGCGACGACCGGGGCGACCGCATCCGGCTTAAGGGCTCGACCACCAAGGGCGGCAGGCCGCGCGAGGTGCCGGTACTGAGGGACGGCCAGCGCAGGCTGCTCGACGAGGCGCGCCGCCTGGTCGGGAGCGGCGCGCTGATCCCGCCGGAGCGCAACTACCGGCAGCAACTCAAGGTGTACGAGAGCCAGACCCGGACGGTGGGCCTGTACCGCATGCACGGGCTGAGGCACCACTATGCCCAATCCCGCTACGAGGAGATCACGGGCTGGAAGGCGCCGGCGGCCGGGGGACCGCCACAGCGGTCGCTGACGGGGGCGAGACGGCGGATCGACACCGAAGCGCGGCAGACGATCGCGGCGGAACTAGGCCACGGGAGACGCGAGGTGTCGTCGATTTATGTTGGTCGCTGATGCCGGGGCCGGGTCGTCGTTCGGGGGCGGAGGAAGGGACCGGGACGCGCAACCGCGACATTGCGCGTCCCGACGAAGCCGCGGGATCAGTAGCGATGGAAGCGCCTACCATCGTCGTACATCGACTGCTCCCATTCGCGCTCCTGCTTCGGCACAGGGTCTGGTAGCGGTGCCCAGTAGCCTGCGGAAGGTTCCCTCGGCGGGCGGGCGTTCCATGGCGACACGCCCATGTCGAGGTTGCTCGCACGGTGCGCTCTGTCGGGCTTGGCCGCGAACTCGTCGATGACGGCCGAGTCCTTGGCGTCCTGGCGCTTCTGCGCGCGCTCGGCGTCGCGGTCTTCGCGGCACCGCAGGCAGAGGAAGTCGCCTTCGAGCCTCTTGCGGTAGGCGCATCTGCGGCAGCCACCTTCGGCGACCAAAGCGGCGCGGCGACGCTTGCAGGATTTCGCTCTGCGGATGCGGCAGGCGTCGCACGACTTGGCGTACTCGCCGTTGGCCTTGAGGGATGCGGGCTTCCGGCAACGGGGTTGGCAACACTGGGGTGGTTCGCGGCGCATGACAGCGGGCGGGACGAAGCCCTCGGGGAGCTTGCCGCTCCACTGGGCGACGAGGGTCTGAAGGTCCATGTCGGTCTCCTGTCAGGTTGTTGCCGACGCGGGAGTGCGTCGGCCTGGACAGGCGGCACGCGCGCGCAGCGCGGTCACCTCGCGCGAGCGAGGTCGGAGCGCAGCGGAGAACCCGCAAGGGTTGACCGGGCGAGCACGCGTGGCACGCTGGCGCACAAGACGGACGACCGAACTGTGTCGATCACAGCGGCAGGGGCGATAGACGGGGACGCTGCCGAGTGGTGCCGACGGCATTGCGCGTGGCTGTTGCGATTGCTGGGCGAAGCGGCCTGCCGCTCGGATATGGCGCGGCAACGCGGCCAACCGGCGTGTTGGTCTAATGCGGAGCTGTCAGCGCGGCCTCGCCGCCCAGAGGGCGGAAGCGCGAGGGACCGTCACCCGCATGGGCAGAGACCGCGCCAGCGGGCTCGGGTCGCCGTAGGCGACTAGGGCCCGGTCCCGCCAGGGACGCGCCCTCCCCGGATCCGGCAACGACGGCATGGCCCGTCCAGGCCCCGCATTCCGGATGGACCACCGGACCAGCAATGCAAGTCCGCTATTCCGCGACAGGTCGCGGGCAGGATCGCTCGCCGCGAAGGCAGGGAGCGTATGGTCGCTTCCGCCGCGTCAAGGGTGCGCGCCCGGCGCGAGCCGGGCGCCCTGCCGGCCCTTGACCCGGCTTCGGCGGATTCGAGGGCTCTCAAGCGACGTAGGCGGCCCAGTCGGCCATCAGCCGGCGGCGCCGGTCGAACAGGTCGGTGCGGCGGTAGGCCGCTTCGACGCGGTCGGTATTGACGTGGGCCAGGGCGATCTCGCACACCTCGCGCGGCGCGTCCGTGCATTCCGCGGCCCAGTCCCGGAAGCTGGACCGGAACCCGTGCGGCACGGCGTCGATCTCCAGATCCCGCGCCAGCCCGGCCAGCGACGTCTGGTGCAGCACCAGTCCCCGGGGCGACGGAAAGACGATGCCGCCCTCGTCCGCCAAGGCGCCGGCTTCGTCGAGGACTTCCAGGGCGCGGTCCGCCAGCGGCACCCGGTGCTCGCGGCCTGCCTTCATGCGCTCGCCGGGGATCGTCCAGACCGCGCCCTCGCAATCGATCTCGTCCCACAGCGCGCCGCGGACCTCGCCGGAGCGTGCGGCGGTCAGCACGAGGAACTCGAACGCGAGCCGCGTGCCGATGTGTGCATCGGCATGGCGGATGTGTCGAAGGGCCGCGCCCACCTCGGCGTGCGGCAGCGCCCGCTGGTGCTTCTGGACGGCACCGCTCTTCGGCAGCGCCGCGCCGAGCGCCTCCCCTGCGGGGTTGTCCGGCCGGTGGCCCTGCGCGACGGCCCACTTCATCACGGCGCCGATGCGCTGCCGGATGCGCTTGGCGGTGACGTGCTTCGACGACCAGATGGGCGTGAGGATCGCCATGACGTCCGCGGTGGTCACCTCGTCCACCCGCTTGGACCCGATGCGGGGGAACGCGTAGGTCGTCAGGGTGGCGCGCCACTGGTGCTCCGAGCTGGAGCGGTCCTTCCAGTTCTGGGCGTGGATGGCGATGACGGTCTCCAGCGCCTGCGCGAAGGTCGGCACGCCGCGGGGGGAGCCGCCGCGCGGATCGCGGCCGTCGGCGATGGCGCGGGCGTTCTCGAGCGCCCGCTCGCGGGCCTTGGCGAGCGTGACGACGGGATAGCGCCCGAGGCCGAGGCTGGTGGGCCTGCCGCCGATGCGGACGTACTGCGTCCAGGACTTGGTGAAGCCGCCGTGCGAGGCGGGACGGACCCGGAGGCTCAACCCGAGCCCGCCGCGGCCGTCGCCGTAGCGACCGGGAGCCTTGACGTTCTTCGCGAACGTCGGGGTCAGCATGAGGGGTCTGATCTTCATTTGTTTGGTTACTCCGTTCGTTACAAACCAGAAATTGACGGAGTGTGCCCCGGTGACCCGTTAAGCGCCAAAAACTAAATGTTTATCAGAAGGTTAAGGAAACTTCGGAAACGTCCCGAAACGCCCTAAAACCCCAGATGCGCTGACCACTGGTCCCAGACGCAGGTCGTGAGCAGATGTCGCGACACGGGATCGGGCGCATCCCATCCGTGGGCCGCCAGGCGGTTGTTGACCACGAGGATGTCGCCTCGCTGGAGTTTCACTGCGCAGGTGTGGTCGGCGATCCGGTCGTGCATGCGTCGACACGCGCCGGCCGCATCG
This sequence comes from Pseudomonadales bacterium, assembly GCA_965116345.1. Lineage (GTDB taxonomy): Bacteria > Pseudomonadota > Gammaproteobacteria > Pseudomonadales > Azotimanducaceae > VXYL01. Next base: position 1,734,094 of record OZ220680.1, read on the forward strand.
GTGTCGACCGGGACGACATCTACTCCACATCGCATCCGGAGTCTGCCGCCATCGACGGAGACCGCGGCCCGAGGCGCTGAGAGCGTCGATTGTTCGACGGATGGGTCGGAGAAACGGAATGCCGGACGCCGCAGGTGGTGTACATCGTCGCCGCTTAGCGTTCGCAACGCGCCGACGGAGCTCAGCAGCAGCTCGTCCTCGCCGGTGTCGTCGATGCAGGTCATGACGACATAGGCGGGAGGTCGCTCGAGATAGGCATGTGCGGAGTGAATGCCGACGGCGGAGTCGATGGAACAACCACCGGCCGGCTTCGTTGCCGACCGCATGACCGGCGGTTCGGTCTCGATGCCGTCTGTCTCCCGCGCCGGGATCCCCAGCCGGCGGACGACCTCGTCGTGCAAGGCACCGCACTCCGGGTGCTTGGTGCCCGCTCGTACAACCATCCACGGTCGAGTGGCGACGTCATCCTGCAGCTTCGCAAGCGCCTCGGCCACTTCGCCGCCGAGTTGGACCGACTCCGCGAACATGGCGTCGGGGGCATCGCCGAGCGGCGGCCGATACCGATGAACGGTGACTGCCAACGTCTCCTGGCAGCGCACGTCGTGTTCGCAGCCCGCACCGCAGGCGTTGACCTCCCCCGGCCCGAAGGCGTGCCAGCGGTCGTCCTCGCGACTCTCCTCGACGGCGCCGGTGAGAACCTCGAACTCGCAATGGCTGATGCCGTGACAGTGAACCCCTGCGGCGGAATCGCGCCCCCACAGGATCACCACGGTCTCCTCGTCCTCGGTGTGCTGAACAACGTGCCGTTCGACTTCGCCCGGCGCAGGCCCCCGGAGGTGGCTTGCGTCCCAGGTCACGCCACGACACGCCAGTGCCTGATCGATTTCAGCCTGCCAAGACGCCATCTTCGTCAACGTGTCCATGCCCAGGCTGCATCTTTTGTACAGCACTGCCCCAAGGCAACCGAAAGTCGCACACCCTGGACCATCAGAACGCTCATGTTCGGTCGATAGCGGGCCACACCATGGCGCGGTTCCCCGGATCCAACTACGAAAACAGGTGGCTAAAATCATAGTCATTGATGTGTTTTATGGGTATAAAAGCGTAAACTAGCCACTGTGGATCGCCATCAACTCACGGACCTCGGCACTTGGCTACGTGTCCCCGGACGCAAGCCGTTGGTCGTCCGAGGCGCGCGGCAGGTTGGCAAATCCACCTTGGTGGAGTTGTTCGCCAAGGCCGAAGGACGCCAACTCAGCGTCGTCAACCTGGAGCGACACCCCGACATCGCCGACGTATTCGCGAGCAACGATCCGACCGTCATCCTCAACCTCCTCAATACCGTAGCCGACGTGCCACTGTCGGACCGAAGCGTCTTGTTCCTGGACGAGATCCAGGCGGTACCGGCCGCCATCGCATCCTTACGCTACTTCTTCGAAGAACAGCCGCAAATGCCCGTCGTCGCCGCCGGGTCGCTGATGGAGTTCGCGCTCGCCGACCGGGCTTTCGCCATGCCGGTCGGGCGCATCCACTACCTCAATCTTGGCCCCATGACGTTTACCGAGTTCCTGGCAGCCACGGGCAAGCAGGGACTTGCGAGGGCCATCGACGCGTTCACATGGCCACCGAACGACGACACATCGATCCCACCGATGATCCACCAACGATTGATCGAGCAACTGCGCCTCTATCAATTCGTCGGCGGCATGCCGGAAGCCGTCAAGGTGTATGCGGAGTCGGCAAGCCTGCACCCTGTCAGCACCGTGCATACGAACATCATCGACACCTATCGGGACGACTTTCCGAAATACGCACCCCGTCGGGACATGACGAGGATGCTGCGGGTGTTCAACTTCGCGGCCCGCCAAGCGGGCCGCAAGGTCAAATACAGCAACGTCTCGCCAGATGACCAGAGCGCGACCATCCGCCGCGACATCGACCTGCTGGCGATGGCCCGCGTCGTCGCCAAGGTGACCCACAGCGCTTGTTCCGGCCTTCCCCTGCAGGCCGACCTCAAGGAGAACGTCTTCAAGCTGCTCTTTCTGGACGTCGGCTTGATGAATGCCATCTGCGGGGTGGGCTGGGAGACCATCGCCCGCCGGAACGCCTCTGAAATGGTCAACGCTGGCACGACGGCAGAGCAGTTCATCGGTCAGCATCTTCAATACCTCATCGCGCACCGTCCCAACCGCGAGCTGACGTACTGGCTTCGCGAGGGCCGCTCGAACAACGCGGAGGTGGACTATGTCCTCGAACTTGCCGGCGAGATCATCCCGGTGGAGGTGAAGGCCGGGCGCGCTGGCGCGTTGAAGTCGCTGCACCAGTTCGCCGCCGAGAAACGCCCGCCGCTCGCCGTCCGTTTCGACGCCTCGCCACCGAGCGTCCAGGATGTCGATGCGGAGGTCTTGTCGGCCGGCAAGCGCCACCGGGTTCGCTACCGCCTCTTGTCACTGCCGCTGTACCTCGTCGAGCGCCTCCCGGAACTGGTCGCCAGCGACCTGGGGACGACTTGATGCCCGCCGAGCGCGAAACAAGGGACTTGGAGGCGCATCCACCTCGACACCCCACGACAGTCACACGCCGTGCTATGTGATGTTGCTCGTCACTACCACGGTCAACTACAGTCATCGGGAAGCGGGTATTGGAGGTCGAGCGTGGCCATGGATAGGCAGAGCACCAGGGCTAACCACTTCGTGCAGGTGAAGCAGCGCGTCGAATCGGCGATGGCTCAGGTGCACAAGGTGCGGAGCAAGCAGGATGGGGCGTCCGAGCGGCGTGCCGCAGAGGCTGAGGCATCCAAGTGGCAGTCATCGCGTTAGTTTTCGACTTCGATGACACTCTAGTTCCAGACTCAACAACTGCGTTACTTGAAAGTTGCGGGATTGACGCCACCGAGTTCTGGGGAGAACTCGTGCCACCGCTCGTCGATCGAGGGTACGACCCCCCACTAGCCTATTTGCGTTTGTTGCTGGACCGGATCGGCAACGACGAGCCTAGAATCACGACGCAATCCTCTGCTGGTCAACAACAAGGCCGACCAACGGCGCGTCCCCTTTGAAAACATGATCTATGTGGGGGACGGCCTGACCGACATCCCGTGCTTTTCCTTGGTACGCGAACGGGGTGGGAGAACTTTCGGCGTTTGGTCCCGCACCAAAAGCCCCAAGCAGGCGTTTCAAGACCTGCTTCAACAACGGCGCGTCGATAGCCTTCATTCGCCCGACTACCGAAGCGATGCGGATCTTGGTGCCATGATTCGCGCTGCGGTCCAAACGCTCGCGGCATCGATCGAACTCGACGCGGAGCAGGCGTAACGAAGGACCGAGCCACGGTCGTAACGGATCCGGCTCCACGGATGTTTGTTCGTGGGAGGACGCTCGGCTCTTCCCCGAACGCTCACGTTGGCGCGCGCCGCGTGGCCATCCGCGACGGTCCCGCGTATAGTCTCGCGCCCTTGACGCAACCGCCCGCTCGAGTCCCGCCATGCGCCGCATCCTCGTCACCAGTGCGCTGCCGAATGCCAACGGTGCGATGCACTTAGGGCACCTGTTCGAGCACATCCAGACCGACATCTGGGTGCGCTTCCAGCGCATGATGGGCAACGAGTGCTACTACGTCTGCGCGGACGACGCCCACGGTACCGCGACCATGCTCGCCGCCGAGCGGGCCGGCACGACGGCGGAGGCGATGATCGAATCGTTCCGCCGGGAGCACGCCGAGGACTTCCGCCGGTTTCTCGTCGGGCACGACAACTACCACTCGACGCACTCGGCCGAGAACGAGCACTTCACGGCGGCCATCTACGAGCGTCTGGCTGCCGACGGACGGACGTTCACCGCCGAGGTCGAACAGCTCTACGATGCCGAGCGCAAGCTGTTCCTCGCCGACCGGTTCGTCAAAGGCACCTGTCCGCGTTGCGGCGAGGAAGACCAGTACGGCGACAACTGCCAGGAGTGCGGGGCGACCTACGACGCCACCGAACTCGGCGAGCCGCGTTCGCTCCTGTCCGACGCGACGCCGGAGTTGCGCTCATCCGACCACTACTTCTTCGATCTCGCGCAGTTCAGCGACTTCCTCAAGGACTGGACGGCGAGCGATGCGGTGCAGCCGGAAGTCGCCAACAAGCTCGCCGAGTGGCTGACCGGCGGACTCAAGGCCTGGGACATCAGCCGCGACGGGCCGTACTTCGGCTTCACCATCCCCGGCGCCGAGGACAAGTACTTCTACGTCTGGATGGACGCCCCGATCGGCTACATGGCGAGTTTCCAGAATCTCTGCGAGCGCACGGAAGGTCTCGAGTTCGATGACTTCTGGGCCGCCGACAGCGAGGCGGAGGTACACCACTTCATCGGCAAGGACATCATCAACTTCCACTGCCTGTTCTGGCCGGCGGTGCTGCGCGGGGCCAGCTACCGCACGCCGACCAAGGTCCACACCCACGGCTTCATCACCGTCGACGGCGTACAGATGTCCAAGTCCCGGGGCACGTTCATCAACGCCGGCACCTACCTTCGGCACCTGGACCCGGAGTACCTGCGCTACTACTACGCCACCAAGCTGGCCGCCAACACCGACGACGTCGACATCTCGCTCGACGACTTCGTTCAGCGGGTAAACTCGGACCTGGTCGGCAAGGTCGTCAACATCGCCTCGCGCTGCGCGGGGTTCATCCACCGGGGTTTCGACGGCGTGCTGTCGACAAGGGTGCACAACGAAGCGTTGTGGGACGCGGTGGCGCAAGCCCGGCACCGACTGGCCGAACACTACGAACGGGGCGACTTCGGTCGCGCCGTCCGCGAGATCACGGCCCTGGCGGACCGCGCCAACCAGTACATCGCCGAACACGAGCCCTGGAAGCACGTCAACGACCCCGAACGCCGGGAAGAGGTGCAGGGCGTGTGTTCGCTGGGCATCAACGTGTTCCGTGCGCTCGTCGTCTACCTGAAGCCGATCCTGCCCGCGATGGCGGCCAAGGCCGAAGCTTTCCTGAAGGTCGAACCACTCGCCTGGGAAGACGCCGGCACGCCACTCGTCGCCCACGAGATCGGCCGCTTCAAGCCGTTATTCACGCGCATCGACCGCAAGGATGTGGACAAGGTGGTCGCCGCCACGAAGGCGCAAGCCGAGGCGGAGGCTGCCGACGAAGCCGAGGACGACGGCGCGCTAGTCAGCATCGACGACTTCGCCAAGATCGACCTGCGCGTGGCGAAGGTGCTGGACGCGAGTTTCGTTGACGGTGCGGACAAGCTGATCGAACTCAGGCTCGACCTCGGCGGCACCCAGCGGACGGTCTTCGCCGGCGTCCGGAAAGCCTACGATCCACACACCCTGGTGGGTCGCCTAGTGGTCGTGGTCGCCAACCTGGCACCCCGCAAAATGCGTTTCGGCACCTCGGAAGGCATGGTGCTCGCCGCCGGGCCCGGTGGCGAGGACATCTTCCTCGTCTCCCCGGATGACGGCGCCGAACCCGGAATGCAGGTGACATGATGGAACCCGTCTGCTGACTCCCATGGCCGAGTTGCTGCTCATTCTCCTGTCGGCGGCGCTGGTCAACAATTTCGTCCTCGTCCAGTTCCTCGGTCTGTGTCCGTTCGTGGGCAGTTCCGGACGCGTCGAAACCGCAATACCCATGACCCTGGCGACGATGTTCGTGTTGGTCGTGGCGGCGATGGGCACCTACCTGGTGAACCGCTACCTGCTCGTCGCACTCGGGCTCGAATACCTGCGCATCATCGCGTTCATCGTCATCATCGCCGCGACGGTGCAGTTCACCGAGATGTTCGTCCGCGCCGCGAGTCCCGTGCTGCACCGGATGCTCGGCATCTACCTGCCGCTCATCACCACCAACTGCGCCGTGCTCGGCGTGACCTTGATCGCGGTGGGCGAAGGGCTGTCGCTGCCCCGCACCCTGTTCCTCGCGGTCGGCGCCGGACTGGGCTTCGGCGTGGCCATCGTCGCCTTCGCCGCCCTGCGTGAACGCATCACCGACGACGCCGTGCCCGAACCGTTCCGCGGTCCACCGCTGGCGCTGGTGACCGTCGGCTTCATGGCCCTGGCCTTCTACGGCTTCAAGGGGCTTGGCGGATGACGGCCGCGCTGGTTCTCGGCGGCATCGGCCTGGTGGCCGCGATCCTGCTGTCCATCGCCCGGCGGGCGCTGGCGAGCAGGCAGGACTCGAATGCCGACGCCGTGGTGATCGCCGTCGACGCCCTCCTGCCCCAAAGCCAATGCGCGCAGTGTGGCTATCCGGGATGCCGACCGTACGCGGAAGCCGTCGCGGCGGGCGAGCGACTGGACCTGTGTCCGCCGGGGGGACCCCGGGTCGTGGCGGCGCTGGAAGAGCTGCTCGGACGCAAGGCGGACGCCGAATTGACGGATCCGGTGGATGCCGTCGTGCGCATTGTCGCCAAGGACTGCATCGGTTGCGCGCTGTGCATCGACGCCTGCCCGGTGGATGCCATCGCGGGTGCGCCGAAGTACCTGCATGGGGTGATCGAGGAACGGTGCACGGGTTGCGAACTGTGCCTGCCGACTTGCCCCGTGGACTGCATCGAGCTGGTGCCGAGATCCTCGACGACACCGATCGCGGAACCTCCGCCAAGGCCACCCGCCCCAGCGCTGCCTTGCATCGGTTGTGGCCGGTGTATGCCCGCCTGTCCGGTGGACCTCGATCCCCAGGCCCTGCACGTCGCCTTCGAGGGCGGAGAAGCCGACGCGTCGGTATTCGACTGCATCGAGTGCACCGCCTGCACGCGGGCATGCCCGAGCGGCATCGACCTCGTCGGCGAGTTCGGCGCCCTTAAGAACCGGACGAACCGTGAACACGAGACCGCCGAGCGGGCGCTTGCGGCGCGGCTAGACTCGGAGGCACGCAACGACAGGCTGGCGCGCGAGGTCGAGGAACACGAGACGCGTCGGGCCGAACGCCTGCGGACGTCGCACCAATGGCGATAGCGAGCGCGGGCGACCACATCGCGCCCAACCTCATCGGCAGGCCGGATTCGGCGCCGGCGATCATGGACCGGGTGCTGATCGCCCTGCTGCCCGCCATCGGCGTCGCCACCTGGGCCTTCGGCTGGCTGTTGCTGGTGCACTGCGTCGTCGCCCTCGCCACGGGCGTCCTGTTCGAGGCGCTCTGCCAGCGTCTGCGCGAACGTCCGGTGCGTCCGTTCGCCGACCGCAGCACACCGGTGACCTGTCTGCTGATCGCCATCGGCATTCCACCGGCCGCGCCGTTGTGGATGCCCGTCGTCGCCACGGCCGTCGCCATTCTGCTCGCCAAGGAACTCTACGGCGGCCTTGGCCGCAACGTCTTCAATCCGGCCATGGCGGGGTACGCGGCCATCCTGGTGGCCTATCCCCAGGCGATGACCTACGTCGATGCGGCGAGTGGTGCGACGGCATTGGACGCCCTCCGGTTCCGCGGCGGGACCACCATCGAGGAACTCGCCGGCGACCCGGCCTTCGGCCTGCTCGGCGGGGCCGGCTTCGAGTTGGTGAACGCCGCCGCGCTCGCCGGTGGCCTCTACCTGATCGCCATCGGCGTCGTGCACTGGCGGATTCCGGTGGCTGTGCTGCTCGGACTAGCGCTTCCCGCCTTGGCCTTCTACGACGACGGCAGTTCGGCGAGCCTGGGATCGCCGTTGTTCCACTGGTTTGCCGGCGCCTCGATGCTGGCGGCGTTCTTCGTCGCCACCGACCCGGTCACCGCACCGAAGGCCGCGGGACACCAGTGGCTGTTCGGTCTTGGTATCGGCGCGCTGGTGTTCGCGATCCGAGCAGGCGGCAGCTACCCGGACGGCATCGCCTTCGCGGTCCTGCTCGGCAACCTCGCGACGCCCGTTCTCGACCGCCTTGGACCCGGTTTTCTCAAACGCCGCGCGGACGCTGTGCCGTGATCGCGGCACTGAGGAACATCGGCGCCCTGGTCGTGCTGACCGCGCTGGCCGGGGCGGCGCTGGCCTGGTTCGCCGGCTTCACCGAAGACGACGTACGCCGCAACCGGATGGAAGCCGAGACCCGCGTGTTTAGGGAACTCGCCCGCGTGGACTATGCCGCTTTCGGCGACGGCGACCTCGTGTTGTGCGATCAGGGTCTCGTCGTGCTGCGGGTCGCAGGCCGGGGCTACGGCGGTGAGTTCCGGCTCGCGGTGGCGCTCGGGCTCGACGGCTCGGTCTCCGGTGTGCGCGTTCTCGAACACATGGAGACCCCGGGTTTCAGCGACATTCTTGCCGCCGACGCACCCTGGCTCGAGTCGTTCGCCAGCGACGACGTGCACGCGGTCAGCGGCGCGACGGTGACGTCCCGAGCGGTGATGGCAGCCGTCGGACGCGCCGTGGAGCGGATCCGGCAGGAAGGAATGTGCCCGTGAACCGGTTCGCCGAAGCCGCCGTGGCACGCAATCCCGCCGCCGTGCAGCTCCTCGGGCTGTGCCCGCTACTCGCGGTCTCCAACACCGTTGCCAATGCCCTCGGCCTCGCCGTCGCGAGCACGGTGGTGCTCACCGGTTCCGCGGTGCTCGTGTCCGCCATCCGCAAGCTGATCCCGGAGGATGTGCGGCTGCCGTGCTTCGTGTTGGTGATCGCCACCTTCACGACCCTGGTCAACCTCGCCATGGAGGCCTACGCCTTCGACCTCTACCAGCGCATCGCGCTGTTCGTGCAGATCATCGTCACCAACTGCATGATCCTGGCGCGCGTCGAACAGGTGGCTTCGAAGGAACGTCTCGGCCGGACGCTCGTGGACGCACTCGGAACGTCCGCCGGTTTCGCCGCGGCGATCCTGGTCCTCGGTGCCGCCCGCGAAGCGTTGACGCTGGGGTTTCCGCTTGCCGCGCTGCCGCCGGGGGCGTTCCTGGTCGCGGGGTTGTTGCTCGCCGGCGTGAAGACCGTGGCCACCAGGTCTCGCCGTGGTCTCGCCGTCACGGGGCTGGCGAAGACGCCTGACGCTTGAACGCCTCGATGGTGGTTATCGGTTTCCCGTGGTCGGGTTCGACGCCGGGTTTGCCGCGGCTGAACACGGTCAATCGGTTGCCGCGCGCGGGATCGATCAACGCGTCGTAGGCATCGGCGAGATCCGCAGCTTCGAGGTCGGCCACGGCGTCCTTGAGCTGCCTTTCGGAGTCGAACGTCAGGATGCGGTCGGTGAGGTCGGCGTGGAGGCGTGCCACCCGGTCGTCGTTGCTGACGTCGACCATGTCCAGCAGGCCCAGGTAGCCGTTCCTGTACTCCTCGAACGCGTCGGCTGGCAGTTCACGAAACCAACTGCGCTGGGCGTCGAGGAACTCCCGGGTGAGGGCCTCGACCTCGTCGACGCCTGCCTTCGACGCCTGGACGACGAAGACGATGCCCGGATGGCGGGCAATGGATAGGTCATAGGCGTCGACCACGTAGCCCAGTTGGCGCTCGGTGCGCAACGCCGTGAAGTACCGCGCGTTGAGCATGCGGCTGATCAGAGCCACGCGGGCGCGTTCGTCCACCGAGTCGTTCGTGGCCTGGACATAGAGCAGATAGGTGGCATCGTCGTGCTCGACGTCGTGTTCATAACGCGCCGCGCCGGTCACGCGTCGGGCCTTGGGCAACTCGTGCGGTCGTTCGACGACGTCGAGCCTGTCCTGCACCCGCACCGCCAGCGCTCGTGCCTCTTTGCGCCGCAGGTTGCCATGCACGAAGAGGGTGGCGGCCATGTCCTTGAGACGGTCCCGGCGCCAGCCGGCCAAGCTCGCCGGCGTCGCACGGGCGGCGGCGTCGACCAGATATTCCACCGGCAGGGCATGGGGATGGATCAGGCGGTACAGGCTGTCCTCCACCTGTTCGTAGGGTCGCGCCAGCCGCAGGTTGGCGTACTCCTTGGCAAGCTCCTCGCGCAGCACCGCGAACCGCCGTTCGTCTATGGGGGTGTCGACGAAGGCGGCCAACAGCTCGTCGAACAGCACGGCCAGCTTGTCGTCGAAACCCCGTACGGCGATGCGGAAGCCGTTGGGGGTCGCTTCCATTCCGGAGAACACCCCGGCCAGCCAGGCGAAGTAGGTCCGCGGGTTCAAGGCGGCTTTCGCGAGCATCCCATGCAGGGTCGACAGGACGACATCGTCGGCACCGAACGCCTCCGTGGCGCGCAGATCCAGACCCACGTATCCCCAGGGGATGCCGAATTCCGTGTCGGCAGCATGCCAGGTCTCCACGGCGGTTCCGGTGTCCAGCTCCACGGGGGGTTCGGCCACGGCGGGATCGAACGCCAGATCGAGGTCTTCCGGCAGGTAGGGATTGGGTTGGGGAAGCGCGAAGGGCGCATCCACTACCCGAGGCGTCAGGCCCGGCCCGATGCGCCACGACGCGCCGAAGAAGGGCTCGACACTGTCGCCGTCGATGTCCGGGCCGGAGACCGACACAACCGAGTTCTCCGGGGTGAGATGGTGGAGATAGCTGCGGACCAGCGCCTCGTCGAAGGACTCCATCATGTAGGTCGCCCGAAGCACATCCTCCGGTGCGTAGTCGCGCAGGCCCTCCGCGGCGGCGACCACCGCATCGAAGGGCGGGAGCGGATCCAGGAATCGGAACGCAAGCTCGCGCGTTAGCGCATCCTCGTCGTAGCGCCAAGCCTCGATGCCTTCGCGCCGGATCAAACCGATCCAGGCATGGGTGAGGTCGACGATCTCGTCGACCTGGGAACTGCCCGCTTCCGTCAGCGTCATGTCGATGTCGAAGGTGCCGTTCCAATCGTCCAAGTCGTAGATGTCCGTGACGAGGCCGTCTATCCAGCCCCTGCTGGTGAGGACCTGGTGCAGACTGCCGGGACCCTCGTGGCCGACGAGCGAGGCAAGGATCATTCCCGGCTTGGAACGGTAGTGCGGCTTGACCGGCGGAACAGGGAACCGGAAGCTGAGGGTCCGCGTCCGCGCGACCGTCTGCCAGGCGTAACTCGTCGGCAGCGCCACGTCCTCGTGCAGCGGTGGATTGGTTGGCCCTGGCCCAAGGGCGCGGTTGACGACCCTGCCGAAGCGCCGCTCGACCAGCGCCTGGAGGGCGTTGAGGTGCTGGTGGCCCAAGACGGCTAGGGTAATCGTGTCCGCCGAATAGTTGGCCTCGAAGAAGGCGCGGGCTTCGGCAACTCCGACGCCGCGCAACGACGCCAGGCTGCCCCAGTCGAACCGCGAACCGGGATGCTCGGGATTGACGAGGCGCTTGTGAACGGCCACCCCACGCCAATAGTCGACCTGGCGTTGCATCTGGTATTCGCCCTGCACCGCATGCTTCTCCCGCTCCAGGTAGTCGGGATCGAAGCGCGGCGAGATGAAGAACTGGGCAAAGCGGTCGAGGGCCTCGGGGAGCTGCCCGGCGTCGATGTCGAAGTAGTAGGTCGTCCGGTCGTTGCCGGTGTAGGCGTTGGTGTGGCCCCCGTGCCTGGAGACGAATTCGCCGAAGCCGTCCACCTCCGGGTACTTGTCCGTGGCGATAAACAGCAGGTGTTCGACGAAATGCGCGAGTCCCGGATGGTCGTCGGGGTCGTGTTCGCTGCCCCGGGCAACGCTCGCCGCCGCCGCGGCCGTGACGCTGCCGGGCACGTGGATCAGGAGTGCGCGCAGGTCGTTCGGTAATACGACGTAGCGGTACTTGCTGTGGTCGTTGGGGCTCTTGACGGGTTCGAGCGACGTGCCGGCGCAGGCGGCCAAGAGAACCAGCGCCATGGGAAGGGCACCGCGCAGAATGCTGCCCCCTCTTGCGGTCCTGGGTTTCACGGTACGGGTTCCGGGTTCACGGCGTCGCGGTCATCACCCCTATAATCGGCCAAGGCGGGGTAGCAGGTCGATCTCTCAAGGTGAACAAGGGCAAGCGCGCCGAAATCTTCACCCGTCTGCGTGCCGAGAATCCGGAGCCGACCACCGAACTGGACTACGGCACGCCGTTCGAGCTGCTCGTCGCCGTCATCCTGTCCGCCCAAGCCACGGACGTGAGCGTCAATCTGGCGACAGAGAAGCTCTATCCCGTTGCGAACACGCCCCGGGCAATGCTGGATCTGGGGCTCGACGGCCTGAAGGACTTCATCAAGTCCATAGGTCTCTTCAACACCAAGGCGGCCAACATCCTCAAGACCTGCCGCCTCCTCATCGACGAGCACGACGGCGAGGTGCCCCGCGACCGGGAGGCGCTGCAGGCGTTGCCGGGGGTCGGCCGCAAGACCGCCAACGTGGTGCTGAACACCGCCTTCGGCGAACCCACCATCGCCGTGGACACGCACATCTTTCGCGTCTCCAACCGCACCAGGATCGCCCCCGGCAAGACGCCCCGCCAGGTGGAGGACAAGCTCCTGCGGTGGGTTCCCGACGACTTCAAGCGCGGCGCCCACCACTGGCTCATCCTGCACGGCCGCTACGTCTGCACCGCCCGGCGTCCCCGCTGCGGCGCCTGCGTGATCGAGGATCTCTGCGAGCACCGGGAGAAGACGGAGTACGAGTAGCCGCGGGAGTCCCGGCGGCCCGCAGATCACCGACGAGCAGCATCGTATTTCTGCTATTCGGAAACTCTGCTAGCGTCTGAGGTGCCCCCACCGTTCGACGGAAGTCCACATGACGACAACCCTTGTCGTATCCAACAGAGGCCAAGTGACCTTGCCGGCTGGCCTGCGTAAGCGGCTTGGTATCAAGGGCGGAGATCTTGTCATGCTGGAGGATCGCGGTAACGAAATCGTCCTCAAACTTGGCGTGGTGCTCGAATTGGAGCTCTACCACGACGACCAGATTGCACAATGGGACGACGACGACAAATCGGACGACGATGAGCGCAATCGCATCGTCGATGCCGTTAGCCGCACTACGTGAAGCTCTTCCTAGACGCCAACGTGCTGTTCACGGCGGCCCACAATCCCGACGGCAGGGCCGCATTGATCAGCGACGACGAGGCCGTAGGGGACGCCCTTGTGGCGTCCCGTGCCAATCAACCGGGGGCATCCGAAATCGAACACGGGCGACCACAAGGGTCGCCCCTACGGAAAGAACGCCAGCGACGACGAAGCCGTAGGTGACGCCCTTGTGGCGTCCCGTGCCGATCAAACCGGGGGCATCCGAAATCGAACACGGGCGACCACAACGCGCCCGTCAGGGCGCGCGGTCGCTCCTACGACTTTCGCCGCGCTCCCAGGCGCAAGCGCAGCGCGTTCAAGCGGATGAATCCCGTCGCGTCCGCCTGGTCGTAGGCACCCTGGTCGTCTTCGAAGGTGACCACGCCCTCGTCGTACAGGCTGTCCGTTTCCGAGGCGCGCGCGACGACGGACACGCTGCCCTTGTAGAGCTTCAGACGCACGCGGCCGTTGACGGGCTGCTGCGTCTCGGTCAAGAGCGCCTGGATGGCGCGGCGTTCCGGGGCGAACCAGTAGCCGTTGTAGATGAGCGAGGCGTAGCGCGGCATCAGTTCGTCCTTCAGGTGCGCCACCTCGCGGTCGAGGGTGATCGACTCCATGGCACGGTGGCCCTTCAGGAGGATCGTGCCGCCCGGGGTCTCGTAGCAGCCGCGTGACTTCATGCCGACGTAGCGGTTCTCGACGATGTCGTCGCGGCCGATGCCGTGGCGACCGCCAACCTCGTTCAGGTGGCGCAGCACGGTAGCCGGCGTCATCGGTGTGCCGTCCACGGCGACGACGTTGCCCGCCTCGTAGTCGAGGTCGATCAGCTGGGCTTCGTCCGGCGCTTCTTCCGGTGCCACCGTCCAGCGCCACATGGACTCGTCGGCGGCCTTGCCCGGATCCTCCAGGCCACCGCCCTCGTAGGAGATGTGCAGCAGGTTCGCATCCATCGAGTACGGTGACTCGCCGCCGCGCTTGTACTCCACGGGGATCTGGTGCTGCTCCGCGTAGGCCATACAAGCTTCGCGTGAACGCAGTTCCCAGGACGGCTCGCGCCAGGGAGCGACGACCTCGATGTCCGGGTTCAGCGCGTAGGCGGAGAGTTCGAAGCGCACCTGGTCGTTGCCCTTGCCGGTAGCACCGTGGGCGATGGCACCCGCGCCGGTCTCGGCGGCGACCTCCACCAGGCGCTTGGCGATCAGCGGCCGGGCGATGCTGGTGCCGAGCAGGTATTCGCCTTCGTAGACGGCGTTGGCGTGGAACATGGGGAACACGTAGTCGCGGACGAACTCCTCGGTGAGATCCTCGATGAAGATCTCAGTGACGCCCATCGCCTCGGCCTTGGCGCGTGCCTCTTCCACCTCCTTGCCCTGACCGATGTCCGCGGTGAACGTCACGACCTCGGCGTCCATGGTCTCCTGCAGCCAACGGCACATCACCGACGTGTCGAGGCCCCCGGAGTAGGCGAGGACGATCTTCTTGGCCATGCGTTGAACTCTCCCTGGGGCCGTGGGCGGGCTAGGCGGGGCGGCGAGTTTAGTCGAATCACGGAATACCCGTCACTGATTGGTCCCCGCCGTCGCCTTGTACAGGCGATAATTCGCCGATCCCACCCGGCGCCACGGCGATGACAATGAAGACACGGTTCCGCGGCTACCTGCCGGTGGTGGTGGACCTGGAGACCGGCGGCTTCGACCGCGATACCAACGCGCTGCTCGAGATCGCCGCCGTGACCCTGGACTTCGACCAACGGCGATTGGTGGCCCAGCATCACCATCGCTGGGCAGTGATCCCCCATGCCGAGATGGTCGTCGAGGAAGCCTCGCTGAAGGTGACCGGCATCGACCTCGACGACCCGGCAAGGGGGGCGGTGTCCGAACAGGACGCCCTGCGCGGCCTGTTCCGCATGGTGCGCGGCGAGATCAAGCGGCACGGCTGCCAGCGCGCCATCGTGACCGCCCACAATGCCCACTTCGACCACGGCTTCATCCACGCGGCGGCGAAGCGCAGCGGTGTCAAACGCAGTCCGTTCCATCCCTTCTCGGTAATCGACACCGTGGCGCTGGCGGCCGTGCACTACGGCCACACGGTGCTGTCGGAGGCCTGCGGGCGGGCGGGTATCCCCTACGATGCGGAACGGGCCCACGGCGCGGCGTACGACGCGCAGATCACTGCGGAGTTGTTTTGCTCGGTGGTCAATGCGCGCGCGCGCTGACGGGCGCGTTGGGAGTTCCGGCGCGCCCTGACGGGCGCGTTGCGGAACTCCTGCTTCGACCCCACGGTGTCGTGGAACGCTGGCTTGGCCAGCGCCAGAAGGGGATCGGGTCAGTCGTCGCTGCGGGATTTCTCGGCGGCATCCTTGATGAGCGTTTCCAGCTCGCCGGCCTCGAACATCTCGGTAACGATGTCGCAGCCGCCGACCAGTTCGCCGTCGACGTAGAGCTGTGGGAAGGTGGGCCAATTGGCCACCTGCGGCAGGGTTGTCCGGATCTCCGGATTGGAGAGCACGTCGACGTAGGCGAAACGCTCGCCGCAGGCCATCAGGCACTGCACCGTCTGGGCGGAGAACCCGCACTGCGGTGCCTGGGGCGAGCCCTTCATGTAGAGAAGGATCGGGTGCGAGGAGATCTGCTCCTCGATCGTGGTCACGACTTCGCTCATGGCGTTCTCTCAATCCTCGGTCGACTTGGCGGTCGACTAGTTTAACCCGAAGGCGGGGAACGCGCCGCCATGGCGCCATGGATCACGCGCGACCGCCTGCGATACGCTGGCT
Organism: Pseudomonadales bacterium; assembly: GCA_965116345.1. Lineage (GTDB taxonomy): Bacteria > Pseudomonadota > Gammaproteobacteria > Pseudomonadales > Azotimanducaceae > VXYL01. Next base: position 1,749,701 of record OZ220680.1, read on the forward strand.
CCGAAGTCCGAGGATAAGAGCCATGGCCACCCACGAACCGCCCATCGACCGGCGCGGGACCCACAGCCTGAAGTGGGAGAAGTACGCCGACCCCGAGGTGCTGCCGCTGTGGGTCGCGGACATGGACCTGCCCACCGCGCCCTTCGTCGTCGACGCGGTGCGCGAGCGCCTGGAGCATCCCATCCTAGGCTACACGGCCGTTCCCCCGGAGCTGGCGGCGGCGTTCATCGACTGGCTCGAGCACAACTACCACTGGCGGTGCGACGAGGAGTGGCTGGTGTGGCTACCCGGCGTGGTGCCCGGTTTCAACCTGGCGGCGCGCGCCTACGCGTCCGCGGGTCGCAACCTGGTCGTTCCCGCACCCGTCTACGGACCGATCCTGGACGTGCCCGCGCAGTCTGGGCTCGACGGCGTGGTCTCGCCGCTGGCGAGGACCGAAGGGCGCTGGGAGCTGGACTTCGATGATCTCGGCACCAAGGTCAGCGGCGACACCGCCGCGGTGCTGTTCTGCAACCCTCAGAACCCCACCGGTCGGGTCTACGACCGAGCCGAACTCGAGGCGCTGGCGGAGGTGGTCGTCGACGCCGGCACCGCGGTCATCAGCGACGAGATCCACTGCCCGATCATTCTCGATGCGGACAAGCGCCACGTCGCCATCGCCAGCCTCGATCCCGCCATCGAGCGCCGTTCGATTACCCTGTTCGCACCCACCAAGGCCTACAACTTCCCCGGCTTGAGCGCCGCCGTGGCAGTCATCCCGGACGCCGAGACCCGCGAGCGCTTCGAGGATGCGGGGGCTGGCCTGATGCCCAGCTATTCACCGCTGGCCTTCGCAGCCGTCACGGCCGCGTTCGAGGACCGTTCTCCGTGGCTCGCCGAACAGAACCAGTACCTGGCGGGCAACGCCGCCATCCTCGAAACGGCGGTTGCCAGTCTCGAGGGCATCGACACCACCCATGTCGAGGGCACCTATCTTGCCTGGCTCGATGTCTCGGCTCTCGGTCTCGAGGACCCCGCCGCGACCTTCGAGCGCTACGGCCTCGGCCTACACGCCGGCGAGGAGTTCGGCGGACCCGGTTTCCTGCGCTTCAACTTCGGCTGTGCGCGCTCGGTATTGAATGCCGCGATCCAACGCCTCGCCGACGCCACGCGCGACCTCGCCGGCGGCGTCGGGCGGCGTCGAATCGCGTTGAACTCGCCCTAGCCCTTCGCTACTATCGCCCGTTTCCCGGGCAGCACCCATGCTGCCCGTTGTTGTTTTTTTGGGCCCGCCCCGCTTTTCGGGGTCGCCCTTCGAGGCCGCCCTTCGGGGCCGCGCCCACCCGCACATCAGGAGACAGCAATGGCGGAAGTCTCGGACGAAATCCCGCAAGCGGTGATGCCCACCTACAACCGCATTCCGATCGCCTTCGTCCGGGGTGAAGGCAGCTACCTGTACGACCACACGGGCAAGGCCTATCTCGATGCCCTGACGGGCATCGCGGTGTGCGGCCTCGGCCATGCGCATCCCAAGGTGGCCGCCGCCATCGCCGAGCAGGCGTCGACGCTGATGCACACCTCCAATCTGTACCGGATTCCCGGTCAGGAACGTCTGGCGACGCGGCTCACCGAGCTCGCGGGCATGGACAACGTGTTCTTCTGCAACTCCGGTGCCGAGGCCAACGAGGCCGCCATCAAGATCGCGCGCCTCTACGGGCATGCGCGCAAGATCGACTCGCCGCAGACGGTGGTCGCCGACGGCAGCTTCCACGGCCGCACCATGGCAACCCTGACGGCAACCGGCAACCGCAAGGTGCATGCCGGCTTCGAACCGCTCCTGTCCGGGTTCGTGCGCGCTCCCTACGACGACGTGGGGTCCATCGAGCAAATCGCCGCCAACAACAAGAACGTCGTCGCCGTGCTCGTCGAACCCGTACTCGGCGAGGGCGGCATCGTCATACCCGACCCCGGCTACCTCGCCGCCCTGCGGGACATCTGCGACCGGCACGGCTGGCTGCTGATGCTCGACGAGGTGCAGACCGGCAACGGCCGCACCGGACGCTACTTCGCCTTCCAGCACACGGCCGCGGTTCCCGACGTGGTCACCACGGCGAAAGGGCTCGGCAACGGCATGCCCATCGGCGCCTGCCTCGCGCGCGGCGAAGCCGCGAATATGCTCGTCGCCGGCACCCACGGCTCCACCTTCGGCGGCAACTTCCTGGCCTGCGCGGCCGCCAACGCCGTGGTCGACGAGTTGACCGACGGCGGCTTGACCGAACGCGCCGCCGAACTCGGCGAGCGCATGCTGGCGAGGTTCCGCGACCGGCTGCGCGGCAACAACCTGGTCAGGGAAATCCGCGGCCTGGGCCTGATGGTGGCCGTCGAGTTGCACAAGCCCTGCACCGAGATGATCGGTGCCGCCGTCGATGCCGGCCTGCTGCTCAACGTCACCACCGACACCGTCGTGCGTATGCTGCCGCCGCTCACCATGAGCGACGCCGAAGCCGACACCATGGTGGACAAGGCCGTCGAACTCATCGACGCCCTTCCCGGCTAGCCGCTGACGGCAAGCACCTCGACGTACGTTCCGATGAACGAATCCAGCGGGAGTCTCCCTCCAAGGCCGGTCGCGCAGAGTTCGCGCCAGCGAACTCAAACGCGCCGCGACCAAGCGGCGCGCCGACGCGACCAAGCAGCGCGCCACTTTCTCACCCTGGCCGACTTCAGCCGCGAAGAACTGAAGACGGTGGTCGCCCGCGCCGGGGTGCTCAAGCAGATGCAGCTCGATAGCCAACGCCACCAACCCCTCGTCGGGCGGACGCTGGCGATGATCTTCGAGCTGAGTTCAACCCGCACCCGGGTGTCCTTCGAGACGGGCATGCACCAACTTGGCGGCCACGCCCTGTCCATCAGTCCGAGCGATTCGCACCTCGGCCGCGGAGAGCCGGTGGAGGACACCGCGCGGGTGCTCTCGGAGATGGTGGACGCGGTCATGATCCGTACCTTCGAGCATGCCAACGTCGAACGCTTCGCAGGTGCTGCCACGGTACCGGTGATCAACGGCATGACCGGTCGTTCCCACCCTTGCCAACTGCTGGCCGATGTGCAGACCTTCAACGAGTATCGGGGCGACATTGCCGGGGCGACGGTGGCGTTCATCGGCGACGGCCACAACATGTGCAATTCCTTCATCGAGGCCGCCGGCCTCTTCGGTTTCGAGTTGCGCATCGCCACGCCAGACGGCCACGCGCCGGACCACGCCCTGCCTGCTCCCAACGTCGAGGTCGCGGGTTCGCCCGACGACGCGGTTCGCGGCGCCGATCTGGTGGTCACGGACGTGTGGTCGTCCATGGGCCACGAGGGCGAGGAGGCCGACCGCCTAGCCGCCTTCGACGGCTACCAGGTGACGCCTTCCCTGCTGGACCGGGCCAAGCACGACGTGCTCTTCATGCACTGCCTGCCGGCCCACCGGGGCGAGGAGATCAGCGCGGACATGCTCGACGACCCCCGCTCGGTGGCCTGGGTGGAGGCCGGCAACCGGCTGCACTCCCAGAAGGCGTTGCTCGAGTTCCTGCTTGCGTAGGGGCGGGGCTTGTCCCCGTCCCTGTCGGGGGACGGGTCAGCCCGCCCGCGACGCCTCGCGCACGCAATCCCGACCAGCCGCCTTGGCTTCGTAGAGCGCGGCATCGGCCCGCGCCATGAACGCGTCCAGACCCTCGCCCGATCGGCTCGCCGCGACGCCCACGGAGACCGTGACCTGGTAGTCGACGCGCAGGCCGTCCACGTCGATCGCCCGGGTCCGGGTGCGAATCCGCTCGGCGACCAGCCTGGCGCCCTCCATGGTGGTGTCGACGAGCAGGACGACGAATTCCTCGCCGCCGATGCGGGCCACCACGTCGACCTCCCGGACGTTCGTCAGGACGAGGTGCGCGAATGCCCTGAGCGTCGCATCGCCCACAGCGTGACCGAAGCCGTCGTTGATCTGCTTGAAACGGTCGAGATCGACATACATCAGCGCCAACGACGAGTCCCGGCGTTCGGCCAGGTGCAGGTGCCGCGCCGCCTCGGCGACGAATGCGCGCCGATCGAGGAGCCCCGTCAGGGCATCGCGGACGGGGAGGTCCAGGGTCCGCTCCACCGCCGCATGCCAGCCCGCGAGCCAGTCCGATCGCGTCTGCGCGGAGGTCTCGGGCTGGAAGCGGCGTGCCGGTGCGTCGAGCTGCCATGCCTGCGCAGCTGTGGTCAGGTCGGCATGCAGACCCCCGCCGACCGCCGCCAGCAAGCCCGCACCGACGGCCGTGGTCTCCGTGTTCGCGGGGCGCGCCACCTCAACGTCGGCGACATCGGCGAGGAACTGGCAGAACCAGTCATTGACGGCCATGCCGCCGTCGACGCGCAGGGCGGTCACGGCGACACCGTCCGATTCCGCCGCGGCGAGCAGATCCACCGTCTGGAAAGCCACGCTCTTCAAGGTGGCGGTGACGATCTCGTCGGCACCCGTGTCGAGGGTCAAGCCGGTGACCAGGCCGCGCGCGTCCGGCCGCCAATGCGGGGCGCCCAGGCCGGTGAACGCGGGGACCACGAACACGCCGCCCGTGTCCCCACCGGTGCGGCGGGCGGCGGCCTCGGTGTCGGCGGCGGTGTCGATCAGGCCGACCTGGTCGCGCAACCACTTTATCGCCACGCCGGCGTTGAAGATGCTGCCCTCGATGGCGTACGTCGGCGTGCCGTCCACGCGGTAGCCGACGGTGGTTAGCAGCCGCGCCTCCGAGCGGACGCGCTCGGCGCCGGTATTGGCGATCAGGAAGCAGCCGGTGCCGTAGGTGCTCTTGGTCATGCCGGGCGTGAAGCAGCCTTGGCCGACGAGCGCCGCCTGCTGGTCGCCGGCCACGCCGCGGATCGGAATCGGCGCGCCGAACCACTCGGCATCGGCGATCCCGAAGTCGTCGGCGCAGTCGAGGACCTCCGGCAGTACCGTAGGCGGTATGCCGAAGTACCCGAGCAAACGCTCGCTCCACGCCTGGCTGCGGATGTCGAACAGCTGGGTCCGCGAGGCGTTGGTGGCATCCGTGACGTGGGACCCGCCCTTGGTGAGCCGCCAGATGAGAAAGCTGTCGACCGTGCCGAAACGCAGTTCGCCGGCCGCGGCACGGCGCGCGACGCCGTCGCGGGCCAACAGCCATTCCAACTTGGTGCTGGAGAAATAGGGATCGATCAACAGGCCGGTGATGTCGACCAGTTCCGGCTCCAAGCCGTCGCCGCGCACCGCCTCGCACCGCGCGGCGGTGCGGCGGTCCTGCCAGACGATGGCGTTGCCGACGCTCGCCCCGGTGCGCGCCTCCCACAGCAGGGTGGTCTCCCGCTGGTTGGCGATGCCGATGGCGGCGATGGAAGCGGGGTTCACGCCGCTCGCGGCGATGGCCTCCCGACCCGCGGTCAAGGTCGCCATCCACAACGTCTCGGGATCCTGTTCCACCCAGCCGTCGTCGGGATACATCGCCTCGCAGGGTCGCTGCGCGGCACCCACCTCGCGACCCCGATCATCGAACACGATTGCTCGAGAGCTGGATGTGCCCTGATCGATGGCGAGTACGTACGCCACGAGTTTCTCCACCAAACACGCTCCCCCGCGACCGACATTAGCGGCTTATCAACAGGGTTATCAACCGATCCCGACGGTTGGCGCACCGGTTGCCAACAGCTTGTCGCCGGCTTTATTCCATCGCGTCGAGCCTGGGGAGAATCCTGTTGAACGCCTGTGGCCAATCGCCACCATCCGTGCACAGCTCATACAGGCAAGTGCCCAGGATTCGACCCCTAATTTCCACATCCAGTCCACATCGAAAAGATGTTGCAATGGACTAAGAAGCGCCGTATGTTGGGGTTCGCAAGAACCGTAGACCTATATGTTGGGGTTGGGAGTCAGCCAAGGATCGGCGGAACAAGGGATCGACAAGAGGCCACGATATTCTTAGATCGCGTCCATAAATAGACCTCTCGACATCTTGGGCCAGTGAATCCGCGTCAGTTCCTTACCTTCGGGACACAGTGTTATAGTCCTGGATGGATACCCAGTATTAGTTGCTCGTAGTCAGGGAGACATCAAAGAGTCATGCAAGCCGACGCGCCGTCCACCTCCTCGCCCACCGCCAGCGGAGCGGATCAACTCCCGGCGCCGCCATCGCCATCCATCGTCGCCACCGCCCCCGGCCAGCTCCGGGTCATCAAGCGCAACGGCACCGTGGTCACCTACGACGACGACAAGATCCAGGTAGCGTTGACCAAGGCGTTCCTCGCCGTCGAGGGCGGCACGGCCGCAGCCTCGTCGCGCATCCGCGAGCTGGTGGTGCAGCTGACCGACCAAATCAGTGGCACCTTCAGACGCCGACTCCCCTCCGGCGGCACGATCCACATCGAGGAGATCCAGGACCAGGTGGAACTCGCGCTCATGCGCTCCGGCGAGCACAAGGTGGCGCGGGACTACGTGCTCTACCGCGAGGAACGGGCGCGCATCCGGGCGGCCAACGCGGCTGAAGACACGACGGAGCCCGCGGTCAATACGGGCTTCAACGTCGTCGCGCCCGACGGCAGCCGGCTGCCGCTGGACGTCGCCCGCATTCGCACCCTGGTCACGGAGGCCTGCGAAGGGCTAACCGATGTCGACCCGGAGCGCATCATCAACGAGGCGCTCGCCAACATGTACGACGGCATCGCCGCCGAAGACGTCGCCACGAGCCTGCTCATCACCGCCCGCACACTGGTGGAGGAGGAACCCAACTACACCTACGTGACGGCGCGGTTGCTGCTCGACCAACTCCGTACCGAGGCGCTGACCTTTCTCGGTGTCGACGTCACCACCCGGGGCGGGGTCGCCCAGGCCACCCAGACGGAGATGGCCGAGATCTACGGCCAAGCGCTCGCGGCGTTCATCGACAGGGGCGTCGAACTGGAACTGCTGGCGCCGGAACTCAAGCGGTTCGACGTCAAGCGCTTGGGCCAGGCCCTCAAGCCGGAACGCGACCTGCAGTTCACCTACCTCGGCCTGCAGACGCTCTACGACCGCTATTTCATCCACAGCAACGACACCCGCTTCGAGCTGCCCCAAGTGTTCTTCATGCGCGTCGCCATGGGGCTCGCCATCCAGGAGGACGACCCGGAGTCGCGCGCCGTCGAGTTCTACGACCTGCTATCGTCCTTCGACTACATGAGTTCGACGCCGACGCTGTTCAACGCCGGCACCATGCGTTCGCAGCTGTCGTCCTGCTTCCTGACCACGGTCTCCGACGACCTCGACGGCATCTACAGCGCCATCCGCGACAACGCGCTGCTGTCCAAGTGGGCTGGTGGACTCGGCAACGACTGGACGCCGGTCCGGGCCCTCGGTTCCTACATTAAGGGTACCAACGGCAAGTCCCAGGGCGTCGTGCCGTTCCTCAAAGTGGTCAACGACACCGCCGTGGCCGTCAACCAGTGCTTCGCCCCCGACACCCGCGTGCATACCGCCGACGGCATCAAGCGGATTCGGGACGTGACCAAGGACGACCTCGTGCTCGGCCAACGCGGCGAGTACCGCCAGGTCTTGGACACGATGACCTACAACCAGACGGACCCCATGGTGGAAGTCCGCGTCAAACACAGCGTCAAGCCGCTCCACGTCACGGCAGGCCATCCGTTCTGGGCGATCCGTAACGTGCCCATGGAACAGGCCAACGACCGGACCCTGGACTGGCTGGCGAAGGGCAAGGTCAAGCCCGAGTGGGTGGACGCCGGCGAACTCGGCACCGGCGACTACGTCGCGCAGGTGATCCCCAAGGAGGTCGTTCCGGTCGCCGGGTTCGACGACGACGATGCCCGCCTGTACGGCATTCTGCTGGGCGATGGCCACTGTTCCGCCCACGGGTTGGAGTGGGGTGTCTCCGGCAACCCGGAACAGGACGACCACCTCGACTTCGTCACGTCATACCTGGCGGCCCGCGGCATCCATCATTGGGTCACCGGTCGGGGTGGCCACTATCGACAGATTCGCTGGGCCACCGGTGCCGGCCTGGTCCGCGACGGCACCACCGGGCAATACCGCAGTGCCGGACAGCGCGTTCTCGAATTCGCTCACGAGGATCTCTACGGGGCGAATGGCCAGAAGCGCATCGCCCGCCGGTTCAGCCACCTGCCGCACTCGCAGACGCTCGCCCTACTGCAAGGACTACTGGAAACCGACGGGGGCATCAGCCGAGGCAAGGAGATCTACTTCACGAGCACCTCGGAAGCGTTGGCCGAAGGCGTTCGCTACCAGATGCTGCGCTTGGGCGTGCCCACCGCCGGGCAGTACCGGGAGCGTCGTCAGGACCACGAAGCCACCCGCGACGATGGCTCGAAGGCGCGCTTCGAAGGCATCGTCAAGGCCTACGACATCCGCATTCCCGCCGTCACGGAACTGGCCACGAGGTTGGGCTGCAGGCCGCTGACCAAGCGCAACTGGCTCGTCGTGAAGAACTGGGTGTTCAGCCGCGTCCGCCACGTCGAACCCTTGGCACCCGCCCCGTTCGTGGTCGACCTCAAGGTGGAAGGCGACGAGTCGTACATGACGACGAGCGCTCTGGCCCACAACGGAGGCAAGCGCAAGGGCGCCGTGTGTTCGTATCTGGAGACCTGGCACCTCGACATCGAGGAGTTCCTGGAACTGCGCAAGAACACCGGCGACGACCGCCGCCGAACCCACGACATGAACACCGCCAACTGGGTGCCGGACCTCTTCATGAAGCGCGTCTTCGAAGACGGCCACTGGACGCTGTTCTCGCCCAACGAGGTGGCCGATCTGCACGACCTCTTCGGGGCCGCGTTCGAGAAGCGCTACGAGGAATACGAAGCCATGACGCAGAACGGCGAGATGATGCTGTTCAAACGGGTTAAGGCGAGCGAGCTATGGCGCAAGATGCTGTCCATGCTCTACGAAACCGGGCATCCCTGGATCACCTTCAAGGACACCTGCAACCTGCGTTCGCCGCAGCAGCATACCGGCGTCGTGCACTCGTCGAACCTGTGCACCGAGATCACCCTCAACACGTCGAAGGACGAGATCGCGGTATGCAATTTGGGCTCGGTCAACCTAGCCCAGCACGTCGACGGCGGCGAGCTCGACACGCGCAAGCTCAAGAAGACCGTCAGGACCGCGGTGCGGATGCTCGACAACGTCATCGACATCAACTACTACGCGACGCCGCAGGCCCGCACGTCGAACATGCGCCACCGGCCCGTGGGCCTCGGCATCATGGGATTCCAGGATGCGCTCTACAAGCAGCGTATTCCCTACGCCTCCGACGCGGCCGTGAAATTCGCCGACCGGTCCATGGAGGCGCTGTCGTACTACGCCATCGACGCGTCGTCGAAACTCGCCAAGGAGCGCGGCAGCTACGCCACCTTCGAAGGCTCGCTGTGGAGCCACGGGATACTCCCCATTGACTCGTTGAAGCGCCTCGCGGACCAGCGGGGGTCGAAGTACCTCGACGTCGACATGTCCACGACGCTGAACTGGGAGAAGGTCCGTGCGCGGGTGCGCGCCAACGGCATGCGCAACTCCAACGTCATGGCCATCGCGCCCACCGCGACGATCGCCAACATCGTCGGCGTGTCGCAGTCCATCGAGCCGATCTATCAGAACCTCTACGTCAAATCGAACCTGTCCGGCGAGTTCACGGTGGTCAACCCGTTCATGGTCCACGACCTGAAACGCCTGGGTCTGTGGGACAAGGTGATGGTCAACGACCTGAAGTACTTCGACGGCAGCCTAGCCGCCGTCGACCGGGCCCCGGACGAGCTCAAGCAGCTCTACGCCACCGCCTTCGAAGTCGAGCCGCGCTGGCTGGTGGACGCCGCCTCCCGGCGGCAGAAGTGGATCGACCAGGCCCAGTCGCTGAACCTCTACATGGACAACGCCACGGGCAAGAAGCTCGAGGTCACGTACCAGATGGCGTGGCTCCGGGGGCTCAAGACCACCTACTACCTGCGGGCGTTGGGCGCCACCAGCACCGAGAAGTCGACGCTCGACCGGGCAGACGGCAACCTGAACGCCGTCGCCGCGGACTCGGGCCCAGCCTCCGTCGCGGCACCGCCGGTCCAAACGGCGCCAGAGGAGACCTTGGGTGAGCCCGCAGGCGTGCCCGCCGCCTGTTCGATCGACGATCCAGATTGCGAAGCGTGTCAATAGGAAGCAGACACGAACGAAAACAAGGAACGAACTATGTTGAGTTGGGATGACTACGACGCGAACGCGAACGCTGCGCGTTCGTCTGGAGAATTCGCTGCGCGAATTCTCCCCGGGGAACAACAGCCGAAGGCGAACCCTTCTGGGGTCGCGCCAGACGAACCGCAATTTCCTGCCGAAGAGGCAACCTTAACCCTCGATCCTGCTTGGCGAGACGAGGGACCATCCGCCGCCGAACCGGTATTGGCACCAACGCCTCCGGTTCGGGAAGTCGCCCTGCCGAACCCGCCGCCGGTGACTATCGCGAAGGCACCGGTCGACCGTCTCGACGGCGCGGTGCCATCCGCGTCCGTCGAGACGATAATGCGGCCCGTCGACACGGCCGCGACGACCGTTGCAGAACCGAACCATGCCATCCACGACGCAGTGGCGGCGCGTCTGGACCACGACTCGGAGATGCGGGAGAGCCAACGCGTCACGGTGGATCAGAAACGCATGATCAACTGCCGCGCGGACCTCAACCAGCTCGTGCCCTTCAAGTACGACTGGGCGTGGCAGAAATACCTGGACGGTTGCGCCAACCACTGGATGCCCCAGGAGATCAACATGACCGCGGACGTCTCGCTGTGGAAGTCCGACGACGGGCTCTCCGCCGACGAGCGCGTGATCGTCAAGCGCAGCCTCGGTTTCTTTTCGACGGCGGACTCCCTTGTCGCCAACAACCTCGTGCTCTCGGTCTACCGGCTCATCACCAATCCGGAGTGCCGCCAATACCTCCTGCGCCAGGCGTTCGAGGAGGCGATCCACACCCACGCCTACCAGTACTGCATCGAGTCGCTGGGCATGGACGAGGGCGAAATCTTCAACATGTACCACGAGGTCCCGACGGTCGCCCACAAAGCGTCCTGGGCGCTCAAGTACACCAAGGAGCTAGCCGATCCGAACTTCCAGACCGGCACGGTGGAGAACGACAAGGCGCTGCTGAAGAACCTGATCGCCTACTACTGCGTCCTGGAGGGCATCTTCTTCTACTGCGGCTTCACGCAGATCCTGTCCATGGGGCGGCGCAACAAGATGACCGGCACCTCGGAGCAGTTCCAGTACATCCTGCGCGACGAGTCCATGCACGTGAACTTCGGCATCGACGTCATCAACCAGATCAAGCTGGAGAACCCGCACCTGTGGGACGAGGAGATGCAGGACCTCGCGACCAGCATGATTCTCGAGGGCACCGAACTCGAAACCCGTTACGCCCGGGACACGATGCCCCGCGGCGTGCTCGGCATGAACGCCAACACCATGGCGGAGTACCTGCAGTTCATCGCCAACCGCCGCCTGGCCCAAATCGGCTTGACGGAGCAGTTCCCCGGCGTCAAGAACCCGTTCCCGTGGATGTCCGAGATCATGGATCTCAAGAAAGAGAAGAACTTCTTCGAAACCCGGGTGACGGAGTACCAGACGGGCGGGGCGTTGAGCTGGGATTGAAGTCCGAGATCAGAAGGCCATCGACTGCTTCCGCAATTGAATAAGGTTCGCGCGAGGCCCGATCGGGTCGCCTGGGTCCGACCGAACACCCAGCGAGGCTGCGCCTCCGACCGACGAGAAATCGCACAATGCCCATCGTACGGGCGACCCTTGTGGTCGCCCGTGGTGAACGAAGACGGGCGACGACAAGCGTCGCCCCTACGAGCCGCTGTCTCCCGCCGCGAAAAAACTCCGTTCAACTGTAGAGATAGCGGCGTCTCAAGAACGCTAGTGCATACAGCCGGTTATTTGGCGCAGCGCGTGCACGAAAGCCAGCGGTTGGTCCAGGAACACGTGGTGCTGGGCATCCGCCACCTCCACCACCGGCACGTCTCCCGGGATGAGTCCCGCAGTGTGGTCCACGGTGTTCTTCCTGCACGACTCGCTGTGCTCCCCGTAGATGATTCCCACCGGTAGCCCGAGCCCCGTGTAGTCCTCCGGGTGGCGTTCGCCGCCCTTCAGCGTCAGGGGGAGTTCCTCGTCGAACTTCCACGCCCAGCCGCCATCGGCGCGCATCAGCGAGTGGCGGGCGATGTGGGTGAGGATGTAGTCGTTGGCGCACGGTTGCGGAGGGAACAGGCGGAAGCGCTCCAAGGCGACCTCGCGGCTCGGATAGACCTTGGCGCGGCCACCGCCCATCATCGGGCCGTCGGTGGGGACCGGCTCGTCGGGCGGACGAATGCCCGAGTCGACCAGAACGAGCGCACCGAAGCGTCCGGGAAACAGATTCGCCGCCTTGGTGGCCATGACGCCGCCGAAGCTGTGCGCGACCACCACCACGTCGTCGCCGAACCCGGCGTCGTCGCAGACGGCGACGATCTCCGCCGCGTAGGTCTCGGCATCGTAGGCGTAGCGGTAGTCCGAGTCCCCCATTCCCGTGAGGTCCATCGCCGCTACGCGGTAGGTGTCGGTGAGCTGCGGGGCGATGAAATCCCACCAGTGGCTGTGGGCGTTCATGCCGTGGATGAGGAGCATCGGCGTGCCCGAAGGCTCACCCCACGTCTGATAGAAGACGTCGCACTCGTCCACTTCGACGGTGTGTTTGCCGGATTCGGTCTCCACCGCGGTCCAGAACCAATCGGGAATCGACGGTTCGCCGCCCCTGTCCCATCGAGCCATGCCCATCTCCTTGTCGAGACCTCGGCGGCCCACGTTACCCTAGTGGGCGCCCCGTACGCACCGCTGTGAGTCGAACCGAGCGGGAATTTGCGTCGAACGTCCGCTGGTCGCACAATGGCAAGTCATTTGGTCGGCGGTGGTTCGTTCCCGAACCCTTAGAGGAGCTGCTCGTGGCCCGACTCCAGTTCGCGCAAAGCGCACCGCGCAGCGCCCCTGTGGAGAGCCTGCGGTCGTCGCCCCGCCGTCGTCCAAAGCACACCGAGCCGCTTCACGGCGGACATCTGCGGGACACCGGCGGCCGCCCAGCGGTCGCGTCTCTCACAAGCACGCTTCCCTCTAGGGCGCGCTCGACTCCGCAACATGTCCGTCGGGATGCGGTTTAAGCCATGTCGGGTCATGTCGTGAGAGCCTGGAACCATGTTACGCAAGCTGTTCAACCGCAAGCCGCGTCTCGATGCGGAGAATTCCGCCGACCGAATCGCCGCCCTCGCCGCCCTGGGGGATGCTGATCAGGAGACGTTCGCGCGCGTTTTCGAGGAGGATTCCTCTCGCGAGGTGCGGCTCCGTGCCCTCGCACGCCTGACCCGACCCGACGTTCTCGTCAAGTCTCTCGACGACACCGCGCTCGGCGGCGAGGCTCTGTCCCGACTGCTCGCCGTCATCGACGACGACACCCCCGAGTCGATTCGTCACCACCCCACGGTGCTGCGGGCCGCCTTGTCGGATGCGGAAGAGCCCGGGGAGGCCGTTCGAGCTGCCGGGGCGATGGCCGACAAGGGCGCGTTGGCCGAGGCCCTGGGCAAGAACGTCCGTGCGGATGTTCGACTGGCGGTGGTCGAGGCGACGTGGGATCCGCAATCTCTGGCGGAACTGGAACGATCCAGCCGCGGCCGCGACAAGTCGATGCACCGCGTCGCCCGTGGCCGGCTCGCCACGTTGCGCACGGCGTCAAGCCGACGGGACGAGGAGAATACGCAAACTGAGCAGATGCTCGAGGCGGCCCTGGCGCTGCTCGACGACGATCCCCACTTCGGCGCCCGGCGCGACGCCATAGAACGCGACTGGAAGGATCACTTGGCGGCGGTCGAGGCCACCGACGACGAACTCTCGCGATTCGGCGTGGTGGCGCGGGACATCAATGCCATCCGCGCCCGCTTTCCGGTCCGACGGCAACCGCCGAAGGTTCCCGAAGCCGCCGTCCAGACCAACTTCGAGGCCTTGCTGACCAACGCCGAGGCGTTGCACCAAGCCGCGGTGGAGGCGATCGCCGCCGGCCTCGAAGCCGGTACGCGCGACGACCTTCGCCGCGCCGAGGAAGAACTCGCAGCCAAGTGGAACGCCGGCGCGGACATCAAGCCGCCGGAGCGGGAGTCCAGTGCCAGGTTCCGCGAGATACTCGCGACGGTGACTACCCGCATCGACGACATCGAGCGGGCGCTCTCCCTCGCCCCGAAGGCGCGCGACATCCTGGGTCACACCGTTCCCGACGCCGAGGGGCAATCTGCCGACGCCGGGGATGTCGGTCGCCGGGTCCATGGCGAGTGGCAGGACGTCGATGCGCTCATCGACCGCTACGCGTGGCCGGAGGATCTGCCGCAACCCGCGGAACTCCTGGCCCTCATCCAGCGCAAACACGAGTTGGAGGCTTCCGAAGAACGTTCGGAGGCCCATGTCGAGGCGATGGTGGCGGAAGCAACCAAGCTCCTGGCCGAGCTACGCCTGAAGATCGAAGACGGCGCCGTGCAGGAAGCGATCGATCGCGACCGACGCCTGCACGATCTCGTCAAGCGCCTGCCACGCGGCAAGGCCCAGACCTTGAGCGCGGAACTCGCCGAACTCGGATCGCGCGTCCGCGAACTGCGCGAGTGGCGGACCTACGCCCAGGCACCCAAGCGCGAAGCCCTGTGTCAACAACTGGAGGAGATGGCGGAGCGCCCGCTGGATCCCCACGAACAGATGCGCGTCGTCAAGTCGCTGCGTGCCCAATGGAACGAGTTCGGAGCCGTGGATACGCGTCGCGATTGGGATCTGCAACGGCGCTTCGACCGCGCCGCGGAACGTGCTTTCGAGCCCTGTCGCCTCTATTTCAAGGAGCAGGCCGACCGGCGGGAATTCAATCTCGAGCAGCGCCAGGCCATCGTCGGCGTCCTCGAGGACTACGTCGCCGACAACGACTGGGAACATGCCGACTGGCGCGGCGTCGAGAGGGTGCTGCGCCAGGCTCGTGCCGAGTGGCGCCAATACCACCCCGTGGACCGCAAGAGCGGCCGCGAGGTCACCACCCGGTTCGAGCAGCTCGCCGACGATCTTCACGGTCGGCTGAAGGAGGAATGGGATCGCAACATCGCCCTGAAGGAGGAGATCGTCGCCGAGGCGATGCTGGTGCGCGAGTCCGGCGACCGCGTCACCGACCAGGCCGAGAGCCTGAAGGCGCTGCAACGTCGGTGGAAGTCCGTCGGTCCTTTGCCCCGGCGTGCGGACCAGCGACTGTGGAAGCAGTTTCGGGAACAGTGCGACGCGGTCTTCGAGGCGCGCACGACCGTGCGCGATCGGCATGTCGAGCGTCAACAAACCATGGCCGACGCGGCGTCCCTCATCACCGAGCTGGAGCGCCGGATGGAGATCGATCCGTCCCTCAACCGCAACATGGTCGCCGACTACGAGCGGCGTCTGCATGAGCTGGGCACGATCCCCAAGGAGCTGGCCCGCCGCGCGGACGAGATCCTGCGCGATGCCGATCGAATCGCGGTGCAGCGCCAGTCATGGGACGAGGAATCCGCGTCGTGAGCGGCGCGGCGATGGGCGAGGACAAGCCTCGCCCCTACGGGCCAAGTGGTAGTTCCAAGCGTACCTCGGCACCACCGAGTTCGCTGTCGTCGATCGTGAGGTCCCCGTCGTAGACGGCCGCGAGTTCGACGGTGACCGCCAGACCGATGCCGTGACCGGCGCTTGCGGTGTCGGCCCGGGTGCCCCGGCGCAGCACGAGTTCCCGGTCGGCCGGCGCGATGCCGGCGCCGTCGTCTTCGATGACGATCGCACACCGTCCGTCGGTGGCGCGGGTGGCGATTCGGACTCGCGAGTGCGTGTACTTGAAGGCGTTCTCGATCAGGTTGCCGAGCATCTCGAGGAGGTCCCTCTCGTCGACACGCACGGCCAGTCTTGAGTCGGCGAGCTCCACGGCGATCCGCTTGTCCACGTAGGCACGTTCCAGCGCGTGGGTGATGCGCTCGGCAACGGCCATGACCGGCACCGATTCCTTGGGCAGCACAGTGCGCACCGCCGCCGCCCGGGACAGCTGGTGGGTGACCGTCGTCTCCATACGCTCGACCTGGTCGCGGATCATGCCCGCGTCCGACCCGTTGAACTCGCGCAAGGCGTTCTTCAAGACGGCCAGGGGCGTCTTCAGACTGTGTGCCAGGTCGTCCATGGCGCGTCGGTAGCGGTCGCGGTTGTCCTTCTCGTAGGCGACGAACCGGTTCACGTTGCGGGCGAGCCCCGATAGCTCACGGGGATAGTCGTCGCCGATGTCGGCGTCCGTGCCGGTCTCGATGCCTCGGATGCGGCCGGCCATGCGGCGCACCGGGGCAAGGCCCCAGCGCAACGCGGCGAACTGGATGACGATGAAGATCGCCGCGGCGCTCGCCAGACCGATGGTGCTCTTGCGGCGAAACTCGAGAATCTGCGCGCGGAACGGGGAGCGGTCGGCCAACACCCAGACGGTGAACTCGGCATCGTCAAGCGACTCCCAGATCACGGTGTAGGCCATGACGAACCGCTCCGGACCGGTGCCCGTGTCCGCCCGTTCGAACACCGACTCGCTGGGCGCCGGACGTCTCTTCAGCGGCCGGCGCGCGTCGACCCCGCTGGCCAACATCGAAGGCGACTGCCAGACAACCGTACCGTCGGCGCGCTCCACGTAGGCGTAGAGTCCCGAGTTCGGTTGGCCGAAGCGTGGGTCGCCGAGGGCCTTGCCGAAGGAAAGCACATCGCCGTGTTCCTCCGCGGCGCTCAGCAAACCGTTCGTCACGGCGCGCAGTTGCTCCGCCGCGCCGTTCCGGACTGCATCCTTGTGGGTGCGGTCGAGGACCCACACGGCGGCCCCCAGGCAGGTCGTCAGCACCAGTGCGGTCGTCAGCAGCAGCCGGGCCTGCAGCCCGAAGGAGCGCGCCACAGCACGCCCGAGGCCACGGACACTAGCCCGCATTTCTCACCAGGGGCCGCGACGACCACTTGCGGGATTCAGACACAAGCAACTGATTTCCTACGCCTTCGTCATTCGCACAAGCGACGTGGTGAAGAATGCGGGCTAGGCATCCGATTCCAAGGCGAAACGGTATCCCTGACCCCGAACCGTGCGAATCGGCCTCAAGCGACCGTCCGGGTCGAGTTTGCGGCGCAACCGGCCGACGAAGACCTCGATGACGTTGCTGTCGCGGTCGAAGTCCTGTTCGTAGAGATGTTGGGTCAACTCGGCCTTGGATATGACCCGGGAGGGATTCATGGCGAGAAACTCCAGCACGCGGTATTCGAACGCGGTCAGGTCCACCAAGCCGCCGTCTACGTGTACCTCCTTGCTCAGGGTGTCCATGTGCAGCGGTCCATGTTCGATCACCGCCGATGCGAACCCCGCGGCGCGGCGGATCAATACCTTGAGTCTCGCCAGCAGCTCCTCCATGTGGAACGGCTTGGTCAGGTAGTCGTCGGCGCCCGCCTCGAGACCTGTGACCTTGTCGCGCCAGTCGCTGCGGGCGGTGAGGATCAGCACGGGCATCTTGTTGCGCTCCCGGCGAAGCGTGCGGATCAGCTCGATGCCCGTGAGCTTGGGCAGGCCCAAGTCGATGACCGCCGCGTCGTAGTCGTACTCACGCGCATAGTACAGCCCTTCCTCGCCGTCCGAGGCGACATCCACGACGAAGTCCTGGTCGCGCAGGAACTTGTCCACCTGCGCGGCGAGCAGCACTTCGTCTTCGACGATCAGGAGGCGCATGGCGGCGTCGTTTGTCGGGACTTAGAACTCGGCCTGCTCGTAGATGCGCCCACGACCGTCGACGAATACCGTCTTGACCCGCCCGTCGACGTCCACCCGGATACGGAAACCGCTCTCCCTGGGACGGTTCGGCGATGGCCGCGCTTCGGCCGGCGTGGCCGACACGATGCGTCCGCCATAAGCTTGGCGAACGATCTCCGTGGCGTCTTCGAGGGAGATCCGTTTCGCGGACGGCTTGGGACCGTCCCGTTCAGCGGGCGGCTCGCGCTCCGCGTCCGGTACCTCGTCGGCGGGAGCCCGCTCTGCGGCCGAGGCGAACACCCCGCCCACGCCGACGAGAGCACCGAAGAGAACAACAGCAGCGAGCCTCTTTCGCATCGCGTCATCAGCCATTGTGAGGCCACGCCATTGTACTCCGCCGACGCGCAACGCCGTTATGCCGGACGGACGCTGACGCGAAGCCGGACGGTGTCGCCGGGGTTACGCTGCAGGCGCGTCTGGTACGACTCGCCGCCGAGTTCGTAGGTCACCAGGTAGCCCGTTACCTCGCGGCGGTACTTCGTCTCGGAGACAACCTCGCAGACCTCCTGCCGGACCCGCCGGGTGCTCGACACCTGGGTGCGCGACTGCTGGCGGTCGATATCGGCGGCGATGCTGCCCCCGATCAGCGCGCCCACAACGGCGCCGACCTGCTTGTTGCGCTTCTTGTGGCCCACCGCATTGCCGATGGCGCCACCGATGAGCGCACCGATGAGGGGCGTCGTCGCGCTTTGCGCCGCGCCAAGCGGACGCACGTCGACCTCCTCGAACCAGCACCGTTCCTCGGGCTCGGTGTAGGCCACGGTTTCGATGATCGGCTCAACCTGGGTGACCGGGGCGTCGACGTAACGGACGTCCGCCAACGCGGTCGCCGTGGTCAGGGCTGCTCCGATCAGAACGCTTTGCTTCCACATGTCACCGGCTCCGTCAGGACAATATCGATGTGCGGAGTATGGGGAGGCGGAACTGAACGGATTCTGAACGGGTTGTTCGGGCCGGATCAGGCGTTCGCGCTTGTGAAGCACAGGCCGGCGATGCGATGGTCGTCGTCCAACTCGACCACCACGTCGGCGCTCGCCGGCAGGGCAACGAGCATGCGTCGCGTGATGCGCTCGTAGTGCTCGACGAACCGGTTCACCTCGGCCGGGGTCAGCCGCAGTTCCGGTGCGCGCTCGCCCTCCTGTTGCAGGCGCCATCGCCTGACCGCGTCGAGCCCGGGAACCTGCAGAAACACCAGGGCGTCCAGATCGGCGAACAGTTCCGCGTACGAGTCGCGCAGCGCCGTCTCCACCGTCGACCGCCAGCGGCCGTCGCTATCGTGATCCCGTTCCAGCGCGTTGATCGGCTCGCGAACGGATTCTCCCGCAGCGGTCGCACCCACGCACCATCCCTCCAACACGACGATGTCCACCGCGCCGCGCCGCGTCTGGTAGCCGGTGCGCGTGTCGATGCCCTTGTCGAAACGGGGCACCTGTACGTCGCCCGGTTCGCGCAGGGCGGCCAGCGTCTCGCGCAGGAGCCCCACATCGTGGGTTCCCGGTGGGCCACGAGTGGCGAGCAGGGGATGCACGTCCTCGGCGAGACGGTGCCGCTCTTCCCGGGTGAGGTAGAAGTCGTCGATGGAGAGAACCTCGATGCGCACTCCCAGGGCTTCGCCCGCATCGACGATCAACCGGCCCAGCGTCGACTTGCCGGCGCCCTGCCCGCCGCCGATGCCCACGGTACGGACGGTACGGACTCGCCAGTCGTCCACGAGCAGCGACGCCAACTGGCGGTAGTCGTCCGGTGCTTCAGGGTCGAGACCCCGGTAACAGTGGGTTACCTCGTCGTTCGGCACGAGTTCGGCGAGGGATGCGATCCGCATGGGAGTGGGCATTGGGTTCGCGCTACTATCCACGATGAACGCCCGTTCTACCAGAGTCGCGCGACGTCGAACCGGCGATCCACGCGGACGGTCCAAACACACACGGCTTCAACGGGAGACACCTTCAACGGGAGACACCTTCAACGGGAGACACCTTCAACGGGAGACACCTTCAACAGGAGACACCTTCAACAGGAGACACCTTCAACAGGAGACACAATGAGCCCCATCCGCCTCTACGACACGACCCTGGACAAACTGCGACCGTTCGACGGCGTGCCCGCACTGTTGCTGCGTCTCATCCTGGCCCCGGTCATGATCCAGGCCGGCTGGATCAAATACGTCCACTTCGACAGTCAGGTGGCCTGGTTCGAATCGAGCCTCGGCCTGCCGTTCCCCGGGGTGATGGTCTTCCTCGCCATGTCGGCCGAGCTCGTCGGCGGTGCGCTGCTGCTCGCCGGGCTCCTCACGCGCCTGGTGTCGATCCCGTTGATGGCCACCATGCTCGTCGCGGCGTTCGCCGTGCATTGGGACAACGGCTGGCTGGCGCTGTCCGACTCGACGAGCTGGCTCGCCAACGACCGGGTCATGGAGGCCGCCCCCCGCAAGGCGCGGATCATCTCGATCCTGAAAGAGCACGGCGACTACTCCTGGCTGACCGGTCGGGGTTCGGTGACGATCCTCAACAACGGCATCGAGTTCGCCGCCATGTATTTCGTCATGCTGCTGTCGCTGTTCTTCACCGGCGGCGGCCGCTACACCAGCGTCGACTATTGGTTGACGCGGTGGACGTCGGGTCAGGTCTCCAAACGGTAGGGCGGGAGAGCCGCCAGCAGCGATTCGCCGTAGCGGCGGGTCAGGATGCGGCGGTCGAGCAGGGTGATCCAGCCGCCGTCTGTCTCGTGGCGGATCAGTCGGCCGCAGGCCTGTACGAGGCGCAGGGAAGCGTCCGGCAACGACAGTTCCATGAAGGGATTGCGACCGTGTTTCTCGAGCCATTCCGACACCGCCTGGTCCACCGGGTCGTCCGGAACGGCGAACGGGATCTTCGTGATGATCACGTGGCGGCAATAGTCCCCGGGCAGGTCCAGACCTTCGGCGAAGCTCGCGAGACCGAATAGATAGCTGGATTCGCCGCGGTCGACCGCCGCGCGGTGATCTTGGACCAGGCGCTGCTTGGACCGCTCCCCCTGGACGTGGCAGCGTTCCCGGATCTCCTCCGGCAACGACTCGACGACCAGATCGAACTGCCGCCAGGAAGTGAACAGGACCAGTGCGCTCGGTTCCCTGTCGAGGAGGTCCGGCAGACGCGACGCCACCTCCTCCGTATGGGCACGAGCATCCGAGGGATCGGCCCCCATGCGCGGCACCGAGAACGTCGCGATGCGGGGAAAGTCGAACGGACTGGCGATGCGCGACTGGCCGACCTCGCCGTCGAGACCAGCGGACTCCAGGAAGCGGTCGAAACGCCCTAGGGCGCAGAGCGTTGCGGATGTGGCGAGCGCACCATGGCAGGTCTCCCAGAGTCTCTCCTTCAGGATGTCGCCGGGGGCGAGCGGCGCGCTCGTCAACTCGACGTCGCCCCGCGCATCCGAGGGACGGCGCGAGGCCCATCGCGCCGCCATCGCCTCGCCGTGGGCGCCATAGTCGCTGAACAGGGCTTCGGCGCCCGCGGCACGGCTCGCCAGTTGACCGATGGTCGGCAGCCACGCTTCCACCTGATCCGCATGGCTCCAATCCAGGTTACCCTCGATCACTTCTTCGATGTCCACGCCGAGATCCCCCAGGATGCCGGCCACGTTGCCGAAGGACCTTCCCAAGGGCACCGCCATCTCGGCGAGCTCGTCCGGGATCTCACCCAAGGGGAAACGATAGGTCTCGGTTTGCTCGTCGCCTTGGAACGGCAGGTCGCGGACGATGGTGTCCACGTTGGCGATCAGATCCGGTGCGTCCCCCGCTTCATCCGCCAGGCGCTCGCGGGCGCGCTGCACCTCCCGGGGCTGGTTGAAGCGCCGCGCCATGGTGTCGACGCTCGATGCGATCTCCCGGATCCACTCTGAGCAGCCGCGCACCGCCACATGGCTGGTGAACCGGTCGCGGGTCTTGTCCGGCAGGTGGTGCGCCTCGTCGAGAACGAAGAGGGACTCCGCCGGGTCCGGCAGCACGACGCCGCCGCCGATGCGCAGGTCCGTCAGCACCAGATCGTGGTTGGCCACCACGACGTCGGCTTCGGCCGTGTCCGATCGCGCCCGCAATGCCGGACACTGGTGGTAGTAGGCACACCGACGACCGAGGCAACCGGCGCGGTCGTTGGTGACCGGCGACCACGCCCCCGGCGGGACGCTGTCGTCCCAACTGTCGAGATCGCCGTCCCAGGAGCCCTTGTCGAAAGCCGTGTCCATGCGCCGGTAGACGGCGAGATGCTCTGCTTCCGGGGGCGCGAACAGGGCGCCGTCGCGGTCCGGGTCGTAGGCAAGGCGGTCGTCGAGCCGCTTCGGACAGAGGTAGCGGTTCCGGCCCTTGGCGAGGGCGAAGGTGAAATCGAGTCCGGCGTGGCGTTGCAGGTCCGGAAGATCCCGCAGCGCCACCTGTTCCTGCAGCGCCACCGTCGCCGTGGAGATCACCACGCGCTTTTCCTGGGCCTTGGCGATGGGGATCGCCGCCAGGCAGTAGGCCGCGGTCTTGCCGGTACCCGTGCCCGCCTCGACCACGCACAGGCGGTCGCCGTCGGTGAGGCCCCGGGCGATGTCGGCGATCATCTGCCGCTGGCCGCGTCGGGGCTTGAAACCGCGATTGCCTAGCCAGCGCCGGTAGGTCTCCTGGATCTCGACCTTCATCTCGTCGGTCAGACCGGCGTGCGTCTCGGACAAACGGACGTCCCATGGTCAAACGACGCCACAGTACCGCAACGGCCGAGGACGGTGGAACGAAAATCGCCGAGTCCGGTCGTTGTCCCACACGCGCCGTGGCCGCAGGCGTACACCCGGGCTTCTCCAGGCTCGGAGCTTGCGCCTTAGAAGTTTCCCGCCAGCGAAAACTCCCTCCCATCCGTCAGGATGGGTCGCGACCGTCAGGTCGCGCGCTTGCGCTCGAACCCGCGACCGTTGCAGACTGCGCCGATGCTCCGCCTTGCCCTCCTTGCCGCCCTTCTCGTGTTGCCGGTCGCTGCCGAGGGCGTTGCGCCCGGGTTCGAACTCTCCGTATACACCGACTCGGTTCCCAACGCGCGGCAGATGGCCGAGACGGAATCAGGCACGCTGTTCGTCGGTACACGCCGCGCCGGTCGGCTGTATGCCGTCGTTCCTGTGGCGGACGGCGATCCCGAGGTGGTGACAATCGCGTCCGGTCTGTCCATGCCGAGCGGCGTGGCGCTGATCGGCGACGACCTCTACGTCGCCGCCCTGGACCGCGTCCTGCGCTATCCCGACATCGAGCGGACGTTCCGCGACCACCCGGAGCCGGAAGTCGTCACCGACGCGTTGCCGGACAGGCCCCAGCACGGCTGGAAATACCTGTCGGTGGGACCCGACGGTCATCTCTACGTGCCGGTCGGCGCGCCATGCAATATCTGCAAGTCCGCGGATTCACGGTTCGCCAGCATCCTTCGCATGGACCCGGTGACCGGCGAGACGACGGTCTACGCCCACGGGGTGCGCAACAGCGTCGGCATGGCGTGGCATCCGCAATCGGGCCGACTGTGGTTCACAGACAACGGCCGCGACTGGATGGGGGACGACGTGCCGCCCGAGGAGGTGAACGTGGTCGCCGAGGCCGGCGCGCACTACGGCTATCCGCATGTCCACGGTTCGGACATCAGGGATCCCCATTCGGCGAAGGGCACGACCCCGCGGAATACGTCGAGCCATTCTTCGAGATCCAGGCCCACGCGGCGGCGCTCGGCATCGACTTCTACACCGCCAAGCAGTTCCCCGCCGAATACGCAGGTGCCTTGTTCATCGCCGAGCACGGTTCGTGGAACCGCTCCTCCAAGGTCGGGTTCCGGGTCAGCGTGCTGCGCTTTCCCGACACCGGGCCGGTGTACTCGCCGTTCGTCGATGTCTGGCTGCAGGGGCAGTCCGACTCGGGACGGCCCAACGACGTGCTCGTCGCGCGGGACGGCACCCTGCTGATCTCCGATGACAAGGGTGGTCGGATCTACCGCGTGACCCACGCCGGCGAATAAGACCCCGTTCGCGCAACGCGGCTCGAACCGTCGGGCTAGAAGAGTCCCCAGGCGCGTCGCCTGAGCCCCGGGCAGTTCGCCAGTTGCTGGGAGTAGCGGCTGTTCTTGGCGCCTACCCGGGAGGCGGCATCCTTGAGCCAGGCGTTGTTCCTCCAAGTCCCCCGGCTGTAGCCGCCCATGCCCGCGTAGTAGGTCAGGTACAGGGTGCGCGCATCATTGACGGGAATGTTCAGGTGCCGGTGCGAGCGGTCGAGATACCAGCCGACGAAGTCGACTGCATCGCCGAAGTTGTCCCGGCTGCGGAACCGGTCGCCCGTCTCGCGCAGGTAGTCGCTCCAGGCTACGTCCGTGGCCTGGGCGAAGCCGTAGGCGGTGGACTCGCGCTTCCACGGAATGACCCCGAGCAGCATCCGCCGCGGAGGGCGGGCGTTGGCGATGTAGCTCGACTCCTTGTTCATGACCGCCATCATCACCGACACGGGGACCTTCCAACGGCGTTCGGCGTCCTTCGCCTCCCGGTACCAACCCGGTTTTTCCTTGAAGATCGCGCACAGATCCTCCGGATTCGCCGGCGGCTTGGATATGCACCCGGCCAGCAACGCGGCCAGGCCGATGCCGACGATCCGCAAGTGCGTGGCATTGTTTGGTCCCATAGCTCCCTCCTTGGAACTGTCCTACGAATGTTCTGATCAAACCATCCTTGGCTTGATCAGAAACGCACATCCCTGTGCCGCACTAGGGAAGGTCTCAATCAGACCTTGCCTTGCCCAGTCTGGCGAGGAACTCCTCCTCGTCGAGGATCTCGACACCGAGTTCCTCCGCCCGCGTACGTTTACTGCCGGCCCCCGGCCCCGCCACCACTACCGTGGTGTTCTTGGACACCGACGCGGCGACCTTCGCGCCGAGACCGGTAAGCCGTGTCTTGGCGTCGCTGCGCGACATCGCCTCGAGGGTCCCTGTAAGCACCCAGGTCTGTCCCTGCAGCGGCAGGGACTCGCCGGGCACCTCCGCCGGGACCTCCCAGGCGATGCCGATCTCCTCGTGCAGTTCCGTCGCCAACCCACGATTGGCCTCGTCGGCAAAAAACTCGACGATCCGCGCTGCGACCACTGGGCCGACATCGTCCACCTCCTGCAGGGCCTCGGGTTCGGCCTCGAGCAACCGGTCCAGCGTCCTGAAACGCGCCGCGACCGTGGCGGCGGTGGTCTCGCCCACCTCGCGGATACCGAGTGCGTAGATGAAACGGGCGAAGGTCGTCCGCTTGCTGGTCTCCAGCGCGGCCAGCAGGTTGTCCGCCGATTTCGCACCCATGCGCTCGAGGCCACCGAGTTGCTCGGCGGTCAACCGGTAGAGGTCGGCGGGGTTGTCCACCAGCCCTTCGGCGAGGAGCTGATCGATCAGCTTGTCGCCCAGGCCCTCGATGTCCAGCGCATGGCGCGAGGCGAAGTGCCGCAGGCGCTCCTTGCGCTGTGCCCGGCACTTGAGTCCGCCGTTGCAGCGCGCGACGACCTCCTCCCCGAAGCGTTCGATGGGCGAGCCGCACACCGGGCAGTGCGTCGGCATGTGCACCGCGCGGGCATCACTCGGCCGCTTCGACAACACGACCTTGGTCACTTGGGGGATGACGTCCCCCGCGCGGTGGACGAACACGGTGTCGCCCATGTGCAGGTCGAGACGCTCCACTTCGTCCATGTTGTGCAGCGTGGCGTTGGAAACCGTGACGCCACCGACGAATACCGGCGCGAGCTTCGCCACCGGGGTGATGGCGCCGGTGCGGCCCACCTGGAAGTCGACGTCCTCCACCACGGTGCTCGCCTCCTCTGCGGGGTACTTGTAGGCGATGGCCCAACGCGGCTTGCGGGTCACCTGGCCGAGCTTGTCGCGCAAGGTGAAGCCGTCCACCTTGATGACCGCCCCGTCGATGGCGTAGTCGAGACCGTCGCGCGCGGCGAGAAGCTCGTCCACGTACTTGGCGCAGTCTTCCAGGCTCGCCTGCCGACGCCCCCAGGGGTTGACCCGCAGGCCCCACCCGCGCAGCGCATCCATGACCGCGGAATGCCGGGGTTCACGGTTCGCGCCGATCTCACCGATCTCGCCGACGCTGTAGCAGAACATCGACAGCGGCCGTGTCGCGGTGACGGCCGGGTCCAGTTGACGCAGGCTGCCCGCCGCCCCGTTGCGGGGATTGACGATGGTTCTCTCGTCCGCGGCGGACGCCCGCTCGTTGAACGCCAGGAAGCCCGAGATCGGCATGTAGACTTCGCCGCGCACCTCGAGAGCAGATGGGACGTCGTCACCCGCAAGTCTCAAGGGAACGGCGCGGATGGTGCGCACGTTGGCGGTGATGTCCTCCCCGGTGGTGCCGTCGCCGCGGGTCGCGGCCCGCACCAGTCGGCCGTCGCGGTACAACAGGCTTACCGCGACGCCATCGATCTTGGGTTCGCAGAAATAGTCCAGTTCGTCACCCTCGTCGAGGAGTCGGCGGCAGCGGGTCTCCCAGGCGGTGAGTTCCTCGATGCTGGTGCACTTGTCGAGGGACAGCATCGGCGTGTCGTGGCGGATTTCAACGAACTTCGACGCCGGTGCCGCGCCCACGCGCCGGGTGGGCGAGTCGTCGGTGACGAGTTCCGGGTGCGCTTCCTCCAACGCCACCAGGCGGTCGTAGAGCGCGTCGTACTCGGTGTCCGAGATCTCGGGATCATCGAGGACGAAGTAGCGGTGGAGGTGGTGGTTGATCTCCCCGCGGAGCGCCTCGATGTCCCGCCGCGCTAGGGGGTCCCGGGCCTCGCCGGTTGCGCCGGCCTCGGCCGCCATGTCACGCCCTTAGCGCCTTGCGCTTGAACTCGCGTACCCGTTGGCGATAGTGCTCGATGGTCTGCGCGCTCATCGCGCTGCGGCCTTCATCCTTCAATGCCCCGCCAAGCGTGATGGCCATATCCTGGGCCACTTCCAGCATGTCGTCCAACGCTCCCGCCGGGTCCCGCACGCCCGGCAGGGGCATCAGCATGACCACGCAGGGAGTCGCCAGGGTCGACGAGTCCGAGACATCGAACGATCCCGGCTCGATGCCGTTGGCGACCGTGAACCACGGCCCGTCCGTCCGCGGATCGAACTTGCGGAAAACACGGTCCGCGCCGCACTCCAGGCCGTTGCTGAGGAACGTCTCCAGGAGCGCGTCGCCGTCGAATACCTCGTCTGCGTTGGCGACAATCCAGATGACGATGACTTCCTCGGCCGGGGTGGCACCGTTCGTCAACGGCGACCTCGCCATCCAGTTCGGATCCGCCAGCCGCTGGGCCCGGGGAATCGTGGGCTCGGTACGCGTGCCCGCTACGATGATGCGGCTGCGCGGCGCCGACGGGTCCGGGGTGTCCTCCGACGCGTCTTCCATGGCGGCGTCGCCCGGCGAAGGGTTGTCGACCGGCGGCGCCTCTTCCTCGGCGGGCGGCTCTTCCTCGGTCGGCATCGTCACTTCCTCGGTAGGCGACGGCGGCGCGGCGTCCTGGACGCGCTCCATCAGCACTGGGGGCGCGGCGGTGACCTCCTCGCCGTCCCAGAGTCCTGCGTCCTGCGTCCCTTCCTCCTCGGACGTTCGGGCGCTTTCCTCGATCAGTGGCTCGGCCGGGGTCACCGTGTCCGCATCGCTCTTCCGCGGACGGTCGGGGCGGCTTCGGATAGCCGACCACAGACCATGAAGGAGGACGATGACAAGCAGTGCCCCGCCGCCTATCAGGATGTAGCTCTTGATGTCCATTGGAGAGTCCTAGTCCACGTTCGCCATGGTTAGCCGGCTGCCGTCTGTGCGGTTGACTCCATGTCCACGGAAACCAGACGAGATACGCCCGGTTCCTGCATGGTCACCCCTAGGAGGTGATCCGCCATGGCAATCGTGCGCTTGTTGTGGGTGATGACGACGAACTGCACCTCGTCCGACATTTCTCGTATCAGGTCGGCAAACCGATCCACGTTGACGTCGTCCAGGGCGGCGTCCACCTCGTCGAGCAGGCACACCGGGCTCGGGTTGAGCTGGAAGATGGAGAAGATGAGCGCCACGGCGGTCATGGATTTCTCGCCGCCCGACAGCGAATGGATGTTCGCGTTGCGCTTGCCGGGCGGTCGCGCCATCAGCGTGATCCCGGTGTCGAGCCAGTCCGGCCCGGTGTGCGTCAAGTAGGCGTGCCCACCCCCGAAGAACTTCGGGAACAGGACCTCCAAATGCCCGTTGACCCGATCAAAGGTGTCCTTGAAGCGGATGCGCGTTTCGCGGTCGATACGGCGGATGGCATCACGCAGGGTGGCGAGCGCCGTTTCAAGGTCATCGCGCTGCCGGTCGAGATGGTTGCGGCGCTCCGATTCCACTTCGTAGTCGCCAATCGCCGCCAGATTGATCTCGCCCAGACGCCCGATTCGCTTCTCAAGACGTTCCAGCGCCTCCAGCAGCTGTTCCTCGGTGGCGTCCGCCGCCAGTCCTTCGCGGGCTTGTTCGAAATCGATTCCGGTGTCGGCGAGTTGGACCTGCAAGTTGTCCCGATCGGCCGCCAGCCGCTCCCGCTGGACCCGGGCGTTCTCCAGGCGCGAACGGGCCTCGTCCACGGTCTGCTGCACTTCGTTGCGCTTCGTGCTCCGCGTACGGATATCCGCCTCGACGGCTTCCATCCGCCGGCGAACGTCGGCAAGGCGTTGTTCGATTTCGAGACGCTCGGCCAGTTTCACTTCGAGAACTTCCCGCTGTGCGGGCATCTCGGCCTCGGTCTCGGCTACGGCACCGCGCAGTTCTTTGGCGCGTTCATCGAACTCCCGTCGCTGAATCTCGAGCCGGCGGCGGGCGGTTTCAGCCGCTTCGAGCGAGGCCTTGAGGCCCTGGCGTTCGATCCGCAGGCGATGTAGTGCGTCCCGGGCTTCCCGCGCCGCCGAGAGCGCGCTCTCCCGTTCCGCCGCATCGGCGTCGCGCGCCGTGCGCAGGGACTCGCCCTCGGCCTGCAGCGACCGCGCGGCGGATTCGAGTTCGGCTAGCCGCACCCGGCAGGTCTCGAGCTCCTTGGTCTCGGTCTCGATCTGAACGTCGTTCTCGTCCTTCTCCGAGGCGTTGCGCCTTGCCCGCGCGGCCGCTTCCTCGACCCGCACCTGGCGGACATCGTGCTCCGTCCTGATCCGCGAAAGCTCCGCGCTGAGTTCGACGCGTTGTTCGTGCAGACCTTCGCGTTGGTCTTCCAAGGCCGCCGTCTGGCGGCGGGCCTCGACCAATCGCGTACTGTGCCCGGCAAGGTTCGCTTCGGCCTGGTCCGTTGCCATGTTGAGAGCTTCGAGCGCCCGCGCGCGCCGGACGATGCCGCCCGACTCGCCCGAATCATTTTCAGATCCATCAGATCCGTCTAGTCTGTCGAACCGAACCCAATCCACGCCCAGCCAGACACCGTCACCCGTGACGATGCTCTGTCCACGCTGCAAGTGGGAGCGATGTTGGAGCGCCTCGGTCATGGACTTGGCGGCGAACACCCCACCGAGGAGCCCGCCGAGATCCGGGCGTACGAATTCGGCGAGCAGCGGCAGACCGCCGGGCGTCGGTCCCGGCTCCGGCTGCGTCGACTCGAACAGCACGAGCCGCCCGCCCGGCAACTCGCCCAGCCTCGCCGCGAGAGGCGCGGTGTCCGCGACCTCGATGGCCTCCATCCCGCCGGCGAGCACGGTCTCCACCGCCGTCTCCCACCCGGGCTCCACGGTCAGGCGCTCGCCGAGCCGTGGTGCGTTTTCCAGTCCGTGGTCTGCCAGCCAGCGCTCGAGCGTGCCTTGCAGATTCGCCTTGCCCAACGCCGACTCCTGGACGGCGGACAGGGCGGCCAATTCGGCACGGGCGGTCTGCGCCTCGTTTCGCGCTTCCTCCAACGCCTGCTCGCACCGTTCGACGGCTTGTCGCGCGCCGGCAAGGGCCTCGTCGTTGGTGCCGATCTCGGCATCGACCGTGGCGAGACGGTGTTCGAGTCCGTCCAGCTGGCGTGCGAGGCGTTCCACGCCCGGATCGGCGACGACGCCGGGTTCCGATTCGAGCGTGGCGGACCGCGCCCGCAGCCGCTGCAGGACCTGCTCGCCATGGCCGATCCGACTTTGATGCAACTGGACATCGCCCGCGTTGCGCGCGGCACGTTCGGCAAAATCCTCC
This sequence comes from Pseudomonadales bacterium, assembly GCA_965116345.1. Taxonomy (GTDB): domain Bacteria; phylum Pseudomonadota; class Gammaproteobacteria; order Pseudomonadales; family Azotimanducaceae; genus VXYL01. Next base: position 1,779,751 of record OZ220680.1, read on the forward strand.
CATGCCTTCTGGGAGGCCTGGACGCGTTCCTCGGCCCGCTCGAGCCGCGCCGCCGCGGTTGCATCGTCGCCCTCCGCGCGCACGATCTCCGGACCCCGGTTCTCGATTCCCGCCTGCATCGCCGCGATGTGCGCCGTATCGGATTCGAGTTCACTTCCGGCCCGGCGCTGACGCGCGGCGATCTGCTCGAGCTCGGCCTTCTGCTGATCGAGTCGCCGGCCGCCGAACTCGATGGCCTCCTCGACGCGGGCCGCTTCCGCTCCCGCGCGGTAGTAGTCGCCCTGCACGGTCGCCTGCTCGTCGGCAAGCTCCGCATGGGCCGCCCGGTCCTGCTCCAAGGCCGTGTCGATGGACTGCCGCGCGGCGAGTGCGGCTTCGTGCTCCGCATCAAGGGTCTTGGTCAGCGCTTCGTGCTGATCGAGTTCCTGCACCAGGGCAAGCAGTCGGATGGCATGCAGCTCGGCGGTCCGTTGACGCTTCTCCCCCTGCAGCGAGTTGTAGCGTTCCGCAGCTCTTGCTTGGCGCTTCAAGTGCGCCAACTGCTTGTCGAGTTCGTCGATGACGTCGCGGATGCGCTCGAGATTGTCGACCGTCTGCTTGATCTTATTCTCGGTTTCGCGGCGGCGTTCCCGGTACTTGGAGATGCCGGCCGCTTCCTCCAGGTAGGCGCGCAACACCTCGGGCTTGGCTTCCACCAGCGACGCAATCATGTTCTGTTCGATGATCGCGTAGCTCCGCGGTCCAAAACCCGTGCCGAGGAAGACATCGGCGATGTCACGCCGACGGCAGCGCGTGCCGTTCAACGAGTAGGTCGACTGGGAGTCACGGTTGACTTCGCGGCGGATCGCCAGTTCCGCGTAGGAGGCGAACCGGCTCTTGGCAAACTCGCCGGTCGGGCGGGCGTCGCGATTGTCGAACACCAGCTCGATGGACGCGAGGGAAGCCGGCTGGCGCGAATTCGAACCGTTGAAAATGACATCGGTCAACGCCTCGCCGCGCAGCTGACGTGCCGAACTCTCGCCCAGCACCCAGCGAACCGCATCGATGATATTGGATTTGCCGCAGCCGTTTGGACCGACAACCGCGCCGCGATTGCCGGGGAAGGACACCGTCGTCGGATCCACGAAAGACTTGAATCCGGCGAGCTTGATTTCCTTGAGGCGCATTTAGATCAACGACAGTCCATTGTCGCGCACAACGCCAAGTGTAACGAAATCGCCACACAATTCCAGCGCAAATAAGCGGCCCCGGTACGACGGACTAGGGAGCGTCCGACTAAGGTTCCTAGCCGGGTTGCGCGTCGATGCCGGCACCACCCTCGGCGATGCCATGTAACTCGGGCGGAACGTAGTTTTCGTCGTGTTTGGCGAGTACCTCTTGCGCCTGGAAAACCCGTCGCTGGTCCAATTGCCCCGCGACCAGAATGCCCTGGCCTTCCCGGAACAGTCCCGGCAGGACGCCGACGAAGCGCACGTCGAAGTCGTTGCCCCGATGGTCGGTGAGGGTGAAGGCGACGCCGAGGCCGGTGTCGTCATGGACGACGCTACCATCCACCACCATGCCGCCGGCCCGGATCGCGACGCCCACCGGCGCTTCGCCGTTGACCACCTTGGCGGGTTCGTAGAAGAGGTTGACGCTCTCGCGCAGCGCCAGAAGCGCGAAGGTCAGCGTGACCGTGGCGCCCACGACCACGAACAGCACCACCGCAAGCCGCTGTCGGCGAATCGCCCTCACTCGGTTTTCCGCGCTTTTCGAACGCGTCGGACCTTAGCACGCAGGCTCGCCAGCGGCCAGATTCCGAGGCCGATGAGGGCCGCGAGACTTAAGCCGTAGGCGCTCCAGACGTATAGACCGTGCTCACCCATGGCGAAGAACTCGCTCACGACCCGGCCATCCACTCGCGCACCCATTCGGCGCCCGCCTCGCGGTCGACGATGCGTGCCCGCAGCGCGGCGATCACGACGCCCGCCACGAAGCAGTAGTAGCCGAGCACATTGAGACCCAGGGGCCACAGGAAGACCGTGGCGATGGCCGGTTTCCTGCCGATCTCGATGCTGGCCGGCTGGTGCAGGGTCGTGAACCACTCCACCGAATACTTGATCACCGGGATGTTGATCACGCCCACCACGGCGAGCAGCGCGACGGCCCGCGCCGCCCGCTCGGAGCGTGGCACGGCTTGGCGCAGGGCCACCAGGCCGAAGAACAGGAACGCCAGCAGCAGCGTGGAGACCGTGCGCGCATCCCACACCCATCCTTTGCCCCAGGTCGGGATGCCCCAGATGATCCCCGTGGCCAGCGCCAACACCGTGACGACAAGACCCACGGGTGCCGCGGCGACGATCAGCAGATCCGCCATCTTCATCCGCCACACCAGGAAGACCAAGCCGGCGACGGCCACCGCAACGTAGATGGCTTCCGCCAAGTGCGCGGCGGGCGCGTGGATGAAGAGGATGCGGAAGCTGTCCCCCTGGTAGCGCTCCGGGGGCACGAAGCCGAGACCCCAGACGGAGCCGGCGATGATCAGTGCGCCACCGACGACGTACAGGCCCACCATCCACGGTCGGGAACCGGCGAAGAACCAGCGCGGCGAGCCGGCCTTGTGGAAGGTGTCCTTGATCCATCCCATCGTCTTGTGCCCGGTTGACTACTGCACGCCAAACTCGGTTGGCGATTCTACGCGACGGCTGCGCCGCGCTCTTGTCTTGCGTGTCATCGGTCAGTGCTCTTCGCTGATGGCGAGCGCCTTGCCGACGGCGAAGGGTACGGCGGTGATCGACGCCGCCAGCAGCGCAGCCAAGGCCAGCAATGCGAAGTCGAACGGTTCGCCCGCCATGGCCGCCGCACTGGCACTTGCGCCGAAGATCAGCACCGGCATGTAGAACGGCAGGACGAGAATGGCGACGAGGAGGCCGCCCCGGCCGGTGGCGATGGTCAAGGCGGCGCCGATGGCACCGAGCAGCGTCAGGGTCGGCGTGCCGATGAGCAGGGAGGCCGCCAATACCGGGACACCCGTGGTCGAGCCGTAGAGCATCAAGGCGACAAGCGGGCTCAAGATCGCGACCGGCAACCCGGACAGGGTCCAGTGCGCGGCGAGCTTGCCGAGAACCGCGGCAAACAACGGCCGCGCGTGGACCATGAGCTGTTCCAACGTGCCTTCCTCGTGGTCGCGTTCGAAGACGCCCTCCACCGCCAGCACGTTGGCGAACAGGGCCAGCACCCAGATCGCCCCCGGACCGAGGTCGGAGTCCGCACCGAGACCGAGCACCGTCGTCGTCAACACGAAGAAGACGATGGGGTTCGCGGCGCCCGAACGGCTGCGCACCGCGAGCAGCAGGTCACGCCGGAACTGCGCTAGGAAGAGCTTCACGGCACGCCTTCGGAGAGCGCCACGACCCTAGCCGACGCAGCCCCGGCCGTTAGGGCCCGGTGGGTGGCGCACACGGCACCGCCACCCCGGGCGCTGTGTTCGGCGAGCAGTTCGCGCACGAGTTCGACACCGGCGTCGTCCAGGGACGTCAGCGGTTCGTCCAGGATCCACAGCGCCGCCGGCGCGACCAGGAGCCGCGCCAAGGCCGCTCGCCGCTGTTGGCCGGCGGACAGCGAGTCGCACACCTCGTGCCGGGCGTCTCCGAGTCCGACCCGCAGCAGGGCGTGGTCGATGCACCCGCGATCCTGTTCGACCCCGCGCAGACCGGCGAGCCATTGCAGATTCTCGACCGGTGTCATGCGCCCGCTGTTGCCCGAGCGATGGCCGAGATACTGCGCCTCGACCCGGCGGTGGACATCGCCCGTTTGCGGCTCCGCCAGACCCACCAGGCAGCGCAGCAGCGTGCTCTTGCCGCTGCCGTTGGCGCCGCGTACTTCGATCAGTTCACCGGCCTCGACGACGAAGGACAAGCCGGCGAACAGCGCGCGCGGGCCGACGATGCAGCGCAGGTTCTCGGCAACAAGGAGATTCTCGTTCAACGGCTGGCCTCGAGGAGATCGGCCACCCGCGCTACGCCGCGGTCACGTCCCGCGTCGGCATCAGTTCAACCGTCCGCCGGAGGTTCTCGAAGTCGACCAGCGCACCATCCCCCAAGTGGCTCGGCACGACGTGGCGCATGGCCCGGGCGATGTTGTCGACGCGGCCGGGATGGGCGGCATCCCATTCGGCGAGCATGCGTTTGATCATCGGACGTTCCAGGTTCTCCTGGCTGCCGCAGAGGTCGCACGGAATGATGGGGTGGCCGCGGTAGCGCGACCAGCGGACGATGTCGCGTTCGCGGACGTAGTAGAGCGGCCGGATCACGACGTGGTTGCCGTCGTCGGAAACGAGCTTGGGCGGCATCGATTTCATCCGGCCGCCGTGGAACATGTTGAGAAACAGCGTCTCCACGGCGTCGTCGGCGTGGTGGCCCAAGGCGATCTTGGTGGCGCCGATGCGGCGCGCGAAGCTGTAGAGCGCGCCGCGTCGCAGGCGCGAGCACACCGGGCAGTACGTCTTGCCCTCCGGGGTGATGGCCTTGACGATCGAATAGGTGTCCTCTTCGACGACGTGGTACTCGATGCCGAGACCGTCGAGATAGGCGGGCAGCACGTCGGCAGGGAAGCCCGGCTGTTTCTGGTCGAGGTTGACGGCGACCACCTCGAACGCGACCGGGGCGTTGCGCTTCAGCGACAGCAGCATGTCGAGCAGCGTGTACGAGTCCTTGCCGCCGGACAGGCACGCCATGATCCGGTCGCCCGCCTCGATCATGTCGTAGTCGACGACCGCCTTTCCCGTGAGGCGGCGCAGCTTCCTGCCGAGTTTGTTTTCCTGGCTGCTAGCCCGCATTTCTCGGCCTCAGACTTCGCGTAGCACCGTTGCGGGCGGCGACCGTACCAGCTTGCGGGTGCCGAGATAGCCCACCGTGGCGATCATCGCCACGCCGAGGCCCGGGCCCGCCGCCCAGAGCCACGGGTGCAGATCCGTGGGCAGCTCGAAGATCTGGCGGTTGAGCGTATACACGGTGATCTCGGCTCCGATTACGGCCACGAGGCCCGCGAAGACACCGAGGATCGCGAACTCGGCCACCAGTGCGCCCTGGATCAGCCGCCGCGTACCGCCAAGAGCGCGCAGCAAGGCGTGCTCCCGCAAGCGCTGGTCGCGGCTCGAGCCGATCGAGGCGATGAGCACCAGGATGCCGGCGCCCAGCACCAGATAGAGGACCAACTCCACGGTCTGGGTGACGCGATCGATGATGCTGCGCACCTGGCGGATGATCTCGTCCACTTCGATCAACGTGATCGTAGGGTGGGCCGCCAAGAGGTCGTTGAGGAACGGCTTCTGTTCGCGGGGCAGGTAGAAGCTCGTCATGAAGGTCGCCGGGTAGCCGTCGAGCGCTCCCGGCGAGAAGATGATGTAGAAGTTGGGTTGCAGGCTGCCCCACTCGACGCTGCGGATGTTGGTCACCGTGACCGTGAGCGGCAGGCCGCCGACTTCGAAGGTCAACTCGTCGCCGACACCAACGCCGATGCCGCGCGCGTAGTCCGCCTCCAGCGACGCGGCCGGCGGCACCGTGGCGTCCTCCGACGTATCCCACCACTCGCCGTCGATCACCACGTTGTTGGCCGGCAGTTCCCGCGAGAACGTGAGATTGCGCTCGCCGCGGACTCCCGGGCCCGGACCGTACCGGCGCCGCCAGTCCTTTGCCGGGGTGTCGTTGATCGCACTGATGCGGCCGCGGATCATGGCGAACAGACTGCCGTCGTAGTCGGTGCGATCGGTCAACAGGCTCTGCACCGCCTCCGCCTCGTCCGGCGCGACGTTGATCAGGAAGTGGTTCGGCGTGCGTTCCGGAATCTCCGCCTGCCAGTCGTCCACCAGGGCGGTGCGCACCAGCAGCATGACGAGCAGCAGCATGATGGCGAAACCGAATATGACGATCTGCGCGACGTTCTCCCGGTAGCGGCGCTGCAGCCCCGCCAACGCCAGGCGCCAGGTACTGCCGGCCTGCATGCCGATGACGCGGCCGCCGCGCAGCAGCACGAGGGCGAGGACCGCAAACGTACCGCCGGTGACCACGGCGCCGATCAGCGCGGCTATGGTCAGCAGCACGCTGCCGCTGTGCCAGATCAACAGCGCCAGGCTGCCGACGGTGGCGAAGCCGTAGGTCACCATCGGCGCGACCGCGGTACCGAGGTCGCGCCGGATCACCCGCATGGGCGAGATCTTCTTCAAGCCCAAGAGCGGTGGCAGGGCGAACGCCAGCAGGCAAATCAGGCCGGTTATGGCGCCCACCACCAATGGCCGCGTACCCGGCAACGGCAAGGTCGCCGGCAGCAGATCACCCAGTACGGCGATGATGCCCTGGTGGACCACGCCGCCAAGGACAAGCCCGAGCAGCGTACCAGCCCCGCCGATGACGAGAAGGACACCGAAGTAGCCCCACTGGATGTCCATCGGCGTCGCACCCAGGGTCTTCAGCACGCCCACGTGGTCGAAGTGTCGGCGGGCGTAGCGGTTGGCCGCCAGGGCCACGGCGATGCCTGCCAGCAGCACCGCCAGCATGCCGCCGAGCAGGAGGAAGCTCTCGGCGCGGTCGAGGGCGCGGCCGATGGATTCGTTGGCGTCGCGGATACTGCGCCAGCGGAAGTCCGGAGCCAGCTCGGAACGGACTTCCCGGAACAGCGCCGAGAGGTCCTCGTCGTCGCCCGCGAGCATCAGCCGATAGCCGATGCGGCTGCCCGGTTGCACGACCCGCGTCGCCGGGATGTCCTCGGCGCGCATCAGCACGCGGGGACCGAAGTCGAAGAAGCTGCCGCCCCGGTCCGGCTCGCCGGCGAGCACGGCGCCGACGGTGAACTCCGCGTAGCCCACCGCGACTCTCTCGCCAATGTCCACGCCGAGGGCGGGGAACAAACGGGAGTCCATCCAGACCTCGCCCTGGGCCGGCACCTCAGCGGTAGGCGTGCCCCGTGCGAACGGCTCGTCGGCGATGCGCACCACGCCCCGCAGGGGATAGCCCGGTGCCACCGCCTTGACGCTCGCCAGCTGGTTGCGGTCCGACCCGGACGCGTCGGCGAACACCATGGAGTTGAACGTGACGACATCGGCGATCTCAAGACCCTTGTCCCGCGCCAGGTCGCGGAAGCGCTCGGGAATCACCTTGCTGCCGCCGATCACCCGGTCGGCACCGAGAAACGTGGTCGACTCCACCTCGATGGCGCGTTGCAGCCGGTCCACGAACAGGCTTATCGCCGACACCGAGCCGACGGCCACCAGCAACGCCGCCACCAGCAGACGCAGCTCGCCGGCACGCCAGTCGCGGGCGGCGAACTTGAACGCCAGGGCCGGCGTCACGCGTCGACGGCCGCCATCACGCGGCCGGCCTCCAGGGTCACGGTGCTGGCGCAGCGCGTTGCCAGCGCGGCGTCGTGGGTGACGAGAACCAGTGTCGTGCCGGCCTCGCGGTTCAAATCGAAGATGAGATCCGCGATCCGCGCACCGGTGTGGGTGTCGAGGTTGCCTGTTGGCTCGTCGGCGAAGAGCACCTTTGGCCCCGACGCGAACGCCCGGGCGATCGCCACGCGCTGCTGTTCGCCGCCGGACAGCTGACGCGGATAGTGCGTGGTCCGAGCGCCGAGACCGACTCTGTCGAGGAACCCCCGAGCATCCTCCTTCGCCTGGCGGTCGCCGCGCAGTTCCAGGGGCAGCATGACGTTCTCGAGGGCCGTCAGGCTGTCGATGAGCTGGAAGGTCTGGAACACGAAGCCCACGGACCGCGCACGCACCCGCGCACGCTGCTCCTCGCCCAAGGCCGTGATCTCGTCGCCGTCGAGCCAGACATCTCCCGATGTCGGCAGGTCGAGTCCGGCGAGGATTCCGAGCAAGGTGGTCTTGCCCGAACCGGACTCGCCGACGACGGCCACCTGGTCGCCCGCGTCCACGGCGAAGTCGATGCCGCCGAGGATGGTGAGTTCCCCCTCCGCCGTGGGCACCCTCTTGACCAGCCCTTTGGCACGGAGAATGGTTGTCGCCATTAGGTCTTGCTCGAATCTGCTGTCGGGTTCACGGCGAAGCCACGTCACGCCGCCAAGCAGGCCATTCTATGTTGAATGCCACGCCCGCGCTTGACCTGACCACCGACGGGCAGTATGGATGCTGCCTATGGAACGACCCGCGATCCGTCTGCTCCTTGCCCTTGTCCTGCTGGGATCGACCGCCGCCGCCGACACCGAGGTGCCGCGTCAGCCGTCGAAGACCCTCCTGGTGTTCGGCGACAGCCTGAGCGCCGCCTACGGGATCCCCGAAGAGCAATCCTGGGTGAATCTACTGCGCGAGCGCCTCGGTTCCGCCTACGAGGTGGTGAACACGAGCTCCAGCGGCGAAACCACCCAGGGTGGTCTGGCCCGCATCGGCAAGACCCTCGAGGTCTACGAACCGGACATCGTGATCATCGAACTCGGCGGCAACGACGGCTTGCGGGGTCTGCCGATCACCGCCATCCGCGACAACCTGCTGGCGATGACCGAGACCGTGATCGCCGCGGGCGCCGAGCCCGTGCTCGCCGGCATGCTCATGCCACCCAACCTAGGCCCGCGCTACACCGAGGCGTTCGAACAGGTCTACGTGGAAGTGGCGGCAAGCACCGGCGCGGCCCTCGTGCCGTTCCTGCTCGATGGTGTCGCCGCCACCGAAGACGACGGTCTGATGCTGCCCGACGGCATCCATCCGAACGCTGCCGCCCAGGAGCGCCTGGTGGAGAATGTCTGGGAGGTACTGGGAGCGTTGGTGGAGGAGCGCCAAGACTCGTGGGACTAGCGCCGCCAAAACGGCTCGGCGTCCGGCCCCAGCCCCCACCGAGTGCTTTTCGGAGAATTCCTACACCGCGACTGGTCAATGTCGTTCATTGTCCGAACTCGGGCCGATGTACCTTCTAGTCATCTTCAATCTCAACAGAAGGAATAGCAGACCATGAAGATTCGAGGACACATAGTCGCATGCGCGTTTGTGGCTGGACTGGCTGGCGTTGTCGCAGTAGATCGGGAGGCGATCAGTGAAGTCGTCGAACCTGCCGCGAGTTCGACGGCCGATATCGCATACTTTGCGGTGCGGGCCCTTGAGGGCAGCGCGGGGGCACAGGCTGGTGCCCAAGCTGCAGGCGCGGCGGCCGGTGGGGAACTAGGCCGTCGATCGGGCGAGGCTGCAGGTCGCGCCGGCCGGCAGGCAATCCGCAATGGTGCGGCCGGGGTCGCTAGAGCGGTCTCCGGCGCGGCGGCGCGGCGCGTCGCCATTGGCGTCGGCGCGAGGGTCGGCGCGGCCGTGGGTGCCGCCGGAGGACCCGTGGGTATGGTACTCGGGGCCCTGGCAGGCGCCGCCTAACGCCTGGTTTTTGGCGGATCGGTCAAGTTTGGTATGGCGATTCTCACTATCGCGCTGGCTGCCATCGGACTGGCACTACCGTTGCTCGTCTTGGCGCGGCTCAAGAACGATAGTGGGAATCCCGGTCCGCTATTGAACTTGACCGTTTCCGTGGCGGCCTATCTGTTTGGTGGCGGACTGGTACTCGGGGTGGTTGTAGGCATATTGAGCCTCCCGATACTCCCGAAACCCGTCTTCGGTAGTGACACTTGGTCCACCAAACTGCTTGCGGGCGCGACGGTCGGCACCATCGTCTTCCTATCCGTGCGCGTCCTGCTTCATGAGGTGTCCCTGGCGGCACTCCGCTGGTCTCTGAGATTGCCGAAGGCAAGTCCGGAATCGCGAGCCGAGAAGCTGCTCGGAATTGTGGGCGGGACGGCGGGTTTCGCGGTGATCTTCGCGGCGATGTTCCTGGTTTCTGACATCGTGGCTCCGCTGGGCGAACTCTGGCTGGTTCCGTTCTTCGCGCTGTTCGCCACGGCGTTTCCCCTTTACGAGACGATGCTCCTGCCGTGGTTTCAGTACCTGAAGTCGCCGACCGCCGCACCTGGCGAGATGCTGGAGGTCAAGCAATGGCTCGCCGATGTCTGCCGCGAACACGACATTCCACGCTTCCAACTTCGGATCCAGGAAGGCGACCTGGCGAACGCATTCGCGATCGGCGGGTTAGTCCGACATCTGGTTGTGATCGGCGGCGGGTTGATGGAAGGCATGACGGCGTCGCAGATCAAGGCCGTCTTGGCCCACGAACTGGCCCACGTGATGCGACGGGACGTTCTCCGGCTGCTCATCCCTACGGCGATCGTCTGCGGAACCCTCTATTTCCTGTCGTTCTACTACTACATCACCCCACTCTTCCGGCAGGAAACCGTAGCCAGCTTGCTCACCGCCATGTTAGCGATCCTGTTTGCCACGTGGGTGCTGTACGTCCTGATCCCCGGTTTCTTCATGCGCCGGATGGAGTACCGCTCGGATCGGCTCGCCGTCGAACTCCTCGGCGACGGCGAGGAACTCGTGGACGCGCTCCTACGGCTCGCCGAGTTGAACGACAACGACGTTCGCGCCACCTCCTGGTCCCATCCTTCCACCCGGGACAGAGTGAAAGCAATTCGAAGGCTGGCCCGCGACGGCGCTTACTGCTCGCGTCAATGACACGCCGGGCAACGTGTGCCCTGCGCACACGACAGTGGTCGGCCGCAGGTCTCGCACAGTTCGTAGTTTCCCTGTTCGAGGTCGCGGGTAAGCGTCACCCGCTGGTCGAAGACGAAGCACTCGCCTTCGAAGGCATCGTCGCCCGGGTCGGTCTCCGCCAGGTATCCCAGAATGCCCCCGGCGAGTTGGCGGACGTCGGCGAAGCCCTGCTCCAACAAGTAGGCGGACGCCTTTTCGCAGCGGATTCCGCCGGTGCAGAACATGGCGATCGGACGTTGCTTGTGGTCCGCCAAGTCGCGCGCGACGAAATCCGGGAAGTCGCGAAAGTTGGCCGTGTCGGCGAGCTTGGCACCTTGAAAGGTCCCCACATCGGACTCGTAGTCGTTGCGGACGTCCACGACCACGACATTCGGATTCTCGAGGAGCCTGTTCCAGTCGCTCGCGCCGACGTGTTCACCGACCGGCATCGATGGCTCGAGCGGTCGGTCGAAGCCGACGATCTCGGGTCGTTCACGCACCTTCAAGCGGTCGAATACGGGATTGCCGGAGGCCGCCGCGGACCACTTCACCTGGACATCGGGAAAATGGTGTTCGATCAGGTAGGTGAGGTCCGGCCGGGTGCCCGCAAGGGTCGCGTTGAAGCCTTCGTCTGCCAGCACGACCGTGCCGCGCAGCGACCGTGCAAGGCATGTCCGCTCGACGGCGGCGCGCCGGGCGGCGATGTCGTCGAGGGGTTCGAACCGGTAGAAGGTGGCGACGGTCGTCATCGGCCGCGGCAGGCGGTCAATCCAGACTGCCGTCACCGCCGCGGCAGGGCGGCGACATCGGTGCGTCGCCGAAGCGCTTGCGCCAGTCATCCACTGTGTAGGTGTGGATCGCCAAGGCGTGCACGGGGCCGGCGAGTTCCTCGGCGAGGGCCTCGTTAACCCGCCGGTGGCGGCCGATCAGGCGTTCACCCGCGAAACGTTCGGACACGATCACCACCTTGAAATGGGTCTCCGAGCCGTCCGGCACGTTGTGGTTGCCGCTCTCGTTGACGACCTCGAGGTGTTCCGGGTCGAACTCGGCAGCGAGCTTTTCCTCAATCTGATCCTTGACCATCTCACCTCTCCTGAACGGGGCTCAGCACCTGACCAACACCACGGTGACATTGTCCGAACCACCAGCGTCGTTCGCTGCCGCTATGAGGGTTTCGGCGGCCTCTCCCAGATCCGATGTCCCGGAGAGGACTTGCGCGATCACACGGTCATCGAGGTGTTCCGTGAGACCGTCGCTGCACAGCAGCAGTAGTTCGCCCGGATCCACGTTCAGTTCGGAGACATCGGGCTCCACGGTCAAGTCGGCACCGATCGCACGCGTGACGATGTGCCGGTTACTGACGACCCGGGCCTCCGCCGCCGTGATAACGCCGGCATCCACCCACTCCTGGGCAGCGCTGTGGTCCTTGGTGATGGCCGACAGGGTGCCGAGCCGGAACCGATACGCTCGGGAGTCGCCGACATGGGCGACGAAGGCCTTCGACCCGACCACGGCCGCGGCAACCAGGGTCGTCGCCATCCCCCGGTACGACGAGACCGCCTGCGAAAGGCCGAACACCCGGGCGTTGGCGACCTCGATCGCCCTTCGCAGGTGACCCCCCGTGAGCCTCTCCCGCTCCCTCGCCTCGACCAGGTATTCCATGGCGGCCTCCACCGCCACGTCGGCCGCGATCCCACCCGCCCGGGGGCGGGCGACGCCGTCGGCCAGCAACGCCAGACCGAGGTCCTCGCGGATGGCGAAGACGTCCTGGTTCTCGTCGCGAACCCGTCCCGGGTCGGTTATGCCGGCAGCCTGCATCCCCGTAGTGTAGCGCGGCCCCCGGAAGCCAGAGGTCGCCCGGACTTCGAGCCACTACGCGGATGCGCGACAGGCTGTAGAATCCCACCGCGTAGCAACGCGCAGCAAGAGGCACGCACCCATGTTGGCTGTCATCTCGCCCGCCAAATCACTCGACTTCAAGACCCGGCCGGAGACGCGCAAGTCGTCGAAGCCCGCTTTCGTCGACGACGCCGCGGTGCTTATCGAGGACCTTGCGAGGTTGGCGCCCGGCGATGTCTCGGACCTGATGGGAATCAGTCAGAAGCTCGGTGAACTCAACTGCAACCGCTACAACGAGTGGCGCAGGGACAACCGGGGCGCCAAGCAGGCCGCGCTGGCATTCACCGGCGACGTGTACATGGGGCTCGGCGCGTGGGACTTCAGCGAACGCGAACTCACCTCGCTGCAGCGTCGCGTTCGGATTCTCTCGGGGCTCTACGGCGTGCTCAAACCGATGGACAAGATCCACCCCTACCGCCTGGAAATGGGCACCGCGTTCGCCAACGCGCGCGGGGGCGATCTCTACGCGTTCTGGGGGGACCGCATCACCGACGCCCTGAATGCGGATCTCGCCGGCCACCGCAACAAGACACTGGTCAACCTGGCCTCCAACGAGTACTGGCACGCCGTGAATCCCGACAAGCTGGAGGCGCGGGTACTGAACGCCAGGTTCCTCGACACGAAGAACGGCCAGGTCAAGTTCATCAGCTTCTTCGCCAAGAAGGCGCGGGGCCTGATGGCCGCCTACATCGCGAGGAACCGCGTCGAGACCATCAAGGGTCTGAAGGCCTTCGACAGCGAGGGCTACCGCTACGCCAAGGAGCGCTCCAGCGCCGACGAACTGGTGTTCGTTCGTCCCGAACGCGACTGAAGTGCCCCAACGTTAGCGCCCGACCCGGATCAAATCGCCCAACTGCGCCTTGCGCAGCTTCACCTGCCGGCGCCGGCTGGCGCGGATGTTGAGCAACTGGACGCCGAACGAGAACGCCATCGCGGAGTAGATGTAGCCCTTGGGCACGTGGATGTCCAAGCCCTCGGTGACCAGGGCGAAGCCGATCAGGACCAGGAACGCCAGTGCCAGGATCTTGATCGTGGGGTTGCCCTCAACGAATTCACTCACCGGCCCCGCGGCGAAGATCATCACCGCGACCGCCGTGACGATGGCGGCGATCATCACCGGCAGGCTGTCCACCAGGCCCACCGCGGTGATGACCGAGTCGAGCGAGAAGACGACGTCGATCAGGGCGATTTGCACGAGCACCATGGCGAAGCCCGACGTCACGCCGCCTTGGGCATGGTCCTCGTCGATCTCCAGCGAGTTGTGCATCTCGCGCGTGGCCTTGGCGATCAGGAACGCGCCGCCGATGAGCAGGATGAGGTCGCGTCCCGAAACGCCCTCGCCGAGTACCGTGAACAGATCCGCCGTCAGACCCATCATCCACGTCAACGACAGCAAGAGGCCGATGCGCATCACCATCGCCAGCAGCAGGCCAATGAACCGCGCCTTCGGGCGCTGCTCCTCGGGCAGGTGCCCGGTGAGCACGCTGATGAAGACGATGTTGTCGATGCCGAGGACGATCTCCAGCGTCGCGAGCGTCGCGAACGCCATCCAGATCTCTGGGTTGGCCAAGTATTCCATTGGTTTGAGTCCACCCGGTCGTCAGTCCGATTGAGCGTTATTATCCGGTGTCGATGAAGCAACTGGGAAAGGCAATGTCCACGCCAACCGACTCCACCGACGAAGTGATCGAAGCGGCCGTCTTTCGGCGCCTGGTCCAGCATCTGGACGAAAACAAGGACGTGCAGAACATCGACCTCATGAATCTCGCGGGGTTCTGCCGGAACTGCCTGTCCAAGTGGTACGTAGCCGCCGCGGACGAGCGCGGCTTGTCGGTGGACTACGAGAAGGCCCGGGAACGGGTCTACGGGATGCCCTACGGCGAGTGGAAGAGCCGTTTCCAGGGCGAAGCCAGCGCTGAGCAGTTGGCGGCGCTGGGCAAGCGCTCGGATTGAAGAGAACGTCCCTGCGCAATCACTGCGAGGTTCAACACGGGCTTGCGGCTTGAAACGGCGGCGGCTTGAATCAAGGCACGGGCGACCGCAAGGGTCGCCCCTACGGGGGGTCTGACGATGAACGAGGTCTCTAGCGGGATGCTGCTGGTCATCATCCTGACTCTGCTGCTCATGTCCGCCTACTTTGCGGCGACCGAGACGGCGATGATGGCGCTCAACCGCTATCGGCTGCGGCACCTCGTCAACGAAGGCCATCGAGGTGCCGGTCGCGCGCAACGGCTGCTCGAGCGTCCTGACCGGCTGCTCGGTGTGATCCTGGTGGGCAACAATCTCGTCAACTTCATCGCCGCCGGCCTCGCCACCGTCGTCGCCACCCGCCTGCTCGGCGAAACGGCCGGTCCCGTCGCCGGAGCGATCATCCTGACCCTCTTCGTGCTCATCTTCGTGGAGGTGACGCCGAAGACCGTCGCGGCGCGGCGCCCGGAGCTGGTGGCCTTCTGGGCGTCGTTCATCCTGACGCCCCTGCTGAAGGTGGCGAACCCGGCCGTCGTCTCGATCAACGCGGTCAGCAACTACATCGCGCGGCCGCTGATCGGACGCGGGAAGGCGGAGTCCGAGAACCTGTCCGTCGCGGAGTTGAAGACCGTGCTCGCCGAACGCGCGGCGATTCCGCGGGAGCACCAGGACATGGTCCTCAGCGTTCTCGAACTCCAGGAGGTGACCATCGACCAGATCATGGTTCCGCTCGGCGACATCGAGGGGATCGACATCTCCCACGACAACGCCCGCATCGTCGAGGCGATACAGACGTCACAGCACACCCGGCTGCCCGTCTTCCGGGACAGCATGGACGAGGTGCTGGGCATTCTGCACCTGCGCCGCTTCGCCCTGTTCCGGGACGAATTCACCAAGGCGGAACTGGTCGGCGAGTCGGACGAACCGTATTTCGTTCCCGAAGCCACGTCGCTCAGCACGCAGTTGCTGAACTTCCGCAAGGAGCAGCAGCGCTTCGCCCTGGTGGTCGACGAGTACGGCGAGGTCCGCGGTCTCGTCACCCTCGACGACATCCTCGAAGAGATCGTCGGGCAGTTCACCACGGACTTCGCCGCGGAGATCGGAACCATCGTGCCCGAGCGCGACGGCAGCTTCGTGGTCGACGGCAAGACGCTGGTGCGAACGGTCAACCGCGAGCTGGGCTGGGAGCTGCCGACCGCGGGTTCGCGCACCATCAACGGCCTGATCGTCGACCACCTGGAATTCATCCCGGACGCCAACGTCGGTCTGCAGATCGGCCCCTACCTGATCGAGACGCAGCAGATCACCGAGAACGTCGTCCGGCACGCGAGGATTCGGGTTCGGAAATAGGCGCGGGTTCGTCAAGCCCGTCCCAAGGCCGCCTGGGCCGCTGCCAAGCGCGCCACGGGCACCCGCGGCGGCGAGCAACTGACGTAGTCGAGTCCGGCGGCCTGGCAGAATTCGATGGACGCGGGATCACCGCCGTGTTCGCCGCAGATGCCGATCTTCAGGTCCCGGCGGCTGGCCCGCCCTAGGCGGACGGCCTCCTGGATCAGCCGCCCGACGCCGCGTTCGTCGATCCGCACGAAGGGGTCGACGCTGTAGATCTCCTTGTGCATGTAGCTTTCGTAGAAGGAGTTCATGTCGTCCCGGGACAGCCCTAGGGTCATCTGCGTCAGGTCGTTGGTGCCGAAGCTGAAGAACTCGGCTTCGGCGGCGATCTCGTCGGCCACCAGGGCCGCGCGGGGAACCTCGATCATGGTACCAACCTGGTAGTCGAGGCCGACGCCGCGTTTGTTCATCACGTCCTCCGCCACCCGGCGGACGATGGCTGCCTGGTCCGCGAGTTCTTCCCGAAAACCCACCAGCGGCACCATGATCTCGGGCTGCACGGGAACGCCGTAGCCGCCAGCGGACGCGTCGACGGCGGCTTCGAAGATGGCGCGCGCCTGCATCTGGGTGATCTCGGGATAGAGAATCCCCAACCGGCAGCCGCGGCAGCCGAGCATGGGATTGACCTCGGTCAGGTTGTGGATGCGTTCCTCGACATCGGACTCCGAAAGACCGAACTTCGCGGCCAGGGCGCGACGCGCCCTCGGCGCGGTTGGCAGGAACTCGTGCAGCGGCGGATCCAGCAGGCGGATTGTCACGGGACGACCGGCCATCGTCCGGAACAGGCTGGTGAAGTCGTCGCGCTGGTAGGGCAGGAGGGAATCGAGAACGGCACGTCGCTCGGTCTCGTCGGCGGCGAGGATCATGTGGCGCATCGCGTGGATGCGTTCGCCCTCGAAGAACATGTGCTCGGTGCGGCATAGACCGATGCCTTCCGCGCCGTAGCGGATCGCGTCCCCCGCCATCTCGGGGCTGTCCGCATTGGTCCGAACCTTGATCCGCCGGTAGAGGTCGGACCATCCCATCACCGTCTGGTAGTAGCCGTACCAAACGCTTTCCTCGGGCTGCAAGTCGCCGTCCAGAACGCGCTGGACCTCCGACGGGGAAGTGGCGATCTCGCCCGGGTAGACCGCGCCGGTGGACCCGTCCAGGGAGATGGCGTCCCCCTCGCGCAGGACCAAGCCGCCCGCGGTCAGCGTGCCTCTGGCGTAGTCGAAGGAGACACCCGCCGTGCCGCAGACGCAGACCTTGCCCAACTGCCGCGCCACCAGCGCCGCGTGCGACGAGACGCCGCCCCGCGAGGTGAGGATGCCCTGCGCCGCCAGCATGCCTTTCAGGTCCTCGGGACTCGTTTCCGTCCGGCACAGGATCACCCGCTCGCCGCGTTGCGCCCAGTCGTCGGCCTGTTGCGAGGTGAACACCACGCGTCCGCTCGCTGCACCGGGACCAGCGGGCAGGCCGCGTGCCACTTCGACGGCGTCGGCAACGGCGCCGGCGTCGAAGGTCGGCGCGAGCAGCGAGCCGATGGATTCCGCGGGAATGAGGCGCAGCGCCGAGGCGCGGTCGATCAGGCGCTCCCGGTTCATCTCCACCGCGATGCGCACCGCGGCGAGACCGGTGCGCTTGGCGTTGCGCGTCTGCAGGAGGTACAGGCGACCGTTGTCGATGGTGAACTCGAAGTCCTGCATGTCGCGGAAGTGGCGCTCGAGCCTGGCGCGAACCGACTGCAGTTCCGCGAACGCCTCCGGCATGTCGTCGGCGAGTTCGGCGATGGGCCTCGGCGTACGCACGCCTGCCACCACGTCCTCTCCCTGGGCGTTGACGAGGTACTCGCCGTACATCACCTTCTCGCCGGTCGCCGGATCGCGGGTGAACGCCACGCCGGTGGCGCTGTGGGGGCCGCGGTTGCCGAACACCATGGCCTGGATGTTGACCGCGGTACCCGGAGTACGGGGGATGCCGTAGCGCTGGCGGTACAGCACCGCCCGCTCGTTGGCCCAGGAACCGAACACGGCATCGATGGCCCTGGCGAGCTGCTCCTCGACGTCCTCGGGAAACGGCATCCCCGCGCGCTGCAGCACGACTGCCTTGTACCGTTCGACCAGCTCGGCGAGGTGTTCGTGTGCGAGATCCGCATCCCGACCGCCGCCGGTCTGGCGCTTGAGCGCTTCGAGACGCGCTTCGAATGGATCACCTTCGGAGTCCGACTCCGCGCGGATGCCGAGGACGACATTGGCGTACATCTGGATGAAGCGTCGATAGCAGTCGTAGGCGAAGCGGTGGTCGCCGGTGCGGGCGGCCAGCCCTTCGACGGTACGATCGTTGAGCCCCAGGTTGAGGATGGTGTCCATCATGCCCGGCATGGATTCCCGGGCACCGGAACGCACGGAGACGAGCAGTGGATCGTCGGCGTTGCCGAAGCGTTTGCCCTGCTGCTCCTCGATCGCCGTCAGGTGTTCGCGCACCAGGTCGTGGAATCCTGGCGGATAACCGCCGTCCTGGTCGTAGTACGACGTGCATACGTCCGTGGAGATGGTGAATCCGGGCGGCACCGGCAGGCCGATGCGGGCCATCTCGGCCAGATTCGCACCCTTGCCGCCCAGCAGGTTGCGCATCGTCGCGTCGCCATCGGTCCACTCCCCGAAGGCGAAGACGATCTGGCGGTCTCCTTGCGCCATGTCGTAAAGTTCGATGCCCTTCGTGATTGACGATTACCGTATCACGTTGACCGCGCGTCGATGCCTAGCCGCGCACCCCGAAGTACCACACAGGAGCGGATATGCCCGGAATCAACTTCAACGGGACGATCACGTTGTCGTCCGCCGTCACCGACCTCGAGGCGTCCATCGCCTGGTTCAAGGAGACGTTGGGCTTCGACGAGACCTTCAAGGTGGCCGAAGCCGGGTGGGCCGAGGTGGCAACACCTGCCGAAGGCGTGAGCATCGGCCTTGCCCAGACCGACGAACCCGTCGCCCGCGATGGCGGGAACACTCCCGTATTCGGCGTCGACGACATCGACGCGGCCCGCGCCGAACTCGAGGCCAAGGGCGTGACGTTCGAAGGCGAGACCGTCCAACTGCCCGGCATGGTCAAACTCGCGACGTTCCTCGACCCGGACGGCAACCACTACATGCTGGCGCAATCGCTGGCGTAGGAGCTTGCGCCGTAGAAGTTTCGCGCCAGCGAAACTTCCAACGCGACGGTCAGGTCGCGCTAGGGTGCCGCAGAAGCGAAATGCCGGTGATGTCGATCGGTCGCGAACACGCGCACGGGGCCCAAAACCTCGAACGCGCCCACAAGGGCGCGCATCATCGCGGCCCGTGGTGAGAAATGCGGGCTAGGGAACGGCCGTGTAGCCTCCGGGGACGCCCTTGGCGAAGACGCTGATGGCGTCGTGGGCGTGCAGGCTCTCGTGGTGTTCGACGCGGACGTGGAAGTCGAGAACCTCCGCATTGACGTCCAGGACCGACTTCAGGCGGCGGCCGGCGTCCTCGCAGAACATCAGGTTGGCGGCGTTCAGGCGGGCGAACTCCTGTTCGTCCTCACGTTTGACGGCGGTCTGCACCGGCGTCGACAGGGCGCTCTCGATGTCGGTAACCAGGGCGGTGATCGGGAAGGCGGTCAGGGTGTCGTCGAGGCGCACGCGCACCTTGGCGATGCTGCGTTGGCCGTGGGGGGTGCCGGCGATGGCACGCTCGGTGCCGAGCCAGTCCTTCACCCGTGACGCGGGCACCTGGTCCTCGCCATCGAAGTCCTGGCCGAACTGTTCCTGGATCAACTGGCGAGACAGGGCGGCGGATGCGGGACAGGTGCTGGAGTACCACACGCCGAGGTCCAGCTCGATGCGGACATCGCCGTCGCCCGCCCGGCCGCGTATGGCGACGGGATAGCTGTTCCAGCCGGAATTCTCGCTGACCAGCGACGGTCGGCGCAGGAAATAGTCGAAGGCGAACTCGACGAAGGCGTGCCTCGAGAGGTCGCGGTGGGACTCGAGGAGGGAGGCCAGCAGCAGCTTGAGACCGGCGCAGCTCAAGGGTCGGGTAGCCGAGTGCTCGTCGAGGATCAAGTACAGGCGCGACATGTGGATGCCCTTGGCCTCGGCGTCGGCGAGATCGACGTAGAGCTGTACGCGCGCCTCGACGCGGTGCGCGACGTCCGCGACGCCGTCGCGGACGTCGATGGGTTGTCGGATGTCGCCCATGCCGACCCAGTCGAGCGTGCCGGTGTGCAGCACTTCCCGACTGGCGACGTCCGGCAGGCCGGAGCCGCGCATGCCGTTCTGTTCAAGGGGCGAAGCCATTGAGGTTCCCGCGTCTGTCCTTTTTGGTGATTGCAGACCTCACAGGATAGCATTCGGGCTCCGTTTCCGGCCCACCCTTCGCGTGATTTCCGCTTCCCCCGCCAAGTGGACGCTTCCCCCTGTGCGAACACCAGGTCGAAGCGTCGCTCATCGGCGACACCGGCAAGATCACCGGGTAGTCACGGAGTAGGGGCCTCGAGAAGGAAGGTCGCGCCCAGGGCGATCTTTCTGCTGTCCGGAACGACGACCATGATGATGGCGCGGCCCCCACCCCCCGGGAGGTCCGGCGTGTCCATGACGGCGAGAATGAGTTCAACGTCGCCGCGTGCGAAAACCTCCAGGAGACATATGATCTGCGGATCGGCCTCGTAGACGTTGAACGCCGAGTTGACCGGCTGTAGTTGGCCGTCGGCATCGCAGGTGATTCCGGCGGCATCGAAGCTGATGTCGAAGTTGCCCTCGGTGTCCAGTTCGAAATCGCCCGGCAGGTCGGCGTTCTCGCCGAGTTCCGCAGCCCACAGACCGAGCACGTCGAGATTCGAGCTGCCGCGGCCGAAGCCGGTGGTCGCCCAGCCGCGGAACGCGCGTGCCGTACCGCCGTCGATGGTGTACTCGCCCCGAATCCAGTCGCCGCTGCGGTAGTCGGCGGTGAACTCGAAGCCGTCGCTGCCGCCGACGGGCCTAAGGTTCACCAACTCGATGTCGCCCGATTCGTACAACTCGCCCGACCCCGAGACCGTGGCGGTCCCCGAGCGGTAGGTGCCCCGGGCGATCCGCACCACGTCCGCCGACTCGGGCAGCCAGGCGTACAGGCGGCTGTCGGGCATCAGCACGACGTAGCCATCGTCCAGGTCTTCGTCGAACGACACCCGCCACAGGCCCACCGCACCGGTATAGTCGCTCTTGCCGGCGGACAGATTGGACAGATGGCCGGTGGGGGTGGACATCAGGTTCATCACCCGGATGGGTTGGTCCGCGGACACGAACAGGGTCGTCTTGCCGCCGTCGATGGCGTCCAGGCTACCGTCGATGTGGCTGGCGCCGCTCTCGAGATCGGTCGCCGTCACCCTGGTCGCGCCCCCTGCGGCGATCGTCAGGGTGACCTCGCCGCGGGACTCGCCGTTGTCGTCGCGGCGGCCAGCGATGGTCACGTTCACCTCGTCATCGCCCGGATTGATCAGCCGGAGCCAACTCTTCTGGTTGGTGTTCTTCGCCGGATTGAAGATGGGCACGCGGTGGCCGATGGCGGCCTCGGCCACGACGTCGTGCATGCTGGTCAGGAAGCCATCCTTCAGGGTGCGGATGTACGCCAGCGGCTCGATGTCGAGTTCGCCGCCGAAGAGCAGCAGGCGCCAGTCGCCTTCGCCCTGCCCCACGCCCTGGGGCAGACCCTTGTCCGCGTTGCCGTTCTCGAAGTCGTTGGAATTGAAGTGCGCGGTCTGGCTGGCGCCGATGGCCAACTCCGCGGGACCGTACCGCGTTCCGGCATCGTCGAACCCGTAGATGCGCACCGTGCCCCCGACTTCGGAGTGGTTGATGACCCGGACGAAACCCTGTCGCCTGTCAGGATCCGTGGCCGACATGAACAGCGGGATCGTGTGCATGCGGCCGGTTTCGTCCTCCTGCGCCAGTGGGGCGGGAAGCATCGCGCACAGCAACGCGGCGGCCAGCATCGAGCGCAACCAGGTAAACGTATTGGATGGCATCGAGCTTCTCCGTTGCCCCGAAGTGATGAGACTGCGTTTACAACGGCTGGGGCGATGAGGCAATTCTACCGCCGACCGACGGCGTCGAGTTCCTCGCGGGTGAGTTCCCTCGCCTCGTCCGCGAGCAGCACGGGAATCCCGTCGCGGATCGGGTAGGCCAGGGCGCTGGCGACGCACCACAGCTCGTCGGCTTCCTTGCGATGCAACAGCGGTGCCTTGCTGACCGGGCAGACGAGGATTTCGAGCAGCTTGGGGTCGAGCGCCATCAGAACAACTCCTCGAGGACGATGGTTTCTTCGCGGTCGGGGCCGGTGGAGATGACCGCGATGGGCGCGCCCACCACCTGCTCGATGCGCTCGATGTAGCCCCGCGCGGCCGCCGGCAGTTCGTCGAGAGAGCGCACGCCGGCGGTGGATTCGCTCCATCCCGGGAGATCCTCGTAGACCGGGCGGATCTCCGAGTAGTACTCACTGTCAAAGCGCGGCCGCACCGACGCCCCGGTGGCGTCCTCGTAGCCGACGCAGATGCGGATCTTGTCGAGGCCGTCGAGGACGTCCAATTTCGACAGGCACAGGCCCGAGAGGCTGTTGATCTGCACCACCTGGCGGATGGCCACCGTGTCGAACCAGCCGCAGCGGCGCGGCCGCCCGGTGGTCGCGCCGAACTCGTCGCCGCGTTTCGCCAGGCGCTTGCCGACGTCGTCGAAGAGTTCGGTGGGGAACGGTCCCGAGCCGACGCGGGTGGCGTAGGCCTTGGTGGTGCCGAGAATGTAGTCGAGATAGCGGGGACCGAAGCCGGTGCCGACGGCGGCGCCGCCCACCGTGGTGTTCGACGAGGTGACGAACGGATAGGTGCCGAGATCGATGTCGAGCAGCGCCCCCTGGGCGCCCTCGAAGAGGATGTTGTCGCCCGCTTCGCGGATGTCGTGCAGCATCGGACCGATGTCGGCCACGAGGGGCAGGAGTTCATCCGCGACCTCGCGGGTGGTATCCAGGGTCTCCTGGAAGTCGACCGGCTTGACCCCGTAGTACTGCGGCAGCAGGAAGTTGTAGTAGTCCATGACCTCGGCGAGCTTCGAGGAGAACTGCTGCCAGTAGAACAGGTCGCCGAGACGCACACCGCGGCGCGCGGCCTTGTCCTCGTAGGCCGGGCCGATGCCGCGGCCGGTGGTGCCGATCTTCTGCTCGCCCAGCGACTTCTCCCGGGCGACGTCCATGGCAACGTGGTAGGGCAGGATCAGCGGACAGGCCGGCGAGATCCGCAGGCGGTCGCGCACCGGTACGCCCTTGGCTTCGAGGTCGCGGATCTCCTTCAACAGCGGTTCCGGCGCGAGCACCACGCCGTTGCCGATCAGGCACTGCACGCCGTCCCGCAGGACGCCCGAGGGGATCAGGTGCAGAACGGTCTTGCG
The DNA here is from genome assembly GCA_965116345.1 of Pseudomonadales bacterium. Taxonomy (GTDB): domain Bacteria; phylum Pseudomonadota; class Gammaproteobacteria; order Pseudomonadales; family Azotimanducaceae; genus VXYL01. Next base: position 1,802,982 of record OZ220680.1, read on the forward strand.
ACCGTCGATGACCAGCGTGTGGCCGGCATTGTGACCCCCTTGGAAGCGCACGACCGCGGCCGCGCGTTCCGTCAGGAGATCGACGATCTTGCCCTTGCCTTCGTCACCCCACTGGGTGCCGATGACGACGACGTTGCGCCCGCTCATAGTGGTGTTTTCCCAGGTCGCCTCGCAGATGCTTGCGCACCCGCTGGGCGCGTCAACGCTTTTCGGGTGAGTGCATGTACCTGAAGAAGTCGCTTTCCGGGTCGAGCACCAACACGTCGTCCTTGCTCTTGAACACCTTCGGATAGGACGTCACGAGCGCGTAGAAAGTGTAGAACTCCGAATCCTGGTTGAACGCCGCGGCGTAGATGTTGGCGGCCTTGGCATCACCCTCGCCGCGAATCTGCTCCGCCTCGCGGTACGCTTCCGCCTGGAGCACGGTCACCTCGCGGTCCGCGCTCGCCTGGCGGCCGATGGCCAGCTCCGCGCCCGTGGCGCGTTCCTCGTTCGCCTTGATCTCGCGGTCGGAGTTCATGCGCTGGAACACGGCTTCCTCCACCTCCGTCGGCAGGTCGATCTGCTTGACGCGAACGTCGATGACCTCGACGCCCATCTCCTCCGTCATCACCTCGTTCAGCTGCGCGGTCAGATCCGCCATCAGTTGGTCGCGTTCGCCGGAGATGACGTCGTGCTGGGTGCGGCGACTGATTTCGTTGCGCAGTCCCTCGCTGACCCGCTCCTCGAGACGGCCGCTGGCGCGCGTTTCGTCGCCGGCGTTGGCTCGGTAGAAACGCGCCACATCGCCGATCCGCCACTTGGCGAACGAGTTCACCCGCAGCGGATCCTGTTGCACGGTCAGGTAGCGCTGCACCGGCACCTGCACCGTCAGCACCCGGCCGTCGAATTTGCGCACCTCGTCGGCGAACGGAATCTTCCAATGGACGCCGGGTTGAAGGTCGGCCTCGGCGAGTTCGCCGAAGCGGAGCACGATCGCGCGTTCCGTCTCGTGGACGGTGTAGATCGTGTTGGTCAGGATCAGGACGACGACTACGGCGCCGACGACGATCAACAGATTCTTTAGCTTCATGGTTGGCTTCCTACTCTACCGCTACGCCGCTACTCGACCGGATCATCGGCCGCGACGCGACGATTGGCCGCTGTCCTCGCTGGCGACGGTCCCTGCGGAGACGTTGCGCAGCTCCTCGTCGCTCATGGCGCCGACCGATGATCCCCCCCGGTCGAGCGGCAACACCATGATGTTGTCGTCGCCCACATCCACGATCACCTTGGAACTCTGCTCGAGAACCGCCTCGATCGAGTCGATGTAGAGGCGGTCTCGGGTGACCTCCGGAGCCAGTTGGTACTCCACGAGCAGCTTGGTGAAACGCTCCGCCTCGCCGGTGGCCTCCGCGATGACCTGCTCGCGGTAGGCCTCCGCCTCCTGCACGGCCTTGGCGGCGTCGCCCCGGGCGGTGGGCACGACGCGCTCGTAGTAGGCATCGGCCTCGTTGATCAAGCGCTGCTTGTCCTCCTCGGCCTTCTGCACGTCGTCGAAGGCTTCCTGGACCTCCGCCGGGGGGCCGCTGCGGTCGATGTTGACCGTCACCACCTCGATTCCCGTCTGGTAGATGTCGAGGTAGGTTTGAATGCGTTGCTCCACCTCCGCGCCCAGCGCCGCCCGGCCCTCGGTGATGACCGACGCCATGTCGGTGCCGCCGACCACGTGCCGGAGCGCACTCTCGGTGGCGTTCTCGAGACTCACCAGGGGATCCTTGACCTCCACGGTGTAGGCGATCGGATTGTCGACCTTGTACTGGACCGTGAGGCTTATATCGACGATGTTGTTGTCCTCCGTGAGCATGTGCGCGGTGTGGCTGCGCGAGTCCACCCGGGTGACGTTGACCCGCCGCAATTCGTCGATCAGCCGCGGCCGCCAGCGCAGGCCCGGCAGCTTCTCGGCCGCCTGCACCGCGCCGAAGCGGAAGATCACGCCACGTTCCTGCTCGTCCAGCTGATAGATGCCGGACAGGCCGTAGGCGGCGGCAAGCACCACCAGGCCGATCAATATGGACTTCCAGCTGAAGCTCGGCTTGCCGCCGGCGCCGCCGCCGCGGCCACCGAAAATCCCGGCGATCTTCGCCTGGAACTTGCGAAACGCCTCGTCGAGGTCAGGTGGTGCCTGACCGCCGCCGCGACTCCAAGGGTCGTCATTGCGACCCGGATCGTTCCACGCCATGTTCGTCTCTCACGTCAGGCCAAGGAGGGGATTCTACCGACTTTGCACCCCCCGTAGGGGCGATCCTCGTGGTCGCCCTCGTTGTGGTCGCTCCTACGGGAGTCCGGCGTCCGCCAACCGGGAACGCTTGAGGCGAACGGCCACTGTCAGGTTGCCGTCGGCATCGACCGACTCGCCTTCGACTTCGCCGTTGGTGTAGAGCCATGATCGCAGCCGACCGTCACTCGGTGCCACGCGGACCTCCGTGGCGACAGTGTCGAGATCCAGGGCACGGAGCACGACATCGCGCAGGTGGCCCATACCCTCGCCGGTGAGCGCGCTTACCGCAACCTGCTCGTGCTCGCCACGGGGTGCGGGAGGAGTTGCCGTGTCGGTCTCCAGCAGGTCGATCTTGTTCAAGACCTCGATCATCGGGATTCCGCTGGCACCGATCTCGTCGAGGACGGCGACCACTTCCGTGCGCAAATCCTCGGCGTCCGGGGCCGATGCATCGATGACGTGCAGCACCAGATCCGCCTCGGCGACTTCCTCCAGCGTCGCCTTGAACGCTTCCACCAGGGTGACCGGCAGATGCCGGATGAACCCGACCGTGTCCGCGACGATCACCTCTTCCCGACCGCCGGCCAGACGCCGCATGGTGGGATCGAGGGTCGCGAACAGCTGGTCCGCCGTCTGCGCTGCGGCACCCGTGAGGGCGTTGAACAGCGTCGACTTGCCGGCGTTCGTGTAGCCCGCCAACGCCACCGTGGGCACGCGTGCGCGGAGCCTGCGGCGACGGCTTTGCGATCGACGGCGGCGGACTCGGTCCAAGCGGCTGCGGACCTGGCGGAGGCGCTCGGCGAGCATGCGCTGGTCCATCTCGAGCTGGGTCTCGCCCGCCCCCCGCTGGACACCGCCGCCGATGCGGCCTCCGGCGCCCCGGCCCCCGGCACCGCCTACACCCGTCTGACGGTCCAGGTGGGTCCAGCCGCGGATCAGACGGGTCTGGGCGTGGGCCAGCTGCGCGAGCTGCACCTGGAGCTGACCCTCGTGGGTCCGGGCGCGATCGCCGAAGATGTGCAGGATGAGTTCGGTACGGGTCATCACCCGGCATTCCAGGCGCTCTTCGAGGTTGCGCTGCTGGGCAGGCGTCAGGTCGTGGTTGAAGACCACCAGGTTCGACTTCGTGGCACCCACCACGCGGCCGAGTTCGGCGAGTTTGCCGGTGCCAACGAACCAGCGCGGGTGAGGCGCGTCCCGCGTCGCCGTCACCGTCTCCGAGCACACCAGGTCCGCCGAACGGACCAGTTCCTGGAACTCGTCCCGATGCGCGTCGGCATCGTCGCCGGCGAACCGGCCGTTGCCGGTGTAGCGCACCGACACCAGCGTCGCCAGGTCGCCTGGGGCGGGTCGTTCAAACAGCATACGGCTTTCTCATGGGGAGCTCATGGGGAGCTCATGGGGAAACTCAGGGAGGACAGACGCTCACGGGAGCCCGCCGTTGGGAATGCCCCTAGTGCGCGATGCCCCCGGGCACGACCAAGGCTCCTAAGGCTCCGGATTGTCCGGTTTGTCAGCGTCGCCACCGGGACGGGGTTCGCCCGAAGACAGGCGAACGTTGCGGGAGGGTACGATGGTCGAGATGGCGTGCTTGTAGACCATCTGGCTAACCGAGTTTCGCAGCACGACGACGAACTGATCGAAGGACTCGATCTGACCTTGGAGCTTGATGCCGTTGACCAGGTAGACGGACACCGGCATGCGTTCTTTTCGCAGGGCGTTGAGATAGGGATCCTGCAACGATTGCCCTCTCGACATACTCGACTCGTTCGTCCGGTGCGTATTCCGACGGAAGTCTCGCTCTCCACCTGACTACGGTGTACTACTACCGTGGACCTCGCACTATGCGGCCACGGCCCAACTTTTGCAACACAAAACGGGTGGCAGAGTCCGCATCCTCGGCCTCCTCATCCAGCCCCTGCCAAGCGCGCAGCCAGGTGAGCTGACGCCTCGCCAGGCCCCGCGTGGCGGCGGCCAGTCGTTGCCGCATCTCGTCGAAGCCGTAGTCGCCGTCGAGGTGCCGCCAGACCTGGCGGTAGCCGACGGCGCGCATGGATGGCAGATCGGCGGACAGCGCCGGATCCGTGCGCAGCGCACACACCTCATCGACCAGGCCGCGTTCCAGCATCGCGCTCAGCCGGCGCTCTATTCGCGCGTGCAGTTCGCTGCGTTCCGGTGGCACGATGGCGACCTCGCAGAGGCTCGCCCCGAGGCGTTCCTCGGCCGACGCCGAAGGCTCGTCCCACCACGAGCCGATGGGCCGTCCGGTGAGTTCCAGGACCTCCAGCGCACGTTGGATGCGCCGCGCGTTGCCGGGATCGATGCGCCCCGCAGCGACCGGATCGCGCTTCTCGAGTTCCCGGTGCAGTGTCGGCCAGCCAAACTCGGCGCCCCGGGCCGCGATCCTTTCGCGCAGCGCGGCGTCGGCTTCGGGGAGTTCGTTGAGACCGAACTTGAAGGCGCGGAAGTACAGCATCGTGCCGCCGACGAGGACCGGCGTGCGTCCTCGGTCCAGGGCACGGCGGACGTGCTCGTCGGCGTCGGCCACGAACCGGGCAGCGGAATAGGCTTCATCGGGGTCGAGAATGTCGATCAAGGCGTGGGGATGGCGGCTCAGGACGTCTTTTGCCGGCTTGGCGGTGCCGATGTCCATGCGCCGGTAGACCATCGCCGAGTCGACACTGACGAGATCGACATCCACCGCGTCGGCGATGCGCAGCGCCGCATCGGTCTTGCCGGCGGCCGTCGGACCCATCAGCAGGACAACGCCGCGCCGCGGTGATTCGGTTCGCGGTGCCGGGTCGATCACTGACCCCGTAGAAACAGCCTGTCCAGGTCCGCCATGGGCTGAACCACGAACGTCGGCCGGCCATGATTGCACTGCCCGGCGTTCTCCGTGGATTCCATGTCGCGCAACAGCGCGTTCATCTCCGGGATGGACAAGCGGCGATTGGCGCGCACCGAGGCGTGGCACGCCGCTCCGGCCAGCAGACGTTCCTGGCGTTCGCGGACGATGTCGGTCGTGCCAAATTCGACGATATCCGCAAGCATGTCGCGGACCAACTCCTCGATATCGGCGTCGACCAGCAGCGCCGGCACCTCGCGGACTGCGATGCTCGACGGTCCGGTTCGCTCGAGGACCACGCCGAGGCCTTGCAGCTCGGCGCCTCCGGCCTCGACGAGGTCCGCCTCCGCAGCGGCGACATCCACAGCCACCGGCACCAGCAGGCGTTGTCTGTGCACCTGTCCGTCCAGGGCCTCGGCCTTCAGGCGTTCGTAGGTGATGCGCTCGTGCGCGGCATGCATGTCGACGATCACGAGACCCTGGTCGTTCTCCGCGAGGATGTAGACGCCATGCAGTTGCGCCACTGCGTAGCCCAGCGGCGGCACGTCGGTGGAACCGGGTGCATCCGACGCCACCGGCGCATCGTGGAGTTCGTTCTGTTCGCTGAACAGCCGCGCCAGACTCGGTGCATCCAGCCGACGGGGGTGGTGGTGGCGAAAGGCGAACGTGCGCTGGGCGGGATCGTCGCGAGGGTCCGGCGCGAGGGGTGCGGGTCCCGCCGCAGCTTCGGGTGCCGGCGCGGGTCCGGGGGCCGTCCCCGGACGCTCGTCGCGCAACACCTTGGCCAGTTTGCCGAATACGAAGTCGTGCACGTCGCGGCTGTTGCGGAACCGCACTTCGCTCTTGGTCGGATGCACGTTGACGTCCACCCCTGGGGCATCGAGTTCGAAGAACAGCACGAACACGGGATGACGTCCGTGGAAGAGCACATCGCGGTAGGCTTGGCGCACCGCATGGCCCGCCAGGCGATCACGCACCGAGCGCCCGTTGACGTAGAAGTACTGGCGGCTGGCGCGACTGTCCGAGTGGGTCGGCAAGCCGATCCGGCCGCCGAGCCGCATACCGCCGCCGGTCTCGTCGATGAGGATCGACTCGGCGAGAAAGCGCTCGCCGAACACGGCCTCGATCCGTTCATCCATGGTGCCGGCGGGCAACAGCTCCAGCCGGCGGGTACCGGCGGTCAACTCGAAGGCCGTGCCGGGATTCGCTAGGGCGGTGCGGCGAACGGCTTCCTGGATGTGCAGCAGCTCCGTGCGTTCGGTCTTCAGGAACTTGCGGCGCGCCGGCGTGTTGTAGAAGAGCTCCACGACCTCCACCGTCGTCCCCGGCGGATGCGCGGCCGGACGGTGACCGCGCTCCTCGCCGCCGGCCAGTTCCAAGCGCCAGCCGCTTTCGTGGCCGGTTCGCCTCGAGCTGACGGTGACGCGGGCGACGGACGCGGCGCTCGCCAGCGCCTCGCCGCGGAAACCCAGCGTCTCGACCCCCGCGAGGTCGCCGGCGGCCGCGATCTTGCTCGTCGCATGCCGCGCCACCGCGAGTCTGAGATCGTCTGGATGGATGCCGATGCCGTCGTCGCGCACGCGGATGCGCTTGGTCCCGCCTTCGTCGATCTCGATTCGAATGCTCGACGCTCCGGCATCCAGGCTGTTCTCGACGAGTTCCTTGACGATGGACGCGGGACGTTCGACCACCTCGCCGGCGGCGATCTGGTTGGCGACGAATTCACTGAGCGGCAGAATCCGCCCCGCGGCGGCTCGGGATTCGCCTGCTTCGTCGCCGGGGTTCAACTGCCGCTTGCCTCGGCGAAAGGCACCGTCAACTCCTGGCCGACGTGGATGACATCTCCGGAGATGCCGTTGCGCGTCTTGAGCTGCCTCGTGGTGATGCGGTAGCGGGCGGCGATGACGGACAGCGAATCGCCACGCTTGACCACGTAGCGAACCCCGCCGTGGTCTTTCATCGTGGCCAGCAGGGTACCCGCCGGCGGGTGGTCTCGCGCGTACTCCTGGATGCCGTTGGCGATCGCCCTGGCGATGCGCCGCTGGTAGCTCGCGGTGGCGAGCTGGCGCGCCTCGTTGGGATTCGACAGGAACCCCGTCTCCACCAGGATGGAAGGCATGACCGGCGACTTCAGCACGGCGAAGCCGGCTTCGCCGACGCGGTTCCTGAGCAGTTTGACGTCGCGGCCGAGGGCACGCATCACGGTCTCGGCCAGCTCGATGCTGCGGTTTCGTTTCGAGTCCATGGACACGTCGACCACGATCTGCGCCACGGCGTCGTCGACGTCCTCGAACGACACCGGGCCGAAGCCGCCGACCAGGTCCGAGCGGTTTTCCTTTTCCGCCAACCACCGGGCGGTCTCGCTGGACGCCCCCCGTTGCGAGAGCGTGTACACCGAGGCACCGCTGACCCGGGGTGTGCGGAAGGCGTCCGCATGGACGGAGACGAAGTAGTCGGCACCGAATTTCTGTTGTGCGTGCTGCACGCGACTGCGCAACGGCACGTAGTAGTCGCCGGTGCGGATCATCACCGCGCGCAGACCGGCCATGCCGTCGAGATTCCTCTTCAGCTGCTGGGAGATCGCCAGCACCACCGTCTTCTCGTATATGCGACCGGCCCCGATGGCACCGGGATCCTCGCCGCCGTGCCCAGGGTCCACGGCGACGACGATGTCCCGTTCGCCCTCCGGGGCGCGGACGGCGGGTTCGACGTCCTGCCGTTCGACCTGCTCCGGGTAGAGGTCGATCACCAACCGATGGCGATAGGGCGCGATCGGCGCGAGCACCAACTCTTCCAGCCTGGCCGATTGGGCGAGATCCAGGACTACCCGGTAGTTGACCCGTTGGCGGTAGGCGGAGCGGATCTTGTCCACCACGCGGCTGTTCACAACCGGTGTCTTGAAGGACCGGCCGACGTGCGTATCGAACAGGTCGATCACCACCCGGTCCGGATTCGCCAATCTGAAGATCTTGTAGGAAGGCGCGTCGCGGGTACTCAGGACCACGCGCGTGGAGTCGGGCGCGTCGTGGATGCGCACGCCCTCGAGCTCGTTGCCGACGACCGGCACCGCGGCCAGAACCGCCGCAGCGGCAAGCCCCCCGTAGGGGCGACCGCGCGCCCTGGCGGACGCGTTGTGGTCGCCCGCCCTGTGGTCGCACGCGCTGAGTCTAGACAGCCTTGGCCGGCGCCCCCCGATGCGATGCGCTGCACTTAGCAGATCAACGCCGATCGACGAGTTCCACATGTCTGCCCCTTCCCTGGACATCGAGCCGAATCTCCACTTGCGCGGCCGGCAGCCGGTCGCCGGCATGGTCCGGCCACTCCACCAGCTTGACCGCAGGCTCGTCCATCAAATCGTCTAGGCCGATGTAGTCCAATTCGCGCGGATCGTCGATCCGGTAGAAGTCGAAATGATAGACCTGTCGGGTGCCAATCTCATAGCTTTCCAATAGCGTGTACGTCGGACTCTTGACGGCGCCGCGAACCCCGAGGGCCCTGAGGTAGCCACGCACCAGCGTCGTCTTGCCGGCACCGAGATCTCCGCGCAGGCAAACCAGCTCCGTCGCGAGGCCGAGCTCGACCAGGCGCGCGCCGAACGCGAGCGTCGCGGCCTCGTCCGCCAGGTAGGCGTCGGCACTCACTGATCGAGCCTCAGGGCGTCGATCAGATCGCTGGCGATCAGGCTTCCCACCTGGCCGGCCCGGGCCTCGTCGCCAGCCCGGGCGTGCAACCAGACCCCGAGTCCGGCGGCCGCGGCGGGTTCCAGGCCACGCGCCAGGAGCGCGCCGACGATACCGGTCAGTACATCCCCGCTGCCGGCGGTCGCCATACCCGGATTGCCGTCCACGCAGACGGATTCCAGTGTCCCGCTTCGGGCGATCAGCGTGCCCGCACCCTTCAGAACCGCGACCACCCCCACACCGATTTCCGACAGCATGGCGGCGGCCCGGGGACGGTTCCCCTGAACCCAGGCCGGATCCTTGCCCAGCAGCCTGCCCGCTTCACCGGGATGCGGGGTGATCACCGCCCCGCCGGGTAGCGCCATCCCCGTTTCGGCAACGGCGTTCAGGCCGTCGGCATCGACGACCAGCGGTTTCCCCGCCGAGGTCACCGCGCCAAGAAGCTCGCGACCCCAGTCGCGCCGGCCGAGTCCCGGGCCGACGGCGATGGCGCTGGCAGCGGCCATCAAGTCCGCCATGTCGGTCGGGGTCTGTACCGCCCGCACCATGAGTTCCGGCCGACGCGCCAGGATCGCCGCCCGGTTGGCTTCGTGGGTGGCGATGTTGACGAGCCCCGCACCCGCCCTGAGTGCGGCCTCGCCGGCGAGCAGTGCGGCACCACCCATGTCCTCGTCGCCGGCGACGATCAGCAACCGACCGAAATCGCCTTTATGGGCGTCCGGTCGTCTTGCGAGGGCCGCTAGTCCATCGCCGTTCAGGACGGCCACGCCGCGACGGTCGTAGACGTCCTCCGGCAGACCGAGGTCGTCGAAGTGAACCTCGCCGACGTGGTCGACCGCAGCGCCCGTCACCAGGCCCAGTTTCGCGGCCACGAACGTGACCGTGAGGTCCGACCGCACTGGACGGGGAGTCAACAGGCCACCGCTGTCGGCATCGACGCCACTTGGCACGTCGATGGCGAGCACCGGCCGAGCGGCGGCATTGATCCGGTCGATGGCCACCTGGTAGGCCTCGCGCACCTCACCTTTCGCGCCGGTGCCGAGCAGCGCGTCCACGACCATATCGCCGAGGACCGACCAATTGTCCGTTGTCCACGGGATGTCCCCGCCGAGACGGGCCGCGGCGAAACGGCTGGCTTCGAGGGCATCCCCGGTCAGTCGGTCGGGATCGGCGACCTGCACCAGTTGCACCTCGAGTCCGGCGTCCTTCGCCAAGCCGGCGACGACGTAGCCGTCGCCGGCATTGTTCCCGGAACCGCAGACCACGGTGATCGACCGGACATCGGGCCAACGTGCGCGCAGGGCCTCGAACGCCGCCCGGCCGGCCCGGTGCATCAAGCGGATGCCGGGGATTGCGAACTCGTCGATGGCGCGCCGATCGAAAGCCCGGGTTTCCGACCCGGTGAACACCCGCGAGACATTCCCTGTCGGCTGGAGCATGGGACTCCCTGCGCGAAGCTACTTGGACCGCGCCAGCAGTGCTTCCAGCTCCGCGTTTCGTCGCTCGGCCTGTCTTACCCGTTCCTCGGCGGCTCGCAGCGCCGCCGCGGCTTTGTCGCGCGCCGTCTCGGCCTGCCGACGCAGGATTTCGGTTTGCGTATGGTCGGGCAGGATCTGACCAGCACCAGGGTCGCGGAAGCGAAGCTTGTCTCCCTCGACCACGACTTCCAGCCCGAGCGCCCGGCTCGGCAGTCCGCCGTCGGGGAGCGGTCTTATGCTCTCGTAGGCGCCGTCACGGAGGCGGTGGCCCACCAAGTCCAAACCGAACGGTTCGAAGAGCCACAATTCGCGCACACCCAACGCCGCGTAGAGTCCCGGCTTGACCCGGACATCCTTCCGCCAAGTGCTCTTCGAGAGCACCTCCAGAACGAAATCCGGAACCCTGCCGCCTTCCTGCCAGACCTTGTAGGACGACCTTTCGGACGTGCCGGCATCGAAGATCGCCATCAGGTCCGGCGCCAACGCCGCTGCGCGATTGCCCTCCTCGAACGGCAACATCAAGTCCTTTGCCACCAGCGTATCCGGCCGATCCGAGAACCAGGTCTCGAGCGTGTAGTAGCCATAGACGGTCGTCGCCAGATGACGCATGCTCTCGGTCACCTTGCTGTCCGGCCCCGGATAACCCTCGTCGTCATACTCGACGGGCGGTACGGGCCGATAGAGCGCGTCCGCGTGGATCACGGACAGCGGCAAGTCGCGGTCGGACGGTGCTGGCGACGCGGCCTTCGCCGGTAGCGGTTTCGGTGCTCGGATCCGGGGTTGCATCATCGAAAAGTACCATGAAAAGGACGCTCGTACCGGTGGCGTTCACGGATCCGTGAGCGACCCGTCGGGGTGCCGAGCTTCCGTCAAATCAGGACCGATGCGTTACGGAGATCGGCCATACCGCTTGTGAGAAATCGACCGTTCGCGGCACCGGATCTCGTGCCCAAGATGGTCAACCGTGCCGGCTCCACGGCACCGCTCCGGGCTTGTCGATAGAATCGGACCAACAACGGCGGCGAGACAGGCGAGGTCGGTTCGCATGCCGGATGCGGTGGACTACGAGGCACTCGGGCGGGAGATCGAAGGCTGGGCCTGCGAACTGGGCTTCCAGCAGATCGGCGTCGCCGACACGAATCTCGACGACTACGCCCCGGCCTACCGGCGTTGGCTCGCCGAGCGGCTGCACGGCGACATGGGCTACCTCGCCCGCAACATCGATAAGCGTCTCGCGCCGGGGCAACTGCATCCGGGAACCATCCGCGTCATCGCCGCGCGGATGGACTACCTGGGCACGCCGCCGCCGGCGGCCACCGACCTGCCGGAGAACGACGGCCGCGCCGTGGTCGCCCGCTATGGCCACGGGCGCGACTACCACAAGACGATCCGGCGCCGGTTGGCCAAATTGGCGGCGCGCATCGAGAAGGCGGCCGACGGGCGCTACCGCGCGTTCACCGACTCGGCCCCGGTACTGGAGAAACCGCTAGGCGAGAAGTCGGGCCTCGGCTGGATCGGCAAGAACACGCTGCTTTTGAACGAAGACGCGGGCTCGTGGTTCTTCCTCGGCGAGATCTACACCGATCTGCCGTTGCCGGTGACGCCGCCCAAGCCCCAACCCGGGTGCGGCTCCTGCCGGGCGTGCATCACGGTGTGCCCCACACAGGCGATCGTCGCCCCCGGCAAACTCGATGCGCGGCGCTGCATCTCCTACCTCACGATCGAGCACAAGGGCTCCATTCCCGAGGCGCTGCGCGAACCCATCGGCAGCCGGGTGTTCGGCTGCGACGACTGCCAGATCGTGTGTCCGTGGAACCGCTTCGCCAAGCGCTCGCCGGAGGCCGAGTTCGCACCCCGCCACGGCCTCGACCAGGCCACCATCGCCGACCTGCTCGGCTGGGACGAGGCGACCTTCTTCGCACGCACCGAGGGCATGGCCATCCGCCGCGTGAACTACCGCCAGTGGGTTCGCAACCTGGCGGTCGCCGCCGGCAACGCCCCACCGGACCCCGCCATCGGCGCGGCGCTGCGTGAACGGCGCAAGGACGCCGACGACATGGTCCGGGAGCACATCGACTGGGCACTGGCACGGCAAAGCGAGTAGCGAGCGACGGGAGACATCCACTCGTCCACCATCACGTCAACGCGGCCATCAGAAGCTCGTTGGCGACCTGCAGCGAAGGCACGATGAGTTGGCCAAGCAACCGGACCTCCTCGTCCGGTTCGACGAGGTCCGGAATCTGCAGCACGGAGAATCCCGCACCGAGCGCCGCGCGCACCCCGTTGGCGGAGTCCTCGAACGCCCAGCAGGATGCTGGTTCGATACCGAGTTCGGCGGCCGCGACAAGATAGATCTCGGGGTCCGGTTTGCCGCGTTCGACCCGGTCGCCGGTCACTTTCGCGTCGAAGTAGCCGTCGAGAGCAACCGCCGACAACCGATCCGTTGCGCCGGGTTCTCGCGTTGAAGTGGCCAGCGCGCAGGGCAATCCCGCCTTGCGCACGGTTTCCAGGACTTCGCGTGCGCCGGCCTTGACCGGCGCCGGCCGGTTCCTGAAGTGGGCGGCGTGGTAGGCGTGCCATTCCGCCACCACGTCGTCGTACGGGAAGTCCGGCGCATGGCCGTCGATCAGGATCTGGCGCATATCGCGCGAACGTCTGCCGACACAACGGTAGTAGGTGGGGAGATTCGGCGTGACGCCGTGGACGGAACAGGCGTGCAGGAAGCTCTCAAGCGCCTGCCTCTCCGTGTCCAGAAGCAATCCGTCCATGTCGAACACGACCGCCCCCGGTGGGTCTAATCCCACGGCTCAGTCAGTGGGCGGCGCGGACAGGTCGAAGAACGTGTCCCGGTAGTGCCTGAGTTCTGCGATGGACTCGCGGATGTCGTCCAACGCGCGGTGGGTGTTCTGCTTGGCGAAGCGTTCGACGAGATCGGGCCGCCAACGCCGGGCGAGTTCCTTCACCGAGGAGACGTCGACAATGCGGTAGTGGAGCCAGTTCTCCAGCACCGGCATGTAGCGCCTCAGGAAGCGCCGGTCCTGCCACACCGTGTTGCCGCACAGCGGCGCCGTGTGGCGGTCGACATGACGTTGGACGAATTGCAGCGTCAGCGCTTCGGCCTCCGTGACGCTCACCTCGGAACGCCGCACCCGGTCCACCAGTCCCGTTGCGGTGTGGTGCTCGGTGTTCCACGCATCCATCCCGGCGAGGGCCGACTCGCTCTGATGCGTGGCGAGCACCGGTCCCTCGGCGACGACTTCAAGCTTCGCATCGGTAATCACCGTGGCGATCTCCAGGACGACGTCGGTGCCGGGGTCGAGCCCGGTCATTTCCATATCAATCCAAACGAGGGCGCCGGAGTCGTCCATGCATCTGCCAACGGCGGAGAGGCCGAAGAAGGTTACCAGACCTGCCAACACCGCCAACCCGTACGATTGTCTGCAGGTCTAATGGGTCGAAATGATCCACTACAGTATGATCCTCTGCTCTTAGTGCGCGGCTCGTGGACAGAATGCAGCCAACCGTCATCACCGCCGAGGAACTTTCCGCCCAACTGGAGGGCGAGACACTGCCCTTGGTGGCACAGGTGACCAGCGCGGAGGCCTATCACGCCGGCCACGTTCCCGGGGCCGTTCACGTCGAGCCCAGCGACCTGGTGTCGGGCATCCCACCGGCGAGCGGCCGGTTGCCGAGCAGCGCGAGACTCACCGCGGTGTTCCGTGGCATGGGTTACGGCCACGACCGGACTGTGGTGACGCTGGACGACGAGGGCGGTGGCTGGGCGGGCCGACTGGCGTGGACCCTGGACATCATCGGCAACACGAACTGGCGCTACCTCGACGGCGGCCTGAGGGCGTGGCAGGCAGCGGGATTGCCGCTAACCCGGGCGCCGACCCCCGTCGCCCCGACGGACGTGGACGTCACCATAGACACCGGACCCATCGCCGAAGCCGACGACATCCTCGGGCACATGGATGATCCGGACGTCGTGATCTGGGACTGTCGCTCACGCGCCGAGTTCGAAGGTCGCCGCCGGGCGGCCAAGCGCGCCGGCCACATTCCGGGCGCGGTTAATCTCGACTGGCTCAACCTGATGGACCGGGACCGGGACCTGCGCCTGGTGGAGAATCCACGTGCCCTGCTCGCTCGCCACGGCGTGGTCGCCGAACGCGACGTGATCACCCACTGTCAGACCCACCACCGTTCCGGCCTGACCTACATGGTTGCGCGACTGCTTGGTTTCCCCCGCATCCGTGCGTATCACGGCTCCTGGTCCGAGTGGGGCAATCGCGAAGACACCCCCGTCGAGTAAGCGCTCCGTGCATCCATTCACAGTCCTGCAGAGCGTGCTGCCGCAGCACGGGCTTTCGCGCGGCCTCGGGTTCCTGGCCGCGTCCGAGTCGAAGTGGCTGAAACGGACGCTGATCAACGCTTTCATGGCCGCCTACCGCATCGATCTCAGCGAGTTCGAGGGCGACGGCGCGGACGACTACGCGAGTTTCAACGACTTCTTCACTCGACCGCTGCTGCCCGGTTCCCGGCCGCTACCCGACGACCCGACCCGGATCGTCAGTCCGGCCGACGGCACGGTCAGCCAGGCGGGTGCGGTTCGAGGTGAAAGGTTGGTCCAGGCCAAGGGGGTCGAATACACCCTTGCCGAACTGCTCGGCGACGCGCGTCTGGCGGGCATGCTGGCCGGGGGTTCGTTCATCACGATCTACCTGGCGCCGCACAACTACCATCGGGTGCACGCGCCGCACGATGCGAAACTCGTCGCGAGCGTGGAGATTCCCGGCCGGCTGTTCTCCGTCAACAGCGTGACCGAGCGGCATGTACCTCGGCTGTTTGCCCGCAACGAACGTCTGGTCCTCCGCCTTCGGGCGTCGTTCGGTGAGTTCGCGTTGGTTCTCGTCGGCGCCATGATCGTGGCCAGCATCCGCGTGCCGTGGTCGGGTCCGGCGTCACCCTACCGACGGCGCGTGACCCGCTCGGGGAATGGGGTCCGCTTCGGGCGCGGCGCCGAGGTCGGCGCGTTCCTGCTGGGCTCCACCGTGATCGCCGTGTTCCCGCCGGAGGCAGTCGAACTCGTCGACGGTCTCGCGCCGGGGACCGAAGTACAGGTCGGCACGACCATCGGGACGGTGTCTCAGGCGGACCTATGAGATCAGTTGGCGTCAGGATCCACGGCCCTGTCCGACAATGCCTGCGTCGTCCGTCGCCGGACAAGGAATGCTCTGATCAAGCCGTCCTTGGCTTGATCAGAAACGCAAAAACAAGAGCGCGGTCTTTTTTTGCGTGCAAATTCAACTCCTTGCGTCCTTGAATTTGGCGGCACATCCCTGTGCCGCGCCTACGCACGGCTCCAGTCGAAGGCCATCGTACTGGCGATTGACGACACCCCGAGGCGCAATGCCAGCAGTCGATCGAAACCCACGGCCACCCCCGCGCAGTCCGGCAGGCCGTGGCGTTGGGCGGCGATCAGGCGTTCGTCGGGGGCGACAGGCGCGCTATTTCGCTGGCGCCGCTTCGCCGCGTCCGAGGCCATGCGCCGCTCGAGTTCGTCCGCGTCGCAGAGTTCGTGGTAGCCGTTGGCGATCTCTACGCCGTCGACGACCAACTCGAATCGCGCCGCCGACCCTTCCTCGTTCACGCGCGCCAGGGAGGCGAGGCACGCGGGAAAGTCGGTGATGAACACGCGCCTGCCGTGCAACGTGCCGACCGCGTCCGCGAAGATCAGGTCCCGCGCGTCGTCAGCGTCGATGTCGTCTGTCGAGCCCAAGCCACGGGCCAGATCCAGGAGCGTCTCGTCGCTGGATTGGGAGACGTCGACGCCGGATCGGCGTTCAAGGAGATCCGCATAGCCGATGTTCTCGTACGACGCGGGGCCGATCAGGACGTCCACCAGTTCCGCGACCTCGGCCATCAGGCGGGGTGCGTCGAAGCCCAGGCGATACCACTCGATCATGGTGAACTCCGGGTTGTGCCAACGGCCTTCCTCGCTGTCGCGGAATACTGGCCCGACCTGGTAGATGGACGGCGCGCCGGCGGCGAGCAGTCGCTTCATGGGGTATTCGGGCGAGGTCTGCAGGTAGCGGCCGGTCGTCAGGCGCATGCTGTCGATGGCGGGGTCGGTGACACCGTGTCGGCCAAGCACGGGCGTCTGCACCTCGAGCACGTCGCGCGCCGCGAAGAAGCCACGCACCGCACCCAGCATGGCGGCGCGTTCCCGCAGAGCGTCGATACCGCCCGATGGGCGCCACATGGTCTCCGGCCCGATCAGGTCTTGACGCGGCTCACGTACTCGCTGGTGCGTGTGTCGATCCTCAGGACATCGCCGATCTCGACGAACAGCGGCACCTTGATCGACGCGCCCGTGGCGAGAGTGGCCGGCTTGGTGCCCCCCTGGGCCGTGTCGCCGCGCAGACCCGGGTCGGTCTCGGTCACCGCCAGTTCGACGAAGTTCGGCAGCACGACGGCAATCGGGTCGTCGTTCCACAGGGTCACGCTGCACACCTCCTGACCGCTGAGCCAACGGCTCGCGTCGCCGACCACCGCCGAGGATGCCGCCATCTGCTCGTAGCTGCCGTCGGTCTTCATGAAGTGCCACAGGTCGCCGTCGCTGTAAAGGAACTCCATCTGGGTCTCGAGCACATCGGCGGCGTCGATGGACTCGCCGCTGCGGAACGTCCTGTCCCAGACACGGCCGGTTTTGAGGTTGCGGAACTTGACGCGGCTGAACGCCTGACCCTTGCCGGGTTTGACGAACTCGTTGTCGAGGATGGTGCACGGATCGCCCTCGAGCAGCACTTTCAGTCCCGGTCGGAATTCGTTGGTAGAATAGATCGCCACGCTCTTACGTCCTCCTATTGATCGGTGGTTAGCCGTCGTACGGGCGGGAAAGACGACGGATGATACCGGCCAAATCCCTGCGAACAAGCGCCAACCGACAGGCAGAAGCGTGGCGGCGGGAGCTTGCCCGGGCGGTCAACGATCTGGACGAGTTGCTCGACCTCGTGGGCGTCGCCCGAGAAGCCGTGGACGCCCTACCCTCGGGTGCCGGTTTTCCGCTGCGGGTGCCGCGTCCCTACATCGCCCGGATGCGCCGGGGTGACGCGGACGACCCGCTGCTGCGACAGGTCCTGCCCACCGGGGCGGAGGGGGAGACGAGATCCGGCTACCTGGCCGACCCATTGCGCGAAGCCGCTTCCGCGGCGGGTGCCGGCGTTCTGCAGAAATACCACGGCCGGGCGCTGATCATCACTGCCGGATCGTGCCCGGTGAACTGCCGGTACTGCTTCAGACGCCACTTCCCCTACGCCGAACATCGCCAGGCGCGGGACTTTCCGTCCCTGGATGCCGTCCGCAACGACTCCTCCATCACCGAGGTCATTCTCTCGGGCGGAGAGCCGCTCATGTTGACCGATGCCCACCTCGGCCGGCTGCTGGCGGGCATCGCGGCCATCGACCACGTGCGGCGGGTGCGGATCCACACCCGCATGCCCGTGGTGATTCCGCAACGCGTGACGCCGCGCCTGGTGGACGTGTTCGCCAGCGTCCGACCGCGGGTGGTCATCGTCACGCACTTCAATCATCCCAACGAGGTCGACGATGCCTGTGTGTGCGCCATGCAGGCCATGGACCGCTTAACGCTGCTCAACCAGAGTGTCCTGCTGCGCGGCGTGAACGACGACGGCGTGGCCCTGGTGGAGCTTTCCGAACGCCTGTTCGCCGCCGGTGTCCTGCCGTATTACCTGCACATGCCCGACGCGGTGGCCGGCACGGCGCACTTCGATGTTCCCGTCGAGCGCGCGCTCGCGCTGCATCGGCACCTCACCGAGCGCTTGCCCGGCTACCTGGTGCCCCGGCTGGTGCGCGAGACCCCGGGCGAACCGGCCAAGGAACTCGTCCACGCATCCCAAGGGCGCGCCTCTGCTTGAACGTGACGGACGAACAAAACAGCGCCCCATGGTCTCTACGGACCAGTGCAATAGCTGCGGCGGCCGCCATCGGCTACGTGGTCGCGTCCGCCGTCGTCCTGGCGACCTGGCACGTCGTCAACGACCAGTGGAGCGATGCGGCCATTGACCGCTACGGCAAGGCGCTCGCCGAAGACCTAGCCCACCTTGCGCTCGAACCCCTGCTGAACCAGGACCGTATTCGCCTCGGCGTGCTTGCCGAACGACGGGCCAGGCGACCCGAGGTGCGCCGCATCGCTGTCTACACCGTCGACAATCGGCTGTTCCTCGTCGCCGGCGAGGCCCACTCTGCGGATGTGCCGACGTTCATCCGCCCCATCGCCGTGCAGGACACCGTCGCCGGCGACGTCCAGGTCGCGTTGAACGCCGACCGTTTCGGCCTACCGGTCAACCGGCTACTCGAGCGGGGGTGGCTGGTGATCGTCGGTGGGTTTGTCCTGGTCGTGGTGGTGGCGGCCTACGTCAGCCATGCCAGCCGTCAACGCCAGAGAGCCCTTACCGAGGCGAAGGACGGCCCAGAGCCGCTGGTACCCACCTACATGCTGGTCGCAAATCTGGCCGTGGTCAAGGGCACCTCGGCCAGCCAACGCGGTCGCACACTGCGACGCGGTCTGGCCGTCGCCGAGCGCATCGCCAATCTCTATGCCGGACAAGCCGAACAGGCTTCGGATTCCGGCGTGCTGCTGCGGTTCCGGCCAACAGCGTCCGCGGAGCGCGGCTTCGAGGTGGTGTGCGCGGCCCTGTTGCTGCAGCGCCTGCTGAACGGCCCGGAAGGGTCGAAAGGCGGGAGTCCGAGTGCCTCCTCGGGTGACGGCGACCCGTCCAGCGCTCCGTTCCGCTATGGCCTGGACCTCTCGGGTACCGGCACGGCCACCGACGCGGCTACCGCCGGTCCGACCGCGCGCGTCTCCCCATTCGCCAACGTCCTGTTGCTGGCGTCCCTGGCCCCGCCCGGGGAACTTGCCATCGGCGAGACCGCCTACGACGCCATCGACCGGCCCGGGCGGGTCGCAATCGACGCCCTCGACAATCCCGCCACCCAGGCCCTGTCGGTGGGTTTGGCCGTTCCCCGAGGGATCATCCGCGGGATCTCGGATGAGTACGAAGCCCTGCTCGACCGCCAAGCCGCCGTGATCGGCAACGGTTCCAACGAATCAGTCGACCGCTAGGAATGCTCTGATCAAGCCATCCCTGGCTTGATCGCTTGATCAGAACGCAAAAACAAGAGCGCGGTCTTTTTTTGCGTGCAAATTCAACTCCTTGCGTCTTTGAATTTGGCGGCACATCCCTGTGCCGCCTGTGCCGCGCTAGGGAAGGTCCTAATCAGACCTTCCCTAGCCCGTCCACTCGCTGGAATCCGCGCGGCAGCAGCCGGCCGCGCTGCGCCCGCTGGCCGAGATAGTTGTCGAGGTCGCGGAACCTGAGCTTCGTGTGGCGTGCGCCGGCGTGCACCACGAGCTTGTTCTCGGGGCCCAGCACGGCCACCGCGACGACTCGTTCGCCGGCTTCCCGGAACGCCTTCGGAGGAATGTTGATGAGCTTCTGGCCCTTGCCCCGGGCGAGCTCCGGCACCTGGTCCAGGGGGAAGACCAGCAACCGTCCCTGGTTCGTCACCGCCGCCACGTGGGTCCCGTTCAAGAACGTCAGAG
The DNA here is from genome assembly GCA_965116345.1 of Pseudomonadales bacterium. Lineage (GTDB taxonomy): Bacteria > Pseudomonadota > Gammaproteobacteria > Pseudomonadales > Azotimanducaceae > VXYL01. The sequence continues at coordinate 1,822,870 of OZ220680.1, forward strand.
GTGCCAGCGCGGTGCCTTCGGAGGGGACGTTCACCACCGCCTTGCCGGCCCGGTTCTTCGAGACCGTGTCGCCGAGGGTGGCGATAAAACCGTAGCCGGCATCGGACGCCATCAAGAGCCTCTGCGCAGGTGCGCCCAGGGCGAGACCGACGAACTGCGCGCCGTCGGGTGTCTTCAACCGTCCCGACAGCGGCTCGCCCTGACCGCGCGCGGACGGCAGGGTGTGTGGCGGCACGAAGTAGGCGCGGCCCGTGGAGTCGAAGAACGCGCAGGCATCGTTGGTCTTGCCCCGCGCGGCCGCGGCGAACGCGTCACCCGAGCGATAGGACAGTTCTTCGGGGTCGACCTCATGGCCCTTGGCCGCGCGCACCCAGCCCTTCTTAGAAAGCACCACGGTGACAGGCTCGGTGGACAGGAGATCGGTCTCCGAGAACGCCTGGGCTTCCGCGACGACGGCGATCTCGGTCCGCCGGTCGTCGCCGAACTTCTCGGCGTCCGCGGTGATTTCCTTCTTGATCAACGTCTTCATGCGCGCGGGCGAGCCCAGCGTCCGCGCGATGCTCTCGGCCTCCGCCGTTAGTTCCTTGTGCTCGCCGGTGAGCTTTGCCTCCTCGAGCTTCGCCAACTGCCGCAGGCGGAGGTCGAGAATCGCGCTCGCCTGTTCACCGGAGAGCTCGAAACTCGTTATCAGCCCGGCCTTCGGGTCGTCTTCCTCGCGGATGATGCGGATCACCTCGTCGAGGTTGAGATAGGCGATCAGCAGGCCCTCGACGACATGCAGCCGCCGGCGTATGCGCTCCAGGGCGAACTCCAACCGGCGGCGCACCGTTTCGGTACGGAACTTGAGCCATTCCGCGAGCAGCGCCTTGAGTCCCAGGACCTTCGGGCGGCGGTCGAGACCGATGACGTTGAAGTTGATCCGGTAGTTCCGTTCCAGGTCAGTGGTGGCGAACAGGTGGCTCATCAGGCGGTCCACGTCGACCCGGTTGGAGCGCGGCGTCAGTACCAGGCGCGTCGGGTTCTCGTGGTCTGACTCGTCGCGGATATCGGTGAGCATGGGCAGCTTCTTGGCCTGCATCTGCGCGGCGATCTGCTCCGACACCTTGGCCGGCGAGACCTGGTAGGGCAGGTCCGTGATGACGATGTCCGCCGGCACACCCCCCCCGCCGTTCTCGCGTACGTAGCGCGCGCGCGCGCGAACCGAGCCGCGACCGGATTCGTAGGCCGCGAGGATCTCCTCGGGCGGGGTGGTGACCACCGAATCGGTGGGAAAGTCCGGACCCGCGATGTGCAACATCAGGTCTTCGGTGGTGGCGGAGGGCCGGTCGATCAGGTGGATGCAGGCGGTCGCCACCTCGCGCAGGTTGTGCGGCAGGATATCCGTGGCCATGCCAACGGCGATGCCGGTGGCGCCGTTCAGCAGGACCATCGGCAGGCGGGCCGGCAGCTGTTCAGGTTCGGTCAGCACACCGTCGAAGTTCGGCACGAAGTCCACGGTGCCCTGGCTGAGTTCGCCGAGGAGAAGGTCCGCAACCGCGGCCAGGCGGGCTTCGGTGTAGCGCATGGCGGCGAACGACTTGGGATCGTCGGGAGCGCCCCAGTTGCCCTGGCCGTCGACGAGCGGATAGCGGAACGAGAACGGCTGCGCCATCAGCACCATCGCCTCGTAGCAGGCGGACTCGCCGTGGGGATGGAACTTGCCGAGGACATCGCCCACCGTGCGCGCTGACTTGACGAACTTGGCGGTCGTCGAGAGGCCGAGCTCCGACATGGCGTAGACGATGCGCCGCTGCACCGGCTTCAGGCCATCACCCACATGGGGTAAGGCGCGGTCGTTGATGACGTACATGGAGTAGTCGAGATACGCCCGCTCCGTGTACGTGCGCAGCGGCAGACGCTCGCCACCGTCATCGCCGGTGGGATGGCGTCCGTTGGTTTCGATATCCATAGCCCCGAGTCCTCTCAAGGGTCGTCTTGCGCCGCCGGAGAATTAGCCGGCGGCTACGTTCCGGCGGTATGCCGTTCAGGCGGCGTTGGCCTGGTGTCCTTTCCTTTCCAGCCAGTCGCGCCGGTCGGCCGCGCGCTTCTTGGCCAGCATCATGTCCATCATCTCCGCCGTGCGGGATTCCGAGTCGATGTCGAGCCGCAGCAGACGCCGGGTGTCCGGCGCCATGGTGGTCTCGCGAAGCTGCAGCGGGTCCATCTCGCCCAGGCCCTTGAAACGCTGGACCGTCGGTTGGCCGCGGTGCCGTCGTTCGGCCGCGATCTGATCGAGAATGCCTTCCTTCTCCGACTCGTCGAGGGCGTAACGGACTTCCTTGCCAATATCCACCCGATACAGCGGCGGCATCGCCACGTGGACTCGTCCCGCACGCACCAGCGGCGCGAAGTGCTTGAGGAACAGGGCGCACAAGAGCGTCGCGATGTGCAGTCCGTCGGAGTCCGCGTCGGCAAGGATGCAGACCTTTCCGTAACGCAGTGCGGAGAGGTCGTCCGAGCCGGGATCGACGCCGATCGCCACGGCGATGTCGTGCACCTCCTGGTGCCCCAGCACCTGGGCCTGGTCGACCTCCCAGGTGTTCATGATCTTGCCCCGGAGCGGCATCACCGCCTGGAACTCGCGGTCTCTCGCACCCCGCGCCGAGCCACCCGCCGAGTCGCCCTCGACCAGGAACAACTCGGTCCGTTCAAGATCCTGGCTCGCGCAGTCGGCCAGCTTGCCGGGCAGCGCGGGCCCGGACGCGATCTTCTTGCGGGCGACCTTCTTGCTCGCCTGGGCGCGACGCTGGGCGTTGGCGATCGCGATCTCGGCGATGCGGCCACCTTCGGTGGGATGTTCGTTGAGCCACAGGCTGAAGGCGTCCTTGGCCACCCCGGAAATGAACACGCTGGACTGCCGAGACGACAGCCGCTCCTTGGTCTGGCCACTGAATTGTGGTTCCGCGAGCTTGGCCGACAGGACGTAGGCACATTGCTCCCAGATGTCCTCGCCGCCGATCCGCACGCCCTTGGGCAGCAGGTCGCGGAACTCGCAGAACTCGCGCAGCGCCTGTACCAGGCCGCTGCGCAGACCGGTCACATGGGTGCCGCCCAGGGGCGTCGGAATCAGGTTGACGTAACTCTCGGTCACGACGACGTCGTCGTCGGTCACCCACTGGATCGCCCACTCGACCTCTTCCTGGTTGCCCTTGGCCTCGTGGACGAACGGCTCCGCCGGCAGCCGCTCGCCGGGACCCAGCGCTTCGGTCAAGTACCCCGCCACACCGGCCTCGTACTGCCAGGTTCGGGTCTCGGGTTCCCCCGATGGCTGTTGCACGGCCAGCGACACGGCCAGGCCCGGACACAGCACCGCCTTTGCCCGCAACAGATGTTCGAGCCGAGGCATGGACAACCGGATGGTGTCGAAATAGGACTCGTCGGGGAGGAAGCGCACCCGTGTGCCCGTGTTGCGTTTGCCGACCGTGTCGACGACTTCCAGCCTGGTGACCGGTTCGCCGGCCTCGAAGCGCTGGCGGTGCAGCGCGCCGTGCTGCTTCACCTCGACGACCAGCCACTTGGACAATGCGTTGACCACCGAAACGCCGACGCCGTGCAGGCCGCCCGCGTAGTTGTAGTTCTCGTTGTCGAACTTGCCGCCGGCGTGCAGGCGCGTCAGCGCCAGTTCGACCCCGGTCAGCTTGTGTTCGGAATGCACGTCCACCGGCAGACCGCGGCCGTCGTCGATCACCTCGATGGAGCCGTCGGCGAACACGGTCACTTCGATGTGCTGCCCGTGGCCCGCGAGCACCTCGTCGACGCTGTTGTCCAGAACCTCCTGCACCAGGTGGTTGGGCCGCGTCGTATCGGTGTACATGCCCGGCCGCCGACGGACCGGCTCCAGCCCCGTCAACACCTGCATAGAATTGGCGGTATAGCGTTTGGAGGTCATCGTGTTCGCGCCGGCTGGCGGCGGTCCGTCAGGTCGAGGTTGAGTTCGAAGTCCTCGACGCGGCCCACCTGCGATTCGACCGAGCCGTCGGCGGCGAGGATCAGCCAGCGATAGCCCGGCTTCAGCTCGTCCAGGGCGAAACCGGGCGTGTCGCGGGCGAACTGGAAACAGGTCGACGGCGTACCGAGCACCGGCACCCCGTCGTCAATGGCCAGATCCCGTTGCTGGTGGATGTGGCCGAACACGTAGGCGTTCGCGCAGGTCGCGACGAGGGTGCCGATCAGATCGTCGCCGTTGTCGATGCGGTGCTGGTCCAGCCACGGGCAACCGATGTCGACCGGGCAGTGATGGCCGGCGACCAGCACGTTCGACGGCCACTCGGTGAGCACGGTGTGCAGACGTTCGAGTTCGTCGCCGGAGACACTGCCGCCGACCTCGCCGTCGACATGGGTGTCGACTCCCGCGAAGCGCCAGCCGTCCACTGTCAGGTCCGCCGTCGGCAGGGCGGCTTCGAAGTCTGCGCCGTCATCGTGGTTCCCGGGAACGCACAGCATCGGCCCCGAGTAGACCGCCCGAACCGTCGCCAGGAAGAGGTCGTAGGTGTCGGGCCCCGGCAGATCCGCCAAGTCGCCCGTCGCCAGCAACGCGTCGGGAGTCCGCTCGGCGAGTGCGGTCTCGAGAACCGCGCCGAGGCTCGCGTGGGTGCAAACCCCCAGAAGCGTGGCCTCGGTGTCCGGTAGAAGGTGGCAATCCGTTACCTGTAAGACGTGAAGCCGATCCTTGTCTTCCGCCATTCGTCTTGTTGTTCCCTACTACGAGCCGATCATCACCAGCTCTTCGTTGGCGACGCCGTACCGTAGGCACGCGTTGAGAAACTCTCGAAGGAACCGATTGATCTGGGCCTTCTCATCCGGTTGCCGCATCTTCGCGTTCGGGTACTCGTAGACCGGTTCGAAACGGCGCTGGCCCTGATACTCGATCACCTCCGCGCAGCGTGTGTCGTGGTAGAGGCGCACCTTCATTCGGGTCTCGCCCACGCCGCCACCGGCAGCCTCCTGACGCAACGTCAGCACCGTGGTGTAGCGGCTGCGGTCGACAACCTCGAAGGTGACCCACGGGGCCCCGGTGTTGCGGAAGATCCTGAAGTGATGCCGGTCCTGGCGCGTCAAGTCCGGCATCAAGCGCGTCAGCCGCCTGTAGTTGCCGTCACACTCTGCCAAGTGCGCGCGAAGATCGATGTTGTACGGCCTACGCCTCATTCCCGCGGTTCCCCTTCCCGCATCGGGGAAGTGCTGATGATTCTAACCGCAGGTTCGTGCCATTTGCATCGCGCTCGCAACAAAATCATGGTCGACGACGGGAGTCGCCGTCGCCTGCGTAGAATCCAGCGAACGTCGCGGGGCAATGGCCCGCGTGCATTTTGTTAGACTCACCGCCGCCGTCGACGGGGCGGCCGACCTCGTGATCCAAGGAATTCCGATGAGACACACTTCAATGCCCGGGGCGAGAGACATCCTGCAGCCGCTCGCCGCCGCAGCAGCACTCTCTTTCGCCGCTTCCGCCGCCGGGGCCGACATCGGCGAAATCTACGCCGAGGCGGTGAACAAGGATCCGATTCTCGCCAGTGCGCGGGCCAGCAACGCCATCAGCAGGGAGCAGGTCACCATCGCCCGCTCACAGTTGCTCCCCAATGTTTCCGCCGGTGCGAGCCGCTCGAAAGGCAGCAGCGCGACAGACGCCGTCGACATGAACCCGTCCAGCCCCAACTTCGGCAATACGAACCCTCCGCGACGCTACACAAGCCAGAGCTGGAGCGCCGGCATCAACCAAACCGTGGTCAACATGGGCACCTGGTTCAATTTCCGCAGCGCCCAGGCTCGTGCGAAGCAGGGGGACTCGGAACTCGAAACCGCCGCCCAGAACCTCATCATCCGCGTCGCCAGCGCCTACCTCAACGTCTTGACCCAGCAGGCGAACCTGGAGTCCGCCGTGGCGGCGGAGGAAGCCGTCCGCCGCCAGCTCGAACAGGTGCAGCAACGTTTCGATGTAGGCCTCGAGGCGATCACCGGCGTGCTCGAGTCAAAGGCCGCCTACGACCGTGCGGTGGAGACGCGCATCCAGGCCGAGAGCGATCACCGGATCTCGTTCGAGGCGTTGCGCACCCTGACCGGCGTGGCCTACGACGCGATCGACGGTATCGTCGCCGACCTGCCCATCCTCGATCCCATGCCCAACGACGAGGAGGAGTGGGTACGAACCGCCATGGCGACCAGCCACGCGGTCCGCGCCGCCCAAGAGGGTCTCAAAGGCGCGGAGCACGACCTGAAGAACGCGATGTCCGCCAGCCTGCCCACCATCTCGGCAACCGCACGCTACGGCAACAACAGCGGTGAGCAGAGCTTCCAGGGGATCGTCCTTCCCGACCAGGGCACCACGACCTCCAAGTCCTATTCCATCAGCCTGAACATGCCGCTATTCCAAGGGCTCCGTGTGCATGCCGGGGTCCGCCAGGCACGCCTTGGGCTGGAGCGCGCGCGACAGAACCTGATCCAACAGGAGCTGACCGTATCGGAGGAAGTTCGAACCCGGTATCTGACCGTGGTGACCGACGTCGTCCGGGTCGCCGCCCGGGATGAGGCCATCAAGTCCTCCCAAGCCGCTCTCGAAGCGACCCAGACGGGCTACGAAGTGGGCACGCGCAATATCGTCGATGTGCTCAACGCGCAGCGGAACCTGTTCGCGAGCCAGTTCAGCTACCAGCAGTCGCGCTACAACTACCTGCTCAACATGCTGCGCCTGAAGCAGAGCGCCGGCACGCTGAGCGCCATGGACATCGACCGGCTCGCCGAGCAGATGGATGCCGCCAACCCGGTGCAACGAGGTCAGTAGAGGCGACACCCGTCGTCCGTGCTGATTGTCCAGCGGTAGCGAGCGCGCGCCCTCCAGGCGCGATGGCCTCGCCCTACGGTCGGCACTTCACGCGGCGACACTCTCGAGCCGGCGGCAGAGTTTGTCCACCACGGCTTGACGTGCGCCGCGGTTGGACTCAACGACCTCCTTGGCCCGCTGGCCCTCGTCGGCGCACCCGGCCGGATCGTTCAGCAATCCTGCGACGACCTCGACCATGTCGTCCACGCCGGACACCGGGTGGAGGCATCCCGCGGCGGCAAAGCGGGCACAGATCGCTTCGACGTCGAACCGCGCCGGACCCATCAGCATGGGCAGACCGTGTACAGCCGCCTCGATTGGGTTGTGACCGCCGGTGCGGTCGAGGCTGCCGCCAACAAAGGCGATCCTCGCGAACGGGTAGAGATGTGGCAGCGTGCCCATCACGTCGCCGAGCAGGACGTCGACGTCATGGGCCCGTTCCGACAGTAGACCCACAGATAGTCCCCGGTCGGCGACGAGACGCAGCACCTCCGGGGTGCGCGCCGGGTGTCGCGGCGCGAGGATGAGCAGCAGTTCCGGAAACCGCCGTCGCAGCCCGAGGTGGGCGTCGAGCACGACGGTTTCCTCGCCCGCGTGGGTGCTGCCCGCGATCCACACCGGTGAGTCACCGAAGCCGAGATCGCCGACATCGAACGGATCGGGCGGCATCTCGGCGTCGAACTTGACGCTGCCCGTGACCTCCACCGAAGCCGCACCAAGGGCACGGAACCGTTCGGCCGTGTCCTCGTACTGGCAGAGAATGCCGTCGATGCACTCGAGCATCCGGCGGGTGAACGCGCCGATGCGCCGGTAGCCCCGGTAGGAACGGGCCGAGAGGCGGGCATTCACCAGGTGGACCGAAGCACCGCTCGAAGCTGTCGCGGCAATGAGATTCGGCCAGAGTTCGGTCTCCATGATCACCAGGGCCTTGGGTCGGACCCGGTCGAGGAACCGCCGAACCGCCCACGGGTAGTCGTAGGGCGCGTAGCAGTGCTGCACCGATTCTCCCAACAGCGTGCCGACCCGTGCGCTTCCCGTCGGCGTCATCGTGGTCACCAGGATCGTGTCGCCTCGGAAATGTTCCGCCACCGCGCGGATGAGCGGCGCCGCGGCGTTCGTTTCGCCTGCGGAGACTGTGTGGAACCAGATCACACCGCTGGACACTTCTGCCGGTACGTGCCCGAAGCGCTCGGCGATACGCTCCCGGTACGCGGGCTCGCGGCGTGCGCGAATGAACAGGCGTGCCCAGACCCACGGCAGGGCACCGTGCAGCACGATGTTGTACAGCAGTCTCGTCATCGGCAACTGGCCGGAGGCGGCCTGAAAAGGTTGTATCCTGACAGGATCGCATGCGATTGACAGGACGATGGATGGGAACGATGAAACGCGTCGAAAACGGCTGCGGCGCCCGCTCGGGTCTTGTCGCGGTAGCGGCCGCCCTGGCGACGACCACGGCACTGACGGCGAACGCTGGCACCTTCGAAGGTGTGGTGCGAAACACCGAGGGTGACGCCCTTCCCGGCGTGATGGTGCGCCTCACCGACGACGTCTCCGGCATATCCGAGTCGGTGTTCACCGACCCCGCTGGGGCCTTTGAAATCACGACGCGACTCGAAGGCGAACTGCACCTGCGTCTGCGCACGCCCTACTACCGGGATGTGGCGGTCACCCTGGGCGCACCCGGCACGGATCTGGATCTCACGATGACGCCAATGGCCGACGCCCAGGAGGTCTCGGACAGCCTGCCCGCGGCATACCACTTCGGCAGCCTGCCATTCGAAACCGGCGCGGATGCGCTGTTCAACCGCCACCAGTTCCAACGCGATTGTCTGACCTGCCACCAGATGGGTAACCCGCTGACGCGGTTTCCGCGCACGCCCGACGGCTGGGTGGAGACCATCCGGCGGATGCACGCCTATCTCGGCAACTTCGACGCGGAGTTGAGGGATCGCCGTTCCGTGCTGTTGTCCGAGGGATTCGACGGCAAACCCCTACCCGTTCGGCCGGAGTTCCCCATCGACGAATCGCTCTACCGCACCCGGATCACCGAGTACCGCATGGAGCGCGGCATCGTTCCCCACGACGCCATCGTCAACCCCCACGACGGGCTGATCTACACGGTGGACCAGGGTGCCGACCACATGGCCGTCACCGATCCCGTGACCGGCCGGACCGAGTACGTTTCCCAATCGGGTGGCGGCATGGCCTACCGGGTGTTCGGCTCCGTAGCGGGTGAAATCGCCGTCTTCAATGGCCGCAACGGGCCGCACTCCCTGGCCATGGGACCGGACCGCAAGTACTACGTCACCAACACCAGCACCAACAGCATCGGCGTCTTCAATCCGGCCACGCGCAAGTGGGAGCCGTCGCACAGGATCGGAGGCCGTGCCATCTATCCGCACACGATCCGTTTCGACGCCGACGGCATCGCCTGGTACACGCTTGCCGGTTCCGAGCAGGTCGGCAACCTCGATCCCGCAACCGGCGAGACCACACTCGTCAACCTGCCGCGGGTGAGGCCCGGCGGTATCTCCAGGGGCACGACGCCCTACGGTATCGACATCGAGCCGGACACCGGCATGGTCTGGTACAGCCGCCTGTTCGGCGACAAGATCGGCCGCATCGATCCCGAGACCCTGGAAGTGACGGAATACAACTCGCCGGTGCGCGGGCCGCGACGCATGCGCTTCGACGCCGACGGCATCCTCTGGGTGACGGGCTATTCGGACGGCACGTTGGCGCGCATCGATCCGGACGGCTTCGAGAGCACCGTCTATTCCATGCCCGGGTTCGCGCAGGGCTTCCGGCCCGCGCCCTATGCCCTGGGCGTGCATCCGGATACCGGCGACATCTGGATCAACGAGAACATGACCGACCGCATCTACCGCTTCATCCCCGCCGAAGAGCGCTTCGTGGTCTACCCCGTGCCCTTGACGGGGACCTACACCCGGGATGTGGACTTCACCGCCGACGGCAAGGCGTGCATGTCGAACAATCCGGTACCCGCGGCAGCCCTGGAGGGCGGCGTGCTGCAGCTCATCTGCATCGACGTGGCCAAGATCGAGGTGAGCGCGCTCTGACTTCGAAGCACCCGACCCTGACCGTCGACGCGGCCATCGTCGGCGCGGGGGTCGCCGGCCTGTGGCTCGCCAACCTGCTGAGTGCACGAGGTCTCTCGGTTGCGGTGTGCGACGGCAATGCTGTCGGAGGGCAGCAGACCCTAGCATCCCAAGGCATCGTCCACGGCGGCGGCAAGTACGCCCTGGACGGTCGGGACTCTCCCCTGTCGCGGGCGCTCGCCGACATGCCCAGGCGGTGGCGCGCCTGTCTTCGGGGAGACGGCGAGATCGATCTCCGCGGGGTCCAAGTGCTCTCCGGGCGGGTTACCGTGTATGGACCGGATGGCACTCGGGACGAACTCGACGAATTGGTGGTCGACGTGCCTGCGCTGGTACGCCGCCTTGCGGAACCCGTCGCGGACCGGCTGCTGCCGTGGTCGGTGCCCGCCGACTCGATTACCCGGACGGCGGAGGGTGTGGAGCAAGTCGAATGCGGCGAGTACGCGATTCGTGCCGATACCTACATGTTCGCCGCGGGCATCGGCAACGAGGCCTTGGCGTCGCGCGCCGGTTTCACCGTCTCCATGCGGCGGCGGCCGCTTAGGCAGCTCGTCGTGCGCCTGCCGCGGCCGGTCGCCGTGTTCGCCCATTGCGCTTCCGGAAACGCGGGCGACGGTCCCTTGATGACGGTGACGAGCCACGGGAACGCCCTCTACGTGGGTGGGGGCGTGGCGGACGACGACGCCGAGCCTGACGAGCACGTCCGAGTCGTTCGTGGTCTGCTCGCGAGGTACTTTCCCGCCCTCGATCTCGACGGCGCCACCTTCGCCGACGTCAGCGCGGTACGGGCGGAACCTGCCCCGAGTGCCCCCGACGCGGACATCCGCGAGGCCGCGGACCCGTTCGTCGCGCGTCGTGGCAATTGCCTTCTCTGCTGGCCGATCAAGATGAGCTTGGTGCCCCGCCTCGGTGACCTTGTGCTGGCGCGGTGGCGATGCCGCGAACCCCTTGCCCACGGATGGCCGGGCCATCCGGGAACACGTCCGGTCTTCGCCCAACCACCCTACCCTGCCCCGCCGTGCTGAGACGCACGCTGGGCAGCACGGGCATCCGCGTTTCCGTGCTCGGCCTCGGGACGGTCAAGTTCGGTCGCGATGCGGCCGTCCACTACCCGCGTGCGTTCGAGTTGCCTAGCGACGAACAGATCGCGGATCTGCTCGCAACGGCCAAGTCCTGCGGTGTCAACCTGCTCGACACCGCGCCCGCGTACGGCACGAGCGAGTCACGGCTCGGCGAGGCGATCGAGGACTGCCGCGACGACTGGGTGGTCTGCACGAAGGCGGGCGAGGAGTTCGACGGAACCCGGTCGCGCTACGACTTCAGCGAAGACCACATCCTCAAGAGCGTGGAACGGTCCCTGGCACGGCTACGCACCGACCGGGTCGACATCGTGCTGGTCCACTCCGACGGGCGCGTAGTCGCCGAAATCGAGGCCGCGGGTACGTTTCGCGCCCTCGCGCGCCTGCGGCGCGAAGGCGTCGTCACGGCAATCGGGTTCTCGGGCAAGGCCACCACCGACGGACGCTCGGCAATGGCCCACTCAGATGTCTTGATGTGCACGATCAACGCCGTCCAGAAGGAGGAGGTCCCCCTGGCCGCCGCGGCTGCCGGCATGAGCGTCGGTGTGTTGGTGAAGAAGCCCTTCGCCCAGGGTCGTCAGGTGGACATGGGCCAACTGGCCGAGACCGCGACCCTCCCCGGGGTCACTGCCATCGTCGCCGGCACCACGTCGTGCGAACACCTCGAAGCCGCCGCGACGGCATTGTCTGGGATGGCATCGTAGTGCGCGACGGTCGCCCCACAGCGCCAACCTGCCGAGCGAGCCTGTGCGGCACGCCTATTACGCGGCGCCGTTTGACACGCCCTACGGATTGCGGCCCGGCACCTCCGCGGGATCGATCAAGCCGATCCTCCGCCAGCCCTTGCCAAGCAGCCACGTATGCGGTTCGGCGACCTCGCAGGCGCGGTCGGCATCCGCGCATCGACCCGATGGCGGCGGCTCCCTGCCTTTCCAGCCATCGAACCATATCCCCGAACTCGCTCCGTCCAGAACCATCGGCGGCTTCCTGCCCCGTCTCTCCTTGTAGTGTTTGCGGATGTTGAGCAGCACGTACGCCAGCGCCCGCCGCACCTCCGTCGGCGTCCGCTTCACGACGTGGTGGAAGCGGTCCGCCAGCACCTTGCCCGTGCGTTCGAACACCCGGTTGACGCACCGCGCGAAACGGGCACCGAGGCTCTTCATGCCGTTGGCCAGGCGCTCCCTGCCGGCCGCCTCGACGATGAAGTGGGCGTGGTTGTCCTGGATCGAGTAGTGCACCACCCGGAACCCGGGCCGCGACATCCGCCGCAGCGACTCCCGGAACGCCCGCACGAACGCCGCTCGACGCAGCCGCGGCAGGCCGTCGAGCACCCGTAGGGTGACGTGCACCGGGCAGTGCCGGGGAATGCGCTCGCGGCTGCGGTGCGGAACCCGGGACCTGGAGGTCCGCCGGCGTCCCGCGCCGGGCCGGGCGCCGCCGCGGCCGGTCGGCCTGAACGCGAGGGTGGTCTGTTTAGGATCTTGGCGACGCTTGCAGGGCATGGGGGTCACGGAAGGGGGTACTGCTACTGGTGGGGAGCTTACACCAGAATACTGTATATGTCCACAGTATATCGAGTTTCAGCGGGACGGACTCCCTTTCGGTCGGTGGCACAGCGGCGGCGGGGTTATCCACGCTTTGTCCACGCCGACGGTCCTCAATCAATCGAGGCGGGGTGGGCAAAGAGTGGATAACCCCATCGACGACCTCCGCCAGTGGGAACTTCCGGTTCATGGCGCACCTTCGTGCAGCGGCAACCCAACACCCCAAACCGTTTGAAACGGGCGATGTTCTTACCAGACGGATTCGGACCATCGGGCAGGTTATAGCCTTCCAGGTGGACGAGTCCGTCATTGACCGGCACCGCGTTTTCCACCGCCTGCCCACCGCCGCTTTGGTGACTGAGGGGGTCGCGACCGTGGACAGCCCGTGGAAAACGCTCCTCCGCGATACGAAGGCTCGCGCCGTTTGAAACGGGCGATGTTCTTATCCCCTGAGTCGGCAGGCGCGATGTCGGAAGACCGACCCCTCGGCGTCACGGAGACGGGTTCCCTTTCGGTCCGTGGCACAGCGGCGGCGGGGTTATCCACGCTTTGTCCACGCCGACGGTCCTCAATCAATCGAGGCGGGGTGGGCAAAGAGTGGATAACCCCATCGACGACCTCCGCCAGTGGGAACTTCCGGTTCATGGCGCACCTTCGTGCAGCGGCAACCCAACACCCCAAACCGTTTGAAACGGGCGATGTTCTTACCAGACGGATTCGGACCATCGGGCAGGTTATAGCCTTCCAGGTGGACGAGTCCGTCATTGACCGGCACCGCGTTTTCCACCGCCTGCCCACCGCCGCTTTGGTGACTGAGGGGATCGCGACCGTGGACAGCCCGTGGAAAACGCTCCTCCGCGATACGAAGGCTCGCGCCGTTTGAAACGGGCGATGTTCTCATCCCCGGAGTCGGCTGGCGCGATGTCGGAAGAACCGACCCCCGGCGGCACGGAGACGGACTCCCTTTCGGTCGGTGGCACAGCGTTGGCGGGGTTATCCACGCTTTGTCCACGCCGACGGTCCTCAATCAATCGAGGCGGGGTGGGGAAAGGGTGGATAACCCCATCGACGACCTCGGCCATTGGCGAATTCCGGTTCGCGGCGCGGCTTCGCGCGCGGTAACCCAACACGCCGGACCGTTTGAAACAGGCGATGTTCGGTCCAGACGGATTCGGACCATCGGGCAGGTTATAGCCTTCCAGGTGGACGAGTCTGTCATTGACCGGCACCGCGTTTTCCACCGCCTGCCCACCGCCGCTTTGGTGACTGAGGGATGCGACCGTGGACAGCCCGTGGAAAACGCTCCTCGGCAGGACGAAGGCCCGTGCTACTCGGCCCGCGGTCGTCGAACGGCGGGTGGCGCAGGCCTCTGCGGACGGGCTGCCGCTGCCGGGACACGTGCTGGATGCAGTCGAACGCGCGACCCGCGGTGTGCGACGCGTGGCGTGCGCCGCGAGCATGGGTCAAGAGCCTTGGGGGAATCTTGGTCTGTTCACCGGCGACTGTGCGGGGCCGAAGGCGACGGAGAGCGCTGCCGTGGCCAGGCTGAGGGCGATCCTGGAGCACCACGGTGGTGCGCGGTCGTCGGAGCATCTCCGCGTCTACGCGCAGGGTTTCCTGGGCGACGACGAACGACTTGAAGGCCTGCGGGCAGCGCTGCGAGAAGACGCCGGGAACGCACGGGCACGCTGCGGCTTGGCGTGGGGGGATATCCGTACCAGAGTCGGGTCCACGCCCCTACGCTGAACGAATGCGTTCGACGAGCTCTGATGTCGAGCAGTCCTCAACGAGCCCCACGACGCGCACCTCGCCGCCATATTCGCGAACCAGGTCCGCGCCGACGACCTCGTGTGGGGCGTAGTCGCCGCCCTTGACGAGCACATCGGGACGGATCTCGGTCAAGAGCGTCTCGGGCGTCTCTTCGGAGAACGACACAACCCAGTCCACCGAGGACAGTTCCTCGAGGACGCGCATGCGTTGTTTCAGGTTGTTGACCGGGCGTCCACGGCCCTTCAGGCGGCGCACCGAGTCGTCGTCATTGACCGCGACGATCAACCGGTCGCCGAGTCGGCGCGCTTCCTTGAGATAGCCCACGTGTCCCGCGTGCAGGATGTCGAAGCAGCCGTTGGTGAACACCACCTTCTCGCCGTTGCCCTGGGCACGGCTCACCGACGCGGCGAGTCGGCGACGGCTCGACGGTACGGGAACCACGCACGAGTCGCTACGCAGGGCCTGGTTGAGTTCCGGCAGACTCACCGCTGCCGTGCCGCTCTTGGCGCACACCAGACCGCCGGCGACGTTGGCCACCCGGGCGCTCTCGGACCGCGACCATTGCCGTGCCGTGCACACGCCCAGCGTGGCTGCGACGGTATCGCCCGCGCCCGTGGAGTCATAGACATCGATCCCCAACGCGGCCAGGTGCTGGCAGTCTCCCGATGCCTCGAGCAAGGTGAGTCCATCACCGCCGCGCGTCAGCGCGATGGCCTCCACCTCGCTGCTCTTCGCCAAGGCGCTGCCTTCCTGGCGGAGTTCCGTCTCGTCCGGCCAGCGACCGATGGCGCGCTGGAACTCCCGGCGATTGGGCTTCAGGATGGTTGCGCCCCGATACTCGGCGAAGGCCTTGAATTTCGGGTCGACGATCACAGGGACGCCGTTCACGGCCCGGATCACGAGCTGAGGATCGTTGACCGCCCCCTTGTCGTAATCCTCGATCACGACGGCGTCCATGCCCCGGCAACGACGTTCGGCGCGTTTGGCGACCTCGACGGCGATCCAGGAGGGCATGGGCGCTTCGAAGTCCATGCGTGCGACCTGCTTCTGCCTGCTCACCACCCGTTCCTTCAGGGTGGTGCGCCAGTCTTCGGCAACGACCAGATCCGTCTCGATTCCGGCGGCTTCCAACAGGCCCGCGATCGTGCGTCCGTTCGGGTCATCTCCGATGGCACCCACTAGGGTGCAACGGGCACCCAGCGAGACCACGTTCAGGGCGACGTTGGCCGCGCCGCCCAAGCGGTCTTCACTGCCGTCCACCTGTACGACCGGCACTGGCGCTTCTTGGGAGATATGTTCCGCCCGGCCGTGCAGATACCGGTCGAGCATCACGTCCCCGACAACCAGAACGTGAACGTCGGGTGCTGAGGGTAGTTGTCGTGTCATCGCCACAATGCTAGCACACGGTTGAAAGTTCGATCCTGCATAACGAGCTATCAGGCAGTTGAATCTTCGCCTAACTATCCCGTCCGCCGATCCCCAAACCACGGTACCGGGAGACCAACGCATCTACCGAAAACTCGCTCTTGATTCGCCGCGCCGCCGTTTCGGCAAACTCGGCGCGGTGTGGCGCCGCGCGGCGAGCGCGCGCGTCACGGAGTCCGGCGAGAAGCTCCGTATCGGCCTGGAAGTAGCGCCCGCACTGGCCGAGGACGAACCTTGGACCCGGTTGGTCCGCGGCAATGACCGGCGTTCCCGCCGCCATGGCCTCCAGCAGGGCGAGACCGAATGCCTCGCTTGGGGTCGAACACGACAGGAGTATGTCGAAAGCCCCGAAAAGCTCACGAGCGTCCGACCTGAACCCGGCAAGGACGACCCCGTCGCCGGCTTCCCGGGCGACCTGATCCCGTAGCGGACCGGAGCCGATGAACACCAGACGCGCCGCCCGATCCTCCGCGCGATAGCGGGCGAATACATGCACGGCGCGCAAGGGGTCCTTCTTCGGATGCAGCCGCCCGACCACGCCGACCACGAAAGCACCATCCGGGACACCCAGCACTGCCCGGGCGGCAGGCCCGGGTTTCAGACCCGCCCGGATCCGGGCCGCGTCGATGGGATTCGGCAAAACCACCGGCGAGCGTACGCCGGTATCGCGGAGATCCTCCGCGATAGGAGCGGACACCCCGGCGAACCGGGTCGTCAGTGGAGCCCGAAGGCGTCGCCTGATGCGGCGCGAGCGGCGGGCGAACATGCCGAACTCGTGGGCGACGACGACGTGCAGCGGAATCGATTGTCGACGCGCCAGGGGGACCCCGGCCCGATAGGCGCCGTAGCGGTGCGAGACGAGGAGTTCGGGACACCCGAGGTCGTCGAGGCGGTCCGCGGGTCGATACTCAAACTCGAAGCCCGTCGGCGGCTGGAACCCGCGCGACTCGAAAAACACCGTGCGGACCCGGTAGCCGAGCCGTGCCAACGCCTCGGCGTGTCCCGCGCACACCTCCCCGAACGGCGGGTGATCGTTGGGGCAGAGTTGCAGCGCGTTCGGCATGGCTCTCATTCCGGGTTCGAGGCAGCGCCGATCCGACCGGCCTGCTTGGTGACCAGCAGGTCTTCCAGGACGAGATAGCCCAGGTCGGAGCCGGTGAATACCGTGAGCGCGTCCTCAGGCGTGCAGGCGATGGGTTCGCCCCGCCGATTCAGCGAGGTGTTGAGAACCACCGGGGCACCGGTCAGCTCGCCCAGGCGTTCGAGTAGCGCGTGGTAGCGCGGGTTCGTCCGCGGCGTCACCACCTGCGGGCGAGCGGTACCGTCGACGTGGACGACTTCGGGAATCCGTTTGCGCCAGCCGGCGTCGATATCGAAGGTGATGGTCATGAACGGCGCCGGATGTCGCGACCCGAGAATGCTCTCGGCAACAGCCTCGGTCATCGAAGGACAGAACGGGCGCCAGCGCTCCCGGTACTTGATCTCGGCGTTGATGCGCGTCGCCATGCCCGGCACACCCGGACAGCCGAGGATGCTGCGCGCGCCGAGCGCCCGGGGACCGAACTCCATGCGCCCCTGGAACCACGCCAGCGGGTGTCCGGCGGCAAGGATCTTCGCTGCACGACCCGGCACGTCGTCAAGCTCTTCGACGTCGACCCCGTCGCATTTCTCGGCCGCCGCTCGGCACGCTTCGGTTGAGAAGGCGGGACCGAGATAGACATGGTTCATGGTCGCCACGCGGTCGCCGCCTGCATTGGCCACATGGGTGGCCGCGCCGAGTGCCGTTCCCGAATCGCCGGCCGCCGGCTGCACAAACAGCCTGTCCACATCCCCTCGTGCCAGGATGCGCTGATTGAGCTTGACGTTGAGCGCGCCGCCGCCGGCGAACACCAGGCTTCCACCCTCGGCGAGAACGTCCCCCAAGTGGTGGTCGATGAGATCCATACACGCTTCCTCGTAGGCTGCCTGCATGGCGGCCGCATGGTGGACGTACGGTTCGTCCGCGTCGTCGCCGCGTCGAGGTGGGCCGAGCCGGCGCACCAGGCCACGGCCGAAGTAGCGTCCCCGGCCGTCGTCCCGATAGCGACGCAGCCCGACCGTGTTGACGAGCCGCGTGTCGACGCGCAGTTCGCCACCCCGACAGCCCAACAGCGGCGCGAAATCGAATCGCCCGGGGTCGCCGTAGGGCGCCATGCCCATCACCTTGTACTCGCCGTCCAGCAAGCGGAAGCCGAGATACTCGGTCAGGGCGCCGTAGACCCCCGCTAGCGAGTCCGGGTCGTAGAACTCGCGGATCCGGCCGATGGCACCCGCTTCGCCCACGCCGAAGAACGTCGTCGCGTACTCGCCCTTGCCGTCGACGCCCAGGATCGCCGTCCGACCTTCGAATCCCGACAGGTGGTAGGCACTCGACGCGTGGGCGAGGTGGTGCTCCACAGGCACGAACGTCGTCCGGGTCCAGTCGATGCCGAGGTTATTCCCCAGAGCGAGCACGCGGGAGCGGTTGCGGCGGTAGCGGCGATTGCCGTTCAGGATCGCATCCAGCGCGCGGTCGGGCGCATGCCAATGGCGGCGCGCGTAGTGCCAGCGAGCGGGTCCGAGTAGGGACACCGGTGCATACGGAAACGCCACGGCGTCCAAACGACGGGGATCCATGTCCACAGCGTCGAGGCAGTAACGCGCAGCCAACAGCGGCATGCACTTCTCGGCATGCTTGACGCGGGTGAAGCGCTCTTCCTCCGCCGCCGCGACGACCTCGCCGTCGATCACCAGGGCGGCGGACGGGTCGTGGCCCAGGGCACCGGACAACCCGAGGACGATCAAGCCGGCCTCCCATCGAACAACCGTTGCAGTTGTTCACCGGCTGCCGGTGCAACATCGTCCCAGTTGCGCAGAAATCGCGCCACGTCCCGGCGATGGCGTCGCTCGAACCGCCGCCGGCCGCGGTGGAACACCGCCGCATCGAGGTCGAGCACGGTCACCTCATCGTCGACGACGAGAAAGTTACTGGCCTTCGTGTCGCCGTGGCTGAGCCGTGCCGTCCGCAGCGCCCCGAAAAGCATATCCACGCGATTCGCGAGCTCGGCGTCGAACCCACGGCAACGCACGACGTCGGCCAACGGCGTGCCACCGGCGGCGTCGAGGACCAGATAGGCGATGGCTCTTCCGACCCGCGGCCGCCGCTCCTCGATGAGCGCCCGTGGCCGCGGAGTCGTCACGCCCGCGAACCGCAGTCCATGGCCTGCACGCCAGGCACGGCGGGCACGAGTGCTGCGCAACCTCTGCCGGAGGAGATGGCGAACGTTCTTGACGTTGTACCGCTTGATCATCAAGTCGCCGAGACGAACCACCGTGGCGGTGTTGCCCACCTTCACCAGCGAGCCCGTCGCCATCGCCGCTTCCGGGTCGGCCAAGACCGCCTCCAGGGCAGGGTCGTCGTCGCCCCGGCTCCTCATCACGCGGCGACCGTGGTCGTCATCGACCGAGAAAGCGGTGCACTCGCGCACCGTCTTCGCCACCCACTTGGCGATCCGGCGGCGGCGCGCCTGCTCCACCGAACTGGCGAAACCCGCAAACGAGTACGCCGGTCTCCGCCGTGTGTGAATTCCTTGGCGCGCTTCGACATAACGCTCCAACAGGGGACGAAGGGGCGGCAGCTGTTCGGCGGGAAACTCTGCCAGCAACCGGGCGACATCCGCCAAGCCTCGCTCCAATCCAACACGGCTGTCCCGTCCAACGGCGGCACCATCGACGGCGAACACGTCGTCGGCCCGAACCAGGAAATTGCCGACGTGGAGGTCGCGCTGCCGCAGGCCGCCGTTGTGCAGATGGGCCAGTGCGACGACCAATCTCCGTGCATCGCCCGCGACCGGCGTGCGTGCATCGGCGACATGATCGAGGGCAAGGATGCGTGCTCCACCGCCTCGCCCCGCGCCCAGCAATCCCGGGGTGCACACCCCCGACTCGCGCAGCGCCGCGACACCAGAGCGTTCGCGCCGGAAGTCGCGCGTCGCCCGGCGGCCGAAGAAAGCCTTGAGCACCGCATCACGCCCGTCCAGTTCCGCACGGACGACCAGGCGGCGACCGGGTTGGGCGCGCAGCACTTCCGTGCACACGAGCCGCCTCGGACCCTGCCCGAGGTCGGCGTCGAAGCGAAACGGCAGCCGCGGCGTGCGACCCACGTCCGCGAGACGCGACACGCTCGGTATCTCCGCCACGCCCTCGCCCCAGGCGCCCGGCAGCGCCAATCCCCGGCTCGACCCCTTGGCGCGCAAGCGCACGGCACGCCGTTCGACACTGCGCCAGAAGCCGCGCTCCCGACGCAGAGCCGCAGCGGGCCGCGCGCCGGTGTAGGCCGCTACGAAGCGGAAGAGATCCTGGCGACTGAGGGCGGTGGCCGACACCGAGTAGAGCAACGCGGCGAGATCGCGGCGACGCCAGCGATTCGGTACCTGGGCGCGAACGCCCTTTAGGGCGCCTACACCCTTTAGGGCGCCTACGCCCTTTAGGGTGCCTACGCCTGCACGGTGCAGATCAATGACCGCGAGGTCCACCTCGCCCAACGCCAGCTTGGCCTCGTCGACGAGCAGGTGGCAGGCATAGTAGTCCCTGTGGTTGACACCGGCGGCGTGCATGGCGGCGGTCAACCGCCCGGCGCCAACGACGACGCGACGCTTGAGGCGAGGATCGGGTGGCGCCGCCGACCAAGCGTTGACGACGTCTTCGAGACTGGCGTAGCCCAGCAGTGCATCGCAAACGACGAACGAACGACGCTGCGCCGGGTTCAGTCCCCGTACGCCGAAAGCGGCGACCTCGGGTGCCGGCACGCCGCGGTCGCGCAGTCGCCGACAGGCCTCGAACTCGTTGCGCGCGCCGAGTATCGGCGGCTTGCCCACGAGCAGATTCTTCGCGATTTCGCGCCAACCCACACCCAGGTGCAGCTTGGCGAAGTAGACGCCGTCCGCTAGCGCGATTCGGAACGTCTTCCTCCGAGCGGTCTGACGATAGACGTCACCGTCGACCTCGGACAGAGCCGCGAACAGGCCATCGGACGAGATCGAAGCAGGCTGCGCCTCTCCGCCGCCGGCGCCGAGCGCGCCCGCCTCGATCGCCGCCCTGAAATCGTCACGCAGGTAGGGTCTGCGCATGGCCTTCCCGATGTCGGATGTGCATCGAGATGCTGTCCGCCAACCGCGCCGCCCGCCCGTAGTGGCGAGGTTCTCCACCGTAGCACGTCGCGTTTTTCGACCACCGGAACCGGTCCTCCGGCGATGCCACGAGATCCGCGAGGACGTGATCGAAATCCGCCTGCCGGTAGGGTGCCGACAACACCGTCCCCGCGCAGGCGTTCTCCACCAATCGAGAATCCGCGACCCCGGCCAAGGTGACCACGGGTCGCCCCGCGGCGATGGCGTCGAAGATCCAACTGTCGGACGTGGTCGCGTAGGACAGGTCCACGAAAACGTCGGCGGCGGCAATGGCGTCCCCGGCCGCGAGGCCGCCGTCGACCTCGACCGTCAGCTTCAGGGTCCGGGCGGCGGCCAGGAACGAATTCCCCAGTTCACCCGCGGCAAGTACCCGGCAACCGTCGCGGATTTCCTCGGGCAGCCGGCCGATGCCGACCAAGAGCCGCTCGAAGCCCCGACTCACCAGGTCGCGTCCGGCAATGGCAAAGACCAGATGCCCCGGCTCGAAACCGTAGCGTTCACGCAGCGAGTCTCGTTTCGCCCCTGACGGTCGTGGCTGCGCTGCCAGACCCGGGGGCAAGCCCTCAGCACACGTCGTTTCGACCACGCCGTTGGCTTGCCACAGTGGGGGCTCCACCCCGGGTTGGCCCGGGTTGGCCGCCAGCCGTTCCAGACCCGCGGAGGACAGTCGGAACCGGGTGACGTCCGGTGGGACGTCAGGCACATCGTCGAAGCAGACGATGCCGTTCGCAGACGCCTTGCCAACCGCTTCAGCCGCCCAGCGCCGGCGCCGCTCACGACGCACCCGATCGGTTAGCGCCGTCGCGCCCACCCGGACCACCTCGACGCCGTCGACTGCGGGCAAATCGCCGCCGTTCGTGTAGATCCGCACGGTCATGCCGAGGTCCCGACACCTCGCCGCCAGCGGCAGCAACGGGCGGTACCGAGGATCGGCGCGCGTGTAGCGCAAGGCGCACAACGCCACGAGGGGCCGGGGGCCCGCCGCGAATTCCTCCAGCAGATCCACGGCGCGGTCGGCCATCGCGAACAGCGAGGGATCCTCCGCGAGCTTGCGCCCGCGGTTCGACCAAGCGGTGCGTTCGTCCGAAGCCACAACGCGTATGAGATCCGCGTCGAAACACGCCTGATCGAACGGCACCGGCGTCACGACACCCGCTCCGGCGCGGTCGATGAGCGACGCATAGCCGCAGTTGGCGGTCGCCAATACGGGAAGTCCGGCAACGGCCGCTTCGAGCAGCACCATGCCCGCCGCCTCGTCGTGGGCAGGCAGGACCAAGGCATCGGCCGAGGCGAGCCAGAGTGGAATATCGTCGCGCCCACCCATGAAGTGGACTCGCTCGGCGATTCCCAAGCGGCGCGCGAGGCGCTGGAAACGGCTCGCCCGGTCGGTGCCGACGACGAACAGCCTCGTGCGTTGCCGCCGTTCTTCGGGTAAGCCGGCGACGCCCCGCAGAGCGCGGTCCAGACCCTTCTTGACGAATCCCGATCCGACGAACAGCAACATCGTGTCGGCGTCGGCAACGCCCAGCTGCTGCCGGAACGCTTTGGCTTCGTTCGGGTCGGCAGCAGCGCGGTCGGGCTCGACGCCCGGCGGCAATTCGTGGAATCGATCGACGGGTGTCCGGTAGACCGCTCGGAAGGAGTCGGCCTGGCCGGGTGCAATGGTCAGGATCCGGGTCCTGCCGTGCTCCTCGAAGACCGCACGTTCGAAGTCCGCATAGTGCCGGTAGCGGGGCGTGAGCCGGTACGGCCAAGGTCGTTGGGTTCGGGCCTTGGCCTCGAAACAGGAGTCGCCGGCGTAGTAGACGTCAAGCTCCGGCACCTTGTTCATGCCCACCGTCAGGTCCACCGGATGGGCCGCCAGATGACGCGTGACGCGTTGGGCGAAACGCCGTTGCCGAACATGACTGCGCAACCCGCGGGTCGGCAGGACGACGACCTCCGCACCCGCCGGCACCGTACCCGCGTACTCCATCGTGTAGATACGTACGCGGTGGCCGCGCCCGCGACAGCCCGCCACGAGCTTGGCCAGGTCCCGTGAGATTCCTCCGTGTGCGAACACCTTGAACAGGACGAACGCGACGTCCACAGTCACCCCTCAACCAATCATTTGACGACGGTCGCCACCCGGCCGTCCCCACCCATCATCGCCGCCAACGTCGTCCATGCCCGATCAGGTGGGACGGCAGCAAGGCAAGCCGCCGCGCCGTTCGCCACCCGGGCGGTGTCGGGTCGCCGGCACACCCTCGAGCGGCATGGCGAACACGGCAGACCTGCCGACAGATCGCGCGCCCGGGGTCCATGACAACCGGTCAGTCGATGGTCGGTGGGGCCGAACAACATCACCGTCGGACGGCCCAGCGCCGCACCGAAATGCACCAGGCCGCTGTCCACGCCGATGACGCCGCAGGTGTTCTCCACGAGGCCGAGGACGTCGGCCAGGTCCATCGACGGGCAGACCCAGGCTTCGGGAACGGCGGCGGCGATGCGTTCGGCCCGGGCTCGTTCGCCGTCCATCCACGGCAATACCGGGGTGTACCCGGCCGCCGCCGCCCGACGGGCGACATCGGTCCAGTAGCCTTCCGGCCAGAGCTTGGTCTTCCACGTCGTGCCGTGGGCCAGCAATATGGCGTTGTCCGGGGCGTAGACGTCCGTCGACGGCGGGCCGAGGTGAAAGGCCGGTTCCGGGTCCGGGGACTCATAGCCGAAGGCGGCAGCGAACAGACGGCGCAGACGGCTGATCGCATGGTCGCTCCGCGGGATGTGAACGCGCCGCTGGTAGCCGAGGGACGCAAGGCGCTCACGGGCCGACGATGCATCGAAGCCGACACGCTCGCCGACCCCCGCCCAACCCGCGACGATGGCACTCTTGACCAAGCCCTGGGCATCGAGCACCACGTCGTAGTGCCGCGCGCGCAAGCCGCGACGAACCGCCAGCAGTTCCCTGATGCCGTCGGCCGGCGCGTGCCGCCAGCGTCTGAACGCCACGGGCAGCACCTCGTCGACGCCTCGTGCGCGCGATGCCAGCGCCTGGTAGTCCTCTTCCACGACCCAGTCGAAGCGCACACCACGACGCGCCGCGTCGTCGACCGCCGGTAGCGCATGGACGATGTCGCCCATGGACGACATCTTCACCAGCAGAACCTTCATGCGGCAATCCCCACGTCGACCAGGGCGTCGAACACGGTGTCCGCGGATATCCCCGTCAGGCAGCCCAGATGGCCGAGCGGGCAGGTGCGTTGATGGCACGGCCTGCAGTCGAGGTCCCTCGAAACCACGACGGCCCGAGGCGACAGTGGCGGCGTGAAGGCCGGCGTGGTGGAGCCGAACACCGCAACCACGGGCACACCCACCGCCGCCGCCACATGCATCAGCCCCGAGTCGTTGGTGACCGCCGCGTCCACACCTGACAACAGATCCACGGCGTCGTCGAGGCTTGTCCGGCCGACCAGATCGACGATGCCGTCGCAGCCGGCGAACGCCGAGGCCACCTCCCGGTCGCGTTCGCCGCCCAACAGCCAGACCGCGATGCGGCTTGCCGTACACCGCCGGGCCAACTCCACGAATCGTTCCGCGGGCCATCGTTTCGACGGGCCGTATTCGGCACCGGGACATAGCGCCACGACGGGTCCACCGGCATCGAGCCCATGTTGCTCCAGCAGGCGGAGTCGCCGCGCCTCGTCGGCGCGCAGTCGCGGACGGGCGGGAACGACGTCCGCGAGCGCGGCGAACCGATCCACCATGCGCGGCAACCGCTCAACATCAAGCGTGCGCCGATCGGACAGTACGCCGTAACGCGACTCGCCCGTGAAGCCGGTGCGCACGGGGATGCCGGCGAACAGGGGTGGCAATGCGGACTTGAAGGAGTTCGGCAGGATGATCGCCTGATCGAAGTCGTGGGGCCGAATACGTGCTCCGGCACGGAAGCGCTCGTCAAGGCCGAGCCTGCCACGGCGGGCGTCGATGGTGTGCACCGCGTCGACCCCGGGCATTCGCGTCGCCAACTCGGCGAGCGCGACGGGTGCAAGGTAGTGGACGGTGCTTCCGCGGGCGCACAGACCCGGCACGAGGGCGTGCGACATCACCAGGTCCCCGACCCAAGCGGGGGAGACCACCAGGACCTTAGCTGCTTTCAACATCGCGGCATCGGCGTCGTTGCCGTTGCCCTAGCGCAGCGGCGTGTGCCACTCGGGGTGTGCATCGCGCCGCCCCCTGACCTGGTCGAAATACAGCGACTGCAGTTTCTCCGTGACCGGGCCCCGCACGCCGTCGCCGATCACCCGACCGTCGAGTTCGCGGATGGGCAACACCTCGGCCGCCGTGCCGGTCAGGAACGCTTCGTCGGCGATGTAGAACTCGTCCCGGGTGATGCGTCTCTCAAGCACCGGGATGTTCTGCTCGCGAGCAAAGACGAGAATGGAGTCCCGGGTGATGCCCGGCAGGCACGACGTGAGTTCGGGCGTGTGCAACACGCCGTTCTTCACCAGGAAGACGTTCTCGCCGGTTCCCTCGGCGACGTAGCCCTCGTTGTCCAACAGCAACGCCTCGTCCGCACCGGCGTCCTGGGCTTCGCGCAACGCGAGGATGGAGTTCATGTAGTTGCCGTTGGCCTTTGCCTTGCACATGGTGATGTTGACGTGATGACGGGTGTAGGACGACGTCCGCACGGTGATGCCCCGTTCCCGCGATTCCGGCGCCATGTAGTCGGGCCAAGGCCAGCACGCGATGGCGACGTTCACGCTCAACCCCTCGGCGCGCAGACCCATGGACTCCGAACCAAGGTAGACCACCGGGCGCAGATAGCCCTCGCGCAACTCGTTGGCGGCGAACACCCGGCACTGCGCCGCCTCCAATTCGGCGCACGAATAGGGCAGATCGATCTGCACGATCCGAGCGGAATCCAGCAGACGCTTGGTGTGGTCGTGCAAACGAAAGATCCGCGGTCCGGCCGGCGTGTCGTATGCGCGCACGCCCTCGAACACGCCGATGCCGTAGTGCAGGGTGTACGTCAGGACGTGCACCTGCGCCTCGCGCCAAGCGACGAGTTCGCCGTTCAGCCAAATCCAACCGTCGCGGTCCGCGAGGGTTTCCTGGGACATGCTTGGACACCGGGTTCGTGTTGTCGTGGAGGTTAGCCTGTCCGGCCGGCGGCATAAAGCGCGCCCTGCGGGCGCGTTGGCCGTTCGCTGCACAAGGACGGGCTTGCTCAGAGGATACTATGTACTCAACACCACACAGCCACGCAGATCCTCGAAGATGACCGACCCCAAACGCCCCTATTCCTCCATCGTCGTCGACGGCGTCGAACAGGCGCCGAGCCGCGCCATGCTCTATCCCGTCGGTTTCAAACGCGAGGACTTCGCCAAAGCGCAGGTGGGCATTGCCTCGACATGGTCGATGGTGACGCCCTGCAACATGCACATCGACGAACTGGCCGACGCGGCGGCGGCGGGCGCCGACGCGGCGGGTGCCAAGAGCGTCGTGTTCAACACCGTCACCGTTTCCGACGGCATCTCCATGGGCACGCCGGGCATGCGCTATTCGCTGGTGTCGCGGGAGGTCATCGCCGACTCCATCGAGACCGTCGTCGGCGCCCAGGGCTTCGACGGCTTCGTCGCCATCGGCGGCTGCGACAAGAACATGCCCGCTTGCGCCATGGCCATGGCCCGCCTCGACCGGCCGAGCGTGTTCGTCTACGGCGGCACCATCCAGACGGGCGAGGCACGGCGCGACATCATCTCCGTGTTCGAAGCCGTCGGTGGCCACGCGGCGGGCACGGTGAGCGACGACGAACTACTGGCCGTCGAGCAGACCGCCATCCCGGGACCGGGCTCCTGTGCGGGCATGTACACCGCCAACACCATGGCGTCGGCCATCGAGGCCATGGGCCTGTCGCTGCCCAACTCCTCGGCCCAAGAGGCGGTCAGCGCCAACAAGCGTCGCGACGCCCGCGATGCCGGCGCGGCGGTGGCACGTCTCATCGCCGACGGCATCAAGCCCGCCGATATCCTGTCGATGGAAGCCTTCGAGAACGCCATAACCGTGGTGACGGCGCTGGAGGGCTCCACCAATGCCGTGCTCCACCTCTTGGCGATCGCCCACGCCGCGGGGGTTCCACTCACCATCGACGACTTCAGCCGCATCGGCGGACGTGTCCCCGTCCTTGCCGACATGCGCCCCGCCGGCAACTACGCGATGTCGGAACTCATCGGCATCGGTGGCGTTCAGCCGTTGATGAAGACCCTCCTCGATGCCGGTCTCCTGCACGGCGACTGCCTCACCGTCACCGGTCGGACGCTGGCGGAGAACCTCGCCGGGGTCGCGCCCTATCCCGACGACCAACGCATCATCCGTCCCCTCGACGACCCCATCAAGCCGGACAGCCACCTCGTGATCCTGCGCGGCAACCTGGCACCGGAAGGCGCCGTGGCGAAGATCACCGGTCACGAAGGCCTGCGATTCACGGGACGCGCCAGGGTGTTCCACGGCGAGGAGGCGGGCATGGGCGCGATCATGGACGGCACGGTGACCGCCGGCGACGTGGTCGTCATCCGCTACGAAGGCCCGAGAGGCGGACCCGGCATGCGTGAAATGCTGAGTCCCACCAGCGCCATCAATGGCCGCGGGCTCTCCGAAGACGTCGCGCTGATCACCGATGGGCGTTTTTCCGGCGGCTCCCACGGCTTCGTCATCGGCCACGTCACCCCCGAAGCCTTCGAGGGCGGACCCATCGGCCTCGTGGAGGACGGCGACACGATCACCGTCGACGCCGAACGGCGCGAGATCAATCTCGAGGTCGACGCCGACGAACTCGCCACGCGACGGGCGCGCTGGCGTCGCCCGGAACCCTACGCTGTGCGCGGCACGCTGGCGAAGTACGCCAAGCTAGTCTCCTCCGCCTCGGAGGGCGCGGTTACCGACAAGTACCTGTAGGCCGAGAAAACGATACGCCAGGCATCCCACGAGGATGCCGGCACCGTCGATGACGACGTCGAAAAGCTCCCCGCCGCGTCCCGGGATGAAGGTCTGGCCCACCTCGATCGCCACCCCGAAGGCGAGCATCCACAGCGCTACGGCCAAAACCGGCCCGGCTCGGAAATGGGCAACGCAAAGGGCAATCGCGAGATAGGTGAAGGCACCCGCGTGGGCGATAATTCCGGAGAGTTCGGCGGCGATGCCCGTGGGGTTCGCAGTGAACGCGACGGCGGTGCAAAGGCCCAACGGAATCCAAAACGCCGCCTTGACGAACGCGTTGCCGAGGAACGTCAAGTCGGACGCCTCAGGTTCCATCCATCGGGTCGACGTCGGCGTCGTAGTCCACTGCCGGGAAGCCGAAGCCGAAGATCCTGAGAAACTCTTCGCGAAACTCGGCGATGTCGCTCAACTCCGCGATGTTGTCGGAGTCGACCACCTCCCAGCGCCGTGCCACCTCGGCCTGCACGGACTCGGCAAGTTCACGAGCATCGGCCCGCAATCGCCCGACCTCGTCCCTGGGCATCGTGTCGCCGTAGAGGCCCTCACGAAACAGCCGGTCGATGTGCTCGATGCACGACTCCTGGCTGCCCTGCTCGCGCATGACCCGAAACAGCAGCGACATGTAAAGCGGCACCACCGGGATCGCCGTGCTCGCCTGGCTGACGATGGCCTTGAGCACGCCGACGTGGGCGCGGCCGTCGAGGTCGCCCAGGCGTTCGCCGATGGCCCGGGCGGCGCGGTCGACGTCGGCCTTGGCACGCCCCAGGGTGCCTTCGCGATATATGCGGGCCGTGAGATCGCTGCCGAGGTAAGAGAACGCGACGGTCTGGAATCCCTGCGCCAACACGTCCGCCTCTCGGAGCGCGTCGATCCAGAACTCCCAATCCTCGCCACCCATCACCGCGACGGTGTTATCGGCTTCGGCCTCGTCCGCCGGGGCAAGGACGATGTCGCGGACCTCGCCGCCCATGATGTCCAGGGTTTTCACCGAGAACGGGCTGCCCAAGGGTTTGATCGCCGAGCGGAACCTGTCACCGGTGCGCGGGTGGGTTCGCACGGGGGCGGCGAGACTGTAAACCAGCAGATCGATCTCACCGAGGTCAGCGGCGATGGCGTCGACGACCTGCTCGCGAAGTTCGTCCGAGAAGGCGTCGCCATCGAACGTTCGCGCGTAGAGCCCGCGGTCGGCCGCCGCCGCCTCGAAAGCCCGGTTGTTGTACCAGCCCGCCGAGGCGGTCCGCATCGCCGTCGGCTCGCGCTCCAGCGAAACACCCACCGTGGCGGCGCCGCTGCCGAAGCCGGCGACGATCCGGGAAGCCAGGCCGAAACCACCGGAGCAGCCGACGACCAGGACGTTCCGGGGTCCTTCGAACGCGCCGTGGTCATCGACCAGCGCGATCTGGCCACCGACGCCCGCCCGACAACCGGCCGGATGTGCCGTGGTGCAGATGAAGCCGCGGATGCGGGGTTTGACGATCATGGGGCCAGAGTATAGACGGCCATCACCGCAGGGCGCGTCCCTGCGTCCCTCGTGCCCACTTGCCGCGAGCGCCCGCTACCGCGTAGCGCGGTAACAAAACCCAACATCTTGGTACATCCTTTTCCTTGATCGCACACCCCTGGGTGCCATACTCAACCTGCGTGTTGCGCCGCCCTGCCCCTGGGCGGGCGACGGAGTGCGCATAGGAAGAAAAAACCTTATTCAGGGGAGGCAATAATGGCAACGAGAATCATCGTTGGCTTGGCCGTCATCGCTGCAGTGATACAGGGTTTGTGGCCGGAAATGGTTCCACAGAATATCCTGCCATTGGCGCTGGTCGTCCTGGGTCTCGTGTACGGTGCCATGGCACTGGACGCGGAAGATGCCACGGGCTACCTGGTGTTCGCCCTTGCCGTCGGAGCAGCCTCCGGCGCCGATGTTCTTGGACACATCCATGAAGTCGGCACCTATCTCGATGCCATCGTCGACCAGATCAGCGTCATGCTGTATGCAGCGGTGATCGCGGTGCTGGCGATTCGCACTTGGAATCGCCTCATGCCGTCGGACGGCGATTGAGCTGAACCACAAGTCGCAGCCTGGAGGATGACCGGCACTAGCCGCGACCACCGGGCTTGTTGACGCCACATCCGACCTTGTCGGGGAACCGACAAGGTTGCCGAGACCCCACCTTCGGGCGGGGCCCTGAGGGATTGTGGCGCAAATCGCGACAAGAGGAGTTTGGCTGCGAGCCAGTCTTCCCCCCGCGGGTTGTGTCCGGCTGGACTTACCTTCGCGGCACGAAGACCTTGATGTCGTACCCGTAGGCGTGGTGTTCGTCGACCGGGTGGTGCGTACACTCGGCGACACGCCAAGCGTCCTGATCGAACTCCGGAAAACGCGTGTCGCCATCGATCTCGGCATCGATGAACGTACCGATCAGCCGATGCGCCCGCGGTAGTGCCGTCGCGTAGGGTTGCGCACCGCCGATCACGAAGCACTCGCCCTCCCCGGCGGCAGCAAGCGCCGCGTCGAAATCCGCGGCCACGGTGACCCGGGGATCCGCCGTCGTGAGTCCTCTGCGGGACAGCACGATGTTGTGGCGTTCGGGCAGCGGGTGACCGACGCTCTCGTACGTTCGCCGCCCCATGATCACGGCGTGGCCGAGCGTGGTCCGTTTGAAGTGCGCCATCTCGTCGGGCAGGCACCACGGCAATCCGCCGGCGTTGCCGATGACGCGATTGCGGGTCATCGCCCAGATGAGCGAGATGCGCTGGGTCATCGCTGCAGCGGTCTCAGGAACAGCAGTGCCACCCCGAGCGCGACCATCGGCAGCGAAAGCAGTTGGCCCATGGTCAGCCACTCGAAGAGCACAAAGCCCTTGTCCGGGTCCGGCTCGCGCGCGAACTCGGTGAGAAACCGCAGGCCGCCGTAGCCGATCAGGAACACCGCCGACAGTCGACCCGCCTCCCGGGGTTTGGCAGCGTACAGCCATACCAGGATGAACAGCACGACGCCTTCGGCACTCGCCTGATAGAGGCTCGACACATGGCGGGTGACGCTCTCGAAATCTCCGAAGCAGGCGAGGTTCAAGCTGCGCACGCTATCGCACGGGAAGTGCACGCCGATGGGCAGCTCGGTCACCCGCCCCGGCAGCTCGGCGTTGATGAAGTTGCCAAGTCGGCCGAGTCCGAGCCCCAAAGGTGCCAAGGGGGCCGCGAAGTCGGTCACCTCGAGAAATCCACGGCGGGACTTGCGCGCGAAGACCCAGGCGGCTCCAATGACGCCGAGCAGTCCGCCGTGGAAGGACATGCCGCCCTCCCAGATGCGCAACAGCCACAGCGGATCGTTGAGAAACGTCTCGAAGCCATAGAACAACGCGAATCCCAGACGACCGCCGACGATCACCCCGGCGACCCCGTAGACCAGCAGATCGGCGATCTCCTGCAGGGTCCAGTCGCTTTGCCCACGACGAACGCGCCACTTGCCGAGCAGGTAGAACGCGATCATGCCGATGACGTACATCAGCCCGTACCAGCGGATCGCCAGGGGGCCGAGCTCCACCAGGATGCTATCGATCGCGGGATATTTCACATGATCCTTTGGAGCGTTTGCTAAAGTCCGCGTTTCGCCGGACCAAGGCTACCCGGAATAGTGTGCCTGATCCTGTTCGCCTATCGAGTGTGCGACGAGCGCCCGCTGGTGGTCGCCGCCAACCGCGACGAATTCTACGCACGCCCGTCCAGCGCCGCACACTGGTGGGAAGACGGCGAGGCTGACGGGAATTCCCAAACGCCGCACGGCGGTCTCGAGCCTGGCGACTCTCGCCCACAAAGCGGTCGCATCTTTGGTGGACGCGACCTCGAAGCCCGTGGAACCTGGCTCGCCGTCTCGAGCGACGGACGCCTCGCCGCGGTCACCAATTGGACCGAGTACCGCAACGCCCCGAAACCCCCGGGTTCCCGGGGCGACCTGCCAAGGAGCTTTCTCACTGGCAAGCAGTCCGCGCGCGGCTTCTCGGCGGCCATCGACGGCGAGCAGTACGCCGGCTTCAACCTCATCGCCTACGACGGCGACGAGTTGATCTACAGCTCCAACCGCACCGCCGAAATCCGTGCGCTCGAACAAGGCGTCTACGGACTTACGAACACCCGGCTGGGCCCCGGATTGGTGCTCGGTGAACGGGCGACGCCGGCTTTCCGCACGGTCGGTTCCGTCCGCCCCCACACCTACGAGCAATGGCCGAAGGCCGTGTTCGGCGCGGCGGCGCTGGCCCGTGTGGCCGAGACCGCAACCGTGTTCAATCTGGTCGACTTGCTGGCGCAGCCCCACGTTCCCCTGGAGACGCCGCCCGACCGCGAACAGGCTCCGGAACGCAGCTATTCGCCATGCTTCATCCACGGCACCGACTACGGCACCCGCGCAAGCACCGCCGTCATCGTCGGCAACGGTTCCGTGGAGTTCGTCGAGCGCCAATACGGCCCACATGGCAAGCCTGGCAGCGACTCGGCCACCACGATCAACCTCGACACCGGACCGATCCGGGCGGGGACAAGCCCCGACTTCACAACGACAACGTAGGAGAACCCAATGGACCTCGACCTCACCGGCAGGACCGCCCTGGTAACCGGCGGCAGCCTCGGACTCGGACGCGCCATGGCGGCGGCCTTTCACGGCGCCGGCGCCAATGTCGCGCTGATCGCACGCCGGGAAGCCCTCCTCGAGGAAGCGAAGGCGGCCATCGAGAACGAAGCCGGAGGCGCGGGCGGGTCGGGCGCGAAGGTCGGGATCTACCCCTGCGACGTCACCGATCCGTCGATGATCGAGAACGCCCTCGCCGCCGCCACGGCCGAACTCGGCGGCGTCGACATCCTGGTGAACAACGCCGGCCAATCACAGACGGGCCGCTTCGAGGACCTCACCGACGAGGTATGGCAGGGGGACCTCGATCTCAAATTGTTCGCCGCGATCCGCTTCGCCCGCCTGGTGTTCCCCGGCATGAAGGAGCGCGGCTGGGGTCGCATCATCAACATCCTCAACACGGCGGCCAAGGCGCCACCTCCCGGTTCCGCGCCGACCTCGGTATCCCGCGCGGCCGGCATGGCGCTCACCAAGGTGCTCGCCGGCGAAGGCGCACCCCACAACGTCCTGGTCAACGCCCTGATGATCGGCAGCATCAAGTCCGACCAGGTGCGACGCGGCTACGACCGTTCCGACAAGAGCGTCAGCTTCGAGGATTTCGTGGCAGCTTCGGGCCGCTCGCTGCCCATGGGTCGGATGGGGGAGGCGGAAGAGTGCGGCAACGTCGCGCTGTTTCTTGCGTCCAACGCCGCTTCGTACCTCACCGGCTGTGCCATCAACATGGATGGTGGGTTGTCCCGGGTGGTGTAGGCCGACCCATAGATTCCGGCCGTCATCAGGCTCGACGGGGGGACGATGGTCAGAAGCTGATCGGCAACTCGTGATGGGGGACGGCGCGCTCCAGGCCTGCGCCGACGAGTTGGTCGCGGACGAACTCGAGGATTTCGCTGTTCGACTGCATGCGCAGCGCGCGTGCCAGGATGCGGCGGCAGTCGATCAGCGAGACGCTGCGGATCACCCACTTCACTCTCGGTAGGTTGGCGGCGTTCATCGACAGCACGTCGTAGCCCATGCCGACGCACAGTACGGCACCCTCCGGGGTGCCGGCCAACTCGCCGCAGATGCCCACCGGTTTGCCCTCGGCGTGGCAGGCCTTGGCGATCTCCCGGAGCGCCATGAGCATCGACGGGTGGACTTCCTCGAACAGGTCGGCGACGCGGGCGTTGGTGCGGTCCACGGCGAGCATGTATTGGGTGAGGTCGTTGGATCCCACGGCGAGGAAATCCACCCGCCGGGCGAACTCGCGGATCATGTAGACGACGCCGGGGATCTCGATCATGACGCCGATCAGGGGCTCCTTGACGACGTGGCCCTCCTCGACGAGTTCCCGGTAGGCCCGGTGGATGAGCACCTTGGCGTCGTCCACCTGCTCTAGGCGACTGACCATCGGCAGCATGATGCGCAGCACACCCTCGAGGCCCTCGTTGGCCTTGATCATGGCCCGCACCTGGGCGAGGAAGATTTCCGGGTGGTCGAGGGTGATGCGGATTCCCCGCCAGCCGAGGAACGGGTTCTCCTCCTCGATGGGGAAGTAGGACAACGGCTTGTCGCCACCGATGTCGAGCGTGCGCATGGTCACGGGGCGCGGTTCGAACGCCTCCATGTGCTCGCGGTAGATGACACGCTGTTCCTCCTCGGTCGGGAAGCGATCGCCCACCGCGAACGGCACCTCGGTGCGGAACAGACCGATTCCCTCCGCCCCGCGGTCCAGGGAACGCGTGATCTCGCTCACCAGGCCGATGTTCACCCACAGATTGATGCGGTGGCCGTCGCGGGTCACGCTCGGCTGGTCCCGCAGGGATTCCAACTCGCGCGCGAACTCGACCTCGTCCTCTTGGAAACGCTCGTAGAGGTCCCGCACCAGCGGGCCCGGGTCTGCGAAAACCTCGCCGTAGTAGCCGTCGACGATCACGGTCGCCTTCTCGACGCCGTAGATGGGCACGTCGACGGCACCCATCACCGTGGGGATGCCGAGGGCATCGGCGAGAATGGCGCCATGGGAGTTGCGCGAGCCCTTGAGCGAGACGATGCCCCGCAGACGCTCGATGGGCAGGTCGGCCATCATCGGCGCGGTCACCTCTTCGGCGACGAGGATCATGTCGTCGGGAAAGCTCGAACGCGTCTCGCGGATCTCCTGTAGGTTCGCGAGCACCCGCTGGCCCAACTCGCGGACGTCGGCCGACCGCTCGCGCAGGTACGAGTCCTGCATGCGTTCGAAGGTCGCGGCCTGGTCGAGGATGGCGTGTTTCAGCGCGCCTTGCGCCCACTGGCCGGCGCGGATGTGCTCCCGCACGTCGCCGGCGAGGGCGGCATCGTCGAGCATGTGCAGGTAGGCGTCGAACAGTTCACGTTCCTCGGGACCCAGGTTCTTCGCCATCTGCGCGTTGATCCGCTCGATGTCGTCCCGGGCCTGGCCGATGGCGCGGTCGAACAGCGCCAGTTCGGCCTCGACATCGTCGGTCTCCCGGTCGGTAACGAGTTCCAGACGCGCGGCCGGCAGCGCCACGTAGGCCGTGCCGATACCGATCCCGGCAACCCCCGGTATGCCGTGGAAGCGTGCCTCCCGGGGCACCGATCCGTTCCCGGCGGCGAGTCCCTGGACCTCGCCGGTGGCCTCCGCGTGCGCGACGAGCCCCGCCACCTGGGCCGCGAGCGTCACCAGAAAGGCGACCTCGTCCTCGCGGTAGCGGCGGTCCCTGTCCTGGATCACCAGCACGCCGAGCACCTTGCGGACGTGGATCATCGGAACGCCCAAGAAGGCGTCGAACGCCTCCTCGCCGATCCCCGCCACCTGCTGGAACCGCTCGTGGCTCGAAGCGTCGTCGAGATTGATCGGTTCCGCGCGCTCGGCGACCAGGCCCACAAGCCCTTCCGTAGGACCCAGCGACACCTTGCCGACCATGTCGGGGTTCAAGCCCTCGTTGGCGACGAAGTTGAACCTCCCGGTGGCGTTGTCGCGCAGGTAGATGGAGCAGACCTCCGCGTCGAGGATCATCGACACGCGCGCCACGAGGAGGTCCAGTGAGGCGCGAAAGCCAGACGCCGCACCGACGTCCTGGACGATCTGTCTAAGCGCGTCGAGCATGGCCTGACGTGCCTGATGGGGGCGAACCGGAACACGGCGGCAGACCCCGCTGCGTCGCGTGCGGCGCCGACTCGACTTGCAGCGCCGGTGCCAGTTCGCGCAGCGCCCGGCGATAGACCCCACGTTTGAACGCGATGATCTGGCCGACCGGGTACCAGTAGCTGACCCAGCGCCAGGCGTCGAACTCGGGAGAGGCGCCGTGGTCGGTGCGTACCGCGTCGTCGTCGGCCAACAGGCGCAGCAGGAACCACTTCTGCTTCTGGCCCATGAACGCCGGCGACGAGTCCCTGCGTCGAAGGTTCTCCGGCGTTCGGTAGCGCAGCCAGCCTTTCGTGCGGCGGCGAATTTCGACGTCCCTGTCCGTCAAGCCGACCTCCTCGCCCAGTTCGCGGTAGAGCGCTTCCTCGATGCTCTCGCCCCGCTCGATGCCGCCCTGGGGAAACTGCCAGGCGTCGAAACCGCCCACCCGGCGACCCCAGAGTACCCGCCCCTCGTCATTGTGGATGACAATGCCCACATTCGGCCGGAAGCCGTGGCGATCGAGATTGTCCGAGCGGACGCTCATACCGATGCGCACCCGTCGCGCAAGTCTCCCCCCTGATCCATACGCGCGCGTTCGATTGTTCCACATCGGCAGCGGGGTTGCTGCGGTTATGATCGTCAGTCCTATGAAACAAATGCGTCGTCTGTTGCCTGGCGGTCCGCGCCGCATCGCCACCGGGAGAATTGGCGAAGCGAACTCTCAGCCGGCCGCTTGCGGTCGCCGGCGACGCTGCAGAGCGGTCGCGTCATGAACCGTTTGATCCGGGAGAGCAGTCCCTATCTCCAGCAGCATGCGGCGAACCCCGTCGACTGGTATCCGTGGTGCGACGAGGCCATCGAGCGCGCCCGTGCCGAGAATCGCCCCATCCTGCTGTCCGTCGGCTACTCGGCCTGCCACTGGTGCCACGTCATGGCGCACGAGTCGTTCGAGGACGACGCGACGGCGGCGGTGATGAACGAGCACTTCGTGAACATCAAGGTGGATCGCGAGGAGCGACCGGACCTCGATCGCATCTACCAACTCGCCCACCAACTGCTGACGCGCCAGTCGGGCGGTTGGCCGCTCACCGTGTTTCTCGACCCGCCGACGCTTCTGCCCTTCTTCACCGGCACCTACTTTCCGGGCAGCCCCCGCTACGGGTTGCCCGGGTTCGCCGACCTGCTGATGCGCATCAGCAACCGCTATGCGGCGAATCGGGCCGAGGTCAAGCAGCTGGGCGAGCGGCTGGCCGACGCGTTCACCAACCTTGAAACGGCGGAGCGCGAGTCCGATGCGGACGACCTCAGTCTGCTGGCCGAGGCACGCCGACAGCTAGAGGCCAGCTACGACACGGCCGAGGGCGGTTTCGGATCGGCCCCCAAGTTCCCAATGCCGACGGCCATCGAACGGCTGCTGCGGCACTGGGCACACGTGCACGCCGACCTCGACCAGCCACCGGACCGGGAAGCGTTGAACATGGTCATGACGACGCTCACCAAGATGGCGCGCGGCGGCATCTACGACCACCTCGGCGGGGGATTCTGCCGCTACGCAACGGACCGGCACTGGGCCATTCCCCACTTCGAGAAGATGCTCTACGACAACGGGGCGCTGCTCGCCCTCTATGCCGACGCCCTGGGTCTCGGCCCGGATCCGCTGTTCGCGGGTGCCGTGCGGGAGACGGCGAACTGGATGATCCGCGAAATGCAACACCCCGAGGGCGGCTACTACGCCGCCCAGGACGCCGACAGCGAAGGCGAAGAAGGTAAGTTCTACGTGTGGCGCCGGGACGCGGTGAGACGGCTACTGACCGAGGACGAGTATCTGTTGATCGAGACGCTCTACGGTCTGGACAAGTCGCCGAACTTCGAGGGCAAGTGGAACCTTCACCGGCGGGACTCCTGGCAGTCCGTGGTCGAGCGCCTCTACCTCGACCAGGACACCGCCTCCGCCCACCTCGCGAGTGCCAAAGCCAAGTTGTTCGCCGCCCGCGCCGAGCGGACTCCACCGGGCAGGGACGACAAGGTGCTCGCCGCTTGGAACGGGCTCGCGATCAACGGCATGGCCAAGGCCGGCGTCCGACTCCGGGAGCCAGCATGGCTCGACTCCGCCGCGCAAGCGGCCGACTTCGTGCGCACGCACATGGTTCGCGATGGACGCCTGCACGCCACGTGGAAGGACGGCGTCGCCAACCATCCCGCCTATCTCGACGACTACGCCAACATGCTCCACGGCATCCTGTCGTTGCTCTCCGCCCGCTGGCGCGACCATGACATGGCGTTCGCGGTCTCCCTCGGCGACGCCATGCTCGATCACTTCCAGGATTCGGACACGGGTGGTTTCTTCTTCACCGCCCACGACCACGAGCGGCTCATCCACCGTCCCAAGCCGACGACGGACGACGCCCTTCCCCCCGGCAACGGCGTCGCCGTGCGGGCACTCTCCGGCTTGGGGCACCTGACGGGCGAAGTCCGCTACTTGGAAGCAGCGGAGCGTACGTTGGCCTGGGCACGAGGCTTCATCGAGGGGCACCCGGCAAGCCACTGCACCTTGCTGACCGCTCTCGAGGAGACCATCCACCCGCCGGAACTCGTTGTTCTCAGGGGGCCCGAGGCGGCGCTCGGCGAGTGGCTCGGTGTGGCCCGCGCGGGCTACCGGCCGTCACGTGCGGTCTACGGGATACCCGACGGTGCGACGCGCTTGCCGAAGTATCTGCCGGAAGCCGGGACCGGCGACGACAGGCGCCGCCCCTACGGAAACGAGGGCTCGCCGGTCGCGTACCTGTGCCGCGGTCTCGAGTGCTCCATGCCGATCACCGACCTCGAGGAGTTCAGGGGGAGACTCGTTTGACCGATCCACGCGTCGCGCTCAACCGGATCAACTGGAACGAACGGACAAAGGCGCATGCCGCGTCGGACTTCTACGACGTCGAGGGTTTCAAGGCCGGCCGCATCAGCTTGAGCGCCCTTGAACGCGAAGGTGTCGGCGACGTGCGGGGCAAGTCGCTGCTGCACCTGCAGTGCCACTTCGGCCTCGACACGCTCTCCTGGGCGCGACTGGGTGCGGACGTCACCGGCGTCGATATCTCGGACTCGGCCATCGATCTCGCCCGGGTAGTGAATGCCGAACTCGGCCTGAACGCCCGGTTCATTCGCTCGGACATCTACGATCTGCCCCGCGTGCTCGACGAGGAGTTCGATGTCGTCTACACGGCGATGGGCGTTCTCGCCTGGTTGCCCGATCTGGCCCGATGGGCACGGATCGTGGCGCGCTACCTGAAGCCCGGCGGCTTGTTCTACCTACTCGAGATCCATCCCTCGAGCCAGGTCTTCGACGACGAGACTCCGGTCGCCGCAAGCAGCGACCTGCGGATCCGCTACGACTACTTTCCCGATCCCGCCGGCATGCGGTTCCCCGGCGGGCAACCGTCCTACGCCGGCGCGGAGACCATCGCGAGCGAGTGCCACGAGTGGGCCCACAGCATCGGCGAGGTCATCACCGCGCTGCTCGGCGCGGGACTGACCCTCACTACCTTCGCCGAGCATCCGGTGACGATGTACTGCCAATTCCCAGGCATGGTGGAGGGCGCCGACTGCCTCTGGCGTTTGCCTTTCGACGAGCCCCGTCTACCGCTCATGTTCACGTTGACGGCGACCCGCTGACGTGTAGCGAAGGTCCAATTCTCGGGCCGCCCTGACATCGTCCAAACGACCTACGGGCAGCGTGTGGGGCGCGGTCGTCACCCGTTCCGGGTCTCGCTCGGCCTCCTCGCGGATCTTGATCATGGCGTCCACGAAGGCGTCCAGTTCGGCCTTGGTTTCTGTCTCGGTGGGCTCGATGAGGAAGCATTCGGCGACCAGCAGCGGGAAGTAGGTCGTCGGCGCGTGGAAGCCGTAGTCCAGCAACCGCTTGGCGAAGTCCATGGCGGTGACGCCGAAGGTCTTGGCCTCGTTCCTGAAGGTGACGATGAACTCGTGGCTGGCGGCCCGCTCCGGATACGCCAGTTCGAACCCGGCGGCGGCCAGCCGCACCATCATGTAGTTGGCGTTCAAGGTGGCGTACTCGCCGACCCGGCGCATGCCGTCGCGGCCGAGCATTCGCGCATACGCCAGGGCACGCAGCAGGATGCCGGCGTTGCCCATGAAGGCCGACAGGCGACCGATCGAGTCCGGTGCATCGTCGCCTTCCATCCACCGGTAGCCGGTTTCGTCCTTGGCCACATATGGCGTCGGCAGGTACGGCAGCAGGCGTTCGTTCACACCCACCGGACCCGCGCCGGGTCCACCGCCGCCGTGAGGTGTGGCGAAGGTCTTGTGCAGGTTCATGTGCAGGACGTCGAAACCCATGTCCCCGGGGCGAACGTTGCCGAGGATGGCGTTCAGGTTCGCGCCGTCGTAGTAGAGGAGGCCCCCGGCGCGGTGCACGAGGTCCGCGATCTCGCGGATGCGGCGCTCGAACACGCCGCAGGTGGAGGGATTGGTGAGCATGATGCCGGCGGTCTGCTCACCCAGGGCTGCCTTGAGGGCCTCCACGTCGACGTCGCCGTCGGGCAGGACGCCGACTTCGCGGGCGCTGTAGCCGCACATGACGGCCGTCGCGGGATTGGTGCCGTGAGCGGCGGTCGGGACGAGGATCTCGTGGCGTCGGTCGTCGCCGCGGGCATCGTGCCAGGCACGGATCATGGCGACCCCGGCGAACTCCCCCTGGGCACCCGCCATCGGCGTCAGCGACACAGCCGCCATGCCGGTGACGGTCTTCAGTATCTCCTGCAGCTCGTACAGGCACCCTAGAAAGCCCTGGCTGCGCGACAACGGCGCGAGGGGGTGCCGATCGAGGAATCCCGGCAGGCTCGCCGCCCGGTGGGCACCCCGCGGGTTGTACTTCATGGTGCACGAACCCAGCGGATAGAACTGGCCGTCGATGGAGTAGTTCTGCGCCGACAGCCGAGTGTAGTGCCGTACGGCTTCGAGTTCGGAGACTGCGGGCAGGGCGGGCGGACGGCTTCTGAGACTCTCCGGCGGCAGGTCGGTGACATCGCCAGCGGGCGGATGCTGCGCCGCTGCGCGCCGACCGGGGGCACCGAGATCGAAGATCGTCTCGCCGATGTCGCTCATTGTGCGAGTACTCGGGCCAGGGCGTCGCGGAACGCCGTGATGTCGCGGGCCGTGCGCTTCTCGGTCGCGCACACCAGCAGGCAGTTCGCCAGTTCGGGGTCCAGTTCGGCGTAGTAGCGGCCGAGGGGCAGGCCACCGATCACGCCCGCTTCGGCAACCGCGTCGGCCACGGCCTGGGCAGGCCGGCCGACGTCGATCACCCGTTCGTGGAAGAAGGCCCCCCCGAAGCGTTCGTGGACGCCGGGAACGGAAATGAGCGCGGCGATGAGTTCGCGGGTTTGCGCATGACACCGTGAGGCCGTGCGCTGGAGCCCGGCGGCACCCATCAACGCCAGGTAGATGGTCGCCGCGGTCATCAACAGACCCTGGTTGGTACAGATGTTCGATCTCGCCTTGCCACGCCGGATGTGTTGTTCCCGGGCCTGCAGGGTCAGGGTGAATCCGGGCTTGCCGTGGCGGTCGACCGTGCGCCCGACGAGCCGCCCGGGAAGTTGCCGGACAAGGCGCTGCCGGGTGCAGATGAAGCCGAACGACGGTCCTCCCGAGGCCATGGGGATGCCCAGCGGCTGGCCGTCGCCACAGGCGATGTCGGCACCATTCCTGCCCCATTCTCCAGGAGGCTTGATGATTCCCAGCGACATGGGGTTCACCACGGCAACCACGAGGATTCCGTTCGCCGCCGCCCAATCCGTGATCTCGTCCACCGGCTCGAGAAGACCGAGGAAGTTCGGCTGCTGGACGACCACGGCGGCGAGACCACCGGCCGATTTCTCGGCCTCGGCCAACGCCTTCAATTCATCGAGTGACGCGCAGCCGTCGGTGTCGAAACCCGCCGGTAGCAGCCGAACACCCTGGTTGCGTGTGATGTTCGCGGCGGTCTGCATGTAGTGCGGGTGGCAGGCGCCGGCGACGGCCACCCGGGGCGCCTTGCCACGCTGGCTGCGCAGCGCCATCAGGACGGACTCGGCCAGGGCGCTGGCACCGTCGTAGACGGAGGCGTTCGAGACCTCCATCGCCGTGAGTGCCGTGACCATGCTCTGGTACTCGTAGATGACCTGCAGCGTCCCTTGGCTCGCCTCGGCCTGATAGGGCGTGTAGGCCGTCATGAACTCGCCGCGGGAGGCGATATCCCAAACCGCCGCCGGAATGTGGTGGTCGTAGCATCCCGCGCCCGTGAAGCAGGGTCCGGCCTCGTCCTGCCGGGCGCGGTCACCCATCTCGGCGAGCATCGTCATCTCGTCCACGGCGTCGTCGAGGGTGTCGAAGTCCGCCGTCTTAAGCGCCGCTTCGATCTCGCCGAAGAGCTCGTCGATGGATTCCGCACCGATGCTGGCGAGCATGGCGCGCTCATCTTCGGGGGTGTGCGGAATAAACGGCACTGGGCTCTAGTGATCCCCGTCTTCGGACACGCACATCTCTGCGTAGCCGTCGGCGTCGAGCAGTTCGTCGAGCGCTGCCGGGTCGTCCGGCTCGACCTTGAAGAACCAGCCGTCGCCGTAGGGATCCTCGTTGACGGACTCGGGGGTGTCCTCCAGGGTTTCGTTGACGGCGACCACGGTGCCGCTGACCGGCGCATAGATGTCCGAGGCCGCCTTCACCGACTCGACCACACCCGCTTCGACGCCAGACTGCACCTGCGAATCCAGTTCCGGCAGTTCGACGAACACGACGTCCCCTAGGGCCTGCTGGGCGAAATCGGTAACGCCGACGGTGACGACGCCGTCCTCGAGCCTCGCCCATTCGTGGCTCGATGCGTAGCGCAAGTCGTCGGGAACGTCCGGCAGAGCCTTGGATTGGGCGTCGCTCATTCAAACACCTGCTTTCCACGCCGTACGAACGGCAGTTTGACAATTCGACCCGGCAGCGGTTTGCCCCGTATCACGACCCGGCAGTCGCCGGCCGCGCCGCGCGGCATCCTAGCGAAGCCGATGCTGAAACCCAAGGTCGGCGAGAAGATACCGCTCGTGACCTCGCCATCGCCAGCCCCCGTCTGGACCACGCAGCCGGGCCGCATGATCCCCTTGGCGGCCAGGACGATGCCCCTCAACACCCGGGCGGCCTTGGCCGCGCGCTGCCGCGCGAGTGCCTCTCGACCCAGAAATGCGCGGCTTGGTGGGTCCCACGCGACGGTCCATCCCAGGGCCGACTCCAGCGGCGTGGTCGATTCGTCCATGTCCTGCCCGTAGAGCATCAGTCCAGCCTCCACGCGCAGCGTGTCGCGCGCGGCGAGGCCGGCGGGCGACACGCCTGCGCCGCGCAGCCTGTCCCAGAGCGGAACGGCCTGCTCGGCGGGGAGGATCACCTCGAGGCCGTCTTCACCCGTGTAGCCGGTACGCGCGTACATGGCACCGCCATGCTCCAGACTGGTGAACGGC
Organism: Pseudomonadales bacterium; assembly: GCA_965116345.1. Classification (GTDB taxonomy): domain Bacteria; phylum Pseudomonadota; class Gammaproteobacteria; order Pseudomonadales; family Azotimanducaceae; genus VXYL01. Next base: position 1,866,059 of record OZ220680.1, read on the forward strand.
ACCAGGGCGGCGACGTCCAGGCCTTGTGTCGTGGCGAAAGTCTCGATCGCGTGCGGTCCCTGCACGGCCAGCAGCGCCAGGTCCCGCCGTTCGTGTAGCGCGACCTGGAAGGACGCGGCATGGCGGCCAAACCAGGCGCGCACCTTGTCTCGGGTGGCCGCGTTGGAGACCACCCGGTAGCCGTTGTCACGACCGTAGACGATGACGTCGTCGACCACGCCACCGGATTCGTTCAAGAGCATCGAGTACACGGCTCTACCCGGCCTCGCCTTGTCCGGATCGTTGGACATCACCCGTGCCAGAAAATCACGCGCTCCGTCGCCGGCGAGGTCGGTGACCGCCATGTGGGAGACGTCGAACATGCCGGCGGCAACGCGCACCAGGCGATGCTCGGCGAGCTGCGAGCCGTAGTGGAGCGGCATCGAGTAGCCGGCGAAGTTGGTCAACCTGGCACCCGCCGCGACGTGCGCGTCGTACAGCGGTGTCCTTGCACTCGCTTCCGTGGTCATGCCGAGACCCTGCCGCGCGCCAAGGGACCGAGACCCATCGCCTCGCGGATCAGCTGCGACTTTGCCACGGCGGACGAGTCGATCCAACGGATGCCGGTATTCCTCGCGAGCCGCACCCAGGGGTTCGAAGCCCAAGCGCCGCTGTAGGCCGCAAGCAGGGTCCGCATCGCCGAGATCATCAGCTTGGAGCGGAGCCGTCGCTCGCGGGCGAAAGCACGCCAAGTGCCCGGCGCGCCGAGATCGCCACCCGTGGCGACCACGTCGATGGCCCGTGCATCCTCCAGACCGATATTGACCCCCTGTCCCGCCAGCGGATGCAGCGTGCGCGCCGCATCGCCCACCACCAGAACCCGGGCGTTGGGGTTGAAGTCGGCGACCAGTGACTGACGCACGGGGAAGCCGAAGCGGCGGTCGACGGCCTCGAAGGGGCCCAGCACACCCTCGGTTTCCTGGTCGAGAACGTCCATGAAGGCTTCGTCGCCCAGGTCCTTGAGGCGCTCATGTTCCGGTTCGGAAGTGCTCCAGATCACAGCCACATTGGACCCCGTTTCACCACCCGCGGTTCCGCTAGCTCGTCCGTCGGGACCGAGGGGGAGGAGCGCGACGGGACCGGTGCGGCCGAAGCGCTGGTACGCCGTGTTGCGATGCTCCCGCGTCGCCCGCGCTACCGTCGCGATGGCATGCTGCCCGCTGCCTCGTTCCTCGCGCCGGGCGACACCGGCCAGCGTGCCGACCGGGCTGTCGGCACCGTCTGCGGCGACGACCAGACGAGCGGCGATGTCCGGGCCGACAAGACGAACCGCGTCCCGTTCGACGACGAGATCGATCACCGAGGACGGTGCGTGGACGTCCAGCCGCTCTCCCGCAACGGCCCAGAGACGCGTCGTCACGGCACTGTTTTCGACGACATGGGCGAGGACCTTGGTCGACGCCGCGGGCCCTGCAGACCCATCGTGGTCCGCACGGAAGTGCAGCGACGCCGCGCCGTCGTATTCCCACACGTGCATGGCCTCGATGGGAGTCGCACGGTCGTCGAGACCGTCGAGCTCGCGTAGAAGGGCGGCCGACCCCGGGGTGAGGGCCACAGTGCGAATGTCGAACCCCAGGTCGCCGTTGACGCGTTGCGGGGGCCGGCGCTCGATCAATGCGACGGAATAGCCTCGTCGAGCAAGCACCAGAGCGGTGGACAGGCCGACGATCCCCGCGCCGACCACGGCGACATCGTATGTGGGTTCCGCAGCCGACATGGGCCGAGTCTGTCAGCATCCCCGACCGACACGCAATGAAACCTGGGCAACGACTTCACAAGAGCCGTCGATTCGGTTCAAACTATTCGCCAATGTCGGACGATCTCACCGTACTTGAATCAAGGGTCGACGAACTGATCGACCTGTGCGAGGCCTTGGCACGCGAGAATCGCATCCTGCGGGACCGCAACCGATCATGGGCGGGCGAGCGCGCCGACCTCCTAGAGCGCAACGAGGTCGCCAAGAGCAAGGTCGAGGCGATGATCGAGCGCCTCAAGTCCCTCGACGGCGAGTGAACGACGTGAGCGCAGCCAAGGTCACGGTCGACGTTCGGATTCTCGACAACAAGTTCCAAGTGAGTTGCGCGGAGAACGAGGTGGATGAACTGAAGGCATCCGCCCAGGAAGTCGACCGGCGCATGCGGGAGATCCGCGACGCGGGTGGCACCCTGGGCCTCGAACGAATCGCCATTCTCGCCGCGCTCAATCTCAGCCACGAAGATCTACGTCGGGGCCGCCAGCGGCAGGACGATGAACGCCTCGGCGGTCGCCGAGTCAGGGCCCTTGCCGAGCGGATAGAAAAGGCCATCGCGAGCGCGGACACGAAGGATGCGGCTACAAGGGCGAGCGTCGGAGTGTCGTCCGAGGCGACAACCGATCCGATGGATGGCCCAGAGTCATAGGACCACTCGAAGACACCCTGTCTTTCTGTTCTATACTTGAACCGTCTCCTGGGATGCTGGCCAGCTAGCGTCATCCTTGAGCCGTTATAGAAACCCAAGGGGTTTCGGCGTCGGCGACGGTTGTGCACACCCTAGGACTGCGGAGTATCCGCAGGCGGATTGTGGGAAGCCTGAAGGGCCGCCTGGATCCCCGCCTTGAACCACAACGGTTCGGGGTCACCAAGCAGCCGCATCACCGGGAGACAAGCCTACCTGCCGTGGGGGTGTCCTATCCCGGCGACCGACAAACAAGCCCTCCGTCGCCGCTACCGCCAGGCCCGGCGCGCGCTTTCCGCGCAAGACCAGCGGTGCCACGCCGAAGCCGTTGCCCAGCATGTCCTGTCTCACCTGGCCTCCGACACCACGCGGGTCGCCATCTATCTCGCCCGCGACGGCGAGGTCGACCTCCACCTCGCGATCCAAGGTCTCTGGGCACGGGGCATCGGGGTCGCGGTACCCGTGTTGGGCGGGCGTACCATGCATTTCGCCGAGTACCGTTCCGACACGCCGATGGTCCGCAACCGCTTCGGCATCGCCGAGCCCGAACAACCCCTGACGGTCCTGCCGAGTGTCGTGCTCGCACCGCTGGTCGCCTTCGACGCGCACGGCGCACGGCTCGGGATGGGCGGCGGCTACTACGACCGGTACTTCGCCGCCGCGCCCTCCTGCGAGCGGGTCGGCATCGCCCACGAGTGCCAACGCGCTCGGGAGTTGCCAACGACATCCCGGGATGTCCGGCTCACCGCCGTGGTCACCGAAGAGGGCTTGCAGAGCTTCCGATAGGCGCATACTTCGGTCATGGCGGTGCGCAAGATCATTCGCATGGGGCACCCCGCACTGCGGCAACCGGCAAGCGAGGTCGCGCGGGAGGACATCGGCAGTGCGGCAATGCACCGCCTGGTCGCCGACATGATCGACACCCTGCACGACTACGGCGGCATCGGCCTCGCCGCCCCGCAGATCAACGAAGGTCTGCGACTGGCGATCATCGAGGTTCCGGGCGGGCCGACGCGCTACGGCGAGTTGCAACACCAGCCGTTGACCGTGTGCATCAATCCCAAGATCGAGATCCAGGATCCCGAGACCGCGGGCCACTGGGAGGGCTGCCTGTCGGTCCCGGGTCTGCGGGGCTTCGTCGAGCGGCCGCGGGGCATACGCGTGGCCTACACCAACCTCCGCGGAGAACGTGAGAGCGTCACCGCCGAGGGCTTCCTCGCGACGGTCTTCCAGCACGAGTTCGACCACCTCGACGGCAAGCTCTACGTCGATCACATCGCCGATCCGCACAAGCTCGTCTTCGAAGACGAATACGTGCGCTACATTCTTCCATTGGAGGAGCCGGCATCGAAGTGAGCGCTAACCTCACGCAGGATGAACTGAAACGCCGGGTTGCCGAGGCGGCCTTGGAGCGCGTTTCACCGCTGTTGAGTCCAGGCTGCGTGATCGGTGTCGGTACCGGTAGCACGACGAACCACTTCATCGACCTGCTCGCAGGTGTCAAGGCGCGAGTCGGTGCAGCCGTGTCGAGCAGCGACGCGAGTTCCCAAAGGCTTGCGGGACACGGCATCGAGGTGATCGATCTGAACGAGGCGGACGCCATGGTCGCCTACGTCGACGGCGCGGACGAGGTCGCCGTCGACAACGCCCTGATCAAGGGCGGCGGCGGTGCCCACACCCGGGAGAAGATCGTCGCCGCCGCTGCCGGGCACTTCATCTGCATCGTCGACGAGAGCAAGCTGGTGGACACGCTGGGCGCCTTCCCGCTGCCGGTCGAAGTGATCGCCATGGCCCGCACCTCGGTCGCCCGCCGTCTGCGCGAACTCGGGGGCGATCCACGCCAACGCCCGGGGTTCAGCACCGACAACGGCAACGACATCCTCGACGTGCATGGCCTGGTGTTGGACGACCCGGCGACCTGGGAGGCGCTCATCAACAACATCCCCGGCGTCGTGGACAACGGCATCTTCGCGGCGAACCGACCGCAGACGGTCCTCGTCGGAACCGCATCCGGCGTGACGCTACGCGAGTAGCTTGCCCGGGTTCATGACGCCGTTGGGATCGAGCGCGTGTTTGACGGCACGCATGATGTCGATCTCGGCTTCGGTGCGCGAATAGCCCAGGAAATCGCGTTTCAACAACCCCACGCCGTGTTCGGCGGAAATGCTGCCGCCACGAGCCTGGATCAACTCGAAGAGCCCCGGACTGATGGCGTGGCAGCGTTCGTGGAATGCATCGATCGTGAGTTCCGGCGGCTTCAGGATGTTCAGGTGCAGGTTGCCGTCCCCGATGTGCCCGAACCAGCAGATCTCGAAGTCCGGATAGTGCTGGGCGACGAAACGGTCCACATCCTCAAGGAATCCGGGCACTTCCGAGACACGCACGGCCAGGTCGTTCTTGTACGGCGTCTCCACTGCGATGCTCTCCGTGATGCCCTCGCGCAGGGCCCAGAGTGACCGCGCCTGGGCATCGGACTGGCTCATGACGCCGTCGCGCACCCACCCCTCGCCGACGGTGTCCTCGAAAGCCGCCAGCGCTTCCTGCTCGTGGGCGACCGGGAACTCCAACAGGGCATAGAAAGCGGTCGACGACGCCAGCGGCCGCGCCAGGCTGCGGTGGGCAACCACCTTGGCGAGAGCGAGCTCCGAGAAGAACTCGAACGCCGACAGCGTCACGCTCCGCTGGAAGCGCGTCAGTACCTCGAGGATGTCGGCGAAGCGATCAAGGCCGATGACCATCAAGCGTGACGGCGGCGGCGGGTCGGCCAGGAGCACTTCGGCTTCGACGATGAAGCCGAGGGTGCCTTCGGAACCGATGAACAGGTGCCTCAGATCGTAGCCGGTGGCGTTTTTGACCAAACCCCGATTCAGGGCAAGCACCTCCCCCGTGCCGGTGACGACGGTGAGTCCCGCGATCCAATTCCGGGTCATGCCGTAGCGGATGACCCTGATGCCGCCGGCGTTGGTCGCGATGTTGCCGCCGATCTGGCTCGATCCGGAGGACGAGAAGTCCACGGGATAGGCGAGCCGACGCGCCTCGGCGAACTGGTGCAGTGCCGCCGTCACCACGCCCGCCTGGCAACGCACGGTGCGGTCGGCGGGTTCGAAACCCAGTATCCGGTTCATCCGGTCGAACGAGACCACCACCTCGCCGCGGCTCGCCACGGCGCCACCAGAAAGCCCGGTTCGCCCGCCGGAAGGCACCAGCGCGCCCCCTTCGGCGTTCGCCAGCCGCGTGATCGCGACGACTTCGTCCACCGTTTCCGGGAACACCACGGCCGAGGGTCGGACCGCGTAGCTACGCGTCCAGTCCCGACCCCAGACCTCCAGGTCCGCCGCCGCCGTCGTCACCCGCGACGACGGCAGCAGCCGGCGCAGTCCTTCGATCACCTGGAACTCGACGGCGCGCTCGCGGTGAGCGCCGCCACGCCGGGCAGCGTCTCGCCCGCCACGACCTCGAGGAATGCACCGCCACCGGTCGACAGGTACGAAATGTCTCCGCCGACGCCGTACTTCTCGATCGCCGCCAAGGTGTCGCCGCCGCCGGCCACCGAGAACGCCGACGACGCGGCGACCGCTTCGGCAAGCAACCGCGTTCCTTCGCCGAACTGGTCGAACTCGAAAACGCCTAGGGGGCCGTTCCAGATGATCGTGCGGGCATCGCGCACCACGCCCTGAAGCCTTCTCGCGGTTTCCGGACCGATGTCCAGGATCAACTCGTCGGCTGGTACTTCGCCCCGCAGCCGCAGCCGCGCCGGTTGTGCGGCATGCAACGACGTCGCCGTCATGAGATCGACGGGCATCGGCACCTCGACCTTGGCCATGATCCGCCGCGCCACGTCGACCTGTTCCGGCTCCGCCAGGGAAGCGCCGATGTCGTCGCCGGCGGCGAGCAGGAAGGTGTTGGCGATCCCACCACCGACGATCACGGCGTCGGCAATGTTCGCAAACGACTCCAGCACGTCGAGCTTGGTCGACACCTTGGCGCCGCCGACGATGGCCAGCAAGGGCCGCGCCGGGTCGTCGAGGACTCGGCCCAGGGCGTTGAGTTCGGCTTCCAGCAGCGGTCCCGCACACGCCACCGGGGCGGCCAGGGCGACGCCGGCGGTCGATGCATGGGCACGGTGCGCACTGCCGAAGGCATCCATGACGAAGATGTCGCAAAGCGCCGCCAAGCGGCGTGCCAGGGCCGGGTCGTTGGTCGTCTCACCCGCCTCGAATCGAATGTTCTCCAGCAACACGACCTCGCCCGGAGCGACTTCGACGCCGTCGTGCCAGTCCGTCTCGAAACCGACCGCATGACCCAGCGCCTCGCCGAGGGCGTGAGCCACCGGCTCGAGGGACAGCGAGGGATCGCGTCGACCTGCCACTGGACGACCCAGGTGGGATGTCACCAGCACCGCTGCGTCCGCATCGAGGCATCGTCGCAACGTGGGCAGCGCGGCGTGTATCCGTGCCATGCCGGTCACCCGGCCAGCCTCGATGGGCACGTTGAGATCTTCGCGCACCAGCACCCGCTTGCCGCGCAGTGCGACGTCCGACAACGCCGAGAACGAAGAGATGCTCGCCATGGCCGCCAGCCTATCAGACTGCCGGTCGCGCACCGCCCGGTGCGCACACGTCCGCGCCTACCGGCGCGCGTCGGCTGAGAAACCGCCGGGGTACAATGCGCGCCTTTGCGAGCGGGAAACAGGTTTCATGGCTGACTACTCGGCGTTCACTTCCGAGTCGGTATCGGAAGGTCATCCGGACAAGATGGCCGACCAGATCTCCGATGCCGTCCTCGACGCCATGCTCGCCGGGGACGCGGAATCCCGCGTCGCGTGCGAGGTGCTGCTCAAGGACAATCTGGTGGTGGTGGCCGGCGAGTTCCGCTCGAACACGGTCGTAGACATCGACCATCTGGCCCGCACCGTCATCGACGAAATCGGCTACGGCGACCCCGCCAGCGGCTACGACCTCGCCTCCGTCAAGGTCGTCGACGCCTTGGGACAGCAATCGGCGGAGATCGCCCACGGCGTGGACGAGCGGGCCGATCACGAGCAGGGGGCCGGCGACCAGGGACTCATGTTCGGCTACGCAACCGACGAGACCAACGTGCTGATGCCGGCACCCATCACCTACGCCCACCGGCTAATGCAGCGCCACGCCGTGGTGCGCCGGACGGGCCTGGATTTCCTCCGCCCCGACGGCAAGAGCCAACTGTCGTTCCGCTACAACGGCGACGGCGAGCCGGTCGCCGTGGACGCGATCGTCGTCTCCACCCAGCACACCCCGTCGGTGGACAACGCCACACTGCACGAGGCGGTCATGGAGGAGATCATCAAACCCGAGATTCCCGGCAACTGGATGGCGCCGGAGACCCGGGTGCTGATCAACCCCGCGGGCCGATTCGAGGTCGGCGGGCCGGTTGCCGACTGCGGGCTCACGGGGCGCAAGATCATCGTCGACACCTATGGCGGCATGGCGCGCCATGGCGGCGGCGCTTTTTCCGGCAAGGATCCGTCCAAGGTGGACCGTTCGGCCGCCTACGCCGGACGCTATGTCGCCAAGAACATCGTCGCCGCCGGTCTCGCCAGGCGCTGCGAAATCCAGGTCAGCTATGCGATCGGAACCGCCGAGCCCACCTCCGTCAGCGTCGACACCTTCGGCACGGGCACCGTGTCCGACGCGAGAATCGTGCAACTCATCCGTGAGTGCTTCGACTTGAAGCCCCGCGGGCTCATCGACATGCTCGACCTCAAACGGCCCATCTATCGCCGGACTGCCGCCTACGGGCACTTCGGCCGCGAGGAAGAGACCTTCACCTGGGAACGAACGGACAAGGCCGAGGAACTCCGCGCCCTGGCGTGAGGTGCCGTGGCAACCGGTACTAGTTTCGAGTCAAGCCGGGCAACACGTGGCCGACGTCAGTTTCGAGTTCTTCCCGCCACGGACCCAACGCGGCCGGGATAATCTCGTGCGTACCGCGGAACGGCTCGCCGGCTTCCGCCCCACCTTCTACTCGGTGACCTACGGCGCCGGTGGCTCTACCCGAGACCGCACTTTCGCAGCGGTGGCTGGTCTGCGCCGCGCCGGCATCAATGCCGTACCGCATCTCTCCTGGGGTGGCGACGACGAGGACACCGTCATCGCACTGGTCAACGAATACCTCGATCTCGGCGTCGACCGGATCGTGGCGCTGCGCGGCGACGTGCCGTCGGGGACCGGCCTCGCGCGAACGGTTCGCCACGCCGAGGACCTGGTGCGGCTGATCCGCAGACGCATCGAGACACCGCTCGCCATCGAGGTCGGCGCCTATCCCGAAGTGCATCCCGATGCGGCCACGGCGAACGCCGACCTCCACTTTCTCAAACGCAAGATCGATGCGGGCGCCGACGGCTGCATCACCCAGTACTTCTACAACGCCGAGGCCTTCTTCCACTTCCGCGACCGCTGTACGGCGTCCGGCATCGACGTACCCATCGTGCCCGGCGTGATGCCGATCACCAACTACGCGAACCTGGTGAAGTTCTCCGACAAGGCGGGTGTGGACATACCCCGTTGGATCCGCTTGCGGCTGGACGAACTCGAGGGCGACGACAACGCGCTGCGGACCTTCGGTTGCGAGGTCGTGACAACGCTGTGCCGGACACTTGTCGCCGGCGGCGCGCCGGGCATTCACTTCTACACCATGAACAACGCCGCGCCGACCGCCGAGATCGCCCGCAACCTCGGGCTGTAGCGCGACCTGACGGTCGCGTTGGAAGTTTCGCCGGCGTTGACAAGCCCGATGCCGTAAGGCGGGCGCGATCGCGTCGCCCCTACGGAGCCGACGCCGCGCTCTTCAAACGCTGAACCAGACCCGCCGTGGCGGCGAGACGTCGGGCAAGACGCTCAATCTCCTCCGGATCCGGATCGCCGTAGGCCAGGGTCGACAAAGTGTCGACTTGACACCGAAGTCGGTCTGCCAGCGCCGCGAGTGCCCCCTGGATCGCCGGGGCAGGGGCGGTCGGAGTGGGGCTCGCGTCGAACGAACCGGGGGTTACGCGCACGCCGTCGTGGCGAACCGTCAGCAACGGCGGATCGCCGGGATTGCCCTGTGAGGGCGCGTCCGTTTCGATCGGCACCTCCGCAAGCCCCGAGGCGAAGGCGTCGATCCGCTCCACGAGTAAGCCGAATCGCCCGACGACCCCGGATTCGAGGTCGTCGTCGATCCCGGGTAGGCAGGATACCGCCTCGGCGACCAGGGACACGGCGTCCGGGGTCGGGTCCACCGTGCCGTCGTGCAGTCGGTCAAACAGATTCGCCACCGACCGGGCAAGTTCGTCGACGGCTTTGGAGCGGGAATGTCCGGCGATGGCGTGCAGTACCAGGAACCCGGCGCGGATACCCGCGATGGCGTCGGGATCGGCAGGATCCGCCCGCCATTCCTCGAGGATCGGGGCAAGCGCCTCGTCCATCAAGCTTCACCTAGTTCGTGTCCCGCAAAGACGCCATCAAGTCTACGTCACTCGTCAGCACGGAAGTTCGCGCGCCTGGGCGTCGCTCGTGCCGCCTGCGTCGCCTTGTCCGGGGTCACCATCCCCGCTACCGTTGACGGACCGAGCAGCGGTTCGAGGACATGACTCACATCGCCTTCGTGATGGATCCCATCGCGACGCTGAACGTCAACAAGGACTCCACTCTAGCCATGATCCGGGCGGCCGGGCGACGCGGCTGGCGGGTGTCCGTGCTCGGCGTCGGCGACCTCGCGCTGCAGCACGGTCAGGTCGTCGGCTGGACGCGCGACCTCGCTCTCGAAGCGGACGCCCTCGACAATCTCGACAGCATTTCGACTAGCCGCTACTACCGGCTCGGGCCCGAGGCGCGCACCGTCCTTGCCGACGTCGACATGGTGATGATGCGCAAGGATCCGCCGTTCGACATGGAGTACGTCTACGCGACCTACCTTCTCGAACGGGCGCGCGATGAGGGCGCTGTCGTGGTCAACGACCCGTCGAGTCTTCGCGACTGCAACGAGAAGTTCTACGCGACCCGGTTCGCAGATGTGACGCCCCCACTCATCGTCGCGACCCGCCGGGACCTGCTCCTGGACTTCCACGCGGAACACGGCGACGTGGTGTTTAAGAAGCTCGACGGCATGGGTGGCAAGAGCATCTTCCGCGTGCGCCGCGACGACCCCAACCTGCACGTGATCATCGAGACGCTCACGGCGGACGGTGGCAGCCCGGTGATGGCGCAGAAGTTCATCCCCGAAATCGAGGCGGGCGACAAGCGCATCCTGCTGATCGACGGCGAACCCATTCCCTACGCGCTCGCACGCATTCCCAAGGCCGGCGAAAGCCGGGGAAACCTGGCCGCAGGCGGCGAGGGTGTCGGCCAGCCCCTGAGTGAACGCGACGCCGCCATCGCGGCCCACGTCGGGCCCGAACTACGTCGTCGAGGACTGCGTTTCGTCGGCATCGACGTGATCGGCGACTACCTGACCGAGATCAACGTCACCTGTCCGACCTGCATTCGCGAACTCGACCGGCAATTCGGCCTGGACATCGCCGCGGATCTGCTCGACAGGCTGGCGAGCGAATCCGGCGACGGGCCATGAGCCAGCGGCCCGGCATCGCTGCAGACTCGGTCATGTCGCTCCCAGCGTTTGCTCCTCGTCGGGGGCGGATGGCGCTGTGTGTCCTCGCCGCGGTCTCGATTCACCTCATCGCCGTCCTCAACATCGACCTGCCGAGGGGAGCGCCGTCCGCACTCCCAGCCGTGATCGAACTCAAGCTCGCCGCCGCTCCCGCCCTTCCCGAACCCGTCGTCGAGGTGCCGGACCGGTCGGAACCAGTCGCCGAGACGCTACCCCATGCACCCCCGGGGCCATCCGCGGTGAGCCCACCGCGTCCCCTCCCGGCAGAGCCGCGCGAGCCCGTTGAGACGGCGCAACCAGACGTTCCTCCCGACGCTTTGGCCGGAAGGACGGTGTCCGACCTTGCCCGGGAAATCGCATCCCTGGACAGCGGACGTCGCGAGCCGACCGACAGCCGCACACGGCGCGTGGGCCACGTCGCACAGGCGGATACGGACCTCGCCTACTACCTCGAGTCCTGGCGGCGAAAGATCGAACGCATCGGCAGGATCAACTACCCGGCCAAGGCCCGCACCAAGGGATTGACCGGCACACTCCTGCTGCTGGTCTCCATCGCCGCCGACGGTACCCTCGTGGACGTCCGCGTGCTCGAACCCAGCGGCCACGACGTGCTCGACGAAGCCGCCGTGCGCATCGTCGAATTGGGCGCACCCTACTCGCCTTTTCCGCCGCGGCTGCGCGACAGCACCGACCTGCTGGAGATCGAACGCACCTGGCAGTTCCGCGGGGACCGCCTATCTTGGCAGTGATCCCATCCACCACGGACTGTTGCTTGCCCAGCAAACGAAGCTTCTCGCGAGCCGTTGCGGGCGCGGTGTGGTCGACCGTCGTCGCGCGCTGGTCCCGCGGATACCGCCGGCGGGCCGCGCAGCGGCCTTGCAGATGTACACTGCGCTCTCCGCCGCACCGTGATCCTTGAGGAGTGCCGCGTGCATCATCTCGCCGGTCAGTTTCTCGTCAGCATGCCGAAGCTTCGCGGCAGCGTGTTCGGCGAGTCCGTGATCTATCTTTGGGCGCACGACGAAGAGGGCGCCCAGGGACTGGTGGTCAACCATCCGTTCGACCTGACCCTGGGTGAACTCATGCGCCAGCTGGAGGTGCCTTCCGCCGACGATCTGGATGGCCCGGTAGTGGCCGGGGGGCCGGTCGAACCGCAGCAGGGCTTCATCCTGCACACGGACGACATTCGCGTCGACGGTAGCGAACCCGTGGGCGATACGGATGCCGACGGTCGGGGGCTGACGATCTCGTACAGCCGGGAAATGCTCGAACTCATCGCCGCGCGTCGCGGCCCGGACCGATTCCTGCTCGCACTCGGCTACGCCGGCTGGGGTGCCGGCCAGCTGGAACAGGAGCTATCGGAATCCGTCTGGCTGACCGCGCCGAGCTCCCACGACATCCTCTTCGAGGTGCCGTTCGAGCAGCGCCTTCACCGGGTCGCCAAGGAACTCGGGATCGACTGGGGACTGTTGGTTGCCGATGGCGGACGGGCCTGAGCCACCCGGTTCCGGGGCCCTGGTCTTCGACTTCGGGCTGAAGAACGTCGGCGTCGCCACCGCCGAACCGAAAGCGCATCTGGCCCGCGCCTTGACCACCGTGCGCGCACGCGATGGCGTACCGCATTGGGACGCCCTCGACCGCCTGGTCGAGGAGTGGCGACCCGCGGTGTTGGTGGTTGGGCTGCCGCTCAACATGGACGGCACGCCGAGCGACATCTCGGCCGCTGCACGGCGATTCGGTGGTCGGCTGGAGGGACGCTACGCCTTGCCGGTGGAGTTCGCCGACGAGCGCCTGTCGACCTTCGAAGCGGTGTCGCGTGGCGGCGACCAGGCCGATGCCCATGCCTTGGCCGCCGAGGTGATCGGCGAGACATGGCTTGATGAACGGCCGCGTTCTACCGAAGGGTCTCCGGAAAGCGGGCATGCTCCCGGGCGATCGACGCGCTGACCACTCCCTCGCCGACGAGTCGGCCAAGGCACTGATCAAGCGTCTGCATCCCCACCGCCGCGGAGGTCTGCATCACCGTGTAGAGCTGGGCGACCTTGTGCTCGCGGACCAGGTTCCGCACCGCAGTGGTCGCGACCATGATCTCGTGCGCGGCCACCCGGCCGCCGCCTTCGCGCCGGAGGAGCGTCTGCCAGATGACCGCCTGCAGCGACTCGGCGAGCAACGAGCGGATCATCTCCTTCTCGCCGGCCGGAAACACGTCGACGATGCGGTCGACGGCCTTCGGCGCCGACGGCGTGTGCAGGGTGCCGAACACGAGGTGGCCGGTCTCCGCGGCCGTGAGCGCCAGGCGGATGGTCTCCAGGTCGCGCAGTTCGCCGATCAGGATGACGTCCGGGTCCTCGCGCAGGGCGGCACGCAGGGCGTCGGCCAGGGCGAGGGTGTGACGACCGACCTCGCGCTGATTCACCAGGCAGTTTCGTGGTTCGTGAACGAACTCGATCGGATCCTCGATGGTGAGGATGTGTCTTCGCCGGGTCGTGTTGATGTAGTCGACCATCGCCGCCAAGGTCGTGCTCTTGCCCGACCCCGTTGGACCCGCGACCAGCACCAGGCCGCGCGGGGCGTCGGCGATGCGCCTGAAGACATCTCCCAAGTCCAACTCGGCAAGCGTCGGGACGGTACGTGGAATCGTCCGGAACACCGCGCCGAGCCCCCGCTGCTGGCGAAACACGTTCACCCGAAAGCGCGCGACGTCCGGAACTTCGAAGCAGAAGTCCACCTCGGCACCGCGATGCACGTCGTCGCGCTCCGCCTCGGATGCGATCTCGTGCAGCCAAGACTCGAGCTTCGCGTCCTCCAGCGCGGGCAGTTCGCAGGGTTCCATCTCGCCGTCAAGGCGGAACATCGGCGCCAGGCCCGTCGTCAGATGCAGATCGGACGCTCCCCGGCGCAGCCCCTCGGCAAGCAGATCGCCAAGCTTCATGGTTTCCACCTCGCAATTGCGACCCTCACCGTAACTCGGCAAGGGTCCCGCGCATGACAGCCATCGCCCCCATGCGGTGTAGGACATCGACCCATTCCTACCCACCGCGCAAGCGTGGGTTAAACTGCGGCGTGGACTACGGCAAGCGCATGGAACCTGTTCTCGCCAGGCTGACGGCGGCGGCAAATCGCACTCGCGCCGTGCCTTCGTCCGCTGCCCGTTTGCTCGCCGTGTCGAAGGCGCGAAGCGCAGCGGAAGTGCGGGGGGCCTACGCTGCGGGACAGCGCGAGTTCGGCGAGAACTACGTCCAGGAAGCGGCCGCCAAGATCGCCGCGCTGGCAGACCTCGACATCGTCTGGCACTTCATCGGTGCCATCCAATCCAACAAGACCCGAGACATCGCCGGCCACTTCCAGTGGGTACACACCGTGGACCGCGCGAAGATCGCGAGCCGCCTGAACGCCGCCGCCGCGGACATACTCGACGTCTGCATACAGGTCAACGTCGACGTCGAACCGCAAAAGGCCGGCGTCGCACCGAGGGAGCTGCCCGCCCTCGTCGCGCACATCGCCGCGCTACCCCGCCTGAGGCTCCGGGGCCTCATGGTGATTCCACGGCAAGGCGGCGACAGTCGGCAGAGCTTTCGCCGCACGCGGTCGCTGTTCGAGGCGATGGCGCCCTGCGCGGGTCCGTATTGGGACACGCTGTCCATGGGCATGTCCGACGATTTCGAGGCCGCCGTCGAGGAGGGCGCGACGATCGTGCGAATCGGAACGGCGATCTTCGGTCCGCGTCTCGGCCAAGCAAGCGGCGCCGTCGCCCACGCAGGATCGGTATGAACCACCGCATCGCATTCGTCGGCGGCGGCAACATGGCCCACGCCCTGGCGACCCGGCTGGCCGCCGCGGGCGCCTTCGACCTCGTGGTGGCCGAACCGCTGGCCGAACAGCGTGCGCGTTTCGAGCCGCCGATCACGACCACCGCCGACAACGTTGCCGCGGTCCACGATGCCGCCGCGGTGGTTCTGGCGGTCAAACCCCAGGTTCTCGAGACGGTGGTCCGGGAAATCAGTGCGGCGGTTCGGCAGGAGCAACTGGTGGTGTCCATCGCCGCGGGCGTGCCACTGGCATCCATCGAACACTGGCTGGGCGGCGGCAGATCCGTGGTCCGGTGCATGCCCAACACACCGGCACTGGTGGGCGCCGGCATCAGCGGCCTGGTCGCCAACGCCGCGGCGACACCGGCCGAGCGACGCTTGGCCGAGGACGTGCTCGGTGCCGCCGGCGACGTCGTGTGGTTCGATTCCGACGCCGATCTGGATATCGTCACGGCGCTCTCCGGCAGCGGTCCGGCCTATTTCTTCGCGGTCATCGAAGCCTTGGCGAATGCCGGCGCCCGTCTCGGCCTGGCACCGGAGACCGCGCGGCGACTGGTGGTCGCAACGGCCCTGGGGGCGGCCAGGATGGCCGAGGACGACGATCCCGCGGAGCTGCGCAGGCGGGTGACCTCGCCGGGCGGGACGACGGAGAGAGCGCTCTCTATACTTGCACAAGGATCGCTGCCCGAACTGCTCGACGCCGCCGTCGAGGGCGCGTGCCAACGATCCCGGGAACTGGCGCGCGAGTTCGCGGGCGACTCCGGGCAGCGACCGGACGGACAACAGCAGGGAGCTTGACGAGATGGGTGAACCACTGACGTTCGTAGTCACGTTCGTACTGCGGGTAGCCGCGCTTATGTTCCTGCTGCGCTTCGTCCTGCAGGCCGCGCGGGCGAGCTTCTACAACCCCTTCTCGTCGGGCATCGTGCGCATCACCGATCCCGTGCTGAATCCCGTCCGCCAGATACTGCGGCCCTACCGCAACCTGGACATCGCCGCCTTCGCCACGGCCTGGATCGTCCACACCGTGGCGGTGATCGTGCATGTCTGGTCGGCAGATTTCCCCCTGGACGTTCTCGCCATCGTGAACGATGGGTTGAGGGTGACCCTCGGCCTCGTCATCGGCATCTTCCTGGTGGCGATCTTCGTGTCCATCATCATGAGCTGGATCGCGCCGGGCGTGTACTCCCCGGCCGCCGTCATCGCGCGTGAGATCGCCGAACCGATCCTCGCACCGGCGCGCCGGATCCTGCCGCCCCTCGGGGGCTTGGACCTGTCACCGATGATCACCATCCTGGTCCTCATTCTGATCCAGAGCTTCGTCCTCAACGCCCTGTTGCCCTGCCGGCTGTGGTGCGGTTGACGGACGCCGACTCGGTCGGATTGGTCGAACCCCGGGTCGCACATTTCGACCAGCCGTTCACCCTGCAGTGCCGGGAGACGCTTCCGCGTTTCGACCTGACCTACGAGACGTACGGCGAACTGAACGCCGAGAAGAGCAACGCCGTGCTGGTCTGTCATGCGCTGTCGGGCGACCACCATGCAGCCGGGTACCATGCCCCCGAAGACGCCAAGCCCGGCTGGTGGGACGTCTGCATCGGACCGGGCAGGCCGATCGACACCTCCAAGTTCTACGTTGTTTCACTCAACAACCTCGGTGGCTGCAACGGCAGCACGGGCCCGCGCACCATCGACCCCGACACCGGCGAGCCCTACGGCGCGAACTTTCCCACCGTGACCGTCAAGGACTGGGTGAAGAGCCAAGCGATGCTCGCCGACACCCTCGGCATCGACCGGTTCGCCGGCGTCGTCGGCGGCAGTCTCGGCGGCATGCAGGCCCTGCAGTGGGCCATCGACTTCCCCGACCGGATCGAGCATGCCCTGGTGATCGCCGGCGCGGCCAAACTCTCGGCGCAGAACATCGCCTTCAACGAGATCGCCCGCCAGGCCATCCAGTCCGACCCGGAGTTCCACGACGGGCGCTACTACCAGGCCGATGCCGTGCCCCGCAGGGGCTTGATGCTGGCCCGCATGGTGGGCCACGTCACCTACCTTTCCGACGACAGCATGGGCGTCAGGTTCGGCCGCGAACTGAAGTCCGGCGACATCGAATCCGGCCAGGACGTGCAGTTCCAGGTGGAGAGCTACCTGCACTACCAGGGCACATCCTTCTCCGAGCGATTCGACGCCAACACCTACCTGCTGATGACCCGCGCGCTGGATTATTTCGACCCCGCCCTGGAGTTCGACGGCGACCTGGTGCGCGCGCTTCGAGATGTCACGGCCAAGTTCCTGGTGCTGTCCTTCTCGTCGGACTGGCGGTTCCCGCCGTCACGCTCCAACGAGATCGTCGATGCTCTGATCGAGGCACGCAAGGACGTCGTCAGCGCCACCATAGAAGCGCCCAACGGCCACGATTCCTTCCTGCTTGCCAATAATCGCTACTTCGACGTGCTCGGCGGCTACCTGGACGCCGTCGCGCGATCGCGGGGCTGATCCGATGCGTCCCGACCTCGACATCATCGCGGCGCTCATCAACCCGGGCGCTCGGGTGCTCGACCTGGGCTGCGGCGGCGGCGAACTGCTCCACCACCTGGCCCGGGAAAAAGGCGTCAACGGCTATGGCGTGGAGAAGGATCCGGCGCAGATCAGCGCCTGCGTCCGCGCCGGGGTCAACGTCATCGAACACGATCTCGATGCCGGCCTCGACCGCTTTCCCGACTCCAGCTTCGACATGGTGGTCATGACCGAGACGCTGCAGGCCGTCGCGGCGCCGGGGGATCTGATCGACGAGATGCTCCGGATCGGCGAGGAGTGCGTCGTCACCTTCCCCAACTTCGGCCATTGGCGTTGCCGGCTGCAACTGGCGACCCAGGGACGCATGCCGGTCGCCTGCCACCTGCCGCACCAGTGGCACGACACGCCGAACATCCACCTGTGCACGTTCCGGGATTTCGAACGCCTGGTGAACGACAAGGGCCTGCCGATGATCGAGCGCTTCGTGGTCGACGGCCACTACCATGTGAGGCGGGGAATCAGCCGCTTCGCCAACCTGATCGGCACCATCGCCTTCTACCGGCTCGGGCGGGCAAGATCAGGATGAGACGGACCCACATCGCCATCGTCGTGCTCGCCTTCGTCATGGCGCTCGCCCACGCCGATCAGTTCGAGCGCTTCGGCGACTGGCAGGTCCACTACATCGCGTTCAACGCCTCCATGCTGTCCGCCGAGATCGCCGAACGCTACGGCCTGGTGCGAGGCCGCAACAAGGGCCTGGTCAACATCACCGCCGTCGGGCGCACGGGCCGGGGCCAGAAGGCCACGGTCAAGGGCAGCTTCCGCAATCTCCTCGACCAGCGAACGCGCCTCGACTTTCGCGAAATCGACGACGCCGGCACGACCTATTACCTGGCGGCCTTCGACTTCGCCAACGCCGAGAACCTGCGCTTCGAAGTCACCATCGACCTGCCCGACCACGGCCCCGAGACGCTGCGCTTCCAGCAACCGCTCTACTTCGAGGATCCATGAGCGAGCGGGTCGTGGTCGCCACGGGCAACGCGGGCAAGGTTCGCGAGTTGTGCGCGGCCCTGTCGCGTCTCCGGCTCGATCTCGTGACTCAAGCCCAGCTGGGGATCGACCCGATCCCCGAAACGGCGTCCACGTTCGTCGAGAACGCCCTCGCCAAGGCCCGCCACGCGACGTCCGTATCCGGTCTGCCCGCCATCGCCGACGACTCCGGCCTGGTGGTGAACGCGCTCGGCGGCGCACCCGGCATCCGTTCCGCCCGCTACGCCGGTGACGGCGCCACGGATGCCGACAACAACGCCAAGCTGCTCGCGGCACTCGAGGGCGTCGAAGACCGGGCGGCACACTTCACCTGCTCACTCGTCTACCTCGCGTCCGCCGACGACCCGGCGCCGGCGATCGCCACGGGTCGCTGGCACGGCCTGATCGTGGATTCGCCGAGGGGCGACAACGGCTTCGGCTACGACCCCCACTTCCACGTACCCTCTCTCGATTGCACGGCCGCGGAACTCCCGGTCGTCGACAAGAACCGGCTGTCCCACCGTGGCCAAGCGTGCCGACAACTCGCCGCGCTGTTGAGTCGTCAATGACCCCCACGCCCGACACACCCGTCGGGCCACGGCCCCCGACCACGGTCGGGCTCTACGTCCACTTCCCCTGGTGCGTGCGCAAGTGCCCGTACTGCGACTTCAACTCGCATCCCCTACGGGGACCGCTCAAAGAGGAGACGTATCGCGACGCCCTGCTGGACGACCTCGAGCGCGAGTTCGAGCGCTTCGGCGGGCGCAGCGTGCAGACGGTCTACTTCGGCGGCGGCACCCCGAGCCTGTTCTCGGCGGGCACCTTTCGCCGGTTGCTGGAACGGGTGTCCGAGGCCGAGGAAGTAACTCTCGAAGCCAATCCCGGCACCGTCGAACACGGGGACTTCGCCGACTACCGACGCGTGGGCGTCAACCGCATATCCCTCGGCGCCCAATCCTTCGACCCGGCGCAGCTCAACATCCTTGGCCGGATCCACGGCGTCGACGACATCGCCCGCGCCGCCTGCGAGGCCGTCCGCGCCGGCATCGACAACCTGAACCTCGACCTCATGTACGGATTGCCCGGCCAGACCGTTGAACAGGCCTTGGGCGACCTCGAGCACGCGATCCGCCTCGAACCCCGGCACATATCCTGGTACCAGCTCACCATCGAACCCAAAACGGAGTTCGCCCGCCGTCCGCCTCGGGGCATGCCGGACCCCGACCGCGCCGTCGAGATCGAGGACGCCGGACTCGAACTGCTCGCTCGGCACGGCTACGAGCGGTACGAGGTCTCGGCGTTCGCCAGGGACGGCCGCCGCTGCCGCCACAACCTGAACTACTGGCGTTTCGGCGACTACATCGGCGTCGGCGCCGGCGCCCACGGCAAGTTGACCACGACCGGCGGCGGCGTCACGCGCATCGCCAAACCCAGCCAGCCCCGCCGCTATCTCGACGGCGCAGACCCTTCGCTGAACACCGTGACGGCGGAGGAACTCCCCGGGGAGTTCATGATGAACGCCCTGCGGTTGACGAACGGCGTGGAACCGGAGCTCTTCGAGGCACGCACCGGCATCGGTCTCGACGCGATCGAAAGCACCCTCGGCGAGCTGGCCGACTGGGGGATGCTGCACCGCGAGCGCCTGACGCTCACGGCGCCGGGTTACCGGCAACTGAACGGCGTCTTGGCGCGATTCCTCTAGGGAAGGGCGACCACAAGGGTCGCCCCTACGGGGTGTGGCGGTATTCCAGATTCACAACCGGCCGGCCGCCAGCGAGCCCTTTCGCCTCGAAAGGCGTCACCGGGCGCATGGCGCGGTCCGCCGGACCGCCTTGGAGTCCCGGTTCCGCATCCAGCACGGCCCGCATTTGCTCGGCGTAGGGCGTCCAATCGGTGGCCAGCGCGAGCATGCCGCCGACTTCGAGACTCCGGGCGGCGACGGTGGCGAAATCGGCGTCGACCAGGCGCCGCTTGTGGTGGCGCTTCTTCGGCCAGGGGTCGGGGAAAAAGACGAGCAGTCGATGCAGACAGCCGGGTTCGAGCTTGTGCAGGAAGTGTCGTGCCTCGGTGTCGGCAATGCGTACGTTGTCGATGTCGCCGCGGTCGCAGGCCAGCATCAGGGCACCGAAGCCGGGTCGGTAGACGTCAACGCCAACGCAGTTCCAATCGGGATGCGCCATGGCGAGTTCGGCGAGTGCGGCGCCGTTGCCGAAACCCACTTCTACGACCAGCGGCGCGGTGCGGCCGAAGGCGTCGGTCCAGAACGCGGCGCCGATGGTGTCGGGCGGCAAATCCAGGACGTACCGGGACGAGAGGGCCTCGAGCGCGCGAGTCTGGGCGGTCGTCAGCCGACCGCGGCGACGCAGGTAGGCTTGGCGTGGAACCTCGGTCAGGCGGCTTCCGCGCTTGCCACCGGCTGCAGAGCGGCCGCGTCCATATGCTTGCGGAGCTTCTTCATGGCGTTCTGTTCGAGCTGCCGGATGCGTTCGGCGGAGACGCCGTAGCGTTCGGCGAGTTCGATGAGGGTCGTCTTGTCGTCCCGCAGCCAGCGCGATTCGACGATGTCCCGGCTGCGTTCGTCCAGGGACTTGATGGCCTCGGTCAGTTGCCGCGAGGCCGTACGCGCGGCGTCCTGTTCGGCGACGATGTCCACAGGATCCGATCCCGCGTCTTCGAGGTAGTAGGCCGGTGCCACCGGCTTGGCCTCGCCGGAGTCGTCGTCCGGATAGCCGTCGAAGGCGACATCGCGGGACGCCAGGCGCCCCTCCATCTGGGTGACCGTCTCCGGCGGTACCCCGAGGTCGCTGGCGATCGCCCGGGTCTCGGCGTCGTTCAGCCAGCCGAGCTTCTTCTTGTTGCTGCGCAGGTTGAAGAACAGCTTGCGCTGGGCCTTGGTGGTGGCGACCTTGACGATGCGCCAGTTGCGCAGGATGAACTCGTGCATCTCGGCGCGGATCCAGTGCACCGCGAAGGACACCAGGCGAACGCCCACTTCCGGGTCGAAGCGGCGCACGGCCTTCATGAGTCCCACGTTGCCTTCCTGGATCAAGTCGGCCTGGGAAAGCCCGTAGCCCGAATAGCTGCGGGCGAGATGGACGACGAAGCGCATGTGGCAGAGGACCAGTTCGCGCGCCGCCTCCAGGTCCTTCTCGTAGTAGAAGCGTTCCGCGAGCGCGCGCTCCTCCTCGACCGTCAGCACGGGAAATGCGCTGATGGTCTGGATGTAGGATTCCAAGTCGCGGCCCGGCGAGAGGCTCGCAAGCGAGAGCACGTTCGAACTCATCTCCTGACCTCCTTTAGCTTGTCCAACATCGTGATGTGTCTCTATCAGCACCTGGCCCTCAGCACCTGGCCCAAGTACCGGTTTAGACCCGATTTTAGCACTCATGTTCCCCGAGTGCTAACCGGCTGCGGCCTTCAACAACGGCGTTTCGACCCTCAGACAAGCCTTCTAACTCGCTGTTTCGATGACAGTACTGCCCCCATCACGCCCAGTATCAGACCACTTCCCAGCAACACTATGTTGAACATGGGGTCGAACCCCAGCAATTCCAAGTCCGTGCCGTAGCTCTCGAATAGGCGCACCAACGGGCCCTCGACGCCACTCAGCAAGCCGGCGATCAACATGGCGGCGATCAAGCCGCCGCCGGCACCGTAGACGATGCCCAGATAGACGAACGGACGACGGATGGCCCGGCGGCCGGCGCCGACCAGGACGAGAATCCGCAGTTCGTCCAGCCGCGCGTCGATGGCCAGGTGAACGGCCGCCGAGGCGATCAACACCGTGCCGAGGCCGAGGACGCCAGCCAACCCCCAGGATAGGCGCCTCACGATCTCCCGGATCGCGGCCAGGCGCTGAAACCAGGTACGTTCCAGCAGCACGTCGTCCACGCCTTCGAACCCCGCGAGTTCGAGGCAAAGACGGTCCAGGTGGTCCACGTCCGCATTGGCCGCGACGGACGCCCGGGCGCTCGCCGGCAGCGGATTGTCATCCACCAGGGCAAGTGCTTCGGCAACCCCCGTGAGCCGCCGGAATTCGATGAGCGACTCTTCAGGGGGGATGACCCGGACCTCCTCGACACCGCGGGCACGTTGCAGGCGGCTGACCACGGCCTGGAGGTGTTCCGGTGCGACCTCGGGAACGAAATACACGGAGATCCCGGAATTGCCGGACCAGCCACCAGCGGCGCGCGCCAGGTTCATCTCCACGAGATACAGGGCAGCGGGCAGGCTGAGCGCGATGCCGATCATGAGCCAGACCCAGATCGTGGTGCCCAGCTGCGCCGTGACGTAGGCGAGCGTATCCCGCGCAACGCGACCGTGGTCGCGCCAGGCGGAACCCCAGGGTCGGGGGACCGAGGGCCACACCTCGAACGGCTTGCGCGTTCGTCCACGGGAAGTCTTCTTAGACCTGGCCACTTTCAGGCTTCCCGGCTGTCGTCGACGATCCGTCCGTGCTCCAGGGCGACCGTTCGACGGCCCAGGGTACGGACCAGGTCGATCTCGTGGGTCGCGACGATCACCGTCGTGCCGACATCGACAAAACGACCAAAGAGCCCCATCACGCTCTCGGACAACGCCGGGTCGAGATTGCCGGTGGGTTCGTCCGCAAGCAGCAGTTTCGGCCGGTTCGCCACCGCGCGGGCGATCACGACGCGCTGGCGCTCGCCCGCCGACAGGTGGCCCGGCAGCAGGTGCGCCTTGTCGAGAAGCCCCACGGTGTCGAGCGCAGCGCGTACCCGCCGCTCGGTGTCCCGCGCCCTCATGCCCGCGACCTGCAGCGATACGGCGACATTGGCCGATACCGTTCGGCGGGGTAGCAGGTGGTCGTCCTGGAACACCGCACCGAGATGTCGGCGGTAGAGCGGCAGTTGACGGCGCCGTAGGCGGCCGATGTCGACGCCGTTGACCAGAATGCGCCCCCGGGTGGGCGTTTGCTGGCCGAGCAGGAGCTGCAGGAAGGTGCTCTTGCCAGCGCCCGAGTGGCCCGTCAGGAACGTCAGCGAGCCGGGAGCAATGGACAACGAGACGTCGTGCAACGCCTCGACGCCGCTGGCGAAGCGTTTGACGACCCGTTGGAACTCGATGCCTTCCATTCGACCGGACTCCGGCGACCCGGCTCAGGCCAAGTCGCCCAACAAGGCATCCACGAACGGCGCCGCCTCGAAATCCTGCAGGTCATCCACGCCCTCGCCAACGCCGACGAATCGCAGCGGCAGCCCCGTCGCCGTCGCGATGGCGATGACGACGCCCGCCTTGGCGGTGCCGTCGAGCTTTGTTACCGCCAGCGCGGTCACGCCGACGGCCCGGTCGAACTCGGTCACCTGGGACAAGGCGTTCTGGCCGACACCGGCATCGAGCACCAGCAGCACCTCGTGGGGCGCGCCGTGGCCGAACCGTCCCATGACCCGCTTGATCTTCGCCAGTTCGTCCATGAGACCGGTCTTGGCCTGCAACCGGCCGGCGGTGTCCGCGAGCACCACATCGATGCCGCGCGCCTTGGCGGCGTCAATGGCGTCGAAGATCACCGAGGCGCTGTCCGCCCCCTGGCCTTGGGCGATCACCGGCACGCCGTTGCGGCTGCCCCAGTCGCCGAGTTGCTCCACCGCAGCGGCCCGGAAGGTGTCTCCCGCGGCCAGTAGAACGCTGTGACCGGCATCGCCGAGTCGCTTGGCGAGCTTGCCGATGAGAGTCGTCTTGCCCGCGCCATTGACCCCCACGACGAGCACGACGTACGGCCGCGGGTCACCCACGGCAAATGCTTCGGCAAGCGGATCGAGGAGCGCACCAAGCTCTGCGGTCAGTGCGGCCTTCAGCGCCTTGGCGTCGCCCAGCTCGCGGCGGGAAACCCGTTCCTTCAGGGCCGACATGACCCGCTCCGTGGCATCGACGCCGACATCGGCGACCAAGAGCGCCGTCTCGAGTTCATCGAGCACGGCCTGGTCGATGACGCGTTCGCCGAGGATCAGCTCGCCCAGGCCCGCCGCGAGCCGGTCACGCGTACGCGCCAGCGACCGATTCAATCGGTCCCAGCGCGAGGCGGGTGTCGCCCCCGTGGGGTCGAGTTCCACATTGCTTTTGCGCACTATTGGCGTGTTCCATTAGTGGTCGAACGGCGTCGACAGACTCCGCCAACACCGGTAGACGATTTGATCAGCGAGAACCGCAACAAGGTCCGCATTATCGGCGGTATGTGGAGAGGGCGAAAGCTCAAGGTGGCCGGGGACCCGGTGCGCCCGACCCCGGACCGGGCCCGCGTGACGTTGTTCAATTGGCTCCTCGCCGACCTCCCCGGAACGCGGGTCCTCGACCTCTTCGCAGGCACCGGCGTCCTGGGTTTCGAAGCCTTGTCCCGGGGTGCGGTCCACGCCACCTTCGTCGAGCACAATCGCGCCGCCTGTGCGCTGCTGACGTCCCACCGGGACATGCTCGGTGCCCGTGCCTCGATCAATCGGGTAGATGCCCGGCAATGGCTGGCGCACCGATCCCCGGACGAACGGTGGGACATCGTCTTCCTCGACCCGCCCTTCGACTCGCCGCTACTGTCGGAGACGGTGTCCGAGGTTGCCGGCCACCTCACCCCCGGCGGCTCCGTCTACGTGGAGTCGGACGAGACCTTCGACTTGCCCGCCGCGGCGCAGTCGGCTGGATTGACCGTTGCCAAGACCTCCCGGGCGGGCGCGGTGCGGTATGCATTGCTGCGCGCCCCATGAAGAGCTGCGCACCCAATGAGGAATCCGCGTTAACATCGATGGCGTGACAAGCGTCGTCTATCCAGGCAGCTTCAATCCCATCACCAACGGTCATCGTGACATCGTGGAGCGGGCGCTGCGCCTGTTCGACAAGGTGATCGTCGCCGTCGGCACCTCCCCGGACAAGGACCCCGAGACGCATCTCGCCGAACGCATAGGCCTTTGCCGGCTCGCCCTGGCGGAGTTTGGCGACCAGGTGGAGGTGGAGGGATTCAACGTCCTGCTGGTGGACTACGCACGCCTGAAGCACACCCGTTTCATCGTCCGGGGCCTACGCACGATCACGGATTTCGACTACGAGAACCAGATGATCGCCATGAACCAGACCATGGATCCGGACGTCGAGTACGTCCTGCTGCCGACGTCCCGCCAGTGGTCGTTCCTGTCGTCGTCCCTGGTACGGGAGATCGCAAGCCTGGGCGGCGACATATCGGCATTCGTCCATCCCGCGGTGGCGGAGCACTACGGCACCGCCAGCCCGTAGGGGCGGGGCTTGTCCCCGCCCGTGTCGGTGACCGGAACCGCTAGGGCGCGGGGGCGCCTACAACCGACCGAAGAGATCCCCCGCGTCGAAGCGGTAGAGCAGCGATGCCCTGACTTCGATGGCTCCCGGTTCGACCCCGAGGCTGACGCCCTGATCCCGATACGTGGACTCCTCGTAGAGCGTATAGGTCCCCCGAACCTGCAGCGCAACGGACTCGCTGAGATCGAATTCGGCACCCGCGCCGAACTTCCAGCCGAAGTGTTTGGCATCGTCGCTGCCGGACGCATCCAGCGCAGGAATCGTCACGCCCACTTCGCCGCCGGCGTAGCTGCCGCCGAGGAGACCGAACACGGACACATCCCCCAACTGCCCGCCGAAGGCGGACACTTCACCCAAGTCGAAGCCCGCCAGCCACAGCACGTCGGCGACCCACGAGATCTCGGTCTCGACCTCCACCTGTGTTCCCAAGAGCGTGAGTTCCTCGGACCCGGCATCGGACCCGGACATGAACCCCGCCTCCACGCCGACGTAGAACCCGCTGCCGACCTCTTCGTCGGTCTTGGTGACGTATTGCGCCACGAGGCCCGCCGACGGGCTGACACCGGGGTCGGCCGAAGCCGATACGGACAGCGCCGACACTTCGACGTCCATGCGCCAATCCGGAACGCCGGCCTGGGCACCGACGCGAAACTCGTCGGCCGCGGCCGGCGCGCCAAACCCCAACAGCAATGACATGGCACCCGCCAGCAGTGATTTATCGAACACTTGGTTTCCTTCCCTTCCTCGGCTCGCGCGACAGCGTACCCAAACCCCGGCCAGAGCGAAACAAACGCGGGAATCTCAGCTTTGGCATTTTGGGCAGTACACGGTTGTCCGGCCTGCCAACCAAACCTCCTTGAGCGTCGTGGCACAACGGACGCAGGCCTCGCCGCCACGCCCGTAGACCGCCAACTCGTGCGCGAAGTAGCCGGGTCGGCCATCGGCGCCGGTGAAATCCCGGAGCGTGGTCCCCCCGCTCTGGATGGCGCTCGCCAGCGTCGCCTTGACCGCGGCCACGAGTTCGGCGAGCCGGGACCGCGTCAGCAGACCCGCCGCGACACGCGGTCGAATGCCGGCGAGGAACAGCGCCTCGTTGGCGTAGATGTTGCCGACGCCGACCACCACCTTGGCATTCATCAAGAGGTTCTTGACGGCGATCTTCCGACGGCGCGCGCACGCGGCGAGATACGCGGGGTCGAAATCCCGGGATAGCGGCTCCGGGCCCAGGTCCCGAAGCAGCCAGTGATCCTCCACCGGGTGTCTGTGCCAATGCACGCTGCCGAAGCGACGCGGGTCGGTCAAACGCACGGCGCGCCCGTCGTCGAGTTCGAAGTCCACGTGGTCGTGCTTGCCGGGCGGGGTGTCCGCAGGAACCACCGACAGGTGCCCGGACATGCCGAGGTGAACGATCAGGCAGCCGCTCTCCACGGGCAGCAGCAGGTACTTGGCTCGGCGGCCGATCGGTCCGAGGCGCTGGCCGCCAATCGAGGCGGGCAGTTCGACCGGCCAGCGCAGCGACGCGTTGCGCACCACGACCCGATGCAGCCGTCGACCCGTCAACACGGCATCGAGGCCGCGACGAGTGGTCTCGACTTCGGGGAGTTCAGGCAGCGGACGATCCTCAGCCGGCCTAGTCGGCGCAAGTCGGCGCAAGTCGGCGTATGCCTTAACGCAACGGCGACCGCGCGCCCTGCTTGGGCTACTTGATCTTGTCTTCGCGGTAGACGACGTGCTTGCGCACGACCGGATCGAACTTCTTGAGTTCGAGCTTGTCGGGCATCGTCCGCTTGTTCTTGGTGGTCGTGTAGTAGTGACCCGTTCCGGCACTCGATACGAGCTTGATCTTCTCGCGCATGTCTTCAACCCTCCCCTGCAGCGCGGCTCGACACCTTGCGGGATTGGCGGCCTGTTTCGCGCTTCGCGATGTCCCGCAACACCGCTTCAATTCCCTTCTTGTCGATCACGCGCATGCCGGCCGCCGACACGCGCAGGCGGACGAAACGGTTCTCGGAAGGCACCCAGAACCGGTGGTAGTGCAGATTGGGCGCGAACGTCCGGCGCGTCTTGTTGTGCGCGTGCGAGACGTTGTTGCCGTGCATCGGGCGCTTGCCCGTGACCTGGCAGACTTTCGACATGGCGGCACTCGGCTTGCGGGGGGCGCTTTATAGCAGAGCGCAGGCGGCGAGTGAAGGGGCCGGTGCGGGCAACTTGTGGGTAACTCCCTTACAAGTACATCGCCTTGACGCGTAAGCCACCCGCCGGTAGGGTGCGCCACCTCATGAACCCCGCCCATACAATCCCGATTTGGGTCGCCGCGCTGATGCGTGGCGCGTGTGGTGTGGTTCGCCCTATCGGCTAGTTGCCGACCCTTAACTTCCAGACAACGACGGACCTCTCCGCTCCCGGAGTACGGTGGTCCGCGTCGACGACTCCTCCGGCGCGGAGCGCGCCCGAGAGGAGCCACCATGAACGACAACATCAGTTCGCCCTTGGCGGAAGAGGCAGCCACCTATTACGTCGAGTTGCTGCGCCCCGTGTTTGCCGATCGGAAGTGGTTGATCGCGGGACCCGTAGCCATCGGTCTCGGAAGCCTCGCCCGGCGCTTGAGCGCGCTCGGTGCCGACCGTCCGTTCCTCATCGCCGGCACCGAGGGTACCGGTGCCATGCCGACGCCTGAGGAGGCCGAGTTGCACGTTCTGAGGCTCGGGGGCAAGGACACTCTGGAGGCGCACCGCAACCTGCACAACACGCTCCACGATCTGCCACCGGCGTTGCACCGTGCCATCGACGCCTGGGATCGGACCGGGTCGGCCAACTTCATCCACGCGAGTCCCTTGGCGGAGTCGCGTGGCATCCCGCCCCGCCCGCCCTACGGCGCACGGCCAGCGTCTTGGGCCGCGCTGGAGGACAAGGTGAAGGTCGATGCCTTCTGGGACGCGGCGGGCGTGGAACGCGCGCCGTCGCGGGTTGTCCCCACCCGATACGAATCCCTCAAGACCGCCGCGGCGGCGCTGGATCGCGGCCTCGGCACGGTTTGGGCCGCGGACGCCCGGGATGGCACCAACGGCGGAGGCTTGGGTTTGCGTTGGGTACGTCCGGGTGCCGACGGCCACGCATCCTTCGAGTCGTTGCATCGGATCGCCGACCGAGTCCGCGTCATGCCGTTTCTGGAGGGTATTCCGGCGAGCATCCACGGCATCGTATTTCCCGACACCGTGGCCGTGTTCCGACCCGTGGAGATGGTCGTATTGCGCCCGACCCACGGCGATCGTCTGTTCTACGCGGGCTGTGCTACGGCGTTCGATCCCAATCCGGACGACCGGCAAACGATGCGTACCGTCGCCCACCGAACGGGCACGACGCTCCGGGAAACCATCGGCTACCGCGGCCCATTCGGCATCGACGGGATTCTCTCGGAGGACGGCTACCTGCCGACGGAATTGAACACGCGAGCCGGCGCCGCGCTCGGCCCGCTGGTTGCGGGTCTCCCCGATCTACCGCTGGCCGCCTTGTGCCTGGCGATCATCCAGGGCGAGGAACTCGACTACCGACCGGACCTCTTGGAGCGAGCGGTCGTCCAGTCCGCGGATACGCATCGCACCTGCGCGGGCTGGTCCGTCACGCCAAACACGTTCGACGAGAGCGGCAGCCTCGAAGTCGTGCGTGATGGCGATGAGTATCGCGAAGGCAGAGTGGATGAAGAGCCCCACGGCTCCATTCAGTATGGTCCGAGCGGATTGGGTGGATTTCTCCGCTTCACGTCGCAGCCGGCGCAGATTCAACGCGGATCGTCCACCGCTGACGAGGTCATTCGTGCACTGCGTTACGCAGACCAGGCGTTGGGCACCGAGTTTGGCGAACTCGAGGCCGCGAGAAACCTGCGGCCGTAGCCAATCGGGCCGGGCGTCCCGGCGCTTCGCGGTGGCGCCGCGCAACCCGGCGGACGCCCACCGGGAGGTGCTTCACGATGCGGCGGAGCCGGACCTGATCCTGTGCGAGCAGCACCCGCGCGGGTAACCAGCGGGCAACTCGGTTGAACTCGTCCTCTACGCAACCCATCATTCTCGGTCACTATCAATCGGCCATCGGCCACTATGGAGATACACATGACGCGCGCGTATTCGATGCCGCGCGGCGTTGCTGTTCTCGCGACGGCGGCACTGTTGATCGCACCCGCCCTCGACGGGGAGGCTGCCGACGAGGACGAGATCGAAGTACTGGTGGTTACCGGCAGCCTCGACAGCCTGCCCGGTGCCGGGGTCGACACCGTGTTCGGCTTCGATCGGTCGCTCCTCGAAACGCCCCGGTCCGCCTCCACCATCAGCGAGGAGATGATGGACCGATTCAACATGAGCGACATCGACGAGTTGATCGTCGCCGCGCCGGGCACGTTCACCCAGTCGTTCTTCGGCGTTGCCGGATCCCTGGACATCCGCGGCACCATCGGCGAGACCTACTTCCGGGGCGTGCGCCGCCTCGACAACCCGGGCAACTACCCGACACCCATCGGTGCATCGGACCGCATCGACATCGTCCGGGGTCCGGCATCGCCAATCCATGGACCGGCAAAGATCGGTGGCTATCTCAACTTCAATCCCAAATCCGCGCGGATCGAGGAGACCGGCGAATACATCGCCGCAGCGACGGGATCCGTCAGCCTGGACCTCGGGTCCTGGGACAAGCGCGTGACGAGCGCCGAAGTCGGTGGTCCCGCCCGGTTCGGCGGTCAGGACTTCGGCTACTGGCTCTATGCCGAGGTCGAGAGGTCCGGCAGCTACTACCGCGCGAGCGGCATCGACCAGGCCCTGGTGCAGGCTTCGTTCGACATGGACGTGACCGATGCGGTGCACGTCGACTTCGGGGGGATGTTCCACGACTTCACCGGCAACCAGATCGCGGGCTGGAACCGGCTGACCCAGGAACTCATCGATGACGGCGTCTACACCACCGGGCGACCGACGCCCTTGGACGCCGACGGCGACGGACGCATCTCGCACCAGGAGTTCGACATCGACGGCGACGGCTTCACCGACCTGAACCCCTTCGCCGCAGGTCTTGCGCCGGGCACCACGGCACCCCTGGGGGACGGTCCGTTCCCCGGATCCTGCGCCATCGGCGCGACACTGGTATTCGGCTGTTTTCCCAATCTCCTCGCCCTGGTAGACCCCGGAACCGCGACGCTCTCCGGCGACCAAGTGTTGGTGGCGCCCGAGGACACCCTCGAGAACCAGGTGCTGACGCTGTACTTCGACTTCCGCGTGTCGACCGACAGCGGCTGGGAGTGGCGCAACCAGCTGTTCTACGAAACCTACGAGAATCTGAACGAGAACGCCTACGGATTCTCCCAGTTCCACGATGCCTGGGTGGTGGAAGACAAGCTCGTCCTGGCGAGAGAGTTCGGTCGCGGCGAAAACACCCTTGCCGTGCAGTTGTCGCCATCGTTGCGCTACACGGATTTCAGCCACGCCGACGACTACACCAACGAGTACTTCGACCGGCGCGATCTCACCGGACCTTCCTCGTCCCTCGACAAGCGTCTGCTCGCGACCATGATCGACGACGACTACACGGAGTACTACATCGGCGACTACCTGGACCTGGGACTTGCGGCCTTGGCGGACTGGTCATGGCGCGGCGTCGGCATACTCGCCGGGGTGCGCTACGACACCGTGGACATGGAAAGCCGCCAACCCGTCGACAAGCTCCTGCTCGCGAGTACCAACAATTTCTGCCTGGACACCTCGTGCATCGAGGTCGAGGCGGCCGACACGCTCGACGGCGTGTCCTGGACACTCAGCCTGAGCCACGCGAGTGGTGCGGGCCTGATGCCCTACGTCACGCTTTCCCGGCAGTCCACCGTGATCGCCGGCCAGGGAGCGGAAATCGCCACCGCCAGCATCGCCGACGGCGAGGCGTTCGACACATCGAAGCTGATGGAAGTGGGGCTCAAGGGGAGTCTCCTCGACAAGTCGCTGTACTTCGCCCTGGCGGTCTACGAGCAGGAACGAACCGACTACTCGGCCCAGCAGACGGTGACCAACCAGGCCAGCCGCACCGAGGGCGCCGAACTCGAAGTGCGCTGGGTCGTGAACGATCAACTGCTCTTGACCTTGGGGCATTCGCGCATCGAGGTGGTCAACCTGAACACGCTCGACGCGGGAGCGAGATTCAGCTTCATAGGCGCAGACGATGTGCCCGGCATTCCTGCCGCCCTGCTGTACGGCGGTGCATTGGTGGGCGATGTCGTCCGCCCGGGCGAGGCCGGCGCGCGCCGGGCAGGCATGCCCGAGACCATATGGTCGCTGACCGGCACCTACGACTTCGGCAACGGGCTCGCGGTCGCGGGCAGCGTGGTCGATGTGGCCGAGGCGCGGTCCGGGTTCTCCAACTCGGTGATGCTGCCCGCCTACACCCTCGTCAACACGAGCGTGGTGTACCGCAAGGACGCCTGGACGTTCAGCGTCATCGCCAAGAACGTCACCGACCAACGCTACTTCCGGGCGAACTTCCCCAACCTGTTCGGCAGCGTCGTCGTGTTGCCCGAACTGCCAGCAAACTACGTGGCGCGCCTACAGTACGCCTGGTAGCCCGAGTCTGATTAAGACCTTCCCTAGAACGTCCACAGCAGACCGACGCCGAGGCCGATTTCGCTGGCCTCCAGGCTGGTGGGAACGCGAACGCCCCGTGCGCTGAGTTGGGCGAACTGTGCCGACGAGCCGTGGATCACATAGCGCAATTCGGCACGGACCGCGACGCGGTCGAACTGCTGCTCGACGCCGGCGCCGGTGGCGAAGGCATTGAAGTTCTCGTCCAGGAACTCGACGCCGGTTTCGAAATCATCGGGTTCGCACAGCGTTGGCAGCAGGCATCCCTCGAATGCGCGGCTGAAGTCCGCCTCGACGCGACGCACGCCGGCGAGCACGTAGGCGCTGGTGTTGAGGATGGGCACCCGGCCACCGATGCGGAAGGTCAACCCGTAGCTCCTGTCCTTGGCCAGCGACCAGTCCTCCGGCCAGTTCTCGCCGGCCTGATTGCGCCCCGGGGTCACGCCGGACCCTTCGAGACGGCTCGACAGCTTGCCCTGGTGGGTCGTCAGGTCCCCTTCGATGCTGAAAAAGAGCACCCCCAGGGATCCCCGGTAGCCGACGACCAACCCGAGATCGGCGGTCGTGCGATCATCCGAATCGCGGGAGTTGACGCGCTGCCCCGCCAGCAGCACAGAGGCATCGGTCGCCGCCGTGTTGTCGACCGTCTTGTCGTAGGTCGCGTCGTAAAGTGAAGCAACCGCGGTCGCGCCCACGTAGTACCCCTCGTCGGCGAGTGCCGACCACGAACCCGCGGCGCAGACTCCCGCCACCGCCGAAGCCATCCACAAGCGTTGTCTCGCGTTCACCGTCCGTCCTTGGTCAGCCCGCCACGGGCCTACTGTATACGAACACGAATGCTCGTCCGAGGGCTCAAGAATGCTCTGATCAAGCCATCCCTGGTGCCGCGCTAGGAGGTCTTAATCAGACCTTCCCTAGAGCATCCCCCGCTCCGCCAGGGACACGAGCTTCATCCCAGCGACCACCACGTGATCCAGCAGACGGACGTCGACCTCGCCAAGCACCGACTGCAGCCGACGGGTAAGCGCGATGTCCCCCGAGCTGGGCTCGGCGTCTCCGGAGGGATGGTTGTGGTACAGCACCACGGCGGCCGCATTGTGGCGCAGGCAGCACTTCACCACCTCCCGGGGATAGACCATGGTGCGGTCGATGGACCCCTGGAAGATGTCCTCCTGCGAGATCAGCCGGTGTCGGGTGTCGAGCAGCAGTGCGCCGAACAGCTCGCGCTCCAAGCCGTCGAGGTGCAGGTTCAGATAGCGGCGCACCGCATCGGAAGAGGTCAACACGGGCGCTCTCTCCACGACTCCGCGTTCCGCGCGTTTGAGGATCTCCCGCATGGCCAACAGGGCCGCCGCCTTGGCCTCGCCGAGACCCCGTACGGCCAGCAGCGCCGCCGCATTCCCGCAAAGTAGGCCGTGCATGCCCCCGCAGGTCTCCAGCAGCCGGTGAGCCAAGGCCACGGCGTCGCGGCCGCCGCCCCCGGTGCGTAGCACCACCGCGATCAGTTCGGCGTCCCTCAGGCTCGCCGGCCCCGCGGCCAACAAACGTTCGCGCGGCCGCTCATCCACCGGCAACTCGACAATCCGCGGCGCTTTCGCGCCCAAGACCGCACTACCCACGAGAGTTCCTTTTCGAGGGGTCTCGTCAACCCCGGGAAACCGCGCGTGGTATCGTAGGCCGCATCGACTTTTCGTCCCGGCGTTCCCAGCGGCCGAACCCGATGGACACCGACAACCACGCCCTCCGAATCCTACTTGGCATCTCGGGCGGCATAGCAGCGTACAAAGCCCCCGCGC
Organism: Pseudomonadales bacterium; assembly: GCA_965116345.1. Taxonomy (GTDB): domain Bacteria; phylum Pseudomonadota; class Gammaproteobacteria; order Pseudomonadales; family Azotimanducaceae; genus VXYL01. Next base: position 1,900,186 of record OZ220680.1, read on the forward strand.
TTGTGAGACATCTGCTCGCGCGCAATACAGAAATCGTCCCGGTCCTGACGCCCAACGCCGTCCGGTTCGTGTCTCCCACCGCGCTCCAGGCGGTGGCCGGCCAGCGGCCCCGTACCGACCTGTGGGACGAGGACGCCGAGGCGGCGATGGGTCACATCGAACTGGCGCGCTGGGCCGACGCCGTGGTCATAGCCCCCGCCACGGCCAACCTGATGGCCCGCCTTGCCGCCGGCATGGCCGACGACCTTTTGACTACGCTGTGTCTCGCCACCACCGCGCCGATCTTCCTCGCGCCCGCGATGAACGTGCGCATGTGGGAGCATGCCGCCACGCAGCGCAACGTGGATCGACTCCGCGCCGACGGCGTCACCGTCCTCGGACCGGCACAAGGCGAACAGGCATGCGGCGAGTTCGGTCCAGGGCGCATGCTGGAACCCGAGGAGATCGCCGACGCGGTCACCGCCCAGCTGGCGACGCCGAGGTCACTTGCCGGCGTCCGCGTACTGGTCACCGCGGGCCCGACGCGGGAGTTTCTCGACCCCGTACGGTTCATCAGCAACCGCAGTTCCGGCCGCCAGGGATTCGCGTTCGCACAGGCTGCGCACCACGCCGGCGCCGAGGTCACGCTAGTGTCCGGCCCCGTCCAACTACCGACCCCCGCCGGCGTCGACCGGATCGATGTGGTCAGCGCGCAGGAGATGAAGGACGTGGTCATCGGCCGAGCCGCCGAGTCGGACATCTTCGTATCCGTGGCCGCGGTGGCCGACTACCGTCCGCACCAGGTCCACGAACAGAAGCTGAAAAAGTCGCAACAGTCGTCGGACGAGTTCCGGATGGCGCTCAAGGAAAACGAAGACATCGTCGGATCCATCGCCGACGCCGTGCCCCGACCGTACGTGGTCGGCTTTGCGGCGGAGACCGAGAACGCCCTCGCCTACGCCCGCCAGAAACGCGAGCGCAAGCGCATCGACGCCATCGTCGTCAACGACGTCTCCGATCCCGACATCGGCTTCGACAGCAGCGACAACGCCGTGACGCTGATTCACGCCGGGGGCGAGGTGGCGCTTGCCAAGATGCCCAAGCGGGCGATCGCGCAACGCCTGGTCGCGGAAATCGCCACGCTCTACGCCGCGCGTGCCCACGGATGAGCAACCAGCCACCGCTCAATGCCGACATCTTCCGCGCCTACGACATCCGCGGCGTGGTCGGCGACACGCTCACCCGCGACGCGGTCCACCGCATCGGCCGAGCCTTCGCCACCGAGGCACGACAGGCAGGCCAGCACCGCGCCGCCGTGGGCGGCGATGGCCGACGGACCACCGAGGACCTGCGCGGCGAGCTGACTCGCGGGCTGTGCGCAGGTGGCTTGGACGTGGTCGACATCGGCCGCGTACCCACGCCGTTGCTCTACTACGCCACCCACGTGCTCGACACCGGAACCGGGGTCATGGTGACGGGGTCCCACAATCCGCCCGAGTACAACGGCCTGAAGATGGTGATCGACGGAGTCGCCCTGGCCGGCGAACGCATCACCGGGTTGCGCGAGCGGATCGAGCGGGGTGCCTTCTCGGCAGGCGCCGGCCGCATCGAGTCCGTCGACATCGTGCCCGACTACATCGACCAGGTGGCCAAGGACACGGCATGCCCACCTGGGACGGGGAAACCCCTGAAGGTCGTCGTGGATTGCGGCAACGGCGTCGGCGGGGTCGTTGCGCCGCAACTCCTCGAGGCGTTGGGCTGTGAAGTCGTCCCCCTCTACGCCGAGGTGGACGGGACGTTCCCCAACCACCACCCGGACCCCGCCGAAGCCGCGAACCTCGCCGATCTCATCGCCGCCGTGGAGACCGAGGAAGCGGATCTCGGTGTCGCCTTCGACGGCGACGCGGACCGTCTGGGCGTGGTTACCGAGCAGGGCGAAATCATCTGGCCCGATCGATTGATGATGTTGTTCAGCCGCGACGTGGTGAGCCGCAATCCGGGCGCCGAGATCGTCTTCGACGTCAAATGCAGCCGCAACCTCGCCGGCGTGATCCGCCACCACGGCGGCAAGCCGGTCATGTGGAAGACGGGGCACTCCCACATCAAGGCCAGGATCCGCGACTCCGGGGCGCTGCTCGGCGGTGAGTTCTCCGGCCACATCTGCTTCGCCGACCGCTGGTACGGGTTCGACGATGCCCTCTACAGCGCCGCCCGCCTGGTGCAGATCCTGCTCGCGACGCGCCGTTCGGCGAGCGACGTGTTCGCCGAGTTCCCCGACGCCATCGCGACGCCGGAGATCAAGCTGCCCACCACCGAACAAGCGAAATTCGAGATCATCGACCGGCTCGCCAACGGGGGCGTCCGTTTCGATGGCGGGACCGTGACCGCCATCGACGGCGTACGCGTCGACTTCGCCGACGGCTGGGGGTTGGCGCGGGCGTCCAACACCAGCCCGGTCCTGAGTCTTCGTTTCGAGGCCGACGACCACGTGGCACTCGGCCGCATTCGGGGTCTGTTCGCCGATGCACTCGCGAACATCGACCCGTCGCTGTCGCTTTCGAGGGGAATCTGAGCCATGTCCGACCGAGCGCGTGATACCGCGCGCGTACTCATCGAGGCGCTGCCGTACATCCGCGACTTCGCCGGCGCAACCATCGTCGTCAAATACGGCGGCAACGCCATGGTGGACGACGAGTGCAAACGCGCGTTCGCCCGCGACGTGGTGTTGATGAAGCTCGTCGGCATGAACCCCATCGTCGTCCACGGCGGCGGGCCCCAGATCGGCGAGGTGCTCGACAAGCTGAACATCCCGACGAAGTTCGTCGACGGCATGAGGGTGACCGACAGTGCCACCATGGACGTCGTGCAGATGGTCCTCGGCGGTTTGGTGAATAAGGACATCGTGTCGTTACTCAACAGCGCGGGCGGTCGAGCCGTAGGCATAACCGGGAAGGATGCCGACCTGATCCGCGCGCGCAAGCTCAACCACACCCGCCAAGGCGACGGCAATGCCGCTCCCGAGATCATCGACATCGGCCATGTCGGCGAGGTGGAGAAGGTAAACGCCGGCGTCCTCGACACCTTGATCGCCAGCGGCTTCATCCCGGTGATCGCCCCGGTGGGCGTTGGCGCCGACGGCGAGTCCTACAACATCAACGCCGACTTCGTCGCGGGCTCGGTGGCCGGGCACCTCGCCGCCGCCAAGCTGATCCTGCTGACCAACACGCCGGGGATCCTGGATGCGAAAGGCACGACGCTCACCGACCTGTCGCCGGAGGACGTCGCCCGACTCGTCGCCGAAGGCACAGTGGCCGGGGGCATGCTGCCCAAGGTCGAATGCGCACTCGGAGCGCTCGCCGCCGGCGTCGCCGCCGTCCACATCATCGACGGCACGGTGCCCCACGCTCTACTCCTGGAAGTACTCACCGACGGCGGCGTAGGGACTTTGATGAGAAGGCTGAGGAACCCGAGGAGCCCCGACCCGGAGCGTACCGATGACTGACACGCCAGCACGTGGCAGCCGCCGCGCGCAGATTCTCGACGCCTTCAGCACCATGCTGGAGACCCGCCCCGGCGCACGCATCACCACCGCCGCCCTGGCCGCCCACGTCGGCGTGTCCGAAGCCGCCCTCTACCGTCACTTCCCGAGCAAGGCGAGGATGATCGAGACCCTGATCGCGTTCGCGGAAGAGGCTCTGTTCAGCCGTGTCGGCCAGATCGCCGAGAGCGAAAGTGGCGCGGAAGGCCAGTGCCGCGCGGTGCTGGCGTCGATGCTGACCTTCTGCGAGAGGAACCCGGGCCTCGCGCGGTTGTTCGCCGGCGACGCCCTGCAGGGAGAAACCGACCGGCTGCACCAGCGCATGCGGCAGTTCTACGACCGTGTCGAAACCCAGCTCCGACAGTTCATCCGCGCGCACTACGCGACCCGACCGACGACGCCGCCGCTGTCGGCCGCGGCTGCCGCGAACCTGCTGCTCGCCAGCGCCGAGGGCCGCATCAACCAGTTCGTGCGCAGCGAGTTCAAGTCCCCGCCGACGACGGATTGGCTGGAACAGTGGCAGGCGATCGCCAAGGCGGTGTTCTAGGGAAGGTCTGATTAAGACCTTCCCTAGCGCGGCACAGGGATGTGCCGCCAAATTAAACGACGCAAGGAATTGAATTTGCACGCAAAAGAAAGACCGCGCTCTTGTTTTTTGCGCGGTCGCCCCTACGGGGTTAACTCCAGTCGATATTGCGACAACCGCCGCCACTGCGCCGCGTGGCTCGAGTCGGCCCCCAGGTAATCAACCACGTCGTCCAGATTCGCTATGCAGCGGACCGGTATGCCCAAGCTGCTCTCGAGAGCCCGCACCGCCGTCTCATCTCCATCGGTCGTCGGCTCCTGCCGATCGAGGGCGAGGACGACGCCGACCACCTCGCCACCCGCGTCGGTGATCGTCTCGAAGGCCTCGCGTTTAGCCGCACCGTCGGTCACCACGTCGTCGACGATGGCGACCTTGCGGCCCGCCAGCAGCGCACCCACGAGGTGGCCCCCCTCGCCGTGGTCCTTGACCTCCTTGCGGTTGAACGCCGCACCGATGTCGACCCCGTGGTCCCGCGCCAGCGCGATAGCGGTCGCCGAGGCGATGGGAATGCCCTTGTAGGCGGGGCCGAACAGAACCTCGGGACGTGTCGGTAGGGCGAGGGTCTCGACCGCGTAGGACGCGCCGAGCACGGCCAGCCCCGCACCGTCGGCGATCGCGCCGAGATTGAAGAAGTACGGACTGCTGCGACCCGACTTCAGCACGAAGTCGCCGAAGGTCAGCACGCCGCGGTCGATCATCTCGCGGACGAACGAGGCCGCCCGACGATCTCGTTCGTTCATGGAAGAAGGGAGGCTCATGTGCCCAGGGCGTGCTGCTGGGCGTCGAACAGACGGTCGATGCCGAGTTCGGCCAGCGACAGCATCTCGTCGAGGGCGGCGCGCTCGAAAGCCCCGTTCTCAGCGGTTCCCTGGACCTCGATGAATCCCTTGTCGCGCATCATCACGACGTTCATGTCCGTCTCCGCGTTGGAGTCCTCGGCATAGTCGAGATCCAACACGCAGCGGCCGCGGTAGATGCCGACTGAAACCGATGCCACCAACCCCTCCAATGCGCGCGGCGCAACGCCCTCCAAGGCTTCCGCCAAGGCGACGCAGCCACCGGTGATCGACGCCGTGCGCGTACCGCCGTCCGCCTGGATGACGTCGCAATCGATCCTCACTGTGCGTTCGCCGAGTGCATGCGGATCCACCGCCGCGCGCAGCGAGCGGCCGATCAGGCGCTGAATCTCCACCGTCCTGCCGCCCTGCTTGCCACGGGCCGCCTCGCGGTCCGTGCGCTTGTGGGTGGCGGCAGGCAGCATGCCGTACTCCGCCGTGATCCAGCCACGTCCCTGACCGCGCATGAACTGCGGAACCTGATTTTCGATGCTGGCCGTACAGATGACCTTGGTCTCGCCGAACTCGACCAGCACGGAACCGGCCGCGTGTTTCAGGAACCTGCGAGTGATTCGGACAGGGCGCGGCTCGTCCGCAGCGCGTCCACTGGGTCGGGCAACTTCCATGCAACGAATCCTCTTGGCTGCTCGCCTCTGCGGGCGTGTGGGAGATTTCCGTAGCGAAATCTCGGTCGGCAGCGACCCCGCGAAGCGGTCGCGTTCCATCGTGTTGGATGCATCCGTGGCTACGGCGCGAATTATAATGGTTCGATGGTAGCCAGCATGACGGCATTCGGACGCGCCGGGGACGATCTCGTCGATTGGGAGATTCGCTCGGTCAACCACCGCTATCTGGAGGTCTCGCTGCGCCTGCCCGAACCGTTTCGCGACCTCGAGCAAGCGCTTCGTGACGTCGCCGCTTCGCGCCTGCGACGCGGCAAGGTGGATGCGACGCTGCGCCTGGCCCGGCAGGCGACCATCGTTCCACGGCTCAACGACGACGCCTTCGCGGAAGTCCTCGGCGTGGTCGACGACGCTCGCCGCCGCCTCGGTCAGAGCGGCACCGTAGACGCCGTGGAGCTATTGCGCTGGCCTGGCGTCATGCAGGACGATCCCGAAAACGTCGCGCGCTTCAAGGACGCGGCGCGGGCCCGCTTCGGGGCGGCCGTCGACGACCTGATCGCCCACCGCAACAGCGAGGGTTCGCACTTGGGTGCGCTGCTGCGGGAACGCCTGGCCGACGTCGAGCGGGTGGCGGCGGCCGTGCGCGAGCTGGTCTCCGACCAGGCCGAGGCGATCCGCGATCGGCTGCACAAGCGCGTCCAGGAACTCGGTGCCCGGGTCGAAATCGATCGCTTGGATCAGGAGGTCGCCCTGCTCGCGCAGAAGAGCGACGTGTTCGAGGAACTCGACCGTCTGGACATCCACGTCACCGAAGCTCGCAAGAGCCTCGATGGTGAGGAACCCTGCGGCCGACGCCTGGATTTTCTGACCCAGGAGATGAACCGCGAGGCGAATACCCTCGCCGCGAAGTCGGTGCTACCCGAGGCCGCCCGTCTGGCCGTGGACCTCAAGGTGCTGATCGACCAGATGCGCGAACAGGCCCAGAACATCGAGTGACGGCTAGCCATGCCAAAGGCGGTCCACCGCCATCGGGTCGGGGACACCTGTTCGTGGTCTCCGCTCCGTCCGGCGCGGGCAAGACGAGCCTCATCCGGTGTCTCGTGCACGCCGATGACTCGCTCACCGTCTCCGTATCGCACACGACGCGCCCGAAGCGCGCCGACGAGATAGACGGCGAGCACTACCACTTCGTCGACCACGGAGCCTTCGACGCCCTACGGGCTGCCGGGGAGTTCCTGGAGTGGGCCCAAGTGTTCGACAACGCCTACGGCACCTCGCGCCAAGCCGTCGAGACCGCCCTCGAAGCGGGTCGCGACGTGGTCCTTGAGATCGACTGGCAGGGCGCGGCCCAGGTTCGCCAAGGCTGGCCCGGGGCGGTGTCGATCTTCGTCCTGCCGCCGTCCCGCGAAGCCCTGATGGAGCGCTTGACCGGGCGCGGCCAGGACAGCCCCGAGGTGATCGACAAGCGCTTCCGGCAAGCCGTGGCGGACATGTCGCACCACGCCGAGTTCGACCACACCATGGTCAACGACGACTTCGGCGACGCGGTGCGCCACCTCGAACGAATCGTCCAGGCCACCCGCGAGGGATCGAAGGCACCGGCGGAGGACCACTCGACCCTATTGCGCGAGCTTCTCGCCCGCGACGCGTAGATTCTGCGCCGTGCGCGGGACGATTCGCCGACGTCAGTGCGACTGCAGTTTCCTGTAGACTCTGCATATTGCGAGTACGAATCTCCGAAGGAGTTCTACCAATGGCCCGTGTCACCGTTGAAGATTGCCTCGACCACGTCGACAACCGGTTCGACCTCGTCATGCGAGCCAGCCGTCGGGCGCGGCAGATGCACCACGGGGCAGAACCGTTCCTGCCGGAAGAGAACGACAAGGCCACGGTGATCGCGCTGCGGGAAATCGCCGACGGACTGATCACCGACGCGGCGCTCGACGCGGCGGACGTTGTTCCCATCGACGACGAAGACGAACTGCAAGTGCAGATGCCCTACGGCGGCTTGGGAGATGACCGAGCAGAAGACTTCTGAGATTGGCCCGCCAGGCGGAGCCACACTAGCCGCGCGCCACGCCACAGCCGAGGTCGCGGTCGGCGGTGGTGCCGGTAGTGACAAAGGCACCAAGGGCCGCAAGAAGGTCTCCAAGAATCCCTCGCAACCCCGCGAGTCCTACTTCCAGAACCAGCTTCGTGTCCAGGCCACGGAAGTGGCCGTGACGGTCACCATCAAGGATCTGCTCGCCATCCTCAAGGGCTACCTGCCCGACGACGAGGTCGATATCGTCGAACGCGCCTACCACTTCGCCGAGACGGCCCACGAGGGTCAGTTCCGGCGTACCGGCCATCAGTACATCACCCATCCTCTAGCCGTGGCCGCCATCCTCGCGGACATGCGCATGGACCACCAGTCGATCGTGGCGGCCATCATGCACGACGTGCTCGAGGACACCGGCGTCACCAAGACGAAACTCGCCAAGGCGTTCGGCAAGGAGGTGGCGGAGATCGTCGACGGCGTCTCCAAGCTGGCGACGATCTTCAACAGCCGCGCGGAAGCCCAGGCCGAGAACTTTCAGAAGATGGCCATGGCGACGGCCAAGGATCTGCGCGTCATCCTGGTGAAGTTGGCCGACCGACTGCACAACATGCGCACCATCGGCGTCATGCCGCCGAACAAGCGCAAGGGCATCGCCCGCGAGACGCTCGAATTCTACGCGCCCATCGCCAACCGGCTGGGCATGAACACGATGCGCCTGGAGTTCGAGGAACTCGCCTTCCAGGCGCTCTATCCGCTGCGCGCCGACCGCATCAGCCACGCGGTCGCCTCGGCGACCGGTCGCCGCAAGTCGCTGCTCGAGCAGCTGCAGCGGTCCATCGAAGCGAGCCTGCATCGGGAAGGGATCGACGCCAATGTGATCGGTCGGCAGAAGCACCTGTATTCGATCTATCGGAAGATGAAGACCCAGCGCAAGTCGTTCGCGGATCTCATGGATGTGTTCGGCTTCCGCATCGTCGTCGACCGCGCCGATACCTGCTACCGGGCCCTGGGCGTGGTGCACAACCTCTACAAGCCCGTGCTGAGCCGATTCAAGGACTACATCGCCATCCCCAAGGCGAACGGCTACCAGTCCCTGCACACCGCCCTGGTCGGCATGCACGGCGTGCCCATCGAGGTGCAGATCCGGACCCGCCAGATGGACACCATGGCGGAACAGGGAATCGCCGGGCACTGGCTCTACAAGAACGACCTCGCGGCGCAGGGCAGTCATGTCCGCGCCCGGCAGTGGGTCGCCGGGCTGCTCGACCTGCAGCAGCGCGCGGGGGACTCGCTGGAGTTCATCGAGAACTTGAAGATCGACCTGTTCCCCGACGAAGTCTACGTGTTCACGCCCAAGGGCGAGATCCTCGAGCTTCCCCGGGGAGCGTGCGCCATCGACTACGCCTACGTCATCCACACGGATATAGGCAACCACTGCGTCGCCTGCCGGATCGACCGCAGCCTGGCGCCACTGTCCGCCATTCTCGAGTCCGGCCAGACCGTGGAGATCATCACGGCCGCGGATGCCCGACCGAGTCCGGACTGGCTGACGTTCACTGTCTCCAGCCGGGCGCGATCAGCCATACGCCAGGCCCTCAAGGTGCAGCAACGGTCCGAATCCGTCCGCCTCGGACGCCGGCTGCTGGACCGTTCGCTGCGCAACGCCAACACCACCATACGGGCGTTGGACTTCCGCCGCCTGCGCTCCGTCCTTCGCGAGTTCGGCGTACGCAAGCTCGATGACCTGCTGGCGGAAATCGGCATCGGCAACCTGATGGCCTACGCGGTCGCACAAAGGCTGTTGGCCGCCGACAACCCCGCCTACGAGGCGGTGGACATCGAGGGTGGCGGGCCGGTCGCCATCCGCGGCGGCGAGGGACTGGTGATAACCTACGCGCGGTGCTGCGGGCCCGTGCCCGGGGACCACGTGGTCGGCCACATGACACCGGGCAAGGGACTTGTGGTGCACGTCGAAACCTGCAACAACGTCGGGGAGCTGCGGCGCAAGAACGCCCTCGAGATCATTCCCTCGCGCTGGGCGACACGCAGCCAGGGCGAGTTCGAAACCACCCTGGACATCGCGGTAAACCGGCAGAAGGGCGTGATCGCCGAACTGGCCAACGGTGTCAACGGCGCCGACGCGGGCATCAACAACATCACCGTCGACGAGCGCTCGGCGGAACTGTCGAGCATTCGCCTGGAACTGTCCGTGCACGACAAGGAACATCTCGAACGTGTCCGCCAGCGGCTGCTTTCGATTCCAGCGGTTCAGACCGTCGACCGCCTGGTCGGCCCGGAACGTACCGGCGAGGCGGCATGAGCGCGCGACCTGGCGGTCGCGTCGGAAGTTTCGCTGGCGCGAAACTTCTGCGGCGCAAGACCGGGGTGGCGCGACCTGGCGGTCGCGCGCTAGCCAGGATCCGACGCCGATGAGCCGCAAGGCGATACACACGGATGGCGCGCCGCAGGCCATCGGCACTTATTCACAGGCGCTCGCCGTCGATCGGACGGTCTATCTGTCCGGGCAGATTCCGCTCGACCCCGAGTCCATGGAGATCATCGACGGCGATACGCGGGCACAGGTCGAGCAGGTGCTCGCCAACTTGGCGGCCGTGGCAGCGGCGGCCGGCGGCAACCTCGGCGACATCGCGAAGCTGACCGTGTACCTCACGGACCTAGGAGACTTCAGCGCGGTCAACGAAGTCATGGCGGAGCACTTCGACGCGCCCTTTCCAGCACGTGCCGCCGTCGAGGTCTCGGCACTGCCGCGCGGTGCCCGGGTCGAAATCGACGCGGTCCTGGTCATGCCCTGATGTCCTCGCCGGACCGCGAAGACCGGTTCAGCGCTCCTGTCACCGAGCTTCCCGGCGTCGGTCCCGGTACTGCCGAGAAGCTGGCACGACTCGACGTCGAAACGATCGGCGACCTGATCCTGCATCTACCCTACCGCTACCAGGACCGGACCCGATCCGTACCCTTCGACGAACTCGAACCGGGCAGCGAGTGCCTGGTCGTGGGTCGAGTCACTGCCTCGGCTGTCGCCTACGGGCGTCGCCGGTCCCTGCTCACCCGACTGACCGACGAACGCGGTGCCCTGTCGGTCCGGCTGTTCCACTTCTCGCGCAGCCAGCAGCAGGGCATTCGCCCCGGCATGTGGATGCGTTGCTTCGGCGAGGTGCGGATGGGTCCTGCGGGCAAGGAGATGGTCCATCCGGAGTACCGGATGCACCGCGACGAGCCGCCGCCCGCACCGCCGGAACTAACCCCCGTCTACCCCGCGACCCTGGGCCTTACCTCCGCCCGGATCGGCAAGTGGGTAACCGCAGCGCTTGAACGTTGCGGGGAGGTAAGTGCAAGCCGTCTGCCGGATGACGACTTCCCCGACCTGATGGACGCGATCCGCCATCTCCATGGTCCGACCGGCGACGCCGGCCAGGCGGACTCGTCTCGGCTGCAGGCTGCGCGCGAACGGGTGGCGCTCGACGAGCTGACCGGCCACTTCCTGGTGATGAAGCGCCGTCATGCCCTGCTCGACAAGCAGACCACCGTGGCGCTCCCCTCGGGACCCAAGTTGGGCCGCGCGCTGCTGGACACACTCGGCTTCCGCCTCACCCGCGCCCAGGCTCGGGTGACCGGAGACGTGCTGAACGACCTTGCCCGGCAACGCCCGATGATGCGCCTGCTGCAGGGCGACGTCGGCTCCGGCAAGACGGTCGTCGCCGCCTTCGCCGCCATCCGCGCGGCCGAACGCGGCTGCCAGACGGCGATCATGGCACCCACGGAGATTCTCGCCGAACAGCACTTCGAGACCCTGAGTACCTGGCTCTCGCCCCTCGGCATCGGCGTGGGGCTGCTCACCGGGCGGCAGAGTGCGGCACAACGGCGTGCCCGTCTCGCGGCGGTCAAAGACGGCAGCGACCTGGTTTCGGTGGGCACCCATGCGCTGTTCCAGACGGGGGTCGAGTTCCAGGAACTCGCCCTCGCCATCATCGACGAGCAGCACCGTTTCGGCGTCCATCAGCGCATGCAGCTCCGCGACAAGGGCCGCCTGCCCCACCAACTGATCATGACCGCCACGCCGATTCCCCGGACGCTCACAATGGCCCTGTACGCGGACATGGACGTCTCGACCATCGACGAAATGCCGCCAGGACGGCTGCCGGTACGCACCCACGGCGCGGCGATGTCGCGTCGGCGCGAGGTGATCGAGCGCGTCCACGACTGGTGCCGGTCGGGACGCCAGGGCTACTGGGTATGCACCGCCATCGAGGACGACGACGAGAACGAACTGAACGCCGCCGAGTCCGTCCACGCTGAACTTGCCGCCGACATGCCGGGGCTGCGCGTCGGTCTCGTCCACGGCCGGCTGCCGCAAGCCGAAAAGAACGCCGTCATGGCGGACTTCAAAGCCCGCGAAATCGACATCCTGGTGGCGACGACGGTGATCGAAGTCGGCGTCGATGTGCCCAACGCGTCGGTCATGGTGATCGACAATGCCGAACGGCTCGGTCTCGCGCAGCTGCACCAGCTTCGCGGCCGGGTGGGACGGGGAACGACCCAGGCCACCTGCATCCTGCTCTACGAAGCGCCGCTCAGCGCCTTCGCCCGCGAGCGCCTGGCGGTGATGCGCGATACCACCGACGGCTTCAAGATCGCCGAGAAGGACCTGGAACTCCGCGGTCCCGGCGACATTCTCGGTACCCGGCAGACTGGCGAGGAGACCTTCAAGCTCGCCGACCTCGGCACCCACCGCCATCTCGTGCCCCGGGCAGTGGCCCTCGGCAATCGCCTATTGACCGAGGACCCGGCAACCGCCGCGACGATCATCGCGACTTGGGGCCGTGCCGAGGCGGAGTACGCGACCGTATAGGTCTACCGCACGACTTCCGAAGCGCGCGCCAGCGAAACCCCGCGACGTTGCCAGTCGCCCAGCAGGTCGTCGCGGTTCTCCTCGTCGATGGCCCGCACGGCATCCGTCACGACCGTGACGTCGATCTGGGGATGTCTCGACAACAGGCCCTCCACCGCATAGCGGTTGCAGACGTCGAGGGCGACACCGTAAAGCACGACATCATCGACTCCCAGCGCATTCACCACCGGCTCGACGTTGGGGTTGGTGAAGACATCGAAATAGTGCTTGTGGAACAGGATGTCGCCGGCATGGTCCCGGAGGCGTTCCAGCACGCTGGCGGACGGGGCTTCCGGCTCCACGACGAGCACGTCGCGAAGCGCCGTTTCCGGGATGCGCGCCTGACCCGGCGTGCCGCGCAGGCAATGCGGCGGGAAGGTCTCCGCGAAGTCTGGGGCGTCGGAGAGTTCGTCGTCGGTGGGGTCGTGGTTGTCGGAGCTTGCGACGATGCGCACGCCATGGTCGTGGGCGAAGCCCGTCAAGGCCGCCAGGTTGGCGACGATGGTCTCCGCGCCGTCCACGTAGAGCTTGCCGCTGGGCTGGATGAAGTCGACCTGCGTGTCGACGTCCCAGAACACGCGGATCGTCACGTGACCAACTCCAGTCGGGCATTGGGTTTGAACGTTCGTCCGACCTTGGCGGCGGGTCTCCCGTCGGTACGGACGATATCGGCCGTGAAGTCGAAGTCGCCGTGGTTCGCCACCAGGGACGATCCGACACCGTAGGTGTCCACCGGTACGCCCAACGCCTCGAAGGTGCGGATCTTGTCCACCCCGAAGCCGCCCGAGGCGACGATCCGCACCGATTCGAAGCCGGCGCCGTCGAGCGCAGTGCGGACGTTGTGGACGAGTTGGGGATTGACGCCCCGCGGATCGAACTGGCCCATGGCCGGGATCACGCTCTTGTCCACCAGGGTTCCCGAGGTGTCCAGGCGCACGCCATACAGCCGGGGGCCCAGCGCTCGGGCGACCTCGAGGGCGGTCTTCACGCTGTCGTTGTCGAAGTCCACGAGCACCACCAACTGCACGGACTCCGGCAGATGTTCCGCGAACTTGCTCGCCGCCAAGGCCGTGTCGCCGCCGTAGGCCGCGATGGCCGCATGGGGCACCGTGCCGATGCCTTCGCCGCCCCACCACCGACCCTGCACATCCGTGCTCACCGCTGCCGTGCCGCCGATGTGCGCCGCATGGCCATCACCGGCCTGCACCGCGTAGTGGTCGTGCCGTGCCGGGAAGAACAGCACATCCTTCGGCGCGGCGGCTTCCACCACGCGCCGCGTCTGGGTGGCGATGCGCGTTCGCCGGGCGAGGGCACCGAGGTAGAGGGTCTCGAGGTGGGCGAACGTGTCGTAGGGCCCCTCGACGGTCATCACCGTCTCCAACGGCTCGACGGTGTCGCCATCGTAGAGCGCGCGCACGGTCAAGGCGTCCGGGTCGTCGCTTGCCTGTTTCAGGATGGCGATGGCCTCGTCAATGCCGCAAAGCACCGCGTGAGCCTTGCAGAACACCTGAGTCAGGACGTTCGGCGAACGGCGGTCCGCGTGCAGCACATCCCGCGTGCGAACGAAATACTTGTCGGAATACGCGCCAGCACGCATGTCTTCGACAGGAAGGCCGAAGGTCTCAGGGGCAAGACGCCGACGTGCCGAATGATCGATCACATCCTCCATCGACCGCACTCTACGCCGATGGTGCGACAACGTATGTCGCATCGCAAGCAGTCGGCGGCCCCGCGCTGGCCCCGCGCCACATCCGTTCTCAGACGTTCTCAGACCCGTCCACGGATGCCCGGTGGGCTGCGTCTGTTACGCTTCCCAATGCTGGCCGTTGTCGGCGCTCGGCATGCTCAAGGGGACTGGATGAGCTCAAGGGGACCGGATGAGAAAGTGGCAGTGCATCGTCTGCGGATGGATCTACGACGAGGCTGAGGGGTTCGAGGATGACGGCATACCTCCCGGTACCGCCTGGGAGGATATCCCCGAGGACTTCGTCTGTCCCGAGTGCGGCGTCGGCAAGGAAGACTTCGAGATGATCGAGATCGCCTAGGGGACGTCTGATTAAGACCTCTCCTAGTACGAGTAGTGTATGGTCGGAAGACCGCATCGTCATGACTGGGGGAGGGACCATGAGCGACACCCCAACCACTGAGTCCACGGGACGCATCGCACTTCACTGGCAGATCGCCATCGCCCTTGCGCTGGCCGTGCTCATCGCCCTAGTGGCCAATGAAGAGACGGCAGTCTTCGGTACATCGCTGGTCGCGATCTTCACTTTCTTCGGGGGGTTGTTCCTCAACGCCTTGAAGATGATCGTCGTGCCGTTGATCGTCGCGTCGATCATCATGGGCGTGCGCAACATGGCTGCGCGGGAGAACTTCGGCCGGGTCGGCGGCAAGACCGTCGGTTTCTACGTCGCCACCGGGCTGATCGCCGTGGTCACCGGTCTGGTCCTCGTCAATGTGATCAACCCAGGCGGCGGCGAAGCGGTGAAGGAGTTGCGCGCCGACATGCCCGACGTCTCCGACCAGCTTGCCAAGGTCGAAGGGCGGGATGCGGGCGACCTGGTCGACGTCATATCCCGCGCCATCCCCGACAACATCTTCGCGGCTGCGGTCAACATGGAACTCCTCGCGCTGATCTTCTTCAGCGTCGTGTTCGGCTACTTCATGTCCCGCCTCAGGGGTGCGGCGAGCGAGACCCTGACGAATTTCTGGACCGCGATCCACGATGTGATGATCCAGATCACGCTATGGGTGCTGCGCTTCGCGCCCTACGGGGTGTTCGCGCTGGTGGCCAAAGCACTGCTCACCGTGGACCTGCCGACACTGGTGCAGGCACTACTCTGGTTCACCCTGACCGTGTTGCTCGCGCTGGCGACCCACTTCTTCGTGACGCTACCGCTGCTGCTGCGTTTCGTCGGCGGGATCCGGCCCTACGCCTACTACGGGCGCATCATGCCGGCACAACTCATGGCGTTCTCCACGGCGTCTTCGTCGGCCACGCTACCGGTCACCCTGCGCAGCGCCGGCCGCGCGGGAATCTCCGAGCGGACCACAAGCTTCGTGCTGCCTCTCGGTGCGACGGTGAACATGGACGGCACGGCGCTGTTCGAGTGCGTGGTGGTGATCTTCATCGCCCAGGTCTACGGTGCCGACCTCGGCTTCGCAAACCAGTTCCTCGTCGTGCTGCTCGCCCTGCTGACCTCCATCGGCGTAGCGGGGATTCCCGCCGCGAGCCTGGTCGCCATCGTGTTGATCATGACCGTGCTCGGTTTGCCGCTCGAGGCCATTGGCCTGTACATCGCCGTGGACCGGATTCTCGACATGTGCCGGACCTCGGTGAACGTCACGAGCGACCTCACGGTAACCGCGCTGGTCGCCCGCACGGAGGGCGAGGAGTTGTCCGAGGTGCGCGCGGGCGGCGCGACCGAGGACGCCGCGGCGTAACCCACCGACGGCGTTCGCTAGTCGTAAATGGGGCGGGACGCCAAGCGCAGGATCGGGGCGTTCGTGCGGTTGATGCGCATCGACCGCCCTGTGGGCACGCTGCTGTTGCTGTGGCCCACCTTGGCGGCCTTGTGGATCGCCGCCGAGGGGGTGCCCCCGCTCGGCATACTCGCCGCGTTCGTGGTGGGGACGTTTCTGGCGCGCTCCGCCGGCTGCGTCATCAACGACATCGCCGACCGCGGGGTCGACGGCCGGGTTGAGCGCACCCGCAACCGGCCCCTGCCCCAGGGCGAGGTCTCCGTCAACGAGGCATTGGTCCTGCTCGCGATCCTGGCCGGTCTTTGCCTGGCTGTCGTCGTCACTCTCAACGTGCCGGCCCGCTACCTGGCATTGGCGGGTGCCGCCGTCGCCGCTCTCTACCCGTTCCTAAAACGCTGGACGCACTGGCCCCAAGCGGCGCTCGGCGTCGCCTTCAGTTGGGGCATCCCCATGGCGTTCGCCGCCGTGAACGGCGCCACGGACTCGATCGCGTGGCTGTTGTTCGCGGCCAGCCTGCTGTGGATCGTCGCCTACGACACCCTCTACGCGATGGTCGATCGCGCCGACGACCTGGTCGTCGGCGTCAAGTCGACCGCCGTCCTGTTCGGCAACGCCGACCGGGCCGTCGTCGGTGCACTGCAGTTGGCCACCGTCGGCCTGCTCGGCTGGGTCGGCGCACGGGCCGGTCTCCAGCACGGCTGGTACCTGGCCATCACCGTCGCCGGCGGCTTGTTCGCCTACCAGCAGTGGCTGATACGCGACCGGGGCCGCGACGGGTGTTTCCGCGCCTTCGGCAACAACGTCTGGGTCGGATTCGCGCTATTCGCGGGGGCGGTCACCGAATTCGCCATCGTCGGAGCCGGCGGCCGATGATCGACAGGATCGACCGCTTCACCGACGCCCTGGGCCGTGGCGTGGCTTGGCTGAACCTCGCCATGGTGGGTATCACCTGCATCGTCGTCGTGCTCCGCTACGCCTTCGACATGGGTGCGATCTTCCTCCAGGAGAGCGTCGTCTACCTGCACGGCGTCGTGTTCCTCACCGGACTGTCCTACGCGCTGCAGCACGACGCCCATGTGCGCGTGGACATCCTCTACTCCCGCTTGTCGCCACGCTCCCGGGCACTGGTCAACGGCCTTGGGCATGCGCTGCTCCTGATGCCGATCAGCATGGCCATCGTGATCGTGAGCTGGGGCTACGCCTTGAATTCGTGGGCGGTTCTGGAGGGCTCGGCCGAGGTGTCCGGGGTACCGGCGGTGTTTCTGCTGAAGTCCCTGATCCCCATCTCGGCGGCGCTGTTGTTCGTCCAGGCCGGGGCCATGGCGTGGCGGGAGTTCCGATCAAGATGATCGAGTTTCTACCGCTCATACTATTTGCTGCGGTGTTCGTGGCGCTGCTTGCCGGCTACTCGGTGGCCGCGACGCTCGCCGGGGTCGCACTGCTGTTCGCTCTCGTCGGCGCCGCATTCGGCGTCTTCGACCTTGGGATCCTCGGTTTTCTGCCGAGCCGCCTGTACGGCATCGTCACCAACCAGACCCTGATCGCGGTTCCCCTGTTCGTCCTGATGGGGGTGACCCTGGAACGCACGCGCATCGCCGACACCCTGCTCGAAAGCCTGTCCAGCGTCATGGGTTCGCTACGCGGCGGCCTGGGCATCGCGGTCGTCCTGGTCGGCATGCTGATGGCGGCGAGCACCGGCATCGTCGGCGCGACCGTGGTCACCATGGGCCTGCTCGCGCTACCCACCATGCTGCGCCACGGCTACGACCCGAGGCTCGCCACCGGCACCATCTGCGCCACCGGGACCCTGGGCCAGATCATCCCGCCGTCGATCGCCCTCGTGCTGCTCGGCGACGTGCTTTCCGGTGCCTACCAGCAGGCCCAGCTGAGCCAGGGCGCGTTCTCGCCGAAGACCGTGTCGGTCGGCGACCTGTTCGCGGGCGCATTGTTGCCCGGGCTGGTACTCGTGGCCCTCTACGTCGGCTATGTCGCGGTGACCGCCCTCCTCCGGCCCGAACGGGCGCCCCGGGCATCGGTCGGACGCGCCGAACGGGGCACCCTGTGGACCCTGCTTCGGGGACTCGCGCCGCCGCTGATCCTCATCGTCGCGGTCCTCGGTTCGATCCTCGGCGGCCTGGCGACGCCGACGGAGGCGGCGGGTGTCGGTGCGCTCGGCGCCTTGCTGCTTGCCGCCGCGTACCGCTCCCTCGATGTGCCGGTCGTGAGGGAGATCTGCATCGCCACGTTGAAGACCACGGCCATGGTCTTCTTCATCCTGATCGGTGCCTCCGTGTTCTCCCTCGTGTTCCGCGGCTACGGCGGTGACGAACTGGTGCAGGGTCTCTTCGCCGACATGCCCGGTGGTGTCTGGGGTGCGACGGTGATCGTCATGGTGGCCATCTTCCTGCTCGGTTTCATTCTCGACTTCATCGAGATCACCTACGTCGTCGTGCCCATCGTCGCGCCGATCCTGCTGGCGATGGGGCTCGACCCGGTCTGGCTCGGCGTGCTGATCGCCGTGAACCTGCAGACGTCCTTCCTGACGCCGCCGTTCGGCTTTGCGCTGTTCTACCTGCGCGGCGTCGCTCCAGCCGCCGTCGCGACGTTGGACATTTATCGGGGCGTGGTGCCCTTTATCGTCCTCCAGGTTCTGATGATGCTCATCCTGGTGGCGCTACCGGAACTCGCCACCTGGCTGCCCGGCGTTCTGTACTGATCCTCGTACGACTCGCTCAGCCGCCTTCCCGGCCGGCCTCTTCTCGCACGTCGCTGCGCGCGTTGATGTAGGCCTGTTCCGAAATGGCGTGGTATTCGCGCATGTCGGCGAGAAACGAACGGTAGGAATCGAGCACGCGCTTGGACAGATCGTCACCTTGGGCCTCCTCTTCAAGGACCTCGATGGACAGCTCGGCGAAGCGCTTCAGGACATCGTCGGGAAGCAGGCGAATCTCGACCCCGTGTTCCTCGACCAGGACCTTGAGCGCAGAGGCGTTGCTGGCCGTGAACTCGTCGAGAACCTCCTGGTTGGTGGCCGTGCAGGCGGTTTCCAGGATCGCCTGCAGGTCGTCCGGCAGCGACTCCCAGGCCTCCTGGTTGATGATCGCCTCCAACACGGCGCTCGGTTCGTGCCAGCCGGGGTAATAGTAGTAGCGTGCGATCTTCTGGAGGCCGAAGGCGAGATCGTTGTAGGGTCCGATCCATTCGGTGGCGTCGATGACGCCCGTCTGTAGGGCCGTGAACATTTCGCTGCCCGGCATCGACACGGCGACGCCGCCGGCACGGGAAAACACCTCGCCGCCAAGGCCGGGGATGCGCATCTTCAAGCCTTGGATGTCGGCGAGAGAGTGAATCTCCTTGTTGAACCAGCCCGCCATCTGC
This sequence comes from Pseudomonadales bacterium, assembly GCA_965116345.1. Lineage (GTDB taxonomy): Bacteria > Pseudomonadota > Gammaproteobacteria > Pseudomonadales > Azotimanducaceae > VXYL01. Next base: position 1,919,559 of record OZ220680.1, read on the forward strand.
GTCCCCGAGTTACCGGTGGCGATCGGCACGACGCCGAAGGGTTCGTAGAGTTCGCGCCAAAGCTCCATACCGCCGCCGAAGCGGAGCCAACCGTTCATCTCCTGGGCGTTCATGCCGAAGGGCGCGGTGGTGAACACCGCCGCGATCGGCAGCTTGCCGCGCCAGTAGTAGGCCGCACCGTGGCCCATCTCCGCCGTGCCGCCGGCGACCGCGTCGAACACCTCGAAGGCCGGCACCAACTCGCCCGCCGCGTACACCTTGATCTTGAACCGTCCCGCCGACATGGTTTCGACACGTTCGGCCAGACGCTCCGGGGCGGTCTGCAGGGCCGGCAGGTTCTGTGGCCAAGTAGTGACCAGCTTCCACTCGACGGTCGGCCCCAGGGCGACCGAATCCGCACCGGGTTCCTGCTCGGTGGAGCAACCGGACACGGCGACCAGCAAGATGCCGAGGGCACCGAGCACGCCAGACCGTATCGGACCCTTGACGAGCGACGCGGATGTCCAGTGACATCTCGAGACCCGGTTCCCCTTGGCCTGGGGCGGCACCAGTTTTGACATCAGTGACCTTCCGATTGCGCTATCCGGCCATCGTATCAGAGCGCATTTCCGATCAAGCAAAACCAACGAAAGGAGCGTCGCCGACCACGGCCTGCAGCCGGGCAAGTTCCTCGTTCAAGGCGGTCTGGACGTTGGCGTATTCCGGACTGCCGTAGACCGAGTTCACCTCGTGGGGGTCTGCCACCAGGTCGAAGAGTTCCCACTCTTGCGGCTTGGACGCGGCAATTGTGCCGGGCTGTCCCAGGGCTTCTCCATAGTAGTAGATCAGCTTGTGCGTCTTGGTCCGTACGCCGTAGTGCGCGCTGACGTAATGGTGTGCCAGATGCATCCAATAGCGATAGTACATGGACTGCGGCCAGTCGGCCGGGGTGTCGCCGTTGAGAAGGCGTCGAAAAGACCGTCCCTGCATGTAGTCCGGTTTGGCAATGCCCGCCCAATCGCAGAAGGTCGGAGCAAAATCGACGTTGGTGACGATTTCGTCCACGACCGTGCCCGGCTCGACTGCTGCGGGATAGCGCACAAGGAACGGCATCCGTAGCGACTCCTCGTACATGAATCGCTTGTCGTACCAGCCGTGGTCGCCGAGGAAGAAGCCTTGGTCCGAGGTGTAGATGACGACCGTGTCGTCCGCGATGCCCTCGGCGTGGAGGTACCCCAGGACGCGGCCCACGTTGTCATCGACCGACGCGACGCACCGCAGGTAGTCCTTGATGTAGCGTTGGTACTTGAAGTCCTTCAACTCGGCCGAGTCCTTGAACGAAACGGGCAAACCCGACTCATCGGGCGTCAGCGTGAAGCCCACCACATCCTCGGGATTGGGCACCGGCTGCCACTTCTCGATCCCCGGCGGCGGCGTCAGCTTGAGGTCCCGATAGGTCATGTGATCGGCAACCCTCATCTGGGCTTCCTTGGCGGCGTTCGAGCGGTTCGAGTAGTCGTCGTGGAACGTGTGGGGTTGTGGGAGATTTTCATCCGCATAGAGGCCCGCGTGCGCTTCGTCCGAGTCCCACGGTCGGTGCGGTGCCTTGTGGTGGTACTTGACGAAGAACGGTCGGTCCTTGTCGCGACGGTCCAGGTAGTCGAGCGTGAGGTCGGTGATGATGTCGGTGGTGTAGCCGTCGAACGCGCGCATCTCGCCGTTGCAGTTCATCTCGGGGTTGAAGTACGGCCCCTGTCCCTGCAGCACCTTCCACTCGTCGAAGCCGCTCGGCCAGTGCGGCTCGCTGTCACCTAGGTGCCACTTCCCGAAGACCGCCGTTTGGTAGCCGACGGCATTCAGCTCCTTGGCGACATTGGGCAAACGGTTGTCGAGGTGCGCGCCGATCGTGGTGACACCGTTCACATGGTTGTAGGTGCCGGTGAGTATCGCGGCGCGGCTCGGTTCGCAGATGCTGTTGGTGCAAAAACAGCGGTCGAGGCGGGCACCCTCGTTGGCGATGCGGTCGAGATTCGGCGTCCGGTTGATGCGGCTGCCGTAACAGCTCAAAGCATGGGCGGCGTGATCGTCCGTCATGATGAACAGGATGTTGGGTCGGTGGGACATTTTGTGTACTTGGGGGCTTGCGGCCAGGGAGTTTGCGCCAGCTTGAAATCGTCGTCGCGCGCTACCCCAAAACCTCCAGGTTCGCGTAGGCGAGCATTAGCCACTTGGCGCCGGCGCCGGTGAAGTTGACCTGTACGCGGGTGCGTTCGCCACGTCCTTCCGACTGCAGCACGATGCCCTCGCCGAACTTGGCGTGGTGCACGGTCTGGCCGATGCGCAGGCCGGTGTCGACAGGCATATCGCCGTTCGCGTCCGTGTCCTGTGCGCGGTAGGGACGCGACACGTCACCGCCCATGCGCACTTCCTCCAGACACTGCGCCGGGACCTCTTCGAGGAAACGCGACGGCCAATTGCTGGCCTGTGTGCCATGTAGGCGGCGGGTCTCCGCATAGGTGAAGTAGAGCTGGCGCATGGCGCGGGTGATGCCCACGTAGGCGAGCCGCCGCTCCTCCTCGAGCCGTCCCGGTTCACGCACCGAGCGGGTGTTCGGGAACAGTCCCTCCTCCATGCCGGCCATGAATACCAGCGGAAATTCCAGGCCCTTGGCGGAGTGCATGGTCATCATCTGCACGGCCGGACCCCCGCTCTGGTAGTCGCCGCTCTCCAGCGCCGCCTGGTCGAGGAATTCGTCGAGTTCGGAGCCCTCGGAGTCGTCTTCGCCGGTATCGGCGACGGGGAACACCAGGTCGCCGCCGAACTGCCGGCACGCAGTCACCAGTTCCTCCAGGTTCTCCTTGCGGGCCATACCCCGTTCGCCGCCCTCCTTGGCGTGGTATTCCATGAGGCCGCTGGTGTCGATGCAGTGCTCGGCGATCTCGTGCAACGCCGCCCCGTGCGTGGCAGAGGCGATGTCGTCGATCAGCTTGACGAACGCCCCGACGGTGGTGGCGGCCCGTCCCTTGAGGATGCCCTGGGCGATCCCCTCCTTCGCCGCCTGCCACAGGGATACGCCATGTGACCGGGCGATGGCGCGCAGCGCGTCCACGGTCACGCCGCCGATGCCCCGGGGCGGGGTGTTGACCACACGCTCGAAGGCCACGTCCGCGTGGCGCTGGCTCACCAGGCGCATGTACGCCAGCGCATTCCGAATCTCGAGGCGCTCGAAGAAGCGCAGGCCGCCGTAGATGCGGTAGGGGATGTCGAGACGCAGGAAGGCTTCCTCGACGACCCGCGACTGGGCGTTGGATCGGTAGAGGATAGCGACCTCGTCCGCGCTGCCGCCGTCGTCGATCCAACGCCGCGTCCGGTCCGCGATGAATCTCGCCTCGTCCAGATCGTTGTAGCCGGAGTAGACCAGGATCGGCGTGCCCCGGCCGGCCTGGGTCCACAGGTTCTTGCCGAGCCGATCGGCGTTGTTTCCGATCAGCGCGTTGGCGGCGTCGAGAATCCGGCTCGTGGAGCGGTAGTTCTGCTCCAGCCGGACGATGCCGACATCGGCGAAGTCCTTCTGGAAGTCGTGGATGTTCTGGATCTTGGCGCCGCGCCAGCCGTAGATCGACTGGTCGTCGTCGCCCACCGCCCAGACCGCACCGGCGCCCAGTGAACTGCCGGGTTCGGCCGCCGCGAGGACGCGCAGCCAAGCGTACTGAATGCTGTTGGTGTCCTGGAACTCGTCCACCAGCAGGTGGCGGAAGCGCCGCCGGTAGTGGGCGCGCAGGTCGTCGTTGTCGCGTAGCAGCTCGTGGCTGCGCAGCAGAAGTTCGGCGAAATCCACGAGCCCACCTTGGTTGCACAGCGCCTCGTAGGCCTCGTACGCCTGCCGGTGGACAACGCCGAACAGGTCGTGGTCCTCCGCCTTCACATCCTTGGCGCGCCGGCCCTCGTCCTTGTGCGAGTTGATGAACCACACGGCTTGGCGCGCCGGCCACTTCTGCTCGTCGAGATCGAGGGTTCGCATGACGCGCTTCACCAGGCGAAGCTGGTCGTCCGCATCGAGGATCTGGAAGTTCTCCGGCAGCCCGGCCTCGCGCCAATGCATGCGCAGCAGGCGATGGGCGATCCCGTGGAAGGTACCCACCCACATGGCGCGAGCCGGTCCTTCGAGCAGGCGCTCCACCCGGCTCCGCATCTCGGCGGCGGCCTTGTTGGTGAAGGTGACGGCAAGAACTCCCCCCGGAGACGCGCCCTGGGCTTCCACCAGCCAGGCAATCCGATGCACCAGGACCCGGGTCTTGCCGCTGCCCGCGCCGGCCACCACCAGCATGTTGCCCACCGGTGCAGTGACCGCCTCGCGCTGGCGGTCGTTCAGACCATCGAGGATGTGTGTGACGTCCACCGCCGACCCGGACACGCTGGATAGGCGGCCAGTATACCCGTTAGGGAAGGTCTGATTAAGACCTTCCCTAGCGCGGCACAGGGATGTGCCGCCAAATTCAAGGACGCATGGAGTTGAATTTGCACGCAAAAAAAGACCGCGCTCTTGTTTTTGCGTTTCTGATCAAGCCAGGGATGGCTGATCAGAGCATTCTTAGCCCCTACTCAACGGTCACCGACTTGGCCAGATTGCGCGGCTGATCGACGTCGGTGCCCTTGAGCACCGCCGTGTGGTAGGCCAGCAGTTGCAGAGGCACCGTGTAGACGACGGGCGCCAGCAGTTCGTGCACCTTGGGCACCTCGATAACGGTCACGCCGTCAGCCTCGACGATGCCGGCGTCGGCGTCGGCGAAGACGTAGAGTTGCCCGCCCCGGGTGCGGACCTCGGCCAGATTGGAGCGGACCTTCTTGACGAGTTCATCGCCGGGCGCCACGGCCACCACGGGCATGTCCTCGTCCACCAGGGCCAGCGGACCGTGCTTCAACTCCCCTGCCGGGTAGCCTTCGGCGTGGATGTAGGAGATCTCCTTGAGCTTGAGCGCTCCCTCGAGCGCCACCGGGTAGTGGGCGCCGCGGCCCAGGAACAACGCGTGATGGCGATGCATGAAGGCCATCGCCAGGTCGGTGATGCGCGCTTCAAGCAAGAGCGTCTCCTCGACGATGTCGGGCAGGGTGCGCAGGGCCTCGACCAGTTCACGCTCCTTGTCGGCCCCGAGACCGGCGCGGCGTGCCAGCAGGATCGCCAGCATCATCAACACCGTGAGCTGGGTCGTGAACGCCTTGGTGGAGGCGACGCAAATCTCGGTGCCCGCATGGGTCAGCACGGCGAGATCGGACTCCCGAACCTGGCTGCTGGTCGGTACGTTGCACACCGTCAGCGTGTTGCCGAAGCCGGCCTCCCGGGCGATGGCGTGCGCCGCCAACGTGTCGGCGGTCTCTCCGGATTGGGTAATCGTCACGAACAGGCCGCCCGGCGGCTTGACGAACTTGCGGTAGCGAAACTCCGAGGCGATCTCCACGCTGCAGGGGATACCGGCCAACTCCTCGATCCAGTAGCGCGCGATGCATCCGGCGTAGTAGGCCGTGCCGCAAGCGGCGATGGTCACCGCCCGGGTGTCGTCGAACACGCGCTTGGCGTCGATGCCGAACGCCGGCTCGAGCACATGGTCGCGGCCGAGGCGCCCCTCCAGGGTGTCGCGGATGGCCTCCGGCTGCTCGTGGATCTCCTTTTCCATGTGATGTCGGTAGTTGCCCTTGTCCGCGGCGTCGCGGCTCGGTTCCACGCGCACCGTCGATCGCACCACCGCGCGGTCGTCGACGTTCCAGATGGAGATGCTGCGGGCGGTCAGGTCGACCAGGTCGCCCTGCTCCAGGTAGATGAAACGGTCGGTCACGGGGCGAAGCGCCAAGGCGTCGGAGGCGATGAAGTTCTCGCCGATGCCGACCCCGACCACCAGCGGGCTGCCCACCCGGACGCCGACGATCCGGCCCGGGTCGTCGCGGAAGATCACGCCCAGAGCGTAGGCACCGTCCAAGCGCTTGACGGCCTTGCGCACGGCTTCGAGGAGATCCTCCTCGTCGTCTGCGCATTGCTCGATCAGGTGGGCGATCACCTCGGAGTCGGTACCCGAGTCGAACTCGTAGCCGGCGTCGACGAGCTCGTCGCGCAGTTCCTCGTGGTTCTCGACGATGCCGTTGTGCACCAGGCAGACGCGCCCCCGCGACATGTGCGGGTGGGCGTTCGCGATGGAGGGGCTACCGTGGGTGGCCCAGCGCGTGTGGGCGATGCCCGAGTGTCCGGCGAGCGGCTGTGCTGCCAGGCTGTCGGCCAACTCGCTGACCCGCCCGATGGTGCGCCGACGCTCGATCCCCGACCCGTTGGCCACGGCGATGCCCGCCGAGTCGTAGCCGCGGTATTCCAGCCGCTGCAGGCCTTCGAGCAGGATCGCCGGCACTTCCCGACCGGCCACCGCACCGACGATTCCGCACATGGTCGACTACTCCCTGGTTCGTGGTTTGCGCTTCGCGGGTGGCGTCCAACCCCGGATGTTGCGCTGCCGAGAGCGGCCGACGGCGAGATCCTGGCGACCGACCTTGGTGGTAATGGTCGACCCGGCGCCGATATAGGCTTCGTCTTCGACGACGAGTGGCGCGACCAGGGTGGCATTGGTGCCGACGAACACGCCGTCGCCGATTTCCGTACGGTGCTTGTCGACCCCGTCGTAGTTGCAGGTGACCGCGCCAGCACCGATGTTGCTGCCTTCGCCCACCGAGGCATCGCCCAGGTACGCCAGATGGTTGGCCTTGGTGCCGGCCCCGAGGCTCGCCTTCTTGGTCTCCACGAAATTGCCGATGTGCACGGACTCGCCCAGTTCGGTGCCCGGACGCAGCCGCGCGAACGGTCCGATCCGGCAGCCGGCAGCCACCAACGCGCCGTCGATGGCGCTCATCGCCTCGATGCTGACGCCGTCCCCCAATACCGAATCGCGGATTACGCAGCCAGGCCCGATGCGTACTCCCTCTCCCAGGATGACCTCACCTTCGAACACCACGTTCACGTCGACGACGCAGTCGCGTCCAGCGCGAAGCGAGCCCCGGACGTCAATGCGCTCCGGGTCCATGAGCGTGACTCCTCCGGCCATCAACCGAGAGGCCACGCGGCGTTGATAGGTGCGCTCCAGGCGGGCGAGTTGTGCACGGTCGTTGACGCCGAGTGACTCCTCCGCATCGGCGGTGACGGTGGTCACCCGCAGGCCCCGCTCAATCGCCAAGGCGACCACGTCGGTCAGGTAGTACTCGCCCTGGTCGTTGTCTGGGCGAAGCGCGCCGATCAAGTCCTCAAGCAACGCCTTGGATGCCGCGAGAATGCCGGTATTCACCTCGGTGATGGACTTCTCGGCCTTGGACGCATCCCGCTCTTCAACGATCCCGACGATGCGATCATCGTCGTCCCGCAGAATTCGCCCGAACCCGGCCGGATCGTCCAGATGCACGGTGGCCAACGCGACACCGTCGCCCGCCCCGCGGATGCACCGGCACGCCGTGTCGGCGGTTGTCAACGGGGCATCGCCGAACAGCACGAGGACGGTGGCGTCGTCCGACACCGAAGGCAACGCGCTGCCGACCGCATGGCCCGTGCCCCGGGCCGGCTTCTGCCATGCCCAGGAGACACCGGGATAGTCGGCGAAACACGCCTTGACCTGGTCGCCGTGCTCGCCGACAACGACATGGACACGGCTCGGTTTCAGGCCCAGGGCCGTGTCCAGAACATGTGCCAGCAGGGGGCGGCCGCCCAGCGGATGGAGCACCTTGGGCAACGTCGAACGCATCCTGGTTCCCGCGCCCGCTGCCAATACCACGACCTCTTCGGCCATTCTCGATGCCAATCCGTGCAGGACATCAATTATATCCCCGCCCGGCGACACGACCCGACGGACATCCGGTTTCGTTTTGCTACAGTGTGTTCGCCACCCGATTTGGCACACGACGGAGGTGTACTTGGCCGCGTCCCGGATTACCAAGGCGGTGATCGCCGCCGCCGGCAGCGGCACGCGGTTCCTGCCGGCGACGAAGGCGATCCCCAAGGAGATGATCCCGCTGATCGACCGGCCGATCATCCAGTACCTCGTGGAGGAACTGGCGGCGAGCGACATCGAGGACGTGGTGTTCGTCAGCCGCTGGGACAAGAAAGTGCTGGAGGACCACTTCGACCAGCACCCCACCCTGGAGGACTCGCTGGCGGCGAGCGGCAAGGAACGCCACCTGGAGGAGATCCGCCGCCCGGGCGAACTGGCCAACGTCGCCTACATTCGCCAGCGTGGTCCGTACGGCAACGGCACGCCCGCCCTCAACGCCGCGCCGCTGCTCGGTGACCAACCCTTCGTCTACGCCTTCGGCGACGACCTGGTGAGTTCCGAGGTGCCGTTCACCCGGCAGCTCATCGAGCAATACCACAAGACGCCCGGCGTGATCCTAGGTGCCCAGGAGGTCCCGACGAGCGAGGTCCCGAACTACGGCATGATCGAGGTCGACGATGGGATGCGGGTCACCAAGATCGTCGAGAAGCCGGCACCCGCCGCCGTGACCTCCAACCTGGTGGGTTTCGGACGCTACATCCTGCCGCCGGAAGTCCCGGCCCTGCTCGGCGAGATCCCCACCGGCAAGGGCGGCGAGCTATGGCTGATGGACGCCATCGAGGCCTACATGCACCGAGGCGGGGCGGTGTACGCCTGCCCGGTTCGGGGCGGACGCTGGCTGACCACCGGCGACCCGGTGAACTACCTCGAGGCGCTGTTCCACTACGGCCTCGCGCGGGATGACCTGAAGGGCGACCTCGCGCGGATGATCAAGCGGCTCGCCGAGCGGTTGTGATGTCCGCAGTGACCACGTCAGTGCACAGCGACGCCGTTGATGTTCTCATCGTCGGCGCGGGCGCTTCCGGCGCCGCGGTGGCATGGAGTCTCGCCGAGACGCGGATGCGCATCGTGTGTCTCGAGCAGGGCGACTGGATGAACCCCTTGGAGTACCCGAGCACAGGCCGCGACTGGGAAGCCCGCGCCTACGGCGACATGAGCATCAGCCCGAATCGCCGCCAAAGGGACACGGACTACCCGGTCAACGACGCGAACTCGCCCATCTCGGTCGCCAACTTCAACGCCGTGGGTGGCAGCACCATTCTCTACGCCGGGCATTTTCCGCGATTCCACCCCTCCGACTTCCGAGTGAAGACCCTGGACGGGGTAGCCGACGACTGGCCCATCGACTATCGGACGCTGGAACCGTTCTATGCCGAGAACGACCGCATGATGGGCACCTCGGGGCTCGCGGGCGATCCCGCGTACCCGCCCAAGGAGCCGGTGATGCCGCCGGTACCCCTCGGCCGCGCCGGCGCGACCATCGCCAAGGGCTTCAACAAGCTCGGCTGGCACTGGTGGCCGTCCGACACGGCCATCGCCACGGAGGCCTACGACGGCCGAGACAAGTGCATCAACCTCGGCGCCTGCGGCAGCGGCTGCGCCCAGGGTGCCAAGGCGAGCACCGACATCACCTATTGGCCCCACGCCGTCAGGGCCGGCGTGGAAGTCCGCACCCGCTGCCGCGTGCGGGAGATCACCGTCAACGGCGACGGCATGGCCTCCGGGGTCGTGTACTTCGACGACGACGGCGTGGAGCACTTCCAACCGGCCGAAGTGGTGATCGTCGCCTGCAACGGCGTGGGCACACCCCGGCTGCTGTTGAACTCGACCTCGGGCCGATTCCCCGACGGCATCGCCAACTCCAGCGGCCTCGTGGGCAGGAACCTGATGTTCCATCCGTACGCCTCCATCCAAGGCATCTTCGACGAACCCCTCGACGGCTACCGGGGACCCGGCGTGTGCATCTGGAGCCAGGAGTTCTACGAGACCGACCGAAGCCGCGATTTCGTGCGCGGCTACACCTACGAGATCAACCGGGGCCGCGGACCGGTGGCGACGGCGCTCACCGGGATGTTCAGCGGCCGCATCCCGTTCGGCGACGACCACCACGACGCCTACCGGCAACTGTTCAACCGCATCGCCGGCATGGTGGGCATATGCGAGGACCTGCCCGAGGAACACAACACCGTGACGCTCGACCCGGAACTCAAGGACAGCCACGGTATTCCGGCCCCCAGGATCGACTACACCCTCTCGGAGAACAGCCGGCGCATGCTCGACCACGCCGTCGCCCGCGCCACCGAGGTGCTCGACGCCGCGGGAGCGACGGACGTCATCACCGAAGCGCCCATCGGCGTCGGCGGCTGGCACCTGATGGGCACCGCGCGCATGGGAACCGACCCCGAACGCTCGGTGGTCAACGAGTGGGGCCGCAGCCACGATGTCAGGAACCTGTTCATCGTCGACGGCAGCATCTTCGTCACCTCCGCCGGCGTGAACCCCACCCGGACCATCCAGGCGCTCGCGCTCTACATCGCCGACACGATGAAGCAGCGGCTTGCCAACCTGTTTGATTGACGACATGGCCACGACAATCGCCAGCGACAGTCCCTTCAACGACAACGAACGGCGGACGCTCCTCGCCCTGGTCGGTGCCGTCATTCCGGCCAGCGCGAAGCATGCCGTCCCCGGCGCCGACGACCCCGCCATCGCCGCGGACATCGTCGCCACGGCGACGCCGCACCACAAAACCATCGCGGCCGCCTTGAGACACCTGGAATCGATGGCGGAGCAACGCTTCCATACCGGCTACGCGGACCTCGATCCCGTGAGTCGGGCGCGACTGGCCCGGCAACTCACCCGCTCTCGATTCGCGGGAGTGGGAACCCTGGTGACGATCACCGCCCAGTGCTACTACCGGGACGACCGAGTCATGCGATCACTGGACATGGAGGCGCGCCCGCCCTTCCCCCAGGGGTTCGACATCCCCCAAGGCGACTGGTCGCTGCTCGACCCCGTCAAACGCCGCGGCCGGATCTACAAGGACGCGTAGGGGCTACCCTGGCGGTCGCCCGTATTCGATCCGCACAGGCCCCGGTTCCTTCGGCGGAGGGTCGGTTCGTCATGCGATCACCTGCCTCCGGGCAATCAACCGAATCACATATACTTGCTTGCATGCACTGCAAGCAACCGATCGTTCGGGCGCGTCCCGCACCATCAGGAGGAACGGCCCATGGCCAGCATCACGATCCGAAATCTTGACGATGACGTGAAGACGCGCCTTCGCGTGCGCGCCGCCGAGCATCACCGATCGATGGAGGAAGAGGTGCGCATCATCCTGCGCAACGCGGTCAAGCGCGCGCGGAGCACGCGGAACCTCGCGGAGATTGCCCGCGCGCACTTTGGCCCGGACAACGGGGTGGACTTGGAACTGCCGCCGCGCGGCCCGATGCGCGAACCGCCGTCATTCGATTGAGCGTGTCGCGATGTCGGTTCTGGTAGACACCAATGTTGTGTCCGAGTTGATTGGCCAGTCGCCCCATCCGGCCGTGGGAGACTGGGCCGCCGCCCACGACCTTGACGATCTCTTCTTCTCCGCTGTCGGCGAGGCAGAGTTGCGCTACGGCGCCGCCATCCTGGCGGCGGGCAGACGACGGGAAACCTTGATCGCGGACATCGAACGGTTTCTTCGCAATGCGTTTGACGACCGCATCCTCCCCTTCGACAGCGCCGCGGCGCACGCCTACGCAGACATCGCGGCCATGCGCCGTTCCGCCGGGCGACCCACGCAACCGGCGGACTGTCAGATCGCGGCGGTCGCCCACTCCCGCGGCATGACCGTGGCGACGCGCAACGTCCGGGACTTCGAGGGCATGGGCATCGATATTGTCGATCCCTGGACGGCCGAATGAGCGGCGCGACCCAAGCGTTTGCACGAACGCCCATCGGCGAGTTCAACGGCAGGGCCGCCTGCCATAGCCGAGCCCGCAGGGCGGCTGTGCCCGCCACAAGCGCCGGAAAGTTCAGGGGATGCGCGACCGGGCCCATCCGCCCGTCGACGGGAACCGGGACGCTACCACGCAATCATGGGCGGTCATCGACCAGGCAGGAACACCATCCGTGAACGTACAGACGCACGACGAACTCAGGGCCAAGATCTGGGAGATCGCGAACCGGCTCAGGGGGCCGTACCGGCCTCCCCAGTATCGCCTGGTCATGCTTCCCATGGTCGTCCTGCGTCGCCTCGATTGCGTCCTTGAGCCGACCAAGGAAACCGTGTTGAAGCGACGACACGAGCTGGAGGCGCAGCGGATGCCGGAAGCGGCAATGGATCGGCTTCTCGGCAAAGCCGCCGATCCGAACCGGAAGCATCCCCTCTACAACACCAGCCCCTACACGTTCGCCCGCCTGCTCGGGGATGCCGAGAACATCGCCCCGAACCTCGTGTCGTACATCAACGGTTTCTCGCCAACGGCGCGGAGCATCTTCGAGCGCTTCAAGTTCGCCGACCAGATCGAAAAGCTCGACGCCAGCAACCGTCTGTTCACCATCGTCAAGGCGATGGCCGACGTCGATCTCCACCCGGACCGGATCGACAACCTGCAAATGGGCTACCTGTTCGAGCACCTTGTGATGCGATTCAACGAACAGGCCAACGAGGAGGCCGGGGATCACTTCACACCGCGCGAGGTCATCCGCCTCATGGCGAACCTCGTCTACACGGGCGAACAAGACGTCTACAAGCCCGGCATCTTCCGCACGATCTACGATCCGGCGTGCGGCACGGGCGGCATGCTCTCCGTATCCGAGGAGTTCATCCTCTCGCAAAACGAGCGGGCGGAACTCGCGCTTTTCGGCCAGGAGTACAACGACGAGTCCTGGGCCATCTGCTGCTCGGATATGCTCATCAAGGACGAAGACACCGCCAACCTCGTTCTCGGCGACACCCTCGGCGACGGCAAGACCCGGGACGGCTTCGAGGGCGAGCGCTTCCACTACCTGATAGCCAACCCGCCTTTCGGCGTCGAGTGGAAGGACCAGAAGGACGTTGTCCAGCGGGAACACCGGACGGTCGGCTTTTCCGGCCGGTTCGGCGCAGGGCTCCCGGCCATCGACGACGGCTCGCTCCTCTTCCTTCAGCACATGATTTCCAAGATGCACCCCTACGAGGAGGGGGACGAGGATCGGCCCGGCTCGAAAATCGCCATCGTCTTCAACGGCTCGCCGCTGTTCTCCGGCGACGCCGGATCGGGACCCTCCAACATACGCCGCTGGATCATCGAAAACGACTGGCTCGACGCCATCGTGGCGCTGCCCGACCAGCTCTTCTACAACACCGGCATCTTCACCTACGTCTGGCTCGTGACGAACCGCAAGCCACCGGAACGCCGGGGCCAGGTGCAGCTCATCGACGGGACCCGGTTCTTCCAGAAGATGAAGAAGAGCCTCAACAACAAGCGCAACGAGATCGCCGAAGAGCAGATCCGCCATCTGACCCGCGTGTACGGCAATTTCCAGAACGGCGAGGAAGCGGTGGTCGAGATTGAGGGCGAGACCGAGAACCGCGTGATCTCCCGCATTTCCGAGAACCGGGAGTTCGGCTTCCTCAAGGTGACGGTCGAACGCCCGCTGCGCATGAACTTCGAGGCGACGCCCGAACGTATCCTCAAGCTCGACGACCAGACCGCCTTCGCCAATCTGGCCAAATCGAAGAAGCGGAAGGACGCCGCGGCGGCCGAGCGCGAGATCGAGGAAGGCATGGAGCACCAGGATGCGATCCGCGCCTTACTTGTGACGCTCGAAGGCAACGGTCGTTACATGGACAAGAAAGTCGTCGAGGTTGATGTGATGGACGCCGCCAAGAGGGCGGGCGTGAAGGTCCTCGCCCCGGTGAGGAAGGCGATCTTCACGGCCCTCGGCGAGCGCGACCAGGACGCCGAGATCTGCCGTGACAGCAAGGGGCGTCCGGAGCCCGACAGTGAGCTTCGCGACACCGAGAACATTCCGCTGCCACCTGGCACGAAGTTGCCGCTGCCGATGGATTTCGGGCCGGACAAGCCCAACGGTCGGCTGGTCGAGGCGTTTCGGGACGATATCGACGCCTACATCGCGCGGGAGGTGCTGCCTCATGTCCCGGACGCGTGGGTCGACTACAGCAAGACCAAGATCGGCTACGAAATCCCGATCAATCGGCATTTCTACGTCTACAAGCCGCCGCGTCCGCTCGATCAAATCGAGGCGGACATCACCAGGCTCGAAGGGGAGATCGCCGGACTGCTGAAGGGGCTGGTGGAATGAGGCCTGACTCGGGAGCCCTCCGGCACTTTGGCCGCATCAAGAACGGAACGACTCCCGCCAGTGGCGAGGCTGACTACTGGGACGGCGATGTGCTATGGGCAACGCCCGAAGACCTCGGCAAACTCACCAGCGATCGTATTTCCCGCACCAAGCGGCAAGTTACCGAAGAAGCGGTAGCGGAGTGCAACCTCTCCATGCTGCCTGCGGGATCAGTGCTAATCTCGACTCGGGCGCCAATCGGGCATATGGCGATCAATGAGATGCCGATGGCCTTCAATCAGGGGTGCCGAGGGATCATTCCTGGAGATCAGGTAGATGGTCCATTTCTCTACTACCTATTGAAGTCCCGGGCTCCATCGCTCAATGCGATGGCGAATGGAACGACATTCGTTGAACTCTCGCGCGACGAGCTTGCCGCCGTGCCTGTTGAGTTTCCTCCCCTCCAAACGCAACGGCGGATTGCGCGGTTTCTGGACGAGAAGACGGCGCGGATCGATGCGCTGATCGACAAGAAGCGGGAACTTCTGGACCGGCTGGCCGAGAAACGGCAGGCGCTCATCACACAAGCCGTGACCAAGGGCCTCAACCCGGACGCGCCCATGAAACCCACCGGCATCGAATGGCTTGCGGATGTTCCGGCTCACTGGCAAGTGAAGCCGCTCAACTACATTAGCCCGCGAATAAGTGTCGGCATCGTGGTGACTCCCGCCGCCTACTATGCCGATGAGGGCGTACTCGCCATCCGGGGACTCAATGTACGGGCGATGAACTTTGACTTCTCAGACGTTCGGAGCATTAGCGAGGAGGGGCACCAAATCCACTTGAAGTCCGAACTCTACGAGGGCGATCTTGTAGTGGTTCGAACCGGCGATCCTGGTACCACTTCGGTGATCACGGCCAACCTGAAAGGAACCAACTGCGTTGATCTCGTGATTATTCGGCGACCATCAGACGCGTCTTCGCGATTTCTTGGATGGTTCCTGAATAGCGATGCCGCCAGGGTTCAATATGCACTCGGCACCGAGGGTGCGTTGCAGATGCATTTCAACGTTGAAACCACGAAGGAAGTAACGGTTGCACTTCCGCCGCATGAGGAGCAGATCGAAATCGCTTGCTATATCGACCGATGGTTGCGCTGGGAGAATGAACGATTCGAAATGGTTGAACAAAGCATCGATCTCCTTGAAGAATATCGCGCTGCACTGATCACTTCTGCCGTCACGGGGCAACTTGCGAATCTGCAATGATCCTCAAGGGCACGATACATGGTTGGCGTTCTGGCGGTCGGCGCCTTTCCGCGTGGGAGACTTGAACCATGCCCAGTCATACCGAACTCGCCTTCGAGACTGCGATTGAAGCCAGATTGCTTGAGTTCGGGGGATACGGAAAGCGGACGTCGCGTGATTTTGACGACGCGCTCGCCCTGTTCCCATCCGATGTCACCGGCTTCCTGAAGGATACCCAACCAGCCAAGTGGATCGCACTGGAGGCGCTTCTCGGGTCCAAGACTCCGGCGACAGTGCTGGGCAGCCTGTCTAAGGAACTTGAACTCAAGGGCACGCTCCACGTCCTGCGCCACGGCTTCAAATGCTACGGCAAGACCTTCCGCATGGCCTGGTTCCGGGCAAACACCTCGATGAACCCGGAGGCTGCCGAGAGCTACGCCGGGAATCGCCTGACCATCGCGCGCCAAGTCGCGTTTACGTCGGTCATGAGGAGGCCGGACGGAAAGAACCGCCGCTGCGAAATCGACGTGACCCTTGCCGTCAACGGCATCCCGATGGTCACCGCCGAACTCAAGAACCCGCTGACCGGACAGCGCGCCGCCGACGCGATACGCCAGTACGAGCGCGAGCGCGACGGGCGAGACCTGCTTTTCGCCTTCAAGAAGCGCGCGCTGGTCCACTTCGCGGTGGATCCGGACGAGGTGTGGATGACGACTCGGCTGAGAGGCAAGGAGACCGACTTCCTGCCCTTCAACCGCGGCAACCACCACCGGGCGGGCAACCCGCCCGTACAGGGCAACTGGAAGACCCACTACCTGTGGGACGAGGTGCTGCAGGCCGACAGCCTCCTGGAGATTCTTCAGCGCTTCATGCACCTCGAGGTCAAGGAGAAGCGGGTCCAGACCGACAAGGGCGTGCGCACCGTGCGCAAGGAGACGATGATCTTCCCGCGCTACCACCAGCTGGACAGCGTTCGGCGGCTCGTCGCTCACGCAAGGGCCAATGGCGCGGGGCGGAACTACCTTGTCCAGCACTCGGCCGGTTCCGGCAAGTCGAACTCCATCGCATGGCTTGCGCATCGGCTTGCCAGCCTCCACGACGGGAACGACGAAAAGGTGTTTCATTCGGTCATTGTCGTCACCGACCGGCGCGTGCTCGATCAGCAGTTGCAGTCCACGATCTACCAGTTCGAACACAAGACGGGCGTGGTCGAAAAGATCGACGAGGACACAAAGCAGCTTGCCAATGCGCTGTCGCAGGGCACTCCCATCGTCATCACGACGATCCAGAAGTTCCCCTTCATCTCGCAGGCGCTCTCGACCCTCGAGAAGAAGGGCGCTGCCGTCGAGATCGACACGAAGGGAAAACGTTTCGCCGTCATCGTCGATGAGGCGCATTCGTCCCAGAGCGGCGAGACCGCGACCGCTCTCAGGGGCATGCTCAACAACGAAGGGATCGAAGCGGCGATTGCCGCCCAGCTCTCGGACGAAGAGGACGACGATCTCTCCGACGAGGCGAGAGCAGCCGTGTTGCGCGATGCTCTGGAGCGCGCCCGCCAGCCGAACCTGAGCTTCTTTGCCTTCACCGCCACGCCGAAATTCAAGACAAAGGCCCTGTTCGACGAGCCTGGGCCGTCCGGCGCGTCACCATTCCATGAGTACACCCTGCGGCAAGCCATCGAGGAGGGCTTCGTCATGGATGTGCTCCAGAACTACACCACCTACAAGCGCTTCTTCGGCCTGATAAAGCAGGTCGAAGACGATCCCGACGTGCCGCGCCGGAGGGCCGCAAAGGCCCTTACACGCTATCTGGAGCTTCATCCGGTCAATATCGAGCAGGTCGTTCGCGTCATCGTCGAGCACTTCAGGCTCCACGTGATGCACGAGCTCGGCGGGCGTGCCAAGGCCATGGTCGTCACCGGCTCCCGGCTTGCCGCCGTGAAGTACAAGCTCGCCTTTGACCGCTACATCACGGAACGGGGGTACGCCGGCATTCGTTCGCTGGTGGCTTTTTCTGGAACGGTGGAAGACCCGGACATCCACGGAGCGTCCTACACCGAAGTCGCGATGAACGACGGACTTGCCGAAAGCGAACTCCCCGAAGCCTTCGAAGGAAGCGAATACCGGGTTCTTCTGGTCGCGGAGAAGTATCAGACCGGATTCGATCAGCCATTGTTGCAGACCATGTACGTGGTGAAGCGGCTGGCCGGCGTTCAGGCGGTTCAGACGCTCTCGCGGCTCAACCGTGTCGCGCCCGGCAAGTCGCGCACTTTCATCCTCGATTTCGCCAACGAGGAAGACGACATCCACAAGGCCTTCAAGCCCTACTACGAGACGACGCCCGTCGGGGAGAACGCCGACCCGCACCGCCTGTCGGAGCTGCAACACCACCTCCTCGAGTGGGCGATCTTCACGCCCGCCGACGTGACCGCGTTTGCTGAAGTCTGGTATCGCGCCAGGCGAGACCACTCGGCGCACGATCACCGCGTGATGAACGCCGTCCTCGATGTTGTCGTTCAGCGCTTTCTGGATCATGAGGAGGAAGAGCGAGAGGAGTTCCGGGGCCAGCTCAAAGCCTACCGAAACCTCTACGCCTTCCTTTCGCAGATCATTCCCTATCAGGACAGCGATCTTGAACGGCTCTACGCTTTCGTGCGGAACCTTCTGGCGAAGCTTCCGCCGCCGGGTGACGGCCAGCCATTCGTGTTGGATGATGAGGTGGCGCTGAAGTTCTTCCGGCTCCAGCAGATGAACGAGGGTTCCATCGACCTCTCGGATGGCGAACTCAATCCCCTCAAGGGTCCGACAGATGTTGGCACAGCCGAGATCAGGGACGAGGAGATCACGCTTTCCAGCGTGGTCGACCGCCTCAACGAACGTTTCGGCACCGATTTCGCGGAGGCGGATCAGCTGTTCTTCGACCAGATACGGGTGTCCGCCGAGAACAATGAGAGTATCGCGGAAGCCGCGCGCGCGAACAACCTCCCGGATTTTTCCTCATACCTGGAGCGCATGCTCGACGAGCTGTTCATTGACAGAATGGAGGGCAACGAGGAGATCTTCTCCAGGGTGATGACGGATACCGAGTTCCGTGCGGCCGCGCACGAGCACCTGGCGTTAGAGATTTTTCGACGGATCCGCGAGACGCAAGCCGCCGAGAAGCAGCGGCTTGCCAACCTGTTTGATTGACCACATGGCCACGACAATCGCCAGCGACATTCCCTTCACCGACAACGAACGGCGGACGCTCCTCGCCCTGGTCGGTGCCGTCATTCCGGCCAGCGCGAAGCATGCCGTCCCCGGCGCCGACGACCCCGCCATCGCCGCGGACATCGTCGCCACGGCGACGCCGCACCACAAAACCATCGCGGCCGCCTTGAGACACCTGGAATCGATGGCGGAGCAACGCTTCCATACCGGTTACGCGGACCTCGATCCCGTGAGCCGAGCGCGACTGGCCCGGCAACTCACCCGCTCGCGATTCGCGGGAGTGGGAACCCTCGTGACGATCACCGCCCAGTGCTACTACCGGGACGACCGAGTCATGCGATCACTGGACATGGAGGCGCGCCCGCCGTTCCCCCGGGGGTTCGACATCCCCCAAGGCGACTGGTCGCTGCTCGACCCCGTCAAACGCCGCGGCCGGATCTACAAGGACGCGTAGGGGCTACCCTGGCGGTCCCCGTATTCGCTCAAGCGGCGCAACGAGGTCGAGCGTCTGTTCCGCCGCATCAAGGGCTTCCGGCGGGTGTTCACCCGGTTCGACAAGCTCGACCGGATGTTCCTCGGCTTCGTCGTCTTCGCGCTCATCTCCGAAACGCTGCGACACGTGGGTCAGTAGTGTGAACACGCCCTAGCATGGGTGCTGTACGCTTATATAACCGCACCGTACCGACAACGATACGCACATGCACAGACGACTGATTCGCGCAATCTCAATCACCGGTCTGATAGCCGGATGCTCCGGTTCCTACCCAACCGCTCCAACCATTCCCGCAACCGCTCCAACCATTCCCGATCGTGGCGAAACCGTGGGGCTGGAGAATTGGGGGTGCGGCGACTTTCCTAGTGGTTGCTGGTTGAATTGTCCAGTCAAATTGACGGCGGATTTTCAAATGGGTACCGGCACGGTGGAGATTGCCGACACGGTTCGACCGGCGCGTTTCGAACTCATAGGTCTCGAACGCCGGTGGGATTGGTGTCTGGAAGACGATGGTAGTTACGGGTGCGCCTTCGTGCTGGCCACTGACGGTGTCGGCAGGTACTTCCGCTTCTCCGATGGTGCTACAGCGAAGCCCTCCGATCTCTTCAGGTGTTCACGGCGGCGGTAAGCATGTCCGGCGTTCAAACCGCAGTACTGGCTCAGTACCTTTGGCACTGGGTGATCATGCAGCCGCCAAGGCGACAAGGTACTCGTTGAGATTCCATGTGCGAGCGCGGCATTGCGGTCGTTCGTAGTTGAAGAAGAGCTCGTGTCTGGCGCAGGATTCCCGCGTTTGGTGTAGTCTCGCCTGTCCGGAACGCGTCAAAGGGGAGGGGTTGATGCAGCACCGATTCTGGATTCGTACCTGCGTGGTCACGGCCATGGCAATTGTCTGCGCAGTGACGACCCATGCCGAGTCCGACACCTACGAGGTGCCCAAGACGCCCGACGGCGTACCCGACTACAACGGCATCTGGCAAGCCATGGGCTCGGCGCATTGGGATCTCGAGGACCACAACGCCCGCCAAGGGGCGGCCCCCATTCTCGGCGCGTTGGGCGCCATTCCGGCGGGGCGCAGCGTGGTGGTCGGCGGCACGATTCCCTATCAGGACTGGGCGCTGGCCCAGCGCGAGGAGAACCGCGCCCAATGGGTCAAGCTCGACCCGGCGGTGAAGTGCTACATGCCGGGGATCCCGCGCGGCACCTACATGCCGTTCCCGTTCCAGTTCGTGCAGTCGAAGGACGCCATCCTCGTCGCCTACGAGTTTTCCAGTTCCAGTCGGGTGATCCACCTGAACCGGCCCGGCAGCGAGGCCGAACTCGACTCCTGGATGGGCTATTCCCTCGGCAGCTTCGACGGCGACACGCTGGTCGTCGACGTCACCGCGCAGGTCCCGGACACCTGGTTCGACAGCTCCGGCAACTTCCACAGCGAGCAGTTGCACGTGGTCGAGCGCTACACGCGTACCGGCCCCGACACGCTTCACTACGAAGCGACCATCGACGACCCCAAGGTGTTCACCGAGCCCTGGACGATCAGCATGCCGCTGTATCGGCGCATCGAGCCGGGCGCGCAGATTCTCGAGTTCAAGTGCATCGAATTCGCGGAGTACGCCACCTACGGCGACTACTACAGCGACGAACCAAGCGAACCGACGGAAGAGTGAGGAGGCCATCATGACGACGTCACTCAAGACCTGCCTTTCCATCGCAACCGCAGCCGCGACGGCGGTATTCGGGGCAGCCAACGCGTGGGCGGAAGACGATCCCCCGAGGACCTCCTGGGGCGTTCCCGACCTGACGGGAACCTGGGACTTCGCCACCATCACGCCGTTCGATCGCCCGCAAAGGTTTGCCGATCGCGAGTACCTCACCGAGGAGGAGTACCAAGGTTGGAACGACAGCGCGCAGCGGGGACGCGAGCAAAGCGAGCGCGCACCGTCCCGACCGGCGCCGGATAAGCCGAGCCAAGGCGATGTGGATGTGGGCTACAACTCGTTCTTCATCGACGCCGGCAAACACCTCTCGCCCGGTCGTCGCACATCCATCGTCGTCGACCCGCCGAACGGGCGTACCCCCGGCCGGAAGATGGCCGCTCTCATGCGCTATGCGGAGATGCGCGAGCGGTGGGAGCGCCCGCCCCGCACACCGGCCGACCGCCCGCCCGCGACCCGGTGCCTGATCGGCTTCAACGCCGGTCCGCCGATGTCGTCCGGCGCCTACAACAACCTGGTGCGCATCTTCCAGTCGCGCGGTCACGTGGGCATCCTGAACGAGATGGTCAACGACCACCGGGTGATCGCCACCGACGGCGGCGAGCACCTGTCCAATGTGCAGTTCTGGAAGGGCGACTCCCGCGGTCGCTGGGAGGGCGACACGTTCGTGGTCGAGACCAAGAGCTTCCGACCGGAAACCAACTTCCGGGGTTCCGGGCCGAACATGCACCTGACCGAACGCTTCACCCGCATCGACGAGAACACGCTGCGCTACGAGTACACGGTGGACGACCCCGAGATGTTCGAAGGCACCTGGTCCACCGAGCAGGACTGGGTGCGCACGGACTCGGACATCTACGAGTACGCCTGCCACGAGGGCAACCGGTCGCTTCTGATGCAGATGCGCGCCGCCAAGCAGCAGTACGACGCCGGCAACGCGGTACCGGACGAAACCTGGCTGCCCAGCTGGTACCGGGGGCTGCCCAGGAAGGCCGACCTGCTCGCCCGTCAAGCCGGCGAGGAATAGCCGGGCTTTCAAGTCCAGGAACAACATAAGGAGGAGACAGATGACCTCTCGCATCGCCACAGTCACCGCGCTGACCCTCGCCATGGCCGCACCAAGCGCACTAGCGCACCACGCATTCTCCGCGGAGTTCGACGCCAACCTGCCGATCCGCGTCCAGGGCAAGATCGTCCAGGTGGACTGGATCAATCCGCATGCCTGGGTGCTGGTCGAGGATGTCAAGGAGGACGGCACCACCAAGGTCTGGCAACTCGAAGCCGGCACGCCGAACACCCTGCTGCGGCGGGGGCTCACCAAGCAGCTCCTGCAACCGGGCACGGAAGTGGTGGTGCGCGGCTACCAGAGCAAGGACAAGGTGTGCGAGCCGATCTGCTCCGGTAGCGGCCGCGACATCACCTTCCCGGACGGCACCAAGATCTTCATGGGCTCGTCGGGCACGGGCGCACCGCGGGATGGTGCCGATCCGACGGAAGGCTCCCGCGAGGAGGAGCAGAACCTGCCGGAAGAGGAAGAGGACGAGTAACCGAACGAGAAACGTCGTCCTGCCTGACCACGATTGGGCTTGTTGCCACGAGGGGAACGACATGAAGACCATCGCACGTACCGCCACGCCGCTGTTCCTAGCAGTGGTTTGGAGTCTGTTCGGCAGCCACGCCATCGCCCAGGACCAGGCGGCCGCCATCACCACCGACACCCACCGCTTCCAACCGTTGGCCGACGGCGTCTATCTGGCGATGTACACGGTGCCGCGTTTCTTCAACAGCAACTCGCTGGTCGTGATCAACGAGGACGACGTGCTGGTGGTCGACTCGCACATCACCCCGAACGCCGCCAAGGAACTGATCGCGGGGATCGCACAGATCACCGACAAGCCGATCACGACCCTCGTCTATACCCACTTCCACTACGACCACGCCCACGGCACCCAGGCCTTCGGCGACGTGCAGATCGTCGGCCACGAGTTCACCCACGCAACGATGACTGGCGACCCCTTGAACGAACCCACGTTCCAGCAGTGGTTTTCGGGTCAGAATCGCGCCATTCCGTGGCTCGAAGGCCAGATCGAATCGGCCGAGAGCGACCAACAGCGCGAAGAGCTCGAAGCGTCGCTGTCAGCGGCCAGAGCCCATCTCGAGCACGTCAACAGCATCGTCCCGGTGCCCCCCGACACCACGCTGAGCGACCGGCTCACGTTGTACCGCGGCGACCGCGAGATCCAGGTCATTTTCTGCGGCCGCGCCCACACCGGTGGCGATGTCGTGATCTACCTGCCGGCGGACAGGCTCGTCTACACCGGCGACATGGCGTTCCAAGGCCCCTCCTTCCTCGGCGACGGCTACGTCGACGAGTGGCCGGACACGCTGATGAAACTCAAGGAACTCGACGTCGACATGTACGTCCCCGGCCACGGCCCGCCGTTCACCGATCCCGAGCGACTCGACATCGTCGCCGCCTACTACCGCGACCTCTGGAAACAGGTCGTGGCGGCACGGGCGGACGGCGCGAACGCTGGCGCGGCGGCAGCCCAAGTCGACCTCACGTCCTATGCCGACACCCTGGGCATACGGCGGCCGGGCACGGATGCGCAGACCGTCGCCCGCATCTACCGATTGCTGGACGAACGCGGCGAATAGCATCGCGGCCGGGGTTCCTGCACCCCGCCATTGATACATCGGCTTCCATGGAGGCACCTCGCGGCGTGCGACAACCAAGAGCGGTCGCCGTGTGAGGCGACTCGCTTCACTTGACGACCCACCATGCCGACTATACATTGATGCTATGGCATCACTGTCGAAGAGGTCATATCACCATGAGAAGCACGGTACGTATCGACGATGACCTCATGGTCGAGCTGAGAGCCAGAGCTCAAACGGAAAGCGTCTCCCTGACACGAATGTTGAATCGAACGCTGCGGGTTGGTCTCTCAGCACCGCGCAAACAAACGGAAAAGCGCGGGCCGTTCAAGCAGAACACCTTCCGCATGGGCGTGCCGCGTGTCGGGATCGACAAGGCACTTGCGCTTGCCGCCGCGTTGGAGGACGAAGAAGTCGCCCGAAAACTGGCGTCGCGCAAGTGAAGCTCGTCGATGTCAACATCCTGCTCTATGCCGTCAATCCGGACAGCGACCCCAACGGCACCGTTCGCCGCTGGTGGGAACGTGCGCTGACTGGCGACGAGTCCATCGGCCTGCCGTGGATGGTCCTATCGGGATTCCTGCGAATATCGACCAATCCAAGGGTTTATCGACAACCGGCGACTGTGGACGAAGCGCTCGGAGAGGTCGATCTGTGGCTTACCACCGACGTTGTCACCACCATCTCAGAGAAACCGGATCACTGGCGCACTCTTCGCGAAATTCTCAGCAAGACCGGTGCAGCCGGCAATCTCACCGCCGACGCCCACCTGGCGGCGCTCGCGATCACCCACGATGCGACGTTGGTTTCCTGCGATACCGACTTCGCCCGTTTCAGCGGTCTGCGCTGGGAGAATCCTCGCCAAGGCCGATAGGCTCAACGTCCCGTCTGCACCAGCTCGATGCTGACCGAGTCGGGACCCTTCACGAACGCGATCCGTCCCTTGCCGTCCCGGGGTCTCATCAGGAACGCCGCGCCCTTTGCGTCGAGATCGGCAATCGCCGCCTGAAGGTCGTCCACGGCGATGCCGATGTGGTCGAGGCCAAGACAACTGTGCGGGCCCGACGCCGTCTGCGTGACGCTCTCCAGCACCGTCGAGATCAGGATGATCTGGTCGCCCAGCTTCATATTCGCCCGGGGCAACCCGTTGGCACCCTTCGAGGCGACGAGTTCCGCGCCGAACATCCGCTCGTAGTAGGCACCCGCCGCCATGGCGTCGTGACTCATCAGGTGGACGTGGTGCGGGCGGTAGCTGGCCATCAGTCGAACGCCGAAAGCACGTCCGCGTCGATGCGTTCGAAGTACTCGGCTCTCGTCGGCACGGCAGAGAACATCATCTCCTCGCAACCGGCGTCGATGTAGCCGCCGATGACGTCGATCACGTAGGACGGTGGCCCGTAGAGCACCCAGCTGCCGCGCTGGGCGCGGATCTCGGCGGCCTTGGCCTCGTCGTCCTCCAGGCGCATCGGGATCAGCAGGGTCTTCTTGATCTCGGCCGGATCCCGACCGATGGCTTCGCAGTGCTGCTCGAGGACGTTGATCTTGTGGCGGAACACGTCGACGCCGCCGGGGTTGTTGAAGTCGATGTTGCAGATATCGGCGTATTTCGCACAGGTCTTGAGCGTGCGCTTCTCGCCGTTGCCACCGACCAGGATCGGCAGGTGCGGTTTCTGGTGGCAGGGCGGCGACAGCGGGCAGTGATCGAGCTTGTAGTAGCGCCCGTCGTAGTCGGCGAAGCCGCCATTGCCTTCGGTGAAGAGGAGCTTGATGACCTCCAGCGCCTCTTCGAGCCGGTCGCAGCGTTCCTTCAAGGACGGGAAGGTCCAGCCGTAGGCCTCGTGCTCGCGCTTGAACCAGGCGGCGCCGATGCCGAGGATGAGCCGACCGTGGGAAATCTGGTCGATGGTCGACGCCATCTTGGCGAGCAGCGCCGGGTTTCGGTAGGTGTTGCCCGTGACCAGCAGGCCAAGCTGCAACCGCTCGGTGATGGCCGCCGCAGCGGTCAGCAGCGACCAGCCTTCCAAGGCACGTTCGTGCTCCATGTCCGCCCTCCCCACCGGCGGCAGGAAGTGGTCGGACCACCACAGGCTGTGCCAGCGACCGGACTGAACCGCCTTGACGGTTGCCAAGGTGTCGTCCCATTCACAGAAGTAGTTGACCAATTGCGCCCCGAATTGCATGGATCCCCCAGATTCGACGTTGACCAGCAATCGATTCTATCTCGGCGACGACATCCCGACAGTACGCTTCTCACTCGGATACCTCGGGGGTCAGTCGAAGCTCAAACTCGGCACGCAAGCGATCGGCAGCGCCGTGATCCGTTCATCCAGCGCATACGTCTCGTCGCCAGGATAGATAACCCAAAGGTGGTGCAAGGCGAGATCCTGCAAAGCGATCCGCATCGACTTCGTCGTGCCGGGCGCGTCGCTGACCTTGAACTCGAACCCGAAGCGCCGACCGCCGACGGTGACTAGGAGATCGAGTTCGGCACCCCCGTGCGTCGCCCAGAAATACGCTTCGCGCAGTGCGAAACAGGACAGGATCTGTTCGATCCCGAAACCCTCGAGCGAAGCGCCTACCTTGGGATGGCCGTACAGATCATCGGCGGTGTCGAGGCCGAGCAGGCTGTGCAGGAGGCCGGTGTCGCGGACGTAGATCTTTGGCGCCCGAATCTGGCGCTTCTTCAGGTTCTCGAACCACGGCGGTAGCACTCGCACCATGCCGGCCGCCGCCAAGATGTCGAGATGGCGGCGCGCGGCGGCCTCGCCGGCACCGATCGCCCGAGCGAATTCGGCCGCGTTCCAGACTTGACCGTGGTAGTGGGCGACCATGGTCCAGAACCGACGCAGAGCCTCGACCGGTACGTTGATGCCGAGCGCCACGATGTCGCGGAGCAGGAACGTCTCCGTAAAGGTTCCGCGCCACAGCGACGACGCGGCCTCGTCCGGGGCGAGATAGCTGCGCGGAAACCCGCCGCGCTGCCAGAGCGCGCGCCAAGCCGTCGGCGAGACCTCCGTCAGGTCAAAGCCGAAAAGGTCCACCAGACCGACCCGGCCAGCCAACGTCTCTGATGCCCCGACCACCACGCCCGGCGATGCGCTGCCCAGAAGCAGGAACCGGGCTGGCTCGTCGCGGCGATCGAGGAGTACGCGGAGTGTCTCGAATAAGCCCGGCTCGCGCTGGATCTCGTCGATGACCACGAGACCTGTCAGCGGCGACAGCGTTTGCTCCGGCGTCTGCAGCCGGCGTCGGTCGGCGGCGCGCTCCAGGTCGAAACGGGTTACCGAGCCCGATCCATGCACGTCCACGTGCGCCGCTGCAACTTGCTCCGCGAGCGTCGTCTTGCCGCATTGCCGCGGCCCGGTGAGCGCGACGGACGGATGGACGCGAAAGGAGTCCGCAATGCGACGGGCAGCGTTTCGACGGGGGACTAACATACCAAACCCACCATAATTCTTGAAAATCTCAAGCACAAGGCTGGATTTTCAACAAACAATGCCGAACAGCACACCTTGCAGAGTCGCCATGTCGGTTATTCTCACCACTAGCCAAGTCCCCGGAGTGAAACACCCAATCCGAACAGGCCATGGACCAGAGTCAGCCCTTCGCCAACATCCGAGTCGTGGAGTTCGGCCAATTCGTGTCGGCCCCCTTCTGCGGCCAACTGCTGGCCGAAGGCGGTGCCGAGGTCATCAAGGTGGAGCCGCCAACCGGCGACCCCGCGCGCCAGTTGCGTCAGATCGTTCCCGGCGAGACTCGGATATTCCTGTCCCGCAACCGGGGCAAGCGATCGCTGCCACTGGCCATCCGCCACCCGGACGCCCGTGCCGTGATCGATCGGCTGCTCCGGCGTGCGGACGTGGCGCTGATGAATTTCCGTCCCGGCCTCGCCGAACAACTCGGGCTCGACGCGCCAACACTGTGCCGACGGTTCGAACGCCTGGTCGTCGGCTCGGTCACCGGATTCGGCACGAAGGGTCCTGAGGCGTCGTACTCGGCCATGGATCCCGTCGTTCAGGCGCGCAGCGGGTTGATGGCGGTGAACGGCCGCCTGCAGGACGGTCGACCGACTTCAGGGGATCCGGTCATCGCCGACTACATGTGCGCCATGACCTTGGCGTTCGGCGTCTGTGCCGCACTGCTCAGGCGGGAACGGACCGGTGTTGGCGGCAGCGTCGACGTGTCACTCATGCAGGCCGCCATGACCCTCGCCAACAACCAACTGGTTCGCTCCGAAACCGAAGACGCACCCCGTCACGATCGCATCCTGGCCGAACTCTCGCGGCTGCGTCGCGACGGTGCCGGATACGCCGAGCAGGCCGCCACCATGACCAGCGCCCGCACGGCACCGATGCTGAGGATTTACCTCCGAACCTACGACACGGCCGACGCCCCCATCTCGGTCGCTTGCGGCAGCCACTCCCTGCGGCGCAAGTTCCTGGATGTCCTCGATGTCCAAGATCCGCTTCTCGACAAGCCCGAGGGTGAAGGCCACCAAGACCACTACGACCGGTTCCAGAGCGAAGTGGAGGCGATCATCCGGGCCAAGCCGGCCAAACACTGGATCGCACGGCTGAACGACGCCGGCGTTCCCGTCTCGCCGGTGAAGTTCCCGGTGGAACTGTTCGACGACGAGCAGGCGGTCGCCAACGGCATGTTCCAACGGCTTCGCCACCCCGACGCCGGCGACTTCACCGTACTCTCCCCGCCGGTAGCCCTCGACGGGGGCGGCTTTCAGTCCCGCGAACTCACCGCTGCGTTCGCCTCCGAGACCCGGTCGATTCTGCGTGAGCTCGAGTTCACCGATATCGAAATCGACGCCCTTGTCGCGACCGAGGTGACCCGGACCAGACCACCCTGACGCGATGCGGGTCGATCACCACACCATCGCTTCGGCCTCAAAGCAGTTGCGCCTTGGCGACCGCCCGCTCATGGTTCATAGCAGCCTCGCGTCTTTCGGCAATTTCCGTGTTGGGCCCCAGGCGGTCCTCCGGGGTCTGCTCGAAGGTGGCCGGACGATCCTGGTGCCGTCCTTTTCGTGGACATTCGGCGTCCCGCGGCCCGCCCACCAAGCCGCTCTCCAGCACAACGGGATCGAAGCTGGTTTTGAGGGCCCAACAGCCGGCGTTGGTCTCGTGTACACGCCGACGTGTCGTGAGGTCGACCGAGACATGGGTGCTGTTGTGGCGACTCTTCTACGGATGCGTGGTAGCGCGAGGGGTATGCACCCGCTCAACTCGTTCTCGGCGGCCGGCCCCGATGCCGAAGTCATCGTCGGCGGGCAGACCGGATCGGACGTCTATGCGCCCATCAGGGAGTTGGCACGTCGCCGCGGCAACATACTCCTGATGGGAGTGGGACTTGAATCGATGACCGCCCTACACGCTGCCGAGGAACTGGCGGGCCGACGGCTCTTTCGGCGCTGGGCCAACGCATCCGACGGCGAAGCGGTCGCTGTTGCGGTCGGCGGTTGCTCCCGAGGTTTCGGCGCCTTCGACAACGTGCTGGCCGAACTTGAGCGGCGCCAGGTTGTGGGTGGGAGTGTCTGGCGCGTGTTTCCGGCACAAGCTGCGATCGATCTCGCCGCCGCGGCCATCGAGGCGCGACCGGTACTGACTCGCTGCAACCGGGAGTTTTGTATTCGCTGCACCGATGCCATTGCAGGAGGCCCGGTGCGCGTTGATATGGCCGACCTATAGGCAACTGTGTCTCACCGCATTGCCCTTTGCCGGCATGAGGAAAACGCTCAACGTGTCGCCGACCGATACCCCGTGAGCTTGTAGGTGACGATCGCCGTTGCGACTTCCTCGCCGGCGCTGTTGCGGACGCTGACGTCGCCGGTGCACAGGGTGCCGCCGCGGCGGCGGACGGTGGCGGTTGCGATCAGGTCGGTGGCCACCGCCAGGTTGAGGAAGTTGATCGTGAAGCCCACGGTCGCACCCCGCGATGCGGGTGTGACGTCGGGCGACGACCAGAAGGCCGCGGTGGCGGCGATATCCACCAGCGAGCTGATGGCGCCGCCGTGTACGCGTCCGACACCGAGTTCTCCGCGATAGGGCAGCTTGACCACGACGCGGTCGTTGTCGTGCTCGAGCAGTTCGACCCCGAGCATCGACGCGAAGCTCTCGTTGGCGATACGCACAACCGTGCTGTTGTCGACATTCATCCGACGATCTCCTGTGCTACCCGTTCGCCCGATTCCATCGCTCCCTCCATGCCCCGGTCTACGCGGGCCAGGTGCTCGCCGCAGAAGTGGATGCGACCGTGGGGTGCGCCCATGGCCGCCGCGAACCGGGCGACTTGACCCGGTCTGAAGTAGGCCCAGCCACCGCCGGCGAATGGGTCCGCGCCCCAGCTTTGGCGGCCGATGTACTCGAGTTGTCCGCGGGCGGCCGGACGCACGGCTTCGACCGCTTCCACGACCATGCCGGCGGCACGTGCCGACGACACCGCATCCAGCCGCCGGGCATTCGGCCCCATGGTCCACGCGGTGAAGCCCGTCACCGCCTGCGGATCCTCGCCCCGTCGCGCCGCCGCGAACATGCCGGCGACGCCGTCCGTGAAGAGGCTCGGGGCATGGCCGTCGAGTTCCCAGAATCTCGACCTCGCGGCG
Organism: Pseudomonadales bacterium; assembly: GCA_965116345.1. Taxonomy (GTDB): domain Bacteria; phylum Pseudomonadota; class Gammaproteobacteria; order Pseudomonadales; family Azotimanducaceae; genus VXYL01. The sequence goes on from OZ220680.1 coordinate 1,949,602, forward strand.
AAGTAGAGCTGGGTCATGGGTTGACCGGGTAGCTCCGCCACGGCTTCGGCCTGCACACCCGAGAGGGCGGGCTCGAAGGCGATGTTCCTGAGTGCACCGAAGGGCACGGCGCACACTACGTGAGATGCGCGGTGCACGGTACCGTCGGCGCAGCGCACGCTCGCCACAGCCCCGACGCTGTCGATGGCGACGACCGCCTTCGACAACCGCACCTCGTCGGCAAGCGCGGTTGCCATGGCGTCCGGGAGACGTTGGGCACCGCCCAGGACCGTGTAGCCGACAACGCCGGCGGGCGCGTGTCGGCGTTGCGCCGTGGAGAATGCCGCCCGGCCCAGCATCATCAACGCGGAGATGTCGCGGGCGTCTTCGCCGTAGCTGGAATTGAGCCCGTAGCCCAGCGCCACGGCGCGTTCGTCGAGTCCGAGGTCCGTCATCCAGTCGTGCATGGACACATCGAGGTGCCGTGCGTCCGACTCGAGCCAGGCCCCGGGACCGGACAGCGGGTTGTGCCGCGAGGTCAGCACTCGGGCGTAGGTCCACGGCATGTGTTCCCTGTCCGCTTCCGGGAACGGGTTCGCGGGATGTGCGGGCCAGTCGGCCTGGCGGACGATCTCGCCGTCGAGCACAAGGTCCTGCTCGCGGAAGAAGCCGAGCATCGCCGTGGCGTCCACGAGTCGTTCGCCATGACGCCGCACCGCGTCGATGACCCGGCGGTAGCCTGCACCGACGGTCGTGCCGCCAGCTTCCTCCACGTCGTCGCCACGGCGGATCGAACGCACGCGTCCGCCGATGCGGCCCTTGGCCTCCAGTACCTCGACATCGCAGCCGGCTTCCTGCAGCCGCAGCGCGGCGGTGAGTCCGGCGAGTCCCGCGCCGATCACGACCACGTCGCGGTTTCGCTCGAGGCTCATCCGGCGGGCGTTCCCGTGGTCGTCTCCATGCCGCACAGCGTCGGCAACCGGGCGGCCGGACGACCCCGGAGACAGCAATCCACGGCACAGAAGTCCGGGCTCGGTCCGCGGCGGCCGAGAGTCGGACGCTCAGGGCACGCGGCCATCCGCTCCTCGATCAAGCGACGCACCATGCCGACGTATTCTGGATGCGAACCCACCGTGGCGGCGCGAACGAAGCGCAGTCCGAGCTCCTCGCCGATCTCACGGGCTTCCACATCGAGATCGAGTACGACTTCCATGTGATCGCAGACGAAGCCGATGGGCACGACCACCACGGTGTCGATGCCCTGGTCCGACGCGACGACCATCGCGTCCTCCACCGTGGGTTCCAGCCAGGGATCACCCGAGCGAGCGTTGTTGCTCTGGTAGGCGAGGCGCCAATCTTCCCGACCGACGGCATCGGCCACCAAGCCACACGCTTCGGCGAGTTGGGCTTCGTAGTCCGAGTTCCTTGCCATCGCCAGGGGGAGAGAGTGAGCCGAGAACAGCAATGTCGCGTTGTCGCCAGCGGTCGCCAGCGTTGCTCGCACCCGATCGGTGACGGCGGCGATGAATCCCGGATGGTTGTAGGGCAGCCGCAGCTTGTCGATCTCAAGCGCCGGCGAGCCGGCCTCCATCAAGGCGGCATGCAGATTCTCGCGATACTGTCGGCAGCCGCTGTAGGAGCCGAACACGCTGGTCACGAATGCGATGGCGCGCTCGATGCCGTCCGCCGCCATCCGGCGAAGCGCATCGGCGAGGAAAGGCGCCGAGTTCCGGTTCCCCCAGTAGACCGGGAGCCTTGGCCCGCAGGCGGCGAGTTCGCCCTCGAGTGCGGCGATGAACTCGCGCGTGTGTGCATTGATCGGGCTGACCCCGCCGAAGCGCGCGTAGCGGGCGGCGATGCGTGCCTTGACCGGTGGCGGTACCGGGCGTCCCGCGAGCACGCGGTCCAGGAAGGGCATGACCTCGTCCGGTCCCTCGGGGCCGCCGAAGGACACCACAAGGACTGCGTCGTAGCCGCGCGCTTCGTCGTCGAAGCCTTCTTGCGACCCTCGGGTCACCGGGAACCGGACTGCCACGCCACGCGGCCCACGAAGAACGGTCCGAGGCGGTCGAGGTACTGTGAAGTCTGTTCGGTGGCGCGCATCTCGCGCACGAGCGCCGACAGCGGATGCAGTTCGGCACCGAGGAGTCCGATGACGAAGTCGTTGTCGTTGCGGTCGAGGCCATGGCAGGCGAGACGCACGTCGGCCGCGAGCCCGGCCTCACCGTAGCGGCGCCCGATGCTGCCGTGTTCGCCGAGAATCCCCCGCTGGCGGTCATCGGACAAGCGGTAGAACGACTTGCTGCGCTGCAGCGGATACCAGACCACCCAGCGCAGTTCCGGGTTCACTACGCGGCTCCGCGGCCGGTCGAACAACACCTCCTCTAGGTCGGACTCGTAGCCGATCGAATAGGTCCGCCCGAGCATGTCGAACTCGGGCTTGCGGGTCATCGCCGCGAACGGTCCGGCGTTGAAGCGTTCGCGCAGCGTGGTGACGAAGACCGTCGGATCCTCGGCCATGGCGAGGATGCCGATACCGCGGGGGTCGTTGACGTCCTCGTACAGCGCCCCCTCGATGCCGGCGGCGGCGAGCGCCTCCGCCGCCGCGTCCGCCGGGCCCTCCCAGGCCGTGAAGTTCATGAACAATCGCCGGTCGAGTGAAATCGGCTGGCCTCTGCTGCGGCCCTTCTCGGCCAGGTCCGGCGAGTCGCTCCGTGCCGCGTGCTGTTCGCTGTCGCGCTCTTCGCTACTCATGGCGAACCTCGCCGTGCACGGCTTCGACGAGCGCCTCGATGCTCTCGAGGGGCGTCTCGGGCAACAGGCCGTGGCCCAGGTTGACGATGTGGCCACGCCCACCCACACGGCGCAGCAGGTCTTTCGCCACCGCACGGGTCGGTGCCGCACCGCCGAGCAGGACGGCGGGGTCGATGTTGCCCTGCACCGCGCGCGCCGGCCAGCGGCCTTGGGCAGCGGCGATGTCCTCGCGCCAATCCACGCTGACCACTTCGGCGGGCAGCTCAGCGTAGGCATCCACCAGGTGCGGTGCGTTTTGCACGAACAGGATCCTCGGCACCCCGGCCTCGCCCACGGCAACGAGCATCGACTCCAAGTGGGGACGGATCAACCGTTGCCAGTCGGTCAGCGACAGCAGTCCCGCCCAGGAGTCGAACACCTGCACGGCATCGGCACCCGCGCGCGCCTGCGCGATCAGGTAGGCGGCCATCGCGGCCGACAGTTTCGCGAGAAGCGCGTCGAGAAGGTCGGGCTCGGCGGCCGTGAAGGCGCGCAGCGTGGGGAAGTCCTTGACCCCCCGGCCCTCCACCAGGTACGCCGCCAGGGTCCACGGCGCGCCGCAGAAGCCCAGCACCGCCACCTCAGCCGGCACCGCGCCGCGCACCGTCCGAACCGTCTCGATCACCTCCGGGGCCATTTCGCCAGGGTCCGGGGAGCGGAGCCGATCCACGCCAGACGGGTCGCGGATGGGATCGGCCACCACCGGGCCCGGCGCGAAATCGAACTCGACCCCCAATGCCGGCAGCGGGCTCATGATGTCCGCGAACACAATGGCGGCATCGAAAGGGAAGCGCTTGAACGGCAACAGGCTCACCTCGGCCGCCAGTTCGGGCGTACCGGACAAGGTCTTGAACGAGTGCGACTGGCGCAGTGCCCGGTACTCCGGCAGGCAGCGCCCGGCCTGGCGCATGATCCACAGCGGACGCCGTGCAACCGGCTCGCCGCGGATGGTGTCGAGGAGCAGGTTCACGAGCTGGCCACCAGTGTCTCGGGTTCGCGGGTGAACCGGTAGCCGACCCCGCGAATGGTGTGCAGGTGCGTGGGCGCTTCCGGGTTGCGTTCAAATCGCCTACGCAGGCGAACGATGAAGTTGTCGATGGTGCGCGTGGACGGAAACACCTCGTAGCCCCAGACCTTGTCGAGTATGTCTTCACGACCGACGACCTCGTCGGTGCGTTCCGCCAGGAGCTTCAGAATCATCGCCTCCTTGTGGGTCAGGACGTGCTCTCCACCGTCCCAGGCCTGGGCGCGGTAGGTGTGGAAATCCACCGTGTTGCCGCCGAAGCGCAGCTTCGCGGTACTGTCGTGGTACCACCTCGTGCGGCGCAGGATCGCCGCGATCCTGAGCAGCAGTTCCTGGCGATGGAAGGGCTTGACGAGATAGTCGTCGCCGCCGGCCTCGAGTCCGCGGATGCGGTCCTCCGGTGCACCGCGAACCGTCAGGAACAGCACCGGTGTCTCGACGCCGTCTTCGCGCAACGCCCGGCAGAGCTCGAGTCCGTCCATCTCCGGCATCGCGACATCGAGCACGATCAGGTCGAAGGACTCGGCCCGGGCCGCGCGCAGACCCTCGGCGCCGTCGGCGGCGGTTTGTGCCACGTAACCCTCCGCGAGCAGGTTCTCGCGGATGCCGGCGGCGAGGTGGACTTCGTCGTCGACGACGAGAATCCTCGCTGGACGGTGTTCGGCGCCCATTGTCGTCAGGCGGCCGGCCAGGTGACGGTCAGCCGCGCGCCCCGCCCGGGTCCCTCGCTCCTCGCCTCCACCCGCGCATCCGACAGTTCGGCGAGTCGGCGAACCACATAGAGTCCGAGCCCGGTGCCCGGCATGGGGGTCTCCGCCGCCTCTCCCGAGCGGTAGAACTTGTCGAAGATCAGGCCTGCCTCCCGGGGCGGGAAGCCCGCACCGTCGTCGGCGACGACGATGGTCACCGTGGAACCTTCCACTCGCGCCTCGATGCTGATCTCCCGACCTTCTCCCACGACGCACGCCTTGACGGCATTGTCCAGAAGGTTGCGGAGCACGCTCTCGATGGCCAGCGGATCGGCGTCGAGGTCGACATCGGGCACGTCCACGAGGATGTCGATCCCATGGCTTCCCGCCTGCGCCGAGTGTTCGGCCCGGGCGGCCTCGACGACGGCCCGGAGCGAGACGTTCTCGCGGCGCAGACCGATGCGGTCATCGTCGACGCGCGCGGTGTCGAGCAGGTTGTCGACGAGGCGCAGCAGGCGATCGCCATCCTCCACCAATCGCCCTCCCAGGCGGCGGCTGTCCTCGTCGCCGCCGCGTACGGCGAGCGTCTCCGCCGACAGCCGCATGCTGGCCAGTGGGCTCTTGAATTCGTGGGATACGGCGGCGATAAAGTTCTGCTGCCGACGGCGCAACTGGGCGTCGTGGCGAATGGCCCGGGTGAGCACCGACATGCCGACGAGCAAAACCAGGAGGAAGAAGCCTCCCTCCCAGGCGTAGCGGTTGATCCGGGATGCGACTTCATCGGCCAGCCGATCAACGGCCTCGGGACGGACCGATACGGTGCCGGCGACGGGGTCGAAGACCAGGTGCGGGAGATCGTCGGCAACCTGGGCCCAGCCGGCACGCCCCGGAGCGGCACCGTCAGCCAGCAATGCGGTCACCGCCTTGGCGTCGGCCTCGAAGAGCGCGACAACGCGATCCTGTTCATCCCAGGCCAGCCACCGTTGGTCCGCGATCCACCATGCCACCTGCGCGGTGGCGACAACGAGCATCGCCAGGAACCCCGTCTGCAGTGCCTTGGTCGGATCACGCTTCAGTATCATCGCCGGCTCCCTGATCATTCCGATCCTTCCGTCGCCCACCGTCCACGACACCGCGAAGCAGATTCCGGCGTTCGGGATCGAGCCCGTCCAGGAACGCGTCCAGCGAGCCTTCGGGACCGTAACGCAAGAGGCCCTTGAGGCCAACGGTCGGAAGATGCGCCATGCGCCGGGCTAGGGATTGTGCCCAGGCTTCTATCTCCTCCCGGACCGCCTCGGGGTCTGCCTCGGTGTCGACGTCGCCGCCCAACATCTTGAGCAGGCGTTCGACTCCCGCGCTCGCCGTCTCCTGATAGTGCTGCTGCAAGGCGCCGAACATGGGACCGTAGATTCGATCGACGACCTTGTCGCGCAGCCGGGGCAGGGCCTCGTCCACCTGCGCACGGGCATCCGCCGCGGCGAGCAGGCGGGCGCTCCGGTTGGCCTCGGCTTCGTGCACGATTTCGTCCATGCCGATGCGTTGCACACCGAGCCTCGAGCACGCCTCGGCGTCGATGTCGGCGGGAACCGCCATGTCGATGGCGAGCGGCGGTTCGCCGGATATCGCGGCTGCGGTGACGCGGGCCAAGACCTCGGCATCGAGGACCGGTTCGGCGGCGCCCGTTGCACACAGCAACGCCTCCACCGGCGGTGGCGTGAGGCAGAAGGCGGTCAAGGACGAATGGCGGCCAGCGAACCGCTCGGCCAGTTCACGCGCCTTGTCCTCGGTCCGATTCACCGCGATCAAGGGCACGTCGTCCTTGGCCAGTGACAGCGCGGCACGCTCGGTCATCGCGGAGACACCGATCAAAGCGACAGCCCCCGGGGTTCGGACGAGTCTTCGACGAAGGTGTCCCACCGCCACCTCCGCCAGGGACACGGATCCCTCGCCGAGGCCCGTCGCGCTGCGCACGGCGGCGGCGATGCGCCCTGCCTCCTCGAACAGCAACGTGAGTCGGGTGTCGCACAGCCCCGACGCCCTTGCCCGGTCGTGGGCGAGGCGCACCTGGCCCGCGATCTCGACCTCGCCCACCGCCGCCGAGTCAAGGCCGGCCGCGACTAGGAAGAGGTGTTCGCAGGCACCCTCGCCCCGCCAGGCCCGCAGGGTCCGTTCGGCTTCTCCCGGCTTGGGCGCAGATCCCGTCAACAGTTCGAAGGCGGCAACCCGATGGTCGCTCGCCGGTGCCCCGGCCGTATCCGCGAACACCACCTCCACGCGGTTGCACGTCTCTAGGTAGGCTACTTCGGCCAGTCCCTGGGAACGCGCGAACGACGCGAGCCGCACATCGCGTGTCTCCGCGGGCAACGAGTAGTCAGCCAAGGCCTCGCTGCCGACTTGGCGCCAGGAGATGCCGACGATGCCTAGTTCATCCAGCATGGTGCCAATCTACGCCGCGGAGCGCGGCGTTGTGTCATGGAACTGTCAGTGCGGGCGCGCCCTGCGGGCGCGTTTGAGAATGCGGAGCATTCTCTTGCCTTGCGGTCGTCCCGCCCGTTGAAGATCCCGCCTCGGGGAACTGTCAGTGCGGGCGCGTTTGAGAATGCGGAGCATTCTCTTGCCTCGCGGTCGTCCCGCCCGTTGAGGATCCCCCCTCGGGGAAAGAAAAGGGCGCCGTTCGGCGCCCTTTCCAGACCGTTGTCGTGCGTCGGTCAAGCCGCTTGCTGGAACTCCGGATAGGCCTCGATTCCCGTCTCGGCGATGTCGACACCGGACATCTCTTCCTCTTGGGAGACCCGGATGCCCATGGTCGCCTTGAGGATCAGCCAGATGACGAACGATGCCCCGAACACCCAGGCGAAGATGACCGCGATGCCGATCAACTGTCCGAGGATCGTGGCGTCACCGTTGTTGAACGTCACCGCGATGATTCCCCAGATGCCGCAGGTGCCGTGCACGCTGATGGCGCCAACGGGGTCGTCGATCTGGATCTTGTCCAACAGGACGATGGAGCCCACCACGAGCAGACCACCACCCGCGCCAATGAGCATCGACCAGAAAGCCGATGGCGACAGCGGGTCGGCCGTGATCGCCACCAGCCCGGCAAGGGCGCCGTTCAACGCCATCGTCAGATCGGCCTTGCCGAACCACAACCGTGCGAGGACCAGGGCCGCGACCAAGCCACCGCAGGCGGCGATGTTGGTGTTGACGAAGACCTGCGCCACCGCATTGGCTTCGTCGACGTTGGAGATCTTGAGCTCCGAGCCGCCGTTGAAGCCGAACCAGCCGAACCAGAGTACGAACATGCCGAGGGTCGCAAGCGGCATGTTGCAGCCGGGAATGGCGTTGACCTGGCCGTTGGGTCCGTACTTGCCCGCCCGGGGTCCAAGCAGGATGACGCCGGCCAACGCCGCGGCCGCGCCGCACATGTGGACGATGCCCGATCCGGCGAAGTCCGAGTAGCCAAGGGCGGAGAGTCCGCCACCGCCCCAGGTCCACATGCCCTGGACGGGATAGATGAGACCCGTCATCACGACCGCGAAGATGAGGAAGGACCACAGCTTCATACGCTCGGCAACCGCCCCCGAGACGATGGACATGGCGGTCGCCACGAACACCACCTGGAAGAAGTAGTCGGAGCGCTCGGAGTGATCCGTCGCCACGCCACCGGCGGTGCCGGAGACGATCTCGTCGGCGGTGTTCTCCACGCCGATCAACCAACCGAAGCTCGGCAGCCAGCCGCCCTCGGAGTTGTTCATGTACATGATGTAGTAACCGACGAGCAGGTACATGATGCAGGAGATGGAGTACAGCGCGACATTCTTGGTGAGAATCTCCGAGGTGTTCTTCGCCCGGATCATGCCCGCCTCGAGCATCGAGAAGCCGCACGCCATGAACATCACGAGGACACCCATCACCAGGAAGTAAAAGGTGTCGATGGCGTAGTTGGTCTGTGTCAGTAGGTCTTCCACGTTGAATTGCTCCTAGAAGTGGCAGCAGGTCAAACGGCGTCTGTTCCGCTTTCCCCTGTTCGAATGCGAACTGCCCCTTCCAGAGAGCTGTAGAAGATCTTTCCATCTCCCACCTTCCCCGTGTTCGCGGCTTTGCTGATGGCTTCGAGACACTGGTCGAGTAGACCGTCGTCAATCGCCACCTCAATCTTGACTTTCGGTAGAAAGTCCACGACGTACTCGGCGCCGCGGTAAAGTTCGGTGTGCCCCTTCTGCCTACCGAACCCTTTCACCTCCGTCACGGTCATGCCTTGGACGCCGATATCCGAGAGAGCTTCCCGGACGTCGTCGAGCTTGAACGGTTTGATGATTGCCGTGATGAGTTTCATGTTGCTGGTTTCCTTGAACTCGTTGAGTCGTTGTCAGACATTCAAGTGTGGCTCCACGCAGGTCGGCGTCGGCGCACCCGTTGTTCGACAGGCGCGCCGGAGCCCGCCCCCTAGAGATCCTTGGACAGTGACACCATTACCCGAGCTTCACAGTCGCGCTCACAGGCGGAGTCGTCGACCGTCGTGCCGACGATGCCGATGCCGAAGTTGATGCCACCCAAGGGCATGCTGGCCGTCGCCGAGTAATCCACGTACTCGTTGTCCTCACCGAAGAAGTCGTCGCTCTTGGCGATGTTGAGACCGACGCCGAAGTCCAGGGTGATATCGTCCGCTACGCTCATGCTGTAGCCGGCGTGCGGGTAGAAGAACGTCTCGCCGGAAACGGCAAGGTACGCCGGCGAGTAGTTGACCCCCAACGAGAAGTCGCCAATCCCCAGGCCGACAAACACCTCCTGATAGTTCAGTTCCGTGTCGCCCGGATACTGGAAGTGGATAGCCTGCACGTCGAGCTCGATGCCGTCGGCGATCTCGCCGCTCCAGCCCAGATAGACATCCCACTCCATGGATGCCACATCGCCACTATCGCTCGCGCCGAAGTTGACGTTGGAGGCCCAGGTGCCCACGTAGAGTCCGGATTCGAAACCAAGGTCGAAACCGCCCTGGATGGCCGGATCGCGCATTGTCTGCGACCAACCACGGACTGGGTAGTCTGACGCCAACGTCACGTTGCCCGAGACTTCCGCGGCCTGGGCCGCGGGGACGGACAGCGCCATTGCCGCAAAGGCCGTCAGTACTGTCGAGAGTTTCTTCATTTCAGTAGTCCCCTTATCGAACTGTTTACGAACGTCGGCGGTGTCCGACGGACACGCCGATGCGCATATGATGCTCAAAGAGCACGGACTGTGCCAGAAATTTTTCCCAAGGGTTTCAATACATTACGAAATGCTGCCCAAGAGAGGGCACTTTTGTCGTGCACGCCAGCCCGTGTGGAGCACCATGTTGGTGCGGCACGACGTAGCCGTGGGCATTGGCTTACACCGCCGATGGCCAATGGCCGCTGCTCGGCAACCGCACGGCCTCCTAAACTCGGCACGCATGTCCATTCCCGTGAGAACCCGCGCGCAGGTCGGCATCGACGCCCCGAAGGTCCTCGTCGAGGCACACTTCCAAACAGGGACCCCGTCGTTCACCCTCGTGGGCATGGCGCAGACGGCGGTTCGGGAGGCCAGGGACCGGGTCCGCAGCGCCATCCGCAATGCCGGGCTGAAATATCCCCAGGGACGGCTGGTGGTCAACCTCGCGCCCGCCGACCTCGCCAAACACGGCGGCCGCTTTGACCTGGCGATCGCCGTCGCCATCCTCACCACCACGAGACAGGTCCAAGGCCATCACCTCGGCCGTCTCGAGTTCCTTGGGGAACTCTCCCTCTATGGCGACATCCGTCCGGTCCGGGGTGCCTTCTGTGCGGCCGCCAAACTCGCGGGCGAAGGTACCCGCCTGGTCGCACCCGACAGTCATCGACTCGAACTTGCCCCGCTTCGCGACATCGGCTACTACCCGGTCAGGACGCTGCTCGACGTGGTGCGCTTGCTCGAGACCCGGGATCTGCCCGAACCCGATCCGCCACCACCCCAAAACACCCTCCGCCGCCCGACGACCTCGCTGTCGGAAGTACGCGGACAAAAGCATGCGAAACGCGCACTCATAGTGGCGGCGGCGGGCGGCCACCACATGTTGATGACCGGGCCGCCGGGTACCGGCAAGACCATGCTCGCGCGACGTCTGCCCGGCCTGTTACCGCCGCCGACACCCGCCGAGGCCATCGACGTGGCCAACGTCTACTCGGTATCGACGCGAGCCTCACCGCCTTTCGGCAACCGTCCATTCCGCGATCCGCACCACACGGCTTCCATGGCCGCCATCGTCGGCGGCGGCAATCCGATCGTGCCCGGGGAAATCACCCTCGCGCACTGCGGCGTCCTGTTCCTCGACGAACTGCCCGAATATCAGCGCACCGTCCTGGAGGCGCTGCGCGAACCCCTGGAGGCGGAGGAAGTCACCGTCGCGCGGGTGAGCCAGACGGTGCGCTATCCCGCCAGGTTCCAACTGGTCGCCGCCATGAATCCGTGTCCCGCCGGCTACGTCTGCGACGAGGCCCGCTGCCGCTGCTCGCCACACCAAGTCCAACAGTATCGCAGCCGCCTGTCCGGACCGCTGCTGGACCGGATCGATCTGCGCGTCGAAGTCGGTCCCGTGCCCGAAGACGACCTATGGTCACCCGCCACCGAAGACAACGACGACGACCTGCGCGCCACGGTCGCCGCCGCGCACCAGCGCCAGATCCACCGGGCCGGCAAAGCCAACGTCTCGCTGAACACGCGGGAAATCGATCGCTACTGCGTCATGGAAGCCGACGCCGCTGCGCTATTGCGCCGCGCGGCGAGGCAATTCGGGCTGTCGGCGCGCGCCGTGCACCGTTTGCGCAAGGTCTCACGGACCGTGGCCGATCTGGACCGGGAGGACGACATCGCCACCCGACACGTGGCAGAAGCCTTAGGCTACCGGGCCATGGACGAACAATCGGTTTCCTAGGGAAGGGCGATGGGGCGGGGTCTTGGCGGCGAAGCTGCCAGCGGCGGCTACGTCCTCAATCCTCCGGTGCCGTCGTCATGAACTCGATGGCCGCCCGGAGTTCGTCGTCGGAGCACGTCATACAGGCTCCCATCGGCGGCATCAGGTTGAGACCTTCGCGGCTCACCCGCACCAGCTCGTCCATGCCCTTCTCCAGGCGCGATGCCCATGCCTCGAGATCGAACGACTTCGGTGCCTCGTTGAGCCCGGTCTCGTGACAGGTCTTGCAGGCACTGGCGTAGACATCGGCACCGCTTCGACCGGTCGGCACGGCGACCACGGCTGGAGCGCTCTCCTCGCCGCCGCAGTCCTCACCTTCGAGACAGAGCTCGCCGAACGGCCGGGTCCGCTCCTCGATGTCGGCGACGGTGCCGGCCGGAACGCTCTGCGCCAAGGCGGTGGCCGCAACCATCCCGGTCACGGCCAAGCATAGGATGCTCCTCAATTTGACGGCCAAGTCAGCGAATCTCCGGCGGCGGGAGGCGCGATTATACGCAGCGCGTCCGGCGATGGAACCGTTCAGGCCGCCTCGCCGTTCACGGTGACCGGCTCATCCACCGCCTCTAGGAATGCTCTGATCAAGCCATCTTTGGCTTGATCAGAAACGCAAAAAAACAAGAGCGCGGTCTTTTTTTGCGTGCAAATTCAACTCCTTGCGCCGTAGAAGTTACGCGCCAGCGAAACTTCCAACGCGACCGTCAGGTCGCGCTAGCGCAGGCTCTCGACGGGGTATCGGCGGCGAACGCAACTCGGCCAACAGGCGGTCTCTGCGGTTCACGGCGATCCGCGCCGCAGTCTCCTTCACCGGCCCGAAGCCCTTGACGGACATCGGCAGGCGCGCAAGCGCCACCGCGGTCTCGAAGTTTGCCTCGTCGAGCTGTTCCAAGATGACCTGAACATCGGCCTCGAAGTCTGCGAGTAGCTGGCGTTCCAAGCGACGCTCCCGGGTGAACCTGAACGGGTCGAAGACGGTTCCACGCAACCACCGCATCTTCGCGAGGCCCCGCAGCACCGGTACGATCCACCGCCCGATGGCCATCTTCCTCGGTCGCCCGTTCGGGCCGGGTCGTGCGAGAAACGGCGGCGCGAAGTGGTAGGTCGCCTTGAATCCGGGCTCGAAAGCGCCGTCGAGCTTGGCCGCGAAGCCGCCGCCGTCGAGCCGCGCGGTGTGCAGGCGCGCCACCTCGTACTCGTCCTTCACCGCCAGCAGCTTGAAGTAGCTCTCCACCACCGCTTCGGTAAGCGAGGTGCCCGACGGTCGCACGCGTTTCTCGGCGCTCCGAGCCCCGTCGACGAGGTTCTCGTTGCGCGCCGCAAGCGCCCGGTTCTGATAAGCCAACAGGAAAGCGCTCCGAGTCGCCACCCTGCCGTCCAGTGTCTCCGGTGTCCGCGACCGGGGTGGATGCATCGCACCCGTGTCGTCCCTGGCAGCCGCCCATTCGGACGGCGGCGCGATGGCGGACGAGAGTCCGGTGCCGTTGGCCGCGAGCCCGGCGGCGCACGCGGCGGCGCGACCCTGGTGGAAAGCTGCGAGGTTGTTGGCGACGGCCACGCCGTTCAGGGCGATGGCCTGTTGCAGAGCTTCGAGGGACACCGGAATGGTTCCCGCCTGGAAGGCGTAGCCGAGGAGATGGATGTTGGCGTAGGCGGTCGAACCGAAACCGATCCGCGTCGCGGTGGTGGCGTCCGCCGACACCACCTGCTTCGCGCGCTGCCGCAGGCGTTCCGCCAGGGTGGCGAATCCCGGATCGCGTCGCTGTCCGATCACGAACTCGGCGGTCGGCGCCACGTGGCCGTCGACAATCACGGTGGTCCGCTGGGGGGCTATGAGGCGCAGCACGTCGCGACTGGCCGCAGTCACCGCATCGGCACCGATCAGCGTGTCGACGCAAGCAGGGGGGATCCTGGTCGGGGCGTGTGAACTGCCCGACGGTGCAATGCGCACGTGACTCTGCACCGCCCCGCCCTTCTGCGCGAGACCCGTCATGTCCAGGGTGGAGACGAAAGCGCCGTCGAGATGCGCGGCCGTGCCGAGAATCTGCGACACCGTGACGATGCCCGTGCCGCCGACACCGGCGATCAGGATGTTGGCCGGACGCTTGTCCATGGCCGGCAGCGGCAGTTCGCGAGCTTCGAGGGCGACGGCGTTGGTCGCCTTGGGCTTCGCGCCCGAGAGCGTCACGAACGCCGGACAGAACCCGTCGAGGCACGAGAGATCCTTGTTGCAGGCCGTCTGGTTGATGGTTCGCTTGACGCCGAACTCGGTGTCCAATGGCTCCACGGCGACGCAGTTCGACTGCACCGAACAGTCGCCGCATCCTTCACACACGGCATCGTTGATCACCACGCGCACGTCGGGGTCTTTCGCCAAACCGCGCTTGCGCCGCCGGCGCAGTTCCGCCGCACAGGTCTGATCGTAAATGAGCACCGTGCATCCGGCGGTTTCCCGAAGCTCGCGCTGCACGGCGTCAAGCCGGTCACGCGGCACGGCGCGGAACTTGGCACGACGATGGCGTCGCGGGTCGTCGGCGACGACGCGCACGGCGGCGACGCCCTCGGCCCGAACCTGCGCGACGATGTCGGCGACGGTCAGGGAGCCTTCAACGGGTTGGCCACCGGTCATGGCCACGGCGTCGTTGGCCAGCACCTTGTAGGTGATGTTGACCCCGGCGGCCACCGCCGCACGGATGGCGAGGATGCCGGAATGAAAGTACGTACCGTCGCCAAGATTGGCGAAGATGTGGGACTCGTCGGTGAACGGCGCCTGGCCGATCCAGTTGGCCCCCTCCGCGCCCATGTGGGTGACTGTGGCGGTACTGCGGTCCATCCACTGCGCCATGTAGTGGCAGCCGATCCCCGCGGCCGCGCGGCTGCCGTCCGGTACCCGCGTCGACGTGTTGTGCGGACAGCCCGCACAATAGAGCGGCTTGCGCGCCTGCGTCGAGTCCGGAAGTTCGTCGGGAATCCCCTTGGCGGCCGTCGCCACCTCGCCCAGGTACCCGGTGTCGGGTACCCGCTGGAGCACCGTTGCCAGCGCCGCCGTGATGGTCGGCACATCGAGTTCGCCGGTGGTCGGGAGAAGGCCGTCGTTGCGGACCGCCGTCCCGTTCGATGGGGGTTGGAGAGGAGAGTGTTTGCCCATTATTTCGATGGGCTGTTCGAACAGGACAGTCTTCAACTGGTCCTCGACGAACGGACGCTTCTCCTCGACCACCAGCAGACGCGATGCTCCTCGGCAGAATTCGTTGACACCGGCCGGATCAAGCGGCCAGGTCATGCCCAGCTTGACCAGGCGGATGCCGGCATCCGCGATGGCGGTTGCCGATCTCATGTCCAGCTTGTCGAGCGACTCGCGCACATCGGCGTAGGCCTTGCCCGCCGTGACGACGACGAGGCGGGGCTTTCGCGGGTCGGCGACGATCCGGTCCAGACCGTTCGCGGAGGCAAATTCCCGGGCGAGCCGCAACTTGATCGCGAGCCGCGCTTCCTGCTGCAGCGGCGAGTCGACCAGGCGGATGTGTACATCCGTGTCGTCAGTCCCATCCCGGTCGTTGGCCGGGTAGATGAAACAGTGACGGTCCAGATCGCTATTGACGGTGAGCGCGCTGTCCATGATGTCGGTCAGGGCGATCAGGCCGGCCCAGCACCCGGCGTAGCGCGAGATCGCCCAGCCGGCCACGCCGAAATCAAGCACATCCTGCACATCCGACGGTGCCAGTATCGGCACGCCCAGGTCGCGGAGCGCGTATTCGCTGGCGCTGGGCAGCGTGGAGGACTTGCAGCCGTGGTCGTCGCCGACCACCAACAGCACGCCGCCGCAGGGACTCGTTCCCGCCGCATTGGCGTGACGGATCGCATCGGAGGAGCGGTCGAGTCCGGGCGCTTTGCCGTACCACATCCCGAACACGCCCTCGTGGCGCCCGCCTGGGAACAGTCCCACCTGCTGACTGCCCCATACGGCGGTGGCGGCCAGATCCTCGTTGATGCCCGGTTGGAAGACGACCCCGTGCGTTTCGAGTTCGGCCGACCGGCGCCAGAGTTCCTGGTCCAGGCCGCCCAATGGGGAGCCACGGTATCCCGAGACGAACCCAGCGGTATCGAGCCCGGCACGGATGTCGAGTCGTCGCTGATCGAGCGGCAGGCGGACAAGGGCCTGAATGCCCGTCAGATAGGCTGTCCCCCCTTCGGTCCCGTAGCGTGCCGCTGCGAGAGAGTCCCCCGTAACCGCCGCTGCGTGAACCGGCATGTTGTTTTTACCTCGAGGACGTTTCCTGTGGATGATCGTATGCCAACGGATAGAGGAAAGGCGTTGCTATTTCTCAGGAATAGACCCGATAATTGAAAAACCGTTCCAAATGTCAAAGGTTATCAGGATGGACTTGTTGGACAGCACGGACCACCGAATCCTCGTCGAACTGCAGCAGCGCGCCGACCTCTCGATGCAGGCACTGGGCGACCGGGTCGGAATCTCACACACGCCGTGCTGGCGTCGCGTCAAAAAGCTCGAGGAGCGCGGATTCATCACCCGGCGCGTCACCCTGCTGGACGCCGCCCGCCTCGATCTGGCGGTCAACGTGTTCGTCAACGTCAATCTGAAACGCCACCAGGAGAACGCCCTGAACCGTTTCGAGGAAGCCGTGCAGGACGTCCCGGAGATCGTCGAGTGCTACACCGTGTCCGGCGAGACGGATTTCATGCTGCGCGTCGTCGTCGCCGACGTCGGGGCCTACGAGCGGCTGTTGAAGGCGACCCTGGTGCACCTGCCGGAGGTCGGCAACCTCACCTCGACCTTCGCGCTGCGCCAGGTCAAGTACACGACGGCGTTGCCGCTCTAACGTTCTTGAGCAGTGTCGATGCCCCCGGCAGCGGCGGCGAGGATGTCGGCCCGCACACGACGCTTCTTCTTTTCGCGAAGCGAGGCCACGATCTTTTGACGTCACAGGATTCAAGCGGAACCACCGCACGCGGCCGCGGGGTGGCGAAAGCCGCAGGAACCATCGCGGCGCTCGTCGGGCTCGTCGCGGCGACTTCCAGCGCCGCCGCAGAGCGTGCCGCCGAAGTCACCGGCTGGCGCCTGCTCGAGGGCGCCCTCGATCTCACCCGCGGCGTGTCCTCGTACACCGAGTTGACGATGACGATCCACCGTCCCGGCTGGGAACGCGAGATGGCCATCTCGGCATGGACGCGCGGGCGCGAAGACGCCCTCATCCGCTTCACCGCACCGCCCAAGAGCGCCGGCGTCGCGACGCTCAAGCGGGGCGATCGCATGTGGACCTACGCGCCGAGGATCGGCCGCGAGTTCAGTCTGCCGTCGAGCATGATGTCCCAGCAGTGGGAAGGGTCCGACTTCTCCTACAACGACCTGTCGCGCACCGACAAGTACCTGCGCCACTACGACGTCCACATCGCCCATACCGAGGAACGCGACGGGCACACGATCTACACCCTGGAGCTGATCCCCCACGACGATGCGCCCGTGGTGTGGGGCAAGGAGGCCCTGGTCCTGCGCGACGACTACGTGATCTTGGCGCAGACGTTCTATGATCAGGGTCTCGAGCCTCTCAAGCACATGCAGACCATGGAGGTCGGTGAGTTGGGCGGGCGCACTATTCCGATCACCATGCGCATGTCACCCGTCGGCGAAGACGACCGCTGGACCGAGATCCGCTATCTGCACGCCGACTTCGACGCGGAGGTCGACGACGGCCTGTTCACCACCTTCGCGCTCCGGGGCGAACGTTGACCGACTCCCGCCGCTATTCGCGCGCCAAGAATGCGCGCGCCAAGGACACCGGGGCGATGTTCGTCCGCGTCGCCTGGCGCAACCTGTGGCGACGTCGGCTGCGCACCTGGATGTCGGCCGCCGGAATGGGGTTCGCGATCTTCCTGGTGTCCGTCTCGATGTCGATGCAGGCGGGTTCCTACGACGCCTGGATCGAGACCGCCACCAGCCTGATGGCCGGCCATCTGCAGGTGCAGCACCCCGAGTACTTCGACAACCCGGAGGTCCGGTACGCACTCACCGAGGGCACGGCGCTAACGCAGCGGTTCGAAAACGAGCCCGGCATCGTCGCCGTGTCGCCCCGAACGGAGGCTTTCGCCCTGGTCGCCGCCGGGGAACGCAGCTTCGGCGCGCTCATCGTCGGTGTCGACCGCGACCGCGACCGGGCGTTGTCGAGCCTGCCGGACCACCTGAGCGCCGGGGAGTACCTGCCCGGCGCCGACAGCGCGTTCTTGGGCGCCGCGCTGGCCGCCAATCTCGGCGTCGACGTCGGCGACGAGATCATCGTCCTCGGCGCCACCGGCGAGGGCGGCGTGGCGGCCCTGATGGCGCGCGTGGATGGACTGTTCGACACCGGCCGACCGGAACTCGACCGCAGCGTCCTGCAGGTGGGCATCACCGCGATGCAGGCGGGCTTCGACCTCGGCGACGCCGTGCACCGGCTCGTCATCGAGACCCGCGACGCGCGCCAGGCGACGGACCTCAAGTCGATGCTGCAGGCGGCGGCGCCGGTGGGCACCCGGCTGCTCGACTGGAACGAACTCCTGCCCGAACTCCAACAGGCGATTCAGATCGACCGCGCGTCGGCGGCGATGATGTACTGGCTGCTGCTGATCGTCGTCGCCATGTCGGTGATCAACGCCTTCATCATGACCGTGTTCGAACGCACCCGAGAGTTCGGCATGCTGCTCGCAATCGGCATGCGCCCCAACGCGATCGTCGGCATGCTGGGCATCGAGGCGGTGTGCGTGTGGGCCATCGGCGTGGTCATCGGCATCGCGCTCTGCTTGGCGGTGGTGCTGCCACTGTCCGCCATCGGCATCGACGTCAGCGGCATCGAAGGCATGGAACAATTGGCGGCGCAATTGATGATGCCCGACCGCCTGTATCCATCCCTGAACCTCAACGTCCTGACCGAAGCTCCGCTGTGGATGCTCGCCGGCACGCTTCTCGGCGCATTGATTCCCGCGCTCCGGGTCCGCCGCATGCAGCCGGTTGAAGCATTGCGGGAGGAAGAGTGACACGCCAGAGTCCACCCGGTTCCAGCGCGCCCGCCAGGGCGCGCCGCAACGGCATCCCCGTGCGCCTGTTGCTGCAGTTCTCGTGGCGCAACCTGTGGCGCCACCGACGGCGCAACGCCATCCTGCTGTCCGCCATCGCCGTGGCCGTCGCCGGCGTGCTGCTTCTCAACACGCTGCTGCGCGGCATGCAGCACGACATGATGAACACCGCCATCGACAACCTGACGGGGCACATCAAGGTGCTGCGTCCCGGCTACCAAGACGACCCCGGCATCGAAAGAAGCTTCGAGGTGCCCCCCGGATGGCAACGCGTTCTGGACCCGGACACCCTCGGGGGCTGGGCGGCCCGGGTTCGGGTTCCCGCGGTCATCATGAGCGAACGGGAGACCCGCGGCATCCAGCTCGTCGGCATCGACCCCGAGCAGGAGTCCATCTCCTTTCTCCGCACCGCCGCCTTCGAGGGCGACCGATTGAGCGGACCCGACGACCGGCGACTCGTCATCGGCCAGCGGCTCGCCGATGACCTCGCCACCCTGGCCGGACGCCGGCTGGTGCTGGTGACCCAGGGTGCCGACGGTCGCACGCGGGAGGCCGGATTCCGCATCGCGGGCATCTACCGTGCCGACATGAGCCTGGTCGAGAGTGCGTTCGTGTTCACCGGCCGGGACACGATGCAGGATCTTCTAGGCACCCAGGCGATGACCGAGATCTCCATCCGCCTCGTAGATGAAAGCCACGAGGCCACGACGATGGAAGCGCTCGCCACCGTGTTCGAGGACCTGGACGTGAAGAGCTGGCGCCAGCTCGAGCCCCAGGCGGCGACGATGGTGGCCTTCGCCGACACCTCCATCTACATCTATTTCCTCGTCGTCATGGGTGCGCTGGTGTTCGGCCTCGTCAACACCCTGGTCACCGCCGTGATGGAGCGCATCCGCGAACTCGGCATGCTGCGTGCCCTGGGGATGCGTCCCCGTTCGGTGGTGGCGCAGGTGGTCACCGAATCCAGTCTCATCATGGCCGTGGGGGTGGCCATCGGCATCGCCATCGCCGGCGGCGTGTTCATGCTCGTCGCCGACGGCATCGACCTGACGGCCTTCGACGACAGTCTCGCCTCGTTCGGCATGCGGCCGATCTTCGTACCCGTGGCCGAAGCCAAGGACGTGGTACTGGTCGCGGTGATGAGCCTGGCCCTCGGCCTGGTCGCCAGTTTCTATCCCGCCCGACGAGCCGTGAAGATCAAACCCTTGGAGGCGCTTCGGCGCTAGGGAAGGTCTGATTAAGACCTTCCCTAGCGCGGCACAGGGATGTGCCGCCAAATTCAAGGACACAAGGAGTTGAATTTGCACGCAAAAAAAGACCGCGCTCTTGTTTTTGCGTTTCTGATCAAGCCAAGGACGGCTTGATCAGAGCATTCCTAAGGGGCATTACGGAATGACCGAGAACGTCGTCACCTGCCGCAGCGTCAGTCGAACCTACGACGAGGAGGCGGTGGCCGTGCACGCCCTTCGCCAGGTCGACTTCGAACTGGACGCCGGCGAGTGGGTCAGCCTGGCCGGGCCGTCGGGTTCCGGGAAGTCCACGCTGCTACACGTCATCGGCGGTCTCGACCAGCCCAACGAGGGCTCGATCATCGTCGATGGGGTGGAAATCACCGAGTTGGCCGCCGCGGGCCTCTCGGATCTGCGCCTGCACAGGATCGGCTTCGTATTCCAGGCCTACAACCTCATTCCCGTGCTCTCGGCCCTCGAGAACGTCGAGTTCATCCTGCAGCTGCAGGGGGTCGACGGGACGGGGAGGAGACAGCGCAGCCTCGAGGCCCTCGAGTCGCTGGGCATTCCGGAGCTGGCCGACCGGCGCCCCGGCGAGATGTCCGGCGGCCAACAGCAGCGGGTGGCCATCGCCCGCGCCATCGTCACCAACCCCGTGCTGCTGCTCGCCGACGAGCCCAGCGCCAACCTCGACACGGCCACCACCGAGGAGCTGCTCGACGTGCTCCGCGACCTGAACCGAAACCGGGGTGTGACCATCCTCACCGCCACCCACGATCCCATGGTCATGGGCTACACCAGCCGCCAGGTCAATCTGCGCGACGGCCGCGTCGTCGAAGACGGCTCCTGACGCGTGAAGCCCGCTGCCTTCGCGCTGCTCGCCCTGGCGGTCTGCAGCGCCGGCGCCACCGAACTCGACGCCCGCGTCAAGTGGTTCACCACGGCGCAGAACCTGCCGGCGAGCGACGTCCTGCGCGACGCCTCGAACAAGGCGACAGTCCTGGATCACAGCGCCGATCTGCGCCTGATGTGGCGCCCGGACGTCGGCCCGCTTAAGGCGGTGGTCGACCACTCCACCATCTGGCTGCTCGGGGACTCGCTCGCGGCCTTCGGCGACACCGAAGCAAGCCTTGATCAAACGCCCTCCGGGGACGACAGGCGGCTGATCGATCTGACGTGGGAACTCGACGATGGCGACCGTCACCGCCTGTTCCATCGCTTCGACCGTTTCGCCCTGGAGTACCGCAGTCGGGTCTGGGGCGTCACCGTGGGTCGCCAGGCCGTGAGCTGGGGCAGCGGACTGGTGTTCCACCCCATGGACCTCTTCAGCCCCTTCGCGCCCACCACGGTGGACCGGGACTACAAGGCCGGCGACGACATGATCCTCGTCGAGCGGTTGTTCGAAGACGATTCGGACCTGCAGCTGCTAGCCGTCGGTCGCCGTTCGGAAGCCGACGCCAACGCCGACGCCTCGAGCCTGGCGGTCAAGTACAGGGGTTTCGTCCGCCAAGGCGAGGTCGAAATCGTGGCCGCCCGGCACTACGGCGGTGGCGCCCTCGGTCTGGGTCTCCGGATCCCCGTCGGCGGCGCGCTGCTTCGCGCGGACGTCATGGGCGTCGAGGACGCCAGCGGCTGGACGCTATCGGGCGTCGTCAACATCGACACGAGCGTCCCGGTTCGAGGCAATCCGGTGTACGTCTTCGCCGAGTACTTCCACAACGGGTTCGGCGTCGGGCGGATTCCCGACGACCTCGATGCGATTCCCGGGGCACTCGACGAGCGCCTCGGCAGGGGCGAGACCTTCACCCTGATGCGCAACTACATCGCCACCGGGGTGCAGTTCCGCTGGCACCCCCTGGTGAGCCAGGGCCTCAGCCTGATCGCCAATGTCCACGACTCGTCCACGCTGGTGCAGATGTCGCTCGCCTACGATCCCGGCGACGCCTCCGAACTCCAGGCCGGCGTGATCGCTCCCCTGGGCGAGCGTGGTGACGAATTCGGCCGGTTGTCGGTGGACGACGGCCTTACGGTTGGTGGCGGATTGCGGGCGTATGTGAGGTTCGCTTACTACTTCTAGCCTCCAACTTCCCACTCTTCCAGATCTGTTGGCGATGCTCGCGTTTGGAGCCGATGCCGCCCTTCCGTGCCTTGAGGCAGACAGGCTGTCATATTGAAATATGAGCACGTTTCGTTCATATTTCAATGTATGGAAGTTGTCCGAAAAGCTGCTCTGCAACGCCTTCGCCTGCTGCTGCGGGAGTTTCCCGTCGTCGCGCTCCTCGGGGCGAGGCAGGTGGGCAAGACGACATTGGCAAGGCAACTCGCGGCCACACGCACCCTCACGACGTGGTTCGACCTGGAAAATCCCGCCGATCTGGCCCGCCTGGACGACCCTGGCCTTGAATTGCGGCCGCTTAGGGGCCTCGTGGTGCTCGACGAGATTCATCGGTTGCCGGAGATCTTTCCGCTGCTACGCGTGCTTGCCGACCGACCGAGGACGCCAGCGCGTTTCCTCGTCCTCGGCAGCGCGTCTCCCGAACTATTGCGACAAACGTCCGAGACCCTCGCCGGCCGGGTGGCCTTCCATCAACTCGACGGCTTCACAACAACGGAGATCCGCGACATCGACCGGCTTTGGTTGCGTGGCGGCTTCCCACGTTCGTACCTGGCCCGCTCCGAATCCGCCAGCGTTCGGTGGCGGGGCAGCTTCGTGGACACGTTCCTGTCGCGCGACGTGGCGGATCTGGGCGGTTCGGTGCCACCGGCGACGTTGCGCCGGTTCTGGACCATGCTCGCCCACTGGCACGGGCAAACTTGGAACGGCGCGGAATTCGGGCGGGCGTTCGGCGTCGCTCATACGACGGTGCGACGGTATCTGGATCTCCTGACCTCGCTCTTCGTCGTGCGGCAACTCGCGCCGTGGTTCGAGAACATCGGCAAGCGCCAGGTGCGGTCGCCGAAGGTGTACGTGGCCGACTCCGGCATCCTGCACTCGCTACTCGGTCTTCCCTCCCGCGACGCACTCGTCTCGCATCCGAAGGTGGGTGCTTCATGGGAGGGCTTCGTCGTTTCGCAGGTGATCACGCGGCTCGCCGCGCGCCCGGAGCAGTGCTTCCACTGGGCCACGCACAGCGGCGCCGAGTTGGATCTGCTCGTCGCGGCGGGCGAACGGCGATACGGGTTCGAGGTGAAACGCGCCGAAGCCCCACGCCTCACGCCGTCCATGCGGTCGGCCTTCCAGACTTTGCGGCTCGACCGGCTCGACGTGTTCCACGCCGGCACGCAGAGCTACGGACTCGCCGAGGGAATCCGCGCCCTGCCGGCGTCCAAGATGAACAGCGCGCTTCGTCCGCTAAGGGAGTGACCTTCTTGGTGTCAGTGGCAGCCGGGCACCGTCGCATGCGACGGACAGCCGCGGGTGACGAGCTGCGGATAGCCTGTCCTCAGTCCCAGCGCGAGAATATCGCCTACATGGAGCCGGACGACGACATTCACTACACCCTCGTCGCTCTGCGCGTTCTCGAGGACGTCGGCCCCGACTTCACCTGGCGCAACGTACCCACCGTGTGGAACACGAGCCCTGGCAAAACGAGTAGATCGCTAGAAGCTCGATCAACAACGCACCGGGGGCTACCGCCCCCGGTTAGCGACGCTGTCGGTCGGAGCCGCGCAGGCGTGGACTCCTCGATTTCGGTTCCTCGGGAGGCGGCGGCGAGACACGCGGCTGTTCGACCTGGCGAGGCTCCGACCGGCGTGGCTTGGGGGCCGGCGCCGACGGCCGCGACCTCGACGGTCGCGGCGAAGTCTGTCGGGGCGGCTCCACCTGCCGAGGCCGCTCCACCTGCCGAGGCCTCTCCACCTGCCGGGGCGGGGCGGTGCGAGTCGTCTGCGCCCGGTTCTCGCGTTGAACTCGCGGTTGGCTCCGTTGCGGTGTCTGCCGTGGCGCGGCACGGGACCGTGTCTCGGACTGGAACGCCCGAGCGCGCACGTTCGACGAGCGGACGTTCGCGCGGGCGTCTGGAGAACGGACCTCGGCGTTGGTCTGCGTCGGCGCTCGACGGGATTCGACCGTTCGCCGCGGCGCGGCCCTGGCCGGTTCGCGTTCCGTCGGCCGCTGGAATGCCCGCGTGCGGACGTTTGTACGGGCCTCGGCTTGCGAGGGAGTCGCCGCCCGCGCCGACCGGGAGCGTCGCTCGTTCGGCGTCTGTGTCCGTTGCACCCCGTGTGGTTCGCTGACTAGGCCGGGGGCCACAAAGCGCGGCTCGGATCGCTGCGCGGTGGTCTTCAGATCCTCCTGCCGGCCGGTCGAGCGGTGCGTCGTTGCGCGGTTCCCGGCCACCTGCGCCTCGTCGCGCTTTTCGAAGGTGCGCGCGCGGACAGTCCGTTCGGTTCGCGGCTCGGTACGCGGCGGGCTCGACACAACCGGGGATTCCGGTTCCCCGCGATCAGCCCGCCTCGACCGCTGCCGCGTCGGGGTGACGCGCGGCTCGGGTGTCGCAGCGTCGGAGACCGCAACACGGCGGAACGGATTCGGCCGCGTCGGCGGCGCGATTCGCGGCTCGCTCGCCCTGCGCTTAGCCTCGTCCCGCCGTTGCGATGCGCGCAGCCGGGGGTTCTTGGGCCGCGTCGTCGCGTCCACCCCGCGCCGGTCGTTGCGGTCCCGAGGCTCGGCGTCTTGGCGGCCCGCGAGGCGCTGGCGCAGGTGAACCGGATCGATGCGCCGTGTCTGCGCGATGCCCACCGCTTTCCCGGGTCGCTGGTCCGCGACCACGGTGTTGCGATCCTCTTGGCGCCGTCGCCCGCCGTCGTCTCGGCGACGGTCCGGTCGCTCGGCATCCCGGTCGCCACGTTGTCGGCGGCCGTCATCGTCCCGGCGACGGTCGCGGCGCTCGACATCGCGGTCACGGCGGTCTCGCCGACCATCATGACGGTCGCGGTCGGACCCGTGACGGCGATCGGATCGATGCCTGTGGTCGTCACGCGAGCCGCCGTGGGAACGGTGGTGGTGTCGATGACGATAGCTCAGGTCGTAGTAGCGCCAGTCCCAGGTTCCCGCGAAGTAGCGGTAGTTCCATCCGTAGTGATTGCGGAAGACGTAGTGATTCGCGGGTTCGTAGATCCACACGGGGCTGTAGCTTCTGACCACCCGGGGCCGGTTGTCGACGTAGTACACGTTGCGGGTTCGATAGACGGGTCGTTCGACGGTCTCCACGGCATCGATCGTGACATGCACGGCCGGTTCCGCCGCAGCCGCGTCGACCACTTCGATGGACGTCACCACTTCCCCTGCATCGACCGCCTCGTCGGAAACCGGGTCGACCGGGGCCAGCGCAACCTCCCGGACCGTCGCCGATGCCGTGGGCACGACCCCGGGGCGCGGCTCGAGGACCGCGACCAGCAGGTTGAGGTCCACGGCCCCGGTGAAATCGACCACCCAGGCGGTACCCTCGTCGGAATCGGCAACCGCCGGGATGCGCACCTCGTACCAGGTCTCGTCCGCCCCCGAAGGAATGCCCACGGCACCGGACTGCCAGGCGTCCACCATCAACTCGGCGCTGCCGCCGTTGCCCGACCGTGCGATCAGCACGACTTCGTGCAGGTGGAAGTCGGCGGCTCGGAACGCCGTCCGCTCGTCGATCAGTTCGCCGACCGCCAGGTCTTCGCCGTCGGCGATGAGCAGGTCGTCGACGGGAATCTCGACGCTGATCAGATAGGGGTCGTCTTCCGGCTCCAGTGGGGCCTCGGATTCAACTGCGATGTCGTCCGGCGCGTCTGGCTTGGCCGGCGCCGCCGGTTGCACTACTACTTCCAGCGAGTCCGGCTCGGGCGCGACGGTCTCCGATGCTACGGTTACGGTTTCCACGTCGGTTTCCCGCGCATCTTCGTAACCGGCGCATCCCGCCAGCCACCCCAACCACGACAGTGCGAGTAGCCAAGTACCTGCAGAGATCACACGGTTCATTTCGACCCCTCCGATGTCCTATGCCCGGCAGCATAGGGGGACTTTAGTGAACGGAAGCTGAACGCGGTGCGCGCGGTTTGAAGCCGATGAACCTATGCCCTATGGTGCGCCAACCCAACTCACTACCCCCCTTGGTATGAGCACGATCCGATTCTCGATCCATGCACTGCTCGTGTGCGGCGCCCTCACGTCCAACGCCGGGGAAGCCCGCGGCGAGGGCGGCGCCGTGGCGTCCCGCTCGGCACTCGCAACGGAGGTCGGCGTGGACGTGCTGCGCGATGGCGGCAATGCCGTCGATGCCGCCGTCGCGGTGGGTTTCGCCTTGGCGGTCACCCATCCCTCGGCGGGCAACCTCGGTGGCGGCGGCTTCATGGTGATCCGCCTCGCGAACGGCGACATCGTCGCCAACGACCACCGCGAGAAAGCTCCGGCCCTCGCCCATCGCGACATGTTCCTGGACAACGAAGGCAACGTCGTGCCGGGCCTGTCCACGGCGTCGCACCTCGCCGTCGGCGTACCCGGCACCGTCGACGGCCTGCTCACCGTTCTGGAGCGCCACGGCACCTACTCCCCACAGGCGGCCATCGAGCCTGCGCTGCACTTGGCGAAGGAGGGTTTCGCGCTGCCTGCCGACATCGCCGCGCAGTTCGCCGGCCACACGGAGTCCTTCGCACCGTACCCCGCGAGCCGCGCCAAGTTCGCCCGAGCCGACGGCAGTGCGTATGCGGCTGGCGACGTATTCCGACAACCCGACCTGGCCGCAGCGCTGCAACGGATCGTCGAGCGCGGCCGCGCGGGTTTCTACGAGGGACCCACGGCGGACCTGCTGGTCGCCGAGATGGCCCGCGGCGGCGGCCTGATCAGCCATGCCGATCTCGCCAACTACCGATCCGCCTGGCGCGAACCGGTGCGCGGCACCTATCGGGGATACGACATCGTGTCGATGCCGCCTCCCTCGTCCGGCGGCGCCCTGGTGGTGCAGCTGCTGAACATGCTCGAGCCTCACGACGTCCGCTCGATGGGTCACGGCAGCGCGGCGGCGACGCACCTCATGATCGAAGCCGAGCGGCGGGCCTACGCCGACCGGGCAGAGCATCTCGGCGACACGGACTTCTACGACGTGCCGATGGCCATGCTCGTGGACAAGGACTACGCTCGCCGCCGGTTCGCCGACTTCGATCCCGGCGCTGCGTCCAGGTCGTCCGCAATCGGTGCCGGCACGTGGCCGGAAGAGAGTCCCGAGACCACCCACGTCTCGGTCATGGACGCTGCCGGCAACGCCGTGGCGTACACCACCACGCTGAACCTCGGCTACGGCTCCAAGATCGTCGTGACCGGGGCCGGCTTCCTGTTGAACAACGAGATGGACGACTTCTCCAGCAAGCCGAACACGCCCAACTCCTTCGGCCTGATCGGCGGCGACGCCAACGCCATCGAACCGGGCAAGCGCATGCTGAGCTCCATGTCGCCGACCCTCGTTCTCCAAGACGGCGAACCGGTCCTGGTCACCGGTTCCCCGGGCGGCAGCACGATCATCACCACGGTGCTGCAGGTGGTGGTCAACGTCATCGACCACGGCATGGACGTCGCCGAGGCCGTCGCCGCGCCTCGCTTCCATCACCAGTGGCTGCCCAACCGCATCCGCTACGAACCGGGTGCGCTGCCACCCCAGACCCTCGCGACCCTGCGTACGATGGGCCACGTTGGTCTCGGCGAAACGCGCGGCATCGGCGATGCCAATTCGGTGATGCGCGTCGGCGATGAACTCGTTGCCGCCTCGGACCCGCGCAACGCGGGCGGCGCGGGCGGCTTCTGACAACCCGCCGTTTTTCTTGCCGCGTGGGGCGGACGCGGTGGATTTCAAGCCCTTTGAAATCGATTTTGGGGCCTTATTTCGGGGTCATCGGAACAAGCAACCACCGAAATAAGGAGTGTGGAAATGAACGGTTTGAACGGATTGAGCGTCGCACGCTGGAACCCCCTACGCGAACTCGACCAGGTCTTCGACTACCTCATGCCGGAGACGACGGTGAACGGCCACGACTGGCGCCCGCTCGTGGACATCCGCGAGACCGACGACGGCTATCGCCTCGACCTCGAGCTGCCCGCCGTCAAGCCCGAGGACCTGAGCGTCACCCTGCACGATGGTGTGCTGCGCGTGGCCGGCGAGCGCCAAGCGAGCAACGAGGACGACTCGAGCCGAGTGCATCGCAGCGAACGCTACTTCGGCAAGTTCGAACGCAGCTTCCGTCTGCCGAAGGACGTCGACGTCGACGCCATCAAGGCCACAGCCAAGGACGGGATCGTGTCCATCGCCGTCGGCAAGAGCGAGAAGGCTTCGCCGCGGGCGATCGAAGTCCGGGCGGCCTGACTGCGCGAGCGCCCTTCGGGCGCGTCGATCAAGCGTCCGGTACGTCGACAGTACCGGGCGTTTGACCGGCCGGTCGACTAGGGAAGGTCTGACTAAGACCTTCCCTAGCGCGGCACAGGGATGTGCCGCCAAATTCAAGGACGCAAGGAGTTGAATTTGCACTCAAAAAAAGACCGCGTTCTTGCTCTTGCGCTTCTGATCAAGCCAGGGATGGCTTGATCAGAGCATTCCTAGCCACGTTGGGCGGGCGCTATGACCCGAATTCGGCGAGCCCGCCGAGTATTCCCACCAATGCCCCGACGGCAACGAGGATCAACGACACCAGGACCACGACGCCGTTGACTATGAAGTAGGTCTTGAGCTTCTGCAGTGACTCCATGAAAGACAACGCGCCACCGCCCTCGTAGGCATGTTCGATTCGGCTTGACGCCTGGAACAACAGGACGCCGAGCCAGATGGGGAGCCAAGCGAACAACAGACCGATGATCGTGATGGCGTAGATGGCGCCCACCACGATCATCATCACGCCGAGGAACCGGATCCATCCCTTCGCCTGGAAGAGCGGAAGGGCGACATCTTTCATTTCCATGGACACTCCTTGGGCGAGGGTTGGCGCTAGAAGAGCGCTAGAAGTTAGCACGCACCGACGCGGCAAGGCTTGCGTGTAAGATACGCACCCCCTCGCGACCGGCCCTTGGTTTCTCAATGAGCATCGACTCCTTCGCGGCACGCCAGACCCTCCACGTGGACGACGCCCGCTACGACTACTTTAGCCTCGCCCGCGCCGCCGAGGCCGGTGCCGGCGACGTCGCGCGATTGCCGGTGTCGCTCAAGGTTCTGCTGGAGAACCTGTTGCGGTTCGAGGACGGCGTCACGGTCCAGCGGGAGGACATCGAGGCGCTCGCCAACTGGGCCAATCGCACCCGCGAAGCGGGCGAGGCCGAAGCCGACGGACCGCGCGAGATCGCCTACCGCCCGGCGCGCGTGCTCATGCAGGACTTCACCGGTGTTCCGGGAGTCGCCGATCTCGCCGCCATGCGCAGTGCCGTGGTCGCCGCCGGCAAGGATCCCTCGATCATCAACCCACTGTCACCGGTGGACCTGGTCATCGACCACTCGGTGATGGTCGACCGCTTCGGCAACGCCGAGGCCTTCGAGCGCAACGTCGAAATCGAGATGGAGCGCAACCAAGAGCGCTACCGGTTCCTCCGCTGGGGCCAAAGCGCCTTCGACAACTTCCGCCTGGTGCCTCCCGGGACCGGCATTTGCCATCAGGTCAACCTCGAATACCTGGCCCGCACGGTGTGGACCCGGACCGAGAACGGCCGCACCGTGGCCTACCCCGACACCCTGGTAGGCACCGACAGCCACACCACCATGGTCAACGGCCTCGGCGTCCTCGGCTGGGGCGTCGGCGGCATCGAGGCGGAGGCGGCCATGCTCGGCCAGCCCATTTCGATGCTGATTCCCGAAGTCGTGGGCTTCCGACTGACCGGCTCGTTGTCGGAAGGCATCACCGCCACGGACCTGGTGCTGCGCGTGGTGGAGATGCTCCGCCAACATGGGGTGGTCGGCAAGTTCGTTGAGTTCCACGGCGACGGCCTCGACCATCTGCCCCTGGCGGACCGCGCCACCATCGCCAACATGGCCCCGGAGTATGGCGCCACCTGTGGGTTCTTCCCCGTCGACGGCGAGACCATCCGCTACCTCGAGCTGTCCGGTCGGCCCGCCGGTACCGTCGCCCTGGTCGAGGCCTACGCCAAGGCCCAGGGGCTTTGGCGCGATGCCGCCGTGGAAGCGGTCTACACCTCGTCCCTGGAACTGGACCTCGGCTCGGTTCGACCCTCCCTGGCCGGACCGAAACGTCCCCAGGACCGGGTCGACATCGCCGACATCGGCCGCGCCTTCGACGACGCCCTCGAACTCGCCGGCGGCAACCCCGGCGATCCACGCGTGCCGGTGCCCGGAACCAACTACGACCTCGGCCACGGCGACGTCGTCATCGCCGCCATCACGTCCTGCACCAACACCTCGAACCCCGCCGTGATGCTGGGTGCGGGCCTGGTCGCCAAGAAAGCCGTCGAACGGGGCTTGAGCGTCAAACCCTGGGTCAAGACCTCGCTGGCGCCCGGTTCCAAGGTGGTGACGGAATACCTCGAGGCCACCGGTTTGCAGGAACACCTGGACCGGATCGGCTTCAACCTCGTGGGCTACGGCTGCACCACCTGCATCGGCAACTCCGGCCCCCTGCCCGAGCCCGTATCGGACGCAATCGACGAGGGCAACCTGGTGGTGTCGTCGGTGCTCTCCGGCAACCGCAACTTCGAGGGCCGGGTTCACCAGGAGGTGCGCACCAACTGGCTGGCCTCGCCGCCGCTCGTGGTGGCCTACGCCTTGGCCGGTACGACGCGGATTGATCTGGAGAAAGAGCCCATCGGTCGCGACCCCGATGGCAACGACGTCTTCCTGCGCGACCTCTGGCCGAGCAACGCCGAGATCCAGGACGCCGTCGCGCAAGTGTCGCCCGAGATGTTCGACCGCCAGTACGGCGACGTGTTCGCCGGCCCCGAAGCCTGGCAGGCCATCGAGGTGGACGAGGCGGCCACCTACGGCTGGGAGAACTCCACCTACATCAAGGAGCCGCCGTTCTTCTCCGCCGGCGGCGATCTGGACCAATCGGTCGAAGTCCACGGCGCGCGCATTCTCGCGCTACTGGGCGACTCGGTGACCACGGACCACATCTCTCCCGCCGGTGCCATCCAACCGGCGAGCCCGGCCGGCGAGTATCTGCAGCAACACGGCGTCGACGTCGCCCAGTTCAACTCCTACGGTTCCCGTCGCGGCAACCACGAGGTGATGATGCGCGGCACCTTCGCCAACATCCGCATCAAGAACGAGATGACGCCGGACCGCGAAGGCGGGTTCACGCGGCACATCCCCACCCGCGACGAACTGGCGATCTACGACGCCGCGATTCGCTACCAGGGCGTCGGCACACCCCTCGTGGTGTTCGCCGGCAAGGAATACGGCACCGGCTCGAGCCGCGACTGGGCGGCCAAGGGCACGCGCCTTCTCGGCGTCAGCGCCGTCATCGCCGAGAGCTTCGAGCGGATTCACCGCTCGAACCTGATCGGCATGGGCGTACTGCCCCTGGAATTCGAGCCCGGCGAGAGCCGTTCGACCCTGGCCCTGACGGGCGACGAAACCGTGGACATCGAACTGCCGACGGATGCCGCCGGGGCGATGCCGCGCCAACGCCTGGTGCTGCGGATCCGCCGGGCGGACGGCTCGGTCACCGAGACGACCGTGCGCTCACGGGTCGACACCGAGACCGAGATCGAGTACTTCCGCTGCGGCGGCATCCTGCAGTTCGTACTCAACAAGCGGTTGGAGGCCGCGTAACGGGCAACCGCGAGGCGCCGTGCCAACGAAGGACCAAACGGTACTGGTCGTCGGTGCGACCTCGGACATCGGTGCGGCCATCACACGCCGATTCGCCGACGAAGGCTGTGCACTGCAGCTCGCCGGTCGGAACGCCAGCCGACTCGATGCCGTGGCGGCCGAACTGAATGAAGCCGGCACCGGCAATGTGAGTACCCACTTCTGCGATGTCCTAGACCCCGAAGGGGGCAGCACCTTCATCGACGAACTCGATTCCCTCCCGGACATTGCCGTCTGTGTGGTCGGGCTGTACGGTAAGCCGTTGACCGGCGAGGAAGCCCGCTCCGTCATGGCGACCAACTACGTCGGTCCAGCGCTCCTGCTCGGCTCGATCGCCGCACGCTTCGAGAGCCGCGGTCACGGTGCCATCGTCGGCATCAGCTCGGTCTCCGGCGAGCGCGGACGGGCACACAACGCCGTCTACGGTTCCGCCAAGGCGGGGTTCACCGCGCTGCTATCCGGGCTGCGCAACCGGTTGCACACCGCCGGGGTCCAGGTCGTCACCGTCAAGGCCGGCTACGTCCGCACCCGCAAGTCCGAAGGACTGGTACGGCCCGGGGTCTTGACTGCCTCGCCCGAGGACGTCGCCCAGACCGTGTTCCGGGCGATCAAGAACCGCCGGGATGTGGTCTACGTTCCCCGCATCTGGCGGCTACTCATGTGGGTCGTGCGGACGATTCCCGAGCGTTGGTTCAAGCGGCTCGATCTCTAACCCAGGGTTCCGCGCCCCATAGACGATCCGGCCTTCCGCATTCCACTCGGTCTCCGCGATTCTCGCATGAAGTGTCTCCGCCGGAATTGCGCGCAGACTATCCAGGTCGGGCACACCCAACACCTGCGCCATGGTCTTGCCGACGGCGGCCGGAGCGACCCGCCGGCGTGTCCTCCACGAACTGCGGATGGCCCGCGAAGCAACCGCCCGAATTCGAGGGCCTCGCGTGGCGCCGTCCACGGTTCGAGCGGCTGCGGTTCCCGCCAGCGCAGATCGCCCACCGGCGGCGCCGCATAGGGAATGCCGCGGAACACCCGCATTCCGTCCACGGGGCGCCGCGCACTGCGGCCGTTCGAATCGAGGCCAATGCACTGAAATCAATAACGGGGACATTTCTACTTTGCGTTGACAAACCGAGGAGGAGGTGGCGAGAAACCCGCAATACCGGTAAGTTGGCAACCTTGCGCGCGCAGCAGACAGGGTGAGGGCCGGCGCGCGGGAGCCTCTCGCACAGAGGCATGCACTACCAGCGAAGAATCGAGTCCTCGGACGGCTAGCCGCGCGACCTTCTAGGGGGGAGGGAGTCCATGGTCGAGGCCGGCAAGCTTGTTGTCGACATAGTCATCCGATTCTCGGACCTGCTGCGCGAAGAACACACGCCGGGGCTCGTGTCGGCGGCGTTGTTGGCGTTGCTCATCGTCGTCGTCGTCCACTACGGCTTCAAGACCTGGCGCCGGTGCCGTGCTCTCGGGGCGTTGAAGAACGTGGTTGCGGATACTCCTCCAGAGCCGGAGAGCGACCCCTTCGCGGGTGTGAACCGTAAGATCCAGGGGTGGGCCAAGCGTCGGGATTCCTCCCCGAAGAGGTCTGTGGCCACCGCCTGGGACGAATACCGCGAGACGCTGGTGTGGCACCAGGAAGAGGGTCAGTCGATTCTCCGCAACTCGGTACGCCCCTCGCAGTTCTTCAATCCCGAGGATCTGCACTTCGGCGTCGGTTTCTGGCGCGTCGTGCCAGGTCTGTTCGTTACCGTTGGCCTCTTCCTGACTTTCCTCGGTCTGATTTCGGCCCTGCACGCCATGAACACGGAGGAAGGGGTATCGGAGGAGGCGATGGCGAATCTGCTCACGGTCGCCTCGGCCAAGTTCATCATGTCGCTTACCGGACTAGCTTGCTCGATCATCTTCACTGCGGTGCTGCGGTTCGGCACGGGTCGCGTGGAGAGAGCCATCCACCGCGTCAACCGGGAGCTCGAGGACCGGCTCAGCTTCCTAAGTCTCGAGGGACTCGCCGTGGAACAGCTCGCCGCGACGCAGGAACAGCGGGAGCACTTTCGAAGCATCGGCATGGAACTGGTCGAGGAACTCGGCCGCCCGCTACGCGAAGATCTGCCGAAGTCGATCTCCGAGTCGATAGGCAACGCGGTGTCGCCGCTGATCGCGCAAGTGAGTGAACTGGGCACGACAAGCGTCGGTGAGATGGTCGGCGATCTGTCCGAGCGAATCACCACGGACGTCGGCGGCGCGTTGCAGCAAGCCGGTGCGCAACTCGGTAGCGCCGGTGACCGGCTTGGCGCGTTGGTGGACCGCATTGACGGCAGTTCCAACCGGATGGGCTCGGAGATGGAGAACGCGGGCGAACGTCTGACCGCCGCCATAGACGAACTGCGCGCCACCATGACGGACGGAGCGTCGGCAACTAGCGGTGCATTCAGCGACGGGGTCGAGTCCATTCTGGGCGCGATGCGAACCACTCTCGAAGGCATCCGCGCCAACACCGCCGACGGCGCGCGGGCGATGACGGACGCGGCGGGAGAGATGCGCGGGGCGGCAGAACGGTTCCGCGAGGAAATCACCAACGCGGCGGAAGAAGGTGCCGCGGCTGCCCGCGAGCGAATGGCGACGAGCGGCGGCGACGTGGCCACGGTCATCGGGGGTGCCGGCGAACAGGTTCGCAGTGCCATCGAAGATACCGGGCGCGAAATCGCCGCCGTTACCGGCGCAGTTAGCGCCAAGGCGGCACAAGACCTGCTCGGGCCCATGGACGAGATCACCGGGCACATGGAAGAGATGGTCAAGGCCCTTGCCAACGGCGGGGCCGAGATGCGTCGGGCTTCCGCCGGCGTGAAGGACGGCGCCAACGCGACCGCCGACGCGTCAGCGAACTTCCGCGGCGCGGCGCGGGAGTTGGCGGCGGCCGGCAACGAAGTGAAACCCGCCGTCGAGCGGTTGGATAACGCCACGCAGAACCTCGTGCAAAGCACGCGTCAAATCGGCGATAACGCACGCCAGAGTACGGCCAGCGCCAAGCAGGTGCTGGAAGCGGCGCAGGCGGCGCTCGGCAGCGAGAGGCAGGCGATCAGCGCCACGCTGGAGGGTCTCCGGCAGGTGCTCGAGGGGACCCGAGGCCAAGGCGACCGGCTCGACGACATCGATCAGAAACTCGGTCGCGCCTTCGAGGATTACCGTACGCAAGTGGAGGCGGCCGTCAATAGGTTGCAGGATCACGTCCGGGAGATGCAGGCGAAGGTGACGCCGGCGCTCGACACGATGCGCGAAGTCGTCGATCAGGCCGAGCGGTTCATTCCCGAACAGGGTGGGCGGGGTCGGCGCTGATGCGCTCGCTGACGCGGCGAACCGGGACGGAGGACGAGGAGGAGTCGTCGTTCGTGTCCAT
Source organism: Pseudomonadales bacterium (assembly GCA_965116345.1). GTDB lineage: Bacteria > Pseudomonadota > Gammaproteobacteria > Pseudomonadales > Azotimanducaceae > VXYL01. Next base: position 1,984,507 of record OZ220680.1, read on the forward strand.
GACGGATCTGACGGTGAGCTTCCTGTTCATCGTCATGATCCTGATGGCGTTCTTCGCGGTCCGCTACGCCGACGACACACCCGATCCGCTTGAAGAGTATCTGCAACGCGCCGCGGAGGCTCGGTTGCGCGTGCTCGAGGCGCTACGGCAGGGAATCAAGGCGGAGTTTCCCAACCTCGTGGTGCAAATCAGTTCACAGGGCGACGCGCTGCAATTGCAGGGCGAGGGACTGTTCGCGACCAACGAGAGCTCGCTGGAGGAACGTCCGCGGCGCATCGTGCACAGGATCGCCGCGACGCTGCACGAGGTTCTGCCCTGCTACACGAGCGGGCGCCTCGCTGCCTGGCGTGACGCCTGCAACGCGCACTACGCGATCATCGACGCCGTGCAGATCGAGGGCCACACGGACACGCAAGGCCAGGAGATGGGCAACCTGATGTTGTCGACGGCGCGCGCCAACGTGACCTTCGGCGCGATGGTCGAGTACGAGCGGGGTTTGACCGAACACCTCAACGTCCGCGGCTTCCCGGTGCTGTCAGTCTCGGGCTACGGCTGGATGCGGCCGGTGGCGAGCAACGCGACCGAGGAGGGGCGCAGCAGAAACCGACGCATAGATCTGCGGGTGATCATGTACACGCCCGTCGGACAGGACGACGTCGAGCGCGTGATAGCGCGGTTGCGTGGCGGGATGGGTCGGGTGTGAGACTTTCCGGGTTGCTTGGCACCAAACCCAAGCCGTTCCGGGCCAGGGCCGTGCCGTCGCTAAACCGTGTCGCCTCGGCATGCAGACGCATCCACGACCAGTGGCCGGATGTGATGCTCGCTCCAGAACAGAACCAAGAGGCCATCGTCCAGGAGATGCTGCGTCGGGTTAAACGCGACGACTGGGAGCGGGCGACTCTAGGGGCCGTGATCCGGGCGGGAAGGGTCGCGTTCGAACCGGCGTTCAGGGATCGCCACGATCTACGGGAACTGCACGGCTTCTACGTCAAGGAGACCGAGGCATCGACCAACACAGACTTTGTCGGGGCGATGATGTCGATATATCTCGCCTCGTACGAGCCTGGTGCACCGCATTGCCGAGATCTTGCGGCTGCTCTCACGACCTCTCGGGATCGCCTCGGCCAGAAATGGTCCGAATTGCTGGAGCGCGTGCCCTATCTCCTCGATGCCCAGCGCGCGGCGCGGCGGATCGGTGCGGCGATGTTCGCCATGGGCGACCCCTTCTCAGATCTGATCAAGTTGGGTTTTCAGGATCCGTACGCTTCCGGGCTCATGGACCACGCCCATCTCGACTATGTGAAGCGGATGGAAACGACGTTGCAGAGCGAGTCCGGGGTGCGGCACATGCTGAGTTGGCTGACCAGCGGCCGCGAGCCGAAAGCGAATGGCGCCAAGGAGGCCATCGAGGCGCTGCTGCGTCCGTGGACGTCGAACGAGCCCGGCGCCGCGATCAAGGAGATGTTGACCGAGGAGCTCGTGGCGTCGTACCGGGATCCGCGCGTGAGACTCGGCGGCGTGTGGCGGCAGGTATCCAGCGACTGCCGGGAGGTTCTGTTGCGCTGGCTGACCGGCGCCAACATCGAGTTCTTTCTCGACGTGGTCACGGCAGTCGAGACGAGCCACATGTGGCAGCCGAGGCGCGAGTTCTGGTGGGATCTCTACGAACAGGGCGAGATCGACGCGGCCTGGGTGGCATTCAGTCCGAACGCCGTGGAGACCGCGGAGCGCCTGAGGCAAGTCAGGGCGAAGTCCGGAGCGCTCGAGTACGGGCTGCAAACCGCTGGGGGCACGCGCAGCAACACTTCCCTGCTGATCCTCAAGATCGCCCGCTGCATCGTCGTCGAGGGCTCGCACAACTACAAGGTCCAGATATTCAAGGAGAGCTCTACGCATGCGCCGCGCCTCTACAAGAAAGACTACGATTGCGAGCGAATCCGCCTCGCACCCGGTCACCGTCAACAGGCGCACCTCGGAAATTGGCAGGACCGCGTACTCGAACTCATCGCCTACTCGTCGTAACCCACATCCGCACGCATGTCCTTCGACCTCGAATACGACAACGACGGGGTAACGGTTCGACCCCGACAGCCGGGTCGCCTGCGGCGGCTGCTGGTACAGCGCCGTGGCGCCGACATCGACTCCCTGGCGGCAGCCGACCGTGACATCACCTTCGCCTTGGCTGACGTCCGTATGGCGTGCGACACGCAACCCGATGCGGCGCGCATCACCGACGACGCCGTGCGGATGCGACACTCGGTCGCCGCCGCGCTGGACGGGAAATCGGCCCAAGCGCTGGGGCTGCCGGCGCTGGTGGACCTGACCTTCCGCACCGATGTCGAGGGTTCGCTGGGAAGCCCGTCCTTCCGGCTGCGGTACGCATGGACGAAGTACGGTCGCGAACAGCGACCACGGCGCATCGGTTCGATTCTCGAGACCGAGGATGGGATCAGACGCATTCCCCGGTGGTTGATGGACGCCGTCGAGGTTGCCGAGAACTTCGAGTCGGGGACGGATCTCGCCGGGCACTGGGAAGCGCTGGCCCGGTTCCGGGGCGCTCTGGATCCCGGCGTCGAGATGGCGGCGGATGCCCGAGCGGCCCGGGTGTCGATGACGGACTTCCTGCAAGGCCTCGAAGTGCGGCTCGCGGACAGCTTCGGCATCGCATCGAGAACCGACGCCGATGGTTTGCTCGATTTCGATCCCGTGCCCTACTCCGGACCCAAGCTCGAGGACGTTGCCGAGGACGAGGTCGCCGAAGAACATAGCGAACTCGTGGGCGATGAAAGGGGGCGCTTCCAGCAACGGGTGCGCGATCGGGGGGCGCTGCCGGCATACCGGGTCGGTGCCGGAAGCTATCTCGTCGTCGACCGCAGCGCACAGACCGCGCTGGATGTGATGTGCGAGAAACAGCGTGCCGAGCCGAAAGAGCGCGACGCTTTCGTGCGCAATCCAAGAACCGCCATCGCTGCCGCGACGGCCGCACGGCTGCGCGAAACGGGCGCGCTCGACGGACTCACCCCCGAAGGCGAGGAGGAAGCCATCGAGGCGAAGGCGGGCCCGGTCTTTGTCGAAACGGTGGAGTATTCGGCCCGGGTGATCGGAACGAAGGTCTACGAGGATCCGGGCCTGGACCTGGCTCCCGCGCAACCCACGACCTGGTTGCCGGAAGGCTTCGATGCGGCGGCGGGCGAGACGTTGCAGAAAATGGATGATGGATCGCTTGCCGGCCTGGCCGACGAAGTGCGCCAGGCAGTGGATGAAGGGCGCGAGTCGGTGACTGTGGAAGGTACCCAAATCCCGGCCAACGCCGCGAGTCTCGAGGCCATCGAGTCGCTGCGTCGAACGCGCAGGGAGAGCGGCCCGGAAGAGCGCGGCGGCGAGGAGGAGGCGAGCGGCAAAGGTCCGGTGATCCTCGACACCAAGCAGAATTTCGCGGATCTCGGCTGGCGACCGCAACTCGAGCCGAGGGATGAACACCTTCTCGACGGCGTGGCCGACGGCGTGACGACCGAGTTGAAGGAACATCAGTCGAAAGGTGTGGCGTGGCAGAAGGCGTGCTGGTCGGCGGGGCTTGCGGGCGTCCTCAACGCCGACGAACAGGGCCTCGGCAAGACGTTGCAGACCATCGCCTTCCTGCGCGCCGTGCAGGATCACCAGGCGAAGGTCGGCACCGGACCGACCTTTCCGCTACTCGTCGTCGCGCCGACATCCCTGCTGCCGACCTGGGAGGCGGAAGTCGCGAAACATACGGACCGGCAGGGCCTCGGCATCGTCCTGCGCCTGTTCGGCAGCAGTCTCGGCGGCTACAAGGCCAGCGGCGCCACCGGCGTGGATACCCAATCCGGCGAGGTGAAACTGGATCTGCGCATGCTCGAGGAGGCCATCGCCGACGGTCGCGGGCACCGTTTCTGGATGCTCACGACCTACAGCACGCTGACCAACTACCATCATTCCCTCGCCCGAATCCGGTTCAAGGTGACGGTGTTCGACGAAATCCAGGCGCTCAAGAACCCCGCCGCCTTGCGGTCCTTCGCGGCGCGCGCGATCAAGAGCGACTTCCGCATCGGCTTGACGGGGACGCCGATCGAGAACCGGACATCCGATCTTTGGGCGGTCATGGACCAACTCGTCCCCGGGGCACTGGGCACCCTCAAGGAGTTCAACGACCGGTATGCCGAGCCCGACCAGGCGAAGATGGCCGAATTGCACGCCGAGGTGTTCCAGCCGGTGGAGGGTCGGCCTCAGTTGGCCCTGCGCCGAATCAAGGAGGAGGTCGCATCGCAGTTGCCGGAGAAATCCCGTCGGCTGCACCCGCGCCTGATGCCGCAGAGCCAGGCCGCGGCCTACGATGCCGCGCGGCTCAAGGTGACACGAGGGCGCGGAGGACTGAAGCTGCTGCATCACATCCGTTCCGTCTCGGTCCATCCCGATCTCGCGCTGCGTGATGGTAACGGGGATTTCGTTGCCGACTCGGCGAGAATCAAAGCGACGTTCGATGTGATCCGGGATCTGCGCGAGCGCGGCGAACGGGCGCTGGTGTTCATCGAACACCGGCGGGTGCAGTTTCAGTTCGTCGAGGTTGCACGTCACGAGTTCGGCCTGCCTCGGATCGACGTAATCAACGGCAACACGCCCATCAGGCAACGCCAGTTGATCGTCGAGCGGTTTCAGCGTCACCTCGACGCGGACGGCGGGTTCGATCTGCTCGTTCTGGGCACACGGGCTGCCGGTACGGGATTGACGCTGACCGCCGCGACCCATGTGATCCATGTGTCCCGATGGTGGAATCCCGCTGTGGAGGAACAGTGCAACGACCGGGTTCACCGCATCGGTCAGGAACGGGCGGTGACTGTCCACGTGCCAATGGCCGTGCATCCCGATCACCTGGAGCATTCCTTCGACTGTCTGCTGCACAGCCTGATGAGCCGCAAGCGCAAACTCGCACAGTCGGCCCTATGGCCCATGGCCGACACGGAATCCGACATGGAGGGATTGCAGGAGGGTGTGGTTCGAGCGCCAAGCGCCGGGGGCGGCGCGGGAGGCGGGGACTCCGTCGAGGCCGCGGTAGCGGCGACGTTCGCCCGCGACGGGAAACCGACACCGGTGTTCGATCCGGATGGATCGGTGGCCTACGAGTGACCGGTCTGGCGAGACCTCCCGCGCCAAGTTTCGTGTCCGAATATCCCGTCCATGGACCGGCGCGCCTTGCACGTGGCGCAGCTCAGGAAGAGGCCCGCCAGACCCGCGCCTTCCGCCCGCGGGTACTAAAGCCGCACCGCGCTAAGCGCTCACGCGCTCACGCCGCCTGCCGCCGAAACCGCGTATAATGGGCTGTTTGCCCCACGAGGTTCCGTTTTGAGTCCCCCACCCGGTGTCGCCGGGGTTCTGATCGCCGCCTTTGCATCTCTCACGTGCGTCGCCGCGCTGGCTGCCACGAACCGCCTCCCCGCCGAGACCGAACCCGGTCAGGCGGCGGATGAACTCGCGCTCACCGCCAACGGCCAGGTCGTCGTACAACGGCGGCCCACCTCCGTGGACATGCGCATCGACGGTCGACTTGAAGAGGACGCGTGGCGGGGCCTGCAGGTCCACGACGATTTCCGCCTCATCGATCCCGACACCCTCGAGCCCGGGGCGCTGCCGACGGAAGTGGTCATCTTCTACACCGACCGCGGCCTATATCTCGGCGCGCGGATGAAGCAGGACCCGGACACGCTGGTCGAGCACTTGAGCGGACGCGACCAGGGCTATCTCAACCGCGACTACTTCTCGTTCACCCTGGACACGTCCGGCGAGGGCCGCTACGGCTTCTGGTTCCAGCTCAATCTGGGCGACTCCAAGTCCGACGGCACGATCCGGCCACAACGCCAATACGACTTCAGTTGGGACGGCGCGTGGTGGGGCGCCACCGCGCGGACGGACGACGGTTGGAGCGCGGAGTTCTTCGTGCCGTGGTCGCTGGTGAGCATGCCGAAGGCCAACGGCACACGCGTCATGGGCATCTTCGCCCAACGCAAGGTCGCGCATCTGGACGAAAGGCACGCCTGGCCGCCGCTACCGTGGACCAAGCCGAAATTCATGACAGAGTTCCAGCAACTCGCGCTGAAGAAGGTCAACCCAAGGCAGCAGTACGGCGTCATCCCCTTCGTGTCGGCGGGCTACGATCGGTTCGGCGAAGGGACGACGCGGCGGGCCGGCGTCGACATGTTCTGGCGCCCGTCCAGCAACTTCCAGTTGACGAGCACCCTGAATCCCGATTTCGGCAACGTCGAAGCGGACGACGTGATCATCAACCTCACGAACTACGAGACGTTCTTCCCGGAGAAACGCCCGTTCTTCCAGGAAGGCCAGGAGATCTTCAACACCAATGGCCGCATGTCCGGCGACGTCACCGTCCTGCACACGCGCCGCATCGGTGGGCCCGCCGTTCGCCCCGAGGCACCCGACGGCTTCACGCTCTCGCCAACTTCGCTCGGTCGTGCGGCGGAGCTGCAAGGCGCGCTAAAGGCCACCGGGCAGCAAGGCTCGCTGCGCTACGGCTTCCTCGGAGTCACGGAAGAAGAGGCGCGTTTCGACGCTGTTCGGGGCACGGAGTCGGTGACCCTGCACGAGGACGGCCGCGACTTCGGCGCCGTACGCCTCCTGTACGAACATTCCAACGGCGGCTACCGGTCGCTGGGCTTCCTGTCGACGGCGGTCAGCCACCCGCGGCGGGAGGCCTACGTCAACGCCGTCGACGGCCGATTGACGAGTTCGGACGGTCGTTTGCGGGTGTCCGGGCAGGTGATTGGTTCGAACGTGTCCGGTGTCGGCGGCGACGGCGTCGGCGGGATACTGGACTTCGGCTACACCCCCCGCCAGGGCGTCACGCACTACGTGTCGCTGGACGCATTCGACCGGGGCATCGAGCTTCACGACATGGGCTTCCTGCGGCGCAACGACTACCGCAGTGCGGCGTACAACCTGTGGATGTCGAAATCCGACCTGCCGCGATTCCGCGAATCCCGCGGCAACTTCAGCATGTACCGGGGCTGGAACACCAGCGGCGAGACGATCGCCGCGAAGCTGTCGTACGACCACCGGGTGACGCTGCACAACCTGAGGCAAATACGTCTCGAGTTGGAGTACAAACCCGAGCGCTACGACGACCGGGGGAGTTTCGGCAACGGCACGTTCCGCGTGGCGGACACGGCGACCGTGGAAGCCCGTTACGAGTCCGACTCGTCGCAACGGTTCTCGTACTCGATCCGACATCAGATCGCCGGCGAAGAGATCGGCGCGGGTGTCTACCAGCGCAGCCAAGCGAACATTCGTTGGCGGCCCACCGACCGCATGACCATGGGGTTCGCGTTGCGCTACGCGGACCGGGAGGCGTGGCTGCTGCATCGGGCGAACGGCGTGTTCGCGACCTTCGAGGCCCAGGACCTGACTCCGTTCGCGACGCTGAGCTACTTCATCAACGCCCGCCAGCAGTTGCTGATGGCGTTCCAGTGGGTGGCGATTGAGGCCGAGGCCAAGCGCTTCTACAGGATGGCGGACACGCCTGACTTCCTGGTGCCGATGGAGCGAACGCCGACGGCACGAGACAACTTCTCGATTTCGCGCATAAGCCTCCAGCTACGCTATCGTTGGGAGATCGCACCCTTGTCCGACCTGTTCGTCGTGTACCGGAACAACGCCGAGTTGGCGGGTCGGGACAACCGTGGGTTCGGAGACCTCTTGGCGGACACCTTCGAGGAGACCACCGGTGAGAATCTCGCGATCAAGCTCCGCTATCGCTTCGGCAGTTGATGAGCGACCAGGCTGATCTACACCTACACGAGCAGTTGATGCTGCTCGCGCTACGCGACGAGAAGGGCACGCTGGAGTCGAAGGCGTCGATGTACAGCTTCGCCCTGGGCGGCGCAGTTCTCGCCGAACTCAGCATCGCCGGGCGTATCCGGGTCGCCCCCGGCAAGAAACCCTTGGTCGACCTCGTCGACAAGTCGCCGCTGGGCGAGCCCGTGCTCGACGAGTGCCTCGACAAGGTCGCGACCGCTAAGCGCCGGGCGAAGGCGGTGACCTGGGTCCAGCGATTCGCGCAAATCAAGCGTCTTCGCCACCGTGTCGCTGAAGGACTGTGTCGCCAGGGCATACTCCGCGATTCCGAGGACAAGGTGCTGTTGTTCTTCACCCGCAAGCTGTATCCGACCATCGACCCAGGACCGGAACGCCGTCTCGTCGACCGGCTCAGGAAAGCCGTATTCAGCGACTCTCCGCCCGATCCGCAGACCGCCACCGTGGCCGCACTGGCCAACGCCGCGGGGCTCTTGGCGATCCATTTCGATCGGAAGGATCTCAGGAGACGCAAGCGTCACCTCAAGGGCATCATGGAATCCGCTCCGGCCGGCACGGCCGCACAACAGGCGGTCCGTGCGGCGGAACAGGCAGCGGTTGCCGCGATCGTCGCCGCCAGCGCTACCGGCGCGACTAGCGGATAGGATCTGGACCGTCCGCAGGGGCGCCCGTATCGCACAACACGGCTTGGCGAACGGGTGTTCAGTACCGGCTGCTGCGGCGATGGTTCTTGGCGGTACGTTCGTTGCCACGTGTCAGCGCAGGAACAACTCCACCGCGGGGTTCCCCGTCTCCTCCCAGTACCGGTACCCGATCCGGTCCAGGTAGGTCGACAGGCGCTCACGGTCGGCGGAGTCTGCCTCGAAGCCGACGAGCACGCGGCCCCAGGCGGCGCCATGGTTGCGGTAGTGGAACAGGGTGATGTTCCAGCGGCTGCCGAGCCCGTTCAGGAACCGCAACAGGGCGCCCGAGCGTTCCGGAAACTCGAAGCGGTAGAGCAACTCGGTCTTGTCGCCCACGGCGCGACCCCCGACCATGTGCCGGACGTGCAGCTTCGCCGCCTCGTTGTCGGTCATGTCCGTCACCCGGTAGCCGTCCCCGCGAAGGCCGTCCGCCACACGGTCGCGCGTTTCGTCGGTGGCGATCTGCAGCCCGACGTACACGTGGGCCTCGTCGTCGCCCGCGTAGCGGTAGTTGAACTCGGTGACCGAGCGTTGCCCGAGGGTGCGGCAGAAGTGGCGGAAACTGCCGCGGGTCTCCTCGATGGTGACGCCGAAGATCACCTCGCGGTGTTCGCCGAGTTCCGCGCGCTCCGAGATGTGCCGCAAGCGGTCGAAGTTGACGTTCGCGCCGCTGACGACGGCCACGTACCGCTGGTCGTCCAGGCGTGAATGTCGCTCGGCGTATTTCTTCAGCCCGGCGACGGCGAGCGCTCCGGCGGGCTCCGCGATCGACCGGGTGTCGTCGAAGACGTCCTTGACGGCGGCGCAGATCTCGTCGATGGATGCGGTGACGACCTCGTCCACGTGGTCCTTGGCGATCCGGAACGGCGCGAGCCCGACCTGGGCAACGGAGACGCCGTCGGCGAAGACGTCCAGCGTGTCGAGGGGCAGACGTACGCGGCGACCCGCCTTGAGCGCCGCCGCCAGGCACGCCGAGCCTTCGGCCTCGACGCCGACGATCCGGGTCTCGGGCCGCAGGTACTTGACGTAGGCCGCGATGCCCGCGATGAGACCCCCACCGCCGACCGGTACGAAGACCGCGTCCGGGCCCGGGTGCTGGTTCATGATCTCCATGCCCACCGTGCCCTGGCCGGCGATGACGTCCGGATCGTCGTAGGGGTGGACGAGGACGTAGCCGCGTTTTGCCGACAGCTTGACGGCGTGGTCGGCGGCCTGCTGATAGGTGTCGCCCGCGAACACGATGTGGGCGCCCAGGCTGCGCACCGCATCGACCTTGATGCTCGGCGTATTGCGGCCCATCACGATGTGCGCCCGAATCCCCAGCCTCTGCGCCGCGAGGGCCACACCCTGGGCGTGATTGCCCGCGGAGGCGGCGACCACGCCCTTGGAACGCTCCTTCGCGGCAAGACGCACCATCTTGTTGTAGGCGCCGCGCACCTTGAACGAGAAAACCGGTTGCAGGTCTTCCCTTTTCAAGGTGACACGGTGACCGAGGCGGGCCGAGATGTTCGGCGCATCCTGCAACGGCGTCTCCAGGGCGATGTCGTAGACGCGCGAGGCGAGGATCTTCTTGACGACGGATTCGAGCATATCGAAGGGTCGGGTCAGGCGGCGACCGGCACGGTGGCGGCCTCGATCTTGTCCAGATCGTTCACGCCAGTGGATAAGTGACTCAGGATGCTCGGTCTATCCATCGTCCGGGCTTGTCCAGGCCGCCAATGAAGCGGCGCAGTATGGGGCATAATGGCTGTTCGCACATTGACCAACGCGAAGGAAGATTCATGACCCCGTTCTCGCGATCAACGACCGCCCTCCTAGGTGTGCTTGCAGTCCTCACGCTGGCTGCCTGCGTCACCCAACCGGTCGAACCGCCGCCGCCACCACCGGAGCCCGAGCCGGGTCCGCCGACCACGGACATCTGGACTGCCGCCGCCGAAGGCAATATCACCGAACTGAAGGCGAACCAGCATGTAGGCACCGACCTCGACAGTCAGAACCCCGAACTGCAGATCACGCCCCTGACGATGGCCGTCGTCTCAAGCCAGTTGGAAGCTGCCCAATGGCTCCTCGACAACGGCGCGAACGTCAACGCCCTGAACGGCGACGGCAGCACCGCGCTCAACGCGGCGGCGTTCCTCGGCCAGGCGGAAGGGGCCAAGATCCTGATCGATGCCGGTGTGGACACGTCCATCCGCAGCTACGAAGGCGCGTCGCCCGAGGACATCGCCAGATTGGACTGGCAGACCACCGAGTACATCGCCGCCATGCTGCAACTGCCCGTGGACCGGGCGACCCTCGAAGCCGGACGCGCCGAGATCATCACGATGCTCACCGGTCCGTCGCCATCCGCCAGCACCTACGGCGGCGGTTGGGAGGAGTTGGCAGCCGCGATCATCGAGGCAGACGCCGCAGCATTGAAGGCAGCCTTGGCAGCCGGCGCGGACCCCGACACAGCGGATCCGAATACGGGCGGTACGCCGCTGATCTTCGCCTCCTTCATGGGCCGGGTCGAGATCGTCAAGATGCTGCTGGCAGCGGGAGCGGACATCAACGCCACGAACAGCGACGGCACCAATGCGCTCGCCGTGGCCGAACTGGATTGGGAAACCACCGAGTACATCGCGTCGCTCTTCCAACTGCCGCTGACCGATCCGGAAGGCATGAAGGAAGGCAAGGCGGCCGTCGCGGAGATATTGCGGGCCAAAATGTAGAGGTGCGACGCGACTGCTGACTTCGGAGACGCAGGAGGGGGTTTTGGCTGACGCACTGCAAAAAGCCTACGAGACGCTAAGCGGGCGAATCGGGGAGTCCGGCACGCCAAGCGACTGGTTCCAAGTCACCCAGGAGCGCATCGACGACTTCGCGGACGTGACCATGGACCACCAGTGGATCCACGTCGACGAGGAACGGGCCAAGGCCGGTCCCTTCGGGACGCCGATCGCCCATGGCCACCTGACGCTCTCGCTGATGGGCCACCTGCCTCGGGCGGTCGCCGAGAGTGCGCCCAGGCTCGAAGGGCAGAAGCTCTCGATCAACTACGGCTTCGACCGCGTGCGGTTCCCGTCGCCCGTTCCGGTGGGTGCCCGCATCCGCACGACCAGCACCTTGAAACGGGTCGAGATCAAGGGCGGGATGATCGAGACGATGAACGAGGTCGTGATGGAAGTGGAGGGCCAGGAGAAGCCCTGCTGCGTGGCCGAGAGCCTGGGGCGACTGGTCTTCTAGGAATGCTCTGATCAAGCCATCCCTGGCTTGATCAGAACGCAAAAACAAGAGCGCGGTCTTTTTTTGCGTGCAAATTCAACGCCTAGCGTTCTTGAGCGGGTCCCATCCGGACGGTTGAACAAAGTCGATCTGTCAGGCTCGTAACAGTCGCCTGTGCAAGATTGTCCGCATGTCCCTTCGTCCGTCCGAGATAACGTAGACCACTACGCGATCCTCCTCCGCCTCGTAGATGATTCGATAGGGTTTGAAGAAGACCTGCCGGAAATCGCGCATGCCAAGTTCCGATAGTTCGTGAGGTATCGCGCCGCGATTGGGGAGTTCACCGAGTTTGAGGTACGCCTCCTCAATCTCTCCGACAACGCGACGCGCGACTTCCGACGACTCCTTAGTCGATAGGTAGTCTGCTATGTCTTGGAGATCGTCTATCGCGTCGTCGGTCAGGAAGACATCAATGGCCATCTACTTCCGCTGATCGTGCAAGGCGAATCTTCTCTCGCACTCGATCCGCCGACGTGAGTCTTCCCTCGGCGACTTGCCGCTTGCCCAACACCAGAATCTTGAGGAGAGCAAGCGTCTCTTCCGTCTCCTCGTACGACTCGATGCCCTGAACGACGATCTTTGCCTCGCCATTTTGAGTGATGATCATCGGCTCCTTGATCACACCCAACTGACGAACGATTTCCGCCGTGTTTGCCTTAAGGTAGCTAATCGGTCTGATCCGCGACGACAATGTCATGGACGAGCACCATGGTTAGGGTCAGACCAAATATGATCCATATTCAGACTGCTTCGTCAACGGTTCGATCCAACCGAACTGAATCCCAGCAACGACGAACGATTTGGGTTCGCGGGATTGGGTCGAGCGCCCCGACGATTGGGAGGAACGCGCGGAAAGAGGCGACATCCAGCCAGACGACGACGGATCGGTAGTCAGTCCTCTTCGCGCTGCCGGGCAATCCCCTCGGCGAGCATCCCCTCGACCTCGTCGTCGCTGAAACCGAGCTCGATGAGCACCTCCGTGGTGTGCTCGCCGATGTCCGGCGCGAGCCGGGGCGTGCGTTTCTCCGCGCCGCTCATCCAGAACGGACTGTTGACGGTGTGGGCGTAGAAGTGGTCGCCGGGCTCGACCTCCGTCAGCACGTCGTTGACGTACATCTGCTCGTCGTTCACGACCTCCGACATGGTCTGCGCCACGGAGTAGGTGACGCCGGCCGCGTCTAGTCTCGCCCGCCAGTTCTGGGCGGTGTCCGATTCGAATATCGCGACCAGACGTTCGTAGAGTTCTTGTCGGTTCTCGTAGCGGGCGACCCGGTCAACGAAACGCGGATCGTCGACCCATTCCTCGTGGCCGACGACCGCGGCGAACTTCGGCCATTCCTTCTCGTGGTTGAGAACGCTGAGCAGGATGGTGCGATCGTCGCTGGTCTGGTACATGGTTGCCAGCGGCGCGCGGCTCACGTCGTCCGGCGACCGCTGGTCCGACAGGTCGAAGCCGACCAACGCGCCCTGGATCATCATGCAGTGGGACCACGCGCCGTTGGCCAACAACGACGTGTGCACGTGCGCACCCACACCCGTGATCTGGCGGCGGTAGAGGGCGGCCATGATGCCGCCGAAGAGCGACATGCTGGTCGGGTGGTCGCCCATGCCCGGGGTCGACACGGCCGGTGGCGAACCCGGGCGGCGCACGGCGTCCATGAGCCCGCTTCGTGCCCACCAACCGGTGGCGTCGAAGCCGGTACGGTTCGCGTCCGGGCCATCCAGACCGTAAGAGTTGATTTGCCCGTAGATTACCGATTCGTTCATGGCCCGGACATCGTCGTAGGTGAGCTTGAGGCGGGCCAGCAGATCCGGTCGGTAGTTGGTTATGACGACGTCTGAACGCCGAATAAGCCGGTCGATGGCATCCCGGCCGACATCGGTGGTGAAGTCGATGGCGAGGCTTCGTTTGTTGCGCGAGTCCTGGTCCCAGAAGAAGTTGGGATACTCGGCCAGCACACCGCCGAGCAGGGTCCGGTAGGGGTCGCCGTCCAGCGGCTCGATCTTGACCACGTCCGCGCCGAAGTCGGACATCACCGTCGCGGCCGCCGGCCCGGCAACGTACGAGCCGATGTCCAGTACCTTGATGTCTTTCAGAAACATCCCATAAACCCGGTCCCACACGATTGGGAGCAGCCAGGGGCTGCTGCGACTCTTACAGATACCTTACCGCACGCTGACCCTCCCGGCGGCGCCGGTGAATGACAACGCTGCTGTGAGACACCGCTGACAGCCAGGCAACAAACGGCGCATTTGTACCATGCGAGCCCTTCAAGCAGTCGCCGGAGGTCGCATGGTAGTCTTGCCGGCCTTTCGACCCCCCAACCGAAGTACCAATTGGAGTCATAGACCATGAGATCAACCAGACTGTTCGCGGGGTTCGCCTTGGCGATGTTCGTCGGCGCCTGGGCGACGATCACCGCCGCGCAAGAACAGGCCGCGTCCGAGACCGCCGCCACGAAGGTGGCGAGCGTGGAAGGCATCACGGAGTACCGCCTCGACAACGGCCTGCGGTTCATCCTGTTTCCGGACCAGAGCAAGCAGCAGGTCACCGTCAACATCACCTACCTCGTCGGTTCCCGGCACGAAGGCTACGGCGAGACAGGCATGGCGCATCTGCTCGAGCACCTGGTCTTCAAAGGCACGCCGAACCACCCCGACATCCCGGCCGAATTGACGGAACGTGGCGCGTCCCCGAACGGAACCACCGGATTCGACCGTACGAACTACTACGAGACCCTGCCGGCCACGGACGACAATCTCGAGTGGGCCCTCGACCTCGAAGCGGACCGCATGGTCAATTCGTTCATCGCCGCCGAAGACCTCGAATCCGAGATGACCGTGGTCCGCAACGAGTGGGAACGTGGCGAGAACAACCCTTTCAGCGTGCTGCAGAAGCGCGTCTTCTCCACCGCGTTCCAATGGCACAACTACGGCAACTTCCCGATCGGTGCCCGGGCCGACATCGAGAATGTTCCCATCGACCGGCTCAAGGCGTTCTATCGGAAGTACTACCAACCGGACAACGCGGTCCTCGTGGTCGCCGGCAAGTTCGAACCGGAGCGCGCCATCGAGTTGGTGATCGAGAAGTTTGGCGTCATCCCCCGTCCCGAGCGCACCGGCGCGAACCAGTTGTTCCCCACCTACACGGCGGAACCGGCCCAGGACGGCGAACGCAGCGTAACGCTACGGCGCGTGGGCGACGTGCAACTGGCGCTGGCCGCCTACCACATCCCGTCGGGATCCCACGAGGACTATCCCGCCCTCCAGGTCATGGCCTACGTCCTCAGTACCCAGCCAGCGGGAAGGCTCTACAAGAGCGTGGTCGAGCCCGGACTGGCAGCGGGCTCATCGGCGTTCGCCATGCAGTTGCGCGAGCCCGGCGTGTTGATCGCCAATGTCCAGGTGCGCCAGGAGGACGACCTCGTCAAGGCCGCCGAGACGATGCTCGACACCCTGCACGGCTTGGTCGACCAGCCACCCACGGATGAAGAAGTGGAACGCGCCAAGTCCAACTTCGCGGCCAACTTCGAACTCGGTTTCAACAATCCAAACAGTATCGGCCTGCAACTCAGCAATTGGGCGTCCATGGGCGACTGGCGGCTCATGTTCCTGCATCGCGACCGGCTGGCCGACGTGACGCCCGATGACGTCGTCGCGGTCGCGGAGAAATACCTCAAGCCGTCGAACCGCACGATGGGCTACTACTACCCGACGGAGGAGACGCCGCCCAGGGCCGAGATCCCGGCGACGCCGGATGTCGCCGCCTTGGTCGCCGACTACAAGGGACGGGAAGCCGTCTCCGCCGGGGAAGCATTCGAGCCGACGCCCGAGGTTATCGCCGCCCGCACCACCATCCTGACGTTGTCCAATGGCGTGGAGGTGGCCCTGCTGCCCAAGGAGAACCGGGGTGATGCGGTCACCGCCAGCTTCCAGTTCCGACATGGGACGGAGGAATCGCTCATGGGTATGGACACCGCGGCTTCGATGGCCGGCTCGATGCTGATGCGGGGCACGACCAAACGGTCGCGACAGGAGATCACCGACGAGTTCATTCGCCTCAAGGTCGCCGGAGGAGTGAACGGCGGCGCCCTCTCCGTGGGCGGTTCCGCCACCACGGTGCGCGAGAACCTGCCCGACGCCATTCGCCTGGCCGCGGAAATCCTGCGCGAGCCGGCCTTCGACCCGGACGAGTTCGAACTGCTCCGCGAGGAGAACCTGGCCGGTATCGAGGCGCAGCGGTCCGAACCGCAGAGTCGTGCTTCGAACGCGCTAAACCGGCACGTCAGCAGTGGCTACGGCAAGGGCCACGTCTACTACACGCCCACGTTCGATGAGCTGATCGAACGCTACGAGGCCGCGACCGTGGATCAGGCGCGGGAGTTCTGGGCGTCGTTCTACGGGGCCGAAGGCGGCACGATCGCCGTCGTCGGCGACTTCGATCCCGACGAGATCGTCGCGGTACTCGAGGAAGCCTTCGGCGACTGGCAGGCCAAGGAAGCGTATGCCCGTGTGGACCGCCCGTATGCGGAGGTCCCGGCCGAAACCCTCGACGTCGAGACTCCCGACAGGACCAACGCCGTGCTCTACGCCTTCCAGCGGATCCAGATGCGCGACGACCATCCGGACTACCCGGCACTGGTGATCGGCAACTACATGTTGGGCGGCGGATTCCTGAACTCCCGGCTCGCCACCAGAATCCGTCAACAAGACGGCCTCTCCTATGGCGTGGGCTCGCAATTCGGCGCCAGCTCCATCGACGAGATCGGCACGTTCCAGGGCTATGCGATCTTCGCGCCGGAGAACGGCGACAAGGTGGTCGCCGCGTTCAAGGAGGAGATCGCCAAGGTCCGGGACGAGGGATTCACCGCCGAAGAAGTGGAGGCTGCGAAACGCGGCTGGCTCGACGCCGCGCAGCGTCGGCGGTCCAACGACTCGACGATCGCTTCGATTCTGAACAGCAACCTGTTCCTCGACCGCGAAATGGCATTCATCGCCGCCCAGGAAGCCGCTGTCGCCGAGCTCACGGCGGAGGACATCAACGCGGCCATGCGACGCCACATCGACCTCGACAAGATGTCGTTGTTCCGTGGCGGGGACTTCGCCAACAAACTGGCGACGACGGAGGAGTAGCCTCGGTGGTTCCGGCGGCGATCCGTTCGCCGCCGGACGCGATCGGCACACCCCATCGGCGAACTACAACGGCAAGTCGCCCACCGCATGGTTGACGCTGCCCGTCTCGTTGTACGAACGCATCACCATCTCCGCGATGCGCATCAGATGCACCTCGTCCGAGCCGTCGGCGATCCGCGACCAGCGCGCCTGGATCAGCATTTGCGCCAACGGCGAGTCGTTCGAGTAGCCGAGTGCGCCGTGCACCTGTAGGGCGCGGTCGACGGTCTTCCACAGGGTGTTCGCGACGTGGTGCTTGGCCATGGACACCTCCGAGCGGAAGTCCATGCCGTTCTCGATCTTGTAGGCGGCGTGCAGCACCATGAGCTTCGACGAATACAGCTCCAGGGCGCTCTCCGCCATCATCCACTGGATGCCCTGCTTCTCGGACAGCAGCGAGCCGTGGGCGTAGCGCTTCTGCGCCCGGTCGACCAGCATCTCCAGGGCCTGTTCGATGGTGCCGAGCCAGCGCATGCAGTGGGCGAGCCGCGCCGGACCCAAGCGCACCTGGCCGAGTTTGTGGCCGCCGCCCTGCTCGCCGAGCATGTTGGCGTGGGGCACGCGGACGTCGTTGTAGCGGATCTCCGGATGGCCCCCGCCACCGCCCATGGTGGAGATGTCGCGCACGATCTCGAATCCAGGCGTACTGGTGGGCACGATGAAGGCGCTGTTGCGCGCCTGGGCGATCTCGGCGTCCGGATCCGTCCGCGCGATGACGATGGCAAAGTCGGCGCCGTGCGCGCCGGACGTGAACCACTTGTGGCCGTTGATGACCCAGTCGTCGCCGTCCCGCACGGCGGCCGTCTGAATCTGCGTGGGGTCGGAACCGGCGACCTCGGGCTCGGTCATCGAGAAGCAGGATCGCATGGTGCCCTCGCACAGCGGCTTCAACCACTTCTCCTTCTGCTCGTCGGTACCGAAGTGCAGCAGGGTGTGCATGTTGCCCTCGTCCGGCGCCTGGCAGTTGATGAGATAGGGGCCCATGTTGGTCTTTACGGCTTCCGCCGACATGGCCGCCACGGCGGTGATGCCGAGGCCCATGCCGCCCCAATCTTCGGGCATGTGGGGTGCCCACAGGCCCTGGTCCCGGGCGGTCTGGCGCAGATCCTTGATCGCCTGGCGCCACTCGTCGCCGGATGCCCGCCCGCTGGAAAGCTCGGCCATCTTCGGTCTCGCCACGTCGTGCATGAAGCGCCGCACCAGCAGCCGCGCGTCCTCCACCTCGTCGGGAAATGTGAAGTCGATCGCCATGGGGTCGTTCCTGTCGATTGGTTTTGCGGGAGAATACATGAGCGTACTGGGCCGAAACGAACGGATCGAACGCGCCGCCACGTACGCTTTTCGCTGGCGCCAACCTTGAGGAGGTCCTGATGAATCGACGCAGACTGGTGCAGACGGCTGTCGCCGCGGGCGTTCTGGCTAGCACGGCACCGCTGGCTTCGGCAGAGCGGGCGCGAACGCCGCGCGACTTTACCGGGCCTTTCTATCCCCGCGGCCCAAGGAACCGAACCAGCGACCTGATCGTCGGCGAACCAACGATGGATGTGCTGCACTTCGGCGGTCGGGTGATGACGCCGGGCGGCGCACCCTACGCCGGCGCGTTGGTCGACATCTGGCATGCGGATCCCAACGGGCGCTACAAGCACCCCCGCGACCGCGGCCAAGGGGAGTTGCTCGAGGAGTTCCTCTATTGGGGCGAGGCGGTCACGGACGCGACCGGCGCTTTCGCTTTCCGCACCTACGTCCCCGGTCGATACGCGGCGCGACCCGCGCAGCACATCCACTACAAGGTCTGGTCCGAGCGCAAGGAGATCCTCACGAGCCAGGTCTACTTCGACGAACTCGGCGGCGCGAAGGGATTCGCCCGGTCGTCGGAAACCGCGGCGCTGCAGACGGTCAACCTCGTCAGGAAGAACGACAACCTGACAGCGATGCTCGATGTCGTGATCTGACGCCACGCACCGTCCGTACGCACCGACGGCAGGACGGTTATGCGGTCGGGCGATGCTGGCCGATCAAGGTTCGCCATTTCAGCACCACGAGGCCCAGGGCGACGAGCCCTTCCACCGCGACGATGGTGCAGGCGGCGCTCGCGCCGAACCAGGCGGCCATCAGGCCGAGATGCAGAAGGCCGATGGGACCGCTGCCGATGCAGACCGAAAGCAGGCCCATCATCCGCTGGCGGCTGTCGGCGGGCGCGTACTGCATCACCAGCACGCTCTGCATGGCCGCGAAAGCCGACATGGCCAGGCCGAGGATGAGTAGAAGCGCACCGGTGAGTATCGGCAGAACCGAATGCGCGAACATCGTGGCGGCGGCCAGGAAGGTCAGGACGCCGGCGAAGTAGAGGAATCGGTACTGTCGCCGCCTTGCGAACACCGCGAGTGCCAGGGCGCCGAGCAGTGAACCGAGGCCCTCCATGCTCGCCAGCACGCCGATCCCGAACGGCGGCAGGCCGAGCGTGTCGGCACCGATGACCGGTACCATCGACATCACCGGGAATCCCCAGATGTTGAACACCACCGTCACCGCGAGCACGCCTTGCAGCACCGGTTGCCGCTTCAGGTCGCGCAATCCGCCGACGATCCGCTCGAAGACCCGCCCGGCCGTCGCCTGGCCGTGGGCGGCGACCGAAGGTAGACCCAACAGGACGATGAACGCCAGCGCATAGGCGCAGGCCGTCAGCAGGAAGGCGCCGTTCATACCCGCGAACGCGTAGAGCGCGCCGCCGAGGAGTGGGCCGATCATGCGCGTCCCGGAACTCGCCACCGTATCGAGACTCATCGCGGGTCCCAGCCTGGCCCTGCCGACGACATCCGCAAGCAGGGTCCGTCTCACCGGGAAGTCGAACACCCACGCGAGGCCGGCGACGAAGGCGGCGAGGCCGAGGTGCCAGACCTCCAGCCGACCGAGTTGCGCCAGGGTCGCCACCGTCGCGGATACCACCGAGGATCCCGCCAGCATTGCCAGCAGCACGATCTTGCGGTTGAACCGACTGGCGATCTCGCCGCCGAACACGCCGAACAAGCCAAGCGGCAGCATGCGCAGCATGAGCATGGCCGCGACCAGCGGCGCCGACCCGGTGACTTCGAAGACGAAGATGGCGACGGCGAGCATCTCCAGCCATCGGGCCGTGGCCGCGAAAGCACCCGCTATCCACAGGCGCAGGAAGTCGGGTTCCGCGAGGAGCGGACGTCGGCGTCGCGCGGGCCGCGACGAGGGGCGATCCACCTGGGTCAAGCGGTGTCCGCCGTGCCGCGGAGGGACTCGACGGGCAGGTATTCGGTCGTCTTCGGAAGTCTGCGCTCGAGCACGCGTCCCCGCGACACGGACACCGAGTAGGCGCTGGCCCGCTCCTTGGTCGCGATCACCCGGTAACCGGCTTCCGCGAACACCACCGCGCAATGGTTGTCGATGCCGAGGCCGCGTCCGCCGCGACGGATCATCATGGCCCCGAAGTCCCGGCGGCGGGGGACGCCGTAGGTCCGACCGTTGTAGTGCGGACAGGCGATACCGCTCACCAGCCCCATGCCCGCCACCGCGATGTAGCGCCAGTCGTCCTTGTTGTAATACGCCATGGAGTCGCTGTGGCCGTGTTCGAACCAGCAGATCGCACCGGCGCTGACTCCGCACAGGACGGCTCCCCGGGCCCACGCGGCGTGCAACCGGGAGTCGACGCCGAGGCGGCGCCAGCGACGCATCATCTTGAGCGTGTTGCCGCCGCCGACGTAGACGATGTCGGCGCGGTCGATCTTCTCGGCGACGATGACGGGGTCCGGGGTTGATCCGAGGAGACGGAGGACGTCGGTCGAGCAGCCGAGGCGATCCCGATAGGCACGCTCGAAGTGCCGGCAGTAGACCTCGGAATCGCTGCTGGCGGTGGGAATGAACAGTGCGTGCGGCCGGGTCATGCCGGTGAGCCGGATGATCTCGCGATCAATGGGTTCGGTCTCCATCCTGCGGATGCTGCCGCCGCCGATGGCGACGATGGTGCCCGGGCTGTTGCCCATGCGGGGAGTGTCCATGCGGGCCATGCGGAGGGGTTCAACGCAATTCGTGATTCAGTACGATAGAGTGCAGCAACGCGTTGACGGCGGAAAGGTTCCCGTGGGGGAGCCATGCGGTTTCCGACCTGGTCGACCAACGACAACGGGGGTAACCGGAAAATCGCATGAGTGCTTCGTCCAAGGATTTGATCGTCGGCATCGTCGCTCTGATCTTGCTTGCAGTTCTGTTCATCGTCGTCGACCTGGTGGGGATGGTCTTCGAAGCGACCCGCGATGCCCAGGGCTGGAACCTCAACGAGATCGTCGCCGTGGTCCCGGCGCTGGTCCTGGTCACAGCCTGGTTCGCCGCCCGGCGTTGGCGTGAAGGCACACACCTGAACACGCAACTGCAGCAGACCGTGGCGGAGCTTGAGGACGCGATCGGCGAGCGGCGCGTGATGGAGGAGCAACTTCGCGAAGGCTACAAGCTAGCGGCCATGGGCACGCTGGCGGGGGGACTTTCGCACGAGTTGAACAACGTCCTGCAGCCGATCATCACCCTCGCCCAGCTGGGGCTCGACCGCGACCACGTCTCGGAAGCGGAGCGCAAGGCGGAGATGGCGCAGGTGTTGAAGGCGGCTGAACGCGGGGGCGAGATCGTCCGGAACGCTCTGGCCCTCGCGCCGGGCGGCAGCCGCGAGACCGAGGAGATCGAACCCTGGGGCTATCTTGCCGAGGCCGCGACCCGCGCGAGGAGATCGGTGGGGCCCGGTATCGAGGTCGACATCCGGGTCGGCAGCCGGCGCAGCGCCATCCGGGTCAACCGCGTGGAGATCGACGAAGTGTTGAACAACCTCGTGGCCAACGCCGCCGACGCGGTGGAACAGGGTGGCAAGATCGCGCTCGCCGCGGAGAACGCCGAGATCGATGCCGAGACGGCCGACGCCCGTGGCGTGGTGCCGGGCGACTACGTGCGCGTCACCGTCGCGGACAATGGTTCCGGCATGTCCGAGGAGGTACGGCGGCATTGCTTCGATGCCTTCTTCACGACCAAATCCGACGAGGATGCCGTGGGACTAGGGCTTTCGGTCGTCTACAGCCTGGCACGTGGTTGGGGAGGAGACGTCGCGGTGGAGTCCGAACCCGGCGAGGGTTCGACGTTCGAAGTCCTGATACCCAATCGCGCGAAGGAGGCTTGACCGATGGCGACATTGCTTTTGGCCGACGACGATCCGGTGGTGCGCTACGCCTTCGCGCTGCTGTTGCGCAGCAACGGCTACCACGTCTTCGAAGCGCCCTCCAACGACGCGGCCCTGGCGCTCGCGAAGGAGAGTCCGGACGTGGTCATCACCGACGTCAACATGCCCGGGATGACCGCCCTCGAACTGCTCGAGGAACTCCGCAAGACCAATCCCGACGTCGCCATCGTCGGACTGTCCGGCGGCGGCATGCACCAACGCCCGGGCTTGGCGGAGAGCTTCGCCCAAACGGGCGTTGCCAACCGCGTGCTGCAGAAGCCCGTCAGGAACGACGAGTTGCTGAGCGAAGTCGAGGCGATGCTGTCGGGCGACTAGGAACGCTCTGATCAAGCCATCAGGTCTTAATCAGACCTTCCCTAGCGCGGCACAAGGACGCGCCGCCAAATTCGGTGGCGCAAGCCACTGAATTTGTGAGAAAAACAAAACCGCGCTTTTGTTTTTCTCCTGATCAAGCCCATGGACGGGCTTGATCAGAGGACACCTAGTGGGGATCCACGTCTTGTAACCGCTACCTAAAACGCCAGCCTCACGCGCAGCCGAGCCGAACGGGGTGCGCCGGGGGCCAGGAAGCGCACGTCCTCGCCGATGTCGTGAAGTCCGACGATGTCGTCGGGTTCCTCGCCGATCAGACCGAAGTTCTCGTAGTCCGAGCCGAGGATGTTCTCGACGAGCAGTGATGTTTCGAAGCGGTCGTTGCGGTAGCCGAGAACGGCATTGACCACCGCGTAGCCCGCCAGCTCGTCCAATTCGTTGGACTCGTCTCCCCGCAGGTGGCTGCCGGACACGGCGACCATGTCCACGCCCAGGAACAGCCGGTCTGTGAACGCGTAGTCGGCGGCGGCTTTGAACACCTGGCCGGGAATGCCTGGAATCCGGTCGCCATGCGACACCGGGCGGGTGAGCGACGCGTCGTCGTCCTCGTCGTCGCCCCCGGCATTCGCCGGATGGTTGGGGCTAAGCACGGCGAAGGAGTCTGCGAACGTGGCGCGCACGTGGGTGTAGTCGATGCTCCAACCCCAGCGGGCGCGCGTCCCCGTCAACGACATCTCAGCGCCCATGCGGCGGGTTCCGGCGACGTTCCGGAACAGGCCGTGGGCGCGTGTCTGGCCGGTCTGCCAGATGATGTCGTCGTCGTTCACGACGTGGAACACGTTGACGGACCAACCGACATCGGACTCGGGGTCGCCGCGGATGCCGAACTCGATGCTCTTGGCGATCACTTCCTCGAGCGGCGGGTCTGCGAGGAAGGCGTTAGGTAGCCGGCACTCCTCCATCTCGCCGGTTTCGGGATTCCGCGCAAGCGCCTCGCTGCAGGCGAGTTCGATGGGGGTCGGCAAGCGGCTAGATCGGCCAATGGACGCGTAGGCGCGGAAAGCGGCCCACCGACGCATCCCACCAACACGCCAATTGAAGTTGCGATAGCGATGCGAGCCGTTGAGTTGAGGCTGTTCCCCCGTCTGATCGCGCAGGTCGACCTCGCTTTGGTGCAGGAAGCCGGACAGGGTGACGATCCAGGCCTCGCCAACGTCGATGGAGTCGCCGACATAGAGGAAGCGCCGCTCCACGCGGGCACCGATGTCGGTGGCTTCGTCGGCGAACCCTCCCTGCGCTGACCCCGGCGTGCGGGTGGACCGCGTCGCCGGATCGAAGAGCGCGAACTGCACCCGGGACTTGAACGCGCTGCGGCCCCGGTAGAAACCGCCACCGGCGCTCAGGTCGTGGTCGTACCCGAACCAAACGGCGGGCCGTTCGAACTCGATCACGCCGCCTCGGGAGTTCTGCGACCGGCGGCTGATGTTATTGACGGCACCGCAGCCGCCCTCGCCCACGGTCTCCTCGAACGCCTCGTCGCGGTCGCCATCGTCCCCCGCATCTGCCGACTCGTCGCCGGCTCCACCTGTGCATGCCGCCGACAGCAGCGGGCTCAAGCCGGACCGACCGCCGAAACCCTCGATCAGTTCGTCGACGTCGTCCTCTTCGAGGGCGTCGCCATTGATGGACGCCGTGTGGGTGTCGCGAACGTGGAACTTGCCGGTGAATGACGCGCCGCCAGCCAGTGATGATCCGCCGCCAAGGGACCACATTCGGGCGCTGTTCTCGGTGATGTCGGGTGCGGTGAACACCGCAGCGCGGGCGCGGGCCAGCAGACCCGCGGGCGACAGGCCGTTGCCCGTGAGCTTCGAATCCGCGCGGTGATGTTCGACGGCCAGGGAGCGCCCGCCGGCTCGCCAGTCGACGTTGCCGTAGACGATCTCCGCCCGTGAAGGTGAGAGGTCGCGCCAACCGTCCTCGTCGAATCGCTGGCCGTTGACGTAGTAGCCCAGTCGGCCGTCGTTGCCGCCGCTCTCGAGGTTGGTCACGAGGCGACCGTGCGAACCGCTCTCTACCTCCAAGGCGTGACCGGCATGGCTGAAGCCGCCCTTCATGCGCATCACGATGGAACCCCCCAGCGTATTCAGACCGAATAGCGGATTCGAGCCGCCGAGCACGCTCAACTCGGCAATGGCCTTCATGGGGACGAGATCCCAATTGACCGCGTCGCCCAGGGGCTCGTTGAGGCGGACGCCGTTCTGGTACACCGTGAGACCCATGGGCAGGCCGAGCAGCGGCGAGGCCGCGTAGCCGCGGTAGTAGAGGTCCGACTGCAGGGGATTGCCCTGGGCGGAGTTGATGTGGACGCCGCGGCCGCGTCGCGCCAGGTAGCCGGACACGTCGAGGCTACCGCTTGCCGCGAGTTCCTCCGCCCCTGCGGTTTGGATGCCCCCGGGAAAGTCGTGGACGTTTAGCTCACCGCGACCCACCGGGGTCTTGGCGATCACCGTGATCGTCTCGATCTGGGCCGCCTGGTTGATCGGCGTGCCGAGACCCAGGACGGTCGTCGCCGCGATCAGGCGCGCGGCAAGGTAGCCGGAAGTCAACTCACGGACCTGTTTCCGTCGGCAGCGACTCGTCGCGTACCCACTCCGCCATCGAACCGTCGTACACGGCGACGCCGGAGAAGAAGTCCGGCGACAGGGCGTTCACAGTCAAGAACTCGGGATGAGCGTAGGCATGGGTCGTTCCCCCTGTGGTCGCACCACAACCGCCACGGCCAGTGTCGTCGGTGCGTTCGGCGAGTGTCAACGTCCGCTAAGCTCTACGTCCGCTAAGCTTTATGCTTGAACGCCGCGAACGCAAACAGCCGAGAGGATCCCACATGGAAAACCGCCAGATCGTCATCGAGTCGCTGCCGACCGACAAACTCGAGCCGGGGCACTTCTCCCTGCGCACCGTGTCCGCGCCAGCGCCCGGTGAAGGCGAGATCCTATGCCGCACTCTGGCACTCACCGTCGGCGCCGGGCAACGGGCCGGATTGCAGGGCAGTGCGAGCTACGCCGCCTCACCGAGGAGCGGCATCGTGATGGGCGGCACGGCGGTCGCCAGAATCGAGGCATCCGAGGTGGCAGACCTTGCGGTCGGGACGCTCGTGACCTGCCCGTCGGGTTGGCAGGACTACGCGGTGCACAAGGCGGGAAGCGTCCACGTCGTCGAGGGGAACGGCGATCCGGCGCATCATCTGGGCGTCTACGGCACCAACGGTCTGACCGCGTACTTCGGTCTCTTCGACTTGGGCGAACCGAAGCCGGGCCAGACCGTCGTGGTGTCGGCGGCGGCCGGCTCGGTAGGCCACCTTGTCGGGCAGATGGCGAACATCACCGGTTGCCGTACCGTCGGCGTGGCGGGCAGCGACGCCAAGTGCCACCTGCTGACGGATGACCTCGGCTTCGACGCCGCCGTCAACTACAAGAGTCCCGACTTCCGCCAAGAGTTCCGCGACGCCTGCGCAGATGGCATCGACATCTATTTCGACAACACGGGCGGCGAAGTCCTCGGCGGCGCACTGCGACGCATGAAGCCCCACGGGCGGATCGTCTGCTGCGGCGTCGTGTCGCAGTACGACACCGGAAGCCCGGCACCGGGACCGCGCGGCATTCCCGGTCTCCTCGTCAACAACCGGGTGCGCATGGAGGGGTTCCTGGTGTTCGACTACGCCGACCGCTACGCGGAAGGCCGGGCGAGGATGCGCGACTGGATCGAAGCGGGCGACCTGAAGCCGCTGCAGGACGAGTTCCACGGGCTGGAGGAAGCGCCCCGCGCGTTCATCGACATGCTGGCCGGTGGAAACGTCGGAACCCGGGTCATCCGGGTTGCCGAATAACAACCTGCCCGACACTCCGTATGCGAATCGGCCTGATCTCCGACACCCATATCTCGAAACGGGGCGAGCTCTGGCCCCAGGTGTTCGATGTCTTCGACGGGGTCGACGCGATCCTCCATGGTGGTGACGTGTGGTCGCCCGCGCTCCTCGACGAACTGGAGGAACTCGCGCCCCTGCGGGTTGCCCGGGGCAACGGTGACATGGGGCAGCAGGATCCGCGCCTGGAGGATCGCTGCGTGATGTCCTTCGACGGCGTCACCGTCGCCATGCTGCACGACTTTCCGACCCCCGCCCATCGGCCACCGGAGCTGATCCTGAGTCGGGCCGGGCAGCGCTTCCCCGACACATCGCCCGACGTGATCGTCTACGGGCACACCCACATCGAGGCCGTGGACTGGGTCGATGGCCTGCTGTGCGTGAATCCCGGGTCGCCCACCCTGCCCCACAACCGCTCGCTGCGCCTAGGCACCATCGGCTTTCTGAACATCGAAGCCGGCGAGGTCCGCCCCGAACTGTGGCAGTTGACGGAGACCGGCGCCGAACCGATTCCCGGCTGACGCGTCAGCCCAGCACGCGGTCGAGGTCGCGGCAGAGGTCGTCGGCGTCCTCCAGCCCGACCGACAACCGGAACACGCCGTCGCCGGCGTACTCCCGGTAGTGGGCGAGTTGGTCGCCGTCCAACTTGAACGACGATTCCATCATCGCGTCCGTGTCGATCCAAAAGATCAGGCTGCGGTGGTGGCCGAGCGAGACGGCGTGATGGATGATCTCGAGTTCACTCGCCATGCGTTCGGCCAACGCGCCGCCGTCGCCGCGAACCTGGAACGACAAGGTGCCCGACATGTTGTCCATCTGCCGACGGGCCAGGTCACGCTGGGGATGGGAGTCGAGACCGGGGTAGTTCACGCGGGAGACGGCCGGATGATCCTCAAGGAAACGGGCGACCTGGATCGCTCCCTCCTCGTGAGCGCGCATGCGGATCGGCAGGGTTGCCGCGCCGCGCGCGATCAGCCAGCCATTGAACGGGCTCAACACCCCGCCGAGATACACCAGGGCCCGGGTCCGCAGGGGTTCGAGACGTTCCCGGGTGCCGAGCACGGCACCACCGAGGGCATCGCCATGGCCACCGATGTACTTGGTCAGCGAGTGCACGACGAAGTCGGCGCCGTGTTCGACCGGCCGGGTGGCGATGGGCGATGCGAAGGTGGAATCCACCGCCAGCGGCAGACCGTGGCGCTTGGCGATGGCCGACACCGCGGCGATGTCCGTCAGGCGCAGAATCGGGTTCGCGGGCGTCTCGATCCAAATCATCCCGGTTTCCGGTCGGATGGCCGCTTCGACGGCCGCCAGGTCGGTGGTGTCGATGGGTGAACACGCGATTCCATGTTCGGGGAGGATGTTGCGCGCGAGTTCCGCCGTGCCCGCGTAGTTGACATCGCTGATCACCAGGTGGTCACCCGCCTTGAGGGTCGTCAGCATCACCGCGGCGGTGGCCGCCATGCCGGAGGCGAACGCGACGCAGTCCTCGGCACACTCCAGGGCCCCAAGCTTCTCCTCCAGGACCCGGATGGTCGGATTGCCCCAGCGGGTATAGACGTAGGGCAAATCGCCTTCGAAGGCACTGATGGAGAAGCCCGTAGGCTCGTCCATCGCGAACGTGGTGGACATCACGAGATTCGGTGCCGAAGCGCCGGTGACGGGATCGGGAGTCTCGCCGCCGTGGACGGCGCGGGTGTTGGTGCCGGGGTCTTTCATGTACCGGGTTCCTTCATAGCCGCCCGTCGAACCAGTGTGGCGTATTCTCGGCCCATTCGCTGTCCGAAGAGCGCCGGCCTACCGAACAGCGTACAAGCTTGGGGCCGAACACCGTCTAGGGAAGGTCTGACTAAGACCTTCCCTAGCGCGGCAGGTGAGCTTTGCGTTTCTGATCAAGCCAGGGATGGCTTGATCAGAGCATTCCTAGAAGCTTGCGCCGTAGAAGTTTAGCGCCAGCGAAACTTCCAACGCGCCCGCTAGGGCGCGCGCGCACTCGACGCATCATTGCGGCGCATGGAATACTGCCCGCCCCATTGGGAGAGGATCACGTCTTGACCGAGGAACAGCGCTACCTGTTCGATACGTTCGGGTATCTCGTCCTACCAGGGGTGCTCACCGCGGTGCAGGTGGACGAACTGCGTTCGACGCTCATGCAGCCCACCGAGCAGTTCGAACCCGTCGAACAGTCACGCGGTCCCCTGCACTGGGCGAAGGTATGGCGGGATCTGCTCGACCTCCCGGGCTTGAGCCCCGTCCTCGAAGAGCTGATCGGCAACCACGGCCTGCGGTCCCGCTTCGAGGCAAGGGCCGAAGAGGATCCGGCGGTCACGGTCCTGCCCACCTTCCGGCTCGATCACGTCAACATCCATACGCACGTCAAACGAGGCTTCAAGGGTGGCATGCTGCACGGCGGCGGCCGCGGCACCGGCGGCAGCCAGTTCTTCCAGTATCACGACGGCCGGTTCTACAACGGCCTGGTGTCGGTGAGCTTCGAACTCCACGACACCCATGGCAATGGCGGCGGCTTCGCGTGCATTCCCGGCACGCACAAGTCGAACCTGCCGCTGCCCACCGCGTGGCGGGACCTGAGCGAAGGCATCCCGGATTGCGTGGCGCGGATTCCGGCGCGCCCGGGCGATGCCATCGTGTTCACCGAGGCGCTCACCCACGGCACCCTGCCGTGGACCTCCGACGACGACCGCCAGACCATCTTCTACAAGTTCTCGCCCCACGCGACGACGTGGTCCGGCGACTACTTCGACCCCGACGACTTCCGCGGCTACCCGGACATGGACGACCGCAAGATGACCGTCCTGGAACCGCCCAGCGCCCGGTATCCCGGTCGACCGACCAAACCCGAACCGCTCCGTGCCAAACCCGCCCGCTAGGCGTTCGCTGCCGACGTTGGTTCTCGCCTCGGTGTGCGTCGTACCGATGGCGGCGGAAGGCTATCTCGATATGCATGTCCACACCGCCGGGATCGGTGCCGGGGGAAGCGGCGCGTTCGTGCACCCGCAGATGCGCAGCAACTTCCGCTTCCGCTTCTACTTGAGCGCCTTCGGCGTCACCGAGGCCGACCTGAAGGCCGGCGGCGACGGCATCGTGCTGACGAGAATCAGCGCTCAGGTCGCGGAATCGGAGCACGTCGCCCACGCCGTGGTGCTCGCCTTGGACGGTGTGGTCGGCACCGACGGCGAGCTTGATCGGGACACCACCCAGGTCTACGTGCCCAACGAGTTCGTCGCCGCCGAAGTCGCACGCCACGGCAATCTCTGCTACGGCGCCAGCGTCAATCCCTACCGGCGCGATGCACTCGAGCGCCTCGAGCAGGCCAAGGCCGATGGCGCATTGCTGGTCAAGTGGATCCCCAACACGATGCACATCGATCCGGCCGATCCCGCGATTCGACCGTTCTACGAGAAGCTCGTGGCGCTGGACCTGCCGTTGCTGAGCCACGCCGGCCACGAGCGGGCGTTCGCCAATGCGCAGAACGAGCTCGGCGACCCGAAACGCCTCGAGCTGCCCCTGTCCATGGGCGTCACCGTGATCGCCGCGCACATCGCCACCACCGGCGAGAACGACGGGCAGGACAACTTCGAACGCATCCTGCCGATGTTCGCGCGCTTTCCGAATCTCTACTCCGAGATCTCCAGCCTTACGCAGATCAACAAGCGCAACTATCTGAAGCGGGCGCTCACGGTACCCGGCATCGACGAACGCCTGCTGTACGGCACGGACTGGCCGCTGCAGTTCGCCCTTCTAGTCTCGCCCTTCTACCACGTCGACCACATCGGCTTCGACACAGCGCGCGAACTCTCGAACATCGACAACGTGTGGGACCGGGACATTGCCTTGAAGAGGGCCCTGGGCACGCCCGACGCCGTGTTCGAGCGAAGCGCGGAGTTATTGAACACCGAGTCCTGTGCGCCATCGCGCCCATCCGCGACTCGACCGTTGGGGCCCCTGGAGATAACCCCTACTGGGTCGGGGTAGCTTGCAGCCTCGCTGGTGGCGATCCCCAGGCGGTCCGCGACACCGATTTCATCGAGCATGCGGGTCAGATTTTTCCGCATTGGTCCCGCGAACGCCATCAAGCGTCGGATCTCGTCGAACAGCCGCGGCGGTCGCCAGCCTCGTCCAGAAGCCGTTTCCCCTCGCGGAACGCGGCGAGCATTTGCTGACTGCCCGGCGTCAATCCGACGACGACCACCCGTGCTGCCGCCGTCACGCCGTGCAAGGGCGCATAGAACACCTCCAATCGTCCCTCCCGCGCCAGCAGGAAGTCCGGCGTCAGGACATCGGTCTCCTGCACGTTGGCGGGAAGGCCCCGGATTCTGCGCTCGTAGGTGCCAAAGCAGGGTGTGCCGTTGGACACCGGTTCTAGTCGATTCGTCATCTGTATCCACCCTGTATATCGTTCAATAGCTCTTGCAGTGTTCGGCTAGTTACTTCAGTCACGGTCTGGGCAGCATACCGCTCGGCTAGCCGTCTCTCTGCTGCGAACAAAGTCAGGTCACCTTGGCTGAGCCAGGCAATAGCGCCGGAGTCGTCCAGGTCGCGGGCCGCAACGACCAGCGCGAAACCCCATATCGCATCTTGGGGATCGAGAGACAAATCGTCGTCCAATTGGGTTGGCAATTCTATGCGGCCTGCTTGCATCAGCTTGGACGCTCCGAGCTTCATCAATGCGGCCGTGTACCCCTGCTTGGCGGCAGCGATAGCCAACGTCTTGCGGTACTCGAACGGCAGCGACGAGATCATCGATGCTTCCAACAGTGCACGACGGTCACCCATCTTGGCCATATCGACAACCGCCTCGATGCCGTACATCTCTACGTCGGTATTCCCAGCGCCATCGGAATGTTGCAGATAGCCGTCATCCGCGCTCAAGGTAGGAACCGTGGTCGACCCGTCCACGAATCTATCGTCAAGCGACCGCCCTCCACGACCTCCACGATGTCGGTCTTGCGCTGTCTCGTTCAAGGGTGACAATCTCGGCATCCCAACACCCTTTGGTTCCTGCCAACTCTCATTAACGCCACTACCACGTTGGGTCTCGACAATAGTACGGTCCTTGGGTTGGCTTATCGTCGATCCCGTCGGTCGATTCGGAGTGCCCGATTCAGATCTTGCCAGTTCCGACGTCCCGAACCCTCGGCTGGCATAAAGTGCAAGTACGGCAGTCAACACCAACAGCCCTGCTGCAAGCAGAAACGCCTGTAATCGGAAACCACCGATGATCGTCCGTACCTTCGAAGGCACGACCCCGGGTTCGCCCCCAGGCTGGCTCTCTCTCACTATCGTTTGTCCACGAGATGTCCGACCCGATAACGGTACCGTCGCACATGTCGCACGTACAGAGTGCACCGAATGCTGGAAACAGCGGGGCGCAAGCGGTCAGGCCTCGCTCGGCTTTGTTGCCGGCGCGCAACGTGGTGTGTTGACAGCGGTTGCTGGGATAGACTTGCCTGCGCGGTGCGTCTTGCACACATTGTCACCTCCGGTATTTTCGGTTTTCCTTTGTTTCTATTGGCCAACAAAACCCCAGGTAGCCGAAACACCGGATTCGAACCGTCCGTAA
This sequence comes from Pseudomonadales bacterium, assembly GCA_965116345.1. Taxonomy (GTDB): domain Bacteria; phylum Pseudomonadota; class Gammaproteobacteria; order Pseudomonadales; family Azotimanducaceae; genus VXYL01. Next base: position 2,016,525 of record OZ220680.1, read on the forward strand.
GCGCCTATTTATTCAAACAAATCAGCATGTTGAACGTTCACGGACAGAAACTAGCTACCTTTCCACGGATGAGCGGACATGAGTGAGGCAGCCGGTGAACTGACCGCGACGCAGGACGAGCCGACCGTAACTCCTCTTGCGGGGCTGATCGGTGCGGAGGTCGAAGTCGATCTGCGCTTCATCGACGACGACGTATTCGAGTGCATCCACCAGGCTTTCCTCGAATACGTCATCCTCGTTTTCCCGAACCAGCGGCTCACCCCGGACGACCAACTCGCCTTCGCCCGCCGCTTCGGGGATCTATACCGCTACCCGCACGCCCAGGGAATGAAGGACCACGAACTCATCCTGCCCATCAACCTGCCGAGTGGCGTTCGGCGGGGCCGCTGGCATTCCGACGCCACCTTCGAGGAACGTCCGCCGGCCATCTCGATTCTGGCCGCCAGGGAACTGCCCAGCCGGGGCGGCGAGACGGCATTCGCCAACCAGTACGCCGCCTTCGATGCCCTCTCCGAGGGCATGAGGAAGCTGCTCGCCGGACTCGAAGCCGTGCACGATGCCTCCTCCCACAAACGTGCCGAGGAGTGGACCACCCATCCAGTGCTGCGCACGCACCCGCAGACGGGCCGCACGGCGCTGTTCGTGAACAGCGAATTCACCCGCCGCTTTGCCGGCATGTCGGCGGAGGAGAGCGCCGGGTTGCTGAACTACCTGACGACGCACGCGCACCGTCCGGAGTTCTGCTACGTCCACCGTTGGCGGCCCGGCGACGTGGTGATGTGGGACAATCGAGCGGCGCAGCACTACCCGGTCCTAAACCGCCCGGACGGCGAAGTGAGGCGGATGTGGCGGGTGACCGTCGCGGGGGACCCGCCCCGCTACGAGGCTCGCGCCGAGACCAATCAAGGGTGACCGATATGGACAATGTCGTGGAACGTTCGCCGGGGCGACCGACTCGGGCGACCGTCATGGGTGGGGTCGCGGCAGCGCTGCTGCTGTTCGGCAGCGGTGCGCAGGCGGCCGTGCTCGACATCATGCGCGGCGAACTCGAACGCTCCCACGCGGTTCTATCCGAGCAGCCGACGCCGGTCTACTACCTGAGCTACGAGGTCACCGAGGACAAGTCGGTGTCGGTAAACGGCTCGTTCGGTGCCCTGATCCGGTGGAATGCCAACGAGTCGCGGGGACTCGACATCGACCTCCGTGTCGGCAGCCCCGCACTGGACAATACGCGCGAACTGCGGACGCGGGGCTTCTTCGACTTTCGATCACCGTCGGCGCCGGTCCCTCTCGACGATGAGGGTCTGCGCACAGCACTTTGGTACCGAACCGACCAGAAGTACAAGAACGCGATCGAGCGGTTCACCCAGGTGCAGACGGATGTCCAGGTCAACGTCGAAGTGGAAGACAAGGCCGGCGACTTCTCCATCGAGTCGAAGGAGACGGCAGAGGAGAACACGGTCGAGATCGAGGTGGACCGCGCCGACTGGGAGCAGAAAGTGCGCCGGTATTCGGCACCCTTCGCCGACTCGCCGCACATCTACACGGCCAGCGCCACCCTTTGGGCGGACGCCGAGACCCGCTGGTATGTGAACACGGAGGGTTCGGCGATCAAGACCTCGACGGCCTACTACCGAATCTCCATCTATGCCGCGACCCGGGCGGAGGACGGCATGGTGCTGCCGCGCTCCGAAGAGTTCTTCGCGTTCTCGCCGGAGGGTCTGCCGGATGACGAGACCGTCATGGCCGCGGTGCACCGCATGGTGCGCGACCTGGAGGCGCTGCGCGAAGCGCCGCTGGTGGAGCCGTACACGGGACCCGCGATCCTTTCCGGGAGGGCGAGCGGCGTCTTCTTCCACGAGATTCTCGGCCACCGCCTCGAAGGCCATCGGCAGAAGGGCGTCGACGAGGGGCAGACGTTCCGCGAGATGGTGGGTGAATACGTGCTGCCCGAGACGTTCTCCGTGGTCTTCGATCCCACCATTCGCCGCATCGGCGACACGGACCTGGTGGGCGCGTACCGCTACGACAACGAAGGCGTGAAGGCGCGGCGCGTACCGGTGATCGTCGGCGGCGTGCTGACGAACTTCCTCATGGGGCGAGCACCCATCGAGGGGTTCCCCAAGTCCAACGGCCACGGTCGCAAGAACACGGGTTTCTCACCGGTGGCCCGCCAGTCGAACCTGTTCGTCGAGGTGGCACAGCCCCGGACCCGGGAAGACCTGAAGGCGGAACTGCTCGCCCTGGCGAAGCGCGACGGCAAGACCTTCGGGCTGTTGTTCGATCGCATCCAAGGCGGGTTCACGATCACCGGTCGGTCGCTGCCGAATGCGTTCAACGTCACGCCGACGGTGGTGTATCGGGTCAACCTCGACGGTAGCGAGGAACTCGTGCGTGGTGTGGACCTCATCGGCACGCCGCTGACTGCGTTCAGCCGCATCGTCGCCGGCGGTGAAGACCTGCAGGTGTTCAACGGGACCTGCGGGGCCGAGTCCGGTCCCGTGCCGGTGGCGGCGGTCTCGCCGTCCATCCTGGTCGAACAGATCGAGGTGCAGAAGAAGGACAAGGCGCAGACGCGACTACCGATCCTGCCGCCGCCGGGAGGGGGCGGTCCGAAATCGATCCATGGCTGGCAATATCCCAATGTGTCCACAGGGCACGCCGATGCGACGACGATGGGAGCCGCACGATGACCCGGGCTATGTGGTTCGCCGGTCTTGCCGTCGCATTTGCCATCGGGTTCCCGTCCTGGGCCGACGACGTGGCCAAGGACAGCGTGCTGATGCAGGCGATGCGCGACGAGATGGCGCGTTCCATGGAACAGCTGCAGCTGGAGGACGCCGACAAGCCGTACTTCCTGGCCTACCGGGTGCACGAGACCATTTCCGGCAATGCAACGGCGAGCCTCGGCGGTCTATCAAACGTCTCGAACGGTTCCTACCGTCAGTTGGTCGTCGAGCTCAGAGTCGGCGACTACGACTTCGACAACACCAACTTCATGTCGATGACGCGGCCTACCGGGAGGCTTCCCGTCGTCGCGGCCCTGTCGGCGGACGACAACTACGACACGCTACGGCGGCAGATCTGGCTGGCAACCGATGCCGCCTACAAACGCGGTTGGGACCAACTCGGCGCGAAACGCGCCGCGTTGCAGAACCAGACCCAGGTGGAAGAGGTGCCGGACTTCTCGCGGGTGGATCCCTTTCAATACGATGGTCTGACGAACAGCGGCCTCGACACGGAACCCACCGCCGCCTTGGCGCAGGAGGTGTCCAAGGTGATGCGCGGCATGCCGCATCTGTCGCGGTCCGAGGTACGGGTGGCGGCGTCCTTCGACCGCACCTGGTTCGTCAACAGCGAGGGGTCCGAGTTCGTCCGCGAGACGCCCTACATCGGACTGCACGCCCTGGCGGGAACTCAAGCCGACGACGGCACGGAGATGCAGGATGCGGTAACCATGTGGGTGCACCGCTGGGAGGAGGTGCCAGACACCGCGACCCTGGCGAGCGAAATACGCGCCATGACGGAGCGCCTGGCCCGGCGGCGAGAAGCGCCCTACCTGGACCGCTATTCGGGCCCCGTGCTGTTCGAGGGCCAAGCGGCCGCCGAACTCGTCGCCCAGGTCCTGGGCCCGCGGCTGATCGCACTGCGCCTGCCCACCCCCGACAATCCGCAGACGGGGCAGTTCCTCGCGCAGATGCGCAATCCCTTCCTGGACAAGATCGGCTCCCGCGTGCTGCCGCGTTTCCTGTCCGTGACCACGGACTCGACGATGGAGTCGTACGGAGGCGTTCCGTTGCGCGGCAAACAGCCGGTGGACGACGACGGCGTACCGGGGCGTCCGGTTTCGCTGATCGAACGCGGTGTGTTGAAGACTCTGCTGTCGACGCGCGTGCCGCTTGCCGAAGTCCCGCAGAGCAGCGGCAGCCGCTGGCGCGACACGCCAGTCCCGAGCAACCTCTTCGTCACGCCGACGCGAGGCCTTGGGGACGAGGAGCTCAGAGAGGAAATGTTCGCCCTGGCAACTGACCTCGGGGTCGAGCACGCCATCGTCGTTCGCCGCATCGGCACCGGCCTCGCGCGCCTCTATTCCGGGATGTCCGGCGCATTCATGAGGCGCGGGGAGGCGTCCCGGGTGGCGCCCCTGATCGAGGCCTACCGGGTATTTCCCGACGGGCGCGAGGAACTCCTGCGGATCGCCAATCTGCCGACCATCGCCGAGTCGGACTTCAAGGATATCGTCGCCGTCTCGCAGACCACCACCCGCCACGAGACAGGGTTCTCACCAGCCAGCGCCGCCGGCGTGTTTGGTGCTGGCGGTGGCTCCGCCTGGCCGATCTCCGTCATAACGCCGACACTGCTGTTCGAGGATCTGACGGTCAAACGCCCCACCGGAAACATCCCCAAGCCGCCGGTCACGCCTCATCCATTGGTGAAGACGCTGCAACCCGACGCCGGGGGTTGATCGATCAGTCGTACGGCCAAACCTCCAACCCATGGATGGCGTTCCTGACGTCCATCGACAGGTTGACCGTCGCAAGCTTGCGGTTGCCCGCGAGGTCGTGGACCACCACCGTCGACGGTGACGAGCCGCCGGCCACCACCGAGTCCGAAATCACCGCCAGCCCCCGCGCGAAGCCCTGGCGCGCGATCTGGCCATCGTCGAACTCGGCATGCAGAAGACGCCGTGGGGGATACCGGGGCACCGCCATGGCCCGGTCCTCGCTCGGGTCGCCGCGCCCGCTGTAGCGCAGCCGATCAGCCTCGCTGTCGTTGAACAGCACCCCGTTGCGGAAGGGCTGGGCGTTGTGGGTGCCGCTCGGCAACTCGGCGCTCATGAGCACGGTCTTGCCGTTGAAATGGACCATGCCGCCGGTGCGCAGGCCACTCATATACATGCCGTCGGCGTTGCAGTGAACGTTATTGAGATGCAGTTTGTTGAGCAGCAACGGGCCGTCGTCCGACTGCGGGTCGTAGAGCAGCGCCTTGAACCGGAACCGCACAAGGTCCAGCTGCATCGCCCAGGTGAACGCCTGGCGGTCTAGATCGAAACCCAGGATCGAGTCATGGCCGGTGGAGGCGATGTAGAGCATGCGCCCGTGGACGCTGGTCTCATGGCAGTGCTTCAGATAGGCGTTGCGCCATGAACCCTGCAGCTCGAAGTCCGGCGAAAAGGCGAACAGTTCATCGCTCGCAGTGATGTAGATCCGCTCGCCGTCGAAGGCGATGCCGCGCAGACCCCGGTCGCCGCCCCGCCCGGTCCAGTCGATGCCGGCGGCATTCCAATCCAGCTTGAGTTCGGCGAGCTGACGTTCGAGGTCCAGCAGGTAGACGCCACTGTGGCTCTCGCCCTGCTGACTGCCGCGCACCACCGAGGTGGCCAGCAACTTCATCCGCTAGCCCGCTTTTGTCACCACGGGCCGCGATGATGCGCGCCCTTACGGGCGCGTTCGAGGATTTTGGCCCCGTGCGCGTGCTCGCGACCGAGAGCCCTCAGCCGGGGGAGCGCGAGGGGCTTGCCCCTCGCATGCAAGAGCATAGCGGGCCTACGGTCGAGGTCGCACGTGCGCCTACGCGCTTTAGCGCGCGCACGGGGCCAAAAGACCGGTGCGAGGGTGCCGCGCAAGCGCGGCATACGCGCGGCCAGCGCAGTCTGCAAATTCCGACACCTCGGGAATCCGACACAAGCAACTGATATTCGAAGCATATGTTGTTCGCACAAGCGACGTGGTGAGAAAAGCGGGTTAGCCCGCTTTTGTCAGCGAGCCGTACGCTCAGAAACGAATCGTGCCGCTTATCCCGACACTGCGCGGCGCGACGTAGGACCGCACGTTGTGGTAGCGCGGATCATTGAACTGCGCAGCCGCGGAATTGCTGCCGTTGTCGAGGTAGTTGATGGTGCGCTCGTCCCATAGGTTGTTGACCATCAACGTCACTTGCGCGCCGTTCGGTAGTTCGAGTCCCAGTTGGAAGTTGCTCATGGTCCAGGATGGCTGCAGGCCCTCCGGATCCTCCGCGATGGCACTGCTGAGCCCGTTGTAGACCTCCGACTGGTGGCTGGTGTCGTAGCGCACCCACAGGTCGCCGAGCTCGCGCCAGTTCCAGAAGGTGTACTCGACCGCGAAGTAGTACTTGAACTCCGGCGAGATGGGCATGGTGGTGCCATCCGTGATCTGCTCCCCGCTCAACAGCGTGAACTCGGAGTTGAACTCGGGGTCGGCGAAGAACACGCTGCCTTCGAAACGCAGGCTGTCCGTGAGGCTGGCGTCCCAGTTGACCTCCAGGCCCAGGGTGCGCGAGGTGTCGCCGTTGATCATGCCGCGCAGCCACCACTTGTCGTCGACGCCACCGTCGTTGTTGATCTGGATGTCCTCCCAGACCATGTAGAACGCGGAGATGTTCAACTGCAGCCGGTTGTCGAACCATTCGCTCTTCAGCCCGCCCTCGAAGTTGTTGAGCGTGTCGGAGCCGTAGTTCAGCGGCACCCGCCCGGTGGCGGCGGCGCGCTGGCTGTTGGAACCGCCCAGACGGAAACCCTGGCTGAACAGGAAGTAGACCATGCGGTCGTCATCCACCACATACTCGGCGCTGAGCTTCAGCGCCGTGTCGCGCTCCACGCCGGAAGAGCTGTAGGCACCGTCGGTGTCGCGCCCGGACAAAGGCGGCAGGCCCAGCGGGAACTGGTACTGGTCGAATTCATTGCGGTCGTATTCGAACGAGCGGACACCCATGGTCGCCGTCAACCGGTCGCTCAGGTCGTAGGACATCTCGCCAAACACGGCCCGCTGCTCGACGGCGCGAACGAAGTGGTTGGAGAAACCGACGTCGGTGGGCGCCAGGGGATAGTCGAGGTGGTCGTAGTTCGCGTAGTAGTTGTAGGCGTAGTAGTTGGCCGCCTCCCAGGCAGCGGTATCGGTCAGGGACGGATTCTGGGCACCGTAGAACCACTCGTCGTCCACATCCTCGTAGAAGCCGCCGACCATCCACTGGAAGCGGCTGGCGCCGGTGGACGTGAGGCGTACCTCCTGGGAGAACCGTTCCTGCTGCTGGTCGTTGAAGTTCGTGCCGAAGGTGTACTCGGAGTTGTAAAGGGCGTAACCGTTGTAAACCCCCCAGTACGCGTCCTTGTACTGTTCGTAGACGTGGTTGTCCCACTCGTAGGCGATGTCGCGATCGAAGAAGGCCGTGGTGGCGGAGAACTCAGCGAAGTCGAGGTCCCCCGTCAAGGTCAACGCCTTCTGCTGCCAGTCGTCGTCCCGGAACTCGTCGAAGAACTTGACGATCTTGAAGTCGCCGAGCGACGGGTCCGACTCCCAGGAACCGGTGGCGGAGCTGTCTTGAACGATAATAGCGGCGAGCGCCGACCAGCGATCGGTCAGTTCCCAGGATGCGGCGACGCGGCCACCGGAGACCTCGTACTCGTTGAAGTCGTCCTCCACCACGTCGGCGTTGGTGCGGGTGCCGGCCAGGTCACTGCCGAGCACGTTGTCCACGTAACCCCCCTCGTGCGAGGAGAAGGCTGCGAAGCGAACGGCTAGCCGATCGGCAAGCGGCACGTTGAGGTGACCGCTCACGTCGTAGCTCGGTTCCCCGCCGCGCGTCGAATAAAAGCCAGCGTCGATCTGGCCGCTGAAGCCGCTGGGATCCGGTTTGTTGGTGATGACCCGCAGGGTGCCGGACTGGGAGCTGGAGCCGAACAGGGTGCCCTGGGGTCCGGGCAGGGCTTCGACCCGCTGGATGTCCACCAGCCACGGATCCACCTGCTGAGAGTTGGTGGTCAGCGGCTGCTCGTCGAGATAGACCGCCGTCATGCTGTCGGTGCGGTATTCGGAGGAGCCCGTGGAAACCCCGCGGAACACCACCGAGTTGCGCCCCGGCACGCTGTTCACCAACGCCACGCTCGGTAGCGCGTCGGTGTACTCCTTCATGTCCCGGGCACCCATGCGTTCTAGGTCGTCGGTGGAGAACGCGGTGATGCTCTGCGCGACGTCCTGCAGGTTCTCCGCGCGTTTGGTGGCCGTGACGATGATCTCCTCGATGGCCCGACCATCGGCCTCGTCTTCCTCCGACTCTTCCTGCGCCAAGACGACCAAGGGTGAATGCACCGCCATGATGGCGATGGCCAAGGGCTTCAGTCGGAAGGTGTGTTGTCCGGACGCCCGGGATCTCCGGTCCGATTCACTCGCCGACATTGGAACTCTCCCACGTGCTCCCCTCAACCGCGTGATTAGGCGTTCAAAGCCGAGGTTTGTCAATGTCGACGGCGACTCCCTATCGACTCCTGGCGGCTGTCCGGTGCCTGCGCGTGGTGCCCGCACAATCGGGCCGTGCAATACTCGTCGAAAGATCTCGGAGAGGACCATTCGAATGCCCAGGCGGGGGCAGGATCAGCAACGCACACGCGATCTCGGCGGCGTATCGTGTGCTGCCCTGCAGCGAGCCGTTGCGTGCCTCGACGAGGCCGCCTGGACCGAGAAGCAGTACCGCCAGGAGATGTTCAACGTCCACAGCAGTACCCAGTCCATCGTCCTGTGCTTCATCGATCTTGCGGTGTGGCCGCGAGTCGCCGTCGCCCGCGACGTCGGCTGGGACCGTCTCGGCGAGACTGCCCAACCGGTCATGAACGAGATCCTTTCCCGCAACTACGAACCGAAAGGCGTCGTCATCCGTGCCATGGCCGTACGCCTGCCTGTGGGAGCGCGCATCACGCCCCACGTGGATGAGCACGAGTCCCTGCGCCTGAGCCATCGCATCCACCTGCCGCTGACGACCCATCCGAGGGTGCGTTTCTTCATCGACGGCGTGCCGCACCGCTTCGAACCGGGGCGTGCGATTGAGATCAACAACCAGCTGTCGCATTCGGTCATGAACGACGGGCCGGTCGACCGGGTTCACTTCATTTTCGACTACCTGCCACCCGAACAGCTTGCCGGTCCGGGTGTTGCGCGAAGCTCTCTCGCGGACTGATGGAGAACATCCGCGACAGCCTGAACCGGGCCATCGGCGCACTCAAGGCGAACCGTCCGCTGCGCGCGGAAGAGATCTGCCGCGACCATCTGCTCATGGATCCCGGCAGCATCCAGCACATCGCCCTGCTCGGTCGCGCGCTGGCGAAACAGGGGCGTCTGGACGAGGCGGCGGCACAGGTGGACCAAGCCATCGCCCTGGCGCCGGAGCAGCCTCTGCTGTACGAAGATCTCGGCAGCGTGCGGGCCTTGCAGGGACGCTACGCGGACGCCGTTCCGCTGTTCGAGAAGGCTATCAGCCTCGATCCGCGTCTGCCCCTGGCGCACAAGAAGCTGGGCCAGGCGCTGGCGACCCTGGGTCGGGGCGAAGAGGCCGACCGTCACTTCGAGTCCTACTTCGACCGCGATCCAGCCACGGGCCGGGTGGCCGAGGCGGCGGATCATCTCCGCGCCGGGCGGGCCGACGAGGCCATCGCCACGCTACGGGATGTGTTGCGCCATCATCCGGACCACGTTGACGCGATGCGCTACCTGGCGCTGGCCTACTGGCGCGAGAAGAACAAGCCAGGGGATGCCGAGGCGTGGCTGCGGCGGGCGACGTCGACGGCCCCGGATTTCGTTCCCGCCTGGATGACCCTGGGGCTTGTGCTGCTCGACAACAACAAGGCCGCCGACGGCATCGTGTCCTACCAACACGCGACCCGCCTGGAGCCGGCCAACGCCGCCGCCTGGGCCGGTCTCGGCAATGCGTTCTCGCAGGCGGGCAAACAGGACGGCAGCGTCGCCGCCTACGCCAAGTCGCTGGCGCTGAATCCCCGTGTCGCGGGCGTCCACATGAGCCACGGGCATGCGTTGAAGACCATCGGCCGGCACGAGGAGGCGCTGGTCGCCTACCGGGCTGCGATCGCCGCCCGACCCCGCTTCGGCGAGGTGTACTGGAGCATGGCCAACCTCAAGGTGTTCCGCTTCGAGGCGGGCGAGATCCATGCCATGGAGGAGCAGCTTGCGCGTGGCGACCTGACCGACAGCGAACGGGTGCACTTCTGCTTCGCGTTGGGCAAGGCTTTCGAGGACGCCGGCGACATCGACGCCGCCTGGTCGCATTACGACGCCGGCAACCGTCTGCAACGCCCGCTGGTCAAGCACGACCCGCTGGAACTCGAAAAACGTCACGACGACATTCGCCGGGTGTTCGGCCCCGTGTTCCTCGAAACCCACGCGGGGCAAGGCCACGACGCGCCGGATCCGATCCTGATCGTCGGTCTGCCGCGTTCGGGGTCGACCCTGGTGGAGCAGATCCTCGCCAGTCACAGCCAGGTGGAGGGCACCGCCGAGCTGCCGGCACTAGGCCACATCGCGACTTCCATCGGCCGCTTCCGCGCCGACGGCGCCACCTTTCCGGATGCGGCTACGGACCTGGAGGGCTCGGATTGGAAGGCCTACGGGCAGCGCTACCTGGAGGAAGCCGCGCGGCATCGTTTCACCGAGCGACCGTTGTTCACCGACAAGATGCCGAACAACTTCCCGCTGCTCGGCCTGCTGCACCTCATCCTGCCCAACGCCAAGGTCATCGACGCCCGCCGGCATCCCCTGGACACCTGCCTCGGGTGCTACAAGCAGTTGTTCGCCAAGGGCCAGAACTTCACCTACGACCTCGAGGACCTGGCGCACTACTACCGTCACTACGACGCCATCATGCGCTATTGGCACGAAGCGCTGCCCGGCAAGATCCTGACCGTCCACTACGAGGAGACCGTGACCGACCTCGATGCCCAGGTGCGCCGCATCCTCGACCACTGCGGCCTACCCTTCGAGGACGCCTGCGTACACTTTCACGAGACCCGCAGAGCGGTCAGGACGGCGAGTTCGGAGCAGGTCCGCCAACCCATCTACTTCGACGCACTGGGGAAGTGGCGGCAATACGCCCACCACTTCGGGTGGCTCGTCGACGAACTCGCACCGATCATCGACGCGCTACCGGAGGCGGTCGCGAACGCAGGCTAGTGCGCGACCTGACGGTCGCGTTGGAAGTTTCGCTGACGCGAAACTACGGCGTCTGCGACATGGCGCGCAACGAGGCGTGGGTGAACGTCGGCCGCGACCACGACACGCCCGCATTCGCGGTGGCCTCGCTGCGGATGTCGCGATTCGGTCCCATCAGTGCCCGCCTATTTCTTCATTTCCGGCCTCGCCCGGTTCCTGGCCGTGAGCCGCTGGCGCAGGTCTGCGAATGACAATTACTTGATCGCCGTTCCTGACGATTCGGGTTCCAGGCACCCGCTCGAGTTCGGATTCCATGGGCGACGGTTCTACCAAACGCTGCCAGCCCGCCGAGATGATGCGTCGGGCGCGCAACGCGATTTCGTCGTCGCGGCGCCTCTCGATCGTGCTCCGACTCCACCCATGTCCGGTCCAGTCAAGCGGGGCACCGGATCCCACGATCTCGTTGTAGTGCCGCGCTACCAAAATGTAGGCCTTTTGATCTGCGGGCTGCGACCGCTTGGCCAGATGATAGTAGGCAATCGCCGGCTCGATCTGAGCCAAGGCATTGAGATACGCAGCATCATCTAGGTTCCAGTATGTTCCAGTATGCCAACATCGCCCGCTGGCTACCTAGGCGAGCCGCCGCTCGGTTGAGGTGCCAGTGCTGGTCGTAGTCGGCAATGCCGCCGCTGGGTATTGGCAGCGAGTCAATCCAGTCGACGCCCGCGCGCGCTGCGCGGCAACGGCGCAATTGCCAAGCGTAGCGTAGCTGCATATCCGTCGCGCTAGAACGTCGCCGATAGTAATCCTCCTGGTCACTCGCTTGGCGGGCCACGCGGTCCAGTTCCCACTCCCAATCGTTGTCGTGTGCGCCGCCGTAATCGTCGTCCAACGTCAGAACTTTGCCGCACTCCTGTTGCAGGACAGCTAAGCGAGCCATGTCGTCCGCAGCGCAACTCTCCCGCAGTTCGGGACGCACAAACCCGTCAGGCACCCGGCAATCCGGTTTTCTCAAGGCTTCGACGACGCTGTTTCGTGTTCGACTAGCGTCCTCGAACACCGATCGCCAGGTCAACGAGTCGGCGACTCGCGGATAGCCGTTTCCCTCGTCTACGGACCTGTCCGAGTATCGCCCGTCGAGCGCGGCCATGCACTCGGCAGTAAACTCCGTCGCGTCTTGCCAGAAGACTGGACACAGACGAAGGACTTCGTGGAGAGATGGACTTTGAAGTTTCGGCACCGGCGTCGGGAGCGACGCCCACGGTTCCGGTCCGCTCCTGGGCGAAGTTGCAGGTGCCACCACAGCGACGCTCGATCCCTCGTCCGCAGGAGGTGCCTGCGGCACATCAGTATCGCCGCGTACGAGCGCCCACGCCACCACTACGGCTACTGCCAATCCGCAGGCGAACCACACTGCTCGTCTGACTACGGGAGACATGTCGGAGAACCGTCGGCTTGGTGTCTGTACCTCGGATCTGACGGCGCCTTCGTTCCATATACCTGCAGGAACTCAGAACGGGTTCGCGTGTGCGCCGCACTCTCGCTGGAATCGTGATACGGATTGGCCGGGTTGTTCAGAGCGTCGTATGCGTGAACGGTTTCATGGTGTAAGGCCTCAGCGTAAATCGCCCAATGGCTGGCTTGTTTCGCCCCACCCCACAATGACGCAACATAATTGTGGAGCTTGGTCGTGTCTACCTTTATCGTGACGTCGGTGAGCCTATATGTCTTGCCGGAGGAACCGGGCTGTTGGGACTCACTGTACGAGGAGGTAGTCGTTGCAAATAGCCAAGGCTTACCGGAGATGTTGACTGTGCCATGTACGAGATTCAGCGTAGGCCGATCATTGGGCGTGAACGCCGTCCTTAACGCGTCCACCCTGTCAAAATAAGTCTTGTAATCGCTACCGGCTGTCAGTTGTGCAGCACAGCCGAACACCGTCGCCGCATCCTGGTTGCCGTTGTCTCTAAAGGGGGGAACGGGAACGCTCCCCGTGCCGGGACCCCCAGATGGGTTTGACCAGTGTGCGACCCACTGCGCGGGGGTACGAAACGGCTCCAAGTCCACGACTGCGTTCCATTCCGGCCAAAAAATCTGATTCGGCGGTGGCCGCTGACCAACAACCACGACCTCTGGGACATTCCTAGCCGAAGCAGCCGAGCAGCAAATCCAAAGGCGGCGCGTAGTAGAAGCTGCCGCTTGCCGGCTTCGAGAATCCGAGTAGGCGGTCCCGGCGACCGTCGTCGGACCGGCCGAACATCGACTGCAACAGCCACTCGAAGCGGTCTAGGTCCGCACCGAAGGCGAGAAAGTAGAGGCCCGCGTCCCCCACCCCGCCCACCGGCGAACTGCGCCGGTAGATCTTGACCGCCTTGCCGTCGCGGGCGATGTCGGTTCGGCTCACATGGCTATCCGGTGGCATGGCATCGCCGGTGAGTTCGACGCTGTCGGATTTGGTGCGGCCGATCACGCGTTCCTGGTCGGCGACGGGCAAGGACCAGAATCCGGTCAGGTCGTGCACCCAGCGCTGCGCCAGCACGAAGCTGCCGCCGGCGTGTTCGCCGCCCAGCAGGGCGGCCTCGAGACGCGCTTCGTTCTTCGGGTTGGCCGAGCCGTCCACGAACCCGGTGAGATCGCGGCTGTCACGGAACATGAAGCCCTGTTCCTCGCGCGTGATCCGGGCAAGGGGGGCGAGTGCCTCGCGCCAGTCGAGTGCCCGGGCGAACAGTTCGTCGCGTTGCCCGCCGTGCAACCAGACGAAGAGATCCTGCTGCGTCGATGGGGCGGAGAAGCCCTCGATGCCCTCGATGGGCGCGAATGCACGCATACCAGGTGGTGCGGTCAGGGCTTCGAGGCTCTCGGTCAGCCTAGGCCCGAAGGCGACCACCTCTGCACCGGTCGTGATCGGCTCGACGCTCAATCCGCCGCACGGGAGCTGCGTCGGCGCCTCCCGGAAGCCGAATTCGAGGAAGACGTGGTGGCTGCTCGGTTCGCGGAAGATTCCCGGCTGATGTCTGGCGGTCATGTACCGCAGATTATCAGGGACGCCCAGACCCCGTAAGGGCCCGGGCGCGACGGCTGCTATACTCGCGCAATGGTCTCGCACGCGATGTCAGGGGAGAGGCGGCGGCCTTGTTTTGGGTGCAGGCGAAGGTAACAGCGCTCTGACCAGACGGCTTGTCGACATCCTGCTGGCGTGCACTGCGCTGTTGTTGTCTTCTCCGCTATTCCTCGCCGCGTCGTTGGCGGTGCTGATCGGCAACCCCGGGCCGGTGTTCTACCGTGCGCCGCGGGTGGGGTTGCGCGGCAAGGTCTTCACCATGGTCAAGTTGCGCACCATGTACGTACGCAGTGGGGACGGCGGTAGCGTGATCACCGCGGCTGAGGATGTGCGGGTGTTCCCTGCTGGGCGATGGTTACGGCGTCTGCGCCTGGACGAGTTGCCGCAGTTGCTCAACATCCTCCGGGGTGACATGTCCTTCGTCGGCCCGAGAGCGCGTGACCCCAAGGTCGTCGAGCGCTACACCGACCTGCACCGCGAGACGTTGAACGTGTTGCCGGGGCTGACCAGTCCGGGGACGCTCTACTACCTGTCGCACGCCGAGCACACCCTGGTCACTGACGATCCGGAACGCGAGTACCACGACCGAATCCTGCCCGTGAAACTCGCGCTCGACATCGAGTACGTGCGCAGCCGCACCCTGCTCACCGATATCGGCGTTGCCCTGCGCGCCCTCGGCACGGTGCTTCGCATCCGCAGGCCGGGGTTCGATCCGGCAGACCTCGACAAGGTGCGTCCATTCATCCAGCCGATGCGCACCGCCTCCGCCTGACGCCGGCGTTCTCGACGGCGCTATCGCGGAGCATCACGCCGTATACTGGCCGGGCGGTTGTCGAACGGGGAGCGAGCACCATGTCCATCAAGCGGATCTTCGCCCTAGTCGACGAGGCCAAACGTGGGATCGAGAACCTGTCCATCGAGGATCTGAAGGCCGAACTCGACGATCCGGATCTCCTCCTCGCGGACATCCGCGAGATCCAGGAACGCGTCGATCTCGGCACGATCCCGGGGTCGAAGCACGTGCCCCGGGGCATGCTGGAGTTCTGGGCCGATCCCGCGAGTCCCTACTACCGCGACTGGTTCGACCGCGAGGACAAGCGCGTCGTGCTGTTCTGCGCCGGCGGTGGTCGCTCTGCTCTGGCCGCGAAGGCCCTCGGGGAGATGGGATTCACCAACGTCGCCCACTTGGAGGCGGGCTTCACGGGCTGGCAGCAGGCGGGCGAGGATGTCGAGGACGTCGGCACCACCAGCCGTTGGGTACGGCGCGCACCCTAGTGTCCGCCGCCCGGAGGGTTACTTCGAACTATCGTCCAAGCCGAAGACCCAAAGAACTCCCCCCTGTGGCACGACAAGATCGGTGTAGCCGAGATCGCGGAGCGACTGCTGTTGGCGTTCGGCGTCGACACCCCAGCCGGACAGGACGGCGACGTATTGTTTGCCGTCTACCGCGTAGGACGACGGCACGCCGGTAATACCGGAGTTCGTGCGCTGTTGCCACAGCAGGTCGCCGCTGGTGGCGTCGAACGCGCGGAACTGGCGATCGTTGGTGCCGCCCATGAAGACGAGGTCGCCGGCGGTGGCGAGCACGGGGCCCCAGTTGTGGCTCTCGAACGCCACGCTCCAGACCTTCTCGAACGTATCCACATGCCACGCCTGCAGTTCGCCGATGGTGGCGGTGTCCGGGTCCAGGATCAGGGTGAACGTCTCCATATTCGCGCCTATGAAGGTCCGGCCTTGCCGGTACTCCTCCTCGACCCCTTCGAGATGGGCGCAGACGTTGTCGTTGGCTGGCACGTAGAGCAGCCGGGTGCGGGGTGAGAACGCCGCCGGCGGCCAGTCCTTGCCACCCCAGTGGGAGGGGCAGAAGGTCGCCGCCTTGCCGACGCCGGGCTTCTTGCTGTCGTCGTAGGTCGGACGCCCGGTGACGGGGTCGACGGACGTGATGACGTCCTGTCTCACGTACGGCTTCGCGTCGACAAAGGCGATATCTCCCGTCCTGCGTTCCAGAAACCACAGGTAGCCGTTGCGCCCCGGATGGACTAGTCCGGCGATGCGGCGCCCGGACCGCTGGAAGTCGATCAACAGCGGCGCGGACACCTCGTCCCAGTCCCAGGAGTCGTTCCAATGGTACTGGTGGTGACCGGCGAGCTTTCCCGAGTCGACGTCGAGTGCGATCACCGAGGTGGCGTACAGGTTGTCGCCGACGCGGGTGTCTCCCGTCCAGGGGCCGCCGTTGCCCGTACCCCAGTAGGTGAGCCGGGTAGCCGGATCGTAGGAACCGGTGATCCAAACCGGTACGCCGCCGGTCTTCCAACTGTCGCCGGGCCAGGACTCGCTGCCGGGTTCGCCGGGTGCGGGGACCGTGTAGGTCTTCCACGCGGGTTCGCCGGTTGCCGCGTCGAGGGCGGCGATGAAGCCACGTATGCCGAACTCGCCGCCGGACACACCGACCATGACCTTGCCCTCGGCCACGAGCGGCGCCAGCGTCATGTAGTAGCCGGTGCCGTAATCCTCGATCTCGGTCTCCCAGACGACCTCGCCGGTGAGGGCATCGAGGGCGACGACGTAGCAATCCGCGGACGCCATGAACACCAGGGTGCCGTAAAGGCCCACGCCCCGGTTCGTCGGGTGCATCTGCGAGAGGTCTTCGGGCAGGTCGCGCTGGTAGCGCCACAACTGCTCGCCCGTGGCCGCGTCGAGGGCGATCAGGTGATTGTGCGGCGTGGTGATGAACATCCGTCCGTCGTTGACCACGGGTGGCGCCTGGTGGCCTTCGCGCAGCCCCGTGGAGAAGGTCCACAGGGGCCTAAGGCGCTCGACGTTGTCGACGTTGATCTCGTCAAGGGGACTGTAGCCGTGAGAGTCGAAGGTGCGCCGGTACATGAGCCAATTGCCGGGCTCGGGGTTGGCAAGACGGGCATCCGTTACGGGCGCGTACTCCTTGCCCAAAGCGAAGAGTCCGAGTAACGCCAGTCCACTGCAGAGGAGGATTCGGAGGAGTCGCATGATTCGCGCCGCTCGTCGTTGCCGTACACCATGGCGCATAGGCGGCGCCCGCGTCCACTGACAAAAACTCATCTCAGGGCGGCTCCGGGCCCACCCGCCGGGAGAAACCGCCGGCGACCTCGAACACGCCATCCGTCAGGGCCACCCGCAACATGGCCAGCGGTTTCGGCGCCGGTCCGTTGACCACCCGCGCGGCGTCGGCGACGTCGAACTCGGAGCCATGGCACGGACAGACGAGATATCGTCTGTCCGCGTGCCAGCCGTTCACTTCGCATCCCGTGTGGGTGCAGGCGGCCGAGAACACGAGGATGACGCCGGGCGGCGCGTCCACCGCGTAGCCTTGCGCCTTGGCCGAGAGCCGGTCCCGATCAAGGCGGATCACGGCGAGTTGGTTGTGCAGCGAACCGTCCCGGACCACGCCGCTCACCGGATCCTTGGGGAACGCCGAAACCGGCGCGGCACCGACGTCCTCCGGGGTGACCTCGACGCCGGCGCGGTCGCCGAAGGCGTGGACCAGAACATCGTCGGGCTGGGGCTTGGCCCGCCGGGGTTTGGCGGCGGCAACCGGGCGCACCAGAGCCAGGGTCCCTGTGGCCACGACGATTTGACGACGGTTCATCATCCGCCCGGGAAAGTCTGGCAGAACGTCACACGGTACGGGTCCGTCGGTGGCGACACCCTGCTAGCCCGCTTTTCCCACCAGGGGCCGCGATGATGCGCGCCCTTGCGGGCGCGTTCGAGGATTTTGGCCCCGTGCGAACGCGCTCCTTGGAGCGCTCGCTCGCGACCGAGAGCCCTCAGCCGGGGGAGCGCGAGGGGCTTGCCCCTCGCATGCAAGAGCATAGCGGGGAGTACGTTTGAGGTCGCACGTGCGCGCACGCGCTTTAGCGCGCCTACGCGCTTTAGCGCGCCTACGCGCTTTAGCGCGCGCACGGGGCCGAAAGACCGGTGCGAGGGTGCCGCGCAAGCGCGGCATACGCGTGGCCAGCGCAGTCTGCAAATGCCGAAACGTCGGGACGCCGAGGCAAGCAACTGATATTCGATGCATTTGTTGCTCGTACAAGTGACCTGGTGAGAAATGCGGGCTAGTCTATCAATCCGCCGTTGATACCCACCGATCGCCATGTCACAAGAAGATGCCCAGCCGGGCGTTGAAGCGCCCCTTCGCAACCGCCGTCTCCTCGCCGAGAACGACCCGGACATCCACGCCGCACTCGCCAGCGAGGAGGCGCGTCAAAGCGCGGGCATCGAACTCATTCCTTCGGAGAACTACACCTACCCGGAGGTGCTGGCCGCCTTGGGATCGGTGTTCACCAACAAGTACTCGGAGGGCTATCCAGGACGGCGCTACTACGGTGGCCAGGAATTCACCGATGTGATCGAGCGCCTGGCGAGGACCCGGGCCCGGCAGATCTTCGGCGCCGAACACGCCAACGTCCAGCCGCTGTCCGGTGCACCGATGAACGCCGCGGTCTACCTCGGCATGCTGGAGCCGGGGGACACGGTGCTGGGCATGGACCTGTCTCACGGCGGCCACCTCACCCACGGCGCACCGGTGTCGCACATGGGCACCCTCTACAACTGGATCCGCTACAAGTCGGACCCGTCCAGGGAAGGCCGGATCGACTTCGACGAGCTGCGCGAGACCGCCCGCCGGCATCGGCCGAAGATGGTCGTATGCGGCTATTCGTCGTATCCGCGCGACTACGACTACGCCAAGTTCAAGGCCGTCGCCGACGAGGTCGGCGCGCTGACGATGGCCGACGTCTCCCACATCGGCGGGTTGATCGCCGGCGGCGTCATGGCCAACCCCTGCGACTACGGTTTCGATTTCGTCACCACCACGACGCACAAGTCGTTGCGCGGCCCCCGGGGCGGCATGATCCTCACCAGGAAGGACTTCCGCCGGGAGATCGACCGCTCCGTGTTTCCGGGTCTGCAGGGCGGCCCGCACATGAATCAGGTGGCCGGGGTCGCCATCGCCTTGGGCAAGGCGCTCGACCCGGCCTTCAAGGTCTACGCCCGGCAGGTGCTCGACAACGCGCAGGTACTCGCCGAGGTGCTGATGCAAGGCGGCGCGGAGCTGGTAACCGGCGGTACCGAGAACCACCTGATGGTGCTCGACTCCGTTGCCAGTTTCGGCATCGACGGGCGCGTCGCGGAGGAAGCCCTGGACGCGGTCTCGATCACCTGCAACAAGCAGGTCGTTCCGGACGATCCGAACCCGCCACTGCGGCCGAGCGGGATCCGCCTGGGTACCCCCGCCGCCACCACCCGGGGCATGGGCGCGCCGGAGATGCGTCTGCTCGGCGGCTGGATCGTCGAGGCGCTCGGCAACCACGACAACGAAGCGACGCTGGCACGCATCAAGGCGGAAGTGGAAGAGACCTGTTCGGGATTCCCCGTACCGGGAATCGACTGACGGTTTGCTCTCCGCGGCGGCTTGTCGTCGTCAGTCGATGAGGTGATAGACGTCGGTTCGCCGTTTCCCCGGATCATCATCCCAGTCGCCATAGACCTCCCAGGATCGGCCGGCAAGGGCGTGACCGTGTTGCCGGCACCAGGAAGTAATCGCCATGTGGACGCCCGGCAACTCGGCGTAGTCGCCGAAGTGGACGGCACGGGCCGCTCTGCCGCCCGGCGTGTGCAAGCACATCACGTCGTTCGTCGGCTGGAACGACTCGGGCACCTGCACGCCGATCTCGACATCGACCTCGCCGCCGGCCGGCGGTCCGTACAACCAGACGTTGTGGCCGGAACCCTCGATGCCGTTGCTGCGGATGAACGTCCAGACGCGCTCCATGAGCGGAAAGATCTTGTCCGGCATGTCGGCCATCGCCAACCGCGCCTTGATTGCCGCGATCGTCCGTTCGTGCACGTCGACAAGCTTCACTTCAGAGGTCATCGGGCTTTTCCTTCTGTCTGCTGATTGCTTTGAGTTGCGAGACGAGCGTCGCGGAGGTGCCCGCGATCCGCTCGATGTGCGCCCAGTTGTCGGCGTTGGGCTTCGCACCAGACTGGATCAGGCAACGGAGCGATGCCGGTCGCCAAGCGTGGATGGCGTAGCCGAGCGGGCTCTCGTGATGCTGGCCGTCGAGTAGCGCCGGATCGTCCGCGACGAACCTTCTCAGTGCGTCCAGCTCTTCGAGGACGATCGCCGCTTCGATGGTGATCGGCGCCCCGTGCCGGATCAGCAGGCGAACGATCTCGGTGTCGCATTCCTGGGAGAGGGTGTGCAGGCAAGCGGAGGACAGCGGGGTCTGTCCGTCGGCCGCCGGGACGTTCGGGTCGGCACCTCTCGCGAGCAACGTCTGCACGGCCTCGCCGTGATTGTTGCGTGCGGCAACGAACAGGGCAGTTCGCCCGCGTTGATCGGTTTCGCCCACCGACGAACCCGCATGGAGCGCGTCGATGAGTCCGTCCGTGTCGCCCATGGCGGCGAGGGTGACCAGGTCGAGGTTTGCTCCGTGGTCTCGGAGAACCCGGATCACCGCCTCGGCCGGTTGCCTTTTCCAAGGCCCGGCGTGTAGCGCCCTGACAAGTGGGGTCTCCCCACGCCCGTCGACCGCATCCACGGGTGCGCCCAGTTCGCAGAGTCTCGCGGCCAACGCCGCATTGCCCCGCTCGGCGGCGAGGTGAAGGGGCATCGCACCGTCTTCGTCGATGGCGAATACCGCCGACGGCGTGTCGGCAAGGAGCCGTTCGGCGAGGGCGTTGGCCTGCAACAGTGCGCAACTCGCAAGGTTCGGCACGAGGCCGGAGGCCATCAGCTGTTCGACAACGCCACGGTAGCGCTCGGTGCGCCCGGAATGGCCGTAGAGGGCGATGCGCTGGATGATCCGGTTGGCGCTGCCGGGAGTCTCCGATCGCCAATCGACCGTTGAAGCGATGTCCCGCAGTCGGGCTTCGTCGTCCGCATCGAGGGCCGCGGCGATGTCCGCTTCAACGGTCGACACCGACCAGGCCGCCCGCTACGCGGCGCACTTGCGCAGGCAATCCGCGACCACATCCCCGGTCAGGTCCGAGGCGTCCTTGATCAGGGTGATGATGCCCTTGCCGCTGCACACGGCGTCCGGCGACGGGTTCGTGTGCACGCCGTTGTCATCGACGTAGCCCATCGGCAGGCCGGCACCGCCCTGCATGAACTGCGACACGACGTCCCGCCAGCGCAGCTCGGCGAACTCGGCATCGAACCGCGCCAACCGGTCGGCCTCGTGCGTGAACAGATTCTCGAGCACCCGCTCCGTACCGGGTTCGATCAGGGCACGGACGACGATCTCGGGGTAGGCGCGCACGGGTCGCACGACCGTGCTGGCGCCGGCGTCGAGGAGACGTTGCCGATTACCGTCGTCCACCGCTTCGACAACGATACCGGCGCGCGTACGGATTTCATCGATGCGGCTCAGGATGTCGTAGGTGAGGGCGTCGGTGCGGGGGTCATTGGCTTCGCCGGCGATGATGACGATGTGCCGGGCCGTGCCGACGTTCGCCGTGCGCAGGCTCCGCGTGTTCTCCGCGACGGCCGTGTAGTGCGTGACGCCCTCGTTGACGAGCGGAGTGGGCAGACCATCGGGAAAGCTGGTGGTCAGCAGTTGCACGGGAATGTCGGCAAGCTCCGGCGTGTTCCGGACATCGGCGACCAAGCGCGTCAGATACGCCTCGGGGTGCTCGGCGGGAACGTTGATGACGAGCAGGTGATCCTTCATGTTTTTCCACTCCAGTTGGCCGCGCCGGCGGCGGTCTCGTTGCAGGGCGCGGTAGTCGAAGACGTCCGTGGCGATCTGTGCCAGGAGAAAGATGCCAAATACGTACATGCACAGCACGGTGGCCGTTCGACCGATGGGGGTGTCCGCGGAGATGTCGCCGTAGCCGACGGTGGTCGCCGTGGTGATGGTCAGCCAGATCGCATCGCCGAGCCCGAAGCCCTCGGCGGCCATCATCACCACGACGTGGATGATGAACAGCACGACGAACAGGCCGATGGCGCGCACCAGCCGACGCCGGATGGCGCCGGCGATGTGGCGCGAGAAGCGGAAGTAGCGCCTTCGTGCGAACCAGCGGGCGACGATCATCGGCGACTCCCAAGTTCGCCGCTTTCAGGGTCGCCCGCCATGACCATGCTTCAGAGTGCCTTCTTCGCGGGTTGGTCCTCGCCGTGCCCGGCGTTGCCGAAGTGCCTCCGGACTTCCTCGATGACGTGCCGTTTCAACTGCCGGGCGTCGGGCTGCTGACCGTATCGTTCGGCAAGGGCATCGAGATCGTCGCTGCTGAACGACAGGCTGATGCGGGGGCGTTGGATCTCCGCATGCGACAAGCCCACGAGGCTGCGCACGAAATCCGACGGCGACAGGTTCTCCTCGGCGGCCGCGACGCGAATGTCGTGCATCAGCGTCTGGCGGAACTCGAAGTGGACCTGGACTTTCTTGAGCGCGCGGCGCTCGGCCTCGAACCGCGCCGCCTCGGGTCGCGGGCGCTTCGGCGAATTGGCGTTGCCGGTCCTCCCGCGTCGCCGCGGCGGCTTCGAAGTCTGCCCGGGATCAGCCATCGCCCGGCCACATGGCCTCGATGACGTCCGCGCCGCAGTAGATCTCGAGGCTGATGTCGGTCTCGCCGTCGCCCCAGACCTCCACCGAGAGGCCGAAGCTGTCGTCGCTGCCTTCGCACTCGTGGTAGCGCAGCTCTTCGCTATCGTCGTCCTGGCGCATCGACAACGTCTCGCCACGGCAGTCGCGGTCGTGGAAGAAGCCGACGGCGTCCTTCTTGACCTGCGAGTAGCCGTCCGTGAGCCAGCCCGCGTAGTCGTCCAGGGGCTTCTCGACGTTCAACTCGGCGAACTCGTCGTCGTTCCAGAGCGCCGCGAAGGCGTCTTCGTCGAACAGCTTCAGGACGTCGCGGCGGGGCACATCGCGGCCGAGGCACAACTCGGGTTGGGAGTCCTTCGGATCAAGACCCAGGTACAACTTGGCTCGATCATCGCCTACGAGGGTGAGTTGGACTTCGATCCCGCTCTCGTACTGGTAGGTCGCGACCGAGGCGACTTCGAACGTCCGGCCCTGGACCTCCTCCGGCAGAACGCGGCGATGCTTGAAGGACACCAAGTCCCCGGCGCGCAGATCACCGGGTCCCGTCAACTGCCGTCCGCTCTCCTTGTCCCGGGAAAACCGGCTACGCAGCAACTTGCCTAAAACCATCTATGAACCTCTTGACTTAAGTTGCGCCGAGAATGCGCAGCATTCTCGATCGCCCCGACAACGGGGCGCCCTACGCCGTCCTGGCCTTCAAGCGCGCGAGCACATCGCTCGCCCCGGGGCTGCCCGCATCGCCGATGCCCTTTTCGCGGAGCTTGGCGTCGAGATCGTCTCCGGACTCCTTTTCGGCCATCCACTCGCCGGCCTGCATGCTGTCCTGCCAGTTCTGCTGCTTCGCCTTGACCCGCTCGAGGGCCTTGGCCACCCGATGTTCGCTGGAGCCGGTGGCGGCGAAGTTGGTGGACACGCTTTCCGTGGCACGCTGCAGCTCGCGAACGGTGCGCACCTTGTCCAGTTCGCGCTTGTTCTTCTGGATGGTCCGCTCGCGGGCCTTGATCATGGCGTGGATCTTGGTGATCTCGCTATCGAGCGCCGCCTGTTCCGAAGCCTTGTCGTTGCGCTCCGACTCGAGTTCGGCGATCCGTCCGGCAACCTCGGTGGCCAGTGCCTCCTCGCCGCCGTTGAGTGCCGCCAACGCCTTCTGCTCGTAGTCGGCGACGTCGGCGTCGATGACGCCGATTTCACGCTTCAGGCGAATCTCGGTGCCCTTCATCCGGGTCAGGCTCTGCTTGGCCTTGCCGATGGCGGTCTCCGCATCGCGGATCTCCTGCTCCAGGATGCGCACGGCATTGGCGTCGATGACGGCTTCGCCGACCTCGCTGGCGCCACCGCGCAGGGCGGTGAACAAATCTCTCAATACGCTCATTGTTGGACTCCTTGATTAGGCGAGCAGGTGCTCGACGACTTCGAGGACGTCGACGGTGTTCTCCGCCTGGACCTCGAGTTCGTGGGCGATGACTTCGAAACGGGTGTCCAGCGCCATGGCGCCGAACAGGATGTAGGTGTCGCCCTGCAGGCCGATGGACGACAACGGCACGGCGGGGCTCAGGCGCAGGAATGCTTCATTAACCTCTTCCTGCCTTCCCGGCAGCACCTCCGCCGTGCTGAACAGCGCGGTCACCGACAGCAGTTGCGTGTCCGTCTGGGTCAGGTGGATGGGAAACTCGTCGTTGTTGGAACAAACGACCTCCAGGATGCCGTCCTCGGTCACCAGCGCATCGAAGGTGGTGCCTTCTTCGCCGGTGAAGCCGTTCAGCCGGAATTCAAGCTCGTCCAAAGTCATTCTTAAGCTCCTAAGGATGGATGCTGGCGTCGGCTCGCACAGTGGGTGACGACCGACCAACAAGTGCGACCGTATGACATATTATGTCGTGTGTCAACGCCCCGGCGTGTCCGGGGATGGCGGGGCCGGGACGTGGAAAGCGCCCTGGCGGGACTCCCAGGCTTGCTGGTGGTAGTTGAACACGGTGTGGCTGCCCAGCCGGTTGATGCCGATGTCCGGCGCCTCGTCGAAGTAGCGCGGCGGGAAGCGGAAGGCGGCCACGATTCGCGGACCGTCCAGCCAGCCGTCCGGTGTCTCGCCGATGCCGAGGGCGGCGATGCGGTCGAGGCCGGACTTGCCCGTCACCGTTCCCAGGGTCCACCCCCACTCGCCGAAACTCGGCACGTTGGCGTGGTACGGCGACACCACGAACCCGGCATGTTCCAGCGTCTTGCCGATGGACAGGAACGCCTCCTTGGCGTGGTACGGAGATGTCGACTGCACCGCGATGGCACCGTCCGAGGACATGATGGCGCGCACGCGGGCGTAGAAGTAGTCGCTGTAGAGGCGGTTCAGGTCCGGGTGATTGGGGTCCGGCAAGTCGACGACCACGACATCGAAACGCTGGTCGGTGGCGGACAGTCTCTCCACCTCGATGAAGGCGTCGCCCCTCAAGACGGTCACCCGGGGATCGTCGAACGCGCCTTCGTTCATCTCCACGAGCGTCGTGCCGAGCCAGTCCGGCGCGTCGGCATCCCGGCCCGAAAACAGCTCGAGCATGGCGGGGTCGATGTCGATCAGCGTCACCGACTCGGGGGACCAACGCAGCAGGTCGCGCAATGCGAGGCCATCGCCGCCGCCGAGTACCAGGAGCCGTTCGGTCCGGTACGCCGCCAGCATGGCGGGCGTGGTGAGGTGGGCGTGGTAGATGCGTTCGTCGTTGCTGGCGAACTGCAGGCGGCCGTTGATGTAGAGAGCCAGGATGTCGGGCCGTCCACCCGCGACATGACGCTTGGTGAGGACGAGGTTCTGGTACGGCGTCTGCAGGTGGTAGACGACACGGTCCCGGAACAGCGAGTCGCTCAAGTCGGAGATCCACCGGGTGCCGAACGCCGCGAGCACGACCAGTAGGACGGCCAACGCGCCGTGGCCGATCCAGAGCGCGGCAGCGGGCCTGATCTCCCGCCGATAGACGGTGAGGAAGATCGCTCCGGCGATGACGTTGGCGGTGGCCGTGCCAACGGCCGCGTAGACGATGGGCATCTTCAGGCAGACGAGCACCCAGATGGCCGCGCCGATACCGGCGCCGATGTAGTCCGCGCCGTACATCGTGCCGAGGTTGTGCGGCAGGTGCCGGTCGTGGACACGCTCGCGGACCCTTGCGATCAACGGAATCTCCATGCCGATGAGGAGCCCGAGGACAAAGCCCAGGACGAACGGCAGCGCCCCCGCCAAGCTCTTCAACACCGCGAACAGTCCGCCGTCGAAGACAACTCCCGCGTCGATGTCGTAGACGCTGCGCAGCCACTCGGGCATGGCGTAGGCAAAGGCCACTGCGGCGGACAATGCGAGCACCGAGAAACCGCCGATGAGGCCGATGGAGACCTCGAGCCAGGCGAAGCCGCGGAAGATCGACGACACCCACTTCGCCGCGAACGCGCCGAGCCCCATGGCGACGATCATCAGGCCGATCATGGCGTAGATCGTCGGCTCGACGGCACCTAGGATGCGGCCCGCGTAGTGCGCCATCAGGTATTCGTAGATGAGGCCGCAGCCGGCGACCACCCCCATCGTACCGATTAGCACGATATCGTGGCGTCGGACCCGGGCGATCTCCCGGGGATCCGATTCCTGACGATCACTCATGGTCGACCCGGCAAGTCTGCAGGGCGCTCTGGTCCGGCATCAGCGCCCCGGTCGGGTTCGCCAGATTCCTTGAGCGCGGCCAATGTCAACGGTTGGGTTGCGTTCCATTGACGGGCGCCGCGAGTCGCTCTTGAACGGCTCCCGAGGGGAGACGCGCTAGCCGAGGACTCCCGTGATCACCAGCCCGAAGCCGATGAAGATCGCCGCCTCGATGGCCGCCACGCCGATGTTCTGCTGGTCGTCCACTTCCTCGACCAGGTCGATGCCCATCAGCACGACGCGCTGGGCGATGATCGACAGCACGCTCAGCGCCACCGCGAGCACGACCGCCCAGCCGAGCCAGGTTGCATAGGTGATCGCGAACTCGGCCGCCGTCCCCGGCAGATACGCGACCATGCCGCCCGCGGACGACGCGGCCAGCGCGGTTCCGAGCAGATGTCCGGCGTAGCGGATCGCCAACGCGGCGTTGCCACCTTCGATGGCGAGCTGCAGGGCCGCGCCGTCGTGGCGTCTGGCGTAGATGGCGGAGCGCAGGCGGGTGACCCCGAGAAGGACGATCTGGGCGAGGAAGAAAACGATGGCAACCGACATCAACGACTGCCAACCGATGCCCTCGGCCCAACCGATGGCGCCGTGGACCAGTACGCCCAGGGCGAGCAGGTTGGCGGCTTGGACGGTTCCCGCCGCGACATTCTTCTCGCCGATCGCCGCGAGCAGCGAGAACTTGTGGAAGATCAACGCGTCGTTGATGAGGATGCCGACCTTTAGGAGCAGTAATCCGGTGACGGCGTAGAGCAGGACCGTGACGAGCTCCTCCGCCCAGTTGATTCCGGCTTCTCCGGAGACAGCGCTGGCGAGGATCAGTGCCACCGCCGCCGTCCCACCGGCCAAGGCGATGCCGAATGCGAAGTTGTCCTTCTCGGCAAGCTCGTCCCGCGAATCAACGCCGAACAGTAGTCCCGCGATGTAGCGGAGTGCGCAGATCGCCGCGACGACGACCACCAGGTCGATGGCGATGATGCCCCACAGCCACCAGTCGAGCGGATCGATCATGTCCTCATCTCCTTAAGCGTTGCCCAACCTGGCCGATGGCTACTTGCCACCCCGGGAACCACCGAAGCCGCGGCTGCCGGTACCCCGTGTGGAGGCGGTGCTCGTACGCCGGACGGACTTCTGTCGCGTGATGGCGCGCGATGCGCCGGTGCGCTGGGTGGCGTAGGGACTGCGGAAGGTCCGCCCTTCGCTGGCGAACTTCTGCCGCGCCGTGCTCTCAACGCGAGTCTGCGCGCGCCGAGCCCCGGGCGACGTGTAGTTGTCGCGGCCCCAGTCGTGGTAGTAGCTGTAGTTCCGGCCGCCCGCCCACGCGCCGTAGCCGATGCGCGGCCCGCCGAGGAGGTCGCGCATCAGCGCGAACTGGCCGTACCAGACCCAGAACGAACCACCGGCGCCGGTCTGCCAGTTGCCGTAGTGCGGATTGCCCACGAGTTGGCTTCCGGGGCCCAGGTTGGCGGCGTTGTTGGCCTGCGACGTCGCCCGGGCGCTCAACGCGTCAACTCGCGCGAGGGCGCCGTCGGAGAGATCGGCGAGCACGTTCAAGGGATCGGTCAGCGCGAGGTTGAACTCCTGGACATCCGCGGCCTGGGCGATGTGGCCGAGTTCGCGAAGCAGGGTCTGCTGCTCCTCGGAAGACCCGCCGCTGCCGACTTGGCGCTTGGCGTCTTCCACACGGGTCACCAGACCCTGGTAGAGGTTGCCCTTGCGCGAAGCCTCCCGGCCGAGAACATCGGTCAGCTCGCGCAGTTCCGGTTTGCGATCGGATACTCTCTCAGCGTAGAGCTTGATGAGCTGGGCGTTGCGAACCCGACCGCGGTCCAGTTGTTCACCTAGGCGTTCGACGGCGCTCGCCGCCACCGGCAGCTGCTTGTCGATCTTGCCGGCGATGCCGCTGCAGCCCGCGAGGAGCACGACAACGGCCAGTAAGGCGACACCGACGACCAGCCGGTTCACGACCGATCTCCAGACCGCGATCCGTCTACCGCGCACGGCCGGTCGACCGCGTGGATGTCCACGGTTGCTTCCGGAACCGCCTGTTCGATCACCATCGCCGCCTGACGCGCTTCGCAGTTGCCGCACATGAAAACGTCGAAGGCAGCATAGCCCCGTTCGGGCCAGGTGTGCACGGTGATGTGGGATTCGGCCAATAGAGCGACACCGGTCACACCGCGACCCGCACCGAAGCCGTGCAGGTGGCAGGACAGCACGGTGGCACCGCCCGCCGCGGCAGAGGCACGCAGCAGCGACTCCAAAGTCTCGGCGTCGAGATCGGCGTGGCCACCGAAACACTCGATCAACAGGTGGCGCCCCGCGACGGGAGCGCCCGGCCGAGTGGACGTGCCGGTTGACATAATATGGCACTCTAAGTGCAGGGCACCCCGAGTTGCAACCCCGGCTTGCCAACCAGTCCCCACTTCGATTAAATCCCGCGCGCCATGAGTGAGCGCCTGCTGAAATTCTGGCGAGACTGGCGCGGCCTGCTGCTGTTCTTCGTCATCATGATCGTGTTCCGCTCGGCCGTCGCGGATTGGAACCAAGTGCCGAGCGGCAGCATGCAGCCCGGGATCCTTGCCGGCGACCGGATCGTGGTCGACAAGCTCGCCTGGGATCTGCGCGTGCCGTTCACCGACATCCGCCTTCTCCGGTGGTCGAATCCCGAACGTGGCGACATCGTGACGTTCGACAACCCGGTCGATGGGCGGCTGTTCATCAAGCGCGTGGTGGCCGTTCCGGGCGACCGCGTCGAGTGGCGTCGCGACCAGCTTCTAATCAACGGCGAGCGGGCGACGTACACGCCACTGGCCGAAGCCGATCTGGCCGGGCTGATGGTGGACAAGCCTCGGGACCATCGCTTCTACCGCGAGCAGCTGATGGGCACCAGTCGCCTGGTGATGTTCAGGGGGCAGCCGGGCACCGCCGAGTGGACCGACAGCCCGCTGCGCCTGTTCGCACCGACCCGGGAATCGTGCGAGGGATGCGAACTGCGCGCCTCCACGGCGGGTGCGGCGCTGGCCAAGGCGATCTGTCGCTGCTGCAACCAGAGCGCCTGTTCAAGCTTTCCGCCGTTCACCGTTCCCGAGGACAAGTACTGGATGATGGGCGACAACCGGGACAACTCCACGGACTCCCGCTTCATAGGCTTCGTCGACCGGCGTCACATCTACGGCCGTGCCCACGCCGTGGCGTTCTCGGTGGGCGACAACTACTGGCCGCGTTTCGGGCGCTTCTTCACGGATCTGACGAACTGATCGTCAGCGCCCGGCGCGCCTAGCAGGACCCTCCCTGTCTAGGACCCTCCCTAGATAACCGGCGGCGGCGCAGATACCCGACGCCGGCTGCCCCCGCGATGCCGAGCACGGCAAGGCCGGCTACGAAGGCGATGCTGGCCAGCAGGTGGCCGAGGAGCATCGAGTCCTCGACCTCGTAGGCACGGCCGAGCCACCAGATACCCGCCCCGGCGGCGAGGCAGCCGAGTAGCACCGTGCGTGCGAGACTTGACCGCATCGTGGTCGCCGGGTTGTGTTCAGCCAGCCGGACTCACGGCCAACAGCTCGACTTCGAAGATGAGAGTCTCGTTGGGGCCGATGATGCTGCCGGGTGCACCACGGTCCCCGTAACCCAGTTCCGGTGGGATGAAGAGCTTCCACTTGTCGCCGACGCGCATCATCTGCATGGCCTCGGTCCAGCCGCTGATGACGCGGTTCACGCCAATCACAAGGGGCTCGCCGCGCTGCACCGAACTGTCGAACACCCGACCGTCCACCAGCGTACCGTGGTAGTGGGCACTGACGACATCCCTCGGCCCCGGACTTTGCCCGTCGCCGGACGCGAGAACTTCGTACTGCAGTCCAGAGTCCGTGGTGGTGACGCCTTGGCGCATCGCGTTGCGGGCGAGGAAAGCACGACCCACCTCCTCGGACGAAAGGGATTCGGGTACCGCGGCTTGCACATCGGGCACGTCTACTTCCTCCTCGGCGGCCGGTTCTGCCTGGGCATCCAACGGTTTCGCGGCCTCCACCGCCTCTGCGGGAGTCGAAACCGCGTCGGTCTGCTCACCGGTCGCTTCCGGCGCGCCTGCCGCGACCCAGACTGCGGCACCGAACACGCAGCAGGTCGACAGTAGTCGCCGGTGCGTTTGCCGGGTGCGCGCGACGCGTCGTGTTAGCTCCATTGTTTGGTTCGTCCAATGCGGTTGGGCCAGCGATTCTACGCGCTTCCGGGCAACGGCCGCATCCGTGCGCCCGGAGTGCGCCCGGACAGTGTTGTTCCATCGCCGTATGGGGTACATTGCATAGCCCAATGCACGAACGCGTCGCCCGCCGCCGATGATCCCCCCTGCCGCCCGCACCCAAGCCTTGCTGTTGGCCGCCGTCGGATGGGCGACGTCCGGCGGTATCGTCGCTCTCGCTTGCGAAGGCACCTTGGCCGATTTGGAGGGCCTCGAGCCACTGGCAAGCCATCCGCAGACCAGCGTGGAGATCGTCGACCGCCTGCGCGATGGGCACTTCATCCGCAAGCCTCTGGACGACGAGGCGTCCAAGGGGATGTTCGACAACTACCTCGACATCTTGGACGGTCGACGCCTGTACTTCACGGCCGCCGACATCGACGGCCTCGAGACCTACCGGCTTGAACTCGACGACGCGCTGCGCGACGGCGACCTCGAGCCCGCGTTCGCGATCTACAACCGCTATCGCGACCGGGCGGTCCAACGACTCGCATTCGAGGAGAAACTGCTCGAACGCGGCGTAGGCCAGTTCGACTTCACCGTCGACGAGTCCATGGAACTCGACCGCAGCGAAGCGCCTTGGCCGGCCTCGCGGGAAGAACTCGAGAGTCTCTGGCGTTTGGACCTGAAGAGCAGGGTCCTCGGCGGCAAGCTCGCCGGAGAGTCGTTCGAAGCCATCGACGAAGCACAGTCCACGCGCATCGCTTCCCGCGAACGGTCGATCTGCCAGACGCGCAGCGAGGACGTCTTCCAAAGCTACATGAACGCCTTCGCGCTCACCTACGACGAACACACCCAGTACTTTTCGCCACGGGACTCCGAGGACTTCAACATCTTCATGTCGTTGTCCCTAGAAGGCATCGGCGCCGTGCTCGAGACCCAAAACGAGTACACGATCGTCCGCCGCCTCGTGAAAGGCGGTCCGGCCGACAAGGGCGGCGAGTTGAAACCGGAGGACCGGATCATCGCCGTCGGCCAGAGCGACAATCAACCGTTCGTCGACATCGTCGGCTGGCGTTCCGACGACGTCGTCCAGTTGATCCGCGGCCCCAAGGGACACACGGTGCGCCTCAAGGTCTTTTCCGCCGACGCCGACGAGAGCGAGACCCGCGTCGTGAAGATCGTCCGCGACGCCGTGAAACTCGTCGAACAGTCGGCCAGCAAATCGCTGCTCAAGTTGGACCGGGACGGTCGCGAATATCGAGTGGGCGTGGTCGTGGTCCCCACGTTCTACGTGGACTTCAAGGCGATGCACGCGGGCGACACGAAATACAAGAGCACAACCCGCGACGTCGCCCAACTCATCCGCGAACTCAAAGACGAGGGCATGGATGCGCTGATCGTCGATGTGCGCAACAACGGCGGCGGATCCCTGCAGGAGGCTGTGGAATTGACCGGGCTGTTCGTCGAGTCGGGACCCGTGGTGCAGGTCAAGAGCCTGCGCGGCCGACCGAGGGTGCTAGGCGACCGCGACGGCGACGCCGTGTGGAACGGACCGCTGGCGGTGATGGTCAACCGCTTCTCCGCGTCGGCGTCGGAAATCTTCGCCGGGGCCATCCAGGACTACGACCTGGGGATCGTGGTCGGTAGCCGCACCTTCGGCAAGGGGACCGTGCAGACGTTGATCGACCTGCCCAGCCAGCGTGGCCAGATCAAGGTCACCGAGCGGCAGTTCTACCGGGTCTCCGGGGTCAGCACGCACTTGAACGGCATCGTTCCGGACATCATCTACCCGACGCCGGAGGATCTGATCTATCGCGAGCGAGACCGCGGCGGTGCGATCGCCAGTACCGGCGATGTCACACCCGCACGGCATCCGTTCGCGAACCGCTTCGGACCCGTCCTCGCCCGGCTGCGCAGTCGCCACGACGAGCGCACCCGGGACGATCCGGACTTCGCGTACCTCAAGGCGAAGCGGGACTACATCGAGCATCTGCGCGACCGGACCCACGTTCCACTGTCAGAGGCCGCCCGGCTGACGCAGAAGGAGGAGGACGACGCCTGGAACCTCCGCCTGGAGAACGAACGCCTGGTCGCCAAGGGTGAAGAGCCGATTGCGAGCATGGACGAGCTGGCAGACCGGGACGAGTCGGAAGAGTCGCCCGAAGACACCCTGGTTGTCGAAACCGGCAACATCCTGGCCGACTACGTCGGCTTGGCCAGCGGTCTCGCGCTGGCTGAAATCGACGCCAAAGCCGTCGTCCAGTAGGACGACCGCGCACCCTACGGGCGCGATGGGGTCGCCCTACGGCGGCGTGAATTCCAGCGAACGGGTCGCGATGGTCTTCGTCAGTCCCGCCTCGAACTCGTCGAACGGCAGCGTGAGCTGTTCGCGCACGCCGTAGCGGCGCAGCGTCACCGTCCCGGCCTCCACCTCGCGTTCGCCGACGATCAACAGGTTCGGGATCTTGCGCGTGGTGGCGTCGCGGATCTTCTTCGAAACCGTGTCACTCTCCGAGGCCAGTTCGGCGCGCACGAAGTTGTTCCGCAGACGCTCGACCAGTTGCCGTGCGTAGTCGCCGTAGTGCTCGGAGACGGTGATAACCCGCACCTGCACCGGTGCCAGCCAAGTGGGAAACGCGCCGCCGAAGTGCTCGATCAGCAACGCCACGAACCGCTCGTGGGTGCTGAGCGGCGCCCGGTGGATACAGTACGGCACGTGCTCCGCGCCATCGTCGCCGATGTAGCTGAGACCGAGGCGCGGCGGCACGGCAAAATCGAGCTGCACCGTCGACAGCTGCTCCACCTTGCCGGTGACGGTCCGGAACATGACGTCGAGCTTGGGGCCGTAGAACGCCGCCTCGCCCGGGCCGTCCTCGTAGTCGATGCCCAAGGTATCCAGGAGATCGGCGATGATGGCCTCGGTTCGCTCCCAGTCCTCGGGGGCGTCGACGTACTTCTCCCGCCCCTTCGGGTCGTCGGGATCCCAGCGTGACAGTCGGATCGTGTAGTCCTTGAGACCGAGGATGCGATAGGCCTCGTCGTACTCCGAGATCACCTCGCGGAACACACTACGGATCTGGCCTTCGGTGCAATAGATGTGCGCGTCGTTCATGGACAGCATGCGCACCCGGGCGAGCCCCGACACCGCACCCGACGCCTCCCAGCGATATACCTGACCGTACTCGGCGAGCCTGAGCGGCAGTTCCCGGTAGCTGCGCAGCCGAGCAGCGTAGATCTTGTGATGGTGCGGGCAGTTCATGGGCTTCAGCATGTACGACTCGCGGAGCGTGGCGCCGTCGGGCGTCTCCTCCACCACCTCCATCGGCGGATACATGCTCTCCCGGTAGTGGTCTAGGTGTCCGGTCTTGGCATACAGTCCGCTCTTCCCGATGTGGGGCGTGGCGACGCGCTCGTAGCCCGCCTTGAACTCGAGCTCCACGGCGAGCTTCTCCAATTCGTCGCGGATGACGGTGCCGTGGGGCATCCATAGCGGCAGGCCGCGGCCGACCTCGTCGTCGAAGGTGAACAGGTCGAGTTCCCGACCGAGCTTCTTGTGGTCGCGTTCCTGGGCAAGTTCGAACGCCGCCACGGTGTCGTCGAGGGTCTCCTTGTCGGCGAACGCCCAAGCGTAGATGCGCGTCATCATCACGTTGTCGGAGTCGCCCCGCCAATAGGCGCCGGCAACGCTGCGCAGCTTGAAGGCGTCGCGGACGATGTCCCGGGTCGTGTCGACGTGCGGGCCTTCGCACATGTCGAGGAACGGGCCGTTGCGGTAGAAGGACAGGCTCGCCAACGTGTCCCGCTCGACCAGTTCCTGGGCGTACTCGCGCTTGTAGGGTTCGCCCATCTCCTCGAGACGGGCGAAGGCCTCGGCGACGGGGATGTCCTCCTGGTAGAAGCGCTGCCCCTTCTTGAGAATCCGGCGCATGCGCCGCTCGAGTTCCGGGAAGTCGGACTCGGTGAGCGGCTCGCTCAGGATGAAGTCGTAGTAGAAGCCGTCGTCGATGGGCGGGCCGAAGCCGAGGGTCGAGCCCTCGCGCATTTCGAGCACCGCCTGAGCCATGACGTGGGCGAGGCTGTGCCGGAGCCGATAGAGCTGCTCGTCCCGACTGGATTCCGCTGGGTCTGGCATTGGGATGGTTCCTTGTCCCCTTGAAGCGTCCCGCTCAACAAAAACCCCGGTCGGCCGTGGCCTTCCGGGGTTCTAGAAGGGCGGCCCGATCGGAGCCGCTGTGTTGTTCAGAATACTAGGCGGCCCCTCCACGCATGGTGGGCGTGGTGGCTGTGGTCGCCGTCGTTGTCTGTTCCCACGGGTTCATAACGGCGCGCATCATACGTTCTGCACTCCCGATTGCAAGTTTCGGACAAATCCGATTCAGTACGCGTTCTGAAACCGACCGCATGGTGGAACTTGACGCGCAATCCCAAGCCGTTCTTTGGCGTCCCCATAGTCGCCCTGCTGCTCGCTCTCGGTGCCTGCCAGGAGAGCAACCCGGCGGCGGAACAGGCCGCCTATGAAGCCACCAAGCCCTGGCTCGCCTTGATGGATGCCGGTGAGTACGAACAGTGCTGGAACACTGCCGCGCCCTGGTTCCGCGACAACGTTCCATCGCTGGATCACTGGCTCGCCACCGCCCGGGAGGCGCGCAAACCACTGGGCGCGCTGCGCTCCCGCCAACTCGGCAAGACGACGTTCAAAACCAATCCCTGGGGCGCGCCCGACGGCGAATACACCATCGTCGTCTACGACGCGCGCTGGGAAGGGGGCGACATTCTTGAGACCGTCTCCATGCAGCGCCAGGCGGACGGTTCGTGGGACGTGGTCGGCTACCACGTCAAGGAACAGTAAGCACCACTCGGGGCATGAGGCCGTGACATTCTCTAATTCGGTGGCCATCGTCGGCATCGGCGAGACCGACTACTCCCGCGACAGCGGGCGGACCGAGCTTGCGCTCTCCCTGCAAGCGATCCTCGCCGCGCTGGCCGATGCCGGGATCGAACCGCGGCACGTCGACGGGCTGATGAAGTGGTGGGTCGACACGAGTACGGAGGCCGAGGTCGCCGCCAATCTGGGGATTTCCGACCTGGCGTGGTGGGGCGAGATCAACCAGGCCGGCAACGTGGGCGCGGCCCTCGTGGCACACGCAGCGGCGGCCATCCATGCCGGACTCGCCAACGTCATCGTCGTCTACCGCGGGGTGAACGGCCGCTCGGGACGGCGCTACGGCCGCGGCGACGTCACCGGCCAAGGCGGTCGCGGCGCCGGCGCGTTCACCGAGCCCTACGGCCTGCTGACGCCCCAGCACGGCCTAGCGATGGCCGCCCGCCGCCGCATGCACGAGACCGGCATCACCAGCCGGCACTTCGGCATGCAGGCGGTCGCCCAACGCCGGCACGCCAACCGCAACCCCAGGGCCACCTTCTACGAACGCACACTCAGCCTCGACGAGCATCAGTCGTCAAGACTGATCGTCGACCCCTTCCACCTGTTCGACTGCTGCCTGGAAACCGATGGCGGCGGTGCCCTCGTGCTCATGTCCGCCGACCGCGCACGGGAACTCGGCAAGTCCCCGGTCCTGATCCGCGCCGCCGCCCAGGCAGGACCTGGTCTGGGGTCACCGGCCGAACGCGCCGCGAAGCGCCTGTTCGACATGGCCGGCATCGCCCGCGACGACATCGATGTGGTGCAGATCTACGATCACTTCGGCCCGTTCGTGCTGTTCGCCCTTGAAGACTACGGCTTCGTCGACAATGCCGGCCGCTTCGTCGAGGATGGCGGCACCGACTGGAACAGCGGTCGGCTACCGGTGAACACGTCCGGCGGCCATCTCTCCGAAGCCTACCTGCAGGGCATCAACCACCTGATCGAAGCGACGCGCCAGGTGCGCGGCGAGTCCACTGCTCAGGTGCCGGACGTCCAGTTCTCGTTCTGCGACACCGGCATCGGCACGGGAGCGGTCATCCTTGAACGCGGTGGACCGGGATGAGCGCCTGGGAATTCGAACGCCCGCCGGAACTGCCGGTCCCGCAGCCGAGCGATGAAGCTCGGCCGTTTTTCGCCGCCCTGCGCGAGCGCCGCCTGGTCATCCAGCGCTGCACGGCCTGCGGCGCTTTGGGCCACCCGCCACGCGCGGTTTGCCGCGAGTGCCGATCGACGGACTTCGACTGGCCGGAAGTAAGCGGCGACGGCGGAGTCTATTCCTACGTCGTGACCCATCAGGCGGTGCATCCGGCGCTCGTCGGCCACACGCCGTTGGCGACCGTGGAGATCGAACTGGCCGAGGGACCGCACGTCTACTCGAACCTGCTAGACGTGCCGCCGGAGGAGGTGGAGATCGGTCTGGCCGTGCAGGTGTCGTTCCAGGACGTGGGCGAGGGACACGTTCTGCCGTTCTTTAGGCGGCGAGAGCAATAGTCCATTGTGTGGCAACGGGTGGCAACGCTGACCGTGCTACTGATGCACACACACGAGATTTGAAGGTTCTCGTCGTAGGTGTGGCACTATTAGCGTATCGGGCCATTGGGAAACCGTATGAACTTTTCAACTCGCTATTCGATTCCCTTCGCCGCGGCGTTTCTTATAGTTCTCGGAAGCGATGCGGTGGCGCAATCGCTGGTGTGCACCAACGGCTCCCTGGAGCGGTTGGTCGAACTGAGGTATGACAATCCCGGCGAAGCGGTTCCATGCAGCATCGTCTACACGAAGCCTGCGGAAGGTGTTCCGGAGCAGATCCTGTGGAACGCGCAGAACGAGGAAGGCTACTGCGAAGCCAAGCTTGAG
The DNA here is from genome assembly GCA_965116345.1 of Pseudomonadales bacterium. Lineage (GTDB taxonomy): Bacteria > Pseudomonadota > Gammaproteobacteria > Pseudomonadales > Azotimanducaceae > VXYL01. The sequence goes on from OZ220680.1 coordinate 2,053,763, forward strand.
GAATTCGTGGACAAGCTCTCGGGCTGGGGCTGGAGTTGTGCCGAGGAATCCGGTGTCGATCGCGGCGACGATGCAGACGCCGCAGAAGAGGTGGAGGAAGCAGCACCCCTGACGGAAGCGGACACGGCAAGCGCCGTAGAATCGGAAGAGGATCCGGCCGAGCCGGAGTAGCTGAGCGGGCGCCAGCAGGCGTTCGTCGACCAGGCGTGGCGGCGCTTCCGGCGCCGGTGGGCGCGGTGGCCCGGAGCCGCCTGCCTGTGAACCCACCGCTTCGGGTGGTCGACTCCCACACCGCCGGCGAACCCACCCGCGTCATCGTCGACGGTGCGCCGGACCTGGGCCACGGACCCATGGCGGTGCGGGTGCAACGCCTCGCCGAACTCCACGACGACCTGCGCCGCGCGGTGATCCTGGAACCGCGCGGTTCGAACGCTCTGGTCGGTGCCTTGCTGTGTCCGCCCGCGGAACGGGACTGCATCACCGGTGTGCTGTTCTTCAACAACGTCGGCTATCTCGGCATGTGCGGTCATGGCGCGATCGGCGTCGCGGTGACGCTGGCCTACCTGGACCGGGTGGGCCTGGGGGCCGTGCGCCTCGACACGCCGGTGGGCGTCGTCGCCGTGAACCTCGCCACGGCCAACGAGGTCACCATCGAGAACGTGCCGAGCTACCGTTACCGGCGCGACGTGGCGGTGGACGTTCCCGGCCTCGGCACCGTTCGAGGCGACGTAGCCTGGGGCGGCAACTGGTTCTTCCTCGTCGACCTCGAGTCGACGGCTGCCACCGTGCCGATCAGCCCTCCCCACGAGGGCGAGTTGACCGACATCGCGAAGCGCATCAAGCGAGCGTTGGCGACCCGTGGCGTCACCGGTGCCGACGGCGCGGAGATCGATCACATCGAACTCTTGGGACCGGCGCGTGCCGCCGATGCCGACGGCCGTAACTTCGTCCTGTGTCCCGGCGGCGCCTACGACCGCTCGCCGTGCGGCACCGGAACCAGCGCCAAGATCGCCTGCCTCGCGGCCGACGGAGCGCTGCAACCGGGGGATGCCTGGGTCCAGGAGAGCATGATCGGCAGTCGGTTCGTGGCCCGCTATCGACGCGGTGGCGATGACGAAGTGATCCCAAGTATCACCGGGGAAGCCTTCGTCTGCGCCGAAGGCACCCTGATCCGCCAGCCGGGCGACCCCTTCGCACAAGGCATCGGCTGACGTGTCCGACGCCGGCGACAGCGTCTTGGTCGTCGGTGCGGGGATCGTGGGAATCGCCTGCGCCCACTACCTGTCGCGACGCGGATGCCGGGTCACCGTGGTCGACCAGGGCCGGATCGGCGGCGGCTGTTCCCACGGCAACTGCGGCCACCTCTGCGCAAGCCACGTCCTCCCCCTGACCGATCCTGCCAACCTGCGGGCCGGCTTGAAATCCCTGTTCGACCCCGCGGCGCCCTTTCGTATCAAGCCCCAATGGCGGCTGTCGATGCTGGTCTGGCTCTGGCGGTTCGCACGGCAATGCAACCGCCGCGCCATGCTCGAGGCGGGGCACCACATGAAGTCGATCCTCGACTCTTCGGCGGCCGAATACGAACGCCTCTTCGCCGAGACCGGGATCGGCGCTCAATGGCAGCGGCGCGGCCTTCTCTACGTGCTGTCGACCCGTCGCGGCATGGACGCCTTCGCCGCCCAGGACGAGTTGCTCCGCAACGAATACGGCGTCGCCGCCAGGCGCATCGAAGGCGACGACCTGGCCGGCTTCGAGCCCGCCCTGCGGGAGGGCCTCGCCGGCGCATACCACTACGCTGACGACGCTTCGATCCGACCGGACACTTTGACAGCGAACTGGTCGAAGTGGTTGACGGCCGACGGCGTCCGCTTCGAGGAGAACCGGCGGGTGGTGAGCGTTCGGTCGATGGGCGACCGGGTCGCGGCGCTGGTCACCGACGACGGCGAGATGACCGCTGATCACTATGTCTTCGCCACCGGCGCGTGGAGTGCGCAACTCGGGACGGATCTCGACTGCGCGATCCCCGTGGAGCCCGCCAAGGGCTATTCCCTGACGATGACGCGCCCGGCGACCGTCCCGCGGCACCCCATGGTGTTCTCCGAGCACCGCGTCGCCGTGACGCCGTTCGACGACAGCTTGCGGCTGGGGTCGATGATGGAACTCGCGGGATTCGACACGGACGTTCCCTCGCGGCGTATCCGGCAGTTGACCGAATCAGCCGGCCACTACCTCAGGGAACCGACCAGCAACCCGGTCCACGAGACCTGGTCGGGCTGGCGTCCGCTGACCTGGGACAGCCTGCCGATCATCGGCCGTCCAACGCGGCGACAAAACGCGGTGCTCGCGACGGGCCACCACATGCTCGGCATGACCATGGCACCCGCTACCGGACGACTGGTGGCCGAACTGGTGCGCGACGAAGTGCCGCACATCGACCCGACACCGTTCTCACCGACACGTTTCAGCTAGCGAATCCCCTCGTCCTCGCGGGACACGCGCCTGAGCCGGTGGAGCTTGCCGCCTTCGCCGATGACGTAGTCGGGAAACACCACGGCCGCGTTGCCGAATCCCGCGGGCTCGGCGTCGGTGCGGGTACCGTTGACACCTCCCAGGGTGCCGTACGTGCGCAGGCCCAACCGTGCGCGCAGCTTCGGACTCGCCTCGTCGAGCACTTCCTGCAGACAGGAAACGCCCCAGTTCTCCTGCTGGCGCATCCAGGGAAGGCAGAAGTAGGTGGTGATGCTGCGCCGCGGCTCGCCGTTCGTATTGACGCCGAGACCGTGCCAGATGCGCCCTTCCCACGCGAACACGCTGCCGGCGGGGGCTTCGACCTGAACGGACATCTCCCGCGGCGGTGCCTTGATCTGGTATTCGGGACGCCAGCGATGACTGCCTGGCACGACGTGCGTGCTGCCGCTCGCCGGGGTGAAGTCGTCGAGCAGCCAGAACAGGTTGCAGGCCGCCGGGAACGCGGCCATGGCCGGGACGTAGCCCTGGTCGCGGTGCAGGGCCTGCGGCTCGGTCGTCGTGCCGTGGAAAATGCCGCCCGTCATGCTGGACACGAGGAAGTTGCGACCCAGCATGAAGCCCGCGAGTTCGTCCGTCTGGGGACGTTCAACGAGGTCGAGGAACACGCGGCCCTTGTTGACCATGTTGGAGATGCTCTGTTTTCTTCCGAGCGCACCAGGCGGCGCCAGTTCGCCCAACGCCCGTTCCGCCGCCGCCTGGCGATCCAAGGCCGTCCTGAGGGCGTCGATCTCGTCCTCCGCGAGCACATCGTGAACGAAACACAGGCCGTACTCGGAGAGGTGCCGCTTCGCTTCCTCCATGTCGTGCGCCGGCGGCGGGAGACCCAGCGCAACGGGCGGATCAAGGATCGGCGACGGCTGGTAGCCGGTCTGACGATGCTCGGCGGACACGGGACGCAGTTGCATGGTTTTGGACTCGTCGGTGGTTTTCTCGGCCTGTCGGCCCATTGGATCAACATACCACGCGCGGCGGAACTGGCCGCTGCAGCCGCGCCGCGGCAACCCGTATCATTCCTGCCGACGGATGCCATCGGAGGCGGGACATTCCAATGATCCTCGACGATAAAATCGCCGCCGGCGACGTCATCGTGCTCGACGGCGCCATCGGCTCGGAGGTCGATCGCCTCGGCGGCAGGATGGACGCCGCTGCGTGGTGCGGGGTGGCGAATCGGACGCATCCGGACACGGTGCGGCGGGTCCACGAGTCCTATCTCGAGGCGGGTGCCGACGTCATCACCACCAACACCTTCGCGACCTGTCGGCACGTCCTCGAAGGAGCCGGTTTTGGTGACGAGACCGTGGCCATCAACCGCCGGGCGGTCGAACTCGCCCGTGAAGCGCTGCACCGGGTGTCACCGGACCGGCCGGTGGCCATCGCCGGCTCGATGTCGAACAACGTGGCGTGGCTGCCCGGAACCGTCGGCGCCGACCCCGCGTACCTTCCCTCACCGCAACAGGAAGCCGCCAACTACCGGGAAATGGCCGACACCCTAGCCGAAGCGGGGTGCGACCTCCTCATCATGGAAATGATGCTGGACGTGCGGCACGCGAGCCGCGTCATGGAAGCGGCACTGGCCACCGGATTGCCGGTGTGGACGGGCATCAGCACGAGTCAAGGCCCCGGCGGCAGGATGGTCGGCTGGGACCAGGCCAGGGAGGAGGACGACGCCAGGCTCCCGGAAGGTTACGAACAGGCCACGACCGAACCTCTCGAGGTGATCGTCGACGCCCTCTGCGCCCTCGGCCCGCAGGCCGTCGGCATCATGCACAGCTCACTGCCATCCACCACGCGCGGCCTCGAGGTCCTCTTCGAACGCTGGACTGGTCCGGTCATGGCCTACCCCGAAGCCACCGGTTTCGATGCCGAGTCCCGTCAGACGCGTGGCCCGGTTCCGCCGGAGGACTTCGCTGCGCACTGCCGCGGCTGGGTCGAAAGCGGCGTACAGATCATCGGCGGCTGCTGCGGCACCACCATCCACCACATCCGCGCGATGGTGGACCGACTACCGGACCGCCCTGGTTCGCGCGCCTAAGAATGCTCTGATCAAGCCGTCCTTGGCTTGATCAGAAACGCAAAAACAAGAGCGCGGTCTTTTTTTGCGTGCGCCGCCCGTGTTCGTTTCAAGCGGTCCTGACGGGCATCGGCGTGGGTGCCTCGCAGGACGTTTGGATCGCTCCTACGCGGCGCTGAGCCGTTGCTTCACGGTCTCCATGGGGTTGCGGTAGTCGACCGTGCCGAGGCCGAAGTTGGTCAACTTGTAGCCGATCAGCGCCTGTAGCTTCTCGGGCATTTCCACGGCGACCTCCCACGGCACGCCGACGAACTGGTTCTCGCGCTGCTTGAGCCACGCCAGGTTGAAGTTCACATTGATGGAGCGCCGGTACTCGTTCCGCGTGGTGTTTCCGCCGCCCCGGTGCCATAGCGCGCCTTCCCAAATCAGCAGCGCGCCGGCCGGCATCTCCACGGTCACCGTCGGCACCTCGGGATCGACGCGTGCCGTCGAGCGGTGACTGCCGGGCACGACTTCGGTGGCACCGTTCTCGGCGGTGAAGGGATCCAGGGCAATCAGCGTGTTGACGATCAGCGGCGGATGTGGGCGCGGAATCGGATAGTGGCCGTCGTCCTGGTGCATGCGCTGGCGACGATCACCGGGACCGGGGCGCATCGCCGCGACACCGGAGACCTGGAAGTCGGGGCCGAGAACAGCTTCGATCAGTGCCAGGAGCCGGTCGTCGACGAGCATTTCGTCCACGGCACGCGTCTTGGCCAGCAGGTTGTGCGTATGCTGCGTCTGCTGGCCGTGGTCCTTGTCCATGCGGCTGCCGATCGCATCGAACACGGGCGTGAGCCCGCAGCGCAATCGCTCCAACGTCTGTTCGTCGAGGAGGTTCGGTACGACGGCGTAGCCGTCCTCACGTATCTGGCTTACTGCTTGGTCGATGTCTACAGGCAACTTGAGTATCCGTGACTGTGTTGAGTGGAGCGCGGCAGAGTACCAAAGCCGCCGTTCGCCTTGTAGCGCTGCGCACAGCCCGTTGCACCCAACCTACCAAGGGCGACCATCGCCCGAAGAGTTGAGCGTCGTGTGTTGTCTCAAGTACTCTGCACCGGTGACCGGCAAACCCAACATCGTCTTGATCTTCACCGATCAGCAGCGCGCGGAGACGTTCGGCTATGCCGGTGATCCGGTGGCCAGCACGCCGATTGCCGACCGCCTGGCCGCCGAGAGCGTTGTCTTTCCGAGGTGCTGCGCGAGTGCACCGGTCTGCACGACCACGCGCGCGAGCCTGATCTCCGGCAAGCCGGTCCACGAACACGGTATGCGGAGGATGACCGACCCTGAAATGAGGCACGGGACGAGTCACGTCCGAAATATTCGCGACGCCGGCTACCACACCGCGGTGGTCGGCAAGACGCACCTCAGACACGGCCAGCGTCACACGATGGACCATTTGGACGAAATGCACGACTGGGGATACCTCGACCCCGTGGAGATCACCGGTCCCGTGGAGTCGATGACCACGGACTCTCCGTATACGGATCACCTGGCGAAGAAAGGCCTTCTCGATGTCCATCGGGAATACCTGCGCAACTACACCCGGGGTGAAAAGCTGCGCGTACTGCAACCTTGGGAAACCCTGCCGAGCCTCCTGCCCGCCGAGGATCACCTGGACACGTTCATCGCCCGGACGGCAACGGATTGGATCCGCGGCTACTCGGGGGCGGAACCGTTCTACCTGCAGGTGTGTTTCGGCGGACCGCACAACCCGTGGGATTCACCAGCGGAATACCGCCTACGCTACGATGCGGACAGCATGCCGCTGTCGATCACGGAGAAACAGAAGGGTCCCGTGGCGCCACTGGTGAACACCATGCTCGCGGGCTCGGCCGCGCAGCTCGATCAGATGAGCGCCGCGCAGAACCGGGTCATGAAGAGCTACTACTACGCCAAGGTGTCCATGATCGACGACGGCATCGGCATGGTCCTCGATGCCCTGCACGAAGGCGGGCACCTGGAGAACACCTGGATCGTCTATTCGGCGGACCATGGCGAGATGCTCGGCGACCACGGCCTGATTGCAAAGAAGGTCTTCTACGAGGGCGCGGTCAAGGTGCCCTGCGTCGTGCGGCCGCCCGGTGGTGTCGACGGCTGGGTGAGCAATGGGCTGACGGATCACCTGGATATCGCCGCGACACTCATGGACGCGGCCGGTGCCGAGTCCATCGAGGGCAGTCCGGGGCGTTCCCTGGTGCCGTTGGTCACAGCCGGCGCGGGCGATGCAGACGCCCAGCAGCACAGACCCGCGGTTCTGAGCGAATTCGCCGGGCAGGATCCGTACTCCATGGTTCTCACGGACCGCTACAAGATGACGGTCAACACGCGCACGCGTGAGCCGCTGGATCTGTACGACATGGCGGATGATCCGCACGAGTTGCACAACCGCGTCGACGACCCGGCGCTCGCCAGCGTCCGCGACGGGATCTGCGTGGAGCACCTGCCCGAGCTACTGGCGAACGTCAACTGGGCAAAGCTGCCCTGACGGTCGCGGCGATCATGTCGTCGCCTACCGTGCCCCGCCGTAGCGCGCACCACCATGGAACGCGTCGCGTCTCATACTACGCGCCACCAGGGAACGGCGAGGACGTTCAAGGTCCTTCAAGGTAGGTGCGCAGATGGCCATCGAACCAGATCGCGCGAGCGGACTGCCGTCGTAGACGACGGCGGCTTGGCCTTCGAAAACCCCCGGGTTCTCGGCGTACCACCGTCGTCGAAGTGCCCGGAAGTTCAGTGGAACGGGCGGTCGCCCTTGACGGTGACGCGGAAGCCACTGCGGGTCTTTGGAAAGTAGTCCCAGACCGCCATGTGCTGGACGCAGCGGTTGTCCCACATGGCGAGCGAATACGGTTCCCAGCGGAAGCGGCATTGGAAGGCGGGATTCTTCACATGCTCGAACAGGAACCCGAGCAGGGCCGCGCTTTCCGGGCGGCTCAAGCCCTCGATGCGACGGGTGAATCCGGCGTTCACGTACAACGCCTTGCGCCCGGTCACCGGGTGGGTGCGGACCACGGGGTGGGAGGCCCGCGGAAAGTCCCGTTGCGGCGGATGATCCCCGTAGTAGCCGGTGTAGTCGGACTCGTGGCGCGCGGTCAGGCCGTCGAGGAAGGCGCGCATCGGCTCGCTCAGGGACTCGTAGGCCGTGTACATGTTCGCGAACAGCGTGTCGCCGCCTTCGGACGGCACCTCGTGGAGGTGCAGGATGCTGCCGAGCGGCGGTTCTTCGTCGGCCGAAACGTCCGAGTGCCAGCCCGAGCCGTTGTTGCGGTGCGAGTCCTTGTCGGTGTGGATGACCATCAGCGCGGGTTCGTTGTGCGCGTAGGGGGCGGCGGGATGGATGTGCAGTTCACCGAAGCGTCGGCCGAACGCCAAGTGCCGCTCGGACGACATGTGCTGATCGCGCATGAACAACACCAGGTGCCGCATCCAGGCGTCGTGGATCTCCTCGACGACGTCGTCCCCGACGGGCGTTCCAAGGTCGACGCCGTGCACCGTGGCGCCGATTCCCGGCGTCAGCGGTTCGACCTCTATTCGGCGATAACTGTCAGGCATGGTTCTCCTCGACGGTTTCGAGCAGCGCTTGCCTCAGGCGACTCGCGGTTTCGGGCTTGTCGACCACGAGATTCTCGCGCTCGTGCGGATCGTTGTGAAGATCGTATAGGGCGGCGGGCGTCTCCGCGGGATCGAAGTCGCTGGCCACCGAACCACCAGCCGCCTCGGGATCGAAGTTGTGCACGTACTTCATCCGATCCTCGTAGATGGCGCGCCAACCGCCGAGGCCGACCACCTTGCGCGACGCCAGGGGGCCCGTCGTCAAGACCTGGCCTCTGCCGCCGGTAAAGTCCGCGCCGGCAAGATGCAGGACGGTCGAGGCGACATCCACGAGATCGACCCAGGCATCGCAATCGGGTTGTGCACCGATGCCGGCGCCGGCCATCACCAGGGGAATGTGCACGGATGGCTGGTACGGCACGACCTTGCCCCACCGGTCATGGTCGCCGAGCATCTCGCCGTGATCGGAGGCGTAGATGACAACCGTCCGGTCGCCGCAACCCCGGCTCGCCAGGTAGTCGAGGTAGCTCCCAAGATGCCCGTCGATGTTCTCGATCATGGCAGCGTAGTTGGCGCGAATCGCAAGGTGTGCCGTGGCATCGTACTCGCTCGACGCCACGGGCAGCGGCAGGTCCGGATCCGGCCAGCGGGCCTGCATCGACGCGGTCACGTCCATGGGCTCGTGGGGACCGTTGAAGTTCACCTGCAGGAACCAAGGCGCTTCGTCCGTCACCCCATCCAGCAACTTCAGCCCGTTGGCGGCGATCCAGTTGTCGCCGTAGGCGAAGTCCGGCAGCGGGGTCGGCGCGGTGTTGGTGTAGTTGGCGCGCTCTCTTCCGGTCCGCCCAGTGTAGTCCTCGAGATGGCTATCGAGCAGGTCGTTGTCGCGCAAGAACGCCTGGAACGGTTCCGCCCGGCCCTTGCCATGGCCGATGACGAAGTCGTGCTTGCCGGCATTGTCGATGCCGTCGGTGAAGCCGAGCTGGTGAATCTTGGCATCGTCGCCTTCGCCGTGGCGGCCGGACTCCCCCCAGTCCATCGAACCCTTCAGGAGATCGAACTTGCCGCAGCCGAGTACCTGGTAGCCGGCGTCGCGCAACGCGTGGTAGAGATTGGGCTCGGCGGGGTCGACATCGTGCTGGTTGTGCTTCACGGGCTGCGCGTCGTAGGGCGCAACCGCCGCCATGCAGGCACGCGCGGGCGAGCACAGCGGCGAGGGGGTCAGCGCGTTGCGGAAGACCTGGCCCCGGGCGGCGAGCCGGTCGAGATTCGGCGTCCTGACACCCCGCGTTCCGTAATAGCCCGTCCAGTCGCCCCGGTGCTGGTCGGGGAAGAACAGCAGGATGTTCGGCTTCACGATCGCACGCACCGGAATCCCGCGTTGCCCGTGGCGGAGTCCGGCGTGTTGGCGTAGCGGGCGGCGACGCGGTAGCGGTTGCAGTAGCTGTCGTGACAGAGGTAGGAACCCCCCTTGAGGACCTTCGTTTCGCCGTCCTCGGGGCCCGATGGATTATCGAGCGGATGGTCCCGGTGCCAGTCCACGCTGTAGAAGTCCGAGCACCACTCCCAGACGTTGCCGGCCACGTTGTAAAGCCCGAAGCCGTTGGGCCGGAACGACTCCGCGGGCGCCGTGCCGAGATAGCCATCTTCCAGCGTGTTGTCGTCCGGGAACGTCCCCTGCCAGATATTGCACCGTTGCCGGCCTCGGGGTGTCAGTTCGTCTCCCCATGGGAGCCGTTTGCCGATGAGTCCGCCGCGCGCCGCGTACTCCCACTCGGCTTCCGTGGGCAGGCGTTTGCCCGACCAACGGCAGTAGGCGTCGGCATCGTGCCAGGAGACGTGGACCACGGGATGGTGCAAGCGACCCTTGAGGCCGGACCCGGGGCCTTCGGGCCGGCGCCATGAAGCACCATCCATTGCATGCCACCAAGGCACCGCGCCGATGTCGCGGCCACGGGGAAGGCGGCGCTGTTTCGCCTTGGGCAGTAGACCGCGGAAAACGTAGGACCAACCGATCACCTCGGCCTGCGTGCGATAGCCGGTGGCATCCACGAATTCGGCGAAGTCACGATTCGTGACGACTGTTGCGTCGACCTCGAAGGCGTCGACGATCGCTTCGCGTACGGGTCCCTCGCCGTCCTCTGTTCGGCAGTCGGCATCCTCCGAGCCCATCAGGAAGGTGCCGCGCGGAAGTTCGACCATGTCCGTGCCGGCCCCGCCTCGCGCACCGACCGCCGGTGGCACCACGGTGGTCGCGCCCGGCCGGGACGGCACACAGCAGGGGTCAGGCATACCGCGACCAAAAGCTGGAACCCCGATCAGTGTGGCCCGCCTCCCAATCGTCCCGGTAACGGATCATCTCGGCGCGCAGGGCCGCGACGATGGTCGCCGACTCCGGCGCGTCGGCGAGGTTGTGGGTCTCCCACGGATCGTTCTCGAGGTCGAACAGCTGGGTCCGGCGCTCCCGGTCGCGGACCGCGTACTCGATCAACTTGTGGGTGCGGTTCTTGACGGCCCGTTGGGAGGAGACGTAGGCGAAGTAGAGCGTGTCCCGGACGGAGGCTTGCGGATCGTCCATGGCGGCAACCAGGCTCTCGCCTTCGACGCTGGCCGGCTTCGGCGTCCCGGTCAGTTCGCACAGGGTCGCAAAGATGTCGAACAGGTAGACGTACGCCTCGCTCCGCCGACCTTCGGGAACTCCGGGCCCGGCGAAGATGAGCGGTACGCGGACGCTGTGCTCGTAGCAGTTCTGCTTGCCCATCAACCCGTGTTGCCCCACGGCCAGGCCATTGTCACCGGCCAGCACGATCAGCGTGTCGTCGGTGAGGCCCTGCTCGTCCAAGGCATCGAGCACCCGGCCGAATTCGTGGTCGAGGTGGCTGATCATGGCGTAGTACTCGGCGATGTGGCGCCGGACCTCCTCCGGCTCGCGGGGAAATCGGGCGAGCAGTTCATCGCGGATGCGCAGCGAGCCGTTGTCGAAGGGATGGCCGCCCTGGAAGTTCGGCGGCAGCTCCATGTCCTCGGGCCGGTACATGGTGCGGAAGCGTTCCGGCATGGTGCGTGGGTCGTGGGGAGCGAGCAGCGAGACGTAGGTGAAGAACGGCTTGCTGCCGTCCTGGCGCCGGATGTGGTCCACCGCGGCATCGCACAGGATCTCGCTCGAGTGCCGCCCAGCGTGGATGTGATCGGCCTCGCGCCAGGCGATCTCGTTGTTGCCGAACGTCGGCGGATCGGCAATGTAGGCGAGGCGCTTGTCGTAGGCGCCGCTCGGATCGTAGTGATACACCGGCACGTTCCAGTGGTCGGCCATGCCACCGAACATAATCTCGTCGCCGTCGGCGAACCCCCGGTTGAACGATTCCCGGCCGTTGTGCCACTTGCCGCATCCCCAAGTGCCGTAACCCGCCTCGCGCAGCGCCTCGCCGAGCATCGTGTGCGCCGTCGGGATGCTACTGCCCGAGTCGTGCAGGTGGAACAGCGACCGGCCGGTGTGCAGCATCGCCCGGCTCGGCATGCAGATGGCACCGTGGGTTCCGCAGGGGATATGGGCGTGGGTGAACGTGGTGCCACGCGCCACCAGGCGATCGATGTTCGGCGTGTGGATGGTGCCGTTGCCCAAGGCCCGTATGGTGTCGAAACGCTGGTCGTCGGTGAAGAACAACAGGATGTTCGGCTGTTTGGCTCGGGTCATGGATCGTGGGCTCCTGATCGCAACCATCGATTGAACCACACGTGCCTGTCGGGTGTTGGGCTATGCTGTGGGCCTTCCAATCGTGGCTCCGAGCGCTTGTCCGAAACCGTCCGTATCGTGCCGTGCCCCACCTGCCGCAAGCCGGTCAAGTGGTCGCCCGCGAACCGCTACCGCCCGTTCTGCTCGGAACGCTGTCGGTTGATCGACTTCGGCGGTTGGGCCGACGAGCGCTTCAAGATTCCCGGCGAACCGTTGGAGGACATCTCATCGGACGAGTGGGAGGAAGAGCAATGAGACATTCAGATGTTCGTTTCGGACATGGCTGGCGCTCGCAGTGTAACCCGCGCCCGGCACTGGCTTGGCTGGGGTTTGTTACCGCGTTCGCCGTCGCGGCCGGGCAGGAATTACCGCAAGCGCAACCGGAGGCAGTGGGGATGTCGAAGGAGGGGCTGAACGCGGTCGCGGCGGAAATGGACCGGCTGGTGGCGGACGGCGAGATCGTCGGCATGAACGCCATGATCACGCGCCACGGCCGGATCGTGTTCGAACACGCGACCGGCATCCTCGACATGGAAACCGGCGCGCCCATGCGCCTCGACTCGCTGATCCGCATCTACTCCATGACCAAGCCCATCACCAGCGCCGGCGCCCTGATGCTGGCCGACGACGGCAAGCTCGACCTCGACGAGCCGGTGACGAAGTTCTTTCCGGAGTGGCAGGACCAGACGGCCTACGACGGCGACCGGATCGTCCCCGTCGATCCCCCGGTCACGGCAAAACACCTCCTGCTGCACACCTCGGGGCTGAGCTACGGCTACGTCGGCAACACGCCGGTCGACAAGGCCTACCGGGAAGCCGGGTTGATCGACGATTGGGACTACCTGGTCCGCGACACGAACCTACTGGTCGAGAAGCTCGCGGATATTCCGCTGCTGTTCCAACCGGGCAAACGCTGGCACTACAGCTTCTCGACGGACGTCCTGGGGCAGCTCATCGAACGGGTGAGCGGCAAGCCTCTGGATGAGTACCTCGAGGAACGCATGTTCCGACCTCTCGGCATGACAGACTCCTACTTCGACGTACCCCCGGATGTCCTCGACCGGTTCGGCACGGACCACGAGTTCAAGAACGGCAAGTTCGTCGTCCAGGACAGTGCCCGTGACGACCCGGAGTTCATCGGCGTCACGTTTCTCTCCGGTGGCGGCGGGCTGGTGATGCCCACGGAGAGCTACCTCCGCTTCTGCCAGGCGATCCTCAACGGCGGCGAACTGAACGGCGTCCGGATCCTCAAGCCGGAAACCGTGGCGCTGATGACCACCGACCAACTGCCGCCAGGCATCTGGCCCGACAGCGGCTTTGGCCTCGGCTTCGCGGTGGTTACCGAGGACGGCGGCTCGACGCCGCCGGGCTCCTACTCGTGGGGCGGCGCCGCGGGCACGTTCTTCTGGATCGACCCGGGCAACGAACTCGTCGCCGTGTTCATGCCGCAATACATCGGCATGCCCGACGCGATCCAGGAGAAGCTCAAAGGCCTCGTCTACGCCGCAGTCGACTGAGCCGCCCTTACAGGCGCGCCCCTACGCGGGAAGCGAATACCCTTCGCGCAGTTTCGGGTTCACCTTGGCGACGCTCAGGAGCGACTCCACGCAGTCCCTCAGCGACTCGTCGAAGGGCCGGAACTCGACACCGGTCACGGCCTTTATGCGGTCGTTGCGCAACTCGCAACCAGCCCAGATGCGGCGGTACTTGCCTTCACGCTCCCTGATGTAGTCGGGAAAGTTGTCGGTCACCTCCGGGGTGTCGTGGCCGAGCTCCGGCAGCAGCCGGTCGATGCCGGCACAGATGTCCTCGACGTTCACCATGTCGGTGGACCAGGCGATGTAGCGCTCGCCGTTCTTGACGTGAACGCTCTCCAAGAGGCCGATGTGGCAGTCGGCGTCGTCGCGCACGTCCACGGTCATCCAGGGACGGTAGGCACCCGACTGGGAGCATTCCCCGAGGAGCATCATCTCGATGTTGTGCTGCCAGGGACCCCGGTCCTTCTGATGCGCGGATTGGATGGGTCCGACGTTGTCCGCCGGGCAGCAGGTGATCGCTTCCCAGTCGCCGTTCTTCTCCGCCGCATCGGAGAAGGCGCGCTGGGCGATGACCTTGGCCATGGAGTAGCCTTGGCGTTCCGGTGTGCGCTTCGGGTTGAACTCGTCGGGGTAGCGGTCTTCGTAGAACACCGGTCGGCGCGCGAACTCGTTCATGTCCGCGTCGGACATGACCGCCGCGACACTGGAAGTCACGACGACGCGGCGAACCGTGCGCGCCTTGTTGACGCTCTCGATGATGTGGCTGCAGACCCGGTTGACGTACTCGTGGTCGCTGTAGGTCGACACGTGGGAGACATGGGCGACGCCGTGGCAACCCGGAAAGATGTCGTCGAAGCAGCCGTCCTCGTCGACGTCGGCCGAGTGAATGGTAAGCCGACCGGACGCGTAGCCGGGCATCGCCCTTAGGAAGTCCGTCCGTACCGGGTCGTTGGCGTCCCGCACGCAGGCACGCACCCGGTAGCCCTTGTCGAGCAGCCGGCGCACCACCCAGCCGCCGATGAATCCCGCAGCACCCGTCACCGCAACCGTTCCACCCTTGGGAATGGGGCCCATGTGTCACCTCGTGTCAGTTGATGGCAAGCCGCGCAGCATAGTCCGACAGCCGGACAGCGCTCAAGCGGCGCGGGGCGGCGGGGTGGCGGCGGAGTCAGTGGCCGCTCGTCTGTTCGATTCGACTAGCCAGATCGGGAATGTCGAGGACCGATACCACGCTGATGCGCTCGTGAACCGGATAGGAACTCCTGCATGTAGCAACGATGAACAGGTGATCGAGCTTCAGCGTGTCCAGGATGTTATACATGCTCTTCGTCACTTCGGGCGCCTCGTTGAACTTCATCTCGAAGCCGAGCCGCCGCCCGTTGTCGAATATCAACAGGTCGACCTCCCCGCCACCGTGCGCACCCCAGAACCAGGCGTTTGCCGGACGGAGCGCGGCGAGTACCTGTTCGATGGCGAAGCCCTCCCACGAGGCACCGACCCGGGGATGCGACAGCAGGATCGCTTCGCTACCCGCACCCAACAGGTAGTGCAGGATGCCGGGATCACGAAGGTAGACCTTCGGCGCTTTGACCTGCCGCTTCGCCAAGTTCTCGAACCAGGGCTGAAGCTGGCGCACCATGTAGGTTCCGGACAGGACGTCCAAATAGCGTCGCACGGTCTTGTCCGTGGCAGACATGGACCTGCCCAATTCGCTCGCGTTCCATGTCTGGCCGTGCCAATGCGCCAGCATGGTCCAGAACCGACGCATGGCCGCCGCCGGGATGGTGATTCCCAGCTGGGGGATGTCCCGTTCCAGGAACGTGCGTACGAAGCCGTCGCGCCACGCTGTGCTGTCCGCGTCGGAGTCCGCAAGATACGACCGTGGCAGACCGCCCCGCAGCCACAGTCGACGCCAGTCGTCCGCGTCGGTCTCGAGCAGGCCGAAACCGGTCAACTCGACGAACTCGACGCGGCCCGCAAGCGACTCGGACACGCCGCGCACCAGGTCAGGGGAAGCGCTACCGAGAATCAGGAAACGCGTGTCGGACCCCGGGCGGTCCACCAGGATCCGAAGCACGTTGAACAGGGCTGGAGCGCGTTGCACTTCATCGAGGACCACGAGCCCGTCCAGCCCACCCAACGCCATCTCCGGGTTGGCAAGGCGGCGTGTATCCACGTCGGACTCGAGGTCGAAATGCGTCGACGTAAGCGTCTCTGCGAAGGCTCGTGCCAACGTGGTCTTGCCGCACTGGCGGGGACCCAGCACGGCGGTGACCGGTGATCGTGCCGTGGCCGTTGCGAGCTGACGGAGGTAGTCGGCGCGATGCAGCATCCCCCTGACTATACCGGAATGCACCTTGAACATTCGGAGTTCAACTCCGAATTTTCAAGGTATGTGCTTGTCACCGTATGGCCACCGGATTGATCACCGCCTGTACCGCACCCTCGAATCGTGGTTGTCCCAGCACGAACAGGAACTCCCAGCCCTCGTCCGCCGCCAAGGCGCGCACGTCCATGTTCTCGAGGATGTAGATGCCGTTCTTCGCCAGCAACTCGGGGTGGACCGGGAACATCAGCTCCGGGTTCTCGTGGGGCACGGCTTCCAGGCCCCAGGTGTCCGCACCGATGGCGACGACGTCGAGACTCGCCAGGTACCTGGCGCCGCCCATGCCGAGCCCCGGCTCGCCACCCATGAAGCGCTCGTTGTCTACGCCGGCGAGGTTCAGCCAGCCGGTGTGGAAGAGCACCACGTCGCCCTCGCCGATGTCCACGCCCTGGGTCTCGGCCCGGGCCTTGATCTCCGCCTCGTTGAACGCCGTGCCGGCGGGTAGCGGACTCTCGCCGTAGTGTTGCGTCATGTCGAGCAGCACGCCGCGTCCGACCATCGGCGGCAGTTTCTCGATGGACAGTGCCGTCAAGCCCTTGGTGGTGACGAAATCCTTGGCGTGCAGACCGTTGTAGTAGACGTGATCGATGCCCATATGTCCCAGCCCGTCGATCTGGCTACCGATGCCCATCCAGGTGTAGAGCAGGTCGTCGTTGCCCGTCGCCCGGTTGGCGCCCATGGTGGGGCCGAGATCCTGGCCCGGCTGGATGACCGTGATCGCGTAGTGGCGCGGCGGGTAGGCCGGCGACTCCCAACCCGTGACGACCCCCAGGGCGTAGGTCTTGCCCGTCTTCACCAGGCGTGCCGCGTCCACGACCTTGTCCGGCGACAGGTGGTTGATGGCCCCCAGCGTGTCGCCTTCGCCGTGTTGCGATGGATACCAGTCTTCGCCGGCCGCGACCGCCGCGGTCGCGCACGCAACCAGGATGCAGATGCCTCTCATATCTCCCCCGAGTCCCGAATCGTCGCGCCCGATGCTCCCGATAATAGCGCGTTGACGACCCCGTCCCTGTACGCCGAGGATTGCCGGCGGGCTCAAGCGAACCAAACGTCGAGGCCGAAGCCGTGGGGACGGACCGGCTTCGGCAGTTCAACCGAGAATGGTCAATCTCGCCAGACCGTTGGCCGAATGCGCGACGCCGTCTCGCGACGATATTGAGTAACTAGTTGATCCAGATATGGCTTTCTACTTGGCACGCGTCTTGATCGCCGATGGGCGTGAAGCCAAATCTCAGGAGTACCCAATGCGACATGTATTCCCCAAGTGCACATCCGTTTTCCTGGTCTCGCTCATGACCTCGACCGCCGTCGCCGAGACTGTCGAGCGGTCGTTCGAGGCGATGGCCGGCGGCCGATTCGTGCTCGACGCGGATTGGGGACACGCTGAGATCGAGACCTGGGAACAAGATGCCGTAGACATCGTCGTCGAACATGCCGACAAGCTGGACCTGGAATTCGAACAGCACGACGACACCGTGACGGTCCGCGGCGAGCGGAAGGAACAGGGTCTTGCGCGCTGGTTCGGCGGGGAGCGGCGCGCACCGACGTTCCGCGTCACCGTCCCGCAGCGCTTCGACCTCGAGTTGACCACGGCCGGCGGCAATATCCGCATCTCCGATCTCGACGGCGAAGTCGTCGTCCGGACGGCGGGCGGCAAGCTCGCGATCGCCAACATCTCCGGCTCGGTGGAAGGCCGCACGTCCGGGGGGTCGATCCATCTGGAGTCGGCCGGTGGTCCGGTGAACGCCCGTACTTCCGGGGGATCGATTCGCATCGGCTCCGCAGCTGCAGCCGTCGATGCGGTCACGTCGGGGGGCTCGATTCGCATCCATGGAGCGGCAGGACCCACGGTTGCCCGGACGTCAGGGGGCTCTATCGAACTCGCGAACATGGCCGGGCACATCCAAGCGCGCACGTCCGGGGGATCCATCAAGGCGACCCTCTCCAGTCAACCCGACGGCGAGTCCTCCCTGCGCACGGTGGGCGGGGGGATCACCGTCGGTCTCGCCGCAGGCATCGCCCTCGACATCGACGCGCGAACCACCGGCGGCCGGGTAACCGCCGAGCTCGCCAAGATGGAATCGACCACGGTCGACAGGACGGCCCTGGTCACCACGGTCAACGGCGGCGGGCCGACAATGACCTTGCGCACCACGGGCGGGTCCATACGATTGCGAACCCTGTAGTCGCGCCACCGAGGCGGCGACGCGGGTGATCGGCTAACCCGGATTTCTCCAGGCGTGAGCGAGGCGGTTGACGAGCGGCGCAAGGAGCTTCACCGCCACGCCGATGGGCGAAGTCAACGACCCACCGTGAACGGGTTCTGGTTCTCGGTACGTGCGAGGAATCTGCTGTCCGTCAGGGCATGCAGGAAAGCCAGCAGTTCGGCACGTTCCGCAGAGGTCATCTCGAAGCCCTGGACGAACTGGCTCTTGTAGACGTTCGCACGTCCGTCGCCCGCGTGCTCGCCGCTCTCGATCTCGCGCCCACCGGCGGCGTAGAAGTCGAGCACGGCGTCGAGATCCGCCAGGCTGCCGTCGTGCATGTAGGGTGCTGTCAGCGCGATGTTGCGCAGCGTCGGCGCGCGGAAACGACCGCGGTCGGCGCGCTCCCGTGTCAGGTCGTAGAGCCCTTGGTCGTGGGCCGGATAGGCGTCTTCGCCGCCGACGTTGTAGAGCCCGGTGTTGTGGAACGGGTTGTCGAGCAGGGCGAAGCTCTCGTGGGTGCTCGCCTGGGTGAAGTTGAAACCGCCGTGGCAGTGATGGCACTCGAACCGTTCCGAGAAGAAGTGCCCCAACCCGCGAATCGCTTCGGGGCTCAAGGCGTCGTCGCGACCCGCGTAGGCGTACTCGTCGAAGGGCGATTCGAAGGAGGTCAGGGATCGGACGAAGCTGGCTAGGGCGTCGACGATGTGCGTGAATTCGAGCCGTCGCTCGCCGGGGAATGCTGACCTGAACAGTTCCCAATGGGTCTCGTCCTCGCGGAACCGCGTCAGCACCTCCTCTTCCCGGCCCGCGATCCCCAACTCCACCGGGTTGTCGCCGAACATGGGAATGAGCACCTGGCGCTCGACGGTGTCGATCCCGGGGTGCGCCCACATCAGGGAGTGGTTGTAGGCGACGTTCACCAAGGCGAGGGCATTGCGGCGGTTCTCGGCACCCGTGGAACCCACCGAGCGCTGGCGAGGTTCGCTGAAGGCGTATTCAGGCTGGTGGCAGGATGCGCACGCCTGCCGGTTGTTGGCGGACAGCCGGGTGTCGTAGAACAAGCGCCGGCCGAAGGCGACCTTGGCGGAGGTCATCGGATTGACCTCGGGCACCTTCGGCAGCGGAAATCCCTCGGGAATGTTCCAGGCGTAGTCCCCAGGGCCTGCGCAGCCCACGATAGTAGCCAGTAGCACGACTGCCGGAATTGAGCGTGCAGTGCCCACTATTCCCCGCTCTCCCCGCTCTCCACGCTCTCCACGCTCTCCAGCCGAAAGACACTCTGTCCGGAGCAGCCCTCGGTGCACACGCCCGTGTCGGCATCGAGTCCGAGGCGGGCGAGCAGACGACGGCAACCTGGCCGCTCGGCGAACGCCTCCATGCAGTTGCCTGCCATCGCGATCTCGACGTCGCCATGCAAGGCGTCCAGGTCGACGAGCACGATGCCGCCGTAGGCCGCTTCGACCGGCAGACGGATCCGGGCCAGGTTGGGCTGCCGGCAGGCATTCGCCGGGGGACGCACGGCGGAGGCGGACAGGCACCCGGTGCTGCCGAGATGGAATGACCATTCGTTGCCGAGGTCGACGCGCAGGAACTTGTACCCCGACTGCCACGTCCAGAACATCGAAGGCACGTTGAGCGGCGCCGCCGCCGCCAGCGGATTGCCGTGGTTGTGCTCGAACGGCACGCCGAGCCGGAACACCACGGCATCGTACTCGCCCTCCGCGGCGCGTCCCGTGACGGTGCGACCACCCGGCCCGGTGAACGACACCAAAGCCGTGGCACCGTCCTGCCAAGGCCCGGCAGAGTCGAAACGCACGGGGACCTCCGAGTCGCCGGACACCAGCACCATGTTCGAGACAAAGAAGCTGATGTTGGGTTCGGGATGCGACGAGCGCATCTCGAAGTTCATCCGGACCGCCGTTTCCGGCGTTGCGCAGCCAGCGGCGAGGGCAGCCACCAACGTCACCAGCGCACACCGAAGTCTGCGGAGGCACACGCGCCGGTCCGCGGGTGCGGTGGTGTTCGCGCGGCCTCGAAACACGTTGTCGGGCCGCCGCGGTGCGCCGTTAGGGCGTTGCCTGTTCGGCGGCGACGACCTCGGTCATGCCCTGCCACTCGTCCCACATGTCGCACATCGCGTTCTTGGAGCGTTCCCAAGGGTCGTTGCCCGTTTCGTACTCCAGCCATTCGCCCCGTTGACCACGATCCGGGTGGTCCGAGACGCCGTTCACCATCTTGTCTGGCTGACGCTTCTTGTTGCGGATGCGGAAAATGATGTTCATGCGGGTCTCGGTGCCCTCGTTGCGCGTGCCCGAGTGCGGCATGTGGAACACCGTGACGCAGGCGTCGCCCGGCTCCATCAGCACCTGCGTCGGCCTCGGCCAGCGTACCCCGTCGGGCGTCTTCTCGGAGGTGTCGTCGATGAAGTGCTCGCGGACGGCTTGGGGCAGGTAGACGAGCCCGCAGCGGTTCGGGGCGTCGTAATTCAGCCTCGGCCAACCCGGCCCCTCGGGACCCATGTGGTCGTTCACGGAGCGTTGCCAGCGGAGAAACTTCTCGGTGACATGATGAGCACCCGGCAACAGCGCGGTCTGGCCGCAACCTTCGCGGGTCTGGTCGTTGTGGCAGACGAACACGAACGCCGTGAAGCTGCCCATGCCCAGGGTCATGTCCGGATCTTCGAACAGCGGCACGCTGTTGTGGCCCATCACATCGGCGCTGCGGCCGATATCGCCCTTGGGACCGGAGCCGATATAGCGGTGGTATATCTCCTCCGGGGTGCCGTCCTGCACCTCCTGGGGCACGCCGATCGTGCACAACCCGTCCATGTGCGACTCGGCGGCGTAGTAAGGCTGGTCCTTCTCCCGGTAGCCGAGGTTGTTGAACCGGTCGCTGGGCTTGCGCGCGCGGTTCGCGCCCACTTGGCAGACGATGGGCGGGTCGAAGTAGCCCATCGCCTCGTGCAGGATCGGCGTCACTGTGGAGGCGTTCACCAGGTCGGTGACTTCCTTGGTGCTGCCGGAATAGACCCCTTCCCCCGGATTGCGGATTCGGTCGATGGCGGCATCGACGAGCTTTTGCTCGACGGCGTTCTTCAGGACGATGTAGCCGTCGTCGTAGAGTGTCTTCTTCTGTTCGAGCGTGAGTGCCTGGGTCACGAGTCTCCCCCGTCTATGGATCCCAATCGTCGATTTTACGCAACGGTCTCGATGTGTGAAGACCCGCCGGGATCAGCACTGGATCAGCGCGTTGGCGTCCATCCGTATACGCGCTGGGCGTTCCCCCCCATCAGTGCGGATCGCTCACCGTCGTTCAGGCGATCCGTGACACGAAACACATCCACGCCTTCGGCATAGCTCAACAGCGCCACGGCCCGGGTCCAGTCCGTCCCCCACAGGCAGCGTTCAATACCGAACGCGTCGAAGATGCGCTCGAGTGGTCCCCAGAGGTCGTCGAACGGATACGGCTGGTGGGACAGGGTGCAGGCACCGGTGATCTTGATCGCGACGTTGTCGTACCGGGCGAGCGCCAGCACCTTGGGCAGATCGGCGAAGGGCGCCGCTGGCGGCGGCGGTTCGAAAGGCTGTCTCAACCCCAGGTGGTCGAGGACGATGCTGGCGTTGGGATTGCGCTCCGCCAATCCACCCAACAGCGGCGCATTGCCCCAGCACAACACGTTGACGGTCAATCCCGCCCTGGCAGCCGCTGCGAGTATTCGGTTGAGCCCCGGATCGTCGGCCTGCATCGCGAACGGGTCGGGTAGCATGATCCGCGCGCCCACCACGCCGTCCGCGCGGGCCCACTCCTCCACCTGCTCCCCGACATCGTCGGCGCCGGGGTCGAACGGCTTGACAAGACCGAATCGGCCCGGGTGGACGGCGCGGACCGCCAGTGCATAACTCGCGTCGTAGCGGTACATGCTGTAGGGCGAGACCAGGATCGCGCCGTCGACGCCGACCTCGTCCATGGCGGCAACCATCTGGTCACCGGTGACCTCCCGAGGACCGTGGAGGAACCCGATCCAAGGCCGCTCGGGACGGTCGCGCTCGTAGGCGTGGACTTGGGCGTCGATCACCGGTGTGGCCATAGCCGTACGAATCATACAGACACGCCGACGGGCGGGAAGTCGGCTTCTCGTCGACCCCGGGGTTCCTGTCGCGATGCGGGCGACGACAAGCGTCGCCCCTACGGGGTTTTGCTACGCGGCATTGTGGACCAAATGCGGTCGTGATCGGCGCGGCGTGCGAGTTCCGTGGCGGACATGACTTGCCAAGCCTCCCCACTTCGCAATAATCGCCCGACCAATGCGAGCAGAGGGGGATGGACGAGATGGCGCGTTTCCACCAGTTCACCATGGACACCATCACGGGCGAACCGCTCGGGTTCGAGAAGTACAAGGGCGCGGCGTGTCTGGTGGTGAACTTGGCCAGTCAATGAGGGATGACACCCCAGTACGCAGGTCTGCGTACCCTCGAGGAAGGCGGCGCCGTCAAGGTGCTCGGATTCCCCTGCAACCAGTTCGGCCGGCAGGAGCCTGGCACGAACGAAGAGATTCTCAAGTTCGCCCGCGACAGGTACGACGCGAACTTCCAGATTTTCACCAAGGTCGAGGTCAACGGGCCGGGCGCCTGCGAGCTGTACGAGTTCCTGAAATCGGAACAGCCCGGAAGCGACGGCAACGGCGACGTCGCTTGGAATTTCACCAAGTTCCTGGTCGATGGTGACGGCCGTGTGGTCGCGCGCTACGAGCCGAGAGTGACACCCGCGCAGATCGCGGACGACCTCGCCAACCACCTGTAGCACCACCAAGGAGGGGATCCATGCCAGCGCTGCAAGGACTGCGCATCCTAGACATGACGCAGTACGAAGCGGGCACGTCCTGCACCCAGGCGCTCGCCTGGCTCGGCGCGGACGTGGTCAAGATCGAGCGGCCAGAGCAGGGCGATCCCGGTCGCGGTCCCGGCGGCAATGCGGAGTACTTCGTGGTGTGGAACTCCAACAAGCGCAGCGTCGCCATCGACCTCGCGCAGCCGAGAGGCAGACAGCTGCTGCTCGACATGCTGCCGAACTACGACGTCTTCGTGGAAAACTACGGTCCGGGCGTCGTCGAGAAGCTCGACATCGGCTACGACGCCATGCGTAAGGTCAAACCCGACATCATCTACGCGCGCATCAAGGGCTTCGGCACGACCGGCCCTTGGTCCGACTACAAGTGCTACGACATGGTGGCGCAGTCCGCGGCCGGCGCGTTCTCGATCACCGGCGAGCCCGACGGCCCGCCCATGCGCCCCGGTCCGACCACCGGCGACGCCGGCACCGGCGTGCAGATGGCGCTGGCAATCGCTGCCGCCTACGTGCAGAAGCTCAACACCGGCAAGGGCCAGCTCATCGAGCTCTCCATGCAGGAGGCCATGACCTACTACCTGCGCACCGCCACCTCCGGCGGCAACTACGGCGAACGCGCCGCCCGGCGGTCCGGCAACGGTGGCACGCCCAACATGTCGCTGTACCCGTGCAAGGGCGACGGACCCAACGACTACGTCTACATCATGGCCGTGACCGCGCGCATGTGGGAGGCGCTTTGCCGCGCCATCGACCGCGAAGACCTGCTCACCGATCCGCGCTACACCGATCCCCGCGAGCGTCACCGGCGGCGCGCCGAGATCAGGGCGGAAATCGAGAAGTGGACACGTTCGCGCGACAAGTACGACGCCATGCGCCAACTCGCCGAAGGCGGCGTGCCGGCCAGCGCGGTGCTGGACACCAGCGATCTCTACCGCATTCCGCACCTCGTCGAGCGGGGCTTCGTGCACGAGGTGGACCATCCCGAAGCGGGCACCGTCAAGCTACTCGGCTGGCCGGCGCGGATGTCCGAAAGCAAGGTGCCCATCCAGGCCGCGCCGTTACTCGGCGAACACACGCGCGAGGTGGTGGCGGCGGATCTCGGGCTAGACGGTGCCCAGGTCGACGCCCTCGTCGACGCCCGCATCATAGGCACAAGGAACTGATCATGGCAGAGCTGGAAGGACTCCAGGGGAAGGTTGCGCTCGTCACGGGTGCGGGAAGACTGCGGGGGATCGGCCGCGCGGCGGCGGTGGCCCTGGCACGCCTCGGCGCCGACGTCGCCATCAGCGGCACCGGACGCGATCCCGCAACGTTTCCCGAGGACGAGAAGGCCATCGGCTGGCGCGACGTGGACAGCGTCGCGGAGCAGATCCGGGGCTGTGGTCGGCGGGCTTTGCCGCTGGAGTTCGACGTGGCCGACCTCGACCAGGTGAACGCCGCCGTGGACCGGATCGTCGCCGAACTGGGCCGCGTCGACATCCTCATCAACAACGCCGCCATCGCCCGGGGCGAGGACCGTACCCCAGTCGAGACCCTGGATCCGGACCTCTTCCAACGCGTCGTCGACGTCAAGGTCCGGGGCACGTTCCTGTGCACCCAGGCGGTCATCCGGCACATCTACCGCCAAGACGAGGGCGGCAAGATCGTCAACATCGCATCCATCGCTGGCAAGCGCGGCAGCGCCAACACGCTCGCCTACAACGCCGCCAACTTCGCCATGATCGGCATGACCCAGTCCATGGCCCGGGAGTTCGGACCGCGCGGGGTCAACGTCAACTGCGTCTGCCCCGGCGCGGTGGACACGTCGCGGATGGATGACGTGCGACCCGACGATCGACCCGAGCGCAAACGGCCCGGGGATCCCGTCAACCGCTGGGGCAGCGACGACGAAGTCGGCGAGTTCGTCGCCTATCTCTGCACCGAGGCGGCATCGTGGATCCACGGCCAGTCCATCAACCAGGACGGTGGTGCGGTGATGGAACATTGATCGGCTCAGCACAGACGCCCCAACGCAACAACAGCCCATTGGAGCCTATTGAACCGTGAAACTCGGCATCTGCATGTTCGCCACCGACTACGCCATCCGCGTCGACGACCTGGCCCGGGAAGTGGAAGCGAGGGGCTTCGAATCCCTGTTCGTTCCGGAACACACCCACATCCCCACGAGCCGCCGCAGCCCCTGGCCGGGCGGACCGGACCTCCCCAGGGAGTACTGGCATACGCTGGATCCCTTCGTCGCCCTGATGGCGGCGGCCGCGGCGACGACGAACCTGCGCGTCGGCACGGGCATCTGCCTGCTGCCGGAACACCACCCCATCGTCACGGCCAAGGAGATCGCGAGCCTCGACCTGCTGTCCAACGGGCGTGTCGAAGTCGGTATCGGTGCGGGTTGGAACGCCGAGGAGATGGAGAACCACGGCACGGAGTTCGCGACGCGGTTCCGGGTGATGAGCGAGCGGGCCAAGGTGATGAAGACCCTCTGGACCGAAGAGGAACCCGAGTTCCACGGTGAGTTCACCGACTTCGACCCGGTGTGGTCGTACCCGAAACCCGTGCAGAAGCCGAACCCGCCGATACTCATCGGCGGCGAGTCGATCCACACGCTGCGCCGCGTGGTCGACTACGGCGATGGTTGGCTGCCCCGCGCCCGGGGTGGTTTCGATCCCCACGAAGGCGTCGACCGACTACGCGCCGTCGCCGACGAGGCGGAACGGGACATGTCCACGTTGTCCATCAACGTCTTCGGCGCGCCGGCCGATGCCGCGGCGCTAGAGCTCTACCGTGAAGCCGGCATCCACCGCGCTATCCTGTCGGTGCCGTCCGATGGCGCAGACGTCGTGCTGCCGCTTCTGGACAGCCACGCCAAGGACCTCTCGTAATGGACGCCCTTGTGGCGTCCCGTGCCGACCAACCCCAAGAGGAGCAAGCGTGCACGGTCCATACAACGGCTTGAAGGTCGTCGAACTCGGTCGCTTCATCGCCGCGCCGTACTGCGGCCAACTGCTTGCCGACGGCGGTGCCGACGTCATCAAGGTCGAACCGCTGGTGGGCGACGATGCGAGGCGCAACGGCACGCGGTTCTCGTCCACCGAAGCACGCCAGTACCTCAACAAGAACCGCGGCAAGCGCAGCATCGCTCTACAGCTCTCTGACCCGCGCCTAGTCGAGGTCGTGCAGAACCTGCTGCGCGAGGCCGATGTCACCATCGTCAACTTCAGGCCCGGACAGGGCGAAAAGCTGGGTCTCGACTATGCAACGGTGTCGCGGACGAACCCCCGCATCGTCTATGCCCAGAACACCGCCTTCGGTCCTCGTGGCCCTCTCGCTGGCAGGGCCGGCATGGACATCCTCCTGCAGGCCTACACGGGCATGGCGCCGCTGACGGACGACGGGCCGAGGCCCCTCGAAGAACCCTTCGTCGACTACACCGCGGCACTGCTGATGGCGTGGGGAATCGCCACCGCGCTCTACAACCGCGAGCGAACCGGCAAGGGACAGAAGCTCGACGTATCGCTCCTCCAGGCGGCCCTCGTGATCCAGAACAACTCGATCCATCACGTCGACGTGGTGGATGGTTGGCGCAAGGGATTCGTCGAACATTTGAAGACCGCGTTCGCCGAAGGTCGGACCATTTCCGAAGTGCTCAAGAGACGCGAAACGTTGAAGCCGTCGATCAGCCCGCCGTACTACGGTTTCTTCGAGACCAGGGACGGCTACGTCGTCATCGGGGCGGGCGGGCGGGGGCTCCAGGTGCGGGTCGCAAAGCTCCTCGGCATCGAAGACCCGGCGCTAAGCGACCCCAACTTCAAGATCGACGACATCGCCGCCTACACGCGCAAGATGCGGCGTCGGTCCGCGGCCCGGCTAGCGGAAGAGACCACGGCCAGTTGGCTGGAGAAGTTCAACGCCGCCGGTCTACCGGTTGGCGAATTCCGGCTCAAGGACGAGATCTTCGAAGATCCCCACGTCTGGGAAAACGGCTACCTGGCCCGCCTCGACCACGAGGAAGTCGGGGGCATGACCGTAGTCGCCCCGCCGGTCAAGTTCAGCGACACACCGATGGCGGCGACAACGGCGTCCCCCACGCTGGGAAAGCACACGCGGAGCATTCTCGCGGAAGCCGGGCTGACCGAAAAAGAGATCAGCGCTCTGGTTACCGATGGCGTGGTTCGGGCAAAGCCGTCTGGCTAGTGTCCCGTAGCCCACTGTCAGACCCAAGGGTTTACGACGGGTACGCCGGATTCACTGAAATCGCTTTGATCCCTCGTCGCAACA
The DNA here is from genome assembly GCA_965116345.1 of Pseudomonadales bacterium. GTDB lineage: Bacteria > Pseudomonadota > Gammaproteobacteria > Pseudomonadales > Azotimanducaceae > VXYL01. The sequence goes on from OZ220680.1 coordinate 2,080,884, forward strand.
CTCATGCGATGGACTTGCGCAATGGCAGCGATTTGACCATCCGCGACATTGAGCCGTCGTCCGATACGCTCCGCCGCCGCAGCGAGGTCGCCGTATGCCTCCGCCGCACGCTCGTCGAACGAATAGATGCGGCCGACGAAGCGTTCGCGCGTCATTGACCAGAATTCCAAGAGACTTGCTCGCCTGCGACCCGTGGGTAAGCGTGCGATCCCATAGCGCAGTTCGGCGAGTGCGATGGACGGCAATGCGAGAAGTGGCTCGTTCGCTTCGAGCCACCGGACGACCTTGGATTCGGGCCGCGTCCGGGTCAACTCGGACAACACGTTGGTATCGAGCAGAATCACAACTCAATTGTCTTCTGCGGCTGATCGAGCTCGTCAAGAAAGGGTTCGATGTCCTGCCCCGGTTCAACTAGAGCAATCAGGTCGTGCGGAAAACCGGACTGTTGAATGGGCACCTGGGCGGCTTGGTCGAGTAGGGCGCGAACGAATGACTCGAGACTGCAGCCGCTCAGACGAGCGCGTTGGCGGAGGTGCTCTTTGGACTCGGCGGAAAGGTTGCGAACGGTGATGCTTGCCATCGGGGCCTCAGGCTGTTCGTAGTCAGAAATGATTGCATGCAATCATTCTTTTTGGCAACGCTGCCGGTAGTGGTCGTAGCGGTCTACGGATAGGCGGCGGCAGAATCGACCTCCATCCGCTTGTCCCGCCGTTTCCATCCATTTGCTGGCCTGCGGTATGACGGCAGTCTTGGTCGCATGGGGTAAAGTGCGCGGTCTTGTCCCGGGGAGGAGGAACGATGGTGTGGGAACCGGAAATCGACGAGATGAAGCGCCGGCGCGCGTTCGCCGAACAGATGGGCGGCGAAGCTGGCATCGCCGAGCAGAGGCGGCGCGGCAAGCTGACGGTTCGGGAGCGCATCGACCTCATGACCGACGCGGGCTCCTTCCAGGAGATCGGTCAACTCGCCGGGGCCGCGACCTACGAGAACGACAAGCTCGTCCACGTTCGCCCCTCCAACATGATCATCGGCCTCGGCGAGGTCAACGGCCGCAAGGCGGTACTGACGGCGGGCGACTTCAGCGTGCGCGGCGGCGCATCGGACGCCTCCATCGGCAACAAGGGCGGCCACGCCCAGAAGATGGCCCTGGACTGGAAACTGCCGTTCATTCGACTGCTCGATGCCACCGGCGGCAGCGTCAAGACTTTCGAGCAGATCGGGCGCACCTACATTCCGACGAACCCGGTGACTCCCGGCGTCGAGAAACTGCTCTGCCAGGTGCCGGTGGTGGCGGCGGTACTCGGTTCCGTCGCGGGGCTGCCAGCCGTGGATGCCTGTCTCGCCCACTTCAACGTCATGGTCAAGGGCACCAGCCAGGTCTTCCCGGGCGGCCCGCCCGTCGTCAAGGCGGCGCTCGGCATCGACATCAGCAAGGAGGACCTGGGCGACGAACGCACCCAGGTCTACGGCAGTGGCGTGATCGACAACCTCGCCGATACCGAAGCCGACGCCTTCGACATGGTCAAACGATTCTTGGGCTACCTCCCGGACAACGTCTGGCAGATGCCGCCGCGGGGCGACACCGGTGACGATCCGAACCGCCGCGACGAGTACCTCCTGTCGGCCATCCCGCGTGAAAAGCGCCGTGTCTACGACGCCTACAAGATCATCGACGCCGTGGTCGACCGTGAGTCGTTTTTCGAGGTCACCCCGTACTACGGCCGATCGCGCGTCGTCGGCCTGGCCCGGGTGGACGGCTATCCCGTCGGCGTGATGATCAACAACCCGAAGCGCATTGGCGGCTCCATGGACGTGTCCGCGGGTGTCAAGGTGATCCGCTTCCTGCAGCTTTGCGACACCTTCCACCTGCCGATGATCTACCTCGCCGACGAGCCGGGCTTCATGGTCGGTCCCGAACAGCAGCGCCAGGGCATCGTCCGCGCGGGCGCCAAGATGCTCTGCGCGACGCTGCGCACGCGGATGCCTTGGATCACCATCATCATCCGGCAGCTATACGGCGTCGCCGGGCAGTGCCACGACCGGCCGAGCGGCATGTTCAAACGCGTCGCCTGGCCGTCCGGCCACTGGGGCTCGATGCACATCTCGGGGGGTGTCTCGGCGGCCTATCGGCGGGTCATCGCCGAGTCGGACGACCCCGAAGCCAAGCAGGCGGAAATCGAGGCGAAACTCGAGGCGCTGTCGTCGCCATTCCGAACTGCGGAGGCGTTCAACATCGAGAACATCATAGATCCCCGGGATACCCGGCCGATGGTCTCGGAGTTCGTGCAGATGGCGCAGCCCATGCTCGAGACGCAGTTGGGACCGAGCCCGACGCCCTATATGCCTTAGCCCGCATTTCTCACCACGGGCCGCGATGATCGCCGAGGATTTTGGCCCCGTGCGCGTGCTCGCGACCGAGAAGCATAGCGGGCCTACGGTCGAGGTCGCACGTGCGTGCGCGGGGCCAAAAGACCGGCGAGGGCGCGGCCAGCGCAGTCTGCAAATTCGACACCTCGGGAATCCGACACAAGCAACTGATATTCGAAGCACATGTTGTCCGCACAAGCGACGTGGTGAGAAATGCGGGTTAGGGAAGCACTGGGTGGAGTGGTAGCCTGCCCGGTTCCAAGCTCAATCTAGGGAAACCCATGGAACTACGCCCGAATCGCGTCCGCCGCAAACTCGAAGCCGGCGAACCCGTATTCATCGTCGGCGGCGTCACGCACGCGGACGACATCGACGCCCTCGGCCCGATCGGCTTCGACGGTATCTGGCTCGAAGGCGAGCACGGCGGGGTCGATGCCGCCGATCTCGGCAACCTGACCCGGGCCTGCGACATCTGGGGAATGACCTCGCTGGTGCGCGTCAACCGGAACGATCAGGGGCTGATCTACCGCACCCTGGATCGTGGCGCACAGGCCATCGTCGTTCCCCACGTCGATACCCGGGCGGACGCCGAGAACGTCGTTGCCGGGGGCAAGTTCCCGCCGCTCGGCAAACGCGGCCTGTTCACCAGCCGTCAAGGTTACGGCGTCGCCGACTACCTCGACCGGGCCAACGACGAGACGCTGCTGATTGCGCTCATCGAAGACATCGAGGCGTGGCGCAATCTCGACGAGATCCTCGAAGTCGACGGCATCGGCGTGTTCTTCGTCGCGCCGTCGGACTTCGCAGCATCCATGGGCCACATCGGCAACATCGCCCACCCCGACGTTCAGGAGAAGATCGAGGACTCCCTGCGGCGCATCGTCGCCGCGGGAAGGACGGCTGGGACCTTGGCGATGAACGACAACGTCAAGCATTTCGCGGAGCTCGGCGTGCGCTTCCTCTTCACCGCCACGGGTCCTTGGGTCGCCGCGGGGGCGAATGCGTTCAAGACGAAAGCTCTCGAAGGGATCGGCTGACCCGGTCACAACGCTTGGTTTTCCATCTGCGGATACTGCGGGGAAACAGGATCGGTAGCAGCTTCGTTGCATTACCGCGGACCGATACGGCGCCGCATCCGGCATGTGCTTGCCGGCCCGCCGACCGTTAATTTTGGAGCAGCCGCCCAATCATGTGTCGGACGTGATCCTGTCCGCCAAAGAACACCGCGAGGATTCGGACCACCTGGCTCGCCTCGTCGATGTCGAACCAGTAGATTCCCCGCCCAATAGTCAGAGGCCGCAAGCCGGGAAGGATGTCGTCGTGGGATTCGCCCCGATAAGGTGCGGCCGTGATGCGTTCCGCAGTGGCGCGGATCTCCAAGACGCGCGACTCGGCGTGGTCCAAAGCGCTCTCCAGACTCTCGCCGAAGTCCATGTAACTTTGCAGGAGATGCTCGAAGATCAACCCGAAGTCGTGCTCGGCCTCGACGGAGAATTCAAGCTCAAAGGCCATGGGCGCGGCGCTTATCGGCTATCAGCCCGACTAGCCGTTCGTCCATCCGTTCCCCGCGGACGAATTCCCCCTTGCGGCGCCGCGACAGTAACTCCCGCAGCGCCATGGTTTCCAATTCCTCGGCATCCGTTCGCTGTTGCAGCAAGTCAATGCCCCGCTGCAAGACGGCGCTCAAGCTCGCGTATCGTCCGGCCTCAACCAACGTCTTGGCAAAGGCGTGCTGCTCGTCTGTAAGAGAGATTGAGGACTTGACCGTCATGCGGACCTCGAGCCACGGTGCCACCTGGTAGCACCACCATCAAGGCTTCGGATGCACGTGTCAAAGCAATTCACGGGGACTAACGCAACATCAGTCGGAAGTCGTTGCGCCGTAGGCAAAGCACGGTGTGCGGAGTGAAACCCCGGCGGGCGGGCGCCGGGATGTTGTGCCGGTCGAGGTCCGCAATGTCAAAGTCGCGCGTCAAGTCGTAGTCGCGTAGGTCGTAGAGCTTGCCAAGCGACATGTTCAGATCCTCGCGACCGTAACGCGCATAGTGATTGTGTTGCCCAAAGCGGCTTCGCCGCTCATCTGCATTCAATGTCGGGGATGTTGCGAAATCGAAGTGTCCCGGCAGGAAGGGGATGCAGCAGACAATTCGACCATCGTCACTAAGAATGCGGTGGAGGTGGAAGAGGACATACGCGTGATTGCAGGGTAAGTGCTCAATAACGTGGCTGTGGACGATCAAGTCAAACGATCTGTCCGAAATCTCCTCGAGATCGTGGCAGAGGTCCACTCGGACGACTCGGCCAAGCTTCGAGTACCTGCTCGGATCGATATCGGCAATCGTATATTGTCGGCCCGTTACCCCAGCCAGCAGCTTGGCGAGACCGCGTTCGGGCGCAAGGTGGAGCACACGAGTTGTCGGCGTGACCAGATTGAGTCGCTCAATGAACAACGCCATGACGCGTGATCGTTCCAAGGATCCGCACCGCGCACACCGCACGAGTCCGCGACCCCTGAATTCAACGAATTGTGAACACCCACAGAGATTGCATTCCTGCGAGGCGTCCTCGTTGGCGGTCATGTCGACGGCGAGTTGCCCCTACTCTCGCTGGTCATGCCCACTCCTCTGGTCATGGTCGGCAAACCCGATGGATCGGCGAGGACGGTAGGAAACAGGACCTCATCAGGCGCGAGACCCACGACGGGGCTTCAGCAAGCTCCCATCCGAACAAGAGCATACACGGTCCTCTATGACGTGAAGGCATCGCCCCGGTGTCCCGGGCGTCCCGGGCCGTCCCGGGCGAGATCACCTTGACGGTAACTCGCCTATGGTCGACGATCCACCGCTGGGCCCATGGGGGAGAACTGGAAATGGCTGAAGCAGCGGAAGAACTCGGCGTCGTCGCCACCAGGGCCAGCGTCGCGATGGGCGCGCGGGTCGAGGGCATCGACCTGGCGGAGGATGGCGGTGCCGACGTCATCGGGGATCTGCGGGAACTGCTCCTCGAGCATCACCTGCTGGTTCTACCCGGCCAAGAACTCTCGGCGCTGGAACTGGAAGCCTTCGGTCGCCGTTGGGGCGACCTCCTGACCCATCCGGCCACCAAGCATCGCGACACCGACTACGTGCAGTTCATCGGCGACAGGGCCAAAACCAAGTTCACTTTCTTCCGCGGCGTGCATCCCTTTGGCGGCGGCTGGCATAGCGACATGACCTGGCATTCGACGCCGCCGATCATCACCGGGCTGCATGCTCAGCGTCTGCCTTCGTCGGGGGGCGACACAGCGTTCGCGAACCAGCACCTCGCCTACGAGAGTCTGCGCGAGGATCTACGCGAACGAATCGCAGACCTCAAGGCGTTTCATACCGGCAAGGTGTTCGGGCCCGATGTCGAGGACTCGGTGCACCCGGTGGTACGTACCCATGACGAAACCGGCCGCAAAGCCCTCTACGTTAATGGCAACTTCACCAAGTACATACTCGACCTGCCGGAAGATGAAAGCGAACTGCTCCTTTACGCCTTGTACGCGCACGCCACCCGCCCCGAGTTCGTCTATCGGCACCATTGGCAAGTCAACGACCTCGTGCTGTGGGACAACCGTTCCGTGATGCACTACGCCATCCGCGACTACGACGAACCACGCTTCATGCACCGCATCGTGGTCAAAGGCGGCACGCCGAGATAGGTCTCCCGACCACCCGAGCGGGCCCCGTAGGTTCGCCAGGATCCGTTACGCCCGCGCTTCCTCCTCGGGGACCGGCTCTCCCGCCGCCCGTGCGCGCTCAAGGCGGCTCGCCTCCGCCGGGATCAGCTCTCCCCGCAGCAACAGCAGCAACACCCCCGGTATCGCTAGGAACGCCAAGGACATCAGCAGGCTCCAGCGCAGCGCTTCGCCGGGTACCAGGCCCGATGCCGTCAACACATCGCTGACCTCGCCCACCGCGTAGGGGCCGAGCGCCAAACCAACCGTCGCCATCAGCACGTAGAACGCCGACGCCATGGCGCGCATCCTGGGCATGACCAGGTCGTTCACCGTGCTTGCCGCAGCGCCGATCCAGCAGGATGCGAACACGCTGACGATGAAGTTGAAGACGTAGGCGGTGATCAGGTGTTCGGTCAGCAGCAGACCCAGAGCGGTCGGTACGGTGCCGACGATCGAGAACAGGCCGACGTAGACGCGCGCGTTGCCGGTACGGGGCTTCAGCCGATCAGAGATGACTCCGCCCAGGGTGACGCCGAGCCAGCCGCCAAGCGCGAACGAGGAGCCCAACACGAGACCCGCCTCCGTCGGACTGATCCCGTAGACCCGCATGAAGTAAGGCGGCGCCCATCCGCCGAAGGCATAGGCCACGAATGAAATGGTAGGAAAACCGACCGCGGCGTAGATGAAGGCGCGGCTCTGGAACATCATCGCGAATGTCGGCGCATCGCGAAGGCCAAGGGTCTGCACCCACGAAAATGCCGCATACGTGCCGATGCCCAATGCGATCCACTGTTCGGGATCCCCGGTCAACTCGATCAGCGCCCAGGCAACGAGGGCGATCAGCACAGCACCCATCAGATTGCGGCCGATCACGCGGGGGCTCGCCTTCTGGCGTGCCAGCGTCCACAACGTGAACGGCGGCAGGACGGCCATCAGTTCCTGCATCGTCGCCCGGAACGGATGCGGATGGGCAGGTGCGACCAACCCTTCGCTCAAGCCCCGCACGGGTTCGCGCAACGTGGCCACCCAGACGGCCATGATGAGCCCCGGCAAGCCCACGGCCAGATACGCCGCCTGCCATCCCTTCAAGCCGAACGGCGCCAGCGCGGAATCCGGATAGGCCGTCTCCCAGGAGCCCACGATCCACCCACCGAGGAAGATGCCGATGCCGGCACCGATGTAGATGCCGCTCGAGTAGATCGCCAGCACCGTGGCGCGCAGGGCCGGTGGAAAGTAGTCGGACAACATGGAGAACGCGGCGGGTGTCGCACTGGCCTCGCCGATGCCGACCCCCACGCGGTAGGTCGCCAGAGAGGCGAAGCTGCGCGCGGTGCCCGATAGCGCCGTCATCAGACTCCAGAACCCGATGCCGATGGAGATCAGGTTCTTGCGCGTCCAAGTGTCCGCCAGCTTACCCAGGGGAATGCCGAAGATGGCGTAGAACACCGCGAACGCCGTGCCGTAAAGGAAGCCGATCTGCGCGTCGGAGACGCCGAGGTCGGCCTTGATCTCCTCGGCAAGGATCGTGACGATCTGGCGGTCGATGAAGTTGAAGACGTAGACGATCACCAGGACGACCGTCACGTAGCTCGCATAGCGCCCGCCTATCGCTGGCGCAGCTCCCTTCCCCGGATCGGCCATGGTCGAACCCCTGTACAAATCTGTGGCCAGCCTACAGGAGTCCGCGGGCGGCAGGTCGAGTCCGTTTCGGTCGGGCGCCCCCGCGTGGCCTTGCCGCCGTCGCGGGCTCGATGGCTGGATCGCGAGCGAACTACACGCGGAACCGGTGAGGTCCGAAATCCGCCTCGTAATAGGGCGCCACGTTGGTTCCGGGCGGTATCAGCTGATCGATGGTCTGCCGGTCGCCGTCGCCGAGTTGCACGTCCGCAGCCGCCAGGTTGTCCTCGAGCTGCTCCATGGTGCGCGGACCGATGATCGGGCTGGTCACGCCGCGTTGCGCCATCACCCACGCCAGCGCGATCTGCGACACGGTCGCGTCGTGGTCTGCGGCCAAGCGGTCCAGACCTTCGACAACATCGAAGATGCGCTCGTTGAACCGTCGCCGCTGCATGGCATTCGCGGTCGCGAAGCGTGTTCCCTCGGGCGGTTCCTCGCCGCGCCGGTACTTGCCGGTCAGCAGCCCGCCTGCGAGGGGACTCCACGGGATGGTGGCGACGCCGTAAGTCTGGGCCATGGGCATGAGTTCTCGTTCAACCCGCCGGTCGAGAAGGTTGTAGGGCTGCTGTTCGCACACGAACCGATTCAGGCCGTGCTTCTCCGATGTCCACAACGACTCGACGAACTGCCAGGCCGCGAACGTCGAGGTGCCGAGATAGCGCACCTTGCCCTGGTGGACGAGGTCGTCCAGCGCACGGAGCGTCTCGTCGATGGCGGTGTCCGAGCGAGGCCGGTGAATCTGGTAGAGGTCGATGTAGTCGGTATCCAGGCGTGTCAGGCTGGCTTCGCAGGCCGCGATGATGTGTCGACGACTGGCACCACGGTCGTTGGGGTCATCCGACATCCCGCCGTGGAACTTGGTCGCCAGAACAATCCGATCCCGCTTGCCGTTGCGCTTCAGCGCCTCGCCGGTGACTTCCTCGCTTCGTCCACGCCCGTAGACGTTCGCCGAGTCGAAGAAGTTGATGCCCGCGTCGATGGCGCGGTCGACGATGTCGTAGGACGCTTCCCGCGGCGTGCGGGTACCGAACAACATCGTCCCCAGACACAGGTTGCTGACCTGGACACCGGTTCGACCGAACAACCGCAACTCGATTGCCATTGCTTCCTCCCTGAGTTCGACAGCGGCCCATTCTAAGCCCCGGGGACGGCGGTCTTGTCATCGACGCCGCATCCGACAAAACGCCGTCTCCCGGTTTCCAGGGGAAGACGATCTGGCGGCACATTCCTGTGCCGCGCTAGCTAGGGAAGGTCTTCAGACCTTCCCTAGATCCGCCGGCCGTGGGGCGGAAGTCGAAACCGAACCGTCACGAACCGACTGTCCTCGTCGTGTTCAATTTCCGGTTCCGTGCCGTTGAATTCCGCCATGGCGTTGCGCATCACCAGCCAGCCGCGGCCGCGCTTCTCCATGTATTGGCGGTTCAGCAAGTAGTTGGCGATCTGCTCGTTGCGCGACCGGGTTCGACCGCCGGTGCGCACAGCGGCCACGGTCATGTGATTGGGGAGCGCGCCCGGACTCGTGATCTCGACCCGGTCGTAGAACACCTCGAACAACACCTTGGATCCGGTGATTGCGTAGTCGCGGTGAACCACGGCGTTCACGATGGCTTCCCGAATGGCCGCTAGCGGTAGCAGCGGGGTGTCCTTGCGCCGCACATCGTCGTGATTCTCGAAACGCCCGAGACCCCGCGCCCAGCCGAGTGCTCGATCCACCTGCTCGTCGAGACGTCCTTTGGCTTCGGTGACGAGGATCGCTTCGGCGCCTTGATCGTTGCCCCCGTAGACGATGCACTCGATCCAGAAGTTGCCGGTCTGGGGGGCGCTTTGGGGTTGTTTGCCGAACGCGAGCAGGCCGAAGAGGGTCGGATGCGGCGATCCGTCGAAATCGGCCAATACGCCGCGATTGCGTAGGTCGTCCGCTACTGCCGGTTGCGGACCTTGGACGACTTCGAAGCCTTGCCGAGCCAAGTAGTTCCTAAATACTTGAAGGTCAATGTCGGACGGGTTCGCAGCCGGAATCGTCTGCTCCTCAGTGAGGACAAAGCCGAACGCGTTGTACAGTTCCTGCAACTCCATCGGGGATGGTTCCACCGTGCTCCGCTCGCGGCGGACCCATACCCGCCCGTCGTGGCGCAGCGGCTCGAAACCGCGTTGACGAGGTACGTCCACCCAGTAGACCTGAGCAGACCCGTATGGATGACGGCCGATATTGGCCCGCACCGGGGCGCTGCAGCCGTTCTGCAGGTGGTTGGTGAGACGCTCTTCCACCGATTGGGCGTCGCCTGCAATGCCCACGATGGCGCCGCCATCGTCGACGCCCAGAACGAGAACCCCGCCGTCGGTGTTTGCGAAGCCGCAGATTGCCCTGCCGACTTGTCGGAACTCAAGCATCCGCTTGAACTCCGTGTGCCGGTTCTCGCCAGCTTCAATGCGCGCTTCGACGTCGGACCACTCCATGGAGTGAATAGTACCGGCGTTTCAGGTCTCCGGTTGACCAACTGCGATGGCCGCGATGCGCCGCACGTACTCGCCCGGCAATCCATGTTCGGTCGCGCCGCGCAGTACGTGTCCCTTGTACCAAGCCAGCGGACGCAGCGCCGGATCTATCTTGTCGGGTCTCGCCTTGTAGGTGAGCACGTCGCTGACGCCGGTGTCCGCTTGTACCCGCACCGTTTGTTCGTCGTAGCCGACGCCTAGACCTTCCACCGCGTCGAGACGATCTTTTTCGGCGCCGTCAATCCGGTAGAGCACGCCCCAGACGGCTGCGCCGGGTGCGTCCGAGAACTCGATGTCGCACTTGCCGGAACCGTCGCGGCCGAGCTTGTGCCACCGCAATGTGTACCCGGGCAGTCGGGCTTTGCCGAGGGAGATTGCCGAGGGCGTCCGCGCGCGAAGGCGTTCGCTGGACATGTTCGACCCGTAGGCGAAGTAGAGATACGTGCGCCGGGCCGCGCTCGCCTTGGTCTGATCTTCGCCCACGACCTAGCCGAGCGAGCTATACGCGGCGTTGACTACCGCGTCGACGTCCTCGCGGGTGATGTCTCCGACCTTGACGGTGACCCGACCGCCGATGAAGTTCCGAAACGCCCTCATCACCGGTTGTCCGGTTGTCCGGTTTGCCGCCGGTCCTACACGGCCAGCGTCGTGAACCGGCCGGGTTCCTTGGTGTAGTCCGGGTCTGTCATCCAGATCGGTGCGCCCATGTTCTCCCGTGCCGCGACGAGCGCACCGTTGAACCCCATGATGGAGTCGGCCAATGCCACGATGTGCCGGTTCGGCGACGCGTAGTTCGATGCTTGGCGCAGCGCTTTCGCGGACGTCGTTGGATTGCCGGTCTGCAGGACATGCGCTATGAGCGCCACTGCGCTCGAGCGGCTTACGCCGGCATGGCAGTGGGTCAACAGCGGTGCTCGGCCGTCCCAGGTCCCGAGAAACGCGATCAGGTCGGCAATGTGATCGGGCTGGGGCAGCACCTCACCGGGGCGGGGCTCGACGATGTCGTGCACGGGGCAGCGGTGATGTCGTTCCGCGTCGACTTCGGTCGGCGTCGGCGGTTGAGCATCAGGCTGAATGATGGACACGAGGTCGCGAACGCCGAGCCGCCGAACCAATGCAGGCATATCGGCCAGACTGGAAATGTAGATGGTCACGGGGGTGCCCCGAGTCGAGCAACGACGAAGTATACCAAGGGGCCGACGACCTACCTTGCCCCACGTGCCTCCTGCTTGCCTCCTGCAGCCCCCTGCGCGGACCGGGTGCGACGAACCACGCAGAGTCGGGGATGGGCTTGTCCCGTCCCGCCGGATTGCCCGCCGCATGCGTGGGCGTCCGCGTATCGAGATTGCTTCGCAAACTCGGTCACGATACGTTAGACAGCTTGACTCGAATAGGAGTGGGAAATCACATGGCCACAGTCAACGGCGCGCAATTGATGGCGCGCAGTCTCAAGCAGCAGGGGGTCGACTACATCTTCGGCATCGTCGGCTTTCCCGTGCAGGGCTTCGCCGCGGAAGCGCAGAAGGCGGGCATCACCTACGTCGGCATGCGCAACGAGCAGGCGGCGAGCTATGCGGCCCACGCCGCGGGTTACCTGACCGGTCGACCGCAGGGCTGCTTGACGGTATCCGGCCCCGGCGTCATCCACGCCTTCGCGGGGCTCGCCAACGCAAAGCAGAACTGCTGGCCGATGATCCTGATCGGCGGTGCCTCCCCGGTCTACCAGAACGGCATGGGTGGCTTCCAGGAGGAGCGCCAGGTCGAACTTGCCGCACCCTATTGCAAGTACGCCCACGCCATCGAACACGTCTATCGCATCCCGTACTACGTCAACCAGGCGGTTCGGCACTCAATCTACGGTCGACCGGGACCGGTCTACCTCGACTTTCCCGACGACATCATCCGCGGCGAGTGCGAAGAGGAGGAGGTCATCGAAGCGGCAGCCGTTCCTGAGGCGCCGCGCACAATGGCTGACCCGGATGCCGTGGAAGCCGCGCTGTCCGCGTTGGAGTCCGCCGAACGGCCATTGGTGGTGGTCGGCAAAGGCATGGCCTGGTCGCGCGCGGAGGACGAGATCCGCGAGTTCATCGAACGCACGCAGCTGCCGTTTCTGAACTCCCCCATGGGCAAGGGCACCATGCCAGACGACGATCGCCTTTCCGTTGGTGCCGCGCGCAGCACGGCGTTGCGGGAAGCCGACCTGGTGTTCCTGATGGGCGCAAGGCTCAACTGGATCATGCACTACGGTCTGCCGCCACGTTTCAACCAGGACGTGCGCATCATCCAGCTCGATATCGAGCCGGAGGAGATCGGCACCAACGTACCCGCCGAAGTCGCGCTGGTCGGCGACGGCAAGGCCATCGTCGGGCAACTCAACCGCGCCCTGGACAACCGCCAGTGGTTCTACCCCTCGGAGACCCCATGGCGCGCGGTGCTCCAAGAAAAGGCCCAAGCCAACATGGAAGCCGTGCAGCCGATGATCGACGACGACTCGGCGCCCACCAACTACTACCGGGCGTTCAAGGACATCGTCGACTGGCTTCCCCACGACGCCATCATCATCGGCGAAGGGGCCAACACCATGGACATCGGCCGTACGCAGATGCCCAATCGGTTGGCGCGCCACCGCCTCGACGCCGGCACCTACGGCACCATGGGCGTGGGCCTCGGCTTCGCCGTGGCGGCAGCGGTCACCAACCCCGACAAGCCCATCGTCTCCGTCCAGGGCGACTCGGCCTTCGGCTTCACCGGCATGGAGCTCGAGACCATGGTCCGCTACAACCTGCCGGTTAAGATGATCGTGCTCAACAACGGCGGCATCGGCGGCGGCGTGCATCCGCTCAAGGAAGGCCAGACCCTGCCCCCGGGCAACCTGATCTACGGGGCCCGCTACGAGGGCATGCTGGAGGCGTTGGGCGGCAAGGGCTTCTATGTTGAGGATCCGAAGGATCTGCGCGCCGCGTTGGACGAGGCGATGGCGTACAACGGCCCCGCCTTGATCAACGTGCCGCTGAACCCGAGGGCGGGACGCAAGCCGCAGCAGTTCGGCTGGCTGACGACGTAACCGGCTGAACCGCGTGGCTTCCACGCTCTACGAGGCGGCGTTCCCGTTCCAGGACGATGTCCTCGCCTTGCCCGTCGAGGACATCGACCGTGCCGCGGCCTGGTACGGGGAGGGGTTCGGCCTGCGCGAGGTCGAACGTCGAGACGACCCGGTACCGACGGTAATCCTCGAACGCGATGGCGTCCGTATCGGGTTCGCGATCAACGGCGGCGATGCTAGCCAGGACGGTGCCGCAATTCTCGTGACCGACATCCAACGCGCTCGCGACGAGTTGGCGGCCAACGGCGTAGAGACCGCGAACTGGCGGGTCGACGAACGCGACGACGGAAAGTACCAGGTGTTTTTCGTCGTCGCGCCGGACGGACTCTGCTACTACTTTCACCAACCAATATGAGCTAGCGCGTCTCGCGAGAACGCCGGAGGCAACCGTGAGCGAAGCGACGGTCATCCTAGTCACCTTGGTCGCCTACAAGGTGATGATGATCCTCATCGGTCTTTGGGCGGCTTCGCGGAACCGCAGCGAGGCGGACTTCTTTCTCGGCGGACGCGGCCTCGGTCCGTTCGTCGCCGGACTCTCCTACGCGGCAAGCACGTCGTCGGCATGGGTCATCCTCGGCTTCTCGGGTTTCGTCTACGCCGTCGGCTTGAGTGCGCTGTGGATGATCCCCGGGATTCTCGGCGCGTACGCGGTGGTGTGGCTCTACTTCGGGCGGCGCGTACGGGAAGAATCCGCCGAGCATCAGCAGGTCACCCTGACGGACTTTCTCCTCCAGGACGGCCGCGGCAACTGGAAGCGCGCGGCTACCGTCGCCGCCGGTGTGCTGGTGGTGTTCTGCTTCGTTTTCTATGTCGCGGCCCAACTCGATGCGGCCGGCACCGCGCTGACCGAACATTTCGCGGTCAACACCACCTCGGCGATCATCATCGGCGCGGTCATCGTGGTGTTCTACTCGCTGGTCGGCGGATTCTGGGCGGTTTCCGTGACCGATACCGTGCAGGCGGCGATCATGATGGTGGTGTCGGTCTGCGTCCCCATCGCAGCCCTGATGGCGGCGGGTGGTCCGACGGAAGTCTGGACCGCACTGTCGGCAACGATGCCGGCGGATTACCTGGGCTTCAGCGGCGGACATGCGGGCTTCGTGCTGGTGGGCTTCACGGTCGGTCTCGTCGGCATGTCCCTCGGTACTCTGGGGCAGCCACACCTGCTGGCCCGGTTGATGGCGGTCAAAGGGGAAGCGGCGCGCCGGCAGGCGTTCGGAATCGTCTTCGGATGGGGCATCGTGGTGTTCACCGGGATGGTCGCGCTGGGCCTCTCTGGCCGGGTGCTGGTTCCCGACCTTGGAAACGTCGAGGCGCTCTTCTACCGCGCGGCCAGTGACTTTCTGCCGCTCGTCCTCGCCGGAATTGCGACGGCGGCGACGCTGTCGGCGGTAATGTCCACGGTGGACTCGCTGCTCTTGGCGGCGGCCGGTGCCGTGGCGCACGACATGGGTATCAACCGCCGATTCCCCGGTCACGAGGCGTGGGCGTCGCGGGCAGCGATGTTCGCGGTGGCCGCCTTCGCCGTGGCACTCGCCCTCAGCATGCCGGATACGATCTTCAACCGGGTATTGTTCGCGTGGTCGGCGTTGGGGGCTGCATTCGGTCCGATCGTGCTGTTCCGCGTCATGGGGCACGTTGTCCGCGCGGGTCCGGCGCTCCTGTCGATGTTGGCCGGGTTCGGGGTCACGGTCGTGTTTTTCAGCCTGGGCTCGGTCCCGGTCACCGAGTCGGTGTGGTCACAGGCCGCGCACATGCCCGGAGATCCGTTCGAGCGCGTCGTCCCGTGGTTCTTGCCGGTGCTGATCCTCGGGTTCGCTAGCCTGGGCAGGAATCAGGGGGACGCGGCGGCGAGTTGATCCCGTTCCCAGGCACGGACCTTGGGAATTGCGGCGTCGAACACCCGCTCGTAGTTGAGTCGTTCGACCTGGGCCCGGGTCTCGGCGCTCAAGCGCTGCCATAGGGGCCCGTAGTCCCCGTAGGTCTTGGCGTAGCGGTCCCAATTCAACGGCGCCACGGAATCCGTGCCGAACAGGAATCTTGTCGGATGCTTCTCGAGCAGCGCGGCCCAGACATCGGCGGTGTCCGGCGTGGCGACCGCGTACTTGGCGACCTCATCCCAGGAGATGTCCATGACGACGTGGTCGAAGCGCTCGTCGCTGAGCAGTTCGTCGAGTAGCTTCAGGTGTTCGTCGGCGGGTCCGACGAATCGACCCAGACCGGTGTGCGCCCATATCACGGAAGCGTCGGGATGCGCCGCCAACAGGCGCAGTAGGTTGTCGTAGTGGTGCGGCCGGTCACCGGCGCGCACGGTATCGATGTCGCAGTGCAGGATCGCCACCAGGCCGATTTCCGATACCGCCTCGAGGATGCGGTCGAGGGCGGGGTTGCGCAGGCTCGCAGTATGGCCGGCGATCTTCGATGACACGAATTCCTTGTGCACACTGAATTCGCCGATGCCGGAGAACACGCCGGGGAAGGTCAGCAGCACCCGGCGGATGTGGTCGGCCGCGTACATGTCCGTCGGATTGAATCCCGTAATCATCGGATCGACCCGAGCCTTCTGCGCATCGTTCAGCGAGCGATACTCCATGGCGATCACGGCGTCGACGAAGGAGTAGTAGTACAGCGCCGCATCGGAGAGAAGGTAGTAGTTCGGGGCCCGGTCGCCGGAGACGAAGTGGTCCCACTTCTGCTGGAGGGGAATACCGAACATCGCGACGCGGCCCACCCGGTCGCCGACGATCTTGAAGTACTGCTTGGCCGTGATGCCGCGCTGGACGTAGTTCAGCAGGTGGAAGTGGACATCGTGGAACAGCGGTGTGGCTCCGGCCGCGCTCGTATCCGGTGCGGTTTTCTCTTCCGCTGAGAGAACGAACGGTGAACAGGCGCACACGAAAAGCGCGACGAAGGCACGCCAACGCCAAGTGCTTCGCCGACCTGGAGGGTGTCTAGTCACGCTCCCTCGGGCGCCGGGACGGGACAAGCCCGTCCCCTGCGGCAACCGCCCGCATTGACTTGGGACGGAGCACTAGCTGCGCAGCACTCTGCCGGCGTATTCGCCCGTCAACTCGTCGTCGCGCAGGATCACCGCCCCGTTGCAGACCGTGGCGTGGTATCCCGCCGCCCGCTGGATGAACCGGGGCGCCCCAAACGGGAAGTCGTGGACGATCTCCGGCATGCGCTCTTCGAGCTGGTCGATGTCGAACACGTTGATATCCGCCCGTTTGCCAACGGCCAACGTACCGCGGTCGTCGAGTCCGAGCACATGCGCGGGAACCGAGCTGATCCGCCGCACGGCTTCCGGGAGTGAATAGACACCGCTGTCCCGGTGCCAGTGCGACAGGATGAACGTCGACCAGCCGGAGTCGATCATCTGGCTGACGTGCGCCCCGGCGTCGCCGAGCCCCGGCATCGCCCAATCGGTGGTGATCAGCTTCTCCAGGTGCTCGAGGTTCACGTTGAAACCACGCATGTGGAAGAGCGCCTTGCCGTCGGTGTCGTCGGTGATCCGAAGCCATGTCTCCACCGGATGTTCGCCTGCGGCTTGTGCAATGGCGGGCAGGTTGTCCGAGAGGTCCTGGGTGTAGCAGGGCCGCGCCTGATCGCCCATGTAGAACCAACGCTGCATGCCGTTGATGACCGCATCGCCCTGCGCCTTCACCTCGTCGACCAGGCGCTGCCGGGTCTCGGGGTTCCGGATCGCCTTCACGCGCCCATCGAGGTCGAGTTTGCGCAACTCGTTCCAGGCCGGCGTGCGGAAGAAGTTGTTGGTCGACAGGCCACCGACGCCGCCGCCGCTGCGGGGCACGGTCACCGATGTCACGTTCAGACCCTCGGCCCGCATCGCCGTCACGCGCTTGTCGAGGCGCTCGGTGCCGATCTCCGCCGCGCAACTGAACAGCGCTCCCCGTGCCGACCGCGCCTCGTCGGCGATGAGGTCGCACTCCTCGTCGAACTCACGGAAATCGGACACGGTCTGCATGATCCCGCCGTGGGCACCGACCTCCTTGGCCACCGCGCGCAACTCGTCACGGTCGGCAAAGGTGCCCGGGATGGAACGGCCGTCAGGCAGGCGGTGCTGCGGCAACCGGTTGGTGGAGAAGCCGACAGCCCCTTCCTTGACCGATTGGCCGGCCAACTCGGCGATCTGCCGGATCTCGTCCTCGGTGGCGGGTTCCTCCACCGCGCGCTCGCCCATGACGTAGAAGCGCGTCGCGCAGTGTCCGACCAGTCCGCAGACGTTGATGGCGGGGCCGAGGGCATCCAGAGCGTCGAGATAGCCGCCGTACGACTCCCAATTCCACGGCAGACCGTGCAGGATCGCCTGCTTCGGGATGTCCTCGACGGTCTCCATCATGCCGGCCAGGAACTCCCGGTCGGACGCCTTGCAGGGCGCGAAGGTCACGCCGCAGTTGCCGAACAGCGCCGTCGTGACGCCGTGCCAGCTCACCGACGTGACGTCGCGATCCCAGCCAATCTGCGCATCGAGGTGCGTATGCAGGTCGACGAAGCCCGGCGAAACGTTCAAGCCCGTCGCGTCGATCTCCCGTTTGCCTTTGGCGGCGACCTTCCCGACCTCGACGATCTGGTCGCCGTCTACGCCGACGTCTGCTTGATACGGCTCCGATCCGGTTCCGTCGACGACCGAGCCTCCGCGTATGACTAGGTCATGGCTCATGCTTCCCCCCTACGATGTTCGCAATGTTCGACGGGAGAGCATAAACGAGGCACGAACCGGGCGCTATCCGGACGCGGTTTATGCTGGATTCATCCGTTCACTCTCGCCTTCGACAGCTCCCTGCAACAGGCGAAGGCGGAACCACACGACGGACTGCACGGGGTGTTCACGGACTCGCTGCCGGACGGCTGGGGCAGACTCGTGATGGACCGATTCCACCGTCGCCACGGGGTGCTCGCGAACGAGCTGACACCGATGGACCGGCTGTCCTACATCGGCGATCGCGGCTTGGGTGCCCTGCTGTTCTCCCCACGATCGCCTTTCGGCCCCGAGTCGCCGAGCGAGGTCGACTTGGCGGATCTGGGCGAACGAGCACAGGCGCTGTTCGAGGACGACAGCGCCGAAGTCTCTCCCGCTCTCGCGGCGACGGGCAGCTCCGGAGGGGCTCGCCCGAAGGCGTTGGTCTACCTGCCGGCCACGGGTCGCGGCGGTGCCAGCGCTCAGCCGGGCAAGGGCTTGGAACCGTGGCTCGTCAAGTTCACGTCGGCATCGCTGCCACTGGGCCACGAGGAGAGTCTCTGCGAGGCGGCGTACCTCACCTTGGCAAGCGAAGCCGGCATCGAGACCCCGGAGTGGCGCTTGATCCCGGCACCCACCCGCGGGCGCTCATCGGCCATCGCATCGCTGGCGGTGAAACGCTTCGACTGCACGCCCGGGGGCGGACGCCTGCACATGCATAGCCTGTGCGGATTGCTCGATGCGGACTACCGCACGCCGTCCATGGACTACGAGGATCTGATCAAGGCGAGCCAGGTGCTTTGCGCGAGCCCGGCCGTGGGACAGAGCCAGTTCGTGCGCGCCGCGTTCAACCTGTTCGCCGTTAACCAGGACGATCACACGCGAAACTGGGCCTTCCTGCAGGACGACGGCGGGCGCTGGCGACCATCGCCGTGCTACGACGTCACCTTCAGCCCCAGCCCACACGGAGAACACAGCACCGCCTTCCTCGGCCATGGCGCAGCGCCACCCCTGAAAGCCATGCAACAGCTGGCGGGTCAGGCGAACTACGCAAGCTGGGCCCGCGCCCGCGAGGTGATCGAGGAGGTCGTGGATGTCATTCAACGATGGCCGTCCGTCGCGGCCCGCCTCGATGTCGGCGCGGGCACCAGAAGGCTCATCATGGCCCGTCTCGAGAGAGTCCGCGTGGCCAACAGATCGCTCGTCGGTTCCTGAGAAGCCCGGTCGCGTCGCCTGGGCGACCGATCAGTTCTCGTGTGCAGCACCTGGCCATGCGGGACTACTTCCCCAAGACACGCAGTGGCATGCGCGTCACAGTGAAGGGGGACCGTCCGTTCTATTGACCGTCATACGAGTCCGCCGAGTCCGCCTGAGTCCGCACTGAGTCCGCCTGAGTCCGCACTGAGTCCGCTCCCCCACCTTTCAGTTGCGGTTACATCCGCATACACTGTTAAATCGTGTCGAAGGAGCAACCATCGCAACTTGGTCATGCCAAGACCCCTGGTCGGCGGGTAGACGACTCGCCCTAGTTCGATGGGCGGGAAAGGACTCGATCCGTACTTGTCTCCCGATCAGCGAGCAGTCGCGCTCGTGAAGACACCTTCCAACACCTGATCCTACATGCCCGCGCAGACACTTAGAGATGAGCGGCTAGGCAGCATCAGGTTGCAGCTTGTCCGACGCGCCGACGGAACCCTCGCCGGGCGTTACTCGCATGAAGGCAGCGGCACCATCGTCAACGCCGATCCCGACGAGACGCAGGCTGAACTATGGAAACGTCTGCGAGCGAGAGCGTTACGTGGGAATCCATCGTTCGTCGGATTCGACGGGGCCATCTCGCGCTTTCGGGACATTTTTCCGAACGGGTTTCAAGATCGCCACTACCGAGAACAGGAACGAGATTACACTGACGAGACCTAGAATGGCCCCACCCTCCCGACCGCCAAGTTACCAGCCGTCACGCGTCGTACCCGATGTACCTAGACCGGAGTGGTCCCATCGCGTGAATAGCGACCCGATGCGCCGAAGATCGCTGCCCTGGCGCCACGCTCACACTGATGGTGGATCACTTAGACGGCCAGGCTCCAGTCAGTTGACAATCATACCGACGGCGAACTTGGCGTGCTGCAGGTGGGATTGGTGCCGAGGAGAGGACTTGAACCTCCACGGGGTTGCCCCCACTGGCACCTGAAGCCAGCGTGTCTACCGATTTCACCACCTCGGCTTGAGGCGCGCGACTTTACTACAACCCGTGGTCGATTGAACACCGGGCCGCTCAGTGCGATTCCAACGCAAGGTGAGCCTTAAGTCGGCGCGGGCGAGGACAAGCTCACATGGTTAGGTTCTATGTATTGATGTGTGTACTCGGAACGGCACGGCACTGCCTTGTGGCGCGCCGGTCACGCGGGGGATGGAGAACGGGAGTTCAATGTCGCGGCCATGCCCATTGCCGGCACGTGCGTGGTGGGCGTCTCACTCGGACTACCCCTATTCCAGCTGATGCGCGAGAGGAAACTGCGCCGCCTCAAGCAAGGGATTGGTTCCCACGACCAGAACGCAGGGTAGATTTGTCTTGACCAAACGCCCCACCACGTCGGGAAACACCGGGTCGGGCCGCTCGCGACCCAGGCGTCGGCCGACCGGGCAGACTTCCCGGATCTCGCCCCGCGTCGTGCGGGATGCCCTCGCCGCGGTCGGCGACGCGAGTTGGTCCGAGTTGACCGATCAATTGGAGCTGAGGCGAGGACCGGAATCCCGGAATCTGCGGCGGACGCTCGAAGGTCTCGTTGCCAGCGGGGACGTGGACGTGTCCCGAAAGGGTCGCTATCGCCTTGCAGAGTCGTCCGAGGCGGAGACCGGGCCGAAAGTCCCATTCGACGTCATCGGCCGGGTGGCCGGTCATGGGCGGTCCTGGTTCGTCGAACCCATCGGTCCGGACTTCAAGGAGCGGATCGATCTCGTCGCCAAGCCACAGGCGCCCTTGGGCGCAATCGTCGAAGTGGAGGTGGTCGGCGTATCGGTCGACGGCTGGCGGGGACGGGTCAAGCGCCTCGTCGAGTCCGGGGGCGAAGCCGCCCGCGCGGCGGAGGCGATGCTGGCAGCGCATCGGATTCGGCAGACCTGGCCTTTCGATCCCGACAAGCTCGAGGTGGCGCGTTCGGTTCCGGCGAATGCGGCCCAGTCGCGCCAGGATCTGCGCAAGTTGCCGTTGGTGACCATCGACGGTGCCGATGCCCGCGACTTCGACGACGCGGTCTACGCCGAACCTCGGCGCGGGGGCGGATGGCGCCTGGTGGTGGCGATCGCCGACGTGGCGCACTACGTCAAAGCCGGTTCGGCGCTGGACCGGGAAGCCCGCGAGCGCGGCAACAGCCTCTATCTGCCGGACCGCGTCATCCCGATGTTGCCCGAGGCGTTGTCGAACGGCATTTGCTCGCTGGTGCCGAAACAGGATCGCCTGGCGATCATCTGCGACATGCGCGTGTCGCGCCGCGGTCAGGTGTCCGCTCATCAGTTCCACGAGGCCGTTATCCGCTCCCACGCGCGGCTGACCTACGCCAAGGTCGGCGAGTTCCTCGATGGCGGCAAGCTCGAAGTCGACCGGGCCGTCGCCGCTTCGTTGCGGGCGCTCCACGACGTCTATGGCGCGCTGCGGGAGCGGCGGGACGAACGCGGGGCGCTGGACCTCGACACGCCGGAGCTAACGGTCGTTCTCCGCAAGGGGATGCCCACGGGCGTCCAACCCGTGGTCCGCAACGATGCGCACCGGCTCGTAGAGGAAGCGATGATCGCCGCCAACGTCGCCGCCGCAGAGCATCTGGAAAGACGCAAGTCAGGCGGACGTTCCATCCCGCCGGTATACCGCGTTCACGAGCCGCCTCCCGAGGACAAGCGCGACGCGCTCGCCACGGCTCTCCGGCTGGTCGGCCAGAGTCTGCCGGGCGGCGTGGTCGAACCGGCCCAGTTGGCCGAGGTCGTCCGGCGAGCACAGGCCAAGTCGTCGTGGCCGGCATGGATCTGGGAAGCCTTGGTGCTGCGGTCCCTGTCGCAAGCGCGCTACGAGCCGCGCCGGCTCGGTCACTTCGGCCTCGCGCTGCCCTCCTACGCGCACTTCACCTCGCCGATCCGGCGCTACGCCGACCTCCTGGTGCACCGCATGATCAAGGGGGAGGAGATCTCGCTCGACGAACTCGACGCCGCCTCGGCGCACATCTCAATGACCGAGCGCCGCGCCGAGGACGTGGAGCGCGCGGTGGACGCCTGGCTGAAGTGCGTGCTGTCCGAACGCCATGTCGGTGAGACCTTCTCCGGCACGGTCGCCGCGGTGGTGGAGTTCGGGTTGTTCGTCGAGATCGATGGCTTGCACGTCCAGGGACTCGTGCACATCTCCAAGCTCGGCCGGGACTACTACCACTACGTGCCGGAGTCGATGTCTCTCGTAGCGGAACGCTCGGGAACACGGTTCGCCCTCGCCGACCGTCTCGAGGTGGTGCTCGAAGAGGTCTCGGTCGTCACCGGGCGAATCGACCTGACCCTCGCCGGCGGAACGCGGCACGGCGGCCGACGGCGCCGTCGACGACGATGAACCGGACCCCGCAACACGCGGACCCGCAGCACGCGGACCCGCACAACGAGGACGTCGACTGGGTGTTCGGCCTCCATGGCGTCCGCGCCCTGCTCGATACGCCCGACCAGGTTCGGCGGCTGCTCGTCGCCGAAGGCCGTCGCAGCCGGGAGGTGGAGGCACTGGTGCGGGCGGCGCGGGACGCGGGTATTCGGGTGGAACGGGCCCCCAAGCGCGCGCTCGACCGGCAGGTGCAACGCGCGGCGCAAACCTCGGGCGGCACGCCGACCGACGCGGGAACAGTGAACCACCAGGGCATCGCCGCCGAACGCCACGCCTTCGCCCCCGCTTCGGAACGTGAATTGGAGATGCGCTGGCCGGCGTTCGACGATCCACTGGTCGTCGTGCTCGACGGCATCGAGGACCCGCGCAATCTCGGTGCCTGCCTGCGCACCGCCGAGGCAGCCGGCGCCGCCGCGGTCCTGCTGCCGAGACGTGGCTCCGCGCCACTGTCGAGTACGGCCGCGAAGGCGGCGAGCGGGGCCATGGAGCGCTTGTTCATCGTCGAGGTGGCGAACCTTGCCCGGCGGCTGCAATGGCTCCGCGATCAGGGCGCATGGTTGACCGGCGGGATCAGTGACGACGCCGGCGTCGCGCATACCGAGGTCGACTACCGGGGACCTTGCGCGATCATGGTCGGCGGTGAATCCAGGGGGTTGCGTCGCCTCACCCGGGAGCATTGCGACCACCTCGTGCGCATTCCCATGGCCGGAACCACGCAGAGCCTCAACGTCTCGGTGGCACTCGGCGTACTGTTGTTCGAGGCGCGCCGTCAACGCGCTCTTCCGAGCGGCTCGGCGTGACGGACATTCGCGACACATTCGCCCGCCAGGGGTTCGTCGATCTCGGCCAAGTGCTCGATGCCTCGGAGGTCGAGCACTTCAGGGGCCTGTTCGAAGCCGACCGCCGCGACTTTCCCTATTTCTGGCATCCCTACGGCCATCACCAGGAAGCCAACTACGACGCCTTGATCACCACCCCGGCGTTCGACGGCCTGATCCGCCACCCTCGACTGTTGGCGGTGATCGAGATGTTGATGGGCGGTCCGGTGTGTTTCGGCGAGATTGGCCTGCGCCGAATGCCGGCCTACGACGGCGAACCGCACCGGCAATGGCACCGCGACCGGGCCCACTGGGCCGATCATCCGCTGCGCCTGGACTACGTGCAGCTCATGGTCTACTTGAGCGACGTCGACGAGACCACGCACTGCTTCTCGCTGTCCCCCGAGGCCATCGACGAACCGATCCTGACCGACAGCGCATCGCAGCTGCGACGCGGCGTATACGACCTCCACGGCCCTGCGGGAACCTGCGCGCTGTGCAACGCCGCCGTGCTGCACACCGCCACCACGCGGCCGACCGCGGTGGAGCGCAAGACCGCGCAGATCTACTACGGCCACCGGCACCGTGCACCGCTGGCCAACGACTCGGCCGTTCCTGCGACCCTGTGGAGGGATCACGACGATGCGGAGACGCGTGGGTTCTACGGGGTGCTGAACGAGCGCACCCGCATCCTGGCGTCGGCGTTTCCGACCACGGAGACCTGACAGCGCAACGCCGCCAGACGGTGCTACAATCCGCTTCCGCGTCGGTCGAACCGGCGCGCCAATAAATCGACTCCTTGCTTCACGCCTGCCGGCAAGGCGGAGCGGAAGCCAAGACCGAAAGGCAAGACCGAGAGGAGAGTCAGCATGCGACATTACGAAGTCGTCATCATGGTGCACCGCGATCATTCCGATCAGGTGCCCGGCATGATCGAACGCTATCGCGCGTTGATCGCGCGCGGCAACGGCCAGATCCACCGAGTGGAGGACTGGGGCCGGCGCCAACTCGCGTATCCCGTTGCGAAGATCCACAAGGCCCACTACGTGCTGATGAACATCGAGGTCGAGAAAGAGACCTTGGCCGAACTGGAGAGCGCATTCCGCTTCAACGACGCGGTGCTGCGCAATCTCGTCATCCACCGGCAGCAAGCCGACACCGGCACGTCGAAGATCTACGAAGAGGAACTGCGCGAACAGGAGAAGGACCGCGAACGCGAGCGCCGCAGGGACGAAGAGGTCCGCGCCCGGGTCGCGCGCCGCGAGCGCGAGAGCGAAGTGACCACGGCGGATGAAGCCAAGGCCGAGCCGGAACCCGCCGAAACCGTGGAGACCGACTAATGGCACGCCGATTCGGACGCAAACGCTACTGCCGGTTCACCGCGGAGGGCATCAAGGAGATCGACTACAAGGATCTCGATCTGTTGAAGCAGTACGTCACCGAGACGGGCAAGATCGTCCCCAGCCGGATCACCGGCACCAGCGCCAAGTACCAGCGCCAACTGGCCACCGCCGTAAAGCGCGCCCGATACCTGGCGCTTCTGCCCTACACCGACCAGCACAAGTAGCCGCCGATGCACGTCATTCTTCTCGAACGCGTGACCAACGTCGGCGACCTCGGCCAAGAGGTTTCCGTCAAGAACGGCTTCGCGCGCAACTACCTGATCCCGACCGGCAAGGCCGTTCGCGCCACGGTGGTCAACCGCAAGGTGTTCGAAGACCGCCGTGCGGAACTCGAACACGCCGCCAACGCCAAGCTGACCGAAGCCGGAGACCGGGCCGGGAAGCTCGTCGACCAACGCGTCACCATCGTCGCCCGCGCCAGCGAAGAGGGCCGGCTATACGGCTCCGTCGGTCCCCAGGAGATCGCCCGGGCGCTGACCGACGCCGTATTGCCGGTGGCCAAGAGCGAAATCCGCATGCCCGACGGCGTGATCCGGGACGTGGGGGAGTTCCAAGTGGACGTGCAGTTCCACGCCGACGTCACCCAGTCCATCGGCGTCGAGGTGGTTGCCGAGTAGGCGTTGCTCACGCGTTGCACGGAACTTCCGCAGCGCACAGCTTTTCCACAGGAACGCATGCACAGGAACTGCACCTATCCCCAGCTAACCCCCAGCTAACCCCCAGCTAACGCATTCCCTCCACAGGAACTGAACGAGGAATTAACGGCATTTCCAAGCCTTCATCGCCTTGACGACTCGGCCCGACGGGCGGAATCTCTTTCACTCGACTGCACACCACGATCAGACTGCGAAGAAGATGGCTGAGCCCGCTCCCGTTCCCGCCCCATCCGACCGCCTGAAGACACCGCCGCACTCAAATGAAGCCGAGCAGTCCCTTCTCGGGGGGCTCATGCTCGACGAGCAGGCTTGGGACCGGATCGCCGACAAGGTGACCGCGGCCGACTTCTACTTCCCGCAGCACCGCATCATCTTCGAGGTCATGTCGACACTCGCCAACGACAACAAGCCCCTCGACGTGGTCACCGTGTCCGGCGCCATGTCGTCACGGGCGATCCTCGATAGGGCCGGCGGCAACGCCTACCTCGCGGAACTCGTCGACCGCACCGTGGGCACGTCGAACATCGTGAGCTACGCAGAGATCGTCAAGGACCGCGCCACCCTGCGCCACCTCATCCGCGTCGCCAACGAGATTTCCGAGTCGGCGTTCCTGCCCGAGGGCCGGGCGAGCACCGACGTTCTCGACGTGGCCGAACAAATGGTGTTCGAGATCGGCGAAGACCGCATCAACGAATCGGGTCCTCGACTCGTCGGCCCATTGGTCGATGTGGCCTACAACAAGATCGACTCGCTCGCCGGGATGAAGAATCCCGTCACCGGCCTGGCGACCGGCTTCATCGATCTCGACCGCACGACCGCTGGCTTTCAAAAGTCCGATCTCATCATCATCGCGGCCCGACCATCCATGGGCAAGACCGCGTTGATGGTGAACATGGCCGAACATGTGGCCATGGACCCCGAGGGCGACTCCGGGGCCGTCCTGATCTTCTCGATGGAGCAACCAGCGGATCAGTTGGTCATGAGGATGCTGTCGTCCCTCGGCAAAATCGATCAGACCGCCATGCGCTGGGGAAACATGGCAGACAACGACTGGAAGAACTTCGACTCGGCTCGCATCCTACTGAAGGACAAACCGCTCTACATCGACGACACCGCCGCGCTGACACCCAATGATCTCCGTGCCCGGGCGCGACGCATCAAGCGCGAGGCGAACGGCTTGAAGATGATCATGGTGGACTACCTGCAACTCATGCGTCCGTCCCGGGAACAGGACAACCGCACCAGCGAGATCTCCGAAATCTCCCGATCCCTGAAGGCCATCGCCAAGGAAATGGACTGCCCCCTCATCGCCTGCTCGCAGCTCAACCGCGGCGTGGAGGGCCGCAACGACAAACGGCCCTACATGTCGGACCTGCGGGAATCCGGTGCCATCGAGCAGGACGCGGACGTGATCCTGTTCATCTACCGCGACGAGGTCTACAACCAGGAGTCCGAGGACAAGGGGCTAGCCGAGATCATCATCGGCAAGCAGCGCAACGGTCCCATCGGCACGATCAAGCTCACGTTCACGCCCAACCTGACCAAGTTCGACAACCACCAGGACGACGGCAGGTACGACTCCGACTACAGGCCTCCTCCCGGTTACCAACCCGACCCCGATCCCAACTGATGGCAAAGGCCAAGGTCGCCTTCGTCTGCGGCGATTGCGGCGCCGAGCACGGCAAGTGGCAGGGACAGTGCGCGTCCTGCGGACAGTGGAACACGCTGCGCGAGTTCATCCTGCCGTCAACCCGCTCCCAAGGCGTCGGCTATACGGGCGAGACCCCCCGGTCGTCCCGGTTGGACGAGATCGAAACGACGACGGGCACGCGCCTTGCCTCCGGCTTCGGCGAACTCGACCGGGTTCTCGGCGGCGGCTTCGTGACAGGCTCCGTGGTCCTCATCGGCGGCGACCCCGGTGCCGGCAAGAGCACCCTGCTGCTGCAGGTGTCCGCCGTTCTCGGCAGCGGCTCCGCCGCCGGCACACGTGTGCTCTACATCAGCGGCGAGGAGTCTCTCGGGCAGATCGCCGACCGGGCGCGGCGCCTGGGACTCGATACGGGCAACCTCGCCGTCGCTTCCGAAGTGCAGGTGGCACGGATCGCCGAACTCGTCCAGGCCGAACGTCCCGCGCTGGTGGTGGTGGACTCGATCCAGGTCATGCAGACGGCGACCTCGGACAGCCTCCCGGGAAGCGTCACCCAGGTCCGCGAGTCCGCCGCGGAGCTGGTGCGGCTTGCCAAGCAGACGGACATCGCCATCGTCCTCGTCGGCCACGTCACCAAGGAAGGCAACCTCGCCGGCCCCAAGGTGCTCGAGCACATGATCGACTGCTACATGATGCTGGACGCGCCCGCCGGCAGCCGCTACCGGACCCTGCGCAGTCTCAAGAACCGCTTCGGCGCGGTCAACGAACTCGGTGTCTTCGCCATGACGGACACCGGCATGAAGCAGGTGTCGAACCCCTCGGCGATCTTCCTGCAGCGTCCGGAGGAGATGGCGCCCGGCAGCGTCGTGACGGTCACCTGGGAGGGCACGCGACCGCTCCTGGTGGAGATCCAGGCGCTGGTGGACACCGTCCAGGGCGGCTATCCGCGCCGCGTGGCCGTCGGCCTCGACGCCCAGCGCCTGGCCATGCATCTCGCCGTGCTGCACCGTCACTGCGGCGTGTCGCTGGCCGACCAGGACGTCTTCGCCAACGTGGTCGGCGGCGTGCGCATCGGCGAGACGGGTGCCGACCTGGCGCTGATCGTCGCCGCGATGTCGAGCTTCCGAAGCCGCGTTCTGCCCCGGGATCTGGTGGTCTTCGGCGAACTCGGTCTCACCGGCGAGGTGCGGCCCGTAGCCAACGGCGAGGGCCGTCTGCGGGAAGCCGCCAAGCACGGTTTCACCCAGGCCATCGTGGCGCAGGCGAACCGGCCCCGGGAGGCGATTCCCGGCATCGAAACCCACCCCGCCGCCTCGCTGTCCCAGGCTCTCGCGGTGGTCAACGGATTGCCGGACAGTCGCTGACAATGTTCCGATCAAGCCATCCTCGGCTTGATCGGAAACACGAAATCAAGAGCGCGCCCCGACGCGTCACAAGGTCGCGGGGAGTACAATCGCGCCATGCACTGCCCGTTCTGCAGCGCCTACGACACCAAGGTGATCGATTCCCGGTTGGTGTCCGGCGGAGACCAGGTGCGTCGGCGCCGCGAGTGTCTCACCTGCCGCGAGCGCTTCACGACCTTCGAGAGCGCGGAACTCGTGATGCCCCGGATCGTCAAGAGCAACGGCGCCCGGGAGCCGTTCAACGAGGACAAGCTACGCGCCGGGCTCACGCGCGCCCTGGAGAAGCGACCGGTGTCGATGGAGATGCTCGAAACAATGATGAACCGCATCCAGCACGACCTGCGAGCCACCGGCGAGCGCGAACTGCCGTCGCGTACCGTCGGCGAGACGGTCATGACGGAGCTTAAGAAGGTCGACCAGGTCGCCTATGTTCGTTTCGCGTCCGTGTACCGCGACTTTCAGGACATCAGCGAATTCTCCGAGGAGATCGCTCGGCTCAAGATCGAGCTCGAAGGATCGTGATCGGCGACATCGATCGCCTGTTCCTGCGCCGCGCCGTCGAACTGGCGCAACGGGGCCTCGTCAGCACCACGCCGAATCCCCGCGTCGGCAGCATCATCGTTCGCGGCGAGCAGGTCATCGGTCGGGGATGGCATGTTCGCAGCGGCGACGCCCACGCCGAGATCAACGCCATCAACGACGCTGGCGGCGATGTCGCGGGGGCCACGGTCTACGTCTCGCTGGAGCCCTGCTGCCACACCGGCCTGCAACCGCCCTGTACCGAGGCGTTGATCCGCGCCGGGGTGGCCCGCGTGGTCGGCGCCATGACGGATCCGGATCCCCGGGTCGCGGGCCGGGGATACGAGGCCCTCAGGGGCGCCGGCATCGAGGTGGACTCGACGGAACTGCCGGAAGCGTGTGACCTGAACGCCGGTTTCGCCAAGCGCGTCACCCAAGGCAGGCCCCTGGTGCGCATCAAGGTAGGTGCTTCGTTGGACGGTCGGACGGCGATGGCGAACGGCGAGAGCCAATGGATCACCTCACCCGAAGCCCGCGCCGACGTGCAGGCCTGGCGGGCACGAAGCTGCGCCATGCTCACTGGCATCGGCACGGTGCTCGCGGATGATCCCCGGCTCGACGTCCGCGACGATCGGTTCGCCACCGCGGGCGTCATTCGCCAGCCGATCATCGCCGTCGCCGACAGCCGGGGACGCACGCCCGCGGACGCCAAGCTGTTTCGTGGCGGCGGTCGGGTCGTGCTGTTCTGCGGTTCGTCCGCACCGGCGGAGCATCCCGATGCCGAGGTGGTCCGGCAAGACGCCGAGCAGGTCGACCTTGCCGCCATGCTCGACTGGCTCGCGGCGGCCGGTTGCAGCGAAGTGCTGGTGGAAGCCGGGCCGGCGCTGACCGGCGCGCTGCTGCAGACCGGCCTGTGGGACGAAGCGGTGATCTATCTCGCGCCGAAGGTGCTCGGCGATGCGGCGATGCCCATGGCGCGACTGCCGATCGAGCACCTCGCCCAAGCACTCCAAGGCAACATCCGTTCCACCGAGACCGTGGGTGACAACCTGCGGGTGGTGCTGACGCCCAACCGGCAACCCGTTCCATGAACGCGCCGAAGGTCAGCACCTGGGCTCGGCGACGGGCCCGTCGAGCGCTGCTGCAGGCCGTGTACGCGTGGCAGATGACCGCCGCCGACCTGGACGACCTCGTGGCGCAGTTCTCAGACAAGCAACTGAACCGCGCCGACATCGACTACTTCAAAAGTTGCCTGCAAGGCGTGTTGACCGACGTCGAAGCGTTGGACCCCCTATTCGAACCATATCTTGATCGGAGCATCGGCGATCTCGACCACGTCGAACGGGCGATCCTGCGCACGGGTGTGTTCGAACTAAAGAGCCGGCTCGATGTCCCGGCCCGCGTCGTCATCGACGAGTGGGTGGAACTCGCCAAGAGTTTCGGCGCCGAAGACAGCTTCCGCTACGTCAACGGCGTGCTCGACCGCGTCGCCCGGGACGTGCGCGGGGCCGAATTTGAAGCATGAACGGTGAGTTCGACCTCATCGACGCCATCGTCGCCGCACTCGGAACGACTGCCACCGGTGACGGCGTCGTCGTCGGACCCGGGGACGACGCCGCGGTGCTCGCGACACCCCCCAACTACGAGCTGGTCGTTTCCACCGACACGCTGGTGGCGGACAGGCATTACCCGGACGGCGCCTGTGCGGATGCCATCGGCTACCGGAGCCTAGCCGTGGCGACGTCCGATCTCGCCGCCATGGGTGCCGAGCCGGCCTATGCCACGGTGGCGCTCACCAGTCCGGATCTGGCGGCGGACTGGGCGAAACGCTACGCCAAGGGACTGGCCCAGGCGGCACGGGAATTCGGCATGGCCATCGTCGGCGGCAACCTCGCCCGTGGACCGGAGGCTGGCACCGTGACAGTCTTCGGCCACATTCCGCGTGGCGCTGCGATCACGCGATCGGGCGCACGCCCGGGACACACGCTGTACGTGACGGGCACGCTGGGCGGAGCGGGTCTTGCCCTCGGCGACGAGTCCTTGAGCGAGTGTTCGCTGGCGGCACTTGACCCGTCGTCGACCGACCCCGGCTCGCCCCTCGCCCGGTACTGGAAGCCCCAACCGCGCATCGCCGTCGGCGTCGACCTCAGAGGCATCGCCAGCGCCGCCATCGATGTTTCGGACGGCCTGTCCTCGGATCTCGGCCATCTGGGCCGGGCGAGCGCCGTGGATTGCGATGTCGATCTCGCGCGCCTACCGCTGTGTCCCGGCGCCGAGCCCGCCGCCGCTGCCGCGGCGGGGGACGACTACGAGTTGGCTTTCGCCGCCCCGCCCCAACTAGAGGATGCGGTGGAGGCCATCGCACGTCGAACCGGGGTCGCCATCACGCCGATCTGTACCGTGCGCGAGAGCACCGGGGCAGGTGTGCGTTGGTTCCACGATGGCACCGTGGTCGACATTCCCGCCGGCTTCCGTCATTTCTGACAACGCGACCAAGCTGACCGCTCGCCACCTGGGCGACCCGCTGGTTCTGATCGCAACGGGGGCGGGCTGTGGGCTCTTTCCCGTCGCGCCGGGAACCGTCGGCTCGCTCCTCGGAGCCGTCATCTGGTGGTTCGCGTTCGCCGAACTCGACCTCCCAATCCGCGCGCTCGCCGCCTGCGCCGCCTTCGCGCTCGCCACGCTCGCCGTCCAACGTCTGCAGAAGCGCAAGGCGGTCGGGGACTCACCGGCCATCGTCGTCGACGAGATCGTCGGCATCTGGTTCGCGCTGCTGGCCGCGCCGAAAGCCCCGTCTTGGGTGATCGCCGGTTTCCTGCTGTTCCGCCTGCTCGACATCGCCAAGCCCTGGCCGATTTCGTGGGCGGACCGCAACCTCAAGGGCGGGTTCGGGACTATGCTCGACGACCTGATGGCCGGTGTGGCGACGACCGGTGTGCTGGCGTTGGCCGGATGGGTCTTGGGCTGACGTGCCTTAGGCGGGCGAGTCCGTATCGCCTTCGGCGTTGGACAAATCCAGTTCGTCTCCTTCCTGGGTCAACGCCTTGATCCGAAGCTCGGCGTCGCGCAACGCCGACTGACAGTCCCGCGTAAGCTTGATGCCCCGCTCGAACGCGGCGAGGGATTCTTCCAGGCCGAGGGAGCCCTCCTCCATTCGAGTGACCAGGGCCTCCAACTCGGCCAGCGATGTCTCGAAATCGATCGGTTCGTCCGTTCCACCTTCGGTCATGATCGTCCCCGTGCCGCGTTCGCCGCCTCGATGGAGAACGATGCGCCGTTGACGAGCCGCCAGGACGCTGTCTCCTCGTCGAGCTCCACGAGGCCGAGGCGCTCGAGATTGCTCAACTCGCCCCGTACCTCCCAGGCCCCGAAGGGTGTGCCTTCGACACGCAGGTGAGCGGTCACGTCGCCGGGGCAGAACGACTCGATGCCCGCCTG
This sequence comes from Pseudomonadales bacterium, assembly GCA_965116345.1. Classification (GTDB taxonomy): domain Bacteria; phylum Pseudomonadota; class Gammaproteobacteria; order Pseudomonadales; family Azotimanducaceae; genus VXYL01. The sequence continues at coordinate 2,113,441 of OZ220680.1, forward strand.
TCCAAGCGCCGCCGCCGCGTCGAATACGGTCTTCGTGCGCCTCGCCCGTTCGCTCAAAACTCCGGTCCCCCCGATGGATCGCGCGGCTTTGTACCAGAAAACCAGTGGCAAGCCTACCGGACTGTTCCAAGGGTGTAGGACAAATACGTGGGTTACGGCGTCAGGACCAAGCGGAATGCGATTGCGTCGTTCCTTCCAAAGCCGCCGCGACGAACCGCCCGTCAGCCGTAGGCGCTGCTCTGCGTCGGACAACCCCAGCACTCGGTGAAACACGGCTTGCACTCCGTCGTCCACAGGACGTAGGCCCCGCCAAGGGCGATGCCGACCCCGGCGCCGGCGATGTAGGCGCCGGCCGGCGCTCCGATCCCGGTGGTCGACAGCGCCAGGCCGCCGAGAAACACGGCGAGGCCTCCCCCAACCGTGGCCTTGGCCACGGCCCGCTGCTCTTCGCAGTAGTACAGCGCCGTCCTGCAGTTCTGGCACAACACCTCGTTGCACGGAGGGGCCCCCTCCTGCGCCGCGGCGCCTCTGTTGGAAATCGCCACCGCCGTGACGACCGCCATGACGACCATGACGACCGTGTGTCTCCAGTTCCAGATCTTGAACAATCGGAGCCAGTCGACGTCCCTCTCTTCAGGCATGTTGTCAATACTCCCGAGGTTGGACAGATTCGCCCTGAGTATAGCCAATGTAAAGCGCCGGACAGTTCCGGACTGTTCCCCGCCGGTCCCGCCCGGGAAACGCCGGATAGAATGTCACTGAACGAACACCCCGGAGCGACGAATGTCCGACGACGTGCTGCTCGAGGAACGAACCGGCCATGTGGCGATTCTCACCCTCAACCGTCCCGAGAAGCTCAACGCCCTGAGCGGGGAGTTGAGCGATGCGATGCGCGACACGATCGCCGGCATCAGGACGGACGACCAGGTGCGCGCCGTGGTCGTGACCGGTGCGGGACGCGGCTTCTGTTCGGGCGCCGACCTGACCGCCGGCCGACCGGCCGTGGCGCCACCACCGCCCACCCAGAACGACCACTTGGACGACCTCGGCTGGGTCGGGCGCCAGGCGCTCGCCGTCTACGGTCTGGACAAACCCGTGATCGGCGCCGTGAACGGTGTCGCTGCGGGCGCGGGCATGAGTCTCGCGCTGGCCTGCGATGTGCGCGTGGGTTCCGACCGGGCCCGTTTCAAGACTGTGTTCATCGAACGCAACTTGTCGCCCGACTCCGGCATGAGCTTCTTCCTACCCCGCATCGTCGGCTATTCGCGCGCCGCGGATCTGATCTACACCAGTCGCATGGTGGACGCCGAGGAAGCCTTCCGGATCGGTCTCCTCGACCGCCTGGTCGACCACGACGAGCTTCTCGCCAGCGCCGTGGCGTTGGCCGAACAGATGACCGCCTGGCCACCGTTGGCGCTGCGCGTGTCCAAGCGCGTTCTGCAGCACAACGTCGAGTGCGACCTCGACACCGCGTTGCGCTTCGAACTCTCGAGCCTCGCCGTCGGCAATCGGGCCGTAAACGACCGCAAGGAATCCGTCGCGGCGTTCCGCGAGAAGCGCAAGCCGAACTACACCGGCACCTGAATGCCACTTCGGACGCGTTGAGGACGGCGCTAATCGTGGGTGATGCCGTCGATCTCGTAGTCGCGGCTTCCCTGGGGCGTTTCGACCGAGACGGCATCGCCCTCGGACTTGCCGATCATCGCCCGCGCCAATGGTGACATCACGGAGATCTTGCCCTCCTTGATGCTCGCTTCGTCCTCGCCGACGATCTTGTAGCGCGCCTCTTCCTCGTTGTCGAGGTCGATGAGGGTTACCGTGGCGCCGAACACCACCTTGCCCGTCGGCCGGATCTTCGCGATGTCGATGATCTGGGCGTCGCTCAAGCGCGCTTCGATGAGCCGGATGCGTGCCTCCGTGAGCCCCTGCTGATCCTTCGCGGCGTGGTACTCCGCGTTTTCACGCAAGTCGCCGTGCTCCCGTGCCTCGGCGATCGCCTTGACGATGTCGGGACGCACGACGGTCTTCAAGTGCGCAAGCTCCTCACGCAACTGTTCCGCGCCTTCCACAGTCATAGGTGTTGGCATGGTCGGACTTCCGCGTGGCGAATCAGCTCGACGGCCACCGGACAGATGCGCGAGCCAATAGACGGCCCCGCCCCCAACCCGGCAGCCGGCTTTGATGTAGCACACTTCGTCACCGAGCGCGAGCCTCCAACTCGGTTCCTGGATCGCGGCACGCTGCGTGACGCAACATCACGGGGCGTGCAACGCGACATGCAGATCCTGCAACCGGCGGACCTTGTCGGATCGGCCTTCGCGGATCGCCGTGCAGAACGCCTCGCCGCCGGACAACGTCGTCGTGTAGCAGACCTTGTGCTGCAGCGCGAGGCGCCGGATCGCCGCCGAGTCGGCGATCGCCTGGCGGCCTTCGGTGCTGTTGACGATCAGGTCGATCACGTCGTTCCTCAACAGATCGGTGATGTCGGGACGACCCTCCGTGACCTTGTTGACCACGTCGCAGGTGACCCCGGCATCCCGCAGGCAACGGGCGGTGCCCCGGGTGGCGACGATCTTGAAGCCGAGCGCGGCCAGCGCTCGGCCGACTTCGCCGACATAGGGTCGATCCGATGGCTTGACGCTGACGAACGCCGTACCGCCTTTGGGCAGCACGTCGCCGGCACCGAGCGACGCCTTGGCGAACGCCTCGGCAAAGGTGTCTCCCACCCCCATGACCTCGCCCGTCGATCGCATCTCCGGTCCCAGGATGGGGTCGACGCCCGGGAACTTCGGAAACGGGAAAACCGACTCCTTGATGCTGATGTGATGGGGCACGATCTCTTCCGTGAAACCCTGTTCGGCGAGCGTTTTGCCCGCCATGCAGCGCGCCGCGACCTTGGCCAGCGACACGCCGATGCACTTCGACACGAACGGTACCGTGCGCGAGGCCCGGGGGTTCACCTCGAGCACGTAGATGTCGCCGTCCTGGACCGCGAGCTGCACGTTCATCAGGCCGACGACCCCGAGTTCCACCGCCATCGCCTTCACCTGGCGACGAATCTCGTCCTGCAGGGCGGCCGGCAGCGAATGCGGCGGCAGCGCGCAAGCCGAGTCACCGGAATGCACCCCGGCCTGTTCGATGTGCTGCATGATCGCGCCGATGACCACCTCGTCGCCATCCGACACGGCATCCACGTCGACCTCCACGGCCTGTTCGAGGAAACGGTCGAGAAGCACCGGGGCTGAGAACGAGACGTCCACCGCATCGGCGAAATAGCGTTCGAGTTCGGTGGCGTTGTAGACGACTTCCATGGCTCGCCCGCCAAGCACGTATGAGGGCCTGACGACGATGGGGTAGCCGACTTTCTCCGCCGCCGAAACGGCGTCGGTCACGTTCACGGCGGTGCGGTTGGTCGGTTGCCGCAGGCCCACGTTGTCGATCACCGCCTGGAATCGCTCGCGGTCCTCGGCGCGATCTATGGCGTCGGGCGTGGTGCCGATGATCGGCACGCCCTCCCCGTGCAGCCGGTCCACGAGCTTGAGCGGAGTCTGCCCGCCGAACTGCACGATGATCCCATCCGGACGTTCGACATCGACGATGGCGAGCACGTCCTCCAAGGTCACCGGTTCGAAGTACAGCCGGTCCGACGTGTCGTAGTCCGTGGACACCGTCTCCGGATTGCAGTTGACCATGATGGTTTCATAGCCGTCCTCGCGCATCGCGAGGGCGGCGTGAACGCAGCAGTAGTCGAACTCGATGCCCTGACCGATCCGGTTCGGACCACCACCCAACACCATGATCTTGGGTCTGTCGGACGGCGCCGCTTCGCACTCCTCCTCGTAGGTGGAGTACATGTAGGCCGTGGCCGCCTGGAACTCCGCAGCGCAGGTGTCGACGCGTTTGAACACGGGCTTCACGCCGAGGGCTTGACGCGCTTGGCGGACGTCCGTCTCCCCGCAACCCAAAAGCGTGGCCAGGCGCGCATCGGAGAAGCCGTCCCGCTTCAACCGGCGCCAGTCCCCGGTGTCGAGATCGCCGAAACTCCGTCCGGCGAGCGAGGCCTCGGTGGTCACCAGCTCTTCGATCTGGTGCAGGAACCAGGGATCGATGCCAGTCGTCTCGGCGAGGGCGTCGATGCCGTAGCCGGCGCGTGCCGCGTCCGCCACATAGAGGATGCGCTCCGCACCGGCGCGGCTGAGCTCATGGACGAGGGAGACGCTCGTCGAGGCCGAGTCGTCACCGCTGCCGATGCGTGGGTCGAGCCCGACGACACCGGTCTCGAGACTCCTGAGCGCCTTCTGCAGCGACTCCTTGAACGTCCGGCCGATGGCCATCGCCTCGCCCACGGATTTCATCTGCGTGGTGAGGCGGTCGTCGGCCTGTTCGAATTTCTCGAACGTGAACCGTGGCACCTTCGTCACCACGTAGTCGATGGCGGGCTCGAAGGACGCTGGTGTCACGCCGGTAATGTCGTTGTCGAGTTCGTCGAGGGTGTAGCCGACGGCGAGTTTGGCGGCAACCTTGGCGATGGGGAATCCGGTCGCCTTCGACGCCAGCGCCGACGACCGCGACACCCGGGGGTTCATCTCGATGACCACCATGCGACCGCTCGCCGGGTCGATGGCGAACTGGACGTTGGACCCGCCGGTCTCCACGCCGATCTCACGCAGTACCGCGATGGAGGCGTTGCGCAGCAGTTGGTATTCCTTGTCGGTCAAGGTCTGCGCCGGCGCGACGGTGATGGAGTCGCCGGTGTGGATGCCCATTGGATCGACGTTCTCGATGGAACAGACGATGATGCAGTTGTCGCGCTTGTCGCGGATCACCTCCATCTCGAACTCCTTCCAGCCGAGCAGCGACTCGTCGATGAGCAGTTCCGTGGTGGGCGAGAGGTCTAGGCCGCGGCGGCATATTTCGATGAACTCATCGCGGTTGTAGGCAACGCCGCCGCCACTGCCGCCGAGCGTGAACGAGGGCCGGATGATGCAGGGGAAGCCGATCCGGCTCTGCACCTGCAAGGCCTCCTCGAGGCTGTGGGCGATGGCGGAGCGCGGCGTGGCGAGCCCGATCCGGTTCATCGCCTCGATGAAGCGTTCCCGATCCTCGGCCTTGTCGATGGCGTCCTGGCTCGCGCCGATGAGTTCGACGCCGAACGATTCCACGACGCCCTCGCGGACGAGATCGAGAGCGCAGTTGAGCGCCGTCTGTCCGCCCATCGTCGGCAATAGCGCGTCGGGGCGCTCGGCCTCGATGATCTTGGCGACGGTACGCCACTCCACCGGCTCGATGTACGTCGCGTCCGCCATCGCCGGGTCCGTCATGATGGTCGCGGGATTGGAATTCACCAGCACCACCCGGTAGCCCTCGTCCCTGAGCGCCTTGCACGCCTGGGCGCCGGAATAGTCGAACTCGCAGGCCTGGCCGATGACGATGGGCCCGGCGCCGAGAATCAGCACCGACTGGATGTCGGTGCGCTTGCCGGTCGCGGCACTCACCTGGTGTCTCCGCTAGCCATCATGGCGACAAAACGATCGAACAGATAGCCGCAGTCGTGGGGACCGGGGCTAGCCTCCGGGTGCCCCTGGAAGCCGAAGGCCGGCGAGTCGGTACGGCGGATGCCCTGCACCGAGCCGTCGAACAACGACACGTGGGTGACCTCGACGTTGTCGGGCAGCGATTCGCCGTCGACCGCGAAGCCGTGATTCTGGCTGGTGATGATGACCGCGCCGGAGGCGACATCCTTCACCGGATGGTTGGCGCCGTGGTGACCGAAGGGCATCTTCAACGTCTCGCCGCCGCTGGCCAGCGCCAGCAACTGGTGTCCGAGACAAATGCCGAATACCGGCAGGCCGTTGTCCAGCACGTCGCGAATCGCCCCGATGGCGTAGTCGCACGGCTCGGGGTCACCGGGTCCGTTGGACAGGAAGACGCCGTCGGGGGACAGGGCAAGTGCACTCTCGGCCGGGGTCTCGGCAGGCACGACCGTCACCCGGCAGCCTCGGTCCACGAGCAATCTCAGGATGTTTCGCTTGACGCCGAAGTCGTAGGCCACCACGTGGGGGCCGGGCTCGGCGCTTGCGGCCCGGTAACCACTCCCCAACGCCCAACCGCCGTCTTCCCAGGCATGCACCTCGCACGTCGACACGACCTTCGCCAAGTCCATGCCGGCCAGTCCCGGAAACGCTCGCGCCGCGGCCAGCGCCACATCCGGATCGGCATCGTCGCCCGTGGCGATGCAACCGGCCAGGGCGCCCTTTTCGCGGATCAAGCGGGTGAGTCGACGGGTGTCCAGATCGGCGATGGCCACCACGCCGGCATCCGCCAGGTATTGTGGCAAGGGCACCTCGGCGCGCCAGTTCGAATGAACCGTCGGGCAGTCGCGGATCACCAAGCCGGCGGCCCACATCCTTGCCGACTCCGAATCCTCCGCGTTGACACCGGTATTGCCGATATGGGGATAGGTCAGGGTGACGATCTGACGGGCGTAGGAGGGATCCGTGAGAATCTCCTGGTAGCCGGTCATCGCGGTGTTGAACACCACTTCGCCAACGGCCATGCCCGGCGCACCGATGGCGCTGCCGCGGAAGAGACTCCCGTCTTCCAGCATCAATAGCGCAGTCATGCCATTCCTGTCCGAAACGCCCCAGGCCATTGCCGATGCGGCATGCGGCGGGCGTTCCAACCCCGCAAAAAAACCGCAGCCTCGACTGCGGCTTCAGCCTGGAAGGAAAGCGCCAGCGGTCGAGCCCCGACGCGGCAAGACAACCGAGAGGAGAACGTACTTGCCCCAACCCGGAAAACCTGAACAGCGATTCTAGCAGCCGAACCCACCGCGCCGAAAGCGCCTCGACCGCCGGGTCCCGCCGGGACGGTGGACCTCGCCCGTTGCATAACGCGCACGGTTTGAGGCACGTGGCGCAATCATCGGCGAGAGCGTTCGTCGCACACTTGTGCAACCGCGACCGCACCGTTCCCTTCGGCACGTTTGTTGCCGCCAAGCGCGAGGTGAGCGCTACGTTGGTGCTGCGACCGCCTCTACCAGATTCGAGATCCGGTTGATTTCCGCCGGGCTGAACCCGCCGCGGCGTTGTGTGGCGTTACTGCCCTAGAATCCGCGAAGCGATCGCGGTCAGACTTGCAGTGCCGCCTGCTGTTGAAGGACCGCCACCGACAGTTCGATGTCGCTTATGGCCTGGGCCATCGCCTGGCCGATCAGGTCCAGCCTGCGGACCTGCTCGATGCGCGCCGTCGCCTGTTCATGCTCCCGCCGCGACAGGAGTTCCTTCAAGATGCCGCAGGCATCCGCCAAGCAGATGATGACCACGTCGCGCGGTTCCGGAATGAGGTCGCTGAACAGCACGCCCATGATGCGCAGTTTCACCTCGCGCTCGGCGCGACCGTCGATGACCGGGTAGCGGCGAGACCGGAACACCCACAGGAATCGGTCGTCGCGGCGTTCCAGGATGCCACGTTCGACCAACCGGTCGAGGGCGCGTTCGCGGATGTCTTCGGCGTAGCCCGCAGTCCGTTCCACCCAGAATCGGGCGTCGTGCTGGCCCTCGGTCTTGGCGATGTCGTCCAGGGTCGGGTCGAGGAGACCGTCGCCCGTGCGCGTCTCGTCGAGCACCACTAGCGTGTCGAGATCGGTGTCGATCCGATTGTCCAGAGCCAGGTCCATCAACACGCCGCCGGCAAGCGCATAGTCGAGAGACCAGCCGGGGACGCGCGCGAACTTCCCCTCGTGGTCGTGGAGAAGGAGCAGCATGATCTCCTCCGCGAACCTCAGTGTTGCCGCGTTCCCGCCTTCGGCCATGTCCATCACCCGCCCAGGTGCCCCCGTTGAGGCGAGTGTAGCGCCCTTGACGGGCGTGTTGGGAGTTTCGCTTGGCCAAGCGGACGCGTCAGTGCGACGCCGTGCCGCCCGGGAGTGGGTCGCCGATACCTATCCAGCCGCGACCGAGGCTGGACGCCACCGCACGGGTGTTCCTGTCACCGCAGAAGGGATCGAGCACCAGGTCACCGGGACCGCTGCCCACCTCGATGATGCGCTCCAGGAGTTCCAAGGGCTTGCCCGAGGAGCGGCCCGGGCCGTCGCCCGACCGTTCCTGGGCACTGGGCACGAACGCCCAGCTAAGCGACCGCGACGAGGGACCTTGGGAAGGCGACTCGGCGTTGCCATGGAGCAAATGCTCCGTTTGTTGCTTGGCAGTCGGCGGCACCTCGCAGCCGGGAGAATTCGCGCAGCGAATTCTCGGCCGGCCGCTTGCGGTCGGCAGCGACGCCGCGAAGCGGTCGCGTCTCGCATACCAGAGTATGGCTTCGTGCGCCGTGGCGAATTGGCGCCGGTTCGCCTCGTAGGGACGATCGTCGCACCAGATGATCTCGCTGCGGAAGTTCCGCGGCCCGAACACCGCATCCATCACCACCTTGAGGTAGTGGCCCGCCGCCAGTGGGCAGTGCAGGTAGACGCTACCCGTGGGCTTCAGTACCCGCTTGATCTCCACCAAACGGGTGGCCATGTAGGCGAGGAACGCCATGATGCCGCAGTCGCCGATAGCGATCTGAAGGCCCAGGACGACATCGTGGGCGGGGTTGTCGAGATCCCGCTGTATGGCCTCGATGCACTCGACGGCATTCTCGTCCCAACGCCAAGGATCACCGGTCGGGGAGGCCGCAGGGCGGCTGCCCCGGCCGGACAACGTTCCTTGGGGATGCGGGGGATGAGGTGGATCGGCATAGCATAGATCGACGAAACCGCCCCGCCAGGTTCGCAGGACGTCGAGACAGTCGCCGCGATGCACGGAACCGACTTCAGGTAGTTCGTTCATGACGCGGATGTACCGGTGCAAGCGAAAACCCCGCACACCCCGATGGTGCCGGGTCAGAAATCCCATCCGCGCAAGTAAGCTTGGCTGATGCCCTGCCTATTCGTCCCAGCGCCGGGAGCTACCCTTTGCCTTTGCGAGACTGTCGTATTCGGCAGGCGGCCCGGCGTTCGGGACCTGCACGGATGGAGATTTCGAATACCACGTTACCGGGGGTCCGCTAGGCGCGCAAGCGGTCCCGCATGTCGCTGCGGCCGAGACTAAGAGGGGCACCGGGCTGCGTCCGTAGGAGCGACGGACACTGTACAAGCGTCGGAGATGGCGTAAGAAACTCTCGCATTCGACCGATCCTCGCGATCGGTCGGTGCTGAGCGGAATCGCGGGTCACTACTCCGGTCGGCCGCCCACCGGCGAAGCGACCTGTTAGAGCGCCGCCCGTCGCTCATGCAGCAATGGGCCGACTACCTTGCCGCTCGCCGGTTACCCAGGCACAGGTTGGCGGACTCGACACCGCCCACCTCCTCGATAGTGGGATCGGACGCGGACGCGGAAACGAACGTCTAACACCGGGCGCGCGCTTCGGTCGCCGACGAACTCGATCAGGAAGCAGATGAGTCCACATCGCCTAGTCCCGGGAGCGCCGATCGATTATCGGTCGGTGGGCCACAGATTGAAAAATCGTCCCCGACGACGTCCCCTCCATCCGGGCCGCTATCCGCTCCCGCCGGGCCATCCTATGGCCGCAACGCCGGTCCCGGCCTTGGGCATCCTCCTGCCGAACCGCGCGCGATCTCGCGCACCGCCCCTCCGCGCATTCCACGCCTCCGTCGGGACGCCTCAGAGAGCGTCGAAGAACGCACGGTCGGGAGTCACGCGCTCGACCGTCTCGGTGACGACGCCCAAGCCCTTCCGCTTGAGCAGGAGACAGAGCTGTTCACCATCAATGAGGTCGATAGCCATCGCCCCTTCGAACCGCCTCTCGCGCCGCATCCCTCGTGAATCGGCCCGTGGTTATGAAGAGCCCCTTGTCCGCTCGGCCCGCCAGGGCGCCGCGGAAGTCGCGGATGCTGCCCGGTCCCACGGTTCCGGCGTACCGCTTGCACTGGTAGTTGACGTGGAACGACAGCAGGTTCAGCCGGAGTACGCCCGTACCGTCGATCCCACCATCACCCGAGCGCCCCGTCACCTCTACCCGCGTGAAGCCATGCTCCCGGAGCAACCGTTGGCAAAGCCGCTCGAATGCCGCCGGCTCGATCTTGCGTAGAACCGCGAGTAGGGCGGCCTGCCAAGGATCATCGCCGGCCGCCTCGTCGGTGTCGCTCGAGTCCTCCGCCCGCGCCTCGGCGCCCTGTGGTCTACTGCGATATTCCTTCTGCTGGCGCCGGTATAGGTCCTTGGTGTCGTCGGTCGACCTAAACTGCCGTCCCGCCTCGGTGATCGCCCACACCCCGCGCGCCGAGTTGTCCACCGCGCCGATGCCCCGCAGCCGGGTGCGCGCCCACGCGCATCTGTACGCGAACTCCGTATTCGGTCCGTCACCGTGAATAACATCGAGCAGTGCTTCATCGAGCTCCATGTCGGTAGCCACCCGGTCGTTGAGCTCGCCTATGGATGCCGAACCGCCCAGTCCCGTCAGCGCCTGAAGGATCGGCCACATCAGGTCGATGTCCCTCGGCATATTCATCTGCCACGGTTTACTTCGTCCCCGCCGTCGTTCGCGCACCGAGCGGCTCCCGGATTCCCTCTAAACGCATAGACAGGATACCCGGCCCGCCGAACGCCTCCAAATACCGTCCGGCGCGACGTTGCGACACAGTTTCTAATGCGCGTCCGAGCCGCCTCGCGCGTCCATTTACAGCCATGGACAGCCTCTTCGCTGCGGACGGCGCCGTGTCACCCTTCAGGGCCGTGGCGCCAGCGGAGGAGGCGCGTCAGCGCCTTGACGCGGTGACGACGGTGGCGTTCCCGGTCCACGGCGCGCTCACCGGTGGCCCCGCATTGACAACGGTAGGCCATTGGCCTACATAAGGGCATGGAGTTCGAGTGGGACGACGCCAAGAGCGACGCCTGTTTCGCGTATCGCGGCTTCGACTTCGCGTACGTCGCGCACGCATTCCTCGACGCGGACCGGATAGTCGCCACGGACCGGCGCTGGGACTACGGCGAGGACCGCTATCGGCTCCTTGGCGCGGTAGAGGGTCGGGTGTTCGTGGTGATCTACACCATGCGCAGATCGACGATCCGCATCATTTCGGCCCGCAAGGCCAACCGCAGGGAGGTTCGCGAATATGAGCGGAACACGGTTGTCGATTGATCCTGACAGCCCGCAGGACGTTCCTGTCGGGCGCGTCGACCATGAGGTGCTGGATGCGACCGGCGAGGAGGACATCGCCCGCCAGGCGCGCGACGACGACGCCGAGGCGATGCGCGACATGGGGCGCTTCGCCCGCCGCGTGCGCCGGCGTCTCGGACTGACTCAGGTCGAGTTCGCGCGGCGTATCGACGTGCCGCACGAGACCATCCGCAACTGGGAACAGGGCAAGCGGGGGCCGACGGGGGCCGCCAGGGCGTTGCTCAGGATCCTCGACGAGGCGCCGGAGACCGCGCTGCGTGTGCTTGGGTGACGCGGGAGCAGCAATACGCGCCACCGTGACCGTAGCCGGAACGCCAGCTGGACGCACAGCGCGCTCCGCCGAGTAGCCCCGCCACTATCGTCGGAAGGTCGCATTTCGCACCGTCACGGTTCTTTGCTTCCCGCCGCAGAACCAGTGTTCCCCCGGCTCGGCGTTACTCCGGTCGATGCCGTCACCAGCAAGGACGTCATGGGCCGTGCTGCTGCCGATCTGGACCACGAAGACGGAGCCGCCGGGCGCATGAAGGCGGCCCGCGAACACCGGGTGCCGCTGTTAGCGCGTGTTAGCGGCCAATTGTGAGCGAAAGGCGGCAAGGCGAACCCGGACGCTGGGAACAGGCGTCCGCAGCGTCCGGGCGAGCGGCTTCGACGAGGCATCCGGCGGCACTCGGGCACGTTGCACCAGGGGCGCATCCCGGGCGGCGCCCGACCGCGCCAACGGCGATCGCGAATCGCGGCCGGTGCGCGGCTAGCCGTCGGCCGTGCCGGGCGTCGTGAAGCCAGAGGCGCCCAGCGCCCGGGCGAGGCGACCTTCGAGGTCGCCGAGGTCTCGTCGTGGCAACGTGCGCCCGCGGCGCGGTACGGCTCAGGGAGTGCGGAAGTGCCGCGCCCACACCGGGGCGATGGCGGGGCGGGCGGCGACCGCCCTGGTCAGGCGCTCCACCTTCGGAATGTGGGTGGGCCGCCATGCGTTCTGCTGGGCCCAGCGGCTGACCACCGCGAGGTAGATGTCGGTGAGGGAGAAGCCGTCACCGGAGAGATACGGGTCCCCGGAGACGTTCTCCTCAACGACGAGCCACCTCGTCCGCCAGATCTCCCGCGCTCGTTCGCGCGTCGCCTCGGTCTCGGCCGGGGCGGTGGCGAAACGCTCCGGATAGTCGTTGATCTCGACAATCGGGTAGATCTCGGTCGCGGCGAAGAGCAGCCAGCGAAGGGCGTGCGCGCGCCCGGCGGTCCCCTTGGGCGGGAGCAGCCCCGCTTCCGGGTGACGCTCCTCCAGGGTCAGGAGGATTGCCACCGACTCGGTGAGGAGCTGGTCCCCATCGATGACGAGGGCGGGCACCTTGCGCTGGGGGTTGATCGCCTCGTACTCCGCCCCGCGCTGCTCGCGGCTTCGGAGCGAGAGCTTGCGGAGATCGTAGTCCGCCCCGATCTCGGCCAGCGCGCACTCGATCGCACAGGATCCGGAGGCCCGGGCACCGTAGAGAAGATAGGTCACGGGCCGCCCCCGCCTGAATTCGGGCGGGGATGATCCACGCCTCCCCCATACCCGTCAAACCCGCCCGCGAATGCCGTGTCCCTCATGTCGCGCACGAGCGCGTCAAGTGCCGGGAACTGTGATGAAATACGACGCGCAACCACCGACGTCCGCCGCTGCCCGTGGAAAAGTACTCCCTGTTCTCTCTCGTCAAGCACGGTCGCCGCCACCATGAGACCTGGCAGCGTGCGTGGCGCGACCCGTCACCCAAGAAAAGCTACGACACGGTCATCGTGGGGGGCGGCGGTCACGGGCTGGCGACCGCGTACTACCTCGCCAAGGTACACGGCGTTCAGGACGTCGCGGTGGTCGAGAAGGGGTATCTGGGCGGCGGCAACACCGGCCGCAACACGACCATCGTCCGCTCCAACTACCTGCGCGACGAGGCGGCGCACCTGTACGACTTCTCACTGAAGCTGTGGCCGGGCTTGAGCCAGGAGCTCAACTTCAATGTCATGTTCAGTCCGCGCGGAGTCCTCAGCCTCGGGCATACGTTGCACGACCTTCGCGAAATCGAGCGCCGCGTGAACGCCAACCGCTTGAACGGCATCGATGGGCAAATGCTGAGCACGGCCGATGTGCAGAAGCGCGTGCCGCTGTTGAACTGCTCGCCCGAATCCCGCTATCCCGTGCTCGGCGCCTCCTGGCAGCCGCGCGGCGGCGTCGCCCGGCACGACGCCGTCGCCTGGGGTTTTGCCCGGGCGGCGGACAGCCAGGGGGTGGACCTGCTGCAGCAGACCGAGGTCAGCGGCATACGCGTTCGCAACGGCACGGTCGCGGGAGTCGAAACCTCACGGGGGTTCATCGCGGCACGCAAAGTCGCCTGCGTCGCGGCCGGCCACTCGGGTGTGCTCGCGGCGATGGCCGGTCTGCGCCTTCCCATCGAATCCCGGCCGCTCCAGGCGCTCGTCTCGGAGCCGCTGAAGCCCTGCCTGGACACGGTCGTGATGTCCAGCGCGGTCCATTGCTACATCAGCCAGTCCGACAAGGGCGACCTGGTGATCGGCGCCGGTGCCGACATGTACAACGGCTACGGCCAACGCGGCTCGTTCTCGACCATCGAGCACACCCTGGAGGCCGTGTGCGAGCTGTTTCCGTCGTTCAGCCGCGTGCGCATGAACCGGCACTGGGGCGGCATCGTCGACATCTGCCCGGATGCCTGTCCGATCATCGGCCCCACCCCCGTCGAGGGGCTGTATTTCAACTGCGGCTGGGGAACCGGCGGCTTCAAGGCCACCCCTGGTTCGGGCTACGTGTTCGCCGACACGCTCGCCAACGAAAGACCCCATCCTCTGGTCGCCCCGTTCACCCTCGAGCGCTTCGCAAGCGGCGCCCTGGTCGATGAGCACGGAGCGGCCGGGGTCGCGCACTGACGGCGCGCGGCGAGGCGGTGAGAATGGTGAGCCACTCGTGTCAATGCATCGCCATCCAAATCGCACGGCCTGAGGTCCGCCTGCGGTGCTGCTGATCCCCTGTCCCTTCTGCCGCGAGGAGCGCAGCGAAGAGGAGTTCTCCTGCGCCGGCGAGGCCCACATCGCCCGTCCCGAAAAGCCTGCGGAACTGTCGGACCACGAGTGGGGGGACTACCTCTACATGCGCACCAATGCGCGCGGTCCGCATCGCGAGCTGTGGGTACACACGGCGGGCTGCCGGCGGTACTTCAACGTGCTCCGCGATACCGTGAGCTACGAGATTCTGGCCGTGTACGAGGTCGGAGAGACGCCGCCCGATCCGCCCGGGGACGAGTCTTGACCGCGTCACGACGCCTACCGGCGGGAGGGCGCATCGACCGCGCGCAGCCCTTGGCGTTCTCCTTCGACGGGCGCGCCATGCACGGTTTCGCCGGGGACACCCTGGCTTCGGCCCTCCTCGCCAACGGCGTGTCCCGTGTGGCGACGAGCTTCAAGTACGGCAGACCGCGAGGCGTGGTCGGCCATGGTGCGGAAGAACCCAACGCCATCGTGCAGCTCGGCCGGGGCGGCGCAAGCGTGCCGAACCTGCGCGCCACCCAGGTGGAGTTGTACGATGGCCTCGACGCGCACCCGTGCAGCCGGTCCAATGCCCAGCGCCTGGCCGGCACCTTCGGTCGGTTCCTGCCGGCCGGTTTCTACTACAAGACCTTCATGGGCGCGCCCCAGCGTTGGACCGCCGGCCTCGCCCGGCCGACGGCGTTGTGGACAGCCGCCGAGCACATCCTGCGCCGGGCGACCGGCTTGGGGCGCGCGCCCGCGGGGAACGATCCGGACACCTACGACAGGTTCAACCGGCACTGCGATGTACTCATCGTGGGCGCGGGTCCAGCCGGGCTCGCCGCCGCCCTCGAGGCGGCCCGCTCGGGAGCAAGGATCCTGATCGCCGACGAGCAGGCGGAGTTCGGCGGCAGCCTGCTGGACGGATCGTTCAAGGTAGGGGGAGAGCACGCGTCGAAATGGGTTGCCGACGCCGTCGCCGAACTGGCCTCCTGCCCCGACGTCGACATGCTGCCCCGAAGCACGGTCGCCGGCTACTACGACCACAACTTCCTCACCATCGCCGAGCGCCGTACGGACCACCTCGGCCTGGTGGCCGCCAACGGCACCCGTCAACGCCTGCACCGGGTGCGCGCCGGACAGGTCGTGCTGGCCACCGGTGCCATCGAACGCCCGCTGGTGTTCGCCAACAACGACCGCCCCGGCGTCATGATGGCGTCGTCCGTGGCGAGCTACCTAAACCGCTACGCCGTAGCGGTCGGCGACGAGCTACTTGTGTTCACGGCCAACGACCATGCCTACCGCACCGCGTTGGACTGGCAGCGTGCCGGTCTCGCCGTCGCCGCCGTGGTCGACTGCCGGGAGTCGCCTGAAGGCGGGTTGGTCGATGCCGTGCGGGGTGCGGGCATACGCGTCATTGCGGGCCATGCCGTGACCGAGGCGTCGGGGAAACGTCGCGTGACCGGCGCGATGATCGCCCCGCTTGGTCCCGGCGCGGACTCGCTAGCCGGGGCCCCGCAGCACATCGCCTGCGACGTGATCGCCTGTTCCGGCGGCTGGAGTCCGACCCTGCATCTGAGTTCGCAGACGGGAACCAAGCCCCGTTGGAACGACAGCGCGGCCGCCTTCCTCCCCGGCGATCTTGGGGAACGGGCCCTGGGCGCCGGGGCCGTGGCGGGCGCGGGTCCGCTGCGCGAATGCCTCGAACAGGGCGCACTCGCCGGTGCGACCGCCGCCTCCCGCGCCGGCTTCGGCAGCGGCCGAACCACGTTCACCGCCCCGGAGACCGACGAATCGTCGCAGGCACCGTCGCGCGCGCTCTTCCTGGTGCCGCACCCCAAGCCCGTGAGCCGCGCGCCGAAACAGTTCGTGGACTTGCAGCTGGACGTCACCGCAGCGGACATCGAACTGGCCGCGCGCGAGGGTTACACGTCCGTCGAGCACGTCAAACGCTACACGGCCCTGGGCTTCGGTACCGACCAAGGCAAGCTCGGCAACGTCAACGGCGTCGCCATCCTCGCCCACGCGCTCGACCAGGACATCGCCACCACCGGCACCACCATGTTCCGCCCCGCCTACACCCCGGTGACCTTCGGCGCCATCGCCGGCCGGGACGTCCGCGAGTTCCACGATCCCGAACGGCACACGCCCATGCACGCGTGGCACGAGTCCCACGGCGCGATGTGGGAGGACGTGGGCCGGTGGAAGCGTCCGTGGTACTACCCCCGTCCGGACGAGACCATGCAGGACGCGGTGAACCGCGAATGCCTTGCCGCCCGCGACGCCGTCGCCGTCGTGGACGCCTCGACGCTCGGCAAGATCGACATCCAGGGTGCCGACGCGGCGGAATTCCTCGACCGCGTCTACACCATCGGCTTTCGCAGGCTGGCCGTGGGTCGCTGCCGCTACGGGCTCATGCTGCGCGAGGACGGCACGATCTTCGACGATGGCGTCACCGCCCGACTTGCCGAGAACCGCTATCTCATGCATACCACCACCGGCAACGCCGAGGCGGTCTTCGCCTGGCTCGAACGATGGCATCAGACCGAGTGGCCGGAACTCGACGTCTACCTGACTTCGGTCACCGACCAATGGGCCACGACGGCCCTGGTCGGCCCCGAGTCGCGCGCCGTTCTCGCCCGCGTCTGCGACGACATCGACCTCTCGCGCGACGCCTTCCGCTTCATGGATGTGCGTGAGGGACACGTCGCCGGCATCGCCGCCCGGGTGTTCCGCATCAGCTTCAGCGGCGAGTTGTCCTTCGAGGTCAACGTCTCGGCGGAACATGGACGACAGGTGTGGGACGCCATCGTCGAAGCCGGCGGCGAATTCGGCGTCACGCCTTACGGCACGGGGGCCATGCACGTGTTGCGCGCCGAAAAGGGCTTCATCATCGTCGGCCAGGACAGCGATACGACGACGACGCCCCACGACGCGGGGATGGACTGGGCGGTACGCCGCAACAAGTCGTTCGGCTTTCTCGGCGACCGCTCGCTCGACGTGTCCGACCATCGACGGGAGGACCGTCTGCAGTTGGTCGGCCTCGCCACCACCGATGAGGACAGGGTGCTCCCCGAAGGCGGGCAGTTGGTCGACAGACCCGAAGTCGAGGCACCGCTGCCGATGGCGGGCCACGTCACGTCCAGCTACTACAGCGCACGGCTCGGGCGCTCCATCGCGCTGGCGATGGTCAAGGGCGGCACCGGCCGCTTGGGCGACACCCTCTACTGCCCGCTGCTAGACGGCCAGACCGTCTCCGCGAAGGTCGTCTCGCCCGTGTTCTACGATCCCGACGGGGAACGCCAGAATGTCTGACGGCGCGAAGGTCGTGATGCGCGAAAGCCTGGCGCGGGGTTGGTGGATTCTGCGCGGCGACGGCGACGAGCCACGGTTTCAGCACGCCGTCGCGGCGGCGGTCGGGGTCTCGCTGCCGAGCGAACCGTGCACTTGGCACGAAGCCGGTGATCGGCGTGCCTACTGGCTCGGCCCCGACGAGTGGCTGTTGACCGCCGAACACGGCGTCGAGCTCGAGTCCCCGCTGCGCAGCGCGCTCCACGGAAGCTTCTCCATCGTCGACGTCAGTGGCGCGCAGATTCTCGTCAATCTCTCGGGCGAACAGGCCGGCGAGGTGCTGCGCAAGTCCAGTCCCCACGACTTCCATCCCCGGACCTTCCCGCCGGGACGGTGTGCGCAGACCAACTTCGCGAAAGCCAGCGCCCTTGTCGCGGCCAAGGCCGATGCTTCGTTCGACGTGGTGTTCCGTCGAAGCTACGCCGACTACCTGCGGGGCTGGATTGCCGATGCGGCGGTCGAGTACGGGTTCGTGCGAGACCCATGCTTGCGATCGAGAATCTCATCGCCATGAAGCAGGCGAGCGGGCGCCCACAGGACATCGAGGACGTGCGGGCGCTGGAGCAGCTGAGATGAGCCGTACGGACAGACCACCGCGTCCCGTGCAGCGTTTCTCGGAGGAGTATCTGCAACGCTGCCGCGAGTTGTCGGCAGATGACATCGCCCGCTTCCTGGAGGACTTCAAGCGAATCCACGGCACGGCCAACTCCCGCTCCCGGCTGATCAGCCTCAAGGTGCCGGAGGCACTGCTGGGGGCGTTCAAAACCCAGGCGCGGTTAAGCGGTATTGCCTACCAGACGCAGATCAAGAACCTGATGCGGTCGTGGCTAGCAGCCTGTCGGACTTAGGCATCGGAGTCTATAGTTGAGGTGCCAGCCGCGATGACGGCGAGAAACGCCTCGCCGTAGCGGTCGAGTTTCGCCTGGCCGACGCCGTGGATGCCGAGCATGGCATCCAGCGAGTCCGGTCGCACCCGCACGAACTCCTTCAGCGTGGCGTCGTGGAACACGACGTAGGGGGGCACGCCGGCTTCCTCGGCGAGCGAGCGCCTCGCCTCGCGCAGGGCCTCCCACACGGCTTCGTCAGCGGCAGCGATCTCGAAGTCCGCAACGCGCGTCTTGGCCGGCGAGCGCGCGCGCTCCGCGATCTTGGTTTCTTCCCGCAGCGTCAGCGTGGTCTCGCCCCGCAGCAACGGCCGCGACGAGGGCATCAGCGTCAAGGCGTTGAAACGGTTCGGATCCGCACGCACGTAGCCACGGCCGACCAGTTGGCGGAGGACGGATCGCCACGCCCTGTCGCTCATATCCTCGCCGATGCCGAACGTCGACAGCCCCGCGTGGCGATGCTGTTGAACCTTAGCCGTGTCCTTGCCGCGGATCACGTCGATCACGTGTCCGGCGCCGAAGCGCTGGCCGGTGCGCACGATGCACGACATCAGCTTCTGCGCCGCGACGGTGCCGTCCCAGGTCCTGGGCGGCGCGAGGCACACGTCGCAGTTGCCGCACGCCGTCGGCGGCTCGTCGCCGAAGTAGCGGAGCAGCGCCGCGCGCCGGCAGGTGGTCACCTCGCACCAGCCGAGCAGCGCGTCGAGCTTGGCACGTTCCACGCGCTTGTGCGTCTCGTCCGCCTCCCCCTCGTCCACCATCTGACGCAGGCGCACGACGTCCTGGAGGCCGTAGATCATCCATGCCTCCGAGGCCTCGCCATCGCGGCCTGCGCGGCCAGTTTCCTGGTAGTAGGCCTCGATGCTCTTCGGCAGGTCCACGTGGGCGACGAAGCGCACGTCCGGCTTGTCGATGCCCATGCCGAAGGCGATCGTCGCGACGATCACCACGCCGTCTTCGCGGAGAAACCGGGCCTGGTGTCGGCTGCGCATCGCTCCGGGGAGTCCCGCGTGGTAGGGCAGGGCATCGTAGCCGTGGTCGCACAGGAGTTCCGCGGTCGCCTCCACCTTCTTGCGCGACAGGCAGTAGACGATCCCGGCCTCGCCGTGGTGGTCATCGAGAAAGTCCAATAGCTGCGTGTTCGCGTTCGTCTTGACCCGCACCGAATAGCGAATGTTCGGACGGTCGAACCCGCTGACGAATCGAGCCGGCTCGCTGAGCCGCAGGCGATTCACGATCTCCGTCCGGGTCCGGGCGTCGGCAGTGGCGGTGAGGGCCAATCTCGGAATCCCCGGGAACCGCTCGGCAAGTACGTCGAGGCCAAGGTAGTCCTGGCGGAAGTCATGTCCCCATTGAGACACGCAGTGCGCCTCGTCAATGGCGAACAGGTTCACCGGCGAGTCGCCGAGCATCGCCAGGGTGTCCTGCTGGAGGAGCCGTTCCGGTGCGAGATAGAGGAGGTCCAAGGCGCCGCGGCGGAACGCGTTGGCGATCTCCGTCTGCTCGAACCAAGGCAGCGTCGAGTTGAGGAACGCCGCCGCCACGCCCGCTTCGCGAAGCGCAGCGACCTGATCCTGCATCAGGGCGATCAGCGGCGAGACCACGATGCCGGTGCCGGGCAGCACCAATGCCGGAATCTGGTAGCACAGCGACTTGCCGCCGCCCGTGGGCATGAGAACGAGGCCGTCGCGACCGGCGAGAACCGCTTCGATGACGGCCTCCTGACCGGGACGGAACGAGGTGTAGCCGTAGACCTCTTGAAGCGTCCGGCGGGCGGCATCGAGCATCGGCAGATTATCCCGGAAAACACCGGCGAGGCGTCGGTTATTCGACCTCGGCCTCGAACTGCTGGGAACAACTGCACTACGATTCCCAACCTGCTTTGGCGGTATTCCGTTGGCAACGAAATCCGCTGCGCTATAGTCGAGAACAATGGTACTTCAAGCCCCTGCAGCCACCGCCACCGCGCGCGGCAAACTCTCCGGTCTTCCGCGCGCCCTGCGGGACGATGTGCGGTTGCTCGGCCAACTTCTGGGGCGCGTGATCGGTGCACACCGGGGTCGAGATTTCGTCGACCGCATCGAGACCATCCGAGCATTGGCCAAGCGTGCCCGGCGGGGAACCGCCGCCGACTGGGACGCCTTGAGCACCTACCTCGCCGAGTTGCCCGAAGACGCGCTGGCCGACATCGCCCGGGCCTTCAACCAGTTCCTGAACCTGGCCAACATCGCCGACCAGCGGCAAGCGGCCCGCGACGTCGTCTGGCCCGACGTGGTCGAAGCCGACCGGCTGCGCGACGTGCGCATCGAACTGGTTCTGACCGCGCACCCGACGGAGATTCTGCGCCGGACCCTTATTCAGAAGTACGATGCCATCGCCGCCCTGCTCGAGGCCCGCGCCCGGGCGCCCCGGGCGGAGAGACCGGGGGTCGAGGAACACCTCGAACGCCTGATCGCCGAAGCCTGGCACACCGACGAGATCCGCCACGAGCGTCCGCTGCCCCAGGACGAGGCCAAGTGGGGCTTCGCGGTCATCGAGAACTCGCTGTGGGAAGCCGTTCCCGCGGCGATGCGGGAACTCGACCGTCGCAACGGCGCGACCCTGCCCATCGATGTGATGCCCTTCGCGTTCGCGTCGTGGATGGGCGGCGACCGCGACGGCAACCCCCGCGTGACCGCCGGTGTATCCCGAGAGGTCCTCCTCCTGGCACGCCGGATGGCTGCCGAGTTGTTCACGCGCGACGTGACGAGTCTGAGCGCGTCGCTGTCCATGGCCACCGGCAGTGACAGCATCCTCGAGCACACCGATGGGGCCGGCGAACCGTATCGGGCGGTGTTGACCGAACTTCGCGACCGGCTCGACGCGACCCGGCGGTGGGCGGAGACAGGCGGCGCTCCAGGACCTCTGGTCATCCTCGACGATGCCGAGCTGATGGAGCCGCTGCGCCTATGCTACGACTCGCTCGCCGCCTCGGGCATGGCACGCATCGCCGACGGGCCGCTGCTCGACACCTTGCGCCGGGTTGCCTGCTTCGGTGTCCATCTCGCGCATGTCGACATTCGTCAACACGCGGAACGGCACGCCGCGGTCATGGACGAACTCACCGCCTATCTTTACGGCACCGAGAGCTACGGATCGTGGTCCGAGAGCCGCCGTTGCGCGTGGCTGGTCGAGGAACTCGCCAGTCGCCGGCCCCTGTTCCCGACCGCCTGGCGAGGCAGCGACGACGCCAAGGAAGCCATGGACACCTGCCGCGTCATCGCCGAACACGACGCGGCGGGGGTATCCGCCTACGTCGTGTCCATGGCGTCGCGGCCCAGCGACGTCCTCGCGGTGGCGCTGATGCTGAAGGAGGCGGGTGTCCGCGCAAGCCTGCCCATCGTGCCGCTGTTCGAGACCCTGGACGATCTTGACCGCGCCGCGGATACGGTCGACTCGCTGCTGTCGATCCCCTGGTACCGGGAGTATGTCGGCGACCGCGTGCAGGTGATGATCGGCTACTCCGATTCGGCGAAGGACGCCGGACAGCTCGCGGCGGCATGGGCGCAGTACCGGGCGCAGGAAGCGCTCGCCTCGGTGGCCGCCAAACACGGCGTCAAGCTGACCCTGTTCCACGGCCGCGGCGGCGCGGTGGGCCGGGGTGGCGGACCCTCCGCCCAGGCCATCGCCTCGCAACCCCCCGGCAGCGTCGCCGGTTCCTTCCGGGTCACCGAGCAGGGCGAGATGATCCGCTTCAAACTCGGCACCCCGGCGATCGCCGAGGCGACCCTGAGCCACTACCTGACCGCGACGCTGAACGCCACCCTCGATCCACCGCCCGTACCCACCGCCAAGATGCGCAAGACGATGGACCAACTCGCCGCCGCGTCGCAGAAGGCCTACCGTCGCGCCGTCCGTGACCCATCGTTCGTGTCGTTCTTCGAGGCCCTGACCCCGGAGTCCGAACTCGCCGATCTGGCGCTCGGCAGCCGGCCGGCGCGGCGGGTGCCGGACCGCGACCTCGCGAGCCTGCGCGCGATCCCCTGGGTGTTCGCCTGGACCCAGGTGCGCCTGATGCTGCCCGCGTGGCTCGGCACGGATCGCGCGGTGGCCAAGCTGCGGGCCAACCGCGGCGCTTTCGACATGCTGCGCGCGTGGCCGTTCTTCGCCATGCAGGCGGACATGCTGGAGATGGTCGTCGCCAAGGCGGACGCCACTCTCGCGCGCTACTACTCGCGCCGCCTCACGGCGCCCGGCCAACAGGCCGCCGCCGAGGCGTTGTTCGCGCGCCTCGGTTCCCTCGCCGACGACCTGCTCGCGCTCACCCAGACACCCGAGCTGCTCGCCAGCGCACGCCAGGTCCGCGACTCGCTCACGGTGCGCGACACCTACCTCGATCCACTGCACCTGCTGCAGGTCGAACTGCTCGCCAGACGACGTGCCGGCAACGACTCCGAACCGGTCAGCCAGGCCTTGAAGGTGACCATGGCGGGGATCGCCAGCGGGCTCCGGAATACGGGGTGACGATGCGGATTCCGGCGGTTGGTCTCGCGGCCAGTCTCGTCGGCATCACCGCAGCCGGGGACGACGACTGCCCGCCCCTCTTCGACCACGAAACCCTGGCGAGAGCCGCCATCGAGGAAGTCGTCGGCAGGTCCTTAGGAGGCGAAACCCGATACCGGGTCAAGCGCATCACGGTCATTCGCCAAAACGTCTTCAATCCGGACGACCCCGCCGAAAGCAACGCCGCGTTCCGCTTCGCCAATCGTTGGCACGCCAATACCCGCGAGGGCGTCATCCGCGAACTGTTGCTGTTCCGCGAGGGAGATGCGGTGTCCGGTGACGTCGTTGCCGAAAGTGAACGCTTACTACGCGCCAAGCCCTACCTCTACGACGCCCGGGTCGTCGCCGACCGGCTTTGCGAGGTGGCAAACGCAACGACCGGCGATGGGCTGGTCGAAGTCGATCTGGTAGTCGTCACCCGCGATGTCTGGTCGCTCTCACCGGAATTGAGCGTCACCCGAACCGGCGGCGAACACCGCGTGCGGGTCGGCGTCTCGGAGATCAACCTGGCGGGGACCGGCGCGCACTTCGACTTCACGGTGTTCGACAACCCGGACCGCGAGGGCGTCAGCCTGAGCTACGCGGATGCGAACCTCGGCACCAGCCGGGTCGGCTACAAGCTGCGCTACGACGACACCGACGACGGAGACCAGGTCGAAGCCCGCATCGGCCAACCGTTCTACGCCTTCGATGCCCGCCGTGCATGGCATGCGGGCTATCACCGCGCGAAGACGCTGCAGGGGCTCTACGACGCCGGGGAGCGGATCGGCGAATTCGCGCGGGACTATCGCCTGGCGCAGATCTGGACGGGTTGGTCGAAGGGACGCCAGGACGGCTGGGTCAACCGGCTGAGCACCGGCGTCACCCTGGAAGACTGGCACTTGATGCCGGGAGTGGACTCAGACCTCGTCCTGACCAGCCGCCGGTTCCTCTACCCCTGGATCGCCCTCCAGCGCATCCAGGACGACTACGCTCAAGCCAGGAACGTCGACCGCGTGCAGACCACGGAGGATGTCTATCTCGGCCGCCGGTACGACGCGCTGTTCGGCTACTTCCCCCGGGGAGACGGCCACGTCGTCGCCCGCGCGGAGTTCCGCGACGGGCTGCTGCGCGGCGACGACGGCATTCTGCGCTACGGCGTGCGTGCCTCGGGCTACTGGAACACCACGGACAGACGTGCCGAGAACGTGGTTGCCCGTGCGTGGGCGCGCTACCGGCACCGCCAGTCGCCGCGGCTGGCGATGATCCTCGACGCCGAGACCACGCTAACCGACGGCCTGTCGGCCGACCAGCAGGTGTTGATCGGGGGGAGTTCGGGGCTTCGCGGCTACCCCAACCGCTATCAAGCCGGCACGCGCCAGTTCCGCCTCAGCGCCGAGGAACGCTACTACACGAATCTCTACCCGTTACGTGTCCTGCGCGTTGCCTTGGCCGGTTTCGTCGACGTCGGTCGAGCCTGGAGTTCCGCGAATGACAACGACACGCTCGTCAATGCGGGGGTGGGCCTCAGATTGGAATCCACGCGCACGAACCGAAATCTCGTCTACCACATCGACGTCGCGTTCCCCGTGGTGGACGGTCCCGGCGTACGCGGCGTCGAGGTGACCTTGACCAGCAAGCGGAGCCTGTAGCGGCAGCTTCGATGGCGGGCGACCGAAAACCATCCGCATGGGTCTATGCCGCGGATTGTTCGCTAAAGTAGCCTATGCTTGTCTTGCGGATTTCCATGAGGACACAAGGCAAGCGATGTACGAAGAGATCATCTACGACGTCGACGACTCCGTCGCCGTCATCACCATGAACCGGCCGGAGACGCTAAACGCGTTGACCGACCGCACTCAGGCCGAAATCCGACACGCCCTCGACCAGTCCGAACACGACGAGACCGTGATCGGCACGGTGCTCACCGGTGCCGGGCGCGGCTTCTGCTCGGGTGTGGACATGAACGCCCTGGGCGCCATGAGCGAGGCGGGCCGGCGGCTCGGCAGCGCCCATGCCGACCTCGCCGCCGACCCGGGAAATCCCGATGGCGATCCCAACTTCCAACTCGGCCCGACCTATCTCCTCGGCCTGCGCAAGCCGCTGATCGCCGCGATCAACGGGGCCTGCGCCGGCCTCGGATTCAGCTACGCGGTGTTCTGCGACCTGCGCTTCGTCGATCGAACCGCCAAGTTCGTCACCTCATTTTCCCAACGGGGTCTCATCGCGGAACACGGTACGAGCTGGATACTGCCCCGGCTGATCGGCCCCGCCAACGCCCTCGATCTGTTCTGGACGGGACGCCGGGTCGATGGTGAAGAGGCCGGGCGCATCGGTCTCGCCAACCGCGTAAGCGAACCCGGTGAATGCGTCGCGGACGCCGTCGGCTACCTGCGCGGGATCGCCGAGAACGCGGCGCCGCATTCGCTGATGATGATGAAGCGGCAGGTCTACCGTCATCTCAACGCCGAACTTCGCCAGGCGATGCACGAGTCGACAGTCTGGATGGACGAGAGCCTGGCACGCGGCGACTTCAAGGAAGGCGTGGACTCGTTCGTCGAACGTCGACCGCCCCGCTTCGCCCCGTTGAAGGTCGACTAAGACGCGACCGCTCCTCTTTCCGGCCCCAGCCTCCACCTGCCTATCATGGCTGCTAGCGCCGCCAAGACGCCTCGCAGGCTCGGCGTCCGGCCCCAGCCCCCACCTGCCTATCACCCCATCGGACTTTCGACGCTGGCGCGACGAAGTCCGATGGGCTGCTAGAATCCGGGGTCGCTTGGCGGAGAGGGGGATTCATGGAGATCGGCGACTGGAAGTCCACCGGGTCGGTGGCGCTTCTGCACCGCGAACTGCGGCAACTCGGCCTCGAGTCCAACATCGCCGAACTCACCTCGTTCGGCTTCACGGTGGTGCCGCCGGAGAAGGTCGGCCCGCCGGAACTCGTCGAGGAAGTCCGCGAGGCGCTCGAGAAGACCATGCTGCAC
Organism: Pseudomonadales bacterium; assembly: GCA_965116345.1. GTDB lineage: Bacteria > Pseudomonadota > Gammaproteobacteria > Pseudomonadales > Azotimanducaceae > VXYL01. The sequence goes on from OZ220680.1 coordinate 2,139,365, forward strand.
CGCTACGGGCCCGACGGACTGGCACCGGAACGGTGGGCCAACGTCAACGACATCCAGCGCTTCATGCTGTGGGAGGACCCGGTCTTCGAGCGCTTGTCCTACAACCCGGCCGGACTTGGACTCGCGCAGTACCTCCTCGGCACGGACTGCGTCCTGAGCCTGTGCGCGGCGTGGGTGAAGGGACCCGGCGAGATCCGCACCGGACTCCACGGCGACTATCTCGACCCAGCCATCAACGCCCAGCCCGAGAGGGTCATCAACTGCAACATGCACTTCATGGTCACCGACTACACCAAGGACGATGGCGCCATCTCGTTCGTCCCCGGCAGCCACCTGTGGCGTCGGCAGATCACAGCGGCGGAGGGCGAGAAATGGGCCGACCAGGCGGTTGCCGTCGAGGCGCCCGCCGGCTCCATGGTCATCTGGGGGAACCACACCTGGCACGGTTCCTATCCGAAGAAGACACCGGGCCTCAGGATGACGCTGCAGTGCGAGTACATGCGCCGCCGCTACCAGCCGGAGGAGGCCTACCGTGAGACCGTCACCCAGGAAGCACTGGACCGCAACCCGGTCCGCTTCGCCGGCTTGATGGACGTCTACAGCCTGTTTCCGTTCGGCAAGAGTGATTGGGACCTAGACCGCCAGGCCGGTGCCGAGCGCGGCGCCAAGGGCGGGCAGTCCATCAACGCCTACCGCAGCCTGTTCGACATGGAACCCGCCGACGGGCGAACCACGATCCGACCGCGCTACGACTACCTGCACCACGACGGCAAGATGACCTCCGAACGAAACGCCGAACGGGCCGAACGGATGAAGATCGGCCAGTACGTCAAGTACACGCAGAAGGCCGACGACAACGGTGAGGAAGCGCCACGGGCGAAGCGGTCATGAGCGAAGCCGCGGAGGTCGTCGAGGACCTCATCGTCGACGGCTTGAACGTCACCGAGCGCGTCGCCGAGATCGAGGATCAGGGCTACACGCTGGTCCCCGACTTCATCACGCCGGAGGAGGTCGCGCGCATCCGCCACGCCTTCGACACCGAGGTCCACATCACCGAGATGCGCGCCATCGGCACCAAGACCGGCAAGACCTGGCGAGCGCACAATCTGCTGGCCAAGACCCGTGCCGTGGACTACCTGTTCCTCGACTCCCGTGTCCGGGCGTTGATCGAAGGCGTACTCGGCAAGTACACGCAGATCAACGTGACCACGCTGTTCAACGTCTTGCCGGGCGAGACGCGCCAGTTTCTGCACCAGGACGACGGTCTGTGGCCCATCAAGCGGCCGCACCCGCATTTCGTCTGCAACGCACTCATCGCGCTGGACGACTTCGACAGGGAGAACGGCGCCACCCACATCGTCCCCTACAGCCACAAGTGGCACGACCGGCCGGTCGACCAGAGCGTCGAGACCATGCGCGTCGTGATGACGGCGGGAACGATGCTCATGTGGGAAGGCGGCTTGTGGCACGGCGGCGGCGCCAACACCTCCAAGGACCGCGAACGCTTAGGCTTCTTCATGAGCCACAACGTCGCCTACCTGCGCCCACAGGAGATCCAACTGCTCGCCGTGCCCGCAGAAGTCGTACGGGAGCTGCCCGAGAAGCTGCAGCGCCTGCTCGGCTACCACCGCTTCGGCCTCGGCGTCGACGGACGCGACCCGATCGACGTCTTGAAGGACGGCATCGTCGTACACCCCGCGGCCAGGCTGGCCGCCCAACACAGGAACTGAGAATGTCGGCAATCACCCCCAACGACGGACCCGTGGCAGTCACCGGCTGCTCGGGCTTCACCGGCGGCCACATGGTCCGCGAACTCGCCATCCACGGCTACCAGGTCCGCGCCTGCATCCGCGACGCCAATTCCTGGCGGGGCAAGGACTGCGTGGACTACCTGAGCCGCCTGCCCCGGGTCGAGATCGTCGACGGCTGCGATCTGTTCACGTCATGCTCCTACGACGACGCCTTCAAGGACTGCACCGGGGTGTTCCACGTTGCCGCCGTACTCGGCAATTCCGCGGACGGCAAGTCCCAGCCGCTGGGCAGCGGGGACGTGTCGCAGGATGTCTACGACGGCGGCATGACCGGTACCCAGAACGTCATCGACGCGATCAACGCCAGCGGCAGCGTCAAGCGGCTCGTCTACACGAGTTCCATGGCCGCGGTCTCGGGCGCGAGGGGCGCGACCATGCCCAAGGGCTACGAGTGGACGGAAACCGACTGGGCCTCCGACGGCGTGGATCCCGAACGCTGGCAGGGACCGCGCAACGCCTACGCCCGTAGCAAGGTGGATACCGAGCACCTCATCAACCGCGCCGCGGACGACAGCGGTGGCCGCTGGGACGCGATCACCATGAACCCGGCGATGATCTGCGGGCCGATCCTCTTCAAGGCCCAGGTCGGCCAGTGGATCGAGCAGATCGGTCGCCTGGCCGCTGGTCTTGAACCCTCCTGGCCATCGCGCTACGACATGTACTACAACATCATCGACGTGCGCGATCTCGCCAAGGCCCACCGCCTGGCGGCGGAGTCACCCGTCGACCACCGGGCGAGCCACGGCGGCCCACGCTACATCATGCACGGCACCGGCGGTCGCTCGGCCATCCGTTTTGGTACGGAACTCGCGGCCATCGTCCACGAGTACTTCCCGTCCTTCGTCCTCGGCGAACCGGCCACCGTGACCAGCCGGGGCGAGCCCATCACCGTGGCGTCCAACATGGTTAACGACTGCAGGAAAGCCAAAGAAGTCCTCGGCGCGACCATACGGCCCGTGGAGGACACCATCCGCGCGGTCGTGGAGACTTCGGTGGAGTTGGGCGTCATCGAACCGCGGCTGGCCGAACCGGCGTAATGCCGCACCCATCGGGTACGCCCTCCGGAAGGCCGACCTGGTCGCCGTTTCTGGGTGCGTTGCTGGATTTGCCAACGCTGGCGGAGGAGACGGCCGGGTTGCCGTCCGACACAAGGGGTGACGCCGAGAACGATCCCGACGCGGTGGCGCTTGGAGCTCTTGTCCAAGGTCAATCTGTCCAGCCGCCGAGGGCCGTGTCGTCGAGAACATTGTCGACATGCCTGAACTAGGGAACGAGGCGGCGAAGCACCGTCGGGTCATGATCGGCCATGCCGTGCAGTCCCCCGCCTTTCGGTAAACGAATTTCGATTCCAGAGCAGTATTAGTTAGGGTGCCCCACTAGTCCCCTCCGCGATACCGTGGGCGGCTCCCGCTTATCTCAAATGGCGGTAGCGCTGAGTCTGGGATGGAAGCCCCGAGTCGGCGGGCAGCTTCGACAAGATCAGGTGCTTGTGTCGGGAGGTCAGCGAAACGGCGTTGTTGGTGGTCCGGGGGTATGGGTAATGCATCGATCCAATCCAACGCGCCCGCCGGAACTGAATCACACAAGTGCGTACGCCAGAGTGCCTCTGCAGCCAAGCGGTTGTGCGATTCGACCAGACGATAGTATTCCTCTTGGCTGTTCGGGGGGTGACCGTCCAACGTGATTTGCGCCGTCCCGCGGTCCAGCCTCAACATCATTTCAAGCTTGGAGTCGAGCCGTTCGTTCCAGTCCGGTCGAAGAGCGTCAACGCAATTGTTCTGCAGCACGGCGAGACGGACTATTGACTTGGCGGAACACGCCTCGTAAAGCCCCGCGCGCGACTGTTCCAGCGGCTCGAGGCATTCGGGCTTGTCGAACGCCGCAATCACTGTTTGCCGTGTTGCCAATGGGTCATGCAGCGCAAAAACCCAATCCGCAGGACGGAGACGTTCCATCGTCGCCACGCAACGCGAATCGAGCGCTCGCCATGTGTCGACACGGGGTGGCCACGGGCAATCCCGTTTGGCTTCCTCCCAATCCGCGGACGGCTTCGGGTCTATTCCCGGATCGGCGATGACCAGAGACGGGGAGGCAACGCCCTGCGCGACCTTGCCGCTAGGAGCGGGCGACCACACCTTCTGGGGTTCTTCTTCCGGGTGGGAGTACTTCTGTGAAGGCACCAACCCAAGGTACGCGGTGACGCCGAACACACCTAATGCGACCGACGCCAAGGACCAACGAACGAGTCTCATTCTTCCTTCGAGAGCAAGCACGGCGCGTCGACCTTGAAGCTGCGGTACGATCGCACGCGCATGGACTCTATGTTCATGGTTCGGGTCTCCTTGCCCAGTGGATTGGTCTTCACTGGAGGCTACCCGATCCGGCACCGGCGCGGGGTTACCCGTGTCCGGTGCCGCTCTGGCCGACTATCGCCCGCCGAGTGCCATATGTGTCTGAGCTAGAACATCAGGCACGCGGGTCCGCGGGTCTGTTCGGCCCCCCGACGGGCCCGCGTGCACCACGCGTCGGACGAGTCCGTGACCCGACGCCGCAAATCCTGGCACGGCGTCTGGGTCTTGTCGCCCGGTATCGAGCGGGATGACTCGCCGCGCGTCAGAGAAGATCCCAGATGACCTCCATGAACAGCACCCGACCGCGAGCGTCGTAGCGAGTGAGATCGTAGGGCCGACCTCCCCACAAAGTGGCCGGCGGGTCTGCATCCAGCACGTTGCGTCCGCCGCCGCGCAACCGCAGTCCATTGTCGAACCGATAGCTCACGGTGAGATCCACGGAGACGTAGGAGTCGACCGTCATCGACGGTCGAGGCAGGAAACGCCCTTCGCACCGGCCAACCACAAGCTGGCAGGTACCGGTACGGTCATTCACGTAGCTGGGCGTATAGTTCACGAACAGATCGCCGGCGTATTTGCCTAACGACCAAGCCAGCGATCCCACCACGCCGTACTCGTTGCTGCCCCACACGGTACCCACGCGGCTAACCTGTTCCCCTCCCTCGACAATCGTGAAGCGCTCATCGAGCACCCGCGTATAGCTGAGCCTCGGCCGGAATGCGCCAAAGTCGGTGGCAAAGCTGTATTCCAGTTCGGCCGTCACGATCTCGCTGACTTTATCGGACAGGTTGATGTACCTCGCGAATGCCTTGATCGCATTCCCCTCCGGGTCCCGTTCGATGATCTCGGGAAGCGTGAACGCAATCTCCGGCTCGCTGAAGAGCAGGTTGTAGGAATACTCGATCTTGTCGGTGAAATCGACGTGCGACCAATGAACGGTCCAATGCAAACCCGGCACGGCCTCGGGTGTCCACTCGATACTCATCGAGTAGTTGTCCGCGATTTCCGGGTTCAGGTCGTCCCCGACGCCGTAGATCGTCGCCCTGCGCACCCCGCCCACTCTTATGTCAAGCAACATCCGTGCCGTATTGGCCGTCTCAAACCCTAGCCTAGCGCATCACCCGGACTCCCCGTCGAGGTTACACGGCCTGTGACGAGCGGCGCGGGACGCCGCAACGGGGTCCCCTACGGGCGCGCCTGGAACCGGGTGGTCCACGGCGCGGGTTTCGAAGGCTTGTCTGCGCGGTGCATCTTGCACCTATTTGCCACCTCCGGAATTTTCGGTTTTGCTTTGTTATTGTTAGCAAACAAGATTCAGGGTAGCCGCACCACATTACCTTCAATCCTGAGACCGGAACCGGCACAGCCAACCACCCCGAGAACGGCTTCTGGAACAGATTCAAGGAACTCGAAGGACAACGCTGGTGCCGGGGTTGACCACACGGCAAATCTGGTCGTACGGTGGCTTGGCCGCGATCACTGCGGTGACGGTCGCGGCCTGGATCCTGTTCCGGGGCGGTGACGATCACCCGCTCGCCGTGAACGAGCCCTTTTTAGCGGTCGAATCGCCCCCCGGGGTTGCGCAGGTGGCATCGTCGCCGGATCTCGATGCCACAGTTCATGAACCCGGTCCGTCGGTTGCCACGGCGGGCACGGTGCGGTTGGTCGATGATTTGCTGCGGCTCTGTCCCGACCCTTGGAGCGGATGGGACCGAAGCTGTGCCCAGGCCCTGACTCGCCGCTACGGTAGCGAACCCGTCGGACTCGCAAAGCTGCATGACATACCGGGCAATTGGGACCCTTCCGCAGCACCGCCAGCGTTCGACGGGGTCGCGTGGCAGGAGGTGTTCGCCGATTCGCTGGCCACGCGCGAGGCCGCGCAGGCGTCGCTACGCCGACCTGAGTGCCGTGTGCCACCCACGGAGACACGCCCCGACTTGCGTGCGGTGTGCTCGGCGGACGAGATCGCGAAGCTCGCGATGCTGCACACGGGTTGCGCTATGACACTGGTGCTGGAAACCGGCTTCAACCCTTGGGGTCCCCCCGATGACGTACCCCGGGAGGATAGCCGCGCCGCCGAGCTGGACGCCGCGTGGTGGCAATACGATGCGCTGGACGAGGACGTGTCACTGCCGCTGGATGAGTATTGGCGCCGCCGGGCGGAGATCGACGACGCCCGATTGCGTTTCGCCTGGCGCCTAATGCAGTGCAAGGCCGTCCCCAAAGGAGTACTGGCGTGGCTGCAGGAGTTACCCACGCCGGCTGCGGGCGGACACCAGGGTCGCGACCTGACCGAGGCAGCAGCGCGGCTCGGAAGCGATTGGGCCATTCGGGAACTTCGGCAGTCCAAGCAGCTTGTAGAGCAGGAGTGGCGAGAGTGGCGGGAGCGGCAGTCGATGGACGGACAAGCCAGGAAGGAGTGAGGCCCTGCGCATCGCAAGCCGAGCCATTTGTGCACGTAACGCCCGCACTCTTCCCCATGTCACATCGCCACCTTCCCCACCTTCCCCACCTTCCCCCGCCTTCCCCATGTCACATCGCCACGCCGACCAGTCGTTGCCGCTGCCGAATCACCGTCCGTCGGTTCCACTCGCGTGCCCAGACACCGAGTACGACGTTGGTGACCGCTGCCGCCGCAAAGATGCCGACATGGCCGAACCAATGCCGGGCTAGGAGCGCCAGCGGGATGTAGAACACCAGCAGCCGCAACAGCGAGAGCACCAGTGGCGGCAGCGGCTTCGACAGGGCGTTGAAGGCACCGTTGGCGGTGTTGAACATGCCGGCGAAGCCGATGGTGATGGGGATGATGTAGAGGTAGCTCGTCGCCGTGGCGACGACCTCGGCGTCGTCCCGGATGAGGGTCACGAAGAACTCGCCGCCGGTCCACATGATGACCGCCGCGATGGCACCCCAGACGAGGCAGTAGCGGTAGCACAGGCGCAACGCCTCGTCGACGCGGTCGAAGCGTCGCGCGCCCCAGTTCTGGCCGACCAGCGGCGCGGCGTTGGAGGCGACGCCGATCACCACCATGAAGACGATGGACTCGATGCGCGAACCGACGCCGAAGCCGGCGACGACGCCTGCGCCCAACGGCGCCAGCAGTCTCGTCACGACGGCCGCTGCCAGCGGTTCGATGATGTTGCTGGTCAGGGCGGGCAGGCCGACATGCAGGATGTCCCGCGCGGACGTGCCGAAGCGGGCCAGCGAAGCACGGATCATGCGTTCCCTGAAGCAGAACCAGTACACGCTGATGAGGAACGATGCCGACCGTGCGATCACGAACGACCAGGCCGCTCCTTCCACACCGAGCGCCGGCAGACCCAGCCAGCCGAAGATCAGGAACGGCCCGATGAGCACCTGAAGGACGGATCCCGCGGTGATCACGATGCCCGGATAGACCGGGTCGCCGATGGCCCGCATCAGGCCGGTGCCGACCATGGACAAGCCGAACAACGGGTAGCCGAGCGCCGAAATCCGGATGTAGGCGACGACCAGATCGAGCACGACGTCGCGGGCACCCAGCATGTGAAACAGGGGCCTTGCGAAGGCGATCAGGAGAATCGAGCAGGCAATGTTGAACGCCAGTACGAGGAGCAGACCGTGGGTGGTGAGGAACGCCGCCCGCTCCCGGTCGCCGGCACCAATGGCGCGTGCAAGCACGGCGCCGATGCCGACCCCGATGCCGCGGGTTGCGGCACCAATCGCCATGAGCACGGGGAACGCGAAGGTCACCGCGGCAATGGCTTCCGTACCCACCTGCCCGAGATAGACCGTCTCCACAAGACTCGCCAGCGTCATGGCGAGGAAGCCGAGAATCATGAACCCCGAAAGGCGCATGAGATGGCGGGACAGGTCGCCCTCGGTGAACGTGGCGTCCGCCGTCGTCGAACCGCGGTCCAACCGGTTCACAAAGTCATCGGGAGGTTTGGTAATCGGTGCCGGTCCTGTAGGTCAATCGGCCGTCTCGCGAAAACCACAAGGTGGCGAGCGCCGCGGCCACGGCCACGACGACCAGCGTCAGCAAAGCACGACCGGGCACTCTTGGCACTCTTGGCACTCTTGGCACTCTTGGCACTCTTGGCAAAAGAGGCGAAAGACGGCTCTCAACTCACGCGCGTTGCGCATACACTAGCCGATTCATGTTTTTCGGGGAGAAGCTGATGAACAATCGGTTTGCCACCATCGCGCTGTCGGGCTGCCTGGTCGCAATCGCGGTGTCCGCGTCGGAAGGCGAGGTGAACTACCGACAACACACGATGGGCGCCATCGGGGGGCACATGCGTGCCATCGTCGACATCGTTCGCGGCGATGTGCCGCACACCGATCACCTAGCGATCCACGCGGGCGCCATGGCGGACCTCGCAGAAATAACGCCGACGTTGTTCCCCGAGAGTTCCAAGGGGGGTGACGCTCTCGACGCCATCTGGGAGAACCCGGACGACTTCCAGAGCAAACTCGTCGCCTTCAAGGAGGCAACGGCCGCCTTCAAGACTGCGGTCGAGTCCGGTGACAGCGGCCAGATCGCCGTCGGATTCCAAGGCATCGGTCAGGCGTGCAAGGGGTGCCACGACGACTACCGGGCGGAATAGCGCGGGGTTCTCTAGGGAAGGTCTGATTAAAGACCTTCCCTAGCGCGGCACAGGGATGTGCCGCCAAATTCAGAGACGCAAGGAGTTGAATTTGCATTCCTAGAACAGTTTCTGGGCGTACGTCACCGTTAGCACGACGCCCAGCGCGAGGGCTGTGGTCACCGCGGCGCGGATCCAGAAGTGCGGCGTCGGCGGCAGGTCTAGGCGTTTGCGGCCGGTGAACATGGCGAGCGGCGTTGGATCCCGCAGCATGAGGCCGTACACAGCGTGCGCCGTCAAATGCACGACGCCCGCGCCAAGTACCAGCCAGTGTACGCGATGGTGAATCCAGGTCGCCGTCCGTGCGAACTCGTTGGACACGTAGCGGTTGAGTGGGCCCTCGTTGAAGATGTCGTCGGTGGCGAACAGTCCCGTACCGACCTGAACCGCGACCGCGAGCACCAACACCACGGCCAGTGCGACCCCCGGGGACGTGTGCGCCTTGGGTTCGCCACGGCGCAGGAAGTGGTCGACAAAGGCTCGGGGTGTCGTCCAGTAGTGGGTAAGGCGCGCGTACCGGCCACCCCACAGACCCCAGCCCATCCTGAATACCACCAAGCCGAGAAGAACGAGCCCCGATCGCTGGTGCCATTCGAGCAAGCCGATGTCTCCGACGAGGCCGGAATACAACGAAAAAGCGATGAATGCGGAGAACGCCCAGTGCCAGATCCGAAGCGGCCAGTCCCAGATCGTGGGGCTGGGCTTCATCCGTAGGGCGTACCGTCCCTGTGCAGAAACCCATCGCCGCCGCCGCGGTTGCGGATCTGCATGTCGATGTCCGGGTAGTCCACGTCGTCCTCGTCGCAACGGCTGCCGACTTCGAGATAGACGACCGGCTCCTCGGTGTCGTTGACGAGATGGTGGCCATTGCCCGAACCGGCGGGGAACCCGGCGCACATCCCCGGTTCCAGCGGCGTGCGGCCTTCGTCCGTGACCAGCGTCGGCTGGCCTTCGAGGATGTAGACCAACTCGTCCTCGTCCGAATGCCAGTGGCGCTGCGAAGACCAGGTGCCCGGCGGCAGCGTCACCAGGTTGACGCCGTAGTCGTTCAGCTCGAAGGCATCGCCCAAGGCGCGTTTCTCGCGCTCATCGCAAGGCTCCGAAAAGGGATAGGGGTAGCCACTACCGAGACGCAGTGGTGCGGAAGTGGCCGCAATGGCCACGGGTTTCTTATCGTTCATCCAGATCGCATTCCAATGAGGTAACGGCGAGACATCAGTCTGAAGGCGACCGCAAAGCGCTCGTCGCTGCACAGAGCGCGCAATGCTCCCGCGCCGGACCGCGGACGTCAAGGCGGCTCGCGCGTTTACACCCTCCTTGTATACTCGCCCGCCTTCCCATGACCCGGAGAAGCCACCGTGGCCCTGCTTGGAACCGTCCACTACGAAGTGCGTGATGGCGTAGCCCTGCTCACCGTCGACAACCCGCCGGTGAACCCATTGAGTTCGGGCGTGCGCTTCTACATGTCGCAGCACCTCGAAACCGCGCTCGTCGATGAAGACATCGAGGCCGTCGTCATAACCGGCAAGGGCCGCGCATTCATCGCGGGCGCCGATATCCGCGATTTCGGCAAGACGCCCAATCCCGACGAACAACCCAAACAGCCTGCGGGTGCGCTGATCGAAGCGAGCGACAAGCCCGTCGTCGCCGCGATCAACGGCACGGCCTTCGGCGGCGGCTTAGAGCATGCGCTCACTTGCCACTACCGGGTCGCGGTGCCCGGTGCGCCGGTCGGATTGCCGGAAATCAAGATCGGCCTCTTGCCGGGTGGCGGCGGCACCCAACGCCTGCCACGCCTGATCGGCGCCGAACGGGCCATGCTGGCGATCCTGTCGGGCGATCCCTTCGACACCGAGGAGGCCCTTGAACTCGGCATCGTCGACGAGATCATCGAAGGCGACCTCGTGCCAGGCGCCATCGCGTTCGCCAAGGCCCGGGCGGCGACCGGCGGTCCGCATCCTCGAGTTCGCGACCGCCGCGACAAGATCGAGGCGGATCGCGCCAATGCCGATGTCTTCAAGGCCGGCGAAGCGTATCTCGCCCGCCGACTGCGCGGCCAGATCAACGGCCAGATGGCGTTCAACTCAGTCAAGGCGGCTGTCGAGATCGACGACTTCGACGAGGGCATCCGCGCGGAGCGGGAGAACTTCCAAGTCTGTCACGACCACGAGCAGCGCGCCGCCATGATCCACGTCTTCTTCTCCGAACGGCAAGCCGCGCGGATTCCCGACGTGCCGAGGGATGCGCCGAGGAAGGACATCGGCAGCGCCGCCACCGTCGGCGGCGGGCTGATGGGCGGTGGCATCGCCATGAGCTTCGCCGACGCCGGTATCCCGGTGAAGGTGCTCGAAGTCAACCAGGAAGCCCTCGACAAGGGCCTGTCCGTGATCGAAACGAACTACAACCGCATGGTCAGGAGCGGCCGGATCAGCGAAGCGGAACGGGACGTCCGGCTAGGCCTCATCGAGGGTGTCCTTGACTACGACGCCGTGGCCGACGCCGACGTGGTCGTCGAGGCCGTCTACGAGAACCTCGACCTCAAGAAGGAAATCTTCGCCAAGCTCGATGCCACGATGAAGCCGGGCGCGGTGCTGGCGAGCAACACCTCGGGCCTCGACGTGGACCAGATGGCAGCCATGACGAAGCGTCCCGGCGACGTGGTGGGGACGCATTTCTTCAGCCCCGCCAACATCATGCAGCTACTCGAGGTGGTGCGGGGGGTCGAGACCAGACCAGAGATCCTGGCCACGGCGATGGCACTGGGCAAGACCATCGGCAAGGTTCCGGTGATGTCCCTGAACGCTCCCGGTTTCATCGGCAACCGGATGCTCGGCGGCTACACCAGCCAGGCGGGCGAGATCATCCTGCACGGCGCGCTGCCCGAACAGGTGGACAAGGTCATCGTCGACTTCGGCTTCAACATGGGCCCCTTCGCGATGAACGACCTGGTGGGCCTCGACCTCGGCTGGCGCGCGCGACGGATGGCGGGGACCACCGACAAGCCGTTGACCACCATCGTGCCGGACAAGCTCTGCGACCTCGGACGCTTCGGCCAGAAGACCAACGCCGGTTTCTACACCTACGCCGAAGGCAGCCGCCAGGGCCAGCCCGACCCGGCGGTCGCGAAGATCATCGAAGACACCTCGGCGGAACTCGGCTTCTCACGCCGGACAATCGACGGGGGCGAGATCCTCAAGCGCTGCCTGTATCCGCTGGTCAACATCGGCGCCCAACTGCTCGACGACGGCATTGCGCTGCGCGCCAGCGACATCGACGTGGTGTACATCTACGGCTACGGCTTCCCGAAATACCGCGGCGGGCCCATGTACTACGCTGACCAGGTGGGATTGGCCAACGTCTACCGGGACATCCTGGCATTCCACCAGGAGTACGGCGATGCGTGGCGGCCCGCACCGTTGTTGAAGCGCCTGGCGGAGGAAGGCGGATCGTTCGCTGCTTGGGACAACAAAGCCGGTTAGCGGATCGGTGCAGTTCCACCACACGCAACAGCGACGAGATCCGCGTCTAGGGAAGGTCTGATTGAGACCTTCCCTAGAGGTCGGCTACCGGTTGATCGACTTGGGAATACAAGTCCAAGAGGCCACCCGCGAGAACATCCTCAACGCACCGCGTAGGGCATCTGCCGCATGGGGATCGTGTAGAGGTCCAGCTCCCGTCTGTGCTTCGCCACGCTTCGCCGCAACGCCTGCCACCGTGCCGGGCAATCGGTCCTGAGGTAGCGAAACAGCGCTGCGTACTTGGCGAGCCGGAAACCGCTGCCGAACACCACCGGGTTGGCCGCCAGCGTGGTCGCCGCATCGTCGAACCGGCCCGTGATGCGGCCGGGTCCGCGTCTTCGGCTGTCGAGTGAGATCCAGTAGGGATCGCCATCGACGACCAATTCGCCCTGTTCCGGTCGGAACACGAAGTCGACGTCGAGGTCCGTGAACATCAGGTGGCTTTGCCGCATCCAGCGGGTGAGTTCCCCCGCGGCCTGCTCGTCAATCCGATCCGACCTGGGGCCGGCGGTGTATCCCGGGACCCGCGTCTCGACCGCGAGGTGCGCCCGTTCAGGACTTCGCAGCGAGCGGAACGTGTCGAGCAGGAAAAGGTTGAATCCTGCCAGGTTGCCGGCGAACGCCTTGTGGTATTCGCCGTGCACGCCCATGTAGGTGAACAGCGCGTCCGACCCGCTGCGAACGAAACGCACCAAGGGTTCGAGTTCCCAGTCGTAGATCGTGCCGGTCACCCGTTGGTCGGGGAAGCCAACGGTCAGCCGCCGGCCGCTGGTCCCTGCAGGATCGATGTCCACCCCGGGACAAGCGTATTCCGCTGAAATCGGTCGTGCCTGTTGGACGAAGATGACGCCACCCACCACCGTAACCGTTTCCACGGCCATCAAATCGGGCGTGCCGGTGACATCGCGACGGGCCGTGTGTTCGAAGGTCAGATGGCGCGTCCGCCGACCCGCGGCCGTGACGCCGAGTTTTTCAAGGCCGCGCTCCGCAAAGACGATCTGCGTCTCGCCCGCCTCGACAATTCCGATGGACAGAAACCCCAGTAGCGCGACGACGGCCGCCAGCGCCCCAAGGCCCGGCATCGTGCTCCCGCGCAACGACACGGTTAAACCTCGGCTACTCGCTCTCGGGCACGAGGTGCGCCGTCAGGAAAGCAACCGTCTCGGTCCGCGCGCGCTCGCCGTGTTCTCCCCGGAAACCGTGCCTGGCACCTTCAATGACCACGACCTTGTTGGCGACGCCAACGCCATCGAGCGCCTCGGCCATGCGCGTGCTGTTGCTGAGTGGCACCAGTCGATCCTGGTCGCCGTGGACCATCAGCACGGGCGGATCGTCCTCGCTGACGAACTGGATCGGCGAGACGTCCGCCGCCAAGGCCGGATCGAAATCGAGCGCCGGGAACCTCTCGTTGGGTCCGGCACTGTTGCTGAGATCCACGGGCGGGAAGTAGGCCACGACAGTCTGAACCCGGTTTCCTACCCGCAACACGGGGTCCTCCGCTTCGGCGTCGCCCCCGTCACTCGCGAGGCCCAGCATGAGCGCCAAGTGACCGCCGGCGCTGCCACCCATGACGCCTAGCCGTTGCGGATCGATGCCGAATCGCTCGGCGTTCATGCGCACGTGCCGAACGGCGCGACGAACATCGGCCACGGCATCGGGAACCTTGAAACGGGGTGCGCTGCCATGTTGGACGGTGAACAGCGTGAACCCCGCATCGAGCAGGTAGGCGAACTGGCGCCGACGGCGTTCGGGCGGCGCCCAACTGGAGAACCAACCGCCGCTGACCATGAACAGCACACTCGCACCGTTCGCATCCGTCGGCTGGAACACGTCGTAGACGAGCGCCATGCCGTCCTTGTGGCCGTAGACGACGTCGGGCGTGATGGCGACCTCCGCCGAGGACGGCACTGCGAAGAAGAAGACCGCCGCGGCAATCGAGAAGAATCGAACGATTTTCATGCATACCCCCATCCCATGGGCAGGATCTTAGCGCGAACCGTGAACAGCCACCCGCAAATTCCCGTCGTTGTGCGAGACTTCCGACGAGCATTAGGAGAACACATGGACCCCACCACCCTCATCCTTCACACTCGATTTCCCATCGGCGAGGTCAGTCCGCTGATCTTCGGCGGCTTCCTGGAACACCTCGGCCGGTCCATCTACACCGGCGTCTACGACCCGGCATCCGCCCAAGCCGACTCCGACGGCATGCGCCGGGACGTGATCGACGCGCTACGTGAGCTGGAAATGACCATCGTCCGGTATCCGGGCGGCAACTTCGTCTCCGGCTACCACTGGCGGGACGGCATCGGTCCGAAGGACGCGAGACCGACGGTCCGGGAACTCGCGTGGCAATCCATCGAACCCAACACCTTCGGCACCGACGAGTTCGTCAACCTCTGCCGCAAGCTCGACTGGCAGCCCATGCTCGCCGTCAACCTCGGCACCGGCACCCCCGAAGAGGCCAGGGACTGGGTGGATTACTGCAACTCGCCGACCGGCACGCGGTTCGCCGACGAGCGCGCGGCCAATGGCAGCGAAGAGCCCCATGCCGTACCCATCTGGTGTCTCGGCAACGAGATGGACGGCCCCTGGCAGCTAGGCCACGTACCAGCGGATCAGTACGCGATCCGCGCGCAGCAGGCGGCGAAGATGATGAAGGACTGCGACCGGTCCATCGCCACGGTGGCCTGCGGTTCGTCCGGGCCGGGAATGGCGACGTTCCTCGAGTGGGACCGAACGGTGCTTGAACACGTTGGCGGGCTTGCCGACTACGTCAGTCTGCACCGCTACGTCGGCAACCGGAACGGCGACAGCGCCGACTACCTTGCGGTCACCAACAGCGTCGACCGGCAGATCGAAGCCGTGGACGCCTGCACGCGCATGGTCTCCGAGCGGCGGCAATCACCCGCGCAGACGCGGCTCTGCTTCGATGAATGGAACGTCTGGTACCGCGCGAGAGGTGGAGACGGCGGCGGCGCCTTCGCACCGGCGCTGTTGGAGGAACGCTACAACCTTGAGGATGCCCTGGTCGTCGCCGGTTTCCTGATGAGCTTCATCCGGCACGCGGACTGCGTGAAGATCGCCAATCTCGCCCAACTGGTGAACGTCATCGGGCCGGTCATGAACCGGGGTGACGAACTCATGAAGCAAACGATCTTCCACGCCTTCCGGATGATCTCGTCGCGCAAGTCGGGCACCTCATTGCGCGGCGCGGTACGCGGACCAACCTACACCAGCGAACGTTACGGGGAGGTCGGGTACCTGGACCAGGCCGCCGTGCTGGACGGTGATCGGCTGCACGTCTTCGCCGTCAACCGGAACCTCGAACAGGACATGCCGCTCACCATCGATTGCGCCGACCGTCCGATTGCCAAGGTGGTCGACGCCGAAATCCTGCACGCGCCGCTGCAGGCCGAGAACAGTTTCGACAAGCCCGATGCCGTTGCCGCGGTTGCGTTCGACGGTTGGGTGGCAAACGGCTCGGCAGAGGCGGTTCTGCCACCGCACTCGTTCACGGCGACCACCTTCGCGCTCGCACCGTAGTGCCGGAACTCTGCTCTCCGCTGCGTGGTTCGGTTCGGCCACGCTTGCATTGGTGGCCGATCCGGCACGGGACGGGACAAGCCCGTCCCCTACGGTCGTTGATTCTCCACAGCACGCAGGCGGTCGAACCACGTCTCGTCGAGGTGTCCGGCCCGCTTGGTCCATCGTTCACTGGCCAGGTCCCGTGCCGCGTCGATGGCACCGCACCGAATCTGGGCCGAAACCGCCAAGTCGATGAACAGGTCGCGTTGGGCGTTGCTGCCGCCTAGGCGTTCGATCTCCGGCAGCGCCCGCACGAGGGTGTCGGCGGCTTCCCCGTAGTCTCCCTTGGAATACGCGGCGATCGCCGAACAGACGTCCGCCACGACTTGACCGGAAGGCTGTCTGCCACGGTCCAGCAGCGCCGCCACGCCGCGTTGGATGCGACCCTGTGCCTCGTGGTCGGCAACTCCACCGTAGGCCATCACGATGTGTGCGTTGACGAACGGAATGCCGGGCTTGGCGAAGCGTTCCTCCACCAGTTCGACCAACTCGCGCTGATGAGCGGGGGCTACGTTTGCCCCGGCAGCCTCGGCGCGCAGCAGAAAGGATGCGCCGTCGACCATGGTGAACATCGGCAGCGTCCGGGAAACCGCCGGGCGAATGCAGTCGAGGTAGATGGCGTGGGCACGTTCCGCGTCGCCGCGCTGCAGGGCGAACAGCGCCAGGTGCCAGGCGAGGTGCGCGTGCAGGATCGCGTCCCGGTCGTACCTGGGTAGCCACGCCTCGATGAAGGCTTCCCCATCTTCGGCCGCGCCCTGTTCGTAGTAGCCGTGGGCACGACCGTGCGCCGCGTTGGCGTTGTCCGGCTTGAGGTCCAGCGCGCGGTCCAGCATGGGAATCCCCACCTCGGCATCTCCCGCTTCCACAAGCGCCCAGCCGTAGGACGCCAGGAACCACCAGTCGTCGTCGCCCCACGCGTGCGCTACGCGCGTCAACAGATCCACCTGGCGGGCGCGGAAGTCCTTGAAGCCGCCGAACCCGTAAAGTCCGTAGACACCCAGGGCAAACGAGATCGGCACGGCGTCGCGCGGATGGTCGACGGCGTGTACGCCCACCGCGTCCAATGCCCTAGCGGAGTCGCCGCGGAACACCCAGGAGACGATCTCGGCGTGACGGCGTTCCCGGTTGGAACAACCCGCCGCCAGGTCGCGGCCACGCGCCGCATACTCGCGTGCGCCCACGTTGTCGCCCTTGCCCGCCAGCGTACGGGCCTTCGCGCAATGTCCGAGTGCGAACTCGGGGTCGAGCGCCAACGCCTCGTCGACCAGCGCACCACCACCGGGTTGCAGGGCGAACATCCGATCGACCGCGTCGTCGTACAGCTCGACGGCGCGCGCGGACTGGGCCGTGATAAGCTGGCCGTAGCGGTCGTGGTGCATGAGCGAAGCGCTTGGGGCTGCAAGATCGATGGTCGGAACTATCATACGCCGCAGCATCGCACGGCAGTTTGAGTCTCCATGTCCCATCAGGCCACGACGTCCAGCGCGCGTTCGCTGCCCCAAGCTCGTTCGCTGCCGCAGGCGGTGCTGCTCGACCTCGGTGGCGTTGTCCTCGACATCGACCCACAAGCCTGTTTCGTCTCCTGGGGAAGAGCCGCCGGCGTCGACACCGAGCGGATCGCAACCCGATGGGCGGTGGACGATGCCTACAAGGCGTTCGAGGTCGGCGAGATCGGTTTCGCCGAGTACACCGACAGCCTATCCCACCGGCTCGGCATCACGCTGTCCGAGGAACAGTGGGTGGCAGGCTGGAACGCCATGTTGCGGGCACCCTTTCCGGACGTGGCCAAGATTCTCCCGGCGGTAGCGCAACGGCTGCCGCTGTTCGCCTTCTCCAACACCAATCCCGTGCACGAGGCGGTGTGGAGAATGCAACTCGCCGATCTTCTGGGTTGGTTCCGCAAGGTCTATACCTCCTGCGGATTGCGCCTACGCAAACCGGATGAAACGGCGTACCTGGCCGTCGCCGACGACATGGGGGTCGAGCCCGGAGCGATTCTGTTCGTCGACGACAACGCCGAGAACGTCGCGGGCGCGCGGGCCGCCGGTCTCCGCGCATGGCACGCGACGAGACCGGAGTCGACGTTGGAGGTGCTGCGTTCGCTAGCCCGTTGAGCTGCGCGAGATCGCAGCCGGCGAGATGAGCACATTGAACTGCTCGCACCAGATCACCACCGAGCCGAAGCCATCGAGATCCGTGCCGCCGGGGATCGGGTAGTTCTGGCTACCCGAGAACGCCTTCAGGCGGCCGACGTCGACGAACATCATCTTTTCCACCTCGGTATCGGGCGTGACGTCGGCCAGCGGCACCAGGTAGATGTGGAACTTGGGTCCCGGCCCCACCTCGAAGTCCGCCTCGAGGCGCACGAGATCCGCATAGAGCGTCGCCGTTCCTCGACCGTAGTGGATCGGGTCCGATGGGTTGGCATGGATGAACGTCGCCCGTGCCAGCACTTCGCGCGCCGACTCGTCGGCCAGGGGTTCGTTCACCTCCGGTGGCGGAAACAGGTACGGGAAGACCAGGATCCCCAGGGCGAAACCGAAACCGGTCCCGACTACGGCGCCAACGAGTAGTCCGGTGAGGAGGCGCTGCATGCCATTCAGTCGACCGCGCGGGACAAGCCCGCGCTCGCCAAGTCCCGCCAGAGCGCATCGGGGATGTCGGTGGCGAAGAGTTCGAGGTTCTCCTCCACCTCCCGCAGTGCGCGGACTCCCGGGATGACCGCGGCAACAGCCGGATGGCGCAGCGGATACTGCAGCGCCGCCGCGCGCGGATCGACACCGTGAGACTCGCACATCCGGCGGATGGCCTGGGCCTTCTCCCAGAGGTGTTCCGGCGCCGGCTTGTAGTCGTAGGTCGCGCGCCGCCGTTCATCCGTGGTGAGAATGCCCGAGTTGTAGGGACCGCCGATGATGATCGACACTTGGTGCTCCAAGCATTTCGGCAGGAACTGGTCCAAGGGCTCCTGCTCGAGCAGGGTGAAGCGTCCCGCCAGCAGGAAGCAGTCCACCTTGAACTCGTCCATCACTTGGCTGCACACCGGCCACTCGTTCACGCCCAGGCCGATGGCGCGCACCACACCCTCTTCACGGAGTTGCGTGAGGGCGGGCAGCGCGCCCTTGCGGGCGGCCTCGAAGATGCCGGGCTGGGCATCGCCGTGCGTCCAGATGTCGATGTCGTGGCACAGCAGGATGTCCACGCGGTCGAGACCGAGGCGCGCGAGGCTCGCCTCCAAGGATCGGCGGACGGCGTCGAACGAATAGTCGTAGCGGATGGCGACGGGTTCGGCGTCCAGCATGCCGGCGAAGCGTTCGCCCTCGGCCGGCGGCACCAGCAGACGACCCACCTTGGTGGACAACACGAAGTCGTCCCGGGGCAGGGTACGGAGCACCTCTCCCAAGCGCTTCTCGCTAAGCCCGTGGCCGTAGAGCGGCGCCGTGTCGAAGTAGCGTATACCGCCGTCCCGGGCACGGTGCACGATGGCTGCGGCGTCAGCGTCGGTGAGCCGGTCGCCCACGGCACCGACGGGGGCACCGCCGAAACTCAGTTCCGTCACCTCGATGTCCGTGGCGCCGATGTTCCGGACTGCGATCATCTACCGGTGTCCTTGTCGCCGATTGCCAAAAAGGGAGCATAACGTCATCGGCACGAGGCTGCTCTGGGACGCCTTCGACGACCCGCAGCGCGAAGCCGTTTGGAAAGGCAGGCGGTCATTCATCGTTCGCCGCCTCGATCATATTGGCGAGCGCCTTTGCGTCTTCGACGACGAGAGTGTAATGGTGCTGGCCATCTCGTACCGGGGTAGCGCCGCAGCCGTCATTGCCCTAGGAAACCACCGTCGGTCCACGCGCG
Organism: Pseudomonadales bacterium; assembly: GCA_965116345.1. Classification (GTDB taxonomy): domain Bacteria; phylum Pseudomonadota; class Gammaproteobacteria; order Pseudomonadales; family Azotimanducaceae; genus VXYL01. The sequence continues at coordinate 2,159,113 of OZ220680.1, forward strand.
GTCAACGGGCGGTGTCGATAGTCCTTCGGGTGTCGCAGGACATTGGCGTGGTGCTCGTGCCAAAGCGCCGTGAACCAGTCCGGCACCGGCTCGTCGCCGCATTGCGCGGCGATCTGGTTCAAGTAGCCGAACTGTCCATCGCCCAGGCGGTGGAAGTGCCGCTCCGCGATGCCGGCACGACGCAGTCGGTCGATTTCATCGCGGTGGTCCTGGTGTCGCTCCGCCAGGGAAGGCAGGCGGAAACGACTTGCCAGAGCGCGGGCGAACCATCGTGCCTGGCGCTGAAACAACGGGAACGGAACGATCCGGAATGGCAGTCCGATGAACGCGAGGGTCGGGGCTTCCACCGCCACCATCTGGCGGTACAAGCCAATCACCCAATTGTCGCCAACCGGCACGAAGTCCCGTGAGATAAACGGGAATCGATAGCGATAGCCGGTACAGAACACGATCGCATCGACGTCGGGGATACGTTCGCCGTTCGCCAGAACCGCATCGCTCCCGGCGAGGCCCGCGACCGGCGGACACCTGCGGATCAGACCCGATTGCTCGCCCAGTGGCGGCGACTGCACGAACAGGCGGCCCGAGAAGAACACCTCGGCCACCGCGGCGATCTCGTGGGCCAGATCGCCCCCGGACACCGAGGTTCCGAGCACCACGACGCGCATCCCCGCGAACGCGTCCGGACGACGGTAGTTGTGGCTGTGAAGTGCGATGCCGGGGAGATCCAGGATGCCGGGAAGCACCGGTACGTGCGGGTCCGAAAAATGACCGTTGCACACCGCCACCGCATCGAAGCTCTCGTCGTCCACGAGCCAGCCCCGGCCTCCGGACGGGCTCGCCACGCGTTCGATCCGGTGTCCAAACCGGACACTCTCGACGACCCCCGTGTCCATTGCGAACCGCTGCAGGTACTCGAGCACCCGGGCATGGTGCGGGTAGCGTGGCCAACCATCGCCGCCGCCGCCCGCATCGTCGAACGTGTAGCCCTCGAAGGCCATCAGGTCCCGGGGCAGGTTGGTCTCCAACGACGCGTAGAGTGAGGTGTGGATTCGACGGCTCGGTCGCTGGCCGAGCGGGTCGTCCTCCACTTCGTCCGAATAGTTCCACAGACCACCGACCCGGTCGGATTGCTCGAATACGGTGACGTCATGTCCCTCCAGGCGCAGCTCTTGCGCCGTGACAAGGCCAGCGGCACCGGCACCGATCACCGCGACACGCACAGGGGACCCCTAGAACAACGTCATCTGCTTGTCGTCGCCGATGACCTGGTCGAAGTCGAGGTCCAAGGCGGCGAGGACGGGCTCGGCCACGGGACGGACCTGTTTGTCGAGATAGTGCTCACGGTCCGGTTCGTGCTCCAGGGCATCGAGCGGTTCCGGTCCGCCGACGGTGATGAGGTAGGAGACGACCCGACCCGGGTCGCGGGACTTGCGCGCTGCGGCCACGTGGGGCGGCGTGTTCGCCGTGTATTCGGTGGTCCGTTTACGCAGTCCCTTGCGGTAGACGAGCTTGTCGTCGAGGTCGCCCCGGCGCAGCGCGACAGCGACTTTTTCGAGGTAGTCCCCCAGGGGCTCATCCGCGAACAGGCGCCGATAGAGTTCGCGCTGTACCCCCTTGGCCAGTTCCGTCCAATCCCGCCGAACCACTTCCATGCCCGTGAACTCGACCTCCGCCTGGCCGTCGAGCACCCCGGCGTAGCGCTTGCGCGCGCCGGCGCCGCCGTGCCGGACCGAAGGCAGGAAGAGCTTGAGGTAGAGCTTCTCGAACTCCATCTCCAGGCGGCTCGTCACCTGCCAAGACTCCCTCGCATATAGGTCGATGGCGTCGTTCAGCTCGGTCGCGAGGCGCGGACCGGCTTCCCGGGCACCGTCCGAGTCCATTCCCGAGCGGACGAAGACGCTGTCGGTGTCGCCGTAGAGCACGTCGAAACCACGCTCCTCGAACCAGGACTTGGACCACTGCAGGAGGTGCCGGCCCATACCCGTGACGGCGTTGGCGATGGCGACGTTGTGGAACCGGCAGGCAGGGGTGCCGAGCACGCCGTAGAAGGAGTTCATGAGGATCTTGATGGCCTGGGAGGCCACCGCGTCCCCGGACCGCTTGGCGGCTTCACGCTGGGGGAAAAGCTCGTCGAGCATGCTCGGCAGGATCGCCTCGTCGCGGCGGAAGGCGGCGTCCGGCGCGACCCGGACCACCGCTTCGCCAGACTCGGGACGCGCAACGAAACCTAGTGGGTCGATGTTGAAGGTGCGGATCACGCTCGGGTAGAGACTCTTGAAGTCGAATACCCAGACGTTCTCGTGAATGCCCGTCACCGGCTCGAAGACATGTCCGCCCGCCTGGTGCCGGGACACGCGGGCGTCGTCGGAACCCACCGTGGGTGCCACGATCCGACGCTTCCTCAACGCCGCGAGGTAGCGGAAGTCGAACGACGCGATGCTCGCCGAGACCCGATCCGGGGTCATCCCCGTCAACCGGCTCCTGGCCACCGCGAGGTTGACCAGATCGAGCTTCTCGACAATCTCGAGCGCGAGGCGAGCGTCGGTGCGCGCGTAAGCGGCGAAGGTTTCGATGTCGTCCCGGTAGCGGGCAAGGATATCGTCGGCGCGGTTGCTGCTGCCGCCCATTTCCACCTTGCCCTCGCCGAGGACTTCACCCGCCACGCCATTGAGGGAGTAGTCGTCGAAGCGCATGAATGCGCCGCGCACCAGGTCCATGCCGTCGAGGACGAGCCGACCGGGAATGGACGCCTGGCCACTGCCGAAGTAGCCCCGTGCCGGGCGTATCCGGACCGTGCCGGCATCGCGCCCGAGTTGAAAGGGGACGCGCACACGCTTGGCGATGCGATTCAATACGTTGAGGTCGAAATCGATCACGTTCCAACCCGTCAGGATGTCGGGATCGAGTTCGGCCACGCGGTCGACGAACGCCGTGAAGGCCTCGCGCTCGTCGACGCAGCCAATGGCGGACTCCGGCATTGGCCGGTCATCGGCATCGACGATGTACACCTCGTCCGCACCTAGCCCGTAGACGGAGATGGCGAGCATCTGCTTGGCGGTCGGATCGGTCTCGATGTCGAAGGAGAGCACCGACGGGGCTACCGCCACCTCTGCGGGGGTGAGAACCGGGTCGTCGTAGATCCGCGCGATCCGCTCGCCGGGCGTGAACGGTCCCGCGATCTCGCAGCCGCCGCGGATGTCGCGGTCGATCAGGTAGCGCACGGCGAAGCGGATATCCGCCTCGAAGGGCTCGACGCCATCCCTGCGCAGACGTTCGCGAAGGGCAACCGTGTCCGCCGGCACGCCGACGTCCACGCGCACGACGCGCTCGCCCGCGAAGGTTCTGAGCGCCGTTTCGGATTGCCGCGCCGCGCCCTGCCGGTACGCCCGCTCGGCATCCCGGCGGCGCACGAAGAAGTGTGGCGACTGGCGATGGTCGCGAACGAGGAACGTGCCGCCCCGTTCGAGTATCCCGTAGAGGTGCACCACCGACGCGCTCCCTTCAGTGCGTTCGGTGCGATAGCTCGCCTGGAGAATGAAGCCCCTTGCCGGACCCTCGTCGTCGGTGGTCGTATCGCCCCCTGCGGTTACCGCCACATGTGGGTGCCACCGCAGACGGCGATGGCCTGACCGGTGATGTACGAGCTCGCCGGCGCCGCCAGGAACACGGCAATGCCCTTGAGATCGTCCGACTCGCCGAGGCGCCGGAGCGGCGTGTTGGTCTCGGCGTTGCGCTTCGCGCCCTCGTTGTCCCACAACGCGCGGGCGAAGTCCGTCTTGATGAGTCCGGGACAGATCGCGTTCACGCGCACGCCGCCCGGACCGTATTCCAAGGCCAGGTTGCGCACCAGGGCGATGTCGGCGAGCTTCGAGATGGCATACGTGCCGAGCGTGAGCGACGGTGTGAACGCGCCGGTGCTCGCGGTGATCATGATCGAACCGCCGCCGGCGGCGACCATGTCGGGTGCCACCATTTGCGCGAGCCAATGGTTGGAACGCACGTTGGAGTTCATGATCTTGTCGAACGCCGAGTCCGGAATCTCGGACATGGGCCCGTAGTAGGGATTGATCCCCGCGTTCGCGACCAGGATGTCGATAGGGCCTAAACGGTCCCGGGTCTCGGCGACCAGCGCCTCGAGCTGCTCCTTGTAGCCGATGTTGCAGGCCACCGGGATCGCGGCCTCGTCACCGCATTTGGCGTTGATCTGCTCGCAGGCGGCCTCGCACTGGTCGAGCTTGCGGCTCGACACCACGATCCGGGCGCCGTGTTCCGCCAAGCCCTCGGCCATGGCCAGACCCATGCCTTTCGATGCGCCCGTCAGCAGGGCGACTTTGCCGGTGAGATCGAAGATGTTGGTTGCAACCGCCATGAAAAGAGACTCCGCCAGATGAACCGCACAGATTATCGGCTCCGGGTGAGCGGTGCTAGGCTGGCGTTCTTCGCGGTTCCTCTGCGGCCGCGTTGAAGTTCGCTTCGCGGACTTCGGTGCGGCTCTGAACTTGCCTACAATGGGACGGACAGGGGGCACTTCGAGGACATCGCCAATGAACCCGGTCGTAACCGAGACCGACCGTCGCGACTTCGACCGCCACGGGTTCGTCGTGCTCGAATCGGTGATCGACGCGGCCACGCTCGACATCCTGCGCGAGGAGTGCGCCGTCTTCGTCGCCCGCACCGACGCCTGGCTCGACGACCGCGGCATCGACACGTTCGGCATCACCCACCGGGGCAAGCGCTACTTCATCCCCAACCGCTACCGCGACAGTGATCGCATGCGTCGGTTCGTCTACGGCGAGGCGATGCGCGCCATCACGACGGCTTTTCTCGGCGACACGGTTTTGCTGTTCAACGAGCAGTGGGTCGTGAAGGGCGCAGAACAGGGCATGAAGTTCGCGTGGCACCAAGACTCCGGCTACGTCAACTTCCGCGATCCCGGCAACACGCACGAACCCTACCTGACCTGCTGGACCGCCCTCGACGACATGACCCGGGAGAACGGCACCATCTCGGTCATGCCCCACGAACGGGTGGGGTCGCGGGAAAAGGTGTTCGCCCACCGGGCCGAGCCCGGCACCAACGATCTGATCGGCTACGAGGGCGACGATCCGGGCGTGCTCATCGAGGCGCCGGCCGGCAGCGTCGCGGTGTTCTCGAGCACGAGCCTGCACCGGAGCGACGCCAACACCACGACGCGACTACGCCGCGCGTATCTGACGCAATACACACGGGAGCCCTTGAGGTCATCCAACGGCGATCTCTGGGGGCAGGCGGTACCGTTCGTCGCCGACGGCCGGTTTGTCTACGACCCTGCGTCCGACGTCGCCACACGCGGATCCCGCTAGGAGATCACTTCGTCCGCGTAGGAAGGCCCTGGCTGACGCGGATCTCCATGGTGTGCGCCGTTGCGGGTTGGGTCGCGAGGAATACCGCCGCGTCCGCGATGTCCTCCGCCTGGATCAGCGAATCCGGATCCTCGTCGGGGAATCCCTCGGTGCGCATGCGGGAGACGGTCGCGTCCGGGAGGACGACATGGGAGCGGATGCCCTGGTGGAGATACTCCGCCACCAGCGTCTTCGTGAACCCCATCACACCATGTTTCGACGCTGCATAGGCCGAACGATTGCGCGGCCCGACCACGCCGGCGCCGGATGAAATGTTGATGATGCAGCCGCTGCCCTGGTCCAGCATCGACGGCAACGCGTACTTGGTACACAGGAACAGCCCGCGCAGGTTGACGTTCATGACGTGGTCCCAGTCCTGGGCCGGCAGTTCATGAACCGGCAGCCTGGCCACCGCACCGGCGTTGTTCACCAGGATGTCGATACGTCCATAGGCGTCGACTGTCGAGTCGATCATCCTGCGGATGTCCGCCTCGTCGGCGACGTCGCAGGGAATCGCCATGCCACCGATCTCCGACGCCACGGCGTCGATCTCGTCGACGCTCCGCGCCGAGCAGACGACTGCAGCCCCCTCCCGCGCGAACGCCTCGGCTATGGCCTTGCCGATCCCGCGGCCCGCGCCGGTGACGATCGCCACTTTGTCCTCTAGTCGCATTCAGAAGCTCCGATCACACGAAACCGCGAAGTGTGGGGAAGCGTCCTGCTGGCCGCAAGCGACCAACGCACTCACACGTCGGGAATGATGTGGGCGGCTTCCAGGGTGCCTCCGACTCACTCGGGAACCGACCAGTCTTCGACAAGTAGGCCGCGGACCCGTTCGAACTCACGGGTGTTCGCTGTCACCAACACCAGTCCGCGCGCACGCGCCTGGCCGGCAATCAGGAGGTCGTACGGACCGATGGGCTGACCGGCGGTCTCGAGTCGTGCCCGTATCTCCCCTGCAGCGCGAGCATCCTCCGCGCTGAAGGGAACCACCTCGAATTCCATTCGGTCGAGCAATTCGACATTGCGCTCTGCACGTTGGCTCTTGTACGCCCCATAGTAGAGTTCATAGGCAACCGGCGCCGGCAGGCCGATCTCGCCGGGATCGTGGCGCCGAACGCGGTCGTCGAGCGATGGCGACGTCCTGTTGAGCAGGGCGATGCAAGCATTGGTATCGAGAACGTAGCGCATCAGTCGAACGCGCGGTCGATCCGCGAACTATCCGCAAGAGGGGGTTGGTTCCGACCCTCGGAAAAGAAGTCCTCGGAGAACTCGCCCGCGATTTCATTGAGCCATCGCCAGTCCGAAGCCATGGGCTCAAGGATCACGGCGGTGCCCTGCTTGCGTATCCATACCTCCTCGCCTTCAATTCTGAAGTCCTTGGGAAGGCGTACGGCCTGTGAACGACCCGACCAGAAGAGTTTCGCCGTCTTCGACATCCGGCATCCTCATTGATACATACCATTGATATATACCATGTGTCTGAGTTGCCGTTCAACCGAAACGCGGTTCGTCGGTGTGTCGGCCGCCGTATTGGCAGGCTGGACCCATGGTTCCATCCGGCACTATGACTACTGCGCCGATCCCGGTAGCATCGGCAGCTTGCCGTAGGACCGCAGGGAGAGGGGTCTCGCCGGATGCGGCAAGGCGATCCGGCGGATTCGTGTCCCGCGAGCGGGCGCGTCGACGCAGAGCCGATATCCAGACCGAGCGGCAAAGGCGCCCGACAAGAGCCCGACAAGGTGGGGAGGTAGATGGGCCGTTACATCCTGCGCAGAATGATGCTGATCGTGCCGACGTTGTTCGGCATCCTGCTGCTGACCTTCGTGATCGCCCAGTTTGCGCCGGGCGGCCCCATCGAGCAGATCATCGCCAGGGCGACGATGGGCAACGTGTCGACCACCTCGAACTTCAGCGGCGGCGGTGGCGATGCCGGCGTCAGTTCGCAGGCCATGGACCAGACGCTCACCGGCGGCGACAACCTCGGCACGTACGGTCTCGATCCGGAAATGCTCGCGGATCTCGAAAAGCAGTTCGGCTTCGACAAGCCGGTCCATGTGCGCTTCTTCACCATGGTGGGGAACTACCTGACGTTCGACTTCGGCGAGAGCTATTTTCAGGACCGGCCGGTGATCGAGCTCATCATCGAACGGATGCCCGTGTCGATCTCCCTCGGACTGTGGTCGCTGCTCATCATCTACGGGATATCGATTCCGCTCGGTGTCGCCAAGGCGGTGCGCGACGGCACCGCGTTCGACTTCTGGACCAGTACGGTGATCTTCGTCGGCTACGCCATCCCCGGCTTCATCCTGGCGATCCTGCTGATCATCCTGTTCGCCGGTGGCAATTACTTCGACATCTTCCCGTTGCGCGGACTCACCTCGGAGAATTGGAGTGAACTCAGCTTCTTCGGCAAGATCGGCGACTACTTCTGGCACCTCGCCATGCCGCTGACCGCGCTCACCGTGGGCGGTTTCGCGACACTGTCGATGCTGACCAAGAATTCCTTTCTCGAGGAGATCAGCAAGCAGTTCGTGCTGACCGCGCGCGCCAAAGGCTTGACCGAACGGCGCGTGCTCTACGGCCACGTGTTCCGCAACGCCATGCTGATCGTCATCGCCGGCTTTCCCTCGGCGTTCGTCGGGATCTTCTTCTACGGCAGTGTTCTCGTCGAAGTGATCTTCTCCCTCGAGGGCATGGGGCTCTTGTCGTACGACGCCCTCATCAAACGGGACTACCCGATTCTCTTCGGCTCCCTGTTCATGTTCGGGATGGTGGGGCTGGTCATGCACCTGGTCGGCGATCTCACCTACGTGCTGGTCGATCCCCGCATCGACTTCGAGGCGCGGTGACGTGTTACCCATCTCGCCCATCAATCGCCGCCGGCTGAGCAACTTCAAGGCGAACCGCCGGGGCTACTATTCCATGTGGATATTCCTCGCCCTGTTCGTCGCCTCGCTGTTCGCGGAGTTCATCGCCAACGACAAACCTATCGTCGTCCGTCTGAACGGCGAGTGGTTCTTCCCCGCATACGAGTTCGTGACCGAGGCCGAGCTCGGCGGCGAGCTGCCCATTGAAGCCGACTACGCCGACCCGTACGTCAAGGATCTCATCGAGAAGGGCGACGGCTGGACGATCAATCCGCCCATCCGCTACAGCTACGACTCCATCGACCTCTACATCGACAGTTCGGCACCGGCCCATCCCTCCGGCCAGCATTGGCTCGGCACCGACGACAGCGCCAAGGACACCCTCGGGCGGCTGATCTACGGATTCCGCCTGTCGGTGCTGTTCGGCCTCACGCTGACCCTGATCAGTTCCTGCATCGGCATCGCCGTCGGTGCGCTGCAAGGCTACTTCGGCGGCCTCGTGGATCTCATCGGCCAGCGTTTCGTGGAAATCTGGTCCTCCCTGCCGATCCTGTTGATCCTCATCATCCTCGCGAGCATCTTCCAACCCAACGTGTTCCTGCTGCTCGGCATCCTTGTGTTCTTCAGTTGGATGTCGCTCGTCGGCGTCGTGCGGGCGGAGTTCCTGCGCGCGCGCAACTTCGACTACGTGCGAGCGGCGCGGTCGCTGGGCGTGTCCAACCTCACCATCATGTGGCGCCACGTATTGCCGAACGCCATGGTCGCGACGCTGACCTTCGTGCCGTTCATCCTGAGTGGCGCGGTGACCACTCTCACGGCCCTGGACTTCCTCGGTTTCGGCTTGCCCGCCGGATCCCCCTCGCTAGGTGAGCTGCTCGCCCAAGGCAAGAACAACGTCCACGCGCCGTGGCTCGGCCTCACCGGTTTCTTCACCCTGGCCGTCCTGCTGACCCTGCTGATCTTCGTCGGCGAAGCCGCCCGCGACGCGCTGGACCCGCGACGCACGATGAAGGATCCGTTCTTGGCGTCGTAAGGTCGCCGCTACGGTCCGCAGGGACGGCCCGAGATGCGGGCGAGGGTTTCCTCCAGGCTCGTGAGCTGGATTCCGAGTGCCGCCGATGCGGGCTCGGGATCGATGTCGTCGTCGTGGTCGAGAACGCCCAGCATGGCCCGGGTCACCGGCGGGTTCCGGCTGACCACCTCGATAGTCGCGGCAAGGCATACGCCGACCCACAAGGGCAGCGACATCGTCCTCGTGCCTACCGTCGACGCGGCCTTGACCAGGTCCCCGCGACTCAGTGAGCGCGGTCCCGCCAGTTCGACGACTCCCGTGGGACCTCCCGGTGCGAGACCCGCGAGGATGGCGTCGACCACATCGCCGGCGTAGATCGGCTGTTCCCGACTCGCCGCCCGGAAGGTCACGTTGAACCCACGCGAAGCGCTGGCAAGGAGCGACCGACTCGCGATGTCGCCTTCGCCGAGCACCATGGGCACGCGCAGCACGAGACTCGGCACGGGCGAAGCGAGCAGCAGCGTCTCGGCCTGCGCCTTGGACGCGAGGCAGGGATTGGGCGAGTGTTCGTCGGCACCGAGAATGGACAGGTAGACGATGCGCTCGACGCCGCGTGACGTGGCTGCCTGCAGGAGCGCTCGCGTCGCGTCGACGTGCGCGGTCCGGTAGCTCGACCCCGCGCCTTCCTTGATGATGCCGACCAGGTGTACGACAGCCGAGCAGTCGGTACAGGCGTCGGCCAGGGCATCCGCATCGGTGTAGTCGACGATGCGGACATCCCCGTGATCGTCGAGCACGTCCGCGGCGCGCCGCGAGCGGACCACGGCGCGCACCGGATCGTCGATGGCTTCGACCAGGCGCCGGCCCAGATGGCCGTTCGCGCCCGTGACCAGAACCCGCCTCACCGATGCGCGCGTGTCGCGATGCGTTCGGCGCACCCGGCGTCGAGGTCTCGGGCCTGCTCGACAAGCAGCCGCTTGTCGGCATCGGTCGCGGACTTGTCGGAAGCACGCAACAGCAGCTTGGCGAGCGCCCGGTAGTCCACCGCCAACTCGCGCGCGAGTCGCTGGTCCACGCCGCCACCGTATTCCGAGGCCGCGATGGCCTGGAAGTAGTCACCGGCTCGCTCCCGGCACTCGCCCCAGACGACCGCGTTCCACCAATTGCCGTGCTCGCCGGCATGCCCGGCATCGATGGCAGCGAGCCAATTGCCGTAGGCATCGGCACCGAAGCCATAGCCCTCCTCGGCAAACTGCGCCGGTGCCCGCCACGCATCGACGGCGAAGTCCAGGGCGGCGTCGACGGCGGTCGCATCGGGACGGCGTTCGTCGCATACCAGCCGGAAAAAGGTCATCGGCGGACCAAAACCATACTCCTGCCACGTCCCGAAGCTCATCCGCGCCGGCGTGGTGTCGGCGCCCGGTTCTCCCCAAGGCTGGGCAAGGAGGAAACACGCATCGTCGTAACCGAGCAGGAGCTGGTGGTCGAGATTCAGGACCGAACACAGCACACCCCGATCCAGACAGTCGCGCACGAGTTTCTCGACGCGCTCCCTGTCGCCCCTGCCGGCACCCGGCGGCACGGTGTCGAGTTCCTCCAGCTCGAGGCCCAGGTTCCGCAGCAGCTCGACGAAGCGGAAATTGCGCCAGCAGTAGGGGCCGCTGGGGCACAACTCCTCATGGATGTTGATGACGAAGGCATGTCCCGAGAGCACGAACGCCTCGGCTTCGCTGCAGCCGAGGCCGTAGTGGTCGAGGGCACCTTTGACGACCCCCATCAGGGACGCGTTACAGGGCGGTTGCCGCAGGCCCGAAATTCGCATCGTTCACTCTGTTCTTGCTCAGACACATTTGGCACTCGCGTCGTCGTAGCATAGCGACTTCAACCGTAGAGAGGTGATCGTGCGCAATGCGCCGCGAGTAGCCGTCGTGCGTCGTTCGTTCCAGGCACTCGCGTGCGCGCTGCTGGTCGTCGTGGCAGCATGCGATCCGGTGTTCGTATTCTCCGGGGGTGAACTCTCGGGCACCGAGCGGTCCCAGCCCGCCGACTGGGGATTCACCCGGGACTTCCACACGATTCAGATCGAAACCCGGCCCACCGATCCCTACTCGGTCAACGTCTGGGGTGTCGCCGTGAACCGCCACTTCTACGTGGCCTCCGACAGCGGGGAGTCCCAATGGGCGCGAGCGATCGAGGCGGAGCCACGGGTGCGGCTCAGGATCGGCGACGACATATACAAACTCACGGCGAAACGTGCCGAGGATCCTGGCGAACTCGAGGACGTGATCGACGCCTACATCGAGAAGTATGGTGGCGACCGGGAGCGGAGCTTTGTCAGGGAAGCGTGGGTGTACCGACTCGGATCGCAATGACCAGCACGTCCAACGCCACCGACAAAAGCCGTTGGCTCACCGCCGCCAATGCGCTTTCCGCGTTGCGGCTCGCCGCGGCGCCGTTCTCGCTCGCCGCCGTTCTCGACGGCCAGTGGCGGCTGGCCGGCTGGATATTCGTGGCGGCCGTGGCAAGCGACTTCCTCGACGGCATCATCGCCCGCTGGCGCCGAACGGTGTCGCCCCTTGGCGGGATCCTCGACCACACCGCCGACGCCGTCTTCGTCACCCTCACCTTGTGGGGGATCGCCTATGCCGAGGTGGACGCGGGCATCGACGTCGTTCCCGGCATTCTCCCGTGGTTCATAGCCCTCGCGTTCCTGCAGTACCTGCTGGATTCGAAGGCGCTGGCCGGCCAGCCGCTGCGCACCTCCCGCCTGGGGCGCGCCAACGGCATCGCCTACTTCGTCATCGCGGGTACGGTAATCGGGCGCAATTCGCTCGACATCGATTGGCTGCCGGACGAGGCGATCTACTGGGCAGCGCTCTTGGTGCTCGTGTCGACCCTCGCATCCATGTTCGACCGCCTGCGCGCCCTCAACCGCAGTCGTGACGAAGGATGATCCGCTGCGATGTTGAATCCTTGTCCGTGTCCGGTCCATGCTTCGCAGCTTTAGCGCTTCGGAGCGAGCCATGATCCTCACCACCACGCCCACGGTCGAAGGCAAGACCATTCGCGACTACCACGGCCTCGTGACCGGGGAAGCGATCATCGGCACCAACATCTTTCGGGACTTCTTCGCCAACGTCCGCGACGTCGTGGGTGGCCGTTCCGCTGCCTACGAACGGGAACTCAAGAAGGCGCGCGAACTCGCCATCGACGAGATCGAGGCGGCGGCGCGCGAACTGGGTGCAGACGCCGTGGTCGGCATCGATCTTGACTATGAAGTGGTCGGTTCCGACGGCTCGATGATGATGGTCTCGGTCAACGGCACCGCCGTGACCCTGGGCTGAACCCGCCCGGGGCTTGAGGGACCTCTCGGTGTCCCAAGCGTCGGCCCCGACCAGGAGGGGAACGGGGCTGGGCCACGAGCCCGGCGATGGCGGGACCCTACCGTCCACCGCGCCGGACGACCTGCTCCGGGTCTTCGCGAGTCGCGGCCTCGTCGTACTCGCACCCGAGGACCTCGGCATCGCCCCCGGCATCCACGCGGCGATCTACGAGAAGGAACGGCAAGCCGTGGCTGCCGGCCGTTACGTCACGGCCGCACTCATTCCCGAGGTCCTGGACGTCATCGAATCCCCGGGGGTGGTCGCCGCCTGCGACCGCCTGCTCGGCAGGAACTGGGCCATCGTGCCGTTCACGCACAACACGCCGTTCGCCAGCGGGTCCCGTGACCAGCACTGGCACAAGGACGACAACGGCCCCTACAACATGCGCAGACACCGCCACCACCAGGCGGTGCAGCTTGAAATGCTCTACTACCCGCAGGCGGTCCGTGCCGACAACGGGCCCACCGCGACGGTGCCGTACTCCCAGTACTGGACCTTCAACCACGAGGAGAACCACGACAATTTCGCGGGTGCCGACCACCTCGACTTCAACTACCAGGTGGAGGGCATGGAGCGCATCCCCGTCAGCGGTCCCGACTCCCCCTACGACACCGAGGACATCATCGCCCGCCGCACCGCCCACGACGTGCGCATGCGCGAGGCGATCCGGAACACCGGCTGGCCCCTGGTCGCGCCCTTCGAGGCGGCTCCTCTCGAGGCCGGCAGCGTCATCATCTATTCCCACAACCTGCTTCACCGCGGCAACCACCGTCGCGACGACTGGCGCACCTGGAAGGATCGGCCCCGGTTCATGTGGCGATTCTGGCTGTACCGGACGACCGATCCGGTAGGTGAGCCGCCCGAAGACGTCGACTGGAACGCGCTCGGGAAGGATCCCGTGACAGGCGTCGACCTCGGCCTTGCGCCGGACGACGCGACCGTCCTGTGGCGTCACCATCACCACTGGCTGCACACCGGCTCGCCACCGGAACCGCGGCCGGAGACGCGGTCTTTCTCCACCGACACCAGCGAGGGTGAAGCCCAGGAACTCTTCGCCAGGCTCCATGCGCTGGGCGATTCCGACGAACCTCGCCGGATCGGCGCCGCCTACAAGCTCGCCTCCTGTGGCGACGTCGTCCTCGCCACCCGGTTGCTCGGCAAGGCGCTGCACAACGAACGGGAGAGCGTGCGCCGCGCCGCGATCTACGGTCTCGTCGCCGCCGGCCCGGACGCCACCGACGTGCTCTTGCAAGCGTCCGCATCGCCGGTCAAGTGGGTTCGCAAAGCGGGCGTCCACGGCCTCGGCGAGGCCGCGCCGCTGACGCGGGATGTGCTCGATGCCGTGACCGACCGACTGGCGAACGACCCGTCGGCCTACGTCCGTTCCACCGCCGGCATCGCCCTCGGCTGTCTCGGCCGCCGCGCCATCGCCACCGGCGCCGGCAAATCCCTGGTGCCGGACTGCGCCACCGCCCTGCTGGAGAGCCTCGCGCAGGAGACGAACCGCCTCGGCATGAACATCGCTCAGAACCGGAGCATCAAGTTCGTCCGTCCCACCGACGAATGCGACGTCTGCGAAGGCATCGGCATCAACTACGGCACCGAGCGCTTCAAGCGCGTGCGCTCGGTGGTGCGCGAGAACGCGCTCTCCTCCATGGTCGCGCTCTGCTCCCACGGCAAGGCGGTCCTCGGCACCTCCGTCGACCCGGTCGTGGCGGCATTGACCCACCTCGTGCGCACGGACGAGAACGTGTTCAGCGTGGGCTCGGCACTGGACGCGCTGAACCGTCTCGCCAACCTGGGGGAAGGCGATGCGGGCATTGGGCGCACACTGACGGCCCTTCTCGAGGACATGCCCATCCACAGTTGGGAGCCGCTGGTGCGCGGCGGATTCGATCCAGCCGACGTCGGCCGATTCACCCCCTCGGAGATCGACCGACCCTGAAGCCGCCGACGCCGAACAACTCCCGGTTGGCGCGCGGCAGGAACAACACGCCGATGGCGGCGTTGAACAGCACGAAGAAGGTGTGCATCACAAAACTGAACGCGGCGACCTCGGGATAGTCCGGGAACAGCACCGTCCACAGTACGAGCGCGCCGGCGTGGAACGGCAGCGGTAGGGCGGCGGCAAGGAAAATCACCGGCAGGAACGCCAGCATCTGGCCGAGACTCACGTCCACCTGGAAGAGTTCCAGGGCGAAGGTGTAGACGATCACGGCGCCGATCAGGTTGGGCGCCTTGAACAACACGATCAGCAGGTAGTGGACCGGGCGAGCCTGGCGAAACGCGGTGAGAATGGGCTTTTCCCGCAACCCCCCCTCGCCGGTGCGGAAGTACACGATGTGCAGCGGCAGGTAGACAAACGCGAAGATCATCACGGAAGGCAGGATGACGTCGAGCGGCCACTGGGTCGACGCCTCCACGACCAGGTTGAAGCTGAGCGCGACGCCGATGGCGGAGAACAGCAGCAGCTGAAAGATCTCCATCAGGCCGAGCAGGATCATGCTCGACAGCGCCCGCCAACCAGGCACCTTGTGGTGGCGCAGCAGGTACAGCGTCATCGCCCCCTTGCCCACCTGTTCGTTGACCAGCGACAGGATGTAGGCGCTGGCGCGAATCGGCAGCATGCTGGTGAACTTCAACTCCGGCGCGTTGAACCAGCGCACCACGCGCCAGGTGACGTGGCTGTCGACGAGAAAGAAGAACACCGAGTAGGGGATCATCAGCGCGAGCCAGAACACCCAGTCGGCCTCGCCGAAGAACTCGACAAGGTATCGCCAAGCGTTCAGCCCGTCGCGCGCGGCCGCCTCCTCGATCTTGCCGTAGACGAGGTAGAAGCACCCCGCGGCCAACAGCCACGTGGCGACGCGGAACAGGATGGGCCACGGCGACCGCGTGCGCTCGCGCGGCGCCTCGGGTGGCGACGAGTCGTCCGAGGTTTCTTCGCTCATTTCCTGACCAGTACCGTCATGGCGTAGTCCCCGCGTTTCTGAAAACCCAGCTTCTGGTAGACATGGATGGCCTGTGCCTCCGCCGGACTGCCGGTCCTGACGTGCAGGAACGGCACGCAACCGGCGCGTTGCTGCCGGCGGACGATCTCCAGCACCAACGCCTGGGCGAAGCCGCGGCCCGTGTGGGCCGCATCCGTGCACACGGCGCTCACCTCCCGGTAGCCGGCGAGGCAGATCCGTTCACCGGCCATGGCGACCAGCTTGCCGTCGCGAACGACGCCGACATAGTCGCCGAGCCGATGGGTGCGCGCCTCGAACGGGCCCGGATCCGTCGCCCGCGCCAGTTCAAGCATCTCGCCCGCGTGTGCATCGGTCAGTTCCAACCAGTCGGTTTCGACGTCGACGACGGGGGGATCTGGACAGACCCATTGAGACAGCGGCGCCATCGCCGCCAACCGCCAAAGTTCGTCGGGAGGTTCACCCGGCGCGAACACCGCGACGAACCGCCCCGGCTCGACGAAGCCGGCGAGTTCCACCAGGGCCCCGCGGCTCCGATCCGCCACGGCCGCGATAGGCGAGATGTCGGGGTGATAGCGTGCGGCGCGCTCGCCAACCCGTCCGAACACGCCTTGCCCGCCCCTGAGCGCATGCCAAGCGGGATTGTCGAGTTCTAGCACCCTGCCACTTCCGTCCGCTTACAACCGCTCGGCCACCAGTCGGTCGGCCAGTTCCCTGAGCCCCGGTGTGCCCGGGCTTATGCGCACGCCGTCGTTCAGCTTGGCGGCAAGATTGTCCTCGGTACAGCCGTCGAGGAAGGCGATGCCGGCCGCCTTGCACGCATCGAAGACCCGTTGCCGGGCAGCCTGCATCTCCGGTCGCCGCAAGTCCTCCGGCGTGCCCCGCAAGCCGTGCGACATGGACATGTCCGCCGGACCCCACTCGGCGAACGCGACTCCTGGCACCGCCGTTGTCTCGAAGGCGTTTTCCAGCGCACGGCGGTTCTCGATCTTGAGGCCCAGCAGCAACTCCCCGGACGGGGTCATGGGCCAGGGGTCGGCCGACTCCAGGTACTCGGACGGGGGCACACCCCAGATCGCCGCCGCCGCGCCCTGCCCGCCCGAACCGCGGGTGCCGCCGCGGAAGGTGTAGCGCATGGCTTCGACCACGGCGGCCACCGGCTCGGGACGCTCGGCGTGGCAGAGCATGAAGCCGTGCACGCCCAGGGTGAGGAGCTGCCGGATCTGCCAGGCGTTGGCGTGGACGATCTCCACGTTGCGGGCCTCGAACGGCAGTTCCACCAGCACCGCCGGCGTCGGCGTGCGCACCGACGCCATGCCTTTCATGAACTGGTCGAGCCCGGCCAGATCCAAGGGACCGTGTTCCATGCCGATGTTGATGTAGTCCGCCCAGGTGTCCGCCATCCCCACGCCGGCGTCGAAGGTGAGTTCCGCGCCCGCGTGGCTGCCGATGTAGAAGACCGGTTCGTCGTTGGCGAGCCGCCGAATGGCCGTGTTGACGCGGGTGGCCATCAAGCAAGCGCTTGGTAGACCAAGGTCTTCAATTCACGCCGGATGGGATACGAGGAGGACGGCAGGAGCTGGGTCATGAACACGACGATCAGCTCCTCCACGGGATCCACCCAGAAGTAGGTGCTTGCCGCGCCGCCCCAGGCGAACTCCCCCGGCGAGTCCAACACGTTGGCGGCGGCCGGGTCGACCACCACCGAGAACCCGAGGCCGAAGCCGATGCCCTCGTAGGACGTCTCGCTGAATACGGGCTGCCCCATGGCGGCGAGGTCGCAGTTGCCCGGCAGGTGATTGGTGGTCATGTACTCCACGGTCTTGCGGCCGAGGAGGCGTACGCCGTCCAGTTCCCCCTTGCCGAGCAGCATCTTCGCGAACCGGTGGTAGTCGTCGATGGTGCCGACCATGCCACCGCCGCCGGAGAAGAACTTCGGACGCTTGTGGTAACGCGACGTTTCGGGATCGTCCTGCAGCCGATAGGCCGCCGGTTCGACATGTTGGTAGCAGGCGGCGAAGCGGTCAGCGCCGCGCGGCTGGACGTTGAAACCGGAGTTGCGCATGGCCAACGGCCCGGTGATGCGTTCGGCGACGAACTCGTCGAGTGCCATGCCGGAGAAGTGCTCGACCAGGTGGCCGCAGACATCCGTGGACACGCCGTAGCTCCACTGGCTGCCGGGCGAGAACTTCAGCGGGATCCCGGCGAGCTTGGCGACCATGTCCTTGAGCGTGCCGTCGCCGGTGATCTTGGCGGTGCGGTACATCGCATCCACGGGATGTGCGTTCATGAAGCCGTAGGTTAGGCCTGAGGTGTGGGTGAGGAGGTGCTTGATGGTCATCGGCGCTTCGGGCTCAACCGTGACGTACCGCTCTTCGCTGCCGCGGTCGAAGACTGCAAGGTCGCTCCAGGACTCGATGTGCTTGGCGACGGGATCGTCGAGCTGAAAGAGCCCTTCCTCGTAGAGCATCATCAGCGCCGAACTCGTGATCGGCTTGGTCATCGAGTAGAGACGCAGCACCGAGTTCCGCTCCATCGGACGCCCCCGTTCGACGTCCGCGAAACCCGATTGGTGGAAGAACCCCTCGTCGCCGCCGCGGGAAACGAGGCACATCGCTCCCGGATACCGGCCCCCCTCGACGTACCGGTCGATGTGCGCCGCGATGCGGCCGAGCCGGTCCAGCAGAAATCCCTTCGCCATCGGTGAGCCGCTTCCCCTTTCTTCCCGAGCCTAGTCAGCATACCGAACTCGCGGCACACCGGGGTATGGCTTAGCAGGACGGAAACGCGAGTCGCGGAGTGATATGGTGTCGGGCGATTCACCTACGGAAGAGCGATGACCGAGACCCTCGAGGCGGTCGAACAAGCCCCCACCGCCGCCGAACACGCGGCCGCCATGGCCGAGTACACCCGCGCGGGCGAACAGCTCGGTCGCGAGATCGGCAACCGCGGTCCCGTCCGGTTCGCCTCCGGCAACCGGCTTGCCGACGACATTCTCGACGCCTATTGGCGGCACGGCTTCTACGTTCTGGAAGGCGTCATCGGCGACGACGAGATCGCCGAACTCCGAAGAGAAATGGCCCGGGTCTTGGAACGCGCGCCGGTGGGCCGCGGCGCGGATGTCGATGCCCAGGGGCAGCCGGCGTTGGGCACCGAGTTCAAGAAGCCCACCTTCACGTTCGTCAAGCCGCTCAGCGATCCAGTCGGCGGCACCGCGTTGGTCGGTGGACGCCATCCGGCGAAGATGGTCGAGCCCGTCCCCGATGGAGACGCACCTGAAGAGGTCGTGCACATGGCCTACGGCATGTGCCAAACCATGGATTCGGGTCTCCGGCTCTACGGCCATCCCCAGCTTCTTGCCATCGCGGAGAACATCAACGGTCCCGACTTCACGCCCTTCAACGATGCCGCCTTCATCAAGCAGCCTGGGCTCGGCGGCTCCGTCGCTTGGCACCAGGACGGCGTGACGCACTGGGACTCGCCGAACTGGAACGAGGGCATCCACGGCTTCAACTTCCAAGTCCAGCTCTATCCGACGACGCCCCGGAACTGTCTATGGGTCATGCCCGGCACGCACAAGCGCGGCAGGCTCGACATCAAGGCGATGGTGGCCGACAACGGCGGCTCCGAGCGGCTGCCCGGCGCCGTGCCCCTGACCTGCAATCCCGGCGATGTCACCATGGTCAACCGGCAGACCCTGCACTGCTCGTTCGCCAACACGTCGCCCGACTTGCGGATCTCTCTCACCTTCGGCTTCCACCGGCGTGCCTCGGTGCTTGGCGCCCGGGGTGCGCTTGTCGCCGACGCCACGGACGTCTACGACGACGAGCGGATCTTCGACCGGTCCGCGGTGATCGCGGTCGCCGTCGACGCGCGGCGACAGCGCTTTCCCGACGAGGTGCCCTACCGCTACCAGCCGTTCGCGGGACTCGAGGACGACTTCCGCTGGAATCCGGAAACCTACGAGCGCGTCATCCGGGACTACAACCTGAAGGATCTCGGGATTTAGGGTGTGCCGCGTCACGACGCTGGGGGTGCGCCAAACACGGGCGACCGCACCCCCTACCTCGCCCCTACGGGCTGAGCCGTGTCGGTAGAGATTCGCCAGGCCACCGCCGAGGAGATGGCGGACTTCGGCGTCCTCGGTGGCTATGTCTTCGGCGGCGTCTTCGGCGACGGCGCGAGGAACGTCATCAGCGAGGACATCCTGCCCGAGTGGACATTGTGTGCCTACGTGGACGGTGCGCTGGCATCGATTTTCTCCGACATCCCGTTCACCATGCGTGCCAACGGTCGTGCCATGCCGCTCGCCGGCGTGTCCACGGTCGGCACTCAGCCCGAGTACCGCCGCCGCGGCCTCGCCCGGCGCATCCACACCCAGGCGTTCGGCCAGATGCGCGAGGCCGGCCAGCCGGTGGCGTCGTTGTGGGCATCCCAGGCGGCCATCTATCAGCGCTACGGCTACGCCATGTCGACGGCCGCACTGAGCTACACCATCGACACCGTGGACATACGGTTCCACGACGGCGACGGTGGCAACGGCCGCGTCGAGCGAATCGATCTCGACACCGGCTACGACACGTTGAAGGACGTCTACATTCAGTTCGTCGCCGACCGCACGGCCTACCTGCATCGTGCCAAGGCACTGTGGCTACGCAACGCCCTGGAGCCGGTGAAGGCGGACGGCCCGGTGTGGGTGGCGGTCTGCTACGACCACGAAGGCACCGCCCGCGGCTACGTGGTCTATACCCTGCGCGGACAAAAGGTAGAGCATCCGGCGCGTGACCAGGAATTGGTGATCCGCGATCTGGCCTGGCTCGATGGCGACGCATACCGCTCGCTGTGGAGCTTTGTCGCGAGCCACGACCTAGTGGGTAGCGTGCGCTGGAACGGCGCGCCGGTGGACGACCCCGCAGCCGAGTTCCTGCTGGAGCCGCGCATGCTCAACGCGCGCAGCCAAGAGGGCATCTGGTCCCGCATCGTGGACGTCCCGACAGCGTTCGCCGCGCGCGGCTACGACGTAGCGGCTGAAGTCACCGTCGAAGTCGAGGCCGATGCGCAAACCCCTTGGAACGACGGCACCTGGCACCTCGAGTGCAGTCCGGAAGGCGCCCACGCACGGCCGAGCCGCGAGACCCCCGACATCCGCTTGAACGTCAAGGCCCTCGCCTCCCTGTGGAGCGGCTTTCGGTCCGCCTCGGAACTGGCCCGCTGGGGCCTCGTGGAGGGCGACCGCGAAGCGCTCGCCCGGGTCGACGACGTGTTCCGCACCCGCCACGCGCCCCACTGTCCGGATCACTTCTGACTTCGCGACGTTCGCCGTGATCGACGCCCTGGGGTTGAAGCGTCTCTACGAGGATGAACTCGAAGCCGCGGCGCGACCCGGTGGCGGCGACTCGCGGCACGGACGGCGGATGTTCCGCGCCTTGCTCAAGGCGTCGCGACCGTTGGCGCCATGTCGTTTGGAGCAGGCCAAGGCGTGGGTCTGGTCCGACCTGCATCTCGGCCACGAGAACATCATCGGCTACACCGACCGGCCATTTGCCGATGCCCAGGCGATGGACAGCGCGCTCTACCACGAGTGGGAGGAGACCGTGGGCGAGGACGACGCGCTGATCTTCGTCGGCGACATCGCCATGCGGCGCGCGGTCGGCGAACACACCTGGGAGCGCATCCGCAACGGACGCGGTGCCGCCAAGTACCTCGTGGTCGGCAACCACGACCTGACCGGCGGGGGAGGACTACGGGTCGACGGTTTCGACCAGACGGGTTCGGTGATGCTCGTCGACGGCGACCCACCCCTGGCGTTCACTCATATCCCGCTCAAATCGGTTCCCGAAGGCTGCGTCAATGTCCACGGCCACACCCACGACGAACCACCCCGCCCGACCTTGCACATCAACGTCTCGGTGGAGCAGCTCGGCTACCGCCCGGTCGCCTTGGATCGAATACGTGCTCTGGCGAAGGAGATTGCCGCGGGAAGCCATCCCCCGGGGACGACGACCATGGAGCGTCTCGTCGCCATCGGCGGCTGAGCCCGGATCAAAAGTCGTCCGGCGGCTTGCGCTGCCTCTTGACCTCTCCACGGCGTTTCTTGTCGTCCCGCCGCCTCGCCCTCTGTGATGCAGACGGTCTCGTCGGAATTCGCGGTTTCGGCTTCACGGCCGCCTGCGCGAGCAAGCCGCCGAGGCGCTCCAAGGCGGTGGCCCGGTTGCGCGCCTGGGTGCGGTGGGTGTCCACGACGATGAGGATTTCGCCCGCGGCGGTCAGGCGACTGCCGGCAAGTCCTTCAAGCCGCGTTCGCACGGTCGTGTCGAGTCCCGCGCGATCGAGAACGAGACGGCACTCCACCGCGGTGGCAACCTTGTTGACGTTCTGCCCGCCGGGTCCCGAGGCGCGCGTGAACTTCCACGCCAACGCGTCTTCGGGAAGCTGCAGCCCGCCGAGCTCAATCGTCGCCATCGCACCGCAATCCGGACCGGCGGGTGCGTTCGAGTCGGCCCGCGCGGCGCCGACGGTCCGCCGCATGGGTCTGCTGGCGCTGCCCCTCGGCGGCCAGTGCCTGGTAGTCGCGCACGCGCTGGGGATCCAGCCGGCCCGCCTCGATCTCGGCACGTACCGCACAATCGGGTTCGGTCTGGTGGCGACAGTTCGAGTACCGGCAGCGGGCCGCAAGCGCTTCGACATCGTCGTAGAACTCGTCCAGGTCCCGCTCTCCGATCACCACGCCCAGCTCGCGCACCCCGGGACCGTCCAGCACCAGGGTGCCGTCCGGCAACGGGTTCAGGGAACGGTGGGTGGTCGTGTGGCGGCCCTTCGCGTCCTGCTCGCGAATGGGCCGGGTGACCTGCAGTTCATCGCCCGCCAGGGTGTTCAACAGAGTTGACTTGCCGACTCCCGACGAGCCCAGTAGGGCGATGGTGCGTCCGGGGCGAAGCCAGTCGCGCACTCCGTCCAGGGTGGCGCCGTCCAGCGCGTTGACCACCTCGACGGGCAGTCCGGGCGCCGCCTCCGCCGCCTGTCCACGGTACGCCAGCGGATCGGCGGCCAGGTCCGCCTTGGTCAGCACGATCAGGGGGTCGATGTCCTCGCTCGCCGCGAGTGCCAGGTAGCGCTTCAGTCGAGAAGCCGAGAACTCCGCATTGCAAGAGGTCACGACGAACAGCTTGTCGACGTTGGCGCCGATGAGCTGGACCTCGCCCTGTGACCCCGCCGCCACGCGTTGCAGAACGCTGAACCGGGAGAGGCAGCGCTCGACCCGGGTTCTCGCGGTGTCGGTGAGAACCCAGTCGCCCACCGTCGGGCGTTCCTCGGCCGGACGGCGGAACCAGAAACGGCCCAGGTGGATCTCGCACTCGCGCTCGCCGTCGGACAGCACATGGCCCGTACGGTGGACCGCCGTGATCCGGAGCGGGACGAGGCCGTCGTCCTCAGGGCGGAGCTGTGCGGCGAAGAACGGGTTCCACCCGAGCCCCGTCAAGCCCATGCGTTCAAGCGCCGGTGACAACGGGCTACTACGGTAGGCGTCCGTCGGGAGGGTCGAAATCCGCCACCTAGCGCATCCTCGGTCGGTGTTCAGGCATGCAGGCAGGATGCGAAATTGAACCCACGAATTCAACCGCGCCCGACGGCACTTGAGACTCGTTGGATTCCGCGTACGCTTTCGGTAACGCCGCCCGGCCACTGGCAAGACATGCTGACTGCCGAAGAAATCGACCGCTATCGAACCGACGGTTACGTGATTCCCGACTTCCGTCTCGGCGACGACGTGATCGAAGAGATCCGCGGCAGCCACGCGCGGCTGCTCGACAGGCACCCGGAGTTCGCCGACTACTGTCCAGCCGTTCTGGCGTTCGACACCGCCTTCCTGAACATCGCCCGTCTGCCCGCCATCCTCGACATGGTGGAGCAGCTCATCGGCGCCGATTTTGCCCTGTGGAACTCCAGCTTCTTCGCCAAGCCCGCCCGCGTCGGCACGAAGACGCCATGGCATCAGGACGGCGAGTACTGGCCGATCCGACCGCTGGCCACCTGCTCCGTGTGGATCGCCGTCGATCCGGCGACGCGGGACAATGGCTGCCTGCGCGTAATCCCCGGCTCGCACCGGCGCCGCGAGCTGGGAAGGCACGAATTCAATGGCGCCCAGGGCTTGAGTCTGCCCCTCGAGCTCCGTGCCGACGAGTTCGACGAGGGTACCGCCAGGGACATCGTCCTCGACACAGGACAGGTGTCGCTCCACGACATCTTCCTGATTCACGGATCCGAGCCGAACCGATCCGACAAACGCCGGCGCGGCATGACCCTGCGCTACATGCCGACCACGTCCGTCTACCGCCGCGACCTGGCGCGACCTGACGGTCGCCGCGGCGGCCCACTCGCCATGTCCGAGCGGACGCTCTACCTCATGCGCGGCAAGGACCACTCCGGGGCCAACGACTTCCGCATTCGCCAATAGGAAAGCGATTTAAGCGCTCTTGGCGTCCGGCAGTTGACTAGTCGACGGTCGTCTCGTAGCGGACGCCATCGGGCACGGGGACGGCTTGTTGGACGGTCACCCCGTGGCCGCCGTCGGCAGCCAGACGGCCAACGCCGCCAGAGCCAGCTTGAGCGCCCTCGCCATCACGAGGCTCCTGCGTCCAGAGCCACCACGCGCATGGCGAACGCGAGCAGGCGTTTCGCGAAATCCGAAGAACGGAGCCTCGCGATCCCCAGATGAAGCCGGGACTTGACGGTGCCGAGCGGTACGGTTCCTGGTCCCCCGATGGGAAGCGCCCCGCCTTGCGCAACGCCGTGATCGCGGTGTTCTTCGCCACCGGGTACAGCAGGGAAGTCAGCTTGGCGGTGAGTACCAGTCCCTCGCCGGTCGGCGGAAAGCGGCGCAGGAGGTAGGCGAAGGTCTCCTGGAGCACGTCGAGGGCGGTGTCCGTGTCCGGAACGAATCTGAGCGCGACGCGCAGCACGTAGTCCTTGTGGCGCAGGTAGAGGGCCTCGAACGCCTGCGCGGCTTGTGCCGCATCCCCCTCGTTGCACGTCTGCACCGGCGCCTCGTCGCTGCGCGGGTCCCGGCGCCGCACCCGGGCCATGTCATCCGCCCCGGTGCATCATCCAGCGACCACCCGGTCCATCTCCGCCGCGAACGACACCGTCTCGCCGTACTCGCGCTCACCGCCGCTGGCGGCTTCGCCGCTGAGATGGACATGCTGCCAGCGGCTACCGGCGCGCATCTCCTCGCTCGCGTGATCCAAGTTCACGAAATGAACACCAACGCCCGCGCGTGGCCGCGATGTGGGATTCGGTCCGGTCGCATGCGGCGTTCCGAAACAGAAGAACACGACCCCACCGGCTGCGAGTTCGCAATGAACCGCGCTGGACTCGTCGAGGTGTGTACGGATGTGGTGGTCGCTGTCGGGATCCCGCACGTGCGGCAGTTCGCGCTTGTACACACCGGGGACGACCTTCAGGGCGCCGTTCTCCCGGGTCGCGTCGTCGATGGCGATCCACATGGCGCAGCCTCGGATCGGTCGGGGGATGCGGAAGTAGGCGTTGTCGGTGTGCCAGTTGGTCCCCATGCCGTCGCCCGGTGGCTTGTAAAACATCTGGTCGAGGATCTTCACCACCGGGTCGCCGAGCAGCGCGGACACCGCCGTCAGCACACGGGGATGGAAAGGCAGGGCGCGGAACAGCCGGCTGTGGGGCCAGAGCGGGATGAGCTGCAGGTTGCGTTTGCCTTCCGCCACGGACACGTCGCGGGGCAGGCCGGCGGCGATCCAGCGCTCCACCTCGGACTTCAGGGCCGCCGCTTCGCGCGGTGCGAAGAAGCCGGGAACGATGGTATAACCGGCCTTCTTGTACTGGCTGATCTGATCTCGCGTCATTGGCCGTCAAGCATAGACCGATCACTGGAGGGGGACATCCATGGACGACTTCAAGGACAGCGAGTTCCACGGCAAGGTCGCGGCGGTTACCGGCGCCGGCGGCGGCATCGGGCGCAGCCACGCCATCGAATTCGCCAAGCGGGGCGCCCGGGTCGTGGTCAACGACCTCGGCGGTTCCGTGGACGGCACCGGTGCCGGCGATGCGGCCGATGCCGTGGTGGCACAGATCAGGGCGTTCGGCGGGGAAGCCGTGGCCAACAGGGCTTCGGTCGCCGACCGCGACGGGGCCAAGAGCATCGTCGACGACGCCATCGCCAACTACGGGCGCATCGACATCCTGGTCAACAACGCCGGCATCCTGCGCGACCGGACCTTCAAGAACATGACCCTCGACGAGTTCGACGTGGTCATGCAGGTGCACCTCACCGGCACCGCCTACGTCACCCACGCCGCCTGGCCGCACATGTACAAGCAGAACTACGGACGCATCGTCTTTACCAGTTCCGGCTCGGGCATCTTCGGCAACTTCGGCCAGTCCAACTACGGCGCCGCGAAGATGGCCATGCTGGGGCTCGCCAACGTGCTCGCACTAGAGGGCGCCAACCACAACGT
Source organism: Pseudomonadales bacterium (assembly GCA_965116345.1). Classification (GTDB taxonomy): domain Bacteria; phylum Pseudomonadota; class Gammaproteobacteria; order Pseudomonadales; family Azotimanducaceae; genus VXYL01. Next base: position 2,185,218 of record OZ220680.1, read on the forward strand.
CAGGGTCAACTGTCTCGGCCCCGGCGCCGCGACCCGGATGACCAACACCGTGCCGGGCCGCGACGAGGATCTCACCGAACCGGACCCCATGCGCCACCCGAACCTCGTCAGCCCGGCGGTGCTCTACATGTGCAGCGAAGACGCCCCCAACGGTGCCGTGATCCACGCCGCCGGCGGCAATTACAGCCGCAGCGAGGTCTGGGTCAACGACCCGGTGCAGCTGGGTGCCGGCGCGACCTACGAGGACCTGCTTCCCCACATCGACAAGCTGATGGACATGTCGGAGGCGCATCCCCGACAGCCGCGGGCGCCTAGACGCCGCCGGTAACTACGGGAGTGTCAGGAAGGGCGACGACAAGCGTCGCCCCTACGGAGTGCCCGGACAGCCGTCGTGCCAGGAAGGGCGACGACAAGCGTGGCCCCTACGGGTCGGCGATCTCGAAGACGATTCGGGTGCGTACGCCCGGTACGTCCATGGCGACGCCGTCCACGACCCGCGGCTTGTACTTGAACTTCAATACCGCGTTCAACGCCGCACGGTCGAAATAGCCAGGCGGATCGGCGAGGAGCACCACGGGGTCCCTGACCGTGCCGGTCTCGGTGACCACGAACTCGACGAGCACATAGCCTTCGAGGCCCCTTGAGAGCGCCCGCCGGGGGTAGATCGGCTGGACTCTCGTGATCGGTAGGTACTCGCCATCTTGGCTGAAGCTCAGATCCGGGTCACGCTTGGGCGGGACGTAGGGCCCCGGAAGGACGATTTCCTGACCGCGGTCGCCCCCGATGATCGGCGGCGGCGGCTTGGGCGGCGGGTCGTCCGGAGGCGTTATGCGCTCCGGGCGTCGATCAATCCTCTCGGGATCGCGATCCTCCAGCAGGCGGACCCAGTCGACCGAATCCCCCTCGAAGGGAGCCGCCTCAGCGGGTTTGGGATCGGCGATGAGGGCCTGCATCAAGGTCAGCAGGCCGATGGTGGCAATGGCGCCTAGGACGGACGCCGTCACATAGCGAAGCATGGGCTTTCTCCTCGTTCATGCGCGGCCGTCGAAGTACGGTAGTCGGGCGGCGTCGGAAAACGCCGGCACTCCGGCGTCCAAATGGACGACCGGAGTGCCGGTAGGCCGCTCGGTTGTGCAAGCTGCCGCCTGTTCTTTTCGTGTGGCGGCATTGCCCTTGGTTATCGGAGTTCACGAGTCGCTGCCTCAGCGCAGTTGGATCTCGAAGGTCTGGTTCGCGTGGCCATCCGGATGGCGGAAATCGAAGCGCCGAACCAGGTGATCGGCCACCGGTTGTCCCGCATCGACCAGGTCGTGGGCCGGGGTGTATTCGCGCTGCGAGACAGCCCGCAGGACGGCGTCGTCGAAGACGCCCTCGGGCTCGCTGGAAACCACCTCGGGACGGACGACCCGTCCATCCCGGGAGATCCGGTACCTAACCACCACGGACCCCTCGATGGCGTCCTGGAGGGCGGCGCCCGGGTAGATGGGCTGAAAGTCACGGTGGGTGTCACGTTCACCGATCACCGCCTGCTCCTGCACCTCGGGAAGGACAAGCGGCCGCGGCGCCGTCACCGTCGGCAGTCCCGCCGAGTCGGCCGCCCAACTGCCGCGGTTCGCCTCGCGAGCCTCGAATTCGACGCTGGTAAGGAGCAGCGCGGTACCTACCACGGCTACCAACGCCCAGTAGACACCACCGACATCAAGCTGCCGTTCACGGCTGCCGAGGAAGCGCTGGAAGCGTTCGACCACGGCGTTGCCGAAGGCGGCGACGACGGGCGGCGTCTGTTGCGCGCGGGCCGCGCAGAGTACGCCGTCCAGGTAGTCGGCGCTGCTCGGCAGGCACTCGGCGGCGCGGTCGTCACAGCTCTGTTCCATGGCCGTCGCGAAGTGCTGGCGCAGCAAGGCGACCCAGGGCGCGAACCAATACCAGTGCAGGACCAGGCGCAGGGCGAACAGGCACAGGTCGTCTCGTCTTTGCAGGTGAACGAACTCATGGGCGAGCACGGCGCGCAAGGCCCTCGGCTGCCAATCCCGGGCGTCTGTCTGCAGCACGATGCGATTGCCGGCCAGTGCGGACGAGCACGAGGTCGGTCCGAGATGGAGGCTGTAGGGCTGGTGGAACGCGAGCTGCGCGGCGACCTGCTGCGCCTCGCCGAGGATGCCTGGATCGTCCACCCGTGGCAGTCGGGCCAGTTCCCGCCGGGTGCGAATCAAGTGGGCCAGCGCAAGCGCGTTCAGACCCAGGGCGACGCAAACCCACGCCGCCACCAGCCAATAGGGAATGGACACACTCCACGCCAGCGACACCGTCGTCAGAACCTCGAACGGGGCCGTCCAGTGCCACGCACTGGTCAGGGCGAGGACGAACGGCAACAGGATCAGCAGCAGCCCCGCAACCAGCGCATAGGCGCGGCGCGTCACCGCATTGCTGCGGAAGGAGACCGCCGCGAGGGTGGTCAACAGCGCCGAGCACAGCACGACCTGAACGACCCAGCGAGCGTCGATGGGGACGACGTCGGTCACTCGTCGGGGTCCGAGGACCGGGAAGCGGTCGTGTTCTTGACCTTGGCCAGCACCGCTTCTATGCGCGCCACTTCGTCGTCGGAGAGCTCCCGCCTGGAGCCCAGCAGGCCGACGACGGCGTCCGCCGCCGAGCCATCGAAGAAGGTGTTGACGACCCGATCAAGCGCACCTCGGCGAGCGCGGGTGCGGGCCAACATCGGGCGGTAGACGTAGCGGGTGCCCTCCCGGCGGTACGAGGCGTGACCCTTGTCGAGCAGCTTGCGCATGAGCGCCCGAACGGCGGAATAGCTCGGTGCATCGGGGAGAACGCGGTGCACTTCGCCGACGGAGGCCTCGCCGCGTTCGTAGAGCACATCCATGATCTGCCGCTCACGCCGGGTAAGGTGTACGTGGTCGTCCATTGTTTGCTAATTTTGCAGCACTTAGATGCTGTTTATTTAGCACCCGCGGAACGAGGATGAGAAGCGCCTTGTTAGACGTATTGGCTCTAAATCACAGTTGGCTTAGAACCAGACATCGCTTGTTACGCCGGTATCGCCTTTTCCAGGTCAAGGCCGGCAAGCGAGGCGTACTCCACGGCGTCCTTCACCGTACCCCTGTTGGCCCGGGCGAGCGTCGACAGCGCCGCGAACACGATCCACGCTGCGGACACCTCGAAGTGGCCGCGAAGTGCTTCCCTCGACTCCGACAGTCCGTAGCCGTCGGTGCCGAGCACGGTGTACGGGCCCGGGAACCAGCGCGCGATGAGGAGCGGCAGGGACTTCATATAATCCGAGGCGGCGACGAAAACGCCGTTCTCGGCGGCAAGCAGCGACTCCACGTAGGGCAGCTCGTCGGCCCCGCCCGCGGTGAGCATCTGCGCCCGTTCGGCGGCGGTGCCCTGGCGGGCGAGTTCGGTGTAGCTGGTCACGCTCCACACGTTCACCCGCTTGCCCATGGCCCGCAGGGTCTCGGCCGCCTCGAGGACTTCGGTCATGATCGCGCCGCTGCCGAGCAGGTTCACCGAAGCCCGCGCCGACCGCTGCAACGGATACATGCCCCGGACGATCCCCTCGGGCGCGTCTTCCGGCATGGGCGGCATGACGTAGTTCTGGTTGGTGAGCGTCAGGTAGTAGAAGACGTCCTCCTGATCCTGGTACATCCTACGGATGCCGTCGCGGACGATGACCGCGAGCTCGAACGCGAACGCCGGGTCGTAGCTGACGAGATTCGGCACCGTGGAGGCGATCAGGTGCGAGTGGCCATCCTGATGCTGCACGCCCTCGCCGTTCAGCGTCGTGCGACCGGAGGTGCCACCGAGCAGGAAGCCCTTGCACATCATGTCGCCGCAGGACCAGACCATGTCGCCGACGCGCTGGAAGCCGAACATCGAATAGAAGATGTAGAACGGCACCATGGGCAGACCGTAGTTGGCGTAGGCGGTGCCCGCCGCCAGGAACGACGCCATGGCCCCGGTCTCGCAGATGCCTTCCTGGAGAATCTGGCCGTCCTCGGCTTCCCGATACGGTGCGATCGTGCCCGCATCCACGGGTTTGTAGTGCTGGCCGGCCGGCGAGTAGATGCCAGCCTGGGGGAACAGGCCGTCCATGCCGAAGGTGCGCGCCTCGTCCGGCACGATGGGCACGATGTAGCGCCCGAGACGCTTCTCCCGCAAAAGCTTCTGCAGCATGCGCACCATGGCCATGGTGGTCGACACCTCGCGACCGCGGGAGCCGTCGAGCATGTCCTGGAAGAACGCCAGCGGCGGCGGTTCGAGTGTCGGACAGTTCACGGTGCGCTTCGGCAGCGGGCCACCCAAGGCTTGCCGCCGGGCCTTGAGGTAGCGCACCTCGTCGCTGTCGTCCGCCGGCCGGTAGAAGTCGGCCCGCTCGATCTGCTCACGGGACAAGGGGATTCGCAGCCGCTCCGCCAACGCCAGCCGCTCGGACGGATTCAGGTGCTTCTTCTGATGGACCGTGTTACGGCCCTCGACGTCCGGGCCGAGGCCGTAGCCCTTCACCGTCTTCAACAGCAGCACGCAGGGTTTGCCGGTGACTTCCTCGGCCTCCTTGAAGGCCGCGTAGATCTTCTTGTGATCGTGGCCGCCGCGCTTGATGGAGCGGATCTCCTCGTCGGTGAGTGCGCTCATCAGGTCTTTGAGCGGCTGGTTGTTCTCAACCCAGTGCTCGCGAACGACGTCACCCGGTGACACCGTGTACATCTGGTAGTCGCCGTCCACCGCCTGCTCCATGCGCGCCTGCAGGATGCCTTCCACGTCGCGTTGCAGTAGGACGTCCCAACCGCTGCCCCAGATGACCTTGATGACATGCCAGTCGGCGCCCCGGAAGGCCCTCTCGAGCTCCTGGATGATCTTGCCGTTGCCGCGCACCGGGCCGTCGAGGCGCTGCAGGTTGCAGTTGACCGCCAGGACGATATTGTCGAGTTGCTCCCGGGCGGCGATGGCGATGGTGCCAAGCACTTCCGGCTCGTCGGATTCACCGTCGCCGATGAACGCCCAGATCTTGCCGCCGTTGTCCGGTTTCAGGCCGCGATGCTCGAGGTACTTGGCAAACCGGGCCTGGTAGATGGCGCTCGGCGTCGACAATCCCATGCTGGCGCAGGGCATCTGCCAGAACGCCGGCATCCGGCGGGGATGGGGATACGACGGCAGTCCGCCGCCGTCACCGAGTTCGCGGCGAAAGTTCTTGAGCTGCGTCTCGCTCATGCGCCCTTCGAGAAACGCCCGGGCATAGATCCCCGGTGCGGTGTGCGCCTGGAAGTGCACCTGGTCGCCGCCGTACGACTCGTCCGCGGCACGGAAGACGTGGTTCAGGCCCACCTCCATCATGGTCGACGCGGACAGGTAGGTGGCGATGTGACCGCCCACGCCCGAGCCGCTGTCGTAGGCCTGCAGGACCATGGCGGCAGCGTTCCAGCGCAGGATGTCCTCGATACGGCTCTCGAGTTCGATGTCGCCCGGATACGGCGGCTGGTCGGCGAGACCTATGGTGTTCTTGTAAGGCGTGTTGAGCGCCGCATCCGTGAGCACGATGCCCTTCTGCGAGAGTTCGTGCTGCAACCGCGCGAGCAGCGCCGTGGCGTCGTCGCCGCCGCGCTCGTGGAGGACGCCGGCCAGGGCCTCGATCCACTCCTGCTGTTCGAGTTCCCAGTCGGCGGGGGACTGCATCAATTGTGGTTCCGCCACGTGCCACCTCCACTCGTTGGGTTGCTGAGAATACCGACATTGGCGACGTCGTATCCATAACGACCCGGATACACCGGATACACGGGCGCATTGAAGTTCGCTGACGCGAACTTCTGCGCTGTTCTGTTGGGTTGTATGCTTCAACGCCTTGCCGTCCGTGCTCGGACGGCGGCTCCAGACTCGACCAGCGGAACTGAAAGGCGAAATCATGCGGCGAATGTTGTTTGTCCTGACGGCGATCGGCTTGCTCGGCGGCTGCGACCGGGACGGCGCCTCCGAACAAGGTGCCGCCGAGATGTCGGTCGACGAAGCCTCGGCCCGCGCCGAGGCCATCCGCGCCGCCACGGCGACGGTGGCAGGGGAGCGCATAGCCGCCGCGAACGAAGAGCCCGGCAACTGGCTCGCCCATGGCCGCACCTACGACGAGCAGCGGCACAGTCCGCTGGCCGACATCAACGACGCCAACGTCGCCGAGCTCGGCCTCGCCTGGTACTGGGACACCGGCGACACCCGGGGACTCGAAGCCACGCCCATCGTCGTCGACGGCGTGCTTTTCACCACCGGCACCTGGAGCCGCGTCTACGCCAACGACGGCCGCACGGGCGAGCTGATCTGGAAATACGATCCCGAAGTGCCCAGGGAGTGGGGCAAGTACGCCTGCTGCGACGTGGTCAACCGCGGTGTCGCAGTGTGGAAGGGTCGGGTCTTCGTCGGCACCCTGGACGGCAGGCTCGTCGCCCTGGACGCCGGGTCCGGCGAGGTGATCTGGGAAACCCTGACCATCGACCGGGAACGGCCCTACACGATCACCGGTGCGCCGCGCGTGATCAACGACCTGGTGGTGATCGGCAACGGCGGCGGCGAATACGGCGTGCGCGGCTACGTCACCGCCTACGACACCGAGACGGGGAACGAGCGCTGGCGGTTCTGGACCGTGCCCGGCGATCCGTCGAAGCCGTTCGAGAACCCCGCCATGGAACTCGCCGCGAAGACCTGGAGCGGCGGTAAATGGTGGGAGATCGGCGGCGGCGGCACCGCGTGGGACTCCATGGCGTTCGATCCCGAACTCAACCTGCTCTACGTCGGCGTCGGCAACGGCACCCCGTGGAACCGGGATCTGCGCAGTCCGGGCGGTGGCGACAACCTGTTCCTCGCTTCCATCGTCGCCCTGAATCCCGACACCGGCACGCTGGTCTGGCACTACCAGACGACCCCCGGCGAGACCTGGGACTACACCGCCACCCAGCACATGATCCTCGCTGACATCGTCATCGACGGCACCCTGCGAAAGGTCATCATGCAGGCGCCGAAAAACGGTTTCTTCTACGTCCTCGACCGCACCGATGGACGGTTCATCTCCGCCGAACCCTACGTGCCGATCAACTGGGCAACCCACGTCGACCCGGACACGGGACGCCCCGTCGAGATTCCCGAGGCGCGCCACCCGAACGACACGGCGCTTGTCTTTCCATCCGCCCACGGCGGACACAACTGGCACCCCATGGCCTACAACCCGGCCACCGGCTACGTCTACATCCCGGCCATCGAGATGGGCTTCCCCTACGCGCGCAAACAGGACTTCGAGTACCAGCCCGGAGCATTCAACTCGGGCATAGACCTGACCCCGCTGCTGCCGCCGAAGACGGTGGAGGAACGGGCCGCGATATTCCAATCCATGAAGGGCCACCTCGCCGCCTGGGATCCGGTTCAGCAAGAGGAAGCGTGGCGCGTGCAGCATCCGGGCACGTGGAACGGCGGCGTCCTCACCACCGCCGGAAACCTCGTCTTCCAAGGCCGCTCGGACGGCCACTTCGCCGCCTACGCCGCCGACACCGGCGAACTCAAATGGGAGACGCCGGTATACACCGGCATCATCGCCGCGCCGGTGACCTACGCCATCGACGGCGAGCAGTACGTCGCCGTCATCGCCGGCTGGGGCGGGTCCTTCACCCTGTTCACCGGCGCGCCCCGACACCGGGGCAACCTGCTCTCCGAGGGACGCCTGCTCGCCTTCAAGCTGGGTAGCGAGGCGAACCTGCCAGAACCCCAAGTCACCTATGTGAACATCCCGGAGCCGCCGGAAATAGCCATGAGCGAAGAGGAGCTGGCCGAAGGGCAGATGCTCTATCACACCTGGTGCTCATCCTGTCACGGCTCCGACGTCCACTCGGGAAGCTCGGTGCCCGACCTGAAGTACCTGCCGGCGGCCAGCCACTCCCGCTGGAACCTGATCGTCCGCGAGGGTGTCTACAGCACCGTCGGCATGCCCGGCTTCAAGGAGATCTTGAGCGAAGCCGACGCCCGTCTCGTGCACGGCTACGTGGTCAACCGCACCATGGCCGCGATCGAGGAGTGCCAGAGCGACTACCCGAAGCAGTATCCGGAAGTCTTCGGCACCGCCTGCACGAAACTGGTCGTCACCACCCCGTAGGGCGGATGTGACGACCGCCAGTCCCTGCTCTTAATCGTCGGACATCACCTGTATTCGGAACCCGCGCGCGGCAGCCTCGTCACTTTCTGTACGATTGGGTCATGGCGCGAAACTGGAGTACGGCGGAGGTCGAAGCCGCCGTTCAGGACTACCTGGACATGCTGCGTTTTCAGCTCGCCGGCGAAACCTTCAACAAGAGTGAACGCAATCGCAGGCTGCGCCATAGCAGCGAGTATCAACTCTACCGGCTCTTCGAATTCCGCAATCAACCGAAGCTCTTCACGCTAGCCGGTGACATAGCAGGTCACGTCGGCCTGCAAGCCATCAACTATCGGGCCCACTTCTAACCACACCAAAGGCGCGCTGCCACCCCCAACGCCAACGCGCTTTGGATTTACTCCTGATCAAGCCCATGCACGGGGTTGATCAGCGGAACCTAGAAACGCACGCGCACTCCCGCTTCGATGGTGCGTCCCGGTTGGGGCACCAGATCCTTGACGACGGACGTGTGCAGCCGCTGCTCGTCGTCGGTGAGGTTGCGCCCGGCGAGGTACAGGTCGACCGTCGTGTTGCCCGGGCGAATACGCAAGCCGACGCGCGCGCGCAGGTCGTCGTAGGCGTCCGACGGCAGTTCGAAGTCCGCGACGTCGTCCTTTTCCGAAGCTCGCACGTAGTCCACGCTGGCCAGTAGGCGGTCGCTCGTGAACTCGAGGGACACGCCGACCCGGTCGGGCGGAATGAGCGGCAGGTTGTCGTTGCCGGATACGTCGATTTTCGGCGACACCCTGTCGTAGAAAGCCCCGACGTCGAGCGTTCCAGCGGCCCACTCGGCGACGGTAACGCGCCCTTCCGCCTCGAAGCCCGCGAACGTCGCGTCGGCTTGGGCGTAGCGGCGCACGTCGAAGCCGTCCATTTCCTGGCCCGTCGCCGCCTGGTAGATGAAGCCCGCGAAATTCGTGTGGTAGAAGGTTCCCACGAGGGACCAGCGGTCGCCGCCGCCGGTGAGTGTGGCCGCGAGGTTGCGGGCCTTTTCAGGGTCGAGCCCGGGATCGCCGATCTCGAAGACGCCGGTTCCGGGGTGCGGGCTGTCCGAGAAGAGTTCCTCGCCCACTGGGGCACGGGACGAGTAGTCGGCCAGCAGGGTGCCCTCCCAGCGCTCGCTGAGCGGCACGATGAGGCCCAGCGACGCGCTCAGTCCGCTGAAGTCGCGACTGAGGCCGTGCGCGGGGTCGTGTGCGACGCGGTCGTAGCGCACGCCCGCCTCGAGTCCGAGTTCGCCGAGAGAGCGCTCGCCGACCCAGAACACGCCGCTGGACGACGTGTCGACGGGGGGCGTAAAGGCTTCTTCGCCGACCACCGAGAATTTGCGGTCGCCGAGCTGGATACCGAGGGCGCCGCGCCAGCCGCCGGCCGGACCGTGCGACAGTTCCACGCGCGCTTCCCAGGCCTCGTTGGAAAACGCCGTTCCCACCTCGCCGGCTTCGTTCTCCACGTGTTCGTAGTCGTTGATGCCGAGCCGGAAGTTGAGGTGCTCGAAGCCATCGAACGGGTCGGCCAGACCCGCGTCGAAGTCAATGCGCGTCTGCGCAAGGTCGACGACGGGAGTGTCCTCGGCCTCCTCGCCGTGATGCGCTTCGTCTTCGTGATCGTCGTCGGCGTGCTCCTCGTCGTGGTGCCCGGCCTCTTCGTGTTCGTGTTCGTCTTCATGTTCGTCGTGCCCGTGGGCATGGCTGTGGCCGGGGATGCCATACACGGAGTCGAGGCCGCTGACGGAAAGACCGATGGAGCCGCGATCGCCTACGAAAGAGAAACCGACGGAACCGCCGCGGACCTCGACACCGCTGCCGGGCACGTATCCGCGGACTTCCTCCTCGTGCTCGTCCTCGTGCTCGTCGTCCTCGTGCCCGTGCTCGTCCCCATGGTCGTCATCGCCGTGCTCATCCTCGTCGTGATGCTCTTCCTCTTCCTCGAGGGCGTGCAGGGCCGCGGGCTCGGCGAACCCGGGAATGTCGTAGTCGTCCGCCTCGCGGGCGAAGGCGTCGACGTGCCACGCGATGTTGCCCCCGCCACCGTCGAGCCGGAGTGTTCCGCCCCTGCCGTCGCCGTTGTCGGCACCGCGCAGGTCGAGGGCGCCGCGGACGCGCTCCGGCACTTCGTGGGGGATGCGTCCCGTGTGGACATCGACCACGCCGCCGATGGCGCCGGAGCCGTACAGCAGGGTCGCTGATCCCTTCAGGACTTCCACGCGCTCGGCGAGGAAGGGGTCGACCGTGACCGCGTGGTCGCCGCTGCTGACGGAAACGTCAAGCGTGTCGATCTGTTCCTCCATGATGCGCACGCGGGCGCCGCCGAGGCCGCGGATGACGGGACGACCCGCGCCCGCGCCGTAGGAACTGTTGTGGATACCCGGCTCGTTGCCGACGGTCGCACCGATGTTGTCCACCACCTTGCGTTGGAGTTCGTCGGCTGTCAGCACGTCGCTGGCCTGGGCGAGTCCATCGCCCGCGAGCGGGTGTGCCGAGACGACGACCTCCTCGATCTGTGATGGCCGTTCCTCGTCGGGAGTCTCCTCGGCGGACGCGGCCACGCCGAGGCAAGTTGTCACGGCCGCAAAAAGTCGTTGCATGCGATTCATAGTGCATCTCCAGAAAAATGAGCGAACAGGCGAGCGACGCCCGCGAACGGGCGCGCGCTCGATTCGTTGCGGTCAGGAGATGGGAGGGGCGCGGGGGTGGCAGACCTCGTAGGGGCGCGGAGAAAGGGTGGCCGAGAACACCGGTACGTCGTCGGACCGGCGCCATTCGGACGGCCGCGTGTCAACCGATCCGGTATCCGGAACATGTCCCGGTTCGAAGATCGCACAGAGCGTGCAGGCCTCCTCTTCATGGCCACCATGGCCACCATGTTCATCGAGGTGCAGGTGCGTGTCGGCGGCCGACTGCCCGACGCCAAGCACCAACGCGGCCAGCAAAGCCCATTGCTGCAACAGGCGACGAGGTCCGGGTGGCGTGCTCGTCATGATTCCGTCGTGCACAAGCCAGCGACGCGGCCGACGTACCCGGGGGAGGGAATTCGGTCGTAGCAAGGTGCCCGACGGGGCGCGACTGTCGCCGATGCGATCGGCGATGTCGTACTCAGCGTTCCGGTTGTTCATGGCCTGCAGTTACGCAAACAAGCGCAAGGCAACAAGCGCAAGGCGTTGTTGCGACGCGGGGAAAGGTAAGTTATAACATATCTTTTCGCGACAGGGAACGCACATGACGCTGGATTCGAAGTCGGTCCATTCGGTGATCGATGATGGCGAACGGCATAGGAAACGGGACCGGGCGCTACGCGGCAATCGATCGTCGGTGCATGGCAACCGGGGCAGTTCCCATGGTCCCGTCTGACGCCAAGGGCCTCCGGTGGAGTCCGGTAGCGCGCCTGGATCTCTACGCGGTCGGAATCTCGATGCTTTGCGTGCTCCACTGTGTGGCCCTGCCGGTACTCGTAGCACTGATGCCGATGGCCGGCCAGGCGGCGGAGAACGAGCTTGTACACCGGCTCTTCGTAGTCGTCGCGATTCCCGTGAGTCTTCGGGTGATCTGGAAAACACGGCCGGTGAGCGACAACAGACTATTCGTCAGCGCGGCATTGGTTGGCTTAGGATTGCTAGTGCTGGCCGCGTTCTTAGAAGCGCTGTCGGCGTACGAGGAGCCGATGACCGTTGCCGGCGCAGTGCTCCTTGGCTCGGCGCATCTTTGGCATTGGCTGCGAAAATGTCGTGGCGCGGCGACCACCCCGTCCCGGTCGAACCCGATGAACCAGGATGGCCGGCACCCGAGATCGACGGACTCCGGAGGATGATTCGAATTGGCTAAACGGTCGGCGAGGACGGCACCGCTCGCAGCAAAATGGCGAAGGCTCGCCGAAGCGCGCTGCGCTGCGAAGGGCGCGCGGCTGACGCCGGCCCGACTAGCGGTCTACGCGGAGATGCTCGCCCGCAACCGGCCGCTTTCCGCCTACGAACTCATCGCGCTGCTGGAGCAGCGGCAGGAACGCAAGATCGCGCCCCTGACCGTCTACCGACATCTGGACTTCCTCATGCGAACCGGCCTCGTCCACCGTCTGCAGTCCGCGCAGACGTACTTGCCGTGCGACCATCCCGATCATGCTCACGAGAGCCAGTTCCTGCTCTGTTCCTCATGCGGACACGTCGACGAGGTGGAATCGAGAGGACTCGAGACGTTGCTGTCCCAGATCGCAGACGAGCACGGGTTCCGAGCCGACAACGCGGTTGTCGAGATCAAGGGGTTGTGCGGCACCTGTGCCGACGGCGAGCAAGGCTGAACCACAGCGCAGCGTAGCTTGGCATCATCAATCTCGGCACGACGACGCCAATATTCGGCCGGTGACAAACCCACCTGTTCATCCAGTTCCTGAACGTGCGTGTACCAGTCTTCGTCGATTCTGGCCGTGCTGGGGCCAGCCCATACGTCATCGTCGCCTTCAGGCCGCCATGGGTTGTACTTTCCATGCATGACGAGCGGCATCACGCACGCTTCCTGCAGCATCGCCAACTTGGACATTTCGTCCGCCGCACAGTGCTCACGATGGGTCTGGCTGAGCTGACCCTCGACAACGAAGCACTCCAGCTTACGCAATGCGTCCTTAACAGTGCGCTGCGTTACCTCGGTGTCAACCAGTACGTCTTGCCAAGTGATCGTGTCCAACGCAAGAAGCGGTGATATCAGTCGTGTCCGTAGCTCATCTCGGCCGCTTCGCCATCCAACCGAATCAAAGTGCAACGGCTCAACACCCAACTCTTCATCGAAATACCGTCGATCCAGCGCTGGCGCAACGCCAGCTAGAACGTCGCGATCGCGTTGATCGCAGAACCCGTGCCGTTCGGCACGCGCATGGGTGCCGCGGTTAACAGGAAGGTCCAGCGCTTGCGTTCCGCCGCGGCGGCCGAGACTTCCGTCAAGTCCATGACGTCGAGAACCGGCATGCCGAGTGCGGTGAGCACCAGAGTGTGGACGGGTGCGCCTGAGTCGGGGACGCCCGATGGGTAGACGTCCAGGCCACCGTCGGTGCCGACCACGGCGACATCCCGCGCTTTCAGCCAAGGTACGGTGGAGGCGTGGAACCCTGCATAGGCGCCCTGGGTGGGTCCCTCCTTGGCGCGGCGCAGCCAACGTCCTGTGTGCAAGAGGATCGCGTCGCCCGAACCCACCTTGATTCCGGCCTGTTTCTCCCAAGCCTCGAGATCGGCCACGGTCACGGCCTCGCCCGGATCCAGCCACGCCTTGCCCCTGAGGCGCGGGATGTCCATCAGCACGCCGCGGGTGAAGATGCCGTCGCCGATGTTCGTCACCGCCAGATTCTTGCAGCCCTCGGCAGTGGTCCCGGACATCGGAAAACCGTTGTAGTACTTGTCCTTGTAGGCCAGGTGGCAGAGGGCGTCGATGTGCGAGTGCGCGAAGCCGTGGAACATCAGGCTCCAGGTGTCCGTCGCCCAGCCTCCAGCCCGTTCGGGCGTCGCCTGCATCCCGTGTTCGAAGGGTGTCCAGTTGTCGGCGGACCGGGCCGTCAACAGCGGGTGCGCCATGGACACCGAAATACCATCCGTGACCAGCTTCGCCGCCGCCACGCGTACGGCCGGCGTGATCAGGTTCAGCGTGCCCAGCTGATCGTCCTCGCCCCAGCGACCCGCGTTGGAGAGCTCGGTCGCCCAGGCGTCGATGGTCGCCGCCGTGATCGCCGGTTGTTGTTCCTCGCCGAGCACGCATTGGGTCGCAAGCATCGACGCCGCTGCGGCAATCGCCGCCCGTCCAGCAGAGATCTTCATTGCCCTTCCCGTCCGATTCCAGGATTCCACTGCTTGCGCAACCATGTTCATCTTATCGCCTGCGTAGTTTTCCCGGTTTTCGGGGCGCTCGTCACAGGAGCAACCCCAGGTAGTCGAAGTAGCCGATGTCGATCTCGAAACGTTCGCGATGGGACAGCCACGTGATCACCGTGATGACCACGGACAGGACGGTGCAGGCCCCGAGGATCGCGAGACCGGTGACCATCGTGTCGTTGAAGACGAGTCGTAGCACCCGCCGACCGATGGGTGTCACGTCTCTCGACGGTGTGTCGGTTGTGCGCACCGCGAGTCCCACTACCTGACGAAACGGGCGACGACGTTCTCCAACAGCTCCTGGCGACCACTTCGTGGCGACAGGTCGGGGTTCGTCGTGTCGATGTAGGCGGCGAGGGTGTCGAAATTCGCCTCGCCGCCTAGAATCCGCTGTCCTAGATCCCCGTCCCAGCCTGCGTAGCGGTCGGCGACGTGTTTGGACAACGCCTGCGACTCGATCAGGGCCGCGGCGTTCACCAGCCCCCGGGCGAGGGTGTCCATGCCGCCGATGTGGCCGTAGAAGAGGTCGTCGCGGGCCGTGCTCTGGCGGCGCATCTTGGCGTCGAAGTTGAAGCCGCCCGTCGCGAAGCCGCCGGCACGGAGGATCTCGTAGAGCACGAGGGTCGCCTCCTCCACACTGTTCGGGTACTGATCCGTGTCCCAGCCGTTCTGCGGATCACCCCGGTTCGCGTCGACGCTGCCGAAGATGCCGTGGGCGATGGCGTAGGCGACCTCGTGCTGGAAGGTGTGCCCCGCGAGCGTTGCGTGGTTGCACTCGATGTTGAGCTTGAACTCGTCGGCGAGTCCGTACTTCTGCAGGAAGCTGTAGCAGGCGGCGCTGTCGTAGTCGTACTGATGCTTGGTGGGCTCGCACGGCTTCGGTTCGATGAGCAGCGTGCCGTTGAAGCCGATCTTGTGCTTGTAGTCGACGACGAGCTGCATGAACCGCCCAAGCTGGTCGGACTCGCGCTTGAGATCCGTGTTCAGCAGCGTGTCGTAGCCTTCGCGACCGCCCCAAAGCACGTAGTTCTCGCCGCCTAGGCGGTGCGTCAGATCGAGGGCCGACTTCACCTGGGCCGCCGCGTGGGCGAACACGTCCGGGTTCGGGTTGGTGGCGGCGCCCGCAGCGTAGCGCGGGTGCCCGAACAGGTTGGCCGTGCCCCACAGGAGTTTGATACCCGTGCGCTCCATCTCCCGGGCGATCTCGTCGCCCATCGCGAGCAGGTTCCTCTCCGACTCAGCGAAGGTGGCACCTTCCGGTGCCACGTCGCGGTCGTGAAAGCAGAAATAGGGCACCGTCAGCTTCGACATGAACTCGAACGCCGCGGCGAGCTTTTCCTTGGCAGCGGACATTCCATCGTTGGCACCGTTGGCCCATGGCCGGTCCCAGGTACCCGTGCCGAAGACATCGGACCCCGGAGCGTCGAAGGAGTGCCAGTAGCAGACCGCGAAACGGAGGTGTTCGGCCATGGTCTTGCCGAGCACCCGGGCATTGGCGTCGTAGTGGCGAAACGTCAGCGGGTCCGTCGAATCCGGCCCCTGGTAGACGATCGTGTCGACGTCGGGAAAGAAGCTCATCGGCAAGCACCTTGACTCAGGGACTGCCCATTATGGCCTGTTGGCGCCGCTTGCCACCCGGAGATTTCGCGAATCGGCGCGGTGCTATGCGGAGTCGTGGAGCGCGCGGAAGCGTGCCTTCAGATCCTGATACAAGCCGCGATAGACGCCGAAACGCTCCGCCGCCCGATCCATCTCGCCGACCGAAGCCTCGACCGTCTCCACCACCGGCGCCTGGGGACAGACGTCCGCCGGGTCGCCACCGGCATGTCCCAACGCGGCCAGCCGTGCCGCTCCGAGGGCCGGGCCGATGGCGGCGTCTTCCCGGTACAGCAGCGGGCGTCCCAGGGCCGCGGACAGAATGCGGCCCCAATAGAGGCTGCGTGCACCGCCGCCGATCACGCTCACCTCGCCGAGGTCCGCGCC
This sequence comes from Pseudomonadales bacterium, assembly GCA_965116345.1. Taxonomy (GTDB): domain Bacteria; phylum Pseudomonadota; class Gammaproteobacteria; order Pseudomonadales; family Azotimanducaceae; genus VXYL01. Next base: position 2,201,222 of record OZ220680.1, read on the forward strand.
TGCCTCGAGAAGCACCCGCTGGCCGTCGGCGATGGCGAACGCGACGCCCTCCAGAACCGCGTATCCGAGCCGCGCGCGGTCCACGTCGTGGTCTAGGCCGACGAACGCGCCCAAGGCGTCGGCGTCGTTGTGGGGCGTGCGCTCACCAGACAGGTAGGGCAGGAAATAGAGCGAACCAGGGCCCGTGTCCGACGACCGCATTTCGTCGATCAGCGCTGCTTCGGAGGCAGCGCCGGTCAACCCCGTCACCCACGTCAACGCGCTGGCGGCGGAGAGGATCACCGACATCTGATGCCACGTGTCCGGCAGCGCGTGGCAGAACGCATGCACGCCGCCTTGCGGGTTGGGCCGGTATGTCGAGTCGGGGACGAAGTACACGCCGGACGTCCCCAGGGAAATGAAACTGGTGCCGGACGCAACGGCGCCGACACCCACTGCGCCGGCCGCCTGGTCGCCACCGCCGCCCACGACCGGTACGGGTCTCATGCCCCACTGTGCGGCCAGTTCGGGCCGCAGGGTGCCGGTCGTCTCCGAACCCTCGACCAACCGTGGCATGTTGGTTTCGTCGACCCCCGTCGCGGCAAGCATCTCCTCCGACCAGCGTCGTGCACCCACGTCGAGCCAGAGCGTGCCGGATGCGTCGGACATCTCGCTCGCCAGCTCGCCGGTCATGCGGTGGCGCAGGTAGTCCTTTGGTAGCAGCACCGTGCGCGTCCGGGCGAATGCATCGGGCTCGTGGTCGCGCACCCAGAGGAGCTTCGGCGCCGTGAACCCGGGCATCGCGCGGTTGCCGGTCAACCCGGGGACGTCGACCGCGTCCTCCAAGGCGATGCATTCCGCGTCTGATCGCCCGTCGTTCCAGAGGATCGCGTCCCTCAGCACGCGGCCCCGGGCATCTAGCAGTACAGCACCGTGCATCTGCCCCGACAGGCCAATGGCATCCACCGAGGGACCGTGGCGGCGAAGCTTCGCCATGACGACCTCGACGGCCCGCCACCAGTCGGCCGGCGCCTGCTCGGACATCCGCGGACCGGGTCGGGACACGGACAACGGCTCGCTCGCCTCGGCGACGACCGCAGCGCCATCGGTCACCACCGCCTTGACGGAGGATGTGCCTAGATCGATGCCTAGATACATAGACAGGTCTGGACAAGTGCGCGCAAGCCGGCGGCTTCCCGCTAGCAAACGACGGGTTAGGAATCCTCCGCCGGGGTCGCGGCCGACGTCATCTCAGCGCGTTCCATTTCGATGAGTTGGTTGACTACCAGCAGCATCCCCGGGAGCCCACCCGCCGTCGAAACTTCGACTCGGTAGCGGCCGTTGACCACCATGCTCGGGGTCGCGGCGATTTTGTACATCCTGGTCTGCGCATCCGCCTGGCGGACCTGGGTCATCACCCCGAACGACTCGTAGGTGCGCATGAGTTCATCTTCGTCGACACCGCCCTCGCGGACGAACAGTCGGCGGATGTACTGTGGGCGCCTCATGTCGATCCCGTAGTCGTGAATGCTCTCGAAGATCTTCAGATGCACCCGCGACTGGATGTTCAGGGCTTCGGCGGTATAGAACGCCTGCGCCAGTGTCTGCAGACCCTGGTGAGCCATCGGCACGCGGTGGAAGTCCACGTCATCCGGCTGCACAGCGAGCCAGGGTGCAAGCGTAAGCTCCAGGGTGTAACAGTGCGGGCACATGTAGGAGAACACTTCCACCACCTCGATCTTGCTCGGATCCCGTGTCTCCACGGGAGCTTTGAGCCGGGTGTAGTGGGTGCCCTCCGCGAACCTCGGAACCGTTCGTGGTTCGTCGGTTTCGGCGGCCCAGGCCGACGCTGCCAGAGCACCGGCGAGAAGGATGAGGAGGCGGATCTTCATGGTCGAATCGGCGTCCCTTCGGGATGATCGCGGCCGGATCGACATTAGACGTGAGACACGATGCGGGATCAATGCAATCCGAGCAGGTAGTTGGCCACCGCTTCGATCTCGGTGTCCGTCATGTTGACGGCGGTGTGGCGCATCATGCCCGCGTAGTCTTCCCGGTCCGTGGTCCGTCGGCCCTCCCGGTAGTCCGTTAATTGGGCGATGACGTAGTCCTTGGGCTGACCCGTGAGGCTCGGAAACCCGGCCAGCGGGTTGCCGCTGCCATCCGGTGCGTGGCAGGCGGTACAGGCCGCCACCTGCTTGTCGGCGATACCGCCACGATAGATCGCTTCGCCGTCGGCAATGCCTTCGGGCGACGCCTGTCCCACCCGCGGCGACTGGCTCGCGTAGAAGGCGGCGATGTCCTCGAGATTCTCGTCGGTCAGTGCGTCCAACTGGCCGGCCATGGTCTTCGGATCACGACCACCGTCGCGCATGTACTGCATCTGCCGGAGCAGGTACCGCGCGTTCTGCCCGGCGAGGTTGGGATGCCCCGGCAACAGGGTGTTGCCGTCCTCGCCGTGGCAGGCGGCGCAGGTTCCGGCCAGTACACGACCGGCCGCGGCATCCGGCGCCCGTAGCTCGACAGATTCCTCCTCCGCCGGGGCGATGGGACCGGCCAGACACAGGAAGACTCCCAGACACCAAACGGCGGTGACTCCCCGTCCCGTTGTTCGCGATCCCGTTGTTCGCGATCCCACAATCATCCTTCCATCCGCGATTGTCGCTACGAACGCCCGCCAAAAGCCAGGCGCCTAGGCCCCGACGGTTGCCGGAGCGCGCGAAATTATATAGCACCGAATCCTATCGGCAGCGACCTTAGTCTGCCCGGCGGGGCTACACTTACCCGAAAGCCGCGGGGCCGAACCACCGTGCCCGATAATGGATTGCCGCCAAGGCCGCTTGCGAGCGATTTTCTGCTGAGTGCCGCCAGCCTTGGTCAGTGTCCCGACGACGATGTGCCCGAGGTCGCCTTCGTCGGCCGTTCCAACGTCGGCAAGTCGAGTACCCTGAACCGACTGACCGGTCGCAGGCAGCTCGCGCGGGTCAGCAAAACCCCGGGGCGCACCCAACTCATCAATCTGTTCACGGTCCACGATGGCGGACGGCTCGTGGACCTCCCCGGCTACGGCTACGCCCGCGCCGCCAAGTCACAGCGCGAAATCTGGAGCCAAGCCGTCGACGACTACCTGAACGGCCGCGGGAACCTCGTTGGAGTCGTTCTGGTGATGGATATTCGCCATCCGCTACGAGCGTCCGACCAGGGCATGATCGACTGGTGTCGTGATCGGTCCATGCCAATGCTCGTCCTGCTGAACAAGGCGGACAAGCTGAAACGCGGCGCGCGCGCGCAGACGCGACACAAAACCCAGGCGAACATGCCCCCGAACTCGACCGCGCTCCTGTTCTCTGCCGTTACGGGACTCGGCACCGACGAAGTCGTCGCTGCCTTGCGTGCCTGGCTCGAACCCAAGGAGAGCCACCTCCCGTGAGGCGTTGTCAGCCAGTCCTAGAACAACAGCAGCACCGCCGCAGCCGCGCCGGCTAACGTCACGACGAGAAGCCCGGAGTAGATCGCGGCCAGCAACACGTACTTGACGAGGGTCGCGAACGCCCCATTTTCGTAGTACTGCTTGAGTGCCATGAAATAGTAGACGGCGAGACCCAGAAGCAACACGAAATTCACCCAACTACCGATGCCGGCGTCGGGAACCAGCACCATGACGGTGAACAGCAGGTAGGCGACCGTGTGGATGTGCATGGCGAAGACGAGATGTTCGGAGTAGTAGCGTCTGCTACCCACGTACATGACCTTCAGCAGCAGGGCGTAGATGGGCAGCAGGCAGAACATCGCCACCGGCAGGTTCTCGAGCCAGACCTTGGCGGCGTCCCACGGCCGGTGGAGCACGTCGATCAGTTGGCCGATCACGTATCGGCTACCCACGCCGACGGCATCGGCGTCCCCGGGATCGATCACCCTCACGATCGAGGCGACCGCCTCCCCCGCCAACGGTCGGCGCAGGATCTGCTCGAGCTTGCGCCTACGGGAGTCGTCGAGTAGGCCCTTGATCCAATCGACTCTTTCCTTGAGTTCCGGCGTCATCTCCAGGACGCCGCCTGGACCCCGAGTCAAGCCAGATTCCTCCGCGATCGGCGGGGCCTGTTGATCTTCATCGGTTTGTTCATCGGCGCCCAAATCGATCTGGACAGTGACGCTCGGTGGGACTTCGGGCGTCGACGGTTCTTCAGCGACTTCGGGTGACAGCTCATCGTCCGTCGACGACGAATCCACCTCGACTCGACCCGGGAACCCTGGACGGCCGCGCAACGGGTCGCCCTTCAATCCCTCGCCGCCACGGGCGGCGGCATCGGGCGGCAGCAACGGTCCTTCCGGAAGATCGACGCTGAACGACAGAACGAAGAAGAAGACGATGCTGGTGAACAGGTAGAGCCGGAACGGCGAGAGATAGCCCGCACGACGGTTGCGAGAGAACTCGATGGACAACTGGCCGGGTTGCGTGAACATCACCCGGGCGGTACGGAAAAGGCGGGAGTCCGTCTCGAACGTCTCCGAAAGGAACTCGCCGACGACGGGAAACACCGTTCGCCGGTAGTTGCGGTCGTTCTGGCCGCACACCGCGCAGTAGAGCCCCTGCTTCTCGGCGCCGCAGTTCTCGCAGACGATCTGCTCGTAGGCCGCGTCCCGCTGACCGCAGGCACTACAGAAACGGCCACGCAGCCGCGCGCCGCAGTTGTCGCACCGCCGGCCACGCCTGCGGGCCGGCTCGGTGGACGCGAGTTCCTCAGAGTCCGTTTCGTCGGGCGAGTCGGCCACCATCCGATCCTCGATCAGTGCGCCTCGTCCCAGTTGTCGCCGACGCCGACGTCGACCACCAACTCCACCCTCAGACGGGCAGCGTCCCGCATTCGGCCGGTGACTTCGTCGATGACCGTGTCCACGTCTCCTTCAGCAACCTCGAGAACCAACTCGTCGTGGACCTGCATGATCATCACGGCATCGACGCCGGGGTCGGCGCAGTACGCGTCCACCGCCAACATGGCGCGCTTGATGATGTCGGCGGCAGTGCCCTGCATCGGCGCGTTGATCGCGGTGCGCTCCGCGGCCTGGCGCCGCATCCGGTTGCGGTCGTTGATCTCCGGCAGGCACAGCCGCCGACCGAAGACGGTCTCCACGAAGCCGTCGTCGTGGGCCTGGGCGCGGATGGTCTCCATGTAGGCATGGACGCCCGGGTAGCGCTCGAAGTAGCGCTCGATGTACTCGTCGGCGACGTGCCGGCTGACCCCCAGCTGCTGGCCGAGGCCGAACGCCGACATGCCGTAGATCAAGCCGAAGTTGATGGCCTTGGCGCTGCGCCGCTGATCGTCCGAGACGGCGTCGAGACCGCAGCCGAAGACCTCGGCCGCCGTCGACCGGTGAATGTCGTCGCCGCCGGCGAACGCCGACAGCAGGCCCTCGTCGCCGGACAGGTGCGCCATGATGCGCAATTCGATCTGCGAGTAGTCCGCCGCCACGAGCCTGCGTCCCCGTGGCGCCACGAACGCCTGGCGGATGCGTCGCCCTTCGGCCGTTCGGATGGGGATGTTCTGCAGGTTCGGGTCCGCCGAAGACAACCGGCCCGTTGCCGCCACCGCCTGGTTGTAGGAGGTGTGGATGCGTCCGGTACGTTGATTGATCTCCGCCGGCAGCGAGTCGGTGTAGGTGGACTTCAGCTTCGACAGTGACCGGTGTTCGAGGATGATGCGCGGCAGGTCGAAGCCCCGACTGGCAAGCTCCTGAAGCACTGGTTCCGCCGTGGAGCGCTGTCCCTTCTGAGTCTTGCGCAGCGCCGGCATGCCGAGTTTGTCGTAGAGGACCTCCTGAAGCTGTTTCGGCGAGCCCAGATTGAACGCCTCGCCCGCCACCTCAAAGGCCTGCGCCGCCAGGCTCTCCATGCCCGTCGCGAGCTCGCGGCTCTGCTCCGCCAACAGGCCTGCGTCCACCAGCGCGCCCCGGCGTTCCATGCGCGACAGCACCGATAGCAGCGGGCGGTCGATTTCGTCGTAGACCTCCGCCAGACGCCCGGTGGCTTCGAGTTTCGCCCGCAGGGTTTCGTGCAGCCGCGTGACGAGATCCACCCGCGTCGCGGCATACTCCGCAACGTTCTCCACCTCGATCTGGTTCAAAGGCTGCCGCTTGGCACCCTTGCCGGCGAGCGCCTCGTGGCTGGGCGCTTCGCGGCCGAGGTATTTCTTGGCGACGTCGTCGAGTTGGTGGCGGCGCGCGCCGACGCTGTCGAGGACGTAGGACTCGAGCATGGTGTCGTTGCCGATGCCGGCGAGATCGACCCCGTACCGGACCAGGAGGCTGCTCGTCTGTTTGAGATCCTGTCCCGTCTTGACCACCCCGGGATCCTCCAGGAGCGGCTTCGCGTGTTCGAGAAACTCGCTCCAGGCGAGTTGCTCGGCAACCCCGAGATAGTCGTGGCCGACGGGAACGTAGGCCGCATCCCCCGCCTCGACGCCGAGCGCCACGCCCACCGGCACGGTGTCCATGAACCGCGCGCCGGTCGTCTCGATCGAGAGGGTCAACTTGCCGGCGTCGCGCGCCCGCTCCACTAGGCCGTCGAGACCTTCGCGGTCCCGGATGACGGCGACCTCCAGCGGTTCCGGTTCCGGTGCTTGAGCGGTGCCGCCGCCGAGCTCCTCGAGCCAAGGCTTGAAGTCGTAGCGTTCGAAATACTCCCGGAGCTTGGCTTCGTCGGCTGGCTGCGGGGTGAGATCACGGACTCCCAGGCCCAAGTCGACATCGCAGCGAATGGATGCCAGTTCACGGGACAGCGGCAGGATGTCGACGGTGTCGCGCAGGTTCTCTCCGGCTTTCCCCTTGACCTCCCCAGAGTGAGCGATCACTTCATCCAGGGAGCCGTAGGCATCAAGCCACTTGGCGGCGGTCTTCGGGCCGACCTTGGGCACCCCGGGGATGTTGTCGACGGTGTCGCCCATTAGCGCCAGGTAGTCGACGATGCGCTCCGGCGGCACTCCGTACTTGGCGATCACGCCGTCGCGATCGAGCTCGGAATTGTCCATCGTGTTGACCAGGGTGACGTGCTCGGAGACGAGCTGCGCCATGTCCTTGTCACCGGTGGAGATGATGGTCCGCCGTCCCACGCGCGTCGCCTCGGTCGCCAGCGTGCCGATGACGTCGTCGGCCTCGACGTCGGCAATGCGCAGCAGCGGCATGCCCATGGCTTCGACGATCTCGAAGATGGGCGGAATCTGCACCCGAAGATCGTCCGCCATGCGCGGCCGGTTGGCCTTGTATTCCGGATAGAGGTCGTTGCGGAAGGTCTTGCCGCCGACGTCGAAGACCACCGCCACCGGGCTGCCTTCGAAGTCGTTGGCGAGCTTGCGCAGCATGCCGATGACGCCGCGGATCGCGCCGGTTGGGAATCCTTCCAGGGTGCGCAAGTCGGGCAGCGCGTAGAACGCGCGGAACAGGTACGAAGAGCCGTCGACCAGCAGTAACGGTTTGTCGGCAGCCATGCTAGATTCCCTCCGCATCGACGTTAGCACAACCGCCGTGCCGCCCCTACCTCGTCATCAATCGCCCTCGTTCGCACTGGTCGCACTGGCGCTTGTTGTGGCGGCGTTGCTCCCGCTTGTCGCCATGGCCGAGGAGCGCGACGAACTCCCGGAGGTGGCGGAAGCCGACCACGTCGAAGAAGGCGTAAACGACGCGACGCAAAAGCCCGCAATCGACGAGAAAACGCCTGCGTCGACCACGCCGCCCCGCGAGCCACCACCCGCCGTGTCGATCACCGAGGCGCGGGGACCGGACGTGACGCTCATCGCCGGCGAGAAACGCACCGTCTACGAGTATCGGCAGAACGGCAAGTTGCGCCTGATCAAGGTCGTACCGGAAATCGGCAAGCCGTACTACCTCGCCCCGAGAGACCCGACCCAGGGCTTCGGCGACTTGGAGCAGGCCGACATGCTCGTGCCCCAGTGGGTGCTCATCGAGTTCTAGCTAGGGAAGTTCTGATTAAGACCTTCCCTAGCGCGGCACAGGGATGTGCCGCCAAATTCAAGGACGCACGGGGTTGAATTTGCACGCAAAAAAAGACCGCGCTCTGTTTTGCGTTTCTGATCAAGCCAAGGATGGCTTGATCAGAGCATTCCTAGAGGCCCGGAGCAGGAGTACCATGAAGTAGGCCCGGTCGTCGAGCAGGACGTCGACGCAGTCGAATCCGCAACCCTCCGCCCTCGCAACGAACTCCTCGGGGTCGTACTTGTAGGAGTTCTCGGTGTGCAGCGCTTCACCCTCGGCGAAAACGACCTCCGTTCCGGCCACGGTGACGCGTTGGTCGCGCTTCGAGACCAGGTACATCTCGATGCGGCCCGCGTCTTCGTTGTAGACGGCCAGATGACGAAACCTCTCGGCCTCGAAGTCCGCACCGACGGTCTTGTTGATGTTGAGCAGCAGGTTCCGGTTGAACTGCTCGGTGATGCCACCGGCGTCGGTATAGGCATCATCGAGCACCCCGCGATCCTTCTTCGTGTCCACGCCGAGCACCAGCCAGCCGCCCTCGCCCACGACCTCGGCGACCCCCCGCAGGAACCCGCTGGCGGCGTCCGGTTCGAAGTTGCCGATGCTCGAGCCCGGGAAGAACGCCAGACGCGGCAACGCGGTCACCGGCGCGGGCAACGCGAACGGCGCCGTGTAGTCGGCGCAGGTGGGATAGACGGACAACGCCGGGTAGTCGTCGAAGATCGCCTTCGCCGAGCGCTCCAGGTGATCCCGGGAGATGTCCACCGGGACATAGGCCAACGGCCGGCAGGCGTCGAGCACCAGGCGCGACTTGACGCTGCTGCCGCTGCCGTACTCGACGAGGCATGCGCGGGCATCCATCCGCCGGGCGATCGCCGTGCTGTTGTCGCGCAGGATGGCCGTTTCGGTGCGCGTCAGGTAGTAGCCGGGTAGGTCGGTGATGCTGTCGAAGAGCTTCGAGCCGGCTTCATCGTAGAAGTACTTCGGCGGAATCGATTTGGCCGGCAGCGACAGGCCGTGCAGGACTTCCGCGTTCATGTCGGGAAGCGCGGGTTTGAGGTCGAGGAATTCGTAGCGGGAGACCGCTTCCCCGTTGGTCGTGCGGGTATCGATGGTTCAACTCCGGTTGGTGGATTTCGCCAGCCGAATGCCGGTGAACTGCCAGCGGTCCGGCGGATAGAAAAAGTTGCGATAGGTGGCGCGGACGTGTCCTGGCGGCGTGGCGCAGGAACCGCCCCGGAGGACCATCTGGCCGGACATGAACTTGCCGTTGTATTCGCCGAACGCTCCCCGCAGCGGTTCGTATCCCGGGTATGCCACGTAGGCGCTCGACGTCCACTCCCAGCAGTCGCCGAACAGTTGCGACAAGCGTTGACCGGCCGCCGGTTGGGGATGCAGCACATCGTGCGCGAAGTTGCCGACGATGCCGCGCTCCGTCGCCACCGACTCCCACTCCGCCTCCGTCGGCAGCCGCGCGCCGGCCCAGCGGGCGTACGCATCCGCCTCGAAGTGGCTGACGTGGGTGACGGGCTGCCCCGACGCCAGCGGATGCTCGCCGTCGAGACGGTACTCCAGCCAGGTGCCATCGGCTTCGCGCCAGTACATGGGCGAGTTGATCGCACGTTCGCACCGCCAGCGCCAGCCATCGGAGAGCCACAGCGCGGGCGACTCGTAACCTCCGTCGGCGATGAACGCCGCGAACTCGGCGTTCGTCACCAAGCGGTTTGCGATCGAAAAGTCGTCGATCCAAACACGATGCCGGGGACTTTCGTTGTCGAAACAAAAATCTACGCCCGCGTCCAGGCCGATCTGGGCGATGCCGCCGTTGTAGTCGATGAAGGTCATCGGCACGGGCGATTCCGTGTCGGCGCCATCGACGGACTCCTCATACGCCGGTTTCAGGGGGTTCAGGCCCAGGTTCGCCTTGATGTCGGTGACGAGGAGTTCCTGGTGCTGCTGCTCGTGGTTGAGTCCAAGCACGATGCGGTCGCGCACCGCTGCTTCGTCCGGGTCGAGCAGGACGTGCATCGCTTCGTCAACGTGCCGCCGATACGCCATGACCTGGGTCACCGTCGGTCGCGACAGGGTGCCTCGGTCAGGCCTTGGAAACTGCTCGCCGACGGCGTCGTAGTAGGAGTTGAACAGGTATTCGAAGTCTGGATGGAAGGGCCGGTAATCGGGAACCAGCGTCTTCAGCAGGAAGGTCTCGAAGAACCAGGTCGTGTGCGCGAGATGCCACTTGGGCGGGCTCGCCTCGATGATGGCCTGGACCCCGTAGTCGTCGAGTTCCAGCGGTTCGCAAAGGGCCAAGGACTGCCCGCGCACCCGGTGGTAGGCGGCGCCAGTGTCTTCGCCCGTCACCGCAAACGTGTCTTCGGCATGGGCGCCTTGTGCGTAGGCGCCCTGCTCGGCGGGTGAACTCAAACCCCGGACATTCCTAGTGGTCGCCCCTGCCTGCTCCGAAGCGATCTGCCAGTGCTCGGTAGAGCGTGGCGATCCTGGTCGCATCGAACGGTGAGCGAATGTTACCTACATGTCGGCCCTCCGGGTCAACCACGGCGATGCGACTCGTGTGGTCCACCAGGTAGCCCAGGGCCGAGTCCGCGACCGGCGCCTTGGAGAAGCCCGCGTGGAAGCTCCTGGCGAACGCCGTGATGTCCGCCACGGATCCGGTAACACCCACGAAGTCCTCGGAAAACGTCTGCACGTACGCCGCCAGCGCCGCCGGCGTGTCGCGTTCCGGATCGACAGTGACGAGGATGCCCTGGAACGGTGCATCGCCGCGTTCGGCCAGCGTCTTCGCCGCATCGCCGAGCACGGACATGGCGATCGGGCAGATGTCCGGGCAGTTGGCGAAGCCGAAGAACATCAGCGACCAGCGACCCTGCAGGCGCTCCGGACCGAAGCCGCCGCCCGCGGCGTCGACGAGTTCGAACGCTGCCACCTCCCTCGGCTGCGGATAGGCCGAGTAGCCGAACGCGGCAAGCTCCTCGTCGGAGTAGGTCGACGGGGGCAGGAAGACGGCGATCGCGAGTCCGCCAGCGGCGAGCACAACGAGCACCAGGAAGAGAACAACGGCGCGTGTCATCGGGGACATTATGCTCCGCCAGTCGAGCGGCGAACGGCATAGCTCACCGAGACCACGACCAGGAGCAGCAGCGCCGCGCCCGCGTTGTGCAGCACGGCCACCCCGAGCGGCAGCGCGAACACGACGTTCGCGATGCCGAGGACGAGCTGCGCGATCAGGACTGCGCCCAGACTCCAGCCCAATGGCGATCTACCAAGGCGGATCGCCAGGGCCCCGGCTACAAGCAGAACCGCCACCGCGCCCAACCGATGCACCACGTGGATCGCCACTCGCGCATCGCTCGACATCAGGCCGCCCAGGTAGTTCGGGCCCACATCCTGGAAGACGTCGAAGCCAGCCGCGAAGTCCATGTCCGGGATCCACGCACCATGGCAGGTGGGGAAGTCGGGACACGCCAACGCGGCGTAGTTGGCGGTGAGCCAGCCGCCCAACGCGACCTGGATCACGACGACGACCAGGGTCGCAGCGGCAAGCCGGGCAAGCGACGGGTCCACCCGCCAGCCCGGGCGCCTCAGTGAGAGCCCCCAAAGCCACAAGAGCGCCAGCGTCGCGAAGCCACCGAGGAGATGCGCTGTCACGACCTGCGGCCAGAGTTTCAGGGTCACGGTCCAAGCGCCGAACGCGCCTTGGGCGATCACCAGCGCGGCAATCCCCGCGGGCATGCGCCAGGGCAGGCCGTCCTTCACCGCGAACGCCAGCAGCGCTAGGATCAGCAGCCCCAGCGATGCAGCCGCGTAGCGGTGGATCATCTCCGGCCACGCCTTGTCCGCTTCCACCGGAGTTCCCGGGAACGCGGCCTCGGCGCGGGCGATCTCGTCCGCCGTCTCCGGAACCAGGATCATGCCGTAGCAGCCCGGCCAGTCCGGGCAACCAAGGCCCGCATCCACCAAGCGGGTGTACGCCCCCAACACGACGACGACAACCGCGAGCGCAACAGCGAGGCCGATCAGGACCGAAACCCTGCGGGGCGGCTCAGTCATCGGCTTGGGCCCGGCCCCGACGTCGGCCGATCACCACGTAGCCAATGCCAACGGCTGAGCCGATGAGCAGCCACTGCACCGCGTAGCTCCAGTGCTGACCCGGGGCATAGCTCCAAGCCAACGAGGCCGCACGCAGCACGCCCGGACCGCCCGCCTCGAGACGGATCTCACGGGGCATCGCACCGGTCGCCTCGGCCATGCGTGAGGGGTCGATGGCCCGGATGGTCTTGGGCCACTCGCCGCTCCAAGCTTCCCGGCGAATACCGGGAGACAGCGGCGTCGTGGGCCAGACGACGCCGACCAGGGTGACGTGGCCCGTGGGCGTCTCAATTTCGGCATCGGCCGGCGCGCCACTTTGCCAGCCTCGATTGACCAGGAAGGGGCCTTCCCGGGTGACAAAGACGGTTACGACCTGGTGGCGCCGTGCTGCTGCGGGGAATTCGCTGACGAGGAATGAACGACCCGGATCGTACCGCCCCATCAGCGACAGGCGCGTGAAGTCCGGCGTCGATTCTGTATACACAGATGCATCTACAGGCGCCGCGCTGAGGCGCTCGCGATAGGCGTCGGTCAACGTGTTCTTCTCCAGACCCCTGGAAACCTGCCAGGTGGCCAGTGACACCACCGTGACCAGTGCCACGGCCACCTGCAGGGTCAGCGCTTTGCCGGGCCGGAAGGATTTCGAACCCGTAGAGGTCACGGCGCGGTCTCCGTTCGCAGGGACTCGACGACGCCCCGGGTGTCGGGGCGAACTCCCCGCCAGAGGGTGAACGCCTCGGCGGCCTGTTCAACCAACATCCCGAGACCATCACTGACCGCCCCGGCACCGTGTTCGGCAGCCCATTCGCAAAACGGTGTGCAGCCATCCAGGGCGTAGAACAGGTCGTAGCAGCGGCCGCCGGCAACGGCTTCCCCGGGGACGAGCCCGCCCACCCCGGCAAGCCCGGCCGAGGTGCCGTTGACGATCACATCCCACCCCGTGCCGACATCCCCGAGCGAGCTTTGTCCGACCCCGAATCGCGCCGCAAGGGCCCTCGCCTTCTCGCCGGTCCTGTTGGCAATGGTCAAGCCGGTGCAGCCCGCGGCGATCAGCGGTGCCAACACGCCCTGCACGGCACCGCCGGCGCCGAGGACCAGGGTCCGGGCACCGCCGAGTTGCCAACCAAGATTGTCCGTCAGGTCGCGCACCAGCCCGACCCCGTCGGTGTTGTAGCCCCGGTAACCGTCGCCAGTCACAAGGATCGTGTTCACCGCGCCGGACGCCGCCGCCGCTGCGTCGTGGTCCTCCACCCACCGCCAGGCATCGAGCTTGAACGGAAGCGTAACGTTGAGGCCCCGGCCGCCCTCGGCGAAGAAGCCCTCGACCACCGTTGCAAACCCGTCGACGGGAGCTTCGAGCCTGCCGTACTCGATGTCTTCGCCCGTATCGGCGGCGAATGCAGCGTGAATCCGCGGCGACAGGCTGTGGCCCACCGGATTGCCGACGACGGCGTAGCGATCCGTCATCGCAGGGTTTCGCCGTTGGCGGCATCGATGATCCGGCTCGGGCCTTCGCGAGCACCGATCTCCCCCGGCAGGATGAAGTCCACCTCGTCGCCGAGCGCCCGTTCGACCTCCTCGGCCGCCACCGCCGGGGCCACACCGCTGCGGTTTGCCGATGTCGACACGAGCGGCCCGCCGAAGCACGCCGCGAGTGCCCGTGCCTGGGCATGATCGGGGACCCTGATCGCCACGGTGTCGCGACCGCCGGTTATCCACGACGGAAAGCGCGAGTTGCGAACCACCCAGGTGACGGCTCCCGGCCAGCTCGCGCGGATGCGTGCAGAGGTGTCGGCTTCCTGGGCATCCAGTTCCTCGGCGAACGCCCCGGCGCCCGCGGCAACCACGATCAAGCCCTTGTCGGCATCCCGTCCCTTGATGTCGAGCACCCGGTTCACCGCCGCGCCGTTGAAGGGATCGCAGGCGAGGCCCCAGACCCCCTCGCTGGCGTGGGCGACCACACCACCGCCTCGCAGCACCCGTGCCGCCTGCTCCAGCCCGGACGTCCCGTCCGCTGACACAGAAGATTCCCCTTGGCGAGTTCGCGCTAAGAGAGCGAGCGCTGCACCGATTCGTTCTGCTGAGCGACCTTGGCGGCGTTGGCTTCCCGGTCGGCGGCGATCCGCTCCGCCAGAGCATCGTCCGCGACGGCAAGCATCTGCGCTGCCAGGTAGCCCGCGTTCTTGGCGCCTGCCTTACCGACGGCAACGGTGGCAACAGGCACACCGCCCGGCATCATCACCGTCGACAGCAGCGAGTCCGCACCGTTGAACGGCCCCCCGTCGATGGGCACGCCGATCACCGGACGCGTCGTGTGCGCCGCCACCGCGCCGGCGAGATGCGCCGCCAAACCGGCCGCGCAGACGAACACCCGGCAGTCCCGGTCGACCGCCCCCGCGACATACTCCGCGGTCCCCGCCGGCGTCCGGTGAGCAGAAGTGACGCGGACCTCGAACTCGACGCCAAGCGAGTCGAGCACCTCGGTGCACGACTGCATCGTCGGCCAGTCAGATTCGGAACCCATGAGTACGGCAACCCAAGCCATTGGTATTCACTCCTGTCGGTGTCGCTGGCGCCCTAGGGCTAGCGGTGGAAAAAACGACCATGATCAATCCACTTTCAGACGCGGACCAAACACGGGCGGCGGTCTGCCCCGCGAGAGCGCGTTGGACGCCCCGTGGCCAAGCCTACCAAGCCTACAAAGGTGGCGGAATATACCCGCCGACCGTCCGACCGACAAACGGCGCCGACCCTGGTCCAACATGCCGACTCAAGCCGCCGCCCGAAACACCTCGAAGCGCATGGCCAGACGGTCCCGGTCCGGGTAGTCCCTGTCACGCGACGGGAGATGTAGCGTCTGGCTGTCCAACTGCTTGAGTGACTCCAGCATCGGACCGTCGTGTTGTGCGAGCAGCCGTTCCGAGACATGAAGCCGGTAGTCGGAATCGATGCCGATAAGGTGTGCGCAAAACGCGGCGTGGTGGATCTTGGAGAGCGGCAATCCGTTGGGCACGACCGGGTGACCAAACTCCAACTTGTCGGAGACTATGTGAGCGGCATCCAGCAGCCGCCGCTCCGGAAGGCCGGACACTGCACAACGTCCGTCGTAGGCAGTGATTGACCGGGACTGCCGGGGAACATCCGGATCGGCGGGTGGAACGTGAGTTGCGCCACCTCCGTACCATGGGCGTCGATGTCCACCGACCCCTGACGATGCGCCTCCTGCACGACGCGGAATACCGGCAGCGGTCCAACGCGGAGCTTGCGGACGCTTTGGGTCTGATCGCCGCTTGGATTACCCGCATGTGGCTGGCCGATCGTCCACTAGCCGGCCTGAACAAAGCCGTCGCGGATCTGGCACACAGTCGCGGGCCGCGCGAAGGCGAGGATCTCGCCAGCCACTGGCGTGGTCGCGTTGATCGGCTGCGCAATGGCCGAGCAGGTGTGCCCAACGACGAGGCCGTCATCGAGGGCATTCGAACCCGAAAAGCCTACGGCGGCAGTGCGACACGGACGGCCTTCGCCGTGCTCTGCGCAATGATGGAGGCGGAGCGTCGCGAAGAGTCGCCCGCGCGCGATCGCCTGACCATGGAGCACGTGATGCCGCAGAAGCTGACGTCCGAGTGGCGGCGCGATCTAGGCGACGCCGCCGATGAGGTCCACAGCACGTACCGGAATCGCCTCGCCAATTTGACGTTGAGCGGAGACGTCACGAACGCTGGCTTGGGTACACGGAGCTTCTCGCAGAAATCGGCCGTCTACCGCAACAGCCCAATCGGAATGACACGACGGGTGGCTCGCGAGGTCGCCTGGAACGAGGGGGCGCTGGAACGACGCGCCGCGCAGCTCGCTACCGAGGCGTTGACGCTGTGGCCGTGGCAGGCGGCAGGACAGACGGCGGCGGCGGAGGCACCTTTCAAGTGGCGAATCGACGGCGGCGAGTGGCGTTCGGCCGACTCTGGCACCGGTCTGGTCCTGGATGTCGTCGGCGCGCTCGTCTCCTACGACCCGGGCAACGTGGCGAGGCTCTCGGGCGACACGCTCAGCCGGGACCTGCAGCCCGCAAGCCGAATCCCGCCGAACTCGAAGTCCGGGGCGTTGACGTTTCGCGCCGTCCCGGACCGTGAGGACGTCGTGATCTACCCGTATGGGAGCAACTCGGCGAGTGCTGAGCGCTGTCGACAGATGGGTGCGCGGTGCGGTGTCGATCTGGAAGTGTTGTTCAAAGACGAGAACCGTACTGCGGCGTTCTGGCGGTTGCTCAAGGAACGCGCGGGCGGCGTGCCCGGCCAAAGGGACAGGTGGCGCGGCCCATCGCAGTGGACGAGCACACTGAATGCCGATGGAGACCGGGTCGGAATCTACGTTGGCAATCCGGATCTACTTTGGCTCTACATCCGGTCGGGATGGGGTGCCGACCGCACCGTCGAGCGTGTGGCGCGCATGCGCCAGTATTCTTGGACGATCCAGCAGACGATGGCCGACCAGCAGCTTGGCGAGAACCTGGAGAGGAACGCCGAAGACGGCGTGAGCATCGCGGTTCAGCGCCCCTGGGTCCGCGACGACGAGGACGAGTGGCCACAAGTGGCGGTGTGGATCAAGGAGCAGCAGGAGAGGCTGGCGGCAGTGTTGATGAGAAGCTAACTTTAGCTTGGCTGCGAGAGCAGGTGCGCGCCGCGTTCCTGCTGGTGGCGGTGCTGGACTGGGAGACCCGGTACGCGCTCGCCACGCAGGACCGGGTCGCCGCCGTGGCGGTCATCGACACCTCGTAGCCCACCCGGCGCGGCCGGCAGCGCGCGGAGCGGGTTCTTCAGGGACGACGAATACCGCCCAAGGGCACACCGGGACCGGTCCGACGGGCGGTGCCTGCCCGGTCGCCGGTAGCCGGCGCCTCCCGCAGGCGAAACCGGCTGCGGAACACGGATCATCCCAGTTCGCGGGAATTGGTGCTTTGGGCCACGACAATCGATCACGGTTCGTTATAATCCCTGTTATATACCCAGAGCGGTTACGACAATGCTCTCGTTCAAGATTACGACCATCGGCTCCTCTTCCGGAGTGATCCTGACCAAGGAGGCCATGGCCCGACTCAGGGTGAAGAAGGGTGACCGGCTGTTCCTGACCGAAGCACCCGATGGGGGATATCGCCTGACGCCGTACGACCCGGACTTCGCTCGGCAGATGGACTTGGCCGAGCAAATCATGCACGACGATCGCGAGGTGTTGAGAGCCCTAGCCAAGTGACGGGAGGTGCAAGTGGCACATGGCGTTGGATCGCTATCGATGTCGTCCATGCCATCCATGACCGTCAACTCGTTGAGCACGGCGGATCCGACGGCGTGCGCGATATCGGGTCGATCGAAAGTGCGCTGGCGAGGCCTGCCAACCTCGTGGCCTACGGTGATCCCGACGCCGCCGACTTGGCCGCGGCCTACGCCTACGGACCCTCCCGAAACCATGGCTTCGTCGACGGCAACAAGCGCACCGCTTGGATAGCCGCTCGTCTGTTCCTTGCCGACAACCACTACGTGTTGCGGTTCAGTGCAGCCGAAGCCGTCCACGTAATGGAGGAGACGGCTGCAGGAACGATCGATGAACTTCAGCTAGCCGCTTGGTTCCGGGCTCGGATCCGCAGCGACTAGAAACGGGGCTGTCGGGCACGGCGGATGTAGCCGCCGCCATGCGGGGCGACGAACCCTTCAAGTTCCAGTTCGATGAGCCTCTGCAACACCTGCTCCACGGGGAGACCGGTGGACGCGACGATGACGTCCAGAGTGGTCGGCGTTGCCCCGACCTCGGCGAGCACGGGGTCTGCCGATTCGGCTGGCGGTTCCTCGACGGGGACCGCTTCCAGGCCGAGCACCTCGAGGACGTGTTCGGCTCGCTCCACCAGCGCGGCGCCTTGGCGGATCAGTCGGTGACAGCCGGCCGACAGCGGGCTCGACACCAGCGAAGGCACCGCCATTACGTCGCGACCCTGTTCCAAGGCCAGGCGCGCCGTGATCAGCGATCCGCTCCTGTCCGACGCCTCGACGATCGCGACGCCGAGGGACAGTCCGCTGACGATGCGGTTGCGGGCCGGGAAATGGTGCTTGCGCGGCCCCTCCGAGTGTTCGTGTTCGGTGACGATGGCACCGCCCGAGGCCACAATCTCCGCCGCGAGTCCGACGTGTGCCCGTGGGTAGATGTTGCCCAATCCGCTTCCGAGGACGGCCACCGTGACGGCATCCGATGAGTTGCAACCGGCGAGCGCACCCCGATGTGCCGCCGCATCGATACCGTAGGCCAAGCCGCTCACCACGGAGAGGCCCTGGGCGGCGAGGTCGTGGCCCAGGGCGAACGCCAAGTCCCTACCTTGTCGTGTGCAGCGGCGACTGCCCACGATGGCGACGGCCGGATTCGCTAGCGCCGCCGGATCTCCGCGGCAGAACAAGCGCCGGGGTGCATCCGGAATGGACCGCAGCGCAAGCGGCAGTTCCCGGTGCGGCAGGACGTGGTCGGTTGCGGCTGGCGAGTTGATTGGTCTGCGCCCATCGACAAGACAACGCGAAAGGTGGCGGGTAAGGCGCACGAGTAAATGCGACATCCGCCCGGTGGCTTGTAGGACATCCACCCGATTGCCTGTGGGGCAGCAGCCGGGGCCAGATCGCGGCAGCGGCGGGCTGGCATCGTTCAAGGACGATCCGCGTATCATGAAGCGAGGGTTCTGCCAGCGGTATCGGGGACCCGCCGAGAATCGAACCCGGGCCTAGCCATGACCACCGACACCGACCTTCGAACGTCCGTCCGCTACGACGCCGACGCCAAGCCGCCGCCCGCACTCTCCCTTGGGCTCGGCGTGCAGCTCGCCGTGCTCATCGTCGCCGGCATCGTCCTGACCCCCGCGATCGTGATCCGCGCTGCCGGCGGCAGCGAGACCTTCCTGACCTGGGCGGTGTTCGCCGCCGTGCTGGTGAGCGGCGTGACCACCGTCGTGCAGGCGGTACGGGTCGGTCGGATCGGCGCGGGCTACGTGCTCGCCATGGGCACCTCCGGCGCCTTCATCGCCGTCTGCGTCACCGCCATCGCCCAGGGTGGTCCCGCCATGCTGGCCACCCTCGTCATCCTCTCGTCACTGTTCCAGTTCACGTTCTCCGCGCGTCTGTCACTCTTCCGGCGCGTCCTGACCCCGACCGTGGCGGGCACGGTCATCATGCTGATCGCGGTTACGGTGATGCCGATCATCTTCGACATGCTGACCGACGTGCCCGAGGGCGTGCCGTCGCAAGGCGCCCCGTTGAGCGCGATGGCCACCATCCTCGCCATCTGCGCCGTCGCCCTGAAGGCCAAGGGTGCGCTCAGGCTGTGGGCCCCGGTGATCGGCGTCATCACCGGTTCCGTGGTGGCGGGAATCTTCGGCCTGTACGACACCACGCGGGTCGCGGATGCGTCCTGGGTGGGTGTCCCGACCGGCGGCTGGCCGGGTCTCGACCTAGGCTTCGGCCCCGCCTTCTGGGCGCTGCTGCCGGCGTTCGTGTTCGTCACCCTGGTTGGCGCCATCGAAACCATCGGCGACGCGGTGGCGATCCAGCGGGTGTCCTGGCGCAAGCCCCGGGCGGTGGACTTCCGCGCCGTGCAGGGCGCCGTCGCCGCGGACGGCCTTGGCAACCTGCTCTCCGGCCTCGCGGGCACCGTCCCCAACACGACCTACTCGACCAGCGTCTCGGTCACCGAACTCACCGGGGTCGGCGCGAGGACCGTCGGCGCAGTGCTCGGCGGCGTGCTGCTTGCGCTCGCGTTCCTGCCCAAGGCGCTCGCGGTGGTCCTCGCGATTCCCGGCCCTGTGGCCGCAGCCTACGTCACGGTCCTGCTGGCGATGCTGTTCGTGGTCGGCATGAAAATCATCGTCCAGGACGGCGTCGACTACCGCAAGGGGCTGATTGCCGGTGTCTCGTTCTGGTTCGGCGTCGGTCTGCAGAACGGCCTGATCTTCCCCGAATACCTCGCCGAGTTCGCCGGCGGTCTGCTCGCCAACGGCATGACCGGCGGCGGTCTCGTGGCCATCCTCCTGACCCTGTTCCTGGAATTGACGGCACCCCGACGCCGCAAGCTCCAGGTTCCCTTCGAGCCGGCGTCGCTGCCGACGATCCGGGAGTTTCTTACCGAGTTCGCCTCGCGCCACGAATGGGACGACGCCATGACGAACCGGCTCGACGCGGCCAGCGAGGAGACCTTGCTGACCCTGCTCGAACAAGAGGAAGAGAGTCCCGCGGAGGAACGGCGGCAATTGCTGGTGACCGCCCACAAGGAGGATGCCGGCGTCGTCCTCGAGTTCATCGCGGCGCCCGGCGGCCACAATCTGGAGGACCGCATCGCGCTCATGAGCGAGCGGATGGACGAAACGTCGGGTGAACGGGAACTCTCGCTCAGACTCCTGCGGCACATCGCCTCGTCGGTCCGCCACCAGCAGTACAACGACACCGACATCGTCACCGTCGTGGTCGGCACGACGTCTTCTAAGTAGGCGTACGCTGCGTCGCGATGGCCCGCATCTTTCCGTCCGACATCTCGCGCCTCGAACTCGCCGGCGTTCACCCGCCGGAACTCGAAACCCTCCGCGAACTGCGCGACCGCTTGCCCGCCCAGTACCACGTCTACCACGGCGTGCACTGGTCGCGGGAATACAGCGCCAAGCGGATCGCGTTCGGCGAGGTGGACTTCGCCGTCGTCAACACCAGCGGCGGCGTCGTCCTAATCGAACAGAAGAACGGACCGCTCCTCGAACTCGGCGACGAGTTGGTCAAGCGCTATGCCGATGGCGACAAGAACGTCAACGACCAGATCCGTCGTTCGGTCGACAACGTGAAGGAGAAGTTCAAGCGACAGAACGGCCAGCCGCTGACGACCGTCGACTACCTGATCTACTGTCCCGACTACCGGGTTCGGCACCTGAACGCGGCGACGCTCGACCGCAGCCGCATCGTCGACGCGACGGCGGTTGGCGGCCTGGCGGCTAGGATCCAGTCGATCCTCGGTCCCGGTATCGCAGACCGAACCGGTTTCGCCGATCGCGTTCACGGGTTCCTTCGCCAGACCCTCGACCTCGTGGTCGACATCCACACCCGGATCGCGGCGCAGGAGCGTGCCTTCATCCGGCGTTCGGGGGACCTCGCACGGTTCATCTCCCGGTTCCAGATGGCACCGCTGAAGCTGCGCATCTCGGGCAAGGCCGGGTGCGGCAAGAGCCTGCTGGCGCGGGAAACCTTCGACCGGGCGATCACCGATGGCCACAGACCCCTGCTGGTGTGCTTCAACCGCAACCTCGCCGAACGACTGCGCCCACTCGTGCGGGAAGGCGGGTATGTGGACACGTTCTACGGCTTCTGCACGCGATTCCTGGCGTCCCGCGGGCAGCGCGTGGACTTCAGCCGCCAGGAAGGAAATCCACGCTTCTGGAACGAGGTGCAGGAGCAGGTGATCGCAGAGTCCATCGGCGAGGAGTGGCAGTTCGATACGCTGATCGTGGACGAGGGTCAGGACTTCGAGCAGGAGTGGCTCGACATCCTGCAGCTCTTCCTGACGTCAGACGCCAACACCCTGTGGCTTGAAGATCCGGACCAGAATGTCTACGACAAGCCACCGGTCGCACTTCCCGGTTTCGCCACCTATCGCGCCGAGGACAACTTCCGTTCGCCGGAGCGCATCGCGCGGTTCATCCAGGGAACGCTGCCCTTCGAGTTCCAGCTCGGCAACGACCTACCGGGTTTCGATGTCGTCGTCCACGGTTACGACGATCCCGACGAGCAGCGCAAGATCGTTGCCCGGGTATGCACCGAACTCACCCGCGACGGGTTCGATGCCAACGACATCGTCGTGCTGACGTGCCGCGGCGCAAACTCCTCGGTGTTCAGCGAACTTGAGAAGGTCGGCCATCTGACCCTGCGCCGATTCACGGGCGACTACGACCTGTTCGGCAACCAGACGCTCACCGAGGGCCGGCTCACCTTCGACAGCGTGCGTCGCTTCAAGGGTCAGCAGGCGCCAGCCGTCGTGCTCGTGGACATCGATCCCGGCGATCTCCAAGCGGACCGGTACCAGCGGCTGCTCTACTGCGGGATGACCCGGGCCACCGTACGCCTCGTCCTGGTGGCGCGGCGTGTCCCCGCCAACGACCATCTGTTCGCGGACGGGAAGGCTGCCTGACATGCGCGGCTGCTCCGGGTGCGTTCGGTTTCTCCCACCGGGGCGTTGTGCCAACATGGCGCCCCCCTGACGCACACCGCCACTTCGACAGCCATGGCCACGCTGCCCGTTCTCCGCTTTCCCGACCCGAGGCTTCGCACCAAGGCGAAGGCCGTGGAGGTCGTCGACGACTCCATTCGGCGGCTGATCGACGACCTGTTGGAAACCATGTACGAGGCGCCGGGCATCGGCCTCGCGGCAACCCAGGTCAACGTGCACAAGCGCGTGCTCGTGGTCGACGTTTCCGAGAAACACAACGAGCCCCACGCATTCGTCAACCCGGTGATCGAATTCGCCGAAGGCAAGCAGGAGCAGGACGAGGGTTGCTTGTCGGTGCCCGGCTTCTACGAGCCGGTGGAACGCGCCGAAAAGATCCGCGTGGCCGCCCTCGACCGCAAGGGCAAGCCGTTCACGTTGGAAGCGGAGGACGTGTTGGCCGTTTGCATCCAGCACGAGTGCGATCACCTGGATGGCAAGCTCTTCGTCGACTACCTGTCCAACCTCAAGCGGCAACGCATCAAGAAAAAGCTGCTTAAGCAAGACCGCGACTGAAGCCGAGGAGCCTGTCCATGGGTTGGCGACTGGCATTCGCGGGCGCGCCGGACTTCGCAGCGGCGATCCTTCAACGCCTGCTCGAGTCCGAACACGAGGTCGGGCTCGTCTACACCCAGCCTGGAAGACCCAAGGGACGGGGCCGGAGGGTGTCGCCAAGCCCGGTACAGGTGCTGGCCGAATCCGCCGACATCGATGTTCGGACCCCCTCGGGCCTGACGGGGGAGGAGGAGGCACTCGCCGACTTCGATTACCTCGTGGTTGCCGCGTACGGGGTTTTGCTGCCGGATTCGATCCTCGACGCCCCAAGGCACGACTGCCTCAACGTCCACGCTTCGCTACTGCCCCGATGGCGGGGCGCGGCGCCCGTGGAACGGGCAATCATGGCGGGGGATGCCGAGACCGGCGTCAGCATCATGCGCATCGAAGCGGAACTCGATGCCGGCCCGGTCTACCGTCAACGTTCACTGCCCCTCGCGGACAGCGCCACCGGCGCACGCGTGACCGACGACCTCGCCTCACTGGGTGCGGAGACGCTGCTCGAGGTCCTGGTCGAGTTGCCTAGTCTCGTGCCGACGCCCCAGGACGACGCTTGGGCGACGTACGCGCACAAGTTGACCAGCGCCGACTCGATGATCGACTGGTCCAACAACGCTGACTTCATCGACCGCCAGGTACGTGCCCTAGGCGGCCGGGCCACCGCCTACACGACCGCCCCGAACGGCGTCCGGCTACGCATCCTCGAAGCCTTCCCTGCGCAGGCCGCGGACGACGCGCCACCCGGAACCTTTCGTCGGCACTCCGACGGCTGGCAGGTCATCTGCAAACGCGGTGCACTCGGTCTCGCCACGGTTCAACTCAACAGGGGCAGGGGCACGCCCATGCCGATCCACAGCGCCGCCAACGGCTACGGGCAGATCCTGTTCGACGGCGCAATTCTGGGAGACGCCAACAATGCGTAGGTCTATTGCGTTAGCCGCGATCACCCTTGCCGGGAGCGGAGGGGACTAGGATCCTCGGTGACAACCAATCTCAGGAGAACCGAAAGACAGCGTCTCCAACGAACACAAGCAGAGCGAAAGCAGCAGCAGCTATGCCAATCGGTACGCTTACCGGATGCATGCGCCACATAAGGGCCGCCCCTGCCCCCCAAATCGCCGCGAACGTTGCTGGAAGGATCACCTGGGCATCTCCGATGATGAAGGCGTAGACCACCGAGATCCCTGTCAATGTAGTACAGCCAGCGACCGTGACCCGTGTCCATAGTGGCCCGTCTGTCGAAGTGTGGCCCTCATGCAGCATCTTGCACGCTCCTCAAGAGTTCCTTGCGCATGATTGGCAACAAGTTCGCCCTGCGAAAGGATTCAAAGCATCCATTATCGACAACCTGGGTGGCCCCGTCGAGACTCGCACGTCCTTTCGTTCTTGTCGAAGTGCCAACCCCACGACCCTCCCACGACCCCTTGCGCCCCCAACAGACCAAAGCACGCCCCGTGCACGACCAGCCTTGGCTTATCGTCCAGTGTCCCGTTCCATGCGGGGTCGGTTCTGGCGAACTTCAGTACTCAGGATATTCCTGGTGAAGTTTGGTCGGGATGCCACCGTCCTGGTACACCCTGAGTTGCGGTTCGTTGAGATTGGCCAGCAGGTGGCCGAAGTACTCCCCCAGGAACTGATCGCGCACAGCCGAAAGTCGCGGTTCGTTCACGAGATTGCGCAGTTCGTGCGGATCGTTCTCCATGTCGTACAGCTCCAGGGGCTGCCGCGTGAGCGAATCAATGGCCATCTTGTACCGCTCGGTGCGCGCCATCGAGTACAGGTTCACTTCGCTGAAGACCACGCCCTTGCCCTGCTGCGCATCGGGAGAGTCTGGACCGGTCTCGATTTTCGGAAGCAACGAAACACCGCGGCGTACTCCATGGTTCGCGGCATTCGCGACATCAAGCAAGGTGGCGGAGATGTCGAAATGATCCGTCATGCCGCGCGCAGTCCACGACCTGGTTCCACCCGGCGGTCTCACGATCAGCGGCACGTTCAGCGCGCCCTCATAGAACACCGACTTCTGGCAAAACCGGTGATCGCCGAGCATTTCGCCGTGATCGGAGGTATAGACGATCCACGTGTTGTCCATCAGGCCCTTTTCCTTGAGGGACTGAAGCACGATGCCGATCGCGTAATCGTCGAACGCGACCTTGGCGTAGTAGTGGCTTGTCAGCATTCGGCTCTGTGACCCCGTCATGTCCTTGAGTCCCCTGCGCGAGAACATCCCCTTGATCTGGGGCGAGACGGGTTCCGCTGGCGGTTCCATGATCGCCGCAGGCATATCCTGCGGGTCGAACAGGTCCCTGTATCGCGCCGGCGCATCGAACGGGGGATGCGGTCCCATCAGGCAGACCTGCAGGTAGAACGGACGGTCGTCCGCATAGCTGCGTATCCAGTCCGACGCCGTGTCGGCGATGTAGACGTCGATGTGCTCATCCTCTTCGAGGAGGTTGGGCAGGTGCTCCCACGGGCGGAGGAGTCCCGTGCTCTGTCCCAGTCTGAAGTTGCGCGCGCAGTCCTCGTAGACCTGCAACTTCCCTCTTTCGGCCAGGAAGTCGCTGTAGTAGCAGCGGTGGGTCGCCGAGGGGATGGTGTCCTTGGCCTCGTGGGCGAACTCGTATCCCCAGTCATGCAGTCCCGCGGCATGGTCGCGCGTGTGGCCGTCATCGGCCTGGTACAGGCGAAAGTGGGTCTTGCCGATCACGGCGGTGCAGTACCCGGCGTCCCGGATATCCCTCACGTGGCTTGGCCCGTGGCGATCAGCCTCGTTTCGATTCCCCCACGCGCCGTGTTCGTTGACGTACATGCCGGTGATCAACGAGGCGCGTGCCGGCATACACAACGGTGCGTTGGTGCTGCAGCTTCGCAAGGTCACACCCTCGGCAGCGAGACCGTCGAGGTTCGGTGTCCGAACCGTCGAATTCCCGACACAACCGAGCGCGTCACCGCGGTGCTGGTCGGAGAAGATCAATAGGATGTTGGGTCTGGCTGACATGGTCCCATTTGCCTGATAAGAGGTGTTGCTACTGGCAGCCGTGCTTGATCAGAGTATGCCTAATGTTCCGATTCCGAATTGCCGTCACAATATGCACGGCCCTTCCCGTGTTCGCTATCGTGCCGCTGCTCTCGCCGGCCGCGATCGAGGCTGCCGAGCAGCCAGCAGACACTCCTTCCATCGAAGAGATCGTGGTAACCGGCACCTGGATACCCGGGACGCCGGAAGACGACCCACTTCCGGTCACCACCATCGACCGGGACTCGCTGGCTGCGGAGGGTTCCCCGAGCGTGATCGAACTCGTCCGCAACCTGTCGTTCAGCCAAGGCGCGGACGGGGAGTCCGATCAATACGGCTCCCGAACCGGGGCCGATCGCGCCACCGTCAACCTGCGCGGTCTCGGCCCCAGCCGGTCCCTGGTGTTGCTGAACAGCCGCCGTCTGCCGTGGTCCCCGGGCTCGGTGCCGGACCAGGCGCAACTGGTGGTGGACGTCAACCTGCTGCCAATGGCGGCCCTCGAACGCCTCGAGGTGCTCCGCGACGGTGGCACAGCCACCTACGGGTCCGATGCCATCGCCGGTGTCGTCAATTTCATCACCCGCTCGGACTTCGAGGGCGTCGAACTGGAAGTGCGCCACAAGGCGCTGGACGGTTCGGACGGCGATCAACGGATCGGTCTCGTCGCCGGCGCTTCGTTCGGCCGCGGCCACGCGGTCACCTCGATCGGCTTGGCGCGCCGGTCACCGCTGCCCATGGTCGAGCGGGATTGGGCGGTGCGTTCCTACGCCGAGAACCCGCGCGGCGGCTGGTCCGGAACGGGAACGCCCGCCATCTTCGTGCCGCTCCAAACGTTCGCCGAGACGGCCGGGGACGCTGCGGGGATGCGCAACGTCGCGATCGTGGATCCGAACTGCGAACGCCTCGGCGGCGCTCACACCAACGTTCCGGCCGCGCGTCCGGAAGGCGGCGTGTGCCGTTTCCAATACACGCCGTTCGTGAATCTCGTCCAGGACACCCGCCGCTGGCAATGGCTCAGCGAGGCATCTTGGGAGTTCGACAACGAGCTTCGGCTTTCCGGCGAACTCCTGGTGGCCGAGACAGAGGTGCCGAATTGGACGACGTCACCCGCCTATCCACCAAGCGAAGTCATCGATCCCGCGCGCCGCATCCAGGCAGGCCATCCGGCGCTCGTGGACATGGCCGCGAAGTATCCCGACCTCTACGGCGACTACGCCTATTGCGACGCCGCCTATTGCCGGTGGCAGGGGGACGGTGCCGAACAGGACACGGCGGAAATCCCGCCCCGGTGGCAGGCCGTCGCCTGGATCAACGGGCGTCACTTCGGACAGAACGGCCCGACCCGCGGACATCCGCGCCATTCCACCATCGGCCGGGCGGTCGTCGAAGCGGAGTGGGGCTGGCGGCAGGCTCACTGGCAGGCCGCATGGACCCACGCCCGGGCACGTCGGCTGGAAGAGGACGGCGCCGGACTGCACTACCGCAGCCTGCGCTCGCTGCTGGGCCTCGGTGGCGACGATTGCGAGACATTGGTACCCAATCGGTTCGACGACAGCGGCAACCTGAGCTTCGATTGGCGCACGGTACGCGACCAGGCGGGCCGTGGTCCGTGCCGCTACTGGTCGCCGTTCTCCAACGCCATGCCGGCCCACGACAACGTGCCTGGCGCCAGCAACCCCGACTACGACCCGGCGTTCGACCAGCAGGACCTAGCCGACTACCTGCTCACCGACCGGGGCTTCAAGGGCCGGGCTTCCATGACGGCGATCGACGCGGTCGTAAACGGCAACCTGCCGTGGGAACTCGGCGGTGGTCGGGCCGCCTACGCCGCCGGTACGCAGATCCGGTGGGAAACCTACCTGCGTCGCGAGTACTCGGAGGAGAGCGGGCCGCGTGGCGGTTCCCTGCAGGATCTCTCTCGCTACCCCTGCCGCGGCAGCCCGGTCCTCGACAACTGCACGGACGGCCGTACCGGTGTCTTCGTCTACCTGCCGCCGGGCTACGACGTCGACGCCGACCGCATCATCTACTCGGCGTTCGGCGAGACCGCGTTGCCGTTCACCGATCGCCTCGACGGCCAGCTCTCGCTGCGCTACGAGGTCTACCCCGACCAGGGCTTGAGCAGCCTCGATCCCAAGGCGGCGATCCGTTGGCAGACGACGCCGAGCCTCACCTTGCGGGCCTCCGCCGGAACGGCCTTCCGGGCACCGACCATCAACCAGGTCGAACCCGGTATCGCCTCCACCTCGCGCCAGTTCGTCACCCGGATCGCCACCTTCAAGCCGATCCTGGCCCTCGGCAACCCCGACCTCGAACCGGAAGCCGCCGCCACGTTCAACGTCGGCGCGATCATCGACCGCGAAGGCCTGATCGACCTCGGTGACCGGCTGTTCCTGAGCGTCGACTATTGGCGCTACGCCTTCGAGAAGCCGCTGGTCCTCGAGCCCTACGTCCGCGTTCTCGACGTCGCCTGTCCGCCAGCGCAGGCGCTATGCGACCCCGGCTCGCCCTACTTCGGACGCATCACCTTCGGCGGGCGCGAGGCGGTGTCGGACATCTCGGCCATCTCCGTGAGCGTGGTCAACGGCCCCGACGTGGACACCGACGGCGTCGACTTCAAGGCCGAATACAGCGCCATTGCCGGTTGGGGCGAGTGGCGCACCGGGATCGCCGGCACACGGACGCTGTCCTGGGAGATCGCCGCCTGGCTGTTCGGTCCTGCCTACGACGCCATCGGCCGCCTGAACTACGACACGTCGCTCGCGCGCACGGTGGTCGATTGGAAGCACAGGGCCTGGGTCGCGGTTGAGGTCGGTGAACTCGACCTCCGCTGGACCATCCACCACACCGCGGGCTACCAGCACGACGGGGATGGCGAGCCCGGCATCGACGCGCTCACGACCCACGACATCACCGGAGTCTGGACGTTCCAGGAAGGTCGACTGGTGCTGGATCTCGGCGTCTTCAACGCAGGTGATCGGGAGCCGCCTCGGGTGTTCCGGCAGCTCAACTACGACCCGTTGACGCACAACCCGCTGGGTCGGACTGTTCAACTGGGGCTTCTCTGGCGAACCTAGTGGTCGAACACACTTGTAATGATGTATCTGTGGTCGCCGGTGTGTTCCTCGCAAGGCGCGGTCGCGAAGTTAGTCCATCATCAACGCGGTGATAGGATGCGCCGAAGTGTGGGTGTGGGCTTCGCAATCGATGCCTTGCGAGTTCTGGCACGGGCCATCGCGTGCCGTGGCGGGCACGCTGAGACCGTCCCGGGGCGGCGTCTTGGCAGCGCTGGTTGCTGTGGCTATCTGGCCCGCGTTCGCCGTTGCCCAGCAGACCGGCGGCATCGAAGGCGTGGTGACGCTCCGGGATGCAACATCGCCCGCCGGGATCCGCGTGGTGGCCGAGAGCGGCGCCATGCCCCGAGCCCGATCAACCGTTACGGACGCCGATGGGCGGTATGCGCTGGCAGGGTTGATCCCCGGGTCGTACCGGGTGACGTTCGAGACGCCGAGCGGCGCCAAGCGCATGCTGGAGGCGACGGTGCTGCTCGACCAGACCACTTTCCTCGGTCTCGAACTGAACGTTGCGCCGACGGCCGACGGCATCGAAGAGCTGGTGGTGGTCGGAAGACGGGTTACGCAACGCGGCCAGGCGAGCTTGGCTGATCCAATCGACGGCGCGGCGGTCCGCGGCGTGCCCCTTGGCCCGGACTACCGCGATCTCGTGCGCCTCGCACCCGGCGTGCAGGTGACCGAAGACCGTGTGCGCGGGCCAGCCGCCGGCGGCAGCGGCCAGGACAACGTCTACCGCTTCGACGGCGTCGACGTGTCGCTGCCGATGTTCGGCACGTTGTCGGCGGAGCCTTCGAGTCACGACATCGAGCAGGTGACCTTCGAACGCGGCGGCGCCAAGGCCATCGGTTTCAACCGCAGCGGCGGCTTCGCGATGGACTCGACCGCGAAATCGGGCACGGACACGTTCAGCGCCAGCATCGAGTACGCCGTCGAGCCGCAGGGCCTCGTCGCCGAGCCGCGCACGGCGTCGGATCTGCCCGGTCGGCACGACAGCGACCGGCAGCGCATGGTCGTCAGCGCCGCCGGTCCGCTCGTACCTGCCCGACTGTTCTACTACGCCTCCTACTTCGAGCCGCGCGAAGCCCGGACCAACAAGGACACGGCGTACGGACCGGTCAAGGACTACGCCAACGAACGCCGTGAGTACTTCGGCAAGCTGACCTATGCGCCGACGGACTCCGTGCTGCTGAACGCCGGCTACCGCAAATCCCGTCGCGACGAGCGAGGCGTCTCGATCGGGCCGCTGGACGCGGACTCCACCTCCCTGGGGGGAGAAACCGAACAGACGGTGGCGAGCCTGGATGGCACCTGGCAGGCCGGGGCGACGGAGCTGTCGTTTCGGTTCAACGACTACGACCTCAGCGGTTCCTCACGCCCGGACGTCCTCCTTGGGGTGCAACCCAGCCTTGACGGCCGGCTCGAGGTCGACAGCCTCGACCGGATGGGGCACCTCCGGGTGCCGACGTCGATTGAAGGTGCCGACGCCTTCAACGCGGCTGTCGAACCCCTGATCCGGCGCTACGGCTACACCGATCCCGCTGGTGTCCGTCGCGGCGGCGGCGCGGTCGGCGCACATCCCCGGATCAACGACCAGGCGTTCCGCCGGCGGGGTCTTGACCTGGGAATCGACCGCGAGTTCCGCTGGGGATCGACGCGCCACCAACTCCACGCCGGCATTCAACGGGTCGAGGCCCGCGAGCGGCTGCGCCGGCTGTCGAACGGTTGGGGATCGATCGAGGTGCCCGGCGGCGTCGACCTCGCCGAGGACGGGACGCCCATCTTCTACGTCGCGACGGTGGAACAGATGAGTCTGCGCCATCAGGACGGCACCACGGTGGCGCCGATCGATTCCCACACGAAGTCGACTTCCATCGAAATCAACGACACCGTCCGCTTCGGCGACTACGCCATCGACCTCGGCGTGCTGGTGAGCCAGGACGTGCTCTACGGCCAGGGCCTGCGGCACGCATCGGACAACGTGTCGGGCTTCGCCCTCGAACCCGGCCGGAAGTACCGCATGTACGCCATCTCCGCGCGGGACATGGTGCAGCCGCGTCTGGGCATCACCTGGGCCTACAACCAGGCCGACACCGTCTTCGCCAACTTCGCACGCTACAACCCCGAGGCGAGTTCGCTTGCCCGCGCGGCGTCGTGGGACCGGAATACCCGGGCGTCCCTGCGCGTGCTGTTCGACTCGGCCGGCCGGGCCATCTCCAGCGAGCCGCAACCGGGATCGTCGGGCAAGGTCTTCCAGGACGGGTTGAAGCCGCGGCGCATCGACGAGTGGACGGTGGGAACCACCCGCGCCTTGGCTGGAGGGCTCCGGCTCCGCGCGCATCTGCGCCGCCGCGCGGGGTCACGCTTCTGGGAGGACACCTGGAACCTGTCCCGCAGCTACGACAACGCCCCGGCCGACATCGGCGCCAAGGGACCGTACGTGCCACACCTCGACTCCATCCGTGCCGAAATCGGCGGTTCGAGCTACGTCATCGCCGCCCTCGACGGTGCCTACACCCGATACTGGGAGGCGGCGATCGAACTCGAATGGCGGGGCGAGCGCGGCTATGTCAACGCGTCCTACGTACGCAGCCGCTATACCGGCAACTTCGACCAGGACAACACCAGTTCGTACAACGACGCGAACCTGTTCATCGGCTCGTCGAGCCTCGCCGACGGCTACGGGCGACAGCTCTGGGATCACAAGGACGGCGTGCTGCGCGGCGACCGCCCGCACCTCGTGAAGGCGTTCGGCCGCCTCGACCTGCCGTGGCGGGGTGGTCTCGGCGCTTTCCTCGTCTATCAGTCCGGGCAGCCGTGGGAAGGCTGGGACGCCGCCGCCTACGGTCTGCCGAGCTACTTCTCGTCCACCATCCGCTACGCGGAGAAGGCCGGCAGCCGACGCAGCCCGAGCCACTGGCAGTTGGACCTTCGCTACACGCACCGGCTGCCGTTGGTGCTCGGCGTCAAAGCCGAGGTCCGCGTCGATCTGTTCAACGTCTTCGACCGCCAGACCGGCTACAACATCAATCCGGTGGTCCGCGATGCGACCTTCGGTCAGGCCCGCAGTTACTTCGACCCGCGGCGCGTGCAGGTCGCCATCAATTTTGCCATCTGATCCTCAGACAACCATCCCGCTGCCGCCTCGGCGCGGGTCGCCGACGGCAATGAAACGACCTTCGCGCTCGCCCGCCACGTGGACGCCGCCGAAGAACAGGTTGACCCGGCCCCAGTGCTCCACATCGTCGAAGGCGTCTTCAAGGACGGCCACGGTTTCGGCCGGGAAGTCCCCTTCCAGGCTCAGGTGTTCTCCCTCGACGTGCAGTCGCGGCGCCACCACTGCGGCTTCGGGGGACAGCTCCGCGCGTACGAGGTGGTCGATGGCCTGGACGACAGCGCTGCGAATCCGGTTCGAACCTCCGGTACCTAAGACGAGGCGTTCACCGGGCCGCTCGACCAGCGTCGGCGCCATCATCGACGCGAGACGCGTGCCTGGTGTCCAGGCATGGAAGCCGTCGGGATTGATGTCCTCCTCGCCAAGCATGTTGTTCAGCACGATTCCGGTACCCGGAATCAGGCGACCGCAGCCTTCGCCGTTGGACACCGTCATACTGGCCAGGTTGCCCTCGCTGTCCGCCACGCTCATGTGCGTCGTACCCCGCCGCGACCGGGCGCGGCCAAGCATCTCCCGCCGATAGCGGGCGACGAGCTCGGGATCGAACGGTGCCGCGGTGCCCGCCTCGAGACGGGCCTGGTTGGTCAAACGCATGGCGTGGGCGAGGTTCGCGATGCGCTGCGTCTCGTCCACGGGCTCGGTGTTCTCGAGCAAGCCCAGGGCAAGGGCGACGAGCGCGCCGCCGGTGGAAGGCAGGGGATTCGTGGCGACCCTTGCTCCGCGATAGCGGAGCGCGAGTGGTTTCCGCCGGATGGTGCGGTAGCTCGCGAGGTCTTCGGCGCGAATCTGACCACCGTTGCGGCAAAGTTTGACGAGGCGGGCGGCCATTTCACCGCGATAGAACAATTCGGCGCCCTCGTCGCGCAGTGCCTCGATGGAGTCCGCCAGATCCGGCTGCCGCAGGATGTCACCCTCGCCCAACGGGATCCTGCGACCCCCGGCGTACACCTCGCGGACATCGTCGTTGGCGCAGAAGATCGGTGCGACCGTATCCAACATGTACGCCTGCAGCGGCGTCACGCGAACACCCTCGCGCGCGGCGTCGACCGCGGGTTGCATGAGCCGCTTCAGCGGCAGGCGGCAGAGGTCGGCATGGATGTCGAACAGGCCGCGCACGCAGCCCGGCGTGGTCGCTGCACCCACGCCGATGTGGAATTCCTGCGTCACCCCGCCGAAGTCCACCTCGACGTCGTAGAAGTCGAGAGTATCGGGCGCCCGCTTCGCCAGTGGGGTCTGCACGAAGAAGTCGTAGACCACCGGATCGCCGCCCGCGGGCCGCGCGAGCAGGAAGCCTCCCCCGGCAAGGGAGGCAAGCACCGGTTCGCACACGCAGGCAGCGCACTGGGCCGCGACGACGGCATCGAAGGCGTTGCCGCCGTCTCGGAGAACCTCGGCCGCGGCTGCCGCCGTCACCGGATGTCCGCAGGCGACGGCACCCAACGACTTCCTTGCCCGTTTCACGACAGTCTGAGGTGGCAACGACGGTCTACTGCTACGGACTCGTTGTCAGCCAATCGCGCGCTTGAGTCGATCGACAAAGACCCTCGTGTCTGCGAAATAGCTCGGATACGCATCGCGCAGGGTCTCGATCGAGGCGACCCGGACGAGAACGGTGTCGGCACCAGGGAAGTGCTCGATTGCCGCTTCCACCTCCTCGAAGGCGCGTATCGCCTCCTCGCGCTCGTAGTCGGCGTATTCGTTCCAACGTACGCGGGCACCGCCATCGGGCATCGAGTCGACAATGATATGGAAGTACTCCGCCTGCCCATTCCGAACATGGCCCTCCAGCACCCGCAGGGTCTCGCGGTACCTCTCGAGCCGCGCGACCGCTTCCACGGCGTGCGCGACCTCGGTCAGTTCCTCCCGTATCGCCTGTCTCGACAGCGGCGTTCCCGGCACCCGGGGTAGATCTTCGATCATCGCCATCTCGGCGCCCATGAGGGCGAACAGTCGTAACCATCGGTCGTCGCCTGCACTGGACTTCAACGCTTGACCCGAGAAAGTGCCCACCGTCTCAACGGCCGTCGCCCAGACATGCTGCGAGCGTGACCGAAGCTGGATCTCGATGCGCATGCCCTCGTAGACCGATTCGTCCTGGCGTTCAGGCTGAAACCGGCTGATCAAGTGAATCCCCCTATAGCCGCTGTTCCTCGGTTCGGCGATGTAGTCGTCGGTGTGGACCACGGCGTGCGTCGAGGGCTTGCTCGCGTAGCCGTCCGCGGTGCTTCGAACGTCCAAAGCGGTCGCGACCACCGCTCGACATCCGCCGATGTCCTGCATCCGGGCAAGGTTCATGCTACGGAACCGTCGAAGCTTGGCGTCGATGGAAGAGAGGCGCTTCAGGCGCTGTGCCACAAGCGCGTCCTTGTCGTATTCCGCGACCCTTGTCGCCAATTCCCTTCGCACGCGGTCGAGAGGCGCACTGTGAGCCGCCCGCCAATCGTTCACGATCAAGCGGGCCTGGCGTAGCTCGTCCGGCGAACTCGACGGCGAAATCAAGGAATCGCCCGCGGCGTTCACCTGCGTGCGCGAGTAGTGCGGCTCAGGTGCGGCCGCTTCGCCCGATGGTCTGCTGAGTTGGGTCGAAGCGGTGAGCGGTTTCGCCGCGGCCGTTGCCTCGTTGGACTTCGTGGCCATGATGTCGGGTGTTCGCCCGTCTCCCGCCCAGATTTGCAGTATCGCACGTTGCACTACTTGGCTGCGGCCACGCGGGGGCGCGACAGCCTCGCCCCTACGATCACGTTCAGACACTCGCCGGGGCTACAGGCTCAATACCAGACGCAGGCCGTCCTCGACTTGGCGAAGGAGACTGTCGGTGACCCGGCCGGCCCGGGTGCTCAGGAAGGTCTTGTCAAGCGTGACGAGCTGAGACACGTTGACGACCGAGTCCCTTGGTAGGCCGGATTCGCGTCTCGGCAATCCGGCGTTTCCCGGCGCAGCGGCCAGTGCGAGGTTCGAGGTGATGGCCGCCGCGACCGTTGTGCCGATGCGGCTACGATTGAAAGCGTCCGACTGCAGCACCAGAACCGGACGCCGGAAACCCGGCTCGGAACCTCCCGGTTCAGGCAATTCGGCCCACCAGACCTCCCCTCGCTTCACCAGTCGCTATCCCGGACAAACGAGGCAAACTGCAGCGCTTGCAGTCGTTCGTCGAGCTTCGAGATCTCCGAGTCGTCGCCGTAGACGTCATTGAGCGCCTCGGTCACTCCGTCCCCGACATGGCGGGCGACGAACTCCTTGACCGCTGTGGCATATAGTTGGCTCCGCGACATCCCGAGCGCCCTCGCGGTCCGTTCCGCCGCTTCGAAGATCTCGTCCCGGATGGAAATTGCCGTTTTCATCTGCACGAGTATGACAATGGTCATACCCCGCTGCAACCGTTGGCAACCGTTGCGGATCGCAATCGGCGCCAGGTCGTATGGGGCATAATGGTCGGCTGCACCGACCGGAGAGGAACGACCAATGAAATCTCTCGCTAGACTCGCGACCGTTGTTGCAGCCCCGCTGGCGCTCTTCGCACTGGCGGCCTGCACCACACAGACGGCGGAGCCCCCACCGCCTCCGCCGGAACCCGACCCACCCACCACGGAAATATGGCGAGCCGCGGGCGAAGGCGATATCGCCGAACTCGAGGCCCACAAGCACGCGGGTACGGATCTCGACACACAGGCGCCCGAAATACTGATCACCCCTCTCACCATCGCCGCCATCGCCGGCCAACTGGAAGCTACCCGATGGTTGCTGGACAACGGCGCGGACATAAACGCCACGAATGGCGATGGCGGCAACGCTCTGGGCGCCGCTGCGTTTCTCGGGCGGGCCGAGATCGCCGAACTCCTGATCGAAGCCGGTATCGATACGTCCGCGCGCACCGCCGAAGGAAACTCGGCGGCCGACTCGGCTCGAACCGACTGGGGTACTACCGAGTACATCGCTGCCATGCTGCAACTGGACGTCGACCGGGAGACCGTTGAGGCCGGGCGCGCGAAAATCATCGCCATGCTCGGTGGTGGCTCGACCGGTGGCGGGTTCGACGAACTCGCCTTTGCGATCGTCAACAACGATGCCGCGGCGGTCAAGGCCGCCCTCGCCGGGGGTGCCGAGGTCAACTCGCGCAACCCCGACATGGGTAGCACGCCGCTGATCGTCGCCGCGTTCGTGGGCCGCGACGAGATCGCCAAGATGCTGATTGCCGCCGGCGCCGACATCAACGCGACGGACAACAGCGGCTTAAACGCACTGGCGGTCGCCGAACTCGATTGGCAGACCACCCAGGACATCGCCGCGGCACTGCAGATTCCCCTGACGGATCCGGATGCGATCAAAAAGGGCAAAGCCCAGATCGCCAAGATGCTGCGGGCCAAGAACTAAAGCGACCGGTCGCAAGGGAATTCACTCGCAACGAACGCAGCACCGAGTCCCGCAAGAACATCATCTACCGCATTCGCAACAAGAGCCGTCAGCCGGACAAGCTGGTCAACGGCATCACCGACCACCCGGACCGCGGCCAATTCGGCGAGTGGTTGGAGTACGAAGAAGGCAACGACCCCTGGAAGCGCTCCAAGTACGCCATGTGCCATATGTGGCACGAGTGGGAGGGCATGGGGGACGTGGTCGCAGACGGCGCCAAGTAGATCGCAAACGATCACGGTCGACAGTCTTTCGCGCCATCGCGTACACTCAAAGCCGTTGTCGGGGAGCCTTCGGGCTGAGACGCCGGTTTTCAACGAGGACCAGGCGGACCCGCTGAACCTGATCCGGTTAATTCCGGCGTAGGGAACAATGCCCCCGACGAGACACACGCAGCGCGGTCGAACAAGGGCCGCAGGGGGGCTTCGATGGCTTACGTTACCGACGATCTTTCCACCACGGCGCAACTCGACCCCGAGATGCGTCGCCCGCTCACCCGGTCGCACAAGGTCAGCGTGCCCGGCGCGCAACCGGGCGTCGACGTCACCATGCGCGAAATCACATTGTCGCCGACACCGGTGCTCGGCAACGGCGGCGAATCGCGCCTCGAGCCGAACCCGCCGGTTCGCGTCTACGACACCTCGGGGCCGTACACGGACCCGGATGCCGAGATCGACATCCGGCATGGTCTGCCGCGGCTGCGCGAAGCCTGGATCGAGGCCCGTGGCGACACCGAGCGACTAGACGCGTTCTCCTCCCGGTTCACCCGGGATCGCAACGAGGACGCCGGGCTCGAGCGGCTGCGCTTCAGCGACATCCCCCTGCCGCGGCGCGCCAAGCCGGGCGCCAACGTGAGCCAGATGCACTACGCCCGCCGCGGCATCGTCACCCCGGAGATGGAGTACATCGCCATCCGCGAGAATCTGGCGCGGGCGAACCCCGACGCCGACTTCGGCCAGCATGGCGGCGAGCACTTCGGTGCCCGTCTGCCGAACGAGATCACGCCGGAATTCGTGCGTGACGAAGTGGCGGCCGGCCGCGCCATCATTCCCTGCAACATCAACCACCCGGAGTCCGAGCCGATGATCATCGGCCGCAACTTCCTGGTGAAGGTGAACGCCAACATCGGCAACTCCGCCGTCACGTCCAGCATCTCCGAAGAGGTCGAGAAGATGGTCTGGGGCACACGCTGGGGGGCGGACACCGTCATGGACCTGTCCACCGGCAAGCACATTCACGAGACCCGCGAGTGGATCGTGCGCAACTCGCCTGTGCCCATCGGCACGGTGCCGATCTACCAGGCGCTGGAGAAGACCAAGGGAGTCGCCGAGGATCTCACCTGGGAGATCTTCCGGGACACCTTGATCGAGCAGGCCGAGCAAGGCGTCGACTACTTCACCATCCACGCCGGCGTGCTGCTGCGCTACGTGCCGCTCACGGCCGAGCGGGTCACCGGCATCGTCAGCCGCGGCGGCTCGATCATGGCCAAGTGGTGCCTTGCGCATCACGAAGAGAGTTTCCTCTACACCCACTTCGAGGAAATCTGCGAGATCATGAAGGCCTACGACGTGTCCTTCTCCCTGGGCGACGGTCTGCGCCCGGGTTCCATCGCAGATGCCAACGACGCTGCCCAGTTCGCCGAGCTGGAGACTCTGGGCGAACTCACCGAGATCGCCTGGAAGCACGATGTCCAGGCGATGATCGAGGGCCCCGGCCACGTCCCCATGCAGCTCATCAAGGAGAACATGGACAAGCAGCTCGAGGTCTGCAAGGAAGCGCCGTTCTACACCCTGGGGCCGCTCACCACGGACATCGCTCCGGGCTACGACCACATCACCTCCGCCATCGGTGCGGCGCAGATCGGCTGGTACGGCTGCGCCATGCTCTGCTACGTGACGCCGAAGGAGCACCTGGGGCTGCCCAACAAGGAGGACGTACGCGAGGGCATCATGGCCTACAAGGTCGCCGCCCATGCCGCCGACCTCGCCAAGGGCCATCCGGGTGCGCAGATCCGTGACAACGCCGTGTCCAAGGCGCGCTTCGAGTTCCGCTGGGAAGACCAGTTCAACCTCGGCCTCGATCCCGACAAGGCTCGGGAGTTCCACGACGAGACCTTGCCCAAGGACTCCGCCAAGGTGGCGCACTTCTGCTCCATGTGCGGGCCGAAATTCTGCTCCATGAAGATCTCGCAAGAGGTGCGCGCAGCCGCCGGAGTCAACTCCGACCGCATCCGCATGATCGATGTCGAGGCCGAGATGGCGCACAAGGCCGAGGAGTTCCGCGACCACGGGAGCGAGATATACCAACGGGTCTAGGAGAAGTAAGGACTTACTGACGATGCGCGTCGCGATCGTTGGCGCTGGCTTGATCGGTCGCCTGCTCGGGTGGCGACTGAACGAGGCGGGGCATCGCGTCACCCTGTTTGAACGCTCTGCGCGCGACGAACCCGGCAGCGCCGCCCACATCGCCGCCGCCATGCTCGCGCCCATGAGCGAGCTGCCGAACAGCGATGCCGAGGTGTACCGGATGGGCACGGCCAGCCTGTCGATCTGGCGGCAATGGCTCGCCGAGCTCGACGTCCCCCACGGCTTCGACGGTTCCATCGCAGTGGCCCATCGCGCGGACGAACCGCTGCTCGCCACCTTCGAACGGGTCCTGCGTACACGCAGCGACGAGCCGCCACGGCGCCTGGACCGTCGCGCTCTCGACGAACTGGAACCCGGTTTGGCGCCAACCTTCACCACCGGCCTGTTCCTGCCTGGCGAAGGGTGGATCGACAACCGCGGCCTGCTCGAAGCCCTGGCCGCCCGGTGTGGCGAGATCCGCTACGGCCAATCCGCCGCCTTGGAAGACGACGAGGCGTTCTGGACCCGGCGCGTGCTGGATGGCGCGCGTGCCGAATTCGACGCTTTCGTCGACTGCCGGGGCGCAGGCGGCGACGAACCCGGATTGCGCCGGGTCAGAGGGGAGGTGGTGCGTCTCAGGGCGCCGGAAGTCAGCCTCGGGCGGCCGGTACGCCTCATGCACCCCCGCTACCAGCTCTATGTCGCGCCTCGCACCGGCGACGAGTACGTCGTCGGCGCCACCCAGATCGAGAGTGACAGCCGGGCACCCGTTACCGTGCGCAGCGCGCTGGAGCTCTTGTCCGCCGCGTTCTCGCTGCACACGGGGTTCGCCGAAGCGGAGATCCTGTCACTCGATTCGGGCTTGCGCGCCGCCTTCGACGACAACGTACCCCGCGTCTACTGGCGCGACGGAATCCTGCGCGTCAACGGCCTCTACCGTCACGGGTTCCTCGTCGCACCCGCAATCGTCCAGGCCGCGATGCAGCAGATCAACCAGCCGGAGTTCGAGCGATGCGGCTCAGCATCAATGGCGAGTTGACGCAGCTGAACGGGCTGTCGGACGGCTCGAAGCCGAGTCTCGACCAGGTGTTGGCCGACCTCGGCTACGCCGGCAGGAAGGTGGCGGTCGCGGTCAACGAGACCTTCGTGCCGCGTACCGGCTGGCGCGATCACGTCGTCGAGGAAGGCGACCGCCTCGATGTCGTCGCGCCGATCCAGGGTGGCTGAGATGACCCCGGACCCGTGGATCGTCTACGGCGAAAGCCTTAACAGCCGGCTCTTTCTGGGCACCGCCCGGTACCCGTCTCCGAAGGTCATGGCGGACGCCATCGAGTCGAGTGGCGCCGAGGTGCTCACCGTCGGCCTGCGCCGACAGGCACCGGACAAGCTCGGCGGCAGCTCGATCTGGGAGCGCATCGCAGACCTCGGCCGGCGCATCCTGCCCAACACCGCCGGCTGCCACACCGCCCGGGAGGCCGTCACCCTGGCGGAGATGTCGAGGGAGATCTTCGGCACGGACTGGATCAAGCTGGAAGTCACCGGCGACGACTACAACCTGCAGCCCGACCCCTACGGCCTCGTCGACGCCACCCGACAGCTCATCGTGCGTGGCTTCAAGGTCTTTCCGTACACCACGGACGATCTCGTCGTCTGCTCGCGCCTACGCGATCTCGGTTGCGAAATCATCATGCCGTGGGGGTCGCCCATCGGCACCGGCAAGGGCCTTTTGAACCCCTACGCCCTCGAGACGCTGCGCAACCGGCTGCCGGACGTGTCCCTGGTGGTGGACGCGGGCATCGGCCTGCCATCCCACGCCGCCCGGGCGCTGGAACTCGGCTTCGACGGCGTGCTGTTGAACACCGCGGTGGCGAGAGCCGACGATCCGGTGGCCATGGCCACCGCGTTCGCGCGCGCCGTGGAGGCGGGCCGTCTTGCCCGCCACGCCGGCGCCATGGCGGAGTCGGAAACCGCGGAACCCTCCACGCCGGTCGTCGGCACGCCGTTCTGGCACGACAAGAGCGCTTGATCCGCGTGTTCGCCATGCGGGACCGGGCCGGCGCGGAACGTCGATGAAGATCGCATGGTCCATCGCCGGCTCCGACAGCGGTGGCGGAGCGGGTGTCCAGGCCGACATCCACACGTTCCGCGACTTCGGCCTCCATGCCGCAACCGTCGTCACCTGCGTCACTGCCCAGAACACGGTTGCCCTTACCGACAGCCATGTGGTGCCGACGGCGACCGTGCGTGCCCAGATCCAAGCGCTCGCCGATGATCTGCCGCCCGACGCCATCAAGATCGGCGCTCTGGGTAGTGCCGAGAACGCCGCCGCCGTGGTCGACTTCCTGCGCGGCTTGACCCACAACGATCAGCGTCCCTTCGTCGTCTGGGACCCGGTCCGCCAAGCCACGGTCGGTGGCGAACTCGGCACCCTGCCGGACGAGACCACTCGCGCCTTGCTCCAGGCCGCGGACGCGGTGACCCCGAACCTGGAGGAGCTCGCCGCCCTTGCAAGCCACGAAACGGGTCCCCCGCACGCCGCCGCCGTCATTCGCGACCGGGGTCCGCGATGCGTCTACATCACCGGCGGGCACGGCGAAACGCCAGGAGTCGATCACTGGTCAAGCGGCACAAAAGCTTTTGCAATTCAAAGCGATACGATTTCCGGCAAAGGTGCCCACGGGGGCGGTTGCAGCCTCTCGAGTGCACTCGCCGCTGCACGCATCGGCGAGGACGAGGACTCGGCTCCGGTGCTGGCCCACATGTACGTCCGCCAAGGGTTGCGTGCGCTGGCGGCGGGTGATGTTCCCGGAAACGGTAGGCCGGCCCTGCCGCATCTCGGCTGGCCCCGTCAGTTCGGCGATTTGCCGAGAGTGACCGATGCCGGCAAGGCCCTTCCCGACCAGCGCTTTCCCGCCTTGGACCAGCCCCTCGGACTCTACGCCGTGGTCCCCGATGTCGATTGGCTCAGGCGTTGCGTCCAACTGGAACTCGACACCGTCCAGTTGCGGGTCAAGGAAGTCCCCACCGCAGTTCGACGCCGGATCATTGCCGAATGCGTCGAGGCCACCCGGGGCACCCGTACACGCCTGTTCGTCAACGACTTCTGGCGCGAAGCCGTGGAAGCCGGGGCCTACGGTGTCCACCTCGGCCAGGAGGATCTCACCGACGCGGACCTGCCGGCACTTGCAGGAGCGGGCATCCGCTTGGGGTTGAGCACCCACAGCTACTACGAGATCGCCCGCGCCCATGCTTGCGCGCCGAGCTATATCGCCATCGGGCCCGTCTATGCCACGACCACGAAGCCCATGAAGTTCGACCCGCAGGGCCTGTCCCGCCTGCAGCGCTGGGTCGAGCTGCTCGAGGACCGCTATCCGTTGACGGCGATCGGGGGGATCGACGCGGAACGAGGCCCGGCGGTCATGGCAACCGGGGTCGGCAGTATCGCGGTTGTCCGTGCCATCACCGAGGCCCCGGATCCCGCCGCGGCAGTCGCCGACCTGCGCGCGGCGATGGGCGAGGCATCGTAGCGGCAAGGGGGCACCGCAAGCGGGCGCATTCTGGCGGAAACCGCACGGCGCACCCCCGACGGTGCATCTAAATCGCTGGCGAACCGCAGCGACGGGAGTTACCCTGCGCGCGCTTTTGAGAGCGAGTCATGAAGATCCTCATTCTCGGTGCCGGTCAGACCGGCGGCACCCTCGCCGAACACCTCGCCGACGAGGCCTTCGACATAACGCTGGTCGACCATGACGGGCCGCGCCTCAAGGACTTGAAGGACCGGCTCGACATACAGACGATCCACGGTCACGCCTCGCGGCCCGACACCCTGCGTGCTGCGGGCGCCAACGACGCGGACCTCTTGATCGCGGTGACCAACAGCGACGAAGTCAACATGGTCGCCTGCCAGGTCTGCTATTCGTTGTTCAAGACGCCCACCAAGATCGCGCGTATTCGTTCCAACGAGTACGTCACCAGCTCCAATGGGGACGATGCCGACATCCGCTTCTTCAGCCAGGACCACATGCCCATCGATGTGCTCATCAACCCCGAGCGGGTGGTGATGGAGCAGGTCAAGGAGCTGCTTGAGCATCCCGGGGCGCTGCAGGTGGTGGATTTCGCCGACCGCCGGGTTCAACTCGTGGCCATGCGCGCCTACAACGGTGGACCGCTGGTCCGCCAGGCGCTGAGTTCCCTGCGCGAGCACATTCCCAAGGTCGACACCAAGGTCGTCGCCATCTTCCGTGAGGGCCGGCCGATCACGCTCACCGATCAGACCGTGGTGCAGGCAGACGACGAGGTCTTCTTCATCGCGCCGGCGAAGGACATCAACGCCGTGATGTCCGAGTTCAAACACGAGGAGCGCCCCAACAAGC
Source organism: Pseudomonadales bacterium (assembly GCA_965116345.1). Lineage (GTDB taxonomy): Bacteria > Pseudomonadota > Gammaproteobacteria > Pseudomonadales > Azotimanducaceae > VXYL01. Next base: position 2,244,496 of record OZ220680.1, read on the forward strand.
GCGTGATCATCGCCGGCGGCGGCAATATCGGTCTGCAACTGGCGCGCGCGATCCAGAACGAATTCAGCGTCAAGGTGGTGGAATTCAGCGAGCCGCGCGCCGAACTGGTCGCCGAGCGTCTGCAGAGCGGCGTCGTCATCCACGGCAACGCCACGGACCGAGAGCTGCTGCTGCAGGAGAACGTCAATGACACCGATGCGTTCTGCGCCGTCACCAACGACGACGAGGTGAACGTCATGTCGGCGCTCCTGGCCAAGCGCCTGGGCGCACGCCGCGTGATCTGCCTGATCTCCAAACCAGCCTATGTCGACCTGGTCCAGGACACCGACATCGACATCGCACTGTCGCCACAGTTGACGACCATCAGCTCCATCCTGTCCTACGTCCGCCGAGGCGACGTGGCCAGGGTCCACAGCCTACGCAGGGGCGCCGTCGAGGCCATGGAAGCCGTCGTCCACGGCGATGCGCGCCACAACCGGGTGGTCGACCGCCGCATCGACCAGATCACCTTCCCCGAGGGGGTCACCGTTGGCGCGATCGTGCGCGACGACCAGGTGATCGTCGCGACTGCCGATGCGGTGATCCGCAGCGGCGACCATGTGATTCTGTTCCTCGTCGACAAGTCGAGGATCCGCGCCGTCGAGCGCCTTTTCCAAGTGGGACTGGGTTTCTTCTAAAGCCCACCCACCATGCGAATCGCCCCCATCCTGCGCGTCACCGGCGGCTTGCTGATGCTGTTCAGCGTCGCCCAGCTTCTGCCCGTGATCATTTCCTTCATCTACGACGAGCACACTGCCGCGCCGTTCGTCGCCGCCTTCTCTATCAGCCTGCTGACCGGGCTCGTCCTGTGGTTCGCTGGGCGCGGCGAGATCGAGTTGCGCAGCCGCGACGGCTTCCTCATCACCGTGCTGTTCTACCTGGGACTCGGCTTGACCGGTGCGGTGCCGATCTGGCTCGTGCCTGAGATGGAACTGCGGTTCACCGACGCGGCGTTCGAGTCGCTCTCGGGACTCACCACCACGGGCGCCACGGTCCTCACGGGGCTCGATGAAATGCCGCGCTCGCTGCTTTTCTATCGCCAGCTTCTGCAGTGGCTCGGCGGTATGGGCATCATCGTTCTGGCCGTGGCCGTGTTGCCCATGCTGGGCATCGGCGGCATGCAGCTATACCGCGCCGAATCGCCCGGACCCGTCAAGGATTCCAAGCTCACGCCCCGTATCGCCCAGACCGCGAAGGCGCTGTGGTACGTCTACCTCGGGCTCACGGTGACCTGTGCCGGCGCGTACTGGGTGAGCGGCATGGGCGTCTTCGACGCCATCTGCTACGCCTTCTCCACCGTCGCCATCGGCGGTTTCGCGCCCCACGACGCGAGCATCGGCTACTTCGACAGCGCCGCCATCGAGTCCGTCGCCATCGTCTTCATGGTCCTGTCCGGGATGAGCTTCGCGCTCCACTTCACTGCGCTGGCGCGACGCAGGTTCGGCATGTACGCCAAGGACGACGAACTGCGCTTCTACCTGGGCGCGCTTGCCCTCGTCGCCGTCGTTGTGGTCGGCGTGCTGCTGATCGACGGGACGGCGACGACCCGGCCGATCCGCGAGGGTCTGTTCCAGGCGGTATCCATCGCCACCACCACCGGCTTCACCACCACGGACCACAATGCCTGGCCCATGCTGGCGCCCGCGGTGATGATCTTCGCCGCCTTCGCCGGGGGTTGCGCCGGCTCCACGGCGGGCGGACTCAAGATGTACCGCGTGCTGCTGATCTACCGCCAGGGTGTTCGGGAAATCCGACGCCTCATCCACCCCAACGGCATCTTCCACATCAAGTTCGGCGAACGCTTGGTGCCCGACCGCGTGGTGGACGCCGTCTGGGGGTTCTTCGCGGTCTACCTGATCGTCTTCCTCACCATGGTATGCGTCGTCATCGCGACGGCGGATCTCGACTTCCTGTCGGCCTTCTCCGCGGTGGCTGCAAATTTGAACAACCTCGGCCCGGGCCTGGGCGAAGTCGCCCAGAACTACCAAGGCATTCCCATCGCCACCAAGTGGGTGCTCATGCTCGCCATGCTGCTAGGACGCCTGGAGATCTTCACGCTGCTGGTGCTGTTCGCGCCCCAGTACTGGAAAAGCTGAGAAGGATGGCTCTCGCCGCGCTGCGTTCGACCGTGTTCTACCTCGGCTATGCCGTCTGGTCGGTCCTTTGGTCGACGTTGTCGGTGCTGGTCGGGTGGATGCTGCCTCTTGTCCCCCGCTACCACTTCATCATCCGGGGATGGAGCCAGCCGCCGCTGTGGTGGCTGCGTGCAACCTGCGGAATACACGTCCATGTGACCGGGCGGGAGAACATCCCCGACGAGCCGTGCATCTTCCTGGTCAAGCACCAGAGCACCTGGGAGACGATGTGGATGCAGTCCCTGGCCGCTCCCCAGGCCCCCCTGATCAAGCGCGAGCTGTTGCGCATTCCGATCTGGGGTTGGGCTTTCGGCATGCTCAGGCCCATCGCCATCGACCGTTCGAACCCGCGCGCGGCCCTACGGCAGCTCATCGAACAGGGTCGCGACCGCCTGGCGCGCGGCATGTACGTCACGCTGTTTCCTGAGGGGACTCGCCTGGCACCCGGCGTGGTCGGCAGATTTCACCGCGGCGGCGCGGCGCTTGCGAGTGCAACCGATGTGCCCGTGATCGTTGTCGCCCACAACGCCGGCCACTACTGGCCAGCACGCCGCTTTATGAAGTTCCCCGGAACCATCCGCGTGGAGATCTCCGCGCCTTTTCGGGCGAACGGTAAAACATCGAACGAAATCAATATGTTATGTGAGAAATGGCTGTCCCGGACCATGTCGGAACTGGACGACAATCGCCTCACGAAGTGAGACGCCCTCTCGAAGGAATAGCCGCCGGGCGATTCGCCTACACGTCGAGATTGGCGACGGCCAACGCGTTGCTCACGATGAAATCGCGACGCGGTTCCACCTGGTTGCCCATGAGGGTCGTGAACATCTGGTCCGCGGCGATGGCGTCGTCCACAGTCACCCGCAGCATCTGGCGGATCTGGGGGTCCATGGTGGTATCCCACAGCTCCTCGGCATCCATCTCGCCGAGTCCCTTGTAGCGCTGGATTCCGACGCCTCGGCGGGCTTCGTCGAGCATCCACGTCAGCGCCTCGACGAAGGTGCTTACGGGCTGGCGGCGTTCACCACGAGATACGTAGGCGCCCGCCATCAGGAGGTCCTTCAGGGTCTCGGTCATCGACCGGACGCTGTCGTACTCCGGGGATGCGAAGAAGTCGTAGTCGAGACGTACCGTCTCGGCCATGCCGTGAGCCTGCCAACTGACTATGGGCCGGAATACATGGTGTTCCCGGTCCTCCTCCAGTTCGACGGTGTAGTCGCCAGGGAGCATCTCGGCGTACTGCGCGGCCCACGCCGTCATGTGGTCCCGATCCGCCAGTTCCGCGAGCGATAACGCCGGAACATCGACCAAGGCCTTGGTCAATTCGACCGGATAGATGTAGTGCAGGGCCTCCAGGCGTGCGTCCACCTCCAGGTACGACCGCGCGATCCTCTCCAAGCCGGCATCGTCGATCGCAGGAGCGTCCTCGGACACATGCAGCTTCGAGCCCTCCAGTCCTGCCTGCAGGAAGTAGGCGTTGAGTTCGTCGTCGTCCTTGAGATATCGCTCCTGGCGCCCCCTGCTGACCTTGTAGAGGGGCGGCAGGGCGATGAACACGTGGCCGCTATCGATCAGCTCGGGCATGTGCCGGAAGAAGAAGGTCAGCAGCAGCGTGCGGATGTGGGAACCGTCCACGTCGGCATCGGTCATGATGATGACGCTGTGGTAGCGGAGCTTCTCGATCTCGAAATCACCTCGGCCGATGCCACAGCCGAGGGCCGTCACCAGGGTTCCGACTTCCGGGGACGACAGCATCTTGTCGAAGCGGGTCTTCTCGACGTTCAGGATCTTGCCCTTCAAGGGCAGAATCGCCTGGGTCCGACGGTCCCTGCCTTGCTTGGCGGACCCACCCGCCGAATCGCCCTCCACCAGGAACACTTCCGACAGCGCAGGGTCCTTCTCTTGACAGTCCGCCAGTTTCCCCGGCAGTCCGGCGATATCCAAGGCACCCGCGCGGCGGCTCATCTCCCTGGCTTTGCGCGCCGCTTCCCGCGCCCGTGCCGCCTCGATCATCTTGGTGACGACCTGCTTGGCATCCTGGGGCCGCTCTTCCAGGTAGCCGGAAAGATGACGCGCCAGATCCTGTTCCACGGCGGGTTTGACCTCGCTGGACACCAGTTTGTCCTTGGTCTGGGAGGAGAATTTCGGGTCGGGCACCTTGACCGAGACCACCGCCGTCAGTCCCTCGCGGGAGTCGTCGCCGGTGGTGGCGATCTGTGCCCGCTTGGCGAATCCCTCGCGCTCGATGTAGGCGTTGAGAGTGCGCGTCATGGCGGCGCGGAAGCCCGACAGGTGGGTCCCGCCGTCGGACTGGGGAATGTTGTTGGTGTAGGCGAAGACCTGCTCCTGGAACCCGTCGTTCCATTGCAGCGCCACCTCCACCGTGATCCCGTCGTCGCGAAGGTTCACGAAGTGGAAGATCTCGTTCAGCGTAGTCTTGTTGCGATTGAGATAGCCGACGAAGGCTCTCAGTCCACCCTCGTAGAAGAAGCGTTCCTTCCGGCCGCTACGTTCGTCGTTGAGCTCGATGGACACCCCCGCGTTGAGGAATGCGAGCTCGCGCAGCTTCCTTGCCAGCAGTTCGTACTGGAACTCGACGTTCGAGAAGGTTTCGGTCGACGGCTTGAAATAGCACTCCGTGCCCTTGGACTCGGTCTCGCCGACGATCGTCAGCGGACCGAGCGGCTCACCGTGCTGGTAGGTCTGCTGGTAGACCTTCCCGTCCCGGCGAACGACCAGTCTGAACGTCTCGGACAGGGCGTTGACGACGGATGCGCCCACGCCGTGCAGGCCGCCGGAGACCTTGTAGGAGCTGCTGTCGAACTTCCCGCCCGCATGCAGCATGGTGAGAATGACCTCTGCCGCGGGTTTCCCCTCCTGCTCGTGGATATCCACCGGCATGCCACGACCGTTGTCGCGGACGGTCACCGACTCGCCGGGATGGATGACCACGTCGATCTGGTCACAGTGGCCCGCTAGCGCTTCGTCGATGGCGTTGTCGACGAGTTCCTGCACCATGTGGTGCAATCCCGTGCCATCGTCGGTGTCGCCGATGTACATCCCCGGACGCTTGCGAACCGCCTCGAGGCCGCGCAGCACCTTGATGTTGCGCGAATCGTACGACTCGTCGTTCGTCTGCTCGTCATCCATCGTGCATTCCTAATTTAGCGTCGGACCAAGCGGCGTCAGCCGGCGCGTTCAAAGTTCCCCTGTTTCACGTGAAACGTGGCTCCTGGGCCAGGCAGCCCCGCGCCAGCCTCTCCGTGGGTCGTCGTGGCGACGATCTGACACTCCATGTCTTCAAGCAGGGCGTAGAGCCGTTCGCTATGGCCTTCGTCGAGTTCCGCACCGAGATCATCGATCAGGAACAGCGAACGTCCACCGCCACTCGCCAGGTCCCGGGCTTGCCCTATCCGCATCGCGGTAGCCACGGCCTTACCTTGGCCTCGGGACAGCACGGTTGACGCCGCTTCCTCTCCGCAACGGATGGCGACATCCGCACGGTGCGGCCCCGTTTGCGTCGCCCCCAATTTTACATCGCGATCAACGTTCTGGCCTAGTGATTCCGCGAGATTACCGCCCCGCCAACCCTCGACATACCCCAACTCCACCTCGAGGCCCGGGCTCATCGCCGACAGGCAGGTCTGGATGTCGTTCTTGACACGATCGAAGTACTTCCGCCGCACCGCGGCGACGGATTCGCCCAATTCGGCAACTTGGGACGTCCAGGCATCGAGAGTCCGCAGATCGTTACCGCGCAGCAGGCTATTGCGACTTCGGAGCGCCCGCAAATAGCCGCGCAGCGTCCCGAAGTAGTCCGGTTTCACGTGAAACGCACCCCAATCCAGCCATTGTCGGCGGCCACTCGGCGGGCCGAACACGAGCTCGGGCAAGTCCGGCAGGAAAAGTTGGACCGGGAGCAGCGCTGCGATACTCGAAATCTGTCGGACAGGCCGTCCATCCCGACGCACCTCGACCCGGCCGCCCCGGGAACGGGAATAGCCCAACCACGTCGATCCTTGATTATCGTCACGGAGTCCGCCACCGATTGTCATGGCGTCTTCCCCGTTCCTGATCACGGCTTCCACGCGGGACGTCCGGAAGGAACGGCCACGGATCAGCAGATGTATGGATTCAAGAGCCGAGGTCTTGCCCGCACCGTTCGGCCCAATCAGGAGGTTCACACGGTCGTTCAACTCGATCCGGGTGGAACCGATATTGCGGACGTTGGTGATCTCCAGCCTGTCAATGATCACCGGGCGTAACCCCGCTTGTGTGCAAGCGGGAATCCCGCGGACGCGACCGCCCGGGGACGAGTGCGGCGCCTATTGCCGACGCGGCATGACGAGGTAGAGCGGCTCCTCGTCTCCCACGGCCTCCAGTTTCGCGATCCTGTTGTCCTCGGGGAACGACATCGAGACGTTTTCCGTGTCCACCGCGCCGAGCACATCCTGGACCAGGTCCGAGTTGAAACTGACCTTCATGCCCTCGCCGCCGTAGTCGACGGACACGACTTCCTCGGCTTCGCCTTGTTCGTTGTTCGTCGCATGAATGGTGAGTTGGTCGTCTTCGACGGAAAACTCGACGATCTTCGAGACAATCGACGCCCGCTGGAGTGCCCGGCGCAAGGCTTCCCGATCGCTGGTAACCGACCGCCGGATCTCTCGGGGGATCAAACCCTCGTAGGGTGGAAACTGCCCTTCGACCAGTTTCGTGGTTAGTGTGTACTCACCTTGAGACACCTGTAAATTCGCGCGTCCTAGAGAGAAGTGCACGTCGTGATCGCTGTCTGACACAAGGCGTTCGAGGTCCTGGATGCGCTTGCGCGGGATGATCGCCCGCAGCCGGTCGACTCCTTCCACACCCGCTTCCAGCGTGCACATGGCGAGTCTTGCTCCGTCCGTCGCGACCACCCTGATCGACTGCGAACTGATCTCGAACAGCAGGCCGCGGAGAAAGTAGCGAATGTCCTGGTTCGCCATGGCAAAGCTCGTCCGCGCCAGCAGGCGCTGCACATCCGCGCGCGGCAGCGTGACGTTCACCTCGCCTTCTCCCCCCTCGAAGCGCGTGTACTCGTCGGCCGGTATCGTCGGCATCTGGTAGCGGCTGCGCCCCGACCGCAGGACAACACGCTGACCTTCCAAGGTGAAGGTCACGTCGGCGGCTTCGGGCAGGGAACGCCAGATGTCCAACAGCGTGTGCGCAGGCACCGTGGTCGCCGCGGCATCCTGATGTTCGATCTCGATGCCTTCCGAGACCTGGGCGACCATTTCGACCTCGAGGTCGGTGCCACGCAGGGTCAGGCCGTTTTCGCTGGTCTCGAGCAGGATGTTCGACAGCACCGGCAGGGTGTGCCGGCGCTCGATTACACCCGTCAGCACCTGCAGCGGCCGCAGCAGGGTGTCCCGGCTCGTTCGGAATTTCATGCTCGCTCCCTCAACCTGACGAACCTACGAACTCTAGGGGAGCTCTGAACAGGAGCTTCCCTAGTGCGGCACAAGGACGTGCCGCCAAATTCTGTGGCACAAGCCACTGAATTTGTGAGCAAAACAAAACCGCGCTTTTGATTTTGCTCCTGATCAAGCCCATGGATGGGCTTGATCAGAGGATACCTAGAACCTACGACCAGACGCCGACGTCCCACGTCGCGGTCGCGCGCCAACGAGGTTCATTGGGTGAGCAGACGGGACAGATTCCGGTGGTCCTCGTCAACGTCGGCGATGCTCTTTCGCAACTCCGCGATTCTACGACACGCGTACAGCACGGTTGTATGGTCCCGACCGCCGAATTGTTCGCCGATCTCCGGATAGGAGCGCTTGGTGAATTCCTTAGCCAGGCACATGGCCATCTGGCGCGGACGCGCGATCGCCCGGTTGCGGCGATGCGACAGCAGATCCGAGTGTTTCATGTTGTAGTACTCGGCGACGACCTTCTGGATGTTCTCGATGGTCATCTGCCGACCTTGGCTTGCGAACTGGTCGTAAAGCGCCCGCTTGACCAGGTCGATCGTCACCTCCGAGTTCATGAACCGGGCGTGGGCTATGACCCGCTGCAGGGCGCCTTCCAGTTCGCGGATGTTGGAGCGGATGTGTTCGGCGATGTGGAAGGCAACATCGTCCGGTACGGAGACTCCTTCTGCCTCCCCCTTCTTTTGCAGGATCGCCACGCGCGTCTCCAGCTCCGGGAGTTCCAGCTCGATGGTCAGGCCACCGACGAAACGCGACTTCAACCGCTCCTCGAGGCCACGGATCTCGCGCGGATACTTGTCGCAGGTGAGGACGATCTGGTGGTTGCGCTGGCGTACCGAGTTGAAAACGTGGAAGAAATCGTCCTGGGACTTTACCTTGCCGGCAAAGAACTGGATGTCGTCGATCAGCAGCACGTCCACGGATCGGTAGTACTCCATGGTCTGCTGAATGGATCCCGTACGGATCCCCCGGACCATGTCGTTGACGAACTGCTCCGAACGCACGCAGACGACACTCGCACCCGGTCTGCGGGCGAGGATCCCGTTGCCGACGGCGTGCATGAGATGCGTCTTGCCGAGGCCGACACCGCCGTAGAGCAGGAGCGGGTTGTAGGACTTGCCCGGATTCGCCGCGACCTGCTGCGCGGCCGCCTTGGCGAGTTCGTTTGACTTGCCCTCCACGAAGGTCGAGAACACGGACGTCGAATCCAGATTCGGTTTGCGTCGCCGCTTGGTCCGATTCGGCTCAGCATCGGCCCTAAGGGGAGCGCCCGGGTTCCGGTCACGACCGGTGCCGACATCCAGCTCCAGGTCTGGCGCCTCGCCGTCGTCGAACTCCGAAATGAGCTCCAGAATCCGCCACAGGAACTCCTTCTCCACCTGCCGCTGGACGTAGATGTTGGGGGCACGGACGCAGATCTTCGATTGGTCGACGGCGACCTGAAGCGGCCTGATGTAGGCGTTGAACTGCTCGGAGGGCAGTTCCTCCTCTAGCCGCTCACGGCACTTGCGCCAGACCCAGGGTTCGCCATCTACATTGCCAAGATCGTCATCCAAACGTGGCATGTACCTCCCCCGAGAACATGTGCTTGTTATTTCGTAGCCGACGGCCTCCTTTCCGCGCGGCTATTTGAGGGGTCATTCTAATGACACGCCAGCGCCCTTGGCTACGCGTATAACAACGAAAACGAAGGATTTTTCTCGATTGCTTGACAATTCAACAGCTTAAGCCAAGGCCCGCCTGACGACCCATCAGCCACCCCGAGTGAGTAACCTGTGAACATCTTGTTCGCATCTCCGAGACGCCTGTTGATCGAGTCGCGCCGCACCTGTCATTCCACCCGATCCGATCGCGATCTCAAGTGGCTACCCACAGATTCCCGTGTAGGAAATCGACCATCCAATCCGTGGGTTATGTGCCCAATCCACCGACAACCGTCCGACCTACAACAACGACGAGTTTCTATTCATACCAAGACGTTTTTGTCGTCCTGCGGCGGCCGAGCATCGACCGCCCACCACCATCGACCCTTGGTTCCACACACGGTTCCACTCGCGTTGACACTCCCTGCGGTGCGCTCTAAAGTGCGCGTCCCTTCCCCCTGCTGGTCGGAAGAGTACCGATGAAGAGGACCTACCAACCTAGCGTGGTCAAGCGCAAGCGGACCCACGGCTTCCGTGCGCGCATGGCGACGAAGAACGGGCGCAGGGTCTTGAAGGCCAGGCGAGCCAAGGGTCGCAAACGGTTGACGGTCTGAACCGTCGGCGGGTGCAGTACGGAACCGGCAAGTGACCGCGGTCACGGCGCGGACGGCTTCACCTTCGGTCGCGATCGGCGTTTGCTGAACAAGAAGGAGTTCGACGACGTCCTGCGACGTGCCGAGGTCCGCACGAAACAGGGTCCGCTCAGATTGGCTGCTCGACGGAGTGCAACACGCACACCGCGGCTGGGGCTCATCGTCGGCAAACGCTGTCTGCCTCGTGCAGTGGATCGAAACCGGGCCAAGAGAGTGATCAGAGAGTCGTTTCGCCAAGCCCCGGAGCTGCCCACCCTGGACATCGTCGTCCGTGTGGCCCTAGTCGGTGCCGTGGTTTCCCGAACCGTCGCCGATGACCTCTTTGCCGCACTCGTCGAGGCCGCCAAGCGACGCGGCCTGGGAGACGGGCCGGATGGACGCGCGGGATGCGCGGGATGAAGGTTGAGCGCAACTCCGGACCGCCGTCTTGGCTGCCGACCCTCTCGCGGCTGCCAGCGCACTTCGTGGTCGGCATTCTCAGGGTCTACCGACGCTACGTGAGCCCGTGCCTGGGCCCGCATTGCCGGTTCCACCCAACGTGCTCGAGCTACGCGCTGCAGGCCATTGCCAGGCACGGACTCGGCATGGGAAGTTGGTTGGCGCTGCGTCGCCTCCTGCGATGCCACCCGTTGAACCCAGGCGGCATCGACCCGGTCCCCGAACGCCCCACGGGGGAACCCGCCAACGGACGGACGGACCATGCTGTCACCTGAGATTCGACGCTACATCCTTCTCGGGGTGCTGGGGCTTCTGGGCTACTCGCTGCTCGTCACCTGGGATCGCGACTACGGCCAGCCGGAGTCGGGGGAACCGACGGACCCGGTGGATCCGGTCGCCGAGGTTGAATGGGTGGACGATGCGCCTGCGGACTTGGCTGCTCCCGCGGCGTCAACGGAACCCGCGCCGACGGACGACATCCCCGGGGAGGACTTCGCGGCACCGGCGCAGGCGCTGCCGGCCGCTCCGGAGGAAACGGTGAACGAGGGCCGACTGGTGCATGTGGTCACCCCGGTTCACGAGCTGTGGATCGACCGTCTGGGAGGGGACGTGGTCGAGTTGCGTCTCCGGCAGTATGCGCTGTCGTCGAAGGACGCGGCCCCGGTGACGCTGTTCGAACAGGGTCGGGGCCACGTCTACATCGCCCAGAGTGGCCTGATCGGCCAGGACGGCAGGGATCAGTCTGGATCACGGCCGCTCTACTCCACGTCGGCGGACGAGTACGTGCTTGAGGAAGGCAACCTCGAGGTCGTGCTGACCAACGAACACGACGGCGTACGCATCGACAAGCGCTTCACCTTCGAAGCCGAGAACTACCTGGTCGAGGTCGAACACGAGATCGTCAACCGCTCGGCCGCCGACTTCCAGGGACAGATGTTCGTGCAGCTGAAACGCGATGCCATGCGCCCCGACTCCGGGGTTCCCATGGGACCGCGTCCCTACGTCGGCGCGGCGTTCACGACGCCGGATGATCGATACGTCAAGATCGATTTCGACGAGCTTGACGACGGCCCCTTCCGGGCGCAGGTGGAAGGTGGCTGGGCTGCCGTACTCCAGCACTACTTCGCCGCCGCCTGGGTAGGGTATCCAGACGAAGTGAATGGTTACTTCGGACGGCGGCTTAACGATGGTAACTACGCCGTGGGATACATCGCGCCGCCGGTTCTGGTGGAACCCGGTGGCAGGGCCGCGGTCGCCTCCCGGCTCTACGCGGGACCGAAGATCCAGCGTCGCCTGGAGGAGATTGCACCCCACCTCGGGCTCACCGTGGACTACGGCTTCCTGTGGTTCATGTCCGTGCCGCTGTTCTACGTCCTCGATTTTCTGCATTCCTGGGTGGGCAACTGGGGAGCCGCCATCATCCTGCTGACCTTCGGCGTGAAGCTCCTGCTGTACCCGCTGGCGTCGGCGAGCTACCGCTCCATGGCCAAGATGAAGAAGGTCATGCCGCAGATGAAACGGCTCCAGGAGCGCCATGCCGACGATCGCCAGAAGCTCTCCCAGGAGATGATGGCGCTGTACAAGAAGGAGGGCGCGAATCCACTCGGCGGCTGCCTTCCGCTGCTGGTGCAGATGCCGGTCTTCCTGGCCCTCTACTGGGTCCTCTTGGAGAGCGTGGAACTCCGCCAAGCGCCGTTTGTGCTGTGGATCGTTGACCTCTCGGTGAAAGACCCGTGGTTCGTCCTGCCGATCCTCTACGCGGCCTCGTTCTGGGTGATGCAGCTCCTGCAGCCGCCGCCGCCGGACCCCATGCAGGCGAAAATCATGAGGGCCATGCCGCTGGTGTTCGGAGCCCTGTTCTGCTTCTTCCCCGCGGGCCTCGTGCTTTACTGGCTGATCAACAACCTGCTGTCACTGGCCCAGCAGTGGTACATCACCCAGAAGATCGAGAAGGCGTCGACGTAAAGAACACGGGATGGGTCGCCGCGAGACCATTGCCGCGGTAGCGACGCCGCCGGGACGCGGTGGCATCGGCGTGGTGCGGATCTCTGGCAGCGACCTCGCCGACGTGGCGGAGCAGTTCGTGGGTCGCGTTCCCGTCGCCCGAGAGGCTCTGCTTGCCGACTTCCTCGACGCCGACGGCGATGCCATCGACCATGGCCTGGTGCTGTTCTTTCCGGCGCCTCATTCGCTCACTGGCGAGGATGTGATCGAGCTGCAGGGTCACGGTGGTCCGGTGGTGATGGACCGCCTGCTCAACCGTGCCTGCGAGCTTGGCGCCCGAATCGCGCGGCCTGGAGAGTTCACCGAGCGCGCCTTCCTGAACGACAAGATCGACCTGGCCCAGGCGGAGGCCGTGGCGGACCTCATCGACAGCGCCTCGAAGCGAGCAGCGCAGTCGGCGATGCGGTCCCTCGGCGGTGAGTTCTCGGGTCGCGTGGCGGAGATCGACCGTGCGGTCCTGGATCTGCGGGTGTACCTCGAGGCGGCCATCGACTTCGCCGAGGAGGAGATCGACTTCCTTGCGGAGTCGGATGTCGTCGAACGCCTGGCCGGGGTCGAGGCCGCCATCGACAAGCTGCTCGCCGAGTCGGCACGGGGCGAAGCGCTGCGCGAAGGCCTCGACGTGGTCATCGCCGGTCCGCCGAACGTCGGCAAGTCGAGCCTGCTGAACCGGTTGCTGGCGGAAAACCGGGCGATCGTCACGGACATTCCCGGCACGACTCGGGACTTGCTGAGCGCCGACCTCGAGATCGAAGGTGTGCCGCTCCGGCTGACCGATACCGCCGGTATGCGCGTCGGCGGCGACCCCGTGGAGACCATCGGCGTTGACCGGGCCCGCTCGGCCGCGGCGCGAGCGGACCTGGTGCTCGTGGTCGAAGACGCCAGCGCCGACGACGACGCTTCGGAGCTGGACATTCCGGCCGGCCGACGATTGGTTGTGCGCAACAAGATCGATCTCACCGGCGAGTCGCCCGGTCGAAGTGGAGAGGGCATCAACATCTGCGCTCTGAACGGCGACGGTGTCGATGCGCTGCGCCTGGCCATCGCGGAAATCGCTGGCGCAGCGCCGGGTGAGGGGGCCTATCTGGCCCGCAAGCGCCACATGGAGGCCCTAACCGCGGCTCGACGGTACACCGCCGATGCGCGGACGCGGGCCGGGGAAGGCTTCGGCGACCTGGCCGCGGAGGAGCTTCGCCGGGTTCAGGATCGATTGGGCGCCGTCGTCGGCGCCACCAGCGTCGACGACCTGTTGGGCGAGATCTTCGCGAGCTTCTGTGTCGGCAAGTAGGGGGGCGTATAATCCGCCGCCCGCAACGTCCCTTCGGGGCGCCGCCGAGTGACCGCGGCGCCGGCACTCGCCATGGACCACCCACAACAGTTCGACGTCATCGTGATCGGCGGCGGCCATGCCGGCACCGAGGCGGCACTTGCCTCGGCGCGGATCGGCGCCCGGACGCTGCTGCTCACGCAGAGCATAGAGACCATCGGTCAGATGTCGTGCAACCCGGCGATCGGCGGCATCGGCAAGTCCCACCTGGTGCGTGAAATCGACGCCCTGGGCGGTGCCATGGCGCTCGCCACGGATCGGGCGGGCATCCAACTGCGCACGCTGAACTCCCGCAAGGGGCCCGCGGTGCGGGCAACCCGGGCACAAGCCGACCGCGTGCTCTACCGCAACGCCATCCGCGGCACCGTGGAGAACTGTCCCAACCTGACGGTGTTCCAGCAGTCGGTCGTGGATCTCGACATCCGCGGTGACCGCGTACGGGGCGTGGCCACACAGATGGGTCTGGGGTTCAAGGCCGACCGCGTGGTGCTGACCACGGGCACGTTCCTCGGCGGCCGCATTCACGTGGGGCTCGAGAACCAGCCCGGTGGCCGCGCGGGCGATGCGCCTGCCAACGCGTTGGCCGAACGTCTGCGGGCGTTGCCGCTGCGCGTTGACCGTTTGAAGACCGGTACGCCCCCGCGAATCGACGGCCGCAGCGTCGACTTCAGCGTCATGGGGGTCCAGAAGAGCGACGAACCGCGCCCGGTGATGTCGTTCCTGTCGACAGCCGATCTGCATCCGCGTCAGGCGGTCTGCCACATCACGCACACCAATGCCCGTACCCACGAGATCATCCGTACGGGGCTAGAGCGCTCGCCCATGTTCACCGGCGCGATCGAGGGCGTTGGCCCCCGCTACTGTCCATCCATCGAGGACAAGGTTGTGCGTTTCGCCGAGAGGGATGCACACCAGATATTCGTCGAGCCCGAGGGCCTCGAGACCCACGAGCTCTACCCCAACGGCATCTCCACGAGTCTGCCGTTCGACGTGCAGTTGGCGGCGGTGCAGAGCATCGCCGGATTCGAGAGAGCCCACATCACGCGTCCCGGCTACGCGATCGAGTACGACTTCTTCGATCCACGCGACCTCAAGCCGACGCTGGAGACGCGGTGCATCGAAGGGCTCTACTTCGCGGGCCAGATCAACGGCACCACGGGTTACGAGGAGGCCGCGGCCCAGGGCCTGCTGGCAGGTCTGAGCGCCGGACGCGCGGCAGCCGGCCAGGAACCGTGGTGTCCCGAACGCTACGAGGCGTACATCGGCGTTCTGGTGGACGACCTGGTGACCCTCGGCGTTACGGAGCCCTACCGGATGTTCACCAGCCGCGCGGAGTACCGCCTACGCTTGCGCCAGGACAACGCCGACCTGCGTCTCACCGAATGCGGCCGCGCTCTTGGACTGGTCGACGACCGGCGTTGGGCCGTGTTCCTGGCGCGCAAGCGGGAGTTGGACAGAGGTGCGGTACTGTTGGCCGAGGCCATGGCTGTGCCGGGGAACGATCTCGCCCAGGCCGTCACCGCGGCGACCGGCGAGGCGGTGGACAAGCCCACGTCTGTGCGCGAGTTGCTGAAGCGCCCCGGGATCGGCGCGCGCTCGCTGGCGGCAGCATTGGGGGCTGGCCGGTTCGCCATCGACCAGGCCGTGCTCGAACAACTGGAGATCGACGCCAAGTACGATGGCTACATGCGGCGGCAGGACCAGGAGATCGAACGCCTGAAGGCCAACGAGGAATACGCGCTGCCGCAGGATTTCGACTACCAGGCGATCTCGGGACTATCCAACGAGCTCAAGGACAAGCTCCGCGAGCGGCGGCCGGAGACCATCGCCCAGGCCGCCAGGGTGCCGGGTGTGACGCCGGCCGCGCTCTCGCTGCTGCTCGTCCATGCAAAGACGCGAGCGCGCCCTTCGGGCGCGTTGGGAGTATGTCGAGCACGGCGTCGCGAGAGGCGCTGACTCGGTTCCTCGAAGCCCGGGGCGTCTCCGCGAACGGCGTCGTCGAACGACTCGAGGCCTTCGAGGCGCTCGTCCGCCGATGGAACATGCGCTGGAATCTCGTCTCGCGCCACGACGTCGACCGTCTAAGGACCCGGCACGTGGAGGACAGCTTGGAACTCCTGCCCTGTTGGCGGGGACGGTTGGCGGATGTGGGCTCGGGTGCCGGCTTTCCTGGCGTGCCGCTGGCCATCGCCCGCCCGGGTTCCGCGGTCGTCCTGATCGAGCGTAGCGAGCGCAAGGCCCGTTTCCTCGAGCAGGTCGTGATCGAACTTGGCCTCGCCAACGTCGACGTGATCGCGCAGGATGTGGGCGAGCTGTTGCGTTCCGGTCGCTCCCCCGCGGAGAGGTTTGATACGGTTACAGTGCGCGCTGTGGCACCCCCTGCCGAAGCCTGGAAGCTGGTGAGAAATCTGCTGGTGGTCGATGGCCAGGCGCTGCTTCAATCGGGCATGCGGTTGAGCCCGGGGATGTTCGAAGGCGGCGAGATTCGCCGTGCACAACGAGGCGGCGGTTCATGGATCACCGCCGTGGCTCTGGAGACACAATGGCGAGGCGCATAGCGGTGGCGAACCAGAAGGGCGGTGTCGGCAAGACCACCACCAGCGTCAATCTCGCCGCCTCGCTCGTCGCCGACGATGCCTCGGTGTTGCTCATCGATCTCGATCCCCAAGGCAACGCCACCACGGGATCGGGTGTCGACAAGTACGACCTCGAGACCGGTACGTACGAGTGGCTGGTGGACGACGCGCCCTTCGACCGCGTGGCGCGGCGCACCGAGGGCGGATTCGACCTGGTGCCGGCCAACGGCGACCTGACCGCGGCCGAGGCGGTGCTGATGTCGGCGGACGACCGTCGAGCCCGACTGCGCAAGCGCCTGGACGCCGCCGGCGAGTTCGACTTCGTCGTCATCGATTGCCCGCCGTCACTGAACGTGCTCACGCTGAACGCGCTGATGGCGGTGGACGGCGTGCTGGTCCCCCTGCAGTGCGAGTATTACCCGCTGGAGGGGCTCACCGACCTGTTGCTGACGATCCGCGGCGTCCGCGAGCGGGGCAATCCCGGTCTCGCCATCGAGGGCATCCTGCGGACCATGTACGACCCGCGCAATCGGCTGAGCCGGGACGTGTCGAGGCAGCTGCTCGAGTATTTCGGCGAGGATGTGTTCCGGACCGTGATTCCGCGCAACGTTCGCTTGGCGGAGGCACCGAGCCATGGTCTGCCGGTCATGATGTACGATTCGTCGTGTACCGGTGCACGGGCCTACCGGGCGCTGGCCGGAGAGGTCCGGCGGGCGCAGGACATTCGCAACCGTGCCAAGGCCGGTAGCGAAGCCGCGCCGGCGCTCACGGCGTAACAGTTCCGACGGGGGGATGGGTGGCCACAAGGCGCAGAAGTCTCGGCAGAGGACTCGACTCGTTGCTGCCGGAGCCCGTGGAGGAAGTCGACACTTCGCGCACACCAACGGAACTCCCGCTGGAACGACTCCACCGCAGCGCCCACCAGCCCCGGCGGTCGATTCGCGAAGATGCCCTCGAGGAACTCGCCCAATCGATCCGCGCCCAGGGGGTGATCGAGCCGGTGATCGTCCGCCCGAGGGATGCGGGAGGTTACGAAATCGTCGCCGGCGAACGCCGCTGGCGGGCGGCCCAGCGGGCCGGACTCGACAAGATCCCGGTGGTCGTACGCGACGTCGACGACCGCCAGGCCATGGCCATGGCGTTGATCGAGAACATCCAACGGGAGGATCTGAACGCCCTGGAGGAAGCGGCGGCGCTCAAGGGCCTGCTGGACGAGTACGGCATGACCCACGATGAACTCGCCGACGCGGTCGGCAGGTCGCGCAGCCAGGTCACGAATCTGATGCGCCTGCTCGGCCTGGCGGTCGGGGTTCGGCGGTTGATCGAAGCGGGCGATCTCGAAATGGGCCACGCAAGGGCATTGCTGGCATTGCCGACCGAGGAACAGGCGGCGGCGGCGCGCCATGTGGTCGAGAACGGTCTGTCGGTGCGGCAGACGGAGGCGTTGGTGAAACGGCTCTTGAACGGTACCGGTTCGAAAGCCGTGGCCAAGGATCCGGACACCCGCCGACTGGAGCGCGAGGTCAGTGAACACCTCGCCGCCCCGGTCACGATCTCGGCCAGCAACAAAGGTCGTGGACGGCTCGTGGTGCGCTACTCGAGTCTCGAGGAACTCGACGGCATCCTTGCCCGGATGGGCGCCAAGCCGTAGCGCAGTCCGCATGCCCCCGGGGCGCGTTTTGGTCGTCCTTGATGTCGACTTCGCCCGCCGCACCTCGGCGGCGAGGACTTTCTGGCAGCCCAGCGTTTGAAGCGCGGAAAACCCGTCCGTATAATCCGCGCCCTTCGCGAACCCCGGATCGTCTCAAACGTTGCAACCTGTGCGATGTGATGCCCGGCTGAACGAGTCGGCCGAGTGACTGACACCGCCCAGGGACGTAGCGGACGACGCTGGGGGACGCCGGCCCGGGTAGTGGGTTTGCAGACCGTCGTCACGTTGGTGGTGGCGGCGATGGCGCTCTTTTGGAGTGCGGACGAGGCCAAGTCCGCGCTGCTTGGCGGCCTGGTGGCTTTCGTGCCTAACGCGTATTTCGCGTGGGCGGCGAGTCGCCCCGGGCGGTCGGGTGCGCAGCAGCACGTTGGCGCACAGCAGGAAGCGGTGCTCGAGGGAGGCAGATTCCTCGGTCGATGGCTGGTGAAGATGGGGCTCATGGTTGCGCTCCTGGTCATCGCCCTCGTGGTGTTGAAGGCCGGCAGCCTCGGGTTCTTCGCGGGGCTCGTGGCGGCACTGATGGCGCAATTCGCGTCGCCTTGGATGGGCGGCGCTGGCAACGGCATGGATGGAAGCGGCAGCCAACCGCAGGATTGACGGAAGCAAGGGTTCGATGGCCGAAGACGCCGCCGGCTACATAAAGCACCACCTGACGAATCTGACGTACGGGCCGAAGCCGGACGGCACGTGGGGCTTTGCCGAGAACGCGGAACAGGCCTCGGAGATGGGCTT
Organism: Pseudomonadales bacterium; assembly: GCA_965116345.1. Taxonomy (GTDB): domain Bacteria; phylum Pseudomonadota; class Gammaproteobacteria; order Pseudomonadales; family Azotimanducaceae; genus VXYL01. The sequence goes on from OZ220680.1 coordinate 2,263,222, forward strand.
CTGGGCCATCCACGTCGATTCGATCTTCTGGTCGGTGGTGCTCGGTGCGCTGTTCTGCCTGCTTTTCCGAGTCGCCGCGAAGAAGGCGACCGCGGGCATCCCGGGTGGCCTACAGAACGGCGTCGAGATGATCGTCGATTTCATAGACGACACGACCTCGAGCATCTTCCAGCACACCAACAGCCTGATCGCCCCCATGGCGCTGACCATCTTCGTGTGGGTGTTCCTGCTCAACCTCATGGACCTGGTGCCGGTGGACTGGATTCCCTGGGTCGCCGGTGAACTGGGCATTCACTACATGAAGGTGGTGCCGTCCACCGATCCCAACGTCACGCTGGGGATGGCCTTCAGCGTCTTCGGGTTGATCATCCTCTACAGCATCACGCAGAAGGGCGTGGGCGGCTTCGTCAAGGAACTGACGTGCCATCCGTTCGCGGTGACCGCGCGCTCCCCCGTGACGTGGCTGTTCATTCCGGTGAACCTCGTCTTGGAAACGGTGACGTTGATCGCCAAGCCGGTGTCCCTGGGACTGCGTCTTTTCGGCAACCTCTACGCCGGCGAGATGATCTTCATCCTTATCGCCCTCCTCTATGGCGGCTGGGTTCTTTCACTCGCGGGCGGCGTGCTGCAATGGGCGTGGGCGGTGTTCCACGTCCTGGTGATCACGCTGCAGGCGTTCATCTTCGCCGTCCTGACGGTCGTTTATCTCGCCCAGGCCCACGATGTCTCGGACGAGCACTAACTTTAACTAGGAGTCATTTCAATGGAGATGCAGGTTCTCTTGTTCATCGCCGCCGGCCTGATGATCGGGCTCGGCGCGGTCGGCGCCGCCATCGGCGTGGGCCTCTTGGGCGGCAAGTTCATGGAGGGCGTCGCCCGTCAGCCCGAACTGCTGCCGGTGCTGCGTACCCAGATGTTCATCATCCTGGGCCTCGTGGACGCCGTGCCGATCATCGGCGTGGGTGTCGGCCTGATGGTGATCTTCGCGCCACCGATCTAGTCCGTACGACCGCTTGAACGAGAGGGTGCAGCGATGAACATCAACATCACGATGCTCGGGCAATCCGTCGCTTTCTTCGTCTTCATCTGGTTTTGCTGGAAGTTCATCTGGCCGTTCCTGATCCGGGCGATGCGCGAGCGCCAGCAGACCATCGCCGATGGCCTGGAGGCGGCGGCGAAGGCGCAGCGGGATCTCGATCACGCGCAAGCCCGCGCGGAAGAGATACTCAACGAAGCCCGCGCCGAAGCCCGGACCATCGTCGACGACGCCCGGGGCCAGGCCGCGCAGATGGTCGATAACGCCAGGTCGGACGCCGAATCGGAGCGCGAGCGCATCCTCAAGGCGGCCCAGGCGGATGTCGCCCAGGAGGTCAACCGCGTCAAGGAATCGCTGCGTTCGGAAGTCGCGAGCCTGGCGGTGATCGGCGCGGAGCGGATTCTCGAGGCGTCCATCGACCGCGACCGCCACGAGGCGCTGCTCGACCGGGTCGCGGCGGAACTCTAGGGGGATCGGAAGTGGCGGAGATCGCGACCCTCGCGCGCCCGTACGCCAACGCGGTGTTCGACCTCGCGCGGGCCATTGATCGGCTGGCCCAATGGTCGCCTATGCTCGCCCTGCTCGCCCGCGCGGTCGAAACCGACGAGGTGCGCGCTCTGATCGCGGAGCCGTCGCTCACGCCGATTGCCAAGGCGCACCAGTTGATCGACGTCGTGCGCGACGACATCGACGACCGCTGCCGCCGCTTCGTGCAGGTCCTGGCCGACAATCAGCGCCTCGACCTGCTGCCCGAGATTTCGACGCAGTACGAAGCCTTGAAGGCCGAAGCTGAGAAGACCCTGGACGTGGAGATCACGACGGCGGTCCAGCTCACCGAGCGTCAGTTCGACAGCTACGCGCAAGCGCTCCGGCGTCGCTTCGAGCAGGACGTCAACGTCAACGTCGAAGTCGATCCCGCCCTCGTCGGCGGCGCCGTCATCCGCGCCGGCGACACGGTGATCGACGGTTCCGTGCGCGGCCGGCTCACCCGCCTGGTCGAGTCGCTTCAGCGCACTTAGAAACACGCAAGAGGTCAAGCAATGCAGCAACTGAATCCGGCGGAAATCACCGACATCATCCGCGGCCGTATCGAGAACCTCGACGTTTCCGCCCAGGCGGCGAACGAGGGCACGATCGTCAGCGTCTCCGACGGCATCGTCCGCGTCCATGGTCTCGCCGAAGCCCAATACGGCGAGATGATCGAATTCACCGGCGGCCTGTACGGTATGGCGCTCAACCTCGAACGCGACTCCGTCGGCTGCGTCGTGCTCGGCGACTACCAAAGCCTCTCGGAAGGCATGACGGCACGCTGCACCAAGCGCATTCTCGAAGTGCCCACCGGCCCGGAACTCCTCGGCCGCGTCGTCGATGCCCTCGGCAACCCCATCGACGGCAAGGGGCCGCTCAATGCCTCGGCGAGTTCGCCGGTGGAAAAAGTCGCTCCCGGCGTCATCGCCCGGCAGACCGTGGACCAGCCGGTCCAGCTCGGCATCAAGTGCATCGACGCCATGGTGAACCTCGGCCGCGGCCAACGGGAGCTCATCATCGGCGACCGGCAGATCGGCAAGACCGCCATCGCCGTGGACGCCGTGATCAACCAGAAAGGCAGCGGCATCAAGTGCATCTACGTCGCCATCGGCCAGAAGATGTCGACCATCGCCAACATCGTGCGCACCTTCGAGGAAAACGGCGCCATGGACCACACCATCGTGGTCGCCGCCAGCGCCTCGGCCCCGGCGCCGATGCTCTACATCTCGCCGTATGCGGGCTGCGCCATGGGCGAGTACTTCCGCGACCGGGGCGAGGATGCGCTGATCATCTACGACGATCTCACCAAGCAGGCCTGGGCGTATCGAGAGATCTCGCTGCTGCTCCGCCGGCCGCCGGGGCGCGAGGCCTATCCGGGCGATGTCTTCTACCTGCACTCCCGCCTTCTGGAGCGTGCAGCGAGAGTGAGCGCTGACTACGTTGAGGAATTCACCAACGGTGAAGTGAAAGGCCGCACCGGTTCGCTGACGGCGTTGCCCATCATCGAGACCCAGGCCGGCGAGGTGTCCTCCTTCGTCCCCGCCAACGTGATCTCCATCACCGACGGGCAGATCTACCTGGAACTCGACCGCTTCAACGCGGGGATGCGACCTGCCATGAGCCCCGGCATCTCGGTGTCGCGTGTCGGCGGCGCGGCGCAGGTGCCGTTCATGAAGAAGATCTCCGGCGGCATCAAACTGGCGCTCGCCCAGTACCGCGAACTCGCCGCGTTCTCGCAGTTCGCCTCTGACCTCGACGAGGTGACCCGCCGCCAGCTCGACCACGGCGCCCGCGTCGAGGAGCTCATGAAACAGAAGCAGTACGCGCCGATGTCGGTGGCGGAGATGGGTGTCGTGCTGTTCGCCGTCTCCGAGGGCTACGTGGCGGATGTGCCGGTGGACCGCGTCCTCGACTTCGAACGCGACCTGCTGGCCTACATGAACAGCGAACATGGCGAATGGATGGCCGAGATCACCGCCTCCGGCGATCACAACGACGAGATCGTCGAATACATGAAGGCCGCCCTCGACAAGTTCCAAGCCAGCCACAGCTATTCGTAATCGGGTCACGACCCACTCCAAGGAACTTGCCCGATGGCCGCCGGTAAGGAAATCAAGAAGAAGATCGGGAGCGTGCAGACGACGCAGAAGAGCACGCGCGCCATGCAGATGGTCGCCGCCGGCCGGATGCGCCGCACCCAGGACCGCATGCAGGAAGGCCGGCCCTACAGCCAAAGGATCGAGCAGGTGATCGGCCACCTGGCGAACGCCGCCCCGGAGTACCGTCACGTCTACATGACCACCCGGGAAGTCAGCCGGATCGGCTATATCGTGGTGTCCACCGACCGCGGCTTGTGCGGCGGCCTGAACGTCAACCTGTTCCGCGAACTCATCCGCAACCTGTCGTCGCGCCAGGGGGATGGCATGGAAGCGGATCTGGCGCTGATCGGCAACAAGGCCGCGCAGTTCTTCCGCTCCGTGGGCGGCAACATCGTCGCAACGATGGGCAACATCGGCGAAACACCGGAGATCGGCGACCTGATCGGCGGCGTCAAGGTCATGCTCGACGCGTTCGAGGAGGGCCGCATCCAGCAGCTGGACATCATCTCCAACGAGTTCGTGAACACCTTGACCCACCGCCCGGTGCTGCGCCAGCTTCTGCCGCTGCCACCCATGGAGGCGGAGGAGTTCGGCCACCGTTGGGACTACATCTACGAACCCGACGCCCGGGAACTCATCGAGGGCCTGGTGCAGCGCTACATCGAGTCGCTGGTCTACCAGGCGGTCATCGAGAACACGGCGTGCGAGCAGGCGGCCCGGATGATCGCCATGAAGAACGCCACCGACAACGCGGAGGAGATCGTCAAGGAACTGACGCTGCTCTACAACAACGCCCGCCAAGCGTCGATCACCCAGGAGATCTCGGAGATCGTCGGCGGCGCGGCGGCAGTGTAGGGGCGACCCTTGTGGTCGACCGCGATCGCATTGAAAGTTTGAGGAAATAAAAGCATGGCAAACGGACGGATCGTCCAAATCATCGGTGCAGTGATCGACGTCGAGTTCGACCGGGAGGAAGTGCCCAAGGTCTTCGACGCGCTGATCGTCACCGAGACGGGCCTGACGCTGGAAGTCCAGCAGCAGTTGGGCGACGGCATCGTCCGCTGCATCGCAATGGGCTCGTCCGAGGGCCTGTCGCGCGGGCTATCGGTCACCAACACCGGCGAACCGATCTCGATTCCCGTCGGCGAGGAGACTCTCGGACGGATCATGGACGTGCTCGGCCAACCCGTGGACGAGAAAGGTCCGATCAACGCCCGCGAGATCCTGCCCATCCACCGCAAGGCGCCGACCTACGAGGACCAGAAAGGCGGCAACGAGCTCTTGGAAACCGGCGTCAAGGTGATCGACCTGATGTGCCCCTTCGCCCGGGGCGGCAAGGTCGGCCTGTTCGGCGGCGCCGGCGTCGGCAAGACGGTGACCATGCTGGAGCTGATCCGGAACATCGCCATCGAGCACTCCGGCCTGTCGGTGTTCGCCGGCGTCGGCGAGCGCACCCGGGAAGGCAACGACTTCTACTACGAGATGCAGGACGCGGGCGTGCTCGACAAGATCTCGCTGGTGTTCGGGCAGATGAACGAACCGCCCGGCAACCGGCTCCGGGTCGCCCTCTCGGGTCTCACTCTCGCCGAGCAGTTCCGCGACGAGGGTCGTGACGTGCTACTTTTCATCGACAATATCTACCGATATACCCTTGCGGGTACCGAATGCTCGGCCCTCTTGGGTAGAATGCCCTCGGCGGTGGGCTATCAGCCGACGCTGGCAGCCGAGATGGGTACGCTGCAGGAGCGGATCACCACCACCAAGACCGGCTCCATCACGTCGGTGCAGGCCATCTTCGTGCCCGCCGACGACTACACGGACCCGTCGCCGGCGACCACCTTCGCCCACCTCGACTCGTCGGTGACCTTGAGCCGGGCGATCACGGACCTCGGCATCTACCCGGCGGTGGATCCGCTGGCGTCGTCCAGCCGCCAGCTCGACCCGAACGTCGTCGGCCAGGCGCACTACGACGTGGCCCGCGGCGCCCAGGAGGTGCTGCAGCGCTACCAGGAACTCAAGGACATCATCGCCATCCTCGGCATGGACGAACTCTCCGAAGAGGACAAGGCGCTGGTCTACCGCGCCCGCAAGATGCAGCAGTTCTTCTCCCAGGCGATGTTCGTCGCCGAGCAGTTCACCGGCCAGCCGGGCGACTACGTGACCCGGGAAGACACGGTGCGCAGCTTCAAGGCGATCCTCGACGGCGAGTGCGACGACATGCCCGAGCAGGCGTTCTACATGGTCGGTACCGTCGAGGGCGCCCGCAAGAAGGCCGAAACGCTGGCCCAGGCGGCGTAACCTAAGGAGCCCGATCATGGCCGCGACCATGCAGTGCGACATCGTCAGCGCGGAGGAGGAGATCTTCTCCGGGCGCATCGCCTCGCTGTCGGTGACCGGCACCATCGGCGAACTCGGCATCCTGCCCGGCCACGCACCGCTCCTGACCGGCATTCGTCCGGGACCCGTCAAGCTTCGCGACGAGGACGGCGAAGAGCAGGTGTTCTTCGCCTCCGGCGGCTTCCTGGAGATCCAGCCGGGCATCGTCACGGTGCTGGCCGACACCGCGCTGCGTGCCGACGACATCGACGAGGCCGCCGCGCTGGAAGCCCAGCAGCGGGCGGAGCGGGCGCTGTCGGATTCGGCGGCGGAAATGGACTACGGCATGGCCCAGGCCGCCTTGGCGGCGGCAACCGCGCAGCAGCGGACGCTGGAGGAGTTGCGCAAGATCCGGCGATGACCTAGGCGGTCACCCATAGCTCACGCTCATCCCAGCCCGCACGTCGTTGTTGATCCCGTACTGCGGAATGGGATAGCGCAAGCCGTTGCGCGACAGGCGTTCGAGACCTTCGATCACCTTGGGAAGAAAGGCAGGCGGAATCGCCATCAGGAGTTCGTCCTCCATGACACCGCCGTATCGGCGTTCGGCGAAACAGGGGATCGACAAGCTCGGTTCGCCCGTGGCCAACGCCCGTCCCCAGGAATCCGCGCAACTGGACTCGCCCACGCACCCCCATTCGAGTTTCTTGTAGCCTGTCCACTGCAGCCCGTTGATGAACAGGATCATCTGTGCCGGCGTCGCATAGATGAGCGCGATGTCGGGCGGCTTGAGGCGACCGCTCGCGAGCGGGCTCACTGCCATGGCGACGTGCTCGCCGAAGGGCGCCAGATCCATCGCCTGTTGATGTTTGGCCGCCTCTTCGCCGTTCTCGTACCACACCCCGGCCATGTTCTTGCCCGCGAGCCATTCCTCGCTCCGGGGAGCAAGCCCAACCACGGTCCGGCATTGGTCGCCCACGAGGTCTTCGGCCGTGATGCCCACGGTCCACCCGTTGCGGCTCGCCTGGCCGACGATCTGATCCGTCGTATGAATGTTCTTGGGACGCCGGATGCGCGGCACCGCTTCCATCTCTTCCACGGTCTCGAAGAGCTTCATGCCGATGGGTGTGGTGCGCAGGCGCAGGTAGCGATTGAGGTCGGCGACCAGGTCGTGCCAGTCGATGTGGGTGAGGTCGGTGGCGATGACGTCGCTCATGGGTTTGCTCCGCTCTTGGGCGGCGCTCAATCTACTTGATTCGTGACGACGATGCGGAGGTTGCGATAACGGCGGCGCTGATGCTACGTTGTTAGCAGACGATGGTTGAGTGACCCCATGCAGGGAGCCTACCGGCGGGGCTCGGTGTGCCTGTCGCTGCTGCTTTGTGCGAAAGGCGCGTTCGCGGCAGACAGCGTCTCCGCGGAGTCGCCCGTCGACGCCGTCACCAGTCCCGCGTCGGTCACCCTCAGTGGCACGGTGGTTGACCCGAATGGCTCGCCGCTGGACGCCTTTAGCCTAACCGTCTATGCCCGCGGTCGGGAGCCGCAGATCCAAGAGTTCGATGGGGTGTCCGGACGTTTCGAGGTTGATGTGGGCACCGACGGAGGGAAGGGGGTCGCGCTCGATGCACCGGGCCATGCAAGGTGGTTTGATGTCGTGTCGTTCAGCTCGGCGGGCAACCTCGACATCGGCACGGTTCAACTACGCCGAGAACGTGTCATCAGCGGACGCGTCAAGGATGCCCGAACCGGGTTGCAGGTCCCCGGCGTCGGTATCAGATACGCGACGAGGATCGCGCAGACGCTGAACATGCCCGCGGGAGACGAATATCCCGTGGGCTGGTGGGCCACGACGGACGCGAACGGCAGATTCGCGTTGAGTCGCCTGCCTTGGCAGCGCGTCTACCTCGAGGTGTCCGCGGTCGGACACATGACGCACTTGGTTGAACTGCCGGCCGACGGGAACCAACTCGACATCGGCCTCGGGGGCGGTGCAACGATCAAAGGGTCGCTCTTGTTCGGCGATGGCACGCCGGTCGACGGTATGGTGGCGCTTCGATCGCCAGCCAACAGCTGGACGGATACGCACGGCTGGCGCCCACTAGAGCGGCAAGTGGACCCCAAAGGCGCGTTCCAATTCGATGGTCTGGCGGCCGGTTCGTACTATCTGTTCGCACGATCCGCGGCCGGGGTCATTGAAAGCCGATACCTCACCTTGGCGAAAGACGAAGTCGCATCGGTCAAACTCTTGGCTGAACCACTCGGGCGGTTGTCCGGGCGGATTTCCGGCTTGGCCGAGTCCGAGCGGACATCGTTCGTCATCCGGCGCGACGGCGAATGGCAAAGGCACGCTGGCCAGAACTCGGCAAGGTTCGGCAACGGGCGCTTCGTCGTGAACGGCATTCCTGATGGTGACCTCGTTGTGGAAGCTACCGCAGGGGTGCAGCGGCATTCCCGCTCGATCACGCGGAAGATCAAGATGGTGGGAGGCGAAGCCACCGTCGACTTCGACTTCTCGGATAGGTCTCGTATCGCAGGGAGGGTTCTTGCAGGTTCCCGCCCGGTGCGCGCGATCATGGTACGAGCCGTTCCAAAAGACCCCCGCCTGACATCCGCAGTCGGCATGTCCGACATTCACGGCCGATACGAGATATCGGGCCTCGACACCGGCGAGTACGAGTTTCGTGCCCAGCTTGGCCTGCGCGGAACCCATCGTTCCTTCGACGTCGACGTCATATCGGACGCCAACGTTGACATCCACCTTGGTCCATTCGCGTTGTCGGGCGCGGTCATTCTGGGCGCCGACCAGTCGTTCCGCTTGGCCAACTGGGTGGTTCAAGCGAGATTGATTTCCGCGGGCGACGAACCGGTGATCTTCCGTGGCTTTACCGACAGCCGCGGCGTCTACCGTTTCGACGGCCTGGAGGAAGGTGCGTACCGCGTGTCCTTCGCCTCGCCCTATATCGGCGGGGTGCGCAACGTGGAGGTCGATGGGTCATCGGTCGAGCACGTGGATATCAGTCCGACGATCAGCGAGACACGCGAGGTTCGGGTGGTGGATGCCAATTCGAAGGAGGCGCTCAACGACGTGTCGTGCGAGGTCCGGGACGGGGTGTGGGCGGACAGTCCCGTGTACGACTTGCAGGATGGGCTTCCCACCACGTTGATCGATGCCAGCCTGATCTGCTCGCGCAGAGGCTACGAGCCGATCCACATTCGGTGGAATGGCGATCCACTGGAGATCAATCTAGTACCCCGCGACCCCTGACGTTGGGCGCTGCCACGCCAGTTGCCGTAGAGGATTCCGGCTGAGCGAACCTCGGTCGACGGATCGTCAGGTCCGCCGGCCGATCTACGGATCCCTCCTTCATTCACTCCCGCCATTGTATCCTGCGAGCAAAGGTGAACTGAGATTCCGATGCGGTATAGACCCCTTGGATCATCTGGAATCGACGCCTCCATCGTGGGACTCGGTACGGCGGCGATCGGCGGCGGCGACACGTTTCAGGGCGTGGACGCCGACGAATCCATCAAGGCGATTCGGGCAGCTATCGACCGTGGCGTCACGCTGATCGACACCGCGCCGTCCTATGGTTGGGGCCACAGCGAGGAAGTTGTCGGCAAGGCCATCAAGGGCCGGCGCGATCGCGTAGTCATCGCCACCAAGTGTGGCGTCTGGTGGGAGGACGAGCGAGGCTCGTACAACGGCAAAAAGGACGGCAGGAAAAACTACGTCAGCCTTCGTCCCGACACGATCACCATCGAAGTCGAAAACAGTCTCAAGCGGCTCGGCGTGGACGCTATCGACCTTCTACAGTGCCATAAGCCGGCTAAGCCACCCGAGGACACGCCCATTGCCGAGACCATGGGCTGTCTCATGGATCTGAAGGAACAGGGGAAAATCCGCGCGATCGGCGTGTCCAACGTGTCGGTCGATCAGCTCGATGCCTACCGCGAGGCCGGCGATCTCGCCAGCGATCAGTTCCGCTACAGCATGCTACTCCGTGATCGCGAAGCGGATATCCTGCCCTACTGCGCAGAACACAACATCGCCACGTTGACCTATTGGTCGCTCGAGCAAGGGCTCCTCACCGGCAAGGTGGGATTGGACCGCGTGTTCAGGAAGGATGACTTCCGCCACACCGCGGGCGCATGGCTTCCCTGGTTCAAGCTAGAGAACCGCCAACGCTTGCTAGACCTGTTTGCAATGTGGGCCGACCTGACCGAGAAGTACGACTGTACGATCGCCCAACTGACGATCGCGTGGACTGCGGCCCAAGACGGAGCGACGCACGTACTCTGCGGCATTCGAACCGCCGAGCAGGGCATCCAGAACGCGGGTGCGGGCGCCCTCGAACTGGAAGCGAACGAGATCCAGCGCATTCGTCACGACCTGATCGCTTTGGGCGATCCGGTCTGACAGGTACGCCATTACCTAGGCATTCCTAGAAGGCCTGAGGAAGGCCAAGGAAGGAAAGGAACTTGACCGACAAAGAAGAACTCATAGCCAAGCGGGTCGCCAAGCGAGCCGAACCGTCGATATTGGTGGGCGATATCGTCCACTACGAGGTTTTTCGTCCGAACACATACGGGTTCGGCCCGTGGATGTCTGGTTGCCAGAGGGTTACGACCCGGCGTCGAGCGACCGATATCCCGTGGTCTATATGCACGATGGCCAGATGCTGTTCGACCATGACACGTCGCCCTATGCCGGATGGGACGTGTTTTGGGATGTGGACAAGGCGATGACGCGGCTCGTCCGCGAGGGCGAGATCGGGCCCGCGATTGTCGTTGCGATCTGGATGGCCAGTTGGGCGAAGGGTGCGCGAGGCGCGGAATACATGCCGCAGAAGGCGGTTACCGACGAGGTCTTGAGGCGGATGAAGGCCGATGGGCGGGGATTTGCTGTCGAGGACGGAGGGCTGGAAATGACGGCGGACAACTATCTGAAGTTCATCGTCCATGAACTCAAACCCTTCATCGACGAGACCTACCGCACGCAGCCGTCCCGAGACAACACCATGGTGATGGGCTCCAGTATGGGTGGATTGATCTCCGCCTATGCCATTGCGGAGTATCCGGGGGTTTTCGGCGGTGCGGCCTGCCTGTCGTCTGACTGGACCCACGGGGATGGTGCCGTTGTTCAATGGCTCAGGAGCCACTTGCCGTCAGCCGGCGCACACAGGATCTACTTCGATCACGGGACCGAGACCTACGATGCCAACTATGGCCCCTTTCAACGGAAGATGGACGAGGTCATGCGGCAGCACGGTTACCGATCCGGCGAGGACTGGATCACGCTTCGTTTCGAGGGCGCCGATCACTCACCGAAAGCTTGGCGCGAGCGGCTGCACATTCCTTTGAAGTTTCTCTTGGGAAGTTCGACCGCGACCTCGTAGGGGCGGGGCTTGTCCCCGCCCGTATCGGAACAAGCCGGAACGGGACGTTTCCTAGACCGTCGCCCAACAGTACACTGGTCAGGATCAGAGAGGGGATTGCATTCGTGGACAGCCTGGAAAAGCAGCTCATTCGAGCAGAGTTGGTGCAGCGTCGGGAAGAGGGCTGCGACGTCGCGGCGATCGAGTCCCGCGTCCAACAAGCACTCGCGGACGATTCCACCGATGACGCCGTGTTCGCCGAACTCTACGACGCCCTCGATGCCCTGGAGCCCGAGGCATCGTTTCCCTACGAGGAACCATCCGAGCTCGACGCCATACGCGCGCTGCGGCCCGAGGGTCCTCGGCGCATGGATCTGGGCGACGCGGAGGACGCCGTTGGCGACCGCATCCACGGCGCCTGGCTCGGTCGCGCAGCGGGCTGTTCGCTCGGCAAGCCCGTCGAAGGCTGGCCTCGAAGGCGCATCGACGAATACCTGGAGTCGGCCGGTGCCCTGCCGCTCGACGACTACATCCCGTATACCGAGGGCGCCATCTCGCCGGGTCTGAAATCCAGCACCCGGGACAATATCGAATTCATGGCGCGCGACGACGACATGGACTATCCGATCCTTGGCCTGCTCGCACTGGAGCGCTACGGCGCTGACCTGACAGCGCGCAACATGGCCAATACCTGGCTCGGTCGAATGCCGTTTCATTTGCTCTACACGGCGGAATCGGTCGCTTACCGGAATTTTGTCAATCGTCTTTGGCCACCCGAATCCGCGGTTTGGAGAAATCCTTTCCGGGAGTGGATTGGCGCGCAAATTCGTGCGGATATATTCGGCTACGTTACACCCGGTTGGCCAGAGAAAGCTGCGGAGTTGGCTTACCAGGACGCCAGCATTTCCCATGTGAAAAACGGGATCTACGGTGAAATGTTCGTTGCGGCGATGCTTGCTGCCGCCTTTGTCGAAGACGATATCGAAGAAATCGTAGAAATCGGGCTTTCAGAAATCCCAAGAAGATGCCGACTGGCGGAAGCGGTGCACGACACGCGCGCGTGGTGTCGAGAATTATCGGACTGGGAAAAAGTCTGGGAGAAAATCAACGCAAAATACGGCCATTATTCCGGTGTTCACACCATCAACAACGCGGCCCTTGTTGTCATGGGCTTGTTTTTCGGTGCGAACGACTACGAAAAGGGAATCGTGGTCACCGTAAGGGGAGGTTGGGACACCGACTGCACCGGCGCAACGGTGGGATCGATCCTAGGAGCGAAGTTCGGTGCCGAGGCGTTGCCCGACAAGTGGGTCGGCGTGCTGAACGACCGGCTCATGTCGTGCGTCCGGGACTGCAACGACAATCGGATATCCGAGTTGGCGGAACGTAGCCATCGGGTGGCGTCGGCCATGTTGGCACCGGTTGAGGAAGTGGAGCCGGCGGCACCGATGGCGGACGGGGATGGCGGACTGCCTGGGACCTGGAAGATGGATCTCAGCTGGGGCGGCATGGTCCTAAACGTGGACGACGATCTGTCCGGCCAAGTCGAGCTCACGGCCCTTGGCGAAACCAGCAAGATCCGCGATGTCCGCGTCGAAGGAAACAAAGTTGGCTTCGTGTTCGGCATGTACAAGGGTGAAGTCAACATTGACATGGCATTCAAGGGCAAGGTGCAGGGCGACCGCCTCGTCGGCGTGTGCAGCAGTGGTGCGCACGAGTTCGCGTTGAACGGCGTCAGGAAGTGAGGTCCACGAGATCGCCGTTGTAGGACATCGGCCCGATAACCCGCGGGAAACTGGCTCTTGCTGAGGCTGAACCAAGCGGCGCAGAATCCCACCTGACGACGACAGGCCGGCCCCGTGGTTTGGAGGTATGGCAGTGGGCATAGCCAACGCGACGGTGGAACTCCTGAATCCCCGCAGAACCGACCTGGGGCCGATCCGCGTCGAGGCGCTGGCGGACACGGGTGCCGTGCACCTGTGCATCACGCCCGCCATCCGCGATGCCTTGGAACTGGAAGCGATCGAAGAAAGGCCCGTGATCCTGGCAGACGGGACCCGCCGTTCGGTCGACTACGTCGGTCCGATCGAGCTTCGCTACGCAGGCCGCGTCGGCTTCACCGGCGCGCTGGTCATGGGCGAACAGGCGCTGCTCGGCGTGGTTCCCATGGAGGACATGGACCTGGTGGTTGTGCCGAGGACCCAACGCGTGATTCCAAATCCGGAAAACCCGGGACCGGGCGGCTCATTCGCCCTCTCTCCACTGCCGATACAGGGAGGTCTAATATGAGGTGGTTCTTGAGTTTGCGCCGCGTGATCTCACGACGGCGTGGCAAGGAGTGGGGAGCTTTCTTCGACTCTACGACCCGTGGTTGCTTGCCTGACCGGACGCAACCACCGTTGGAAGAACGAGAGCCACTCGTTTGAGACGCCCCGGCGTGTTGTGTCCTGTAGGCCTCTGGCTACGAGCAGCCGCCAAAGCGCCCCTGGGCTCGGCGTCTGACCTCGACCCCCCCCGGTACAGCCCGCTAGGGAAGGTCTGATTAAGACCTTCCCTAGCGCGGCACAGGGATGTGCCGCCAAATTCAAGGACGCAAGGAGTCGAATTTGCACGCAAAAAAACCGCGTTCTTGCCTTGTGTTTCTGATCAAGCCAGAGATGGCTTGATCAGAGCATTCCTAGAACAGCGCCATGCCCGGCACCAGCACCCTTCCCCGGTAGAGGCATGTGGACGACGTCAGGAAGAACGTCTTGAAGTCGTCGTCGCCCCAGGTGAAGTTGGCGCAGAACGCGGGCGTCCTGATCACGCCCAGGCAGGTGCCGTCGTCGGGATGGTAGACATGGACGCCGCCGGGGCCGGCGCAGAAGACGTGACCAAGGCTGTCGATCTTCAGGCCGTCCGGCGCGCCGGCGCCTTCGCCGGTCGACTCGGCGAACACGTCGCCTCCCGTTAGCGAACCGTCCTCGGCAACGTCGAACCGCCGAACGTGCATGCGCGGCGTGTCGGCGACGTAGAGACCGTTGTGGTCCAGCGTGAAGGCGAGGCCGTTGGGCTGCTGGAAGTCGCTCGACAGCAGCGTGAGTTCGCGGGACTCGGGATCCAGGCGGTAGACGCCGGTGAAGTCGAGTTCGGTCTCGCGAGCCACCGCCACGGGGCCGCCACCGCGCCCGAAGGTCGGATCGGTGAAGTACACCATGCCGTCGCGGCGCACGACGATGTCGTTGGGGCTGTTCAGCTCCTTGCCGTCGTAGTGACTCGCCACCACCACGACGCTTCCGTCGTGCTCGGTGCGCGAGACCCGGCTGGTGGCGTGCTCGCAGGAGAGGATGCGCCCGTCGTGGTCGTAGGTGTTGCCGTTGGTCATGTTGCTCGGCTCGCGGAACACTTGGACCCCGCCCGCCTCGCTCCAGCGGTGCATCCGGTTGCCGGGGATGTCGCTGAACGTCAGATGCTTCTCGCGCGGATGCCAGACCGGACCTTCCGTGAAGCCGAAGCCGTCGGCCAGGGTCTGCAGCGCGAAGTCGCGTGGCACGATGTCGAGGAATCGGTCGTCTCGTATCTCGATGTTCAAGGCTGTCTCCGCGAAAGTTGCCGGTCGCGTGCTATGGTAATCGACCCCGATGCGGGCGGCTCGCCAGGTCGTCTGCAGCGGTTTGCGCCCGTAGCTCAGTTGGATAGAGCGTTGGCCTCCGGAGCCAAAGGCCGTGCGTTCGAGTCGCACCGGGCGTGCCAATCCCTCCGTCTGGTCGGTCGTGCCCTTCGGGAGTGCGCGGCGGAGTATGCCCCCTCGCCGTAGCGTGACGATGCGTTAAGCTCCGAGCTGTAGGCGCTTGAACGGCTTGGCAGTGAGCACCCTGTATCGCAACGGCCGGATCTTCGACGGCGAGCGGATGGTCGTTGACCATGCGGTTCTCGTCGACGGCGACCGCATAGCGCGCGTCGCTCCCGAGGCCGAGTTCGAAGGCTTCGACGGCGAGAGCGTGGACTGTTCGGGTTGCACCGTCATGCCGGGGCTCATCGACTGCCACGTGCACCTCTTGTTTCACGGCGAGTCCGATCCGAGCGCGGACCTCGGCAAGCTCGATGCGGCCCACGCCGTGGTCCGCGCCCTCGAGCACGCCCGGGAAACGCTGCGTGGCGGCACGACCTCGGTGCGCGACTGCGGCGGTAGGGAGTACCAGGAGTTCGCGGTTCGCGACGCCTGCAACGAAGGCAGGTTCCAAGGGCCCACCATCCGCGCCGCCGGCAAGATGATCTGCATGACCGGGGGCCACGGCAATCGGATCGGCCGGGTGGCCGACGGGATCGACGAGGTGGTGAAGGCGGTGCGGGAGCAGGTTCATGCCGGTTCCGACTTCGTCAAGATCATGGCGACGGGCGGTGTCATGACCCCCGGCGTCGACCCGGAGGATGCCCACTTCACCGCCGCTGAAATCGCCGCCGGCATCACCGAGGCGAAGCGCTTCCGGCGCCGCACGGCGAGCCATGCCCAGGGGTCCGAAGGCATCCTGAACGCCACCCGGGGCGGCGTGACGTCCATCGAACACGGCATCTTCATGACCGACGAGTGCTGCCGCGAGATGCTCGAACGGGGCACCTTCCTGGTGCCCACGCTGGCGGCGCTGCGGCACATACTTGGCAATGCCCACGCCGGCATCCCCGACTACGTCATGGAGAAGGCGGCGCGCTGTGCCGAAGACCACGAACGCTCGGTGGCGATGTTCCACGAGGCGGGTGGGAGCATCGCGATGGGCACGGATGCAGGTACGCCGTTCAATCTCCACGGCCGCAACTCCGACGAACTGCGGTTCATGGTCGAGGTCGGGCTGTCCAATCTGGACGCGCTCCGGGCCGGCACCCGGAACGGGGCCGACCTGATGGGCCTCGAGGACCGGGGCCGCGTCGTCGAAGGCGCGGTCGCGGATCTGCTCGTCGTCGCAGGCGACCCGTCGAAGGACATCGCCGCCGCGGCGGAGCGGCGGAACCACCGCATGGTGGTGAGGGAGGGCGTCGTAGTTCACCCACCGTAGGGGCGACCCTTGTGGTCGCCCGCGCTGATCACCCGAAGCCGTTCGCGACGCGTGCACGGGCGAGGACAAGCCTCGCCCCTACGGGGCCGCGCCGAAACCGACAGCATACGCCCCCACGCGCGGTGATCGATTGAACGGGAGACCGCCGTAGGGGCGACCCTTGTGGTCGCCCTTCCCCGTCACCGCACGCCCCGTGTTGAACCGCACACCACATGCCTCTTGCACGACAGCGTCGTGATGCCCAACGTGGGCTGGTGCGCGAACGGTAGCGGCGGCGAGCCGGTCGGGGCATGATTCGCCCCTCACGACATCTTCAAGCGTAATCAGGAGAACACGCATGGCGCACGATCTCGTCATCCGGGGCGGCAGCATTGTCGACGGAACCGGTTCGGAACCCTTCACCGGCGATATCGCCGTCGACGGCCGGACCATCGCCAAGGTCGGCAAGGTCGAGGACGCCGGCCACCGCGAAATCGACGCGGAGGGCCACGTCGTCACGCCCGGTTTCGTCGACCTGCATACCCACTTCGACGCCCAGGCGGGCTGGGATCCGCTGTTGACGCCGGTTTCCTGGCACGGTGTCACGACCGCGTTGTTCGGCAACTGCGGTGTCACCTTCGCGCCCTGCAAGCCGGCGGACCGGGAGTTCCTGGCCGGCATGATGGAGACCGTCGAGGACATCCCGCGAAATGCGATTCTCACCGGCCTACCCTGGGACTGGGAGTCCTACGGCGAGTACCTGGACTCCATCGAGAAGCTCGGCCCCGCCATCAACATCACGGGCCTCGTCGGCCACTGCGCATCGCGCTTCTACGTCATGGGCGAGCGCGCCGTGGAAGAGGATCCCACCGAGGACGAGATCGGCCAGATCGCCGAACTCATCGGCCGTTCCGTCGCGGAAGGTGCCATCGGCTTCTCCACCAACCGCCTGCCCGGTCATGTGCTGCCGGACGGACGGTCGATTCCGGGAACGTTCGCCAAGGAAGCCGAACTGATCGCCATCTCGGCGGCGGTGGGCAAGGCCGGCGGCATCCTGCAGAGCGTCCTGAACTACGGCAACCTGGACGACGAGATGGCCATGCTGACGAAGCAGGGCAGGGCCGCCGGAACGCGACTGTTGTTCAGCGCGCCGCATGCCCCGGGGTCGAATGGCAACGACAGCGCCTACGACGACGCCATCGCCGCGATGCGCGACGAGGGCCTCGACGTCAGTGGTCTGACCCTGCCCCGCAGCGGCGGCTTCCTGTCCGGACTCAGCACCGACATGCTGTTCCCGACACCGGCTTGGGCCGAGATCCGCAAGCTCGACTTCCGCGGTCGTCTAGCCGCCATTCGCGACGAGGACACGCGCGCCAGACTCATCGAGGAGGCCAAGGCGATCCCTCGGATCGAAGCGGGTTCGCGCACGACCTTCTGGCTGGGCGACGACGACCGTCCGACGTATACGCGCGACGCCGAGGAGAGCCTCTACGGCATGGCCAAGGCTGCGGGCGTCCACCCGGTGGAGGTGTGGCTGGACAAGATGCTGGAGTCGGACGGCAGGTCGATGTTCCACATCCGTTTCTTCAATCAGGATCTGGAAGGCTTGAAGTCGTTCCTCACCGCAGATTGGATTCTGCCGGGCATCGGCGATGCCGGGGCACACGTCAGCCAGATCATGGACTCCGGGTGGACGTCGTTCCTTCTTTCCCATTGGGTGCGCGACCAAGGTTTGTTCACCCTCGAGGAGGCCGTGCGCCGCATGACCAGTGCGTCGGCGCGGGTGCTGGGCTTCGAAGATCGCGGCACCTTGGCCGAAGGCAAGAAGGCCGACGTCAACGTCATCGACCTTGAGCGCGTCGCCGAGCGTCAGCCGAAGCTCGTGCACGATTTCCCGGGCGGCGCGCCGCGGCTCATCCAGAAGGCGGTGGGTTACAAGGCGACGGTGTGCAACGGGGCCGTCATTCTCGCCGACGACACCCACACGGGTGAACGTTCGGGGCAGGTTCTGAGAAATCCGGCAACGGCGTAGCGACCAGCGGGGATTGGCTGAGGCGGGTTCCACCGCCTCGGCTGATCATTTGCGTGGTTGACGGGACACTAGGAGGTATCGGTGGCAATCCACGGCTTCTGCGATGAGCGCTTCGCCGGCGTGCGAGAGGCGTTCGAGCGCAATTTCGACGAGTTTGGCGACGTCGGCGCGAGTTTCGCGGCGACCGTCGAGGGTGAGTTCGTCGTCGACCTCTGGGGCGGCCACGCCGACGAGGCGCGCACCCGTCTATGGCACGAGGACACCATCGTCAACGTCTATTCGACGACCAAGACGATGTCGTTCCTCACCGCCTTCGTGCTTGCCGACCGTGGCTTGCTGGATTTCCACGCCAAGGTCACGGACTACTGGCCGGAGTACGGGCAGAACGGCAAGCAGGACACCGAGGTCCGCCATTTCATGAGCCATTCGGCGGGCGTTCCGGGTTTCGAACCGAAGCTCGCCAAGGCCCGCGAGCTCTACGACTGGGACGCCTGCGTCGACAACCTGGCGAGGCAGGCGCCGTGGTGGGAGCCGGGCACGCGGAGTGGCTATCACGCCGTCACCCAGGGCTACCTGATCGGCGAACTCGTGCGTCGGATCACCGGGAGGACCATCGGCGCATTCTTCCGCGAAGAGATCGCCCAGCCCCTCGGCGCCGACTTCCACATCGGCGTGGCCCGTTCGGAGTTCGACCGGGTCGCCCAGATGATCCCGGAAGAATCCGCGGAGGGTGGCGAAAGCCCGTTCGGTGATCCGGACTCGATTCCAGGACGGGTCTTCGCGAGCGCGCCGGCGGGCACCGAGGCGGTCAACACCCCCGGTTGGCGGCGGGCCGAGATTCCCGCGGCGGGCGGGCACGGCAACGCCCGGGGCGTGGTCCGTGCGCAGACGCCGCTCGCCAACGGCGGCAGGGCGTTTGGCGTGGAACTGTTGTCCCCCGAGAGCTGCCGACTGATGCTCGAAGAGCAGACCAACGGTCCCGACGCGGTGCTGATGCTGCCGATCCGCTTCGGCCTGGGGTACGCGTTTCCCAACGAGTTCATGCCGATGTCGCCCAACGACGACGCCATGTTCTGGGGCGGCGCCGGCGGATCGACCATCGTCGTCGACCACAAAGCGCGGGTTTGCCTGTCCTACGTTATGAACCAGATGAAGAACGCCATCGTCGGCGATCAGCGGGGCGGGGGCCTGGGCAAGGCGTTCTACGACAGCCTTTGATGGCCGCCTACGACTACATCGTCGTCGGCGCCGGCTCGGCGGGATGCGTACTCGCCAATCGCCTGAGCGCCGACCCGGACACATCGGTGTTGCTGCTGGAAGCGGGCGGGCGGGACTGGAGCCCGTTGATCCACGTGCCGGTGGGCTTCTGGAAGATGATCGACCGGCCGAGCGTCAACTGGTGTTTCGAGACCGTGCCGGAACCCGGCACCCGCGAGCGCAGAATTCCCATCCCGCGCGGCAAGGTTCTCGGCGGCTCCAGTTCCATCAACGGCATGCTCTACGTGCGCGGCCAGGCCTTCGACTACGACACCTGGGCGCAGCTCGGCAACCGCGGCTGGTCCTACGACGAGGTGCTGCCGTTCTTCAAGCACTCGGAGAACTTCGAGCGCGGCGGCGACGAGTTCCGTGGCGCGGGCGGCGAGCTCAACGTCGCGGACATGGTCGAGAGCCATCCGCTGCTCGAGGCGTGGGTGGCTGCGGGCGACGAGGCCGGCTTTCCCCGCAATCCCGACTACAACGGCACCCGCCAGGAAGGCTTCGGCATCTACCAGGTGACCCAGCGCAACGGTCGCCGGTTCAGCACCGCCCGGGCATTCCTCGACCCGGTCCGCTCGCGACCCAACCTGACCATCGCCACTCGCGCCTTGGCGCATCGGGTGCTGATCGAGAACGGTCGTGCCATCGGCGTTCGCTTTGCGGTCGGTGATCGGACCATCGACGCGACCGCCAACCGGGAGGTCGTCCTGGCGGCGGGTGCCGTGCAGTCACCGCAGTTGCTGGAACTCTCGGGCATCGGCCAGGCCGAGTTGCTCAAGGCGCACGGCATCGACGTGGTCCGCGATCTGCCCGGCGTCGGTGAGAACTATCGCGATCACTACGCCAGTTCCGTCGGTTGGCGCGTCAAGGGCGCGACCACGCTCAACGAGCAGACGCGCGGCACCCGTTTCGTCTTCGAGGCGCTGAAATACGGCCTCGCCCGGCGAGGCGTGTTCACCTTCACGGCTGGCATCGCCCACGGCTTCGTGCGCACGCGACGCGAGCTCGAGACGCCGGACGTGCAGTTCCACTTCGCCCATGCGAGCTATGCCCGCGGCGGCAAGCAGGGCTCGCTGGAAACCGAACCGGGAATGACCTGCTCGGTATGTCAGCTGCGCCCCGAAAGCACCGGCTCGATTCACATCCAGAGTGCCGAACCGACCGCACCGCCGGCGATCCGCCCGAATTTCCTGTCGGTGGAGGTCGATCGCGCGGCCCTGATCGAGGGCATTCGCATCGCCCGCCGCGTCGGCGCGGCCCCGTCGTTGGCCCGCCACGTCGACCACGAACTCTATCC
Organism: Pseudomonadales bacterium; assembly: GCA_965116345.1. Classification (GTDB taxonomy): domain Bacteria; phylum Pseudomonadota; class Gammaproteobacteria; order Pseudomonadales; family Azotimanducaceae; genus VXYL01. The sequence continues at coordinate 2,284,171 of OZ220680.1, forward strand.
CGGCGACCGCCGGCAGAGCGACGACGAGTTACTCGAGTTCTGCCGCCGCTCCGGCGGCACCGTCTACCACCCGGTGGGCACCTGCAAGATGGGCCGCGATGCGAACGCCGTGGTCGACGACCGGCTACGGGTCCATGGCGTCCAAGGGTTGCGCGTCGCAGATGCCTCGATCATGCCGACCCTGGTCTCCGGCAACACCAACGCGCCGACGATCATGATCGGCGAGAAGGCCGCGGCGATGATCAGGGAAGACGCCTGAGGAAGGTCCGAAGATGGGGTCGCGCGGTCCGCTCGTGCGATCCGCCTTATCTTCGCACTATCGAGTGCTGCGAATCTCCCGTGCCAGCTCGTTCAGGCCCACGCCTTCGACCGTTGGCGACACGGGGAATCGGTCGTCTCCTGCGTGGGCTACGAATCGGCGTGCCGGCTGGATGTCCTCGCAAGCCTGGTGGAATCCGCGGCTCACCTTTGCCGACAGCGAGCGCTTGATCTCGATTGCCCATATCTCGCCTCCTGCGTGTTCGATCACCAAGTCGATCTCGGCACCCGCCCGCGTCCGGTAGAACGTGGCGAACGATGGCCAGGGCAATGCGGACACGAGAGTCTCGACGGCGAATCCTTCCCAACTTCTGCCGACGACCGGGTGTCCCGCGAGGTCGGTCGCGGAGGGAATGCCGAGCAACGCGTGCACGATGCCACTGTCCCTGATGTAGACCTTTGGCGACTTGACGAGGCGTTTGCCTACGTTGGCGCGCATGGGTGGCAGCCGGCGCACCAACAGCAGATCGACCAACAGGTCGACATAGCGGGTGATCGATTGCGGACTCACCTCGAGGGCGTGGGCAAGTGCAGAGGCGTTCAGCAACGAGCCTTGCCGGTGCGCCAACATCGTCCACAACCGTTCAATTGCGCTAGCCGGGATGCGGAAACCGAAAGTAGGAATGTCCCGTTCCAGGTAGGTTCTGACAAAGTCCTTGCGCCATGCCAGGCTCGCCCCGTCGCTTGTGGCCAGATAGCTCATCGGAAATCCGCCCCGTAGCCAAAGACGTTCGCGAGTCGCGCGGTCGTCTTCAACCTCGTTGACCGAGAACGGCGTCAAATCCAAGTAGGAGATTCGTCCGGCCAGCGACTCCCCGGACTGGCGGAGCAGATCAATCGATGCGGATCCCAGGATCAGGAAGCGGCCCGTGTCGTTGCCTTCAAGACGGCCACGATCGATGACCCCCCTCAACGTTTGGAACAATTCGGGCACGCGATGGATCTCGTCGAGGATCACCAGCCGGTCGGCGACGCCGTCGAGGAACAGCACGGCCTCGTCCAGACGACTGCGGTCGTCGCGGTCCTCTAGGTCGAGGTAGACGGCATTGCGCGCTTCGCCGATCTGGCGCGCCAGCGTGGTCTTGCCCGATTGCCGTGGGCCGACGATGGCGACCGCCGACTGTCGAAGCAGTGCGTTCTGGACATCGCGCTGGAGAAGTCGGGGGATCATTACATTGCATATTGACTATAAAATGGACAATATACAAGGATAAATACGACGTCAGTCGCCCTGAGATGGGTGTCATTACACCGTATAGACAATTTGCCAGAGGCGCTCTAGAGTTGCCCTATGGCCAAGTCAGAGCAACTGCAGCTACGAATCACCGCGGAACAGAAACAGCGGATCAAGGTCCAGGCTACACGAGCGGGACAAGATGTAACGAAGTGGGTAATGAGCCAGCTCCTGCCGGAAGTGGCCGATGAGTTCCAACGCCTGGCGGACCGGCTCAAATCGGACCCGTCCGCATACTCAATGGCGCTCGCCGCCTTGCACGACTTTCTGCAATCCCTGAGTGCGAAGAAGCTGGAAATGGCGGTCAGGGGCCTTGAATCCCATGGTCTGGATGCGTGGACAGCCAACTACCTTGCGGCGATGGTTGAGGTCGCCTGTGCGGGCAAGTGCGTGCCCATTCCCGATTGGGCGCGGGCGGTCGAGCCGCTGTCGACTCCTTGGTTCGCGACGAGACTGGAGTCCCTGAGGCTTCATCTCCTGACGTCGTCGCCAGCGCCGTTCCGTCGTCGGAACCTGTTCGTCGACAGCACCCTCGGCGCCAGAGTCTGATGGCGATGGATCGCGATGAGATCCACCACCTGTTCGGGCGGCTGAACGAGGAACTTGCGCGCGCCGAGGTCAGCGGCGAGGTCTACCTGGTCGGGGGTGCGGTCATGTGTCTGGTGCACGAGGCACGGCAGAGCACGCAGGATATCGATGCCCTCTTTCGCCCGGCCGAGGTCGTTCGCGAAGCGGCACAACGCATCGCCGATTGGGAGAGTTGCCCCCGAGACTGGCTCAACGACGCGGTCAAGGGATTCTTGAGTGAGCGGGGCGACTACCAGCCGTACCTTGAACTCTCGAACCTCTCGGTGATGACCGCCAGCCCCGAGTACCTCCTGGCGATGAAGTGCCTGAGCATGCGGCTCGGCGCCGAGTTCCACGACGAGGCCGACATCCGGTACCTGTTGCGCTACCTGAACATCACCGCGCCCAAGGCCGCGCTGGACACCGTCGCGCGTTACTACCCCCTCGATCGCATACCCCAGAAGACGCTCTACGCTCTGGAAGAGATCCTCGGCTAGCAGCGACTCCAGGTAGCGGCCGTGGGTGGGCAGTTCGTGCCGTCCGGCGCTGCTGGAACCCGATACGGCGACGATGGTGGGCCGCCTGCTGCACGAGCGTGGCTGCAGCCTTCAGTCGGTGCCAAGAGCCGGGAGGTTCGGAAGCGATCGCGACTATGCCCCGCCGGTGGTCTAAGCGGGAAACAACTGTGCCCCACCGTCGATCCTGAGTACCTGACCCGTGATGTACGACGAGTCCTCGGTTACCAGGAACTCGACGGTCTTAGCGACCTCCTCCGGCCAGCCGTAGCGCGTCAAGGCGCCCTCGTGAACCTTGCGCTCGTCGCGCGTTGGCCGGCTGGCCTCGAATCGGGCCGTGATGATCTCGCCGGGTGCGATGACGTTGGCGTAGACCCCGTGGGGTCTAAGTTGGGCGGCGAGACAGCGGGTGTATTCGTGGACAGCCGCCTTGGCCGTACCGTAGATGACCTCCGACCCGTGTCCTCCCAAGCCCGCGATGCTGCCGATGGTGACGATCCAGCCGCTGCTGCGTTCCATCATCTCCGGGCAGACCTCGCGGCACACGAGGATGCAGGTCATGAGGTTGCGGTCCAGGATCGTGTGGACGTCCTCCAGAGAGACGTTGACGGCATCGTTCACCACCGGCTTGCCTGCGCGTTCGCCGCCGGTGCCCGTCGAGCCGATGTCGCCGCCGGCGTTGTTGATCAGGATGTCGATCTGGCCGAAGCGGTCGCGGATCTGCGCAACCAGGTCCTTGACTACGGTCTCCGAGGTCAGGTCGCCGTGAACAGCGAGCACGTCGGCGCTGTGGGCCTCGGCGATTGCTGTGGCGACCGCTTCCAAGGACTCAGCCTCGTTGAAAGCCCGGGTCGATGTCGGCGTTGTGCCGTGGATGGCGACCTTGGCACCGAGACTCGCCAGGTGGTCGGCGACGACGCGGCCGATGCCACGGGACGAGCCCGTGACCCAGGCGACTTTGCCGGCTAGGCGTCCGGCGGTTGTATCACTCATCAGTTCCTCCTTGCGTCAGTCGAAGGCCGAGAGCACTTCCTCGGCGACGAGTTCGTACTGCTCGATGTCGTCGGTGGGTATGCCGCCGATCATGATCCCGTCGGCACCGGCGCCGATGATCTCGCCGATCCGGTCGATGACGTAGTTCTTGGGACCCGCCGCGGTGCCTTCGCCGAGCCCGCGGTTGGCCATGAAGTGCGCGGCGGCGGCAGCGTCGTCCGTGACCATGGTGGGCATCAGCACCGTGTGCTTGATCTCCGCCGGATCGCGACCGGCGTCTTCGCAGTGCCGGTTCAATACGCCGACCTTGTGATGCAAGGACTCCTTGCTCATCGGCACGCCGGACCAACCGTCCAGGTTCATGATGTCGCCGTATCGAGCGAGCGTTCGCAGCGTGCGCCGCTCGCCGGTTCCGCCGACGAGTATCGGGATGGGCTTGTCGTAGCTACCCGGCGACAGAGGCGCATCGTCGAGCGCGTAGTACTTGCCCTGATAGGTGACGGGCGACTCGTCGTGGAACAGCCGACGCAGCAGTTCGACCGCCTCCTCGAAACGGTCCTGGCGTTCCTTCATGGACGGGAACGTCCAGCCGTATGCCGCGTGCTCCCGGTTGAACCAGGCGGCCCCGATCCCGAGGACGAAACGACCATGGCAGATGTGGTCGACGGTACCCGCCATCTTGGCGGTCAGTCCGGGATTTCGGTACGTGTTGCCGAGGACGAGGTGGCCGATGCGCAAGTTCTCGGTAAACCCCGCGACGGCGGCGGCGACCGTGAATCCCTCGTGGGCGGTCAGGTGCTCCTCCTCCTTGCGCCCCGGCGGCGGCAGGTAGTGGTCCGCGAACCAGATGCTGTCCCAGCGTCCGGTATCCAGGGTCTCCGCAACCCTCCGGATGCTGTCCCAGGTGTTGCGGTAACAAGTGACTTGCGCGCCGAACTTCATCGGATGCTCCCCCGTTGTATCTAGTGGCGCCGCCGAGCGGACGCAAACGATTCAGTATATAGCCGCGAAGGCGATGCCTAGGCTTGGCCAGGCAAGGTCGAAAACTCGACCCAGGAGACCTATGTCCAGATCGAGTCGACTTCGTGTAGCTCGAAGCCTTCGATGACCTGTTCGTCGTGGTAGGACTCGAGAACCAGGGGATGGATGTACGCACCCGGTAGAAAACAGAACGATGCGGATATCCGCCCCTGATTGATGAACACCTCGACCGATGTCTTGTCGACCAACAGCCTAACCGACAGGCTCGGGTCGTCGGGCAGCGTCACCCGCAGTCCGTCTGCCACGAGCGAATGCGTTCCGCTGGGGCGGAGCCTGAGTTCCCGCGAAGACCAGTCGAAGACGATGCGTTGGCCACGTATCAAGACGTAGAGTGTGTTTGCGTCCTGTTTCCTTGCCGTAAACGAAACGTCGAGTAGCTTGGCATCCGTGTCCGCGACCAAGGGTCGGCCGGGGCCGACGTTCTGCCGATCGATGCTGACCGTTCGACGGTGCAGCGATTCCAGTTCGCGAACTGGCCACCGAACCAGCGTGACGTCGTCGCCGCTACCGGCCAGCGTCAGCTCCACCGGAATGGACAGCTGCTGGTTGAACGGCATCTCCGGATACAGACCTCCCAGCATCCAGGAGATCTGAATCCGCCGGTCATCGGGCGCGTCGCTCCAGGTCTGTGCGGCATAGCCGTTCGTGCCCTGTTCACAGGTCAGCACGTCGGTTTCGGGCGTGAATTGCAAGCCATCGAAGCTGCCGACCCGGTAGGTGCCCTTGGCACCCCAGAAAACCCACCGTTGTGTGCCGGATTCGTCGTTCATTGGAAAGAAGTCGGGGCATTCGGTGCAGCCCTTGAGGACCAGGTCCTGGAACCTCGTCCACGTCTTGGCATCGGCGGAGCGGAGCAGACAATAGCGGTTCTCCGCCAAGTACAACGCCATGATCCAGTTGCGGGTCTGGGCATGCCACACGACCTTGGGGTCGCGGTTGTCCCCTTCGAACCACCCGACGATCGGGTTTGCGTCGTACTTGGTCCAGTGTTCGCCGTTGTCGACACTGTAGGCCAGACACTGGGTGAACGGCCGTTTCGGTTCCGCGTAGCTGCCCGCGGCGGTATAGAAGGCCAGCAACGCCCCCTTGCCGAAACCCGCGGTGTTGTCAGGGTCGACGACGGCGGAACCCGAGAACATGTCGCCGTGCTCATCGGGGTACAGCGCGTGCTCGAGTTGCCGCCAGTGCATGAGGTCGTCGCTCACCGCATGGCCCCAGGTGGCGTTTCCCCACACGAGCGCCTCCGGATTGTGTTGGAAGAACAGGTGCCAGACACCGTCGCGGTACACCAGGCCGTTCGGGTCGTTGATCCAGTTTTCCCGGGGGGAGAAGTGAAACTGCGGTCGGTGCAACTCGCGGTAGAGGTCCATGTTCGCTGACGCCTGGTTGGGACAGCGCTGTATAGCAGATCGAGAACTCGCCCGTGTAGGGGACGTGCTCGTCCCGCTCTCGTCCCGCCCCGGCGCGTCCTTCGAGGGCACTCTCCTGGCAACCGGCCTCGGTCGCCCCACAGGTCCGTGCGAGCAACCTGGGGCGTGGCGCGGATTGCACGCGCGACGCCCGTTAACGTATGGTCAGCGGTCGATCAACGGCCGGTGGTGGATCATCGGCCGAACCAGGGAGGACCAACATGATTCTGGCCAACACGTTCCGGGAGAAGCTCGACCGGGGCGAACCCACCGTCGGCACCCACTTCCTGTTCGCGGACACGGATGTGCCGGAGATCATCGGCGACACCGGCATGTTCGACTATGCGGAGTATGTCGCCGAGTACTCGGCGTTCGACATGCGCCTGCTCTACGAACTGGCTCGCTCGGCGCAGTGCGGGAACAACCTGCCGCTGATGATCAAATTGGACCAGGAAGCACAGAGTTTCTGGGCCCAGGTCGCCCTCGGCGCCGGCTTCAAGTCCGTGCTGTTCACCGATGTCCGCACGCCGGAAGACGTGGACGATTGCCACCGGTCCATCGCCCCCGACACCCCCAACACCGGCGGTATGATGGGCGTCAAACTGCGCCGCCCGGCACTCGGCAGCTACAGCATGGACGGCTATCTCGAGGATCTCGAGTCCATCGTCTTCGCCATCATGATCGAGAAGAACATCACCGTCGAAGGCATCGACGAAGTGCTCGAACGCGCCAAGGAACGGGGTGTCGCGATGACCCAGTGGGGCCCGGCGGACTTCAGCTTCTCACGCGGCCAGATGCGGCTCATGGGTTCGCCCGAGATCCGCCAATTCGAGGAACGTGTCATCGCCAAGTCGCTGGAATACGGCATCCGGCCGCGCATCGAGATCGGTGCCGTCGAACAGGCCAAGCGCTACATCGACTTGGGTGTGCGCGATTTCTGTATCGGCTGGGACCGGATGATCGTCCGGGCCGCCTGGATGAACCTCGGCGAGGGCATGAAGAAGGCACTGGAGGGGTTGTAGGCCCCGGAAACCCTCGCTCCAATCACCCGAGCCGTCGAACCAACGGCCACATGGCCGTGGGGACCATATTGGCTCGCTCGTAGGCGCGGGGCATCTTGAAAACCAACACTTTCGGCAAGAAGGAGAAGATCTTGAGAGACGAAACCATTGCCATTCACGGCGGCTATGAGTCGGAACCCACCACGAAGGCCGTAGCGGTCCCCATCTACCAAACCGTTTCCTATGAATTCGACGACGCCCAGCACGGTGCCGACCTATTCAATCTGGCGGTGCCGGGGAACATCTACACGCGGATCATGAACCCGACGCAGGCGGTACTCGAAGAACGCGTCACCGCGCTCGAGAAAGGCGTTGGTTCGCTGGTGCTGTCGGCGGGCAGCGCCGCGATCAACTACTCGATCCTGAATCTCGCGGAGGCCGGCGACAACATCGTCACCATACCGCAGCTCTATGGCGGCACGTACACCCTCTTCGCGCACATGCTGCCGAAGCAGGGTATCGAGGTCCGGTTCGCCGAGGGCGATAGTGCGGATGACCTTGAAAAACACATCGATGCCAGGACCAAGGCGGTCTTCTGCGAGAGCATCGGCAATCCGGCGGGCAATATCGTGGACCTGCAACCCATCGCCGACATGGCGCATTCCCATGGCGTGGCCACCATCGTCGACAACACGGTGCCGACGCCGGCGCTGTTGAAGCCGATCGACCACGGCTGGGACATCGTCGTTCACTCCATGACGAAATACATGGGTGGCCACGGCAATTCGCTGGGCGGGGTGATCGTCGACGGCGGCAAGTTCGACTGGTCTGAACACAGCGAACGCTACCCGATGTTCACGACGCCGGAGCCGAGTTACCACGGCGTGGTGTACACGGACGCGCTGGGTCCCGCCGCGTACATCGGCCGGGCGCGGACGGTGCCGCTGCGCAACACGGGGTCGGCCATCTCCCCGTTCAACGCCTTCCTGGTGATGCAGGGCGTCGAAACGTTGTCGTTGCGTATGGAGCGGCATTGCGCCAACACCTTGGCGACGGCGAAACACCTGCAGGGACACCCGAAGGTGGAGTGGGTCAACTATGCGGGCCTACCCGGTGACCGCTACCACGACCTTGCCAACAAGTACATGGACGGCAAGGCTTCCGGCATCCTCACCTTCGGCGTGAAGGGCGGTTTCGACGCCGGCGTGAAGTTCTACGACGCGCTCAAGCTCTTCAAGCGGCTGGTGAACATCGGCGATGCCAAGTCGCTTTCCTGCCACCCGGCATCGACCACGCACCGGCAGTTGACCGAAGAGGAACAGCGCAGCGTTGGCGTCACCCCGGAGATGATCCGCCTCTCGGTCGGCATCGAGCACATAGACGACATCATCGAGGATCTCGATCAGGCGTTGGAGCAGGCATAGCGTGAAGCGAGTGCCCGCGACCGTGTAAGGCGGCCGCGGAGTTCGACGCTTGGTGGGAAGTATGGCGTGTGCGCAGGCAGGGCGTATAGGCGCTGTTATAGAAGCCGAACCCCTGCTCCGCTCACTCCAAGCTGTGCGGGAACTTGGCGTCGAAGATGTGCCTTCCGCCCGTCGCCCACTCGGACTTGGGGAGTTCGTAGTAGGCCTCGACTTCGTGGTCGTCGTGGTCGCGGAAGTAGACGCCCAGGGATAGCCCATGGTCCCCGATGCCGATGATCGGGATGTCGTTGTCCTTCAGGCGCTGATGCAGCTGCTTGAGGTCTTCGAAGGACGCCATCTGCCAAGCCATGTGCACCAGCCCCATGGTCTCGTTCTCCGGGGCGTCATCTTTCACCGGTACGATCAGGAGTTCGTGCGACAGTTCCGTGTTCGCGGACATGAATACCGCGTGTCCTTCGAACTTCGCGGTCACCGTGAGGCCGAGAATGCGGGTATAGAAGTCCTCCGCCCGGTCAAGGTCTCGCACCTTCACGACCAGGTGTCCCAACCGCTTCGGGGCTAGTGCGATGTTGGTTCTCGCGGCAAGCGAAACTTCAAACGCGACCGTCAGGTCGCGCTAGGCCTCGGCTTCCACAAGTGGTTCCAGCAATGGCCTTCCCAAGCCGTGCCGGTGGGCGTTGTGGTAGTGCAGCAGCGCCGGTTCGTTGCGGCCGAACAGGATGTGGCTCTGGATGCCGGTGTCGGCGCAGCGTTGGGTGGACTCGGCCATGCGGTAGTCTTCGCCGACGATGATGTGGTTGAAGCCCTCGAAGCGATCCTCGTAGCGCCGTTCCGGGTGTTCTGGGTCTTCGAAGTGAGCCTTTACTCCGGGTAGGACGTAGTAACTGTGCGCAGTCGTGCTCTTGCCGGGATCTTCGGCGTCGGGAAAGATCCGGAGTACGTCCACGGCGTAGGGATCGACCAGGAAGATTGTGTTGGGGTAGATGAAATACACCGACAGCGTCATCAGCCGGAACGGCCAGTCCTTTTGATCCGGCACCTTCTTGGCGATTTCCGGGAAGTGGGTATAGGCGAACACCATGCGGTAGTTGGGGCCGAAGGTGTCGTGGGTCTGGAGGTTGCCACGGATCTCCTTGGAGAGGCTCTCCCGGTGCAGAACGTCGAAGTGGTAGTTCTCGCCGAAGGTGTCGATGGCGAGCTTCCAGTTGATCTTGGCGTTGAGCACCTGGGAAGCACCGTAGCTCGTAACGTCGAGATTCCAATGCGCCATGTCCTGGAGGCCACCTAAGCACTGGTCGACGTCGATCTCGCCACCCGGCGTGGGTTTCACCCACAGCATGTTGTAGCGCTCGGCGGCCGGTAGTTCGATCAGACCATGCTCGGACTTGTCGATCTCGCCGAATCGGTCCGCCTTGGTGACGGCGATCAGGTCGCCGCGGCTGCCGTAGGTCCACCCGTGGAATGGACAACTGAAACGGACCTGCCTGCCCCGACCGTCCGGTACGACCTGCGCTCCCCGGTGCCGGCAGGTGTTGGCGAACGCGCGGAAACGTCCCTCGTCATCCCGGGTCATCAGGATCGGCAGACCGGTCTCGCTGTCCGCCCAGTAGCTGCCGTTCTCAGGTAGATCCGCAGACAGGCCCATGAAGAGCGGCGTCTCGCGGAAGAACACCCTGCGCTCCTCGGCGAAGAGTTCCGGCGAGGTGTAGTCGGCGAGCGGGCTCTTGACGATGCCTTCCCCCTGCACCGGCCCGCCGTTGTCGAACCCGTCCTTGAGAATGTCGATCAGCCGCTGTCGTTCGTCGTCGCGCATCGGGCTACCTTTTTCAATCGAGATTGGTGTGCGAAGGGAGGCGAGGTTACTGCGGCGGCGCGCCATCGGCAACATCGTCCCGCCAGCGGGCCAAGGCGGCGAACAGCTGCTTGGCGGGTCCGTGGGGCTTCTCCGCCAGGTGGTTGGTCTCGCCGAGGTCCTCGACGAGGTCGATCATCCGGTTTCTCGTGGTCACGTGGGCGGTTTGTCGACCAGCACCCTCGCTTCCTCGAGGGCGGCTATGCGGTCCTCGTCGTAGCCGAGCCAATCGCGTAGCACGGTGCCGTTGTCGTTGCCGAGGCGGGGACAGGGCGTCCAATCCGCACTGCTGATGCCGGGCATCTTGATGGGATTGCCCGGCATGGGTGTTGGCCCGGGTTCTATGGGCACGAAGAACCCTCGCGCCTGGACTTGCGCATCGGCGGTCATGTCGGGCGTGACGTTGACCGGCCCGGCGGGCACGCCCGCAGCCTGCAGCGCTGCCGCCGCATCGTTCTTGGTACGCACCGACGACCACCGGGAAATCGCTTCGTCGATGCGCTCGCGGATTTCGAGTCGTTGCGCAAGGTCTGCCGCGAAAGGCAATCCGTCGACGACGCCGGTCAGTGACCGCCAATCGGCTTCGTCGCGGCAGGCCAGCGCGATCCAGGCGTCGTCGCCGGCGCAGGGATAGACGCCATGGGGCGTCATGCGCGGATGGCGGTTGCCGATTGGTTCGATGCCGCGGCCGAGTTGATGTTCTAGCAGCCAGGGACCGGAGTAGGTGACACCGCCCTCGTGTAGGGATATCTCCACGTACGCGCCCTTGCCCGTGCGTTGACGCCGCCGCAGGGCGTCGAGCACGGCGGCCGTGGCGTTGACGGCGGTAATCGGGTCCATCAAGGCCATCGCCGTGTTGCGGGGCTCGTCCGGCCCGTACCCCATGACGTTGGTGAGCCCCGAGAGCGGTTCCACGGTGGGTCCGAAGGCCACCCGTTCCCGATAGGGACCGCTCTTGCCGTAGCCGGGCATGCTGACGTAGATGATTCGTGGATTCACCGCCGCGACGTCGTCGTAGTCGAGTCCAAGTTCGGGCATCGCCCTGGCACTGAAGTTCTCCATCACGATATCCGCTTCCCGCGCCAGTTCGAGGAACGTCGCCCGGCCGTCGGCGGTCTTGAGATCGATGGCGACGCTCTGCTTGTTGCGCTGCTGCTTGACGAATACGGCGTTCAGGTTCCACGGCTCCGGCGGTGGCGCGCCGCCGAGCCAGCCGCCGATGGGCGGGCCGCTGCGGAACTCCCGTGGTCCACGGCTCATCGGCCCCTCGATCTTGACCACCGTGGCACCGAGGTCCGCGAGCACCCGGGTCGCCAGCGGCCCCGCCCAGACGTGGGTCAGGTCGAGGATCCGGATGTCGCGCAGCGGACCGTCAGCCATGGTCGCCCAACGTCGGCTCGGCCAGCTGGAGAAGCCCCCGATTCTCGCCCTGGATGCGCCAGGACGGCCGGGGGGAACGCAATGGCGCACCGTCGGCCGCGGCGACGGTTTGCCAGAAGTCGCGAACCGCCAGGTGCGGATCGTCGAGGACTTCGTCGAAGGTCTGCACGGCGCCCAACGGAATGCGGCACTCGTCGGCGCGTCGCGCGATCTCGGCCTTGGGCAGGGGCGCGAGGACCTCGGCGATCAGGTCGTGGAGCGCATCCCGGTTGCGCATCCGCAACGCATTGTTGGTGAAGCGCTCGTCGATGGCGAGTTCGGGACGCTCGAGGAACACCGTGAAGGGATCCCAGAAGGTCGGCACGATGTTCATGTAGACCCAGCCGTCGATGCAGCGGAACAGGTTGGTCGGCACGACGGAGTAGAAGTCGCTGCCGTGGCGGGAGCGGATCACCCGGCTGCAGTGCCACATCACCGTGGTGAACTGGCTCAGCGCCATGACGACTTCCAACATGCCGATGTCCACGGCGTTGCCCTCGCCCGCGAGGCGGCAGGCGTTGGCCGCCGTGAACGCCAAGCCGCCGCTCTGGAACTCGAGATAGTGGCCGGGCAGCGACAGCGGTGCCTGATCGGGATCGCCCATGAGATACGTGTAGCCGCCCATGGCGAGCAGCACGTTGGCAGTGGCCTGCCAGTTGCGCTTGGGACCGGTTCTGCCGAACGGCGTGATCGCGGCCTTGACCGGAGTCGACCAATGGTCGAAGCCCAGGGCGTCGATCCCGTCGGCGTCCTTGGCTTGTGCCACCACGATGTCCGCGCGGGCTGCGAGTTCCGCGATCAACGCGGGGTCGTCGGTGCGCACGCGGCGCTTGCCCGGATGCAGGAACAGCGCCATGGCGTCGGCACCCACCCAGGCGGGATCATCGGCACCGGTTTCGATGCGCACGACCTCGTAGCCGGATTGAGCGAACAGGCGACCGCAGAAACCGGCCGCGAAGCCTCCGATCTCCACCACGCGGTCCATGGGGCGGCGAGCATAGCGCGACCGCCGCCGACTCGTCGCCCCGCAGCCTTGTCCAATGACAAGTGAGCCTGAAGGGAAAGGCTGATTCCAACGAGAAGTGAGCCTGAGGCGGTGGGTTTGGGATCATTGGAGAATGATCTTGAGCCTAGATGTCGCAAGACTCCGCACCCCGGAGCAGGTTCGTGCGTTTCTGGACGGGAACGAGCCTGTGGATTTCCAACCCGTGTCGCGCGGCGAGGCCTACGCCTTCGTGGCGCGGATGCTGTCGCGGTTCGACTACCCGCGCCTCGGCAAGTCCGACAGGGGGCTGGTGAAGGCCTTCCTGGGCAAGGCGACGGGACTGTCGCGGTCGCAGGTTACGCGTCTCGTGGGGCAGTTCGTGAAGACGGGCCAGGTCGTGGACCGACGCGGGGGTGCGCCGCGCCGGCCCTTCGAGCGCCGCTACACGGCCGCCGACATCCGCCTCCTCGCGGAGGTGGACGCGACGCTGGGCCAGATGGCCGGACCGGCGACGCGCAAGGTCATGCGGCGGGAGTTCGAGGTGTACGGCGACATCCGCTACGCGCGCCTGGCGCGGATCTCCAACGGCCACCTCTACAACCTGCGCCGGTCCACGACCTACCGGCGCCGGCGCACCGTGCTGGACCGGACCCGGCCGACGCGGGTGGCCATCGGCGAGCGCCGGCCGCCGTGCGCCGACGGCCGGCCCGGCTTCGTTCGCGTGGACACCGTCCACCAGGGCGACCTCGACGGCGACAAAGGCGTCTATCTGATCAACGTCGTCGACGAGGTCACGCAGTTCGAGTACGTCGGTGCCGTGCCGGCGATCTCCGAGCGCTTCCTGGTCCCGGTCCTCGAAGGCCTGCTCGCGCTGTTCCCGTTCGCCATCCTCGGCTTCCACGCCGACAACGGCTCCGAGTACGTCAACCACCACGTCGCCGCGCTGCTCGCCAAGCTGCACGCCGAGTTCACCAAGTCCCGCCCCCGGCACTCCAACGACAACGCCCTCGCCGAGAGCAAGAACGCCAGCGTCGTGCGCAAGTGGCTCGGCCACGCCCACATCCCGCAGCGCTTCGCGCCGCTCGTCGACCGCTTCGCGCGCGAGGTGCTGTCGCCGGCGCTGAACTTCCACCGGCCCTGCATGTTCCCGGTCGAGCACACCGACGACCAGGGGCGCGTGCGCAAGCGCCACCCCCACGACGCCGTCATGACCCCCTACGAACGGCTCCGCTCCCTCGACGGCGCCGAGCGGTTCCTCAAGCCCGGCATCACCTTCGCGGCGCTGGACGAGACCGCCCGCGCCGTCAGCGACCTCTCCGCCATGCGGGAGGTCAACCGCGCACGCGACGAGCTGTTCCGCGCCATCGGAGCGGCGCTCGGCGACGCGAAGGCCGCCTGACACCCGGCGGAACGGTCGGGCCTCTCGCGATCGACGCCGGTCGATGCCCGGGGATGGCAGGGAGTCGCTCGCCGCTGGGCAGGGATGGTGCCCGCAGGTGCGTCCGCCGGGTAGATCTCTGGCGAATCCCGGCGCCGGCTCCCGTTCCAACCGTGTGGGGCGGGCACCATCCCCGCCCACAGCGTGGGGTCGCTACGCGGCTGTCAAGGGTTCGCTTCGCCGACCGGGACGCCTCCGGGTCCGTGCGGCCTTCAACGCCCCGCCCTGGAACAACCGCCTCGGCCTGCCGAGTCCCTTGCAGGCGTCCCGGTCGCCCTTGACAGCCGCTCCGCTCCACCTCGGCCGACCATGTCGTTGACGGCGACGACCGTCTTGCGCCAACCTCGAGTGCCTCGACAACAACAACCCCCTACCCATCGCCGTAGCCGCCGGAATCTCCATTCTTCAGGCTCACTTCCGCATTGGAATGGACTCCCGCCGACTCGCTTACGCGGTTCGTTTAGCGAGCGCGGGCGAGGACAAGCCCTAGGGGAGGTCGACTTCGAGGTCGGCGAATTGCCGTTCCACCTGTTCCGCCCAACCGCGGTTGGCGGCGGGGCTGGCGGGGCTCGGATGGAGAATGTGGCCGATCCGCATGCCCTCGCTCAACACCCTGCGGGCACGAGTTTCGCCGAAGCGGCCGACGCCGAGGACCAGGCTCGGTCGCAGGAAGTCGACGATATCGAGGAGTGCGCGATCGCAGGCGGCGTACAGCGGCTCGCGCTCTTCCCGTGGCAACTTGTCCGGGGTCCGGTTGCGGCCGGAGTCCTCGAGGAAGGCCAGCGGGCAGTAGTTCCAGATGAAGAACCGACGGAAGAACGCCTCCGGGGTTCCGAACCGGTTCCTCGCCCAGCCCCAGAGGCGTTGACCGCTGACCTCCCGGCGCGTGCAGGCGAGTCCTTCCACCGGTCGTGCGGGATGCTGTTGCCGCGGCGCTGCAACGCCGGCACCGATGCCCAGCCAGTCGCGCACGGCTGTCACCTCGCCGAAGGGCACCCCGGTCTGCACCATGCCGAAGGGCCCGGGATTCATGCCGAGGAGCAGGATGTCCGCCTCGGCTCGGCAGTAGCGGTCGAGATACTCCCGGTGTGCGGCGAACGCGTAGTCGAGCGGGTTGTAGACGTGGCGGACGGGTGGCCCGAAGGCGCAGCGATCCGCCGCGCGGGATAGGTTTCGCGCGATCTGCTCTGGGGATTTCGGGGCTGCGGACACGCTTGGCAAGTCTACGGTGCGGGCCATGTGCGGGCCATGGCTGCGCTTGGGTTAACCCGACCAGTGCTGTAACCTGCCCTTTACGAAGATTTGGGTGTATCAGCGTGCGAATCGCGGTACTTGGCGGTGACGGCTTCATCGGTTGGCCGACGACGCTACATCTCTCCGACCTCGACCACGAGGTTGCCGTCGTCGACAACCTGAGCCGCCGCTGGATCGACACCGAACTTGGCGTGCAGTCGCTGACACCGATGCACTCGATCCAAGAGCGGCAGCGCATCTGGAAGGAAGTGAGTGGTCGCTCACTCGAATTCGAACACATCGACGTCGCCGCTGACTACGATCGCTTCAAGGACTGGCTGACGACTTGGCGACCCGATGCCGTGGTCCATTTCGCGGAACAACGTGCGGCGCCGTACTCCATGAAGAGCGACCGCCACAAGACCTACACGGTCAACAACAACGTCAATGCCACCCACAACCTGTTGAACGCCCTGGTGGCGACCGAACTCGACGCTCACGTCGTGCATCTCGGCACGATGGGCGTGTACGGCTACTCCACTGCGGGCGCGTCGATTCCGGAGGGCTACCTGACGGTGGACTTGACCCTGGACGACGGCGGCAAGACGTCGCGCGAGATCCTCTATCCCACGGACGCGGGCAGCATCTACCACATGACCAAGTGCCTGGACCAAGTGTTGTTCCAGTTCTACGCCAAGAACGACGGCGTTCGCATCACGGACCTGCACCAAGGCATCGTCTGGGGCACCCACACGGACCAGACGCGGCGCCACGAGCAGCTCATCAACCGCTTCGACTACGACGGCGACTACGGCACGGTGCTGAACCGCTTCCTGATCCAGGCGGCGCTGCATCATCCGCTCACCGTTCACGGCACCGGTGGCCAGAGCCGGGCCTTCATCCACATCCAGGACTCCGTGCGCTGCATCGAGATCGCGCTTGCCAATCCGCCGGAGCGCGGCGAGCGCACCAAGATCTTCAACCAGATGACCGAAGTGCACCGGGTCCGCGACCTCGCCAAGCTCGTCAGCGAGCTCACGGGCGCCGAGGTCGTCTGTTTGCCGAATCCGCGCAAGGAAGCGGCCGAGAACGAGCTCAGCGTCAGGAACGACCAGTTCAGGGCCCTCGGCCTCGATCCGATCAGGCTGCAGACGGGCCTGTTGACCGAACTCGTCGACGTGGCCAGAAAGTACATTCACCGCGTCGACCGATCACGCATTCCGAGCACCTCCGCTTGGACCCGAGAGATCGCCTCCAAGCTGGTCACCAAGATCAGGGCCAACGGTGCGAACGACACGGACTGAGTCCGGCACCGGGCTCGGAACCGGGTAACTCGTCGAGGGCGACGTGTTCGCCTACGTCACGCTCGTCACCAACGCCGACTACCGCCTCGGGGCGCTGGCGCTCGCCCGGTCGCTGCGCCTCGTCGACAGCGAGTGGCCCTTGGTGGTGCTTGCGACGGAGAGCGCCGGTGCCCTCGACGAACTCGAGGCCGAGGGATGTCTCGTCGAACGCGTCGTTCAGCCGCCCCTATCCCGGGAATTCCGTGACCGCCACGAGCGACGGGCACTGCACGCGAGAGAGCCTTACACCAAGGGCATCAAGCCGGCCTTCCACGATCCCCTGGACAACTACTGCAAGCTCGCGCTGTGGCGGCTCACCCGGTACGACCGCGTCGTGTTCCTGGACGCCGACACGCTGGTCATCAAGAACATCGACCGGCTGTTCAACTACCCGGAGTTTTCCGCCGCGCCGAATCTCTACGACACGCTGGCCGACATGCACCGCCTCAACTCCGGGGTCTTCGTCGCCGCCCCGAGCGAGGACACCTACGAGGCGATGCTTGAGCGGCTGGACACCCCGGGCGTGTTTTGGCGGCGGACCGACCAGACGTTCCTGGAAAGCTACTTCCCGGACTGGCACGGCCTGCCCTACACCTACAACGCGCTGCAGTACGTGTACTTCAGGCTGCCCGAGATGTGGCGCTGGTCGAGCATCAAGGTGGTCCACTACCAATTCGAAAAGCCTTGGCAGAAGGACCATCCGAAGGCCGATGAACTCCGGCCGCTGATCGATCTGTGGCGGACTGTGCTGGACGGCAAACCCGTACCGTCGAACTTGGTGGATCCGTGCTAGTCGCCGTCACCGGAGCGACCGGAATCGTCGGTCGATTCGTTGTCGACCGACTCGCCGCGGAAGGGGCCCGAATCCGAGCCCTGGTCCGTCCAACATCGGATCGATGCGAACTGCCGGGGGATGTCGAGTGGGTCGTGGGCGGCATGGCCGACTCCTCGGCGCTTTCCAGTCTCGTCGAAAACGCGGACGCCGTCGTTCACTGCGCGTACGAGCACGTTGTGGGTCGGTATCGCGGCGGCGAGGGGGACGACTTGCCGGGATTCTGGCGAGCAAACCTTCACGGTGGCGTCGAGTTGATGCAAAAGGCGGTCGAGGCGGGTGTTGCGCGTTTGGTGTTGATGTCCAGCCGAGCGGTGTTCGGACAGCAGTCTCCGTCGGGCTCCTGGGTCGACGACGACACCCGTCCGGTGCCGGAGACGCACTACGGCGCGATGAAGCTCGCCTTGGAAGCCCACGCAAGCGCCTTCGCCGCCGTCGACGGGGTCTGCTTCTGCAGTTTGCGACCCACCGGCGTCTACGGCGTCACCTATCCCCTCGATCGAACCAAGTGGCTGGATCTCGCGCTGAAATTGGTTCGCGGCGAACCCCTGCCGGAAGCCCGTCTGGCAACTGAGATCCATGGCCAGGACGTCGCCGCGGCGGTTTGGACCCTGCTGACCGCCCCGGTCGATGTTGTTGCCGGACGCGCCTTCAACTGTTCGGATCTGGCGGTCGACACGAGGGACGTCATGGCGGCCCTCGCAGACCGGCTCCGGATTCGACGAGGGCTGCCATCGCCAGCGACGAACGCGTTGCGGAATCCGATGCGATCGACCGGTCTTCGCAACCTCGGCTGGCAAGCCGGGGGCAATTCGCGGCTCGACGACACCATCGGCGAACTGGTTGCCGAGGCGACACGTGCAACGGGCGGTTAGGGAACTTGGCGGCGCTAGCGCGTCTACCGTTCGCGGCGACCTTCACCGCGTCGCATCGAGCCTCTGGACATTCGTTTGCCACGTCAGGAGGCGTTGGTCGGCCGTCGCCAGGGTCGCTTCGTTGATCGTTGCCGTGGCGGCGACAAAACGATCCGCAGGATCCCGATGGAGTTCCAGGTCTGCCGCCAAGAGACCGACCCGACCGTCGAGCGGCAACTCGCGAATGCCTCCCGCCAGCAGATCGCGACGCCATTGATTGAGCGCCATGGCGATTGCCAGTCGTTGCCTTGCGACGAGCATGGCGACTTCCCAGAAACTGATCGCGGACACGGCCAGGTCGTCCTCCGCCAGCGCTTCGTCGATGGCTTTGCGACACTTCGGACCGAGCTTGGGGTTGTCTTGATCAAGCCATACGAGGACATGGGTATCGAGCAGGATCACGCGTCCGCCTCCCAGGGCTCGTCGAGAGGGGAGACGATGTCGCCGAGAATCTTCACGGTTTCGCGGTGCAGACCCGCCAGCGACGCCCGCTTCCGCCCGTAGGGTGCCAGCATGGCGACAGGCTTGCCGTTCTTCGTGATTACGAGCGAGTCACCCGTGCGAGCAACCTCATCCATGAGTCCGAGGCACTTGGCCTTGAATTCCGAAGCTTTGATGCTGTTCACGATGGACGTCAATCCCATAAGACCATGGTCATTACCATAGTCACCTGAGAAAGTGTGTCAAGCGGAAGCTACAAGGCTGCCGGAACTGGATCGACCGCTATGATCCTGCGCCTGTAATGTCCGACTGCCTCTGGAACACCGCCGAACGTCCCATTAGCGGTTCAACCGCGGACGTCCCATGAAGTCGCCCTTGCCGATGGGCGTGCCCTTCATGCGCAGCATGTCGTAGGTGGTCGTGGCGTGGAAGTAGAAGTTCGGTAGCGAGAAGGTGAGCAGGAAGTCCTCGGCCTTGAACGGCATGGTGAGGTTGCCCATGCGGAACTCCATGGGATTGCCTTCGAAGCCGTTCACGGTCTCGGCGGTGTATTGGCTGACGCCTTCCCGGGCCTCGGCGACCAGGGCCTGCAAACCGGCGTAGTCGGT
Organism: Pseudomonadales bacterium; assembly: GCA_965116345.1. Taxonomy (GTDB): domain Bacteria; phylum Pseudomonadota; class Gammaproteobacteria; order Pseudomonadales; family Azotimanducaceae; genus VXYL01. The sequence continues at coordinate 2,303,738 of OZ220680.1, forward strand.
CTGCTCGACCTGGGGCGGTCCGAAAACGCCGGCTTCCACGCCCTTCAATGCGCCGAGCGAGTGGTGCGCCACGGAAAAGACCTGGAACGTAAACGGCAGCATGTCGTCGATGAGGCGCGTGCCGAGTACATCGTTCAAGTCGATGCCGTTCGCTTCGCAGTGCACGCGGCCCTTTTCGAGGACGCCCTCAACCGCGGGGAGAATCTGTAGGTAGGTGCCGACGGTGGCGTCGTACAGCGAGGTGGACATGGGGCCTCCGGTTGTTAAGGATTGCCTAGCAAGCGCGCGAGTATAGACGCTCCCGTGTGCCGCTTCCGAAGTAACACAGCACCGCTCTGGGGAGGTCCCATGAAGTTCTTGAAGATCATTGGCATAACACTCATCGTCTATGTGGCGCTGGTCGTGCTGTTCGAGTCACTGCTCGGCTACTTCCAGCCCGAACCAACCGGCTCCATCACCATCACCACGACCGACGAGGACGGCAAGACGCACGACCGGGTGCTGACGGAGCTGGCCAGCGACGGCAAGGTCTACGTGGCCGTGAACCACTGGCCGCGGACTTGGTATCACCGCGTGCTCGACCATCCCAACGTCCAGGTGGCGCGCGCGGACGGTGTCAAGATGGACTACGTTGCCGTGCGGGCGACAGGCGAGGAACACGACCGCGTCGCGGAGGACAATCCGCTGGGAATCGTGATCCGCTTCTTCCTGGGATTCGCGCCCCGGTACTTCGTCCGTCTCGATCCCGCCTGACCCATCCGCAAGGATGGGCCGCGACCGTCAGGTCGCGCTAGGTATCCTCTGATCAAGCCCGTCCATGGGCTTGATCAGGAGAAAAACAAAAGCGCGGTTTTGTTTTGCTCACAAATTCAGTGGCTTGCGCCACCGAATTTGGCGGCACGTCCTTGTGCCGCGCTAGGGAAGGTCTTAAATCAGACCTTCCCTAGCGCCATCGCCGGGGGCGCATCGGCACCCCGCCCAAACGCTTCTCCAGGCGTTCGAAGCTCTCGCGGTCGGCACCGCGCCAGCGCAGATCCTCCAAGGACTCATCGAGGGGCACGTCCTCCGCGAGGGTCGCCAGGCGCTTGTAGAGGGCGACCTCGTCGCGCATCTCGTTCAGGGTCTGCGCCAGCCGGATGCCGCTGCGGACCTTGACGTCCCAGTCGGACGAGTGTGGCGGGATCGCCTCCACGGTGCCGTAGCGTGTGAGCAGCGTCGCGGCGGTCTTCGCACCGAACCCCGGTACGCCCGGAATGCCGTCCGCGGTGTCGCCGACCAGCGCGAGCCAGTCGGGAATGCTCGCCGGGCTGCAGCCGTTGCGTTGCCGCACGCCATCCTCGTCGAAGACCCGTCGCCGCATGCGGTCCACCTGGACGACGCGGTTGCCTGTCACGCACTGTCCGAGATCCTTGTCGACTGTCAGTATCCGAACCTGCGCCACGGCATCGCGCCATCGCTTCGCCGCCGTCGCCAGGGCATCGTCGGCCTCGTAGCGGTCCATGGACCACACCGTGATGCCGAGCGCGGCCACGGCTTCCTCGACCAGATCCATCTGCGCGACGAGGGCCGGCTCCATGCCTTCGCCGGTCTTGTAGCCGGCGAACATGTCGTTGCGGAACGACTCGATGGGGTTGTCGAAGGCGACGGCGATGTGGGTGACCTGCTCGTCGGCGTCGTCCAGCAGGCCCAGCATCGACGACATGACCCCCACGACGCCTTTGACGTCCATACCGTCGGGAGCGGTACGGTCGGGTCGCGGCGCGTACTGGGCCCGGTACAGCTCGAAGGTGCCGTCGACGACATGCAATCTCATGGCGACATTACAAACGACACGGCGCTACGGTGCAAAACCCGCTAGAGTTGATCGTTCACCGATTGCCATTGGGAGGGGTACCGTGGAGTTCGGCGAATTCAAGAACACCGAGGCGTTCAATTCGACCTTCAAACGCGTTCGCGAGCTTGGCCTGGAACAGCACGCCTTCGAACTCGATTCCTACGGATTCACCGTCGTGCCGCCGGACAAGGTCGCCGACCGGGGATTCTTCGAGCGCATCCGGGAAACCGTGCTCGGCGTCTGCAAGGAACGAACCGGCGTCGAGTTCGATCTCGACCAGAACGGTGACTTCGGCGAGTACAAGGCACAACCCCAGACCGACGGCCAGTTTCTGTTGTTCTACCTGCTGATGGCCGACCGGATCTTCGAGGAGTGGATCCTCAACCCCACCCTCTACACCCTGATCGACTATCTGATGCGGGGCCAGCAGCAGCTCTCCAGCCTGACCTCGTTCGTCAAATGGAAGGGCGAGCGCAAGGGCCTCGGCCTGCACAGCGACAGCCCGCCGGACCGCGACGGTCGTCTGCCTGCCTGTTCGGACGTCGCCAACGCCACCTACTGCCTGACCGACTACACGCTCGATGACGGCTGCATCGCCATGGTACCTGGTAGTCACCTCCACTGCCGCCAGCCGCGCGCCGGCGAGGGAGAGGATTCGGCGGTGCCGGTGGAGGCCGAGGCGGGATCGCTGATCGCCTGGCACGGCAATACCTGGCACGGCGCGTTCGAGAAGAAGACCGACGGTCTGCGGCTGAACGTCACCAGCTACCACTGCCACCGCCGGTTGAAGAACCAGGAAAACTACCAGTGGCGGGTCAGCCAGGAGATGCTCGACCGCAATCCCCCGGAGTTCGCCCGCCTAGTCGCCGCCGACGACCACATGGGCTGGGACGAAAACGGCCCGGACTACTCGCGGGGCGTGCGGTATCTCAGCCCGGAGGCCAAGAAGCGGCTGCAGGCAATGCGCAGCCGGCGCGCCGAACCGAAGAAGGCCAGCGCTGCCTAGAAGCTTGTGCCGTAGATCCCGGAACGGCGCTCAGATCTGCGAGTACTGCGATTCGAAGTCGCGCCTGAGCACCGCGTCCCGCTCGCTCAAGAGATCGGTTCGCGACCATTCCGCCAACGCCCTCATGGGGAACCGCCTGCCTGGGCAAGTGGTCTTGGCACCACCCCGGACCTGGCGGTGGGCGCCGAGTTCGGCAGTCGGATAGCGCAGCTTCAGCTTGAGCAGGAGATCGCGCAGGGCGTCGAGCTGCGCCTCGCTCGGCGCGTCGTCGTCGAAATCGCCCTCCACCACCACGGCGATGCTTCGCGGCTGCTGGCCGCGTTCCGATTCCTCCAATTCGGCGCGAACGCCACCGTCCGCGCCGATCCGGTAGTGGAAGCCGCCGCCGGGACACCCGCCGTGGTGCAGCAGGAAAAACTTGACGCCGCCTCGACGCGCCTTGGCAGTGCCGGTCCGGGCGGTCGTCGCCTCCACGCTACCGGGCGGGTTCGATGCCGAATTCGCGCAGCGTGGCCGCCACGCTCGGCTTGCCCACGCGCAGCCGATCGTCGCTCAAGAGGTACGTGAAGACGTAGCCGAGGCCGAGGATCAGGATGCCGACCAGAAAGCAGTAGATTACCGCCCGGTCGGGATACTGGTCCTTCAGGTAGCCGACGTACAGCGGCCCGAAGATGCCGGCCGCCGCCCAGGCCGTGAGCATGGCGCCGTAGATGGTCGACATGCGTTTCGAACCGAACACGTCGAGAACGAACGACGGCATCGTGGCGAAGCCGCCGCCGAAGCAGAGCAGCACGTAGCAGACGAGCGCGGAGAAAACCCACGGATCGCGTTCGGTCATCAGGATGCCGAACACGAGCATCTGGCTTGCCAGCAGGATGCGGAACACCGTGACCCGCCCGAGACGGTCGGAGAGCAATCCCCACAGCAAGCGCCCGACGCCGTTGCACAGCGAACTGACGGCGATCAGGTGGCGCCGTTCTGGGCGAGGACCTCGGGTTCCGCGGCGGGATCGAAGAGCGACCAGACATCCTGCAGGAGCGACGACTGGAAGCTGATCACGGCGATGCCCGCCGAGATGTTGAAGAAGAACACCAGCCACATGATCACGAACTCGGGCGACATCAGGCAGTCGCGCAGCGGCACGTCGGGGGTCTCGTCCGCGGCAGCAGCAGCGGCCGGTGCGAAATCCGGCGGCGGGTCGCTGAGCAGGAGACTCGTCGGCAGAAGGATCAGCGCGAAGATGATGCCGAACCAGAAGAACATCGTCACCAGATCGGTCTCGGTCCTGAACTCCAGGAACGGGGCCAAGACCTTGCTCAGCAGCAGCGCGCCGACGCCGAAGCCCATGACGACGACGCCCGTGGCGAGCCCCTTGCGGTCGGGAAACCACTTCGCCACCGTCGCCACGGGTGTGACGTAGCCGAGGCCGATGCCGGCGCCACCGATGACGCCGTAGCCCAGGTAGAAGAGCCAATGCAGGTCCAGATGCAGGGCGAGGCTTGCGATCAAGTAGCCGCCCGCAAACATGGCGCTTCCGGCCAAGGCGAGCTTGCGCGGTCCCAGCTTCGGCAATACGGCACCCGCCCAGGCGGCGGAGGTGCCGAGCGCGAAGATGGTGATGCTGAATGCCCAGGCGGTTTCCGTGAAGGTCCAGCCAAGCTGACGAACCAGCAGCGTCTGGAAGTAGCTCCACGCGTAGACCGTGCCAAGGCAGATCTGCAGGTTCGTGCAGAGTAGCGCTATGACGACGCGGGGCAGGCGCAAGCCGGTATTCTCCAAGCGGCTTGCGCCGCTACTGGCCACCTGTCGACCGCCGGCTGGCGAAGTGCCGGAACAGCCGCGCAAGGTGGCCAACCTCGTCGTCCCGGTCGAGCAACTCGGGATTTGCCGGCTCGTCGTCCTTGGCCAGCGACACGGCGTAGGCCATGAGCCCCGCCATCGGCTTCGCGGCCAGGTTGACCAGCCAGATGGCGGCGACGACCCCGACCGCGCCGACGACGACGAAGAGCCACATCTGCTGGCCGATGGCCCGTTGGATCTTCAGGGCGATGAGGCCGCGGTCCATGCCTACATGGACCGTTCCCGCGACGCCGGCGAGGATGGGGCTGCCGACTTCCACGAAATCGCCGAGCCCCGTCAGCGTGCGCTCCACGGTTTCGGTGCTCAAGGGATCGCTTTGCAGAATCTCTTCAGGTATGCCCGGCACGAAGGTGTGGGCGATGAACTCCCCGGATTCGTTGGTGATGTAGATGTAGCGGATGCCTTGGATCTCCAAGAACTGGTCGATCAGGGACTGCAGCGCCGCCAAATCCCGGTTCAGCAGGATATCGACGCTGGCGTCCGCGATGGTCTTGGCGATGCCCTTGCTGTTGCTGACGTATTCCTCCGAGAGGTGGGTGTCGACGGTGTAGACGTTCAGGATCGATGTCGACAGGCCGATCGCCCCGAACAGCATGAACACGCCGAAGGTGGTCTTGCGGAATAGTTTCTTCACCTTGATGTCCGGCACGTGGTCAGGCGCCGACATTGGCGAACCTCCCCTGCCAATCGGTGAGGCTGATGAACCGGCCCTGGTCGACCACCGTGTAGTACACCCCCTGCAGGCCTTGCCGCCGATCCGGGCCGAAGGACACCAACTCGCCCATGCCGAGGTCGAAGTCGCGGATGGTGAACACGGCCTCCTCGAGGCCCTTGCGCGTCGGGTTGTCCCCCAAACGGCGCAGAATCTCGACCATCAGCTTGGCGTCGAGGAACCCTTCGAGGCTGACGAAGCTGTGGGGGAAAGGCGTGTACTCCTCCGTCACCAGCTCGGCAGGCACTTCGGGGTTGTAGCGGGCCATGAACTCCCGGTACTCCCGCACCGCCGGGATCGACACGTCCTCGTAGCTCGGCACCACCTGGGAGTTGACCAGCAGTTGGGTGTAGCGCTCGGCGTCGTCACGACCCTCGGACAAGAGCTTCAGCAGGTTTTCGCTGCCGACGAAGGACAGGTTGGCCAACGGGACGGTGAGACCGAGGTCCACCGCGTCCCGGGCGAAGGCCGCACAGGCCGCGTAGGAGCCGATGCAGATAACCGCCTCGGGGTTCGCCGCCTTCAGAATGTTCACTTGATCGCGCATGACGCTCGTGAACTTCGTGCCGCGCCTGTAGGTCGCCTCGCCGACGATCTGTTCGCCGTGCCGGGCAAGAGCCTTGCGCACGCCGGCCCAGCCACTCCGACCGTAGGCGTCGGCTTGGTAGAAGACGGCGATGCGGCGCCGGCCGACGGCGACGAAGTTGTCGACGAGGCCCGCGGTCTCCTGACCGTACGAGGCACGCAGGTTGAAGGCGAAGTCGCCATATGGCGGTTCGCGCTGCGGTGCCGCGCCGGTGAACGGGAAGAACAGGAACATGTCGCGGTCCTGGAACTTCTTCAACAGCGGCAACACGCGGGTCACGGTCGGTGTGCCGACATAGCCGAACAGCAGGAAGACGTCGTCGTCCAGCGTCAGCGTGGTGCTGTTCTTGACCGCGGGATCGGGTTGGTAACCGTCGTCGTAGATCCTTTGCCGAATGCGCCGACCGCCGACTCCGCCGGCACGGTTGACGTGTTCGAAGTACGCCGTCGCGCCACGATAGAGTTCGATGCCTAGGCCTCGGGACGGGCCGGAGAATGCGGCGGACGTCCCAAGTAGGAACTCGTCCTCGGTGACACCACCGAAGCCGGTGGCCGCCCGAACCGGGAACCAGGGCGCAGCCAACCCGAATGCCAACAGTGTTCGCCTGGTCAGCATCTGATCGAGAACCCCCGTTGAGTTGGGCGTACTCTACCGCTTCCGGTGGTCGATTTGTGCTTGGACGCGACTCGGTGGCTCGAAGTGACGGAGTAGACTTCGCCAGGTTGATGCGGAGGTCGCGAACTCGGGATACTACCGATCCTATGGCAATGAAGGTCACATGAAGGTCACATCGATTCAGGGCAAGGTCTTTGGCGCCTCGGTCGCCGGGGTTCGTCTGGGCAGCCTGAGCGATGACGAATTCGCTGCGATCAAGGCGGCCTTCCTCGAACACGGCTTCCTGCTGTTCCCAGGCCAGTTCCTGACACCGGCGGAGAACATCGCCTTCGGCGAGCGCTTCGGCGAGCTGGAGTTTGGTGCCAATCCGATGTCGAACAGCCGGCGCAACGAGGACGGGACGTTCGGCAAGGTATTCAGCATCGATTCCCAGGCGATGCGCACCAATGTCGGCAACGAGGCGTGGCATACCGACTCCACGTACAAGCCGATCAGCTCGAAATGCGCGATGCTGTCGGCGGTGACCGTGCCGGAGGAAGGTGGTGGTACCGAACTCGCCGACCTGCGCGCTGCCTACGCCGTGCTCGACGGGACGACCAAGGACCGGATCGCGAACCTGAGCGCGTACCATTCGACGCAGTTCTCCCAAGCCAACGACGTGGGCGACTTTCCGCCCCAGAACCCGCAGGGGATCTACCACGGCGAGGCGTACCTGCGGCCGCTGGTCAAGGTCCATCCCGAGACCGGAGTCAAGAACCTGTTCGTGGGTCGCCATGCGTTCGGCATCCCCGGCCTCACGCGCGAGGAGAGCCGCGCCCTGCTGAAATCACTCATCGCGTTCGTGGCGTCGGACGAGACCCGCGTCTACAGCCACCGCTGGCGGGAGGGCGACACCCTGCTGTGGGACAACCGGGCGGTCATGCACCGCGCCGTGCCGTACGACTACGCCAAGCCCCGGGTGCTGATCGGCACCCGCGTGGCGGGTGATCCGGCCTCGGAGCTCGCCTACTACCCGTCGGACCCCGCGGCCGAAGCGGGTCGACAAGCCCTGCGCGAAGAACTCGCACGACTTCGCCAAGAGACCGCGGATCGCCGCTACGGCGGTACGACGGCCGCCGTGGCGCAGGGGCGCTCCTTGTAGTTTGCCCTATCCAACGCGCACCACCCGCGCACGAAGAGACGACCCAGTAATCCAGACGCGGGAGCGTACGAATGCTGCTTGCACGCCGCTCCCTCGGCATGCCTCGAATCTGCTACCGCCGATCACGGCGGCGGCATGATCCAGGCCACTCAGGCAGCAGCCCCGGCCGGTTTTGCCACGGTCTGTGCGTTGCGGATGGCGATACCGCGTCTCACCGCCATCCGGTTCCAGTACCAGCCGCCGACACCCAGGACCACGTTGCTGATGGCCGTCGCCAGGAAGATCCCGACGTAGCCCCACAGGTAGTTGCCGAGGATGGACAGCGGGACGTAGAGGCCCAGCGTCCGTAGGAGCGCGAGCACCAGTGGCGGGAACGGCTGGCCGAGGGCGTTGAAGCAGTACGTCGCGACGTGCATGACGCCCATGAAGCCGATGGACAGCGGCATGATTAGGAAGAATGTCGCCGCGACCGACACGACCGTGGGATCCGGGTCGATGCGGCGGACGACGAACTCCCCGATCAGGGCCAGCACGACGAAGGTCACGACGCCCCAGCCCAAGCAGAAGAAATTGATCTGGCGCAGCGCAATGCGGACCCGCTGGTAGTTCTGTGCGCCCCAGTTCTGGCCGACGAACGGTGCCACCGAAGACGACGCGGACCAGATGACCATGTGCACCAGGGTCTCGACGCGGGAGGCGACCGCGTACCCCGCGACCACCTCGTCGCCATGCCCGGCGAGCAGTTTCGTAATGACCAGCATGGAGATCGGGAAGGTCAGACTGCTGAGCGTGGCGGGCCCGCCGACATGGAGGATCGCAGCCCAGGACTTGCCGAGGTCGCGCAAGGACATACTGATCATCCGCACGCGGATCAGGATCACCAGGTAGAGCGAGACGCTGAATACTCTTGATGCCACATACGCCCAGGCGGCACCCGCGATGCCGAGTTCCGGGAAGCCGTAGAGGCCGAAGATCAACAACGGCGCGATGCCGATCTGCAGCACCGAGCCGCCGGCCATGACCAACCCGGGGCTGGTGGCACTGCCGGTGGCGCGCAGCAACGTCGAGCCCACCATGGACAGCATGAACAGGGGGAAACCCAGCATGTAGATGCGCAGGTACTCGGTGGACATGGCCCGCACCTCGCCCTCGGCGCCGAGCAGGCTCAGCAGATCCTGGGCGAACACCAGGCCGAAGGCGCTGATCGCAACGCTGACCAGGAACACGAGCAGTTGCGCGTGGGTGATCAGCCGCGCGGCCTGGGCATGGTCACCGGCCCCGTAGACCCGGGCGATCACCGAAGAGGCGCCGGTGCCGATGCCGCTGGCGAACGCGAACAGGAACATCGAGATGGGATACGCGAACCCGATGGCCGCCAGCGCCTCGGTGCCGAGGATGCCCAGGTAGAGCGCCTCAACCATGCGCGCGCCGATCATCGACACCGAGCCCAGCGCCATGAACGAACCGAGGTGAATCAGGTGCCGGGCGACGCTGCCCTCGGTGAAACCGGCGTAGCGGGTCTTGCTGGGTGCCGCTTCCGCCGAGTCGGGTGCTACCGTGGATTCCTCGCCGACCGACGCGGCCGAACGGGACTCATCCGGCGACCGACGCCACCGAGAGGCACGGGCGCCATCATCCTTGGTCGACGGCAATCCCTTGGGCATTGGGTGTGCGGGACGAGGTGGCAAACCACCTATGGTACACGGACCTCCACCAGGACGCCGGGGTCGCGAGCCCTTCGTCGCCCTTCGTCTCGGCATGACGTCAACCAAATGACAGTCGTACTTTCCATTTGGTGCGCTTGCCGCATGTTACAAGAATGATAGGCCCCCTCTGGGTTCCCGTTCCCTGGGAGGAGTGTCTCGACAGCTTTGACGTCGGCGACCTCGACCGACGGTCATCCGACGGGCGGGGGACGCGGTCGAATGCGAGATCAACCCGGATCGACTGAACCCGGGACCTCTCGAAGTCTTCCGCCAGATCTATCCGAAGGGTATGACCTACTTGGTCACACCGCTCGACCGCGAGCCATACCGCATCCGACGCGGAGAGCTCGTCTTCACAGTGTGCTCTACCCGCCATTTCGGTTGAGGTGCGCCGATTTGCGAGTGCTGCACACCCGACGAGGCTATGGAATCTGCACCTGCACCATTCCGCCGGTGACGGCGAAGTGCACGAAGCATCCCGCCACGTCTCGGCCGGCGGCCGTCAACGCGGCACGGTAGGTGCTCAACTGGCCCGAGTGCTTCAACGCCTCTTCCGGCCATTTCGAAGCCGGCAGCGGGGATGACTTGTGATCGATCACCAACCAACCTTGCGCGGTTTCCGCGAGCACATCGACGAACCCCCGAACAACCCGACCGTCGTCCAAAGCGTGCTCGATGGGCACCTCCACCTCGACGATGGATGCCCGGAACCTCCGCTTGAGCGAGCGGGCGAATCGGTGGGCGATCGCGACGGCGTCCTTGGCTTCGAGATGCGCGGCGACACCGTGTCCTTCGAGAATCGCCTCCGCCCGCTTGACCGCCCGGCTAGCCGACAGGGGATTGACGAGTTCGGCGGCGATGACGGCGTGCAGACCGGTGCCGACATCCGTCATGTCGCCCCCGTGCAATGCGACGCGCTCCCCGAGTTCCACGATCGCGCCGACGCTCGCGCCTCCCACGGGTGCCGCGGCGGACGGCTGCACGGCCTTGGGCGGGTATTCGTTGCGCTCCCGCCGCTCGAACCAGCGGGGCGAGTACGGCAACGGCTCGGGTTCGCTGGTGCCAACTTCGGTCGCCTCGACGGAGGACGGCACCGACTCGCCGTTCGGCAGCTCGAGGGTGTCCCCGGACGGAATCGCGAAGTCTGTTGCGAAGCTCTGGAACCAGGCGTCGTCGCGGAGTCGCGGAGGTGTCACCAGCACGAGGCGGTCGCGGGCACGGGTCATCCCGACATAGGCCAGACGCCGCAATTCCGCCCAGGTCTTCTCCCGGCAACGCATGCCCTCGTCCGAGTCTTCGATGGCTTGGCGGGCGGGAACACCCCTCGTGCGAGCGCCGAAGATGTTCGGCCAGTAGCGGAGTTCCCGGTTTGCCAGCGGCTTGTCGATGTCGAAGTCCGCCGTGAGTTCGACGCGCACGTCCCAGGTACGGAGGCGGTCCTGGTAGTCGAAGTCGGTACAGACCACCACGGGCCACTCCAACCCCTTGGCTCGGTGGTAGGTGAGGACGTGCACCGCGTCTCCGGTCGTGACCACGGGTTGCAGGTCGAGGTCGGGTGAACTCGGATGCTCCAGCCAGAACAGGAAACCGGTAAGCGTTCCCGGTTCGCGGTGGGAAGCCGCGTGCTTTTCGTACTCGACGGCGAGATCCAGCAGGGCGTCGAGGTTCCGCTGGCGCTGGGCGGCGCGGAGTTCATCGGGTCCCCAGGCGGTGACGACCCGCCGGACATCGGCTTCATTTAGGACCCTGGCGACGATCTCCACCGGCGAGCGCAGCGCGCTCTCGCCACGCATCTCGAAGAGCCGCCGGATGATGGGATGGTCGTCCTCGCCCCACGCCATGGAGTCGTTGCCGTCGGCCAGCCAGTCGAGGCGATGCGTTAGCCACACCTCCGGTTCAGCGCAGTCCGCCAGGGCCATGATCTCGGCACTGGCAAGGGTGTCGGCGCGATCGGCCAGGCGCCGTAGACAGCTCTTCGCGAGGCACACCTCCGGAGTCTCCAAGAGACCCTGCAAGGTCATCTTCATCGGCACTTGGCGCTCGCGCAGGGCACGCGCGATCTGCTCCACGTGGGCGTTGGTGCGTGCCAGAACCGCGACATCGCCGTACGAGATGGGGCGTTCATTTCCCGTATCGGGGTCGCATACGGGCTCTGCCGACGCCACCAGGTGTGCCACGCTCTCGGCGATCGCCAGTGCGCTGGCGGACTTGTTGCCGTTCACCAGCCAGGCGGTGACGGCGGGAGATTCGATCTCGTCGCGCCGCGGCTGGAGCACGACGAGATCGCGCCGGATGTCCGTCCGGAACGCCGCGGCGAAGAGTTCGTTGATGTAGCGCACCAGGGCTGGCCGGGACCGCCAGCTCGAATCGAGGTTGTCGGTCTTGGCGTCCCCCGCGGTCAGACTGTCCAGCGTGTCGAACACCAGGGTCGGGTCGCAGCCGCGGAATTCGTATATCGCCTGTTTGACGTCGCCGACGAAGATCGCCCGGTCGGCCAGCGCGGCGAGCTTGAGGAACAGTGCCAACTGCATGGGGTTGGTGTCCTGGAACTCGTCGACCAGCAGCAGCTCGATCTCCTCAGCCAGCCGCTCCCGCACCACCTCCAGGTCTAACGCCTCGAGTACGAATTGCTCCATGTCGTTGAAATCAATGAGGCCGCGCTCGCGCTTCAGGTGCTGGAAACGGGCGAGGCAGTCGGCGGCGATGTCGAACACGCCCCGGGCGAACTGCTCGAGATCCCGGTGCAGGGCGGGGTGGCTTCCGTACGCAGTGGCCACCTCCTGGATATAGCCGACATCCTCGGCGACCGCCTTGATCCCTCGCTCCCCGGCGAGCCGCATCCACACCCGCCACGGGCAGTCCGCGCGTTCGATCAGGGGTTTCGCTTCTCCGAGGATGGCGCGGTACTTCTCCGTCCCGGCGTGGCCGGTGGCCGGCATGTTCGCGGCGGTCTCCTCGACTCGACGGGCCAGTTCGGCGGTCGGGTCGGAGCTTGCAGCTTGCGGGAAGAACGACAGCAGGCCGGCGGCATTGCGCTTGCCCATCGCCTTGAGGCCCGCGCCGTCGATGTTGTTTTCCCGCGCCTTGTCGACGATGTCCTTCACCACCCGCCACCAGTCGGGCATGCCCCGGTTCACTATCCCGAGACGCTGCGAGTACGCGTTCATATCCCGTACCCGGTCGATGGGCAGGACCTGGTCGAGCGCCTGGTTGAAGAACCGCGCGCCGTCGTCGATGCTCATGACGTTCAACTGCGGCGACAGGCCGAGTTCGAAAGCGAAGCGTTTGAGCAGCCGCTCGCAGACGCTGTGCACCGTGCCGATCAGCGACTCGGCGGTGCGCTCGGCCAGGTCCAGACGATCACCGGCGAGCAGCCGGTCGCGGACGCGCTCCTTGAGTTCCGTGGCGGCCTTCACGGTGAACGTCGTCGCGACGATGCCGGTGGGCGAGACGCCATCGTGGACCAGCGCGCGCTCGAGTTCCTCGATCAGCCGGTAGGTCTTGCCGCTGCCGGCACCCGCGCTGATGAAAGTGACGTGATCGAACCGCCCGGGAGAACTCATCGGTTGGGTTCCACGCCGGTCAGCCAGCGGAATTCGTCGAATCGATTCGGCCCATCGGGGATTTTCAGGGCGCCGGGTGGGGGTTCTGAGTCCGCGTCGGGTTCGGCACCGGCGTTGACCTCGATCTCGCCCTGCTCGAACTGTTGGAGCCGCCAGTTCCGGGTGACCAGGCACTTCGCCCAGATGGAGTCGACGCCTTCGCCGCCGGCACCGAGGGCGCTGGGAAAGAACCGGGTGTCGGGTGCCAGCACGTTGCCCGTGGTGACGATGTAGTAGCCGGTGGACGGCCACGTCGGCGCGGCGAGCGAGTACCCGTAGACGGCTAGCTGTAGATGCTCGCCGTTCTCGATTTCCCTCAGGCGGTAGGGTTCGCTGCCCCACTTGGCGTCGACCACGGCCCGCTCGCCACGGGCGTTGACCAGCACGAGGTCGGCCTCGCCCAACAGCTTGCCGCCGGCAAAGGCTTTCGCCAGCGGCAGCTCGGACTGGACCTCGCGCACGTCGGCCTCGTTGAGGTGATCGAGCAGGCGCAGCAGGGCCCGTTCCAGGGTCGTGACAACCTGCTGCCGATCTACCCCTCGGCCATTCTCCAGCAGCACGGCGCCCTGGGTGGCGATGAGGTCGTCGATGGTGTGGGCAAGCCACTGGTCAACGGCCTCGCGGGAGAGTTCGTAGCAGGCATCGTGTTCCGTGAAGAACCGTTCGAACAGTCGATGGGCTAGGCTGCCCTTGAGCATCGCGCCGTCGGCGACCTCGTTAATCCCCGCTATTTTGAGTCTAGCAGCGTAAGTGAGCACCCACTCATGCGGGTAGTGGCAGACCTTGTTCAAGCTCGTGTAGGACTCGGTCTCGCGGGTCGGAATCGGTCGGTCGAGATGCCACCAGCGCCGGGGTGCGGGCAGGCGTTTCTGTGCCAGCGGGGGTGCCGCGAGCCGAAGCCGGCTCACTACGTCGCCGTCACCCTGGAGCAGACCCTGGTCCAGCGGCACGTCGAGCCAACCACTCCCAAACTGCTCTTGGATGCGACCCCATAGCGGATGGCGGCCTCCTTCCCCGTCGTGAACGACCAACACCATGCGCTTTCGGCAGTTCAGGACGGGCCGCTGCCAAGCGCGTCTGTCGGCCCTGAGCCGGTCCTCCGGTGTGGGTAGGTCCACACCGGCCTCGGCCAGGGTTGCCCGTTCGGATGCGGACCACGGCGATGTGAGATCGATCCGCGACGGTGCCAGATCCCACCAGAAAACCTCGTCGACCATCTCGGTGACGTTCCCGGGGTGGCTGGTGGCCGGCACATGGCCCGCCTCGGTGATGATCGACGGATCGGGTGCGCCTCGGCTGACGTCGTCGACGAGCGCATCCAACTCGACCTTGGCGATCCTGGTGGTACCGCCTTGCAGCCGCCGTTCCAGGTTCGCCCTCAACGCTTCGGCTTGAGCATAGGCCGCCCGATAGACGGCCTGCTCCTCGGCATCCTCGGCAAGCGCCAGGCGCTGCGCGAGCCAGGCGATGCAACGTCGGACCCGTTCGACGAGGATGTCAATCGGCGCGCCGTCGCCGACGGCGTGTCTCGCCGGCGAGGTCCAGAACTCGATGTCCTCGGCATCGTCCGCCAGGTCCGACATGGCATCGCACCAGGCTGGACCACCGATGCCCGGTTGCGCGGCGACCGCCCGCGCGAGACGGCCACGAACCCGCCAACTAAGGGGGCTCACCGGGTGGATCAGGAACTGCAGCAGCTGGTGCGGGTCCAGGGGCTCCCAGACCAGCGCCAGGGTTAGCTTCAGCACCTGGGCGACGCTCCGGAACGGCGAATAGTGTTGGAATCCCGCCCGTGGCAAGCCGACGCGCTCGAACGCATTGTCGAGAACGATGCCGTCGCGATCGGCTACGACGACGGTGCGGCGGCGGTCCGGCAGCGCACGCACCATTTCCGCCGTCGCCTGCGCCGTGACGTCCCGCGAGAACGCGCGGACAACGACCAGCGAGCCGTCTGCCCTCAGTTGCCGCACATGGCCGTCGAGAAGGAGCGACTGGAGCTTGCCGAGATCCGATCCGGGCGGTGCCCCGGCGGCATCGTCGGTGACTGATCGATAGTCGAAGTGCCCGATGAGCCGGCGCCACATCAGCGGCAGGTCGTCGACCTGGTCCAGCAGTTCTACCTCGTCCAACTGCACGCGTTGCGATTCGAGCAGTTCCAGGACCGTCTGCAACCGTCGGCCGGCGCACGGTGGCACTCGCGAAGCGGCCGTTGCTTCAACCGCCGCCATGTCCTCGAGCCGTTTTCCCGCCCCGGCGGGAACCGAGCCGTCCCAGCCCTGCAGGTACCACTCGTGCCGCCACTGCGAGAGTGTTCGCGCCACGCCCACGGGATCAACCCGGAACGACTGGTGGTAGAACCTGCCGAAGTCGTCGAGTTCTTCCAGACAGGTGCGGTAAAGCGTCAGTTCTTCGGACGGATGGACGCTGATCGGCGGAATGCCGAGATCGCTTTCCAGGAGCTCGAGAAACCGCCGGGGCCCGACCGTGACTTCGCCCACCGCCGAGCGCGGCAACGCGGGGTCGAGAGCATCCCGATGCAGGCCGAAGCGTACATGCATCGGGGCATGTTAACGGACGCGGGGGTCAGGGCGGGTGGAGCGACGCTTCGAGCAACTTGCCCCAGTCATCGTCGAATGGGTGAACGGCTTGAACCTGCTCTGTGCCGCGGTGGACGGGTCGGCCTTCGTTGGCCCACTTGAACAACGACCCCTCGAGGTTGAACACGTTGTCGATGCCCTGCGACCGCAACTGCCGGGCTAGGCGCGAGGAGCGGTAGCCCACCGAGCAGTACACGACGACGATGGGCTTCTCGCCTTGGGCTTTCACGATGTCGCGGGCCGAGCGGACGTTGTCTGCCCTCGCCGCACCGTGCAGATGGCTCGTCTCGAACTCCTCTTCGCCACGGGAGTCCAGCAGGACGATGTCCTCTCCTTGCTCAAGCAGCGTGGCGAGCCGCTCCGTCGACATCTGCGGGACATCGGGAAACGTCTCGCGAACCAGACGTAGCGTTTCCTCCCAGCGTTCCTCGTCGACCGGCGTTGCCGCTGCCGTGGCGAGGAAGGCGAGGAGCAGGGCGGGCAACCAGGCCCGCGCGCATGTGCGGGCGGTCATGCTTCCAGCACCTGGACCTCGTACCGCCGGATGAAACGGTCCCGAGTGAGGAGTGTGAGTCCGGCGAGTTGGGCCTGCACCACCAGCAGCCGGTCGAATGGGTCCCGATGGTGCAGGGGCAGTTTCGTGGTCGCCTCGAGGTGCGCCAGTTCGACGTCGAGCAGCTGGTAGTCGTTGGCGATCAGCCCAAAGAAGCCCTCGGGAATGTCGAGTTTGCCGATGGACGCCTTGATGGCGCACTCCCACAGCGTGGCCACGCTGACGTAGAGCACGTTGTTGAGGGACTGCAACACGGCGAGCGCCTGCGGGGAGAGCCTGTCCGGGGATGCACGCGCCCAGAGCAGTGCGTGGGTATCCAACAGGAATCTCACGAATCCGTCATCGCGAACGCCCGCTGGAGATCCTCGGGCCACTCGTCGAAGTCGTCGCTCATCCGGATTTGACCGGCGAGGTCACCCAGCTTGCGCGCTGGAGCGGTCCTGGTGATGCGGCTGATCCGGACCACGGGTTTGCCCATCCGCGTGACGATGAATTCGTCGCCGTTGACGGTACGTTCGACGATCTCCGAGAACCGGGCTTTTGCATCGCTCAGTGTTAGCGTGGACTCCATTGATGTCATCTGGTTTGACCAAGTCAGACTATAGGCCGACGATGGGCTGCGGGCAAGGGCGCCAGGGCACCGCCGGGCACCGCCGTTGTCCTGTGTTTCCGGGAGCGGGTCTATGCTGCAAGGGGACGCCGATCGTCTCGTGCCTACGGTATGCTCGCCGAATGATCGTTGACCTCCTGTACGGCAAGTCCGGCCTGCCGGTTCGATTCGGCGACGACATCGATCTGACGGTCATCGCCAAACCGGCCATGCCGACCGTCGCCGATCCGGGCTCGGCGGTGCGGCGCGCGTTGTTCGCAGCCGTCAACAGCGCGTCGCTTGCGGAGCTCGCCAAGGGCAAGCGCACAGCCTGCATCCTGATCTGCGACGTCACCCGCCCGGTGCCGAACGGCCTGTTCCTGAGGCCGATGATCGAGACGCTGGTCGCGGCCGGAGTCGAGGCGGTAGACATCACGATTCTGGTCGCCACGGGTCTGCACCGGCCGAACCTCGGCGACGAATTGGCCGAGGTCGTCGGCGATCCGTGGGTCTTGGACCACGTGTCCGTCGTCAATCACCTGGCGGAGGACGACGCCGCACATGTCGACTTCGGTGAGACGGCCACCCGCGGCACCCCCGTCAAGCTCGACCGTAGGTTCGTGGAAGCCGATCTGCGTATCGCCACCGGCCTCGTGGAACCTCATTTCATGGCGGGATATTCCGGCGGCCGCAAGGTCGTGGCGCCCGGAATCGCCCATGCCGACACCATCCGCACCTTCCACAGCGCGCGCTTCCTCGAGAACCCCTGCGCGGTCCAGTGCCGCCTGGAGGGCAATCCGCTGCATGAGGAGCAACTCGAGATCGTGCGCATGCTCGGCGACGTCTATGCGCTTAACACGGTGATCGACGATGAGCGCCGGCTGTCCTTCGTCAACTTCGGGGAGATCGTCGCGAGTCATCAGCACGCCGTGGCGTACGCCGACCGCTACCTGACGGTGCCGGTGCCCCGTCGATTCCGTACCGTGGTGACCTCGGCGGCCGGCTACCCGCTCGACCAGACGTACTACCAGACGGTCAAGGGCATGGTGACTCCCCTGGATATCGTGGACGAGGACGCGACCCTGATCGTCGCCTCGGACTGCTCCGAAGGTCTCGGCTCCGACGCTTTCGGGGAGTCCCAGCGCCGGCTCATCGAGGAGGGTAGCGAGCGGTTTCTCGCCTCGCTGCTCGACAAACGGCTCGCCGACATCGACGAATGGGAGAGCCAGATGCAGACCAAGGCGCAACGGGCGGCGCGGGTGCGCATGATGAGCGGGCTCAACGACCTCGACCGCGAACTCACCGGCGTCGAGTCGATCGATTCGGTGGCGGAAGCCGTTCGCGAGAGCGTCGAACTCTCGGGAGACCGCGCTGTGGCCGTGATACCGGAGGGGCCCTATGTCGTGCCGCGCTATGTAAGTACTGATCAAGCCCGTCCATGAGTTTGCCCGAGCGCTGGTGACCGCCATCGAGATCTACGCCGGCAATCACCTCGAAACCCTCGCCGAACGGCTTGCAGACCAGATTCGCCGAGACCCTCTCGAGCCCTTCGAGCCGGAGCGGATCGTGGTTCCCCACCCGACCCTCGGTCGATGGCTGGTGCTGGCGTTGGCGAAGGAGCTCGGCATCGCCGCGAACGTCTCCATCGAGCTGCCAGCCCAGTTCGCCTGGTCGATCATGCACGATGCCCTGGGCACCCTGTCCAGGGACGTGCCCTTCGCCCCAGACCGACTGCGTTGGCGGATCTACGAGCAGGTGGCCAGCCTCGACGGTCCGGGCACGGCGCCCGTGCGCAACTATCTTGCTGACGGCGATCCGCGCAAGCGTTTCGAGTTGGCGGATCGCTTGGCGCGGGTCTACGACCGCTGCCTGCTCTATCGACCCGACTGGATTCGGGAGTGGGAACGTGGCGAGACGCCGCATTGGCAGGCCGGCCTCTGGCGTCGGCTGATGGAAGGGATCACCGAGCCCAGCCATTGGGTCGCGGCGATCGACGCTTTCCGGGATGCGGCCGGTTCGTGCGGTGAGGTCCGGAACTGGCCGCAGCGGGCGAGTCTCTTCGGTGTCGCCGCCCTGTCGCCTTCCTACCTCGACCTGCTGCGCCAAGCGGGCGAGCGCATCGACATCCACCTGTACCTGCTCAGCCCATGCCGGGAGTACTGGAGCGACATCGCCCCTCGGCGCGTCATCCAGCGGCGCGCCGACCCCCTGGATCCGGCCGAGGAGTACCGCACCGAGGGTAATGAGCTCCTGGGCGCGTGGGGCAAGCTGGGCCGCGACATGCAGGCACTATTGCTGCAGGCGGAGTTGTCCACCGGCACGCCCGTCGAGCAGTACGACGAGCCGCAACGGGGCACCGCCTTGGGTGCCGTGCAGCGCGACATTCTTGACCTCCGGCTAGCGTCCGACGCCAAGGCAGCCGACCCCGTGTCCACGGACGACTCCATCCAGATCCACGTCTGCCACTCGGCGATGCGCGAAGCGGAAGTGCTGCACGACCGGCTGCTTGGCCTGTTCGACGCCCACCCGGACGTACACCCCGCCGACGTGCTCGTGCTGACGCCGAACATCGTCGACTATGCGCCCGCCATCGAAGCCGTGTTCGCCGCCGCCGGTGTCATTCCGTTCAACATCGCCCGCCCCCGTGCGTCGGCGACCCGGGCCGTGCAGGCGTTTCTCGACCTTCTGGCGTTGCCCGGCTCGCGCTACGGCGCGGAGGCGGTGATGGCGCCGCTGGAGTCGAAAGCCGTACGCGAGAAGTTCCAGATTGCCGAGCGGCAGCTCTCGACGTTGCGCGAATGGGTCGACCAAACGGGCATCCGCTGGGGCGTCGACGCCGACCACCGCGAAGACGAGGGATTGCCGAGATTCGACGGCCATGCCTGGCGCCAAGGCATCGACCGGCTACTTCTCGGCTACGCCATGGACGGCGAAACCGCGATGTTCAAGGACATGGCCCCGTATTCGACGGACTCGGCGGGACGTTCCGGAGATTATGAGCTCCTGGGCCGATTCGTCGACTATTGCGAATGCGCCATTGAAATGCGCGCCCTCAGGGACGAGGTGCGGCCAGCGGCGGAATGGGCCGGAACCCTGCATGCGCTGGTGGAGCAGTTCTTCGCGACCGATTGGGAGAACGCCGGGGAGACCGCAACGGTCACCCGACTGATCGAGGACGTCGCGGCCGAGTGCGAGGTCGACACGCCGGTTCCGTTCGGCGTGCAGCGCGATGTGCTCGGCCGGGCCGCGGCCGGGCTGTCGAGACCGGCCGCGCGCCTTGCCGACGGTGTGACCGTCGTCTCGCTCGGCATTGGCCAGGCCTTCCCTGCCGGCGTCGTCTGCGCGTTGGGGATGAACGATCGCCTGTTCCCGCGCCGCGCGTCGCCGTCTTCCTTTGACCTGGTGGATGCTGACGACGAGCTGACCGGAGACCGAAACAGCCGCGACGAGGATCGATTCGCGTTTCTGGAAGCGCTGCTCGCGGCGCGCCGTTGTTTCCTGGTGAGCTACAGCGGACGCAACGTCCGCGACGACAAGCCCATGCCGCCATCCGTGGTCGTGGACGAGTTGCGGGACTACCTCGAGCGACGCTTCGGCACGGGTTTCGACACGGAGCACCCGCTACAGCCGTTCAGTCGTCGCTACTACGCGCCGGATAGCGATCTGTGGAGCTACTCCACCTCGATGCTCGATGCCGCACGCACACTCGCTGGACATGCCGAAGAGAAAACCGACGCCGACGCCCGGCGACGCTTCACGGTGCCGTTCAATCCGGTGACCGGGGACCGGGAGAAGCGCGTCGAACTCGCCCGCCTGATCACGTTCTTTGGCAATCCGACCCGGGCGTTCCTGCGCGATCACCTCGGCCTCCGCCTCGAGGTCGACGAGATTGCATTGGCAGAGGACGAACCTTTCAAGCTCGACGGCTTGGGGCAATGGGCCTTGAAGTCCGAGATGCACAGCTTCGACGCTGGCGAGGAAGTCAAGCGGTTGGTCACGGCCCGCGGTCGTCTACCGGCGGGCGGCCCCGGCGAGGTCGTCTACGAGGACATGCGGGCGGACATTCGCGAGTTCCAACGCGCGCTCAAGCCATACGAGAAGGCGCTCTCGGCAGACCCGGTGGACGTCGGTGTGGACATCGGGGACTATCGTCTGGCCGGCGCGGTGGACAACGTCGCGGTCGTCGACGGCAGCGAAAAGTACCAGTTGCTGCGCTGGCGGATCGGCAGGATCCGTCCCCAGGACCGCTTCGGGGCGTGGCTCGAACTCCTAGCGTGGGTTGCCCATAAGACGGTCGAGGCCGAGGCGCATCTGGTGTGCCTGGCTCCGGGCGGGGTCCAGCAGGCCCGATTCGAGGCACCGGCCCCCGAAGAGGCGCTCGGACTGCTCGAAATGTGGCTGGAGGCCTGGTGGCGAGGCACGCGGCAACTGCTGGCGTTCGCCCCTGGGGCGTCGATGAAATACGCCGAGCGCTTCGTGAGATCGCGAAACCGTGAAGGCGCTTGGAACGCCGCGTGCGACGAATGGAACAGCGAGAGAGCCTTCGACGGGCTGCGGAACGCCTATGTCTCGCTGGCCTACGACGGCGAAGACCCCTTCGACGAGGATCAGTTCGCCGCGCTTGCCGAGACGCTGCTGCTGCCGCTCCTCGGCGCACAAACGAAGCTCGGCAAATGAACCGACCGGAAACGACGCCGTTGAACGTCGGCTTGGGCGATGCGCCGGAACTGCTGATCGAGGCCAGCGCGGGGACGGGCAAGACCTATGCCCTGACCACCCTTGCAGCCCGGTTGCTGGTCGAGAAGCGCGTCGAGATCGGAGAACTGCTGGTGGTGACGTTCACCGCCGCGGCGACGGGTGAACTGCGCGACCGGATACGCGTGACGTTGCGGGCCGCGCTGCGCCGGGCTACGGACAAGGGCGGCAAGCCCGAGCCGCAGGCCGATGCGTTGCTCGATCGGTGGCAAGGTCTTGGCATCGACCGCGCCGACATCGCAAGGCGTCTCGATCTGGCGCTACTGGACCTGGACCGCGCCAACGTCATGACCATTCACGGCTTCTGCCAGCGCGTACTCGCCGATTTCGCATTCGAAGGGGGACTGCCGTTCGCCTTCGAGGTGGCCGGTGACGGGGCCGACACGTTGCACGCCACAGTCACCGATGAGTGGCGCCGGTGGGCGTATCCCGCATCCCCCCTGCTGGTCCGCTACGCCATGAAGAAGGGATTCGCGGCGGACGAACTCGCCGGTTGGGTGGCCGGGTACGTGGCGAGACTCGATCTCGAGATCGTCGGCGCGGATTCCTCGACCGAGGAAGCGGCGAGTGGATTGGACGAGTTCGAATGCGATTGGCGAGACGCGGTTCGCAGGGCCAGGGACACGCATGGAACGGAGGCGGCGTCGATGCCCGACGGCGACCGCGACCGCATCGCCGCTGTGCTGCAACGCCCGGGGGTCGTGTTCTGCACGGGTGCCAGCTATCTCGGCAAACAACGCGAAAGCAAGCGATTGCGCGACGGGAGTCCCGCGCTTGCCAAGCTTCTAGAAGAACTGGACGAGACATCCGAGAAGCTGCGAATGGGCTACAACCGTCTCTTGGTGTGCTTGCGGCGTGATGCCCTGCAGAACACGCGCGGCTTGTTGGCAGACCGCGTCCGCGAGGATCGGAAACTCGGCTTTGAC
The DNA here is from genome assembly GCA_965116345.1 of Pseudomonadales bacterium. Lineage (GTDB taxonomy): Bacteria > Pseudomonadota > Gammaproteobacteria > Pseudomonadales > Azotimanducaceae > VXYL01. The sequence continues at coordinate 2,326,220 of OZ220680.1, forward strand.
GATCTGCTAACCGGTGTGCACCGTGCGCTTGCCGCGGGCAAGGGTCTCGCACGGCGCATCCGCGAGCGCTATCCCTGGGCGCTCATTGACGAATACCAGGACACTGACCGGGTGCAGGCGGAGATATTCCGCCGGATATACCGCGACACGCGAAACGCCGACGATACCGGCTCGCTGATCATTGTCGGCGATCCCAAACAGTCGATCTACCGGTTCCGTAGCGCCGACATCTTCTCGTATCTGAATACCAGCGACGCCGTAGCCGATGAGGCGAAGCTGAGCTTGGCGCGCAACTTTCGCTCTGTTCCGGCGCTGACGGAGGCGGTGAACGCGGTGTTCGACCATCCCTGCCCGTTCGCGCTGTCCGGAATCGTCTACGACCCTGTCGAATCCGCGATCGAGAAGTCCAAACTCGCAATCGACGGCGAAACGGTCGCCGGGGCCGGGAATGCACCGTTGCAGATCCGGTACTTCCCATGGGCGCCCAAAGGGCTCCTGACGAAGCGCAAGATGGGCGACTTGGCAGCGCGTTTGGCAGCCGACGAGATTGCGGCCCTTCTCAAGCTCGCCGACCAGGGTAGGGCGAAACTGGGGAGCGAGCCCGTGCGGGGTTCGGACATCGCGGTACTGGTCCGTAAGGCTGAACAGGGGCGGCGGGTCGCCCGCGCCCTCCACGAGCGCTACATCGCCAGCATCGAGATCGGCATCGAGAACGTGATCGCGAGCCGTGAAGCGGAGCAACTCGAGCGCTTGCTTTGGGCCATCGCCAAACCGCAGTCGCCGCTCCGTACGCGCGGCGCCCTCACCGCAGACTTCCTCGGGCTCGATGCCGCCGAGGTGGGGGCCCTTCAAGACGACGACGACGCTTGGAACGTCTGGACCGAACGACTCGGCGACTGGCTCGAGGAATGGGAACGCGCAGATGTCGCGACGTTGATCCGGCGTATCCTGGAATCCGGCGAGGTCAAGGGTGCCGACCGGCTGTTGCGATACCGGGACGGCGCAAGGCGGCTCACTAACCTCAAGCATCTGGCGGAGCTCCTCCAGGAAGCGGAGAGCCGCGAGCGCTACTCGCCCACGGGGCTCGCCGCCTGGTTCACGCGCGCGCGCGCCAACGCGGGCGACCGCGACGAGGTGGCACTGCTGCGCCTCGATAGCGACGAGCAGCTGGTCAAGATCGTCACCATGCACGCGGCCAAGGGCCTGGAATTCCCCATCGTGTTCTGTCCGTTCCTGTGGGACGCGACCCAGCGGAGCGACAAGGGCTGGGCCAACTACCACAGTGCCGAGTCTGGCCACCGTGAGATCCTGCATCTCGGTCCTGAGAAGGCCGAACTCGACGTCGACTGGCAGGAGGGGTTCTCCGACGAAACACGTCTCCTCTACGTGGCGCTCACCCGCGCTCGGGAACGCTGCGTAGTGACGTGGACGAAGATCAGGTCGACGGAGAACGCGCCTTTGGCGTGGTTGCTCTACGGTCGGGAGTCGGCCTCGGAGGAGGTGGACGCCGCAACCGTCGTCAGAATCGCGAAGACCACCGGGGAGATCCTGCCCGAGCCGTGGCGGGCGGGCCTCGACGATCTCGCGTCACGTTGTTCGGCGGACATCGGCATCGTCGACCTGGCCCTCGGCTACAAGTCGCCGCCGAGCGTGAGCCCGGCGGATGCACGTGCGGAACTCACGGTTCGCCAACTGGGCCGGGAACTGGCGAGGGTCCGCCAGATGAGCAGTTATTCGGCGCTCGCCCACAGCACGGGAGTCGCCGAGTCGCCGAACGACCACGAGACGGTGGAACAGCCCGACCGTGACGAGGTGGCTACGACGGAAGAGGCGGAAGAGGCAACCGCGCAAGGCGAATCCGTGCGGGATGCCTTCACCTTCCCGGCGGGGCGCCGGGCGGGCAACTGCCTGCACCGGATCTTCGAACGCCTCGACCGCGGGCAAGAGGAGTCCGTCGAAGCCAGCTGCCGGGAGAGTCTGGCCAGATACCGAATCGACGCGCAGTGGGTGGATGTGGCGCGGTCGTTGGTGGCGAACACCCGGGCGACGTTGCTTGTCGCGGCGAAGGGTCCGGGGGTCGACAAAGGGTTCTGCCTTGAGCACGTCGAACGCGCCGTCCCGGAGATGGAGTTCCACCTCCCCTTGGAGGGACTCGACCGGGGCCGCCTCGGTGAAACCCTCGCCGAACATGGTTACGACAACCTCTTCGCTGGGTCTCGATCGAACATCGACGGGTACCTTCGCGGGTTCATCGATCTCGTCGCTGGCCAGGACGGCGTCTGGTACGTGCTCGACTACAAGTCCAACTGGCTCGGCAATCGCCCCGATGATTACCGGCCGGAAGGACTCTCGAAGGCGATGCGCGAGCACCGCTATCCGCTGCAGTACCTGCTCTACCTGACGGCGCTGCACCGCTACCTGTCCGTGCGCCTGCCCGGCTACGACTACGACGAGCACGTCGGCGGCGCGTTCTACCTGTTCCTGCGCGGCATCGAGCCCGCGGCGGGCATGGACCGCGGCGTCTACTTCGATCGACCAGACCGTGCCTGCATCGAAGCTCTCGATGCGTGTTTCCGGGGGAGCCCGCCGAGATGAGCGGGCCGATGGAGCTGTTGCAGGAACTGCACGAGCAGGAACTGATCGCGGACATCGATTGGCACCTCGCACGGCTCGTCGGCAAGTTCGACGGTGATCGACCGGAAGTCGCCCTTGGTGCGGCGCTCGCCAGCGTCCGCACCCGGGGAGGGCACGTGTGTCTGGACCTCGCGGCGTGCGCCGGGGCTTCCATCGCGGGGGTACTGGACCTCGCGGCGACCGAGGGGCAGGAGATTCCGTCGTATCCGCTGCCGTCCCTGGAGGCTTGGCGTGAGGCGTTGCTGGCAAGCCCCGTGGTTGCGGGCCCAGGTTGTTCCGATGCGCGGCCGTTGGTTCTCGACGAACGGGGAAGGCTCTACCTCGCCCGTTACCGCAACGCCGAAAGCCGCTTGACCGAGCGGCTGCATGCCATGGTGAAGGCCACCGAAAGTCCAGCCGATCTCGATGCCCTGCTGGACCGCCTGTTCGATGCCGGGGACGACGACCAACGCCGGGCGGCCAGGGCGGTGCTGGGGAGACGCCTGTGTGTGGTGACGGGCGGACCGGGAACCGGCAAGACCCACCTCGCGGCCCGGCTGATCGCGCTGTTCCTGGATCTCGACTGCGCGAAACCGGACCGGATCGCCTTGGCTGCGCCGACCGGCAAGGCGGCGGCCCGGCTGCAGGAGTCGGTGACGGCGCAGCTCGACGATCTCGCGCCCAAGGTCGGCGCGGTCCGGGCCTACGAGGCCAAGGCGAGCACCGTGCATCGCCTCCTATACCAGACGCGCCGGGGCAAGCTGCCGGTGGATGCTGTGGTTCTCGACGAGGCCTCCATGATCGACCTGACGTTGATGTCCCGACTGGTCCAGTCACTGCCGGAAGAAGCCCGTCTGGTCGTGCTCGGCGATCCCCACCAGCTGGCATCCGTTCAGCCGGGCGCCGTCCTTGGCGACCTCTGTGTAGCGGCCGGGCGACCGGACTCGCCGCTCGCAGGATGCGTTGTGGAATTGACCGAGAGTCACCGTTTCACCCGGGACGGCGGCATCGGCCGCCTCGCCCAGGCCATCGTTTCGGGCGATCATGCCCAGTCGTTGGCCGCACTACGCGACCCCGATGACCCCCACACCGAGTTGCAGCCCTTGGCCGGGCCCCGGGCGTTCGAGAGCCTCGCCGCCAACCATGCCTACGAGTCGTGGCTGCCTTGCCTTCGAGATCCCGACACGCCATTCCCTACGCTCAGGGTATTGTGTGCCCATCGCCACGGGCCATTCGGCATGGCGCGCTTCAATCGTCTGGTCGAGGCCGAGTTGCGCCGGCGTGGCGTCGTCGGTCGCGAGACCTTCTATCCGGGGCGTCCCATCATCGTCACGCGCAACGACCGGGCCACCGACCTGTCGAACGGGGATACGGGCGTTGTCGTCGGCGACGGCGAGAGCAGACGCGTCTGGTTCCCGGATCTCAAACCCAGGGGCGGGGGTCGCTTCGAGGTCTCGCCCGCGCGTCTGCCCGAGCACGAGAGCTTCTTCGCCTTGACGGTGCACCGTGCACAGGGGTCGGAGTACGACGAGGTGGCCTTCGTGCCGGGACCGACCGACTCGCCGGTGACGACCCGCGAACTGTTCTATACGGCGGTGACCCGCGCCAGGAAGAAGGTGATCGTCTACGGTGACGACAAGGTCGTTGGGCACGCCGTTGCTCGGGCAACCGAGCGCATCGGTGGACTGGACGTCAGTCTGGGTTTGGTGGTTGCCGACGACCGGCAGGCGAACTAAGGTTCACCGCTACGATGAGACCGCACACAGGCCTTGCCGGGATCGTGATGCCGGCCCTTCTTGGGTTGGCGATCGTCCTGCAGTTTACGCATGCCGGACACGACCACCACTCGGTCGAGTCCGAACCGCCATGCGTGTGCGTGCATCTCGACCGACTGGACGCCGGCGTCGATTCGTTGCAGCCGTCGGGCTCGATGCCCGTTAGCCGCGCCGTTGCTGGCGTCGGGGTGGACATGCACCCTGCCCTCAGTCGCCTCTACGGTCCGGGTGCCCGCGACCCCCCTTGCGTCTAACGTCTAACCCTCGAAAATCGGAAGCAACGCTTACACAAGTCCGCCGGCCCGGAATCGGTCGAGCGGCTGTCGTTACGCGACGGCGACCTGACGGTCGACGTCCATTAGGCAACGGATTAAAGATGAAAACTACCTTCAAACACACCAAGGGGCATGTCTTCGTCGTCCCTCTACTGGCGGCCATCGCCGCCACACCGGTGGCGTCCGAGTCCGAATCGCACGACACGGAGGACGACGCGGCTACGGGTCACAGCCACGGCATTGAAGAGGTCGTGGTCCACGGCCATCCTCTCGGCGGAGAAGTGTCCCAATCGACGACGGTTCTTTCCAGCGAGGAACTCGAACATGCGGCGCGGCTGACCATCGGCGAAACCCTCGCGCAGAGCCCGGGTGTGCATACCGCATCTTTTGGTCCCGCCGTGGGGCAACCGGTCATCCACGGCATGAGCGGAACCCGGGTGCTCGTGTTGGAGAACCACGTGTCGACCATGGACGCATCGGCCACCGGTGCGGACCACGGCGTCTCAGTGGAACCGTTCCTGGCCGACCGGATCGAGGTCGTCAAGGGTTCCGGCACCCTGCTCTACGGCTCCGGCGCCATGGGGGGTGCGATAGATGTCCACACCCACCGGGTTCCCGCGGAGGTGCCGGAGCAGCCACTGTCGGGGCGTCTGCTCCTCCGCGGCGACACCGGCTCGGATACCCGGTACGGCGGCTTGCGTCTGGATGGTGGCAGCGGCCAGTGGGCGTGGCACATCGATGGCTACTCGAGCGAAAACGACGACCTTGCCATTCCCGGCTATGCCGCCGTCGGTCCCTCCCACGAGGAAGAGGAGGACCACGAAGAAGAGGAGCACCACGACGAAGAGGGGGAGGCCGAGGAACACCACGAGGACGAAGCCGTCGAGGGCGTTCTCGAGAACAGCTTCGGCGACTACTCCGGAGGCGCGTTGGGTACGGCCTTTCACGGTGAGCGCGGCCACTTCGGCGTCGCCGTCGCGGTTCGGGACTGGACCTACGGCATCGTCGGCGATCACCTCCATGCCGAGGAAGAACACCACGACGAGGACGAAGACCACGAGGAAGAGGACGACCACGGGGACGAAGAAGAACACCATGGCGACGAGGCGAGCCCGTGGATTGCCCTGGAGCAGACCCGGTTCATGGCGGAGTTCGGCCTGCATGATCCATTGCCCGGCTTCGAATCGCTGGAAGGCAACGTGGCGGTCAGCGACTACGAGCACCGGGAGTTCGAGGCCGTCGGTGAGGTCGCGAGCCATTTCGGCAACGACGCCTGGGATGCGCGCGTGGTTTTGGAAACCGAGGAACGCGGCTCTTGGAAGGCCGCGATCGGGGTGCAGTTCGGGTTCCGGGACTTCCTGTTCAGTGGCGAGGGTCAGGACACGCTAACCGTGGAGACCGGCCACCGGGCCGTATTCGGCGTTGCGCGAGCCGAATTGGACGGATTCGACGTCGAAACCGGAGCGCGACTGGAAGCCGTCGACCACGATCCCCTGCTCGGGACCGGCAAGGACTATCTTGCGTCGAGCCTGTCCGTCGGCGTGGTGATCCCCAACGACAACTGGGAGTTCACGGCGCGGTTGGACCGCTCCATGCGGGCGCCCCAGGCGGAGGAACTGTATTCGGCGGGCACCCACTTGGCGATCGGCGGATTCGAGCTTGGCAGCGTGGACCTTGAAGAGGAGGAGTCCTTCAACTTCAACGCGTCGGCCGGCTATCGTCGCCAGGGCGTCGAACTGTTGCTGCAAGGCTACCGCTACGCCTTCGACAACTTCATCTACCAGCGCCTGACGAGCGACCACCACGACGAAATGCCGATATTCCAATGGTCGCAGACCGAGGTGACCTTCCTCGGCATCGATGCCGAAGGGCGCTTCGAGGTGCTGACGTCCGCTGATCGGACCGTCGACCTCGTGGCCGGCTACGATTGGGTGACGACGGACATCGACGATCCGGGCGAGAGCCACTTGCCCCGGATTCCGCCCAAACGCCTCTCCGTTGCCACCGAGCTCACGTTGGGCCAGTTCTGGGGACGCGTCGCGTACTCCCGCTACTTCGACCAGGACGAGTTCGCGAGCTACGAGACGCCTACGGACGGCTACGGCAACCTGGATATCGAAGCCGAGTACGCAACGTCGCTGGGCGATGCCGATCTCATCCTGTTCGTCGCCGGGCGCAACCTCGGCGACGAGGAGCAGCGCGAGCACACTTCGTTCGTCAAGGACGAAGCGCCGTTGGCGGGCCGGCGGGCCGCGGCGGGCGTTCGGATCAGGTTCTGATTCGAGAGCGGCGGGTGGGCGACCGCGCAGCGGTCGCGTCTTGCATGAACCGGATCACCGCATCGGCCTCCTCGGGCCGGCGAAGTTGGCGCGGGTGAATCCGCATTCCACGCACTCGTGGGTCAGCTTCCACCGGCCCTTGCCACGGTGCACCGATACGGGCCGCATCAATCCGCCGCAGCCGCTCGCCCGGTCGCCGGGCGAGACATCCACATGGCGGCTGTAGAGACAGACGCCGCAGTGGTTGGTGTAGCCGTCGCCGATGTTGGGCGCGCCGCAATGGGCGCAGGTGAAGTCCTCGACGGTTCGCCGGAACCGCTTGTTGGGTGAAGGCTCGGTTGGAGGTTTCGCCATGGCGTTCAAGGAGCATACCGGGTGGGCACTATAATCGCGCGATGAGCCCCCAACCCGTGCTCGTCGGCATCGCCCAGCTCGCGCAGCGCGATGCCGACCCCGTCGAAGGTACCGGCAGGGAACCCCTGGAGTTGATGATCGACGCTGCGCGAGCGGCTGCCGTGGATGCGGGCGCACCGGCCTTGCTGGACTCGGCGGATGCGGTGCGCGTGACCCGGGGCATGTGGCCGTACGGGGATCCGGCCCGGGCGGTGGCGGAGGCCGTGGGCTGCTCGGGGGCGGAAACCGCCATGACCCTGTGGGGCGGGGACGCCGTGCAGTCGGTGCTGACCGAGAGTGCGCTCGAGATCCGGAACGGCACCCGGGAGATCGTCGTCCTGGCCGGTGCCGAGTGCGGGCGTACGCAGGCCAAGGCGAGGCGGGCTGGCATCGATCTCGGTTGGCGGGAGGCACCGGGCACACCCGACCGGGTTTTCGGCGAGGAGCTCAAGATGCGCACCCGGGCGGAAGCCGTGCGTGGCGTGTCGCAGCCGATCCAGATGTACCCGATCTTCGAAAACGCGATCCGCCATGCCCGGGGTGAGACGCTCGACGCCCACATCGGCCGGGTGTCCGAACTATGGGCGGGCTTCAGCCGGGTCGCCGCGGGCAATCCCCATGCCTGGATGCGGCAAGCGGTCTCCGCCGAAGAGATCCGCACGCCGACGGCCTTCAACCGCCCGGTCTCCTTCCCCTACCCGAAGCTGATGAATTCCAACAGCAACGTCGACCAGGCGGCGGCGCTGATCCTGTGTTCTACCGATGTGGCCAGGCGGCTGGGTGTGCCCGAATCCAAGTGGGTCTATCCGTGGTCGGCCACCGCTGCCCACGACACCTACGCGGTGTCCAACCGCGACAACCTGCACAGCTCTCCGGCCATCCGCATCGCCGGGAGCCGCTGCCTGGAGCTCGGCGGCGTCGAGGTGGACGCCCTCGATCACGTGGACCTCTACAGTTGCTTCCCGTCCGCCGTCCAGGTGGCCGCCGCCGAACTGGGCCTCGGCGAAGACCGCCCGCTCACGGTCACCGGCGGCTTGACCTTCGGCGGCGGACCGCTCAACAACTACGTCATGCACGCGATCGCGCGCATGGCCGAAGTCCTGCGCGAGACCCCGGGCGAGGTCGGTCTCGTGAGCAGCAACGGCGGCTTCATCACCAAGCACGCTTTCGGTGTCTATTCGGCGGCGCCACCCCGGCAACCGTTCCGTTTCGAGACACCCCAGAAACGTGTCGATGCGATGCCGACGCGCGAGGCGGTGCCGACTTTCGACGGCCCGGTCGAGATCGAGTCCTACACCGTGATGTACGGGTCCGAAGGGCCGCAGAGCGGACTCGCGGCCTGCCTGCTCGACGACGGCCGTCGCGCCTGGGGCAACACCCGCGAACCGGAAGTCCTGCAGTCGATGGTGACCGAGGAGTTCTGCGGTCGTCCGGCACGCCTTCGGGAAGCGGGCATGATCGAGTTCTAGTGGACACCCCGAGATATATCTAGCTAATATAGCTACTTAAGATTCGGTCGGAGTGAATCATGCTGGTCAACATGCACGAGGCCAAGTCTCAGCTCTCGAAGATCATTGCCGCTGCGGAAGCCGGCGACGATGTTGTGATCGCACGCAGGGGTAAGCCCGCAGTCAGGTTGGTTCCCGTGCACCCCAGCGGATTTCGTTTCGGCGCCTTGGCGCACCTGGTCGCCGACGTTCCCGACTTCGACGAGTCCATGGACGAGGAAGAACTTGGCCTGTGGGAGCGCGAACGTTGAGTACGGTTCTGCTCGATACGCATGCGTGGATCTGGGGTCTCATGGCGCCCAACCGCCTTGCCCAAGGCGCAACGAGGGCCATCGAAGAGGCGGATGTCGTTACGGTCAGTCCGATCAGCGTCTACGAGGTGTCTCGCAAGGCCCGGCTGGGCGGATGGCCCGAGATCGTTCCGCACGTCAGCGAACTCGTCGCGGAGACGCAGACGGTCTCGGCACCATTCACCCGCGCGGTCGCGGCTCGGGCCGGTGTCCTCGATTGGCCGCATCGAGACCCGTTCGATCGCCTTATCGCTGCCACCGCTGTCGAATTGGGCTATCCGCTCGTCTCGAAAGATGCCGAATTCGATGCGCTCGATGGGACGCCGGGATGGCTTGGGCGAGTCTGGTCGAACCTGTGAACGCGTCGCCTCTACGTGAGGCCCTTGTCGACGATTTCGCAGGTGTCGGTTGACAGGTCCCTTGCTTGCAGCCACTGCAGCGCGCCTCGCATCGCCGCCCCGCGTCGGGCGTCGTGGCGTCGCCAGACGATCAGCGCCCTGGCAATACGGGCGGCGACCTGGGGATTGATGGCGTCCAGGTCGACGATCCTCTCCCGAAGCCAGCCATAGCCCGCATCGCCGTCGTGGAAGTTGCGCGGATTGCGTAGCGCGAAGGCGTAGATCAGGGCGCGGACCTTGTTGGGGTTTTTGAGGTTGAACGCCTCGTGCCGTTCCAGTGCCCTTACCCGGTCCAGTCCGCCGGGAAGAGGGTTCACCGCCTGCACCGTGAACCACTGGTCGACGACGAGAGACTCGGACGACCACTGCCGGTAGAGAGCATCGAGGTGGGCGTGCCGTTCGTCGGCCGATAGCGACGCGAGGCCAACCAAGCCGCGCAGTGCGGCGGCCCGGTCGGTGAGGTTGTCGGCGTCGGCCAGCATGGATGTCAACAGATCGCGGGCCCGGTCGGGGTCGACGCGGTCAAGACGATTGAGGGCGTACCACAAGGCCTGGCGCTTGAGACGCCGGCGCGCGATGTCGGGTAGGTTCGGTCGATACGGCCCGGTGTCGTTCGCTTCGACGAGGGCGAGCCAGTCGACCGCGTCGCCGATCCGTTCCGCCAAGGCGTTCCTCGCGTCGCTGATGGCCAGGATGTCCGTGCCCGGCGCCACTTCCAGGAGTTGATCCTCCCCCGGCAGGTCGAGGCAGGCGGCGATCAGCGCCTTGGACTCGCCGTCGTCGGCCGCGTCGAGTGCCGCTTCCGCCAGCGACGCCGCCAGAGTCAAGGCTTCCTGCTCCGTGGCTTCCCCACCCGCGCCGAGAATCGCCTTGCCGAACAGATCCTGGGCGGCGTCCCAACGCCCGAAGAGGTCAGTATCCTCGAGCGCAAGTCGACGCAGCACGGCGGGGTCGCGCGGATAGTCGACCTTCACCGGTGCGGAGAACCCGCGTAGCAGGCTGACTGCGGCGTCCGCCGGCGGATTGCGCAGGGTGACGACGGTTTCGGGTTCCTCGAGGCGAACCACGAGCGTACCGTCGGCATCGGGATTCTCAACCGTCGCATTGGCGGCGCAGACGACGTCGAAGCCGTTGGCTCTGCCGGCGGCACCGAGCGCGTCCTGGCCGCTGCTGACCAGGCCCAAGGTAACCGGAATGGGAACGGGCCGCTTGCGTGCCTGCCCCGGCGTGGGCTCGCAGGACTGCCGTATGGTGAGTTCGAGGTCGCCGCCTCGGTCCTCCGCCACCTGTAGCATGGGCGTCCCGGACTGCTCGTACCAGCGGCGGAATCGGGTGAGGTCGACGCCGGAGGCGTCCTCCATCGCCTGGACGAAGTCCTCGATGGTGGCCGCGGCGCCGTCGTGGCGTTCGAAGTAGGCGTCGCAGCCGGCGCGGAAGCGATCACGGCCGAGGAGGGTGGCGATCATGCGCACCACCTCGGCGCCCTTCTCGTAGACCGTGCTGGTGTAGAAGTTCGAGATCTCCACGTAGCTGTCCGGACGCACGGGGTGGGCGAGGGGCCCCGAGTCCTCGACGAATTGCGAGTCGCGCAGCACGCGGACGTCCTCGATTCGCTTGAGCACGGCGGAGTTCATGTCGGCGGAGAACTCCTGGTCCCGGTAGACGGTGAAGCCCTCCTTGAGGCTCAACTGGAACCAGTCGCGGCAGGTGACGCGGTTGCCGGACCAGTTGTGGAAATACTCGTGGGCCACGATGCCCTCGATGCGCTGAAAGCGCTCGTCCGTAGCGGTGTCCCGGTGGGCCAGGATCGCCGAGGTGTTGAAGATGTTGAGCCCCTTGTTCTCCATGGCACCGAAGTTGAAGTCCTCGACGGCGACGATCATGAACACGTCGAGGTCGTACTCGCGCCCGAAGCGTTCTTCGTCCCAGCGCATGGCGCGCTTGAGCACCGCCATGGGGAAGTCGCACTGGCCGATGTTGTGGGGCTCGGAGTAGATCCGCAGTGCGACACGGCGCCCCGATCGCGTGACGAAGTCGTCCTCGAGCACGGCCAGATCGCCGGCGACGAGAGCGAAAAGGTACGCCGGTTTGGGGAACGGGTCATGCCACGTTGCGGTGTGCCGTGTGCCATCGTCCGCCTGGCCCGAAGCGATGCGGTTGCCGTTGGCGAGGAGCACCGGGTAGTTGTCCGCATCGGCCGTCAGGGTTGTGGTGAACCGCGACAGGACGTCCGGACGGTCGGGATGGTAGGTGATGTGCCGGAACCCCTCGGGCTCGCACTGGGTGCAGAACATGGTGCGCGACTTGTAGAGCCCTTCCAGCGCCGTGTTGTCCTCGGGGCGGATGGCGACGTCGAGTTCGACCCGGCACCGGTCCGGGACGTTGAAGATGGTCAGCGACCTGTCGTCCAGCGAGTACTCGTTACCCTCGAGCGGCACGCCGTCGACGGCGATGCGGCGCAGCTCCAGATCGACACCATCGAGTACGAGTGCTTCGTCGGTATCGTGCTTGCGGACAACGGTCAACTCGCTTCGCACCACCGTCTCGCCGTCGCGAATGTCGAAGTCGAGCCGGATCTCGGGCACCTCGAAGGGATAGGCGAGGTAGTGCTCGCGATAGGTGGCTTGCTGCGTCATTCCATGGTCCTGTCGACGTGTTACTTCGACTCGCTATCCATCCGCGTGGTTCGCAGCGGCCCGAACACCCCCAGCGTCATCAGCAACACAACCCAGTAGGCGATGCCGATGGCCAGCCGCACGGGTAGGGGGAAAGCGGGATTCGGCGACACGTAGCCTTCGATCAGTCCGGCGCCGACTAGGAACAGGCAGCAGACGAACATCAACTTCGCGCCCCGTGACGCCGCCCGCCGGAATGCCGCGGTGCGGGTGCGGTGCGCGGGGCGGGCGATGGCTTCGCCGAGAGAGAAACCGGCGGCGCCGGCGATGAAGATGATCGACAGCTCGACGAAACCGTGGGCGACGATGAACTCGGCGAGGCGTCCCGCTAGGTCGTGGCGGGCGGTGAAGGCGAACACTGCGCCGATCATGAACCCGTTTATGCCGATGATGTAGATCGTGCCGAGTCCGTAGACGGCACCTAGGCAGAAGACCGTCAATGAGACCAGGATGTTGTTGGTGAAGATCTCCGCGGACAGCACCGACGACGGCATCACGTTGAGCAGACCGTCGGTCCACAGTTCGCCGCCCTGAACCTTCTCTACCGCCTCCTGGCTTGCGAACAACCCGACGAGGCTGGGATACGTGTCGACCATCCACCATCCCGCCGCGAGGGCGATGGCGAAGCCAGCGGCCACGACGACGATGCGGTGCCGCAGTTCATGGGCGATCTCCGGAATCTCGTGTCGGAACAACGTCGTCAGGTCGGCCCTGAGATTCGTCGCCGGGCGGTAGAGGCTGCGATGCAGGCGCGCGTATATGCGTTCCAAGCGCCGGGCCAGGGCGCCGTTCGGGGAGAGACGGCGGGCGAGCGCGAGGTCACGGGCGACTTCGGGATAGCGGTGCACGGCGCGTAGTGCCCTATGCCCCTCGATGCGCTTGGCGTCCTCGACGTCGGCCAGGTTGGACTCCAGGTCTCGCCAGTCGTCGGACCGAAGGGCGACCCATGCCGAGGTGCGCCGGTCGCGCGAGCTGTTCAACGGACCAGTTCCTTCAGGGCGTCGTGCAAGGCGGCATCATCCTTCGGGGCCTCCGGGGTGTCGCGCCTCGTGGCATCGCTTCCTGCGGTGTCGTCGAGGAGCTTGCGCGCCAGGGCTCGCCGCTTCTCTGGTTCGAGGGACTTCCATCGACCGAGGAGTTCGTGGGCAAGTTCCGCCCGTTCGAGACCGAGGCGGGCCACCGCCCTCTCGTTGAACCCTTCGGTGTCGGCATTGCTGTCGTCGTAGACCAGGAGGGTTCCCGCGGCGATGTCGCCGATACGTACGCTTTGGCGGGTGACCAGTACGCAGGTGAGTCCCACGGCGTAGAGCAACAGCGAGTCGAGGAGGCGCAGGACGTTGCGGATCGCGAGGGCGGCAATGCCCGGAACCTGGCCCTCGACGGTGACGATGCGCACACCCGCGATCCGCTTGCCGGGGGTTCGGCCGGTGGCCACCTCCAGGATGAGGTGATAGAGGAAGTAGATGGCGGCCACCGGCGCGACGACGACGAACCAGAACGTTGCATCGGGTTGTGAAACGGCGAACTCCTGGTACAGGACCGAGGTGCTTGCGGTGTACCAGGCCATGGCCGCGACCACGCGGATGTGCCAGTCGATCACGAACGCGTAGGAGCGCCCGCCGAGGCTGGCGATCCGCAACTGCAGGTCCACGCCCGTGACGCTCTGCACGTGCAGTTCGTCGGTCGCTTCCATGAAATAACGCTCCGTTTGTTGCCTGGCTGTCAGCGGTGCGTCGCTGCCGCGTCCTGCATCTCAGTCAACCGCCTGTTTCATGAGCCGTGCCTGTTCGCGCTTCCAGTCGCGCTCGCGGATGGCCGCGCGCTTGTCCTGACTGCGCTTGCCCTTGCCGAGGGCCACTTCGCACTTCACGTGGCGTCCTTTCCAGTAGAGTGCCGTGGCGACGCAGGACTGCCCCTTGGTCTGCAAAGCCATGAAGATGCGTGAGATCTCTTCGGCGTGGAGCAATAGCTTGCGTGTCCGGCGAGGGTCCGCTTCAACGTGGGTGGACGCGCTCTGCAGGGGCGCGAAATGGGCACCGAGCAGCCAGGCCTCGCCATTGCGCACGTGCACGTAGCTTTCGGTGAGTTGCGCCTGGTTGGCGCGGATGCTCTTCAACTCCCAACCGACGAGCGCGATTCCCGCCTCGAAGCGCTGCCCGAGTTCATAGTCGAAGCGGGCTCTGCGGTTGACCGCGATGGTTGTGGGTTGCGGTGCTGCTTTTGCCATTTGCGGAGTATATTGGCCATCGGCTCGTTGACGAAGGGGACAATCGTGGCGGACGACGTTTCGAGACACGGCATGTGGTCGAGCCGGCTGCTGTTCGTGCTCGCGGCAACGGGCTCGGCGGTCGGGCTGGGCAACATCTGGAAGTTCCCCTACATCACCGGCGAGAACGGCGGCGGGGCCTTCGTGCTCGTCTACCTGGTGTGCATCGCCGCCATCGGCATCCCCATCATGATGGCCGAGGTGCTGATCGGCCGGGCGGGCCGGCAGAGTCCGATCAACACGCTCCGGACACTGGTTCGCGACAGCAACGCCAACCCGTCGTGGACGGTCATCGCCTGGATGGGCGTCGCAGCGGGTTTCCTCATCCTGTCCTACTACGCGGTCATTGCCGGCTGGGCGGTTTCCTACACCTTCCGGCTCGGCAGCGGTGTGTTCGACGGGGTGAGCGGCGAACAATCGGGACAGATCTTCGACGCGTTTCTCGCCGACCCCGGTTCGGTACTGCTCTGGCACACGGTGTTCATGGCCGTCACGATCCTGATCGTCGCGCGGGGCGTGGCGCGGGGACTGGAGGTCGCCGTCCGCCTACTGATGCCGATCCTGTTGATCCTGCTGCTCGGCCTCGTCGGCTATGCCGCGATCTACGGCGACTTCGCCCGGGGTTTCGAGTTCCTGTTCAGTTTCGATTTCAGCAAGCTGAGCTGGGGCGGCACGCTGACCGCCATGGGGCACGCCTTCTTTACCTTGAGCCTGGGCATGGGCGCGATCATGGCCTACGGGGCCTACTTGCCGTCCGGGTCGTCGATCTCGAGCACCGTGGTCACCATCGGTGTGCTCGACACCGTCGTCGCCCTGGCCGCCGGTCTGGCGATCTTTCCCATCGTCTTCGCCGTCGCCGGTCTGGAACCCGGTGAGGGGCCGGGGCTCATGTTCGTCACCCTGCCCATCGCCTTCGGCAATCTCCCGTTGGGCGCGGTGCTCGGGTGCATCTTCTTCCTGCTGGTCAGCTTCGCGGCCATCACCTCGGCGATCTCGCTGACGGAGCCCGTGCTGACCTACCTGGTGGAACGATACGGCGCCAAGCGTTGGAAAGTGGCCGTGGTCGTGGGCCTGATGTGCTGGCTCCTCGGCATCGGCACTGTGTTGTCGTTCAACGCGTGGTCGGAGGCCAAGCTCTTTGGGCTGACCTTCTTCGAGATCGTCGACTACCTCTCCTACAAGATCATGCTGCCTCTGGGCGGCCTGTTGATCGCGCTTTTCGCGGGTTGGGTGTTGACCAAGCGGATCGTCGTCGAGCAACTGGGCTTCGGCGACGGGACCAAGTGGAGCCTTTGGAACGCGGCGATCTCCGTCGTCGCACCGGCGGGGATCCTGATCGTGTTCGCCTATACGCTCTACGAGTCGTTCAACGGCTGACATCGTGCCGGGCATCAAGCGCTCGGTACTGCTGGCCCATCCGGCTGCCGATGTCTACGCGCTGGTCAACCGGGTCGAGGACTACCCGCAGTTCCTCACCGGCTGCACCCGCGCCGAGGTTCTGACGCGCACCGAATCGGAGGTGCTCGCCCGAATCGAAGTGAGGGTGCGTGGGCATGGCGAGACCCTCGTGACGCGCAATACCCTGACGCCCGATCGCGCCATCGCGCTGGAAATGGTCGAAGGCCCGTTCCGGCGCTTCGACGGCCAATGGCGGTTCACGGCGCTCGGCGATGCCGGCTGCCGCGTCGATCTCGAGCTCTCGTTCGAGTTGTCGAATCGGTTGGTCGGCGCGTTCGCGGCGCCCTTCGTAAACCGCATCGCCGACCGGGTGGTGGACGCGTTCGCGGCGCGGGCGCGGGCGGAGCTAGGCGGATGAAGATCGAACTCGTCCGGGCGGACGCCGAGGGAACCTGCAGGGAGTCTGTCGAGGTGCCCGTAGGCACGACAGTGGCTGAAGCCGTGGCGGCCTCCAGATTCGCGACGACGGACGCGGCGGCGTTCGCCGTCTACGGTCGGCTGGTGCATGAAGACCGCATCCTCGACGAAGGGGACCGTGTCGAACTTCTGAGCGACCTGCTGACCGATCCCAAGGACGCCCGACGCCTGCGCGCCAAGCACCAACGTCAACGGACGGGTGATCGTTGAGAGATCATCTCCCGCGAGCGGCGAATACGCCGGCACGTAACACGGGGGTGTGCATTTTCTTCGCGATCATCCAACTCCCGCGGGCGACTGCGGTCTTGGCGGCGCTATTCCGACGAGGCGAGGTCCGGGTTCTCCGCGTCGCCTTGTTGATCGGACGGCGCCAGGTCGCCCGTGAAGTGTGAAAGCACGTCGTCGGTGAAGAACAGCGACATGGTGATCTGGCGTTCCGCACTGCGCGGTACCCGCAGCGTGTACACGTAGTCCCAGCGGCTGTCGTCGAAGGTGTTGCGCATGACCGGTTCGCCCATGATGTAGGCGACCTGCTCGCGGGTCATGCCGGGTTTCAGCTCGTCGACCATCTTCTGGGTGATGACGTTGCCTTGCTGGATGGTGACCTTGTAGACCCGTGGCAATGCGCACGACGAGACCGCAACCGCCAGGACGATCGCGAGAAGGCGCAGGACGAATGTTCGGGTCACTGGTTGGGTTCCAACTACAGGCGCGCGGAGTCTAGCCGCCGCCAGCCTCGGCAAGCAATGTCTGCGCGTAGGCCCGCGTCGCATCGGTGACCTTTCGACCGCCGAGCATGCGCGCAAGTTCCTCGGTTCGGTCGGCACCGCTCAGGACCTCGATGACGGTGTCCTGGTCGCCCGTCTTCAGGACGCGCAGGTGGGCGTCCCCTAAGGCCGCGATCTGCGGCGCGTGGGTGATGGCGATCACCTGCGTGCTCTTCGACAGCCGCCGCAGCAGCCGGCCCAGCACGTCGGCGGCGACGCCGCCAACGCCGATGTCGGCCTCGTCAAGGATCAGGCAGGGCAGCCGCGAGCGTTCGGCGGCCACCACTTCGATGGCGAGACTGATGCGCGCCAACTCGCCGCCGGAGGCGATGTCGGCCAGCGTGCCGGCGGGGTACCTGGGGTTCGTGACGACCCGGAACTCGACGGTCTCCAGGCCGGCGACGGACTCGGTGGGCCGAAACTCCACAAGCAACGAGGCGTCCTTGAGACCGAGTTCGGCGAAGGTGGCCGTCACGGCCTTGGAGAACGCCGCCGCCGCCTTCCGTCGGGCCTTGGAAAGCGCCTCGCCTGCCTCGTGGAACCGCTCCTGTGCCGTCGTGGCCCGTTCGGCGAGTTCCTCTACCCTCGCCTCGTCCACGGCGAGAGTGTCGAACTCCCCCTTGAGTTCGTCGAAGTGTTGGCGCAGATCGGCAGCGCGGACACGGTGTTTGCGTGCCACGTCGTGAAGGCGAGCGAGGGTGACGTCGATGTTCTCGAGTTCCGAATCGTCCTCCGGAAACGAATCGAGGTAGCCGCGCAGCTCCACCGCCGCCTCGGTGAGATGGGCGTGTGCACCACTGGCCAGGTCGACGGCCGCGCGGAGCCTGGGGTGGGGATCGTCGGTCCGCTCGAGGAGGTCGAGGAGACGTGCGACTCGCCCTGTCAGGTCTTCGTCGAGTTCCTGGGTGGCGGATCCCACGGAGGCGATGAGCTCCCGGGCCCGGGAGAGCCGCTTGTGGGCTTCGGTCAACTCGTCGAAGCGGTCGATGTCGTCGCCGAGGTCGGTGAGCTCGTTGATCTGGTAGCCGAGCAGGATCTTGCGGTCTTGGGCCTGGGCGACGGTGCGTCGGGTCTCATCGAGTTCGCGCTGAAGGTCGACGCGTTCGCGGTAGCTGACGGCGACCACTTCGAGGAGTGCGGCGTCGACGCCGAACTCGTCGAGCAATCGGCGTTGCACGTCGGCCTTGAGCAACTGCCGGTGTTCGTCCTGGCCGTGGATGTCGATCAGCGGTTCGGTGACCGCCTGCAGTGTCGCCAGCGTGCCCGGCACCCCGTTGACGAAAGCTCGGGACCGGCGCTCGCTGGCGGTGCGTCGGACCAGGCAGGTGGCACCGTCCGCAGCCTGCACGGCGAGGTCGGCGAGGGAGTCCCGGACGTGTGAGTAGCCACCGACATCGAACTCGGCGCTGACGTCGCAGCCGGGCGTGCCCGGTCGCAGCGCCGAGCGCCTCAGGCGGGCGCCGAGTACCAGTGAGAGCGCGTCGAGCAGGATCGACTTGCCGGCGCCCGACTCGCCGGTGATGACGGTCAGGCCTTCGCCGAACTCGATGTCGAGCTCAGCCACGAGGGCGAAGTTGCGGATGGTGAGCGCTTTCAGCACGGTGATGGGCTCATTCCGGGCGGTCGGTTGGTTGATGGGCGCGTGGCGCGCGAGGGGTGTAGAGTAGCCAACAGTGAGGTCGATTTCGAAGGTTGCACGACGGAGCTGAGCGCCATGGCGACGATGCGCGGTGCCAGGAAGACGGTCGACGGCAAGGTCCGGCGAGCGGCCCGAAACAGGCGGGTTCCCCAGGTCGATGTGGGTGAACGCGCGCAACACCTGTTCAAGATGCTCGTCGAGCACTATCTCGCCGAGGGTGGCCCGGTGGCCTCCAAGACCTTGGCGTCGTCCACGGACGTCGCGGTCAGCCCCGCCACGGTTCGCAACATCATGGCGGACCTCGAAGCCCGCGGCCTCGTCGCGAGCCCGCACACCTCCGCAGGCAAGGTACCGACCAACCAGGGGCTCAGGTTCTTCGTCGACAGCCTGATCTCGGTTCAGCCCATGGACGCCCGTTCGGTGGGCCGTTTGCGCGGCAGCCTGAATCCGGACATGACGCCCAATCAGCTTGTCGCCGCCGCGTCGCAGCTCCTGTCCCAGGTGACCCACATGGCCGGCGTGGTGACGGTACCCCGCCCCGAACAGGTGTCTCTGCGCCAGGTGGAGTTTCTGCCGTTGTCGGGTCGACGGGTGCTGGCGATCCTGGTGGTGAACGAACGCGAGGTGCAGAACCGCGTCATCCACACCGACCGCGAATACGACGAGACCGAACTCCACCAGGCGGCGAACTACATCAACAGGGAGTTCGTGGGCCAGTCGCTGATGGCGGTTCGCACGGGCGTTTTGGACAGCATGCAGAGCGACAAGGATCGCCTGGATTCGTTGATGCAGACGGCCCTCGACGTGGCGTCGAAGACGTTCACCGACGAAGATGCCGACGACTCCGATTACGTGGTCTCCGGGGAGTCGAACCTGGTCGACTCCCTGGCGAGCGTCGACGACGTGCGCGACCTCTTCGATGCCTTCACCCGCAAGGGCGCCATCGTTCACCTGCTCGACCGCTGTCTAGAGACCGACGGCATCCAGTTGTTCATCGGCGAGGAGTCCGGCTACCGCCCGTTGGACGACTACAGCTTGATCACCGCCCGCTACGAGGTGAGTGGCCATGTGGCCGGCGTGCTCGGCGTCATCGGTCCGACGCGCATGGCCTACGAGAAGGTGATCCCCGTGGTCGACGTCACCGCCCGGCTCTTAGGCTCGGCCATCGACTACGACCACGCCTAGCGCGTCTCGCGAGTACGCGAGCGCGTGACCCCGCTCAAGGAATCCAGCGAGGCCCTGCCTCCGACCGACGAGGCATCCCGTAGGGGCGACGCTTGTCGTCGCCCGTGCCGGCTGTTGAGATGGGATGTGCTCAAGAACGCTCGAGCGGGTTGAATTCCGCCGCCGCCGGCTCCATTACCTGCGCTGTAACCACGGGCGACGGGAAGGGGTCGAACGAATGCCGAAGGAAACCGACGCGGATCGCGCCGAGGCGCCGGCCGGGGAGCCGGAGGAGTCGGCAGCGGTTGAGGAGTCAGCCGGGCAAGACGCAGACGACGCGTTGCGAGACGACGTGGAAGCGGCGACCGAGGCCGCTGCGTCGGAGACGAGCACCGCGTTGAAGGACGCTGAGGCCGCCCTGGAAGCAGCCCGGGCGGAGATCGAGTCCTTGAAGGATCAGGCGTTGCGCGCTGCGGCGGAGACCGAAAACGTCCGCAAGCGTGCCGACCGCAGCATCGAGAACGCCCACAAGTACGCCTTGGAGCGGTTCGTGGGCGATCTGCTTCCCGCCGTGGACAGCTTCGAGCGTGCCGTGGAAGCCGCGGAGGACGTCAAGTCGACCGCCGGCGAGGCCGTGGATGCCTTGGCCGAGGGCGTGGAGCTGTCGCTGAAGCTGCTCGTCGAGGCGATGGGGCGCCAGGGCATCGAGGTCGTCGATCCAATCGGCGCACCTTTCGACCCGAAGCTCCACGAGGCCATGACCATGGTGGAGAACCCCGAGGCCGAACCCGGTTCCGTGATCGAGGTATTCCAGAAGGGCTACACGGTGAACGGACGCCTGACCCGACCCGCCAGGGTCATAGTCGCCCGCGAACCGGCACCGGAACCCCGGGAGGCGGACGAGACGTCCAACGAGGAGACCACCCCGGAGCCTTGAATCCGGGGCCTTACGCCACCACAGAGGCTACCTGTCCACCAGCGATTCGGCAGTGGCCAGCGGTTATCGAATAGCGAAACGAGCAACAGAGAGAACGACATGGGCAAGATTATCGGCATCGACCTCGGCACGACCAACTCGTGCGTGTCGGTCATGGACGGGCGGGACCCGCGCGTCATCGAGAACTCGGAGGGCGACCGCACCACGCCGTCCATCGTCGCCTTCACCGACGGCGAGGTGCTCGTCGGCCAGAGCGCCAAGCGTCAGGCGGTGACCAACCCGGCGAACACGCTGTTCGCGGTCAAGCGGCTGATCGGCCGCAAGTTCGCCGACGACGTGGTACAGCGCGACCTGGCGATGGTGCCCTACAAGATCGTCAAGGCGAACAACGGCGATGCCTGGGTGGAAGGCAACGGCGAGCAGTTGGCGCCGCCCCAGGTCTCCGCGGAAGTACTGAAGAAGATGAAGCGCACCGCCGAGGAGTATCTCGGCGAGGACATCGCCGAGGCCGTGATCACGGTGCCCGCCTACTTCGACGACTCCCAGCGCCAGGCCACCAAGGACGCCGGTCGCATCGCCGGCCTCGACGTCAGGCGGATCATCAACGAACCGACCGCCGCGGCGCTCGCCTACGGCATGGACAAGCAGCGCGGCGACTCCAAGATCGCCGTGTTCGACTTGGGCGGCGGCACCTTCGACATCTCGATCATCGAGATCGCCGAGGTGGACGGCGAGCACCAGTTCGAGGTGCTGTCCACCAACGGCGACACCTTCCTCGGTGGCGAGGACTTCGACCTGAAGATCATCGAGTACCTGGCCGAGGAGTTCAAAACGGAGAACGGTATCGACCTCAACACTGATCCGATCGCCCTGCAGCGCCTCAAGGAGGCCGCCGAGAAGGCCAAGATCGAGCTCTCCTCCAGCACCCAGACCGAGGTCAACCTGCCGTACATCACGGCCGACAACACGGGACCCAAGCATCTGGTCATCAAGCTGACCCGGGCCAAGGTCGAGGCGCTGGTGGAGGACCTGGTGGAGCGCACCATGGGCCCGTGCCGCATCGCACTGACCGATGCCGGCCTCGCCGTGGGCGACATCGACGAGGTAATCCTCGTCGGCGGCCAGACCCGCATGCCGCTGGTTCAGGAGAAGGTCAACGGCTTCTTCGGCCGCGAGGCGCGCCGCGACGTCAACCCGGACGAAGCGGTCGCCATGGGTGCCGCGATCCAGGCCGCCGTCCTCTCCGGCGAGGTCAAGGACGTGCTGCTGCTCGACGTCACGCCGCTGTCACTGGGCATCGAGACCCTCGGCCAGGTGATGAACGTGCTGATCGACAAGAACACCACGATCCCGGCCAAGAAGCAGCAGGTCTACTCGACCGCGGACGACAACCAGACCGCGGTGACCATCCACGTCCTGCAGGGCGAGCGCAAACAGGCGGCGCAGAACAAATCCCTCGGCCGTTTCGACCTCACCGAGATCCCGCCCGCGCCCCGCGGCGTGCCGCAGGTCGAGGTCAGCTTCGACATCGACGCCAACGGCATTCTCAACGTCTCCGCCAAGGACAAGGCGACCGGCAAGGAGCAGTCCATCGTCATCAAGGCGTCGAGCGGACTCTCCGAGGACGAGATCGACCAGATGGTCAGGGACGCCGAGGCCCACGCGGACGAGGACGCCCGCTTCGAGGAGCTGGCGACCGTGCGCAATCAGGCCGACGCCGTCGTGCATGCCTCGCGCAAGATGGTCACCGAGGCGGGCGACAAGGCCACGGACGCCGAGAAGGAGGCCATCGAGGCCGCCGCCAAGGACCTCGAGGAAGCCCTGAAGGGCGAGGACAAGAGCGCCATCGAGGCGAAGATCCAGGCGCTGACCGAGGCGACCGGTGGCTTGGCGCAAAAGATGTATGCTGACGAGGCGCAGGAAGCGGCCGGGTCCGACGGCGCACAGGCGAACGCCGGTGCATCGACTGGCGATGGGGGGGACGACGCCGTGGAGGCCGAGTTCGAGGAAGTCGACGATAAGGATCCCAAGAAGGACGGCTGAGTCCGCGGAGCGCCCCAGGCGCACCACGGCGAGAGAACTAGATGGCCAAGCGCGACTACTACGAGGTCCTAGGCGTCGATCACGGTGCCACGGAAGCGGAGGTCAAAAAGGCCTACCGCCGCTTGGCCATGAAGTACCACCCGGACCGCAATCCGGACGACGCCGACGCCGAAGAGAAATTCAAGGAGTCCACCGAAGCCTACGAGATTCTGGCGGACCAGGAGAAGCGCGAACGCTACGACCGCTTCGGCCACGCCGGCGTCGAGGGCATGGCGAGTGGCTTCGACGGTTTCAGCGGCAACTTCAGCGACATCTTCAGCGACATCTTCGGCGATATCGGCGACATCTTCTCCGGCGGTCGCGGCCGTTCCCGGAGTTCCGCCCAGCGCGGCGGCGACCTCCGCTATTCACTGGACATCACACTGGAACAGGCGGTAGCGGGGGACAACGTCGAAGTCCGCGTGCCGTCGCTCCACCCCTGCGACGACTGCGATGGAACCGGCGCCACGCCCGGGACGAAGCCGGTGGACTGCCCCTCCTGCGGCGGCAGTGGCCAGCTCCGCGTCTCCCAGGGTTTCATGGCGTTCCAGCAAACGTGCCCGCGCTGTCGGGGCGTCGGCAAGGTCATCCAGGATCCGTGCCGTGCGTGTAGTGGCGGCGGCCGGGTCGAGCGTCGCGAGACGCTGTCGATCAAGGTGCCACCGGGTATCGACGATGGCGACCGGCTGCGCCTGACCGGCAAGGGCGATGCCGGCCTGAACGGCGGGCCGCCCGGCGATCTGTACGTGCAGTTCACCGTCGCCGAGCATCCGATCTTCCATCGCGACGGCACCAACCTCTACTGCGACGTGCCGCTTAGCTTCGTCGACGCCGTGCTCGGCGGCGAGCTCGACGTGCCGACGTTGGACGGACGAGTGAAACTGAAGATTCCACAAGAGACCCAGACGGGCAAGCTGTTCCGGCTGCGTGGCCGCGGCGTGCCGAATGCCCGGGGCGGGCCCACCGGTGATCTGCTCTGCCGGGTGGTCATCGAGACGCCGGTCCGTCTTTCCGAACCCCAAAAGGACCTCCTGCGCGAGTTCAAGGCCACCTTGGAGGCCAACGGCACCACCCACTCGCCCAAGGAGACGAGTTGGTTCAAGTCCGTCAAGAACTTCTTCGACGACCTGACCCGATGACATCCGACACCCGCTTGGTGGCGGTTTCCGGCGCTGCAGGGCGCATGGGCCGAATGCTGGTCATGGCCATCACCGCCGCTCACGGACTGCGTCTCGCGGCGGCCATCGACCGACCTGATGCAGCTGAAGTGGGCGCGGATGCGGGTGAGCTGGCCGGCGTCGGGGCCGCGCAGGTGCCCATCGCCGCCGACATCGCTGCGTGTGCGGACTTCGACGTGCTGATCGACTTCAGCGTCCCCGCGGCGACCCTCGAGAAGCTCGACCACTGCGTCGCCAACGGCAAGGCCATGGTCATCGGCACCACCGGCTTCGAACCCTCTGGCCTTGACGCCATCCGCCGCGCCGTCGAGACCATACCCATCGTCATGGCGCCCAACATGAGCGTCGGCGTCAACGTCGCCTTTAAGCTGATCGAATACGCTGCTCGCACACTCGGCGACGACGTCGACGTGGAGGTCTTCGAAGCCCACCACCGCCACAAGATCGACGCCCCGTCGGGCACCGCCGTACGCATGGGCGAGATTCTCGCGAACGCCTTGAACCGAGACCTCGATACCGACGCGGTCTACGGCCGCGAAGGCATCACCGGCGAGCGTGACCGGCGCACCATCGGCTTCCACAGCCTGCGTGGCGGTGACATCGTCGGCGAACACACCGTCACCTTCGCCGGCACCGGCGAGCGCATCGAGATCACCCACCGCGCCGGCAGCCGCGAGAACTTCGCCGCTGGCGCGATAAGGGCCGCACGATTCGTGGCAGGACGTGCCCCGGGTCTGTACGGCATGGACGATGTGCTGGGTTCGTAGGGGCGACGCTTGTCGTTGCCCGTCCTGGTGAACCGACACCTTGCGGTTGCCATCCGTTGCGCGTTTAGATGACGAGCGATCCCGAGCCTGCCATAACCCTCGGCGTTGAGGAGGAGCTCTTCCTCGTCGATCCCGAGACCCGGGACCTCGTCAACGACCCCGATCCCGACATCATCGACGAGTGCCAGCGCCGGGCGGCCCCCCACAAGGTCGTACCGGAGTTCCTGCGCGCGCAGATCGAGACCAATTCCCGGGTCTGCGGCTCCGTCGCCGAGGTGCGCCGGGCCCTGTGCGAGACCCGGGCGCTGGTGATCGACGCTGCGGCGAAACACGGTGTCTCGGTGATGGCGGCCTCGACGCACCCGTTCGCCGCCTGGGATGTCCAGCTGACGACCCCCAAGGAACGCTACGAGCGGTTCGCCATGTCATTCCAGGACAGCCTGCGCCGTTTCGTCGCCGGCGGCATGCACATCCACGCCGGTTTCGGAGACCCGGATTCGAGGATCCGCGTGATGACCGCCATGCGCCGCTACCTGCCGCTGCTGCACGCGCTGTCGACCTCATCGCCGTTCTTCGTCGGTCGCGAGACGGGCTTCAAGTCCCACCGCATGAACCTGTTCGGTGCCCTGCACCGCACCGGGCTGCCGCGGGAGCTGCGGTCCGTGGACGAGTACGAAGCCCTGGTTCGCGAGTACCAGCGCATGGCGTTCATCGAGGAACCGAGCGAGCTATGGTGGGATATCCGCCCGTCCCAGGCCTACCCCACGGTGGAGATGCGCATATGCGATACCTGCACGCGCATCGAGGACGCGATGAGCATCGTTGCGCTCTACGCGTGTCTGGTTCGCCGGCTCGTCCGGGAGGACCGGCAGGGCACGTTGCCGCCCGAGCCGCCGACCGAACTCATCGGCGAGAACCGCTGGCTGGCCCAGCGCTACGGCGTGCTGGCGTTCTTCGGCGACATGCAAAGCGGCGGCCGCGTCGACATCGCCGACGAAGCGGAACGCCTTGTCGGTGAATTGGCGGACGATGCCCGCGCCTTGGATTGCGAGGACGCACTGCGCCACCTGCTGTCCATCATCCGCGAAGGCAGCAGCGCGGACCGGCAAGTCGACCACTACCGTCTGCGCCGCCTGGAGGGAGACTCGGAAGACGAGGCCCTCCGTTCGGTCGTCGACCTCATCGTTGCGGACACCAGAAGCGGCGTCTGACGTTCGGCGTGGGCGGCGGTCGTTGGCATGCGGCCTGAGTTGCGTGTCTCGGAGCGCAGGGGTATTGTGCTCCAATAAGCTCCACCAATAGACGACCGTGGCCACCCCGGAATACATTCATCCCGAGTACTTCGTCGTTCGCGGCTTGGCGCCGACCGCGCCGGAGTCCTTGAACAAGGTACTGCGCCGGGTGTTGGATGCAATGCCCACCATGCTCTACGGGGAGACGGGCACCGAGTTGACGGTGGCCGAGCGGCAGGTGCTCACCGACGCGGGCGTCGACTTGAACGCGGAACCTCGTGAGGACCCCCTCGCGATGACCGCAGCGTTATTCGCCGCGATCATCGAGACGAGCGTGACGACGGACGAAGCCGCGAATCGATTGGACATGCGGCAAAGCCGCGTTCGGCAGATGATCGCCCGAGGAACGCTCTACAGCGTGCTGCTGGACAACCGCCGCTACATCCCACTCTTTCAGTTCGAAAAGAACGGCGGGCTGATCCCCAACATCACGAAAGTCAACGCGGCGCTGCCGGGTGACCTCCATGCCGTCGACGTGTACGACTGGTACACGAAACCGGATCCAGATCTGTTCGTCGGCGATGACATCGGCGCATCCGTGAGCCCCTTGGCGTGGCTTGGTAGCGGCGGTGACATCAAGTCCGTGTTGGTGCTCGTTCGACGGCTTTGACCCGTCGTGGCGAAGCTGCCCCGGGCACCCGATGCCGCTCGTCTGCGTGGTACGCCGCCGAGCCTGAAGACGATCGCGGGCTTGCGTCTGCATCGGCTGTACGAGCGCGGCGGAAGGTACCCGACGCTTTGGAACGCCTTTCGGCACATCGGTCCCGTGTCGCGATTCGATCACCACACCCGGAGCGGCGATAGTGGCGATAGCGGCGATAGCGGCGATGAACGACCGACCTACCAGGACCGGGGCATCCTCTATGCCGCAGGAGACATGCCAACCGCGTTCGCCGAGTTCTTCCAGCGCAATCGGCGCATCAACCGGTCTCTACGCCAGCCGTGGCTGGTGTCCTTTGCCTTGTCCGGTGAGTTGCGTTTGCTCAATCTGACGGACACCTTTTGCCTTCGCGTAGGCGCGTCCGCAAAGCTCGTGAGCGGTCCGTTCTTCCATGCCCAGAACTGGTCGCGTGGTTTCTACGAGGCCTACCCCGGTATCCAGGGCCTGTACTATCCATCCTCGCCTACGGGTCGACCCACGATCGCCTTGTACGAGCGGGCGAATAGGATCCCGATGTTCCCCGCCAATCCCCTGTTTCACCGTGCGCTGTCGGATCCCACGCTCCACAGGGCGTTGGTGGCCGTAGGCGACGAGATCGGCTATGGGCTCATTTGATTGGGAGGCTCCATGAAGAACTCGACCAAGAAACAGTCCGTCAGCTCAGTGGACGAACATCGTCCAATCCTACGCACGTAATCGTTCGTTGGCCGGATCCCAGGGGCTCTCTTCGATCACCTTTGCAGCGTAGTGCTCGCCGAGAATCTCGATCTCGAGCGACGTGCCGACCTCGGCCAGCTCCGGCCGCACCATGGCGAGCGCCAACGACTGCTCCAGGCGGAAGCCGTAGTTGCCGCTGGTGGCGCGACCGACCATGTCGCCGTCGACGTAGAGGGGGTTGTTGCCGATGGGGTCGGCATCGTCCGGACCGTCCACCGCCAAGGTGCAGAAGGCGTTTGAGAAGCCGCGGTCGCGCCAGGCGAGGAGGCCGTCACGCCCCGTGAAGGCCTCTTTGTCGAGGCGCACGAACCGGTCGAGACCGGACTCCAGTGCGGAGTATTCGATGGATAGTTCGGTGCCGACCATCCGATAGGACTTCTCGACGCGCAACGAGTCCATGGCGCGTATGCCGAACGGTGCGAGGCCAAGGTCGGAACCGGCGTCCATCAGGGCGTCGAGGATCGTGTTCTGGTATTCGATGCCGTGGTGGATCTCCCAACCGAGTTCGCCGACGAAGTTGAGCCTCAGGATCTTTGCGGGTGCGAGGCCGATGGCGGCGTCCTTGCCCGTCAGCCAGGGGAAGGCTTCGGTCGAGAGATCGGTGTCGGTGACGCGCGCCAGCAGTTCGCGCGACTTCGGCCCGGCCACCACGAGGACGCCCATGGTCGGGGTGAGGTTCTCGAACCGGACGCTGCCGTCGGTTGGCATCTGGCGGCGCAGCCAGTCGTGGTCCAGGCGCTGGAAGGCACCGGCGGAGACGAGGTAGAAGCGGTCCGCCCCCTCGCGGTGGATGGTGAACTCGGAATGCACGCCGCCGCGGGTGGTCAGCGCGTGGGTGAGCCCGACATGCCCTGTCCGAGGCAGCCGGTTGGCGACGAGGTGACCGAGGAATGCCGCCGCGCCTTTGCCGCTGATCCGGGCTTTCGCGAACGCCGTCATGTCGAGTACGCCGACGTTGTCGCGGACGTTGCGGCATTCGTTGCCGACGTGCTCGAACCAGCGGGACCGGCGGAACGACCAGTGGTCCTCCGCGGGCACGCCCTCGGGGGCAAACCAGTTGGGCCGTTCCCAGCCGAATTTCTGGCCGAACACGGCGCCGAGATCGCGCAATCGCTCATGGCACGGTGCGGTGCGCGACGGTCGTGCCGCGGGCCGCTCCTCGTCGGGGTAGTGGATCGTGAAGACGTTGGCGTAGGCTTCTTCGTTCTTGGCCTTGAGGTAGGCGCCGGTGGCGTAGTCGCCGAACCGGCGCGGGTCGACGCCGAGCATGTCGATGGTGGGCTCGCCCTCGACGATCCACTCGGCGAGCTGCCAGCCGGCGCCGCCGGCGGCCGTCACGCCGAAGCTGTGACCCTCGTTCAACCAGAAGTTCGGCAGGCCCCAGGCCGGCCCGATGATGGGACTGCCATCCGGCGTGTAGGCGATGGCACCGTTGTATACGCGCTTGATGCCGAGTTCCTTGAAGACCGGCACTCGGTGGATCGCGGACTCGATGTGCGGCACCAAGCGGTCGATATCGCCATCGAACAGTTCGTACTCGCTTTCTTCGTGGGGTCCGTCGACGTAGCAGGCGGGTGCCCCTTTCTCGTACGGGCCGAGGAGCAGTCCGCCGGCTTCCTCGCGCATGTACCAGGAGCCGTCCGACTCGCGCAGCACGCCCATTTCGGCAAGGCCCTGCTCGTGGCGCGCCAGGATCTCCGGATGCGCCTCGGTGACGATGTACTGGTGCTGTACCGGGAGAACGGGAATGTCGAGGCCGACCATCGCGCCGGTGCGTTGTGCAAAGTTGCCCGTGGCGGTGATGACGTGCTCGGCGACCCAGTCGCCCTGTTCGGTCCGCACCCGCCATTCGCCGCCGGCGGTCCGCTCGATGCCCGTGACGCAGGTCTGGCGATGAATGACGGCGCCCCGAGCCCGGGCACCGCGGGCGAACGCCTGCGTGAGGTCTGCGGGCTGGACGTAGCCGTCGTCCGGATGCCGAATGGCACCGATCAGACCGTCCGTGACGGCGAGCGGCCAGATTTCCTGGACCTGCTCCGGCGTCAGGAATTCGACGTTGACGCCGATCGTCCGGGCGACACCGGCGTATTGACGATATTCGTCCATCCGGTCGGGCGTCATGGCGAGACGGATATTGCCGACGGTGCGCAGACCGACGTCTTGCCCGGTTTCCTCCTCGAGGGTGCGGTACAGGTTCACCGAGTACTTGTGAATCTGGCCCACGGAGTAGCTCATGTTGAACAGCGGCAGCAGGCCGGCCGCATGCCACGTGGATCCGGACGTCAGCTCCTTGCGTTCGAGGAGCACCACATCGGACCAACCCTTGCGCGCGAGGTGGTAGAGGGTGGCGACGCCGACCACGCCGCCACCGATGACCACGGCGCGGGCGTGTCGAGTCACGGCAACATCCCGCGGTGGGTCAGCTTAACCCGGCGACCCGGCCACGCTCGTCGACCCCGATGTCCAGGGCCGCCGGCCGGCGGGGCAGGCCGGGCATGGTCATGATCGCGCCGGTGATCACCACGACGAAGCCGGCGCCGGCACTCAGGCGCACTTCGCGCACCGGAAGCACATGGTCATCGGGTGCCCCGAGTGCCTTGGGATCGGCGGAGAAGCTGTACTGGGTCTTGGCGATGCACACGGGCAGCTTGCCGTAGCCCTGGGCCTCGTATTCTTCGAGTTGCCGCGCCGCCCCGGGTTCGATCTCAACCCCTCGCGCGCCGTAGATTCGCGTCGCCACGGTCTCGATCTTCTCCACAAGCCCGATGTCGTCCGGGTAGAGCAGTTCGACCTCCGCCGGTTGTTCGAGACGGTCCAACACCGTGCGGGCGAGGTCGGCCGCGCCGGCGCCCCCGTCGGCAAAGTGGGTGGCGGCGACGGCGGTGGCACCATGGCTCTCGGCCACGGCTTCGACGGCGGCCATCTCCTCGTCGGTATCGGTCGCGAACCGGTTGACCGCCACTACCGGCGTGAGCCCGTAGCGTTGCAGGTTGGCGATGTGCCGCGCCAGGTTCGGCGCACCGGCGCGAACCGCAGCCGGGTCGGGCTCGGCAAGGTCGGCCTGATCGGTTCCGCCGTGCATCTTGAGGGCGCGTACTGTGCATACGAGGACCACCGCATCGGGCCTCAAGCCCGACTGCCGGCACTTGATGTCGAGGAACTTCTCCGCCCCGAGGTCCGCGCCGAAACCGGCCTCGGTGACGACGACCTCGGATAGCTGCAGGGCGGCGCGGGTGGCGATCACGGAGTTGCAGCCGTGGGCGATGTTGGCGAATGGGCCGCCGTGGACGAACACCGGGTTGCCCTCCAGGGTCTGCACCAGGTTCGGATCGACGGCATCGGTCAACAGCGCGATCATCGCGCCGTCGACGCCCAGGTCGCGGGCGGTCACCGGCGTGCCGCCGGCATTGCGCGCGACGACGATGTCGCCGAGGCGCCGTTGCAGGTCCGAGCGGTCGCTGGCGAGACAGAGAACCGCCATGACCTCGGAGGCGGCGGTGATGTCGAATCCGCTTGTGCGGTGTGCGCCCCGTCCCAGGGTCAGGTCCATCTCGCGCAGCGCCCGGTCGTTGAGATCGACCGCCCGGCGCCAGGTGATCGTGTCGAGGTCGATGCCGAGCGGATTCTTCCAGTACAGGTGGCTGTCCAGCATCGCCGCGAGCAGGTTGTTCGCGGCGGAGACGGCGTGCAGGTCGCCGTTGAAGTGCAGGTTGATGTCCGTCGCCGGCGCCACCTGGGCGCGCCCGCCGCCGGTGGCGCCGCCCTTCATGCCGAAGCATGGTCCCAGCGAGGGTTCGCGCAGGCACACCGTGGCCCGGGTGCCCAGCCGATTCAGCCCGTCGCCGAGGCCGATGCTGGTGGTGGTCTTGCCCTCACCGGCCGGTGTCGGCGAGATGGCGGTCACCAGGACCAGCTTGCCGGATTCGCCACCAGTGGCTGGAAGCGCATCGGGTACGACCTTCGCCTTGTAGTGGCCGTAGGGCGTCAGTGCATCCGCGGCGATGCCGAAGCGCTCTTCGACGAGGGGCAGGATCGGCCGAAGGTTGTCGTTGGGGTGACCGGTCACGGGTCGTTCCCCGTCGCAATCGTCGCTCCGTGGTGATGGGTCATTCTCGGTTCCCGCCAAATTTAGCGGTGCGGAGCATATACGTTCGGACCTGCCGCCGCGCGGTGAAGGCGGGGCCGGCGCGTCACGAGAGTGTGCTGTCGGCGACCGGCAACTCGACGATGTCGGCCGGATCGCCCTCCATTCCGCGACGGCTGCGGAGCCAGCCCGCGGTCTTTGCCAATCCGCCGAAGGTGAACAGGTGAATGCCGGCAAGGGGCGACGCGCCCGAGTCGGCGCGATATCGGGCCAAAGCCGAGAGCACGCCGTCGGGTGTCCAGTTGCTCAACAACCGGGTCACGCTCGGCTGGCGTCTCAACATTTTCACCGAGGTGCCGACGCCGCACCGCACGGCGAATTCCAAGAGCGTGCGGGGCCGCGCCGGCCCGGCCACACCGATGCGTACCGGAAGCGGGCAATCCTGTGAGCGAAGCCGAGTCATCAGGGTGATCGCGGGTCGGGGATCGAAGACGAACTGGGTCACGATCCACATCTGGGCACCCGTGGCCGTCGCGTAGGCGGCCTTCTGGGCGAGGGCGGCGTCGAGATCGGCTGCCGTCGCCACCGGGTGTCCCTCGGGATAGGCGGTGATGCCCAGGCGATCGATTCCGTGTTCGGCCAGTTTGCCCGAATCGAGGAGATCCAGGGTGTCACGGTACGGTCCCGCAGGTCGTCTGCCGTCTCCGGCGACCAGCATCACGCCGGCCACGCCGACCTCGGCAAGTTCGCCGAGCCAGTCGTCCAACTCGCCCGATCCCGCCAGCGGGCGAGCGGCAAGATGCGGCACGGCGTGCATGCCCTGGTCATGCAGTCGTCGACAGGCTGCGACCGTATCCTGCCGCTTGGCGCCGGGTGCGAAGGGGACGTAGACCGATGTTCCGGGCGGCAGATGGTCGGCGAGGCATCCGGCGGATTCGATCTGTCGTGGGGCCAGCTCCACGCTCGCCCCAGAGGCGAGTTCGCGTTCGAAGGTGCCGGCGGAGTGGCCCGTCGCGGGAAGGCTGTCGGGGAGGACAATCAAGTGTGTTCGACCACTAGTCAACGCTGTCCCGGCCCCGGCTGCGGGCCGTTTCGCGCACGTTCGGGTTGACGGACTCGCGAAACGGCACATCGACCACCTCGGCATGCACCGGCTCGCCGGGGCGCTCGGCGTACTCGTCCGGCAGATGCACCCGTAGTCGCGTGCCGACGTCGCGCATTCCCCAGGGCACGTAGCCGAGGGCGATGTTGGTCTCCAGCTCTGGGGAATGCCACGGCGAGGTGACGTAGCCCACGGGCTCGCCGCCATCGCCGCCGCTGATGAGCCAGAAGTCGTTCGCGTAGTCGGTCACCGGACGGCCGCCGAAGACCATGCCGACGAGCACGTTCCTGAAGGGTGGACTGCCTGCTTCCATTGCGCTTCGCGCGGCCTCGAGGGCTCGTTTGCCGACGTAGTCCGCCCGCTTGCGGCGGGGCACCTGGTAGCCGAGGTTGCATTGGAACGGCAGAGTCTCCTGGTCCAGATCCTGACCCCAGGAGAGGATGCCGGCGGCGATGCGGCGATGGTGTGCGGGGGCGGTAACCATCAGTTGATGCCGCTCGCCGGCCTCGAGCACGCCGTACCAAAGGTCCTCCGCGTAGAGCGTGGCATCCCTCAGGTAGATCTCGTAGCCCTTTTCACCCGTGAACCCCGTCTGCGAGATGACGACGTCGCGTCCGTTCACGCGGCCCTCCATCAGGCCGTAGTAGGGGATGTCGCGAACCTGCTCGCCGAACAGGTCGACCATCAGCGCCTCGGACTTGGGGCCCTGGATCTGTATCGGGGCCACGTCGATCTCGGCGATGGACACGTCGCAGCGCAAGCCCTGGTTGATGCCACGCAGCCAAAGCTCGAGATCGCTGTCGGCGAGCGAGAACCAGAACTCGTCCTCGGCGGGCCTGAGCAGCACCGGATCGTTGAGTACGCCGCCGTCCTCGTTGCACAGGATCACGTACTTGGCGTGCATCGGCTTGATGAGCGACGCGCTGCGGGTGGTGACGTGGTTGACGAAGGCCTCCGCGTCCGGTCCCTTGACTTGGATCTGCCGTTCCACGGCGACGTTCCAGAGCGTGACGTGGTTGACCAGCGCTTCGTATTCGACCATGGCGCCGCCATCCTCCGGCCGCACGTAGCCGCGCGGATGGTAGACGCGGTTGTACACCGTGGCCCGCCAGCACCCGGCTTCCATGGACAGATGCCAGAACGGCGACTTGCGCACGCGGGTCGAGATGAGCAAGCCGACCGGCGTCGGACCGGACTGTCTCAGGTTTATGGGTACGTGTCTGTCGGATTGGTCGACCGTCGCGCATTGCCGCACATTCGAGTACTGACGCCCGTTGCTTTCGCTTGTCATCGCACTGTCCTCTTCATGCGACTGCCGCCACCGTTGCGGACGACTTCACGCTGCGCGGAGATTGCGCCCGAAGAGGATTTTTAGCGGCTGCCTAAGGCGACCTCGACTAGTCGAAAAGCGACAGCGGAGAATGCCGCTCTCTAAGAATGCTCTGATCAAGCCATCCCTGGCTTGATCAGAAACGCAAAAACAAGAACGCGGTCTTTTTTTTGCGTGCAAATTCAACTCCTTGCGTCGTTGAATTTGGCGGCACATCCCTGTGCCGCGCTAGGGAAGGTCTTAATCAGACCTTCCTAAAGTGCCGCCGGGTGACGTTCCTCGCGCGGTCGCTTGCCGTACTTTTCGACGTAGGCTTTGCCGAATCGCGCCGCGCTGGAGAAGCCGCAACGCGATGCCACGTGCGCGATCTTCAAGCCCGTCTGGAGCAGCAGCATGCGCCCGCGATGCAATCTCAGATCGAGGTAGTAGCGCGACGGTGTGCAGGCCAGGTGTTGGTGGAAGAGTCGCTCGAGTTGCCGCCTCGAAACCCCCACGTAGCTGGCGAGTTCACCGAGGCCGAGAGGCTCTTCGATGTTGGCTTCCATCAAGGTCACCGCATCCACCAGGGTTTCGTTCTGGCCCGCGCCGATGAGGTAGTGCAGGGGCGTTCGCTGGGCGTCTTCCTCGGTGCGAATCCGATCCAGGATGAACTGTTCCGAGATGTCGCCCGCCAAGTGCTGGCCGTGGGCATTCGCGACAAGGTTCAGCATGAGGTCGATCGAACTGACGCCACCCGAGCACGTATAGCGGTCGCCGTCGATCACGAACAGTTTCGACGACACCTGGACCCGGGGGAACTGCTCCTGCAGGCTGGTGAGGTTTTCCCAGTGAATCGCGCAGCGGTAGCCGTCGAGCAGGCCCGCGGCCGCGAGGAAGTGCGAGCCCGTGCACAGCGCGCCCAAGGGCACGGCGCGCGCGGCGAAGCGGCGCAGCGTATCCATCAGGAACCGGCTGGAGCGGCGTTCCGGGTGGTACCCGCCGCAGACGAACAGGATGTCCACCGCTTCGAGACTTCGGACCTCGCCGTCGGGAATGATGCGTAGCCCGGCACTTGACGGAACGGGCGCGCCGTCGAGCGTCGTACACGACCAGCGGTACAACGGTCGTTCGCTCAAACGGTTGGCCATGCGCAATACCGCGATGGCGTTCGACAACGTGACCAGGGTGTAGTCGGGCACCATCAGGAAAGCGAGGTGCGTAGTGCGCGTCTCGTCCGGCGTTTCGCCGTTGTCCTGATCCCGGGGCACCGTATTCACGATCTGCGTGGTCTGGCGCGCTTCCTTCGGTACAGCTCTGCGGTAGCGGTGCGCCGTCTCTCCTTGTCGCTACAACACGCCTGTCTCCAATCCTACTCCGCACGCCGCTCTTGCGCTGCAGCGCCGTGCCCGCCGGTTGGGTGTGTTCCGACCTCCCCCCCCGGCCCCCCGGAGAGGGCGCTTTCGACCTCGCGCGTGCGGCGACCGTGCTTTTTGAATAGGGCGCTCGCGTGAACAGGACCCTCGCGCGGCCGACGCGATCATAAGCGACATGGAATAGTCAAAAAGCGACACGCGGCCGGCGGTGAATTCGTCGCCGTTTTGTCCACGAACGGAACGATGGTACGACTCCCGCCGCAGCGCATCGTGGACAAGACCCCGTTGCATTGGCACTACGGTAGTGCTACAAGCAAAGGTGCTTGTTGGACGACTCGCCGATAAACGAAGAGGCGATGCACGAGCGCAGTACCAGAAAGACAGCAGTCTGCTTTCCGCCACGCGCTGCGTCCGTCACGCGCTGCGATAGTGCGACTCAACATCGTCGGACGAGATTCGACCAAACCAACCGAACAATAAAGGGGGCACGCCATGGTGAGGCGGAGCAAGTTTGACAAAGAGCGCATGAACAACCGTGACGCGAGCGGCCCGGCCAGTTGGAAGAAGACACCGCTGAGCATCGCCATATCCGCCGCCGTCGCGGGTGCCGGTGGTGTGAGTGCGGCCGAAATCGAAACCGTGGTGGTCACCGCCACCAAGCGCGAAGAGAGCGCCCAGGATGTGACGATCGCCGTGCAGGCGGTCACCGGCGACACCGTTCGCGAGTTGGGCATCGAGACCTTCGACGAATACGCGGAATTCCTGCCGAACGTCGTCAGCGGCGGCAACGGCCCGGGCAAGCGCGAACTCTACATCCGCGGCAGCGCGACGGAACAGGCCGGCGTAACCGTCTCGGCGGCGCAGGGCTCGGCACCAGGCGTGGCCCTGTACGTCGACGAACAGCCCGTCTCCTTCGGCGGGCGCAATCTGGACGTGTTCGCTGCGGATCTGGAACGAATCGAGGTGTTGTCCGGCCCCCAGGGCACCCTGTTCGGCGCCAGTTCCCAGTCCGGCAACCTGCGGCTGATCACGCGCAAGCCGGAACAGGGCAAATTCGACGCCGGCTTCAACACGAAACTCGCAACCACCGTGGACGGCGCCAACAGTGCCGGTGCGGACGGCTTCGTGAACTTGGCGTTGTCGGACGCGCTCGCGGTACGGGTGGCTGTCTACAGCGATGCCCAAGGCGGTTGGGTGGACAACATCCCGGCAACCTTCACGCCCAGCGGCGAGGTCGTGGACCGCAACAACTCCGCCGGCTACGGTCCGGCTCTGACGGGCGCGGACAGCATCGAAAGCGCCCGCAACGACGCCATCGTGCAGGACGACTGGAACGAGGCCACGTACCGGGGCGGGCGCGTCGGCGTCGCCTACGACATCAACGACAACTGGGATGCGCTCGTTCAGCACACCCACCAGACCCTCGAGGGCGAAGGTTCGTTCGTCGTCGATACGAGCCTCGGCCAAGACCACGCGTCGGCCCGTTTCGCCCCGGAATACAACCGCGACAGCTTCGGGCTGACCACGTGGACGTTGTCGGGCCGAATCGCCAACCTGGACGTGATCTACACCGGCGGCAGCCTCAACCGGGACGTCGACGGCATCATCGACTACACCCACTACAACAACGGCGGCGGCTACATCACCTACTACCTGTGCAGCGGCAACGTCTACGACGCAACGGATGTCAACAACTGCTACGACCCGACCAAGCAGTACACCGAGGACACCGCCAACTCGCGCTTCACGAACGAATTCCGGATCGCAACGGACCCGGCCAAACGCATCCGCCTGCTCGGCGGGGTCTACACGAACTCGTTCGAGACCAACCACATCGGCGAGTTCCAGTACGCGTCCGCCAACGACGCCTTCGGCGAGCACGTGTCCAGCTACTACAACGACAATTCCGGCGACGGTTTCCTGCTCGGCAACATCACGCTGCCCACCGAGGGCACCAACGCCGGGCCGCAGCCGCGCAGCCCGTACACGACGTTCTTCAACGACTTCACGCGCACGGAGGAGGAGACCGCGTTCTTCGGCGAGGTCGCCGTCGACCTGAACGAGAAGTGGACGGCGTCGTTCAGCGCGCGCTACTACGACCTGACCACCCAGTTGCAGGGCGCTTCCAACTTCTCGTTCGGTTGCCGGTACGGCATCGGCGGGAACGCGATACGAACAAGTGACGGGCGCTGCAGCGGCAACGACTTCAGCAACGATGTCACCCTCCGACTGCAAACCTTGGCTCAGTACGTAGCCTCTGGCGACGACAACATAATCCTGCAGGCATGGAGCCCGAACGGTGACGACGGCTCTACTCGCGACCTGTTCCGCGGCGGCGGCACCAACGAGAAAACGCTGGCACGGCTCAAGAGCGGCGACCTCGACCTCAGCGGGTTGCAATCCGACGGCTCGATCAACGAGACCGACACGATCATCAAGGCTTCCATCGGCTGGACGCCCAACGACAACATGCTGTGGTTCGCCACCTACGCCGAGGGCTACCGACCGGCCGCCCAGAACCGGAACGCCGGTCAGCTCGCCGCCAACCAGACCGGCGTCTACCAAAACTACGTCGTGCCGGCCACGGCGTTGACCGACAATATCGCCAGTTTCGAGGTCGGCATGAAGGGCGACTTCCGCGACAACTCCATGCGTTTGAACGCGACCTATTTCCGCACCGCGATCGACGAGTTGCAGGTGGCCAGATTCGACCCCTCGAACGTCGCCTTCCTGGTATTCATCGAGAACATCGGCGACGCCGAGACCAGCGGTCTCGATGTCGAGTTGCAGTGGGCGGCGAACGAGAACCTGACGCTTGCCGGCGCCGCGAGCTTCCTCAGCACCGAGTTGACCCGGCTGAACCCGCAGCTGCAGGGCATCGGCGTGCCGGTGGGCAGCGAACTACCCTTCGCACCCGCGTTCTCCGGCAACCTCCGCGCCCGCTACGACTTCACCCTCGACGGCTTACAGGCGAACGGCTACGTCCGCGCAAGCCTCACCTACCGGGGCGAGAACGTCTCGGGGATGGTGGGTAGCGCCCAGTTCATGGACGACACCCTGTTCCGCCAGTCGGGAGCCTATTCGGGCCTCGAGATACAGGACGAGGGCGGCACTTTCGGCACCGTCGCGATTCCCGGCGGACTGCCGAAAAACTCGCGCTTCGTGAATCCGGCGGCGACGACCATCGGCGCCGCAGTCGGTATGGAGAAGGAAGGTTGGGGAGCCGAGTTCTACATCGACAACCTCAACAACGAGACGGCCCAGGTCATGCAGATCGCCGGCCACTACACCCCGGTGGTGTCCGAGCAGCGACCGCGCACGATGGGCCTGAGGTTCTCTTTCGCATTCGAATGACCCAGCGCAAGAAGTAGGGCAAGAAGTAGGGCGAGCCTATGCTCGCCCGTTTTCTGCGGTGTACGCTTTAGCCACCGTCACCACGATGCGGCGAAGTGTCCGATAGCCAAGGGCGAGTACGCCAAGCGCAACACCTGCTGAGCCAGGGTGCACCCGACCGGGCGGCGGCGTTGGTGCGCGAGGTGCTGGCGGAAGAACCCGACAACCTCGAAGCCTCCTACGCGCTGGCGGTGGCCCAACGTCACCAGCACCGATGGACCGAGGCGCTGGACACCTTGGCCGGAACTCTCCGCGAAAAGCCCCGCTTCGGGCGAGCGCACCAGGAGGTCGGCTACAACCACATCGCCCTGCGCAATTTCGCCGGCGCCGGCGCCGCGTTCGAGCGCGCGGTCAACAACGACCCGTCGCTGGTCAACAGTTGGAAGTGCCTCGCCAAGCTGCACCAGGACAGCGGCAACGAGAAACGGCTTGCGGCCGTCCGGGATCAGCTTGTGTTCCTCGAGTCGTTGCCCGTCGAACTGCTGACCGTCATCAGCTACCTGTCCGACGACCGCCTGGCCGACGCCGAGCGGCTCTGCAAACACTTCCTGCAGGACAACAAGACCCACGCCGAAGGCATGCGTCTGCTTGCCGAGATCGCCACGCGCAACAGGACCTACGACGAGGCCGAGTTCCTCCTCGAAAGCTGTGTCGAGTTCCATCCGGCACACCGCAACGCGCGCATCCAGTACGTCAACATCCTCATGCGGGTGCAGAAGTTCGCGAAGGCGTTCGCCACGGCTAAGGGCCTCTTCGACGACTATCCCCACGACACCGAGCACATCCTTGCGCTCTACGCCTCCGCCTGCGCCGGCATCGGCAGGAACGCCGAAGCCGTCGAGAGCTATGAGCGGTTGCTGCGCGAACATCCCGACAACCCCATCTTCCCGGTGTCGCTGGCCCATGTATTGAAGGCCGACGGCGAGTTCGACCAGGCCGTCTCGCTCTACCGCAAGGCCTACCAGACGAAGCCCGACCATGGCGATGCGTATTGGAGCCTCGCGAACACGAAGTCCTACCAGTTCACGGATGACGAGTTGGCGCGCATGGCGGCACTGGCTGCTGACTCCGCCACGAACGAGGGTGACCGTATCCAGATCTGTTTCGCCTTGGGGAATGCCTACGAAGGCCGCGGCGACTACGAGCGGTCATTCGGCTACTACCGGCAAGGCAATGCCCTGAAGCAGCCCCACACCTACCACCGTCCGAAGCACCTCCAGGTGAGGATCGACACGCAGATCGAAGTTTGTACCGAGGACCTCTTCGCGCGCAGGGCCGGATTGGGGTGTTCGGCGCCGGACCCCATTTTCGTCGTCGGCCTGCCGCGTGCCGGCTCGACCTTGTTGGAACAGATCCTGTCGTCCCATTCCCAAGTCGACGGCACCATGGAACTGCACAACATACTCAACCTCGCCAAGCGGCTTCGTGGACGCGACGAACCGGGCGGCAAGCCGCGCTATCCCGCCATCCTGAACGACCTCGACGACGAGTATTTCCAACGCTTCGGCGACCAGTTCATCGACGACACTCGCGCCTACCGGGGCGATGCGCCGTACTTCGTCGACAAGATGCCGAACAACTTCTTCCACGTCGGTCTCATTCGCCTGATCCTGCCCAACGCCAAGGTCATCGATGCCCGCCGGCATCCCATGGCGTGCTGCTTCAGCGGCTACAAGCAGCTGTTCGGCGAAGGCCAGGAGTTCTCCTACGGCCTGGCCGAGATCGGCAACTACTACCGGCAGTACGTGAAGTTGATGGACCACTGGGACCGGGTGCTGCCCGGCTTCGTGCTGCGCGTCCAGCACGAGGATGTGGTGGACGACCTCGAGGGCGAGGTCCGGCGCATTCTCGACTTCTGCGGACTGCCGTTCGAACAGGCCTGCGTCGATTATCACCAGACCGAGCGGAGCATCCGCACGCCCAGTTCAGAACAGGTACGTCAGCCGATTTTTCGCACGAGCCTGGAACAGTGGCGGAACTACGAGCCTTGGCTAGCGCTGCTAAAGGACGCCCTGGGCCCCGATGTCTGCGAACGCTACAGAATCCAGTAGGGTGCGACGGCGCGCCCTGGCGGGCGCGGTGTAGTCGCCCGCACGGCATCTGCCGTGGCGACTCAATTCGTGCCATTCAAGGACAAGGCGACAACGACGCGTAGTACGCAGCCAGATCGTCCGCGTCCTGATCGGTGAGATTGGCGACGAACGGTTGCATTGTCGGCTCCACCCGAACCCCGTCCCTGAACGCCTTGATCTGCTTCGCCAGATACGCCTCCTGCTGTCCCGCGAGGCTGGGCCACAGCGGGCTGACGCTGATGCCATTGACGCCATGGCATGCGGCACATAGAGCGGCCTTCGACTCCCCGGCCTCTTTCGACCCGGCGCCGAGTGCCACCGAGGCGTAGACCAGGAAAGCCGCGAGCAACGAGGCGGCGGAAACGATGGTCAGGCGACGTTTCATGCGGGGCTGCTCCTCAAACGGACTGCGCGATGCTAGCAGACGCGCCGCTCGATGGATGCGTTTGGACAGTGCCCGCGTGCCACACGGCAGGTCTTCGTTTGGCGAGACTTGTTTGTTAAGACATGTCTTGTCGTAATGTGACTTGAACGATTACTCGGCAGCTTGTTATCCCGTCATCGCGACAATGACGCTGCGATGCTGCAACGGCATGTTGTCGCTACGCTCGCCGGGCCTTCGGCACCGGCAGTGCCTGCGACTGGTAGGGCAATCCGAATCCCGCGAGCTGCTTGAAGGTCTCGGGATCGGCGCAGTCGTCTGCGAGTTCCCGGGGAAAGTGATTGGGAATGTCGTCCTGGGGCTGAATCGCCGCGTGGCGGAAGTAGTTGGAGATGGTCACCCGGAGTCCCGGCGTCTTCTTCGGGTACGCGCCGTGCCAGAGTTGGCCGTGGAAGGCGATCAGCGAGCCCTTGGGGCACTCCACCGGGACGGCCTCGCGAGCCGCGGCAGGCTGTGCCGGATGGCTCGAGCGCAGGTGCGACCCGGGTACGCAGGCGAAGGCACCGTGATCCAGCGTGTATTCGGTGAGGCACCAGTTGCAGTTGGCGTTCAGTGCGATCCGGCCCCAGGGTAGGGGAACACCGCCCTGGTCGCAGTGCAGGCCGAGGGAGTCCCCGTAGCCGTCGCCCGCCCACTTGATGAAGCAGTTGTGCGAGCTGAACCTTGTCGTCTGGGGACCGATCATGTGACGCATCAGCGCCACGGCCACCGGGTTCACGGCAAGGTCGCGGAACGCCCGGTCGAAGGTGCATAGCTGCATGAGCTGAAACTGGCTCGGTTCGACGCCGGACATGCGCTCGATGATGCCCTTGTAGCCGCCGTAGTCGAGTTCGCATTCCGCGCCGCCCTCGACCGTGAACCGACAGCCCACGAGTTCCTCGGACTTGTCGAGCAGCAGCTGCGTCAGGCGGTCGATGGCGTCGAGCGTGACCCCGGTAACCGACGGCGGTACGACGGCGTAGCCGTTCAGCTCGAGTTCCAGGACGTAGGGTTCGAGCCCCAGTTCCCGAATGGTGGCGTTTCGGTCCCGTAGGCTAGGCATCCCCGCTCCCGATCAACGTCGCGCGTTCGATTCTGGCGCAAATCCCCCGTCCGTGGCGAGCGCGGCGTTCAGCACCCGCTGGGAGAAGATCGCGTTGACGCCGATGCCGTTGCTCGCCGCCGTCAACGCCCGCCGGTTCGGGTGCAGTCGGCTGCGTGCGGTGTGGATGATTCCCCGGTAGTGTGGCAATCCCTCGGCGCGGTGACCGTGGAGCAGCCAGGCCTCGCGCCAGTCGTGGGCGAAGTCGCGCATCAGGCGGGTGTAGGACTCGACTAGGCGCGCGTCGTTGCCCGGATTGGCGCTGAAGTCGCCGATGAGGTCCTCGATCAAGGCCGTGCACTCGCCGGGCGCCATCACCGGCAGGTTGGCGAACTGTTCGGTCTTGAGTTCGACGGACTTGCCGGGCTCGTGGGGAACCAACCGTGCCTGCGCGGCGGTCTCGGTCGGGTCTTGGTTCTCGACGTGCTCGACCAGGTTCCAGAACCGCGCCGACCCGCTGGTGTCGATGACCAGATGAACCCGATCCTCGGTGCCGGGATTGACCACGCGGTGACGGCGCCAGGAATCGAAGATCCAGCACTCGCCGGCTCCCATGTGCACCGCTTCGGTGCCGCAGTGGAAGATGACCGCGGGACTGGTGATGATCGGGATGTGGATGCGCACCCGGCTGAACCAGTGATAGTTGAAGTCGACGTGCAGGCTCACCTCGGCACCCGCATCGAGCTTCATCAGGCGCGAACGGGACAGGACTTCGCCGAAGCTCGCCATGACCTGGCGCAGGTATTCGCACCGCTGAAGGTGGGACGTCGGCTTCTTCTCGCCCTCGAACGAGTCGTTATCGCCACCGCTGCTGGAGACGAGGGCGATGGCCGAGTTGCCGGGCAGCGCACTCGGATGCGCCATCCAGATGT
The DNA here is from genome assembly GCA_965116345.1 of Pseudomonadales bacterium. GTDB lineage: Bacteria > Pseudomonadota > Gammaproteobacteria > Pseudomonadales > Azotimanducaceae > VXYL01. Next base: position 2,369,499 of record OZ220680.1, read on the forward strand.
CGGTGCCGAAGTGCCGGACCTCCCGCGCCAACACCTCGGCGTCGAACCGGAAGGGCAGACGAATGAAAGGCTTGCTCAGGCGCACCGCAGTGCCTCCGGCGTGGTCGCCGTTGCGTAGCCGAAGCGCTGGAAATCCGCGCCGTAGAGGTCCGTCACCCGCTTCAGAAGCTCGTCGTCGTAGTAGCCGGGGAACACGTCGTGATCCGATGCGTTGCTCGTCGCGAGCGCAGCTCTGGGAAGGCCGATCAACCTGCAAGCCTCGTCGAAGGACTGCTGCAGGGTCTCGTAGCGTCCGACGAAGTCCATGCGAAGTTCGTCGCCGTCATCCACCAGCATCTCCCACTGTGGTCGGACGAGCACCCGGGAGCGAAACCGCGGAAAGCCGATGGCGCGCTTCATGAACGCCGTCTCGCTGCCGCGGTAGGCCGGGTTCCGCCTGTTCAGCATCGCACACACCGATACGAACCGGTCATACGGGTTCCGAACCATTGCGAACTTGAAGTAGTCGCGCGTCGCCGCGGGCAGGCAAGCCTCGACCTGGCGGAAGGAAATGTGACCGTGACCGATGCGCGCCAGCGCCGGGACGGGGAGGCGAACCACCTCGGTGAGCGACTGCTGGTGCCAGTCCGCGTCGCCGAGCATGGGGCCGAGGGCGGCGCGGATCGCGTGGGTGGCCGTCCGCGGAACGGCGAAGAAGATGAACCGATGACGGTGGGAAATGATCACGGACGGCCTCTAGTGTGTTGCATATACTCCACCGCCTCACGGCAATTGCAACCAACCGCACATGCCCGGCTCGCTCGACGGAATCCGCGTCCTCGACCTGACCACCATCTATTCCGGTCCCATCGCCGCCTCGATTCTCGGCGACCAGGGAGCGGACGTCGTCAAGGTGGAGTCGCCGGACGGGGACTTCATGCGCCGCCCGGGCGGGACCGAGCGAAACGGCGTCGGCGGGGCCTTCGCGATGATGAACCGCAACAAGCGTTCCGTGGTCATCGACCTGACGCTGGACGAAGGCCGGGCGGTATTCGAGCGCCTCGTCGAACGCACGGACGTGGTGATGGAGAACTACCGCCCCGGCGTGATGGAACGCCTGAGGATCGGCTACGACGCGCTTAGGGAAATCAATCCGCGGCTGATCTTCGCGTCCATCAACGGCGTGGGCCACACCGGACCCTATGCCGGGCGCCGTGTCTACGACGCCATCGTCCAGTCGATCTCCGGCATCGGCTCGCTGCAGGCGGATCCGGCCAGCGAACGCCCCATCCTCATCAACTCGCTGATCTGCGACAAGATCACCTCCATGACGGCCGCGCAGGCCATCACGTCGGCGCTGCTCGCCCGCGAGCGCACGGGCATCGGGCAGCGGGTCGACATCGCCATGCTGGACGCGGCGCTGTTCTTCCTGTGGCCGGACAACATGCTGAACTACACCTTCGTCGGCGACGAGAAACCCCACGGCGGCGGCAGGTCCCATGCGGGCATGGTGCGCGAGACGCGCGACGGCTACATCTGCACCATGCCGGTGCAGGCCCGGGAGTGGGAGGGACTGTTCGCCGCCTTGGAGCTGCCCAACCTGTTCCGGGACGAACGCTTCCGCAGTCAGGCGGCCCTCGACTCCGGGCTGTTCCAACGGACGTTGAACGAGGCCTATGCGAGGTTCGATACGGAGGTGCTCGCCGATCGCCTGGAGGAGCACGAGGTGCCGTTCGCCAGAATCAATCCCCGCGACGCGGTCATTGACGATCCCCAGGTCAAGGCCATGGAGGCGCTCATCGAGTTCGAACATCCCATCGCCGGTCCCATGCGCCAGGCCCGGCCGCCGCCACGCTTCGGGGCAACGCCGGCCGGCATCTTCCGCACGTCGCCGGAACTTGGCGAGCACACCCGCGAAGTGCTCGGCGAGGCCGGCTATACGGCGGACGAGATAACGGACTTCCGGGCACGCAAGATCGTCCGTTGAGGGGGCGGGCGACGACAAGCGTCTACCCGACGAGGTGTTTTCTCGTTTGGTCGGCGTCACTCATTCTGTCGCTGGGGTATGCGGCGTGCCTAGCGGCGCCGGATCAACTTCTCGCGCCCACGGTACGGCAGCTTGAGAATTCGGCGCCAAAACGGGTGCTCTTCGTCGGCAACAGTTACCTGTACTACAACGACAGCCTGCACAATCACGTCGCACGGATAGCGGCAGAGCTTGGGCCGCACGACCGGGCGGACTACCGGTACAAGTCGGCGACCATCGGCGGCGCGAGACTGTCCCATCACAGCCTCGACAGCCTGCTCGAACCGAACCGGCTCGGCATCGCGGAGCCGTTTGAACTCGTGGTCCTGCAGGGAGGAAGCGGGGAGGTGTTGACCGAGGAGCACCGCACCGCTTTCCTTGCGAGAGCAACTGAACTTGCCGGGCAGATCCGCGCCACCGGTGCACAAGTCGCCCTCTACATGACGCATGCCTACGTGGAGCCGCACGAGCGCTACGACCCGGGCATGTTCGACAAGATCCTCCAGACCTACGTCCCCACGGGCAACGAACTGAACGCCCTGGTCATCCCCGTTGGGCTCGCCTTCGAGCGCGCCTACGGCGAACGCCCGGAAATCGCTCTGCACAAGACCTTCGACGGCACCCACCCCAGCCTGCTCGGCACCTATCTGGCGGCCTGTGTCGTGTATCAGAGCGTCTACGGGAAGTCGGTCGTCGGCGCCGACTACGACTACTACGGCGCGGTCGACGAGGAATCAGCCGAGTTCCTGCAACGCATTGCCGACCAAACGGTTCGCGGGTTCTTTGGCGGGGAGAGCCCGTGACGTGCCGCTCGCTAAGAACGTAGCAAGTTCGACAGGCTGCTACACGCGTCGGCGCGTCTTCAGGATGTGGTATTGCTCCAGCACGCGCGACTCCAGCGTGGCGGCGCGGGTGATCAGCGGGATCGCGCCGAGTTGTCGCAGACCGGCAGCCGAGTTCGCGAGTCCACGTCGGTAGTCGGTGGCCGCCAGGGCGACAAAGGGATCTAGCCACTCGCTGGCCTCGCCAGAGGCGAGATGGTCGACTTCCTCGGCAACCAGGCCGGTGACCACCGGCAGGTGCTTGGGCACCCAGAGCCGAACGCTCTGCATCAGCCCGCCGGTGCCCGCCTGGCCATAGAGGTCGGTGAGCAGGACGATGAGGCACCGGTGGCGAACCAGGCGCCGGACCGCCAGGGCCGCGGCCACGAGGTCGGTTTCCGTCGGTGCCGCGTCTAGGTCGGTCAGTGCGGCACGTATGCGCGTCACGGCCCGGACGCCACGTGACGGAGCAAGCACGGTCACCGGTTTCTCGGCGGCAACCACCAGTCCCACCTGATCGTCGTTGGCCACGGCGTGTTCGGCGAACCGGGCCGCGGTGTTGATGTAGTGGCCGAGCTGGTTCATGCCGTCGATCCGGCTCCGGCCCGTGCGCCCGGCATCCACGACGAGGATCACCGACAGGTGCTGTTCGTCGCTCATCACCCGAGTGATTAGCTTCGAGGTGCGCGCGGAAGCCTTCCAGTCCACGGTGTGCCGCGGGTCGGACGGCTGGTAGTCGCGCAGGTGGTCGAGTTCCTGGCCCGTGCCGGCGAGGGTCCTGGCGATGGATCCGGTCGGCGCGATACCCGCCGGGCGGGCGCGTCGGCCGAGGAGGTCCGGCACCACCCCGAGATTCGTGCCGAGGATGCAAGGCTTGGCGCACCACGACAGTCCGAGCGGGCCCTTGACCCGGACCGGAAGTTCCTCCCAGGTCCGCATGCCGAGTTTCAGCGGTCGGGTCTCGACGGCTTCGCTGTGGAATCCGAGAGGCCCGATGGTGGCGGAGCGCTGCTGCGCGTCGACCGCGAAACCCGCCGGAAGTTGCGGTGCGAGCTCGATCCGAAGCGGTCGCCGTTCACCGTTTTGCAGGATGATCTCGATGTCGACTTTCCTGCCCAGATAGAGGCGGGTCGCCAGGACACCGGCGCGCAGCCGACACTGTCGTACCCACCACCACTCGTAGGCGAGGGCCATTACCAACGCCACCGCACCGTAGCGCCACGCGACGAAGGCGATGTGTTCACCCCACTGGTCGGCGATGCCGACGAGGGCGATGAACGCCGTGAACAGGATCGACAGCGGCGTCAGGCTCACGGCGAACGATCCGTGGCGTTATCGCGGGACAGGCACGGCGGACAGGATCTCGGCGACCAGGATGCTCGTCGTGATGCCCTCCAAGGCGGCATCGGGTGTGGTGACCAAGCGGTGGCCGACGACTCCCGGTGCCACTCGTTTGACGTGGTCGGGGACCACGTAGTCGGCACCTTCGATCGCCGCCTCGATGCGCGCACATCGGGCCAGCGCGACCACGCCGCGGCTGGACAGACCGAGACTGACCTGCCCGTGTTCGCGTGTCGCGGTGGCCAGCGCCAACACGTAGTCCACCAGTTCAGGGGCCAGGTGGACGTCTGCCAGTTCAGCGCGCGCCGCCGCGAGTGCGCCCGGGACGAGCGGACTCATCGTGAGGTCCACCGGATGCAGAGCGCGTTCGCCCGGCAGGTTGTAGGTCTCCACCACTACCGCTTCGTGGGTCTTGTCCGGATAGCCGATCGACGCCTTGAGCATGAAGCGGTCAAGTTGGGATTCCGGCAGCGGGTAGGTGCCTTCGAACTCGTAGGGATTCTGGGTGGCGACCACGAGGAACTCGTCGGCCAGTTCGAAGGTCTCCCGGTCGACGGTGACGTGGCGCTCCTCCATCGCCTCGAGGAGTGCGGATTGGGTCTTGGGACCCGCGCGGTTGATCTCGTCGACCAGCAGTACGTCGGCGAACACGGGACCCGGCTGGAACTCGAAGGCCGAGGTCTGCGCGTTGTAGACGTGCACGCCGGTGATGTCCGTGGGCATGAGATCCGCTGTGCCCTGTATGCGCCGGAAGTTGCCGCCGAGGACATGGGCGAGGGACTTGCTGAGCAGCGTCTTGCCGACCCCCGGGGGTCCTTCGAGGAGGATGTGCCCGCGGCCGATGAGTGCGATGCAGATCTCGTGGATCGAACCGCCGACACCGAACAACACCTTGCCAAGCTCCTCCTGGAGGTGCGCCTCCAATGCTTGCGCCTTGTCGATCATTGCTGTCGTCCCAGATCCCGTAGTCGATTGTGAAGTTGACGCAAGTCTACTTTGTGTCCAGCCGCGAGGCGGGCGTGGTCCGCCTTCAGGGCGTCGAGAGTCGCCTGGTCGACGAGTGGATTGGCTTCTAGCCGTGGCCACGGTGGACGTTCGAACCGCGCCTGGTCCAACGTGCCCGGCGCAGCTGCACCGCGGGGGTCCGCCGCGGCCTCGCCGGTGATCTCGGCGAACCGCGTCGCGAACATCATCCGCCCGCTCTCCACGGGATCGAGCTTGCGGGCGAAGAACTCGCCGACCGCCCGCACGAAGTCGAGTTGGCCTGGCTCGGTTGCCTGTTCTCGCACGGGCGCGATCCGGTTCCAAGTACCGACCATGTACACGAACCAGGCCGCGAGCACGAACAGAATCGAGATGTGCAGCCTGGGATCCCGAAACAGGGCCGCCGCGTCGTAGACCGCTGTCAGGCCTTGGTGGAAGTCGTCGAAGATCACGCCGCCGGCCGCGTGATGACGCACCGCGCTGGCGATGAAGTGCCGATTGTCGGCTCGACCGATCGCGCGGTTGGTCAGCATGCTGGCGAGGTTGACGACGAAGATGTCGCCGTACCCGCTGGGCAGGTGCAGGATGGCGTTGGGTCCGAACTGGGCTTCGGTGGCGACCGGCAGTCTGAGCTGTCGTGAATCTGGAAGCGCTTGCCAGATGCTGGTCACATCGTCGCTAACGCCCTCGAAGGTGTCGCCTTGGGTATTGAGTGGATGGGCATCGAACCCACGTAGGACGATGGGGGTTTGCCTGCCGGCCGCGCCGACGGAGACGCCCTCGCCGGACTGCTCGGAGACCGCCTCGAACCGCACGCTCGTCAAGCTCGACAAGTCGTCCAGGAACGTGGAGGTGTCGACCCGGGCGATCCAGTTGGGCGAATCGTTCAAGGCCGCCATCACCAGTAGCGTGTTGCCTTCGGCGACCCATGCGCGAAGACTTCGTCGTTCACCGGGCGTCATCGGCGTCTGATGTGGCATGGTGGTGATCAATAGTCGACCGTCTGCTTGCATCGTCGAGAAATCCTCGTTGATGGCTTTGCGCAGCGACTCGACGGGAATGTCGGCGGCATCAAGCCAGTCGTGGAGTGCTGCGTAGCCGTTCGCACCACGGTCAGCGGATGTGGGCCACGATGACGCCGACTCCTCGTCGCCGAGGAGAAGCGCCATGCAGGCCAGAAGCGCCAGCAAGGCGCCGACCGCGGTGACGATCCGGTCCCTCATGGCTCGGACCTGCCTTCGGCGAGGGTATCGAGAATTCCCCGACCGGCATCGAGCGCTTCCCCTTGATCGCCGCGGTCGGACCGGGAATAGCGCGCCACTTCGGCCAGCCGCGCGAGTCGACCCAACAGGAGTCCGAGTTGGTCGCCGAGACGCTTCGCGCCAGCGGCGATTTCCCGATGCGTGGCACCTTCGCCGCCTAGACGGGCGCCACGCGTGGCAAGCGTGGCCAACACGATTCGCAACACGGCGCCCGCTCGCTCGCGAGGCGGCAGTCCAGGGATGTCGTCAAGGGTGAGGACGAGGGGTCCGGTCTGAGTTTCAGCGGCACCACCGACGGGAGTCGGCCGAACGCCGCGGCGCCATTGCCGAAGTCGGAGTTCGTTGACGACCACGGCGAGGACCGTCACGACCAGACCCAGGGTGATGAGTTCAAGCACCCATCGGGGGACCTCCACCGGACCGGAACCGCCGGGGTCGATATTCAGGCCCAGGTCCTGGAGCTTCTCGACCAACCACTCCCAGAACAGATCCCACAGGCCCACCTCCTCGACGGCCCGGTCGACGCCGTCGAGAATCCCATCCAGTGCGCGCGGTTCCAACACGGGGCCGGTTGCTGGTGCCCGGTACCTGGCAACCACGTCCTCGAGGATGTCCAACTGGGCCGGCGAAAGCTCCTCGACGCCGAGTTCGGTTGCCACGGAGTCGGCCAGGGGATCCGCGGAAGCGGTGAAAGTGGCGAGCAGGAACAGGGCCGCTAGGACGGGCGAGTGCACCGAGTGCACCGAGTAGCGGGCGGTCAACGGCCGCGTCCGCCGATGGCTTCGAGGCGTTCCTGGAGGTCGTCCCCACCGCGGCGCAGCGTCAGATCGTGAAGCGTTGCGAGGAGCACGACAACGAACAGCGGCGTCGTCACCATGCCGCCTAGCGTGTTGACGCCGAACAGGATCACCGACGTCCCGCCGATACTGTCCGTGCCCACCGCCAGGGTCGCCAGCAAGGATCCGGCCACCGAGAGGACCACGGTCACGACGAGGGCGATGAATGTCGCGATGGTGAGGATCAGCAGCGTGCGCCACCAATGGCCTCGAACCAGCGTCCAGCTCCGGCCCAGCGCCTGCACCGCACCGAGGTTCTCGGTAACGATCAGCGGCAGCGCGAAGCACCAGTACACGAGCAGCCCGATGACCGGGATGCTTGCCAGCAGGACCAGTCCGAAGCCAAAGAGCAGCCCGTAGAGGATCGACGGCACGATATCGCGAACCAGCGTCACGAGGGCGACACCCCAGACCGTGGCCGCGACAACGAAGATGCCACCCAAGACCACGACGTAGATGATCGAGCACAACAAGGCCTGGGGGAACCGACGGAACGCGACACCGGCGGCGTCGCGCCACGCCAGCAGGGCGCCACGCCGGGTGGCGTTCGCCTGCGCGATGATCCCCAAGCCGAAGAACAGGACGAGTGGCAACGTGGCGAGAGTAACCACGAACAACAGCGCCAATGGAACAATGTCCTCGACGTCGACAACGGTTTGATCGGGTTCGACCGGCAGCGTCGCACCGATGTCGAGACCGGGGGCGACGATGCCGAACAGGTTGGGAAGGCTGCTCGCCGCTGCACAGGCCGTCGCCATCGCGAGAACGGGCATCCACGCCGACTTGAACAGTCTGATGGCGCTGTCTAGCACGCCCCCGATGGGTTGCGGCGCCGTCGGTTGCTGGTACATGGTTGACGCGGTCTTGGTGCGACGAGCGAAGTGTGTCCGAGGCAGTGCGCCTCCCGCAAGCGCGCGACCTGACGGTCGCGGCCCATCCTTGCGGATGGGTGGAAGTTTCGCTGACGCGAAACTTCTACGGCGCAAGCTCTCTTGGAGGAAATGCTCCGTTTCTACGTCGGCAGCGCGCGCGTGTGCTTGACCTCGCGGAGGCTGAAGCTCGACTCGACGTGCAGCACCCCCGGATACCTCAGGATGCCCTGCATGACCAGTTCAGAGAAGTGGTCGATGTCCCGTGCCACGACCTTCATGATGTAGTCGTGGCTGCCGCTCATGGCGTGGCATTCGACGATATGCGGCTCGGCGGCGACGCGCGAATGGAACTCGTCGATGTCGATGCTGGGCTGCTTTTCCATGGTGGCCAGCACGTAGGCCGTGACCGTGTAGCCGAGCGCCCGCTGGTTGACGATGGCGGCGTAGCCTTCGATCACGCCGGTGCGTTCGAGGTTCCTGACGCGGCGAAAGCAGGGCGATTCGGACAGGCCGATCCGATCCGCCAATTCGACGTTGGACATCCGTCCCAGATCCTGTAGCAGGTCGAGAATCCTGCGTTCGGTTCGATCCAATGCCATGGGTAGATTCCATCTACAAGACATTATGTTTGAGCAGTTTACGTCTTTTTTGGATCACATATGGGGTGAAAAGGTCAATTCCTGCCCCGAACCGAGGGTATCGTCGGAAGGCTGATGGAAAGAGGATCCGGCATGGAACTCCAAGACAACGCCATGGGCCTCGATGGCTTCGAGTTCGTCGAATTCGCCGCGCCCAAGCGAGGCATCCTCGAGCCCGTGTTCCGAACCCTCGGCTTCGAGCATGTCGCCGACCACCGCTCCAAGGCGGTTCAGCTATGGCGCCAGAACGACGTCAACTTCGTCGTCAACTACGAACCGCGCAGCAACGCCTGGTACCAAGCCGAGGAGCACGGCCCGTGCGCGTCCGGCATGGCGTTCCGCGTCGCCGATGCCCACCAGGCCTACTCGCGGGCGCTTGCCCAGGGGGCGGAACCGATGGACATTCCCACCGGGCCGATGGAACTGCGGCTGCCGGCGATTCGCGGCATCGGTGGCGCGCCGCTGTACCTCATCGACCGCTACCGCGACGGCAGCAGCATCTACGACATCGACTTCGAGTTCGTCGACGACATCGAGCGGCGTCCCGCAGGGGTTGGACTCGAGGTCATCGACCATCTCACGCACAACGTCTACCGAGGCCGTCTGGACCATTGGACGAGCTACTACAAGCGGCTCTTCAACTTCCGCGAGATCCGTCATTTCGACATCAGGGGCAAGCAGAGCGGTCTCGTCTCCCGGGCGCTTACCGCTCCCGACGACAGGATCCGCATCCCCCTGAACGAAGAGTCGGCGGGAAGCGGCGGCGGTCAGATCGAGTCCTACCTGATGGAATACAACGGCGAGGGCATCCAGCACATCGCCTTCGGCTGCGACGACCTGCTCGCAGTTTGCGACCGGTTGACGTCCTTGGGCTTGCGCTTCGTGGAGCCGCCGCCGCCGACGTACTACGACATGCTCGCCGAGCGCCTACCGGGCCATGGCGAACCCGTGGCCGACATCGCCCGGCGTGGCATCCTTCTAGACGGCGACATGTCCGGGGACGAACCGAGCCTGCTCCTGCAGATCTTCTCCGCGCCGCTGATCGGGCCGATCTTCTTCGAGTTCATCCAGCGCAAGCGCAACGAGGGCTTCGGCGAGGGCAACTTCCAGGCGCTGTTCGAGTCCATCGAGCGCGATCAGATGCTGAAGGCGGCGGCAGACAACGGTCGCGTTGTGGAAGGTGCCCGGCTGGCGGAAGACGCCGCGTGAAGGTCCGGCGCATTCACCACGTCGCCTACCGGTGCAACGACGCCCGGGAGACCGTGGAGTTCTACCGGGACACCCTCGGCATGGACTTCCAGCTTGCCTTCGCCGAGAACGAGGTGCCCTCCACGGGCGAGCCCGATCCCTACATGCACGTCTTTCTGGATGCCGGCATGGGCAACGTCCTGGCGTTCTTCGAACTGCCCAACTCGCCTCCCATGGGCAAGGATCCCAACACCCCGACGTGGGTGCAGCACATCGCCTTCGAAGTGGATACGCGTGCCGGTCTCCTGGCCGCGAAGGAACGCTTGGAGAGGGCGGGGCTCGACGTGCTTGGGCCCGTGGATCACGGCATCTTCGAGTCCATCTACTTCTTCGACCCCAACGGTCACCGCCTGGAACTCGCCAGCAACAAGGGGGGTGACGAAGCCCGGCAACGTGCCGGCGCCGCCGCGGAGGAGATGCTCGAGGAGTGGTCGCGGACGAAACGGGCACCGGCGCGCCCTCGCGAAACCACATGAACGCACCGTAGGGGCGACCGCGCGCCCTGCGGGCGCGTTGTGGTCGCCCGCGCTGACAACCGAAGCCGTTCGCGACGCGTACACGGGCGAGGACAAGCCTCGCCCGTACGGCTCTCCTACGCGTCGCCCCACGCAGTCCCCCCGAGAAAGGTCATGTATGATTGCCTATGGATTAGGGAACTGTTAGGGGGGAATCCGATCCATGGCCCATACGCTAGTCATCAGGGGCGGCACCGTCATCGACGGCAGCGGCGCTGAGTCAAAACGCGCGGACGTCGCCGTCGACGAGGGTCGCATCAGCCGCATCGGCGACCTCGAAGGAGTCGAAGCCGGCAAAACCATCGATGCGACCGGCAAGATCGTCACGCCCGGCTTCGTCGACCTGCACACCCATCTCGACGCCCAGATCGGCTGGGATCCCGAGATGCGGCCAAGCTCCTACCACGGAGTCACCACCGCGCTGATCGGCAATTGCGGCGTCACGTTCGCGCCCTGCAGCGAGGACAACCGCCGCTATCTCGCCGAGCTCATGGAAGCCGTGGAGGACATCGCCGCCAACGCGATCATGGACGGCCTGCCATGGAATTGGACGACGTTCGGCGAATACCTCGACTGTGTTCAATCCCTTCGACCCACGCTCAACGTGGTCGGCATGTGCGGTCACTCCGCCATCCGCTTCGAAGCCATGGGCGACAAGAGTTGCGACGAAGGCGTACAGGCGGACGAGCGCGAACTACAACGCATCGTCGACCTGGTCAAGGAGTCGGTCGAGGGCGGCGCCGCCGGCTTCTCGACTTCACGGTTCCTTGGACACCGCGTCCCCGATGGTCGTCTGACGCCGGGAACCTGGGCCGATCCGCGCGAGACCCGGGCAATCCAGGAGGCGGTGGTCGAAGCCGGCGGTCGAGGGGGCATGTTCCAGGTGGCGCCCGACATGCGCACCCGCTACGAGGTCGAGAGGGACATGTTCGAGACCGGCGCGGAACTCGGCTGCCAAGTGCTGTTCTCCGGCGGTACGGGGCCTGAAGGCGACGGCGGCGTCGCCCGGTGGGAGGAGTTCCTCGGCCGCAACAACGAGAACGGTCGGCGCATCACGTCCATCTGCCACACCCGCCCAAGTGGCTCGTTCTTCGGCCTAGCCCAGCAGGCGTTCCTACGCACACCGGCTTGGCGCGAGTTGATGAAGCTGCCGACGATCGCCGACCGCGTCGCCGCGCTCAAGGATCCGGCGACGCGCGACAAGCTCGTCACCGAAGCCAAGGAGGCGGGCGGATTCGGCCGGGCCGCACGGATCCTGCATCCCATGGGCACGGGCGAATATCCCGACTTCGATCTCGACAACGACAGGAACCTGCAGAAGCTCGCCGACGACGCTGGCAAGGATCCGGTGGACGTCTACGTCGAACGCCTGATCGCCTCCGAAGGCCGCGAACTGTGGAACATGTGGGCTTTCGGCGGGGCGTTGCAGAACCAGTGGAACTATATGCGCCTACCCCACGTCGTGCCCATGCTCGGCGATGCCGGCGCCCACGTCGGCCAGTTCACCGATGCCGACTCGCCGACCTTCCTGCTCGGCGAGCTGACCCGCGACCGGGGCGTCTACACCCTGCCCGAGGCGGTGCACCGCATCTCCGGCAAGTCGGCCGAGGTGTTGGGCCTCAAGGAGCGCGGCGAACTCCGCGAGGGCTGGCATGCGGACATCAACGTCATCGACTACGAAAACCTGACCTCCTGCCATCCCGAGTACGTCCGCGACTTCCCGCACAACGGCGGTCGCTTGGTGGTCAAAAGCAGGGGTTACGACGCCACCTTGGTCGCAGGTGAGGTGGTCATCGAGAACGGCGAGTACACCGGCAGTCGGCCGGGAACCGTGATTCGGGAGTTCATTCGGGACTAGGAATGCTCTGATCAAGCCATCCCTGGCTTGATCGCCGCGCTAGGGAAGGTCTTAATCAGACCTTCCCTAGAACCGACACGGGCATCGTTGGGGCGACCCTCGTGGTCGCCTGTCTCGGATCGAGGCAACGTGCCTGCGGTTCGACAACCATCGGGGAGGCAAGCTAGCGATGGCCGAGAGTCAAGGAACTGGGTCGCCCTCTAGCCGCTGGAAGGGCATGGTGCAGCTGGCGGCGGTCTTGGTCGTCGTCTTGGTCGCCCTGTATTTCATGCGGGCCCCGGGCTTAGCGGACCTCGACGTCGTGGTCGCGAAGGGAACAGCCGAAGCCCCCCGAGTCAACGTCGTGCAGCCGTCCGAGACGTCGCACACGCTGACGGTGACGCTGACCGGCGAGGTGCGTCTGCAGAGTCGTGTCGCCTTGAAGTCGGAGGTGTTCGGACGCGTGGCGTCGGTGTCGCCGAAGCTGCGCAACGGCGGAACGTTCAAGGCCGGCGAGACACTCCTGACCCTGGATCCGAGGGACTTCGAGTTCAAGGCGCGGGAGGCACGTGCCGGCGCCGACGAGATGCGCGCCCGGGTCCGCAAACACGAACTCCAAGGACAATTCGAACGCGCCAAGTTCCTGCGCGACAATCCGGGTCAGGAAGTTCCGGCGATCATCGAGCACCGGCCCCAGATCGAACGCTTCAAGGCTCGCGTGGAGCGTTGGGAAATGCTCGTGGCGCAGAGGGACCTGGAGCTCTCGAAGACCAAGTATTCGCTGCCTTTCGACGGCAAGATCATCGCCAGCACCGTCGGCATGGGCGAGGTTCTCGGGCCTGCCACCGCGTTCGGCAGTGCCTACTCGAAGGAGGCGATCGGTATCGAGGCGCCGATCTCGCTGGCGGATATCGCCCAGCTCGGTGCCGTGGTCGGACGGGATGCCGACGTGCGCCTCGCTGGTCGGACGTTCCCGGCCGTGGTCGAACGGTCCTCGTCGGTGGTCGCTTCGCGCAGCCGGATGGCCACTCTGTTTTTCGCCTTTGCGGAGTCGGTCGCCATGGACGACCTGCCGTTGCCGGGCACGTTCGTGCAGATCTCCGTTGAAGGGGCCGAGTACGCCAACGCCTTCCGGCTGCCCGAGTCGGCGGAACAGCACGACGGCACCATCTGGGTGGTCGACGGGGATGCGCTGCGTTCCGTCACGGCGACCACGCTCGGACGCACGAACACGGGCTGGATCGTCGCCGCGTTTGATGCGGGTGACGGGGTGGTGGTCGGTGCCCTGCCGGGAGCAGCGCCCGGCCTTGGCGTGGAGGCGGTGGCCGTCGCAGAAGTCGGAGACGCGTGATGAGCGACCCGGCAGGCGACGCCGCGAACAGCCAAGAGGCGTCGCGGCAAGCAGGCTTGATTCCGTTCTTCGCCCGCAACCGGGTCGCGGGCAACCTCCTCATGGTGGTGTTGCTCGGCGGCGGGCTCTACACCATACCGCGGCTCCCGGTGGAGAACATCCCCGATATGGATGCCCGCCGCATTTCCGTCGTGGTTCCGTATCCCGGGGGCTCGCCCGCGGAGGTCGAGGAGTCCATCACCCGGCGCATCGAAGAGAACGTCCTGGTGGTCGGCGGCGTGGACCGGGTCACGACCACGGCCGTCGAGTCCCTAGGCAAGGTGATGATCGACGTGCGTCCTTTCGCGGTCGCTTCCCGCGTGCTTGACGACGTCCGGACCGCGGTCGAACGCATCGAGAGGTTCCCGCCCCCCGACGCGGAACAGCCGGAGGTCGCCTTGGTGGCGGCGACAAGGAACCTGATGACCGTGGCGGTCACCTCGTCGTCGCTCTCCGAGAACGGCTTGCGGGAGGTCGCGGAGCAGGTCCAGGAAGACCTGTTGGCCCTGCCTTCGGTGTCGATGGTGACGCCGTTCGGTACCAAGGAACGGGAGATCAGCATCGAGGTCGACGAAGAAGCCTTGCGCGAGCACCGCCTCACCATTTCCGCGGTCAGCCGCCGGATCCGCGAATCCTCTCTCAACCTGTCGTCGGGTGAATTGCGTACGGGGGCTGGCGGCTTCGTACTTCGTACGAACACCAAGCGGGTGCGCGGCGAAGACTTCGAGGACATCGTGCTGCTGGCTCACGAGGACGGCACCATCGTGCAGCTGCGCGATGTTGCCCAGGTGAGCGACGGTTTCGCCGACATCGAAGCGCTTACCCGGGTCAACGGACGCCCGAGTGTGCTCATTCAGATAAACCGAGACGGCGACCAGGAGCCGTTGGATATTGCCCGCGAAGTGCGGCAGTTGCTGGCCGGCTACCAGGCGCCGCTGTCCAAGTGTGGGATGATCGCAACCGCACCCTCACCGCACGGGTTGGATTTCTCGTCTCGGCCGGCTTCCTCGGTTTTGCACTGGTCTTCGTGTTGCTTTCGCTGGTGTTCGATTTCCGCATTTCCCTCTGGGTGGCCGTCGGCGTGCCCATGTCGTTCCTTGGCGCCTTGCTGTTGTTCCCGGCGGCGGACCTGTCCGTCAACATCGTTTCGATCTTCGCCTTGCTGCTGGTCATCGGCATCGTCGTAGATGACGCCGTGGTCGTGGGTGAGAGCATCGCCACGCACCAGGCTCAAGGGCAGGTCGGACCGGCGGCCGCCGTGTCCGGCGCCCGGGCTGTGCTCGGTCCCGTGGTGCTCGGCGTCGTCACGACCATGATCGCCTTCGTCCCGCTGTTGTTCACCTACGGCGCGATGGGACAAATGATGAACCTCCTCCCGGTGGTGGTTTTCCTGGTCCTCGCGGTGTCGCTGATCGAAGCGTTCCTGATCCTGCCATCGCACTTGTCCCAAACTAGTCCGTGGAGCCACTGGCCGCTGGCGCGCATCCAGGCGAGGTCGCGCGTCTGGCTCGATGAATTTCGGGACCGGTGGATGCTGCCCGCGATCTCCGCCGCTGTCCGCAGGCCGTTCATCACGGTGCTGGTCAGCGTCTTGTTCGTCGCCGCCTCCGTGCTGGTGTTTTCCACCGGCGTGGTTCGCTTCGTGTTCTTCCAGACCCTTGAGACGGACCGAATCCAGACGGATCTGACCTTTCCGACCGGCACGCCCTTCGATGTCACCATCGCCGCTGCCGAGCAGGTGGCCGAGGCCGCCCGTTTGACGAACGAACAGATCGACGGCGACCCCATCCGGACGGTTTCAGTGATCGGCGGGCGCCACCTCGGCCAGCCCAGCCTTCTCGGGGTCGACAGTGCGACGGCTTGGGCGACGCACCTGGCAAGCGTTGTCCTTCATCTGGAGGACGAGTCGCAGCGTTCGGCATCGCCCCGGCAGATCGAGCGCCTTTGGCGGCGCAATGTCGGCGACGTTCCCGGGACCGAAACCGTGAGGACCAACGCAGGCGAGGGTCTGTCCACACCGGGCGTCGCGTACGTTCTCGCGCATCACGACGAAGCACTGCTCGTTCGTGCGGCGGGCGAGCTGCGCGCTGGCATGGAAGCGATTCCGGCCCTCTTTGAAGTTCAGGACTCCCTGGTTCGCGGCAAACGCCAGTTCGACATCGAACTTACCGACGCGGGCAAGGCCGCCGGGTTCTCGCCGGCGGGTGTCGCGCTGCAGTTGCGGTCCAGGTTCTACGGCAGCGAAGTCCAGCGCATCCAGCGCGGCCGCGACGAAATCAAGGTGATGGTGCGCTATCCCGAAGACCGCCGACGCAGCCTCAAGGAACTCGGGGACGAGCGGATCGTCAGACCGGACGGTATCGAAGTTCCCCTGCGCTTGGTCGCCAGCATCGAGGAGTCGCGTGACTACGCCTCGCTGATGCGCGTCAACGGCGTCCGCGCCGTCGAAGTCGGCGCTCGCGTCGATCTGGGCGCATCGACGCCGGGCATGATCGACACGGAGTTGAAAGGTGTCCTCGCGACGTTGCAGGAACGGTACGCGGGTCTGCAGTTCTACATGATCGAAGGGGGACAGGAACAGGAGGGACTCGAGGAGGTCTTGTCCTATACGGTGCCGCTTGCGCTCTTGGTGATGTATGTCCTGATCGCGGTGTTCTTCAGGAGCTACGCACAACCCCTCATCGTCCTCGCGGCGATGCCCTTCGCCGTGGCGGGAGGGATCATCGGCCACCTGATACTCGGCTACGACGTGACCGTGATCTCGCTGTTCGGGATGATCGCGGTGGCCGGCGTCGTGGTGAACGACACCCTGGTGCTGATGCACCGCTACAACAAGATTCGCGCCGAGGCGGACATCCCCGCCGTCGCCGCAGTGAGCGCCGCCGCACGGCAGCGGTTCCGGGCGATCATCCTGACGACGGCGACCACCGTGGTGGGCCTGTTGCCCATCCTCCTGGTCAAGGCCGAAGTGACCGCCAACTTCGTGCCGATGGTCGTCAGCATCGTCTTCGGCCTGATCATCGCGAGCCCCGGCATCCTGCTCTTCGTCCCCGCCGTGCTGCTGCTGGAGGAGCAGGCGCGTGAACGGCTGACATTCAAGACCCCGTAGCGCGCCACACGGCACTGGAATGCTGCCAGCGTCTGAACATCAAACCCGCGTATGGGGTCTGGCCTTCGCCTGAGCACACTATGCCCTTGGAACCCCATGCATCCGAACGAATAGCGAACACCGGGACCATTCACCATTGCCTTCTCATTGGCCTGGTCGCTCTATCGTCCTGCAACTCGTCGACAGATCCGATGACATCGCAGTTCGAGGAGGACGCTTTTATCGACTCGCTATCCCGAACAGTTCGATCGGTCGACGGTGGTGATCGCTTTGATCTCAATTCTGCGACGAGGTTCGACTGGGCCTTCGTCCACCTGTTTGGACCCTATGCTCCGGACTTCGTCGTAGACAGAGTAGTAGGTACCGATGTTGACAGTAGGTACCTCTCACGTCGGGAAGACCATTAATCTCTTTGTCTTCACAACACACAGCGGTGACGTGGTCTGATAGCCGAGATAATGCGAAACATCTGTGATTTGCTCCCCACGACGCCGGACGGCACTAGGCATCCATCCATCAGCATTGCTCGAGAGAGGGCTATGTTTCGAATCGAACGCTTTGCGAACGGTGATTGTTCGGCCATCCCGATTGGCGACGTGTCGGTCTATCGTCCAATTCGTCGGCAAGTAGTTGACTCACTAAAGGGTCTCTTGGGGTATGTTCCCTAACCTTGCGACCCGTTTGATTACTTGGGCACGGATGTGCAATCAGAGTAGCCGAACGACATTCTGCCTGTCGGTACTGGCCGCCGTAACAGTTGTAGGTGTGGTGGTAGCTGTTGTCTGGCAGAGTCGTGGAATCCGGGGCGACCTAGGCCGCCCCGGATAGACTGCTCGTTCCGCCTAAACGGCGGAACCTAAGCCGGCCCTAAAACCGAGCGCGAATGCCCGCCTGCAGGCGTCGTCCGCTGTTGCTGATGAATCCGGAAACTCCTCCCGGCGAGGGAGGATGAAAGCACGGACCCTGAACTCTGCGCCGGTCAACCGCCTTGGCGTCGTCGGTATCCGGCCTGCCGCATCATCCGCAGCAGTTTCAGGACACGGTCCAAGTCCTCGTACTCCAGCTTCGCCAACTCGCGGGCCGCGAATAGCGTCCGGTCGTCCAGTTCCGCGCCCGCGCCTTCGGTGCCGAGCAGCCATGACGGCGAAACCTCGTATAGATCCGCGAACGCCGCAGCCTCCTCCGCCATCACCCGGCGCCGTCCGGCCTCCATCTCCGAGATCGTTGGCCGGTGCTTGTCCAGCAGCCGCGCCACCTGCCCCTGCGACAGGCCCGCCTGTTCCCGCGCCAGCCTTAGCCTCTCCGCCATCGCGCTCACGCCGCCTTCCGCTGGGCTGCCGCCCTCGGCGCAGATTTCCGCCACCGTCGCCGCCCT
Source organism: Pseudomonadales bacterium (assembly GCA_965116345.1). Classification (GTDB taxonomy): domain Bacteria; phylum Pseudomonadota; class Gammaproteobacteria; order Pseudomonadales; family Azotimanducaceae; genus VXYL01. The sequence continues at coordinate 2,387,732 of OZ220680.1, forward strand.
TTTTCCATCCTCGGAAACGAACACGGTTTCCCGCAAGAGCTTGCAGCCTAGTCTTCGCTCCAGCATGTCAGTCGCTTCCACTCCCAGCAACGAATCGAACGCGTCGAGACCGTTGATCGGGCAGTCGTCCTCGGCGAGGTCGACATAGGGCTGCCCTCCGACCGTCTGCACCTCTCTCAACACCTTCGGGCCCACTTGGCCTCACGCCACTTGGGCCCAGCGGACCGCGTCGATCTCATCGGATGCTAGTGCGGCGTTCGCCTGCAGAAAACCGGAGCAGCATGTATTGTTCGTTTCCGATACTCGCGCCATCGGCCAATCGCCTAATCATGGTCGCTCCTACGGATGAGCGATTTTCAGAAACCCAGCAGGCAAGCGCTTCGGTTCATCATCAGTCAGAGCTGTAGGCCGGACGAAGCCGTGACCATGAGGTGGACCGACATCACCTTGGATTCGCATCCCTGGACATGTCGGAGACTGGTGGGGATGACTCGGCCATGTCACTCCCGTCACGAACCTACGAGATGCTCAGCAAACAATACACTCGGTCTCGGCTTCGGCGGGTTGGTGTTCCGATGCGAACACCACGAACTTGTCGACGGTACCCTCCGACATTCTCTGGACCGAGTTCTAGCCGACCTTGGTCTGGCCGGAGGATTCGACGCAATCCGTGCTGCACCACCGCCGCCGGGTTTGCCCCCCCGCTTTGAACGTCCCGTGTGTTGTGCGAAGACGTGCGAACGGGATCGCGGGTCACAAGTCGGCGTGGTCGGCAACGTGTGACGGTTGCAAGATCATGCCGTGATCGGGCGGATGGAAGTCGGGATCAAACCGTGTCTCTTCGTTGTAGGTGGCGCCGTACCACTTGGCGGCAGGGCAACGGGAGTAACCGACGCAGGACTTGTCGACGATGGCAGCACCGCGGAAATCGGTACTGCTGAGGTCGGCGCCGCGAAAATCCGTTCCCCATAGCAATGCGCCTGACAGGTCGGCGCCTCGAAGGTCAGCGTCCCTCATGTCCGTGTCCGTTATGGTTGTGCCATGGGACACGCCTTCAATGTTGCTAAGACCTGCTCTTAGATTCCTGAGGTCCGCATTCCGGAAGTCGGCGCGGGAAAAGTGGGAACCTTCAATGTTGGCGTCGTGCATCCGCGCACGGCGTAGCATGGTGTCCCTCACCAGCGCGTGATGCCAGGTCGTGTGACCGAGGTGGGCACCGCGCAGATCGAGGGTATCCAGGAACACGTTGCTCAAATCCGCACCTTCGAGGTTCGCGCTACGGTAGTCAAGGTTACTGAGCTTGGCACCACGCAAGTCGGCGCCAGCCATGTCCAACCCGGCAACGTCGGTCGGTTGGGGGGAGGATTCCAAATCGGGTGCCGAGATGACTGCCGAAGAGGGCGGAGGGGCAGATGGCGGTGGAGCGTTCGCCAAGTATGAATCCTGTTCGCCGAGTTGAACATGCGAACGAGGCGCGGGAGGAAACGAGCGGGGAGCTGGTGGTACGGGGTTGGCAGTGGAGTCGACGATGGGAGGGATTGGGTCGCGAGGTGTTGAAGCTACTCCCGTCGGCTGCGAATAGGGGATCGCGAAGACTCCAACGAGGAAGAGGCCGAGGGCGACGAGGACTAGCAACAAGACTAGGCGCACGGATCGGCTCCCACGAATTGCGATATGGATCATCATGATGATCGCCAAGTGATGGCTAGTTTATGTGTACGGTTCCCAACGGCCGCCTGCGCCAGACCTTCACCCGCCGCTGCAGCGTGCGCAGGAGATTGGCCGGGTACCCGTCAGGGTGGGCTTCCTAAGAGTTATGGTGGAGGCGGCGGGAATCGAACCCGCGTCCGACGGTGTTCCGTCGCCGGTTCTACATGCTTAGGCCGTCTATTGCTTTAGCCCGTTGGCGACCCGGCGGACAGGGTGCGTTTGGGCGAGCCTCGTTCAAGTTTCATGGCTGCTTCCGAGGCGGTCCGCGTATGCGTACCTACAGCCACTATCCCGCAGACCTTTGCCCTCGAGTCGCCGCCGCGGGCACCGACTCGTCGAGGTAAGCGGCTTACGCCGCTAGTGCGTAGTTTTCGTCGTTGGCAACTATATAAGTAGTTGCAGCGATTGATTAACGAGAGTCACTACCCTCTCGGCATGCGCCTTGCGACATCCCATCCGCCGTCGAAGCCTGGTCGCCCCCGTTGCGGTGGTGTCGAAGCGATTGCTCCTTCACACGTGGGAGGCGGATTCTACACCCGATGCGCCTTCCCGGAGGTCATTCCGTGTCACTACCCGCTTCGCCCTTCTTGAAGCGCTTGGAGATGAGGCCTATGAGCTTCTTGGCGACCAGGGGGAACACCCCGAGAAGGACGAACGAGGCGATGAGCGTCGGCGAGACGATACCCGAGGGGGACTCCAGTTGGCCGATCTCCTTGCCGGCGTTCACGTAGACCGCGGTGCCGGCCAGCATTCCTAGCTGGCTGACCCAATAGAACGTCCACAGACGAATGGGGGTCAGCCCCATCGCTAGGTTGATGACGAAGAACGGGATCGCGGGTACTAGGCGCAAGGCGAAGAGGTAGAAGGCACCTTCGCGCTCGACCCCTTGGTCGATCGGTTTGATGAACTTCGCGAAACGGTTCTGCACCGCGTCGCGGAACAGGTAGCGGGCGAGCAGGCAGGCGAGGGTGGCGCCGATGCTGCTGGCGAACGACACCAACACCAGGCCGAGGGGCAGGCCGAACACGGCGCCGGCGGCCAGCGTCACGATCGTGGCCCCGGGAATCGACAATGCGGCCATGGCGATGTAGCCGACCAGGAACACGACGATGGTCGCTACCGGGTGGTCGGCATAGAACCCCACGAGCACCGCGCGCTGGGCCTGGAAGAACTCGAGATTCACGTAGCGGTGCAGTTCGAGGGCGAAGAACAGCACCACCACCGCGACGATGGCGACCAGCAGAATGATCTTGCGCTTCAAGACGTTGCTCCCGCAGTTTTGCCGGGGTGCTTGTTCGACTCCTAGTTTGCGGGGTCGTTCAGCTTCCAGTCGTAGTCGTGGTCGAAGCTCTGGTACTTGCGGAGCACCTCGGCAAGTTCGGGACGCGCGTACTTGGCAAGATGGGCGAAGACGCCGGCATCGCTGTCGCCGAAGTCCACCTTGAACCAGTCGTAGATGCTGGAGACCAGCAGTTCGCCGTCCACTTCCCGGGCTCCCCGGGGATGGTTGATGTACTCCCGCGCACTCGCCTCCAGCAGACGTTCCGAGTTGTCGGCGCGGTAGACCTCGGGGGAGAGATTTGGACACCCGAGGCTCGCGCAGTTGACCGCGTAGTGGATTCGGGGGTCTCGCCAGATCGGCCGGAGGATCCCGTGCTCGATGTCGTCCAGAGTCAGCTTCTCGCCCTGGACCGTGATCAGCTCGAGTTCCCAAGGGCCGAAGGTGACGAGCCCGCTCTTGATGTCCTTGATGGAGTCCACCGGATACCGGCCCGTGATGACGTGCACGGTCAGCGCGTTGTAGACATTGACCCAGTAGGCGAACTGTTCAGCGCGCGAGTAGCTGCGCGGGTCGAGCTTGGTCAGGTCCAGCAGGTAGGTGGTCAGCTTCCTGCGATCCTCGGCGTTGGCCTTGAGCGCGCCGTAGTCGAACCGACTGATGCCCGAGGGATGCGTCTTCAAGTGGGCATCTAGAAGCTGCTGCCACGGGGCGTGGTCGATGGTGGCGGTGTTGGTCTCGTCACTCGCATCCCACATCGGGATGTGTTCCGGCTGCTCTGCGGCATCGACTGACGCGGTCATAGTGACTACGACGACGATGAAGAACGAGTGGGCTAGGGGTCGGTTGCTCATGTTTGTCTTCCCGTTACGGCTTCGCCGGTGAGGGCTGTGGGTCATTGCTGCGGCGCCGAGATTGCTGCAGGCGCAGCTTGGCGATGGTTGACAGATGCCGAGTCCCGCACCGATCGCCCCCTTCAGGGTGCGACCAGTTCGGGTTCCCCAGACCGCCCCTCGAGTAGTAGGCCAGCGCGCCGTAGCCGAGAACACCGTCAACCCCGGCCAGATCGACGAATCGTTTGGCTGACCCGGGTTCGAGCAACGCATCCGGGCTCGTGTGGCGCGGTGTGGGTGACTCGAGCACGGGGGGGCAGGCTTCGACGGCGGTGACAAGCGAAATGGTACGCGCATTGCTTCCGCACATCGTAAGTGCCGTCGTAAATGCCATCGCAAACGCCATCGCAAATTGAGGCCCTCCGTACGGCTCCCGATCACCTTGTAAACGCCGCATCTCGCCCCCACTTTGAACACATGGCGTTGCGCACGGCCAATGGCCGCGTGCCACCGTGTGGTGTACCCTTCCGCCCGCGCCCAAAAAGGGCGGGCACGCTGCTCCGCGTCGTTAAGGCGCGCGAAGCCCAAGGACCGAATTGAGCGAAATGGGCAAGAACCTACTACTCTGGCTGATCATCGGCGTCGTGTTGATCACGGTGTTCAACACCTTCAACAAGACCGCCGAGCCGCCGCAGGTACCCTATTCGGATTTCATGAACGAGGTCCAGGCGGGTCAGGTCGAATCGGTGGTCTTCGAGGGACAGGAGATTATCGTCGCCCGCGCCTCCGGCGAGCGCTACCTGGTCGTGATGCCTTCGGTCGGGGACGAGAAGTTGATGGACACGCTTCTCGCCTCGGGCGTCAACGTCGAGGGCAAGATGCCCGAAGAGCAGAGCTTCTGGGTGCAATTGCTCATCGCGAGCTTCCCGATCCTCATCATCATCGCCGTGTTCATGCTGTTCATGCGTCAGATGCAGGGCGGCATGGGTGGTCGCGGCAACCCCATGACATTCGGCAAGAGCAAGGCGCGGCTGTTGTCGGAAGACGAGATCAAGACCACCTTCGCCGACGTCGCCGGCGTCGACGAGGCCAAGGATGACGTCCAGGAACTGGTTGAGTTTCTGCGCGACCCGAGCAAGTTCCAGCGCCTTGGCGGCAGAATCCCCCGCGGCACCCTGATGGTCGGTTCGCCGGGCACCGGCAAGACCCTGCTCGCCAGGGCGATCGCCGGCGAGGCCAAGGTGCCTTTCTTCTCGATCTCCGGTTCCGACTTCGTCGAGATGTTCGTCGGGGTGGGCGCGTCGCGGGTTCGCGACATGTTCGAGCAGGCCAAGAAGCAGGCACCGTGCATCATCTTCATCGACGAGATCGACGCCGTCGGTCGCCACCGCGGCGCGGGCCTCGGCGGCGGTCACGACGAGCGGGAGCAGACCCTGAACCAGCTCCTCGTCGAGATGGACGGCTTCGAGGCCAACGACGGCATCATCGTCATCGCCGCCACCAACCGACCGGATGTCCTCGATCCCGCGCTGCTGCGTCCTGGCCGCTTCGACCGCCAGATCGTCGTGCCGCTGCCGGACATCCGCGGGCGCGAGCAGATCATGAAGGTCCACATGCGCAACGTACCCGCCGCCGACAACGTGGACCCCTCGATCATTGCCCGCGGCACCCCGGGATTCTGCGGTGCCGACCTGGAGAACGTCGTCAACGAGGCTGCCCTGTTCGCCGCAAGGGCGGGCAAGAGCAGCGTCGAGATGGAGGACTTCGAGCAGGCCAAGGACAAGATCATGATGGGCGCGGAGCGCAAATCCATGGTCATGTCGGAAAACGAGAAGCGCAACACCGCCTTCCACGAAGCGGGACACGCCATCGTCGGTCGCTCGGTGCCGGACTACGACGAACTCTACAAGATCACCATCGTGCCCCGGGGCCGGGCCCTCGGCGTCACCATGTTCCTGCCCGAGGAGGACCGCCACAGCCTGAGCCGCCGGTCGATCATGAGCCAGATCTGCACCCTGTTCGGTGGCCGCGTCGCCGAGGAGATGATCAACGGCATCGACGGCATCACCACGGGGGCCGCGAACGACATCGAACGCGCCAGCCAGCTTGCCCGCAGCATGGTGACCAAGTGGGGCTTCTCGGAACGCATGGGACCGCTGCTCTACGACGAGGAAGACGGCGAGGTGTTTCTCGGCATGTCCGCGGGGGCGCAGCCGAAGCCGGTCTCCGGCCGCACGGCGAGGGAGATCGACGAGGAAGTGCGGCGCATCATCGACGAGTGCTACGGCACGGCCAAGTCCATTCTCTCCGATCACGAGGACAAGCTGCACAAGATGGCGGAGGCGTTGATCGAGTACGAGACGCTGACCCCCGCACAGGCGGGCGACATCATGGCCGGCAAGCCACCGCGCCAAGTGGATGTGGCGAGCCCGGATCCGAAGCCGGACGACGCGCCGGACGTGCCCGACAGCGGTCCCGAACCCCACAGGCCCCGACCGAACCCAGGCCCGATCGGCCGACCGGCCGAGGAACACTAACCCGAACGAGGGCTTGCACCGTTGTCGGCGGTGTGACCTTCGGTGGAAGAGCGGCATGGACAGGGACTACTTCGGCACGGACGGAATCCGCGGCCGCGTTGGCGAGACGCCCATTACTCCCGACTTCTGCGTTCACCTAGGCTGGGCGGTGGGCAAGGTGCTGGCGTCGGAAGGCTCGCGGATGGTGGTCATCGGCAAGGACACGCGCATCTCGGGCTACATGATCGAGTCGGCGCTCGAAGCCGGTCTCGCCTCGGCGGGTGTCGACGTGAACCTGTTCGGACCCATCCCGACGCCCGCCATCGCCTACCTGACGCGCACCCTCAGAGCCGATGCGGGTATCGTCATCAGTGCTTCCCACAATCCCTTCGGCGACAACGGCATCAAGTTCTTCGACGGCGACGGCAACAAGCTGCCGGACGAGATGGAGATCGCCATCGAGGATCGCCTCCGGCAGCCGGTGGTTTCCGTCGGCTCCGAAGCGCTAGGGCGCGCGTATCGGGTGGACGATGCGCGCGGCCGCTACATCGAGTTCTGCAAGGGCACGGTCAATCGCGGCCTGCATCTGCGCGGCCTCAAGGTCGTGCTCGACTGCGCCAACGGCGCCACCTACGCGGTGGCTCCCGGCGTGTTCTCGGAACTCGGTGCCGAGGTCACGGTGATCGGCGCCGACCCGGACGGCACGAACATCAACCACGAGTGCGGATCGACTCATCCCGAAACCGTTGCCGCCAAGGTGGCGGAAGTGGGCGCCGATGTCGGCATCGCCTTCGACGGCGACGGCGACCGCGTGGTCATGGTCGACGCCGGTGGCGTGATCGCCGACGGCGACGACATGCTCTACATCATCGCCAAGTCCGGTTTCATGAAGGGGCGGTTGAGCGGTGGCGTGGTCGGCACCATCATGTCGAACCTCGGCCTCGAGCAGGCGCTTACGACCTGCGGCATCCCGTTTGAGCGCGCGGCCGTCGGTGACCGCTACGTCCTCGAGCGCATGCGCGCCAGAGGCTGGCAGTTGGGCGGCGAAACCTCTGGCCACATCGTCTGTCTGCCGCTGACGACCACAGGCGACGGCATCGTCGCGGCGCTGCAGGTGCTGGTCGCGATGGTGGAGGGCGACCGGTCGCTGGCGGAACTGCGCAACGGCATGCGCAAGCTGCCCCAGGCCATGGTCAACGTGAAGACCAGTGATCCGGCTGGGGCACTGGCGAGTTCCGTGGTGGCAGACGCGATCCGCGACCTTGAGGCAAGCCTTGGTGACCGGGGCCGAATCGTCGTCCGCCCGAGCGGCACGGAGCCCGTCGTGCGGGTCATGGTGGAAGGCGAACAAGCCGACGAAGTTGGCCGGCATGCCGACGCCCTGGCGGCGGTGGTGCAGCAAGCCAACGGAGCCTGACCCGGGCCTTCGACACCACTCATGACCCGACTCCCCCGCCGCGCGTTCATCGCCGCGAACTGGAAGATGCACGGCACCCGGTCGATGGTGCTCGACTACGCGTCCGCCTGGCCCGAGGTGCCGTCGGAAGTCGACGTCGTGCTCTGTCCGCCTTGGGGCTATCTCGACCGTGTCCGGTCGGTGTTCGACGGCAAGGGGATTCGGTTCGGCGTCCAGCACACGGCGATCGAGCCGCATGGCGCGTTCACCGGCGAGCATGCCGCGGAGATGGCAGGGGATCTGGGTGCGGAGTTCGCGATCGTCGGACATTCGGAACGACGGCGCCTCTTCGGCGAAACCGATGACGTGGTCGCGGGCAAGTTCGCGGCGGCACTTCGCGCCGGCCTGACGCCGATCCTGTGCGTCGGTGAAATCCTCGATGAGCGTCGCCAAGGCGCTGCCGAGACCGTGGTGGCCACGCAGCTGGATGCCGTCATGGGCCAATGCGGGGCTCCGGTGCTGGCCGGCTGCGTCATCGCGTACGAACCCGTCTGGGCGATCGGAACCGGCGAGACCGCGACGCCGACCGAGGCCCAGAAAATGCACGCGGCGATCCGCGCCAAGCTTGTCCGCGAAGGCGTCGAGTCGGCCGATGGCGTGCGCATCGTCTACGGCGGTAGCGTCAAGGCCACCAATGCCCAGGAACTCTTTGCCGAGCCCGACATCGACGGTGCCTTGGTCGGCGGCGCGTCGCTGGACGCAGCGGAGTTTGCCGAGATATGCTGCGCCGCCGCGTAGCGCCGGGGTGAATTGATGGAGACCCTCGAGACACTACAGACCGTTTTGCTCATCCTGCTGCTGCTGGACGCCATCGCCTTGGGCGGACTCGTGCTCATCCAGCAGGGCAAGGGTGCCGACGTCGGTGCCGCCTTTGGCGCGGGAAGCTCGAATACGGTGTTTGGCAGCGCGGGGTCCGCGTCATTCCTCACCAAGATGACCGTCTGGCTCGCCATCGGTTTCTTCGTGATTTCGTTCGGCCTCGCCTACACCGCGAAGGAGCGGGCCAACAGCATGCGCGACGGCGTTGTACCCGGATTCGAAGCGCCCACCCTCGACGAGTTTGAGGATCCGCTGGACCTGCCGCCATCCGAACCGGATTCGGACTCCGATCTTCCCGATGTATGATCGGCAACGGAGTCGATCCTGACCGCAGCCGAAGTGGTGGAATTGGTAGACACGCTACCTTGAGGGGGTAGTGGACTTACGTCCGTGGAGGTTCGAGTCCTCTCTTCGGCACCATCGCTGAACCCGTAGGGGCGACCCTCGTGGTCGCCCTTCCCAGACCAACCGGACCCTTCGTTGAGCGGGAGACAGGCGTCCCGCCAATGGCGCTCGACGAGCCTTTTTCAGGGCCTCTGGGGCCTTTCCGGGGCCTTCCGGCGTACTTGCCGCCGTCCAACCGCCTCCCTATAATCCGCCAACCTGATGCGGGGTGGAGCAGTCTGGTAGCTCGTCGGGCTCATAACCCGAAGGTCGTGGGTTCAAATCCTGCCCCCGCTACCAACAAGGTCAGGCGCCGCTTTTAGCGGCGTCTGCACATTGGCTCGGCGCCGTTTGTCGGGCCCGAGAGGTAAGCGCACGCCGCGTCAGATGTGCGGTGGTGCCCGAACGAGGGATGGGCATTGTTGCCCATTTTTTATAGGCGCAGTTTTTTGGGTGCGGTAGGTGAAGGTAAGTGGCTGAGGCCATGACGCGCAAGGAACAGGAACTCGAGTCGTTGCTCGCTCCGACGGTGGAGGGGCTTGGCTGCGAGGTGTGGGGCATCGAGTACAACCCCCGCGGTCGGAATTCCACGCTCAAACTCTATATCGACCGCGAGGACGGCGTCACCATCGACGATTGCGAACGGGTGAGCCGCCAGGTCAGTGCGCTCCTCGACGTCGAGGAGCCCATCGTCCACTCCTACCGCCTCGAGGTCTCCTCACCCGGTGTTGACCGTCCCCTGTTCCGCCGCGAGCAATACGTCGCCAACGTGGGCGAACAGATCGACGTGCACTTGGCGTTTCCTCTGGCGGGCCGGCGGCATTTCGAGGGCCGTTTGGCGGGCATTGAGGGTGACGATGTGGTCGTGCACGTCGGCGACGAACCGGTCGTGCTTCCCCTCGGGCAGATCCAGCGCACGCGGCTGGTCTGCTAGGTGGGTCGGCAGTAGGGAGATCACGATGGCACAGATGAACAAAGAAGTGCTCATGGTCGTGGAGTCCGTGTCCCACGAGAAGGGCGTCTCGAACGACGTGCTGTTCGAGGCCATCGAGCAGGCGCTTGCCACCGCGACGGCGAAGAAACACCGCGACGACGCGAAGTTCGCGGTCAGCATCGACCGCGAATCCGGAAGCTACGAGACCTACCGGATCTGGGAGGTGGTCGATCCGGACCGGGAGCTCGAAGAAGAGGAAGAGCCGAACCCGGATGCGGAGCTGACCTTGGAGGAAGCCAAGGAGAAGGACCCGTCGCTGGAGATCGGCGACATCTACCGCATACCCGCCGAGTCCGTCGAATTCGGCCGCATCGCGGCGCAGACCGCCAAGCAGGTCATCGTTCAGAAGGTTCGCGACGCGGAACGCGCCCGGGTCGTCGACATGTACTCGCCGCGGGTCGGCGAGTTGGTCAGCGGCACGGTCAAGAAGACCACCCGCGACAGCGTCACCGTCGATCTCGGCAACAACGCCGAGGCCATCCTGACCCGCGAGAACCTGATCCCCCGGGATTCGTTCCGCATCGGCGACCGGGTTCGTGCCCTGCTCGTCGAGATCAACCCCGAGCATCGGGGGCCGCAGCTCATCCTGACGCGGACCACGCCGCAGGTGCTCATCGAGCTGTTCAAGATCGAGGTTCCGGAGATTGCCGAGGATGTCATCGAGATCCGCGGCGCCGCCCGGGATCCCGGATCACGCGCCAAGATCGCGGTCAAGACCAACGACGGGCGGATCGACGCCGTCGGCGCGTGTGTCGGCATGCGCGGCTCCAGGGTGCAGGCGGTGTCGGGCGAGTTGGCGGGCGAGAAGATCGACGTCGTGCTTTGGGACGAGGATCCGGCTCGACTGGCGATCAACGCCATGTCGCCCGCCGACGTGAAGTCCATCTTCAAGGACGAAGACACCCACACCATGGACATCGCGGTCGAGGAGGACAACCTCGCCCAGGCCATCGGCCGGGGAGGCCAGAACGTCCGCCTGGCGACCGAACTCACCGGCTGGAACCTGCAGGTGATGGGCGAGGATGAAGCGGCCCGCAAGCAGGAAGAAGAGTCGCTCGGCTACGTCAACGCCTTCATGAACCTGCTCTCGGTCGACGAGGACGTGGCCACGGTACTGGTGGAGGAGGGCTTCACCGATGTGGAGGAAGTCGCCTACGTACCGATCGAGGAGTTGACCACCATCGAGGGTTTCGACGCCGAGATTGTCGAGGAGTTGCGCAACCGGGCACGGGATGCACTGCTCACCAGGGAGATCGCCGGCGGAACGGACGGCACACCGGCCCAGGACCTTCTGGAGATGGAAGGGATGGAGCGCGCCCTGGCGTTCGAACTCGCGGCGGCGGGCATTGTCACGATGGAGGACTTGGCGGAGCTTTCGGTCGCGGATTTCCTCGACATCAACGCCAAGGTCGGAGAAGAGCGCGCCGCAGAGCTCATCATGACGGCGCGCGCGCCGTGGTTCGCGGACGAGGCGGATGACGACGATCAAGGATCTGCGGCTGCATCCGTGGACGATACATCCGGGGGCGAGACGTCGGTAGACGAAGTGACAGCCGACCAGACGTCGGTGGGCGAAGCATCGGCCCCGGCGCCGGCCGTGGGGGACTAGTATGGTTGACGTGACGGTGGGACAACTGGCGGAGAAGGTGAACCTGCCCGCCGACCACCTGCTGAAGTTGATGCAGCAGGCGGGCCTTCCCCATGAGGGCAACGAGGACATCGTCTCCGACGAGCAGAAGACGCAGTTCCTGACTTTCGTCCAGCGCCGGCAACACAGCGACCGGCCAACGGAGCAGAAGAAGATCACCGTACGCCGGCGCAACGTCAGCACGTTGCGAACCGGCAAGGGTGGTCGTGGCGCGGCGGTCAAGGTCGAGACGCGGCGCAAGAAGATCTACGTCGCCCGTCCCCCTGCGGGGCAACCAAGCGAAGGCGGCGAGGCACCGGGCCAGGCGCAACTCGAGGCGGAACGTATCCGCAGCGAGGATCTGCAGCGCAAGGCGGCCGAGGAAGAGGTCCGGCGCCAGGAAGCCCTGCGCCGGGAAGAGGCGGAGGAACGCCGCCGAGCCGAAGAGGCCGCGCGTGCCGAGGCCCAGGCCAAGGCGGAAGCCGACGCCAAGGACTCCGCCACGCAACGCGCGAAGCCCTCTCCCGAGGACGTGGCCCGGGAGGCTGCGGAAGCGGCGGCTCGGGCCCAGGCGGCGGCGCGCGCCGCGGAGAGCGGCAACCGACGTGCTCCGGGTCGTGCGGCGGCGCGCCACCGCGACCGAGGATCCCGGGAGGACGACTTCGGTGACGGTCGAACACGCCGTCGCGAGCTGTCCCTGAAGCAGGAGTCGCGGCGCTCGAAACGGCGGCATCTGTCGGTCGAAAAGCAGGGCGGTGAATTCGAGAAACCCCAGGAATTCATCGTCCGCGAAGTGGAAATAGGCGGCGTGGTGACCGTCGGTGAACTGGCCCAGCGGATGAGCATCAAGGCCGGCGAGGTGATCAAGGCCCTGATGGGCATGGGTGTCATGGCCACGATCAACCAGGCGCTCGATCAGGACACCGCGATTCTGCTGGTCGAGGAACTCGGCCACAAGGCCAAGGTCGTGGCCGACGACGAGGTCGAACAGCACCTTAGGGAATCTCTTCAGGTCGAGGGCGAGAGCCAGCCGCGGGCACCGGTGGTCACCGTCATGGGACACGTAGACCACGGCAAGACCTCGCTCCTTGATCACATCCGCCACACCCGCGTGGTGGCTGGCGAGGCAGGTGGCATCACCCAGCACATCGGCGCGTACCACGTCGACACCGAGCACGGCGACATCACCTTCATCGACACGCCCGGACACGCGGCATTCTCGGCGATGCGTGCCCGAGGCGCCCGGTCCACCGACGTCGTCATTCTGGTGGTCGCGGCCGACGACGGCGTGATGCCGCAGACCGAGGAGGCCGTCAACCACTCGCGTGCGGCGGACGTGCCCATGGTCGTTGCGGTCAACAAGATGGACCTGGACGGAGCGGATCCGGAACGGGTCCGGAACGAACTCGGCGCGTTGGGCGTCGCCCCGGAGGAGTGGGGCGGCACGACGCAGTTCGTGAATGTCTCGGCGGAGACCGGCGAGGGCATCGATGCGTTGTTGGAGGCGGTGCTCCTGCAAGCCGAGCTGCTCGAACTCGCCGCGGTGCCGTCGGCCCCCGGCAAGGGTGTGGTGATCGAGTCGCGTGTTGATCGTGGACGCGGCCCGGTGGCGACGCTGCTCGTGCAGAACGGCACCCTGCACCAGGGCGACGTCATCATCGCCGGCGAGTGCTACGGACGCGTGCGGGCGATGGCCAACGAACGCGGCGAGACCGTCAAGGAAGCGGGCCCCTCGACGCCGATCGAGATGCTCGGACTGAACGGCACCCCGGAAGCCGGCGATGAATTTTCCGCTGTCACCGGCGAGCGCCAAGCCCGCGAAGTGGCCGACTTCCGTGCCGGACGCAGCCAAGCGCAGCGCCACGCGAACACAAAGGCGGCAACGCTGGAGAGCATGTTCGCAAGCCTCGGCCAGGGCGAGAAACGGGTTCTCAAGGTAATCCTGAAAGCGGATGTGCGGGGCTCGCTGGAGGCGATCACACGGGCCTGCGCGGACATCGGCAATGACGAAGTGTCGGTGAACATTCTCGCCTCCGGGGTTGGTGGCATCACCGAGTCGGACGCCAACATGGCGTTGACCTACGGGGCGTCGATCTTCGGCTTCAACACCCGAGCCGATCGCACCGCCAAGACCCTCATCGAACGCGAAGCCATCGATCTGCGCTACTACAGCGTCATCTACGAGCTTCTCGATGACATCAAGGCGATTCTCGAAGGCATGTTGTCACCCGAGGTGCGCGAGGAGATTCTCGGCACGGCGGAAGTTCGCGAGGTGTTCCATTCGCCGCGGTTTGGCCAGATCGCCGGTTGCATGGTGGTCGACGGGTCCGTGGCGCGGAACAAGAAGATCCGCGTGCTGCGCGACAACATCGTCATCTTCGAAGGGGAATTGGAATCCCTGCGACGGATCAAGGACGACGTCAACGAGGTTCGCAACGGTCTTGAATGCGGCATCGGCGTACGCAACTACAACGACGTGCAGACCGGCGACTTGATCGAGGTGTTCGAGGCGCGCGAGGTGGCCAGGGCGCTCGAGGGGAGCGATGCGCGGGGCTGACCCCGGGCACGGTAATGACGCCTGACCGAGCGCAACGGGTGGCGGACTTCGTCCGCACGGAACTTGCCGACATCATCCAGCGCGACATGCGCGATCCGCGCGTGTCCATGCTCTGTGTGACGGATGCACGGGTGAGTCGAGATCTGGCGTTCGCCGACATCTACGTGTCCTCGCTTGCTGTTGCCGACGAGGCGGGTCGAAGGGAGCTCGTCGACGTGCTCACGCGTGCCGGAGGATTCCTGCGCAGCGCAATCGCCAAGCGCCAGCGGTGGCGCACGACCCCTCGCCTGCGCTTCCACTACGACGACTCGCTCGCCGAAGGCGCGCGCTTGGATGCCCTGATCGATCGTGCCATGCAGGCAGACAACGCGACCGCGGAGCGGTCGCCCGGAGAATCCGCCTTGCGGATTCTCCAGGAAGAGCATTTCCAAGAAGTGAACGACGACGCTGACCAGCAGGTCAGTGCTCGCGAAGACGTCGCTGGGACCGGTTGACATGGCGCACAGAAAGCGCGGACGCGATGTCAGCGGCGTCGTCGTGCTCGACAAACCCCGCGGCATGAGTTCCAACGACGCGGTACAGCGGGTCAAACGACGGTTCGATGCCCGCAAGGTGGGCCATACGGGCAGTCTCGATCCGCTTGCCACTGGCGTCCTGCCGTTGTGCCTCGGCGATGCGACCAAGTTCTCACAGTACCTCCTGACCTCGGACAAGCGGTACGTCGCCGGCCTGCGTCTCGGGATTGCCACGGACAGTGGCGATGCCGACGGCAAGGTGCTCGAGGAACGTGACCCGGGAAGCATCACGCGGGCCGACGTCGAGGCCGCGCTCGACGACTTCCGCGGCGACATCGAACAGGTTCCGTCCATGTTCTCGGCGGTCAAGCACCAGGGACAGCCGCTCTACAAACTGGCGCGCCAGGGAATCGAGATCGAGCGCCAGGCGCGGCCGGTCACGGTTTACAGCAACGAGATCGTGGACTTCGCCGACGATGCGCTGACCATTGACGTGCACTGCAGCAAGGGAACGTATGTGCGCACAATCGCGCACGACCTCGGCGAGGCCCTGGGGTGCGGCGCACATGTCTACGAGCTTCGTCGCACCGTGGCGGGTCCGTATGGAGAAGCCGACTTGGTGACCTTAGAGGAAATGGAGGACGCCGCCGACGAGGGTCGTCTCGACGACATGCTGCGACCGATTGCCACGGCGGTCGGTCAGTGGCCGACGGTGGAACTAACCGGAGCACCGGCTTTCTATCTCAAACAGGGACAACCGGTACTGGTCCCGCATGCTCCCACCGAGGGCTGGGTGCGACTCTACGAGCAGGAGGAAACCCGGGGGCGGTTCATCGGCGTCGGCGAGATCCTCGACGACGGCCGCGTGGCGCCCCGGCGACTCATCGCTAGGACGTAGCACTGCAAAAATCACAAGGAACCGGAAGTGTGCGGGCGCGACTGTACATATGCGCGGTCCCCGCTCAACGAACAAGGCATATTGGAGAAAAATGAATGGCACTGACTGCCGAAACGAAACAGAAGATAGTCGAAGACTATCGCTTGGACGACAGCGACACCGGTTCCCCCGAGGTGCAGGTGGCGTTGCTGACCTACAACATAAACTCGCTCCAGGAGCATTTCCGGGCACACGGCAAGGATCATCATTCGCGCCGAGGCCTGATCCGCATGATCAATCAACGGCGGAAACTCCTGGACTACCTGAAGGGCAAGGATCAGCAGCGCTACTCGTCGCTGATCGCCCGTTTGGGTTTACGACGCTAAAAGACACAAGACGGAGAAGTTAAATTGAATCCAGTAAGGAAAGAATTCCAGTTCGGCGAACACCTCGTCGTGCTCGAAACCAACAAAATCGCTAAACAGGCGACCGGCAGCGTCATGGCCACGATGGGCGATACCGTCGTGCTGTGTACTGTCGTCGCGAATCGTTCACCGAATGCGGGACAGGACTTTTTCCCGCTGACGGTGAACTATCAGGAGAAGTCCTACGCCGCCGGAAGAATCCCCGGTGGATTTCTTCGCCGCGAGGGAAGACCGACCGACAAGGAAACCCTTACCTCGCGACTAATCGACCGCCCGATCCGGCCGCTGTTCCCGGACGGATTCATGAACCCCACCCAGGTCATCGCCACCGTCATGTCGGTGGACCGGGACATGGATCCGGACGTCATTTCGCTGATCGGATCGTCGGCCGCGCTCGCCGTTTCTGGCATTCCGTTCGACGGCCCGATTGCTGCGGCTCGCGTCGGCTACGCCGATGGCACGTACCTGCTGAACCCCGGCTACGAGGAATTGTCCACGTCGGCGCTCAACATGGTAGTGGCGGGCACCGAATCGGCCGTGCTCATGGTCGAGTCCGAGGCCAAGGAACTGTCCGAGGACCAGATGCTCGGCGGCGTTCTCTTCGCCCACCAGGAAATGCAGGCGGCGATCAACGCGATCAAGGAACTCGCCGCCGAAGCCGGTAAGCCGAAGTGGGAGTTCGAGCCGGCCTCGGTCGACTCGACCCTCGCGGAGAAGATCGATGCCGAAGCCCGGGAGAGCTTGGCCGACGCCTACCGCACCCGGGACAAGCAGGAGCGCCAGACCAAGGTACGCGCGGCGCGCGATGCGCTGGTCGACGCCTTGGGCGGCGATGACGGCGAGTACCCGACGGACGACGTCATCGAAGCGTTCTACAAGCTCGAGAAGAGCATCGTGCGCAACAACGTGCTCGACGGCGAACCCCGCATCGACGGCCGCGACACGCGGACCGTGCGTCCCATCAGCGTGGAAGTCGGCATGTTGCCGAAGACCCACGGCTCGGCGCTGTTCCAGCGCGGCGAGACACAGGCCATCGTGGTCGCCACGCTCGGTACGCTGCGCGACGCCAAATTGGTTGAAGGGCTCGACCGCACCTTCAAGGACAACTTCATGCTGCACTACAACTTCCCGCCCTACAGTGTGGGCGAGGAAGGATTCATGGGGGCTCCGAAGCGCCGCGAAGTCGGCCACGGCAATCTGGCGCGGCGCGGCATCGCGGCCTGCCTGCCGAGCGAGGAGGACTTCCCCTACACCGTCCGGGTCGTCTCGGAGATCACCGAGAGCAACGGCTCGAGTTCCATGGCCTCCGTGTGCGGCAGCTCGCTGGCGCTGATGGATGCCGGTGTGCCGATGAAGGCGCCGATAGCCGGCGTCGCCATGGGCTTGGTCAAGGAAGGCGACCGCTTCGCGGTGCTGACCGACATTCTTGGTGACGAGGACCACCTCGGCGACATGGACTTCAAGGTCGCCGGCACCGCCAACGGGGTGACCGCGCTGCAGATGGACATCAAGATCGACGGCATCACCGAGGAGATCATGGAGACCGCCCTTGAGCAGGCGCAGGAAGCGCGTCTGCACATCCTGGGCGAGATGAACCAGGTGCTTTCGAAGTCTCGCGACACGGTGTCCGAGAACGCCCCGAGCATGGTCGTGCTGAAGGTTGATCCCGACAAGATCCGCGACATCATCGGCAAGGGTGGCGCGACCATTCGCTCGATCGTCGAGGAGACCGGTGCCGAGGTGGACGTGGAAGACGACGGCAGCGTGCGCATCTACGGCGAGGACGGCGATTCCAAGGATGCCGCCGTGGCCCGCATCCAGGAGATCACCGCCGAGGCGGAGATCGGGCGCATCTACCACGGCAAGGTCGTCAGCATCGTGGACTTCGGGGCTTTCGTGAACATCCTCCCGGGCAAGGACGGCCTGCTGCACATCTCGCAGATCGCCGAGGAGCGGGTCGAGAAGGTCGGCGACTACCTGCAGGAAGGCCAGGAGGTCGAAGTGGTCTGCCTGGATACGGATCAGCGCGGACGTATCAAGCTGTCCATGAAGGAAGTTCAGAACTACGCGGCTGTCGATTAGGCAGGAGCGGGCGGGGCCACCAAGCCCCGCCCCGACGCTGCTGTGGGGCGGGGGCGCTCGCCTCGGGCGCGTAGCTTCGGCTACCGCGTCTGTCGACTCGCCACCAGGTCGTCGACTACCGCCGGGTCGGCCAGGGTCGACGTGTCACCGAGATCCTCGACGTCTCCGGCGGCGATTTTGCGCAGGATGCGGCGCATGATCTTGCCGGAGCGGGTCTTCGGCAGTCCCGGGGCCAACTGGATGGCGTCCGGCCTGGCGATGGGCCCGATTTCCGTGCGCACCTGCTGGACCAATTCGTCGACCAGGGTGTCGCTCTCGTTGATGCCGGCCATCAGCGTGACGAACGCGTAGATCCCCTCGCCCTTGATCTCGTGGGGGAAGCCCACCACGGCGGCTTCGGCTACGGCCTCGTGCAGGACGAGCGCGCTCTCCACCTCCGCCGTGCCTAGTCGGTGCCCGGAGATGTTCATCACGTCGTCCACGCGCCCGGTGATCCAGTAGTAGCCGTCGGCGTCGCGGCGGGCACCGTCGCCGGTGAAGTAGAAGCCCTTGTACGTCGCGTAGTAGGTATCGACGACGCGTTGATGATCGCCGTAGAGCGTGCGGAGCTGCCCCGGCCAGGGTGCCGTGATCACTAGGTTGCCGGTGGCCTCGGTGTCCTCGATGACCGTGCCGTCCGGACCCACCAGGGCAGGCTGGACGCCGAAGAAGGGTCGCGTGGCCGAGCCGGGCTTCAACTCCGTAACACCGGGCAGCGGCGTGATCATGATGCCGCCGGTCTCTGTCTGCCACCACGTGTCCATCACCGGGCAGCGGCGTTCGCCGACTACGCCGTGGTACCACTCCCAGGCTTCGGGATTGATGGGCTCGCCGACGGTGCCGAGGATTCTCAGGCTCGTGCGGCTGGTGCAGGTGACGTATTCGTTGCCTTGACCCATGAGCTGGCGGATGGCGGTGGGCGCGGTGTAGAAGATGTTGACGCGGTGCTTGTCGACGATTCGCCAGCAGCGCGAGGCGTCGGGATAGGTCGGCACGCCTTCGAACATCAGCGTCGTCGCGCCGTTGGCCAGCGGGCCGTAGACGATGTACGAGTGACCGGTGACCCAACCGACGTCGGCGGTGCACCAGTAGATGTCGCCGTCGTGGTAGTCGAAGACGTACTTGTGGGTCATGGCGGCGTGCAGCAGGTAGCCGCCGGTGCTGTGCTGGACTCCCTTGGGCTTACCCGTCGAACCGGAGGTGTAGAGGATGAAGAGCGGATCTTCGGCGTCCATGACCGCTGGCTCGAACGAGGTGGATTGGCCTTCGACCAGATCGTGGTACCAGACATCGCGGCCTTCGCTCCACGGCACGTCGGCACCGGTCCGTCGGACGGTGAGCACCGTGTGGACGTTGGGACAGTCGGCCAGCGCCGCTTCGGCGTTCTCCTTGAGCGGCACCGTTCGACCGCCCCGGACTCCTTCGTCGGCGGTAATCAGCGTCCGGCAATCGGAGTCGAGTATCCGGTCCTTCAACGACTGCGGCGAGAACCCACCGAAGACCACCGAGTGGATGGCGCCGATGCGCGCGCAGGCGAGCATGGCGTAGGCGGCCTCCGGGATCATCGGCATGTAGATGCACACCCGGTCGCCCTTGGCCACGCCGCGGCTCGCCAAGGCGTTGGCGAGCCGGCAGACGGCGTCGGAGAGTTGCCGGTAGGTGACGCTCTCTTCGACGTCGGGCTCGTCTCCCTCCCAGATGATCGCCACCTGGTCGGCCCGTTCCGGCAGATGGCGGTCGATACAGTTGACCGAGGCGTTGAGGGTTGCGCCTTCGAACCAGCTCACCCGACCTGCGGGGAAATCGTGGGAGGACACCTCCGTCCACTCGGAATACCAGTCGATGAACTCCCGGGCGCGGTCACTCCAGAATGCGTCCGGATCCGCAATGGACTGCTCGTAGAGTTCGACGTAGCGCGCGGCGTCGATGTGGCTCCCGGTGCGCAGAGACTCCGGTACGGGGTAGGAGTTCGCCATGTCTAGGTCTGCTTCAAGAGGCGTTCGTCGCTGTCAGTCTAGCCTTGGGGGCGACGCTTGTCGTCGCCCAGCCCGGTGTGGCGTGCCCGTTTGATCGCCTCGACCAATTCGGCGCTCGCCGGATTGCACGATGCGCCACCCGATTGCGTCAATTCCTCGTGGATCGGTCCGGCGAGTTCCTTGCCGAGCTCCACCCCCCATTGATCGAAGGGGTTGATCTGCCAGATGGTGCCGAGGCAGAACACCTTGTGCTCGTAGAGTGCGAGCAGCGCGCCCAGGGATCGGGCGTCCAGTTGCTCCAGCAGGATCGTTGTGGTGGGGTGGCCACCGCGAACCCGTCGATGCGGCGCCGTTGCGTCGCCCTCGCGACCAAGGAGCATGGCCTCGCTCTGTGCGAGGCAGTTGGCGAGCAGCCAGTCGTGGTGGGTGTCGAGGTCGTGCCCGGGGCGGATGCTGGCGATCAGGTCGGCGCTGAACGCGCGCGTCCCCTGGTGCAGCAACTGGTGGAAGGCGTGCTGGCCGTTGGTCTCCTCGCCGCCCCAGACGATGGGCGCGGTGTGGGTCTGTGTCGATTGGCCGTCGTCCCGGACCGACTTGCCGTTGCTCTCCATCTCGAGTTGCTGCAGATGGTCGGGCAGCAGTTTCAGGCGCCGGTCGTAGGCGAGCACCGCGTGGGTCGCGGCGCCGTGGAAGTTGGTGTTCCAGATCTGCAGCAGGGCGAGCCGCACGGGCAGGTTCCGCCCAAGTGGTGTGCTGCGGAAGTGGTCGTCGACTTCGCGCGCGCCGGCCAGTAGGTCTTCGAACCCGTTCCGCCCCAGCGCGATCGCGATGGGTAGGCCCGCGGCGGACCAGAGGGAGAAACGCCCACCTACCCAGTCCCACATGCGAAATCGACTGTCCCCGACTACCCCGAACTCGGCGGCCGCGCTGTCGTTCGCGGTCACGGCGAGGAAGTGCCGGGCGAGTGCATCCGGATTGCAGGTGCGTTCGATGAACCAGCTGCGCACAGTCGCCGCGTTGACGCGCATCTCGAGCGTTGAGAAGCTCTTCGAGATCAGCACGACGAGCGTCGCCGCCGGGTCCAGACCGGCCAGGGTCGCCCTCGCCGCGGCGCCGTCGATATTGGCCAGGAAGCGGATCTCCGGGGCGATCGAAGTCGATGGGGCGAGTGCGTCCACCACCAGCTCGGGGCCCAGTTGCGAGCCCCCGATGCCGATGGACACGACCGTGTCGATGGACTTGCCGGTGTAACCCCGATAGCCACCGTTCCGCACCCGCTCGGCGAGGTCGAGAAAACGGTCACGCTCGCGGCGAACCTCGTCGGGACAGTCCTCGGCGCGCAACGACGTGTGCAGCGCCGCCCGGTCCTCGGTGCGGTTTACCGCGGTGCCCGCGAAGAGATCGTCGATCGCGGCTTCCACCCGGCTCTCCACCGCGAGATCAACGAGCGCGCGAGACACTGGCTCATCGATGCCCTGCTTGGAATAGTCCACGAGCAGGGGTCCGAGGCGCAGCCAGTCGGCGGTGGCGCCGAGCCGAGAATCGGTGCGCGGTTCGGCCAACTTCGCGAGACGCCGCCATGCGGCGAGCTCGTGCGGGGGGCTAGATGGTCGCGCCGACATTGTCGATCAACCGGGCGCGACCGATCCGGGCGGCGGCGAGAATCCGCAGACTCGTGGACTCGGCGTCCGGCGAGCAGAGCCGCTCGGCATCGCGGACCGCCACATAGTCGACGTCGAAACCCGCCTCGGCCAGATCCCGCGAGCCACGCTCCTCGGCGGACGAATAATCCCGACAGCCTTCCTCGACCGCCGTTTTCAGCCACGTCAGGACGCGGTTGAGCGTGGCCGCGTGCTGGCGTTCGTCGTCGGACAGGTAGTTGTTGCGGCTGGACAACGCGAGACCGCTGGACTCGCGAACGGTGGGCACGCCGACCACGTCCACCGGCATGTCGAGATGCCGCGTCATGGCCCGGATCAGGGTGAGCTGCTGCCAGTCCTTCTCGCCGAAGTACGCCCTGTCGGGCGCGACGATGTTGAAGAGCTTCGCAACCACCGTGGCGACACCGTCGAAGTGCCCAGGGCGGCTGGCGCCACACAGGGTATTGGCCAACGCCGGCAGGGAGATCGTGACCTGCCCGTCGCGCCCCTGCGGATACATCTCGTCGACGGCGGGCACGAAGACGTGGTCCACCCGGACCTCGCGAAGCTGCCGAAGGTCGTCGTCGAGAGTGCGAGGGTAGTTGCCGAAGTCCTCGCCCGGGCCGAACTGGGTGGGATTGACGAAGATCGACACCACGGTGACGTCGCATGCTTGGCGACATGCACCCACGAGCGCGAGGTGCCCTTGGTGGAGATTGCCCATCGTGGGGACCAAACCGACGGTGCCCTCGCCGGCGCGAAGTCTGTCGCGCAACGTCGCGATGTCCTCGGCGATCATCGTGGTCATCTATGCGAACTAGGCGAAATAATGCGAAATAGGGGTTACGTGAACGAGTGTTCGGGCCCCGGGAACGCTCCGGATTTGACGGCTTGGGCGTAGGCTCGAAACGCCCCCGGGATGCCGTCGTCGCTCTCCGGCAGGAAGTTCTTGACGAACTTCGGCACGCGAATGCTCGAAGGCGTCAGGCCGAGCATGTCGTGCATGACCATGATCTGGCCGTCGGTATGCGGACCCGCGCCGATACCGATCACCGAAACCGACAGCCGCTCGGTGATCGCCTGACCGAGATCCACCGGGACGCACTCCAGCAGGATGATCGAGGCACCGGAATCTTCCAGGATCAGCGCCTCGTCGATCACGGTCTGCGCCTGGTCGGGGTTGCGGCCCTGCACCCGGTAGCCGCCGATGCGGTTGATCGACTGCGGCGTAAGACCCATGTGCGCGCAGACGGGGATGCCGCGCTCGGACAGCAACCGCGTCGACTCGGCAAGCCAGGCGCCGCCCTCCAACTTGACCACGTGGGCACCGGCCCGCATCAGCACCGCCGCACTCTCCAGCGACTGCGACTCCGAGGCGTAGCTCATGAACGGCAGGTCCGCCATGATCAGTGCGCCCTGGTTGCCTCGCCGGACGCAGTTCATGTGGTAGACCATGTCGTCCAGGGTCACGGGCAGCGTACTGTCGTGGCCGTGCAGCACCATGCCGAGGGAGTCGCCCACGAGCAGGACGTCGACGCCGGAACTGGAGATCAACTCGGCGAACAGCGCGTCGTAGGCCGTCAGCGACGCGAACTTCTCTCCTCGACGCTTCATCCGATGCAGGGTGTTGAGGGATACCGGCGACTTTCGGGTCTGAGCGCTCATGGGGCAACCTTCACACCGGGAGGGTCCGTTTGCAACGCCTCGATGATGTCAGAGCAGGGTCGGATTGGGGTTGAAGTACTGGCGGACGCCGTCCATGGCCTCGACCTGTTCGACCAGGGCCCGATAGTGTGCTTCGTTGTCGGCGAAGTCGATCTCCGCCGCATTGATGATCAGCAACGGGGCGCTGTCGTAGTAGTGGAAGAACTCGGTGTAGGCGTCGGTCAGCATGGTGAGGTACTCCGAGTCGATACGTTGCTCGTAGGCGATGCCGCGTCGCCGGATTCGATCGAGGAGCACGGATACGGGCGCCTGCAGGTAGACCACCAGGTCCGGCCGCGGCGGGCGAATGTCCAGACTCCGGTAGATGTCCTCGTAGAGCTCGAGCTCGTTGTCGTCCAGGGTCGCCTTGGCGAACAGTCGGTCCTTCTCCATGAGGAAGTCCGTGACCAGCATCGCGCCGAGCATGTCGTCGCGAGAAATGTTCGCGACTTGGTTGGCGCGGTGCAGGAGGAAGAAGAGCTGCGTGGGCAGCGCATGGCGTCGACCCTCGCGGTAGAAGCGGTCGAGAAACGGGTTCTCCATCGCCGGTTCGAGCACCAGTGGTCGATGGAACGTGTCCGCCAGGCGGCGGGCGAGGGTGGTCTTGCCGACGCCGATGGGTCCCTCGACGGCGATGTAGTTCGGTGGGGACAGCGGGCCGGAAGGTTCGTTCTCTGCGTCCGAGACTCGCCCCGGCGCATCGCTGTCTCCATGCGTGGGGTTCGCGTCCGGCCCTGGCGCATTGGCCTCGCGCGGATTCACCGCGCCCGGTCGCGTCTGTTCCACGCGCTTCTCGGATGACAGGTCATTGTGGCGGTGGGCCGCCGTTGGCGAACTCCGGGTTGTCGATGGCTCGGGAGGGTTTGCGCCGCCGCCTACGGCGCCGGCGTGGTTGCTGCCGCGGCAACCGATCGGGAAGTTCCCGGCCGTCCTGCGTCTGGACCTCGGTCCACCATTGGCCGAGCTCCTCCTCCGCCTCGCCGGCCTCGATCCGCAGCAACAGGAAATCGTAGGCGGCGCGGAAGCGGGTGTGGGCGAGCAGCTTGTCCGCGTTCGGAGACGTACGCCGATCCAGCATGGGTTGCAGTCGCCAGACGTCGCGCACAAACCAACTGTGCCGTCGCGGGATCGCGAGGGTCGACTGCTGTGCGGCGAGTACCGAGCGGGCCAACTCCTCTTGGGCTGCCGCCGCGCGCTGCCGACTGCCATTGGCCTCGGCGAGGGCGAGGTCCGCGCGCTCGACGTATTCCGGCCAAAGGAAGGCGGCGAGGAGGAAGCCCGGAGTGACGGGTTTGTCTTCCTTGATGCGGCGATCGGTGCTCGCCAGCGCGAGGCGGGGAAGGACGTCCCCGTCCGGCGGCAGCGGGAACAGGATGTCGACCAACTCGTGCTGGCACAAGAGCTCGAACACCTGCTCGCCGTGGCCGGTCATGAACATCTTGGTGAACTCGTCGAACAGCCTCGCGGCCGGGATGGCGTTGAGCATTTCACACATCGGCGCGATGGCGTCGTGCGTGTCGGCGTGGAGGCGAAGATCGAGCTTCGCGGCGAATCGGAGGGCCCGCAGGATGCGTACGGGATCTTCCCGGAAGCGTCTTTCGGGATCGCCGATCAGACGCAGAGTCCGACCGTCGATGTCCGCCATGCCGTTGCAGTAGTCGAGCACCACATCGGCGACGGGGTCGTAGTAAAGCGCATTGACCGTGAAGTCCCGCCGGAAGGCGTCCTCGTCGATACGGCCGTAGACATTGTCCCGTAGGATCATGCCGTCCTCGGACAGGTGCTGGGGTGGCGCATCCTCCTCGTCATCCAGCGTACGTCGGAAGGTGGATACCTCGAGCACTTCGCGGCCCTCGCGAACGTGAGCGATGCGGAACCGCCGGCCGACGAGGCGTACCCGGGGGAACACGCGCCGCACATCCTCGGGCGTCGCGTCGGTGGCCACGTCGAAGTCCTTCGGCACGACGCCCAGCAAGAGGTCCCGAACGCACCCACCGACCAGGTACGCGTCGAATCCGCCGCTGCGCAGTTTGTCGATCACGGCAACCGCGTTCTTCGAAACACAGCTGCGGTCGATTCCATGGTCGGCGATGCGATTCAGCAAGAATGTGCCTCGAAGCGATGCAGTTGGGATGGACGTCCGACAGCGATTGTACCCGTAGGGGCGACCGCGTGCTCTTCGAGCACGTTGTGGTCGCCGTGCAGACGAACCCGCGGCGCGCGTAGATCGAAGGCGCCGCCGCGCCCATCGGGCCGCGACATGCTCAAGAACGCTAAGACCGCCGGGGACCCCGCTTGCGGGTGCGACGCCTCGGTATGTTCAGCCGCTGACGGCGCTCCCAGAGGCTCTTGCGGCTGATGCCCAGTTTCGTAGCCAGCTCCGTCTCGGTGAACTGGTCCTCGTGGTCGAGTACGAAGCGCAGAAAGTAGTCCTCGAGACTGCTTGTCTGGTCCTCGGGTTCCGCGGTCTCCGGCCGGACCCGTCCGGCGCCGATGGCAAGCCGTTCGGCATCGATGACCCCCCGGTCGGTGAGAATGACCGCCCGCTCCACGGCGTTCTCCAACTCGCGCACGTTGCCGGGCCAAGGGTAGGCCCGCATGGCGTCGAGAGCTGGCGGAGCGAACGTGAGGTCCTGCTTGTTGAGCTTGCGGCAAGTACGTTCCAGGACTGCCTGGGCGAGCACGACCACGTCCTCGCCGCGCTCCCGCAACGGCGGGACGTGCAGGACGGCGTCGATGCACTGGAAAAGGTCGTCGCTGTAGCGGTTGTGGGCTGCGAATTCGCCGACGTCCTGGCGGGTCGCGGCGATGATGCGTACGTTCGCCTCACGCGTCTGGGCGCTACCGAAGCGCCTGACCTGGCCATCCTGGAGGAAACAGACCAGGCGTGCCTGGGCAGATGGCGGCATGTCGGCAACTTCGTCCAGGAAGAGGGTGCCGCCATCCGCCGCTTCCACCAGACCGGGGCGCGCGGCTTGGGAGAGCTTGGCGGCCCGCGAGTCGAGACCGAACATCTCGGACTCGATCATGGTCTCCGGGATCGCCGCGCAGTTGAAGGCGATGACTTGGGCGTGGCGGCGATTGCTGGAGGCGTGCAGGGCTCGGGCGATGAGTTCCTTGCCGGTCCCCGACTCGCCTTGGATGAGAACCGTCGCCTCCGTGGGTCCCCATGTGCCTACCTGGTCGAGCAGGTCGCGCATCGCGGCGCAGTGCCCGACGATGGTTGGAAAGGCCGTCTCGCCGCCGATTGTCGGTATCGCGCGACTCGTGGCGCGCTCGACCGCGGCGATCAGGGTTGCCGGCTCGAACGGCTGGGGCACGTAGTCCGCCGCGCCGAGACGCATGCACTCGACGGCCTGCCCGATGCTGGGCGAGTCGGCGATGAGCACGACGGGAACCGGTGCGGACAAGGCGAGAAAGTCCCGGGCCGCGACTGCAAGAGCGGCGTTGGTCACGACGGCATCCGCCTGCCCCACGTCGGCCCGCAGAGCGTCTTTCAGGTGCGACGCTTCGATGACGTCGAAGCCGGTGCGTTCGAACTCCCCGCGCAGGTTCCGGCGGCTCGATTCGTCCGGTTCGACAACGAGGACGCGGGTCATCCCGCAATGGTAGCAGCGCGGGCCCGGCGTCAGGAAATCGCCGTGAACCCCTGAACCACTGGATTGGACGGGACTGTGCCGACATCCCAATGGTCAATCGCCCAATCGAGGATCGTCCGGACGTCCTCGTCCGGCGGATCGAAGCCGAGAAGGGTCAATGCCGCGCCGATGTTCTGCCGGGCGAAGCGGCGGTCGATCGCCGTCGCCTGGTTGTGCTTCGACAGCTTGACGCCCGATGCCTCCACGATCACGGGAATGTGGGCGAAACTCGGTGGGACGGTACCGAGCGCGTCGATGAGGAAGAGCTGCCGTGGGGTGTCGTCGATCAGATCGGCGCCCCGAACCACGTGGTCCACGCCCATCGCCTGGTCGTCGACGACGACCGCGAGGTGATAGGAAGCCAACCCGTCGCGTCGTTGCACGACGAAGTCGTCGAGCGTCCCTCGGTGACACGGCGGTGGCTCGCCAGGGGAGGGCGCGCACTGCACGCGGTCCGCGAACTCGACGCTGCCTTCGGCCCGGATGCGGATCGCGTTGCCTTCCCAAGGCAGGGACAGGGTCCGGCAGGTGCCGGGGTAACGGTCCGTGCCACGCAGTTCCCGCCGGGTGCAGCGGCAGGCAAAGCAACTTTCCGCCAGCTTCTCCAGGGCGGCGCGGTAGTGCGCGACGTGGTGGCTCTGCCGAGCAATCGGTCCGTCCCAATACAGACCGTGGGCTTCCAACGTTGCCAGGATCTCGGACTCGGCATCGGGGTCCACACGGGGCGTGTCCAGATCGTCGATGCGCAGCAGCCAGCGGCCGTCGTCGGCTCGGGCATCGAGCCACGACGCCACCGCCGTGAGCAGCGAACCCAAATGCAAGGGCCCCGACGGCGTGGGAGCGAACCGTCCGGTGTACGGTGGGTTGGAGTGCGCCTCGAGAATCCGGTTTGCTCGTCTTCCAAGGCGGCCTGATGCAGCGCTACTTTGGAGGCGGCACACTAGCCGCGGAGTTGCTTCTCGCGGAGTTCGTCCAGGGCCTTGCAGTCCACGCATTGCGTGGCGGTGGGACGTGCTTCCAATCGACGCAGACCGATTTCCACACCGCAGGTGTCGCAGTAGCCGTAGTCCTGCTGATCGATCCGGTCGATGGTCTCGTTGATCTTGCGGATCAGGCGTCGTTCACGGTCCCGGGTGCGCAGTTCGATGCCGAGTTCCTCTTCGCGGGTCGCGCGGTCGAGTTCGTCCGGGAAGTTCGAGGCCTCGTCCTGGAGGTGGTTTACCGTCCGGTCGACCTGCTCCATCAGTTCGTGTCGCCACGCCAGGAGCATGTTGCGGAAGTGCTTGACCTGGTTGGCGTTCATGTACGCCTCGTCCGCGTCACCCTCGTAGGGAACGAAGTCCTTGAACAGAGAGTGGTCGCCTTGCGCACCGCCGCCGCGGACCACGGTGGTGGACTCGCCTCCACCGTCGGTGGACGTGTTGCCTGATGGGTCATTCATAAGCTGTACAGTGTTCGGCTCGGGCGAGAGGGCGCGTAACCTACCAAAACGTCTGGGTGATGGCTATATCGACGTGGTTAACAATCGTTTCACGGTCGTTCGCCCTGGAATGCGCTTCCGGGCGTGCCGCGTGAAGTTCGAGCCGGCACTTCGCCAAGGCCTGCTCCTACGGCGCTACAAACGTTTCCTGGCGGATGTCGAGACCCAGGAAGGTCGACAAATGACCATCCACTGCGCCAACACCGGCGCAATGACGGGTTGCGCCGACCCCGGCAGTCGCGTCTGGTATTCCACATCGGCGAATCTGCGCCGCAAGTATCGCCACTCGCTGGAAATCGTCGAGGACGCCGACGGCCACCTGATCGGCGTGAATACGGCCCGGGCCAACGGCCTGGTGGTTGAGGCGTTGTCGGCGGGGATTCTGCCGGGTTTCGCGCAGACATCCCCGGCCCGGCGCGAGGTGGCCATTCCGGGGGAGGGCGGCCGTTTCGATCTGCTCGTGGGCGATGTCTACGTGGAGGTGAAGTCGGTGACGCTTCGGCTTGTCGACAGCGGGGCGTTCCCCGATGCGGTCAGTATCCGTGCGACCCGGCACGTCGATGCGCTCGCACGGCTGGCTCGGTCCGGGGCCGGGGCGGCGCTGGTCTTCTGCGTGTTGCACAACGGCATCGACAGGGTGCGTCCGGCGGACGAGATCGACGCGGACTACGGACTCGCGCTGCGCCGCGCCCTGGACGCCGGTGTGCGCGTCCTGGCGCTCCGTTGCCTCGTCGCGGTGTCCGGAGTCACCCCGACGGGTGTGCTCACCGTGCGTCGCGCCCGGGCGGGCGCATCGTGACCGGCAGTCCTATACGCTACGAGCCGGTCGCCCGGAAGCGTCGCTTCAGCGCCGCGTAGTCGTCGATGCCGTGCAGTCGTGCGCCGTGTTTGCCGACGACCTCGGCCGCCGCGAAGTTTGCGAACCTGGCCGCATCGACTGGGTCGGCCCCTTCGGTGCGGGCGTGGACGACGGCCCCGGCGTACATGTCCCCGGCCCCCGTTGTGTCGACAAGGTCGCTTGGGTAGCCGGGTGCGACCGTTCGCTTGCCTTTTGCGAAGACGAGGCTGCCGCGCGCTCCGAGGGTGACGTTTACATACGGCGCGATATCCCCGAGTTCGACCACGGCGACGTCCAGTCGGTCGGTTCCCGCCCATAGCAGCGCCTCGTCCTCGTTGCAGAAGAGTTGCGCCACGCCGTTGCCGAGCATCCGTTCGAGACCATCGCGGAAGGCGGCCACCATGGAGGGGTCGGAGAACGAGACGTTCACGGGAACGCCTTCGGACTCCGCCAGCTCACGTGCCCGAACGGCGGCCGCGCATCCCGAAGCCGACGACGCCAGGTAGCCTTCCATATATAGGTGGGCGGATTTTGCGATCGTCGCATCGTCCAGATCGTCGACGGAGAGGTTCTCCGAAACGCCCAGGAAGGTCGTCATGGTTCGTTCGGCGTCGTCGGTGATCAGGGTCAGGCAGCGGCCCGACTTGCCGTCGCCTCCGTGGTTGCCGATGGTGTCGATCCCGGCGCGGCGCATTTCTTCGAGAAAGCGATCACCGACCGGGTCACCGGCGACGCGGCACGAGTACGCGCCGCAGCCGCCGAATCCCTGCACCGCGAACACCGTGTTGGCGGCGGAACCTCCGGAGCGACTTCGGGGGTCGTGATCCGACAGGATGGCCGTGAGGGCATCCATCCGGTCTTCATCCACCAGTGCCATGTGGCCCTTGACCAGGTCCGCGTCGCGTAGGAATGCCTCGTCGACGGCGTATTCGAGGTCCATCAGGGCATTGCCGATGCCGCAGATGTCGTACGCCGCTGGCGAGTCGGAAGTTGGTGTCATTGCAAGACCGTCTCAGTCGACCGCGAGCCCGGCGAATGCCCGGTCGACGGCGTCCAGGGTGTGCTCGATCTCCGCGTCGCCGTGGGCACCGGAGACGAACACCGTCTCGTAAGCGGAAGGCGCGAGATAGACGCTGGCGTCCAGCATGGCGTGGAAGAAGCGGCGGTAGCGATCGACGTCGGATACCGCGACGTCGTCGAAATCGCCCACGGGGCCGGACGTGAAGAACAGGCTCAGCATGCCGCACACCCGATTCACCGCAACCGGCAGGTTGTGGTTTCGACCGCGTTCCTCGATGCCTCGGGCGAGGCGCTCGGTGGTGGCGGCCAAGGTGTCGTAGAACGCCGCGTCCAGGGAGCCGATCATCGCCAGTCCGGCACTCATGGTGAGCGGGTTCCCGGATAGCGTCCCCGCTTGATACACGGACCCGAGGGGCGCGAGCTGGTCCATGAGTTCACCGCGTCCGCCGAGGGCGCCGACCGGCAGTCCGCCGCCGATCGCCTTGCCGAGGGTGGTCAGGTCGGGGGTCACGCCGTAGCGGGTCTGGGCACCGCCGGGGTGCACGCGAAAGCCGGTGATCACCTCGTCGAAGATCAATACCGCGCCGGCGTCCGTGGTCAGCGTACGCAGTGATTCGAGGAATCCCGCGGCCGGGGGAATGCAGCCCATGTTGCCGGCCACCGGTTCGACGATCATCCCGGCGATGCGGTCGGCGTAGCGGTCGACAGCCGCCGTCACTGCTTCGGCGTCGTTGTACGGCAGCGTCAGGGTGTGCTTCGCGGTGTCCTGCGGTACGCCGGGCGAGTCCGGTAGGCCGAGGGTCAGCAGGCCCGAGCCCGCCTGCGCCAGGAAGGCATCGGCATGCCCGTGGTAGCAACCCTTGAACTTGACGATCAGGTCGCGGCCGGTGTGTGCCCGGGCTAGGCGGATGGCGGTCATGGTCGCCTCGGTACCCGAGTTGACCATGCGCACCTTGTCGATCGCGGCGAACCGCGCAACGACCGCCTCGGCCAGTTCGACTTCCACTTCGCTCGGCGCACCGAAACCGAGACCGGACAGAGCTCGGTTGCGGACGGCGTCGATCACCGGCGCGAACGCGTGCCCCTGCAGCATCGGCCCCCATGCCCCGACGTAGTCGATGTAGCGGTTGCCATCCACGTCGCTGAGCCAGGCGCCATCGCCGCTTTTGAAGAACACCGGCGAGCCGCCGACGCCCCGGAATGCGCGGACGGGCGAATTCACGCCACCGGGAATGCAGAGCTCCGCCCTGGCGAGCAACTTGGTCGAGGTATCGAGATTCATCTCACTTCTGTTCCGGTTCCGAATTGGCTTGTCGACGAGGCGGTTGGTCTGCGTGGGTGCGGCGGTACCCTACCACCATGCTTGGCTTTCGATGTCTTCGCGGGTCAGCACGCCGACCACGGTCCTCCGGGAATCGCCGTTCGATCTCCACACCGATCTCGAACGGGTGACGCACAGCGTGTCCACGCCGAAGCGGTTGAGTTCGGTGAGCGCCTCCTGAAGCGTGGCGCGAACGTCGATGGCACCGGCTTCATAGCGTTCGGCGAGACGCAACTGCTCGATGATGTCGCGCGTTTCCCCGGAGGGGTCGCTATGGGACTCGAGATCCCTCGCATCGACCACTGAACGAAGGTCGTCCGGACCCTCGATGACGATCCAACGCGGCATCGGGGCCAGGCTGTCGCGAAGCTCATTGTCTGTTGGCTCGGTGGTCAATACGAACTCTCGGTCCATCAGGCCGGCGACACCGACGCGCAGAAGGTGTTGCGCCGCAGGATGCGGAGGATAGCGAACTCCTAGCGTAGCGAGCGTGGTCAAGAGGGCCGAACGACGCTTGAACAGGCTCGTCGTCAGGGTGGCGATCGCGATGATGAGCATGGCAGGCAGGATGACCCGCGGACTGGACGTGAGTTCCAACACCGCGACCAACGCCGCCAGCGGTGCCTGCAGGACGGCCGCCATCATCGCCGCCATGCCGAGCATCACGTACAGCGCCGGCGTCGAGGCATGTTCGGGTATCACGACGTGGCCCGCGATGCCGATCAGCCCGCCGAGCAGCGCACCCAGAACAAGCGTCGGACCGATCACGCCCACCGGCAGTCCCACACCGACGCAGGCAGCTGAAGCGACGAACTTGGCGACGAGGATCGCCAGCAGCGTCGTCCAGACGAAGTTGCCGAGAAGTGCGGCGTTGACCGTGTCGTAGCCCACGCCCAGGACTTCCGGGGCGGCCAGCGCGGCAAGCCCGGTGACCGCGCCCGCCAACGTCGCCTGGGCCCAGAACGGCAAGGGTCTGAGCTTCGCGAAAGCCGACACGAGGTAGGTGAACGTGCCGGCCAGGAGCCCGACGACGACACCCGCCACCATGATGTAGGGGACCTCCACGAGCGAGCCCATCTCCGTGGAGGGAATGGGGAACTCGATGACATCGCCGACGAACCAGCGGCTGAGCAGGGTTGCCGTCACCGTGGCGATGATGATGGGTACGAAACTCGTAATCGCATACTCCATCATCACCACTTCCATGGCGAAGATGACCCCGGCCATGGGGGTATTGAACGATGCCCCGATGGCGGCCGCGGAACCGCACGCAACAAGGGTGCGGACGCAATTGTCGGGGAGTCGAAGCGCTTGTCCGAGCAGACTGGAAGTGGCGGCTCCGAGGTGAACGGCCGGACCTTCCCTGCCGCCGGACAGGCCGGTCGCCAGGCCGATGACGCCGCCCACGAACTGATGCACCGCACCGCGCCAAGGCAGTCGCCCGCGGTGCCGTGCCAGCCGTTCCATGACGTGCACCACGCCGAAACGACGCGAGTCGGGCGGCGATCGAGTGAGCATCAAGCCGACCACGACTGCTCCCGCTACGGGAAGCAGCAGGTGCCAAGTGATGCCGAGGGCCTCGAAGTTCTCGGCGTCCGGACGCCCGGTGAGCCAGGCGGCGGCCTCGATGGCTCCGCGGAACAAGAGCACGACGGTAGCCGTGAACACGCCCACGATGATCGCCAGCATCGACATCTCGGGTAGCGCCGTTCCTCCGGCAAGCTGCCTGTGAAAGAACTCCGCGACGGTGCCCTTGGCTCGGGAGATGGTGGACAGGCGAGGCTCCTTGCCGGTGTTGCGGATCAGCGGAGCGAGCAACTATAACCGTAGGGGGGCACCGGCTTGGTGCATGGCGCGACTACTATGAACGAAGCTATGAGCGGAGCGCGCCGATGCGCGACGGGGAACGGCTATAATCGGATCAATGGACGTGGACATCCAATTTTCGCCCCGCGCCGCGGACAAGGTCCGTGAACTGATCGAGGACGAGGGCAACAGCGCCCTCAGGCTTCGCGTGTTCATAACGGGCGGCGGCTGCAGCGGGTTCTCATATGGGTTCACGTTCGACGACAGCATCGCGGACGACGACTCCGTGGTCGAGCGCAACGGCGTGACCGCCGTCGTCGATCCCATGAGCTACCAATACCTGGTGGGCGCCGAGATCGACTACAAGGAGGACTTGTCCGGCGCCCAGTTCGTGGTTGCCAACCCCAACGCTTCGTCCACCTGCGGCTGCGGCAACTCGTTCGCGATCTAGCGCGACCTGACGGTCGCGGCCCATCCGGACGGATGGGTGGAATTTTCGCTGGCGCGAAACTTCTACGGCGCAAGCTTGTATGGAATAAGTGCTCCGTCTTGTTGCTTGGCAGTCGGCGCGCTCTTGTTTTTGCGTTTCTGATCAAGCCAAGGACGGCTTGATCAGAGCATTCCTAGACTAGGAAGACGCGCCCTTCAGGGCGGCTGACCGGTATACACGGCACCCAGCACCCGTGGTCCGCGGGCGCCGGTGACCGCCGGCGCGTTGCCTGCCAGCCCTTCGAGACGGTGATGCGCGAACCAAGCGAACGCAGCGGCTTCCAAGGCGTCTCCGTCGACCCCGAGTTCGTCGCAGGGCACCACGGGGTAGCCGTCGAGATTGGCGGTCAGTCGCTGCATGAGGTGGGTGTTCCGACGACCGCCGCCGCAGACCACGAGGTCACCTTCGGATGGTCCCCAACGCCGCACCGCCTTGGCGATACTCCCCGCGGTGAACTCGGCCAGTGTCGCCTGCACATCCGCCGCCTTCAGGTCGTGGCTCCTGCAGGCGGCGACGATGTAGTCGAGGTTGTAGGTCTCCTTGCCGGTGCTCTTCGGTGGTTCCCGGGCGACGAACGCGTCCGCCTGTAGCGCTTCCAGCAGCCTTGGCTGGGATTCGCCGCTCGCGGCCCATGCCCCGTCGCGGTCGAACGGTGCGGACAGACAATGTCGGGACCAGGCGTCGAGAAGGGCGTTTCCGGGCCCGGTGTCGAACCCGAGTATGGCGGCGGATGCGGCAGGCAGCATCGTCGCGTTGGCGATGCCGCCGATGTTGACCACGATGCGGTGCCGCACGCTGTCCCGGAATAGCGCCTCGTGGAACAGCGGTGCCAGCGGTGCGCCCTCGCCGCCGGCCGCCAGATCGCGACGCCGAAGGTCCGCGACGACATCGATGCCGGTGACCTCGGCGATCCGGTTGGGGTCGCCGATCTGCACGGTGAACGGCGGCGACGCTTCAGGGTGGTGGCGGATGGTTTGACCGTGGCAGCCGATTGCGCGTACGTCCCGTGGAGAGGTTCCCCAACGTTCGAGACACGCCGCCACGGTTTGACCGATGAACTCGCCCAATGCTGCATCGGCATCGCCCATTCGTACGATCTCGTTCGGCCCGGGCGTTGCCAGGCTTGTCAGGGCCGTGGCGAGACGGTCCGGCAGGGGTACGGTGTCGGCAGCGACTATGCGAGGCGTGCCGGTGTCGACAGCCAACAAGGCGACGTCGAGCCCGTCGACGCTCGTCCCGGACATCACGCCGACGAACTGCATGGGTCCGGCCCGTGTTGAGACTTTCGCTGGGGGTGCTTGTGCCGACGATCGCGCGGCGTTCGACTACCGAACACAGGCGACCGCAAGGGTCGTCGCTACCGGGCGGCGTCGAGGGAGGCGAGCTGCTGGCTCTTCTTGCGGCTGTTCAGGTCGGCCAGCAGCAGCGCGGTCGAAGAGTCGAAACTCACCCGGTCTTCGGGACTGATGGGGCTCGCTTGTGGCGGTGTGGCCAGGGCCTTGCGGGGATTCAGGTGGACACCGCGCACCAGAAATTCGTAGTGCAGGTGGGGGCCGGTCGCCCAACCCGTGGCTCCGACATAGCCGATGACCTGGCCCTGCTGAACCCGTTTGCCCTTCTCGATGCCCCGAGCGAACCGCGACAGGTGCAGGTACTTGGTCTGATACTGCTCACCGTGCCGGATGACGATGTAGTTGCCCTTCGCGGACGTCTTCGAGGCGGTGAGCACGGTACCGTCGCCGGAAGCCTTGACGGGCGTACCCGTGGGTGCGGCGTAGTCGATGCCGAGGTGCGGCATCTCGCTCTTCCACAGGGGGTGTATACGCTTGAGGTTGAAGTCCGAACTGATGCGCGAAAAGTCGAGCGGAGCCCGCAGGAAACGCTTGCGCATGCTCTCGCCGTCCGGGGTGTAGTAGCCGATGGCGCCCTTGCCGTCATCGTAGCGAACGGCCCGGTAGGTCTCCCCCTGGTTGATGAACTCCACGGCGAGGATGTCGCCGAAGCCGACGAACTGGTTGTCAATTCGTTGCTCGTTGTAGAGCACGTGGAACTCATCGTCCTTGCGGACATCGAGGATGAAGTCGATATCCCAGCGGAATATCTCGGCGAGGCGTGTGGCGAATTGGTCGTCTAGACCGACGCCATGGCAGGCGGAGAAGAGTGTGCGCTCGATGCGCCCGCCCCGGTATTGGGGGACGTTTTCCGGATCCCTGACGACGGCGGATCCCTCGAAGCGGTCACCGATCCTTTGAAACTCGACGGTCTCCTCGCGACTCGGACGATACTTCAGATGCACGAGGTTGGCTTGGATGTCGCGGCCGAACTCGAACTCGTAGCCGGGGAAGATGTTCTCCAGCCGTTTGCCCAACGGGCCGCTGTCGATCAGCAGCTGCAGGTCGCGGGCGGGGATTCCATTGCGCTCGAAGATGTCCGACAGCGAGTCGCCTCGTCGAACGCGCGCGACGAACGTCTCCAGAGGCGGCGGGTCCAGGGGTTTCGTCACCGCATCGGGCGGTGGGGGTACGGGAGTTGCCGAGGTAGACGATCCGGATTCGAGGTCGGCGGCGGCGGCATTGGCGGACTCAGGAACGT
Source organism: Pseudomonadales bacterium (assembly GCA_965116345.1). GTDB lineage: Bacteria > Pseudomonadota > Gammaproteobacteria > Pseudomonadales > Azotimanducaceae > VXYL01. The sequence continues at coordinate 2,424,350 of OZ220680.1, forward strand.
CGCTGAAGATCCATACCGCAGCAAGAGACACCGACAACGCCGTTACAAGGGCGAGATGGGTTGTTGGAAACCGTACCAAGGTCGCTCCTGATCTTGGCGGTGGCCCGCCGTAATCCCGGCCCTCCTCCTAACGAGAACCCAAAGCATCGGAGTATAGGCGATCGGACAGCGATGTGAACCCCCGGTGACACACTGTAACACTCTGTTTCCTCTCAATCATTTCGTCCCACGGAGGATTGTGGTGGACGGTGGTGTTGTACCGAGCCGTGGTGCGTCTGATAATCGCCCGTCGTGACCCCCTCGCTACTGAGTTCTCTTTCCCGACGCGGCTTGATCGCCCAGGTGTCCGATCACGCCGGCTTGGAGGAACATCTCGACAGTGGCTCGCGGCGCATCTACGCCGGGTTCGACCCGACCGCGCCGAGTCTGCAGGTCGGCAACCTGGTGCCGCTTTTGATGCTCCGCCGCCTGCAGTTGGCGGGCCACCGTCCCATCGTCGTGCTCGGTGGCGCGACCGGTGCCATCGGCGATCCCTCCGGGCGGACCGAGGAGCGGACGCTGAACACGGCCGAGACCATCGAAGCCTGGGTTGAGTCGATCGGTCACCAGGTTGCTGGGATCGTCGACACCGACGGTTCGAATGCAGCAATCGTGGTGAACAACCTGGAATGGACCCGCGACGTCGACGTGATCAGCTTCCTGCGGGATGTGGGCAAGCACTTCTCCGTGAACGCGATGATCCAGCGCGATTTCGTCCGGTCGCGGCTCGAGCGCGACGGATCGGGCATCTCCTACACCGAGTTCAGCTACGCGCTGCTGCAGGCCTTCGACTTCCTACAGCTGGCGCGCCGCTACGACTGCGACGTGCAGGTGGGAGGCTCGGATCAGTGGGGGAACATTGTCTCCGGCATCGACCTGGTACGCCGTGTTCTGCGTCGCCCCGCGTACGCCTTGTCGATGCCGCTCGTCACCAAAGGGGACGGCTCGAAGTTCGGTAAGAGTGCGGCTGGCGCCGTGTGGCTGGATGCCGACCGGACCTCGCCGTACGCTTTCTACCAGTTCTGGCTGAACAGTGCGGATGCCGATGTGGGGAGTTTCCTGCGCTGCTTCACTCTACTGGAGGAGGACGCGATCAACGCCGCCCATGCGTCGTTGGAGGCGCATCCGGAGCGCCGCGAGGCGCAGCGTCTGCTGGCCGTGGAGGCGACCCGGTTGGTCCATGGCGACGCCGGGGTCTCGTCCGCCGAACGGATCACGGCGGCGCTGTTCGACGGCGACATCCGCAGCCTCGGTGCGGACGATATGGCACAACTGGAACGCGATGGCATGGCGCGCACCGAGGTCGCGCCCGGTACGGGGCTCCTGACCGCTCTCACCGCGGCTGGCCTCGCCAGCTCCAACGGTGCCGCGCGGCACCTGGTTCAGGGTAACGGCATTCGTTTGAACGGCGCGGGAGTTACGGATCCGACCATGCGCTTGGACGCCGCGGATGCCCTTCACGGGCGCTTTCACCTGCTCCGCCGAGGCCGCAAGAACTGGCACCTGCTCGTCCTCGCCGAGCCCTAGCCCGACAGGTGTGTCGTGGCGCGCCGTCGGACACCAAAATAGCCATTGACAAGGTAAAGGCCGGGCGTATGATACGCAGCCCTTGGCCCGAAGGCTCAGCCCTTCGCGCCCGCTCTTTAAGAACGTGAAGACAAGCCATTCGTGTGGGCGCTCGATTCACGAGCCTCGAGCAAACCCTTCGGCCGTTGAGTTGGTGGACGCTTTGCGTACGCCGGCGCTTCGGCTTAGCTAATAAAGTGAAGAGTATGATCATGGCTCAGATTGAACGTTGGCGGCAGGCCTAATACATGCAAGTCGAACGAGAAAGGCCCTTCGGGGCTGAGTAAAGTGGCGAACGGGTGAGTATCGCGTAGGAATCTACCCTGTAGTGGGGGACAACTCGGGGAAACTCGAGCTAATACCGCATACGATCACCGGTCTTTTGGCCGGGGATGAAAGTGGGGGCTCTAACCCCGTCGCGGCTTCGGTCGTGACGGACGGACCTCACGCTATCGGAGGAGCCTGCGTTGGATTAGCTTGTTGGTGGGGTAATGGCCTACCAAGGCGACGATCCATAGCTGGTCTGAGAGGACGATCAGCCACACTGGGACTGAGACACGGCCCAGACGGCTACGGTCGGCAGCAGTAGGGAATATTGCACAATGGGCGAAAGCCTGATGCAGCCATGCCGCGTGTGTGAAGAAGGCCTTAGGGTTGTAAAGCACTTTCAGTGGCGAAGAAAAAACCGGCGGTAATACCGCCGGCCATTGACGTTAACCACAGAAGAAGCACCGGCCAACTCCGTGCCAGCAGCCGCGGTAATACGGAGGGTGCGAACGTTAATCGGAATTACTGGGCGTAAAGCGCGCGTAGGCGGTTTGTTAAGTGAGATGTGAAAGCCCCGGGCTCAACCTGGGAATTGCATTTCAAACTGACAAACTAGAGTTCAGTAGAGGGAGGTGGAATTTCCTGTGTAGCGGTGGAATGCGTAGATATAGGAAGGAACACCAGTGGCGAAGGCGGCCTCCTGGACTGAAACTGACGCTCATGTGCGAAAGCGTGGGGAGCAAACAGGATTAGATACCCTGGTAGTCCACGCCGTAAACGATGAGAACTAGCCGTTTGGCCCCTTGAGGGCTTAGTGGCGAAGCTAACGCGATAAGTTCTCCGCCTGGGGAGTACGGCCGCAAGGTTAAAACTCAAGTGAATTGACGGGGGCCCGCACAAGCGGTGGAGCATGTTGTTTAATACGATGCTACGCGTAGAACCTTACCACCACTTGACATCCACGGAACTTTCCAGAGATGGATTGGTGCCTTCGGGAACCGTGTGACAGGTGCTGCATGGCTGTCGTCAGCTCGTGTCGTGAGATGTTGGGTTAAGTCCCGTAACGAGCGCAACCCTTATCCTTATTTGCCAGCGGATCATGCCGGGAACTTTAAGGAGACTGCCGGTGACAAACCGGAGGAAGGTGGGGACGAGGTCAAGTCGTCATAGCCCTTATCGTGGTGGGCTACAAACGTGCTACAATGGGCGGTACAAAGGGCTGCGATCCCGCGAGGGCGAGCCAATCCCAAAAAACCGCTCGTAGTCCGGATAGGAGTCTGCAACTCGACTCCTTGAAGTCGGAATCGCTAGTAATCGCGAATCAGAACGTCGCGGTGAATACGTTCCCGGGCCTTGTACACACCGCCCGTCAAGTCATGGGAGTGGGTTGCACCAGAAGTAGCTAGTCTAACCTTCGGGGGGACGGTTACCACGGTGTGATTCATGACTGGGACTAAGTCGTAACAAGGTAGCCGTAGGGGAACCTGCGGCTGGATCACCTCCTTAACCTTGAAGATCGACTTCGGCAACGCAATCAGCATTGCCGAATGACTCGATCCAGCTTGAGTCTCGGGTCGAGCGCTCACACGAATGGTTTGTCTTTCGCGCCTACTCCGTAAAAGGGTGACCGCTATCGCGCCCGAGGGCGTGCGGTTGCCCGTGCCGGTTGTGATCAACCTGGCCGGAGTCCGAACTGGACGACGAAAGCGTGCAACCCTCACCTGGTGCCACCGGGGATTGTGGGTTGGCCAAATCGCAGAGGGTCTGTAGCTCAGTTGGTTAGAGCGCACCCCTGATAAGGGTGAGGTCGGTGGTTCAAGTCCACCCAGACCCACCAGACCCCCACCTATCAACGTCGGGGCCGTAGCTCAGCTGGGAGAGCGCCTGCCTTGCACGCAGGAGGTCAGGAGTTCGATCCTCCTCGGCTCCACCAAGTCCGCTCCCCGTTCCGAGAGCCCGCATCCAAACGATGCATGAACACTTGCTGCATCGTTTTGACGTCGGCTCTTTTTGACTGACCGTTCCTTAACAATCCGTACTCAATGAAGCCAAGGCGTCAGCCTTGCCATCGCCGACACTAGGCGACGGCGGGCGGACGCCTGTACCCAATTGAAATGAAAATTTGTGCGTCTGCACAGTGGATCTCTCAGTCCGCTGTGCGCGACCGATATACGGCATCAGCCGTTTTTTCGGTCGCAGGTATAAAAACCGGCGATTTGCGACCGTTGTATCCGGCTCCCGAAATAAAACTCGTGGGCTGGGTTATATGGTCAAGCGAATAAGCGCATTCGGTGGATGCCTTGGCAGCTGAAGGCGATGAAGGACGTGGCTACCTGCGATAAGCCTCGGGGAGTCGGTAAACAGACTTTGATCCGGGGATTTCCGAATGGGGAAACCCAACCAAGTCCATTGGTTATCGTGCACTGAATACATAGGTGTGCGAGGCAAACCCGGGGAATTGAAATATCTAAGTACCCGGAGGAAAAGAAATCAACCGAGATTCCCTTAGTAGCGATGAGCGAAAGGGGACCAGCCCTTAAGCGGATCGGTTTTGACAAGTTGCGAACGCTTGCGTTTGCGACGAGTCTCTCGTTAGCGGAAGCGCCTGGAAAGGCGCGCCAAAGTGGGTGATAGCCCCGTACGCGAAAACGATCGACCCGTGAAATCGAGTAGGGCGGGACACGTGAAATCCTGTCTGAACAGTCTCCGGCTTCGGCCGGTGACGAGGGGGGACCATCCTCCAAGGCTAAATACTCTCAGCTGACCGATAGCGAACCAGTACCGTGAGTGAAAGGTGAAAAGAACCCCTGTGAGGGGAGTGAAATAGCAACCTGAAACCGGATGCGTACAAGCAGTGGGAGCCATGGCGACAATATGAGCGATCCGCGGTCTTCGGACGGCGTGTCGTATCGTTGTCGCTAGGTGACTGCGTACCTTTTGTATAATGGGTCAGCGACTTACTTTTACTGGCGAGGTTAACCGTTTAGGGGAGCCGTAGGGAAACCGAGTCTCAAATGGGCGTAAGCGTGCACTTCGGTGCATGTCGTAGTCGGTAGGAGTAGACCCGAAACCGGGCGATCTAGCCATGGGCAGGGTGAAGGTCAGGTAACACTGACTGGAGGCCCGAACCCACCTATGTTGAAAAATGGGGGGATGACCTGTGGCTCGGAGTGAAAGGCTAATCAAGCCCGGAGATATCTGGTTCTCCTCGAAAACTATTTAGGTAGAGCCTCTCGTATCACCATCGGGGGTAGAGCACTGTTTGGGCTAGGGGGTCACCTCGACTTACCAACCCCATGCAAACTCCGAATACCGATGAGTGCTAGCGAGGGAGACAGACGGCGGGTGCTAACGTCCGTCGTCGAGAGGGAAACAACCCGGACCGCCAGCTAAGGTCCCCAAATCATGGTTAAGTGGGAAACGATGTGGGAAGGCTCAGACAGCCAGGAGGTTGGCTTAGAAGCAGCCATCCTTTAAAGAAAGCGTAATAGCTCACTGGTCGAGTCGGCCTGCGCGGAAGATGTAACGGGGCTCAAACCATGTACCGAAGCTGCGGGGCTGTGCATCAGCACAGCCGGTAGAGGAGCGTTCTGTAAGCCTGTGAAGGTGGACCGCGAGGTTTGCTGGAGGTATCAGAAGTGAGAATGCTGACATGAGTAACGATAAAGGAGGTGAAAGTCCTCCTCGCCGAAAGACCAAGGGTTCCTGCGCTACGCTCATCGGCGCAGGGTAAGTCGGCCCCTAAGGCGAGGCCGAAAGGCGTAGTCGATGGGAAGCTGGTTAATATTCCAGCACCGACTTTTGCTGCGATGGGGTGACGGAGAAGGCTAGGTTGGCCTGGTGATGGTTATCCAGGTGAAAGCACGTAGGCTGAGATCTTTGGTAAACCCGGGATCTCTCAAGGCCGAGATGTGACGACGAACGGGTCATTGCGACCCGGAAGCAGCCGATGCCACGCTTCCAGGAAAAACCTCTAAGCATCAGGCAGAAGACGACCGTACCCAAAACCGACACAGGTGGTCGGGTAGAGAATACCAAGGCGCTTGAGAGAACTCGGGTGAAGGAACTAGGCAAAATGGCACCGTAACTTCGGGAGAAGGTGCGCCGCTGGCGGTGATGGAACTTGCTTCCTGAGCTGTTGGCGGTCGAAGATACCAGGTGGCTGCGACTGTTTACTAAAAACACAGCACTCTGCAAACTCGTAAGAGGACGTATAGGGTGTGACGCCTGCCCAGTGCCGGAAGGTTAATTGATCAAGTTAGTCCTCACGGACGAAGCTTGTGATCGAAGCCCTGGTAAACGGCGGCCGTAACTATAACGGTCCTAAGGTAGCGAAATTCCTTGTCGGGTAAGTTCCGACCTGCACGAATGGCGTAACGATGGCCACACTGTCTCCACCCGAGACTCAGTGAAATTGAAATCGCGGTGAAGATGCCGTGTTCCCGCGGCTAGACGGTAAGACCCCGTGAACCTTTACTACAGCTTCACACTGGACTTTGACTTAGTTTGTGTAGGATAGGTGGGAGACTTTGAAGCGAAGGCGTCAGCTTTCGTGGAGTCATCCTTGAAATACCACCCTTGCTATGTTGGGGTTCTAACTTAGGCCCATTAGCTGGGTCGAGGACAGTGTGTGGTGGGTAGTTTGACTGGGGCGGTCTCCTCCTAAAGAGTAACGGAGGAGTACGAAGGTGCACTCAGCATGGTCGGAAATCATGCAATGCGTATAAAGGCGGAAGTGCGCTTGACTGCGAGACCGACGGGTCGAGCAGGGTCGAAAGACGGTCTTAGTGATCTTGTGGTTCTGAATGGAAGGGCCATGACTCAACGGATAAAAGGTACTCCGGGGATAACAGGCTGATACCGCCCAAGAGTTCACATCGACGGCGGTGTTTGGCACCTCGATGTCGGCTCATCACATCCTGGGGCCGGAGCCGGTCCCAAGGGTATGGCTGTTCGCCATTTAAAGTGGTACGCGAGCTGGGTTTAGAACGTCGTGAGACAGTTCGGTCCCTATCTGCCGTGGGCGTTTGAGATTTGAGAGGAGCTGCTCTCAGTACGAGAGGACCGGAGTGGACGAACCTCTGGTGTTCCGGTTGTCACGCCAGTGGCATCGCCGGGTAGCTATGTTCGGTAGGGATAACCGCTGAAAGCATCTAAGCGGGAAGCCCTCCTCGAGATAAGATCTCACCAAATCTTCGAGATTTCTAAAGGGCCCTCGTAGACTACGAGGTTGATAGGCGGGATGTGTAAGCGCTGCGAGGCGTTGAGCTAACCCGTACTAATTGCCCGTGCGGCTTGACCATATAACCGAGTCCATGCGATGACCGGTCAGTTGACCAGGAAGTCGGAGGGATATCGGGCAAATTTCCGGTGGCCTGGGCGCGCATTTTTGCATTTCATCGTTGGCAGCTTGATTGAGTACGGATTTGTTCACCGGTTAAACGGTTTGCCTGACGACCATAGCGAGTCGGTACCACCTGAATCCATCCCGAACTCAGTAGTGAAACGTCTCAGCGCCGATGGTAGTGTGGGGTCTCCCCATGTGAGAGTAGGTCGTTGTCAGGCATTAATTCAAAAGCCCGAGGGCATTGCCCTCGGGCTTTTTTGTTGGGTAAAACGTAGTCAGGTCATCGCGACGCGTCAGATCTTCGCGGCGACGCCTCCGTCGACGTTGATGATCTCGCCCGAGATGAATCGTGACTCGTCGCAGGCGAGGAACAGCACCAGGTTCGCCACGTCGTCCGGATAGCCCGGACCCTGAACGATCTGCGCGTAGTCGAACATCTTCTCGAAGACGTGATGGCCGCCGTCGGCATCCCTGGATGTGCCCCTGGTTGCACCCGGTGTGAGAATCTGACCCGGGCGGACACAGTTGACCCGGATGTTGTCGCGGCCGCCGGCACCGGCCATGTACCGGGTCAGCGCATCGACGCCGGCCTTGGCGGCGTAGTAGGACGCCGATGCGGTGCCGAACTCGTCCTGCATGCGGGGACTGAATCCCCGCTGTGCGGCGAGCGAGGACATGTTGACCACCGCGCCCCCGCCGGCGGCCACAAGATGTGGCCAGACGGCCTGGCTGACGTAGAACGTGCCCGTCAAGTTCGTGTTGACGATGCGCAGCCAATCGGAATTCGATTCTTCGGGGAATCGACCGCCTCCTCCTCCGCCCGCGTTGTTGAACAGCACGTCGATTCGACCGTACGTGGTCGCGGCTTGCGCGACCGCCGCCTTGACGGACTCGTCGTCACCTACGTCGCAGGGAACGAACGTCGCCTCGAAGCCGGCATCGCGGATGGCGGAAGCCACCTCCTGGCCCTGTGCCTCCCTGCGTGCCATGAGGATGACCTTCGCTCCCTCGCGGGCGAACAAGTGGCCCGTGGACTCGCCGATCCCGCTGTTGCCGCCGGTGACGATGGCGACCTTGCCTTCAAGTCTGTTTGGCATTTCAAATGCTCCTCAGCTCTGCAATCTGTCTATCCTGCAAAACGCTATTTTGCGCGTTGCGGCAACATGCTCCAAGAGTTCGAGTTGCTTGAGTTCCCGGTAGAGGGGAGAGGGATATGGCCGACGGCCAGTCTTCGATGCGCATCCGGTCGAGTATACCTTCGCATCGAATCGAGGCGGCTTGCTATAGTGGCCCACTATGGTCGTAACGGACATCACGCACACACCCCTGTCGATCGGCAAGGGCCTGTTGCGAATCCAGACCGACGCCGGTGTCGAGGGCTGGGCGGAAATCCCCGGGCGCAACAACGCGGTCTTCAACGCCTACCTCGAAAGCGCGATCAAGCCCGCGCTGGTCGGCGAGGATCCACGGCTCGTAGACCGTCACTGGGAGACCTTCGCTCTCGGCCGGGACGAACGCTTCTACAAGCTGCCGGGCTGGGTCGTGGGCGTGGTGGATGTCGCTCTTTGGGATCTGCTCGGCAAGGATGCGGGCCTACCGGTCCACACCTTGATGGGCGGCGCCAGGCGAACCTCCATCCCGCTCTACTGGAGCACCGGCTCCGGTTGGCGGATGCAGCCCGACGAGATGCTCGCACTGGTCAAGGACGGTTGGGAGCGGGGTTTCCGGGCGTTCAAGATCCGCATGGACTGGCGCGGCTGGCGCCAGGACATGGACCCGGAGAAGGACTATCGCCTCTTCAAGGCGGCTCGGGAGTTTCTTTCGGGTGGCGAATATCTCGGTTTCGACGCCAACAACGGCTATTCCGTGTCCACGGCGATCCAGCAGGGCCGCCGCTTCGAAGCCTTGGGTATCGACCATTTCGAGGAACCCATTCCGCACTACGACCTGCCGGGCTTGAAGCAGATCGCCGATACCCTGGATGTCGCGGTATCGGCGGGCGAACAGGACGCCTTCCGCTGGTGGTTCCATCACCTGGTCCTACTCGGCGACCCGGACATCCTGCAACCCGATATAGTGAACGCAGGCGGCCCTAGCGAGGTAAAGCGCATCTACGAGATGGCGACCACGCTGAACAAGCCGGTCATGCCGCACAGCCCGCAGGCGGGAATCAACTCGATGGCCTCGCTGCACGTCTACGCCACCGTGCAGAACGCCACCCGCCCGCACGAGTTCTCCATCGAGTTCTCGGGACCCCTCGACGAGGTGGCCGACCTCTACGGCGAGGATGTCCTGCCGAGGAACGGCACCATGGAGTTGACCGATAGGCCGGGCTTCGGCATCGAGCTCAACGAAACTGCGGTTGCCCGCCTGACGGTGCGCTGACGGTGGCCGACAACCGCCTGAGCATGGCCTTCGTCGGCTGCGGTGGCATCGCCCGCGCCCACTGGCGGGGCATCCAGAAACACGCCCCCCGCATCGACGTGACCGCCGTCGTCGACACGAACCCGGCGCAGGTGGCGGCCATGTCGGAACAGACCGGTGCCGCCGGGTACTCGTCGCTCACCGACGCCTTGTCGGATGGCGACTTCGACGCCGTCGACATCATGCTGCCCCACGACCTCCACGAACCGGCGACCTTGGAGTCGTTCGCGGCGGGCAAGCACGTCTGTCTCGAAAAACCCATGGCCCACAACCTCGAGAGCTGCGAGCGCATCCTCGCGGCCGCGGCGCAGACAGACACCGTGTTCATGATCGCGGAACAGGCCCAGTACTGGACCGACGTGCAGAAGGTGCGCGAGTTGATCGACGCCGGTGCGATCGGCGACGTAGTCACCGCGCGGGCGTGTTTCTACGACCCGCAGAACGTGCCCCCCGGTGCCAAGCCTTGGCGTTTCGAACTGGCCCGCGCCGGCGGCGGCATATCGATAGACGGTGGCGCCCACTGGATCCGTCCGCTGCGGATGATGCTCGGCGAGATCGACGAAGTGATCGCGGCGACCGCGCGCCACGTCGCGGACATGGAGGGCGAGTCGTCGGCGCGTGCGCTGATGCGTTTCGAGAGCGGCGTTGTCGCCACCTTCGAGGCGTTCCTCTACCCCGGCACCGTGGGCCCGGTGGAGGACTTCCGTGTCACCGGCACCGAAGGCGAGCTGGTCATGGAGCGTGGCCGCGACGGCCGGCTCCGGCTCTACAACAGCGAGCACCCAACGGGATTGGCGTTGATGAGCTCGTACGAGGGCAAGGCCGCGAGTTACGGCGAAGAACTCAACGACTTCTGTTGCGCGGTTCTCGACGGCAAGGAGCTCGAAGCGCCACCGGCCTACTCGCTCGGCGAACTGCGCACCGGGCTCGCCATGTATCGCTCGGTTGAGAGCGGGCGGTGGGAAAAGGTATGGGAGTGAACATGGCCGAAGCCACGAACCTCCACGAGGTCGGCAACGACCCGCTGGAAGCCATCGACTACTGCTACGAGCAGGGTTGGACCGATGGTCTGCCGGTCGTACCCCCGGAGGAGAGCCGGGTGCAGGCGATGCTGGCGATGGAAGGCCGACCGCCGGAGACGGTGATCGCACACCATCCCGCAACCAGGCTCGAACTGACCATCCACGCGGCAGCCGTGAACGCCGTCATGGCGGGCTGTCTGCCCGAGTATTTCCCGATCATCGTCGCGGCCTTCGAGGCCATGGACCGGGAACCCTTCAACTTCCACGGCAGCACCGTCAGCACCGGCGGTTCCGGCCACCTCCTGATCGTCAGCGGCCCCGTTGTCGACGACATCGGCCTCAACGTCGGCGTCAACCTGTTCGGACCCGGCAACCGCGCCAACGCGACCATCGGCCGGTCGGTCCGGCTGACGCTCATGAACGTCTTCAGGATCGTGCCGGGCGTCGCCGACAAGTCGACCCAGGGCAACCCCGGCAAGTACAGCTTCTGCATTGGCGAGCGGGTGGACCGGAATCCCTGGCCGCCGCTTTGGGAGGAGTTCGGCTACCCCGAGGGCACGAGTTCGGTCACCGTGTTCGCCGGCGCCGGCTTCTGCAACGTGGAAAACCACGGCGGCAACACACCCGAAGCGATCCTCGATACGATGGCGAACGCCATGGCCAACTACGGCTGCATCAGTACCGGTCAGAGCGTCGTCGTGCTCTCGCCGGAACACGCCGAGATCGTTGCCCGACCGGGTTGGACCAAGGGCGACATCCGGGAGTACCTATTCGAACACGCGAAGCAGCCGCGCGACGCCATCGAGCGGCTTGGCAAACTCGACGGTGGCTACGCACGGCAGGGTCGGGATGACTGCCATCGCGGCATGACGGCCGATGACATCCTGGTCACCGTGGGCGGCGGTGATGCCGGCGGCCACTCGGCGTTCATTCCCTCCTGGAGCCGCGGTCGGGGTTCCATCATGCAGACCCAGGCCATCGGCGTGTGTATCGACTGCTGACGGAGAAGATCCATGAGACTCATTGATCCCACGGTGCCCGCCAAGGAGCCGGACAGCCAGCGGGCACCGGCGCTTGCCAGCCTCGACGGGCTGACCATCGGCCTGCTGTCGAACCGCAAACTCAACGCTGACAAGTTGCTGACGGAGACGGCGGATCTCCTTCGCGCCCGCTTCGGTGGCACAGTGCTGCCGATGGTGTCGAAGAACAACGCCTCGGCGCCCGCACCCGCCGAGATGCTGACCAACCTATCCCCGGAGTGCGACTACCTCATCACCGCCGCGGGCGACTGAGGCAGTTGCTCGACGTGCAGTTTGCATGACGGCATCACCTTCGAGCAGACCGGCAAACGGGCCGTGGTCCTGTGCACCGCGCCGTTCGAGGTCACGGCCCGCAACATCGCCCGGATGATGGGTCTGCCAGACTATCCGTTCGTGATCCTGGAACATCCCCTGGGAAGCTGCACCCCGGTGGAAGTGGCGGCACGCGCCACGGCGGCTTGCGAACAAGCCATCGACATTCTGATGAATTGATGCGGCCTCGTTTACGAGGCGTGGAGAAAACTCGACCGGAACTGAATTCCCCAATGACCATCCACCAGGGTCGCGATCCAGAACGTATCGAAGCTGTGATAGACGGTGCCGTCTGCCCGACAACGGTCGTTGGTGATCGCGATGTGGACCTTGTCGCGGCCGGCGTGGACCACATCGAGACTGGCGACGACCGTATGGTGCCAACCCTCGTCCCGCAGGCGTGACTCGCCGCGTCTGCAACCCTCGATGAACGCCTCGGCGTTCTCGATGGTGGTGAACCTTCCGTTGGCGAGGCGGATGTGCGGATAGTTCAGTGTCTCGGCGTGGCGTTCGTGGTCCTGCGCATTGAACGTCCGGATGAAATCCTCGACGACCTCGATACCCCGCTCGGCACTGTCTTCATTCATGGCGCATCGCGTCCTGCCGACACGCGTTGAACGGTCGCCTCATAGGCTTCTTGGGCGAGATGATCTCGTTCCATCGCATCGCGCATCGCCATCCGGGCGATGTCGTCGACGAGAGTCCCGGGATCGAGCGGCGCATCGAACCGGATCCTCAACCGCCGCTTGAAGAGGGGTGGTACGAATCCGGTCTGCAACAGCGTGGCGCGCTCAAGCCTCGGCTTGCCATCGTCGGTCCACGCCAGGCTCAAGCCCCCCATCATGTATTCCTTGCCGTCGATATGGATATGGGTGACGGACCCGGGCGCACCACGGACCAGGATCTTGGGTTTCTGTTCGCCCGGTTCGCGCACGAGGTAGTAATGCGTCGCCGTACAGTCCGGGCACGGCTCGCCATCAGCCTCCAGGCGTAAGTCCGTTGACGCGTCCGAATCGGCCGCAGCGACTTGGACGGCGAGCACGGTGCCATCCTCGTATGGATGGTCGCCGAGACCCCGTACGATCCCGTAGACCTCAACGGCGCCGTCTTTGACAGCTGCGGGTTGTACGCCCAGCAACTCGGCTTCTTGACCAAGGGCAGCGGAGGTAAGTACCGCGCACAGAGCGGCGCCGAGGGCTTGCGCCACGAAGTGGCGTCCCTCCAGGACGCGAGAAGTGAGCGCCATCTAACACACGCCCTATTGGCTGCTCGCCGCCACTTTGGATTCGTTCAGTGACGACTCGTTCGTCGCCGACGCGTTGAATCCCTCGGCCCGGGGATCGGCGAAGGTGGGCGCCAGCTCGGTTTCGGGTTCGCCGGAGATCCGTGATGCGCGCAGCACGCGCTTGTGGCTCGGGTCGTACGGCCTCGCCCGGTGCATCACGCAGCGGTTGTCCCAGACCACCAGATCGCCAACCGTCCACGAATGCCGGTAGGTTCGCGGCGGTTGGCAGGCATCCACCATCAGCTTGTTGAGCAGTGCCTCGGACTCTTCCTCGCCCATGCCCCGGATTTCGTAGGCGTGCCGCCCGGTGTAGAGAGACTTTCGGCCGGTCTCGGGGTGCGTCTTGATGACCGGGCGCAGCGGCGCGCCCTTGTCGTGGAAACCGTACAGGTTGTCGGTCTTGGGGGTGTATCCCAGCTTGGACTGGGAGTGATACAGCGAGTGATAGGCGGACAACCCCTCCAGTTGCGCCTTGGTGGCGTCGTCCAGGGCGTCATACGCGGCGCGCATATCGGCGAACTCGGTCTCGCCGCCCTCGGGCGGCACCACCAGCGCCATGAGCATGCCGGCCTTGGCGGCGAGCGGCATGTAGGTGCTGTCGGTGTGCCAGCCTTCGTTGCCCTTCAGCAAGTAGTGCTGAGGTTCGCCCGGCTGTGCCAGCGAGCCGTCACGCTTCTGGTTTGAGAACCGTGCGATGGGGCTCTCCTGCTGGGGATACAGCTGCTCGGTCCTGCCGAACCGAAGTGCGAAGGCGCCCTGGGACTCGTCGTCGAGATTGTGCTGCCCCGGGAAGACCAGCAATCCGTAGGTCAGGAAAGCCTCGTGGATCTCCTCCCAGGTGTCGTCGTCGAGCGTGGCGAGATCGACACCAGTGACCACGGCGCCCAGGGTGGCGTCGATTGGCGTTACCTCGATGGACATGGAGGCATCTCCTTAGAGCTGTTCGAATCGAATGCTTCGGCGCCAATCGTACCAGCCCCATCGAGCGGCGCGCTCCGTCCGTGAGTCGACGTCGACGTATACCAGAGACTTGTCGCAGTCGCCCAGTCAGCGTGTTGGATGGCTGTCGTAGGCAGGTTGACCGGGTTCCGCTGCCTCAGGCCATTGGGCGCGAGCAGCCGCGTGTTGGTCTCTCGCAAAGCCCATGAAGTACTCGTTGGTCTCCGGGTCTACAGAGAACAGGTAGCAGCCCTTCTGACCGCGTGTCATCAGTGTGCGATAGGTGTTCTTCACGATTCTGTCCGCCAGTGCCTTGGCTTCCTCCGGGCGCGTCTTGAGCATTGACTTGTAGCCTCGAACAGACCTGTCGTTCTTGGACCGCTTGAGAGCGTCGGTCACGACCTTGCCGTTTCGAACGACGAGGTCCTCACCAACAATCACGCCAACATAGTCGAGTTCGAGTCCTTGGCAGGTGTGTATACATCCAATCTCCGAGACGCTGTCGGGGGCGACAATCCAAAGTGACCCGTCATCGTCGAGGTTCCATCGCATCTCGAAGCCGTGCTCCGGTATGGCTACGTCCATTGCATGAGGGGTCTTCTTGCTCACCCAGTCCCAACAGTAACCGGCGACCATCCGAGCCTTGTTGCGCCCGTTGCGTTCGACGATTTCGTGGCGGAGGTCGTTGGGCGAGTCGAATACCCGGAAGTCGTAGTCGATCCCCGCCAGCCTCTGATTGGCGGTCTGCTCAATCTGGAGGGCGTTGTTGATCCACGAGAGATAGCCGTCCGACCCGTTGCACCGGAACTGGGAGTGAAGCTTGAGTTCCGTGAGTTGCGCGCCAGCCTCACTCGCAACTCGTCGAATTTCATCCCGTTCGCCGATATCCTTCAGCGTAACTCTTTGATCCTGATCCAAGAAGAAGACCGACAGCTTGGCCGCATGGACAATCTCCTTGACCTGATTCTCACCTTGATTCTGATAGAAACCGGATTTCTCGTTCAGTCTGTGCGCCTCGTCGACTATCAGACAGTCGAATTCGTTCCTGTTACCACCCACATAGGATCCGGACCCCTTGAATAGATTGGTTATGCGAGTCTTGGATAATGTGCCGGCCAGCTTGCTCTCGTACACGGCCCTGGGGGCACTATTACGAGTGACGTAGTGAGCGAGTAGCCTTCTCCTCGTCAGCTCGACGAGTAGATTGACGGCGACGACCGACTTCCCTGTCCCTGGCCCGCCTTCCACTAGGAGTACTTGCTTCTGCTCAGCCGCGCTCAGAGCAAGTTCCAGTGCATTCTCATAGACGATCTTCTGGTCGTCGATCATTTCGAACTCGCGGTTTCCCTCAAGCAGTGATGCGAGATGATCGGCGAGGTTCTTCGACGGCCTGAGACGCCCGTTCTCGATCCTGTAAAGGATTCGGGATGTGTCTCCTCGCCTAACGTATTTGCTGAGGAACTCAGCCAGATGACGTACTTCGTGCCGGAGGAAAACAGGTGCGCGTTTCGTATGTTCGTCGTAGAACGGCGCTTTGACGGCGGATGGGTCAATGCAATTGTGAAGGTAGGCACAGGGGTGCAGCGAAATGTTGCCTTCTTGGATCTCGACGTTGAAATCCCGGATTAAGGATGCATAAGTCCACGCCTGATAGGAAGGATGTGTGACATCCCGGAGCGCACGGCCGACGAATGTCCTCACAATGGCGTCCTTCCGTGTCTTCTCGACACTGGACCACTGCTTCAGTTCTACGATCACCACGGTGTCGCCGCCGTCGTCGGTACCGGAGAGAATGAAATCAACGCGTTTCGACGTCAGCGGTACGCGGTACTCAATAGCAACTCCTGCGTCGTCCGGTATCTCGCCGTACGTCAATGCATTGTTCATGTATTGAAGCGAGTTCTTCCACGACTGTATCTCGGCTGATGACGGTCTTTGGCCGAGCTTCGAGGAGAACTCGTCGAGAATCTGTTGTTCAATGTTGTTGGAGAGGACGTCGTGCCCGAACCCTCGTCGAGTGGAGGAGTAGACGATCATGGGTGGAGCTTGCTATTGGTTGGACGGGGTGTTGATTGGGGGATGCTTTAGAGCATTCGCCGCGATCTTCCTGTCTACCGCCTGCTCGACATTCACTCCTAGCTTGTCGGCCAGCATGGTGAGGTAGATCTGGATATCGGCGATTTCGTTGGCCAATTCATCAATGGCTAAGGCGTCGGGCGATGAGGACTCGGACTCAGTTAGCCATTGGAAGTGCTCGACGAGTTCGGCGACCTCAACAGACAGCGCCATCGAGAGGTTCTTCGGAGAATGGTATTGCTCCCAGTCACGATCATTCGCGAAATCCCGGAGGCGCTTCTGTAGTTTCGCGAGATCCATGAGAAGGCGACAGCTACGTCGTCGAAGGAGTATAGGGGGGGGACCGATTCGAGACAACGGAATTGGGGGATGAGACGATGTGCCAACGGCAATGCACTACGCCTGGTGTGTTGTTCCAACCAGGAGAGAGTCAATCGCGGTAGTGCCGGTGCAACGGTGTGAGGTCGTCACCATCCGGAGGCCCGTTGCGCCTCCACCTGCCTGAGTCTCCCCGGCACGGGATGCCGATGTTGAGCACGCGCTCCGCCCCCTCCACCGTGCCGCAACTCGAGGGCACGTAGCGCAACGCCAGGCCGCACCGCCGCCGGTCCGAGCGGTTTGGCTCGGAGCCGTGGATCAGCGTGCTCGTGTGGATTGAGACCTGTCCGGCGCTGAGTACGTTGTCCACGGGATCGCCGTGGCGCTCGGCGTCCGGCACCTCCTGGTAGAGCACGAAGTCCCCCTCCGCCTTGCGCCACTCCAGCGCCCCAAGACGATGACTCCCACGTACAAATCGAAGCGGCGAATTGCCGTGGTCGACGTCGTCGACGGCGAGCCAGACGGTGACGGTCATCGTCGGTCGCACCGGCCAATAGGTGGCGTCCTGGTGCCACGGCACGCGCTTCGGGTCGCCACCCATCTTGCAGAAGTAGTGCGTCGACCAGCACACGAAGTCGGGCCCGAGAAGATCCTCGACGTAGTCCAGGATCCTGGGATGCAGCGCCATATCCCAGATTCCCCGGCAACGCAGGTGATAGCCGTCGAGCGCGTAGGTGTTGCGCCCGTCCTTCATAGCCTGCATCCGGGCGAGCAGCGACTCGAAGTAAGCCCGGGCCGCATCAACCTCGGTGCCTGTGAGCGCGTCGAGCGGTCGTACGAACCCGTCCCTATTGAATCGCCGGACCTGTTCGCTCGACAGCGTCTTCGCCTGTCCGGGCGGAGACGGATGGAAAGCGATGGCATCGGTCATGTAGCTGATCTCCCCCCGCAATCACTCCCGATTTTCGGCGAGCACAAACCGCAACGTCTCTTTCAGTACGGGATCGAAGGCGTCACGCCCGGCGTTGAAGAAGCCGTGGCCTTCGCCAGCGAACCGCCTCAACTCGCAGTCGTTTCCGGCGGCGGTCATCGCCCGACAGAACGCCTCGCTCTGCGCGATCGGTACGATTTCGTCGTCTTCGCCGTGGAAGATGATCGTCCGCGGCGCACCCGCCCTGACGTGCGCCAACGGCGACACGGCGGCGGCATCGCCCGCGATCAGGTCACGAAACCGGGGTCTGTCGACGAAGCCCCGCAAGTCGGTAGCCGGGTTGTAGAGGACCATGGCCGATGGTCCGAAGCGGGCGTGCTCGGCAATCGTGCCGATCGCGGCCGCCAGGTGTCCGCCTGCCGAGCCGCCGCTCACCACGATGCGCGCCGGGTCGATGCCCAGTTCGTCGGCCTGACCCTGCGCCCATCGGAAGGCCGTGAACGCGTCCGCCATGCTGTCGGGGATACTGCTGCCGTGGCGGTCACGGACGCGATACTCCATTGGGATCGCGACGAATCCCTCCTTGGCGAGGCGGGCGGCAAACGGATAGAACTTTAGCGGCGACCCGGCTGTCCAGCCGCCGCCGAAGAAGAACAGGATGGCGGGATGCGGAGGTTCGCCGACCTCGGCGGCGAAGACGTGTGCGTGCAACGCGATGCCCTGCTCGTTGGCATACTCGATCAGATCCGAGGGCTCGAACTCGGCGGCACTGCTCGCTACTCCAGCAAGAGTCATTGCCAACGCGACGGCAAGCCGCCGGTTCCGTTTTTTTTCTCCACATCGTCTCCGTAACCATGCCGTAGTTGGCCGTCGATGTTGTGTACTGGCTCAGTACCTTTGCCACCGGATGATCAGGCAGCTTCCAAGGCGACAAGGTACTCGTTGGCGGTTCTATGTGCGAGCGCGGCATGCGGTCGTTCGTGGTTGCAGAATAGCTCGCATCTGGCGAGGTCTCGGCTGACGTCCGCGACGGTCAAGGGGCCGTCGTAGAGGCTCCAGAACTCGGCTCCCGCCGAGCGGTTGGTACGTTCGACGACGCCGTTCCATGGGGTCTGCGCGGTGGCAGGACGTGCAACGGGACGCCGAGTTGCTCGCAGGTGTTCTCGAACTCGGCCATGAAATCGCTGCCGCCGTCCGCATGGATGGACAACAGCACCGCGCCGACCCCCCGAGGTGGTATTGTGAGAAAGCAATGAAATTTCAAAGGCTGTGAAGGCACTGGCATGAAGCACGATCTCGTCATCCGCAACGGAATGATTGTCGATGGTCTGGGTAACCCGGGCTACGAGGGAGATGTCGCGGTCCGCGGTGATACCGTCACTGGACTGGGCGACGTACCGGAACAGGGCATCCGCGAGATCGATGCAGCCGGCGCCACGGTAACGCCTGGTTTCGTGGATCTGCACACCCACCTCGATGCCCAGGTCGGCTGGGACCCGATGATGACGCCGGCATCGTCCCATGGCGTTACCACGGCATTGATGGGCAACTGCGGGGTCACGATCGCGCCGGTACGCAATGAACACCGGGAGGTGCTGGCCAGCATGATGGAGTCTGTCGAGGATATACCCCGTGAATCCATCCTGCAGGGTCTTCCCTGGGACTGGAATTCCTATGGTGAGTATCTGGATTCAATAGAGAAGCAGCGGCCGGGCTTTAATGTGGCAGGTCTGGTAGGCCATTCCGCTGTGCGCTACTACGTTATGGGCGAACGTTCCGTGGACGATCAGCCTACTAGCGAGGAAATTGGCCAAATTGCCCAGTTGGTCGGTGAATCAGTCAAAGACGGTGCGGTAGGGTTTTCCACCAATCGGCTGCGGGCCCATCGAATGGCGGATGGACGCTGCATACCAGGCACGTTCGCGACCGATGAGGAGGTGATCGAGATCTCGAAGGCTGTAGGGGAGCACGGCGGCATGCTGCAGTGCGTGATCGAGAGCGCCAAACTCGATGAGGAGCTGGCGCTGATGAAGCAGCAATTGGCTGCCTCAGGCACCCGGTTGCTGTTCAGTGCGCCATGGGAACCAGGTGAAGGTGGTGCCAGTGCTTACCAGCCTGCGATTGATGACATGAAGCAGGCCGGGCTGGATATCACGGGGACGACACAGCCCCGTGCGGCGGGTTTTCTGTCGGGCCTCAAGACCAATGTGCTGATCGGGATGCGCCTGAAGTGGCCGACTTGGCGGGAATTGCGGAGCATGGACCAGGCGGCCAGACTGTCGGCAATTCGTGATGCCACCTTCCGCAACCGTTTGGTCAACGAGGCGAAGCAGATGGAAAATGCCGAGTCGATCGGTCAGACCATGTCCTCTTCACGATTTACGATTCCCATGGGGAAAAGTTTCTGGATGGGGACAGATGACCGCCCAAACTATGTGCGCGCCGACAATGAGTCACTCGCCAATCTTGCTGCAGACGCCGGCGAGCATCCTGCGGAAACCTGGCTGCGTTATATGCTTGAGTCCAATGGCGAGGGACTGTTTCACGTGCGTTTTGTAAACGAGGACCTCGAGGTCCTGCCGGATTTCATGCGTTCCGATTGGATAGTGCCGGGGGTCGGTGATGCAGGTGCCCATCTGGGTGTGATTTCCGATGTCGGCTGGACCAGCTTCCTGCTGTCATACTGGCACCGCGACAGGGGCGTGTTTTCCATCGAGGAAGCGGTGCATCTACTGACCGGCAAACAGGCTCGGGTGCTTGGGTTCGATGAAATCGGTTCGCTGGAAGTCGGCAAGAAGGCCGATATCAACGTGATCGACATCGACCGGGTTGCAGAGCGCCAGCCAAAGCGGATGTCTGACTTCCCGGCGGGAGCGTCGCGTTTGCTACAGGCAGCCGTGGGCTATCGGGCAACCCTGGTAAACGGCGTGGTTATACTGGAAGACGATGAGCTGACGGGTGAACGAGGGGGCCTGGTAATGAGAAACCGCAACCGACAACTGCCGCCTGGATAGCACCGACGGCTCGAGTGCGCAGGTCAACTGCCACGCAACACCTTCGAGCCATGACCCTTCACTCATCTTCCTGTCTGACAGCCTGATCCAATTGCTTCTTCACCGACGGGTCAGGAAAGTCTGTCCCTCGGGAAGCGGCACCACAAGGGCCGCACCATGCACAACATCCTGTTTCTGATGACCGACCAGCAGCGTTGGGACGCGATGGGTTGCAGCGGTGGCTGGGTGAACACGCCGAACTTGGATCGTATCGCCGCCGAGGGCGTGCGCTTCAGCGATTGCGTTGCGACATCCCCACTTTGCGTACCGATGCGGGTGACGCTGGCGACCGGCACCTACCCCCACAACAACGGCGTCTGGGGCCACATTCCCCATACCGTCCCCGCACACGCCGATCACTGGATACGCGAGATCAGGAACCTCGGTTACCGAACAAGCCTGTTCGGCAAGACGCATCTACACCCGCACGGTGACTCCGACCTCCGGGACAAGGAGGATCTACTGCGTGCCCTGGGTCTGGATGATGTGGACGAGATCGGCGGCCCACGCGCCTGCACGAGCGTGATGAGCCACATGACGGCGCTGTGGGATAAAAAGGGTCTGCGCGAAGCGTACCGCGACGACTTCAAGGAGCGATCCTCCAGCAAGCCATGGGTTGTTCGCCCCTCCATTCTGCCGTTGGAGGACTACTACGACGTTTACGTGGGTCAGCAGGCCAAACGCTACCTGTCGTCCTACGATCGGGACGAGCCCTGGTTCTGCTGGGTCAGTTGGGGTGGTCCGCACCAGCCCTGGGACACGCCGGAACCCTATGCCAGCAGGTACGATCCCGAGTCGATGCCGCCGCCCGCGGTGAACGACACCGACGCGCCGAGGCCGAGGGGACAGATCGACGGAAGGTTCGAGGGCATGAAACGCTATCCGGCCTTCGAGAAAGGCGAAGTGGGCGCGATGCGCGCCGACTATGCCGGTAGCGTCTCCCTGATCGACGACCAGATTGGCGAGATTCTCGCCGTGGTCGAGGAGCGGGGAGAAATGGACTCGACGATAATCGCCTTCACGTCGGATCACGGGGAGATGAATGGCGATCACGGTCTCATCTCCAAGAGCAACTTCTACGACGGCGCGGTCCGGGTGCCGCTGATCGTCAGGACGCCGGGCGCCGAATACTCGGGGATCGTCAACGACTCATCGGCGGAAACCGTCGACCTAGGACCGACGCTGGTGGAACTCGCCGGCGGCGAACTCGAATATCGGCAGGTCGGCAAGTCCTTGGCGGGTGCTCTCGATGGCAGTAGGCACCGCGACGATGCCCTGTCGGAGATCATGGGCGAGTTCATGCTGATGAACGACGAGTGGAAGATCGGGCTCAACAAGCAGGGCGAGACCTACATGCTGTTCGACCGCAAGAACGACCCCAACGAGGAACGCAATCTCGCAGGCTTAAGCGAGTACCGGAGCGATGCGGACGCATTGCGGCTCAGGATTCTCGAACGGATTGCCCAGAGTCAGTTACACGAGTATTAACCTTCACCTACCATGGGTTTCTACAGCAATCGAATCCTGCCCTATTGCATCGACAAGGGGTGCGCCGCCAAACCCATCAGCAGGCAGCGCGAAAAGGTGGTCCCGCTGGCGGAAGGCCGGATTCTCGAGGTGGGCATGGGTTCCGGCCTCAACATCCCCTTCTATGCCCTCGACAAGGTCGACTTGGTTTGGGGCCTGGAGCCATCGGCCGGCATGCGGGAGAAGGCCCGGGCCCGGGTCGAGGCCGCGCCGTTCGAGTTGCACTGGCTCGATCTGCCCGGCGAGGAGATCCCCTTGGACGACGACAGTGCCGACACCGTCGTCCTCACCTATACGCTGTGCACCATCCCCGGTTGGCAAGCGGCGCTTCGGCAGATGCGCCGCGTACTCAAGCCGGGCGGCAAACTGCTGTTCAGCGAGCACGGCCAGGCGCCGGACGACGATGTCCGACGCTGGCAGAATCGCATCGACCCGATCTGGACGAGGCTTGCGGGCGGCTGCCACTTGAATCGCGACATCCCCGGTCTGCTCGCACAAGGCGGTTTCAACATCTCTCAGCTGGAGACGATGTACCTGCCTTCTACGCCCAGGATTGCCGGATTCACGTACTGGGGATACGCCGCTTGACGTAAGAACCGGGCTGCCCGGACCGATCGTGGCGAACGGCCTTCGGTCAACGCCCGGGTGGCAGGGTCATGCCCTCGCCGGACTCGAGCTGGAAGAATCCGTTGACGCACCCTTCGGCCTCCATGAACTTGCCGACCGCCGTCGCGCTGGCGCGAATGTCTCCGTTCGGTGTCCAGTTGACGAATAGCCGGTCGTCGAGGACTTCCGTGGTGATGTTCTCGGTGTCGAACGCCTCCTTGGGCGCGTTGACAATGCTGACCCCGATGTCTCGTGCCGCCGCCGGATCGGCTGCGGGGCAGACGCCCGTGATCGACGTTGCCAGGTTAAGGGGCTTGGCCTCGAACGGCAGGACATCGGGCGTGACCACGACCTCCGTGGTCAGCTTCAGCGGCGTGGGTGCGCCCACGTGGTACGTGAGTTCAAGGAACCACGCGCTCCAGCCGCGTTCGGGCGCTGGAACACGGGCCGTGTACAGGCCCCGGACATCCGCTTCGACCGGGGTGCTGGTGAACGCGGGACCCAGGATGGCGAGGCGGAAGTCCCGTGCTTCCGGATTGGTTGCCTGCCAGAGCAGTACGCGCTGCGGTTGATCCAGCGGCATCACCTGTAGCGTCCCGTCGACGCCATGTGTCCATGAGAACCGGGGCGGTCGACGAGCATTGACGACTAGCCAATGGAAGGCGGCTGCCGTATCGAGGGCATCGGTTCCGTACATGCTGTGCGGCGCGTTCGGGACATACCGGAGGTAGTTCTCGCCGCGCAGTTCGTCCCAATAGAACCGCGACGAATCGGGCAGAAAGAACTCGTCGCCGGTGGCGTTGAGGAGAAGCTTGGGAACGGTCACCCGATGCCGGTACCGGTATGGGTCCGCAATCCACATCAGCTCGTTCACCGCCTTCTCGCCGAGACGCGGCAGAATCCCGTGCAAGGTGAAGTCGGCCACGGCTTGCGAGAAGTGCCCGTACGCCTCGAAGTGATGGCGCATCGATGCCTCCATGTTGAGCACATCAAATACGATTGGTGCGATGGCCACTACCCGCTCGTCCACCGCAGCCGTGAGCCAGGATGTCCAACCCCGTTTCGAACCGCCGGATACCACGAACCGCTCGACGTGTCGTTCGCCTCCCGCCTCCGTCGCCATGACGGCGGACACGGTATCCATGGCGCGCACGGCGCTCTTTGTCATGGCGTCGAGGACGAGTCGTTTGGGTCCGTCATCCGTCAAGGACCGTGCCCAGTTGTAGGCGATCAAGTCGTCCTCCCAACGCGGCACGCCGTCGCCGTCGAAGGACAGGGGCTGGTTGGGAACCATGCCGAGCTCGGCCACCACCGATCCGGTGGCGTTCGCGATGGCGACCATCCCCGGATTCGCCTCCTCGGGCACTTCCTCGGTGTTTGAGCCACCCTGGATGTAGAGAAAGGCGATGTCGGTGGAGACCGTGGCCGGAATGGACAGGCGAAGCCAGTGGCGCCACTCCGTCCGGTCGACCTCGGCATCGGTGAGCCAGTGCTGCGACACCATGTCCACGACGACGATGCGGGTGCCTTCGACCTCGTTCGTCGCGGCGATCTTCCAGGCGTGGCTCCCGTCGACCTTGTCGATGTAGTCGTCCAGCGCCGTCCGCGAGGCAAGCTCGGCAGCGACCGTCGACAAGGACATGCCGACGATCAGCATCGCAAGAGTAGTGCGCATCCGATCCCCGTTCGGTCCGCTGAACGCGCCAGCATACCTGACAACGAATGGCCGACCGCGCATCCCGACAGCGCGTGGTGGCCGGCTGCATCCTCGGTTCTGTATCGTTGCCGTTCGCAACCGATCACTGGAGCAATCTGTAGATGCCCTATCCCGAGAACGCCCCATTGGAGGAGTGGCTCGCCCAGGAGAAGCCGGAGGACGTCCTGGAACCGGGCTTGCCGATCATCGATCCCCACCACCATCTGTGGGACATGCGGGGGACGGACGCCCCCTGGGAGCAGAAGGTCTACTTCTGCGAAGAGATGTCCGAGGAAATCCACACCTCCGGCCACAACGTCGTGCAGACGGTCTTCGCCCAGTGCGGCGCGTTCTACCGCGCCGATGGCCCGGAGGAGATGCGCTGCGTCGGCGAGACGGAGTTCGTCCACGGCGTCGCCGCGATGAGCCAGTCCGGGAAGTACGGCAACATGCGGCTGTGCACGGGGATCTTCAGCGCGGCGGATCTTCGCCTCGGCACGGGTGTGGAGCCGGTACTCGAGGCGCATCTCGCCGCGTCGCCGAACTTTCGCGGCGTCCGCACCCCCTTTCCCTCGGATCTCAACGCCCAATTCCAGGAAGGCTACGCGCTCTTGGCCAAGTACAACCTGAGCTTCGACAACTACTCGCCCGACTACGAGCGTCTGCCCACGCTTGCGAAGCTCGCGGCGGCACATCCGGAAGTGCCGATCATCGTCAACCACCTCGGCGGCAAGATCGATTCCGACGCGGATCCGGAGACGGTTTCCCGTTGGCAGGAGTGCATCGACTCGATCGCCGGCTGTGCCAACGCCGTCATCAAGTGTGGGGGCGCCCAGCAGCGGGCCGGCTTGGCCTGGGAGCCTCCGTTCCACATGCACCAGCGCGACGAAGGCCCCCTGGGGTCCGAGGAACTGTGCGAACTGCTCTTTCCGTACTATCGCTACGCCATCGAAGCCTTCGGACCGGACCGCTGCATGTTCGAAAGCAACTTTCCGGTGGACAAGGAATCGGTTTCCTACCGCACCCTGTGGAACCTGATGAAACGCATCGCGCGAAAGATGGGCCTCAGCGAAACGGAAAAGACGTCGATCTTCAGCGGCACCGCCGCACGGGTCTACCGTCTGCCGTACGCGTAGCGCGGCGTGTGCGAGGCGTGTGCCTACTCGCGGATCCAGCCCGCCCCCCGATGCTCGGCGCAATCAGACCTTCGCTAGCGGCATTCTCACGTCGGGCCGCAGCGAACTCGCACTCGTCCGATGGCGATACGCTTACGGTGATTCGTTGACCACGGGTGTATGGTTCAGTCCAACGCTGCACACGTAGGCGTTGACCGTCGCAGTCGGATTCGCTCTCACGCGATTCGTCTTTTGGTCAACGCAGGAAGTAACAACCATGGCACTAGTGTCCCGTCAACCCTCAAATGTCGCGTCAGTGGTCGCCGGAGCGTTCCTCGCAAGGCGCAGTCGCGAAATCGTACCGGGGTACGTCGAGCGTCTGCAACGGTCCGTCGCAAGCGACGGGGGCGAGGGGTGCTCCGGCGTCCACCCGAAGGGCGCGCCCGCAAGCGCCCATCCGCGTTGTTGGCGCCTCTCGACGTATGCCCGATATGCCTTCGAGACGCCGCCTAGCGGACTGGACGCTTGCGGACGCGCTGACGCGACATTTGAGGGTTGACGTGACACTAGAAGTCCTCGTCCTTAGCATCACGCAGATCACCGCCATCGTCGCATTGGGGTTTTTCCTCTGGCACGTCTTCAGTAAGCGATTCGATGCAATCGACTCTCGCTTCGAGAAGGTGGACGAACGCTTCGGGAAGGTGGATGAGCGTTTCGAGAAGGTGGACGAACGGTTCGAGAAGGTCGACCAGAGATTCGACACGCTCGCGACCGATATGGCAGGCCGGATCAGCGAATTGGCGAAGGGCCACCAGAGCCTTGCCCGAGAGCTGTCGGAGTTTCGCGGCGAAGTGCGCGGGCGGCTGGACGCGCTCTTGTCTCGACACGTGGCCGACACCTGACCTGCGTTCGCCTGCAGTACTCCCGAAAACCTCGAACCTCGTCCATGACCCAAGACACGTTCTACACCGACCACTGGCGGCAGATCGACGACGAACGCGTGGCCCGCTACGAACGCATGTTCGTGTGGCGCGAGGGACACGCAACCTTGCTCGCTCCCCTCGATCTCCGCGCCGGATCCCGCGTGTTGGACTACGGCTGCGGCCCCGGTTTCGTCGCCGAGGGAATGACGGGGACCGTCGGCGCCACCGGTCGCGTCTTCGGCGTTGACCTCAATGCCCGATTCGTCGAGAAGGCGTCGAAACGCAATTCGGGGTCGGCGAATGTGTCCTTTCACTTGGTCGACGGCAACCACATCCCCCTTGCCGACGCCTGCGTGGATCGCCTCTTGTGCAAGAACGTTCTCGAGTACGTCCCGGATGTCCAGACCACGCTCGCCGAGTTCCGACGCGTTCTCGAACCGGGCGGTCGTCTGCTCCTGATCGATAGCGACTGGGGATTCGTCGCCGTCGAGCCCTGGGGCAGGGAGCGCACGAAACGCTTCTTCGATGCCGCGGCACCGGCGTTCAGGGAACCGGAGATCGGTCGGAAGCTGCGCTCCCACCTACTCGTTGCCGGATTCGATCAAGTCGATGTGCGCGTACAGGCAGGGGTCGACATCGAGGGCGGCAGCCTGCTCGTGCTTCGCAACATGGCGAGCTATGGACGTGAATTCGACTCCATGCCCGCCGATGGGATCGACGCGATGCTTGACGAAGCGACAGCGGCCGTCGACGACAACCGCTACCTGTTCTGCCTACCGCAGTTTCTCGCGACGGGAGTCAGGCCTTAGGGCAGAACACTGGATTCGCGCTGGGTGTCACTCCACCGCAGGCTTCACAAGCTTGTAGAGCACACGGTCGGTTTTGC
Organism: Pseudomonadales bacterium; assembly: GCA_965116345.1. GTDB lineage: Bacteria > Pseudomonadota > Gammaproteobacteria > Pseudomonadales > Azotimanducaceae > VXYL01. Next base: position 2,451,722 of record OZ220680.1, read on the forward strand.
CGCGGATCGCCTCTTCGAACACGTTGGACGTGCGGTCGTCGTCGGGGTTGCGGAGCATGTCCGACGACGTGACCTCGAAGCCCGCCGCTTCGATGATCGGCCAAGCCGTTGCATGGTTCAGCCGGTGCAGCGTGGTGTTGTCCTTGTCGGCATCACCGTAGTGATCGATGAGGCCTAGCACACCGCCGGGTTTCAGCAACGTCTTCACCGCCGCCAGGAAGTCGACCGCCGCCTGGTCACCGCCCATGTTGTGCACATCGTGGAAGTTGAGCGCGGTCAGCGCGGCATCCAGAGTGCCGGCGGGGATACCGGTGTCCTGAAGATCGCGGTCGACGCGCTCGACGTTGGCCAAGCGACCGTCCGCCAGGCGCGTGGCCATGGCCTTGTCGTAGTAGCCGTCGCGGAACTGCAGGAACATCGGCGGGTTCTGTGCATAGACCTTGCCTTCCGGCCCGACGGCAATGGACAACACCTCGGTATACCAGCCGCCCGAAGCGACCAGGTCCATGACGGTCGTGCCCGGACCGATGCCCAGCCAGGCCAACACCTCGGCCGGTTTGCGTCCGGCATCGCGCGCCCGGTCTTCCTCGGAACGGCTTTCCGCAGCCAGGGCGGCCGCCAAGTCGGCTTGGGCCGTCGTGGGTATCGCCACAGTCGTCAACACGATCACGGCAAACAGGTATCGGGCTTTCATCCCATTGTTCTCCTTTGGTGGGTCAAAGGCGGCGAACCGTAGCACGTCCGCGTACGCCAATCCGTCCTGCCTCGCTCGGCGAATCACCCGACATGGAACAACCCCGCCGGATCACATAGGCTCACTCGGTAAACAGTTGATGGAAGACACCATCGAGCCAACAGACAGTGCCCTGACGGACGAGGACAAGTTCCTGTTCGATCTACGCGGCTTCATCATCGTCCGCAGTGTATTGAGCGTCGCCGAGTGTGACGACCTCGTCCGACTCGCCGACGACGTCTGGCCCCGGCAGCCGGATGACGGGCCGTACCGACGGTTCAACGGCATCTCGTCCTGGGGCCAGCGTTTCGTCGATCTCATGGATCACGACAAGCTGCTGCCCTATCTCGTCGAGCTAGTCGGCAGCCGGCTGCGCATCGACCACGACTACTGCATCTTCATGCGCAAGGGAGCGGGTTCGCACACGCTTCACGGCGGTCCTTGGCGGTACGAGTCGGACCACTGGTACCGCTACCACGACGGCGTGATGCGCAACGGTCTCACCGTGGCCACCTGGAACCTCACCGACGTCGGACCCGGCGACGGCGGCTTCGTCTGCGTTCCCGGCAGCCACAAGTCGAATTTTCTCCAGCACATGCCGAGAGACGTCGCGCGGTTCGAACGCGGGGAGGACTGGGTCGTGCAGCCGAGAATGGCCGCCGGCGACGTGCTGATCTTCACCGAAGCCCTGATCCACGGCACCGCCGCGTGGACCGCCGATCACGAACGCCGCACGTTCCTGTACAAGTACAGCCCGCCTCATTCGACTTGGGCCAGGCGGCCCTACGATCCCGCGGAGTTCCCCGAAGCAACGGATCGACAACGACGACTCATGGCACCGCCGTCTGTGGAAGCCCATCCGCGGGTGATGGACACCTGATCAACTCCCTGAACCGTCGTCGCAACATAGGTCGACACGCTGCCCTGGGTTCGCCGACGACGCGACCGGCATGGCGTATGATCGGATGGTCGACCAACCATTGGTCTGGTCGTCGCGATCACGGTTGTTGTGATCGTTGCGGCATGATCGGCCCTGCCCATTCAAACAACCGCCAGAAGACGAGCAGGCAGTGGGCCCGCAGGACGGGAAGGCTCTATGGAACACCGTAACTTCGGCGATACCGACCTCAGCTGCTCGGTGGTTGGTTTCGGCACTTGGGAAATGGGTGGCACCCAATACGGCGACATCGACCTCAAGGCAGCCGTCCGCGCCGTCGAAATGGCCGTCGACCACGGCATCACCCTGTTCGATACCGCCGAGGTCTACGGCCCGTTCACGTCCGAGGAGTTGCTTGCCAAGGGTCTGGGCGCGCGCCGCAAGGACGTCGTCGTGGTCACCAAGGTCGGATTCGCCTATCGGGACGACGACACCCGCGGTCGGGATGCCTCGCCCGCCAACATCACGGTTCACGCCGAAGATTGCCTGCGTCGCCTGGACACCGACTACATCGACCTGCTGCTGATCCACTGGCCGGATCACAAGACGCCCCACGACGACACGATCGGCGCACTCGAGGCGCTAAAGGACGCCGGGAAGATCCGTCACTACGGCGTCTCCAACTACGACGTGCCGATGATGCGCGAGTGCGAACGGCATGGGCATCTGACCGCCAACCAGGTTGGCTACCACCTGTTCGACCGTCGCATGGAGGCTCACGTCCTACCGTTCTGCGGCGAGGCGGGAATCGGCTTCATGTCCTACGGCAGCCTCGGCTTCGGGCTCTTGACGGGTGCGATGACGCCCGAGACCACCTTCGTGGACTGGGATTGGCGCAGCGCGGGCAAGGCATTCGGGTTGCCGCTTTTCGAGGCCGAGCACTTTCGAGCGGAGCTTCGCGTCGTCGACAAGCTCAAGGCGTTCGCCGCCGATCGCGGCAAGTCCGTCGCCCAACTGGCCATCGCCTGGGTACTGGGCAACCCGGCGCTGACGGTCGCCCTGGTCGGCATGCGAAACGAACGCGAACTCGAAGAGAACACCGCGGCGGCGGACTGGCAATTGAGCGAAGACGATCGGCACGCCATCGACCGGATCTTCGAGCAGGAAGGCGTCCCGACCTACGTGGATGAACCCCAAGCCAGATAAGGGCGTCAAAGTTCCACCGAGCCGGCGACGATTAGCAGTCACTCCGCGCCACTGCTTGAGTTCCGCGGATATCCGCGGGTAAAGGAACAGATCGATGCACCAGACCTCCGAGGGCCTCAGCCTGGCCCCGACCGACCTCGGCAACTTCCTCGGCTGCCGACACCTCTCTGTTCTTGACTTGGCGGCCGCCCGGGGGAAGGCGAAGCCTCCCTTCCGACACAGCGTGATGCTCGATGACCTGCGCGAGAAGGGCATGGCGCACGAGAAGGCCTATCTCGACTGGTTGCGGGGCAAGGGCCTCGCGGTCGTAGACGCCACAGGACACGACGTTCGGACAACGGCAGACGACATGCGTGCCGGTGTGGACGTGATCTACCAGGCGACCCTCGGGGACGACAGATGGTCAGGTCGCGCGGATTTCCTGCTGAAGGTCTCGACGCCAAGCGGTCTCGGCGACTGGTCCTACGAGGTCTACGACACGAAGCTCGCCCGAGATACCCGTGCGTCGACGATTCTTCAGCTTTGCGTTTATTCGCACCTGCTGGAGAAGATCCAGGGCATCCGACCCGTCCGCATGCACGTCATCACGCCCGGCCGGGACTTCGAGCCGCAGAGCTATCGCGTCGAAGAATACGGCGCCTACTTCCGGCTGCTCGCCGGTCAGTTGGACAGCTTTCTTGGCGACCCCGGAACGACCTATCCCGAGCGTGTGCCCCACTGCGACTATTGCGCGTGGTGGCCCGATTGCGAGAAACGACGGCGGGACGACGACCACCTCTCCTACGTCGCCGGCATATCCCGCAGGCAGATCGAGGATCTTCGCACCATTGACGTTCAGCGGTTGGAGGACCTGGCCGCTCGCGATCCCGTGCCGTCCCTGCGGCGCAGCTCGGTAGAGGCTCTGACTCGGGTGCGGGATCAGGCCCGAGTACAGAAGGTGGGCCGCGACCGCGGCAAGCCGTTCCACCAACTCAAGGAGCCCTTCGACGCCGAGCACGGCTTCGCACTCCTTCCCGAGCCTTCGGACAGCGACGTGTATCTCGACTTCGAGGGCGACCACTTCGCCGAAGAAGGAGTGCAGGAGTACCTGCTGGGCTATGTCATGTCTGGCACAGACGGACAACCGCGGTACACGCCCCTGTGGGCCACGAATCCAGAACAGGAACGTCGCAATTTCGAGACGTTCATCGATTTGGTTGTTCGTCTTAGAACGGAAGAACCGGGGACGCACGTGTACCACTTCGCGCCGTACGAGCCGGCGGCTCTCAAACGACTGATGGGGCGCGATGCCACCCGGGAGGTGGAACTCGACGAATTGCTGCGTGGTAAGGCTTTCGTGGATCTCCACCAGGTCGTCAAGCGCGCGTTGATCGCCAGTGTCGAGCGATACTCCATCAAGGATCTGGAACCCTTCTTCGGGTACGAACGTAGTCAGGATCTGCGCGAAGCATCCCAGAGCAGGCGCCTAGTCGAGAGCACACTCGCCGGCGGCGCCCTGGATACGGGTGATCGGCAATGTCGCATCGTCGAGGACTACAACCGGGAGGACTGCGAATCCACGATGCGGTTGCACGACTGGCTGGAAGGGCTTCGTGCCGAGGTCGTTTCCGCAGGACACGACGTGCCGCGACCGCTTCCGGCGAGTGGCGAGGCGAGCGAGGAGATCGGCGACCTCGACCGGGAGTTGCAGGAACTCCGTGACCGATTGCTCACGAACATGCCTGAGGACCCGGATGACCGGACCGATGAAGACCGGGCACGGTTCGTGCTCGCGCACATGATGGAGTTCCACCGTCGGGAGGATAAGGCGAGCTGGTGGGAGTACTACCGTCTGCTTGGCCTCGAGGAGGACGCGTTGATGGAAGAACGCCGGGCCGTCGCGGGCCTGATCTACGACCGGACCGTGGAGGCTGACCGGGCGCCCGTTCAACGATACCGCTTCCCTTCCCAGGATGTTGACGTGCGCAAGGGAGACTCCGTTCACGGTTTGAACGGCACCCCGTTGGGCCAAATCGCCTCGGTCGAACTCCGCGGTCACACAATCGACATCAAGAAACGAGTGGATTCTGCGGACGAGCACCACGGAGGGGTCGTACTGCATAGTCACGTTGGCGCCGATGCACTTCGGGACGCCTTGAAGGACTTCGGCAGAGCAGTTCTCGAGAAGGGTTTTGAACCCGGAGAGCCCTATCGGGCAGCGGTAAATCTACTACTTCGCCGATCGCCCCGGGTCGGCACATTTCAACTCGATGGAGAGAGTGCCATCGATACCGCTTCCCGTATCGCCCTCGCGCTGGACGGCGAGGTGTTGCCAATCCAGGGACCGCCCGGTACAGGCAAGACGCATGCGGGCGGCGCGATGGTCTGTGCCTTGGTCGAGAATGGCCTCAACGTGGGCGTGACGGCCGTGAGCCACAAGGTAATCGTCAACCTCCTCGAGTCCGCAGCCGAACGGGCGGAGGAACGCGGGCTCGCGATGCGGATCGTCCACCGTGACAAGGGCAAGTACGAGGGCGACCTGGGCATCGAGCGAATTGGTTCTTACAAGAAGATCAACAGAGAACTTGCGGATTGCGAGATCAATGTACTCGGCGCCACGCCTTGGTGCTGGACCCGCCCCGAATTCGAGCAGAGCGTTGATGTCCTCGTGGTCGACGAAGCCGGCCAGATGGCGTTGGCCAACGTGCTTGCGGCTGCCCGAGCGGGCCGTAGCCTTGTGTTGCTGGGCGACCCCCAGCAACTCGAACAGCCGCTTCAAAGTAGCCACCCGGAAGGCAGCGAGGTGTCCGCCCTTTACCACCTGCTGGACGGCGCGCAGACCATGCCCGCTGGGAAGGGCCTGTTTCTCGCCGATACCTACCGGCTGCATCCAGATATCGCCCGCTTCACCTCTGAGGTCTACTACCAGGGCAGAGTCCAGGCGCGACCTGGTCTCGAGCGGCAACGGATCACCGGCCGGCACGGGCGGGCGGCGCGGTTTGCTGGTGCCGGCCTGTGTTGGATTCCCGTGCTGCATACGGGAAACCAAGCCAAATCTGAGGAGGAAGTCGACGTCATCGCGGGTCTGGTCGACGACCTCATCGCCGACTGCCAGTGGCGCGACCAGCATGGCAAGACATCCCCGCTGCAGGAGGAGCACATTCTTGTCGTCGCGCCCTACAACGCGCAGGTGGCAGCGCTAAAGGAGGCGATTCCGCGGCTGGAGGATCGCATTGGCACGGTGGACCGCTTCCAAGGCCAGGAAGCCCCGGTGGTGATCTACTCGATGACCTCGTCGAGCGCGGACGACGCGCCTCGGGGCATGGAGTTCCTCTACAACAGGTTCCGTTTCAACGTGGCGACGTCGCGGGCAAGGGCACGGTGCATCCTAGTGGGGAGCCCCGAGTTATTCCGGCCGGAATGCCGGACGCCGGCCCAGATGCGGATGGCGAACGGATTCTGTCGCTATCGCGAACTGGCTAAGGTCGTCGAGTATCCCTGATGGAAGGGTGCGAGGTTGCGAAGTTCGGGGTACCCGATCTCGGCAGGGTCCGTGCCGCAACACAGATCGCTAAGAGGAGCCTAAGCCCAAGGGTGGTGGGCCCTAACGGCTCAGGGTCAACCCCCCCGGTGGTGACCGCTCTTGCGAGCACCTACCAGTTTTCCACCCAGGGACGCAGGACGACCTCGAACGCCCACGTCGAACGGTGCTGCCGGTGAAGCTGCCGGTAGGTCTCGGCGATGTGGTGGGGGTCGGCCATGTTGTCGTCCACCGATGTGCCGGCCATCCGGTGTGCGCGGGTGCCATCGGCTTGCGTCCAACCGATGGCGGCGTCGATGGGCACCTGCGCGACGTGGATGCCTTGCCGCATGAGTTCTCTCGCCATGCTCTGCGCGAGTCCCGACTTCGCTTGGCAAGCCATGGCGAACGCGCCACTTCTCGGATAACCCTTCATCGCGGCACTAGCGTTGGTGAAGATGATCGTTCCGCGATGACCAACTCCCGCTGCATCCGGCGGGCCGTCCAGCATACGTCTCGCCGCCTGCTGGGCGACGAGAAAGGCGCTGTAGGCCGAGTTCATCACCGTCTCGCGAACGAGCTCGGGGTCCGCCTCGGTGAGACCCTTGCGGAAAATGGCGGGCATCCTGCCGTCGATGTTGTGCACCACGAGCGTTGGGTTGCCGAGTTCCGCGGTGACCGTTTCGAACAACCCGGCAACGGCTGCGGGATCCGCAGCGTCGCAGACGTAGTTCTTCACGCCGAAGCGCTCGGCCAAGTCGACCAGCACCGGCTTGTCCGGTGTGCGCGCCGCGACCGCCACGCGCATGCCGTCGCGGCTGAACAGGCGCGCGCAGCTTGCGCTGATGCCGGGTCCGCCGCCGACAATCAGGGCGGTTTCCCCGTTCCGATCGTTGCCTTGTGATGTCATGTTGCACTCCTCTGTTCTTTCGTCCCAAGCCAAGACCGGCCCTTGCCCGCTATTGTACGGTCGACCGATTCTGCCCGGACCAGTAGGATGCCCGCTGACAACAACGAGATGAAGTGCGGATGGCACCTACCAACAAAATCGAAATCCACGAGCAATGCGAACGGCTCATCTATAGGTTCTTGCGCGTACTCGAAGGTGAGCAAGCAAAAGTCGCGGATCTGTTTGCTGAGGACGGACAAGCGTTCAAGCATGTTGGACGCAAAGAGATCCGCGAACACTTCGCCCGCATCGAAGCGGTCGATGACAACGTCAACGTGGTGCTGAGCAGCAATCTGTTGATCGATGTCGATGACGACGATCACGCCAAGGCCACGAATTACGTTACGCATTATGTTGCGGATCGTGAAGCCGAAGACTTGACAGATCCTGAAGGTGCCCGCGTCAGTGGTGAGCTCGATACTGCGAGGTCTATCACCCGGTGGTCCTGGGAGCTCAGGCGTATCGAGGGTGAGTGGTTGATCTCTAGATTGCAGTATCCGGAACCGGTGCTTCTTCGCAAGGACGTGATCGACGATCTCTAAATGGGGGAAGATGGGGGGAACCGCGTGCTTGCCGACCTACAGCGAAAACGAATACACGGTTGCGTCTTCGAACATGAACTGAAGCCGGGCCTGGCCACCCGTGATCGCGGCATCGTCAAGCCAGCGTACCTCAGCATCGGACACATTCCCCATCACTGGCTGGCTCTCAGCTAGCACCTGACTCCCCTGGCCCAAGACGCGTACGACGAGTTTGCCGCCATCGGCAATGTCCGCCGTGACTCGAAGCGGAGCCTTGCCATCATAGAGGGGCGTGGTCGTCACCGTCGCAGGTTCCGCCAAATCCGACACCTTGTAGCCGGCGAAGCCGTCAGGTCGGAGCGTTGCCAAACAGAAAAAGCCATTTCTCCAGCTAGTGTGAAGCCCGTCGCTCCCACCGTAATAGAGACGGATTTCGTCCTCTAGAAAAACTGGACACGCCGCAGCGTACACACAACCCCAGTCGTAGCTTCCATCGCCATCACCATTTGCGATAAAGGGGGTCCCGGGAAGTACTCGATGCCACGTTTTCGTATCTGGACTCCACGTTAACTCCACCCAGACTCGGTCCGAGTGCTGGTCGTGAATGGAAACGAGGCCGATGTACACACCGCCATGGAAAAACACAGGCATCGCGTAGGTCTGGTTATTTTGATCCAATCCCTCCAACGCGATATCGACCCCTTCCCAATTTACGAAATCCACACTAGACGTTTGTGCTACCTGACGCCTGAACGGATCACGACGCCATTGGCGGGTCATGCCGACGTACCTTCCAAGCGTAGGTGCCCAGAAGGCATTGTTGTGAGTGTCTCCGGCGCTGTTCGCCTCGGGACAGGCGATGGGGGGGTCCCAGTGGATACCGTCAGCGGAAAACGCGACGGAGAGGATCTCGGACTTGAGGAATGCCTTGTACCGACGCGCCGCGTCGGGTTCGTGAAGGTCCTTGAAGATCCCGGCACCATGAGGGCCGGCGTGAAGCGCCCTAGTGTTCCCGCCTCCTCGCCACAGGATGTTGTTGGCTTTGCTTCCCTCGTACTCAACAAGCCCCAACTCGGGTTTGACCCAGGTCAATCCGTCTTTGGAAGTGGCGTAGCACACGGCCATTTCCCGGTTGTGAGGTGCCCGATAGGTCACTTGCTCCCACTGCTTGGAATTCAATCCCTTTGATGAATTATCGACGATGAAAGGGCTGTACCAGCACTTGTACAGTTGCTCCTCTTCATCGTAGATGACGTTAGCGTAGAGGTTGTCGAAGCGCATCTCCCATGGCCGATCCTCACCGAACAAGGGATTGCCGTGGCACTTGTTGACCATGCCCAACGCGATTTCGGCGTTCTGCGTATCGTCCACGATACGAGCATCGAGAAGGAGATATCGTCGGTGCGCCAACGCAGCTGACGCGCTGTCATCATTCATGGATTTTGGCCACTACTGTGTCGTGAAACTGCTGAGGAAAGACCACATGACGCTAAGGGTGGAAACTCCGTTCAGACGATCCGGCCACCCGTGACCCGCCGTTTCCAGTCGATAGTGTTCGATGCGTGCTCCCTGTTCGCACGAGTCGTGCACGAAGTGGGTCTCACCCTCGGACTCGGCCTGGCGTTCGTCTTGGCAGTTGTACTGGTCGCTCCAGAATTGAACCAGGCTCGGTATGTCGCGCATGGTTCCCACGGAGTCCCAGTTCTTCCAGTCCCATGCCTCGCCGTAGGAGATGATGGGGTCGACTACGCCGTGGAGGTGCATCAGGGGGACGTTGCGTTCGGGATCACAGGACTTCGGCGTGACCGGCATGGTGCCGGCGAACGAGGCGATCGCAGCGAAACGCTGACTCATCTGGCAAGCGAGTTCGTAGGAAAACATGGAGCCCAGCGAGTAGCCAACGGCGTACACCTTGGTCGCATCGACGGTGTGGCTGAATGAGATGTCATCGATCATCGCCCCGATGTAGTCGATGTCCTGGCGCGACTGAGCATCGGTATTCAGTTGCCACGCACCTTCGTTGGGCGGCAACCGCTTGCCCACCGGGAAGGCGATGACGATCCCTTCCGATTCCGCCAGTTTCTCCCACCTGTCCTGCTGCGGGAATTTCCAACTCCCCGCGTCACCACCCATCAGCATCACCAGGAGCGACATGGGACCCTCATGCGGACTCGTCGGCACAAAGAGGTGGTACTTCCTCTCCACGCCATTCACGGCAATATCGGTGATCGGGTGGTGCTGCCGCCAGTCGTCCTTGTCGGCGGCCCAGTACGCTCCGACCAGACCCGTGCCAACGACGAGGGTCACACACAGGATGATCAGTGCCTTCTTCATGGTCATTCATTCCTTCACTTGCGGCGGTCTCACGTGGGCACTGCAAGAGTCTGTGCTCTCGTCGTCCGTAGGGAGCGGGCCCGCTCCGGGAGTGGGTGCCTCAACTTGCAGTAGCTGAGAGGCGGACTCACAATGCGAGGTGACGACCGGGCAGTTGGCCCTGATTGGAAGACCAGCGTAACAGTAACCCGTCCGTTGCAAAACAAGCACCCTGTCAAGCCGTCTACATTCGTGTCTATCGTAATCACGCGGGGATCCGTGAGGTGCTGAGGAATCTGAATCGGTGGGGTTGCACACTCATGCTGCTCCTGTCGGCGTTGTTCAACGTCGGCGTCTCACAGGCACAGGAATCCTCGACGCGGTCGAACGTCCTGTTTATCGCGGTCGATGACCTCAACCACTGGGTCGGTCATTTGGATGGTCACCCTGGCACTCTAACGCCGAACATCGACCGTCTTGCCAGCCAGGGAGTGACCTTTGGTCGGGCCTATGCGGCGGCTCCGCTGTGCAATCCTTCGCGAGTCAGTGTACTCACCGGCGTCATGCCTGCTCGCTCGGGGGTCTACGGTAATTTTGAGGAACTCCGTCAGCAGCTACCGGATGCGGTCACGCTGCCGCAGTACCTTCGCCAGCACGGGTACCTGGTCAAGGGAGCCGGCAAGATATTCCATCGGGGACCGGGAGAGGAGGAAGCGTGGGACGAGTATTTCCGGGACGAACAGTCGAAAGCCACCAAGTCGAAGGCCGCCAAAGAGAAAGCAAGTAGTCCACAGGCAGGCATCTGGGATCCGTGGGGACCGTCGACTTCGAGTGATCGCGCCATGAGTGACGCCAAGAATGCTGATCACATCATCGCGGAGCTCGAGGTTCAGCATGACAGGCCGTTCTTCCTGGCCTACGGCACCTCCAAGCCGCATCTGCCCTGGCATGTGCCTCGAAAGTACTTCGAGATGCACCCCAAGGAGTCCATGGTATTGCCGAAGGTAGTAGAAAACGATCTCGACGATATACCACCTTTCGGTCGCCGGCTTGCTGCCGAGGTTTTGGACATCTCGAATGACAGGGACCATTCAACCCCGGGCGGCGACCATGCCAACGTGCTCCGGTACGACCAGTGGCCGGCGGCCGTGCAGGGTTATCTCGCCAGCATCACTTTCGCCGATGCGCAAGTCGGCAGGGTCCTTGATGCCCTCGCCGAGTCGCCCCATGCCGACGATACGATCGTCGTGCTCTGGGGAGACCATGGCTACCACCTTGGGCAGAAGGAGCACTGGCGTAAGCACACGCTGTGGGAGGACGGTCTCAGAACAACGCTCGTGATCTCGGCTCCGGGCCTCGCTAAGAGCAATGTTCGCAGTGACCGTTTGGTCAGTCTGCTTGACCTGTATCCGACGCTGATCGAACTGGCGGGCCTCGAGCCACGGCAGGGCATGGATGGGCAGTCCATCGTTCCGTTGCTGCAACAACCGGATCTACCTTGGCCGCGCCCGGTGGTTAGTACCTACGGGTTTCAGAACCACTCGATTCGCACAGAACGCTGGCGCTACATCCGCTATCACGACGGCACCCAAGAGCTTTACGATCACGACAACGATGCCAACGAGTGGACCAATCTTGCCGTGCCACCCGTCGCGGACAAGTACCGCAGGGTGATCGAGCTAATCGCAAAGCACCTGCCCGAAGTCAATGTCCCTGCGCCGGACAATACGGTGAAGGATTCCGACTTGTCGGGGAAGGATCTCCAGAAATCGCAACTCTGACGATGGGAGTCTGATCATGCGAGTTTTTTCGAAACTGATGTTGGTGTTTGCATGTGCTGCCCACGCCTACGGCACCGACGCGACATCCCCGAATGTCGTTCTCATCGTCGTCGACGATCTCGGCTATTGCGATAGCGAGCTCTACGACGGCTGCGACACCGTCCCGACGCCGAACATCAAGCGCTTGGCGGACGAGGGTGTACGGTTCACCGATGGCTACGTCTCGAGTCCCGTCTGTTCGCCTTCCCGCGCTGGAATCCTCACGGGCCGCTACCAGCAGCGTTTTGGGCACGAGTTCCTCCCGGTAAGCCAGCCGGGGAATGACTCCGGTTTGCCGGTTGGGGAGGTAACCCTGGCCGATGCCATGAAGGACGCCGGCTATGTCACGGGCATGGTGGGTAAGTGGCATTTGGGTTCGCTGGAGAAATTCAATCCGGTCAATCGGGGTTTTGACGAGTTCTTCGGCATGGTCACCTGGGGCGCCGACTATCTCGACCCGACGCGAGAGGATGCCCGTGTTGTGCGTCCTGTAGGGGAGAACTTGAACGAGTCGGACCCGTCATCAAGACCTGCATGGATTGGACGGGGCCATGACACTTTGATGCGGGGAACGACCCCGGTCGAGGAAGATGACTATCTGACCGATGCCTTCACGCGGGAGGCTGTCGCGTTCATCGATCGACATAGGGAACGGCCATTTTTTCTCTACCTGCCGTATACCGCCGTTCACGGCCCGCTTCAGGTCACCCAGAAATACTACGACCGTTTCCCACACGTCGAGAACGAAAGCGGTCGCATCTATGCCGCGATGACATCGGCGTTGGACGACGGCATCGGCGTCGTCTTGAATGCGCTGGAGGAGAGTGGGATTGAGGAGAACACGCTGGTCGTTTTTCTCAGCGACAACGGTGGAGGGGTTTCCGAGATTGTCAACAACGGCCGGCTTCGACTGGGCAAGCAGACGATGTTCGAAGGAGGCATCCGGGTTCCCTTCGCCATGAAGTGGCCTGCACGAATTCCCAAAGGGTTAACCTACCAACACCCGATCAGCGCGCTGGATATCTTCCCGACGGCCGTCGCTGCTGCGGACGGTAGGCTGCCGGCGAACGTAACCTTCGATGGCGTTGACCTGATCCGGTATCTCGACGGCACGATCAGTGACAAGCCGCATGACAAGCTGTTCTGGCGCGCCGGTCCCATTTGGGCGGCTAGGGAAGGGGACTGGAAGCTGATCTATGCCGCGGACCGACACTGGCTCTACGACCTGTCGGATGACATGGGCGAAATCACCAACCTCGCCGACAAACGCCAGGATGTCGTGAAGAGGATCACCGCGAGCTACAACCAGTGGAACGCTGGCAACATCGAACCGCTTTGGCCGACCTTCGGCGCCAAGACCATGCCGGCATTCTCAGTGGATGGCGTCCCGGTGAACTGGACCTTCTAGGGAGAGGGTCGGTGTTAGCCATCCCGTAGGCGGAGGACGGGTCGCCAATAGGGCAACCACGCATCGGCGGGCGCTAGGGTCGGCCCGCGTGGAGTTCGCTATCCTGTTGGCTACTGCAAGAACCACTTGGGAGGATCACATGGCGGACTACAACACACTCATCTTGGAGCGCCTCGGTACCGACGATCGGCTGGCGCGCATCACACTCAATCGGCCGGAGAAGATGAATGCCTTGACGGGCGAACTCTTCGCCGAGCTCAACGACTGTCTGCACGACCTCGAAGCCGACCAGGGCTGCCGGGTCATCATCATCCGCGGTTCGGGTCGCTGCTTCAGCGCCGGCTACGACCTGACGCCGGGCCGCGAACGGCGCCTGGACGAGCGCACCTACCAGACCGTGGACGCCAAGCGTCGCACGCTGATGATGAACGTGCGCACGTCCATGCAGCAGGTCACCGACGTGCAGATGTACCTGTGGAACATGGCGAAGATCACCATCGCGCAGCTGCACGGGTACGCGCTGGCGGGTGGCTGCGAACTCGCCATGATGGCGGACCTCGTGGTCGCCGCCGAGGACACCAAGATCGGCCATCCGGGTCTGCGCGGCCTCGGCACGGCCCGCAACGGTTGCATCTGGCCGCTGGTGCTGAGCATGCGCAAGGCCAAGGAGTACTACTACACGGGTGACAGCATGACCGGCGCCGAGGCGGCGGAGACGGAGATGATCAACTACGCCTGGCCGAAGGAGGAGCTCGACGCCAACACGGTCACGTTCGCCGAACGGATCGCCAACGGCTCGGCCGATCACCTGGCGGTCTTGAAGCTCACCATGAACCGCTTCTACGAGAACATGGGCATCTACTCGTCCGTTCGCAGCGCGACGGAACAGGACGCGCTCGCGCAGATGACGGAATGGACCTACACGTTCGGCGAAATGGTTCGGGAAGGCGGCCTCAAACACGCGTTCACGACCCGCGACGCGCCGTACCAAGGCAACGAAGGATTCCGCGGAAAGGAGGACTGACCCGGACGACGAGCGGCCGTCGCGGGCCTGCCCACGGAGGTTCCCGTACGGGAACTAATCCGTCGGACCGGGCTCCACGACAGTCGATGTTCCCGAGCGGTAACATTCGGGTTGCCGATCCACGCGGAGCGTAGTAATGTTCCCGATCGGTAATATTCGGCTGTCGGGAACTGGCCATGCCATTGTCCGTTGAGCAAATCGGCGGGGTCGTCAAGTCCGTGCGCAAGTCCTTGGGCGTAACCCAGCGCCAACTCGCGTTGACGGCGGGTACGGGCCTGCGTTTCGTGATCGACCTCGAAAAGGGCAAGCCGACGTGTCAGCTCGGCAAGACCCTTGCCGTGCTCAATACCTTGGGCATTGGCGTGGATCTCCGAGGACCGCTTGGGCAGGTCGACTGATTGCGATGCGTGCGCTCGATGTGTACCTCCACGGACACCTCGCAGGCCAGCTGGTCTTACGCGACAACGGCCTGTCTTCGTTCCAGTACGGCGACAGTTGGCTCGCGCGGACGGACGCCGTACCGCTCTCGCTCTCGCTGCCACTACGCCCCGAGCGGTATGCCCACCGCGCTTCCATACCGTTCTTCGGTGGCGTGCTGCCCGAGGGACGCAACCGCCGATTGATTGCCGGAATTCTCGGCTTGAGCGAAGACAACGACTTCGCATTCCTCGAACGGATCGGCGGTGATTGCGCCGGAGCCGTGAGCCTGCAGCCGGAGGGCACGCGGATCGTTGCTCCGGACGAACGCACGGGGGAACTCGACCAGGGAGAACTGACAAGGCTCTTGCGGGAACTGGCTCAGCGACCCTTGCTGGCCGGCACGGAAGGCCTGCGCCTGTCGTTGGCAGGCGCCCAAGACAAGCTTGCAGTACGAATCATTGACAACCGCATTGGCCTGCCGCTTGGCGCCGCAGCGAGTACTCACATACTGAAGCCCGCGTCGGCGGACTACGACGGTCTGGTGTTCAACGAAGCGTTCTGCCTCGCGCTCGCCGAGGGCATCGGAATGGAGACGACGGGATTCGACGTGAGACGTGTCGACGACATCGACTATCTGCTGTTGCGGCGTTTTGATCGAAGCGACGACGGCGGTCATGTCAGACGACTTCACCAGGAAGACTTCTGCCAGGCGTTGGGCATCCCATCGGAACGAAAGTACCAGGCGGAAGGCGGACCAAGCCTGAAACAGGTCTTTGGGCTTCTTCGGTCTGTCTCCGCCGCGCCCGTACTGGATCTGGCTGCGTTGCTCGATGCGGTGATCTTCAATCTCCTCATTGGCAATAACGACGCTCACGGCAAGAACTTCGCGCTGCTGCACACGGGGGAGGGTGCTCGCTTGGCACCGCTCTACGATCTCGTGAGTACCGTGTCCTACCCCGAACTTGCGCCGGAGATGGCCATGCGACTAGGCCGGCAGCGTATCTCGGACAAGGCTGGGGCTAGCGATCTGGAACGGTTGGCGAAGGAGACCGGGATGGCGCCCCCATTGGTCAAGCGCCGGGCTGCTGAACTCGTGGAGGCAGTCCTCGCCAAGATCGACGCCGTCGAGCAACCGCACGGCGTCTCCGAACGTTTGGCGGCGATGATTCGAGGGCGCGCGCAAGCGTTCAGTCGTCGGCTTGGCTGAAAAGGCGCTACCGAGCCCAGGTGGCAAGTAGCATCGCGCATGGACTGGTGGCACTCTTGCCGATCGGGAAGTCCGATGCGGTACCGGCGCGCCTAGTCGGTACGGGAGGAACGATGGGTTCGAAGAAGGTCGAGGGGACAACCTCAACCCGGACGCCGTTCATCGCGCTGGTCGTGGCGTTGGGGTTGATTGCATCGCCCGTTCAGGCGTTCGAGGCCGACCTCCTGCCGCTCGTTCAGAAGTACTGCATTGCCTGTCACACCGGCACCGTTCTCGCGCCGCTGGACATGACCGGCCTGGGTCATGATCTGGGCGATCCCGCGACGTACCGCACCTGGGTGCGGATCTACGAACGTCTGGAGAACCGCGAGATGCCGCCGGTCGGGGCGCTCCGCCCGGAACCGGAGGACTTGGCGACTCGTCTCGCAACGCTGAAGCAGGCTTTGACGCAAGCGAATCTCGCGGCCCGGAACGGCCAACGCACGCCGCTGCGCAGGCTCACCCGCCTGGAATACGCCTACACGATCTCGGATCTCCTTGGCCTCGACGAAGCCCAGGGTCTGGATCTCATCCAGAATCTGCCTGCGGAAGCCGACACCGGCGGCTTCGACACGGTGGCGGCGAAGCAGGGAATCTCGGCGCTGCACGTGCGCAGCTACCTGGAGTCGGCGGATCGGGCGTTGGATGCGGCCCTCGCGCTGGGACCCCGGCCGAAGAGCACGCGGCGGGATATCGAGTACGCGAAGTCCGGCTATCTCAACTTCATGCACACCGCGGAGATCCTCGGCGGCGGCATCACCAAGCGGGTCGACGACCGCGTCGTGATGTTCTACGACACCGGCTCGACGTACCTGATGCACGCGGAGTCCGAACGCTTCGCGGTGCCGTATCCCGGCCGGTACCGGGTGACCATGGACGCTGCGCCGTACCAGGCGGACACGCCGGTGGTTCTGACGCTGTACCAGGGGATCAAACAGGGCACCGTGGCATCGCTCGACGACCTGATCGGCACGTTTGACCTCGTCGACGACACCGCGAGAACCGTGGAGGTGACCACGTTCATGCGCCCCGGCGATCTGTTGGCGCCCTCGGTGGCGGAACTCGAAGCGCCCCCCGGTTCCCATGTCAACTACTTCGCGCCCGACAAGACCGTGGCCAACTACCGGGGCGAAGGCATCGCGATCAAGTCCTTGAGCATCGAAGGACCGCTGATCGACGAGTGGCCGACCCGCGCCACCCGGCGACTGCTGCCGGGGCTCGAGTTCGACGACGCGGGACGGGTCCAGATGACGAAGCCCCCCGAGGAGCATGTCCTCGACGTCGTCCGCGCCTTTGCGCCGCGCGCCTTTCGGCGACCGCTCAAGGACGGCGAGGCGGAAGCCTATGCCGCTTTGGCCGAGCCCTCGCTGGCTGCCGGCCGGCCGTTCGTGGAGGCCGTGCGGGTGCCCCTGCGCGCCATCCTGAGCGCGCCTCCTTTTCTCTACCAGACGGCTTCTCTCTACCAGACGGCTTCGAGCGCTGCCCTCGACGATTTCGCGCTGGCCGCGAGGTTGTCCTATTTTCTCTGGCGCAGCATGCCCGACGACGCACTGTTCGAACTGGCGGCCAGCGGTCGACTCTCGGAGCCGAAAGTCCTGACCGCGCAGGTGGACCGGCTGCTCAACGACGAACGTTCGAAGCGTTTCGTCAAGGACTTCGCGGGTCAGGCGTACAGGCTCTACGAACTCAATCGGACGACCCCGGACAAGGGTCTCTACCCTGAATACGACGACCGCCTGGGCAAGGCGATGGCGGCGGAGACGGAGCTCTTCCTCGAGGAACTGATCGACGAGAACCACGGTGCGGGCCGGTTGATCGACGCCGATTTCACCTACGTCAACCGGCGCCTCGCCGAGCACTACGGCATCCTGGGCATCAAGGGGCAGGAGATGCGCCGGGTCGAGTTGCCGGCGGACAGCCCGCGGGGAGGGCTCTTGGGCCAGGCGAGCATCCACAAGATCACCGCCAACGGCACCGTGTCCTCGCCGGTGCCCCGGGGCAACTTCGTGCTGGCCAACATTCTCGGTCGTCCGGCCCCGCCGCCGCCGCCGGGCATCGCGGGCCTCGAACCGGACACACGGGGAACCACCACGGTCCGAGAGCAGTTGGCGGCGCACCGGGCCAATCCGATCTGCGCCGGTTGCCACCTGTCCATCGATCCGCCGGGATTCGCGCTGGAGTCCTTCGACCCCATCGGTGGTTTCCGCACGCACTACCGGGCGTCCCAGGGGCAGACGAAGTTTGGCGACTTCACGGTGCCCCGGCCGTATGCCCAGGGACCGGTCGTCGATCCCAGCGGCGTGACGCCCACGGGCAATGCGTTCGCCGACATCGACGAGTACAAGGCGATCCTGCTCGACAACGAACTCGACCAGATCGCCCGCCACTTCGCCTCGCAGCTGATCACGCTGGCGACGGGTGCGGAGGTGGAGTTCGTCGACCGCGACGACATCAAGCGCATCGCGGCATCGGTTGCCGGTCGCGGCTACCCCGTTCGCTCCATCATTCACGAGGTCGTGCAGAGCGACCTGTTCCGGAGTCTTTGACCATGGCCCGAGCCATTGACCGCCGCACGTTCCTGCGCGCCTCCGGCGTGGCGCTGGCGCTGCCGTTCCTGCCCTCCCTGCAGCCCGCGTTCGCCCGCACGACCGGGGAAGCCCCGCGACGCATGGTCAACATCTGCGCGACGCTCGGGCTCTATTCGGACTCGTGGTTCCCGAAGACGGCAGGGGCCGACTACGCGCCGTCGGAGTACCTCGCTCTCATCGACGAGCACCGTGACCACTACACGCTGTTCTCCGGGCTTTGCCACGAAGAACAGACCGGTCGCCAGGCGCACAACTCCGAGATCACCTGGCTCACGTCCGCCAAGCATCCGGGACTCGACGGGTTCCAGAACACGATCTCGCTGGACCAGGTCGTGGCGAATCACTTCGGCTACGTCACCCGGTTCCCGTCCGTCGTCCTCGGGACGTACTCGCCGCAAAGCCAGTCGTACACCCGGAACGGTGTGATGGTTCCCGCCCAGACCAGCCCGGCGAAGCTGTTTGCCGAGATGTTCCTCGAAGGCAAGCCGGAGGAAGTCGAGCGCGAGACCCGGCGCTTGAGCGATGGGCGCAGCATCCTCGATACGCTGTCGGCGCAGACCGCTTCGCTTCGCACGCGGGCGAGTTCCACCGATCAACGGGTTCTCGACGCCTACTTCGAGGCCGTTCGCGTCGCGGAACGGGACCTCGTCGAGGTGCAGGCGTGGACCAAGCGATCCAAGCCGGTGGTCGATGCGACGCCGCCGACGGACATCGCCGACCATGCCGACGTGGTCGGTCGGGTCAAACTCCTGTTCGAACTGATTCCGCTGATTCTCGCTACCGACTCCTCACGGGTGGTCAGCGTGATGATCCAGGACCACCAGACCGTGCCCAAGGTGGCCGGCGTTACGGCCGACCAGCACAACCTGTCCCACCACGGCCAGGATCCTGGCAAGATCGACCAGTTGAAGACCATCGAAAGGGAGATCGTCAGTCGCTTCGGCGAACTGCTCACCGCGCTCCGGGAACAGGACGACGGCGACGGATCACTCCTCGACCACACCACGCTGCTGTTCGGTAGCAATCTCGGCAACGCGAACTCCCATGTCGCCGTCAAGCTGCCGATCCTTCTCGCCGGCGGCGGTTTCGGGCACGGCCAACACATCGTCCACGAAGGGGAGGACAACGCCCCGCTGTGCAACCTGTTCGTGACCATGCTGCGCTCGGTGGGGGTTGAAGCGGATAGCTTCGGCCAGAGCACCGGCACCCTCACTTGGCGCTAACTGGCGCCGAGGCGGCGCGAGTTTCTTGTATAGAGGTCAAAAATACTCGCGAGTATTTTTGATATTTATCAAAAAAAGTCGTACCGTCGGCCCGTGGATGTCTCGACGCGATATCTAGCGCCCCAGGTTGGAAAAGACCTGGCGCGCAAGATGGTGTTTGTGGCCGGGCCGCGCCAAGTGGGCAAGACCACACTCGCACTTGACCTGCTCGGAGTGGGTGACGGTTACCTGAATTGGGATGTCCCTGAAGACCGGGAACGCATCCTGCGCTTGGAACTGCCCGCAACCGATCTTTGGATCTTCGACGAACTCCACAAGTACCGGCCATGGCGGAACTTCCTCAAGGGTCTTTACGACACGAAGGAGGAAGGTCAACGGATACTCGTGACGGGTAGCGGCCGGTTGGAGCTCTTCTCCTTCGGTGGCGATTCGCTACAAGGGCGCTATCACCTGCTCCGCCTGCATCCGTTCTCGGTGGCCGAAGCCGGCATCGAGGATGCCGAAGGACTGGCCGAACTATTGCGCCTCGGCGGCTTCCCCGAGCCCTTCCTGGGAGGCAACGAGATCGAGGCGCGACGCTGGTCGAGACAGAATCGAACGCGTCTGGTCGAGGAGGACGTGACCGCGACCACCAGCATACGCGATCTCGGCAGGCTGGAGGAGATGATGCTCCGGCTACCCGACCTCGTCGGTTCGCCGTTGTCCATCAACGCGCTGCGTGAGGATCTGCAGGTGGCGCACAAGACCGTCGCCGCTTGGTTGGACACACTGGAACGCCTGTTCGCGGTTTTTCGGATTCCGCCTTTCGGTGCGCCACGCATTCGTGCCGTGAAGCAGGAGCGCAAGCACTATCACTTCGACTGGTCGGTAGTCGCCGACGCCGCTGCCCGGTTCGAGAACCTGGTGGCCTGCCACCTGCTGAAATGGGTCCATTTCCAGCAGGACACCCAGGGACGCGACCTCGAACTGCGGTTCTTTCGTGACGTCGACGGCCGCGAAGTCGACTTCGTGGTTCTGGAGGACCGACGCCCCCTCATGTTCGTGGAGTGCAAGCTCTCGGATCGCGACATCGACCGCGGACTTCGCTACATGAAAACCCGCTTCCCGGCCGTGGATGCCCTCCAAATCGCCCTAACGGGAGAACGCGACTATGTGACTCCCGAAGGGATTAGGGCCATGCCGGCGTTAGCTTTTCTTAGGACCCTCATCTAGTCGGTGAAGGCCGACGGGTCCGCCCCAGGGTAGTGGTCAGCAGGAAACAGACCGGCGGCATCCAGCTCCGGGTGGTGAGACGCGGTGCCCGGCGGTGCCGTGTGTGATCTGCGAGTCGGAAGGACAGGACACGCAGCATGGGGTAGCGGTCAGATCTCGAGCTTCGACGCCTGTGCGACGCGTTGCGGTTGGCGCTTCCACACGTCGGAGACGTCCACGTACAACTCGATCCGGTTGCCGTCGGGGTCCGCGAAATACAGCGACTGGGTGACTTCGTGATCCACCGGTGCACACGGGATGCCGGCTTCGTCCAGATACCGCTTGGCATCCTTCAATTCGTCGAGCGAGTCACCGATCTTGAACGCGACGTGGGCGAGGCCCACGGCGTTGCCGCTGGCCGGCTCGGCGTCGTCGCCAAGACCCGCGATGGCGAAGTCGTGATGGTCGCCGAGCGAGAAGAAGGTCATGCGTGAGCGCTCGCCACGCGCGACGATGGGTAGGCCCAGCACGCCGTTGTAGAAGGCCTCCGAACGTTCCACGTCGCGGACGTTGATGACCACGTGGCCGAGCGATTTGATCTTCATAGCGTTCTCCGATTGCCTTGGGAGTCTATCGGATCACCACTACGACGACACGGCGCGTTCGAGGCAATGTTGCCAGGATCAGACATCCAGGACCACGGAGAATCCGCCGAAGATCATCCGGGCACCGTCGAACGGCACGGGGTTCTTCTCCTCGTCGAACCGATCATCGGTTTGTGCCAAGTCGTGAAAGTGCTTCATGCCCTCGTCCCGGGTCGCCTTGTCGGGCCATTCGATCCACGCCATAGCCACGGTCTCGTCCTGCTTCGCCTGGACAGCCTTGCGGAAGTCCGTGAGCTTGCCGCCCGGGAGGTCGTCGCCCCAGCATTCGACGACGCGGGTGGCGCCAAAGTCCTTGAACAGGGTGTCGGTGGCAAGGGCATGGTCAATGAACGCCTGCCGGCTCGCGGTTGGAACCGGGATGACGAAACCGTCGATGTAGGCCATATGCCCCTCCTCTCCTTGACTGTCTTGCTGATCCCTAGCGTAACGCGTTACAGTGCCGGTAATTCGCCATTGAGCAAAACCACATGGCCACGCCTGCTGGGGAGAGAATGCGAGATTGGCGCAATCGGCAGCGTTGTTCAGGTCGTCGAGAAATCCACATGACCTTGCCGGACGCTCGTTTGCCAAGCGTGCGCGAGCGAGTGGCGTTGTCGGTAGCCGGTCTCGATGCGCACGACGAAGTTGATGCGCTGAGATGGACCGAGGCGGTCTCCGAATTCGATGACCATTCGACGCGGTGATGTCGTAACCGTTGCTGCACCCGGGGATTATGGGAAACCGAGGCCAGCGGTGGTGATTCAAAGCGACGCGTTTCCTGATACCCACGCATCCGTCGTCATTTGTCAGATGACATCATCGCTCGCGCATGCGCCGGATTTCCGCGTCACCGTAGAACCGTCGGAGGCGAATGGACTGCGAAAGGTCTCTCAAGTCATGGCGGACAAACTGACAACTGTCCGGCGTGAGAGGGTTGGTACTCGCATCGGCCACCTTGAACGGCCAGACGTGCTTCGGCTCAACCGGGCGGTCGCGTTCTGCCTAGGCCTCGCCGACTGATGTACTGCCGCGGCCCACTTCTGGCCGGCGATACCGTCATACTCCGATCTTCGCGGCATCCGCCGAGGGTTCATTGCCGCCGTTTAGTGCCACAGCCCCCGCTGTTCGAATACGCCTTTCAGCGCGGTCACGCGGTCGCTCATGATGCCGTCCACGCCGAGGTCGAGCAGGCGGTCCATCTCCGCGTCGTCGTCCACCGTCCAGACCTGCACGGGCATGCCGCGCGCGTGGGCGGTGCGCAGGAACGCGGCATCGACCACCGGAATCGAAACGCCGCCGAAGAGCGGCTGACGGAGCGGCACCTGCGCGCAGTCGGCGTCCAGCTCGCCGGTGGGGATGCCCCAGGATTCCGCACGCAGCCGGACCACCTCGGCGGGACTACAGGACGTACACCCCGGAGCGTCGGTTCGAACCCAGCGCAGACGGTGCGCCGAGAAAGAACCGATGCAGACGCGGTCGCGGGCATTCGTGCGGCGCAGAACCTCGATCAGTGGCCCGACGACATCGTCGGCCTTCGGATCGATGATGAGACGGAGGTCCGGCCACGCGCCGAGCAGATCGTCGAGGCGGACGATGGGCTCGTTGCCGGCGACGCGCACGTCCGCGAGTTGCGTCCAATCCCGTGCGATCAAGGGTCCCGTGTGGTCGGTCAGCCGGTCCAGCCCCTCGTCGTGGAAGACCAGGGCCACCCCGTCGCGGGTCGCCCGGACGTCGGTCTCGATGCAGCGGTAGCCGAGCTTCACCGCGTGCTCGAAGGCGACCATGGTGTTCTCGGGATGCTCGGCCGCACCACCCCGGTGGGCAATGGCGAGTGGGCCTTCGAGACCTAGGAATGACTTGTGGCTGGCCGGGCGTTCCATCCGCGGATCATAGCGCGGGCCGCGTTTCTCGCCGTTGCTGGAGCAGTCGACGAAATGGATGCACCGGTCCGACTACCGACGCCGTAGGGACGTTCCGTACTCTCCGGTCTGGCGGGTTGGTTCGGCCTGTATCGAGGCCCGAGGGCCGGTTCGCGCAACCGACGGGGCGCCCGCGCCCGTGGGGCCGCTGGAACCCCGTACCATCAGCTCCGGTTCAAGCAGCCGCGAGGTCACACGGTTGCCGCGGATCAGTTCGAGCAGCGTCTCGACCAGAACGTGGCCGGCCTGCTCGGTGTCCTGTCTCACCGTGGTCAAAGCCGGGATCGTGTAGGTGATGGACGGAACATCGTCGAAGCCCACGACGGATACGTCCGAGGGGACGCCGAGTCCGCGTTCGCGCAGTGCACGCATCGCGCCGATGGCGTGCAGGTCCGTTGCACAGAAGACCGCGGTGAACCCCTCGGCCCGGTCGATCAGCCGCTCCGCCGCCTGGTAGCCGCCCTGCTCCGACGGGTTGGCCGTCGCATGCAGTCTGGGGAGGACATGGGCATCGGCCTCCTGCATCGCCTGCCGATAGCCCGCATGCCGGGCTTGGAACTCGGGACTGTCGTTCGAGACGTTGCCGATGAAGGCGATCCGCCGGTGGCCGAGGTCGAGCAGATGCCGGGTCGCGATGTAGCCGCCGTGCTCGTTGTCGCAGCCGACGAAGTGGCCCGGCTGGCCGTCGATCACGGGTCCCCAGGTCACGCAGTGGGCGTCGTCGAGCAGGGCGATCTTGCGGATGTAGTCGGTGTAGCCGCCGTAGCCCAGCATGATGACGCCTGCGGCCTTGTTGCTGCTCTCGTAGTCGACGATCCAGTTGTCGCTCAGTTGCTGGAAGGAAAGCAGGATGTCGTAGTTCTGCCTCGACGCGGCCTTGGTGATCGTGGCAAGCATCGACAGGAAGAACGGATTGATCTCCGAGCCCATCTCGGAGTCGTCGTGGACGAGGAGCGCGAGCGTGCGGATTTGCCGTGAACGCAGTCGGCTCGCGCTACTGTTCGCCTTGTAGTGGTTCTCGTTGGCGATTCTGAGAATTCGTTCGCGGGTGACCGGGTTCACCAGCGGACTGCCGCGCAAGGCACGCGACACCGTGGCCTGGGACACGCCCGCCAGTTCGGCGACTTCCGAAGCGGTGACGCGGCTCATCGCAGTTCCAGGATCAGGAAGCCGCGGCCGGGAACCGTGATCGCGGGGTCCAGGCCGACCAGGCCACCGGTCAGCACATCGACGCCGAGATTCGCGCCGTACAGCGACTCGGCGAAGCGGTCGACGGGCACTTCCCTGGCGTCGGGGTTCTTGTTGACGAGCACCATCACCCGGTCGCTGTCGGTGTGGCGAAAGGTGACGTAGATGCCGTCGGCCGGTGCATAGTGGGTCAGGCGGCCGTGGCGCACGGCGTCCGACGTCTTGCGCCAATTGAGCAGGCGCTTGAGAAACCGCTGCGTGTCGGCGGCTTCGGGAGACAGCCCCTCGCCGCTGAAGCCATCCACCGGATCGCCCGCCCAGCCGCCGGGAAAGTCCACCCGCATGACCCCGTGCGAGGCGTCGGGCGGGTGGTCGATGAGGACCTCGGTGCCGTAGAGAAGCTGGGGAATGCCGCGGGTGGTCAGCACCATCGCCATCGCCATGCGGAACAGCTCGGCGTCCCCGTCCAGCTGGCGGTAGATGCGATGCATGTCGTGGTTGTCCGCGAACACCAGCAGGTTGGTTGGATCGGCGTACAGGAAGTCCGACACCAGCGCCCGGTAGAAGACCACGATGCCGGTATTCCAGGTCTCGTCCGCGTCAAGACTCTCCCGGAGGGCGATCTGCAGCGGGAAGTCCATCAGGCTGACCAGCTCGGACTCGTAGCCGTCGCTCCGCTCCTTGCCACGTTGCCAATAGGCGATGATGCCGGGGTTGTTGTTCCACTCCTCGCCGACGACGTTGAAGTCGGGGTACTCGGCCATGACCCGCCGGGTCCAGTCGGACAGGAAGTCCTTGTCGGCGTACGACCAGGTGTCGACGCGGATGCCGGACAGATCGGCGTACTCGACCCACCAGATCGCGTTCTGGATTAGATAGCTCGCTAGATGGGGATTCCTCTGGTTGAGGTCCGGCATGCTCGGCACGAACCAACCGTCGACGAAGGTGCTGCGGTCGATCTCGGCGGCATGGGGGTCGTGCAGGGGCTCGCGGATGTGGTTGGTCGGCACGAAACGGCCGTGGTTGACCCAGTCCCGGCTGGGCAGATCGTCCATCCACCAATGGCTGACGCCGCTGTGGTTGGGGATCAGGTCCATGATGATGCCGATGCCGCGTTGCCGCGCCTGTGCCGAGAGTTCGCGGTAGAGGTCGTTGTCGCCCAGCCGGGGGTCGACCTGGTAGTAGTCGGTGGTCGAGTAGCCGTGATAGGAAAACTCGGGCTCGTTGTTCTCCAGCACGGGATTGAGCCAGACCTGCGTGTAGCCCATGTCCGCGATGTAGTCGAGATGGTCGATGATGCCTTGGAGGTCGCCGCCGTGCCGTCCGTCGGGATTGGCTCGGTCTGCCTCTTCGAGCATGCCGGGGATGCTGTCGTTGCTGGGGTCGCCGTTGGCGAAGCGGTCGGGCATGACCAGGTAGAGCACGTCGGCGCTCGAGAACCCGGTTCGCGCCGCCGAACCGGGACGCCGCGCGTCGAAGCGGTAGACGATGTTCGCTTCGTCACCGTCGGGGTTGCGCAGGCGGATCTCGCAGGTACCGGGTGCCAGGTCCGGTCCGAGTTCCAGGTCGAGGAAAAGGTAGTTCGGGCTGTCGACCCGGCGGGTCTCGACGAGGCGGACGCCGGCGCACTCGAGTTCGGCCTCGAAGTGCGACACGGACTCGCCCTGGACCATCAACTCGAGCCCGGGGTGTTCCATCCCCGCCCACCAGAACGGCGGTTCGACGCGCTCGACCGTCGGTTCCGCCGCAGCGACCGCCGTGGCGAGGCCCGTGACCACTAGCGCACGGACTGTCAACAACCGATGAACTCCGTTGCCTTCGTCGATGCCGGAGCGTAGCACAGGCCTCCCCGGCAGCGCGGTGCAGCGGCAGTTTAAAGGCCCCAGCGACGCCTTCCCGGCGATGCATACGTTTGCAGTCGCTTTTTCCTTGCGGGCTCTGACCCACCATGCTAGGTGTGCCCGATTGCGTTGCGGTGACGCCGCGTGGGGCACCCTCGAATGAGATTTGGACCTGCCCGAATACTGGGCCTCGCCACCATATCCGTGTTGTTCCTGGCCACTGGCTGCGGTAGCGGAAGCGGGGCTGGCGGCGACCAGACGCCGCTGGTGGTCTGCGGCGACGACGAGATCCTGCTCGCCAACGGCCAATGCGGGCCCAAACCGGTGCTGGTCTGCGAGGCGCCGGAAGTGGCCGTCGACGGGCGCTGCATCGTTCCCGACAAACCGACACCGAAGTACACGCCCGGGCCCAACGAGGCCGTCATCTACTACAACCGGCGCGACAAGAACTTCGACGGTTGGGTTCTGCACCTGTGGAACGGCGGTTGTGAAGCGGGCAGTTGGGACCCCGAACGGATCACGCTTCGCGGCCCCGACGGCGAAGTGGACTATAGCTACGACGGCACGGGAACGACCTGGCCGGACGGGCCGCCGCCAAACTACCCGCACTACCTCGACGGCGATGTCGATCCCATCTACGGCGCGTACTGGGTGCTGCAGCTGCAGGACGACGCGGTCTGCGGCAATTTCATCATCCACGGTCTCGCCGGTGCGCCGCAGACCGTCGACCTGAGGATCACCTTCTCCGAGGACACCACGAACCCTTACCGCAACATGTACTGGGTCGTCGTCGATTCGACGCTCGCCGAGGGTGACCTTGGCCAGGCCAGGGTCGCCGCGGAACCGATCTGCATCAACGACATCTGCGAGGAGTACGAGGCGCCGCCGCTGGCCATCGAGGACCAGGCCGCGCACTGGATCGACGCGGACACGATCGCCTGGAACCGGACTCTGGCCGATGTCGAGCTCTACGCCTCGTTGGACGGGACGCTCGCCGTCGAGGCGGAAGGTGAGGGCGAGGACGCGGTCGGCGTGGTCACCGGCGGCGACCTGGCGGCGATGCTGTCGACCACGGCGTTGACCGAGGCCCAGCAGGCGCGATTCCCGCATTTGGCCGACTACGAAGCCTACGCCCTCAGCCTCGACCTGGACCGCGTCAAGGCGCTGCTCACCCATCAGCTCTGGATCGTCGGCACCGACGCCGAGGGCAACCAGGTCGGCACGCAACTGCAACTGTCCGGCGTGCTCGACCATCTCTATACGAGCGGGACGGACGATGCCGACGAGGAGACGCTGGGCCCCGTGTACAGCGGCGGCTCCATCACCTCGAGCGTCTGGGCGCCCACCGCCCAGGACGTGAAGCTCGTGATCTACGACCAGCGCCCGGATGGACGTCTTGCCTACGAAGGCGAGTCGGCGATGTCCCTCGACGACGACACCGGCATCTGGAGCGTGTCGGGCGGGCGGGACGCCTGGGACCGCAAGTACTACCGCTTCCTGGTGACGGCGTACCATCCCAGCGAGGCCAAGGTGCTCAGACGCGAGGCACGCGACCCCTATTCGGTGAGTGCCTACACGGGCTCGCTGATGTCCCAGTTCGTCGACATCGACGACGACGACCTGAAGCCGGCGGGTTGGGACGACCACGCGGTTCCCGATGCGACCTCCCCGGAAGGAGCCATCATCTACGAGGGCCACGTGCGCGACTTCAGCGCCCGGGACTCGAGCACGCCCGAGGCGCATCGCGGCAAGTTCATGGCGTTCACGGCGGACGATTCGGCGCCGGTGGCGCACCTGCAGCGCTTGGCGGACGCCGGCATCACCCACTTCCACGTTCTACCCGCCTTCGACGTGCGCTCCATTCCGGAAGACCCGGATGGCCAGGTGAACCTGGACAGCGCCATCTACGAACTCTGCCGGCTGGACGACTCCAACGAGGAACTGTGCCCGGGAGACGTCCGCGACGAGACGTCGATCCTCGACAAGCTCGCAAGCTTCGACCCGGCCACCGACGAAGCGCGCAAGCTCATGGACACGATCCGCGACATCGACGGCTTCAACTGGGGCTACGACCCGGTGCTCTACAACGTGCCCGAGGGGAGCTACTCGACCGACCCCGCGGGGCCGGCCCGCATTCGCGAGATGCGTGCCATGCACCAGGCGCTCCACGGCATGGGTCTGCGCGTGGTTCTCGACGTCGTCTACAACCACACGTCCGACGAGGGCGCCGACGGCAGCTTCTCGGTCTACGATCGCATCGTCCCCGGCTACTACTACCGGCGCAATCCCACCACGGGCGACGTGGAACGCGCGAGCTGCTGCAGCGATACCGCGGCGGAACACGCCATGATGGCCAAGTTCATAGAGGACTCGGCGGTCTTCTGGGCCACCCACTACGGCGTCGACGGTTTCCGCTTCGACTGGATGAGCCTGCATCCGAAGTCGGTGATGGAGGACGTGCAGACGGCGGTCCAGGCCGTGGATCCCGATACCTATATATACGGCGAGGGCTGGGCCCCGGGAACGGGCACCGCGCCGGACACGTTCGAGCTGTCGACCCAGGCCAACCTGGCGGGAACCGGCATCGGCACGTTCAACGACCGCCTGCGCGACCGCCTGCGGGACCTGTCGATCTCCACCGGCGGCGACCTCACCCGGGTGCGTGCGGGCCTTGCCGGCAACCTGGCCGACTTCCAGTTGCTGCTGGACTCCGGCGTCACCATCGCCGCGGGTAGCGACGGCGGCTACACGGCGGATCCCCAGGAAAGCGTCAACTACGCCTCCGTCCACGACGGCATGACGCTGTGGGACGAATTGAACCGAGGCGGGGTACTTCCCGAAGGCTCCGAGTCATCCAGCGACCGCGCCCGGATGGCCGCGCAGGCCCAATCACTCGTGCTCCTGAGCCAGGGCGTGCCGTTCGTGCACATGGGCGGCGACATCCTGCGGTCGAAGTCCTTGAGCCACAACAGCTACAACGCGGGCGACTGGTTCAACACGGTCGACTTCACGCTGGCGGACAACAACTGGAACGTCGGTCTGCCTCCCGAGGGCCCGCCGGATGCCGATGTACTCGCGGCCATCGAGGACGCCAACGCCGATCCGACGGCGGACGACATCGCGGCCTCGCTGGCGATGTTCGAGGAGTTCGCCGGCATCGCCCAGGGCAGTCCCCTGTTCAGCCTCGCAAGCGCCGAGGAAGTCATCGACCGCGTCGGTTTCCACAACGTCGGACGGGAGGCCAAGAGCAACCTGATCGCCATGAGCATCGACGACGGCGTCGGCGTGGTCACCAGCACCGAGGATACCCAGCGGGCCGATCTCGATCCCGATCACGACGCCATCGTCGTCGTCTTCAACGGCGCATCGGAAGCCCAGTCGGTCACCATCCGGACGGCGACCGGGTTCGCGCTGCATGGTGTGCAGCAGGCTTCCGCGGATGCCGTGGTGCAGGGTGCGAGCTTCGAGGCCGACATGGACGGCAACGGCACGTTCACCGTGCCGGCGCTGACCACGGCCGTGTTCGTCAAGGCCCAGGGCGACATGCAGGGCGCGGGGCTGTCGGCCTTCGTCACGTCCGGCTTCGAGCCGCCGGTACCCTACGGCGACACCGCCATCTATCTGCGCGGCCAGTTCAACGGCTGGGGAACCGGCAACGAGTTGACCTATCTCGGCGGCGGCAGCTACGAAGGCTTCGTGACGCTGGATGCCGGCGACTACCTGTTCAAGATCGCTTCGGCCGACTGGAGCACGGTGGACATCGCCGCCCCCGAGGGGCGGGGCACGATCACCGTCGGCGAACCGGCGACGCTGTCGGCGGTGGCCCAACTGCCGAACCTGTCGATCAGCAGCGCCGCCGACGGCGAGTACCGCTTCGTGCTCGACGCACTCGATGCCGCGGCACCGGTCCTGACGGTGACCGACGCCCGGGCGCTTCCGGCCGAGGCCTTCGTGCGGGGTTCGCTGAACGGCTGGGGTACGGACGATCCCCTGGTCTACACCGGACAGGGCAACTACCAGGCGTCCATCGCGGTCGAGGCCGGGGACCATCTGTTCAAGATCGCCTCGTCCGACTGGGCGACGGTGGATCTCAGCGCGGCGGGGGAGGGCCAAGTACCGATCGAGCTGCATACCGCCATCGCGCTCTCCGGACCGCGTAATCCGAACTTCGCGATCACCATCCCGACGACCGGGGACTACCTGTTCACGGTGGCGGCGGCCGGCTTCACGTCCGACGACGAAGGCCAGCGTGGAGCGACGCTCTGGGCGACCGCCGACGATCCCTACAGCGACCCGGGGGTGTTCCTCCGCGGCAGCATGAACGGCTGGGGCACCGACAACCCCATGACCTTCGTCGGCCGGGCGCGCTACCGCACCGCCATCGATCTCGAGGCGGGCGACTACCAGTTCAAGTTCGCCAGCGAGGACTGGTCGACCATCGACATCGGTGGGGCGGACACCACCACGATCGAGGTCGGCGTGCCGACGCCGCTCAACGGTGCCGGCGGAGCGCCCAATCTGATGACCACCATCGGCGAGGCGGATTCGTACACGTTCACGTTGGACGTGAGATCGGGTGTGCCCATCCTCGCGCTGCTGAAGACCGCGGACGTGCCGCCGGATCCGATCACGCAGATGCCGGTGCTGGTGGAACCCCTCGATTTCCAGGACACGGCGGGTTACGGGTTCGAGGATGACGCGATGATCGTCACGATGGTTGTCGCCGACCCGAACGATGCCGCCAACTTCGCCGCGCGGAGTACTCGGAGCGCCGGCGCGGGTACGGACGCGGGAACCGTGTACCGATCTGGCGGGGCGATCGCCTTCAGCGACGACGACAACCATCTGGCGGTCGACGTCTACACCACCGCTGGCACCGGAACCGTCGCGCTCTCGGTGGGCAGCGGCGACGACGCCGGCAGCGTCCTGTCGGCAACGGCGGAATACACCGGCAGCGGTGCCTGGGAGACGCTCTACTTCGACTTCTCGGGCTTCGCCGCGGGTACGGCCTACGACTGGTTGAAGATCGTCTTCGACCAAGGCGTGGCGGGCGACGGCGGCGACTGGTATTGGGACAACGTCCGGGTCAGCGGGCCGCCGCCCGGCGTGGCACCCCCGTACGGTTCGACCGTGGTCTATGTTCGCGGCTCCATGAACGGCTGGGGCACCGACAACGCCCTGGCCTACATCGGCCGCGGCGTGTACCAGTCGGACCTGGCGGTGGAGCCCCAGGCGGACGGCTCGGACCACCTGTTCAAGATCGCCTCAGAGGACTGGTCGACGGTCAACTTCGGCGCGGCGAGCGGCGACGACACCGCGGTGACGCTGGAAGCCGAGCGCACCCTGGCGGCGACCGATCACAACCTCGGCCTCGCGGTGGCGGCCAGCGTCAACTACCGCTTCCGAATCGACGCCAGCGATCCGGCCGGTCCGGTCCTCAAGGTGATCGATCTCGGTGCGGCACCCTACGGTCACGGTACGGACACGTCGACGGTCTACATCCGCGGTGCCTTCAACGCCTGGGGCATCGACGACGAGGCCCACTACGCCGGAGCCGACGTGTACGAGGCGGTGATCGTCGTCGAGGCCGGCGATTACGAGTTCAAAGTGGCCACGGAGGACTGGGCGACCGTGAACCTCGGTGGCGGAAGCACGAACACGGTGACCCTGGGCGCAGCGTTGGACTTGGCGGACGGCGGCGGCAACCTGGCCCTGTCGATCGCGGAGTCCGGCGAGTACCTGTTCACCGTGGATGCGGCGAACGCTTCGCCGACACTATGGGTAGCGCCATTCAAGCCGTTCGGCGCCACGCAGGTGTTCGTGCGCGGCAGCATCAACGGTTGGGGAACCGACGATCCGGTGGTGTTCAAGGGTGGCGCGCGCTATGCGGTGGACATCGCCGTCGAGGCGGGTGATCACCAGTTCAAGGTGGCCTCCGAGGATTGGGCGACGGTGAACCTCGGCGCGGCGTCGGGCACGTCCACCCAGGTGTCGCCCGGCGAGACCTACAGCGACCTCGCCCAAGGCGGCGACAACCTTGCCATCACGGTCGACGCGGCGGGGACGTATCGATTCCAGGTCGACGGGTCCAGGAACGTCCCACCGGCGTTGCTGGTCGAGCGGACGGGCGAGTAAAGGAGCAAGTTGAGATGAACGATCGCAAACGAGTTCCGTTGACAGTCGCGCTGGCCCTGGCCGCTTCGGCCCTCGGCGCCTTGGCGCAGGAAAGCGCTCCCGACGAGGCGGTGGCGGAAGACGAGCTTGTCGAGGAGGTCGTCGTCACCGGCTTCCGCTCGTCGCTCATGAGTTCGATTCAGAGCAAGCGCAATGCGGACTCCATCGTCGAGGTCATCACCGCGGAGGACATCGGCGGTCTGCCGGACTTCTCCATCGCCGACAGCCTGTCCCGCGTCGCGGGAATCACCACCACCCGCTCGGGTGGCCAGGCTTCCGACATCCAGATCCGCGGCCTCGGCGACGAGTTCGTGTTCGCCACCATGAAGGGCCGTGAACAGGTTTCTCCCAACCTGAGGCGCACCATCGAGTTCAACCAGTACCCGTCCGAGCTCATCAACCGGGTGACCATCAACAAGACGCCGAAGGCCTCGCTGATCGAGGGCGGTGTCGCGGGCACGGTGGACCTCGACGTCGCCAATCCGCTGGACAACCGGGAGAGGCGCCGTTTCGCGGCGAGCTTCCGGCGTACTTTCAACGACCGCGCGGCCGACGTGTACGGCGCCGACGAAAGCGGCTACCGGCTGACGTTGTCCTGGCAGGAGAAGCTCGTCGACGACACCCTGGGCCTGTCCCTGGGTTACAGCAGGCTCTCCCAACCGAGCGCGACGGTGCAGTTCCATGCCGACACCCCGGGACGGGCACGGGATGTCTATCCGTCCACCGAAGCCGAGATCTACGCGCCGCAGACCATCCAGTTCTACCAGATCGGCGGCCTCGAGGTTCGCGACGCCTACCTCGGCTCGATGCAGATCCAACCGGACGACCGGCTGTCGATCCAGGGGGATGTCTTCTACACGGAGTTCAGCACCGACACGACCCGTGACGGCGTCTCGCTGCAGGGATCGGCGAGCTACGCCATCGCCAATCCGCGCCTGGTCGACGGCAACTACCTGGTCGGCGCGCAGTTCTACGACGGCACCAACATCTTCGTCGTGTCCGGCGACACCAGCGACGACGACGACGTGCTGTCGTCGGGACTCAACGTGGAGTGGACCGAGGGCACCTGGTCCATCGCCTTCGACTACTCCCATTCGTCCGCCTCCGGCTTCCAGGCGGATGGCTACCACTACGCCAACGTCTATCGCCGGTGCACGGCCGAGGATCCGGTGTGCACGCGCACCGGCTACACCCGGGAGAACGGCCAGGTGCACTGGCAGGGCGGCGGATTGAATCTGCCCAACATCGCGTTCAGCGAACGCATGGACGACTTCAACACCCTGCGCCTGACCCAGTACGGCAAGTACCCGAGGCTCTCCGAGGACAAGGTTTCCGCAGGCAAGCTGGACTTCGAGATGGATCTGGACCGGGGCATCGTCGAAGTGCTCCGGTTCGGTGTCCGGTCTTCCTGGCGCAACTACACCTACGGCCGGCAGGTGTTCCAGTACGGGCCGGGTTCCGGCTACGTCCACGACGTCGACATGCCCATCACCGCGACGACCGGCGATGTGGTCTGCTGGGGCGGGGACTACTCGCATTTCCCCTGTTTCATCTCCTTCGACGCGGAGGCCATCCTCCGCCAGGCCGTGCGCGAGGGACTGGTGCTGCAGTGCGACCCGCAGGCGGTGCACAACTGCGACCCGGACCAGCTAGGATCGGACGGGCGCCCGCTGCCGCGTTCGACGGCGACCATTGCCCGGTGGGGATTGGACGACCGCTCGGCGTGGTCCGTGCGCCAGCGCGGCGACGTGTCCGAGGACGTCCTGGCCTTCTACCTCGAGGTCGACATCGCGACCGAACTGAACGCGCGACCGTTGTCGGGCAACGTCGGTGTCAGGATGGTGACCACCGACCAGTCGTCGGTGGGCATCTACGACGTCTTCGGCGACCCGGCGTTGAACGCCACGCAGATCTGCGACGACGACGGTCGATGCCGCAGCAACTTCGCCTTCGTGGGCTTCGGCGACGAGTACACGAAGGCGTTCCCGTCGCTCAACCTGACCTACGAGTTGACGCCCGACGACTATGTCCGCGTCGGCGCCGCCAGGGTGATGTCGCGGCCGCCCATCAACCGCCTGTCCAGCGACCAGCCGGTGGACGGCGGCGGCGGCAACTTCATCGACGATTCGACGGCGTCCGAGGGCTACGTGACCTTCAACTTCTCGAACACCAACTCGCCGTTCCTGCGACCCTTCGAGGCGGTGCAGGCCGACATCTCCTTCGAGCACTACTTCGGCGACGCCGGTCTGTTCGCCGTTGCCGCGTACCACAAGGACATCAAGTCCTTCATCCAGGAGCTGACGGTGCCCGAGTTCGACTTCCGCGCCAACGGCTTCGTCATCCCCGCGACCTACGAGGCGGTGGTCCTCGACGAGGAGTCGGGCGGCGCCGTGGTGACCCCGGTGGAGGTGCGCGACGGTTCGTACACGTTTGCCGTCAACAACAAGGAAGGCGGCTACATCCGCGGCGTCGAGCTGTCGTGGACGCAGACGCTCGATGCCTGGCTGCCGGTTGCCTTCGGCGGCTTCGGCTTCAACGCCAGCGTGGCGTTCGTCGACAGCGAGATCACCGTCGACAATCCGTTCTCGCAGTCGCCCAACCCCACTTTCCCGTATCCGGGGCTGGCCGACCGCTCCGGCAACCTGACGGTGTTCTACGAGCGCGGCGGCTTGGAGGCGCGGCTCGGCACCAACTACCAGAGCGCCAAGGTCAGCAATTTCGGCGTCGCCTTCGCCAAGGACACGGTGTTCGACGAGGAGATCAAGATCGACGCGCAGGTCTCCTACGCCTTCGACAACGGCATCGAGGTCCTGCTGCAGGCCTACAACCTGACCGACGAGCCCAACCGCAGCTACTGGGGCGAGGAGTACCTGACGGGCTACGTGCAGAACTTCGGCCGGGAAATCTACTTGGGACTGGACTACGCGTTCTGACAGCCGGCGCCGAGGTCGCGCAATGGGCCGCGCCGCGCTGATCGTGCTGGCGGTGTTGACCGGACCGGTCAGCACTGCGGCAGACGAGCGACCGCCGAATGTGGTGCTGCTCATCGGTGACGACATCGGCTACCCCTACCTGGGGTTCATGGGTGATGCCAACGTCGTCACGCCGGCGTCGGACGCGCTGGCGGCGGGCGGCGCGACGTTTTCCCACGGCCATGTGACCGCACCCTACTGCCGGCCATCCCTGCGCACCCTGATCACCGGCCTGCATCCGGTGCAGTACGCCTTGCGCCTCGACGCCCTGCTGGAGCGGCGTATGCGGGAAGACGGCTTCGCGACCATGGAGCCGGCGCAGCAGGCACACTGGCGGGTGCTCGCCCGTGCGTCCGGCATGGCGAGCTTCGACACGATCCCGTCCCTGCTTCGTTCCCGAGGCTACGTCAGTTGGCAGGGCGGCAAATGGTGGGAAGGCGGTCACGAAAACGGCGGCTTCGATGAGGGCATGACCCGGCCGTGGGACATGTCGTTGTTCGGCACCGATGCCTTCTTCGAAGAGACGATGGGCAACGACGGCAACCGTCTGGTTCGCGAGACCATGGAGCCGCTGTTCGACTTCGTCGCGCGCCATCGCGACCGGCCGATGTTCATCTGGTTCGGGCCGCAGCTGCCGCACACGCCCTTCGACGCCCCGTTCACGTTCCGCAAGTACTATGCGCACAAACCGCTCACGGAATCGGCGAAGCTCTACTACGCGAACGTCTCCTGGTGGGACGACGGCGTGGGTCGCCTGGTGGATTTCATCGAGGCCCAGGGGCTCTACGAGGACACCCTCTTCGTCTACGTCGGCGACAACGGCTGGGAGCAGGACGCCACGGTGGAATACAAGCAGCCGCATTCGACCTACCGCAACGACTCGCTGTTCGCGACGGGCGGCCTCAAGGGCAAGGGCGGCCTGTACGATCTCTCCGTGCGGTCGCCGATCATCTTCCACTGGCACGGACGGCTGCCGCCGTCCTTCAACGACACCCGCCTGGTCTCGTCCCTCGATATCGTGCCGACCGTGCTGGATGTCGCGGGCGTTGAGATTCCGACGGACCTGCCCGGAATGTCCCTGCGTCCGCTGCTCGAAGGCTCGGGGCCGATCCGCGAACGAACGGCGATGATCGGCTACTCGGACAACCGGCGCTCGCTGACCGACGTCATGGGGGAGCCGGCAGAGGGATACTACGTTCGCACGCACCGTTGGCACTTCATCTTCTATGCCGACACCAACGAGACGATCCTCTACGACGTCACCGAGGACCCGCGCGGCGACGTGGACGTGACCGCGGAGCATCCCGAGCTCGTGACCCGTTTCAAGGCGATGATCGAGGACTGGAAACGGGAGATGGGCATGACGGAACGCGTGGCCATCCATTGATGCCCGGGTTGCGGCCACAACTGCTGGCCCCTTGGGCGTTTGCCCTGGTCGTGCCGGCCGCGACCGCGGGTGCCGAAGCGGGTGCCGAGGCGGGTGCAGAGGCGGGTGCAGAGGCGGGTGCAGAGGAAAGTGGGACTCGGCGCAACATCGAGGTCTGGTACTCGTACACGGCCGACACCCGCGAGGAGGCGGTGTTCGTCGACGCCGTGCAATCGTTCCGCGATGCCCATCCCCACCTCGTGGTCGACGCCGAGCGCATCCCCTACAGCGAGAACGTCGCCCAGTTCATCACCGCCTCCCAGGGCGGCGAGGCCCCCGACCTCGTGCGCATTTCCCACGACGATGTCGGCCGGATCGGCTTCGTGCGCATCGAGGGCCTGCCGCTGCTCGAGGACCTGCGCCATCACCTGACGCCCGCCGAGCGGCTCGCCTACGATCCCCGCGGACTCACCGCCATGCGCTACGAGAACGCCCTGTACGGGATTCCGTCCACCCAGAGCTGCCTCGCGCTCATCTACAACCGCAAGCTGTTCGACGCCGCGGACGAGCCCTATCCCCGCGACGACTGGACCACCGACGACCTGCTTGCCACCGCCCTGCGCCTGACCGACGGCGACGTCCACGGCATGGCGGTACCCGTCAAGACCTCCTACTGGTGGTTCGGCTTCCAGACGGGTTTCGGCGGCGCCCTGTTCGATGCCGAGCACAACCCGACCTTGGACTCCGCCGGCTCGGCGGCAGCCTTGGCATTCTTCCAGGGGTTGGAGAAGGACCACGGTGTGACGCCTCGGGGCATCACGCCGGAGAGCATGAAGACCCGGTTCAGCCAGGATCGCGTGGCGATGATCCTGGACGGTCCATGGAACTGGGGGGACTACCTGGATGCCGGCGTCCACATCGGCATCGCGTTGTTGCCCGTGGTTGCCGAGACGGACGTGCGCATGGCACCCCAACTCAGCTACCACGGCTGGGCGGTGTCCAAGCAGAGCCACGTCAAGGTCGAGGCCGTCGACCTCGCGCTCTGGCTGACCTCGGCGGAAGTCCAACGCCGATTCACGGAGGCGACGTACTCGCCGCCGACGCATTTGGCGTTGGCGTCGGATCCTTCGACGTTCGACGACGTGGCGGCCCGTGGCTTTCTGCGCCAGGCCGGGGAGTGCGTGCCGGCACCGACCATCCGCGGGGTGGCGCTCATCTTCGAGCCCCTCGACACGGCGCTGCAGCTCGTCTACGAAGGCGAGATGGAACCCGCCGACGCGCTGGCGGCGGCGAACATCGAACTCGCCGCGAAAATGCGCCAATGAAACCGACGCTGCCGATCCTGGCCTTGGCCCTGCTGGCAACCGCGGCGGCGGCGGAGGAAGCGCCAGCAGTGGTCGTTGGGGACGACGTGGGGGAATACCGCCGTATCCGGATCGACGTCGTACTCGAGCCTTCCGATGATCGGCGGGCCTTGCAGGTGTGGTTCGCGCGGGCACCGTTCGACAGCTTGGTGGAGGCGCAACTGCACTCCACGATCCGGATCGGCGACACCACGACGCTGCCGCGAACGCCCATTCCCCAGGCGTACGACGCCTGTTGGAGCCATGGATCGCCGGTTCATCGCGATGCTTCGGGGAGTCCGGTCCTGGACCCTGATGCGCTGGACATCTCCTGTTCCCTGCCCGGCATGCTGCCGGGGGTGGATCACTGGATCGCCGTGATCGCGGTGGACGCCAGGGGTGAGCCGCTCCACCCGATCGCTCCGGTCGTGGGCCGAACCGACGCCCTCGACCAACGTACCCCGCCGCCGGACACGCGCCCCGTGCTGTTCGCCCTTGGTGCCATCGTGCTGTCGCTGCTGGTCCTGCTCGGCTATCTGCGCTGGCGGGACGCCACGCAGGGTCGACGCGGGGCGCACCTCGCCCATCTCTACGTCGCGCCGGCGGTGATCGCGCTGGCGGTGCTGACCTTCTACCCGGTGGCCTACGGCATCTGGCTGTCGTTCACCGACGCCCACCAGTCGCACCTCGGCGAGCAGAGCTGGGTCGGCTTGGCGAACTTCGGCACGATCCTCGCCAGTCCCGGCGTCGGACGGGTGTCGCTGTTTACCTTGGTGTGGTCGCTCGCCAACGTCTCCATGCACGTCTGTCTCGGCCTGCTCATTGCCACCGCCCTCAATCGGCCGGGATTGAAGGGTCGAACGGTCTACCGAACCCTGCTATTGCTGCCGTGGGCGATTCCCGGCTACATCTCGGTGCTCGCCTGGCGGGGGATGCTGGAGCCCGACGGCCTGCTCAACGCCGTGCTCGGTACCGACCTCGACTGGCTGACCCAGCCGGGGGCGGCCCGGACGCTGGTCATCCTGGTGAACATCTGGCTTGGCGTGCCGTTCATGATGATGGCCATGTCGGGCGCCCTGCAGAGCGTGCCGCAGGAAATGATGGAAGCCGCCGAGGTGGACGGCGTCGGCCGCTGGCGCCAGTTCCGGCACCTGACCCTGCCGAGCCTGAAGAGCGTCGTCGTGCCGTTGTCCCTGCTCGGCTTCATCTGGACCATCAACATGTTCCACGTCATCTACCTGATGACCCGGGGGGCACCCTATGTCGGCTTCGGCGAACCCGGTGCCACGGACATCCTGATCACCTACGTCTACGACATCGCGTTCGAATACGGCAACTACGGGGTGGCCGCCGCCTGGTCGGTGACCATCTTCCTGATCCTGCTCGGGTTCTCGTGGATCTACCTCAAGCGGACGCGGGCCTTGGAGGGCATCGCATGAACGGTCCGTCTGCCATGGAGCAAGTGCCTGTCGGTCGTTCGGCGGCGGCGCTTCCGGGCGAGCGCGAGGTGGCCGCGTCCGACTACGACGACATCGCCATTCGTTGGTACCGACCCGTGGCGGTGGCCTTCCTGCGCCGCTGGCTGCCGTGGGCGACGTTCATGAACGTTGTCCTGCTCGGCGGGGAGTGGCTGCGTGCCGATTCCGGCGGGATCGTGTACGCGGCACTCGGAGTCGTGCTGCTTGGCGTGCTTTCGGTCCTGCTGCTCTGCTCGGAAGCGCCCCGAAGTCGAGTCGCCTGCTGGCTGGGTTCGGTTCCCCTGGCCGTGGCTGGTGCGGGGATCGGGATCGCTTCGCTCGTGCAGTCGTCGCTGTCGCTCTACGACCTCTTCTCGCGCGCCTGGCTGATCGCACCGACTGCGCTGACCCTATGGTGGCTTTTCGCCGTCGAGGTCCGCACGTGGTTCCTTGGTCGGGTCGACGGTCCGGCGGCGGCGGAGGGCCTGGCGAGGCACCGTCGAACCGCCCCGCGCCTGGAGTCTTTCGGCACCCACCTGCTGCTGTGGCACGCGGCGGCGCTGGTGGTCATTCCGGTGGTGTGGATTCTCGACGTGGCGGTATCCCCCGGCAACGCCCTGGGCGGTGCCATCGGCGATGCCTTCACCGGTGAGCACTTCGAACGGCTGCTCACGGGAGAGTCGTTCTGGCTCTGGACCCGGAACTCGCTGACGGTGGCCACGGGGACGACCGTGCTGGGTCTGGCCTTCGCCATACCCGCGGGCTACGCCTTCAGCCGGTTCAAGTTCAGCGGCCGGACCCAGGCCATGTTCGCCGTTCTGCTGGTGCAGATGTTCCCCGGCGTCATCATTCTCGTGCCCTACTTCATGGTGATGAAGACACTGGGGCTCCTGAACACCAGCATCGGTCTGATCCTCGCCTATTCGGTGACCGCCCTGCCGCTGTGCATCTGGATGCTCAAGGGCTTTTTCGACACGGTGCCGCGCGAACTCGAGGAGGCCGCCCTGCTGGACGGCTGCACCCAGGTGCAGGTGTTCCGCCGCATCGTCCTGCCGCTATCGCTGCCGGCGGTGGCGGTGACGGCGCTGTTCTCCTTTCTCGCCGCCTGGAACGAGTTCCTACTGGCGCTGGTGTTCAACACCTCCAACGAGCAATACACCCTGCCGGTGGGCCTGGCGTCCATGATCCCCGCCAACGGCCAGCGCTGGGGCGACTTCGCCGCGGCGAGCATGCTGGTCAGCATCCCGGTGGTCGTCCTGTTCGTGCTGTTCCAGAAGCCGTTGGTCCAGGGATTGAGTTTCGGCGGGGTCAAGGGGTAGGACCATGGCGATCGAGGCTAGCCCGCATTTCTCACCACGTCGCTTGTGCGAACAACATATGCTTCGAATATCAGTTGCTTGTGTCGGATTCCCGAGGTGTCGGAATTTGCAGACTACGCTGGCCGCGCCCGCCTGCGCTTCGCGCAGGAGACCCTCGCCGGTCTTTTGGCCCCGTGCGCGCGCTAAAGCGCGTAGGCGCACGTGCGACCTCGACCGTAGGCCCGCTATGCTTCTCGGTCGCGAGCGCGTGCTCCAAGGAGCACGTTCGCACGGGGCCAAAATCCTCGAACGCGCCCGCAAGGGCGCGCATCATCGCGACCCGTGGTGAGAAATGCGGGCTAGTCGCGATGTCGTTTTCGACGGCGTCACCAAGCGATACGACGACGGCACCGTCGCCGTGGACACGCTGGATCTCACGGTGGACGCCGGTGAATTCCTGGTTCTGCTGGGCCCGTCGGGCTGCGGCAAGTCGACAACCTTGCGGATGTTGGCCGGTCTCGAAGAAGTGACGGCCGGCGAAATACGCATCGGCGGCGCCCGGGTCAACGACCTGCCGCCCGGTGCCCGCGGTCTCGGCATGGTGTTCCAGTCCTACGCCCTGTACCCGCACATGACGGTGGAGGACAACCTGTCGTTCGGTCTGCGCATGGTAAGGCGGGGCGAGCGACTGGAAGCCGCCGAGATCGACGAACGGGTGCGTGAGGCGGTGGACATGCTGGGCCTCGGCCCGGAACTCGCCAAGAAACCCCGCGACCTGTCCGGAGGTCAGCGCCAGCGGGTCGCCATCGGTCGCGCCCTGGTGCGCCGGCCCAAGGTGCTGCTGATGGACGAGCCGCTGTCCAACCTCGACGCCAAGCT
Source organism: Pseudomonadales bacterium (assembly GCA_965116345.1). Classification (GTDB taxonomy): domain Bacteria; phylum Pseudomonadota; class Gammaproteobacteria; order Pseudomonadales; family Azotimanducaceae; genus VXYL01. Next base: position 2,493,821 of record OZ220680.1, read on the forward strand.
CCGCGGCCAGATGCGCATCGAACTGCGGCGGCTGCACGAGCGCCACGGTACGACCACCATCTACGTGACCCATGACCAGGTGGAGGCGATGACGCTCGCGGATCGCATCGCAGTCCTCGACGGCGGCCGGCTGCAGCAGCATGCGTCGCCGCTCACGGCCTACCACGAGCCTGCCAACGCCTTCGTCGCCTCGTTCCTCGGCACGCCGCCCATGAACCTAATCGACGGCGTTGCCGGGGATGGCAGATTCGTTGCCGGAGAACTCGAGATCACGCTGCCGACGCACCTCGCCGGGGCGAGCGGGCCCTGCACGTTCGGCATCCGGCCGGAGGAGGTCGCGATCATGCAGGCAGACGCCGATGGCGTTGTGGCCGAGATCCTCGGTGTCGAACGCCTGGGTGGCGAGTCCGTCTACCACCTGGAGGTCGCGGGTCACAGCATCAAAGCGCTGTGGCGCCGGGAGGACCTGGCGGCACCGAACATCGATCTCGCGGTCGGTTCCGCGGTGATTTTCGCGAAATCCTCGGAGAGTTGATGGCACCGTAATATCAAGCGGACATCAGGATGGCGATCTGTCGGCGAGACATGGCGGAAATTGGCCGTTTCCGCTTGTCAGTGCCTCGAAAGGGTTGCAAAGTCGGGCACGTAGTACCCCGGCGACCGAACGATGACAGCGGCGGCGAGCACGGATGGGGCTGTGACGCGGTCCGAGTTCGAGTCGATAACGGAACGAATGACCGCACTGGAGGCCTCGCGCCCGGCACCCAGAGGGATCCAGTTGGGCTCGGAGGTCGTCACCCAGAGCGAATTCCGTCGCTTCAAGTGGCTGGCCACGTTCGCACTCGCCACCGTGCTCGGCGGCTTCGGACTGCTCTACCAGCAGACCACCGATCTGCGCGTCGAGATGCGGGTGCTGCACGGCGAGCTGCTTCGGGAGTTGCACACGCAGATCGGCGGTCTGCGCGAGGAGATGCACAAGGAACACACGGAAATCCGAAAGGAGATCGGCCCGGTGAGAGAGCGCGTCATAGGGCTCGAGGCGAACCAAAGAAGCGAATCGTAAGCGGGTCGCATTAGCTGTCACCGTGTTTGGTGGCACATCCGTGGATGTGCCGCACGGGAGCGCTTGTTCAGAGCTCCCTAGGGATCGGTTCCCCTGATCCGAAATATCGCGACGTGCCGGATCTCCGTGGCCACCATCCCGTCGACAACGTAGGCGATGGAGAGGTCGACGAATTCGTGTCCCTTGTGCCGCCACTTGCGTTGCGGCACCGTGCGCACGCCGATTTCGTCGCCAACGCGAAGCAGTCTGCGAAAGCGCTGGGTCGAGCCGACATGGATCCAGGCGGGCAGGTGGTAGCGGCGCGTGAACGCCCGGTTCGCCGTCGACAGGATGGCGTGGGGGTGGATGACGCCGTCGCCGTAGCAGGACAGGTCGTCCTCCACTTGTGCCGCCGCTTCGGCGTTGGCGATGGCATCGGGCATCCACGTCCAGGCCGGGAACGGCTTGCCGACCTCGACGTTGTCCCAGTGGATCGCCGGTCGCTGGTCCATGGGGAGCCCCGGGTCCACCGTGCTCGGCGGCCCGTTCGACTCGCTTGGCGCCGTCGTCAGTTCGGCGAGCAGCAGACCGCGCGCGTGGCAGCGGACGGCGTGTTCCCTGCCTTGCGCCTCGTGGTGGATCGTCAAGGCGTCGCCGTGGTAGGCGGGCTTCAGCAACCGCACGTCGGCCTGCCAGCTCGTCAACCAGTCCGTCCCCAAGGCGTCGAGCAACGGGCGCGTCATGTGTCCGAAGACCGCTGCCCCGGGCACCAGCGCGCCTTCGAACCCGAATTGCGCGGCGATCTCGTCGCTGTGGATGCGGTTCTCCGTTTCGGCGGAGAAGTTGCGCGCAGTGGCTTGGTGGACACCCACGGTCAATAGGCCTGCGCCGGAAGCCAGGTGACGAGTGCCTCCCAGTTGAAGATCAGCACGAGTCCGAGAAGCTGCAGCAGGATGAACGGCACGACGCCCTTGTAGATCGTCGGCGCGTCGATGCCGGCAGGTGCCACGCCCTTCAGGTAGAAGATCGCGAACCCCACCGGCGGCGTCAGGAAGCTGGTCTGCAGACAGACCGCGAACATCACCGTGAACCACACCGGGTCGAAGCCGAGATGAGCGACCACCGGTGCGACCAGGGGCAGGATGATGAGCGTCAGCTCGATCCAGTCGAGGAAGAAGCCGAGGATGAAGGTGGCGAACAGGATCGTCACGACGATGCCGGTGGGACCGAAGGGCAGGTCGAGCAGCGACCGTTCGATGAGCGCATCGCCGCCGAGCCCGCGCAACACCAGCGAAAAGGCCGTGGCGCCGATCAGGATGGCGAAGATGAAGGCCGTGGTCTTGGTGGTTTCCCGCACCACCTCGGTGAGCACACGTCGATTCAACGCCTTGTTCAGGGCCGCGAGCAGGAGGGCCCCCGCGGCACCGACACCGGCGGCTTCGGTGGGCGTTGCGACACCCAGGAAGATGCTGCCGAGCACGGCGATGATCAGCGCCGCCGGCGGCACGATGGCGAGCGCCAGGTCGCCGACGGCCGCCAGATCGATGCGCTCTCGGTCCCGGGCGGGCGGCGCCCCCTGCGGTTTGAAGATGCCGTAGCCGAGGAGATAGGCCACGTAGAGCCCGGACAGGACGAGACCCGGGAACACCGCACCGAGAAACAGGTCGCCCACGGACATGGCCATGCGGTCGGCCATGAGCACCAGCATGATGCTCGGCGGGATGAGGATGCCGAGCGTGCCGACGGCGCACACGGTGCCGGCGGCCAGCGGCTTGTCGTATCCCTGTTTCAGCATCACCGGCAAGCCGAGCAGGGCCAGCAGCACCACGGAGGCCCCGATGATGCCGGTGGTGGCCGCGAGCAGCACGCCGATCAGCGTGATCGTGACCGCGAGTCCGCCGCCGATGCCACCGAACAACCGTGCGAAGCTGGTCATCAGGCGGTTGGCGATGCCGGATCGGTCGAGCATCAGGCCCATGAACACGAACATGGGTAAGGCCACCATCACCCAGTTCTCCATGACGTTCCAGATGCGCTCCACGGTGATCGACGCGTAGGCCCAGTCGACCCCGATGGCGAGGCCCAGGTCCACGTCGAAGACGATCGCGAGCGCGGTGAACAGCACGGCCAGCCCGGCCAGGGTCCAGGCGATGGGGAAGCCCGCGAACACCAGCCCGATGAAGGCCAGGAACATGACGAGGGCGAGAATCTCGTTAACCGGCATCCGTGCCTCTCGGCGAGAAGAAGAGGAACTTCCAGAGCCGGGTCAGCCTGGAGAACGCGGCAATACCGAGCAATGCAAAGCCGACGACGAGCACCGACTTGATCGCCCACCGGTAGGGCAGGCCGCCGGGCGAACTCGACACCTCGCCGGTGACGAAGCTGTCGACGACGAACGGGACGCCGTAGATGAGCATCAGCGCGGTGAACGGCAGCAGGAAGAGGATGATGCCGTAGAGGTCGATCCACGCCCGGGTGGTCGGCCGGAACCGCTCATGGAGGACGTCGACGCGGACGTGGGCATCGTGCAGCAGGGCGTAGCCGAGCCCCAGCATGAAGCCGACGGAGTAGAGGTGCCATTGGATCTCCTCGAACTCGATCCGGCCTTCCGACAGGGCGTAGCGGAGCACGACGTTGCAGACGATGACCACGAACAGCACGACCCAGATCCAGGACACCGCGTTGCCGATCCGTTCCAGGACCGGTTCAACGAGACGTGAGAACGGGGTTTCGGGTAGTTCCAACGCGCCGACTCGGAAGTCCCCGGGGACTCAGAAGTCCCGCGGCAGGTACGCGAAGCGCTTCCACTGCGCGTACTGCTTCCTGAACGCGACCTGGGACTCGTGGATGATGCGGAAGTCCTCGTCGTTGGCGGCTTCCTCGGCCATCACCTCGTCGGCGACGTCGTTGAGCTGGCGCAGGATGGCCTCCGGCAGGACGATGGGGGTCACGCCCTTGTCCGGAAAGCCGGCCAGGATCGGCCCCTGCTTCTCCTCCGAGTTGGCGAGGTTGCGGGTGACGCCCGCCGTGCACGCGGTGTCGATGATCGCTTGTTCGGCAGGGGCAAGAGCCAGCCACTCCTCGATGTTCACCACCAGGTGCGCCGCCGTGTACGGCTGATGCCAGCCCGGGTAGTAGTTCAACTTGGCGATGCGATCGAAGCCGAGTTGCTCGTCGACGTTCGGCAGCGAGAATTCGGTGGCGTCGATGGCGCCCTTCTCCAGCGCCTGGAAAATCTCGCCGCCGGGCAGCATGGTGACGGAGGCACCGAGACGCTCGATCACCTTGCCGCCGAGCCCGGCGAAGCGGATCTTCAATCCTTCGAGGTCGTCGAGGCTGTCGATGGGGGAGCGGAACCAGCCCGCGGTCTCGGGTCCGATGAGTCCGCAGAGCAGGGGATGCACGTCGTACTTGGCGTACAGCGCTTCGGCCAGTTCGCGTCCCCCGGCCTCGTACCACCAGGCGGTGTATTCCCAGGGTTCCATGCCGAACGGCACCGCGCCGAGCAGCGGCGAGGCCGGAATCTTGCCTTGGTCGTAGCCGAGCCACGTGTAGCCGGCCTGCACCTTGCCCTCGCGCACGGCGTCGACGATGTTGAGCGGCGGCACGACCTCGCCCGGCTCGAACGGTTCGAGAACCATCGCGCCGTCGGAACTGCGCCTGATGGCGTCGGTCACCCAGACGACGTTGTCGCCGAGAACTTCCAACGTCGTCGCGAACGCCACCGGAACCCGCCAGCGGACGGCAACCTGAACTTGACCATCAGGGGAGGCGGTGACAGCGGAACCCTCGCCCGGAGGCCGAATGGCCAACGTCGCGAGTACGCCGGTCAGGAACGCGACGACGACGGCGATCAGGGCGGTCTTGTTGGTGATGGCTCGTCTCCGAATTCGACCGCGAAGCAGTGAGCGACCATCATACGGCACGGCGCATGTCGTCGGGCCCGACCAGGGAACGGATCTCGGCCGCCACCATGAGATCGGCGTCGGTGTAGCCCAGTACGCCAGCGTGAGATGGGTCGTGCCCATGGGGGAGGTGGTTGACGTGGAGCCTCAGCCCGAGGGAACGCTTCACCGTGGTCTTTACCGCGGCGACGTCGAGCAGCGCGAATCTGCCGTTGGGCCGAAGTTCGAACCCCTTGGCGCGTAGCGTTTCCCGAACCTGATGGATCGCCACCTCGGGGTGCGCGTCGAAGTACTCCAACCAGTTGACCGACAGGTGGTCATCCCCGGCACGCAACGCGAACGCGTTGGCCAACGGATAGCCGCGTTCATCGACAGTCGACGGCTTGCAGTAGCGCGCAACGTGATCGCCGTCCGGCAAGGGCCTCATTCCCGCGTGATCCCAACCGTGAACGGTCGTACGGCATCAAGCATCTCGTTCACCGGCATGGTGCCGTGAACGGTGAGCCGCTCGCTACCGCGCCGGTGTGGCGACGACAACGCCGCGAAACGGATCATGGCGGTGGGAAGAAACTCCATGGCCAGAAGTCCATTGCCCAAGCGGTCGATCGACCGGTCCGGCAGGTTCCACTCGACATGCGTGAAACCGTTTGGCGACGTGCCGACTTCCGGATCGACGAGTTGTGGGTACGAGAGCAGGAAAGAGGCCGCGTGCCGCAGTGAGCGGATGTGGATGGGTTGTTCCTCGGGGTCGTCGCGGGCGAGGTCGTAGAGGTAGCGAATACGATCGGCAACCGCGGGCCGATCTCGGGCGCGCAGGATCTGGATGATCGCAGTCTCGGTGTTTGCGGCCGCGAGTTCCTGTTGCCAGGGTGAATCGACGATCGGGTGCCGCGATTTTTCGACCAAGGCCGATTGGCCGTCGCGGATCTCCGTACCCGGTTCGCGGTCCTCCGCGCGGACGTAACGATAGAACCCGGGTCGGACCCGTTCGAAGCGGCGTCCCCGCAGAATCCGCCTGAGAGGCGGGACGACTTGCTCAGCGGTTGTCTCCGGGTTGCCGCCGAGTTCGATGAAGCGCTTGCGCAAAGCGTCGACGACCTCGCGGCGACGGTAGATCGTATCCGGTTCGAGTACCCCGGTAGCGAGTAGCTCCTCGACCGTGGCGGTCCCGAACGGCAGCCCGACGAGCCTTTCCTGCAGAAGTGCCATCGTCAGCACTCCACAATCATCGAGCGGAGAGTCTACGTTGGGTACAAAGGATACGTCAAGACAAGAGATTACCTGTCATTTTGGGTACAAAAGAAACAAAGAGCAGGGCGCGACGAAGCTACGTTTCCGGTCGACGCACCCTGGCGGCCGTGTCTTGGAACAACGCCGCCTTCTCACTCGCCGAAGAGCCTGCCGCGAGCCCCTTCGAGTGTAAACCGCCACGGCTTTGCATTAACCTAGCGACCGTCATCAAACGATGTTCTCTTACGGATGCGTATCGCCGTGCCAAGGGAGACGTGGCCCGGTGAACTGCGCGCCGCGTTGGTTCCGAATAGCGTCAAGAAACTGGTCGATCTCGGCTTCGACGTCATGGTCGAGACCGGGCTCGGCAACGCCTCGGGCCTGCCCGACGAGGACTACGAGGCCGCGGGTGCTGACGTGGTCAGGGATATGGCCTCCGCGCAGCTGTCGTCGGAGGTGGTACTGCGGGTCCGCAAGCCGCCGGAAGAGGATCTGGAGTTCCTCGCCGAGGACACGCTGCACATCAGCTTTCTCGATCCCTTCAACGACAGACCGCTGGTCGGAAAACTGGCCGCGCGGGGCGTGACGGCCGTGTCCATGGAGATGGTGCCGCGCACGACACGAGCGCAGAAGATGGACGCCCTGTCCTCCCAGGCCAATCTGGCGGGCTACGTCACGGTGATCCTCGCAGCCGCCCACACGCCGAAGATCTTCCCGATGATGATGACGCCGGCCGGAACCATCGCGCCCGCGCGGGTGTTCGTGATCGGTGCCGGCGTCGCGGGTCTGCAGGCCATCGCCACCGCGAAGCGGCTGGGGGCAAGGGTCGAGGCCTTCGACACGCGGCCGGTGGTCGCCGAGCAGGTGGAGTCCCTGGGTGGCCGGTTCGTGGAGATCGACATAGGCGTCACCGGGCAGACCGAACAGGGCTACGCGCGCTCGCTCACCGAAGAGCAACTCGAGCTGCAGCGCCTGGGCATGAAGCGGGTGATCGCCTACTCCGACGTCGTCATCACCACGGCGCAGGTGTTCGGCCGCCCCGCGCCGCGCATCGTCACCCGGGACATGGTGGAGGCGATGCGGCCGGGAAGCGTCGTTGTCGACATGGCGGTGGAGTCCGGCGGCAACGTCGAGGGCTCGGTGCTCGACGAGATCGTCGAAGTCGGCGGCGTCAAGGTGATCGGGCTCGGCAACCTGCCGTCCGAGGTGGCGCGCAACGCCAGCGAAATGTACTCGTCCAACGTGACCCACTTCCTCGACGAGTTCTACGACCCCGACAACAAGCGCTTCGACTTGGACCCGGACGACGAAATCATCGCCGGCTGCGTGCTGACCCGCAGCGGAACCGTTGTGGCGTGTTGAGTGGAACTGATTCCCGTCTATCTCGCGTTCATCCTGATCCTGTCGATCTTTCTCGGCTTCGAGTTGATCGCCAAGGTTCCCGCGACCCTGCATACGCCGCTGATGTCCGGCGCGAACGCGATCTCCGGCATCACCATCGTCGGCGCGCTGCTGGCAGCCGGCGCCGACGGCCCGAGTTGGCTCGCCAGCCTGCTCGGTGCGGTGGCCGTGTTCTTTGCCACCGTCAACGTCGTCGGCGGCTACCTCGTCACCGACCGCATGCTCGGCATGTTCAGGAAAAAGCCCGATGCCCCCCCTTGAAGCAAGATGACCAGCGTGCTGGTCAATCTGGCCTATGTCGTCGCGGCCGTGCTGTTCGTCTTCGGCCTGAGGATGCTTGGTTCCCCCGACACGGCCCGCCGCGGCAATGCCCTGTCCGCCGCCGGCATGCTGATCGCGATCGTCGTCACGCTGCTTTCGAAGGGGATCGTCGAATTCCAATGGATCGCCGCTGCGGCCGTCGCCGGAGCCCTGGTGGGTGCGCTGGCGTCGCGCCTGGTGGCGATGACCGCGATGCCGGAAATGGTCGCCCTGTTCAATGGTTCGGGCGGCGTCGCGAGCCTCCTGGTGGGCTGGGCTGCGCTGTTCGGCTCGGACCTGGGCAGTGCCGTCGGCACCTTCACCGCCGCGACCATCTTCCTCTCGGTGATGATTGGCGGGGTGACGTTCTCGGGCAGCATCGTCGCTTGGGCGAAACTTGCCGAAGCGATGCCCAGCGGCGCCATCGTGTTCGCGGCCCAGCGTTTCATCAACGGCGCGATCCTGTTCGGACTCATCGTCTGCGGTGTGCTCTTCGCCCTTCAACCCGTACCGGATTCCTACCTGTTCTACGCGATCCTGGGTCTTGCGCTCCTGCTAGGCGTCATGGCCGTCATTCCCATCGGCGGGGCCGACATGCCGGTGGTGATCTCACTCCTCAACAGCTACTCCGGTCTGGCCGCCTGCGCCGCCGGATTCGCCATCAACAACAACATCCTGATCGTCGCTGGGTCGCTGGTCGGCGCCGCTGGCATCATCCTCACGAACATCATGTGCAAGGCGATGAACCGATCGCTGACGAACGTGCTGTTCAGCGGCTTCGGCGCGGTCAAGACGGCCACCAAGGTGGAGGGCGACGTCAAGCCCATTGTCGCCGAGGACGCCTACCTCATTCTCGAAGCGGCATCGTCCGTCACCTTCGTGCCGGGCTACGGCATGGCGGTCGCCCAGGCCCAGCACGTCGTGCATGAACTCGGCGAGCTGCTCGAAGCGAACGGCTGCGAAGTCAGCTACGCGGTCCATCCCGTCGCCGGACGGATGCCGGGCCACATGAACGTGCTGCTCGCCGAGGCCAACGTGTCCTACGACCAACTCGTCGAGATGGACGACATCAACCCACGCATGGCTAACGTCGACGTCGCCGTGGTGATCGGCGCCAACGACGTGGTCAACCCGGCCGCCCGGGAAGACGACGCCAGCCCCATCTACGGCATGCCCATCATCAACGTCGACCACGCGCGCACGGTGTTCGTGTTGAAGCGCTCGATGGCGTCGGGTTTCGCGGGGGTCGACAACCCGCTGTTCTTCGGCGCCAATACGCGCATGCTGTTCGGTGACGCCAAGGCGTCGATTTCGGCGTTGATCGCGGAGTTCAAGTAATGCGCATCCCGGAGCCGTTCTTCCCGTTGATCAACCGTGTCATGCGGATCCTCCTGAACTCGCCGTTGCACGGCCTGATGAGCGGCAGCGTCATGGTCGTCTACTACACCGGTCGGAAGACCGGAAAGCGGCGCTGGACGCCCGTGCGCTACGTACGGGAGGACGACGGCATCGTCGTCTGCCTCACCGGTCGCGAAACCGGCTGGTGGCCGAATTTCCTCGGCTCCCGCGAGGTCGAACTGCAACTGGCCGGGCAACGCCTGGCGGCGAGAGCCCGCGCGGACCCAGACGACACCCAACGCAAGTCCTCGGTGTTGCGCCTGGTGCTGCAGCAGTTTCCCGGTGATGCGCCCTACCACGGCATCGTCGCCAAGCGCGGTGAGGAAATCTCGGCGGCCGATTTCGATCAGGCCGTGGCACGGGACGTGGTGGTATCTTTCGAGCTACGGTAAAGCGCGGTGAGCTAACAGGGGAGACAGGTGGAACTCCACGATGTGATGCGCACCGCGTTCTCGGCCCGGGACTTCATCGACGACCCGGTCTCCGACGACGTGCTTGGGCGCATCCTCGACAACGCTCGTTTCGCGCCGAGTGGCGGCAACCGCCAGGGCTGGCACGTCATCGTCGTCCGCGACCCCGCTTTGCGCGCGGCATTGGGTCCGCTGATCGAACCCACCTACCAGCGCTATCTGGCGGAAGTGAAAGCCGGCGCGAACCCCTGGAACACGGTCGAGCCTGCCGATATCAGCCAAGCCGATGTGGACGCCGTGACGATCCCGCCCGGTTTCATCGACCGTCTGGTCCACGCGCCGCTTCTCCTGCTGGTCACCGTCGACCTGGCCGTGGTCGCGTCCATGGACCAGCACCTCGAGCGCATCGGTGTCATCTCCGGCGCCTCCATCTACCCCTTCGTCTGGAACATCCTGTTGGCGGCGCGCAACGAGGGTCTCGGCGGCACCCTGACGACGTTTCTGGTCGCCGAGGAAGCGAAGGCCAAGACGCTTTTCGGCATTCCGAAAAACCACGCGCTCGCCGCCATGCTTCCCATCGGCAGGCCGGTCAAGCAGCTCACCCGCCTGCGCCGCCATCCGGTGGCTGCGTTCACCACGGTCGATGCCTTCGACGGAAATGCGTTCGGCGGATGACGGCCACGAGGCCGACATCCGCGGCGTTCCCTGGTTCGTAGCGGCCTTCCTCGTCGCCCTCGCTTGGCCGGCGGTATTCGGTTCGGAGGAACCCACCGAGATCCAGCCGGCGTCGCGGTCCCTGCGCGACGGGGTGTACACACAGGCCCAGGCGGCACGCGGCAAGGCGGTCTATCTCGAGCAGTGCGTCGAATGCCACAAGGAGGATCTGCGTGGCGATGGCCAGATGACGCCTTCCCTCGTCGGTATCGGCTTCACCTTCCGGTGGAAAGACAAGAGGCTGTACGACTACTTCGTGGGCCTGCGCGATACGATGCCGCTGAGCGCACCGGGAAGCCTCGGCGAACCGACCTACGCCGATCTCGTCGCCTACCTGGTGTCGGAGGTCGGCTATCCGTCTGGGGACGAAGAACTCTCCGCCGAGGTGATCGCACTCAAGGACATCGTCATCGAGGCGCCCGCGGCGGACGCGTGAACCTATGACTCCTATGACTCCGGCAGGGCGAACACGTGGAGGTTGTTCTCGAAGCGCGGCTTCAACTCCGGCGTCATCCGCAGAAAGCTCCCCGTGGTGGCGGAGAACCCGGTGCTCACAGCCACGTACTGGCGTCCGTCCACCGCGAAGGTGATCGGAAACCCGGTAACCGGCGAACCCAGTTCCGCCCGCCAGAGCACCTTGCCCGTGGTCTGGTCGAGGGCCATGAAGTCGCCGCCGGTGTCGCCGAAGAACAGCAGCCCCCCGCCGGTCGCCATCACCGATGTCGTCGACGCCCGCTGCTCGTATAGCCAGACGGTGGCGCCGGTCTCGGCGGACACCGCGTAGACGCTGCCCAGGTCCGTCTTGCCCGGCGAGAGTTCGAACCCGACGGAGAGCGCGTAGTAGGGATGCGAAGCGTCGCGTGAGGTCGTGATCAAGGTCGGCATGCAGGCGTTGCGGAGCGGGAAATACATCGTGTTGGTCAGCGGACTGTAGGCGCCGGCTTCCCAATCCTTGCCGCCGTGCATGGAGGGGCAGATGTTGAGCGTCTGGCCGAGTTCGGTCGGTATCGAGTCGGGCTCTCCGGTCACCTTGCCTGTCTTGCCGTCGATGTCGGCGACGACGTTCTGCTCGACCGTCGGTCGTGCCCACAGGAACTCGCCGGTCTCCCGGTCCAGGGTGTAGATCAACGCGGTCTTGCCGGGGATACCGGTCATGACCTTGCGGGTCTCGCCGGGCTCGATGGCGGGGTTGACCCACGGCACGTCCTCGGGGTCCGGCGCCACCGCCGTGTCGAGCAGGATCCGCTCGAACGGGTGGTCCAAATCCCAATGATCGATCAGATGCTGGTAGTACCAGCGGATTTCGCCCGTGTCGCCGTCCAGCGCCAGGGTGGAGTTGTGGTAGAGATACTGCTTGTCCGACCCCTGCAGCATGAACTTCGGCGTCGGTGCGGTCACCGACGTACCTACGAAGACCATGTCGAGTTCGTGGTCGTAGCTCGGCACCATCCAGGAGCCGACGTGGCTGCGCTTTTCGAACGGCATATCGCCCCAGGATTCGTCGCCGTGTTCACCCGGCGCGGCGATCAGCCGCCGCCGCCAGACTTCCTTGCCGGTCATGGCATCGAGGGCGACGATGACGCAGGCGTGGGGGCCGCTGTAGGGTAGGCAGCTTCGCCCGGAGACCGCCTTGCCGTTGGCGATGATCGGTCCGGCGCCTTGGATGGCAGGGTTCTTGCGGTAATCGAGAACGTGGTTTTCCCAGACCATCTCGCCGGTTTCGGCGTCGAGGGCGAACAAGCTGGCGTCGACGCCGGTGTCGATGATCAGCTTCCCGTAGATCGCGATGTTGCGGTTGTTGCCGCCGAGCAGCCCGCCCATCCTGCGGGCTGATTCGGGAGTCTCGCGCGCGTGCTCCCAGATCAACTCGCCGGTGACCGCGTCCAACGCCTGGATCACGTCGTTGGGGTTCGGCATGTACATCACGCCGGCGTAGACCAGGGGCGTCGCCGTCTGGCTTCCCCGGCCCAGGGGTCGCGTCCACACCTGCTCGAGCTCGGCGACGTTCGCCGCGTTCATCTGGTCCAGCGGACTGTAGCCCCAGGCGTCGTTGGTCCGCCGCCAGGTCAACCAATCCTCCGCCGGCGGGTCGGCGAGCAGGGCGTCGGTCACCGGAACGAAGGCGGAGGGCCTCTCCTGCGCATGACCCAGGAGCGCTAGTGCTCCGATTGTGATCAGGACGACGCCAGACGAACGAGCCATTGTCGGGTTCCGGAGGTACCGCAGCACTCAGTATAGAGGCAACGTCCACGGTCGTTACCCGTCACGTTGGCGAGTTCCGCAACACCGGGGTGGAGTGCGTCGATCCATGGTCTTGAAACGGCGGGGCGATGAGTGACGTGCAGGCGGAGATGGGATGAGCACCGAGATGAACGACTACCGGAAGGGCATCCTCCTGGCATGGCGTGGCGAGCATCCTCTCGGGCGACCGGTGCTATCCGGCGAGCAGGGCGCGCCGCACCGCATCCGGTTCCTTGCGGATGACCTGGAGGAGCGTCGCCGCCGGTCCGCTGACGCGTCTGGCGCCCTGCTCCCACTTCCGGTAGCCGGAGAGGCTCATGCCCATGAGTGGCGCCATCTGCGCCTGGGTGAGATTGATCTCCTGCCGGACCTCGCGCGGTGAGACGGCGGGATGAATGATGGCCGGCCCGTTGCCCTTCGCGTGCGCGAGCGCCTCGCGGAGGGATTGGACTAGATCGTCGCCGAAGGTGCTCATGGTCGGTTGCTCCTTGCTTCGGTCTTGATGCTGCCGGCGAGGGTCGCCACCGCCCGCCGCTCTTCGGGAGTGATGGGCCGACGGTCACGCCGAGGCTTCGCTCGACCGCCGCCGTAGCCACTCCACCGTGAACAGCACCAGCACCGCGAAGACGATCAGCAGGGTCGCGACGGCCAGGATCGTCGGGCTGATCTGCTCGCGGATGCCGGACCACATCTGGCGCGGAATGGTGCGCTGGTCCAAGCCGCCCATGAGCAGCACCACGACCACCTCGTCGAACGATGCGGCGAAGGCGAACAGGCCGCCGGAGAACACCCCGGGGGCGATCAGCGGCAACTGCACGCGGCGGAACCTCGTCAAGGCGCCCGCGCCGAGACTCGCCGCGGCGCGCATCAACGTCTGGTCGAAACCGGCGAGGGTGGCGGTCACCGTGATCACCACGAACGGTGCGCCAAGCGCCGCGTGGGCGAGGATCAGGCCAATGTGAGTCTGTGCCAGACCGAGGTTCGAGTAGAAGAAGAACACGCCCACGGCGACGATGATGACCGGCGTGATCATCGGCGAGATGAGGATGCCCATCGCGACCCGCCGTCCGGGCATGGCGGGATTGGCGAGCCCCAGGGCCGCGACAGTACCCAGGGTGGTGGCGAGCAGCGTCGCCGCGATGCCGATGACCATGCTGTTGATGAGCGCCCGGCCCCACTGCTCGTCCTCGACGATGCTCCGGTACCAGCGCAGCGACCAGGCATCGGCATCGAGGCGGAGCATGCCCTCGGTGAAGGTGAAGTAGGGCTCGGCGTTGAAACTCAACGGCACGATCACGAGGATCGGCGCGACGAGGAAGACGAACGCGAAGGCACAGAAGCCGACGTAGGCGTAGCGCCCCAGGCGTCGTCCGGCGAAGGCCGTGGTCATCCGAGGCGCATCCGGTCGATGCCGACGACGCGGTCGTAGAGCACGTACAGGCCGATCACGGCGAGCAGCAGGACGGCCGCCAGCGCCGCCGCCAAGCCCCAGTTCAGGGACGTCTGCATGTGGTAGGCGATCATGTTGGAGATCAACTGCCCGCTCTGCCCGCCCACCAGCGCCGGCGTGATGTAGTAGCCGATGGCGAGGATGAACACGAGCAGCGAACCGGCACCCACGCCCGGCAGGGTCTGAGGCCAGTAGACCCGGCGGAACGCCTGCATGGGGGTCGCGCCCAGAGAGGCCGCGGCGTCCATGTGGCGCGCGGGGATCGAACGCATCACCGAGTACAGCGGCAGCACCATGAAAGGCAGCAGCACGTGGGTCATGGCGACGAACGTGCCGGTCATGTTGTAGATCATGGCGATGCGGTTGTCGTCGGCAACGATGCCGAGCGCTACCAACAGGTCGTTGACCACGCCCTGGTTCTGCAACAGCACGATCCAGGCGGTGGTGCGCACCAACAGGGATGTCCAGAACGGCACCAGCACGAGCACCAGCAGCGTCGTCGACCAGCGGGGACCGGCGTGCACGATGGCGTGGGCGATGGGATAGCCGATCACCAGGCACAGGGCGGTGACGCCGAGGCTCACCCACAGCGTCCGCAGGTACAGCGGCACGTAGATGCGTCGTGTCTCGGGCATCGCGCCGATGCTGCCGTCGGGACGGGTCTCGAGGTCCACGGCGTTCAGGAAGTGGCGCGCCGTGAACGCCTGGCCGGCTTCGCGTATGGCGAGCCAGGTGGCGTTCTCGCCCCAGTCCTCGTCGATGGCGAGGAGGGCGTCGCGCCAGCTTCCATCCCCGGGCGGTTCGGTGCCGACATCGCGTCCCAAGCGCCTCGGGGTCTTGACGATGACGCTCCGAAGGCCGCTCTGGATGCGGTTGATGCGCGTCGCCGCCCGTCCCACCGTCCGTTCGTCGCGGGCGCGCAGAAGTTCCGCCGCCAGCGTCGCGTAGGCGGCCTCCGACGGCGTTCCACTGCCGTCCCAAGTCCCGAGAACCGCCATGGTCTCGGGCAGGATGTCGGCCACCTCGGCGTCGTACACGCTGCGCGTCAGCAGATTACCCAGCGGCGCGATGAACGTGACCGCGATGAACGCGATCAACGGCAGCGTCAGGCAGGCTGCGCGCAGCTTCGGGGACGGCGACTCGTTCATTCCCGGATCACGGCGTCGGTGTGACCCCGCGTTCCGTCAACGTGCGAGCCAGGCGGCGAAGCGCTCGTTCATGTCGTCCCGGTTGTCGCTCCACCATTGCCAGTCGTTCTGCAGGGCGCGCTTGGCGTTCTCGGGCGTGTTGGGCATGTGCGGTCCCATCTCGACCCCCGTCTCGGCGTGGGTGGTGATTAGCGCTTCGGCTGATCGGCGGGTGGGGCTGTACGAGATATACCGCGCGACGCCGGCCATCGACGAAGGCCGCGCGGCGAATTCGATGAAGCGTTGCGCGGCGGCGGCGTTGGGCGCACCTTCGAGAATCGCGAGGAAGCCGGTGCCCAGCACCTGGCCGTCCCAGACGATGACGAAGGGCTGCTTCTCCAGTACCTGGGCGTTGAAGATGCGACCGTTGTAGGCCGTGGACATGACGACTTCGCCGTCGGCGAGCATCTGCGGCGGTTGCGCGCCGGCTTCCCACCAGACGACGTCGTCCTTGATGGTGTCGAGCTTGGCGAAAGCGCGCTCGATGCCCGCCTCCGTGGCGAGCAGCGCATAGACCTCTTCCGCCGGCACGCCGTCGCCCATCAG
This sequence comes from Pseudomonadales bacterium, assembly GCA_965116345.1. Classification (GTDB taxonomy): domain Bacteria; phylum Pseudomonadota; class Gammaproteobacteria; order Pseudomonadales; family Azotimanducaceae; genus VXYL01. Next base: position 2,509,645 of record OZ220680.1, read on the forward strand.
GGCGAATTCGAGATTCACCACCGGCGAACGGCGCATGCCGCGTCGACCCGGAAAACGCTCGAGGTCGAAAAAGTCCTGCATGGTGGTCGGCTTCTCGCCGGACATGTTCTCGGCGTTGTAGGCGTACACCGTGGAGTAGTAGAGCGTGTTGGCGCCGCACTCGGTGATCGCGCCCCGATAGTAGTCGTCTTGCGGCGACGAACCGTCGGCGGCGGGCGGCAGCGTGGCGGGATCGAAGATCTTGAACAGGCCCTCGTCGCAGCCCCGCACGCCGTCGGCGAGTTCGACATCGACGACGTCCCAATGCACCGCACCGGCGTCCACCTGGGCGCGCACTTCGGCGAGGCCGCCGTTGTAGTCCTCGAGTTTGATCTCGATGCCGGTCTCGGCGGTGAACGCCTTGTGATAACCCTCGACGCAGGCCCTGGCGTACGACCCGCCCCAGGACACCACGGTCAGGGATTCGGCGGCGCTGGCTAAAGCGCCAACCGCGGACAGCATCGCAACGGCGATCGCGTTTGGAAGGCAACGGTAGGTGGAACTCATGATTCGGTGTTTCCTTGGATTACCGTGGGATCGGGAGGAAGTGCTCGACCGTCCAGCGTTGCCCAGCCGATTCGTACGTCGTCGCCGGGCAGCACGGTGCCGTGGCCGACGATGTTGGGGATCTTCGCGACGAAGTCGTCGTTGGCGCCCACCTGCAGCCGCACCCGCAGGTGGTCACCGATGAAGACCACGTCAAGCGCCTTGGCGGTCAGCTCGTTGGCGTACTGTCCCGGGTCCGGTTGGACACCCACCCGTTCCGGGCGAATGGCCAGGATCACGTCGTCGCCAACCGAACTGCCCTGTACGTCGAATGCGCGCACGACACCGCTGCCGGTATCGACGTGGCAGATGTCCCCGTCGGATTGGGTCACCGAGGCTGGCAGGAGGTTGTTCTCACCGATGAACTGCGCCACGAAAGCGCGTTCGGGCTCTTCGTAGAGCGTCTCGGGCGTGGCGATCTGTTCGATCCTGCCGCCCCGGAAGACCGCCACGCGGTCGGACATCACCATGGCTTCCTGTTGGTCGTGGGTGACGTAGATGACGGTGACGCCGAGTTCGTGGTGGATGCGGCGTATCTCGAACTGCATCTCCTCGCGCAACCGCCGGTCCAGCGCGCCCAGGGGTTCGTCCATCAGCACCAGTTCCGGCTCGAACACCAGCGCCCGGGCGATCGCCACGCGTTGCTGCTGGCCGCCGGAGAGCTGGGCAGGCCGGCGGTCCTCGAAACCTTCCAACTGCACCAGGCGCAGCGCGCGCCGCACCCGCTCGACGCGCTCCGTCGCGGGCAGTCGGCGGACCTCCAACGGGAACGCGAGGTTGCCGCCCACGGTCATGTGGGGGAACAGCGCGTAGTTCTGGAACACCACGCCGATGTCGCGCTTGTCGGGCGGCAGGTCGTGGACCGATTTGCCGTTCACCAGGATTTCTCCCGCCGAGGGCTGCTCGAACCCGGCGAGCATCATCAGGCAGGTGGTCTTGCCGGACCCGGACGGGCCGAGGAGCGTCAGGAACTCGCCCTGGTTGACCCCGAGGTTCAGGTCCTCGACGACCAGGGTCCGACCGTCGTAGCTTTTCTGGACGTGGCGATACTCGGCGTGCGGCATGGCGGACTCCATCCGCTGCCTCAGCACCACTTACCGAGGCGCACGGGACGGTGTTTTACCAGGGCGTCGATCAGCCGACCCGCCTCGTCTTCGACGATGAGCGCGTCGACATGCTCGCGCCGTACGAATCCCTCGTTCCGGACGTGGCGCAGATAGTGTAGAAGCGTGTCGAAATAACCGGCGACATTCAACAGGCCGACGGGCTTGTCGAATATGCCGAGTTGGTTCCAGGTAACCGCCTCGAACAGCTCCTCCATGGTGCCGAATCCCCCGGGCAGCGCGATGTACGCATCGGACAGGGCGGCGAAGCGCGCCTTGCGCTGATGGATCGTCTCCACCTGCTCGAGGTGGACCCCCTTGTGCCCGACCAGGTCCGCGAGGTCCGGGGTGATCACGCCGGTCACCTCGCCGCCGGCCGTGCACGCCGCGTCCGCGACGGCACCCATGAGTCCCACACCACCGCCGCCGAAAACGACGCCGATGCCCCGCTCCGCCAGGCACCGGCCGAGCGCTTGGGCACCGAGCACGTACGCCGGATCCCGGCCTTCGCTGGAGCCGCACATGACGCAGATACGCTTCACACCTTGACCCGGGCGACGTGGATCGTCGAGATGGTACTGGAACTCGGTGGACGCGGTACGCATATCAGGCGAAGCCGGTGACGGCCTGCAAGCCAGCCACGACGGCCGTGTTACCAGACCATTGGGCGCTTGCTATGGTGTTCCGTCTCGCTTGGAACTCGAGGTCGCTAGTGCAAAGCCTGTTCGACGGCACCGATGCCTTGATCGCCGAAGCGGCTGGCGTGAGCCACCGCGCGGATTTGAGGGCTCCCGGACGGCGCGTCGGGGAGCTTTCCGTCGAGACCGCATCTTGCTTGGTGGCGGCGATCTACGACCGTATGTTGGCGAACTTCCCGGGTGGGGTCCGCTCAACGTCCGATCAGCTCTGGCGGTTGCGGTGCGCGACCGCGATTGACGATGGGAACCGCAGCCGGGAGACGATGTTGGAGAAAGCGGTCGCCAATCTGGCGGCGCGCGAGGCCATGCCCGGCTGGTTCAATCAGTGTTCCGTGGCGTCTGGAATAGCTGGCCTTTCCGATGCCCGCCGCGCAGTCGATCTCGTACACGTCGAGGGCGAAACGGCACGGCTCATTGAACTGAAGTGGGGCAGCGACAACCCGACGTGCGCGTTGTTCCAGGTTCTCGAATACGGCCTTGCCTTCGTATTCGCCCGGACGGAACTCGACCTCGCGGGTCGATTGTTGATGCGCGAATCCGTGCGCCACGTCCGGCTCGAGGTCGTGGGTCCACGCGCGTTCTACGCATTTCGGCACGACCCTGTCTTGTACGACCGGATGAACGAGGCACTCTCCAAGTTCGTGGCCGATCGAACCGATGGGACGTTGTCGATGTCACTGCGCGCGGTGGCGTTCCCCGAGCGGTTTGACCGTGTGCCTTTTGCGGATGGGGCGAGCATGAAGGAAAAGTGCGCCGGTCAGGTATTGAGCCACGAAGCGAAACTGGTTCGCGACGCATTTGCCGGTTTGACGCCCGCTGACGAAATCGGGCGCACGCCGAGATTCCTGCCTGGGGTCCCGGACGGGGAGATCGAGGAAATCCTCAACGCCGCCCCAGGAAAGGAGATCGCCACCGGGAAGTTCGACCATCCCGAGTCCTCGGCTGCCCTTGCGGTGAACGCTCTCGGTTTCTTTCTCCATCGCCCGGCCGATCTGCCGGGGCTGCCGGGATGCGAGAACAACGGCTGGCCCGCCAAGGCGTTGTCGGTCGAGGCCACGGTCAGGTTTCCCTGGGCTGGGGGCCGTCATCCGGTGCTCGATTGCCTTTTGACGACGGCGACCGCCCTCGTCGGCATTGAATCGAAGCGCTACGAGCCGTTCCGCGAGCGCCGATCCCGAGCGGAGTTCAGTGACGCCTATTGGCGAGACGTTTGGGGTGGGCGGATGGGGGGATACGAACGCCTCCGTGACGCCCTTCGCCGGAACGACCGGTTGTATTCGCATCTCGATGCGGTGCAACTGATCAAACATGCGTTCGCCTTGCGAACAGCGGTGCACGACGACGGCCCGCATCGGGAGTTGAAGCCGATCCTCTTCTATCTTTTCGCGGAGCCTAGTGCGTGGTCGAGAACCGGGGCACCCGTCGACGCCGCCGCCAAGGCCGCGCACCGACGCGAGATCAATCATTTCGCCGGTTGCGTGGCGGATGCCGAGGTGGCCTTCGTGGCGTGTTCCTACGATGAGCTGTTGGAATCCTGGCGACGCGCGCCGGATGACGATATCCGCACCCACGCCAAGCGCGTCGCGGAACGATTCCACCCCTTGGTTTAGCCGACGACGGGGGGCCGCTTTCGAGCAACGGCCTCGCGTCCAAGGGCCCGTTGAGAACGATGTTCTGTCCTTGTCGTTCACCCACGCGGAATGACGTCGTTGCCGTCCCGGTGGCTGTCCACGCTGCGAAACCCACGGCAGTTGAGCGTCGGTATTATCGCTGCGTCGGCGGAGCACCACTTCCGGTACACTGTTCCGGCTTCCGATTGCGGATCATGCGCGACCGGGTCGCTGCATCCACTATGTCCGTCATCGCCGTCGCCTTACGGGCTCGCGAAACGTGCGGTCGGAAGAGGATTTGACGCGAGGTCATGACCGAGATCAAGTTGGACGGCGGTTCGTGAGGAGAGTGGTCCCCATCGTCGATCTTTTCTCGGGCCCGGGTGGGCTCGCGGAAGGATTCGCCGCGTTTCGGAGTCCGAAAGGTCGGCGTCGATTCAGCGTCGCGCTCTCCGTCGAGAAGGATCGCGACGCCCATCGCACTTTGGTCTTGCGCGCGTTCCTGCGGAAGTTTGGGAGGCAACTCCCTCGCGAGTACTACGACTACCTGAACGGCGCGGTCGACGGAGAGCCTGACTGGGCATCCTTGTATCCACGGGAGTGGACTTCGGCCTGTGACGAGACCAGGTGCCTAGAGTTGGGCACGCCGGAGTCTAGTGCATTCGTGCGGGAGCGGATCAAGGCGTTGCGGTGTGACCACGGCGGTCGGACGGTACTTCTGGGCGGTCCCCCGTGTCAGTCGTACTCGGTGATTGGCAGAGCGCGCAACGCGAGCAACCGGAACTACGACCCTGACAAGGACGACCGGCTGGTGCTGTACGAACAGTACGCGCAGGTGCTTCACCACCTGCGCCCGGCAGTCGCGGTCATGGAAAACGTGAAGGGCCTGCTATCGGCCCGGAAGCGCGGTAAAGCGATCTTCCCGGAAGTCTTGCGCAGCCTAGTGCACGCTGGGCGCAAGAACGGCTATCGGCTGTACGCGCTCGCTTCACGGTCGGGAGCAAACTCTTGGGACGAGGGGCTGACGCCGTCCGACTTCCTCGTACATGCGGAGGAGCACGGCGTGCCGCAATCTCGCCATCGGCTGTTTGTTGTCTGCATCCGACGCGACCTGGCGGCGACCTTGCCGGAGGATTGCCTGCCGCGACTGACACGGGATAGCCGAGTGGTCGCGCTAAGCGGCGTCATTGGGTCGATGCCTAAACTGCGGAGTCGCCTCAGCCAGAACGACAGTGCCCATGGTTGGCAGGAAGCGATACGAGCGGCGTGTGAACTCGTCACAGCGAACCTGCCGTCGATGACACAGGCAGAAGAAAACCGCTTTCGTAGCGGCATTGCTTGTGCCCGGACCATGGCGAGCCGGCCAGCCCTCCCTTGGCGAGACGCTTGGGGCAAGATTGGCCTGCCGAGGAAGTGTCCGCCGGAACTCCGTGAGTGGCTTCAGGACAGACGGCTGGAGAGGTTGCCGAACAACGAGACACGAGGGCACATGGCCGAAGACCTCGCCCGATACCTTTTCGCCTCGGCGTTTGCCCACGCGGTTCGGCGTACCCCGAAGAGCTATGACTTCCCCGTGGCGCTCGCGCCGAATCATGCCAACTGGAATACGGGGCAGTTCGTTGACCGCTTCAGAGTACAAGTCCCTGATGAACCTAGCACGACTGTCACTAGCCACATCGCCAAGGATGGCCACTACTTCATTCATCCTGATCCGGGTCAGTGCAGGAGTCTTACGGTGAGGGAAGCCGCTCGTCTTCAGACCTTTCCCGACAACTACTTGTTTCGTGGCACACGTTCACAACAATACACGCAAGTCGGCAACGCCGTACCGCCGTACCTCGCGTATCAGATCGCCCAGACCCTATGGAAGGTCGTGGATCATCATGACCGCCTCGCAGCACGGCCGTCCCGTGGTCGCTCGTCGCAGTCAGGCCGGACAAGGACCCTCGGTGAAGGACAACTGCTACTGGCCAACAGGGGTGAAGGTAAGCCTGAGGTCAAGGCCGGCGACAGCCTCTGGACTACAGAACCCGAAGCGCCGGATCGGGGCAGTCTCAAGCGTCACGCTGAGGGAAGTTCGACTCCGACTTGATCGAGCTTGACCAGCATGTCGCGCATCACCTTCTTCTCCGACCTCGTCAGGTTGACCCTGCCGGATGACAGCTTTGTCATGGCACGGTCACCTGTCGGCGAAAGCAGGCCGTTTCGATCGGCGGCATCTCTTACTTCGTTCATGTGAGGGGCCAGCTTGAGCAGCAGGAGATCGAGGTCTATTTCGTCGTCGATCTTCTTGACTGCGCGATCATCCTTCTTGAGCTGTTTCTTGTCGCCCGCATCGATCAGGCATATCTCGATCTGGTCGGGCAGCTCCAGGTTCATCTCGTTCTGAACTGCCGTCCAGCAGGCCTGGCGCTTCGCGTACTCGGAGATATTCCTGACGGACTCCGGAGCGTCCTTGATGATCTCCGCTACGAGTGGCGCGGCATCAGAAAGGGCCTGCGCCAACGGTTCCTGTACGGACTGGCGAGTCCAGATTTGCCTCAGATCGACCTGCGAGTTTCGCTTTTGGTGCACTCGGTCGACCACCCAGGAAACCGTGTACGTTACGATTTGTGCCTTGTAGCCCCTGTCGCTGCGGTACCATTCGCTTGAACCGATCATGCGGTCCGCCCAACGGAACACGATCGCCTTTGAGATGAGATCCTTGAAGTAACCCTCACCCAACTGTTTTGCGTCTCTCTCCCAACGGTTCGAAATGTCGTCTGCGAATGCGAGAAACGCCTTCTGTGCACCTTGGCTCACCAGGTACGGCCGGCGCTCGAACGTTAGTTCGTACTTGGATACGTCCGTCTTGAGGACGACCTGGTCCTTGGGGTACTGGAGCTGGAACCGCTTTCGCTCGGCGTCCCGCAAGTATGCTTGCTCATCTCTGTATTGTCCCCTCGCTCTCTCGTAGAACCAGCGAGAGCCCTGCAGGACCCCCTCTTTCGGAGGTGCCGTGAGCCTGCGAGAGATTTTCTCCATTTCGAGGTGGAACGGATGGCTGGCAAAGAAATCGGCCTCGCTGATTCGGTTTTGAGTGTTCGCGAACCTAGAGATCTTGGGAATCACGTCCTGCACCATCTCTGCCTTGACGACACTCAGCTTCATCTGGACGTAGACGGAGGACAAGTCAGCGTTACTCCTGTCTCGCGCGTAGAGGATGGACGCGGTCGTCTGACCGCCGTTGACGATCTGGAGGTCGGACAGTTCTGCAATACCCAATCCACCGTCTGGAAGTCGCGCCGTCTGGATTCCTGAGGCGGTCGCCGTCAAGCCGTTGTTGTAGGCGAAGAACATGTCGGGACGATGGCTGATGGTGTTGATGATCCCGCGGTTCACCTTCGTGCGCGCTTGGAGGAAGGTCCTTACGTTCTGCTCGAGGAGTCGAGCTCCGTATCTCCCGTAAATCTCGGCGAGCAGCGTTCCTGGAAGTACGACTAGGTAGGACTCGTAGTCGCCTCCGCTCGAAAATGCTCGGATGCACGGGATGGCCTGCCCGTTCAGCTCGCGCACATCGATGTCGATAGGCTCGCTGCCCGTTCGCGACTCCAGGATGTCCACGTAGCGTGCGAAATCGAGGGCGCTGAAGTTGAGTATCCTACCGCGCGAGTGCTTTGTCTCGACCTGCCTCTTTCGTGCAACTAGACGTGCGTTTGAGAACACGATGAACTGGACACGCCGGATGAATTCGGCGTTCGAATGGATCAGATGAGCGACCTGGAAGTCGTCGCTTGTCTCTTCGAGCTCGGAAACGAAGTCCGACCTGAGTGAGTTTTCCAGGAACCGCTCGCCCCTACGGAACAGGGTACTCAGGTTGGAGAGGTTGAGGCTCTCCAACTCGCTGTTCGAGCGAAAGTCGGAAACCGCGAGTACGAGTTCTCGTTGGTCCACGTCGAGGGCGTATCCGTCGATCTGGTAGCCGTTCGTCCCCTCCTTGCGAGCGTGGCTGTACTGGAGGTCACCGCAGTCTCCGTTTTCGGCCGCCACAGCCGCATATGTCTGGAAGAAAGCGGTCGCTTGCAGTTCCCCGGTACTTTGGGCATCCAGCAGGAGTTCCTGCTGAAACTCGTCGTACACGCTTTGCAGACCGTTACTCGACATGGAGCACCTTTTCCATCAGCTCTTCGAGGTTCACTTCAAAGTGCGAACACGACTGCAGGGAGACGTCATAGCGGACGTTGCTGACACCGCGCGGGAGATCCGAGGCGGATATGCGCGGGAAAGCACCTGTTACCTCGTACGCCGTCCTGCGTACTAAAGCCAGTCGGTCGACGTCGTACTCTTCTAGCGGTTCGTAGCCGGCCTCGACCAGTCGCGCCTGAAACAAGTCGACGGCAGAAGGAGATGCGCTCAACACCAATTGCCGCGTGTCATCGACCACCTGCCGAAGCGTGCGTCCTTCGGCACCAATCCGTCCGACGTGCTGAACACTTGGTGGAGTATTGCGATTGGTCCCGAGATCAGATCAAGCTGATGGGCGGATGAGACGCGGATGAGCGTGTCGCTCGTTGCCAACTGGGACTTCACCTCGAACAGCCACCCGGTGAACTGGAAGTCCTGCTCGCCACCGGATGGGCCACGCCATGCACTCACGGCGGCGAACGCGTCCGTGTGGGCTAGGAAGATGTCCCGGAGCACAGCGAGCTCGCCGTACAGTCCGAGCTGCTGGCTCGGACTCAGGGCTCGGGCACGCATGTTCTTGAGCAATCCCTGCCATCTGACGATGCGAGCGACTACGGCCAGCAATGCCTGTGGCTGGTCGGTTCGCGTCAAGGAGCGCGTGGACGAAATCAGGTCAGCACATAGGGCCCGGAACAGTTCGACGTAGTCCGGGCTCGCCAGCGTGATCGTCAGCTCCCACCGGCCGCTTGTCGCCGACCGCAACACGATCGTGATATTGGACAGCTTGGGGAGCGACAGTCCGGGGGGAGGTTCTGTGTCGACGACCAGTCGAAGGAAGTATCGTCCACCGAAGCGTCTGCCGCGGTAGAAGTCGAGCTCGTGTTCAGGTCCCACCCGCCGGAGCATCTCCCGATCCGGGCTCGACGGTCTGGGTACTTCGGTCCACGGATCCGTGTCAGTCGGCATGAGCGTCCAGATCCTCGTCGTCGTCCACGTCTTCGCGCGTTGCGTTTAGCTGCGCCTCCCGGAACACCTGATTCACTTGGTAGGTCCGTTCCACTGGCGGCAACTTCGTCAGGGGCAGGCACACGCTGAGTGTCACGGCGGGGTCGAGTAGCTCGCTGCCGTCCCTATCGCCTCCGAGGGTTAGCAGGTGCAGGATGAGAAGCGGTCGTTCGCGAACTAGGCAGAACTTGCGATCGCCCTTGATGTTGCGTTCGGCCGAAAGCTCCTTCGCCCTCGTCTTCTGCTGGTCACCCAAACCGAACGACGCGTCTGCGGGATCGGCCACCCGATTCTTGCTGCCGTTGATGCGAAACGCGCGTTGGTCGACCCTCCCGTGGCCTCGCAACCGCAGACTCAGTGTTCGACTCCCGAGGAAGCTGCCTTTATCGGTTGGCTCGCGCGACATGGGCCCTGGAACGTAAACGTCCCAGCTGGACAACTCGCGTGCGACGCGGTCAGCCATGTAGTCATCGAGCAGGGAGCGGTCGGAGGAGATCCTTGTCATGTCCGTGACCACCGGCGGAAAGCTGAATTTCCTGATCAGAGAGGTGACCGTTGGTCCGGGCACGTTCGACCAGGATACCCCTCCGACGGCGGCTGTCGGCTCGCCGAGGTGGTGCATGAACTCCCGCACCAGCTCACGATGCTTGGCATTGAGCGACTCGTCATTGAAAATCGCATGGCCCTCCATGTGGCGTCCGGAGTAGTCCTGCGCTAGCTGGAACTCGGACGCGCCGCGCATCTTGTTTGCTGCGGTTATTCGGATCCCCGTGGGACTTTGACGGACCTTGAGGCCAAAGTCTTTCGGCGTTTGGCTGAGCTGCTCCATGAGCCGAATCTCGCCGCTCAACTCTTCAATCGCAATGTGAATCTGATCGTAGTGGTCAGCAGAGACCTCCGGCAGATACAACCGGCAGATCTCTTCGTAGCCGTCACGGTATCCGAACCATCGTGCCATCTGCATGAGCGTGTCCGACGCCGATGCATTCCTGATGATGTACGAGACGGTAAGTCCCTCGAGGGTGAGACCGCGAGAGAGCGCGAGCCCGCCGATCGCGATGACGTGGAGACCATTTCGACTATTCTGCTCATAGTCGAGTTTCCCCCCGCGCATGTTGACAGTCACGATCTTGACGGGCGAAATGGCTTGGTGCAGCACCGAGAGCACATCAGTAAGACTGACTTCCAGGTGCCCGAACTCCCGCAGGAAGTCGGCCCGAAGCTCGATGATTCTCTCGTCCGTTTGATGACCACGTGCGCGAGCGTTTACAGCGACCGAGTCCTTGAGCTCCTCCAGGTACTGGTAGACCTCGCCCTCGACGTTTGCCTGCACATCGTTGAACCGACTGACATTTATCATCATCGAGCAGTGTTTCTTTCCGTCCCCTCGCAGGTGTTGGATAGCGAGGGTCAGCAGGTACACTCGGACGGCCTTCTTCAGACTAGGGGGTATTCCACCGACTGGAAAGTCGTGTTTGCGAGTGGCAGGCTGAACGAGTGGCAGTGATTCAGCATAGTCGTCGATCACCCTGACCATTGTGGAGCGCAAGTCCCCGTCCTCGTCGAACAGCCGGTGAGCCCCGATGTAGTTGGTGGGCGGATCGAGTGCCTTGATGAAATTCTGTGGAAACAGCTCGTCGCCCAGCATCTCGTGATCGGAGTTGGGGTCGATGAAGATGTTTGCGAACGGGGTCGCGGTGTAGCCGACGTAGGTTGAACGATCGAAGAGCTGAAGGATCTCTCGGATGACAGTGTTGATGGCCGTAGATCTGGTCGGGTCCTTCGAAGTGTTGATCGAGGCGTTGTCGGCCTCGTCATCGATCAGCAGCAGGGGTTCCGGTACGCGTTGTCCATGGTTCTGATCGCGTATCCAGTCCCTGAGATTCTCTAGCGTGTCCTTGTGCTTCTTCGTTATGAAGATTGTCGGTTCGTTTAGGGCAGCAAGAGTGACACCGTAGTTCTGCGCGATCGAACGTTTGAAGTCGCGGTCTCGCGTCGTCCCAAAAAGTGGTGTCCGTTGCTCTGTGGCATAGTGCAGGATAGCGAGTTTCTGATCCACATCGGGGCGAAAGATGGATTTCCTCCCAATGAAGGTCTCGTCGAGTCTTTGTTGGGTCTGTGCCCTTAGCGAGTTCGTGAGCCCCGCGAGCAAGATGATGATCCTGTAGCCGGCGTCCGCAGCCTTGCAGATCAGGCCGGTGTAGTTCGTGGTCTTCCCCGACTGAACATGGCCCATTACCATGCCTCTTCACTAGTGTCCCAATAAATAGTCGAACAACTTCAACTGGTTAGGATCATCCGGGTCGGTTGTCGAATCGTCCTCGTTCGAAAGCACTGAAGAAAGCGGGGTTTTCTCGAACAGGGTGACGCTCAGGGCCTGCAAAATCGTGTAGAGGCTGGCGTCGACGCCGTGCCGCGCACGGATGATCGCGACGAGCACGTAGACGGCCACCGAGATCCAGATTTGGGTCTTCACCGCGTTCTCGGACGTCCCGTAGAACGACTTGATGCGCAGGTGTTGTTTGATCCATTTGAAAAAAAGCTCCACCTGCCACCGGCCGCGGTACAGGTCGGCGACGGTCGCGGCCGGAATCGCGAAGTTGTTGGTGAGGAAATCGAACGTCTTGCCGGTTGCGGCGTCCCGGTACTTGACCCGGCGCAGCGGCTGCGGGTAGTCGTCCTTCGACGTGGCGCCGGTCAGGACGACGGTCTGGTCGCACAGCACGCCCGTCGACTTGTCGACCTCGCGGGAGTACCGGCGGCGGAATTTCGTGTTGGACTTGGCGCGGATCACGAAGAAGGCACCGGCCGAATGGAGCGTGTCGAGGCGTCCGAAGTCGAGATAGGCGCGGTCCATGACGTAGAACGCGCCCGGCTCCGGCAGGAGCAGGTCGAGAACGTTGACGTCGCCCAGTTTCGCATGGGAAACATGGACGAACGTGGGAATGCTGCCGCGCAGGTCGAGCAGCGCGTGGAGCTTGACGCCCGACTTGGTGGAGCGGAACAGCGCCCAGGGGAAAACGGACAGGCAAAGGTCGATGGTCGACGCGTCGAGGGCGAACACCGCGTTGTCCAGGTCCAGACCGAGGTCCTCGTCGGCGTAGAGCGGCCGCGCGATGCGGATCAGTTCCTGCGCGAATTCCGCGTATATCCGCCAGTCGCGCCGCCTGTTGGCGTTGGCCAGCGTGTTGCGCGAGACCCTGCCCCGGATGCCCATGTGGTAGAGCTTGCCCGCATGCGCGCGCAGGCAGATCTCGATGTCGCGCAGGCTCTCCCGGTGCGTCAACTGCGCGCAGGCCATGCACAGGAACTGGCTCAGGCAGGGGAACGACTTGACGTAGCGGTTTCCGCCGTAGCGCCGAACGCATTTTCGAAAATGATGAAACGGCAGATGATCCATCACCTGCGAGAAGACGAACTTGCCTGCGTACATCGCCGACCTCCGAAACGGGGCCGCAAGCGTCCCCCGGGAGGTCGCCCACGTTCAAGTCGGTCACTGCCGAGAAGTCGTCGTTCGTATTTACAATCAACACTTTATGGTACAACAAGGCTACTTTCTTGGGACAGTAGTGATGCCTCTTCGCGACCAGCTTGCCGTGTCATCGGGATTACCGCAGTAGTCCAGAATCTCGTCCGATAGCGAGTCAAGCCGAGACAGCACGTTGGGTGGGAGTATCTGCTCGCCCAACAGGTAGTTTCGGAGCCTGTTCCAGTAGTAGAAGTCGATGGTGCTCTTGCGTTCGTGAAGCCAAGGTATGTAGTCGCTCTTGACCGAATAGCCTGTGCCTTGGGTGATGCTGAAGCTGGACTCAAGGTTTGCCCTGATGTCCTCCTTCTGCTCGTCGGAGAGCGTGGCGAACGGTCCGTTCTCTATGGTGTCGGCGATCTTTTCGAAAGTAACCTCATCTAGCCGACTCAGCCTATTTCGGAAGTAGGCTATAACGTCGCGTAGGTCTTCAGTCATATCACGCCTCGCTCAGTGAGGTAGCGCTCGACAACAGGCCAATGGCTGGCGTATGGGTCGGTCGATCGCAGTTGGTGGACGACGGTCTCATTGGAGGCGCCGTCGGCGAGCAGCATTGGGATGGTTGCTCGTAGGAAGTCCTGGAAGCTGTCGGGGTCCGTCAAAGCCTGGTTCAGCTTCTGTGGATTTGCGGAGACGTCGTTGAACATGGCATCGATGGGTATTTGCTGTTCGATTAGGCTCAGAACCTGTGCGAGCCTGCCGCGCGGTTCAGGTTCGAGGGTGTCCGCAAGAGCCTTCAGGAGGGCGTGGGATCGATTCAGCCTGTACTGGACCTGCTGGTTCTTCGCATAACGCTCCCACACGGACGCCGTGCGCCCATCAGTGATCCTGCCACCTTTGCTTCTGAAAACAAGGGTGGACCTTTGTCTGAAACCATCCACCAAGCTCTTCATGCGTTCTCGAAGGCGGGATGGGAGCTGTACGTCGGATTTGTCGATAGTGACCTTCCACATGCTGTCCAGAGAGTTTGGAATGTCGACGCTGATTCTGACAAGCTTGGATAGTTCACCATGCTTCGCGAGACGGAACCATGTGCCGTAGATGATCAATCTGTTGTTGCGGTATACATAGAATCCTTGGTTTTTCACGTAGCCTTCTTCGCCCCCGAGAGTGTCGTACTCATCCTCCTCGAGCTTGGAATAGTGGGGCAGCGTGTAGGCCTTCATGGTGACGGGTGCGCCGTCGGCAACATGGAAGACTTCGGCAGGGAAAGTCTGCGTGGCGGCGTGCTTCGAGTGGAACGGATCGAGTGCATCGAGGGGTGTGCCGTTTAGCGAGATCGCAGTCTTCCTCGCGCCAGCGGTTCCGCCGATAAACCGGTGGAACACTAGGGAAAGCCTGCGGCGGGCGTAGGCGACAATCTCGATGAATTGGTCCTCCGAGAGCGAGCCGCCTTCTGACAATCGGTCGCACTTCTGCCAGATGAGCTCCGTGCCGGAAAGTCCGGAGATGTATTCCTCCAGCAGGCTCTCGGCCTCCTGGCCCGAGTAGCTGTACATGGACCAGCCGTCGATGTCCTCGAGATCCCAAGATGCCGCGGTGTAGGCCCCTCCTTTCTTGCTGACAACCGTCAGCCGCTTGCATTGCGAGAATGAGGCGGATTTCATACCCCAGCCGAACCTGCCCAGATCGTCAGCGGATCGCTCTTCGTCGGGATTCACGCTGGCGGGCCGCATCGCCATACGCAGTTCGTATGGGGACATGCCGCCGCCATTGTCCCGGACGCGAACTTCCGGGTTTCCAGCTCCGTACCTACAGGTGACTTCGATGGAAGTGGCCCCAGCCGTGATGCTGTTGTCCAGCAGGTCGGCCAAGGCACGAGCAAGGTCGTAGTTTCCGAAACTACGCGCACTTGTCATCAAGGCGGAAGCAACAGGCGGATTAATCACGGTGGTTGGCATCGTGTCCTCGATTTCGCGGATCGGCACCCGCAGAGCGCGCTACTCCGAGAAGCTCGTCTTGGGCGCCCTACCGGCCCCGTCGTGGATCTCGTCGACCTTTGGGACGGCCTGCAGCGCGATCGCGAAGAAGGTCTCAGGACTGCGCGCGTTTGTCGACCTCGTCTCCTCGAGCCGAAGCCCCAGTTCGTCGAGGAAGCGCGCCGCGCCAACGTGGGGTTCTTCTGACACGCAATCTCCGATCAAACGCTCTCTGGCCCCGCCGCCCACACCAAAGCTGCAGGCGTACACTGCAAACGATCCGTCCCACGAGACTCAGGATCGGTACCAACGGAGCACCCGAGTGGGGTCGGGAAAGGGTCAAGTGTTTGGTGAATGCCGCACCTCTGTCAACCCACGGGAGGCCCGATGGTGGCCCGATGGACGGTGGCCGCTCCGCCGCCCGCATATGGCCGCCGATCCGCACGGTCCGGGAGAGTAGAAGGGAAGTTAGTGGAAGCCGTTATACCGTACGGGAAAAAACCGATTATCGTCTCCGCGATGGCATCCGATTTTACCGTACGGTAAAATGGCGGCCGCCATGACGAATGATGCAAAGACCCGCTACGGCGCTGTTCGCAGTGCCTCCGAACTCGGAGGCTTGGTCCGCGCGCACCGCAGGGATCGCTCTCTCAATCTGGAGACCGTCTCCGCCATTGGGGGATTCAGCATGCGTTTTCTTTCCGAGTTCGAACGCGGCAAGGAGACCGCCGAACTCGGCAAGGTGCTGGCGGCGCTTGCCGCGTTGGGTTTGGACGTGTTCGTCGAACCGAGGCAGGAACGCCGCGGTACCGCGCCGGGCGCTCCGACGAACGAAACCGCAGGTTCCGTTGGTGGGGCGTGACGAGCGCCAGGGCCTCGACGTTTGGTATCGGCGCACGGGCTCGAACGGGCAACGGGTCGGTCGGCTGCATCGGGACGACGCCGGTCGGATCGGCTTCGAGTACACCCCGCAATGGCTTCGGGATGGATTCGCGATCTCGTCCTCTTTGCCGTTGGCGGATGGCCCGTTTCCCGCTAGCAGCGGCAAGGCACATCGGTTCTTCGCCAACCTTTTGCCCGAGGGTGAGGCGCGTGAACGAATCGTCCGCATGTTGCGAATCGCGAACACCGATTTCGATCTTCTACGCGCGATTGGTGGCGAGTGTGCGGGCGCCCTCGCGCTAACGTCGTTGGAATCGCCGCCCGTCGCGGAAGGCGAAAACGAATACCGACTCATCCCGGACGATGAACTCGCGGGCCTCGCGGCGCGGCGAGGCTACGTGGACAGCGACCCGTCGCGCGAGCGCCCCCGGCTGTCCTTGGCGGGCGCCCAGCACAAGTGCCCGGTGTTGCTGCGTGGCGGTCGTTACTACCTGCCCGTCAGGGATGCGCCGAGTTCCCACATCCTCAAGTTCGAAGTGGCCGACTTCCGGAATGTGCCGACATACGAGACGTTCACGACGGCCCTCGCGAGGGCGGTGGGTTTGGAAGCGGTGGATGTCGAGCTGCGGGAAGTCAGCGGTCGGCACTACGTCGAGGTTGCGCGATTCGACCGTGTCATGGAACCCGGCGGCATCCAACGGCGGCACCAGGAGGACTTCTGTC
The DNA here is from genome assembly GCA_965116345.1 of Pseudomonadales bacterium. Taxonomy (GTDB): domain Bacteria; phylum Pseudomonadota; class Gammaproteobacteria; order Pseudomonadales; family Azotimanducaceae; genus VXYL01. Next base: position 2,525,860 of record OZ220680.1, read on the forward strand.
AGGCCTTGGGATTCGGCCCGGAGAGAAAGTACGAGGCCGATGGAGGGCCTTCTCTCGCCGATTGCGTACGCTTGTTGCGCGACACCGTTGCCGACCCGGTGATCGACATCCAGCGTCTCATGGCTTGGCAGGCTTTCAATTGGCTTGCTGGGAACTCGGACGGTCACGCCAAAAATCTGGCGCTTCTCTACACGGGCCGCACGATTCGACTGGCGCCGTTCTACGATCTGGTCTGCACGCGAGCCGTGGCGCGAATCGACCGGCGTTTGGCGATGGCTATCGGCGGCGAGACGGATCCGGGCCAGATCAACTCATCCCACTGGCGTGCGCTCGCCGGCGAATGCGGTGTGCGGTCGAGCTACCTGCAAGAGCTTGTCGAAGCCATGGCCGAACGCATTGTGGACAATCTCTCGCCTGTCCGATCGGCATTCGAACGGCGCTATGGGGCGACGCCGACCCTGCAGAGGATCGTGAACGTTGTCGTTCGTCAATGCCGGCGTGCGGGCCGCCGTGCCTGACTGCCGGGTCGGCCACGTCGAAGAACGCTGCCAGGATCGCTGATTGGACGATTACCGTCATCGTCCTCGGGTATGTGACGCGACGTGCCAATGTGTGGCATGTTTCCGGTTCGCGACGCGGTGGAGCTTCTTGTGCAGCTGGACTTCGACGAAACCCGATGGCCCGAACTGGGTGCCTTCCGAAAGGCATGCCTTTCGAATCGTTTCGACGAGATGGCGGCGATCGCATCGCGTTCTCACGAGTGGTACGCCAACGAGAATCCCGAGAATTGCGCTATGCCCCGGTTGGCGTTGACGTTCCAGGCGCAGTACCACGCGAACGCCAACAATCTGCAAGCGTTGCAGGAACTGGTGTCGAGGGAACCGTGGGTTCTGAATGAACCGTGGACTGCGCAAGGTTGGCTGCCTATTACCCAAGCGGTGTCGACGCATGGCGATCGTCGGATGGTTGAATACATGATTGAGGCCGGTGCTGATCCGACCTTGACGGTTGGCGACCCCGATGAGCGCAGCACGGTGCCCGACATGGCCCGAGCCGGTGGCCACGCAGCGCTTGCCCAATGGCTCGACGAGTAGTAGAGCGCATCGGCGTTGTCCGGAAGGGGCTCTAAGATTTCCCCGACCTCGGCGCAGCGCTCTTTCTTGTTCGGTTCTCTCCACCAGCAGTAGTTTTCCCTTGCCATGGATTGTGCGAGAGTGCGCTTGAAGTAGCGCGTCGAGGGGAGGGCGTGGAGCAGGCAGGCGAGCGTCGAATTGCGCAGCCGAGGGACCGCGTCTGGCAGGCGCTGAACGATCCCGAGGTGCTCGCCCGTTGCGTCGACGGCTGCAAGTCCATGACCGCCGTGGGCGATGGCGAGTACGAAGCCGAGGTCGGTGCCAAGGTGGGACCGGTCAAGGCGACGTTCAAAGCCGCGATCTCGATTCATGATGTGGTCGAACCCGCGAGCTACCGCCTCGAAGTCCGAGTCAAGGGCGGCGCGGCGGGCTTCGCCAAGGGAAGTGCCGTGGTCAGCCTGGCGGAGGTCGACGGCGACGACGGCCCGCAGACGCTGGTTTCCTACCAGATCAGCGGCAATATCGGCGGCAAGCTCGCCCAGATCGGCTCCCGCCTGGTCGATGCGGCGGCGCGCAAGATGGCGGCGCGTTTTTTCGAACGCTTCGCGGTGGACTTTGACACGGCGTAGTGGTTGTAATCGGCGTCACTAGTTGATGCATGCCATTCGGAGGGAACGACAGTGGAAATAACACTCACGGTTAACGGCGGGGCGAGGACGGTCGACGTGCCGGACAACGCCCTGCTGGTGGACGTGCTGCGCGAGGCGCTAGGACTGACGGGCACCCACGTCGGCTGCGATACGAGTCAGTGCGGGGCCTGCGTGGTCCACATGAACGGCGACGCGGTCAAGTCCTGCACCGTGCTCGCCGGCCAGGCCGATGGTGCCGACATCACCACGATAGAGGGTATCGGCACGCCCGACGACCTGCATCCGATGCAGGCGGCGTTCCGCGAGAACCATGCCCTGCAGTGCGGCTTCTGCACGCCGGGGATGATCATGAGCGCCATCGACCTCGTCGAGAAGGGCGGCGGTTCGCTGGACGAGGACGCCGTCCGGGAGGGCCTCGAAGGCAACCTGTGCCGCTGCACCGGCTACCACAATATCGTCAAGGCGGTACTCGCCGCGCAGTCGAGCATGTAGGGGAGGAGGCTATGGCATCAGAAACAGGCATCGGCGCCTCGGTCAGGCGCAAGGAAGACGCGCGCTTCATCACCGGCGCCGGGAACTACACCGACGACATCAACGCATCCGGGCAGACCTATGCGGTGTTCGTCCGCTCACCCTACGCCCGCGCCAGGATCGACGGCATCGACACCGCGGCTGCGGCCGCGACGGACGGCGTGGTGGCGGTGTTCACGGGGGCCGATCTCGCCGCTGACGAGATCGGCGATCTGCCTTGCGGCTGGATGGTGAAATCCAAGGACGGTTCCGACATGGTGGCGCCGCCTCATCCGCCCATCGCGACACAGGCCGTCAACTACGTCGGCGAACCATACGCGGTGGTCATCGGCGAGACCCTGGAGGCCGCCAGGAACGGTGCGGAAGCCGTGGACGCGGACCTCGAGGAGCTCCCCGCGGTGGTCGATCTGGCGACCGCGGCATCGGCGGATCAGATCTACGAGTCCGTGCCGAACAACCAGGCCTACGATTGGGAACTCGGCGACAAGGCGGCGACCGATGCCGCCTTCGACAGTGCCCACCACGTCACCACGGTGGACATCGTCAACAACCGCCTGATCCCCAACGCCATCGAGCCGCGCGCGGCGCTCGGCGAATACGACGCGGCGGCGGGTACCTATACGCTGCATACCACGTCGCAGAATCCCCACCTCGAAAGGCTGGTCCTGGCGGCGTTCGTCAACGTCGCGCCGGAAGCGCGGTTGCGGGTGATCTCACCGGACGTGGGCGGCGGCTTCGGTTCCAAGATCTTCGTCTACGCGGAGGAGACCGCGGTCATCTGGGCCGCAGGCAAAATCCGCCGACCCGTGAAGTGGCGGGCCGAACGGTCGGAGTCCTTCCTGGCGGACGCCCATGGGCGGGACCACGTCACCACCGCGCAACTTGCACTGGACGGGAACGGCAAGTTCCTCGGTTTGCGCGTCAAGACCAAGGCCAACATGGGTGCCTACCTGTCGACCTTCGCCTCATCGGTACCGACGTATCTGTACGGCACTTTGATGGCGGGGCAATACACGACGCCCGCCATCTACGTCGAAGTGCAGTCGCTCTACACCAATACCGCGCCGGTGGACGCCTACCGCGGTGCCGGCCGACCGGAAGCGACCTACGTGGTGGAGCGTTGTGTGGAGACGGCGGCGCGGGAGATGGGCATCGATCCGGGCGAGATCCGACGGCGGAACTTCATCCAGCCCGCCGACTTCCCGTACGACACGCCCGTGGCGCTTACCTATGACACGGGCGACTACGAGGCGAGCCTCGACAAGGCCTTGGGGCACATCGACTACGCCGGGTTCGGCGCCCGGCGGGCGGCTTCGGAAGCGGCCGGCAAGAAGCGCGGCATTGGCTTTTCCTGCTACATCGAAGCCTGCGGGCTCGCGCCGTCCCAGGTGGCGATCTCGCTCGGTGCCGGGGTGGGACTGTTCGAAGTCGGTGAGGTCCGCGTCGACGTGACCGGTTCGGTGACCGTGGTCACCGGCTCGCACAGTCACGGTCAGAGCCACGAGACGACCTTCGCGCAGATCATCTCCGACAAGCTCGGGGTGCCGTTCGAGAACGTCACGGTGCTGCACGGCGACACCGGACGATCGGACTACGCGCTCGGGACCTACGGCTCGCGATCACTCGCCGTCGGCGGCTCGGCCATCATCAAGGCCACCGACAAGATCATCGCCAAGGGCAAGAAGATCGCGGCGCACATGCTGGAGGCCGAAGAGGACCAGATGGAGTTCGCGGACGGGACGTTCACCGTCGCCGACTCCAACCAGTCCATCACCTTCCCGGAGGTGGCGTTCTCGGCCTACGTGCCGCAGAACTACCCCTTGGAGGATCTCGAGCCGGGGCTCTCGGAGAAGGCGTTCTACGATCCGCCGAACTTCACCTATCCGGCGGGGGCGCACATCTGCGAAGTCGAGGTGGACCCGGAGACCGGTGTCGTCGACATCGTCGGCTTCGTCGCCGTGGACGACTTCGGCCACGTGGTGAACCCGATGATCGTCGAAGGCCAGGTCCACGGAGGCTTGGCTCAGGGCATCGGCCAGGCGCTCTTGGAGCACGGGGTCTACGACGAGACGGGACAGCTCGTCTCCGGCTCGTACATGGACTACACCATGCCCCGGGCCGACGACCTGCCGAGCTTTACGGTGGACACCACGGTGACGCCGTGCACGCACAACCCGCTCGGCGTGAAGGGTTGCGGCGAGGCGGGGGCCATCGGTTCGACGGCGGCCGTCATGAATGCCGTGACCGACGCGCTCGGCGTTGCCAGCGTACCGATGCCGGCGACACCCGAGACCGTGTGGCGCGCGCTAAGCGCCCGCGGCCAAGCGCCAAAGGCGCCGTAAAAGAAGGGGAGTAAGGACATGTATCAGTTCAACTACCACAGACCTTCCACGTTGGACGAGGCCAAGCGCCTCATGGCCGGTGCCGAGGACGGGGTCTACCTGTCCGGCGGCATGACGCTGATCCCCACGCTGAAGCAGCGCCTGGCCCAGCCCAGCGATGTCATCGACCTTGGCGGAATTGCGGCACTGTCCGGGGTGTCGGTCAACAACGGCACGGTCTCGGTGGGCGGCATGACGCGCCACGCCGAAGTGGCGTCCAGCGATGCCATTCCGGCCTTGGCGGACCTCGCGAGTCGAATCGGCGATGCCCATGTCCGCAACCGCGGCACCATCGGTGGCTCGCTGGCCAACAGCGATCCGGCGGCGGACTACCCGGCCGCGCTAGTCGCCCTCGGTGGCACGGTGCATACCACCAACGGTTCCATCGCCGGCGGCGACTACTTCACAGGCCTTTTCGAGACGGCGCTGGGGGAGGGCGAGATCGTCACCTCCGTGGATTTCTGTACGCCCGACGCGGCCGCCTACGAGAAGTTTCCGAATCCGGCGTCCCGCTACGCGGTGGTGGGCGTCATGGTCGCGCGCTGCGGAGACTGCGTCTGTGTCGGCGTCACCGGCGCCGGTGCCTGCGCCTTCCGCGCCACGGCATTGGAGGAAGCCCTGGCGGCGGACTTCTCGCCGGGCGCCGTGGACGGGGTGGGCATCGACCACAGCGAGTTCAACTCGGACATCCACGCCTCGGCGGAATTCCGGGGTCACCTGGTCGGCGTGCTGACGAAACGCGCCGTGGCGAGGATCGCGTAGGGGCGACGCTTGTCGTCGCCCTTGGCCACCCTCGCCCACCCTCGCCAATCCCCGACCGTGACGCGCATACGTGCCGTTCGCTGCCATGCCATCAACGAGGACATCGGCAGCGTAACTCTCGATGAACTGGATCTTCCCGACCCCGATCCAGGGGAGGTCCAGGTACGCCTCAAGGCGTGCGCCGTCAACTTCCCGGATCTGTTGATGATCCAGGGGAAGTACCAGCACAAGCCGCCGTTGCCGTTCGCACCCGGCGGTGAGGCGTCGGGCGACATTGCCGCGGTCGGTCCAGGCGTCACCGGCTGGAAGGAAGGCGACGCCGTGTGCTTCGGTTCCCGCGCCGGCGGTTTCGCGGAGGCGGTCAACGTGCCCGCCGCCGGGCTCAAGCCGATTCCCGGCAGGATGAACTACGAGAAGGCGGCTTCGTACGCCACCGCGTACATGACCGCGTACGTTGCCCTGAAAGTGCGTGGCGAACTCAAGGCCGGCGAGTGGCTGCTCGTACACGGCGCCACCGGCGGCGTCGGCATGGCGGCCGTCGACCTCGGCAAGCACTACGGTGCCCATGTGATCGGCACCGGCGGCCGCGACGACAAGCTGGCCGTGGTCAAGTCCCGGGGCGCCGACGCCGTGATCAACTACACGTTGCCCGACGGCTCCTTGGGCGGCTTCCGCGACAAGGTCAAGGAGCTCACGGGCACCGGCGGTGCGGACGTCATCTACGATCCGGTGGGCGGCAGCGTCTTCGACGAGTCCATGCGCTGCGTCAACTGGCGTGGGCGCATCCTCACCATCGGCTTCACCAGCGGTCAATGGCCCCAGGCGCCGGTGAACCTGATCCTCATCAAGAGCATCTCCGTGATCGGGGTACGCGCTGGCGAGATCGGTCGCCGCGACCCGGAACTCGGGCGTCGCAACACCGAGGCGCTATGGGAGTTGGCCCAGGGCGGCGCCATAGATCCCTACGTCTGTGCAGGCTTCCCGCTGGAGCGGGCGGTGGACGCGATGCGCATGCTGGAAAGCCGGGACGTGGTCGGCAAGTGCGTCGTCACGATGAACGGCTACCAGATCGAGCCGCCGTGACCCCTACCGAACCGCGGTGGATGACTCGTCCGCCCGGCAGGCTGAAAGGACGGCGGCGCAACGATCGCCCGGCAATCTCGCACACACCGTATCGCTGATTTCCCAACGGCCCGGTGGCTCTTGGCTGATACCGCCGCATCGGTCGCATCGATAGCTTCAAGCGCATCGATAACCGATGGAGCCAGCAATGGCACACCCGTACGAATCCCTTTTCACCCTGCCGTCGATGGTCAGGAACCTGATGCACGGCTACATCCTGCGCGACACCCCGGATGCGGACAGCCTCGACTACGAGCGCATGACCCGCGTACCCGACGATTGGGTCCCGGTAGGGCCGCGTTACGCCGACCTGGTCTGGTGCATTCCCTTTCGCATGGAGACGGAGGAAGCGCCGCTCGGCCCCACTCATCTGATCGTGGTGCTGAAGTTCGTCGACGAAGTGGTCGAGGACATCGGCGAGCGTTTGAGTCGGCATGCCGCGTCGCTGCAGCGGGAGGTCGTCAGGCGCTGTGCTTTCGGCGCACCGGACACCCCGCCGGTCGTCGCCCCGATCGTGGTGTACAACGGCCCGGAACCATGGGATGCGCCCGGCGGGCTACGGGTCTGAAGCGAAAAAACAAGAGCGCGGTCTTTTTTGCGTGCAAATTCAACTATTTGCGTCCTTGAATTTGGCGGCACATCCCTGTGCCGCGCTAGGGAAGGTCTTAATCAGACCTTCCCTAACCCATTTATGACATCACTTTGGTCACAGATCGGACAGCGCGGAGCACAGCCGTGAGTCGAAGCGCTCCGGTCGGATCTCCGAACTCAACGTCTGAATCGGCATGTCGTCGCCCCAGCGTGGCCAGGCGGGCGACTCGTCGTGGTTGGGGTTGCCCGTGGCGGCGAAGCTGAGCCAATAGCCCATCATGCGACGCGTGAGTCGACGGTCGTCCTCGTCCGTCGGCAACCACGCGTCGTGGCTATCGAAGACGTACGGAATCTCGGCCCCGTGGTAGGCGCCGATGCCATGTTCGCCCGGCCGGACCCGATCGAACCGGTACACGTAGGTGGGCGCGCCGGCGGCGGCGAAACCATCGACCAGGGCGATGCTGGGACAGGTGAATTGTTCGGCCGATGCGAGTTCGTCCAGGCGTTGTGGAATCGACAACCCGCTGAGCAGTTCGTCGACAGCATCCGCACGGGGTACTTCCGCCAACGCTTGCCGCCAGCGCTCGGCAGTCGGGGTCACGTACATCAGCATCTCGTCGGCGTTGAAACCGAGCATCACCGGGCGCGACTCGAACGCCTTGCGGGCGAGAAGATCCGCCGGAGGCGCGGGTAGCAGCCAGCCGTCCACCGGCGGGTCGTCGTAACCACGCTTGAAATGCTCGTCGGCGAGGTCCAGCAGCGACGCGGCTGGAAGCGCGCGCAACTCGGCCATGCTCGCAACCCCCGCACGTTCGAGAAAGTCGACGCCCTGGGCCTCGTTCTCGGCAAGCGTTCGTCGTTGGTCGGCGGGCCAGCCACCGCTTTGGGAGATCGCCCGGTGGAAGAGCCCGTCCGTAAGCGGCGACAGCAACAGGTAGGCGATGTCGCCGGCCCCGGCGGATTCGCCGAACACCGTGACGTTGCGGGGGTCACCACCGAATTGCGCTATGTTGGCTCGAACCCAACGCAGGGATTCGATCTGGTCGAGAATGCCGTAGTTCCCCGACGAGCCGTGGGCGGACTCGGCACTGAGTGCGGTGTGGGCGAGGAAGCCGAACACGCCGAGGCGGTACTGAATCGAGACGACCACGGCACCCATCGCGGCCAGTTCCCGGCCGCGGTAGTTGGGCTCGAACGACCAGCCGTTGACGTTGGCGCCGCCATGGATCCAGACCATGGCCGGCAGATGCGCCTCGGTGTCCGGTGTCCACACGTTGAGGAACAGGCAGTCCTCGTTGGTCTCGGGCAGTGGGGGCGGGACGTCCGGAGGCCGGCCGAACGCGGCGGCGACCCCTTGGTACCACTCGACGTTGCCGTCGTCCTGCATGCATGCGGGTGGCCAATTCGTCGCATCGATTGGAACGTCCGAATCGGCGCGGGCCACCGGTCGCGGTGCCCGCCAACGCCACTCGCCAACGGGAGCCTCAGCGAATCGGATGCCGCTGAAGCGCAGCACCTCGGTGCCGTCCTTTGCGGATACCGGCGTCCCCGTGTAGTCGGTACGTTCGGCGCTTGAAGCGGCGACGGTCGCGACGAGCAGGATCGCGACCGTAGGGGCGACGCTTGTCGTCGCCCGTCTCGATGAACCTACGCCCGGCAAACCGACGTCGTACGGGTTTGCCTGGGCGACTACAACGCGCCTGCGCGATCGTCAGGTCGCGCTAGCCTGCAGGCTCGGCGATGGCGTCGTAGGTCAGCCTCTTGCTCTGCACGCGGATCTCCTTCGGTCCCGGAACACCGAACTTCTGGATCAGCCCGACGATGAACAGGTCCTGGATCGGGTTGATGCCGAACCAGGTGCCGCCGGCGCCGTACCACCAGTACTCACCCTTGCCGAGAGGATGGTCGTTTGTCCCGTCCGGCTGTTCGACGATGGCGAAGTCGATGCCGAACGTATTGCCCGGGTTGCCGATCATGGGACTGATGTAGTCGATGTTCTCCGGCAGTTGGTTGGTGTGCATCAGCTTCACCGTCTCCGGTTTCAGGATGCGGACACCGTCGAGTTCGCCGCCGTTCAGCAGCATCTGGCAGAAGCGGGCGTAGTCCATGGCCGTGGACACCAGCCCGCCACCGCCGGAGAAGTGCGCCGGTTTCGTGAAGTACTCGTCGGACGGCATGGGCGTGAGGTCGCCGCCGGGGCGCTGCTGGTACATGGAGGCGGTGCGCGCCTTCTTGTCGGGCGGCACCCAGAATCCCGTGTCCGACATGCCGAGCGGGTCGAAGATGCGCTCCTGCAGGACTTCGTCGAAGGGCTTGCCGGCGAGCACTTCGACCAGGTAGCCCTGGACATCCACGGCGACGCTGTAGTGCCAGGCCGAGCCGGGCTGTTGGCGCAGCGGAATCCCGGCGAGCTTGTCGATCATGTCCTTCAAGGTCGAATTGCGGTCCAGCACGTTGGCCCGCACGTAGAGAGAATCCACCTGGGAGCGGGAGAAGAACCCGTAGGTGAACCCGGCGGTATGGCTGACGAGTTCGCGAATCGTCATCTTGTGCACGGGGTCCTCGACCTCGGGCATGCCGTCGGGCCCGGGCGCCTTGGCGACCTTGAGGTCGGCGAACTCGGGAATGAACTTCTCCACGGGATCGTCGAGCGTGAACCGACCCTCCTCGAAGAACGTCATCAGGGCGACGCCGGCGATGGGCTTGGTCATCGAATAGATGCGGAAGATGGTGTCCTTGGCCATCGGCACGTCGGCAGCGATGTCCTGTTTGCCGTACGCCTCGAAGTGCGCGATCTTGCCGTGTCGCGCCACCATCGTGACGACGCCCGAGAGAGCGCCGCCGTCGACGTGACCTCGCATGGCGGCGGCGAGCCTTGCCAGACCCTCGGTGCTCATGCCCGCGGCGGCGGGCTCGACGACTTCGAGCGTGCGGTCCTCGGCGGCGGCCGCGAAGCCAAGCGTGAAGATCATTGCGGCGACTGCCGCGCCCAGATGCATGCGGTTGGCGACCGCGACAGCCAGATCGAATCGACTCATTGGTATTCCCCCGTTCCTCGTGTAGCGCCTTGGCGGGTGCAGATTGCCCTGAACTAGGCGCTTGCGCCGTAGAAGTTCCGCGCCAGCGAAACTTCCACCCATCCGTCAGGTCGCGCTAGCGCCATCGGGCACTGTGCCATAATTCGCCGCCGCGGGCGTCGTATAACGGTCATTACCTCAGCTTCCCAAGCTGGAGACGTGGGTTCGACTCCCATCGCCCGCTCCAGTCGCCGGAGCGGCTCTTTGGGTGAGAACCTGGGTCACACGCCTGTTGAACTTTCCGAGGGACGGTTTGTTTTTGGCATGAACAGCACCGCAAAGAGAGGATGTGCCGCGCTTGCCGCGACCCTGCTGGCCCTGCTGCTGCCCACCGGTCCATTGCATGCCGCGCTGCCCGACGAAGTCGAGGGCCAGCCGTTGCCGACGCTGGCACCGATGCTGGAGCGGACCACCGCCGCGGTGGTCAACGTGGCCATCCGGGTACGCGTACAGAGACGCAACCCGTTGTGGGACGATCCCTTCTTCCGCCGCTTCTTCCAAGTTCCTGATACGCGGGTACGACGTGTACGGAGTGCCGGTTCCGGGGTGATCGTGGATGCCCAGGCGGGTCACATCGTCACCAACCACCACGTCGTGGAACACGCCGACGAGATCCGCGTAACACTCTCGGACGGACGCGAGTACGGCGCAAGGCTGGTTGGCGTCGACACCCAGGTCGACCTCGCCGTGTTGAAGATCGATGCCGAGGAGCTCACCGCGTTGCCGTTCGCCGACTCCGGCAACCTGCGCGTCGGCGATTTCGTGGTGGCCATCGGCAATCCCTTCGGCCTCGAACAGACGGTGACGTCCGGCATCATCAGCGCCTTGGGCCGCAGCGGCCTCGGCATCGAGGGCTACGAGGACTTCATCCAGACCGACGCCTCCATCAATCCGGGCAACTCCGGCGGCGCCTTGGTCGACCTCAACGGCCGGTTGGTGGGGATCAACGCGGCCATCGTCGCGCCCTCGGGTGGCAACGTCGGCATCGGCTTCGCGATTCCGAGCAACCTCGTGGAGGCGATCACCGACGAGCTCATCGAGCACGGCGTGGTCCGCCGCGGCAGAATCGGGATGACCGTGGAGTTGCTGAACGCGCAGCGCGCCGGGAAGTACGGCATCGACGCCACCCATGGTGTCATCGTCGTCCGTGTCGACCCCGGTGGCGCCGCCGACGTTGCGGGCATCCGATCCGGTGACATCCTGAGCAGCATCGGCGGGCAGCCGGTCAGGCGTCCGGCTGACTACGACAGCCAGGAAGCCGCCAGCATGGTCGGCGACACGCTGGCCGTCGAGGTGATCCGCGACGGCCGGAGCGAGCAGTTCGAGGTCTCCATAGAGATCAACCGGTCGGTCGCCGGCGACCGCATCCACCGTCGTCTCGAGGGCGCCAGGCTCACCGATCTACACCAGAACGACCGCGTGAGCTCCAGCGCGGGCGTGCTCGTCAGCGGGATCGAACAGGGCACGCCGGCGTGGACCGCGGGATTCCGTTCGGGAGACATCGTACTCGCCGTCAATGGCTACACGACGCCGGACATCCGCGAACTCGCCCACCGGCTCGGGTCGGTCGAACATGCCGTCGTGCGCGTCTACCGCAACGGTTTTTTCGACGACGTGCGGTTCTGACTAGTGTGAGGGTTGACGGGACACTAGGAATGCTCTGATCAAGCCATCCTTGGCTTGATCAGAAACGCAAAAACAAGAGCGCGGTATTTTTTTGCGTGCAAATTCAATTCCTTGCGTCGTTGAATTTGGCGGCACATCCCTGTGCCGCGCTAGGGAAGGTCTTAATCAGACCTTCCCTAGTGGCCGCTAGGAATCGAAGACGATCACGTTGCGTGCCACCTCGCCGGTCTCAAGCGCACTCAATGCATCGTTGACGTCCTCGAGTCGGATGCGGTTGGAGATCATCTCGTCGAGCCGCAGCTTGCCCGCGAGGTAGAAGTCGACGAGCCGGGGCATGTCGACCCGGAACCGGTTCGACCCCATGCTGGATCCCTGCAGCTTCTTCTCGCGCAGGAACTCCGGGCCGTGGATATCGACCATGGTCCCCACCGGAATCATGCCGATCACGGTCGCGGTGCCGCCGTTCCTGATCATCTTGAACGCCTGTTCGGTGGTCACCTTGAGACCAATGGCCTCGAACGAGTAGTGCACGCCGCCGCCGGTGAGTTCGCGCACCGCGCCGATGGGATCTTCCTCGGCGGCGTTGACCACGTCGGTGGCGCCGAAAGTGCGGGCGAGTTCGAGCTTCGAGGCGACGGTGTCGACGGCGATGATGCGCCCCGCGCCGGCGATCTCGGCACCGTTGATGCACGACAGGCCGACTCCGCCGCAACCGATGACGGCAACGGTCGATCCGGGCTCGATACCCGCCGTGTGGATCACCGCGCCGACACCGGTGGTGACGGCGCAGCCGATGAGGGCGGCCCGGTCGAGCGGCATATCGTCGCGGATCTTCGCCAGCGCGTGTTCGTGGATCAGCATCTCCTCGGCGAACGACGACAGGTGGAGGAACTGGTTGATCGTCTCGCCGCCGGTGGAGAGCCTTGGCGGCTCATCGAGGTCGCGTGCCAGTTCGGGTTCGTTGCACAGCACCATCCGCCCGGTCAGACAGTATTCGCAGTGCCCGCAGAACGCCGACAGGCAGGTGATGACATGGTCGCCCGGCTTGACGTAGTGGACTTCGGAACCCACGGCCTCGACGACGCCGGCGGACTCGTGGCCGAGCACGGCCGGCAGCGGGTAGGGATAGGCGCCGTTCTGGAAGTGCAGGTCGGAGTGGCACACGCCCGCGGCGGCGGTTCGCATGAGCACTTCCCGCGGCCCGGGGTCACCGGTGGCCACGTCCTCGATGACTAGGGGCTGGTTCACCTCGCGCAGGACGGCGGCTTTCATGGGCTTTCCTCGGGTGCGGTTGAGCGGCAAGTGTACCCGCCCAACCGAGTGCGGGGGGAGCGGTGGCAAGCCGGTTTGTGTTGCGTTCGGCTACGCGGGGTGACAAGGTGTAGGCCGCGCCAAATCAAGAGTTTTCGAGGGTCTTGCCCCAAATAAGTGCATCCAACGTTGTCGCGGGCGCTTGCGTGGTTGCCGCCTCGTTTTGTCCCCCTGCCATGGGGTACGAGGGCAACATCCACGAGCAGTTGACCTTCTTGGCCGCGCGCCAATACAACCGCTGCGCCGAAGAGACGCACCTGGCGACCCTGACGCCGTTGGAGGTGCGCTACATCGCCATCGCCAACGCCAACCAGGCGGAAGCGGCGTGGTGGCGCAGGATGTTCCGCTGGAACTACTACAACCGCGACGACCAGTCGACCGGGAAGATCGTGTGGCTGGTCGAGACGCGGATGCACAATCACTTTCGGGACACCCTCCGGCGGCTCGAGGGGGCGCGGGACCTGAGTCGTCGGTTCACCAATCTGGGGCGCGTCATCAACTACCTCCAGGATGCGACCACGCCGGCCTCCGTCGTGCCCGTGTACACGACCCGTTGGTGGCGGTTCAGTGTCTCGGATCGCTTCAACGCGTTCCCCGTGGATACCGATGCCCTGACGCTGGCCCTCGGCGACGACTGCACGGCGGTCCGGCAGACGGATGCGGGATTCGACAACCTGTTGGTCGCCACGGCGGACCGCACGATCGCCTCCATCACCGAGCCCGTACCGGGGCTGCCGGTGACCTGGGAGGCGTTCTGGGAGTTCGACGACGATACGGACGCCTTCGGACGCTATGGCAACGCCGGCAACAACTTCGGTCGCGAGACGAGGTTCCGTTGCGACGTGACCGAAAGACCTAGGCGCAAGGACTGCGTGCTGGTGGACGGTGATCCAATCTACCGGCAGTACGCCCAGGCCCGCCACCTCGACGCGGTGCAGGTGACGATCTCTGCCATGGCGATGATGCAGGACGTCATTGGCGTCGGCTCGCCCGACGATGTCACGTTCATCCTTCCGCTGGAGCCGCCGACGGAGTTCGTCGATTCCCGGTAAGCCGCTGCACCTTGGCCTGACGCCCTGGCGGATATCGGGTCGGGTGGATGCCCACGCCTTGGCGCACCAGGGAGAACTGGCCGAGAACTGGGGATATCAGTCGTTTTGGCTACCCGAGAGCCACTTCGCGGGCGATGCGGCGATTCCCGATCCGCTGATGCTACTCGCCGCGGTGTCGGCACGAACGCGGACCATCCGCCTCGCCACGACATCCTACCTGCTGCCCCTGCGTCATCCGCTTCAGGCCGCGGAACAGGTCGCCGTTCTGGACCGGCTATCCGGTGGCCGCGTCACCCTCGGCGTCGGTCGCGGTTACCAGGCGTCCATGTTCGATGCCTTCGAAGTGTCGCGTAGGGACAAGCGGCGGATCTTCGAGTGGTGCCTGGCAGCGATGATGCGCGCGTGGCAGGGACACCCGATCCCCAGCGGCGAAGGCGAGGTCGTGCTGTCGCCCCTGCCGGTCCAGCAGCCGCATCCCCCCGTCTGGGTCGCCGCCTTCGGGCCGAAGGCGCTGGCGCAGGCGGGTGGTCTGGGACTGCCGTATCTGGCATCGCCCATGGAGTCCGTCGAGCGGCTGCGCACCAACCACCGCCGCCATGCGGAAGCCTGCGACGCCGCGGGAGTCGACCGACCCGCGGAAGTACCGATCATGCGCACCCTGTTCGTTTCCGAAGACGCGAAGCTCGTCGCCGACATCCGCAGCCAGTTGGAAATCGCCGCCAGGCAACTCGCCGCTTCTCAGCGCCCTGGCGTGTCGTTGGCTGCGGACGACTGGGCAATCATCGGCGAACCACGCTACGTAGAGGACAAGGTGGCGGCCTACGTCGAGGAACTCGGCATGACCCACCTCATCGTCACCCGGCTCCGCATCGGCCGCGTGGAAACGGCGGCACTCGAGCACTCCGTACGCACCGCCGCCGAAATGTTCCCGTAGGGGCGACCGCGCGCCCTGGCGGGCGCGTTGTGGTCGCCCGCCCTAGATCCGCGACGGAGAAGGGTCACCCTACGGGTCAGTCGCGCCACCGGCTTGCCGGGGTCTCGAGGAGAGATTGGTGAGGTGGCCAATGGGGCTGTCGAGGAGGCTCATCACGACTAGGGGCCCGTCGGCGGTGACCGCGAGGCGCCACTTGCCGTAGCCGTCGCCCAAGGCGCCGTCTTCGATGCCTTCGCCTGCGCCCGACTCGAGTTCGGCCGCCGTCGGCGTGAGCACGGTGCCAGCCCGTACCGTCAGGCGCACCGCGCTTCCCGGCGATGCCCCCGCATCGTCTGTGCCGACCACGGTGACGGCGATGTCTTCACGGCCGGCGTTGATCAATGCCAGCCAGCTGACCTGGTTTTCGTTGCTCCCGGGGTTGAAGAACAGCACCTCGTGCACGCCGTCCAAATTGGGCACGACATCGTGCATCGATGTGACGAATCCGTCGTGCCGCGTGCGGATGTAGGCGAGCACCTCGATGTCCAGCTCACTCTCGAAGTCCAGCCGCCAGAACCCGTCGCCGCCACCCGTACTGCCGGTCAACGGCTTGTCCGCGTTGCCGTGCTCGAGATCGTCGGAGTTGAAATGCGTGGCCCGACCGGCACCGAGTTCGAGGGTCAGTTCCTCGTAGGCGCGTTCGGTCTCGTCGTAAGGGTAAATCGACACGGTACCGCTCGTGTCGGAGCGGTTGATGATGCGCACGAAGCCCTGGCGGAGGCTGTCTCCCGGCGGGAACAGCGGCACGCCGAGGGTGTCCGGCCGGCTGCCCGGCAGCATCGACACGCCAGACAAGTTGGTCAGATAGCCGTCGGCGCTGCGCATGAGGCTTGCCACCATGAGCGGCGTGGCCGAGCGCACAACCAGCCGCCATTTGCCGTCTCCGTCGCCCAGCGCGCCGGTCACGCCGTTGCCGGCTTCGAGTTCGTCGGGCGTGTACTCGACCGTCGTGCCGGCAGGGATCTCGATCTCCACCGTGGATTCGGCGTGGTCGTCGTCGATGCCCGTAATCACGGCCAGCGCGTCCTCATCGGACGGGTTCACCACGCGCAACCGACTCTCCTGCGCGGGCCTGCCGCCTGGATTGAAGAACACGACTCGATGCATGTCGTTGTCCACGGGTACCGTGTCGTGCAGCGCCGTCAGGAACCCGTCCGCCGTCCTGCCGTACGCCAGTACCTCGATGTCGAGTTCCGTCGTGAACTCGAGGCGCCAGTCGCCGAGACTGGACTTGCCCACCCCCGGGGGCATCAGCCCCTTGTCCGCGTTGCCGTGTTCCAGGTCCTCGGAGTTGAAGTGCACGACGGCGTTGGCCGCCACCGGCAGTGCCACCGCTTCGGAGGAGCTTCCGGCTTCGTCTATGGCGACGATGCTCACCTCGCCGGCCTCGTCGGAGTGGTTGATGACGCGCACGAAGCCTTGGCGCGACGGATTCGCCGTTGATTCGAACTGCGCGACGTGTACTGTCCGCGGTCCCGACGGCGTGATCGCCGCATCCGTGGTGGCGGAGTCGGTGTTCGAGGCGCCGGACGTACCTCGGGCGTTGATCGCGAATACGCGGTAGTGGCGGGTTGTGCCGCGGGACAGACCCTCGTCGCTGTAGGACGTCGCGGTGTTGCGGGTGTCGGCAACCAGAACTGCCCATGGTGCGCTGCCGTCGCCGGAGTATTCGATCCGGTAGCCGGTCACCACACTGTCGACCGGGGTGTACCAGGAAAGATCGATCTGCGTCGATCCCCGTGCTGTTGCCACGAGGCCGGTCGGTACCGCCGGTGCCGACCCGATGGGCGTCGCACCCGTGGTGGCGGAGTCGATGTTAGAGGCGCCGGACGTGCCTCCGGCGTTGATCGCGAGGACGCGGTAGTGGCGGGTCGTGCCGTGGGACAGACCGATGTCGCTGTAGGAGGTCGCTGTGTTGCCGGTGTCGGCGACCAGGACCAGCCAGGGCGCGCTGCCCGCGGCCGAGTATTCAATCCGGTAGCCGGTCACCTCGCTGCCGGCCGGGGAGTGCCAGGAGAGGTCGATTCGCGTTCCTCCCCGCGCTGTTGCCACGAGTCCGGTTGGCGCCGCCGGGGCCGACACCACCGGCGTCGCGGTGATGTCTGCCGCCGTGCCGGCGCCCACCGAGTTCGTCGCCCGTACCTCGAAGCTGTGGAGCCGACCGTTGCTCAGGTTGCGTACGGTCTGCTTGGGGTCGGTCAGCGACCCGGCGGTTCTCCAGGCCGTGCCGTCGGGGATCGCGCTGCCTGCCGCGTGGCGGACCTCGTAGCCGGTGACGGCGGTGCCGCCATCGCTCGCCGGCTCCCAGCTCAGCGTCACCTCGCCGTCGCCCGGCTCCGCGGCCAGGTTCCGCGGCATGGAGGGACGGGTGAACGGTTTGCCGATCACCAGGGTGTCCTCGGCGATGACGGCGCCGTCCGGCGAAGACAGGCGTACCACCAGCCGCTCGGCGACGGGGCGCAGCCTGATCGTGCGTGCGGTGGCGTCGCCATCGGGCCACGAGAGTCTGCCTACGCGGCGTCTCGCGGTCTGCGGCTCGATTTCGTAGGTGACCGCAGCCGTCCCGACGGGCGTGCCCCTGCGTTCGACGGTTGCGATCGCGTATGTGGCGGCACCGTCGAAGTCGATGTTCGTCTCGGCGAAGCCGACCGTCGTCCTGGTGCCGGAATCGCCGACGAACACGTTCGCGATGTTGATATCGGTTAGCACCGCTCCACCTGTGGGATTGCTCAGCCGAACCAGGGCGCGTTCGATCGGCTCCGGGGTGCCGTCCGAGCGTAGCGATACGGTGATGGAACGTCCGCCGCCATCCTCGTCCGGCCACTCGAGCGTCCCGGAGGCGATGGTCAAATCCGAAGAGCCCGCGGAGCCGGCGAGTACCTTGTAGGCCACGGACACGGGACCCGCATCGCCGTTCCTGCGAACGACCTGGAGCTGCAGGTCTTCGCCTTCTTCGCCGCCGAACGATGACCTGGAGAAGCCAATCTCCCCGTGTTCGGACGCGCGTGTTCGGTCGTCCAGGACATAGAGCCCACCGTCGATGTCGCTGACCAGTAGGTTGCCGCTGGGGAGAAACGGAAAGACCCCCCAAGCACCTACGAAACTCGACGTGTTGTGTGCGGGGTAGGTGTCGAAGTGCGCCACCTCGACCGGGGCGGCCGGATCGGTTGTGTCGAGTACCGTCAATCCGCGCGAGTACGTCGAGACGTAGTACCGGTTGCCCCGGACGAAGCCGTTGTGATCGGTGGCGGCGGTGGGCCCCGTCCATGTGGCTGCGAGGGCGGGCGCCTCCAGATCGGCGAGGTCGAACACACGGATGGTGGTATGGAGCCCATGCGTGCTCTCGTCGAGTTCGTCGTGTACGAACAGGAATCGGCCGTCCTCGGTCGGCCATCCCGAGTGCACATATTCGACCAGGTCGTACGTCGTGGAACTGAGCAGGCGTGGTGCCGCCCGGTTGGACAGGTCCCAGAGCTGGATCGTGTCCTCGTTGAAGTCGAACAGGACCTCGCAGGAGGTGCCGGTGCAGGCGCTCGCGCGTCCGCCCGTGATCAGAATCGAGGCAGCGTCGTGGCTGTAGCCGCCTCCCGTACCGCCGATCCGCGTCGGCGTCAGGGGTGCGCTGAGGTCGAAGGAGTCGACGGCGCCTTCGTGACTCACGCCGCCGAGCACCTGCAACGTGGGACGACCGCCACCCAAGGGGATTCCGGTTGCGAAGTCGACGTTGCTGATGAAGACGTTGTGCGCGGGGCCTCCTGAAGTCCCTCCCGGGCGTACGCGGTTCGGCAGTTCCGTGAGGTCGACGACCGCCAGCTGACCGACGGTATCCGTGCTGACGTAGGCGTGGCTTCGCCAGCGGCCCGCGCTGTGATCGTAGCTCTGAGCGACCTTGACGTCCCGCCAGAACGAACCCGGACCGGTGACCGTGCCGACTTCGAACGGGTCGCTCGGATCGGTGACGTCGATGACCGCGAGCCCGTTGTACACGCCGAGCAGGGCGTATTCGCGCTCGGTGTTGAGATCGACGAATCCCCAGATGTCGTTGGCGTTGCGGGGAGAGGACGACAGGTCGGCTAGGGCCATGTGGGCGAGCAGGTTGATGCTCCGGCACGCGAATCCCCCGGCGCTGCCTCCCAGGCACGAAGCGGTACCGGAACTCGTCTGCGTCGCCTGGTAGCCTGCGAGCATGGCCCGATCGTCCCGGTCGAGGCCCTTGCGGTCGACGATCACGTGAAAGCCATGGGCACGAAGCCGGTCGCTTAGGGCGAGAGGAACAGCGGTCAGCGTCGTCGGATTAGCCTCGCGGTCCTGGGCGAGGAAGTGGTCGAAGCGGTCGAATCCGCCGCTCACCTCAACGGCACCGCCGATGACGAGTAGGAGATTCTCGAGATCATCGACCGCGTAGATGCCGCCGCCGACGCGGACTTCGTCGCCCTTGCCGGCCTGGGATAGAGCGTACTCGATCGTCCGGCATGGCCGTACGGGCAAGGTGCAGTCGCCCGAATCGTCGCCCTCTCGGGCGACATAGCGCAGCAGACCGTCGTCGGCGTGAACGAGGCCGGGAGGACACAAGGCGACGAGCAGCGAAATCGTCGCGACCCGGATCACTCGTGGCAGGTCCACCATGGCATCGCGGAACGTATCGCTCGCGATGTTCCGATGGAGGCGCCGGCAGGAGCGGGGGCAAGGCATCAGGGCCTCCTTGCCCGCATCATGCCGACGAGACTTGGACCGGTTCGTCGCCGGGACCGAGTTCCTCGTTCCTGGCGACTCCGAGGAAGGGTCTCAGCCAGCCGACCAACAGGTAGATCGGCCCGGTGTCGACCAGCGCCACGGTGAGCTTGAACACGTAACCCGAGGCGATGAAGGTGAAGAGCTGTGGCCACAGCGGGGCGGATTCGTCGATGGGCAGGGCACCGACAAAATGAGTGATGAGGATCACGCAAACGGTGTCCACCAATTGGCTGATCAGCGTCGAACCATTGTTGCGTATCCACAGGAACCGCCCGTCGGTGAGCCGCTTCCAAAAATGGAACAACTGCACGTCGCACCACTGTGCGAAGAGGTACGCGATCATCGACGCGGTGACAGCCCCGAAGGCGAGGGTCCGGATTTCGAAGAACACGGGTACCCGGCCCGCCTCGTCGCGAAGCAGTTCGCCGGTCGCCGGGTCCATCGCCTCGAAGCCCGGTAGCCGGCCACCGATCCACAGCAGGAACACCACCCAGACGTTGAGCAGAAGGCCCACCCAGACCACCTCGGTGGCGCGTTTGCGACCGTAGAGCTCACTGATGAGGTCGGTGCAGATGAACGTGATGGGGTAGGGAAGCACGCCCACCGCCACCACCATGGGAATCTCCGACCCGAACAACGTGAACGACAGGTCGATGAAGCGGCTGATGCCGAGGATGTTGAGCAGGGCCAGCGTGCCGAGGAAGATCCCGGCCAGGACCAGGAACACCCGTTGCCGGCGAAGCCGGTAGACCATCTCGCCGGTCATCGTTCCACCTGTCCGAGATTCGCATGGATGACGCTGCCGTTGACCACGGGCGACGTCGAGGCCCAAAGCAACGTCTCGGCGATCTCGCGCGGCTCGATCAGACGGTCGAAGGCCGACATGCCGCGAACCGCGTCCATGGCATCCGCGGGAACGTGGGCGCGGAGCATCTCGGTGTCGGTGAAGCCGGGGCAGATGCAGGCCGTGTGGATCCCGGTGCCGGCGAGATCCTGGCAGCAGGCGCGCATCATGCCGATCTGGGCGTGCTTGCTGACCACGTAGGAGTAGCTTCCCGGTACGGCCTTCTCGGCCAACGTCGAGGCGACGAAGAGGATGCTGGAGCCCGGACGCATGCGCGGAATCGCCAGCCGGTTCAGCGTATTGATGCCGACGACGTTCACCTCGAGCACGTCGCGCAGCGCCTCGCTCGATGTGTCGACTGCGGTGTCGCTGCGAAGCTGCGAGGCGTTGTGGACGAGGACGCAGGTATCGGCGGCATCGAGATGCTCGATCAGTGCCGTACTGACGGATTCGAGAGCGTCTCGTTGGGCGAGGTCGCAGCGAAAGTGGGTGACGTCGGCCAGCGGACACGGTCGCCGGGACAGGTTGACGACCTCGTAGCCGGCTTCGAGGAACGCCTTCGCCGTCGCGAGGCCGATGCCGGCGCTGGCGCCGGTGACGATGGCGAGCTTCACGGGGAACCACCTCCCTGTGACGAGCGCTCCCAAGCGGCCTCCGCCCATTGACCGGGTCCCGAGGACACGCGCAGCTTCAACGAGTCGATGGGCATCCGCGCCAGTCCCTCGCGGACCAACTCATCCGTGAACCAGTGGGCGAGCTCCTCGACCGTGACGTTGCGCACCGGCAGCAGCTTGACGTCGCGTCGCAGGAACCGGTGACGCTCATCCGCGAATCGGACGGTCACGCCGTCATCGGTGTCCTCGATCTCAACATGGGGCGACTCGGTCGGCAGCAGCAGCGTCTCGTCGAGAGCGCCGCAAAGCCCCCGGAGTCGGGTCTTCAGCTCGTTGTAGTCGAAGCACAGGCCGTTGGCGTCCACCGGCCCGGTCGCGGTGGCCGCCACGTAGAAGTCGTGGCCGTGTAGGTTCTCGCGCTCGGTCGCGGAGAACACCGTGAAGTGCGCGGCGGAGAAGTGCGTGTCCTCCTTGCGGATTTCGATGCTGGCGCGGCGCGGCGTGTTCATGTGGCGAGAATCGCGTCCGTGAACTGGCCGAGGGAGTCGAAGGTCCACGTGGGCTTCGCTTGTGCCGGCCGCGCGGCGTTTTGTTCGCGCCGAATCCACACGGTGTCGAGGCCGAGCGCCGAGGCCGGCACGATGTCGTGGTAGACGCTCTGTGCGACGTGCAGAACCCGTGCACCATCCACAGCGGCCAGCGCCGCGTCGAACATCCGCCGGTCGGGCTTGTAGGCGCCGACGTCCTCGGCGGTGACGACGTACTTGAAGTCGACGCCGAGCTTGGCGGCGGTCCGCTCGAACAAGGCGTTGTCGACGTTGGACACGATGGCGAGGTCGAAGCGCTCGTCCAGCCGTTCGAGGGCACCAAGGGTGTCGGGAAACGGCTCCCAGTCGCCGACGCTGGCGGCGAAGGCGTCCTGGGCTTCGGCGGTGGGCGAGAACGCCAGGCGTTCGCCGAGGCGACGCAGGACGTCGCGCAGGACATCGGCATAGGACACGCCATCGACCTGCGCGACCGGTTCGGTCTCGGCGAAGAACTCGAGCAGGAATTCGTCGATCACATGGGCGTCGCGTTCGAGCAGCACCGGCTGCAGGTGCCCGACGATCCCCGACCCCCAGTCGATGAGCGTGCCGTAGCAGTCGAATGTCAGGACATCGTAGTCCTGGGCGGTGGGGACTGACATATCAGCCCACTTGAATCCGGTCGAGGATCAGACCGTAGAAGTGCTCAGCCGATTTCTCGAACAGCCAGCCCATGTGGGTGTTGCAGTTGCCGCAACTGGCGAGCCGCCAGCTGTAGCCGTGGAACCAACTGTCGGCCGCGTGGTGGTCGCCGCTGATGTCGCAGCCGTGGGCCTCCCGATGGCAGCCGAAGTGGTGCACATAGCCGTAGGGGTTTTTGCAGGTATGCAGGAACGAGCCGTTGACCTCGATGCGGTCGTCCACATGGCCGATGACGTGCGAGCAGGCCGCGCAGAACAAAAACCCCTCCTTCGGCCGAGTGACCTCGTCGACCTCGTCGACGACCTCGGCTTCCGGGGTGCCGCCCGCGTCGACGGAACCTCGTTGATCGGGTGCGCTCATTCGCTGCCTTCTCGACTTCGTAGCGGAAACCTTCCAACAACTGCCGCGCGCGTGCAACCGCGATGTCCCTCGGCTCCCTCGGCTTCCGGCTGGATCGTCAGCTCCCGGTTTGTCGCGCGCCTGGGCGGGCGCGTCAGGATCGCGGGGCAACGACCAGCGTCGCGCCTACGGGACGTGTTCAGCGACAACGGTCTTCAGGTCGACTGCCGGGTCGGCAAGCTGTGACGGGTCGACCCGCTTGCCGACGAGTTGCCGCGCGGCCATGAATTCCCGTGCGCGGTTCACGGCGTCGGCGGCGACCAGCGTGCCGTCGGCGAAGTAGAACACGGCGAAACTCGTCGCCGCCCGGTCGCCCCGCACGACCTGGTGTTCACCTTCGGCGGAGAAGCCGACCATCTGCAGTTTCAGGTCGTACTGGTCCGACCAGAACCACGGCACGTTGGCATAGGTCGACGACCCGCCGGCGAGGTTTGCGGCCGCGACCCGCGACTGCTCCATGGCGTTGGGCACCGACTCCAGGCGCAGTCGCCGACCGAGCAGCGCGTTCGGGTGGTTGGTGCAGTCACCCACGGCATGGATGTGCGGGTCCGCCGTGCGCGTGTGTTCGTCCACGAGGATGCCGTTGTCGCAGTCGAGGCCGGCCGCTTCGGCGAGTTCGACGTTGGGCACGATGCCGATTCCCACCACGGCGAGATCCGCCGACACGACCTCGCCGTCGGTACACACCACGCCGGTCAGACGATCGGTCCCGGCGAACGACTCGACCGCGGCGCCGGTGCGGATTGCCACCCCTTGGCGGGTGTGCAGCTCTTCGTAGAAGGCCGACATGGTGGCCGTTGTTACCCGCTTCAGGATGCGGTCCTCCATCTCCAGGACCGTCACCTCGAGGCCCGCCCCGATGGCGATCGCGGCGACCTCGAGGCCGATGTAGCCGCCGCCGACGATAACGATCCGGCGACCTGCCGCGAAATCCTGCTTGATGGCGTCGACGTCGGCGATGTTGCGCAGGTAGTGAACGCCCGCAAGGTCACCGCCCGGCGTTTGGAACCGGCGCGGCCTGGCGCCGGTGGCCAGCAGCAGCTTGTCGTATCCGACTTTGCGCCCATCGTCGCACGACACGACCTGGGCGTTGGGCTCGATGCTCTCCACACGCACACCGCTGCGTACGTCGATCTGCTTCGTCTCGTAGAACTTCGCGGGACGGAGGTGTACACGCTCCAGCCCGTACTCGCCCGACAGGTACTGCTTGGACAGCGGCGGTCGTTGATAGGGGATGTGCGGTTCTTCGCCGATGACGACGATCTCGCCCTCGTAGTTCTCCTGGCGCAGGCTCGCCGCGGCTTGGCCGGCCGCGTGTCCCGCGCCCACGATCACGATGGTCATAGCTTGGTGTCGCTCCCCGGTCGGCGCGCGGACATTCTACCCGCCGGCCGCCGGGTGCTCGTCAACGGACGTTCGAACCGCCCTTAAGCCTTCTTGTCGGGGATGGGCATCGGAAAGGGAGTGATATTGCTGCCGGAGGCGTCGGTGATCTTGGCGATGCCCTCGCGCTCGACCTCGTCGATGCGAATTATCGCGTGCATCGGAATGAAGCTCCGCTGGACGCTCTCGAATTCGGTACGCAGCTTGTCCTCGCTGGGATCGATCACCATTTGGGACTTCTCGCCGAAGATGTAGTCCTCGATCACCACGAAGCCGTACACGTCGCTCTGGTAGAACGACCGGGCGTAGACTTCGAAGATCTGCCCGTGGCTGTGAAAGTAGATTCGGTAAATATGCGATCGGTCCTTGGCCATGACCACCATCACTCGACGCTGTGGGTCGATTAATAGGCATCGCCCCGGCGATTTCAACCCGGATCTTCGGCGAGGGTTCGGTGGGGCGAGTTTTCCGTCGCTGTGAGGTGGTCCGTGGCGGCCTCCGGCCACCCCGTCCGCGGCTATAATCCGCCCCCCGTCAAGCGACCTCGGAAGACCGTGAAGCTCTACCTCAAGACCCACGGATGCCAGATGAACGAGTACGACTCGTCGCGCATGGTGGATGTCCTGCGCGAAAGCCACGGCGCCACGCTTGTCGAGAAGCCCGATCACGCGGACCTGCTGCTGCTCAACACCTGTTCCATCCGCGAGAAGGCCGCCGAGAAGGTGTTCAGCGAACTGGGCCGGTGGAAGTCGCTGAAGCGCGCCAATCCAGACGTCGTCATCGGCGTCGGCGGCTGCGTCGCCAGCCAGGAGGGCGAGGCGATCACGACGCGGGCACCCTACGTGGACCTCGTGTTCGGACCCCAGACCCTGCACCGTCTGCCCGCCATGCTGGACGAGACACGACGCCGGGGCGCGGCCGTGGTGGACGTGAGCTTCCCGGAGATCGAGAAGTTCGACCGCCTGCCGGAACCGCGAGCCGAAGGGCCGACGGCGTTCGTCTCGGTGATGGAGGGGTGCAGCAAGTACTGCACCTTCTGCGTCGTGCCCTATACGCGGGGCGAGGAGATCTCCCGCCCGGTCGCCAGCGTCATGCGGGAGGTCGTCGGGCTCGCCGGCCGGGGCGTACGCGAGATCAACTTCCTCGGCCAGAACGTCAATGCCTACCGGGGCGAGATCGACGGCGGCGAGGCGGATCTCGCAGAGTTGATCCACTACGCGGGGCGCATCGACGGGATCGACCGCATCCGTTTCACCACCTCCCACCCGGTGGAGTTCTCGCCGACACTGATCGACGCCTACGCCGAGGTGCCGGAACTGGTAAACCACCTGCACCTGCCGGTCCAATCGGGTTCGGACCGGGTGCTGGCGATGATGAAGCGCGGCCACACCGTCCTCGAGTACAAGGCGAAGATCCGCGCCCTGCGCCGAGTCCGACCGGACATCAGCCTGTCGTCCGACTTCATCATCGGCTTCCCCGGCGAGACCGAACGGGACTTCGAAGCGACCCTCGCCTTGGTCGAGGAGCTCGACTACGACATCTCGTTCAGCTTCGTCTACAGCCCGCGCCCGGGGACACCCGCCGCGTCCTTGCCCGACGACACGCCGCTCAAGGTGAAGCAGCAACGTCTCGCGGTGCTCCAGGACCAGCTCCGGCGCCAGGCCGCCGCCCACGCCGAGGCCATGGTGGGTACTGAGCAGCGGGTTCTGGTGACCGGCCGGTCCAAGCGCGACCCGGGGCAGTTGGCCGGCCGCACCGAGAACAACCGGGTGGTGAATTTCCGCTGCGACGACGACCGCCTGGTCGGCGATTTCGCCACGGTGGAGATCGCCGAGGCGCTGCCGAATTCGCTGCGGGGACGATTGACACGTCACATTACGGGGCTATCCTTGGAGGCCCAAGGACACACCACAATAAACCCCATTTGACAGACGACTCGTCGCGTGTCGTGGCCCTGACCACGAACGTCAATCTGGAACCCGACGATTCCCGCCGTCTGGCCGCTCTGTGCGGCCCGTTCGATCAGAACCTCAAACACCTCGAACACCGGCTCGGTATCCGAATCCGCAACCGCGGCAACGCCTTCTGGCTCTCGGGGCCCGGGGAGCGCGTCCAGGCGGGCAGCGCCCTGTTGTCCCGGCTCTACGTCGAGACCCGCGACCGCGACGTCCTGGACGAAGCCACCGTGCACCTGTTCCTGCAGGAGTCGGGGGTGGAGGAACTCATGGCGATGACACTTCAAAGCGAACAGAGAGAAGCGCCAGCGCACGCCGACGGTGTGATCGTTGCCACCCGCCGCAAGACCGTCAAACCGCGGGGCGCCAACCAACGCCGGTACGTCGAGGTGATCCGCGCCAACGACGTGAACTTCGGTGTCGGCCCCGCCGGCACCGGCAAGACCTATCTGGCCGTCGCCTGCGCCGTGGAGGCGTTGGAGAACCGCTTGGTGAGTCGCATCCTGTTGGTGCGTCCGGCGGTGGAGGCGGGCGAGAAGCTCGGCTTCCTGCCCGGCGACCTCGCACAGAAGATCGACCCCTACCTGCGCCCGCTCTACGACGCGCTCTACGAGATGCTGGGCGTCGAGCGGGTGAACAAGTACATCGAGCGCAACATCATCGAGGTGGCGCCGCTGGCGTTCATGCGCGGCCGGACGTTGAACGGCTCGTTCATCATCCTTGACGAGAGCCAGAACACCACCGTCGAGCAGATGAAGATGTTTCTGACACGCATCGGCTTCGGCTCGACCGCGGTGGTCACCGGCGACATCACGCAGATCGACCTCCAAGGCGGACGCTCCGGACTGATTCACGTCCTCGACGTGTTGAAGGACGTCGAGGGATTGAGCTTCACGTACTTCGCCTCCAAGGACGTCGTCCGCCATCCCCTGGTCAAACGCATCGTGGATGCCTATGCCGCCGCCGGCGCCAAGGCCGCGCAGCCCGTATCGTCCGTGGGATCCGTGGGGGAAGGCACCGCAGGGTGACCGTCGTGGTGCAGATCGACAACGCGGCTCTCCCGGAGGACGTTCCAACCGCCGGCGAGATATCTGGCTGGGCCGAGGCCGCCCTGGAGGACGAGGGCCGCTCGGTATGTCTGCGGGTGGTCGGCGAGGCCGAGGGTGCCGAACTGAACGCGCGCTTTCGGGATCGGCCGCAGGCTACCAATGTCCTGGCATTTCCGGCCGACGAACCGGGCTTGCTCGGCGACATCGCCATCTGCGCGCCGGTGGCGACACGGGAAGCCCTGGAGCGGGACAAGACATTGACTGACCACTATGCCCATCTGGTGGTCCACGGCCTCCTGCATTTGCTCGGCATGGACCACGACACGCCAGCAAGTGCCGAAGTCATGGAAGCCAAGGAAGCGCAGGTGTTGAGGTGTTTCGGGATCAGTGATCCCTACGGAGAAAACGCATGAGCGAAGGGGAGCCGGCGGCAGTCCGCGGAATATCGCACCCCAAGAGAAAGGAACCGCGCAAGACTTGGAGGGAGCGGATCGCCGATCTCTTCCCGGTGGAACCGACCGACCGGCCGGAACTGCTCGAGATGCTCAAGGACGCGAGCGAGCGGCGACTGTTCGACACCGAGGCGTTGAACATCATCCACGGCGCCTTGGCGGTGGCGGACATGCGTGCGCGCGACATCATGATCCCGCGCACCCAGGTGGTGACGGTGGCGGTCGACAGCCGGATCGAGGAGTTTCTGCCGACGGTGATCAGCTCGACGCATTCCCGCTTTCCGGTCATCGGCGACGACATGGACGATCTGAAGGGGATTCTCCACGCCAAGGACATGCTGCCGCTGTTGCTCAAGGAGGACTGGGACGGCTTCGACATCAAGGACTACATCCGCCCCATCATCGTCGTCCCGGAGAGCAAGCGCCTGAACGATCTCCTGCAGGAGTTCCGCGCGACCCGCAACCACATGGCCCTGGTCATCGACGAGTACGGCAGCGTCGCAGGTGTCGTCACCATCGAGGATGTGCTCGAGCAGATCGTCGGTGAGATCGAGGACGAGCACGACGTCGACGACGACAGCTTCATAAAGCAGCTCGACGGGCAGAGCTACACGGTCAAGGCGACCACGCCCATCGAGGACTTCAACGAGTACTTCGACACCCAATTCAACGGCGGCGATCTGGATACGATCGGCGGGATCGTGGTCAAGGAGTTCGGCTACGTGCCCCAGCGTGAAGAGACCATCGACCTCGAGCCCTTCCACGTCCGCATCCTGAATGCCGACAGCCGCCGAGTTCGCCTACTGCACATGACCCGGGCCTGAAGGTCCGGCCGCCGACCACTGACGCGACTCCTTGAGCAAGTGGCCCCTTAGCAACGGCCCGTCCCACGAACCGCGGGCGGCATGGGGCAATCTGGCTGCACTCGTGGCGGGCGCACTGTTGCCGCTCGCGCTGGCCCCCGTCGACCTCTGGCCACTGCTGCTCATCTCCGCGGGAGCGTTGTTCTGGCTATTGCAGAACGTGCGCACCCCGGGCCGTGCGTTCCGGCTGGGTTGGTACTACGGCGTCGGCAAGTACGGCGTGGGGGCATCGTGGGTCTACGTGAGCATCCACACCTACGGCGAGACCTCGGCTTGGCTCGCCGTGCTGTTGGTCGCCTGCTTCGTCGCCGGCATGGCGGTGTTCAACGGCTTGATGGGATTGGCGTTCCACGCCTTGGCCCGCCTGCGGGAGAACGATGCCCTGGGCGTCGCACTGATGTTCGCTGTGGTCTGGACCGTGATGGAGTGGCTCCTGACGTGGTTTCTCTCGGGCTTCCCCTGGCTGTTCGCGGGCTATGCCTTTCTCGACACCCCCCTCGCCGGCTTTGCCCCGGTGGGTGGAGTCCTGCTCGTTTCCCTGGCCGCGGTGATGACCGCCACACTGGTCGTGGCCGCACCACGACGGTTTGTGGTGCTGGCAATCCCCGTCGTCGTCTGGCTCGTCGCGTTCGGACTCGGTTTCGTCTCCTGGACCGAACGTGGCGAGACCCGCGAAGTCGCCCTCGTGCAAGGCGACATTCCGCAGAGCGTCAAGTGGACGCCCGACGGCGTTGACCTGTCCGTCGAGCGTTACGGTGAACTGACCAAGACGGCAGGCGATGCCGATCTCGTCATCTGGCCCGAGGCGGCCATCCCGGACTACCTCAGGCGCCGGCAAGGCTTCATCGAGGCGCAACGTCCCGGATCGGGGGATATCGTAACCGGCATATTCGTCGCCGAAGAGACGACGGACGGATTCGACTACTACAACGCGGCGATGTCCACCGGCGGCGGCGTCTACCGCAAGCGTCGGCTCGTGCCGTTCGGTGACTACCTGCCGTTCGAGTCGCTACTCCGAGGCACCCTCGCGTTCTTCGACCTGCCCATGTCCAGCACCTCGACCGGAGCGGCGGAACAGCCGCTGCTCAAGGCCGCCGGCATCGACCTGTCCATGGCCATCTGCTGGGAGATCGCCTACCCGAGGGCAGTGGCGATGTCCGTCGAAGGTGCCGACGCCCTCGTCACGATCAGCAACGACACCTGGTTCGGTGCCTCCATCGGCCCCCGCCAGCACTTCCAGATCGCGAGGATGCGGGCTCTGGAAAACGGCAGATACCTCCTGCGGGCGACCAACAACGGCATCACCGCCATCATCGACGAGCGGGGCGACGTCGTCGATCGCCTCCCCCAGTTCGAACCCGGGGTGCTCACCGGCAGCATCCACGCGATGTCGGGAACAACGCCATTCGGCCTCTGGACGAACTGGCCGCTTCTCGTCGCGGTCCTGGCCATCGTCGTGGGAGTAATGAGCTTCCGTCCGCGCCGCTGACGCCCACAAATGTACGCCCAAGAATAGGCGCCCAAGAATAGAGGCCCAAGAATAGGGACACCCACCCCTTCGAAGCCGCCCAAGAATAGGGACACCCACCCCTTCGAAGCCGCCCAAAAATGGGGACACCCACCCTTCGAAGCGGCCACGAAGGGAAGGCGCCACCAAAGGCGCCACCAAAGGGGACACCCACCGCCCAACGCCACCAAAGGGGACACCCACCGCCCAAGGTCGAAGAAAAGGGGACACCCACCCCAAGGTCGAGGAGAAGGGGACACCCACCCCAAGGTAGGGTCGAGGAAAAGGGGTCGAGGAAAAGGGGACACCCACCCCAAGGGTGCATGTCCCTGGTTCGAGTGCCGACCTTCCGGCCGCCGCTGATGGTCGGCGTTTAATTCCTCGCCCGTTTCGATTAACGTGCCGTCCGGCTCGCGCCGAAGAGTGGGACGCTTCGATGCAGGGACGGGACAAGCACAGACGACACTCATGAGCAACGAGCGCTACGATCCAGCTGCGGTTGAGGCCAAGTGGCAGGCGGAGTGGGAACGCCGGGGCACCAATGCGTGGACCGAGGAGGACCTGCGCACCGCCAAGGATCCTTACTACAACCTGATGATGTTCCCCTATCCGTCCGCGGAAGGGCTGCACATCGGCAACCTCTTTGCCTATACGGGCGCCGACGTGAACGGCCGCTACTGGCGGCTCATGGGCAAGGATGTGTTCGAGCCCATGGGCTTCGACGCGTTCGGCATCCACTCGGAAAACTACGCCCTCAAGGTGGGCAAGAACCCCAACGACCTGATTCCGGAGAACGTCGCCAACTTCACCCGCATCCTCAAGCGCTTCGGCGGCATGTACGACTGGAGCCACACGGTCAACTCGACGGACCCGGACTACTACAAGTGGACCCAGTGGGTATTCCTGAAGCTCATGGCGGGTGGCCTGGTGGAACGTCGCGAAGCGCCGGTCAACTGGTGCCCGTCGTGCAAGACCGTGCTCGCCAACGAACAGGTCATCCAGGGACTCTGCGAACGCTGCGACTCGACGGTGGAACAGCGCGAACTTCCCCAGTGGTTCTTCAAGATCACCGCCTACGCCGAGCGCCTGCTGAACAACCTGGACGTGATCGACTGGTCTGAGCGCACGAAGAAGGCCCAGGCGAACTGGATCGGGCGCAGCGAGGGCGCGGAAGTCGACTTCACCGTCGTCGGCGCCGACGCGAGCGTCCGCGTGTTCACGACCCGCCCGGACACCCTGTTCGGCGCTACCTACATGGTGCTCGCGCCGGAGCATCCGCTGGTAGCGGCGTTGACGACATCGGAACAGCGTGCAACCGTGACCGCCTACCAGGAGAGAGTGGCCCGGCAGGACCTGGTCGAGCGTCAGAAGATCGACAAGGACAAGTCGGGCGTGTTCGCCGGCGGCCACTGCGTCAACCCGGTCAACGGTGCCGAGATCCCCGTGTGGATCGCCGACTACGTGCTGATGGGCTACGGCACCGGTGCGATCATGGCCGTGCCCGGTCACGACACCCGGGACTTCGAGTTCGCGACGGCCTTCGGGCTGCCCATCGTCCGCGTGATTGCCGGCCCCGGGGAAGATGCCGAGACGCCTCTTTCGGAGGCGTACCCCGGGGACGGCATCCTCGTCAATTCCGGCGACTTCGACGGCCTCCCGGTGGCCGACGGCAAACGCGCCATCGTCGACTGGCTCGCCGACCGCGGCGCCGCCGAGCCACAGGTGAACTACCGGTTACACGACTGGTGCGTATCCCGCCAGCGTTACTGGGGCCCGCCGATCCCGGTCGTCCACTGCGATGCCTGCGGACCGGTACCCGTCCCGGAAGCGGAGCTGCCGGTGGCGCTCCCGCATCTGGACGACTTCCAGCCCGACGACTCGGGCGTCAGCCCCTTGGCGCGCGTCACCGACTGGTACGAGACGCCGTGCCCGAACTGCGGTGCCACCGCGCACCGCGACACGGACGTAACCGACAACTTCCTTTGCAGCGGCTGGTATTTCCTGCGTTATCCGTCCACCGACCGCGACGACACGCCGATCGATCCCGACCTGACGCGACGCTGGCTACCCGTGGACTCCTACATCGGCGGCAACGAACACGCCGTGCTGCACTTGATGTACGCCCGGTTCCTCACCATGGCGCTGGCGGATCTCGGCGAGCTCGAGTTCGACGAGCCGTTCACCAAGTTCCGCGCCCACGGCCTGCTCATTCGCGACGGTCGCAAGATGTCGAAGAGCCGCGGCAACGTGATCGTCCCGGATCGGATCATCGACGAGTTCGGCGCCGACACCCTGCGCCTGTACCTCCTGTTCCTCGGTCCCTACGACCAGATCGCGGACTACCAGAGCCGGGGCATCCAGGGCCCCCATGGCTTTCTCAGCCGGCTGTGGCAGACCGTGCTCGCCGCCGGCGACGGCCCACCCGACGCCCACGTGGAGCCCGCCCTGCACCGCACCATCGCCCAGGTGAGCGAACAGCTCCCGGAGCTGCAGTTCAACACCGCCATCGCCGCGATGATGGAATACCTCAACGTGGTCCGTGCCGGTGGTCGCCAGGCGCGTCGTAGTGAGGTCGAACCGCTGGTGATCATGCTGGGACCGTTCGCGCCGCACATCGCGGAGGAGCTCTACGCCCGTCTCGGCCACAGCGACAGCCTGTTCGAGGCGGCGCGATGGCCGACCTACGATCCGGCGAAGACCGTCGAATCGATGTGGGAACTCGCCGTGCAGGTGAACGGCAAGGTGCGTGCCCAGGTGGTCGTGCCGGCGGACTCCGACGAAGTTGCCGTGGTCGAGGCGGCCCGCGCCAATGCCAACGTCGCCCGCTATCTGGACGGTGGGTCCCTGCGCAAGACGATCCTCGTGCCGGGCAAGCTGATCAACCTGGTCGTGGGATGACCCTTACCGGCCTGGTCGCGGTCTTGTTCGGCACTCTGGCCACGGCCGCATGCGGCTTCCAACTACGCACCTGGGACTTGGCGACGGCCTTCGAGACGGCGCGCATCGATGCGGCCCGGGGCGTCGATCTCCACCGCGACCTGGGCCAGGCGCTTCGATCCGCGGGTGTACGCGTGGTGGATGGGGATGCCGACGTGGTGGTCGTGCTCAGCGAGCAGCGCAACGACCGGCGAAGCGCCTCGGTCACCAGCGATGCACGCACGGCCGAGTACGAGTTGTCGTCGCAGGTTAGATTTGCCGTCAAGGACGCTGACGGAACGGTCCTGACCGAGAGCGTGCTGCGCAGCGAACGGGTCGCGCGCCTGGAACGGAACCGTCTCGTGGGCAGCAGCGAGGAGCGCGAGCTGTTGTCGGAGGAAATTCGCAGCGACCTGGTCGGTCGCATGCTGCGGACCTTGGAGGTGCTGTCGAAGCAGGCGGCGGGTGACGATGCGGCCATGGACAGCGAGACAAAACCGGAGTCCAACGCCGACACCGCAGCCGAACATCGCGCGGCCGCCGATAAACTCGTCAGCGCATGGTCCGACGAGTCACGGGTGGCCTGGTACCAGCGCGCCCGGGAAAGGGTGTCCTCCGCATTGCACGGCGAAACGGAGAAACCCCACGGTGCAGGTTAGAACCAATCAGCTTGCCCGGCACCTGGACGCCGCCGATTTCCGCGACATCTACCTCGTCAGTGGCGAAGAGCAACTCCTGGTCGAGGAAGCCTGCGACCAGATCCTCGAGGCCGCCAAGCGCCACGGCTTCGACGAACGCACCGTCTTCGACGCCATGCCCCGGGCGGCCTGGGACGAGATGTTCGCCGACGCCGGCAACCTGTCGCTGTTCGCCACCAAGAGGCTGATCGACGTCCGCATACCCCCGCGCGGCCTCGACCGGGCGGGCTCCGACGCGATCCGGAACTACCTCAATGCGCCGCTCGCCGACACCCTGGTGCTGTGCCGCGCCCCGGACCTGGAGTGGCGGCAGCGCAGCAGTGCCTGGTACAAGGCGATCGACAAGGCAGGCGCGGTGGTCCCCGTGTGGCCCATCACCGGCCGCGAGTTGCCAAGCTGGCTCCACGACCGGTGTCGGAAAGAGGGCCTGACGCTCGACCGCGAAGCGCTGGAAGCGCTCGCCGAGCGGATCGAAGGCAACCTGCTCGCCGCCCGCCAGGAGATCGAGAAGCTCAAGCTCGCCCATCCCGACGGTCGCGTCGGTGTCGACGACATCGTCGGCGATGTCGGCGATGCGGCACGCTTCGACACCTTCGGCATGATTGACGCCGCCTTGACGGGTCGCGGCGCGCGCGCACACCGGATGCTCCGAGCCCTGCGCGACGAAGGCGTCGCCGAGTTCATGATCATCGCCGCGCTGGTCAACCAACTGCGGCGGGCCCAGGAACTCGCCTACGGCGGCAAGCCCTACATCCCCCGCAACCGCCGCCAGGCCCTCGAAGGCGCGGTTCGCCGACTCGGACCACCCGGAATCGACGATCTCCTCGACGAATCCGCCCTCCTCGACCTGCAAGCCAAGGGCATGCTGCGCGGCGACGCCTGGCTCTCCCTCGAACGCCTCATGCTGCGCCTCGCCGGTACTCCCCAACCAACCCTAACCGACGAAGCCGACCTCCTACGCCCCCACGCGCGGTGATCGATTCGCCGTAGAGGCGACCACGCGCCTCGGTGCGAGCGTTGTAGTCGCCAGGCCGGGGGCTCCGTCGCCAACCCGACCCGCTGTCAATTGGGTAATGCGAAAAACGGGTGCGCTGCGATGGGTGGGTGGGGAAGGTTGGCGGAGGGCTCGCGCACGGTCAGCTCTTCGACCAACAGGTCGGGAACGGACACCGAGAAGAGGTGCATGGTGACCGTAGGCCCCCTGGTGAAGCTGCGCCTTGGAACGGCCCGGGTTGCCCGGTATCGGTCGTAGGTGCTGTAGACGGTGGCGGATGCCGACGCGGCGACGATCTCCTTGAAAATCGTGTCGGTGACTGCGGCGAACTCGGCCTGTCGGAGCAACTCCTCGCGGCCATCGGGATAGACCTTGAAGGCGAGGGCGGGGCCCTGCAGGCTGATCTGCCCAGCACGACCCCGCGAGCCGATCGAGCCGCGGGTCGACGACGATTGAATCCCCGGCTTGCCGAGACGTCGCACGACGATGCCGTACTCGCCATCGCGTTCTTCGACCAGCAGCATCATCTCGGCGAGCATCTCCTCCCGGCTCAAGCCGTTCCTGCTCGTCAGCACGAGGTTGCTCGGCGCGGGCCCGGCGCCGCGAAAGCTCCCGGTACTGCCGTCGACCCCTTCGATCGGGTTCCGGGTCGTGAGCAGGGTCTTCAGGATGCCGTTCTCGACCAACGTGGTGGCCCGGGTCGGGACGCCCTCGTCATCCACGGGGAAGCCGCCGGTGAAGCCGTTGCCGCGCAGCGTGGGATCGTCGCGCAGGTTCAGTGTGCGCGCCATGACTCGCGCGCCGATCTTGTCGAGGAACGGATTGCCGAGGTTCCCGGTGTTGTTCGCATAGCCGGCGGGATACTCGGGCCGGCGCCAGCCGAGTAGTCTCGGCACGAGAACCTGGGTGAACAGTTCGGCCGCGGCCTGTCCCTCGAACAGCACGGGGCCGATGTAGCGTTCGGCATCCGCCGCCACACGCCGTGCGGCAATCCGCCGGCCCATGGCGTTGATCCGTGCCGTCAGGCCCTCGCGGTCGGCGATCTCGTCCCACGTGGTTCCCCCCTCGAGCACGAAGTCGTGCAGCACGGTGCCGTCGGGCGCCCGCGTCTCGGCGAACGCCAGAACCACGGCGCCGGGATCGTTGCGTACGAACGACGACCCTTCGCTGTTGACGTAGTACGTCCGCTGCCGACGCAGCGCGATGCCGACCCTCGAGTCCATGATCTCGGGCATGGCCGTGAACAGCCGGGAGAGATCCCGGGCAAGAGATTCGATCCGCCCGGGCAGCGGCAACGGCGACCCCGGCACCTCGGCGTAGATGAACGGTTCCGCGGGACCCAGGTCGCCGAGATCCTGGCTGCGCGTCTGGTTCTGGAAGGCGGCTCGCTTGTCGGCCAGCGACTCCAGCGCGTTCTTGTAGGCGTCGTCCGTGGCGAGCCAGATGCGGCGCCGGAGTTCCCCGACGTCGTTGTGCAGGGGCAGCGTTGCCTCGCTCGGACGCGTGAACGAAAGCGGGAAGTTGGTGTTGTCGTAGGTGGCGTCGCCGACGCGCAGGTCCACGGTCAACTGCCGGGTCCGGTTCTGCGGACCCGGCAGAAGTGCCCCGAAAACGGCGGACGCCCCGGACAACTCGGTGTCCTGCACGGTGTAGGCCACGAAATAGGGTCGGGCCAGGTCCTCCATGACCAGCTCTTCCATGGTGCGCTTCAGTTCCGCACGCATGGCCTGCAGGAGCACCTCCTCGTCGGCGTCCTGTGCTGCGGACGGGAGTGCCAACGACGCCACGGAGCCGAGGCAAATGGCAAGTTTGGCGGCGGAACGTGTCTTCATGGGCGGTTCTCCTACCCGCCTAGCCGCGGTTCACGGGCGGCAATGGCGCGGGCAGCAGTGGAGGCCGGTCCTGGGACTTGTCCTTCTTCTGCACCTCGACGGTCGAGACCAGGATGGAGGGAGACGCCGCGGAGACCGGTACTCCCCCGGATTCCGCACCGCAGACGCCGTTGAACACGGCGACGCGGTCGTCCCCGGCGACGATGCGGCTCAAGGTGGTCAGCGGCGTGCCGATCATGTCCACGCCCCGGACCAGTTCCTCGCTCCCGTCCGGATAGACCCGGTAGACCACCAGCGGACTGACGTTGAAGGCGTTGGGGGAGAAACGGCCGGTGGTGGTGAAGCCGCCTTCGATCGCCTCGAAGCGCAGTCCGAACGGCTTGCCGTCTCTCTCGACCGCCGCCAACAGGGCGGCGTCCAGTTCCTCGCCGGTCATGGGGTCCGTCACGTCGACGACGAGGTTGGATTGCCTGGCGACGGTCCGGTAACCGGCCTGTTTGCGGCCGTGGCCGTTGGACTTGGGGAACCCATCGATGGGTGTGCGTGCCATGAGGAAATTCTTCAGGACCCCCTTATCGATCACGGTGACGCGTTGCCCCTTGATGCCCTGGTTGTCGTAGCGGTACGTGCCCACGAGATCGGTTCCGCCATAGGCCGTGAGGGCCGGATCGAAATACACCGAGAAGTTCTCGGGCAGCAGGCGTTCGTTCAACTGCTTCTTGAAGGTCTGGCCATCGCTCTCCTGCTTCTGACGATGTCCCTCCAGGCGATGCCCCAGGATCTCGTGGAAGAACACGCCGCTGGCCTGACCCGTCAGGATCGCCGGGCCCGTGTAGGGTTCCACCAGGGGCGCCGTGCGCAGGGCCAGCAAGGTGTCGATCAGCTGGGCGACGTCCAGTGTCACGGTCTCGTCGTCCGGGAGTCCTTCGGGCGACAAGGCGGCGTAGTCCTTGTAGAGCGGCAGCACCATGCCGTCGTCCGCCTTGGTGGCGGCGTGGACGAACAGTCGATAGACGTTCTCGGAGGTCCGAATTTCGGTCCCCTCGCTGTTCACGAACCAGCGCGTCTCGACATTGGCGGAGAAACTCGCCGTCGCCTGGTAGATCTTGCCGTGGTCCGCGAACGGTGCGCTGTAGCGCTCCACCTTGCGCTCCCACGCGCCGACATCGACGTCGACGAATCGAGGCGTCTCCACCGACCTGAACGCCTGCTCGTGCGAGAAGTCGTCGGACTTGTCCTCCGTCTCCACGCTGACGCGCACATCCGTCTGCACGGCGGTCAGCTGTTCCCGGGCGGTCTTGTAGCGCTGGTCGGTCGTCCACCACAGCACGGCGCGAATCGCATCGGGGTCGCTCTCCACGGGAACGGGTGTGGGGTTGTAGGACCTGGACCGCGTTCTGCTGCCGCCCCGCAGTTGGCGCGTATTGTCCAGACCGTGGTTGCCGACCCGCAGGTCGACATCCAGAAAACGCTGGTGGTGTGGATCGCTGCGGGTCAGCGCGCCGAAGGAAGCGCCTACGGACACCCCGCGGTTCTCAGTGATCTCGTAGCTCAGGAAGTAGGGCGGCACGTCTTGTGCGCCGAGCACCTTCATCGACCGGTCGAGCTCGGTCCGCATGGCGTCGAGAACCGGAAGTTCGTCGGCGTTGCCAACGGCCGCCGCCAACACGGCACCTGCCAGGTACCCGCAACGACCGACCATCCAGCCGCCTGTCTTCCGGTCGCGCGTCATACTCACTGCCAAGCTCCTTCCGCGCCTAGAATGAGCACCGTAGCACAGACGCTGGAGACGGCCGTGGCAAAGCAACTCCCTTGGGGCACGACCATCGACGAGGTCCGCGCGTGGATCGATGCGGCGAAGTCGGCCACCGGTGCGGCGACTGCGGCGGCGGAACGCTCGGTCGCCGAGGAATACGGATTCGCCACGTGGCGTCAACTGGAAGCCTATGTCACACACCCCGCCGATCTGACGGACTTTCTTCTACTCGGGTGCCTCGCGTACTTCACCACCGACCGGCCGGAGAACCGCGATCGCGCCCGGGCGATGCTGGCGGCGGATCCGGGTCTGGGCACTCGGGACATCCATTCGGCCGCCTGCGTGGGAGACGTCGCGGCGGTGCGGGACTTCCTCGACCAGGATGCTTCACTCGTCAACCGGCGCGGCGGCTACTTCGACTGGGAGCCCCTGCTGTACGCCTGCTACTCAAGGCTCGACCTGCCAGGCAAGTCGACGCTCGACGTGGCGCGTCTGCTCATCGACCGGGGTGCCGACCCCAACAGCCACTACATGTGGGGCGGCCAGTACCGGTTCACGGCATTGACCGGCGCGTTTGGCGAGGGCGAGATGGGACCCGTCAACCAGCCGCCCCATGCCGGATGCTTCGAACTCGCGAAATTGCTACTCGACGCCGGCGCGAATCCCAACGACGGCCAGGCGCTCTACAACACCATGTTCACCCCGGGCCACGACTGCCTCGCTATGCTCCTCGAGTATGGGCTCGGCCCGCAGCACCGCTGCAACTGGCTGTTCGAGAAGGACGGCGTCTACGTCGACAACCCCGACCAGACTCTCGGCTATCAGTTGAACTGGGCGGTGCACAACCACCATGTGGAACGGGCGAAGCTCTTGATCGACAGCGGCGCGGATCTCACCGTTCGCACGGGGAAGGGCAAGACCCTGTACGAGGCCGCCTGGCGGGCGGGACATCCCGAGCTCGCGCGGTACCTGGCGGAACGCGGTGCCGAGACCGTTGAGATCGACTCCGAGACCCGCCTCGTCGCGGCCTGCATGGCGGGCGACGCCGCCACGGCGAAAGCCATGGTGGATGCCACTCCGAGACTGATCCGGCGCGTGCAGAAGAAAAATCCCGACCTGGTCGTGGATGCCGCGAGTTCCAACCGGTTGGATGCGGTCGGGCTCATGGCGGACTTGGGATTCAACCTCGACCGTGTGGACGCCGTCGCGCCGCTGCACCAGGCCGCCTTCCAAGGCTATCGGGAAATGGTCGAACTGCTGCTGCAGAAGGGCGCGGACCCCAACGTCAAGGACAAACACCACGACGCCACCCCGCGACAGTGGGCCGCCACCGGCGGCCATCCCGACATCTTCCCGTGACTAGTCGCCCCCGTCGTCCGTCAACGCGCCCGCGAGCAGATTCAGAAACAACCCAACGTCCGTCACGATCCCGGTGGATTCGACACTACCCCGATCCGCCAGCTTGGTAGCCACCGCCGGATTGATGTCGACGCACACGAGCCGCACGCCCGCCGGGGTCATGTTGCCCGTGCCGATGGCATGCAGCATGGTGGACAGCATGAGGATCAGGTCGGCTCCCTCGATCAACCGGGCATAGGACTCCTGGGCTTCGACAAGGTCCATCATCGTGTCCGGCAACGGCCCGTCGTCGCGGATCGAGCCGGCGAGCGCGAAGGGCACTTTCGCCTTCACGCACTCGTACATGACCCCGCCCGTGACCAAACCCTGGCCAACCGCGTCCGCGATGGAACCGGCGGCGCGCACACGGTTTATGGTGTTCAGGTGGTGCCGATGGCCGCCTCGGACCCCCGTACCGCGGTTGAGATCGACACCCAGCGAGGTGCCGAACAGATTCGTCTCCATGTCGTGCACGGCGAGTGCGTTGCCTGCCAGCAGGGCCTGCACGTAGCCCTCGCGAACCAGGGCCGCGAGATGACGCCCCCCGCCCGTGTGGATCACCACCGGACCGGCAACGACGACGATGCGACGGTCACGGGCCCGGGTTCGACGCATCTCCAGCGCCAGTTCCTCGATCTGCCCCTCGGCCCGGCGCTCCGTGGTGACCTCGGAGGACATGAACGCGAACTCGCCTTGCGCATGCGTCGGATCGGGAATCCCGACACG
Organism: Pseudomonadales bacterium; assembly: GCA_965116345.1. Lineage (GTDB taxonomy): Bacteria > Pseudomonadota > Gammaproteobacteria > Pseudomonadales > Azotimanducaceae > VXYL01. The sequence goes on from OZ220680.1 coordinate 2,566,355, forward strand.
CACCCCCGCCTCGCCGCAGACGACCTTGTCGCCACGCCGCAGGTCGCGCATCAGCGTGCACCGAGCCCTTGCCGGCTCGACGTCGTCGTCGACCACGATCGCGGCGTCCATGCGCTGCCGCGCCACCCGAACCCAGCTCTCGCCGATACCGCCGATCCCGCCGATCCCGCCGACGCGAACGTCGGTGGGATAGATCGTCGAACAGCAGAAGTCCTCGGGCGCAACGCCGTCCTGTTCCACCTCGACAAGCGCGGCGGCATCGGATGGCTCCGCCAGTCTCGCCCCGAACGGTTGAAGCCGGTCCACGGTCTCGTCGAGCCAGGTCTGGTTCGGCCCACTGACCACGAACCGCACGACGCTCGTCTGGTCGCTCCGCTCGCCTGCGCGAAACCGTTCCAGCCGGAAACTGCTGCCGGCCCGGTTCACGGCGTCGAACGCATGGCTCATCACGCCCTCGTCGAGCAGGTGGCCTTCCAACTCCACCATTTGTGAACGGATGGGCGACTCCACGGACGGCCGTTGTCCGAAGTCGTCGGGCAAATCCTGGTCGAGGAGGAGCGTCAGGCACTTCGCAGCCCCACCCGCCTTGATGAACTCCGTCAGCGGCGTGGCGACGACCTCGTAGCCCCAGGCGTCCAGCGCCTTGCGCAATGCGCCGGTGGCGTGGCTGGTGACCAGCGTTCCTTCGAGACAGACCGCGTTGCAGGCGAAACCGAAGGCATCCTCGTCACCGACCTCGATGCGGTGGTGCGCGGGAACCCGCGCCTCGATCCGTTCTCTCGACGCCTCGTCGAACGCCGCCGGGTAGTAGATCACCCGCCCCTCCGGCAGCGGCACGAAGCAGGTGTCCAGGTGGTAGAAACGCTGGTCGACGAGCCGTAGCGACACGACCTCGACCCGCAGTCGTTCGGCGAGCATGCGATGCGCCTCGAGGCTGGTCCGCACCCCGTAGCCCGCCCAAAGAAGCGGCTTCGGATTGCCCTCGGTGGGCCACCACAGCGCATCGCCTTCGCCTTCGAACGGCAGGGCGTCATCCACTTCCGCGGCTTCGAACCCGGCGGCCTCGGCCCAGGTCCGGTACAAGGCGGATTCGAGTTCGCGTTGCGCGACGCTGAAGGTCGACGGCACGAAGGTCTCGTCCACGACTAGCCCACCGTTGGCGGCGAAGCACATGTCGGGAAGCCCCGGCTGCGCCTCCGCGGCGTAGACATCGGCGTACTCTTCGAGAATGCCGACCAGGGCTTCCCATTGCCGCATGGCACTCGGTTGCGATGCCTCCCCGACGTTGCCCGCCATCCAGGGATTGATCACGTACTCAACACCGAAGTGAGTCGGCGGGCAGACCAGCAGTCGTGTCATGGGTTCGATACCTCAGCAGCCTGTAGAGCTCGAATAGGAGCTCAATACTTCGACGGATTTGGCGGGCTGATTGTTCCGTTGGCCAACCCATAAGGAAAGCGAAATCGCTTGCGCTGGGATTGGCGTCCTACCTGATTCCCGACGGGTCGTCGTACGATGCGTTTGCAGGAATGCTTGGAGTCCTCCCGCGAATTGTTCGATCGGCGCGGGCGACCACAAAGGGCCGCCTCTACTCCCGCAACGACCGGAACAACGACACGATCATCGCCACGCCGATCGCCAACAGCGGCAGGGACACGACAAGCACCGATGACTTGATCGCATCCAATCCTCCTAGGAACATCAGCGCGATCGGCAGCACCGCCAGCGCGAACGCCCAGAACACCCGATGCCAGCGCGCCGGGTTCTGTCCGACTTCGAGTTGCCGGGTGGCCGACGCGGCGATCGCGTAGGACGCCGAGTCGTAGGTCGTCGTGACGAAGATGAAGGTCACCAGGATGAAGGCGATCAAGGGCAGCGGCTGCCAGTCCAGCGCGCCGATGACGGCCGCGATTGCCTGGTCCGCGTTGCCGTCGGCGACCAGCTCCCGCGCCGCCACCACACCTTCGAGGTCCATCCACATCGCCGTGTTGCCGAGCGTGATGTAGAACAGCGCACACCCCAGCGTGCCGAAACCCACCATCCCCAGGATGAGTTCACGCAAGGTCCGCCCGCGGGAGATCCGTGTCACGAAGATGCCCATGTAGGGTCCGTAGGCGAGCCACCAGGCCCAGTAGAAAATGCTCCAGTCCTCGACAAAGTTCGTCTTCAGCACGGGGTCCGTCCAGGTGTTCAGGCGGATGAAGTCCTGCACCATCAGACCGAGGCTGTTGGTGCCGTGCTTGAGCGCGAACAAGGTGGGACCGGTAAACAGGATGAACAGCGCGAACGCCCCGGCGACGGTCATGTTGACGTCGCTCAGGATCTTGATGCCCTTGTTGAGGCCGCGGAACACGCTGTAGGCGAAGAGCACCACCGCCGCCAACACGACGGCATACTCCAGCCAGGCGGTCTGCTCGATGCCGAAGAGGGCGGCGATGCACGCGGCGAGCATGGGCGTTGCGAGACCGAGCGACGTGCCGGTCCCGCCGACGAGGGCGACGATGAAGACGAAGTCCACGATCCGTCCGAGGGGTCGGTTGGCGATGTCGTCACCGAACAGCCCCGTTAGCGCCGTCGACAGCCGCAGGTAGGGAATCTTGCGCTGGTAGTACGGATAGGCGATCGCCACGGTGGGCAGGCAGTAGAGGCACCACGCCGACAGACCCCAGTGGAAGATGCCGTAGGTCGCGGCCCACTCCTCGGCTTCGGCGGAACCGGGCTCGGCGCCGAACGGTGGTTGGTCGAGGTAGTACGCCCATTCGATGGTCGCCCAATACATGATCCCGGCACCGATGCCGGCACAGAACAGCATGGCCACCCACGAAACGTCGGAGAACTCCTTCACTGCATCGTCGCCACCGAGACGACGACCCCCGACCTTGCGCAACGCGACGACGGCCAGCACGGCGGTGGAGACCAGCACCATCCACTGGTAGAGCAGGCCCATCTGCGTCGCGATCCAGGTGTAGATGTCACCGACGATCTCCGAGGACCTGTCCGGTGCCAACGCCATGGGAATGCAGACGGCGACGATCAGTCCGGCGCTGGCCCCGAACAGCACCCAGTCGACCCGCGGCTTCATACGCGCTCCGTCCCCCTTGGTACGGCCATCTTAGTGTGTCAGGTTGAAAATGGGTTGGAGTTTCAGGCGGCGATCGACCGATACCTGGCCGATACCGACGTCGGGGCGGATGCCGCTGGCCGGCGTGTAAACTGTCTACTGCTTTCCTTGGAGTTGACGATGTCGGACCTCACGACCTACGAGCTTGTCGATCACGTTGCGCGGATCACGATGAACGACGGCAAGGGCAACGCCTTCGGCCCGAACATGATCGCCGCGGTCAACATCGACCTGGACCGCGCCGAAGCCGAAGCCAAGGCGGTGGTTCTCACCGGGCGCCCGGGCCTGTTCTCCGGCGGCTTTGACCTCAAGGTTATCCGCGGCGGCGACGAGGAAGCGGCGATCGCCATGCGTCTCGCCGGCGCCCGCCTGATGATGCGCCTCTACGGCCACCCGCAACCGCTGGTGATGGCCGCCACGGGCCATGCGGTCGCCCTGGGCGCGTTCTGCCTGCTGACCGGCGACTACCGCATCGGCACCGACGGCGACTTCCGCGTCGGCCTCAACGAAACCGCCATCGGCATGAGCCTGCCGCCCTTCGGCCTAATGCTCGCCAAGGAACGCCTGACCCGAAGGTACCTCACCCGCGCCGCCATCGCCGCGACGATGTTCTCGCCGACGGAAGCCATGGCCGCGGGATTCCTGGACGAAGTGGTCTGTGCGGATGACCTTCAGAACAGAGCGCAGGAACAGGCCCGCGCCCTGGTTGAGCTAGACGGCTCGGCCTACGCCACCGTCAAGCAGGGACTTCGCGGCGAGTCCATCGCGAGGATCGTCGAGGGATTCGACACGGGCCCCAACTCCGCCTGACGTTTGTGGGCCCTAATGGGTCGACCAACGCGACATGCCCACCCGGCGCATGTGGACGTGTTTCCGCGACTCACGTTGGAAAAGAACATCGTCTGCGATCGCCCCGACATCCACCTCGATCGATGGATCGCCCAGCACACCCGCAACCCGACCGAAGTTCAGAAAGTACCGTGAGCCATCCGTCGTGCGCTTGAGGAACCCGCAGTCGACCATGCGCCGCCGCAGGGTCACATGATCGATGTCCGCACGAACCGAGGCCAGCCAGTCCGCCAGGACCTCGTTGACCTCCGACTCCGTGTGGGGACGCCGCCGAACCAAGCCGTCGGTAGCAACGGCAAGCAGGGTGTCCAAGTGCTCGGGATTCCTCGGCAAGCCCGTGAGCCGGCCCGACTGCAAAAACCGGCGAAACAACCCCTCGACATGTTCGCGCGTATTCATGCGTCCTCCCGGGCGAGGCCCGGGCGATCGTCCGACCAAGGGGTCGATTAGTAAAACGCGAGCAGCCGCATCTCGACGCTATGCCGAGGCGCGGCGTTCGGATCAGGCTCGGGCAACTCGAACGCGGTGTGCAACGTGTACCGAGCCCGTCCATCGGTCGCCGAGTCGTAGACCTTGAAGAAGATCGCCTCGTCGGGCGTCAGGTGCGGATAGTAGAAGAACCGGTGCTTTGGGTTGTGGAGCGCCCGCCACGTTTCGCCTACACGTCCTGGGGCGGTGCGGGACACGGGCACGAAATCGGACTCCTCGACCGTACGCGCGTCCGCGATCGTGATCGGATCCGACTCGATCCGATGGCCGATCGGCCGCCACGCCTGGACGATGGCGAACCGTCTACCGAGTAACTCCTCTGCCGCGTCGGGCAGCAGATCCCGGACACGCTTGCGCGCCGACCAGTGGGTGTAATCGTTGTGGACACCTATGGCTGGCCCTTTGATCCGATTCGCCCGTCGCACCTCCGGATCACCGTGGCGCACCGTGTGATCGAAGATGTGGATGCGTGCCGCGCCGGTGCACTGCCTGGCCAGTTTCTCCATGGCCGGGTAGTAGAGGCGCTTCACACAGGCGTCATCGAGAAAGTCGATTGGCGGCAAGGGACCGTTCAAGAGTTCGAACCCATGCACATCGAGCGTCAACGGCTCCGGCCATGTCCGCGCATCGAGGATCGGCATTTCATGTCTGACGGTGCCTCTGCCGATATTCCGCCCCTCCACTTCCGGTGCAGCGATCTCGTAGTAGTACTTGTCGCCGTCACCGGTCGCGTAAGCCAACGAGGCCCGGATCTGGGATTGCCGGTCGAGTGTCAGGGCGGGTTCGGACATGTCTGACTCACTGCTTCGTGGTCGACGCGCAGTATAGCCAACCAACGAACCCGTCATTGGCCCGCCGCCCTTGCGAGCGAATGGGCATTACGAAAGGCCGGCGCGTACCGATCGCATTCGTCGCGGTCCATGCGCGGTCGCCCGTGTCGGGTTACGGACCGCAGTGGGATGGTCACCACGGGACGCCGCCAGGGCATCCTCTACGGACATTGGCCAACACCGCCTCTTGTGGTCTGGGGACGGAGCTTCTCGTTAGTGGTTCGAATCGAACACCTCGTCGAGCCTGCCGGCGTCGAGCACGTTGTCCGCCCAGGCCTCGAGTTCGCGCGCCGACGCCTGATCCACACGTTCGACGGTTTCGGTCGACAGTGGGCCGAATCGCCGCCGCAGTTGCCGCCGCAGCAACGCCCGCTCCCCCTCCATGCGGCCACGATTCACGCCCTGCTGCATGCCCTGCTGCATGCCCTGCTGCATGCCCTGCTGCATTCCTTCTTCGCGGGCCCTTTGGACGATTCCTGCCATGGTTCTGCTCTCCCCCGGATACTGCTGTCGGTAGCGCTGACGCTCATTGTCGGTGAGGCCGGCGTAGATGTCGATGAAGTCGACGTACTTCGCGCGCCTCTCCCGGTCCGGCTCAAGCGCCAGCAGGCCGCGCACCGCTCCCGCGTAGACCTCGACCCGGCGCTCCCGCGGGCTGCGCATGTTCGGCAGGTTGACCCGGGCGACCACGTTGTCGCTGTCCAGCCAGGACTCGGCGGGCATCTGGGCGAGTCTGCACGCGATGTAGTCGAACGTCAGGTAGGAGCGGCGCTCGGTGCCCAGCGCGAGCGACGTTGGCGCCCGGCCGGCATCGCGCAGGAAGATCACCACCGGCACCACGCGGTCGGTGCCGAGCATGTCGGCCAGGTCGAGGCAGTAGTGCGCCAGCCGGTAGGCCGAGAACGTCCGCCAGTCGGACTCCTCCTCCAGCGCGAACAGGACCGCGTCGCGGCGGCCGTCGGCCCACTCCACCAGGAGGGGCACGTCGAGCTCCCGGAAGCGGCCGCCGAGACGCGCCTTCAACTGCTCCTGCCGCACCGGGACGCAGCTGGCTTCGTCGTCGCGCGCCGGCGCCTCCCCGGGCGCGAAGAACTCGAGCGCCTGTCGCGGGTACTCGACGATGAGGTTCTTGAAGTTGTGGTCGTGGCTGACGGCGTCCGCCATGTCCAAGTCTCGGGTTCGTACCGGGCAACAGCATCGGCGAGATGCCGGGCCGGGCACTGTGGGCGATGGCTTGAGCACCCGTAGGCGATTGCTGAAATGCGTGTGGGAGATCGTCGGCAGTTCGCGGCAACCGAAGCCCGCCCGAGGTCATGCGGTTGGACAGCTGGGCACGGGTCGGCGTGCACCCCTGGCCGCGGGACTCCTGGGGATGTGGTCTCGGCACAGGACGCGCTGCGAAGACTATCGAGACCTGTATCGGGCCGAGGGCATAGCGTGGAGCCTCGAACGACAGATTGGGCAAGGCATCGAGCAGGGCATCCCACAAGACCTCTCTGGAGAGCGTGACTTGCTGCACCGGCAAGCAGTTCGCAAGTTCGGCTTGCACACGACGTCGAGGCTCGAACACATCACAGCTGGCATCGGCGATCTCGAAGGCCTGGCGCGAGCGGGCGCGCGATGATCGAATGCGCCTCGGGCGCCGGGCGTCGATCCACGCCTCGTTCTCCTCGACATCGAAAATCGGTGCCGTGAGCGGCAACCGTCGAGGTTGAGTGTCTGGCCATCGATGCACCCCCCCCGACTCACAGTGTTGCGTTTGCCAGTGATTGGATGAAGTGGATTCCAGGCACCACCTTGCGGCTTAGCCGAGTGTCGTTCGTGATGAACATGTCCACGCCTGCGACCGACGCGCAGGCGAGCTGGATCGCGTCAGGTGGCGCGATCGACCGATCGCCACGAATTGAAGCGAACGTCGTCGCGGCAGCACGATCGAACGGCAGCACAACCGCCGCGGTGGCAATGGCCTGTTCATAGCGGTTCGCAAGGGTCTCGTCGCCCGCTTCAACAGGTCTAACCAGGATCTCGCCAAGGGTCAGTGTCGACGTGAGCAACTCGTCTTTCCGTTCGACCATGCGCTCGCGTAAGGCGACGACCGACTCCGCAAGTTCACCCTTGTCCTCGAGCAGGTACACGAACAGGTTCGTGTCCCAGAATATGCGGCTCATTGCCAGTCGGCCCGTTGACGACGAACATAGGCGTCTGCGTCTTCGTCGGCCCAAATCTCCTTGCCGAGGCCGCGTAGCGCCAGTACGGGATCGTCCGTTTGGCCGGCAGCCTCGCAATACTCCTCGACGTACCAATCGAGGAGGTCACGATAATGGGCCGGAATCGCTTCGCGGACAGGAACGTGTTTGCCGGTCGAGCGGCGCGGCTGACAAGGGTCACCGGGTCGAAACAAGCGTCGCCGGCCAGATGCGGTTTCGTAGAGCATGCGGTATCGCCCCGGATTGGGTGGCTTGTTGGCAACGCAGTGCTGATAGACGTGGACCTTGACCCCGGGTCGTAGAGGCTGGCCGGTGATGTCGGCCGACTCCGCTTGGGCCATGATCTCGTCGACCGAGAAGTCGGTTCGATCTGGATGACTGCGATGGAGGGTTGCAGCTGCGAGCCACACTTCGTCTGCCACCCGGATGTTGGACACCATGTCTAAAGTCCTTGAATATGTTGAAACAGGTACTACAATACTCGAGATGAAATCAACGTGCCATGGGAGTGTCAAGCACGATTGCGGCGGTATCGCGCGGCACCCGTCCGGGCGGCGACGGTACTCGGGAACTGACACATCGCCGCATCGGCGGCACGCGTACTCCATGCCAGCACGTGCCACATGCGCTCGCCGACAAGCTGTGCACTCGCCGGCCTGATTCCCACACTGCCAAACTCAACCGAAGCCGATCCACAAGGAACCTCGCCGTGCCCGAAGTCGTCAGCTTGTCAGACCGAATCCGGCGGAGCGCCCGTGCTCGCCACATCGAGCCGGCACGACAGGCTGGGATGAAGACGGTGACCATCCGCGCAGGTGACCTCGGCCGCGATATGGGCCTCAACAACCGCATGGCCGCCGTTTGCAGCGCCGTGGGCTCGAAGCAGTTTCTACGCGAAGCCGGGTTGCGTCTCGTGGAACGTGTCGGACCACGTCAGAGCACGACAACCGAGTTCCGCTTCGAAATCCTTGATCGGAGCGCCGACGAGTCGATCCGGGCTTCGACCAAGCGTGTATCCGCTCCATCGGGGTCCACACGAATCGTCTCGAAGCAGCAGAGCCCACCGGATATGGGCGATGGACGCCGGCTGTTCCTTGTCTCCTGCGTGAAGACTAAGTTGCCGACGCGAGCGCCCGCGAAGGACCTCTACGTCTCCGCCTGGTTCCGCAAGGCGCGGGCCTGCGTGGAGAGCACGGGTTGCCCGTGGGGAATACTGTCCGCCGAACACGGCTTGCTCCATCCCGCCGAAGAGATCCGGCCCTACGAGAGGACCTTGAATGCCATGCCGGTCGCCGAACGGCGCGCTTGGGCGCACAAGGTGCTCGAGTCGATGGCCCCGTTCCTCGAGGGCATCGAAACGGTCGTATTCTTCGCTGGCCAACGATACCGGGAGTTTCTCGAGCCGGGATTGCGCGATCGTGGTGTTGCCGTATCCGTCCCCATGCTGGGTCTAAGCCAAGGGCGACAGCTTGCGTGGCTCGACGGCTGCCTCCATGGCTGATCGTCTCACCGATACGCGGCGCTTCTACGAACTGCTGGTCACGCTGCAGAACTGCGTCGGCGGGCCGCGCCGGCTGGTTGACTGCACCGGTCGAATGGAGTGGCCTCGACGAGGGCTCTATTTCTTCTGCGAGGCGGGCGAGGAGCGCTCGGGTTCTGGCACCGGGTTGCGGGTCGTACGCGTAGGGACACATGGCCTGGCCGCCGGGAGTCGGAGCACGCTGTGGGGACGGTTGTCGCAGCATCGCGGCACATCGCGCGGCAGCGGCAACCATCGCGGCTCGATCTTCCGCCTGCTCGTTGGGATCGCGTTGGCGCGTCAGCAAGGCATCGCTCTGCCGCCCTCGTGGGGCGTCGGAGGGGACCCGGGTGCGGCGGCAAGGCGTCTGGGACTCGATCGGTCGGGGGTCAAATTGGCGGAGGCCGACCTCGAGATGCGCGTAAGCCGCTACATCGGCGACATGCCGTTCCTTTGGCTGGGCGTCGAAGACGAGCCTGGTCCCGCAAGCCAGCGCGGACTGATCGAGCGCAATGCGATCGCCCTGTTGAGCGGCTATCGCGAGCCGGCGCCGGATCCGCCATCGACCGACTGGCTCGGCCATCTCAGCGACCGGGATCGCGTTCGCGGCTCGGGCCTATGGAACAACAACCATGTTGACGAAGACTACGCCCTGTCGTTTCTCGATGTCTTGGCGAGACGGGTGGACTTGGCCAGAACATCGTAGCGGCTCGCTCGCCGGGACCGTGTCCGCTGGCTGGATCGCGACTCAACACGCCAGACGCACCCCTGCTACGTCCATTCCCATTTTGCGCAAAGGTCAGATCCGTCTGGCGCAGACCTGCGTCAACGGGCAACGACCACAGTCAGGTTCTGTCGCGTGGCACCATTGTTGCCCGATCCGCCACGCTGGCCAGTCCAGTTGGCCGGGAAACTCTGGACTCAGCCGCCGAGAGGCCCGAATCGCTTCGTTCGCAGAGTCACCTTCGACGAACCCGACGCGACGGAACACGCGGACGAGATGAATGTCCGGCTTCACGTCTATCTGCCGCTCCTGTCCCCTGAAACAGTCAAAGTCGTCGTGGAGGATGCGCGTGGTCATGGAGGCAATCCCCGCTCCGATCCCATAGATCTCCTGCAGTGTCTTCTCCACCTCCGCCGGAGATGCGCCGTTCCAGATGGCACCGGCGTCTCCGCCGAATCGCTCGCAGACCAGGCGCGCCGCATCCGACAAGGTTCTGGCACCTTGCCTTGGACCGTACCTTGGACGGATGGCCAAGCCGTCGACCAACCTGATCAGGTCCGGTTCGCTCATGGACGCCAACCGCGCCGGATCCAGGCAGCTGGCCTTATCGATCTCCACCGGAATGCGCCATGCCTTATGCCACGGCATGCCCCGATCGAAGGCCACGGCGATGAGAAACGCGAACGCGTTCGTGCGGACGAGTCGCTCCGTCTCGCCGTCCAAAGCACTCCAGTCGGAACTCCCGCGGGTCGCGCCGAATTCCTTGAGTCGTTCTACGACTTCCCTGCTATTCATCGTCTGCCGCCGGCTCCAAGTTCGATTGGTTCGACGCGCCTCGGCGGTTCCCATCTGGGCAGTTGAGCACAGTTCTTAACCCGCCCGTCAGGGTGTGCGGTCGCCCGTGTCGGGTTACCGACTGCAGCGGGATGGTCACCACGGGACGCCACCAAGGCATCCCCTACGGACATTGGCCAACACCGCCTCTTGTCGGTCTGGGGACGGAGCTTCTCGTTAGTGGTTCGAATCGAACACCTCGTCGAGCGTGCCGGCGTCGAGCACGTTGTCCGCCCAGGCCTCGAGTTCGCGCGCCGACGCCTGATCCACACGTTCGACGGTTTCGGTCGACAACGGGCCGAATCGCCGCCGCAGTTGCCGCCGCAGCAACGCCCGCTCCCCCTCCACGCGGCCACGATTCACGCCCTGCTGCATTCCTTCGTCGCGGGCCCCTTGGACGATTCCTGCCATGGTGCTGCACTCCTTAAGGATACTGCCGCCGGTAGCGCCGCCGCTCATTCTCGGTGAGGCCGGCGTAGATGTCGATGAAGTCGACGTACTTCGCGCGCCTCTCCCAGTCCGGCTCAAGCGCCAGCAGGCCGCGCACCGTCCGTGCATAGATCTCGACGCGGCGCTCCCGGGGGCTGCGCATGTTCGGCAGGTTGACCCGGGCGACCACGTTGTCGCTGTCCAGCCAGGACTCGGCGGGCATCTGGGCGTGCCTGCACGCCTGGCGGACGTTCTCGGCGCATCGCCTGGCGCACTACTGCCTCGACATGGCGGACATGCTCGGCACCGACCGCGAGGTGCCGGTGGTGATCTTCCTGCGCGACGCCGGCCGGGCGCCAACGTCGCTCGCGCTGGGTCTCGGGTTCGTACCGGGAAACAGCATCGGCGAGATGCCGGGCCGGGCACTGTGGGCGATGGCTGAGGCACCCGTAGGCGATTGCTGAAATGCGTGTGGGAGATTGCCGGCAAGCCAGCGCGGACTGATAGAACGCAACGCGATCGCGACTCTCAGCAGCTATCGTGAGCCGGTGACGGACCCGCCATCGGTTGACGGCTCGGTTGTCTCAGCGCCCGGGAGCGCGTGCGCCGCTCCGGTCTATGGAACAACGGAAAATCCACGTCAGCCCAACGGACATTGGCCAACACCTCCTCTCATCGATCTGGGGCGTAGCCGCTAGTGGTTCGGATCGAACACCTCGCCGAGCGTGCCGGCGTCGAGCACGCTTTCGGCCCAGGCTTCGAGATCGCGCGCCGACGCCTGATCCACACGTTCGACGGTTTCGGTCGACAGCGGGCCGAATCGCCGCCGAAGTAGCCGCCGCAGCAACGCCCGCTCCCCCTCCATGCGGCCACGATTCATGCCCTGCTGCATTCCTTCTTCGCGGGCCCTTTGGACGATTCCTGCCATGGTGCTGCTCTCCTCTGGATACTGCCGCCGGTAGCGCCGCCGCTCATTCTCGGTGAGGCCGGCGTAGATGTCGATGAAGTCGACGTACTTCGCGCGCCTCTCCCGGTCCGGCTCAAGCGCCAGCAGGCCGCGCACCGCTCCCGCGTAGACCTCGACCCGGCGCTCCCGCGGGCTGCGCATGTTCGGAAGATTCACGCGGGCGACCACGTTGTCGCTGTCCAGCCAGGACTCGGCGGGCATCTGGGCGAGCCTGCACGCGATGTAGTCGAAGGTCAGGTAGGAGCGGCGCTCGGTGCCCAGCGCGAGCGACGTTGGCGCCCGACCGGCATCGCGCAGGAAGATCACCACCGGCACCACGCGGTCGGTGCCGAGCATGTCGGCCAGGTCGAGGCAGTAGTGCGCCAGCCGGTAGGCCGAGAACGTCCGCCAGTCGGACTCCTCCTCCAGCGCGAACAGGACCGCGTCGCGGCGGCCGTCGGCCCACTCCACCAGGAGAGGCACGTCGAGCTCCCGGAAGCGGCCGCCGAGACGCGCCTTCAACTGCTCCTGCCGCACCGGGACGCAGCTGGCTTCGTCGTCGCGCGCCGGCGCCTCCCCGGGCGCGAAGAACTCGAGCGCCTGTCGCGGGTACTCGACGATGAGGTTCTTGAAGTTGTGGTCGTGGCTGACGGCGTCCGCCATGTCCAAGTCTCGGGTTCGTACCGGGAATAGCATCGGCGAAACACCGGACCGGGCACTGTGGGCGATGGCTGAAACACCTGTAGACGATTGCTGAAATGCGTGTGCGAGATTGTCGGCTGAGCGCAGCTTCTTGCGGCGACGAGCCCCAGCTCGTAGGGGCGAGGCTTGTCCTCGCCCGTGTTCGCGCAATGAACGGCATTTGGTTCTGTCGGCCGGGGCGACGGCGAGCCTGACGGGCGCGTTAGCTATAGTTGGGGTCGCCTATGGCACACGCCCCGTCGTCTGAGGCGGAGCCTCGTTGTTCCATGCCTCGACTCGCCGAGGCGAGGTGACGGGCGAGCGCGCATACTGCCCGGTCGCGTACCGACGCACTTCGGTTGGCAACCCGGAGCCGAGTACATCCATCTGCCATCGCCCTATGGAGCGTCACGTTGCCGCCATCGACGCGGCAGACCGTGTAGGCATGGCACGTACCTTGCGGGATTGCGATGGGTGCCTCGCCCGATGAGTTGTAAATCGATCAGCTACAGGTGCCTCTCACCGCTGATAGAACGCTCCTGGGTCGTTTTCCAGCGGCTGCGGCTCGTACTCCCCAACATAGTCAAAGAAGTCCACCCTAAGCCGAGGTAGGTCCACCTTGATCCGTTCGATCAGCCGAGGCGTGGAAGCCCCCTCGAAATCGTCATGCACCAGAAACGTCACCTTGCCGGATTGAAGGTGCGCCTTGATCAGATCGACCGAACCCGCATCCCCGAAGAGCTGTAAGGCGCACCCGACATAGATCCGGATCAGAGGAAGGCACTCGCCAAGAACCGACTGGTGGAACGTCAAGTCGTGATCCTCGTTCAGAACCCCAATGCCAAGTTCGTCGTGGCAGAAGACGGCGGCTTCTTCCAGTCGGGCACTGTCCCCGTCGCGAACAAGGCCCGCTTCCCCGCATTCCGCACCTTGGTGATGCTGCCGAAGAAGAACTGCACGTCCCGCTGAAGCCGGTCGGGAAGTTGGCTGTACGGCCTGCGCTTGCCGAAATGGCTTAGCGCGAAGTACACGAGCAGGTCTTCCTGGCGGCCGATCGCGGCGGCCTCGTATTCGTCGGGGCCGAAGAACCGTCCGACCCATTCATGCACCCGCCGCCAGGAGCCGACCAGTTGGATCAGCGATTGCGCTTGCGGACATTCCTCCGGTGCCGCGGGGCGGCCTAGTTCGAGGGCCTTCGTCCAATAGGCGTCGATCTGCTCCCGGTGCTGCCCGATCAGCGATGCCACGGCCTCGCTGTCGGGTTCCCGCCTAAGAAGCCGCCACTCCCGCCGCACCTGTTGGCGCGCAAGCAGGAACAGCTGCTCCTCCATGGCGTCCCTGAACACGAGGCAGATGCCGGCTGCGATGGGGATCGCGTTCGCGCCGAGCGTCTTCTCCACGTAGGACCGGAACTCGTCCTGGACGTAGTACTTCTGAAAGGTGTTGCGCTGGGTCCGGACCCCGTCCTCGTAGGCGGCGAACTGTTCGCGCTTGCTCTGGTAGCCGAGCATGACGCTGACGATCAGAACCCTCCTGGCGAGCGCGAAGGCGGCCTTGAGCGTTTTCCCCCGCTCGTCGGGATCCTCGATCACGTTCAGCACGAAGCCGAGATTCACGATGTCGGCCGACTGCCGTTTGGCATCCGGGCGAAAGACGGGATCCCAACCGCTTGCGGGTACGTTCAGCTCAGAGAGCAGGCGCAGGTCATCGCCTCGACCGCAGCCGTAGTCGAACAACGATCGCGAACCGTCCAGAAAGCCGAACCTCAACAGATGCTGCATGGGGGACGACAGAGCCGAGCGCCGCTGCGCGGTCCGGTGGCGCTCGATCTGCCCGGTCATGCGGTTGCCACCAGTTCGCCGTCTTCGAGGGTCAATCCAAACGAACTCAAACGGGCACGCCAAGCCTTCCGCGTGCCGATCCGCGTTGTGTCCCGGAATGCGCCCAGGCGCTCAAGTCGCCCGGTCAGTTCAATGGCGGCGGGAACGAGCGGATGGGCGGCGGGAAGCAGCAGTTCCTTGCGGTGCAGGATCGGGGGGCTTGCCCGTTGAGAGTAGTCGGTGAAACGGCACCCGCCCTGCACGGCGTCGCAGGACAGCGCGGTGAGCAGAGCGGGAAATGGCTCGGAGAAATGCTCGTAGAGCAGGAAGCTCAAGCGCGTCCGCCCGAGTTTGACCACGTTGAAGTCGCATGGTCCCTCGACGAATCGGTGCAGGGTCGCGTGGAGGAAGTCAGCCACGTCCGGCAACCCGGCAACGAGGTCAACATGGTAGTAGCTGAACTCCACCAGGTGCTTGCCGCGACCGGTTGATCGCAGCCGGCGATTCGCCCACGCAAGAGTCATGGGTCGCCCCACGAGACTTCGTAGCGCGTAGCGCGTCCGTTCCCTGTGCGGCGGAGCAATCCGACGTCGCGGAGGTGGTTCATGATTCGTTGTACTTTCCGTTCGTCAAAGCCGGTTCGCTCGATCAGTTCTCGGGTCGTTGTCGAGTCGTTAGACGCAATGATCTTCCAGACGCTCTTCTTGTCTCCCGTCAGACGCTCTAGTGCCTCCCGGCCTATGAGTTCGGTCGCCAATGCCGCCGCACTCCGGTAGAAGGTGAGCGTCAGGTAGGGCGGCTCCCATTTGTAGCGAGGCATCGGCAATCCGGCTTCCCGGGCGCCGTGGCGTAGCGATTTGAGCCCCAGTCCTCTCTCCTCCGCCAGATGCATGCGGGAAAAGATGTAGTGCAACACCGGATTGCGACTCAGCATGGGCGCGTTGAACGCCTGCATCTGATCCAACGTGATGGGCTCGACGGGTGCGCCTGGGCTCATCACCTTGATCGTGTCGTCCGATACGACGAACTGGCACTTGGCTCCGCTGATGGCGTAGTCACGGTGGATGATCGCGTTGACCAACCCCTCACGAACCAACTCGAAGAGCTTCTGATTGACTTCCACTCGCTTGGGACCGGAGCGGTCGATGGGATTGGGCAGCCGGTACCGCAGCCATTGCAGGGCCTCCTCGGGCGCGAACACCTGAGGACCGTCGAAGTCCCGCACTTCCTCGCCCCCATCCGCAAAGTGGACGGTGGCGAGCACTCCAACCTGGGGCAGAACCGCCCTCGGCTCTTGGCCGAACAACAACAATCCAAAGCCCGTCGGGGCTGTTCGACCCTTGGCGTCTTCCTGGACAAGGCCGAGGTGGCGCAGACGACGAAAGAAGGCTGCGGAAGCTGCCGCGTCCGTGATGCCAGCCGTGTCCCGGTACCGATTGAGCGCATCGCGAGAGAGTTCGTCGATGTGAACGGACGGCAGCGCGTCTTCTAGGTCCGAAAGCGAAGGGGGTTCCCTAGCCGCATCCACTTCAGCTTCTGCGCGCTCCCATGCCTGCTCAAGGAACGGCTTGTTCGCTTCCCTGATCTCACGCTGCAGGTCGTGATCGAACATGTGCACGACCACACCGTTGTTCTGAAGGAAGCGAATGCCCCTGCGATCCACCGTTGGATCTGGATCCTCGATGCCTACCCAGACCTCTTTGATGCGTGCCAGAACGATGCGCTCGGCGCAGCTCAGCTTCGGTGGCTGACGCGCGCCCGGAGCACACGGCTCCAACGTGACGAACAGAACGGCGTCGTCAAGCCTTGCCGCCTGCTTCTTCCTCTCCAGCAGGGTGTATTCCGCGTGATCGCCGTCCCGCAACTCTCCCCGATAGGCGGTCTCCACATCGCCGTTCGGCTCCCATAGGATCGCACCCACCGAACGGCTCAGCTTCCCGTCCGTGCGTGCATCTGCAACGGACAGCCGCATGACCTGGACGGCGCGTTCCATGAGTTCGCGCGGATCGAAGTTGGTTCTTCCCACCAAACTATGCTCCGACCTGCTCCGACCAGATTCTCTGGGAGCCCCTTGGCTGGCGAGACGAGCTTCAGTGTCGTGAACTTCGCCCTCGGTCAGCGCGCTCGAGGCGAGGAGATTGTGTCGGAATATGGGTGCAAAGAAAACTGTTGAACCATAATCCCGTCATTTTGAAGAGGGCATTGTCGGTAGTATTTGATTTGGCTACTTGATGTGCTTGAATTCCGACGTATTGGGCAGATTGTTGTCGGGATTTCGCCAAGCATCTAGTGCAAGGCGTGGCTCCTCTTCGTGCTGATGCTCGAGGTGCAGAGCACGGTGGGGAAGGTTGGATCTGGTGTCGTTGCTCTGGACCATGGGGACAGCTGATTCAAATGGCCATTCAAGGGAGACGTGTCGCTCATGGTTCGCTTGGGCTCATCGTTGATAGAAATCCTAAAGGAATTCCGCAGCCAAGCATCGCGACCACTAGGGGTTCGAATCGAACACCTCGTCGAGCGAGCTGGCGTCGAGCACGTCCTCGGCCCAGGCCTCGAGATCGCGCGCCGACGCTTGATCCACACGTTCGACGGTTTCGGGCGACAGGGGGCCGAATCGCCGCCGCAGTTGCCGTCGCAGCAACGCCCGCTCCCCCTCCACGCGGCCCCGGTTCATGCCCTGCTCGATGCCCTGCTGCATGCCTTCTTCCCGGGCCCTTTGGACGATTCCTGCCATGGTTCTGCTCTCCTCGGGATACTGCTGTCGGTAGCGCTGACGCTCATTGTCGGTGAGGCTGGCGTAGATGTCGATGAAGTCTACGTACTTCGCGCGCCTCTCCCGGTCCGGCTCAAGCTCCAGCAAGCCGCGCACCGCCTGTGCGTAGATCTCGACCCGGCGCTCGTGGGGGCTGCGCATGTTCGGCAAGTTGACCCGGGCGACCACGTTGTCGCTGTCCAGCCAGCGCTCGGCGGGAATTTCCGCCAGCTTGCACGCCAGGTACTCGAACGTCAGGTAGGAGCGGCGCTCGGTGCCCAGCGCGAGCGACGCTGGCGCCCGGCCGGCATCACGCAGGAAGATCACCACCGGCACCACGCGGTCGGTGCCGAGCATGTCCGCCAGGTCGAGACAGTAGTGCGCCAGCCGGTGCGCCGAGAACATCCGCCAGTCGGACTCCTCCTCCAGCGCGAACAGGACCGCGTCGCGGCGGCCGTCGGTCCACTCCACCAGGAGCGGGACGTCGAGTTCCCGGAAGTGGCCACCGAGGCGCGCCTTCAGCTGCTCCTGCCGCACCGGGACGCAGGTCGCCTCGTCATCGCGCGCCGGCGTCTCCTCGGGCGCGAAGAACTCAAGCGCCTGGCGGGGGTACTCGACGATGAGGTTCTTGAAGTTGTGGTCGTGGCTGACCGCGTCCGCCATGTCCGCGCCTCGGGCTTGTGGCGGTAGATAGCATCGGCGAAACACCGGACCGGGCGCTGTGGGCAATGGCTGAAACACCTGTAGTCGATTGCTGAAATACGTGTGGGAGATCGCCGGCAGTTCGCGTCAGCCGGAGTCCTGCCCAAGGTCATGCAGTTGGACGGCAGGGCACGGCGGCGGATGCCCGTGGCCTCGACGAGGGCCGGAACTCATGGGGCCTCGACTTGGATTGGCGCAGGGAGGATCCTACCGGCGGGCATGGCTCGTTGGTCTGAGCGAAGTCGCGTCCGCCCTTCTTGAGACGTCGCCATCTCTACCGCTGAGCACAGTTCTTGCGGGCCGGGCCTCGTAGGGGAGGCTTGTCTTGCGCTTGGCGAAGGGGAAGTGCATGCGATGACATGACGAAAACCTCCGATTGCGACCCAGTAGGTGAAAGACCTGACCGGCCAAGGTTGGCCAGCCAGTCGGAGCCGAGTGTTGCGTGGTCCGGGGGCGACCCCGGCTGCGAAGCGTACACAGGAAGCCTTGCAGGCGTGTGATTGAGCCCCGAAATCGTTCTCCTCGTGGAAGCCGACTGTGACAAACAGTGGAAGGCCCCACTGCGACGCCGAGACCGGCCGGGCGCTGGCGGTTCCGCCGGGTCGGAGAGCGGCGCATGCAGGCAGGGGTCGCCTAGGAACTTGGGAGGTCTCGTCGTCTCCACCGGGGACGCGGTGCGGACGGCCGCGATAGACGGTAGTCCCGGCCCGCGCCGGCGGGAGCGAACAGGCACACGGGCCGCAGATCGAGCCGAGGCGCGGTGCTACGAATTGCCCTGTGAGGTCAAACGGTCACAAGCCGCGCGGGAGGCGGCGCTTGTCGCGGACATGAGCGTGGGCTCGGTCTTCACAAGGCGCTAAGTGCCGTGAGCGGGACATCCGAATTCGCTGAGCGCCCGACTACACTGTTCTTCATCTCCAACTGGCGAGACCCAAATAAACCACCGCAAGCATCGCGACTAGATGTCCCTAGGTGGGCTTCGGAAGATCTTGTTCCGATGCCACTCCACAAACTCTCCCTCCGGAAGGTAGCTTGTGTTTGTGGTTCCCTCAGGCCTAGACCGTGGTAACCTAGCACCCAGTCGGTCTTGCTTCCAGACAGCTCCTGGCTACAGACAATCGTGCGAAGGTCGATACCTACGGTAAACGCCCCGAGATCAAACGCCTTGTGGTGAAGTACACACAACGCAAGCCCGTTCGACTCCTTGTCGGGCCCCTTGGCCGTATGCCACATGATGTGGGCAGCCTCAATTCCCGCCAGCTTGTCGCCAAGCCGCATGTCAAATCCACAAACGCAACACCGGTACTCGTAGGCGACTCCGTGAGTTGGGATTCGACTACACGTTGATCGTGTCGTCCGATACGACGAACTGGCACTTGGCTCCGCTGATGGCGTAGTCACGGTGGATGATCGCGTTGACCAACCCCTCACGAAACAACTCGAAGAGCTTCTGATTGACTTCCACTCGCCTGGGACCGGAGCGGTCGATGCGATTGGGCAGCCGGTACCGCAGCCATTGCAGGGCCTCCTCGGGCGCGAACACCTGAGGACCGTCGAAGTCCCGCACTTCCTCGCCCCCATCCGCAAAGTGGATGGTGGCGAGTACTCCAGCCTGGGGCAGAACCGTCCTCGGCTCTTGGCCGAACAACAACAATCCAAAGCCCGTGCAGAGCACGGTGGATCACCTCATGGCGTTGCGGGTACTCGACTACGTTGACAATCAGCACACGCAACTGTGGTGCGGTCACCGTTCGGGAGCGGGACCGTCTCGCTGAGCCGCAGCCGTAATCGCGCCGCTCAGCCGGCCAGCGATTCGTCGGTGTCTTCGGCGATCTGGCGTGTGCGACTAGTGTTGCGTCATCACTGAACATTGTAGTTGGAAGGAGTGCGCCGGACAGGGAGCCCGGCGGATTCGGAAGGCCGTTCAAGGAGGAAGCGATGGGCCTGGAATGTGTGCTGAAGCTGTCGGAGGAGGAGCGCGTGGAGCTGTCGGAAATCGCCAGGGGCGTCCGCGGCAGGCGCCCCATCACGCAATGGAAGGTGACCCGCGCGAAGGCGCTGCTGAAGTGCGACGAGGGGAAGCGGGGCCGGGCTGGCCGGATGCGCGGATCGCGGAGGCTACTGGACGTCACGACGCGGTCGGTGGAGAACTGGCGCAAGAAGCCGGTGTTCGAAGGTTCGGAGGCGGCCATGACCCGCGCACCTGGCAGGACCGTTGGCCTCTGGATTTGTCGTACACGGCGGCTGCGATGCCGTTCGGTGTAGTAGCGACGTCTGGGCGTGGAGGCGGCCGGAGGAGAAAGTCTCCTGTAAACTATTGGTTCGTTGACCTCGTTGGCGTATGTGCGAATCGACTGCCCAACGACGCGGCACTTCGCCAAGGGTCCTGTCTGCCACCGGAGTGGTGTCCACTTGACGGTGGGTTGGAGGAGGTCGCCTCTAGAGTGGCGTAGGTCGTGTGCTGCGGGCGGAGTATGGGGATCGGAATGGTACGGATTGGGGGTAACGCGACGACCGAAGAAACTAGAGACTCTCGTCCGATGCAGCCGTCATGGACATGGAGCGCCATCTGTCCAGCCAGAGCTACTCGTTCAGGCTGGCCGCAAATTGCGATGTGAGCGGGATATGGATCTATTGGTGATAAGCGATGGCAACTCATAATACCGCGTCTGACGCTGTCAATACGGCTGTTCGTGCGTACCTAACTGCACTCTAGGAGAAAAACAAATTGGCCATAGTTTCAATACTAGATAGGAGAAAGGCCAACAGATCTGTACTGGGTGGGCGATACACCAATCCCATGATCAGTAGAAATAGTACATTCTGACAGGGGATCCCGCTGGGGGGAAACACATGCAAATCGCCGAAAACAGCGATGGTGCAGTCGTATCGCTACTGTTGAACTTCGCAAACATAGACGGGGAAGTTCATCCCAAAGAGGTCGAGGTGATCAGGCACGTCTGCGCCAACCTGAACATGGAACCGGAGTTGGTAACCGACATTGCGGAACACCAAGACCCTCCGGACGGAGATTTCGTGTCGACATGCGTTCGAGCGATGTCCAGGATCACCGACGAAGATCTGCAGAACAAGGCGCTTCTCGGTCTTTGCGATATTGCCGCGGCGGACGATGTATTGCACGACAATGAGCGGAGGTTTCTCGCGCTTGCATCGGAACGTTGGGGTGTCGACGTCGTGGAGCGCGAGGAATTCGTGTGGGACGACGAACAGCGAACAGTGGTCGAGGCTGGCGAGACCGAGCGGCAAGAGGTCCATGCGGGGCCCGGAATGGGCAAGACCGCCGTCGCTTGCGCGCGCATTTCGAAGCTGATCGAGTACGGCGTGGAGCCGTCGAACATCTGGCTGATGAGTTTTACGCGTACTGCGGTCCAGGAACTACGCGATCGCATTGAGTCGTTCGCCGGGGATTCGAATTCAATCCTCGGGGTGAAGATCGGGACGATCGACTCGAGAGCGTGGCGTATCCGGAGCGGATTTTCGGATGGAGAGGCGGAGCGGCTGTTCGGAGGCTACGACGCATCCATCCGCAGCGTGATAGACATGATCGAGACCGATCCGCGGGAACTCACGGAGTTTCTGGAGTCTCTGGATCATGTGATCATAGACGAAGCGCAAGACATCACCGGGGTAAGGGCCAGGCTTATCGGCGCGATGATCGAGCTGTTGCCGGAGCATTGCGGGGTTACTGTGTTCGCCGATCCGGCACAGGCAATCTACGGCTGGACGGTCGACGGCGACGGCGTCCCGGAGGAGGACCGCGTAAACTTGTTGGAGATCATCGAGAACAAACCGGACCTTTCGTTCACTCAGCGGGAATTGCAGACTATCCATCGCACGGATGTACCGAATTTGGTCGAACTGATGGAGGAGCTCCGTCTGGACATCTACGTCAACGAGAACATCAACGTGGAGGCCTTCAAAAAGCGACGGGAAGTCATAGTCGAGAACACTAGTGTCCCAATAAATAGTCGAACAACTTCAACTGGTTAGGATCATCCGGGTCGGTTGTCGAATCGTCCTCGTTCGAAAGCACTGAAGAAAGCGGGGTTTTCTCGAACAGGGTGACGCTCAGGGCCTGCAAAATCGTGTAGAGGCTGGCGTCGACGCCGTGCCGCGCACGGATGATCGCGACGAGCACGTAGACGGCCACCGAGATCCAGATTTGGGTCTTCACCGCGTTCTCGGACGTCCCGTAGAACGACTTGATGCGCAGGTGTTGTTTGATCCATTTGAAAAAAAGCTCCACCTGCCACCGGCCGCGGTACAGGTCGGCGACGGTCGCGGCCGGAATCGCGAAGTTGTTGGTGAGGAAATCGAACGTCTTGCCGGTTGCGGCGTCCCGGTACTTGACCCGGCGCAGCGGCTGCGGGTAGTCGTCCTTCGACGTGGCGCCGGTCAGGACGACGGTCTGGTCGCACAGCACGCCCGTCGACTTGTCGACCTCGCGGGAGTACCGGCGGCGGAATTTCGTGTTGGACTTGGCGCGGATCACGAAGAAGGCACCGGCCGAATGGAGCGTGTCGAGGCGTCCGAAGTCGAGATAGGCGCGGTCCATGACGTAGAACGCGCCCGGCTCCGGCAGGAGCAGGTCGAGAACGTTGACGTCGCCCAGTTTCGCATGGGAAACATGGACGAACGTGGGAATGCTGCCGCGCAGGTCGAGCAGCGCGTGGAGCTTGACGCCCGACTTGGTGGAGCGGAACAGCGCCCAGGGGAAAACGGACAGGCAAAGGTCGATGGTCGACGCGTCGAGGGCGAACACCGCGTTGTCCAGTTCCAGACCGAGGTCCTCGTCGGCGTAGAGCGGCCGCGCGATGCGGATCAGTTCCTGCGCGAATTCCGCGTATATCCGCCAGTCGCGCCGCCTGTTGGCGTTGGCCAGCGTGTTGCGCGAGACCCTGCCCCGGATGCCCATGTGGTAGAGCTTGCCCGCATGCGCGCGCAGGCAGATCTCGATGTCGCGCAGGCTCTCCCGGTGCGTCAACTGCGCGCAGGCCATGCACAGGAACTGGCTCAGGCAGGGGAACGACTTGACGTAGCGGTTTCCGCCGTAGCGCCGAACGCATTTTCGAAAATGATGAAACGGCAGATGATCCATCACCTGCGAGAAGACGAACTTGCCTGCGTACATCGCCGACCTCCGAAACGGGGCCGCAAGCGTCCCCCGGGAGGTCGCCCACGTTCAAGTCGGTCACTGCCGAGAAGTCGTCGTTCGTATTTACAATCAACACTTTATGGTACAACAAGGCTACTTTCTTGGGACAGTAGTGAGTCGAGAAGGCGAATGAGAGGCTGGATGGATTCGACGCCAAGGAACTTGAGCAGTTCCAGAACGCGTTGGTTCTGTTCAGACGTCGGTCGGAGGTGCTTATGGCGTCTTCGTTCGCGAACAACGAGGGAATCGCACACAGACTTCGGATGTCCGGTTTGCCGGTCATGGTGCTTCCTTGGCTTGGTCGGGTGTTCGCCGACTACACCCGGGACACGATCAACGCAGAAGAGTTCTCGAAGCGTTGGAACGCACAAGACCGTTCTTTGGAGGGTAGCTCGGATTGGAATCGGGCAGCGGCGTGGAAATTGGTGTCAGAACTCGGCAGACAGGGGAACGTGGTGCTCGTTCCGGAAGTAAGAAAGAAGCTGGCCCGCACCCCGCCGGATATCGCCGTCACTGTGCCGGATCTCGGCATGGGCGGATCTACGATCGGAACGATACATGCTTCGAAGGGGCGAGAAGCCGATCAAGTGGTTTTGAGGCTCCCTCACGAAAACAGGTCTGCCGAGGGCGGCGAACTGGACGAGGAATCACGCGTGATGTTCGTCGGGGCTTCGAGGGCGAGAAGGCGGCTGTATGTTGGGAGCGGGTTTCTGCGGGCTTCTTTCGCGCCTTCTCTTGAGGGCGGCCGATCGTTCTTGGCGACCAGGAATACCGGCGGTTGGGGACTGCCTGCGGCCCAGGTGGAAATCGGCCGCGAAGGAGACCTCGATCCGTACTCGTTCGTGAGCAAGTGGTCTCATGGTCGGACGGAAGCCCGGAGAGTCCAGCGACGGCTTGCGGAGTTGGCTTGGGAAGTCCCCGTGCCGGTCGAGGCGCGGTGGGATCCGTTGAGGGGCTTCAGGTACCGCATTTGGACCGAGTTCGATGAAACCAGTCCCGGAGAACCCATAGGGTATTTCACCAGTCGTCTCAACAACGAGCTCTTCGACGTCTGTCGACGCATATCGAATCGACATGACGAGTTCCGGCCGCCGAACGCGCTGAGGCATCTCTATTTGATAGGCGTATCCACGTTCGCCGCGAGCGAGGACGATGTTCGATTGAGCGAGGTCCACGAGCCGTTCGCCTCAACTGGCATTTGGCTCATCCCCATTGTCCTGGGCTATTCGAAGGTCACTTTTCGAAAAAGAAGGCGAAGGAGGGCGTAGTGCAAGCACGTTCGATACTGCTCGAGAGACTTCGAACCGATTTTGTTGGTCCTACCTACGGGGAGATGGAAGTAATCGAGGACCGGCCGTCCGACCGTTACCTTACGGGGATGTTGTTTCCACAGAACATTAGGATATCCGAGGAGGAGGACGAAGAGATTGAGGACGTGCAGTCCGGCAGGACAAACAGTGCAGATACGGAGAGCACGGGAAACGTTGCCGTGTCCCGGACTGCAAGACCGGCGACGGCGGGCATATCGTTCGCGCTGGTCGGCGACGGTCGGTCGGATTCGAGGATTATCATCTCGTTTTCGGTTGGCGTTTACCACAGAGAGAAGCCCGGTGAAGCTACCGATCCGGATGACAAGCGATTCGCAGGGCAAACGGGTGGAGAAGGGGCTGGGCCGCATGAAACGGAAGAGGCGAGGGGGGTGGAGGCCGACGAGGCGGATTCGTTCGGAACTTCGAAGCTGAAGCGCGTCTGGCGTAGGGCCTCGGTGCGGTGCCGGCGCGAAGTGGTTCTGGATCGGGGGGCCAGGGAGATCGATTTGGGTCAGGAGGAGCCGGACGGTGAAGGGGTCGTGCCAGGCCTCGGGCTTTTTGTACGAACGTTGGAGATCGACGATCGAGTCGCCGTTACGGTGCAGGCGATTAACCGAAACCGCCACGAAAAGGATGGGACCCGAGTCGAAGCGGAGGAGAAGACGTTTTTCCAGTTCGAGATGAGCGTCGTGCCTGTGGAGCCGTCGCAACTGGTACCCAGGCCAGTGGTCGACTTGGCTACCGACGAGGACTCCAAGACGGCGGCTTTGATCTACCGGAAAGCCGTCGAATTCGCAACCGGGCATACCTGTTCGGCGGGCTGGAGCAAAGACGGGACGGACAGAGTCGCCGAAGTCAAGACCTCTTGGATACCGGACGTGCTTGTGATGTCGGTCGATCCGGACGGAGACCCGGTGTTCGCCCGCACGTACGCGGAGAGGGGATTGCGTCCGCCGACGGCGGAGTTCCTGGCAGAAGCGGGCCCGGCGGGCCTGGAGAAGACGCTTGGAACCTTGGCCGACGCCTACGAGCTTTGGGTGGGCGGGGAGAAGGAAAAAGCAGCTCGGCTGTCATCCGACGACCTGAAGAAACAAGCGGACAAGCACCTTGTCCGATGTCGCATGGCGCTGGAGAGGATGCGCGACGGAATTTCGCTGATTGCGTCGGACGACCTAGTCGGGCGCGCGTTTCGGACGGCGAATGCGGCAATGGCAACACAGGCCTCGTGGGGTCGACCTCCGGCGACTCAGGAACGGGAACTGAAATGGCGACCGTTTCAATTGGGGTTCGCACTGATGTGCATAAGGTCCTTTCAGGAACGTGATCACGAAGATCGGCGAATTCTCGACCTGATTTGGTTTCCAACGGGGGGCGGTAAGACCGAGGCATACCTGCTGGTCGCCGCATTCGTCATGTTTTACCGGAGGTTGACGCAACGGGACAAGCACCGGTCCTACGGCACCGCGGTCTTCATGCGATACACGCTGCGCACGCTTACCATTCAGCAGTTTCAGCGGGCGGCGGCGCTGATATGTGCGTGCGAACTGATGCGCCGCAGCGGGCCGAACGCAGACGGCGAACTGGGGAGTACGGAGTTTTCGATCGGTCTATGGGTGGGGCAAGGATCCACTCCGAACGACTCGAAGACAGCGATCGAGGTGCTTCACACGGACAACGAGTCGACACCTAAGCAGATAGAGGTCTGTCCCGCGTGCCGAACCGAGCTGCTTTGGGAGATTTCAGAAGACAGGAGTAGGTTTTGGTGTAGGTGCGGTGAGGACGACTGTGTCTTGTCGGAATGGGGCGAGATCCCCGTTCTTACGGTCGACGATCGAATCTACAAGAACCCGCCCTCGCTACTCGTCGGGACCGTCGACAAGTTCGCACAGCTCGTTCGTCGGGACGACGTGGGTGTTCTTTTCGGCCGAAATACGGATCGAGATCCCCCCGACCTGATCATCCAGGACGAACTGCATCTGATCTCGGGTCCGTTGGGAACGCTTGCAGGGATCTACGAGACGGTGGTGGACCACCTGTGTACGAACGACGGGATAGCGCCAAAGGTCATCGGTTCGACGGCGACGATCCGGCGGGCGGACGAACAGGTGGGTGCCTTGTTCCGGCGCAAGGCGTTTCAGTTCCCTCCGCCCGCGATAGACGGGGAGAACTCGGGTTTCGCCAAGACCGACGAACGGTCGCCGGGAAGACGATACGTCGGGCTAACTACGGCGGGCCGTACCGACAAGTACATGATGCAGGCGGTCTGCGCTTCACTTCTCCAAGGAGTGCTCGATCCGCGGATGTCCGAGGAAGAACGGGATCCCTACGGCACGCTGGTCGCCTATTTCAACTCCCTGCGGATACTGGGAGGCGCGCTGGTGGCGATGCAGGACGACGTAACGAAGTCCATCGGCGCGTTTTCCCGCCGTCGCGCTGAGCGACCTCGCGTCCTCGCTGCGCCGGAGGAGATGACGAGCAGGAAAGCGTCTTCGGAGATTCCTAAGGTATTGAGGCGGTTGGCAGTGCCATTCGGTGAACCCGGCTCGATCGATACGCTTCTAGCCAGCAACATGCTCAGTGTCGGCGTCGACATTCCGCGCCTGGGTCTGATGGTCGTTAACGGGCAGCCGAAAACGATGTCGGAGTACATTCAGTCCACCAGTCGAGTCGGCCGTCAGCGGGTTCCCGGCCTGGTGGTGACGATCTACAACAACAGCAAGCCGAGGGATCGAGCGCACTACGAGACATTCCGGACGTGGCACTCAAGCCTTTACCGGAGCATCGAGGCCACGAGTGTCACGCCGTTCGCCTCTCGAGCCCGCGATAAAGCGCTGCATGCGGCCTTGGTCGGGCTCGCCAGGCATTCGCTTCGGGGGTTCCGGAGTCCGACGCTCACCGCCGCCAAGAGACGGCTGTTGGACGAAGAGATCGTTCCAGTGATCCTCTCCCGGGTGGCCGCGATCGATGTGCGGGAGGCGGAGGCGACGCGAGTTCAGTTGGAGCGGTTGTTAGAGGAGTGGGAGGATCGCGGTGACCTCAGATCTTACTGGTCGGACTGGAGATTCCGGGAGAGTCTGTTGATTTCCGCGGAGAAGGCCGCGGCCAGAAAGGCGTCGGGTCTCGCGGAAACCACAGCTTGGGAAACGCCGAACTCGATGAGAAACGTGGAGCCGGGCGTGGACTTTCAATTGTGGGAGTCCGCCGAATTGAACAGGAATCGATAGCGGTGGCGAAAAATTTCCTGGGAGAGGTGCGACGGACACGGGTTCTGGACTACGGGCCGGGCGCTGTTATCGATTTCCGCGCGGGAGGTCGGGGCGGAGGACCGGTGTCCGCGCTGGCGGCTGGTCTCGAACACTGGGACGCGACAGCAGGGCCACCGTTTCCGGGCAACGCCCAATCGCTGTCGGAGCCCAGGCTAGAGGCTCGGATCTCCGTAAAGGGCTTCCGGCTTCCTCCGGTCGACGATCGTGACCGCGACGGCGACGCCAAGAAGTCCTGGCTGGTCGGCGCGAGGTTTCCGACGAGGCTGCAATGTCCGTCCTGCAACGAAGTAAAGCTGGCAAGAAGATGGGACAAGGAGCCCGGAGATCCGTCGAGGTGGTGCGTAGCGTGTTCCAACAAGGCCGGCAGGCGTGTTCACGTGATTCCGGTACGGTTCGTGACGGCTTGCGAGAAGGGCCATCTCGACGAATTTCCCTGGAACTGGTGGTTGTCTCGAGCGGACCACAAAGAGACCTGCAAAAAGACGGGCCGAATGAGACTGGAGAACCGGGGCTCGATCGGGTTGTCTGGACTGTATCTGGTGTGCAACGACTGCGGGGCTGGCGTTGCGATGGAGGGAGTGTTCGGAGAGCAAACCCTGAGCGGTCTGGGATGCAGCGGACGACGTCCCTGGCTCGGCGAAGAAGTGGAGGAATGCAACGCGACGCCCCGAGTGTTGCAGAGGGGAGCGTCGAACCTTTACTTTCCGATTGTCGTGTCCGCGCTCAGCATCCCCCCCTGGTCGGATAGGTTGCAGGGACTTATCGGCGTGAATTGGTCTCTCGTTGTCGACTCAACGAGAGAAGAGCGGTCCATCCTCCTAAGGCGTTATGAGACGACCTTCGAAAATGCGTTGGGAATGTCCCTGGAAGAGGTTCTGGACGAGTTGGAAAACCGTGTCGACGCAGCCAAGAATCCGGAAGACGGGGATCTTAAGTACGACGAATACAGGAACCTGAGGGAAGGGTCCCCCGGTTCCGGCGATGAAGGAGTCGCAGACCGGGAATTCGAAGTGCGTCAACAGGAGGTTCCCGAGTTTCTTGCGCCGTACATCGAGAAGCTTGCCAGGGTGGTCAGGTTGAGGGAGGTGAGAGCCCTCAAGTCCTTCTCACGGATCTACGAGCCAGCGTCCCCGGACGAGCCGGGGAGGGCGACACTCGGAGCGTTGTCGAGCGGGCCCATGGATTGGTTGCCAGCGATCGAAGTCAGGGGTGAGGGGATTTTCCTATCGTTGAACCGGTCGCGGGTGCGAGAGTGGGAGACGGACGAATCCATCCGCGAGCGAGCGGCATTGATCGACGCACATTTCCGAAATGACTGCGGTTCGGCGGGAGGGAGCGGAGAACCGACCGGGCTGGGCGTCACGCCCCGCAGGCTACTGCTGCACAGCCTCGCGCACGCCCTGATGCGATACGTTTCCTGGAATGCGGCTATGAGACGGCTTCGATTCGCGAACGAATTTATGATGACGGAGCGGGCCAGGAAATGTCGGGCATCTTGATCTACACCTCCTCGAGCGATTCGGAGGGTACGTTGGGAGGACTCGCGCGGCAAGCGGAGCCTGATTTGTTCGCGAACATTTTGCGGGGGGCATTGGAGGCGGTGAGCTGGTGTTCATCGGATCCGTTGTGCATCAAAGGCATTACTAGTACGTCGGAGTCGTACAATTGGGCGGCCTGTCATTCCTGCGTTCTCGTACCCGAGACCTCATGCGAGTCGTTCAATAGGTTTCTCGACCGAACAACTCTCATCGGGGACAGCGAGGACGGGGTAGAAGGCTACTTCAATGGCTTGGTAGTAGGCCCGAAGGCAACGCTCGGCTAATACCGGGTCGTCGCTTGCGAGATCGGTCGCGAGGGAAGGCGCGAAAGACCTTGGAATGGGTGCGAGTTCATTTACGAAAAGCTACGGGAGGGACGCTGCTCGGTCCGAGAAAAAACGATGGGTTAGTGTCGTTTCCGATCTTCTACACGGCTTGAGCCTTGCGAGCAGTGTGCGCCGTTCGGACCGGCTGTCAATTTCCATGTCGATGTTCAAAATGTTGGCGAAGCAGGGACGCGGCGTGCTTCTGTGCGAAGCCGGGTGGAAACGCGTTTCCGATCAACTGAGCAGCGGGATATCGCCCCCTTGAGAGGTCAAATCTGTAGGTTCGGGGGAATCCTTGCAGCATCGCTGCCTCACGAAGTGTAATCGCGCGGTCATCTTGGGGATGGAGGAAACGACCCTTGGACGGGTTGATGCAGCCGCCTGTAATCGTAGGAGCAGGACGATCCCATGCCATCCGACCGTATACGTCTTTGAATCCATCAAAAGCTCTGTGGCAATTCAACGTGTACTTTGTCGAGATATCCATCCTACTTCCGCCATCCTTGGGTATTTGCTTGATTCTTGCCAAGACGGATGCGGAACGCCGCACGGGATAGTTATGGAGTACGTCTTCGCTTGCGAGTGGCGTCGGGAGGTCGCCGATGGTGTCTCGGACCGTCAGCGAACGCGAAGAAGGTTCGGCAAACTCAGGCAACGAATAGATCGAAGCAATCAATATCATCCGGCGTCGGCGTTGCGGCGCGCCGAAGTGTTGGGCATCAAGGACTTGGATCCTTGACTTGTAGCCACTTGCGCGCAAACGCTGCATGATCCGTTTAGCTCGTTTGTCTCGTGCCAGTGCAGGAACGTTCTCCATCATGACCAGCGGAGGCTTGATGTCAGTGATAAGGCGTAGGAACTCGAGTACAAGCTCGTTGTCGGGATCGTTTACAGAAAGGTGACCGTTCTTGGTGCGAATTGAGGAAAAGCCTTGGCAGGGCGGACAGCCAGCTACGACATCAGGGATACGGCCGGATGCGGTGATGATGTCGGCGCCCGTGATATCGCGGATGTCTCGTTGAATTAGCGCGGTCGTCGGATGATTGTCGCGATACGTGTTGCACGCGAGCTCATCCAACTCGACGGCGGCAGCCACTCGGTAACCCGCGTGCTTGAGCCCGAGTGTTAGACCGCCACAACCGCTGAATAGGTCCACCGCGACGGGCTTTGGCGCCTGTCGGCCAGCTGAGATGTTGTTGGTCAAAGTAGCGAGCCTATTCCGTTAGATTGGGGGACCACCTCGACATCCCGATGCGTCCATGACTGATGGAAGAGCGTAGCGGAAAGTAGCACGGGATGTTGATCGTGTGAAGCCGATGAAGTCGACGTACTTCGCACGCTCCTCCCGGTCCAGCCTCAAGCTCCAGCAGGCCGCGCACCGCTTCGCGCGTAGCTCTGGACCCGGCGCTCCGGGGGGCTACGCATGTTCGGCAGATGGACCCGGGCGACCACGTTGTCGCTGTCCAGCCAGCGCTCGGCGGTCTTCTCCGGCAGCTTGCACGCAATGTATTCGAAGGTCAGGTAGGAGCGGTGCTCGGTGTCGAAAGCGAGCGACGGCGGGCGCCCGGCCGGAGTCGCGCAGGAAGACAACCACCGGCACCACCCGGTCGGTGCCGAGCATGTCCGCCAGATCGAGGCAGTAGTAAGCTGCGATGCGCCGAGAACGTCCGCCAGTCGGCGAAGGGTGGAAACACGGTAGACGAATGCTGAAATGCGTGTGCGAGATTGTCGGCGGTGAGCGTCATCCGGCCTCGCCCGTGTTCGCGCGATGAACGGCATTTGGTACTTTCGGCCCGGGCGACGGCGAGCCCCGGGCGCGTGAGGGTCGCCTACGGCACACGCCCCGTCGGGCTGAGGCGGAGCCTGTTCTTGGACTCGCGGCGAGGTGACCGGCGAGCGCGCATACTGCCCGGTCGCGCACCCGTCGCGCTTGGGTTGGCAACCCGGAACCGAGTACATCCATCTGCCACCGCCATATGAAGCGTCACGTTGCCGCCATCGACGTGGCAGACCGTGCGGGCGTGCATGCGTACCTTGCAGGATTGCGATACACAGCGCTTCACACAAACGTACGATTTGGGATAGGTTGCCGCTTGTCGCCCGAGTCCTAGACGGGCATGCCCGACAACGAGGAACAACACTCGCGAAGCAGACGATCACCCGACTTTGAGGTCAGGGAGGCTGCTGCTCGGTACGAGACTGTCTCCGCGGTGCGCGTCAACGATTGGCTAATCGACCTCCTACCTGACGAAAAGGCGTGCATCTTGGATGTAGGCAGCGGTAGTGGTCGGGATGCTGCATGGCTTGCGCGCTTGGGACACGACGTCGTCGCGATCGAGCCGAACCCCACGATGCGGAACGAGTGTAAACGGCTGCATCCCAACAGCACTTTCAGGTTGTTTGCCGACTGTCTTCCCGACCTTTCGGCGACGTTTCGCACCGGCCTTTCGTTCGACTTCATCCTCGTGAACTCCGTTTGGATGTTCGTGGCGCCGAGCCACCGAGAACGCGCGTTCCGCAAGCTGGTCACGCTGCTGAAACCTGGCGGCAAGATCGCCATTACGCTGCGCGAAGGCCCCGCCGAGGTCGACCGGGGCATGTACCCGGTGTCGACCGGGGAGATCGAACAGCTGGCGAGACGCCACGGCGCATACCTCGAACCCACGCAACGCGTAGCCGACTTCCTTGCTCGTCGGCAGATCTCCTGGACCCGGATCATCATTCGCGTCCCGGACGACGGCACCGGCGCACTTCCCTTGATCCGGCGAATCGTCCTCAATGACGACAAGTCGTCGACCTACAAGCTGGCGCTTCTAAGAACAATCTGCCGGGTTGCCCACAGCGCACCGGGTTTCGCCCGGGAAGTTGGTGATTTCGTGCAGGTCCCGCTCGGCATCGTCGCGCTGTTTTGGCTTCGACTGTATCTGCCTTTACTACGTGCAAACGTGCCACAGAACCCGACCAATACGACTGGGTTCGAGAAGCTTGGGTTTGCGAAGACGGCGTTAGGGCAACTCGGCGACGTTTCACCGCTCGACCTGCGTGCTGGCGGCGTCGTGGGTTCCGACCGACAACGAGCGATGCACCAATCGCTGCGCGACGCCTGCGCGACAATCGATCGTATGCCCGCGGCGCACCTAACTTACGACGACAAGAGATCCGGCAACGACAACCGCATATTTCCGGTCGATCGCGGCGTCACGCGGATGCCCAACGCCCTTAGGCTCGACGGCGACTACCTCTGGAGTTTCGGCAAGCTATCCGTGCCCATACACCTCTGGCGCGCCATGCAGCGCTACGCTGTGTGGATAGAACCAGCTCTCGTCGAAGAGTGGGTGCGTCTATCCGTGAGGTACGGCAAGACTCAGAACCGCGCGATCGATGAAGGTTCTGTTCGAACGACATTGGCATGGGTCGAGCCGACGCGGGACGTTGAAGACGTGCGGAGGCGGGCGTTCGGTATGCTCGATGCCAAGCAAAAATTGTATTGCGTCTGGACGGGAAAAGCGCTGCGCCGCAACAGCTTGGACATCGACCATTGCTTCCCTTGGTCAGCTTGGCCGTGTGGCGACCTGTGGAACCTCCTGCCCTCGAGTCGCTCGGTTAACCAGCACCAGAAACGCGATCTGCTCCCCAACGGCGACACATTGCGGAAGGCCAAGGACCGCGTCGTGGACTGGTGGGACGCCGGCTATTGTGCGGAACCCGCAGAATTGGGAGATCGATTTCTGCTGGAGGCGACCGCGAGACTGCCCGCCGTCGGGTCGGCATCGGATCTGGAGGACGTGTTCGTCGCGCTAGGACTTCAGAGACTGCGCCTTAGCAACGATCAGCAGATTCCCGAATGGGGCGGCCCCAATTGAAGTGGAACGATCCTTGTGCGAATGGTGGTGTGGGAGTCTCTACGTCGTCAGCAAATGATCGATTCGCCATTCGAGTGCCTCGGGTGCGGGGTGGTGTTGACGCTTCCCTTCGAAGATGACTCGCTGGCCCTCCAACTCGGTCAACGGTCGATTGTCTGGTATGCGCTTGTCGACCGCTTTCGAGATGCGCCATACCATGTTCGGGGCTGGGGCGATCAGATGTCGGTCCAACGCGCGGTGGAAGGTTGGCGAAAGGGCGATTCCGTTGCTGGGCCGGTCGTCCTTGGATAGGTTGAACGGCACGAGGTGGGCCGCGTCCACCAGCGAACCAACCGGCGGAACGATGATTCGCCAACCTGTGGCGGCACAACGGTAGTCGTACGCTTGCAGGACGAGCTTCCGGAAGGCTTGACTCCGGCTGTCGGAATCCGGCCTTTCGGTGGGTTTGGCATCGCCGTCGCGAAGCCGAGTCTCGTATTCGTTCGAGGGCAAACGTGAGGCCAATACAGCCTCGACGTTCTCTCGTCGCTCGGGAAACCAGCGCACGATGAGGGCGTCTCGCATCGCGGCACGGAACCCAGGGCTGGCGACCAGGTCCCGATAGAGATCATCGCACAGCGATGCGCTGCGCCCCATCATCGCCCCATGCGTTCGGCGGTACTCATCCTGTGGCCGGCGGCTGGGTTGAAGTTGCCAGAATGGTTCGTTTCTTAGGTGGAAGAAGGGCCAGTTCGGCTCCAGATTCTCGCCCGGTCGAACCGCCTCGGCATACTCGGCGAATCCTTCGAGAGTGTCGTCGTAGCGAATGCTGTTGTCCTTCAAAACGCCGCGTTCGGCAAGGTCGATCACGGCGAGCAACATGCAGGGCTTGTGCACTTTCTCCGGCGGTCTTGACCTATTGACGTTCAGCTCGATGAATTGCTCGAGGTAGTTGCCACGCGCCACGACTCTGCTCCGATTGACGGCTGGGTTTGCAGGAGCCTCGTTCACGGACAGACGCCTCGGTGTGGCTCTCAACCTCGTACACAACTATACGCGGGCAGTTCGGGTCGGCAACACTCCTAAGCAGTCGCCGCCGACTCAACAGCGGGCTGTTGCGGTTCGCTTCCGCGTCCAAATCATCAATTCACCCGAGTACTCGCCTCGCTACCCAGAGCAATCGACTTGAGGCTGCCACTTCCGGTCCGCGCCTCCGTGACCGACCCATTATCCGGCCGAAACACAATCAACTCCTCAGCCTCAGTTGCCGCCCCAACCACTACGTTTATCGCAATGAAGTGACAGAACACCACCGCGTCCGTCCCATACCCCAATACACACTCAATCAACTCCTGCCGCCACCGCAGCAGGTCTTCCGGCAAGTCCGTGCACTTCCCCGCCATCACCCCCCGCAACCACCGCGCCCGCTCCCTCAGATCCTCCGTCGGCGACGGAATCTCCGCCACCCGAGGCTCGAGGATCACGTCACTTCCCCACCTGCGAGCCAACGGCGCCGCTGTCTCCTGCGCCCGTTTCAACGGACTGGAGTAGATCGGCACCGGCTCCTCGAACCGCGCCGCCAGGTCCTCAGCCGTGGCCTCCGCCTGGGACAGTCCCACGTCGTCGAGACCGGGATCCCGGTGGCTCCCGAAACCCGCCGCGGCCTGGCCGTGTCGCACTAGTAGGATCGTTGGCATAGGTGATGTTCCCTGATTTAATACGCCGTCGCGATCTGTAGCTCAAACCGATCTGTCCGAAGCGCTGGGCCGGTGACTCAAGGCCAAGGCCCAGAGACCTCCCACGCTCACGACCAAGAGGACCGAGAATGAACGTCCACGACTCGTCGCTTTCGCCCGACATGCTGCCGGACACCACGGTCAGTGTGCGGGATAGCTTCGGGCTCGATCAAGATATGTACGTGCCGGCTTTCAGCAGGCGTACGGAATATGTGCCCGACATCGACGACGACTATCAGTTCGACCCGGACACTACCATGGCGATCCTGGCCGGGTTCGCCCACAACAAGCGGGTGATGATCCAGGGCTATCACGGCACCGGGAAGTCGACGCACATCGAGCAGGTGTCGGCGCGGCTCAACTGGCCGTGCATCCGCGTCAACCTGGACAGCCACATCAGCCGGATCGATCTGGTCGGCAAGGACGCCATCGTGATCGAGGACGGAAAGCAGATCACCTCGTTCAAGGAGGGGATCCTGCCCTGGGCCTTGCAGCATCCGACGGCGCTGGTGTTCGACGAGTACGACGCCGGCCGCCCGGATGTGATGTTCGTCATCCAGCGCGTGCTGGAGGTGGAGGGGCGCCTGACGCTGCTCGACCAGAACCGGATCATCCGGCCCCATGATGCGTTCCGCCTGTTCTCGACGACGAATACGGTGGGCCTTGGGGATACGACGGGGCTCTATCACGGCACCCAGCAGATCAACCAGGGTCAGATGGACCGCTGGAACATCGTCACGACGCTGAACTACCTGCCCCACGACATGGAGGTGGACATCGTCTACGGCAAGGCCAAGGCGTGGCAGGACCAGGACGAGGGCCGGCGCACGATCTCCAACATGGTCGCGGTGGCGGATCTGACCCGCAAGGGCTTCGTCAACGGCGACGTTTCGGTGGTCATGTCGCCGCGTACGGTGCTGCACTGGGCGGAGAACGCGGACATCTTCCACGATCTCGGCTTCGGCTTCCGGGTGTCGTTCCTCAACAAGTGCGACGAATTGGAAAGGCCGATCGTGGCGGAGTACTACCAACGCTGCATGGGCGAGGATCTGGGCGACGCGACACGAGGCATCACCCTGAAGGTCTGAGATCGGCTGGACGGTCGCGACGAACCGGTGAGGTTCAACAGCCCCCGACCAACGTGGCGTAGCGCGCTCGCCGCGAACGACGAACCGGCGTCGCGTTCGGCAAGGGTGCCATGGGCGTACGTGGCAACACACGCGGACGTTGCACCGGTTCGTCGAACCGTCTGTGCTAATCTATCCGGTCAGAATAACTGGTTAGATATTCGTATGCGCGAAGTGGCGGCAACCGAGGCGAAGGCTCACCTGGCGGAGCTTCTGCGGGCAGTGGAGTACGGCGAAACCGTGGCGATCACGCGCCACGGCAAGACCGTCGCGCATCTGTCGCCGGCGGGCAACGAGGGCGACACCGCGCGGAAAGCGGCCGTGGAACGGTTTCGAACGTGGCGGAAGCGGCGGCGCCCGGCAGGAATGACGACCGAGGAGATACTCGAACTGATTCGGGAAGGCCGTCGCTGGTGAGCCTTGTGCTCGACGCGTCCGACGTGGTGGCATGGCTCCTCGACGACGAAGACGACCCGCGTGCGCAGGCCGCATTGGAACGGCTGGAGACGGAGGTGGCGCTGGTCCCGCACGTCTGGCATGTCGAGGTGCGAAGCGCGCTGCTCGCGGCAGAACGGCGGCGGCGGTTGAGCGCGGACGAGGTCGACGACTGCTTGCGCCGCCTCCGCGAACTGCCCGTCCGAACCGATGCGACGCCGGATGTCGAGATGGCATTCGCGCTGGCCCGGACGCGCAGATTGTCGCTCTACGATGCCCTTTACCTGGAGTTGGCCCTGCGTGCCGACGCGTCTCTCGCCACCCTGGACCATGCACTTTCGACGGCGGCCGTTGCCGAGACGCTCGCCTTGATCGAATCCGGTGCCGGAGCGGATTGAGGCTGGTGTTCGCGTACCAAGGGTTTGTCGTACACGGCGCTAACGGCTATCGTTCGCCTTGGCCATGTTCCTATCTGACATGCGGTCGCGACCGTAGCTGCCACTAATTTGCTCGATGCGTTGGGCTTGAAGGCCTTGGTATGAGGCCCGGAGCCCCTCGCCGTCGACCAAGAGGACCGAAGATGAACGTCCACGATTTCGTTGCTGCCGCCGGACGGGCTGTTCGCCGCGGTCGGTGTACGGGAGAAGCCGGGACTCTCTTGATACTCCGGTGGCCGAGTACCACGCCGCACGGGCGAGAACCTGGGCCCCGCTGTCCCGGGTAGCACGCATCGAGGTCTGAAGCCGATGAACGACGCGGACGAACCGCTCGAGGTCTACAAGCGGGCTACCAGCGCGACGCTGCGCGCGCTTGCCGAGAACGACGAACTCGACGTCACCTTCGGCAAGGGTGCTGCGGGTGTGCGTGGCAACAACGTCCACGTACCGCTCCCGAACCTGGGTTGCAGCGCAGAGGAACTGAACGCCTTGCGCGGTGTCGGCGACGAGTTCGCGCTGAAGTTCCGCTACCACGACGAGGCCGTGCACCGGCGCAGCCAGCCGCGTGCGGGCCCGGCCCAGGAGATGTTCGAGTGGGTGGAGGACGCCCGGGTTGCGTCCATCGGCTCGATGCGCATGGAGGGCGTTGCCAGGAACCTCGAAGCGTCTCTCGAAGCGGTCTGCAAGCAGGCGGCATTCGACACCGTCACCGCCGAGACGGAAGCGCCGCTGTCGGTGGCGGTGGGCTTGATCGTCCGGCAGCGCCTGACGGGACGCGAACTGCCGCCGTCGGCGGAAAACGTGGTCCGCTTCTGGCGGGATTTCGTGGAGGAACGTGCCGGCGAGCACATCGAGGCGCTTTCCGACTATGTGCTGGATCAGAAGGAGTTCGCGCGGGGCTGTCGGTCGATTCTGCAGAATCTGGGCTTCGGGGCCGATCTCGACGATCAGCCGGAGTACAACGACAGCGACCAGGACGTCGAGTCCATGGAGGATGCTGCCGAACCCGAGGCGGAGTATGCACCGGAGGACGTCGCCCTCGACGAGGATTCCCTCGGCGACGAGGACGGCGAAGGCGAGGCGACCATGGTCGAGATGGACGCCGACATGGATCTCTCGGAGCTTGGGGCCGAGGCGGAACCGGAGGATGCGCCGAACTTCAGTCCGGACGAGTTGGGCCGTATCCGGGTGGACAAGGATTACTCGGCGTATTCCGAGGAGTTCGACGAGGTGATCAAGGCCGAGGATCTCTGCGAGTCGGACGAGCTCATACGCCTGCGTCAGCTCCTGGACCAGCAGTTGCTCTCGCTGCAGCACGCCACGTCGAAACTCGCCAACCGCCTGCAGCGGCGCCTGCTCGCCAAGCAGAACCGGTCCTGGGAGTTCGACCTCGACGAAGGCATCCTCGACACCTCGCGGCTTCCCCAGGTGGTCATCGATCCGATGAACCCGCTCGCCTTCAAGCAGGAGAAGCAGACCGAGTTCCGCGACACCGTGGTGACCATGCTGATCGACAGCTCGGGTTCGATGCGCGGACGGTCCATCACCATCGCGGCGGTGTGCGGCGACATCCTCGGGCGGACGCTGGAGCGTTGCTCGGTGCGGG
The DNA here is from genome assembly GCA_965116345.1 of Pseudomonadales bacterium. GTDB lineage: Bacteria > Pseudomonadota > Gammaproteobacteria > Pseudomonadales > Azotimanducaceae > VXYL01. The sequence continues at coordinate 2,605,057 of OZ220680.1, forward strand.
TCGAAATCCTCGGCTTCACCACTCGCGCATGGCGGGGCGGACAGTCCCGGGAGGAGTGGATCAACGCCGGCAAGCCCGCGAATCCCGGGCGTCTGAACGACCTGCGGCACATCATCTACAAGTCCGCCGACGATCCGTGGCGGCACTCGAGGCGCAACCTCGGCCTGATGATGCGCGAGGAACTCTTGAAAGAGAACATCGACGGCGAGGCGCTCATCTGGGCGCACAACCGGCTAGTGATCCGCCACGAGCAGCGCAAGGTGCTGATGGTGATCTCGGACGGTCTTCCGGTGGACAACTCGACGCTCCTGGTCAACCCGAGCAGCTATCTGGAGGCGCATCTGAAGTACGCCATCGAGATGATCGAGGACCACTCGCCGGTGGAATTGATCGCCATCGGTATCGGGCACGATGTGACGCACCACTACCGACGGGCGGTTACCATCACCGACGCGGAACAGTTGGGCGGCGCCATGACCGAGCAGTTGGCGGCGTTGTTCGAAACGGAACAACCCCGTGCACGGGTATGAACACGTAGGGGCCGCCCTTGTGGCGGCCCGCATGGCGACGCGTTCGGGTTGGTTCCCGCGCGTGGGGAAAACAACGGTCGAGATCAAACGCGGGCGACAAGCGTCGCCCCTGCGGCGATGATCGTATGGTGGTTGCGGCGCGTCCCCGTCGAACCGAAATTGTTCGAGAACGAGGGGCGACCGCGCGGGTCGACCACACGGAGATGACGCAATGAGATTGACGGGTCCAGATCGCCCTTACCGGGGCATGTCGCTCGTTCTGTGTGCGCTGCTCGCCGGTGCTGCTGTCGCAGAGGAAACGACGGCCGCCAAGCCCAACGTCCTGTGGATCGACATCGACGATCAGTCGCCATGGTTCTCGGCCTACGGCGAGGAACTCGTCGACACGCCGAACATCGATGCCTTGGCGGAGGAGGGCGTGCTCTTCGAGCGAGCCTATGCGCCGACGCCCGTGTGCAGCCCGACGCGTTCGTCGCTGATCACGGGCAGCTACGCCATCCGGATCGGTGCCCACGACCATCGATCCGGGCGGGTTCCCGGCTACCAGATCCACTTGCCCGAAGGCGTGGTGACGGTGCCCGAGCTGTTCCGGCAAGCCGGCTACGAGACCTACAACGCCAGCAAGGACGATTTCAACTTCACCTACGACCGCTCGAAGCTCTATTCGATCGGCCCCGAACAGCCGGCCCAGATGGGTTGGAAGGGTCCGCTGAGCGGTGGCCATTGGCGCGACGTGCCGGAAGGCGAGCCGTTCTTCGGCCACACGAAGGCATCGGGCGGCAAGCTCGTCGTGAATATCGATGCTGAACTCACGGCGCTTGGCCTGACGCCGGTTCGGCCGGAGGACGTTCGGGTGCCCGCGCAGTATCCCGATGTTCCCCAGATGCGGCGGCACGTCGCGAACCACTACAACAGCATGCTGCGAACCGACCACCAGGTGGGCGAACTGGTCGCGCAACTGAAGGCGGATGGGCTCTGGCAGAACACCGTTATCGTGTTCTTCTCGGACCACGGTTCCGACCTGCCGCGCAGCAAGGAGTTCTGCTACGACGAAGGCTTGCGGATTCCCCTGATCGTGGTCGCCCCCGGTCTGAAGGACGTGGTGAAGCCCGGTACGCGCCGCGGCGATCTCGTCAACCTGATGGACGTCGCCGCGACCTCGCTGGCACTCGCCGGTCTCGACGTGCCGGCATTCATGGATGCCAAGAACCTGTTCGATCCGGACTACCGCCGCGACTACATATTCGCCTCGGCGGATCGCATGTCCAACGTCATCGACCGGGTTCGCTCGGTGACGGGCCCGCGCTTCCACTACATCAAGAACTTCATGCTCGACCGGCCGCTCATCAACTGGGGTCACCGGGAAATGATCGACCTGCCGCGGAACATTGACGACAGCAGCTTTCTCACCGTCCGGCGCTTGGCCGAAGAGGGCAAGCTGACGCCGGCACAGGCCGCGCCCTACGGACCGCGGGTTGCCGAAGAGCTGTACGACCTCGAGAACGACCCGGACGAGGTGGTCAATCTCGCCGAAGATCCCGCCTATGCAGAGGTGCTGGGCGAAATGCGCGAGGCGCTTGCCGGCTGGATCGAGGACACGGACGACAAGGGCCAGTATCCGAGGTCGCAGGCGGCGATGGACGAGATCACTGAGCGGTTTCCCAAGGATTGGTTGCAAAGCCCGGAATTTCGCGGCGACCAGTAGCTCGAGAGGCGATTCAACAATGACAGGTGACACCCGTAGGGGCCGCCCTTGTGGCGGGCCGCAAGCAATCGGCAGAGGGAGTGCGGGAGCCCTTGCGGGCGACCGCAAGGGCCGCCCCTACGCGATCACCTTCTTGGCTCTGTGTGCACTGCTTGCCGGTGTCACGGTGGCCCAGGAACCGACCGTCGGCAAACCCAACGTCCTGTGGCTCGACATCGACGACCAGTCGCCGTGGTACTCGAGCTACGGGCACGATCTGGTCGAGACGCCCAACATCGACGCGCTGGCGGAGGCGGGCGTGCTCTTCGAGCGGGCCTATGCACCGACGCCGGTGTGCAGCCCCACGCGTTCGTCGCTGATCACGGGCAGCTACGCGATTCGGATCGGTGCGCATGATCAACGGTCCGGGCGGGTTCCCGGCTACCAGATCCACCTGCCGGAAGGGGTCGTGACGGTGCCCGAGCTATTCCGGGAAGCCGGTTACGAGACCTACAACGGCGGCAAGGACGACTACAACTTCACCTACGACCGGTCGAAGCTCTACACGATCGACCCCGAACCGACCGACATCCCGTCCTACAAGGGTTCGCAGGGCGGCGGCCACTGGCGCGACGTGGCCGAGGGCAAGCCGTTCTTCGGCCAGACGAAGGTGGCCGGGGGCAAGAGTGTCCAGAGAATCGCCGCGGAAGTCGAAGCGCTTGGTCTTGAGCCCGTGGGGCCGGAGGACGTTCGCGTGCCGGCCCAGTATCCCGACCTCCCCCAGGTGCGCCAGCACATCGCCAACCACTACAACTCGCTGCTGCGCACCGACCACCAGGTGGGCGAGCTGGTCGCGCAACTGAAGGCGGATGGACTCTGGGAGAACACCGTCATCGTGCTCTACTCGGATCACGGTTCGGACCTGCCGCGCAGCAAGGAGTTCTGCTACGACGAGGGCTTGAGGATTCCCTTGATCGTCGTGGCGCCGGGACAGACCGACATCGTGAAGCCGGGGACGCGGCGCGCCGATCTCGTCAACCTGATGGACGTCGCGGCGACCTCGCTGGCGCTCGCCGGCCTCGACGTGCCCGGGTTCATGGACGCCAAGAACGTCTTCGACCCGGAATACCGCCGCGACTACCTATTCGCCTCGGCCGACCGCATGGCCAACGTCATCGACCGGGTTCGCTCGGTGACGGGGCCGCGCTTCCACTACATCCGTAACTTCATGCTCGACCGGCCGCTCATCAACTGGGGTCACCGGGAGATGGTCGCCCTGACGCGGAACCCGGAAGACAGCAGCTTCCTTGCCATTCGGCGATTGGCCGAAGAGGGCAAGCTGACGCCGGCACAGGCCGCGCCCTACGGACCCCGGCTGGCGGAAGAGCTCTACGACCTCGAGAACGACCCTGACCAAGTCGTCAATCTGGCACAGGACCCAGACTACAGCGCCGTGCTAGAAGAGATGCGAACCGCGCTGGCCGGCTGGATTGAGGACACCGACGACAAGGGGCAATACCCGAGGTCGCAAGCGGCCATGGACGAGATCACCGAGCGCTACCCCAAGGACTGGTTACGCAGTCCGGAGTTCGCTGACTTGCACCGATGAGCCCATCGTGGGCATTCCTAGTGCCGACCACCAAAATCCGCCAACCCATGCCCTTCCACCTCTACAGCGACGAAATCGCCTTCCACACGCCCTACTTGGCGCGGCTCGCCGAGGAGGCCGCTGACGGTTTCGCGGAAGCGCGCGAGCGGTTCGCGCGAATTCCTCGCTTCGCCGACCTCGATCCGGCCCGGGCGTCGCTGGTCGAAGCCCTTGATGTCAGCGCGATCGAGCACGGGTTCGCGGCTTGGCGGGAGATGGAGATACGCCTACGCGAGATCCGGTCGGGGCGGGCGGAGGCGCGTTCCATCGACTTCTTCCATCAGGTCGAAGGCGCGCAGCTCGAGGCCGTTGCCGAGCATCTCGACGCGGAGCCGGAACTCGTCAACGCGGTGGCCTCGACGCAGAAGTCCGCGCTGCACAGCGTCGGTTCGGCAGAGATGGCGGAGCTGCTGCTCGAGCGGGGTGCCGACCCGCGCATCGAGACGATGCTGCCGGGGGGAACCGCGTTGATGCACGCGATCATCTGGGGCTGGCCCGACGTCGCGCGCGTCATCGCCGCCAAGGATCGGGCACCCGGCAACCTGCGCGTGGCGGCAGGGCTCAACGACTTGGTGGCGATCGAGGCCTCGTTCGATGCGAGCGGCGCGTTGACCGACGCTGCGAAGGCGAACCGTGCGTACTACCGGCCCAACTACGGCTGGTTCCCCTGGGTGCCGAAGGACGACGACCAGGAAGTGCTCGACGAAGCACTGATCCTGGCCGCCACCAACGGACACCTGGAGGCGGCCCGTTTGCTGGTCTCCAAGGGTGCTCGGATCGAAGGCCGGGCCTACGAGGCGACGCCGCTACTGCGGGCGACCTTCCGCAACCGCATCGAAATCGTCGACTGGCTCCTGGACCAGGGGGCCGATCCGGACGTCACCGGCTGGCTGGGTGGCCACGCCAAGGGCGTGACGGCATTCCACCTGGCGGCCGCCGATGGCCGGGTCGAGATCATCGAGCGGTTGAAGCGCGCCGGCGCGAATCCCCTCGCCCGGGACGATCTGTACGAGGGCACGCCGGCCGGCTGGGCCCGGTTCCACGGGCAGCCGGAACTGGCCGAGCGGCTGGACGCCGAGGCGAGCTGACGGCGACGGCTACCAAGCTCGCGGGCGAATGCGCTAGATTGGTTCCTTTGGCCGGGGTGTGCGGGTGCGAGCCCATCAAACGGGGGAATGGACCAAACAAGCTCACGGGATGACACGATGACCGAGGCGGGTCGTCCGCCGCCACTTGCCGGCGTGCGCGTTCTCGACATCTCGGAGGGCGTTGCCGCGCCGTTCTGCGCGAAGCTCCTGGGCGATCTCGGCGCGGACGTGGTAAAGGTCGAACGCCCCGGGACCGGTGACGCGACACGCGAGTTCGGGCCGTTCCCGGCATGGGCGAACGACCGCGAGTCGCGACGCGAAACCAGTGCCGCGTTCTTCTTCCTGAATACCAGCAAGCGCAGCGTGACCGTGGACATCGACTCGGCCCAAGGTCGCGAGCAACTCGCGGCACTGGTGCGGCGGTTCGACGTGGTCGTCGCGGGAGAGTCGTCGGAGTCCCTGGATGCGCGCGGGCTCGGCTACGACGTGCTGCATCGGTGGAACCCGGGCGTGATTCTCACCACGGTTTCGGGCTTCGGTTCCTTCGGTCCCCATTCCGGCTACCAGTCGTCGCATCTCGTCTGCTGCGCCGTGGGCGGCTGGTGTCAGCTGTGCGGCCTGCCGGAAGGCGAACCCCTGCAGGTCGGAGGCGCGCTCTCCGAGACCCTCGCCGGTTCCTTTGCCGCGGTCGCGACGCAGCTCGCCATACTCGGTCGGACGCGCCACGGCCGCGGCGACCACGTCGACGTCAGCGTCCAGCAGGCGGTACTGGCCGGCGCGCAGATGCCGACGCTGCTGTACGAATACCGAGGCATCGTCCCGGAGCGCTACTCCAAGGTAGGTGGCGGTGCCGGCGTACCGCTGATGCTGCCGACGGCCGACGGCTACATCGGCCTGAACGCCCTGACGCGCCCGCAGTGGCACATGCTGTGCGAGTTCCTCGGCCGCAAGGACATTGCCGAGGACCCGCGCTATCGGACGGTGTCGTGGATCAACCCGGACGAACGCGTCGAGGAGATTCGCGCCGCGTTCCAGGCCGCACTGACGGACCGCACCGCCGCGGAGCTTTTCCACGAGGCGGAGAAGTGGCGCGTCCCGTTCGGCCTCGTGCCGGACATGGCGGGCTTGTTTGATCTGCCGCCCCATCGCCACCGGGGCTTCTTCGCGGCACTCGAGCATCCGGTCGCCGGCACGGTCGAGGTGCCGGGCATTCCGTTTAATGCCACCGCCACCGAGCCACGCCCATCGCGACCGCCGCTGCTCGGCGAACACACGGAATCGGTGCTGGCGAACCTGCCCGAGGCGACCGTGTCGCCGACGCCGGATGATCCGGACGGCGACAATCCACTCCCTCTCGAAGGCCTTCGCGTGCTCGACCTGTCGATGTTCTTCGCCGGACCCGTGTGCGCCCAGATTGCCGCGGACGCCGGTGCGGAGGTCATCAAGGTCGAGTCGATTCAGCGGATCGACGGCTGGCGGGGCAGCGCGTCGTCGAACGCCGACACCGAACTGCCGGGCTGGGAGAGTTCGCCGTACTTCAACTGGGTGAACCGCAACAAGCAGGACGTCACGCTCAATCTCAAGGATCCGCGCGGCGTGGCGATCCTGAAGACCATGGTCAAGGACGCGGATGTCCTCATCGAGAACTACACGCCCCGGGTCATGGCCGGTTTCGGGCTCGGCTACGACACGCTGCGCGCCATCAACCCGCGGCTGGTGATGATCTCGTTGTCAGGCTTCGGTGCCGACAGCCCGTGGCGGGACTACGTCGCCTTCGGCATGTCCACCGAGCAGATGGCCGGCTTCACCCACCTCACCGGGTACGCCGGCGGAGAGCCGTTGTTCACGGGCACCACCGGCGGCGACCTGTTCGCCGGGGTCATGGGCGCCAATGCGCTGTTCGCCGCGATCAACCACCGCGACCGCACCGGCGAGGGCCAGCACATCGACTTCGGCCAGGTGGAGGCGTGCAGCCTCTACATCGGTGACGCGATGACCGCCTGGTCGCTGGCCGGGGTCGATCCCGGCCGGATCGGCAACGGCCACCACCACTATCCGCTGCAGGGCGTCTTTCCCTGCCGCGACGACCGATGGATCGCCATCACCTGCAAGGACCTCGACCAATGCGCCGCCCTTGCCGGCCTCGTCGGCGAGGACGCCGTCGCCGACGGCGGCACCCGGGGTCACGACGCGCTCGCGGCCTGGACGGCGGAACGCAACCACTTGACGCTGATGGCCGAGTTGCAGGCCGCGGGCATACCGGCGGGCGCGGTGATGAAGGGTCCGGAACTGCTGGCCGACGCGCAGCTCGCCGCCCGCGACGGTCTGCTGCCCCAGGACCGGCCGGGCCTGGGGGTCAAGCACTACCCGGGACAGCCGTACCGGTTCCAGCGGGCAGCCATGTCGCCGAACCGGCGCGCGCCGTTGCTCGGCGAGCATTCGAGCGAGGTGTTGAGAGAGCGCGCGGGACTCACGGACGACGACATCGCGGAACTGATCATCGACGACGTGGTGGGGACAGTGCCGCTCGCGGCGCGTTGAGCACGAGAGGGGGCAGCATGGCGACAAACACCTTGGTCATATCGTCGAGGTCAATCGTTGCGAAGCCTGCCGCACTGTGGGTCGGGCTGACGATGCTCTTCGCGCCCATCGGTTTCGCCGCCGAGACCCAGCAGGACGTCGCTCTGCCCTCGGCCGAGACATCGCCGCTGTTCTGGACGCAGGAGGAGCGCATCGTCGGTTTCCGCAACTTCGACACGATCTACCCCACCCGGCCGGTCGACAACGGCACCGACCACCTTCCCCTGGTCGATGATCCACGGGACTTCTCGACACTCACGTACGTCGTCGACGGCGTGGCCCACACGCTCGACCAGTACCTGGAGAGGTTCCACGTGGCCGGTGTCCTGGTTGGCAAGGGCGACCGCATCCTGTTCGAGCGGTACCGCCTCGGGCATACGGAGACGTCGCGCTGGGTGTCGTACTCGGTGGCGAAGTCCGTGACCTCCCTGCTCATCGGCGCCGCCATCCACGACGGCTACATCGAGAGTCTCGATGAACCGGTGACCGACTACCTGCCGCGCCTCAAGGACAGCGCCTACGAACGCACGACGGTTCGCCACCTACTGCAGATGGCGTCGGGTGTCGCCTGGAACGAGAGCTACACCGACCCGACCTCGGACGTCTCGCTCGCGGGCGGCGCCAACGGCATCGCGCTCTACGAATACCTCGCCAAGCTCCCCGCGGACGGGGAGCCCGGTGAGAAGTTCAACTACAACACCGGCGAGACGAACCTGGTCGGCTCGCTCCTGCGATCGGCGATCGGCAACAACGCATCGACCTATCTCGGCGCGAAGATCTGGCGCCCGATGATGGAACACCCCGCGACCTGGAGCATCACTTCCGGGGTCGAACTCGGCGGCTGCTGCATCCACGCGACGTTGCGCGACTATGCCCGTCTCGGCCTGTTCGCCATGCGCGGTGGAGTCCTGCCGGATGGCACCGAGACGCTGCCCGACGGTTGGATGCAGGAGTCCACGACGGAATCCCCGGGCAATCCCGGCTACGGCTACCTGTGGTGGCTCTGGGACGAAGGTGCGTACGCGGCCCTCGGCATCTTCGGTCAAACCATCTGGATCGACCCGCGCAACAGCATCGTGATGGTCACACAAAGCGCGGCACCTGCGGCTACCAGCCCGGCACAGAATGCCCATCTCGACGCCTTGATCGACGCCGTGCGCCGCCACGTCGCCGGTCTCGACTAACACCTGCACCGTAGGGGCGGGGCTTGTCCCCGCCCGTCCCTCCTCCGAGCACCTCCGTGCCTATCCAGGTGCGTCTGATGGACCCCCACGGGACTTCCGCGCGAGACTTCGTCCAACGGGGTTCCCCTTGGGCCGCGTTTCTGATTCTCTGCACGGGAGTGGCAGATCTGCTGTCGCGACGTGCTGACGGAGGAGGTCATGGGGAGATGCCTATCCATCGCCCTGCTCGCCTGTTGCCCGAGTGCCTTGGCCCTCGACCAGGCGGTGCTCACGGCATTGCTCGACGAGACGCGTGCCGAGATGAAGATGCCGGGCCTGCGCGCGGCGGTGCGCTTCGAGGATGGCCGTATCGTCCGTGCCGCCGTGGGGTTGGCGGATCGCGAGGCCAACGTTCCACTCGACGACACGGTGCGGATGCCGGGCGGCAGCACCGGCAAGACGTTCGTCGCCGCGTTGGCGATGCTGCTGATCGAGGACGGCGTGCTGTCGTTGGACGACCCGGCATCGAAGTGGCTCGGCGATGAGCGTTGGTTCAGACGCCTGCCCAACGACGACGAGATCCTCGTCCGCCATCTGCTCTCCCACTCGTCGGGGCTCGGCGACTACCCGTACACGATGCGCTACCGGATGGGTTCCGTTTTTCGCGCGATCCGCCACGGCGGCATCCGTTTCGAGCCCGAGGAACTGATCGGCTTCATCGACCGCAAGGCGCTGTACCCGGTGGGACGGGGCTACGCCTACACCGATGCCGGCTACCTCGTGCTCGGGCGCGTGATCGAAGCCGCGACGGATCGCACGTACTACGACTTGGTGCGTGAACGCATCCTCGAGCCGCAGGGCCTCGACCAGATCGGGCTCCAGGACCGCTCCGTTCTGCCGAACATCACGCCGGGCTACATGATGGGCGCCCGCAACCTGAGGAAGGACGGCACCATGAAGATCGACCCGTCCTCCGAGTGGACCGGCGGCGGGCTCACCACCAATCCGACCATGCTGGTCGAGTTTTACGGCGCGCTGACCGCAGGCCGCATCGTCCAGCCCGAGAGCCTGGCGCTGATGCTGGAGTCGGGCTGGCAGAACCCGGCCACACCGGACTGGCACTACGGCTTCGGCCTCTTCGTCTACGAAGATGGCGAAACATTCGGCCACGGCGGCCTGTGGCCGGGCTACCGGACACACGTCACCCACTACGCGTCGTCGGGTACGACCATCGCTGTGCAGACCAACCGCGACGGCCGCTTGGACATGCAATCCGTGGTCGCGCGGATTGTACTTGCGGCGCGTGGTATCAATAAATAGTACCTTTTTAGTTGTCTATCCGATACTAAACAAACAACAGTTGTATTAGACAATCCCTAGGGACAATGATTCCGTTCGTCGATGGGACTCTTGGAAATGGCGCCATGAAACGGTCCGCGAAGGCGTGTCTGCCACTGATTTGCGCTTTGGGCTCGGCATGCGCCGGCGTGGTCGCCGAGCCGAGCGACGACCTGTTCGACATCCACGAGATCGATACGGGATCGGCCGAGCATCAGACGCTGCTGGTCGGTTCGTTCACAACCCCGGGGTCGGTGGAACTCGCTGTGATCGATATATTGGACGGCGGGGAACGGCGGTTGACCTTGCACCGCCTGGACGGGGACGACTGGAATGCGGTGCGCCAATGGCCGCTGGACCGTCACGTGCTGTTCGTCGACCGGGTGAACGTCGATGGGCGGGACCATGTGCTGACCTTCCGCCGCGGCAGCCTCGGCCGTTTCGATGTCGACAGCGGCAGCGAGGAGAGGCTGGTCGCAGTGACGATCACCTACGACCCCGGGGAGGAAGGTGGCCTCCCGCGCCTGGACGTGGCCCGCGATCTGAACGGCGACGGGCGCGACGACCTCGTGGTGCCCGACACCGACGGCTTCTGGGTGTCGACGCAGTCGGAGGACGGTTCGTTCGTTGCGCCGTTGAAGCTCGGCCCCGCCGAGCCGCTCCTCGACGAGCGGGCCTACGGCGACACCAAGACCTATGGCGAAGTCGGCATCACGCCGATGACGCTGCCCTGGTATCTCGGCCGCGTCCACCGTATGGACTACGACCGGGACGGCCGTACGGACCTCGTCTTCTGGAACCAGGACCACTTCGAGGTGCACAGGCAGGATTCGGCGGGCCGCTTCCATGCAGAGTCCGAGACCTTCACGACGGAGGTCCCGTTCGGCTTCGACGGCGCGTACACGCTCGCCTTCCAGTTCGAAGGCATGAGTGTGCCGACGGTGATTCTCGGCGTCGGCGGTCGGATCGAGCACACCCTGTTGCACGGCTTCCGCGATCTGAACGCCGACGGTGTCGCGGATCTCGTCACCCTGACGTTCTCCGGTCGCCGGGTTTTCAGCCTGCGGGGACGTTACGACGTGCACTTCGGCCGGCCGTCGCCCGGCGGCACGGTCTTCCCGGCGACCGCGGACACGTCGGCGACGACCCCCGGCCCGGCGGTCGGACAGGCCTGGGGCTACGCATCGCAGAGCTTCGTAGACTTCGACGGCGACGGCACGACCGACGTGGCGATGGTCTCCGTGAACACCGGATTCGGCGGCATGGCACGGGCCATGGTCGCCAAGTCCATCATGGTCGACGTGGCGTTCTTCCGCCTCAGCGACGGCGAGTACCCCCGCCGGCCCGATGCCAGGCGAAAGGTCCGCACGCCTCTCGCACCCTTCGACAAGCGCGGCGTGCTGTTCCCGACGGTGGTCGTCGGCGACGTCAACGGCGATGGACGCTCCGATGTCCTGGCCGTCGAACGCTGGGATGAATGGTCGGTCTATCTCGGCACCTCGGGACCGAATCCCCTGTCAACACGACCGGTCAAGGTGGCTGCCGCGGTACCCATGGACGACCGTTTCGCCACCGTTCGCGACCTGAACGGCGACGGCAGCGAAGACGTCGTCATCCACCATCGATCCAAGGCCGGGGTGAACGGCGTCGTCGTCCTGATGGCACGGCGAAATTCGTAAGCGGGTTGTCGATCAATCCCCGATAGCGCCGGCCGGTCGCGTTGGAAGTTTCGCTGGCGCGAAACTTCTACGGCGGCAGCGAGTCAATTTTCCATAACTCGCCGTTTTCAAAGCGTTTTTTGTCTTTTCTCATGACCGCTGGCCAACAAAGCGGCACCCTCTCACACGCGCAGCAGTGCCGCCGCCTGCGACGCCCTGACGCCCTGAGCTGACGGCGGATCGGCGCCCGCGCCTTTTCCGCGCCGACGATCGAATCCGATCCTAACGACTCCCGCCGACCACCGCCACTCGATCCGCCTGCCTGATCCGCCTGCCTTGTGCCATGGCATCCCGATGCGCGGCGGCGCATCCCCGGGTATTCCTCGTCGGCCGTGCCGCCTCCGGCCGCGGCGTCCTCCGCCGAAACCGGGTCAAGGGCCGCCAGGGCGCCCGGCTACGCCGGGGGCGACCCTTGACGCGGTGCAGGCGCCCCTACGCTGCCCGCAGGGAACGGGCGGGCGACCACCTGCAGCGACATCACTCGCGCATCGCGGCGCAAACCGCACCGAAACCCGCGGCCCGCCCGTTCCCTGCCCCGCGGCGAGCGACTTCCGAAGTGGGGCCGGTGCCGGTCTGACGGCGTGATCCTAGTGGCCCCGATCCTCGTCCCGTTGCTCGACGAGGACGCCAGGACTAACTTGATGGGCGTCCCCCCCTTCGGGGGTCGCGCTCTATTCGGCTGCGCCGAACCGAGCCCGCAGGGGCGGTCTCGGCCCTGCGGGTAACGATCGCTGACGCTTGCGCCCTCCGGGCGCTGATGACGCACTTCGACGCATAGCCGGACCGCCGGGTCCACCACCCGCTGCACACGTCCGGCATCCAGCTGTTCGATTCGACAGATCGACCCGCCGGACGCGGAGTGTAGTGCGTCAATCAGGATGACGCGTTCCGATCTTGATTGTCGCGCAACACCCCAGGCCCCGCATCAGCTACCAACATAAATCGAGGACACGTCGCGTCTCCCGTGGCCGAGCTCCGCCGCGATCGTCTGCCGTGCCTCGGTGTCGATCCGCCGTCTCGCCCCCGTCAGCGACCGCTGGCGCGGCCCGCCCGCCACCGGCGCCTTCCAGCCCGTCAGCTCCTCGTACCTGCGAGCGGCGTAACCGTGGCGCAGCCCGTGCATGCGGTAAAGGCCCGCCGCGCGCGTCTGGCTCTCGTACACCTTGAGCTGCTCTTTGTAGTTGCGCTCCGGCGGAATCAGCGCCCCGCTGCCCGCCAGGCGGCGCGCCTCGTCGAGCAGCCTGCGCTGGCTGTCCTTCAGGACCGGCACCTCCCGCGGCCTGCCGCCCTTGGTGGTCGAACCCTTCAGCCGGATGCGGTCGCCCCGGTCGTCGCGCGCCGGCGTGAACTTGATCGCCTCCTCGCGGCGCAGGCCGAACTCCGCCTCGAGGCGCAGCGCCATCGCCACGTGCGGATCCTTCACCAGCGCCAGCTTGTCCGGGTCGAGGACCACGCTCCTGTCCTCGTTGGTAACGTACTCGCGATTGGCGATGCCGAGGGCGCCGTTGACCGGCACCACGCCCGGACGACCGATGTGTTTCGCCCACCAGCGCACGTGCGCCATCCTGTTCTTCACCGTGCCGACGGAGCGCCCCTGGCGCTTCCACTCCTTGACCAGCGCCGCGACGTGCTTGCGCTTCAGCCCGGTCGCCCGCAGGCCCTTGAAGCCGAGATCGTGCAGGGTGTCGGCGATCTGCGCCAGCGCGTAGGAGCGCGCCGTGCGCGTGCCGTGGGAGCCATCGTCGTGCGCCGCCTGCAGGCGCTTCAGGTCGTAGTTCAGGTCGCGCACCGCAACCTCCTTCCAGCTTGCCGGCATCGAGATCCCCGGCAAACGGCCGGGCAACCTCCTCCCTTGGTCGACACGCTATAGCCGGTGTCCGCCGACCCGTCAAAGACCGCGTGTTGATCAATTCGGTAAACGGGAGACGGCTTGATGCGCCGTGCGCCGGAGCGACGCCGGATGCGCCTCTGGAAGTTTTTTCAGCGGGAACGGAAGGGAATCTGCCGCACCCGGCGCCGCGTCAGCGGCCCGGGCCGGCGTGTGGATTAGTTTTGCTGGGCGATCCGCCGTCCTTCGACGAGGACGATGCGAACCCGCATTGCTGCGTGTAGCCCCAAAGATGCAGTTGCCGTGCCGTCGCTTGCGGCGACCGCGGCGTGTCTTGCGACATGGGCCGGCGGCCTCTTGTGCGGCGGCGATGGCGTCACGGGTCTCCGTTTCCGGTGTGCCAGGGGATGCCTCCCCCGGCCCCGCGACCACCTCGGTCGCCACGACAGTCTCGGCTTCGATCAAGGACTCTGCTCGGTCCCGTCGTGCCCCGCGAGCTTTCCGAAGGTCTCGCGAAGCTGCCGCCCTGCCGTGTTCGATGCCCATGCCGCCGGTGCTTACGGGCCGGCCCATGGCGCATCCGTCGATTCGCCCCCGCCGCCTGAAATGCGGCAACGTGGCCAATCCGTGCCTGCCGGTGCATCACCCCGGACATTCCAGAATGCCGTAACATCCCGGAAGCGGCACCTGGGCGTCGTCAGCCGCAAGCTACGGCTACCGCGCCCCTGCCGGATTCCCGCCGGCTGTCCGGGCCTCCCCGGTCTGGTCGGAATGGCTCCCGACCGACCACCATACGGCGGTCCCTAGGCGGCGCGGAATATACACCTGGCACCAGGGCGGCACCAGAAAAAAAGTGTTAGCAGCCCCGGCGCTGCTGGCAGCAATGCCGATTTAGCGCCCCGTCACTACCGGATTGCCGCGACCGCTTCCCACGCCGCGCGGCGGCGCCGCGACGTTGTGCGACACCCGGGGTAGTGACGGGGCGCGGCGGCTTGCGCCACGGGCCCACGGTCGACGCGAGCCCGCCGGGACGCCGGAAGCCGCGCGGCGGTCCGCAACGACCGGTCCGCCCCGGCGCGGGCGTGGCATCCCGGCCGACCAGTTCCCGGGAACGGCCGGGGGCGACCGCGCGCCGCGCCGGACGCGGATTTCCCCGTTCGACGCGGTGCCAGAAGCCGCCGGCGCGCGGCGGCATTGGCGGACCCGGGCCACCGCTACCGCGGCTTGTCTTCGGCCGCCGCGTCCGCGGGCGGAAGCTTGAGCAGGCCGTTGGGAGCGCGGACGTAGGTCAGCACTTCGATGTCGCCGTCGCTGGAGATCGCCAGGCGCCAGGCGCCGCCCGCGCCGGGTCCGGCGCCGTCGGCGAGGCCCTTGGCCGCGTTGCCCAGCTCCAGGTCCCAGGTGCCGAGGTTGGCCGCTGCGTTGGCGCCGAGCGTCAGCGTGAGCGGCGCGTAATGGCGCCAGCCCGTGCTGTCGTTCGGCTCGATGCGGACCGAGGCGGCGCTGTCGCTGCCGTTGACGATGCGCACCACGCCCTGTTCGTTGGCCATGTCGGAACTGGACGGGAAGCGATCCACGACGTGGACCTCGCGGGCCGGCACGGACGTGGCGGTGGCGTTGGACAGGTTCGCCAGACGGCCGTCCGGTGTCTCGACGAGGTTCATCACCGCGAGGTCGCCGTCCGAGGCGATGTCAAGCCGCCACTGGCCCTCGCCGTCGCCGAGCGCGCCCAGCAGGTTCGATCCGCCGGCTTCGAGTTCCGCCGCGGCAAGCAGCACCGATGCGTCCGCTCCGATCTCCACCGACACGATGCCGCCCGGTGAAGCACCGGTGTCGTCGATGCCGGTGATGTCCGCGCGCAGGGCTTGCGCGCCCCGGTTGGTCAGGCGCAGCCTGCTGGCCGCGTCCGGACTGTCCGCCGGGTTGAACAGCGCCACGCGGTGGACGTCGTCCACGACCGGTGCGACGTCGCCCATGGCGTGCAGCATGCCGTCGTGCGAGCGCGCGTACGGCAGCACCTCGACATCGAGGTCGCTGGCAATCTCAAGCCGCCAGTCGCCCGTGCCGGATCCGGTGGAGCCGCTCAGGCCCAGGGCCGCGTTGCCCCATTCGAGGTCGCGCGAGGTGAACTGCGCGGACGCGCCCGCGCCGATGTCCAGCGTGACCGGCGCGCCGCGCCGGCCGGCGTCGTCAATGGCCACGATCCGCACTTCTCCGGCTTGTGCGGACGGGTTGACGATCCGCACGAGTCCTGCGCGCAGCGGATTCGATGCGCTCGGCAGCAGCGGCCCGTGCGCCCGGCTGCTTGAGGCTGTTGCCCGGCTGACGCCGCTGGCGCCGAACCCGTCCGTGCCGAAGCCGTCTGCGCCGGTTCCGTCCGTGCCGCCGCTTGCCCGCGGCAGCGCCAGTGGCGCCGGGGACAGGCCGCCGGGCATCGCCGCGGTCGCCCGTGCGCCGTCCTGCGCGCTGGCGGTTTCCCGTCGGCCGGCGATCGCCCGCACCTGCTCGGCGCTCAGTGCGTAGCCGTACAAACGCACGTCGTCGATGTCGCCGCCGTAGTGCGCCGTGCCGCCGACGTTCCGGCCGATGGCGGCGGTACCGGTGCGGGTGTCCACCTGCCGCCGAACGCCGCCGAGGGTCGAGGCGAACTGCGGGGTGCCGTCGAGGTAGATCGAGAAGTCGTCGGAGTCGCCGCCCGGGAAGGTCACCGCGACGTGGTGCCAGCCGTCGGCGAGGCTTAAGCCGTTCACGCCCCAGGCGTGGCCGCTCACCGCGACGACCGCCTGGGTGCGGTCCGCGGCAATGGACAAGCGCTTGCCCTCCACGTTCGGGCCGTAAGTGAAGAAGGTCTGTCGCTGGTTGCCCGCATCGGCCCGGAACCAGCCGGTGATGCTTCTGGCTGAATTGCCCAGCGGGAAGCTTGACGCGTGCGACGCGAGGTCCACGTAGTCGTCGCTGCCGTCGAGCGACAGCGCGTGGCTGCCAACGCTGGCGGCGGTCGTGAACGACGCGCCGTTCCTGGCCGCGCCGTTGCTGGAACCGGCCGAGTCGTCGGCGCCGCCGTCGAAACGCCAGTGGGCCACCGGCACCGGAATCGAGACCGCCGGGGGCGGCGGCGGTGGCGGCGGGGGTTCGTCCACGGCGGTCACCGGCAGTGTCGCCGACAGGTCCGCGTCCGAGTGCGCAAGCGCGGCGGCCGACACGGTCAGCGTCAGCGTTGCATCGGTGTCGAAGTCCGTGCCGTCGAAGGCGAGCGTCGCGGTGGCCTGAGTGTCGCTGTCGCGGGTCACGGACGAGACGCCAACGCCCGACACGCCGGAGGCGGTGACGTCGGAGGTGGCCACCGTCGCGGCAAAGGCGCCGGCATCCAGCGTCAGTTCCACGTCCGCTCCGTCGAGGTTGCCCTCGGCCAGCCCGGGCGTCGCCGACGCGGTAACCGCGGTGGTCACCGGCGGCGGGGTCTGCGGGTGTTCGTTGAACAGCGCGCTCACCTGCCCGGCGCTGAGCGCCACGTCGTAGATACGCACATCGTCAATCGAGCCCGCGTAGTGCGCGTCGCCGCTGACATTGCGGCCGATGGCGGCGGGGCCGGTGCGGGTGTCCACCGGCTGCGGGGCGCCGACCAGAGTGGATGCGGGCTGCAGCGCGCCGTCGAGGTAGATCGAAATGCTGTCCGAGTCCCCGCCGGCGTAGGTGACCACCACGTGGTGCCAGCCGTCGTCGAGGCTCAGCCCGTTCACGCCCCAGGCGTGGCCGCTCACCCCGACCAGAACCTGGGTGCGGTCGGCTGCTATCGAGAAACGCTGGCCGGCCACGTTCGGGCCGTAGGTGAAGAAGGTCTGGCGCTGGTTGCCGGCATCGGCCTTGAACCAGCCCATGACCGATCTGGCCGCGTCGCCGAGCGGGAAGTTCGAGACGTGCGAAGCGAGGTCCACGTAGTCGTCGATGCCGTCGAGGACGAGGGCGTGGCTGCCGACGCCGGAACCGTCATCGTTGGCCGCGAAGGCCGCGCCGCCGCCGACGGTGCCGTGGCTCGAACCCGCACCGTCGAGCGCGTCGCCGTCGAAGCGCCAGTGCGCAACGGCGGCCGGAGGGTTCGCCGCAACGGGAACCGTGCCGGGTTCACCCGCGCCCTGGCCGCCATCGGTGCCGTCTCCGTCGCCGCCGTCGTCCGCTCCGTCGCCGTCGTCCGGCCCGCTCCCCGGCCCGACTTCGAGCGTCGCCGTGCCGGCGAGCGCGTCGAGCTGTTGGGTGTCGCCGTGTTCGTCGACGTACTCCGGCGTCACCGTGACGGTCAGCGTCATCGGCACCGAGGCGTCGTGCCGGACGGTGGCCGTGGTTCCCGTCACGCTCTCGGCGCCGGCGCCCGCGCTCAGCGAATCGCCGCTCTCGGCGCTCCAGGACACGTCGTAGGACGTGGCGTGTGGCACCGCGTCCCAGGAGACGCTGGCGCTGGCGTCGTCCACCGCCGTGACCTGGACGTTGGCCACCGCCTCGGTGGGCGCGGGCGCGGCCTGCGCCAGCGAGGCTTGCGGGTTGTAGTTCTTGTTGTCGCCGGCCTCGGGCGTGCCGGTGATTTGGGGGCAACTGCTGCCGCTGCTGCTGATGGTATGGGCGCGGATGCTGCCGACGTACGTGGGGCGCAGGCCGCCGCCGGAGGCCGTGTGACTGATCGTGGAACAACCCTTGCTGGGGGCGGGCAGGTCCTGCATGCTGACAACCCAGATCCGCCGATGGCACCGCCAAGCCGTGTCCGGCGTGCCGTCCCGGTCCTCCCCGACCCTGCCATTGGCCGACGCGAGCGAACCGTTCTCGGAGACGAAGATGTCGTCGTAGCCGGAGTTGTGGCAGCCCGGGTCGGCGTCGCGGTCCTCAAAGGTCACCGTCAGCGACTGCCGCGGCGTGTCGCCCGGTCTCATCGCCAGGCCGAACCTGGTGAAGTCGCTTGATGTGGCCGTCACCGTCACCGTGCCGCCAGTCTCCGGGCGGCTCGACAGGCGCAGGCGGTACCAGAGCCCGCTTCTTCCGGGCGAGAAGTCCTGGCGAAAGCCGATGAACCCGTTCGAGGCCGTGATGGTGCTCGGACGCCGCCCGAGGCCGCTTCTGTTTCCCCTCCATATCGTCGTATCCCACGCCTCGAGCTCGGGTGCGTCGTCCACCTCCACCCGGACAGTGCCCAGGCTCCAGTTCGTGTAGTTACCGCCGTTGGCCGTGTGGGTCAGCGACAGCGTGCGGTTGAGATGGAGGGACGTCTGGTCCACGCCGGTCACCGTCACCTGCTGGGGTGTCTGGTAGTTCGATGCCGTGAAGGTAAGTGTTGTTGGGCTTGCGGTCGCGGCCCCGGTATAACTGCCCGTCGTGCCGATGGTGACGGTGGTGTCACCGCCCGATGGTGGTCTGGTCAGCCGCACACAATAGGTCGTCTCGCCGGTCTCGAGGATGCGAAGGCGAAGGCTGGGTTCACTGAAGATGCCGTTCTGGGCAGGGCACGTCGTCGCCGGCGGCGCGGCCTCGTCGTCCTCCAGCGTCAGGGTCGCCGCGTTGTTCGTCCCATGCGCCGTCACGCCGCCGCTCACCGTGGTGTCCAGCAGGCCGAGCGAGGACAGCGTCGCGGTGATCGTCTCGTGGGCCGCGTCTGGATCGTCGCGGCTCGCCACCGGGGTCAGCGTCACCGTCGCCGTCTGCACCGTGTTCGTGTCGTGGCCGGTGAAGACCACCCGCGGGTTGGCCGTCAATGCGTTCGCCAGCGTCACCCCGCTGTGCATGCTCGCCGCCGCGGCCGCGACCGTGAAGTCGTGGTTGGCGACGTTGCCGACGTCCGTGCTCCCCGGCAGACGCGCCCCGGTGGTCGTCGCCAGCGCGATCGGCACCCCGATGGTCTCTCCGGCATAGAGGCGCCGATCCAGCGAGATCGTGAGCACCGCCGTGTCCGTGGCGTCGCCCTCGGTCATGGTCGTGTCCGAACTGGCGGTGAGCGAGACCGTGGTGTCCTCGTCGTCCTGGATGAGCAGCTTGTCCGAGGCGTCGCTGGACGAGACCGTGTAGCTGTCGTTGGCCGCCGAGCAGCTCGCCGTGTTCGGCGCCACAACCTCGACGGTCACGCTGCTGTCCGGGTCGTCGGCGGCGGTGTTGGTCCAGGTGAGCTGATGGTTGCCCGAGCCGTTGGTCATGCCGCTGGCCAGCATGTTCACCGTCTGGATGCCCTCGTCGGCCGAGGCCACCCGGTCGATGGTGCCGCTCTCGGTCACGCGCACGCAGACGTCGAGGGCTTCCGGCAGCGGCTGGTTGGCGCTCAGGGGGAACCCGATGCCGACCCCGCCCTCGCTCTCGTTGACCTTCTTCTCGCCCGCGTCCGAGCGGCTCTCGCCCTCGCTGATCGGCAGGGACACCGAGATCTCCGGGGCCGGGGTGTCGTCGTCGAGGATCGTGTGGGTCGCCTCGGCGTTGAGAACTGTCACGCCGGATTCCGTGCTGGACAGCGTTGCGATTACCGTTTCGTCCGACTCGGCGTCGGTGTCACCCTTCACACGGATTGTGACCGCGCCGCTAGATCTGGTCTGGTTCGAGTTTATTCTCTCGCCAATGCAACCATCGCCATCTGAGTCCAGTGCAAGAAAACTACCGCCAAAAGTGGCTCCAGGCCGGTAGTCGGCGGTGGCGGCAATGGCGCCGGTCGTGGCCGTATCGTTGGTCGCCGTGCCGGTGAAACACACGATAAAATTGGTCGTATCGGCCCTTGTCTCAGACAGGGTCACCGTGAATTCGAGGTCCCGGGTGCTCGAATCGCCCTCGTTTGCGTCTGCGGGAGCACTGATGGACAGGGCCGCTTCGTTATCGATCTCGCCGTACGTGTTGATCTGCAGGCGGGTTGTGCTTTCATTCGGGTCGCTGACGAATCTCTTCCGTCCGGTGTACTGCGAGTTGCCTGCGTTGAAGATTCCCAGATCACTTGTGCCGGGGTTGTAGTCGATGTTGATCCTCACCACTTCCACGCCCTCGCTGACGGTGTCTAAAACGGTGGGAATGGAGACGGTCTTTACCGTTTCGTTTGTGCCGAACACGACCGATGTGCTGGTGGCGGTGAAATCCGATGCGGAAGCAGGCGTGCTGCCGTTGGGGCAGGGACGCGCCCCCGCCCCCGAGATTGCGATGCAGGAATTGACATCCGCAGTTGACGGCACTGCCGTGGAAACCATGAAGGTGCGCTGGGCCGCGCTCACGTTGCCCGGCGCACTGTTCAGTTCAAGCGTAAGTACGATGTCCTCGCCCTCGTCGGCGTTGGTAACGCCGACGTCAAGGTCTCTGTAGGTCTGCGCGTCGGCCGGGGCGGTGAGGCTGATCAGCAGCGGCAGGCAGAGCAGGGCCGGGAGCAGGCCGCGCCGCGGTTTGCGGGCGGCGGCTCGGGCACCCGCCGCGGCGCGCGCGGGAGAGGGAGCGAAGCTGTCGGAGGGTGGGGCGGGACGGCGGGCATCGGAACGCCCGTTGGGGGAACGGGAAGGCTCAGGCCGATAGGCGGAGCGCCCTAGACGTCGGAACCTCACAAGACGCGGGAAGAGCGGCTCGGCTCGGCTCGGCTCGGCTCGGCTCGGCTCGGCTCGGCTCGGCTCGGCTCGGCTCGGCTCGGCTCGGCTCGGCTCGGCTCGGCTCGGCTCGGCTCGGCTCGGCTCGGCTCGGCTCGGCTCGGCTCGGCAGGATTATACGGGCGGCATCATCCCGGAATGTCAAGCGGAATCGCCCATTTACTGCGGTTTCCGCCGTGCCGGACGGCGCTGTTCGATTAGAATCCTCGCGCATCTCGCATACCCTTCCCGATGAGGTTGCTGCCGCACTTCAACGGCAAATATCAAAGACATAGCACATTGCGCGGCATTGTGCACGAGTTTTGCATGTTGGCCAGCAGGGCCAGCACTTCTCATTTTGGCGTCGGACTACACTGTCAAGTGCATTGCGCCACGCGTTTCCGGGTCAATTCGGGCCAAATCAACCGGCAGACCGGCGCTGTTAAGGGGGCTGAAGGCCAAAACTAGAATTGCTGCATGTTGGCTGAGTGCCGACGGGACGCAACCGTCCGGGCAAGCCGGCATGTGGCGGTGTTTTCCGACACTCGTGACCCCGCGGATGCAGCCTTCCTCCGCGTTGTGCCGCGCAATGCAGGTCCGAATTGCTCGCGGCGTACGGGCGCCACCGAACGCTTGCGACGGGACGTTCAGCAGCTGGCCGAGCGGCATGGCGCGCGCGCCCGCTATGGCAGGGCGCTTCGCCTGCCCTGCCATAGCGGGGGCGCGCACTCTCCAACCGTTCACGCACACATTTGCACGCATTACCCGGCGTCGCCCATAATTCCACCCACTTACCCGCCAACTCCGACCGGAGCGGCAACGTTGGACCGCAGGGTCCTAGCTACACCAGAGAAGCGGCGCACCGACGCCTGAACCGGGGCACCCGTACGCGGCTCCGGCGCGTGAAGACGCGGCAAGTGCATGTGACACCAAAGCGTACCGGGGGCGACGGCGGCCTCCGGCGCGGCGACATCCGCGCAAGCGCGACCCGGGGCGACCCTCCGGCGAGCGCAACGCCGACTGGCCCTAAACCGATTCCCCGCCGGCCACGGGGACGTGCCTGACCGAAGGCAGCTACTACGGGGCGACTGCACGGCTCCCCGAACGCAGCGATCCTGCGACAGTGCGGCAGGAGGCCACCCACGCCTCCGGCGGGTCACGCCCGCGAAGTCGCGCCGGGCGGTCCCGGCAACACACCGTTTGGGCCACAAGCCCATAGCAGCAAGCAACCCGATGCGATCCATCGGCGCTTCCAGGCGTCCGTGCGCAACCGTGACGAACGCGGCATGGACGGGATGCGGCAGAAGCATCCCGCGCGGCTACACAGCGCGACAACCACCTGCAACGGCGAGAACGGTCCCGGCCGTGTCCTCAAGGACAGAACGGGGGCGAGTCGGGAGAGGAACGCCACGGCGATTCCTCTCCCGCTGAGCCGCGTCGATCCGGACGCTTCGAGAGAAGCGTTGGAACGCGGCAACAGTTCTAACACGCGACGGATCACCACACAGGTCGTGCGCTCGGAGGTACGCACATGGGACAGCGCCGGTCGAAACTCGACCGCCACGGAGCCGAACTGCTCGCCCTGCGGCGGGCCGGGGCCTCGATCGCCCAGTTGACCCGCTGGCTGCGCTTCGAGCGCGACACCGTCGTCGCGGCCACCACGGTCGGGCGCTGGTTCCGCAACATGCACGCACGCCGTTTCGACAACCTCGACCTGGCCGACGGCTTCGACCTCGCCGCCGCGCTCGACGAACTCCGGGTCCGCGACCGGGAGCTGCGGTTTCCGCGCTTGGCCGTCTCGTGCATCGACGAGTACGGCTACCACGTTCTCCGACTGCGGGCGGAGGGGGCGACCATCGGCGAGTGCCACCGGGCGCTGCGCGACGAGCGCGGGCTGCGGGTGGACCGCTCCACCGTTTCCCGCTGGCTGCGCAAGCACGCCAATGGCGCGGCATAGCCGTCCCCGCCGCGGCCGAGACCAGCCGCGCCACCGGTTCCGGACGAAGCCCACCGATCCGAGGAAGCAGGCCGCCGGCGTCGTCAAGCGCCTGCAGGGCGCGCGCATCCGGTCGGTCGGCACCGCGAGGAACTACCAGGAGCGCCTGGTACAGATCGCGGCGCGCCTCGACGTGGCGCTGACCGCGCTGACCCCGGAGCGGGCCGTGGCGTACCTGCGGGACCGTGCGGCCCATGTCGGGCAGAAGACGCTGGACATGGAGCGGCAGGCGATCCAGGCCATGATGGTCGGCGTCACCGGCCAACTGCCGCCCGGCGCCACGCTGCCGGTGGTGAAGTCCACGGAACCGCACCGACCCAGGCCGCGCGCCTACTCCCCGGCGCAGGTCCGCGCCGTCGCCGCGCGGCAGGCCGCGCGCAACGCGGTCGCAACCGAGATCGCCCACGCTTCCGGGATCCGGGCCCACGAGCTGCTCACCCTCGGCCGTCCCGCAGAACAGCCGCCCGACGACCGGCGCGAGAGGTCCCACCTGACCGGCACCGCCGCGGAGGGCATGAAGTTCGCCGGCCGGGACGGCGTGGTCTACACCGTGGCGGGGAAGGGCGGGCTGGTCCGCGAGGTGCTGCTGCCGCGCAGTCTGGCGGATCGCCTCGAGGAGCGGCGACTGGACGCCCCGGAACCCGTCCTCGACCGCGGCGTCCGCTACGCTCAGCGCTACGACGTCGGCGGCGGCCACGCCTTCAGCGTGTCGTTCTCACGCGCCAGCGTCGAGGCGCTGGGCAAGAGCAAGGGCGCCCATAGCCTGAGGCACAGCTACGCCCAATCGAGGATGCGGGAGCTCATGCACCACGCGGAATACCGCCACGCGCTCGCCATCGTCTCCGAGGAATTGGGCCACTTCCGAAGCCAGATCACCGAAGCGATCTATCTGCGCTGAGCAGAGATCCCGGGCGCTCCGCCCAGGCCGCGGGCAGTCGACCTGCACGTCCTTCCTCCCTCCCGGTGAACGGAATCCCCCCAGCATGACGAACGTGCTCGCCCGGCAACCCGGCTGCGCCGGGTCCTCCACTGCGTTGCGGCCCTGCGGGTGCCCGGCCTGCGCGCGCCCGTCCGACTTCGGGGCATTCCATTCAATGCCGGAGTCGCAGCATGACCACCACCACCGCCGCCACTACACCCAACTGCAACCACTGCCGCCGCCGTCCCGCCGCCCCGGCGAGAAAGCGATGTCGGCCGTGTCTCGACAAGGCCGCCGCCAACTCCCGCAAGCGCTACGCCAGGCTCGCCGCCAAGTCCGCCTGCACGCGATGCGGAAAGCGTCGCGCCATGCCCGGCGAGTCGCGCTGCTCCGACTGCGCGCACACGCTGCCGAAGTCCTGGCCGCG
Organism: Pseudomonadales bacterium; assembly: GCA_965116345.1. Classification (GTDB taxonomy): domain Bacteria; phylum Pseudomonadota; class Gammaproteobacteria; order Pseudomonadales; family Azotimanducaceae; genus VXYL01. The sequence continues at coordinate 2,629,535 of OZ220680.1, forward strand.
GCTGATCCGCGCCTGGTACATCGAGACCGTCGGCGGCTTCGAGTTCGGGCCGTACCGCGACGAGATCGAAGCCCACGCCGACGCCGTCATGCGTCGCATCGAGCCCCGCTTCGGCGAGTACGCCGTCTACGCCCGCACCGAACTCGACGGCACGCCGGACCTCGACGACCTCCGCACGCGCCTGTCCTTCGAGATCGGCTGAGCGCACCGCGCCACGGCAGGGCGTCGGCATCCCCGGCGCCTGCCCGCGGCGTCCGTCCTCAGTTCCCCGGCGCGCCGGATAGGTGGTCGGACCACGCCTGCATGACGGGCCGCCGCTTCTCGAGGAGATCGTCGCGCGCGTAGGCGGCCACGGTCTTCGAGCCCTCGACGTGCGCCAGCGCGAACTCGGAAAGCAGTTCGTCCACGCCCTCGTGGCGGGCCCAGTCCTTGAAACTCGATCGGAAGCCGTGTGCCGTGCCATTGATGTCCGCCTTCCGCAGCGCGTTCGCCAACGCCGTGGCGCCCAGCTTCCTGCCATGCGGGCCGGGGAAGGCCAGATCCCCGTGGCCGTTCGTCCCGCGCGCTTCTTCCAGCACCGCCAGGGCGCCGGTGGACAGCGGCACCCGGTGGGGCCGGTAGCGCTTCATGTGCGCCTCCGGCACCGTCCACGTCGCCGCCTCGACATCGAACTCGTCCCAGGTCGCCCGCCTGACCTCCGCCTGCCGCGCCGCCGTCAGCACGCCGAACCGGAGCGCCAGTTGCAGACCGCGGGCGATGCGCGGGTGGGCGTCCACCTTGGCGAGCGCATCCGCCACGTCGGCGAAGTGCAGCGCCGGGTGGTGGCGCACCGCCGCCGCCTTCGGCAGCGAGCGCATCACCGTCTCCACGATCGCCCGGCCGCTGCCGGCCGGCTCGCGCAGGTTCTCCACCTCCGCCCACTCCAGCACCGCCACGATGCGGCCCGCCACCAGGCGCACCGTGGCGTGCTTGCCGGCCAGCGCCAGCGGACGCAGCACGCGCTTCACGTCACTGGTCGCCACCGCGCCCACGTGCATGGTGCCCATGACGGGCAACACGTACGCGTCCATCGACGAGCGCCAGTCGCGGGCCGTCTTAGCGGCCGTGCCGCGCCGCCAGGTCTCCGCCTTCTCCGCCATGGCCCTCGGCTCGGCTTCCGCGAAGGAGATGGTGCGCGCGCGGCGCGGATCCCCGCCGGTGCGCGCCACGGCGCGGTTGTCCGCCGCCGTCCGCCTAGCGTCGGCGAGGCTCACCAGTTCGGCGTTGCCGAGGCCGATGTCGACCCGGCGGCCGTGGATCATGATGCGCTGCACCCAGGAGCGGGAGCCGGAATCGCGCACCCGCAGCATGAGGCCGTTGCCGTCCACGTAGCTGCCGGGGCCGGCGTGGCGTACCATTTGGGCGGACAGGGCGTTGCGATTGAGCTTCGGCATGGGACTGGGACTGTTTCCTAGCTGGAAACACAGTATACGATGATCGAAAATGGCTTACAACGCGTCCCACAAAGAAGGGCGGCAACCGTTGGCGTCGAATGACACTGGATGGCACCTTGTTGCACGGTCGAAAACGACCTTATCCGATTGATCATAAACGATATTATTGGACGATCAGAGGAGCAGACCGTTGCAGATGCACGCAGACCGTCCTACTTCAAACGCTTGTACGGCGCAAGCTCCGAGCGCATCCCTGTGTGGCAAACTTTACGGTCCGCTGCGCGCAAGGTGAATGACGAACATGGCAGAGGCCCAAACCATCCCGGCCGAGTCGGAGGCGCTCGGACGCGTGCTCGGCTCCATCGACGAGCTCGATCTGCAACGCAACATCGTGGAGTTGGAGACCCACGGCTTCACCACCGTCAAGGGCGTGCTGTCGGACACCCAGATCGAACGGGCGAAGGCCGCGATACTCGCCCGGGTCGAAGAGCACCTCGGGCGGAAGCTCGACCCCGACGACGCCACCGCGGAGGATTTCCAAGGGATGACCTACGTCCCCTACATGCTCTACGAGGACGAGATCTTCGAGGAGATCCTGGTCGAACCCAAGCCCCTCGCGCTCATCCACTACCTGCTCGGCGAGAGCTGTCTGCTGTCCAGTATGGGCTGCCATTTCCGCGGACCCGGCGGTGCGCCATTGCCCCTGCACTCGGACAACGGCAACGGCATTCCCGCGCCCTACGTGACGTTCTCCCAGGTGGCGAACGTCAACTACGCGCTGACTCCCTACAGCCGGGAAGCCGGGGCGCTGGCCATGGTGCCGGGAAGCCACAAGCTGGCGCGTTCGCCCCGGCTCGACGAGATGGGCCTCGGTGACGGCGGCAACCCCAACGCGGTGTCCATGGACATCGACCCGGGCGATGCCGTGGTCTGGCACGGCAACACGTGGCACGGCTCGTTCGTGCGCGAGATGCCTGGCGTGCGCATGAACCTCGCGGTGTATTTCAACCGCCAATACATCCGCACCCAGGAGCACCACGGCGATGCGGTGCCGGAGGAGGTGCGCGAACGGCACGCCGACGACACCCGCTTCCTCAACCTGCTCGGCGCGAAACAACCCTACGGCTGGCGTCGGGAAGGACCTGACTACAGCAAGTTTGCCCTGGCGCCGCGCGGTCTGTACGACTAGTCGACTGCACCAACGCGGTTTGGGAGGCATGTCTGGCGTGACACGGCCGCTGCGTGTCCTGGAACTCGGCGGTGGCTTCGCCGCGGCCTATGCAGCCAAGCTACTGGGCGACCACGGCGCCGACGTGGTCAAGGTGGAGCCGCCGGAAGGTGATCCGACCCGGCGGCGCGGGCCGTTCCCCGACGGCCTGGAGGATCCGGAGAAGAGTGGTGCGTTTCTCGCGCTGAACGTCAACAAGCGCGGGGTTGCACTCGATGCCGGGACGGATGACGGTCGTCGCGAACTGGCGCGGTTGATCGCCTGGGCTGACATCCTGGTCCACAACCTGCCGCACGACCGGGCGGCGGAACTCGGCATCGATCCGGCGATACTCGAAGCCGGCCATCCGCAGCTCGTCGTGCTGTCCATCACGCCGTTCGGCATCACCGGTCCGTACCGTGATTACCGGGGCACCGAGCTGATCGTCGCCAACGCCGGCGGTTGGACCAATCTCTGCCCCGGGAGCCATGCCGAACCCGAGGCGCCCCCGCTCAAGGTGTTCGGCCACCAGTGCGCGCTGATGGCGGGCACGGCCGGCGCGCTCGCGGCACTGGCCACGGCGCGCGAGGCGCGACGTTCCGGCGTCGGCGAGCACATCGATCTGTCGGAGCAGGAATATGTCGCCTCGGTGCTGGAGGGGGGTGTTCCGCTCTACACCTACCGGAACGCCGTGCTCAAGCGCTTCCACCCTCGGGGCCTCATTCCGTGGCGGATCTTCGAGGCCAAGGACGGGCTGATCTTCCTGGTGTGCCCCGAACAGGACCAGTGGCAGCGGCTCGTCGAGTTCATGGGCAATCCCGAGTGGGCGCAACTGGAGGTCTTCGCCGACATGCGCGCCCGGGTGGAGAACCAGGATCTCGTCCACCAGTTCGTCCAGGACTTCATCGCCGACTGGAATGCCTGGGAGCTCTATCACGAGGCGCAGAAGCAGCGCATCTGCTTCGCGCCGATAACGAACTATGCGGAACTCGCGGCCAACGAACACCTGCGGGCGCGTGGCTTCTTCACAGCGGTGGACCAGCCGGGCATCGGCTCCGTCGAACACTTGGCGTCGCCGGTGCTGACGACCACCGGGCGGGCGTCGATCAACCGCCCGTCACCCCGGCTCGGGCAGCACAACGACGAATTGCTCGGCGGCGAACTGCCCGCTCGTACGTCGACGGAGAGCCAACCGGCGAGGCTGCCGTTGGAAGACGTGCGGGTGGTCGATCTGACCTGGGTCTGGGCGGGTACGTTCTGCACCATGAACCTCGCGCATCTCGGTGCCGAGGTCGTCCACATCGAGTCCGCCAAGCGACCGGACCTCTACCGCCGAACCACGCTGGACACGTCCGGAGCGGAGTTCGGTCTCAACGAGTCGGGCATGTTCAACCAGTGGAACCAGGGCAAGCTCGGGGTCGCCGTGGATCTAAGCGACGAGCGCGGCATCGAGGTCGTCAAGGATCTCGTGCGGGTTTCCGATGTCGTCGTGCAGAACTTCGCCACCGGCGTCCTGGAGCGACTCGGCCTCGGCTACGACGTGCTCCGCGAAGTCAATCCGCGGATCATCCTCGCGAGCATCAGCGGCTACGGCCAGTCGGGGCCGTTTCGCGACTACATGGGCTACGGCCCCGCGACCTCGCCGCTGACGGGCATCTCGGCGGTAACGGGCTACGTCGGCGGCGGTCCGGAGGAAGTCGGCCTCTCCATGCCGGATCCCAACGCCGGAATCACCGCCGCGCTGGCCGTCGTCTCCGCCTTGGAACGCCGCGACGAGACCGGTCTCGGCGACCACCTGGATGTCACCCTGTTCGAGTCGAGCGCGGCCTACGGCGTGGAAGCGTGGATGCAGTACGTATTCAACGGCACCCAGCCGGAACGCGCCGGCAACCGCGATCCCGGGATGTCACCCCACGGCTGCTTCCCTTGCGCCGGTGAAGACGAGTGGGTCGCCATCGCCTGCGCCACCGACGACGATTGGCGAACGCTCGCCGCGTTGCTCGACCCGGCGCTGGTCGACGACGCCCGATTCGAGTCGCTCGAGTCCCGCAAGGCCAACGAAGACGGCTTGGAGGAGGTCATCGCCGAATGGACCCGGGACCGGGACCGCTGGCAGGTCGCGACGATGCTGCAGAGCGTAGGCATTGCCGCCTTTCCGACCTTCACCTGCCAGGACATCGTCGAAGACCCGCATCTGAACGCCCGCGGCTACATCGAACGCCTACCGCACCCGGCAGTCGGCACGAAGGAGCACACGGGAATCCCTTGGCGCCTCACCCACCGCCGCAACGGCGTGCGCTTCCCGGCACCCTGTCTCGGCGCGGACACCGACGACACGTTGCGGAACACTCTCGGCTACGACGCCGAGAAAATCTCGATGTTGCATCGTCACGGAATATTGTCTTGATTCGTTGACCGATCCGGGCGCAAACCTGTACCGTATTCCTGTACATAAAGGATGCTCGAATGATGATTCACGAGACCACCTATACACAGGCACGCGAACGCCTCGCGTCGCTGATGGATCAGGTGACGGACACCCGTGAGCCCGTGCTGATTCGCCGCCGCGGCAGGGAACCGGTCGCGTTGGTCGCGGCCGACGAACTGGCGAGTTGGTTGGAGTCGGCTTACCTGTTGCGTTCGCCCAAGAACGCGCGACGCCTTCTGGCGGCCAGCGAACGGGCCGCGGTCGGCAAGGGCGAAGCAATGGAGATCGGTGACCTCAGGGCGCGCTTGGGATTGGCCGAAGAGTGAGTGCCACAGGATCGCGTGTTGCGGTCATGGACCCCGCCTTCATCGAGGATCTCGAATACTGGACACGAACCGACCGTCGGCGTGCGCTGCGCACGCTGAGATTGGTGGAGGATGTCCTCCGGGATCCGTTTACCGGGGCTGGCAAGCCGGAACCGCTCCGTGGACAACTGAGCGGCAAGTGGTCTCGCCGCATCGACCAGGAGCACCGCCTAGTTTACGAGGTGGAGAAGGACCGGGTGTACTTCCTGGCCGCCCGATATCACTACTAGCGCGTCTCGCGATCCGTCCCGTAGGGGCGACCCTTGTGGTCGCCCTGCTCGTTCAACGCACGCTGCGGGCTCGCCGGCTAGGGCGACCACAAGGGTCGCCCCTACGGGCGGATCTTTCTCCGCATCGGGGGACTCATGCGTTCGATGGCCCGGGTGAAGGCGGAGGGGGCGATTCTTGCGGCATTCGTTTCAAGGTAGGTCTGGATTTCCCCCGGATACGCCCGCCACATCTCGCGAAGCACCCAACCGACGGCCTTTTGCATTGGCTGGCGGCGGTCCTCGACCAGCGCTCCAGCACCGGCATGACGGACGCCGGGTCCGCCGCCAGGAGTCGCGAATAGGTCCCGCTCAGACCGTCCGAGTGGCACCAGTTGTCCACCCGGTCGATCCAGCGCTTCATCACGGGCCAGTAAGCCTCGTCCACCCGCTTGCGGACGATGGGCCCATAGTATTCCTGGGCGGCGAACAACACGTCGCCCCAGTCGCTGCCCATCCAGAGGTCGTCCCAGACCGCCAGCACGGTTGCCGGGTCGAGGTCGTAGAACGTGAAGCCCTCCCGGACCCGCCGTCGCAGCGCGGGAACCCGAACGCCGACGTAATTGAGCGCCGAGCCCCGGTCGTTGGCCATGTGTCGGCCGAGCGAGGGTTTTCCCAGCGCCTGCAGCGCGTGGAGGACTTCGTCGTGGTACCGCGCGTATTCCACGCGGCGCAAGTCAGCCGATGACTTCGAACCGCTTCAGTTCGGGTCGGCCCGCCATCAGCCCGGCGAACTTCGCGCCGGCCGCGCGGAAGTGGTCGCTGGCGCCGTGGGCGGCCAGTGCTTCGTCGTCGTCGTAGAGCTCCATGACCGCGTAGCCTTCGTCGTCCTTGACCAGGGTGTAGAGCTGGTTGCCGGGTTCGTTGGCGCGAACGGCGGCGGCGAGTTCCAGCATCACGGACTCGAATTCCTTTTCCTTGCCGGGGGCGACGTTCAACTTTGCGAGTAGCGCAATCATCTTGGAGCACTTCCAAATCGACGAGAAGGTGCGGCAGCATACATTGACGGTACGTCCGGCGGAAGGAATGCACCGGAACAAGCTGCTTGCCCTGCTCGACGACTACGCGGAGCGCTATCCGGGCGCAGGCGTTGCGCGGTTTCGCGAATTCGTCGAACGCCAACCCCGCTGCTTCGAACGCGACTGCTGGGACGACGGCCACGTCACCGGTTCCGCCGTGGTTCTCGACCCGGCTGGCACGTCCATGCTGATGACCCACCATGCCAAGCTCGGTCGCTGGTTGCAGCTAGGCGGCCATGCGGACGGCGATATCGACCCCCTGTCCGTGGCCTGTCGGGAAGCCACGGAAGAGTCCGGGCTCGCAGTCACGCCGGTCCAAGACGACATCCTTGATCTCGACATCCACACCATCCCGCCGCGCGGCAGCGACCCGGCCCACTTCCACTACGACGTGCGATTCCTGCTGCGCGCCGAGCGAACCGGCCCACTCGACGTCACCGAGGAATCGCTGGCCTTGCGCTGGGTTCCTCTGGACGGCATAGAGGACCTGACCGGCGAGGTCTCGATCACGCGGATGGTCGAGAAAGTGCTAGCGCGGCACAGGGATGTGCGTTTCTGATCAAGGCACATGGCAGTTATTATGCGTCAAGACATAATGCGCTTCAGCATGATAATGGCTGAGATAGCGCGGTACCCGAGGATGCACCGTCCTCGGCGAACCGCTATTCGATGGCTTCTGCCGTGGACGCTTAACGTGCGGTCGTCTCTGTCGGGGGCCGCAAGGTGGTCAACACGTTCGTGGCGGCGCCGATCATCGACGAGATGTCGCTCAAGTTCGCCGGTATGATCAGTGTGTTGCCTTCCTTGGCTAGATTACCGAAGCGTTCCAGGTAGTCCTCTGCAACGCGAAGCTGCATCGCCATTTCACCGCCGTCGGTGCCCAGAGCTTCGCCAACTTTCCGTAACCCCTCCGCAGTGGCCTCCGCGATCGCCAGGATGGCTTGTGCTTCACCTTGGGCCTCGTTGATCTGCTGCTCCTTGGCGGCTTCCGACTCCTTGATGACGCGCTGCTTCTCGCCTTCGGCCTCGTTGATCTTTGCGTCCCGGACTCCCTCGGACTGCAAGACCGTGGCACGTTTCTCTCGTTCGGCGCGCATCTGCTTCTCCATGGCGGAGACCACGTCCGTAGGCGGATTGATGTTCTTGATCTCGTAGCGGAGGACCTTGACGCCCCAAGGGTCGGAGGCATTGTCCAGTTCCTCGACGACACGCAGGTTGATGTGGTTGCGTTCTTCGAATGTCCTGTCCAATTCGATCTTGCCGATCTCGCTACGCAGGGTCGTCTGCGCCAGCTGGGCAATCGCGAACCCATAGTCCGCGATGCCGTACGAGGCGTTGCGCGCGTCCATCACCTGCAGATAAAGAACGCCGTCCACACCAACCTGTACGTTGTCGGCGGTGATGCAAATCTGCTCTTCGACATCGATGGCTTGTTCCTTGAGCGTGTGCTTGTACGCCACCCGTTCGAGGAAGGGGACTAGGACATGGAATCCCGCCGTCAGGGTCCGCGAGTACTTCCCCAAGTTCTCTATGACAGAAGCGTGTTGCTGCGGAACGATGACCGCCGTCTTGATGACGACGATGATGGCAAGCACCGCGAGCACGGCGGCGACGATCAATCCTGCGTCCATGAGACTCTCCTAGTGCGAGATTTCGCTAGCCGTCTGTATCCTCGACGGGCTTCGGATCCGCCGACATCGGCGCGATCTCCAATTTCACACCGCGCACTGCAACTACCCGAGCTTGGCCGCCAGCGACCAACGCCGTGGTTCCGACATTGGTTGCCGCCCATCGGCTGCCCCGCATGGCTATCCGGGTTCTGCCGCCGATCGGCACGTCCTCCGCCACGTCGACGACTTCTCCGACCGTCGAGTTGTCGAACCCCTGCACACCGCCTCGAAGCCGGTCGTAGAGCTTGCGCCGAAAGAACACCATGGATGCCACGGCGACGACAGCGTAGAGAACCCATTGTCCCCAGACCGGAAACCCCGGTTCGCCGAATACCACGATGCCTACGAGTACGGCGGCGGCTCCTAGGAAAACTAGGTAGAACGCCGCGTCGACAGCCGCCAACTCCAGCACCATCAACAATAGACCAGCGGTCAGCCAAGCCCACCAGGGCATACAGATCCACGACGCAAGGAAGTCGGGGCAGCTTGCCTCACGGTAGTGTTGATGACAAGCGACTGAGTCGCCTCGGCTACACCAAGCGTGAGTGACTCGTGGAACCGGCCAATCCCTACTCGAACGCCTCGAGATCGAACGCGGCGGCCATCAGCGCCTTCGTGTAGTCCGTCTTTGGCGCGTCGAAGACCTCGGTCGCCGGTCCCTGTTCGACGATGATGCCGTCCTTCATGACGATCAGGTCGTGGGCCAGTGCGCGAACCACCTTCAGGTCGTGGCTGATGAAGAGATACGCAAGGTTGTTGCGGCGTTGCAGGTCGCGCAGCAGGTCGACGATCTGGGCCTGCACCGAGACGTCCAGTGCGGAGGTGGGTTCGTCCAGCACGATGAGTCCGGGATGCAGGATGATCGCCCGGGCGATGGCGATGCGTTGGCGCTGGCCGCCGGAGAACTCGTGGGGGTAGCGATCCTGGGTTTCGGGGTCGAGACCGACGTCGACGAGCACGCGGCCGACCTCCTCCCGGCGTTGCGCCGCCGTGAGTTCAGGGCGGTGGATCTTGAGGCCCGCTTCGATGATCTGGTTGGCCGACAGCCTGGGCGGCAGGCTGCCGTAGGGGTCCTGGAAGACGATCTGCATCTGGCGGCGGAACGGTCGAAGCTGTTTTGCCTTCATGCCTTGGATCGAGTCGCCGTCCAGGTGGATTTCACCCTTGCTGGCGAGCAGCCGGAGAAGCGCCATCGCCAACGTGGTCTTGCCCGACCCGGACTCGCCGACGATGCCCAGCGTCTGACCCCTGCGCAGTTGCACGGCGACGTCGTCCACGGCTCTGAATGCCTTGGCGCGTGCGAACCAGCCGCGGCCGACCTTGTACTCGACCGAGAGATTGCCGGCGGTCATCACCTCTTCGGCGCCGGGTTCGGCGCGGACCGGTTGACCCCCCGGCTCGGCGGCGAGCAGATGCTGGGTGTAGGGGTGCCGCGGTGCGTCGAAGACCTGGGCGGTGGCACCATGCTCGACGATCTCCCCCTGGGTCATGACGCACACCCGGTCGGCCATCTTGCGCACCACGCCGAGGTCGTGGGTGATGAGCAGCAGCGCCATGTCGAGGCGGTCCTTCAGCGAGTTCAGGAGCTTCAGGATCTGCGCCTGCACCGTGACGTCGAGTGCCGTGGTGGGTTCGTCGGCGATGAGCAGGTCCGGTTCGTTGGCCAACGCCATGGCGATCATCACGCGCTGGCGCTGGCCACCGGAGAGCTCGTGGGGATAGGCGCCGAGCCGCTCTTTGGCGTCGGGCAGGGCCACCATGTCCAGCAGTTCGAGAGCTCGCTCGCGGGACTCGCGCTTGCCCATCGCGCGATGCACGAACAGGATTTCGCCGATCTGCTTGTCGATGGTGTGCAGCGGGTTGAGCGACGTCATGGGCTCCTGGAAGACCATGCCCACGCGTTCGCCGCGGATCTTCAACATGTCGTCTTCGGACGCGCCCAGGACCTCCTGGCCATCCACCCGGATCGATCCCCGGGGGTGGCTGGCGTACTGGTAGGGCAAGAGCTGCATCACCGACAGGGCCGTCACCGACTTGCCCGAACCGGACTCGCCCACCACCGCCACGGTCTCGCCCCGGTCGATGTGGAAACCGACGCCGGTGACCACCTCTTCGCCGCGAAACGCGACCGCCAGATCCTCGATTTCGAGTATTCGGCTCATACGGCGGAGCGCCTCGGGTCGAAGGCATCGCGTACGCCTTCGCCGACGAACACGAGCAACGTCAGCATGATCGCCAGGGTGAAGAATCCGGAGAGGCCGAGCCAGGGTGCCTGGATGTTGGCCTTGCCCTGGGCGAGCAGTTCGCCGAGGGACGGATAGCCGGCCGGCAGTCCGAAGCCGAGGAAGTCGAGGGACGTCAGCGTCGTGATGGACCCGTTGAGGATGAACGGCAGGTAGGTCAGCGTCGCCACCATGGCATTGGGCAGCACGTAGCGGGTCATGATGGTGAAGTTGCCCTCGCCGAGGGCGCGGGCGGCGTTGACGTAGTCGAAGTTGCGCGTGCGCAGGAACTCGGCGCGCACCACCGCCACCAGTGCCATCCAGTTGAACAGCAGGAGGAGCAGCATGAGGACGATGGGATTGGGCTCGATCAGGCTCGTCAGGATGATGATGACGAACAGCGTCGGCAACCCGGCCCAGATCTCCACCAGGCGCTGGCCGATCAGGTCGATCATGCCGCCGAAGTAGCCCTGGGTCGCACCCACCGCGATGCCGATGATGGCGGACAGGAACGTCAGGCCGAGGCCAAACAGGACGGACAGGCGGAAGCCGTAGATGATCCGCGCCACCACGTCCCGGGCGACGTCGTCGGTGCCGAGCCAATGTCGGCCGCTCGGCGGCTCCGGCACCGTGCCTTCGGTGTAGAGGTCGATGGTGTCGTGGCTGAACGGAATCGGCGGCCAGATCATCCAGCCGTCGCCGTCGAGGATCAGTTTCTGGACGTGGTGGGAGCTGTAGACCGCCTCGGTCTCGAACACGCCGCCGAACTCGGTCTCGGGGTAGAACTGCAGGATCGGCGCATACAGTTCGCCCTTGTAGCCCATGATGATCGGCTTGTCGTTGGCGATGAACTCGGCGCCGAGGCTCAACACCACCAGCGTCGTCACGATCCACAGGCTGACGTAGCCGCGCCGGTTGGCCTTGAAGTTCGCCCACCGGCGCCGGGTCAGCGGGGACACCCACCGACGCTTGTGATCGGTACCGACGACGAATCCGTCGGTGGGCGCGACGGGGGAGGGCGGTGCGGTCACGTCCGCCATCACGTCTCCCGCGTCTCGAAGTCTATGCGGGGGTCGACTAGGGTGTAGACGATGTCGCCGACCAGGGTCATCGCGAGGCCGACGAAGGTGAATACGAACAGCGTCCCGAACATGATCGGGTAGTCGCGGCGGAGCACTGCCTCGAAGCCTAGGAGCCCGAGCCCGTCGAGGGAGAAGATCACCTCGATCAAGAGCGCGCCGGTGAACAGGATGCCGACGAGTGCCGCCGGGAAGCCGGCGATGACGATCAGCATGGCGTTGCGGAACACGTGGCCGTAGAGCACCCGGCGCTGGTTGAGGCCCATGGCCCGGGCGGTGAGCACGTACTGCTTGGCGATCTCGTCGAGGAACGAGTTCTTGGTGAGCATGGTCAGCGTCGCGAAGCCGCCGATGGTGAGCGCCGTCACCGGCAGAGCGAGATGCCAGAAGTAGTCGGCGACCTTGCCGAGCATCGACAGGTCGTCGAAGTTGCTGGACGTCAGGCCCTTGAGGGGGAACAGGTCGAGATACGAGCCCCCCGCCAACAGCACGATGAGGAAGATCGCGAACAGGAAACTCGGCACCGCGTAGCCGACGAAGATCAGGCCGCTGGTCACCGCGTCGAACCGCGTGCCGTCGCGGACCGCCTTGGCGACGCCGAGGGGGATGGAGATCATGTAGATGATCAGCATCGACCACAGGCCCAGCGAGATCGACACCGGCAGCCGTTCCTTGATCAGCTCGACGACCGGACGGTTCTGGTAGTAGCTGTCGCCCAGGTTGAAGGTGAAGTAGTCGCGGAGCATCTTGAAGTAGCGGACATGGAGCGGCTTGTCGAAGCCGAACTGTTTCTCGATGGCTTCAATCAGTTCGGGGTCGAGTCCCTGGGCGCCCGCGTATTGGGATCGGAAGCTCTCGGCGTCCACGGGCCGGGCGGCTTCCGCACCGGCGATGCGACTCTCGGCGCCGGCGTCCTGGCCCGTCAACTGGGCGATCATCTGGTCCACCGGGCCGCCCGGCGCTAGCTGGACGATGAAGAAGTTGACGGTGACGATGCCGACCAGCGTTGGGAACAGCAGCAGCAGACGGCGAAGGACGTAGCGGCCCATGTGATCAGGCCTCCCGGGATCCGGCGACCCAACGCCGGACGCGGTTCAGGGTGCGTGCGGGCCCACCGGAACGAATGAACGTCTCGGTGAGTGTCGGCCGATCCGTTGCGAAGTTGCGCCACAGGGCCTCGACGTAGGGCCGGCTCGACGAAGCCAGCGTCGGGTAGAAGCCGTCCCGGTCGATGTCCACGAGCACCGACCGGTAGTGGTCCAGCACATGCCGGTCGAGCATTCGCCCCGCAACGCGGACCGTGGACAGCGTGCCGGTTCCGAGCCTGCCGAGCCGGTCCAGGGAACCCAATGCCATGAGCCCGGCCACGTCGAGCCGGCTCACCCCTTGGCGCTTGGCGGAGGAGCGGATTCCCTCCCACAGCCGGTCCAGTTCCGCCCGCGGGAGCACCTTGGACGGGTCGATGTCGGCGATGGACTCCCGGGTCTCGCGGATGGTCTCGCGCAGGCCCGCCACCGACGTCGGCGGCGTGTCGAACGCCTCGGCGGTCTTGTGGCTGGTCGCGGCCACCGCGTCGAGGAGATCGTCCGCCTGCTGAATGGCCGCTGCGTCCTCGATGACCCCCTGGGCCTCGAGGTCCTCGGCCAGTTCCTTGAGGTACGCCTTCGACCCGTAGGCGACGTCGCCGACCAAGGCGAGCAGCAGCATCGGCGACAGGTGCAGCGTCGCCAGCGTCGTCAGCTCGATGAAGTTGCCGGTTGCCTTTCGGGCGATGAAGTTGTCGACACGCGCCGGGCGCGTCCCCGGGTCGGGTCGATGCTCGGCATCCACGCCGCCCATGTCCTCGGCCATGAAGTCCAGCATCTGGCCGATGAAGACCTGGTAGGTCTTGGCATCGCGGAACGATTGGGGTACGAGCAGGGCGGCGGACTCGCGCAGGGTGCCGCCGAGCACGCCGGCGGTGCCGCGGATGGCGCGTTCCGGCAGCGACAGGCCATACACCAGATAGTCGCGCACACTCGCGTTGCTCGGCTCCCGCCCTTCGAACTCCTCGGAGCGTTCGGATTCGGTTGGCACGTTACTCATTGGTGCTCACGATAACCGGAAAATCAGCGAGACTCGAAATCCGTGAACGCTGTTTCAACTGGCAATCGCACGTTCAAGCCTCGCGCCAGATCCGACCACGCCTTCGCACCGGGTCGAGCAGCGTCAAGTCGCCCGAGGGCACCTCGTAGCCCTTCGGGAACGGCGGCCTCGCTTCCACGCCGATCGCTTCGAGCACGCGGTCGTCCTGGTAGTAGCAGACGACGGTCTGGATGGCGAGCGTGCGCATGAAGCTGGGCTCGGTGGCCCGGATGTCGTCCACCAGAGCTTGCCGGACGTCGGCGTTCAGTGCGGCGAAACCCTCGTCGTGACGCTCCCGCGCGTCGGCATCGAGTCGATCGAGTTCGCCCCGAAGCTCGTTCAGCGTTCCGGGTTCGGACGCGGTTATGTAGCCCAGCACGTCCACGTCGGCGGCGCTTGGTCGGCGACCGTCGGCACTGGCCGGCACGATGAGATCGAGCACGATGGCGAGCACGTCGCGCTGCGCGGACGTGAGCGGATTATCCGAACCGATGATCTCGTCGCTTGCCATGTCAGGTCAGTCGAACAGATTGGCGAGGCGTTGTTTCATCGAGTCCGCGATGTAGAGCACGACGGCCTGGATGGTGGTGGTCGGGTTGACGCCCCCGGAGGTGACGAAGACGCTGCCGTCGACGAGGAACAGGTTGCGGACATCGTGGCTGCGGCCCCACTCGTTGACCACGGAACGATCCGGGTCGGTGCCCATGCGCGCCGTTCCCAGCAGGTGCCAGCCCGCCATGCGCAGGGGCGACGGGAACCGCTGGACCTTGACGGCGCCGGCCGCGGCCATGGCCTCGGCGCCCTTCTCCGAGCCGTGGTCGAGCATCCGCCGGCTGTTCTCGCTCAAGGTGTAGCTGATCTTCGGTGCCGGGATGCCGTTCGAGTCGGTGAGCTCGGGGTCCAGGGTGACGCGGTTGTGTTCTTCAGGCAGGTCCTCGCAGCAGATGCCGAGGTGGATGGCGCGCCCGAACAGCCGGTCGAAGGCGTCGTGGTGTCCTTCGCCCCACGGGATCGCGCCTTGGGCGATGCCACCGCGCGCGGTACCCACGGGCGGTCCGCCGCGGGTGATCTGCATGTTGTAGCCGCGCACGAAGCCGCGTTCCGTGTCGGTCTCGTAGAACTCCTGGGACAGGATGCAGCAGCCCTGCGGGCCAAAATTGGATTTCAGCGGTTCGTCGAAATGGCCGACCACCACGCCCCACGGGTGCAGCATCAGGTTGCGGCCGACGAGCCCCGAGCGGTTGGCGAGCCCGTCGGGGAATCGTGCCGACGTGGAGTTCAGCAACAGCCGGGGCGTACCGACACCGTTGCAGGCGACGACGACGACCTCGGCCCGCTGGTGGTGTTCGACGCCGTCGGCATCGAAGTAGGTGACGCCCGTCGCCCTGTCGAGGTGGTCCACCGTGATCTCGCGGACCCGGCAATGGGTGCGGAGTTCGACCCCGGCGCGTTCCGCCATGGGCCAGTAGGAGATGTCGGCGCTGCTCTTCGCGCCCTGGGCGCAGCCGCTGTTGCACGGGCCGAGGTTCAGACACTTGTCGCGGCCGTTGTGGGGCCGGGTGATGATGGCGCTGTCGGACGGCCACCAGTGCCAGCCGAGTTCGTTGAAGCCGCGTCCCATGGTCTCGCCCATGCGGCCCATCGGGATGTGCGGCAGGGGCGGCTGGTGCGTGGGTATGGCGGGGTCGCCCGTGAGTCCCGACACGCCGATGTTGCTGTCGTTCTCGGCGAAGAACGGCTCCAGCGTCGAGTAGTCGATGGGCCAGTCGTCGGCGACGCCGTCGAGGGACTTGACGCGGAAGTCCGACGGGTGGAAACGCGGAAAGTGGGCCGAATAGAGGATCGTGCTGCCGCCGACGCCGTTGAAGTTGACGATGGCAATGGGCGACTCGCCGTCGTTGATGGGGTAGTCGCTGGGGCGCTTGCGGACATTGGGGCTCGGATGCATCTCCTTGCCGGCCCGCGTCTCCCAGTCACGGCCGGTGCTCGGATATTCGGCCGGGTTCATCCAGCCGCCCTGCTCGAGGCAGACGATGCGCATGCGGGTCTCGGCGAGGCTCCAGGCGACGGCCGCACCCGACGCCCCCGCCCCGACGATCAGCACGTCGACGATATCGTCCGCCACTTGGAACCCTCCCAATCGCCCCCTATTGTTGGGTGTTTCGGCCCGTAACGCTAGCTTCGAGTCAAAGGCGTCTCCACCATAGACGCTCGGCGTGTTCCACGGACTTGGCGATATGATTGGCGCCCCCGATCCAGCCGGCGATGTCCAGGGAAAATGAAACAGATAATCGACTTTCTCCCCGTCGTCGCTTTCTTCGGCGTGTGGCTCGCATCGGGGCGGGACATCTACTACGCCACGGCTGCGCTGATGGCCGCCGCGGCGGTCCAGGTCACCGTGTTCAAGCTGATGTCGTGGCCGATTCCCGGGCAGGTCTGGTTCGTATTCTGGGCGGCAATGGTGTTCGGCACCCTGACGCTCGTCTTCCGCAATCCGCTGTTCATCCAGTGGCGGCCCACGGTGGTGAACTGGATCCTGGCGCTGGTGATCATCGGCAGCCGGTTCGTCGGCCGGGGCAACTACGTGCAGCGGGCCCTCGGCAAGGTCCTGGTGCTGCGCGACCGGGCATGGCGCGTTTTGACCTGGGGTTGGGCGGGGCTCTTCGCGTTGTCGGGAACGGTCAACATCTGGGTGGCCTACACGTTCACCGAGGACACTTGGGTGTACTACAAGTTCGTCTCCGGCTTCGCCGTCTCGTTCATCCTCATCGGCGGCACCTTCGCCTACCTCGCGGCCACCCGCCAACTGCCGTCGCTGCCCCGCGACGGTGACGACCCCTCGGGACGCAAGGCGTCGACGCCGACGGAGGACCGATGACGGCGCTTTCCGTCAACGTCAACAAGATCGCCCTGATGCGCAACGCCCGGGGCGGCGCGCGGCCGGACGTGGTGGCTTGCGCTCGCGTCGTCCTGGACGCGGGTGCCGCCGGGATCACCGTTCATCCGCGGCCGGACGGGCGCCACATCCGCGCCGATGACGTCTACGCCCTGAAGGAGCTCGTCGACACCTATCCGGAGGCGGAGTTCAACATCGAGGGCAACCCCACCGCGACGCCTCGGAACGGCTATCCGGGATTCGACCGCCTAGTGGAGGCGGCGCGACCGGACCAGTGCACGCTGGTGCCGGACGACGATCAACAACTCACGTCGGACCACGGCTGGGATTTCTCGGACGATGCGACCGTAACCGAGGTCGGCGAACGGGTGGCGCGCTACCAGTCGTGGGGCGCGCGCGTCGGCCTGTTCATGGATCCGGTGGCGGAACAGATCACGGCCGCGAAACACACTGGCGCGGATCGGATCGAGCTCTACACCGGCCCCTATGCCGATGCGGTCGCGGCCCATGGCCTGGACCATCCGCAAAGCGCCGCTTCGTGGGCCACCTACCGGGATGCGGCGCACCTTGCCAACGACATCGGCCTCGGCGTCAACGCCGGCCACGACCTCGACCTGGTCAATCTCGGCCGGTTCGTGTCCATGGGCGGCATCGCCGAAGTGTCGATCGGCCACGCGCTGATCGCCGACGCCTTGGAGTTCGGCCTGGTGCCGACCGTCGAACGCTACTTGCAGATACTGGAGGAACAAGAATGAACGGAAAGTGGTTGGGTCGAGCGTCGGTGTTGGCCGTCGCCCTGGGATGCCTGGGTGCCGATGCCGGAGAGGAGGAAGTCGGTGCCGCGTCCAATCCAAGCGTCGAGATCGCTACGAGCGTCGGTACGATGACGGTCGAACTGTGGCCGCAGAAGGCGCCGCTGACGGTGGCGAACTTCCTCGAACGCGTGGACGAAGGGTTCTACGACGGACTGATCTTCCACCGCGTGATCGCCGGTTTCGTGGTCCAGGCCGGTGGTTTCGACGCGCAGATGAACTACCGCGAGGCGCCCGCCACGGTGGTCAACGAGTCGAGCAACGGCGCGAGCAATCTGCAGTGGACCATCGCCATGGCGCGCGCCGGTGATCCGGACTCGGCCGGCGCGCAGTTCTACATCAATGTCTCGGACAACCAAAGTCTGGACGCGGCTCCGGGCAAGCCCGGCTACACCGTGTTCGGCAAGCTCACCGCGGGCATGGACGTGGCCGGCGAGATCGAGTTCGCGGACACCGGAAGGGTCGGCGGCATGCCCGATGTTCCCCTCGAGCCCATCACCATCCTTTCCACCACCCGCGTCGCTCCGGGCGGGGATTGACGCTATGATCCTCGTCTTGAGCGGAACACAGTGCGTATGAAGACCACCCTCACTGCACTAGGCGTGGCGGCCCTGTTGGCGGCCGTCGCGACGGAGATTTTCTTCCGATTCTTCGCCGGACAGTACCTCGTACTGCTGGCGATGTGCTTCGTCGCCAGCATTGTCACCGCGTTGGCGACCGTACGCTTCGCCGTGCGCCAGCCCGATGCCGAACCCCGAACAAGGGCGCCTCGCGCCAAGGACCGCCCTCGGCAGCCGGATCGGCCCCGTGAGCGACCCCGTGAGCGATCCCGTCAGTCGGAGCGGCCTCGTCAGTCGGATCGACCCCGTCAGCCAGAGCCCAAGCGCGAGGAACTGCCGCCGGGGGCGAAGCGCGAGACGGGCACGGTGAAGTGGTTCGACCGCACCAAGGGATACGGGTTCGTGATCCGCGAGGACGGTGACGAGATCTTCGTCCACCATCGATCCATCCAACGCGAGGGACGCGAACGCCCCGGACTCGAAGACGGCCAGGCGGTGAGCTTCGTGGCGGTGGAACGGGAGCGCGGCTGGCAGGCCGAGGACGTCTCTCCCGAGTGAACCTCAAAGCGCTACTCGCCGACCGCCTCGAAGCGGGGCTCGTCCGTGCCGGTGTCCCGAATGCCGACGCCATCGTCGGTCCGGCGACGCGGCCCGAATTCGGCGACTATCAGGCGAACGGCGCCATGGCGGCCGCCAAGCGGGCGGGCGTCAAGCCGCGCGACCTGGCGGCGCAGGTCATCGACAACAGCGACCTCGACGGAATCGCGTCGAGCTCTGAGGTAACCGGTCCCGGCTTCATCAGTCTGCGCCTGGACGACGGCTTCCTTGCCGGGGCGCTGGGCGGCGCAATCGACCCCGTGGGTGGCGGCACGCGTATCGTCATCGACTATTCCCATCCCAACCTCGCCAAGGAGATGCAGGTCCATCACCTGCGCAGCACCATCATCGGCGACGCCATGGCACGCGTGCTGGAAGCCTTGGGCTACGACGTGATCCGGCAGAATCACGTCGGCGACTGGGGAACCGGTTTCGGGCGCCTGGTCGCGCATCTCAACGACACTGGCGAGGACAGCGAGGCGCTCGGCGACCTCGAACGGTTCTACACCGAGGCATCCACACGGTTCGAGCGCGACCCCGCGTTCGCCGACCGGGCCCGGCAGGTCGTCGTCGATCTGCAAGGCGGCGATGCCGGGACGCTCGCCCGCTGGCGTCGCTACATCGACATCTCCATGTCCCACTGCCAGGCCGTGTACGACCGGCTCGGGGTGGGCCTGCAGCCCGAGCACGTGCGCGGCGAGAGCGCCTACAACGACGACCTCGACGCCGTCGTTGCCGACCTCTCGGCGAAGGGGCTCCTCACTGAAGACGAGGGCGCGCTATGCGTCTTCCTCGACGAGTTCAAGGGCAAGGACGGCAAGGTCGTGCCGATCATCATTCGCAAGTCCGACGGCGGCTACCTCTACCACTCGACGGACGTGGCGGCGGTGCGCTACCGAATCGGGACCCTTCAAGCCGAGCGCGTGCTCTACATCGTGGACGCGCGTCAGAGCCTGCATTTTCGACAACTGTTCGCCCTCGCCCGAAAGGCGGGGTACGACCGGGACGCGACCCTCGAACACCACCCCTTCGGCATGATGCTCGGCGCCGATGGACGTCCGTTCAAAACCCGCGAGGGTAGCGGCACCCGCCTGCTCGACTTTCTCGACGAGGCGACGGAGCGGGCGCGGGAACTCGTGCAGACGAAGAACCCGGCCCTCGGTTCGGAAGAAATGGACCGGGTGGCCCGCGCCGTCGGCATCGGTGCCGTCAAGTACGCGGACCTGTCGAAGAACCGCACCGGCGACTACGTCTTCGACTGGCACGCCATGATGTCCTTCGAGGGCAACACCGCGCCCTATCTCCAGTACGCCTATGCGCGGATCCAGAGTCTCTTCGAACGCGGCGGGGTGGACGCCGCATCACTCACCGGCACGCCGACGATCCGGCAGCCCGAGGAACACGCCTTGTCCTTGCAGCTCGTCCGTTTCCAGGAGACGCTGGAGCAGGTCGCGAGCACGGTTATGCCCCACCTCCTTTGCACCTATCTCTACGACCTGGCGGCGGCGTTCATGCGCTTCTACGAGAACTGTCCGGTGCTCGACAGCGACGCCCGGGACGACCGTCTGTTGCTCTGCCGCCACACCGCGGCCACCCTGTCCCGCGGACTGCACCTCCTCGGCATCGAGACCGTCGAACGGATGTAGGGTAGGGGCGCACCCGCGCCCGTCTTTGCTGTCGTACCTACGGGGATGAACGGTCCAGGGTCGCGCGAATTTCCCGGTAGGCGGCCTCGTCGAGGCTGAAGCGCGAGAACAGGATCGCGCCGATGGTGTAGCTGACCAGCGGGAAGATGCCGTACAGGCCCACCATCCAGAGCTGCGTGGTCATGGTCTGCGGCTGGTTCGGAACGAAACCGGACAGCTCCAGCACGAAGCCGGTCAGCGCCAGCATCACGCCCAGGGCGCTCTTGTAGACGAAGTTCCACGCCGCGAAGTAGGAGCCCTCCTTGCGCTCGCCGGTTACTGCTGACCCGCCCTTGGAACTCCGGCCGCTCGCGCAGCCGCACGACGGCGAAGACGATCATCAGCGCCATGAAGGCGCAGGCGGGCAACGACAGTTCCCATGCGCGCGACCGGGCCGCGTCGCCACCGTCCTGCTCGGCACTGATTAGCAGCTGCATGGCGGCGAGGCAGAGGATCGAGCCGAAGGTCCAGAAGCCGTGGCGGTAGCCGAACAGCCGGCTGCGCTCGTGGTAGTTGGTCGACAGTTCAGCGCCGAGGGACAGGTGGGGGACGAAGAACGCGGTCATCACCGAGTAGAAGCCGATGATCGCCACCGCCATCCAGATCGCGAGGCCCGTGCCGGACAGACCGGTCGGCGGCGCGAAGATCATCACGTAGGTCGCCGCGATAGGCAGGATGCTCGCCACCATCCAGGATCGCCGCCGCCCGAAGCGCGAACGCGTACGGTCCGAGAGATAGCCGACCAGCGGATCCGACACCGCGTCCCACACCCTCGACGCGCTGAAGATCAGCCCCATGACGAGCGGCGAGATCAGCAGCACGTCGGTGGCGAACTTCATGACGTACAAGCCGATCAGCAGGTACATGTAGCCTGCACCGATCGCGGGTACGCCGTAGGCGATGACGGTCGATCGGGACAGCCGGTCGCTGCCGTCGAGTTCGGACATCGTGGGGTGACCCGAGAGCGTTTGTGCGCGAAGCATAGCGAAGCCCACTGCCGGGTGGGTCATGCGGGGCGCTCATTGGCCTTTCCGCTTTTTTCACAGCCGTCGGGTCCGGCTCGCATCAGGATACGCACGAAGCCACAGCCGTCGGCTGTGGTGCAAGCGGGCAGCCATGATCACGCGCTCTGTGACGAATCCCGAAGGTCTCAAGCGATTGCTGGTGCTGCTCGCCTTCGCCGCTGCGGTGTGGGTTGGTCACCCGGCGCTTGCGCTCTTCGTCGGGGCGCTGGTGAGCGTCGCGGTGGTGCCCGACCTGCCGGCGATCATGGACCGTGCCGGCAAGCTGTGTCTGAAGGCCGCGATCGTGATCCTCGGCTTCACCCTGAACGTGCAGGCCATTTGGCAGACCAGCCGCGACTACTCGGGATTGGTCGTCACCCTCGTCGTGTGCACGCTATTCGCCGGTCTCGTCATCGGCCGGCTGGTGAAGGTCGACGAGGACCAGTCTCGTCTGTTGAGCACCGGCACCGCCATTTGCGGCGGCACGGCGATCGTGACGCTGGCGCCGGTCATCCGCGCGCGCCCCGAGTCCGTCGCGATCTGCATTGGCATCGTGTTCGTGCTGAACGCCATTGCGATCCTGGTGTTGCCCTGGCTCGGCAGCCACCTGCAGATGACCCAGGATCAATTCGGCGTGTGGGTGGCACTGGCGATCCACGACACGAGTTCGGTCGTCGGCGCCGCCGCGATTTTCGGCGACCGCGCGCTGGAAGTCGCAACGACGGTCAAACTGGTCAGAACCCTGCTGCTGGTGCCGGTCGTGCTGCTGGCCGGCGTCCTACTGCGTCAGAGCGAGGCCAAGCTCCGGATACCGGGCTTTCTCGTGCTGTTCGTTGCCGCGTCCATGGCCGGCAGCTGGCTCGAGCCGCCGGTCGCTGTGATCGACCAGGCGAAGGCGGCGAGTCACTTCCTGCTCATCGTCGCGCTGTTTCTCATCGGCATGGAGATTCGGCGGTCGACGCTGGCGTCGCTCAACGGTCGGGCCGTGTGGCTGAGCGTGCTGCTGTGGCTGATGCTGGTGCCGGTCACCCTCGTCGCGGCGATGTCATCGTAGCCCGGCGGGTCGGGCATATCGATAGCACAAAGGATCACTTCGTTCGGTGTTGGCGATTGCGCTACGGTGCTCGCCATGGTCATCCGCTCCGTCCGCCTTGATTGGCAAAGCGTCGCGAGCCTCGTGCTCGTGGCGGGCTTCTTCGTTCTAGCGCTAATTCTCTGACGCCACCCCTTGGGGCCGCGCCTGCGGCCATCGGCGGCGATTGATCGTCAGGCGGTCGCGCGTCCGAGGGGCATGGTGTACGACTTCAACTCGATGACGAAGTCGCGCAGTGCCTGGATGCCGGTGTTCTCGGCCTCCACGCACCAGTCCTTGAATGCCTTCAGCAGATCTTCCCGGCTGCCGCCGCGCTTCGCCCAGACGGCATTCAATTCGAGTCGCTTCTCGTAGATCGTCTTCAGGATCGGGCTCGACTCGAGGATCGCCTTGATGTCCCGGCGGTCGCGTTCGCCGACCAGCATCTCCTCCCGGCACAGCACGCTCTTCGCTCGCCGCAGGAGGCGCCTGGTGGTGGCGTCGGCGCTGCGGACCTCCAGTTGTGCCAAGGGTGCGACGACACTCTCGGCGTACCGCGACATCACCCGGAAGCGGTCGTTCAATGCACCCCAGACGGTGTCCATGTCGATCTGAGCCTTGCCCCGCTCGTGGGCGACCACGGGCCCCGTCGACCGGGCCTTGGCGAGCCCGAAGATGGAGAACAGTCGAATCCAGAACCAGCCCATGTCGAACTCCCACGGCTTGACCGAGAACTTGGCCGAGTTCGGATAGGTGTGGTGGTTGTTGTGCAGTTCCTCGCCGCCGATGAGGATGCCCCAGGGCACGACGTTGGCGGCGGCGTCCGGGGTTTCGAAATTGCGGTAGCCGATGGCGTGGCAGACGCCGTTGATGACGCCGGCGGCGAGCACCGGAATCCACAGCATCTGCACGGCCCAGATGACGATCCCGACGCTGCCGAAGAGGAGGATGTCGACGGTGGCCATGGCGCTGATGCCCCAGAACGAGTGGGGGGTGAAGACGTGACGTTCCCACCAGTCGTCAGGGGTGCCCTTGCCGAATTTCTCGAGGGTCTCCGGCGTGCAGCCGGCACGGTAGTACTCGGTGCCCCTCCAGAAGATCTCCTTCAAGCCGTGGATCTGAGGGCTGTGGGGATCGTCCTCGGTCTCCGTCGTGGCGTGGTGCTTGCGGTGGACGGCCGTCCACTGCTTGGTGCTCATGCCGGTGGTGAGCCACAGCCATGTGCGGAAGAAGAGACTCAAGCCGGGACTCATATCGAGTGCACGATGGGCCATGTACCGATGAAGATAAATCGTCACCGAGACGATGGTCACGTGGGTGACGATGAGCGTATAGATTATGGCCGTGGGTATCGACAGGCCGAGCAGGCCATACCACCAGTCAACTAGGTCCACCCGTGTCCTCCGCCCCTTGAGGGGGTTCTTGAACGCCGGATTCTGACAACTCCAACCCGCAAAAGCTACTGCAAGTAATTTCAATGGTGAATACGCGGCCGGCCGGCATCGTGGTGACCGTGCTAGGGTTTCGAGGGTGATCGTCCCGCCCGCCATCACCCCCTCGGGGATTGCGCTACTCGCGATCGACGTCGACGGCACCTTGGTCACGGAATCCAACCAGGTTCTGCCGGAGACCCGTGAAGCCGTCCACCGTGCTTTTGACGGGGGCCTCGCGATCGTGCTCGCCACCGGGCGGCGCTACCGCACGACGCAAGGGGCAATGGGGCAACTCGGTCTGTCGCTGCCGGTGGTGTGCCTCGGCGGCGCGTTGACCAAGACGGCTGCCGGCGAGACGGTTCACAGCGAGCCATTCGCCGCCGGCCAGGTCGACGGACTGCTCCGGCTCGCCCGCCGGCGCGGAGTCCCGCTCATCCTGCAGCGCGACTCGGACGGCCGAGGTGGTCCGGACTTCGTGGTCGACTCAAGCGTTGCGTGGAATGAAGAGACGGAATACTACGTCTCCGTCGGCGGCGAGGCGGCGCGGCCGGATCCGGCACCCGACAGGACGAGCTACGACGACATCCTGGTGGTCGGAGCGTTCGGGGGCCAGGAGGAACTGGCCGGATTGGAACGCGACTTCGTCGCCGAAGGTGCGTTCGCCACCGTTCTCGTACCGTCCAAGCGCACCCCCGGCTGGTATCTGGAAACGATCCTCGGCCACGTCAGCAAGTGGACGGGCCTCAAGCGGCTGGCCGCGCTCTCGGGCATCGCCGAATCGGCGGTGTGCGCAGTCGGCGATGCCGCCAACGACCTGGCGATGATCCGCGGTGCCGGTTTCGGGGTCGCCATGGGTAACGCGTCGCCGGACGTCAAGGAAGCCGCCGACTGGGTTACCGGGAGCAACGACGAGGGCGGCCTGGTGCCGCTGCTCAAGCTACTCGCGAAGACGCCATCGTCGCGTTGACATCGGTGTTGCGCCATCACGGGCGTCGGCTAGACGCGGAGCCACGCCGCAACACATTGGCCCCCCGCGACTCCGCTGGTATGGTGCGCGTCCGCCGTCGCTGAAACCAAGAAGCCAGTTCATGACCGACTACAAAGTCGCCGATATCGCGCTCGCCGATTTCGGTCGCCGGGAGATCGCCCTCGCCGAAGCCGAGATGCCCGCCCTGATGGCATTGCGCCGTCGTTACGCGCCCGATGGACCGCTCGCCGGCGCGAAGATCATCGGCTGCATCCACATGACCATCCAGACCGCGGTGTTGATCCGCACCCTGGTCGAACTCGGCGCCGAGGTGCGCTGGTCGTCGTGCAACATCTTCTCGACCCAGGACCATGCCGCCGCCGCCATGGCCGCCGACGGCATCGCGGTCTACGCGTGGAAGGGCGAGACGGAGCCGGAGTACGACTGGTGCATCGAACAGACCATCCTGAAGGACGGCGAGCCCTGGGACGCCAACCTGCTGCTCGACGACGGCGGCGATCTGACGCAGATGATCCACGACAGATACCCGGCCATGCTCGAGCGCATTCACGGCATCAGCGAGGAGACCACCACCGGCGTGCACCGCCTCTACGAGATGCTCGCCGAAGGCGAACTCAAGGTGCCGGTGGTCAACGTCAACGATTCCGTCACCAAGTCCAAGAACGACAACCGCTACGGTTGCCGGCACAGCCTGAACGACGCCGTCAAGCGCGGTACCGACATGTTGATGGCGGGCAAGCGGGCGATGGTGATCGGCTACGGCGATGTCGGCAAGGGATCGTCCGCGAGCCTGCGCCAGGAAGGCATGATCGTGCGCATCGTCGAGATCGACCCGATCTGCGCCATGCAGGCGTGCATGGACGGCTACGAGGTGGTCTCGCCTTATGTCGGCGGCAACAACACCGGTCGGATCGAGGACATCGACCAGCGCCTGCTGGGCGAGACGGATCTCCTCGTGACCTGTACCGGCAACAGCAACGTCTGCGACTCCGCCATGCTGCGGGCCGTCAAGCGTGGCGCCATCGTCTGCAACATCGGCCACTTCGACAACGAAATCGACACCGCCTACATGCGCGAGAACTGGCGCTGGGAGGCCGTCAAGGACCAGGTTCACCAGGTCTTCCGCAGCGATGATCGGGCGGACTACCTGATCCTCTTGTCCGAGGGCCGGTTGGTGAACCTCGGCAACGCCATGGGACATCCGTCCCGGGTGATGGACGGCTCGTTCGCGAACCAGGTGCTCGCCCAGATGCACCTCTACGAGCAGCGCTGGGCCGACCAGGATCCGGACCAGCGCGCGCCGGTGACCGTGGAAGTGCTGCCGAAGAAGCTCGACGAGGAGGTCGCCGAGCTGATGGTGGCGGGCTTCGGCGGCGTAGTGACGCGGCTGACGCCGGCGCAGGCGGAGTACATCAACGTCTCCGCCGAAGGACCGTTCAAACCGGATACGTACAAGTACTGATCGGAGTCTTCGTCGCCCGACAAAACCGACGTTGCGGGCATGATCGGGACCGATCCGTAGTGGTATGGTCGGGAGTCGGGGCGTGCGGGCTGTTTGGCCGGGCTGTTTGGCAAGGATGTCCTATCGGAATCCCAACAGTACAAGCGGCGCGTTCGTCCGCGCCGAATCGGTCGTTCGTCGGTGGACGTCGGTCTTGGTGCTTCTGCTGCAGATCTCGCTCGTCGAGTCGGCCAACGCCCAGGTCTTGCCCGTGCTGTCGGCGACGGACGCTTCGGCCGACGGAACCGTCGATGACATCCGCGACGACGAGGGAGTACCCCGGTTGTCCGTCAGCGACGCGTCCGCGTCCGAGGCCGACGGCACACTGACGTTCACGGTCACGATCGGCGGGCAGACCCGCGGCCCGGCGACCGTGGACTACGCGACCGCCGACGGGACCGCCGTCGCGGGGCGCGACTACACCGCGACCACAGGCAAGCTGAGGCTCGATCCGGGCGCCCCGCCAAGGACGATCACCGTGGCGTTGTCGGACGATGCGGTGCACGAGGCGGTGGAGACGTTCTCCGTGGTGCTTTCCCGCCCGGTCGGGGCGATCCTGGATGACGCGATCGGGACGGGGTCGATACGGGACGACGACGAGAGTCCGTTGGTGACGATTCATGGTTCCGAGAGCGCGGAGCGCGGACTCCTCGATTTCGTCGTGAAGCTATCGACGGCGAGCGAGGCGACCATTTCGGTGACCTACGCCACGGACCAATTCGAACCGGAGGATCCGCCGGCGTACGTCCTGGCACAAGCCGGTGCCGACTTCGTACACCAGCAGGGAGTCCTCACATTCGCGCCGGGCGAGACGGCGAAGACACTTCGGGTCGAGGTCCTCGAAGACCGGATCGACGAATCCGTGGAGGCCGTCGTCATGACCCTGCGGCAACCGGTCAATGTACGATTCCAGAGGCGTGAGGGGTCGGGCGTGTGCCCCTGGAGCGGTTGTGGCGCCATTGCCTGTTGCGACTGCGGGACGATCATTGACGATGATCGAACCGGGCTCTCGATCGCCGACGCGACGGGATCGGAGGACGCGGTACGACTGTCCTTCGACGTGACGCTCGGCGGGCAGGTCGAGGGGCCGGTTACGGTGGCCTATGCCACGTCGGACGGGACGGCGGTGGCCGGCGAGGATTACCTGGCGACGGACGGGTCGTTGACGTTCCAGGCGGGTGCCGTGCGGCAGACGATCGACGTGGAGATGGTCGACGGGGACGGCATCGAGATGACCGAGACGTTCGTGGTGGACCTTTCGGGCGCGACGGGAGCCCCGCTCCTCGACGCGCAAGGCATCGGCACCATCACCGACGACGACGGGCCGTCGCTCTCGGTCTCGGATGCCGAAGGCGGCGAAGCGGACATCCTCGAGTTCGTGGTGACGCTGGAAGAGACGCTCGAGTTGGCGGCGACCGTGGACTACGCCACCTCGGACGGCACGGCGGTCGCCGGCGAGGACTACGAGTCAGGCTCGGGGACGTTGACGTTCGCGCCGGGCGAGTCGGCCAGGACGGTGTCGGTGTCGCCGTTGGACGACGACTACGACGAGTCGGCCGAGACGTTCCATATAACCCTGTCGTCACCGGAGAACGCGACCCTCGGCCGTGCGACAGCGACCGGGACGGTGTTCGACGACGACCGCTCGCCGACGTTGTCGATCGCCGGGGCGACGGGACGCGAGGGCGGGACGCTGGCGTTCGTCGTGATGCTCGCCGGGACGACGAGCGCACGGATGGTGACAGTCGCCTACCGGACGCGTGACGGCTCGGCTGTGGCGGGCGAAGACTACGAAGCGACGTCGGGAAGACTGACGTTCGCACCGGGCGAGACGCTGGCCACCGTGTCGGTGACGGTCCTGGACGACCGGATCGACGAGCCGGAAGAACACCTCCGCCTGCAACTGTCGGCGCCTCGGAACGCGATCCTGGTGGCAGGCGAAGCCACGGGGACCATCATCGACAACGACGACGCCCAGGGGCAGGTGCTCGTGTTCGAGCCGGCGTCGAATCACGGCCGGCAGGGCTTCGTGCGGGTCATCAACCACTCGGACAAGGCGGGCGAGGTGTTCGTCGAGGCGATCGACGATGCGGGTATGCGCCGCGGCCCGGTGTCGCTGGAGATCGGCGCGAACGAGGTGAGGCACTTCAATTCCGACGACCTGGAGGGGGGCAACGCGGTCAAGGGGCTCCCCGAGGGGGTCGGCCCGCCGGGCGAGGGAATCTGGCGGCTCGTGCTCGCGAGCGAGCTGGACATCGAGGTGCTGTCGTATGCCCGCACGTCGGACGGCTTCGTGACCTCCCTGCACGATACGGCGCCGGTGACGGCGGGACTGCACCGGGCGGTGTTCCTGAACCCGGGGGGCAACGTCGACCAGGTTAGCCGGCTTCGGTTGGTGAACTGGGGCGAGGAGGACGCGAAAGTGACCATCACGGGCACCGACGACAAGGGCGGGCGGTCGTCGGAGGTTCAGGTGGACGTGCGGGCGGGAACGGCCCGGGAGTGGACGGCGGCGGATTTGGAGTCGGGCACCGGAACGAACGGCACGCTGGGCGACGGCGAGGGCAAGTGGCGGCTCGCGATCTCCTCGGGTCGGCCGGTGGTGGCGCTCAGCCTGATCGAGTCGCCGACCGGGAATCTGACGAACCTGTCGACGCTGCCGCGCACACCGGGTGTAGCGGAAGGCAGTCTCGCGGTGCCGCTATTCCCGTCGGCGTCGGACGCCGCGGGCCGGCAGGGGTTCGTACGTGTGGCAAACCGATCGTCGTCGTCGGCCCAAGTGCGCGTCGAGGCGTTCGACGCCACGGATTCGGAGTACGAAGTTGTCACCGTCGCGGTGGACGTAGACCAAGTGGCGTCGTTCAACTCCGACGACCTGGAGCAGGGGAACACGGACAAGGATCTGACGGGAAGTACGGGCGCCGGGGACGGTGACTGGTGGCTGGAGCTCTTGAGCGATGGGAATGCGGAGATCGACGTGGGTTCCTACATCCGCACGACGGACGGGTTCCTGACGGCCATGCACGACCTGGTGCCGGCGGTGAAGGAGGGGGAGTACCGGGTGGCGTTCTTCAACCCGGCGGAGAACGTGAATCAGGTGAGCGTGCTCTGGCTGGTCAACCGGGGCGAAGCGGATGCCAGGGTGACGATTGTCGGCGTCGACGACGATGCCACGTCGCCGGGCTCGGAAGTGCGGACGACGGTGCCCGCCGGGTCGTCCCGGAGACTCTCGTCGACGGAGTTGGAGACCGGGGAGTCGGATGCCATCGATAGGGGCGCACTGGGCGACGGTTTCGGCAAGTGGCGGCTCAAGGTGGTCTCCGACGAGCCGCTCATGGTCATGAGTCTGCTCGAAAACCCAACGGGTCACCTCACCAACCTGTCCACGGCGACGCGGCGAGACGAAGCCCGGCGCGACCCGTAGGGCCGCACCTATTTGGCCTAAGGCCGCCCGTCTCGGCGCGGCAACGCCCGGCGCATCGCGCTCGCTATAGGGCCTGCATCTCCTTGACGAGGGCGTCCTCATCGGGGAATTCCCCGGTTTCGTGCTTCGAGTAGACGAGCTTGCCGTCGACGTTGACGTCGAATATGCCGCCCGCGCCCTCGATGATGAAGGCGTCTTCGTTGAAAGCGTCCTTGATCTTTGCAGCCAGACTGACCGCTTTGGGCTTGTAGCCTCAGGACGTGCAGTAGGTGATGGAGATGTCCATTGTGTGTCTCCGTATCGATTAGGCTAGTAGCGTCCGCCGAGTTTGGCGTGGTCCCAGGTGACGTAGCGCTCGGGAGTGAACTTCAGCACGACCCGCTTCGAAGCCGTGCCCGAGATCGCATCGCGCAGCTTGGCTTTCGCGTCGTCGTCGAGATCCCGGCCGCGGGAATTGATCGCCACCAGTGTGTCCTTGACCGCGTCAAGTTCGTCGATGATCGCACAACTGGCGTAGATCACCACACTCTTTAGCTCGGCGTACTCGACGCCGCTTTCCACCAGCAGGGTCGCCTTGGGATCGCGCCGCCAGTTCAGCACCTTCTGGCTCTTGGAGAAGGTCGTGCAGCGGATCGTGCCGTCGTCGCCCGGGGCAAACCACATGGGCATGGGGTGGGGATAGCCGTTGTGTCCGTTGCCGACGATGATGAGCGTCTTCTGTGCGTCCAGATAGTCGCGGATTTCGTCGTCGTCGAGTTCGATCAGCTTGCGGCGCGAGGCCATAGGGGCTCCTTCAGTCGTTGAATTCCCGCCGAAGCCGTTCGCTGTGCTCGCCGAGGCGGGGCAATCGCGGTGACCGGGGTGGTTGGGCGGCGGCGTCGGGGTGGGCGGGAACTTCGACGTCGCCCGTTTCGGATTCGACGGTCAGCCGGCGCAGGTGGGGATGCAGCGACAGGCCCGTCACGTCGTTCACCGCGCCGTAGGCGATGCGCGCCGTGCGGAGCTTGTCTTCCATCTCGGCGCGCGTGTGCCGGGAGAAGAACTCCTGGACCATGCCGTCCACGACCTCGCGGCGTTCCAGGCGAGCCGGGTTGGTGGCGTAGTGGGGGGCATCCACCAGTTCGGGCCGCCCCATCACGTTGGTCGCCAGAGAGGCCCACTCGCGGTCGTTCTGCACGGAGATCACCAGGGTCACACCGTCGCCGGTGACGAACCCGCCGTAGGGCGTGATGGAAGGATGCGCGAGCCCGATGCGTTCCGGCCCCGCCCCCAGGTAGTCGTGATGCAACAGCGGCACCGCCATGAGATCCGCCATCACATCGAACATCGACAACTTGATGGCCGAGCCGAGACCGGTCCGCTCACGTTGGACCAGGGCCTCGTTGATGGCGAGGGCGGCGGACAACCCCGTGGACGTGTCGCAGACCGATATGCCCACGCGTCCGTAGGGTCCCGGCGTGCCGTTGACGGAGACCAGGCCCGCCTCGGCCTGCACCAGCAGGTCGTAGGCCTTCATGTCGGCGTACGGGCCGGTCTCGCCATAGCCGGAGATGTCGCAGGTGATGAGCCGGGGAAACCGCGGGCGCAGGTCGTCCGAACCCAGGCCGGACCGTGCGGCCGCGCCGACGGCCAGGTTCTGGATGAACACGTCGGCTTTCGCCAGGATGCGCAGCACGAGTTCGCGGTCCGCTTCGGTCTTGATGTCGACGGTAAGTGATTCCTTACCCCGGTTCAGCCAGGCGAAGTAGGCGGACTGACCGTTGGCGGCCGTGTCGTAGGCACGCGCGAAGTCGCCGTTGGTGCGTTCGAGCTTGATGACCCGGGCGCCGGCGTCGGCGAGACGACAGGTCGCCAGCGGCGCGGCGACCGCCTGCTCGAGGCTTACCACCAGCACGCCGTCGAGGGGCCGTGAATCGGACGGGTTCATCCGCAACATTGTCGCCGCTAGGGAAGCGCCGAACAAGAGCTTGCCTAACGCGGCACAAGGATGTGCCGCTGGACTTGGTGTCGCAAACCACTGAACTTGCGAGCAAAAAATCACTCTTTGTTCGTTCCTGGTCAGGCCCGTGGGCGGGCTTGATCAAAGGGATATCTGTCGGGGTTCGCCGACCCCGGGGGTACAATGCCCGCCGGTCGCTTGGAGATGCACATGCCATTGCCCAACACCCTCGAGATGCTCAAGGCGCTCGTCGGCGAACCCTCGGTGAGTTGCATCGATCCGGTGATCGACCAGAGCAACACGGCTGTCGTCAACCACCTCGCAACCTGGCTCGATGACCTGAACTTCGAGGTCGAGGTGCTGCCGGTGCCGAACAAGCCTGGCAAGAGCAACGTCATCGCTCGGCGGGGTAGCGGCATCGATGGCCTCGTCCTCTCCGGCCATACCGACACCGTGCCTTTCGACGACGCGCTCTGGCAGTCGGACCCGTTTACCGTGACCGAGCGCGACTCGAAGTTCTACGGCCTCGGCACTTGCGACATGAAGGGCTTCTTCCCGGTCGCGCTGGCCGCGGCGGCCCGCCACGCCGACAGCCGGCTCAGGAAACCGCTGACGGTCATCGGCACGGCCGACGAGGAGTCGACGTTCTCGGGAGCCCGCTACCTGGCCGCGCGTGGCACGCCGATAGCGGCCGCCGCAGTGATCGGCGAGCCGACGGGCATGACGCCGATCCGTGCGCACAAGGGTTTCACCAGCGCGGCCATCGCGATCCAGGGATCCTCCGGGCATTCGTCGAATCCAGCCTTGGGCGACAACGCGCTCGATGTCATGTATCGGGTCATGGGGGCGTTGATGGCGTTTCGCGAGGAACTGGCGGAACGGCATTCCGACTCCAGTTTCGAGGTCCGCGTACCGACGCTCAATCTCGGCTGCCTGCACGCGGGGGACAACCCGAACCGGATCTGCGGGCACGCCGAACTCAGGATCGACCTGCGCGTCTTGCCGGGCATGGACACCGCCGCGGTACTCGAGGAACTGGCAGCACGCGTGGACGAAGCGTGCGCGCACACGCCGGCGACGATCACGTCGCTGAATCAACCCGTGCAACCGTATGAGACCCCGGCGGATGGGCCGTTGGTCAAGTCGCTCGAAGCCCTGTCCGGTAAGCGAGCGCGGACGGTGGCGTTCGGCACCGAGGCCCCATTCTTCCAGGCGCTAGGCATGGAGACCGTGGTCTTCGGGGCGGGCTCCATCGACCAAGCCCACCAGCCGGACGAGTACCTGGACGCCTCCCAGATCAAGCCCATGGAAGACACGCTTGCGGCCCTGATCCACCAGTATTGTTGTTAGGGTGCTCCGTGGTGGCCTCGGCTGCCATCCGCATCTGGCGCTGCCTAGCAAGGCGGCGGATCAAACGCCGGGATGACTCGGGCAACCTGTGCGTCCAAGGGCGTGTCGTGGTCAGCCATCCTGGTACGATCCTGGAGAATGTGCACCGCCGTCCGGCATGCCTGTTGCAGCGCGATGTCTCGCTCCGCCATGGTCGACGCGGGTGCCGGACTGTCCTTGCGAAGTGTTGGAATTCGGTTCTTTATCGTCGGCACCGGTTGAACGCCTCGCCCTGAGTATTGGTGCTGTTTGCGGAGCGTCAGTCTACCGCGAGAACTTCGCTATACCATTTCGAGTACGGTGTCCCACTATAATGCCGCGCTTTGCGAACGCCCCACGGGCGGGGCTACCGCTCAGGAGACGTCGTGGCAGATATCGAGCAGTTGGCGGAGTCGGTGGATTCCTTGAAGGACAGCTTCGAGGCGCACCGCTACATCTGCAGCAACCAGATCGCGACGGCCGTGTACCTGGCCTTCCACCTGCGTAAGCCGGTGCTCATCGAGGGCCCGCCCGGCGTGGGCAAGACGGAGCTCGCCAAGACCACCGCGGAGATGTTCGCGCTGCCGCTGATCCGCCTGCAGTGCTACGAGGGTCTCGACGAGACCAAGGCGATCTACGAGTGGAAGTATGGCAAGCAGCTCCTCTACACCCAGGTGCTGAAGGAGACCGTGGACGAGGTGCTCCAAGGGGCGCAGGGATTCGCCGAATCGGTGACTCGGCTGCACGAGTTCGGCGACATCTTCTTCTCCGAGGAGTTCCTCGAGCCGAGACCGCTGATGAAAGCGCTTCAGGAGGAGGACGGCTGTGTCCTGCTGATCGACGAGGTCGACAAATCCGACCACGAGTTCGAGTCGCTGCTCCTGGAGATCCTCTCCGACTTCCAGGTGTCCATCCCCGAGATCGGCACCGTCAAGGCGCACCGCGACCCGCCCATCGTGTTCCTCACCAGCAACAACACCCGCGAGATCTCCGACGCCCTGAAGCGCCGTTGCCTGCATCTGTACATCCCGTTCCCGGACACCGATCTCGAGCAGCGCATCATCCAGGCCCGGGTGCCGGACATCCCGCCGGAGCTTCGCCGTCAACTGGTGACCTTCATCCAGGAGCTGCGCGACCTGGACCTCAAGAAGGTGCCGGCAATCTCCGAGACCATCGACTGGGCGCGTACGCTGCTGCTGTTGCACACCGAGAGCCTCGATCCCGAACTGGTCCGCGACACGCTGAACGTGATCCTCAAGTTTCAGGAGGACATCGAGAACGTGGACGCGGAGATCGCCACTTTGACGAACAAGGCGGTGCGGGCGGACGGCCTCGGCGTTAAACCCCGCCCATAGGGGCGTGTCCCGGTCGTATGGACAAAAAAGAGTCGCGTGTGAGCGACCAGTCATCTGCCGTCGGCAGGTACGTCGGTCGTTTCCTCTACCACATCACGGATGTCGACAACGTGTCGAGTATTGCAGAGGCGGGCTTGCAGTCGCACAACCGAGCCCACGGCCAATATCGCCCAGCGGACATATCCGATCCCGAGGTTCAAGAACTACGTCGGCGCATCTGCGATCCGTACTACGGTCGCCAACTGCACAATTGCGTCTGCCTGTACTTTAGAGCAAACGGTCCAATGCTCTACCGACGCAAACACCGTCAACGCCGCCTAGCGGTTCTGTATGTGGACAGCTCGGTGCTGGAGATGCCCGAAGTCGTTTTCACCGACGGCAATGCCGCGTCGCTACACACAGCGTTCTACGACTCGCCCGACGACCTCCGGCGACTCGATTGGAACTGTTTGAAGGCCCGCCACTGGACAGCCTTCCTCTACGGCAAGCGCAAACGTTGCGCCGAAGTGCTTGTGCCCGACGAAGTCCCCGTCGATCTGATCAATCGTGTCGTGGTACACAACGACTGGGCCCGGGCACGGATTGGGACCACGTGGCCGGTTGAGGTACGTCCCGAGTACTATTTCAAAGATGATTCGCATACTCAGCGCTAACATCTTCACGAGCGAGTGCCAGACGCTAGTCAACACCGTCAACTGCGT
Organism: Pseudomonadales bacterium; assembly: GCA_965116345.1. Taxonomy (GTDB): domain Bacteria; phylum Pseudomonadota; class Gammaproteobacteria; order Pseudomonadales; family Azotimanducaceae; genus VXYL01. The sequence continues at coordinate 2,664,683 of OZ220680.1, forward strand.
TGGCGTGATGGGGACGGGCCTCGCTTTGGAATTCAAGCTGCGGTATCCGGCAATGTACCGTCGCTACGTGCGCCATTGCCAGGAGGGCAACTTGACCATCGGCAAACTCTGGCTCTACAAGCCCGAACCGGGAGAGGGCACGAAGTGGGTGCTCAACTTCCCGACCAAAAACCACTGGAAATACCCGTCCGAGAAGTCGTATCTGCACGAGGGACTTGAGAAGTTCATCTCGACCTATTCATCCAAGGGAATCAAGTCGATAGCCTTCCCTGTCCTCGGCGGCCGCAACGGTCGCATTCCGGAGGACGTCGCGATTGACATCATGACCGGTCATCTCGGTGCCTGCGACATCGACGTCGAGATATACCGCTACGATCCGATGGCGGAAGATGACCTGATTGGACCCTTGAGGCATGCTTGGACCAACATTCCCGACACCGAACTTGCATCACGCACGGGTCTTCGGCGCGACCGAATCGCCGTCATCCGCGAAGCGTTGGAGCAACACGAGATCCGAACCGTGGGTCAACTCGCGTCCGCGAACGGCGTGGGCGAGAAGTCACTGGCTAGGGTGTTCAAGAGCGGCCCAATGCTGATGGGCATCCCTGACCAACCGCAACTGGCTCTCCCGGCGGCGAGCGCGACCTAACCTCACCGGCGCCCTCGCCAAGCGCCGTGCGCAGCCGTTAAGGTGGTGCCATGGACCGCACCCTGACCCACTTCATCGCCGCGCTGCGCAACGCCGAAGTGCGCATCTCGCCGGCGGAGACGCTGGACGCCATGAACGCCGTGGAACTGGTGGGCTATCGGGATCGCACTTTCCTCAAGGACTCGCTGGCGCTGGTGCTGCCGAAGACGGCGGACGAGAAGGAGACCTTCGACACCACGTTCGAGCAGTTCTTTTCCTTCGAGGAGGTGACCGGAGAGAACGTCGCCGGCGACGGCGACGGCGAAGGCGAGGACGGTGAAGGCGGCGGCGAGGGGCAGGGCGAGGGACTCGGTGGTGGCAAAGGCGCCGGTGCCAAAGGCCGGAAGAGCAAGTACTCGGCGGCGGCGGAGGAAGAAGAGGAGGAAGACCTCGGCCCCGGTGCCATGACCGAGCCGCGCTCGGCGCTCGGCCAATTGCTCCTGCACGAGGGCAACGTCGAGCTCACGATGCGCATGGCCGAGGCCGCCAAGGAGGCGGACCTCACCGAGATCCAGGTGTTCACTCAGAAGGGTCTCTACACCCGCAAGATCATGGATGCCATGGGGCTCGCCGACCTGGTCGCGGAAATCGGCGAGTTGCGTGCGAGTTCGCACACTCCCGAGCGACGTTTGGCGCAAGAACTCAAGCGCCGCCGGGACTGGCTGCGGGAACTCGTGCGCGACTACGTGGAGCGCCAGTTCCTGCTCCACGCGGACGCCACCGGCAAGCGGCTGCGCGAGGACCTGCTGCAGAAGGTCAAGCTGTCCAACGTCGAGCACCGCAACTTCCGCCTGATCCAGGAGATCGTGCTGCGCATGGCGAAGCGGCTCGCCGCGCTGCACTCCCGGCGGCGCAAGGTGTTCAAGCGCGGCCAACTCCACGTGTCGCGAACCCTGCGCCACAACATGAGCTACGACGGCGCGATCTTCGACCTGCACTGGAAGTCGGTGAAGGTGGACCGGCCGAAGGTGTTCGCCATCTGCGACGTGTCCGGTTCGGTGTCCGCCTACGCGCGGTTCATGCTGATGTTCCTCTACAGTCTCGAGGAGGTGATGCCGAAGGTGCGCTCGTTCGCGTTCTCCTCGGACCTGGCCGAGGTCACGGACCTGTTCGAACGCAACAAGATCGAGGACGCCATCGCCAAGACGCTGCGCGACTACTCGGGCGGCTCCACCGACTACGGCCAGGCCTTCCAGGACTTCCGCAAGGTGTGCATGGACGACGTCGACAACCGCACCACGATCATCATCCTCGGCGATGCCCGCAACAACTACGGCGACCCGCGCACCGACATCCTTAAGGAAATGTATGATCGGGCCAAGCGCGTCATCTGGCTGAACCCGGAGTCGCGCAACACGTGGAACGTCGGCGATGCGGAAATGCGCAAGTACACGGCCTATGTCCACCAGGCCGAGGAATGCAACTCGCTCATGCACCTGAATCGCATCGTCGGTAACCTTCTGCGCATGGTGTCCTAGAGGGTTGACGGGACACTAGAAGCCATGAGCGAGATCGCCGATACGCCAAGTCCAGACGTCCCTGGGGGCGCGGCGGGTACCGGTCTCGACCTCCGCTCTCTCGGCCAACTGCTTTACCTGGGTGCCATCGGCTTCGGTGCCTTGGCGTTGCTGCTGTGGGCACTGGCGCAATGGAACGAAGGCGGTGCCGGCGAGGCGGTGGACGCCGTCACCGGAACCATCACACTCTCCCTGGGGGGCGAACCGCCGCAGCTGGACTCCACGCGCGGCACCGACGCGGTGAGCTTCAACATCCTCGGCCACACCATGGAGGGTCTGCTGCGCTACGACGCCGACAACCGGCTGGTGGGCGGCGTCGCCGAGCGCTGGCAGATCGACGATGCCACGGCGACCTTCTGGCTTCGCCCGGAGGCCCGTTGGAGCAGCGGCGAGCCGATCACGGCGGACGACTTCGTGTTCGCCTGGCGCAAGGTGCTGGATCCGCTGAACGCCTCGGAGTACGCCTTCATCCTGTACGGCCTGAAGAACGCCGAGGCGGTGAACCGCGGCGAGATGCCGGTGGAATCCCTCGGTGTGTTCGCCGTCGACGACCGCACGCTCGAAGTGCACCTCGAGCGTCCCGTGCCGTACTTCGACAAGCTGGTCGCCTTCGCCACCTACAACCCGATCAACGAAGCGTTCTACCGGTCCCGGGAGGGGCGCTACGCGGCGGACGCGGACGATCTGTTGTTCAACGGGCCGTTCACCATCGCGAGTTGGGTGCACGGCGCGAGCATCCGCCTGGAGAAGAACCCGTACTACTGGAATGCCGACCGGATTCGCCTGAACGCCATCGACTACGCTTACTTCACCACCGACTCGAACGCCATCATCAACCTGTTCAAGGACGGCAAGACGGCGCTCGCGGGCCTGGTCGCGGAGAACCTCAACGATGCCCTGCAGCGGCGCTGGCACATCAAGCGGTTCAGCGACGGCGCGGTGTTCTTCATGGAGTTCAACCACCGCGAGGATCGGCTGACCCGCAACTATCACCTGCGCAGGGCGATCCAGGCGGTCAACGATTCGCCGGAGCTGGTCTACAGGATCATCAAGCTCCCCGGGAACCTGCCGGGCGCGTCCCTCTTTCCGGTGTGGCTGAAGGGCGTCGACGGCTACTTCCGCCAGGAGTACCCGCTGACGGACCACCCGCCGGACGACGACCTGGGTCGACGCCACCTCGCCACGGCCATCGACGAACTCGGGCTCGACGGGCCGCCCACGCTGGTCATGCTGATTGGCGACAGCCCCACGGCCAAGAAGCAGGCGGAGTACTACCAGAACGTCTACAAGCAGAAACTCGGCATCGACATCAGGATCGACGCGCAGATCTTCAAGCAGCGCCTCGCCAAGATGACGGCGGGCGACTTCGACCTGGTGATGGCGGGTTGGGGTCCGGACTACGACGACCCCATGACCTTCGCGGATCTCTTCGCTTCCTGGAACGAGAACAACCGGGGCCGCTACAGCAACCCGGCACTCGACGAGGCCGTCGACGTCGCACGCTCCTCGTCGGACTCCGCCACGCGCATGGACGCCATGGCGAAGGTGCAGCAGATCCTCTACGACGACGCCGTGATCGTGGTCAACTACGAGCGTGGCTCGGTGTACGTCTCGCATCCCCGGCTGAAGGGCATCGTCCGCCGCGCCGTCGGCACGGACCCGGACTACACGGGCGCCTGGATCGACTAGTGCTCCGTCAACCCCTAATCTTCGCGTCAGTGGCAGCCGGAGTGTTCCGGGCAAGGCGCGGCTGCGCAGGCGTAGCGGGCCTACTTCAAGCAGACGAAACGCCGCCCGGGGCGCTCCGGCTGCCACCCGAAGGGCGCGCCCGCAAGCACCCATCCGCGTTGTTGGCGCCTCTCGACGTAACCCGCTATGCCTTCGAGGCGCCGCCTAGCGGGCTGGACGCTTGCGGACGCGCTGACACGAAGATTAGGGGTTGACGGAGCGCTAGGTGTTCCTCTACTCGGTCAAACGCCTGATCCAGGGCATCGTCACGGTGTGGTTCATCGCCACGGCGACGTTCTTCGCCATGCACGGCGTGCCGGGTGATCCGCTTATGAACGACAAGGCCGTGCTGCCGGAGATCCGCGCCAACCTCGAGGCCCGCTACGGCCTCGACCAGCCCATCCATGTGCAGTACTGGATCTATTTGAAGAACATGGCGAGCGGCGACTTCGGCATCTCGTTCACCCAGCAGAACCGCGAGGTCAACGACATCATCCGCGAGCACTTCAAGGTCTCGGCGACGCTGGGCATCCTCGCCATCGTGTTCGCGGCGTTCGGTGGCATCCTCTGGGGGGCGCTGACCGCGCTCTACCGCAACCGCATGCCCGACATCGTGATCATGTTCCTGGTCATTCTCGGCATCTCGGTGCCGGGGTTCGTGTTCGCCGCCCTCGGCCAGTTGAGCGTGGTGGAGATCAACGACTGGCTCGGCTTCACGCTGTTCCCCGTGGCCGGCTGGGGCACGGTGCAGCACATGATCGTGCCGTCCATGGTGCTCGGCCTCGGCACCATGGCGTTCCTGACGCGCCTCATGCGCTCGTCGATGCTGGAGATCGCCAACTCGGACTTCATCCGCACCGCCCGGTCCAAGGGCCTGCCGGTGACCCGCATCCTGCGCAAGCACCAGTTGCGCAACGCCATCCTTCCGGTGATCACCGTCCTGGGGCCGTCCATCGCCGCCATCACCACCGGGGGCTTCGTCGTCGAACTGGTGTTCGCGATCCCGGGGCTCGGGCGCTACTTCGTGCAGGCGGTGCAGCAGTCCGACTACACGGTGATCATGGGCACCACGGTGTTCTACGGCGCCTTCCTGGTGTTCATGGTGATCGTCGTCGACGTGATCTACGGGTTGGTCGATCCCCGGGTCCGGTTGGAGTAACCGATGGCCGAAGGAACACTCTCCTGGGACAGGGTGCAGGTCGAACGGGAAGTCGAGACCGTCTCTCGGCCGTCTCTGTCCTACTGGCAGGACGCCTGGATTCGCCTGAAGGCCAACCGCCGGGCGTTGATCTCGCTCTACCTCGTGATCGCCCTGATGGCCTTCACGGTGCTCGGGCCGTTCGTCTGGACCGTTGACCCGGCGGCCCAGGATCTCGACCAGATCAGCGCGCCACCGGGCGCGGATCGCCGCGCCACGGTGGCGGACGACTACACGCCCTGGCGTGGCGTCACGGCCACGCCCATCGACGGCGACGGCGACGCGCCGGCCGCATCGGCGTCGGTCAACGTCCTGGACGGTCCGACGACGAACGCGGTCAGGCTGCACTGGGATCCCGTTCCCGGGGCAGGGGGCTACCGGGTGTACCGCAACATCCTCGACCCCGAGCCGGACGGTGCCTTGGGGCTGCCGATCGCCGAGATCCTCAATCCGGCGAACGTCAGCTTCGAGGACCGTCTCGACCTCCAGGCGCTGACCTACTTCTATTCCGTCGTGGCGCTCGACACCAGCGGTCGGGAATCCGGCAACTACAGCACCGTCACGGCGGATGTGACCCGGGTCATCACGGCGGCGGAAGCGGTGGAGAAGGGGCTGGTCGAGAACGCTTCGGACTTGAGTCCCGGCGATACGGTCAAGATGGCGTTTCACCCCCTGGGGACGGACTACCTCGGCCGGGACCTGCTGGCGCGCTTGATGCACGGCGCCCGGGTGTCGCTGTTCATCGGCATCGTCGCGCCGTTCTTCTTCGTCATCATCGGCATCCTCTACGGCAGCGCCGCGGGATTCATGGGTGGCCGCACCGACCAGGTGCTGATGCGCTTCGCCGACTTCGTCGTCGCGCTGCCGTTCCTGCTGTTCATGATCCTCCTGCGGATCCTCTTCAACGTGGAGTCCGGCGACAGCGGCGTCGGGCCGATGCTGGTGGCCATGGTGGTGCTGAGTTGGCCCGCCGCGGCGCGGCTGGTTCGTGGTCAGATCCTGCAGATTCGCGAGGAGGGCTACATCGGTGCCTCCCGGTTGCTCGGCGCCAAGACCAACTACCTGGTCCTGCGGCACATGATCCCGAACACCATGGGCGTCATTCTCGTGACGCTAACCTTCGCGGTGCCGAGCGCGATCTTCACCGAGGCGTTCCTGTCCTTCATCGGCATGGGCGTGGCGCCGCCGACGCCGTCCTGGGGCAGCATGTGCAACGAGGGCTTGAAGACCATGCTGACGACGCCCCACGAACTGATCGCCCCGGCGGCGTTCATCAGCATCACGGTGCTTGCCTTCAACCTGCTCGGCGACGGCCTGCGCGACGCCCTCGATGCACGCATGCGGGCGACGGAGTGACCGCCGTTATGCCCAGACGCATTGCCCCCATCGTCCCGGCGCTCGTCGGGTGGGTACTAGCGGCGGGCTGCGCCATGAACCCGGCTACCGGTCAGCGCGAGCTGCTGCTGACGACGGAGGACGAGATCGCCTACGGCGAGGCACGGTACCCGCAGCAGCAGCAAGCCAGCGGTGGGCTGTACAACGTGGACCCGGCCGTTGCCGAGTACGTCGCGTCGGTGGGCGCCCGCGTCGCCGACGTCAGCGCCCGCGCGCTGCCCTACGAGTTCGTCGTGATCAACAACGGCACGCCCAACGCCTGGGCGTTGCCGGGTGGCAAGATCGGCATCCATCGCGGCCTGTTGGTGGAACTGGATAACGAGGCGGAACTGGCGGCAGTGCTCGGCCACGAGATCGTTCATGCTGCCGCGAAGCACTCGGCAATCCAGATCCAGCGTGGTGCCCTGGCCGAACCGGCGAGCGGTGTTGATGCGGCGACCGCCGACGATTCGAAGCGCGCCGGCACCGTCGGCGATGCCCCCGAACTGGGTCTGCGCTTGGCGAACCTGGAGTACGGTCGCGACGATGAGACGGAGTCCGACTACTACGGCATGAAGTACATGCACGCGGCCGGCTACGACACCACCGCCGCGGTCACCGTGCAGGAGAAGTTCGAGGCCCTGCACAACCAGCGGCGAAGCCGTTGGCTGGCGGGCCTGTTCAGAAGTCACCCCCCGTCGCGCGAACGGGTCGAGAACAACCGCGCGGCCCTGGCCGAGTTCCCACCGGGCGGCGAGTTGGGCACAGAGCGCTACCAGGCGCAGATGGCGACCCTGCTCCGCGACCGCGACGCCTACGATCTGGCAGACCAGGCCCGGCGGAACGTCAGAAGAGACCCTGTCCTGGCGGCGCGCTTGATCGATCAGGCTATCGGCCAACAACCGCGCGAAGCCCTGTTCCACAGCATTGGCGGCGACATCCTGGCGCGCAGGGGACACTACGCTGAAGCCGTGCGCGTCTACGCCGCCGCCATCGACCGTGATCCCCACTATTACGCGTACTACCTGAGGCGCGGCCTGTGCCATGAGAGCTTGGGTCAAAAGCGCCTCGCGCAGGACGATCTGGCGCGCAGCAACAGCCTGCTGCCGACGCCGTTCTCGAGCTACAAGCTGGGGGCCTACGCGTTGGCGGAAGGTGATCGGGCCGAGGCCAAACGACAGTTTGAGATCGCCCGCCGAGCACCCGGCGGCCTCGGTGCTGCGGCGCACCGTGCCTATTCCAGGCTCGACCTCGAGGATGCGCCGTGGAAGTACCTGACGGCGCGGCTCGGGTCCGACACAGGTCAGGTCGTCCTCCACGTTGTCAATAGAAGCGACTATCCCGTCGCTGACATCGTCGTCCAGGTGGAAATGGAAGTCGACGGCGTGACCTCGTACCGCCGGCTGAGTGTCAATCGCCTCGGCGCAGGAGAGTACGACACGCTCGAGACCGGCATCTACCGCGGGATCGGCAACGAAGGGATTCCGGAATTCGTGACCGTCGCCTGGGCTCAGATCGTAGAGGCGGCGCCCGGTTGGTAGCCGGGTCGTAACTGAGGAGCACTCGATGGGTCCGCTACTTCAAGTCAACGATCTGCGGGTCGAGTTCGACACCTACGGCGGCACCGTGCAGGCAGTGCGGGGCATCTCGTTTTCCCTGGAGCGTGGCAAGACGCTCGCCATCGTCGGCGAGTCGGGGTGCGGCAAGTCGGTCACCGTGCAGAGCATCATGGGGCTCATTCCCATGCCCCCGGGGCGGATCACCAGCGGTACGGCGCTGCTCGACGGCGTCGACATCATCGCCGAGAAGAAAATCGGCGGTAAAGACATTCGCGGGCGCCTGGTGGGGATGGTCTTCCAGGATCCGATGACGTCGCTGAATCCCACCATGACCATCGGCGACCAGATCGCCGAGACGCTCCAAGTTCACCAGGGCATGAGCCACCGCAAGGCGTTCGCACGGGCCGTCGAACTGATCGAGATGACCCGTATCCCAGAGGCGGCCAAGCGGGCGCGCCAGTACCCGTTCGAGTTCTCGGGCGGCATGCTGCAGCGTTCCATGATCGCCATGTCGCTGGCCTGCGAGCCGGTGATCCTGGTTGCCGACGAGCCCACCACGGCACTCGACGTCACCATTCAGGCGCAGATCCTCGACCTGATGGGAGATCTACAGCGCGAGAAGGGCATGGCGATCGTCCTGATCACCCACGATCTCGGCGTGGTGGCGCGGATGGCCGACGAGGTGCTGGTCATGTACGCGGGCGAGATCGTCGAGAAGGGCACCGTCGACGACGTCTTCTACCGCTCGGCGCATCCCTACACGCTGGGTCTGAAAGCCGCCATGCCGTCCAATCGCGACGACTCGGCTCAAGTGCTGACGCCCATCGATGGAAGTCCACCCGACCTCTTCGCGCCGCCGGCAGGCTGCGGCTACTTTGCGCGATGTCCCTACGCCATGCGCGCCTGCGAGGACAACCATCCGCAACCGTTCGAACTCCATGCCGATCACCATGCCCGCTGCTGGCTGCATCACGAGGGGTGCGATGCGGAGGCGGCGAACGTTTACCGGACTACCGCGGCGGCCGCCCCCGAGTAGGTCATGTTCCGCGCGGTGGCAGACCCTGGCCGGAGAGCGAAAGAGCGCTTGACCGGCGAGGTGCGCGGCAGGATTCGCGAACGGGCGATCAGGAAAGCCAAGGTGCGAATCGCTCTTCACGGGCGGAAGATCGAAGACTTCTCCGAGGACGAACTGGAAATCATCGTCGCTGACGAGGAAGCGACGATCCGCAAGCGACTGTGGCTCGTTCCGCTGGTCGCCGTCGGAGTCGTGCTCGGCATCACCTGAACCGCGCATGCTGAACCAACTCCTCAAGTTCACGCTCGTTTCGGCGTTCCTGATGTGGCTGCGTCGACGTTGGAAGTGGCTAGCCGGTTGCGGCGGCGTCATCGTGGCGGCGATGTACCTGCATGGGGAGTTCCTGGACTATGTCGAGGCACTTGTGCCGGGCTCCGAAGAGGCAGCGATCGCAGGCGAGTACATCGCCGTGGCATTCGCGATCAAGAACGTCATGATTTTCGCCTCCCTGCTGACCTACTTCCTGGTTGAGATGCGTGCGTCGACGCGACCGCGAAAGGACCGGTCCGGCACGGGCGGTATTGCCGTGATCGCCCAACGCGGCCTGACTTCCAGGGGAGGCTCTCCCAGCGGAGACGACTCTCAGCCGGACGATGGCTTCGATTTTCTGCGGCACCGCAGAAAGCTCGAGGGCAGAGCCGAGAAGATCATCAAGAGCAAACCGTCGAGGTGACGGTGGTGGGCCAGACTCCCGCTGCATTCCATGCCAAGATCTCGATTCCAGCGGACTCGGCCGTAGATTAGGGAGGGTTACGGGTGACCAGTGCTGCGGACAACCAGTGGATCGGCAAACGCACGATTCGCCCCGACGGCGAAGACAAGGTTACCGGTCGCGCCGCGTTCGGCGCCGACTTCGCACAAGCCGGGATGCTCTGGGGGAAGGTGCTGCGCAGCCCGCACCCCCACGCCCGGATCCGGTCGATCGATACCCGGCGAGCCGCCGCCGCGCCTGGCGTGAAAGCCGTGATGACCGGTGCCGACCTGGTGGACTTCCCCCTCGATACGCCGGTGCTTGTCGGCCCTGCGGACATGCGCTTCGTGAGCCGCAACGTCATGGCGCGCGACAAGGCGCTCTATGCGGGACATGCCGTGGCGGCGGTCGCAGCGACCTCGGCGGCGGCGGCAGAAGCCGCTCTCGAACTGATCGACGTCGACTACGAACCCCTCCCGTGGGTGATCGATGTCGACGAGGCAATGCAGCCGGACGCCCCGGTGCTGCACGACTTCCTGCGCACCCAGGGTGACGACGCCCCGGCGGACGCCCCGACCAACGTGGCGAGCCGCGCGGAGTTCACACTGGGAGACGTCGACGTCGGGTTTGGCGAAGCCGATGTCGTCATCGAACGAGACTTCAAGACGAAGCCGGTGCACCAGGGCTACATCGAGCCGCACGCGTGCCTGGTCAGTGTCGCGGCGGACGGTCGGGCGACCATCTGGAGTTCGAGCCAGGGCCAGTTCATGGTGCGCAACGCCACCGCCAAGATGACCGGTGCCAAGCTCTCCGAGATCCGCGCGATCCCGGCGGAGATCGGCGGCGGATTCGGCGGCAAGACCATCGTCTACCTCGAGCCGCTGGCCTATACGTTGTCGAAGAAGGCCGCGGCGCCGGTGAAGATGGTGATGACCCGCGAGGAAGTGTTCCGCGCCACCGGGCCGACCGCGGGTTCGTCGAACACGATCAAGATCGGCGCCGGGCGCGATGGCCGGATCGTCGCCGCCGAGGCGACCTTCCGCTTCCAGGCCGGCGCGTTTCCCGGCTCCCCCGTGCGCGGGGCATCGAACTGCGCGTTCGCGCCGTACGCCGTCGACAACGTCAAGGTGGTGGGCTACGACGTGGTGGCGAACCGCCCCAAGTGCAACGCCTATCGCGCGCCCGGCTCGCCCATCGCCGCCTTCGGGGTGGAGTCCGTGATCGACGAACTGGCCTGTGAACTCGGTCTAGATCCCATCGAGTTCCGCCTCAGAAACGCCGCCAGGGAAGGTACGCGGGCAGCCTACGGGCCGACGTTCCGCCGCATCGGCTTCGAGGAGACGCTGCATGCGGCCAAGGCCCACCCGCATTACGCCGCGCCGAGGAACCGCCGCCAGGGCCGCGGCGTCGCCTGCGGCTTCTGGTTCAATGTCGGCGGCGAGTCGAGCGCCCAGGTAAACGTCAACGAGGACGGCACGGTCGCCGTCACCACCGGCCACCCGGATATCGGCGGCTCGCGGGCGTCCATGGTGAACATCGCCGCCGAGAAGCTCGGCATCCACTACCGCAACGTCAGCGCACAGGTCGGCGACACCAATACCATCGGCTACAGCGCCACGACGGGCGGCAGCCGGGTGACGTTCTCCGCCGGTACGGCGGTTTCCGAGGCCACCGAACGAGTCGTCGAGCAGTTGCGTGAACGGGCGGCGTTGCTTTGGGACATCGACCCCGATGCCGTGGACTGGAACAACGGCCATGCCCGCCCGGCGGGTGCCAACGCCGGCGATTTCGAGCCGCTGTCGCTGGCGGAACTCGCAGCCAGAGCGTCGCAGACCGGTGGGCCGATCACGGCGCATGTGTCGGTGAACGCGCAGGGTGCGGCGCCGGCATTCGCCACCCACGTCTGCGACGTGGAAGTCGACGAGGAGACCGGCCGCGTCGAGGTGATTCGCTACACGGCGGTGCAGGACGCCGGCCGCGCCATCCACCCGGGCTATGTCGAGGGCCAGATGCAAGGCGGCGTCGCCCAGGGGATCGGCTGGGCCCTCAACGAGGAGTACATCTTCGACGCCTCGGGCCGCCTCGACAACGCGGGCTTCCTGGACTACCGGATGCCGGTCGCGTCGGACCTGCCGATGATCGACACGGTGGTCGTCGAAGTGCCGAACGACGCGCACCCGCACGGCGTAAGGGGCGTCGGCGAAGTACCGATCGCGCCGCCGATGGCCGCGGTCGCCAACGCCATCCACGACGCCGTCGGGTTGCGTCTCAATGAACTGCCGATGTCGCCGCCGAAGGTGCTTGCTGCGCTCGATGGCGGGACACGGGACGGCGTAAGGTAGGCGGGCGTGGCGTAGTCCACCCTTGGCGGATCGAGCCCGCGGCGCACGTCCTGCGCTGCGTGGCCAGTTTTGGCGTTGGGGCCACCATTGCCGAGACTTCCCTGTGGAACCCCCGCCAGCACGGGACGGGGCAAGCCCATCGCACTACGGTTCTTTGTTCCCTGCATGTGAGCGGCGTCCCGGCGTAAAAATTCCCACATGGAACAATCCATAGCACGTTGAAGTAACAAGACTAAATCCGCAGGTTACGGCGTGGCGCGATTCGTAGTGGCGATGCTTGTCGTCATTTGAACCGTGTGCCCACGTGGGCCATCCCACCTACGGTGCGCGGAGGGCCGCACTGAAAACCAGTTCCTTCACCAAGGCGGGAATGGCGAGTCGTGCCGGAGGACGTGAAGAGCGGGCGGCGCAGCCGCACCGCACGTCGCTCGCTATGCACTCGAAACGTGCCATCCCACTCGCAGCCGAACCCGTGGCAACCCAACTGTCCGCTCTACGAGGCGCAGTTGCGAGACTTGTGGCAACGAGGCCGCTGCACGAACTGATTCGTACCGGCACCGTGCTGCGTTTGTTGGGCGCGTCGTGCGTTGAACGGGGAGCCGCATGGAGAGCGTATGTGCGTGTCCCTTCCGCAGGCGACCGTAGTCACACCGCAGCGAACCGACTAGCCGGGGCGGGCGGCAGTCGGGCGATGGGGCGCCCACAGTCCATTCCAATGCGGAAGTGAGCCTGAAGAATGGAGATTCCGGCGGCTACGGCGATGGGTAGGGGGTTGTTGTTGTCGAGGCACTCGAGGTTGGCGCAAGACGGTCGTCGCCGTCAACGACATGGTCGGCCGAGGTGGAGCGGAGCGGCTGTCAAGGGCGACCGGGACGCCTGCAAGGGACTCGGCAGGCCGAGGCGGTTGTTCCAGGGCGGGGCGTTGAAGGCCGCACGGACCCGGAGGCGTCCCGGTCGGCGAAGCGAACCCTTGACAGCCGCGTAGCGACCCCACGCTGTGGGCGGGGATGGTGCCCGCCCCACACGGTTGGAACGGGAGCCGGCGCCGGGATTCGCCAGAGATCTACCCGGCGGACGCACCTGCGGGCACCATCCCTGCCCAGCGGCGAGCGACTCCCTGCCATCCCCGGGCATCGACCGGCGTCGATCGCGAGAGGCCCGACCGTTCCGCCGGGTGTCAGGCGGCCTTCGCGTCGCCGAGCGCCGCTCCGATGGCGCGGAACAGCTCGTCGCGTGCGCGGTTGACCTCCCGCATGGCGGAGAGGTCGCTGACGGCGCGGGCGGTCTCGTCCAGCGCCGCGAAGGTGATGCCGGGCTTGAGGAACCGCTCGGCGCCGTCGAGGGAGTACTCGGAGCCGTTGTCGGCGTGGAAGCCGAGGATGGCGAACGGGAACAGCGCGAGCAGGCCTTCGAGGACCGGGACCAGGAAGCGCTCGGAGATCGCCGGCACGGCACCGACGTACTCGAACTGCGTGACCTCGTCGACGACGTTGATCAGATAGACGCCTTTGTCGCCGTCGAGGTCGCCCTGGTGGACGGTGTCCACGCGAACGAAGCCGGGCCGGCCGTCGGCGCGCGGCGGCCGGCGCTCGCCGATGGCCACCCGCGTCGGCCGGGTCCGGTCCAGCACGGTGCGCCGGCGCCGGTAGGTTGTGGACCGGCGCAGGTTGTAGAGGTGGCCGTTGGAGATCCGCGCCAGGCGCGCGTAGCGGATGTCGCCGTACACCTCGAACTCCCGCCGCATGACCTTGCGCGTCGCCGGTCCGGCCATCTGGCCCAGCGTCGCGTCCACCTCCGCGAGGAGGCGGATGTCGGCGGCCGTGTAGCGGCGCTCGAAGGGCCGGCGCGGCGCACCCCCGCGTCGGTCCACGACCTGGCCCGTCTTCACGAACTGCCCCACGAGACGCGTAATCTGCGACCGCGACAGTCCCGTCGCCTTGCCCAGGAAGGCCTTCACCAGCCCCCTGTCGGACTTGCCGAGGCGCGGGTAGTCGAACCGCGACAGCATCCGCGCCACGAAGGCGTAGGCCTCGCCGCGCGACACGGGTTGGAAATCCACAGGCTCGTTCCCGTCCAGAAACGCACGAACCTGCTCCGGGGTGCGGAGTCTTGCGACATCTAGGCTCAAGATCATTCTCCAATGATCCCAAACCCACCGCCTCAGGCTCACTTCTCGTTGGAATCAGCCTTTCCCTTCAGGCTCACTTGTCATTGGACAAGGCTCCCACTAGTGGCACCATGGCGTCGCCCGGTATAGTGGGAGCCAGACGTGGCGAAGTTCCCAGCGGCAGACGGGCATTGGTGATGGAATGGCGACCGGAGGAAGACCTCTCTGAGGACTGGGGAAACTGGTAGACGACGCGAGCCCGATTTCTGGGAGGGTCAGGAGGGAACCCTTTGGCTGGATTTGTTCGAACAGGAAGGGAGGTGTTTAACCCAAGAGACGAACCCGATGAGTTCATCGATGAGGATGAGGACATTGATCCTGACGTCAATACGGATTCGAATGGTATGACCGGGTTTCTTGTGACGCGGACACACGAAAGGACGCCATCCTGAATTGGCTCGTAGCCTCGACGTTTGTGCAAAGGTTGCCAGTAGGTTGGTTCCGCGTCGCTCACGGCCGCCGCGGTCGACTTCAGAGCGGAAGGCGCGTCGAGCTGGTGTCCTGGCTGCTCGAGGAGTGCATCGACAAGGGCCACTTCGGGTGGGACGTCCGAGTCCAACGTACCAAGACCGCGACCGGTGTCCACATCGTGGTCAGGTGGGTCGGCGATCAGGAGTTGGGCGATGACCACCGATACCATCGATACGCCCACAGCGATCAAGCGGATGGCGAAAGCTGGACTGCCCCGCGAACAGGCAATCGTCGAGACGTTCGCCGAGAGCAATGACGCATTGGCAACCAAGGCCGACCTTCAATCGCTAGAGCCCGTTGACGGTTCGCGTCATCACGGCGCGGGTCGCGACCGCGACGCTGTCGCTCCTGCTTCTGAAATTCTACGCCTAGCGCGTCTCGGGTGTACCCGAGCCGTTCAAGAGCGGTTCCAAGCGGTCGCTTGCGGTACTCTAAAGCAGGCTGCTCGTTGGTCAGGTTAGGGCGACCATGGAACTGCTGCTGCTGATCTTCTTCGTTCTCACGGCGTTCTTCTTCTTCGCCATTAGAGAGGGCTCCCAACAAACGAGAAGAGAGGACTCTGTAAAGTCACGGTCCGTGGGCTCCGGCTCGACGGGTAACCGCGGCGTTGCGGCTGTGACAACAAATGCCCCGGTCGCAGGATCCGTATCAGTGCGACAAGCCGTCGGTGTCATTGGCACCCTGGCGCAGGCTGCTGGACTCGCCGCGGCGGCGATGGCGGCAATCGCCGTCGGAACCGTGGTGATTGGCTCCATGGTGGCAGCCGAAGTGATCCGGGCTGGCTTCGAAGAGTACAAAAGGGCTCGTAGCGGAGTGGATGCGCGCGGCGAGCAACGCCACCGCGAGCAAGAGATTCGTGACATCAACTCGGAGATCGGCGAATACGAGAGCAAGCGGTTCAGGGATGGACGTTTGAACGAGTACGACGACCGTGAATTGGCCGAACTCTATAGTCGCCGGAACAACGGCGCGCTACAGCTGGCACAAACCAACGAGATCATCATGGCGAATGACGTGTCGAAAGGAGTTGGCGCGTACGACAATGTGAGCGTCTCGGATGCGAACACGCACATCCTTCAGTTCCATGTCGGCCAGTCCGTGTTCGGCAAATCCTGTCGCCTGTGCGGTATGCCAATGGTCCTTCAGTGGAAGCAACGGCTGGCCACGGTACAGATGAGCGACTTCTTCTGGGGCTGCACGGGGTTCTTCGGCCGCACGTGTCGAAACACGGAACGGTTCGCCCGTTCCGATATGACCCTGTTCACCAACACGGATCGGGAAGAGTTCGCGATCACTGCTACGCAGCTGACATCCATCGCGAGTCTGCCGCAGTCCCGGCAGCTAATACGGCGCCGGATGGATGGCATCGTCGACGTCGCGAACAGGTCGTACTACTGTCCTGTACATCACGAGCCCATGGTGCTCAGAACCAAGAAGAACCCGGAGTCGATACGCGACATGTATTTCTACGGCTGCCCGAGGTGGCGCCCCGCAGGTCCCGGTTGCAACCAGATCGTCAAACTGAAATCGGCGGCACAGTTGTCTGCCGCGCTTGAGACGACGAGTGGCCGGGGATTCTTGTAAGACACTACCGGAGGCAGAACCGGTGCTCGTAGGCCGCCGCCGCACCTAGCATGTGGACGCCTCACCGGCTTCAGCGGCGTCCTGCGGGGTGCGAACTCTCAACTGCATCGATCGGTGAGGCAATCTCGCTGAAAGTATGTGTAGATAGATTTTTATCTATCAAAAAGTACAGGATAACAGACTTTTGTTCATATAAAAGTCTGGAATGAGCTACGCTTCCGCGACGTTCGGCCAATCGCAACTCGATGGATCGGTTGCTCTACAACGACCTGCTGTCTTGGATGCGGGCACCCCGCCGCAAGCCGGTGCTGGTCGACGGTGCGCGCCAGACCGGCAAGACGCACCTCATCGAACAGATCTTCGGCGCTCGGCAGTTCCGCAAGGTGCACAAGCTGGACTTCAACCTGGCGCCGGGACTGGCCAGCGTCTTCGCCGACGGTCTGGCGCCGCGCACCATCGTCGACAACATCGAGGTTAGTTTCAACGAGCCCGTCGATCTGGCGCGGGACCTCCTGTCTTGGATGCGGGCACCCCGCCGCAAGCCGGTGCTGGTCGACGGTGCGCGCCAGACCGGCAAGACGCACCTCATCGAACAGATCTTCGGCGCTCGGCAGTTCCGCAAGGTGCACAAGCTGGACTTCAACCTGGCGCCGGGACTGGCCAGCGTCTTCGCCGACGGTCTGGCGCCGCGCACCATCGTCGACAACATCGAGGTTAGTTTCAACGAGCCCGTCGATCTGGCGCGGGACCTCATCTTCTTCGACGAGGTAGGCGACTGCCAGCCCGCCTTGGACTCCCTCAAGTACTTCGCCGAGCAGCGGGACTTGTAGCTTCGGCTAAGCCGAAACACCCGGTCTGATCTGTCGACGGTGGGAGCCACCGCGCTGTCGTGAAGGAGCATGTGCAGGGCGTGGCGATGTTTGCTCGACCACAAAGCGCATCAGAAGTCGTCGCGGTGACCGTGGTTGTCATCCTCACGGATCAGCACTTTCGCCGGGGTTTGCTTGCGCCCCCTGGTCTTCTCCCGAAGCCCGTCCGAGGCCGCCAGGAAGGCCGCGCGTTTGGCCGCCATGTCGTCGTCGGCGGCACGGGGCAATCCGAATCCGCGACGTTGCGTCCGGAGACGTGCTAGCTTAGGCGCGCAAGGAAGCCAAACGCCGATGGCCGACACCCTCGTCCAGATCCGCAACCTCACCAAGCACTTCCCCATCGCCCGGGGACAGGTGGTTCATGCGGTGGACGACGTCTCCTTCGACATCGCGCCACAGGAGATCGTCGGCCTCGTCGGCGAGAGCGGTTCCGGCAAGTCGACCCTCGGCAAGGCCGTGGTGGGCCTCCACGACAAGACGGCGGGCGACGTGGTCTACAAGGGCGAGACGATGCCGGCGAAATACCGGCCGGCGGACTTCCAGCGCTACGCCCACGCCATGCAGATGATCTTCCAGGATCCCTATTCGTCACTGAACCCGCGCATGACCGTCGGCGAGATCGTCGGCGAGGGCCTGAGGCTGCACTCCGACTTGGGCGCCCGGGAGGCCCGGGACACCGTGGGCGAGTGGCTGAGACGCGTGGGCCTCAACCCGGACCACATGTCGCGCTACCCGCATGAGTTCTCCGGTGGCCAGCGACAGCGCATTGGCATCGCCCGGGCGCTGGTGCTAGAACCCGAATTCGTCGTCTGCGACGAGCCCATTTCGGCCCTGGACGTCTCGGTGCAGGCGCAGGTGGTCAACCTGCTCGACGAACTCAAGGACTCCTTGGGATTGACGCTGCTGTTCATCGCCCACGACCTGTCCATGGTGCGCTACGTCTCCGACCGCATGGCGGTGATGTACCTGGGCTCGCTGGTCGAGATCGGACCCGCCAACCGGGTCTTCTTCGCTCCCAAGCACCCCTATACCGAACTCCTGATCGGCTCCAACCCGGAACCCGACCCGAGGAGCGAACGGTCGCGCCAGTCCACCGCGATCAAGGGCGAGATTCCTTCGCCCGTGAATGTTCCACCTGGCTGTCGATTCGCGAATCGTTGCCCCAAGGTGATGGCTGTCTGCCGGGAGACCACGCCGGAGCTGATCCCGGTCGTGGATGTCGGCCAGCCGGACCGGTTGGTGGCGTGCCACTTGTACGAAGCGAGCGCAGCCGCGGCTTGATCGGGTACTTGACATAAGTGACTAGGCACCTGTGGAAGAAATCAACGCCTCTGAGTTCAAGGCCCGGTGCTTGGCGATTCTCGATCACGTACAGTCGACCGGGGAACGAATCGTCATCTTGAAACGCGGGCAGCCCGTGGCCGAACTTGGGCCCACAACCCAGTCGGTGGCGGCGTATCCGCAGATGGAACTGAAGGGCACGGTTGCGGTGGTGGGTGACATCATCGGGCCTGTGCTGCCCGAAGACCATTGGGAGAGCAATGAGCCGTGAGGGCCTCGCTCGACACCCATATTCTGATCGGGTGGCTCGACCAAAGCGCCCGACTGTCACCGGCACAACAGGAGGTTCTCTCCCGGGCGGACCCCGATTCCCCGCTCCTCGTGTCGGACATCACGCTGTGGGAGATAGCCACGCTGTGCAGCCTGGGGCGCATTCAACTCTCGATGCCGTTGCGGGACTGGCTGGACAAGGCCGTGGCGCCGCCGCTGGTGCGTCGACAGGGTATCTCGCCGGCCGTGGCTGCGGACATGGCCGCCCCGCCGACCGCATCATCGTGGCCACCGCCCGGGTATTGGGTGCCACGCTGCTGACGCAGGACCGCCGAATCGTCGACGCCGGACTCGCTGCAACCCTCAGTTGACGAAGCGACCCCTCCCCGGCGGATTCTTGACTTGGCGGGGCCGTCGTATACCTTCTGCGGCGTCGAAATCAAGCCGTTCGTGGAACAGGAGGCCGTCGATGTCTGAGCGACCCGCACGGGCGTGGCGCTGCTACCTGCGCGACATGATCGAGTTCGGCGAGAAAGTCGTCGCCTACACCGAGGGCATGGACAAGAGCGCCTTCATCGGGAACGGGCTCGTCTACGACGCCACGATCCGAAACCTCAAACTGATCGGCGAAGCCGCCGGCAGAATTCCGTCCGAGGTGCGCGAGTCCTATGACGCCATACCGTGGCGCGATATCGTGGCGATGCACAATCG
The DNA here is from genome assembly GCA_965116345.1 of Pseudomonadales bacterium. GTDB lineage: Bacteria > Pseudomonadota > Gammaproteobacteria > Pseudomonadales > Azotimanducaceae > VXYL01. Next base: position 2,684,208 of record OZ220680.1, read on the forward strand.
TCTGGCCGATGGCTACACCGACTTGAACGACGACACGGTCTGGCAGGTCATCGAAGACGAGGTTCCCGATCTGCTCGCCGTGCTACGGAATCTCGCGGCCAAGACGAAAGGACCGTGAACATGGCCAGACGACCCCGGAGAAGCGGGCGACTCGGCGCATCCGTCGATAGCGCCATGCGACCTCGCGGTTCATCGCGGTATTACGCGAGCCCTGGCTCTCGAGTCCGGTGCCGTTCATCGGAATCATCGGAGTAGCGCCGACTCCCGCGCCATTGTTTCCTGTAAGATTCCGCGCCCCGCAATTCCTATGCCCTAGCCGCCATGACCAAGCCGGTGGAAGACAGTGCCGCGTTCTCCTTCGTCGCGATGGAGCACGACATCCTCTCGCACTGGGAGGAGCACGATGTGTTCAAGCAGTCGCTGGCGTGCACGGAGGACAAGAAGCCGTACATCTTCTACGACGGCCCGCCGTTCGCCACCGGGCTGCCGCACCACGGCCACTTGCTCGGTTCGATCCTGAAGGACATCGTGCCGCGTTACTGGACCATGAAGGGCCGTCACGTGTTGCGCCGGTTCGGTTGGGATTGCCACGGGCTGCCCATCGAGCAGGAGATCGACAAGGCGCTCGGCATGTCCGCCCAGGAGGCGGTGAGCAAGATGGGCGTCGCCGGATACAACGCCGAGTGCCGCGCCATCGTCGAGCGCTACGTCGCCGAGTGGCGCAAGACCATCACCCGGCTCGGCCGCTGGGTCGACTTCGACGACGACTACAAGACCATGGACGTCTGGTACATGGAGTCCGTCTGGTGGGTGGTCAAGCAGCTCTGGGACAAGGGGCTCGTCTACCAGGGCATGAAGGTGATGCCCGTGTCGACCGCGCTGGAGACGGTGCTGGCCAACTTCGAGGCCGGGCAGAACTACATCGACGTTCAGGATCCGGCGATCACCGTGCTGTTCAAGCTCGAGGACGAGGATGCGTATCTGTCGGCCTGGACGACCACGCCGTGGACGCTGCCGTCCAACCTCGCGGTCTGCGTCGGTGCCGACATTGAGTACGTCCGCGTCACCGACGGCGACGCGGGCAGGACCTTCTACGTGGCCGAAGCGCGACTCGCGGAATACCAGGGGCGGCATCCGTCGCTCGAGGTCGAGTTGCGGATGAAAGGCGCCGAGCTGGTGGGACGTCGCTACCAACCCCTGTTCGACTACTTCGCGGCACAACGGGAGCACGGCGCCTTCGTCGTCGTCGCCGACGACTACGTGTCCACGGACGAAGGCACGGGTCTCGTCCACCAGGCGCCGGCGTTCGGCGAGGACGACTACCGCATCCTCAAGGCGGCGGGCATCGAGGCGTTCGCCTGTCCGGTCACCATGGCGGGCGTGTTCACCGACGAGGTGCGGGACTTCGCCGGGCAGTTCGTCAAGGACGCGGACCGACAGATCATCCGCCACTTGAGGGATGCGGGGACGCTCTACGACCGCCAGGACATCGTGCACAGCTATCCCCACTGCTACCGCACCGATACGCCGCTCATCTACCGCGCGGTGCCGTCCTGGTTCGTCCGCGTCACCGAGTTCGTCGACGATGTCGTGGCGGCCAACGACCAGGTGCTCTGGGTGCCGGAGCACATCAAGCACGGGCGCTTCGGCAACTGGCTGAAGGGCGTCATCGACTGGGCGATTTCCCGCAACCGGGTGTGGGGCACGCCGTTGCCGATCTGGATCAACGACACCACGGGCGACGCGCGCTGCATCGGTTCGCGGGACGAACTCAAGGCGCTGACCGGGGCCGACGTCGATGACCTGCACCGGGAGCATGTCGATGACCTCACCTTCGAAGTGGAAGGGGAGGAGGGCGTCTACCGGCGCGTGGAGGAGGTGCTCGACTGCTGGTTCGAGTCGGGCTCCATGCCCTATGCCCAGCTGCACTATCCCTTCGAGAACCGGGAGACCTTCGAACAGGGGTTCCCGGCGGAGTACATCGCCGAGGGGTTGGACCAGACCCGGGGCTGGTTCTACACGCTGATGGTGCTCGCCGGCGCGCTGTTCAAGAAGCCGGCGTTCCGCAACGTCATCGTCAACGGCATGGTGCTGGCGGCGGACGGCAAGAAGATGTCGAAGAGTCTTCGCAACTACACGCCGGGCGACGAGCTGATGGAGACCTACGGGGCGGACGCCGTGCGTCTGTATCTCATCAACTCGGGGCTCGTCCGTGCCGAGGAACAGCGTTTCATCGACCGGGGCGTGCGCGACATGGTGCGCCGTGCGCTGCTGCCCTGGTACAACGCCTGGTCGTTTCTCGAGACCTACGCGGCCATCGACGGCTGGACGCCGGCCAAGGGCACCCATCGGGGCGACAACATCCTAGACGCGTGGATCATCTCCCGGCTGCAGACGCTGAAGGAGGACATCGACACCGAGATGAATCGCTACCGGCTCTACAACGTGGTGCCGAAGCTGTTCTCGTTCATCGCCGACCTAACCAACTGGTACATCCGCCTGAACCGGGCGCGGTTCTGGGGCGAAGGGGTGACCGCGGACAAGATCGCCGCGTACAGCACGTTGCACACGGCGGTGTACGAACTGTCCGTCGCGATGGCGCCCTTCGCACCGTTCCTGTCGGAACACCTCTACCGGTCGTTCGCACGACTCGCGGGCGAAGAAGCGGTGCCCCTGTCGGTCCATCTCTGCAACTATCCGGAGCCGGAGAACTCGCTCCGCCAGCCGCTCCTGGAAGACGCGGTGTCGCGCATGCAGCAGGTCATCGAACTCGGTCGGCAGAAACGCGAGCAGATGAAGATCAACCTGCGCACACCGCTGCGCCGTCTGACCATCATCCACCGCGACGGGGCGCTGCTTGCCGAGATCGGGACCCTCGAGGGCTACGTCAAGGCGGAGTTGAACGTCAAGGAAGTGTGTTACGAGCAGGACGAGTCGAGCTACATCGACCTCTACGCGAAGCCCAACTTCCCGGTGCTCGGCAAACGCCTAGGCCGGCGCATGAAGGGCTTTCAGGCGAAGATCGGCGCACTGGACGCCGACGCCATCGAAGCCTTCCAGGAGACCGGCCGGCTGGAGATCGACGGCGAACGCTTCGACGCCGACGACATCCACGTCTTCCGGGAGGCGAAGGACGGCACCGACACGGTCTCCAACCGCCACGTTTCCATCGAGCTCGACTGTGCCCTCGACGACGACCTCGTGCGCGAAGGGTGGGCGAGGGAGGTGGTCAACCGCATCCAGCGTGTCCGCAAGGAACGGGGCTTCCAAGTGAGCGACCGCATCCGCGTGGTGTATGCGGGTGCGGACGAGGTTGCCGAGGCCATCGTGCGCCACCGGGACTACGTGGCGGGAGAGACTCTCGCGCTGGCGTTGGAGTCCGGCGAACCCGAGGGCACCGTCCACCGGGTCGCGATCGACGGGAAACCGCTTGCATTTTCCGCTAGTGTGACCACTTCGGGCGGCTGAAACGCAGGCTCCGAATGCCCGCTTGCCGCCGCATACGTGATCCGCTACGCGTGACGAAGGAGATAGGTCATGGGTGACTCCACGACGCGAACCATCCAAGGGCTCGGCTGGCTCCTGGTAATCGCGGCCGCACTGGTCCTGGTGGGCGTAATCGGCTACGCGATGTTCTTCTCCGGGGAGTCTTCGTGGGTGACTTGGGTCGTCGGCGTGCTCTACCTGGGATTCGGCGTACTGCTTTTGGCCGTGCTGCGCCAACGCCTCATCGAACGCAAGACGGACAAGTACGAGGACGTCGAGATCTAGGAAAGGTCTAATTTACACCTTCCCTAGCGCGGCACAGGGATGTGCCGCCAAATTCAAAGACGCAAGGAGTTGAATTTGCACGCAAAAAAAGACCACGCTCTTGTTTTTGCGTTTCTGATCGAGCTAGGGATGGCTTGAGCAGAGCATTCCTAGAGGAAGGAGCAGAAGATGATCGTTGTTACATCCGAAACCGTGCCCGGCAAGCGCATCGTCAAGACAGTGGGTCTCGTGCGCGGCAACACCGTGCGCGTCCGCCACATCGGCAAGGACATCCTGGCCGGCCTACGAAACATCGTCGGTGGTGAGGTGCACGAGTACGCCAAGCTCCTGGCCGAGAGCCGTGAGCAGGCGCTCGACCGCATGACCACCGAGGCCGCGGGGCTGGGGGCCAACGCTGTCGTGGCGACGCGGTTCACCACGTCGGTGATGATGGGCGGTGCCGCCGAAATGCTGGCGATCGGCACCGGTGTGATCGTCGAGGACGAATGAAAAGGCGGCCGGTGGCCGACGGATAACCGTCCGCCACCGACGAACATCTTTCCAGCGGGCCCGCGGGTCGTCCGTCAGTCCCTCAGCAATTCGTTGATCGAGGTCTTTGAACGCGTCCGTTCGTCCACGCGCTTGATGATCACGGCGCAGTAGAGATTCGGCCGAGGGCGGTCGGCGGTGGTGTCGGGGCTTGGCAGAGAGCCTGCGACCACCACCGAGTAGGCCGGGACGCGACCGGTGATCACCTCGCCGGTGGTGCGGTCGACGATCTTGGTCGATGCGCCGATGAACACGCCCATGCCGAGCACCGCGCCCTCTTCGACGATCACGCCTTCCACCACTTCGGATCGGGCACCGATGAAACAGTTGTCCTCGACGATCACCGGTTCGGCCTGCAGCGGCTCCAACACGCCGCCGATCCCGGCACCTCCGGAGACGTGGCAGTTGCTGCCGATCTGGGCACAGGATCCGACGGTCGCCCAGGTGTCGATCATGGTGCCGCTGTCGACGTACGCGCCGACGTTGACGAAACTCGGCATGAGCACCACGGACGGGGCGATGTAGGCCGAGTGGCGGACGATGGCGGACGGCACCGCGCGGAAGCCCGCGGCGCGGAACCGGGCTTCGTCCCAACCGGCGAACTTCGACGGCACCTTGTCCCACCACGGTGCGCCGTCGGGGCCACCGTCCACGGTCTCCATGTCGTTCAGCAGGAAGCCGAGCAGCACGGCTTTTTTCAGCCACTGATTGACGATCCATTCGTCACCCACCTTCTCGGCGACCCGGGCGCGACCGGAGTCGAGCGCATCCAAGGCCTCGGCGACGGCGTCGCGGACCGGACCACGGGTGTCGAAGCCGATCGCGTCGCGCTGTTCCCAGGCTTGCTCGATGGTGTCTCGGATGTCGCTCATTTCACGTTCCTCGGACCTTCATGCCGGCGGCACGGTACGCGGCATCGATCAGTCGCATCTGCCTGACGGCGTCGCCGGCGTGGGTGGGCAGCGTCTCGCCGGTGCGCAGCGCATGGACAAAGGCATCGAGTTGGTAGTCGTAGGTGGTGCGCTTGTCCAGGGTCTCGGAGGATGTCTCGCCGCCGGCCTCGAGCTTGATCTCGTGGCCGATGTGGGGCACCAGCGGGTTCACGACGGTCAACGTGCCCTCGGTACCCTCGGCGATGAGTTCGGCCCGGAACGTGTCGCCCTTCATCATCGAACCGGACGTGGTACCGGTCGCCCCGCCGGGGAATTCGAGCTCGGTCACTAGGCGAAGGTCCACGTCCGGCGGTCCTTCCACGGCCTTGGCGGAGACGACCTCCGGCTCCTCGCCGGTGAAGTGGCGGACCCACGACATCGGGTAGCAGCCCATGTCCATGGTCGCGCCGCCGCCGGTCTCGTAGATCATGCGGATGTCGCCCGCGGGCATTTCGCGCCCGCCCAGGCCGACGTGGAAGAACCCGGAGAGTCGTACAAGATCGCCGATCTGCCCGCTGCGATAGATCTCCAGGGCGCGCAGGAAGACCGGGTGGTAGCGGTAGTGGAACGCCTCGATCAACAGCAGGCCCGCCCGGTCCGCCGCCTCGGCCATGTCGACGGCCTCGGCTTCGTTCAACGCGAACGACTTCTCGCACAGCACGGGTTTGCCGGCGGCGAGTGCCTTCAGGGTCCACTCGCGGTGATGGCTGATGGGCAGGGGGTTGTAGACGACGTTGACGTCGGGATGGTCGATCACCGCCTGGTAGTCGTCGACGACGTGTTCGACGTGGCCGCGCTCGGCCATCGCCTCGGCGCGGGACCGGTCGCGGGCGGCGATGGCGACCACGGACACGTCGTCGTTGCGGCTCGCGGGCGCGAGCAGGGCCTGGGGCGCGATGTTCGCCGCCCCGAGCGTTCCGAAACGGACTTCGGTCATTGGTTCCTCCAAGAGATGGCCGCCGCGGCGGACAGTGAACTTCCGGCGGCGGCTTCGTTGTCTATGGTAGCGGTTGAGGCGGGACCATGCTAAGAACCCCACGGGGCGCGCCCGCACGGGTAGGAGGGAGGTTGCTCGACGCGATCCTGAAAACCGCCAGTCGTTGGCCGTTGGGTCGACTGCACGGCATCGCCCGTTTCGCCCAGCCGTTGGTGCGCGCGTTGTATCGGCGGCGCGTGGTGGAGGACAACATCCGCTACGCGTTTCCGAACGGCGATGCCGGCAAGCTGGTACGGGGGTTCTATGCCGGCGCTTCCCAGGCGGCGGTGGAGGTCGTACGCCTACTTGCGTTGGACGAGGCGGAACTGGGTGAACGCGTGACGTTCGAGGGTGCCCAAGCGCTCGACGAGGGCAACGCGGTGCTGCTCATGGCGCACCACGGCAACCTGATCTGGTCGATCTGCGCGCTCTCGAGCGTGATCGCCGCGCCGGTTTTCGCCGTCTACAAGCCACCCCACGTGGAAGCCATGGACAACCTGTTCCTGCGCTTAGCCGACCGCTTCGGCCTCACCCTGGTTCCCGCCAACGAAATCCGCCAACAGGTGCTGAAACGGCGCCAAAAGCGTCCAGTGTGGACCCTGGTTGCGGATCAGCGCCCCGGCGGGCGGGATCGCCACACGGTGCCGTTCTGCGGCCGCGACACGGCGTTCTTCAGGGGCCCGGAGCGGTTGGCCCGCGCCTTGAAGTGGCCGGTCTTCTACCTGTCGTGCCAGCGCACCGCTCCCGGCCGCTACCATTGCCGGATAGAAAAGCTCGCCGATCCGCCCCACGCCCGCGGGACCGTGGTGGAAGCCTATGTGGCGAAGCTCCAGGAGGACGTCGACCAGGCACCGGCGGACTGGCTCTGGTCCCACCGTCGTTGGCGCGCGCCCTGACGGGCGCGTTTCGAGAAGGCTCCGCCTTCTCGGCGGCCCCGTAGGGGCGACGCTTGTCGTCGCCCTTCTTCGCGCGGGGGTTTTTTTCGTGTTCTGCCGGTAGGGCGGGGACAAGCCCCGCCCCTACGAGCCCTTGAAACTTGGTGCGGTGCCGGACCGGTAGGCTTCGATCGCGGCCCGGCGGTCGTCCGTCATCGCTGAAAGCAGGTTCTGGTCCACGTCCATGTGCATTACCGCGACGTCCAGGGCCGAGACCAGGGCGTTGACGCTGCGCTTGATCATCTGCGCGGGAATGGGTGACTTCGCGGCGTAGCGCGACGCCCACTCGCGGGCCGTGTCCATGAGTTCCGCACGGGGAGCCAGGGTGTCCAGGATGCCCCACTCCCGGAGTTCGGGTGCGTGGATGCGTTCGCCGCCGATGACCAGACGCTTGGCACGGGATGGGCCCGCGATGTGCGTGACGAGCGGCAGCCCCTTCCACATGAGGTTCACGCCGATGTCGATCTCCGGATACTGCATGAAGCAATCGTCGGCACCCACGCGCAGGTCCATGGCCGTGGCGAGGACCGCGCCGCCACCCATGGCGGCACCGTTCCAGGCGGCGATGGTGACCTGGTCCATGTCGTAGACCGCCAATGTGGCGCGTTCGCCGATGCGGCCTAGACGGCGGCGTTCGAGGATGCCGGAAGCCACCGGGCCGCCACCATCGAGGTCGGCTCCGGACGAGAAGTGCTTGCCGGCGCCGGTGAAGATCACCACCCGCGTCTCGACGTCTTCGCGGAAGGCGAGGGCGACGGCCTCGATGTCTTCGAGGTGGGCATGGTTTAGGGCGTTGGCCTTGCCGGGCCGGTTGAAGGTCACGGTGGCCACATGGCCGGCACGGCTGACCTCTAGGTTGTTGTATTGACCGTCGTCCACGGGCGCGGCTCCCTCGACTCGAAGACGCGGAGTGTGGCGGACTTTGACCGGGATTTCCGGTCGCGTCGCGTGGAGGGAGGCGTGAAACAGACAAGGTGTAGGCTGGCGAGGTCTTGGGAATTGACCTCGGCGCAGCCTACTAGGGGGAGGGGTCCATGCTGGCATCGCAACCCGGTCAGGGGACTTCTCGGTGTCGCGGTGCCGGTCTATTGGCCACGGATGTTACCTGAGGTAACACCCGTGTCAATAGGTAACGCCAATTTTTTTCTGCACCACTCCCGACCGCGGCGCGGGCGACGGCTGGCTCGCGCCGTTCGATCCCGGCGCGGGTTTCTCGGGCGAGGCGGAGCTCGGACTGCGCCTGTCGCCGGCCTCGTGCGGTTTCGACGAACAGGCGTTTCGCGCCTGCTAGAATCCTTCTCGACCGAAGGCGACGCTGCCATGGCCGAGCGCGAGAATCCGACCTCCCACAGCTACTTCTCCCAGCGCCTGCGCCTCCATTATTTGGATTGGGGCAACGACCCGGCGTCGGACATGTTGTTGATTCACGGGGTGCACGACCATTGTCATTCGTGGGACTGGCTGGCGCAGTCGTTGTGCACGCGCTTCCACGTCGTTGCGCCCGATCTCAGGGGTCACGGGGATTCCGAATGGAGCCGTGGCAGTCCGTACTCCTACCTGGAGTACGTTCAGGACATCGCCCAACTCGTCCGCCAGCAGCAACTCGAGCCGGTGACCGTCGTTGCCCATTCGTTGGGTGGCACCATCGCTTCGATCTTCGCCGGTGCATTTCCGGAAGCCCTCGAGCGGCTGGTCATCATCGAGGGCGTGGGCCTCTATCCCCAAGGTGACGACGCCCCCGGCCGACGCCTACGCCAGTGGATCGACGCCAACTACTCGCTTGTCGCCCGGGTGCCGCGCCGCTATCCGACACTGGAGGACGCCTACCAACGGATGCAGGAGACCAATCCCCACCTGTCCCCGGATCAGGCCCGTCACCTGACCATCCACGGCAGCAACCAGAACGAGGACGGCACCTACACCTGGAAGTTCGACAACTACACGCGCACGCCCCGTCCGTACGACATTCCCAACGCCGACATGATCTCCCTGTGGCAGCGTGTCACCTGTCCCGTGCTGATCGTCAACTCGCGCCAAGGCTATCCGCACCGAATCGGGCACGACGACACCCTGCGCCACTTCCACAACGCCACCCTGCGCGAGATCGACGACGCGGGCCATTGGACCCACCATGACCAGTTGGACGACTGCGCTTCGGTCATCGGGGAGTTCCTCGACGTTTAGGCAGGCACGGCGGAGGACCGGCCATGGGCTATCGCACCATCAGCTACCACGTGACGAACAACGTGGCGCGCATCACGACCGACCGGCCGCGCTACCGCAACGCCCAGAGCCGGATCCTGCTCGAAGAGCTCGACGACGCCTTCCGCACGGCGGGCGAGGATGACGACGTTCACGTCATCGCCCTGTTCGGCGCCGGCGAGCACTTCTCGGGCGGCCACGACCTCGGTACGCCGGAAGAGCTCGCCGACCGTGAGGAACGGCCCATCGAGCCCGGCCTCCGGGGCCGCTTCGAGCGCTCGCGCGAGCAGTACGTGGACAAGACCATGCGCTGGCGCAACGTCCCCAAACCGACGATCGCCGGTGTCCAGGGCTACTGCATCTTTGGCGGCTGGATCGTCGCCGGCGCCATGGACATCATCTACGCGGCCGACAACGCCATGTTCCTGGGCTCGAACTTCCAGTTCTTTTCGGTGCCCTGGGACATGCACCCGCGCAAGGCGAAGGAACTGCTCTACGAATCCCGGTTCGTCGACGCCGCGGAAGCGCTCGACCTGGGTCTCGTCAACCGCGTCTTTCCGTTGGACCGACTGCACGACGAGGTCATCGCCTACGCCGAACGGATCGCCCGCAACGACCCGTTCCAACTGCGCATGATGAAACTCGCCGTGAACCAGATGCAGGACACCCAGGGTTTCCACGCGCACATCACCGCCGCCCATCTGATGCACATGGCGTCCGCGGAAGGTGAACGCGACCCCGGCTACGCGCTCAAGCATCCGGCGGGGCGCCGCCGCCCCATGGTCGAACGCGCCTTTGAGCACTATCAGCTCAACAAGGAGCGCCTTAACAAGGATCGCGGGGAGTGAGTAAGCCGACAGAGGGATTCATACCGCTAACCCCACCTACCCCCATCCTACCCCCACGGGGCGCCGCCATCGGCGCGCAGCCGTGAGATAGACTTGACGGCTTTGCCGCGTACGGTCGAATCGTCAAGGAGAGTTGAGGAACATGCCATCTGTCACTTCAGCCAACGGCCCCGTCGCCGTTACCGGTGCGTCGGGCTACATCGGCGCGCACACCGTCATCGCGCTGATGAAGCGCGGCTACGACGTGCGCGCCTGCGTCACCGACCGCTCGAACCCGGACAAGACGGAGTTCCTACTCGCCTTGAACGAGCGGCACCCGGGCACCGTCACGTTGCACGAGGCGAACCTGCTCGAGGCCGGCAGCTACGATGAACCGTTCGCCGATTGCAGCGCCGTGCTGCACGTCGGCACGCCGATGGGCTACGGCGGCGCCAACAACCCCCAAGAGGTATACGACGGCGCCATCAACGGCGTGCACAACATCGTCGACTCGGTGAGGAACGCGGGCTCCGTCAAGCGTCTGGTCTACACCAGTTCCTTCGCCGCCATCGGCCACCCGTCGCCGCCCGGCCATCGCTACACCGAAGCGGACTGGGCGTCGGACAACCGGGAGAACGACAAGAATTGGAACACCGACAACCTCGTCGAGAAGGGCGAGGTCGGCTACTCCATGGCCAAGGTGGAATGCGAACGCCTGGTCAACCGGCTCGCCGCCGAGGACGGCCGCTTCGACGCCGTATCCGTCTGCCCTTGCGTCGTCCTCGGCCCTCTTTTGAGCCCGGTTCACGAACTGCGCGGCTCCTGGCAGTTCTTCCTCGGCCGCATGCTCGCCGGCCACCCGTGCCAGCGGGGATGGCAGGCGTTGTGGAACATCGTCGACGTGCGCGACTGCGGCGAGGCCGGGGCGCGCATCATCGAGAGCGACGCCTGCGCCAACGGCTCTCGCTACATGCTCTGCGCCACCGACGACTCCGGCGAGATCACCGCCATGCAGCTGCACGAACACCTGCAGGCGCTGTTCCCGCACATCGACGTCGGCGGCGTGACGCCGGAGTACGAAGCCATGGTCGAGAAGTACGGTGCACCGTACAACGCACCGCGCGCCCATTGCGACAAGGCCCGGGAGGAACTGGGCCTCGAAACCCACGCCATCGAGGACACGCTGCGCACGACCGGCGAGACCATGATCGAACTCGGTCTCGTCGAGCCGAAGCTGAAGTAGCGCCATGGCATCTCAGCCGGCCGGCACCGACGGCTTCAAGGTCAAGCTCGCCCGGGCGGGCAAGGAAGTCTTCGTTCCCCACGGGGGTTCGATCCTCTTCGAGCTTCTCGACGAAGGCGTGCAGGTGCCGTTCTCCTGCGGTGTCGGCATCTGCGGCGCGTGTTGGCAGCGGGTCGTCTCCGGCGAGCCGGACCATCGGGACTTCTGCCTCAGCGACGAGGAACGGGAACGCGGCGCGGTGATGATCTGCTGCGCCGGATCCTTGTCGCCGACGTTGGAGTTGGACCTATAGATCCCGGAGGTATGCCCCGACCTCGTCAACGCCACCGCGCATGACGACCCGGTCCATCTTGCCCGTGAGTTGGTAGTCGTACATGGGATCGTAGTAGTACCGTAGCAGTCGTTCGATCCAGCCGTGGTGGGCCGCGCGTTGCTCCTCGGGATCGTTTGCCTCGAATGCCGAACGCATGAGTTCCGCGACTTCGCGGTGGCGGATGCCGCCAAGTCGGGGCTCGATGCGGGCTAAGTGGACCGGCAGGTGTTCCTCGGGCTCGACGGCGTCGAGCACGTATTCCCGGTAGATGTTGTCGACGCGTTGCGCGTCCTCCACGTCCAGCAGGGCGATGGGTGCTCGGCTCATGGCCTCGTACAAGGGCTCGGGCAGTGCGAGTCGACCGATGGTCCGGCTCTCGTCCTCGACCACGATCGGTTCGCCAGCGGGCAATCGAAGCAGGGCCACGGCGAGCGCGTTCTCGAAGGTTATGGGTGGGGGCTGCGGTGTGGGGAAAGCACCGAAAGCCGATCCCCGGTGGTTGGCCAGTGCCTCCAGGTCTACGTGCACGTGGGCGTTTCGCACCACGAGTGTCTTCCCGGTACCCGTACGGCCGCCAACGAGAACGAACCGGCGTTGGGCGCTCGACTCCTCGATCGCGTCTAGGCCGAAGCGGCGCAGCGCCTTGACGCCTCCCGCGACGCGCGGTAGCTCGATGCCGGCTTCGGCAAGCCAAATTTGGGCGATTTCCGAACGCAGACCGCCACGCCAGCAGGTGACCACGGCCTCAGGGTGCGCGACGGCGAAGGCATGCCATGCCGCGACGCGTGATGCCTTGACGTCGTCTCGGACAAGGCGGTGCCCGAGGGCGACGGCGGCATCGCGCCCGCGGGCCTTGTATTCCTTGCCCACGGCATCGCGCTCCTCATCGGCGAGCAGCGGCAGATTTACGGCGCCGGGGACCCGGCCGTGCGCGAATTCCACGGGTGAGCGCACATCGATCAGGGGACGGTCACGGCGAAGGATGTCGGCGTAGTCGTCAAGAACGCGATCGCTTGGCGAAATGTCCGGGCGGTTAGACGGTGCCGACCGCGAAGCAACAGACCCTGCGTCCACTGCATCCGGTACCCGACCGGTCACGGCACCTGCTCGCTGATTTCCTTGCCGGCACGGAACGCTTCGAGGTGCTCGAGCAGAATCGGCAGGTCGTTGTCGTCCTCCGATATGGCCCGTTCCACGGCCGTCTCCTGGACGCTGATCGCGCGCTCGAAGTCGCCGTTGGCCGCGTACGCGGCGGCCCAGGTGTCGAGATACGCGGGTGTGCGCCGCGCGACCTCGTTGCGTTCCATGACGCGCTCCATGATGCGCAGCGCATAGCGCTCGTCCCGCAGCTTCGGCAGGTGGGTCACGGTGAGCCGCCAGGCCACCTCGTTGATGAGGTAGGCGTCGTCCGGGGCGGCCTTGACGGCACTCTTGAACCACGATTGGGCACGCCGGAAGCTCGTGCCGACGTGGACGCCCTTGGCGTAGAGGTCGCCGATCAGCAGCATCGCGACGGCGTTCTCGTCGTCGGCGGTCTCGCGCAGCCAGGTGTAACCGCGCTCCTTTGCGTCCTGCGAGATGTCGGGACGCATCAGAAACCCGGCATAGTCGAACTTGGCCGAGTCGTTCTGCTGCGCCGCCCGCAGGTAGTACCGTTCGGCGAGCCGGTGGTCCTCGTCGAGGAGTTGTCCCTCGGTGTGCAGCCAGCCGAGATATCGAAGCGCGTCGACGTTGTCGAGGGTGGCTGCGCGTTCCACGAGTTCCAGCCCCGTCTCGATCTTCTCGACGCCGTAGAGGCCGCCGGCGTACAGCCTGCCCAGCGTCGACATGGCGGTGTCCAAGCCGGCACGGACGGCGATCTGGAACTGGTCTTCAGCCCGTTGACGGTACTGCTCGGCGGCGTCCGTGTCGCCAAGGCTCATCTCCCAGAGAACCTCGCCGAGCATCACGGTGGCCAGCCGGTTGCCCTGCTCGGACGCCATGTGCAGCCAGGGCGTGGCGTCGTCCAGATCGTCCCTGGCGGCGAAATTCCGCCAGCCGAGAAAGGTCTGTGCCGCGGAGTCGTTGCCGCGGGCGAGGATGTAGATCAATGCCACCGGGTCGAAGTCCTGGCAAAGAACCCCGAGGCCCATGGACTCGCATGTCGCTTCCGGACCCGCGGGAAACACGGTGTCGGGATTGCGTCGCAGCGAAGCGGCAAGGGTTGCGTAGAGGTCGCCTAGGTCGAAGAACACCTCGACCGGATGGCCGCGCGTGTCCAAGGCGGTCATCCAGAGGAGCAAAGGCCGATCCTCGGACTGATGGTACGCCGCGCCCAGGGGCGTCGCCTCGCGGTCGGCGAGAAAGGCCTCCGCTTCGTTCATGGTCAACACCGGGTACGGACGATCCAACGAACCGTCGGACCCGTCGGCGGCGACCGTCGCGGTGATCGCTTCGGCCCATGCTTCGTGCAACTCCGCCTGCGCCAGGGAGTCGACGTGACGGTAGAACCTGGCCAATGCCTGGTGGCCGACCAGACTGGCCTGATAGTTATCGAGGATCGCCGCTCCGATGGAACCGAGCCGCAGCGTTTCCTCCTCCAGCGCGTAGGCCTCATTCTCCAGCAGGACCAGTGCTCGTAAGCGCCGGTCGAAGTCAGGCGTGGACAGGAAGGCCGACTTTATTGCGGCGATGCGTTCCGGACCGACCGGCAGTTCGTAGGACCGTTCGGCCAGCTCGTCGTAGGTCGGTGCTGCCGGGCGAGGCGCGCTGGCGCAACTCGACACCAGGCAGCCGAGCAGGACGGCGAGTGTAGTGGCAAGTGTAGTGCCGAGAGTAGTAGCGATGCGGCTCACCCGAAGAGTGTAGCGTATCGGCTGTCGCCGATTCGGGTATGCTTCCGGGGTTTCGCGGCACGGAGAAGACCATGGCGTTTGGTTTCAAACCCGCCCTCCCGGGTGCCCACGAGGCCCTTCCCGGTCGGGCGCAGGAGACGCCGGTGCCCGAGAGCCATTTCGTCAACGGCAATGTGCTGAAGGGTCCGTTTCCCAATGGCCTCGAGCAGTTTCTCGGCGGCTTGGGCTGTTTCTGGGGTGCCGAACGGAAGTTCTGGCAAACTCCCGGCGTGTACACGACCGCCGTGGGCTACGCCGGGGGTCTCACGAGGAACCCGACCTACGAGGAGGTGTGCTCGGGCCGCACCGGTCATACCGAGGTCGTCCTTGCAGTGTTCGATCCCGCGACCGTGAGCTACGCCGAACTGCTCAAGGTGTTCTGGGAGACCCACGATCCCACCCAGGGGATGCGCCAGGGCAATGACGTGGGTACCCAATACCGTTCGGCGCTGTACGTCTTCGACGAACGTCAGCGCGACCTCGCCCTGGCCTCGCGAGACGAATACCAGCGGTCGCTGGCCGCCGCGGGCTACGGCGCGATCACCACCGAGATCGAGGATGCACCCGCCTTCTACTACGCCGAACACTATCACCAGCAGTACTTGGCCAAGGTGCCGAACGGCTACTGCGGCCTTGGCGGAACGGGCGTCACCTGCGGCATCGAGCCACTGGTCGAGTATCGGGGTGCCGCGGCTCGGGCGCGGTAAGACGCTCCCGCCACGCGCACACCATCTTGTCCACGGCCGTCGAACGCGGGCCACAGGGGTCTGACTCCACGACGGACCGGGTCGGCATCGGGATCGACTTCGGGACCAGCAATTCCGTGGCCGCCGTCTTCGACGGCCAGCGGGTGACCCTTGTCGACCTAGAGGACGGTAGCGGCGGCGGCCCAAACGCTCCCGAACACGACGCCGAGATCATGCCGTCGGCGACCTATATCGACCGGGCGTTGCAGACGCTCACCGGTCGCGATGCCATCGGCCAGTACATCGACGACAACACCGGCCGCAAGGTCGAGCTGATCCCCGAGGTGATCGGCAAGGCCAGTCTGGCCGTGGGTTTTGCCGGCGCGGGATCACGCAACCCGGGCGAGACCCTGAGCGTCGATGTCTACGGCGACGCAATGACGGACACGGGCATGCGGGGCCGCCTGTTCCGGGGGACCAAGCGCCTGCTCGGCAAGGCCGACGTCCGCCGGCTCATGGTGTTCGATCACCCCTTCCGTCTCGTGGCGTTGATCACCCCCTTGCTGCTGCGCATGCGCAACGCGCTGGCGGACCAGGTCGGCGAGGTCGCCCGTGCATGTGTCGGCCACCCGGTCAACTTCGAGGGCCGCGACGAGCACCGCAACAAGCTGGCGCTGACGCGCCTCGACGAAGCTTACCGCTACGCGGGGATCGTCAGATCCAGCCCTTATCCGGAACCGATCGCGGCCGCGGTGAGCTTCCTGCACGCGAATCCGGGAGCCGAAGGCGAGCGCCTGCTGACCGTGGACTTCGGCGGCGGGACGTTGGACTTCTGCGTGCTGGAACGCGCGCCCGCAAGCCGTTTCCGCGTCGTCACCACCCATGGCATCGCCCTGGGTGGCGATCACATCGACCAGCGCCTGTTCCGCGAACTGCTGTTCCCCCTGCTGGGCAAGGGCGAACGCTGGAAGCGACGGGGCGAAAAGGGCGTCATCGACACGGCGTTCCCGTTCGAGGACTACGAGGAGCTGCTGGTGAACTGGGCGGTCACCTACCTGCTGAACCAGAACCGCTACACCGCCGCGGTACAGGACTGCATCGTTCGTGGCGGCGCGGCGCGGATGAAGTTCCAGCGGCTGCGCGAACTGATCCAACAGAACCTCGGCTACGTCGTGTTCCAGGCGATCAAGGAGTTCAAGGCCCGGTTGTCGAGTTCGGAGGAAGCGGCGCTCGACATCCCCGAGATCGACGTCGAGGTCCGGCTCACGCGCCGCCGCTTCGAAGAGTTGATCGCCGATATGCTGGCCAGGGTGGAACAGGCCGTGCATGACACACTGACCCGCGCGGGACTCTCCATGCATGCCATCGACATCGTCCTGCGGACCGGCGGATCGTCGCTGATCCCCGCCGTACACCGAATCCTCGAAGGCTTCTTCCCGGGTCGCGTGGTGGACCACGATCCGTTCACCAGCGTGGCCGCCGGACTCGCCATCGCCGACTACCATGGCCTGTCCGCGGGATCCGAGATGGCAGCCCAAGATGATTGATTTCAACGCCCTGCTCGAGCGATTCACGACCGCGATCGAGGCAGGCGACGGACATGCCCTCGCCGCCCTGTTCACGGAGGATGGCGTCTACGACGACGGGTTCTATGGCGCGAACCGTGGCCGCGACGACATCGCACGGATGCTGGAGCAGGACTTCTGGGGACACGCCGAGGGCTTCCGATGGCGGATGGTCGACCCGGTATGCGATGGCCGTGTCGGCTACGCCCGCTACCTATTCAGTTACCGTTCCAAGCTCCCCGGCGTCGAGGGCCGCCACGTCATGTTCGATGGCATGTGCCAGTTCATCTTCGACGGCGATCTCATCGCCAGCTACCGGGAACAGTTCAACACCGGCATGGCCATGGCCCAGCTCGACTTCGCGCCGGAACGGATCGTCAAAAACCTCGCCAAGCGCGCGGCCACCCTTCGCGCCAAGACCCCGTAGGGGCGACCGCGCGCTGGCGGGGGCGTTGCGTTCAGTCGGGCATCCGCCGATAGTCGGGGTCAAGCGTCTCGAACAGCGTCTGGACCATCCGGTAGGTCAACCCCCAGACGAAGTGGCCACCGTCCAGGCGGAAGCCGTTGAACCGCATGTGGCCCCCGTCCGGCCTGCCCGTGTCCTGGTTGTCGCCCCGGTACATGGGTTCCAGCGGCGTCCACACGGTTTCGGCCACCTCGTGGTTCAGGGTGAACGGCGGATCGCCCTCAATCTCGAACACGAACGGCGCCACGATCATCCGGCGCCGTGAACTCATCGGCTGTTGCGTCGGCAAGGTGCCGATGACGGGTGCGCGGGAGATGTCGAGGCCGATCTCCTCGGCGGTTTCGCGGATCGCGGCGGCACACAGGTCAGCATCGTCCGGATCCATGTGGCCGCCGGGAAACGCCATGTGCCCCGACCAGGGGTCCCCGGGCTTCTCGGCACGCTTGATGAACAACACCTCCGTTGTACCGGAACGGTCACGCAGCACCACCGCCACGGCCGCATGCCGAGTCTCGGCGGACATCACGTGGTCAGGGGGGCACACGCCGAGACGGCGACGGATGCAGGGCAGTCGGAGCATCGTTCCTATTTCGAACGTTCGGCGAGCGATGGTCAAGTGGCGCGGGGTCGGTGTGCGGGTCGGTGTGCGGGTCGGTATGTTAGTGTCGGCGCCTGCTCATCGCGCCGATCGAAAGTCGTGAATCCACTCGCCTCCACCGCCAACCGCTGCTTCGTGTGCGGTGTCAGCAACCCCATCGGTTTGAACGTGCGGTTCCGCCTGCACGAAGACGTCTGCCGCGCCGAATTCACCCCGGGCGACGCCCACGTGGGCTACGACGGGCTGGTGCACGGCGGCATCCTGTTCAGTCTGCTGGACGACGTGATGGCGAACTACGTCTTTCTACGCGGAGAACGCTGCTACACGGCCAAGGCCGAGGTCCGCTACCGCAAGCCGCTACCCGCCGGAACGCCGGTACGTCTCGAAGGCCGGCAGACCCGCCGCAAAGGACGTCTGGCCATGCTCGAAGGCCGCGTCCTCCGTGCCGACAACGACGAGCTGGTGGCTGAAGCCTCGGGCAGTTTCATGGTCGAGGGGTCGTCGAAGTAGGGTCTCAAAGCCCGTCGTGAAGTCCACCGACCCGCGAGTCAATTCTCCCGTTCGGCCGTTTCGCTCGCATCCAGCAGATGCCGCTCCAGGAACATCGCCGTCACCGCGCGCAAGTAGTCCCGGTTCGACTTCTTGCGGAAACCATGACCCTCGTCCTTGGCGAGCACGTACCAGACCGGGACACCCTGCTTCTTCAGCGCGGCGAGGATCTGTTCCGACTCGCTGGCGGGGACCCGGGGATCGTTGAGGCCTTGAGAGATCAGCAGCGGGGTGGTCATTTCGGCGACGCGGTTGAGCGGGGCGATGGACTCGAGGAAGGCGCGCATCCCGGGGTCGCGCTCGTCACCGTACTCGACGCGCCGCAGGTCCCGGCGGTAGGGTTGGGTGTTCTCGAGGAAGGTGACGAAGTTGCTGATGCCGACGCGCTCGACGCCGGCCTTGAGGCGGTCGCCGTAGTGCACCAGGCACGCCAACACCATGTAGCCGCCGTAGGAGCCGCCGCTCACGGCTATGCGGTCGGCGTCGAGGTCGGATTGGGTCGCGATCCAATCGAGCAGGGCGCCGATGTCGCGCACGGAGTCCTCCCGCAGCCGGCCGTTGTCGAGCTTGAGCCAGGTCTTGCCGTAGCCCCTCGAGCCGCGCACGTTGGGGTAGATCACCGCGGCCCCGAGTTCGTTGACGTAGTACTGGGCCGTGGAGGAGAAGGTCGGTCGTGACTGGCTCTCCGGGCCGCCGTGAATGCTGATCAGTACGGGGTGGGGGCCCGGCCCCGGTGGCCGGTAGACGAACGCGGGGATCGACCGGTCGTCGAACGTCGGGTAGCGGATCAACTCGGGCTCGGCGAGGCCGACGCCCTCGAGACCGCCGAGTTCGCTCTTCGTCCAGCGGGTGAGTAGGCGGGTCTCGAAATCGATGCTGAAGACGTCCGAAGGCGCGGTGGGTGACCGGACGGTGAAGCCGAGACGGCGACTGTCGGGATGGAAGCGCAGGCCGGATATGATGCCCGGCGGCACGTCGGGCAAGGCGATGAAGGTACCCGTGGTCAGGTCGAAAGCGACCAGCCGGCTGATGCCGTCCTCGTTGACCACGTAGGCCAGGCGTTCACGGTCGCGCGACAGCGCGAAGGACTCGACGTCCCACGGCGTGTCCGGGGTCAGCACGGCGACGACGTCGGTCTCGGTGTCGAGCCGATGCAGGCGCATGAACTCCGCGTCCATGTCGGAGGTGAAGTAGACGTCGTCGTCGAGGCCGTAGCGGATCGTGCCGAACGCCGCCGTGGTGTCGGGAAGCAGCCGGGTACGCGCGCCGCTGGCGAGGTCGATCTCGTAGAGGCGCGACTCGTTGACGGAGAGGTAGCGGCTCGCCAGCACCCGGGTCTCGTCGGTCGAGAAGTCGTCTATGCTCCAGCCGACGCCGGCGCCTTGCTGGACGACCGTTCGCTCGCCGGTCGAATCCTGGATGTGCAGATCCCAGTCGACTCCGTTGGTCTCGGTGGTCGAGTAGCCTAGCCAGTGCCCGCTCGGCGAGAACGACACGCCTCGGTAGCGCGATTTGCCGTCGGTCAGCAGCGTCGACTCGCCACTGCCGTTGTCGAAGCGGAACAACTGGTAGAACTCCGAACCACCGACATCCTTCAGGTAGACGAAGCCGTCACGCCCGGCGTCGGGGTCGATGATCGCGCCGCCCACCGGTTCGGCGAAGTAGGTTAGCTGCCGACGCATGCCGAGAGGCGTCTCGACCCGGTGCATCTGGGTGGTGTTGCCGAAGCGGGTGGCGATCAGGATGCCGTCGCCGAGCCACCCCTGGAGGCTCGCGGAGCGGGTGTTCTGGTAACGGGCGAGGCCGGCGAGGATCGCGTCGGGAACCTCGGGTACGCCGTCCACCACCAGGTTGGCGCCGATGGACGTCACTTCCGGCACTCTCCCGACCTGGATGGTGGCGCATCCGGTGAGCACGAGCAGGCACAGGCACAGGCACAGGCAATGGCGCATGCCTAGCCCGAATTTCTCACCAGCCGCTTGAAGCCATGACGAAAACTCTCTACACATAAGCTGGTTGCGGCGCCTCTCTATGGGATTGAGCAACTGACCGGTTTCAGATCCCCCGTTCCTCGCGATACACCCGCCACCGGGCGAAGGCGTCCGCCATCTCGTTCTTGCGCAGATCGGTCATCATCTCGATGTCGGGATGGGTGAAGATGTAGAACTCGTCCTCGCGGATGGCGTGCAGGACCATGTCGCCGACCAGCGCCGGGTCGATTGCGTTCTCCCGCACCTGCGCGAGGATCGCCTCGCCCTCTTGGTTCGGGACGCTCTCCTCCCATGCCGCGCCCTCGAACTTTTCGGGCCGGTTGCGTTCGGCGTCGAAGATGTTGGTGTCGACCACGCCGGGGCAGAGCACCGACACGCCGATGTTGTCGGCGAGCAGGTCGGGAACCATGGACTCGGACAGGCCGACGACGGCGAACTTGGTGGTGGTGTAGACGCCGAGGCCGGGAACCACGATGTGGCCGGCCATGGAGGCGGTGTTGACGATGTGGCCGCCCTCGCCATGGGCCTTGAGTCGACCGACGAAGGTCTGCACGCCGTTGATCACACCGCCGACGTTGACGCTCGTCACCCAGTCCCAGTCGTTGTAGGTCATGTCGTCGATGCGTCCACCGACGACCACGCCGGCGTTGTTGCAGACCACGTGGACGTTTCCGAAACGCGCTTCGGCGGCCTGGGCCGCTGCCTCCATGTCGGCCCGGTCGGTGACGTCGACGCGCACGGTTAGGAACTCCGCGTTGCTCGCCTCGAATTCCACGCGCACCGCGTCGAGCGCGGCCTGCTCGATGTCGGCGACGACCACCTTCATGCCCGCGGCCGCGAACGAACGGGCCATGGCGAGTCCGATGCCGCTAGCGCCGCCGGTGATGAATGCCGTTTTGCCTGCTACTTCGCGCAAGTTTGTTCCTCCACAGTTGATCGTGACGCCAGTCGAAGTCTAACGGGGGCCTCTGATCTCGAAACGACTGACGGGACTTCCAACTTTTTCAACGGGGTGCGAGGGAACTCCCGACGACAAACGTGGTCCAAGGTCGGTCGGGTGGGGTAGAAAGTCGATTGTCGTCTTTGTATCTTACCGCCGCTTCGCGTCGGTGGCTGTGTAGCAGATGCCGCGCGAAACGGCAAATCGGAACGGCAACGGAGGAAAACCGGTGATCAACGCCGAGGAGTTGACACGTCGTTACGGGGAGACGCTGGCGGTGGACGCCGTCAGCTTTTCAATCGGTGGCGGCGAAATCGTGGGTCTGCTCGGGCACAACGGTGCCGGCAAGACGACGATCATGAAGATGCTGAGCGGCTACCTCGAACCGAGCGGCGGCCGCGTCACCGTGGATGGCACGGACGTGGCCGAGGACCCCGGGGCGGTCCAACAGCAGCTCGGCTACCTGCCGGAGAACTGCCCGGTGTACCCGGAAATGACCGTGGTGGGCTACCTCGACTACGTCGCGGGTCTACGTCACGTCGAGGATCGTCCCGCGGCGCTGCGCGACGTGCTGGCGGCGACGGACCTGGCCGGTCGCGCCTTCGATGCCATAGGCACCCTGTCGCGGGGCTTCCAGCAGCGCGTCGGCGTGGCCCAGGCCATCGTCCATCGACCGCAACTGTTGATCCTCGACGAGCCCACCAACGGCCTCGACCCATCCCAGACCCAGCAGATGCGCGATCTCATCCGCCGCCTGGCGGACCACGCGACGGTGATCCTGTCCACCCACATCATGCAAGAGGTGGACGCGGTGTGCGATCGGGTGATGATCCTGCGCGCCGGCAAGCTCGCCTTGGACGAGCGCTTGGACGACCTGCAACGCAGCGAACGCGTCGTGCTTCGAACCGACGCCGACGAAGCCGAGGTACAGGCCGCGGTCGCCGGTCTCGCCGAGGTGACCCAACACGATGGCGGCTACGCGTTCGACGGTGTCGCGGACGACGACCGGCGCGCGGAATTGGCGCGCCGCCTGGTCGCCGCGGATGTCGCCGTGCACGGCCTGGCGGCGGAGCAACGCGATCTGGAAACGGTGTTTCGGGAAGTCAGTGAGGGCGGGCAGCAGGAGGTCGACGATGCGAGTTGACATGGCAACGCGGATCGCCGGCAAGGAGCTGGCGCACTTCTTCTCGTCGCCCATCGCCTACCTCTTCCTGGCGGCGTACCTCGCGGTGACGCTGTTCGTGTTCTTCTGGGGCGAAGCGTTCTTCGCCCGCAACATCGCCGACGTGCGGCCGATGTTCGAGTGGCTGCCGGTGCTGCTGATCTTCCTCGCGGCGGCGATCACGATGCGCATGTGGAGCGATGAACGGCGCACGGGAACCCTGGAGTTGGTGGTGACCGTCCCGGCCACCAGCACGGAGTTCGTCGTCGGCAAATTCCTCGCCTGCTGGAGCCTGCTGATGGTGGCGCTGGCGCTGACGGTTCCCCTGCCGGTGACGGTGTCTCTGCTTGGCGACCTCGACTGGGGACCGGTGTTCGCCGGCTATCTCGCCGCCGCGCTGCTCGGCGCCGCCTACATCAGCATCGGCCTGTTCGTCAGCGCGAAGACCGAGAACCAGATCGTCGCGCTGATCGTCGCGGCGTTCGGTTGCGGGGTCTTCTACCTGGTGGGCGCGCCGCTGGTCACCGAGCTCTTCGGCAGCCGGATCGGCGATGTGCTGATCAAACTCGGCGCCGGTTCGCGCTTCGAGTCCATCACCCGGGGCGTGCTCGACCTGCGCGACCTCTACTTCTACGCGTCGATGGTCGCCGTGTTCCTGGCGCTCAACGTCTACGCCGTGGACGCCCAGGGCTGGGCCCCCGAAGGCAATCGCCGGCGGCACACCGAGCGGCGCGTCGTGCTCGCTCTGGTGGCGGCCAACTTCCTGCTCGCGAACTTGTGGCTGTCGGCGGTCGGGTTTCTGCGCTGGGACGCCACCGAGGGCGACCAGTACTCCATCTCCGAGGCGACCGAGAGCTATCTGCGGGAACTGCGCGAGCCACTCCTGATCCGCGGCTACTTCAGCGCCAAGACGCACCCGCTGCTCGCGCCGCTCGGACCCCGCCTCAAGGATCTCATTACCGAGTACGGGCTGGCGGGCCAGGGCAACGTGCGGGCGGAACTCGTCGACCCGGCGGAGAACCCGGAACTGGAGGACGAGGCCAACACCAAATACGGCATCCGCTCCGTCGCCTTCCAGGTGGCGGACCGCTACCAGGCGAGCCTCGTCAATTCCTACTTCGACGTTCTTGTGCAGTACGGCGACGAGTACGAGGTCTTGAGCTTCGGCGACCTGATCGAAGTCAAGGCGCTGGCCGAGGACGACATCGAGGTCAAGCTCAAGAACCCCGAATACGCGATCACGCGCAGCATCAAGAAGGTCCTGTACGGCTTCCAGGGCGGCGGCAGCGTGTTCGACAGCATCACCGAACCGGTGAAGTTCGTCGGCTACATCTCGGCCGACAACCGGCTACCCGAGTCGCTGCGCGCGTTGCGCGTCGACTTGGAAGCCACGCTGCTCGAACTCGCCGGCGAGTCGGAGGGCAAGTTGACCAGCGAGATCGTCGATCCCGCCGCCGGCGACGGCGAGGTCGCGCGCCAGATCGCGGCCGACTACGGCTTCCAGCCGATGACCGCCAGCCTGTTCGACGCCAACACGTTCTACTTCTACCTCACGCTGAGCGATGGCGTGAGCCTCGTGCATATGCCGATTCCCGAGACCTTGGACCAGGATGGCCTGCGGCGGGGCATCGAGGAAGGCTTGAAGCGCTACGCCGTGGGCCTGCTGAAGACCGTGGCGTTGTCCGCGCCCCAGGGCCTGCCGCCGTATATGCAGCAGATGCAGCAGATGCAGCAGCAACGGCCGAGCAACGAATACACGGCCCTGCGCGACATCCTGGAACGGGACTTCAGTGTCGCCAACGCCGACCTGCCGACCGGCGAACTACCGGCCGGCGCCGATGTGCTGATGGTTCTGGACCCGGCCAACCTGGACGACGAGGCCGTTTACACCATCGACCAGTTCCTGATGCGCGGCGGCACCGTGGTGATCGCTTCGAGTGCCTTCCGCACGAACATGACGCCGCAGTCGCTGACGGCGGCGCCGTTGGACTCGGGCTTGAGCGACTGGCTCGCCCACCACGGCCTGACCGTCGATGGAACCTTCGTCATGGATCCCAAGAGCGCCGCCTTCCCCGTGCCCAGCGTTCGCCAAGTGGGCGCGTTCCGGTTCCAGGAAGTGGTGATGCGCGACTACCCCTACTTCGTGGACGTGCGCGACGACGGTCTGAACCAGGACGTGGCGTTCACCGCGGCGGCACCCCAGGTGACCATGGCGTGGTCCTCGCCCATCGACGTCGACGAAGAGCGCAACGCGGAGCGCCGGGTGGCCACGCTGATTACGAGTTCGCCGGCGAGCTGGCGGTCGGCTTCCACCGACATCATGCCCGACGTGAGCGCGGAAGGAGACGTGGTCTACACGCCGGAGGGTGATCAGCAGGCCAACGCGCTGGCGGTGATGGTGGAAGGTCGCTTCGAGTCGTTCTTCGACGAGTCGCCGTTCGCTGTGGACGAATCCGAAGCGGAGCCGACAGTCGAGGAAGAAGCCGACGAGGGCAACGGAGACGAAACCGACGAAGGTGAGCGTGAGGAACCGGAGAGTGAGGAACCGGAGGACACCCTCGGCACGGTCACATCCGTGGTCGAGCGCTCACCGGAGTCCGCGCGTCTCGTCCTCATCGGCTCCGCATCGTTCGCGGCCGACGCCACGCTGCGCATGGTCGGCATGGCGGACGGCACGGTCTACACCGGGTCCACCGAGCTGATGGCGAACCTGGTGGACTGGGCGGTGGAGGATCAGTCGCTGCTCAGCATCCGGGCGCGCAGCCACTTCAACCGTACCCTCGATCCCATGGAGCAGGACCGCCAGCGGATCTGGGAGTTCGTCAACTACGCCCTGGCGCTGGCCGGTCTCGCGGTGGTGTTCGGCATCTCCCGACAACGCCGGACCGCCCGCCGCCGTGCCTACCAGGCTCAATTGGAGGTCTCGTCATGAAGGGGATGATCAACAAGGGCACCCTGACCGCGCTGCTCGCTGTCCAACTCGTCGCCGTCGGCGTGCTGCTCGCCGCCAGAAGCGGCGGCGTCGAGGAACCGGAGGCGTTCCTCGCGTTCGATGCCGAGGCCGTCGATGCGATCACGGTCTCCAACCCGGAGGGCACGGTCACCGTCGCGAAGGTCGACGAGGATTGGCAATTGCCGGACGGCGTGCCGGCGGCATCGCTGAAGGTCGAATCCGTGATCGAGAAGTTCGCCGACATTTCCGCGAGCTGGCCGGTCGCCAATACCGGGTCGAGCCGTGAGCGTTTCGAGGTCACCGAGGACAACCACCAGCG
The DNA here is from genome assembly GCA_965116345.1 of Pseudomonadales bacterium. Lineage (GTDB taxonomy): Bacteria > Pseudomonadota > Gammaproteobacteria > Pseudomonadales > Azotimanducaceae > VXYL01. Next base: position 2,710,037 of record OZ220680.1, read on the forward strand.
CCACGTCGTGCTGAAGGCGGGCGAGGACACCGTCGCCGACTTCTACCTCGGCACTTCGCCGGGTTTCCGCAAGACCCACGCCCGCCGCGCGGACGACGGCGACGTGTACGCCATCGGATTCTCCAACTACGAGGCGGGGGTGAAGACCTCGGACTGGCTGGAGAAGTCGCTGCTCAGACCCACGGGTTCGCTCGAAGCGATTGCCCGCCCCGTCGGCTACGAGTTGATCAAGGACGAGGCGGGCGACTGGATGGCCGCCGACGGCACGGAACTCGACCAGGGCAAGGTCCAGACCTTCGTCGGGCGGTTCAGGGGTCTTTCGGTAATGAATGTCAGCGATGCGGCACTGCCGGAGACGCCCACCGCGGTCTTCGGTCTGACGGACGACGACGGCGTGCTGACGTTCACCCTTTACGCCCTCGAGGATGGCGAGAAATACGTCGCCACGTCCGACCGGGTGGCCGGTGCCTACGAGATCGCCAAGTACATCGGCGAGCAGATGGACAAGTCCCTGGACGACCTTGCTCCCGACCCGCCCGAGGAAGAAGCGCCCGACGAAGAAGCGGAGGAGGCAGCCGAACCGAGCGAGTCCGAGCCGGAGGAGGTGGCAGAACCCACATCAACCGCCGAGACCGAGCCGCCATCCACTGACGACGACGGCACGTGAGCATCGACCTCTACACCTGGCCGACGCCCAACGGTCGCAAGGTGTCCATCGCCTTGGAGGAGCTGGGGCTCGACTACGCGGTCCACGCCGTCAACATCGGCAAGGACGAGCAGTTCGACCCCAATTTCCTCGCCATCAGTCCCAACAACAAGATTCCGGCCATCGTCGACCGCGACACGGGGCGGTCGCTGATGGAGTCTGGCGCGATCCTCCTCTATCTCGCCGACAAGACCGGCAAACTCGGTGGCCCGGACCGCTGGACGAGCCTCGAGTGGCTCATGTTGCAGATGGGTGGCGTCGGGCCCATGCTCGGCCAGGCCAACCACTTCCTCAAGTTCAACGCCGGCAAGTCCGCCTACGCGGAGCAGCGCTACGCCGCCGAGGCCGCACGGCTGTACGGCGTCCTCGACCGGCGCCTGGCCGACCGGGAGTACCTGGCGGACGACTACTCCATCGCCGACATCGCCACGTGGCCGTGGATCTCACGCTGGCCGTGGCATCGAATCGACTGGGCGGACTACCCCGATCTCGAGCGCTGGTACCAGGCGATTGCCGCCCGGCCCGCAGTGCAACGGGGCTGGCGCGTACCCCACGACGCCGGCGAGATTCCCCTCCCGTAGGGGCGACCGCGCGCCCTGGCGGGCACGTTTTGGTCGCCCTTGCCGATCGACCCAATCCGTTTGCGACGCGAACACCGGCAAGGGCGCGCTCTCCTACGCCGTCAGGACCTGTCGCAGGACGTCGGCGCGGCTGCCGATGACGTCCTGGTCCACGTTCTCCGCGACGCCCGCGTTCCACACCGGGCCCGGCCAGGCCGCGTCGTGGGTGTAGCGGCCGATGACGTGGACGTGGAGTTGCGGCACCTGGTTGCCGAGGGCGGCGACGTTGATCTTCTCGGCATCGAACGCGTCGACGAGGGCCTTGGAGACCTGGGCGATCTCGTCGAACAAGTTCAACGCCGAGTCGCGCGGTAGGTCGTGGTAGTCGCGCAGCCCGGCGATCCGCGGTACTAGTGCCCCGTCAACCCTCAAATGTCGCGTCAGCGCGTCCGCAAGCGTCTAGTCCGCGAGGCGGCGTCTCGAAGGCCTATCGGGCATACGTCGAGAGGCGCCAACAACGCGGATGGGCGCTTGCGGACGCGCCCTTCGGGTGGACGCCGGAGCCCCCCTCGCCCGTCGCTTTGCGACGGACCGTTGCAGACGCTCGACGTACCCCCGGTACGACTTCGCGCCTGCGCCTTGCGAGGAACGCTCCGGCGTCCACTGACGCGACATTTGAGGGTTGACGGGGCACTAGGATGACCCACGGGAAGCGGTCGTCGCGCATCAGCAGGGCGGTGCACAGGTCGAACTCGCAGAGCGTCTCGCAATCGCCGGCGAGCTTCGGGTGAAGTTCGAAGCTCATCGTTTCGGAAACCCGCCGACCCAGATCGGACTCGACCAGGCGATGGCGTCGTTGGCCTGGGTGACACGGACGAAGTAGTAGTCGCCCTGGCGCACGCCCCGATCCACAAACTCGAAGGCGACGTCCATCGGCCCGTCGGTGATCGGTCGGCGCAGGGTGACCCGGTCGACGTAGCCGTCGAGGGGAATCCCCCGTGTCAACGTACCGTGTTCGAGGTTGCGAAGCTCCAGCACGACCTCGGCGGGCGGCACGAGCCGGTGTGGTTTGAAGCGCGGCGGTCCACCGCCGAACTCGCGGCCTTCGTCGAGCTTGATGGTCAACATGGCGCCGCGACGGACGTCGGCCAGGGTCAGCTTGATGGAACTCGTGCCGCCACGGGTGTAGGTGGCGAAGGCGATGCTGGTGCCGTCCGTGACCTCGAGCTGGTGGCCGGTGGAGTTGTGGAAGTCCATGCCCTGGGCGGCGGCAACCACGGCGCCGGCGACCTCCACCGTGCCTCGCCACCAACGCCAGCCCCGGGGGTTGTCGTTGGGGTGGAAGGGGGTCGAGTCCGACTCGAAGACCAGCAGGAACTCGCCGCCATCGAGGTTTCGCACCTCGACATCGGTGAGGTAGTCGCGCTGCCAGATCTCCACGTCGTTCCTGACCACGGTGACGGTGTGGATGGGCGCGGTGCCGATCACGCGCCCCTCGACCCGCCGTTCCTCGGCGAACGCCACCCGGGTGCCCATGTCGCCGTCGTTGACGGTGAAGTCGAGGATCAACCGGTCACCGGTCGTCGCGTAGGTGGCGAGACTGCGCATGGCGTCGAACAGCGCGTCGCGGGTCCGAGCATTGGCCCGCAATGCGCCGAGGCCCGCCGCTTGGGACAGCGAACCCGGTTTTGGCGTGCTGTAGCCCGGCTGGCTCAAGTGGTTGTCGCTGGCGGCGATGAAGCCAACCTCGTGGCCGTGGTTCAGGTACATGCGGCCGAACCACTCGAAGGTGCCGTGTTGGGACATGATCTCCACCAGGGGTTCCAACGACGGGTCGTTCAGGCGGTAGTCGCCGGACTGGTGGGCGTGGGGGATCACCACCACGTCCTGGGCTTCGTGGTGGTCGCGCAGGCCCTGGTAGAGCAGCGACAGGGTTCCGTATTCCTGGGCCGGGATGCGTCGTCGGTCCTCCGCGGTTCGGAACAGCACGTTGTGGTGGCCGCCCTGCCAGTTCTGGATCGTCCATTCGTAGCCGAGGAAGGCGATGAATTCTCCTTCCTTCGAGTAACGCCGGACGTTGTCCTGCAGCACGTTCCACTCGAAGTCGTCCATCCAGATGTCGTGTTCGGAGTGGGTGACATAGTCAAGCCGGGCATCGTCGCGGGCCCAGACCATGAACCGGTCGGGTGTGCCGATGCCTTCGGCGAAGCCCGAGTGGCCGTGGGTGTCGCCCCAGTAGATCCGCCGCGTCGGATTCTGCTCGACCAGGATGGGGTTGGCGACTCCGGCGATCGTGCCGTCCCTGGAACGGAAGGAGAATCGATACACGCCGGGTTCGTCGAAGCTGAGGCCCCGAAGAACCTGGATGCTATCGCCGCCTTTCTCGATGTCGGCAAAGGGCTCGCCGTTCAAGTGCACGACCCAGCCGGGAATCGGTGCCTTGGCGCGGTTGATGTACCGGTCCTCGGCGCGCACCGCGAGTTCGAAGGGTTCGCCGACGGCGACCACGGAAGGCGCGAAGCCGTGGACGCCGGCCACCGTCGAACCGGTCGTCACAATGGGCTGGATCGGCAGACTGACGAGCAGCCCCGAGCCATCGAAGTCCAAGTACACGGGCAGCGGCATGCGGTCGCTCGAAAAGTCCGGAAGGAGCAGTCCCGCGCCGCCGCCCGCCGTGTCGCCGTACGTGATGGTCACGGTGTCGCCTTCGCTGAGGCGGCCGGACGCGACGTGGAAGGCGAGCATCTCGGTGGCACGGCGGAAGCCGCCGTGCATACCGCGCATAGGCACGGCGGCACGAGAGAAACGCGCGTCGGGATTCGACGAGGTGATCGAGATGTAGTTGTCGCCTGCCGGATCTTCGGTCTGGAAGAGTCCGAAGTTGGCCATGAAGTGGCGGCTGACCACGAACCCGCCGCCCGGCACGATGTCGCGGGTACCGACGGTGTAGGTCTGGCGGATCGTCGCGCGGGTCCTGACCTCGAAGGGTCCCGTGTCGGCGACCAGGCTGCCGATGGCGCCGGGGTCGGCGTCGAGAATCGCGAGTTCGCGTACCGTTCGGTCCAGTGCCGGAATGGCCCCGGGGCGGTCGTAGGCGAGGGTGCTGGAGATGGCCGACGTAGCGTTTACGGGTACGTAGCGGCCGGTGAGCGAATACGCGTTGAGCCAGTCCCACAGGATCCGCGCCCGTTCCTTCGCAACGACCCCGGCGCTGGGTTCTGCCTCGACGGCCGCCTTCAGATCCTCGACCTTGGCACGCATTTCCGGGGAGAGGTAGTCGTCTGCGGCCCCGGCGAAGCAGGGTAGCGCCAGGGCGAGTGCCGCGACGGCGATGCGGTTTGGGGATCGCTTCATGCATCCGCTCCTTCAACAAGAGTTTCGAATTGGTCGATGCGGCCCTCCAGGGCGCCGAGCGTCTGCCGCCAGAAGTCGGGCTGCGTGAGGTCGACATCGAGATGCTTGGCAGCGAGGTCCTCCGCGGTCATCCGTCCGGTGTCGCGCAGCAGCGCCTCGTAGCGGGGGAAGAAGTCGCCGCCGAGGGCGTCCCGCCGGGCATACACGCCGAGGCTGAACAGGTAGCCGAACAGATACGGGAAGTTGTAGAACGCGAGGCCCGAAATGTAGAAGTGCAACTTGCTGGCCCAGAACATCGGGTCGGGCTCGCTGAGGCAGTCTCCGTACCACTTCTCCCATGCCGCGGCCATCATCGTCTTGAGTTCGACGGGACGTACGGGCTGGCGGGCACGGGCTTCGTGAAAGTTGCGCTCGAACTCGAACCGGGTCGGGATGTTCAGGACGAAGGTCACCAGCGCCGCAGCTTCCTCCCAGACGATTCGAAGTGCCGCCGCCGGCGACTCCGCGCGTTTGAGCAGGGCATCCCGGACGATGGTCTCGCCGAAGGTGCTCGCGGTCTCCGCCAGCGACATGCCGTAGCTCTGCTGGCTCGGCGGCAGGTCGCGCATCACCCAGCCGTGGAATGCGTGGCCGAGTTCGTGGGCCAGCGTGATGACGTCGCTTGGGCTGCCGGAGTAGGTCATGTAGACCCTGGGCGTGCGCGACTTCATGAACCGCGTGCAGTACGCGCCGGGTCGTTTGCGCGGTCCCACGGTGCCCTCGATCCAGCGCTTGTTCGCCGCCATGCGTACGAAATCGCCCATGCGGGCGTCGACCGAGTCGTAGGCGGTCGCGATCAGGTCCACGGCTTCGGGGTACTCGATCGCACGGCGCTCCTCGCCGTCGATCGCCGGTGCAGGCGCGTGGGTGTCCCAGGGTCCGTAGTGCTCCTTGCCGTAGGCCCGCGCCTGCAGTCGGGCGGCACGGCGGGCCAGGGGTATGCCCTCTTCGGCGACGTCAAGCAACGTATCGAGGGTCGCCTTGTCGATACGGTTCCGGTGCAGCGGCGCGTCAAGGTAGTGGACCGACCGTCCAGCCCGGGCCGACCGTTTGCGGCCCAGTTCGAGCCGCCATCCGGCGATGGCGTTGATCGCCGCGGCACAGGATTCGGCGTGTCCGTCCCAGGCCGTATTGATCGCCCGCCAGGCGCTCTCGCGCAACCGCTCGTCGGGCTTCTGCATCAGGCCGGCGGCTTCGGCGATCCCCATACGCTCGAGTTCGTTGCCCATCGTGACCCCGCACTCGAGGGTTCCCGAGAGTTGGTCGTAGAGGCGGCCCCAGGCGTGGATGCCGTCTTCGGCGAGGCCCGTCACCAGATTCTCCTCCGCGAGCGGCAGCAACTCGTCGGCGTGCTTGCGGGAGTGCTCGATAGTGAACCGCGACGGCGCGACCCTGGGATCGTCGAGATAGGTCTCGACCACTTCCCCGGACGCCAGGTCGAGGAACTGGCCCAGGGGCTCGTTCAGTTCCGCGAAGCGCTTCTTCACCGCCTGCAGGCGACCGAGCAGCGCCTGCGCCTTCTCGTCTTGGCTGTCGACGCTCAGGCAACACTCGGCGTAGGTCTCGGGGTCGTCGAGCAGAGGTTCGGCGCGTTCGATGAGGGCGTGGATATCGCGTGCCGCCGAAATCGCCTCCCGTGCCGACACGGCATCCAGATCACGGGCGCTGGCAAGCATGGGGACCAGGGTGGCGTTGCGGATTTCGATCTCGTCAAGCAGCCCGCCAATCTCATCGAGATCCGTGTCCACGGCGGGCGAGTCGGCGGCGGGATACTCGCGGGCGAGATCCCATCCGACCCCTTGGACCACGGTTTGACTAGCGCTCATGGATGCTCCTTGGCACTTGTGCTCACACGAGTTCGTCGCACGGTCGAGTTCCCGGCGATGGGAAAACCCGCCGACCGCCGAGCAGCGTGAGACACCTACTCACGGACGTGGCGACTGCCGTTCGGATAGGTTAGCACCCACCGACCGTCCCGTTGGCCGTCGCGTGGGTGTTGGGCGATAGCACACTGAAATTGCTCCAAAAGTAATGGATAACGCCGAATGCGTACTTTGTGGTAGCGGAAACGAACGCACCCCGGCTAGGCGGCCAGTTGAGGCAGGTCGAACGGGCAATGGGCAAACCCGTCAACCGACGACCGGATCGCAGTGAGAGCCCGTTCGCCGAAGGTGACGTGACGACGCACGAGGGTCTTCGGAGTCTGATCGAGTCGGGCGAGTCCGCGGCAGTAGAGTTCAAGTCGACCGCCCGGTTGAATCTGCATACGGGATCGCAGGATGAAGCGATCACATGGTCCGTCATCAAGACGATCGCAGCTTTTTTTGAACACAAACGGCGGTACGCTGCTTGTGGGTGTCGACGACGATGGTCGTCCGGTGGGCGTCGAGAGGGACTACCCGTTCGTCTCAGCGCATCACCATCGCAAGGATCGGCGACCGCTTGGCCACGGTGTCTGCCGTCCGATGTTCCGTTGATTTCCGCATCGTATTACTCTATAGGCTGACATGACGCAGACAGGCTAACACCACCACCGGCGCGACTGCAGCGGCCTAACATGCGCGTCAGGCACCAGGAACCCATGTCACAAGTTCTAGCGGCGCCGTCGGGCCGTGGCGCGACCACAACGCAGCGAGGGGCGTTCGCCGCCGTCCTCGCGTGCTCGCTGGCCGCTCTGACCGGCGAAGCTGCCTCGTCCGCCGCGCCGGGGCCGACGCCCGAGGACGCGGCAAACGGCGCGGGAGACATCGAGCTTTCGTTGGCACAGGTGGTTGAACGCGCCCTGAACGACAACCCGGCGTTGATCGATGCCCGATTGCGGCGCCAGCTGGAGCGGTTCGACCTCGCCGATGCCGAACGGCGATTCCTTCCCAAACTCAGCTTCGGCACGCTAGGCATCGAGCGGACGGTCGATCTGGGCGAGGACGCTGTCTACCGATTGGAGGCCGGCCCCGGCATGGTGCTGCGCCTGCCGACCGGCGGCGTCGTGGACGTGAACCCCGGCTGGTCGGTGTTTCTGGACGAATCGGGTCAGACGCTTTCCGACGGCGCGGGGGTGCGCCTTCGGCTGCGCCAACCGCTGCTGCGGGGTGAAGGTCGGCACCGCCCCGGTGCGCCTCGCCCGCGTCGCCGAGGCGGCCTACAGGCTTGCATTCGAGGCGGCGATGATGGACGTCGTCACGGCGGTCGTCTACGGCTACCGCGCCGTTGTCCAGGCCGAGCGGCGTCTGGCGATCGACGAGGACGCCCTTGAGCGCACCCGCGCATCGCTGGCCGTGAACCGCGCGCTGATCGACACCGGCCGCATGGCGGAGACCGCCATCGCCGAGACGGAGGCGGAGGTCGCGCGCCGGGAGCTGGCGCTTGTGCGCAGCCTGGGCCGCCGCGACAGTTCGCTCCGTGATCTCAACGTCATGCTGAACCTCGACGGCGGATCGCGCGTGATCGCTACCGAGTCCGCGACGGTGGACGTCATACCGCCCGCGCCGGACCCGGCAGCGCTCCTCGCCTTGGCTCGGGCCGGCAACACGGGCTATCGGCGTGCGATGCTCGATGTGGAGCGGGTCGGCATCGGCGTGACCCTCGCGGAGAACGACATGCTGTGGGACGTGAGTCTCACCGCGGATGTCGAAGTGCATCGGAGCCGGGTGCCGGGCACGCCGGGGACGCAGCTCGTGCGCGACGTGACGCGCCCGTTCACGGTCGGCATCGCCTTGTCCATCCCGGTCGGCGGCGACGATGCGACGGCGCGGCGCCGCGCCCGGCTTGCCGCCAGGACCGCGGCGCAGCGCGCGGAGCACGCGCTCGCCAGCACGGTTCGCCAGATGGAGACGGACGTACACAACGGGGTACGGGCGGTTAGGCTCGGCCTGCGCCAGATGGAGCTTGCGCGCCGTTCGCTCGACTTGGCCGCCGCCAAGCTCGAGGTCGAGCAGCAGAAGCTGCGCCTGGGCCGCTCCACGAACTTCCGCCTGACGCAGTTCGAGGCGGATTTCGTGCAGGCGCAGGTGAGCGAGTTGGATGCCCGGATCGGTTATCTGAACGCCGTGGCAGCCCTCGACCGTACCGTCGGTGGGACGCTTGCGACCTGGAACATCGACATAGAGGCCATGCTGGAATGAGTGCGGCCCCGTCGTTGCACGACAACATTCTCGACAACATGGACGACGGCGTGGTGACCGTGGACAGCCACGGCTTGATCACGAGTTTCAATGCCGCTGCCGGAACCATCCTCGGAATCGCACCGGAGACCTGCATCGGGCGCCTCTTCGCGGACGTTTTTGTGCTCGCCGAAGGACTCGATGAGTTCACCCAAGCGATGCTCGATGCCCTCGACAACAGCGAACTGGACCGCCGCACCGTCGACGTCGACGTCGGCGGCGAGCGTCGCATGCTGACGGTCAGCGCGTCCTATCTGCCCGAAGCCGAGTCGGCGCAGCGCCGTGGCGAGCCCGTGGGCGCCGGCGGAGTCGTCGCGGTTTTCACCAACATCAGCGAGGAAATGCGGCTCAAGGAAACCGTGGAGAGTCAGTACGCCGAATTGCAGCAGGCGTACCGGGGCATCGACGAAGCCAACGGCGAGCTCGCCGACGCGCTGCGCAGGGCGTCGGTCATCCGCAGCGTGGCCACTGCCGCGGTGATCGTCCTATGCCTGGGTGTCGGCTGGTACGCGTGGGATGCGGGCAGCTCGGATGGGGATTCCGGCCCGCGGGCGAACCCCTCCGAGGCGGGGGCGACTTTCGTTGTCAGGCCGGAGCCGCTGGTGGCGGAACTCACGGTGCCGGGCCGGCTCGTGCCGCGCCTCGAAACCGATGTGCAGAGTCCGGTGGACGGCAGCGTGGCCGGCCTGCACTTCCGCTACGGCGATGCGGTGCAGGAGGGCGAGCTGCTCTTGGAACTCGATGCGTCGGTCGCTCGCCGCGAGCAGCGCTCGGTGCGGGCGCGCTACATCGTTGCCGAGCGACGGGTCGAAGAGCTTGCCGCCTGGGAGAACAGTCGCTCGGTGGTTGGTGCGCGAAGGTCGCTCGCCCGGGTCGAGCGCGCCTTGCAGCAGCAACGGCACAGCCTGACGGAGACGGGTTTCCTCCTGGATCGGGGCATCGTTCCGAGGTCGGAGCGCGATGCTGCCGAGGAACGCTACGAGGGTCTGCAACTGGATGTGGAAGCGGCACAGCAGGACTTGCGCGAAGCGCGCCGCGCGGGCGATGCCGAAGCGCTCGAAGCCGCCCGCCTCGAGTTCCAGAACCTCGAGGAGGAACTGCGCGACCTTGACTTCGCCATTGCCTCGTCGCGCATACACGCCCCAGTCGCGGGCGTCACGCTGCGCCCGCCGGCGACCGGCAACGGGCCGCTACTCAAGGGCGCCACCGTGGCACAAGGCCAACTGCTGCTCACCGTGGCCGAAGTCGAGGCATTGTCGGTGTCCGTGCTGGTCGACGAGGTCGAGATCGCAACCATCCGGCCGGGTCAGCCCGTCGCCGTGACCGCAGATGCTCTACCGGGGGTCGAACTGGCCGGAAGCGTCGCGAGCGTTGCCGGTCAGGCGAGCAATGCCGACGGGCCTCCCGGACAGCCCGCCCTGTTTCCGGTCGTCGCCGCCCTCGACGACGACATCGACCCCGAACTGCGTCGCAACCTGCGGCTTGGGATGTCGGTGGACGTGCGGGTAGTGACCGCCGACCGTGACGACGCGCTAGTGGTGCCCATCGGCGCAGTCCGCATGGGCGGACAAGGTCCGAGCGTCCGAGTTCGGTCACCCGGGACGGGCGAACTTTCGACGGTACCGGTCGAAATTGGCCGGACGACCCCCGCCGGCGTCGAGATCGTCGGAGGCATCGAGCCGGGAGACGAACTGCTGCTCGGTGCGCAACCCGGGTACGCCGACGATTGACGCTATCGGCGCCCGATGCGGCCGGTGATCCCTGCGTTGATGTTGCTGTTCAACGCGAGGTCGGCGTTAACCGTCTTGACGCTGCCATCGGTCGAAGTGCCCGTGCAGGTCAGTTGCAGCGTCACATCGGTGGCGCTGTAGCTGAAGCCCCGTACCGCGGTGCATTTTACGGTGATGTCGTTGTTGTCGTCCGTCGCGGCATCCCAGGTGAACGCCTCCGTCTGCGTGTTCCAGACGACCTCGCCGGCAAGATCGAACGAACTGGACTGGCGCTGGGGTTGAACCTCGCCCTGGACTTCGCCCTCCTTGTTGCACTCCGTCGAGACGGTCAGGCTTGTTCCGGAGACGAGAGTGGCGTTGAACGATGTGCACTGATGCTGCAGGTTGCCGTTGAGCGACGAGCTGTCGTAGTGGGGGTTGGCGTGGACTGACTGCGCGGCAGTGAGCAGTAGCATGACGCCGCACGCCGCCAGCGCGCAACTAGGCCGGTCGATTGTGCTGTTCCACATGTCGCGGTTCCGTATCAACTCAATGGACGGCTACCGTAGCAGCGGCCGCCGTGGCGGACAAGCGAACTGCTAACCCGTACGCTTGTCCGGGCACACCAAACGGTCGACCGCCTGCCTGTCGGACTTTGCCGTCTTGGGGCGAAGTTCGACTTACGTGATAGGACGGCTCGGGCTTAAGGCAAGAACCGTTGTCCGAAGGCGACGGTTCTTGTGGCCCTATCGGCGCTTCAGTTTGCCGTCGGTACCTGCGGCGAGCTTGCCGTTCAGCTTGAGGTCAGCGTTCACGGTGATGACGGCGCCAGTGCTCGAACTGACGTTTTGGCGAGCGTTGCCCTGGTTGCAACTCAATTGCAGCGTCACGTTCGCGGTGGTGTACGCGAATCCCCGTACGGCTGTGCAATGCAAAGTGATGGAATTGGATGCATTCTCCGTGGCGTCCCAGACGAACGACTGCGCTTGCGCATTCCAGACCACATGGTCGGAAAGTTCGAGCGAGGTGGACTGCCGCGTGGCGGCAACGCCGCCCGATGCGTCGCTCTTGTTGCACTCCGCGGAGACGGTGAGGCTGTTGCCGGTGACGAGTGCGGCGCTGAACGACGTGCACTGATGCTGCAGGTTGCCGTTGAGCGAGGTGCTGTCGTATTCGCTGTTGGCGTGGGCGGACTGCGTGGCCATGCTGAGAAGAAGCAGGATGCTGAAGAAGCCTGCGCCTGAGAACGCGAGCCGAGGGATGTTGCGCCTGAACATGCTGCCGTTCCGTGTCAACTGGTGATTTCCGAACCCTAGCAACGGTCGTGGTCGCGGACAAGTCGGAAGTCGGGCGCGGTCGGGCAGTGGTTCCCAGCGGTCGCAAGTGGTGTCGCAGGCCCTTCGACGCTACATTACGGGGCGTGCCCTCCAATCCCGCCCCACAAGCCGTCCCGCAAGCGGCTGCACATGCGTCGGAATCCGGCCTCGGCGGTCGTCCGGTCTTCGGCGATGCTTCAGCGGGTGAGCGTGCTTCCGACCAGGACCGCGTCGTTCTGCGGCTTCAGGATGTGCACAAGTCCTACCTGCTCGGCCCCGTGAGCGTCGAGGTTCTGCATGGCGTGTCTCTCACCCTCGAGGAAGGCGAGCTGGTGTCGATCATGGGACCGTCCGGCTGCGGCAAGTCGACGCTGATGAATGTCGCGGGGCTCCTGGACAGACCGACGACCGGTGCCTGTCTTCTTCGCGGCCGCGATGCGGCGGGAATGTCCGACGACGAGCGCGCGGCGATGCGCAACGCTCATATCGGCTTCGTGTTCCAGTCCTTCCAGTTGCTCGGACACCTCACCGCGGCGCAGAACGCCGGGTTGCCGCTGGTGTATCGCGGCATTCCCAATGCCGAGATCAGGGAGCGTGCCCGAGCGGCCCTGGAACGGGTGGGCATGGGCGAGTGGCACGGGCACCTGCCCAGCCAACTATCGGGCGGCCAGCAGCAGCGCGTCGCCGTGGCGCGGGCCCTGGTGGGCGATCCGGCCGTGCTGCTTGCCGACGAACCCACGGGGGCGCTCGATCCGGCGACCGGCGACGAAATCATGGCGTTGTTCGAGACGCTGAGCACGCAGGGCGTCGCCGTGGTGGTCGTCACGCACAGCGCCGAGGTCGCGGCGCGCTGCCACCGCCAGACGCGCATGACGGATGGCCTCCTCGCGGAAACCACGCCCGACGCGCAACGCGGGGGCGGAGCGATGCACGAATCGGTCTCGGGTTCGCCGCTGCCGCGCGGTTCGCCTTCCGCCACATCGGCCGCCGGCGGCCAGGCGTTGCGTGAGCAGTTGTGCTTCAACGCCAGGGAGGCGGGCACCAGCCTCCGATCCGTGTTGGCGCGCAGTGCGCTGGCGCTGGTAGGCATCGTGGTGGGCATCGGTGCGGTCATCGCCATGGTCTCGACCGGACAGATCGTGCGGGCGGAATCGTTGAAGCAGTTCCAAGAACTCGGCACCGACATCGTCACGATCAGGCGACAGTTCACGCGCGTCCGCGGTCGCGTCCTGGACATCGGTTTGGCGGACGTGGAGCGGCTGCCCGGTGCCGTGCCCGCCGTGGAATCCGCCGCCGCCGCGGTTGACTCGAACACGCCGATCCGCTACCGCGGACGGCCCTTGGGTCCGGGCATCGCGTTCGGCGTGACGGGGGCGTTCTTCGATCTGAGCAGACTCGCCGTGGCGGAGGGCCGCTTGGTGTCGGACCTGGATCGACATCGCTTCCACTGCGTCGCGGGCGCGCGCATCGCACAGGGCATGCGGGATGCTGGCGTAGTGTCGCCGGTCGGCGAACGCATACGCGTTTTCGGACGCCTGTGCACGGTGGTGGGCGTCCTTGAGTCCGTTCCTCCGCTGGCCGTCGGCCGCAATCTCGTCCCGGACGATACATTGTTCCTGCCGATCATTGCGGCGATGCGGGCGGGCGCAGGGGGAATCCGGGATGCCGTCGCCCGGGTGCGGGAGGGCGTCGAGCCCGAAACGGCCCAGCGCGAGGTCCAAGCGTACTTCGGCAGGGTCCGCCCCGATTTGAAGGTCACGGTCACGACGGCGGGCCAACTCATCGCTCGCATGCGCAGCCAGGGGCAGCTCTTCACGCTGCTGCTCGGCGCCATCGCGTCCATATCGCTCATCGTCGGCGGCGTTGGCGTGATGAACGTGATGCTGCTCTCCGTCCGCGAACGGCGCCGGGAGATCGGGTTGCGGCGCGCAGTCGGGGCCCGACGCAGCGACGTGCAGCAGCAGTTCGTGATCGAGTCGGCGGCACTCGCCCTTGTCGGCGGCGCGCTCGGCGTCGTACTCGGTGTGGCCGTGGCATGGGGCATCTGCCGATACGCCGGCTGGCCGTTCGCGGTGTCGACGACCGCCGTGACCGTCGGCGTTGCGGTGGCTGCCGCCGTCGGCGTCTTCTTCGGCCTGTACCCCGCCTACCGCGCCGCCAAACTCGATCCCATCGAGGCATTGCGCAGCTGATCCCTGCGTGCGAATCCACTGATAGAGCCATCCGCGGGGCACCACGCAAGCAGTACGGAGGGCGGATGTCCTACGCCGGCTCGGGGCACCGTCCTACATTCGTGGCGAGTCGTGTGCGTGATTATTCCGGGTCCCAATTTTTCGAGCGACGAGGACAAGCCGTGGACCCACAGACCGTACTGAATTGTCACCGCGACCAGATGATCAAGATACTCAAGAACGTCAAGGCGGCGTCGCAAGGCAGCGCCAAGCTACGCCGCTTCTGCGACCGGGTCTACGACGACCTGGACGAGGTGACGGACACGCCCGCCAAGCGAGACTACCTACCGGGCGAGGAGCTCTTTCTCTGGTGTCACGAAGAGCTGCTGGAGTTGGCGGAGATCGAACGACCGGCGCCGCCGACCGATCCGTATCTCAAGGACATGCTCGCCAGGCTGCGCGACTTCGGCGGGCGGCTGGAACGCAACGAGTCCCTACCGCCGGGCTTCGCCATCCACTGGCTTGACGACTTGATCGACGAGATGGAGGAGGAGGACGATTCGGGTTGGGAGCGCTTTGTCGAAGACAAGCTCCGCGAGTTCGATTCCAGGTCAGCGACCAAGTGAGAACGCAAAAACAAGAGCGCGGTCTTTTTTTGCGTGAAAATTCAACTCCTTGCGTCCTTGAATTTGGCGGCACATCCCTGTGCCGCGCTAGGGAAGGTCTTAATCAGACCTTCCCTAGTGTCCCGCGTCAGAAATAGCTTGATGTTTGACGGCACGGACGACGCGGTTTTCCGACCGGGTCGTGGGGGTTATAGTTGCCATCCGATTCGACGAGATGTACGTGCCCATGAGCGAAGCCGCCAACGGTGCCGAACCCGATCTCGACTTCGGCTGGATGGAGCGCACGGGACCTTGGGATACGCACGCCGAGCCGGGCAAGTACGGCCTGACGCTGGCGGACATCTCGGTCGGCGACTACGGCGAGACGCCGGAGATCAGCGACAACATGACGGGCCGTCCGCGGGGCGCCGCGACGCGGCCGGGGTCCTATCGCATCGGCGCCTACGCCGTGCGCAGCAAGAACGAGATCTGGCTGGACAACGCCTCGTTTCTCTATGAAGAGGCGCTGCAGCGGCAGTGGAGTTCCGCCACCGACGTGCCCTGGCACACCATCGAACCGCTACCCGACGACATCGAACAGGCGGAGTGCCAGCTCGCCACCTTTCTTACCGAGGTGGAGTTCGTTGCCGGCGACGTGCCGGCGCGCTGGGTGTCGCTGACCACGCCCGATTTCTTCGAGCCGCGCCAGGTGCTGCTCGCCCAGGTGATGGACGAGTCCCGGCACATGGACGTCTTCCGCAAGCGCGCGCTGGCCAACGGCGGCGGCCTGATGCAGGCCACGGGCGCGACCGCCGGTTTCGTCGGCAGCATCGACCTGTCGCGGGATTTCACGGAGATGTCCTCGCGGCTGCACGTGTCCGGCGAAGGTTCGGTGCTGACGCTGTTCCGCATGGGCGAGCTGATGGCGCAGAACGAGGCGGAGAAGGTCATCTACCGGCTCTGCGCCCAGGACGAGGCGCGGCACGTGGCGTTCGGCGTGATGCACCTGCGTTACATGTCGACGACGGCGCCGGAACGCCGCGAGGAGATCCACTGCTACCTCGACGAGGCCGAAGGCGGGCTGATCGGCGCGGCGAATCCCGTCGGCCAGTTGACGCCGACCTCGGAATCCATGGCCGTCATCCTCGGTGGCGGCAAGGAGCATTTCGACGACGGCATGAACAAGGTCATCGCCATCCGCCGCCGGCAGTTGCGCGAGTACCAGAAGCGGGTGGTGTCGGCAGGCTTCGGCGAACGCTTCGACAACGGCCGCTCGCGGGTCGGTGAGATGATCGAACGCGCCGCCTGACCCGTTCCGGCTAGGTTCCTTGAGCGCCGCTGATGTTCACACGCAGGTTGCATTTCGAACAACGCTTGGGATCGCTCTTGGACGGCTCCCGAAGGGAGACGCGCTGAGCGGCTACCCACAGATGTCGGACAAACCCGTGGCGAGGGCTTCGTCGAAGGAACCGGCTCCCGCGCCCAAGGAGCCGCGCAAGTACGAGCCCAAGTACAACTGGATGCACAAATCCCGGCAGTGGGGCATGCGCGTCACGCCGGGCAAGGCCGGGCTGAAACTGGGCGATCTCAACACGGGCATCTACGGCGAGGTCCCCATGCACTGGCAGGACCAGAGCCGCAACCCCCGCGGGGCGATTCCGCGGCGCGGCATGCCACCGGTGGGCTATTCGGTACGCGACAAGGCGGATCTGTGGGCCGATTGTGCGGCCGACCTCTACGAAGAGGCCATTCAGCGGCGCTGGGCGCCCGCCACCGACGTACCCTGGAACACCATCGAACCGCTGCCCGACGACGTCGAGCATGCCGTCTGCCAGGTGTGCACGGAGCTCGTCAGCTACGCCAATGTCGACATCGAGACGATCACCGGCTGGCAGCACCAGATGTCCTACGGCTACCACGAGGTCAAGCAGTATCTGGCCACGGCCAGTTTCGACGCGGCCCGTCACTACGAGTGCTTCCGCAAGCGTGCGCTCGTCAACGGTGGCGGCCTGGGCCTGGAGGGTCCGGGCATGGTGAACCGCATGGTCCTCGAGAGCCGCGGCGGCTGGACCGAGGCCGTGGTCTACCTGCTGCTGCTGCGCGGCGCGTTCACCCTGACGCTGTACCGCTACCTCCTTCGCCATGCCCACAACGACGCGGAACGGGTCATCTACTCGTATGCGCTCGCCGACAAGGCCCGGCACGTCAGCTACGGCCTCGACCATCTGAAGTACGCCATCGCCCACGTCGACGACCAGCGCCAGGTCGTCGGCACGCTCATCGCCATCGGCGAGGGCGGCCTGGCGAGGGACTTCAGGGACCCGGTACTCGGCGAAGCGCTTGCCGTCATCTTCGCCGGCGGTGTCGAGAACGCGGCGGGCCGCGGCATGGACGTCTACCGGTCGTTGATGCGCGACTACCTCGGGACGTACTTCGACTATTGTCGCTGGCTCGACCTGCCGCGCGATGCCGCGCGAATGCCGCCGCCGCTGAACGAATTCATCACGGACTGACCATGGCTGCCTTCCCCTCCGTCGACTGGTTCGACGAAGTGCGCCGGGTGTTCAACGGCGACGACAGCTACCGCGGCGCCGGCGGTGGCCACTGCAACTGCTTGGCGGGGTTCAAGATCGGCGAACGGGTGTTCGTCGTGACCTTCGAGGGCGTGGAATGCAGTGACGCGGTGGAGGGCGCCGAGGCCGCTCTCGACGATGTCGACTTCTATCTAGACATGCCCGCCGACGACTGGCGCGAGATGGTCGCCAACATCGCGACCAACGGCCATGCCGATCTGCACCACACCCTGAACACCCTCGACCTCGACAGGGACGATGGACTCGCGCGGTCGCGCCACGGCGACCAGGTTCGGGAGGACCTGTTCTTCCGCTACAACCAGACCCTGCAGTTCTTCTTCGACGCCTCGGCGCGGGTCGACACCAAGTTCGCCTGAGGTCGTCACGATGGCGCAATTGGATTGGCTGGAGGCGGCGCAGGCGTCGCTCAACGCCGACCCGGCATTCCGCCGGCTCGGTTCCACCGACCTCGTACTCGGTCTCAAGTCGGGCAAAGCGGTGCGCGTGGTCACCTTCGAGGCGTTCGAGGTGACGTCCATCCGGGAGGCGGACGAGACCGCGTTGCGCGACTGTGAACTGGTGATCGAAATGACGCCACGACAGTGGACCGACTATCTGAAGCGCCGTGCCGTTGGCCGGGGCCAGCCGCTGGTCGGCGTCGACCTCGACCGGAACATCGTCCATGCCGCCGATCCCCTGAAGCGGCTGAAGTTCGAGCGTTACCAGCTGTCGTTGCAGGCCCTGGTGGACAAAGGTGCACAGATCGCAACGTTGTCGTGAGCGCCCGCCCGTCAGGGCGTGTGGTCGCCCCTTCGGGACATAGGATGCCCGTCTACGAGTTCCGATGTTCTGAGTGTGGCGCGGTGACCAGCGAACTGGCCTCCGTCGAGCACATTTCGGAGACCGTGGCGTGCGAGTGCGGCGGTAGCGCCAAGCGCATCGTGTCCCGGCCGTCGGTGCATCGCTCCAAGGGATCGAAGGTCGCGCGTCTCGATCCCAAATACGACGCGATGGTCGATAGGGCGATGCGCAACACACCGACCGGCGATCCCGACCGGCTCATCAACCGCCGTGGGGACATCGCCAAGGGGCGCCCCGATCCGTGAGCGCATCCTGGATCGGCCAGCACTGGTTCGCCATCGCCTTGGCGCTCGTCTACACGGGGTTCCTCGTCGCCCATGCCCGCGCCGGGATGCGCCTCGGCAAGACCACCGCGGGCTTCTTCATCGGCGACCGACGCCTGGGCGGGGCGGTCATCGGCGTGTCGTTCTACGCAACCTTCGCGAGCACCAACAGCTACATCGGTCTCGCCGGCAAGAGCTACGAGTACGGTCTGCCCTGGCTGACCATGGCGGTGATGCTGGTGGCGTTCTGCTGGCTCTCCTGGCGGGTGGTGGCGCCCCGCATGCGGCGCTTCGCCGCCGCCTGGGGATCCCTCACCGTGCCGGACTTCCTGGCCGTGCGGTTCGCCAGTGATCGGGTGCGCGTCGCGGCGGCGCTGGTCATCGTCGTGGCGAGCCTTCTCTACCTCGTGGCGGTGTTCAAGGGCTCAGGCAACCTCCTGCAGGTCTTCCTCGGCATCCCGTACGAGGTGGCGGTGATCGTCACCCTGTGCCTGATCGTCGCCTACACCATGCTCGGCGGGTTCCTGTCGGTGGTGCGCACGGACGTGCTGCAGGGTTCGTTGATGGTCGTCGGCTCGGTGCTGCTGTTCTACTACATCACGTCCGCGGCGGGCGGCGTCGGCGCCATCGCCGACTTGCCGAGGGAGCCTTCCCGAGCCCACCTGTTCGATCTCGACGCGGCGATTCCGTTCGTGGTGCTGGTCGGCATCGCACTCGCCGGATCGTTGAAGCTGCTGGTCGACCCCAGGCAGGTCACGCGCTTCTACGGCTTGAAGGACGAGCGCAGTGTGCGCGTCGGCATCTGGGTCGCCGTGGTCGGGCTCCTCGTGATCCAGTTCTGCCTGTTCCCCCTGGGTCTCTACGCCCACTTCCTGCTCGACGGCGTAGCGGAGACCGACCTCGTCGTGCCAACCCTGGTCAACGATCCCGGGGTGATCCCGCCGTTGGTGGGCGACTTCCTGGTCATCGCCATCCTCGCCGCGGCCATGTCGTCGCTGGACAGCGTGCTCCTGGTGGCGGCGTCGGTGACATCCCGCGACCTCCTGGGCGGCCGTCGCCGGGAGGACCGCAAAGTCGTCACGCACACCCGGATCGCTGTCGCCACGTTCGCCGTGGTGGCGGCGGCGGTGGCGCTCGACCCGCCGGGCGGCATCGTCGAGATCACAATCTTCTCCGGCAGCCTGTTCGCCGTGTGTTTCGTGCCCACGATCCTGTTCGGCCTGCATTGGCGGCGCGGTAGCGCCCCGGCCGCGCTTGCGGCGTTCACCTTGGGAGTGGTCGTGCTCATCGGCTGGCTCGCGGCGGGACTGGGTGATGTCGTCCACGAGGTCTTCCCGGCGCTCTTTGCATCCACGGCCGGGTATGTGATTGTCTCTCTCGCCAGCAAGCCCGTGGCCGCACCCGAGGTCCAACGCTTGTTCGAAAGCCACTAAGGAGTGCCGATGTCCGGACCGCTTGACGGCGTCAGAGTCGTCGATTTCACGACCATGATCGCGGGGCCCTACGGAACCATGATCCTTGCCGATCAGGGTGCCGACGTGATCAAGGTCGAAGCCCCCGCGCGCAGCGACCATGCACGCCGGGCAGGCTACGGCCAGCGGCACTTCTCCGCGGCGTTCGTCAACAACAACCGCAACAAGCGCTCGATCTCGGTGGATGCCAAGAACCCGGCCGGACGCCAGGTGGTCGTCGACCTCGCGCGCACGGCGGACGTCTTCGTGCAGAACTATCGGCCCGGGGTGATGGCGCGCCTGGGCCTCGACTACGACGATCTCAAGGCCGTCAAGCCGGACCTGATCTATGTGTCCATGAGCGGCTGGGGCGAAGCGGGGCCCTACGCCGGCAAGCCGGTCTACGACCCGATCATCCAGGCGCTCTCCGGCCTCGCCAGCGTGCAGGCAGGTGCCGACCATGAACGCCCCCGGTTGATCCGCACCGTGCTGCCGGACAAGCTCACCGGGGTGACTGCGGCCCAGGCCGTCTCGGCGGCGTTGTTCGCCCGCGAGCGGACCGGGGCCGGCCAGCATGTGCGCCTGTCGATGCTCGACAGCGTGGTCGCCTTCCTGTGGTCGACCGACATGGGCAGCCAGACCTTCGTCGGCAAGGAAACGGATGTCGCGCGCGCCGCCACCTTCATCGATCTCATCTACGAGACGACGAGCGGCTACATCAGCGTCTCGGTGATGGCCAACGACCAGTGGCATGGCCTGTGCCACGCCGTCGGCCACCCCGAGTGGCTGGACGACGAGCGCTTCAAGACGCCCGCGGGCCGTGATCGACACGCGGACGAACGCCTTGAGCTGATCCAGCAGGCGCTGCTGACCAAGTCTGCCAGCGAGTGGCTGGAGCTCCTCGAGGCGGCCGGCGTGCCGTGCGCCCCCGTGCTGACCCGCGCCGAGATGATCCGCCATGCCCAGGTCGAGGCCAGCGGTGTCGTCATCGAGACCAACCACCCCCATGCCGGTCGGCTTCGCCAGGCCCGCAACGCTGCGCGGTTCGGCGTCACCGTCCCCGAGATCCGCTATGGCGCCCCGCACCTCGGCGAACACACAATGGACATCCTCGCGGACCTCGGCTACGACACGGAGACCCGCAAGGCATTGCTGGCCGACGGTGTGGTAAGCACGTAGCGACTCTCCAGCGGGCTGCGCGAGTTCGTCTACAGGAAGTACGTCTGCCTGATCGCCTGGTGCAGCTCGTCGAGGTGGGTCTGACAGGCGTTGATGAACACGTGCAGGTCGGTGCTGTGTTCAACGCCGCCGAGGCGCTTCACATCCGTCTCCCGCAATGCCGCGAGCGCCACGTCGCAGGCGTCCACGGCGTCACCGTTGCGTGGCAGTTCGCGCAGGCTGCGGCGCACCGAGTTGAGGCAGCGCAGGTAGGAGCGGGGTAGGCGTTCGTCCTTGAACAGGAACTCGAGCACCAGGGGCGGATCCACCGGTTCGCGCACCGACGCGTGGTAGGACTGCATGGCGTAGAAGGCGCGCAGCACGCTACGCCACTGGATGTCCTGGAACGGCAACAGCTCGTGCCCGCCGGCGATGAGGTCCACCGTGCGCACGTCGATGATGCGCGTGGTCATGTCTGCGCGCTCGATGTAGTTGCCGAGGCGCATCAACTCCCAGTGGGCGTCGTGCAGCATGTTCTGGGACAGGAAGCCCTCGAGCTGCTGCGCCAGACGGCTGATCTGCGTCAAGGCCTCGCCGCGGCTGCTGCGCGACTGGCCGGGGACCAGCGCCGAACGGGCGAACAGGTACAACTCGTTGATGTACTCGAACGTGATGCGCGGCATGTTCTCGCGGATGGAACGGGCGTTGTCGCGGACACCGATGATCGAGTTGATGATGGAACCCGGGTTGCGGGTGTCGGTTGCGAGAAAGCGACAGGCGTTGCGTTCGGTGGCGCGGCCCTCGCCGTAGAGCGACTCGAACAGGTCGCCGGATCCGGTAATGTCGATCAACGGTCGCCAGCCCAGCGGCAGACGCACCGGGAGATCCATGATGAGGTTGGCGTTCACGGTAATGAGCCGGGCCGTCGACTCCGCGCGCTCCAGATAACGGCCGAGCCAGTACACCCGCTCGGCGACGCGTGACAGGACGTTGACGCTCACTGGGCGGGCACCATGGTCGCCGGTTCCACCACCCAGGTGTCCTTGCTGCCGCCGCCTTGGGACGAGTTGACCACGATCGAACCCTTGCGCATCGCCACGCGGGTCAGGCCACCGGTCGTGACGTAGATGTCCTTGCCCGACAGGATGAAGGGCCGGAGGTCGAGATGCCGGGGTTCGACGGTGTTGCCGGCGATGGTCGGGGCGGTGGACAGCGACAGGGTCGGCTGACCGATGTAGTTGCGTGGATTGGCGCGGATGACGCGGACGAACTGGTCGCGCTCGCGTTGGGTGGACTGGGGGCCGATGAGCATGCCGTAGCCGCCGGACTCATTGGCGGGCTTGACCACCAGGTCGTGGAGGTTGTCGAGCACGTAGTCGCGGTGATCCTTCTCGGCACAGCGATACGACGGCACGTTGGCGAGGATCGGCTCTTCGCCGAGGAAGTAGCGGATCATGTCGGGCACGTAGGTGTAGATCACCTTGTCGTCGGCGACGCCGCAGCCGGGGGCGTTGGCGAGGGCGACGTTGCCCGCCTGCCAGGCCCGCATCAGGCCGGGGACGCCGAGCATGGAATCCTTGCGAAAGGCGCGCGGGTCGAGAAACATGTCGTCGATGCGCCGGTAGATCACGTCGACGCGTTCGAGGCCGCTGATCGTGCGCATATAGACGCAGTCGTCGTCGGCGACCACGAGGTCGGAGCCCTCCACGAGTTCGGCGGCCATCTCCAACGCCAGGTAGGCGTGTTCGAAATACGCCGAGTTGTAGATGCCGGGTGTGAGCACCACGATGCGCGGCGAACGCACGTCTCGGGGGGACAGCGAGCGCAGACAGGCGGCCAGTTCGGACGGGTAGTCGTCCACCGGATGAATCGCGTAGTGCTCGAACAGCTCCGGGAAGACGCGTTTCATCACGGCGCGGTTCTCGAGCATGTAGGACACGCCGCTCGGCACCCTCAGGTTGTCCTCGAGCACGAACAGCGAACCGTCGCCGTCGCGCACCAGATCCGTGCCGCAGACATTCGACCAGACGCCGTAGGGCGGGTCGATGCCGGCGCATCGGGAACGGTACTCCCGCGACTTCAGCACATAGTCTTCCGGCACCACGCCGTCGTGCAGCGAACGACGATGGTGGTAGACGTCGTCGATGAACGCGTTGAGCGCGCGCACCCGCTGTTTCAGCCCCCGGGCGATCTCGTCCCATTCGCGTTTCATCATCAGCCGGGGAACGATGTCGAAGGGCCACTCGCGGTCGATGTTGGTGCCTTCGTGGTACACGGAGAAGGTGATGCCCATGGACCGGATCGCGAGTTCCGCCGCGGTCTTGCGTTCCACCAGTTCGTCGTCGGAGAGCTTTGCGAGGGCCTGCACGAGCCGGCCGGTGCCGGGGCGTGCGCGGCCGCTTGGCTGGACCAGTTCGTCGTATAGGCCGGTCGATTCGTAGCTCTGCCAGTCGATTGTCATGGTTTCGCCGCCGCGATGGTCTCGTGCACGAAGCCGAGCTTGGCGACCACCGACTCGGTCAACGAGAAGGGATACGCGTCGTCGAGTCCCATACTGCGGTTGAGGTCGTTCATGGCGGGTGCGAGCGCGCGCCACTGGTCGATGATCTCGGGGAACGGTAGCGGCACGTTCAGGGGATCGGCGAGGCGAACGTCGCCCACGGCGAGGCCCTCCTCGGCAGCGGTCTGCAGGGAGTCGACCATGTGCAGGTAGTGGCTCCAGCACTCGGCGAAATCCTCGAGGGGGTGACTGGCGGCGTAGGCGACGACGTAGTCGTTGTGCCAGCCAGGCGGCGGTCCGTCCCGATAGTACGCGTTCAGACTGTCCTGGTAGTGGCGACGTTCGTCGCCGAAGCGGGCGCGGAACGCCGCGAGGCCGTCGTCGTCGCGACCGGATGCCGGGCCGTGCGCGACGAGCCGTTGCCAGTAATAGTGCCCGGACTCGTGTCGGAAGTGGCCGAGCAGGGTCCGGTAGGACTCGTTCATGGCGAGACGCATCTGCTCGCGCAGGCGGGGGTCCGCTTCGAGCAGGTTGATGGTGATTTCGCCCTGCGCGTGCCCGGTGGTGACTTCGTCGTGGGCCACGAAGTTCGTGTCGGACTCCTCCAGGCGCGCGTCGGCAAGAATGCGGAACGCCAGACCATCCGGCCGGTCGGCCCGACCTTCCAAGGGCAGGCCAAGCTCCATGAGCGTGAACAAGAGCCGCCGCTTGGACTTCTCCACCTCGTAGTAGAGGCGCACGCGACGTGCATCCGAGAGGTCGGGGATGACTTCGTTGAGGCCGCAAGCCTTGCAGAAGGCTTCATCCCCGGTGACAAGCCAGTTGCACGTCTTGGGGTACTGGTGGTGCGCACAGCGCTGCTCGGACGCGCCGATCACGCGCAGCTCCATCGTCGAGGGATCGAATGCGAGACCCCGATTGCAGGCGAGACAGCGGTCGTTCTCGAAGTAGACGCGGTTGCCGCAACTACATCGAAAGGACCGCATGTTCCGACACCCGCAGCCCCGTGTCAGGACCCGTTGGTGATCGCCTCCAGCACCTTGGGCGGCGACAGCGGCAATTCGGTCATGCGCACGCCGACCGCGTGGCTGACGGCATTGCCGACCGCGGCCAGCGGCGCGACGATGGGCGTCTCGCCGCAGCCCCGCACGCCGTAGGGGTGGTTCGGATTGGGCACTTCGACGATCTGCGTGTCGATCATCGGCAGGTCGGACGCCACGGGTACGCGATAGTCGAGAAACCCGGGATTGTCCAGCACGCCGTTGTCGTCGTAGATGTACTCCTCGTTCAGCGCCCAGCCGATGCCCTGGGCCGCGCCTCCCTGCATCTGACCCTCGACGTAGTCGGGGTGGATCGCGGTACCGGCGTCCTGGATGGCCGTGAAGCTCGTCACCGTGGCGCGACCCGTCTCGCGATCGAGGTGGACGTCCGCCAGGTTGACCGAGAAGGCGGGTCCGGGGCCTTGGGCGGTGAGCGATGCCCGACCGGAGATCGGCCCCCCGGTGCGGCCGGCGGTGCGCGCCAGTGCGGCCAACGTCAGGGGCTCCGCCTCGACGTTGACACCGGCAACGGGTCGAGCTTCGCCGTCGGACCACTCGACCTGGTCGGGTTCGATCTCCCAGGTGGCAGCGGCCCTGGACTTGAGCTGGCGGATCACATCCTCGCAGGCGCGGATCACCGCGAGTCCCGTGGCGAAAGTCGTCCGGCTGCCGCCGGTCGTCGCGCAATAGCCCGTGCTGTCGGTGTCGGCGACGCGGATGCGCATGCGTTCATAAGGCACGCCCAGCGTTTCCGCCGCCATCAGCGCCATGGACGCGCGGCTGCCGCCGATGTCGGGGCTGCCTTCGACGATCTTGACCATGCCGGTGTCGGTAATGTGCACCTCGGCGCTCGACTGGTTGCCGCCGTTGAACCAGAAGCCGGCGGCCACGCCACGCCCCTCGTCTTCGCCGAGCGGTCTGGCGTAGTTGGGATGCGCTTTCGCAGCCTCGAGGCACGCTTTCAGACCGACCGGTCCGAATGTCGGGCCGTAGGCGGCGCGGGTGCCCTCGTCGGCGGCGTTCTTCAGGCGGAAGTCGATGGGGTCCATGCCGATCTTGTCGGCGAGTTCGTCGACCACCGACTCGCCCGCGTACATCGACTGCGGTGCGCCGGGCGCCCGGTAGGCGGCGACCCGCGGTCGGTTCACCACCACTTCGTAGCCTTCGATCAACACGTTGCCGACGTCGTAGGGGGCGAAGATGCACATCGCTCCGGGACCCAGCGGACTGCCGGGGTAGGCACCCGCCTCGTAGATGAGCTTGGCGTACATGGCGACGATGGTGCCGTCGCGCTTGCAGCCGATCTTCACGGTGTTGACGGTGCCCGACGCGGGACCGGTGGCGCGGAATACATCCTCGCGGGCCATCACCATCTTCACGGGTCGGCCGCTCTTCTGCGACAGCTTCAGCGCAAGCGGTTCCAGGTAGATGGTGGTCTTGCCGCCGAAACCGCCGCCGATCTCGCTGGCGATGACGCGGATGTCGCCCTCGTCCATGCCCATGGCCATGGCGGTCATGCTGCGCACGCCGAAGTGGCCCTGGGTACTACACCAGACCGTGGCCTGGCCGTCTTCGTTGAAGTTGCCGACGCACGCGTGGGGTTCGATGTAGCCCTGGTGCACCATGGGCGTGACGAAGGTGCGCTCGACGATCTCGTCCGCCGCGGCGAAGCCGGCGTCGACATCGCCCTTGGAGATGACCTGCTTCCTGGACACGTTGGACGGCTTGCTGGGCGGCTCGTCCAGCCCCTGGGTGATCAGATCGTCGTGCAGGATGGGGGCGTCCGGGCTCATTGCCCGCAGTGCGTCGGTGACGGGGTCGAGGGCTTCGTAGTCCACGGCCACGGCAGCGGCTCCCGCCGCCGCGGCTTCGCTGGACGTGGCGGCCACCGCGGCCACCGCGTGGCCGTGGTAGAGCACCTTGTCGCTCGCCATCAGGTTCTCGTTGAAGCCCTTGCGGCTGAAGCTGAAGTTCGTCCGGTCGGGAAAGTCATGGGCGGTGATCACCGCCAGAACGCCGGGGACCGCTTCCGCGGCGGTGGTGTCGATGGAGCGGATTCGCGCATGGGCGTGGGGGCTGCGCACGACGTCGCCGTGGAGCATTCCCGGTAAGGCGTGGTCGGCGCCGAAGTTGGCACGTCCGGTGACCTTCTCCAAACCGTCCGGTCGCACCGGTCGGGTGCCGATGTACTTGAGTCCTTGCGCGGCGGCCATCTTTTCTCCTGTCCTGATCGCGGGGTCTTCCATCACGCCTGACTGGGCGCAACGAACTACTATACGATGGAAATCGGTGTATTGGTCGATGGCCATGCGGTCCGGTCCGGCGGATGAGCACGCGCGTGCCGCTTTCCCGAGCCGCCCAAGAGTGATCCTAAGCGTTGTCCGACATGCAATCTGAGCCTGAAGATCAGCGCCGCCCAAGGGATCTGGCGGGAGAGCGGTTCGCTGCGCGATTTGCCCGCCGCGTGCTTGGTGCCCGCTGGCTGGTCATCTCGGCCACGCTGCTTTTGGTTGTCCTCGCGTCGAGCGGTATGGCTCTGCTTGAGTTCTCTGCCAGCTACCGCATCTTTTTCGACGAAGACAACCCGCAGCTTCTGGCACTTCAAGAGCTGGAGAATACCTATGGCAAGAACGAGAACATCGCGTTCCTGATTGTCCCGGACGACGGTGACGCGACTTCGCAACTCGCGCTGTCGGCCGCCGTCTGGCTCACCGAAGCCGCATGGCAGACACCTTATTCGAGGCGCGTCGACTCGCTCGCCAACTTCCAGCACACCACCGCCGATGGCGACGATCTCTATGTGCGAGATCTTGTTGATCCTCAGGAAATAGCGCGATCCGAGGCGCGGTCGCAGATCCGGGCCGTGGCACTGTCCGATCCGCGCATCGCCGGCAGTATTCTGGGCCTCGCCGGTAACGTCAGTGTCGTAAACGTCACCATTGAAATGCCGGAGGAGGACCAGTTGGCGGCGGTGGCGGAAGTCGCGGAATTCGCCAAGTCGCTCGCCACCGAGGCAGAGGAGCGGTTCCCCGGCATTGACCTTCGCACCGTTGGCACGGTCATGGTCAACCAGACCTTCGTCGAAGCCTCGATCGAGAGCCAGTTAATCTTCCTGCCCGCGAGCCTTCTGCTCATGGCCGTGATCCTCGGCGTGCTCACCCGCGGCTGGCCGGGGGTTGTGGGGACCTGGCTGGTTATCGTCTTTTCCATTCTGGCGTCGGTGGGTCTGGGCGGCTGGGCCGGTGTGCCGTTTTCCCCGCCCATCTCGCCGGCACCCACCATCGTGCTGATGATCGTGGTGGCGAACTGCGTGCATTTGCTGGTGGCGGTGCAGCGGCGATTGCGGGCCGGAGACTCCCGGCATGATGCGATCGTCGACGCCATCAGGCTGAACCTGCATCCGGTGTTCCTGGCGAGCCTCACGACAACGCTCGGGTTCTTGAGCATGAACTTCTCCGAGGTGCCGCCCTACCGTCATCTCGGCAACTTCGTCGCATTCGGAATCGCCGCGTCCTTCATTCTCTCCGTGACCTTTCTGCCGGCGCTGCTTTCACTTCTGCCGATTCGCGCCGCCGAGGAACGACGACTCCCGCGACTCTCCATGGAGCGCTTGGCAAATGCCGCGTTGCGCCACAGGAAGGCGCTGCTGTTGGGGTGGTTGGTAATCGTGCCGGCAATGGTCTTGGCGATTCCGCGCAACGAGCTCAACGACGTCCTGGTGCACTTTTTCGATGAAAGCGTCGAGTTTCGCCAAGATACGGATTTCATGGACGAGCACCTGAGCGGCAACACGCTACTCGAATACTCGCTGCATGCGACTGCCGACGGAGGGGTCACCGATCCGCTGTTCCTCGCCGAGGTCGTGAAATTCGCCGAGTGGTACCGCGAGCAGCCCCCGGTACGCCACGTGGCCGTCGTCACCGACACCTTCCAGCAGCTCAACCAGAGCATGCACGGCGACGACCCGGACGCATACCGCATCCCGGAAAGCCAGGAACTCGCGGCGCAATACCTGTTGCTCTACGAACTCTCGCTTCCCCAGGGGCTGGATCTCAACAACCAGATCGACAGGTCTCGATCGGCGACGAGGATCTCGGTGTCGGCGGAAACGCTCTATTCGCAGGACGTACTCGAACTGAATGCCCGCGCGGAGGCCTGGCTGCAGGAGAATGCGCCGCACGTGGCCGGTGTCAACGGCACCGGTCCCGCCGCGCTGTTCGCCTACATTGGCCAACGCAACATCCGCGCCATGCTGATCGGGACCGTCGTGGTGCTATTGGCCATCTCCGCCATTCTTCTCTTCGCCTTGCGTTCACTGCGGCTCGGCTTGGTGAGCATCGTCCCCAACCTGATTCCCGCCGTGCTAGGTTTCGGCGTCTGGGGACTGACGGTGGGCCAGGTGGGGCTGTCGCTATCCGTGGTGGTGGCCATGACCATCGGCATCGTCGTCGACGACACGGTGCATTTCTTGAGCAAGTACCGCCGTGCGCGGCGTGAGTACGGCCAAAGCTCCGAAGACGCGGTGCGCTATGCGTATGAGACCGCCGGTCGTGCCTTGCTCACCACGACGGTCGTGCTGGTGGCCGGCTTCGGGATCTTCGCGTTTTCGCCGTTCGTTCCCACCGCCCAGGTCGGGGTTTTGACGGCGATGATCATCGGTTTTGCCCTGATTGCCGACCTGTCGCTACTTCCGGCACTCTTGTCGACGGTGGATCGGGGTTCTTCGCAGACAAGCCAGGAGACAACGCGCGGTCGTGTTCAACAATCCATTTGACTCGTTTCACAACACCGTTGCCGAAGCGAAAGAAGAGCGTGAGCAACTCGATCGTCTGCTGACGATTTCGGTGCCGCGGGAACGTCTACTTGTCGGGGCCATCGCGCTGTTGCTGGCAATCCTCGTGGCGTGGCTCTGCTTCGGCACGGTGACCCGTAGCCTTGAGGTGAGCGGGGTGCTGGTCGAGCCCGGCGAGAACGTGCCCGGGGACGGGCGAAACGTGCCCGGGGGCGGGCGGTCTGTGCAGGCGATCGTCGTCGTGCAGCCCGATGTCGCGCCGCTGATCAAGGCCGGTATGCCCGCCGCGCTGGAACTGGTGGTGGCGGAGGTGAAGGTAGTGAACATCGATGGCGTGATCGCGACCATTGCCCCTTTACCGCTTTCCGAAGGGCTGCCAGCGTCCGCCACCCCCAAGTGGATGTATCGGGTCGAGCTTGCGCTGGACGAGAGCCTTGAAACTGCTTCCCTCGCGGCCAGCGTCCGGATCGTCATCGACCTCGGCAGGCAGTCTCCGATCGATCTGCTGGCAGCGGTCAGATCGTAGATGCCGCCACGCGCCGCCAAAGGGGTAGTCGGCAAGGCTGCATCGGAGTCCTCGAAGCGAAAGGTAACCACGCCAGTTTTTCTGCAGATGCACGCGTCTGAATGTGGTGCCGCGTGCCTCGGCAGCATACTTGCCTACTTCGGGCGCTGGGTGCCGCTCACCGAGTTGCGCGACAAGTGCGAAGTAAGCCGAGACGGCAGTAGCGCGGCGAGTATCGTGCGCGCCGCCAAACACTATGGCCTGGAATGCAAAGGACTTGGCGTCCGCGCGAGTCAATTGAAGATGCTGGAATTGCCGCTGATCCTGTTCTGGCAATTCAGCCATTTCGTCGTCCTCGAAGGGTTCGGTGATGGCAATTTCCATCTCAACGACCCGTCCACTGGACGACGCAGTCTCTCCGCCGAAGAGTTCAACAAGGGCTACAGCGGAATCGCGCTGCGGTTCAAGCGGCGCGACGATTTCGAGTCCGGTGGCGAGCAGCCCGGTTTGTTCAGTCAACTGGATTCTCTGCTCGGCGGATCATGGCGGTTCCTCACGGGGATGATTGCCTGCGGGTTCATGCTGACGTTGCTGGCACTCATTGTTCCCGCCGCCTTGAGTGCTTTCGTGGACGGTGTTCTCAATGACCATGGACCTCGGGTAGGGTTGGTGGCGGCCTTGCTTGGCGCCGGGGGCCTGGTCTATATCCTGTCCCTGCTCAAGCACCGATTCCTGAAACGCCTCGCAGTCCGTATCTCGATAACTGGCTACAGTCGTGGCCTGTCCAGGCTGCTGCGGCTGCCCGTGGAGTTCTTTGAGCACAGGCTGGTCGGCGATGTCACCGATCGAGTCTCCTCCCACGACAGAGTCGCCAAGAACCTGACGGACCAGTTTCTTGTGCTCATCGTCGACATGGCGATGAGCACGGTGCTGCTCATCGCCATGTTGGCCTACGATGTCCTGCTCACGGTGATCGTGATCGCGCTGGCCCTACTGCACGGCGTGCTGGCGCGCTCTGTCAACGCGTTCCGGGCTGTTCGAAGCCAGGCCATGAGGCGTGAACAGGGATTGTTGATTGGCGTCGGCATGCAGATGCTGAGTCATGCCGACAACCTGCGCATGACGGGTTCCGACGACCGGTTCTTCTCGCGCTTCAGTGGTCAGCAGGCACGCGAACTGGAGGCGCGCCAGCTCTACTCCGAACTGGGCTCCGTCAACACCGCGCTTCCAGGCCTGATCGCCGCTTTTCGCAGTGCGGCAATCTTGGCTGTAGGGGGAAGTCTCGTCCTCACCGGAGCGATGACCCTGGGGACGCTGGTTGGGTTCTATGTCCTGGCGGAGCTGTTTCTCGCGCCGATCGGACGCTTTCTGGAATTCGCCGACAAACGCCAGACACTCGAGACCGACTTGCAGCGGCTCGAAGACATTTCCAAGACGCCCGAAGACCCGGTCTTCGGGCGACGCAGCGCGGAGTCGGAGTCGATTCCGACCTTCAACGGCCGCCTCCAACTCGCCGGCCAGCTTGAGCTCCGCAACGTGACCTTCGGGTTCAACAGGAGCAAGCCACCCCTGATAAAGGACTTCAACCTCGCGGTCGGTCCGGGTCAGCGGGTCGCGGTGGTCGGTCCGAGTGGTTCCGGCAAGTCAACCCTCGCGCGTCTCGTTGCGGGAATCTATCAACCTTGGTCGGGCGAAATCCTCTTCGACGGCCATCGCCGGGATGGCATTCCGGAGGAAGTGCTGCGCCGGTCCATTTCGATGGTGGATCAAGACGTCGTGCTCTTCTCCGCATCCCTGCGCGACAACATCACGTTGTGGAACTCGGCCGTTCCGGATGAAGCCATCTTCGCGGCGACGCGAGACGCCAGCATCCACCATGAAATTCTGCTTAGACCGCAGGGGTATTCGACGTTGGTCGAGGAGGGCGGGGTGAACTTCAGCGGTGGTCAGCGCCAGCGGCTGGAAATCGCCCGTGCGCTGGTGGGCAATCCGACGGTGATCATACTCGACGAGGCGACCAGCGCACTCGATGCGGCGACGGAGGAGTTCGTCGATGATGCGCTGCGGCGGCGCGGGGTCACGTGCCTGATCGTCGCGCACCGGCTCAGCACCGTGCGGGACTGCGACGAGATCATCGTCCTCGACCAGGGCGTCCAAGTGCAGCGTGGCACGCACGACCAGTTGA
Source organism: Pseudomonadales bacterium (assembly GCA_965116345.1). Taxonomy (GTDB): domain Bacteria; phylum Pseudomonadota; class Gammaproteobacteria; order Pseudomonadales; family Azotimanducaceae; genus VXYL01. The sequence continues at coordinate 2,741,985 of OZ220680.1, forward strand.
TTGGCGACGAGGAAGGCGTCTACTTCAAGCTGGTGAAGTCGGGCTGATGCAGGGCACAACGCAGGAGTACACATCGATTGCGGAACTTGCAGGTCGTTCCGGTATATCCGTGCCCTGTGCCGGCAACCTGCCCGTGGAACTCGATGATCCGGACAGCGTCTGGTTCATAGATCAGGGCTCGGTCAACCTGTTCCTTGTTGAGTTCAAGGACGGCGTGGAACAGGCGGCGCCGCAGCATATGCTGCGGCGCGAATCGGGTTGGCTATTGCCGGGTGTCGCGGCGGACGAACAAGAAAGCGACGATGGCACCACGCTCAGCCTGGTCGCCAAGGGACTGCCGGGTACCTTGCTGAAACGCCTGCCGGCATCGAAGCTGGCCGAGGTCCGGCCGGCGGAACTCGCGGAACAGGCCGATACCTGGCTGACCGACATCACAGATGCGCTTTCGCGGTTCGTCGGCCGCATTCCGCGCCCGACGGCACTGGCGGAAGCGGGCCGGACGCTTGACCTCGCCCCATGCACGCTGTCGGTCCGGCGTGGTGTGGTGTGGGTGTCGCAGCCGCCCCGTGGTGCCAGCACGTACATGGACATTGTCGACCACGCGGAAACGGCCGAGGCAAGCGAAACCCCCGGAGCTGTCATACCGTTGACCCGAACGAGTTGGCTCACCTTGTTCGACGAAGCAACGCTTTCGGGCAAGTCCACTGAGACAGTGGCCCAGGAAGGCATGCTGCTGCCCGCACTCGCGTCTTTTCACGCGGCTGCCTTCACCCTGGAACGCATCAACCGCCGACTGGCGGTGGTCGATGAGGCGAATCTCGAACGCGCTCGGACAACGAGCCGGCGGACGGCCGAGAAGGCGGCGCGGCAGCGGCTCTTCAATATCTACGACTTGCCGATCGACCGGGACGCCGATGTCGGGGACACGGCGTTGGCCGATGCGCTGCAGATCATCGGCCGCCATGAGGGCATCGATTTCAGGACGCCAGTGCGCTCGGGACCTTCCGACACCCGGATCGGCCTCGTCGACGTTCTTGATGCCTCAGGCGTACGCGCCCGGCGCGTCCGGCTCGACGCCGAAGGCGGCTGGTGGCGCGGGGACAGCAACGCGATGCTGGCGTTCCGGGGCGAGGACGGTCGGCCCGTTGCGCTGCTGCCCGGATTGTTCGGTCGCTACCGGCAAGTCGACCCGGTCAGCAAGCGCAGTCTCCGGATCACGGCTGATCGGGCCGGCGCCCTGGCGAACGAAGCCTGGATGTTCTACCGGCCATTGCCGGCGGGGCAGTCGAGCCCGGCGGATCTGCTTAGGATCGCTCTGCATGGTTCCGGCGCAGATCTGGCGCGGCTTGTGCTTGCCGGGCTGCCGGCCGGTCTGATCAAGCTACTGCCGGCGCTCGCGCTTGGATTCGTCGCGAATCATGTGGTGGGTGGAGGAAACGCCGGGCCACTGTATGTCGTAGCTGTGGCCGTGGCCGGCTTTGGCCTGCTCGGCGCGTTGCTGCACCTACTGCAGAGCAGCGCGATGATGCGACTCGAGGGGCGCTCGGCGTCGCGGGTCGAAGCCGCGTTCTGGGACCGCCTGATGCGGCTGCCGCCGAGCGTTCTGCACCGCCATCCATCCGGCGACCTGGCGATGTCCGGAATGACATTCCAGAATCTTCGTGATGGCCTGCAGGGAGTCGTCGCCGACAGCCTGCTGTCGATCATCTTCCTGCTGCCCGTTTTTGGCGTCATCTTCTTCTACGATGCCACGCTCGGTATCGGTGCGCTGGTCTTCAGCCTGGCATCGCTCTTGGTCACGGTTTTGCTCGGGTTGCGCCAGATGTCTCCCTATGGGCGGATGATCAGCGCTGCACGGCGTGTCGCCGGACGGATGTTCCAGATCGTTGGCGGCATCACCAAGCTGCGCATGGAAAATGCGGAAGGATCGGCTTTCGCCATCTGGGCGCGAGACTACCGCGAACACAAGCGCGCGGAACTCGACCTCGGCGCCTGCGAGGGCCATTCACGGGCGTTCGGCGCCGCGCTTCCCTTTGTCGCGGCAGGCGTGCTCCTTTGGGTGGTCATGACGATGGGCGAGCGTGCCGTTCCGGTCGGCGATTTCCTCGTCGTTTACATTGTCTTCATTGCCTTCCAGTCCGCCATCGCACGGCTCGGCGAGTCATTCGGCACCGTTGCGGCGACGCTTCCGGCGTTCGATCAGATGCGCCCGCTGCTCGATGCGGTTCCACAGACCGAGGTCGAAGGCGAACCTGTCGACTTCCTCGGCGGCGAGATCCTCTTCGACCGCATTTCCTTCCGCTACGATCCCGACGGTCCATTGATTCTCGACGATGTAACGATTCGCGCACGTCCCGGCGAGTTCGTCGCGATCGCCGGCGAATCCGGGGCCGGCAAGAGCACGCTGTTCCGAATCGCGCTTGGAATCGACCGGCCCACCGCCGGTGCGGTGTATTACGACGGTCGTGATCTAAGGCACCTCAACCTGAGGCAGGTGCGCCGGCAGATCGGCGCGGTGCCGCAGTCAGTGGGGCTCCATCCCCAGGACCTCTGGGACAACCTGGTCAGCCACCACGCCGGTGTCGCGACCGAGGACGTGTGGAAGGCGGTCCGGGTCGCCGAAATGGAAGACCAGATCAAGGCCATGCCCATGGGCATGATGACCATGGTCGGCACCAGTGGCGCCGTCCTGTCGGGAGGCGAGAGCCAGCGGATCACGATTGCGCGTTCGGTCATCGGCACCCCCCGGATCATGATGTTGGACGAGGCGACCAACTGGTTGGATAACGAGAGCCAGGCCAAGGTGATGCAGAATCTGACCGCCCTGACCTCCACCCGGGTGGTCATCGCCCACCGCCTGTCCACGCTGCAACAGGCTGACCGGATCTACGTGCTGCAGGCCGGCAAAGTCGTACAAAGCGGTTCGTTCAAGGAACTCGTGGACGTCGACGGGGTATTCCGCGAGCTCGTGAGAAGGCAGATCGCCTGATGTCGCCAGCGACAATGAGGAGACTCGACGACCTCGCCGATGCCTTGGCGAAGAAAGCCGGCGTGGACAACGACTTCCGCGAACGCCTTGTCGCGAACCCCAAAGAGACCATCGAGGACGAATTCGGCGTAACGCTGGACGAGGACCACGAAATCCACGTGCACGAGGAATCCTATGGCGCCACGCATGTTGTACTTCCGCCGCGCAGCACGCTCAGCGCCGCCGAACGTGAGGAAGCGAGATCCGGTGCAACGTCGCTCGAGTTCCTGAAGAAGACGATGCACGATCCCGCGCCGCCGATTCGCCCCCCCGTACCCGAGCGAGCGCCGGCCATTGCCGCCGAGACCGTGGTCGAGGCAGCCAGGGACAGTATTCGCCGCGGTCTCGCCTTCCTCGAGTCCACCATCGATGAAAACGGAGCTTGGCACTGCATCCGGTTCAACCTGGCGGATCCCAACATTCCGCGGCATTTCGAGCGACCCCCGTTTGTTTCGGCCCTTTGCGCTCTTGCTCTCGAAGGCTCCGGCGAAGCCCGGGCCAAGGCAATTTGCGCCGCCACCAAGGCGTATCTGGCAGAAACCATGGAGTACCCTGGACTTTGGCGTTACTACCTCCATCTGCCGCAGGACTTGGATAGCAGCACGTTGTGTTCGATCGTCCTTGGCGACCACCCTTGGATTCTGCTCGGCAGGAACGTCCCGAGAGTGTTGGCGAACCGGGACGACGCAGGGTGCTTCATGACCTGGGTACTTGACGAAGATCAACCCGATGTCGTGGCACCGTTTCGCATCGAGGCCGATCCGGTGGTCAACGCGAATGTCATCGCCTACCTGGGCGACCACCCCGCCACCAGGGATGCGCAACAGTGGCTCTCGAACTTGATTCTGGAAGAGCGCCTTGAGGGCTCGTCCAAATGGTATACGGACACGGTTGCGATCTACTACGCAACGACCCGCGCCATGGTCCGGGCGCAACCCGCACTCGATGAACTCCGCCCCGTAGTTGCCGACCGCATCCTCGACCTGTGCGACGAGCAGGGCAACTTCGGCAACATGCTTCAGACCGCCCAGGCCATATCGGCCCTGGACAACGTCGGCGGCCTCGATCGCATCGATGCCAAGCACCAGCTCGAACGCTTGATTGGCTCGCAGCGGGGCGACGGCAGCTGGCCGGAACTCGTGGCGTTTGGCGACCAGTCCTTGAAGTGGGGCAAGTTCGGGCAGTTTGGACATGGCTCGGAGGCTGTGACCTCGGCTTTCTGCATCGAGGCCTTGGAGCGCCTTGCCAAGGTGCCGCGCTAGGGAAGGTCTTAGTCAGACCTTCCCTAAAGGAGTCTAGCTATAGCGGACTCCAAACCCGCACCGTCTAGGTTCCTGTGACCCGGACCAAGCCAACGTATCAAGGGGCTCGTATCAAGGGAGAGTTTGCGGGCTACTTGGCCCGGTGCTAGCATCGAATCGAGCGAGCCCAATAGTCGAGTAGAGAAGCTGCCATGTCGGAAGACTCGGCCGTAGGTGGTGGCATTGATCCAAGCGAGGCGGACGAAGAGTACATCCAGCCGTCGATTCTTAACGCCCTCCCGCATTGTCTACCGTTGGGCATCTTCCCGTTGCTTATCCTCGCCTCTATGTATGCCGGCTGGTGGTTGTTGCCGGCGTTTGTCTTTATGAGTGTCGCGGGGTCCCTTGACAAGGTCCTGGGGCTCGACGGACGCAACATGAACCCGTCGAAAACACCGGAACGCCGCCTCCTATGGCACAACCTTCCGGTCTGGACCTGGGCGTTCCTATGGCCGCCGACGTTGATCTTCGGCATGTGGCAGATTCTTGTCGCGAATCCGTTCGCGATCTGGGAAGACATCGTGTTGGTGGTCCTCTTGACGATGGAAGCGCAGGCCGTATTCGTCGTCGGTCACGAACTGATTCATCGGCGCACGGCATGGGAGAGGCGGGTCGGCGAATTCCTGCTTGCGTCCGCCTCGTACCCGCAATATGCCACCGAGCATCTCTATATCCACCACGCCAAGGTCGGCACGCCGCATGATGTGGGCTCCGCTCCGAAGGGCGAGAGTTTCTGGAGGTATTTCCCCCGGGAAATCGTCAGCAACCTCACCAATTCCTGGAAGTCCGCTGCGGAACGCCTGGCGCGCCGCCGCCTGACCGTGTGGCACTACAGCAATCAGTTCTGGCGCTACGGCATTCTCGTCACGTTCTGGTATGGATTGGTGTTCTGGATGAGCGGGGTCTGGGCGGTTCTGTTGTTTGCCCTGCTCGGCCTGTCCTGCGTGTTCTCGATGAAGATCAGCAACTACTTCCAACACTACGGACTACGTCGAGTTCGCCTGGCCAACGGCCGTTGGGAAAAAGTGATGCCGCGCCATTCCTGGAGCGCCGATTGGAAGTTCAGCAACTGGATGTTCTTCAACATGCAGCGCCACGCGGATCACCATGCGGTGGCGAGCCGTCACTATCCGCTGCTGCAGACTCGTGATCCTGCCGAATCCCCGGAGTTGCCCGGAACCTATGCCGACATGATGAACATCGTGCTGCGGCCGAAGCGTTGGTTCGCGAAGATGGATCCGCTGGTGGATCAATGGCGCCAGCATTTCTATCCGGAGATCGACGACTGGAGTGCCTACGACAGCCCGATTACCGCGGCGCGGCCCGACGCCTTCGAGGCGATCGTCGAGATCTTCAGCGCGGCCCCCCGGCTCGCCAAGTGGATCGAACGCAATTCGGAGCTTCTCGATAACCTGCAGGACCGGGAGTTCACGGATCTCGATCTGCCGAAGGGATTCGGACTAGACGAAGACAGCGAATCGATTGCGCGACGTGGGCTCGCTCGACTCTATTGGACACACGAGATGGGCGTTCAGGAAATGAAGGATCGGATTGCCGAGCTGCCTGCAGCGGATGCGAAGGATGCCACCGAGGTCGTGCGGAACTGGTCGAACGACAAGGCATTTCAGATCGGCATGCACGTGTTGCGCGGAAATCTGTCGCCTGGCGAGGCGAAGGTGGCCCTTGCCAATCTTGCCGATGCGTCGATTTCCACCGTGCTCGCTGCGGTGGTCACCGATTTCGTCGATCGGGCGGGATCATTGCGTGGCGGTGGAGTCGCTGCGATGTGTTTGGGAGATCTCGCCAGCCGGGAGGTTTATCCCGGTGCCGCGATCGACATGCTGTTTGTCCACAGCGGCTGGCGGTTCGAAGAGAACGAACGATTGTGTCGGCGTTTCCGGGAGACGCTGACGGACTTGGCCCGGGACAGTCTGTTGTTCTCCCCAATCCCGCCCGATGCGGACTTCCTTTTGGCACTGCCGCTTTCCGAACTAGCAGAGAGCAGCCGGAATCCTCCTGCCGCCCAGATCCCTGTCCTCACCCGGGCACGGTGCGTGTTCGAATGCGGCGACTCCGGGATGGGACAGCGGGCGGACGAGGCGTGGCGCGAAATGCTCGCCGGATGGCGAGCGGACGAGACGGTGATCGCCCAGTTGCGTGATCCGGTCGGGGAGCACGCCGAAGCGGAAGTGTCCACGTACGCCCACGTGCGAGGCGGCCTGGAGGATGTCGAGCGGGCCGCGCGACTCTTGCAGTTGACGGATGCTAGCCAGGACGACTCGGCACCAACCGCAGCCCAACTGTTCGACGCCGCCGGTACCGAGCCGCTGGCGGGAGCCGCGGCGATGTGGCGGGACCTGCAAGGCGTCACACGTCTCATCGGCGAAGACGGATTTGATGCGGCCGCGGCGGGACCAAAGGTCAAGTCCCTCGTCGCAAATGCCTGCGGACAGGAGGACTTCGACGCGCTGAAGTCTGCGGTCACCGAAACCGCGTCCATTGCCGCCGCCCAGATCGATCGCTTGTCGCAACGTGCCTGAAGTGCCGGCCGCGCTCCGGCAGGGGATACTGACTAGAACGACTCCTGCGGACCAAGGGCTCGTGGAGTTGCCCGCGCTTGCGCCCCATCTGCAACTCCACCGCATCGGCAAGCAGCAGACCCTGCTGATCTCGGAGTCGTTCAATACCCTGATCCACGGTGAACTGTACGGCGACCTGCTGCCGCGCCTCGACGGCGGCCATCCTCGGGACGAGATCGTCGCGGCACTTGAGGGTGTTCACGCCCCCGCCGATGTTTGTGCCGCCATCGTCTCGCTCTCTGCCAAGGGCTATGTCGTCTCTGCCGACCATGGCATGGACCCACGCCGGGCGGCCTACTGGACGTCGCTCGGCGCGTCGCCAAGGTGGGCCGAGCATCGACTGGCGGCCTCGCACATCGTCGTCGAGGGTGATGACGGCTTGCTGAGCCGGCACCTTGAAGGCAGCGGCGCCGGCCAGGGCGCAGGCGATCGGCGCCTCACCGTCGTTGTCTGCGAGGACTATCTCGAGGCGCACCTTGGCGAAGTCAATCGCCGCCAACTCCTGCAGAATGGGCCGTGGACCCTGGTGCGACCGCGAGGCATGGAGGCACTCTTCGGTCCCGTATTTCGCGCCGACGGCCAAGGGCCTTGCTGGGACTGCCTTAGCTACCGATTGCGCAGCCACCAGGAAATCCACGGTTTTCTCCGCAACATCGCGGGCGAGGAGGCTGCCTTCACCCCGTTCGCGGCCCAGCCCGGCGTAGTGGACGGGCTGTGCAGGCTGATCGTGGCGGAGATCGTAAAGTGGCTGGTGCTGGACGAGGCGGCCCCGATTCACGATCAGGCCATCGCGATGAATGTCGGCACGTTCACAAGTTCGCAGCATCGGGTAGTGCGCCGACCGCAATGCGTGGCCTGCGGCGACGAAGCGCTGCACCGACCGGACCGGCCGCCTGTTCCAGTGCGTCTGAAGTCGAGCCCCAAGACCGTCCTCAACAGTGGCGGCGCGCGTAGCGTTACGCCGGAGGCCACCTTGTCGAGATACCGCCACTTGATCAGCCCCATCAGCGGTGTGGTGAGTTGGCTCAAGCGAACCACCGATGAGGCGGATACGTGGCTGCATGTGTACTGGTCCGGAAGCAACCTCGGTGCGAGGAGCCGAACCTTGAGTTCGCTACGGCGCAGCCTGCGTAGCAAGAGTGCCGGCAAGGGCAGTACACGAGAGCAATCCGAGGTCAGCGCACTGTGCGAGGCCGTCGAGCGCTATTCGGGTGCTCGACATGGCGACGAGATCCGCACCCGCAGACGATTGTCCGATTTCGCCGCGGAAGAGGAGGCGATCCATCCGAACGCCGCGCAGCTGTTCAGTGACCATCAGCTCGAAAACGCCGCGAGCATCAATGCCAAGGGCCATCCATACAACGTTGTCCCGCCACGTCTCGCCGCGGACGCCGAAATCGACTGGACACCGGTGTGGTCGCTAACGCTTGAGCGGCATCGCTACCTGCCGACGTCGATGCTCTACAGCATGCCGGCTGAACAGCGCGGTCCGCAGGATCTGATCGCCGATTCCAATGGCTGCGCTGCGGGCAATACGTTGGAAGAAGCCGTCCTGCAGGGCTTCTACGAACTGCTCGAGCGCGATGCGTTCGCCATCTGGTGGTACAACCGGCTGAGGGTGCCGGCGGTCGACCTCCGAAGCTTCGACGACGAGTGTATTGCATCGGCCTCGGACCAGTACGCCCGCTACGACCGGGATCTGTGGGTGCTCGACGTCACCGCCGACATCGCGATTCCCACGTTCGTGGCGCTGTCGCGCAGACCGGAATCCGAGACCGAGGACATCATCTACGGTGCGGGGTCGCATGCCGACCCGCGAATAGCGGCGCTGCGAGCAATCTGCGAATTGAATCAATGTCTCACTTGGCTGCCACGTCCCGGTAGTCGTGACGGTCGGCCCGCCATCGACGACCCGTTGGCGCTTTGGTGGTGGAAGACCGGTCGACTCGCCGATTGTCCCTGGTTGGCACCAACGGCGGACGAGCCGGCCAAACGAGGGCCGGACTATCCGCGTATGGAGTCGTCGGACGCGCGCGAGGATGTGGAGTACTGCCGCGCGCTTGTCGAAGCGAAGGGCATGGAGTTTCTCGTCCTGGATCAGACCCGGCCCGACATCGGCATGCCGGTGGTGCGCGTCATTGTCCCGGGAATGCGTCACTTTTGGGCACGGTTCGCCCCGGGGCGGCTTTACGATGTGCCCGTCAGCATGGGTCGGCGCAGGCACCCCCTCGCCGAAGCCGATTTGAACTCCGTGCCCGTAATCGCTTGAGGAGACCACATGGACATTGACGAGGCCGTCGCTGTTACCCAGGACCGTCTCGCCCAAGAGGGTGGCACCATGGCCGACCTGCTCGGGAACTTCCGCAACAGAATCTCGCCGATCCTCATTGGCGATCCCGATTGGGCACGCATACTCGAGTGCGCAAGGCAGCATCCAATCAGCATGGGTGCTCTGCCCTTCGGCTTTGAGTTGCCGCTGCATGAACCGAGACCGGAGGCGGACTTCGGCGTTTCGATGGCGAGCGGGACCGGTGCGGCGGAAACCTTCCGCGAGCGTGCAAGGACCTGCGAAGCCGACGAAACAGCGAGAGCGATCGCGCGGTTGTTCGACCAAATGGATGTCGAGCACTCGCCGCTGCATCAGATCGTCGGTCGAAAGTTGATGCTGGAGTACGACATCGGCTCGGCGCCGGAGGGCGAATGTGCCCTACCCGGAATGTTCCTGCGGCCCGGCGAACGCCCGATCATCGGTGCCAGTGGTCAGGTGAACGATGTCCTCACGGTGGTTGAAGCGCTCGCCTCGAGCGTAGGTTGGGAGCTCGGCGACGCCGAGCGGAAGAACGTCGAACGGGCCTACCTGGCGCAGCCGGAAGATACCCGCATGGATTCGTTCGGTGTGTTCCCGTCTCGCTCGCGGGCAATTCGGTTGGCGATCATGGGCTTCAAGTCGCAGGAGGAGTTATCCCGCTATCTGCGGGACACGGGATGGCCAGGGCGGCTCTCGGCGGTCGAGTCCGTGATTTCACGCTTCAGGGAGCGTACGGACATTGTCCGGACCGGCGCGAACATCGACGTGCTCGACGAGGGCCTAGGGCCGACGCTCGGCCTGACACTCATCGTCAAGCAGCGCTACACGAAGGACTCGCGCTATTGGCTCGACGGCCTGACCGACTGGGACCCGTTTCTTGATGCCTTGGATTGCGAGGATCTCGTCGTCCCCGAGAAGCTGAAAGCGGTGCGCGATTGGGTCTCGAAGCCGACGACGCTTTTCGCGAAATCCGGACGCTTCGTGCTCCTTCGTGGGATTCACCACATGAAGCTGGTGATATCGGGAGATGGGCTTCGGCAAGCCAAGGCGTACGTGTTCATGGTGCTCTCCGGCGCCATCTCTCCGTGATGGACCCGCCATCGGCGGAGACTCCGGTGGCCTCGGTTCAGGCGAGAGTTGGGCCTGGCGCGCGGCACAGGGATGCGCGTTTCTGATCAAGCCAGGGATGGCTTGATCAGAGCATTCCTCGACGTCGGCGCGTCCGCAAAGTGCAAAGCGTCCCAGCGCCCGAAAAGGCGCTGAGACGCGTTTCACCACCAGCGGCTAGGCGCTGGTGGTGGGGTCTACCAGCAGCAGCAGAGGCCGGCAGAGATGGCTTCGAGTTGCTCCTCGGTGATGTTCGGGTCCGGTGGCAGCGCGAGATGCACGGTCTGCATGTCGCTCTCATGGACCTGGATGGTCATCGACTCGGGAATCGAAATGCCCAACTCCTCACTGATCGTGGTCTTCGGGTCTGCGAGAAGCTGTGCCCTGAAACTCTCATCGAGGGCCGACTTCTCAACAATCTGCTGCAACATTTCATCGCCACTTCTCATAGCAATTCTCCTTCGTTCTCGCGTTCCGTATTGACGCTCGAGGGCGAACGTAGCATGGCGGTGTCGCGACGGCAAACGACTTCGTGGTGTCCGACGTACAAGAGAACGCCCCGTCTTGGGCCGGTCTTTCGTAGATCGTAAGCTCCCTAGGGAAGGTCCGACTAAGAACCTTACTCTAGGGGCCGGCATGGTCCGAGTACCGTCGGTGGCTCAAGGTACAATGCGATTGATCCATCGCGGGACGTGTACGGATGTTGCCTGACCAGACCCCATCCTATGGCGGTCTCTCGGCGAATGCTGCGGGAAGCCGCCGTTTTAGGGCTAACGGGACACTCCTGTTGGCATGCCTGTGCGTATTGGTTCCCGACGCACTTGCCGAAGAGGAAACGCCGGAGGACAAGGGCTTGCGGCTGGCGCGGGAATCAAGCGACCGCAACGAGGGCTTCGGGGATTTCACCGCTTCAATGACGATGGTGCTGAGTGATCGGCATGGTCGGGAGAGTGTCCGCCAGATGCGCTTCAAGGTGCTGGAGGTGCCGGGCGACGGCGACAAGAGCCTGTTCGTGTTCGATCAGCCGAGGGACGTGCAGGGCACCGCGTTGTTGACCCACGCCCACATCAGCAGTCAGGACGACCAATGGCTATACCTGCCCGCGCTGAAGAGGGTCAAGCGCATCAGCGCTTCGACGCGGTCGGGATCCTTCATGGGTAGCGAGTTCTCGTACGAAGACATGAGCTCGCCGGAGGTGGACGAATACACCTACAAGTACCTTCGGGACGAGCCGTGTGGTGAACTCAGTTGCACGGTGACCGAGCAGGTTCCCCTCGATGATAGATCCGGATACAGCCGCAAGGTCATATGGCAGGACACAGTCGAGCTTAGAACCTGGAGGATGGAGCTCTACGACCGTCGGGGCTCGCACCTCAAGACGCTTGAGTTTGCCGGCTATAGGCAATATCTGGATCAATACTGGCGGGCCGCCGAGCAGACTATGGTGAATCACCTAACCGGTGCCAGCACCGTGCTCAAGTGGACCGACTTTCGTTTTCGCACCGATCTCAGCGAGAGCGAGTTCACTCAGACGGCGCTTCGACGTGTCCGCTGATGCGGTTCGGCGCCACAATCGCGGCCCTAGATTCCTTGAGCGCCCTTGATCTTTACACACAGGTTGCGAATGGACCTGCATTTCGAACTGCTCTTGAACGGCTCCGGTACTCCGGAGACGCCCTCGCCTCTCGATTTCGCCGAGGCGGATTATCGTGCCACGTTGGCGTCTGGACACTCGCGCTCATGGCCGCCGCCGGTGCCCAGGCCCAGGGTTTTGATTTCTCGGGCGACCTGAGCCTGCAGGCGCGATGGTATCCGGAGTCGCCGGCTTTTCCGGGTCAGCGTTCAAGTACCGGCGGGGTTGTGGTTGAGCCGACCCTCCATGCGGAGATCGCGCAAGGAACCAGCTTCACTTTCACGCCTCTCTACCGCTACGACAGCGCCGATTCAAGGCGAACACATGCGGACCTCCGCGAGGCGTATCTGTTGATGTATGGAGACTGGGGCGAGAACTCCTGGGAACTCCGGCTGGGACTCGACCGCGTGTTCTGGGGCGTGGCAGAACTGAACAACCTGGTGGATGTCGTCAATCAACTGGACCTCGTCGAACACCCGCGTGATCGACCCAAACTCGGTCAGCCCATGGCCCACTTGACGGTTTCCGGAGGCTGGGGCACCGCCGAGTCGTTTCTGCTGCCGTATCACCGCAAGCGCACCTACCCGGGGCGTGCCGGGCGTCTGCGATCAGGCCGCCTGATCGGCGATGACGTGTTGTACGAGAGCGGCGCCGAAGAGCGTCATGTGGATCTCGCATTTCGCTACAGCAACACGGTGGGCTTGCTGGATTTCGGCTTGAGTGCCTTTGCCGGTACGAGTCGCGAACCATCCTTTTTCGCTGGCCAACAAGGCGGGTCGTCACCGACTATCGACGCGCATCTGGTCCCGTACTACGAGCAGATTCGTCAGGTCGGCGTGGATGCGCAAGTCACTACCGAGCCCTTGCTCTACAAGGTGGAGGCCATTCGTCGCCGGGGGACGCGGGATCTGCTGGGTCGAGAGGGGGACTACAGCGCGCTCATCTTCGGCATGGAACGCACTCTTTACGCGCCATTTGATACGCCGGCCGACTTGACGTTGCTTGTCGAGTGGCACTACGACGATCGCGGGCGACGGGCCACGAGTGCTTGGGAGAACGACCTGTTCATCGCGGGTTTCCTTGCCCTAAACGATGTTCAGGGCACCGAGTTTGTCGCAGGAGTCCTCGGTGATCTCCGCCACGGCTCCCGGGCGGTGAGCCTGGAACTGAAACGGCGTCTTTCGGATAGCTGGTCAGTGCGCTTGGATGCCATCGTGAACCTGAGCGTGGACCCGCAGGATTTGACCTTTGATGGACGGCGTGACAGCTTCCTGGGGGTCGATCTTTCGTTCAGCTTTTGACGAAGTCGACAGGCCTTGCGGAGACACGATCGGATGATACAGCCAGGGAGTGAATCGCTAAGGAAGATCGCGGTGGTTGGACGGGGAACCGCAGGGTCCCTGGCGGCGGCGAGCGTAACCACTCTTCTCCCCGACGACGGCCACGAGCTACACCACATCTACGACTCGCGCATTCCGGTGATCGGCGTCGGTGAAGGCAGTTGGCCGAGCTTGGTTCAGGAGTTGCACAAGCTGACAACGCTGCCGCATGAAGACATCCAGCAGCGGTTGAAGGGAACCCGCAAGTACGGAGTTGCGTTCGAGGGTTGGGGTCGGCGCAGCCAACAGTTCACCCATTACTTCACGCCGCAACAGGTGTCCTACGCCTACCACCTGTCCGCCGACTTGATGGGGGAGTTGCTGCACGAGAGCACCCGTGCGCAGCACATCGATGCGAAAGTGCTCAGCATTAACAGGGTGGAGGGCGGCGCGGAGGTCGAACTCGAGGGCCGGCCGCCGGAACGCTACGACTTGGTCTTCGACGCCCGGGGGTTCCCCCGGGAGCTCAATGCCGAGGAGCACATCGAGATTTCGTTCATTCCAACCAATACGGCCGTCATCCGCCGTTGTCCGGCAATCATCGAACAAGCCCCCGATGGTCCCATAAGACAACACACCTATACCCGAGCGGTCGCGCGTCCGCACGGTTGGGTTTTCGTCATTCCGCTCGCCGCGCACACATCCTACGGCTACATCTTCAATCGCGATGTGACCGACCTGGCCGAGGTCGAGTCGGACTTTGACGAGTTCCTCGAGACCGATGGCGTGTCGGAGTTCGAGCAACGCGCCGTCCTGCAGTTCCCCAACTATGTCCACCGGCAGATATTCGATGGCGCAATTGCCCGCGTCGGCAACGCGTCGGCCTTCATGGAGCCGTTGGAAGCGACGGCCATCGTATCCGCCCAGCTGCAGATTGGCATGGTTCTGCAGATTCGTCTGAACCGTCCGGTAGAGCACCTTGAGCGCGATACGCCGGTGGTCAATCGATTTCTCATCAACAACATGCTGTGCTACGGCCTGTTCGTGGGATGGCACTATTCCTGTGGCTCTACCTACGACAGCGAGTTCTGGCGACAGGCCAGGGACCATGTCTGGCCGCGACACCGTAAGGCAGCGGATCCCGACGCGGTGGATTGCGACGCGCTGCGCAAGTTCGACGACATGATCGAACTGTTGAACCAGCCAGTCATCCACAAGGGGGATTGGAATCGGATGTGCGCGGTTCCACTCACCAGCTATGCGCAGATGTCACAGGGACTTGGTTGTTAGGGAAGGTCTGATTTAGACCTTCCCTAGCGCGGCACAGGGCTGTCCGCGATGCATCAGTTTGAACCGCTTACCGCACGGGGCTGCGAGTGAAATCTAATCGTGCAGTCGCGGTGTGCTGGTCATCCCCTACGCTGATGTTCGATCCCATGGCGTTCGAAAAGGTCGAAGAGGGCTTCGTTGTGCACCGCCATGCCCGCATTGAGGAACTGATGCTCGACCTGCCCGGATCCACGCCCGGGCACGGGCGGCGAGAAGCCGAGTGGATGGTGGCGGGTATGGGACTGGATGCCCCAGACCGCGCCTTCGGTGTCGAATAGCGGACCGCCGCTCTGTCCCATGAGACCGGGGGACGAGGTTTCGATGAACGTGCAGGTGGTGCCCTTCGGTGCGTGGGGTGCCGGGCACCGCACGATGCGCGTCACCATTCCCTCGAGCGGGAACAGGGGCAAGGGCACGGCATCGCGCGGCAGCACGAAGGCGCGCCGCTCGTCGTCGTAGGTGGGCGTCACGTTGTGGAAGGCGAAGCCCAGGCGGCACACGCTTCGACCCTGCACCATGTCGCGGTGGGCTGTGTCGAACACCGGATAGTTCGCCACGCTCGCCGGGTCGAAGGGTTCCAGCCGGGCAACAGCCAGATCGGCGGCCGGGGCGACGTGGGCGATCTTCATGCCGACGCCGTCGATACCCCACCAGACGGAGTGGTCGCGCACCGAGTCTTCGGTCGGGCGCTTGAAGCGGCGCAGCTTGTTCACGCGGTGGGGTCGCGCCGAGGTGACGTCCTTGTTCATCTGGCGCACGTCTTCGTGGTACTTGCGGTAGGTGTTGGCGGCCTTCTGTTGACGCTGGATCAACCGCACCAGGTGTGCGGACGTGACGATCCAGCCGTCGGCATTGACCACCACGTAGGCCCCGACCGCGGCGGCGCAGTCGCCCTTTACCGTGCGGCTGGAGATGACGAGCGGTCGCGTGAAGGCACCCGCGAGGGCGCACGCCGTGGCAAACATGACGTAACGATCAGCCGTTGATTTGCAGGGGAACTTGCCGAACCATACTCGCCGGCGCAAGCCCAAAGCCCGAATTTTGTCTAAAGCCCGTATTTCATCCGCAACAGGTGCAACTCCATGACCTACCAAGCCCTGCACGCACGCTTCAAACGGATCGCGGATCTCGACCACGCCCTGTCCATCCTGTCCTGGGATGAAGCGGTGATGATGCCGGCGGGCAGCGGCGCAGTCCGAGCCGAAGCGATGGCGACACTCGCCGGGATGGCACACGAGCTGACCGCGGCCCCGGAAACCGGGGAACTCGCCCAGGCGGCGGCGGAGACGGACCTCGATCAATGGCAGGCGGCGAACGTCGCCCGCATCACGAGGGATTGGCGCAAGGCACAGGCCATTCCGGCGGACCTGGTGGTCGCCTTGTCGAAGGCGAGGTCTGCCTGCGAACAGGCTTGGCGACCGGCCCGCGGCGCGAACGACTGGGATGCGGTGGCCGGCAAACTCGCGTCGCTGGTCCGTCTCACCCGCGAACACGCGGCCGCCCTGGCCGAGGTGCTCGACTGCGACCCCTACGACGCCCTGTTGGACGACTATCAACCGGGATTCTCGCGCGCGGACATCGACCCGGTGTTCACGGAACTCGAGACGGTGCTGCCGGACTTGGTCGACCTTGCACTCGCCCGGCAGACGCCGGCGTTGGTGCCGCCGGGGCCTTTTCCCGTGGCGCGCCAGGAAGCCCTGGCCAAGGCGCTGATGGCCGAGATCGGCTTCGACTTCGATTGCGGCAGACTCGATGTCAGCCATCACCCGTTCTGCGGGGGTGCCCAGGGCGACACGCGCATCACGACGCGCTACAACCAAGACGACTTCCTTGAATCCATGTGCGCCGTCCTGCACGAGACCGGCCACGCCATGTACCAGCAGGGCCTGCCGGTCGCGTGGCGCGGTCAACCGGTGGGCGACGCGGGCGGCATGGCGCTGCACGAGAGCCAATCGCTGCTCATGGAGATGCAGGTCTGCCGCGGCGCCCCCTTTCTGGAGTTCGCCGCGCCGATCATCCAACGTACGATCCTGGGTGCGGAGACCTCTTCGCCGGAGTGGCAGCCCGCGAACCTGCTCAGGCTCGCCACCAAGGTCGAGCGGGGTTTCATCCGCGTCGATGCCGACGAACTGACGTACCCCCTTCACGTGATCCTGCGCTACCGTCTGGAAACCGCTTTGTTGGACGGTGACTTGAGCGTCACGGACATCCCCGACGCCTGGAACGAGGCCATGACCGCGTCCCTGGGCCTCCCCACCGAGGGCAACTTCCGCGACGGCTGCATGCAGGACGTGCACTGGTTCGCCGGGCTGATCGGCTACTTCCCGACCTACACCCTCGGTGCGGTCATGGCGGCGCAGATATTCCGAGCCGCCCGTGAGGCCATCCCCGACTTGGACGAGGGCATCCGCCAAGGACGCTTCGGCGACCTATTCGACTGGCTTCGGGAGCATGTCCACGGACGTGGCAGCCTGACTTCGGCGCGGCAACTGCTCGTCGCGGTGACGGGCACGGGCCTGGACACCGCCGCCTTCCTCGATCACCTGCGCACACGATACGGCGCCTGAGTGACACGCGGCGACACACGCCAGTGACGCCTTGTGGAATGGCATTGACGGGTGTATGTAGTGGACGAGACCGTGCCCGACGTGACCCGATGAGCGTGTGGAAAACGCCAGCCCGTAGATGGTTGATGATCGTCTGTCTGACGGGCCTGCTCGTGGCGACAGCCGCGGAGGAATCCGAGGCCTCGACCGAGGAAGGCTTCGTAGACGAAGCCGAGATTACGGTCGACGAAATACTTGCCAACCCGCTGGACGATGACGCCTACGTCAAGTCGTCCCGCTGCCTTTCGCCGAGCAGGTACAGGCGCATCGAGATCATGAACGACCGGGTTGTCGTGTTCCACGGCCGCGGTGATGACGTGTGGGTGAACTTTCTGCCGAACCGCTGCCTCGGTCTCGTCCCCGACATGATCGTGACGGTGGAGAAGCACGGCATGCGCCTGTGTTCCCGCGACCGGTTCCGCGGGCTGTCCCGGTTGCGCGGTGGCGCGAGCTCGATGCCCTGCGTCCTCGGTGACTTCAACCGCGTGGCCTCGGACAGCGTCGGCGCCATTCACGACGCGATCCAGGCGAGCGAGCGAACCACCACGGTCAAACGCACGGTGGAATCGGGCAAATCGACCGATTCGCAGGAGCCCGAAACACCCGAGGAGTGACTCCGAAGACGATCGCCGGGCCAACTCGCTGGCCCCAAGCGCGGCCGGAGCGCAGACGCGCAAGGAACAACTAATCGTAGGGGACGGGCTTGTCCGAGGAATGCTGCTTCCAACCATTTGATTCAACATGATTTAATCGAATTTGTCCAGCTTGTGTTACTGGATCCGTTGCTGGTATGAAGCAGGGAGGGACGCGTCGTCATCCTAGGCTGGTCGAAGGTGGGGGTGGTGTTGCCGAGGATCGACGCGACGAACTGTGCTCCTTCGACGAACGCCCGCGATGCATTCAGGCACGCCTACTTGATCAGAAACGCAAAAACAAGAACGCGGTCTTTGTTTGCGTGCAAATGCAACTCCTTACGTCGTTGAATTTGGCGGCACATCCCTGTGCCGCGCTAGGGAAGGTCTTAATCAGACCTTCCCGAGGGAAACTTCGCCCCTGGGTTTGTCGATGAGAGGAGAAATGCTGAATGATCTCAACGACTAGGAGCGTCACCGCCCTCGTAGGAGTCTCATGCGTGGTCGCGGTCGTCGCAATTTGGGTTTCGTTAAGCTCTCAGGAGCATCCGGCCGTCCATGGCGGTGCCGGGACATCGTCGGGTTTTGGGTCGGATGGCGGGACTGCTGGAAACGGCGTTGATCGTGAACGCCAACGATCCAAATTTCCGGCGGCAGCTGAACTGGCAGACCTCTACTACCATTGTCCGGGCTTCGGCGATCCTCTGGAGGAACGTCGCTCGGTCCTTGGGGGATTTTCGTCCGAGTGCGAGGCGGTGTTGGACGCACGCTACCTGGACGAGGTTCCGTCCGCGATGCCGGTAGCGACGCTGGACGGTGCCTTGACGTGGCGGAGGGTTTTCTCAGATTCGCTCGGCAAGCGCGAGGCGGCGATCGACGTTCTGCGACGCCAATGCGTGTTTCACGACGGCGGCGTCTCGCCGGATGGGGTGGGAGACTGCGACTTGGATGGATTGGTCGATTTCGGACTGCTCAAGTATCAATGCGGGGGCCGACGATTTCACATGCTCAATCGCGTGGCGCCGGGGCTCGTCGAGGCGGTTGGCGCGGCGCAACTCGATGACATCGAAGATAATTCAGTTTATTGGGCCCGGCGGCAGGAAGTCGAAGAAGGCTATTACGTCAATGCGTGGCTGGCCGCAAAGTGTGCTGGCGTCCCGGCAGGGGCGCTGGCGTCGCTGGCGCCGGAGGACGCGCCTTCGGCGTTTAGACCGCCCGCGCTCGGAGTCCCACCGTTGTTCGGAAACATCACCGCGATTCGGGACCAGCCCGAACCCGGACAAGAGGGATGGTGGTGGGCCGAGCAGGCTTGGGAGGGGAAACAACTCATGACGTGGGCTTCAGTCCTTGACAGACGTCGTACGGGTGCGATTGTTAGGGTCGGCTACGGATATGACACTTTGGAAGCTGGTTCATGGCAGCGAGAACATCCGCTGCTAGCCGAGATTGTTCAATTCAAGCGATTGGCACTGGTTGGTTCAGAGGGACCGCTGAACCAACGATCCCTTCGCGTGCATGCATACATGGCGCTGGTTTGGGCGAAGGCGGTCGGAATGGAACTCGACGAGAAGTGGCTCTATGCCCAGATCGGACCGTCCACCGAAGCAGAGTGGCAGGAGGCGAGGATCCGAGCCCACGAGATCATGAAGGGGCATGGTCGCAACTTGGTGTTAGGAGTTGACGGCAATCCTGATGCTTGAGGGCTAAGTACTGTCGGCCGCGGTCAGCCGCTCGCCCAATCGTGCAAGGGCGCGGTCGAGATCCGGCACCGTGGTGAGCAGGTCCGCCATGGCGTCACCCATGCGTTTCAGCCGGGCGACCGCGTTTTCCAGGTGGTAGTTCGAGTTCCGCAGGCGACCGTTCAGTTCTGACCACTTGACGGGCATGGATACGGACGCCGCCTCCTCGGCGCGTGCCGAGAACGGCGCCACCAGGAGCTGGCCGTGGCCATTCTGGAGATAGTCGATGTAGACCTTGCTGTCGCGTTGGCGCACGACACGGTTGATGGTGCAGATGTCGCCCCGGCGGGCGACGATGACCCGCGCCAGCAGTTCCCCCAGGGTACGCGCCTGGTCGTGGGTGAGTTGCCGCGCCAAGGGCAGCAGGATGTGCAGACCGCTTGCACCGCTGGTCTTTAGGAAACCGGGCAGGTCGATCTCGTCCAGAAGCTCTTTGATGGCCTTGGCGGCATCAACGACATGGGCGAAGGGAGCGTCCTTGGGATCCAGGTCGAGGACGCACCAGTCCGGATGTTCGAGGTCCGTGATGCGGCTGTGCCAGGCGTGGATCGGGATCGCGCCCATGTTGGCGAGGTAGACGAGCGACTCGACGTTCTGCACGACGAAGTAGTGCACCTCCCGCTCGGCGGACTCGCTCCACAGGGTCTTGCGCGTCACCCAGTCCGGAACGAAGGCGGGGGCGTCGCGCTGGTAGAACGACTTGCCGTGGATGCCGTCCGGGAACCGCGTCAGCACCAGAGGTCGGTCGGCGAGGTACGGCAGCATCCACGGGGCGATGCTCTCGTAGTAGTGGAGCAGGTCTCCCTTGGTCAGGTTCCTCTCGGGGAAGAAGACCTTGTCGACGTTGGTGACGACGACCTCGCGCTCGGCTTCGGAATCGAGCTGCGCGATCACGGGTTCGTCGTAGGCGCTCACGCACTCGGTCGGCTTCTTGTCGTCGCGGAACCTGACGAAGACCGGGTGTCTCAAATGGCCCTCGCCGGAGTACTCGCGGAATTCCACTTCGCACACCAGGGCCGGATCGACCCAGCGGTAGCTGGCACCCTCGGTCAGCGCATCCCCTAGTTTCAGTGATGCCAGGCGCTCCCTGGCTTCCCGCCGGTTCGCCTCGCCGAGCCCGGATCCGGCGCGCCCGCAGAAGACGAGCTCGCCGCCCCGGTACTCGGCCAGCGCCAGCGCGCCGATATCGTCCGGATTCGACTTCACGGGAGTCCAGCCGGCGATCACGAAGTCGGCCGATCGCCGCGCCCGGACCTTGCGCCAATCGTCGCTTCGACCGTTGCGGTAGGGTGAATCGGCACGCTTGCCGACGACCCCTTCGAGGCCGATGCCGGTCAGCGTCTCGAACGCCTCGACGCCGTTGCCTTCGACATGCTCGGAATAGCGGATGGGACCTGCGGTGGGAAGCATCCGCGCAAGCAGGTCCTTGCGCACCGTGAGCGGCTGCCCCTTGAGGTCGCGGCCGCAGGCATGGAGCAGGTCGAACGCGTAGCAGGTCACCGGATCGTGCATTGAAGCGCCGGCGAGAGTGGCCTCGCCCCGCAGCGCGGCGCGTTGCTGCAGACGCGAGAAGTTGGGTATGCCGCGCCCGTCGAGCACCACGACTTCGCTGTCCATGGCGAACTCCCGGTAGGGCAGGGCGGCGGCGCATCTGACGATTTCGGGGAACAGCGAGGTCAGATCCACGCCGCGACGCGACCGCAGTGTCACGTCGTCGCCGTGCCGTTCGATCATCAACCGATACCCGTCGTACTTGATCTCGTAGACCCAGCCGTCGCGGTGAAACGGTTCCGAAGGCGTCGCCAACATCGGTTCTTCGACCAGGGAGCGCGTCGGTGGCGGTGGTGGCGTGAGGTCACCAAGGCGCTCGACCAAGGCGGCTTCGATGCCCTCGGCATCGTCGAGATTCTCCACCGTCAGTCCGGAGAACACGGAGTCGTCGGCCAACTCGGTGCCCGGCCGGGCCCAGGCGTCGCGTTCCTTGATCAGCAGCCACTCCTTGCCGGTGTTCTCCTTGCCCTTGAGGCGCACGAGCGTGAAGCGCCCGCGAAGCTTGTGACCGTTCAGTTCGAACAGCAACTTGCCGTCCGAGAATCCGGCCGCGAAGTCCTCGAGCTCAATGTAGGTGCCCTGGTCCCAGACGATGACGTTGCCGGCGCCGTAGTTGCCGTCGGGAATGCGCCCCTCGAAGTCGGCGTAGTCCAAGGGGTGGTCCTCCACCAAGGCGGCGAAGCGCTTGTCCTCGGGATCCAGAGACGGCCCCTTGGGCACCGCCCAGGAACGCAGCACGTCGTCGACCTCGAGCCGGAAGTCCCAGTGCAGGCGCGTCGCCGCGTGCTGCTGGACGACGAACAGGCGCCGGCGACCCGTGCCCCCCTGGAGGCGGACGGCGTCGAACGGTTCCGGGGTCTCGGCGGCGCGGCGCTTCTGTCGATACGCCGTGAGTGGCCCGCTCCCGGGTTGACTAGGCATTGCGTGTGGCTGAAACCCGACCGCTCTACGCGCTCAAGTCCGGTTCAGGGGGCGGCACAGCATAGGATTCTCGTAGTGCTTCGATTTCTTGGTAGGTGCAGCATCTTGATCGCGTCGCCCGTCAACCTTGAGGACGAGGCCGAAGGCAGCTATATTCGCTCTCGGCCTGACCACAGGGAGATGTCACATGGCCGCCCGCCCCATGGCTTCCGGAACCATCTCGTTCGGCCTCGTGTCGATCCCGTGCAAGCTCTTCGCCACCGCCGACAATACCCGCGCGGTTCGTTTCAACTACCTCAGCAAGGACGGTTCGCGCCTGCGCCAGCAGTATATCCGTGCGTCCGACGGCGAGGTAGTCGCCCGCGAGGACCGCATCCAAGGCTACGAATTCGCCAAGGGCCAGTACGTCACGTTCACCGACGAGGAGTTGAAGGCGCTGAACGTCGTCGCCACCAATTCCATCGATATCGACGAGTTCATCCCCTTGTCCGAAGTCGAGCGCATCTACATCGAGCGGGTCTACTACCTGGGCCCCGACAAGGGTGCGTCCCGTTCCTACCACCTGCTGCGCGCCGCCCTTGAGAAGACCCAGCGCGCGGCGCTGGCGCGCTACGCGGCTCGGGGCAAGAGCTACCTCGTGCTAGTCCGGCCGATGGGCGAGGGCCTCGTCATGGAGCAGCTCAAGCATTCCGACGAGCTGCGTCAGCTGGACGACGTCCCCCTCGACAGCTGCGACGTCAACGAGTCAGAACTCGAACTGGCGATCCAGATCATCGAGCAACGCGCCAACGAGGCGTTCGAGCCGGAGAACTACACGGACGAGGTGAGGGAGCGGGTGCTCGAATTGATCCAGCAGAAGGTCGACGGTCAGGACATCTCCGTGGCACCGGAAGAGCAGGCAGAGGCCAAGATCATCGATCTCATGGAAGCGCTTCGACAATCCGTCGGGGATCGCAAACCCGCCAAACGGGCCCGCCCGGCCAAGTCGGCGGACACCGCGAGGACTACCGCGAAAAAGCAGTCCAGCGGCTAACGGAAAACGAGAGTGAACCTGGCCAGGACACCGATGCGGCGCTCTCGTTCCTCCGGCGGGACGCGGGTCGGTGGCTATCGCACGCGCGAGGTCGCCCAGCTGGTTGGACTCAAGCCGGACATGATCCGCCGCGTGGTGCGCCACGGTCTGATCGAACCGTCGCGTGGCAATGGCAACGAGTTCCGATTCTCCTTCCAGGACATGATCCTGCTGCGCACCGCCAAGGGCCTGCTCGATGCCGATGTGCCGCCCCGCCGGACGATCTCCGCACTGGTCAAGCTCCGTGACCGCCTCGTCGCCGATGGCCGTCGGCGGCCCCTGTCGTCCATGCGCATCGTCGCCGAAGGCAGCACCGTGATGGTGCGCGAGCAGGATACGCTGTGGGATGCGGAGACGGGCCAAGGCCACTTCGCCTTCGATGTGGAGAACCTCGCAGGCGAGGTGTGCACGTTGGCCAAGCGCAACCTGGACGTCGCCCGGCAGAGCGACGACCTCGACAGCGACGATTGGTACAACCTGGGCCTTGACCTCGAGGAAACGGCACCCGACAAGGCGCCCGAAGCCTACCGGCGGTCGATCGCGGTCAATCCCGCCAACGCCGACGCCCACGTCAACCTAGGCCGCCTGTTCCAGATCAGGGGCGATCTGCGGCGTGCGAAGCGGCACTATCAAGCGGCGCTGGAAGCGGTTCCGGAACATCAGCTGGCGCTCTACAACCTGGGTACGGTCTTCGACGAACTCGACGAACTCGACAGCGCCGTCTCCTACTACCACCAGGCACCGCAGATCCCCGACGCCCACTACAATCTGGCGCGCATATTCGAGGTCCGCGGCGACGAACTCGCCTTCCGGCGGCATATGCGCAGGTACGAATCCCTAGTCGAAGCCGAGTAGACGGGTTGGGTTGCCGCTGGCCCTCTTCTTGCGGAGACAGAGAACGACTTCAACGTGTCTCGTCTTCTGCTTTTGAGATTGTTTTTCATTATCAATATCAACAAGTTGCGTTGATCGTTCGATTGACGGCGGGTATAGTCCTCGCCAAGAGCCGGTGCTCGGACCCGAGCAACTGCTCGGACCCGTGCTGGCGCAAAGAGGACACCGATGAAACCCCAAGACCCGAAGATCATCGACTACCTGAACCAGGTGCTGAAGAACGAGTTGACGGCCATCAACCAGTACTTCCTGCACGCGCGCATGTTCAAGGACTGGGGGCTCAAGGAGCTGGGCGAACACGAGCATGCCGAATCCATCGACGAGATGAAGCATGCCGACCGGCTGATCGAGAGGATCCTGTTCCTCGACGGCTTGCCGAACCTGCAGGATCTCGGCAAGTTGCGTGTCGGCGAGAACGTCCCCGAGATCCTCGACTGCGACCTGGCCTTGGAGATGGACGCCATGCCGGTGCTGCGTGAGAGCATCGCCTACTCCGAGTCCGTTGCCGACTTCGTCAGCAGGGAGTTGTTCGAGGACATCCTCACCTCCGAGGAGGAACACGTGGACTGGCTCGAAACCCAGATCGACCTGATCGGCAAGACCGGCCTGCAGAACTACATCCAGTCGCAAATGGCTTGATGCAGACTCATCGGGCAGCCTGCGCCGCCATCGCCCGGGGCGACCTCACGGCATTGCGCACCGCCATCGCTCGTGAGCCGACCGCGGCGACGCATTGGAAGCCTATCGTCGATGCCGCTTTCGCCGGTCGAGACGACATGGTCGAGGTGTTGCTAGGAGCCGGTGCCGACCCGAACGTGGTCTCGGGCACGGGGTCGCGTCACACGCCGCTGACGCGCATCGTCCAGTACCACAGCACCATTCCAAGGCATGCCGGCCATGTCCGGGCGCTACGGGTACTGCTCTCCGAGGGGGCGGATCCGAACCTGGCTGCGGGCCCGGACGAACTGCCGCCGCTTGCGTACGCGGCCGTGGGTCCGTCCCCCCAGTTCCTCGACGTGCTCGTCGATGACGGCGCCAGGATCGACACGCATATCGCCGCGGCTCTGCTCGACGAGACCCGGCTCGCGCCGGCGTTGGACACACCCGGGGAGGCGAACCGGCGTGACGGACGGGGCAGGACGCCACTGCACTACGTCGCGTGGTCGGGATTCTGGACGTCGCTCGGAAGCGACGCCGCCGTCCGTTCGGCGACCCTGCTGCTCGACGCCGGCGCCGATGTCGATGCCGCCGAGCAGATCGACGAAGGGGGCGAGATCTTCACGGCCACGCCACTGTGGCGCACCCTGAGCCGCCAGCGGAACTACGATCTGGCCGAGTACCTTCTCGACCACGGCGCGGACCCATCGCCCGCCGTATCCGCCGTCACCTTCGCCGAAGGCGGACGGCAAGGCACAAGAGGTTGCGACCTGCTCGACCGCTTTGGCGCCGACTGGGAACAGACCTTCCACGGACGCACCCCGCTCATGGACCTGATGTATTTCAAGAAACCGGCAGCCAGCGCCTGGCTCATCGCCAGGGGCGTCGACATCAACGCCACTGATCCGAAAGGACGCGCGGCGCTGCACTTCGCCGCCATGCGCGGTGTCAGAGCAGAGGTAGTAGGGGCACTCCTGAATGCTGGTGCCGACCCCGCCATCCGAGATGATGCGGACAAGACACCATACGACCACGCCGCCGAAAACAACCGCGACAAGCTACTGGACCTGCTGCGCCCAGCCTGACGAATCTCTACTCGTCTGCGAAGGCAACTCTGTACGACTCGGCCCGCTCCGGGTCGTTCTCCCGGTGGTAGCCGTAGAGCCAGCGAGCAATTGGCACCGGTCGAATGGCGACAGGCAGGCTGACGTACAGGCGCTCCCTTTGCGCTACGCGCCACCGTTGGTCCTGGCTGAGTCGCCCCGGCGGATAGACGAAGTCGCTCCACGCCTGCATGACCGGTCGCCGCTTCTCCAGCAGATCGTCACTTCGTCGCACTGGGACGCCATTTCGGAAACGGACCGCTAAGGAGCGCGTTTACGGACGTACAGCACCAGTTCGTGGTGAATGAGCTCGCAGCCGTGTTCCTTGGCGATCTCCCGCTGCAGATCCTCGATCCGATCGTTGACGAATTCCGTGACGGTCCCCGTCTCGACGTCCACCATGTGGTCGTGGTGGTCCTCGGTCGCCAGTTCGTAGACCGCATGACCGTCGTCGAAGTTGTGCCGTTCGACGATGCCCGCCTGCTCGAACTGGGTGAGTACGCGGTAGATCGTGGTGATGCTGATGGATTCGTCGACCTTGAGTAGCTGCCTGTAGACGTCTTCCGCCGACAGGTGATGCGGCTCCGCACTCTCCAATACCTCCAGCACCTTTATGCGAGGCATGGTGACCTTCAGACCGGCGCGCCGGAGCTCGGTTTGGGAGGGATCCCTGGGCACGGTGACTTCTCGGGCGTGTGTACACTCGACGTTACCCACAGCCAACTGGCCCGTCAACGAACTTGAACCAGCGCACTACCCCCGGTCAGCGGGTCTCGGCGCCTTCCGAGCAGACCTCCGAAGCGCTTGGCCAGGTGTTCGACCAGCTCGCCGGCAATCGATCGGCCATGCTTTCGCCTCTCTCCAGGGAGGAGACGATGCTGTTGACCGACTACGGCATCCGGGTGAGCGGTGAGCGGGCGGATTTGGACAACGATGTCGATCTCCTTTCCTTGGAGGGTGTCCGCGCGGCCCTGCGGCCTGAGACCGCCGCGTGGCTCGGCGACTTCGACGTGCGCGCCCACATCGCCAGCACCAACACGACGCTCTTGGCACGGGCGAGCCGGGAACGCATCGACGGCTGCGTGCTCACGGCGGAAGTCCAGACCGGAGGTCGCGGACGGCGCGGTCGTCAATGGCTGAGCCCCTTCGGTAGAAACCTGGCGGTCTCCCTCGGCTTCGCCATCGGCCGGCCACTCGCCGAGATCGGGGCGTTGAGTTTGGTCGTGGGCGTGGCGGTCCGCCGAGGGCTGATCGAGGCCGGGCTGTCGGGCGTCGAGTTGAAGTGGCCGAACGACGTCCTGCTCGATGGCCGGAAGCTTGCGGGCATACTGATCGAACTGGTGCGCGCCACGGCGCCCGTGGAGGTTGTCGTCGGCATCGGTGTCAACGTCGGCTGTGCGGGAGCGGTTGGCTCGCGGATCGATCAGCCCGTCGCCGATGTCGCAGAGCAACTCGACCGACCTTCTCGCACGGCGCTGCTGGCGGGTATCGTCAACCACGTGGTGGCCGCCTGCCGCGACTTCGACAGGCGGGGCTTCTCCGCGTATTGCGATGAGTGGCAAGCGGCGCACCGTCACCAGGGGCAGCCGGTGATCGTGACACTGCCAGCGACCGGCGGCGTCGCCGGGCAGACCGTCGTGGGCACGGCTCTCGGTATCGCCGCGGATGGTTCCCTGCGGGTGCGTACCGCCGACGGGGTCCGCGAGTTCAACGGTGGCGAGGTGTCGGTTCGTGAGTAGGGATCGGGAACGCTCTTCTGCGGTGCTGGACATCGACATGGGCAACACGCGAACCAAGTGGCGCTTCGGCGATGCCACGGGACACCTACCGTCGCCGGAGTTGCCGGATCTCGACGTGGCGCCGACACGCGTGCGAGTCGCCACGGTATTGCGCAACCGCGATGCCCTTGCGGGAGCGGTCATGGCGCGGTTCGGGTTGGATGCCGAGTTCGCGGCCACCACGTCGACGCTCGCCGGCGTCCGCTGCGGCTATCGAGACCCGGCGCGGCTGGGCGTGGATCGCTGGCTCGCCCTGGTCGCGGCACGGCACCGAACGGACAGGGCCGTCGCGGTCGTCGGTGCCGGTACCGCGGCGACCGTGGACTTCGTGGATGCCGGCGGTCGCCACGAAGGCGGCCACATCGCGCCTGGACTTGGCCTGATGCGCAGCGCCCTGAAACACACGGCCGATGTGCGCCCCGCTTACACCGCCGCATCCGACCTCGCCCCTGGCAACGACACCGAAGAAGCGGTTTCCTCGGGTACGTTCGTCATGCTGCTCGGCTTCGTGGAAGCGGCCGTCAGGTCATTCGCCGAGCGCTGTGGCGACTGCGTCGAC
Source organism: Pseudomonadales bacterium (assembly GCA_965116345.1). GTDB lineage: Bacteria > Pseudomonadota > Gammaproteobacteria > Pseudomonadales > Azotimanducaceae > VXYL01. The sequence continues at coordinate 2,770,101 of OZ220680.1, forward strand.
GTTGTCCTGACGGGTGGCGACGCCGGGTTGTTGGCGGCCCGGCTGTCCATGCCGGTGCGTCACGAACCGCACCTTGTGCTCGACGGTCTCGGGATCGCCCTACCGTAGGGAGTCAACGCCCGCGCCCAAAAGCGACCACGCCGGACACGTAAGGGTTGCCGTCGTTCCACTCGGGTTGCTATACATCCCGATTCGTCCCCACATGGCAAACCCATGCGCGCAATCCTGCGATGGCTGCTCGTGCTCGTGATCGCCGCGGCGCTTGCGACTTGGGTAGCGTGGCTCGCCAGGGACGACCTGGTGGCCGCCGGGCTGCTTCCCGAACCCCCGCCTGACGAGGTGGAGATTCCGCTACAACCGTTGCCACCCATCGAGCCTAAAGCGTCGGATTGGGATGGGCCCGAGTCCGTCGCGACCGGTACCTCTCCCGTGCTCGAGGATGGCGTGACCGAAACGGGTCTGTCGCCCGTGGAAGCCGCCCAATCCGACGCCTGGGCCGGGACGCTCGACTGCGTGGTGGCGGGACCATTCAACGACCGGGAGGGGGCGGTCGCTGCCGGGGAACGGATTCGCGCCGCGGGCGCCAACGCGAACATCGAGGAGCAGACCGTGGACGCCGAACCGTACTATCTCGTGTACGTCGAACCGGCCGTGTCCCGCGACGAAGCGCGACGGACCCTGCTCGCGCTGCAGTCCCAGGGGATCGAAGACGTCGCCGTGATTCAAACCGGCGAGCGTGCCAACGGCGTGTCGGTGGGACGCTTCACTTCCCATGAATTCGCCACCACCCGTTTGCAGCGGATCTCGGCCCTCGGCTATGAGATGAATCTGCTGGCAATCGATCGGGACCAGACGGTCTATCGGCTTCGCGTCCACAACGCCGCCGCGCCTGTGCTGGCCGACCTGCGGTACGTGGCCTGTGACGAGGATGCGTGACGGGAACCTTCCCGGCCTCGCCCGGCCTCGCCCAGCCTCGAAGCCCCCGCCGTCGCCACGGTTCTCCGGGACATGGCCTTTGCTAAGATGCCGCATCCCTTGCCGTTGCCACGCAGCCGCCATAGCTCAGCCGGTAGAGCAGCTCACTTGTAATGAGAAGGTCCGGGGTTCGACTCCTCGTGGCGGCACCACCGAAATGAAGATTCCTCGCCGGTCCGTACCGCGAAATCGAGAGGGTTCTGTGACTTCAAAATACCCGCGATTGCCGTTGACACGGTGCGCTGCCGCGGGCAAAATCGCGCGTCTTTTGTTTGATAGTCCCGGAGGGGTTCCCGAGCGGCCAAAGGGATCAGACTGTAAATCTGACGGCTAAGCCTTCGTAGGTTCGAATCCTACCCCCTCCACCAAGTGTGGCGGAGGCTCCCACCAGGCGGTGAGGCACCAGTGGTGGAGATGGCCAGTCAGAGGCGGCAAGTTGAAGGATACGGACCGTGGAGTGGCGAGGGTGAGTCGCTCACGCGGCGGGTCTCGCGCAGCGGGTTTCTGGCGCAGCGGGTATGGTTCAGTGGTAGAACCTCAGCCTTCCAAGCTGATGGCGCGGGTTCGATTCCCGCTACCCGCTCCATCGGCCGCGGAGTCGTCTGATCGTTGGTTATGGGTGTGCCGGACGCCATCGCCAAGTGGAGCCCTACTCGCTCACATAGCTCAGTCGGTAGAGCACGTCCTTGGTAAGGACGAGGTCATCGGTTCGAATCCGATTGTGAGCACCACACGAACCTTCGCGGTTGCAGCGTAAGTCGAACTGACGCGCCGCAAGCGTGGCAACCCGCGTCACCCGTGAGACGCGTAGAGAACGGAGTTTTGAGGAGACCGTCGCGAAATGGCCAAAGAGAGATTCGAACGCACCAAGCCGCACATCAACGTGGGCACCATCGGACATGTGGACCACGGCAAGACCACGCTCACCGCGGCGATGACCAAGGTCTGCGCCGCGCGCCAGGGCGGCGAGGTCAAGGAGTTCGACGAGATCGACAACGCGCCCGAGGAACGTGAGCGCGGCATCACCATCGCCACGACCCACGTGGAGTACGAGAGCGAGAACCGACACTACGCGCACGTCGACTGCCCGGGCCACGCCGACTACGTCAAGAACATGATCACCGGCGCGGCGCAGATGGACGGCGCGATCCTCGTGGTCTCCGCGGTCGATGGGCCCATGCCCCAGACCCGTGAACACGTGCTGCTCGCGAGCCAAGTGGGCGTCGAGCGGATGGTCGTGTACATGAACAAGGTGGACCAGCTCGACGAGGACGAACGCGAAGAGTTCGTTGAACTGGTGACCCTGGACATCCAAGAGATCCTCGCGCAGTACGGCTTCCCCGAGGACACCCCCATCGTCGTCGGCAGCGCGCTCCAGGCCCTCGAAGGCGACACCTCCGAAGTCGGCGAGGGCAGTGTGCTGAAGTTGATCGAGACCCTGGACGAGTACGTTCCCGAGCCGGAACGGCCCGTGGATCAGCCGTTCCTCATGCCCATCGAGGACGTGTTTTCCATCTCCGGGCGCGGCACCGTGGTCACCGGTCGGGTCGACCGGGGCATCGTCAATGTCGGTGACGAGATCGAGATCGTCGGCATCAAGGACACCCAGACCACCACCTGCACGGGCGTCGAAATGTTCCGCAAGCTGCTCGACGAAGGCCGGGCCGGCGAGAACATCGGCGTTCTGCTCCGCGGCACGAAGCGCGACGAGGTCGAGCGCGGCCAGGTGCTGGCCGTCCCGGGCAGCATCACTCCGCACACCGAATTCAAGGCGGAGGTGTACGTGCTGTCGAAGGATGAAGGTGGACGGCATACGCCGTTCGTCAAGGGCTACCGGCCGCAGTTCTACTTCCGCACCACGGACGTGACGGGAATGGTGGACCTGCCCGACGGCGTCGAAATGGTGATGCCGGGTGACAACATCGCCATCGCGGCCACCTTGATCAGCCCCATCGCCATGGACGAAGGCCTTCGCTTCGCGATCCGCGAAGGCGGACGCACCGTGGGCGCGGGAGTGGTCACCAGCATCGAAGCGTAACGAGGACATCGCGAACATCGTCAGGCCAGTAGCTCAATTGGTAGAGCAGCGGTCTCCAAAACCGCAGGTTGGGGGTTCGAGACCCTCCTGGCCTGCCACTGTTTCGATGGTCGGGAACCCGAAAGACGTATTGGTATGTCGCAAGCAGCTCATTCGACAGCAGGAGCCGGAACCATCCTCGATTGGCTGAAGTGGGGCGTCGTGGCCGTGCTTGTTGCCGCCGGCGTGGCCGGCAACTGGTACTTCGGCGACCAGTCGCTGCTGATCCGCGCGCTCGCGCTGGTCGGTGTCGGTCTGGTCGCGGCCTTAATCGCGCTGCAGACCGAGCGTGGCCGTCGGGTCTGGGATCTTGCCCGGGAGGCACGCCAGGAACTGCGCCGGGTGGTCTGGCCCGATCGCCAGCAGACGACCCAGACGACGGGAATCGTGCTGATCCTCATCCTGGCGTTTGCCCTCATTCTGTGGGGCCTGGACTCGCTCCTGAGTTGGCTCGTGAAAGGTGTGATCGGATAATCCCATGACCGAACCAGCCCCCAGCATGCGGTGGTACGTGGTGCACGCCTACTCCGGCTTCGAGAAGGCCGTGGCGCGCTCCCTCAAGGAACGTATCGAGCTATCGCAATACGACGAGTACTTCGACGAGGTGCTTGTGCCCACCGAAGAGGTGGTGGAGATGCGCGGTGGCCAGAAGCGGCGCAGCGAGCGGAAGTTCTTTCCAGGCTACGTGCTGGTGCACATGACGCTCAACGACAACACGTGGCACCTGGTGAAGGAAACGCCGCGGGTGATGGGCTTCATCGGCGGTAAGGCGGATGCGCCCGCGCCGCTCTCCGATGCGGAGGCGCACGCCATCCTCGCACGGGTGCAGGAAGGCAGCGAGAAGGCGACGCCGAAGACCGTGTTCGAGCCCGGCGAACTGGTCCGTGTGATCGACGGGCCATTCAACGACTTCAACGGCGTGGTCGAGGAAGTCAACTACGAGAAGAGCCGCATGGTCGTGGGCGTGACGATCTTCGGTCGCTCCACCCCGGTGGAACTGGACTTCTCCCAGGTGGAGAAAGGGTGACGACGTGGCAAAAAAGGTAGCGGCCTACATCAAGCTTCAGGTGCCGGCGGGGCAGGCGAACCCGAGCCCGCCGGTCGGGCCTGCGCTCGGCCAGCACGGCGTCAACATCATGGAGTTCTGCAAGGCGTTCAACGCCGAGACGCAGCGCCAGGAGGCGGGCCTGCCGATCCCGGTGGTGATCACGGTCTACAGCGACCGGTCGTTCACCTTCATCACCAAGACGCCGCCGGCGTCGGTGCTGCTGCGCAAGGCCGCCAACGTCGACAAGGGATCGGGCACGCCCAACACCGAGAAGAAGGGCAAGGTGAATCGCGCCCAGCTCGAGGAGATCGCGCGCTTGAAGATGCCGGATCTCACCGCGGCCGACCTCGACGCCGCGGTTCGAACCATCGCCGGCAGCGCACGTAGCGCCGGTATCGAGGTCGAGGGAGTCCAATAAATGGCCAAACCGAGCAAACGTCTGCGCGAGATCGACGACAAGGTCGACCGCACCCGGGTCTATCCGGTCGAGGAAGCCGTCATCCTGTTGAAGGAAGTCGCCAAGGCCGGCTTCACCGAATCCATCGACGTGGCCGTGAACCTGGCCGTGGATCCCCGGAAGTCCGATCAGACCGTGCGTGGCGCCACCACGCTGCCCCACGGTTCGGGCAAGACCGTTCGCGTGGCCGTCTTCGCCCAGGGCGACAACGCCGACAAGGCGACCGCCGCCGGTGCCGACGTCGTCGGTCTCGACGACCTCGCCGAGCGTATCTCCGGTGGTGAACTCGATTTCGACGTGGTAATAGCCAGTCCCGACGCGATGCGTGTGGTCGGGCCGCTCGGTCGGGTGCTCGGACCCCGGGGCCTGATGCCCAATCCACGGACGGGAACCGTCACCGCCGACGTCGAGACCGCGGTACAGAACGCCAAGGCCGGGCAGGTGCAGTTCCGCGCCGACCGCGGCGGGATCGTCCACGGCAGCGTCGGCACGGTGGGCTTCGAGCCGCACCAGGTCAAGGAGAACCTCGAGGCGTTGATCGGCGATCTACGTAAGGCGAGACCGGCGTCATCCAAGGGCCACTACGTGAAGAAGATCACCCTGTCGACCACCATGGGACCGGGTATCCGCGTCGACGAGTCGACGCTGGCCGAGTAACCGGAACGGGACGGGGACGGAAATGGCTCTGCAGCTCGAACAGAAGAAGGACATCGTCGCCGACGTGAATGCGGCGGCGGGCAACGCCTTGGCGGCGGTCCTGGCGGACCACCGTGGCGTATCCGTCGCCGAGATGACCGATTTGCGCCGCCGTGCCCGGGAGTCCGGCGTCTACCTGCGGGTGGTACGCAACACGCTGCTCAAGCGCGCGGTTGAGGGCACCGGGTTCGAATGCCTCACCGAGGCCGCATCGGGACCGACGATGCTGGCGTTCTCCCAGGAAGACCCCGGTTCCGCGGCGCGGCTGCTCAAGGATGCCGCTCGGGACATAAACGAACTCGACGTCAAGGCCCTGTCCATCGGCGGCCAACTGTTGGGGCCGGACGCCATTGACCGAATGGCGTCACTGCCGACGCGGGATCAGGCCCTGGCCATGCTGATGGCGGTCATGCAGGCCCCGGTCACGAAGCTCGCGCGCACCCTCATGGATGTGCCGGGCAAGCTGACGCGGACGCTGGCCGCGGTTCGTGACCAGCGCGAACAGCAACAGGCGTAGGTGTGGCGTCGAACGAACGACAGATTCGGAACCTGGACGTCCGGTTCCCAATCCCTTGAACGAACTCAAATAGGAGACAACCGTTATGGCCTTGTCCAAAGACGATATCTTGAACGCCATCGCCGACATGAGTGTCATGGAGGTCGTGGAACTCGTCCAGTCCATGGAGGAGAAATTCGGCGTCACCGCGGCGGCACCGGTGGCCGTCGCGCCAGCGGGTGCGCCGGGTGCCGGCGAGCAGTCGAGCGATGCCGAGGAGCAGACCGAGTTCACGGTGGTGCTCTCCGGTGTCGGCGACAAGAAGGTGAATGTCATCAAGGCGGTACGCGCGATCACCGGCCTTGGCCTCAAGGAAGCCAAGACCCTGGTCGACGAAGCCCCTTCGCCGGTCAAGGAAGACGTCGGCAAGGATGAATCGGAGGAGATCAGGAAGCAGTTGGAAGAAGCGGGCGCGACTGTCGAAGTCAAGTAGCGCCCGACTTGAACCCAACTCGATACCGTCCCGCCCGCCGGAAGCGTCGGGCTTGGGGACGACCATACGGGGCTGGCTCCGCGCGCATGGCATGTGCGCGCCTCGGGGCCGGCCTCGCGTCTGTGTGCTCCAGCGTCCACGGCCCCGAGGCGTGTGGCGCCAATCCCACCAATTGATCGACGGAAACTCGAATGGCCTACAGTTTCACTGAGAAAAAGCGAATCCGCAAAGACTTCGGCACGCTGCCGGATGCGATGGAGATTCCCTACCTGCTGTCCATCCAGTTGGATTCCTACGACAAGTTCCTGCAGCGGGACGTGCGTGCGTCGCGACGCCAGGCCGTGGGCCTGCACGCCGCGTTCCGGTCCGTGTTCCCCATCGTCAGCTACAACGGCAATGCCGCGCTCGAGTACGTCGACTACCGACTCGGGGAACCGCCGTTCGACGTGCGCGAATGCGTCCTGCGCACGCTGACCTATGCGGCACCGCTCAGGGTCCGTGTCCAGCTGATCCTCTACGACCGCGAGTCGTCCAACAAGACGGTCAAGGCGGTCAAGGAGCAAGAGGTCTACATGGGCGAGATTCCGCTCATGACCAAGAACGGCACCTTCATCATCAACGGCACCGAGCGGGTGGTCGTCTCCCAACTGCACCGCTCGCCCGGTGTGTTCTTCGATCACGACAAGGGCAAGACCCACTCGTCCGGAAAGATCCTCTACAACGCGCGGATCATTCCCGACCGCGGCTCCTGGCTCGACTTCGAGTTCGACCCCAAGGACGGCGTCTACGTGCGCATCGACCGCAAGCGAAAACTGCCTGCGACCATCATCCTGCACGCCCTCGACTACACGTCCGAGGAGATTCTGGGGATGTTCTTCGATAAGAACGTCTTCCACGTCAAGCGCGACGGCTTCTCCATGGACCTGGTCCCGGAACGACTCCGCGGCGACGTTGCAACCTTCGACATCAAGGGTGGCGACAACGAGGTCCTGGTGGAGGTCGGCCGGCGGGTGACCGCCCGTCACGTGCGTCTGCTGGAACGCTCGGGCCTGCGGCGTCTGGACGTGCCGCGGGACTACCTGCTCGAGCGCGTGATTGCACGCGACATCGTCGACAAGGAGACCGGCGAGATCATCGTGCCCTGCAACACCAGCATCTCCGACGAAGTCCTCGACAAGCTCATCGCCGCCGGCGTGCGCCGCATCGAAACCATCTATACCAACGATCTCGACTGCGGCTCGTACATCTCCGACACGCTGGCCATCGACGTCACCAGCAACCGGCTCGAGGCGCTCGTCGAAATCTACCGCATGATGCGCCCCGGCGAGCCGCCCACCAAGGAAGCTGCGGAGAACCTGTTCAACAACCTGTTCTTCACCCCGGAACGCTACGACCTGTCCGCCGTCGGGCGCATGAAGTTCAACCGCCGCCTAGGCCGGAACCGCATCACCGGGTCGGGCACGTTGGCCAACCAGGACATCATCGACGTGCTGCGCACGCTGATCGAGATCCGCAACGGCAAGGGTGCGGTGGACGACATCGACCACCTGGGCAACCGGCGGGTGAAGTCGGTCGGCGAGATGGCGGAGAAACAGTTCCGCGTCGGCCTGATCCGTGTGGAACGGGCAGTCAAGGAACGTCTGTCGCTGGCCGAGTCCGAGGGGTTGATGCCCCAGGACATGATCAACGCCAAGCCCGTGGCGGCGGCGATCAAGGAGTTCTTCGGGTCGAGCCAGCTGTCCCAGTTCATGGACCAGACCAATCCGCTTTCCGAGGTCACCAACAAGCGCCGCGTGTCGGCGTTGGGCCCGGGAGGGCTGACCCGGGAGCGGGCCGGCTTCGAGGTGCGCGATGTGCATCCGACGCACTACGGTCGGATCTGCCCCATCGAGACGCCGGAAGGTCCGAACATCGGACTCATCAACTCGCTTGCGGTCTATGCCCGCACGAACCAGTACGGCTTCCTTGAGACGCCCTACCGCAAGGCCGAGGACGGCCGGGTCACCGACGAGATCGAGTACCTGTCGGCCATCGACGAGTCCGAGTACGTCATCGCCCAGGCCAACTCGACGCTGGACGAGGACGGCCGCTTCACCCAGGACCTCGTGGACGTTCGCCACCAGAGCGAGTTCACCAAGATGACGCCGGAACACGTCGACTACATGGACGTGTCGCCCAAGCAGCTCGTCTCGGTCGCCGCGGCGCTGATCCCGTTCCTCGAACACGACGACGCCAACCGCGCATTGATGGGTTCCAACATGCAGCGTCAGGCGGTACCGACGATCCGCACCGAGACGCCGCTCGTGGGGACCGGCATCGAACGCCACGTGGCCCGCGATTCCGGTGTCTGCGTAATCGCCAAGCGCGGCGGAGTCGTCGATTCGGTGGACGCGGCGCGCATCGTGGTGCGGGTCGACGAGGAGGAGATGACGGCGAGCGAAGCCGGGGTGGACATATACAACCTCGTCAAGTTCACGCGCTCCAACCAGAACACCTGCATCAACCAGCGGCCTTTGGTGAAGCAGGGCGACAGGATCTCGGCGCGTGACATTCTCGCCGACGGTCCCTCGGTGGACACCGGCGAGCTGGCGCTTGGCCAGAACATGCGCATCGCCTTCATGCCGTGGAACGGCTACAACTTCGAGGACTCGATCCTGATCTCGGAGCGGGTCGTCCAGGAGGACCGCTTCACCAGCATCCACATCCAGGAGCTGACCTGTAGCGCCCGGGACACCAAACTCGGCCCCGAAGAGATCACCTGCGACATCCCCAACGTCGGCGAGTCGGCGCTCGGCAAGCTCGACGAGTCGGGGATCGTCTATGTCGGCGCGGAGGTCGCCCCAGGCGACATCTTGGTGGGCAAGGTGACGCCCAAGGGCGAAACCCAGCTTACGCCGGAAGAGAAGCTCCTGCGGGCGATCTTCGGCGAGAAGGCGTCCGATGTGAAGGACACCTCGTTGCGCGTTCCCACGGGTGTCCGCGGGACAGTGATCGATGTGCGCATCTTCACCCGCGACGGCCTCGAGAAGGATCAGCGCGCGCTCGACATCGAGCGCATGGAACTCGACGAGATCCGCAAGGATCTCGATGACGAGTACCGCATCGTGGAGGATGCCACCTGCCAACGCCTGCGCGGGGCCCTGCTTGGCAACGAAGCCGCCAACGCGCCGGACCTGGCCACTGGCGACAAGGTCACCGAGGCCTATCTCGACGGCTTGGCGAGGGACCAGTGGTTCCGGATCAGGATGGCGGACGACGCCTTGAACGACCAGCTCGACAAGGCCGAGAAGCAGCTTCGTGCGCGCCGGCGGGAGCTCGACGCCACCTTCGCCGACAAGAAGTCGAAGATCGAAGGCGGTGACGATCTGCGCCCCGGCGAGCTCAAGTTCGTCAAGGTCTACCTCGCCATCAAGCGGCGTATCCAGCCGGGCGACAAGATGGCGGGGCGGCACGGCAACAAGGGCGTGATCTCCGTCATCATGCCGGTCGAGGACATGCCCTTCGACGCCAACGGGGAACCCGTGGACATCGTCCTCAATCCATTGGGCGTGCCGTCGCGGATGAACGTCGGCCAGGTGCTGGAAACGCACCTCGGCTGGGCCGCCAAGGGTGTCGGCGAGCAGATTGGACGGTTGCTCGACTCCACCCGGTCCGCTGCCACCAAGAAGCGCGCCGACGAGGTGCGTACCCTGCTCGATGCGGTGTACGGCAACGCCAACGGTACCTCCGGCAGCAGCCACGACGGGGATTTCCGCGAGCTCTCGGACACCGAGGTGCTGGAGCTGGCGGACAACCTTCGCGAGGGCGTGCCGATTGCGACGCCGGTGTTCGATGGCGCCAAGGAGGGCGACATCACCCGGATGCTCGAGCTGGCGGGCCTGCCGATCAACGGCCAGACCACCTTGTACGACGGACGCACGGGTGACTCGTTCGACCGGCCGATCACGGTGGGCTACATGTACATGCTGAAGCTCGATCACCTGGTGGACGACAAGATGCACTGCCGCTCCACGGGTTCGTACAGCCTGGTGACGCAGCAGCCGCTGCAGGGCAAGGCGCAGTTCGGCGGCCAGCGGTTCGGCGAGATGGAGGTCTGGGCACTTGAGGCCTACGGTGCGTCGTACACCCTCCAGGAGGTCTTGACCGTGAAGTCCGACGACGTCACGGGACGGACGAAGATGTACAAGAACATCGTCGACGGAAACTTCGAGATGGAGCCCGGCATGCCGGAGTCCTTCAACGTCCTTGTCAAGGAGATCCGGTCCCTTGGCATCGATATCGAGTTGGAGAGCGACTGACGCAACCGCTTCGCGGTCGCCCCGAGATTTCGCTCACGTGAAATCTCAACGGGAGTCGACCGGGAGCAATCGGGTGCGAGTCGGCAACGGGCACAGGAAAGGAAGGCGAACATGAAAGACCTACTCAATCTTCTCAGGGGTCAGGGCACCGTATCCAACGAGTTCGACAGTCTGCGGATCGGACTCGCCTCGCCGGACATGATCCGGTCGTGGTCCTTCGGCGAGGTCAAGAAGCCGGAGACCATCAACTACCGGACCCTGAAGCCCGAAAGGGACGGCCTCTTCTGCGCGCGGATCTTCGGGCCCACGAAGGACTACGAGTGCCTGTGCGGCAAATACAAGCGCCTCAAGCATCGCGGTGTGATCTGCGAGAAATGCGGTGTCGAAGTGACCCTGTCGAAGGTTCGCCGCGAACGCATGGGACACATCGAGCTGGCGAGCCCGGTGGCGCACATCTGGTTCCTGAAGTCCCTGCCTTCGCGGATCGGTCTGCTGCTCGACATGACCCTGCGCGACATCGAGCGCGTGCTGTATTTCGAGTCGTACGTGGTCATCGACGCCGGACTCACCGACCTCGAGGTGGGCCAGCTGCTGACGGACGAGGAGTACTACCTGAAGATCGAGGAGCACGGCGACGAGTTCGTCGCCAGGATGGGCGCGGAAGCCATTCTCGAACTCCTCCTGGCCATCGATCTCGAGGGCGAGATCGCGAGGCTGCGAACCGAGATTCCCGAGACCAACTCCGAGACCAAGATCAAGAAGCTCTCGAAGCGCCTCAAGTTGATGGAGGCCTTCGACCAGTCGGGCAACAAGCCCGAGTGGATGATCATGACCGTGTTGCCGGTGCTGCCGCCGGACCTGCGGCCCCTCGTCCCCCTGGACGGCGGCCGCTTCGCGACGTCGGACCTGAACGATCTCTACCGCCGGGTCATCAACCGCAACAACCGCTTGAAGCGCCTCCTGGATCTCAACGCACCGGACATCATCGTGCGCAACGAGAAGCGCATGCTGCAGGAAGCGGTCGACGCCCTGCTGGACAATGGTCGCCGGGGTCGCGCCATCACCGGTACCAACCGCCGGCCGCTGAAGTCGCTCGCCGACATGATCAAGGGCAAGCAGGGCCGCTTCCGGCAGAACCTGCTCGGCAAGCGAGTCGACTATTCCGGACGTACCGTGATCGTCGTCGGTCCCACGTTGAAGCTGCACCAGTGCGGTCTGCCGAAGAAGATGGCACTCGAACTGTTCAAGCCCTTCATCTTCGGCAAACTGGAGACGCGCGGTCTCGCCACCACCATCAAGGCCGCCAAGCGGATGGTGGAACGGGAGACTCCCGAGGTGTGGGACATCCTCGCGGAGGTGATCCGGGAACATCCCGTGCTGCTGAACCGTGCGCCGACGCTGCACCGGCTCGGCATCCAGGCGTTCGAGCCGTTGCTCATCGAGGGCAACGCGATCCAGCTCCACCCCTTGGTGTGCGCGGCGTTCAACGCCGACTTCGACGGCGACACCATGTCGGTACACGTGCCGCTGACGCTCGAGGCCCAGCTCGAGGCGCGGGCACTCATGATGGCCACCAACAACGTCCTGTCGCCGGCCAGCGGTGAGCCGATCATCGTGCCGACGCACGATGTGGTGCTCGGCCTCTACTACATGACGCGGGAACGGATCGGGGTCACGGGCGAGGGCCTGAGGTTCTCGGATGTCGACGAGGTGAGTCGCGCCTTCGCCACCCGCGAGGTCGATCTGCACGCCAAGGTCAAGGTGCGCATCAAGGAACGCGACGAGCAGGGCAACGACGTCGTTTCCCTTGTCGATACAACCGTGGGTCGAGCTCTCTTGTACGAGATGGTGCCGAAGGAGCTGCCCTTCAAGCTGATCAACCGACCGCTCGACCGCCGGGCGATATCGGCGTTGATCAACGCCTGCTACCGCAATGTCGGACTCAAGGAGACCGTCGTCTTCGCCGACCAGCTCATGTACACGGGCTTCGGTTATTCGACGTCGTCCGGCGCGTCCATAGGCATCGAGGACTTCGTCATTCCGGAGGACAAGGCGACGATCATCGCCGATGCCGGTCTCGAGGTCGCGGAGATCGAGTCCCAGTACGACTCGGGACTGGTCACCCAGGGAGAGAAGTACAACAAGGTGGTCGACATCTGGTCCCGTGCCGGGAATCTCGTCGCCCGTTCCATGATGGACGGTATTTCCCGAGAGAACGCCGTCGGCACCGACGGTGAGGAATACGACCAGGAGTCGTTCAACTCGGTGTACATGTACTCCGACTCCGGCGCGCGGGGCTCCCAGGCGCAGATCCGCCAGCTCGCGGGTATGCGCGGGCTGATGACCCGGCCCGACGGCAGCATCATCGAGACGCCGATCATCGCCAACTTCCGCGAGGGGTTGTCGGTCAACGAGTACTTCATCTCCACCCACGGCGCGCGCAAGGGACTTGCGGACACGGCGCTCAAGACCGCCAACTCCGGCTACCTGACCCGGCGCCTGGTGGACGTCGCCCAGGACCTCGTGGTGACGGAGCAGGACTGCGGTGCCCAATCCGGCCTCGTCATGGCGGCCTTGATCGAGGGTGGTGACGTGGTGGAAGCCCTCTCCGCACGCGTGCTTGGCCGCGTGGTGGCGCGACCGGTGCACGACATCGACGGCGGGGACGAACTGATTTCGGCGGGAACCATGCTCGACGAGGCCTGGGTGGAAACCCTGGAGCAGCTCGGCGTGGACGAGATCGAGGTTCGTTCGCCGATCACCTGCAATACCCGTCACGGCGTGTGTGCCGAATGCTACGGCCGCGACCTCGCACGTGGGCACAAGGTGAACGTCGGCGAGGCGGTGGGGGTGATCGCCGCCCAATCCATCGGCGAGCCCGGAACGCAGTTGACGATGCGCACCTTCCATATCGGTGGCGCCGCGTCGCGCGCAACCGCGATCGACAACGTCCAGGTCAAACACGGTGGAACGGTGCGCATGCACAACCTGAAGACCGTGACCCGGGAGTCGGGCGAGTTGGTCGCGGTTTCCCGTTCCGGTGAGATCGCCATCGTCGACGCGCACGGGCGCGAGCGCGAACGCTACAAGCTGCCCTACGGTGCGGTCATCTCGGTACCTGCCGAGGCCATCGCCGAAGCAGGCCAGGTCATCGCCCAGTGGGATCCGCACACCCATCCGATCATCACCGAAGTGGCCGGCAAGGTCGTCTTCGAGGACATGGAGGAGGGGCTGTCGATCAACCGCCAGATGGACGAGATCACGGGTCTGTCGAGCATCACGGTGCTCGATCCGAAGGACCGTCCGAGCGCGGGCAAGGATCTGCGTCCGGGCGTCAAGCTGGTCGACGAGTCCGAGGAGGCCGTCAACCTGGCGGGTACGGATGTGCCGGCGCACTACTTCCTGCCGAGCAACGCCATCCTCAACTGGGAGGACAACGACAACGTGGGTGTTGGCGACGTCATTGCGCGAATTCCCCAGGAAGGCTCGAAGACACGCGACATCACGGGGGGGCTGCCGCGCGTGGCGGATCTGTTCGAGGCGCGCCGGCCCAAGGAACCGGCCATTCTCGCCGAGGCAACCGGTACCGTCGGCTTCGGCAAGGAGACCAAGGGCAAGCGTCGCCTGGTGATCACCCCTACCGATGGCGATGCCCACGAGACGCTGATTCCCAAGTGGCGTCAGATCTCCGTCTTCGAAGGCGAACAGGTGGAGCGTGGCGAGGTCATCTCGGAAGGTCCCGAGAGCCCGCACGACATCCTGCGCCTGAAGGGTGTCGCCGAGTTGGCGAAGTACATCATCTACGAGATCCAGGAGGTGTACCGGCTGCAGGGGGTGACGATCAACGACAAGCACATCGAGACCATCGTCCGGCAGATGCTCCGCAAGGTGGAGATCGTGGATCAGGGCGAATCGGAGTTCATCAAGGGCGACCAGGTCGAATACGTCAACGTCCTCGCAGAGAACGAACAGCTCGAGACCGCTGGTAAGGAGCCGGCCGTGTTCGAACGTGTCCTGCTCGGTATCACCAAGGCGTCGCTCGCCACGGAGTCGTTCATCTCCGCCGCCTCCTTCCAGGAGACGACACGCGTGCTCACGGAAGCGGCGGTCACCGGCAAGCGCGACCACCTGCGAGGCTTGAAGGAGAACGTGGTGGTGGGCCGGCTGATTCCGGCGGGAACGGGCCTGTCCTACCACAAGGACCGCAAGCAACGCCGCGAGGAGGAAGCTCAGGCGCGGCTTGCCCGGGAACAGGGCGCGACGGCGGACGAGATCGAACAGGCACTGTCGGAAGCTCTGAGTTCGAACTGAGCCAAACTCCCGCACGATAGACAGAGCCGCGTCGCGTGAACGACTCCCTGCGTTCACTGCGCGGCGATGTGTTCGGCGGCATAACCGCCGCCGTGGTGGCGCTGCCCGTCGCCTTGGCGTTCGGCGTGGCCTCGGGGCTCGGTGCTGCCGCCGGCATTTACGGGGCCATCGCCTCCGGGTTCTTCGCCGCGGTGTTCGGCGGCACGCGCTCGCAGATTTCCGGTCCGACGGCGCCCATGACGGTCGCCATGGCGGTGATCGTCACCGGTTACGCGACGAACCTCGCCGAGGCCCTCACCATCGTCATCCTGGCGGGCGTCCTCCAGATCCTCCTGGGGATGTCCCGGATCGGGCGTTTCGTCGCCTACACTCCCCACGTGGTGGTGTCCGGTTTCATGTCCGGCATCGGCATCATCGTGGTATCGATCCAGTCCATGCCGTTTCTCGGCGCCGAGGCCGCGATGGGTGGCGCCGTGGGCGCCATGCGCGAACTGCCGAGCGCGATCGCGAACGCCAACCTGAGTGCGCTGGCGATCGCCGTATCGACCTTGGCCGTCGCCGTACTGTGGCCGCGTCGGCTGGGACGCGTGTTGCCGGCGCCCCTGGTCGCACTGATCGCGGGGACCCTGCTGGGTGTCCTGTGGCTTAACGACGCGCCCGTGATCGGGTCGATACCGAGCGGCCTGCCGGAGCTGCACCTGAGCCTGCCCTCGGTCGGGTTCCTGCTGCATGCCGTGGAGCCCGCGCTCATCCTGGGTCTGCTCGGCGCGGTGGACAGCCTGCTCATATCCCTGGTGGCCGACTCGCTCACCGGTACCCGCCATCGCCCGGACCGCGAACTGGTCGGCCAGGGCATCGGCAACATAGCCGCCGGCTTGATCGGTGGCCTGCCCGGCGCGGGCTCGCCGATCTTGACCGTGACCAACATCCGTGCCGGCGGACGGTCGCGGATATCGGGGGCGTTGTACGCGCTGCTCATGCTCGCCCTGGTGCTCGGCCTCGGTGGTCTCGTCGAACCGATCCCTCACGCCGCGCTTGCGGGCATACTCGCGAAGATCGGCTGGGACGTCATCGACTGGCGCCTGATCGCCCGCATCCACCGCCTCGAGCGCGAACACCTGGTGGTCATGGTGATCACCCTGGGCCTGACGGTATTCGTCGACCTCCTGACGGCGGTCGCCATCGGGATGATCGCGGCGGGAATGGCCCATGGCCGGCAATTGCAGGGCCTGGAACTCGACAGCGTGGTGTCGGTGCCGATGCTCGACCGAACCTTCTTCGCGGGCCGCCCGCAACTGCTCACGGCGGATCCCTACGCGGCGCGTGTGGGCCTGGTCGCGCTGCGGGGTAGTTTCACCGTGGCGTCGTCGCACAAGCTCGTTGGTGTGATCGGCGCGGACATCAAGGAGCACGAGATCGTCGTTTTCGACTTCTCCGGCGCCACCTATCTGGACGACAGCGCGGCGATGGTGATCGAGACGCTGTTCGATGTGGCGACCCAGGCGCACACCCCGGTCATCGTCCTGGGGCTGTCGGCGACGGTCTCCCACACGCTACACACGCTCAACATCCTGCAACGCGTCCCCGACGGCCACCTGGTCGAGACCTTGGACGAAGCGCGCGAACTCGCGGTCGAGCTACTTGCGCCCGTCTCGGCGGCCGACGAGTCCTTGTAGGGGCCTCGAGTCTGGCGGTGGTCCTCGAGAGTAGGTCTACGATTCCCAAAGATCCGGCCGACACCCGCCCCATCCACAACGAGCTCGCAGACATCCGAGGCGTCTACGGCCTTTGATGATTGCCCGTGCCGTGGGCGATAATCGCCATGGCCATGAGCAATATGACCTACGTTCCTCGCTACGCCGCCAGACGGGATCCTCGCGGTTCCCTGGTGGCGGATCCTGTAGGCGGTGCGAAGCCGATGTCAGGTCATGCCTTCCAGTGGCGCTCACCCGGTGCGGGCGGCGTCTCCGGGCCGCCGGCGAAACACTGAGCCACGGCCATCCACCGGGTCGCGGTGTCGCCGACGACTTCGAGCGTGGTGTCGACGATGTTGCGGCCCTGGGTCACCACGTGGCAGAACTCCACGGCGTCGCCTTGGACGAAGTTCGTTTCGCTGGGCTCGTTCCACTCCCAGGTCTCGCCGGACGGGGCCGTCAGGCGCACGTAGGGCATGTCGGCGGGGATCTCCTCGCGGCGGTTGGCGAAGGTCCAGCCGAAGGTGCGCACGCCGATGACGGCGATGTTCTTGATGCGGTCGGTGTTGTTGCGCGGCTGCTTCAGGAGGTCGTAGATGTCCTGGCCGTGGGACCAGGTCTCCATCTGCCGGGCGGTGGCGAACATCCGTGCGCCCATGTCCGGGCCGAACCAGGGAACGCGCATCGACGGGTCGATCCGCGCCAGCCGGTCGCAAAGTTCTCCGAGGTAGGCGTACCAACGCTCACCGAGTTCGGCGCCGGTGGGCAGGTCGGCCGGATTCGCGCTCGCGCCGCCAATCCAGATCGCCCGCTCGCCGGCGCGGACCATGGCGCGGAAACGATCCGGTTCCTCCACGGCGATGGTGGCGACCAGGTCGGTGGTGTGCAGGTGGGCGATGACGTCGTTGACGGTCCAGTTCTTGAACGGCGTGTGGCGATCCCAGTCGTCCGGTTCCAGGTTGCGGACCATCCCGTAGAGCTCGTCGCCTTCCTCGCGCAAGTCGTGCGCCTGCTGCATCCCATGTCCTCCCATAAACCCAAGCCGCGATGGTGCCCCTTGGCACCGGCGAAGATATTACGCGAAAACCGCACGATGCCCGACGCCGACAGCGCGAGTGTGTCGGTGCTCAACAGGGAGTTGTAAGCCCATCCAAGCCAGCCTACAATCCGCGCCCCTTGAGACGGCGCGTTGGGGCGATGAGTGCCCGACGCCCGAGCCACGGATTCAGGAGAGTAGATGGCCACGATCAGCCAGCTGGTGCGCAAGCCGCGCAAGCGACGGATCGAGAAGAACCGGGTGCCGGCATTGCAGGGCAGTCCGCAGAAGCGCGGCACCTGTACGCGGGTCTACACGACCACGCCGAAGAAGCCCAACTCGGCGTTGCGCAAGGTTTGCCGTGTGCGCCTGACCAACGGCTACGAGGTTAACTCGTACATCGGCGGCGAGGGCCACAACCTCCAGGAGCACTCCGTGGTGCTCATCCGGGGCGGTCGGGTCAAGGATCTGCCAGGTGTGCGCTACCACACCATCCGCGGGACCCTCGACACCTCCGGCGTGGCGGACCGCCGCCAGCGTCGCTCGAAGTACGGCACCAAGAGGCCCAAGTAGCCGAGACGGTAGCCGACCGATCCTAGTAAGGCCGCCCGCCGTGGCGGATTGACCTGAAGATGCACTCCGACCGGTTCGGGCGGGGTGACTAAGGAGACCCAAGACAAATGCCCAGACGCAAAGTTGTCGCCAAGCGCGAAATTCTTCCCGATCCCAAGTACCACAATCAGACGGTCGCGAAGTTCATCAACCACGTCATGGTCAGCGGCAAGAAGCCGGTGGCCGAGCGCATCGTCTACGGTGCCCTGACGCGGATCGAGGAACGCGACCACCGGGATCCCATCGAGACCTTCGACAAGGCGCTCGAGGCGGTGGCACCGTTCGTCGAGGTGAAGTCCCGACGGGTCGGCGGCGCCACCTACCAGGTGCCGGTGGACGTCCGACCGTCCCGGCGCCAGGCGCTCGCCATGCGCTGGCTCGTGGACAGTGCCCGCGGCCGCGGCGAGAAGTCCATGGCCGCGCGCCTCGCGGGTGAACTGGTGGACGCGTCCGATGGTCGCGGTGGCGCGGTGCGGCGTCGCGAGGAGACCCATCGGATGGCCGAGGCGAACAAGGCCTTCTCGCACTTCCGCTACTGAGCGCGCCACCCTTCCGCGTTCCGTACCAGGCACCGAGGGATCGCGTCCCGATCCCCAAGTAGAGGACTACACGAAAATGGCTCGCAGCACCCCCATTGGCCGCTACCGTAACATCGGCATCGTCGCCCACGTCGACGCGGGCAAGACAACCACCACCGAGCGCGTGCTCTTCTACACGGGTCTGTCGCACAAGATCGGCGAGGTCCACGACGGTGCCGCCGTGATGGACTGGATGGAGCAGGAGCAGGAGCGGGGCATCACCATCACCTCGGCGGCGACGACATGCTTCTGGCAGGGCATGGACCAGCAGTACGAGCAGCACCGCATCAACATCATCGATACCCCCGGCCACGTCGACTTCACCATCGAGGTCGAGCGCTCGCTCCGCGTGCTCGACGGTGCCGTGGTGGTGTTCTGCGGCACGGCGGGCGTCGAGCCCCAGTCCGAGACCGTCTGGCGCCAGGCGAACCGCTACGAGGTGCCGCGCATCGTGTTCGTCAACAAGATGGACCGCGACGGTGCCGATTTCCCGCGGGTGGTCGACCAGATCCGTGACCGACTGGGCTCCACACCCGTGCCCATGCAGCTTGCCATCGGCGCCGAGAAGGACTTCAGGGGCATCGTCGATCTGGTCCGTATGAAGGCAATCCTGTGGAATGAAGACGATCAGGGACTGACGTACAACGTTGAGGACATCCCGGACGATCTCGTCGCCGAGGCCGAACACTGGCGCGAGCAACTCGTCGAGAACGCCGCGGAGGCGAACGAGGAGTTGATGGAGAAGTACCTCGACGACAGCGAACTCACCGAAGACGAGATTCGCCAAGGCATCCGAATTCGCACGCTGGCGAACGAGATCGTGCCGGCGCTGTGTGGCTCCGCGTTCAAGAACAAGGGCGTCCAGGCCATGCTCGACGCCGTCATCGACTACCTGCCGGCACCCACGGAGGTGAAGGCCATCGAAGGCGTTCTCGAGGACGGCGAGACGCAATCGGATCGCAAGTCGGACGACAACGAACCCTTCGCGGCGCTGGCGTTCAAGATCGCCACCGATCCCTTCGTCGGCACGTTGACGTTCTTCCGGGTCTACTCGGGCGTGCTGAACTCCGGCGACCAGGTCTTCAACGCGACGCGGCTGCGGCGGGAGCGGATCGGCCGCATGGTGCAGCTGCACTCCAACAGCCGCAACGAGATCAAGGAGGTCCGGGCCGGCGACATCGCCGCGGCAATCGGCCTCAAGGACACGACGACCGGCGACACGCTGTGCGACGGCAAAGAAGTGATCACCCTGGAGCGCATGGACTTCCCCGACCCCGTGATCTCGGTGGCGGTGGAGCCGAAGTCGGTCGCCGACCAGGAGAAGATGTCCGTGGCGCTCGGCAAGCTCGCCCAGGAGGATCCGTCCTTCTCCGTGGAGACAGACCAGGAATCCGGCCAGACCATCATCTCCGGCATGGGCGAACTTCACCTCGACATCCTGGTGGAACGCATGCGCCGCGAGTTCGGCGTCGAGGCGAACATCGGCAAGCCCCAGGTGGCCTACCGGGAGACCATCCGCGCAACGGTGGACCAGGAGGCCAAGTACATCCGCCAGACCGGCGGTCGTGGCCAATACGGCCACGTCTGGGTGAAGCTCGAGCCGACCTACGGCGAAGAGGACGTGGCGAACTTCGAGTTCGTCGACGCCATCGTCGGCGGCGTCGTGCCGCGGGAGTACATCCCGGCGGTTGCCAAGGGTCTGGAAGAGCAGATGAACAACGGCGTCATCGCCGGCTATCCGCTGATCAACGTCCGCGCGACCCTGCACGACGGCTCGTTCCACGAGGTGGACTCCAGCGAGATGGCGTTCAAGATCGCGGGCTCGATGGCCATGCGGGAAGGCGCCATGAACGCCGACCCGGTACTGCTCGAACCGGTCATGGCCGTGGAGGTGGTAACCCCGGAGGACTACATGGGCGACGTCGTCGGCGACCTCAACCGCCGCCGGGGCCTGATCGACGGCATGGACGAGAACCCCGCGGGGAAGATCGTGCGCGCCTCGGTGCCGCTCGCGGAGATGTTCGGCTACTCCACGGATCTCCGCTCCGCGACCCAGGGACGGGCCACGTTCACCATGGAGTTCGCGCGCTACGCGGAAGTCCCGGACAACATCGCCCAGGGGATCATCAGGAAGTCCTGACGATTTTCGTTGCCCTCGGTCGCCCGATTCGACCGAGTTCGAGTGACGTATGAACAGAGTCTTAAAGAGTCAAGTTGTCCGCTAAACCGGCGTTGAAGTAGTCGATTAACTCGCGTTAACGGAGCCTAGCGCTACCGTTTCGCCGGTTGCAAGCGCCTTCTGCATTTTTTTACCTTGCGGCCCCGCAGCCGCGCCACCGGGCCGCGGGAGGCCTCCTGCCCGCGCACGTAGCGGCCGGGCATCGCGGGCGACGTCCAGCGCCCGATCACCTGGAGCTCCGCCAGCGACACCCCGCGTTCGGCCAGCGACTGCGCGGCGCCGACACGGAGCGAATGGCCCGACACCCGCCGGTCGATGCCGGCCTGGTCCGCCCGGCGCTTGATCGTCGCGCGGACCGCGCCGGGTCCCAGTCGCGCCGTTTCGATGGCGCCGCCCTTTACCGGACGGAACAGCGGACCGGATTCGATGCCGGCCATGGTCATCCAATGCTTGAGTCGTTCGGCGGCGTCCCGGCAGACGTGCAGGACGGCGCCCTGCCCGTATTGGTCCGTCTTGCTGCGGCGAATCCTCACGAGCGCTGAGCCGCCCCGTTGCGGCGACACGTCCTCGGCGTCCAGGCGGGAGATCTCCGAGACGCGCAGCAGCGCGTGGGAGGCGACGCCGATCAGTGCCGCGTCGCGCACGCCGCGCGCATCGCGGCGGGCCTCGGCGCCTTCGCTCATCCGGTCGGCGTCCTCCCAGAGAAGCGGACCGGCCTGTCCACGCCCCCTGTCGGCGGCTTCGCGGCGGTAGCGCGCGAGCCGCTCCAGGGTGACGGGTCCGACCGGGTGCTCCCCGCAACGGTGTCCGGCCCTTGCGAGATCGCGGACCGCGCGGCGAAGGGCGGCGACCACGAGTGCGGCGCTGGGGGCGGCGAGGCCGCGGCGGAACATCTCGTCGAGGTGCCTCGCGAGGAAGCTGTCCGTCGGCGGCCGACCAGCCAGCCAGTTGTCGAAGCGGCGTAGCGCGCCCGCGTACGCCTTGCGCGTGGTGGGAGCCAG
The DNA here is from genome assembly GCA_965116345.1 of Pseudomonadales bacterium. Lineage (GTDB taxonomy): Bacteria > Pseudomonadota > Gammaproteobacteria > Pseudomonadales > Azotimanducaceae > VXYL01. The sequence continues at coordinate 2,792,052 of OZ220680.1, forward strand.
GGCGGCCGTCCGGAGCTGGCGGATCGCCAGTTCCATGTCGAGGCACGACGGGGATTCCGGGTGGCGGGGGGTGCTCGCCAGACGTTCGGCGATGCCGCGAACGAAGACGAGCAGCAGCGGTCGCAGGCCAAGGTGGGCGGGCGGGGGAGCTGGGTTGCCATGGTGGGCATGGGGCATGGGTCGAGGGGGCATTTTCTAGATCTCTCCGCTTCCGTTAACGCGAGTTAACGAGTGTCGCTGACGGGAGAAACCACATGAAGACTTCTAAGCTATGCAATGCTGCCGCAGCGGCGCTCGTGATCTGCGCGCCGCATGTATTCGCCAATCCGCTAACCGACTCGGATGGTGATGGCGTGTTCGATGAGGAACCCGACTACTGCCCAACGACTCCAGGGACCCGTTGGAATGACGGCTGTCCAGCCAACACGGAGCTTGTCGTGGTTCGAGGGTATGGTGGTAGCGTTTGGGTCGAGTGCCCCGGCGGCGGCACGGCAGCCTTTTGGGCCGCTTGCCCAAGCTACGGAACGGGGTGGGGTACCTTCTACGTAGCCCATATGAGCCAAACCGGTGCGGGTGTGATTCGAACGGAAGCGTTGGCCGACGAAGACGGGGACGGCATTTACGATGAGTCTGACGAATGCCAGACTGAGGCAGGTTTGGAAGACTTCGAAGGATGCTTGCCTGAGACGTATTGTTACGACAATCCCACTTTGAAGTGTTTCCATTGGGCCAGCCAAAATCTCCCGCTACGCGAGCGAGGGGAATACTACGAAGCACTCCAGGATTTTGCCGAGGGAGGATGCGGCGGCGATGCCACACATTGGGCGTGTCTCCCCGTGAAGGAGAGGGAGCCCATTACGTGGGAGTCTTTCTGGGACACCATTGCTAGCTATTGGCCCGACGGATACCGTGCGGGACTAGTCCCGCCACAATGCCCGGAGGGGTATATGCCTCAAGGAGCCGCTCACTCGGCAGGTGGTTTCGTGTTCTACGCCGGTACTTGCATCAACACGTGCAGGAATGCGCTGTTCACCGCCGGGCTGCTGACCACTGCGGGCGGCGCGAGCACGATCGCAATCACAACGGCCGGCAGGGCGGCGCTTTTGGCCTTTGGGGTAGCGCTACAGGCCGACCAATTGGTTCCGATTTGCGATGGCCCCACTTGGATATCACCCTTGGATTGAGCGCGTATACTTGAGGAATGTGCATGGAGTCCACGCAAAAGCCCGTCGAACGACAGCCGCTGACGGTCATAGGGTTGTTTCGGCGATCAACGCGGAGACAGAGGTTGTGGATCGCTCTGACCGTGATCGTCTGCAATGCTTGGTGGATCATGTCAATCGTAAACGCTTCGTTTGATGACGTGCTCCACTTGCCGTGGTGGTAGGTCAGTACCAAAATGGGTATGCCGCGCAGTCGATCGGTGGTACCGGATACGGGTCGGACTTTACCTACAAGCAAGGATCGGTATCGTCCTGACCCTCCTTGCATGCAATTTGTGTGGATTGTGGGCCTCGTGAATATCATGTTGGATGGTGCCCTCGACCTACCTTGGTGGCAGAGCCTCACGAAGCTGTTGGGGGATCGGACGAACCACAGGTCGGGCCTAAGGGCCACTTGGCGTTCCAGACGGACGATCGGCTGAGGACAATGGACGTCTAACCATGTTTCGCGACTTGGGCATCCTCATTGCCATGCTGGGAGGCTTCCTCCTGGCGGTCTTCATATACCTCATTCCATCCCTCGTTGCTGCGTTGCGATCACATCCACGACGGTGGTCCATCTTCATGCTCAACCTCTTCCTAGGCTGGACTGTGGTGGGATGGGTTGTCGCACTAGTTGGCTCCCTGAAGACACATCAGCAGACACCGTCGATGAGTGATTTCGTCCAATCAGTCGGACCATCCAATGATCGACTCGCCAAAGAACTCACCCCCATACGTGTGGTCGACAATCCCGACTGGAGGCGCCTCAGGTTGCTGATCGCCAAGTGGGTTCTCGGCACCCTTCTAGTGGTTGCGGCCGGATTGGCGTTCCTATTCGTCGGGCTTGATGAGATTCTGGCGGGGGGCTACGTTCCTGCGGAGCTCGAACGTCGTCCCGACGGACTCGTGCCCAAATAGAGCGAGGGTTGATTGGATTCGCGGACACACGCGTCCGTATCGAAACCGAGCAGCTCGAACCGCATCAGCCTGCGGACCTCGCCCAGCACCTCGCGGAGCAGCCAGGTAGCGCTCAGGTGGCGCTGAGATGGCGCTGAGATGGCGGAGAGCCGTGATCGTCGGCGGCGTGGCCGAGGTACGGTTGGGGACGCAAAGGGGCGGCGCTGGGGCGGCGCAATTCGCCGTTGTAACAGAATGGCTACATGCGTAGAATCCGCGCTCCGCTACGACGGCGGCGGGCTTCTGTGTACTCGGCTCTTCCTCGGGAGAGCGTCTTGGTTCGACAAGAAAGGCCAAGAAAAACAAGAAGTTGCCGATGTGCGGGCGCCGCGCGACATGCAGGTGGCCGCATCGAGAAAACGAACTAAAGGACTTCAGGACAGACTGTGGATCAGAACCAACGCATTCGGATTTCCCTGAAGGCCTTCGATCATCGCCTGATCGACGTGTCGACGGAGGAGATCGTCGAAACGGCAAAGCGCACCGGGGCACAGGTGCGTGGCCCGATTCCGCTCCCGACCCGCAAGGAGCGCTACACCGTGTTGATCTCGCCGTTCGTCAACAAGGACGCCCGTGATCAGTACGAGATCCGCACCCACAAGCGGTTGCTCGACATCGTCGAGCCGACCGAGAAGACCGTGGATGCGCTGATGAAGCTCGACCTCGCCTCCGGCGTGGACGTGCAGATCAGTGTGCCGCGGTCGGCCTGACTGGCGACCGCGCCAGTTTTAACGCAACTGTTAACGCAACTAGGAACTTCGAGGTGAGCAGCCGATGACCATCGGGGTCATAGGAACAAAGAGCGGCATGACGCGGGTGTTCACCGAGACCGGTGAGTCGATACCCGTCACTGTCATCGAAGCCGCGCCGAACCGCGTCACCCAGGTGAAGACCCAGGCGACCGACGGCTACAACGCCGTGCAGGTCACCGCCGGCCAGGTTGCGGCCAACCGCCTGAACCGACCCGAGACCGGGCACTTCGCAAAGGCGGAGACCGCGGCCGGTCGCGGCCTGTGGGAGTTTCGCCTGGCCGATGCGCCCGGCGAGGAACTCATCCCCGGTGCTGAGCTCGGTGTCGCGCAGTTCGAGAAGGGCCAGACCGTCGATGTCGCGGGCGTGAGCAAGGGCAAGGGCTTCGCCGGCGCCATCAAGCGCTGGAAGTTCCGCAGCCAGGACGCCTCGCACGGCAACTCCATCTCCCACCGGGCGCCAGGGTCCATCGGCCAGTGCCAGACGCCGGGCAAGGTTTTCAAGGGCAAGAAGATGGCCGGTCACATGGGCAACCGCCGTGTCACCGTGCAGAACCTCACCGTCGTCGACGTTCATCCGGATCGCAACCTGCTGCTCGTCAAGGGTGCCGTGCCCGGGCCTGCAGGCGCGGACGTCTGCGTGCGACCTGCGGTCAAGGCGGGGCAGCAGTCGTGAGCCTGTCGGTGGCGTCAACGAACGGCGAGCCGGTGGAAGTGTCGGAGAGCGCCTTTGGTCACGAGTTCAACGAGCCTTTGGTGCACCAGGCGGTCGTCGCTTGGCTCGCCGGCGCCCGGAGCGGCACCAGGGCTCAAAAGTCGCGGTCGGATGCCCGTGGCGGTGGACGCAAGCCGTGGCGACAGAAGCGTACCGGCAGGGCTCGGGCAGGTTCCATCCGCAGCCCCATCTGGGTCGGTGGCGGTCGCACCTTTGCGGGGCGCCCGCAGGACCATGCGCAGAAGCTGAACCGGAAAATGTACCGGGGCGCCATCCGCTGTATTTTTTCGGAACTCCTGCGCCAAGACCGACTCCTCTCCACTCCCTCCTTCTCCCTCGTTACCCACAAGACCAAAGACCTCGCAGCCAAGCTGAAGGCGCTCGACTTGACCGACGTGCTGATACTCACGACCGAAGTGGAGCCGAATCTCGCCTTGGCAGCGCAGAATCTGCGCGGGGTCGAAGTCCGTGAGCCCGCGGCGATCGATCCGGTGACTCTCATCGCCTACGAGAAGGTGCTGGTGACCACATCGGCCCTGAAAGCCATCGAGGAGCGCCTGGCATGAGCCCGGCGGCGTCTCGTCTACGTTTCGGCCGCAGGGCGGATCCCGAGCAAGGGCCCACCGTCGCCGAGCCGCTCACGCAGCTCAAGTGCGAGGAGCGTCGCTACGCCGTGCTGATCGAGCCGCACATCACGGAGAAGGTCACCGACCTCGGCGAGTCCAGCAACCAGGTCGCCTTCAAGGTGGCGAAGGATGCCACCAAGCGCGAGATCCGGTTGGCGGTCGAGAACCTGTTCGGCGTCAAGGTCGCCAATGTCACCACGTTGAACGTCAAGGGCAAGACCAAACGCACACTGCGCGCCAAGCAGACGAAGCTCAAGGACTGGAAGAAAGCCTACGTCCGCCTGCAAGACGGCGAGAACCTCGACTTCACGGCACTGGAAACCTAGCGATGCCCGTCGTCAAAGCCAAGCCGACATCACCGGGCCGACGTTTCGTGGTCAAGGTCGTGGATCCGACCCTGCACAAGGGTACGCCGTACAAGCCGCTCACCGAGAAGCAGAGCAACACCGGCGGCCGCGGTTCCACGGGTCGCATTACCACACGCCACCGGGGTGGTGCACACAAGCAGCACTACCGCAAGATCGACTTTCGCCGCGACAAGGACGGCGTCAAGGCGACCGTCGCCCGGCTGGAGTACGACCCCAACCGGACCGCGAATATCGCGCTTCTGAAGTACGCCGACGGCGAGTACCGCTACATCGTCGCGCCGCGGGGACTCGCTGCCGACGACGAACTGATGAGCGGCTCGAGCGCCCCGATCCGGGCGGGCAATGCCATGGCCCTGCGCAACGTCCCCGTGGGCAGCGTCGTCCACTGCGTGGAGTTGAAACCCGGCAAGGGCGCGCAGCTTGCGCGAAGCGCCGGGACGTCCTGCCAGCTCGTCGCCCGCGAGGGCAACTATGCGACCCTGCGGCTGCGCTCCGGCGAGACCCGGCGTGTGCTGGCCGAGTGCCGCGCCACGCTCGGCGAGGTGGGCAACAGCGAGCACAACCTGCGCTCGCTCGGCAAGGCCGGCGCCAAGCGTTGGCGGGGTGTGCGCCCCACCGTTCGCGGCGTCGCCATGAACCCCGTCGACCATCCCCACGGTGGCGGCGAGGGCAAGTCGTCCGGCGGTCGCGATCCGGTGTCGCCGACCGGCGTGCCGACCAAGGGCTACAAGACCCGCAAGAACAAGCGCACGGATCAGCTCATCGTCCGCCGCCGCGGCCGAAGGTGAAGGTGGTGACGGTGACGGTGACGGCGAAGGTAAGGAAAGGATAGAGCGACTGATGCCCAGAGCGTTGAGAAAAGGTCCGTTCGTCGATCTGCACCTGATGAGCAAGGTGTCGGAGGCGGCGGCGAACAAGGACAGACGGCCGATCCGGACCTGGTCGCGGCGGTCGATGATCGTGCCGGACATGGTGGGCCTCACCCTTGCGGTGCACAACGGTCGCCAGCACGTGCCCGTGTTCGTCTCAGAGGACATGGTGGGGCACAAGCTTGGCGAATTCGCACCCACGCGGACCTTCCGCGGCCACGCCGCCGACCGCAAGGCAACAAGACGTTGACGGTCATGGAAGTCAGCGCCACGGCAAGACGGCTCCGGATCGCACCTCGCAAGCTGCGCCTAGTGGCCGACCAGGTGCGCGGCAAGGATGTCGAGCGTGCCCTCGGCATCCTGGAGTTCAGCACCGGCAAGGCCGCGCCGATGGTGCGCAAGGTCCTGGAGTCGGCGATCGCCAACGCCGAGAACAACGAGGGTGCGGACGTCGACGAACTCAAGGTGGCGACGATTCACGTCGACGAGGGCCGCACCATGAAACGCATCCGGCCAAGAGCCCGGGGCCGGGCGGACCGGATATTCAAACGCACGAGCCACGTCACCGTGACGGTCTCGGACGAGTGATGCGGCGAAGCGTGGCGAGAAGCGTTGAGAGCTTAAGGATAGTGGACTAATGGGTCAGAAAGTCAGCCCGACAGGCTTGCGCCTCGGCATCGTCAAAGACCACAACTCGGTCTGGTACGCGACGAAGAAGGACTATGCCGACTATCTCCTGAACGACCTGGAGGTGCGCGAGTACATCTCGAAGCATCTTTCCCAGGCGTCGGTCAGCCGCATCGAGATCGAGCGTCTGGCGCAGACGGCGCGCATCACGGTCCATACGGCTCGTCCAGGCATCGTCATCGGCAAGAAGGGCGAGGATGTCGAGCGGTTGCGAGCCCAGATCATCCGCAAGATGGGCATCCCGGTGCACATCAATGTCGAGGAGATCCGCAAGCCGGAAATCGACGCCCTGCTCGTGGCCCAGAACGTCGCGCAGCAACTCGAGCGTCGCGTCCGCCACCAACGCGCCATGCGCCGGGTGATGCAGAACGCCATGCGCCTTGGTGCCAAGGGCATCAAGGTGCGCGTCGCCGGGCGGCTGAACGGCAACGACATCGCGCGTGCCGAGACCTACGCCGACGGGCGCGTGCCGCTGCACACACTGCGTGCCGACATCGACTACGCGACCGCGGAGGCGACGACCACCTACGGCATCATCGGGGTCAAGGTGTGGATATTCAAAGGTGAGATTCTCGGTCGCGAGGGTCAGTCGGAGGCCGCGGCCTAAGGCCCGGTCCGTCAGGGATCGCTCGAGGGAATTCGTCACATGTTGCAGCCGAAGAGAACCAAGTTCCGCAAACAGCACAAGGGTCGCAACCGCGGCCTCGCGCTGCGCGGCAGCCGGGTCAACTTCGGCGAATACGGCCTGAAGGCCGTGGGTCGCGGGCGCCTGACCGCGCGCCAGATCGAGGCCGGCCGACGGGCGATGACCCGGCACGTACGGCGGGGCGGCAAAGTCTGGATTCGGGTATTTCCGGACAAGCCGATCACCAAGAAACCCCTCGAAGTGCGCCAGGGCAAGGGCAAGGGAAGCGTCGAGTACTGGGTTGCCCTCGTCCAGCCAGGCCGCGTGCTCTACGAGATGGAAGGCGTCGGCGAGGACGTCGCCCGGGAAGCGCTGGCGCTGGCCGCGGCGAAGCTGCCGTTCGCCACGGCGTTCGTGAAGCGCTCGTTGGTTTGACGGGTACGGTACGGGACGACAGCTGATGAACGCGTCGGAACTTACGGAGCACCGCGCCATGACGGCGGAAGAGCTGGCCAGCGAACTCGTTCGCCTACGCAAGGAGCAGTTCAATCTGCGCATGCAACGCGCCAGCGAACTGCTTCCCCAGACGCATCTGATCACCAAGACGCGGCGCGACATCGCCCGCATCAAGACGCTCATCCGGGAGAAGGCAAGTGCCTGACGAAGAGCCTGAACAGCAACCAAGCCCAGAGGCAGCCCAAGCACCGGAACCGGTGGTTCCCGAGGCGGCGCAAGCCCCTGCCCCGTCGGCGCGTGCGAGTACCGGCGTAGTGACCTCGAGTAAGGCGGACAAGACCATCACCGTGCGGATCGAGCGCCGGCTGAAACATCCCGTTTACGGCAAGTTCATGCGCCGCTCGACACGCATCGCCGCCCACGACGAGCGCAACGAGTGCCAAGAGGGCGATGTGGTGACCATCGTCGAGTCGCGGCCGGTGTCGAAGACGAAGTCGTGGCGGCTACTCGACATCGTCGAACGAGCGAGCGAACGTGGCGCCGATGCGGCGCCCGCCGCCGACTAGGAGAGCAAGGTGATTCAAGCGGAGTCGATGCTCGACGTCGCCGACAACAGCGGCGCACGACGGGTGCAGTGCATCAAGGTGCTCGGCGGCTCCCGTAGGCGCTATGCGGGCATTGGCGACGTCGTCAAGGTGACCATCAAGGAAGCCATGCCTCGGGGTCGCGTGCGCAAGGGCCAGGTCATGGACGCCGTGGTGGTGCGCACGAAAAAGGGCGTCCGGCGCGCCGACGGGTCGCTGATCCGTTTCGACCAGAATGCGGCTGTGCTGTTGACGCCGGCACTGCAACCGGTGGGGACGCGGATTTTCGGCCCGGTCACCCGCGAACTGCGCACCGAACACTTCATGCGCATCACGTCACTCGCCCCCGAAGTTCTCTGACACCCGAACGGTCGTTTCCATGCGCAAGATCCAACAAGACGACGAGGTCGTGGTCATCGCCGGACGAGACCGGGGCAAACGCGGTGCCGTCACCCGCATCGTATCCGCCGACAGGGTGCTGGTTTCGGGTATCAACCTGGTCAAGAAGCACATGAAGCCCAATCCGATGACCAACGAGACGGGTGGCATCAAGGACATCGAGGCGCCCATCGCGGTGTCGAACATCGCCTTGTTCAATCCGGAGGATAGCCGCGCCGACCGGGTGGGCATCCGTGTCGAGGACGGCAAGCGCGTGCGGTATTTCAAACGCACGGGAACCCCGGTCGACGAATAGGTCGACCAACGGAGACGAGTGGAGATGTCGGACCTGCAAGCCAGATACCTCGCCGAGATTCGTCCGGCGCTGGTCGATCGGTTCAACTACCGGTCGGTCATGGAAGCGCCGCGGATCGACAAGGTGACGCTGAACATGGGCGTCGGCGAGGCCGTCGGCGACCGGAAGATTCTCGACAACGCCATGGCGGACCTCGCGTTGATCGCGGGTCAGCTGCCCGTCGCCACGAAGGCGCGGAAGTCCGAGGCGGGGTTCAAGATTCGCGAAGGCTTTCCCATCGGCTGCAAGGTCACCCTGCGCCGAACGCGAATGTACGAGTTCGTCGAGCGGCTGATCGGCATCGCCATCCCTCGCATGCGGGACTTCCGCGGCTTGAATCCGCGCTCATTCGATGGCCGCGGCAACTTCTCCATGGGAATCTCGGAGCAGATCGTGTTTCCCGAGATCGACTACGACCGGATCGACAAGATCCGCGGCCTCGACGTGGTGGTCACCACCACGGCCAGGACCGACGAAGAGGGCCTCGCGCTGCTACGGGGCTTCGACTTCCCCTTCAGGAACTAAACGTATGCCAAAGACCTCCACCATCGAGCGCGAGAAGAAGCGCCAGAAGACCGTCGCCAAGTACGCCGCCAAGCGCGCGGAGCTGAAGAAGATCCTGGGCGATCGCAGTGCGTCGGACGGCGAGCGCTGGCAGGCGCAGCTCCAGCTGCAGAAGTTGCCGCGCAACGCATCCCCGGTGCGCTTGAGACGGCGTTGCGGGCAGACCGGCCGTCCCCGGGGCGTCTACCGCAAGTTCGGCTTGGGGCGCAACAAGCTCCGCGAAGCGGCGAACCGTGGCGACATCCCTGGCCTTGTGAAAGCGAGTTGGTGACCAAGTGAGCATGCAGGATCCCATAGCCGATCTGCTGACGCGGATCAGGAACGCCCAGATGGCGCATCACGACGCGGTGTCGTTGCCGAGCTCGAAGCTGAAGATCGCCATCTGCGAGGTGCTTCGCGACGAGGGCTATATCGACGGTTTCGCGGTGGGCGAGGGCGCGAAGCCCGAGCTGACCGTCAGCCTTCGCTACCACGAGGGCGAACCGGTGATCGCCGACGTCAACCGGATCAGCAGACCCGGATTGCGCATCTACAAGGCGAAGGACGACCTGCCCGAGGTTCGGGGAGGTCTTGGTATCGCCGTCGTGAGCACCAATCTAGGTGTCATGACGGACCGAGCGGCGCGTCGCCAGGGCGTGGGCGGCGAAGTCCTGTGTACGGTCTTCTAGGTTACGGAACATGTCCCGAGTAGCCAACAGCCCCGTACGCCTGCCAGACGGCGTCGACGTCGCGGTGGAGACCGGCGACACGACGGTCCTCAAGGCGAAAGGCGCCAAGGGCAGCCTTTCCCTGGGCATTTCGCCGGAGGTCGACGTCCGCCAGGAGGACGGTGTGCTGATGTTCGCGCCGCGTTCGGAATCTCGATCGGCCCGCGCGCTGGCGGGCACCACGCGTTCCCTGGTCAACAACATGGTGGTGGGCGTCTCGGAAGGCTTCGAGAAGCACCTCCGCCTGGAAGGCGTGGGCTATCGTGCCCAGGCCCGGGGCCGCCAGTTGAACCTGCAGCTCGGGTTCTCGCATCCCGTGGACTACGAGCTTCCCGAAGGCATCGAGGTGCAGACCACGAGCCCCACCGAGATCGTCGTGAAGGGCATCGACAAGCAACTCGTGGGTCAGGTGTCGGCGGAGATCCGCGGCTTCCGCCCACCGGAACCGTACAAGGGCAAGGGCGTGCGCTACGCCGACGAACGGGTGCGCCGCAAGGAAGGCAAGAAGAAGTAATGGGACCGGAAGCGAACAAGAAGGCCAGCCGGTTGAAGCGGGCCAAGCGCACACGGATGAAGATTCGCGAACTCCATGCGCTGCGCCTGTGCGTACACCGCACGCCGCGGCACATCTACGCCCAGGTGATCCAGGGCGAACGGGGCCGGCACCGCGTGCTGGTGCAGGCGTCGACCCTCGACAAGTCGTTGCGCAACGGCACCGCCGGCATCGCCGCGGCCACGGCGGTGGGGCAGTTGATCGCCGAACGGGCCACGGCGGCGGGGATCGAGACGGTGGCGTTCGACCGCTCGGGCTACAAGTACCACGGCCGGGTGAAGGCGCTTGCCGAGGCGGCGCGCGCCGGCGGACTGAAATTCTGATTGGATTGAACCATGGCGTATTCGGAAACCATAGAAGAAGAAGGCATCGTCGAGAAGGTTGTCCACATCAACTTCGTCGTCAAAGTCGTCAAAGGCGGTCGCCAGCGCGGCGTCACGGCGCTGGTCGTGGTTGGTGACACCGAGGGACGCGTAGGGTTTGGCCGCGGCAAGGCGCGTGAGACGCCCATGGCGATCCAGAAAGCCAACGAGGCCGCCCGGCGCAGCATGGTGGACGTCGAGTTGAACGGCACCACGATCTGGTACCCCATCAAGGAGAGCTTCGGCGCATCCACCGTCTACATGCAGCCGGCCTCCGAAGGCACGGGCATCATCGCCGGCGAGAAGATGCGTGCCGTGCTCGAATGCGCCGGGGTTCGCGACGTCCTGGCCAAGTGCTACGGCTCGACCAACCCGGTCAATGTCGTGTCCGCGACCTTCCGGGCGCTAACCCGCATACGCTCGCCGCAGATGGTCGCCGCCAAACGCGGCATGACGGTCGAGCAGTTGACGGCCTAGTGTCATGTCGAAGAAGACCCTCAAGGTAAGACTGATCAAGTCGCCCCACGGGCGACTGCCGAAGCACCGCGCCTGTGTCGTGGGCTTGGGGCTGCGCCGTGTGGGTTCGGTCAGCGAGCTCGAGGACACGCCGGCGGTACGCGGCATGGTGGCGAAAGTCGCCTACCTGCTCGAGGTCGAGGACGGCGGGGACCTGGCATGAGCGATGCACCAACGACTGACGATGCACCGGCGCACGACACCGAGACCATGTCGGCACGATTGAACACACTTGCGCCAGCGGCGGGAAGCAAGCAGGCGAAGAAGCGCGTTGGCCGCGGTGTCGCGGCCGGCGGCGGCAAGACCGCGGGCCGTGGCCACAAGGGGCAGCGGTCGCGGTCCGGCGGCAACGTGCGACCGGGCTTCGAAGGCGGTCAGCTGCCGCTGCAGAAGCGTGTGCCGGCGTTCGGCTTCCGCTCGCGCATCGGCACCAAGACCGCCGAGGTGCGCACCTCCGAACTGGCCGCGGCGGCCGGGGCTGGAGACGGCGTCGTGGACCTCGCCGCTCTCAAGGCGTCGAACGTCGTGGCCAAGAACGTCACCCGAGCCCGGGTATTCCACTCTGGCGCGGTGACCGCGGCCGTCACGGTCAAGGGACTCGGCGTCAGCAAGGGCGCGCGGGCGGCCATCGAGAAGGCTGGAGGCAAGGTCGAGGAATGACCGTCGCGGCACCTACCATGTTGGGATCCCGTACCGGCGGCCTGTCCGAGCTGCGCCGGCGTCTGCTGTTCGTCCTGTTCGCGCTTCTCGTCTACCGCATCGGCACGCACATTCCGGTTCCAGGGATCAACCCCGACCAACTACGCAACCTGTTCGATGCCAACCAGGGCGGCATCCTCGATGTCTTCAACATGTTCTCAGGCGGTGCCTTGGAGCGGATGAGCATCCTCGCCCTGGGGGTCATGCCCTACATCACCTCCAGCATCATCATGAACCTGCTGACGATGATGTACCCGACGCTGAATCAGCTGCGCAAGGAAGGCGCGGCCGGTCGGCGAAAGATCACCAAGTACACGCGCTACGGGACGCTGCTGATCGCCTGCATCCAGGGCACCGCGCTGACCGGAACGCTCGCCGGCCAGGGGTTGGCCTTCAACCCCGGCTGGGACTTCTATTTCGCCGCCATCGTGACCTTGGTGACGGGTGCGCTGTTCATGATGTGGCTCGGCGAGCAGATCAATGAACGCGGTGTGGGCAACGGCATATCGCTGTTGATCTTCTCCGGCATCGTGTCCGGGTTCCCCGGCGCGGTGGGCCAGTCGATCGAGGCGGCCCGCCAAGGCGACATCAACATCGTCGCGCTGATCGCCGTGGCGGCGATCGGCATCGTCATCGTCGGCTTCGTGGTCTTCGTGGAGAGCGGCCAACGCCGCATCATGATCAACTACGCGAAGCGGCAGCAGGGGCGGCGGATGTACCAGCCCCAGAGCCACCCGCTGCCGTTCAAGATCAACATGGCGGGTGTCATTCCGGCCATTTTCGCCTCGAGCCTGCTGCTCGCGCCCGCGTCGATGGCGCAGTGGTTCGGCCAGGCCCCGGGCATGGCCTGGCTGCAGGACATCTCCCTGGTGTTGTCGCCCGGCCAGCCGCTCTACATCCTGCTGTTCGCCGGCGGGATCATATTCTTCAGCTTCTTCTACACGGCGCTGATGCGTGATCCCAAGGAGATCGCCGATGACCTGAAGCGCCAGGGAGCGTATATTCCCGGCATCCGGCCCGGGCGGCAGACCGCCGACTACCTCGACGATGTGATCACCCGGCTGACGTTCTTCGGCTCGATCTACGTAACCGTGGTCTGCCTGCTGCCGGAATTCATGGTGGTGTTCTTCAACGTCACGATGCAACTCGGCGGCACGGCACTGTTGATCGTGGTGGTGGTGTCCATGGACTTCATGTCGCAGGTCCAGGAACACATGATGTCGAGCCAGTACGCCAAGTTGATGGAGAAGTCCAACCTGCGCTCCTACGGGCGCGGTGGACGGTCGACGGCCGGGGGACGGCGTGGACGGGGTGTGAATGCGCCCCGGCGGCGTTGACTCGGCAAGGCTGGCAAGGCTGGCACGGAAGGAGATAACGATGAAGGTCAGGGCATCCGTCAAGAAGATGTGCCGGAACTGCACGGTGGTACGGCGCAAGGGCGTGGTACGCGTGATCTGTCGCGTGGAACCACGGCATAAGCAGCGTCAGGGCTGAGGCGTCGGCACAGGTAATCAAGGGAGTCACAGTGGCACGAATCGCGGGGGTCAACATTCCCGACAACAAGCACGCGGGCATCTCGCTCACGTACATCTACGGCATCGGCCGCTCGAGCGCACGCATCCTGTGCGACGCCGCGGGCGTGGATCCGGACACACAGCTCGGCGAACTCGGCGAGGACCGTCTCGACGCGTTGCGCGCCGAAGTGACGAAGCTCAACATCGAAGGCGACCTGCGCCGCGAAGTGCAGCTGAACATCAAGCGTTTGATGGACCTCGGCTGCTATCGGGGCATGAGACACCGCCGCGGGTTGCCGGTGAACGGGCAACGTACCCACACCAACGCGCGGACGCGCAAGGGCCCGCCGCGGCTCGTCAGGAAGTAGCGGGGGAGAACGCAATGGCAGAAGCAGCCACTCCGACGCGCCGCAAGGGCCGACGCGTCGTGATCGACGGCGTCGCCCACGTGCACGCGTCGTTCAACAACACGATCATCACCATCACCGACCGCCAGGGCAATGCGCTGTGCTGGGCGACCGCCGGCGGCTCGGGCTACCGCGGCTCGCGCAAGAGCACGCCCTTCGCTGCCCAGGTGGCGAGCGAACGGGCCGCGACCAACGCCATGGAGCAGTACGGCATGAAGAGCGTGGACGTCTATGTCAAGGGCCCGGGCTCCGGTCGCGAGTCCGCGGTCCGGGCGATGAACGCCGCGGGGCTGAAGATCAACAGCATCTCGGACGTGACACCCATTCCCCACAATGGCTGCCGGCCGCCGAAACGAAGAAGGGTCTGATCATCATGGCCAGGTATCTAGGACCAAAGCTGAAGCTGTCCCGACGGGAGGGCACGGACCTGCTGCTCAAGAGCGGCATCCGGCCGCTGGACTCGAAGTGCCGAGCCGACGCGATTCCGGGCCAGCACGGTTCCGCACGCCGGGGCAAGGTCAAGGATTATGCCTTGCAGCTGCGCGAGAAGCAGAAGGTTCGACGCTTCTACGGTGTGCTGGAGAAGCAATTTCGTACGTACTACAAGAAGGCGGACCAGCAGAAGGGTGCGACAGGCGAGAATCTCCTGCGGTTCCTGGAGCGCCGTCTCGACAACGTCGTGTACCGCATGGGATACGGCTGCACGCGCGCCGAGAGCCGTCAACTCGTCTCCCACCGGACCATCGAGGTCAACGGCAGGGTCGTCAACATCCCGTCCTACCAGGTCACGCCGGACGACGCCGTGACGGTACGTGAATCGAAGCGCGGTCAACTGCGGATTCGCCAAGCCCTGGACCTCGCCAGCCAGCGCGGACCGGTGGAGTGGATCGACGTCGATCCGGAAAAGATGGAAGGCACCTACAAGCGCGATCCGGACCGCTCGGAACTGCCGAGCGAGATCAATGAGAGCCTCATCGTCGAGTTGTATTCCAAGTGATCGGGATGATCAACAAGGCGACGGATATGTTTCATGCGAGACGCGACCGCTTCGCGAATTCTCCCGGCTGCGAGGCGCCGCTGCCAGCCAGGCAACAACGGAGCATTTGTTTCATAGAAGTTCCGCGCTAGCGAAACTTCCGCCGCGCCCGTAGACGGCGCGCCCCATCGGAGGAGTCGAATGCCACAGACGGCAACTGAGTTTCTTACACCCCGGCACATCGATGTCGACGAACTGAGTCAGACGCACGCGCGCGTGACGTTGGAGCCGCTCGAGCGTGGTTTCGGCCACACGTTGGGCAATACCTTGAGACGCATCCTGTTGTCGTCCATGCCCGGTGCCGCCATCACCGAAGTGCAGATTTCGGGGGTGGAGCACGAATACACGTCCGTGGACGGTGTCCAGGAAGA
Organism: Pseudomonadales bacterium; assembly: GCA_965116345.1. Taxonomy (GTDB): domain Bacteria; phylum Pseudomonadota; class Gammaproteobacteria; order Pseudomonadales; family Azotimanducaceae; genus VXYL01. The sequence goes on from OZ220680.1 coordinate 2,807,355, forward strand.
CGTCATCGACATCCTGTTGAATCTCAAGGGCGTGGCGGTCTGCCTGCACAGCGGCGAGTCGACGAGCATTCGGCTGAAGCGGGAAGGTCCGGGCGTGGTCACGGCGGCGGACTTCCAGCTGACGGCGGACGTCGAGGTCGCCAACCCGGAGCACGTCATCTGCACCCTGAACGAGAAGGGTGGCATTGAACTCGAGGCCAAGGTCACGAGCGGCCGCGGCTACCAGCCCGTGGACTACTCCCACGAGGAGGAGGAGTCGACGCGGCCGATCGGCATGCTGCGTCTCGACGCCAGCTACAGTCCCATGCGCCGTGTTTCCTACGACGTCGAAAGCGCGCGGGTGGAGCAGCGCACGGACCTCGACAAGCTGATTCTCGACATCGAGTCCAACGGCACGATCAGTCCGGAGCAGGCCATCCGACGCGCGGCCACCATCCTGCAGCAGCAGTTGGCAGTGTTCGTCGACTTCGACAAGGAGGGCGAGGCCGTCGTCGAGGAGAAGGAGGAGGAGGTCGATCCGATCCTGTTGCGCCCGGTCGACGACCTGGAGTTGACGGTTCGCTCAGCCAACTGTCTGAAGGCCGAGCACATATACTACATCGGCGACCTCATCCAGCGCTCCGAGGTGGAACTGCTGAAGACGCCGAACCTCGGCAAGAAGTCGCTTACGGAGATCAAGGACGTCCTGGCATCGCGGGGCCTTAGCCTCGGCATGCGCCTCGAGAAGTGGCCACCGGCCAGCCTGCGCGACGCCTGATCAGTACGCCGACCCCGAGAAGGAAGTTCCGTCGTGAGACACAGAAAGAGCGGTCGCCACCTGAACCGCACCAGCTCGCACCGCAAGGCCATGTTCGCGAACATGGCGACGTCGTTGATCGAGCACGAGATCATCAAGACGACCGTACCCAAGGCGAAGGAACTGCGGCGCGTCGCGGAACCGCTGATCACGTTGGCGAAGACCGACAGTGTCGCCAACCGTCGGCTGGCGTTCAGCCGCCTGCGTAGCAAGGCGGCCGTGGGCAAACTGTTCACGGAACTCGGGCCCCGCTACGAGGAACGTCCCGGAGGCTACACCCGGATTCTCAAGGCGGGCTTCCGCAAGGGAGACGCCGCACCCGTCGCCTACATCGAACTCGTCGGGCGCGAGATGGCCGAAGACGAAGAGGATCTCGAGGAAGAGGATTTGTAGGGGGACCGCGCGCTCTGGCGGGCGCGTTGTGGTCGCCCGCGTCACGAAGTCCACCAGCGTAGTCAACCAGGACCCGCGTAGGGTTCGAACTCGTACCGGCAGGGCTGTTCCATCAACCGTGGGTCGTCCTGTTCCTCGAGGACCTTCAGCAGACGGGCCTCCATCTGCCCGCGGACATTGGCGTAGGCCGGATCGGCGGCGACGTTCACCATGTAGTCGGGATCCTCGTTGAGGTCGTAGAGTTCCTCCCGGGGTCGTTTGCCGAACGCCAGTTCGTAGAGCGGCTCCACGTCGCGATCCTCCCGGTGGTGGATCATCCACGCCTTGGTCGGGCTGGCGTCGAGATCCGGGTACGCGGTGAAGGTGTTGGACGCCAGGGTTTCGTAGTCGGGCGGGACCGTTTCCGGATCGTCCAAGCCCCTAGGATCGCCCATCGGCCAGCGGTCGGGTTCGAAGTTGACGATGTAGATGAAGTCCCGGGTGCGCAGCGACCGCTGCGGGTAGGGTAGATGGCGTTCCCGCGCGAAGGCCACGTGGCGCTCGCGGCCGGTGACGACATGGTCGCGGGTCGGGTCGATCTGGCCGCTGCCCGAGGCCGTGAGAACCGGCAACAGGCTCTTGCCGGTCATGCTCTCGGGTACGGGGATCTCGCCCGCTTCGCAGAAAGTCGGGCCCAAGTCCATCAGGTTCACGAAGTCCTCGACGACGCGACCCGAAGCGATGCGGCCGGGCCAGTGGGCGGCGAGCGCCACCTCGCAGCCGATGTCGTACAGGTTGCACTTCGCCCGTGGCATCCCGGGAATGCCGTGGTCGCCGCTGACGACGATCAGCGTGTCGTCGAGTTCGCCCGCGGCGGCGAGTTCCTCGTACAGGATGCCGAGGCCGGCATCCACGGCCAGGCACTCGCCCAGGTAGTCCGCCGCGTCCTCGCGGATCTCGGCAACGTCGGGCAGAAATCCGGGAAGCCGCCCCTCGAGGTCGTCTGGCAGGATTCCCCATAGGCCAAGACCCGAACCGCGTTCCCAGGTGCGGTGCGTGTTGGTCGGCCCCCACCAGTAGCAGAACGGCTTGTCGGGGGGCCTGGCGTCGAGGAATGCGCGGAAGTTGTCCCGCGTCTCCGTATACAACGCGTTCTTTGCGCCTTCGACCCCGAGATCAGGGGCATTGGCCGTGACCCAGTGAGAGAACTGGTTGAAGTTCCGGCCGGCGGGCTCGTAGCGGGTGCGGGTCGCACCGATGGGCGCGTTCAGCGTCCGACCAGGGCTCCACACCTTGTACTGGTAGCCGATGAAGTAGCCGCCCTTCTCCAGTTCAAGCGGAAACGTCGGAATGGATTCGTCCCAGACCGCGCCTTGGAGGATCGCGCCGAGGCCGGTCTGCCAGAAGTACTGCCCGGCGAGGATCGAACTTCGGCACGGTGTGCAGGACGGCGCCGGCACCAGGGCGTTCAGGAACAGCGCACCGTCGGCGGCGATGCGGTCGAAGTTGGGCGTGCGGATCAGGGCGTTCAGCGAGGCGGGCCCCTCGTGCTCGGCGTAGGCGTGGGCGTATCGGCCCCAGTCGTCGGCGAAGGCGAACAGGATGTTGGGGCGCGTCACTGGATGACCTCTTGGAAACCGTAGTGTCGGGCAAGCTCTTCCACGAGAAGCGGAGTCACCTCTTCGATCGAGCAGGCGTCCGTCAGGGCCGCCATGGTGGTGATTCCCGTGCCTGCGAGGCCGCACGCGACGATGCGCTGGTACGGCGCGAGGTCCATGTCCACGTTGAGGCTGAGACCGTGGTAGCTGTAGCCCCGACGCACCCTCAAGCCCAGTGCCGCGATCTTGTCCCTGCCCACGTAGACACCGGGTGCGCTACCGCGCGTGGCGCCTTCGATACCGTACCGATCCAGCACGGCGACGATGCTGCGTTCGATGCCGCGGACAAGGGTACGCACGGTCAGATCGAGACGCCGCAGGTCGAACATGAGGTAGCCGACGATCTGGCCGGGACCGTGGAAGGTGACCTGGCCACCCCGGTCGCTCTGCACCACGGGAATGTCGCCCGGATCGAGCAGGAACTCGGCCTTGCCGGCCTGACCCTGGGTGAATACGGGGGCATGTTCGGTCAGCCACAGTTCGTCCGGGGTGGTGTCGGAACGCGCGTCGGTGAAGGAGCGCATGGCCCGAAAGACCGAGTCGTAGTCGGTATTTCTGCCGAGATTCTTGACGACGAGACTCCTTGAGCGCCCTTGATGTTCACACTCAGGTTGCAATTTAAAAAATTGCTTCGAGCTGCTCTTGAACGACTCGCGAAGCGAGACGCACGAGGGTCGTCACTGCGGAACGGACTGTCCCTCGTCGGCGGACGGTTGAACTTCCGGGTTGTCGCCGCCGAGGAGGTCCTCGACCATGAGCTTCACGCCGTCCCAGAGCTTGTCGAAGAATCCGGCCTCGGGAACCTCGGTTCGTGCCAACAAGGGCCGTTCGAGCAGCACCTCGCCATCCAAGGCGACCCGGAGGGTGCCGACCGCATCGCCCAAGACGATCGGCGCTTCGAGATCCTGGGGCAAGTCGATGACGGCCTCGACCTTGTCGGCGTGGCCGCGGGGCACGGTGACGCGTACCGGTTCGGATACCGTGACGTCCACCGAGTCCACCGTTCCGTACCACACCGGCGGCGAGGCCACGAGTTCGTCGGCGCCGAACAGTTGGCGGGTCTGGAAGTAGCGGAATCCGTAGGCCAGCAGCTTCTGGGCATCGCGGGTCCGCTGTTCATCGCTCTCGGCCCCCATGACGACGGCGATCAACCGCGTGCCCTCGCGCACTGCGGAGGCGACCAGGCAGTAGCCGGCCGCCTGGGTGAGGCCGGTCTTCACCCCGTCGACGGATTTGTCGCGCCAAAGCAGCCTGTTGCGGTTGTACTGCGGGCGTTCGATTTCGCCGTATTGGAACGACTTCTCGGCGTAGAGCCGATAGTGGTCGGGGAAACGCTTGATGAGCGCTGCCGAGAGCATGGCCATGTCCCGTGCCGACGAGTGGTGCCCGTCGTCGGGTAGTCCGGTGGCGTTGACGAAGCGCGTCGACGTCAGGCCGAGGGCCCGAGCCTCGTGGTTCATCATGTCGGCGAAGCCATCCTCGCCGCCGCCGATGTACTCGGCCACCGCGACACTGGCATCGTTGCCCGATTGAATGACGATGCCGCGCAGCAGGTCACCGAGTTTGACCGTCGTCCCGACGCGGACGAACATCTTCGATCCGCCGGTGCGCCACGCCTTTTCGCTGATGGGTACGTCGTCGTCGGTGGCGATCCGACCGCTCGCCAGCTCGGATGCGGCGATGTAGCTGGTCATGATCTTGGTGAGGCTTGCCGGCGGCAGGGGAGCTTCGGCGTCGTATTCCGCCATCACGTAGAGCGTCTCGGCGTCCATCAGGATGTGGCTCTTGGAGGCGATTGACGGTGGCTCCGGAGTGACTCCGGTGGCGGCTAACGCGGAGGTGGCACCAACCGCACCCGCCAATGCCGCCGACGCAATCAAATGACGCATGACCTTGCTCCTCGTATTGCCGACGCCTCGTTGGATCGACATGTTCATGACTCGGCGTCGAAGCGATGCCGTATCTGCTGGCTCAACTGCAGCACCGCCAAGGCGTACATCGCACTGCGGTTGTAGCGGGTGATGACGTGGAAGTCGTCGAGGCCCAGCCAGTATTCGGTACCGTCGTTCGCCTGCATTTCGAACAGCCCGGCGCCTGCCCCGTCGTCGAGGTCGTCGCCGATCAGCGCACCGTGCTGGCGGAATTCACCCACCGTACGATCCAGATCGAGACTGGTTTGGACAAGTTCGAGGACGCCATCGTCGGCAACGTCGACGCGCACGGCTACGGGGCCATCCCCGCGCCAGCCGTGCCGTGCAAGGTAGTTGGCGACGCTGCCCACGGCGTCCGTCCGATTCGTCCAGATGTCGCGTTTGCCGTCGCCGTCGAAGTCGATCGCGTAGTGCCGGTAGCTCGACGAGATGAACTGCCCGTAGCCCATTGCGCCGGCATAGGATCCCATCGGCGCGAACGGGTCCTTGCGCTCTTCGCGTACGAGGAGCAGGAACTCGGTCAGTTCGCGCTTGAAGAACGCCGCCCGCCGCGGGTAGTCGAAGGCGAGCGTCGCCAGCGCATCGATCACCCGATGGCTGCCGAGATAGCGTCCGTAGAGGGTCTCGACGCCGATGATCGCGACCACGACTTCGCCTGCGACGCCGAACCTGCGTTCGGCCTCGGCGATGGCGGTCGCGTTCTCCTTCCAGAACGCGACGCCGCCGTCGATGCGCTTGTCGGTCAGGAAGATCGCGCGGTATTCGTGCCAGGCGAGAACCCTTTCCGCCGGCCGCGAGATGCTCTCTATGACAGCCTCGCTCTTCGTCGCCTCGGCAAAGACCTCCTCGAGCCAGTTGCGTTCGAATTCATGCTCGGTGACGAGCCCGTCGATGTACTCCACCACCTCGGGACGTGCCGAGTAGTCCCCTTCGGCGGCCAAGGTCCAAAGGGCGAATCCAGCGATCAAACCGATGGCCAGTGGAGTCCGTTCCACGAGGCGATGTGCTTCCATGCGTTCCCTACGTGCGGCGGTGTGTGTGGATGGACATCACGATACCAAAACCGACCAGCAATGTGATCGCCGACGTGCCGCCGTAGCTGACGAGTGGCAGGGGCACGCCGACCACGGGCAGCAGGCCGGAGACCATGCCGATGTTGACGAACACGTAGCCGAAGAAGACCAACGTGAGACTGCTGGCGGCCAGGCGCCCGAAGGTGTCCGTTGCCCGGGTGGCCAGGAACAGCGCGCGGGCCACCACGACGAGATAGAACAGCAGAAGAACCGCCATGCCGCGCAGGCCGAGTTCCTCGCCGATCACGGCGAGGATGAAATCGGTGTGGCTTTCGGGCAGGAAGTCGAGACGGCTCTGGGTGCCGTTGAACAGGCCCTTGCCCTCGACACCGCCGGAGCCGATGGAGATCTTCGACTGAATGATGTTCCAGCCCGCCCCTTGGGTGTCCTGTTCCGGGTTGAGGAAGGTCAGTACGCGACGTCTCTGGTAGTCGTGCATGACGGACCACAGCGCCGGTGTCGCCAGCGCCATCAAACCGAAGGCGGCTACGACGGCCCGCCATCGAAGTCCCGACATGACGATGACGGCGAGACCGCCGAAGGCGACCATGACACAGGTGCCGAGATCCGGTTGCAGGGCGATGAGTCCAGCTGGGACGGCGAGAAGCGCCGTCGCGACGATGAGATTTTTCGGACCTGGCGGCAGCGGACGATCATGCAGGTACCAGGCGATCACGAGCGGCACGGCGAGCTTCATGATCTCGGACGGCTGGAAGCGTGGTAGTCCAGGCAGGTCGAGCCAGCGCTGGGAGCCTTTCGCGATCGTCCCGACGAGCAGGACGATCACCAGCAGCACGATACCGACGACGTAGAGTGTGGGCGCCCAACGCAGGTAGGTGTGGGGATCGACCTGGGCGGCGATGAGCATGGCGATCAGCGCGATGCCGATGCGCAGCGCCTGGTTCGTCAGCACCACGGAGTCCTGGTCGGCGGCGCTGCTCAGAACCATCAGCCCGAAAGCGAGGATGGCGCACAGCGCGAACAGCAGCCAGGGATCGACCTGCACCCGGAACAGGCGGATGCGTTCTCCCGCCTCGCCCTGCGCGGCGTCGAGCATGGTACGCAGGGAAAGCACCTCAGATATCCGGGTTGAACCCGGCACTGGCGATGTCGGTGTCGACGGCATTGGCCGGCTCGAGCCTGGAGCTCGCCAGTATCGACAACAGGTAGGCGTCGATTACTTCGCGGGCGATGGGGCCCGCCACCTGGCTGCCGCTGCCGCCGTTCTCCACGAGGACGGCGACGGCGATTCGTGGATCGTCGGCGGGCGCGAAGGCCACGAACCAGGCATGTTTGCGCAGGTGTTCCGCCAATCCATCCTCGTCGTATGCCTCGTCCTGGGCGATTCCCACGACCTGGGCCGTGCCCGACTTGGCCGCCATGCGATAGCTCAGGTTGTGACCGATGTACGCCCAGGCGGTGCCGTTCTGCCGGTAGCCCTGATTGCCGCGATGGACGACGTCTTCCATGGCATCGACCAGCCGTTCCCAGTCCTCGGGTGTCGGTCCGGTGACGCGCGGTAGTTTGCCGGCATCGAGGTGGGTCAGGAGATTCGGATCACTTGACAGCAGCATGCGCGGGCGCACGAACCGCCCTCGGTTGGCGATGATCGACGTTGCCGTGGCGAGCTGCAGCGGCGTGGCCAGTAGGTAGCCCTGACCGATCGAGAGGTTGACGTTGTCGCCGGGGTACCACGGTTCACCCTGAGTGCCCGCCTTCCACTCGGCTGTCGGCAGGACGCCGGGGTCGGTGTCGGCCACGTCGAGCGACGTCACCTGGCCAAGGCCGAACCGAGCGGCGAACTGCGGCAGCACGTCCACGTCGAGCTTGGCGCCGAGGTGGTAGAAGTAGACGTTCGACGAGCGGTAGATCGCCCGGTTCAGGTCCACGACGCCCTGGCCTCCACCCCCGCCCTTCGTCCAGTTCCAGTCGCGGTACACACGACGCTGTCTTGGCAGCCTGAATTCGCCGTTGGTGTCGTTGATCGTCTGCTCCCAATCGGTGATGCCGGCAGTCAAGGCCGCCAGTCCGACGATGGGTTTGAAGGTCGACCCCGGTGCATAGAGGCCGTTGGTCGCCCGGTTGAACAGCGGTTTGGTGGAAGACTCGGTGGTCTCGCGGTACTGCGCGTCGTCCATGCCGGTGACGAACAGGTTCGGGTCGTATCCGGGAATGCTCACCATGGCCAGGATGCCGCCGGATCGGGGGTCGATGGCGACGACGGCGCCACGCCGTTGGCCCAGTGCGGCCGCGGCGGCGATCTGCAGACGGCTATCGAGATGCAGCACGATGTTCTTCCCGGGCACGGGTGCATACTCCGAGAGCTCCGGGTCGTCGCCGTGCCCACGGTCGTAGATCTGGCCGTGGGCGTCGACTTCGACGCGGCTCAACCCGGCTCTGCCGTGCAGGGATTCCTCGTAGAACGCTTCCACGCCGCGCTTGCCGATGAATTGCGTCGCGCCGGTGTAGAGGTTCGGATCCAGCCGTTGCAGGTCCTCTTCGGTGATGCGTCGCACGGATCCGACGGCATGGGACATCACCGCGCCGAAGGGATAGTGTCGGACGGTGTCCGAGGTCACGTGGATGCCCTGCAGGCGATGGCGGTTGACCTCGATGGCGGCGCGTTCCTCACCACTAACGTCCAGCTTCACGGGAACCCGCGAGTACGGACGGCGCTTGCGTGCGAAGCGGGCGTGGAAGGCCTCGAGTTCTTCGCTGGTGAGGTCAACGAGCGTGCCGATCTCGGTGAGCCCCGCCTCGACGTCCCCGACATCCTCCGACACCATCACGATGGAGAACGCCGGTCGATTGTCGGCAAGCAGTTCGCCGTGGCGGTCGTAGATGCGCCCGCGCGTCGCGGCGACGTCGATGTCCTGGATGCGGTTGTCCTCGGAAATCGTGTGGTATTCGTCGTGCTTGAACACCGTCAGCCACACCAGCCGGGCGATCAGCATGGCAAACAGCAGTGCGACCACCAGCAGCACTACGAAGGTGCGCGACATGAAGGCGCTCGACTCCTGCTCGGCGCTCTTCAGGATCCGATCGGTGCCACCGCGCCCCGGTCGCCTGCGCGCGAAGCTGATCATGTCACCGGTGGTAGGGATGGCCGGCGAGGATCGACCAGGCCCGGTAGATCTGCTCGGCGATGAGCACGCGAACCAGCAGATGTGGGAACGTCAACGGCGACAGGGAAATCACGTGCTCGGCGTTCTCCCGAGTCCGTACGTCGAAGCCGTCCGCGCCGCCGACCAGGAGGGCGATGTCGCGTCCGCCCATGCGCCAATCGGCGAGCTGCGTCGCGAGTCCTTCGCTCGATAGCGAGCGCCCAAGCCGATCCAGCACCACAGTGACCTCCCGGGCGCGTACCGCGGCGAGCAGACGCTCGCCTTCGCTCTGCCCGGTGCGGGGAGATACCACGACGAGTTCGAGGGCGTTGTCCGGGGGCAGCCGTTGTGCGTAGCTGTCGAAGCCCTCGTCGATCCAGGAAGGCGCCTTGCCCACGGCCAGCACCCTGAGTCTCATGTGCCGGTCTGTCGGTCCTGCCGCGGGGCGCTCACGCCGTTCCGGGCGGCATTGTCGCGCGGACATCGCGCACCGTTGCCGCGGGGACATCGCGCACCGCGTCGGGTTGCTCCCACAGCCGCTCCAGGTCGTAGAACGCTCGTGCCTCGGCACGCATGACGTGGACGATGACATCCGCCAAGTCGATCAGCACCCACTGGCTCTGTTCGCGGCCCTCGACCCCCAACACCTTGAAGCCTTGGGCTTTGGTCACTTCTAGGACGTTGTCCACGATGGCCTTGACGTGGCGGTTCGACGTGCCGCCGACGATGACCATGGTGTCGGTGATGTCCGTCAGTGCCGTAACGTCGAGCGCCAGCGGATCGACGCCCTTGCGGTCCTCGACGGACTCCAGGACGAGATCCGTCAGCGAATTGAAGCTACGGGTTTTGACGGGGTTGCCTCCTGTCTATCAGGGCCTCGGTGCATACAGTCCGTGCGCCCTAATATATGACCACACTTCGTCCGTTAGCAATGTGCTGGCGTCTTCGCCCTTGGCGATCATCCGGCGCACTTGGCTGGCGGATATGTCGAGCATCGGATTGGTGAGCCAGGCGAGGCCGCCGCTCGTACGGGCCGCGAGTTGCCCGGCATCGCCCACGAGGTCGAATCCGGGCGGTGCGGCAGGCCGGGGACGGGATTCACCGGGACGGTCGAGGACAAGGAGGTGGCATAGTGACGCCAGGCGTTCGACGTCGTGCCACGAATCGATGTCCGCCAAGGCGTCGCGGCCGATCAACCAAACCAGTGGACCTTCGCCAACCGCGTCGGCAAGGGTGTCCACCGTGTAGGACGGCCCCGGTCGACTGATTTCGGCATCGGACGGCACGAGGGTTGGGTCGGTCTCGGCCACCAGTTCCAGCATGCGCCAGCGGTGTTCAATGCTCGCGTGCGCCGAACGGTGAGATGGCCGTGCCGCCGGCAGCAGAGTGACCGACGGTGTGCCCAGGGCGTCTCGTGCAGCCCGCGCGGCATGGATGTGGCCCGCATGGACGGGATCGAAGGTGCCGCCCAGAATCGCGACGGCACAAGCTCGGCCGTCGGCCGTCATCCCTTGAGTTTCGACACCAGGCGTTGGATCTCCACCAGTCGTTCACTCGGCAGCTGCATCTGCAGCAGACTCTGCTTCGTTTCTGCCTCTAGGGGGAGCAGTTCCGCCAGCCGCCAGCTGACCGAGCGCGCGTCCTGGTAGTCGATGTCCAGGTTCAGCCGCTGGATCATCGGGTGCTTGGCGAGCACGCGCAGCGTGTCGACCAGGGACTGGAACTCGTCGGCCACGGCACCGGGTCGTTCGTCGTCGAGCAACTCGACCTCGGCCATCACCAGGTGGTCCGGCGCTTCCCAGGACCGGTGGATGCGGAATTTCGTGCCGCCCGCACAGACGATACCCAAGAGGCCATTGGCCAACGGGTTGAAGTCGATGATCTTCGCGTAGGTGCCGATGTCGAACAACGCCGGCGGCCCGTGCCCTTCGAAGGTCTCCCGGCCCTCCCGGATGAGCACGACGCCGAACCCGGTGTCGTCCTTCATGCATCGACCGACGAGGTCCAGGTAGCGGGGTTCGAAAATCTGCAGCGGCAATCGGCCGCCGGTGAACAGTACGTTGCCGAGGGGGAACAGCGGAATCTCTTGCCGTTCGGCCATGGGACGAACCTTAACACCTTGGCGGGCCGCCCAATGATGGGCCGGTGTTCGTAGAATGCCCAGCACACGTTGCCGGCCGATGGCCTTTCTCACCCATGGAACCAAGCCTGCTGCAGATCGTCGTCCTGGCGCTGATCCAGGGTGTCACCGAGTTCCTGCCGGTGTCGAGTTCCGCGCATCTCATCCTGCCCGCAGCGCTTATCGACTGGCCGGATCAGGGGTTGGCCTTCGACGCCGCCGTACATCTCGGCACACTCGTCGCGGTGCTGGTCTACTTCCACCGCGACCTCACCGGGTTCGCGACGAGCGGTTTGGCCTTCGCACGACATCGTGCCTGGGACCACAATCTCGATCTGGGCGTCAAGGTTCTCGTCGCCACCATTCCGGTGGTCGTGGCCGGCGTGGCCTTCAAGGCCCAGATCGAGACGCACCTGCGATCCACCACGGTCATCGCCCTCGCGACCATCGTCTTCGGCGTCGCCCTTTGGTTCGCCGATCGCCGCCGCAGCACCGAGAGCGACAGTCAGCCGAGCTACACGCAGGCCGTGCTGATCGGACTAGCGCAGGCCTTGGCACTCGTTCCCGGCACGTCGCGTTCGGGGATCACCATTGCGGCTGCGCTGGCGCTGGGGCTTGGTCGGCACGGGGCGGCCCGATTCTCCTTCATGCTGGCCATCCCGGCGATCATCGGCGCGTGCGTGTACACCCTCGTCGATGCCGACGACCTCTCGGGACTGCCGTGGATCGACCTGGGACTCGGATTCGGCATCGCCGCACTCAGCGCGTTCGCCTGCGTCTCGGCGTTTCTCCGCTTCGTCGAACGCACGGGCATGACGCCGTACGTCGTCTACCGCGTCCTGCTGGGGATCGTCCTGTTGACGTTCCTTACGTAGGGTTCCCCCACGACGGCTCAGAAAGGAATGTCGTCCTCGAAGTCGTCGGGTTGTTCCGGTGGGCTCGAAGGCTGAGGTGTGGGGGACGCTCCCGCGGTGGAAGGCTGGTTCCCGTATCCGCCCCGGTCGGGTGGACCCCCACGGTCGTCGGGGCCTCCGAACCCGCCTCCGCCGCCGCTGCCGCGGCTGTCGAGCATCTGCATATCCCGGGCCACGATCTCCGTGGTGTACCGCTTCTGACCGTCCTGTCCTTCCCAGGAGCGGGTTTGCAGTTGCCCTTCGATAAAGACCTTGGACCCCTTGTGCAGGTACTCGCCGCAGATCTCTGCCAGGCGACGGAAGCACACCACTCGGTGCCATTCGGTGCGTTCGCGCCGTTCGTTCGTGCTCCGATCGGTCCACTGCTCGCTGGTGGCGACGGAGAAGTTTGCCACCGCATTCTGATCTTGGGTGTAGCGCATCTCGGGATCGCGCCCGAGGTTGCCGATGATGATGACTTTGTTGACGCCCGCCATTTCCGCTCCGATCAGGTCCAAGTCTGGGAGCAGGTGAGTTTAAGCCTAGCCGTCTCCTGAACATAGCGACATCGACTCCCCATCGTGTAGGTGATTGCCCCGACTGGTCAGTCCAGCCCAAAAAGGGGACATCTGTACTTTGCCTTGACACAGGACCAAGTCAGGTTGCTCGGCAAGTGCCATCGGCGTAAGTTGACGAGTTTGACATTGGACCACTGCTCTTGGCACGCCGAGACGCAAAGCGAACGAAGAGCGGTAAGCAGCAGGAGTCGCCGGCGGCCCCGCCCGACACCTACAACGGTGCTGGCGAGCCACTCGGTCTGACCCAGATCGCGGTGCGTGGCGCGCGCACCCACAACCTCAAGAACGTCGATCTCGACATCCCCCGGGACAAGCTGGTGGTGATCACGGGCCTGTCGGGATCCGGCAAGTCTTCATTGGCCTTCGACACGCTCTACGCCGAGGGCCAGCGCCGCTACGTCGAGTCGCTCTCCGCCTACGCCCGGCAGTTCCTGTCGATGATGGAGAAGCCGGACGTCGACCACATCGAAGGGCTGTCGCCGGCGATTTCCATCGAGCAGAAATCGACGTCGCACAACCCCCGTTCCACGGTCGGCACGATCACCGAGATCTACGACTACCTGAGGCTCTTGTTCGCCCGCGTGGGCGAGCCCCGGTGCCCGGAACACGGCGAGCCGCTCGATGCGCAGACGGTGAGCCAGATGGTGGACCAGGTGACGGCCATGCCCGAGGGCTCGAGGATCATGGTCCTGGCGCCGGTGGTCCGGGACCGCAAGGGCGAGCATCAGCATGTCTTCTCGGAACTCACGGCCAACGGCTTCATCCGGGCGCGAATCGACGGCATCGTCGCCGATCTCGACCATCCGCCCGATCTCGACAAGAACAAGAAGCACACCATCGAGGCCGTCGTCGACCGCCTGCGCATCCGACCGGACATCGAGCAGCGCCTGGCGGAGTCGTTCGAGACCGCGCTGCACCTCGGCGACGACGTCGCCGTGGTCAGCTTCCTCGATGCGAACGAGCGTGATGGCGCCGACGTGGCGTCCGACGCCGAGCGGCATCCGGACCTGACCTTCAGCGCCCAGTTCGCCTGTCCGCAGTGCGGCTACAGCATCAGCGAACTGGAACCGCGGATGTTCTCCTTCAACAATCCGGCGGGTGCCTGCCAGGCGTGCGACGGTCTGGGCGTCAAGCAGTACTTCGATCCCGACCTCGTGGTTGCGGATCCGGAGTTGACGCTCGCCGAGGGCGCGATCCGCGGCTGGGATCGCCGCAACGTGTACTACTTTCACATGCTGAGGTCGCTCTCCCGGCACTACGGCTTCGACATCGACAGCCCCTACAAGCGGCTCAAGAAGGCGCACAGGGACGCCATTCTCCACGGCTCGTCGGGCGAACGGATCGACTTCAGCTACCGCAACGACCGCGGCGACCGCATCACCCGCCGCCACCGTTTCGAGGGCGTCCTGCCGAACATGGAGCGCCGCTACCGGGAGACCGAGTCGAGCATGGTGCGTGAGAGCCTGACCCGCTACCTGACGGTGCGCGCATGTCCCACCTGCAAGGGCTCGCGGCTGCGCGAAGAGGCACGCCACGTGTTCATCGACGACACCAACCTGCCGACCCTCACCAAGGGCTCCGTGGATGTCATCCTGGAACACTTCGAAGCGCTGCAGCTCAGCGGCCAGCGTGGCGAGATCGCGGACAAGATCGTCAAGGAGATCCGCGCCCGGCTGCGGTTCCTGGTGGATGTCGGCCTGAACTACCTGACCCTCGACCGCAGCGCCGAGACGCTCTCGGGGGGTGAAGCCCAGCGTATCCGCCTGGCGAGCCAGATCGGCGCGGGGCTGGTCGGCGTGATGTACATCCTCGACGAACCTTCCATCGGCCTGCACCAGCGCGACAACGCCCGCCTGCTGCGCACGCTCACCCACCTGCGCGACCTCGGCAACACGGTGATGGTGGTCGAGCACGACGAGGAAGCCATCCGCACGGCGGACCATGTCGTCGACATCGGTCCGGGGGCCGGTGTGCATGGCGGCGAGATCGTCGTCGCCGGGCCGCTCGCCGACGTGCTCGCCTGCGATCGGTCCATCACCGGCGAATATCTCGCCGGCAAGCGCGCGATCCCCATACCCGCCGTGCGCACGCGTCGGGACGACAAGCGGGTGCTGCGGCTGGTCGATGCGAGGGGCAACAACCTGAAGAGCGTGACTGTGGAGATTCCAGTGGGGCTCTTCACCTGCGTCACCGGCGTGTCCGGTTCCGGCAAGTCGACGCTGGTCAACCAAACCCTCTACCCGGTGACCGCGCGGACGCTGAACGGCGCGACGAGCGTCACCGCGCAGCCCCACGGCGACATCGAGGGCCTGGACCAGCTCGACAAGGTGGTGGACATCGACCAGAGTCCGATCGGCCGCACGCCGCGATCGAACCCGGCGACCTACACGGGGGTGTTCACGCCGATCCGCGAGCTGTTCGCGCAGACCCAGGAGTCCCGTGCGCGGGGCTATCGGCCGGGCCGATTCAGCTTCAACGTCCGCGGCGGACGCTGCGAGGCGTGCCAGGGCGACGGCGTCATCAAGGTGGAGATGCACTTCCTGCCCGACATCTACGTGCCGTGCGACGTCTGCAAGGGCAAGCGCTACAACCGCGAAACCCTGGAGGTGCGCTACAAGGGCAAGAACATCCACGAGGTTCTCGACATGACCATCGAGGACGCGCGGGAGTTCTTCGACGCCGTGCCCATGCTCAAGCGCAAGCTCGACACCCTGGTGGACGTGGGTCTGTCCTACGTGCGCCTGGGTCAAAGCGCAACGACTCTCTCGGGCGGCGAGGCGCAGCGCGTCAAGCTGTCCCGCGAGCTCTCCAAGCGGAGCACCGGCAAGACGCTCTACATCCTCGACGAACCGACCACGGGCCTCCACTTCCACGACATCCAGCAACTGCTCGACGTCCTGCACCGGTTGCGCGACCAGGGCAACACGGTGGTCGTGATCGAGCACAACCTCGACGTCGTCAAGACCGCCGACTGGGTGATCGATCTCGGCCCGGAGGGCGGTGCCGGTGGTGGCGAGCTGATCGCCGCGGGCACCCCGGAGGCCGTCGCCAGGAGCCGCAAGTCCCACACCGGGCAGTTCCTCGCCAAGGTGCTCGACGGCGGTTCACGTGCGGGCTAGGCTGGTGTGATCGACAGACGGAGGGCGGAATGCTGAAGCGAATCATCGGCTTTGCACTGATCGCGATGGGCGTGGTCATCGCCGTTCATACCGTGATCGAACCCCTGTATCACGTGTCGACCGAGAACCAGCCGTACAGTCCCATCTGGCGGGTCCTGGATCCACTGATGGTCCTCTCCCTGGTGCTGGGTCTGATCTTCGCCTACATGCGTAAGGCCCGGGTCGACGCCGAGGGCGGCGATGCCGCGGTGACACGGGAGTTCGTCATTGCCAACGCGCTGTTCTACGGTCTGCTGGTCGTCGGCATCCTGATGCTGTGGAACTGGTTCAACCTGCTGAGTCCCGCGTTCACCGCCATCGGCCCGGAAACCGTGTCCCTCGTCTGGATCGTGATCGACGCCAGCCTGCCGTTCCTGCTCGGCGGGATCGGCATCTTTCTCGCCCGCGGCGGCGGCTAGGGGTCCTCGAAACCGTCGTACCGTTCGTAGGGGCGACCCTTGTGGTCGCCCGTCTTGGTATGTTGTCGCCCGTCTTGGCAAACCCGCTTCGTCCGGTCATCGGCACAGACGGCCACAACGCGCCTGCAAGGGCGCGCGGTCGCCCCTAGTGTCTGTAGGGGATCAGACTTTAGCGCTACACCATGCGAGGGAGGGTGTCCCCTAATGCTATGCGCTTGGTAAGTGCCGAGGGTTTGGTCAAGTCAGAATCCCTCTGGACTTTGCGACGATTCTGCTTGTCCATCGGTCGGCGACAAAGGCAAGTAGACGTCTAAGTTCTCGATGGCCGATCCGAGGTAGACGATCCGCGAGACCTCCCCGTGGTCCGGATGGGAGACGCGGACTGTGTACTCGCCCTCGTCAAGACCGTCGATCCTGAACGATCCGCGACTATCTGCCCGATCGCTGGCCCAAAGCCCGGCTTCGGCGGATGTCGGCGTCACCGTGACTAGGGCACCCGGGACCGGTCCCTCCGCCGTTACGACGCCGGATACCGCTAGGGGGCCAAGTTCGATGTCGTAGAGCGTGTCTCCCGATAGTTCCACGCCGAACGACCGCCCGCGTACCCGAACCACGTACTCCCCGTCGTCGAGACCGTCGATCGCGTAGGCCCCGGTCGACGTAGCCTTGGTTTCGCCGGACGTCAACGACTTGCTCCGAGGCGTCGTCTCGATCTTGATCCCGGGAATCGGGCGACCGCCGGCCCTCACCACGCCGCTGAGCCTAGAAGCGCCTTTGAAAAACAAGTCGACATGGGTTTCTCCATCGCCGTCGGACTCGAACTCTCGGGCGATCGCGCGACCGTTGCCCTTCGCCCGCAGGGTGAAGCGCCCCTCGGGAACGCCTTGCAGGGAGTAGGGTCCGTTTGCTATGGACGGCGCTGCTATCCCAGGTTGGACTGCGCGGCCGCTCTCGTCCAGGATGCGGAGCCGAGCTGTCTCGCCCGTGTCGAGTCCCGCCAGCAGACCCGACACCCGGCCAAGTCGCTTCACGACGAGATGGATTTCCTTGGCCTCGTAGTCTTGGGCCGTCACGATCTGGTTCTCGACCAACCCCATCTCTGACCGTGCCCCCACCAGATACTGCTCCTCCCTTTCGGGCAGCACCACGCGAAACCTGCCTTGGTCAACGCGCCCCCATGCCCGAACGGATGTGCCCCACAATCCTTCTCCCGTTACACCTTCCCCGTTTCGCCCCGTTTCGTCCTTTTCCCAGACGTAGACGATCCCCTCGGCCGGCATTCCTTCTTCGGTCAGCAGCATTCCTTCGATCCTCGTGGAGGCCAAGTTCACCTCGATGTCGATGTGGTCCGTCCCGGCGGGCAATTCAACAACTGCCTCGGGTGAGAACCCCTGTGGATTTGCCTTGAGAAGCACGTTGCCTCCCGGGAGTCCGGACAGTCGGAAACGCCCGTCTTCATCGGTGGTCGCCACAGGCGCTACCCGGCTCGCCGGGTCTAACGCCAGTCTATTCCGGAAGTCGGACTCGTCGAACCACTGCTGCACCGATGCTCCTTGAACGGGTAGCCCCAAGGCCGCGTCGAGAACCCGGCCGGTCGCAACCCGCTCCAGCGCGAGCGCGACTTCGCCGAAATCGTATTCGCCACCCCCTGAACCAAAGTCGATGGGCATGTGCCACGAAACGAATCCAGGCGCGCTGATCACGATGTAGTGTGTCTGCCAAAAGACCGCCGCCGAGAACTCGCCCTCGGCATCCCGAAATGCGAAAGATCGAACCTCTGGGCCATACGCCTTAAGAGCGAAATCATCCAGCAATTGGCCCGTCAAGGCGTTCGACACCGAGCCTCGGATCTCCACCGCTTGGTGGAGCGTCAGAACCAGGTCCTCGATGGGAGCCGCGACGTATGCGGCGTCCGAACGCCACATGTCCGCCCGAGCGGAAACGAGAATCCTCTGGCCCTTCCTTAACGGGCCAAGTCGAAACACCCCATCGGAATCAGTGGTTGCCGTTGTCTCTGCGGTTACTCCCCCGTCCATGATGGAGGGTTCCCCGTGTATCTCCGCCCCGACCGCTGCGGTGCCCGACGTGTCGACCACCCGACCGGCAATGAAGAACGCCCTGGGAAGCCGCACGTCGATACGGCTCGCGCGGCCCTCCTCGACGACCACGTCCAACTCCGATGGCATGTGCCCGTCCGCTGAGGCAACGACGCGGTACGTCCCCAGCACCAGCCCCCCGGCGACGAATGCGCCGTCGCTCGAACTTCTCCAAGTTGTCAACGACTCCGGTAGCGGAACCTCCGCCTCGTCGATTCGCGTTACCGTGATACGCGCACCGCTGATCGGGAGATTCTCGTCAGAGTGTACGGAACCGGCCAGGGAACGGCCCGGCACGAACCTCAACTCAACTGCCGTCGGCACGGATCCCGAAATCCGCCTCGCCAGTGGAACCGCGCCCTTCCGCACCGCCAGGAGTGTCACCGGTTCCGCGCACGGGACCTCCAGTTCGAACTCCCCGGCGTCGACCCAGACCGACGCGACCGCCTCCGCCTGGTCTGCGAGGGGGTCTTCAAAGACACCTATCCACGTGTCCTGGCCGGACCCCTGCTCCACCACGCGTCCGCTGATCGTGAACGTGTCGCAGGCGTCCGCCAATCCCGAACAGAGGACGAAAAGCAGGGCGGCGATCGGTTTCGGAGACATCATTCGCCCATCTGCTTGGTCCTGGCAGCGAATCTGCGGGTTCTCTGGAATCGCAAGGGTCGTCTCCGGGCGTTGGCCACCACGGTATCCCGATGGATCCCCCGCTTTTCTTGGTGTCGTCGCCAATCCCGATGTTCACGGATACGCCTACGGTGGCGTCGTCGCGACCGCAGCCTGGATTCTCCTCTGGCGTCTCCGGTGGTGGTGGCGGGTCTGGCACCTTCCGCCTCGGCGCGGATGCTAGGTCGCCGCGTTCGTCCGGAGGAACCGCATGCTAGTGAAAAATTTCTGTCGTTGACCGACCCAACGGGCGTTTCCAAGGCCGAGCCGTTAGGTAACGCAGGTTGGGCTTGCACCACGGGTTGCGTCTCAATCACCTCTATACCCTCCTGGACAAGGCATCAGGACCACCTCAGCCAGTCGTCCTGTCGCCCCTACGGGATCAGCGACGTCGCCGATCCAGACGTGTTCAACGGGCCCTTGTGGTCGACCTGCAGCACGCCCAACGCCGTACCGGCGACGGCGTTCTCGCTAGCCTGCGCCGCCGCCACTACCGTTCCCACCTGACGTTCGCTTGCCATGATCACCGCGCCGACGGATGGCTGTACGCCCTGCCAGCCGAGAACGCTCAACTGGCGCTTCACCCGGCCCCGGTGCTGCGCCCGGGCGACGACCTCCTGGCCGAGGTAGCAGCCCTTGGTGAAGCTGACGGCGCCGAGTTCGTCCAAACCGAGCATCTGCGGCAGGAATGCGCCGGAAGTCTCCGCCTGCAGCCAGACCTCCCGACGCTCGATCGCGGCGCGATTCCACGC
The DNA here is from genome assembly GCA_965116345.1 of Pseudomonadales bacterium. Taxonomy (GTDB): domain Bacteria; phylum Pseudomonadota; class Gammaproteobacteria; order Pseudomonadales; family Azotimanducaceae; genus VXYL01. The sequence goes on from OZ220680.1 coordinate 2,826,970, forward strand.
CGAGGTGTCGAGGCTGGTACGGGAGTGGAGTTCTTCCACCAGCGATGGATCTTCGACGACCAGCAGGTGCCGATCCCCATCGAGCTGCTTGACGTGGGATGCCGCGCCTCCGGCCCCGAACGCGCCGAGAAAGCTCGCCGATCCCTCCGCGACCGAGGTTCGCGAGAAGGCGAGATAGGGCCGCAGGAACGCGAGCACCACCGGGCGGAGCGAGCGGTGTAGGAGCAGCGTCGCCGTTGAACCTTCGAGCCACACGTACCCGGTGCACACCACGCGGCCCTTGATGTTGCAGATGGCGGTGAACCGGGGCTCGACGTCGAGCGCGGCGGCATCGGTAGTCAGGTAGCCCTGCAGGAAGTCGACCACGTCGGGTCCGTCGAAGTCGAGCGATGCGAGATCGTCCAGCCACGCGACACGAGCGGTGTTCGAACTGCCCGCGATCTCGCTTCCTTCGGCCATGCCCTCGGTCTCACCAGTCCACGTCACCATTTGAGCAGGAATTCCTAGCCTGCGGCAATGTTCCTCAAGCGTGCGTGTTCCTCAAGCGTGCGTGCCGCAGGACGGGTTTCGCGCTGCCGGCGAGCCCCGGACGGGGCCTCGAAGGCTTCGAGTCGTATGGCGCGGAATGACAGGAAAACGTCGCTGACGACTTTGTTACAGGAGTGTTACGCAACTACGCAAGGAGTAAAATTCGCCCCCGTCATTTTCCCGTGCTGTGAGACGAGGTTCCCATCATGCGAATCCACCGGAATTGCCGGAATTCGAGGTGCGTGCGCGCATCCTCAAGAACGCGAGGGATGGGCCATTGGGCCGCCTTGCTACTCCTGATACCGATGTCCTACCCCGCCGTGGCCCAGGAGGAGGCCGCCGGCACGATCGAAGAGGTCGTGGTCACCGGTTCGCGGATCCCCCGCGCCGACATCGAAGGCGCTGCTCCCGTTGCGATCTACACCGAGGCGGACATCGACCGTACCGGTGCGACTTCGATCGGCCAACTGCTGCGCGAGATACCGTCGGTCGCGGGCGGCGCCCAGACCACCCAGGTCAACAACGGCGGTGGCGGCACCATGCAGATATCCCTGCGCGGCATGGGTTCCGTCCGGACCCTGGTGCTGCTCAACGGTCGGCGCGTGGTGTCGAGCGTCAGCAGCGGTGCGGGCACCGCCGTCGACCTCAACACCTTCCCGACTTCGATCATCAGCCGAATCGAGGTGCTGAAGGACGGCGCTTCGTCGGTCTACGGCTCCGATGCCGTGGCCGGTGTGGTCAACATCATCACCAAGAGCAACTTCGAGGGCTTCGAGCTCAGTACATACCTCGGCGACACGACGCGTGGCGGCGGCTCGCGGCAGCAATACGATCTGGTCGCGGGTGGCCAGGGCGAAGGCAACAACTGGCTGTTCGTCGCGTCGACCACCGACGAGGAGGAGATCGAAGTCGCCGACCGCGAGTGGTCGCAGATTCCGCTCTTCCAGGCTGCCGGGGACATCATCTTTCTCGGCAGTTCGGCACCGCCCTGGGGACGCTATCGCGACTTCAACGAGACCGCAGGCAGCCGCGACTGCGACGGCGACGGCATCGTCGGGCTTCCCGCGGATGCCGATGAAGACGCCAGTGAAGCCAAATGCGACCTGACGCTGGGTCCCGAGTACGGGGACTTTCGGCAATTCGACTACTTCGGCGGCGACTCCTACAACTACGCGCCGGCCAACTACCAGCGGCAACCGAACCATCGCTGGTCGTTATCCTTCTTCGGCGAAACGGCGCTTGACGTCCTGTCCGACGCCGGCGTGCTCGGCAACGTCTCGGGCATCGTGGAAGCGACCTACACCAACCGCGAGTCCGGGCAGAAGCTCGCCGAGGTGCCTCTTGCCCCCCTGGCGTTCTTTGGCTTTGCGGCACCGTATTCCAAGGACAACTACTACAACCCGCTCGGTGCCGACGTTCCGGATTGGCGTCGGCGGATGGTCGAAGGCGGGTCGCGTACCAATCCGACCGAGGAAAATACCGCCAGGCTGCTGCTTGGCCTGCGCGGAGATATGGACTCCGGCTGGTCGTGGGACGCGTACATGACGCGCGGCGAATCCAGCCGTGAGGCGCATTTCGGCCACATCTACAACCTTGAGCGCGTCGCGAACGCAGTCGGCCCGACCACGGGTTCACCGGCTACCAACGACCTCCAGTGCGTTTCCGATCCCGCGAACTGCGTCCCGCTGAACACCTTCGGCGAGAACAGCGTGACCCAGGAGATGATCGACTACATCACCTTCACGACCAACGAGAGCTTCCGGATGGAACAGCAGATCTGGTCGCTGCAGTTGTCGACTCCGTCCCTGTTCGAGCTTCCGGCAGGATCTTTGGGCCTCGCGGTAGGCTTGGAATACCGCGACGAGTTCGCGTCCGATTCGCCGGACTCGCAGATCGCCACGCTCGGTGATTCGGCGACCGGAACGCCGCGCCAACCGACGTCGGGCGGCTACGACGTCACCGAGCTGTTCCTGGAGGTGGTCGTTCCGTTGATCATCGATCAGCCGCTGGTCGAGAGTCTGGAGTTGGAGGCGGCGCTACGGCACTCCGACTACAGCGCGTTCGGCACCACCACGAACCCCAAGCTGGGCTTGAGGTGGCGCGTCGCTGGCGACCTCGTGGTTCGAGGCAGCTTCTCCACGGCGTTCCGGGCCCCCAACGTCGCCGAACTCTTCGGTGGCGCGGGAAGTTCCTTCCCGTCCCTGACGGACCCGTGCTCCGGCGGCCGGACGGGGGGCAACGTGTGCATGGATCCACGCGTTCCCGATCAGGGCTTCGAGATCATCAGCACCCAGATCCGGACCCGCGTCGGGGGCAATCCCGACTTGACGCCGGAAGAAGCGGACATCTTCACGGTCGGCCTAGTGTGGACGCCGGGAGCGTTCCTGGGCGGCATGTCCTTGGCGCTCGACTACTACGAATACGAACTGACGGACGCGATCGGTGGCCTCGGGGCCGACTTCATCCTACAGGCCTGCGCCATGCGCGGTGAACTGTGTGATCGCATTGCCCGCTTCCCGGACGGCAACGTTCGTCAACTGGACAATCGCACGGCCAATGCCAACGGTCTGGGGGCCAGTGGGATCGACTTGGCGGTCAGGTATTCGGGCATCGAAACGCCCATCGGCGAATTCGACGCGCGGCTCGACCTGACCAATGTCCTCACCCACGATCTGGTGCAGCCGGACGGCAGCATCATCGAACATGCCGGCTGGTTCCGCGACGAGCAGGATGGTCACTTCGGCGAGTGGAAGTTCATCCTCGGCTTGGGCTATCACTTCAACGAGAACCTGAACGTGAGCTGGGACATTAGATTCATCGACGACGTGATCGAAGAATTCGACGATCAGTCCACCGGCGAGATCTTCGAGCGCACCCTTGAGGGCGCGATCTACCACGACCTGCAGGCCAACTGGCATTTCCAGTTGAGCGACTTGCCCTCCACGTTGACGTTCGGCGTCGACAACGCGCGCGACGAGGATCCTTCCTTCTCGCTCGACGGGTTCAACGACAACACGGATGTCAGGACCTTCGATACGGCTGGCAGATACGTCTACGCGCGGTGGCGTATCGGTCTGTAGGGCCAGACACGGGTACGGGGACTCCTTGTCGAGTCCCCGTACCCGCTAATCGGCGTGCTGAGCTCGCCCCGCCCCGCAGGTGGGGCAGTCCGGATCCCGGGTCAGCTTGAGCTTGCGCCACTCCATGCGCTTGGCGTCCAAGTACAGTACGTAGCCGGCGAGTGTCTCGCCGACACCGGCGATGATCTTCATCGCCTCCATGGCCTGGACGCTGCCGACGATCCCCACCAGGGGTGCGGCGACGCCGTTCTCGGCACAGTTCAACGCCTCGTCCCCGGCGTCGCCGTATAGGCAGCGGTAGCAGGGGGTGTCGTCGCGGCGTGGGTCGATCACCGTGACCTGACCTTCGAGGCGGATGGCGGCGCCGGACACCAGGGGTGTGCGCGCGGCGACGCAGGCGGCGTTGATCGCGTAGCGCGAGGCGAAGTTGTCGGTACCGTCGAGCACCACGTCGGCTGCGGCCACCGCATCGTCGAGTTCGGAACCTTCCAGGCGTCGGGCGATCGTCCTCACCCGAGTGTCCGGGTTCAGGGCGGCGATGCGCGCGGCGGCGGACTCGACCTTGGGGCGGTCGAGAGCCGCGTGATCGTGGACGATCTGCCTTTGCAGATTCGTGAGGTCCACGGTGTCGTGGTCCACGAGGGTCAGGCTGCCGACTCCGGCCGCGGCGAGGTAGAGAGCCACGGGCGAACCGAGGCCGCCGAGGCCGATAACCAACGCATTGGCATCCAGGAGCGCCTGCTGTCCGCCGACGTCAAACTCGCCGAGCATGATCTGGCGGCTGTAGCGGAGCAGTTGTTCGTCGGTCACGACGGTACCCCCTGCCAGCGGCCGACAGTGACGCGCGGACGGTTCGCGAAGTCCATGTGGCCCCGGATGTCCACAAAGCCCCGATCTTCGAACAGCCTCGCCACCTCGCCACCTTGCTCGTCGCCGTGTTCCAGGCAGAGCCAGCCCCCCGTCGCCAGTCGGTCCGGCGCTTCCCGGATCAGCCGGGCGATGACGTCGAGGCCTCCGTTCGGACCGCCGACCAGGGCGCGCCGCGGTTCGAATCGAAGGTCGCCCTGCCCGAGGCGCGGGTCGGCGTCGTCGACGTAGGGCGGATTGCTGACCACCACGTCGAACGGGCCGTCCAGGCCATCGAAACAGTCCGCGATCCGGGTCGTGACGGCGAGGTGCAAACGTGCGGCGTTGCGCCGGCAAAGGGCGATGCACGCCGCGTCGATGTCGGTGGCGGTGATCTGCGACCGGGGCCGCGCCGAGGCGATCGCCAGCGCCACGGTGCCGCATCCGGTGCCGACATCGAGCACGCTCGCGCCATTGGCCACCAATGGCAGCGCCACTTCCACCAACGTCTCGGTATCCGGGCGGGGCACGAGAACGTCCGGCGTGACCTCGAAATCGAGTCCCCAGAATCCGCGCCGGCCCAGGATGTAGGCCACGGGTTCGCCCTCGGTCCTCCGGTGGATCCAGTCCGCCAGGCGCGTACCCGCCGACGGGTCCACGGGCCGCTCCTCGAAGGCGTACAGATGACTGCGGGGAACGCCAAGCGAGCTGGACACCAGCAGGTCGGCCTCCAGGCGGGGGAGCCGGCCGCGGGCGTAGCCCACGCACTGCCCGATCGTGCCGACCGCCTCAGCCATTGGCGTGGTCTGCATCGAGGTCCTTCAGTTCCTCGGCCTGGTGTTCCTGGGTGAGCGGCCCGATCAGGTGGTCGAGTCCGCCGGCGATGACCTCGTCGAGCTTGTACAACGTCAGCCCGATGCGGTGGTCGGTCACCCGGCCCTGGGGGAAGTTGTAGGTGCGGATCCGCTCCGAGCGGTCGCCGCTGCCCACCAGGGATCGCCGGGTCTCGGACTGCTCGGCCTGCTGCTCGCTCCGCGCCTGATCAAGGAGCTTGGCCTGCAGCAGGCTCATCGCCCGGGCACGGTTCTTTAGCTGGGAACGCTCGTCCTGGCACTCTACGACGATCCCGCTCGGCAGGTGGGTGAGACGCACGGCGGAGTCGGTCTTGTTGACGTGCTGGCCGCCGGCGCCGGAGGCGCGGAAGGTGTCAATCCGGACATCCGTCTTGGCGATGTCGAATTCCTCGATGGTGTCCTGTTCCGGTAGCACCGCGACGGTGCAGGCCGAGGTGTGGATGCGGCCCTGGGATTCGGTCTCCGGCACCCGCTGCACCCGGTGGGCGCCGGACTCGAATTTCAGCCGGCTGTAGACACGCTTGCCCTCGACACGCGTGATGATCTCCTTGAAACCGCCGTGTTCCCCGGGGCGCTCGCTCAAGACCTCGACCCGCCAGCGTTCCTCCTCGGCATATCGCGCGTACATGCGGAACAGGTCGCCGGCGAACAACGCCGCTTCGTCGCCGCCGGTGCCGGCGCGGATCTCGAGGAACACGTTGCGCTCGTCGTTGGGATCCTTCGGAATCAGAAGCGTGCCGAGGTTCGCCTCGAGGGCGTGCAGTGTTCCGCGCAATTGCACGGCGTCCTCGCGCGCCAGTTCACGGATCGCTTCGTCCGCATCGGCCTCGAGACTCTCGGCCTCGGCGAGGTCGGCGTTGGCCTTCTTGAGTTGCTGGTACGAGGCGATCACCGGCTCGAGTTCCGCGTATTCGCGGGACAGTGCGGTGAACCGCTCGCGATCCGTCGCCACCTCGGCGTCGGCAAGTAGCGCCGCGACCTCCTCCTGGCGGTCGGCGAGGTCGGCGAGCTTGGCGATCATGGAGGCGGACAAGGTCATTTCGCGTGGTGCAGGGGTACTCGGACCGGGTGCGGGGAGCGAGCCCCAAACGCTAAACTGGCGATCACGAGATCATACCAAAAGGTCGGCTCAGAGGCCCCGTGTTGTCTGGCAAGAGAATATCCAACTATCTGTTTTCAGGACTGGTTTTGGCGATCCTGGTCGTTGGCTGCCGAACCCTGGATCCTTTGGACGCGGGCTTGGACGCGGACTTCCGGCTGCGCGGCAAGATCGGCGTGCGGGGCTTGGACGACGGCGACGGTGCCTTCTCGGCATCGTTCGACTGGGTGCAGGCGGACGATGCCTACCGGATCGAGTTGTGGGGGCCGTTCGGACAGGGCCGCGTACGTCTCGCGGGCGACAGTTCGGGTGTGACGATCACGGATGCCCACGGTAGCTCCGTTTCGGAGCGGGCACCCGAGGTCCTGATGGAGCGCGAACTCGGCTGGTCGGCCCCGGTCGATGCGCTGCGTCATTGGGTGCGGGGAAGTCCGGCACCCGGCCATGCCGTGACCGCGTCCGAACGGGATGAAGGCGGTCGCCTTGTCCGGTTCGAACAGCGCGGCTGGGTGGTGGAATTGGCCCGCTGGCGCGAGCACGGGGTCGGCGAGTTGCCCGGCAGGATCGTCGCCTCCCAGCCCGGACGTCGCGTTACGGTCGTGAGCAAAACGTGGCTGTAGTCGCGGTTTGACACTAAGTCTCCCGTTGACCAGAATACCGCGCCCCGCACGGAGGCTTGAGGCGCCGTCCGGTGCATGAATGGGGCGTCGCCAAGCGGTAAGGCACCGGGTTTTGATCCCGGCATTCGCAGGTTCGAATCCTGCCGCCCCAGCCAACACACGGCGGGCACGTCGCGTTCAAGGAAACCACCATGACCGAGCAGATTGTTATACGCGCGGAGTTCCGCGACGACCTGGGCAAGGGGGCGAGCCGTCGCCTGCGCAAGCTGGAGGACAAGGTGCCGGGCGTTCTGTATGGCGGCGGGGTGGATCCCGTACCCGTGTCCATCGTCTACCGCGAGTTGTCCAAGGCCATGCAGGAGGAGGCGTTCTTCGCCCAGATTCTGGAACTGTCCGTCGGCGACAAGACCCAGGCCTGCGTGTTGCGCGAGGTGCAGCGCCATCCGGCCACCGAGAAAGTGCAGCACGTCGATTTCCTGCGCATCCGCGAGGATCTGCCGCTGCAGATGAACGTCCCGCTGCACTTCCTCAACGAGGAGTCGTGCATCGGTGTCAAACTCGGCGGCGGGCGCATCGCGCACAACCTGATCGAGGTCGAGGTGAGCTGCCTGCCGCGCGCTCTGCCGGAGTACATCGAAATCGATGTCGCCGACCTCGATGTGGGCTCCTCGGTCCACCTGTCGGACCTGGAATTGCCGGAAGGCGTGTCCATCGTCGCCCTGGGTTTGGGTGAGGACCACGACATTCCGGTGGTCAGTGTGACTACCCGGCGCGGCGGTATCCTCGACGAGGACGAGGAAGCCGAGGCCGAGACGACCGACGAGGCCGCACAAGCCGAGGAGGACTCGGCGGACGAAGATTCCGACTGACCGGCGTCGTGGGGTCGCGTCGTGTCCATGCGCCTGATTGTCGGCCTCGGCAATCCCGGACCGCGCTATGCGCGAACCCGTCACAACATCGGGGCCGTCTGGCTTGAGTCGCTTGCGGCCCGCTTCGGCATTCCGTTGGCGGAGCAGACCAGGTTCAGGGGACTGATCGGCCGCGGCGACATCCTCGGTCGCGAAGTCCGCCTGCTTTTTCCGACCACGTACGTCAACCTGTCGGGCGACGCCGTCGGTGCGGTGGCCCACTTCTACAAGGTCGAGTCCCGAGAAATTCTCGTCGCCTACGATGAGGTCGCCTTCCCGCCCGGCATCTGCCGTCTCAAGACGGGCGGTGGCCACAATGGCCACAACGGCCTGAAGAGCGTCATCGCGGCGCTCGGCAACGACCGGGACTTCGCCCGCCTGCGCATCGGCGTCGGCCATCCGGGCGCCGCCGACGACATGGTGGCGTATCTCACGGGGATCCGCATGCCGACGGCGGAGCGGGAGATTGTCGACAGTGGATCGTCCGTCAGCGACGAGGTCCTGGCTCTCGTCCTCGACGGCGAGTTGCAGCGCGCGATGAACGTCTTTCACGCGCCCCCCGCCGATGCGAACGGCCCGGAATCAACGGAGCGATAGTGGGATTCAACTGCGGCATCGTCGGTCTGCCCAACGTCGGCAAGTCCACCTTGTTCAACGCCATGACCCAGGCATCGGTGGATGCTGAGAACTTCCCGTTCTGCACCATCGAGCCGAATACCGGCGTCGTTCCCGTGCCCGATCAGCGGCTCGCCCGTATCGCGGAGATCGTGCGTCCGGCGAAGGTGGTGCCGAGCGCCATGGAGTTCGTCGACATCGCGGGCCTGGTGTCGGGCGCCGCCGAGGGCGAGGGTCTCGGCAACCGGTTCCTGGCGCACATCCGCGAGACCGACGCCATCGTCCACGTGGTGCGCTGTTTCGTGGACGTCAACGTCGCGCACGTCTCGGGGCGGATATCGCCCGCAGACGACATCGACGTGATCGACACCGAGCTGGCACTGGCCGACCTCGAGACCGCCGACCGCGTCCACGACCGCAACCGGCGCATGGCCAATGCCGGCGACAAGGACGCCCGCCGCCTGGTCGATGTTCTGGATCGTGTCAGGGACGGCCTCGGCCGGGGCGAGCCGGTTCGGACCCTCGGCCTCGATCCCAACGAGTCTGAACTGTTGGGTGAGTGCCACTTCCTGACCGCCAAGCCGGTGATGTTCATCGCCAACGTGGACGAGGACGGTTTCACCAACAATCCCGCTCTGGACGAAGTCGTGGCGATCGCCGAGCATCAGGCCGCTGCGGTGGTTCCTGTCTGCGCCAAGATCGAGGCCGAGATAAGCGAACTCGACGCCGAAGAGAGGGAGGAATTCCTGCGCGATCTGGGGCTCGACGAGCCTGGGCTAGACCGCGTGATCCGCGCCGGCTACCGGTTGCTCGGGCTGCATCACTATTTCACGGCGGGACCCAAGGAAGCGCGCGCCTGGACCGTTCCCATCGGCACACCCGCCCCGCGGGCGGCCGGCGTCATCCACACCGACTTCGAGCGCGGCTTCATCCGCGCCGAGGTGATCTCCTACGAGGACTTCATCTCCCACGACGGTGAGGTCGGTGCCCGGGAAGCTGGCCGGCGTCGCCTCGAAGGCAAGGACTACATCGTCCAGGACGGCGACGTCGTCCACTTCCGTTTCAACGTGTAGGCATGTCTACCGCTAAAACGTGGCGATGCCCGTGGGGGCGACGCTTGTCGTCGCCCACGTTGAAGAACGCACAACCTGCGTTGCGAACACCGGCAACGGCGCACCCTTCGGGCGACGACAAGCGCCGCCCCTACGCAGGTTCATGTGGGCATGCGGAAGGCGAGCACGTTGGTGCACCAGGGGGGAACCACACCCACGTCCGGCAATGGCCCGTTGGCGGCTGACCCTCGAATCCAGGTCACCGCATCGTCGATGCGGAAGTAGGCTTCGGCGGCGAAAGCAGTCACGTAGATTTCGGCCCGGTGCCCGGTGGGCGACTGTTCGGGGAAGGGCAGGACCGCTTCGAACAGCTCCATCTCCCGGGTATGGACCTTGGATGCGGCGAGCCAATTGAACTCGCTGGCCACGAACCACCAACCGTCGTGGTCGACGAGTTCGATGTGACCGGCGCCTAGCGCGGCGGCGCCGAAAGCGACGTTCTCGGCGATCAGCTTGCCGCCCATTCGTTTGCCGGGGAGCATGTCGGCGAGCCGCCGACGCAGGAAGCCGAGGGACTCGTGGTGCGGGCCACTGGCCATAGTCGATTCGCTCTTGGGGTCGCTTGTTGGCTTGGGCACCCTGTGTGCGCCGTTTGGGGAAACTCCGTATGATCGCCGCGCCGACTTAGCCCCTGTTTCTCACAGAATCGCTTGACGCAAGGATGACATCTTTTTTACCACGGTTTGATTTGCGTGGTCGAATGCCTCACGTTGCTGCGGACTGCGCTGGCCACGCCCTCGCCGGTCTTTTGGCCCCAGCGCGCACATGCGACCTCAACCGTAGTCCCCGCTATGCTTTCGGTCGCGAGCACGCGCTGGGAGCCAAAATCCTCGGCGATCATCGTGGCGTTCTATGAGAAATAGGGGCTAGGACGGCAACCGTTGGAAATTCTGCAACTGCTGATCATCGGCGTGTCCCAGGGGTGCGTCTACGGCCTGATCGCGCTTGGCTTCGTGCTGATCTACAAGGCGACCGAGATGGTCAACTTCGCCCAGGGCGACATGATGATGCTCGGCGCGTTCGTGGCGTTCAGTCTCGCCAATCTTGCCGGGCTGCCGTTCGTCCTCGCGTTCGCGGCGACCCTGCTGATCATGGCCGTGTTCGGCATGGCGCTCGAGCGCGGCCTGTTGCGGTCCATGATCGGCGAACCGCCTTTCGCGGTGCTGATGCTGACCATCGGCCTCGGTTTCGTGATCCGCGCGGTCGCCGGGGCCATCTGGGGGAATCAGCCGCGTGCCCTGGACTCGCCCTTCGCCGGTGGGATCGTGGAGATCCAGGGCCTCATCATCGGCCATGAGAACATCGCCATCGTCGTCGGTACCGCAGTGCTGTGCGCTGCGTTGTACCTGTTCTTCCGCTTTACGCGGTTGGGCATCGCGATGCAGGCCGCATCGCAGAACCAGTTGGCGGCGTACTACCTCGGCATCCCGGTGAAACGGGTGTTCTCGCTGGTGTGGGCCATATCCGCCGCCATCGCGGCGACCGCCGGCATCCTGGTGGCGCCGGTGAGCCTCATCGACCCGCTCATGGGCTTCGTCGGCATCAAGGCGTTCGCCGCCGCCATCGTCGGCGGCTTCGGCAGCCTGCCGGGCGCCATCGTCGGCGGCCTGGTGATCGGCATCGCGGAACAGTTCGTCTATCTGTTCCTGCCGCCGGGCGTGTCGGAGGTCAGCGCGTTCGTCCTGCTCCTGGCGATGCTCATCATCCGGCCGGAAGGCATCTTCGCCACCTTGCAGCAGAAGAAGGTCTAGGAGTCCGGCTGATGCGGTTCGTACTCAAGACCAACTACGGACAGGACGTGAACCTGTTCCTGCACGGGGGACAGCGGTTCTGGTACGGCCTGCTCCTCGCGGTGGTGCTGTTGGCGCCGCTCGTCCTCGACACCTTCTACCTAGGCGAGTTCGCCCTGGTGTTCATCTGGGCCATCGCGGGCACCGGGTTGATGATCCTGGTCGGCTACACCGGTCTCGTGAGTCTCGGCCACGCGGCGTTTCTCGCCATCGGCGCGTATGCGCACACCTATTTTCTCACCCGGGGCGTCCCGTTCGTGCTGTCGGTGCCGCTGGCGACGCTGTTCTGCGCCATGGTCGGCTACGTCGTGGGGATGCCGGCGCTGCGCATGACCGGCATCTACTTCGCCATCGCGACGCTGGCGTTCGAGCGCATCTCGGCCTTCGTTATCGAACATTGGGAAGGGGTTACCGGCGGTCACGTCGGTATCCGCGTACCCGATGCAACCGTCCTCGGGGTCAACGTCGAGGGTCCGGTCGGGTTCTACTACATCTGTTTCGGGGTGCTCGCCGTCGGCCTGCTCGCGACCATGAACCTGCTCCGCTCGCCCACGGGTCGTGCGTTCATCGCCGTGCGCGATTCGGAGGTCTCAGCGGAAAGCATGGGCATCAATCTGGCGCGCACCAAGTGCACGGCATTCGCCCTGTCTGCGGCGTTCACCGGCTTGGCGGGAAGCCTGTTCGCGCACAAGATCGGCTACCTGGCACCGGACGCCTTTACCGTGCAGACCTCCATCCAGCTCCTGCTGATGGTGGTGGTGGGTGGCTTAGGCTCGTTGCAGGGGATCGTCTACGGGGCCATCTTCCTCGGTCTCCTGCCTCAGGCGATCGCCTTCGCACGGGACGTGCTGCCGCAGCGGATCGCCGAGATTCCCGGGCTGGAGCCGGGCATCTTCGGCCTGATCCTAATCCTCTTCCTGGTCTTCGAACCCCTCGGCATCCACGGCCGCTGGGTGAAGATCCGGACCTGGTTCGACGAGTTCCCGCTCTACCGCAAGGCCACCTACAAGCGTCAGCGCAGCTACCTGCGCACGGAACGGGTCCGATGACAACGACGGCGTCGGCGGCGACACCGAGTGCCGAGTCCGCGGTGGAGGACGTCTTGTTCAAGGCCGACGGTCTGTCGGTCAGCTTCGGCGGCATCAAGGCCGTTCGCAACGTGTCCTTCACCATCCGGCCGGGCGAGGTGTTCAGCATCATCGGCCCCAACGGCGCCGGCAAGACCACCGTGTTCAACCTTGTCAGCCGTTTCTACGATGTCGAGACCGGTTCCATGGCCTTCGAAGGTGACGACATCACCAGCGTGCCGACGCACCGGATCGCCGCGCTGGGCATCGCGCGCACCTTCCAGAACACGGAACTGTTCGAGCACGAGACCGTGTTGACCAACCTGCTGATCGGCCATCACGTGCACCGGCACACGAGTCTCGCCGCCGATCTGCTGTTCCTGCCCCGCGCCCGCCGCCAGGAGCTCGAGTTTCGGCGAAAAGCCGAGGATGTGATCGATCTCCTCGACCTCCAGCGCTACCGCGAACAGCCCATCGGCAGCCTGCCGTACGGCGCCCGCAAGATGGTGGAGATCGCCCGCGCGCTGTGCCTGGAACCGAAGCTGCTGCTGCTCGACGAACCGTCCTCCGGTCTGAACCCGGAGGAGACCGAGGACCTGTCGTTCTGGATCGAAGACATCGTCGCCGACCTCGGCATTACCGTGGCCATGGTGGAACACGACATGAACCTCGTCGCCACGGTGTCCGACAGGGTCATGGCGATGGCCGACGGCGCCGAACTCGCCACCGGCGAAGCGGCGGAGATACAACAACATCCCGACGTGCTGCGGGCCTACCTGGGACACTGACGGTGTCGCTCCTCACCCTGCGCAACATCGAGACCTACTACGGACCGATCATGGCCATCCGCGGCGTCTCGCTCGAAGTCGCGGAACACGACGTGGTGACGATTCTCGGCGCCAACGGGGCGGGCAAGACGACGGTATTGAAGACCATCTGCGGCGCCATGGAACCGCAGAAGGGCAGCGTGACCTTCGCCGACGAGGACATCACCAACCGGGACCCCGACCGGGTCGCGCGGCTCGGCATCGGGCACGTTCCGGAGGGCAGGGAGGTGTTTCCCTTCCTCACGGTGGACGAGAACCTGCGCATGGGTGCCTTCTCGCGCACCGACGGCGGCGTCGGCGCCGACCTCGAGCTGGTGTATGGCTATTTCCCGACGCTGGCCGACAACCGCAAGCTGGCCGCCGGTTTCCTGTCCGGTGGGCAGCAGCAGATGCTCGCCATCGGCCGCGCGCTGATGCTGCGTCCGAAGCTGATGCTGCTCGACGAGCCCTCGCTCGGCCTGTCGCCGATCCTGGTCCACGAGATCGCACAGATCGTCACGCGGCTCAACGAGGAACAGCGGATGACCATCCTGCTGGTGGAGCAGAATGCGCAGATGGCCCTCGACCTCGGCGACTACGGCTACATCATGGAGAACGGACGCATCGTCATGGAGGACACCTGCGAGCGGCTGAAGAACGCCACGGACATCAAGGAGTTCTATCTCGGCATGAAGGACCAGGGCGTGCGCGGCAGGCGGCGGTGGAAGCAGAGGAAGACGTGGCGATGACGCGAGATTTCGCTGCGCGGAATCTCTTGGTGACGATCACGGGCGACGCCTTCGCTAAGCGAAACTCTCCCGGTAGCGAGACGACGGTGACCCTCGGACAACCGAGGAGCGATGTGCCATGAGTGGCACGGTGATCGACGGCTGCGACACCGTGCCGTCGCTGTTCCGCAAACGCGTGGCCGAACTCGGCGCCAAGGTCGCCCTGCGCGAGAAGGACTTCGGCATCTGGAACGAGTACACCTGGACGGACTACGGTGAACACGCACGGCTTGCGGGATTGGGCCTGAAGGCGCTGGGGCTCGAGCGCGGCGACGCCTGCGCAATCGCCTCCGAGGTCAACAAGGAGTGGATGTTCGCGGACCTGGGTGCCATCTGCACCGGCGGTATCACCAACGGGGTCTATCCGACGGATGCGCCGAACCAGGTCGAGTACCTCATCAACGACAGCGGCACGCGGTTCTATTTCGCCGAGGACGAGGAGCAGCTCGACAAGGTGCTGGAGGTGCGTGAACGCACGCCCACGCTCGACAAGATCATCATCTTCGACATGGAGGGACTGCGCAGCCTCGACGATCCCATGTGCCTGTCCTTCGAGGCGTTGCAGGATCTGGGTCGAAGCTACGGCGAGGCGAATCCGGCGGTCTGGGACGATGAGATCGACAAGGCGCGCGCCGACGACCTCATGATCCTCACCTACACTTCGGGCACGACCGGTCCGCCCAAGGGGGCGATGATCAGCCAGTCGAACATGCTGTTCATGATGAACACGGTGCAGGACTGCTACGGCATCTTCGACACCGACGAGCAGCTTGGCTTCCTGCCGCTGGCGCACGTCGCCGGGCGTATGTTCTACACCTTCTCGGCGATCGAGTCGGGCTCCGTCGTGAACCTGGTGGAGAGCCTCGAGACCATCAACCACGATCAGCAGGAGGTCTCCCCCACCATCCACTTCGCCGTGCCCCGGGTGTGGGAGAAGCAGTTCTCCACGGTGCAGATCAAGCTCAAGGAGGGTACGCCGCTGGGCCGCGTGGCGTACCGGCTTGCCATGGCCCTCGGCGAGCGCCGCGCGGCCTACCTGAAGGCGCGCAGGCGGGTGCCTGTGTCGCTCGGGGCCGCCTTCTTCCTGGCGGAAGTCCTGATCCTGAAGAACATTCGCCGCCTGCTCGGCATCGACCAGTGCCGTTGGCTGTCCACCGCCGCCGCACCCATCGCGCCGGACCTCATCGACTGGTACTGGGCGCTCGGCAAGCCCATGTACGAGCTCTACGGCCAGACCGAGTGCACGGGCATCGCCACCGCCAACCTCTCCGACGACTTCCGCATCGGTAGCGTCGGCAAGGCGGCCGATGGGGTGGAGGTGGCCTTGTCCGAGGAAAACGAAATCGTCATCAGGAGTCCCGGCGTCATCCAGGGCTACTGGAACAAGCCGGAAAAGACCGCCGACACCATTCGCCAGGGCTGGCTGCACACCGGCGACGTGGGCCGCATCGACGACGACGGCTTCGTCTACATCATCGACCGGATGAATGACATCATCATCACCGCCGGCGGCAAGAACATCACCCCGAGCGAGATCGAGAACCAGCTGAAGTTCTCCCCCTACATCACCGACGCCGTGGTCGTCGGCGACCGGCGTCCGTACCTCACGTGTCTCGTCATGATCGACGACGAGAACGTCACCAAGTTCGCCCAGGACAACGACGTGCCGTTCACCAACTACACGAGCCTGTGCCACACGCGCGAGGTCGAGGACCTGATCTGGAGCGAGATCGAGACGGTCAACGTTCGCTTCGCCCAGGTGGAGACGATCAAGCGCTTCCGCCTGATCGACCAGTTGCTCGACCCCGAGGACGACGAACTGACGCCGACCCAGAAGCTCAAGCGCACGGTGGTGAACGAGAAGTATGCGGACTTGATCGACAGCATGTATCGTGGCGGCTGAACGGACCGCGGTAGGCGGAGTGGAACCATGAAGCCATTGAAGCCATTGAAGAGAGTTGCGTTGATTGCCGCGGGACTCGTCCTCGCCGCCTGCGGACCGGGCGAGTCCGACGTCGACGATGCGCCGACGGGATCCGCCGAAGTCAACGGCGTCACCGACACCGAGGTCGTGCTCGGCACCCATACCGACCTATCGGGTGCCATCGCCATCTGGGGAGTCGGTGTCTTGAATGGCGCACGCATGCGCTTCGAAGAGGTGAACGAGGCCGGCGGCGTCCACGGGCGCAGCATCCGCTACATCGCGGAGGACACCCAATACCAAATCCCGCGGGCGATTTCCGCCGCCAACAAGCTGATCCACCGGGACAAGATCTTCGCCATGCTGATGGCCGTCGGCACGCCGACCAACAACGCCGTGATGCAGGAACAGTTCGAAGCCGGTGTACCCAACATCTTTCCGGGCAGCGGCGCCCGCTCCATGGTCGAGCCGTTCAACAAGCTGATGTTCTCCCAGCACGGCACCTACTACGACGAGATTCGAGCCGCGGTCAAGTACTTCGCCGAGAAGGAAGGCCGGACGACTCCCTGCGTCATGTACCTGAACAACGAATACGGCCTCGAGATCGTCGAGGCAGCCCAGGACCAGGCGGCCGAAATGGGCCTCGAGGTCGCGGAGATGGCCGCCTACAAGATCACCGACAGCGAGTTCACCGCGCCCCTCATCCGACTGCGCAACGCCGGCTGCAATCTCGTCCTCATGGGCTCGGTGCACCGGGACACGATCCTCATCCTGGAAGCCGCCCGCAAGCTCGGCTGGGACGACGTCGCCTGGGTCGGCAACAACGCCGCCTACGGCCAGGTGATCGCCGACCAGGAGAGCGGCTCCGGCGAGGGCTACTACGCGTTCGTGCACATGGCCAAGATCTACGAGGACGACGAGACGCTGAGCGAGGAACAGCGCGACTGGATGCGCCGCTACCGGGAGAAGTACGGCGAGGAGGCGGGGCTGCCGGCCATGGAGGGCTATCGCGGCGCCGATCTCGTGGTGGTGGCACTCGAACGGGCCGGCCGCGACCTCACCCGCGAGAAGTTCATCGCGGCCATGGAGTCGATCAACGACTACACGGACATCTTCGGCTACGAGGTCGTCTTCGGCGCCGACGACCACAAGGGTGTTTCGGAGTCCGCCCTATCCGTTGTCCGCGATGGCCGCTGGGTGACTCTCGATACGTCGATCACCTACTAGACGGACCGCCGCCGTCAGCGCGGCAGCGCTGGCAGCGGTCCTGTCTGCCGGCTGCGGCGGTGGTGGTGGTGGCGGCAGCCCGCCCGTCGAACCGCCGCCGCCACCACCACCGCCGCCCGATCCCATCGCGTTGTTCGATGCTATCCCGGCGTCCGGCGCGAGCGTCGATCCGGACTCGACGCGTCTGAACATCGTCCACCTGGGCCAACCGGGTTTGCGGTTTCGCTACTCAGGCGGCTGTTCGCCCACCGGTCTGGCCGTACGCCGTTCGGTGACCGACCTCGGCGGCGAGGCACAGGAGCTCGTCGACCACCATCTTGCCTGTGCCATGCGCGCGTTGACCTCCTATGGAATCACCCTGGACGCGACGGCGAGTGGCGGTCGTCGCTACCGCGGCGAGTTGGACTTCTCGACCACGGGTGCCGGGCGGTCCGGCTTCGACGTCGTCGACCGCCTCACCGTGCCGGCAGTCGAGGTCGACGGCTTGTTCCATCGTTTCATCGACGAAGCCCTGCTCGACGAGATCGATTCGCGGGTGCTGGCCTTGTTGGCAGCGGGGGTCGTCGGGGAACTGGCCGAACGACACTGGCCCAACCTGGCCGCATGGCCCGCGGACTACGGCGTGATCTCCCGGCGGGTCTCCTACACGTCACGGGATCCGCGTGGCGTCCGGGCGCAACTCTCGGGCCTCGTCGCCATGCCGGATATAGGCGGCGTCGGGAACTTCGAACGCCGGGACCGCGTGGTGCTCCTCGAACACGCGACCGGATCGACACCGGGGTCGCTGAGCCTGACCGACTCCTGGCATGTTCTCGCGGTGCTCATCGCGAGTCATGGCTACCTCGTGGTCGCACCGGACAACTGGGGACGGGGCGCGACGGCGCATCACGACGGCGTCGACCAGCACGAGACCTATCTCATGGCGGACCGGGTCGCGGGCAACAGTCTTGACCTCCTGGCCGCCGTGCTCGCCGGCGACTACGACGAATTCCACGACCCGGATGCGGACGCCGACGTGGCCATCGTCGGTTATTCCCAAGGTGGCCACAGTGCCATGGCGGTGTGGTTGGCGAGCCAGGTGGGGGACACCGGCGCCAACGTTCGCGAGGTCTACAGCGGCGGTGCCCCCCACGACCTCTACAGAACCTTCCGCGGCGCGTTGCGGCAGGCCGACGGAAGCTGCGACGACGATCCCTGGTGCCGCTACGTGGAGGGCGAGGCGATCCTGCCTTACGTCCGCGACAGAATCCTGCCGGGGCTGCTCGAGTACGTCGATGTCGATCTGGCCCTCGACGAGGTCGTGGACGACGACGGGCTGATGGACGAATTCGTGACGGGTTTCCTGGAAGGCGACAGCCGCTACGACGCCTTGAAGACCGCGCTGCAGCTGAACAGCTTCACGAACATTCTGCAGCCCGAGGAGACGCTGACGGCGCGCGATGCCCACGTTCACCTCTACCACTCGGCGTTCGACCGCCTGGTGCCCGAGAAGAACACCCGCGATCTCGCGGCGCTTTTCGCGCCCGGTTTCGACGTGACGTTTCACGACGCCTGCAACTCGGACGTATACGAGGGCCTCTTCCAGATCGTACCGGTGGTCGGCGTGGTCCACTCGGTGTGCGGGTTCGAGATGCTGGACGCGGTGCTGGGCGACCTGCGGGGTCGGGCGGCGTCTGACCGGTCAGTCGGCGTGACGGACGGATTGTGGTAGCTGCGGTTGGACTCGAACCAACGACTCCAGCATTATGAATGCTGTGCTCTAACCGACTGAGCTACGCAGCCACGGGACGGGTGGATTCAACCGGGAGCGCGATTCTCGAAGCGCGCAGGACGCTTGTCAAGCTGGCTAGAGCTGGCTTGAGAAGCCTTGAAAGCTCCCCGTCGAGTAGCTATATAGCGGATTGAACGCCAACCAAGACTAGATGAGACACGACATGGCAGATCCTCGAATCATCACCGCCCGCCAGCCGTCGGCGATTGAAATCAACAAGGTGCTCAGAAACACCTACGCGTTGCTGGCGATGACGCTGTTGTGGAGCGCGGTCACGGCGACGGCGTCGATGGCCATCGGCGTGCCGCACCTCGGGTTCTTCACCTTGCTGATCTTCTTCGGTCTGCTGTTCGCCGTGCACAAGACGGCCAACAGCACATGGGGCCTGTTCTGGGTCTTCGCGCTGACCGGCTTTCTCGGCTTCTCGTTGGCCCCGCTGCTCGGTTCGGTGCTGAGCCTCGCCAACGGCGGCACCATCGTCGCCCAGTCGCTGGGCATCACCGCGGTGGCGTTCCTCGGCCTGTCCATCTACACCGTGACGACGAAGCGCGACTTCAGCTTCCTGACCGGCTTCCTCGTGGTGGGCGCGATCGTCATCGTCGCCTCCTGGGTGGTGTCGATCTTCTACTACTCGACGCTGTTCGCCCAGGTCATGGCGGGCATCGCCATCCTGTTCGGCGCCGCCTTGATCCTGTGGGAAACCAGCGCCGTGGTGCGTGGCGAGCAGACCAACTACATCACCGCGACGGTAGGCATCTACGTCGGCCTCTACAACATCTTCTCGTCCCTCCTCCTCCTGTTCGGTATTGGGGGCGACGACTAGACGCTCGGTATCGAAGTTTCGCGAAGCGAAACTTCCAACGCGCCCGAAAGGGCGCGCCGAAACTTCCAACGCGCCCGAAAGGGCGCGCCGTCATATGCGCGTGAGCTGCCGGTAGGCCTTGCGCAGGGCTTCGGGCAGTTCCGCGGTCTCCTCGATCACCAGGTACCGGTCCTCCGGACACATGCGCCGCAGGTAGTCGTGGCCTGACCGGTCCACGGTCACGCAGAACGTCTCGATCCCCCCGGCCTCGGCCTCGGCCAGTGCCCGCGCGGTGTCCTGAACGCCGTATTCGTGCTCGCCCCGGTCGGGGCCGTAGTCGTGATCCTGGGGGAAGCCGTCGCTGACGATCATCAGCACCTTGAGTGCCGCGCCGCACGCCTCGAGCTTGGCCTTGGCATGGCGCACCGCGGGGCCCATGCGGGTCGAGCGCTTGGGTTTCATCTCGGCCATGGCGTCGATGACGCGCTCGTCCAAGGGATCGTCGAATTCCTTGGCGACGAAGAACTCGACGCACTCGCGGCCATAGCCCGAGAAGCCGTACACGGCGTATCGGTCTCCGAGGCTCTCGAGGGCGGTTCCGAGGAGCAGGGCCGACTCGCGAAGAATGTCGATGATGCGCCGCTTCTTCGCCTCCTCGGCCATCCGTGCGGCGAAATCGTATTCCTCATCCTCATCGAAGAACGGATCCCGGATGTCCTGCGCTCTTGCGGGCTTGGTGACCGGTTCGGCGACCGCGTCGGCAAGGATGTCATCAGTGGAGGCCGAGAGGTCGATTAGGAGCGCCGCGCCAACGTCCCGCCGGAGCCGTTCCCGACGGCTGTAGACCCGTTCGTCGGGAGACGCGCCGTTCTTGATGTCGGCACGGGCCGCGACGATGGCCGCCAGGTCCAGCTCGTCGCCGTCGGGCGTCTTCTTGACCCGTTGGTAGCCGATGGGGCGAACCTGCTCGAACTGGCGGCGGGCGGCGCGGACATGGGGGCGCACGGCGTCGAGGAGTTTCGCGGTGCCGCTGGCGCCGGGCGCATGAAGGCGTTCCTCGTAGAGCCGGCACCAGGCGCGCAGATAGACGCCGTGGTGAAAGTCCCACTCGTCGTAGCGAAAGCTGGCCACGTCGCCGCGGTCGTCACCGAGTGCGCGGCGGACCGATGAGCGCTCCATGTCGATCCGGCGTTTGAGCTGGTCTCTCTCGGCAACGAGATCGATGTCCACTTCGCGCAACTCGCCGTCGTCGCCGGCTCCGTCGCCGGCCTTGACCTCGTCGCCGGCGTTCAACTCCGAGAACTCCATGGCGGCGAGTTCCCCGTCCAGGTCGGCGAGTTCCTGGTCCCAGTCCTCGAGGCGCACCTCTCTCTGCAGCCACCCCATCGTGTCGTCGTCCGTAGCGCCGAGACCGTGCGATGCGTCGCCGGCGTCGAAATCGAGGGCGTCGAGGCAGGACACGGTGGCATTCGCGGAGGTGTAGACGTCCGCGTCCGGCGACAACACGTCCACCGCGAGGGGAAACAGGCGCGACTCCAAGTCGAGGCCCGCCAAGGCGCCGTGCAGCATCGCGACCTCCGCCATCGCGCCCGAGGGTGCCTGCCAATGGGCCTCCAGGTGCCGCCGCAGGGTGTCCCGGTAGCGTCCTGTTCCAGGATATCGCCGCGCCACCGCGGCTTGGATCCGGGCGGTCTCGATAACGCGGAACAGGATCCGGGCGAGGGTCGGGTTTGGGAAACAGTGGAACAACAAGGTGAGATCGGATTCGCGCAAACCGAGGGCGCCCGACTCGCGGACCGGCAATCCGGGCACCCGCCGGCTCGCCGTCTCCATGTCGAAGCGGTAGGTGCCGAACTCGCGGAATCCCAACTCGTCGAGGACGGCTAGGCGATAGACGGCGGCGTTGAGGGACTCGTCGGCGAAGCGATCGATCACGTCCGGCAGGTACACGCTGCGGCTGTCGTGCCGGGCATCGACGCCGTCACCGGTGATGACGGGTCCGGCCTCGCCGGGAAATTCCGTCGTCGACTTGATGTGAACGACCCGACCGGCGATGCCCTCGGCGAACAGCGCCAGCACCCGGTCGATGTCGGCGAGTGCCGTCAGGGCCAGACGACGTCGACGATGCCGGCGACGGCCTCCTGCACGTGGGGGTCGTCGGACACCGCCTCGACGATGGCGATCTCGGCGGCGCGGCGCGGTTCGATTCCGCGTTCGATGAGCTCTCCGGCATAGATCAGCAGCCGCGTACTGACGCCTTCGCGGAAACCGTGTTCGCGCAGGTTGCGCACCTTGGCGCCGGTCACCGCCAGGCGATGGGCGACCTCGGACGAGACGCCGCTCTCGTGGGCGACGATCTCGGCTTCGCGGACCTCGTCTGGATAGTCGAACGTGAGACTCACGAAGCGTTGCCGGGTGCTGGTCTTGAGATCCTTGAGGATGCTCTGGTAGCCGGGGTTGTAGGAGATTACGAGCAGGAAATCGGCGTGGGCGTGGACCAGTTCGCCGGTCTTGTCGATGGGCAGCGCGCGGCGGTGGTCGGTGAGCGAGTGGATGAGCACCGTGGTGTCCTTGCGCGCTTCGACGATCTCGTCCAGGTAGCAGAGCGAGCCCCCGCGCACCGCCTGGGTCAGGGGGCCGTCCTGCCAGACCGTCTCATCGCCCTTCAAGAGATAGCGGCCGACGAGGTCGGTGCCGGTCAGATCCTCGTGACAGGAGACGGTCACCAGATGGTCGTCGATGTCGCCCTTGGCGAAGAGCCGCCAGGTCATGTGCTCCACGAAACGCGTCTTGCCGCACCCCGTGGGACCCTTAAGCAGCACCGGCAAACGACTGGCGTAGGCGGCCTCGAACTCCGCCACCTCGTCGGCCAGCGACAGGTAGTAGGGTTCTCGGCCATCCGGGCTTGGCCGGTCGAGCAACCCCTCGGATGGGGTTTCCACGTTACGGCACGAAGACGTCGTGGCCCTGGGTGTAGTTCCTGAACGACTGCGCCGGGTTGCGGTTGACCAGGTTGCGCTTGAACATCGGGTGATGAAGGCTGCGCACTTCGTGCTCGATCTCGGTCAGACGTTCGCCGCTCGATGGATCGACGATGTCCTGGAAGCGGTACTGGTGCTGGTCCGACTCCTCGGTAATTAGGCCCCGTTCTTCGAGTGCGGCGTGAGGTCCGGAGAAGTTCGCCACGTAGATGGCGAGGTGGTGGCCGTCGTAGTCGGGAATCTCGTCGTCGGTTTCCTTGAAGATCAGCCGCTGGTTGGCGCCCATGGTGACTTCCGCGCGCGTGCCGTCGTCATCGTCGCGGGTGGCGGCTGGAGTCTCGAGAACCTCGTTGTAGAACCGGGTAATGCCTTCCGCCGTGCCGGGAGACACGTCTAGGGATGCGAAAGGAATGCCCAGGCTGGTGCCGAATCCCGGCCCGTAGGCGCGGATGTCGTTGCCCCATGGGCAACGCAGCGCGATGTGGTCGTTCTTCTCTTCGCGCGAGAATTCGGTGCCCTGCATGGGGCGGTCGATGAAGTCGAGGCGGCGTTTCAGGTCGTCGAGGTCGGGAACCACCACACCGATGTGACCGCGGAACTTCTGCGCGTCGCGCTTGGGCAGGTGGAACTGCTGCTCGCCGACGTTGATCCACATGTTGAACGTGCCGAAGTCGATGAACGGGTCGCGGGTGAAGCCCAGGCCGCTCACGTAGAAGAGCGCCGCCACCTGTTGGTCCGGTACGGTCAGGTTGATGTGCTCCATGTTGAGGACGTTGCCGAAGTCCTCTTCCGTGCGGTCGAACGCCCGCTTGCGGCTCATGCTGTCTCCCGTCGGACCCACACCCAGTCTGATTGCATAGAATAACCCCGATCAACCCCGTGTGTTCCCGCTGCGCCGGACCGGCCGCGCGCCGGCCTTCGCCTGGACGAAAACGTGCCTGACGACAACGAAGCTCTGCTGGATGCGATCAGCGCCGTGGTGCCGCCCGTCATGACCGCCCTCGATGCCTTGGCCTGGGTCGGCAGGCACCTGCACCCGCCGAACCTATCGGCATTGGCGGATGCGGTTGCCGGTGTCGGTGAACCGGTCCGCGACGGCCTCGAACGGTTCCGCGCGACCGAATTCCCCGAGCACCTCAAACTCTTCGCGGAGCATGTCCTGCGTACCGGAGAGCATGTCCTCAAGGCTATCGACGGACTCGTCGCGGCAGCCCAGGACGCCGACGGCACGATGACGGCCTACCGGGCCATGGGCCAGCAGACCCGAGCCCTGGAAGCCCTGTATCCCGTTGCGGCGATGCTGGGGCCGGTGAGCCGATTCTTCGTCGAGCCTCAACGTCGCGACGACGCCAGCCTGCTGAAGCGCCTGGCGGATGCGGATCCGACGCGGGAAGAGGTGGGTGTGATCCACGCCAACAACGACAAGGGCTCGAGAGGCGGTTTCTCGCTGTACGTTCCCGAGTACTACGACCCGGATCACGCCCATCCGTTGATCGTCGCCCTGCACGGCGGTTCGGGTCACGGTCGCGATTTCCTCATGACTTGGCTCGCCAACGCGCGCACCCACGGCGCCATCCTGCTCTGCCCCACGGCCCGCGAGCGGACGTGGTCGCTCATGGGACCTGACGTCGACACCCCCCACATCGAAAGCCTGGTGCGGCGCCTCGGCGACCACTACAACATAGACCCTCAACGGTTGCTGCTCACGGGAATGAGCGATGGCGGTACGTTCTGCTATGTCTCCGGCCTGCGCGAGGATTCGCCCTTCACGCACCTTGCCCCGAGTTCGGCGAGTTTCCACCCGCTACTATTGGAAGGCACCACGGAAAAGCGTCTAGGCGCGTTGTCGGTCTACCTCATGCACGGCGTCCTCGACTGGATGTTCCCGATCGACATCGCGCGCACGGCCAACGAGGCCCTGGTGGCGGGCGGCGCCCACGTGACGTATCGCGAGATCGACGACCTCTCGCATACCTATCCCCGGGACGAGAACCCGAGGATCATGTCGTGGCTCGCGATCCCGTAGGGGAGACCGCGCGCCCCGGCGGGCGATAGCCTCGTCCCTACGGGGTCGAGTTGCGGCGTGTCGCCTCACTGAACGCCGGCCGTTGGTGCTGGCGAGCGAGGTACGCGAGGAACGGCTCGGGAAGGTCGAAGCCGTAGGCCACCGCCCAGTCGAGGCAGGTGGTCATCAGGATGTCGACGCCGGTGAATCCGTCACCCACGAGATAGTTTTCGGCCTCGACCCGGGGTCTTGCCCAACGCAACTGCTTGTCGAAACCCGCGCGTGCCGCGTCCATGGCGGCCGGGGCCTCGCCGTAGAGGTGTTTCAGGTCGCCGTGCTTGCGCATGACGTAGAGCGTGTGGGCGTCCAACTCCATCAGGATGTACGACAGCCACTCGTTGTAGCGTGCCCGATCAATGCTGCCGGGTTCGGGTGTCAGGCCGCCGTAGCGATCGCCGAGGTAGGTGACGATGGCGGCGCTCTCGGTCAGCACCAGGTCTCCGTCGACCAGTACCGGGACTTTCTCTTTTTGATTCAGTGCCCGGAATTCGGCCGCCTGCGTTTCGCCGGTGCGCGGACCGATGGGTTCCGAGATGTAGTCCACACGGAGTTCGGCAAGCGCCCAATGTGGCCGCAGGGTGCGGGACGTGCCGGCACCCCAGAGGGTGATGGTCAACCGATGGGCCCGTTTCGACCAGCGGGACGTTCATTCTACAACCACAGCTACGCTCCTTGGCGCGCCCTGCAGACGCAAGGTGGCGGGATCGCCTGCTCTTGGTAGTCTGGATCAGGGCCCATTTGGACACTCGCTACATCCGCTCGGTGCTGTCGGCCAACGCTTGTTCCTGTACGGCCATACAGTTATCGTAGGCTCGTGGACAAGAAGCGGGTACACAAGGGTCGCGGCGCGGCGTCGAATCCCGCCGGTCGTTTCGAGACCGCTCCGAGCGTTGCGGTGGACGACGGTTGGGGAGGCGTCGACGACGAATTCCCCGCCCCGGCGCCTGCAACGTCCTTCTTCCCCGACAAGACCCGCAACATTATCGCCACGAACCGTTCCCCCGATGTTCCCTTCGAGCAGTCGATCAATCCCTACAAGGGTTGCGAGCACGGCTGCGTGTACTGCTACGCGCGCCCTACCCACGCGTTCCTCGACCTCTCGCCGGGACTCGACTTCGAGACCAGGATCTTCTACAAGACCGATCCGGTCGAACGCCTGCTGGAGGCGTTCGACAAGCCGGGATACGCATGCCGGACGCTGGCCATCGGCACGAACACCGATCCCTACCAGCCAGGTGAGAAAGAGCTTCGCGTCACCCGCCGGATACTCGAGACCCTTCTGGATTGCCGCCACCCCGTCAGCATCGTCACCAAGGGTGCGCTGATTCTCCGCGATCTCGACGTCCTGGCGGAACTCGCCGGTCTCGGGTTGGTCAGCGTGGGCGTGAGCATCACCACCCTCGACAACGAGCTCAAGACGAAGCTCGAACCTCGAACGGCATCGCCGAGCGCGCGCCTCAGGATGGTCCGTGAACTCAAGGCGGCTGGCGTGCCGGTCGGGATCATGCTGGCGCCGGTGATTCCCTTCATCAACGACCACGAGATCGAGACCGTGGTGGCCCGGTCGGCAAAGGCCGGCGCCGAGTTCGCCGGCTACGTCATGCTGCGCCTGCCCTTCGAGGTCAAGGACCTGTTCGAGGAGTGGCTCGCCGAGCACTACCCGTTGAAGGCCGAGCATGTCATGAGCCGCGTTCGGGAGATGCGTGGCGGCAAGAGCTACCAGGCCGAATGGGGTGTGAGGATGCGCGGCCAGGGCGTCTATGCGGATCTGATCGCCAAGCGCTTCCAGGTGGCGCGCCGCAAGCACGGCCTCGACGTGTCGGGGCGAGCGGGGCTCAGGACCGATCTGTTCCGTCGCGGTCAGGCAACGCTATTCTGAGCGGACGTCTGAACGGACGGGTCGGGACGGCCAGGTTCCGAGGCCGGGCAGGCGGACCGCTGGCGGGTACAGGCCGATGCCGGCGGCCGACCCGAACAGGTTGATCTCGATGCCTTCGCGCAATGCGGCGGTGACACCGACCACGCCGTTGAGGGAGAGTTGGTAACCGGTCCCGCTGGGTGAACGCGCGACCAGCCTGCCCTCGGTCAGGTAGTCCTTGCCGATGGCCGTGGGTGGCAGGTTTAGGCGCAGTTCCGGAACCCGGCGACCGACATACGCGGTGAATGTGTTGCTGTTGGGACCCGGCCACATGCGGTACTCCTGGGCATAGGGATAGTCCCGTGCGGCGGCTTCGATCCGGTCGATCACCGCGTCCGCGCCGGGTCCGCGCAGGTCCACGAGGAGTTCCGGAGGATTGGAGAACCACATGGCGTCGGGGCCGCCGGGTTCGCGCACCAATGCCGTGCCGGTGCGACGCAACCGCCAGCCGATCACCTCGTGGCGCAGGTAGTTCTCGGCGCCCGATCGCTTTACCGCGATCCAGGTGTGCACCGCGACGGCACCGCGCAGTCCCCAGGTTCGTGCGGCGTATACCTGCACGACGGGTTCGACGGTCTCCGATGCGACCGGGGCCTGGCCGGTGGATTCGTGGCTGGCCGTGCCCCAGTGGGGACGCTCCGCGAAGGCGCGCACCCCCACGGCGACCAAAGCAGGAGCGACGACGACGCCGAGCAGGATCCAGGCAGTCATCGTGAGGACTCGCCTTAGGGGTCGATGGCGTACCGGCATGCGGCACCCGGGGTCAGTGGATAGAATCGCCCCTTGCTTGTGGATGGCCTGAGAACTTGGCCCGGCGCTTCGATATTCCCCACCGCCACCGGGAGTTCAGCGTGGTGATCACCGACGACGGCGCTCTGGAGCTCTGGCTCGACGGCTGTCTGCGCAAGCGGCGTGACCCGGGCGAACGAGACCCGCTGTACGTCTGGACGAACATCGAACTCGACTGGGAGGAGCACCATTACGTCGAGGCGCGCTACTTCCGGCACGCCGACGAATTGGCGGTGACGATCAACGGCGCGCCGGTCCCGACGGAGTAGCCCCCAGAGGTTGTCCGGCGACGAGACGTCGTCATCGCCTGTACAGTCCCAGTAGCAACGCGCGCAGGTTTGCCTGGATGTTGTACAGGCAGGGAATCAGGATCAGCGTGATGGCCGTCGCGAAAACGATGCCGAAGGCCAGCGACACCGCCATTGGGATCACGATCTGCGCCTGCATCGAGCGCTCGAGGACGATGGGCACCAGGCCGAAAAAGGTGGTCAGCGAAGTGAGCAGAATGGGCCGGAAGCGCACCGCCCCGGACTCGATGGCGGCCTGCGCGGGGGTCGCGCCTTCCGCCACCCGCCGGTTGACGAAGTGCACCAGGATCAGGCTGTCGTTGACGACGACACCCGCCAGCGCGAAGAAGCCGAGTAGCGAGATGGCGCTGACCGGGATGCCGATGATCCAGTGCCCGATGACGGCACCGATCAGGCCGAACGGGATGACCGCCATGATCACCAGCGGTTGCAGGTAGGACTTGAGCGGAATCGCCATCAGTACGTAGATTCCCACCAGGGCGCCCACGAATCCGAAGATCATCTCCCACACGGACGACTGCTGCTCCATCAGGAAGGTGCCCAGGCCGACGTCGACCCCGAGATAGCGGCTGCGCAGTTCCGGCAGGAAGGTGGCGAACACGTTGCCCACCACCTGATTGGGTTCGACGACGTTCAGGTCGGCGTTCGCCGAGACCGTGACCGTGCGCCGGCCGTCGATGCGGCTGATGGCGTTGTAACCCCGTTCCAGCTCGTAGGTGGCGACGGCGTGGAACGGCAGTTCGCGGCCATCGGGCAGGCGGATCCACATGTTCTCCAGGTTGCCGATGGATTTCCGCTCGCTCTCGGGGTAGCGGACCATCACCCGGACGTCGGAGTCGCCGCGCTGGATGCGCTGCGCCTGGGCCCCGTAGAACGCCTGCCGGACCTGGCGTGCCAAATCGGACAACGTCACACCCATGGCCTCGGCCTCGGGACTAACCTCGAGGCGTAGTTCCTCCGGTCCGACGTTCGCCGATGACTCCACCTCGTAGAGGCCGTCGTAGGTCTTCAGGTGGGCGACGAGGTCGTCGGCGGCGTTCTCCACGTCCTGGATGTTGCGACCGCTGAGGCGGAACGAGACCGGGGGGCCGCCGCCCATCCTGTTGCCGGTGGAGATCTGCAGTTCGGTGGTGCCGGCGATCTCGCCGACCTTCTCGCGCCAGCGCGCCTCGAACTCCTTCATGTCGAAGTCGTCGGTGCGCGTCTCCACCTTGGCGAGTTCGACCTGGAATCGGCCGCTGCGACCGTTCTGCACGTAGGCGAAGACGTTCTGCACGACATCGTCCTCGAATCCGTACGCCGCCTTGAGATCGTCGTCCACCTCGCGCAGCGTCGCGTTCATCTGATCGACGATGTCGACGATCAGCGAGTCCGGGGCACCCTCCTGGATCTCCACCTGGGCCATGACGAAGTCGCCGCCGAACTCCGGAAAGTAGCTGATGCGGATGAAACCGCCCTGGATCAGGCCGACGATCAGCATGGCGATGCCGACGAACGCCGCCAGGGTCGCCCAGCGGTATTCGATGGCGCGGGACAGCAGCGGCTTGTAGACCTGCTCGATGAAGCGCTTCAACCGGGTGTCCACCCAGTCGGCGAAGCCCCGGCGGGAGCCGTGGGACGAATGCATGATGGCCAGGTGGGAGGGCAGGATCAGTTTGCTCTCGACGAGCGAGAAGAGCAGACACAGGATCACGATCCAGGCGATCGCGCTGGCCACCGACGAGGTCGCGCCGGACTGCAACAGCATGGGGATGAAGGCCATGATGGTGGTCAACACGCCGAATGTTGCCGGCACCGCGACACGCTGGGCGCCGCGGACGATATTGGGCAGCGTGTAGCCGTGTTCCTCGGTCTCGGTATAGGCACTCTCGGCGATGATGATGGCGTCGTCGACAACGATGCCGAGGACGAGGATGAACGCGAACAGGCTCATGATGTTGACCGTCACGTCGACGAAAGGCACCGGCATCATCATGAACGCGCCGAGGAAGGCCACGGGCAGGCCGATGATCACCCAGGCGGCAACCTTCAGGTGCAGGAAGGTGCCGAGGATGATGAACACCAGGACGGCGCCCAGAGCCATGTTCTTCACCATCATGTCGATGCGGCCTTCGAGGTAGAAGGAGCTGTCGGCCCAGGCCGTCATCTGCGCTTCGGGCGGCAGAGTCGGGTTGCGCCGTTCGACGAACGCCTTCACGGCGGCACTGAGATCGATGGGATTCTCTTCCTCGCTCGCCATGACGTTGATGCCGAAGGACCGTTTGCCGTTGAAGAACGCATAGCTCTGCACTTCGGCGAACTGGTCGCGGATGGTGGCCACGTCGCCGAGCCGGATGCGCGTCCCATCAGGCCGGGTGACCAGCACGATGTCCTCGTACTCCTGGCCGGTATAGGCCTGTCCCGTGGCGCGCAGACGAATGTCGCCCGCCTCGGAGCGAATGGACCCGCCGGGCAGATCGATGGACCATTGCCGGATCACTTGGACGACGCCGTCGAGGGTCAGGCCGTACTGCCGCAGCGTGGCCTCGGAGACCTCGATGGAGATCTCGAAGGGCCTCGATCCGGAGACTTGGGCGAAGGACACCTCGGGCAACGCGACGATCTCCTCCCGCAGGGTGTCGGCCAACTCCTTCATGGTGGCCTCGTCGAGATCGCCGGCGAGTTGCACGTTGATCACCGGCTGACGGAACCGGGACTCGGAAATGATGGGTCGTTCGGTCTCGGCCGGGAACGTGGAAATCCCGTCGATGGCGAGTTTGACCTCGTCCATCTTCTCCGACAGATCGGTTCCCGTTTCGAGATCGATGCTGACGCTGCCCGATCCCTCGCCGGCCGATGAACGGATTTCGCGCACGCCCTCGATGGACTTCACCGCTTCTTCGATCCGCAGGATGACGCCCTGCTCGACCTCCTCCGGCGTGGCGCCCTGGAAAGGCACCTGCACTTGGATCTGGTTGCGGTTGAACTCGGGGAAGGACTCCTGCTTGATCTGGAACCAAAGCGCGTAGATGCCGAGGCCGATGATGGCGAACATCAGCAGGTTGGCGGCGACGTGGTTCTTGGCGAACCAACCGATCAGACCGTGGACTTCGTCGCTACCGGATGAATCCGGGCGCGGATTGGCGAAGCCGTCACTCACTGTTGATGCGCACTCTCATGCCCGGTAGCGAGTTCTCCGGCGGAATCACGGTATAGCGTTCGCCGTTGGCGAGACCGGCGTCCACGTAGGCGTTGCGCTCGTCGGCGCGCACCACCGTCACGCGGCGGGGCTCGATGGTCATGTCCTCGCCGACGACCCATAGGGTGTGCCCGCGTTCCAGAGAGTGGCGGGGTATGACGAACAGGTCGCCGCCGCTCCTGCCCCTGATATCCGCGCTGACGAACGTGCCGATGCGCAGCGGCTCTTCGCCGGGTGCGTAGGGAGCGTCGACCTGCGCGACGACGTGGAGGACACGCGTCTGGGCGTCGAAAACGCCTTCCGAGCGGACGATCTGGGCGTCCCAGGCGCGCGTCATGCCGCCGATGTCGGCACCGAGCGTGACCGGCAGCGTGATGCCCTGTTGGCGCCCGGGGAGTTCCAGGTAGTTGAGATCCGTCTGCGGCACGGGCAGGCGGACCTCCGCATAGTCGGTGGCGAAAGTCTCCGCCAACGGCGTACCCGTGTTGACGAACTGGCCGACGTCGGCGCGCTTCTCGCGCACCATGCCGTCGTAGGGTGCGCGGATCACCGTCCGGCTCAAGTCCTCGGTAGCCTTCTCCAAGTCCGCTTCCGCCGACTCCAGGCGCGCGACGGCCTCGGCGAGCTGCGGTTTTCGCAGGGTGAGATCGGACGCCGGTTTGTCGGAGACGTCGAGGTTCCTGAGACGTTGCCAGTCCTCGTAGGCGTAGCCCGCCAAGGCGTTCTCCGTCGCCAGCTGGGTCTCGGCCTGGGCGACGCCCGCGGATGCCCGCTTCACCGCCGTCTCGTAGTTGCGCGGGTCGATCTGCACCAGCACATCGTCCTTGTCGAAGAATCCGCCACTGACGAAATTGGGCGAGACCTCGATGATCTGCCCGGACACTTCGGAGACGAGCGTCGTGCGCGTTCGCGGTTCCACGACCCCTTGGGAGCGCACGACGAAAGTCACCGGTTGCCGCTGCGCGACGGCGACATCGACCAGCAGAGTGGGCGGTGGCGCCGGCTTCTGCACGGTGGGAGGGCGTGCGCCGGCAAGCAATAGCGCGCTGACTCCGGCACCGCCCAGGACGACGATCGGCAGGAGAATCTTCAGCAGCAGTCTGTAAGTGCTCGTGCGTGCGGGTGGCAAGTGCTACTTTTCGTAACGTTCAAACGCCCAATAGTAGCGCACAATGGGCATGACTACCCTGTGCCCCCGCGTTGTCAGATTCTGCCCTTGGCGAGATCCAACCGCCCACGCGCCAGGTTCAATCTCAGGACATCGCTGGCGCCTTCGGCGAGACGCAGGGCGCGAACCCGGCGGTAAAGTTCCTCCAAGGGGTGGCCGGACCGCAGCGCCGCGCCGCCCACCAGTTGAATGCCGGTGTCGACGATGTCGCCGACGGCTTCCGTGGCGAACACCTTGGCGGCGATGCCTTCGTTGATGATGTTCTCGCCGGCATCGCCGAGGCGGGCTGTGCGGTACACCATGCTGCGCGCGGCGTAGGCGCGGATCCGCATGTCGGCGTAGCGCAGACGTACGCCTTCCCGGGCAGCCAGCGGGGTGCCGCTGCGATGGGGCTTGGCGATGTGCTCGGTGACGAAGTCGATGACCCAGCGGGCGAGCCCCACGCTCTCGGCGGCCATGGCCAGGCGCGTGTCGCCGATCTGCCGCATGGCCCGGGGCAGACCCTCGCCGGGCCGGCCGATGATGTGTGCCTCGGGTACCCGAACGTCGCGGAATTCCATGTACGCGTGGCGGCTGCCGTCCACGGAGCCGAAGGTGCGCACGACGTCGACCCCCGGCGCCTCGCGGTCGATGACGACCATGGCCGGTCCACGCCCCTCGACCTCCACGAGGACGTTGATGAAGTCCGCGTCGGCACCACCGGTGACATAGGACTTCTGGCCGTTGACGATCAATGTGTCGCCGTCGAGCCTTGCGGATGTCGGGCGCTCCGCGTCGTCCGGTTCGGTGAAGCCGAACGCGCCGCGTTTCTCACCGGCGAGAACGGGGGCGAGGTATCGGCTGCGCAGGGGTTCGCCGACGCCGCCGAGGACACCGGGCCCGGGGCCGAAGATGCCGGGCAGATGACAGACGTTGTGCGCCCCCAGGGTGTCGCGCACCACGGTGAGTTCAAGGAGCGTGGCGCCACCGCCGAACTCCTCGGGCTGGGCCATGGAGAACACACCCGCCTGCTTCGACGCCTCGCGGATGCGGGCCGCGCGATCGCCCGGGTCGATAGACGAGTCGTCCCGTAGAGGGACCAGGACGTCGTGGGCGAGGGTTGTTACCCGGTCGCGAAGGGCGGTCGTGTCCTGGGGTAGCCGATCCGGCATCAGAAGAACGACGGCGCAATGGCGAGCGCGGCCAGCAGGAGAAGCAGGGCCGCCATCAGCACGAGGGAGTAGAAGATCCAGGACTCGCGCCGTGCGTGGCTCTGAACCATGGCATCGATGTCCTCGCGACCGCGCGCGGCGACGGACGACGCCAGCCGATAGCGGGTGATGCCGTCGGTGCGTCGCGGCAACTTGATGAACAGCTCCGGGACGGTGTCGAGCAGCTTGGCGGTGTCGTGGATGGACAACCCAGAGCTCCTCGCCAACTGCACGGCGGCGAGCCCTTTGTTCGGCTCTTCGAGGAAGCTGTTGACGATCGCCAGAATGCGCGCCGTCTTGCCGCGGAAACGGAACTTCCAAGGAGCGAGGTAATCTGCCACGGGCAACCCCTCTAAAGCGGTTGGGCGGTCATTGCGGCGCTCTTGCCGCGGAAACGGAACTTCCAAGGAGCGAGGTAATCTGCCACGGGCAACCCCTCTAAAGCGGTTGGGCGGTCATCGCGGCGCTCTTGCCGCGGAAACGGAACTTCCAGGGAGCGAGGTAATCTGCCACAGGCACCCCTCTAAGGTGTTTGGGCGATCATAACGGCGCGTTTCGGTGCGGCATAGCCTTCGATGGTCCGCGTGGAGTCCTCCGGGTCGAGTGCCCGCTCCAGGGATTCGTACGGCATCCAATGGGTTCGGCGCTGCTCGACCTGGGTGGTTGGCGAGACGTCCACCACCTCGGTAGAGCTGAAGCCGGCTTCGTCGAGCCAACCCGCCAGGGTCTCGATATCCGGTACAAGCCAGACGTTGCGCATGCGCGCATAGCGGTCGCGCGGTTCTAACGGCGTGCCGTCCACGACCAGGGACTCGAGCACCACCGTTGTCCGCGAGTGAGCATGGCTCGCCAGCCGGCGGACGTGGGCCGCCGGATCGCGGCGGTGATAGACGACCCCCATGGAGAAGATGACGTCGAACGGTTCCCTTGCCTCGAATTCCTCGAAACGCAGCGGCAGGACGGTGTTGGCGGGCTTCGCCGCACCGCGGCCCGCATAGTAGGCGATGGCGGCGTGCTGCAGTGTGGCGAGTAGCGACGGGTCGACGCCGGTGACCGAACGGGCGCCAGCTTCCAGCATGCGCCAGCCGTAGTAGCCGTTGCCGCAGCCCACGTCCAGAACGCGGCAGCCGCGGAGGTCCACATGCGGCGCGACGCGCGCCCACTTCAAGTCCGATCGCCATTCGCTGTCGATGTCGATTCCGAACAGATGGAACGGCCCCTTGCGCCAGGGAATCAGGCCGCGCAGCCCCGTCTCGAGTCGTTTCCGGCTGGTGTCCGCCAAGGCTTCGGACTTCACGCTCACCACGTCGCCTAGGGAGACGTCGGTCGGCTCGACATCGGGCAGCCCGTCAAGCGCCGCCAGCCAGCGAGGCAGGTCGCCGTGGCGATGTGTGCGCAGGACGTCGACGGCGTGCACAGCGCCGGCCGTGCGCCACGTAGCAGTCAGCGCTTGCAATGCGCTTAGGGTAGGCACTACGGGGATTGCGGCCAAGCGACGAAGGACGCCCAGTTCAAGCATCGGAACCACATCTCGACAGCGGCGAAGCCCGCTTCCCCGAATCTCACCAAGTGCTCGTCCTCCGAGTCGATCCGCATGACGTTCTCCAGCGCGGCGCGCTTCTGGCTGATCTCGAGTTCGCTGTAGCCATTGGCGCGCTTGAAGTCGAGGTGGAGTTTCTCGGCGTAGCCCGGCGCGTGGAGCTTCTCGGAGACGATCAGGACGCCGCCCGAACTCAGTGCACCGCGAATCCTGCGCAGCAGGTGCAGGCGGTCTCGGGCGCCAGGAACTGCAGCGTGTAGTTGAGGATCACGACATCGGCCCGTTCTAGGTCCACGGCGCGCACGTCGGCCTCGAGCCAGCGCACGCGGGTCTCTCGGTTGGCGATCTCGCGTGCCCGCTGGATCATGGCCGCCGAGTCGTCAACCGCGACGATCTCGCACGGCGCGTCGCCCATGGCGTGCAACACGGAATGGGTCGAGGCGCCGAGCGAACAGCCGAGGTCGTAGCAGCGGCCACCCTTGCCCAAGTGCCTGGCGGCGATCACGCCGGCCATGCCGACCACCGTGTCGTAGCCGGGCACCGAGCGGCGGATCATGTCGGGGAAGACGTCGACCACGGATTCGTCGAAGGTGAAGTCGACGAGGTCGCGTGGCGCGTCGAACAGACGGTCGCGGCGCGGCCCCGGGGCTGCGGGCACCGCTTTCCCCGCGGTGGTAGGCTCTCGGGTCCGATCCGTCACGCGGAACATTGTATGGCGACTCCTGCGACCGCGGTGAAGGCCGTGAACCTCGCAAGCGCCGACCTCTTCATCAACCGGGAGCTGGCGCAGCTGGAGTTCAATCGACGGGTGCTCGAGCAGGCCAAGCGCGAGGACGTGCCGCTCCTGGAACGGCTTCGCTTCCTGTGCATCGCCGGGTCGATCCTGGACGAGTTCTTCGAGATCCGGGTCTCAGGCCTCAAGCAGCAGGAGGAAGTGGGCGCCACCCAGCGCGGGCCGGACAACCTGTCGCCATCGGAACAGCTTCGCCGCATCGCGCTTCTCGCCCACGAACTGGTTGACGAGCAATACCGCATTCTCAACGACGTTCTGTTCCCGCTGCTCGACGCCCAAGGCATCCGATTCCTGAAGCGCAGCCATTGGAACTCGGACCAGGAAGCCTGGTTGCGCGACTTCTACCACCGCGAGCTGGAACCGATCCTGACGCCCATCGGGCTCGATCCGGCGCATCCGTTCCCGCGCATCATGAACAAGAACCTGACCTTCATCGTGACGTTGGAGGGCAAGGACGCCTTCGGGCGGAACAGTGGCATGGCGGTGGTGCAGGCGCCCCGAACCCTGCCTCGGGTCGTCCGCTTGCCGGAGGAACAGGCCGAGAGCCCGCACGACTTCGTGTTCCTGTCGTCCATCATCCACGCCCACGTCGACGAGCTGTTTCCGGGCATGAACGCGGTCGGCTGCTACCAGTTCCGGGTGACCCGGAACAGCGACCTGTACGTCGACGAGGAGGAGGTCGACGATCTGCTGGTCGCGGTGGAGGGCGAGCTGTCGTCCCGCCGCTTCGGTGACGCCGTGCGCCTGGAACTCGCAGACGACTGTCCAAAGCACGTCGGCAAGTTCCTGACCGACGAGTTCTCGCTCGCGGCGGAGGACGTCTACCTGTGCAAAGGGCCCGTCAACCTGATGCGGATCAATGCGATTCCCGACCTCGTGGATCGTCCCGATCTCAAGTATCCGGGTTTCACGCCGAGCATTCCGGCGCGCATCCACACGGCGCCGGACATTTTCTCCGCCATCCGTTCCGGCGACATCCTGCTGCACCACCCGTTCCACTCCTTCGTGCCGGTGCTCGACTTCCTGCGCAGCGCCGCCGAGGATCCCAACGTGTTGTCGATCCGCCAGACCCTGTACCGCACGGGAACTGACTCGGCGGCGGTCAAGATGCTGCTCGATGCGGCGCAACGGGGCAAGGAAGTCCTGGTCGTGATCGAGTTGCGCGCGCGCTTCGACGAGGCGGCCAACATCGAACTCGCCAACCACCTGCAGGAGGCCGGTGCACAGGTCGTCTACGGCATCGTCGGCCACAAGACCCACGCGAAGATGATCCTCGTCATCCGGCGGGAGGGCGGTGAACTGCGCCGTTACGCCCACCTCGGCACCGGCAACTACCACACCCGCACGGCGCGCACGTATACCGACTTCGGGCTCCTCACCGCCGAGCCGGAACTCGCCAACGACGTGCAGCGAATGTTCCACCAGCTCACCACCATGGGCCGCAGCGGTCAGCTCAGCAAGCTGGTGCAGTCACCGTTCACGCTGCACGAGACCATCCTCGGCCACATCGACGCCGAGATCGACAACGCCGCGGCCGGTGGTGCCGCGGGGATCACCGCGAAGATGAACCAGTTGGTCGAGCCGGACGTGATCCAGGCGCTGTACCGCGCATCGCAGGCGGGCGTGCGCGTACAACTCGTGGTGCGCGGAATCTGTGCGCTTAGGCCGGGCATCGAAGGCGTGTCCGAGAACATCACGGTGCGGTCCATCGTCGGCCGGTTCCTCGAGCACACGCGCATCTTCCTGTTCGAGAACGGCGGCGAGCCGTGCATCTACCTGTCGAGTGCGGACTGGATGGGGCGCAACTTCTTCTCCCGGGTGGAGACCTGCTTCCCCATCGAAGACGCCGACAGTCGCCAAGCGGTAGTCGAACACGGCCTCGAACCGTATCTCGCCGACAACGCGCAGGCGTGGGAACTGCAACCGAACGGCGTCTACGAACGCGCCGCCGGTGGTGAGAAGCGCCGCTGCGCACAGGAGGAACTGCTCGAACGCCTCACCCGCTGAGCGGCGGCATTCCTAGATCGCGGCGACCGTGAGCTTCAGTGGGATCACCGCCAAGTACTCGGACTCCTGTTCCAAGTCGAGCCTCGTGAGCGGATGTTCCTCGAGCCAACGCTTGGGGAACGTCAGCCGAATCTCGCCGTCGCCGGTGGGTGCGACCCAGAAGGCGGGCAGGGTGTTCTCCGAACGTCCCCGATGCAGCACCACCGCGAGCCGCAGCAGGACGCACAGGGCGATCAGGCTGGGCGAGCCGTTGAGTTCCTCGATGGGGAACTTCCGCCGGTGGCAGCGCACCAGCATCGACAGGTTGTGCTGTTCGGAGCGCGAAAAGCCGGGCAGGTCCATGTTGTCGAGCAGGTAGCCGCCGTGTTTGTGGTACTGGCTGTGGGCGATGTCCATGCCGATCTCGTGCAGGAGGGAGCCCCAGCGCAGCAAGCGGGCGGCGGCAGGTCCGGAGAGTGCGTCCGCGGAGCGCGCGCCGCTGCTGCCTACTCCCGGTGCGTTCGGGGAGCCCCCGGCAAGATTTTCAGCAAGGTCCCAGGAGACCTGCTCGAGGATCTTCGCCACGGAGGTGGCCACACGCCGGGCGTGACCGGCGTCGACGTGGTAGCGGCGCATGAGGTCGGCCACCGTCGTCTCTCGTATGTCGTGGGCGTGGACGCGTCCGAGGAGGTCGTGCAGCAGGCCTTCGCGCAACGCGCCGTCGGACACGGTCATGCTGCCGACCCTGAGTGCATCGAGGACGGCGGACGTGATGGCCAGCCCGCCGGCTAGCACCGGTGCCCGATCGGCGTCGATCGACTCGAGGTCGATGTCGTCGATATGTCCTGTCTCCACCAGGTGTTGCTCCAGCGCTATCAGCCCGTCGGGAGTTATGCCGTGCTCTCCCGTGAGTTCGAGGATGGCGTCGTGGATGGCCAGCAGCGTTCCGGACGCGCCGATCGCCGTGTCCCACCCCCGTGCCCGGTAGATTTCCTCGACCACCTCCAATTCCTGGCGGGCAACGTTCCTCGCGCGGTCGAAGTGTGCTGCCTTGAGTCGACCGTCGGGGAAGTAGTTCGTGGACATCGACACGCACCCCATGTAGAGGCTCTCCATCAGGTGCGGCTGGAACTGGCGGCCGAGGATGAGTTCGGTGCTGCCGCCGCCGATGTCCACGACAAGCCGGGTTTCGGCACTGTCCTCCAACGGTTCGAGCGAGTGCGACACACCGAGATAGATGAGCCGCGCTTCCTCGCGACCGCTGATGATCTCGACCCGGTGACCGAGCGCCCCCGCGGCGGCGTCGATGAAGTCCTGGCTGTTGCGCGCCTTGCGCAGGGTGTTGGTGCCGACCACCCGAACGTTGCCGGGTGGCAGGTCGCGGACCCGCTGGCCCAGCCGCTTGAGGCAGGCGAGCGCCCTGGAGGCCACGGTTGGCGAGAGGCTGTTGTCGGCGGTGAGACCTTCGGCCAGACGCACGGTCTCCTTGTGCCGGTCGACGACCTGCAGACGATCGCCGTGATCGTAGGCGACGATCAGGTGGAAGCTGTTGGAGCCGAGATCCAGGGCGGCGTAGGGCTGGTCGGTGTCACCGGCCGGAGTGTTCTGGGTGAGCGCCGCCACGGTCGACAGTCTACCTGCGGGATGCGCCGACGTGGCGGAAACTTGCGGGGACGAGGACGCGTACGCGTTGGCCAACTGCTGCTAGTCTCTATGGATGAATGACTTCGACAGCCGCGCGTACCGCGACACCATGGGCCAGTACTGCACGGGCGTGGTGATCGTCACCGGCAACGAGGACGGACGTCTTGTCGGCTTCGCGGCGCAATCCTTCGTATCGCTGTCGCTGGAGCCGCCGCTCGTCGCCATCTGCCCCGCGAAAACGAGCACGAGCTGGCCGCGCATCCGCGCGGTAGGCCACTTCGGCATCAACGTGCTGGCCCACGATCAGGAGGCCATAAGCGAGGTATTCGCCGAGGCCGGCCGCGCGGCCGATGTGCCGTGGACGACCAATGCGACCTCCGCACCGAGGCTCGACGGCGCGATCGCCTTCGTGGAATGCGACGTCGCGGCGGAACACGACGCCGGCGACCACACCGTCGTCGTCGGCCGCGTATTGGGCTTCGAGACCGTAAGACCGGACACCCGGCCCTTGCTTTACTTCCGCGGCGCCTACGGCGTGTTCTGAAGCGGTCGCGTCTACGACAAGGCTTCCACCGGAATCGATGCGCCGTGGATGGAGTCGGCGGCGGATGAGGCGAGGAACAGCACGACTCCCGCGATATGTTCCGGTGGAACCCAGCGGTCGAATTTCGCCTTGGGCATGTCGGCGCGGTTCGTCGGCGTGTCGATGATGCTCGGCAGGATGCAGTTGACGTTGATGCCCTCGGCCTTCAGTTCGTCGGCCAAGGTTTCGGTCAGGCGGATCACGACGCTCTTCGACGCGACGTAGGCGCCCATGGCGGCGGTGCCGCGCAACGCGCCTCGCGCGCCGATGTTGACGATCTTGCCCGCGCCCCGCGCCACCATTCCAGGCACCGCGGCACGGGTCATGTTGAGCACCGTGCGGGCGTTCAGGTTCATCATGAAGTCCCAGGTGTCGTCCGTCGTCTCGGCGATGGTGTCGCCCATGGTGAAGCCGCCCGCGATGTTCGCGAGGATGTCGATCTCGCCGATTTCGCTGACCGCACCGCGGGCACCCGCCGGGTCGATGAGATCGGCGACGAGGGTGGGGTAGGGTGCGTCGTGCTCGACGATGTCGATGCCGGTCACCGTCGCGCCCGCTTCGTGGAACGCGCGCGCCACGACGCTGCCAACCACCCCGGCGGCACCGGTGACGACCGCACGCTTGCCTGTGAAATCGCTCATCTCCATCACCACCTTCTGCTCGACACGCGCTATCTGCCTTGGAAGTTCCCCGTACGGCGCTCGGCGACGGCGCGTATGCCCTCGGCGGCGTCCTCGGTGGCACGCAGCCACTGTTGCTCGGCGAGTTCGTGGTCGGTGGCCCGGGCGATACTCTCGGCGAGTCCCTGGCGTACCGTGGCCCGTACCGAGACGATGGCCAGCGGCGCGTTCTCGGCGATTTCACCGGCCAACGCGTGGGCAGCCGAACGCACCTCGTCCAAGGCCACGAGTTGGTCGATCAGGCCGAGCGCCAGGGCTTCCTCGCCCTTGATGCGCCGACCCGTCAGGAACATCAAGTTGGCCCTCTGCCGACCGATGAGATTCGGCAGCGTCACGGTGAGGCCGAAGCCGGGATGGATTCCGAGCTTCACGAAGTTGGCGGCGAAGCGCGCTTCCGGGGCGCCGACGCGGAAATCGGCGGTCAGCGCCAGGCCCAGTCCGCCGCCGATCGCCGCACCCTGGACCGCGGCGACCACCGGTGTCTTGGCGGAGAACAGGCGCACGCCTTCGCGGTAGAGCTGACCCGTGGTGTTGCGGAATCCGTCCTCGGTAAACTCCTCGTTGCCGGAGCGATCCTCCTGGCCCGAGCCGAAGTTTGCGCCGGCGCAGAATGACTTGCCGGTCGAGCACAGGACCACGGCACGACAGCGGGCATCTTCGTCCAGCTCGCCGTAGGCGTCGGCGATCTGGCCGATCAGGTCGCGGTCGAAGAAATTGTGCGGAGGCCGGTCGATTTCGACGGTGGCGACGTGCTCCGTCAAGCTGACATTGATATCGGCAAAAGCGCCGGACATGGAGATTCCTCAACCAAACGGGAGACGCATGGTAGCAGACGCCGCAATCGCGCCACGCGCCCCGAATACGGCGGCCAACCATGCCTGAGTTGCCCGATCTGACGGTCTACGTCGAGAGCTTGGAGCAGCGCATCCAGGGTCGGCGCCTGACGGCGATCCGCATCACCAGCCCCTTCCTGTTGCGTACCGTTTCGCCGAGCGTCGACGACACCGTGAACCGCGAGGTACAGGGCGTGAGCCGCCTGGCCAAGCAACTGGTGATGCACCTGGCCGGCGGGTTGTTCATCGTCATCCACCTGATGGTCGCCGGCCGGCTGCGCTGGTACGACGCGCCGCGGCCCGTGCCCAAGCGCAACGGTCTCGCCGCATTCGACTTCGACGCCGGGACGCTGATGCTCACCGAGGCCAGCCGCAAGAAGCGGGCGGCGCTGCACCTTGTCGAAGGCGCCGATGCGTTGGCCGCTCTCGACCCGGGCGGGGCGGAGATCTTCGAGACCGACTTCGCGGAGTTCCGTGAACGCCTCGCCGCAACGCCTCACACGGTAAAGCGGGCGCTCACCGACCCCCGCACGTTCGCCGCGATCGGCAATGCGTACAGCGACGAGATCCTGTTCGAGGCCGGGCTGTCGCCGTTCAAGATGGGCCGGCACATGACCGATGAAGAGATGCGACGACTCTACGACGCCTGCCGCGCAGTGCTGAGGCGCTGGACCGAGACTCTGCGTACGGATACCGGCGGCAAGTTCCCCACCAAGGTGACCGCGTTCCAACCGAAGATGGCGGTGCACGGCAAGTATCGGCAGCCGTGTCCGGTATGCGGTGCCCCGGTGCAGCGGGTGCGGAGGGCGGAGAACGAGTTCAACTACTGTCCCGGATGTCAGACCGGCGGCCGAATCCTCGCGGACCGGTCGCTGTCGCGGCTGTTGAAGGACAGCTACCCCAAACGCCTCCCGTAGCGGGGCGGACCTTGTCCCCGCCCGTGTCCATGCACACCCGTTGGTAGTAGGAACGGTGCTCAGGCTTTCTCTTGTCGTCCTTGGCGCAACGCCGTGGAGGAGATGTCGATGCGGAACTCCTCTTCGGGGACGCCGGTGCACATGGCCGCCAGGGACGCCGGCAGCATTATGTCTCGAAGCGTCTTGAAGGAAGTGCCGTCGACGCGCCCGTAGACAAGGAAGGAGCACCCCAAGGCGGCCATCTCCCGGATCGCGTCGTCGCGTTCCTCCGATCCGCCGTAGTACTCCGGTGAGGCGATGCGTTCCAGCGTGTCGGTGCCCACGACGAACACCGCGCCGCCAAGGGCGCGGGCCTTGGCGAGGAACGTCGGCGTGTTCGTGACAACGACGTCGCCGGCGTCGAACTGGGCCAATCGGTGGTTGAGGTCGATGTAGTCCAGCGGCGGCTTGTCGACGTTGGCGATGCAGAGCTCGTAGCCGACGCGCCCACCAAGCCGTCGGGCCGCATCGCTGCGGAGCGACGAGTGTCCCTCGTGAAGCGGATTGAACGCCCCGGGTAGGAACGCCTCGAATGCCGTCGTTCCCACGTGGGAACGGCCACCCAGCATGAGATCGGCAAAACCCGGCTTGGCTTGCGCCAAGGCTCCGGGCAGCTGCGGTAGCCGCCCAACCCCGAGCGCGGACGACAGGGCGGCGAGGGCGGCCACGGTCACGGTCCGCT
The DNA here is from genome assembly GCA_965116345.1 of Pseudomonadales bacterium. Taxonomy (GTDB): domain Bacteria; phylum Pseudomonadota; class Gammaproteobacteria; order Pseudomonadales; family Azotimanducaceae; genus VXYL01. The sequence goes on from OZ220680.1 coordinate 2,870,098, forward strand.
CTTCATCTGCTCGCGACAGGTCCCCCTTGTCCAGCGTCAGGTTCCAGGTCCGGGTGGTCGCGGCATCCTGGAAGGCAAGATGCGCGCGATGCTCGCCGCGCTTGGGCTCGATCGTGCGCAACGAGGCGGTAACCGCGAAGCCGAAGTCGCCGCCCAACTCGGTCGCCCGGACGAATGCACGCACGGCCAGAGCCCTCGCGGTCTCGTCGCTACAAGCCTGAGATGGTGAGAAGCCGAGCCAGTCGCGGAGCGAACCCTCGGCGTAGGGAACGTTGGCTTCCAACACCGTGGCCGAAGCCCCCGGCACACCGAGCAGAGCCGACAACGCCCCTGAGCCGCCGCCGGTCACGGTGAACACGCCCTGTCGGGGACACCCGTGAATGGCGGCTGTCAGGTCGTCACTTGTCTGCGCCATCGGTCAGGAATGCGTTGATGATGGTCAGGAACTCCTCGAGCTGGTCGTGGTGCACCCAGTGCCCCGCGTTGTCCACGCCCACCGAACGGGCATCGCGGAAGTAGTCGAGTCGACCGTCCTCCTCGGGGTCCGAAGCCCATGACTCGGTGCCGTGGACCAACAACGTCGGACAGGTGATGCGCCGGTACAGTCCCACGGTCTGCCGCGCCGACAGGCCGAGAGGCGACCAGGCGCGCATGTAGTTGTCGAACTTCCAACTGTAGGTGCCGTCCTCGTTCTGATTGCTGCCGTGGATAGTGAGGTGGCGTGCCTGGTCCGCCGTCAGGTGCGGATTGGCCTGCTGCATGCGTTGGAAGGCGTCCTCCAGGGTGGCGTAGCGCTTCGGAATGCGCCCGGACAGCTTACGCAGGTTCTCCACCCAACCGACGAGCCGCTCATGGCCGGGAATCGAATCGTCCGCAGCCGCGGGTGAAGCGCCCATGCCCTCGATGGAGACGAGCTTGCGCACCTTGTCGGGGAAGAGCCCCGTGAACGCCAGCGCCACCGATCCTCCCATGGAGTGGCCGATGACCACGATGTCGTCGAGGCGGGTCTGGCGCACTAGTTGGGCGATGTCGTAGACGTAGTCGATCGTCGTGTACGAACCACCCACCAGCCACTGCGAGTCGCCATGGCCGCGGAGGTCCGGGGCGATGATGTGGTAGTCCGACTTCAGTTCGTGGGCGACCCAGTCCCAATTGCGGCAGTGGTCGCGCCCACCGTGGACCAGCAGCATGGCGGGAGCGTCCTCGTTGCCCCAGTCCACGTAGTGCAGGCGGAGCCGCTGGGAGAAATAGATGTGGGATGTGGGGCCGCCCTTGAGCATGGGAACGGTCGGCAGGGACGGTTGAGCCACCGGCATTGCTCCGGGCGAGTGTCGTCTTGGCGGCTAGTGTACCAGCCGGTCCGGCTTTGGCCGCCCGCGAAGTCCGGTGAGGGCCGACCATGGCGGTTGAATTCGACGGTCACGGCCACCTGCGTTCTGTTGTATGCTCCCATTTCAGCCGACGCACCTGGCGCCTCGGGCGCATCGCCGTGATGGACTGTCCAGTGTGGGGGGATCCAAAACAATCGTCGGCATGGTTAGGAGGAGCACTAATGACGCTTTCAACACAGATCTCTCGTTTGGGAGGCGCCGTTCTCGCGGGGCTGTTCATCATCGGATTGGCCGGCTGCGAGCAGGCCGCCGAGGCCCCAGCCGAGGAGGCAATGCCCGCGACCGAAGTCGAGGCTGCTGAAACGGTACCCGCCGCCGAGGTCGAGGCTGCCGAGGAAGCACCAGCCGAGGAAGCTGCTGCCGAGGGCGAGGAAGCACCCGCCGAGGAAGCCGCCGCCGAGGGCGAGGAAGCCCCCGCTGAGGAAGCCGCCGCCGAGGAAGCAGCTGCCGAGGAAGCCCCCGCCGAGGCTGCCGAGGAAGGCTAAAGACACGCCTAGTCCTTACGCTCGGCTCGATTGATCTCCTGCCGAGCGTAGGGATGCAGGACACGGGCGAGTCGGCACGCCGATCGTCCCGTTAATCGTGACCGACATCTCGGTCAATTCGCCCGGGCGTTGATCGCTCCGGGCTTTCTCGTATGGAGCAAATGCTCCGTTTGTTGCCTGGCTGTCAGCGGAGCCTCGCAGCGGTCGCGTTTTGCATGGAAACCAGCGTTCCGACGTGCCGTCGGCGCGGCCATGTCGCCAGCAGAGTTCATTGCGCGACGTCGATGACGCCATCGCGTAATCCGTTCGTCATATTCCGGTAACCCGTTCGTCACATTCCGTCGGTAATTTTCCGTTCGTCGCGACGCTGCGGTCGACCGGAGGGAGTCTGGCCGCGCAGATGCTTGGCCAACCGATAAGGAGGAAACGTGATGAACCGACTGGTCGCAACACTCGCTACGCTGGTGCTCCTCGCTGGGTGCGACGGAGGCGACATTGTGATTCAGCCTCCGTCTACGGCCGCATCCGTCGCCAACTCCGTCACCAACACCGCCACGACGCCGGTGACGCAAGACAACCCGTGCGCGTCCTACGTCAACACCGGCGGACAGACGATCCAGGGCGAGCTTGGCGGGGACAACTGTGTCTACCCGCCGTCGTTCGTGGACGCGGGCAACAACCTGACCGTCGACCTGACCATTCCGGACCTGGCCAACGACGGCGCGCACATCTTCGAAGGCAGTCTGTTCGTCGGCAAGACCTACGACACCGACGAGGACCTCGCGGCGGCCGGCATCCGCAAGGGCGGTGACGGTCCAGTTCTGACCGTCGAAGCGGGTGCCACGCTGGCGTTCCAGTCGAGCGCCGACTTCATCATCGTCAACCGCGGTTCGCAGTTGTTCGCCGTGGGCACCGAGGACAAACCGATCACCCTCACGTCCGTCTCGGACCTCGAAGGAACCGTCGGCCCCGAAGATGTCCAGCAGTGGGGTGGCGTGGTCATCAACGGCTTCGGGGTCACCAACAAGTGCCAGTACACCGGCTCCGTGTCGGCAGGAAACTTGGCCACCAGCGACTGCCACGTGGACGCCGAAGGCGCGGCCGGACTCGACGAGTCGCAATACGGCGGCGACAACAACGAGGACAGTTCGGGACGATTGGAGTATGTGATCGTCAAGCACACGGGTGCGGAAGTGGCCAACGGCGATGAACTGAACGGCATCTCGTTCGGTGGCGTCGGTGGCAACACCATCATCAAGAACCTGCAGGTGTATTCCACCTACGACGACGGCATCGAGATGTTCGGCGGCGCGGTCAGCTTCGAGAATTTCGTCGCCGTCTACGTCCGCGACGACTCCATCGACATCGACGAAGGCTGGTCCGGTTCCATCACCAACGCGCTGGTCATCCAGTCCGAGACCCTCGGTAACCACTGCATCGAGGCGGACGGGATCGGTTCGTTCTCGTCGCTCACAAGCGAGGCGGTCGAGGAGACGATCAACCAGGGCATCAACAGCCGCCCGACCATCAGCAACCTCACGTGCATCGTTTCGCCCTCCGCCGAACAAGGCAACTTCGACCCGGGGGCGGGATGGCGGTTGCGCGAGGGCATCTTCGCGACCATCAACGACTCCATGGTCGTGGGTTCGTTCAGTTCCGACAGCGACGACTCCAACTATTGCCTGCGCGTCGATAACCGTTCGCAGCAAGCCGCCCAGGACGGCGAGGTGTCGTTCAACTCGGTGATCTTCGCCTGCGCCGATAGGACTCGGGGCAATGCGCTGCCGAACGGCACCAGCGTCGAAGACTGGGCGGCCGCCAACGGTGCCATGTTTGCCACGGTCAACGACTGGGCCGACCCGACACCCAAGGCACACACCGATCTGCAGCTCCTTGAAGACACGCCGCCGGTGTACTCCATCGAGTACGCGACGATGTCCGTGGATGGCGAGACGCCGAGTGGATCGCCGCGAAACGGTGTCTACATCGGCGCGCTATCGACAGTGGACGTCAACTGGGCGACGGGTTGGACCTACGGCATCTTCGACGGCAGCCGGGGCCAGGCCCTTTGGTTCGAGTAGCGCCGACAACCCAATCCAACACCCGATGAAGACGCAGGTAGGAGGGGCCCAGCCCATGGAACCTCGTGAACCGAGCGCGGGTGCGGCGGTGTGGACAATCGCCGCCGCCCTGCTGGCCGGCGCAGCCAGCGCCCAAGAAGGCGTGGATACTGCCGAGGGAGCCGGAAGCGACTCGGTAGCCGAGCAGTCGACCACTGTTTCCTCCGGGCCGATAGAAGAGGTCGTCGTTCTCGGACGACTCATCAACTCGACGCAGAAGCTCATCAACGAACGCCAGGATGACGAGGTCGTCTCCGACGTCATGGGCTCCGAGATGATCAGCCGCCTCGGCGACACCACGGTGGCCGTGGCACTGCGCCGCATTCCCGGCCTGTCCCTGGTCAACGAAAAGTTCATCTACGTGCGGGGACTCGGCGAACGCTACTCCAGCACGCTGTTGAACGGCGCCACCATCCCTTCCCCCGACCTGACGCGGAATGTCATCCCCCTGGACATCTTTCCGACTTCCATCGTCAGTTCGCTGCGCGTGCAGAAGGCGTATTCCGCCGATATGCCCGCGGCGTTCGGGGGTGGCGCCGTCGATATCCGCACCAAGGGCATCCCCGACGGATTCACCTACGCGATCGAGGTGGGTTCCGGCTACAACTTCGAGAACGACGGGGACGCGTACAGCTATCCGGGCGGCGGCGACGATCGTTGGGGGACGGACGACGGCGCCCGGTCCCTGTCGACGCAACTGGAATCCCAGATCGGGCGATTCCTCGGCAACCTGGATGTCCAAGGAATCCTCGGCCGACTCCGCAAGGAGGGCAACCACGATGCGACGGTCGAGGACGCCCGTCGGATCAACCGGGAACTCGCGCTACACCTCAACCGGGATGTCTCCGTGGCGGAGGAATCCGTCCACCCCGACTTCGATCTCAAGGCCAGCATCGGCAACAACGTGGCGTTCGGCCAGGACTGGGAGGCCGGCTTCCTGTTGGGTGGTAGCTACAAGACCACCTGGCGGGAGAACGAGCGCTTGGCCCGCAACTTCAACTTTCCCGACCAGCGCACCGATACCAAGCTCGAGTCCACCTACACGGTGGACATCACCGGTACCGCCAGCTTCGGCCTGCGTTACCTGGACGAACACGAAGTCGCGACCACCAGTCTCTTCCTTCGCAATACCGACGACGAGACCACCATCCGCGACTTCTTCAACGAGAACCGCGAGGTCTCGGACGAGATCGGGTTCCGCAACTACGGCGTCCTGTTCGAGGAACGCGAACTGATCGTCCATCAGGTCCAGGGCCGCCATCGTTTCGGCGAACTCACCCGCCAACTCCCGGTACTTCGCTGGTTCGACCGCGACTGGATCCCCATGGATGCGGACGTGTCGTGGTTCTATTCGGACACGGTCGTGCACACGGATATCCCCAACCAGGTCACCGTCAAGGCGCAGACGGTCACGGCACCCGGAACCGGCGAGGTGATCAGGTCGGTGATCAACGCGGACGCATCCACCGCCGACTTCCGCTTCACGCGGCTCGACGACGATGTCCTGAACTACGGCTGGCAGCTCAACGTCCCGGTCACCACGACCAACTGGAACGTGGACACCAGCGGTGGCTACGCGCACGCCCGAAAGTCGCGTACCTACCGGCAATCGCAGTTCCGTCTCGGCGCCTTCGCCGTCGCGGATCCGTCGATCCTCGAGGGGGCCATCGGCGAGGTCTTCTCCGACGCCAACATCATGAATCCCGCCAACGATTTCGTCTTCGACCGGACGGGCACCAACAATCAGAGCTACCTCGCCGCCACCATGACGGACGCCGTGTTCGGCAAGATCGACGTGACGTGGAAGGAGGTCTGGCGACTGTCCGCGGGGGCCCGATGGGAGGATTACAGGCAGGTTGCGCTCGACTGGAACCCCTACGGCTTCACGATCACCGACCCGGTGATCACCACCGATCCCGAGCGGCTCGAGCAGGCGACGTTCGCGGAAGACGACGTGTATCCCTCGGTATCACTCACCTGGACGGCGCCGTTCTGGCAGTACGGTTGGGCGGAACTGTTCCAGATCCGTCTCGGCTGGAGCGAGACCGTCGTGCGCCCGGATCTGCGCGAGATCACCGACGCCAGCTACATCGACCCCATCACCGACGACCTCGTGGACGGCAACCCGGGCGTGATCCCCGCCGACGTGTCGAACTACGACATCCGCGCCGAACTCTTCTTCAACAACGGCGACAACCTGACGCTGTCCGCGTTCCACAAGGACATCGTCAATCCCATCGAGTTCTTCGAATCGGCGGCCAGCGACACCACCGTCGCCCGGGAGATCGTCAACGCGACCTCCGCGAAGGTCTCCGGGGTGGAAATCGAGGCGCTCAAGACGTTGAACTTCCTCTCGGGAATCGCCGGCGACTGGATCAATAGGTTCTTCGTGCAGGCGAACCTGACCCTGCAGGACTCGGAACTCGTTGCCGGCGAGAAGGCCGATGCGCCGACCAACGACGTCCGTCCGCTGGCCGGTGCTTCCGAGTACGTCGCCAACGCCATGCTCGGCTTCGACAGCGACGGCGGCGGCCACACCGCGACATTGGTCTACAACGTCTTCGGCGAACGCCTGTATGTCGCCGGTCGCCTCGGCGCGCCGGATGGCTACGAGCGGCCGTTCCACTCGCTGAACTTCACGTACTCCTGGTTCCCCACCGAGTACATCACCGTCAAGGCGAAGTTGCAGAACATCCTCGACGGCACCGTCGAGATCGAGCGGGAAGGAATCGTCGTATTCAGCGAACGCCCGGGCGGCAGCGCATCACTGAGCTTCAAGTGGGAGTTCTGACACAGACGAACGCCGCCTCTACGACGACTAGCGACCACTAGGATGCTCCGAGCGACATGAGCACGTCCGGAAAGTTCGCCATCGTCACGATTACCGGTTCGGCGGCTTGGGGAAACGTCTCATAGAACCCGTCGAGCGAGCGCAAGTGCCGTTCGGTGGCCCCGTCCAGGGTGACCTGTATAGGCGTTGGACCGTTGTCGGTCTGGATCACGAAGTCCACCTCGCCGGTCAACCGCCAGTAGAAGACGTCGCGGTGACGTTTCTTCAGTTCGACGAACGCGGCACACTCGAGCGCCTTGCCCAGGTCTCTGCCGGTACGCGTCACCGCGACTCGGCGCAGCCCGGTATCAACCGGATAGTACTTGCGATTCCGTTGCGCCCGTTTGCGTTCCGAGTAGGCGAACCACGGACAGGAAAACAGCAGGTAGGCGTGCTCGCAGGCATCGAGATATGCCGACACCGTTTCGACGGCCACTCCGCTGGCGGCGGCTATGCGGCGCAGGCTCAGTTCGGAACCGGCCGACTCGAAAACCATCTGCACGATCTGCCGCAGTGCGATCGACGACCGGGCGCGGACTCGCTCGCGCACATCGCGTTGCAGGATGTCGAGGAAATACTGCCGCAGGAGTTGGTCTCCGTCGTCGCTGGTGATCGGTTCCGGAAAACCACCGCGATCTAGGTAGTCGGCCACGGTTCCGTCGGCATGCACGCAGCGGAACTCGGCAAGGTCGAACGGGAAGAGTTCGACTGTGAGATGCCTACCCGTAAGCACGGTTGCCAATTCGCTGGACAGGAGATGGGCGTTCGAACCGCTCACCACGAACTGAAACCGTCCGGGTCGTTCGAGCCTTGTCCGCAGCCACCGCTCCCATCCCTCGATCCATTGGATCTCATCGAGGAAGACCGTTAGCGTGGCGGCATCGGGACGCAATGCGCCGAACAAGGTCGTCAATCGTTCGAGCGTGTCAAAGTGGAGCGAGCCCGCGAGGCGCGGGTCCTCGAAGTTGACGAACAGGCAGTCCCGTCGCTCGAGTCGATATCGGTGGATCAACTGGGTGAGCAGCGTGGATTTGCCGCAGCGACGGACACCCTGGATCACCAAGGCAGTGCGCTTCGACAACGACTTCGGCAGGGAGACGACCCGGTCGATGGACTTCGGCGGCGAGCGGTCCCAAAAGCTCCACGTGGTGGCGATGTCCAACAGGTCTTCGTCGTTCATCCGTCGAATTAACTCTACGCTTCATGAAATGTCGATCTTACTCGACAGTATTGAAATTGGCTAGGTAAGATCTGCCGCCCGCCCGTCCGCTGCCCTTGAACCCGCGGGGGAGTTTTGCGGTAGACTGCTTTTTCTTGCGGCCTGACAAACAGGCTGTCAGGCCACCAACCTAATTTTGAGGGGGAGAAAGACGAATGGCCGTACGAGAAGTCGTAGTCGTAGACAGTGTCCGCACGGGTCTTGCCAAAGCCCATCGCGGCAGCTTCAACCTGACGCGATCCGATGACATGCTGGCTCACCTGATCGATTCGCTGCTCGACCGGAATCCGAGTATTTCCGCGGACGAGGTCGAGGACGTGGTCGTGGGGGCCGCCAACCACACCGGCGAACAGGACGGCAACTTGGCGAGACTCGCCGTGGTGCTTTCCAAGCTGCCGATCACGGCGGCGGGAATGACCATCAACCGGTTCTGCTCGTCGGGACTGCAGTCCATCGCCATCGCGTCGAACCAGATCGCCTCCGGGCAGACCGAAGTGGCCATGGCCGGCGGTGTCGACTCGATTTCCATGGGTGCCCGCCAGCAGCCGGGCAAGTCCCAGCGCAACCAGCGCCTTATCGACGAGAAGCCCGAGATCTTCATGGCCATGGGCAACACGGCGGAAGTCGTCGCGCGACGCTACCAGGTCACCCGGGAGATGCAGGACGAGTACGCGCTGCAGAGCCAAGTGCGCTACGCGAAGGCGCAGGCCGCGGGCTGGGTCGGCGAAGAGATCGTGCCGATGAAGGCCACCATGAAGAAGGTCGACCGGGAGACCGGCGAAGAGAGCTTCGAGGAAGTGACCGTCGATCGCGACGAGTGCAACCGGCCGACGACAACCATCGATGCCTTGGCAGGCCTAAAGCCCGCCTTCGAGGAGGACGGCACGGTGACCGCCGGCAATGCCTCCCAGCTTTCCGACGGTGCGTCCATGACCCTGTTGATGAGCGCCGAACGCGCCAAACAGCTCGGCGTCGAGCCCATGGGCATCTACCGCGGCTTCACGGTGGCGGCCTGCGAGCCCGACGAGATGGGCATCGGTCCGGTGTACGCGATCCCGCGCATGCTGGAGAACGCGGGTTTGCGCAAGGAGGACATCGACCTTTGGGAGTTGAACGAGGCGTTCGCCTCCCAGTGCGTCTACTGCCGCAACGAGTTGGATCTCGACAACGACAAGTACAACGTCAACGGCGGCAGCATCTCCATCGGGCATCCGTTCGGCATGACCGGGTCGCGTTGCACGGGAACCGTCCTGCGCGAGCTGGAACGACGCCAGCAGCGCTACGGCGTGGTGACCATGTGCATCGGCGGCGGTCAAGGGGCGGCCGGCCTCTTCGAACGCGCCTAGGCGGGCAGTTCGCACACCGTACGCCAGGGCCGGTCGCACCGCGCGGCCGGTCCAAGGCGTGCGCTCGACGAACGCGGGCGACCGCGAAGCGATCGCGTCTTGCACCGCATTGGATGCGTGACCCGCTTCTTCTCTTTTCACCGCGCGAAACACTTTGATACCGCGCGGTGGTTGGCCAACGACCGGCTTTTGGGGGAAACTCGACATCGCGTTGTCGGGTATCGAGGGACATGGCCAACGGCTCTGCCCAAGCGCATCGCCTGCACTGGATGCGCATCTTGTCGGTTCTCGCTGTCACGGGGGCATCCCTGCCCTTGGCCTTTGCGGAGCCCGCGGTGGGGCGGTCCGAGCCACCATTGGCGGAGTCGGAACCAGATTTGGCGCAGCCGGAGCCTGTGCCGGATCTCGCGACACAAGCCGACGAAGCGGTATCCAATCCCTATTCCGATATCAGCGACGAAGAGCTGGGCGCCTTGGCGGCGTCCTTCCATGACCTCGAGGAGCACGAACGCGGCTGGTTCCTGACCGAGGTCCGCAGACGCATGTCGGCGCGTGGCGAACGTCCGCGCATCCCCGTCAGGGATCGGGGACGTTTCGGCCAGGTCCGCCAAGCAGGAGCATTGGTCCGCGAAGTCGGCCTTGAGGACGGCAACTCGGTACCCGCGACTTCCGCCGAGCCAGGCGCGTACGGAACCGGCCCGGAGCGCTCCTCGGCGAGCGGGCGCGATTCGATTTCAGGTAGGTCGCGACAGGCTCAAGAACCGCCGCCGCTGCCCCGAGACTAGTGAGCGAACGAGCCAAGCTGCTCGTCGTCGATGACGATCCCGAGCTGCAGGAGCTGATCACCGCGTACCTGAGCAAGCAGGGTTACGACCTCGTTGCCGTCGGCGACGGTCGTGCGATGGACCAGGCGCTTGGATCCGGCGACTTCGACCTGGTCATTCTCGACCTGATGCTGCCGGGGGAGGACGGCCTGTCCATCGCCAAACGCCTGAAGCACACCACCGACATTCCGATCGTCATGATCTCCGCCCAAGGCGAGGATGTCGATCGCATCGTCGGTCTGGAAGTCGGTGCCGACGACTATATCGGCAAGCCCTTCAACCCGCGTGAACTCCTTGCCCGCGTGCGCGCGGTGTTGCGCCGGACGGGCCAGGCCAGCGTACCGGGCGGCACCATGCGGGTGGTCGAGTTTGGCGACTTCCACCTCGACCTCAATGCCCACCTGCTGTCCAAGAACGGCAGCACCGTGCCCCTGACCTCCGGCGAGTTCGACCTGCTCGGCATTCTCGTGCGCCATCCCAACAAGGTGCTCGACCGCGATCGGATTCTGGATCTGCTCACCGGCGCCGAGCGATCACCCTTCGACCGCAGTATCGATGTGCGCATCACCCGGCTGCGCAGCAAGATCGAACCGGATCCTTCCTCGCCGGTGTTCATCCGCACGATCTGGGGCAAAGGCTACATGTTCTGCCCGGACGCGGCCTGACGCGCGAACCGCCGGGGAACCCACACCCCGCCGAATTCCCCACGCTGCGGGGTATCCTTGGCTCGTCAAGCAGGCGATGCGAGCCACGGTGAAGCGACCGGCCACGCTACTGGCGCGGACCAACCTTGTTCTCGGCGTTAGTGCCACGGCACTGGCCTTGACGTCGATCATTGCGTTGGCGGTGTTCGTGATCCTGCCCATCGAGGACCGGTCTGCGGACGATGAAGCCGGGCTGATCGTGCTGTCGGCCAAGACCTGGGTGGAACTGGATGCTGCCCGACGGCCCGCCTTCGAGATCGAACTGCTGGAGAACCACGACCTCATCATCTCGGCCGAACCCCGCGACCTTCCCCGCGTGGAGGAGGGCAACCGCTACTACGAACTCATCGAGTCGAAGCTGAGCGAGCGCCTCGACGGTCCAATCCGGTTGATGGAAAGCGATGATCTGCTCTGGGCGGACGTCCCCATGGGCAGCTACGTCTTGCAGATCGGGTTCTCCTCGCAACGCCGCGATGTGCAGCCGGTGTACGTCGGCGTAGTCATCATCCTGATGGGTGCGATCATCGTCGCGGCCACTTCCGGCATCATCGTCCGCCGGGTCGCAGGCCCGCTGTCGCGCACGGCGGAGGCGGTGGAAGCTTTCCGCGGCGCAGGAGGCTTCCAGGCTCTGCCCGAGGAGGGTCCGGAGGAACTGGTCACCCTGGCGGCGAGTTTCAATGCGATGGCCCGGGATGTGAGCGAGTTGCTGACCAACCGAACGACACTGCTGGCGGGTATCTCCCACGACCTGCGCACACCGCTGACGCGCATGCGGTTCGCCGTGGAACTGCTGCCGGACGAGGTCGCCCCGCAGGTGGTCGAGCGTTTTGAACGCAACCTGACGGCCATGGAGGAACTGATCTCGGATGCGTTGCGTTTCTCCCGCGGCGCCGGCGAGGAGCCGCACGACGTGGACTTCCGGGAGTACTTCGAGTCCGTCGTCGCCAACATCGACGAGGAACTCCGCGTCGACTGGCGGGTGTCGCCCCCGGGTTCCGTGCGGATCGCCACGGGGGCGTTTCAGCGGGTCGTCGGCAACCTTGTCAGGAATGCGCAGCAGCACGGGGGTGGGGCCGAAGTTGCCGTCGATTGCAGTGATGACATCGCGGTCCACGTCATCGACGACGGACCGGGGATTCCGGAGACGGAGCGCGACAACGTGTTCCAACCTTTCTATCGCCTGGATACTTCGCGAAGCCGTGCCACCGGGGGCAGTGGCCTGGGACTCGCGATCGTGTCCCAGCTCTGCCAGGCGCACGGCTGGACGGTCACGCTTGGAAGCGGCGCGGATGGCGGCACCGACGCCCGTGTCTTCGTGCCCTTGGGGACAGGTCGGTCCATGGCGCGGCACGAGGAATCGGTAACAAAGTGACACCAAGTCGCTACCCCGAGGAAATCAGAAAGTAACAACCGCTCGGATACGGTTGCCTTGCGTCGGATCCTCACGGGTTCGGCGCATGAGTCTTTGCTAGTCCCTTCTCGGATCGTTGCGATCCGATTTCCGGAACCCCGAAAGGGGTTCCGGGGCTTGTTTGCCTTCTCGTAGACGCATTCCCATGACGCCGTAGCCACCATGGTGAAATGCCGTTCAAATCAGGTCGTTGTGAGCGCCCGGTCGCCGTGAGAATCCGTGTCAAACTACGCGGTCGCAGACGTACCCAAGGACAGGCCTGTTGAGCTTTCACGAGATTCTTTTCGAGATCGACGGCCCGATGGCGCTCATCACCATCAACCGTGCGGAACGGCACAACGCCATTTCGCTGGCCACGTTGAACGAACTGCAACGCGCGGTGGCAGAGGCGGCGGATGACGATGCCGTCAAGGTCATCACCATCACCGGTGCTGGCGGACGGGCGTTCGCCTCGGGCTCGGACCTCTCCGAGGTGCTCGATCGCGATCTGGCCAAGGCGCTGGAGCCCATCGTCCAGGGTCTTGCCGACCAGCTCGCGCGCACGCCGAAGCCGACGATCGCGGCGATCGACGGCATCTGCATGGGCGGCGGCCTGGAAGTCGCCCTCGGTTGCGACCTGCGCATAGCCACGCCCCGATCGCGGTTCGCAACGCCCGAGGGCAAGCTGGGCATCATTCCCGGCGGCGGCGCCACGGCCCGTCTGCCGCGCCTGGTCGGCCGGGGCTGGGCGATGGAGATGCTGCTGATGGGGGAAGCCATGGACGCCGAACGGGCGCTGTCGATCGGCCTGGTGACGCGGGTTGTGGAACCGGATGCGCTGGTTCCCGAGGCTCGGCGCATGGCGGAGCACCTCGGGGGTCTCGCGCCGTTTGTGCCGCGCACCATGAAGGCGATGGTGCATTTCGGCATGGAGGCGAGCCTGGCGGGTGCCTTGATGTTGGAGAAGTACGCCCAGGGAGCCTTGGTCCAGACCGAGGACAAGCACGAAGGCATCACCGCGTTCCTGCACAAGCGCAAACCGAAGTTCAGGGGTCGGTAGCGGCGTCGCCATTCAACGCATTCGACGCGCGAACGCTGCGCCGTTCCGTGCAGCCGGGGTATGCTTGCGCGTTGCGATGCGCTGTGACTGGCGCGAGATTGGCAACTTGAGGGAGAGACATGGCCATTGAGAAATTCCCAGTGGAGGCGAGCCACATCATGATGTTCGCCCGGTCCGTGGCGGACGGTAATCCGATCTACCACGATGCCGAGTACGCCAAGGACACGGAGCCGGGTGGCGTCATCGCGCCGCCCACGTTCGCCCAGGCGAGTGCCCAGTTCGATCCGACCTACGGCCTGAGGCCCAAGATCGACGGCGACGGCTGGTTCGGTTCGGGCGGCAAGCCGACCGGCACCAAACCTCGTCCGAGCAGCGGTGGAAGCAGTGGCGGCGGAGGTGGCGGCGGAGGCGGCGGCGGCCTGCATGCCGAACAGCGTTTCATTTACCACCGTCACATCAAACCCGGCGACGTGCTGACTACCACCAACAAGCCGGGCAAGACCTGGGAGAAGCAGGGCCGGCGATCCGGCAAGCTGGTCTTCAGCGAGTCGATCACCGAATATCGGGATCAGGACGGCGAATTGGTGGTTACCGCAATCGGCGTCGGTGTGCGCACCGAACGCCCGGTGGATCAGGGTTGAGGGGAATAGTGAGATGGCACTGAAAGCAAGCGAACTCAAGGTCGGCGACACCTACTCGGAACGCCTGGTGGAGGACCTCAAGCGTACCCAGATCGTGATGTACGCCGGCGCCTCCGGGGACTACAACCCGGTGCACACCGACGAGGTGTTCACCACCGAGGTGGCCGGATACCCGAGCGTCTTCGCCCACGGCATGCTGACCATGGGCATGACCGGCAAGATGCTGACCAACTACGTTGGTGACGGACGCCTCACCGAGTACGGCGTTCGCTTCACCAACCAGGTCTTCCCCGGTGACACCCTGGACGCGACCGCCACGGTCTCGGCGGTGGAGGCCGGCATCGTCGAACTCGAGATCTCGACCGTCAACCAGGACGGCGCCGAGGTCCTAAAGGGCGACGCCAAGGCTCGCGTGGACTAGCTCACATACCGAACAGCCCGAGCAGTTCCTCGCGGGATAGCCGCGCGGCCAGATCGAGCGTTACGTCGTCGATCAGTTCGTCGAACAGCGCCTGCTTGTCCTCGAGAATCGTCTCGATGCGCTGTTCGATCGTGTCGGCGCACGTGTATTTGACGACATGCACCTTGACCGTCTGCCCGATTCGGTGGACGCGATCCTCCGCTTGGCGTTCCACCGCTGGATTCCACCAACGGTCGAGATGGAAGACGTAGGACGCCTCCTGAAGGTTGAGGCCCACGCCGCCCACGCCCAGCGAGGCGATCAGCACCGGGTGTTCGACCCGGGCGCGGAACGCATCGATCACCGCGGGCCGCGCGGGTGCCGGCGTGTCGCCCGTCAACACCAGCGGCTGGAACTCGCCGAGCCGCCTCTCGATCAGCCGCACCCCCGCCGCCAGACTGGTGTACTGCGAAAAGATCACCGCCTTGTGACCCCGCGCCGCGACCTCGGACACCCGGGCGGCGATGTCCTCGACCTTGCAGGAGTCGCCCGTTCTCGGGTCCGCGTTGCAAATCTGCTTAAGCCGCGTGATCAACTCCAGAACATGCGCGATGGTCACTTCGGTTCCGAGCGCCTTGAGATAGACGATGCCTTCGCGCTCCGCGCGGTCGTAGCTCGCCCGTTGTGGCGGCGTCAATTCGATCCGCCGCGTGCTGACGAGTTTGGGCGGCAGATCCCGGAGCACGTCCTGGCGACGACGCCGAAGCTGGAGCGCGCGGTGCCGTGCGAACAGTTCGGGGCCGACGCCGAACCGCTTGATGGGAACCGTGCCGTCGTGGTCGACGAACTCCAGGATGGACGCGAGTTCGTCCTCCCGGTTCTCGATGGGCGTACCGGTCAGAGCCCAGGAACGGGCTCGGCGCAACCGCTTCACGGCATCGCTGGTATCGACGCGGTTCTTGATCCGCTGCGCCTCGTCCGCCACCACCGTATCCCAATGCCGTCCGGCGACTTCCGCGCGCCAGACGTCTTGGCGCAGGACGCCGTAGCTGGTCAGGGTGACGTCGGTACCCGCCTGCCACTTCCACAGGCGATCCGACGCTGGACCCCGGACGATGATGGCGGTCAACTCCGGCGCCCATTTCGCCAACTCCCGGCGCCACTGATCGAGGACGCTGGACGGCGCGACCACCAGAACCGAACCCAGTTCCCCGCGAGACTTGCGGATTCTGAGCGCCGCGATGGTCTGGATCGTCTTGCCGAGGCCCATGTCGTCCGCAAGAAGAACCCGGTCCATGTCGAGCAGGACGCGCACGCCCTCCTGCTGAAACGGCATCAACGGCGCGGGCCAGTCGAGCGCACCCGGGTCGGCTTCCGCCGGAGTGCCAGGTTCGGCCCGGGGCGGACACAGTATCCGAACCAGGCGGCTCGCCAAGTCCGCGGAGTCCGCCGGCGTCGTATCCGCGAGCCGAAGCGTGAAAGAGACGGCAAACCCCGGGAGATCCGTGGCCGCGCGCACGATGCGATCATCGACCGCCGCGCGCATCGCCCTGACAACGCGGTCGAGCATTTCCTCTTGCGGGACCTCCAGTTCGCCGAGCGCCGTTTCCGCCGTCGCGGTCGGTCGGTTCGCCCAGCGCGGTGCCTGTCCCGGCCCGTCGTTGGCAGCTGGATCGGCAAGCAGCCACACGGGAACGTCGAGCGCGGCCGCGCACGGCCCGTTCAGTTCGCCGGCGATGGCGACGAGCACCGCCAAGCCGTCGCGTCTGCCAAGTAGGGGATCCACGACATCCCGCTGCCCGACCCCGGTGTCGCTCGTCTGACCACCCATGGTGGCGATGGCGAACTGCAGGGGCTCGCCGGCGAAATCCGTCTCAAACAACGCCGCCCGTTTGCCGCCGACGCCCCATGAATCTACGCGCAGCCAGGCCACCGACGTTTGCCGAGCCCGATTCCCGACCACGCGCACGTCAGCGCAAACGGAAGTCGACAACGACGTCGATGCCGAACTTGAGGCCGGCAACCTCTACCGCGGCGCGCGCTTGTCTATTCTTCTGGGCGGTGCTGGTGTTGGTGTTGAGAAACCAACCACCCGGCAAACACGCGTGGTGGTTCCTGAGGTCTGGGCGCGTTGGAAACAGCTCTTCAGGACTCTGGGCCAGATGACGCCTTTTTTTGGATGCGAAGACTGGATGGTGGGAACATCGTTCTAGGAACATCTCGTTCGTTTTGGACAGTTCCGTCAATAGAAATACGAGCGCGTCCTTGACGAATTTGAAGCCGCTACGTTCGCCCCATAGCTCAAGGGTTGCGCTTCCGGTTGGAGGCGGCGTACGGGATGGGGGAGCTGGCGTCGTTGGCAGGGAATCGGTCAACTCGCGAAGGAAAGTCATGACCGCACGGTCGTCTGGCCTGACGCCGACCCGGTCATGGACCTCGTCGGCAAGCAGTTCCACCAGCAAGCTGTCGGCTTTGGACACCAATGCCCCCCAAGCCGACGGCAAGGCGTTGCCGCCGATGGCGTCCTTGACCGATTCGCCGTTCAGAACTCGGTGCTGTCCGAGATAACGGCCCAGCATCGCTGCGGATTCGGTCAACTCGGTCTCGTTCAGCTCGAAGTCGAATACGGGAACCGCCGAGTCCGCTTCCGCCAGGAACAAGCGCCAAGCGCGGCCGTTGGTCAGGACGACCAGCGACACGCCGGCACGTCGCGCACGGGACAGCACGCCGGGCACGATACCGGGATCGAACCGCGAGCCCTGGATATCCAGAAACAGCTGGGGGCGGGCTTCCGCGTCGCAGAGCGCGAGGTCGAAGTGCGCCCCGCCCACCGGAAATCCGGACTGTACCGCCCGGGTGTCGAAGACATCCCAGCCCAGAGCCTGGAGGATCGGCAGGACGACGCCTCTTTCGACCTGCGCGCGAGTGGGCGTGGGTGAATCGGCGAGACGCTCGACGATCGTCTCTACGCACCGCTTGACCTCGACGGCCGTCACCGGTCAAACCTCGTCGGCAGGATCCGGGTCTTCGAGATCCGGATTCTCCGCGTAGTCCGGCGAATACGCCTCGAACTCGGTGGCCGGCCGGGCACCCGGCACCAGCCGTTGCAGATCCCAGGCGTTGATCGCGGCGCGCACCTTGTAGCGCATCCGGCCCTCGAATCCCGCGCCGCTGGCATCCATGGCCAAGGGCGGCGGCGACCAGTCGTGCGCCTTGGCGTAGAGGACGCGCAGCCGCTCCACGGTGGCGGCGACCTCGGCGTCCGTCGGCGCCCGCAGTCCCAGGCAGTCGCGCTCCAGCGCCGCCATGCCCGCTCTGGCCGCCTCGGCGAGGTGACCGTGCCGGGCACTGCTGCGCAGCCTCGGCGCGACGTTGTCGCAGTCATGCTTGCCGTCGGCGCTGATCACGGCGGTTGCGAAATCCCCCGTGACGCTGCCCGCCACGACCAGCCCGGGGTACGACTGGCCCCCGGGCTTGCCGAGCCAGCGCGCCACTTCGGCGTAGGCGCGTCCGCGCTGCAGGATCGAGTAGGACGCCACCAGTTCGATCTCATCGAGCAACAGCACCCAACCCTTGTAGCCCGCCACCCGGACCAGTTCCGTGGCGAAGCGAAGCTGCTGCCCGGGCAACTCCGAAACGCGGGGGGCCTTGAACTGGTAGTGTTTGCCCAAACCGATTTCCTTGAGGCCCTTGCGCACCTGAGCCACGAGGATGCGGCCCCCGGACCAGAATGACTCGATGGCCCGGCAAACTTCCGGGTCGCCCGAGCGATCCATGACCGCCACCGTCGCCGGAAAGATCGCGGAGAAAGCACCCTGCTCTGCGGCGCCATCCGCCCAACCTAAGAGCGAAGACTCGCGCGCCAGATTCCGTACCGACTCCCACAATTCGTCCATCAGGCGACCACCCCGATCGGGCATGCGCGCGCTGTCGACGGCTGCGGCAAACACCCGTCCCAGATCGTAGAGCGGCGTCTCCTTGCTGATCGCCACCTTGCTGCAGACGAAGTTCTGCGCCAGCGCGAGTTCCTGGAAGTGCGCCAACGCATGCGACTTGCCGCTGCCGAAGTCCCCGGAAACCAGCATGCCCTGCGGCCCGTTGTCGACCAGCAATTCCCGGAAGGAAGCCTCGGCAGCCTCCTGATTGGAGCCCAACAGGCGAACCGCGTGGGAATTCGGCACGCCGTTGCGTAGCGCTTCGAGGGCCTGCCGGCAATCCAGCCGCGAAGCGTGTTCTATCGCGGCGGCGGTCACGGGGACGGCGCCGTCTCGCCGATGCGAACCAACGCCGCCACGGGATTGGCGTGCTCCCGGTCCCGGACGTCGTCCATCACCCGGGTCCGCAGGGCGTCGTAGATGCGCCAGCCCCGGGGGGCGTTGTCGTCGATGAACTCGGGACTGGTGGCCACGATCAGCAACGTCGCCGTGAGCCGGTCGGTGTCGTCGATGAGACCGCGCAACAGTTCGTAGTGGTCGATCGCCATCGCTCGGGTGTAGTAGCGCTCACCGTCCCGGGGATTGCGTGCCAGTGTGACGCGGCTCGCGTCGAAGAGTATCACGGTGCCCCGATAGCCAACGTTGCACAGCCAGTGCAACGTTGATTCGATGAAATGGCGGGCGGTGGTGCGGTTGATGGGCGTGCGCAGCGAGAACGGCCGCAGGGGTCCGATGCGGTTGTTCTCGCCGGTGAGCCAGTCGAGTATCGGCTGACAGCCGTACACGCCGCCGTCTTCCTGCAACTCGGCTAGACACAAATGGAACATGGCACCGCGGAAGTCCCTCCCCATGTGTACGCTGGCGAGAACGTCTTCGTACAGAGCCCGACGCAAATCCATCTTCACGGCATCCTCGCCGATGCCCCCATGTTTCGCGATGGCCGGAACGACCGCCGAAGCGGGATCGATGCCTTCGACGTCGTATCCAAGCCCAGACGCCAAGCCGAGTACGCGGCGCCGCGCCAGCAGCCGCCAGTCGATCTGGCATGCGATGGTGTGGAACAGATCCTGCGGCATGTGGGCACGGGACTTGCCGCTGTCCATGCGCAACGCGCAGTAGCCGCGGTCGCGGGCCAGGGACGCCATCGATTCGGCGAGCCGCATCCGGTCGAACGGCTCGCCCACCGCGACCTTGACGGCGGCGCCGCTTTCAGCGATGAACGTCTGCAGGTATTCCCGGTCGAGAACGCCCAGCCAGTCCTTGACGGCGAGTTTCTGGGACATCAAGCCGGATCGCTGAACTTGATACCATAGTACTCGTGGTTCTCGCCGTTGGGCGCCACGAACGAAAAGATGTCGCTGCTGCGTTTGCGCGTACCGGTGGAGGCGGGAAACGACACGCCACGGCCCCGCTTGGTCTGCCCGGGTCCCTCGGCGTCGAGTGTGTAGATGTCGCGTGCGAAGTCCGTGCGGTCGTAGTCCCTGCCGACCCCGGGAAGCGCGGTCATCACCTTGTAGATGCGGGCCAGCGGCACCACGCTCGCGCCGCCGAAGTCCGCCCGCGAGTCGCGCACCAGCTCGTCGTACACGACGCAAAGCTGCTCCAGCAACCGCTCGGGCTTGATGCCGCTGCGCTTGTTCTGGTTCTTGAGCAGGAATTGGGCAAGGCAAGACGGCCGCAGAGTACGGTGGTTCTTACGGTCGACGCGCACGGAACGGTCGCCGGGTTGGATGCGCACCAGCGATGGGTAGGCGACCAGGTAGCCGTCGCGCTCGTGCAGTTCCACGCCGGCCGCTTCGGCGGCGGTTCGCAGTTCGCTGGCGTAGCCGCCGCCGAGATATGCCTCTTCCTCGGCCGACGACCACCGCCAGGCACCACGCGCGGCACGAACCTCGTCTTCCAACGTAGCCAAGGCGGCACCGAGGTCATCCTGCGCCTTGCGCAGGGTGCCGATGTTCCCAGCCTGCGCGGCTTTCATCATCGCCCGCGCCCGTCTCGCCACATCGCCGGCAGCCTTGCCAGCGGCATCCGCCGCGGCCTCGGCATCCCCGAATGCCTGCTCTATCTCCCCCATGGATTCCGCTGTGCCGCCGTACCCGAGAGAGAATAGCACGCGTTCCAAACGCGGCGGGCGTCCCGTGGAGGTATAGCGCACCACGCCGTAGGGGACGGGCTTGTCGACGACGTTCGCGGACGATACGGCGTTCTACGAAATCCCCCCCCCGCAGAGGGCCTGAGGTCGGCATTTCGCGGAGCTTCAATGAGGCCCCCGCAAAAAGCGGGGGGGAACTATCACCTTCGACATCTCCACTCTCGCAGGAGAACTGCTTCAATGAGGCCCCCGCAAAAAGCGGGGGGGGAACTCCAGAGTAAGGGAACTCCCCCCGACCACATATGCGCTTCAATGAGGCCCCCGCAAAAAGCGGGGGGGAACACCAGTACCCGCTGGAAGGTCAACTGCTCCCGGTCATGCTTCAATGAGGCCCCAGCAAAAAGCGGGGGGGAACGACACGGGGAACATTCCGGCACTGTCCGCTTTCGAAAGCTTCAATGAGGCCCCCGCAAAAAGCGGGGGGGAACGGCCGTCACGTTGACGGTCTCCGTAGGCGGGAAGCCCGCGCTTCAATGAGGCCCCCGCAAAAAGCGGGGGGGAACTGTCTGCGTGCAACGCGGAGAGCTACGCGGCTCGAACGCTTCAACGAGGCCCCCGCAAAAAGCGGGGGGGAACCGCCCATCGCGGCAGATACGGAGCCGAGCTTCTTATAGCTTCAATGAGGCCCCCGCAAAAAGCGGGGGGGAACCGCCGGGACGACGGGCGCGACGGCGTTGGTCACCGTGCTTCAATGAGGCCCCCGCAAAAAGCGGGGGGGAACCCGGAGATCTCCACAACCTTTCCGTCCACTTCAGTCCTGCTTCAATGAGGCCCCCGCAAAAAGCGGGGGGGAACGCATCATGCAGGAGCAAGAAATGAAGGCCTACGTCTAGCTTCAATGAGGCCCCCGCAAAAAGCGGGGGGAACAGGTCGATTTCTTCGAGCGGCTGGCGGATACGACCGCTTCAATGAGGCCCCCGCAAAAAGCGGGGGGGAACCCGGGTAGTGACGGCGGAACATAGCCACCGATGGACGAGCTTCAATGAGGCCCCCGCAAAAAGCGGGGGGGAACTTCGCGCGTCGACTCGCTTCGTCTTTGCCTTCCCTCGCTTCAATGAGGCCCCCGCAAAAAGCGGGGGGGAACAGACCGCGCCGACGCCTACAACCTCGTCATTTCGCAGCTTCAATGAGGCCCCCGCAAAAAGCGGGGGGGAACGTAGGTCGCCGTGCCAACCTTGCCGTTAATGGCGGGGCTTCAATGAGGCCCCCGCAAAAAGCGGGGGGGAACCCGACGAACGCACCGACGACCTTTTCACTACAGGCGAGCTTCAATGAGGCCCCCGCAAAAAGCGGGGGGGGGAACCGGACGATGCCCGAATGGGTGACGCGCATTGAATCGCTTCAATGAGGCCCCCGCAAAAAGCGGGGGGGAACAACGAACGATGGACATACTGGTCAAGCGCCGGGTGACGCTTCAATGAGGCCCCCGCAAAAAGCGGGGGGGAACGGGACGGAGACCTGCACATCGTCGCCAACTACTACGAGCTTCAATGAGGCCCCCGCAAAAATCGGGGGGGAACCCGGCCCAGATGCCGCCGACCCGTGTCTGGAGCAGGCTTCAATGAGGCCCCCGCAAAAAGCGGGGGGGAACGTCGCCGTCGTGAGACTCCAAAACGTCCCACAGATTGCTTCAATGAGGCCCCCGCAAAAAGCGGGGGGGAACCAGGACGCTCGCGGGGACCACCGCCGTCGCCACGCTGCTTCAATGAGGCCCCCGCAAAAAGCGGGGGGGAACGCGAGGGAAGCATAGGCGAGCGGATTTCAATCGAGGAGCTTCAATGAGGCCCCCGCAAAAAGCGGGGGGGAACCCGGCCCAGATGCCGCCGACCCGTGTCTGGAGCAGGCTTCAATGAGGCCCCCGCAAAAAGCGGGGGGGAACTGGTCGGCAATCTGACGGCTCGCCGCGACACGAACGGGCTTCAATGAGGCCCCCGCAAAAAGCGGGGGGGAACCCGACTGGGACGTCTGGCTGTATCTGGAGGTCACCTAGCTTCAATGAGGCCCCCGCAAAAAGCGGGGGGGAACGGAGCACTTGGCTCGA
This sequence comes from Pseudomonadales bacterium, assembly GCA_965116345.1. GTDB lineage: Bacteria > Pseudomonadota > Gammaproteobacteria > Pseudomonadales > Azotimanducaceae > VXYL01. Next base: position 2,892,636 of record OZ220680.1, read on the forward strand.
CGACATAGCGCACGGCTGGCTGCTTCAATGAGGCCCCCGCAAAAAGCGGGGGGGAACAAGGGCGGCGCAGATCCGGCGCTGCCCGCCCTGTCCGGGCTTCAATGAGGCCCCCGCAAAAAGCGGGGGGGAACTGCCCTTGGCGGAAACATGCGTAGTCAACACCCCCGTCGCTTCAATGAGGCCCCCGCAAAAAGCGGGGGGGAACGGTGCGCCCACCGCGAATCTCCACGCGGCCACCAAGCTTCAATGAGGCCCCCGCAAAAAGCGGGGGGGAACAGCGACGGTCGTGGTCGCGGAACTGGAAATGCGGAGCTTCAATGAGGCCCCCGCAAAAAGCGGGGGGGAACTCGGGAGGCCGGGGAGCGCCCGATCAGCGTGTACATGCTTCAATGAGGCCCCCGCAAAAAGCGGGGGGGAACTTCACCGACTCGCGCGCCTTGCAACAGTCTGTCGCAGCTTCAATGAGGCCCCCGCAAAAAGCGGGGGGGAACTCGCTCGCCCGCGCGATCCGCGCGACGAGGTCGCCGCTTCAATGAGGCCCCCGCAAAAAGCGGGGGGGAACGGAAACCATCGCGCAGTATGCGGACTGGGGGCTACAGCTTCAATGAGGCCCCCGCAAAAAGCGGGGGGGAACTTGACCCAAGCCTTGTTCGATGTGCCGGTCAAGACGGCTTCAATGAGGCCCCCGCAAAAAGCGGGGGGGAACCGCTCGGAAACCTTCGCGCCCTGCAGCAGTCTGTCGCAGCTTCAATGAGGCCCCCGCAAAAAGCGGGGGGGAACCCACGAGCCGCAGGAGTGGTTGCCGGACAAGAACGTGCTTCAATGAGGCCCCCGCAAAAAGCGGGGGGGAACATCACCGGAGAAACCGTCCACAGGCCGGCCCCAACTGCTTCAATGAGGCCCCCGCAAAAAGCGGGGGGGAACAACTCCCAGCACCTCCACCCGCATCGGGAATGGATCGCTTCAATGAGGCCCCCGCAAAAAGCGGGGGGGAACCGAGGTCGCCTTGTTCTCGCTCGACGCGATGAAGTCGCTTCAATGAGGCCCCCGCAAAAAGCGGGGGGGAACCCGTTGTGGTACGCGGCGCAGTAGCGTTTGGCGTACTTGCTTCAATGAGGCCCCCGCAAAAAGCGGGGGGGAACGCGGGTTGTGCTGTCGGTCAGCGTCTCGATTATTTCGAGCTTCAATGAGGCCCCCGCAAAAAGCGGGGGGGAACTTCGATTTCCGCGCTCAACCGCGCGCACGAATCTCGCTTCAATGAGGCCCCCGCAAAAAGCGGGGGGGAACGGGAAACACCGGCGCCTAGCGCCGCACAAGCTTCCGAGCTTCAATGAGGCCCCCGCAAAAAGCGGGGGGGAACGGTTTTGACCGCGTCGAACGTTCGGTCGAGTTGCGTAGCTTCAATGAGGCCCCCGCAAAAAGCGGGGGGGAACGTCGCTCGAGTTTCCGCTCTACGACGACGGTGTAACGCTTCAATGAGGCCCCCGCAAAAAGCGGGGGGGAACCCGGGCTACGGAACATGAGCATGGCCGCGTTCAATAAGCTTCAATGAGGCCCCCGCAAAAAGCGGGGGGGAACGGCGCGGGACGCGGGACGCAAGGCAGACTAGGGGAGCGCTTCAATGAGGCCCCCGCAAAAAGCGGGGGGGAACTCGTCTATCGGCGGCTTAGCCGAACCGGGTTTGCCAGCTTCAATGAGGCCCCCGCAAAAAGCGGGGGGGAACCATCCTCCCCCATAGCACCAAGTGCGCCTACTACCGGCTTCAATGAGGCCCCCGCAAAAAGCGGGGGGGAACCTCGACAAGCCCGTCGTTTTCGTGGAATTTCTTACTGCTTCAATGAGGCCCCCGCAAAAAGCGGGGGGGAACAACGTAACCGCGTACCGAGACACGCTTCCGATAACGGCTTCAATGAGGCCCCCGCAAAAAGCGGGGGGGAACAACTTCGACTTTGGTTACCGTCTGTTCGGAGGAAGCCAGCTTCAATGAGGCCCCCGCAAAAAGCGGGGGGGAACGCGTACTCCGACAGCACCGCCTACGCGGTCGGCGCGCTTCAATGAGGCCCCCGCAAAAAGCGGGGGGGAACCTTTGCCGGCGCAGCGCGTCGGACAGCTCTACGAGTGCTTCAATGAGGCCCCCGCAAAAAGCGGGGGGGAACTGCACCCTCGGGTGCCTAGGTGCTACGCGGGCTTTAGCCGTCGATCGCGAGCGCTTCAGGCCCAAATGACAGTTACGTTCACACTACCTTCGTTCAAGGGCGAAGTCTAATCTGTAGGAACCTGATTGTTAAGGAGCTTACTCGCTTCGAGAGGTCCTTAGGTCAAGCTGCACCACCTAAGGTCTCGCGTCGTCAGCGGCGGGTCACACAATGATAGGTTCGCGGGAGACCGGCGTATAGGGCCGCTTGCCAAGCGAGACGATTCGCGGCTCGACTTTGTCGGCGAGCCCTATGTCGATGATCACGACATGGTCTTCGCTGTTGTGGATGAGGTTGTCGAGGTCTGCGATCAGTTCAGCATGCCGGATACGGGTCAGGCGGCACTGGAAGACGGAGAGTTGCACCCAGTCGCCATAGCCGTGCATCGTCTTGAAGACCGCCCGCCAGCGTTTGGGGTCGGCGATGTCGTAGACAACGAAGTAGAGCCGTTCGTCTGCAGTCATTCCGATCCAGCCAGGTACCCTATAGAAGTCAACGCGTTACGAAGTTGGGATACTTCGGGATCTCGCCCGTGAGGTATCTCCCCAGCAGACGCGATTGGATCTCGAGAAGCCGCCGGTATTCGACCGGGTAGCCGAAGATCGGGTGGGTGACTTCCTGGCCGAGTCGGCGCTCCAACGTGCCGAGGAATCGTTTGCGCCCCGTGTCCGTCAACGCGACACCGATCGGCGAACGCACAAAGTCGGTCGGTCGTACCTCGCCGTTGTTGATCGCCGTAATGACCGCGGAGTCGACGATCAGGGGACGAAACGGTTCCATCATATCCAGCGCCAGCGCCGGACGACCGAATCTGGGTTGATGATAGAAACCGCGGTATGGATCGAAGCCGGTGGCGGAGAGGACCGTCGTGAATGTGCGTGTCAACATCGCATAGCCGAAGGAGAGCAGCGCGTTCACGGGATCGGTGGGCGGTCGGCGATTGCGCTTTTTCATGTCGAACAGATCAGCATCGCGGTTGTCCCGCAACAGGGCATTGAATTGCCCGAAGTAGCGCGCTGCAGCCGCGCCCTCGACGCCCAATAGGGTGCTCATGTCGCGTGTGCGGCCCGCCCTGTCCGCAAGCCGCGTCAGATCGACGAGCGCGGTGTCGGACTCGTCCCGGGCACGCCGGTTCCTTCGCAGCAACGTCCTGGAATTGCGAATCTTGGCCTGCACCCAGCCGCGAGCAAGCTTCAGGCAAACCGACTCGTCGAACGATCCCCGGTACTGTGCGGTACGCAACTCCACGTTCGCGTGACCCGTTCCGATGGTGTGCCCGAGGAACCAGCCGCCGTACGAGTGCCAGGTGATGGGAATGTCCCTGCGCATCAGCTCGTGCATCGCCGGCGTAGTCACGTAGACGTTTCCCATCACGACGAGCTGCGACACATCGGCAAGCCGCGCGTACGTCGTCTCCGTGTCGTCCTTGGTGATCGCGAGACGTTGCCCTTCCTTTGCGACCTTGCCCCGATGCGACTGCACGTAGACCGGCAGCGCTCGTGTGTGCTTGACGCTGATCGGGCGCACGGCTTGTGCACCGGACCTCAGCAGGTTCGTCTCGTCGGGAAGACATATGCCGACGAGCGAGCAACGCGGGCACTTCGGGCTGTCGTCCAAGGGCGGAGGAATCTGTCCCGCATCGACGACCGCCCTGAGTTTCCTGAGCGAGTCGAGCGTAAGGCCGCGCAACTCCTCGTCGAACTCAACGCGGACACGCTCGCGCGAACCCGCGAAGTACAGTACTCCCTCGCGGCACGTATAACCGTGTTCTTCAAGCAACAAACCCTGAGCGCACAGCTGCACTCTCTCGGGGTCGTAGGCTTGGCGTGGAACGTGCGGTCGTTTGCCTCGCTTGTAATCCACGGGCCGGACCTCGCCGTCCTCGCTTTCGACGAGATCGATCCTCGCAACCAGGTCGAGCTTCGGCGAGGACAGCTCGACGGATCGCGCGATCTTCAGATCCTCGAAGTCATCGTGGGGTTCGGGGAGCGATCCCGTGCGCGTGTCGACGCGACGATGGACGTGGCGTCCTTCCACGGTGTCCGAGGAACTCTCCCACTCCTTCTGGACCCATTCGAGGTAGGCAAGTCTCGGGCAGTAGACGAATTCGTTGAGCATGCGTGCCGGGATCGGCAGTCTCTCGACGTCGCGCCGATCCGCCCGTCGAGGTGCGGGGGAGCGCTCGCGTGGTGGTTGCGCAGCCGGACCTCGGGCTCGTTGCGGCATGTCGATTCTCCGCTCCACTTCCAGCGTCAATAGGTTACAACGGCTGAGGCCAACTCGGGCTGCGCCTCGGATCGTCAACCCCTGCGGCATTCTGCGGCATGGACTTCTCCGATCCAGCGCCCTCACCTTCGCGTGTGTCCCAATCTCCCGTGAGTCAACGCGCGGGACTTCAGAGGCTGACGTGTTTCCAGGTGCCCGTCAGGCGTCTACGACCTCGAACGTGGCGAGATTCCGGGTTGCACTGCTGAACTCCACGGCGACCAAGTGGATCGGCTCGCCTAGATGGCGGTACTTGTCGGCGTAGCGTCGCTCCTTCAACTGTGTCAATGCGGCGTCCTCCGAGGCCGACTCGACGACCTTGAACTCGAACAGATAGATGCGTCCGTTGAAGCGTACGGCCATATCGAGCCGGCCCCAACTCGTGCTGTCCTCCACCGTCGTGTCCAGCCCCAACCCCGCGAAGTAGGAGTAGAACACGCTGGCGTAGAATCCCTCGTAGTTGGCGATGTCGTTGTTCGTATACCACTGGTGCGGGATGCTGGCGAAGAACGCGTGGAACAGCGTGCGCAGCCCGTCGAAGTCGTTGGCCAGCAGCCGGTCGTAGAGCCGGGCGCTGTTTCGGGCGCGCACGGATGCGTCGCCCGTCATCCGGTTCAGGAGACTGCGGTTCAGGCTTTGGCGAACCTCGCGGTTCGGATAGCCCAGGCGGTAGAACATCTCGCCGCCGCGCGGCTCGGCCTGCATGACCGTCAGATAGCCGGTCTGGAACAGCAGCGCCTCAGTCGAGATCTCGCCCACGTCGAATTTCGAAAGCAACTCGTCGGTGCCGATGACGTCCTCAAGGCTTAGCGAACTCACCCGACGTTCGAACAGGGTGTCCACCAGGAACGTCGGCGAGCCCGTCTCGAACCAGTGCGCCTTGAACTCGCGGTTGCGAAACAGCAGCAGGATGTCGAACGGGTTGTACACGCGCTCGTCGCCGCACCAGCTGTAGCCGTTGTACCAGTCGCGGATCGCGCCGCGGTCAAGGCCGGGAAGCTCGGCGGCGAACACCGTGTCCAGATCAACGTCGGTGTAGCCGCAGATCGCGGAGTAACCGCGCTCCATGGTGATATCGGTGAGGTTGTTGAGCCCCGAGAAGAGGCTGACCTTGGAGAATTTGCTAACGCCGGTGACGAACGTGAATCGAACATCCGCGTCGTGGTCCTTGACGACCGAATACAACCCGCGCAGGAAGTCGCGGTTGGCTCTGGCGACCCCTGGCATGTCCAATGTGTCCAGGATGGGCTTGTCGTATTCGTCGATCAGCACGGCCACGGTCTGACCAGTCTGTCGGTGCAAAGATTGCAGAATGGAACCAAGCCGGCCGGCGGCAGTGGTGGCGTCCGAGCCCACGCCGAAGTGCCGTTCGATGTCGGCAAGCTGGTCCATCAGACCCGCTTCGAGCTGACCGGGAACGGCGAAGTTGCCACCGCCAAAGCTCAGCCGCAGCACCGGATGGCGAATCGACCAATCCCAGTCTCCGTGGATGGCAAGCCCGTCGAACAGGGTTTCGTTTCCCTCGAACAGCTCCTTCAGCGTGTCGAGAAACAGGCTCTTGCCGAACCGTCTCGGCCGGGACAGGAAGTAGTGCTTGCCCTCGCCGACCATCCGCGCGATGAACCGTGTCTTGTCGACGTAGTAGCAGTTCCGCTCGCGGAGTTCGCCGAACGTCTGCATGCCGATGGGGAGCATGCGTCTGGCCATCCGTTCACCTTAGCGCGGCGGCGGGCGATCTCAAGCGTTTGTTGGCGGCGTGCGGCACCCATCGATCATGGTGACGACAGACGCTTCGCCCCTCGTTCTCCACCCAACGACCGCAAGGCGATGAGAGATCCATCGGGGCGCTCGCATCGGCGGCTATTGCGCGACCACATCCATCAAGCACCTCCGCGACCCGGGACCAGATGACATTGCTTGCTAACCCGTTCGCGTTAGGCGAGCGTCCCGTTCACAGGTTTCTGGTTCATCGGTCGGCACAAACCGTACCCTCTGAAACGACCCGCACCGATGAGTACCGGACCGCCCACGGGCACGTCGAAGATAGCCACAGCGTGCGTGTGCATCTGCCGACCGCCGTCTCGCTTTCGTCTTAGCCGGGCAAACTCCCGTGAGTGAGGGACGCCTTCGACGAGGGATACAGGATGCAGCAACACCTCGCTTGGACGCGGCAGGCCAATGTGCGAGCAGGCGTCCTTGACGCTGTCAGCAGCGCGCTCCCACTTGTCGTCACCGTCGAAGTGGCGGTTCAGGACGACGGGTGTGACGCTCGCCCAAATGCGCGACGCTCGCGTCCATGTCTCGGGTTGGAGGTTCCAAGGCGGACGTTCGCGGTTATCGAGTTCGACGCCCAAATCGAGTGATCCGCCATCGAACAACCGAAGGTCGTCCCGCGGCAGGCCGGTGTTCGAATCGCGGAGGATTGGTTCCAAGCAGCCCCCAACATCGTTGGGCGGAGACTCCTTGGGCACGACCAGTCCCAATCCCATAATCCGTCCATCGGCGTGCGCGGAACCAACGAACGGGAGTGGTACCAACGCCAAGTGCGGTTCCGTAGAGGGCCTGCCGTCGGCGCGATGTCCACTGAACCACTCGGGTGGCGGCTGTGCAGAGCAAGCCTGCATGAGCAGGCCCCTCAAGGCAGTCGTCAGTTTGAGTGTGGCAGAAAGGGCAACGGGCCTCCCTCGTACCGCGAGCACGACGATGTGGGGGTCGAATACGGTGCGTGGTGTCACATCCGCCAGGGCCAAATACGGTGAACCGTAACCCTGCCATCGACCGGGGACAGGCCGTCTCGGTGTCGGCGGCCGGTATGCTTTCAATTCCCTGATTCGTCGCTTCTGTTCTCCAACGCTTCTCGCGTCGCTTGGGCGATCTCCTTGGCGCTCTGCCGCAGCAAGTCGATTTCGGATTGTGTCAACATCCGGGGACCGGGCGAGATACCGAGCTTCTGATTGAGTAAGGCAGTTGAAGGCGTGACCGAACTTGGTGCGCCACCACTTCTCGAAATCCCGTCCATGTTTTTGTCTGAGTTCATGCAGTTGCTCCTTGGTGGGGGCCAACTTGGCTGAGTAGGGCTTGCCTGTCAATCCGACGGCACCGATGACATGGCCACCATGCTTCTCGATCCAACCGCGAAGATTTGCCATCGTCCCGCCTTGGCCGATGAAGTCATCGACCATCACGTACTCGCGTCCCAGGTCGACCTGGCCTTCGAATCGGGCTTGGCGGGCAAGGCGTCCATACCCGTCGGCCCCGGTGTGGGCCACTACGTTCGATTGCACGATGTCCGACATGTACGGGACATCCAGCTGCACGCTCAACGACTCGGCTAATGCGGCGGGAATCGCGTTGACACCTTCGCCCTCGCAGGCATGGGCACAGACAACCGCAGGCGTTCCCAGATCGCTCGCCTCTAACAGCCGCCGAACGTCGGCCACGCCGGACTCGCCCAGCAGTGACGCAACTAATCGCCTCGCTGCCGTTTGGTCACCCGACTTGGCACCCGCGTAGTCCTCATGCCGCTTGGTCGGTGTCTCCTCGGCAAGTAGAACGGCATCGCGAAAGCGCCGCCACACTACCCTCGGCGGTGGCGCCATCGCCTTGAGGTGCGCCTCGGCCAGTTCGATCTGATCACGGTTGTCCCGATGTGCCTGCCGCGCCACACGGACAGGCCGGGCCAATTGATCAAGGCGGCCCGGTGAAGGAACCCTAAGGCGGTGGGCGGCCATGCCTTCCACCGGAACCCAGGTGAATTCGACATCGCGGTCTTGCTCGACCCAGACCTGCACGAACGACGCCGAGTGTCCAACATGCGTGACCTTCGAGGTCAGGCGTTCGAGCGCGGCGTAGTGGCAATTGAACTCCACATGGGGCCAGACCAGGTGTACGGTGGGATTTTTGGGGATGGCGACCGGGAATGCCCGCGCTTGGCGCAGGCGGTGCTCTGGCATGATCGCCAACCCCCTGTTCCTCAGTCGTTCAAATTCACTATTTGCACTGCTTTTCTTACCGCCCCCATCGTCATTCACTGGGACGTAGCTGATGGTGGATACGCGAGACGACGCCTCCGAAGCGGCGACCGAAGGTGCGGGCAGGCCTTCGAGCCAGCGCAGCGCAGCGCCCTCCTCTGAATCCTCGCTGGTCTCGAACCAAGCCGCAGCCAAGGCCATAAATACGCGATCCGGGTGGGGCGGCCACTCGGCTTGTACTTTTCTCGCACCGTCGGCCGCGGCCATCGCCCACCCATTCAGGTAACGAACGCCAAGCGCGAACATCAGTCTTGTTCCGCCCCTGACTCGCTCGCCAGTTGCTGACTCCTATAGACCAGTTCGAGCAACTCCGGCGACGGCGTGACCTCCACGGTCTCATCCGCCCAGGGGAGACCCGCGCGCTTGGCTTCACCGACGGCCTCGCCAAGCAACTCGACACCCGCATCCGCGTCAAGTTCGAACTGTTCCGGCGTCTTTCCGGGATGGTCCAATAGCTGCCAGACAGGACCGGTCTCTGGAAAGAGTTGGCACCGCGAACGGAGGTCAACGTCGCCCCGCGCGAGCGTCCCCGCCGCCAAGCCCAATGCCGCCAGTGCCGTACGAGCGGCGAGATCCGCATCTCGATCCGACTCGGCGACGCCGTTGAGGGGGAATCTCAGCCGCCGAAGGACGGCCAACGACAGCGTTGTTGTCTGCCGGGCGCTTGAGATCGTGAATCCGCCGTCGACTATACCCGGTGTCACGTTCCCATGATTGGCATTGGACGGTTTGCCGTCTTTTCCCAGTTTGCCCCTCCCATCTCCAGCTGTCAGCGTCCAAGAGGGTGTTCCGTCGAGCTCGGACTTCCTTTCGTATAGGGGGCCGGCACCTAGCCTGATCTGTGCAGGATCTATGCGGCTGAAGGTTCTGACACCGACGACCGCGTCGTACCCCACAATCTCGGATACCAAGGCCCTCTGGAATTTCGCACCGAGACCACCGAGTGGTCCCGTAGAATCCCAAAGGCCAAACACTAACGCCGTGGGACACAGCCCGAACAATCCGGTCGCGTTGCGGATGTCGGCGGTATCTAGAACTTGCCCCTGTTCCGACTTGCGGAAGATCACCCCATCGAGCAGGCTGTCTCGGAACAGCGCGTCTGCGATGCGATGCGGCGCTTCCAAGCTACTAACCGTGAACTTCCTGAGCAACCTGTCCTGATCGAAACGAACCTCGATCAGGGGAAGCGCCAAGTCATTGGCGCGATGCGCCTCTAGAAGGGCCAGTTCCATGCGATTAGCCTGCGACTGCACGGAGTCGAGAAGAACGCACTTCCTGCTTCGCCCCGTCGCAGGGTCGAAGCGTTCCTCCGTGGCGTACTTTCCGCCCTCGTATGTCGGCGGGAACACCTTGTCTCCTGGGCCGCCGGCAGGCTGATAATCCGTGATGGAACGAAAAGCCGCTGCTGTTCCAGCTACGGCGTCGCGCAACCTTTCAAAATCGAGATCCATGTCTCCTCCGGTGTTGCTTGTTGTCTTGTCCGTGCCGCATCTACGTCATCGGCACCGCTGGCGCAAAGTTGCTGTAGTACTTGTTTGGACGGACCAATTGAGCCCCGTAAACCTCCTCAACTCCCCGGGCAGCGAGCCCTGATCGGTCCAAGGGCGTCTTGTCGAGATCGGGCAGCGAGAGCAGCGAACGCGCCGTCTCCACGGCTAGCGGCGCGGTCCAAATGGGCCATACAAACATCGTTCGACGCTGCGCTCTCTGGAATCCCGTCGTCGTTGCCTGCTTCGCTATCGGCATTACGGGAAAGCAACGCAGCGCTTCCACCGCCAGGCAGTTGGCCGCGATCATCGTTCCCGGACCGTCGGCTAAGGCCGACTTGCTTGGATCCCTCCAACGAAGTGCATAGGGTTGATCCTCGATGGGGTCCCAACGCAGGCTGTAGCCCTCATCCTGATAGTCCCACGCATGGAACAGCGTGCGTTCCAACATCCGCTGATCCAGCCTTTCGCGTAGTGCCTTTGCGTAGAACAACATGCCTTGGCCGTTGGCGTCGCCGCTGCGAACCATCTTGAAGCCAGTGCATTGAAACGCCCCGCTTTTCTTATCGGGATGGATGTCCGTCCCGAGGCCAGCCAACAGGTCGGCATCACGACAGTCCTTGACGTTCGCCTCTTCAACCGCATGCCTGAAGGCATGCACCAGTCGGTCGGTGGCGAAGGGAAACTTGCTGGATTCTTTTTTGCCTTCTCGTTCATTGCCGACATCGAACACTGCCGTGCACGTCTCTTTAACGGACGTGTGGAGCAACGAGGAAATTTGCTCTCGACAGTACCCGCTACCCGTAAGCTGGGGTCTCCATCCATCTCGCGTGGCATTCCACGCCATGCGGATCGCATCGTTCGAGTCGCCGAGTATCCGGAGAACGCCGACAGCCGCGAGGAATCCCAGTGGGTTGCTGCCATCGAGGCCGCTCAGCACGAGATCACGGCCGTCACTCGTCGTCATGCGTCTCCTCCCACTCGCTCCTGCGCCAGTCGGCCAGGCGCAGCAGCGCTTCGAGCCACGCAAGCCCCCACCAACCGTAGCGACGGGTCAGTCGCCAGTAGCGGTCCGCCACCCCGGAGTCCAAGCGTTCCAGATATGTCGCTCCGCGCCAGCACATCTGGTGGCCCTGCAGCTCGAACTTGGCGATCGTGGGTTCTTCGTCCACAACCACCGGGGCGAACGGACGGCAATGTCCGTGGTGGCTGGCGACCAGGTGAAGCACCAAGTCCCGAAGGTCGGGATCCTCCGGCAGCAACGCAGGTGCGGTCTCGGCCATACGCACAGAGAGCAATTCGTGGCGACCCCCTTCGGGGTAACCTGATACCTTCCGAGCCTGTCGTCGCGCCATGTTGGTCTCGGGCATTTCGGCTGACTTCGCCAACGGTTCCCCGCTAAACCAGCGTGCCCCGCCTCGCAAAAGCGACTGGAAGCGTGGATCGGCCTTACCGAGGTCATGAAGCAAACCGGCGCGTGCGATGGCCGTCACCAAGGGTTCCGGAAGGCCACATCCGACCGCGTGCCGACGGGCAAAGTCCTCAACCCCGGGAAGGTGGGTTCGCAGGCGCACCGCATTGCCGTTTGGGTGTGAGATGCCGGATGCTGATGCATCGTCTTCGTCGCTGAAAGCGTCGAACTCAACCTTGGCAAACGGCACCCGACGTCGCCCGGCCACCACAAGACTTCGGGCGCTGGTGAGCCGACACCCCCGACGGAGCTTCGCGGCAGTGGAATACTCGGCTCTGAGTTCCTTTGCGGCCCTGGGTAGCCAAACCCAGCGATCCGGTACTGAACTGGTCGCGAGTTCCGTTAACAGATCGCCGACGGCATTGACGATCTCGTCTTGATCTTCTTCGAATTTTCGCTCGAGGCCATACTCCAACAGCGATTTTGCCGTCGCCTTGCCAGGGAGCGAGTCGGGCCAGACCTCGATCAGCTCTGGATGCAACCGGAGAATCGGTTTGGCACGGGCAAGCCAGTGCGCTTGGTCGCCGACGTCAAGCGACGCAGCCTTGTCGTCATTGCCGATATCCACAAGAAAGTCGCCAAGCTCCTGTGCCACGCCGGGGTGACCGCCGGGCACGACGACGACATCGCCAGGGCGGATGGCGGACGGGGCGGCGGTGATGGCATCGAGGCTCGTCTCCCGCCCGCGCCAACGAACCACGCGGCGCATCGTATCCGCCGAACCACTTTCCAAGTCCGGCGCGTCGGTTGTCTCCTGGGTCTGCGACCCCTCCACGTCGGCGCTATCGTCTTCGGCGTCCGGTCCGTTCAGCCAACGACGGAACATGCCGACTGGTACCGGCAACGTCTCGACGCTGCTTGGCGGACATATTGACAGCACTCTCAAGGCGTCCTCTTGGGTTTCGTCACTAGACAGGTCGAGGTCCGCGCGCCAACACACTTGCACGTCCGGGGCTCCTGGTTGGGGTCCGTGAAGGAACAACCCCACTTCCGGAGATGGTCGCGGCTCCGGAGCGGTCTGACACAAGCTGTCCACGTGGGCAGGCAGCATCACCGGCGCGTCCGTCGCAGGGGCATTCAACTCGGTCAGGGCCTTCCCCACCGGCAGCACTCCATTCAAGGCGGCGATACCGAAGTCGACCAGCCCATGCTCGTCTTTGACCCCGTGAAGCCATTGCCAAGTTGCGGCTAGGGCATTGCCGTAGACGGGATCCCCCTCCTTGGGCTTGATCTGATCGCCCCGGATGAGGATCTCGGCGCGGCTGGCGACCTCGCGACCCATGCGATTCAAGCGTCCGAAACGCTGCCGCAATGCGTCCAGGCTCGCGCACTCGGTAACGAGCGCATCGAAGTCTAGGTCGGCACCTACTTCTAGGGTCTGCGTGGCGACGACGACAACCGGCTTGTCCAAGACGCGTTTCGCAGACTGACTCGCATGGAGGCTCAGGCGCCCAAGCCGGTCAACGACCGCGTCCTTGTCCAACGCCCGCATTCGCCCCGTGAGCAAAACGGAATCAATGTCGGAGTCGCCCAACAGCTTGTGCGTTTCACGAGCCAAGGCAACACGGTTAACGAATACGACGACGGCTTGGCGTCCGTCGCCAAGCAAACTCCGCGCGGCTTGCGCGAGTTCCTTCGACAGTTCGCCGATCGCTCGTTTGCCCTTCGCCTTCCCCACCTCCCGCAACCCGGCGGGTTTACTTGCCAACTGGCGTTTGCCGAGCGGATGCTCCGGGTTCGTGCCCTCGGTGGATAAGTCGACAAACACGTCCTCAAGACCGGATGGCGGGGTCGCCGACATCACGACTGGATGAAAGCAGCGCTTCAACGGTGCATGCGCCCATGTCCGGTATCTGCGCACGGCGTCCAGGGTCTGCTGAAACGCCTGCGAGCAGTGCGCCTCGTCGAGAAGGACAAGGCTGTCGTTGGCGATCAGTCCCGCGTAGATCGGCCACAACCCGAAACTGCGCCCGTAGGCCCGGAATAGGAGGCGCGACCCAACCTGATCTACCGTCGAGGCCACGATCGTGGGCTGCAACGGATTCCGTGCCCAGGCCTCCGAACGGTACATGCCGCCACGCAGCGCGTGGACGGCCAAGGGTCGTCCATCGTCATCGGAGTCCGATTCGCCTTGTCCGATGTAGAGGAGGTTGTCCTTGACGGTTTTCAGGATTCCGTCGGTAGCTTTGGCGAGTTTCTCTGCGAGAGACATAGCCCTCGCGTATGCCTCGTCGACGATGATGCGACGGTCCACGACGAAGAATATCCGGCGCGGCGCTGCAATGGCCTGCCCCGCATGTAGCCGCGATGCCTGGGCGGCGAGGGCGAAAACGGCTATGTCCATGCAGGCCGTCTTGCCCGAGGCGGTTGGAAGCGCAATGGCATCCGGCCACGCCGACTTGGTTGACCCATCGGCATCCTCATGCTCGCCGGACTCGGAAGAGAGAGGCACCACGGGTTCGACAGCGGACATGACACGAGCCGCGAGACAGCTCTGCCAAGAGAAGGGGGCCTTGTCGTCGCCCCACAACGCCCTGAAGAACTCATCGAAGTCCGATGCGTGCAAACTGCTGACGCTCGACGCCGTATCGCTCACGGATTCTTCGTTGCTCGCTTCGTGTCCACTACTCGCCAGCCGATTCGCAATGCCATGCAGCCATCGCACACAACTCTACGTGACGCGTGTGTCAATTCGCGAAACATCCTACTGGTTGTTCCCTTCCTTCCCCGAGTACTGGCCCGCTGCTCGCGCAAGACGGTCTCGAACCACAGCGACCAGGGGGGCAGGTCCGACGACTTCCACGTCTGGCCCATGCCGCAGAATCTCCCCCACCAGTTCCCGCTCGTCCGCATAGGGCACCGTCAATTCGTACCGCCCATCGGTCAGAAATCGGCCCGTCTGATCCGGATGCCAAGACTCGTCCGCGACCCATCGCGCTCGCTCAGCCGTGAATACGAGGCACGCCTCGCGGTCGGCCGGCCCCGCGAACAATCCGTAACCCGCCGTAAGCAAGCCGTCGAGTTCTTCTTCGGCGACGTCGCGCGGCGGGCCGTTGCGAGTCTCGATGTCAACCAGCCGGTCGATCGAGAACGTCCGCAGGTCGTCCGTCTCCTCGTCCCAGGCGTCGAGGTACCACTGATCGCGGTAATACACGAGCCTTTGCGGCGACACGCGGCGGCGGGTCGTCTCTTCAGCGAACCGCCCCGTGTAGCTGAAGGCGAGCCGGCGTCGTTCGACAACGGCGGCAGCCACGGAGGTCAGGTTCCCCGTTAGCACCTGACGTGCATGCGAACGCAGAATGCGTATCCGATGGGTCGGAAAGGGTTTGCGCCCCTCGACGCCCCTGTCCAGAAGCTCTCGGACCTTGTGGCGCAGCGAACCCAACTGCGTTCGCAGCAAACCCGGCTGAACCGTCCTCAGCAGATCGTCCATTACCAGAAGCGCTTCCAGTTCGTCGGCACGGAACCACAGCCCCGGCAACTCGATTTCTCCCGACAGCCGATCATAGAAGTAGCCGCGCCCGGGAACGTTGATGATCGGGGCACCGTATGAGTCGCGCAGTCGATTGATCGTGCGATGCAGAGTCGACCGCGAACACCCGAGTTCGTCCATCAGTTGCCGCGTCGGAACCGGACGCCGTCGCCTGGCAAGCGTCAGATGCAGTGTGTATGTGCGTTCGTGACTGTCCACGGCGAAGCCCGATCGGTGGGCGTTGTCGGCGCGAGTTCCGGCCACGGCTGCGCAATCTCACGTGCGCTCCATCCCGATGGCCTCCAAGTCACCGCGAGATTCCGTACAACGCGACATCCTTAGAATAACCGCAAGCCAAATCGCCGTGCGTCTTCAAGTCCTTGACAGGCCGCAATTCGCCTCGGGTTCTGGGTAGTTGCCGACCAATGCGTACTGAGTGGTCGCGATCACGATCACCAACAGGGCGAGCCCTAGCAGCCCGGCTTGGTGCGTCACGGTCTGGTACAGATTGTGCGGATTGAGCACTTTGGAAGCGGCACACTAGCGCCCGCGCATCATGGGCGCGATCGCCCCGCCGCCAATGCGGAGGAGAGCGCGGCGCAGGCCTTGCCCATTGCCTTGTGGGTGGCGGGGAGCGTGCCGGTGTGCGAGAGGAAGCCGTGGATGAAGCCGTCGTATCGGGCCAGTTCCGCTTCGACGCCGGCGGTGTTCAGCGCTCGGGCATACGCTTCCCCCTCGTCCCGCAGGGGGTCGAACTCGGCTGTCATCACCAATGCGGGGGGCAGCCCGGCGAGGCTTTCGGCCCGCAGCGGTGACGCGTAGGGACTGCGTCGGTCGGCTGCATCGGGCGCGTAGTGGTTCCAGAACCAACCCATGGCAGCCGCGGACAAGAGGTAGCCCTCGGCGTTGTCACGGTAGGACGGCCAGTCGTGGTCCACGCCGTCGGTCACCGGATAGACCAGCAGCTGGAACGCGAGCCGGGGACCTCCCCGGTCGCGCGCGATCTGCGCCACCACGGCGGCGAGATTGCCACCCGCGCTGTCCCCGGCAACCGCCAGTCTCGAGGCATCGCCATCGTGGTCGGCTGCGTGCTCGGCCGCCCAACAGGTCGCGGCGTAGCAATCGTCCGCGGCGGCGGGGAACCGGTGCTCCGGGGCGAGCCGGTAGTCCACGGAGACCACTAGGGCGCGCGCACCGCGGCAGACCTCGCGGCATTGGCGATCCGCCGTGTCGAGGTCGCCGATCACCCAGCCGCCGCCGTGGAACATCATGACGACCGCGAACGGCCCGTCGCCCTCCGGTCGGTAGACCCTTGCCGGCACGCCCCCGGCGTCGACGTCGGACACCGCGCCCACGGGCACCTCGGGCGCCTTCGGCTGCATCGCGCGGTACATCTCGCGGCCGACGGCGACCGGCACGTCGACCAGGTCCGGACCCTCCATCTCCGCGAGTTGGCGGAGCATGGTCTCGTATTCGGGGTGAAGGGGCATGGCGTCGGCTCCCGGGTAGTGATTGCGTCCGTTTCGGCGCGCTTGGAGTGTATCAATTCCGGTAATATCGCCACCTTTGGTCACGGGCACACCCATGGTCGACGATCCCCCCGAAGGCGCGAAGGAAGTCGCCGAAGCAGCGCGGCAGTTCGCCTTCCTCGACAACAAGCTGCTCAAGAACCGCACTCTGACGATATTCGGCGAGATCGACGCGGACGTGGCGCGGCGTACGACCGAGAAGCTTCTGGCCCTGTCCTTCGAAAGCGCCGAGCCGATCACCGTCTACATCTGCTCGCCGGGCGGGCATGTCGAGTCCGGCGACACAATCTTCGACATGATCCGCTTCATCAAGCCCACCGTGCGGATGGTGGGCACGGGCTGGGTGGGCAGCATCGCCACGCACATCTACCTTGCCACGGACCGAGACAACCGCTTCGCGCTGCCGAACACGCGCTTTCTGATCCACCAGCCGGCGGGCGGCTTCGGCGGCGATGCCTCGGACATCGAGATCCACGCCCGGGAGATCGTCAAGACCCGCGAGCGCATCAACGGCATCATCGCCGAACAGACCGGCCAGCCCCTGGAACGGGTGGCCAAGGACACCGACCGGGACTATTGGATGAGCGTCGAGGAGTCCGCCGAGTACGGACTGGTAGGCACGGTCATCACCTCGGTTGACGACCTGCCGGGCTGATGCGCGAACTCCGCGTCGATCTGGGCGAGCGCACTGTCGGCGCCCTGCTGCAGGCCGCCAAGGGAACGCATCGCGCTACCCTGACGCTCGGACACGGCGCCGGGGCCGGCATGACCCACGCCAGCATGGAGTCGATCGCCCTGGCGTTCGCCCAGGTGGGCATCGCGACGTTGCGCTACAACTTTCCGTTCCGCGAAGACGGACGCCCGCGGGTCGACGCCCAGGCCGTTTCCACCGCCACCGTCGCGGCGGCGCTCGCCTGCGCCCGGGAACACGCCGCGGGTCCGCACCTCCTGGGCGGGCACAGCTACGGCGGGCGCATGGCGTCCCACGCTGTCGTGGACCACGGACTCGAGGTCGCGGGGCTCGTGTTCTGCTCCTTCCCCCTGCACACGCCGAAAAAACCGGCGACCAAGCGTGCCGAACATCTCGAGAAGATCGCGGCCCCCATGCTGTTCCTCTCGGGCACCCGCGACGGCATGGCGGAACCCGACTTGCTCGATTCCGTCGCCGACCGCGTCGGCGCGACGGTCAATTGGCTGGAAACCGCGGATCACGGCTACAAGGTGCTGAAGCGCACACGCACGCGAACCGACGACGTGTTCACGGAGATGGCAGGCTACGCGAGCGCTTGGCTGGACACCGCGCTCGGTACGCTTTGACCGGGACACCCGCTGAACACTGAACAAGGACACTGAACAGGGACACCCATGAAACTCTGCACCTTCACCCACGGCCAGCGAACCCGGATCGGCGTCGTCGTCGGCGAACTCGTCATCGACCTGTCGGCGGTGTCCCCGGACCTGCCGGACGACATGATCTCGTTTCTGGCCGCCGGCGAACCGGCCCTGGGGGCGGCCCGGGAGGCACAGACCAGGCCCGACGTCGCGTTCCCCGTCGCCGACGTGGTGCTCGAGGCGCCGGTGCCGATGCCGGGCAAGATCCTCGCCATCGGCCTCAACTACGCCGACCACATCGCCGAGACCGGCTCGGCGCCGCCGACGGTGCAGATGTGGTTCAACAAGCAGCACAACGCCACCAACCGTCCCTACGGATCGTTCAACAAGCCGGCGGTGTCGGACATGCTCGACTACGAGGGCGAGTTGGCGTTCGTCATCGGCAAGCGCGCCAAGCACGTTCCCAAGGAACGCGCCCACGAGGTCATCGCCGGCTACTGCTGCGGCAACGACGTCAGCGTCCGGGACTGGCAGGCGGCGGCGCGCACGATGCAGATCGGCAAGTCCTTCGACACCCATGCGCCGTTCGGCCCGTGGATCGTCACCCCGGACGAGGTGGGCGACCCGCACAAACTCGGAATCCGCACGGTGGTCAACGACGAAGTGCGCCAGAACTCGAATACCGAGCACCTGATCTTCGACTGCTTCGACCAGGTCGAGCACCTCACCAAGTCATTCACCCTGGACCCCGGCGACGTGATCTTCACCGGCACGTCCTCCGGTGTCGCCGCCGCCATGAAGCCCCCGGCATGGCTCAAGGTGGGCGACCAAGTCCGCATCGAGATCGAGAACATCGGCTACATCGAGCACACTGTCGTCGAGGAGGACGCCAATACCGTCATCGGCTGACGATTCGCGCGGTTGAGCTAGCGCGACCTGACGGTCGCGGCCCATCCTTGCGGCACAGGGATGTGCCGCCAAATTCAACGACGCAAGGAGTTGAATTTGCAAGCAAAAAAAGACCGCGTTCTTGTTTTCGCGTTTCTGATCAAGCCAGGGATGGCTTGATCAGAGCATTCCTAGTGTCACGAAGTCCCGATCGACAGCAGGTTTTCCACCGGCTCGTATAGTTCTTCCAGGTAGTTGACGTCTTCAGGATCAAGCTCGATTCCGCAGGCCTCGACCAGTTGGTCGAGTTGTTCGATGCGCGAGACGCCGACCACGGGCGCCTGGATCTCCGGCTTGCCGGCAAGCCAGGCGAGGGAGACCTGGGCCGGCGTCTTGCCGAGCTTCTCGGAGACCTCGACGACCCGTTCGGCGATTTCGAAGGTCGCGGCCCCGCGATACAGGCCCTCGGTACGAACCCGGTCGCGCCCCGTCGACCTGTTCGTCGAACCCGATTCGAAGCCCCCGCGGTAGGAACCTGCGAGGATGCCGCGGGCGAGCGGCGACCAGGGGGTGATGCCAACGCCGGTGTGCGCGCAAAACGGGTTCATCTCGCGCTCCTCTTCGCGATACACCAGGTTGTAGTGGTTCTGCATGGAGATGAACTTCGTCCAGCCGTTCGCCTCGGCCGTCATCTGCAGTTCGGCGAATTGCCAGGCGAACATCGACGAGGCACCGAGATAGAGCACCTTGCCCGCCTTGACCACGTCGTGGAGAGCCTCCAGGGACTCCTCGATGGGTGCCTGGACCTGTCCGGGGATACCGTGCGGGTGGCGGTGGATCACCAACTGGTCGATGTAGTCGTGGCCTAGGCGTTCGAGGCTCGCGTCCACGCCTTCCAGGATGTGCTTGCGCGACAGGCCCCCCTGGTTCGCCCCCCGCCCCATGGGCATCGACACCTTCGTTGCCAGGACATACTCGTCCCTGCCGGCCAATTCCTTGAGCAGTCCACCCACCAGCCGTTCGCACGCGCCGATGCCGTAGGTGTCGGCACAGTCAAAGTAGAACAACCCGTGTTCCAGCGCGGCCTTGAAGATCGGCCGCGCGTCGTCGACGCCGAGCGTCCAGTCGCCCTGGTGGCCGCGGCCGGGCTCGCCGAAGTTCATCGTGCCGAGACACAGTTCGGAGACGCGGAGACCGCTCTGGCTTCCAAGCTGGACGGGGTTCAACATGACTGGGATCCGTTGGCCGAAAGGCGCGACTATCGGGGAACCGGGGCGTCAGGTCAAAGCGTTGGACCCCTTGGCGCGGGCGCGACCTGACGGTCGCGTTGGAAGTTTCGCTGGCGCGAACTTCTGCGGCGCAAGCTCCGGACGTCAGAACAGTGCTTCGCAACCGGTCCCGGCGAGCGTAGTGTCGACGCACTCGCGGTCGTCGCCGTCGAGCCGGGCGTACTCCTGCCGGACCCATTGCAGGCACTTGGCCTGGTAGGGAAACGGGCGCTGCAGCCACGGCTGGCCGTCGACCTCCGTCTCGACCTGCTCGGCCCCCGCATCGATGGCCTGCGCATTGGCGAGCATCACGGGCACGTAGGTCCTGCCGACTTCGGCAAGCAGTTCCTGCAACGTCGCCGGCAGCGACTCGCGCGGCGTCCAATCGTCCTCCTGCGGCTCCAGACCCGAGAGGTCCTCGACGGTCTGCACCCAGGCGAGCACCCGCGGTGCGGCATCGGCGGTGAGTTTAGCGGGCGTGGGGTCGAACGCCGCCAACTGTGTCAGTTGACCGAAGAGCCCGAAGTCCGCGGCCGCCGGTCTCGCCCCGAAGAGGAACGGACCGTTGCCGATGTGTGCGTCGAAACGCTGGAGAAAGCGTCGGTAGCTGGCTTCGATGACCGGTGCGGTGACGTCGTTGCTGCCGACCACGTAGAGCCGCCCGATCTGACGTTCCCTCACCGCCTGCGCGCGTGGATCGATCGTCGTGGCGCTCGCCGTCAGGTCGCGCCACCGAGGGAGTATCTCGCCCGCGAGTTCGATATCGGGTTCGTACCACCAGCGGTAGTGGAACATGGCCTTGGTGAGCCATTCGTCGGCGTAGTCCTCGAGCAGGTAGTTGAGGAAGGCCAGCGCCGGGTCGTCGGGAATGACCGAGCGCCCCATCGCGTCCTCCTCCAGCCGCCGGATGATCGGCGTCGAATCCACCACCGCTTCCAGACCGTCGTCGGCGTCGAAGTAGAACGTCGGCAGGAGATCGACCTTGGGCGTGGGCAGACCCGCATTCTGCGCCCAGAGGCCCACCAGGAAGCGATACGGAATGCGCCGGTAGCGCAACACGGCGAGCATCTTGCGTGTATAGGGCGATCCGGGCGCACCCCGCAGGGCTATCGGTTGGGACATGGACATGTGCGGGAAATCCCCTGTTCGAAAGTGGTCGGTCAGCATCGGCCAACGGCCGCTCGATGACAAGCGACGTACCGCGTATGGCGACTGCGTGCCGTTCGGCCGCCCCCTGTCGGGCAACGGACGGGCAACGGACGGGCAACGGACCGCCGCCAAGGCTACCCGTGCGCGAACAAGAGGTTCACCTTGTGCGATTTGAGTAGACTGTCGGGCTTTCGAGCCGCGTAGGGCGGCGGAACCACGGGGGAGAACATGAGCATCCGGTTACTCTGGCCGCGCAGCGGTCGCGACCACTCGGTTGAGCAGGAGGCGGTGGGCGAGGGCATCGTCACCGAGTTCGCGCGCGGTTTCCAAGAGGTCACCGAGGAACAGTGGCGCAATTGCGACGGCATCGTGGGCGTGGCGCCTCCCCTTGACAAGCTGCCGCTGCTCGACAAGTGCCGGGTCGTCGTGAAGACCGCTGTCGGATTCGACGACGTCGACGTCGAAGCGTTCGGCAAGGCCGGTATTCCGGTGTGCAACTGTCCCGACTACGGCACCCGCGAGGTCGCCGACCACGCCATCGCGCTGATGATGACGCTGACCAAGAGCATCGCCTTCCACGACGAGTGCCTGCGCGATGACCCCGTCAAGAACTGGCGCCCTGCGCTCAATCCCTACGGACGACGCATGGCGGCGTGCACCTTCGGCGTCGTGGGCTTGGGCCGGATCGGCACCACTGCCATTCGCCGGGCCAAGGCGTTCGATATGGACTGCGTGTTCTACGACCCCTACCAGCCCGGAGGAATCGAACTGGCCCTCGGAGTACGCCGCGTGGATACGTTGGCGGAACTGATGGCCCAGAGCGACATCGTCAGCGTCCACACGCCGCTCAACGACGAGACCCGGAACCTGATCGGCGCGCAAGCGTTCGCTGCGGCGAAGCGGGGCATGATCGTCATCAACACCGCGCGCGGCCCGATCATCGACCTGGACGCGCTGCACGACGCCATGAAGGACGGCACCGTGCTGGCGGCCGGCCTCGATGTCCTGCCCGACGAACCCGCGAACCTGAATGTACCGCTAATCGCCGCCTGGCACCGCAACGAAGACTGGATCCGGCATCGTCTCGTGATCACGCCCCATTCGGCGTTCTTCACCCCGGAGAGCGTGCGCGACATCCGCGCCTTCTCCGCGCGGACTGCGGCCCGTTACCTACGCGATGGGATTCTGATGAACTGCGTCAACGAGGAGTTCCTGACTAGCCGGCGTTAAGGGCGAGGGCGAGGACAAGCCTCGCCCCTACGGGATCAACCTAACGTGGGGACCTGACTTCCAGTCCCGGTCCGGGGTCCGGCAGCGGGGCGAGGCGTAGTGGGCCGAGATGGCGCGGCGGAAACCGGGGCTGCGGTTGCGTCCGGAGCCGTGGATCAGCAGGGGATGGAAGAACACCGTGTCGCCGGGTTCCATCTCGAGGTGGACGCGCGCTTGCGTGTCGACGCCCTCGATGCCGTAGAAGGCGGCGTTGACATGCTCCCAGTCGGGGTCGCCGTGTTCGTGGAAGCGCCCCTGGTGCGAGCCCGGCAGGACGGCGAGGCAGCCGGATTCGCGGCTGCAGGTGGACAGCGCCGTCCAGGCGGCGACGATGCCCTCCGGCGGGCGCAGGCGGAAGTAGCGCAGGTCCTGGTGCAGAGGATGGCGGCCGTCGACCCCCGGCGGCTTGTTGAAGACGTTCGTCGAGATGACGTGCACGGGTGCGTTCGGTGGTTCATGGACGAGTTCGCGGGCGATGGCCAGGAGCCGCGCATAGCGGGCGTAGTCGAACAGCACCGGATCCGACTCGAAATTCAGGATCTTGTTGACGGCGTGCAGCGGCGTTTCCGGCTGGACCACGCCCTTGACCACCATGACATCGCGCATCACCACCATGTCGGGCGGGTGTTCTCCGGTCTCGACGAGTTCGACGAAACGCTGTTCGTAGCGCGTCCGGGCTTCGGCGTCGACCAGTTCGCGCAGCAGCACGTAGCCGGACTCGCGGAAGCTACCAAGTTGGGCTTCGGTCAACACGCCCGCGCCAGTTCCAGGAAGCGGCTGGCGAGCCGGGGACCCGCGCCCTCGGCCTCGTGCTTGAAGAAGGCGAACCCCCGCGCGGCCGACGTCGCGGCGGCGCGGTCGAGCCACGCCGCGAGTGCCACATCGTCGTAAGCCGGCTTGCGCAGTCGGAGGTAGAGCCAGTCAGATGTGGCGAGAAACTCCGGCATGGGGAGTCCGCCGTCCTCATTCGAGGACGCGGCCTCGGAGATGCAGATGGCCGCACCGTGGCGAGTCAGCGTCTGTGCCGTGGCGTCGTCGAACCAGGACTCGTGGCGGAACTCCACCGCAGCGGGCAGTGTCTTGGGCCAGGCCGCCAGGAACGCGTCGAGCCGCTCGTCGTCGCGCTTCAGGTACGGCGGCAGTTGGAAGAGCACGCAGCCGAGCTTGTCCCCCAGGGCTTCGAGTCCGGTGGCAAGGAAATTCACCGCCTCGTCGCAGTCCTTCAGGCGCGCATGGTGGGTGATCCGCCGGGACGCCTTGATGGAGAATCGGAAGTTTGCCGGCACGGCGTCGCGCCAGGTCTCCAGGACGTGGGTTCGTGGCATCCGGTAGAAGGTGTTGTTGATCTCCACGGCGGGGAGTTGTGCACCGTAGTGGGCGAGCATGCCGTCGGCGGCGATGTCCTCGGGGTAGAAGCTGCCCTTCCACTCCTTGTAGCTGTAGCCGCTCGTGCCGGCGAGCCAGCGCATGTCAGCGACGTGCCTTGGCGCCGTCGACCACGAGTCCCGCGTTGCGCCATCCCCAGCCGCCGTCGGGCTGGACCCATGCGTAGCAGTGGTGCCCCATATCGTGCAGCCCGTGGGTGAACGACCGCGTTGCCAAGCCCATGTCGACCTCGCTCTCGTGGTATCGAGAAACTCGACGGACTGTTAGTTTAAGGGGTAATGGACGAATTCGACGACATCCGCCCGTACCGCGACGACGAGGTGGGTCCCGCCGTCGCGGCGTTGGCGGACGATCCGGCCTTCGTCGCCTTCGGCACGCGTTTCGCCGCCCCGGCACTTGGCTCGCGGCTGCGGCCCTTGCTGCACCCGCTGGTTCGACGCCTCATCAAGCGCCAGGCACGGCGGCTGGGCTCGGTTGACGACCTGCAGCAACTCGTCGGCCGCTACCTGCGGCTCCTGTTGCAGGTGACTTCGGACGGGATGACGGTTAGCGGTCTCGACGTCCTCGACCCCTCCCAGACATATCTCTTCATCTCGAACCACCGCGACATCGTCTTGGACCCGACGCTGCTGAATTACGCGCTCTGGCTCGACGGCCACGCGACGACCCAGGTGGCCATCGGCGACAATCTCCTCGGCACCGGTTACCGCTGCGACCTCATGCGCCTGAACAAGGCGTTCGTGGTCTACCGCGACGTCAGCGGCGCGAAGGCGGCACTCGGCGCCATGCGCCAAACCTCGTCGTACATGCGAACGGTCCGGGAGGCGGGGGAGTCGGTCTGGATCGCACAGCGCCAAGGTCGTTCCAAGGACGGCGTCGACCGCACCGAGCCGGCGCTCCTGAAGATGCTGCACCTCGCCTACCGTGGTGAAACCAGGTCTCTGGGCGAGTGGCTGCGCCGGGTGCGTCTAGCACCGGTGTCGATCAGCTACGAGATCGATCCGTGCGCACCCAACAAGGCGAGGGAGCTCTACCACCGTGACACAGAAGGCCGCTACGACAAGGATCCGGACGAGGACGCCGAGAGCATCGAGAGAGGGATTACCGGGTTCAAGGGCCGCATCCACGTCCACTTCTCGCCGCCGGTGGAGGGCGACTACGCCGACGCGGACGAGCTCGCCCGGCATCTCGATCAGAGGATTGTTGCCAACCTGGTCGACTATCCCACTCACCATCATGCGCGTTCCAGATGCGATGGGGACCTCTCGGGCATGAGCCCGAGGGCCCGCGAGACATTCCTTGGGGACCTCGCGGCCTGCACCGACGAATACCGACCGTACTTCCTCCTGCAATACGCGAACCAGTTGGAGAACAAGCGGACGCTTAAGGCTGCGGAAGTCAACGCGGCACGGTCAGACGGCGCTGGGGCCCGCTAGCGCGAAACTTCTACGGCGCGCCCGTTCGTACGGCGACCGACTTGATCAAGGCCTGCACCCGGACGCCGGCACCGAGATGCAGTTCGTCCACGGATCGGCGGGTCACCCGGGCGAGCAGGAACTGACCTTCGCCGCACCGTACGCGCGCGAGCACCGACTCGCCCTGTTCCTCCAAGGCGTCGATGATGCCGTCGACGCGGTTGAGGATGCTCACCTCCTCCACCCGCGACGTGGCGAGGCTCACGTCCCGCGCTGGAATGTGCAGCAGGATTCGCTCGCCCGGGGGCGAAAGATCGCCCGGCACGAACAGCGACGAGGTGCCGAAGACCAATTCCGAGAGTCGGTAGCGCGGGTCGAATGACTTGAAGCGGCAGTCGATGACCGCTCCGGCCTCGTCCCCGAGCAGGGGGTTGGTGAACGAGGTCGAGAACTCGCTGATGGAGTCCACCCGGGACACCTGCCCGTCGGCCGCGACGAGCACGTGGTCCGCCATCGCCAACACCTCCGGCAGTGAATGGGAGACGTACACGATGGGCACTGCGTGACGCCGGCAGAGATCGTGCAGGTACGGTGCGATCTCGCGCTTCGACGCCGGGTCCAGGGACGACATCGGCTCGTCGAGCAGCCACAGCCGGGCGGGCGCGAGCAACGTCCGGGCGAGCGCCACCCGCTGGCGCTGACCGCCGGAGAGTTCGTGCGGGTATTGCTCGAGAAGCGGCACGAGGTCGAGAAACTCGACCACCTCGTCGAACTCGAGCCGCGTGCCGGGTCGCCGCGACCTGGTCGCGAAAGCGAGGTTGCCGCGGGCGTCCAGGTGGGGAAAGAGGCGCGAGTCCTGGAACACGGTGCCCACCGAGCGTCGGTACGGGGGCAGACCCATGGCGGGTGCCTGCCAGCGGTCTCCGTCGACCTCCACGGTCACCGGCGCGCGTGGCTCGAAGCCGGCGATGAGGCGCAGGAACGTCGACTTGCCGGCGCCGGACGCGCCGACCACGGCGGCGACACCGTCGAGGTCGAGATCGACGTCCGTGGCGAGGCGGAACCCCGTGGGACGCTTGAGTTCGCCTTGGACGAGGAGCCTCATCCCGGTACTCCCCGTCGCAGCCAGCGATAGGTAAAGGTCAGCACGACGAGCGAGAACACGAGGAGCAGGGCGGCGATGGCGTGGGCGCCGGCGTAGTCGAGCATCTCGACCCGGTCGAACAGCGCGATGGACAGTACCCGAGTCTCGCCCGGGATGTTGCCGCCGATCATCAGCACGATGCCGAACTCGCCCACGGTGTGCGCGAAGCCGAGCACGCCGGCCGCCACCAGAGCCTTGCGGTGCATGGGCAGCACGAGACGCAGGAAGCGGGTGGCGGGCCCGACGCCAAGGCCCGATGCGGCTTCCAGGAGGTGGGTGTCCATGGTGCGGAACGCGGATGCCAGCGGGCCGGTGACGAACGGCAGTGAGTAGACGATGGAACCGATGACCAGTCCGGCGAAGGTGAAGGCCAAGGGCGCCCCGGCCACCGCCAGGGCGATGGCCCCCAGTGGGCCGTCCGGCGCCATGGCGAGCAGCAGGTAGAAGCCGATGACGGTGGGCGGCAGGACGAGGGGAAGCGCCACCAACGCCTCCACAGGTGGGCGCCACTTCGACGCCGTGCGCGCGATCCACCAGGCGAGCGGCGGCGACAGGACCAGCAGGAACAGGGTGGTGGTGAGCGCCAGCAGGCCCGTGACCCCGGCCGCCTGGGCGATGTCGGCACCGATGGGCGTCACCGGTACCCGGCTTGGCGGATGATCAGGCGGGCGTCGGCACTGCCGAGATAGTCGAGAAACGCCTGCGCTGCCGCCTCGTTGGGGCCGTCGAGAACCACGGCGACCTGCTCGATGGGCGCGTACAGGTCTTGCGGAACGATCCAGTAGCGCTCGGCCGGAACGTCCTGGGCGACAACCTGGGCCAACGCCGCGAAGGCACCGTCCGCGGCTCCGCTCGCCGCGAAATGAAAGGCCTGTGCCACGCTCAGAGCCGTCACTCGTTTCGGTGTGGCCTCGAGGCGGGCCAGGGTCTCTATCGCGGCGCGACCGTAGGGGGCGGTCTGGGGATTGGCGAGAGCGACGCGTCTGTCGCCGGAAAACCATGCGGGCCCGGGCGTTCCCTGGTGGACGAACAGCACGAGCCGACCGGTGGCATAGGTGACAGGTGCCTTCGCCCGATCATTGTCGAGGAGCGCCTGTGGTCGGGCCGCGTCGGCGGACAGGAAGAGATCGAAGGGACGTCCCTGGACGATTTGGGCATACAGCAAGCCGGAGGATCCGTAGCTCGCCTCCACGTCGCCGGAAAAGCCCGCCTCCACGGCGGTGAGGGCACTCTGGAAGTTGGACGCCACGGCGATGCGCAGCGGCTCGGCGGAACCCAGCGAGGCCACGGCGACGGCGATGCCGGCGAAAGTTCGAGCGGACCAGCTACCCATCCGCTGACTGTGCCAGCGGGGGCATCCGAACGCAAAACGCCTAGGCTGTTGGCCTACAATCCGACGGACACGCGAACCTTTGCCGCGTGACCCGCGCTAAACAGGCAGGCGCGCCCGAGGCGGGGTCGCTAGCCCGCATTTCTCACCACGTCGCTTGTGCGAACAACATATGCTTCGAATATCAGTTGCTCGTGTCGGATTCCCGAGGTGTCGGAATTTGCAGACTGCGCTGGCCGCGCGTATGCCGCGCTTGCGCGGCACCCTCGCACCGGTCTTTTGGCCCCGTGCGCGCGCTAAAGCGCGTAGGCGCACGTGCGACCTCGACCGTAGGCCCGCTATGCTTCTC
The DNA here is from genome assembly GCA_965116345.1 of Pseudomonadales bacterium. Lineage (GTDB taxonomy): Bacteria > Pseudomonadota > Gammaproteobacteria > Pseudomonadales > Azotimanducaceae > VXYL01. The sequence goes on from OZ220680.1 coordinate 2,920,616, forward strand.
GGTCGCGAGCGCGTGCTCCAAGGAGCACGTTCGCACGGGGCCAAAATCCTCGAACGCGCCCGCAAGGGCGCGCATCATCGCGGCCCGTGGTGAGAAATGCGGGCTAGGAGGGGTCATGAACAGTCGGGATGCCGCCATTCGAATCGTGACCGTGGTCGCGCTCGCATCGTGCGTGGGCTTGGCGGAGGCCGCCGCGCGGATCGAGTCTTTCTCGCCCACCGGCTACAACAAGGATGTCCGCCAGGTGGCGGTGCGCTTTTCCGAGCCCATGGTTGCTCTCGGCGAACCGACGCAGGAGAGCCCCTTCGCGGTCGACTGCGCCGTGCCGGGCACCGGCCGGTGGCTGGACGAGCGCCGCTGGGTGTACGACTTCGACTACGACGTGCCCGGCTCGGTGCGTTGCCGTTTCACCCTGCGGGACGATGTCTGGAGCCATGCCGGCGAGGCAATCGTCGGCGAGGCTGAGTATGTATTCCACACCGGCGGACCGGCCATCCTGGACCACGAACCCGGACGTCGCTGGGACGACATCGATGAGCATCAGGTGTTTCTGCTGGCCCTCGATGCCACCCCGGTTCTGGATTCGGTGCGCGAACACGCCCGCTGCCGTGTGGTCGGCGAGGAAAGTCGACCGGTGGAGTTGCTCCAGGATGCAGACCGGGCCGAAGTGCTGGACGCGTTGTGGGACAACGAGAGCGGGCTACTGCACGGGCTGATCAACTCGGCGAGTGGTCATCTGCCTGCGGGCGACAGAGAAGAGACGCGCGCCCTGGCACTTGAGCGGATCGTCGCGCTGCGCTGTCTCGGCGCCCTGCCCAACGGCAGCGATGTGGAACTGATCTGGGGTGCGGGTATCGCCGGCGCCGGAGGTTTGGCGACGACCCGGGCCGACACGCTGAGCTTCTCGGTGCGGCCCGAGTTCCGCGCAGCGCTGGGATGTTCGAAGACCTACGAGGATCGCTGTCTGGGCGGGATCCATGTGGCATTCAGCGGGCTCGTTCGCCGCGAGGTCGTCGGCGGCATTCGAGTCGTGGACGGTGACGACAACGTTCTCGCCGGCGAGACCAGGGAGGACTCCCAGATCGAACGTGTGGACTTTCCCGCTGCCGACCGAATGGGGGTGGTCTACCGTGCCGAACTCCTCGTCCCGTTTGCCGACATCGACGGTCGTGCATTGGCCAACGCGGCGGGTTTTCCCCAGTCCGTCCGCCTAGGCAGGCCACCGCCCACCGCGAGCTTCGGTAGCCAACTCCTTGTCGTCGAATCAGGCGCCGATGCGACGGTCCCGGTGCTGCTGCAGAGCGTGACGGGTTCGATAGCGGGCCGGCGTTTGCGGGTTACCGGAGACCGCCAGATGGCCAGGTGGCTGCGCCGGTTTGATGACGCGCACCGATCACGTGACCGAAGCTTGCCGGGATCCCCATGGACACGACCCGTCCTGGGAAATCAGGGACGGTCCTTCGAGTGGCCGATCCCGGAGACCGAGGCCTCGTCTCTGGTGGCGGGTATGCCGTTGGTGGAGCCCGGACTGCACGTCTTCGAGGTGCGCCTGCCGTCTGCCGACGGTCTGCCCAAGCGCCACGTTGCGGGACTGGCCATGCCAACCGACCTCGGCGTGCACTTCCACCGTGGGGCCGAATCATCGCTGGTGTGGGTGACGGGATTGTCCAGCGGAGTACCGGTCGCCGATGCCGACGTCCGCATCATCAACGGATGCACCGGGTCGCGTGTCGCGCGCGAAACGACCGACGCCCATGGCCTGGCAAGGTTCTCGATGGCATTGCCCGACACCGCATGCCGTGGCTCGTTTCGTTACCTCGCGAGCGTCCGCAAGAACGGAGATCTCGCTGTGGTGACATCCGGCGGGTGGCTGCAGGACCGGAACGTCCTGGTCCACACCATCCTCGACCGATCACTCTTCCAACCCGGTGAGACGGTATCCATGAAGGTGGTCGTCCGCCGTCGCACTAGCGGCGGTCTCGTCATTCCGGAGGATCTACCCGCAAAGGTCCCAGCGACGATCCGGCACTGGGGGACCGGAGAGGAGTATGAGCAGACCCTCGAGTTCCAAACGAACGCCTCGGCGACGGTGTCGTTCCAGTTACCGAAGAGTGCGCCTCTCGGCGACTACAGCCTTGTAGTGGACGGAGAACGCCACCAGTCGGGGTCGTTCCGGGTCGAACGATTCAAGGTCGGTGCCATGCGGGCTACGGTTGGCGGGCCCGAGGAGCCGCTGGTCAATCCTCGTTCCGTTCCGGTCAGTGTGTCCGTCGAGCACCTGACCGGCGGCGCGGCGGTCGCTCTGCCGGTCACGATTAGAACCGAGCTGCGCGGTAGTGGATATTGGCCTTCCCGGCTCCCGCTGGAGTCGCACACGCTGGACGTGGTTCTTGATGCTGCGGGCCAGGCGCGTGTCGATGTGCCGGTATCCGACGTCGATGGCGAGAGCGGCCTGTACGTCGAGCTGGACTACCGCGACGCCAATGGTTTGGTCAAGACGGCGCGGAACACGTTCGAACTTTGGCCTGCGGCGGTCGCGCTGCACATCGACGCCAACAAGGCTGCAGAGCGCAAGTGGGTAGTGGTCCAGGCACGACGCCCGGACGATGGTGGGGCCACGGGGATGGTTGTCGAGGCGAAGGTCTATGCGGCACGGACCCGCGAGAACCGGCGTTTGCCCGGCGGCTTCCGAGGCATGTACTACCGTACGGAGTCGCCCTTGCTGACATCGTGCGTAGGGACGACGGACACCGATGGCGCGATGATTTGCGAAGTCCCGGATGAACTCCCGAACCACGTATTCATCGAGGCATCGACGCGCGACGCCGAGGGCAATTTGGTCAACACGAGTGCTTCCCTGTCGTTCTGGTGGGACTCGGATTCTCCGTTGCTCGAAGTCGATGCCGACCGGAAGTTTGCGGTCGGCGAGACCGTGCCCATCCGCGTGAACCTGCCGTTCTCGGATGCCACGGCTTTGGTGACGGTACAGCGCGAGGGTGTGCTCGAGGCCTTCGTCGAGCACCTGCGGGGACCGGAGGCACTGGTGGAGGTACCTGTGCGCCGCAACTACGCGCCGAACGTCAAGGTCTCGGTGCTGGCTGTCCGCGGTCGAACGGGCCCGGCCGAACCGAAGGGCGAGGCACGTGTGGATCCCGACGCACCGGACTACCGTCACGACACCGTGGAACTCGCCGTGGACTGGGACAGCCACGCCTTGGCCGTGCGCGTGGAGCCTGATCGGGAGTCGTATCGGGTGCGCGACCGCGCGACGGTTCGCGTGACCGTCGAAGGTCCGGACGGCGCGCCGCGCCCCGACGCCGAGGTGGCCCTGATCGCCGTCGACGAAGCCCTGCTGGACCTGAGGCCGAATCCCACTTGGAACCTGCTGGCCGCCATGATGAGAGACCGCTGGACGACGATGGATACCAGGACCAACCTCGACGGCCTGAAGGCGAGTCTGTCCTTCGTCCCGTCCGACCTCGAGGAAGTGATCGTCACGGGTAGCTACGTCCGACGTGACTCGTTCAGCGTAGTTGACGCCACTGAGGCCCCGGATTCGGTCGATCCGCCGTTGCGTCGGGAGTTCGAGTCGCTGCTGCTGTGGCGCGGACGCTTGTCGACGGGTTCGGCAGGCACGGCCGTGGTCGACATCCTGCTCAACGACCTGCTGACGTCGTTCCGCATCGTCGCCGTGGCGACGGCCGGGGAGGATCTGTTCGGCACCGGCGAGGCGACGATCCGCACCACCCAGGATCTCGTCCTGCACGCGGGTCTGCCGGCGACGGTGCGTGAGGGCGACCGCTTCGACGCGGTGTTCACCGTGCGCAACGCATCGGACAGGACGCGCCGGGTCAGCGTCGTCGCCGAGGCCGACGAACTCGGAGAGTTGTCAGAGAAGCGACTAAGGCTCGGACCCGGTCGGTCCGGCGAAGTGAGTTGGCCGGTCACCGTGCCGTTGGGTGCCGAGGCGATGGCTTGGCAGGTCACCGCGTCGTCGAGAGCAGCCACCGACCGCCTGGCCGCCCGGCAGACAGTCGAGCCGGTGGTGCCGGTTCGCGTCCAGCAGGCGACCCTGGCGCACCTGTCGAAGCCGCAGGAGTTCCCGGTGGCGCCGCCCGCGAACGCGCTGCCCGGACGGGGCGGCGTGCGCGTGTCGCTGGCGCGGAGTCTGCTCGGTGGCCTGGAGACTGTGCGCGAAGCGATGTCCCGCTATCGCTTCACCTGCATCGAACAGAGGGTCTCGGTGGCGGTCGCTCTCGACGATGCCGAACGCTGGGCGGCGGCAATGGTCGCGGCGGAAGCGGCCGTCGACCCTGCCACCGGGCTGGTGCGGTTCTTTCCCAGTGACCGCCTGGACGGCTCGCCGACGCTCACCGCCTACGTGCTGACCATGGCCGACGCCGCCGGCAAGGTCGTCCCGCGAGAACTGCGGGCATCCATGATCGACGGTCTGCGGGAGTTCGTCGAAGGCCGCATCGTGTTCCGAAGCCCGTTCCCGACGGCGGACGGCCAGTTGCGCCGTCTCACCGCGATGGCCGCCCTCGCGCGTCACGGCGAACTCCGTCGGGCGATCGTCGACCCATTGGACCTGGACGTGGAACGGCTACCCACCTCCGGGCTGCTCGACTGGATCGACATTCTCGCCCGCGTCGAGGTCGACGCTGGGGAACTTCGCCGGGCGAAGGCGATCCTGCGCTCGCGCCTGAACATGCAGGGCACCACCATGCGCTTCTCGACGGAAAATCGCGACGGGCTCTGGTGGCTGATGGTGGCCACCGACGGCAACGCCGCCCGCGCCATCCTCTCGGTGCTCGGCGATCCCGAATGGCACACCGACGCGCCACGCATGGTCCGCGGGCTGTTCGGACGTCAGCAACGGGGCCGGTGGCAGACCACGGTGGCCAACGCCTGGGGCGCGGTCGCCGCCCGGGAGTTCGCGGCGGTCTTCGAGGCGGATCCGGTGAAGGGTAGCAGCGTCGTGAGCCTGGGCCAGGCGCAACACCGGGTGGTGTGGCCGGATTCCACGGCGGACGCGGAGTCGCCCGCGCCAGTGGATGTCCCTTGGGCTTCGACGGGCAAATTGACGCTCGACCACGAGGGAACCGGAACACCCTGGGGCCTCGTGCAGTTGCGCGCCGCCGTTCCCCGTACGGAGCCGATCGGAGCCGGCTACCACGTGGTTCGTCGTGTCGAACCGGTGAGCCGCGAGAGCTCGGAAATCTGGCAGCGCGGCGATGTCGCGCGGATCGAGCTGACCATCACGGCCGACGCCGACATGACCTGGGTGGTGGTGGAGGATCCGATTCCGCCTGGTGCGGTGATCCTGGGCAGCGGGCTGGGGGGCGACTCGGCCCTGCTGTCACAAGGCAGTTGGGGTGATCGCTGGCCCGTGTTCGTCGAGCGAGACTTCACCAACTACCGGGCGTACTTCCGCTACGTGCCGAAGGGGACGTTCACCGTCGGCTACAGCGTCCGCTACAACACCACGGGCGACTTTCACCTGCCGCCTGCGCGGGTCGAGGCCATGTACGTGCCGGAGATGTTCGCCGAGGAACCGGTGGCTCCCGTATCGATCGAGTAGCGGCGGCCCCGCGCTCGCCCCGGGGTCACCCCGCCCGAGAATGCGGGGCATTGTCGATCGCGCCCTCCGGGCGCGCCGCGCCTGGAGGGCGCGCCTTGGCAGCGACCCAGACGTGGACTTCCTCGACGCCTGCACGGCGCAGTGCCTCGGCGGCCGCGCGCACCGTCGCACCGGTGGTGCTGACATCGTCGATGAGCGCCACGCGCTTCGGCAGGCCCTTGCGCCTGCCGCCCGTGCGGACTGCAAAGGCACCGCGGACGTTGCGCAGCCGGGCGCTGCGCGGCAGGGAGCGTTGCGGGGGATCGTTGCGGATGCGGACCAGGCGTCCATGGATGTGCGGTAGGCCGAGGCCGCGGGCGATCACCTTGGCGAGCAGTTCGGCCTGGTTGAAGCCGCGGCGCCGCTGACGCCTGCGTGCCAGCGGTAGGGGAACCAAGGCCTCCGGCAGGGCGTCATCGCCATAGCGCCTTTGGATCGCGGGGATGAGCAGGCTGCCGAGGACGCGGGCCTCGCGCAGACCGTTGCCGGACTTGAGGCCCTCGATAACGCGGCGCAGCGGCGGCGAGTAGGCGAACGGCGCCAGGGTCAGCGTCCACGGCGGCGGGTTGACGAGGCAGGTACCGCAGATCGCAGCGGGGGAAGCATCGCCTGCGGGGGCGGGCCCCCCGCACACTGGACAGGTCGGGTCGTTGGTCTCGAATGCGGCTTCGCAGTCGGGACACAGATCGATGGCGCGGTGCGATCGCCGCAGGCACAGTGAGCAGATTCCCGGATAGACGGTTGCCAGCGGATCCATCGCCATTGCCTGACTACTGGCGCGCCAGCCACGCCAACGGATCGGTCGGCTTGCCGCGTTCGCGAATCTCGAAGTACAGGCCGACCGCGCTGTGGCCTCCGCTTTGGCCGACGGAAGCGATGGCTTCGCCGCGTTCCACCCAGTCGCCGAGACGCACGTAGAGCGAGTCCGCGGCGCCGTAGAGCGACATGCGCTCGTCCCCGTGGTCGACGATGGCGAGCAGCCCGAAGCCGCGAAGCCAGTCGGCGAACGCCACCCGCCCGGGGGCGATGGAGCGAACCTCGGTGCCGGTCGGCGCACGGAAGTAGACACCCTGCCAGCGGGTTCGATGCGTACGGGCGTCGCCGAAACTGTGCTCGACCTGACCCTCCACCGGCCATGGCAGATCGCCACGGGTTCCGATACCGACCCTTCGACCCACGCGATTTGAGTCCCGTTCCAGTTTGGCAAGCAGCGAACCGAGGCGCTCCCGGCTCGCGGCCAGCAGTTCGTGTTCGCGGCTCTTCACGTCTACGTCCGATTGCAGGTCGGCGATCAACCGACCGCGTGCCGTGCGTTCATCCGCCAGGGTTTGGCGCTCGTCCAGCAGGGATTCCCGCAGGGACTCGAGCTGGTGCTGCTGGTTACCCAACTCCCTTTCGGTCCGCCTGATCCTCTCGGCGGTGTCTCGGAGTTCGTTGATGACTTCGCCCCGGGACTCTGCGAAGCGGGCGTGGTGGCGCGCAAGGCGCTCCAGGGCGGACGGGTCCTCCTGGTTCAGCCAAACCTTCAGTGGATCGCGTTGCGAGAATCGCCACGCATCCCTGAGGTGCGCGGCGACGTGCTGCTGCTGTTCGCGGCGTGCCACGTCCAGACGTTCCCGCTCAGTGCGAAGCTCCCGCAGCTTGGCTTCGGTGGCGGCGATTCGCGCATCGAGATCCCGGACTTGGCGGACGTTGTCGGCGATCTTCCGGTCGACGCCGGCGATCTGGCGCTGCCGCTCGGTGAGCCGAGCGTCGGCATCGTCAAGCCAGGTGTCGAGTGCGTTGAGTCGCTCCACGACCGCGGCGAGTTCGGCCTGCGGGTTTTCGGCAGCGTGAAGGCCAAGCGCTGCCGTCGAGGCAAAGAGCGCGAGGAGAAGGCCGCGCCAAGGAGGCCTGCAACGCACTGGCGGGCAGGTCACGGGTTGGCGGCAAGCGCGGGCGCTCGCACGTCCAGCAGTGATTCGGCAGTCATTTCGGCTGGCTGGGGAAGTCCCATCAGTGCCAGCAGGGTCGGCGCGACATTGGACAGCGTCCCGGTTCGAGCCGCGAAGCGGATATCCAAAGGTCCGGCGTAGACGAGAGGGACCTCGGCGGACGTATGCGCCGTGTGGGGTTGTTTCGCGTCGTGGTCGACCAGGCGTTCGACGTTGCCGTGGTCCGACGTGATGAGGCATTGCGAACGTGTCCTCCCAAGGGCCTCGATGATCCGCCCGAGGCAGGTGTCGATTGTCTCCACGGCACGCACGGCCGCGTCGAACACCCCCGTATGGCCGACCATGTCGCCGTTGGCGTAGTTGCAGACGATGGCGTCGTAGCGGCGCGCGTCGATGGCGTCCACCAACCGGTCGGTGACCTCTGCCGCGCTCATGGCGGGCGCCAGGTCGTAGGTTGCGACCTTGGGCGAGGGCACCAGGACGCGGTCCTCGCCGACGAACGCTGCTTCCCGTCCACCGGAAAAGAAATACGTGACGTGGGCGTATTTCTCGGTCTCGGCGATGCGCAGCTGGGTCTTGCCGGAGTCCGCCAGGCACTCGCCGAACGTCGTGTTCAGGTGCTCGGGCGGGAAGGCTGGGATGGCGGCCATGTTGTCGGCGTAGCTGGTGAGGGTCACGTACGTGGCGAGGTCCGCGCGGCCCCGGCGTTCGAAGCCGTCGAATTCGTCTGCCGTGAATGCCTGGGTCAGCTGACGCGCTCGGTCCGCCCGGAAGTTCATGAACACGACCGCATCGCCGTCCGCGATCGTTGCGGTGCCGTGCGAGAAGGCGCCGTGCGATTGGATGGCCGTCGGCTGAACGAACTCGTCGCTCTCTCCCCTGGCGTAGGCGGCCTCGAGGGCCGCTTGGGGTGTGGTGAAGCGGAATGTCGTCTCGCCGTGCCGGAGCAGGTTGTAGGCGCGTTCGGTGCGCTCCCAGCGTGCGTCCCGATCCATGGCGTAGTAGCGGCCGGTGATCGAGGCGATGGTCCCGGGGAATCGCTGTTCGAACCGCGTGAGCGAAGAAAGTGCACTCTTCGGGGGCACGTCGCGACCATCGAGAAACGCGTGAAAACGTACCCGGGCACCCTGGCCTACCGCGAGGGCGACCAGGGCGTGCAGGTGGTCCTCGTGGCTGTGGACGCCACCCGGGGACAGCAGCCCCATGACATGCAGCGCGCTGTCGTGCCTGTCGGCGGCGGCGATGGCACCGTTCAGGGCTTCGTTGACCGCGAATTCGCCGCGCTCGACGGCCCGGTCGATGCGAGTCAGGTCCTGGTAGACGACCCGGCCGGCGCCGAGGTTCATGTGTCCCACCTCGGAGTTGCCCATCTGGCCGCGGGGTAGCCCGACGCTGGTTCCGGAAGCGTCCAGCCGGGTCTTCCTTGGGCTCCCCCACAGCCGGTCCCAATGCGGTGTACGCGCCGCGTGGATGGCGTTGTCGTCGGCCTCGTCGCGGAGCCCCCAGCCATCGAGCACGACCAGAAGGGTGGTTGGCGGCGTTGTCATCGATCGCGTCCGTGCAGCGCGGTTTGCGCGACGTGATTTTAGCGGAGCCGACCCTATAATGCCCAAGCCCGTCGGTCCGGGGGCGCGCTTAGGAAACGGATGGAACAGCTCTTCGAATTCATCGGCAACCACCCGATCCTGGTAGGTGCCTTTTTCCTCACTTTCGCGCTCTTCGTGCGCAACGAAGTGGTCCGCGGTGGGCGCGCGGTTTCGCCCCAGGAGCTGGTCAATCTGGTGAACCGGGACGGCGCCGTCGTCATCGACGTGCGCGATGCCAAGGAGTTCGCCGTGGGCCATATCGTCGATGCGGTTAACGTTCCCCACACCGCACTCGGTACGCGCGTCGGCGAATTGGAGAAGTACAAGACCAAGCCCGTCGTCGTCGCCTGCAAGATGGGGCAGCACGCCGGTCCCGCGGGCACGGTGCTGCGCAAGGCAGGATTCGAGAATGTCGCTCGCCTCAAGGGGGGCGTTACCGGGTGGATCAACGACAACCTGCCCGTGGTCAAAGGGTGATTGACAATGGCTGAGACCGACGGACCGCAGCTCGCCATCGAGCGAATCTACCTGCGTGACGCGTCCTTCGAGTCGCCCCGGGCGCCCGGGGTGTTCGACGGCACGTGGAATCCGCAGATGCAGGTGGACATCAACACCCGCAGCAACCGCCTGGACGAGGTCCGACACGAGGTCGTGCTGACCCTGACCCTGAAGGCGAGGGTGGAGGACGACGTGTCGATGATCGTCGAATTGCAGCAGGCGGGCGTGTTCCGTCTGCAGGGGATGGACGACGGGATCCGCCAGCAGGCGCTGGCCGTGACCTGTCCGAACATCCTGTTTCCCTACGCCCGGGAGGCGATCGACGCGTTGGTCACCAAGGGCGCGTTCCCGGCGGTCATGCTGGCGCCGATTAGCTTCGAGGCGTTGTTCGCTGAGGCGATGCGACGGCGCGAGGCGGAAGGCGGCGGCGAAGGTGTCATTGCCGACGACCGGAGCGTCAACTAAGCGACCGGGACCGTCCCGACGCTTCGCTTCGCGCGGGCGGGCATTGGCAACGAGTCGGCACGGCCCGCGCGTCGTCTGTCGATGACCGACGCGTCGACCGGCCTCGACGCATCCGGGCGGTCCTTCAACTGACGTCGATTCCTAGTTCCGCCAGCTTGCGCGTCAGCGTGTTTCGGCCCCAGCCCAGGAGGTTCGCGGCATCGCGCTTGCGGCCCCCGGTCTTCTCCAGGGCGACCCGGATCATGGTCTCTTCGAACGTTGGCGTGGCTTCATCCAAGAGACCGGTGCCGCCCTGCTGCAGCCGGTCGCGGGCCCAGGTCGCCAGCGAGGACTGCCAGTCGCCGAGTTCGCTGTTGCCTTCGGATGCGTGCAGTTCGGCGGGCAGGTCGTTGAGGTGGATCTCGCGTCCGGGCGCCATCACGGTCAGCCAGTTGCAGGTGTTCTCGAGCTGGCGGACGTTACCCGGCCACTCCAGCGTCTGCAGGTACGCCAGCGTCTCGTCGCGCAGCACCTTGCGTTCGCCGCCGAGGTCATGGGCGGCCTTGGCGAGGAAGTGTTCCGCCAACACCGGGATGTCCGAACGCCGCTCCGCGAGGGTCGGAATATGCACACGGATGACGTTCAGCCGGTGATAGAGGTCCTCGCGGAACGTGCCGTTGGCGACCAGCGCGCGCAGATCGCGGTGGGTGGCGGTGATGATGCGCACGTCCACCTTGACGCTGGTCCGTCCTCCGACGCGGAAGAACTCGCCCTCAGCGAGGACGCGTAGGAGCCGGGTCTGTGCGTCCGCCGGCATGTCGCCGATCTCGTCCAGGAAGAGCGTGCCCCCGTTGGCCTGCTCGAAGCGGCCGATGCGCTGGTCCTTGGCCCCGGTGAACGCGCCGCGTTCGTGGCCGAATAGCTCCGATTCGATGAGTTCGCTGGGGATCGCGGCCATGTTCAGCGCGACCAGGGCGTTGACCGCCCGAGGGCTGTGGCGGTGTAGGGCGCGGACGACCAGTTCCTTGCCGGTGCCTGAGGCCCCTTCGATCATCACCGTGATGTTGGACTGCGCGAGGCGCCCGATGGCGCGGAACACCTCCTGCATCGCAGGCGCCTTGCCGATGATCTCGGTGTCTTCGGCCATCGGGTCCGGCTCGGCGATGCCGACTTGCTCGCGCCTGATCAGGACCGCGCGCGAGACCGTGGCGAGGGCTTCGTCTACGTCGAAGGGTTTCGGCAGGTATTCGAATGCTCCCGCCTGGTAGGAACTCACGGCGCTGTCGAGGTCGGAGTGCGCGGTCATGATGATCACGGGCACGTCGGGATGGCGGTCGGACAGGATCGACAGCAGTTCGAGGCCGTCGCGGTCCGGCATTCGGATGTCCGAGATCACCGCGTCCGGCGTCTCGTACTCGATGCGTTCGAGGAGGTCGTCGGCGCAGTGGAAGGACTCGGTGCCGTAGCCCGCTTGGGATAGCGCGCGCTCGAGCACCCAGCGGATGGAACCGTCGTCGTCGACGATCCAGACGCGTTCCCCTGCCGGTTGTTCGGCAAGGTGCTCAGTGGTCATTGGATCTCTCCAGCGCGGTCGCCGAGCCGTTCGCCTGCGATTGCCTGATGGGTAGGTAGAACGAGAACACCGTTCGTCCGTGTTCGCTTTCGCACTCGACCAGGCCGTTGTGCTGGGCGAGGATCGTCTGGGTGATGGCAAGCCCCAGCCCCGAACCCTCCGGTCGGCCGCTGATCATCGGATAGAAGATGCGATCGGCGATGTCCGCCGGCACCCCGGGGCCGTTGTCGATGAAATCCACGTTTGCGACGAGGCGGTGGCGCGTGGGACCGATGGTGAACTGGCGCACCACGCGGGTCGTCAGCGTGATCTTCGGATCGGGGGTGTCCTTGAGCGCGAGGGCGGCGTTGTTCAGCACGTTCAGCGTCGCCTGCACAAGCTGTTCGAAGTCCGCCTCGACCTCGGGGAGGCTCGGGTCGTAGGATCGTTCGAACGTGATTCGCGAGGGACACTCGGCATCGAGCAGCTTCACCACGCGCTCGATCACGTGGTGGACATTGACCGGCGCGAAATTGAGCTTGCCGTTCGGCCCCAGGATCCGGTCGACGAGGTTCCGCAGCCGATCGGCTTCGGAGATGATCACGGCGGTGTACTCGCGTTCGTCGCCTTCTAGCTGCCGGTCTAGCAGCTGCGCGGCACCGCGGATACCACCCAGCGGATTCTTGATCTCGTGGGCCAGACCACGGCCGAGCTTGCGCATGGTCTCCTGCTGGGTCACGTGGCGGTCGTCGCGGTCGATGCGCAGGATGCGGTCGAGGCGTTCGAATTCCACCAGAAGCTCGGTCTCGGACAACGGTGCGATGGAGTAGTTGACGCGAATCAAGCCCTCGGCGACGTACAGCGGCACCTCGCGCTTGGTGAACGGTTGGCCGGTGTCGAGAACGCCCTGAAGCACGGCCGCCGTGGCGTGCGAGTCGCGCATCAGGTCGCCCAATGGGACACCCACCGCCCGCGCCTCGCTGCGGCCGAACATCGCCTGCGCGGATTGGTTCAGGTAGGAAATCCGGAACGAGTTGTCACTGGCGGCATCGACGACAGCGACCGCCGTAGTGAGCTGATCGAGAATGTCCCGATAGGTGGCCACGGATCAATATGCAGCAAGAAACATTCCACTAGACTCCTCGACGACTGGGACACCCACCGCCTCGCGGACTCGGCGTCTTGGCAAGCGTCAGGCTGGCTGTGCTGCACCAATTTAGTGCGTTTTTGGCGGTGCGGTCAAATTTGGTGCATGACCCGCTTAGCGTGGGGCGACTTCGATCCGAACCAGGATGTCACCTTCGCGCTCGTCGCAGAACAGCACGCGGTGGCCGTGGACCCGGCACCACGCAGGGATATCGTGCAGCACGCCGGGGTCGGTGGCGACGATCTCGAGGACCTCGCCGTCGGCGAGATCCTGAACCCGGTCCTGCGTGCGGATCACCGGCAACGGGCACAGCAGACCGCGTGCATCCAGGGTGTGCACGCCGGTCATGTGCCCACTTGCCAGCCGGGTTCCAGTTCCGTTGGCGGTAGCGGTGGGACGCGGAGTTCCTCGACAGCCCCAGAGAGATGGTGCACCTCGACGTTGACTTCGTCGGCGTTGCGGCCTTGCGAGTAGCGTGCAGCGATCCGTGCGGACAGAACCAGGTCGTCGGCATCTGGAGCCCCGTCGACCAGCGTCAACGGCCCGGGGTGGCTCAACGTGGTGAGATGCACGAAACGCTTGCGGTAGCCGGCGAGGAAGTTGTTCTCACCTTCCTCCCGGCCGACGATGAGCTTGTAGTGGGACGCAGGACGAATATGGCGGCCCACCTTCAGCAGCATGATGTCGTCGAAGTCGTAGTCGCGGACACCGCGCGACGTCCACAGATCGGCGAGCTTGCCGGCATAGCTCTCATCGGTGAGAAAACAGCAGCCGCCCGCCGGCTGGGCGTAGTCGGTGAAACCGAAGCTGCGCGCGAGGGCCATCTGTGGCTTGCGGTCACGGCCATGGAAGCCGTACAACTTGGCGCGGTCCACCCAGCCCTCGCGTTCGGGCAGGGTCGGCGGCAGGTTGTGCGCGCACAGCGGTCGCAGGAGGCGGTCCCCGGCACCGGACTCCTGGGCGATCAATGGCATCGTGTCGGCGCGTTGGGACTTGGGCCGTTGTCCGACCACCTCGCCGGTGACTAGGAAGTCGTAGCCGCGACCGAGAACGTCGGCAACGAGGGCCTTGTTGACCATGAAGATCTTGCAGTCGAGGCAGGGGTTCAGGTTGGCGCCATAGCCGTGCTTGGGATTCAGCACGATGTCCTTGTACTCGTCGATGACGTCGACGATGTGCAGCTTGATGCCGAGCTGCTCGGCGACCCAAAGAGCATTGTTTCGCTTATCCCGCGAGCGATCTCTTTGGCGTATGGCGTGGGTATGGCCTTCCACGCAGAAGCCCGTGAAGAAATTGACGCCTTCCACGTCGACACCCTGGTCGAGCACGACCTTGGCTGCGAGCATGGAATCGAGGCCGCCGGAAATCAGCGCCGCGGCCCGTTTCCGGTTGGACGTTGGTTGGCTTTGGGGTTGCACTGCCATAACGGCTCCATTTTACTCTTCTCGGTCGACGGCCACTTGGGGATCGAGCAGGTATGCGGGCACTGCTCCAGCGCGTGAACAGAGCGTCGGTCTCGGTGGAAGGCCGCGAGATCGCGACCATCGGACGCGGCCTGCTGGTGCTGGTCGGCGTCTTCCGGGACGACGACGAGACCGCCGCGACACGCCTCGCCGAGCGCACCCTGTCGGCGCGGATCTTCCCCGACGACGCGAAGCCCATGAACCGATCTGTCGTGGATGTCGGCGGCGCCGTTCTGGCCGTTTCTCAGTTCACCTTGGCCGCAGACACCAGCCGCGGCAACCGTCCGGGATTCGGGCCAGCGGCACCGCCGGAGACCGCCCGCCGGCTCTACCAACGCTACGCGGAAGCCCTCCGGAAGACGGGTACGGAGGTCGCCGTGGGCGAGTTCGGCGCCGACATGCAGGTCGCACTGGTCAACGACGGTCCAGTAACGATTCTGATCGACGCCCCCTAGGCAGACCTCTCACATTCGGGGTCTCACAGTCGGGACACCCACCGTCGTTCGGTCTCACAGTCGGGACACCCACCGTCGTTCAGGCACCGTCGGTGGCGTCGGTTCAGGGACACCCACCGTTTTTTTTCGCGCCGAAAGTCTGCCCGCAACGAACGTATGCGTGCGATCGCGCGGACCGCGGAACGGCTTGGCGGGGAAGCTGGGGTCTATCGGGGCGGCGTGGTCGGAACTTCGGCACGGGCGGGCCGCCGCGGCCGCGGTGGACGGTGGGCGCTGGTCGTGTCAGGCGAGGGCGGGGATCCAGCGGGGCACGGACTGCTCGACGATGCGCCGGCGGAAGGACCGCACGAGCTTGAGCCAGGACCCGGCGTCGCCGAGCTCCGGCGGCGCGCGCCCCTCCGGCGTGTCGTCGCGGAGCAGCCCGCCGGTCCACTCGACGTGGGCGCGGTACTCGCGCAGGGTCAACCCGAGGGTCGGCGCCGGCGGCCGGGCGGTGGCGACGCGGCGGTCGCGCACGACGAGCGGGGCGAGGTCTCACAGTCGGGACACCCACCGTCGTTCAGGCACCGTCGGTGGCGTCGGTTCAGGGACACCCACCGTTTTTTTCGCGCCGAAAGTCTGCCCGCAACGAACGTATGCGTGCGATCGCGCGGACCGCGGAACGGCTTGGCGGGGAAGCTGGGGTCTATCGGGGCGGCGTGGTCGGAACTTCGGCACGGGCGGGCCGCCGCGGCCGCGGTGGACGGTGGGCGCTGGT
The DNA here is from genome assembly GCA_965116345.1 of Pseudomonadales bacterium. GTDB lineage: Bacteria > Pseudomonadota > Gammaproteobacteria > Pseudomonadales > Azotimanducaceae > VXYL01. The sequence goes on from OZ220680.1 coordinate 2,936,072, forward strand.
CGTGTCAGGCGAGGGCGGGGATCCAGCGGGGCACGGACTGCTCGACGATGCGCCGGCGGAAGGACCGCACGAGCTTGAGCCAGGACCCGGCGTCGCCGAGCTCCGGCGGCGCGCGCCCCTCCGGCGTGTCGTCGCGGAGCAGCCCGCCGGTCCACTCGACGTGGGCGCGGTACTCGCGCAGGGTCAACCCGAGGGTCGGTGCCGGCGGCCGGGCGGTGGCGACGCGGCGGTCGCGCACGACGAGCGGGGCGAGGGGCTCGTCGAGGCGCTCCGGTTCGGTCTCGGCCTCCTCGAGGCGGCGCTGCAGGCCGGTGTGCTGCGGGGCGTCGACGCGGTCGGCCATGTCGGCGCGCACGGGGTTGAGCGCGTCGTAGGCCATGCACGCCCACACGGAGCGCTCGTCGGGGAGGTCCTTGGAGGCGAAGCGGCCCTGCCAGAACCTGCCGGTGCAGCCGTCCTCGAGGTTGGCCCGGCGGGCGACGGTCTCGTTGAGGCGTGACATGTACCAGGACAGGTCGCCGAGGCGGTCGCGCAGCACGGCGAGGCGTTCGGGGTCGTCGAGCAGGGCGGCGACCCGGGCGTCGAGGTCGTCCGGGTCGCGGGGCGGGTAGATCCGCAGCCAGCGCCGGGCGACCTCCTCGTCGCCGAGTTCGAAGCGGTCCTTGGGCCGGTAGTCGACGACGAGGTGGTAGTGGTTGGACATGACGGCGTACTCGGCGACGTGGACGGTGAACAGCTCGGCGAAGTGGAGCATGAGGTGTTCGATCCAACCGCGGCGGTGGGAGAGGTCGCGGCCGGTGACGGGGTCGGGGCCGCAGAGCATGGCGCGGCGGACGCAGCGGCCGCCGAGGTGGTAGAAGCCACCGTTCTCGCGGTCGATGAGTTCGGATCTCGGGCGCGTCATGGCGGGCATTGTCCGTCGCCGGACGCGGCGGGGCTGACAGCCGATGACCCGGGCACTTGTAGGAAATCCCTGCAATCTTGGCCGTCCAGGCAGAAATTGCGCTCGGGTGCGTGGAAGCCAAGAGTCCAGCGGGCCGATCGGCGGTGGCGGCGTGTCAGAAGGTTCCGTTCACGGGCAGAGAACGTATCCAGCGATTAACGAAGCCCCGTGCCAAGTACCCCACACGGTCGCGCAGCGTTGCGTGTCGACAGGAAGCAGCATTGGTTGTTCCAGTCACTCCAACTGTGGGTGATCCAACAATTTGGGTGGTTCACCATCCACGGTGGGTGTCCCAGTGTCTGCCCCAGTGTCTGCCAGTCTCTAGAGCCCCAGTCTCTGGAGCCCGGAGCCGCATGCCCTGAACGACGTTTGCATGTTGACCGTGGCCTACGCCGGGGTCAGGCCGTTACTCGTCCTGTTCCTCGTCCTGGTGCTCGGAGTTCTTTTGCACCATCCGGGCAAGGATGATGCCGATCTCGAACAGCATCCAGGCGGGAACGGCCAGCAGGATCTGGCTGATGACGTCAGGCGGGGTTAGGAACATGCCCACGACGAAACAGCCTACGATGACGTAGGGCCGTTTGCGCGCCATGCTCTGCGCTGATGTGAGCCCGGTGATAGCAAGCAACACCGTGGCCACCGGAATCTCGAAGGCGATGCCGAAGGCGAAGAACATCTTCAGCACGAAGTCCAGGTACTGGTTGATGTCCGTCATCATTTCCACGTCGGTCAGGTTCTGACCGGCGAAGAACCGGAACACCAGGGGAAAGACGACGTAGTAGGCGAACGCCATGCCGAGGTAGAAGAGCGCCGTGCTCGAGACCAGTAGCGGAATCGCGAAGCGCTTCTCGCGCAGGTAGAGGCCCGGCCTGACGAATCCCCAAGCCTGCTGTAACAATAGTGGGATCGTGATGAACACGGTCGCGTACAGCGCGAGCTTGAGCGGTGTCAGGAAGGTCGACGCGACTTGTGTCGCGATCATGTTCCCGGTCAGTGCATCGCGCATCGGCCCGGTGACGAAGTCGAATATCTCGTCGATGAAGAAGAACACCGGGAAAAACGCCACGACGACGATGAGAATGCTGCGCAGAATGCGCGTGCGCAGTTCCAGGAGATGGGACAGGAACGGCTGTTCGTCCGCGTCCACCTGTTCGTCGTGGGTGCGTTCGGGGTCGAGAGTCTCGGATTCGGGTTCGCTGTCCGGCGCGTCGGCCGCGACGTCGTCAGACCGAACCGGTGGAGTCGGCTCGGGGTCGGTCGTCGCCTCGGTCGGAGTCTCTTTGGTCTTCGAGCGCCTTGACCGGCGGGTCTTCAGCTTGCGCCGTAGGATTTTCAATTTGGTTGACTTCCTCGCCCATGGCCTGGATCTCGCGTTCCACCCGCTTGACGTCGGACATCACCTGCTCGTTGTGGAGTTGCCGGCGGACCTCGTCCATGCCGATCTCGCGTTCGATCTCGGTCTTGATGTTGTAGTAGTTGCGCCGCAGCCGACCAATCCAGAGGCCGAGGGTCCGCAGCGCCCCCGGCAACCGCGTCGGGCCGAGGATGATCAACGCCACGATGGCGGCGACGAAGAACTCCCAGAACGAGAAGTCGAACATGCCGCGCTTGGTGTCGAGGTCAGGCCGGCTTTTCGGGCGGATCCTGGCTCATCGAACTCCGCTCGGCACTTGCGGGTGCGGATGTCTCATTGTCGCGTACCGCCTTGCGGAACCCCTTGATGGCGTTGCCGAGCTCGGAGCCGAGGCTCTTTATGCGCTTCGGTCCGAACACCACGAGCACGATCAGGAGCACCACCAGGACGACCACGAGTTCCTTGGGACCGAACATGGCGTTACCTCAGTTGGTGTGAACCTTTGGCTCGATTATACGCGACCAGCGTGGGGGCGACCCGCGCGGTCATCCGCACGCAGACTCAACCGGGCTTCGACACGTAACGCAACTCCCACTGCTTGGCCCGGGCGATGCCGATCCTCGGTGTTCTCCTAATCCGTGCAGGGCCACCATCGCCGGCGACGATCCGGAGCGGTCCGCCGGCACACAGATCAACACCGTAGTGGTCCATGCCGATAGACATCGCCTGGCAGAGCTTCGCCGGTCCATCCGTCAGACGGGCGTCGGGCACACCCCCTCGGCGTCCACGCATCATAGCGACACCGACCACCGGTTCGAGGGCGCGGATCAACACGCAACCGGGTGTGCCGTCTGGTTGCACGGCGACGTTCAGGCAGCAATGTTGTCGAGTGCGGTAGACGTAGGCGCGTCCGGGTGGACCGAACAGCACCTCGGTGCGTTTGGTTCGCCCACGGTAGGCATGGGCGGCCGGATCGCAGGCAGCCAAGTAGGCTTCCGTCTCGACAATCCGACCAGCTGTGCCGCCATGGATGAGGAGGGCACCCAGCAAGGCGGGCGCCACCTCGCGCGGGTCACGCTCGAAAAACACCCTGTCGAGACTGCAACTGGTCACGGCGTGGAGAGGGACTCCATCTGTCGACGGTAGCGCTCGACCCTGGCCGAGTCGCCGAGTTCCTGTGCGATTCCAAGTGCCGTCTGAATCAACTGCAGATCGCCCGGGCGGACGTCGATACCCCGGTCCAACGCAATGAGCGCATCCTCGAGTCGTCCAACGGAGTGAAGCGCGACGGCGTGGACGTATGCATGACGCCCCGTTGCCGTCGGCGTATTGGCAGCCCGGGCAAAGAGCCGTACCGCTTCGGTGCGCCGCTCCTGGCGCACCATCCACAAACCGTAGGCTAGGAGGACATCGGGGGACCCGGGGGCAAGCCTCGCGGCCCGTGACAGCAGTTCGCCCCCTTGGACATCACGGTTTGTCTCCCGGTAGAGGTCGGCGAGATTGACGAGCCCCGGAATCCAGGATGGCTGCAATGCCAGTGCCTCCCGGAAGGCAGCTTCGGCCTGCTCGGTCTCGCCCGTGGCGAGATGGATGCCGGCCCGGTTGGTGTGCGCTTCCGGCCGGTCGTCGTTGAACGCTTGCACATCGAGGTATTCGCTGATGCCAGCCTGTAGCATCGCGCGGTCCTCGGCGGGCAGGGTTTCCAGTAGCGGCGCGAGTATCGGCACTGCCTCCGCTCTAACGGCGAGCAGTGGATCCTGAAGCAGCCCCGCCGCCATTCGCCAGCGGGACTCCGGTGGCCAATCCGCCAATCCGCGCAAGGCACCGATGCGTACGAGCGGCGACGGATCCCCGAGTCCCGCAACGACGACCCGTTGGACCGATTCCCGCGGGTAGTTCCGAAGGAGCGCCAGGGCTGTGGCGCGGATGATCGGTGGGTGTCCCCTCGTTTCCGAGGCGGCTTGGTCGGAGGGTGGGTGTCCCCTCGTTTCTGCCTCGTCCGACGGTGGGTGTCCCCTCGTTTCTGCGACATCGACCAATGCCGAAGCCGCATTGGGAAGGTTCCGCCGGCCGGCTGCGAACGCCGGTGCGAAGTGACCGCCCGGGGGACCGAAGTTGGCGTGCAGGATGTCGGCGGCCCAGGTAGGGTTCCGTTCCTCGTGGCAACCGGTGCACGCGTCCGGCGCGTCGATCGTGGCGGCGAGGTCGGGTCGAGGGATGCGGAACCCGTGGTCCCGTCGGTCGTCGACGACCATGTAGGTTCGGGCCGGCATGTGGCAGTCGACGCAGAACGAACCCGGGCTGCCCGGCTCGTGCAGGTGATGGTCCGGATCGTCGAACACGCCTAGGGGGAGGGTGGGGAAGTCCTGCCGCCCCGTCGGGTTGTGACAGGTGACGCACAGCGCGTTGCCCTCGCCACGCAGTCCGGCCGAGTGGGGTTCGTGGCAGTCCGAGCAAGTCACGCCCGCCGCGTGCATCCGGCTCTGCAGGAACGAGCCGTAGACGAACACCTCGTCGTTGATCTGTCCGTCGGCGAAATACAGCCCATCGTCCAACAGGGCGGGCGAGTAGTGGTCGAGGAACGGCCGGTCGGGGGTGAATCCCTCGGCGAGATGGGCACGGCGGCTGTGACACGGCGCGCAGGCATTGATTTCCCCCTGCCGGGTGTCCGGGAATCCGACCGCGGCCTGCTCTCCCGCCGAGTCGACGTGTACCGAACCGGGGCCGTGGCAGGCCTCGCAACCCACGGAGACCTCGGCGAACGTCGTCCGGTAGCTCCTCGTGGCCCGATCGTAGCCCTTGACGACGGCGGTGGAGTGGCAGTCCGCGCACATCGTGTTCCAGTTGTGGCTCGGTTGGGTCCAATGCAGGACGTCGTCGGCGGGGAGCCCGGCGTCCTGGAGGTGGAACCAGTGGCGGCGGTGGGTGTCCCATGCCACGCCGAACGCCTGCAGCCGTCCACGGGAAATAGGCAACAGGACTTGCTGCAGCGGCACCGTACCGAACGTGTAGCGCACGTCGTAGTCGGCGGTCGAACCCTCGGGACCGGCGGTGCGGACCACGAAGCGCTCACCGGAGCGGAGGAACGCCGTGCGGCCTCCGGCACCGTGGTCGACCTCGGTGGCGAAGTCTCCGGCGACAGACCCGGTGTCCGGCAACGACATGGCGTGACGGTGATGTGAGTCCCGCCATGCCTCGTACTCGACCTGGTGACACGCAGCGCATGCGGCGGAGCCGACGTAGGCCGCGTCGGCATCGGCGAGCGCCGCCGGTGCCTGGCCACAGCCCGACAATCCGGCGTGCAGGAGCATCAAAAGGGCGCATGCGCCCAAGCATGCACATCGTGTCGTCCTGTACGGGCCGCCCAATTCGCACCTCCCTAGCCTTCCCGGCCCCCTCCCACGATGGTACAGACGTAGCGGGACGTTCCACTCGCCGAGGATGCGGTATTCTCGACACCCTGCGCGCAATCGAGGAGTCGAGTCCGAGCATGGCTGCGAACCCTGCCGAGGTGCAAGCCACGAGCGCCTTTTCGTCCGACTACCGGGTCGCCTGGTACCGCAGCCCCATTGACAAGGCGGTGCTTGCCGAGCTCATGAAGCGCAACGACCTGCGCGGCTGGCTTCAGACCATCTGCCACCTCGGGCTGTTCTTCACCACCGGCATCCTCGCCTACCTCGCCTACCTGAACGTCGACGCGACCAACTGGCCCTGGTCGGTGCCGCTGCTCCTCGTGGCGTTGTTCGTCCACGGGACCATCGGCCCGTTCATGGGCCTGATCGCGGTCCACGAACTGCAGCACCGCACGGTGTTCACCTCGCGGGCGTTGAACGCCTTCTTCGAGAAGGTCTACGCGTTCATCAGTTGGTCCGACTACATCTGGTATCAGCAGAGCCACGCCATTCACCACCAGGCGACCTGCCACGCGAAGTACGACGGCGAAGTGCCGCTGCCCATCAGGTTCAGCCTGCGTCGCGGGCGCGTCTGGCTCAGTCTCCTGGCCTGGGACCCCCGGGCAACGTGGCAGAGGCTCAAGCTCGTCTGGCACCACGCCAATGGCCGTGTCTTCGGCGAGTGGTACAACTACGTCTTGCCCGAATCCGACCATGCCCTGAGACGCCGCCACCGCAACTGGGCGCGGACGCTGCTCATCGGCCACGGCGCGTTGGCGGCGATGTTCGTGCTCACCGGGCATTGGTTCCTGGTGGTCGTGTTCACCATCGGCACCCAATACTGCGCCTGGCTCGGCCTGCTGTGCGGTCGCCCCCAGCACTACGGCCTGAACTCGGACATGCCGGACTTCCGCATGAACACCCGGACGTTCACCTGCTCGTGGCTGCCGGCCTTCTACTACTGGAATATGCAGTACCACCTCGAGCACCACATGTACCCGGCGGTGCCCTTCTACAACTTGGCGAAGCTGCGCAAGGCGATCGAGCACGACCTGCCTCCGGCGACCCATGGCCTGTGGGCCACCTGGCGCGAGATTCTCCAACTACGCCGCAAGTGCATCGCCGACCCTGCGTACCGGTTCATTCCGGCGGTCCCAAGCGGACCGGGAAACCAACCCCCGGGGCCATAGTCCAAGTCGTTGCGATCGATCAGGAGCCTGTCGTCATCGAGCACGACCACCATTCGCGACATGGGCACGAACGCCGACTGTCCTTTGCTTTCTGGCTGATCGCCGGTTTCGCCCTGGTGGAGGTGGGCGGTGCCTGGTTGGGCAACTCGCTGACGTTGGCGGCCGATGCCGGCCACATGTTTCTCGACGCGTCGGCGCTGGGCCTGGCGTGGTGGGCGAGTCGGCTGTCGCGGCGGGGCCACGACGACCGATTGACCTATGGCTATCACCGCTTTCAGGTACTTGCCGCATTCGTCAACGGCCTGGCACTGCTGGCGCTGTGCGTCTGGATTCTCTTCGAAGCCGCATCCCGGCTGCGGGTGCCGGAGGAAATCGCACCGTTACCGGTACTGTTGGTTGCGGCCGTAGGCCTCGGGGTAAACCTGATCGCCTACCGGATGCTGCACGGGACAGACGACCTCAACGTTCGTAGCGCCGCGCTGCACGTCCTCGGCGACATTCTCGGCTCGATCGCCGCCATCGCTTCGGCGTTGGCGGTCATCTGGTTCGGTTGGCGCTATGCCGACCCGATCCTCGCCGTGGCGGTGGTCGTCATTCTCGGGCGCGGCGCATACCGCTTGCTGCGCGAGGCGGCCGCCATTCTGCTCGAAGCGACGCCCAAGGGCATCGATCTCGAAGCGGTGCGCTCGGCGCTGACCCGGGTGACCGGCGTCATGGAGATCCACCACGTACACGTCTGGACCCTGACCGGCGAGAAGCCGTTGGTGACCCTGCACGCCCGCGTTGCGGACGGTGTGGACGAGGGGTCGGCCATGAGCAGCATCAAGGACGTGCTGTGCGAGTCATTCGGCATCGACCACTCGACCATCCAGATGGAGCGTGGCGACTGTCCAGACGACGGCTGAACTCAACGCCACCCGCGCTTAGCCCAAGAGCTCCAAAGCCCGGTCGATCAGCGGCGTCATGGAGTTGCGCGTCACTTCCCAGGAGGGATCCACGCGCTTGCCCCGGCGGTGCAGACTCAGGTTGAAGCCGGTGATGATCGCGAACTTGTAGGCCGCCAGCGCGCGGAACCAGTTGAGATCGGGTAGCGGATCGCCGTAGGCGTCGACGTAGAGCGCCATGAGCGTCTCGGGGTCCAGGAACATCGGCCGACCGACGGTGCCGTTGGCCCAGGCCTCGCGGTCGCTGAAGGTGCAGATCCAGCCGACGTCGTTGAGCGTGGCGCCGATGCCCGTCAACTCCCAGTCGATGACCGCGAGAAGCTCCGCAGAGGACCCGGGCTCTGGCTTGGCGAAAAACAGGTTGGACGTCTGGAAGTCGCCGTGGAAGATCCCCACCGGCGCATCGGTTGGCAGGGTCTCCAACAACCGCCGACGGCAATCCGGCGCTCTCGCCAGGCACTCGGGATCGGCGGCGCGCTCGTAGAAGCGGTCCCAGCGCTGGACATCGTCCTTGAAGGGCACCGGGTCGCCCAGATACGGCGCTTTCGCGGCGTCGACCTTGTGGATACCGGCCAGCGCCGTCATCACCTGGCGACCCATGTCGAGGAGTTCGCTTTCACAGAGGTCTGCTGCCCATTCGCCCGGTCCCAGACGCAGCACGTCGCCGTCGAGTTTCGGCACCACGAAGTAGGGACAGCCGAACCACTCGAGATCGTCGCCGGACCAGCGCACGGTGCAGTGCGGAACCGCCGTTCCGGCCAAGGCGTTCAAACTCTCCACCTGCCGCAGCACGTCGGCCGTGCCTCGCCAGTTGACGTTGGGCGGCGGGAGCCGAATGAACCACGACTCGACCCGCACCGCTTGCGGTGCGCCATCCGCTTGCGGTGCGCCATCCGCTTGCGGTGCGCCATCCGCTTGCGGCGCGCCGTCCCCGAAATCGACGCTGAAACCGTAGGAGAAGCCGGCATGACCCGGCATGGTGTGCACATCGAAGACGCGCACGGCGCGCCCGTACTTGGCGCGGCAGAACGGCACCAGCCGCCGTCGGAGTTCCGCGATGTCCACCGGCTCAGACCGGTGCGGGACCGGGGAATTGCTCGCGCAGCAACCGCTTCAGGATCTTGCCGCTCGGGTTACGCGGCAGGACGTCGACGAACGCCGCGCCCTTGGGTTGCTTGTAGCCCGCGAGCTTGCCGCGGCAGAACTCGATCAGGTGGGCTTCGGTGAGTTGCGGGTCGGTCCGGACCGCGACGACGAAGGGCGACTCGCCCCAGCGCTCGCTCGGCTGGCCGATCACACCCGCCTCGCTGAGCCCGGGATGGGTCTGCAGCACCTTCTCGATCTCGGCGGGATAGACGTTCTCGCCACCGGAGATGATCATGTCCTTGATCCGGTCCTCGATGTAGATGAAGCCGTCGGCGTCCATCCGTGCCACATCGCCGGTGTGCAGCCAGCCGTCGACGATGGTTTCAGCCGTGGCATCGGGCCGGTTCCAGTACTCGCGCATGATGTGCGGTCCGGCGACCAGCACCTCGCCGGGTTCGTCCACCGGACAGTCGCTGCCGTGGCCGTCCACGATCCGCACGTCGGTGTGGTAGAACGCCTTGCCGGTCGAACCGATGCGTTTGAGCGCATTGTCCGCATCGATCAGCGCCGCCGGGCCGCAGGATTCCGTCAGGCCGTAGACCTGGTGGATTTCGAGGCCGATCTTGGCGTACGCCTCGATCAGCGCCTCCGGCACGGGTGCCGCGCCCGACATGCACCAGCGCCAGCGCGAATAGTCGAAACGCTCGAGGTTCGGCACCTGCAGCATGAAGTTCAGCATGGCGGGTACCGCGAGTCCGGTGGTGACCTTCTCCGCATCGACGATCTCCTAGGCCCGCACCGGGTCGAAGGCGCGCATGACGACGCTGGTCACGCCCCGGTAGACACCCACAGTCAGTGGGGTCAGCGCGCCGACGTGGAACATCGGCAGCGGCGACAGGAAGCGGTCGCCGTCGGCGTAGTAGGTGGACGCGGCGATGGTGATGCAGGCCCACACGCAGGTGTTGTGGGTGTGCACCACGCCCTTCGGCAGGCCGGTCGTTCCGGACGTGTACATGATGTAGAGCATGTCGTCGTCGCGCGCGACGATGGCCGGTTCGTCGTCGGTCGCCGCGTCGCGGAACGCCGCGTAGTCCTCGGCGAAGTAGGCCGCATCACCCTCGGTGACCTGAAGCCATTGGCTGATGTCGGTCTTGTCCCCGCGGGCGTGGAGGTCGGCCACGGCGTCGACGAAGTCGTCGTCGAACACCAACCGGGTCGTGCCGCTGTCCTTCAGGATGAACTCCAGCTCGTCGGCCACTAGGCGCCAATTCAACGGCACCACCACGGCGCCGATCTTCGCCAGGGCGAAGTACGCCTCGACGAACTCCGCGCTGTTCATCAGCAGGAGGCCGACCCGTTCACCCTTCCGGACGCCGGCGGCGAGGAACGCGTTCGCCGTCTGGTTGCAGCGCGCGTTCAGCTCGGCGAACGTCAAGCGTTCCCCACCGTCGCCATCGACGTAGGCCTCGCGTTCGGGCGTCAGAAACGCCCGCTTGGTCAACCACCAGCCGATGTTGTTGTCCATACTCCGCTCTCCGCTGTCCTACGTTCTCAGCCGTCTTTGGTCATGCCTTCTTCTGCTTGCCATTCAGCCGATTCACCCATTGCGCTAGACGCAGGCCGTCGATCAGCCACCAGAGCACCAACGGAATCCACAGGTTGGTGAGTATAGACACCAGGGCCTGGAAGAAGAGCAGTCCGGCACCCGCCTCCAAGGCCATTACCACTATGATAGGGGCTAGCAAAAGAGCGACGGCCGGCGCCGTCACGACGAATACGAACAAGACGATCATGGCGCATGCCGTGCCGATTCTGCCAACGTAGAATCGATGGCCGCCGAGCCCCCCGAGCAAGAACCAGAGCACGTAGGCGACAGCCATCGACTTCGGTGCGGCTGCGTGCTGCCGATCGTCTGCCGCGGAATCCCCAGGTTCGGCGGCAGCCTCGGGCATCTGTTGCGGGATGGGGTCCCGTGCGGCTGCGCGCTGCCGATCGTCTGCCGCGGAATCCCCCGGTTCCGCGAACGCCTCGGGCAGCTGTTCCGGAATGAGATCCGGATCAGGCATGAGCATGAACTCCGGATAGGCTTCCAGACCCAGTTCGCCGGTGTCCTGGCCGATTTCCTCGACCTCCCGCGAGACCCTCGCGCCCATGATCTTCTCGATCACGAACCAGACGAGCAGCGACAGGCTGAAGACGAAGGCGCCGACCGCCAGCACGCCGATCAACTGCGAAACGATGTTCGCGCCACCGGCGATGCACGCGGCGAGTGTCCCCCAGACACCGGCGAAGAGGTGGGCCGGAACCGCGCCGACCACGTCGTCGACCTTGATCTGTTCGAGAAAGCGGATGCCCGCCGTGCAGATCACGCCGCCGACGAAGCCGATGAGGATGGCCCAGCGGTGGTCGAGGATGTCCGGCGCGGCCGTAATCGAGACAAGGCCGGCGATCGCGCCGTTGAGACCGGCCAACAGGTCGACGCGGCCCAATAGCGGTCGGGAGACGATGATGGCGGCCATCACCCCGGCGCAGGCGGCCAGGTTGGTGTTGACCAGGATGTTGCTCATGGCCACCGCATCGGCGGCGCCGCCCAATGCCAGTTGGGAACCGCCGTTGAAGCCGAACCATCCCAGCCAGAGGATGAACACGCCCAGGGTGACGATGGGAATGTTGGACGGTACGGTTGGTCTGACCGTGCCATCGGCACGGAACTTGCCGAGACGTGGTCCGACGATCAGGGCGCCGGCGAGAGCCGCCCAGCCCCCGGTCGAGTGGACGATGGTCGAGCCGGCGAAATCCTTGAAGGGGGTTCCAGTCAGTCCCGCGAGCCAGCCGTCGTAGTCACCCAACCAGCCGGCGCCCCAGGTCCATGCACCGACGATGGGGTAGATCACCGCGGCGAGCACGGCGGTGAAGACGAAGAAGGACCACAGTCGAACCCGCTCCGCCAGCGTCCCGGAAACGATGGACGCGGTGGTCGCCACGAACACCATCTGGAAGAACCACTCGGACATCTTGGAGTAGCCCTGGCCGTGCACGGCTTCGGCGGCACCGGCATCGCCGCCAAGCAGCGCCACCTCCGCCGCCGATGGCGCGTAGAAGAACTCGAAGCTGCCGATCCAGCCATCGACATCCACGTACATCAGATTGAAGCCGATGATGAAATACATGAGACCGGCGATGGAGTAGAGCCCGATGTTCTTCAGGCAGATCACGGAAGCGTTCTTGGTACGCACCGAACCGGATTCCAGCATTGTGAAACCCGCGCACATCCACATCACCAAAGCGCCCCAGATGAGGAACGAGAAGGTGTTGAAGACGAATTGGGACTCCTGATCGACGGCGGCCGCCGAGGGCAGCGCCGAGAGAATTGCGAGGGCCGCGAGCAGACTGCGGTGCGCACACAGGTTGCGCACAATCGCGGCACGCCGAAATGAATGGAGGCTTGCCAACATTATTCCCCCTAGATTGCTTGAGCGCCCTTGATTCTTACACACAGGTTGCAAATGGAACTGCATTTCGAACCGCGCCTGAACGGCTCCGGTACTCCGGATACGCCCTAGTGTGTTGATGCTGACCGGATCATACGCGTTGCATGGGGACGTGCGGCCGCAACGTGCGCGTCGGCGAATGGTCCCTACGTGGCAGCGGGTTCGCGGGTGGGTTCCAGCGGCAGCCGGATGCGGAACTCGGTGAACGTACCGACCTCGGAATCGACCTCGATGGCGCCGCCGTGGCGGGCGATGATGTCCGCGGTGAGCGACAGGCCGAGACCCGTGCCTTTGCCCGCGTCCTTGGTGGTCACGAAGGGCTCGAACATGCGAGCGCGAAGTTCGTCGGCAATGCCGGGGCCGTTGTCGCGGATGCGGAACTCGACGGCATCCCCTAGGCGTTGGCTGCTGATGGCGAGTTCCGGGTCGTAGTCGTCGCCGACCGCCGCGCACTTCTCCTCGATCGCCTGGCAGGCGTTGGTGAGGATGTTGAGGAAGGCGCGGCTGATGTCCTGGGGCACGACTTCGACCATGCCGACGTCCTCGGCCAGTTCGGTGTGCATGGTGATGTTGAACTCGGGGTTCTCGGCGCGTATGGCGTGATACGCGAGGTCGCGGTATTGCTTGAGCAGCCCATTCAGGTCGGTCTCGCGCCAGTCGCCGGGCTCCGCGCGGGAGTGTTCGAGCATGTTGTGCACGATGCCGTCTGCGCGTCCGCTGTGCTCCCGGATCTTGCCCAGGTTGGTTCGCAGGTCGCCCAGGACCTCCTCAACTTCGTCCACCGTGTCCGGCTGGTTCTCCTTGACCTCGTCCAGGATTTCGTCGATTTCGTCGACGAGTTCCACCGAGACCTCGGCGAAGTTCTTGACGAAGTTCAGCGGATTCTTGATCTCGTGCGCGACACCTGCGGTCAACTGGCCGAGGGAGGCGAGTTTCTCCTCGGCGACGATCTGCTCCTGGGCCTTGTGCAGTCGCTCGAGGGCCTGTTCGAGATCCTTGTTCTTGTCGTCGAGTTCCTCGGCCAGTTTCTCGACGAGATTCAGGCGCTGGACTTCCAGAGCGTACCGACGGAAGACCTCCAAGGCGTTGGCCATGTCGGTAACCTCGTCGTTGCCGGACACCTCGACCGGGACCTCCAGGTCTCCCTCGGCCATGTCGCGCATGTTGTGCGCGAGGTCCACGAGCCGCCGAATTAGGTGCCGGCCGACGAACAGCCAACCGATGAGGATCGCCCCGACGACGCTCATGGCGGTAAGGCTCGCCAGCAGCACGATGCCCATGTTGGCGGCATCCTGCGAGTCGGTGTTGACCTGGACGGCGTCCTCGTTCACTTCCGCCACCAGGGTCTCCATGTCGGCAAGCAGCAGGACCGACGCCTCGTCGCCGTGGTCGAGGGCCTCGCTCTCGCGCTGCAGCCGTGCCAAGGTCTCGCGTCGCAGGGGAAACACGCCGTCCGTCGCCTGGCCGATCCCCACGAGGCGACGGAGATCCTCCACCAGATCTGCGTACTCGCCGCGGGAGGCCAACCGGTTGCTGACGCGGATGATGGTCTGCGCGGCACTCTGGAAACGCTCTTCGATCGGCCCGAGCAGATCCCGGTCGGCCAGAACCAGGGCCTCCCCGAGCAGCAGCCCGGCGGCGGTCGCCTGCTGGTTCAGTTGGATGAGGTCACGGTAGTGGGCGAGTTCGCTGACCCAGTCGCGTCCCGCAAGGGGTTCGACTTCGTCATCGAGATTGCGCAGCCCGGCAACGAGAAAGAAGCCCTGGTCGTCGACGGCGGCGCCGATGCGGCGTTCCACACGTCGGTTGAGTTCCCCCAACTCGTCCACGAGGCTGTCGAGTTGATCGTTGATGTCGAGACGCCGCCCCGAGGACTCCTGGATCTCCTTGAGCAACTCCTCCACGGTTTGCAGGCGTTGGGCCAACGCCTGGGCCTGTTCGCTGAACGACGCCCCCGCGCCGATCTCCGCCACCATGGAGAGGAGCTCGCGACGTCCATCGCGCACTTCGCTGGCGACCGTCTCGTGTTCTTCACGGGTTGCTGCGGAGACCATCCGCCCGACGCTCTTCACCAGGTTCGTACTCTGTCGGGCGACCTCCACGGCTCGGCTCAGGTTCGGGATGCTGTCCTCGGCGAGCCGCGACTGGTACTGCACGATCTGGTTCAGGAAGTAGTAAGCCACGAAACTGGCGATCGTCACCAAGAGTACGCTGCCGAACAGGCCGGCGTAGGTCTGTAGGCGAATCCCCACCCGTCTCGCGGGCTTGGCTTGTTCGAGCACAGTCGGGGAGGCGCTTTCCGCCGTCTGCCCGGAGGCATCCGGGGAATTGTCCGAGTCGCTCATCGCGTAGTCATCCGCGTGGCGGGTTGGACCTCTCCGTTGGCGTCGATCCTGGTCAGGAACACCTTGTCCGAACCTTGGTTGTCCCGCTCCCCGTAGCGTAGTTCGAATCCACCCAGGTCGATGGCCGGCGCGTGCCGAAGCGCTTGCAGGAACTCGTCAGGGGTGGCCCCGGGTCCCGCCAGGCGGAGTCCTTCCGCGACCACGCGGCCCGCGAGGTATCCCTCGAGGGAGACGAAGCCGGGTTCGGTGCCGGGGGACAGGGCCGCCAGCGCCTTGTGGTACTGGGCGACGACGGATACGCGCGTGTCGTCGGGGAACGGTACGACCTGGGTGATGTACACACCCTCTCCCTGGAGTCCGAGTTCTTCCGCCAGAGTCGACGTGCCCACGAACGAGATGTTGACGAACACCGGATTCCATTCCAGGCGCCGCGCCCACCTGATGAGCGCGGCGGCCGGCTTGTAGGCGCCGATGATGATCACGGCCTGCGGATCGAAGCGTGCCAGATCGAGCAGGGCCACCTTGACGATCTCGGTATTGCGCGGATAGTGCGCCTCGCCGGCCAGACGCAGATTGCGAGCGTCGAGCGCCCGGCGCACCCCCGCCAAGCCGGCCCGTCCGTAGGAGTCGTCCTGGTAGAGGATGCCGATTCGGTCGAAGCCGAGATCCTGGGTCAGCCGCTCGACGATCTCGGCGGTCTCCTGGAAGTAGGAAGCACGCACGTTGACGACGTTTTCGTGCTCGTCGGCCTGGCGTAGGAACTCGGCCCCGGTGAACGGCGCGACGTACGGCACATCGGCTTCGCTTGCAACGGGCTGCGCTGCGCGGGAGGTGGGGGTGCCGACGGCGCCGACGAGGCCGAACACGTCGTGTTCTTCGATCAGCTTGCGCGTGTTCGCCACGGCGGCTTCCGGTTCGTAAGCGTCGTCGAGGGACATGAGCGACAGGCGTCGTCCATGGACCCCGCCGTTGGCGTTGACTTCCGCGAATGCGGCGCGGAGCCCAAGCTGCATGCCCAGGCCGAGTTCCTGGGCGGGACCGGTCAAGGCGGCGGATTGGCCGAACTGCACCTCCTCGGGATCGGAAGCCGACGTCGTCTCGCGATCCGCTGCCGCGGCGCCGACCGCGAAGGCCGCGAGGCACGACCAAGCGAGATATTGCATCGTGGCGGGGGCTCGGCTAATCCGAACGCGTGCTGTTCAGTCGCAGCGCCATGCAGGTCATGTCGTCGAACTGCGCGACCCCGCCGGCGAACTCCTCAACGGCATTGACGATGGCTTCGACGGTGTCGGCTGCCCCGGCGCCGCTACCGGCATCGCTAAGGTCGTGCAGCAGGTCGTCGAGACGCTGCTCGCCGTATTCCTCCTCGGCGGCGTTACAGGCTTCCGTGATCCCATCGGTATAGAGGAAGAGGGTGTCGCCGATTTCCAGTGGCAGTTCGGCGTCGTGGAAATCATGGTCGAGCGCGATGCCCAGGGCGATGTCGTCGGTGGCCGGAACTTCCTGGACGTCGCCGCCTCGCACCAGGCGGGGTGGGTTGTGCCCGCCGTTGCAGTAGACCAGGTGCCCGTCACGGAGGTCCAACACCGCGTAGAACAGCGTCACGAACATGCAGGCGTCGTTTTCCTGGCTGATGAGCTCGTTCACCTCGTGCAGACATTTCGCGGGTGAGGCGTGGTTGCGCGCCGCCGCCTTGAGCAGTGCCCGGCTGACCATGGTGAACAGCGCCGCCGGGATGCCCTTGTCCGAGACGTCCGCGATGACGAGCCCCATGCGGTCCTCGTCGAGACTGAAGAAGTCGTAGAAGTCGCCGCCGATTTCCCGCGCGGGCGTCATGCTGGCGTGCACGTCGAATTGTTCCGTCACCGGCAGCGCGGCCGGCAGAACCGCCGTCTGCACCTGGCTCGCGACCACGAGTTCCTGTTTCAGGGCGGTCAGGCGGTCGCGGGACGCGAGGGCGTCCTGAAGCATCTCGATGTGCCGCAGCGTCTTCTCGATGGTGACCTGCAGGTCATTGAAGTCGATGGGCTTGGTGACGAAGTCGAAAGCACCGCGATTCATGGCGGTGCGGATATTGGCCATGTCCCCGTAGGCGGAGACGATGACCGCGCAGACATCCGAATTGTCCGATTTGAGTTGGCTCAGGAGGGTGAGTCCGTCCATCACCGGCATGTTGATGTCGGACAGGACCATGCGGATGTCGGGGTACTCTTCGAGCTGTGCCAACGCCTCCTTGCCGTTGTGCGCGAAAACGAACTCGAACTCGCCCTGACGGATACGGCGACGGAACCGCTGACGCACGAGCAGTTCGAGATCTTCCTCGTCGTCGACAACTAGAATTCGCGCGGACATGGTACTTCCCAAGTGCTTGGCGGCTAAATGGCCCCGAGAGCCTCGTCTCGGGTGCCGTGAACGTTGAGGATCTTGTCGAAGCCGGTGATCTCGAAGACCTGCTTGATCTGTTCCGAGAGGCCGCAGAAAAGCGCCTTGCCACCGTGGCTCTGCAGATCACGCGCTGCCATCAGGAACACCCGTAAGCCGGCACTGCTGATGTAGCTCAGATCGATCAGGTCGAAAACCACGGTCGTCTGGCCCGCCTCGAGTCTCTCGCGCACGGCACCCTGCAGGGTCGCCACGTTGGTTCCGTCGACACGACCCGTCGGACAAAGGATGACCGCCTTGTCGTGCTCGTCACTTGTCACGGACAGTGGTGTGTTGTTTGCCATGGGTCCTAGGTCTCCAATTTGATTCGCATGGTGATGCGGTTGATCTCGCCGTCGCGCTCGTAGAACGAGTCGTCGGTGAACTGCTTCACAAGAAAGACGCCAAGGCCGCCGATGGGGCGATCATCCAGTGCCTGACCGGTGTCCGGCTGGGGTGCCTCTTCGAAAGGGTCGAACGCCGGACCATTGTCCTCCAGTTGCGCCTCCACGGTATCGCCGTTGCGCGACAGGCGAAGGCACAGCAACGGGGCGTCGACGTCTGGCAGGCTGTAGCTGATGCTGTTGGTGATGAGTTCGTCGAGAACCAGATTCAGGTTGAATGGGACCGAATCACCGAGGGACTCGCGCTCCGCAAACTCCTCGACCGCCTCCGCCAATGCCGTGAGCGCCGCAGTCAACTCCGGGTGCAGACTGATGTCTACATCGTTGGTGGGCATTCGCTTCTGCCGCCACAAGGCGCTAGAAGCATAGTAAAGCACAAAGCCGCTGAGGTTGCGGTTGCCGTTCAACCCGTTGGCGTTCGCGCCGGGAGAGTCGGCACGGGAGCCGGGGTCGGGCAAGTTGGGTTCGCCTTTGCGATGCTCGTTGTATAGAGGATATACAGGGCTGTACAATCGGCCGTCCGGTTTCGGCTGGACAGGCCGTGGAAGACCTCTACAGGATCGGTGCAGTGGCCAAGCGCACGGGCATCAGCCCCGAGTGCCTGCGTGCCTGGGAACGTCGCTACGGACTGGAACCCGCCGACCGTGCGGGTAGAACCCGGTTCTACAGTCAGGCTCAAGTCGACCGGCTGCTCGCCGTCAAGGCGCTGCTTGACCAAGGCCACCCCGTCAGCCAGGTGATTCGACTCGGGGACGACGAACTGCACAGACGCCTCAGCCCTTCAAAAGACCGTCCCCTCGTCAAAAGTGAACCAAGGGTGGGCCTCGTCGGCGGGCAGCTTCTGCTGGCCCATCGGGAAGCCACCGACCAGGCGGTGAGGGTGGTCGCCGAGTGGGCCAGCGCGGCAGACTTGGCGGCCGATCGAGATGCTCTACCCGAACTCGATTGCGTCGTCGTCTACGTTCCGACGCTGGATCCTCAATATATTGAAACAATTGAAGAACAATTGCCTGGAATCCGTTTGGTCGTTGCCTTCAAGTACGCCACGTCGGCGGATCTCGAACGCTGTCGGAGTGAAGGTCGGCCGCTGCTTCGGTGGCCGGCGGAATGGTCTGCGTTGGAACGGCGGGTGTTTGCGACTTCACCACGACGTCCCTCGATCTCCCGCTACAACGATGAGCAACTCGTTCACATCGCCCTCATGGCCTCTCGTGCGTCCTGCGACTGCCCGCGGCATCTGGTCGAATTGGTGACGGCGCTCAACGACTACGCCGCGCACGCCCGGCGTTGCGCCAGCGACGGCAATCATCGGGCGGTCGATGAAGCCCTGTCTGCGGCGCGCGCGGGTTTGGAAGATTCGCTGCGGGCCTTCGTTGAAGTGCACGGTCTGCTTGCGACGGCGAATTGACGTCGGGGCGATCCCTCGTCGGCCTCCGGGGAGCGAAGCAGAAAAACACAGGAAGGGGTGTTGACACGCGCCGCTTTGTACTGTACAAGTCTTGGACACTATGAGTTCTTGGCGCGAATGGCAGCTTTTGATCCTCCCTGTATCTCTAGTGTCCTTCCCCCTTGAAGGCTGCCTCCAGCGGTCCTCGTGACCGCTGGCGCGCCCCTTAACTCTCAACACCGATCCCAGCGGCGGTCCAAGCCCGCCGCCGGTCACGTTGTCAGCAACCGGAGCGCGGTTTCGGCACGTTGGTGGATGTTCCGCTTGTACCCCTCCAGATCGAAGTCCTGGTCGCCCATCGCACCGACCAGATAGCGTTTGTAGACGCCCTGCATGATGGCGCCCAGACGCCAGTGGGAAAACGCCCGGTAGTAGTTGATGCGTGAGAGGTCTCGACCGGTACGCTGTTCGTAGATCTCGCGCACGTAGGAACGGGCGGGGAAGCCGCCGATCCCCATAGGGCTCACTTCGGCCCCTGCCTCGCCGGGTTCCGCCCAGTTGTTCAGCAGGTAGCCGACGTCCGCCAAGGGGTCTCCCAGGGTACACAGCTCCCAGTCGAGCAGGGCCGCCATCTGACCGTCGGCGATGATCATGTTGCCGATGCGGTAGTCGCCGTGGACGATGGAATAGCCGATCTGCTCGGGCATGTGCTCGTGCAGCAGGCGTTCGCTCTCCTCCATCTCGGGGATCTCGTGGGTTTTGGTGGCTTCCCACTGCTTGGTCCAGCGCTTCAGTTGGCGTTCGAGGTAGGCCTCTCGGCGGGCAAGCTCGCCGAGACCCACATCCTCCGGATCGGTGTTGTGCAGCTTGGCAAGCACTTGGACGATGTGTTCGCCGGCGGTGCGCCGTTCGTCCACGGGTATCGAGGATGTCGCCCCGGCGTTGTGGGGCACCGTGCCCTCGACGAACTTCATCAGGTAGAACGGCGCGCCATTGACGGCCTTGTCCTCACACAGTCCGAAGGTTGCCGGTACCGGAACTTCGGTGCCCGCCAAGGCCGATACGATGCGGTGCTCGCGGGCCATGTCGTGGGCGCTTTCCAGGATGTGCCCCAAGGGCGGACGCCGGAGCACGTAGGCAGCGCCCGCGGTGTCGACGAACTTGTACGTGAGGTTCGAATGGCCGCCGGCGATGAGCGCGAATTCGAGCGGTGGCTGCAGGCCCTCGATCCTGTCGCCGACCCAAGCGGTCACGTTCTCGCTGTCGATGCCTTCCACGGCTGCCATGGTGTCCCCTATCCCTCCTGAGGCTTGACTCTTAACCGTTTCGGCCGTGGCCCGTCAACAATCCTCTGTCGAGGCACCGCCTAGCGGCTGGACGCTTGTGGGCGCGCAGATACATCATTACAAGTGTGTTCGACCACTAGGCCAACCCCAAGTGTGTACCAGCGTGTCACCAGAGATTCCCGCGAAGGCCGACGCCGTGATCGTCGGCGGCTCGATTGCCGGGCTTGCCGCATCGTTCGCGCTGTGTCGCCGCGGGCTCACCGTGGTGTGCCTCGAACGCGACGCCACGCCGATGCCCGAAGACCATCACGCCGCCTGGGAGCGTTGGCGCCGGGACGGTGCCGGACAGACCCGGCACAGCCACATCCTGCTCGCGCCGCTGGTCAATTCGATCAAGGAGGAGCTGCCGGATTTCTTCGCCACCCTGCTCGCCTCGGGTGCCGAAGTCCTGACCTTTCGGGACATCGCGGGCAACACGTTCGAGGCGCCGGAGTTCGAGCCGGACGACGACCGCATCGAGTTCCTCGCCTGCCGACGCGTGGTGTTCGAGTTCCTGCTGCGCCGCTACCTCCTGGAGTCGCTGTCCGCGACCGAGTTCACGTTCACGTCGGGTGCGGATGTCCGTGGGTTGCGGACGGTGTCGGACGGAGACGGGCAACGCGTCGCGGGCGTAACGGTAAAGACGCCCGGCGGCGTCGCGGATATCGATGCGGGCATCGTGGTCGACGCCAGCGGCCGCAACAGCCGCGCGGACCGCTGGCTGGCGGCGGCCGGGGTGGAACCGGCGCCTCAGGAGGACCATCCCTGCGGCATCTTCTACACCTCAAGGTTCTATCGACTGCGCGACGGTGCGGACTACCCGCCGCTCAACGGCCGTCAATCGTTGACCGGTGGCGTCGCCGGGGCCGATCTCGGCTACGTGAGGGCCGGCGTGTTCCGCAGCGACAACCGGACTTTCTCCATCACCCTTGCCGCCGATCCCGAGGATGAGCCGCTGCGGTCCATCGCCCGGGAACGCGAGTTCGATGTCGCCACACGCTTGATCGAGGCGTCGCGTCCCTGGGTGGATGAGGCCGTGTCGACGCCGATCAGCAAGGTCTATCTGTACGGCAATCTGAACAATTCGCGGCGCAGGTACTTCGTCGATGGACGCCCGCTTGTCGCCGGTCTGTACGCCGTGGGCGACGCCAGCGTCCACACTAACCCGCTGGCGGGTCGCGGTTGCGCGCTCGCATGGGTGTCCGCGTTCGAGCTTGCTGGCGTGCTCGGCGACGAATCCGATCCGCTGCACTGCGCGGCGGCCTTCGAGGCGCGCATCGAGCAACGCATCGTGCCATGGTACGAGTACCAGGTGGCTCGGGATCTGGAGGCGATCGCGGTCAACAAGGCCCTGCAGCGTGGCGAGGATCCCTTCGACTTCACCCGTGCCGACGGCAGCATCGACGAGGACTTGCACCGGCGGGTGATCCTGCGCAAAGGCTTGCGGTTCGCGGCCCGCGAGGATGTCCGCATCCTGCGCCTGCTGTTCCGCCAGGTGAGCTTGCTCGATCCCCCCGGCGCCATGGGCGACCACGCGGATCTCGCGGCCGTCGTGCTCAAGGGCTACGAACGGTCGAAGACCGAACCCGAGACGCACCCGGAGCGTGCTGAATTCATCGACGCGCTGAACGGTCACGTGGGGAGTGGCGCGTGACGGCTATCTGGCCCTTCGACGCTTTCGTTGGCATGCCGCCGATGCGCATCGCCCGGGCGCAGGGTGCGTATCTCTACGATGGCGACGGGCGCCGAATTCTCGATGCCGCGGGCGGCGCCATCGCCGTGAACATCGGCCACGGGCGTGCGGAGGTGGCGGATGCCATACGGGACGCCATCATGTCGTGCTCGTACGCCGTGCCGCCATGGCTCACGCCGCAACGCGAGCGCCTGCTCGAGCGGCTTCGGCGGGATTGGTTGCCGACCGGACTGACGCGCATGCACTTGACGTCCGGCGGTTCAGAGGGCGTCGAGACGGTGATCAAGATCGCCCTGCAGTACCATGCGGCACGGGGTCTGACCGGCAAGACCAAGATCATCGCGCAGACGCCCTCGTATCACGGTACGACGCTGGCCACGCTCGCCGTCAGTGGCCACGAGAGCCGCAAACACGGACTCGCGCACGTCCTTCCGCCGGTACCCGTGGTGCCCGCACCGTACGCCCTGCGCTGCCCAACGCCGGATGTCCGCGGCCATGTCCTCGATGCGCTCGAGCAGACTATCGAGCAGGAGGGTGCCGATACGGTGGCCGGTTTTCTGGCCGAGCCCATCGTCGGTGCGAGCGGCGGTGCTCTGGTCCCCCCGGAGGGCTACTGGCCGGCAGTTCGGGAGCTTTGCGATCGCCACGACATCCTGTTGCTAACCGATGAGGTCATGACCGGCTTCGGCCGCACCGGGACCAGGTTCGCCCTCGACCGATGGGCCGTGCTGCCCGACGTCGTGGTGGCGGGCAAGGGTCTCGGCGGCGGCTACTCACCGATCACCGGGGTGTTCGCCACGGAGGAGGTGGGCGCGGCCATCGGCAAGGCGGGCATGAACGTCATGTTCCACACCTTCGCCGCCCATCCAAGCGCCTGCGCCGCGGCGGACAAGGTGTTGGAAATCCTCGATCGCGAGTGTCTCGTCGACCGGGCCGCGGCCACCGGTGCCGTGGTCAAGGCGAGGTTGTGCGAAGCGTTCGCGGATCACCCCCATGTGGCGGAAGTGCGCGGCTGTGGCCTCCTCCTGGCCGTCGAGCTGGTCGAGGACCGGGCGTCGTTGACGCGTTATGCCTTGGAGCAGGGGATCACGACCCGTGTTCTTGCGGAAGGGCTGCGGCGCGGTGTGTCCTTCTACCCCGGCGGCACGGGCGAGGTGCGCGACGTCGTGGCCCTGGGTCCGCCGTTCACCGTGGGTGACGAAGAGGTCGATCTCATGGTCGATGCCCTCGTCGGGGCGGTCAACGCGGTGACCCTGGCGCCGAGGGAGTAGGGCATGAACGCCGATCCGGCAGTACCCGAGCGTCCGCGGGCGCGCGCCGGCGACGGCTTGGACTGCTTTCTGCACGGCGCACGGATCATGCGCGCGAGGTCGCTGCGGCCGTTCGTCTGGGGGCCGATGGCGATCAGTCTCGCCCTCGTGGTGGTGCTGCTGGCGGTGGGCTACACCCTCGTTCAGGATGCGGTCTCGTGGGTCGGCGAGGCACTCCCGAGTTGGCTTGGCTGGCTGGCAAGTGGCCTGGCACCGCTGCTCTACATCATCGGCATCCTGGTCGCGGGTTGGCTGTTCGGTTTCCTCGCCGTGATCGTCGCGAGTCCCTTCCTCGGCGTGCTGTCGGCTGCCACGGAACGCCAGCGGTACGGCGACGGGCCGGCGTTCGAAGAGGGCGTGGGGCTTGCCCTGGTCCACGCCGTGCTGCGCGAAGGGCGAAAACTCGTCTACCACGTGCCCCGGCTACTCGGCGTGTTCGCGATCAGCCTGCTGCCACTGGTCAATCTTGTCGCGCCCGCACTCTGGTTCGCCTTCGGATCGTGGATGTTCGCCGTGCAGTTCGTCGACTACGCCGCCGAGAACCGCGGACTCGATTTCCGCGAGACCCTGACGCTGCTGCGGGCGAACCGGGCGGCGGCGTTCGGTTTCGGTGTATTGGCTGCGCTTCTGCTGGCGGTGCCGTTCGCGGCGCTGGTGGTCATCCCTGCGGGAGTTTGCGGTGGAGCATTGCTGTGGCGACGGTTGACCACATAGGCAGGCGCTTCGCCGGTCAGTGCGCACAGGCGTAGCCCTACAAGTCGATGTCCGCGTCGATGGCGAAATCGGCGTCGGTGAAGGCCCGATGCACAAAGGCCAGTGTGCTCACGATTCCCCAGGACAGGCCGATGACGACGCCGACGTCGAGCGCCGCCCGCCAGGGCTGCGGCAGTGCGTGGACCGCCACGATCAGCACGACGATGCCTGCGGTGAGGACGTAGACCCCGATCATCCTGCGCCGGCTGGCCTGGAAGTAACCCATGGCGAATAGCGGTGCGAGGGCGACGCGCGCGGTCGACGGGTGGTCGCGGAGCCATCTGAGCCGTGCGGCCACCCGGGGTGAGAACCCCCGCTGGAAGCCTCTCAGGCCCTCCGACCATGCCATGAACACGGCGTTGGCGACGGCCACCGCGAGGTGTTGCCAACGCCAGTCGTAGTCGAAGCCGTCGACCACCACGTCGGTGAGACGCGCGATCGCGAAGAGCAGCAATCCCAGCAGACCGGCGAGTCCCCAGAACACGCCTGCGAGTCCCCACCTTGCCGGCCATCCAAGGCTGGCGCCGTCAAGACGCAGTGCCAAGTTCCTCGGTGCTCACGACGCGGGCGTAGCGGACGGCAAGTTCGGTGCCGAGGTCGGTCGCGAACGATTCCGCCCGGGGATCCAGCCCGCGAAGAATCTCGCTCAAGTGTTCGTTGTCCTCGCGGCCGTCCCAGATCTTGATGTAGTTCCCGGTCTTGTAGCCGTGGTCCTGGCGAAACGCGTTCAGGACATTCTTGGCGACGTAGGTCTCGTAGAGTTCGTCGAAGGTCATCGGCAAGGCCCGCATCAACGCGGCGAAGGCGCCGATGTCGAATCCTCTCGAGGCGAGGCACGTCCGCGCAAGCTCCTCCACCGCGAGCCGGAAGTCGGGAACGGTTGAGTCGGTGTCGGCAAGCGCGGCTTGGAGGCGTCCGGCCAGTTCGCGATTCAACCGCTCTCCGCGTAGCAGTTCCGAGAGTCCGAAGTGCCAGATGTCGACGACCTCGAGACGCACCTGGTCGAGATCACTGTCCTGCCGCTTCCACCACTTCCAGCCGAAATGGTCCAGGAGTTCGGCGCATTCCACCCACACGGCACGGTAGTACTCGTGACCCTGCGCCGCCCAATGCGGGTGAACCTGTTCGTTGTGGCGACGCTGCAGGGTGGCCATTTCACCCAGCCGCCGCCAGACGTCGTCGACGGTCAACGTTTGCACCTCCCCGCGCATCATATCCGTCTTGCGCAGCGACGGTCGCCCGACGTGGCATTGCGTATCGGCAAAACCATGTTGGCATCGACCGTTCGACCGCGTATGGTTCCACTCTGGCACTGGAGGTAAGACGCATGTCTGGGTCTGCCGGTGCCGGGAGAGCAAATTGAAGATCTATGTCGGCAACATGCCATATTCGGTAACCTCGGAAGAACTCTCGGAGATGTTCGGGGCGCACGGCCACGTTTCGGAAGCGAACGTGATCGTCGACTTCGAGTCGGGCCGCTCCAAGGGGTTCGGGTTCGTCGAGATGCCCAACGACACCGAGGCGAACGAAGCGATCAACGCGTTGAATTCGTCCCAAATGAGTGGCCGGACGCTACGCGTCAGCCAAGCCCGTCCGCGAACGGACCGGGGTGATCGGGGCGATCGAGGAGATCGGGGCGGCAACCGCGGCGGCTGGCGCCGCTGACCGGGCCCTTAGGGGCCAACCACAGGTCGCACGGACTCAGGCACCGGAGGGTGCCAGGGTTGCGTGTACCCGATGACAATGAGCGGTACCGCGCAAGCGGTGCCGAGGGACTGGCGCGTCCGGTGTCGGGTGCTCCCGCGCGGGTGCATGGGTGCCCCTAAGGACGAGGGCGCGCGCCCAGGACAAGGGCGTGTGTGCCCCCATTGAATTCCGGCGCGGCTGGCCGCACATTCATGGCTAGAACGGACAGCTAGCGAGCTGGCCGACGACAGTTCACACCCGCGGACACGTACATGCCGATATTGCCTCTACTGCCGCTCAAGGACGTCGCCGTCTTCCCGGAGTTGATCCATGCGCTGATCGTCGGTCGGCCGGCGTCGCTTGCCGCAGTGAAGGCGGCGGTCGAGCAGGATCGCGAGATCCTCACGGTCCTGCAGAAGGATCCCAACGAGGAGCACCCCGGGAGTGACGACCTCTACGATGTGGGCACCGTTTCCACGGTAACCCGGGTAGAGAAGCGCGACGGCAGCGCGCAAGTGATCGTGCGCGGCCTGCGTCGGGTCCGGTTGGTCGGCTTCGAGCCGCCGGCCGCGGAGGACGATGGCCCGGGCTACGCCTCGGTCGAAGTCGAGGAGTTGCCCCTGCCGGTGCTCTCGGAGGCGGGTGAGGAACGGGCCAAAGCCATGGCACTGGTGCGGGACAACCTGGAGACCGCCCGACGGATCGCCCATTTGGCGTCGCCGCAGAACCCGCAGAACGCCGACCAGGTGTTTCACCAGATGGTCGGCTCGATCGACGATCCGATCATCCAGATGTACCGCATCGCGGTGCTTGCCGACAATGTCGAGCAGGCGGAAAAGCAGAAGATTCTCGAGATCGACGACGCCCAGGCGTTCCTCGAGGCGATCCACGACCTGCTGCGCCAGGAGATCGCCGTCGTCGAGATGCGTCGGGATCTCGAATCGCGGGCCCGGGAAGATATCGAACAACAGCAACGGGAGCATGTCCTGCGCCACCAGAAGCGCGCTATCGAGCAAGCGCTCGGCGAGGACGACGACGAGGACATCGCCGAGTTGCGCAACCAACTGCGCAACGCCAATTTGCCGGACGATGTGCGCAAGGAGGTGGAGCGGGAGCTCAAGCGCCTGTCGAAAATGTCCTCCAATGCCGCCGACTACCAGGTCGCGCGCAGCTATCTGGAGCTGATCGCCGAGCTGCCGTGGAACGTCATCACCGAAGACACCCTGGACCTCGACCACGCCCAGGCGGTGCTCGATGAGGATCACTACGGTCTCGACGATATCAAGGAGCGCATTCTCGAATCCCTTGCCGTGCTGCAGCTCAATCCGGAGGCGAAGGCGTCGATCCTGTGTTTCGTCGGACCACCCGGCGTTGGCAAGACCTCGCTCGGACAGTCCATCGCCCGGGCCATGGGCCGCAAGTTCGAGCGCATGAGTCTCGGCGGACTACACGACGAGTCCGAGTTGCGCGGCCATCGCCGCACCTACATCGGCGCCATGCCGGGACGCATCCTGCAGGCCGTCCGCCGTGCGGGTGTGCGCAACCCGGTGCTGATGCTGGACGAAGTGGACAAGCTCGGCCGCGATTTCCGCGGCGACCCGTCCGCGGCCTTGATGGAGATTCTTGATCCAGCCCAGAACAAGGAGTTCCGAGACAACTATCTGAACCTGCCATTCGACCTGTCGAAGGTCTTCTTCATCACCACGTGCAACCACCTCGACGGGGTACCCCGGCCGCTGCTCGACCGCATGGAGGTGCTTGAACTCACCGGCTACAGCGAGGTCGAGAAGCTCGAAATCGCCAATCGCTACCTCATTCCGCGGCAACGGGAAAACGCCGGACTCGCGGACGAGTTGTTGAGTTTTACGAACGACTCCCTGTCCTGGGCGGTGCGCCGACACACCCGAGAAGCCGGCGTCCGCGAACTGGACCGTGTCATCGGCCGGGTGGCGAGCAAGCGCGCGCGGCTGACGCTGCAGTCGGAGGTGGCGGCGGGTCCCATCACCGTGGACGACCTGGCCGAACTCCTCGGCCCCGAGAAGTTCAAGTCCGATCGCCAACGCGAGCATCTCGCCGCTGGGGTCGCCCCTGGGCTCGCCTACACCGAGGCGGGCGGCGACGTGCTCTACGTGGAGGCCACCCTCACGCACAAGGATGACAAGACGATCATCACCGGACACTTGGGCCAGGTGATGCAGGAGTCGGTGCAGGCGGCGCGCTCGTACATCTGGTCGGTGGCCGAGCAACTGAACATCGACCGCGCCATGATCGAGGAGAACGGCATCCACGTCCATGTACCGGCCGGTGCCGTGCCCAAGGACGGACCATCGGCGGGCATCACCATGGCGACGGCCCTCGCATCGCTTTACAGCAACAAGAGCGTGCGCGACGACATCGCCATGACGGGCGAGTTGACGCTATCGGGTCTGATCCTTCCGGTCGGTGGAATCCGCGAGAAGGTGCTCGCCGCCCACCGCACGGGAATCCGTCACGTCATCCTGCCGCGCGACAACGAGGCCGAACTCGCCAAGCTGCCGACGCCGGTGCGCGATGAAATGGAGGTGACGCTGGTGGACTGCCTCGAGGATGCGGTCAAGGTGGCGATCCCCGGACTGGCCGAAGTCACGATCTAAGCGCGCTCTGCGGGCGCGCGGCCAAAGCTACGCCGTGCTACAGCTCACGGACAACGCGGAATCCGCGTGTCCCGCTGCCGCGGTTGCTGGAATTTCGGTAACTCACCGTCGCCTCCTCCGGGATCGAGTCCCAGGCGCCGCCCCGCAGGACGCGTGCCGCACACCTTCTCCCGGTTCGTGACTCCTGACTCGACGGTGCGCCGCTGTAGTCGTCGTGCCAGCAATCCGCGACCCACTCTTCGACGTTGCCGAGCATGTCGTGGATGCCGAATGCATTGGGCTTGTAGGCGCCCACGGCGGCGGTTCGTAGATTGTCGTCCGAACAATCGGTGGTGCCGTCCTTGACGTACTGCGCCAGGAACGTCGCGTCGGCGATGTTGGCGTGGCTGCAGAATTGCTCCGCATCGCTGCCGAAGTAGAAGCGCGAGTCGGTACCCGCCCGGGCCGCGTATTCCCACTCCGCCTCGCTTGGCAGCCGGTAGCGGTTGCCGGTCTGTTCGCTCAACCACTCGACGTAGTCCTGCGCCGCAGGCCACGACACCCCGGTGATCGGTAGCTGGGCTTCGGTGTCGTCGTCGGGGGCTTCGGACGGCTTGAACCGGGCGTAGTCACCGCGGGTGGTCTCGTGTACGGCAATGGCGAACGGCACGGACACGGAGACGCTGCGCACGGGGCGCTCGTCAATGGACCCAGCGTCGGACCCCATGCGGAAGGTCCCGGTCGGGACGATCACCAGTAGGGGACCTTCGCCGCCGGAGTCCAGCGCGTCGCGAAACTGGCGACCGGGCTCGATATTGTATTTCTCCAGGCGGATCGCGTGCCGCAACGGCTTCGCCGGCATCGCCAGACGTTGCTCGTGGTGGCGGTGGCCGACGGCGCTGGCCCGCAAACGCACCGGCCCGGTCGGAATGGCCATGCCGTCCCGATAGGACACGGTTCGCCATTCGCCGCCGTCGGGGTAGGAAACCTCGATGGCCGCATCGCGGGGCTCGACCGCCAACGACAGGCTGCCCTGCAGTCGAACGAGCCGGATGGCCTGGTCATTGCGGCCGGCGACCAGCTCGACGTCGAGCTCCTTCGGTTCGTACCCGGGACTCGCGGCGCGCAGCTTGTAGGTGCCAATCGGCAGGGTCATGCCGGGCTCGTAGGGTTCGCCGTCGACCTCGAGCTTGACGTTACCGGGCGAACGGCTGACGTACAGCTCGCTCATGGCTACGCGTTCGAGTTCGAACGACACGTCCGTCTGCTGCCTCGGCAGGACCTCGGCGATCTGCGTCTTCAGTTGGCGACCATGAATCGTCGCGGAAACCTCGTGGGCGCCGGTGGGAAAGGATGACAACAGCACCGGCGACACGTCCTCGAGTCTGTCGCCGTTGACGACGAGTTCCGCACCCCGCGGATTGCTGACGATCTCCAGGCTCCCAGTTGCAGGGGGAAAGTCGATGTGGACATCCCTGACCTCGCCTCGGCTCGTCTCCAGGCGTTTCGCCACGGCATCGTGGAAGCGGTGCTCGAGGCGCACCACCCGTTCCCCGGGGCGCACCCGCACTTCGCGCATCGGCGTTCGACCCACTGCTTCGCCATCGATCAGCACACGGGCTTCATCCGGCTTCGAGGTCAGGTTGAACGTGGCGGAACCCAGGATCAGTCGCGGGCCGACGCCGTCGGCGTACCAGTCGGCCATGACGATGAACACCGCGAGCACCGCGATCAGCGTCCAGCGAAGTTTCTTGTTGTCCGCCTGCGGTCTGGCCATGAAAACCCCCTTGTCCGCATCCCCACCATCGGTTGATGGGGCGAGCATACGCCGATTCGAACTGACCGAGTTGCGTGGTCGTACCGGACACGTTGCACACCGTGCGCCTCCCGACCAACCAAGAACCGGGTTTTTCGGGTGCGCCCTATGCAGTCCGAACAGGCGTCTGTCATACTGCGTCGAGACACGGGAAGCAGCCGCGGCGGGCGGCCTGAGGAGACCACGAATGAGCGATGTAGTCGGTGCCTGGGACACGGTCACCAACACCCCTCTGGGGCAGCAGAAGGCGACGATCACGTTGCAGGCGGACGGCGACGCCCTTACCGGCACCATGGTGGGTGCGCAGGGCACGGTGGATATCAAGAACGGTGCCGTGGACGGCAACAAGGCGACGTGGAGTGTCGACATCACGAATCCCATGCCGATCACCCTCGAATTCAGCGTCACGGCGGACGGCGATTCGCTGAGCGGCAACGTCAAGCTCGGCGCGTTCGGCAGCGCAACCGTCACGGGGACTCGGGCCAGCGGCTGACCCGACCCATGGCCACTAGCCCGCATTCCTCACCAGGTCGCTTGTGGGAATAAGGCAAATGCATAGGAAATCAGTTGCTTGTGTCGGAATGCCACATGTAGCCGTTGACAGACTGCGCTGGCCGGGTCCTCGCTGGTCTTTTGGCCCCGAGCGCGTCCGTGCTCCCTCAAGCGTAGGTCCGCTCTGCTTTCGGTCGCGAGCACGCGCTCGGGGCCAAAATCCTGCGCGATTACCGCGGCCCCTGGTGAGAAATGCGGGCTAGCCACATCGTCATCGGTTCCGAGGAGTCGCCCTACTCGGTCAAGGTCCGGTCGTACTTTCGCTACAAGGGCATCCCCCACGAGTGGCGTGGACGGGACCAGGCGGCGGATCTCTTCGCGAAGCACGCCCGTCTGCCCCTCGTTCCGCTGGTGGTGACGCCGGAGGACACCGGTATCCAGGACTCGACGCCCATCATCGATGCGATGGAGGAGCAGTTCCCCGAACCCGGCATCCATCCTCCGGGCACGGTCGCCGGGTTCATCTCGGCCCTGCTGGAGGAATTCGGCGACGAGTGGGGCAACAAGTGGATGTTCCACATGCGCTGGGCGCGCGAGATCGACCAGGTCACGGTGTCGAGGCGATTCGCCGCCAACGCGCCGCCGGACCGGATCGATGAGATGGCAAAGGGCATCCGCGAGCGCATGGTGCCGCGGGTGTGGTTCGTCGGCTCCAACGAAGTCACCGCGCCGCAGATCGAACAGAGCTTCGCGGACGTATTGAAACTCCTCGACACCCACCTCGCGCCGCGCCCGTACCTCTTCGGTGCCCGCCCGGCCTTCGCCGACTTCGGTCTCTGGGGCCAGATCTACGAGGCGGGCCGCGATCCCACCGCCGGCGCCCTGGTCAAGGACGCAGCCAACGTCGTCGCCTGGATCGACCGTATGCTGGCGCCGGCCGACCTCGGTCCCTTCGAGGATTTCGCTGCGCTCCAACCCACCCTCGCTCCCCTCCTGCGTGACCAGGTCGCGGCCCTGTTCCTGCCATGGAGCGTCGCCAACGCCCAGGCGATCGCCGCCGGCGAGGACGAGTTCGACGTCACGCTGAAAGGACAGCGGTGGACGCAGAAGCCGCAGAAGTACCACGCCAGAAGCCTCGGGGTGCTGAAGGCGAAGTACGCGGCCGTGGCCGGCGATGCGGCGCTGGACGCGCTGCTCGCGGACACCGGATGCAGGTCGTTCCTTATCTAGCAGATTGCGTATCTGGGACGTTCATCCGGGCTACCTGGACCGACAGCGCCTCCTCGGCGAACACCGCGAGTTGCACGGCGTCGTGTCGATCCTCGCCAAGAGCCTCTCCGGCTACGCCCGGCATCCGGAGATCCGGCGCTGGGATGGATGCGGTTGGGCACTTCGACACCGTCACCGCCTGCTCGCCCGCGAAATGTTGTTCCGCGGCTATCGGGACAAGACTCCCGTCCGCGTGCGGTCATCGCCGGGGCGCTGGCCGTCGACCTTCGTCGACACCCCAGGCGAACAGTTCGCGTTGCTCGCCGCCAAGTACGGAAAAACGTCAACCGGCCGGATTCCACTACCGCGAACGAGCCACGAACTCTGGAGCCACCACAAGTACTCGGTGTTGGCACGGGACCAGGCGGCCTACCGTTCCCTGGCCCCGCGCGTCAGCATCCTGCGCGGGCGTGAGGGCTTCGAAGAACTTGCGCTTGAACTGACCAACTGGCTGCACAAGCCGCCGAGCACGGGCAACTTGCTGAACGCGGTGCAACACATGGCTGGCCATCTCGCCGGGCGGCTCGATTCGAGGTGCACGA
Organism: Pseudomonadales bacterium; assembly: GCA_965116345.1. Lineage (GTDB taxonomy): Bacteria > Pseudomonadota > Gammaproteobacteria > Pseudomonadales > Azotimanducaceae > VXYL01. Next base: position 2,968,527 of record OZ220680.1, read on the forward strand.
CACCCGCAGGCCGGTTGAGTGCCATCGAACGACAGGCGGCAGTCGAGGCACAGCCCTACCTGCTGACGCAGACGGCGCTCACGGAGTTGGCCGCTTGGCGATGAGACATCGCATAGTCGTGGCGAAGGCTCAGAGGCGCACCACCAGTGCGACCGACGGCACCACCCGACGCGCCACGTCCAATCGGTTGGGCATCTCCTGTTTGTGGGCGTCGTCGTAGCGGAACGTCTCGAAGCGTGCGGCGAGGACCACGGTCGCGTGTTCCGACAGGCGCCTGCCGAGGCGCGGCTCCACCAGGTAGCTGCTGCCGGTACCGTCGAGCCGTGGAAAGGCCTGTAGCGCCGCGTTCAATCGCCAGCCGCGGCCGACGTCCTTGGCAACGCCGCCGACGAATCCGATGGAATTGACGTGGTAGGCACGCTCGGCATGGTGTCGTCCACCGACCATGGTGAAGTCGTAAGAGGTCCAACCAGCACCGGCGCCCAATTCGGCGGTCCAACCGCCGGCGATGTCGAAGACGCCGGTCAGCGCCAGGGAGAGACCGTCGAACGACACCTCGGCGTGGACCGAGTCGCCGGCCGGGAGCGTACGCCCCCAGATCCTGAGCGGCGATGCGAGGACCGCTTCCGCCTCGTCGTCGATCTGCTCGTAGCGGACCTGGAGCCGTAGGTGGACTGGGGCGCCGGCCACGGAGAAGGTGCCGGTGTCTGCCCGTCCGCGCCAATCCACGGTCCCAGTCAGCCACCGGTAGCGACCGCTCTCGAGGTCGAGTTCGGCGAACGTGGGCCTCTCGAGGTCCGTCGATCCGGGGGCGCCGCCTGCGGGCGTCTGCAGGTAGCCGTCGTGGCGCAGCACGCCGATACCGACCTCGAGACGGTATTCGGCGCCCTCGGCCACGGCGGTGGTCGAGGTGGCGGTAAGCGCGGCGGCAAGCGCCAGGCACACCCCTATCTGGCAATGTCGGCTCACAACGTCGATCATAACCATCCTCAGGGGGGAGCCACACTCATGTCCATTCAACTGCGCCAAATCTGTCTCGTCGCCCGCGACCTCGACGCCACGATTAACGATCTGGAGGGAATCTTCGGCATCCGCCGTTGTTTCGTCGACGACGGCGTCGGTCAGTGGGGTCTGGTCAACACCCTGCTGCCCATCGGCCGCAACTTCCTCGAGGTCGTCGTGCCCGTCCAAGAGAACACGGCGGCGGGCAGGTACCTCGATCGCCGCAACGGCGATGGCGGCTACATGGTGATCTGCCAGGCGGACTCGAAGGACAACCAACAGGCGGTCCGCCAGCGGGCGCTGGACAACGACGTGAGGATTGCCTGGGAGGCGGACCGGGACAACTGGAACATCTGCCAGATCCATCCCGGCGACATGAAGGCCGCCTTCTTCGAGGTCGACTGGGACGCGGCGAACGACTTCGAGGGGAATTGGGGGCCGGCCGGCGGGTTGCAGTGGCAGGACAAGGTGGAACAGTCGGTTACCGTGGATTACGCCGCCATGGAACTCCAAGGTCCGGACCCGGTCGGCTTGGCGGAACTCTGGGGCAAGGTGGCGGGGCTGCCCGTGAGCCGCGACGGCGCGACGCTGCACATGGCGCTCAACAACGTGGACATCCGCTTCGTCGAGGCGACGGACGGACGCGGCTACGGCCTCGGCGGCCTCGACCTGAAGGTGGCGGACCGAGACCGCATCCTCTCGGCGGCCCATGACCGCGGCGCGTACGTCTCGGACGACGAAGTGAACGTCTGCGGCATCCGCTTCCGTTTGGTCTCGTAGGGGCGCGACGTCGTCCCTATAGTTGGCTTCTCAGTCCACCGATGAACTCGGTACGCGCCGCGTCCTCCACCTCGACGTAGCACACCGGGTTGTTCGCACCTGTGTTGGACAGCAGCACGTCGAAGGGGATCTCGGCGAGCTGATCCAGCGTTGCGAGCATCGTCTTGCGGTTCTTCCGGCTGACCGGGCAGAACCAGTCTGTACCGTCGTGGTAGATCGAGTCGCCCGCGAATAGGCATGTGCGGCCGGCCACCTCGACCCGATAGGCGACGGCGCCGGGACGGTGGCCGGGCGTGGGAATGACTTCCACCCCCGGTTCGAGTTCGTGGCGCTCGAACGGGAAGGTCGCGACGTTCTTCACCTTGCGCCGGACATCGGGTCCTTCCACCTCGCTGCACATCGTGGGGATGCCGAAGCGCGCTTCCACGTCGTCGTTGTAGCGGGCGGCGAAGTGCATGTCGCCGAGCAGGTGCAGCGCCACGCCGCCCAACGCTTCGATCTCGTCGAAACTGCCCTCGATGCTGCTGTGGCCGCCCAGGCAGGAGAACAGCAGATTGCCCTCGTCCCGGACCGCGAAGAGGCTCGAGTACTTCGTTGCCGTGACCTTCGTCGGCAGGATGCGGTAGACCTTTTCGAACAGGCGTTCCATGGGGCTATTCCTCAAGCCGCTCGATCCGCGCGCCGAGCTGGCCGAGGCGGACTTCCAGGCGTTCGTAGCCGCGGTCGATCTGGCTGACGTTGTGGATCGAGCTGACTCCCTCGGCGCACAGCGCGGCGATGACCAGCGCCATGCCCGCACGGATGTCCGGGGATACCAGGCGCTCGCCGTGCAGTCGCGTGGGTCCCATCACCAGGGCGCGATGGGGATCGCACAGCACAATGCCGGCGCCCATGTCGATCAGCCGGTCGACGAAGACCAGCCGGCGGTCGAACATCTTCTGGTGGATGAGGACGGTGCCGCGGCTTTGGGTGGCGACCACCAGGGCGATGCTGATGAGGTCGGGCGGAAACCCCGGCCACGGCATGTCGTCGATCTTGGGTACCGCGCCGTCGAAGTCCGGCATGACCGTCAGTTCCTGGTCGGCCGGCACGACGATGTCGTCGCCGTCGTCATCCCAAGTGATGCCGAGCCGCCCATACATGATGCGCGTCATGCGGTGGTCCTTGGGACGGGCACCCCGCAGACGGATACCCGAACCGGTGGCCGCCGCGAGGCCGATGAGTGATCCGACCTCCATGTAGTCCGGGCCGATGTCGAAGTGGGCACCGTGCAGGTCGTCCACCCCTTCGATGACCAGGTCGTGGGTGCCGATGCCCGAGATGTTGGCGCCCATGGCGTTCAGGCAGCGGCAGACGTCCTGCACATGGGGCTCCATGGCGGCATTCGAGATCCGCGTCACGCCGTCGGCGAGGACTGCGCCGAACACCGCCTGTTCTGTGCCGGTGACGCTCATCTCGTCGAGGAACAGGTCGCAGCCCTTGAGGCGTCGGCCACGGACCCCTCCCGGAACACTGAGCACATAGTGGTCGGCCTCGATGTCGACCTCGGCGCCGAGGGCCTGCAGTGCCAGCAGGTGGGTGTCCAGCCGGCGCCGGCCGATACGGTCACCCCCGGGTCGATACACCTTGGCACGGCCGAATCGCGCCAGCATGGGACCCGCCAGCAGCACCGCGGTGCGGATACGGCTGCTCAACTCCGGGTCGGGCCCATCGTCCAGCACGCCGGAGGCGTGCACCCGGCAGACGTCGTCCTCGAACCGTCCGTCGATGCCGATGCTATCGAGGGCCTCGAGCTTGGTGCGCACGTCGCCGATGTCCGGGACGTTGCCGATGGTCAGCGGTTCGTCGGTCAGCACCGCGGCCGCCAACAGCGGCAGCGCCGAGTTCTTGTTGCCCATCGGCGCGATCTCGCCGCCGAGCGGGTGCCCGCCCTCGATGCGGAAGTAGTCCACCTCCTGGTCCGGCTAGGCGGCGATCAGGTGTCGAACACGATGACGCTGCGCGCCACCTCGCCGGTATTGAGGGCGAGCAGCGCGTCGGTCGCCTCGTCGAGGCCGACCCGTTGGGAGATCATCTCGTCGAGATGCAGACGCCCCTGGAGATAGAAGTCGACGAACCGGGGCATGTCGACCCGGAACCGGTTGGAACCCATCATGGAGCCTTGGATCTTCTTCTCGGAAAGGAAGTCGGGGCCGTGCAGGGAGACCATCTCGCCCGGCGGAATCATGCCGATGATGGTCGCCGTGCCGCCCGGGCGGACCATGCGGAACGCCTGCTCGGCGGTGGTCTTGAGGCCGATGGCTTCGAACGAATAGTGCACGCCGCCGCCGGTGAGTTCGCGGACCTGGGCGACGGGGTCGCCATCGGCCGCGTTGACGACGTCGGTTGCCCCGAAGTTGCCGGCCAGCTGCAGCTTCGACGACACGGTGTCCACCGCGATGACGCGTCCGGCGCCGGCGATGGCGGCACCGTTGATGCACGACAGGCCCACGCCGCCGCAGCCGATGACGGCGACGGTCGATCCGGGGTCGACGTCGGCGGTGTGGATGACGGCGCCGACGCCGGTGGTGACGCCGCAGCCGATGAGCGCGGCGCGGTCGAGCGGCATGTCGTCGCGAATCTTCACCACCGAATGTTCGTGGACGAGCATCTGTTCCGCGAACGAGCCGAGTTCGGCGAACTGGCTGAGTGCGTCGCCCTCCTTGGAGAGCCGTGGCTCGTCGGTCGCTCCGCGGCGCACTTCAGGTTCCTGGCAGAGCGACATGTGTCCGGTCAGGCAATACTCGCAATGACCGCAGAACACCGACAGGCAGGTGATGACGTGGTCGCCCGGCTTGACGTAGCGGACCGCGGAGCCGACCTCCTCGACGATGCCCGCCGATTCGTGGCCGAGAACGCAGGGCGCCGCGCCGGGGTAGGTGCCGTTGAAGAAGTGCATGTCCGAATGGCAGACCCCGGCCGCCGCGGTGCGAATCAGCACCTCTCGGGGCCCCGGCTTGTCGATGGAAATCTCTTCGACTTCCATCGGAGTGTTAACGGCGCGGAACACGGCTGCTTTCATGGGAATCTCGGGTGTGAACGGCGAACGGTCAGTGTGCCTCGTCGTGGGACTGTCCGAAAGTGCCCTCGGCGAGTTGCACGGCGGCGTTCAGCGCGGCGTTGGCGCCCGTCGGGTCGGCGATGCCGCGGCCGGCGATGTCGAACGCCGTACCGTGGTCCACGGAGGTGCGGATCAGGGGGATGCCGAGGGTGGCGGTGACGCTCTCGTGGAAGTTGTGCACCTTGATGGCGATGTGCCCCTGGTCGTGGTACATCGCCAGCACGACGTCGAACTCGCCGCCGATCGCCCGGTTGAACACGGAGTCCGCCGGCAGCGGTCCGCGCGCGTCGATCCCCTGTTCGCAGGCGTCGGCCACCGCCGGTGCGAGCTCGTCGATCTCTTCGCGGCCGAGCAGCCCGCCTTCGCCGCCGTGGGGATTCAAGGCCGCCACCGCGATCCTCGGCTTGGCCAGGCCCCATCGGGTGAGCGAGTCGTGACACAGGCGTAGCTTGTCCAGCACGTTGGCGCGGGTGACGAACCTGCCCGCCTCGATCAGCGACTTGTGCGTCGATAGATGCACCACTCTCAATCCCGGCGTCATGAGCATCGTCGCCGTCGTGGTGGCACCCGAGAGCCGCCCGAGAATCTCCTGGTGGCCGATGTCGTCGACGTAGCCGGCGGCGTGAATCGCCTCCTTGTGCAGCGGACAGGTCATCATCGCAGCGATCCGGCCGGCCATGGCGTCGCGCGCGCAGCGTTCGACGGCGGCGACGCCGGCTTCCCCGCAGACTGCGGAAACCGTGCCCACCTCGAAGTCGTCGGGACGGGGTACGCCGATGTCCACCAATTCGCAATCGGCGGGAACGGACAGCGCGGCTTGCTCGGCGCCGAGCGCGAGTGCCCAGGCGGGTCCGTAGATGACGATCCGGGCGTCGGGACGGTGGGCGTTGTTGAGGGCCTTGACCGCGACCTCGGGTCCGATGCCGGCGGGATCGCCCAGGGTGACGCCGATTCGCGTCATAGCAGGTCGGTGGCGACCACCGACAGCCCGAATCCCTCCAGACCCACGAAATCGACCTCGCGGCCGGCGAGAATTCGCAGTTTCGAGATGCCGAGATCGCGCAGAATCTGCGCACCCACGCCGATCTCCAGCCAGTCCCGGTTGCGGGCGCCGGCGCGACTCACCTCGGTGCCGGTCAGATTGTCCAGCGGCACGCCGGCGAAGCCGCTGCGCAGATAGATGAGGACACCGCCACCGAGTTCGTCGATGCGTTGCAGGGACGCCTCGAGGAGGCTCTTCTCATGCTTCGTCTGGGAGCCGAACAGATCCTCGATCAGCTTCCCCCGGTGGATGCGGACCACCACCTCGTCGACCTGCGTCAGATCGCCGAACACTAGCGCGAGATGTTCCGCATCCTCGAAACGGGTGCGGTAGGCGTAACCACGCGCGGGCCCGATGGAGGTCGCGACCTCGAACTCCTCGGTGCGAATGACAAGCTCCTCGCGGCGTTGCCGGTAGGCGATCAGGTCGGCAATCGAGATGATCCGGAGGTCATGTTCGTCGGCGAAGTCCCGCAGTTCCCCGAGGCGCTTGGGATTGCCGTCGTCGTTGACGATCTCGGCGAGTACGCCGACCGGCGGAAGCCCCGCCGCGTGAGCCAGGTCCACCGCGGCTTCGGTATGGCCAGACCGGACCAGGACACCCCCTTGGCGGGACACCAGCGGCAGGATGTGGCCGGGGCGGGCGAAGTCGTCGGCCGCCGTGTTGTTGCTCGCCAGGGCCTGGACCGTATTGGCCCGTTCGTCGGCGGAGATCCCCGTCGTCAAGCCGACCTTGTAGTCCACGGTCACCGTGTAGGCCGTCGCCAGGGGCGCTTCGTTGCGTGCCACCATGGGATCGAGATGCAGGCGCTTGGCCTGTTCCTCGGTGATCGAGGCGCAGAGTATGCCGCTGGTGTAGCGGACCATGAAGCCGATCTTGTCCGACGACGCCTTGGCCGCCGCCATGATCAGGTCGCCCTCGTTCTCGCGGTCGTCGTCGTCCACGACGACCACCAGCTCACCCGCCGCGATGGCAGCGATGGCGTCGTCGACGGTGTCGAATTCGGCGGTCATGTCGTGATTGCTGCCTCGCCGGTTGGAGCGACGCGACGTCCCCGTGTCGGTTCGAAAATTGTAGCAGTCCGCACGTCCCCGATGGGCCGGCGTTTCCACAGCTGGTGTGCGCTACCAGCCCCTTGCATGAACAAGTCAACCCTACGCCGGCACCAAGTGTGACCAGACCGTCGTCCTGACCCGCGCCACGTCGAAGGACGACTACGCGCAGTCGCTGCGCCGGGTCAAGTACCGGGACGCCGCAACCGGCAATACGTTCGATTTCCCCACCAGCAACTTCGCGATCACGGCCGCAACCGTCGCCGACCTGTATCGCTGCCGGTGGCAGGTGGAGCTTTTCTTCAAATGGATCAAACAACAACTGCGTATCAAGTCGTTCTACGGGACGTCCGAGAATGCGGTGAAGACCCTGTTCGAGAGGACTCCGCATTCTTCAGTGCTCTCGAACGAGGACGACTTGGCAACCGACAAGGATGGTCATAACCAGTTTGAACATGTTCGACTATTTATTGGGACACTAGGGAAAGTCTGATTGAGACCTTCCCTGGCGCGGCACAGGGATGTGCCGCCAAATTCAACGACGCAAGGAATTGAATTTTGCGCGCAAAAAATACCGTGCTCTTGTTTTTGCGTTTCTGATCAAGCCAAGGATTGCTTGATCAGAGATGGACGGGGCGCAGTCGCGCCTTGGCCAAATCTTCCGGTTTCGCGTTCCCGTAGTCGGGCCTGTGGGTTGATCGTCGTTTCATGCTCCCTCCTTACGACGTTGATTCGCGCTCAAAGAGTATCATGTACCCAGCACCCCACGTCCAAAGGAACAAGGTGCAGCACAGCACCACGAGCTTCAACAACAGGCCGAGGACATTGGTGTCTTATCGTCAAGATTCTTAACCGCATCAAAAAACGTTTGGCGAGGATAATATTGACTTATCCCAATTTCTCCTGCCAAACTTCGGTATGCCCAATACAGCATGAAACCCAATTCATGCCGGGAGTCTAATCAGCGGGCGGGCCGCGCTGTCGAGGTGTTGCCGCCATCGACGTGGCGTTCGCGTCGGCACCCACGTGGGGCTTGCCTTCGTCATCCACGTGAAGCCGCTTGCGGACTCTGGTCGCCACCAGCGGCGGCGCGTACAATCCGCTGCTCTGCGCCCGTAGCTCAACTGGATAGAGTACCAGGCTTCGAACCTGGTGGTTCGGGGTTCGAGTCCCTGCGGGCGCGCCATATTCTCAAGAAGCAGCGCTTCAGTTCCTCACTTCGAGTCGGTCACCCTGCATTCGCACAAATGTGTACTCAAGGCATTGTGTTTGCTGCATATTGTTGTCCATGCACTGTTCCGTCGGCCTCCTGCACGCTATGCTTCGCCATCGTTGTAGGTTGGTCAGGAGGTAGCGTTGGCTGGAAGAACCGTCACCGCGCTAACGAAGGACGATGCCGAGCCCAAGACCGCCATCAGGTTGACCGGCTGCCGGCCTGTCCGGGTTACCCGCGACGAAATCGCGGACTATGAGGGCCGCTACGAGTACTGGGACGCCGAGACCGAGATCGCCTGGGAGGTCCGCGAACCCAGCCCGAGGCACGAAGAGCCGTGCAGTCGGTTCGTCGAACTGGTTGCCGACATCGCCAAGATGCGTGGTAGGCCGATCGCGATGTTCGGCCACGCCGACCTCCAGGAGTGGGACGCTGACGGCGGCCGGCTGCGATCCGCGCAGGCCGACGCCTCCATCTACCTCGACCGTCCGAGCTACATTCCGCAAGCCTTCGTGGTCCTGAGCGACACGCCGCAGCCCGACTTCCCTCCCCCCGACGTGGTGTTGGAGGTCGATCTGACCACCGATGTCCGCACGAGGAAACGCTAAGGGCGGTACTCGATTGCACGGACATGGACGACTTCCTCCTTCGGCTCGGTGCTATGGACTGACCCTACCGCACGGGAAGGAGCAACCATCCCGCCCGCCTGGATGACGAAGTGCCCACGCGATCCGCGGGCCGGACGCATACATGACCGGACACGAGCAATGCCCATAGCCAGATTCGACCACGCCGCGTTACCCATTGCCGATGTCGACACCATGCTGCGCTTCTATGGGAGGCTCGGTTGCGACGTCGTGGAGGTCCAGCCGCCGCTGTTCTATTCCGTGGTATTCGGCGACAACAAGATCAACTTCCATGGTCCACAGGCTTGGCAGTCGGGAACGTTCACGTTGCGGGGACCATCGGCCCGGCCCGGCTGTGGCGACATCTGCTTCGTCTGGGACGGATCCGCGGACGAACTGGCTGAGACGCTCGCGCGGGTCGACGCGCCGGTGGTGGAAGGACCGGTGCCGAGGGTCGGCGGCCGGGGCGAAACGGGGATGAGCACCTACATCCGCGATCCCGACGGCAATCTCCTGGAGTTCATCGTCTACCCCTGAGCACCGCTATGCTTCGAGCAATGCCCGTGCTTCGGCCGCCACCCGGGTTCCGTCGAAGAACGCCGGATTGGTCTTGCCCCAGAAGTGCACCGGGTTCTCGAACACGAAGCGGCGGAACCCATTGGCGTCGATCCGTCCATCCTCGACCAGTTCGTAGGCTTCGGTGACGACCTCCGACATGTCCTGCACGTCGAAGTGGCCGATGTCCGAGCCGAACAGGGTCTTGATCTCGGCACCCCCCGGGTTGCAGTCGCGGTTGAAGGCCCAGGCGTTGTTGGAGTCGTCCGCCTCGCAGCCGAAGTAGAACGGCTCGACGAACAGGGTGTTGAAGTCCTCCACCGAATCGATGCCGCAGGCGGCGTAGTCGTCGAGTTCGTCCAGTCCGCCGGTGGTTCGCGCGCCGCTGTTCGTGCTGATGCCGTTGCCGCTGCGGATGGCGTCGACCATCTCCGGCGGCGCGTATTGTTCGGCTAACGCGGCCAGTTCCGCCGTGTCCAGGTTTGCCGGGTTGACATCTTCCAGGGCATCGCGGTTGCGGATGTGCCAGTGGCCGATGAGGTCGGCGTAGAGCAGGCATGCGAAGCCCACACCGCCCTCGAGGAAGGCGAAATTGAGCTCCGGGAAGCGGCGCGTGACGCCACCTAGGAAGATCGCCTTGCACACCGCTTCGGACGCCGCCGCGAAGTGGCCGATGTGGTTGTAGCAGAAGTTCGACGGGGACATGCGGAACGCCCGGCCTCGGGAGCCGCGGTGGAATGTCGGCGAGACGCCCAGTTCGCGGCACGTCCGCCACACCGGATCGTAGTCGTAGGCGCTGTCGAGGCCGATCACGTCGTACCAGACGGCGAGGTCGGCGGCATCGGGCCGGTCTTCGGCCACCTTGGCGATGGGCCGGTCGATCATGCTGTTCAGCATCACCGCCTTGAGGCCCAGTTCGCCGACGGCGTGCTCGAGTTCGGCGATCGCCTCTTCCGGGTGGTGCATGGGAATCACCGCGGGCGGCGTCATGCGGTCCTTGAGCGGCTCGAAGAGTTCCGCCTGGTAGATGTTGAAGGCCCGGCAGGCGGCGGTGCGCGCCTCGGCGTCGCTTACCCGGGGTAGTCCCAGCCCCATGGTCGGGAACAGCACGGCGAAGTCGACGCCGAACTCGTCCAGGCGTTCGTAGAGCAGTTTCGGCATCATGGCCGTGGCGCGGTCGCGCGTGTTCTTGGTCGGTGCGCCCCAGAACGCCTCTTGGGCGACGTTTCCCCGGCGTCGTTCGGCGGGCGTCATTGTCAGCGAGCGCCGGACCCGCTCGCCGTTGATGTGCATGGCGCGCACGGCGGGCTCGCCACCGATCTTCTCCATCGCCGCGCCAACCACCGGCCCGTATTCCAGCCAATGGCCATCGGCGTCGATCACCGGATGCCCGAGACCGGCTCGCAGTCTTGCCCCGTCGTCGGCCATGTCTTCCTCCCCTTCCACGCCAACGGGCGAGAGCTTACCCGACCCTGCCCGAATTGCGTAGAACGCGCCGTAGAACGCGCCGTCGACCGGGGCCATGTCACAATCCGTGCTCCGTCACCCGAGGACACTCGATGCGAATCCAGTGGGGACAACTCGAACGTCTACGGCGATACGTCGAGACCACATCACCGGTCCGGGAGTCCGAGACGGCGCAGTAGGCGAGCGGATGTACCCCACGGCCTATCTGTACTACCTGCTCCATCTCGTCCCGGTCGCGGCGGCGGTCTCCTTCAACGCGGCCTACGCCTACTGGCTGGTGTCCGGCATCGGCATCGCGGTCCTGGTGGTCTGGCTCTGGCGCGGCGGGATCTGGCAGCGACTCGTGGCGTTCGTGCTGAATGGGGCGACGGCGCTCGCAAACATCGCGCTGGCCTCTTCCCTCTACTTGCAGGGCACCGGGTTCAACGCGCCGTTCTTCCATCACCTGGACGGCGAGACGTTCGCCATCGCGAGGGAAGCATTCGCGCCGCTCTTCTTCGGCGCGTTGATCTACCTACTCGTGCTTTGCGCCTGGCCCCTGGTTCTCCGACGCCAAAGCGGCACCGTGGGACGAGTGCGTCTTGGGGTCGCCGCGAGTTTGGGACTCGTGTGCTACGCGCCGCTCATCTCACTTCTCGGCTACGGCGTCGAACGCCTCGGCGACGAGCGCGTGGCGACGATCATTCCGCAGACGTTGCCGAAGGCCATCGTTGTCGAGCCGCTCGTCGAACCAAGGAACCTCGTCCTGGTCTTCGCCGAGTCCTTGGAGGCGACCTACAGCCGCGCCGGTGTTTTCGGCGAGGATTTGACCCCTCGTTTGAGCGATCTGGCGAAACAGGGGGCCCGCTTTACCGACATGCGCCAGGTGCGTGACACGGAAGCCACGATCACCGGCATGATCGCGGCCATGTGCGCTCTACCGCTGCGCACGAGCTTCACCTGGGAGAACATCAACGTGTTGCTGCCGAACGTCGATGCGCCCTTGGGCGGACAAAACTGTCTCGCCGATGTGCTGACGGCGCACGACTACCGGACGGCCTACATGGGCGGTGCGCCGTTGGCATTCGCGGGGAAGGGAAAGTTCCTTGCGGCTCACGGATTCGATGAGCGCTACGGTCGCGAAGCCCTGCAGGCGCGTTTCCCGGATGCATCGCGGTCATCCGGCTGGGGTGTTCACGACGATGCCCTGTTCGCCTTCGCCGACGAAAAGCTCGAGGAGTGGAGTCGTGGCGAGGAGCCCTTCATGCTGGCCCTGCTGACACTGGACACACACCACCCGTCGGGACTCCCGTCGACGAGTTGCGGTCCGCGGGCGGGCATGAACGGGATGGAGTTCGCGGTGCGTTGTTCGGACCGGCTACTTGCCGAATTCATCGCCGGTGTGCGTGAGCGGCATCCCACCACCGTCGTCGTCCTGCTGTCGGACCACCTCGCGCACCGCAACGACCTTTCGGGTGTGCTCATCGACCATGCCGAGGATCGCAGGCTGCGCTTCCTGGTGTGGGCACCGGATGCCGATGCCGCGGTCGTCGACAAGCCGGGCACGCACTTCGACGTGATGCCGACCCTGCTCGACTTCCTCGGCTTCGAGAACTGGCGTCGCCACAATCTAGGCGCTTCGCTGCTGCGCTTCGACAGTCCTTGGTTCGCCCTGGGTCCGGACTCACTCCCGGCGTTGATCCAGTCGCTACCACCCATTCGACTGCAGAGCGGCGACGAGATCGTCTTCGAAGCAATGGGGCCTGTGATTCGCATCGACGGACGGAAGCTGTTGGCGAACGTCGAGGGACTCGCGCTCGAACAAGGAGAGCCTGGCATCTTCGCGGTCGAGTTCCACGATGATGGCCGAGTCGCCGGTTTTCGGAGCAGCCGGTCGATGGAGGCGTTCAGCCTGGCTCTGCGCGAGTCGCCAAGGCCGGACAGCCTGCTGGTCGGCGTTTCGGCCAACGAGGCGTTCAACCGGCGCTTCGTCCCGAACGCGCCGGCCAAGCTCACCTACTTCACCGGGCGTTTCGGCACCGAGGCGTTCGCTGTGAATCCACTCTGGTGGCGGGAGACCGTGGACGTGTCGGCCATACTCGATGCGCACACCGGGGCTATAGTCGGGTCGGACCCGGAGCGGACGACAAGATGATGGAGCAAACCGAGGGCTTGGACTCGACCGGAGAGGGATCGGGCTCGGAGTCCGCCAGGCTTACCGTCGACCTCGGTGCGCTGCGGGCCAACTACCGGCGCGTTGCAGCGGCGGCACCGCGCACGGCCGCGGTGGTCAAGGCGAACGGCTATGGCACGGGCGCCGTACCGGCATTCGAGGCGCTGTGTGCCGAGGGATGCTGCGACTTCTTCGTCGCCACGCTGGAGGAGGGCGTCGAGCTTCGGCGTGTTTCCGCGGCGCCCCGCATCTACGTGTTCTCAGGCCCGTTGGACGACGGCGGTGCGCAGACGATGGCGGAAACAGCTCTGACTCCCGTGCTGAACGACGAGATCCAGGTGCGGCATTGGACGCCGTACCGCGATTTGCCCGTTGCCGTACATGTGGACACCGGGATGCACCGACTCGGCTTTCCCTGGGATGCCCTGTCCGCGGACCGGTTCGAGGGTCTGAACGTTCGCGTCGTGCTCTCCCATCTGGCCAACGCCGATGAACCCGCCGACCCGATGACGGATCGCCAGGTCGATCGTTTCGCCCGCGCCAGGACGGTCTTTCCAGACGCGATCACCAGTCTCGCCAATTCCGCAGGCGCGCTGTCGGGTGTGGCCTCGGACATGACCCGGGCCGGCATCGCCCTCTACGGCGGCAACCCGTTCGCCACACAACCGAACCCCTTGCGTACCGTGGCGACCCTGGAGGCACGGGTGCTGGCCCTGCGACAGGTTGGCGGGAGCGAACCGGTCGGTTACGGGGGAACCCACACCACCACCGCCGAGACGTGCATCGCGGTCTTGGGGATCGGCTACGCGGACGGTGTCCCCCGGGTTCTGTCGAGCGAGGCGCAGGTGGCGTGGCAGGGCTCGCGCGTCCCCGTTGTCGGGCGTGTGTCCATGGACCTGATGCACATCGACGCCACGGCCGTCGTGGATGGTATTGCCGTCGGCGACTGGGTGGAGATCTTCGGTCCCACGGTGGGTTTGGATGAGATCGCCGCGTGGGCAGGCACCATCGGCTACGAGATCCTGACGCGCATCGGCACGCGCGTGACGCGAAGATATCCGTGAGCGTGACCACAACGTGACCACAACGCGCCCGCCAGGGCGCGCGACCGCCCCCTAGGATATGATCCGCCCCCGTTTGAGATCAGACAGAGGGGAGCTTCATGTCGTCAATCAAGCCCAACGGCGTTCTAGCCGGTCAGGTCGCCGTCATCACCGGCGCAAGCCGCGGCATCGGTGAGGCCATCGCCAAACGCTACGCCATGGAGGGGGCGAAGGTCGTCGTATCGGCCCGCACCGTGGACCCGGCGGACCACTTCCTGCCGGGCTCGATCAACGAGACCGTGCAGGCGATCCGCGATGCCGGCGGCGAAGCGACCGCGGTCAAGGCCGACCTGTCCCAGGAGGAGGACCGCCACAGCCTCGTCAAGGCGACGGAAGACGCCTACGGGCCCGTGGACATCCTGGTGAACAACGCCGCGGTGACCTGGTTCATGCCGGTCACCGACTTCGCCGAGAAGCGCTTCCGCATCATGATGGACGTGCAGGTGTGGGGACCGTTCGAGTTGGCCCAGCTGTGCCTGGGATCCATGCTGGAGCGTGGCCGGGGCTGGATACTCAACATCTCGTCCCATGCCGCGATCCATCCCAACGCCAAGGCCCCCGGTGGCCACGGCGGTACCGTCTACGGCATGTGCAAGGCGGCGCTGGAGCGGTTCACGACGGGGCTCGCGCAGGAGGTCTACGGTCGGGGAGTCGGGGTGAACGTGATCTCGCCGGGGCTGGTGGCGACGCCGGGCGTTGTTCACCACAAGCTCATCAACGAGTCCAACAAGGACCGCGTGACACCGGTCGAGCACATGGCCGAGGCGTGCCTCAGGTTGTGCCATGGCGATGCCGGCGAGATCACCGGGCGCATCGACTACGCCGATCAGGTGATGGCCGAGTTCGACCTCGAACCCGCCGACTTGATCTGAGGCCGATCCCCAAAGATGACACGTCTACACAACGAACGGAGCCTCGACGCCTACTGGATGCCGTTCACCGCGAACCGGGCGTTCAAGGCTGACCCACGCCTTCTGGTGGCGGCCTCCGGCACCCGGTACCGCACCGACGATGGGCGCGAGGTGCTCGACGGCATTTCCGGTCTGTGGTGCTGCAATGCCGGTCACGGTCACCCTCGCATCGTCGAGGCGATCGCAGACCAGGTTGCGGAACTCGACTACGCGACGGCGTTCCAGGTGGGCCATCCCAAGGTGTTCGCCTTGGCGGAACGCCTGGCGGACATGGCGCCGGAGGATGTCGACGCTGTGTTCTTCACCAACTCCGGTTCGGAGTCCGTCGACACGGCGTTGAAGATCGCGCTCGCCTACCACCACGCCCGCGGCGAGTCCGAACGCACCCGTTTCGTTGGTCGCGAGCGGGGCTACCACGGCGCGGGATTCGGCGGAACCAGCGTCGGCGGCATCGGCAACAACCGCAAACACTTCGGTCCGCTCCTGCCGGGCGTCCTGCACCTGCCCCAGACCTACGATCTCGATCACCAGGCCTTCAGCCGGGGACAGCCCGAATGGGGCGCACACCTCGCCGACGAACTCGAGCGGATCGTCGCGGTCAACCACGCATCCACCATCGCGGCGGTGATCGTCGAACCCTTCGCTGGCTCCGCGGGTGTCCTGATCCCTCCCATCGGCTACCTGGAGCGGCTACGCGAGATCACCGCGAAACACGGAATCCTGCTGATATTCGACGAGGTCATCACGGCCTTCGGCCGGCTCGGTGCGGGCTTCGCGGCGGAGCGTTTCGGGGTCGTGCCCGACCTCATCACCATCGCCAAGGGACTGACCAGCGGCGCCGTGCCCATGGGGGCGGTGCTCGCCCGCGGGGAGATCCGCAAGACGATCATCGATGCCGCGCCCGATGCCATCGAGTTGTTCCACGGCTACACCTACTCCGGGCATCCGGTGGCCGCGGCGGCTGCACACGCGGCGCTGGATGTGTATCGCGACGAGGGGTTGTTCGAACGATCCCGTACGCTCGAACCGGTCCTCGAAGACGCACTGCACGGCCTGCGCGACAAGCCCCACGTGCGCGACGTCCGCAACCTCGGCCTGGTGGGCGCGGTGGAGTTGGAGCCGCGCGCGGGGGAACCGACGGCGAGGGCCACCGAGGCGTTCGGCCGAGCTTTCGACCGCGGCATCCTGGTGAGGACCACGGCGGACATCATCGCCGTGGCGCCGCCGCTCATCGTCGCCGAGGACGAGATCGCAACGCTGGCCGCCGTGCTAGGCGATGTCCTCGACGGCCTGGACTGACACCGCAACCGCTTCGCATCCCCTCGGTCAACCCGATTGGCGATCCTGTAAGATCGCTGCCCCTGCATTCCCGACCGTCGGGGGACTCTCGTGACCGATCCGCTCCACAACGAGTTCGAGCCTGGCTCGATCGAAGCGCGCGACCTCGCGCACATCCTGCATCCGACGACGAACCTCGCCGATCTGCACGAGGACGGACCGACCGTTCACACCCATGCCAAGGGTGTCTACCTGTGGGACAACCACGGCAAGCAGTACATCGAGGGGATGGCCGGCCTGTGGTGCACGGCGCTCGGCTACGGCGAGGAGGAACTCATCAAGGCGGCGACGGAGCAGTTCCGCAAGCTCTCCTATTCGCAGCTGTTCGCGGGCAAGACCCACGAGCCCAGCGTCCTGCTGGCGGAGAAGCTCAAGGAAATGGTGCCGTTCGATGCCGGGCGGGTGTACTTCGGGCTCTCCGGCTCGGATGCCAACGACACCCAGGTCAAGCTCATGTGGTACTACCACAACCTGATCGGCCGGCCGGAACGCAAGAAGATCATCTCGCGACACGGCGCGTTTCACGGCGTCACCGTCGCTGCCGGCAGTCTCACCGGGCTGCCGCCGTTCCACCGGCAATTCGACCTGCCGATTCCCAACATCCTGCACACGGACTCGCCGTTCTACTACCGCGAGGCCCGGGAGGGCGAGACGGAGGACGAGTTCACGACGCGCCTGGCCAACAGTCTGAACGACCTGATCGAGGCGGAAGGCCCCGAGACCATCGCCGCCTTCATCGCGGAGCCCGTGCTCGGTGCCGGCGGCGTGATCGTGCCCCCGGACAGCTACCACGCGAAGATCCAGGAAGTGCTGCGCCGCCACCGCATCTTCTACATCGACGACGAGGTGATCTGCGGTTTCGGCCGTACCGGCAATCCCTTCGGCGCGCAGACCTTCGACATCCAGCCCACCACCATGAGCATCGCCAAGGCGCTGTCCTCGGCCTACCTGCCGATCAGCGCGGCGATCATTCCCGAGTTCATGTACGAACCGTTCATCGAGGCGAGCCGCGAAATCGGCATGTTCGGCCACGGCTTCACGTACACCGGCCACCCGGTGTGCGCGGCCCTGGCGCTGCGCAATCTCGAGCTCATGGAGGAGCGCGACGTCTTCGGCCATGCGGCGCGGATGGGAGAGATCTTCCAGGCCCGCCTGCGCTCGTACGAGGACCATCCGCTGGTCGGCAATGTGCGCGGCGTCGGCTTGATCGGCGCCATAGAAATGGTTGCCGACAGGGATTCGAAGGCGAAGTTCCCGGCGGACGCGGCGGTCGGCCCGTACTGCCTAAATCGGTGTCTGGATCACGGCCTCATTCTGCGGAACCTGGGCGATGCGATGGCCTTCTGTCCGCCGCTCATCATCGACGACAAGGAGCTGGACGAACTGTTCGGCAAGTTCGACCGGGCGCTCGCCGAGACGCTGGAGTACGTCAACGGCCTGTGACGGCGACGCTCCGGCGGCGCGCGGCCGCGTCGTGGTTCGCAGCGACGGCGAAGCCGTCGCGTGTTCAGCAATCGTTCAGCAATTGGGAGTACATTTGGCCCAACGCGTCGCGGGTCGACCGCGGCGCTGCCTCATCGACGACGGCAAGGGAGGAACCATGAAGTCGATTCGAACCCCAGTCCATGCGGTGCTTGTCCTCCTAGTTGGACTTGTGGCCGCGGCATGCGTTCCCATCCAGCCTGTATCGGACAGGAACTCCACGCTGACGCAGGGCAACGTGCAGATGAATCTGATCGTCGGGCAGACGACGAAGGCGGCCGTGCTGGAGACCTTCGGCGCGCCCAACGTCACGACCCGAAGAGGCGATGAGACCGAGGTGTGGACCTATCAAAGGTCGGCGCGTGTCGCCCAGTCCGCGAGCCAGTCCGGCTTGTGGACCATCATCCTGACCGGGTCGCGCGCTGCCGGCGGTGGCAGCTTGGGCTCGTCGTCCAGCGGACTCGAGACGAGCTCGCGGATGATCACGTTGATCATCGATTTCGACGCCAACGACGTGGTGTCGGACTTCCGCAGCAGGGAGTCCAACTTCTAAGAGGGGACATCGGACATGCTTGCAATGACAAGACCATTGGCAGGAGTCGCCGCCTGCGCGCTTCTCGCGGGCTGCGTGCAACTGCCGCCGTCACCAACACCGCTGCAGATCCAGAGCGTGCAGACCCGCGAATACGAACAGAGCAAGCAGGTCGTGTTCGCCAGCGTGATGTCGGTGTTTCAGGACCTCGGATACATCGTCAACAGCGCGGACCTCGCCACCGGGTTCATCACCACCGAGGGTCTGGCCACAGGCGAAACCGGCATCCTGGAGTGGCTGCTCAATACGTCTCAGGTGTCCCAGACGCGGGCCACGGCGTTCATCGAAGAGGTCGACGACAAGACCCGGGTGCGGCTCAACTTCGTGGAGACCTCCCAGGAGTTCAGAGACCGCGGCCAGACCAGCCGTAGGGACCGCCCAATCGTCGAAGCGGAGGTCTACGAGAACGCTTTCGACCGGATCGAAACCGCGATCTTCGTCCGCTCAGGCTAAACGCCGTCAGGCCAGCGACAGTCGCGCAGAAGTTTCGCAAAGCGAAACTCCTAACGCGCCCGTCAGGGCGCGCCGCCACCACCGCTAAGCTCGCGGAAATAGCGCGCCACGGCGTCCGAGTCGTAGCCTTCGTCCCTTGGCTCCTCGGCGCGGATCGCGGCACCGTTAACCTTGCCGAGGGCGATCTCGAGGCGGTCGAGTTCGGCCAGGGTCAGGTGGTATAGACGCTCGCGGTTCTCGGGGCTGGCACCCAGTCCTCGGTACGCGCGCTGGTGCTCGCTGAAATCCAGTTCCCCGGAATCCTCCAGATCACCGGCGAGTCGCGCCACGGCGCGGGCGATATTGCCCAGCGCCTGCGGATCACCGCCCGCTCCGACGTCAACCAGGTCCCGCCGCAATCCCTGGACGTCGGCGACGCCGGGTTGCGTTGTCGGATTGCCATCGGCGTTCTCGTCGAGGCGCTCCAAGGCGAGGCCGAGGCGGGTCTGCAGGCGTTGCAGCGCATCGTGGATGCGGCGCTCGCGCCCGCTGATGTAAAGCGGGCGCCCGAGCTCGAAGTACTCGGCCGTGATGGACAGCTGTTCAGCCACCCGGTTGGTGGCGAGATCATCGAGGGCCCGATCGAGCATGGTGGTGAGGTCGGCGTCTTCGCCGTCGGATCGCGCGAGTTCCTCCCGCAGCCGGGCCACGTCCGCGGCGACGGATTCCAGATCGCGCCGCATGTCTCGCTTGTTCTCCGCCTCGGCCAGGAAGTCGTCGCGTCGCGACGGGTACGACTGCCCTCGACGTACGGTATCGAGGACCTCCTCTTGAAACGACTCGAGACGTTCAAGGATCTGCTCCTGCTCGTCGACGAGTTCGCCGACGCGTCGTTCGGCATCGCGGAGTCCCGAGGCCACGGCATCTCGACTGTCCTGGAGGATCTGCTCGGCACCTTGGCGTAGCGCCTCGGCACCTTGGCGGAAAGCGTCCGCGGCGGTCTCCCCGTTGGCGTCGCGCTCAAGGGATCGCTCGATGGACTCCCGGGCGCGGTCGAGATCGTCGAGTGTTTCGCCCCGGGGAATTCGACCGGCGATGGGACGTCCATCCAAACGCCCGCCCCGCGCGCCGCTGCGCTGCGCACCGTCCTGCGGGCGCTGGCCATCTTGCGGCGACTGCTGGTTCTCATCACCGGCGAGCAGGTCCCGCAGGGATTCGAGTTCCCGTTGCAGGCGTTCGAGCTGCCACCGGGACATCGGCGTCTGTTCCCGGTTACGTTCCTGCTCGCGGGCGAGTTCCTCCTGCCGCCGGGCGAGTTCGGTGAGTCGCTTCCACTCCTCCTCGGCCTCCTCCTGGCCTTGGCCGGCACCGGGCTGCTGCGGTTGCTCGTAGCGGTTCTTCTCGGGGTCCGTCTCGAGTTCGAACAGTTCCGATAGCGACCGGCTCACGGCGTCCCCGGATCCCCGGCCGCCGCGCGACATGGTCACGTCGACGTTGCGCAGTCCCGCCTCGGCCGTCAGCAGGTATTGCAGTGCGCGCTGCTCCGGACTGACGGCGTCGTCGAGTTCGCGTTCGGCGAGCCGCTCGGCGGCGATGGCCATCTGTTCGGCGGCGTTCTTGAGTTCGGCTACGAAGGGCTCGACCTCGTCGTCGTCGGACAGGCGCCGGCCTTCCGCCCGGGCCACGAGGGTATCGACCTGCTCCTTGAGCGTGCCCTGGAGGATGCCGATCAGATCCACCTGGTCGTCCAGATCCGCACCGGTTCGGACATCCGTGTCGCGCTCTAAAATGACGTTCCAGGTGGCGTTGAGGATCTCTCGCTGGCGATTCGACAGTTCCTGCTCGCCACCGCCGCCGCCGCCGCCACCGCCGTCCTGGTTGACGCCGGTGTCTCGATAGCGCTTGTCGAACGGGCGCACGTCGACGAAATACAGCGCGCTCCTGGTCGATTGCCGGTGATCCTCGGCGAGGATATGGAACGTCACCAGGTCGCCGGGACGCAGCGGCCGCTCGTCCTCCTCGTCACGGAGATCCTCGAGTTGGATCATGTAGGCAAGGCTCGCCTCCGTATCCCCGTCGGCCGAGCCTTCGATATCCGTCCAAGCACCCCCGTTGACCGCGTAGCGCAAGGTCAGGGCATCGACGCCGAAGTCGTCCTTTGCGCTGAAGCGGAGAAACACCTCCTCGATGGCGGTGGCCGAACGGTCGCGACCGGGAAAGGTGAAATCCACCTCCGGCGGGCGGTCGCGGACCACATCGATCAGGTACTCGTCGCTGATGCGGACAACCTGACCGCGGTGCGTCAAGGCGACATGCCAGGTACCCGGCGATTCGATGGTGAACGTACTGCGCCCGCCGTCGAGATTCCGGTCGGCACCGCTTACCACTAGGTGGGCATCCCCGAGGGGTCGGTTCGCCTCGACGGCGATGGCGACTTCGGTACCCTCGACGCCCGCCACGTCGCCGTGGTCCTGGGTTCGTCCCTCGAGCCGGGTCCAGGCGGGAAACGTGAGCGCCACTTCGATATTGGTGATGACCGGCAGGTCGGCGACCTCGATGCGGAATCGGTCCGAGTTGATTCCCGCCGCGCTCACGTAGTAGTCCACCGGGTCGCTCACGCCCACCAGCACGAACTCCCGGAATTCGTCCCGCGCCGACGGCAACATGCCAGCGCGTTCCCAACGCCCCGAGCCGGCGAAGGAGGCGTTGACGTCGAGGGATGCCGCGGCGAAACCGTACGCCCGCGCGCGCACCAGCACATCGGCGCCGCGGGGCACGACCGTGTCGCCCGGTTCGACGACGATCTGCGGGCGGGTGTCGGCGAACAGGTCGCCGAGCCAGAGCCGCTCGGCGGGCAACCGCCAACTCTCGGGTGCGGCCTGGTACGACCACAGGAGAACGATCGCGGCGGCGGTCACGGCGATCAGCGGGGGCGCGAAGAGCCAACTCGGCGCCACCCGTCGCGGCGGGTTGCCGTCGACGATGCGCAGTGTCGAACGCGCCAACTGCGGCAGCAGGGCGGGGCGCTGCCGGCGCCGCGAAGCATCGAGCCAGGTGACCAACTGGCCGTCGAATGCCGTGACCCGGCGTTCGGCGCCGCGGGCGGCGCGCTTGGTGCTGATTCGACGGAATATGCAGGCCAGGATCGTTGCGGCGCACGCCGCGTACAGCAGAACCCGGGCCGCGACGATCCATCCCTGGGATGGGACCAGGTAGGCGGCACCGGCGGCGAGCGCGAGGGTCAGCAGGGTGACGACACCGACACCGACGGCCGCGATTCGGGCCCGAGCGATCCACGCGAGGCGGTTTCGGCAGCGCTCGACGTATCGCCCTAACGCGCTGTTGGCGTTGTTTTCGCCGGCGTCGGAAACGTTGGTCTCACCCGTCATGTGGTCGCACGCCCGGGAAGGGGCAGCCAAGATGGTACCTTGAAGCGGCCGATGTTTGCGGCCATGGATTCGACCACCAGCAGCACCGCCGCGAGTGCCAGCAGCCAAGGCGCCAGCGGGTGCCAGTTGGGCTCGGACGAGCTGTCGTTCGCAGTCGCGGCGTTGTCCCGGGACATGCCACCGTCGCTCGGCGCCGTCGCCGCGACGGTCGCCGTCTGCCAGCGTTCCAAGACGTCCGGCGGCACCGGGCGGAGGTCGGACTCCCTCGGATCGACGTTGACGGCCAACAACGCCTCCCGGCCGGGTGTGCGTACGGTGTAGAAGCCGGGGCGCGGTATCCGCACCACGGGTCGGCCGACGGTGCTGTCCAGGGACAGCACGCGATCGTTGTCGGCGTCGAAGATCTGCACCGAGGCGACGGGCATGGACAACGCCTCGCCCGCGTAGGCGCCCAACGGCAGGCTGCGCGCCAGATAGCCGACGGTGTCTCGGATGAACCCGACGAAGGCCGGGCGAAGCACGAGCGAACTCCAATCGCGATCGAGGGCGGTGAGCAGGGTGAGGAGCCGTCCCTTGCCGAAACGCTGTTCCACCAGCAAGGCGGTTTCGGCTTCGCCAAGCGACGCGGTTCCCCCGGAGGGCACGAGGTCGTCGGAGGGGACCAAGGCGAGCAGCGTCTCGCCGGAGACGGCCGGCATCGCCAGCGAGCGCTGGACCACGACGTCCCGCCAGGACGTCCAGTTGACCGGGTGGCTTGTGTCGGTGACCACCACGCGGCGGACCCCGGTGGCGACACGACCGGTGATGGCCGCACCGCCGACCGGCAGCGCGCCGTGTCGCCGGGTCCGTGGACCCACGGCGACCAAACTCCCGCCGCCGTCGGTGAGATAGCGTTCGAGTCGGCGCACCAGCGGAATCGCGAGCTCGCCCGGATCGACGACGATCACGGCATCGAGGGTGTCCGGCCAAGGCCCGTCCATGCCCAGTCCGACCGGGTCGATGTCGATGGCGTTGAGGGCGGCATCGAGGAATGTCAGCGAATCCGCCCTGGAGGTGTCGGCATCGATACCGGCTGGACCGCCTGCGATAAGGCCCACCTCGGTGTCGTTGCGGGGAGGCTGGACAATGCGGTAGACGTTGTCCTCGGTGATCGCATCGGGGGCTTCGAGGGTCACCTCCCAAAGAACGCCGCGTTGCCCCGCGGGCGGGATCTCGAAACTCGCGGTTCCTGGCGAGGTTCGATCCACCGACAGACTCACGCGGTGCGTCTCGTTGCCGTCCCGACGCAAGGCCAGGTCCAGGCGCCCGGGCTCTGCCGGGCCGCTGATGGCAGCCTCGATGTGACTCCCCGAGATGACGACGTCCTCGACCGTCCAGTTGTCGGCCTCCGTGCCCACGGGATGCAGGACGAATGGCCACGCAGCCCCCTCGACCAGGGCGTTGAGTCGGTCGGGAACCGCAGTCGCCTGGAAATCCGACACCACGTGGACCACCCAGTCGCGGTCCTTCTCCTGATCAGCGAGAGTCGCGAGCACGGCGTCCAGCCGAGGCGGGAGCCCGGCGAAGTCGAACCGTGTCCAACCGGGTTCGAGCGCGGCGAGATCGGACACCACGGTCAGCCGGTCGGCGGCGAGTACGACGCGGGACTCGCCCCCGTCCGCGATGAGTCCCGCGACGACCTCCAGGGCGCGTGGGAAAGCACCTGCTTGGCGCATCGAGAACGACCCGTCGAGGACGATGAGCTTGGCCGGGGCCTCGGTGTTCGCCCCCCCGAAGGGCAGGGCTTCGAGAGCAGGTTGGGCGAACGCAAGCGTCACCGCCGCGAGCACGGACAGCCGCAGGGCGAGCAGAAGCTTGTGCGCGAGCGAGCGGCGGGTTCGTATCGGTTCCTCGGTTTCGCGCATCAGCATGAGCGAACTCACGTCGCGCTCGGCCGGCGCGCGTTCGCTCATGCGGTGCAGCCATAGCGGCACCGCCAAGGTCGCGAGCCCGGCGAGAAAGGCGGCGGCGAGCAGGGTCATCGTCGCCGGTTCCGGAACCTGAGATAGCCGAGCAGCGCCCGGTCGAGGGGTTCGTCGGCGTTCAGTCGCACGTAGTGGGCGCCGGCACCCCCGGCTTCCCGCCGGAGCGCCCGCTCGTGCGCGTCGAGTCGTTCCGGGTAGCTCGTTCTGAGGTCGGCGGCATCGATCTCGATCACCCGACCCGATTCGGCATCGCGAAGTGTCACGTTTCCGCCAAGGGGTCCCCGTGCCCGCGGCTGGCGTTCCTCGGCGTCGAGCACGTGGAACGCGATGAGATCGTGTCCCCGCGTGCCGAGGATTCGGAGCGCTCGGCCGAAGTCCGCCGGGTCGCAGTAGAAGTCGGAGATGGCGGCGATGATGCCGCGCTTGGACAGGCGGCCAGCGGCGTAGCTGAAGGCCTCGGTCCAGTCCGAGCCACCGCTGGGCGTCAACTCGTCCAGCCGATGATAGACCTGGTGCGCCTGGCCGAGACGCGGCGGCAGAAACGTGCGCACGGAGTCGTCGAACGTCAGCAGGCCGGCCGCGTCGTGCTGGCGTCCCGCGATGTGCGCCAGCGCCGCGGCGACGTAGGCGGCGTAGCGCAGCTTCGTGGGGGCCTCGCCACCCCTGTCGCGGGGTTGCCCCAGAACGCCTCGTCTGCCGAATGCGTCCATCGACGCGCTGGTATCGAGCAGTACCAGGAGCTTGGTGTTGGTCTCGCCTTCGAATAGCTTCAGCAACGTCCGTTCGGTGCGGGCGTACGCGTTCCAGTCGATGAAGCGAGGATCGTCGCCGGGCATGTAGTCCCGGTACTCGGCGAATTCCTGGCTGAAGCCGGGGCGGTCGGTGTAGTGGGCGCCATGCAGGGCACCGTCCACCACGGCCCGGGCCACGAGGTCCAGGGAGGCGAGACGCGCCAGCAGCGCCGGCGGGATCATCCGCGTCGGCATTCCGCTCCGTGCGGATGACTGACCGTTCATGGGCGGGACTTACGCGCCACGCGGTGCGTTCACGCGGCTATCCCGGACCGCGTTCACGCGGCGCTCTGGCCACTGGTCGTTTCGGCGCTGCGGCGGGGTCCACCGGGCGAGGGGACGCGTTGTCCGAGTTCCGCGATGACGTCCTCCACGGACACGCCATCGGACTCGGCCACGTAGTTGATCTGCAGCCGGTGGCGCAGGACCGGGTGAGCCAGCGCCCGGATGTCGTCTTCGGTAACGTGGTATCGGCCTGCCAGCAGTGCCCTGGCGCGTGCGCCGAGACAGAGATAGATCGCCGCCCGCACGCTGGCGCCGTAGCGAAGGTACTTGCCCACCGACTCGGGTGCGGCATCGGTGTCCGGTCGGGTGGCGCGAACCAGATCCACGGCGTAGCGGGTCACGTCGTCCGATACCGGCACCTCGCGGACCAGGCGCTGATAGGCGAGGATGGCACCGGCCTCGGTCTGCGCGCCGATGGTCTCGTCGACGATGCCGAGGACATTGCGTTCCACCACCGCGACTTCCTCGCCGGCGTCCAGGTAGTCGAGCACGACGTTGAATACGAAGCGGTCGAGCTGTGCCTCCGGCAGCGGGTAGGTGCCCTCGAGTTCGATGGGGTTCTGGGTCGCCAGCACCACGAAGGGCAATTCGAGCGGATAGGTCTCGCCCCGCGCGGTGACGCGGAATTCCTGCATGGCCTCGAGCAGTGCGGACTGGGTCTTCGGCGGGGTCCGGTTGATCTCGTCGGCGAGCAGCACCTGGGTGAAGATCGGACCCGGTTCGAATCGCCACCGTCGGGCACCGGAGCCGGGATCCTCGTCCAGGATGTCCGTGCCGGTGACGTCCGTCGGCATCAGGTCGGGAGTGAACTGAATGCGCTTGAAGTCGAGACCCAGGGCCTGGGCCAGGGTGCGCACGATCAGCGTTTTGGCGGTGCCGGGCAGGCCGGTGATCAGGCAGTGACCGCCGATGAGAACCGAGATCAGGAGCTGCTCGATGGCGGTTTCCTGGCCGACGACGATTCGTCCCAGGGCCTCCCGGATCGCGGTCGTCGTGGCGTGGAACTGAGCCACGAGTTCGGTGCTGGCGGGTGCCGTCGAATCGTCTTCTTCGTTGGTGGTGGCGTATTCCGATCTCGTTTCGGTCATCGATTGATCTCAAGCAGTAGAGACAGGGCGTCAGAGAAGCGCGGGGCGATTTCCAAGGCCAGGAGCACGTGGCGCCTCGCGTTCTCGGTGTCGTTCAGCCTATGGTACGCCCGCGCGATCCGGTATTGGACGCCGGCGGCATCGTGGGGATCCAGCGACAGTGCCGCCAGATACTCGTCAAGGGCTTCGCGCGGCTCGTCCCGGGCCAGCAGTGCATCGCCCAGTCGGGTTCGGTTGGCGGGATCGAGGGGTGCCACCAGCGTGAGGCTCCGGCGCACGTCGAGGGCTTCGTCGTCCCGTTCGGACTGGTCCAGCAGTTCAATCAGCCGCGCGAGCACGCTGGTCGAGCGCCCGCCGGCACGCCAGTAGGTCAGGAGCGTTTGCGCCGCCTCCACTGGGTCGCCGAGGCGCAGCTGGGCTTCGGCGAGCAGGGGATACGGGCTCGGCGGATCCGGCGTCGGAAAGCTTGCCACGGCCCGGCCTGCGGCGGTGGCGGCGGTTGCCCAGTCGCCCTGTTCGGCTGCGCTCGACGCCTCCGCCAGGGCCTTGCCGAAGGCATCCGTGTCAAGACCGTCGAATCGTTCGTCCAAGTAGTCCGTGAACGCCGCGTCCAGGGCTTCGTGAGACATTTCGAGGGACTCTTCGATCGCCTGAATCGTTGACTTGCCGGCTCGATAGGCGGCGAGGATTCTCTGCAGGGCCTCGTGGCCGTGGGTCTCGGCGATGTATTCGCACAAGAGCCCAGACTGGACATAGGAAACCATGACCTGCTGTTCGTAGGTCGGTCGGATGAACCCCTCGTCGAGCGTCGCCACCGGCAATAGGCGATTGTCTCGATACGCGGCCACCACCATCCGCGTGGGGGCACGGCGGCCCTCGGCCGGAGTCGCCCCCTGGAAGCGGCTCGGCCCGGTGGTCCACTCCTCGAGCACCGAGACTCCCTCGGTGAACCAGCGTGAAACGCGGTTGTCCGTGGCACCGAGGGTGATCACATGCGCCACTTCGTGCCACAACGCGCTTGCCCAGTCGAAACCTTCGTCGATGCTGCGTGCCGATGGACTGTCCATGGCGACCACGTCGCCGAACGCGACGCCGAGGGCACCGATTCCGGGAAGTCCTGAGGTGCGCACGGCGAAGTCCTGGTGGCGCGGGTAGATCTCCACTACGACCGGATAGTCGGGAACGAATCCGTAGCGCTCGCCGACCACCCGCACGGCGTCGCCGACGAGTCGCCCCACGTAGGGCTTGAGCGCGCCGACCTCCGCCGGATGGGCGCGCAGGATCAGGTCGTCCTCGCGCAGCACCTGCCAGGCGTCGAGGCTGTCGAGCAGGCGCAGGGTGTTCACCACCTGCACGTTGTAGGGATCGCCTTCGTGGGCTCGGGCAAGAACCTCCTTGGCGTCTTCGAAGCGGTTGATGCGCAGCAGGTTGGTGCCGAGTGCCGCATGCGCGCTCCACAGGGTGGGGTCGACCTCCAAGGCGCGCTCGAGCTGGGCGACCGCCTCGCGATAGCGGTGGCCGATGACGTAGAAGTGCGCGATGGTCTCGAACATCGCGCCGTAGCCCGGTCCGATCGCCAACGCCTTGTCTTCCCATGGGCTCGGCACGCGGTCGGCGACATGGTCCATGGCCGCCATCAGGCCCATGGCTTCGAGTCGATGCACCGCTATGTCGGACTTCACCGGGCCTTCCAGTGCTCGCCCGGCCCCTTCGTGGTCGCCCACCTCCAGCGCCAGGTGTGCAAGTAGCAGCAGGGCACCCGTATGGTCCGGTTCCGCATCGAGCACTTCCTGAACCAGGCGCCGGGCCTCGGCTTCGAAGCGGTCGAAGGCGACGCGCGCGAGGCCCAGCTTGGCCCCGGCGTGGGTCGGATCGATCTCCAGCGCTTCGCCGAACAGCGCTTGGGCATCGGCGACCTGGTAGGTGGCGAGGAACAACTCGCCCCAGCGCACTTTGATGTCGGCGTTGTCGGGTTCTAAGCGTGTGGCCTGGTGGAAGGCCCGATTCGCGGCACGGACGTCGCCCAGACCCCAGGCGGCTTCCGCCACGACCCCGGAGGAGTCGTCCCAGAGCAGTTGTTTGAAACAGCTCTCGGCACCGTCGCGATCCGAGAACCGGAGTGTCCAGCAGTCCTCGGGAGTGGCGGCGTCTGCGAGGCAGGCGGTCAGCGCGAGTGCCGGAACCGTGCGGATCATTGCCGATCCCCGTCGGCCCTCTCGGCACTGCCTCCGCGCGGTCGCGTCTTGATCTGCCGTTCCAGCGTCGCCAGCTCCATGAGCAGGTCCTGGAGGCGAGCGAAATAGTCGTCGTCGGTGAGCAGACGCCGGTCGGCCCTCAGCGTATCGATGGCGGCGGTTAGTTCGTCGACGCGATCCACCAGATGCACGACTTCCGGGTCGACCTGCTCCGCCGGTGCCGTGCGGGCGATGATGAACCGTCCTGCATCGCCCTCGATTCTCGGGTGCTCGGTGGCGATTCGTTCGGTGCCTTCATAGAAATCCGCAACCGCCTGTTCGGTGAAACGGAACGCCTCGTCGGCGGAGATCTGCTCGTCCTTGTCCACGTCGGTGTTCGGATCCGCGAGGGCGTCGGCCCAGAGGCCGGCGAACATCACCGCGTTGCGTTCGCGGCCGCTGCGCGTGGCGGTGATGACGGTGCGCCCTTCACGGGCGAGGGGCTCCTGCGCAGCTCCGCTTGAACTGGTGGCGATCACGGCGAGTTGCAGCTTCGCCGTCACCGGCCGGAGCCATTGAGCCAGGTGTTCGGCCGTCGGGTCGGGTCCGGGGACGTTGAACCGGTAGTGTTCCTCGTCGAACGTACCGTGTCCGACCAGATGGACGATCACCTTGTCGTCCTCACCGGTTTCGGTGGCGATGGCGGCGATGGCGGCGCGAATGCCTTCGATCCGCGCGGCTTCCCCTGCGAGAAGGGTCACCTTGGCGCCGGCGGCCTCGGCGTGATGCGCCGTGGTGGCGGCCTGGTCGGAGAACGCTTCGGCGTATTTGTCCTCGCCGCCGAGTCCCGCGACGACCAGCATCCGGGTTTCGGCCGCCGACGTCATGGTGCTGACCAAGGCGAAGGCGACGCAGGCCGCGATGGCGGGCAGCCTGCCGGTCATATGGCACCCCAGTAGCGTCGCAACGACCATTCCGCGCATTTCAGGAGCACCAGCAGTAGGTACAGGATGGGTGCATTCCACAACGGTAGCTGCTGGCGTTCCTGGACGCCTGCACCGCCGAAGGCGATGGCGTCGCCGAGGCCGGCGACGTCGTCTTCCCGCCACACACGTCCGCCGGTTGCTTCCGCGATGCGCAGCAGTAGCGGCTCGTTCAACGTCGCGCCGAACTGCTCGAGGTTGGGGGTGCCGACCCGGGCCAGCGCCTTGAGCCCGTCGGCGCGGGTCGTCAGCGGCGAGGCATCCGTACCGACTTCCGTGGTGTCCACGTCGACCCGGTAGACGCCGGGACCGGATACCGGGACCGTCTCGGCGAACGAACCGTCTCCCGCCACCCGGGACAGGTCGATATCGAACGCGCCGCCTTCCGGCGGCGTGATCCGGGCGGTCAATGCCGTTCCCTCCACCGGCTCGAACCGGCGATTCTTGAGCCCCACGCGTACGTCCAGCGAGTCCCCCTCGACGGCCACGGACAGCCGTTGCCGGGACAGCGAGGCGCCCGCCAGATGGCGGATGAGCTGGCGCCAGAACACCGAGTGTCGCGGATCGTCCGGCGGCGTGCGCATCCGCCAGCGCCAGGTGGACGCGGTCGCGAGCACGGCGCTGCGGCCGAAGCCGTAGACCTGGGTGACGAGCAGCGGCACGGGGTGTCCTTCACGGACGACGATGTCGACACCGCGGCGCTCGTACACGCCTTCCAGGGCTTCGAGGATCGTCGTGGCACCCGGTTTCAAGGCGCCGAGCTGGTGGTAGTCGGCCAGCAACGGCAGCGTCTCCCAGTTCCGTAGACGGTTGTCCGGGTCGCCGCCGAGATCTCCGAGCACGGATCGGAGCCCCTGCTCGGTCGGTCGGACGCCGTACTCGCCTGCGGCGTACGACGGGGGTACGTCCGGTCCCGTGCGGCGTTCGAGGACGACCGGCAGTGCTTCGGCCAACGGCTTGACGTCCCAACCGCCGTCGACGAGTGCCTGACGCCCGGCCAAGGCCAGCAGGCTGCCGCCGCGCTCGGCGACGAAGGCTGCGAGCCAGTCGTGTTGTTCGTCGCCGAGGGCGGTCGCCGGCAGACTGCCGATAACGACCAGATCGTAGCGGTACAGCGCCTCGCGGGATCCGGGGAAGCCGTCGGCGAGTTCCTCCGGGTCGGCGGTGCCCTGGCGGTAGGTCTTGCGCGCCGTGGTGCGCAGCCAAGTCACCAGGTCGATGTCGTCGTCCTCTGCGACGGCCCGGCGGATGAACTTGAACTCCCAGCGGGGTTCACCTTCGAGGTACAGCACGCGGTACCGGTCGCGGTCGACGTCCAGCAGCCTGGAGCGCAGGTTGTTGCCGGGTAGCGGATCCTGGGCCGTCGGCTGCAGTTCCACCGTGATCTCCTTCAAACCCTCGGATCCGGTGGCGAAGGCGATGTCCTTGGTGACCACCGGTATTCCCGGGTCGAGCGAGATGGTCTCGGCGGCCAGCACGGCCTCGCCGGCGAGGACCCGCACCCGCGCCTCTCCACCATCGTGATGGCGGATCACGAGGCGTGCCGAGACCTCGGTCTCCGGCGACGCCCGGGCGGGCAGGGCGAGTTCCAACAGTTCGACATCGCCACGAATGGAAGCCGGTCCGATGGCGATCGGATGGACCGGTATTCCGGTGGCTGACAGCGCATCGAGTTCGGTGCTGTCGCCGGCATTCTGAGCGCCATCGGTCATTACCACGATGGCGGCCAGCGCGGCCTCGTCGTAGTTGGTCGCGAGGTCCGTGAGCGAGTCGACCAGGCGCGAGCGCCGATCCAGCGGTGCCAGCGCTGCCGTGGACTCGACGCGCGCCAAGTGATCGCCGAAGTGGAACAGTGCGGTCTTGGCGCCGCCGGTGGCCTCGGTGACCACGCGCGGGACGAGGTCCTTGGCGACCGCCAGGCGCGTGCGTCGGTCCGCCTCGGGATCGGCGGCCGTCGGCAGGCCCATGCTGGCGGAACTGTCGACGAGCACGGCGATGGTGTTCACGCCGGGCGCCAGCCGGGTCACTTCCAGCACGGGTTGGGCGATCAGCACGAGGATCACCCCGATGGCGGCGAGTTGCAGCAGGTGGATGGGTACTCGGCGCAGCACCGACCACTGTGCGAGCCGCCGGTTGAAGACGACGGAAAGTGCCAGCAGCACGATGGCAGCCGTCCACCACAGGACGCCGATTTCGCCCGCGAACGCCAGTTCGCCCTGCTCGTAGGCATGGCGGGGATACTTGAACAACCACTCGAACCACACGGCCCGGGACGACCTCCAGCTAGTGCGTCAGCGCATAGACGATGACGTTGATACCGACGCGGTAGGCCTTGGTGGAGAAGTTCTCGAAGTAGAACTCCCCGTATGACTCCCGCTCCCAACCATCGGCGATATCGGTGTTGTGGGTGGCGATCGCCATGAGCCGCCCGTCGTCGTCCTTGTAGGCCCGGATCGATGGCGTCGTCATCGATCCGGTGGGATAGCGGTGTTGTGAAGGCGGCTCGGTGGTACCCCAGCGGGCGAAGTCCCGTGCGGGAATCTGCGGCATCTTCTCGATGTCGAACACCGTGTGGAAGATGGGATGCTCGATCGGCAGCGCGGTCCAGCGCTTGCCGGGAAGGACCTCCTCCATGGCGGACTCCAGGCTGCGCCACTCGGCATCGCCCCAGAAGTCGTCCACCCACAGGAAGCCGCCGTTATGCAGGTAGTTGCGCAGCGCCTCGATCTCGGCCTCGGACAGGCGCATGTAGCCGACGTCCGACATGAAGATGAGGGGCGAGTCGCCGAGGTCCGGGTCGGTGAGCCGCCGGCGTGCCGGTGCCCGGCTCGCGACCACCGCCGTCAACTCCCTCAGACGCTTGGCGAAATTCTGTTCGGCCTGGGGGAAGTCCGTCTCCCAGCGCTCCCAGTAGCGGCCGTCGTAGTAGTAGTAGGACTCGAACTGGCCACCGATGCTGTGGTACTCGATCCGCGTGGGGATGAAGTTCGTCAGGTCGTATTCGAACGGGCTCGTCTGGGCGAGTGCGCCCGTCGCGGCCAAGCCGAGCAACGCCATCAACCCAACGGCGCGGCGGGTCGGGTGTGGGGACTGCGATGGTCGCGTCGTTGTCACTTCGGCGGATGCTTCGACAACGCCTCCTCGATGGGCTCCGTGCCCCAACCCGGGGTGTCCGGCAGGTGCAGGTGGCTGTCGCGGATGTCGGGAACCTCCGTGACGAGTTCCGCATCCCACGGCACGCGGTCGATGTCCGTTTCCATGATTCGCACATTCGGCAGCCCGGCGCACATATGGGCCGCCATCATCGTCGCCAGGTGGCCGTAGTAGTTGTGTGGCGCGACATTGACCTGGTGCGCCTCGGCCGCCGCCGCGATCTTCATCGACTGCCAGACGCCGTTCCATACCGCGTCGATGATGGCGACGTCCATCGCCCGAAGGCGAAAGTACGGTAGGAAGGCGTACAGCGTGATCAGCGACTCGCAGGAACTGATGGTGTGCGGGCTCTTCGAGCGCACGTCGGCCAGCGCCTCGGGATTCGGCGTGTCGATCTCCGCCCAGAACAGGTCGAAGTCGGCGAGCGAGCGAAGGATGCGCAGGTACCCCTCGGGCTTGGCGTTGTAGTTGAGGTCCAGCAGGATGTCCATGTCGTCGCCGGCACCGTCGCGGAACGCGTCGAGGTGCTTGCGCAACTGCCGGAGCACGTGCCGGTCGACGTTCTGTTCCGGGCCGTAGGGATGGCCGAACCCCGGCGACCAGCCGCGGACGCGCTCGCCGCTGTAGTCGAAGACGTTGGTCTTGAGCGCCGTGAAGCCGCGCTCGCGGACCTCCTCACCCAGCGCGCGGATGCCGCCGAGGTCCGTCACCGCCGGGGGGTAGAAGTCCGGGCGCGAGATTCGCCAGGTGCCGCAGTGCGACCAGTAGACCCTGACGGCGTCGCGGACCCGGCCCCCGAGCAGGTCGTAGCAGGGCACCCCGAGGGTCTTGGCCTTGGCGTCGAGGAGGGCGTTCTCGATGGCCCCGATCCCCATGGCCATGACCCCCGACATCGACTGGCGGGCGCGTGCATGCAGCCGGGCGTAAACCCGCTCGATGTCGTGGACACGTTCGCCGACGACCATCGGCGCGAGTCTGTCCACCACCGCGGTGACGCCGATGGCGCCTTGGTGCTCGTCGTACTCGCTCCAACCGACGACCCCATCCTCGGTGGTGATCTTGACGAAGTGGTAGTTGCGCCAACCGGCATCGCAGTGGCGGGTCTCGATGGTGCGGACGATCACGTGGCCTAGGCTCCCGTTGTGGCGGTTGGAACACTAGCGGTAGCCCGTGCCGGTTGTCGAGCCCAACGGCCCCGTAGGGGCGCGGTTACGCTATAGTGGACCGCTTCGAGGGGAGACGACCGGATGAGCGACACGGGATTCGAGAGCCCCGCTTCGGCGTTCGGTGCGAGAGTGTTCGTCGCCACGTTGGTATTCGTCGCACCGATCCTGACGATTGCCGCGTTGGTCGCCATCGCCTTGAACGACGGGCTCTGGCGGTTCTTCGCGGATTCGGTCGCAACCAACATCCTGGTTCCCTACGGGTGGGCACTTGGGTCCGCGCTGCTGGTCCTCTCCTTCGCGGCCCTGGTCGGATACGTGGCGATGCTCACCGCAAGGTTGCGCGAGCGCGCCCCGTGAGCGCGTTAGGGACCGGACGAGATTCGCCGGCTACCTAGCCCGCATTTCTCACCACGTCGCTTACAGGTTTGATCTGATGCCGGACCCTCGCAAGACCGTCAAAGAGGAGTACGGGGAAAGACGCGCGCTGGCGCGGGCGTTGCCGATCATGGGTGACGGTCCCGTACCCCGGGATCGGGATCTGACCGTTGCCGACGACCGAGACGACCTCGTCTCGATCTTCAAGCTGTTCCTGCGCTCGTGGCCCTACATCAAGCCGCAGTTCTTCGGTCACTGGCGCTCCACCGACGGTCGGCAGGCTTCGGCCACGGGAGCGACCGGCGAAGCCGGCGACGGTTTCTCCCACACGTACCTGCCGTTCCTGGTCACCGCGCTGGCCGTGGGCGGATTGATCTACTACGACGTCCTCCCGGCCAACTCGGAACAACACATCCTCTATCCGCTCGCCGTCTACGCCTGCGTCGCAGGCCTTACCGTGTGGAGTTGGATCATCGCCTTCAGCGGCAAACCCAGGCTGCGCGTCATCGGCACGATCGCGGCACTCCTGCTCGCCGCGTACGGCAACGTGGTCGTGGCCCCCGCGGCGATGCCGGAATTTGCTGCCAGCAAGTGGATCGCGTGGGTGACGGGCGCCTGCGCGTTCGGCTGGCTGGTGCAGTTTCGATACGCCAAGGGTCGGCTTGACGTGCGCGTTCGCACCTCGACGCACCTAGTGTACTACTTCTTCATGGTCTATCTGCAAAAACTGATCAACTTGGGCGTAGGGCTCGTGCTGGCCGACTTGCTGTTCCAGTCGATCCTGCAGGCGGATCCGGTGATCCCGTTGCTGGCGGACGCCCTCGGTCGGGGCGAGTTGGCACGGGGCATCCTTGAGGGAACCCTTACAGCCGAGGAGCGCTTCTATTACCAGTGGGTCTACGTCGGGATCAGCGTGACGATGATCGTGGCGTTGACGCCGCTGCGCATCATGATCGGCGGCGGCGAGTACTCGTGGATCATGTACGGTACGGGTGCCGGCTGGTACAGGATCTGGATCCTGCAGCGCATCAACCAGGACTTGCGCACCGCACTCGTCGAACGTTGGCACACCTTGTCGCTGAGCTACCACAGCGACCACCGGACCGGCGACTCGATCTTCCGCATCTACCAGGACAGCGCCCAGGTAACGTCTGTAATCGACAGCCTGCTCGCCGTCTTTATGGTCATCTTCGGCTACGCCGCCGCCATTTTCCTGTTGTCGCTCCTAAGTCCTTGGATCGGACTCATCATGTTGTCCGTGGTGGTGCCGACGCTGGCTTGGGCGAAGTGGGCCATGCCGCGCATGCGCACGAAGGCGCTGGCAGCCCGGGCCGCGACGTCCGACGTGACGTCCCGCCTGCAGGAGTCGTTCAGCGCCATCCGGCTGATCAAGGCCTACGGTGCCGAGGATCGCGTCCAGAAACGGCTCGAGGAAGACTCGGTGATCCTGTTCAACACCGCCTACCGGGTCCGAATTCTGATGGCGCTGGTCGGCATCATCACGTTCAGCATCGTCGCGGGTGCCATGCTCGCCAGCGAGTACCTGGTCGCACGGTGGGCATACCTGGGGCTGCCGACCTTCTCCGTCGAACTGATCGCGTTCGTGGGCTTGAGTTTCGTGATCTGGAACCTGACCGCCCATCAGTGGTCGCGGGACGAGTTCCAGGGCGCGGCCGCCGGCATACGTTGGGGCATGCAGCATTGGATGGCCGCCCAGGACATCGCCATGGGCTTGAAGCGTGTGTTCGACATCCTGGACCTCGAACCCGATGTCGCGGATGCCGAGGACGCCGTCCCTCTAATCCGATTCCAGCGGGAAGTGCGGTTTGACAACGTGACTTTCGCCTACGAACCGGACCGCCCGGTGCTCGACGGCGCGAGTTTCGCCGCCGAGAGCGGCACCATCACCGCCATCGTGGGACCCACGGGGTCCGGCAAGAGCACGCTGATGGGGCTCCTGCTGCGTCTATACGACCCCGAAGCGGGTGCGGTCTCCATCGACGGCCTCGACCTTCGCGGCTACACGGTGGCTTCGGTGCGCGGCAACATCGCCGTCGCTCTGCAGGAGAACGTCCTGTTCGCGATGTCGGTGCGGGACAACATCCGCTACGTCGCCCCCGACGCGGACGAGGACCAGGTCCGGGAGGCCATCCGGATCGCCTGCATGGAGGACTACGTCGAAGGGTTGCCCGACGGTCTGGACACCGTACTCGGCGACCGGGGCGGCCGGATTTCGACGGGCCAGCGCCAACGGCTGTCGATCGCACGTGCCGTGGTTCGGAACACGCCTTTGCTGATTCTCGATGAGCCCACGGCCGCGCTTGACGCGGCAACCGAGAACCGTGTCATGACGAATCTCTCGGAGTGGACTGCCGGCCGGACCGGATATGGGGAGGCGTCTGACAAGCGCGCCATCTTCCTCATCACGCACCGCATCTCCACCATTCGCCGCGCCGACAACATCCTCTACCTGGACGACGGCCGCATCATCGAGAGTGGCGACCACGACGCGTTGATGACCATCGACGGCGGTCGCTACCGGGCGTTCGTCGAAGCGGAGTCGCACCTTTCCCAAGCGACGCCCGGAAGTGCCTCGTGACGGGCGACAAGTCCTTCTCCAAGCTGCGCGAACGCGAGGCCGAACTGGACCGGCGCGCGAGCCTTATCGACACGCACACCGACTTGAGCTTCGGCGAGACACTGGAGGTTGCGGCGCGGGGGATGTTCCTCGCCCGTCATTTCCTCGGCCGTTTCCTTCTCAAGCTCACACTGATGTTCTTCGCGATCGCCGTGCCGGTGGTGATGCTTCCGTGGCCCATCAAGATCATCATCGATCACGTGGTGCTCGGCACACCCATCGAGGAGGCCACCGGCTATCCGCCGATCTGGCGCCCGTTCCTCGATGCCCTCGCTGGATCCGGACCGCTCGAAGTGCTCGTCGCGGTCATGGCCGTGCTGGCGCTGTTCGTCCTCTTGATCGGCGGCTACTCCCAAGGCGACAACGCCAGGGACGAGACGGAGGGGAACCTCGGAGAGGGCCACGACACGGCCACCAAGGTCGAGAACAGCCTGCACGGCGCGCACAGCTACGTCGGGGGGATCTACGGCTACATCGACTTCAAGATCAACACGCGCCTCACGCAGTCGGTGAACCACTACTTCCGGGCACGACTGTTCGAACGGATCAAGGCACTGCCGATGACGACCCTGGAAGAGCAGCGCATCGGCGACAGCGTCTACCGTGTCATGTACGACGCGCCAGCCATCAACCAGGGCTTCTACGGCACTTGGTACGCGATTCCGATGGCGATGGCGGTCATGTTCATGGCCATCGGCACGTTCATGAGCGCCTACCCCGAATCGCCAGGCTTCATTCTTCTCCTCGCCTGCGTGTTCCCGTGCATCTTTCTCCTGTCCGTCGGCTTCTCGCGTATGGCGCGACGGCGCGCGCAGTCGTCGCGGGCGGCGGGCGCCATCACCACGAGCACCATCGAGGAGGGCATGGACAACATCCTTGCGGTGCAGAGCCTGGGCGGCAACCGCAAGGAGAAGGAGCGTTTCGGCGAGGATAGCGGCGAGTCCTTCAAGCGCTACCGCGGCTACGTCTGGGTGGGCGTCACGGTGGGGCAACTGGTCGAGATCGGCTACTACCTGATCGTCATGGGCTCCGTCGTGTACGCGACCACGCAAGTGATCAACGGCGTGATGTCGCCGGGCGACTACGGGGCGCTCCTGTTCTACTTCAAGTGGATCCGCGGACCGGCCCGAAGCATGGGCCTGACGTGGGTGCATCTGCAGTATCACGCTGCCGGCATGCGACGCGTATTCGCCATCATCGACATGCCCGGCGAGGAGGATCTCGGCAGCAGGGCGCTGCCCCGGATCGAGCGCGGCGTCGAGTTCCGCGATGTGGGCTTCGTCTACCCGGATGGTCGCCGTGCGCTCTCCGGCATCGACCTTACCGCCTCCATCGGTCAGATCGTCGCCATCGCAGGACCCACCGGGGCGGGCAAGACAACGCTGGCGAGCCTCATCCCACGCTACCGTATCGCCACCGAGGGCGAGGTGCTGATCGACGGCGTCAACGCCAACGACGCGACGCTCAAGAGCCTGCGCGGCCAGGTGACCTACGTGTTCCAGGAGACCCAGCTATTCTCGGACTCCATTCGAGACAACATCCGCTTCGGCAAGCCGGATGCCAGCGCGGAAGAGGTCGAACGCGTGGCGCGAATCGCCGGCGCCCACGATTTCATCGCGGCCTTGCCCGAAGGCTACGACACCAAGCTCGGCACCAGCATGAGCAAGCTCTCCGTCGGCCAGAAGCAACGCATCGCCATCGCCCGGGGACTCATGCGCGATTCGCGCATCCTGATCCTCGACGAACCCACCTCCGCGCTCGACCCGGAGACCGAGGAATACCTGGTGCGGTCGCTGCAGGAGGCGGCCCGAGACCGGTTGGTGATCATCATCGCCCACCGACTGTCCACCATCGCCTGTGCGGACAAGATCGTGTTCCTGGAGGACGGGGAGCTACGTGAGTCCGGCAGCCACGAGGCGTTGATGGCGTTGCCGGACGGACACTATCGGCGTTTCGTCGAATTGCAGACCGTCGCGACGTAGACGTCCGGCGTCAGCCCGCGCGCCAACGGGCGATTGCCTCGTCGTCGAGTTCCACGCCGAGTCCCGGCTGGCTGGGCGATCCCATGCTCGATGTGGACCGCAACATCGAACGGCAGTTGGTTCGTCGTGAAATCGAGAACGCGGTCAAGGCAATGTGGGCGTGACGTTCAACGAGTAGGTAACGCGGTGGCTAGTGGTCGAACAGACTTGAAATGACGTGTCAGTGGCGACCACCCGCAGGGCGCGCCCACAAACGCCCATCCGCGTTGTTGGCACCTCTCGGCGTAACCCCGCTATGCCTTCGAGGTGCCGCCTAGCGGGCTGGACGTCTGTGGACGCGCTGACACGCCACTTCAAGTCTGTTCGACCACTAGGAGTGCCCGGTGAGTCCCAGCAATTCGCGGGTTTCCTCATCGCCATCAGCCACGAGGTTCCGGGTGAGGCCGTCGGGCGGCGGCGGGCCGCCGTGCGGCGACTCGCGAAGCCAACACGGCGTGTACGACAGGATGAGCAAGCGTCGCTGGCCTTCCCGCGTGGCCAAGGCGCGGTGCCACAGGTTGGCATGGATGATCACCATGCTGCCGGCTGGCAGGCGCAGCGTCTGCTCGCCCGGCTCGGGTTCGTAGCAGAGCGGCGGGGGCTCGCGGTCCAGCCAGTTGTGCGACCCCGGCACTAGGGAGAGGGCACCGGTCAGGTCGTTCAATTCGTCGAGGTAGATCAGGCAGTCGATCGCGTGCGGTCGGGAAAACCAAGGCGGTAGCGGGTCCGGAACGACCCTCAGGTGCTGGTGCCAGGGCGTATCCTGCGGTTCGGCACCCGCGTAGGAGATTCGCGCGGACAAACCCCGGAGGCGCACCAGTGGCCCCATCATGGCACGCGCCACGGACAACGCGGGTGGCCAATCGAGCAGGTGGTGGAAGGCGGCGTCCTTGTCGAGCAGGTGGCGAAGGATGACGCCCCAGGAACGCGCGGGCTCTTCGCTTTGCCTACCGATTGCGGTTTCGCTTCCGGGTGCTGGCCGGTCCGCCGGCCACTCTTTCTTCGTCAGACGGTCAAGGGCATCACGCAAGGTTTCGAGCCGGTCTTCATCGATAGCGGCCTCGCGGACGAGAAAGCCCTCGCGGCCGAACCCCAAGAGTTCTTCGGGCGTCGCGCATACCGCCACCTCGCGGCGCAACGGTTCGCCGCCCATATGGGCTCTAAGCACCCGGTAGCTGACGTTGTGCGTGGCCATGCGGTGATGCTAGCAGTCTCCGCCACGAAAGCGCAGGAGGCGGCGGAAGGTGGATGCACGCTGGCACGACGTTGAATGCCCATCGTAGGGGCGACCCTTGTGGTCGCCCGTGTTGAACGAAGACGGGCGACGACAAGCGTCGCCCCTACGAGCCGCTGTCTCCCGCCGCGAAGACTCCGTTCAACTATAGAGATGGCGGCGTCTCAAGAACGCTAGCGGACACGATGTGCTGGCTCCGTTTGTGAACTTCATCTACCCTCCCTCGTCACAGTATTCGCATGGGTCGTAGACGTTCACAGAGCGCGCAACGGGAACGGACCTGAGGATGCGATGGGCACACTGACGATCCGGATGTCTTGAGGGTGCCGGTCGCCGTATGAAACGGCTCTACGGGCTTGTGTGGCTGCTATTTCTCGCCCCGGGGTGTGGCGGGGGTGGCGGATCGGGCACACCTCCCGTGGAGCCCGTGGGTCCGGTCGCGCCGCTACCGAGTCCCGTGGAAACCGAGTTGACCTTCGAATTGGACACGGCGTCGTCCTTTTCCCGGTCGTTTGGTAGCGACACCCCCGTATCGACCCGCGAGATCGATCCCGAACTGTTCGGCGGCGGCTTCGCGGCCGCCGACGTCGATGCCGATGGCGACGTGGACTTCTACGTGGTCGGCGGCAACACCATGCCGAACCACTTTTACCGCAACCGGGGCGACGGTACTTTCGAGGAAATCGGTGTCGAATTGGGACTGGATCTCGTGCATTGGGGTAGCGGTCCCGCGTTCGGGGACATTGACGGCGACGGCGATCTCGACCTGTTCGTGGGTGCCGTCGTGGGCGACCCCCACCACCTGTTCGAGAACCGCCTCGACGAGTTCGGGCGATTCGTCGACGTGACCGACGAGTCCGGGATCCGCCTCAACGCCCGCAACACCGTCTCGGCCACCTTCTTCGACTACGACCGCGATGGCTGGGTCGACCTGTTCCTCAGCCATTGGGGCAATCCCTACGAAGCCGGCAAGAGTACGCAGACGGTTTGGCGCAACAACGGCGACGGCTCCTTCGTCGACACCAGCATCGAGACGGGACTAGCCGGCGCCTTGGTGGAGCGCGAAATCGACTGGTCCTTCACGCCGAACTTCAGCGACGTCGATGGCGACGGCGACGCCGATCTCCTGTTAGCGGCCGATTTCCGCGAGAGCAAGGTGTTTCTCAACAACGACGACGGCACGTTCACAAACGTCACGAACCGGCGCGTCGTCCAGGACCAGGCGGGGATGGGCACCGCCGTCGGCGACTACGACAACGACGGCGACATGGATTGGTTTGTCACCTCGATCTACGACCTCGACCAACTGGACGGCGACTACCTCGGCAACTTCCTCTATCGGAACGACGACGGCGAATTCGAGGACGCAACGCTTACCGGGGGTGTGCAGGATGGCGCCTGGGGGTGGGGTGCCTGTACGGCGGACTTCGAAAACGACGGCAATCTGGACATTGTGCACGTCAACGGCTGGTACCTGGTCAACGACAAGGACTATCGGGGCCAGCCCGTGCGGTTCTTCCAAAACACGGGATCCAGCCTGGTGTTCCGGGAAGCCGCCGCCCAGGTCGGTCTCACCGACGACTCCCAGGGCCGCGGCGTCGCGTGCCTTGACGTCGACCGGGACGGTGATGTCGACGTGCTCATCTCCAACAACGACGAGACGAACGTCGTGCTCTACCGGAACGAAACGACGAACGACAACCACTACCTCGGCGTCCGGCTTGAGGGCATCGCGCCGAATCGCTTGGGGATTGGTTCCCGGATCACGGTCACCACGACGGACGGTGCCCAGATCCGTGACCTAGGGGGTCTCAACAACTACGTTTCGCACGGCCCCTACGAAGTCCACTTCGGGCTGGCCCAGGCGTCCACCGCGGATGTCGACGTGCGCTGGCCCGACGGAACCACGTCGACGATGACCGGCGTCTCCGCTGACCAGCTACTCACCATCCGCCAGCGGGCGACGAACCTTCGGCTCGTCGTACTGCAGGGTGCCGGCGACGGCGTCTACGACGAGGGGGACGTCATTTCGGTCGAGGCGGCCGTAGCCGCAGACGGCTATCACTTCTCGTATTGGTCCACCAGTGGCGGGGGCGTGTTCGCGGACACGTCTCAAGCCAACACGACGTTCACGATGCCGGACATGACCGTCACCATCACGGCGCACTACCTACCTGGTGCGGCGCCGGATGCGGATGTCTCCGCACCCAGGCGCTGGGTCGAGGTCCTGTTGCAGGCGATCCGGAACGACTATGCCCGACCGACCGTGCACGCCCGCAACCTGTTCCATGTCTCGGCCGCCATGTACGATGCCTGGGCCGCGTACGAC
Source organism: Pseudomonadales bacterium (assembly GCA_965116345.1). GTDB lineage: Bacteria > Pseudomonadota > Gammaproteobacteria > Pseudomonadales > Azotimanducaceae > VXYL01. The sequence continues at coordinate 3,010,964 of OZ220680.1, forward strand.
GCGGGCGGGGAGGATTCGTCCCCCGCCAGTCCGTGGCTGTACGGGCGGACTCGCGCGGGTTCGGCCTGCGCTTGGGGCACGCTGACCACTCCCGAGGACGTCGACGAGTCACGACAGATCGCCTTGAGCTACGCGGTCTTTCGTCTCATCCGACATCGATTCGACGCTTCGCCGGGGGCGAGTCAGATGGTCCGGGACGCGGATGCGCTGATGGGATACCTCGGCCACGACATGGATTACGCCGTCGCGGATCCCGCCGTCGGGCCCGCGGCGCTCGGCAATCACATCGGCCAGTGCTACATCGACTTCGGCTTCGTCGACGGTGCCAACGAGGCCAACGACTACGCCAACGTGGCCTACGTACCGGTCAACGAGGCGCTGGAACCTTCGAGTCCCGGCAACCCCAACATCACCGACCTGAACCGGTGGCAACCCCTTGCACTCGAGGAATTCGTTGATCAGGCGGGGAATCCGAGCGACTCGGAACCGGAGTTCCTGGGTCCCGAGTGGGGCTCGGTGGTGCCGTTCGCGTTAAGGGAGGAGGATCTCACCATCCATGAGCGGGATGGCTTCGACTATTGGGTCTACCACGACCCGGGACCGCCGCCCTTGATCGACCTCGACCCTGAGGAGTACAAGTGGTCCCATTCGTTGGTCGCCGTGTGGTCGTCGCATCTCGACCCCACCGACGGCGTGACCATGGACATATCGCCGGCGAGCGTGGGAAACGTCGCCGCCTATCCAGGCGATTTCAACGGGCATCGCGATTTCTACAGGCTCATGCAAGGTGGCGATCCGGGGATCGGCCATGCCGTCAATCCGGCAACCGGCGAGGCCTACCAGCCGCAGGTCGTGCCGAGAGGCGACTACACCCGGGTGCTCGCCGAGTTCTGGGCAGACGGTCCGGATTCCGAAACGCCGCCAGGCCACTGGTTCGTCATCCTGAACGAGGTCAACGACCACCCGCTCATGCAGGCCCGGTTCCGTGGTGAGGATGCCCTTGACCTGCTCGAATACGATGTCAAGGCGTACTTCATGCTCGGCGGCGCCATGCACGATGCCGCGATCGCGGCTTGGGGCATCAAGGGCTACTACGACTACGTCAGGCCCATCTCGTCATTGCGTGCCATGGCGGATCGGGGCCAGAGCAGCGACCCGGACGGCGAGTCCTACCACGTCGACGGTATCCCGCTGCGTCCCGGCTATATCGAGCTGGTGGACGCAGGCGACGCGTTGGCCGGCGACGACCAAGAGCACGTCGGCAAGATCAAGTTCCTGGCTTGGCTGGGGCCGGATGCGATCGACGATCCCGAGGTGGACGTTGCGGGGGTCGACTGGATGCTTGCGGAGAACTGGTGGCCGTACCAACGCCCCACGTTCGTGACACCGCCTTTCGCCGGCTACGTTTCGGGACACTCGACCTATTCCCGGGCGGCAGCGGAGGTGCTCACGGCGTTGACCGAGGACGAGTTCTTCCCCGGCGGCATGAGCGACTTCGAGATCGAGGCCAACGAGTTCCTGGTGTTCGAGGACGGTCCGTCGGTGAACATGACGCTGCAGTGGGCGACCTATCGCGACGCCTCGGACCAATGCAGCCTGTCGCGCATCTGGGGCGGTATCCATCCGCCCGCGGACGACATCGCCGGTCGCCTGATCGGCATCGAGGTCGGCATCGATGCGTTCGAACTGGCTGAACGGCACTTCTCCGGGGAGGCCGGGGAGATCGACTGATGCCAATGAACATCCTGCTGATCCTTGTCGACGATCTCGGTTGGACGGACCTTGCCTGCTACGGGAGCGCCTTCTACGACACGCCGAATCTCGATCGCTTGGCGAGCGAGGGGATGCTCTTTACGGACGCATACTCGTCGTGCCCGGTGTGTTCACCCACCCGGGCCAGCATCATGAGCGGCAAGTATCCGGCGCGGGTGGGTGTGACGCAGTTCATTCCCGGTCACGCCGTTGGCCGGTTGCAGGACGTCCCGTACTTCCACGGCTTGCCGATCAGCGAATACAGCATCGCCCGTGCGTTGCGTGACGCTGGCTACCAGACATGGCACGTGGGAAAGTGGCACTTGGGTGGCCAGCGAACCACCCCGGAGCGGCACGGCTTCGAGGTGAACATCGCCGGTCTCGGCTGGGGGATGCCCCAGAACGGCTATTTCAGTCCCTACGGCATGGCAAATCTCCCCGACGGCGAAGAGGGCGAGTACCTGACCGACCGCCTGACCGACGAAGCGATCCGCCTGATCGAAGCCCGGGACTCGAGCCGGCCGTTCTTCCTGAACCTGGCGCACTACGCGGTGCACATCCCGATCCAGCCGCCGCCGGGGCTCGTCGACAAGTACCGCCAACGGGCGGCTGACATGGGCCTCGATAGGCAGGATGTCATCGTCGAAGGCGAACCGTTTGGTTGCGAGCACCTGCACGGCGAACGGGTGTTGAGGCGCGTCCGACAAAGCGACGCGGCGTATGCCGCCATGGTCGAGAATCTCGACGTCAACATCGGACGTATGCTCGACTGCCTGGCGGAACAGGACCTCACCGACAACACGCTCGTATTGTTCACGTCGGACAACGGCGGACTCGCGACCTCGAATCGCCGCGAAGGTGTGCCCACCAGCAACGCGCCGCTTGCCGAGGGCAAGGGTTGGATGTACGAGGGCGGCACGCGCGTCTGCCAGCTGGCCCGCCTGCCCGGCGTGATTGAACCGGGGAGCGTTTGCCGTGCCCCTGTGACCAGCACGGATCTGTATCCGACCTTCCTTGAGGCCGCGTGTTGCCCGCTGCGACCGGACCAGCACCGCGACGGCGTCAGCCTGGTGCCGCTGCTCCGGGGTGAATCCTCGCTTGCCCGCAAGGCCATCTTCTGGCACTACCCGCACTACGCCAATCAAGGCGGTCGACCCGCGGGTGCGGTTCGACGGGGCGACTGGAAGCTGATCCAGCACTTCGAGGACGACCGACTAGAACTCTTCAACCTCCGCGACGACGAAGGCGAAACGGCGGACTTGGCAGCCACGCATCCAGGCGTTGTTCAGGAGCTGCACGGGCTGCTCTCGGATTGGCGGCAGGAGATCGAAGCGCTGATCCCCAAGCCGAATCCGACCTACCGACCGCCCCCCCTCGGGCCGGAAGTCGATCCGGCCGAGGTTTAGGGAAGGTCTGATTAGACCTTCCCTAGCGCGGCACAAGGACGTCCTGATCAAGCCCATGGACGGGCTTGATCAGAGGATACTTAGGTGTCTGCGCTGCCGCTGGTGGCGTCCCGTCGGCCCGCGAATGCGTCTACTGTCCTAGGTCGTAGGAAATGCCGAACCCGATGGACCGGGGACGGATCATCGTGAACACGCTGTACTGCTCGCGCCAATCGATGCCCTCGCGGTCTGGCCAGCCCGGGTAACCCGGATGCTGGAAGGTGAGCGCCCGCTCGTCGAACAGGTTGTCGATGTTCATCCAAAGCTCGAGGGCATCGCGTCGCACGCCGACGGACAGGTCCGTCGTCATGTAGGACGGTACGGGGTTTTCGGTGTAGAAGTGCCCGTATCGACGCGGTGCGTACCTGGCCGTGGCATTCACCCTGACCTCGCCGATCGGCATGGTCCGGCGCCAGTCCGCCAAGAGGGAGATCTGTGCGCCGGTGCCGCTGCTCGAGCCGGGAAGCGGCAGGCCGACGTAGTCCTGACGCTGGTCCGAGAGGATCTCGGCGATCTTGTAGCCCAAGTTGAGCTGCAGGTTCAGTTCGTCGTTGACCGCGTAGATGGCCATCCCCTCGAACCCGTCGATCCGCGACTTGCCGATATTGACGATCACCCGCCCGCGAATGCGGTAGAGATCAAGTCTCTGGCTGGCTTGGAATACCGGTGATTGCATGTCGGTCCAGTCGACCCGGTACAGACTGCCGTTCAGCAGCAGGCGGCCATCCATCCAGGTGCTCCGGATCCCTGCTTCGTAGTTCCGTACCGAGTCCGAGTCGTAGGGAACCCGGTACCGTGTGTCGTTTCGTACGGTGTTGTCGCAGGTGGTCTGGCCCCTCGGGCAGGCCTGGATGTTGTTCGTGCCGCCCGGTCGATACCCCGTGGCAACGAATGCGAACAACATGACGTCGTCCGTGTAGTGGTAGTCCACGTTGAGCCGGTAGGTACCGACATTCGCCCAATCGGACGTGTGGCCGGACTCCTCGGCGTGGTTGGGATTGGCCGGGTCGATGCAGCGGTCGAGCCTTGCGCCCCGGTAGAAGTTGGTGCGCAGCTTGGAATAGCGGTAGCCGAACGACACCTTGATCTGATCGGTGACGTTTAGCCCGAGTTCCGTATACGCCGCAAGTTCATCCTGGTTGTTGTACTGATAGCGGTCCCCGATGATCGCGCCGTCGGCAACCTCCTGGACGGTGTATGCATCGCACCGGGGAACGTAAATGCCCCAGCCGCCGCTCAGCGAAGCGATGTAGTCGACATCGTTGGACTCCCACCATGACCGACCTGAGCGGCGGTGGTTGTTGTTCTCGTACCATGCGCCGGCGATCCACTCGAGAAAATCGCCTTCCTCGACGTTGGATATGGCTCGGACCTCGAACGTCTCGATCTTCCGTTCCGACGGTCCCTCGGCCGAGTGCCAGTAGGCGTAGCCGTTGGGGGTCAGTCCACCGATGGTCAGGCCGGGACACCCGCCGTCGGGCACGCACTCCCACAGCGCATTGCGGTAGAAGAGGCTGTGGTTGGTCATGTTCGCGCCGATCAGTGACAAGGTGAAGGCGTCCAGATCGACCTCGAACTTGAGGCTCTTGACGTCTTCCTCGGTATCCCCGGGCTCCCGCCACTGCCGTTTCGGATCCTCGGGATCGAAGGGCGTCAACCGCAGTTTGTGGATGTCGGTCTCCATCGACGCTTCCCACGTGGCCATCGGTTTGCCCACGTCGCCAAGGACCGTGGTCTGATTGATTAGCGACGCCTCGAGTGCCATGTTGTCGCTCAGGTCCCATCTGGCGCGGAGGCGGTAGCCGTCTGTTTCTTCCGTGTCGGCATCGTCCCGGGGCTGCGCGCCGACGACGTCGATGAACCCGGGCAGATCGTAGCGGTACGCCGCCAATCGGACGGCGAACGAATCCGACAGCGGCACGTTGACATGCCCTTCGATCGAGTTGCCGGTGCCGCCACCCGCAACCGTGTCAAGGGATGCGCTGATGTTCCCCGAGAACGCTTCCATGTCAGGCTTGTTGCTGACGAAGCGCACCAGGCCCGCCATCGCGCTCTTGCCGAACAGCGTGCCCTGCGGCCCCTTGAGTACCTCCATGCGCTCGAGGTCGACCATCTTCATCGGCGTGATGCCCGGGAACAGCACGACATCGTCGAGGTAGCTGGTGTTCGTCTGCTGACGCCAGATTTCCGCTCGGTGATAGCCGCGACCGTTGTTGGACATGCTTCGGATGATGAGGATGGACTCGGTAGGCACCGACTCGGCCATGTCGACGCCCGGGATCGCGGCGGCGATGTCGGTCACCTCCCGAATGCCGCGGTTGTTGAGTTGCTCGCCGGTATACGCGGTGATGGCGAGGCTCGAGTCCTGGAGGTTCACCTCGCGCTTGGAGGCCGTGACGATGACCTCCTCGATATAGCCGCCTTCGTCCTCGGCGGCGTCAGAGTCGTCCTCGGCGGCCGTTGCCGTCAAGGCGGTACCGGCCAGAAAGGCCAGCCCAATGGCGAGGATTCCCGCCGTACGTCGCGTGCTGTTGAGAGTTCTTGGTGTCATGTTCGCCTTCGCCCTGCTTCTTTTTGATGAGGTCTGGATGAGGTCTGGATGAGGTCTGGATGAGGTCTGGATGAGGTCTGGATGAGGTCTGGATGACCGTCGCTGACTTTACTCCATATTTTGTGCAGAAGCGAACAGGCGATCAGGCTCGTGGCCTATGCCACGAGTCCGACGGCTGTTAGGCTTTGCGGCTATTGCATCCCGCCAACGAGGAACCATGTCCGACAAGACCTACGAGTCGATCCTGTACGACGTCGACGGCCCCCTGGCCACCGTCACCATGAACCGGCCCGACAGCCTGAACGGTATTACCCCCACCCTGATGCGGGAACTCTACGAGTGCCTGAACCACGTCGCCGGTGATCCCGATGTCCGCGTGGTGCTGTTCACCGGCGCCGGGCGGGCCTTCTGCCCGGGCGTCGACCTCAAGGCGTCGACGAGCGGCGAGAACCAGGAGCCCAACCGGCGCGAGTACTTCCACATCACCTCGCTGCTGCACGAGATGCCGAAGGTGACGATCGCCGCGGTCAACGGTGCCTGTGCCGGCGCCGGATTCGGCTGGGCCTGTGCCTGCGACCTGCGCTACGCCTCCGAGCGCGCCAAGTTCAATTCGGCGTTCCTGGGCGTCGGGATCTCCGGCGACATGGCCGGGCCGTGGCTCCTGCCGCGCATCGTCGGTGCCACCAAGGCACGCGAGCTGTTCTTCAGTTCGCAGAAGTTCGATGCCACCGAAGCGGAGCGCATCGGCCTCGTACTCAACACCTTCCCCGAGGACACGTTCCGGGACCAAGTGCGGGCCATCGCCGTACAGCTGTCGAAATCGGCGCCGCTGGCCATCGGCGAGATGAAGAAGAACTTCATCAACGCCGAGAACATGCCGCTCAAGGATTACATCGAACTGGAGACGGAACGGCACTCGCGAACGGGCGGCAGCGAGGACTCCCGGGAGGCCTTCCGGGCGTTCGTGGAGAAACGAGAGCCTCGCTTCGTCGGGCGCTAGCCCGGATTTCTCGCCAGTGGCCGCGATGATGCGCGCCCTTGCGGGCGCGTTCGAGGATTTTGGCCCCGTGCGAACGCGCTGCGGGCTAGCCGCGGCGTCAGGCGACCCGTCGGCGGACGGTCTGGCCGTCGACGGGATTGTCGAGCACCAGCACGCCGTCCTCGATGGGCGCACGGGTGAGTTTCTTGTCGACGGCGTAGTCCTGGGCGTGCCGCCAGGGATGCCTGTCGCCCTGCTTGGGGAACAGGTGCATCGAACGCTGCATGTACCCGGACGAGAAGTCGTCGATCCAGGGCCCGCGCGGCATGTCGCGGTCTTCCTTCCGAAGCCGTGGCGTGCATTGCCGTGCGCCCGACTGGTCCATTCGGTTCAGTAGACGGCAGAAGTAGCGGGCGGTCAGGTCGGCGCGGAGTGTCCACGAGGCGTTGATGTAGCCGAACGTCTGCACCAGGTTCGGCACGTCCGAGAACATCATGCCCTTGTAGATGGTGGTGTCCGGGAAGTTCACCCGCCTGCCGTCGACCGTGAACGTCACGCCGCCCATGATGGCGAGTTTGAGGCCGGTCGCCTTGACGACGATGTCGGCGGCCAACTCCCGGCCGGAAGCGAGTCTGAGCCCACCCTCGGTGAAGCGCTCGATGTTCTCGGTCACCACCTCGAGACCGCCGGACTTGATGGCGCGGAACAGGTCGGCGTTGGGAATCAGGCAAAGACGCTGGTCCCACGGGTCGTAGCGCGGCGTGAAGTGCGTGCCCACATCGTAGTCCGGGCCGAGGTGGCGCCGCACCAGGCCGAGCAGTTGATTCCTGACCTTCTCCGGGCGCACGCGCGTCTGCTTGTAGAAGAAAGCCTGCAACGTGATGTTCTTCCAGCGGGTGATGGCGTAGGCGAGGCGCTCGGGGAGCCACCGGCGCAGGGAATTGGCCAGCTTGTCCTCGTCGGGCCGGGAGATCACGTAGGTCGGGGAGCGCTGCAACATAGTCACCGACGCACCGGTATCGGCCATCGCCGGTGCCAGGGTCATGGCGGTGGCGCCGCTGCCGATGACAACGACGCGCTTGCCGGCATGGTCCAGCGATTCGGGCCACGCCTGCGGGTGGATGATCGGCCCGGCGAAGTCCTGCTCGCCCTCGAAGCGCGGCGCGTGGCCTCCCTGGTAATCGTAGTAGCCACTGCACAGGTAGAGGAGATTAGCGGAGATCTCGACGCGACCGGCCCCGACCCGGTCCACACCGACCGTCCACCGTGCCGTGTCGCTGTCCCACCGGGCGGTTCGGACGCGGTGACCGAACCTGATCCGGTCCATCAGTCCGTTCTCGCGGGCGGTCTCCACCACATAGCCGAGGATCGCCGGTCCGTCGGCGATGGCCTTGGCATCGGTCCAAGGTTTGAAGTCGTAACCGAGGGTGTGCATGTCGCTGTCCGAACGAATACCCGGATAGCGGAACAGATCCCACGTCCCGCCGATGGCGTCCCGGGCCTCGAGGATGGCGAACGACCGGCCCGGACATTGCCGCTGCAGATGGCACGCGGCGCCGATGCCGGACAGGCCGGCACCGACGATGACGACATCGTAGGACTCCACGAGTCGGTCAGCCGGTCGAGCGATAGCCGTCGAGCGTCTCGCCTTCCACCGTGACGCGGTGCATCAGCCGGCGCTCGCCGGGATAGTCGTTGACCGCAAAGTGCCAGGTGGCGCGGTTGTCCCAGAACGCCACGCTGCCGACATCCCAGTGGAACCGGCAGGTGTGTTCCTCCCGCTGGGCCACCTCGTAGAGGTAGTTGAGCAACGGCTGGGACTCTTCCGCCGTCCAGCCGTCGATGCGCACGGTGAAGCCGGGGTTGACGTAGAGAGCGGCCCGCCCCGACCGCGGATGCCGGATCACCATCGGATGCACGGCGTCCTGCGTGGCCTGCTCGGCATTGCCGAAGCGCCCGTCCATATTCTGGGCGTAGGTGCTCTGCACGCCGAAGACATGCCGGGACGAGTGCACGGCTCGCAACCCCTCGAGCGTTCGCTGCAGGCCGGACGACAGCGCATCGAAGGCCTTGTACATGCTGGCGAACAGGGTGTCGCCGCCCTCGCTGGGGACTTCGAGGGCGTAGAGCATCGACCCCAAGGCGGGTGCGTCGTCGTAGGAGTGGTCGGTATGCCACCCACCGCCGACGTTGACCTCGTGGTGGGGTTCCTTCAGCACCGTCGCAACCTGCGGTTGTTCGTCTACGGGCGCGAAGAACCGGTTGACGTTTATGGGTCCGAACCGCTTGGCAGCGGCGAGCTGCTCATCGGGCGAGAGCTGCTGGCCGCGTAGGAAGACAACGCCGTACGCGGCTTGGGCATCGGCGACGGCTTCGACCTCGCCATCGGACATGGCGTTCAGGTCAACGCCGACAATCTCGGCGCCGCAGCCGCTGTTGGTGGGAACTATTCGCATCCTGTGCCTGCCTCCGGTGGCTTATACCCAAGGGCCGAGAATGCCACAACGTGGCACGCGAACTCACGCCTGCGATGGCGGCAGATTGTCGCGCCGTCTGGGTTCGGCTTAGTCTACGGGGATGCCGAACACCCGTCGTTCCGCAGTAGGGATCGTGCCTCGCGAGTACGCGATGCGACGAAGAGCGACTTGTAACGCCCGTCGATGAATGCAACTTGACCGCCAACATTGGCCCCGCTCGAAGAAATCTGCGGACGATCTCGGGCCGTGCCGAGCGGTCGCGTCTCCTCAGCCGACAAGCGGCGCCGTGTCATGGGCCAAGGACGCGAGTTTCCCCAGTTTCGGAAGCAGAAATCGGGCGAAGACGAACAGACCGCCGACCACCGCACCCAAGACGGTGGTGACAACGCCGGCAAGCCAGCCGATCACCCGGAGCGCCACTCGAAGCTTCGTCTCGCTCCGTTGCACCCTGTCGTCGGCAATGGCCTTCTGGACGCGGTCGAACCTGTCATCCAGAAGCGCGCGAACCTCCGTGATTTCGCCGTGCATCGTCTCGCTCCGTTGCACCCTGTCGTCGGCAATGGCCTTCTGGACGCGGTCGAACCTGGCATCCAGATGCGTGCGAACCTCCGTGATTTCGCCGTGCATCGTCACGCGAAGTTGGGCGACGTCGGCGCCGACCGCGTCGAGGGTTCCACTGATCGCAGTGAGCGTCTTGTCGACGTGCTCGTAGTGCGTCTCGAGTGCGGCGATTCTCTCGGCTTGGGTCGCCATATCCATATTCCCCGTCGGGGATGCCTTGGCTGCAAAACCGGACACCGCACCAGAATACCCCGCAGCGGGCGAGATGTGAAGAGAACTCCCTATATTTGTTCCACTAAAACAATGACTTCGAACATATGTGCACGAGTTTCTCGGCATGCGCCGACCGTCGCTGTGCCCATGACCGAGACCGACGGACATCAATCCTGATGCGCTACCTGGCCCTCGACCTGGAGGTCGGCAAGCGCAACGAGCGCATCCACGCCCTGGCTGCGGTCGACGCCGACGGCAAGTCCTTCGTTCGCACCAAGCTGCGCCACGGCGAGGTGGGCGAGGCCCTGCGCGAACTCGACGACTTCGCCGCACCGGCGGACGTCATCCTCGGCCACAACCTGATCCACTTCGACCTGCCGCACCTGCGCGCGGCGGCCCCGGATCTTCAGCTGCTGCGCCGCCCGGCCCTGGACACGCTCATGCTGAGTCCACTCGCGTTCCCGAAGCATCCGTACCACCGCCTGGTCAAGCACTACCTGGAAGGCGACTTGGTCCGCGAACGGCGGAACGACCCGGAACACGACGCCCGGCTCGCGTTGACGCTTTTCGAAGAGGAACGCACCGCTCTTGGCAAGCTCGGTTCCGACCTACTGCTCGCCTGGCATTGGTTGACGTCGCGGCGTAGCGACCAGCGGGCGTTTGATGCGTTCTTCCGGATATTGCGCCACTCGCCGCGGCCAACCGACGGGGATGCGAAGGACGCCATCGGCCGGCTGCTCGCGGAGAAGGCCTGCGCCACTCGGGGCGGCGCCGTCGTCTCCGGCACCGACGAACCGGGTTGGCCCCTGGCCTACGTGCTGGCCTGGTTGTCCGTAGCGGGAGGCAACTCGGTGATGCCGCCCTGGGTTCGACACCAGTTTCCTGAAGCGGGAAAACTGCTCGCCGAGCTGCGTGACCATGCATGTACGGCGAGCGACTGCGGATGGTGCCGTGAAATGCATGACGCCGGCGCGGAACTCCGTCGTTGGTTCGAATTCGACGACTTCCGCGCCGAACCAGCCATGCCCGACGGCGGATCGATGCAGCGCGCCATCGTCGAGGAGGCCATGGCGGGCGGGCATGTCCTCGGGCTCTTGCCGACCGGCAGCGGCAAGTCGCTGTGCTATCAGGTGCCAGCCCTGTCGCGCTACCACAAGACAGGAGCGCTGACCGTCGTCATCTCGCCCTTGGTGGCCCTCATGGCCGATCAGGTGGCCGGTCTTCAGAACCGGGGCATCGGCGCCGTGGTCACCGTCAACGGCATGTTGTCCATGCCGGAACGCTCAGACGCGCTCGATCGCATCCGGCTTGGCGATGCGGGGATCGTCCTGACTTCACCGGAGCAACTTCGAAATCGAGGGGTCGTGCAAGCGATCAAGCAGCGGGAGATCGGCTCCTGGGTTCTCGACGAAGCCCACTGCCTGTCGAGTTGGGGCCACGATTTCCGACCGGACTACCGGTACTTGGGCCGCTTCATTCGGGAGCACTCCGACGGCGAACGACCCGCACCCGTCGTCTGCCTCACCGCCACGGCGAAACCCTCGGTCGTCGAGGACATCCGGCGCCACTTCCGCGACGAAGTCGGCATCGAACTCCGAGTTTTCAACGGCGGCGCACAGCGGCACAACCTGAACTTCGAGGTCGTGCCGTCGAGCCCGGCGGAGAAGCTCGCGCACATCGACGACCTGCTCCACCACCACCTGCCGGCGGACACGGACGGGGGTGCCATCGTCTACTGCTCGGCGCGTAAACGGTGCGAGGAGGTCGCGGAATACCTCGCGGCCAAGACCTGGTCGGCGGCGCACTTTCACGCCGGTCTTCAACCGGAGCGCAAGAAACAGGTCCAGGACGACTTCATCGAGGGCCGTCTACGCGTCATCGTGGCGACCAACGCGTTCGGCATGGGCGTCGACAAGCCCGACGTGCGCCTCGTGGTCCACGCCGACATTCCGGGCTCGTTGGAGAACTACCTCCAGGAAGCGGGCCGCGCCGGTCGGGATGCCCAAGCGGCGAGCTGCGTGCTTCTCTACACGGCAGACGATGTGGAACGCCAGTTCGGACTCGCGGCTCGGTCTCGGCTCACCCGGCCCGAGATCGACGGGATCTGCAGGGCGCTGCGCAACCTAAAGAAGAAGAATGATCGCGGCGGGCGGGGTCGGGACAGCGAAGTGGTCGCGACACCGGGCGAGATCCTGCTCGAGGACGACGAGCACGCATTCCGACGGGACACCCACACCGACGACACGCGAATCCAGACTGCCATCGCGTGGCTCGAAGACGCGCGCCTGGTTCAGCGCGACGAGAACCGAGCGGAGGTGTTCGCTTCCTCGCTCCTGGTCGGCACGCTCGACGAGGCCAAGGAACGCCTGGCCAAGATCGAGGAACGCCATCGAAGGCCGCTCGTCAGAATCGTCGAAAGACTGATCAACGCGCCCATCGACGAGGGCGTGTCCACCGACGAATTGATGGCCCTGTCGGGCCTAAGCCGCGACGGCGTCCGCAACGCGCTCTACGACCTCGAACAGCTCGGCATCGCCAACAACGATACGACGCTCACCGCCTACATCCACGAGGGCGTCGAACGCTCGTCGGCGCGACGTCTTGAGAGCGCGGTCGACCTCGAACGAGCCCTCGTCGACCGCATGCGCGAACTGGCGCCGGACCTGGAGGCCGAGGCGAAGGCTTCGGTGTTGCACCTGCGGCCCGTCACGCAGGCGCTCAAGGACGATGGCCATGAGGGAGCGCTGCCGCTCCTGGTGCTACGCCTGCTGCGCAGCATCAGCATGGACGGACGCGGCGAAGACGGCCCGGGCAGCATTGACCTGCGCCAGCTCGACCGTGATCGGGTCAGCGTGAAACTCAATCGCGACTGGCCGGCACTCCTGGAAACGGCCCGCCGACGTCGCTCGGCCGCCGAAGTGCTCTTGCAGCACCTGCGGGAGCAACTCAAGCCGGGTGTTCAGGGCGCGGACCTCCTGGTCGAGACCACCTTGGGCGACCTCCTCAAAGCGATCGAATCGGACCTGGAGTTGAGGAGTTGGGCCAAGGATCCGCGCAAGCTGCTGGACCGGGCCCTGCTCTGGCTGCACGAACAGGAGGTCATTCGCCTGAACAAGGGCCTCGCGGTGTTCCGCCCGGCGATGACCATTCGCCTGGAGAACACCCGGCGGCGATTCAACCGGACGGACTTCGCCCCGCTGGAACTGCACTACCAGGAACAGGTCCTGCAGATTCACGTCATGGAGGAGTTCGTCAACCGCGGGCTCGACGCGATCGCCGCCGCCCTGCATCTGGCGATGGACTACTTCGCCCTGGATCGGGACGAGTTCCTGCGCCGCTGGCTGCCGGATCGTGAGGACTTGGGGCGGCAGACCACCCCGGAATCCTGGCGGACCATCGTCGAGAGCCTCAACAACCCGACGCAGCGGCGCATCGTCGCGGACGACCGCGAGCAGACCAATGTCCTGGTGCTCGCGGGCCCGGGCTCCGGCAAGACCCGCGTACTGGTGCACCGCATCGCCTACCTGCTGCGCGTCCGCCGGGAGGATCCCAAGAGCATTCTCGCACTCGCCTACAACCGCCACGCGGTCGTCGAGATCCGCCGCCGCCTAGACGAACTCGTCGGCGCGGACTCGCGGGGCGTCACTGTCCTGACCTGCCACGGCATGGCACTTCGCCTCACCGGCACCCACCTCGCCAATCGACCGGCGCTCGCCGACGACGACTTCGGCGAGCTCCTGAGGGAGGCGACCACCCTGCTGCGCGGCGAGGGATTGGAGTCCGACGAGGCCGACGAACAACGCGAGCGGCTGCTTGCCGGCTTCCGCTGGATTCTCGTGGACGAGTACCAGGACGTCGACGAGGAACAGTATCAACTCATCTCGGCCCTGGCCGGCAGGACGCTGACCGGCGGCGAGCGCAAGCTGACGCTGTTCGCTGTCGGTGACGACGACCAGAACATCTACGCCTACGCCGGGGCTTCGGTGAAGTACCTCCGGCGGTTCGAGGAGGACTACAAGGCCAAGACGGTCTTCCTGACCCAGAACTACCGCTCGACCGGACACATCATCGCCGCCGCCAACGCGTGGATCGCGTCGGCCCGCGAGCGAATGAAGTCGGAGCATCCCATCGCGATCGACCGCTCGAGGCGCAGGAAGCCGAAGGGCGGCGACTGGGAGTCGCGTGACGCCGTGGGCCGGGGCAGGGTACAGATCCTGCGCGTCCGTGGCGACGATCGCCACCAGGCGATGGCCGCCTTGGCGGAACTGCGGCGCCTGGCGGAACTGGCTCCCGATTGGGACTGGCGAACCTGCGCCGTGATCGCCCGCAACTGGCGCTATCTCGACCCGCTGCGCAGCCTCTGCGAGCGTGACGCCATCCCCGTACAGATGGCGCGCGAGGACACCTCGTTCTTCTGGCGCCTGCGCGAGGTCCGAAGGCTGCGCGACTGGCTCGCGACGCTCGCAGACGGATTGGTCACTGGCGAAGCGCTCCGGGCGTGGTTCGCCGAGCAACCGCCCGGGGATTGGTCAGACGTGTTGATGGAAGCCCTCGACGACTACCTGCTGGAAACCGGCGGCGCGGAAACCTCGGTCCAGGCCTTCATCGCCTGGCTCGCGGAGTGGGGCCGCGAACTACGCCGGCGCCAGACCGGTCTCCTGCTGCTGGCCGCGCACCGGGCCAAGGGATTGGAGTTCGACCATGTGGTCGTTCTAGACGGTGGTTGGGAACAGACCGGCTACCGGAGCCAGCGGTCGGACGAGGTGCTGCGACTCTACTATGTCGCCATGACCCGCGCGCGCCAGACGTTGACGCTTTTGCGAATGTCCTCAGGGAACGAGCTGGAGCTTCGGGACGACCCCTGGCCGGCCGAGCGTCGCGACGGCGACTATTGGTCGCGGGACATGCCTGCGCTCGTCCAACGCGAGAACGTCGTCCGCACCCGACCACCCCCGGAGTTGGATCTACGCTACGAGCCGTTGGAACTCAAGGATGTCGACCTCGGATTCGTGGGCCAGCACGGGTCAAAGAACCCCATGAACCGGGCGATCAGGGCGTTAGGGTCGGGTGATCGTCTCGAGGTTCTTCGCGGCAACGGTGGCGGGTGGCTACTTGCCGACGCCAACGGCCAGGTCGTGGGCCGGCTCGCGCGGAACTACCAACCGCCGTCGGACCGGTGCCGAGCGCGTGTTCACGCAATCGTGGGTTGGGACCGGAGTGAGGGCAAGCCGTCTCAGCAGGAACGGGCCGTGCAGGAGTCGTGGGAAGTCGTGGTGCCTGAACTGATCTACGACTCGTGGGGGCACGGGCATTAGGAAGTTGCCGTCTGCTGACCCATGGACAAGGCTGGACAAGGCGGTATTGCGCAAATGGCGGAAGGCTGGCGTAATGCTCTCGACAGCCGGGTGCTGGTCCACCCGAACTGCCACGCGCAGATACACCAAACATGCTAAGTGGAACCTATGCACACGGACCGCATCGCCACCGAGATTTGCGAGACGCTGAGAAACCTAGAATTACCAAGCCCGGACCACAAGTGGAACGAGCCGGTTACCCAGGCACTCTGCGAATTGGGCGCGACACTCGGGTTCCAATCCGAGGGAGACTCCCATACCGTCAACTGGCGGCAGGGCGCACAGGATACTTCGGATCCTGTGCCGTTGATCGCGAAATGCAAATGGTTCAGAACCGCTGATAGTCTGCACAGGACCTTTGCTACCCTCGTCAGAAAGCGAGCAACCTTGAAGGTGCTGGTTTACGACGCGAAACGAGCGGTGAAGTTCGACACCCCGGGACTTTCTTGCTTGGTGAAGAAGTCCGGCAGACCGCGGGAAAGCTATCTGCTATTGGGGTACGAACACGGAACCGCATTGATGGGGCAATTCCATCTCGGCAGGATCGTGACCGACGCGGACGGCAACGTCCAAGTCAGCGGTTACCGTCCCGGTCGAACTCTGTAATGCCAAGCGTGCCCCCGACTATTCCGCCGAAGACTGGCGGACGTTAAAACGTCGCACCCCGATCGCGGCCTGCGTGGGCGACCTTCTCATCCTGGCATGGCGCTGCAACTCCCTGGCCGAGGCTTCGACCGCCGTCGCGCTCTTGGCGGAAATCTCGGTCCAGGCCTTCACCGCCTGGCTCGCGGAGTGGGGCCGCGAACTACGCCGGCGCCAGACCGGTCTCCTGCTGCTGACGGCGCACCGGGCCAAGGGACTGGAGTTCGACCACGTGGTTATTCTCGACGGCGGCTGGGGACGGGACGATGCTGGCAATCGAGCCCAGCGGTCGGACGAGGCGCTACGGCTTTACTACGTCGCCATGACCCGCGCCCGCCAGACGTTGACCCTCTTGAGAATGTCGGCGGCGAACGAACTCGAGCTTCGCGACGCACCTGCGAGGCATCGCGGCGGCGACTATTGGTTGCGGGACACGACTGCACTTGTTCATCGCGAATACAGTGATCGCAGCGAACTGCCCCCCGAGTTGGATGCGCGCTACGAGCCGTTGGAACTCAAGGATGTCGACTTGGGATTTGCGGGCCAGTGCGGGTCGAAAAGCCCCGTGCACGGGGCGATTAGTGCGTTGCGGACGGGTGATCGTCTTAAGGTTCGCGAGAACGGTGGTGCGTGGTTGCTTGCCGACACCAACGGCCAGGTCGTGGGACGGCTCGCACGGAACTATCGCCCGCCCTCGGATCGGTGCCAGGCGCGGGTCCGCGCGATCATCGGTTGGGACCGGCGCGACGGAACGCCGACTCAGCAGGAGCGGGCATTGCGGGAGTCTTGGGCAGTCGTGGTGCCGGAGCTGATCTACGAGTCGCGAGGAGACGACCTGACCGGATGAGGACAACAAGCGAGTGATTCAGGCGGACGGGTAACTAAGGGTTAGGAGATAAGAGATCGAGGAACGCCCGTTCAGCGCGGGACTCCACCGGACGGAGGCGTTTCGAGCGCTCGATCCAACCGAGAAGGGAGCTGTGAGCTACTTCCTGGGGTGGCCGTCTGCAAGCTCTTCGCGGACAGGTTGCTTCGTACGCCTTGGCTTCTACATCTCGGCGCGATCCGCGCCAGCATTGCAGGGCCGGCAGCGTTGCTCCATCATCGTGGCATCTGGACAACATCCCAAACCCGCGCCGACAGACCTCATCGGGGACCGAGTTCAGGCTCGTGTCGGTGTGGGATCAGACTCAGCGGCCGGCCAAGATGACTAATTCCTACAACGGCATCGCGTTACCTGACGAGTGGCCGCCTAGTCACATCGGTGTCGGCGACGACCCGTTGCCGGTTCCCTACCTGTCGAGTCCGCCGCCGGTCGTTCCCGTGGATGTGGGCCGACAGCTATTCGTCGACGACTTCCTGATCGAGCGCACGACCCTGAAACGTGTCTACCACGCTGCCAAGGTTCACGAGGCTGCGCCGGTGCTCTCGCCGGAGACCGAGTTGGAACTGAACGGCGGCCAATGCCCGGTCGCGGCGCCGTTCAACGACGGCGCCTGGTACGACCCGGCGGACGGCACCTTCAAGCTCTTCTACCAGGCCGGTTGGTACGACAGTGTGGCAATGGCAACGAGCGACGACGGCATCAACTGGCGACGCCCGAGACTAGCCGCCGTCCCGGGCACGAATGCCGTGATCCCCCGCCCGCCGGGACATCTTCGAGACGGCGTCCTGGTCTGGCTGGACCACGAAGCCGCGCCGGAAGAACGCTTCAAGATGTTCGTCTATTGGCGCTGGGTCGGGCACAGCAAGGGCGGCAAGGTCTATACCTCGCCAGACGGTATTCGCTGGGCGGAACGTGGGACGACCTCGCCCAGCGGCGACAACACCACGTTTTTCCACAACCCGTTTCGGCGCAAGTTCGTGTTCAGCATCCGCCACAAGTGGCAACGTCGCGCCCGGTCCTACCACGAACACGATGATTTCCTGCGCGCGTCCCGCTGGCGCGATGACGACCCGGTTCGTTGGGCTCGCGCCGACCGCCTCGACCGGCCGGACCCGCTTGTCGGCATTGCGCCGCAACTCTACGACCTCAATGCCGTGGCCTACGAGAGTCTCATGCTGGGCGCGTTCGCGATCTTCCACGGGCCCGAGAACGACCGCGCCGCGCAGTTGGGTCGACCGAAGATCAACGACCTGCAACTGGCCTACAGCCGCGATGGGTTCCATTGGCATCGGCCCCACCGGGAAGCCTTTATCGGCGCTAGCCGTCGGTGGGGAAGCTGGAACTACGGGTATGTCCATGCGGCGGGTGGTGTCTGCCTGGTGGTTGGCGACGAACTGTGGTTCTACTACGGCGCGTTTTCCGGTCAGGGCTCCATCTTCAAGCCCGGTGAATCTGGAGACTACCCGCACAACAACGCCATGTACGCCGGCGGGCACACGGGTCTTGCGACGCTGCGCCGCGACGGTTTCGCGTCCATGGAAACGGACGGGGAGGGCGAACTGGTGACGCGCCCCCTCAAGTTCTCGGGCAAGTGTCTGTTCGTGAACATCGACGCGGCGCCCGGCGAACTCCGGGTCGAAGTAGCTGATCGGCGCGGCATCGTCATCGAGCCGTTTTCGCTCGCCAATTGCCGACCGCTGCGCGCCGACAGCACACGCAAACGCGTCGAATGGAATGGCGGTGACTTGGCGGCGCTTGCCGGACGTGAGGTCCGGTTCCGTTTCCACTTGGCTCGCGGCAGGTTGTACGCCTTCTGGGTGAGTCCGTCGGATCGCGGCGTCAGCCGGGGTTTCGTCGCCGCCGGCGGTCCGGGCTATTCGGGTCCGGTGGACGAATGACATACGACCCGCCGGGGCATTGTCGGACCCTATCGTGTTCGAAGGGCGCGCGCTCGCCCGCCCGGACGCCCAGACAGCTCGGCGCTTAACGGCCGTGCCGTGGGGCGCTCAGAAAGGGTCTCTCCTCTCGATCCGGTAGACGTAGGACAGGTCGCAATGTCGCCGCCAAACCGACGGCGAGGAGCATTGTTCGGCCTCGGATACGCTCGACCGTGGTTCCACCGGGAAACCGTCTCCGGCGTTGTCGGCTGGTCAAGCCTTGTAGTACGCCGACATCAGTTTCGCGTAGGCGGCCACCAGGGCTTCGAGGCCCAGGCCGATCGCCTGCTCGGGCGGCCAAAACAGGTTCGCTTCCTCGAAGGCCAGCTTCTGCAGCAGGCTCGCGGCGCGGTGCCAGGCGGCGACCACGCCGACGCTGTGCGTGCCGGTGCCGCCGGGCTGGGCGATCTGCTCTGAGGTGTGATCGCGCCCGCGTAGTTCGGAATGGCACGCCGGGCGCGGGCGCTGCCGCTGGCGTCCTGGGCTTCGAACCGGATGGTGCCGCCGTCTTCCGCCGCCAGTTCCAACACCTGGCCCGGATGTAGTTCGGCGATGTGCCCCTCGGTGGCGATTCCCGCGTTGGCTTCCGGCAACCGAAACCGGCCGCCGGGGCGGAATTCCCACTCGACACCGAACAACCACTGCCGGGCCTTGCCCGTATCCGCCAGAAAGGACCAGGCGTCATCGGTTGCGCACGGAACGCGACGGATGAACTGCGCAGCGCGGTGGTCCAGCATCGAGGCCGCGCCGTGACAGAAGGCGCGCATGGCGTCGTCGTCCGGGAGCTTGAACCGGCGCGCGATCTGATCCGGGGTCTCGTAGTGCTTGCGCTGCGCGTCGAACCAGTTGAGGTTGGTGATCGCGCCGTTGAGCGGCACGACGTGTGCATCGTCTGCGACCATGATTGATGCCGTTGGTTGGGTCGCCGCCGTGAATACCAGCAAATGCACGAGGCGCGCAAGCAGGGGATACAGGTGGTGTTCGGGCGAACGACAGGTACGTCGGCGTGTAGCCTTTTCGATGACTACGCCACGTCCCTCAATCCGTGCGGGTGATACGTTGCTCGAGGTCCACCGTGTGGCACGCGCCCGCCATCGTGTAGTCGTCCGGGTGGCAGGTCAGCACGATGATCTGGATGTCCGCCGAGGCTGTCCCGAGCAGGTCGCGCATCCAGGTCAAGCGGCCTCGGTCGGATTGGGTGAGCTGGTCGTCAAGGATCACGAACGAGTTCAGGGCTTCGGCGATGGACAGTCGCAGTAGCAGGGCGATCTGCTCCCGCGTACCTGCGGACAGCGCCGCGAAGTCACGCTCGTCGCCGCCGAGTTCGATGCCCCCGGGATTGAGCTGCGCGTCGATGGCCACGTCGCCGTAGCGGTTGCCGGTGAGCGCCGCCATGCGTTGGCTTACGGGTTTGACGAGCGCGCGGCCGAGGTGGGCCGTTTCCTCTTCCTCGGCCTCCTTGAGCACCTCCTTGAGCAACTGCCAACCGCCGTAGTCGAGTTCCAGCTCGCGTTCGCGGGAGTCCAGCGTGGCCACTTCCTCTTCGACCTGTATGGCCTGCTCTTCCAGGTATTGGCCGCCGACCTGCTCCAGCGCGCCCTCGGCCTTGTCCAGTTCGGAACGCAATGCGTCCGCCCGGCGCTCGGCCATGGTGGCGGCATCCGCCAAGTCGTCGATGTCCGCCTCGCGGGCTTCGTCGGGAAGCGGCGCCAACTCATCGACCGTTCGTTGCGCCTCGTCCTGCGCCGCCTCGGCCCGGTCCCGATCTTCGTTCTCGGCGGCTTCCTGAAGCGGCTTGGACTCGCCTTCCAAGCCCCTTAGTCGGTCACGTGCCTCTTGCAGGGTCCGTTCGGCATCGGCCAGTTTCGCCCGGGCCGCCTTGCATTGATCTTCGAGTTTGGCCAACGCCGCGCGGGCGTTCGTTGCCTCGTCGGTGGCCTCCTGCCGAATGGCCTGCAAGGCGGTTTTGACCTGCGCCATCGAATCTGCTGTGGCCTCGGCTTTGCTCTTGGCGTCGGCAAGTCCACGCGGCCAGTCGGCGGAATCGGACTCCCCGCCGATTCGTGTCCGCAAAGGCTTGAGTTCTGCATTCTTCACGGCGACTTGGCCTTCGTCCCGGGTCTCCGCGTTCCGCCATTGGTCGCGCCGTTGTGTCGTCTGCCGGATCTCCTCGTCTAGTTCCTCGATGCGCGCCGCGACGGCGGACTCGGTCGTCGTTTCGACCTCGGCCTTCCGATTGTCGATGCACGCGGCGAGGGACTCGTCTTCCTGGAGGAACGCCGTGACGGCTGACGCCCGTTCCTCGGTTTCGGCGTCGGCTTCGACGACCTGTCGCTCGAGCGAATCCATACCCTCCGTGCGCACCCTCGCTTCGCTTGCCTGGGTCTCCAGCGCGGCGGCGTCGGCGAGCAGGTGGTCTACGCGTTGCCGGAGTTCCGCCAGATCCTCGACCGACTTGCCGCCGGTGCGCGCGAAGGTGCGTTCAGAGGCCTGCGTCCATCGTGCTTCGGCATCCTCGGCCTCGCGAATCAGCGCCCGCCCGCCGCCGCGAACGTGGATGCTGCCGACCTCGGGGATCGTCAGGCGCAGTTCGCGTTCGGCTTCGAATTCGGCGGTCTCGCCGGCAGCGAGCGCTCGACCCCGGGCTTCGCCATCCGTCTGCACATCCGCGTCGTGGGCATCGGCGAGGGCGACTTCCACGACGATGCCGACCGAGAGCTTCTCCTTGGCGATTCGGCGGTCCGTTTGCAGCGTACGCAGGCGTTCGATGTCCGCCTCCTCGGGTGCATCGAACCTCGAAGCCTCGGCGCGGAGCTCCTCGGCGCGTTTCTCGAGCTTCTCCGCCTCGGCGACGTGTCCGCGCGCTTCGGCGAGTGCGGTTTGTCGCCGTCCGGCTTCGGTTTGAGCGGCCAGATAGCGGATCACGCACCGGCTGAACTCGAGATCCTGCCGTTGGTCCCGTTGCCGGGCGATGGCAGCGTCCGCCTCACCAAGCCGGTTGCGTGTCCTTGCGAGTTCCGCGTCGAGCGTAGAGATTTGGTCGTTCAGCGCGATGGCGCTCGTGAGCGCGTCGACGAGGTCGCGGTAGCGGTCCTGGTCCGCGGCCAGCTTCAGCCGCCTGGTTTCGAGTTCCTGCTCGCGCAGACGCCGGCCCTGTTCGGCGCTGCCGCTTTCGAGTTCGTGCACGCGCGCCTCGGCCTCATCACGCCGGATGTCGAGGTCGCTCCGTACCGAGTCGCGCTCGCCGCGTTCCTCTTCGAGGCAGCGCACTTCCTCGGTCGCCCTCGCGATGGCGTTGTCGTTGTCGCTTACGCGGTCGAATACCGCCGCCACCCGTTTCAGTTCGTCCTCGGCTTCGCGAAGAGCCCCGGCGGCCCGTTCGTGGTCGCGACGCAGGGCGAGCAGCTTGCCGGTCCCCTCGGCTTCGTCGCGAGCGTTGGCTAACGCCTCGTCAATGCGCGAGATGTTCTCTTGCGCCTGATGGCTTTTGTCCAGCTGCGCGTCCACCGCTTTTTTCCGCCTCGCGGCGTTGTCGCGGTCCTCGCGCAGTTGCGTCCAGGGCGACACGCGCCCGGTTTTCCTACGGCCGGTGGCGGTGAACGCTTCGTCCACCTTCTCCTGCACGGCGTTCAGCACGTGCTTGAATCGCGGGTCCTCGGCAAGTGCCTGCAGCGCTTCGGTGAGGCGTTGCTTGCCGGAGTCGTCGGCATCGTCGGCGAGACTGGCATCGAGAATCGCTGTCACCTCCTCCTGCCGCCCGAGCAGCGCGGTCGTGATCAGCGACGAGGGCATGCCGCGCCTGCCGCGGCGTCCGCCCGGGGCTTCGATGCCCCAGCGCAGCAGGGCTTGCAGGGCGCCGTCCACCTCCCGGCCTCTGCTGTCCTGCGCGAAGTCCCGGCCGTCGCGCGAGAAGTCGAGGTAGGCGTGCGCACCGCTGCCCCCGAAGCGCTTGCGGATCCGCCAGTTGCGTCCGGGCTCCTGCTCGAACGTCAGCGTCACTTCCGGCAGCGCGTCGGTGTGCCAGTCGCTTAAGGGTTCGGCGGCCGAGGATTGCGATTGCAGCAGCAGCGCGGCCCGAATGGCGGCAGCCAAGGTGGACTTGCCCAGTTCGTTGGGTCCGTGCAGGACGTTGAGGCCGGGTTCGAGGTCCACGGTGGCGCCGGCGATGCCGGCGCAGTGGGTCACTTCCAGGCGGCGGATCCACATGACGTCAATCGGCCAGCTTGCGCGACAGCCGATAGAGATGGTGCAGCGCCCGACCGGCCACCTCGGGCTCGGTCGAGGCGCGAAGCCGCAGTCGCTCCGCGGTCACCCGCAGTACTTCCGGTAGCGAGTCGTCGAGTTCGACCTCCGCATCCGCCGCTAGGCGAAAGCGCTCCCGGCGGACGTCGAGCACGCCGACCCGGGGCGTTGTCGCTTCTGAGCCCCCGAGTTCGTCGAGGATGCGCTCCGCCTCGTCGTACTCGGCCATCGGCAAGGCCATGTCGAGCGTCAGACGCATCACGGTGTGCTGCAGATCCGGCTCGGCGCGCAGCGCCTTGAGTTCCACGAGCGAATGGCATCGAGCTTCCCGCCACGTCCAGGTGCCGACCTGCTCGGACTCCACCCGGGCCCGGCGACGACGGTCGAGGGGGAAGAAGACCAAGGCGACCTTGCCGGTGTCGCGCTCGCCGAAGTTGGTGGCCTCGGGCGCGCCGGGGTATACGGTGGGCGCGTGCGCGTTCGGCTCCACCTCTCGGAACGCGTGGGTATCACCGATGGCGAGATAGTCGAGCCCCCGTGCTTCGGCACTGCCCCTGACGATGGGGAAGTTCATTTGGTGGCCGTCTATGTCGAAGGTCTGGCCGTGGATCAGGCCGATCCGGATGCGTTCGTCGCCGGGTTCCCGCGGCGGCAGTTTCTCCACCAGGTTGCTCTGCCCCGCGTGGGAGGTGCAGGGATTGGCCAACACCACGGCGTTGTCGCCGATCGGCAGTTGCCAGCCTGGGCGGTCCACCACGTTCACGAAATCCGGTAGGCCCGCACGGAATGGGTGGTTGGGGTCATATACCGACGTCCGCGTGAACGGGTCGTGGTTTCCCGGCAGCAGCACCACGGGCCGCTGCCAATCGCGTCGGGCGAACTCCGCGAGTGCGCCGCGCCACCACTCCTCCGGTGGCGACGGCTGATCGAACAGGTCGCCGGCGCAGAGCACGGCGTCCACGTTGCGGCTCGCCGCCACGTTCAGTATTCGGCCGAGCACCTCGAGGCGGGCGCGGGTGAGGAGCACTTCCTGGTCCCGCCCGAAGGCCGGGAATCGGCGCCCGAGATGCCAGTCGGCGGTATGCAACAGCTTCAGCGCCACGTCGCTGTCGCCGGGATTGTGTTCCATCCCGCCTCCCATGCGATTGCTTTATCGGTCTCCCGGTCGGCAGCGACACCGCGGAGCGGTCGCGTTTCGCACAAGTCGAGCCAGCCGCTCATGCGATCACGAACTCCACCGTCAGCAACCGCTCTGACCGCGGTGCATGATAGCGGCGTTCGTAGGCGCGCACCTTGGCGCGTTCGTAGGCGCCGTCGTCCTGTTTAGCCAAGGCGTCGAGCTCGGCTTCGAGCCGGTCGATGCTGCGTTCGGTCTCGCGTACCCGGTTGTCGGCCTTGGCGCGCTGCTCGGCGCCGTTCGCCCGGCTCCGGGCGCGTTCGGCGTTCTTCAACCGCGTGGTTTGCCGCTCGCGGCTGCGGCGCAGCACCAGGGCGCGGTCGGCGAGATACCGGTCGAGCTGCGCCATGGCGGTCTCGAAGTTGGCCTGCTCGGTGTCCGCCACACGGCCTTGCTCGAAGAACAACTCCTCGTCGACGACTTCGTCGAGATGGGCTTCGGTCACGGCCAGGGGCGTGTCGAATGGCGGGATGTCCGTGCAGGGCTGTCGAAGCAGTTCCAACGCCGCCTCGGCGGGACGCAGCAACCCGGCGTCTTCGAACACCGCGGTGGCGCGCAGGCGATCTTCGCGCTCGAAACCGCGGTACGCCAGCCGGGTCAGCGCCAGGCGACCGCGGCTCGCGCGGTGCCGATGCAGCGCCTGCGGCGCGGCGGCACCGAGTTCGAAGCGCACGCGGTAGCCGCCGCCGTTGGTGCGCGCCTCGGTCACGGCGGCCTGGACCAGCGGGTGGGCGAGATGCAGCGAGTCCACGTCGTCGAGACTGCGGGATGCCCCCAGCGCGATGGACGCGCCGCCCTGAAACGGCGCGGGCAGGGCCTGATGGGCGCCGATGTGGAGCATTCGGCGTGCGTCGCGCTCGCCTTCGCCCCAGGGAATGTGCGCCCCTTCAAGAAAACCGGTGACGACCCGTTCGAGGTCGGCGTCCAAGGTGGCGAGCGCCTTGGGCATGTCGCACTCGATGCGTTGGAAGACATCCCTCACCGCGTCGTCGATGCCGGATTCGATCAAGCCCACCGTGCGGCGACGCACGCGTTCGAGTTCCTCGCGGCGGTGCTCCATGTTGTCGCGCAGCCGGCGCAGTTCTTCTTCGACCTCGTGCACGGAGCGCGCGCGGTCCCAGATGCGCCGTAGTTGATTCTCGAAATCGGTGCCCAGCGCAGATGCGAGCTCTTCCGAGGCGTCGGATCGAGGTGTCTGCAACACGACGTCGGACGCGTCGAAGACCTTGCCGAAGAGGTCGAGCTTGGTGCTGAGGATCTCGAAGGTCAGGCGCTGCGCCTCGTTGTCCGTCGCAAGGAAGTTGATCACCGTGACGTCGCGCTTCTGCCCGTAGCGGTGGCAGCGGCCGATGCGCTGCTCGATGCGCTGGGGGTTCCAGGGCAGGTCGTAGTTCACCACCGTGTCGCAGAACTGCAGATTGAGACCCTTGGCCCCGGCCTCGGAGGCGATCATCATCTTCGAGCGGGTCTCGAACTCGTGCACAAGCGCCAGACGCGCGGCGACGCCCGGGCTCGGTCGGCGATCAGGTGGGAGTGTGGCGCCCACTTCCTCGCGCCAGCGGGCGAGCGCTTGGGTGGCGCGGGGCGACTCGTTGGTGCCGCGGAACAGCGTGATGTCTTCGTCGCGCAGTTCGGTCTGACCGAGGAGAAGCTCTCGGAGGTAGTCCTGCGTGGTGAGCGACTCCGTGAAGATCACCATCCGGTGCCGATCTTGTGGCCTGTCGAGCACGAGCCTGACGGCCTTGACGAGGCTTGCGGCCTTGCTGTCGTGGGGCAGCGCATGGGCGCGTGCGATGAAGTCCTCTACCAAGACGAGTTCCTCACGCACGGTTTCAGGGTCAGGATCGTCGTCGAAATCGGGCGCGTCGGGTGTCCCGTCGGGCGCCGGTTCGTGCTCCTCCTCAAGATCCTGGGCGTCGGCGCCCTCGTGGCCGACGTCATCGTCATCGCGCAACTCGCCGTCGAGCATGCCGCGCAATCGCCCGGCCACGCGTTCGAGACTCGCCGCGAGCGCCGCGGTGGACGACGCCATGCGACGGTGGAAGCCGAGCAGCAGCAACTGCCGGGAGCGCCCCTCGAAGGCGTGGAGCTGCGGCCGAAGCAGGTAGTCGGTGACGTCGTCGTAGAGCGCCCGTTCCGCCGCACTCATGGTGTACTCGAAGAGTTGCGCCCGCCGTCCGACGAACGGCTTGTCGAGAAACTCCTGCGCCTGTCGGCGCAGCGTGCGTTGCACCACGGTGTTGAGGCGCCGCTTTAGTTCTTCCGCCTGTTCCACGGCGACGGTGCGACCGTCCCGGGCGCAGAAGACCTTCTCGAAAGTCGGCTTGTCGCCGAGCAGCGTGCCGCTCGGGTCGACGTACTGCACGAGACCCCATAGTTCGTTAAGCGAGTTCTGGATCGGCGTGGCCGTCAGCAGCAGCACCGGCGAGGCGCCGATGATCTCGCGCACCCGGTGGGCCGTCCGGGCATGGGGACTCTCCGGGTCGTAGAGCCCGTCCTTGTCGAAGCGCCTGTGGATGCCGGCGAACACCTCGTGCGCTTCGTCGATCAGGCACAGGTCGAACGGCGGCGCGTTGCGCAGCCGTTCGAAACCGCCGTCGCTTCCGGCCTGTTCGCGTCCGACGAGGAACACGCCGGTGCCGGTGAGATCAACGGATGCCGAGGCGACCTCCACGGCTTCGATACCGAACAGCGTGAACAACTCGTTCTGCCATTGGCCAAGCAAAGGGCGCGGAAGCACAACGAGTACGCGCTCGGCACCCTCGGCGAGCAGCTGTGCGATGACCAGCCCGGCTTCGATGGTCTTGCCGAGACCCACTTCGTCGGCAAGGATGCAGCCGCCCTGCGGTATCCGCTTCAGGGCGAACATCACGGCGTCGATCTGGTGCGGATTCGGATCCACCCGCCCCCGGCGCTGCGACGCCACTTGCCGCCAACGCTCGCCGGCGCGGCGCAGCCTGACGAGGTCTTCGGCGTAGTAGCGTCGGTGGATGGGATGCATGGCGGAGGTAGGCACGACGAGATGCGCGACCGCAAGTATATCGGCGGTCGACCTTCGCGTGAGCGGAGCAAGGGTCGGCAACTTCACTCGGCTTGCGGACACGCTGTTTCGCGAGTGTGCTACGTTGGCTGATTCGGATGTCGCAATGTACGAGGAAGAAATGCCATACGTGATTGATATGTCGACCTTGAAGAAGGAAGGGGAGTTCGGGTCGAAAGCGTGGGGCGAGGCCTGCGCAGCCGCGGCGGTCAAGATTCTCAAGGCCGCGGACCTGCCGGCGGATTTCGAGTGGGCGTTCACCGAGTGCTATACGCATCCTCCCGCCCGACTCATGCAGGGCGGGCGGGAAAAGGCCGGCTACTACATCATGGTGAAGGATGGCGAGGTCACCGGCGGCGATGGTGAACCGGAGGAGGCGCTGGCCATACGCGGTTTCCACATCCGCGCCCGATGGGCCGCCATCTGCAACCAGTCCGGGGCGTTCTACGGCCGCGAGGGCGGGCGGAAACGCGCCGAGGGGCAACGCGCGCTGCTGGCGGCGGTCGAGGAATACGTCGGTCGGAAAAACCCCTATGGGGAGAAGCAGCCGTCGGAGATGTACTGGCCCGACACCGTCAGCGGTCCGCTGATGGCCGGCTCCGAGGAAGGCAATGGACTGCACAACATAGCCGCCGCCATGCAGACCCAGTCACCGGAGTTCGTGGACTTGCCGGTCACGGAGATGCTCGTGCCGATCTTCGAGGACATGACCGAGGAGCAGAAGAAGGACTTCCTCAAACTCCTGGCCGTCGAGATGTAGGCGTGGGGGCGACGCTTGTCGTCGCCCTTGGGCGTTCAACGCACCACGAGGGCGATCGCGCGCCCTGGCGGGGGCGATAGGGTCGCCCCTACGGGGTAACCGCCGAGGAGTCCTGGACCAGCGATTTGATCACCCCGAAGGTCATCGCCAGCAGGATCGCGCAGACCGGCAATGCCGCAGCGATGGACGCCGCCTGCAGGGCCTGCAGGCCGTCGACGAGGAGCAGGAGGGCCGCCACGACTCCGATGGACACGCCCCAGATGACCCGGAAGCGGCGTGGCGGGTGGTCGTCGCCCATGCTGAGCATGGTGGCGATCACCAGCGTTCCGGAGTCGGACGACGTGATGAACCAGGTTGCCAGCAGGAACGTCGCCAGCGCGGACATCGCCCAGACCAGCCAGGGGATCTCCGTCATCAGGTCGATGGTCGTGTAGAGCGCGGCCTCCAACTCCCAGTTGCGGGCGAGTTCCATGATGCCCGCGGTGCCGGCGCCGCCGTCGGCGTTCAGTTCCAGGTAGAGGGCGTTGCCGCCGAACAGGCACAGCCAGATAATGCCGATCACCGTCGGGACGAAGATCGCGCCGATGATGAACTCGCGGATGGTCCGGCCACGGGAGATGCGGGCGATGAACAGTCCGACGAAAGGCGCCCAGGCGATCCACCAGCCCCAGTAGAAGATCGTCCAGGAGCCCTGCCAGTCGGTCTCGCCGGGTTCGTCGGCGATCCACAGTGCCGCGGGCACGAAGTGGCGCAGGTACGAACCCACCGTCTCGGCGAGGAAGCCCAGCAGCCACTCGACCGGCCCGAAGACCAGGAAGAACCCGAGCAGAATGACGCTCAGGTAGATGTTCCATTCCGAGATGATGCGGATGCCCCGGGCGACGCCGGACACGGCGGACAACGTCGCGACGGCGGTGATGACGGCGATCAGCACGACATAGGTCCAGCTGTCGTTAGCCACACCGGCGAGGACATCGAGGCTGGCGGCCATCTGCTTGACGCCGAGCCCGAGCGACGTGGCGACGCCGAACACGGTGCCGAAGACCGCCAGCAGGTCGACGCCGTGACCGATGGGGCCGTAGATGCGTTCGCCGATGATCGGATGCAGCGAGGAGCGCAGGGTCAGTGGCAGTTTCTTGCGGAAGCCGAAGTAGGCGAGGCAGAGCCCCACGAGGACGTATACGGCCCACGCGTGCATCCCCCAGTGGAAGTAGGTGATGCGCATGGCGTGGACGGCGCGATCTTCGCTCAGTTCCAGCGCCCCGAGGCGGTCGGCGTGTGGATTGTTGGGATAGCCCGAGGCGGCGGCGTTGTCGAAGTAGAACATCGGCTCGGAGATGGAGAAGAACAGCAGCCCGATGCCGAGTCCCGCCGAGAACAGCATCGCGAGCCACGAGAAGGTGCTGAACTCCGGTCGCGTGTCGTCGTCGCCGAGGCGTACCCGGCCATGGCGGCTGAGCATGATGTACATGCACGCCACGAACACGACGCAGATGGCGATGATGTAGAAGCCACCGAACGTCGACTCGACCCAGCCGCGAACAGTCGAATAAACGTTGCCCGCGCTCTCGACGAATACCAGTGTGAAAAGGACGAACGCGCCGACCATGGCGAGCGACGCGATCGTCATGCCCGGATGCACGCCTTTCCACCAGCCGGATCTCGCAACCGCGGAGCCAGACTGGCGTGTCGAACTCATGGCCAGTGGAGATTCAGGCCCAGTTCGGCGCTTGCGCCGTTGAACCAGTCCACGACCTCCCTGTGGTAGGGAATGCCCTCGGCCCGGCGCTTCTCGGCTTCTTCGTGCTCGATGAGTCCCGCGTAGTAGACCCGCTCGTGACCCGTCGCCGGCTTCATGTTGACGAGCCTGTCGATGAGCGCGTCCATGTCGCGCTTGAAAGCGTCGACGTCGACGAAGGCGTCGATCTTGAAGGCCATCACGAACTGCGAGAGCTCGTTGCCGCCGGCGAGGAAGCCGGGGCCGTTGCCGGACAGGATTCCCGACATGATGTCGGCGATCATGGCGAAGCCGTAGCCCTTGTGACTGCCGTTCTCGCGGGTGCCGCCGAAGGGCGGCATGAAGAACTTGCCGTAGTCCGGCGCGTCGACCCGCTCGGTGATGGGCTCGCCGCGCAAGTCGGTGATCCAGCCGGGCTCCAGTTTCGAACCGATGCGCCGCGTCAGCATGATCTTGTTCGCGGCAACCTGGGTGGTGGCGACATCGAATACGAACGGGGGGTGATTGCCCGCCGGTGCCGCCCAGGCGATGGGATGGGTTCCGAATACCGGTTCCGAGCCGAACGTCGGCACCTGGATATGACCACCGGCGGAGACCATGCAGACGCCGATCATGTCCTGTTCCAGCGCCATCATCGGGTAGTAGGCGAGCATGCCCACATGACCGCATCGTTGAACCCCCACCGCGCCCATGCCGAACTCCTCGGCCTTGTCCATCGCCATTTCCATGGCCCGGGGACCGACCTGCAGGCCGATGCCGCGGTCGGCGTCCAGGGTGGCGCTGACGGCGGACTCGCGGACGACCTGCACATCGGGAGTCGGATTCAGGCTGGCGTTGCGGAACTGGTTCACATAGATGCGCAACTGGTTGGAGATGCCGTGGGACTCGCAGCCGCGCAGGTCGCTGGTGATGAGCACATCGGCGCACAAGGCGGCGTCGCCTGACGGCATTCCCATGGCCTCGAAAACGGCTTGCGTGCCCTCCCGGGCGGCAGCTTCCGAGACCAGGACCTGGTCGGCTTCCGGAACGAGGAAGTGTCTCAACATGGTAGGGCGCGCTTGGCGGTTACAGCGACGCCAAGGCCTCCGCCTGTCTCGCCAGGCGGGATTCGCGCTCGTTCGCGAATCGCGCCACACCGCTGGCGATGGACTGCTGGTCGAGGTGCGCCTCGGCGATCACGTCCGGTTCGAGGCCGCCGGTCAGCCAACGGTCGTGCCAGTCTGAGACCATCGAGTACTCGCGCGTCAGCGGGCCGACGTCGCGGACCGGCCAGACGCGCTGCGTGCCCGTGGAGACGATCATCATGTCGAGTTCGGCGCCGGTGGGCAGCACGGACTCGCGGTAGGCCGTCGGCTGCTGGTCGAACAGCTCCTCGCTGATGGCCGCGACCACCTTGACGTTGATGCCCGCGGCCTCGAGTTCCGGCAGCGACTGGACCAGGTTGAAGGTCGAACTCGAGCCTTGAGCGACGACGTAGCCGTGGCGGGGCTTGTCCGGTTCGAAGTCGCGGATCACGTAGAACCCTTTCGCGGCCGCCTTGAGGTCGGTGTCGGCGAAGCGGGAACGATCCGCCACCGCGAAGTCGGGTCGGGCCACCTCGATCACGATCACGCCGACCAGGGGGTCGCGGGCTGCCAATTCCACGGCGGCGAAGTAACCCGGCGCGACATCGTTGTAGTCCCAGAAGTTCAGCACGATCACCTGGCCGCGTGGGAACAACTTCCACACCTGGGGGGCGAAGATGCCGAAGTGGGTGCGCGCATCCGCCGCCGTTTCCGGTCCGGAGTGGCCGGCGAGAATGTTCAGTACGCCGACGCGGAATGGACTGTCCTGGTTCTGCTGGCTCCAGACCCGGGCCGGCAGGTACAT
This sequence comes from Pseudomonadales bacterium, assembly GCA_965116345.1. Taxonomy (GTDB): domain Bacteria; phylum Pseudomonadota; class Gammaproteobacteria; order Pseudomonadales; family Azotimanducaceae; genus VXYL01. The sequence goes on from OZ220680.1 coordinate 3,042,587, forward strand.
GAACGGCGTGAACGCGCCGTAGCTGCCGCTCATCGCCCAGACGCCGCTGTGCACCTCGGGGTCCAGGGACGCGCTCTGGCCGACCAGGCCGATGGCGGTGGACGCATTGCCCGCCTCCTGGATGGCCGCCTTGAATCTCGTGCCCACGGGGTTCGACAGCGGGTGGTAGTGGCCGGTGAGCGTGCCCTTCTCGACGTTGATGGAACTCGACAGGTCCGCGGACACGGTGATGAACCGGTTCTCCGTGACGTGGTTCATCCACTTGACGACTTCGGAGATCGCCCGGCGCGTGCCGGCCACCTGGCCCGGCAGCTTGAAGAGCTCGACGCCGACCTCGGTGTCTTCGCCGTTGGCGCGGGCCGGTACGGTCTGCGGTTCGACCGGCAGATTGCCGACGAGCAGACGATCGTCCTGGAACGGATCCCTGCGGTTGTCGAGGCGGAGTTTCGCGTCGTCCGTGACCGTCTCGCCGATTTCCACGAGGCGGTCGCTCAGCCAGTCGCCCAAGCCGTTGTTGTCGAGCACCGACATGGCGATGTCGATGTTGGTCTTGAACTGTCTCAGCCGCTCGGCTTCGTCGCTCACGGCGCCGTCGCGAATGCCCTCGAAGGTCACGCCGAAGCGTTGTTCGAAGGTCTGTGCCAGGGCGACGAAGTAGGGCACGTTCATCTTCATGTCGTAGGGATGGCTGGGATAGCCGACCACCTGGTCGCCGAAGTCGGGGATCGCGCCATCGCGGGCCGCCGGCCACCAGCCCTTGGTGGTGCGGCCGACCACGATCATCGGCCGACGATCGTCGGCATCCCAGTCCTCCATGGTCTTGAGCGCGGCAAGCACCTGGTCGTAGTCGTTGCCGTCGTCGAGGCTCAGAACGTTCCAGCCGTAGGACGCCCACTGGTCGGCGATCCGGTAGCCTTCCATGGACTCCGCGACCACACCGCCGATCAGGGAGTCGTCGATGCCGGCGTTGTTGAACGACAGCATGATGCGTAGTCGCTTGCCGACCTGTTGCGCGACGGCCTGGGTCTTGAACTCCTGGGAGTGGCCCGAGGTCATGGCGAACTCGCCTTCCAGGGCGACGATCTTGGGCGACGGTCCGGCCCCCATGAAATCCCAGAAGGCCGCCTTGCCCGCCGCGGTGGCGACGCCGATGCCGGACGGGCCGCCGTTGACGTCGTTGATGAGGTCCGTGGTTTCCGAGTGGCCCGCCAGGGAGCGGATTCCCCGCAGCTTCGCCTGCGCGAACAACGGGTCGTCGACGAGACCCTGGTCGGCCAACAGGTTGACGAGCGCCCCGGCGCCCCGGCGGAAACCCAGGCAGTCGATGGACAGGATGGCGGTTTCCGGGTCGACCCGGTAGCGGCTGTCGCCGGTGGCGGCGTGGCGGCGGGCCATGGCTTCGCCCATGATCATCCACAGGGCGTAGAGGGTCGGAATATTGTGCCCCCCGGCCAGCAGCAGCCTGTCGCCGAATGGGTGTTTCGGGCGTCGATAGTCGTATCGGAGGCCGCCGTTCTCCGGACCGGCGAGGTGCAGTGCAACGTTGTAGGGGGTATACGCCAGCGGGCCGCCGAAGTGACCGGTCTGGGCATAGTTGCCAAGCAGGGTCAGCGTCATCGCCGTCATGAAGCCGACGTCCTCGAGGCGCTGCCGGTCGTACGCGGGAAGCTCGACACTGCGTTCGGTGGCTTCGCCCCGGCTCGAGGCGGTGCGCACTAGGACTGCTGTTCCGTTACCCATTGCAAGGTTCTCTCATCTCGTGCTCGCTACCGTCCCCTGACAATCGACCCGGTGGCGACTGTGCAGCAGCCACGCGAAGTGCAGTGGTCAGCCTACCGCAGCCCGCGCGCGGCTGTCATCCGATGGGAACTTCCGGCGTGGATCGTGGCCAGAGGTAGACCGCGTCGCTGGCCCGCTTTTCTCACCAGGGGCCGCGATGATCGCCGCGTCTGGCGGGCAGCGGTTGGGCTGCGGTTGGGCTTGCGGCAAAGTACGAATCGGTGCAGCCTTCGTGAAGTCCCGGCCATCTGTGTGGGGTTTGCCGTGGCAAGAGTTCGACCCAACGACCCCAAGGACCGTCTTATGCCACAGAACCGTGGCCCCGTATCCAACGCGAGACGACTGTGGTTGATTGCGGCCCTATGTGTCGCGAGTTCCGCGTTCGCCCAGTCGAGTGACCTGTTCACGCCGGTCGACGGCTCGGCGGCGCAGTCTTCGGCCGACGCCTCGGAAACGATACTTCGAAGGACGGCCGAGGTGCCGGACTGGAGTGGGGAAACCCTGAGACACCGGCGTATGCAGGTCGACTTCGCGGCGCTTGCGGAAGTACGCGCTGCGCTAGGCGACGGCGAGTCCCCAACGATGGGGGTGAACCTGTTCGAGAATTTGCGTCTAGAAGCCGTTGACCTGCGTACCGCCCCAACGGCGACGGGCTATTCGCTGGCGGCCTCGCTGCGGAACATCCCCCACGGGACACTGACCCTGGTGGTCAACGGCGAGATCGTCACGGGGGTCGTTCGCACGCCGTTGGCGACCTACACCATCGACTCGTCAGGCGCGGTTTGCCACATCCGTCAGGTCGATCCGTCCACGCTTCCCAAGGGGGCAGATCCATTGGATCCGCCAGGACTGCCGCGGAACACGGATCGCCCACGAACCACCATCAAGCCGCCGGCGTCGACGTCGACAGAGGAATCGTCCATCGTCGACATCCTGGTCCTGTACACACCGGCCGTCGTGGATGCACGTGGCGGAATCCCTGCGGTCCAGGCGATGGTCGATCTCTGGATCACCGAGACCAATCAAGCGTTGGCCGACAGTGACGTTGATCTCCAGGTGTTCCTGACGCGCGCCGAGGGCGTCGACTACAGGGAGGGGGCGTCGATGGAAATCGATCTCGACAGACTTGCCGATCCCTCCGACGGCAATCTCGACCACGTGCACGATCTCCGGGAGAAGTCCGGTGCGGATCTTGTCCACCTGGTGACTATGGAGCGGCCGAGTGTCTGCGGGATCGCTTTTCTCATGTTCCGAATCGATCCGGACTTCGAGCAGGCGGGATTCGGGGTCACGGCTCACCAATGCGGAGGTCTGGTGTTCGCCCACGAGTTGGGCCACAACATGAGCCTTCGCCACGACCGCTACCTGGATTCTTTCAATTCGCCCTTCGCCTTCAGCCACGGATACGTGAATCAACGCGCTTTCGACGAGGGGGCTTCCGGCAGCCAACGCTGGCGGACGATCATGGCCTACGAAGACCAGTGCCTGGACTCGAGTTTTAGCTGCCCAAGGCTGACGCGCTTCGCGAATCCGGATCAGCTCTACGATGATGACCCGTTGGGGGTTCACGGGACGACGTCCACCTCTCGACTCGATGGTCCCGCAGACGCGCGTCGCAGTCTGAACGAGGCGAGATCAACCGTGGCGGCCTATCGGCAAGCGGGCCCCGATCTGACGACCGGCACGGTTGTGGCCGACAGGTCGTGGGACCTAGGCCAGAACGTCACCATCATCGCCGCCGTGACCAACCAAGGCAGAATCGAGTCGGGCGCAGCCACGGCGACCTACTACCGCTCCACGGATCCGGTCATCGGCACGGACGACACCGCGTTGGAGTCGTTCCCGGTCGCAGCTCTTGGGGCCAAAGAGGGTGCCAGCAACGCCCTGAACACGTCGGCGCCCGACATGCCTGGACGGCTCTACTACGGGGTTTGTGTCGACATCGTCGAGGGCGAGACCGATACCACCAACAACTGCTCACCGGCGGTCGCGGTCTCCGTAGGCCCCACCGTGGCGGTCAGCGACACGAGTGTCTCCGAAGGCCTGGAGTTGGCGTTCTCGCTCAACCTGTCCGAAGCCCAGGCGGTGCCGGTCGAGGTCCGTTGGGAACTTCGGCAGGGTACCGCAGTGGCCGGTGTCGACTACGCCGGTGCGGCCCGAGGCACGGTCACCCTCGCGGCCCACAAGGCATTCGGGACGGTTTCTGTGGACACCTTGGCCGATACGCTACCCGAAGGGGACGACACGCTCACGCTTACGTTGGTGGATGCCTCGCCTGCAACCGCGGTGTCGGTCAGCGCGGACGCCTGGGAGGCGACGGGCACGATCGTGGACGACGACGGCGATCTCAGCATCCCGGATGCGAACCTGCGTGCCGCGCTGAATGAGGCGTTGGGCAGATCCATTGGAGACATCACGGCGGACGACCTGGCAGGTCTGTCCACGTTCGTCGCCATCGGGCGAGGCATTCGTGATCTGACGGGCCTACACGCTGCCACAGACCTCAAGCTGCTGGTGCTCAATGGGAACGCGGTGACCGACCTCGAACCACTCGGCCACTTGGCCAATCTCACCCGCCTGGAGCTGGCCCTCAACGGCATTACAGACCTGGCCGGACTTGGTGGCTTGACCAACCTGATCGACCTGGTGCTGGGCGCCGCCGACGAAACCGGTCATAGGAATGTCCTCGACGACCTCACGCCGCTCGCCGGGTTGTCTGCCCTTGCGTTGCTGAATCTCGAGTCAACGGGTGTCTCGGACCTGCAGCCGCTCGCCAATCTGACCGAGCTGGAGACGTTGTACCTAGAAGGAAACTCGGTTAGCGACTTGTCACCGCTCGGCGGGCTGTCGCGCCTGTCGACCTTGGACTTGAACTTCAACAACGTGTCGAACCTGTCACCGCTAGCGGATTTGACGCGCCTGTCGTGGCTTGGGCTGTGGTCCAACGAGATCACTGACGTCGGTGCGCTTGGGAATCTGACGCGGCTCTTTTGGCTCGACTTGGACGAGAACGCGGTTGTGGACATCGAGCCGCTGGCGGGACTCTCGGGATTGACGTTCCTGTGGCTTTTGGACAACGAGATCGCCACGCTGCCGAATCTCGAGGCGTGGGGGAATCTCAGGGGATTGAGCTTGGGGTCCAACCGCCTCGTGAACGTCGGACCGCTGGCATCGTTAGGAGGGTTGGAACTCCTGGACTTGGGTGGCAACGCGGTCAGGAGCATCGAACCCTTGTCGGGTTTGATCGGGCTCGATGATCTGTCGCTGCAAAACAACCGCATCTGGGACATCTCGCCACTTGCTGATTTAGCGCTTCTCGTCGAGTTGAATCTGGCGGGCAACCTGGTCGCTGATCTGGAGCCCTTGGCCGGTCTGACGCGTCTCAGATTCCTCGACTTGGACGACAACCGTATCCGCGATCTAGCCCCACTCACCGACCTCACCGGGTTGCGTCGGCTTCACCTCGCCGACAACCGGATCCGTGACATCGAACCTTTGGTGAGCAACGCCGGTTTACGCAACGGTGACCGCGTCGAGGTGCACGGCAATCCGTTGTCGTCGGCATCGGTCGGTCAAGTCGCGACCCTGCGCGGGCGCGGCGTCAGTGTCTCCGACATTGGCCTGTCCATTGCCGCTGCATCCGCGTTGGAAGGAGACCCGCTCGAGTTCGTAGCGTGGCTGTCGTCGGCTGCGGACGGGCGCGTTAGTGCGAATTGGGTGGCATCGCCACTGACCGCAAGTGCGCCTGACGACTTCGCGTCCGGTGAGTCCGGTACCGTCGGGATTCGGCGAGGGGAGACGGACGCGTCCTTCAGCATACCGACCCGTCAGGACGACTTGCTCGAGCCGCACGAGACCATGTTGGTCGGATCATCGCTCCTCGAGGGTGGTCGGTTGGGCGTCGCTTTTTCGGACTCCCTGGCGCTAGGTCTGATCGCCGATCGGGCCGCACCGAGCGCCGATGTGCCGGTGTTTGCACCGGCGAGCCACCCGATCCGCCAGGGATTCGTGCGGGTGTCCAACTACCGAGGCCTGAACGTCGTGCACGTCGATGCGTTCGACGACGCCGGAAACCGCCGCTCCTCGACGCTCGCAGTCGATGCACTCGCCGCCGCGCACTTCAACTCGGATGACCTTGAGAACGGCAACTTCGGCAAGGGACTGTCGAGGGGCGTCGGCATGGGGTCCGGCGACTGGCGTCTCGAATTGCGTGGTGCGGGCGCGGAGGTGCTGACCTACATGCGCACCACGACGGACGGCTTTCTGACCAGTCTGCACGACCTCGTGCCGGCCGGGGACGATGGCTACCATGTACCCATATTCAATCCCGGCAGGAACAAGAACCAGGTGAGTTCGCTACGGTTGTTCAATGTCGGGGCAGAGGATGCGGCGGTCAGCATTTCAGGCACCGACGACAAGGGCAACGCTTCCCGGGGAACAGCCCAACTCGTCCTCGCCGCTGGCGAGGCGCGCTCCATCACCGCGGCCGATCTGGAGTCCGGAGCCGGACTCGACGGGGACGGCTTGGGTGCCGGTGAGGGCAAGTGGCGCCTGGTCGTCGAGTCGGACCAGCCCATCGGTGTCGCCAGCCTGTTGGAGAGTCCGACGGGACACTTGACCAATCTTTCCACGATGCCGGACAACAAGGAATCCACGGGCGGCGAAACCCTGCACCGCGTGCACCTGTTCCCGTCCGCCTCGGACCCCAAGTCGAGACAGGGATTCGTTCGGGTCATCAATCGTGGTACCGCCGGCACGGTCGAGATCCGAGCCTACGACGACACCGGGCACGAACCGCCGGCGATCAGGCTGGACATCGACGCCGGCGAAACGGTCCACTTCAACTCCGACGACCTCGAACAGGGTGATGCCGAGAAGGGGCTGCCTGACGGCGTCGGTTCGGGCCAGGGCGACTGGCGCATGGAGTTGACGAGTTCGCTCGATCTCGATGTGCTGGCCTACATCCGCCGGACCGAGGACGGTTTCCTGACCAGCATGCACGACACGGCGAGGAGGACCGACGACGCTCATCACGTACCGATCTTCAATCCTGGCGGAAACCGGGACCAAGTCAGTCGGCTGCGGCTGATCAATACCGGCACGGAGACCGCCGAGGTCAGCATCCGGGGCTTCGACGACACCGGCACGTCTTACGGGCATGTGCAGTTGTCGGTTCCGCGCGAGTCGGTTCGCATGCTCTCCGCGCAGGAACTCGAGGCCGGCGGGAGCGGCTTCGTGGGCGCGCTGGGCGACGGTGTCGGCAAGTGGCAGCTCGTGGTGCGATCCGAATCGCCACTCCACGTGATGAGTCTCCTGGAGAGCCCCACCGGCCACCTGACCAATCTCTCTACCTCGCGTGGGGTGCTACGCGACGAACGCAACCCGTAGGGGCTAGGAATGCTCTGATCAAGCCATCCTTGGCTTGATCAGAAACGCAAAAACAAGAGCGCGGTCTTTTTTGCGTGCAAATTCAAGCCCTTGCGTCATTGAATTTGGCGGCACATCCCTGTGCCGCGCTAGGGAAGGTCTTAATCAGACCTTCCCTAGCCCTGGCGGTCGCGTCGTCGCCCCTACGACGCGGGCGTGGTACGGGCAAGACCGCGTTCGCCCAGCACTGCCTCGATCTCCGCAAGGATAGCCGGGTCGTCGATGGTGGAAGGCGGCTCGACCGGTTGGCCCTCGGCGATCCTGCGGATGACCTGGCGGAGAATCTTGCCGGAGCGAGTCTTCGGCAGACGCGGCACGACGAGTGCCTGCTTGAAGTTGGCGAACGCACCCACCCTGCGCCGAACCATCTGGACGAGTTCGGATTCCACCTCGGCGGGGTCGGTGTTGACGCCGTCCTTGAGCAGCACCAGGCCGAGCGGCACCTGGCCCCTGTCCTCGTCCGCGATGCCGACCACCGCGCATTCCGCCACCGCCGGGTGCGCGGCCACCACCTCTTCGAGTTCGCCCGTCGACAGCCGGTGGCCCGCGACGTTCATCACGTCGTCAACCCGTCCCATGATGTAGACGTAGCCGTCGGCGTCGCGGTAACCCCCGTCGCCGGTGAGATAGAACCCGGGGTAACGCGACCAGTACGCCTCGACGTAGCGTTGATGGTCGCCCCAAACGGTGGGTAGCGCACCGGGCGGCAGGGGTGCCTTGACGACCACGTTGCCTTCCTCGTCGGGACCGAGTTCGTTGCCTTCCTCGTCGAGGACCCGCAGATCGTAGCCCGGCACCGGGAAGCTGGGACTCCCAGGCCGGGTCTCCCGCTCGTCGGCATCGGCGACGCCGGCCATGTTGGCGCAGATCGACCAGCCGGTCTCCGTCTGCCACCAGTGGTCGATCACCGGCGTGTGGACGGTCTGCCTGAGCCACTCGTAGGTGGGCGGATCGAGCCGCTCGCCGGCGACGAACAGGTAGTCGAGGCAGGAGATGTCGTAGCGTCGTTTCAAGGTCGCGTCCGGGTCTTCCTTCTTGACCGCGCGAAACGCCGTCGGCGCCACGAAGAACGTTTTCACGCCGTGTTCGGCGATGACCCGCCAGATGGCCCCGGCGTCGGGCGTGCGCACGGGCTTGCCCTCGTACAGCACGGTCGTGCAACCCTTGATGAGCGGTCCGTAGACGATGTACGAGTGTCCCACCACCCAGCCGACGTCCGAGGCGGCCCAGTAAACGTCTCCGGCGTCGCAGCCGTAGATCGCGTCCATGCTGTAGTTGAGCGCCACGGCGTGGCCACCGTTGTCGCGCACGACGCCCTTGGGACGCCCGGTGGTGCCCGACGTGTACAGGATGTAGAGCGGGTCCCAGGCGTCGACCTCGACCCAGGGCGCAGGTTCGCTGGCCGCTTCCCAGGCGGCCCAGTCGAGGTCGCGGCCTTCGATCAAAGCCGCTTCGAGCTGCGGTCGCTGCACGATGACCGTGTGCGCGGGCTTCGACGCGGCGAGGTCGATGGCTTCGTCCAGCAGCGGCTTGTAGGGGATGACGGTCTGGAACTCGATGCCGCACGACGCCGAGAGCACGACCTCGGGTTGCGCGTCGTCTATGCGCACAGCGAGCTCGGGTGCGGCGAAACCGCCGAACACCACCGAGTGGACGGCGCCGATGCGGGCACAGGCAAGCATGGCGATCACGGCTTCCGGGATCATCGGCATGTAGACGATCACGCGGTCGCCCTTGGTGACCCCGAGATCCTCGAGGCCCCCGGCGACGCGCGCCACGCGCTCGGTCAATTCCGCGAAAGTCCAACGCAGGATCTGACCGGTGACAGGTGAGTCGTAGATCAACGCGGTGTTGTCACCCCGCCCGGCCTGCACATGGCGGTCGAGGGCGAGCCAGGCGGTGTTCAGTTTGCCGCCGCGAAACCAGCGGCTCGTGCCGTTGGCGTCCGCATCGAGAATCGACGCCGGGAACTCGAACCAGTCGATGTCCCGCGCGGCCTCGCGCCAGAACGTCTCCGGATCGTCGATGGATGCCCGGTAGGCTTCTTCGTAGGTACGGGGCTGCAACGCTACGGCGTCTCCGGAGTACCGGAGCCGTTCAAGAGCAGTTCGAAATGCAGTTCCATTTGCAACCTGTGTGTGAAGATCAACGGCTCAAGGAGTCTAGGACGCTTGGTGGGCGGACTCGACGACGCCCGCCGCTTCCAACGTGTCGATTTCGGCGGCGTCGAAGCCGAGATCAGCGAGCACCTCGCGGGTGTCTTCGCCGGGAATCCTCGCCGCATGCGAGACCGCCGCGGTGGTTCGACTGAAACGCGGCGACGGGGCCGGCTGGGTCAAGCCGTCCAATTCCACGAACGTGCCGCGATGGCGGTTGTGGGGATGGTCCGGGGCTTCGAGGATGGACAGCACCGGCGCGAAGCAGACGTCGCTGCCCTCCATGAGCGCGCACCATTCGTCCCGCGTCCGGGTCTTGAATACCTCCGTCAGCTCGTTCTTGAACCCCGGCCACTCGTCGCCGTCCATCTGCGGCCGGAAGCGGTTCGGGTCCAGACCCGCCTTATCGACGAGTTCGGCGTAGAACTGCGGTTCGATGGCGCCGACGCAGATGTACTTGCCGTCTTTCGTCTCGTAGGTGTTGTAGAAGTGCGCGCCGCCGTCGAGCATGTTCGAGCCGCGCTGGTCCTTGAAGCCGTGTCCGGCCATGGAGAAGAACATCGCCATGAGCGATGCGGCGCCATCGACCATGGCGGCGTCGATGACCTGGCCCTTGCCGGAACGCCCGGCCTCGAGCATGCCGCAGACCAGCCCGTAGGCGAGCAGCATGCCGCCACCGCCGAAGTCGCCGATGAGGTTGAGCGGCGGCACGGGTTTGCCCCCCGGCTCGCCGATGGCGTGGAGGGCGCCGGCGAGGCCGATGTAGTTGATGTCGTGGCCGGCGGCGTGGGCCATGGGCCCTTCCTGGCCCCAGCCGGTCATGCGGCCGTAGACGAGCCTCTCGTTGCGCGCAAGGCAGTCGTCCGGACCGAGTCCCAGGCGCTCCGTGACACCCGGTCGAAAACCTTCGAACAGGCCATCGGCGGTCTCGACGAGCTTGAGCACGAGTTCGACTCCCTCGGGCTGTTTCAAGTCCACGGCGATGGATCGCCGGTTCCTGGCAAGCACGTCCCGGGCACGCCGTCCGGCCCGGCCGACGCGATCCACGCGGATGACCTCCGCGCCCATGTCCGACAGCATCATCCCGCAGAACGGTCCCGGTCCGATGCCGGCGAGTTCGATGACGCGAAACCCTTTGAGTGGCCCCACGGCTGCAGTCCTCCGAATGGTTTTGGGCCCAGTGTAGCCGAAGGAGAAGCGTCATCGGCCTACCTGCCATCGTGCGTCATCGGTGCATCGTGCGGGTGCCGAGCTGGGGGTTTGTTATGCTTCCTCGGGCTGGGGTCCGCAAGGAACGGTCTGATTGAGACCTTCCCTTGCGCGGCATAGGGATTTGCCGCCCGTAGCGTCGAAGACGAGTGGCGGCGGATTGGTAGTGATGGCCCAGCTCTCGGAGGTGTAATGAAGGGGACCGAAGTCGAGCGGAACGGCGTGCAATTGCTGGTCACCGACTCGTCCGTTACGAACGGGGGTCATGGCCCTCGAGCCGCCCGACACCCACAGGCGACGCGTCGTTCGGCCCCGCCGTCCTCGCGGTTTCGGGCCATCTCGGAGCGGCAACTCGGCAAGATACCGCAGCTCGCGGGGCTCACCGCCGACGAACGCTTCGCCATGCAGGTCGTCAGCCGGGTGCTGCCTTTCCGGACGAACACATACGTCGTCGACCGGCTCATCGACTGGGCGCGCGTACCGGACGACCCCGTCTACCAGATGACCTTTCCCCAGCCCGGCATGCTCGACGGGCCGGACTTCAACCGCGTCGCGGACCTGGTGAGACGGGACGCCCCCAACGAGGAGTTCGCGCCCGTCGTCGCGTCGATCCGGGAGGGTCTCAATCCCCACCCCGCAGGCCAGCGGGAACTCAACATCCCCGAGGACGGCGATGGGGGGACGCTCGAGGGAATCCAGCACAAGTACCGCGAGACCGTGCTTTTCTTTCCGAGCCGCGGCCAGACCTGCCACGCGTATTGCACCTTCTGCTTCCGCTGGGCGCAGTTCGTCGGCAAGGGCATGAAGATCTACGCCAAACAGGTCGCCGGCCTGCACCGGCACCTCGCCGCGCACCCCGACGTGACCGATCTCCTCGTCACCGGCGGCGATCCGATGGTGATGAAGGCGAGCACGTTGTCGCGCTACCTCTTGCCGATCCTCGAAGCGCCGGAACTCGGCCATGTGCAGAACATCCGCATCGGCACCAAGTCGCTGACCTTCTGGCCGCACCGGTTCCTCCACGACCCGGACGCCGATGAAATGCTGCGCCTGTTCGAGCGCGTCGTTGCCTCCGGGAGGCACCTGGCGTTCATGGCTCACTTCAACCACTGGCGCGAGCTGTCGACGGACGTCGTCCGCGAGGCGATCCGCCAGATCCAGAGCACGGGCGCCGTGATCCGGGCCCAAGCACCCGTGCTGCGGCGAATCAACGACGACGCGGCGGTGTGGGAACGCCTGTGGCGGGAAGAGGTGGGCCTCGGCGTCGTCCCCTATTACATGTTCGTCGAACGTGACACGGGTGCCCGCCGTTACTTCGAAGTGCCGCTCGAGCGCACCCGCGAGATCTACACGGAAGCGGTCAGGCGCGTGTCCGGCCTCGCCCGCACGGTCCGGGGCCCGAGCATGAGCGCGGAGCCGGGCAAGGTCGAGATCGTCGGGGCCCAGCGTGTCCGGGGCGAACGCGTGTTCGTCCTCCGCTTCCTGCAGGCACGCAACCCGGACTGGGTGGGCGTGCCGTTCTTCGCCAAGTTCGATGCCAAGGCGACCTGGTTCGACCAGTTGAAGCCGGCGTTCGGGGAGAGCCGATTCTTCTTCGAGAACCATCGCGACGCGGTCTGAGTTGAGGTGATCGGATGAGCATTGAGCACGGCGACTCCGCCGCGGTGAGTCCGTTGCCGCCGCGACCCATTCCGGTGACCAGCGGGGCGATGATGTTGCTAGGCAGCGCGCTGGTCCTGATCGTCACCTGGGCGGTGGGCGTCGATGCAGTCGACAACAACGGCGGCCGCGTGTTCTTCGTGGTGCTCTGGGGGTTCCTTGCCTGGTCCGCCTACAACGGTTCCGGCTGGGTGCGCGGTGCCGTGGTCGCCATCTTCGCGGTCACCGTGTTCGGCTTCGTCAACGCGCCGGCGTTCGACGAAGCCGTAGGCGCGCTGCGCACGGGTGACGTGATTTCCAAGATCCTCGCGCTGGCCTCCCTGCCGGTGCTGTGGTCGCCACCGGCGCGGCGCTGGTTCGCCGCCGTCGGCGAAGCCCGCGCTGGCGCGCGCGCGCCCTGACGGGCGCGTTCGAAGTTCGCTGGGGCGAACTTCAGGGAAATCCTGGGCTTGCGGCTACTTGGTGGAAAGTTGGATCAGGACGCCGTGGGTCGATCTCGGATGGACGAACACCTGGGGTCCGCCTTCGCCGATGAGTTGGGCGCCGCCGGCCTTCATCGTGGCGCATGCCGCGTCGAGGTCGTCGACCGCGAAGGCCACTGTGTGAATTCCCTCACCCCGCTTGTCGAGCGCCTGGCCCACGGCCGATGCAGGGTCGGTCGGCGCCACGACCTCGACGAAACCGCCGCCGGGCAGGTTGAAGAACGCCTGCTTGATGCCGAGCGCCTCGTTCTCGTCGGTGCGGTCGAGCGTCAGTCCGAGCTTGTCGCGGTAGGTGGCGATGCCCTCGTCGATGTCGCCCACCCGGACGACGAGATGATCGAATGCCGATAGCGCCATTGGATTCCCCCCTAGAGTTGATGGTGGCGTGTCATGTTCGAATGGTTGAGTGCTATGGTACACACGAAGCGCATCGCGGAGCAGCGCCGTGGCCGACGACAAGGGCTTGACCAACCACGAGATCATCATCGCGTTGGTCGGCGGAGCCCTGCTGGGGCCGTTCCGGGCGACCTGGAGCACGGAGATCATCAGCGATGTGCGCGAGCTCACGAAGGACTACGACGCATTCCTGCAGGGCGGCGAGCAGATGCGCTTCAAGTACCACCTGCACGACCCCTCGACCCATGTCTCGCATTCGCTGCTCCTCGACTTCAAGCACGTGACCGCGATCTACGATCGCGTGGAGCTGCACGAACGCCAGCGGGACTGAGCGGCGTCGTGCGTCGCCCCGTGGCCAGCCATCATGCCCATTGAACCCGTTCGCATCGGCCTGATCGGCTGCGGGACCATCAGCCCCGCGTATCTGCGCGCCGCCGCCACCTTCGACGTCCTCGAGTTCGCGGGATGTGCGGATATCGATCCGGCGGCGGCCGAGCGTACGCAGGAGCACTTCGGCGTGCCGGCCATGTCGGTGGACGATCTGCTGGTCCGCGACGAGGTGGAGGTCATCCTCAACCTGACCATTCCCGTCGCCCACGCCGCGGTCAACCTCGCGGCCCTCGAAGCGGGCAAGCACGCGTATTGCGAGAAGCCCTTCGGCCTCGATGTCGACGAAGGCCAGCGCGTTCTGGATGCGGCCGACGCGGCGGGCCTGCGCGTGGGCTGCGCGCCGGACACCTTCCTCGGCGGCGGCCACCAGACGGTTCGCGGCCTGATCGACGACGGTGCCGTTGGAACACCCGTCGCGGGCACGGCGTTCATGATGAGTCCCGGCGTCGAGTCGTGGCATCCCAACCCGGCGTTCTACTACCAGCCGGGCGGTGGACCGCTGTTCGACATGGGACCGTACTATCTGACGGCCCTAGTGCATGCCCTCGGCCCGGTGCGGCGTGTGGCCGCCATTACGACCCGCGGGCGCGACACCCGGATGATCGGCTCGGCGCCTCGCCGCGGCGAGTCGATCCGGGTGGAGGTCGACACCCACACCGCGGGTACGCTGGAGTTCGTCTCCGGCGCCGTGGTCACCGTGGTCATGAGTTTCGACGTTCGCCGCCACTCCAACCGCTTCATCGAGATCCACGGTGTCGACGCCAGCCTGTCCGCGCCGGATCCCAACGGCTTCGGCGGCACGGTACGAATAGCGCCCGGGAGATCCGGGAACTCCGGGAACTCCGGGAAAGAGTGGGAAGAGTGCCCGCTCACCCACGGCTACACGGAGAACATGCGCAGCATCGGCCTTGCCGACATGTGCGTCGGCATTCGCACCGGTCGCGACCACCGCTGCGACGGCCGCCTGGCCCAGCATGTGCTCGAGATCATGGCCGCCTTCGGCCGATCTTCAGCGGAAGGCCGGCACGTCGTGTTGGAGAGCCGACCCGACAGACCGGCGCCACTGCCTACCGGTCTCGGTCACGGCGAGTTGGATTGAGCGGCGCTCTCGAACGAAAGGCAGCAACCGAGGACACCATGGGACGCGTATTCATCACTTGGGGCGGCTGGAACGGCCACGAACCGGAACAGACGGCGGGCATCTTCGCGGACGTGCTCGAAGCCGAAGGGCACGAGGTAACGGTTACCGATCGGCTCGAGCCGTTGGCCGACGAGGACTTCATGGCGGGGGTGGACCTCGTGGTGCCGGTGTGGACCATGTCGCAGATCGGCCGCGACCAGGAGGCCGGTCTGCTCAAGGCGATCCGCGCGGGCACCGGCTGCGCGGGTTGGCACGGCGGCATGGGGGACTCGTTTCGCAACAACGTCGAGTACCAGTTCATGGTGGGAGGCCAGTTCATCTGCCATCCGGGCGGCATCATCGACTACGAGGTCAACATCACCAGCGACGACCCCATCGTCGCCGGCCTCGACGACTTCGGGATGCGATCCGAGCAGTACTTCATGCACGTCGATCCGTCCAACGAGGTGCTCGCGACCACCACCTTCAAGGGCGAACACTGGGGTATCGACTGGGTCCGCGGCGCGACCATGCCCGTGGCGTGGAAGAAGCGCTACGGGACGGGCAAGGTCTTCTACAGTTCACTCGGCCACGTGGCGTCGGACTTCGACGTGCCCGAGGCCAGGGAAATCATGCGCCGCGGATGTCTGTGGGCAATAAGAAACGGCGGGGGGTAGCTGCGTCATGTCTCCACTGACAATCAATCGGCTGGCGGGTTGTGTTCTGCTGCTCGGCATCACCGCATGCGGGTTCGAGGAGGTCGAGGGCTTCGAGCGCCTCTACCACCGTCATTGCGCCGTATGCCACGGGTCGGACCTGCAGGGCGCTGCCCAGGGCACGCCGCTGGTGGGCATCGATCTGGGCCACGGTGACGGCATCGACAACATCGCCCGGAGCATCGCCGCCGGGATGCCGGACCGGGGCATGCCCAGTTGGTCTGAGACGCTATCGGAGACCGAGATCCGGAGTGTCGCCATCTTCATCTCCGAGGAACGCGCCAACACGACCTTCGGCGACTTCCGCATCAAGACGCCGCTGGTCGTGCCGACGGATGCGGTACGGACGTCGCTACACGACTTCCGCCTCGAGCTCGTCGCCGATGGGCTCGATCCGCTCCCCTACGCCATCGCACCCCTGCCGGATGGCCGCATCCTGCTCACCGAGAAGATGCGCGGGCTCACGGTCGTCTCCGCCGCCGGCGAGCAATCGGAGCTGGTGCCCGGTGCGCCCGTCGGGCACGGCGGCGCCGTGCAGTTCGGCCCGCTTCAGTATGGCAACGGCTGGGTTCTCGACGTGACCCTGCACCCCGACTACGCGGACAACCGCTGGATCTATCTCAGCTACGGCGACCGCTGCGAAGACTGCGACGCCCAGAGTCGCGGCGGGCCGGCATCGATGACCAAGCTTGTCCGCGGCCGGCTGCGCGACGGCACCTGGACGGATCAGGAGACCATCTTCGAGGTCGACAAGGCGTTCTACAACTCGGCCAGCGACATGGCCACGGGTGCACGCATCTGCTTCGACGGAGCCGGCCATGTCTTCCTGAGCCTCGGCATGAAGGCCGGGCAACGACCGGTGCAGAGGCTCGATCAACCGGACGGCAAGATCCACCGCATGCACGACGACGGGCGGGTGCCCGAGGACAACCCCTTCGTCGACCAAGCGGACGCGTTCCCGACCATCTGGACCCTGGGCCATCGCAGCCCCCACGGGCTCGAGTTCAACCCGGAGTCGGGCGAGCTTTGGAGCACCGAAATGGGTCCGCGGGGCGGGGACGAGATCAACCGGCTGACTCCCGGCGCCAACTACGGCTGGCCGCTGACGTCGAAAGGCGTGCACTACAACGGCCGTCCGGTGGACGGCCGGGGGCTTGGAATCGACTTCGACCTCGACGACCTGGAGCCGCCCGTCGTCGACCTCACGCCGTCGGTGGCGGTGTCGAGCTTCGTATTCTACGACGGCCATGCGTTTCCCGGATGGCGTCACCATGCCCTCGTCGGCTCGCTGAAGGGTTCCGATCTGGTCCGGTTCGTGTTCGAGGACGGCCAGGAGGTGGAACGCGAGACCCTGATCGAGGATCTCGCCCGGATCCGGGACATCGAGACGGGTCCCGGTGGCGTCGTCTACCTGCTCCTCGAACACGCATCGGGTGGCCAGATCGTGCGCATGACGCCCGAGGCGAAGACGTCCGAGGCGGAGGAAACAGGTGTCTGAAGGCCGCATCGCCGAGGTCGAGCGGCGGATCGGCGAACTCACGATTGAGCTCGCCGCGTTGCGCAAGTCCAACGTCGGCGAGACCGTGCCGAACTACCCGTTCACGACAATGCACGGCGAGACGACGTTGCTTGATCTATTCGGCGACAAGGATCGCCTGCTGGTCATCCACAACATGGGTCAGGCGTGCCGCTACTGCACGCTGTGGGCGGACGGCTTCAACGGTCTGCTGCCGCACCTGGAATCCGCGCTGGCCGTCGTGCTGGTCTCCAAGGACTCGTCCCAAGTGCAGCGCACCTTCGCCAATTCGCGCGGTTGGCGGTTCCGACTCGCTTCCCACGGCGGTGGCGACTACATCCGCGAACAGGGCGTCTACGGCCAGGCCGAGAACTACCCCGGCGCCGTGGTCTACGAACGCCGGGACGGACTGATCGTCAGAAAGAACGCCTGCTCGTTCGGCCCCGGCGACCTCTACTGCGCGGTTTGGCCGCTGTTGGCTTTGGCGGGGTTGGACGAGCAGACTTTCACCCCGCAGTTCAACTACTGGACCCGCCCCGAACACCTCGAGGACGGCGGCGAGAACGTGCTGGACTGAACGACCTGTCCGTCCGCCTAGGGAAGGTCTGCGACGGCGAAGAACGAACGGGCGGTTGCCAACTGCTCTGGCGTTCGTGGTCCCCGGGAGAATTCGAACCAGGCGACCGCGCTCACCGCGATGGTTTCGCCCGTCCCGGCGATCCGAAGCAACCATCGTCTTTCGGGTCCGGCGACGGCCAAAGCGTAGACGAGGAAGTCGGTGTCCAGATGAAGGGCCATCAGAACCCCTCGTCCTGTTCCTTGAGGCGCCTGACTTCGACTTCGGCGTCGTGACCGGCGAACAACACGAACAGCCGTTCGAGCGTTTGCGCCCGCTCTTGTCGCTTCACCCTTGGCAGACCCACCTCCGCGTCGCGTTGACGTAGTAGTGCGCGACGAATGGCTTCTGAGACGGAGCAATCGTAACGGGCGGCGAGTTGACGCGCTGCCGTTCGCGCCGGGTCGTCGAGCATGATGGTCGTTCTCGTGAGCATCAATTATGGATCTTCTCGATACATAACTTATGTATACAGTGGGTGTCCGGTTGATTCATTGCGGTGTTGGTTCGCACTGGCTGTCCATGCGGCGCTGCTTTACTGAAACCCACCCGGAGCGCACAATCACCGTAGGTTTGCAGCAGGAAGAAACGCCCGTGAACCCGGTGGTCGCTCGCAACGAGATCGAACCGCTCCTAAGCGAGTTGATCCGTCAGTTGTCCGTGGAGGGTCGGGCGACGGAACAGGCGATCTATCGGCGCATCCGCAAGTCGCTATGCGATGCCAGCAACGCCTGCGAGTTGACCCGGCCGTTCACCGACCTGTCGACCATGGCGCAGGTGAGACCCAATGGGTCGGGGGACGCGAGCGTGCTGCTGGCGCGCATTCTGGAGAAGGCCAGAACCCTCGTCTTGCCGACGGAAACGCCGCTCGTTCACTGACCGTAGGGCGAAGACAAGCCCCGGCCAGCGCGACCTGTCTCCTAACGTCCCGTAGGCACCTCGTTGAACGGGATGCCCTTGTCGACCCGCACGTCCTGGGGCAGGCCGAGGACTCGCTCGGAGAGGATGTTCAGCATGATCTCGTCGCTGCCGCCGGCGATGCGGCCACCGGGGGCACCCATGAAGGTCGCCTGGTACATGCCGTGGGCCTCGGCGTAGGCCGGATCGGAGATGGCGCCGGACAGTTCCAGCAGATCCATGGCGAAGGACGCCATGTCCTGGGCCTTGGACGCCGCGACTAGCTTGCCAATCGAATTCTCGGGGCCGGGCGTGTCGCCGCGCGAGAGGGCGGACAGCGCCCGGTAGCCGGTGTACTTGAGGCCCGTCTCTTGGGCGTACCAGGTGGCGAGCTTGGCGCGCACGTTGCGGTCGCGGATCGCCGGTTCGCCGTCGATCTCAACCTTGCCCGCGAGGTCGAACACCTGGCGGAAGCCGGCGCCGCCAACGCCGCCGCCGCCGATGGCCATGCGCTCGTTCATGAGCGTGGTCAGTGCCACCTGCCAGCCCTGGCCGACGGCGCCCAGGCGCTGGTCGTCCGGTACCCGCACGTCGTTGAAGAACACCTCGTTGAAGTTGGCGCCGCCGGAGATCTGCTTGATCGGCCGGATCTCGATGCCGGGCGACTTCATGTCGAGGAAGAAATAGGACAGGCCCTTGTGCTTGGGCACCGTCGGGTCGGTGCGCAGGACAATGATGCCGTAGTCGGAGTAGTGCGCCCCGGACGTCCAGATCTTCTGACCGTTAATAACCCACTCGTCGCCGTCCTTCTCGGCGCGGGTACGCAACGCCGCCAAGTCCGAACCGCCGGCCGGCTCGCTGAACAGCTGGCACCAGATGTGCTCGCCGGAGGCGAGCGGCGGCAGATGCTTGCGCTTGTGCTCTTCGCTCGCCCAGGCCATCAAGGTGGGTGCCGCCATGCCCTGGCCGATCGCGAAGACGCTGCCGGGGGTCGCGAACCTACCTTCCTCCTGGTTCCAGATCACTTGTTCGATCGGGTTGGCACCGCGTCCGCCGTATTCCTCCGGCCAACGGATGCAGGCCCATCCGGCGTCGTACTTGCGCTTCTGCCAGAGTTTAGCGGCCTCGACCTCGTCGAGGCCTTCGAGTTCCTCAGGCGTCGGCGCATTGGCCTCGAGCCACTCGCGCGCCTCGGCGCGAAAGGCAGCTTCTTCGGCGCTGTCGTTGAAATCCATATTGCTCCTCCGAGTCCTCGGAATGCTCTACGCGGCCGACTGTTCGCGTTCGATGCCGCTGATCAGCCTGTCCTGCCAGGTCGCTTCGCTGCCGATGTTGACGGACAGCAGCTTGGCGCGGCGATAGTGGAACTGGCAGTCGAACTCCCAGGTGAACCCCATGCCGCCATGGGTCTGGATGTTCTCCTTCGACGCGTAGTAGTAGGCCTCGGTGGCACTCACGCGCGCCGTCGCGGCGGCCACCGGCAGTTCGTCGGCGTCGGTGTCCAGCGCCCAGGCGCCGTAGTAGCAGTTGGCCCGCGCCAGCGTGTTCTTGACGTAGGCGTGGGCGAGCTTGTGCTTGATGGCCTGGTAGCTGGCGATGGGACGACCGAAGGCGTAGCGCCCCAAGGCGTACTCCCTGGCCATCTCCAACGCGGCATTCGCGCCGCCCACCTGCTCCCAAGCGAACAGCACAGCGGCCCGGTCGAGCAGACGTTGAGTCGCCGTCCAGCCTTCGCCGTCGCCGCCAAGCGGTTCCGCCGCGTCGTCGGCGAAGGCGATCCTGGCGTGGGAGCGGGTTGGATCCAAGGTGCCGACGGACTCCCGGCTGACGCCGTCGAGTTCGGCAAGGTAGAGGGTCGCCCCATCGCCGGCATCGGATCGTGCGACCACCACGGCGAAGTCCGCGATGTCGCCGTCGGCCACGGGAATCTTGACGCCCGTGAGGGCGTCTGACGATGCGACGGTCGTGAGGTTCCCGGCACGGGGTTGGCCGGGACCTTCCCCGAGTGCAAAGGTGCCGATCACGTTGCCCGTGGCCAGCTTGGGCAGCCACTTCTCCTTCTGCGCTTCGCTGCCCGCCATGAGCAGTGCTTCCGTTGCCAGGTACACCGACGACGAGAAGGGCACGGGTGCGACGGCGCGACCGAGTTCTTCCGCGATGACACTGAGTTCGAGGTACGACAGGCCCAAGCCCCCGTGCACCTCCGGGATCACGGCGGCCGTCCAGCCGAGGTCGGCGATCTTGCGCCACAGCTCCTCGTCGTAGGGACGTTCCTCATCGTCCAGGATGGCGCGTACGGTCGACGTCGGGCAGGCTTCCTGGAGAAAGCCGAGCGCCTGCTCGCGCAGCAGGTTCTGCTCGTCGGAGAATTCGAAATTCACGGCGGTTCCCCAACCTTGGTGGAAGTGCAGGGAGCGCGATTGTAACCGTCTGCCCGACGGACGTGTGAGGAGCGCTACCGGCGCGCCCTGTGCGTAGGCGCGGCGAAGTCCGACAGGCTGCTACGATTGCACCATGAACAAGATGGTCGATTGTCCCGACACCGAGCGGACCGCGTGACGGACTACGCGCAGTTCGGCTTCATCAAGGTTGCGGCCGCGGCGCCGCGGGTGGTCATCGCGGATCCCGCCGCCAATGCCGAGGCGATCCTAGCGGCGTATGGGAACGCGCCAGACGACGCGGCGATCGTGCTGTTCCCGGAACTTTGCGTCACGGGCTACACCTGCGAGGATCTGTTCGCCATGGCGGACCTCAGGCGTGCGACTTCGTCCGCCCTTGGGTCGATCGCCCAGGCCACGGCTGGACGGGTCCTCGTGGTCGGCGCGCCCTGGTGGCTCGACGATGGCCGCATCCTCAACTGTGCGTTCGTGTGTCGTGACGGTGGCATTCTCGGTGCCGTGCCCAAGGTCGCCCAGCCGAACTACGAGGAGTTCTACGAGAAGCGCTGGTTCGCTTCCGGGGCCGACGTCGCTGTGACGATCGAAGGCGACCTGGGGACCTTTCCGCTGCGCACGGACCTGGTGTTCAGACTGGGCGCTACCGCGTTCGGCATCGAGATCTGCGAGGATCTCTGGGCACCCACGCCGCCGAGCGCGGACCTGGCTCTCGCCGGTGCCGAAATCCTGCTTAACCTGTCCGCCAGTACCGAGCTGGTGGCCAAGGCGGACTACCGGCGCGACCTCGTCCGGACCCAGAGCGCGCGGACGCTTTCGGGCTACGTCTATACGGGAGCGGGACCAAGCGAGTCGACCAAGGACGTGGTCTTCGGCGGCCATCTCCTGGCTGCGGAGAACGGTCGGATGCTGGGCGAGTCGACACGTTTCGAGCTCGACGGCAGCGTGCTGACGGTGGAAATCGACTGCGAGCGTCTGCGCCATGACCGGGTGCGCAACACGACCTTCGCCCAGAGTCGGCGGCCGGCGGCGACGTTGCCGGTGGACGCGGGTTCGCCACCGTCGTTGCCGACGCTGGCACGAACCCATTCCCGGCAACCGTTCGTCCCGTCGGACGAGTCCGAGCTCGACGCTCGAGCCCGGGAGATTCTCGCCATCCAGGCCACCGGGTTGGCCCGCCGAGTGCGGGCAGCCGACGCGAGGCGCTTGGTCATCGGCCTGTCCGGCGGCCTCGACTCCAGCCTCGCCTACCTGGTGTGCCTCGACACCCTCGAGGTCCTCGGGCTGCCGCCGTCGACGGTCTGCGCGCTGACCATGCCCGGGCCGGGAACGACCGAGCACACCTTGGCCTCGGCGCGTGAACTGGCACGCACCACGGGCGTCGAACTGCGTGAAATTCCCATCGAGGCGGCCGTGCAACAGCACCTGGCCGATATCGCCCATCCCGGCGACGCTGACGTCACCTTCGAGAACGTCCAGGCGCGGGAGCGCACGCAGATTCTGTTCGACACGGCCAACCTCACCGGGGGCATCGTCGTCGGTACCGGCGACCTCTCAGAACTCGCCCTGGGGTGGTGCACGTTCAACGCGGACCAGATGTCGAGCTACAACGTCAACGCCGGCGTGCCCAAGACGTTGATCGCGTACCTGGTGCGGTGGTACGCCCGGCACCGCGCCGGTGACGACCTGCGCGCTGTCCTCGAACGGGTTCTGGACACGCCGATCACCCCCGAACTGGTGCCGTCCGAGGATGGCGAGATCGGCCAGCGGACGGAGGAGATCATCGGCCCGTACGAGCTGCACGACTTCTTCCTGTTCCACTTCCTGCGCAGGGGCGCGGGGGCGGAGAAGATCTTCACCCTGGCGGTGCGGGCTTTCGCCGACGACTATCCGCCGGCGGAGATCAAGCGCTGGCTCGGCGTCTTCTTCCGACGGTTTTTCGCCCAGCAGTTCAAACGCACGACCTTACCGCCGGGACCGAAAGTCGGCACGGTCAGCCTGTCGCCCCGGGGAGACTGGCGAATGCCGGACGAAGCGAGCGCCGGCGCGCTGCTGACCGCGATCGACAACATTCGAATCGACGAGTGATACCCATGCACAAACTGCTTCTCGTAGTCCTATTGGTCGCCACCACGCCGTTCGCGACGGCCCAGGACGTTTCCTACTGCGGCGACGAGGGCGTCTGGCTGCAGATCCTCGGCTCCGGTGGCACGGACCTCGACGATCAACGGAGCGGCGCGTCCTACCTGGTCTGGATCGACGAGAACGTCCGCCTCATGGTCGACGTGGGCTCGGCGGCGGCACTGCGTTTCGACGAGGCTGGCGCGGCGTTCGCCGACCTCGACGCGATCGTGTTCACCAAACTGCAGGCGCGTAGTCTCGTCGACTTCCCGAGCCTCATCGAGGGCTCCCGGACGGCGTTCCGCGAACGCCCGTTGCCCGTATTCGGGCCGGCGGTACCCGGTGGCGATTCCGTGTCGGCGATGATCCAGAGGCTTATGGGCCCGGAAGGCGCCTTCCCTCGGCTGGCACCGTTTCTCGACGTGCCGTCGCCCGCCGGCTATCGGATCTCGGTGCGCGACGTGACGGCCATCGGCACACGGCGCTGGTCGGAGTTCGGCACCCGGAACATCGCCCTGTCGGCGGTGCCCGTGAACCACGGCGACATCCCGGCGCTGGCCTGGCGGGTGGACATCGGCGACCTGTCGCTGGTGTTCGCCGGCAGCTTTAGCAACCAGAACGGCGTGATGGCCAGTTTCGCCAAGGACGCCGACGCACTCATCGTCCATCACGCGATCCTCAACTCCGCCCGGGGTGCATCGCTCGACTATTTCGCAACGCCGACGGAACTGGCGAGGGTCGCGACGCTGGCGAACGTCCGAATGCTGGTCCTCGGACACCGCACGACGCCCACGTTGGGGGTGGAGAGCATATCCAGGGGCTTCATCGAGGAGCACTACGGCGGGCCGCTGATCTTCGCCGACGAGATGGAGTGCTGGGGGATGTGAACGCGACCGTTTCGCGGTCGCCCGACATTTCGCGTAAGCGAAATCTCCCGGTGGTATTCGACACCGACTGCGGGACAAGGAACGGGCACCGTAGCAAGACGCGATCAATGGCAGTGGGCGACACACCGCTGTGGACCCGACCGTCTGAAGCAACCGGGCGCACGGGGTATGATCACTGCATTCTGCAACGAGGGAATGGTGATGGGGAAGGGTGATGTCCGCACCCGCCGGGGCAAGATCGTGCGAGGCACGTTCGGCAGCCGTCGGCGCAGGAAGCGGAAGAAGACCACCGACGACAAGAAGGATTGACGGTGGATCTCGAAACCTGCGATTGGCTGCTGTCCACGACGCGGGCCGTACGCAAACGGCTCGACCTTTCGCGTCCGGTACCGAGAGAGGTGATAGACGAATGCCTCGAACTCGCGGTGCAGGCACCGACAGGGTCGAACAGCCAGAACTGGCGTTGGGTGGTCGTGGACGACGCCGACAAGCGCCAGGCGCTGGCCGAACTCTACCGCCGCGGTGGGGAGGCGTACCTGACCGGCGCCAACACCCGGGCACAGTCCTCGGGTGATGCGCAACAGGCTCGCGTATTCAGTTCCGCGCTCTACCTGATGGAACATCTTCACGAGGTGCCGGTGCACGTCATCCCGTGCCTCGCCGGACGTCCGCCCGCCGGATCTGGGGTCACGGCCCTCGGCGGCTACTACGCGTCGATCTACCCGGCGGTCTGGAACTTCCAACTTGCGCTGCGAGCCCGTGGCCTGGGGTCGTGCCTGACAACGCTGCACCTGGGGTTCGAGCGCGAAGCCGCTGAGATTCTTGGCATTCCCGAGGATGTGGTGCAAACGGCCCTGCTGCCGGTGGCGTACACGCTGGGAACGGATTTCAAATCGGCCTCCCGTCCGCCCGTTTCCGAGATCACGCACTGGAACGGCTGGGACGGCTCCTGAGCGGCCCCTGCCTACTCACGGCGACCGAGCTGCGTGGCCTGGTTCAGCGTCGCGAAATGAGTTGCCGGGAGATTCTCGACGCCCACATCGAACGCATCGAGGCGGTCGATCCGGCGCTCAATGCCATCGTTACGACCTGCTATGACCTCGCGAGGGCTCGGGCCGACGCCCTGGATCGGGAACCCACCGCCCAAGGCCCGCTCGCGGGCCTGCCCATCGCCCACAAGGACCTGCTGCCGACCAAGGGCATCCGTACGACGTTCGGCTCGCCGCTCTACGCGGAACACGTGCCGGATGCGGACGCGCTCATCGTCGAGCGCATGCGCCGGGCCGGGGCGGTGACCATCGGCAAGACCAACGTGCCGGAGTTCGGCGCGGGGTCGCAGACGTTCAACCGGGTGTTCGGGCCCACCCGCAATCCCTACGACCCGGGCAAGACCTGCGGCGGCAGCAGCGGCGGGGCGGCCGTCGCCCTGGCGGCGCGAATGATCCCCGTCGCGGACGGCAGCGATACCGGCGGATCGCTGCGCAACCCGGCGGCGTTCTGCAACGTCATCGGCTTTCGTCCTTCGCCCGGCCGGGTGCCGACCGTGCACGGCGATCCCTGGTCCGATCTGTCCACGGCGGGTCCCATGGCCCGGACGGTGGACGATCTGGCGCTGTTGTTCTCGGTCCTCGCCGGCCCCGACCCTCGAGTACCCAACTGCCTGCCCGACGCGGGCGCGTCGTTCCTGCCCGTGGAGCCCGTCGACCTGGCGAAGCTCCGCATCGCCGTCACCGAGGACTTCGGCGGTCTGCCGGTGGAACCGGCGATCCGGGATGCGATCGGCGAGTTGCGAGCCGTCCTCGCCGACGCCGGCGCCACGGTGGTCGACGCCGCACCGGACCTCGCCGACGCGCGCCGCATCTTCCACATCCTCCGGGCCACCGGTTTCCGTCGCCGCTTCGGGCCCATGACGGATGAGCGGAAGGCGGAGCTCAAGGACTCGATCCGTTGGAACCTCCAGGCCGGTCTTGAATTGACACTCGCCGACTACGACTGGGTGTATCCGGCGCGGGCTGCACTGGTCGCGCGCGTCGCGGCGTTCTTCGACAAGGTCGATCTGCTGATCGGGCCCACCACACAGGTTCAGCCGTTCGATCTCCAGACGGACTGGCCGCGTGAGGTCGACAGCAAGCGGATGTCCACCTATATCGAGTGGATGGAGAGTTGCAGCTGGATCACGGTGACCTGCTGCCCGGCACTGTCGCTACCAGCGGGGTTCCACAACGGCCTGCCGGTCGGTGCCCAGCTCGTCGCGCCGCTGCGTGCCGACGGCTTCCTGCTGCGGGCGGCGAAGGCCATCGAAGCGCTGACCGGGCATGGGGCACGGCTGCCCGACAGCTAGGAATGCTCTGATCAAGCCATCCCTAGCTTGATCAGAAACGCAAAAACAAGAACGCGGTCTTTTTTTGCGTGCAAATTCAACTCCTTGCGTCGTTGAATTTGGCGGCAACATCCCTGTGCCGCGCTAGGGAAGGTCTTAATCAGACCTTCCCTAGCGATACCGGGCAAGCACCTCTTCGGCAGATTCCTCGACCAGGTGCACGAGCCAGGTCGTCCGGTCGCCGTGGTCGAGGTCCGGGCGGGCGGCGATCCAGCCGATGGACGCCAGGCTTCGGATCAGTAGAAAGAGAGGAATCCAGGCGACCGTCTCGTCGTCGACGGCGCGGTGTCTGCGGTAGCCGTCGATCATGGCGCCGCAGAACTCGTCGATGCGGTGGTCGTAATGGAAATGGGAGAGGGCGACGGCGAACTCGTAGGCGTGCCAGCCGAATCCGGCGTCGTCGAAGTCGATGACATGCAGGGCTTCGCCGTTGTCGATGACGTTGTTCGGGTGCAGGTCGGCGTGGATGAGGCCGAAGGTTCCGGGTTCCGTGCCGTAGTCGGCGAGGATGGCGTGGATGGTCTCGCGCAGCGCCGCCAACCGGGGACGCTCATCGGCCGCCAAATGCGGCGACTCCCAGAACCGGCCCCAGAACGGCTGTTCGCCCATCAGCCCATCGGCGTCCAGCCGCTGGCGCCGAAACCCCGGCGGGATCGTCCAAGCCGCGGACTGATTGTGGATCGAGGCCATGATCTTGCCGAGCTGCGCGAAGCACCGGCGCGCGAAGGCTGGATCGTCGTTCTGCCGCATGACCTGGTGCATGGTCGGCCCGTCCACCCACTCGAGCAGACCGGCGTGGCGGCGCTCCGCCGCGACCTCGACCGACGCATAGCCCTCGCCGTCACGGGTCATCACCGGTACCGGCACATCGACCCCCGCGGCGCGTAGTGCTGCCGTCCAGGTCTGCTCGGAGATCAGTTCGTCAAGGTCGTGATACCAAGGCCGGTGCAGGCGCAGCACGTAGCGCTCGCCGGAACGATCATCGACCCGAAAGGCGATGTTCTCGGTAACGGAGACGAGGTGGATGTCCTCGACCTCGAGATCCCACGCGCGGAGCACTTCGCGCGCCGCGCGCAGACGCTCATCGGACATCCAACTCGCCGAGCGTCTCTTCGAAGGCGTCGAGGAATGCGGCCGCATCCAGGTGGGAGAAGACGAGCGGCGGCCGGATCTTCACCACGTTGCCGAACGCGCCGGCATTGCCGATCAGGAAGCCCTTGTCCTTCATGGCGTTGACCACCCGGACCGCACCGTCGCGGTCCGGCGTCTTGGCGTCGCGATCCGAGACCCACTCGACGCCGACGAACAGGCCGTGTCCGCGCACATCGCCCATGGCCTCGGCACGGGGTTGCAGTTCCAGCAGTCGCCGGCGGATTTTCCGCGCCCACCGTCCCGGCATTGGCGCAGAGATCTTCATTCTCGATCACGTCGAGCACGGCGTTGCCGGCCGCGGCCTGTAGGGGGCTCGACGCGAAGGTGTTGAAGTACCCGGTTCCACGTCTAAACGTGTCGACGATGTGGCGGCTGGCGGCCGCGGCGGCGAGGGGCACCCCGGCACCGAGGGGTTTGCCCATGACGACGATGTCGGGTCGAAATCCCATGACCTCGTGCCCCCACCAGCGTCCGGCCCGGCAGAGCCCGGCCTGCACCTCGTCGGCGACGACGACACCACCGGCTTCGCGGACCAGGTCGGCGGCCGCGGGCATGAAGCCGTCCGGGACATGGGGCAGACCCTCGTTGGCGAGCAGCGGGCAGAGCAGCATCCCGGCGAAGGGGACGCCGTCGCGTTCGAACCCCCCGATGACCTCGCGAAGCCTCTCCAGGTAGAACCCCGTCGGGTCGTTGGACTGGTGACGGTAGGTCTCCGGAAACGGGATCGACCGGACCTCGCCGTCGGCGCGCCGGTTGCGCGTGAGCTTGCGCACCTCGGCGCTGTTGCCGTGGTAGGCGGCGTCGGTGCAGACGATTCCCCGACCGCCGGTGGCGAGTCGCGCCATCATCAGCGCCACCTCGTTGGCCTCGGTGCCGGTGCAGGTGAACACGACGCTCTCGATGCCGTCGTGATGGCGCCCGGCGAGCCGCTCGGCGTAGTCCAGCACACCCTCGTGCAGGTAGCGGTTGTGGACGTTGAGCGTGGCCGCCTGTTCGCTGACGGCGCGCACCACGTGGGGATGGCAGTGGCCGACGCACGGCACGTTGTTGTACATGTCGACGTAGCGCCGGCCGTCGGCGTCGTACAGCGACACGCCTTCGCCGCGGACGATGTGCAGCGGCTCGGCATAGAACAGCGGTGCGCCGCTGCCGAGGAGGCGGTCGCGCCGGTGTCTCAAGGTCTCAAGGGCGCTCAAGAAGTCTAGCCCCGACAGACTCGGGCAGGTCGTCGTACTCGCTCTCGCCCAGGCGGAACTGCAGCTCGCTGACGCGTCCCGGGGCGGCGACCACCTCGCCGCGGTCCACCTTGGGACGGAATCGCCAGGATCTGACCGCCGCCAGTGCCGCCTGGTCGAATACCCCGGCCGGTTCGGCTACCGCGACGACGGCGTTGTCGACGCTCCCGTCCGCAGTGACGTCGTAGCGAACGACGACGCGACCCTCGACGCCTTGCGCCCTTGCTTCCTCGGGATAGACCAGGTCGACGCCGCCGATGAACTGCGGCGGTCGCGACGGCGCGACGCAAGCGCTGACGGCCAGCATGGCGACGAGGACGATGATCGACGGCCGGTGCATGCCCATCAAGATGCCGGGTTGGGCCGCGCTGCGAGTGGTCCCGACGTCCGGGCGGGCGGCCGTAAAGGAACGCCGTACGCGTCGCTCACCTGACGCCAGCCAACCCCTTGCCGATTCCCTCGGTCGCCCAGCCGGCCCACGGCAAGGTGAAGAAACTGAATCCCTTCTCCTTCAGTTGTGCGGGCGAGATGCCGGGCGGCACGAAGAACATGCCGGCGGCCACACCCGCGGCCTGGCAGGACGCCCCGATCTTGTCGAGCGCGGCCTGGTAGGTGTCGCTGGTGTAGTCCAGGGGGACGTCGAGGTTGATGGACAGGTCGGAAGGCCCCACCAACAGGACGTCGATGCCGGGAACGGCCAGGATATCGTCGATACCGTCCAGGGCTTCCCGGGTCTCGATCATGGGGATGACGAGCAACTGTTCGTTCACCGCGTCCATGTACTCGCGGTAGGTCTTGAACTCGCCCCATTCGCCGCGCATGCCGGCGGAGCTTCGGACCCCTTCGAATGGGTACTTGCACCACTTGACTGTGTCGGTGGCTTCTTCCGGCGTGTTCACCATGGGCACCACGATTCCTTTGGCGCCGATATCCAGCGCGTAGCAGATCTGGTCCGGCCGCAGGTCGCCGACGCGGACGATGGGGCACGCTTGGGTGCCGCGGGTGGCGGACACGGCCCGGGCCAGTCCCTTGATGTCGTCCGTCGAGTGCTGGGTGTCGAACAGGATGAAGTCGAAGCCCGAGCCGGCAAGAAAGCGCACCTCGCTGTTGGCGCCGGCGGTGGTACCAACGGCCGTTTCGCCCGCCTTGAGCATGTCCTTGACGCGATTCATTCGTGTGACCCTCCCGAAAAACGCGTCACCTTACGGGCAGTCGGCATAAAGTGCCAGCGCGCCCTTCGGGCGCGATTGAAGTTCGCTTCGCGAACTTCGCACCTTGGAAAGTGCCAGCGCGCCCGCGCGCCCTTCGGGCGCGATTGAAGTTCGCTTCGCGAACTTCGGCGCTTGTCGTACCTCTACGAGGTTCCTAGTGGGGGATTGTTGTGCCGGCCGCGTTGCGTTCCACCGGGTTCTGGGGAACGCCGGGGAAGATCTCCCGGAACAGGTCGAGCATGCTCATGGTGGAGCGGCGGTCGGTTGCTTCGTGCAGGCGGCCCGGGGGCCCGAGGGTTGGCGGCAGGGCGAACCCGTGGGGCGTCTTTGCGTGGTGGTGGAAGACCCAGCTCACCCCGGCCGAGTCCATCTCTTCGAAGAAGCGTTGCTTGCTGGCGTCCGGAACGAGGGCATCGTCGGCGCCGTTCTCGATGAGGATGACGGCGTCGGTGTTGTAGTTGTTCGGGCACGTCTTGAGCGGTGGCCGTTCGACGCCGTTGCGGGCCGCGTTGGGGTCTTCGCCGGTCTGCAGGAGACCGTGGAACGACACCACGCCGCCGACGTTCAGGCCACCGCGGACGCACTCGATGACGGCCATGCCGCCGAAGCAGTAGCCGATCGCGCCGGCGGGAAACGAGGCGTCGACGGTGGGATGGTCCAGGCCGCGATTCAGCCATTCGCCGAGCAGTGCGCGGAACCGTTCGTGGTCGTGGTCCATGTCGACAAGACCCGCGAAGCACTTCTTCTGGAAGTCGGCAACGCGACTCGGGTCGTCCGGCCAGACGCGCTCGTCGGGCGGCACGATGTTGCCGTAGACATCGATGGCGAGACCGACGTAGCCCACCCGCGCCAGGTACTCGGCGACATCGACATCGAAGAACTTGAGCCCCTGGTAGTTGTGGATGACCAGCACCAGGGGTCGGGGGCCATCGGTGGCGGGTGGTGCCACGAGGTGTCCGAGATAGTCGTTGCCGCGAAAGCTGAAGGTGATGTCGTCGCGGCGCAGGTCGGGCGCCGGGGGCCAGAAGTCGGGCGAGGGCATTTGTTCGATTCTCTGTGGTGGGCTTGGTGAACCATGATGCTATGCCCGGTGGGAATTGATCAATCGGCCGGCGTCTCGCCCTCGGCGGCACAGACGCTCTCGATGATGTGAGCCATATCGCCTTCCACATCGAGAAACCGGCGGGCGAGTTCGAGTTGGGATCGGGCGCGCAGCAGGTTGTCCCCATGCCGCTCGACCTTGAAATAGGAGTCGCCTTGAAGATGGTCCGCGAGGAAACGAACCGCCAGCATGAAGCTCATGTAGGCGGGTGCGGTGGCGTAGCGCGCGATGTCGTCGATCTCGCCGAACGCCGAGAAGAACCCCTGGCACAGTGGTTCGAACCGCGAGGTGGAGAACGGCGTGGCGGCGTGCGTCTCCTCCGTGCCCGCGAAGGCGGAGCGGACGAGGTCGCCGAAATCCCAGGCGGGGTCGCCGAACATGAGCGTGTCGAGATCGATCGCGGCGACCACCTCGTCCCGCACCGGATGGAACAGCAGATTGTTGACCTTGCAGTCCCCGTGGATGACGCGTTGCGGTTCGCCCGGACGGAATCTGTCACGCAGGTCGTCTATTTCCCGGACGAGTGGGCCGCCGTCGGTGGACACGGCATCCCACGCATCGAGGTAGCGGGCGAGGTCGTGGAAGCCGTCGATGACGGGCTCCAACGCTTCGCCGAAGTCGGCAAACGTCGCTAGGAATCCGCCGAAGGCTTGCCCGGCGGGCGCGAGCAGTTCGTGGGGCAGATTCTCGAAACTCCGCGACGGGATGTGGGCGAACACACGCCAGATTTCGCCGTCGGGATCGATGACATAGGGCTCGCCACCGGGCGTGGTCAGCGGGGACGCCAGCAGTTTGCCGCCCTCGTGACGGATGGCCTTGGCAAGGTTGCGCATCAGCGCTTCGGGATCACGGAAGACTTCGCGATTGAGGCGCTGCAGGACGTGGCGCCCGCCGACCAGGTAGGTGTCGTTGATGTGTCCTGCGTCGATGACTTCCAGATCCCCGGTCACCTCGGGCCATGATCGGAGCGCCGCCCGCGCACCATTCGAATCCACCGGCGCGGGCTTGGACTGCCACTCGGCGACGACATGGGCGATCGGCAGCACGTACTCCCCGAAAGGTCCGGCTAGGGCGCTCGCATCGGTATCGGAATCGCCGGCGACAATGTCGGCGATCCGCGCGAGAGCGTCCGACGCGTCGCGGAATTCCTCGTGCGACGCCGGATGCCGCGCCAACGCAAGCTGCTGTTGGCGCCAGCCGTCGATCCAGCTAGCCATCGGTGTGCCGGCGGCGAGATCGGCTTCGGCGCGGCGCGAGGCGAGACTCTCCGGCGGGATCCGGTCCACGATCCGGTCGAGGGGCGTGGTCGTGTCGTAGGGACGTGGCTCGGCCTCGCCACCGAGACCGTTCACCCGCCGTTGGAACTCCTCCGGGCCGAGAAGCCGGACGTACCACTTCACCGGTTCGAGCATCTCGATGAGTGTCCTGAGCTCGGGGCGGTCTGCCGTTGCATGGTCGTCCTCGGGAACCACGCCGAGCTTGGCCAGCGTCCGCCGGGTCGCTGCCATGCGTTCGTAGACATCCACGGTCTTGGCTAGTACGCCGTTCCAGAATCGTTCCGAGATTGCCGGCATGCGGCTCCACACCCGCGTGTCGAGCAGGTCGTCGGCGACCAACTCCGACCACAGGCAGGCCTCGCCGCCAAGGATCCGGCCCGGCGGTCGCGAGGGCAGTTGTGGGTGATCGGCGAACTCGGTCATCCACTGAAGGCCGTGGCGGACATGGGCGAGCCGGGGGTGGGCGAGCAATGCCCGTTCCGTGTCGGGCGAGGCGGTCGCGGGATCGAAGGCGCAATGGACGTCCGCCGGATAGAACAGGTCCAGGTAGTAGGGCGCGGACACCACGCAGTCGTGGCCGGCATCGACCGCGGCGTCGCGGCCCACGATGCCTCGCCAGGCCTGCACCGTGGTACCTGTGGGCAGTTCCGGGTGCAGACATTCGTCCCACCCCATGGCGCGTCTACCAAGCGCCTCGATCCGGTCCACGACGTGCCGATGGAAGGCGGTGCAGTCGCGGCCGGCCTCGTCGCCGCCGAAGTGCAGGAACTCGTCGGGAAAGACGTCGGCGAACTCCTCGAGAAGCGTGTCGACGGCGCGCAGGACACTCGGATCGTCCACGTCCAGGCAGGCGTCGTGAACGCCGAAGTGCGTGCTCGGCGCGGTGTCCGGGGCAGTGTCCGAGGCCCCCCACTCCGGATGGGCCGCGAGCCAGCTGGTGACGTGGCCCGGGACATCCAGCTCCGGCACGACCCGGACGGCGCGGTCGGCCGCGTAGGCGACCAGCGAACGCAGGTCGTCCACCGAGTAGGCGTCCTCGCTGGCCAGTTCCGGGTAGGCCTTGGACCGAAAGCGAAATCCCTGGTCGTCGGTGAGGTGCAGGTGCAACACGTTCAGCTTGTAGAAGGCCATGGCATCGACGGTACGGCGCAGGGTGTCGAGGGTGATGAAGTGGCGCACCGTGTCGATCATCAGTCCGCGCCACGGGTAGCACGGCGCGTCGCGGATCTCGCCCACCGCGAGTTCGCCGCCGGCACCGAGTTGAAGAAACGTTGCGAGAGCTGTCAGCGCGCCCCACTCGGTGGCCGCTTCCACCCGTACGGTGTCGCCGATCACGAGCCGGTAGCCGTAGTCGTCGGCCAGTGCGGGAACGGCCGCGGCAGAGGCATCGACGCGGAAGGCGAGGGTGACCCCCATGGCCGGTAGACGCCCCACGGCGCGGCGCAGCCGATCCGAACACGCCCCTTCGATCTGGTTGGGGGCTCGAGAAAGCGTGCGGTGTGGTGCCGGAACGAATTCCCGCGGGGCGGGCAGCAGCGCTTCGTCCCCTGTCACGTGGCGCCGTCGGCGAGTCGGCGGCGCCAGTGAATCATCTCTACCGCCGCCGCCGCCGCCTCGATGCCCTTGTTGAACTCGTCGTCCGCGGCGCGCGCCTGCGCATCGGCGAGTTCGGTCACCGGCAGAACCTCGTTGAGAATGGGCACACGCGATGCGCGGGAGACCTCGCCCAAGCCGCGAACGCACTCGTCGACGATCATCTCGAAGTGGTACGTGTCTCCTTTGAGCACCACGCCGAGACAAATGATGGCGTCGATCCCGGGCTCGTGCTCGACGACCTCGTTGGCGGCATAGGGGAACTCCAGGGAACCGGGCAAGGTGTGGGTCGCGATCCGGTCGACGCCTCTCGCCCGCAACACCGCCACGCACTTGGCGTGCAACGATCCGACGATCTCGGGATACCACTTGGAACACAGGATGGCGACGCTCGCGCCGCCTGAGAGTTGCGGAAGCTCCTCGATGTCGATCGCCTGCTGCATGGCAGGAGTGTGCGGGAACCCGGCCGAACGGGGCAACCCTGGCCTAGGGAAGGCGGGGTAGCAGGGCGTTGCGCCAACCGCGGAGAAAGCCTCGCGGTTTGGGGTCGACGTCGACGACGAAGGAGAGCATGGCGGTTGTCCCGTCGGGGTCCGTCGCGGTAATCGTCACCGTCGCTTCGCCCCCCACGCCTTCGTCGTTCGGCAGGAGCGCGAGAGCCGTGCCGTCGACCCGGACGGCGAGCAGGTCGTCGTCGTTGGATTGCGCCGTGTAGGTCAAGGGGTCCCCAGCTGCGCCGGAGAACAGCGGCGACAGGTCGACGTTCGTCGCATCGCCGTCCGCGAGCAGCTCGGGTGTCGGGACCGAGTCGGTGGGCCGCAGGACGTTCGTGAACAGAGCCAGCGTCCCGCCGACCGCCGTCGTCAGACCACGGAAACAGGAATGGGAGTCGTCGCCGCAGACGCTCGTCGGCATGGCGGGAGGCCCATCAAGTATCACGCGCACCTTGCCATCGCTGGTTTTGGTGACCGTTGTCGACGGACTGAAGGTTGCGCCGGGCGACACGGTCAGCGCGTCGTGGGCTAGCTCGCTGTTGGGCGCCGATAGGCCCGCGCGCATGGAGAACGGCGCCCCGTACGCGACCGTCGCGACGACGGTGGCCGGGCTCTGCGCCGTGTTGGCCCCGTCCCGGCGCTCCAACGCCATGGTGAGCACGAACGGCGATCCCGGATTGTCCTGCAACTGCAGTTCCACCAAGTGCGGGACGCGGTGGAACAAGCCGTCCGGCAATTCGGCGAGGAGGTTGCCCTCGAGGCGCAGTCGCTGAAGAGCAAACAGATCCCCGAATACGCCGCCATCCAACTCGGTCAGCGCATTGCCGTCCAGGCGCAGGTCGAGCAGATTCTCGAGTCCGAGAAACAAGCCGGTCGGCAACGTCTGCAGGTTGTTGTCGTTGAGATCGAGCATATCCAGGCCCGGCAGACCTAAGAAGTCGAGAGATTGCAGCGAATTGATCCCCTGGTCGGCGAGGATAAGCGATGACCGCTCGGCAAGATCCTCGATGGACACCGCCGAGCAGGGGGCTGCGTCACGCAGGGTGTCGCGCACCTGCGCTGTACGGTCGCACACGCCCTCGTTGATCGTCACCGTCGCGGTTGTACGGCCCAGTGCCAGATCGTTGGTGTGCTCGGCGGGCGCCGAGAGTGTCACCGTGAACACCTCGCGCGCCGGCTCGATGTCGTCGTCGTCGTGACTCGGAAACTCGATGACCGCGTCGTTCTGATTGGCGGGGATCTCCACCGAGCCGTGCCCCCCGCCGTGGTCCCAGTAGTCCGCATCGGGAGTGTCCGGGTCGTCGTCGACGCCGAGCACCCAGTTCAGTGTTGTCGGAGCGGTTCGCGGACGGCTCAAACGCACCGTCAGTCGCGCGGTGCCGTTTTCCGGAATGGCAACGGACGTGGTCGAGAAGAACGCCACCCGTCCGACCATCACGTCGAAGCGCTGTTCGGCGGTTCGGCCGCCGCTGTCGCTGGCCGTCACGGTCACGGCGGCGCCCCCCGTCGAGACGCCGCGGAGCGTCAACACGTTTCCCTGCGTGCGCACCGTCGCGACGGTCGCGTCGTTCGACGCGGCGTCGAACGTCAGCGCACGACCATCCGGATGGCGGAAGTGATCGCCAAGGTCGATCCGTGCGCGCTCGCCGATTTCGAGAAACTGCATCTCGATGTCGTCGGTGGCCATCGGCGGACGGGCGGCCGCGAGCGGTGTCGCGGCCTCGATGGTCGATGGCGAACCGTCGTCGGCGAAAGTCCGCGTGGCGATGACACGCACCGAGTAGAGCGTCCCGGCGGACAGGTTGCCGATGGTGGTGCGCGTGGTCGAGACGCCGTCAAGCACGATTTGCCGAGCGGTGCTGAAAGCCTCGCCGCCTGACCGCCACTGGACCTTGTAGCCGGTCGCGTTCGCCACGGCAGCCCAAGACACCGTGATTTGCTCGATTTGCGCAGTGACGTCTACGCCTGTCACCTGCCCCGGCGCCCGTGCCTTCACGACCCCGTTCACCTCGGCGGACGCCTCGCCGTCGTCGACACCGCTCCTGGTGGCGACGACCTGCACGTAGTACCGCGTTCCCGCCGTCAGGTTCGGGATCGTGTCGGTCGTCGACCCCGCGGTGACCTTGCGTTCGCGAGTGGTGCCGAATGTTTGGCCAGCAGATCGCCACTGCACCTTGTAGCCGGCCGCGTCGCTCACCGCGGTCCAGGAAACCGCGAGTTCGCCGACCCCCGGTACCACACCGACGCCGGTGACACGCCCCGGCGGTCGCCCGCTGGTGTCGAGCACGAAGGTCAGATAGGCCATCGGCTCGTCCGCATCCTCGAACTTGCCCATGTTCCTGATGCTGGTAATGACGCTTTGCGGATTGGTGGCTGGGTTGTTGAGCGAGAACTCCTCGCCTTCCTCGGTCCCGGCGTCGTAGGGGAACAGGTCTATCTCCACCCGCGGCAGCCACTCGCCTTGACTGTCCTGCAGCGAGCGACTGGCTATGCCGACGAACCAGTCGGGACTCGGCCCGATCATCGAGGAAAGGGTGATGAGGGGGTGGGTGTCGGGGATCTCAAGAGCGAACGTGGCGGAGCCCGTCCCGCTTCCCGAGACACCCTCTAGGATCACGGCGTGGACGTGCGTACTCGCCTGGATCTCCGACCTGAGGGTACTGGTACTCCCGAGTTCAGCCATCGCTTCGACGCCGGCGGAGGCGGCTCCTCCGACCCTCCAGAAACTGACGCTGCTGTTGTGCACGGCACCGATCAGGGTCGTGAAATGGGCGCCGCCAACCACGCCGCCAGGCGTGCTTTCGAGGGTCCAGTTTCCTTGGAACGTGACGTCGTAGGTCACGGTCTCGGTGTCCTGGGCCTGCGTGCAGACACCGAGACCCGCCGCTGCCACCAGCGGTGCCACAGACCGCCACCTGCGGATCTCGGTGCCTAAGACGTCTCCCACAACTCGGAGTGTGCGAACTTGGTTTCCCCGAAGCAACCATCCTACCGGTCGAGTAAGCACCAGTGACCCGCCGGACCTTGGGTACGCTACTCGGGCGTCAGACTCAGACGTAGCTCCGCCCCCCGGCGTTCAAACCCGACTTTCGCGAAGTACTCTGCAGCCGCGAGCGGTGCAGTGATCACCCGCGCCCCTTTCAGCTCGGCGATTCCAACCGCGTGCCCGAGCATCCATCGTCCGACTCCCTGTCCCCGGTATGCCTCCCGTACGACGATGGCCTTGATGGCGAACCGCGTCTCGTTGAGCTGCGCGAGCCGGTAGGCTCCGATCACCAACCCGTCGAGCTTGGCCACGCGGACCAGGTCGTCGGGCCCTCCATCGCCCACTAGGTCCGTGGGCGTCTCGTCGGGGTAGGGCGGGAAGACGGTGATATCCCGGTAGCCGAAGTCCCGCCGATTCGAAGGTGCTGCGGTCACCGGCTGTCGCCGCGCAACGCCAGTACGCGGTCGCGCAGGTCGTCGGCGTCGACGAGGTCCGGGGCCACGGGGTCGCCTACGACGATCTCGACCCGGCTCCAGAACCGCCCCCGCCCGCGCTTGAACGCACCTTCGCCCTCGGGGCTGAAGAAGCTTCCCCACAGGCCGCGCAACGCCATCGGCACCACGGGAACCGGCGTCTCGCCGACGATGCGATCGATGCCCCGCCGGAACCGATCGACTTCGCCGTCGGTGGTGAGCTTGCCCTCGGGGAAGATGCACAGCAGATCGCCCGCGCCCAAGCCCTCGCGGATCGACCGGAAAGCCTCCTCGTAGACCTCGGGATCCTGACCCTGGGGCAGGATGGGAATGGTGCGGCCGGTACGGAAGATGAAGTTCAACACCGGAATCCGGTAGATCGCATCGTGCATGACGAAACGGATCGGACGCCGAACGGCACCGGCGAGAAGGCAGGCGTCCATGTAGCTGACGTGGTTGCAGACGAGTATCGCCGCCCCCCGTTCGGGAATGGTCTCGAGGCCTCGGTGGCGCACCCGGTACATCGTGTGCGAGATCGCCCAGACGAGGAAGCGCATGGTGAACTCGGGAACCTGGTGGAAGATGATCACGGCGACGCCGGCGTTGATCAGTGCCATGGCCCCGATCAGGCCGGCAATCGTGCCGTCGAGGTTGAACCAGACGACGGCGAATAGCGCCCCGGTGACCATGAACAGCGCGTTCAGCACGTTGTTGGCGGCGATGACGCGCGCTCGGCGGTCGTTGGGGGTGCGCGTCTGGATATTCGCCTGCAGCGGGACGACGTACAGGCCCGTGAACACGCCCATCATCGCGAGATCGAAGAGTAGCCGACCGGTGCCATCGGCGGCGAGGAACTCGAGGACCCCCCGCTCGACCTCCCACCCGGCGACGCGGCCGATGGCGAACCAGGCGTCGAGACCGAACAGGCTGACACCGACCGCGCCCACAGGAACCAGGCCGATCTCCACGCGTCGGCCGGAGAGCTTCTCGCAAAGCAGGGAACCGGCGGCGATCGCCACCGTAAACACCACCATGATCAGGGTCACGACGTACGGACCGCCGTCGAGTTCGTTGACGAGGCTCGGAATCTGCGCAAGAACCACCGACCCGAGGAGCCAGAACCAGGACACCCCGAGGATCGACAGGAACACGGCCTTGCGCTCCCGTGCCAGGGTGATCAAACGCCAAGTCTCGCGGATGGGGTTCCAGCCGAGATTGTCGGATTTCGTAGGTGCGGCCGGGGGGATCCAACGACAGGCGAGGTAGCCGGCAACCGCCACGGCCACGACGAAGGCGAACAACCACACAGAGACGTCGTCCCAAGCGCCGAGGAGTCCACCGGCGAGCGTCCCAAGCAGGATCGCGACGAACGTCCCCATCTGCACCATGGCGTTGCCGCCGACAAGCTCGCCGGGGTCCACGTGCTGCGGCAGGATCGCGTATTTGAGCGGTCCGAAGAAGGTGGACTGCACACCGAGCAGGAACAGGACGGCGAACAACGCCGGCACGCTCTCAAGGTACAGGGCAATGCCGGCCAGCGCGGCGACGGCGATCTCGCCGAGCTTGACGAAGCGGATCATCCGCGACTTTTCGAACTTGTCGGCGAGGGTTCCCGCAGTGGCCGAAAACAGGAAGAACGGCAGGATGAAGATTGCCGCGGCGAGGTTGACGTGAATGCGGGTGTCTCCGGCGGCGATCAGGCCACCGAACGTCAGGATGATGATGAACGCCTGCTTGAACAGATTGTCGTTGAAGGCGCCGAAGAACTGGGTAACGAACAGCGGTGCCAGCCGTCGGGTTCCAAGCAGGCCGAACTGGGAGGTATTCGCGGGTTCGCTGGTGCGCGCGTCCGTGACCGGGCCGCTGGTTGTCTCGCTCACGTCCGTTTGGTCTGGTGTCGACCAGGCTCGCCGATTGACGAGTGTAGCGCAGAAAGCCTCTCGGACCGGCGAGGTCGCATGGTATCGGTACGATGGTGCATTGTGTCGCGCCATTGCTTGCCCATTGGGAGGTCGGCCACATAGGATTGCGCGCCGAGGCCTTCGCAGTTACAGGATCGTCCTGGATGAAGCCCGCGCCTTCGGCCGGATCCGTTCCCCCATTCGCCACACTGTCGCATGCCCACCGCGTCGTGCTTGGCGGTCCGTTGATCGGCTTCGCGTTCGC
This sequence comes from Pseudomonadales bacterium, assembly GCA_965116345.1. Taxonomy (GTDB): domain Bacteria; phylum Pseudomonadota; class Gammaproteobacteria; order Pseudomonadales; family Azotimanducaceae; genus VXYL01. The sequence continues at coordinate 3,082,420 of OZ220680.1, forward strand.
GATCGTATGCATTGCCGTCGTGATCCTCACCGTTATCGGGCCCGCCGTCGGGGAGGATGGTCTGGGTCTCCTACCACGCCTCGCGTTGGTGGGTTCGTGCGCCCTGCTGTGCTGGCCGTTGTGGCATGCACTCATCGCCGCCGTGCTCTTTCTCATGCGGTCTCAACCCCCGTTTTGGATTGCCGTGGCAAGCGGCGCGGCGACGATCTTCATGACCATTCCGTGTGCCGCCATCGCGTATACCGCGTGTGGCCTGTTGTTTCCCCTTGAGATCGTCGATGAGCTGCTGCCGAAGATCTGCCTCAGCGCGCTGGTGATGTTGCTGGCGTGCAGCTTTCTCATTCACTACGTGGCCTGCCACCTCGTCCTGCTGCGGTTGGCGGCCGGACGTGACGACGATCAAGCCGGGACGGCAGTGCTGGTCCATCGGCAACCTCGGACCGCTTCGCGGCCGCTTGCGAGCGAGCCGTTCTTCGACCGTCTGCCGGCGTCCGTCGGTCGGGACGTGATCTACCTCCACGTCACCGGCCACTACGTCGACGTCGTCACGACCAGGGGATCCTGTCTCGTCCTGATGCGCCTGACCGATGCGGTCGTCTCCTTGGCTGACCGCGGCATGCAGGTGCATCGGTCCTACTGGGTGGCGAGCCGGCATGTGGAAGGTCTCGTCCGGCGCGATGACCGCACCGTGGTTCGCGTGACGGGTGGACACGAGATACCCGTCAGCCGGACCTTCCTTGCCGGCGTCCGTGAGCACCTGAGGCGCTCCGGGGAGGCGTAAGGCAAGTTCAGAACGGGGCCCGGTGTGTCGCTCGTGCCGCACGAGTGACATTCGAGAAGCCGTTGGCCCGCCGTTGACGACATGCCTAGGCGACCTTGCGTTGGCCGCGCCCTCGGCCATAGCCTGACGACTATTCGATTTGCGAGGTGTTCGAGCGCACTCCGGGTCAGAATGGAGCCGAGTCAGTCCAGCCGTATCGGACCACTCGAGCGGTTGCGGCATGTCCATGAAGGCATGCTGTCCGGCGCGGTGCTCGGTACGTCTTTGGCAGCGGCCGCCGGTGTCGCGGTGATCCTGGGCGTGCTCGGCCCATTGGGGATCGAACCACGCCTGGATCCCGGGTCGCGCTTCGCCTTCGCTACGGTCTGTTGTTTCGTGGGCTGGCCGCTCTGTCACGCGTTGAGCGCGGCACTACTGCACCTGATGCGTCATCGGCCGCCCCGGGAGATTCTGATCGCCTGGGCGCTGGGCGTGGCGTTCGCGGCCCTGCCCTGCAGTGCGCTCGGGTACTCGGTGTATCGACTCTTCGACATCCCGGGGCCGGTCAGCCAGGTCTTGCCGGGGGCCTACCTGTGCGCGTTGACCTTGGTGCTGCTGGCCAGTTTGCTTGTCCATGCCGTTGCTTGGCGCCGATTGGGACCACAGCCTGGGGCCGGGCCGGGCCCGCGTGCCGCCAGGGGGGAACGGAGTAGGCGAGCGACCCGTGGTCCGCAACGGCGCGGCGCCGCCGTTGCCGCGCGGGACTCAGCACGTAGGCCGCTGCTCGCTCGAATCCCTCGGGGACTCGGCCAGGACGTCGTCTACATCACCGCCGCTGGTCACTTCGTCAAGGTAGTAACCACCAAGGGCTTCTGCCTCATCCGGATCCGATTCGCGGATGCCATCGCCGAAATGGGCGAAACGGGCATTCAGTTGCATCGGTCCTACTGGGTCGCCTTTCGCCACATCGTGACGACGGTGCGCCGCGATGATCGGATGGCCGTGCGGGTAACGGGATCCGACGAATTGCCCGTTAGCCGCTCGCGCGCCACCGCAGTTAGCGCCGCCAGCGACGGTGCGCAGCCGGCGTTTGGGAAGAATTCCGTCACCGGCGTAGATGATCCCTAACGTCACTTCTCGCGCTTGGGCACTCCGACTACGGTGACCGCAAGTCACCGTGGCTTCGGCGGCGGCGCGGCCAATCGGACGAGTGGTATCGACCTTGAGTCGGTTCGTTCCAGGAGGTCGCCCGCCGCCGATCCCCACTGGTGGTCGCCTCTAGATTCCTTGGGTGGTGTATCCATTTGAAAAGGGCTGACTCCGCTTGGCTAGCGGGCTTCCGCATTCAAGGTTGCTCTCGACAAACGCATCGACAAATGGGTCCGCCCCCGCGCTGGGCCACCTGCCGAATACAAGAGCCACGATACCCGGCCGGGAGTAGCTACCCGGCCTTGGCGAATAGGCGGGAATCCGTACCCATCTGTGTGCGTTTGTCAACGACCCGGCACGTGTGAACGCTCCTGAACGACTCGCGTACACGCGAGACGCGCTCGGGGAAGGAGGTCGAAGGCCACCGTAGCGGCCGCAATCCGCGTGCTATTCCGTCTGCAGTGCGGCCACCGGGTCGAGCCGGGCCGCCGACAACGCGGGGTACACACCGAAGCCCACGGCGATCGCCATGCAGACGACGACGGCCAGGGCGATCCCGGGTAGCGACCACGCCACGGCCCAGCCTGCGAAGGCGGCAATGGCGTAGGCGATCACGACGCCGAGAACGACGCCGACGGCGGCGCCCAAGAGTGCAATCAGGGCCGCTTCGACGAGAAACTGCCGGACAATGTCCCGCTCCCGGGCACCCACCGCCCGGAGCAGGCCGATCTCCGAACGCCGCTCCATGACGCTGGCCATCATGATGTTCATGATGCCGATGCCACCGACGAGCAGCGATATGCCGGCGACGGCGGACATGACGATCGTAAAGATGCGCTGGGTCTGCTGATGCTGGGCGAGAAGCCGGACCGGCACGGTCAGCCGGGTGTCTCTTTGGCCGCCGTGGCGGCGGTCGAGAAGATGCTGCACGGCGTCGGCGGCGGCGAGCGGCGAAAAGCCCCGGGTGACGCGCAGCTTGAGTTGGGACAGTTGGGAATCCAAGGGGGAGACCCGCAACCGACGCAGAGCGGTGTGCAGCGGCAGGTAGACGCGGTCGCCTTCGCCGCCGACCCGCTCTCCCTGGAACTCGTCGTCGGGCAGTTGCCGGTCGCGTAGGACGCCGACGACCTTGACCCAAAGGTGGTTGACCTTGACGAACCTGCCGAGTGCGCCGCCGTTGGGAAACAGTTGTCGCGCCGCCACTTCGCCGAGCACCGCAACCTGGGCAAATTCTGCGTCGTCTTGGGTGCTGAACAACACCCCCGTGGCGGCTTCGAGACGTGTCAACTCGAAGTAGGCCGGGCTCACCGCCCAGACCTGGGCGTGGCTCTCGCCCTGGCGTGAGAACAGGTTCCACGTCTGGATGACGCGCACGCCCGCCCAGTCGTGGACAAACGGCAGGGTCTCGAGGAGCGCATGGGCGTCGGCGACGGAGAGCCCCGCGGAGTGCTTGCGCGACTCCCTGCGTTCATCCCCCTGGGGTTCCGCGGCGTCCACGATCAGGTTGTCGACGCCCATTCCCTCGATCATGGTCAGTGCCTGCCGTCGCCCACCCTCGCTGACCGCCAGCATGGCGATGACGGCGCCGACACCGAAGATCATGCCGAGAAGCGTCAACGCGGAGCGCAGCCGATGGTGGGCCAGTTGGACCATCGCCTGACGCAGATCCGGCAGCCAGTGCCGGGTGTCCAGACCTAGGGGTCCGAGACGTTTCATTCGCCCGGTGCGCTGACGCCGTCCGGGGCGACCACGCTGACCCGCTCACCCGCTTGGAGACCGTCGACGACTTCCACGAGGGTCGGGCTCAAGTGGCCAAGGCGCACCCGCCGTGCCGACGCATCCGTGCCGCGGACGACATAGACGAACGGCTTGTCCTCATCGTAGAACACCGCCTGCTGGGGTACGAGGAAGCCGTCGTCGATGGCTCCCGTGACAATGGTCGCGTCGAGGCTGCTGCCGACGCGCATCAGTTCCGCGTCCACCGTCTTCGGTTCGGCTTCGACGACGAAGTACTTCTGCGGATTGTCGCTGGCCCGCGGGGTGGCGACCGTCGAAACGCTGGACACCCGAGCCGGCACCATGACGGAGACATCGCTATCGAGGCGCAGCGTCACTTCCTGGCCCGGCTCGATGCCGATGGCATCCACCTCGGGAACGTAGATGCGTGCCTTCACCTTGCCGCGCACGGGAAGCAGGCCGACGGCACGGCCGGCGAAGACATGATGTCCCTCGGTGAGCTTCTCGCCCCACGGCGTACGCGCGTACACGAAGGTCCCGTCGGCCGGGCTCGCCAACTCCATTACCGCCAGCGCGGACTCCCGCTGTTCGAGTTGCGTACGGCTGGCATCGCGGAACGCGACGAGGCGACTGAGCTCGGCTTCGGTCCGCTGGTGGTGGGTCTCGGCCCGCCACGCGTAGTACTCGTCCTGGATGGTGAGCAGTTGCAGGTCGCCCACGGCGTCGAGGATCTCGTTGCGGCTGAAGAGCCGGGGGTCGACCTCGGTGAAGGTGCGGGCGATGTGCTGTTCGCCTTCGACGCGTTTGGCCTCGTGGTCGATGAGAGCCCGGGCTACCGCGCTGTCCTGGGTATGCACGCCGAGCTGCAGACTGCGGTGCGCGACTTCAACGGCACTGTGGTCCCGTTGCACCAGGATCTCGCTGTCGTCGAAGCGGACGATGACCTGGCCCTGGGCGACTTCGGAGTACTCGGGCACCAACCAGGCGATGGCGAAGCCCATTCTGAGACCATCCGGTACGCGGATGGTGATGGCTTCGGATGGCACCAGTTCGCCGCGCGCATCGATGGTGAACCGGTGGTCGCGCGTTTCCACGGACACCGAGGGATGAAGCGACGTGGCGTCCGAACAGGCGACGGTCGCGAGCAGAGGTAGGGCCACGGTGGCCAAAAGGTCTCGGCACCACAACCGGGTCACAGGCGGACCTCCTGACCGGCTTCGAGACCGCTGGCAACGACGAACCGGTCGCCACTCCTCTCGCCGAGCGTAACCGGTACCCACCGGCCACCCCTGAGGAACACGCCGGGTGAACCGGAACGGTAGCTGAGCGATGCGGCCGGGACGGCGATGACGTCCGGGAGGAGAAGCACTTCGACGGCGATCTGCACGGACATGCCGAGGCGCAGACCGGCCGGGGCGTCGGTGGGGAAGCGAACCGTGATGTCGCGAACCTTGACCTGCGCCTGCTGGGACTTGCGACGCACGGTGTTGGCGACGGTGTGGACGCGGCCTTCGATTTCCGCACCACCCGCGGAGTCGACCAACACTCGAACCCGCTGACCGGTCGCCAGGCGCGCGGCGAGATACTCCGGAATCGCGGCCTCGACGGCGAGGCGGTCTTCGTTGGCGAGTTCGACCACGGCGATGCCTGGATTCACCTGGTTGCCGACGTCGAGCTTGTTCCCCCACATCGGTGTCGTGCCGATGATCACGGTACCCGCCTTCGGCGCGTGGATGGTCAACGCCGCCAGTTCGCGCGCGGCGGCGGCGTGGAGGATCTCGAGGCGCTGGACCCTGATCTCGATTTCACGCCGTTGGGCATCGCGCAGCTGCTGGACCAGAGGCGCCCGCCGGCGTACACGTTGCAGTTTTTCGTTGGCGAGCCGCTTCTGCTCGACGAGCTTGCGGTACTCCACGCTCGCGATCAGGTCGGGTGGCTGTTCAGCTTTTCGGTTCGCCTTCTGGGCATCGCTCTCGACCTGCGCCAGCGCGACCTTCTCATCGGCCAGGTCCTGCGCCTGCTTTTCGATCAGGGACTTCAGCTCGCCACGGGCGACGGCTAGATTCGATGCCAGCTGCCGGACCTGGTTGTCGATGTTGCTGCCGTCGAAGGCCACCAGGAGTTCGCCGGCGGCAACCCGCCTGCCCTCCTCGGCCAGATGGGTGATCGAGAGTGCCCAGTTCCGGCTCGGCGGTGGGCCGAAGCGGAGCACGTCGGTGGAGACCACGATGCCGCTGGCCTCGACCGTGACCGCCCGGTCTTCCCTATTGAGTTCGAGCCACTGCTCGGCGGCTGCACCGGTGCCGCCGAGAGTCAGGACCAGGAGCAGAGTGGCGCGGCTCATGGCTGCCGGGCCGGCATGGCTGACGGCTGGGTGGCAGCCATCAGGGACATTCCCGGAATCAGGTCTTCGGGGTCCGACTCGGTAGGGATGGCCACGAGTTCGAAATAGCCACCCGGACTCCACTCTTTGCGTGTCGCGGCCTGCTTGGAGGTCCAATCGACCCGGGCTTCGACCGAGCGCGCGGGCAGCGCATCGGGCGTGACGACGATCAACGAGCCGACGGTAAGCTTGCGCATGTCGGCTTCGTGGACCCAGAAACGGAAGCGCAGCGCCTTGCGGCTCGCCACCTCGGCGATCTTGGCCGTGGCGGGCATGGTCTCGCCGGCGAAGACCTTGGCCCCGGTGAACGGGTTCTCACCATGGATGAAGAGCCCGCTACGGTCGGCGCGGATTTCGGTCTGCGCGATGGCCTGCTGCAGGCGGTCGCGATCCGACTCTCTTCGGGCAACCATCAAGCGGGTCACCGGTTCGGATTTGGCGTGTTGGTCCTGCTTGTCCGCGAGCGTCGAACGCGCGCGCTCGAGGGCATGCTCGGCTGTGGCGAGATCCAGCCGGTCCCGATCGTGGTCCAGCCTGCGGGTCGCGTGAGCCGGTATCTCGGCGTCGATACGCGCCAGCCGGACAGCCGCCTCGGCCTCGACCACCGCGGTCTCGGCATCGAGTATCGCCAGCAGGGTCGCGGCGCGCTGACGTTCGGTCTGCATGCGCCCTTCCTCCAACTCCGTCTGCGCCGCTTCCGCCTGCGAAATCAGGTCGCCGGGGTCGAGGCGAACGACGATGTCCCCTGGTTCGACCGTGCTGCCTTCGGCTGCCAGCCAGGCGATCTGGCGCTGCCACATGCCTGGCAATCGGGGCATCTCGATGATCTGCGATTCGGCGTCCTCGACGATGCCGGTCAGGTACGGTGGCGCAGCATGCGCCGCCGTCGTGCAGAGTGAGACCAGCGCCGCCAATACGCCTCGCCAGCTCGGCGTTCGGCCCCAGTCCCCACCGCCCTCGGCAAACACCGCCGCGCGGTAGTCAGTGACGGCGTGCATCCCGAGCCACCTTGCCGTCGCGCATGTGAATCACCCGCCGGGCATGGGAGGCGACGTCTTCGTCGTGGGTGACCATCAGGATGGTCTGCCCCTCGCGGTTCAACTCCGAGATGAGCTGCATGATAGTCGCGCCGGTCGCGGAATCCAGGTTGCCGGTAGGTTCGTCGGCAAGCAGCAGCGGGGGATTCGACACCAGTGCACGGGCGATGGCGACCCGCTGGCGTTGCCCACCGGACAGTTGATTCGGCCGATGGTGCGCCCGGTCGGCGATCCCTAGGCGTTCGAGCAGTTCCGGACCCCGGGTTCGGCCTTCCGCGGCCCAGGAATCAGCGTAGCGGATCGGCACGAGGACGTTGTCCAGGGCGCTCATGCGCGGCAGCAGGTGGAAGCTCTGGAAAACGAATCCGATGTGGCGGTTGCGGAGCGCCGACAGGCGGTCGTCGTCCATGTCGGACACGACTTGGTCGAGCAGCCGGTACTCGCCGGCGTCGGCCCGGTCGAGACAGCCCAGGATGTTCATCAGCGTGGTCTTGCCGGAACCCGACGGCCCCATCACCGCGACGAACTCACCACGGTCGACGGTGAGGTCGATGTGGTCGATGGCATGCACATCCGACTCGCCGACGTGGAACGTGCGGCAGAGCCCGGATGTGACGATGACGTGGTCCATAACGCGCCACCACGCCGATTCGTGAAGACTTCCGACGCGTGGCCGGCGGCCTGTCGGCCGCCGCCTACTGCTTCGGCCCAGAAGCGCCTGCGGTTGCTACCTTCGTGGACCGGCGTCTGCGGGTTGGCCGCGGCGCGGTCGCGCGTGTTCGCGACGACCGTGGTTGCTGCCCATGGTCTCCAAGAATCGGTGTCGTTCTTCCGGTGTCAAACGCGCCAGAATATCCACCAATGCCTGGTGATTGCCAGCCTGATTGGCGGCGAAATGGTCCCGATAGCGGGCCAGCGCCACCGCCAGCATCTCGGGATCGAAAGGTTCGGCGGCGAGCGCTTGTCCAATGTGCCGCTGGGTGCCGCGCAGTTCCCACATGGAGACGCGAATGCTTCGCCGCAGTTCACCGTCGGACAACACCGGGACGCCCTCGCGGGCCAGCTCTTCGCGTCGCTCCTCCGGCAGGGTGCGTATCAGTAGCGCGAGTCCCAGGGTCGGATCGACGCCGCGACCACCGGGCTTCCCCTTGCCGAGGTAGCCTGCCAGGAACCCCACCGCCGCGACGTTGAGCACCACCGAGACGATGAGAACGCCGATCAACCATTTCGATTTCATGGTTCCTCTGCCACCTCGTCTCCGGGCAGTGCCAGGCGGTCGAGTTCGTCCGGGTCGAACAAGACGAGCAGCATGTCCTCGTCGCCCGCGGCGGTGTCCTCGTCCAGACTGCCCGCCACGTTCATCCCGACGCCGAATCCCACGGCGAGCGGCACCAGGGCAAGGGCCACCGGGCGCCACGCCTTGGCGGTCCACCATTGAAGCCATGGCTCGACCGATGGCAGGTTGGCGATCACCCGGGTCTTGAGACCGGTCGGGGTCGGAACGTCGGCGAGGATTTCATCGAGGACGGCCTCCAGCTGGCGCGCCTCTTCGAGGAGTCGACGCGCAGGTGCTGATGCTTCGAGCAGTTCGCGCGCCTGGTGCACAAGAGGCGCCGGCCACCGGTCTAGTTCGGCACCGTGGCGATCCAAGGCGTTCTCGAAGTCGACTAGTTCCATGTTCTATCCATCGTGTGCTAGCGGTGGTCGCGCAGTCTCAGGCGCAGTGTCCGCCGGGCCCGGGCGAGCAGCGACTCCAAGGCGTCGACGCTTACTTCCAGCACTTCGGCCGCCTCCCGGTTGGTCATGCCTTGACGGTGGCAGAGCAGGAGGGCCGTGCGCTGGCGCTCGGGCAGTTCGGCGAGTCCTTGGTCGAGCATTCGCACAAGGCGTTCGCGACCGGGTGCCTGTTCCGGCCCGGCCCCGTCGGCGGCCGTGGTACCGGGATCGAACTCCTCGGTCTCCCGGTGCCGGCGATACGCATCGATGCAGAGGTTGCGGGCGATGCGGTAGAGCCACGTCGTGAACTTCACGCGATTCGGTCGCCACGTGCGCGCGCTGCTCCAGACCCGCAGAAAGGTCTCCTGGGCCAGGTCGGCCGCATCGTCCGCATGCCGGGTCATCCGGTAGTTGAACGCGTGGATGCCGTCGACATGACGCGCGACCAGAACGGCGAAGGCGTCCCCGTCCTGGTGCTGAACGCGGACCATCAACTCCTCGTCGGTGGCATCGTCCAACGGCGCGCCGTCTAGCGGCTTCGACCCGCGCGCCTCTCGTCGCGGGTGACTAGGCCATCGCCATCCGCATCGAGCATCTCGAGCCGAGTCACGACCGACGGAAACTCGTCGGGTACCAGCGAGCCGTCGCCGTTTGCATCGAGTCGCGCAAACATCTCCCGGCGGCGTTCGGCGTCGACCGCGGCGGGCATGTTTTCGTACTCCTCGGTGGAGAGTTGGCCGTCGTCGTCGATGTCGGCGGTCTCGAACGCCTCGCGCCTTGCGGTCCGTTTCCGTTCGTCGTGTTTCGCTTGGCGCCGATCCTTGATGGCACGTGCTCGGTCACGCCGCTCGCCACGCCGCTCGCCACGCTGCCGCGCCTCGCGTTCACCGGATTGCGCGCCTTGGCCCAGGCCGGTGAACAGGTGGCGTGGATCCGCGGCGGCGAACTCGTCGGCCGAGACCAGGCCGTCGCCGTCGGTGTCGATCGCCGTGAACCGCGCTTCCTCCTTGGCCTTGGCTTCGCTCAGGTCGATCGGCATCGTGCCGGGTCGCGTCTGGGCGGAGGCGCTGGTCACGATGGCCGCACTGGTGACCAGGGCGGCGACCGCGAAGCTCAAGCGATAGTCTGTAAGTCTCATGGGCTCGTTCTCCGAAGTGATTGCGCTCGTTTCTACGTCCAGCTTACGAGTTTCCGTCGCTCGAGTTCGGTTGGCGCCAGGAGACCCTGGTCGGTCAGGTAGGCCGTGACCAGTTCGCCAGGGGTCACGTCGAACGCCGGATTCCGCGCCTTGACGCCGGACACGGCGGGAATCGTGTCGGTCACTTCGGTTGCCGCGCGTTCCTCGATGACCACATCGGTGCCCGTGCGTGTCGCCGGGTCGAGAGTCGATGTCGGGCAGGCCACGTAGAACGGCACACCGTGGTAGCGGGCGACGATGGCGAGCGCCCGGGTGCCGATCTTGTTGACGGTGTCGCCGTTGGCGGTGACCCGGTCGGCGCCAACGATCACCAGGTCGACGGCACCCTCCGCCATCAGGTGCGCGGCGGCGCTGTCGCAGATCAATGTGTGGTCGATGCCGGCCTCGGAGAGCTCCCAGGAGGTGAGCCTGGCCCCCTGCAGCACCGGTCGCGTTTCGTCCACGTAGACGTGGAACGGGATGCCCGCACGATGCGCCATGTACATCGGCGCCGTCGCGGTGCCGAGGTGGGATACGGCGAGCGCGCCGGCATTGCAGTGCGTCAGCAGGCGGCTGCCGGGCTTGATCAGCCGGGTACCGTGGCGTCCGATGGCCTCGCACATGGCGCGATCCTCCGCATGGATCGAGCAGGCCTCATCCACGAGGTCCACCCCGCGTGCGTGCGCGGTGAGCATGCGCTCGACGGCCCAGCCCAGGTTGACGGCGGTGGGGCGCGCGCTGCGCAGCACGTCTGCCGCTTCCTCGAGGTCGCCACCGTCACGCCAGGCCATCGCCATGGCGTATGCCGCCGCGACGCCGATGGCCGGCGCGCCACGCACCTTGAGGTCGCGGATCGCCTGGCAGACTTCGCCGACGTCCTTGTGCTCGTCGAAGACGACCTCGTGCGGAAGCCTGCGCTGGTCGAGCAGCCACAGATGGCCTTGCTGCCAGCGAATTGGTGCCGTGTCGTTGCCGATGGGTGAACCCGTGAAATCGCATGCTGCCCTGTGTCGGGTAGAGCCTGCCACTTTGCCTGCTGGGGCGCCACGTCTGCGGGCGCGCCACGGTGAACGCGTCGGCTCAATCGGATGGGGAAGACGCCGGCCGGCGGGCAGCCCGCGAGACCCGCTCCCGATCAAGTCGCAGACGCGGCTTGGCCGGGGACTGCCTCGTCGCCGAACCCTGCCACTCGTGCAGAAAATTGTTCCAGGCATCGTCGAACTCGGGGGACGCCGCCCGCCTGCCCGTGACGATGCGGACGAGCTGTGGGAAGGCCTGGGGGAACACCTCCAGGGCCGTGCGTGCGAGGGCCAACAACGCGGGGTCGGGTGTCGGAGGCTGTTCACCTCGGGCCTGGGCCGCGCGAATGGCATCGATCCGGGTTGCGGCAAGCGTGGTGCGCTCGGACAAACGCACGATGTCGTCGTCGCCACGTTCGAGGGCTTCGTACATCCACAGCCGGACGAGTTCAGCGTTCGGCGTGCCGGTGGTCAGCCGGTCGGCCAGCACGGCTTCGAACATCACGCGTTTGCCGCCGAAGTGGTGATAGATCATCCGCTTGTTCACCTCGGCGCGCGCCGCGATGCGGTCGATGCGCGCCCCGGCGTAGCCGTTGGCCGTGAATTCGTCGATGGCGGCCGAGAGGATGTTCCGGCGGGTTTGGTCTGCGTCTCGCGGCACGGAAAGTAACTAGATAGTTACCTTTGCTGGAGCCTGCGTCTAGAGTAAGTAACTAAACAGTTATATTCAAGCCTTCTGTTCGAACATGCCCGAGTAGCGGCGCTCGAGGTCCAGCAGGTAGCGTTTCGCCGCCAATCCGCCGCCGAAGCCGGTCAAATCGCCGTCCTGGCCGATCACCCGGTGGCAGGGGATGACGATGGGGAGAGGATTCCGGCCGTTGGCGGCACCGACGGCGCGGATGGCCTTGGGTTGGCCGATGTCGCGGGCCACTTGGCTGTAGCTACGGGTCTCACCGTAGGGAATCCGCCGAAGGGCCTCGAGGACGTGCGTCTGGAACTCGCTTCCCTCCGGGTCGATGGCGATGTCGAAATCGCGCCGCTGGCCGTCGAAGTACTCGCCGATCTGGTGCGCGGCATCCTTGAAGGGTTCGTCGGAGCGCTCCCAATCGGGTGACGGGCCACGAGCCTTGCTGCCGGTGGCGAAGCCGACGACCTTGAGTGCGGCCTCGGAGCCCGCGAGCAGAAGTTGGCCGATTGGACTCGACACGAAGGTATAGAGCATTGGCTACTCCTGTCTCCACAAGTGCATCACGGCGTAGGCGCGCCATGGTCTCAACGGTTCCGCCCACTTTCGGGCGACTGCCCCCTTGACCCCGAGCGCCTTGACGACACCCCAGTCCGTATCGGGAAACGCGTCAGGGTCGCGGGCCACCCGCATGGCAGCATACTCCGCCGTCCACGGGCCGATTCCCGAAATATCCAAAAGCCCGGCTCGCAGTCCTTCGGGATCTTCGAGCCAACCCGTGCCTTCTCTGGCGACCCGCGCCGCGACTGCCGATATGGCGCCTCCACGCATCCGCGGCAGACCGATCTCGGCGACGTCGGCCTCGGCCAGAGTTGGCGCATCGGGAAAGCCGCCATCGCCGAACCGGGCGCACAGCAATCCTGCCAACGTTGTGGCTCGGGATACACTGACCTGCTGACCGAGGATGGCCCGGACGACGCCTTCGAACGGATCCCAGACACCGGGAACACGAACTCCGGGCGCGGCGCGGACACGCCGTGCGAGGTCCGGATGGCAGGCCAGATGGTCGTCGATCGTGCCCGGATCGGCCTCTAGGTCGAACAGGCGGGTCAGGCGCTTGACGATGTCCCCGGTTCGCTCCTGCAGGTGGGGTGGGACGTCGACGTCGAGCGTATCGCCGAGCACCCGGGCTTCAAGCCAGGCACCGGAGCCGAGCCGACGCCGGTAACCATATCCGCTCGCCCCCTCCAACTCGGGAAGTGCGCGTCCTTCAAGGAAAGAGAACAGCTGCCGGGCGTTGAAAGGGTTCTTCAAAGGCAGCCGCAGCGGGCAGGCTTCGGACTGTTCGGCACCCGCTGTCGTCGACATGCGTTCACTATAATGCACGCATCCAGAGCACGCGGCCCGCGTGTTCCGGCGATGATCGGCTTGAAGCCCGGGACCACCAGTGAGCGAACCGCCAGCCATCCTCGAACCGGTGACCGTCGACAAGCCGTGGGGGCGGGAGGTCTGGTACAGCGGCGTCGAGGAACGCGGTGAGAGCCGGGTGCGAACGGATTCCGGCATCGAGCCGCTGTCGCGCTACCTCGGCGCGCGCGGTCGTACGGATCCCGTCGTTCTGCTCAAGGCCTTGGAGCCAACGCGCGGCGACCTCTACCTGGAGGTTCACGAGCGCAAGTCCGAGGTCTACATCGTCGACCGTGTCGAAGCGGCGCCCGGTCGCATGTTGCTCGGCACCTGCACCGACAGGCGGGAAGCCTTGGGCGATGACGGGTTCCGTAGCGCGTTGCTCGCGGCGGCACGGCAGGCCGAGTCGGGAGCGATGGGTCTCGAGCGGGTCCATGCGTTCATGAACTTGGTCGAACTCCGGCCCGGCGATGTGGTGTCGATCCCACCACACGTACCGCACTCGTTGCTGCAGGGCGTCCACGTGATCGAGTTCCAGACGCCGGCGTTCGAACGCAAGATCCTGGCGTCCAGCCAACCGGTGGTCACCCAGCGCGGCTGGGACAGCGCCGATGCCGCCGCCATCATCGACCTTTCGGGGGCACCGGGAGTGGTACCTAGGGGGCGCGAGGCCGAGCAGGTCTTCGCGATGCCGGGGTTCAAGGTCACCCGCCTCCGACTGGACGCCGGCTCGAGCTTCGTCGTACCGGCGTGGTCAGTCGGTTGGATCGTGGCGGGTGGGCTGCATGGCGTCGGTTGCGAGTTCGCACCTCGGTCCGCGTTTCTTGCACCCGAGGCGACCGCGCTCCGAGCCGTCGACGGGGCGGAAGTGCTACTCGGCGTGGACTCGGTCGATGACGGACTCGGGCAACAAATGGCGCGTGACGCTACTGCGTCGTAGTCGGGCCGGTCACCGGTATGTTCCAATGCAACTTGGGTTGGGGCAGGAACCGGAGCCTTCAGGCAACCGGTTCCGCGAGACTTGCCGGGAGGATCCGTGGGCGGGGCCGAAAGCGAACTGATCGTCGAACAGATCCAGATCGGACCGATGGCGAACTTCACCTACATCGTAGGTTCCCGTTCGACCCGGGAGGTGGCTGTGGTCGATCCGGCCTGGGAGATCGACGGCCTGCTGGATCACCTCGCCGAGCACGACTACACGCTGACAGCCGCCCTCGCGACCCACTACCACCCGGACCACGTCGGTGGCGGCATGGGCAGCCACAACATCGCCGGGGTCTCGGAACTGCTCGCCAAGAGTCCGGTGAAGGTCTACGCCCACCGGGACGAGGCACCCGGCGTCAGGCGCGTCACGGGAATCTCGGAGTCGGACCTCGTCAAGGTCGACTCGGGCGACAAGCTGTCCGTGGGACCCATCGAGATCGAGTTTCTGCACACGCCGGGTCATACCCCGGGATCGCAGTGCTTTCGCATCAAGAACACGCTGGTGTCGGGGGACACCCTGTTCATCGACGGCTGCGGCCGCGTGGACCTGCCGGGCTCGGACGCCGAGGAGATGTATCACAGTCTGCAGAAGCTCAAGGCGTTGCCCGACGACACCCTGCTACTTCCCGGCCACAACTACAGCAACGTACCCAACGCGACGATGGGCGAAACCAAGAAGATGAACGCCTACCTCGCCGTCAAGGATCTGCCGACTTGGCGGCAGATCATGGGATAGACAACCACTAGGAGGAGACAGACTCGATGGACACTGGCCAATTCAGGGGCTTCAACGTAGCCATGCGCGATCCCGGCATCGCGTGGTTCCAGTTCTCGACCCCGGAACGACTGAACGGCATGACCATGACCATCAAGCGCGATCTGGTCGAGGCGGTTACCCAGGCGCAGATGGACAACGCGGTACGCGTCCTGGTCTTCACCGGCTCCGGGCGGGCGTTCTGCGCCGGGGACGACCTGAAGGGCTACCGCGGCGCGGAGATCGCTGGCTCGCCGCTGGTGCCCGAGATCACCCACGGCCACGATAGCGGCATCGGCACCTACAACGTCCTGCGCACGATCTCCCAGCGGGTGAATACCGCGGTACGCAGCCTCGACAAACTCACCGTCGCCGCCATCAACGGCGTCGCCATCCAGACGGGGTTTTCGTTGGCGCTGTCGTGTGACTTCCGCATCGCCGCCCGGGGCGCCCGGATGGGCAGCGCCACCCTGCGTTTCGGCCTGCTGCCCGATGAAGGCGGCCAGTACCTCCTGGTGCAACTGCTCGGCGTCGCCAAGACCATGGAGTTCCTGATGAAGAAGAAGATCATCCAGGCGGAGGAAGCTTTGGAGCTGGGCTTGGTGAGCGAGGTGGTCGAACCGGAAGAACTCGAGGCGGCGACCATGGATCTCGCCACGGAACTCGCCAACGGGCCCCAGGTATCCATGCGGCTCCTGAAGCGCTCGGTGTACAACGCCGCCGAGATGAACTGGGAGCAGAGCTTGGACGAGATCGCCGCGAAGACGGGTATCTCGGATCACCACCCCGACTGCAAGGAAGGCGTCCGGGCGTTCCACGAGAAGCGCCAGCCGAAGTTCAACGACTGGTTGGAGTGAAACGGGCGACCCCACTCCGGGCCCACGGCTTTTCCCGGTTAGGGCGACCGCGCGCCCTTGCCGGGCGCGTTGTGGTCGCCCGTCTTCGCGAGTTGCGGGCTAGGATAGTAGCGACGCCACCAGCTCGCGCTCCTCGCTGAGCTCCGCTTCCGTGGCGTCGAGTTTGGCCCGACTGAATTCGTTGACCGAGAGCCCCTGGATGATCTCCCAGTCGCCGCCCGCGCACCGTATCGGGTAGGAGAAGAACAGACCCTCGGCGATGCCGTAACTGCCGTCCGATATCACCCCCATGCTGACGATGCCGCCCGTGTCGGACATCCAGTCCCGAACGTGGTCGATGGCGGCGTTCGCGGCCGAGGCCGCGCTCGATGCGCCACGGGCGTCGATGATGGCCGCACCGCGCGTCTGCACCGTCGGAATGAAGTCGTTGTCGAGCCAGTCCATGTCGACGAGATCCAGCGCCGGCCGGCCGGCCACCGTGGTGTGGTGGAGGTCGGGGTACATGGTCGGCGAATGATTGCCCCAGACCGCGAGGCCCTCGATGTCCGCGACCGCCGCCCCGGTCTTCGCCGCCAGTTGTGCGAGCGCACGGTTGTGGTCGAGGCGCATCATGGACGTGAAGTTGCGGGCGTCCAGATCAGGTGCGTTGCGCTGGGCGATCAGGCAGTTGGTGTTCGCCGGATTGCCGACCACGAGAACCTTGACGCCACGCGAGGCACCGTCGTTCAAGGCCTTGCCCTGCACCGAGAAGATCGCCGCATTCGCTTCCATCAGTTCGCTGCGTTCCATGCCCGGCCCGCGTGGTCGCGACCCGACCAGCAGCGCATAGTCCGTGCCTTCGAAGGCGACGTTCGGATCGTCCGTGGGCACGATGCCCTGCACCAGCGGAAACGCGCAGTCGTCGATCTCCATGATCACGCCGTTGAGCGCACCCATGGCGGGAGGAATCTCCAAGAGCTTCAGGATCAGCGGCTGATCCAGCCCCAGCATCGCGCCCGAAGCGACCCGGAACACGAGGGCGTAGCCGAGTTGGCCGGCGGCACCGGTGATGGTCACGGTTACGGGCGCTTTCATGGAATCTCCTGGCAAGGTGAGTCGAGAGGCGGCAATTCTAATGCAAGTGCAGGGAACAGGCCGTCGTGAGGAGTGGCCGGGGTGCACGTCCTCGTGTGGCCCGCGCGGCGCGACTTCGTGGTCGAGGACGATTTCGCCGAAAAAGAGTCGTTTTGCTCGCTACAACTCGCGGTACCAAACGCCTCGGGCACGGCACTCGAGCACAACCCCGACGAATGGCACCGTAGGCGATGGCAGCCGGTCGGGCGGCGCGAAGAACATGTCGTCGCACTTGCCCGGCTCGCCGATCCCCGGTTCGCCGGACCAGTCCTTCGCCTCGAAGATGAAGTCCACGCCGCCGTCGTAGGGCATCGCCACCGCGGGGCCGATCTCCGCGACTCCGATCCGTGCCTCCTCGCGGCACTCGCGGATTGCCGTGGCCGTGACCGTCTCGCCGCTCTGCCGGTGGCCGCCCGGCAGCGTGTAGTGGCCGTCCATGAAACCGGTGTTCGCGCGCCGCAGCAGGAGTAGCTCACCGGCGGCGTTGAACACCAGCGTGTGGACGACGATGACGAACGATGAGCGCATGCGGCGCGGCTCGACAGGGATGACATCATCTAACCAGAAGTGGTGTCATGCCGTCATGGAGCACGGCAGGAACTTCGACGGCGTCATTCGCCGCACCGTGGCGGACTCGACGGCGTCCTGGACCGCGAGCCCGACCCGTCTCAAGCGCTCACCCAATATCGTCATGATCGTGCTGGACGATGTTGGCTACGCGCAATTGGGCTGCTACGGCTCGGATATCGAGACGCCGGCGCTGGACAGCCTGGCCGTCGACGGCCTGCGCTACGCCAATTTCCACGTCACGCCGTTGTGTTCCCCGACTCGTGCCTGTCTGCTGACGGGTCGGAACCACCACAGCGTCGGCGTCGGTCGCGTCGCGGAGATGACAAATGGGTTCCCCAACACCCGCGGCTTCGTCGCGAGGGATGCCGCCAATCTGGCCGAGATTCTGCGGCTGCACGGCTATCAGACTCTCGCCGCCGGCAAGTGGCACCTGGCGTCCATCGACGAGACGAGCCCGGCGGGGACCTACGACCACTGGCCGCTGCAGCGCGGCTTCGACCGCTTCTACGGGTTCCTCGCCGGCGAGACCAACCAGTGGAGTCCGGAACTGGTGCTGGGCAACGAGCGTGTCGAGCCACCTGCCAAGGACTACCACCTGTCGGAGGGCATCGTCGCCGAGTCCTGCCTGTGGCTTCGTCAACTAGCCACGGCTGCACCGGACAAGCCCTTCTTCCTGTACTTGGCGTTCGCGGCCGGCCACTCGCCGCACCACGTGCCGCCGGCGTTCGCGGACAAGTATCGGGGGCGGTTCGACGACGGCTGGGATGCGGCGCGCGACAGAATCCTGGCCCGACAGAAGGCATCAGGCCTGCTTCCCGCCGATCAGCGCCTCGCACCCCGGAATCCCGGTGTGCAGGTTTGGAACGAACTGAGTGCCCGGGAGCGGAAGGTCGCGGTCAGGTTCGAGGAGGTGTTCGCGGGATTCATGGATCATGCCGACGTGCAGATCGGCCGCCTGCTCAGGCAACTCGACGATCTCGGCAAGCGCGACGACACCATCGTCGTGGCGATCTCCGACAATGGCGCTGCGCCCTTAGGGGGCCCCCTCGGCAGCTACGACCATCACCGTTCCCGGGGTGGGGATCGGCCGAGCGTCGAGGAGAACCTGGCGCGCCTGCCCGACTTGGGCGGTCCGCGCTCCTACGGCATCTATCCCTTCGGCTGGGCGATGGCGGGCAACACGCCGTTCAAGCGCTACAAGGCGCAGACCTACGCCGGCGGTGTCCGTGCGCCCCTGCTGCTTCGCTGGCCAGCGGGAATCGAAGCGCAAGGTGAGACGCGACGGCAGTTCCACCACGTGGTGGACGTGACGCCGACGTTGCTGGATCTCCTGAGCGTGGATCTACCGAGCCATGTCAACGGTGTTGAGCAGATGCCGCTGCACGGAACGTCGATGGCCCACACCTTGAACGACGGCGAGGCGGACACCCGCAAGCGAATCCAGTACTTCGAGACCGTGGGGCAGCGGGCGATCTGGCACAAAGGCTGGAAGGCCGTGACCTTCCACACGCGGGGAACCGACTTCGACTCGGACGTTTGGGAACTCTACAACCTAGATGAGGATCTGGCCGAAATCGACGACCTGGCGGATCGCCATCCCGACAAGCTCAAGGAGATGGTTGCCCTGTGGTGGCGGGAGGCGGAGCGCTACGGTGTGCTGCCCCTGGACGATCTGAGCGGTTCGAACGGTGTCGGCTGGTGGCCCGATCCGCCGAACCGCTGGGTGCTGTATCAGGACGCGGTGCTGCCCCACCACTTCAAGGCCGGGCCGCGGCTTCTCGGCACCTCGCATCGCATCACGGCGCGGATCGAACGCGCTTCCATCCACGACGAGGGCGTCATCGTTGCCGATGGCGGCCGGTTCGGCGGCTGGAGCCTGTTTATTCGTGACAACCGGGCGCACTACACGGTCAACCATTTCGGGGACCACTGCCGGGTTTCCTCGTCGTTGGCGGTCCCGGCCGGCGCCGTGACGCTGCGTATCGACGTGGTGACGATCGGCGACGATGCAGGACGGGTGCGCCTCTTTCTGAACGACCAGAGCGCTGGCGAGGGTTCGTTGATGCCGTTCGGCCGCTTTAACTACGCCAACGAGCCACTGGAGGTTGGCAGAGACGGCCAGACGCCGGTCGACGATCGCTACGAGTCACCGTTCTCCTTCGAGGGCCGCATCGTCGATGTGGTGATCGAGGCCGCGGGCGGTGAGGCAGTCGACCAGGAAGATCTCCTCGAGGACCTGATGCGTAGTCAGTAACGGTGATCGGGAACTTGGAACGGCGGATCGTGTGAACGCTTCACCTGCAGCACTATTGGCCCGGCGGGTCGAGGAGGCTTCGCTGAACGCGTGGCCCGCCTTGCATCAAGTGCTGTTCGACGGCTGGGTGCTCCGCTTCACCCGCGGCTTCACCAAGCGCGCCAACTCGGTAACGCCGCTCTACGCTTCGGCGCAACCGCTCTTGGCGCTCCCGGCGCTCCCGGCGCTCCCGGCGAAAGTGCGCTATTGCGAGGAACTCTTCGCCCGGGAGGGGTTGCGGGCGATCTTCCGGATTACGACGATCAGGGAGCAGACCGAACTCGACGGACTGTTGTCGGATCGCGGTTACGAGGTCGCCGATCCAACCCGTGTGCTCCACGTCGGGCTCGGTCGAGCGGACTTCCCCACGGCCGCGGGATTCAGGGAGTCCACCCTCTCGAGTTTCCTCGCGAACTACGGAGATCTGTCCGCGTCGCCCGATATCGACTCCATCGCTGCGGGGTTGGCAGCGGAACTCCACGCGACCATCCTGCGGCGGATACGAACCGAGACGGTATTCGGTTTGCTGCTCGACAACGGCAGACCCGTGGCGTGCGGCATGGCCGTGGTCGACGGCGAGGTTGCCGGACTGTTCGACGTCGTCGTGCATCCCGACAGCCGGCGCCGTGGCCACGGCCGAACACTTGTCGAGAGCCTGCTTGCGCGGGCCTCGGCGATGGGTGCCCGTCACGCCTATCTGCAGGTGGTGGAGGACAACGAAGCGGCCCTCGCTTTGTACGAGACGATGGGGTTCGAACTTCTCTATGAGTACCGCTACCGGCTGGTAAACACGTCCAGCGGTCGCGCGCTAACGCCGAATAGGGAACGGCCGATAGGGATGAGCGGCTAGCGCCGACTCGTCGAGATCGATGCCGAGGCCGGGTTCCTGCGGCAAGTCGATGTATCCGTCGACGACGCGCCAGGGCTCTCGCGCGATCTCGCGGCCGACTTCCTCGAGGTTGACGAAATACTCGGTTATCAGGAAGTTCGGCATCGTCGCGGCGACGTGCGCCGTGGCGGCCAATCCAACCGTCGTGCTGTTGAAGTTGTGCGGTGACACGGCAACGAAGTAGGCCTCGGCCATGGCGGCGATTTCCTTCAGCTCCAGGATGCCGCCGACGTTGCACACGTCGGGATTGATGATGTCGGCGGCACCCTGTTCGAATACCTCGCGAAAGTCGAACTTCGTGTACAGCGCCTCGCCGGTGACGACCGGAATGTTGATGTCGCGCTTCGCCCGGGCCAGGACCGGGACGTTCTCGGCCAGCACCGGTTCCTCGAACCAGAACGGCGCGGCGCATTCGATGGCCCGCGCAATCCGCACGGCATGCATGGGTGCCAAGCGCCGATGCATCTCGACGAGGATGTCCACATCGGCCCCCACCGCGTCGCGTACCGCGAGCACGTTCTCGATGGCGCGGCGTTCGACTTCCTTGCCGACGAAGGTTCGCCAGGGACCGGGCACGGGATCGAACTTCAGCGCACTGAAGCCGCGTTCGACGACCTCGACGGCCTTCGCAGCCAACTCGTCGGGCGAGCGCGCGCCACCGGACCAGCCGTTCGCATAGACCCGGATCCGGTCGCGGCAGGTACCGCCGAGAAGCGCGTGCACGGGCATCCCGGCGACCTTGCCCTTGATATCCCACAGCGCCTGTTCGAGACCGCTCACCGCGCAGTAGAGATCCATCGATCCCCGCCGTGCGGCGAAGTCGTCGAAGGTCGTCTGCGTGAACTCCTTGATGCGACCCGGGTCGCGGCCGATCAGATAGCGCTTGATTTGATCGATGTGCGCGGTGACTTGAATGTCGCGGTCCGACTGCGTGTAGCACTCGCCCCAGCCGTAGACATCGCCGTCGGTATCGATCCGAACGAAGCAGAGGTTCTTGCCGCGGCCGGGGTGAACGAGGAAGTGTCGAACGTCGGTGATCTTCATTGGGTCGACTCGCGTCAAGCTCGGTGGTTTCTCTTTGATACTCGGTTGATTGTAACGGGGCCTGTTCGCGTCTTGGTCTCAAGGTCGCTCGCGAGGTCCGCATTTGCGCCGAGTCACGGTCGACGACGTCCGCGTCTAATGGCCCCGCGCGAAGGCGCTATGTCATCATCGCCCGGAGACTTAATCAGACCTTCCCTAGGCCGGAACGAGCGCGGCTCGGGTTCGAATGGATATTCCGAGGTGCCTGCTCGTTTTGACAAGTACCGATTTCGGTGCCACGATTCGGCATCGATATCAATACCGATAGACCCATGCGTTACATAACCATGACCGAGCTCAAGCAACGGGCGAGCCGCATTCTCGATGAGAAGAAGCCGACCGCCATCCTGCGCAACAGCAAGGTGGAGGGATACTACGTACCGGTGGAGTCCTTGGCCTTCGGCACGATCGACGACGCGCGGGCGTCCGAACTGACCCAGTCGATACTTGATCAACGGTCGGAGGTCCTCGCATATCTCGCGAAGCGGTGAGCATCGCACTACCAACCGAACAGCAAGTCGCCGACCTGCATGAGCATCTGCTAGCACGACACGGTGGATTGCCGGGTTCCCGAGCGGGTACATCGCTCGGTGCCGTACTCGGTCGAATCCACATGAACCTGGCATACCAGTTCGACGACCCGACTGTTGCGCAGGTCGCGGCCTTCGCCGTGTATGCACTGGCGGTTGGTCATCCGTTCAACGACGCGAACAAGCGTACGGCCCTCGCCCTTGGCGACCTGATCCTGTTATGAATGACGAAAGGACCATCGCGCCCAAGTACGGGATCGAGCTCGCCGATCTGGTCATCGCCCTTGCCGCAGGCAACGTCGGTGGGGAGCGGTTCATCGAGAGGTATGTCGAGCTGCTGGAGCGGGGTGACTTGCGTTCATGAGATTCCACATCTCCACGGTCGAGCAGAGTTCGCGCCAAACCGCTCGCAGGTGACGCTTGGTGTTGCTCTTCGCCACCGTCGAGCCATAATCCGCTAGGGGGAGCTCGGCGGACAAATGCCTGGCGACAAGAACCGAGAACAAGCAAGTGGGCTGACGATGACGCCGCAGTCGATGCGGCAGTTGGCCGGCGCAGCAGTGGAACTGCTCATAGAGAGAACGGGCGGGCTGGGCGATGCCAATGCCTGGGACGGTGAGTTCCGTCAGGTCCTGGAGGACCGTCTGGGAATGGACCCACCGGAAGACGGTCGGCCCGCGGCGGAGGTTTTGACCCAGGTGGTGCGCGACGTGCTGCCGTTCGCCGCGCGGCTGGATCATCCCCGGTTCTTTGGCTTCGTGCCGTCGTCGCCCACTTGGCCCGGCGTGGTGGCGGACTTCCTGGCCGCTGGATTCAACATCAATTCCTGCACCTGGCTCGTGTCGAGCGGGACCAGCCAACTGGAACTGGTCGTCGTGGACTGGATGCGCGGCTGGCTCGGCTATCCAGAGACGGCCGGCGGGCTGCTGACGAGCGGTGGCTCGGCCGCCAGCGTCGAAGCGCTGGTGGCGGCTCGGGAGGCGGCGGGACACCCGGAACGACCCACGGTCTACATGAGCGACCAGGCGCACAGCGCCTTGAAACGGGCGGCGGTGATTGCGGGCGTCCGGCGCGAACACCTGAGTCTGATCGGCTCCGATGACGACTTCCGCATCGACATGGCCGAATTGCGGCGTCGAGTCGACGACGACCGTGCCAACGGTCTGGTGCCCATGGCGGTGTGCGCCAACGCGGGCAGTGCCAGCACGGGGGCGGTCGACCCGCTGGCCGAGATGGCGGATTTCTGCGCACGCGAAGGCATTTGGCTGCACGTGGATGCGGCCTACGGCGGGTTCTCGGTTGTGACGGAGGAAGGCAGGAACCTTCTCCGCGGCATCGAGTTGGCCGACTCGGTAGGCATGGATGCTCACAAGTTGTTTTTCCAGCCCTACGAGGCAGGAGCGCTCATGGTCAAGAACGCGGTGCACCTCGAAGACGCGTTCGCGATCGGCCACGACGTTCTGCAGGACACGGTGTGGGGCGCGAACCACCCGAATTTCGCCGATCGCGGATTGCAGCTGAGCCGGGCGGCACGTGCACTCAAGATCTGGATGTCCGTGCAGACCTTCGGCATGACCGCGTTTCGCGCGGCGGTTCAGAACGGCTTGGATCTCGCACGCCGGGCGGAACAGTACGTCGAGTCCAGCCCGATGCTGGAATTGATGGCGCCGGTGTCGCTCGGCATCGTGTGTTTCCGCGTCAATCCGGGCGGGTTCGACGATGCAGGCGTGGAGGAAGCGAACCGGAAGGTGCTGACGCGCGTGTTCTGGGACGAGTTGGCGTTCTTCTCGTCGACGTCGTTGAACGGCGTCTTTTCGTTGCGGCTGTGCATCGTGAATCACACCACGACGTGGGAGGATGTGCGCAGGACGCTTGACCTGGTCGTCCGGTTCGGCGAGGACGCGCTCTAACGGGCGTGCGCGTTGTTCCGAGACGGAGGGCCGGACGCCGAGGTTTGCCGCGGTGCCTGTGGTGGGAAGGCGACTACCTCCGGCGCGGCCTTAGTTGACTCGAAGGACTTGGCGAGGATTCGAACGCGAGGAACGCAATGGTGGCACGGGGCAACCCGCGATGGACGGTTCCGCCGCCGCTGGCGATCCGCGGGGCGCGGATGGACGACGGAACCGAGATCGTGGTCCGCCGACACGGCAATCCCGCGGGGCCGCGCATCGTGCTCAGCCATGCGAACGGCTTCGCCGTGGATGCCTACTACCCGTTCTGGTCGCTGCTGACGGATCGGTTCGATGTGGTGGTCTTCGACCTCCGCAATCACGGCTGGAACGCCGTCGGGGCGCTCGAGACGCACGCTATTCCGACGTTCGTCCGCGACATGACGGCAGTGGCCCGGGCGATCCGGGTCTACTTTGGACCGAAGCCCGCCTTCGGCGTATTCCACTCGCTGTCGGGGCAGACGGCGGCGATCGAGGCATGCGCGGGCGGGGGGTCGTTCGCCGCGCTGATACTGTTCGACCCTTTCATCTGTCCCAAGGGTTGTCACCCCGGTCACCGGGAACGTCTGAGGACGACAATGGAGCGCATGGCCGAAGGGACGCGGCGTCGTCGCGGATCGTTCGACAGCGAGGCTGCATTCGCGGAACGCCTGCGTGCGACGCCGGCGTTCGAGCGTCTGCGGCCGGGCGTCGCGGAGCTGCTGGCGCAGACGACCCTGCGTGCCGTGGACGGCGATTCGGGGTTCGTCCTGAGGTGCCCGCGGGAGTACGAAGCGCGGGTTTGCGAGCAGGGCTACCGGTATGCCGCGACCGTGGATGTCGAAGCCATCCCTTGTCCCGTGAAGGTGATCGGAAGCGATCCCTTGGCGCAGCACTCGTTCCTGCCAACCGTGGCGATGAACGAGATCGTCGCCTTGAACTACGACTTCGTGCCCGAAACGACACACTTCCTCCAGCTCGAGGAGCCCGAGGAGTGTATCGCCACGCTGTTGGAGTTCATCGGAGAAGATGGAGAACTGGCGCTCCAGGCCGCCTTCACGCCGCGGTCTTAAGCGCGGGAAAAGACCGAGGGGGTGCCGCGCAGGCTGATCCGGCGCAGTAGCCGGGTGTCGTCGGGGCCCGTTGCGGCGGCCATCGGTGTCGCGCTGTGCATGGTCGTCGGGTTGTCCCACATGATGAGATCGTGGGCGCGGTACTTGTGGCGAGCGACGAACCGGTCCGCGAAGGCGTGATCGCAGAGTTCATTCAATAGCGCTTCGGCTTCCGCCGGTTCCATGCCGACGATGCCCTGGCTCGTACCGGTGATCGCGTACAGGGTCTTCTGGCCGGTGATCGGGTGGCGCCTGACCAGCGGATGGGTGACGGTCGTGTTTTGGTCCCAGCCCTTCGGCGGGATCGGCACATGGTCCCCCGGTCGTGCCGCCACCGATACGCCATGGCGGTGGATGACGGTCAGGCGGTCTATCGTGCGCTTCGTGGGCTCGGGCAGTGCCCGGTAGGCGGCCACCATATCGCAGAACTTCGTCTCGCCCCCCTGCTTGGGAGCCTTCACCGAGTACAACATGGTGATGGAAGACACTCGGTCACGAAACGACTGGTCGGTGTGCCAGTGCGCTGCGCCAAGCATGCGAGCCTCTGTGTCGATGCCTACATTGGTGATGTGGGCGATCTCGGGGAAGTCGGGGTCGCCGCTCAGACGGATCGGGTTGCCGACCCGCCGGGCGAACTCGACGAACTGCGGTTCGGTCACTCCGGTAGTTCGGAGCACAACGAATCGCTGGTCGAACAGGCATAGAAGGATCCTCTTCAACGCAGCGTCGTCAAGGCGTGGTACGTCCGTGTGGGGGAGTTCGACGCCGAAGTGCCCGTCCAAGGGTTCCAAGCAGAAGCTCAACGATCGCGTCCAGATTGTCGTGACGGTCTGAAGAGTATCAGCGTCGCGTCCAGCGAACACATTGACACGTCGACACGGTGAGATCGTGGCGTATTGAGCCTGGACTTGCTGTGTTTTCCTAGCAATTCATAGCTCAAGGCAATAGGGACGACCCATCACGCCCGCGAGGGCGCGCGGTCGCCCGTACGCGGACATCCGGTTTCCCCATCGCGTCGCTGGTCTTTCGCGCAAGCCCTTGCGCGGTCGGTTATGCTTGCGGGTCGCTTTAGCGCAACAGCACGATGTCCGAACTCGACCGACAACTGACCCTCGGCCTTCCACAGCGCCAAGGGCTCTACGACCCGGCGCAGGAGAAGGATTCCTGCGGCGTCGGCTTCATCTGCGACATCAAGAGCCGGGCCAGCCGCGAGATCATCGACTCGGCTGGCCACATGAACTGCTGCATGGTGCATCGCGGCGGTCTCGGCTACGAGAAGAACACCGGTGACGGCGCGGGCATCCTCACTGGGCTACCCCACCGGTTCCTGGCCAAGGCCGCGAAGCGGGACCTTGGCATCGAACTCCCCGAACCGGGCCACTACGGTGCGGGAATCGTCTTTCTGCCTCGAACCCCGGATGAGCGCATACGTTGCAAGGCGGTCATCGAAGCGGAGATTTCCAACGCCGGACAGCGGCTTCTCGGCTGGCGACCCGTACCCACGCGACCCGACGAAGCGGACATCGGCAACGCGGCACGGGCGTCGATGCCGGCCATGGAGCAACTGTTCATCGGCAGCGACCTCGAAGGCGACGCGCTCGAACGCAAGCTCTATCTCATCCGCAAGGCCGCCACCCACCGTCTGCGCACCGACGTGAGCCTGACCGAGCGCCTACTGCTGTTCTTCGTCAGCCTGTCCGCCAAGGTCATCGTCTACAAGGGCATGCTGACGCCCCACCAGCTTTTCCCGTTCTACCCGGACCTCGAGGATGCGGACTACGAATCGCATCTCGCCATGGTGCACTCGCGGTTCTCCACCAACACCTTCCCGTCCTGGGACCGGGCGCAGCCGAACCGCTTTATGAGCCACAACGGCGAGATCAACACGCTGCTCGGCAACAAGAACTGGATGAACGCCCGCCAGGGCGTGGTGAAGAGCGACCTGTTCGGCGACGACCTGACGAAGCTCTTCCCCGTGGTCGAACCGGACTGTTCCGACTCCGGCACCTTCGACAACGTCCTGGAGTTCCTGCTCATGACCGGGCGCACGCTCCAGGAAGCGGTGTTGATGATGATCCCGGAGGCCTGGCAGCAGCACCCGACCATGGACCCGGCGAAGCGCGCCTTCTACGAGTACCACGCCTGCCTGATGGAACCCTGGGACGGCCCGGCGTCCATCGCCTTCACCGACGGCACCTACATCGGTGCCGTGCTCGACCGCAACGGTCTCAGGCCGTCGCGCTATTACGTCACCGAAGACCACAAGTGCATCATGGCCTCCGAGGTGGGGGTCGTCGATGTCGACCCGGCCAAGGTCGTGGCCAAGGGCCGTCTGCAACCCGGCAAGATCTTCCTCATCGACTTCGATGCGGGTCGCCTGATCCCCGACGAGGAGATCAAGTCCGAGTGGGCCCAACGTCGACCTTACGGCGAGTGGCTTGCACGGCAGCGAGTGGAACTGGACGACGTCCCGCCCGCCGAAGCGTCCGGATTCGACAAGGCGACCCTGCTGCCGCGCATGCAGGCCTTCGGCTATACCGCGGAGACCATGCAGTTCATGCTGCTGCCGCTCGTCACCGAGTTGCGCGATCCGTTGGGTTCCATGGGCAACGACAGCGCGTTGGCGGTGATGTCCGACAAGCCGCGCATGCTCTACGACTACTTCAAGCAGCTCTTCGCGCAGGTCACGAATCCCGCCATCGACTCGATCCGCGAGGAGGTCATCATGGCGCTGGAATGCGCCATCGGACCGGAGCGCAACCTGCTCGAGGCCACGGAGGAGCACGCCCACCGGTTGCGCGTGCCGCACCCGATCCTGTCCAACGACGAGTTGGCGTCGCTCGCAAACATTCGCCACCGCGGCTGGCGGTCTCGCACCATCGACATCACCTTCCCGCGGGATTCCGGCGAATCCGGCCTGCTCGCGGCTTTCGACCGGATCTGCGCGGAGGCCACCGCCGCTATAGACGCCGGCATCGAACTCATTGTCCTGAGCGATCGCGCAATCGACACCGACAACGTGCCGATCAGCGCGCTGGCGGCGACGGGGGCTGTGCATCACCACCTGGTGCGCACCTTGGCCCGAACCCGCGTCGGCCTCGTCGTCGAGACCGGCGAGGCGCGCGAGGTGCATCACCATTGCCTGTTGATCGGTTTCGGTGCGGACGCCATCAATCCGTACCTCGCCTTCGAAGCCCTCTGGGACGCGCGCCGCAACGGCTACCTGGTGGATGCGGACCACGTCGCCGACGATGACGATGTCGTCGAGGGCTACCGCAAGGGCATCGCCAAGGGCATGCTCAAGGTGATGGCCAAGATGGGCATCTCCACGCTCCAGTCCTACAAGGGCGCGCAGATCTTCGAGGCCGTGGGGCTCGCCGACGATGTTGTCGAACGCTGCTTCGCGGGGACCGCGAGCCGGGTCAAGGGTGTCGGCTTCGACGTCCTGGCCGAGGAGATGCAGCGCCGTCACGCGTTCGGCTTTCCGCCCCGGGACGTGGTTTCGCTGCCGGTGCTGCCGAATCCCGGCGACTTCCACTGGCGCCGCCACGGCGACACACACATGTGGGACCCGGAGTCCATCGCCAATCTCCAGGTCGCAGCCCGGGGCAATGACGAACAGGCCTACTGGCGGTTCGCCAAGCAGGCCAACGAGGAGAGCACCCGGCGCTCGACACTGCGTGGCCTGCTGACGTTCAACGACGCGGCCAACGGCGGCGAGATTCCGCTGGACGAGGTCGAACCCGCCGCCGAGATCGTCAAGCGTTTCGCCACCGGCGCCATGAGCTTCGGATCGATCTCCGCGGAAGCCCACGAGAGCCTCGCCATCGCCATGAACCGCATCGGTGGCAAGTCGAATACCGGCGAGGGCGGCGAAGACCCCGAGCGCTTCATCCCGCTGGCGAACGGCGACTCCAAGCGTTCGGCCATCAAGCAGGTGGCCAGCGGCCGGTTCGGCGTCACGGTCAACTACCTGACCAACGCCGACGAACTGCAGATCAAGATCGTCCAGGGCGCGAAGCCGGGGGAGGGCGGCGAACTGCCGGGGCGCAAGGTGGACGACTACATCGCCAGGATCCGCCACTCGACGCCCGGCGTGGGCCTCATCAGCCCGCCGCCGCACCACGACATCTATTCCATCGAGGACATCGCCCAGCTCATCCACGACCTGAAGAACGGCAACCCCCAGGCGCGCATCAGCGTCAAGCTGGGCGCCGAAATCGGCGTCGGCACGGTTGCGGCCGGCGTCGTCAAGGCGCGCACCGATCACCTGGTGATCGCCGGCGATACCGGCGGCACCGGGGCGTCGCCGCTGACGTCCATCAAGCACGCCGGCGTGCCGTGGGAACTCGGCATCGCCGAGACCCACCAGACCCTGGTGATGAACAACCTGCGCTCCCGTGTCGCGCTGCAGACAGACGGCCAGTTGAAGACCGGACGGGACGTCGCCATCGCCGCGTTCCTAGGGGCCGAGGAGTTCGGCTTCGCCACCGCGCCGTTGGTGGCCATGGGCTGCATCATGATGCGCAAGTGCCACCTGAACACCTGTCCGGTGGGCATCGCGACCCAGGACCCGGATCTCCGCCGAAAGTTCGCGGGCGCCCCGGAGCACGTGGTCAACTACTTCTTCATGATCGCCGAGGAACTGCGGCTCATCATGGCGAAGCTCGGTTTCCGCACCGTCAACAACATGATCGGCCGGGTGGACGCCCTCGAGGTGGATGCGGCGGTCGAACACTGGAAGGCGAAGGGCCTGGACTTCTCCACGATCCTGGAGCCCGCCGCCGAGCCCGAGAACTGCCTCGGCGTGTACCGGATGCACGATCAGGACCACGGTCTCGCCGCCGCCATCGACAACGAACTGATCGAGTACGCGAAGCCGGCGATCGAGCGGGGCGAACGCGTGTACCGCGAGTTGCCGATCGTCAACGTAAACCGCGTCGTCGGCGGGATGCTGTCGAACCACATCATCCGCGAGGTCGGCCCCGGAATGCTCGCCGACGGTTCGATCCACTTCAAGTTCACCGGCAGCGCGGGCCAGAGCTTCGGCGCCTGGTTAGCCCAGGGCGTCACCCTCGAGGTCGAAGGAGACGCCAACGACTATGTCGGCAAGGGTCTCTCCGGCGGCCGGCTCATCGTCTATCCGTCGAAGTCGAGCACGTTCAGGGCGGAGGAGCAGATTCTGGTCGGCAACGTCGTGCTCTACGGCGCCACTGCCGGCGAGTGCTTTTTCCGGGGGCTGGCGGCCGAGCGGTTCGGCGTACGCAACAGCGGCGCCCATGCGGTGATCGAAGGCGTCGGCGACCACGGCTGCGAGTACATGACGGGCGGTCGCGTGGTGATCCTTGGCCCGACCGGGCGCAACTTCGCCGCCGGCATGAGTGGCGGCGTCGCCTACGTCCTGGATGAGGACGATTCGTTCGCCGGGCAATGCAACCCCGGCATGGTGGATCTGGAACCGCTGGTCGCGGATGCCGACATCGAGGAGGTCCGTTCCCTCGTCGACAAGCATCGGCAGTACACGGGGTCGACAGTCGCGGCACGGCTGCTCGACGACTGGGATCGATCGCGCGAACGGTTCGTCAAGGTCATGCCGCGGGACTACAAGCGTGTCCTGGAGGAACGCAAGGCCGCGCGCCGACAGTTACGTGAACCCGTCGTGGCCCAGGTGGCGGCGAGTGGGTAAAGGAGCCCTCAGCGGGGGAGCGCGAGGGGACACCCCTCGCGAGAAGGGAGCCCTCAGCGGGGGAGCACGAGGGGACACCCCTCGCCAAAAAACAACGGGATTCAAGGAGTACGTTCGCGACGCGGCCCCCTATCGAAATGCAATAGAACGCATCGCCGACTTCCGGGAGATCTACACCGAGCACGACCCCGTTCGGCTCACGACCCAGGCCGCTCGCTGCATGGACTGCGGCGTGCCGTTTTGCCAGTCCCCGGACATGGTCCACGGCCGCAGCGGCTGTCCGATCCACAACCTGATCCCGGAGTGGAACGATCTCGTCTACCGCGACCAGTGGCGCGACGCGCTGGACCGTCTGCACAAGACCAACAACTTCCCGGAGTTCACTGGTCGTGTTTGCCCGGCACCCTGCGAGGGATCTTGCGTCCTCGGTATCACGGATCCGCCAGTGACCATCAAGAACATCGAGATGGCCATCATCGACCGCGGCTTCGAGGAAGGCTGGGTGGTGCCGCTGACGCCGGAGAGCCGTACCGGCCAGCGCGTTGCCGTGATCGGATCGGGTCCGGCCGGACTCGCGGCGGCGGCGCAGCTCAACACGGCGGGTCACACGGTCACCGTCTACGAACGCGCCGACCGGATCGGCGGGCTCTTGATGTACGGCATTCCCAACATGAAGCTCGACAAGGGCATCGTCGACCGTCGCGTCGACCTGATGCGCGAGGAAGGCGTCGAGTTCGTCACCGACGCCAACATCGGCGACGGCACCGACGGCACGTTGGCGGTCACCGATCTGCTCGACGATATGGACGCGCTGCTCCTGGCGACCGGTGCCACGGTACCCAACAACCTGCCGATCGCCGGACGCGAACTCGATGGCGTTCACTTCGCCATGGAGTTCCTCCACGCGAACACCAAGAGCCTGCTCGACAGCGGGCATGCCGACGGCGACTACATCGACGCCAAGGACAAGAACGTCATCGTCATCGGCGGCGGCGACACCGGCACGGACTGCATCGGCACCGCCATGCGCCAAGGCTGCAAGACCCTCGTGAACTTCGAAATCGTGCCCGACCCACCCGCCGAACGCGCCGGCAACAATCCGTGGCCGACGTGGCCGTTCATCTACCGCGTCGACTACGGCCACGAAGAGGCCGCGGCGAAGTTCAACCGCGACCCCCGTGAATACCGCACGTCGGCGGTGGCTTTCCACGGCGACGGCAACGGCCGGGTGAAGTCGCTGACGGCGGCCGAGTACGACGAGAAGTTCCAGAAGGTCGAGGGCACCGAGCGCAGCTACGATGCGGACCTCGTGCTGCTGGCCATGGGCTTCCGGAGCCCGGAGCACTACGTCAGCGAACCACTCGGCCTCGAACTCGACCAACGGTCGAACTACCAGGCGGAGAAAGGCGTCTACCGGACGAGCAATCCCAAGGTGTTCGCCGCCGGCGACTGCCGCAGCGGCCAATCGCTGGTGGTCCGGGCGATCAACGAGGGCCGCGAGGCGGCGCGGGAGATCGACCGGTTCCTGTCGGGGACGACCGGGTTGCCGTAGGCACCCGGAAATGCTGCCGATGACGATCTGCACCAGTCCCGTCGCGCTGCGGGATTGCTCGACGACAACCACGTGTTCATTCCCCTGACCGTGCTTCTCGAGACTGAACGGGTCTTGCGCAGCGTCTAGGCGTTGGAGCGGGATGCCGTGCTGCGTGGACTTCGCAACTAAGTCTAGGGCTCGACGTCCAACCGCTCTCGAACGAGCCTTATGGTTTCCTCGATGGTCGCGCGAGCGCGCGCCATCGCCGGGTCCTGCACGACTTCCTCCAGCGCCGCTATGAGCCGCGGGTCACCCCACTCAAGCAGTTGCCGAACAGCCACAATGTGCGCGGGAGACGTATAGAAATGGTAGCCCTCATCCTGGCGCTCATCGGCACGGCGGACGATATCGAGCAGGTGTTGTCGAATTTCCGCCGTGTCCGGCGATGGCATCCATTCCCTGCGCGTCGATAGCGAAGCATCGTCTGTGACGAGCACCGGCCCGATTGGAATCGGATCCCGGTCTGGCCGGTGATAGGGGTGGTTTGCGCAGTAGGTGTAGAACGGGTCCGGAATGTCCAGACCACGGATCTCGCAATGGCTCGGGATCCTATGGTCGAAGTTGCTGCTGCCACGCTTGCCTGCGAGGGACCGATTGAACCAGCACGTAGCACAGCAATCAGAGCCACCGTTCGGCATGTCTATCTCCCGTGTCCTGGTGGTCGAACCCGTCCATTGCGACCTGCAGAGCACTACCGAAACAACGGCACTGGGAATCGCACCGGCAGCAGGTACCACGACGCCGTCTTGGACCTCTACCGCGACGCTGGCCATGAAGCCAAGCCTATCGTGTTCTCCGCCCCCGCGGGGTCGCGCTCTTGTTCTTGCGTTTCTGATCAAGCCAAGGATGGCTTGATCCGAACAATCTTAGTGCGAAGAAGTGCGAAGGAAAGGGCTCGCCGAAGCCCTCCGGGCTTCGGCGAGAAACCAGCGTCAGGCGTTTGCCGTGACGCTGGAGGGGGATTTCGGCGAGTAGGGGACTTCGATGTCGGCGTAGGCGATCGGACTGGCCGTGTACCGCGCAGTCTCGAAGACGTCCCCGAGGCGGCGTGTATCTTGCCGGGCGATGCCGACGGACTCGGCGACCGCGTCGTGCCAGACCGTGCCGCCGGCGACGTTCAAGCCGTCGGCCAGGTGCTTGTCGTCTGCCACCGCCGCCTGCCAGCCCTTGTTCGCAATCGTCCGGATGTAGGGCAGCGTGACGTTGTTCAGGGCCAGGGTGGATGTGTGCGGTACCACCCCGGGCATGTTCGTTACGCAGTAGTGAACCACGCCGTCGTGGACGAAGGTCGGTTCGTCGTGGCTCGTCGGACGACTGGTCTCGAAGCAGCCGCCTTGATCGATGGAGATGTCGACGAGCACCGAACCGTCGCGCATCTCGCGGACGTCCTCGGCGCTGACGAGCCTCGGTGCCCGCGCCCCGGGGACGAGCACCGCGCCGACCACGAGGTCGGCATCGCGCACGGTCTCGCTGGTAGTGGTTGCGTTCGCCATGATCGTCTTCGCGCGGCCGTCGAATCGGTCCGCGAGCCAGCGCAGCCGGGAGACGCTCTTGTCCAGGATGGCGACCTCGGCGCCGAGGCCGAGAGCGATGGTGGCCGCGTTGGCGCCGGCCATACCGCCACCGATGACCACGACCCGCGCGGGCGCGACGCCGGGGACGCCCCCGAGTAGTATGCCGCGACCGCCGGTCGTGTGCTGTAGGGCGCTGATGCGCTGCAGGGTGCCGGCACCGACCTGGACGGACATGCGGCCGGCGATTTCGCTCATCGGCGACAGCAGTGGCAGACTGCCGTCGGCCGCGGTGACCGTCTCGTAGGCGATGGCGGTCGCGCCGCTGGCCATGAGCGCGCGGGTCAACTCCGGATTGGCGGCCAGATGCAGATACGTGAACAGGATCTGCGACTCGCCGAGTCGCGCGCATTCCGCCAGGCTCGGCTCCTTGACCTTGACTACCATGGTCTGGTCGAACGTCTCCTCGGTCGAAGCGGTTCGGGCACCTGCGGCGATGTAGTCCGCGTCGCCGAAGCCTATGCCGTCCCCGGCACCCGTTTCGACAACGACGTCGTGCCCGTCGCGTACCAGTTCGGCGACGGAAGTCGGCGTCAGGCCGACGCGGTATTCATGGACCTTGGTTTCCTTCGGAACGCCGATCTGCATGGCCTGGCACCTTCCTCGACAGGGCGACTTGACGATGACGTTCACCGTAGCGGAACGGCAGCGCAACAGGTTTGCTTTTTCGCCTCCGCTGGGCCAGCATCGAGACATAATCTGTTGGTGTGGAACAAATAGTAGATGGAATCTGTTGGTATAGACCAAAGAGACAGAATGATCCTTCATGAGATCCAGCAAGACGGCCGGATCACCAATGCCGAACTCGCGGAGCGCATCAACCTGTCGGAGTCTGCGAGCCTGCGACGCCTGAAGCGCCTCGAGGAAGCCGGCATGATCCGCGGCTACGTCGGCCTAGTCGACCAGTCCTCCGCAGGCTATCCCGACAACGTCTTCGTGCAGATCACGCTCGCCAGCCAGCAGCGCGATGACCTGACGGCGTTCGAGCGCGCCATCGTCGAACTGCCGGAAGTGATGGAGTGCTACGTCATGTCGGGCGAGGCCGACTACCTGGTACGCGTCATCGTGCGCGACGCCCGCGACTACGAGCGCATACACAGCAACTACCTGACGGCATTGCCAGGCGTCGACCGGGTGCACTCGAGCTTCGCCCTGCGGACGGTGGTCAAGCGCACCGAGTTGCCGATTCGGTGAGGCTCCTTCTACGGCGTCTGTCGCGTGCCGCGGACAAACGTACCCGAAGCGGCGACCGGTGCATCGCCGAATCGGTTGGGTTGCCAGTGCAGCGCCACGCCGTCGGATCCCGGGTAGGACCAAGGTGTCTCGTTGACATCCTCCCCCGCGTCCCAATCGATGGCGGCGATGGCGAGCCGCACGGTGTCCCAGCGACCCCCGGCGTGGCCGTCGAGGAACGCACCGTCGACCTTGAACTCCACGTCGTAGCCGGACTCCGTGGGCGTGGTCGCGGTCGCAACGGCGTTGCGCGAGCCTTCGAGGAAGCGCAGGTAGTAGCTCTCCTCGACGACCCCGGGGAGGGTGACGAACCCGACCGCCATCTCGGCGAGATCACGGCGGGTCGATTCGTACAGGCGCAGGTTTGCCGATCGCTTGGGGTCCGGACGCGAGTCCACGGCGATCATCACGGAGTCCTGGACCAACAGCCCCCGGGACGCGTCGGCGAGCAGGTTGTCGTCGTCGACGCGTACCGCGACGTACAGATCGCCGTCGGTCTCGCGCAGTCCGAACGAGTAGGCGATGTCGCTCACCGCGGTGTCGCGGGAGACGACGTCGCCCTGGCGGTCCACCCGGTACGGCAACGCCGGCCACTCCGCCAGGTCGCCATCGACCGTCGGCGCATCGCCCACCGGAATCGGTAGCGGGGCGAGCGGCAACAGGGCGGAGACCACGTCCAGATCCACCGGGTTCTCCCCGGTGTGCGTGGACAGCGACCAGGACACCTGCCCCGGTCGGATCGCGTGATAGGGGACGTTGGTCCGTGCCGTGAGATCGAAGACGATGCGTTGCATCCCGCCGGATGGAATCGTCGCGCTACCGGCACCGCCTTGGTAGTCGAGGTCCGGACCGGGATCCACTTGGTAAGCCACGGCGAGGTCTTCGGAACCGCTATTGTTGATCCGGAACGCCACCTCGCCCGCGGAGAAGGTCTCGCCGTCGCCGAGAATCGGTACCGATTGCACGGCATCGACCAGCCATCTCATCGTGTCGCGAACATCCTCGGTGACGATGTTCTCGTCGTGGATGCCGTCGAGCATCAGGTTGGCGAGCCGTGGCCCGTCGGCCTTCATGGTCACCATCGCCACGTGGTCGAATTCGCCGTAGAGACCACCGCGCAGGTCGCTGCCGCCACCGGTGGTGGCCAGGGTGATGTAGTTGCTGTCCTGGCGGACGACCTTGACGTAGTGGTGGAAGTGGCCCGCGAACACCGTGTAGTCGCGGCCCGCGAGCATCGCCTCCACTTGGGGCCAGTCGCCCCGCGCCTCGGGGTAGTCCCACAGCGGTTGATGGACGATGACGATGGTCCAGCGCGGGTCGGGCACCTCGGTCAGGGTGCGCTCGATGAACGCCATCTGCTCGGCCTGGGTCCACGGTCCCGGCACCGGGGCGTCGGGTTGGCTCACCATGCCGAAGAGTTCCGAGTTGAGCACCACGAACAGCACGTCCTTGTAGACGAAACGGTAGTACGACGGCCCGAAGCGCGCCTGCCAGGTATGGGCCATGGTGGCGTTGCTCATGTCGTGGTTGCCGGCAGCGTAGAAGAACGGCACCTCGAGTTCGTCGATGAAACCCTCGAACTCGTCCCACTCGCGATCGATCTGGGCCTGGTCTTCGGTGTAGCCCTCGATCAGATCGCCGACACTCACCACGAACGCCGGTTCGAGCAGGTTGACCTTGGGGACAGCGGAAGCGAACACGCCCGGCCGGGCACCGCCGGTGCGGTCACTGACGATGACGAAGTGGAACTCGTCGTCGGCGTCGTTGGGTTCCAGGCCGGTCCAGGGTACGGCGCCATCGGTGGCCTCGACCTCGATGCCGGCTGGCGGCGTTGTGCAGCCAGCGACGAGCGACGCGATGGCAAGGAGGGCCAGCCCGTGGGTCACGCTGCCGGGTTGGGACTTCGGCCACCGTTCGTTCGATTCGACGCCCACGGGATGCTCCGGCAAAAAGGGCGCGCAGTATAGCGGCAGTGCGTTTCGCCATGGCGGTTCCCGACCTCGGCGTTCAAGCCGAGACGCGCACCATCGTCTTGCCGAAGTTCCGTCCACCGAGCATGCCGATGAAGGCGTCCACGGCGGAATCGAGACCCTCGGTGATGCTCTCCCGGTACTTGAGCCGACCGGCCTTGATCCAGCCCGAGAGGTCAGCGAGCGCCTCTTCGGCTTGCGGATGTCGGGTGGCCAGGTTGGAGAACCCAAAGAACGTGTAGCCCTCGGTGTTGCCGTCCTTGCCGAGGACCTTCAGGCCTTCCTCCTGGAGTCGCTGCATCGGGTTTGCACGGCGGGTCTCGGGGGTTTCGTTGTAGTGGGCGATGGACCCGCAGATGGGCACGCGGGCACGGGGGTTGAGGCGGGGGATCACCGCGTCGAGCACGTCGCCGCCGACGTTCTCGAAGTATATGTCGATGCCGTCCGGTGTCGCCGCGGCGAGATCCGCGGGAAGATTGCCGGCCTTGTAGTCGACGCAAGCGTCGAAGCCGAACTCGTCGACACAGTAGGCACACTTTTCCGGGCCTCCCGCGATGCCGACGGCGCGGGCTCCGTGGATCTTCGCCAGCTGGCCGACGACCTGACCCACGGCACCGCTCGCGGCGCTGACCACGACGGTCTCGCCGGCCTGGACCCTGGCGACGTTGAGCAGGCCCTCGTAGGCCGTATAGCCGGTCATGCCGAGGATGCCCACGGCCGTCGACGGATCGCCCAGGTCGCTGTCCCACTTCTGGATCGGGATGTGCGGGTTGTTCCACTGCACATCCGACGCGCCGGCGATGCAGTACTCCTGCCAGCCGTAGTAGCCCACCACCAGGTCGCCGACCTGCCATGTCGGTGCCTTGCTTGCAACGACCTCGGAGACCGTGCCGCCGATCACCGTCTTGCCGACGTTGCCTTCCTGCGGCATGAACACCGGCCGCATGTACGGATCCAGGGTCAGCCAGCGGGTCTTGAGCAGCATCTGGCCGTCTTCCGGCTCGCCGAGGGTTTCCGGGACGATTTCGAAATCGGCGGGGGTGGGCATACCGTTTGGCAGCCGCTTCATGATGACCTTGCGGTTTGTTGTCGGCATGGGAACTCTCCGTTAGTTGGTGGGGCTTGGGACCACCGGCTTCTCGCACCATTCTACGAGTTCGGCTTTCGACAACTCGCCGCTCGCCACGCCGAACGTCATCTTTTCCAAGTCCTCGGCCCGGTGGAGCGGGTCGACGCCGTTGACCGTCAGGAAGACCAACGACGCCAAGGCGCCCGCCCTCTTGTTGCCGTCGACGTAGGCGTGCGCTTGGCAGATGTGGAAAGGTACGCCGCAGCCATCGCCGCCACGCCGTCGTGCAGGTACTCGCCAGCGAACGACTGCGTGACACTAGCCACACCCAGCGATCGCGGCGCGGATCGACTCGGGCGGTGCCTCGCTGGTCACCGTCACCTGGCCGATGCCGTCGCACACCACGAGTCGCAGACGACCGTCCACCACTTTCTTGTCCATGCCCATGGCGTCCAGCATGGCGTCCGGGTCGACGGCCATCGTCGTCGGCAGCCCCGCGGCTTCGACAAGTCGGCGAATCCGGTCCGCGTGATCGTTCGCT
Organism: Pseudomonadales bacterium; assembly: GCA_965116345.1. Classification (GTDB taxonomy): domain Bacteria; phylum Pseudomonadota; class Gammaproteobacteria; order Pseudomonadales; family Azotimanducaceae; genus VXYL01. The sequence continues at coordinate 3,121,267 of OZ220680.1, forward strand.
ACTCGACCGAGGCGACGGGAAAGGTCCATGGCCATGACCATGCCCGCGGCCACGGCCTCGCCATGGAGCACCTGCTCATAGCCGGTCAGCGCCTCGATGGCGTGGCCGAAGGTGTGGCCGAAGTTGAGGATCGCCCGGCGGCCCTGCTCGCGTTCGTCGTCGGCGACGACTTCCGCCTTGATCTCGCACGACCGGCGCACGGCGTGGACGAGACGCCTCGGATCTCGTTCGAGCAGGTCGTCGATGTGCGACTCGAGCCAGGCGAAGAAGACCGGATCGGCAATGACGCCGTACTTGATGACCTCCGCGAGGCCGGCGCGGAACTCGCGCTCGGGCAACGTCGCGAGTAGGCCGACGTCGGCGATGACCGCGCGCGGCTGGTAGAAAGCGCCGATCAGGTTCTTGCCCGTGGCGTGGTTGACCGCCGTCTTGCCGCCCACTGAGGAGTCCACCAGGGCCAGCAAGGTGGTCGGGATCTGTACGAGTCCGACACCCCGTTGGTAGGTTGCCGCGGCGAATCCGGCAACGTCGCCGACGACGCCGCCGCCGAGCGCCACCACGGTGGTCGTGCGGTTGTGGCGCTTGGCGATCAACTGGTCGAGGATCCCGGCGTAGGTGTCGAGAGTCTTGTAGGGCTCACCGTCGCCGATCTCGACGACATCGACCTGCGTGGTCGAAGACAGGCTGGCGCGTAGCTTGTCGAGATGGTGACGGGCCACCGCGGCGTTGGTGACGACCAGGGCCTGGGTGCCGGCGAACGGCTCGAGCAGGGCGCGGGATCCGAGCAGACCGTCGCCCAATAGGATCGGATAGCCGCGGCCGTCGGGCAGCGCGACGTCGATCTGCTGGCTCATGACGCATCCCCCGCGGGTATCAGGCCCTCCTCGTGCAGGCGGCTGACGACTTCCACGACGATGGCCTTCGGCGGTCGGTGGTCGACGTCGATCTGCAGATGCGCGGCGGACGCGTACAGCGGCTCACGCTCGGCGACGAGCGCTTCGATGCGCTGCCGGACGTTGTCCACCTGCAGGAGCGGGCGGCGGTGATCGCCTTCGGTGCGGTCGACGAGGAGGTCGATGGAACCCTTGAGATACAGCACGGTCCCGCAGTTGTGCAATCGCTCCCGGTTCTGTTCGCGCAATACCGCGCCGCCGCCGGTTGCCAGCACGACGCCGTCGCGCGCGGTCAACTCGTCGATGACCTGCTGCTCGCGGTCGCGAAAGCCCACTTCGCCCTCCAGTTCGAAGATCCACGAGATGTCCGCCCCGGCGCGTTGCTCGATCACCTGGTCGGTGTCGTGGAACTCGAATCCGAGGCGCGAGGCCAGGTGGCGTCCGATGGTGGTCTTGCCGACGGCCATCATGCCGACGAGATAGATGTTCTGTGGCGTCATGGTCCGCTTCCTCTCGAACGCACCTTAACGCGCGGGCTGCGCATGCGCTACGCGGGCTTCGCCGGCCTCGGCGATCACCGACGGCGTGATGAACACGAACAACTCCTGCTTGTCGTCGCGTTCCAGCCGCCGCCGGAACAGTCGCCCGACCAGCGGCAGGTCGCCCAGTACCGGCGTCCGCGTGCTGGTCTCGTGGCGGTCGGTCTGGAAGATGCCGCCGAGGACCACGGTCTGGCCGTCGTCCACCAGCACCCGGGTCGCGATGCGCGTGGTGTTGATGCTGGGCACGCCGTCGAAGATGCGGCCGATAGTGTCCTGCTTGACGATGAGGTCCATGACGATGCGGTCGTTGGGTGTGATCTGCGGGGTGACTTCGAGTTGCAGCACGGCATCCTTGAAGGCGATGGACGTGGCGCCCGACTTGGTCGCCTGCTGGAACGGGACCTCGACGCCGGACTCGATCGTCGCGGGGCGCTTGTCGACGGTGACGACCGTCGGTCGCGCGACGATCTCGGCGCGACCGTCGGCGGCGAGCGCCGTGAGTTCCAGGTCGAGCTGGTAATCCGCCTCGGTGATGTGGGCACCGCCGAAACGGAGCCCGAACTCCTCGGAGAAGTTGCTGTTGGCGTTGACGATGCGGGCCTCGATCTGCACCTGGCGGACGGGAATGTCGAGTTCCGCCACAAGCCCCTTGAAGGCTGCGAGATTGTCCGCCGTGTCCGTGAGGATCACGGAGTTGGTGCGCGGATCCACCGCGATCCGACCCCGTTCGGAGAGCGTCGCCGCACCACCGTCCCCGGTCAGCAGGTCGGCGAGCGCGTCGGCATCGGCGTAGCGTATGCGCACGAACTCGGTGACCAGCGGCGCCAACCCCGCGCGCTCATTGAGGCGTTCGAGCTGCAGTCTCTCCCGTTCGGCGATCTCCTCGGCGGGCGCGACGAGGAGCACGTTGTCGGTCAGGTGCTTGTCGAGGCCGTTGGTGGCGAGGACGAGATCCAGCGCCTCGTCCCAGGGAACGTCCTGCAGACGCAGGGTCATGTTGCCGGTGACCGCTTCGCCGGCGACGAGGTTCACCCCGGCGAAGTCGGCGATCAACTGCAACACGCTGCGCACCTCCACGTCCTGAAGATTCAGGCTGACGTTCCCGCCGGCCTGGTCGCCGTCGTCCCGGATGGACTGCGCGTCCTCGTCGGCGGCATGGACGGCAATCGCCAGTCCGGCGAATGCACCGGCCACGAAGGCACGTAGATGGGTGTTCACTCGCGGAGACCTCCGCCGTCGCTTGAAGCCGGGTCGCCGGTTTCCATCACAAGCGATCGGGGTCGCCGACGCCATCCGGTGCCGTCGGTGACCAGTTCGACGAGTTCGACCCGGTCACTGTGCACGGCGACGATGCGGCCGTGGTCGCGACCTAGGTGGTCGCCGGTCGTCATCGGGTGGGTCTGACCGTTCGGGTCGCGGACGAGCGCGTACAGCGCGCCCCGGCCAGCCAGGGTTCCGACCATCTGCAGGCGCCCCAGGGGGTACTGTTCGAGAGGTTCGGGTGTGCGCGTCGGATCCGGGCCGTTCGCCTGCGCGACCCCTGCCGAGGACCGGGACGCGCGTTCGAACGGATTGCGTGCGATGACCGTCGACTCCGCCGCCCCTGCACGAGGGTCATCCACCGCCACGGCTTCCGCCACCGTGTCGGCCGGCGCGAGTTCGACGAATGCGCGCAGGTCGTCGAGGTTCGCGTCGTCGCAGCCGGCGAGGACGACCGCGAGGACGTAGCCGTAGTGGTGCCAGCGCGCCCTACGGGCGCGATTGAAGTTCGCCTCGCGAACTTCGCACCTTAGAAAGTGCCAGCGCGCCCTTCGGGCGCGATTGAAGTTCGCCTCGCGAACTTCGCACCTCGGAAAATGCCAGCGCACCCGGGCGGGTGTGTCGTGACGGGCGATCACTCCGGCGACCCCGAGGGTTCGCCGCCGTAGCGATAGGTCCTGGCTTCGATGGACAGCACGAGATTGCCCGGACCGGTTCGCGGAGCCAGGTCGAAGTCGTGGAGCGTGACCCGCCGAGGCAGTCCCGCGATGGCGCCAACGAACGCGGCCAGGTCGGGATAGTCGCCGGCGACCGCGATGGCGATCGGCAGTTCCAGGTAGCCCTCGACCGGGCGTTCCTCGCCGAGGTCGACGCGGTAGATGACCAGGTTGTTGGCGATGGCCGCGTGGGTCATGTCGTCGATCAACCCCGGGACCTCGGTATCGCGTGGCAGCCGCTGCGTCATGGCCGCGAACGCGGCGAGAGCCTGATCGTGGTGGTGACGATATGCCTCCAGACCGGAGGCTCGGCTTCGCTTGCTGTCGAACTCGTCGCGAAGCTCGTGTTCTCGCCACTCGACACGGGCAAGTTCGGCACGTTTGTCGGTAATCATCAGGAGGTAGCCCAGACCCATCACGGCGATGCCGATGGCGGCGAAACAGAGCGCCTTCACCGTGCCGGGCCAGGAACCGGGATCACCGACGTCGAGATCGGTCAGGTCCAGCGAGAGGTCCATGCGCTACGATCCGCCGCTGGTGGTGGTGAAGGTCAGTTCGAAGGTCGCCGCCTGGTTGTCGGCCGCGTCTTGGGAGCCCTTCTCGATGCCTTCGAGGAGCGGAGCGTCGAAGGCAATCGAGTCCTGCAGGTTGCGCATCAGTGCCGCGATCCGATCATTGGACTCCGCCTTGCCTTGCGCTGCGATCACGCCGCCACGGCGCGTTATGGATGTGTAGTAGGCGCCCGACACCGCGGTTCGCGCGAACTCGTCGAGAAGGTGTCGCGTATTCGAGCCGCCGGAGAGGAGTTGATCGAGGGCGCGCATCTGCTCGACGACCCTGTCCCGGCGAACGACCAACCGGTCCAACTCGGCAAGCCGTTCGTCGAGGTCGCCGAGGTTCGAGGCGAGGAATTGATTGCGCTGCTCCTGCTGACCGATGGATGTGCTCAATGCCACGCTGACGAGGACCACGATGGCGGCTGCCGCAGTGGCGGCGAGGCCGAGCTGGGTGAAGAACAGGCGTTTGCGCCGTTCCCGCGCCCACTCGCGCCAGGGCAGTAGGTTGATGCGCACGGTCATCGCGTCCCATCCTCCACGAAACCCCGGAGCGCGAGACCCGTTGCCGTCAGCAGCGCGGGCGCGTGCTCGACGAGGGATTCCGAGTCGATGCGCCGGGAGGTGGTCATGCGCGCGAACGGGTCGACCGTTTCCACCGTCAGGCGAAGATGGTCCGACACCTGCGCGGCGAACGCGGGGATCGAAGCCGCACCGCCGGCAAGCAGCAAGCGATTGATCGGCTGGGTTGGGCTCGAGCGGGCAACAGCGCGCAGTAGGCGTGCGACGAGGCGCAGCAGGTCGGTCGTGCTGAAGCCGCTGGTGCCGGTATCGAACGGCTCCTCCTGGACGGTGACCGACCCATCGCCGGAGACGAGCATCATCTTCGTCGTGGCAGCCCCGATGTCGGCCACCGCCACCGGCATCTCGGCCGGAGCGGTGTACGCGACGGCGCGAACCACGGCGAATCTCTGCACCTCTGCCGCGTACGGTTTCATGCCGGCGTACTCGATGGCCTCGCGCCGGCGGGCCACGTGTTCGAGACGACAGGCGGCGAGCAGCACCTCGACCTGGGCCGGGTCGTCGGGCGCGAGCTGCACCGGTTCGAAGTCCATGGCCATGTCGTCGACGGGGAAGGGCAGCTGGTCCGCGGCTTCGTGGGCCACAGCGGTTGCCAGGGCGGCGTCATCCAGGGAGGCGTCCAGTTTCAGGGTCCGGGTACTGACCGCGGAGTCGGCGACCGCCACGGTCGTGCGCCGAGTTCTCGTTCGCGCCCGTCGGCAGGCTTGCCGGATGGCGTCACCGACGGCCTCGGCGTCGTGGATGCTGCCGCGGACGACGCTGCCCCGGGGAAGCGGCTCTAGCGCGAAGGCCTCGACGCGGTGTGTGTCCCGCCGACAGGAGAGTTCGACGATCTTGACTGCGGCCGAACCGATGTCGATGCCGAGGCTGCTCCCGGAGCCCCGCCTGCGCGCCGCGAACACGGACCGAATGCCGCTGCTGGACCCTTTCACTTGTCGCCGCTCGCCTGGTTTCATGGCAGGCGGCTATTGTCGGCTTGGCGAGGTCGGCCGTCTGTGCGAAATGGCTGCCTTGCGTGTCAGACATTGACCCTGCGTCGTGGCAGACGCTGCGGGTTTGACAGGTACCGCCTATCGGCGCAACGTTGCGCCGATGGCAGGCCAAGCCCAATCGACATCCCGCGCAACGAAGTGGCCTCGCTGGAGATTCGCGACGCCGCGGCGTTCCAGCGGGTTCCACGATTCCAGGCTGCGGCTCTTCGGCCGCTCGCTCGTGCGGGACTTCGCCTGGCTCGCGGCCACGGGTGTCGCTGCCCTATCCCTGGGTCTGGCGGCGGTCTTCCTCTACCTGAATCCGCAGATTCCGACGGCGGACACCTACCGGCACTATCGGTTCGAGACACCGCTTCGGATCTACACCCGCGATGGCGCATTGATCGGGGAGTTCGGCGAGCGCTTGATCCCGATCGATTTCGCCGAGGTCCCCACGCACTTCGTCAACGCCTTGTTGAATACCGAGGACAAGCGCTTCTACCGCCACGGCGGCATCGACCTGATCTCCCTCGGCAACGACCTGGTGGGACTTCTCACCTCGGACATCCGCACGGGGGCGAGCACGATCACGATGCAGCTTGCGAAGACGGTGTCGTTCAGTCCGGAACAGGTGCTGATCCGCAAGCTCAAGGAGATGCTGCTGGCGCTGAAGATCGAGCGGGAACTCTCCAAGGACGAGATTCTCGAGCTCTACGTCAACATCATGGCCTTCGGCAAACACGCCTACGGGGTGCAGGCCGCGGCGCACACCTACTACGGACGGCCGGCGCAGGAGCTCACCTTGGCGCAACTCGCCATGCTCGCCGGCATCATCAAGAAACCCGAGGCGGGCAATCCCATCAACGGCCCCGAGTGGGCGCTGGCGCGGCGCAACCTGGTGCTGCGCCGCATGTTGGCGCAGGACTCCATCAGCGACGCGGCGTACCGCGAGGCGATCGCCGCACCGATCACCGCGGGGGTGTTCCAGCGGGGCATCGACCTCGCCGCGCCGTATCCCGCCGAATGGGTCCGCCAGCAGCTCTTCGAGCGCTTCGGCAACGACATCTATACCGGCTTCGAGGTCTACACCACCCTGGATTCGAAGCGCCAGCAAGCCGCCCAGGATGCCGTCCACCGCGGGTTGATCGACTACGACGTGCGTCACGGCTACCGGGGGCCGGAGGGTCGCATCGCGTTCGAATCGGCGGTTCCCCCGGGCGACACGGGGATCGCACCGACGCTGGCGGACAGGCTTGCCGCCTATCCCGTCTCGGGTGGGCTCGAGGCCGCCGTCGTGGTCGACATCGCCGAGGACAGTGCGCTGGCGATGCGCGCCAACGGCGACAAGGTCCGCATCGATTGGGACGGCCTTCGTTGGGCCCCGTATATCGACACCGACATACGCGGGCCGATGCCGCGGCACGCGGACGAAATCGTCACCCGGGGTGACGTGATCCGCGTCCTCCAGGACGACCAGGGCGACTGGCGTCTGCGTCAGATTCCGGAAATTCAGGCCGCCTTCGTGGCGTTGGATCCGAGGACCGGAGCGATCCAAGCCCTGGTCGGCGGCTGGGATTTCCGCATCACCCAGTTCAACCATGCGCTGCAGGCCGCCCGTCAGCCCGGTTCGGGCTTCAAGCCGTTCGTCTACTCGGCAGCGCTGGAGAACGGCGTCACCCCCGCGAGCGTGTTCCTGGATGCGCCGCTGGTGTTCGACGACGACAACCTCGAGATGGCCTACCGGCCGCGCAACGACAGTGGCGAGTTCACGGGTCCGATGCGTCTGCGCGAGGCGCTCGCACGATCGGTAAACGTGGTGTCGATGCGGGTGATGACGCGCATCGGCACCCGGTCCATCCTCGATCACGCGGCCCGTTTCGGATTCGCCCAGGGCGGCCTGCCGGACAACATCCAGCTCGCCATCGGCGGCGGCACCATGCTGTTCACACCGATGGACATGGCCAATGCGTACGCGACTCTCGCCAACGGCGGCTACCGCGTGGAACCGCACATCATCGACCACGTGGAGCGGCTCGACGGCACCCGGGTATTCACGGCGCGGCATCCCCAGGCCTGCGCGCCGTGCGCCGTGGACGAGGAGACGGGCGAGACGCCCCTTCCCGCGACGCGCGCCATCGCCAAGGGCAACGCGTTCATCATGGACACGATGCTCCGGGACGTGATCAAGACCGGCACCGGACGTCCGGCCCTGGTCCTGGAGCGTCCGGATATCGCTGGGAAGACGGGTACCGCCGACGAGGCCAAGGACACCTGGTTCAACGGCTATCACCCGAACCTGGCAGCCACCGTGTGGGTGGGTTTCTCGGACCACCGCCCCACCGGTCGCACCGAGTACGGCTCGAAGACACCCCTCGCGATCTGGATCGACTTCATGCGTGGGGCGCTCGCCGAGGAGCCCCTCGTGGAGCATCCGATTCCCGATGGCGTGGTTCGTGTGAAGGTGAACGAGGAGACGGGGCGCGTCGCGGCACCGGACGACCCGAATGCCCTGTTCGAGTACTTTCTCGACGACAACCTCCCGGAACGGGGGTCGAGCCGGTTGGACCGCCCACGACGGAAAGAGACGGTCCGTCCAGAGGATATTTTCTAACGCTACCGACTCGCGGGTATTCGACGATCGCCGCTTGATGGGTTGACCTCGGCGCACCGAGCCCCGACCATTGCGCGGATGCTCTCGGACTGGAACAGAAAGGAGTTCTGGAACCTCGCGGCGGTCGTCTGGGCGGCGGCGCTCGTCGCCGGCGCGCAGATCCTGGAACTCGGCTTCGGTCAGGAGCCGTGCGCGTTGTGCGTGAATCAACGGATGTGGGCCATGCTCGCGGGTCTGATCTGCGTCGCCGGCTTCGCGCACAACCCGCGTCTCGGCATCTACCCGCTGCTGACGGCGCTCGCGTCCATGGCGGGCGCGGCCTTCGCCATTCGCCACCTGTATCTGCTGACGCTGCCGGCGGACCAGGTTCCCGGCTGCGGCGTCGGTCTGGACTACATGCTCGACGTCTTCCCCCTCGAGGACATCCTGCAGCAGATGACGATGGGCACGGGGGAGTGTGCCGAGCAGTCCTTCGTCATACCGGCCCTTGCCCTCGCGGGCTTCGTCGTCATGATCGCGCTTGCGGTGACGTACTGGCGCAGTCGCGCGTAGGGAGTTCGTTGAGCGCGGGTGGCCTTGGGCTCCTACGGCGCGATGTTCGGGGTCACTGCTTGTCGACCTCCATCTCGATGATCCTGACGTCGGTGTCGTGGTGTTGGGTATCTCGCATGGTCGCCGGCATGGTGACCGTTATCGTCCTGTTCTTGCGCCGCACCTCGAGTTCGGCGTCATCGGCCCCGCGGGCCGCGGCGGGCCGCTGCCACAGCAGCCGATAGGCTTCGGCCGCCGAGGCGATGTCGGCGCCGTCGATCCGGCGCAGGATGTCGCCCGGCTTCAGCTCGCTTCCGGCGGGTGTATTGACGACCAGGACGCCACCGTCGACACCGAAGTACTCGCCCAGGTCGGCACCGATGTCGACCAGGCGCAGGCCGTCGGGGGTGTCGAACAGGAACCGTCCGGGCCGGAGGTTGGGACCCCCCAGGCCGATATGGTCGTCGACGAATGGATGGGGTCCATTGGCGCCGCGCAGCGTGCGGACAATGCGGGTGACGCGGCCCGGGTCGAGGCCGGTGCGTTCGTCGACGGCGGTGGTCACGACCTCGAACGATTGCTCGTCCCCGTCGCGCGTCGCGACGACGGTCACGGGGTCGCCGGGTGCTATCTGGTCGAGTTCCTCGCGCATGACGACCATCGGCCGTTCATGACCCGTCAGACGCCTGCCGTTGATCTCGATGATCATGTCCTCGGTGCGAACACCGGCCGCTTCTGCACCGCCGTCAGGGGTCACGCCGGCCACCTTGATGCCTGCTTCCGACTCGCCGCCGATCAGCACGCCGAGAAACGCGCGACGCCTGGGTTCGCGTGCATCCCAGAGCCTCTCGACCCGGTCGGCCCAGACCGTGACGGCGTCGTCCATGTGTTCCCGGGCTTCCTCGAGTTCTCTTCTGACCGTCTCGAGTTCCTTCTCCACCGCCTCGAGTTCGGCAGCGGTTTCCTTGGCGCTGCGGATCTCGGCCTCGTCGTCGGCGTACACACCCGCGCCGAGCACGGCGACAACCATCAACCCCAATGCTCTCATTGATCTTCCTCCGTTCATTCTAAAATGCCACTTGGTGCACGAACTCGTTGTGCCGGTAGCGCTCGATGTCGGCCAGCGTGTTCATCAACTCGACCCGGTCGCGCAGCAGCGACTCGCGCTCGGGCAGTTCGATGTCGTCCATGAGCAACTGCTCGTTGAGCGTCGCGTCGATTCCACCGATGCGCGTCCGCAGCAGCCGTTCCGCGCCCGTTGGCGCGTCTGCCACGATCAGTGACCGGCGCCGTTCCTCGGCAAGGCGCGAGCGCTCCATCAGATCGGTTAGCGCGGCAGGCTGCGCTTCATTGGAACCGTTCCGGGTGACCAGGAGATGGTCCGGCCGCTCGCCGCTCCGCCAGACGAACGCCGCCGCGACCGCAAGGGCCACCACGCTGGCCGCCATGGCAAGTGGCATCGTCACCCGGCGTGAGCCAGACGACGTGTCGGCTTTCTCCCCGTCCAAGCGTTCCCGGATGCGTTCGTAGAGTCCGGACGGCGCCTCGAAGTCCGCCAGGGAGCGCAACTCGTCGCCGAGCGCTTCCACGTCGTGGGCCATGGGTTCGGCGCGACCGTCAGAACGCGCTAGCGCGACCTGACGGTCGCGGCCCATCCGTGCGGATGGGTGGAAGTTCCGCTGGCGCGAAACTTCGACGGCGCAAGCGCTTGGCCGCCGCGGTCGTTGACGGTGGTTCATGTTCGTTCGCTCCTTCAGGTGCCTGCCGCACGTCGCGCGAAGCCCGGTGATGGTTGAGTGCCTGGAAGGCGCGTGCCAACTGCGACTTGGAGAAGCTCGCCGTGCGCCCGAACGCCCGGCCGATCTCCTCGTGGTTGTAGCCCTCCACGCAGTGCATCCACACCACCATGCGCGCCTGCGCCGGTAGGCGGGCGAGGGCCTGGTCGATGTCCACGGCGCGATCCGTCGCGTCGGGCGGGGTGGCGCCGGACTCGCCTGTGGGCGCGACCTCGCGGTCGGGCAACCTGTCGCGACGCTTGTGCCACGGTGAGCGCAGACGCATCAGGCAGTGGTTCACGGCGGTAGTTCGGAGCCAAGCGCCGAACGCCTCCGGGCTCTTCAGTTTGCAAGCCGCGCGGAACACGTCCACGAACGTGTCCTGGACGACTTCCTCGGCATCGTCGGGGTTGCGCAGGATTCGTCGCGCCAGGGTGTAGACCGTGTCCGCGTAGGCACGGTAGACGACCTCCTGGGCCTTGCGGTTGCCCTTCATGAGCTGTCGCACGACGCCGGGGTCGACGTTGACGCTGGTGAACCGGGACATGCCTTGTTAGATGCGCCAACTCCGAGAATGGTTGCGACTCACCGCGGCGCGTGAAATGGAAGTGTGAGGGGCAGGGATGTGCGTTGCTGGTCAAGCCGGCGATGGCTTGACCAGAACATTCCTGGATTCAAGCACGGCGGGTGGCTGCGCGCCAGCGCGGGAGGGCGATGGCGCCGCGCCGCGGAAGCACGGCACGCCACAGGCACTCTCAACCGGCGGCGGTGCGTTCTTCGTAGATGGATTCTTCCCGCTTGGACTCTTCCGAGATCTTGCGGCCCAGGGATTCGAACACCGGGATGTCCTCGTCGGCCAGCGGCGGCATCGAAATCTTGCGCGCCATGGCGGCCTCCAGGTAGGGGGCCAGTTCCGCCATCTTGCGTCGCTGGCGTTCCTCCTCGCGCTCCTTGAACTCGGGCATCACCTCGGCGGCGAACAACTCGAGGGCTTCGCAGATGTGTTCGTGCTGGTTGCGCCCGGCCTGTTGGATGAAGGTGACCTGGTCGACGTTGCAGGCCTCGAACTTCAACAGATGTTCGCGCAGGTCGTCGGGGGTGCCGATGCCGCCACGGCTGCCGGAGAGCGCCTCGGTGATGTCCCGGGTCTCGAGCTGGGCCTTGCGTCTGGCCTCGAATTGCTCCCACAGGTTCGTGCGGCCCGGCTTGTGCTCGCCGAAGGCGTACAGGCTTCCCAAAGCGAATCCAAAGAACTCGAAGCCGTCCAGACCGCGTCTGACCGCCTCCTCCCGGTCCTGGTGGCAGGAGAAGCTCGACACCATGCAGATGTTCGGGTTGATGGCGTGGCCTATGGGGACGCAGGCATCGCTCTTGATGATGCCGTAGTACTCCTCCACCCACTCGGTGGCTTCCAGGGGGTCGACGAACGCGAAGGTCAGGGCACCGATGCCGAGACGCGCCGCCATGCGGATGGTCTCGCGCTGCGAGCAGGCCACCCACAACGGCGGATGCGGTCGCTGCACGGGCTTCGGCACGATGTTGCGGCACGGCATCTCGAAGTACTGGCCCTTGTAGCCGGGGTACGGGTCCATCGCCAGCATGTTGCAGATCTGCTCGGTGGACTCCATGAAGATCTTGCGCTTCTGCTCCACCGGCACGCCGAAGCCGCCGAGTTCGAGTTCCGCGGACGACTCCCCGGTGCCGAACTCGACCCGGCCGTTGGACACCAGGTCCAGCGTGGCGATCACCTCGGCGGTTCGCGCCGGGTGGTTGTAGCCGGGTATGACCTGGCGGATGCCGTGGCCGAGGCGGATGTTCTTCGTCCGTTGCGAGCAGGCCGCGAGGAAGACCTCGGGTGCCGAGGAGTGCGAGTATTCCTCCAGGAAGTGATGTTCGACCTCCCAGGCGAAGTCGATGCCCACGCGGTCGGCCACCTCGACCTGCTCTAGGGCGTCGTTGAAGAGCCGCTGCTCCTCGCCGTGGCTCCAAGGCCGCGGCAACTGGTGCTCGTAGAAGATTCCGAACTTCATGTCTGTGATCACGTCCCGCCGATGCAGCCGCCAAGTCAACAGGCTTGACTAGTGTCCCGTCAACCCTCAAATGTCGCGTCACCAGCTGCCGAAGTCCTCCGGCCGGCGACCGCGAGAATCCACCGCGTCGGTGTCCGCGCCACCTGCGATCAGGGCGACAACGACCTCCGAAGCGGGCCCGTAGCGCCCGAAGGCCCGGTGCAGGGGCGTACGTCCGCGGTTGTCGCGGGCGTTGATGTCGGCGCCCGCCTTGAGCAGTGCCCTGATCACCTCTCCGGATTCGCCGGAACTGGCCGCCGCATGCAGGGGCGTGGCTTCGTGCATGTCGCGCGCGTTCGGGTCCACGCCCGCGGCGGCGAGCGCGGCGACCATGGCGGCACTGTCGCTGAAGCAGGCGGCCACGTGCAGCGCATTGAGGTCGTGAACCGTCACCGCACCGACGTCGGCGCCGCCTTCGGCCAAGGCCTCGACCACGGCGGGACTGCGGTTGAAGCGGGCCGCCACGTGCAGGGGTTTGAGGCCCCGCTTGTCGCGCTCCTTGAGGAAGTTTAACAACTCGGACATCGCGCCGATGTCGTTGTCGGCCTGCTCATCCGCAGATTCCGTCGACCAGACCGAGGCCCGCGCCGGAACCCAGGAGCTGGATTGGGCGGCGAGTTCGACGAGCAGGGAGAAGATCTTCGGGTTCTCGCCATCGACCTGCGCATTGGCGAGAAGGGCCTCCTGGTTGGGCAGCGGTGCCTGGGCTTCCGTCGGGTCCTCGCGAAGCGCTTCGAGGCGTTGGAAATACCAGGGCGTTCCCCACAGTTCGAAGCCGAAGGTTCCGAATGAGCTGACACCGATCGGGGGTATGAAGTCGTCCATCGTCGCGGGCACCGAACCGGCATCCGGATTCGCCCCGGCCCTCAGCAGCGCCTCGATCACCGCCGGACTGGCGGAGGTCATGGCGGCACTGTGCAGGGGAGTGTGGTCCCGCTCGTCGCGCATGTTCACGTCGGCACCGGCGGCGACAAGCGCCGTGATGACGAACGGACTGTCGTTGTGCATCGCGGCGAGGTGCAAGGGGGTGCGGCCCCGCGTGCCGCGGGCAGCGACATCCGTCCCCGAACGGACGCATTCGGCGATGTCCTCCACGCTTGCGGTGTGGAAGTAGTGGTTCGAGTCCCAATCGGCGCAGTCTTCCGCGGCCATCGGGGCGATGGCGGTGATCGAAGAGGCGACCAGTAGAGCGATCCGGTGTATTCCCGCCTTGCGCGGCGGCGTTCGCGTCCCTCGCATTTCACGGATTACGCGACAAGAAGATGGACCAAGGATACCTGTTTGGTGGCTCAACAGCGCCTACGCCGCGCCCTCTATGTCCAGCGAGGCTCCACCCTTCACGTGCCACAAGTGCCATAACCACGTGCCATAACGTGCCATGAAGGCCCATGCCGGCGGCGAGGGGCACCGGTCCCTGGCAATCATCGTTACCCTTGCCATACCTGTCACCGCCGGGCTGACAGCAGATCGCGGCCATTCGGGTAGTGTAGTGTCGTTTCCGGCATGCGAATGCGCAGGCAAGACGGAGGAAGATGTGAGTAGTCTTGAGCCATACAAGGATTCACCACACTACCAGAAGATTTACAAACAAATCGAAACGCTCGGTCTCGTTGAACACGTACATCATCTGGATGAATACGGATACACGGTCATTCCTCCCGAACTGGTCGCTCCCGAGGAATTCCAGGTTCGCTTGCGCCAAGCGGTGCTCGATGTCAATGAACAAAGGACCGGACAGAAGATCGATCTCGAAGATATTGAAACAGCCAAACTCAGCCGGGATACACCGGGTGAAGGGCATTGGGGACTTCTCACCGAGGACCCGGTGTTTCAGGAAACGCTCATGAACCCAACGGTGCTCGCATTGGGGAAATACCTATGCGGTAACAGCGCTGTATTGAGTGACATGCTCGTCCACGACAATAATCCCCTGGTCGCCGTCGGGAATATATACAACGTCAACAGCGGCGGTGCCGAGATTAGAGGAGCCGAACTCGAAGTTAAGGCTTACGTGACCGATGACCTGAAGATTCGACTTGCGGGTGACATCAATGATGCGGAAATAACCAAAGGGGGCGAGCACCAGACTAGCCCCGTGGGTAAGGACCTCACATATTCGCCAAACCACAGCTACTCCCTCTCGCTCGCCTACGAGGTGGGGCTACAAAATGGCTGGAGCCTGGACTTCTACATCGATAGGGCCTGGGTCGACAAGCAATTTCAGGACCCCCGGAACACCGTGGTGATACCCAGTTACGAGCGGTCAAGCGGCCGCATTACGCTGAACAGTGCGGATGGGAGATGGCGTGTGGCGCTGTTTGGCACCAATCTCGAGGATGAGCAGATCCTGCGGGGCCGGAATGAGACCGGGACCTCGCTGTACTGGTTCGATCCTCGGCAGCTCGGCATAGAGGTTGGTTACCAGCTATGACTGCCGGAACCAGCTGTCGGCACCTGGTTCCGGCTGTCGGTGCGGCAGTGGCACCTCTATTCTTGGTAAGCCCCGCCCCAAGGTCATCCGGGTCATGCTCGGCCCACTTTGTCGTCGTATTAATCGTAGGGAGGGACCCAGAGGTGTCAAACGCAGGATGCGCGCAACCGTAGAGGGCTCCGCGCGGGGGGACGACAAGCGTCCTCCCGATGGCACAGGGTTCCCGGACATGTGAAATCCGCGTCAATTTCCGTACCTCACGGGCTCACGTCATCTTCACGCCCGCAAGGGCAGTCTATGCGGCGAAGATGCGCACCGAACCCAACAGCCCGTTCGTGGCACCGTGCCGGCCGATCGTTCCCGGTCGCGCCGATCCGCCCGGTGTCCCCGATGAGTCCATCGCGTGGATGCGCGTCGCGCCGTTCATCGCACTCCATCTCGGGTGCTTCGCGGTGCTCTGGGTCGGCGTCAGCGCGCCGGCCGTGGGGATTGCCGTGGCGTCGTACCTGGTGCGCACGTTCGCCGTCAGCGCGTTTTACCACCGCGCGTTCGCGCACCGCGCCTTCAAGGCAGGCCGGGCGACGCAGTTCGTGTTCGCGGTGCTCGGCGCCGCGGCCACGCAACGTGGGCCGCTGTGGTGGGCGGCGCAGCATCGCTTGCATCATCAACATGCGGACGGCAAGGGCGACCCCCACTCGTCGAGGCGTGGATTCTGGTGGTCGCACCTGGTCTGGTTCCTTACGCGAGACGGTTTCCGTACCCCCTTGCACCGGGTGCGGGACCTCGCCCGGTTCCCCGAACTTCGCTGGTTGAACCGCTTCGACCTGGCGGCACCTGTCGGCTTCGCGGCAGCGATGTACGCGCTCGGTGCGGGCCTCGAATCCGTCTACCCGGCAACCAACGGCTGGCAGACGCTGGTGTGGGGCTACGTGATCGCCACCGTGGCGTTGATGCACGCCACCTTCTTCGTGAACTCGCTGGCGCACCGAGTCGGCCGCCGCCGCTTCGACACCGCCGACCGAAGCCGCAACAACGCGCTTCTGGCGCTGGCGACGATGGGCGAAGGCTGGCACAACAACCACCATCGCCATGCGGCGTCGGCGCGCCTCGGCTTCTACTGGTGGCAATTGGACCTCGGCTACCTGGGTCTCAAACTGCTCGAAACGATCGGCTTGGTTCGAGACCTCAAGACTCCCCCCGATGCCGTCCTGCGCGAGGGCCGGTCATGCGCGTAGCGGTGGTCGGCGGCGGCATCTCCGGCATCGCGGCGGCGCATTATGCGCAGCAGTTCGCCGACGTCACCCTGTACGAGGCCAGCGCCGTCCTCGGTGGCCACACGGACACCCACAACCTGTTCGTGGACGGCCGCACGTTCGCGGTGGACTCCGGGTTCATCGTCTTCAATTCGAGCTACTACCCGTTGTTCTCGCGCTGGCTGGACGATCTCGGCGTCGCCTCGAAACCCACCGACATGTCCTTCGGGGTCTCGCTCGCCGGCGGCCTGGAGTACGGAACAGCCAACCTGCAAGCGCTGTTCTGTCAACGCCGCAACATCCTGCGGGGCGAATTTCTCGCCATGTTGCGCGACATCCGGCGTTTCTACCGCCACGCCCCGCACCTCGTCGACGACCCGCGCACGCTCGCCGAACTGTTCGCCGGTGAACGCTACTCCGCCGCCTTCGTCGACGGACACCTGTTGCCGATGTGCGCTGCCCTTTGGTCGACGCCGCGTGGCCTGGCCGGTGCCTTGCCGGTGGCCCACGTTGCCGCCTTCATGGCCAACCACGGCCTGCTCGAACTTCGCCGACGGCCGGTGTGGCGCGTCATCGAGGGCGGCTCCAGCACCTATCTGGACGCCTTCGAGAGCCGCTTCGGCGGCCGGGTTCGAAAGTCCTGCCCCGTGCGCCACGTACGGCGTCACGCGCAAGGGGTTCGTCTGCAAACGGATGTCGATGCGCACGACTTCGACCAGGTCGTCGTTGCCTGCCACGGGGACGACGCGTTGCGCATCGTGGATCCCACGCCCGTGGAACACGCGGTCCTCGGCGCATTTCGCTACCAGACGAATCGGGCGGTGGTCCACTCGGACGCCTCCGTGATGCCCGGCAACCGACTTGCATGGTCGAGCTGGAACGTTCGCGCGACACCCGATGACGAGTTCGAGTTCACCTACTGGATGAACCGCCTGCAGGGCATCCACTCGCCACGGCCGTTTTTCGTGACATTGAATCCCACGAGGCTCCTGGACGCCGTCTGGATCGAACGGGACTACCGACATCCGGTGTTCGACAAGCCGGCACGCGCCGCCCAGGCCCGGCGCCGCGAGCTAGACCGAGAGTCGGAGAACTCACGTACGCTCTATTGCGGTGCTTACTGGGGGTGGGGGTTCCACGAGGACGGCTTCAAGAGCGGCTACGAGACCGCACGGCTCCTCCACAAGACGGCCCTGGCGAACCGCCCGGGGTGTCCCGAATCCCCGGCGGCGTGAACGAACGCCCACGGCGCGTGGAATCCCCAGCAGCGCCGATCCCGACCGATGCGGCTCTGTCCTGCCGCGGAATGGTCTGGCACGTCCGCAGCGCGCCCAGGCGGCATGTCTTTCGATACCCTGTGTGGATGGTGTACGCCGATCTCGATCAAATCGCGGCGGCGAAAGGGATCATCCGAACCGTGCGTGCCGAGCACCTGCTGACGAAAGAAGCGGTGCGGAAGCGGCTTGCCCGGGCGGGCATCGAGGCGCAAGGAACGCGTACCTTCGCTCTGACCCAGCCGGGTAGCTTCGGCTATTCGTTCAACCCCGTGAACTTCTATTTCTGCACCCGCGCCGAGCGTCTGCTCGCCGTGCTCGTGGACGTCACCAACACGCCCTGGGGCGAACGGCACTGCTATGTCGTCGACGCCCGCGGTCGTCCCGAACGTGGCCGACACCGGTTCGAGTTCAACAAGGCGTTCCATGTCTCCCCGTTTCTGTCCATGCGCGGGTTCTACCGTATGAATCTGACCCTCGGCGAGAGTCTGATTCGCATCGTGATGCGCCTGGAGAACGGTTCCGCGCCGTTCTTCGCCGGGCTCGCCTTGCGCACGGCTCCCCTCACCGCCGGCACGCTGATTGCGTCGCGTTGCCGCCGACCCTTTCAGAACGCCCTCACGCTGGCGCGCATCTACTGGCAGGCGGCACGGCTGCACGCCAAGCGGACGCCGTTCTTCGCCCACCCCGGGAAACGCCCATGACCCCCTGGGGCGGGCCGCCGCGCGCAGGAGAGTCGGTCGTCACCAGGCTCGGCCGATCCATGGCGGAACGAGCCTTGGCCGGTGTCCGGGACGGGACGATCTCGATGGCCTCGCCTTCCGGCACGTCGACCTACGGCACTGGCGAACCCGTCGTCCGTATGCGTGTCCACGATCCGGCCTGCTTCCGCCGGATGGCGTTCGGCGGCTCGGTAGGTGCCGGCGAGAGCTACATGGCCGGACTGTGGGACTGCGACGAACTCGTCGACCTCGTGCGGATCATGTTGCGCAACCGGGACGCGCTGTCGATCCTCGACGGTGTCGTGGCAATTCCGGCGGCCGCGCTCGACGCGCTCCGCCACCTCATGCGACGCAACAGCCGTGTCGGCAGCCAGCGCAACGTCCGCGAGCACTACGACCTCGGCAACGAGTTCTTCCGGCTGTTCCTGGACGAGCGGATGATGTACTCGGCCGCGGTCTACGACACGCCGGACGACACGCTCGACGCGGCCAGCGCGGCGAAACTGGAGCGGCTTTGCCGCAAGCTCCGCCTGACCGCGGACGATCGGCTGCTCGAGGTCGGCACCGGGTGGGGCGGTCTCGCGGTACATGCCGCCGAGAACCACGGCTGTCACGTCACCACCGCGACGGTGTCCAAGGCTCAGTACGAGTACGCGAAGGCGGTGGTGGCCGCGCGCGGCTTGACGGGTCAGGTCGACGTGGTACTCGCCGACTACCGTGACCTGCGTGGCCGCTACGACAAGCTGGTATCGGTGGAGATGGTCGAGGCGGTCGGCCACGCCTTTCTCAACCGCTATTTCGAGGTGTGCGCCGGCCTGCTCCGCGACGACGGTCTGATGGTCCTGCAGGCGATCGTCATCCGCGACAGCCGCTACCGCCGCGCGCTCCGCAAGGTGGATTTCATCAAGAAGCACATCTTTCCCGGCGGCTTCATCCCGAGCATCTCCGCGTTGACCGGGGCCGCTGCCCGCGCCGATCTCTCGATTGCCAACCTAGAAGATTTCGCGGCCGACTACGCACTGACGCTGCGCGACTGGCGGCGGCGCCTCGAGGCCAACGCCGACCGGGTCCGCGCCCTGGGCTTCGACGAGAGCTTCCTGCGCAAGTGGCGCTTCTACTTCGCCTATTGCGAGGGCGGCTTCCGGGAACGCACCATCTCCGACGTGCAGGTCGTCTACACCCGGCCCGGCTACCGGGGTTCGCCGTGGCGCGCGGCATGAGCTTCGCCGTCGACCTGGCGGAGGCCGGACGCCTACCGGACGCCGTTGTCCGCCTCGGCATCAGACGCCTGATACGCCAGCGCCTGCGCGACGAGAACGCGCACGCCGCCGAGCGCTACCGAGACCTGCTCGAAGAGCTCCGCCGCGCGCCGATCGCGCTTGCCGCGGACGTCGCGAACGAACAACACTACGAGGTGCCGCCGGCGTTCTTCCGGCTGACGCTCGGACCGCGGCTCAAGTACAGTGCGTGTTACTGGGACGCAGGCGTGGGCACGCTCGCCGGGGCGGAGACGGCGATGCTGGAACTGACATTGGCGCGCGCGGGCATCGCCGATGGCATGCGGGTCGTCGATCTCGGCTGCGGCTGGGGCGCGTTCACGCTATTCGCCGCCCCACGCTTGCCGCGCACGCAGTTCCTGGCGGTGTCGAATTCCTGCGCTCAGCAGTCGCATATCGCCGAACGAGCCCGCGCGCTCGGACTCGACAACGTGCAGACGCGCCGTGCGGACGTCAACACCTTGAAGCTCGACGGCCGGTACGACCGTGTGGTCAGCGTCGAGATGTTCGAACACGTGCGCAACCACGCGGCGCTCCTCGAGCGGATCTCCCGATGGCTCACGCCGACCGGACGGTTGTTCGTGCACGTCTTCTGCCACCAACGCCTGATGTATCCGTTCGAATCCGCCGGCGCCGGCAACTGGATGGGACGGAATTTCTTCACCGGCGGCCTGATGCCGGCCAAGGACACGCTGCTCCACTTCCAGGACCACCTAATGATCCGCCGAACCTGGCAAATTTCCGGCGACCACTACCGGCGCACCGCACGCGCGTGGCTCGACAATCTCGATGCCCATCGCCACGCGGCGGCGGACGCGCTTGACGCGGCTGGCGACCCGCGCGTGCTCGGGCGGTGGCGGCTGTTCTTCATGGCCTGCGAGGAACTCTTCGGCTGGAACGGCGGCAACGAGTGGCTTGTCTGCCACTACCTGTTCGAACCGCGGACCGAGACATCGTGAACCGGGGCCTGCGCGCACGCTTGGGCCGGCTGTTCGCGGTGCAACTCGCGGTCATTGGCATCGCCACGGTCATCGGCATCTACATTACGCAACTGGTGGTCGAGGATCTGCTGACCCGGCAGGCCCTGGATCGCGAGTCGGAGCACTTCTGGACGCGCCACGAGGTCGACCCGGCCACGCCGTTGCCAGACACCGCCAACATGCGCGGCTACCTTGTGGTGCCGGGTCGCCGGCCACCGCCAGGCCTCGAAGACGCGGCGGCCGGGTTCTTTCGCACCGACCTCGAAGGGCGCAGCCGGCTCGTGCATGTCTCCGAGAATGCCGGCGCACGCCTGATTCTGGTCTTCGACAGCGCGCAGGTGTCCGACCTCGCCTTCTACTTCGGCATCCTGCCGCTGTCCATCGTGCTGCTCCTCATCTATGCGCTTCTGTTCGTGGCCTACCGTTGGTCGCAGGCCGCCCTGTCGCCCGTCATTCGGCTGGCGCGCCGACTCGAGGCGGTCGACTTCATGCGGCCCGGCGGCTTCCGACTCGACCTCGACGATCTCGCCCAAACCGCCGACGCCGAGGTGGCGACGATGATCGACGCCCTGGGCAGCTTCACCGCGCGGCTCGACGCCACCATCGAGCGGGAACGGGTGTTCACCCGGGACGCGGGCCACGAACTGCGCACGCCGGTCGCGGTGTTCAAGGGTTCGCTGGATCTCCTGGAACGCGACCGGTCCCGCCCGCAGGCCGACCGCAATGCCCTGGCGCGCATGCGCCGCACCGTCGCGGACATGGAGTCCCTGCTCGAGACGCTGTTGCTGCTGGCGCGGGTCGAAGCCGAACCCAAGCACGGCGAGACGACCTCCCTGAACCGGGTGGCGAGCGAGGAGATCGACGCGTTGCGGGAACTGGCCGAAGCCAATGACAACCGCGTCGAGTTGACCGTGGACGCGGACCGGGACGTGCCGGCGCCGCAGCAGGTCGTGGGCATCGTGGTCGGCAACGTGCTCAAGAACGCCCTGTCGTTTACCCGCAAGGGCATGGTCGACGTGCGCATCCACGCCGGGGGGATGACGATCACGGACACGGGCATCGGCATGACGAGCGAGGAACTCGGCAATGCGTTCGAGGCGTTCTACCGCGCCGACGCCGCGCGCGCCGGAACACCGGGCCATGGGTTGGGGCTGGCCATCGTGAGTCGCATCGCCAAGCGCTACGACTGGACGATCCGCGCCCGCAGTCGATCCGGTGAAGGCACGACGGTGGACCTCGGGTTCTGATCGGGCGTGGCCTGGGGCCGGTCTCGCAGTCGCCCGTGCCGATCGAAAACCGCAACCGCCACGGGTATACGCGCGAACCTGAACGACCGTGCGTGTTCGCGGGGACCGCGTCAATCGTCCGCGGCCGGACGAATGCAGTAGCCACGGCCCGGAACGGTCGTCACGACCGGATGGTCGAAGGGCCGGTCGATGGCCCGGCGCAGGTTGTAGAGATGGCTGCGAAGGGCGTCGCTGTCCGGTGGTTCGCCGTCCCATAGCTCGCGCTCCAAGTCGCGCAGCGAAACCACCCGCGGATAGTCACGCATCAGCGCCTTGAGCAACTTGAACCCAGTCTTCGACAGTACGACGGGAACGCCATCCCGCTCGACTTCCCACGTGCCCTCGTCCAGCACGATGCCGCCGATCTCGAAGCATCCCGCCTGGCCCCGCCCGCGACGGGCCATGGCGTCGATCCGCACCGCGAGTTCCGGCATCGCGAACGGCTTGACGAGATAGTCGTCGGCACCGGCGCCGAAGCCGCTCAGCTTGTCGTCGAGTTGATCCCGCGCGGTCAGCATGATGATCGGCGTGTCCACCTTGGCTTCCTCCCGCAGTCGCCGGCACACCGCGAGTCCGTCGATCCCCGGCAACATCAGGTCCAGCACCATCACATCGTAGGCACCGGTCACCGCGAGATGCAGGGCCACGAGCCCGTCGGCGGCGTAGTCAACAACGTGACCGCAGGCTTCGAGGTAGGCGCCGGTGGTCTCGGCGAGTTCGCGATGGTCTTCGACCAGGAGCACGTTGAGCCGGGCCACGGGCGATCCTAGGACGGGTCCAACGAAACCAGAAAGGTCGTCAGCGTCGCGTCCTTGTGGCGCCAGCGATCCTCCAGCCAGGCGTGCGGACCCGTTTCGGCGACCTCGCGCATCGCGAACTGCTCGACCTCGATGCAAACATCGCCGGCTTCTCCTCCGAGGAATTCCCAGAAGGTGGTCCGCCGCGGGTAGCCGATGGTGATATCGACGACCGGCGCATCGAGTGATCGCAGTGCCTCCACGATCGCCGCGAAGCCGCCGGCGCGCGGCGGCAGCAGGAACCGGTACGGACTGTCCGCACACGCATATCGGCGTTCGGTGAACCGCGTCCCTTCGGCGAAGCTGAGCATGGCCGCGGGGACGCGGTGCAGCAACGCGCACGCCTCGCGTACCCGTCGCCGGTCGTCGTCGCGGCGCCGTTGTTCGGACCCCCGCCCACGAGCTCGGCGCCGCAGAACCGGGAAGTCGAAGGCGAGGACGATCAATCCAATCAGCGGAACGTAGGCGAGTTGCCGCTTGCAGAGAAACTTGACGATGGGCCCGCGCCGCGAAATCACGCTTTGCACAAGCAGGATATCCGCCCAGGTCCGGTGGTTGGCCACGACGATGCAGACCTGATCGGGCGGCAGATCGATACCCGGGTCTCGCCAACGCGCACGGGAGATGTGCTGCAGGCACCAATCGTCGAAGGCGACTGCGCCGCGATAGATCCAGGCGCTGAGACGCGCCGTGCGCGGACGCGAAGGCGGGACGACGACCCGGGTGAGCAACAGGACGGCCAAGGGCAGCGACCACGCGAGAAGATTGAGCGAAATGGCGGCCAGCGCCACGACCGCCTTGACGTGGCCGCCGGGTCTCACGGTCGCCGCGGCGGTTTCGGCAAGAGCATCGGTGTCCTTGCGACGTAGCTCGCGTAACCGTCGTCGTCCCCCCAACGCTTGGCCGCGGCGGCATCCAGCATGCGTACGCCGCTGATGCGGGTCAGCAGCAGCCAAACGAACACCGGCGACAGCAACGTCGCGTACTGCCAGCCCCGGAGTGTCGGGAACGCCGCCACGGCAACCCCCAGCCACAGCACGATCTCACCGAAGTAGTTGGGGTGCCGGGACCACGCCCAGAGACCCGAGTCGATAAACCGCCGCGCGTTCCCGGACTTGCCGCGAAAACGCCGTTTCTGCTCGTCGGCAACCACCTCCACCGCGAAACCCGCCCCCCACAGGGCGACGCCAGCGAAGAGATAGACGTCCGCAGGTTGCTTCGCACCAGCAGCGATGGCCACGAGTCCCGGGCCGAACGACACGCACACCCAGACGGCTTGCAGCGTCCAGGTCATGAGGAATAGCGCGAGGTTCGGCTTGATGGCGTCGAAACGTCCGTCGCCGCCGGCCCGATGTACCCGTACCCCGAGAAACGCGCCAAGGCGGACGGCCCAGATGCCCACCAGCAGGGCGATGACCACGGCGCGGACGCCGAACTCCCCGGTACCGACGAGAGCCACGCTCGCGACCAACACGAACGTCGCCGCGCCGATCAGGTCGAAGAACCGTTCCGTTTGCCAGACGTAGGCCGGCACGAAGGCCACCCATTGAACGGCAAACGCCGACGCCACGCATAGCGTGAACACCGGGATGCCGAATACCAAACCGCCGTCGCCGCCGCCTGCCAGCGCGAGGAGAACGCCGGCGCCCACGGCACCGACGATGCCGAGCAACGCAAGCAAGCCGGCCCTCGTCACTGGCTTGGGTGTCCGTCTACAACCCGATCGGTCATCGGGCCGGCCACTGGCGATCCGGACTTCCGCCGTCATACCCGGCAATCGATACTCTCGCGGTCAACACGGCCAACCCGGCGCGGCAGATCTTCACGTCTTCCTCGACAACTGCGATGCCAGCCGCTTAGCGTACCCGTCCTTCCTCGCAAACGCTTGCACCGCTCGCTCGGCGCCCGCGGACACCGACCGTGCTCGTGGCGGTTGCAATGACTCACCGACCGCGCGGGGAGCGTCCCAACAGGCATGACCATCGTCGTCGTCGGAGGCGGCCACGCGCACCAGTACGAATCAGCACGGTTACATCCACCATTGTGAGTTATGAGCTATGAGTGAAGAGAATGCCTATAAGGAAGCAATGTCAAACCCGAACCTGACCGATGAGGAAAGACGCAATCTTGAGCTAACCAAGGCCTGATCTGATGCCTATGGCGATCTCGACAACGTCGAACGTTTCTGCGACATGTACGCTGAAAGCACCGAAATATACACTCCCTTGCAGGATTGGTACTGGGCGAAACACGGACACAGCAATCAGGCCTGGCGGGACGGCGAACTCACGGTGGCAAAATTGGTCAGTCACCGTAAAGAGAAGATTATCCGTATCCTTGCCCAAGGTGACACAGTTGCAGTACAGGTATCGGTCGAAATGATCGGTAAATCGGGACAGTCCAGGCAGGGAGCTTTTGCTGCATTTCTAAAGTTCGATGAGGACGGCAAGATCGTCAGCGACCACAGCTTCCTTGGGCGGCACCCAAAGCCGACACCCGATCAAGCACCACCGGCGTTTAAGGCAACTTTGGATAAGCTTCTGGAAATTTATCCCTAAAGGGTTGGCAAAGATGAATATGAAAAGCCCGAAAGAACTACCCGCAGGCGATCCCGGCGAGCTGGGCTTTGCACCCGAGCGCCTCGTTAGAATCAGTAGCATGATCGACGCTGAAGTCAATGCGGGCAGGCTACCCGGCGCAGTAACGCTCGTGGCACGCCAGGGTAGGTTGGTGCACTCACACATCAGCGGCAAACTCGATGTGGAACGTCCTGCGCCTATCGCTGCCGATAGTTTGTTTCGGCTGTACTCGCAGACCAAGCCCATGACCGCCGTCGTCCTGATGACACTCTTCGAGGAAGGCGCATTCCTGCTCGATGAACCCATTTCGAAATGGATTCCAGAGTTCGCCAAACCAAGCGTTTTCGCCATAAAAAAGCCACGGGAAACCGTTCGCGGCTGATCATTCGCATAGCCGTGGAGACCGAGCGGGATTGTTGATTAGATCCTCGAATTATTGAAAGTCTCGATAGCGTTTTCGTAGATGAAGCCTGTCGGTGAGTCGAGGCTGTCGTTGCGCCCCAGCAGCTGCGCCATCCGCTCGCCATGCCGCTCAATCAGTTCATCCGCGTGCGCGGAATAATTCTCGATCACACGCATGGCGAGCCTTGAACATGACATATGGCAAACGACGCGTTCACCGGCAGCTGTACGCGGCGATGCGCTGTGCCAGGTTCGACCGTCCCACATGGCGACCGAGTTAGGCGGACACTCAATAGGGATAGCCCCTTCCCGTGCCTTCATCTCTGCGTGGGTGGGATGGCGGCGCAGCTTGTGGTTGCCAGGAACGATCAGCGTCGCGCCCTGCTCCGCGCTGTAACCATCTGTCACCCAGCAAAAGGCCAGGTTCATATTATGCTCGGGAAACGGTGCAGGCAGCGAGACCTGGTCGGCGTGCATTCCATAATTTCCCGCGCCCTGCGGTGTGACCGTGGATGTAACCTGTGAAATGAGATAGCCGCGCCCAACGGAAAACTCTGCCATGGCCATCAACTTCGGGTTGGTTACTGCTTCGCCAAAGACGGGGTCTTTTAGCAGGAGCATGTTCATACCAGCGCCTTTGCCGGTGACCCGAACAGGTTTGACCGCGCGAATAATGGCCTCCCGGAGACGTTCATTAAACTCAGGGGTAGAGACATTTTCGATAACCGCATAGCCCTTTTCGACGAGATGCAGGCAGGTGTCTTCTAGACCAAATTCAGCGATTGTCGGCGCCAGCTCGTCGGAGATATCGCCCGGCGGGAGAGTGTCGTCGCGAGTTTCGGTCATAAGAGACATGATCTTCTCCCTTGTGTGCTAGAAGTGTGTTCGACCACTAGGAGCTTCGCGCCAGCGAAATTTCCAACGCGACTGTCAGGTCGCGCTAGCCCGACTCTGCGACAGAACAGGGGACGGTGCAATCGCTAGGCGCCAATTTCCACCCGGCCGCCAGCACATTTCGGCTACCAGGCGTCGATAAACGGCACGCGAGTCTGGACTTCCCGGCTTGGCGGCGCGCTGGCCTTCATCCCGGCCACGATCCAACGCCGGGTGTCCGCCGGGTCGATCACATCGTCCACCTCGAAGACGTGCCCTGCGTTGAGCCCCTTGCCCCGGTTGTAGGCGGCTTCGACCATGCGCTCGTAGGCAGCCTGGCGCTCGGCTAGGTCCTCGATCGCTTCGAGCCGGGCACGCTGGCCGAGCTTGACCTGGCCTTCGAGTCCCATGCCGCCGAACTCGCTGGTGGGCCACGCCACCACGAACGCCGGAAGGCGTTGGTTGCCGCCGCCCATGGCTTGTGCACCCAAGCCGTAGGCCTTGCGGAGAATGACCATATAGGACGGCACCTCGATGTTCGCACCGATCACGAACATCCGCGCCGCGTGCCGCACGAGCCCCGTCTTTTCGACCTCGGGACCGACCATGATGCCGGGGCAGTCGCAGAGTAGGAGCAGCGGAATCTGGAACGAGTCGCAGGTCTTCATGAAACGCGCGGCCTTGTCAGCCGCGTCGCTGTCGATGGCCCCCGAGATCACCGCCGGGTTGTTGGCGATGACGCCCATGGGACGACCCTCGATGCGGATCAACGAGGTGATCATCGCGGTGCCGAAGTTCGGTCGCAGTTCGAGTACCGAACCCTTGTCCGCCAGGATGTCGATCAACTCGCGGATATCGTAGACCCGCAGCCGGTTCTCCGGGATCACGTGACGAAGCCGGCGCTGATCGTTGGCTTCCCAATGGTCGATCGCGCCTTGGAAATACGACAGGTACTTCTTGGTGACCTGTACCGCCTCCGCCTCGTCCTCCACGGCAATGTCCACTACCCCGCTCGGAATCTGCACCGACATCGGCCCGACTTCCTCTGGGCTGTAGACGCCCAAGCCACCGCCTTCGATCATCGCCGGACCGCCGATGCCGATGCTGGAGTTGGCCGTGGCGATGATGACGTCGCAACAGCCCAGCAGCACGGCGTTGCCGGCAAAGCAGAAGCCCGCGTTGACGCCGACCACGGGCACCCGACCCGAGAGTCTGCTGAGCAACGACCAGGACGGCGTATTGAGACCGCCACCGCCCGAGATCTGCGGCGAGCCACCTCGTCCAGGCTTGGCATTCCGGCTGCCGCCGCCGGCGCGACCGCCACCGCCTTCCGTGAACAGGACCAAGGGCGAGGAGAGCTTCGCAGCCGTCTGAAACATACGGTCCATCATCTTGTGGTTCATGCCGCCCTGGGAGCCGGCAAGCACCGAGTAGTCGTAGGACATCAGCACGCAGCGCGATCGGCTCTCGTCGAATTTGTCGCCGTTGACGTGGCCGAGTCCCATGACCAACCCGTCGGACGGCGCGTAGTCGAGGAGTTCGTCCACCGTGCCATGAAGCCCCATGCCGACGGCGAGGGAACCGTACTGCAGGAAGGTGCCGTCGTCGGCGAGATCGTGGATGTTCTCCCGAGCCGTGCGACCACCCTGGGCATGTCGCTTGGCAATCTGCTTGAAGCGCGAGGCGTCGGTGGTGAGTGCCCGGCGGCGGATGACCTCCGCGAGGTCCGGGCGCGGCGTGTCCAGGTCGAGATCGAGGTCCGCCCGGGATGCCTCGCCTTCGACGGAACCTTCCTTGATGACGAGAAGGACCGTTCCCTCCGGCACGGTGTCGCCTTCCGCGACACTGAGTTCCGTTACTGTCCCGCTGAGCGGCGCCTTGACGACGTGTTCCATTTTCATGGCGTTCAGGACGATCAGTTCCGCACCGGCAAGCACATCGTCGCCCACCACCGCAGAGACCGTGACCATCGTCGACGGCATTGCGGCACGAACCGGCACGAACCCTTCCGGATACTCGTCTCGCACCGTCTCGGCACGCTCCTCTTCCCGGATTCTGCGGCCTTCGCGGAGAACCGCCAGCGGATCCGCAGCATCGATCCGGGCTCCGGCCAAGGCGACCTTCGTTGGCGCGCCCGGCGCACCGGCGAGTTCGCGCTCCGTGAGGAGTTCGGCGAGGTGATCGTCGACGTAGCGGGTGTACATCGCCCCGGACGCCACGTCGGGGTCGTCCACCATATTCATGAGAATGCCGAGGTTCGTGTCGACGCCGACGATCACGAATTCGGACAGCGCCCGGCGCGCCCGACTGATCGCGTCGGCGAAGCTCGGCTCGCCGCTGTGAACGATGAGTTTCGCCAGCAGCGAGTCGTACAGTCCGCTCGTCTTGTAGCCCTCGTAGCCGAAGGTGTCCACCCGAACGCCCGGACCCTGGGGTGGGCGGAACGCGGTCAGGGTGCCCGTGCGCGGTATGGCAACGCCGTCCGTGCCAAGCTTTTCCATGTTGATGCGCAATTGGATGGCGTGGCCACGTGGCGATGGTGCGTTGCCCTTGTTCAAGCCGAGGTCAGGCAACGCGGCACCGCCGGCAATCGCCAGTTGGGTGCGCACCAGGTCGACGCCGGTGACCGCCTCCGTGACCGTATGCTCGACCTGAATCCGCGGGTTCGCCTCGATGAAATAGAACGGCGATTCTTCGCCGAGGTCCGCGCCGTCCACCAGGAATTCGAACGTGCCGATATTGTCGTAGCCGGCTGCGTCGGCGAGTGTGACGGCCGCCTCGAGAATCCGCTCCCGCAATGCCGGGTCTAGCTGCGGAGACGGTGCGACCTCCAGGACTTTCTGATGCCGCCGCTGGATGCTGCAATCGCGCTCGCCCAGATGTCCCACGTTGCCGTGCCGGTCACCGAGCACCTGCACCTCGATGTGCAGCGCGCGCTCGATCAGCCGCTCGGCGTAGAGCGCGCCGGAGCCGAATGCTGCCGCCGCCTCGGCGGCACCGCGCACGAGTGCTTCGGCTATATCCTCCTTGCGTTCGATGACCCGCATCCCGCGTCCGCCGCCGCCTGCGACGGCTTTCAGGATCATCGTGCCGTTCGGCTGCAAGCCCTCGTAGAACGCCTCCGCCTGGTCCCTATGGTCGATCACCGCAGAGGCCGGCAGGACGGGCAATCCATTGCTGGCGGCAAGATCACGCGCGCTGAGCTTGTCGCCGAAGAGACGGAGTACACCCGGGCTTGGCCCGACGAAGACGATGCCCGCCGCCTCGCACGCCTCGGCGAAATCCGCGTTCTCCGCCAGGAAGCCGTAGCCGGGATGGATCGCCTCGCAGCCCCGGTCCCGGGCAATGCCCACGATCTGCGCGATGTCGAGATACGCCGCCGCGCCGGTCCCATCGAGTTCCACCGACTCGTCCACCGCTTGGACATGCAACGACTCGCGGTCGTCCTCGGGATGGATCCCCACCGTCGCGATGCCCATCTCCCGGGCAGTGCGGTGGATGCGAACCGCGATCTCGCCGCGGTTGGCAATGAGCAGCTTGCCCGTGGGTTGCGTGTCCGGCATGGCGTTCTCCGGGGATGACGCGAGAGGAAGAGCGGAAACATACACGCCGCACTCGCCCGGCGGCAATTGTTCGCGGGGCGGGATCAGGTCTTCGGGGGTGGCCCTCGGTGTGCCGGGTCGGGCGGGGTCGTGCAAGCCATCAGCCGGTTTTCGAATTACTAGACGACGTTTGAGTTGGGCAACGTCTGCGCTCGGTCCGTAGTTCAGCCGATGGCGCGCATCCCCGCGTGCAGGCGTTCCACCCAGCCGAGCAGTCGCTCCGGGGCGTTGCGTCGGCGCCAGGCACCCGCTGCCAGCTTGTTGGCTTCGAGATACGTCGGGTAGACGTGGATCGTGCCGAGGATCTGCTTGAGGCCGATGCCGGCGCGCATGGCCGTGACGAATTCGCCGATCATCTCTCCTGCCGCCGGCGCGACGATGGTCGCGCCGAGGACGCGTTGGCCCTTGGAGACGATCTTCACGAAACCCTCGCGGCGGTCGTCGGCCACGGCCCGGTCGATTTCGTCCAGCGGATGCAGCGTCACCTGGTGCGCGATGCCCTGTTCGGCGGCCTCGGCGGCGGACAGGCCGACTCTCGCCACTTCCGGGTCGGTGTAGGTCGCCCACGGCACGCAGGAATAGTCGCAGCGCAGACTCCACAACGGCGCGATCAAGGCGTTGACCGCGGCGTACCAAGCCTGGTGGGAAGCCATGTGGGTGAACTGGTAGGGACCGACCACGTCGCCGCAGGCGTAGATCGTGGGTGCCGTGGAACGCAGCGCGGGATTCACGGCGATGGTGCCATCGTGGTTGAACTCGACGCCGAGTTCCTCGAGACCGAACCGGCGGCTGCGTGGCCGGCGTCCCACGGCGACGAGCACTTGGTCGAAGCCGACGCGTTTGCCGGTTTCCTCGCCGGTGTCGAGGGTGAGCATACCCGGGTCGATGCGCGTCGCACGATGGCCGGTGAGTATTTCCACACCCTCGTTGGCGAGCGTTTGCTCGATGACGGCCGCGGCGTCGGCATCCTCGTGCGGCAGCAGCCGGTCCTCCATGTCGATGAGGGCCACGCGGCTGCCGAGGCGGGCGAACGCCTGGGCCAGTTCGCAACCGATGGGGCCGCCGCCGAGCACCGCCATCCGCCTTGGCAGTTCATCGAGTTGCCAGACATTGTCGGAGGTCAGCACGTCCACATCCTCGATGCCGGGGATGGGCGGCACCAAGGGTTCGGCACCGGTAGCGACGACGATGCGTCGGGCGGTCAGGCGCCCACCATCCACCGTAACGGTGTGTGGGTCCGTGATCGTCGCGTCGCCGGACACGCAATGCACGCCCAAACCCTCGTAACGCTCGGTCGAGTCCTTCGGCGCGATGGTCGCGATCGCCTCGCGGACTCGGTCCATCACGGCGCCGAAGTCCACCTCGCCGGCGACGTTCTTCAAACCGTATTGTTCGCCGTGGGCGAGCAGGTGGGCGGCCTTCGCGGACGCGATGAGCGTCTTCGAGGGCACGCAGCCGGTGTTCAGGCAATCGCCACCCATGTCGCCCCGTTCCACGAGCGTGACCCGCGCACGCACGGTGGCACCGACCAGGGCGGCAACCAGGCCCGCCGATCCAGCGCCGACCACCACGAGATTGTTGTCGTACTTCATACGCACCTCCTGACCTGTTCGGTCGTCGCGGATCGCAGTTTCTCCTTGTGATGATCGCCGATCCGCCAGCGTGCCGACACGCGGGTTTCGCCGTGTACACTGCCGCCATGGGCTATCCGTTCACCCGCATGCGGCGCAACCGCAGCGACGATTTTTCCCGTCGCCTGGTGCGCGAGACGACGTTGACCGTCGACGATCTCATCTACCCGATGTTCGTCATCGCGGGCCAGGGGCGGCGCCAACCGGTCGAGTCGATGCCCGGTATCGAGCGGCTCAGCATCGATCAGCTGGTGGAAGATGCGAAGCGCTGCGTCGACTTGGGCGTTCCGGCCGTGGCGCTGTTTCCGAACGTCGAGGACGACCTCAGGACACCCGATGGCGGCGAGGCCCTGAATCCGGACGGGCTCGTTCCCAAGAGTGTTGCCGCCGTGAAGGCGGCGTGCCCGGATCTCGGGGTCATCACCGACGCCGCCCTGGATCCCTACACGAGCCATGGTCACGACGGCGTCCTGGACGAGCGCGACTACGTCGTCAACGACCTCACCGTGGAGACACTGGTCGAGCAGTCGCTGGTCTGCGCACGGGCGGGTGCGGACGTGATTGCGCCGTCGGACATGATGGACGGTCGGGTGGGCGCGATCCGCGAGGCGCTCGAAGACGAGGGGTTCGTCAACACCCGGATCATGGCGTACTCGGCAAAGTACGCGTCCGCCTACTACGGGCCGTTCCGGGACGCCGTGGGCTCGGCGACCGCGCTGGTCGGCGACAAGCGGACCTACCAGATGGACCCCGCCAACCAGGCCGAGGCGTTGCGCGAGATCGAACTCGACCTCGAAGAGGGCGCCGACATGGTCATGGTCAAGCCCGGCATGCCGTATCTCGACATCGTCGCGCTGGTCAAGGAGTCGTTCGCCGCGCCGACTTTCGTCTACCAGGTCAGCGGCGAGTACGCCATGCTGATGGCGGCGGTGGGCAACGGCTGGCTCGACGAACGGGTGATCACCGAAGCGCTGGTGTGCCTCAAGCGCGCGGGAGCGGACGGCATCCTGACGTACTTCGCCAAGGAAATCGCGCCCAAGCTGACGCGCTGAAACCGGGGTATTGCAGCGGTTGAAACCGCGTTGCCTGTCCCCATATCCGGGTCGGGTGGTAGACTTGCGCGATTCGCCGCTCGTCGATTTCCTCAAAAGACAGACCCTCACAGTCACACCAAAGGAGCAAGACTTCATGTCGGACAACATTGAGCACGTCACCGACGCCGACTGGGACGACAAGGTCCTCGGTGCCGATAAGCCGGTCCTCGTCGACTACTGGGCCGAGTGGTGCGCGCCCTGCAAGATGATCGCGCCGATTCTCGAGGAGATCGCCGACGAGTACGCCGAGCGCGTGCAGGTCTGCAAGCTCGACATCGATTCCAACCAGCAGACGCCGCCGAAGTACGGCATCCGCGGCATCCCGACGCTGATGCTGTTCCGCAACGGCGAAGTGGAAGCCACCAAGGTCGGCGCGCTGTCCAAGTCCCAACTCGCAGCGTTTCTCGACAGCAACATCTGAGGCCTACCGCCTTGGTTTCCGGCCACGGTTCCGATGTGAACCCGTGGCCCTCTTCCATCCATAAGCGGGCAATCGCCGGTCGGCGTCGTCCCGGCCCGGTTGACCGGTGACGGGACGCGGCTTGCCCCCACCGCGGTCGCGTACGCCCAGGGTGGTAGTCGCGGCGGTGACCGTCTGGGTTGTTGCCACCGTGGCGGTCGCGTGGGCCATGGCCCACGACCCGTTCTCTTGGCTCATCGTTGCCTTTTTCGTGCTCGCCTACTTGGCCGTCGTGGGACTCCCGGTCTACTTCCTCATGAAGCGCTGGGACAAGCGCTCGATCATGGACTACACCGTGGCCGCCCTGGTCGCGGGCGTCCCCATCAGCAGCCTATGGGTCGTCGGGGGGGTGTGGATAGGCGCGTTGTACTACCTCGCGGTGGCGTGCGTCTGCGGACCGATCGGCTATTGGATCGTCGAACGGACGTGACCGAATGACCCTATAGACGCCGCCGAGTTGGCGGTGGTAGAGTCCGCGCCACTGACGTGCATGCATCGGCCGCCGGATGGGGGAAGTCCGCTACGGAGCCGATGGGCCAAGCCAAGCCACTTCCGCGAGAGGTGGCGAATCCGGCCAGGAAGTAACTGCTTCATCGATGGATTGGCGAAGGCCGAAGGTGCCGCCCGCGACACCTTCCTTGTGCCCTGTGCTCAAACAATCCTCAATTCCACGCACGGATCCATCCGTCACCCTCGCTGCCCTCCCAACCACCAACGGGACCCACCATGAATCTGACTGACCTGAAACGAAGACCCGTCGGCGAATTGATCGACATGGCCCAGGAGATGGGCCTCGAAAACCTGGCCCGCTCGCGCAAGCAGGAAGTAGTCGCCGCAATCCTGCGCAAACAGGCGACCAACGGCGAGGACATCTACGGCGAGGGGACGCTGGAGATTCTTCCTGACGGGTACGGTTTCCTGCGTTCGGCGGACAGTTCCTACCTGGCTGGACCTGACGACATCTACGTCTCGCAGAACCAGATCAGACGTTTCAACCTCCGTACCGGCGACGGCATCGCCGGCAAGATCCGACCGCCCAAGGGAGGAGGGGAGCGCTACTTCGCGCTGTTGAAGATCGACGAGATCAACTTCAGCGAGCCCAATGCCAAGAAGCAGAAGATCCTGTTCGAAAACCTCACCCCGGACTTCCCCGACGAGCGCCTGACCCTGGAGCGGGGCAACGGCACGACCCAGGATCTGTCGTCGCGCATCGTCGACCTGATCGCGCCCATCGGCAAGGGCCAGCGGGCGCTGATCGTCTCCCCGCC
Organism: Pseudomonadales bacterium; assembly: GCA_965116345.1. Classification (GTDB taxonomy): domain Bacteria; phylum Pseudomonadota; class Gammaproteobacteria; order Pseudomonadales; family Azotimanducaceae; genus VXYL01. The sequence goes on from OZ220680.1 coordinate 3,155,700, forward strand.
CAAGGCGGGCAAGACCCTGATGCTGCAGAACATCGCCGACTCCATTGCGGCCACCAATCCCGACGTGGTGCTCATCGTCCTGCTCATCGACGAACGACCCGAGGAGGTCACCGACATGCGTCGCATGGTGCGCGGCGAGGTGGTCGCCAGCACGTTCGACGAACCACCCTCGCGGCACGTCCAGGTGGCCGAAATGGTGATCGAGAAGGCCAAGCGGCTGGTCGAGCACCAGAAAGACGTGGTCATCCTCTTGGACTCCATCACCCGCCTGGCCCGTGCCTACAACACCATCGTGCCGTCGTCGGGCAAAGTGCTCACCGGCGGCGTCGACGCCAACGCCCTGGAACGGCCCAAGCGGTTCTACGGCGCGGCGAGGAACTTCATCGAGGGCGGCAGCCTGTCCATCATCGCCACCGCGCTCATCGACACCGGCTCGAGGATGGACGAGGTGATCTACGAGGAATTCAAGGGACGGGGCAACCTGGAAATCCACCTCGAGCGGAAGATCGCCGAGAAACGCGTCTGGCCGGCCATCAACATCCGCCGCTCCGGTACCCGCCGTGAGGAACGGCTGCTATCCGACGACGAACTCCAGCGGGTCTGGATTCTGCGCAAGCTGCTGCACGACATGGAGGACATCGCCGCCATCGAGTTCATGCTCGACAAGCTCAAGGAAACCCGCACCAACGACGAGTTCTTCAGCTCCATGCGAGGCGGACGCTAGCCCGCATTAGTGCGGGCGAGGGCGAGCGCGCGCCCTGCGGGCGCGATGGCCTCGCCCCTACGGAGTCGGAGCGCTTGTCGGTAGTGGCCGTTGGCGGCGGCGGCATCACCCGTGGCGGCACAGACCGCAGCCAGTTCCTCCAGGGCTTCGGGCTCCTGCTCTCGCGACAGGCTGGCCTCGAGGTATTCGCGGGCCTTCGCCGCGTCGCCGGTGGCGTTCGCCAAGCGCCCGAGGGTGAGTAGCAGAACGGGATCGTCCGGGTGTTGCTTCGACCAGGCCACGGCACGGGCCAGCTGCTTGCCCGGATCCGCGTCGAGCTTGCCGTAGCGCCTCACCCAGGCGTCTCGCCAACTGCCCTTCAGGGCTTGGCGCAACGCGGCCTCGGCCTCGCCGGGCGCGTCCGCCGCCACCGCATCGACGAAATCCAGCAACAGCTGCTCGTCGGTGCGGAGCTTCTTTGGGATGGACTTCCAGGCCTTGCGTGCATGTTCGGCGGCATCGGCGCTTTGGCGTGATCGGGTAAGCCGCGCCCGCCAAATAGCGGTCTGCACGTCGTTCGCCTGCGCATCCTTGGGCAATTCGCTGGCGAGTTCCGCCACGGCCTCCCAGTCGCCCAACGCCTTGTGGGCTTCGAACTGTCGCTTGATCACCACCGGATGTCGGGATGCCTCGCTTCGCAACGGCCCGAGGGTTTCCAGGCTGGCACGCCATTGTCCGGCCGACTGCTGCAGTTCGGCGCGGACCAGGTTCACGGCGAACGCGGCCTCGGGGCTGGCCTCGCGCGCCTTCTTGAGGATCGCATCGCGCTCTTCGAAGTGGCCCAGTTCGCTCGCCGCCCGGGCCGCGGCCAGGTGGTTGAAGAGCGGCGTGTCCACCCGCTCGGCGGACGCTTGGAACGCGTCGCGCGCTTCCTGCCAGCGTTCCTCCGCGAGCAGCATGAGCCCCCGCACGGTTCGGTTCCTTGCCGTGGTGGTTCGGCGTGACCGGACCCAGCCGGAGATCGCGGCGCCACCGCCGAGAACGCGGCGCGTCAACAGCACGACGGCGTAACCGACCAGGACCAGGGCGAGCGCGGCGGCGAGGGCGAACCAGAGACTCGTCTCCAAGGTCGCGCCGTCGTAGGAGATGAGGAGATAGCCGGCGTCCCGAACCATCAACGTCGCGAGCAGAGCGCCTACGGCGATGGCGAGGATCAGCAGGACGAGGAAGACGATCACTCGGGGTCGGCCTCGTCGTCGGTTCCGGCGCCCCGTTCGGCGCGCAGTTCGCGAAGCCGGGCGAGCGAGGTCGAGATGTCGGGCAGCTCGGCGCCGAGATCCACGGCAATGAGCGCGTCGAGTTCGCGGGTGGCTTCGACCACCGCCGCGCGTTCCGGGTCGACGAATCGATGCAGCCACTGGCGAGCCGATTGCAGGCTGCTTGCGTAGATCCGCTGGTCGCGTCGCAGAAGGGCCAGCTGGGCGCGCTCCAAGGCCAGGATCAGATGCTGTTCCAGGTATTCCGCCTGGTCTGGTGGAAGCAACGGCCGGATAGTCTCCCCCTCGTGACGGCGAAACCGCACCAGGCTGCCAAGTCGCGACAGCAGGCTGTCGATCATCGACTCCTCCGCGTCGGCCGCAGCCTGGTCCGCCGAGTCCTCGGCCACGTACTCGGGAAGCCGCAACGGCAGACGGTCCAGCAAGCCCTTCGTCGCTTCGAGCCGGAGGAACAGGCCCTGGGTGTCCACGTCCTCGAAAGTGCGCAGCGCCAAGCGTTCCGCGGTGAGCAGGGCGCGCACGTCATGGAAGACGAAGTCGTCGAGATCGGCGAGCAGTTCGTCGGCTCGTTCGAGCAGGGCAACGGCTCCGGTGGCGTCCCGCTGCAGGTGCAGGCGATGGTTGGCCACGGACAATAGGTACTCGACCTCGGCGAGTTTCCACTGGCGGGGCGATGGCGGGCCATCGACGGGCCTGGCCGCCTTTGCTTCGGCCAAGGCCGAACGCGTGTCCGCCAGCGCCGCCTGCTGTTCGGCAAGCGCTTCGCGTACGCGCTGGAGTTCTTCCGTGACAGCCCCGAGAGCCAGCCGCATCGCCTCTTCGCGCCGGCTCGCCTCGCCGCGGACCGCGGAAATCTCGGTACTGACCAGGGCCTCGACGCGGGCTTCGGCGTCACCGGTCCAAGAGAGCCAGAACAGGTACCCGGCGAGTCCCGACGCCGCCAAGGCGATGAGCAGGGCCAGCACGGCCATGGCGCGTCCGGGTCTCGTCGTGCGAGACGCGACCACTTCGCGCTCGCTTCGAGAGTCTGCCCCGCGGACTTCCCGGGTGGGGGGTCCGTGACGGCGTGGCGGCGGTTGCTGAGCTTTTGGTTTGGCCGCTTTCGCCTCGACGTCGGGCTGCGACGTCGTATTCGCCTCGTCGGGCGACGCCGGCGACGGTTCGTCCGTCTTGGTCGGCTTCGCGCCGGAATCCTCGGAGTCGGTCATATTCCTTCTTCGCTGCTCTCCAACGCGCCTGGCAAGGCGCGCCGGAGCCTGACCAGCGCGTCCACGACCACCATGGGGCTCGCTCCGACCGTGGTGATCACCTTGGCGAATCCGGCCGACGCGGCGATGGCCGAGACGCGCTCGGACGGCACCAGCAGCGGCACCTTCGGGTCGCGACCGTGAGCAAACCACAGTTGTCCAATGACGCGCAAACCCTCTCCGCTTGCCGCGACGATGGCGTCGATGGACTCGTGGGCGATTGCGGGTTCGTTGGCAACACGCCGATAGACGTCCCAGTCGACGACGGTGCCTCCCCGGGACTCGAGCCAGCGCTGCAGGGTGTCGGTCCCGCCCGCACCTTTGACCACGAGCGTGCGCCCCGGAACCGAGGGCTCAAGGGCGTTCGTTACGTCCAAGGCGCTTCGCTGGGGAGACCAGGTCGGAACCTGACCACGACGCTCCAAGGCGGCGTGGGCGGCGTTGCCGATGGCCATCGCCGGACCGCCCTGCCAGCCGTTGGCAAACGCTGCCGCAACCGCGTGCTCGGACACGAACACCGTCAGGTCGAAGCATCCATCCGGCGCAGAGGAGCGCAGGCGTTCGATGTGCAGCACCGGCGCGTTGAAGATGTCGAAGCCGTGACCGGCGAGCGCTTCGGCCAAGCGGGCCGCGCCCGGCTCGGTTCGGGTCACCCAGATTCGCATCGGCTGGTCGTGGCCATGGATGGGGTCGGGAAGGGCGACGCGTTAGCCGTCATGGTGGAGCAGCTCTTCGGCACCCAGTTGCAGGAGCCGGTCGGCCGTGTCGCCGCCCAGTGCGACGGGATCATCGCCGGAGAGTTCGACCCGCAGCAGACGCGATCCGTCGGTGGCGGCCACCACGGCGGTCATGCGCAACGCCCCCGCATCGCGGATGCAGTGCGCGCCGAGTGGCACCGCGCAATCGGCTCCAAGGCGCCGGGTCAGTTCGCGCTCGGTTGCGACGCAGGCCTCGACATCCGCGTCCACCCCGGGGCGCAGCCGACTGCGGACGCCCTCGTTGCCGGCGTTGAATTCCACCGCCAAGGCGCCCTGACCCGGTGCCGGAACCAGCACGTCGGGATCGATCCGTTGCGCGATGCGGCCACCGAAGCCAAGGCGGTCGAGCCCCGCCGAAGCCAGCAGCAGGGCATCGCACACCCCCTCGTCGAGACGTCGCAGCCGCGTGTCGACGTTGCCTCGGAGCGGCACCGTGACCAGACCGCGAACCAGGGTGGCGAGCAGCGCCGTGCGGCGCAGGCTCGACGTGCCGACCACCGCGCCGGCAGGCAGGTCGCCCAGCGTCCGATCTGGTGAATCGTCTCGGACCACCAAGGCATCGCGCGTGTCCGCCCGAGGTCCGAAGGTGGTGAGCGCAAGAGGTTCCGGGACCTCGGCGGGTACATCCTTCATGCTGTGCACGGCGAGGTCGGCGCGGCCGCTGGCGATCACCTCGCGTAGGGCGTCGATGAACACGCCCTTGCCGGTGATCGGCGTGCTCTTGTCGATGTCCCCCTGGGTCTGCACGGGCACCAGCTCGACGACGAGGGAAGGGTCGCGTTCGCGAAGCGCCGCCGCAACGGAGCGGGTCTGGACCATAGCCAACCGACTGCGGCGGGTGGCGATGCGAATTGTGCTGGGCATAGTCGTGGCTGCGGTTGGGCCGTTGATATAATCGCGCGCCGGCAGGACCTTGCACAGGGTAAGTGGCCCTCGTTGAGGCCACCGTTCCCTTCAGGCCCCCGACGACGGATCGACCATGGCCAAAGACGGAAACAAGGGCAACCCCCAAAGAGACGACCCCGAGACGCGCATGTGGGGTGGTCGCTTCGCCGAGCCCACCGATGCCTTCGTGGCGCGCTTCACGGCCTCAGTGGACGTCGACAAGCGCTTATACCATCACGACATCCGGGGCTCCATCGCCCACGCCAACGGTCTGCACGCCGCCGGCGTCCTCGCCGCGGACGAGCACCGGGCCATCGTCGAAGGCCTTGAAGCCATCGAAGCGGAAATCGAACGGGGCGAATTCGCCTGGGACCCGGCGCTCGAAGACGTGCACATGAATATCGAATCGCGCCTCACCGAACTCGTCGGCGAGGCGGGCAAGAAACTCCACACCGCCCGTTCCCGCAACGACCAGGTGGCGACGGACGTGCGCTTGTGGCTGCGCGATGCGATCGGCGATATCGACCGGGGCCTGTTGCAACTGATGCGGGGCATCGTCGACCTCGCGAGCCAGCACACCGAGACGGTGATGCCGGGTCTCACCCACCTGCAGACCGCCCAGCCCGTGACCTTCGCGCACCATCTGATGGCGTGGTTCGAGATGGCCAGGCGCGATCGCGGCCGGTTCCGGGACTGCCTCGCCCGCGCCAATGTCTCGCCCTTGGGAAGTGCGGCGCTGGCGGGTACCACCTTCCCCATCGACCGGGCGGCCGCCGCCAGCGAACTCGGTTTCGACGCGCCGGCGGCGAATTCCCTGGATGCGGTGAGCGACCGCGACTTCGCCGTGGAGTTTTGCGCGGCGGCGAGCCTGACCGCGGTGCACCTGTCCCGATGGTGCGAGGAAATCGTCCTGTGGATGTCGCCGCAGTGGGGATTCGTCACCCTGCCGGACGCGTACTGCACCGGCTCGAGCATCATGCCGCAGAAGAAGAACCCCGACGTCACCGAACTGGTGCGCGGCAAGACCGGGCGCGTCATCGGCAACCTCAACGCGCTGCTGGTGCTGATGAAAGGCCAACCGCTCGCCTACAACCGGGACAACCAGGAGGACAAACAGCCGCTGTTCGACACCGCGGACACCTTGGTCGACTGCCTGGACGCGATGACGCGAATCGTCGCCGCCCTGGAACCGAATCCCGCCGCGATGCGTGCCGCCGCCAGTAAGGGCTTCGCCGTGGCGACGGATTTCGCGGACTACCTCGTGCGCCGGGACGTGCCGTTCCGGGACGCCCACGAGATCGTCGGCAAGGCCGTCGCCTTGGCCGTGGAACGCGATGTCGGCCTCGACAAGATTCCGCTCGGCGACCTGCAGGCGCTGTGTCCGGCGGTGGGCGAGGATGTCTACGGCGTGCTCACCCTCGACGGTGCCGTCGCCGCCCGCGACCACGTCGGCGGGACCGCACCGAAGGCGGTGGTGTCGGCGATAGAAGCTGCCCGGCGATATCTGTGATGGCGCGTGCCATGCGGGTCGTCGGCAACGGCGTACTGTGGCTCGCGGTTGGCGTGGCGTGTGCCGCCGTGGCTACGTGCGGCCAGAAGGGGCCGCTTGAAATGCCGGACAACGACGCGAGGGCTTCGCGGTGCGCCTGGGAATTCGCTTCGCGATCTGCCCACGCGGCCGACATCACCGAAGGAGGCGCCCTGTCTGGCACCAGCTGGGTAGACCACGGGGTTCGCGACCATGCCCTACACGCGTAGCGGCGGCGAACTGCATGTCGACGGCGTGCCGCTGGCGCGCATCGCCGACGCCGTGGGGACCCCGGCCTACGTCTATTCCTGGCCGAGCGTGCGGGATCGCTACGCCGAACTCGACACCGCCCTCGACGGCACCAGCCGGCGCATCTGCTACTCGGTGAAGGCCAACGGCAATCTCGCCCTGTTGGCACGTCTCGCCAAGCTCGGTGGCGGCTTCGACATCGTCTCCGGGGGAGAGTTGGAGCGCGTCCTGCGTGCAGGCGGCGACCCGTCACGCGTCGTCTTCTCCGGCGTCGGCAAGTCGGTCGAGGACATCGACTTCGGGATCAAGTGCGGCATCGACGCGTTCAACGTGGAGAGCGCCTCGGAACTCGACCGGATCGAGTCGCGTGCGCGTCTGATCGGCCGCAAGGCTCGGGTGTCGATTCGCGTCAATCCGGACGTGGATGCCCACACCCATCCCTACATCTCCACCGGGCTCAAGGAGAACAAGTTCGGTGTTCCCGCGGACCTCGCCTTGGAGCTGTACCGCCGGGCGGCGGCTTCAGCGGATCTCCACGTCGTCGGCATCGCCTGCCACATCGGCTCGCAGATCGGCCAGGCGGAACCGTTCCGCGAAGCAATGTGCGGTCTGCTCGGCCTGGTGGACGCCCTCGGGAAGTTCGGCATCGCCTTTGAACATCTCGACATCGGCGGCGGCTTCGGCATCGTCTACCAGGACGAGACGCCGCTCGATCTCGACGCGTTGGGCCAAGTGCTGCGGGCGACCCTCGGCCGCCGACCCGCCAAGCTGTACGTCGAACCGGGACGCCTGCTGGTCGCCGAGGCGGGAATCCTGCTCACCCGGGTCGAATACCTGAAGCCCGCACCGGCCCCCGGCTACCGGAACTTCGCCGTGGTGGATGCGGCCATGAACGATCTGATTCGTCCAGCGTTGTACGACGCCTGGCACGCCGTCGATACGGTCGCGGAGCGTGGAACCCCGTCGAAGCGCTGGGATGTGGTCGGCCCGGTGTGCGAGACGGGCGACTTTCTCGCCCTCGACCGTGAACTCGCCTTGGCCGAAGGCGACCTGCTCGCCATACGCGAAGCCGGCGCCTACGGCTCCTCCCAGGGCTCCAACTACAACACACGTCCCCGCCCGCCGGAGGTGATTGTCGACGAAGACGGCTTCGCGGTGGTACGCAAACGGGAGACGGTCGCCGACCTCCTACGGCTCGAATCGTAGGGGACGCTTGTACATCGCCACCGTGACGGCACTCATGGAACGAATCGTCTGGTTCCGCACGCCTATAATCGAGGCGTGCAACGAAAGCCGCGTGGGAATGGATGAAGCTGCGCTTCACAAAAATGCACGGTCTTGGCAACGACTTCATGATCGTCGACCTGGTGACCCAACGCGGCGACCCGACGCCCGAGCAGATCCGGAACTGGGGTGATCGACGCACCGGCGTGGGATTCGATCAGTTGCTCCTGGCCCTGCCGCCGGACGATCCGACGGCGGACTTCCGGCTTCGCATTTTCAACGCCGACGGAACGGAGGCCGAGCAGTGCGGGAACGGCGCACGCTGTTTCGCCCGGTTCGTGGTCGGCGAGGAACTCACCGTGAAGCGCGAACTCGTGATCGATACGGCTGGCGGGCGGCTCGAAACGGTCTTGTTGGAAAACGGTCACGTTCGCGTCGCCATGGGCGTGCCCGAGACCGACCCCGCCGCCGTGCCCTTCGAGGCCGAGGTCGGGTCGCTGTCGTATTCGGTGGGCTTGGGCGATGAGTCCGTGGAGGTGACGCCGGTGTCCATGGGCAATCCCCATGCCGTGGTGTTCGTCGACAACGTCGCGGATGTCGATGTCGAGGGCATCGGCGGCGCCTTTCAGGACCACGAACGGTTTCCCGAACGGGTCAACGTCGGCTTTCTGCAGGTGGTGGACCGGCGTTTCGGAAGACTGCGGGTCTACGAGCGGGGCGCGGGGGAGACCCAGGCCTGTGGTAGCGGCGCGTGCGCGGCGATGGTTGCCGCCCGGCTCCACGACCGCTTCGACGAACGTGCCAGGATTTCGTTGCCGGGAGGCAAACTGTGGGTGGAATGGCAAGGTCCCGGAGCGCCCGCTACACTGTCGGGACCAACGGAACTGGTCTATACCGGGCGTATCGAACTATGAGTCGAACGGATGACTTGCCCGACGAGCCGCTCTTGGACGACGACGCGGTCGCGGAGTTTCTGAGCAGCAATCCCGACTTCTTCAACCGCCACGCCGACCTGCTCTCCGACCTCGACCTGCGGGGTGAAGCCGGCGACACCGTGTCGCTGCTCGAACGCCAGGTCTCGGTGCTGCGCGAACGCAATCGGGACTTGAGGCAGCAGCTCAACACCTTGCTGACCAATGCCGCCGAGAACGAGCAGGTCTACATGCGCATGAAGACCCTGACGCTGGCGCTGATGGATGCCGGCAGCGTGGCCGATCTCGACGCCACACTCGATCAGAACCTGATCAACGGCTTCGATGCGGACCACGCCACATGCTTCGTACACCGCTGGGTTCCAACCGAGGACGAGGAGCTGACGCACGTCGTGGGCATCGCCGTGGACGGGGCGTCGCCGCTCCCCGGATTGTTCGAACGCACGGAACCCGTGTGCGCCGTGCACCGGGTCGAGGAATACACGGCGGTGTTCCCCGACGCGTTGCTGTCGGCCCCGGGGTCGATCGCGCTCGTGCCGATGCGTACGGACGCGTTGAACGCGGTCCTGGTGATCGGCTCCTGGGACCCGCAACGGTTCGCGCCGGACATGGGCAAGGTCTTCCTCGTCCACATCGGCCAAGTGATGTCACGGACCCTGGAGCGCCTAGGCGTCGGATGAAAAACGCCAGCGGCAGGGAGGCCCGGCAACAGGATCGCGAGGACGATGCGCCGCAAAATGCGCGTTCGGGACTCCGTGCCGACGTCGACCGATTCCTCTCCCACATGGCGGTGGAGCGCCGGGCTTCGCCACACACGGTGGCCGCCTACCGGCGCGACTTGACACGGTTCGCTGACGAGTTGGGCGGCGTGGCGAGCCGCGAGGTACGGCCGCAGGATGTCCGCGAGTCCGCCGGCCGGCTGCATGCGCGTGGCTTGTCGCCGCGCTCGGTGGCGCGCCACCTGTCGAGCGTCCGCAGCCTCTTCGACTACTTGGTGCGTCGCCACGAGTTGGGTGCCAACCCGGCCAACGGCGTGCGGGCACCGAAGCAGCGGGAACGTCTGCCGAAGACCATGGATCCCGACCAGACCGCGCAGTTGTTCAGCGAACGCGCCGAGACCGCCATCGATGTCCGCGACCGCGCCATGCTCGAGTTGCTCTACGGCAGCGGCCTGCGCCTCGCGGAACTCGTCGCCATCGACATCCGCGACCTCGACCTCGCCAACGGCTTCGTACGCGTGACGGGCAAGGGGCAGAAAACCCGCGTGGTGCCGGTGGGCGGCACGGCCGCCGAAGCGGTCAGGGCGTGGCTCGCCAAGCGTCCGGAAGCCCGCGGCAGCGACCCGCTGTTCGGCGGCCGCGGCAACAACCGCATGTCGCCGAGGAACGTCCAGTTGCGCTTGAAGAAGGTCGCCGCTCGCACCATGGGCAACGACGGCCTGCATCCCCACCTGCTGCGGCACAGCTTCGCGAGCCACGTGCTCGAGTCCAGCGGCGACCTGCGTGCGGTGCAGGAGATGCTCGGACACGCCGACATCTCCACCACCCAGATCTACACCCACCTCGACTTCCAGCACCTGGCCAAGGTCTACGACGCCGCCCATCCCCGGGCGCGAAAGAAAGGCGTGTCCAGTACTCCCCCGGTGGAGGAAACGCCGCCGTGATCCGGCTGGTCACCTTCGACCTCGACAACACCCTGTGGAGCATCGACGGCGTGATCCAACGTGCCGAAGCCCGCATGCACCAATGGCTCGAGCCCCGGGTTCCGGAATACAAGAGACTGTCGCCGACCGTACTCGGCACCATCCGCGACGGCGTGATCGAGGCCAACCCGGGCATCGTCCACGACCTGTCGCTGCTGCGTCAACGCGTGCTCGCCAAGACCATCGAACACTGCGGCCATGGGCCCGAGGCCGCGGCGCGGCTGGCGGCGGGCGCGTTCACCGAGTTCCTCGACTGGCGCCACCGCGTCGAGTTCTTCGGCGGCGCGCTGGATGTGCTCGCGGAGTTGGCCGCGACCTACACCCTGGCGTCCCTGACCAACGGCAATGCCGACTTCCGGCGGCTGGGGCTGGACCGCTTCTTCGCGTTCGGCTTCACCTCGGCGGACGTCGGCGCAAGCAAGCCCCACACCGCCATGTTTGAAAAGGCGCTGGCCACGGCCGGCGTGGCGCCCCACGAAGCGGTGCATGTCGGCGACAACGCCGTGGACGACATCCAGGGCGGGCAGGCCGCCGGCATGGCGACAGTCTGGGTGAACCTCGTGGCCTCCGACGCCAATCCAGCCGCCACCGCGACGGTCACCAGCCTCGCCGAGATACCCGCGACGATCGCTTCTCTCAGTCCGTAGCGGTGGCGCCAGTCACCGACCGCCCGGCTCCGAGTTGGCCCGTATGTAATCCATGACCGCCTGCTGATCCGCAGGCAGCACCGTGCGCCTGGCCGTAGCCGGATCGAGTCGGTCCAGCACCGGGTGGCGGGCCGCCTTGTCGGCCTCGATATCCAACGTCTCGGTCACGGCCTCGGGAAACTTGGCGGGATGCGCCGTGCCGATGCACACGGGAACCGTGCCGTCGGCGACGGTCTTGCGCGCCGCGGTGACCCCGACGGCGCTATGCGGGTCGAGCACGTAGCCGAGTCGCGTGTACACGTCGCGCATCGTCGCCCGGGTCTCGTCCATGTCGACGGCGAGGGCGTCGATCTCCGGGTCCACCGGGCCGCCGTCGCCGACCGAGGCTTCTCCTTTGTCTGCGAATTTCGCCATGAACCCCTTGACGCGTTCCGGGTCGCGGCCGAAGCGGAGCCACAGGTAGCGTTCGAGGTTGCTCGCCACCTGGATATCCATGGAGGGGCTGATGGTGTGGTGCACCGTTCCCCGACGGTAGACCCCGGTGCGGAAGAACCGCGCCAGGATGTCGTTGTCGTTGGTGGCGAGCGTGAACCGCCCAACCGGAACGCCCATCTCGCGGACCCCAATGGCGGCGAAGATGTTGCCGAAGTTGCCCGTCGGTACGGAGAACACGGCGGGTCGCTCCGACTGCAGACAGACGTGCGTGTAGTAGGACATCTGCGCAAGCACGCGGGCCCAGTTGATCGAGTTGACCGCGCCGAGGTTGTGGCGCTGCTTGAACTCGAGATCGGCGAACGTCGATTTCACGATCGTCTGGCAGTCGTCGAAGCTGCCGTCGATGGCCAGACAGTGGACGTTGGCATCGGTCACCGTCGTCATCTGAAGTTCCTGCAGGGGGCTTGTTCTGCCCTTCGGGTAGAGCATGAAGATGCTCAGGTTCTCCCTCCCGCGGACGCCATGGATCGCCGCGCTGCCGGTATCACCGCTGGTGGCACCGAGGATGTTCAGATGGCGCCCGGATTCGCCGAGGATGGTCTCGAACAGGCGGCCGAGAATCTGCAGGGCAATGTCCTTGAACGACAGCGTGGGACCGTGGAAGAGCTCCAGGATGCGGATCTCGCCCAGGTCGACGAGCGGCGCGATGTCCGGATGGTCGAAGGCGGCGAAGGCGTCGGCCACGATGGCGTCGAGATCGTCAGCCGGAATGTCATTCGCCCCATCTGCGCCATCTGCCCCATCTGAAAAGAGTCGGAAGATCCTCTGCGCCAACTCGACGTAGGAGAGTGTGCGCCAGTCCGCCAGCCGGTCGGCGACATTGGGAAACCGTTCCGGCACCAGCAGGCCACCATCCGGAGCGAGTCCCGTGAGCACGGCCTGGGTGAACGACAGGGGCGCCGTGCCGCCCCGGGTCGATAGGTATCTCATGGACTAGGAGGTCGGCAGGTGGTGGCCGACCAGGAAGTCGAACACGGACTCGGTGTACTGGTCGGTGGTGAGATCGGCCTTGGCGTAGAGCGCGGCGTTGTGCGAGATCGGCAGGGGATCGCGTGCCTTGAGATGCGCCTCCGCGACCCGCTCCATCATCACGAACCAGGCGACGGCGTGCTTGACCGACGGCCCCACGGTGAGCAGGCCGTGGTTGCGCAGCACGATGCCCCGATGGCGACCGAGTTGCTTGGCGATGCGTTCGCCGCAGTCGAGATCCTGCACCTGGACTTCCTCGTCGTCGAACACGGCGTGGTCGTCGTAGAAAATGCACGCCTCCTGCGTGATCGGCTCCATGAGCCTGGCGGATGCCGAGAAAGGCGACCCGTGGCCCGTGTGGGTGTGGGCGACGCCGACGGCGTCGGGTCGCGCGGCGAGAATCGGGTAATGGATGAAATAGGCCGGCAGGTTCGTCCTCCCGCTGCCACCACGCACGTTGCCGTCGGGCTCGATCAGTACGAGCCTGTCGGCGCTCGCCTCGCCGAACGGCGTGTCGACGTCGAGCAGCCAAAAGCAGTCCGTGCGCTCCGGGTCCCGTGCGCTGATGTGGCCGTCGCCGAGATCGCCCCAGCCGAGCGCGGCGAATACGCGGTAGCCCAGCGCCACCTGCCGCTTGCGCTCCTCACGCAGTGCGTCGATGTCCATAGCCTGCATCGCCATGGCCCGCAATGATGCCAGAACCCCAGTGCGATCGCGTTTTGGCGGGCGTGCAACAGATCTTTGGTGAATGGTTTCGGGTGGGGGTTGGCGCGTGAGGTTTGCGCGGCGTCAGCGGAACTGCCACACTCGAAGCGTTCCCCCGATCGAGCGACGCCATGGCCAGAAAGGCGACCACCTTGGGCAAACTCAGGGCCTCCGGCTACGAGGTGCTGGGCGTCAAGGCCGAGATGCGCCGCAACCTCATCGCCAAGCTGCGCCGCGGCGAGAGCCTGTTTCCCGGCATCGTCGGCTACGACGAGACCGTCATCCCGCAGATCGCCAACGCCCTCCTCGGCGGCCAGGACATCATGGTGCTGGGTGAACGCGGCCAAGCGAAGTCGCGGCTGGTGCGCGGACTCACCAACCTGCTCGACGACGAGATTCCGGTCATCAAGGGCGTGGAGATTCCGGAGAATCCCTTCGAACCCATCACCGCCCAGGGCCGTGCGATCGTGGAGGAAAAAGGTGACGCCACGCCCATCGCGTGGCTACCCCGATCCGAACGCTACGCCGAGAAACTCGCCACCCCGGACATAACCATCGCGGATCTCATCGGCGAGGTCGATCCCATCAAGGTCGCGGAAGGGCGCTACCTGGACGACGAACTGACCATCCACTTCGGCCTCGTGCCGCGGGTCAACCGGGGCATCTTCGCCATCAACGAATTGCCCGATCTCGCCGAGCGCATCCAGGTCGGACTGCTCAACGTCCTCGAAGAGCGCGACGTGCAGATCCGCGGTCACAAGGTGCGCATGCCCCTCGACGTGTTTCTCGTGGCGACCGCCAACCCCGAGGACTACACCAACCGCGGACGCATCATCACGCCGCTGAAGGACCGCTACGGTGCGCAGATCCGCACCCACTACCCGGAGGACATCGACAAGGAAATCGACATCATGGAGCAGGAGGCGACCGCCCTGGACATGGGCGACTACCGCGTCCACGTGCCTGCCCACATGAAGGAGATCGTCGCCGAGATCACCCACCAGGCGCGTCGTTCGCCGGACGTCAACCAGCGCTCGGGCGTGTCCGTGCGCGCTTCCGTGGCCAACTACGAGGCGCTCCTCGCCAACGCCTTCCGCCGCGCCCTGCGCATCGGCGAGACCGACGTCGTGCCACGCATTTCGGACCTGCCGTTCGTGCTCCCGTCGCTGCAGGGCAAGGTGGAGTTCGAGGCCATGGAGGAGGGCCAGGAGGACCGGATCACGGAGCGCATTCTCGCTGCCGGCGTCAAGGCCGTGTTCGACCGCCATTTGTCGGTGGACGCCCTCGCCGATGTCGTCCTGGCCTTCGACGAGGGCTTCTCCGTGGACACCGCCGAGGACGCCACCTTCGCCGACTACGAGGCCATCACGTCCCAACTCGAGGGGCTTGAGGCGGTCGTCGACAGGCTTGCCCACATACCCTCGGCGCGGCCGTCGGTGATCGAATTCGTGCTCGAGGGGTTGTATCTGCACAAGCTGCTGAACAAGAAGAGCGCCGCCGGACGGTCCACCTTCACCGGGTGAACCCCGGGTAAGCACGATGCGCCGACCACTCACACACCACCGCTTCTCCCAATTCGACGGCAGCCAGGCGTCGGACATCGCCGCCGACGACGCCATGGGCGCCATGGTCGACGACCTCATGGACTACGGCGATCTGCGCTGGGCGATGCGCAACCTCCTGTCGAGGGGCATGGACATTCCCCAGGGCGGACACCGGCAAGGCTTGCGAGACATCCTGAAGCGCCTGCGCGACCAGAAGCGCGAGCATCTCGACCGTTTCAACCTGTCGAGCGTCTTCAAGGAGATCGAGAAGGAGCTCGACGAAATCCTCGACTTGGAGCGCGGCACCATCGACGAATGGCTCGAAGGCAAGGGCGACGAGGTGACGGGCGACGTCATGCAGCGCGCTGCCGCCGAGAACAAGGAACGCCTCGACAACCTGCCCGACAACGCCGCGGGCAAGATGCAGGAACTCGAGAAGTACGAGTTCATGAATCCCGAGGCGCAGCGGCGCTACATCGAGCTGTTGAACCAACTGCGCCGCGCCATGGGGCAGACCTTCTTCGACGACATCGAGAACATGGTCAACAACATGTCCAAGGGCGACATCGATCGCATGAAGGACATGTTGAAGTCGTTGAACGACCTGTTGTCGAAGAAGGCCAAGGGCGTCGACCCCGACGTGCTGGATTCCTACTTCAAGGAATTCATGGACAAGTACGGCGACATGTTCGGCGACAACCCGCCGCAGTCCCTGGAGGATCTCGTCGAGCAGATGCGCCAGCAGATGGCCGCCGCGCAGTCGCTGATGGACTCCCTGACCCCCGACCAACGTCAGCAACTGCAGTCGTTGTTCGCCGACCGTTTCGGTGACCCGGAACTGGAAAACGAACTACAGCGCCTGGCGCAGAGCATGTCGGCTCACAACCCGCGTTCGTCCCGCTACCGCTTCTCGGGCCGCGAGGACATCAATCTCGAAGCCGCTATGCGACTCATGCGGGAGATGCGCTCGCTGGACGAACTCATCAACCAGGTGCAGGCGGCGGAACGCAGCAACGACCTCGAACGGATCGACCAGGAGCTGTTGAAGGAACTGCTCGACGACGATGCCGCCGAATCCATCGACGATCTGAAGAAACTCCTCGAGGCGCTCGAGAAGGCCGGTTATATCCGCCCCGAGGGCGACCGCTGGGAACTGACGCCGCGTGGCTCGCGCATGATCGGCTTGAAAGCCCTCGGCGAGATCTACGCGCGCCTCAAGCGCCAGAGCCTCGGCAACCACGCCCTGCCGGAGGAAGGCCGCTTCGGCGAGCGTCTCGAACAGACCAAGGCCTACGAATTCGGCGACCCCTTCCACCTGCACATGCCGCGCACCATCCGCAACGCCATCGACCGCGAAGGTCCGCGCACGCCGGTGCGGCTGAAGCACGACGACTTCGAGATCTACCGCTCCGAACTCATCACCTCGACCGCCACCGCCATGCTCGTCGATCTTTCCTGGTCCATGGCGCTGCGCGGCTCGTTCCAGGCCGCCAAGAAGGTGGCGCTGGCGCTGCACAACCTGATCACGTCGCAGTATCCCAAGGACTCGTTCCACGTCATCGGCTTCGCGGCCTACGCCAAGGAACTCAAGGCCCACGACCTGCCGTTCCTGCAGTGGGACGAATACGTCCTCGGCACCAACATGCAGCACGCACTGCTGCTCGCGGAACGCCTGCTCGCCAAGCACAACGCCGGCACCAAGCAGATCATCATGATCTCCGACGGCGAACCCACCGCGCACCTGGAGAACGGCCGCGCGCGTTTCGCCTATCCGCCGACACCCGAGACGTACCGGGCGACGTTGCGCGCGGTCAAGCACTGCACCCAGCGGTCCATCGCCATCAACACGTTCATGCTCGACGTCGACTACCACCTGAAGGCGTTCATGGACGCCATCGCGCGCATCAACGGCGGCCGGGTGTTCTTCACCTCGCCCGACAAGCTCGGCGAGTACATACTGGTGGACTACGTGCAGGGCAAACGCAAGAAGCTGGTCCGATGATCGACCCCTCCTTCCGAGCAAGGCTGCTGACGGGCGAGCCGCTCCTCGGCGTGTTCGTCAACGTCGAGTCGCCCACCATCGCGGAAGTACTCGCCGTCGCCGGCATGGACTTCCTCATGATCGACGGTGAACACAGTCCCATCGGCCCGGCCGAGGCGGTGGAGATGATTCGTGCCGCAGAGGCGCGCCGGATCCCGGTGCTCTCGCGGGTAGGGGAGAACACCCAACAGGTCATGGCCAAGTACCTCGACGCGGGCGTCCTCGGCATCATGACGCCCTTGGTGAGCACCAGGGAGGATGCCCTGCGCGCGGTGGACTCGGTCAAGTACCCGCCGCTCGGCAAGCGCGGTCTGGCGGGGGTGCGCGCGAACGACTTCGAGACCCCACCGGACTACGTCGCCAAGGCCAACGCGGCCACGATCGTGGTGGCGCAGATCGAGACCCGTACCGGCGTCGAGCGTGCCGACGAGATCATCTCCACCGAAGGGGTCGACGTCGTGTTTCTCGGCCCGTCGGACCTGTCGGTCGCATTGGGCGTGCCGGGGGAGACGAAGCATCCGACCGTCCTCGATACGATCACGTCGCTGACTGAGAAGATCGTGGCCGCCGGCAAGGCCGCGGGAACCATTGCGCGTACGCCCGAAGACGTCGGCTATTGGCGCGAGCGGAGTGTCCAGGTATTCCTGACCAGTACCAGCGCGTTGCTGCTGGGCTCGGCGCGCGAATACCTGAAGGGCGCAAGGGCGGCTGCACAGACGCCCTGACTGGTCGTACAGACAGACCGACGGATGAAGACCGGAGAGATCGACTACCCGAACGTGATCGGAGCGTCCGGCCGCAGGCACGTCAGGTACAAACCGTTCTCGGATCTGGACTGTGGTCGGCACCTCGCACAATTCGGGCAGATTCTCTACTTCCTACCGGAGCCGAAGGCGAAGATTCTCGACCTCGGCTGCGGCGGCGGCTGGACCAGCATATTCCTCGCGCACCATGGCTACGACGTCGTCGGCGTGGATATCTCCCCGGGAATGATCGAGTTGGCGGAGGAGCGGAGCCGGGAGGAGAGCTTGTCCAGGGCGCGGTTCGAGGTGGGCGACTTCGAGAACCTGGAGCCTGCCGGCGAGTTCGACGGCGTGCTGTTCTACGATGCGCTTCACCACGCCGACGACGACCGCGCCGCACTCAAGGTGGCCTTCGATTCCCTGAAACCCGGCGGTGTCTGCGTGGTCAGCGAGCCGGGGGACGGCCACGAGTCGAATCGTTTCTCGCGTGAAGCGGTGGAGCGCTACAACGTCAACGAGAAGGACATGCCGCCTCGACGCGTCAAGCGCATCGGTCGTTCCCTGGGGTTCTCGAAGGTGGAGATTCACCCGCACCCGTTCGACATCATGCTTGCCGTTACCGCCGCCGGCCGCGGTGAGCAGTCGGCGCGGCTGAGAACCCGGTTGCGACGGCTCCCGGCGCTACGCGTCCTCCTTCTCAACTACTTCGCGTGGTGGCGAAAACACAGCAACGGAATAGCCGTCCTCGTGAAGTGATGTCGCGCGTAGCAGGGTGTGCGACCGCGGGGTCTTCCCGGGTGCGACCTGACGGATCGTGGTTGCCTCGGCGAACTGGCTGACCGATGCTCGGCGTACCGAACCCGGTTGAGGTAGACCAATGGCGCCATCGGCCGAAACATCCGCCCGTGTAAAGCTGCAGCGTCTGTGGAAGGGGACGCTGTTCGTCGGCATCGGCGGTGGCTATGTGCTGCTCGTCGCCCTGCTGTTCGTCTACCGCGGCTGGCGTCCGGCGCTGCTGGCGCTGTTCCTCATCGGGGTCGCCCAGTTCTTCCGCTACATCGCCAACGACGTCGACCGCATCGGCTGGCGCATGTCCAACGAGTGGTCCGGGGAGGCGATCAGCGACTCGACCACGAGCTACCAGAAGCGGATGCTCATCGCCCTCGTAGTCCTCGCGCAGGGCGTCAACGTCGCCCTTGTCTACCAGGCCTACCTTCTCGGCGGCCTGTATTGGATGCTCCCGATTCTCGTCGGTATCGCCGTCATCGAGGTCCTCTACTCGCGGATCCGCAGCGTCAACCGGCGCATCGAGTTCGACGAGGCGAGCTACGGATTCAAGGACCGGGGCCCCTTGAGTGGCGGGCCGGAGTCCATACGCCCATCCGACCGGGCGCGGCACGACAAGCTCGACCGCAGGCTCGAAGAGTTGAAAGCGCTGGTCGACGCCGGAGAGATATCCAACAAGGCGTACGAAAAGGCGCGCGACAAGCACCGCATTCGGGCGGTGATGGATAAACCGTAGGGCACGCATCGGGATAGGATTTGTCGTAGACCCTCGATGCTCCATTCGCTGGGGTGCAGGAGCGGTGGGTTTACAATCCCGGCATGAACCAGCAGCCCGAAATCTGGAAGCCGCTCGAAGGCTTGCCCGAGGGCGCGCAAGACTGGGGCAACCTGCAGTACCACATCCTTGAACGGCAGTGGCTCGAGGCGCGCACGAAGATGAAGGCGGGAGACCCGGCCGACCGCTTCGTCGCAGCGTGGCTCGCCGAATCCAGGATGGCAACGGGCGGGTGTCGAGACTGTTGATGGCGTACGCATACGTAAAGCGGAATCTGCCACCGCCGATCGTCACGGCTTTGGCGAAGCCAGCCTACATCAACGTATTGGAAGTTGCGGACAGAGGTGATCTCCGGGCCTTCGTCGATCGAATCGCTTTGCTGGCCTTGGACCAGATTCAAGCGTCCATTGACGTCGCACGACAGGCGTTGTCAGGAAAGTTGAATCGCCCCACCGGAAACGGCGGCCGACGAGTCGGCGACGACTATCTGCCGCCGTGCAACGGCGAACCCGACTTGGACGAACTGGCTCGCTGACCGAGTCGCCGTAAAACCAGCCAAGGAGTCTCCCGGAAGGGTGGGAGACGGTCGCGTTCAGTACGACCGGGGCAGCCCCAATACATGCTCCGTCACGTAGTTCAGCACCATCTCCTGCGAAATCGGCGCGATGCGCTGCAGACGGGCTTCCCGCCAGTACCGCTCGACGTGGAACTCCTTGGCGTAGCCGAAGCCGCCGTGGGTCTGCACCGCCTGGTCGGCGGCCTGGAAGCAGGCGTCGGCGGCCAGCCACTTGGCCATGTTGGCTTCGGCCCCGCAGGGCTGGCCATTGTCGATGAGCCACGACGCCTTGCGGATCATCAGTTCGGCGGCATCGAGGCGCATCCGGGCTTCACCGAGTGGGAACGAAACGCCCTGGTTCATGCCGATCGGCCGGTTGAAGACGACGCGTTCGTTGGCGTAGTCCACCGCCCGGCGCATGGCGGCGCGGCCAATCCCCAAGGCTTCCGAGGCGACGAGGATGCGTTCGGCGTTCAGGCCGTCGAGGAGGTAGCGGAACCCCTTGCCCTCCTCGCCCACCCGGTCGGTGATGTGCACGGGGAGGTCGTCGTAGACCACCTCGCAGGTGGCGACGGCATTGCGGCCGACCTTGTCGATTGGGGAGATCGTGACCTCCGGCCGCTGCAGTTCGGCGAGCAGCAGGGTCATGCCCTCGGTCCGCTTGGCGACCTTCTCGCGGGACGCCGTGCGGACCAGCAGCAACACGCGTTCGGCGTCGAGCGCCTTGGTGGTCCACACCTTTCGGCCGCGCACGATGTAGGTGTCGCCTTCCCGACGGGCGGTGGTGGTGATGGACGTGGTGTCGGTGCCCGCATCGGGTTCGGTCACCCCGAAGGAAACGTGCAGGTCGCCGTTCGCCACCCGCGGCAGGTACTTCTGCTTCATCTCCTCGGAGCCGTGCCGGACGACGGGATGCATGCCGAAGATCGACAGGTGGACGCTGCTCGCGCCGTTCATCGCCGCACCGGAGGCCGCGACCTCCTCGAGCACGATGGACGCTTCGGTGATGCCGCGTCCGCTGCCGCCGTAGTCCTCGGGGATGGCGATGCCGACCCAGCCATCCTTCGCGAGCGCATTGTAGAAGTCCCACGGAAAGCGGTGTTCGCGGTCGCATTCGGCCCAGTAGTCGTCGGGGAAGTTCGAGCAGATCCGGCCGATGGCGTCGCGGATCAGTTGGTGTTCGTCGGTCGTTTCAAAGTCCATGCGGCGATAGCATAGCGCCAAAGGGGGGTGTCTGATGGCCGGAAGGTACTTCGAGGAACTCGAGATCGGACGCAGGTTCGACCACGAGCCGGGTCGCACGGTCACTGAGACCGACAATCTGCTGTTCACGACGTTGACGGGGAATCCCCAGCCGCTGCACTTGGACGCGGAGTTCGCCAAGGACTCGATCCACGGCCAGATTCTCGTCAACAGCATCTTCACCCTGGGCTTGGTGGTGGGCCTCTCCGTCGGCGACACCACGTTGGGCACGACCCTCGGCAACCTCGGTTTCGACAAGACCACGTTCCCGAACCCGGTATTCCTCGGTGACACGATCCGCGTGGCGTCGACGGTGGTGGATCGCCGCGAGAGCCGCACGAAGCCGGATCGGGGTATCGTCACCTTCGAGCACGTGGGGACCAACCAACGGGGCCAGGTGGTTTGTTCGTGCCTGCGCGGTGCCATGATGATGCGCAAGCCGGCGTGACTTGCCGATTCCGCCGTTATTAGACGAGGGAAGACGAGTGGAGACGAGTGGAGACGAGGGGAGATGAGAGAGAACGCGATGAATTGCCGGCACCGCGGGCCGGTCGCGGAGCGCGCCTTGCAATGACGCGGTTGCGACGCTCCCTGCACTTCGTGCCCGGCGGCAACGACCGCATGCTCGCCAAGGCGCTCGATACCAATGCCGACACGTTGATCCTCGACCTAGAGGATGCCGTCACCCCAGATCGGAAGGACGAGGTCCGTGGCGTCGTGGCGTCATGGCTGGCGGCTACCGACTTCGGCCCCAAGGAGAAAACGGTTCGCATGAACCCCTTGGACACCTCATGGGGGCACGCCGACCTCGAGGCCACCATGGCGACACCGCCTGATGCCTACGTGGTGCCGAAGCCGGACACCTTGGAGGATCTCGACGCCATCGATGCCGAGTTGTCGCGGCTGGAGCGCCTGCACGGCCATCCCGACCGCAGCGTCGGCCTGATCCTGATCGCCGCCGAAACACCGCTGGGGGCGCTGAACGTTCCGACGCTACCTCAGTGCCCGCGAGTGCTGGCCATGTCCTGGGGCGCGGAAGATCTGTCGGCGACCCTGGGCGTCCCGGCCAATCGCGACGAGGCGGGCAACTACCTGCCGGTCTACCAGCACTGTCGGGTGGTGACGCTGTTGAGCGCGGCGGCTGGCGGCGTTCAACCCATCGACGCCGTGTACGTCGACTTTCGCGACATCGACGGCCTTCGTGCGGAGTGCGAGGAGGGCGCCCGACTGGGGTTCACCGGCAAGATCTCCATCCACCCGGACCAGATCGACGTGATCAACACCGCCTTCACGCCGGCGCCGAAGCAGGTCGCCGAGGCCCGCGCGTTGATCGAGGCCTTCGAGGAAGCCCAGGCCCAAGGCAGGATGGCATTCACCTACAACGGCCAGATGGTCGACGCGCCGCACTTGAGCCGCGCTCGCGCAATGGTGGAGCGAGCGCGCGCGCTGGAGCGGGGGCGCGGGGGCGAAATCGAGCGGGCCGCCGAATAGCGCGGGGCCACACAAGCCCTGCGCCACAATTGAGAAACGAGCCATGCCAGGACGAACGAAGTTCGAAAAGGAACGCTTGAAGGGCGCTGTCCGAGGCAACGTCAAACGGTAGGGGCGACCCTCGTGGTCGCCCGCGTCACGCGATCAGCGGCGTCCTGCGCCGATTTCATCCTTCTCGCACAGCATCTATGGCGGATGGCTGTCAGTACGACCGCATCGCATCGGAGACAGTCCTCGTGTTCGAACCTTCGGAAATGTCGATGCTCCACAGCGGCCATGGCGACTACGGATTGAGGGCGTCGGAGCGTCCGTGCTACGGTCACATCAACGGCAGCGCGGACCCCGGCGGACACCACGCACAAAAGGGGCTGCAATGGAATTGCGCTTGGCAGGAACGGCGCACAGGGAGACCGATCCATGAGCGAAGCCCTCACCTTCGACGCCGACGTTGATTACCCGACCGGGGACGGCAGGCCGGTGGCGGAGACTCCGTTGCACTACCGCCGCCTGGCGGATGCGGCGCACGCCCTCACCATGCGTTTCGAGTCCCGTCCGGGCGCGTATGTCGGCGTCAACATGCTGGTCTACGACGAGCGCGGCAACCCGAGGCGGCACCTGTCGCCTGACGTCTTCGTCGCCTTCGGCGTGGCGGATCGCGAGCGCGAGATCTACAAGCTCTGGGAGGACGAGCCCCCGGCGTTCGTGCTGGAGGTGACCTCGAAGACCACCCGGCGCGAGGACCGGCGCAAGAAGTCGCGGTATGCGCGTTGGGGTGTGGCCGAGTACTTTCTCTACGACCCTCGTGGCGAGTACATCAAACCGGCGCTCAAGGGCTTCGAGCTATCGGGCACCGGCTACCGTGCCGTGGCGACTGCCGTGCTGCCCAACGGCAAACCGGGTTTCCCGAGCAAGACCCTCGGTCTCGGTCTGTGGCTCGACGGGTCCGAACTCCGATTCTACGATGCCGAGACCGGCCGAAACCTTTCCACGCCAAAGGAAGCGGAAGCGAGAGCAGGCGCGTTGGCGGCGGAGCTGGCGAAACTCAAGGGCCGTTAGACCCTCACGTCCAGGTTTCGGCAATAGCAACACCCGCTCCCAGCTCGATGCCCGGTTCCCAAATGGTCGTCCGCATCGTCCTGCATTTCCTGTTCGCCGTGACAGTGTTCGTGGCGCACGCGACCGAGCGGGAAGCAGCCGCCATCGAGGAAGTCGTGGTCACCGCCGCCAAGCGCGAGCAGTCGGCCGACGACATACCCGCGTCGCTGAGCGTGTTGGCTGGCGACGTGCTGGAGGAGCGCGGTATCGCCGACCTCGTGGACGTTGGCAAGCACGTGCCGAACTTGAACGTCACGACCTTCTCGGCGGGCCATGTCTCGTCGGCGAATCCGTTCATTCGGGGTATCGGCACGCAAGACCACCTGATCACCACCGATCCGGGCGTGGGCGTATACGTGGACGGCGTGTATCTGGGTCGCCAGGTCGGGCAGCACTGGAACCTCGCGAACGTGGCGCGTGTCGAGGTGCTGCGCGGGCCGCAGGGGACACTCTACGGGCGCAATTCCATCGGCGGTGCCATCAACATCATCACCTCGGCCCCGGGAACCGATCCCGGTATCGAGGTCGCCGCACGCGTGGGTTCCCTGGGGCGGGTGGACACGGACCTGAAGGTCGATGCAGACCTAACCGAAACGGTGGCCGCGACGCTGTCGGCCGGCGTCAGCCGCCGCGGTGGGGTGGGCGAGTTCCGCAATCTCCCGGACGTGGACGTCGGTGTCGGCGAGACGCGGGAGCTGTCGGCTCGCTTCACTCTGTTGTGGCGACCGGCGGAGGCGCTGTCGCTGACGCTGGTAGCGGACGCCAACGATGGCGACAACGGTCTCAACCCATACACGACACTGATCGACGAAGTCCCGGGGGGCGCGGTCTACGCCGCCGGCTACCGGAACGCGGATGTTGCCGCCAACCCGTACGACAACAACACGGGCCAGGCACATCAAGCTGGCACGACGAACGCCGCCCGGGGGCTTGCCTTGACGACGGAGTGGGCTCTTCGCGAGGGGGTGACGGTGAGGACGATTGCCGGTGCACGGCGCTCCGAGTACGAGGCCGGACTCGACGACGACAGCTTCTTCGCCGACTTCCTGAGCTTCCCCGAACGCGGCGAAGCCGACCAGGTCTCGTTGGAGGTGCAGATCCTCGGTGATCTCGCGGGTTTGGAGCTGATCGCCGGATTCCACCGCTTCGCCGAGGAGGGTGCCAACATACAGGATCCCACGGTGTTCCTCGGCGACCGGGGTGCGTTCCGGCTGGAGCAGCGTGTCGACAGTTCCGCGGCGTTTGTCAACGCCGCCCGGGAATTCGACCGGTGGCGTCTGGGAGGCGGCTTGCGCTGGACGGAGGACCGCAAGCAGGCCGTCACGGACGTCGGGACCGGACCCGTCGAAGGCGAACGGTCCTGGTCCGAGACGAGCTGGGACCTGTCCCTACTCTACGCTGCCAACGAGCGGATGACCGTGTACGCATCCGCCCAGAGCGGCTACCAGTCCGGCCAGTTCCCTGCGCGCCCCTACTGCCTGTTCGTCGACCCGGCCTGTTTCGCGGCGGGCGACCACGTCACGGCCGTGAACTTCGAACTCGGCGTGAAGGGTCGGCCTTGGCGCGGTTTGGACCTCCGCGCGGCGGCGTTCCGGACGCGCTACCACAGTCTGCCCTACCAGGTGAGCACCACGATCGGCCGAGGGTTCACGACGGTCAACCTGATTGTCGGACAGCGCACCGCCGGTTTCGAACTGGACGGCGTGCTGGTCGCGACGGAACGCTTCCGGGTGCAGGCCGCGCTTGGCTACGCGGAGGTCCAAGTCGACCACCGCGAAGGCGTGCGCCCGGTTGCGCCGCTGACACCGACGCTCACGCTATCCGTCGCCCCCGAGTACCGCTGGCCGCTACCCGCCGGCGGCGCCGTCGAGGCCCGCATCGACTGGTCGTACCGGAGCGCCATGTGGGGGGAGCCCAGTTCCGACCCCGGACGCCTGACGCGCATCGCCAGCCGTGCGCTGGTCGATTTCCACCTTGCGTACTCCCCGCCCAACGGTGGCTGGAAAGTCGCGGCCTATGGTCGGAACGTAGGCGACGTGCGCTACGACAACGCGCGGCTGAACACGGGCGACTACGTGCTCCGCATATTGAGCAACGATGCGCGCGAGTCCGGCATCCGGGTCGAGTTGCGCTTTTAGGCCTAGGGAAGGTCTGATTCGCGTCTTGCCAAATTTTGCCAATACGACTAGCGTCTAGACCCCTTGAGCGCCCTTGATGTGCACACTCAGGTTGCAAATGCAAAATCGCTTCGAACTGCTCTTGAACGGCTCGCAAAGCGAGACGCACTAGACCATGACCACGATGAACATATCGCTTCCCGAGATGCTCAAGTCCTTCGTGGACTATCAGGTCGGCACGCGAGGCTACAGCACGTCGAGCGAGTACATCCGTGAACTCATTCGAAAGGACCAGGAACGCCAACACCTGCGCGGTCTTCTCCTTGACGGTGCGGCATCGCCGCCTGAGGTCGCGGCCGACTCCGCCTATTTCGACCGGCTCCGAAACGTGGTCCGCCAAGCCGGGCGACGGTGAGCGGCAAGCCGGTTGTTCTGCGGGAGAGCGCCCGGCTTGACATTGATGAGGCCGTAGCGCCCTACGTCGCCGAGGCGGGGCCTTCGGTTGCCTTGGACTTCATTGACGCGTTGGAGAGTAGCCGCCGAAACATCGGAGAACAGCCCGGGACCGGTTCGCCTCGCTATGCCCACGAACTCGACATTCCCGGCTTGCGGTTCCAAATGGCCGGCAAGTTCCCGTACCTGGTCTTCTACGTGGAGAACGAGGGTGGGATCGATGTCTGGCGCGTCCTGCACGGGACGCGGGATATTCCGGCGTGGTTGCGGGAACATGGCTCGAGTGACGAGGATCTGAAGGAGAATTCGCCGTGATGATCGACCTGTCCACCGAACGCATGCTCGCCGAGATCGACGGCGACGGGATCGGCCGTCTCGTGTTCAACAACCCCGCCAAGCACAACGCGCTGTCGCTCGACATGTGGCTGGGGGTGGCTGATGCCCTCGATTGCTTCGAGGCGAACGACGACGTCCGCGTCGTGGTGATGTCGGGTGCGGGTGGCAAGTCCTTCGTTTCCGGCGCCGACATCAGCGAATTCGATTCCAAGCGGTCCAATGTCGAGCAGCAACGGGAATACGGCCGCATGTCGGCGCGGGGCGGTCACGCGCTTGCCACCTTCAGCAAGCCGCTCATCGCCGAGATCACCGGCTACTGCATCGGCGGCGGACTCGCCACGTCGCTGAACGCGGACATTCGCTTCGCAACGCCGGACTCCACTTTCGGCATACCCGCCGCGAAGCTGGGCCTGGGCTACGGCTACGACGGCCTGGCCAAGCTCGCGCGAACGGTGGGGCCGGCCCAGGCGAGGGACATCATGTTCTCGGCGCGGTTTCTCGGCGCGGAGGAAGCACTGCGCATCGGGCTCATCAACTTCGTCGAGCCACGCGAGACCATCGACGAGGCGGTCACGGAATACGCCCGCCGGGTCGCCGGCAACGCCCCGCTGACGGTGCGTGCCGCCAAGGCGGCCGTGGAAGCCTGGGAGGCGGGCGAGCGGCCGGATGATCTCGCCGCGGTCGGCAAGCTGGTGAACGCCTGCTTCGAGTCCGGGGACTACCGCGAAGGCCGCCGGGCGTTCGCGGAGAAGCGCCGACCGGTATTTCGAGGGGAGTGATCAGTCGGCGTCCGCTGCCCGGTCAGGCCACGCGTATGGAGCGCTCCAAGAGGGGCTTGACCCTCTCTCCACGTCAGGCCGCACAGTCCGCTCATCGGCCCTGCCACGGGCTTCGATGAGGAGTGAAAAATGTACCAAGTAAGCGAGGCCGCGGCGTTGTCGGGCGTCACCGTCCGTGCGCTGCATCACTACGACACGATCGGTCTGTTGCAGCCGTCCGCCCGGTCCGACGCCGACTATCGGCTATACGACCAGGACGATATCAGCGCCCTGCGCCGCATCCGCCGATACCAAGCGTTGGGGTTCTCCCTGGACGAGATTCGAGAACTGCTGACCGCCTCGGCGAAGGACCGCCTGGCCGCGCTGCGCAACCAGCGCGACGCGATTCGGCAGCGGGCCGCGGAGACGGCCGGGGTCGTCCACGCCATCAACCGTGAGATCACCATGGAGAACGGCGGCGGAAGAAGACCGCCCGATCGCCTGGAGCGGGCCCAGGCCCTGGTCGGCGAATACTCCGAGCGGTCGAAGACCGATAGCGTTCCGCAACATTCGCCGCTCTTGACGGATGCGCTCGATGTGCTGCGTCCGCTGACAACGGGTGCCTCCATGGACGCCGCCGCGGTGAGGCTGACCGTGTGGATCCATCACCTACGCCACGACTCGGCCAATCTGGCCCACCTGTGCCAACGGTTCCTCGACCAGGGACCGGCCTGGGAGGACCGCGCGTTCGCCACCCTCGAGCTGGTCAGCGCGTTGACGTTACTGGAACGGCACTAGGACGGCGTCGACGTGCATCGGGCACACATCGAAGAGGCGATGGCCCATCGTCCGCCCACCGAGTGGGCGGACGCAATGTGGAACTCGTCACATTGCCACTGCTGGCACGCGGTCGGCCATCGCGAGGCGTGGGTGGGGCTTTTCCACGCCCTCGACGCCGGCGCCGAGGCCACGGCGGCGAACCGGGAGAACCGCTACGAGTTGCTGCACACGGCGGTGATGACCATGGGTACGGACTACGAGACCTACGCGGATGAGATCGACGCCCTGACCCAACGCATGGCCGCGATCATCGACGAGGATCCGGACTGGTCGGCGCGGCTGTGGGCCGAACAGAGGTTCGAGCAGCAGAAGGTGGGCAACGCGGTCCGGCGCGGCGACCCGGAGGCCGTGACACAAGCCGTCGACGCCTACCGTTTCTTCCTCGAACACTGTGATTGGCCGCGCAGGCAAATTGGCATCGCCTACAGCAACCTCGGCGCCGTCATGCTATGGGAAAACCGGCCAGAGGAGGCCGTGGACTTTTTCGTGCGGGCACAGCAGGACCTTGAACTCGACGGCTACGGCTACGCCTGGTTCGCCTCGGCGTCGCTCGGCTCGGGTGCCCCTCGCGAACGGGTGACCGAGTTGCTGGCCGAGGCGGGACGGCGTCTCGAGTCCGCGGACGCGATGAGGATCTTCAACGAGGATACCGTGCTGTCGGCCGACCCGGGCAAGGACGACCTGTTGAACGCGCTGCTGCAGACCGTTTGACCAGTGGCTGGGCTGCACGCGAGGGACCAACGGATCACCCTCACGCGTCTCGCCATCGACTGGCCACAACGTGTCGCCGTGCCCGGGGTGTACCCGAACTGATAGCATGAACCGGCATCGAGACGAACATCGAGGACCATGCCAGAACGCGTCGTAACCGCCTGCGTGCTGATCATCGGCAACGAAATCCTGTCCGGCCGTACCCAGGACACGAACCTGAACCACATCGCCAACGTCGTCGGCGAGGCCGGCGTACGCGTTCGTGAGGCACGGGTGATCCCGGACGTCGACGACGTCATCGTCGATGCCGTCAACGAGGTTCGCGCCAAGTACGACTACGTGTTCACCACCGGCGGCATAGGCCCGACCCACGACGACATCACCGCAGACTGCATCGCCAAGGCCTTCGGCGTCCCCCTGGTGATCAACGAGACTATCGCGGCCCGGATCCGGAGACGGCCTTCGCCGCCGGCCGTTATGGAATCGCGCATGCGCATGGCGCGGATCCCCGAAGGCGCGGAACTGGTCGAGAACGCCACGGGCGGCCCGCAGGGTTTCAACATCGGCAACGTCTACGTGATGGCCGGCATTCCCTCGGTGATGCAGGCGATGATCTCCACCATCCAACTCGAAGGCGGTGCAGTCGTGCAGTCGCGTTCGGTCACCGCGTATCTCGGCGAGAGCCAGGTGGCGACTGGCCTCGAAGCGATCCAGGACCGCTTCGTCGAGATCGACATCGGCAGCTATCCGTTCATGGACGATGACGGCTACGGGACAACGCTGGTTATTCGCGGTACCGATCCGGTGGCCTTGGATCGGGTGCTGGACGAGATCAAGCAGTTGATCGTCGATGCCGGCGAGACGCCGCGCAACATCGTCGCCGAATAATAGACTTCGAGGGGGTACCCCATGGATCTGGAAGGCAAGCAGGCCATCGTTCTCGGTGGTACATCGGGCATCGGCCTCGCCGTGACGCGTCAACTCGAGGCGGCGGGCGTCAGCGTCGTTGCCGGCAGCCGATCGGAGTCCAACCTGGACCAGGCAAGATCCGTCACGGGCGATGGCGTCAGCTTTCGGACCATCGACGTGCTCGATCGGGGGGCACTCACCGCACTGTTCGAAGAGCAGGGAGGTTTCGACATCCTGGTCAACGCCGCGACGGGCGGGGAGCGGGCGTCGGGTCCGTTCCTGCAGATGGACCTCGACGGCTTCCAGGGCTCGTTCCGCAAGCTCTGGGGCTACACCAACAGCGTGCGCCTGGGCACAGCCCACATGGCCCCCGAAGGCGCGATCACGCTGGTGAGCGGTTATCCGGCGCGCAAGGCCAATCCGGGGTCCTCGGCGATCTCCACGGTGGGCAACGCGGTGGAGGGATTCGTGCGCGCCATCGCCCCGGAGATCGCACCGCGGCGCATCAACGTGGTGTCCCCGGGAATCATCGACACGCCGATGTTCGCCGCCCAGGGTGAGGCGCGGGAGCAGTTCCTCGCCAACGCCACGCGCAACATGCTGATCAAGCGGGCCGGCACGGCGGACGAGGTGGCGTCGGCGATCCTGCTGACGCTTCGAAACGACTACATGACGGGTACGACCATCGACGTGGACGGCGGCGCGTTGCTGCCGTAGCCCGAGGGCTCACGGGCCAGCCGGAAGCCCCATGGTACAAGCGCTCGCGATCATCAACGGGCTTGTCCTGTTCGCGTTCTTCGTCGCCATGGCCGTCTCGTGGTTCGGTAATTCGGCGAACATCAAGGATTGCTCGCGATTCGCCGCAGTGACCGTTGGCGTGCTCGTGTTGGCCACGTTGCCGATTGTCGCCTTGTCGGGGGCGTTCGCCGTGGTCCTGGTGTTCGTTCTCGTGATCGGCATGGCGCGGACGTTCCTGTTCACGGCGGTGGGCATTTCATGCTGCGCCCAAGCAGGATTCGCCGCGTTTCCGCTGATCAGGCCGGGTCTCGGTGGTCTCGATGCAAACAGCGCCCGAGTGTCTGTCGGCCCGACCCTGGTCGTGGCGCTGGTCGTCGCCGGCGTTTGGTGCGCGTACACGTTCGTGCTGTTTCACGTATTCACGCCGGAGTTGTCGGACATCGCGCAGCGGTTGTTCGGTGCGCAGGCAGAGCCGAACGGGAGCGAGACGGCGGCGATCGGCCTGTTGGCGGTCGGTCTCGTCGCCGTGGAGGAGGAACTGGTCTACCGCCTGGGAATCCAGAACCTCGTGGCACGCTACCTGGGATGGTGGGATCGCCGTTACTGGCTGGCGATCGTGATCTCGGCAAGCATCTGGACGATTGCGCACGTCGGCACGCTCGAACCGGAGTGGGTGAAGCTCGTGCAGATCTTTCCAGCAGGAATCGTGCTCGGCTGGCTTGCCCGCAAGCACGGTATCGAGGCGTGCATCGTTGCCCACGCGGTGTTCAACGTCGCTGCCTATTGGATGGGCGAGACCGGGTTGATCCCGGTCTAACGGGGCGATCGGTTGACCATGACGTCGGCGATTGCATTCAATGCACCTTTTCGTGTCGAACGATTGGGGAGGGCATGAAGCAGGGCATTGACCCGGACGACTTGACGCGGCCGTTCTGGGAGGCCGCCAACGCGGAGCGGCTGGTAATCCAATACTGCGTGGCCTGCGACCAGCTGCAGCACCCGCCGGCGCGGGCATGTCACGGGTGTGGATCCGACGACGGGCTGCAATGGCGGCAGATGTGCGGTCGGGGGCGGATCTACAACTACGGCGTCGTCCACGACTCTCCGGTTCGGTTGCTCCAGGAAGGCCAGCCGTTCAACGTCGCGGTGATCACCCTGGACGAGGATCCCGGAATCCAGATGTACTCGCACCTTCCCGGCACGCCCGTGGACGAAGTGCCTGTTGGTGCGCCGGTGGAAGTGGTGTTCGAAGCCACCGCGAACGGCCAGAAGGTTCCCGAGTGGCGCGTCGCGACGGAGGGGAAATGAACACGTCGGCGGCGCCCGCTTCGGTGTTTCGCACCGCGGAAGGACTCGGCGTCTGGGAACACCGTGGCAAGGTCGCCGCGGTGGGTATCGGCCACTCGCCGACGGCACGTCGTTGGGACGGCACACCCGCGAACTCGGTGGGAGGCATCAGCCTGGCCGCGCTGCGCGGGGCCATCGAGGACGCCGGCGTCGACCCGGCGGAAGTGGATGGCCTGGTCATGGATCCGACCACGACCACGGGTGCTTTCTGGCCCCAGGACAAGCCGCTGCCGTGGGATACGATCAACGCCTACGAGCGGACCGACGACCCGCTGGACGGCATCACGCGCCTCAGTGCCGAGTGGATACTGAAGAACATGCCGGAGTTGAACGGCGTGCGATTCACCAGCTACGGCATGGTTTGCATGTCCACGGCCATCTGCGTGGCCGCACAGGCCGTCGGCGACGGTCGGGCGCACACCTGCCTGGTGCTGAAGAGCTGGCACAACCTCGAGGGCCGCTACTCCCAGGGCGGCGCCAACGCGGGCGCCGCAGTGCCGGGATCGAGCGCCATCCGCTCGCTCTGGGGGACGCCCGCCTGCTTCGGCACGGCGGTGCAGTTCGCCGAGTACTGCCGCAAGTACGGCAAGAGCCACGACATGATGGCGCCGTTCATCGCGAACTCGCGACAGAACGGGCTCAAGTTCCCGGAGGGCTACTGGGCGCAGCACCGGCCCGAGGAGATCACCGCCGAGGACTACAAGGCGGCGCGCTGGATCGCCAAACCGGCCAACCTGTTCGACAACGACATGCCGATCATGGTCTCGGCGGCGTACCTCTTCACCACCGCCGAACGCGCGCGCCACCTCAAGCAGAAGCCGGTCTACATCCTGAACCACGCGTCGAGCCGTACCCGGCCGCGCAGCCTGACACCGACGCTGGACGAAGTGGAGGAGGACACCGCGCGAACGGCACGGAAGATCTACGAAGGCGCGGGCATCACAGCCGCCGACCTGTCGTTCGAGAACATGTACGACGGCTTCACGCAGTTCCACCAGTTCCACATCGAGGGGCTCGGCTACCGCGGGCTCAAGTTCGGCGAGGCCCTCGACTTCTACCAGACGGACATCAGCATCAGTGGACCGAATCCGGTACAGCCGAGCGGTGGCAACATCGGTTGCGGACGCAGCCGCTTCTGGATGCACACGGACTGCATCCAGCAACTGCAGCAGCGGGCGGGCGAGCGCCAGGTCACGGGCGTCAAGCCGGAAGTCGCGGTGTCGGGCGGGCCGATGCCCCTCGGCGGCGACTACACGGTCTGGAGCTCGACGCCGTGATCCTGATCAGCTTCGACATCGACGGGACCTTGGAGGAGGGCGACCCTCCGGGAATTCTCACCATGGACTTCGTCCGCCAAGTCAAGGACCAGGGGCTGCTCGTCGGCAGTTGCTCGGACCGTCCGCTCAGCGCCCAGCGCGCCCTGTGGCAACGGCACGGCATCGAGGTCGACTTCACCGTCTCGAAACACATGCTCGGCGAGGTCAAGGCGACTTTCGATGCCGAGGGCTACTACCACATCGGCGACCGCGAGGACTTGGACAAGCGGCCTGCGGAACAAGCCGGCTTCCGTTTTCTCTGGCCCCACGAGGCGGCGGCGATGCCGTGGACAACCGCGTGAATGAACCGACGCTCGCTTGTACGCCGGCTAGGCAGACGCGACAATCGACCACGGCATCCGCACACATCGGCCGCACGGATAGGACATGGTTCGAGACACGCAACGGCTTCGCGATTTCGAGGCGCGTTATCGGCGCCAGGCCTACCGCGATATGACCTACCGGGAAGCCCTGGCAATCTTCGAGGCGCTGTGGGTGGAGGCCCGCGAAATGAGGGACGACCTCGGCGTCGATTGGCGGGTGGACCTCGAAGTTGACCTGAAGGTCGCGCGAGCGCTCAATGGCCTCCCGCCAACGACCTGAGTTCGACCGTCTTCTCGCGGCGGTTTCCCGTGAACTGACGCGACGGGGAGTCTCCCACATGCTCATCGGCGGCCAGGCGGTCCTTCTCCACGGTGCGCCTCGGCTGACGGAGGACATCGACGTATCGTTGAGCGTCGGGCCGGAAGACGTGGCGACCGTGGAAGCTGTATGCCGAGCCGCCGACCTCGAGTCGCTGGTGGCGAATCCGGTCGAATTCGCGCGCGAGACCTTTGTGCTGCCGGCCCGGAGTCAATCGAGTGGGATCCGCGTCGACTTCATCTTTTCGAATACCGATTTCGAGAGGCTGGCCGTCGACCGCGCCGTGGGCGTTCGTCTGTCCGGGGAAACGGTCCCGTTCGCCTCGCCCGAGGACCTCCTCCTGTTGAAGCTGTTTGCGGGACGTGCGCGGGACATCGAGGATGCCCGGTCAGTGGTTGACCGGCAGGCACCGCACCTGGACTGGTCCTACCTCGAACGCTGGGCGCAAAGGTTTGCCGAAATCCCGGGACGCGAGGACCTGCCGAAGCGATTGGCGGAATTGCGCAGCGATAGGAGTGGCGCGTAGTCGCACCCGACAGTCGTTGCTCGAAGGCGTCACACACGTAGGTCGTGTTTGGCGACCGGCAACTCCCTGACACGGACCCCGATCGCGTCGTGGATCGCGTTCGCGAGCGCCGGGGCCAGCGGTGGTGTGCCGGGTTCGCCGGCGCCGCCGAGCGGGCCGCCACTGTTCACGATCACCGTCTCGACCACCGGCATCTCGTCCATGCGCAGCATCGGGTAGTCGTGGAAGTTGCTCTGCTTGACGCGTCCGCGCTCGATGCTGATCTCGCCGTGCAGGGCCGCGGTCAGGGCGTAGACGATGCCGCTCTCCATCTGCGCGGTCAGGCCGTCCGGATTGACCGCGGTGCCGGCGTCCACGGCACAGACCACGCGCTCGACGCGTAGCTTGCCGTCGTTGATGGCGACCTCGGCCACCTCGGCGACGATGCTGCCGAACGACTCGTGCAGGGCGATGCCCCGGCCTCGGCCCTTGCCGAGAGGTTGGCCCCAGCCGGCTTTCTCGGCGGCCGCGTCGAGCACCTTGCGGTGGCGGGGCGCATGGTTGAGCAGGCGGCGGCGGAACGGGTACGGGTCTTCGCCTGCCAGATTGGCCAGCTCGTCGATGAACGACTCGGTGAAGAAGGCGTGCTGCGAGTGGTCGACGGCGCGCCACACGCCGAACGGGACGTGGGTCGGGCTCGCCACCGAGGCGATGCGCTGGTTGGCGATGGCGTAGGGGATGCGCGGCGCTTCGGCCGGTTCGTGCTTGTCGACGTAGAGGTTCATCCACACGGTGGGGTGGCCGCTGTCGTTCAAGGCGCCGCGGAAGCGGCTGGTCACCGCCGGTCGGTAGCGATCCTGGGCGATGTCTTCCTCGCGGGACCAGACGAGTTTGGTCGGCGCACCCACGGCCTTCGCGATGCGCGCGGCCTGCACCACGTAGTCCTGGACCGAACGGCGTCCGAACGCGCCGCCGAGATAGGCGTTGTGGACGATCACGGCGTCGGCCTCCATGCCGAGCGCGTCGGCCGCGGCCGCGCGGGCGCCCAGGGGGTTCTGGGTACCGGTCCAGATCTCGCAGATGCCGTCGTGCAGCCATGCGGTGCAGTTCAACGGTTCCATCGGCGCGTGGGCCAGGTAGGGAACCCGGTACTCGGCCTCGATCCGGCGGGCGGCGGTGGCGAGGGCATCGTCGACGTCGCCCCGGTCGACCTCGACGTCACCGTTCGACTCGATCTCGGCCTGGGCGAGGTCGCGTTCGAACTGCGCGTAGATGGCCCCCTGGTCCACCTCATCGCGACCGCCGTTGTCCCACTCGACTTGCAGTGCCGCGAGTCCTCGGTTGGCATTCCAGTAACCGTCGGCGACCACCGCGACAAGGTCGTCGAGGGGGACCACCTGTTCGACGCCGGGCTGAAGCACCGTCTCGGTGACGTCGATCATGCCGACCTTGCCGCCGAAGACGGGTGACGAGCGCACCGTCGCGACCTTCATCCCGGGCAGTTGGGCGTCGATGCCGAATGGCGCGCTGCCGTCGACCTTGGCGGGTATGTCCGTGCGCGGCACGGACTTGCCGATCAGGGTGAACGCCTCGGGGTCCTTGAGTTTCGGTTTCGACGAAGGGGTGAATTCCGCCGCTGGCGCCGCGAATGCCGCGTAGGTGTCGCTGCGACCGCTGCCCGGATGTGAAATGCGGCTCCCGGCGAGTACGAGTTCGCGCACCGGCACGTCCCATTCCGCGGACGCCGCCTTCGCCAGCATCTCCCGCGCCGCCGCGCCCGCGACGCGCATGCCGTGTGCCCCCGTGGCGCGTACGCTGAGGCTGCCACCGGTGATCTGCAGATCCATCGCCTGGGTGAGCTTGAGAAAGATCCCGTCCACTGTGCCGACCAGCGCCCGGGGAATCTGCGCATCGCCGAACAGGAACCCCCGGGGCAGGGCGTAGTTGGCGTATTCGTCGTGGGCCGGCGCCTCCATGACGTCGACGAGATTCCAGTCGGCATCCAGTTCGTCGGCGAGCATCTGCGCCAGCGCCGTGTGCACGCCCTGGCCCATCTCGGCGTGGGGGACGATGGCGACGACCCGGTTGTCGGCGGCGATCTTCACCCAGATGTTGAGCAGCGATTCGCCGTCGTCGGCGACCAGTTCCCGGATGCGCGGGGCGCGGTGGCCGGGCCGGATGGCGACCCCCACGATGAGGGCACCGCCCGCGACGACTCCCGCCGTGATCAGGCCGCGGCGTGTCCACTTGCCGAGACGGCTGGCTTTTTCAGCCTTGTCGTCAGCCATCGGTATCGCGCTCCCCGGCCGCCCGCTTGATCGCCCGCCGGATGCGGGCATAGGTGCCGCAGCGGCAGATGTTGCCCCGCATGGCGACATCGATGTCGGCGTCGGTCGGTGCGGCGTTGTGCGCGAGCAGGGCGGCGGCGGACATGATCTGGCCGGATTGGCAGTAGCCGCATTGGGGGACCTGCTCGTCGATCCACGCCTGCTGCAGCGGATGGCGCGTGCCGTTCCCGGCGAGCCCCTCGATGGTCGTGACGGATCGTCCGGCGGCCGCGCTGAGCGGTGTCGTGCAGGAGCGAACCGGCGCACCGTCGAGGTGCACCGTGCAGGCACCGCACTGGGCGATGCCGCAGCCGAACTTGGTCCCGGTGAGCCCCAGCTCCTCGCGGATCACCCACAGGAGGGGCATGTCGGGGTCGGCCTCAACCCCGCGCGCAACGCCGTTCACCTCGAGTTCCGTCACGTCAGTTTCCTCCTCGCGACGCTACCGATCGTACCGGCTCACTCGGTGTCGTGTCGCTGCAACAGCGCGCCGATGACCGTGTCGAGATCCGCGCCGCCCTCTACGTGCTTCAGGCCCGCCATGCGCGAGTAGATCTCGGCCGCCGCCTTGTGGAACTGATCCGGGAGTCCGGCTTCGGCGAAGGTCGAGGCGATTTCCAGCATTTCGCCCTCGAAACGCCACGCCTTGGGCGATGTGGACTTGGCGGTGCCAGCACTGCGTGCGCCCAGGCCCGCCTGCGAAACGTCCCACTCCGCGAGCAGTTGGTCCGTTACACCGTTGCTCTTGGCGAGTGCGCGGATTCCCAGCAGCAGCGCCGAGGACCCCTTGGTGAAGGCGGCGTAGCACATCTTGAGGGCCGAGGCTGCGCCCACACCCCCGTCGATCGCGCGGGCGTCCACCAGCGTGCCTTCGAACAGGGCGGCGACGGTTTCCGCCTGCGGTCCCGACAGGTACATGCGCGTAACCCCGGGGCGCCAGGCGGGTGGGCCGATGATGCCGCCGTCCACCAGGCGTTCACCGTGGAGACCCTCGATCCGCCTGGCCGTCGCCGGGGACACGGCGTTGGCATCCACGTAGATGCCTTCGAAGCCGGTATCGGCAACCTGGGTGGCCAGCTCGACGGCCGCCTCCGGTGGACAGACCGAAAACGCGATCTCGGCATCGGCGAGCGCCTCCGACAGGTGCTCGGCCTCCTCGAGACCGGCCCGTTCGGCCCGTTCCCGGGTCGCTTCGCTGCGCCCGGCGGATACCCACGTCACGTCGTGGCCATTGCTGGTTAGGGACATGCGCCGTAGAGGTTTCGCGCCAGCGGAACTTCCACCCATCGGCAAGGATGTGCCGCGACCGTCAGGTCGCACTAGCGCCGCGCCGATGGATGCCCCCATGGCGCCGGGATGGAGCAGCACGACGGTCATCGGCGATAGTCCAGCGGTGGATCGCGATCACCGAGCAGGGGTCGATACTCGAAGTCCTCACCGCGGCGCTCGTGGAACTCCGACGTGGCCTTGGCGATGAGATCGGGCTTCTCGATGAGTTCGCGCGCCGTCTCGGCGAGGATCTTCGCGGCCAGCATCATGCCCTTGTGGCCGATGCTCATGCCACCGGCCGCGACCGCCTGCCAGCTGTGGGCGCTGGTCCCGGGA
The DNA here is from genome assembly GCA_965116345.1 of Pseudomonadales bacterium. Classification (GTDB taxonomy): domain Bacteria; phylum Pseudomonadota; class Gammaproteobacteria; order Pseudomonadales; family Azotimanducaceae; genus VXYL01. Next base: position 3,193,898 of record OZ220680.1, read on the forward strand.
ACCCAGGTGGCGGCACCGAATCCGGCGGTGGGCACGGTCCAGCTGACGTCGCCGACGTCGGTGGAGCCCGTCTTCTGGCGGAACTCGAAGGGCTGGGTCTCGCGCGCCCAGGACAGCGGCCGGACGCTGCCGAACAGCGACTTCTGGATCGCCTCGGCGAAGGTCGTCTCGGCCTCGTCGTAGTCGACACCGCCCGCCGCTTTCAGCCGCCCGTGGATGACCTTGGCAAGGGTCTCGTTGGGCAGCAGCGGAAAGTTGCCGTGCATGACCTCGTAGCTCATGTGCGTCCCGGTGCCCTGGGCGGCGCCTTCGGCGGCCGCGACCACCCGTTCGAACAGTTCGTTGACGGTCTCCGGGCGCGGGTGGCGCACGTAGTAGTAGGCTTGGGCGCGCTCCGGGACGATGTTGGGTGCGCGGCCACCGTCGGTGATGACGTAGTGCATGCGGGCGGTGCTCGGCATGTGCTCGCGCATCAGGTTGGTCATGTGGTTCATCGCCTCGACGCCGTCGAGCGCGGACCGTCCCCGGTGCGGCGACGCGGCGGCATGCGCGGCGATGCCGCGGAACGTGAACCGCGCCGACTTGTTGGCGTTACTGCTCTCGGGGACGGCGATGTTGCGGTCGTTGGGGTGCCAGTGCAGGGCGACATCGACATCGTCGAACATCCCTGCCCGGGTCAGGTAGACCTTGCCGGAACCACCTTCCTCGGCAGGCGTGCCGTACACGCGCACGGTGCCCGACGTGCCGTTGGCCGTCAGCCAGTCGGTGATGGCGATCGCGGCGGTCGCCGAGGCGCTGCCGAACAAGTGGTGACCGCAGGCGTGGCCGGCACCGTCCTCGACCACGGGCTCTCTGCGCGTGACAGGTGCCTGGGAAAGTCCGGGGAGTGCGTCGTACTCCGCGAGCAACGCGATCACCGGCTTGCCGCTGCCACGCGTGGCGACGAAGGATGTCGGCATTCCCGCGACGCCGGTTTCCACCTCGAAGCCGTTGTCGGCGAGGTAGTCGGCGAGCCGTGCGGAGCTCCGCGTCTCCAGGTAGCCGAGCTCGGCGTAGTCGAAGATGTCCGAAGCGATCGCGATGGCCTGGTCGCGACGGGCGTCGACGAGTTCGCCGACGTCTGCCGCCCAAGCGGGCCACGCGGCGATCACGCCGATGAATGCGGTGCGAGCGGACAAATTCCCATCTCCCCGGCTGGTCCCGAGTCGTTGCGGCAACATACGGAACGCGGATAGGCAATTCAATGAGAGAGCGGGACCAAGTCCGCCGACTGCACTCGCGCTGGAGATTTCCTCCGTTGCGACAGCGGCTCGATCCCGCTCCTGTTTTCTTTGACCACCGGCGTTGCCGCAGGTTCGTTTGGAGCGGGCGTGAGGCGACGTGTTGCGGCCCTATAAATGTTCTGATCAAGCCATCCTTGGCTTGGTCAGAAACGCAAAAACAAGAGCGCGGTCTTTGAATTTGGCGGCACATCCCTGTGCCGCGCTGCCGCGCTAGGGAGGGTCTCAATCAGACCTTCCCTATGCGACGGTCACGTTCGCCACGCGGTTGGAGATGCTCACCCCACGGCGTCCGAGGCGCATGGGGTTCCGGTCGTGGCCGTTGGTGCAGTAGCCGACCGAGATGCCGGTTGCGGGATCCGCCCACGCGATCTGTCCGCCGGCGCCGCCGTGACCGAAGGCCTCGGCGGAGTTGCCGTGGGCGAAGCCGCGCATGTTGCGCCGGGTGTCGCCGGCGACGACGACGCCGAGGGCGCGGTTCACCGGTACGCCGCTCAAGGGGTCGCGATGGTCGCCGGAGCGAACCCGGCGGGCCATGTCGAGCGTCTCGCTCTGCCAGACCCGCCGTCCATCGACGCTGCCGCCGTGCAGCAGGGCCTGGTAGAAAAGCGCGAGATCGGCGGCGGTCATGATGCCGCCACCACCCGCCACGGGCATGGCACGCACTTCGGGGCGGTTGAAGCCGAGGATCGCATCCTCGGTCACCTCGGTCACCGGCGGCTTCGGCAGGCCGAGGCGTGCATAGTCTTCGCTGGTCATCGGCTCGCCGCAGTGGACGATCTCGGCGACTCGGGGGTTTTCGACTGCGGGGAGCCCCAGGTGCAGGTCGGGCAGGCCGAGTGGCTCGCCGATCTCCGCGCGCACGAACTCGGCGAAGTCGCGACCGCTGCGGCGTTCGATGATCTCGGCGACGACCCACATGCTCGACGACGGGTGGTACTCGAACCGCGATCCGGGTTGCCAGTTGAGCCGCCACTGGGCGAAGCGTGCGAGGCGCCGATCACGGTCTGGCCAATCGGTGGGGTGGAAGGGGGCGGAGGGAAAGCCGGCAGTGTGGAGAAACAGTTGCTCCACCGTGACGACCTCTTTTCCATTGGTGCCGAATTCGGGAACGATGTCCGCGACGATCTCATCCGTCGCCAGCTCGCCGGCCTCGATCAAGAGCCACGCGGCCGCCGAGGTGATCGCCTTGGTGGACGAGAAGACGCAATACAGGGACTCGTTGCTGGCGTCGCCGAAGGTCTCGAACAACACGAGCCGGCCTTCCCGGGCGATGGCGAGCTGCGCCGACGGCAAGAGCCCCTCGTCCACCTCGCGGCGCACGCGCTCGACGACTTCGGCGAGCTTGTCGGCATCGACGTTCGCGGTCTCGGGGGATGAGGTAACACAATAGGGGTTGGCCAAGGACATCTCCCGACGTGCCGTGTTGCGGCGGTTTGCAGGTTCGAGCGAACAGTATAGTCGCGTCCAGGAATCCTCCAATCAAGCCCGTCCATGGGCTTGATCCACCGAGCATGGCGCGTGCCGCGTTGCGTATGGTCACTCGCGCTCGGCCAGAAGCGTCAGCAGCGACGGGTTGATGTAGAGGTTCTCGCGTCCCGCCTTGGTCTCTTGGAGGTGGCCTTCGGCTGCGAGGGCTTTCAGATAGACGGCGGCCGTCTGACGCTTGGCGATGTCCGTATTGACCACGTCGCTGATCCGGCAATAAGGATGCACGAAGATCAGCTCCACCAGTTCGCGGGAGTAGATTTTCGGTATCCGCTGTCGAATCGCGTCTGCCGTCTCGTCGAGGAGCTCCCGGATCGCATGGATTTTCGCCGTGGTCCATTCGGCTGTCGTTCTAACAGCCTCGAGAATGAACAGTATCCACGGCTCCCACGCCTGTCGGGTCGTCACTTCAAGCAGATACCGGTAGTAGAGCGCCTTGTTCCGGATGATGTGCCGACTTAGATAGAGCACGGGTATGTCCAGCAGGCCACTGTCGACCAGATAGAGCAGGTTCAGTACGCGTCCGGTCCGTCCGTTTCCGTCGATGAACGGGTGGATCGCCTCGAACTGATAGTGCATGACGGCAAGGCGGATCAGCGGGTCGATCTCCTCGGCCTCGTGGATGTACCGCTCCCAGTTGGCGAGCTTGCTCCGGAGAACGCCCTCTCCCTCCGGCGGCGTGTAGATGACCTGCTGGGTTGCATCGTTCACCAACGCCGTTCCCGGCGTCGTGCGGATGTCGAGGTCCACTCCCTTGATCGTTCGACAGACCTCGATAGCCATGGTGGTCGAAACCGGCCGCCGCTCCAGCATATGGAAACCGCGGTGCAATGCGGTGCGGTAGCGCAGTGCCTCTTTGGTAGCAGGGTCGGCTCGACCCGCCGCGTCGTTGGCATAGCGGAACAAGCGGTCCGTCGTTGTGACGATGTTCTCGATCTCGGAACTCGCCTGGGCTTCGAGCAGGGGGATCGAATTGATCAGCATCGCCTGGTTTGGGATGAGTCCACCGGAGACCCGGAGCTCCGCCAGTGCCGCGCGCGCGGCAATGCAACTCCGAAGAATGGCCCTTGTCTCGGTGTCCGAAGCGGGCGGCAGATTCGGAAGGTCATTGAAGGGGCGATTCGGATCGAACGCCATGTCGATGTATCCTGCTCCCGTCGACACGTGTTCCGAACATGTCGATCTCATCGACACTTCACTCCAATGTGTCGATGTGGAGGTCGATGTAGAGAGAGTATGTGTAGAGAGAGTATGTCGACAAATTGAGTCGTGGCAAGCGATGATCCGGTAATGCGGGCGAGGCACTTGCCCGCGTAACGGTGAGCCGACAAACTCTCCCTGTCACCGGCTCGGTACCGACATGCAGATCGCCACCAACTTCGCGGCCGCGGTGGGCAACACGCCGCTGATCCGCCTGAACCGTCTCTCGGAGGAGACGGGTTGCGAGATACTCGGCAAGGCCGAGTTCATGAACCCCGGCGGCTCGGTCAAGGACCGCGCCGCGTTGTGGATCGTCCGCGAACACGAGAGGAATGGCGCTCTCGGTCCGGGCGGGACGGTGGTGGAAGGCACCGCCGGCAACACCGGCATCGGTCTCGCCCACATCTGCAATGCGCGGGGATATCCCTGCGTCATCTACATTCCGGACAACCAGTCGCCGGAGAAGATCGACATCCTGAGGACGATTGGCGCGGAGGTTCGCCCGGTGCCTCCCGCGCCGTACGCCGACGACATGAACTACCAGAAGCAGGCCGGACGACATGCCGCCAGTGTCCCGAACGGCGTCTGGGCGAACCAGTTCGACAACACCGCCAATCGGCTGGCGCACTACGAGTCGACCGGCCCGGAGATCTGGCGCCAGACGGACGGCCGTGTGGATGCCTTCGTGTCCTCGGTCGGCACCGGCGGCACCCTCGGCGGGGTCGCGATGTTCCTCAAGGAGCGCAATACCGGAGTGCGCACGGTGCTCGCGGACTGCATGGGCAGCGCGCTCTACAGCTACATCACCACGGGAGAGGCGGTGATGAGCGAGGGACCGTCCATCACCGAAGGCATCGGCAGCAGCCGCGCCACGGACAACCTTGCCGGTACGCCGGTGGACGATGCGGTGCAGGTCGCGGACCAGGAGATGGTCGTCATGGTCTACCGGCTTTTGCGCGAAGAGGGCTGGTTCTTCGGCTCGAGTACGGGGATCAACGTGTGCGCCGCCGCCAAGGTCGCCCGCGACCTCGGTCCCGGCCACGTCATCGTGACCATGTTGTGCGATAGTGGCGCGAAGTATCAGTCGCGGCTCTTCAACCGCGCGTGGCTCGCCGAGCGCGGCTTGTCGCCGGATTGAGAGAGCACCGGATTGAGAAAGCACTGGATTGAGAGAGCACCGGATTGAAAGAGCAATAGTGGCGCGCTCGATTTGGAGACTTATCCTCTGGGTGCTGCTTGTCGGCGGCGCCGTGTCGTTCGCCAGCGAGGATGACGACCCGATCACCGGTTCCAAGGTCTTGGTGGTGGAGTTGGACGGCGCGATAGGCCCGGCCTCGGCAGACTACTTCACCCGTGCCCTCGCGCGCGCCGACGACGAAGGCGCCAACCTGCTCGTGCTGCGTCTCGACACGCCCGGCGGACTCGACAAATCCATGCGCGACATGATCAAGGCGATTCTCGCCTCCCGCGTGCCCGTCGCTACGTATGTCGCGCCGAACGGTTCCCGCGCCGCCAGTGCGGGCACCTACATCATGTATGCGAGTCACATCGCGGCCATGGCACCGGCGACCAACATCGGCTCGTCGACGCCGGTCAGCATCGGCGGCGACGGTTCGCCCCTGCCGTTCCCCACCGAACCGGATCCACTGGGCGACCCCGGCGAGGGTGGTGGCGACGGCGAGCAGGAAGAGGCCGGGGCCGAAGAAGACTCGGAGTCCGCCGCCGCACAACCTGCGGGAACGGCCATGGAACGCAAGGTGGTGAACGACGCGGTTTCCTACATCAAGGGCTTGGCGGAACTGCGCGGCCGCAACGTCGAATGGGCGGAGGCCACGGTACGCGACGCCGCCAATCTCACCGCGCAGGAGGCGCTGGAGTCGAACGTCATCGACATCGTCGCCGATGATCTGACCGACCTCCTCGAGGCCGTCGACGGGCGTACCGTCAACGCGGGCGGCATGGACGTCGTCGTTCGGACGAGTGATGCGGAAGTGGAATTCATCGAGCCGGATTGGCGCTATGAACTGCTCGGCGTCATTACCGATCCGAACGTCGCCGTGTTCCTGCTCATGATCGGTTTCTACGGGCTCATCTTCGAGTTCTACAGTCCAGGCGTCGGTTTCGGGGCCGTGGTCGGCGTCATCTGTCTGCTCCTCGGCGCCTTCGCCCTGCAGATGCTGCCGATAAACTACGCAGGGCTCGCGCTCATCGTCGTCGGTATCGGCTTGATCGCCACGGAAGCGTTCACGCCGAGCTTCGGCGTCTTCGGCGTGGGTGGTGTGATCGCTTTCGTCGTCGGGGCCATCATGCTGATGGACACCGACCTGCCCGCCTACCAGATCTCCAAGCCGGTCATCGCGGCGCTCGCGGCGCTGTCCGTGGGCCTCGTCGTCTTCGTCCTCGGCGCCGCGGTCCGTGCGCGTCGGGCAAGAGCTGCTTCCGGCAAGGAGAGCATGGTCGGTGGCCGCGCCGAGGTCGTCGAGGACTTCCAGGGCAGGGGCCGCGTGCGCGCCTTCGGTGAAGTCTGGCAGGCCGAAGCCGACGCCGACGAGGTGTTCGAAAAGGGCGCGCGCGTCACCATCGCGGCTTTCGACGGCCTGACGGCCGTCGTTGAAAAACACCAGTCTAAGAAGGATTGACCTATGACCCAGATCTTCTTCGGAATCGTCATCGTGGCCTTCCTGGCGGTCCTCGCGAGCGCGTTTCGCGTCCTGCGCGAGTACGAGCGTGCCGTGGTGTTCCTGCTTGGCCGCTTCCAGCGCGTCAAGGGACCCGGCCTGATCATCATCATCCCCATCCTCCAGTCGATGGTCCGGGTGGACCTTCGGACCATCGTCATGGACGTCCCGTCCCAGGATCTCATCACCCGGGACAACGTCTCGGTGAAGGTGAACGCGGTGCTCTACTTCAAGGTGCTGGACCCCGACCACGCGGTGCTGAACGTCGAGAACTACATCGAGGCCGTCGGCCAACTGGCGCAGACCACCTTGCGTTCCGTACTCGGCCAGCACGAACTCGACGAGCTTCTCGCCGAGCGGGAGCGGTTGAACAACAACATCCAGACCATCCTCGACCAGCAGACCGACCAGTGGGGCATCAAGGTGGCGAGCGTCGAGATCAAGCACGTCGACATCGACGAGAGCATGATCCGCGCCATCGCCAAGCAGGCCGAGGCGGAACGCGAGCGGCGCGCCAAGGTCATCCACGCCGACGGCGAGTACGAGGCGGCCGGACGCTTGACGGATGCCGCGGCGCGGCTGTCCAGCGAAGCCGGCTCGATGCAGCTGCGCTATCTGCAGACACTGACCGAGATCGCCGGTGAGAAGTCGTCCACCATCGTCTTCCCGCTACCGATTAACCTGATGGAGTCGATGAACCGGCTGTTGGCCGAGCCGCCCGCGGACGACGACAGCGCGTAGTGCGCCAACGGATCGGTGCCCGCGCCAAGGACCGCTTTATCCGCCGCCGGACCCTTCGCCCGACGAGCCGGCGCCGATCATGGCGATGATCTTCGCGCGGCCGGACTCCACGGTCTCCCGGTCGACCTCCAGGTGCAGCAATCCCGCGACGGCGGGTCGCACCTGGGTGATGGCAATATACTCGGTGGCATCCAGGTCGAACACGGCGAGATCGGCCGCCGACTGACCTTCCCAGTTCCTGATGGACGTGTCGATGCCGCCGTCGATCAGCACTCTGGCGACCTCCGCACGCCCCAGGAATGCCGCGGCACTGAGTGCGGAGCCGCCGTCGCTGTTCAAGGCGTTGACGTTCGCGCCGTTGTCCAGCAGCCACAGGGCGGCTTCGGCGTGACCGCCGAGTACGGTCATCGTCAGGGGCGTGACCCCGAGGTCGTTTGGCGCGTCGAGATCCGCGCCCGCATGCTTGTTCGCCGCCAGTTCCGTGATGTTGCCTCGAGCGGCGGCGGTGATGATGTCCATCGTGGGTTCCGGCGGAGGCGGCGCGGCGGTCTGCGTGTTGCAGGCGGTTAGCATAAACGTCGCCAGCGCTGCCGCACCCAAGGTCGTTAGTCTGTAGCCCATCTTTCCTTCCTTTCCGGTGGGTGTGCCAAACGCCCATTGTGCCCCGGACTGCACGGCTTCATTCGCCGTGTGTACGACGCTCTCCCGCGCACCGGGCGCCCGTCGGGTTGTTGCGATTTTGGGAAGACTCCGATTTTCGGACTGCAACCCCCGTACTCTAAAATGCGCGGGCGCTGGAACTCCCAACGCCGCGCTGGAGCGCATACGCTGCGCTGGAGCGATTACGCCGCGGGCGCTGCCGTCCTCGGAACTTCCGCCCGAGCGTGTACCAACCACTGAAATTGAGCTGACAGAAGCTCGAGGATCTTAGCTACATGACCACCACGAACATCCTGCCGATCGACACCCGCGAAGCCACCCTGGAAGTCGCCGGCGGCAAGGGCCGCTCGCTTGCGGAAATGGCGAATGCCGGACTCGCCGTCCCCGGCGGCTTCTACGTGACGACCGCGGCCTACCGGCGCTTCGTCGCCGACAACGACTTGCAGGCAAGGATCATTGACCTGGCCAAACCGGAGATCGGCGAGTTCACGCTGTCCTTCGACAAGGCCTCCGAGGCGATCCAGGCGCTATTCCAGTCAGACGCCATGTCCGCAGCAATGGCAGCGGAGATCGCCACCGCGTACCAAGGTATCGAAGGCGACAACCCGGCGGTGGCGGTGCGCTCGTCGGCCAACGCCGAGGACCTGCCCGACATGTCCTTCGCCGGCCAGCAGGACACCTACCTCAATGTGCGCGGCACCGACGAGGTCGTGGCGGCCGTGCGCAACTGCTGGGCATCCCTGTGGACGCCCAGGGCCATGTCCTACCGTCACGAGATGGGCATCGAGCACGATGCGGTCGCCATGGCGGTCGTCGTCCAACTGATGGTCCCGTCGGATGTGTCTGGCATTCTCTTCACCGCCAACCCGGCCACCGGCGAGCGCTCGGAGATGATCATCAACGCCAGCTTCGGTCTCGGCGAAGCCGTCGTCGGCGGCCAGGTGACGCCCGACACGTACACGGTCGATCGGGAGACCATGGCAGCCAAGGACACGATCATCGGCGCCAAGGAACAGAAGATCGTCGCCGATGGCGACCAGGGCACGAAGCTCGAGGACATCGCCGAAGAGGAACGCGACCAGTCGTCGCTGTCCGATGACGACATCAAGGAACTGGTCTCCCTCGCCCTCAAGGCGGAGGCGCACTTCGACGGCGTTCCCCAGGACATCGAGTGGGCCTACTCGGGCGGCAAGCTGTTCATGCTGCAGTCGCGGCCCATCACCAATCTGCCGCCGCAGCCCATCGAGGTCGAGTGGGAGCCGCCGCCGCCCGCGCAGATCCTCGCGCGCCGGCAGATCGTCGAGAACATCCCGGACCCGTGCACGCCGCTGTTCGATGAAATGTACCTGTGGGTGGGGCTGGAGACCGGGCGGGACGGCAAGCCGAAAGCGAGCATGATGGAAGGCGGCGGCCCGATGTTCATCAGCATGCACGGCTACGCGTATCAACGGTTCGACTGGCCTTTCATCATCCAGGCGCGAAAGGAACGTCTCGACGAAGCGATGACCGAGGCCGAAATGGACGCGGCCGAGATTGCAGCCGAAGCGGGAGAGGGACAGGCCAAACAGACGCGCAGCGAGCGATTGCGAGCCAAGTTCAACGCAAGGCGGGCCGATGCAGAGAAACAGCAGGCTGAAATGGCCGAACACGATATCGGCCTGTTCCTGGAATCGCTCTCCGACGAGGACCGCTCGGCCTATGAGGACTGGGCGGCGTCTTCAGGCATCGATGACGTAACGGCGATCGTCACCAGGCCCGAGTTCCAGAACCCGACTTTCGGCGCTTTCAACCGGACCCAGGTCAACGAGAACCAGATCAAGGGTTTCTACGAATGGGCAAAGCCCAACATCCTGGCCCAACGCGAAAAGTGGGAGCGCCTGGACGTGGCGAACGCGCCGGACGAGCAACTGCTCGACGGGATCCGCGAACTGTCCATCGCCGGCGGCAGTTTCTGGAGCGGCAACGGCGGCCATACCTTCGGTGTGGCCAAGTCGACCGACGATCAACTGCAGGCGTTTCTCCGGGAAGCCCTGCCCGACCACCACTTCACCAGCGGTCAGTTCCTGTCCGGATTCAAGGGCAAGACGATGGAGGCCAACGAGCACCTGTTCACGATCGCGGGCCAAATCCGCGAGGACGAGGCCCTGGCGGAGCTGGTCATCACCACGCCGGCCAAACGGCTGATGCCCACCCTCGAGGCGACCCCGGAGGCGGCATCGGTCGTCGAGGCGATCAACGGCTATCTCGCCATCTACGGTCACTTAGGCTACAGCCTGGACTTCGCGGAGCCGTTGCCGCTCGAGGATCCCTCCGGCCTCCTGGCGACGCTGAAAACGATGGTATCGGACAAGGACTACAACCCCAAGAACCACGAGATGGAGGCAACTCGGAAACGCGAGAAAGCGATGGCGGATATCCTCGAGCTGCTCGACGGTCTGCGGTACTGGCAGTTCCGCTTCCGCCACTGGTTCACCCACCGCTTCTATTTCATTCGTGAAGAGGTGATGTTCTACCTGTACCAGGCCTGGCCCGCACTGCGGCCCCTGGCCCTGGAACTGGGCCAGCGGCTGACGGATGTCGGCACCCTCCCGGACCGGGATCATGTTTTCTACCTGTTGTTCGACGAACTGAAACAGGCGATCGCCGCCCGCAAGGAGAACAAGGCCGTCGCCGAACTCCGCCAGTTGGCAGAGGAACGGTTCGAACTCCGGGAGGCGCGCAAGCGCCTGCATCCACCGGGCACCGTACCCTTCGATGCCAGCGACGACCCCAGCGTGAAGTTCAAGGAAACCCAGTTCGTCAACGACCCGAACTCGGACACCATGCGGGGCGTGCCCGTCAGTCCGGGGACGATCACGGCACCCGCCAGCCTGATCAACTCACCGGGCGAGTTCGATCAGATGCGGCCTGGTTCGATCCTGGTCTGCCCAATGACCAATCCCGCCTGGACGCCGCTCTTCGCACACGCGTCCGGGCTGGTGACAGACATGGGCGGGATCCTGGGGCATGGCTCCATCGTCGCCCGGGAGTACGGTATCCCAGCGGTGGTGGGGACGGGCACCAGCACCCAGCGAATCAAGCACGGCCAGCAGATCACAGTGGACGGAGACGTCGGTACTGTGACGCTGGAGGAGTAGGAGACGGGTTTGCCCCGTCCCGCAGCGACGCCATGGGCATCGGTTGGTAATCAATCGTAAGGTCGCACGACGAGGCCGAAGTCCTGACGTACGGCCAGGCCGTTGTCGAAGTCGGTGTGTTCGAGATTCCGCAGCGAAATCGACGAAGCAGCTCATGTGCCGCGCGCTACACCGGTCGGCAGGTTCCCCGCTCAGGTACGCGACGTGGCCGTTTCAGCGGCTGGAAAGCGCCGTCCGGCCTATTCGCCGTCGGCGAGCAGCCCAACCGGAAGCTCGCGGCCGTCGCGTAGCACCGTCACCTCGCCGTCGAAGCCCTTGCAGCAGACCCGCGAACCGGCGCACCGACTCCACCTCGTAGAGAAGATCCTCCATCCCCGGATCGTCGTGCTCGAGTTCCGCGAACGTCGCCTGTTCCATGGCTTCTCCGACCGTTCCTTCGTCAATTCTCCGGTTCTTTCACAATGGACTTGATCAGAGCTTCCCTAGTGCTCCTACTGGGGCTGTCAACGGAACCATGCTTGGCGCAAAGCCAGTGTATTGGGATAGGGACTGAATGCGGACCGAATATGTGTGATTCCGGCATTCGTGACGCTAGCGGTCAATGTTGCGCGGAAGGGGAGACTGTACACAATGGTGTTTGCGCATTGGTGGTGACAGCAGTCCGTCCTGGCGGTCCTGGTGGCTTTTGTGCCGACCCTTACAACATGTCCCGCTGGCCGTGCAGCGGGACCCCTCCCGATGTACCAAACCAAGTGAATCAAGGTGGTGGGCAAGGACCGGGAGGAACAGGAGGCCAAGCTATAAGTGGCAGCGATCATTGGTTAGATGCTTTCCTGAGTCGACACCCATCCTGGGCCGGACTTAACGAGGCGGAGAAGGACTTTGTAAGACAGAATCTCCGCGCCGCGTTCGCCTTTGCTGACGATAGGGACCAAGCGTATGCCGTAGCCGCAATCAAGTTCCCGAACCTCCGCGGTCATAACGATGCTCGCGATGCTTTCAGGCATGCGTACTGGAGTGCGTTGATGGCGTATAGTCACGGAGAGCTGCTGGCCGAGTGGATGGGCAACGCTCACGAAGCTCCGCCGGACTACGTTTGGTCCGAAAGCGAGATGGACCTGTTCAACAATCGGTTTGGGCGAATGGTTGGTATCTGGGCCCGAGATCAAGGTCTGCCAGAATCTGATCTGTCTAACCTGATTTACGTAGCGTACCAGATGAACTGGCTCATGACAGCGCCGCCATATTGAGGTTTATTGCATTTTCGGCAAGCCTGATCTGGTTCGTCTTCGCAACGCACTCAACCACTTCCGCGTCGCTTTGAAGGGAGTATCGCCATGACCCGAAAAACCCGAACTACGGCCATCTTGGCGACGTTTGTCCTAGTGGCCTTGGCCGGCATGATCTTCGTCGCGCGTACTTGGTTTCCGTCGGAGGGGGGTAACCCTGTCGCCGCGTTGAACAGAGAGTCGCGCCCAGATTCGAACACGGTGCCAGTTCTTCCTACGCCGCAGCCCGTCGAGGTAGACCAGCCAGACCAAATGTCCGTCGCTGAGGTCGCTGACTTGGGCAACTACTGTCCGGACTTACGGGCCCCACTTGCCGAGAGGCTCTCTCCCCTTGGCGGGTTTACTCCTGCATGCGAGGCGGCGCTAGACCGTCGGTACCTGGACTTGACGCCGGTGATGCCTATAACGGCGGGCAACGGCTCATTTACCTGGCGACGCATCTTCGCGCAGCCTCTCGAGAAGCGCCGGAAGACGATCAAAGCACTCCAACATTCGTGCGAATTCAACGATGGCACGTCGTCGGAGAGCGAGGATGCCTGCGATTTGAACACACTGGCGGAGTTCGGGCTCCTGAAATACCAGTGCGGCGGCAGGCAATTTCATATGCTCAATCGAATAACACCTGGGATTGCGGCAGCCGTTGCTGAAGCGGAACTGGACGGTACGGCCGACAACTTTTTGTACTGGGAACGAAGGTGGGAAGTTGAGGACGGCTATTACCGCAACGCTTGGCTCGCAGCCAAGTGCGCCCGGATTCCTGAAGCGGCGCTGGGGTCGCTAGTGCCGGAGGACGAACAATCCGCGTTTCCGGGTCCTCGTGGCGCACCGCCATGGATTGCAAACGTAAGGAGCTTTCGGGGGACCCCCGAGTCGGGTCAGGAAGGATGGTGGTGGGCCGAGCAGGTCTGGGAGGCGACTCAGATCATGGCCTACGCCTTTGCCCGCGACCAGCGACACCAACAGCAACTCGCAATGGCAGCGTACAGCTATACAGTTCTTGAACCTGGTTCGTCGCAGCAGGAGCATCCGCTACAGGCAGAGATCGTCCAGCTCAAACGGCGGGGCGCTTGGCAACCCAGTTGGGAGACCAACCGGCCCACCCGCCTCATGCATGCTTACATGGCGTTGGTTTGGGCGTCAGCGATGCAGATAGACCTCGACCGAAACTGGTTGTTCGCGCAGGTTGGTCGCTTTAGCCAAGAAGAGTGGGAGAACGCGAAAGGGGACGCACACCGCATAATGGACGCCCAAGGCCGCAATCTGGTTTTGGCCGAGGTTGAGGGCGGGACATGAAGGCTGCGCTCTTACGGTCTGTTGCCTTCCTTGAAGAGATGACGCAAGAAACCCACCAGCAATCAATAACGCGTCTCGGAGTACGCGAGGGCGGATCGCCCGAGAATCGAGTGAAAACACACGCGATTGAAGCGGCGGCGTGGGATCGCGGTTGATGAGCCGACACTGTGTGCACCTGCCGGGTCGAGGCCGCTCTGCCTTAATGGTGACGCTCGCCCCACGGGACTCTTTGCTACGGGTTGGTTGCCGAGTTCGCCATCATTGGAAGCCTGACCCGGGCGACGGGAACCGGTAGGCCGGCGACGGCGACTCGTACCCGGTACACCGATCCTTCGCGGTCGCCATCGACACCCTCCGAGCCGGTGACGATGTAGAGATCCGCCAGATCGCTACCGCCGAAGCAAACACTCGTGCACATCGGCATCGGAACGGCGATCCGATCACGCCCGGTGCCGTCGGGCTCGTACACCGCGACACAACCACCGCCGGCCACGGCGACCCACACCGCACCGTCGGCCGATACCGCCAAGCCGTCCGGTGCCCCGTTGTCGAGTTCCGCGTATGTGCGTTTCTCTCCGAGACCGCCGTCTTCGTGGACGTCGTAGCAGTGCACCGTCTGCCGCCTCGAATCGGAGTGGTAGAGCGTCCGGCCGTTCGGCGAGAACCCCAGGCCATTGGTCAGTAGCACGTCCTCGGCGACGATGCGCGTCGTGCCGTCGAGGTCGATCACATGCAGCTTGCCGGGGCGTTGCTCGCCGTCCTCGAACACCGGGCTGCCGAGCGAACCGGCGTAGACGCGGCCGGTGGGATCGGTGGTCAGGTCGTTGTAGCCGACGTTGCCGTGCTCGGGATCGCGGTCGAGGAGCACGACGGTGTCGCCGCCGGCGAAGCGCTTGAAGGCGATGTTGCGTCCGCCGACCACCAGGCCGTCGTCCGCATGCAGCGCGATGCCGCCGATGCCGCGGCGGTGCGGGAACACGGTCGCGACCGTGCCGTCGTCGACCAGGCAGTGGACGCCACCGCCGTGCACGTCGCTGAAGATCAATCCCCTGCCGGGGACCCAGACGGGGCCTTCGATGAGGCCGAAGCCGTGTGCCAGTCTTTCCATCGGCGAGTTGCATCCCGTTCGTGCGCATGTGCATATTGAACCTCGCCACACTTTCGGGACAAGGACACCCAGCCATGGCCACACGCAGAGAATGGGTCCTCGGCATGACGATCGCGCCGGCGATTCCGCTACTGGCTCGCCGTGCGCTTGCCAGCGAGGACTCGGCGGCCGAACCCGCCGCCGCGGCCCCGCTCGAGACCTCGCGACTCGTCTACATCACGCCGATCAAGAGCAACGGCGAAGAGAGCCGCTGCAAGGCGGAGATCTGGTTTTCGCATCACGACGGCCATGTCTTCGTGGTCACGCCGCCGACTGCGTGGCGGGCCGAGGCGGTCGGCAAGGGCCTGACCCGGGCGCGGATGTGGGTGGGGGACTTCGGCCGATGGGGGCAGTCGGACGGGGCCTTCCGCCAAGCCCCCGAACTCATGGCGACGGCCGCCATCGAATCGGATCCGGAGGTTCACTCGGTGGTGCTGTCGGCGATGGGAGAAAAGTACGCGACGAGCGGTTGGACCAGGTATGGACCGGTGTTCAAGGACGGCCTGGTGGACGGTTCGCGGGTGATGATCCGTTACGCGATCGACGCATGAGGCGCGTCGCAACGGCGCTTTTGGTGTTGGGCGTGGTCGCCGGCATCCCGATCGGTGCTGGTGACCCCGTCGAAATCGTCGCCCGTGTGGAGCACGAGGCACTCGGCGAGGTGAGCGGCATCGTCAAGTCCGACCGTGGCGACTTCTATTGGGTGCACAACGACAGTGGCGACGAAGCCCGCCTGTTCGCGATCGGCGCCGACGCCAGCGTGTTGAGCCCGGCCTGGATGCGCTTGTCCGAGTCCGACTGGCCTGGGCACACCATCGAAAACGCCTGGCACTTCGACTGGGAGGACATTGCGCTTGCCGACGGTGTCCTCTACATCGCCGACGTGGGCAACAACGGCAACGCCCGGCGGGACCTCGGCGTCTACGTGGTCAACGAACCGGATCCCTTGGCGATTCCGAGGATGCGCACTTTGAACTACCTGCCCATTCGCTACCCGGACCAACACAACCATCCGGCCAAGCTCTGGCACTTCGACTGCGAAGCGGTATTCGTCGCCGAAGGAAAGCTCTATTTCATCACCAAGCACCGCCGTCCCGGCGAAATCCGCAGTAGCGAGGCCGGCGCCAAACTCTACCGGCTGGACACGGCGTTCACGGATCGGGAGAACGTCCTGACGTTGGTGGGTTCGCGACAGGACGTCGTTCTGGCAACGGGTGCCGACCTGTCGCCCGACGGTTCGAAACTGGCGGTCTCGACCTACGACGCGCTTTGGCTGTTCGGCAAACCCGACGTCGGCGACGACTGGTTTTCTTCCCCGGCGTGGAAGCTGGACCTCGAACCGGGCATGGTCAAACAACTGGAAGCCGTCACCTGGGACGACACCGAGACGCTGCGGCTCGTCAACGAGAATCGCGACGTGATGGTGGCCGACGTAGGAGCGTTCGCGCCGGTAGCAGAGTCGCACTGATGTCAGCGCAGCGGCGCGTGCCGCTCGTCTTGCCAGCGGCAGGCAAATTCGGGAACATGGCGCCATGATCATCGTTCACGGCATCATCCCCATCAAACCGAATCAGCGTGACAAGGCGTTGTCACTCGCGCGTGAGATGTCCGATGCCACCCGAACCGAGAACGGCTGCATCTCCTACGAGTTCTACGTCGGCTTGAGGGATCCGAACACGCTGATCCTGCTCCAGGAATGGGAGAACATGGATGCCCTTGCCGGGCATCTCAGAACCGAACACATGAAGGTGTTCCTGGACGAGCTACCCGATGTCCTGGCCGGCCAGGTCCACACCCGCCGCTACGCGGTGCAGTCGGAGTCGGAACCCGCGGAGAAACCCGAACCCGAGCCTTCGCAGCCGATCATTCACTGACGGGTTCCTGTTAGCCGCTCGACGAGCAGGGCAGGGGTCAGTTTCTCCATGTCCGGCCGGCTCCGGCGTCGAATCTCGACAACGCCCTCCTTCAAGCCACGGTCACCGACCGTGACGCGGGTCGGAATCCCGATCAGGTCGGCGTCGACGAACTTGACCCCCGCACGTTCGTCGCGGTCGTCGAGCAGCACGGCGATGCCGGCCGCCTCGAGGTCGCGGTGCAGGGCCTCGGCGGTGGCCTGCACGTCGGCCGACTTGACGTTGTTCACGGCGACGATGTGCACATCGAACGGCGCCACCGCATCCGGCCAGACGATGCCGTCGTCGTCGTGGCACTGTTCGACGATGGCGGCCACCATCCGGGAAACACCGAAGCCGTAGCAACCCATGATCGGCACGACGTCGCCGCCGGACGCGTCTTGGATGGTCACATCCATGGCTTCGCTGTACTTGGTGCCGAGCTTGAAGATGTGCGCAGCCTCGATGCCGCGCATGAACTTGAGCGGGCCGCTGCCGTCTGCCGCCGGGTCGCCCTCGACGACGTTGCGAATATCTTCGACGCGGACATCGGCCGCCACGTCGCGGGCCCAATTGGCGCCGAGATAGTGGTAGTCGTCGGTGTTCGCGCCGCACACGAAACGGGTCAACGCGGCGGCGGAGGCGTCCGCGACGATCGGCAGTTCAAGACCGACGGGACCGATGGACCCGATGCCGACACCGAGCGCGGCTTCGATCTCGGCCTCGGCGGCGAACGCCAGTGGCCGGCGGATGCCCTCGATGCGCGATGCCTTGGCTTCGTTCAGCTGGTGATCGCCGCGCAGCACCAGGGCGACGAGTCCGGGTTCCGATTCGGCGTGCACAATCAGGGTCTTGACGCACTGCCGGGCGTCGACCGCGAGGAAGTCCGCGACGGCCTCGATTGTCTTGGCGCCGGGGGTGTGGCGTCTGTCGAGGTCCTGCGGGTCGGTCTGGTCGGGGGTGGCAACCGCCTCGGCCCGCTCGACGTTCGCCGCGTAGGAACTCCCGGGACTGTAGGCGATCGTGTCTTCGCCGCTGTCGGCGAGAACGTGGAACTCGTGCGACTCGCCGTCGCCGATGGCCCCGGAGTCGGCTTCGACTGCGCGGTAGTCGAGTCCCATGCGGTCGAGGATCGCCGAGTAGCAGCGATGCATGGCCGCGTAGGTCTCCTCGAAGGAGTCATCGTCAAGGTGGAACGAGTAGCCGTCCTTCATGATGAACTCGCGGGCCCGCATCAGCCCGAAGCGCGGACGGACCTCGTCGCGGAACTTGGTCTGGATGTGGTAGAGGTTGCAGGGCAACTGACGGTAGCTCGTGATCACCCGTCGGAAGAGGTCGGTCACCACCTCCTCCTGGGTCGGACTGACGCAGTATTCGCGCTCGTGCCGGTCGGTGAGGCGGAGCAACTCGGGACCCATGACGTCCCAGCGTCCGCTCTCGCGCCAGAGTTCGGCGGGCTGCACCACCGGCATGAGGATTTCCTGGGCGCCGGCGCGTTCGAGTTCCTCGCGCACGATCCGCTCGATCTTTCTGAGCACGCGAACGCCCAGGGCAAGCCAGTTGTAGGACCCGGTTGTCAGCCGGCGGATGAAACCCCCGCGAATCAGCAGGACGTGACTGGCGATCTCGGCGTCGGCGGGGGCTTCCCGCAGGGTGGGAATGAGGAGCTGACTGAATCTCATGGCGCGTTTGTACCACGCCAGGAGGTTTCGTGGTGGTGCTGCGTCAGATCAGAGCACCATATCCTTCAAGCGCTTGAGCGGCGTGATACGTACCTTGACCGAGGCCTTTTTGGCGGGAATCTCGACGGCTTCCCCGGTCGCCGGGTTCCGCCCCATGCGCTTCTTCGTCGCCCGACGCTTCACGGCGCGGATCTTGAGCAGGCCGGACAGGGTAAAGGACCCCGCGCCACGCTTCTTGACGTGCCGCTCGATTAGCGATTCCAACTCCTCGAACACCGACCCGACTTCGCGCCGGGTGAGTCCCGTTTCCGCGGCGATGTGCGTCAGGATCGCCGTCTTGTTCATCTTGTTGCGGATCGCGGGCGGTTTCCTAGTCGAGGCGGGTGCCTTCCTTGGTACTGCCTTGGGTGCCATTGACCATTCCTTTGCTATGACAGACATGCCAGCCCACGGGCACCGGCACGCGCGCTTTATAGCGGATCGACCGTGCAAAGCCAAGAAGAGACCAAGAAGAGGAAGCCGCCCTCGGCAACCCCGAAAACCCGGGCGATACAGTCATTTCGCGTCGCCGAGGTCGGTTGTTTGGGCGCGGGGTCTCAGCCGGCCATGTATTTTCGCCGTGTTTTCATTATGCTTCGCCACCGCTTTTTCCGCGTGGAGCTTCCTAAAACGTGCCCATCTACGAGTACGCGTGCCGATCCTGCGAACACCAGTTCGAGACGATCCAGAAGGCCAGCGAGGAACCGCTCAGCGACTGTCCTCAGTGCGGCGAATCCGCGCTCCGGAAGCTGCTTTCCGCGCCCGTGTTCCGCTTGAAGGGCAGCGGCTGGTACGAGACCGACTTCAAGACCGGCGACAAGCGCAACGTGACGGAGGGGGAGGGGGCGTCCGGCAACGGTGATTCGGGGGACAAGCCTTCGACGAAGAGCAGCAAAGACGGCTCGTCCAGCACGTCGGCGGCGGGTGCCGACGCTTCGTCCAAGGACCAGTCCAACGGCAAGCGCACCGAAAAGTCGGACTCCAAGCCTTCCTCGGCATCGGGCGGCACATCCGCCCCCGATGCAGGCTGACAACGCCCCCTCGGGCAAACCCCACCACGGCGAACCACGTCAATGCGCACTCATTACTGTGGCGACGTCCGCGCCAGCCATGTCGGCGATACGGTCGAACTGACCGGCTGGGTTCACCGCCGCCGGGACCACGGCGGCGTGATCTTCCTCGACCTGCGCGACCGCACCGGCGTCGTCCAGGTCGTCTACGATCCGGATACGCCGGAGAGTTTCGCCATGGCCGACCGGGTGCGCAGCGAGTACGTGCTGCATGTCCATGGCCGGGTACGGCCGCGGCCGGAGGGCACGGTGAATCCGGACATGAAGACCGGCGAGGTCGAGGTGCTCGGCAGCAGCTTGGACGTGCTCAACGAGTCCGAGACGCCGCCGTTCACCCTGGACGAGTACTCGGACGCGGGCGAGGACGTTCGCCTGCGCTACCGGTTCATTGACCTGCGCCGCCCCGAAATGCAGGAGCGGCTGCACCTCAGGGCCCGCGCCGTCAGCCATGTACGTCGGTTCCTCGAGGACGAAGGGTTCTGGGACATCGAGACTCCCACCCTCACCAAGAGCACGCCGGAGGGCGCTCGCGACTACCTGGTGCCGAGCCGCACCCATCCGGGGGAGTTCTTCGCGTTGCCGCAGTCACCGCAGCTGTTCAAGCAGCTGTTGATGATTTCGGCGTTCGACAGGTACTACCAGATCGCGCGCTGCTACCGCGACGAGGACCTGCGCGCGGACCGCCAGCCGGAGTTCACGCAGATCGACATCGAGGCGTCGTTCGTCGACGAGCGGGACGTGATGGATTGCGGCGAACGGCTGGTCCGGTCACTGTTCGAGGAAGTCGTCGGCGTCGACCTGCCGGACTTTCCCGTGCTCAGCCACGCGGAGGCGCTGCGCCGTTTCGGTACCGACGCCCCGGACCTGCGCAATCCCCTGGAACTGGTGGACATTGCCGACCTGGTGCGCGATGCGGCGTTCAAGGTCTTCAGCGGTCCGGCCAACGACCCGGACGGACGCGTGGTGGCGTTGAAGGGCCCGACCGCCGCGACGCGGTTGTCGCGCCGCGAACTCGACGACTACGTCGGCTTCGTCGGCCGCTACGGCGCCAAGGGACTGGCCTACATCAAGGTGAACGACCGCGCAGCCGGTATGGACGGGCTGCAATCGCCGATCCTGAAGCACCTCGACGAGGGGACCGTCCTGGCCGTCCTCGACCGGGTCGGTGCGGCGACCGGCGACATCGTCTTCTTCGGTGCCGACAGCGCCAAGGTCGTGAACGACGCCATGGGGGCGTTCCGCATCGAGCTGGGACGGGCCCTCGATCTTGGCGAGGATCGCTGGGCACCCCTGTGGGTGACGGATTTCCCGTTGTTCGAACCCGGGCGCGAAACGCTGGTCCCCGCGCACCATCCGTTCACCCAGCCGGCGTGCTCAGTGGAGGAGCTGCGTGCCTATCCGCGCCCGGCCTTGGCCCGAGCCTACGACTTCGTGCTCAACGGCGTCGAGGTGGGCGGTGGTTCGATCCGTATCCACGACCCGGCGATGCAGCGGGCCGTGTTCGACGTCTTGAACATCGGCCAGGAGGCGGAGACGAAATTCAGTTTCCTTCTCGATGCGCTGAGTCTCGGCTGCCCGCCGCACGGCGGAATCGCCCTCGGCCTCGACCGGCTGGTGATGATGCTGGCCGGGACCGACAACATTCGCGACGTGATCGCGTTTCCCAAGACCCAGTCGGCGTCGTGTTTGTTGACGTCGGCGCCAAGCATCGTGGACGAGCACCAGTTGCGGGAACTCCACCTCCGGATACGGTAGAACGAACCCATGGCCGGTCACTCCAAGTGGGCCAATATCAAGCACCGCAAGGCCCGGCAGGATGCCAAGCGGGCGAAGGTGTGGACCAAGGTGATCCGCGAGATCACCGTCGCGGCACGGCTCGGCGGCGGCGACCCGGACGATAACCCGAGGCTCAGGGCCGCCCTCGACAACGCCCTGTCCGTGAACATGCCGCGAGACACGGTGGATCGGGCCATCGCCCGTGGCGTCGGCGGTCTCGAAGGCGGCGATGTGGAGGAACTCGTCTACGAGGGCTATGGCCCGGGTGGCGTCGCGGTGTTGGTCGAGGTCATGACCGACAACCGCAACCGCACGGTGGCGTCGGTCCGGCACGCCTTCAGCAAGTACGGTGGCAAACTCGGCACCGACGGCTCGGTCGCCTACCTGTTCAGCAAGCGCGGCGTGGTCAACCTCGTCGGTGCGGACGAGGACGCGGTGATGGAGTTGGCCATCGAAGCCGGTGCGGAGGACATCGAGGCCGAGGACGACGATGTCATCTCGGTGACCACCTCCCCGGAGCAGTTCGGACCGGTGGTCGATGCGCTCCGGGGGGGTGGTTACGAACCGGCGCATGCCCAGGTCGGCCTCGTGGCGTCGGTCACCAATCCGTGCGACGAGGACACCGCCGCCAAGGTCCTGCGGCTCATCGATGCCCTCGACGACCTCGACGACGTGCAGAACGTCTACAGCAACGCCGGGTTTCCCGAGGGGGTACTCGAATAGCTGAACGAACTCGACGGAGCCCGGCCAGGCCGCGATCCACGCGACGCGTGCTCGGCATCGATCCCGGCTCGCGCACGACCGGCTACGGCGTGATCGAGGAGGGGGAGACCCTTCGCTACGTCGCCAGTGGATGCATCGAGACAACGCGCGGTGGCTTCCCCGGACGCCTCGCCGACATCTTTCGCGGCGTCGAGGCGGTGATCGCGGAGCACGCCCCCGACGAGTTCGTCATCGAGGAGGTGTTCGTCGCCCGCAATCCCCAATCGGCGCTCAAACTCGGCCAAGCGCGTGGCGTCGCCATCGCCGCCGCCGTGGATGCCGACCTGCCGGTCAGCGAATACGCCGCGCGGTCCGTCAAGCAGGCCGTGGTCGGCACCGGCCGGGCGACCAAGGAGCAGGTCCAGTACATGGTTCGGGTGCTGCTCTCGCTGTCGGCGGCGCCGCCCGCCGATGCCGCCGATGCCCTTGCAGTCGCGATCTGCCACGTCAATACTGAGGGGATGGACAGGGATTGTTGAATGCACCACCCGTACCTCCGCGCCCGGGCTAGTCGGCTCCCGGTTCAACCTCAGTCGGTTGCATCGTGATCGGTCGACTGCGGGGCAGGGCGGTCGAACTCGATGGTCCCGTGGCCGTCATCGATGTCGGCGGTGTGGGCTACGAGGTGGAGGTGACCACCGGTGCCGCCGCCATGCTCGCCACCGCGACGGCGGAGGTGGTGTTGCATACGCACATGGCGGCGCGAGACGACGTGCAGGCCCTGTACGGCTTCGCCAGCGCCGCAGAGCGCGATCTCTTCCGCTCCCTGATCAGGGTATCCGGAATCGGTCCGAAACTGGCCCTTGCGCTGCTCTCGTCCGTCGCCCCCGACGTGTTCGCCAGTGCCATCGCGAGCGGCGATGTCGCGGCGATCAGCCGGGTTCCCGGAATCGGCAAGAAGACCGCGAGCCGCCTGGTGATCGAATTGCGCGACCGCGTCGGCGAACTGGTGACCGGGACAGTGACGGGTACCCATATCGAGACGCGGGAGGCGGTTCTCGCCTTGGTGGGTCTCGGCTACCGCGAGAATGCCGCGACCCGCGTGGTCGGTGAAGTGGTGGAGGCACTTGGCGCCGTGTCCGTCGAGGATCTCGTCAAGGAATCCTTGAAGCGGATGGCGGCGGCATGAGCGTCCAGCCCGATCGGCTCACGACCGGCGACTCCCGCGAGGAGGACTCGTTCGAGAGGGCACTGCGGCCGACGCGTCTCGCCGACTACGTTGGCCAGGAGAAGGTCAAGGAACAGATGGCGGTGTTCATCGAGGCGGCAAGGCGTCGCGGCGAGAGCCTCGATCACGTTCTGATTTTCGGCCCGCCGGGGCTCGGCAAGACGACGCTGGCGCATATCGTCGCCAACGAAATGGGGGTGGCGCTGCGTGCGACATCCGGACCCGTGCTGGAAAAGCAGGGCGACCTCGCGGCGCAGTTGACCAACCTCGACGAGGGCGACGTGCTGTTCATCGACGAGATCCACCGGCTCTCGCCCGTGGTGGAGGAGATCCTCTACCCGGCCATGGAGGACGGCAAGCTGGACATCCTGATCGGCGACGGTCCCGCCGCGAGGTCCATCAAGCTCGAACTCAAGCGCTTCACGCTGGTCGGCGCCACCACGCGGGCCGGGTTGCTCACCTCGCCGCTCCGGGATCGTTTCGGCGTCGTCCAGCGCCTCGAGTTCTACACCCACGCCGAACTCGCGCAGATCGTCACCGTTTCGGCGGGCAAGCTGCGGATTCCCATCGACGCCGCCGGTGCCGGCGAGATCGCCCGACGCTCGCGGGGTACGCCGAGGGTCGCGAACCGGCTGCTCCGGCGGGTGCGGGACTTCGCGGAAGTCCGCGGCGACGGCCAGGTCGCGCAAGCCTCGGCGGACGCCGCCCTCGTCATGCTGGAGGTGGATGACCGGGGTCTCGACGGCATGGACCGACTGGTGCTGAGCGCGATCACCGGCAAGTTCAGCGGTGGCCCGGTGGGTGTGGAATCCCTGTCGGCGGCGATCGGCGAGGAACGCGATACCATCGAATACGTGATCGAGCCATTCCTCGTGCAGGAAGGCCTTGTCATGCGCACCCCCCGGGGACGGGTCGCCACGGAGTCGGCGTACCGGCACTTGGGATTGGCGCCGGCACGGCGGGACGGCCAACCGCAACTCGACCTGGCGCGCGAGCCGATGGAGGAGCGCGAATGACCGAACCCATGTCCATTCTCGAACTGGTCAGGAACGCGAGCCTCCTGGTCCAGTTGGTGATGGTGATTCTGCTGCTGGCCTCGGTGGCGTCCTGGGTGATGATCTTCCAGCGCTGGTTCGAGCTGAACCGGGTGCAAGCCGAGATCGACGACTTCGAAGAGGAGTTCTGGAGCGGCATTGATCTTGCGAACCTGAAGGCCGAACTCGACCAACGCCCGGAGGATCAGACCGGCATCGAGTCGCTGTTCGCCGCGGGCTTCGGCGAGTACCACCGTCTGGCGGCCCAGGGGACGGCCGATCCGGACGCCGTCATGCAGTTCGTGCAACGGGCCATGCGGGTCGCCCTGACCCACGAGGAGGAGCGCCTCGGCCGTCACCTGCCGTTCCTCGCCACGGTGGGGTCGACCAGCCCCTATGTCGGCCTGTTCGGCACGGTTTGGGGAATCATGAACGCGTTCCGCAACGTCGCGACGATGACCCAGGCGACACTCGCCGCGGTGGCACCGGGAATCTCGGAAGCCCTGGTGGCCACCGCCATGGGGCTGTTCGCGGCGATTCCGGCGGTCATCGGCTACAACCGCTTCTCGGCCCGCGTCGACGTGCTGATGAAGCGCTACGAGGCCTACGCCGACGAACTCACGTCCATCCTGCATCGTGACGCGGTGAGCCAATGAACACCCGCCGCCGGCCGATGTCCGAGATCAACGTCGTCCCCTACATCGACGTGACCCTGGTACTGCTCGTGATCTTCATGGTGACGGCGCCGCTGGTCAGCCAAGGTGTCGAGGTGGACCTGCCGGACGTCGACTCCGAGCCCCTCGAGGAAGAGGAAAACCCGCTGGTGATCACGGTGAACCCGAAGGGCGAAATCTACGTCAACACCGGCATGCCGCGTGCCGGCGAGACCGGCACACGGGCGACGATCTACTCCTTGGCCGACCAGGCCGAGAGGATCTTCCGGGCGCGTCCCGACGTGCCCGTCTACATCCGCGCCGACAAGGTCGTGCCCTACGGTGACGTCGTCGGTGTGATGGGCGTGCTGCAGAGAGCGGGCGCGGCGAGCGTCGGCCTGATCACGGACCCGGTGGAGGCACTTCGCACGGCCGAGGCGGAGGAGGCCTGATGAACGTCGTTCGCGACTATGGCCTGCCGTTGATCCTGGCGTTCGGACTCCATGCTGGCGTCGTCGGGTTGCTGACGCAGAACTGGCAGGGCCGGACGGACTTGGACGAGGAGGTGATGCCGCAGATGATTCGCGCCAGGGTGGTGGAATTCGACCAGCCCAAGCCCCAGCCCGCCCCGCCGAAAGTCGAACTACCCCCGCCGCAGCCGGAAGTCGCGCCGCCGAAGTCGCCAGCCAAGCCAGCGGCGCAGCCCATCCCGGAACCCGACCGTGAGGCCGAGCGTCGCGAGCGCGAACAACGCGAACTCGAACGCCGCCTGAAGGAGCTGCAGGAACAGTCCACCCAACGCGCTCTCGATGAGGAGTTGCGCGACCTGCAGGAAGGTGCCACCCAAGAAGCAACGATGAGCTATGTGGCGGCGATCTACAGCGCAATCGCAGCCGAGTGGTCCCGGCCGCCGAGCGCGCGCAACGACATGGAGGTGCGGTTCGCCGTGGAGTTGCTGCCATCCGGCGACCTGTTGTCGCTGACGATGCTCGAGTCGAGCGGCAATGCCGCCTTCGACCGCGCCGCGGAGGCCGCCGTGCGCAAGGTCAGGCGCTTCGAGGTGCCGTCGGGGCGGCTGTTCGAGAAGAACTTCCGCCGTTTCAGCCTCAAGTTCAAGCCGGAGGATCTACTGCGTTGAACACAACTGCAGCAAACCGGGCTCGCTGTAACCACCGGTTCTGGATCGCGAACGTACGCCGTTGCCGTTGGCTGCTGGCCCTGGTGGCCACCTGTGTCACCACGCTTGCGCCGCAGGCATTGGAGATCGTGATCACACAAGGTTGGGACAATCCCACCAAGATCGCCGTCGTGCCGTTCGCCGGTCCGGGGCCGGGCGAGGGCCTGGAGGACGCCGACCTGCACGAGATCATCGGCTTCGACTTGCAGCGCAGTGGCCAGTTCTGGGTGCTGCCCGACGGCGACATGCTGTCCTACCCGACGGCCCCGGATGGCGTGCACTACCGGGATTGGCGCATTCTCGACATGGACTACCTGCTCATCGGCCGTTCGTGGCTCGAGGCGACGGGTGAAATGACCGTCCTCTACCACCTCTTCGACGTCACCTCGGAACGCGAGATCCTGTCTTCGCGATTGTCGGCACCGCCCGAATACCGGCGCGACATCGCCCACCGAATCGCGGACGACGTGTACGAGCAGATCACCGGCATTCCGGGCGCCTTCTCCACCAAGATCCTCTATGTCCTGGAGAAGGCCGTCGACCACTTCGAGCTTCGCATCGCCGATTCCGACGGTGCGCGGGCGCATACCGTGTTCCGCTCGGAGGATCCGATGATTTCGCCCACCTGGGCGCCGGACGCCCGGCGCGTCGCCTACGTTTCGTTCGAGACGGGCCGGTCGACGATCTTCATTCAGGACTTGGAGACCGGGGAACGCGAGGCCGTTGCCGCCTTCCGCGGCATCAACGGTGCGCCGGCGTTCTCGCCGGACGGCGATCGGCTCGCCATGTCGCTGTCACGGGACGGCAACGCGGAGATCTACGTCCTCGATCTCGCCAGCCGCGAACTGCAGCGGATCACACGCTGGCCCACGGCGATCGAAACGGAACCCAGTTGGACGGACGACGGGGAGGCGATCATCTTCACCTCGGACCGCAGCGGCAGGCCGCAGGTGTACCGGATCGATCTCACTACCTACCTCGAAGAGCGGCTCACGTTCGAAGGCGACTACAACGCCCGCGCGCGGCTGCTGCCGGGCGGGCAGTTCCTGGTCTACGTGCACCGGCGCGACGGCAAGTTCCACATCGCCTGGCAGGATCTGGAACGCGATCACGTGCGACCGCTGACCGAAACCTCGCTGGACGAATCGCCTTCCATCGCCCCCAACGGCACGATGATGATCTATGCCACCCAGGACCACGGCCGGGGTATACTCGCGGTTGTTTCCGTCGACAGTCGGGTGCGGTACTTGTTACCTTCGGACGCGGGCGATGTCCGCGATCCGGCATGGTCGCCCTTGATCGATGCCTTGCCACGGTGACAGTGACTGGGGGACGGAGGTGACGCAGAATCAGGAGGGAGAAATGAATCGTCACGCGTTCCACGCCATGTTGGTGGTGCTTGTTGCCGGTGCGATGCTTGCCGGGTGCAAGAGTCAACCCGAACCAGAGCCGAAGCCGGTCGAGCCGACACCGATTGTCGAACCGCCCCCGCCGCCGCCCCCGCCCCCGCCACCACCGAGGACGAGGGTCACCGAGGCGGGCGAACTGGAGATCGACGGCAAGATCATTGGCCGCACGTTCTACTTCGAGTACGACCAGGCGCGTCTCGCCCAGTCCGATATCAGCATCCTCGCCATGCACGCGGACCACCTGCGGGAGTTCCGCACCGATAGCGTGACCGTCGAAGGGCATTGCGATGAACGCGGCACGCGGGAGTACAACCTGGCCCTGGGCGAGCGACGTGCCCAGGCGGTACAGAACTACTTGACCTCCGCCGGCGTCCAGTCCAGTCAGATCGAGATGGTCAGCTACGGCGAGGAGAGACCGGCGGATCCCGGCGAGTCCGAGAGTGCCTACTCGAAGAACCGCCGGGCGGTACTGATCTACCGGTAGAGCCGGCCGTTTTCGAACGGCCGTTCGCATCGGGTGTTTAGGGTGTCCACACGCAGCCGGGTACTCTGTCTTCGCGCCAAGGGGCTTGGATGTGCCTTGGTTGGTGCCGCTGCCTTGGCTGTCGGCCTGCTGGTCGCGCCTGATGGGTCCGCCGCTCCGGTCCCGGTCGAGGAGTCCGAAGGATCGGAACGGGCACAACCTTCCGTGGCCGTGGCGAGTCCTCGCGATCGCGCGCGGCAGCCGCCGGAATCCACCGCCGGGGACGCGAACCCGGGGCTGGGCAACCTCTACTACGAGCTGCAACTGCTCCAGGACGAAGTGCGCCGTCTGCACGGCATCGTCGAGGAGCAGAACCATCGCATAGCACGCCTCACCCGTGAGCACCGGGAACGCTACATCGAGCTGGACCAGCGGATTCTCGAACTGGGGCAGGGCGCGCCGGCCGGAACAGACGACGCACCCTTGGCCGGGGATGGCCAAACTGGCACCGTGGTCTCCGAGGCACCGTCTGGCCCCGTCGAGCTGACGGAACGCGAGGCCTACAACGCGGCCATCAGCCTGGTCGTTCAAGCCCGGCCGCTGCCCGTCCCCGAACGCCGCCCCGTCTACGAACGCGCTCACGGCATGTTCCAGGATCTGATCAAGGATTATCCGAACGGCGAGTTCGCGGCCAACGCCTTCTACTGGATCGGCGAGATTCAACTTGCCCTCGAGGAACCCGAGCTTGCCCGCCAGGCGTTCGTGCAGGTGGTGCTTCTCTACGGCGAACATCCCAAGGTGCCCGATGCGCTGTACAAGCTCGGCGAGGTGTATGGCGTCTTGGGCGATTTGCAACGCGCCCGCGAGTACCTCGAACGGGTGATCCGCGAGCACCCCACGAGCACGGCGGCGGGCCTCGCCAACTCGTACCTGTCGGAACTTCCTTGACCGAACCTTCCCCCGGGCCAACCCTCCGGATCACCGAGATTTTCTTTTCCCTGCAGGGTGAAGCCCGGACGGTCGGCCGACCCACGACGTTCGTGCGCTTGACCGGCTGCCCGTTGCGCTGCCGGTACTGCGACACGGCCTATGCGTTCACGGGCGGGGTGTCGGTGTCCATCGACGACATCTGTCGCCAGGTCGCCGTCAATCCCACGCGCTACGTGACCGTCACCGGCGGCGAACCCTTGGCCCAACCCGGGGTGCTCGTCCTCATGCAACGACTTTGCGACGACGGCTTCGACGTTTCATTGGAGACCAGCGGCGCCCTCGACATCTCCGCAGTCGACGACAGGGTGTCGCGCGTGGTCGATTTCAAGACCCCGGGATCGCAGGAGGTGGCGCGGAACCTCTTCGTCAACATCGACCACTTGACCGTCCGGGACCAGGTGAAGTTCGTCATCTGCGACCGCGACGACTACGAGTGGGCGAAAGCGCGCTGCACCGAGTACGACTTGCCGAACCGCGCGGGCGACGTGCTGTTCTCGCCGTCGACCGACGAGCTGGATCCGACCCGGCTGGCCGACTGGATTCTCGCCGACGGCTTGGACGTGCGCTTCCAGATCCAGCTTCACAAGGTGCTGTGGAACGGAGAACCGGGCAGATGAGCGAACGCGCCGTCGTCCTGCTGTCGG
The DNA here is from genome assembly GCA_965116345.1 of Pseudomonadales bacterium. GTDB lineage: Bacteria > Pseudomonadota > Gammaproteobacteria > Pseudomonadales > Azotimanducaceae > VXYL01. The sequence continues at coordinate 3,223,570 of OZ220680.1, forward strand.
GCGGCCTCGACTCGGCGACGGCTCTGGCCATCGCCCGCGACGAAGGCTACGCATGCCACGCCCTGTCGTTGGAGTACGGACAACGACACGGCGTCGAGTTGGACGCGGCCCGGCGCATCGCCGCTGCTGCGGGTGCCGCCGAACACCGCGTCGTCGGCGTGGACATCGCCGCCTTCGGCGGTTCCGCGTTGACCGACTCCGCCTGCGATGTGCCCGAGTCGCCGACCGAGGGCATACCCATCACCTACGTGCCGGCCCGCAACACGGTATTCCTCTCCCTGGCGCTCGCCTGGGCGGAGACGCTGCAGGCCCGACACCTGTTCATGGGCGTCAACGCCGTGGACTATTCGGGCTACCCGGACTGCCGTCCGGCCTTCGTCGCGGCGTTCGAGCGCCTCGCCAACCTCGCGACCAAGATGGGTGTGGAAGGACAGCGAATCGAAGTCCACACGCCGCTGATCCCGCTCACCAAGGCCGAGATCATCCAGCGAGGAACGGACCTTGATGTGGATTTCGCCGACACGGTGTCCTGCTACCAACCCAACGAGACCGGCGAGGCCTGCGGGCGTTGCGACAGTTGCCGCATCCGCCGTGACGGTTTCGAGACGGCGGGCATTCCTGACCCGACCCGGTACCAATCGAGGTAGCTCGCTTGTGAGGCGGGGACGGCGCGCCTACAATGCGCGCCGCCGTGGGTCGTTAGCTCAGTCGGTAGAGCACCGGGCTTTTAACCCGTTGGTCCTGGGTTCGAGCCCCAGACGGCCCACCAATCCCACACCCGGCACCGAACGCAAAACACAAGGCGCGCTTTGCGATAATCCGCCGGATGAGACTGAGCAAACTGAGTCGCTCCATCGAGGGCCGGGTCGCTATCGTCACCGGAGCCGCGAGCGGGATGGGTCGAGCCACCGCGGCCCTGTTCGCCGACGAGGGGGCCAAGGTCGCCGCTCTCGACATCAGCGCGGAACCCCTCGAAGCGGTGGTTGGCGAGATCGCCGGCGCCGGCTATCCGGTCAAGGGTTGGGTGCTGGACGTCACCGACCCAGACGCCATCAACCGCGTCATTCCAGAGGTGGCCGCGCACTTCGGCGGGATCGACATCCTCGTCAACAACGCTGGGATCGGTGCCGGCGGCCCGGTGGACGGCGACGACTACGAGGACAAATGGCGGCTCGCCTTCGACGTGCTCGTCACGGCGCACGTCCGGATCATCCGCGCGGCGTTGCCCCATCTTCGACTCTCGGGTGGCGGTCGCATCGTCAACATCGCCTCCACGGAGGGATTGGGGGCGACGAAGTTCTCGAGCCCGTACACGGCGGCGAAGACCAGCGTCATCGGTCTCACCCGATCATTGGCGGTGGAGTTCGGCACCGAGAACATCACCGTCAACTGCGTCTGCCCGGGGCCGATCCGCACGGGCATGACCGACTCGATCCCCGAAGCGGACAAGCGCGAATACGCCCGCCGACGCGTCGCGCTGAAGCGTTACGCGGACCCGGAGGAGGTTGCCCACGCAACCTTGAGCCTCGTGCTGCCGGCCGCGACGTTCATCACCGGCGTGGCGCTGCCGGTGGATGGTGGACTGACCATCAAGAACGCTTGAAACCAGCGCCATTTGGGCGTTCACTCCGATCGCCTCCGCCCAAATCGAAGCCATGTACGAATGAATGCGACGGGCCCGCTCGTTCAGCGGTCCTTTTGACCGGACCGTTCCAAGCCGCTTGAGTTCAAGGGCTTCGGCCAGCAGCGGATGCTCGCGCTGCCACGAGCTAACTTCCAAGGTTCCGTATCCGTATCCGTGCCTGACTATCCGACGGGTACGGCGTTGGTCAAGGGCGTATGCCCAGGAGATGAGCTGTTGGCCTCCCACGCCTGCTCGGCCCACCACCATCCCTCCTGTCCGGGTTCCGGAGAGTCCCCAACGCTCGTCACGTTCCGGATCAACGGCCTGGCGCCCGGCACCGGCGGTCTGAATGCCGAAGGTGCATCCTCAGGCCCAAGCGACGCCAGCGCACCCTCTGGCAGGCGGTGGCACTTCGCGGCCAGCCAGGCGTTCTGATAGAACCCCTCCTCGACTTCGCGCCGCCGCCACCAGTAGACCATTGTCCTGGGTACGGCCTCACGACTAGGGTGCAAACACCAACGGTGCCGAACATGGACTAATATGTCCCTCGCGAGCCCATTTCAGGGCTGGTGAGTCGAACAGGACTACCTAACGTCACGAGCGGGACAAGGGCCTGCCGACCGTAGGCTCGACTCGATGTGACTGCCTTGGGGCAATAGGACGACGTGGTCGAACTGCGCGAGAACTTTGACGTGTTTCTGCCCGCCTCGGCCGTCTGGGAGCGCCTGCGACTACCGTGCGATCATGGGTCCGGCACGTGTCGGATTCCCGGGTTTCCGAGTACGAACGGCCAGCCTGGCTGTCTCGTCGCCCTGGAGTCCAACGAGCCCCAGCAGAGAATCGGTGGCACCAAGCTGGACGAGCCCTGCGCCGGCACCGGGATCGTCGTCGAGATCGGACCCGCCAATGCCAGCGGCTGGCCGACGCGGGTGAGCGTGGTCCAGTCGGGCTTCGAACCGCCGCTTGCGGACCTGCCGGACTACCTGAATGCCCACTGGCGACGGATCGTTGCCGACTTCCGGCTATACGTCGAGCACGGCGTGACGGCATCGCCATCGATATGCGGCGCGAGCTTCGGCGCGACAACCCGTGAAACGGCGACGGGCCTCGTGGTCGGGCACGTGGAACCCGAAGGTTTCGCCGGCCGTTGCGGAATGCGCGAGGGCGACCTCCTAGTGACCCTCGCCGGCGTGCGAGTCCTCGACACCGGGCAGCTTTGGACGCTGTTGGCGGTGTTGAACCCCGGCGACGAAGCGAGGGCCACTTGGGTTCGCGACGGCGAAACGGACGACTCGGTGCAGGTGCTGGGTGGCCATTGAGCGGCGGGTTTCGGCGAGTGACGGCATGAGTGACGATCGAGACGCCGCCGAAGAGCGGGACGGGGTGACCTGGGGTTACGACACCGAGACGGGTCCGGCGGTCTGGGGTCGGTTGAGCCCGGAGTACGCCCTGTGCTCCCTCGGCACACGTCAATCGCCAATCGATCTTGTCGATCCCACGCCGGCACCGGTTGCCGCCGTGGTGTTCAACTATCGGCCGACGCCACTTCGCCTTGAAAACAACGGCCACACCGTGGAGGTGGCGTCGACGACCGACAATTGGATCGAGGTCGGGGACGCCAGATACGAGCTTCGCCAGTTCCACTTCCACACACCGGGCGAACACACCGTCGTCGGCAAAGCCTTCGACATGGAGATCCACCTGGTCCATGGCAACGAAGCGGGAGCACTGGCGGTGGTTGGCGTCTTCGTCCGGCGCGGCGGCGATCACCCGCTGCTCGGTCTCCTGGCCGAGAATCTTCCCGAGCCAGGCCGGGAGCAAACCCCCGAAGGGACGATGATCGATGCCTCCGAGTTGCTACCCGCCGAGCGCCGGAGCTTTCGCTACGAGGGGTCGTTGACGACTCCGCCCTGCTCGGAGGGCGTCCACTGGTTCGTGCTTGAGGTGCCCATCGAGGCGTCGGATGCCCAACTTGCCGCCTTCGAAGCCGCCCTGGGCAGGAACAACCGACCCGTGCAGGCGCGCAATGACAGGGAATTGCTGATCGAGCAGGAGGCGGCGGCACAACGCTGACCGACGCTAGCCGAATTCTCGACTGACCGCTTCCGGTCGGCAGCGACCCGCGAAGCTCGCGTCTCTATGGCACAACCCGGTCGCGTTCGAAGGGTTGCCGCAGCAGCTGCAATAGTTCCTCGGTGCTGAGCCGCCCGGCGCTGTCGGCGCCTTCGAGAAGCCGGTCGGCCAGGTCGCGCTTCCTGTGGTGGATGTCCACGATCTGCTCCTCGATCGTGCCCTCGGTTACCAGCCTGTAGATCGTCACCGGCCGGGTCTGGCCGATGCGATGGGCGCGGTCCGACGCCTGGTCCTCGACCGCGGGGTTCCACCACGGGTCCATGTGGATGACGTAGTCGGCCGCCGTCAGGTTGAGACCGGTACCGCCGGCCTTCAAGGAGATCAGGAAGACGTCGCCGCGGCCTGCCTGGAAGTCATCGATGCGCTCGCGACGGACCTTGGCGGGTGTGCCGCCATCGAGGTACTGGTAGCTGATGCCCTGGGTCTTCAGGTACTCCTCGACGAGCTTCAAGTGGATCACGAACTGTGAGAAGACGAGCACCTTGTGGCGATTCTCCAGGAGTTCGGTGAGGGTCTCGGCAAAGGTCTCGAGCTTCGAACTTTTGGGGGCATCAGCCGGCGAATCCACGACCAGCTTCGGGTTGCAGCAGGCGAGTCGGAGACGCGTCAGGTGGGCGAAGAGTTGGAAACGTTCGCCTTCGCCGGCCTCGGCGTCGTCTTCCCCGGCGGCCTCGAGCTGCTCGACGGCCCGCAGCCGGAGTACCTCGTAGAGGGCGGCCTCCTCGGGCGACAGGCTGACGTGCAGCGTGATCTCGGTGCGTTCAGGCAGGTCGTCGAGGACTTCAGTCTTGAGTCGCCGCAGCAGGAACGGCGCGATGATGCGACGCAACCGCGCGCGGGCTTCGTCGTCGCCCTCGCGCTCCACCGGTTCGCCGAAGTTGTCGCGGAACTTCTGCTGGGAGCCGAGCAGGCCCGGGTTCAGGAAGCTGAACAGGGAGTGGAGATCCATCAGGTTGTTCTGAATGGGCGTGCCGGTGGTGATGACGCGAAAATCCGCGGTGAGCTGGCGAGCGGCCCGGGCCCGCTTCGTGAGCGGATTCTTGATGGCTTGCGCCTCGTCCAGCACCGCGCTGCGCCACGGGACCGCGGCGAGCGCTTCGATGTCGTTCTGCAGCAGACCGTAGGTGGTGAGGTAGAGGTCGAAGGGCGCCGGGTCGTCCAGCAGCGGTGCGCGCGCTGCCGTGGCACCGGTGTAGACCTTGACGTTAAGCGTCGGTGCGAATCGACGCGCCTCGTCGATCCAGTTGGCGACGACGGACGTGGGAGCGACCACGAGCGCCGGTCCTTCCGGGGCCCGCTCCAATAGCACGGCGAGGGTCTGCACGGTCTTGCCAAGGCCCATGTCGTCCGCAAGGCACGCACCGGCTCCCCAACGGCTTAGCCGGGCGAGCCAGCGGTAGCCGTCGACCTGGTAGGGCCGCAGTTCCGCCTGCAGCGTGCTGGGCAGTTCGGGCTCGAACGACTGCGAGGCGTCGAGGTCTGCGCGAACCCTCTGCCAGTCGTCGTCGGCGGCGATGTCGGCTTCCTCGAACAACCCGTCGAGGGAGGATGCGGCCAGCGGGTGGATTCGAAGGGCGCCTCGCGCGGCCGGTGAGGACAGACTGGCCAGATCGTCGAGTTGGCGGCGGAACGCGGACGTCAGCGCGAGGAACTCCCCCGGCTCGAGTTCGAGGAATCGGGATCCGGGGTTGGCCTCGAGGAGCGCCAACAGGCGTTTCAAGTCGAGCACGGTGTCCTGATCGACCCTGAGCGTGCCGGACGCCTGCAGCCACTGGTCGGCCGGGGTGACGGTGAGCGACAACGACCGTGTCGCGCGTCGCGCGACGATGCGGAATGGTTCGCCCTTGGGCCACTTGCAGCGTGCGTCGGCCGCTTCGATCTGCTCCAGCAACTCGAGACACTCGACAGGTTCCGGGAGGATCAAGGGCGCGTATTCGGTCGGGCGTGTCACGAGTCGTGGGCAAGCTTCGACCAGACGCGCCACGGCGGCCCGTTCGAGACCAAGGTCGCGATGCGCCTGGATGGGCTCACCGTCACGGCTCGCGAACACCGTTGCCCCACCCTGGCCGGGCTCGAAACAGATGTTCGACTCGGAAATCGGCTCCACCAGCAGGGCCACGGAGAGACCGGCCTCGAAGGGTTCGAGACGAATCCAGGGTTGTGCATCGGCGTCCACGTCCCTGGCGCTCGCCACGGACCCCGCGGCGCTCTGCACGCGAACCTGGGAGACGAGCGCGGAGACGGCCTCCAGGAGCCGAGTCTTGCTGTCCGGCGGGAACTCGACGCCCTCGGGCGGGATGACGTCGAACAGCCGGCGGTGGTCGGTGGTGAATCGGGTGACTTCGATGCGGTTGTCGGACGCCATGGTCACGCCGTACTCGCCTTCGGTAATCCAGCCATGGGGTTCGACGGAGACCTTCGCCACGCCGTCCTGGCCTTGATCGATGCGCAGTTCGGGTTCCCGGCGAACGATTTCGATGGGCTCCCCCGCCGGGTTGAAGACGTGCGGGTGACCGGCCAGCGCATACAAGCCGCGGTCGCCGAGTATGTAGTCGAGCTTTCCCCAGGTGCGGCGCACGGCGATCGCGGCTGCGGCGGCCAGATCCTGTTCGCCCAGGTAGTCCATCGCTTCCTGGTGTTCCGCCAGGCGCTTCAGGGCGACGGGCCGGCCCTTGCTCCAGGAACCGTTCTTGTTGCGGCGCTGTTCGCGGGGACGCACTTGGATCTCGTAGGGGCCTTGCATGACTTCCCAGGCGAGCCGCTTCTCGACGTTGGGTGCGGCGGTTTGGCCGCGCTGTTTCCTGGCGTCGTAGGCAAGCTGTTCCAGTGCCTTCAACGAGCGTTCCCACACCGCAAGCGGTTCCTCCAACTCGGCTAGGGTCCGGGTGCCGAGCGCCTCGTGCAGCGGGCCAGGGTCGGGCAGGTCGGTCCCGTCGGCACCGCGCCGTTCGGTCAGACGACGCAGGACCGATGCGCATTCGGCGACCACCCATCGATAGCCGTTTGCCGTGGCACGGTCGCGGTAGCCGTTCATCGAATCCAGCCAATGGGCCGTCACGGAAGCGTTGCCGCCGAGCCAGCAGACTCTGAAACCGTCGAGCAGGATCTCGAAGCCGGGTGCGTGCGCGCGAACGGCGTAGATTCCGAGTCCGGACTGGACGCGCGCGGCGTCCGCGACGAAGGTCAGTTCGCTGTCGCGGTCGATGTAGTGCCGCTCCGCTGCGCGCATCAACTGGTCGAGGAGCGCGTGGCTATCGGGGGTGTCGAGTCGAATCAGCGCCAGCGTCGCCAACGCGAAAGCCGCGTGGTCGGGGAACACGTAGCGCTTGCGTGTTCCCGCCTTCTCGTGGCCGATCGCCGCCTCGATGTGTTCCCGGGCGGCATGGTTGTCGCCGTGCAGCAGCGCGATCAACGCTTGGGCGGCGGCGAGCCCGGTTCGCGCCGGTTTTGTTTCGCGATTGGCCTTGGGCAAGCGGGCGAACACGTCCACCGCGTCCTTGAAGCGCCCCTGGATGATGCGGATTAAGGCGATATCGGCGGCGTGCTCCTCGAGACGAGGACTCAGGCGCCGGCAGGCGGCGATCACGGGTTCCGGGTTCGCCGCGGTGTCGATCACGTGGCGCAGGCATCCCTCGAGAGCACCCGTAAGGTAGGGGTGCGGGATCTTGGCCAGCACGTCGACGGCCAAGGGTTCCGCCAGGAATCGCCACTCGTCGACCGGGACGGAGACACCGTCGAACATCTCGTCGATGTTGGCGAAGTCGCCGCGGATGACATAGCAGCGGAACACCGTCTCGTAGCTGTATGGATCGGCACCCACACTGGGCCGGGTGTCTTCGAAAGCCGTGAGAATGGGATCGAGCAAACCCTGCTGCGCTGCCTTGTACGCCAGCGCAACGGCCCATCGCGGTGCCGCGCAGACCCCAATGTTACCGCCCTGACGAACGCCGATGCCGGCTTCGAGGATCTCGCCGTTCGCGCCCCGGATGTCCGCCTCTGTGAGCGCCCGGTCGAGTAGCCGCACACTTGCGCCGGACAGCACCCGGCCGGTCCGTGCCACGCCCATCGGGTTGGGCGCGACCACGCCGTAGGCCTGGGCGACGAGGCGCGCGGCGGGTGATAGCGCGGCGTAGGCGTCGGTCGCCGTCATGGGACCGAGGGACACATCATCCATAGGGGACTTCGCGGCTGATTCTAGGTAGGCAACACTGAAGACTGCCCACACAAACTATGCCACAGCGAAGGCTCCCGCAGAGCACTCGGGGCCCCTCGTGCCTTCGCCAACGATCCGGTCGTTGCGGTTCTGAACGTCTCAGGACGAATGGATGGCCTCCAACGCGTTGTATCGGTAGAGGCCATCCGTCGTTCGGGCTGCGCCGCGTCCGGTGACCCGGTTGCGCAGCCACGCCCTCATGCCGACAAGGTGGAACAGCGTGGCGTTGCGCCGGGACCGATGCTGGGCGCGCGCCGTCCTCCCGCGCCGTAAGCCTTCGTAGCGTTGCAGCGCCGCCGCCACGTCCTGGTCGCCCGCTAGACAGCCGGCCAAGACAGCTGCGTCCTCGATGGCCATGGCGGCCCCCTGGGCCATGAAGGGCAACATCGGATGGCAGGCATCTCCCAACAGCGTGACCCGGCCTTCGCCCCATCGGGGCATCGGCTCGCGGTCGTGAAGCGCCCATTTGTACAGCGAGTTCCGGTCCGCGTTGTCGATCAGCCGCCGAACATCGTCGTGCCAGCCGGCGAAGTCTGCCGCAAGCTCGTCGTGGTCACCGCGTTCCGTCCAGGACTCGATCTCCCAGCCTTCCTTCTCGACCACGCCGACGCAGTTCACGAGTTCGCCACGCCTGACGTAGTAGTGGACGAAATGCTTGCGGGGTCCCCACCAAGCCGTGGCCACGGGTCGAATCAGTCCGTCGGGCAGACGGTGGGTCGGCACCAGGGCACGCCACGCGATGCAGCCGGTGAAACGGGGGCGATCATCGCCCCAGAGGCCGGCGCGAATGGCCGAGTGAATACCGTCCGCACCGAGGAGCAAGTCCCCATCGTGACTGCCTTCGGCGGCCCACAATGTCACCCGCGCGCCGCTCTGTTCGAACCGCCGTACCCTGGCGTCGCATCGCAGGTGGATGTTCGGCGTTCGTTGTGCCGCTTCCACCAGGACGGCCAACAGGTCGGCGCGATGAGCGTGGTAGTAGGGGAACCCGTAGCGCGTTACGGCGTCCTCACCCAACGCCGCCTGGCCAACGAGCCTGCCGTTGCGCCAGTTCCTGAACTCAATGGCTTCGGGGAGGCAGGCGCAAGCCCGCAGTGACCGCTCCAGGCCGAGATCGTGAAGGACACGCGTGCAGTTGGGCGTTAGCTGGATGCCGGCACCGACCTCGTCGAACGTCGGGGCCTGCTCGAACACGGTGACTTCGTGGCCTCGTTTGGCGAAGCACAGCGCCGCGGTGAGTCCCCCGATCCCGCCGCCGACAACGAGGATCCTCAAGCGGTCCACCGTCCGGCCCGTCCCGATGGCGTCGCGGCGGATTCGACGGGGAGGTCTCCGGGTCTCATCATGCTTAGCGTAGCAGCCTGTCGGACTTCGTCATGCCGTCGCGAACGCCCGGCAGGGTGGTAGGCTGGCGCTACCGGAGCCCCCTTATTGGGGTCAACCGCGCGTACTAGCCTGAAAGTACTGCCTTAAACGGCGTCTAATCGCGATGTGCAACCACTCTCCTAGGAACGCCAAATGGAACGCGATGGCAAACACGCCTAGCACGTTCATGCCGACGGTCGCCTCAAGCAAGATTGCGCTCAACGGTATGGCGGCACAGAACGTATAGATGTAGCCCCATGGGATCGGGGGCAGCCATTTGTCCCGCTTCACTTGTTGACCTCGCTGCCACCTCGGTCGGCGAGGATTCGCTCGAGAACCGGCCGGATTTCGGACAGGAACCGCGCCGGATCCTCGCTCATCGGGAAGTGACCCAACCCCTTCATCGTCTTGTACCGTGCACCCGGGATTGTGGCGGCGAGTTCCTCGCCGGCTTCCGGGGTGCCGCTCCAGTCGTACTCGCCGTTCAGGATGTCCACCGAGCAGATCTCGGTGTCGATGGTCGCCGCGGTGTTGCGCACGTCGTGGTCGACGGCGTAGTAGTAGAGGTCCCCCTTGAAGACCGCCGGCGCGCCTTGGCTGTAGACCCAGGCGGTTTCCCGGCGCAGAGCCTCCGGGCTGGTCGGCGCCATCATGCCGTACATCAAATGGGCCTTGAAGTCGTTGCCGATGCGCGGATGGTCGAACTCGTCGACGAAACCACCCGGCGTATAGGCGGACGCTTCGAGGCCGACCACGGCACGGAACTTTCGCGGGTGGCTCAAGGCCAGGTCAATGGCGAGATGGCCGCCGATGGAACTGCCCATGTAGACAGGGCGCTCAACGCCGAGGGCGCCAGCCAGCGTCATGGGGACAGCCATCAGAAAATCCCGGGTCAGCCGGTACTCCTCCGTCCACCAGGACTTGCCCTCCGGCGGCACGGACTTGCCGTGGTAGGGCAGGTCGTAGGCGATCATTCGGAAGTGCTTCTGAAGTCCGGCATCCTCGAGCAGGTGCCGCCACTGCCGCCCGTCCGCCCCCGCGGTGTGCTGCAGGAGCAGTCCGACGTCGCCGGTTCCCGACTCCTCGAAGTAGACGCGGTACTCGACGCCGTCCAAGGTCAGATAGACGTAGCGGCCGACGGCCTCGTCGAAACGCGCGTCACCTGGCATTGTTCACCTCCCGCATGATTTCGATCAGCCGCCGAAGGGCGGGGTAGTAGGCGCAATAGTTGGTGGCATCCCCCGCGACCTCGAACTCGTGGTGGAGACCTGCCGCGTAGAGATCCTGATAGAACGGGCGTGGCGTCTCGGCGAGCATCGCTTGCCAATCCGCTTCGGGGGCATGGATGGCAAGATCCGTGGCGACTCCGCCTGGCCAACGCTCGATGGATCTCACCGAACCATCATCGATGCACATCTTGTAGTTGCGATGTCCCATGCCGAGACGGACGGTTGCATTCCAGAACCTGGCGTGGATGCGGAACTCGCCGTCGTCGTTGGCACGTGCCCGGACGGCGCCCCAGTCGAGCATTTTGTTCCCTCTTGGTGCGTCGCTTGGGCTAAGGTAGCCGATTTGCCCAACGATTGTCGGACAACGGAGTCCCAATGGCGACGAGAATCGGCCTGATCGCCGACACCCACATCCCCGAGGCGCGCGCGACGCTCTGGCCGCAAGTCTACGAGGCGTTCGACGGCGTCGACTGCATCTTCCACGGCGGCGACGTGCACGATCTTGCCCTGCTCGACGAACTTGAGAAGGTCGCGCCGATCTACTGTGCCCGGGGCAACGGCGAGGACGGATCCGGCGGGCGTCCCATCCAGCCGGAAGACCCGCGGGTGAAATACGTCTGGACTGTGGAAATCGAATCGTTGTCGGTGGGCCTCACGCACTACATTCCCGTCGACGAAGGGCCGCCGGGGCTCACGCTGGAGGAATTCGTGGCTCGCTACTGGCCGGACAAGACGCCGGACGTGATCGTCTCCGGCGACAGCCACACCGAACTGATCACCGAGATCGACGGCATCCTGTGCGTGAATCCGGGCTCGCCGACCTATCCACACAACTACGACACGCAGTACGGCACCATCGGTTTCCTCGACATCGACGGAGATCGTGCCGATGCGTCCGTCTGGCTGATCACCGACGACGGCATCGAGCCGTTCGACTGGGACGCGATACCGCCCTGGAGGCTGCGGTAATGGCTTGAGCGACGACGCCTGTCGTCGCTGTCTGACACGGCTGGCATGTCGTGATCAATCCGACAAGACGAGGTTTCTCGACGCGAACCTCCACGTCGGGATGCCATGTATTGGCGCGCCCTTGAGAGCACCTTGGCGTTTGGCGGTCTTGGGTCGTATCTGGTATAAGTGCTCTTAAGAGCGTGCAAAAGTCTATAGGAAGCTCTTAACAGTATGACTGCCAAAAATGCTCTCTCAACATCACCGCCTTACGCCGTAGAAGGTGCGCTACGGCAGCTTGGCGCGAACCTCAAGACCGCGCGTTTGCGGCGCAATCTCACGCTACACGAGGTTGGCGGCAAACTGGGTGCGGGTGTCCGCGCAATCGCCGACGCCGAAAGAGGCAAACCAACGACCGGGATCGCCGTCTACGCTGGTCTCCTTTGGGCCTACGACCTACTCGACCCCATGGCCGAACTCGCCGATCCCGCCGGCGACGCTGAAGGGCTTGCCCTCGTGGAGTCCCGTGAACGCGCTCGCTCACGCCTATCGAAAGAACTGGACAATGACTTCTAGCACCGAGTGCTACGTCTACATCACGCTTCCCGGGCAGACGGACTTCGTCACGGCGGGCAGATTCGTCCTGGAACCGGGTCGCCGAGAATCGCCCGTGGGGCGATTTGTCTATGGCCGGAGCTACCTCGCGCGCGAGGATGCCGTACCGATCGATCCGATCGAGCTGAAGCTTGATGGCACGACCTACGAGAAACGGCGCTTGAATGGCGTGTTCGGAGCGTTGCGCGATGCGAGCCCCGACTATTGGGGCCGCCGCGTCATCGAAAAGCACGCCGGTGTCGCTGAACTGACAGAGATCGACTATCTATTGCACTCCCCCGATGACCGTGCCGGGGCACTCGGATTTGGACTGGGACCAGAGCCACCTGCACCGCGCCGGGAATTCAACCGGACAATGGACCTCGACAGGCTGCAGGAAATCGCTGATGCCATCATCGAAGACAAGGATCTATACGATGGTCCCGACGTCCTGCAAGCCTATGAACTGCTCGGCGGGACTTCGATGGGGGGCGCTCGTCCCAAGACGGTGGTGGAAGACGTCGAGGGGCTGTGGATTGCGAAGTTCAACCGAGCCGATGATCGGTGGAATCACGCACGGTTCGAACATGCGATGCTCGTGTTGGCCCGTATGTGCGGTATCCGGGCAGCGGAGCCTCGCGTCATCCAAGTTGGTGATCGCGATGCCCTGCTCGTAAAACGTTTTGATCGGGAGATGACGGAGGCCGGCTACCGGCGTGCGCGAATGCTAAGCGCATTGACACTACTCCGTGCTGATGAGAATGAGGGCGACAAGTGGTCCTATGTCGTGCTCGCCGAAGAGCTCCGACGCCTCTCCAGTCAGCCCTTGGATGATGCGCAAGAGCTCTATCGCCGGATGGTGTTCAACGCGTTGATTTCCAACATTGACGATCATCCCCGCAACCACGCGGTCGTTGCGCGATCTGACGATTGGAGGCTCTCACCTGCATACGACCTGACACCCTCATCTCCGGCTAGCCAAGAGCAGCGGGATCTCGCTCTGATTTGCGGTGACGAGGGCCGTTACGCGAACGCTCGCAATCTGCTCACTCAATGCGAGCGTTTCCACATGAAGCGAGCTGACGCAATCGCGCTTATGGCGGATATGGAAAAAACTGTCCGGACGCGCTGGTATGAGTCCGCACGCGCATGTGGGGTCAGTGAGCAGGATTGCGAGCGGCTCTCTGGCGCGTTTGCCTACCCCGGATTTCGGATCGGGTGGGAGACTGTCGCATAGACGCACGCACCACACGGACTGGGCTCAGTCCTTCGGCAATCCTAGTATCCGTTCGGCGATGATGCAGGAGCAGTCCGACGTCGCCGGTTCCCGATTCCTCGAAGTAGACGCGGTACTCGACGCCGTCGAGGGTCAGATAGACGTAGCGGCCGACGGCCTCGTCGAAACGCGCGTCATCCGGCATTGTTCACCTCCCGCATGATGTCGATCAGCCGCCGAAGGGCGGGGTAGTACGCACAATAGTTGGTGGTATCGCCTGCGACCTCGAACTCGTGGTGGATACCTGCCGCCTAGAGATCTTGGTAGAAGGGGCGTGGAGTCTCGGCGAGCATCGCTTGCCAATCCGCTTCGGGGGCATGGATGGCAAGATCCGTGGCGACTCCGCTTGGCCAACGCTCGATGGATCTCACCGAACCATCATCGATGCACATCTTGTAGTTGCGATGTCCCATGCCGAGGCGGACGGTTGCATTCCAGAACCTGGCGTGGATGCGGAACTCGCCGTCGTCGTTGGCACGTGCCCGACGGCGCCCCATCCAGCCGGAAGACCCGCGGGTGAAATACGTCTGGACGGTGGAAATCGAATCGTTGTCGGTGGGCCTCACGCACTACATTCCCGTCGACGAGGGGCCGCCGGGGCTCACGCTGGAGAAATTCGTGGCTCGCTACTGGCCGGACAAGACGCCGGACGTGATCGTCTCCGGCGACAGCCACACCGAACTGATCACCGAGATCGACGGCATCCTGTGCGTGAATCCGGGCTCGCCGACCTATCCACACAACTACGACACGCAGTACGGCACCATCGGCTTCCTCGACATCGACGGAGATCGTGCCGATGCGTCCGTCTGGCTGATCACCGACGACGGCAACGAGCCGTTCGACTGGGACGCGATACCGCCCTGGAGGCTGCGCTGACGTCGTTGTCCGATCACGCCGGCTCGAGATACACGGCGTAGAGCCGGACGTCCTCCGGGCGCACGCCGCCGAAGTTCACCCGCACTCGGATCGCCTCGGTCACACCGTCGATGACGTCGCGACCCTGCCGCCCACCGGGTTGTTGGGTGACTCTCGCCAGGTCAGCCCGTCCGCGCTGTACGCGACACAGACCCGCGCCGAGTGCTTCCGCGGCTGGAAGGCCATCTTGAAGCGTTTGTCGGGGACCGGATCGTCCGGTTCGTGGAAGACCAGGTTGTTGTGCGTACTCCCGTGATATTCCACCAGACCGAGGTCGGGCTTCTCCCAAGTACGCCCGTCCTTGCTCCTGGCGAGGCAAACGCGCTGGTGCCAGTGCTCGTCCGGCCCTTGCCCCAGGTACCACATCCACAGCTCACCATCGACCCGGAGGACCGTGCCGTAGTATGCGATCCACTCGCTGTCGTGGGCGCCAGGCTCTCCCAGCGGCACCGCGGGTTTGCTACCGTGGCCGGTCTGTTTTCCCTGCAGGTGCAACTCGACGCCGCTTTGAATCGGGATGCTGTGATCATCGAACGGAAAGAGAACGATGGCGTCGAGACTGGCGGCGGGCCCACCGTTGCTGATGCGCATGCTGTTCCCGCCTCATTCACCCTTCAGAAAAGGCACGCAAAATGGCTGCGAAACCGAATATCGTCATAATTATGACAGACCAGCAACGGGCCGATGTGTCTCGGCGCGAGGGATTTCAACTCGATACCACGCCTTTTCTGGACAGCCTCGCCGCACAGGGCACCTGGTTTGATCGAGCCTACACAACGATGCCCGCCTGCCTTCCGGCACGTGTGAGCATGTTGACGGGCCGGTACCCTAGCGCGACCCATGCGCGGACGAATCACAATAGGGACGACGCGTTTTACGAGACGGACCTTCACGAGGTAATGCGACGACAGGGGTACAGAACCGCGCTCTGTGGAAAAAATCACTCACATGTCGGCGCGGATCGGATGGACTACCATTTCCCTCTGGGTCACCATGGTGGATCCGGTGGGGACCGATCCGATGACGAAGTCGCGTTCGACGATTACTTGGCGAGTCTTCGGATGCGCGCTGATTTCCACCCGGCACCCTTCGGGGTGGAAGTTCAATGCCCCTTCCGAGCTGTTACCGCCGCCACGAAATGGATTGACTCGGTTCCGGGTGATGCTTCTCCCTTCTTCTTGTGGCTATCGTTTCCCGAACCACACAATCCGTACCAGGTACCCGAACCCTATTTCTCCATGTTCCCGCCCGAGACGTTGCCGCCGACGCTCTCTGATCAATCATCACTTGAGGCGAAGGGTTTCAAGTATCAGTGGTTGCGTCATATTGGCGAGACGGCGTTCCCCGACTATGCCGATCAACTTCCCCGTGCCCGCTCCAATTATTTTGGGATGCTTCGATTGATCGACGATCAGGTCAAGCGCTTCTTCGACTATCTGGACTCCAAAGGGCTACGTGACAACACGATTGTGATCTTTCTCGCCGATCATGGTGATTATGTCGGCGAGTACGGACTGATGCGCAAGGGCGCGGAACTCCCGGAGGTCCTCATTCGCATCCCGTTCTTGATCGTGGGCCCGGACATTCTGGCCTCTGATCAACCCCATCCAGCGCACATCACGATCGCGGACGTCATGCCGACGATTTGCGAGGCGTTGGGGACGGATATTCCGCGTGGCGTACAGGGTCGCAGTTTGTGGGCATTGTTGACCGGGAAAGACTATCCCGAAGAGGAATTCGACAGTGCGTATTCGGAACACGGTTTCGGTGGGTTGCACTACACGGCGGATTACGACTATGGCGGGGATGTGGATGGGCTACATCCAACAATCGGGTTTGACGAGCTCAACGGCTGTTCGCAAAGCGGGACGATGCGCGCGATTCGAAAGGGCGACTGGAAACTGATTTTCGATATGCAGGAACACGGCCAACTCTACAACCTTGCGGATGATCCTGTTGAACTGAATAACCTCTTCGATCACCCCGAACATGCGGATATCCAAACGAAGATGCTGGCCAAGTTGCTCGGGTGGACGTTGCGTGCACAGGATCCACTGCCTCACCCGCGTCGTCGGTACCAGTACAAATCCGACAAGCAGAATTACTGGTCCCCCTATCGCTAGTGCGTCTCGCTTTGCGAGCCGGTCGAAAGCCGTTCGAAGCGGCGTCGAGAATGATTTGAACGCGGATCGGATCAATCCTTCGGTAGACCCAGAATCCGCTCGGCGATGATGTTGCGCTGAATGTTCGGGGTACCACCACCGATGACGACACTTGGCCAGCCGAGGGACGAGCGTGCCCATCGCCCGCCATCGACGGCCTCATCGCTGCCCGGTAGCTGAACACCCGCGAGGCCGCTCAACTCCACTGCGAAGTCGTCCATCTCGATTTCGAGACTGGCGCGGTGCAGTTTGTTCACGGAGGTCTCGCTGGACAGCGGCTCGCCCCGCAACTGCTTGGTCAGATAGCGCAGACCGTTGTACTTCATCGCGGCGATCTTCGCCTCGAACTCGCCAATGCGGCGCCGCACGGCGGGGTCGTCCGACGCCGGTCTGCCCTGCCGGTTGGTTGAACGGACCAGGTCCTTAAGCGACTCGAGTTTGGCGAACATCTGCGTGACTTCGCCGATGCTGGAGCGTTCGTTTGCCAGTGCCGAGATGGTCACCGCCCAGCCCTTGCCCTCGTCGCCCAGGCGATTCGAGACGGGTACCTGCACGTCCGTGAAGAACACCTCGGCGAAGTTCCTGTCGCCGGCCATGTTCTCGATGGGGCGAACCTCGATCCCAGGCGAGTTCATCGGCACCAGGAGGCAGGTGATGCCGTCGTGCTTGCGGTCGACTTCGAACTCGGTACGGGTGAGCAGGATGATCCAGTCGGCCCACGGCGCACCGGTGGTCCAGATCTTCTGGCCGTTCACCACGTAGTGGTCGCCGACGCGTTCCGCCTTGGTCTGGATGGCCGCGAGATCGCTGCCGTGGTTGGGCTCGGAGTAACCGGTGCACCAGTTGACCTTGCTGTCGAGGATGTCCGGAATGAAGCGCTGCTTCTGCTCGTCGGTGCCGTACTGGATGATCCCGGGACCCACCCAGGCGAGTCCCATGAACGACGTGCCGAGAGGCGGTGCACCGGCGAGCGCCATCTCCTCCTTGAGGATCGCTTGTTCGGTCAGGCTGCCTGCTCCGCCGCCGTACTCCTCCGGCCACGAGAAACCGACCCATCGCTTGTCGCGCACCTTGCGCAGCCACTCGCCCATGAAACCTCGTCCGCGCTGCGCCCGTGGCGGCAGGTTCGCGGTGAGGAATTCGCGGACCTCGGCGCGGAACGCCTGTTCCTCCGGGGTGAAGTCGAAGTCCATCACAACCCTCCCAGCGAAGCCACGCGCTGGTAGTGGTAGTCGGCGTCGCCGAATGCGGAGCGCACCCATTTCGAACGCTTGAGATAGAGCTGCGCGTCGTACTCCGCGGTGAAGCCAATGGCACCGTGGAGGCCGACGCCGTCGATACCGATCCGGGCAAACGCATCGGCCGCGTAGGCCTTGGCGAGCGATGCCGCACGGGGCAGTTCGTCCGGCGCATCGTCGATGGCCCACGCGGCGTGGTAGGCCAGCGACTTGAACGACTCGATGTCGATGAACATGTCCGCCAGACGATGCTTGACGCCTTGATACTTGCCGATGGGGTTGTCGAACTGGACACGGGTCTTGGCAAATTCGGAGGTCAGGGCCAAGACGGCCTCCGACGCGCCGACCGCCTCGAGCGTCACGGCGACGGCGCCGCAATCGGTCAGGAAGGCAAGGTCGTCGGCCGACAGGGCGAACGCCGCATCGGGTTCGACGCCGACGAGGGACGCGGTGGCGAAGGGTTTGGTCCGGTCGATTCCGGGCTGCGCCTTGAGCGTGGCATCAGCGGCATCGACGATGGCCAAGCCGAGCCGCTCTCCGTTTCGGGTCGCCAACAACAGATGCGTGGCGCCGGCGGCATCGCTGACGAACGGCTTGGTCCCGGTCAGCGTCTCGCCGTCCGCAAGACCGACACCCTTGGCGTCGATCCACGTCGGATCGTCGTACAGGCCTATTCCAAAGACCACATCGCCGGTCGCGACCTTCGGTAGCCACTCGCGCTTCACGTGGTCACCGGCACAACGGCCGATGGCGGTCGCGGCCAATGCCTGTGAAAGGATCGGTAGGGGGCTCAAACCCCGTCCGCTCTCCTCGAGAACCACCGCGAGGTCGATCCATTTCAAACCAAGTCCGCCGTGCGCTTCCGGGACGATCAGGGCAAGCCACCCCAGGTCGGCAGCCTGCTGCCAGAGATCCCGAGACAGGCCGCCGTTCTGCGCTCGCACGACGCTCAACGGACAGGCATCGGTCATGAATCGCGCTACCTGCTCCCTAAGCAGGTTTTGTTCTTCTGAGAAGCCGAAGTTCACCAGTACGCCGAGCTATGCCGAGTTTTTCCGGTAGCGGGATTTCCGACGCGCCTGCAGCGCGCACCTGTTCGCCTACTAGCCTCCCCGCATGGGATTGATCGGTGGCCAGCTGTCCTTGGATGCGAGGATCTCTTCGCCGAGTTCCTCGACGTCCCACGGCCCTTCGGACTCGTCCTTCGCCGCAATCGGATTGAGTTGCCAGGACAGCAGCGACACCCGGTTGCCGGTCAACAGCCAGGTCCGACCGGTGACGTCCTTGGCGTCGTCGGTGCAGAGCCAGACGACGGTGGGCGATACCTTCTCGGGCGGTACGGCGTCCTTGGCCTGATCCGGCAGGATGTCCTCGGTCAACCGCGACAGCGCCGTCGGGGCCAGGATGTTCACCGTGACGCCGTAGCGGGCGCCTTCGAGGTACAGGCAACGGGCGAATCCCGCGATGCCGGCCTTGGCCGCGCCGTAGTTCGTCTGGCCGAAGTTGCCGAGTAGGCCCGAGGTGGAACTGGTGACGATGATCCGGCCACCCTCGCCCTGTTCGAGCATCCGGTCGTAGGCCGCCTTGGCGCTGTAGTAGGTTCCGCGAAGATGCACGTCGTTGACCACTTCCCACATGTCGTCGGTCATGTTCTTGAACGACTTGTCGCGCAGGATCCCGGCGTTGCAGATGCAGATGTCCAGCCGGCCGAAGTTGTCGACCCCGGCCTGGACCATGCCCTGGGCTTGCTCCTTGTTGGAGACCGAACCGTAGTCCGCGACGGCTTGGCCGCCGGCATCGCGAATCTCCTGAACCACGCCGTCCGCCATCGACGACCCCGCGCCTGTACCGTCGCGCGCACCGCCGAGGTCGTTGACCACCACCGCGGCGCCTTCGGCCGCCAAAAGCAACGCATGGGTTCGGCCCAGGCCACCTCCGGCCCCGGTGACGAGCGCAACCTTGCCGTCCAGCATCCCCATGGAAATCTCCCGTCTCAAGCAAAGCCGGACAGTGTATTGCCCGGCAGCGCAAAGGCAAGGAGGATCAACTGCCGCCGTCCACGGCTTGCGGCGTCAGTTTGCGTGTCGCCACCATGACCACGCCGAGCATCAACAACAGTATGCCGGCGCCGACAAGGAGCGCAAACGCCTCGCGCCGCAGCAACACGAACAGCACGCCGTAGAGTGCGCCGAGCGTGACCGCCGTCGTGACGGCGAGGCGTACGTTCTTCGTCGAGGCGTGGGCGTAGCCGGTGATCATGAGCGTCAACACCGCCGCCGCGGCCGCGTAGCCGAGCGTGAAGCCGATGTGCTCGGCGAGCGCGAGCAGGGTGATGAAGAACAGTGCGAGGGCGATGCCGACCACCCCGTACTGTACGAAGTGGAAGCGCAGGCCGGTCAGTAACTCGAGACAGAGAATGCTGACCAGGGTCAGGGCGATGAACAGCACGCCGTACTTCAGGCTCCGGTCCACCAACCGGTAGAGATTGAGGGGTTCGAAGGCGCCGAATCCCACATCGAAGTTGCTCAGCGTCGAGGCTTCCGCAGGTGGCGAGCCGATCATGGGGCTGGTTGACGAGATGCTTGGGAAGCCGCGGGCGAGCTTGTGGATGGTCCAGGACGCCGAGGACCCTGCTGCGCCGACATCGTGGTAGTCGGGTAGAAACCGGCCGTCGTAGCTCGGGTGAGGCCAACTGGACTGGATCTCCAACGTGGAGCGATCCCCTACCGGCACGGCGGAGATCCGCCGGGTGGCGCGCAGATCGAGGGACAGGGTGAAGGGGGCTCCCTCGGCCGCATCGTGTGCGAGGAGCCCGTGCAGCGCAGGGCTGTCGAGAGCACCGGCGCCGGTTTCGAGGGGAATCGCGTCGCCATCCCAGGTCAAGGCCGCGCTGCGCAGGCCGCGGGAATCCGACACGCCGACGACGACAATGGCCTGGTCGAGCCGGACCTCCCCGTAACGCGCTTCGAGGGCGTCCAGATCGAGGGGATCGAACGCGCCGGACGCGGTGACCTCCAGCTCGAAGACCGGCGTCGAGTAGATCGCGCGTCGGCGCATCTCGTGGCTGCTGTCGATGCGCATGTCCAGCTCACGGGGCATGACATGGATGTGCTCCACGGTCTCCGTGTCTTCGACCCGGCGAACGTACGGAACCACGAGCATGGGACCGATAACGCGCTGCGCGCCACCCCAGGACTGCGAGATGCCGCGGATCGCCTGGCTCCGGAATCCCTCCCGCTCCGAGACGACGCAGCTGACGAGCCCGAGCGGCACCATCAGGACACCGATGAGCGCTGTTACGATGATGAAGCGGAGCGTCGCGGTGTTCGGATCCACATTGAGGTCCATGCTGTTCGCCGATGACCAAGCCATGCCTCGCAATGTAGCGGTGTCCATGACGACAAGGTGTGCAAATCGCAAGGCGAATTCGTGCAGAATCCGAGCAATAGTGAGTCGCCGATGCTTGAACTGCTGATCACCGCCGACGACCGCACCGGCGCCCTGGAGACCGGCGGCGCATGCGCGGATCTAGGATTCCACGTCCGCTTGACGACGACGCCGGACGCCCAGGACGACTGCGCGGTGGTCGATCTCGACAGTCGCCATTGCGAGGCGCGGGAGGCCGCGCGCCGGATCGGCGAAGCTCATCGACTCGACGCTCGTTTCCGCTGCCACAAGATGGACTCCGGGCTGCGCGGCAATTGGGCGCATGACGTGGCATCCCTGATCGCCCTTGGCCGTCGGGTGGGGATCCTCGCGAGTTTTCCCGATGCGGGCAGACGCTGTGACGACGGCACGGTCTACATCCGCGACATACCCGTCGCCGAGAGCCCCTTCGGGCGCGACCCGCGCAACCGTTTGGTCTCCAGTCGCCCGGTCGACTACCTGTGTTCGGCGGGCTGTGAAGACGCTTTGGCCGACGGGCGTCTAGTGATATTCGATGCTAACGACAATGGCGAGTTGCACGCCGCAGCCGCCCGCTGTCGCAAGGAAGACCGAATGCTCGTGGGTACGACGGGTGGTGTCGGCGCCTACGTCGCCACCTTGCGCGCCGGACATCGCACCGACTTGGCCCCGCTGCCGCGACCGGCGCTGATCGTCTGCGGCAGCCTGCATCCGCTCAGTCGGTCGCAGATCTCGAGACTGGAGTGCCTGACCGTCGGCCCCGACGACAGACCGACCGAAGCGGTGGCCGCCCTACGGGGGGGCGAGGATGTGGTTCTCGCGACGGAACTGACCTCGGCGACGATCACGGACGCCGCGGCGGAGTCCATGGCATCTGCGGTGGCGGCGACTTCCTGGGCCTGGATCGCGGCATCCGACACACCGACCTTGATCATCGTCGGCGGCGACACGGCAGCCGCGATCCTGGGCAATCGAACGCTTCACGTACTGGGTAGTGCGGATACGGCGGTAGCTCTTTGCCAGACGCAGGACCGCAGTCTCACCGTGGTCACCAAGGGCGGTGGCATTGGCGAGGAGGACAGCTTGGCAAGGCTGCTGCGATAGCCCCCCGCAACAACGCTAAACTGGCCAGCCCGACTCCACCGAAGGAAGCAAGATGGCCGATCTCTTCGATCTGACCGGCAAGGTCGCGTTGGTCACCGGCGGCAGCCGGGGGCTCGGCAGGGCAATGGTGCTCGCGTTCGCCGAGCGGGGTGCGGACGTGGTGATCACCAGCCGCAAGGCGGAGAATTGCGAGGCGGTTGCGGCCGAAGCCCGGGCGTTCGGGGTCCGTGCGCTTCCCTACGGTTGCCATGTCGGTCACTGGGACGAACTGGACGGTCTGGCCGACGCCGCCTATGCCGATTTCGGCAAGGTGGACATCCTGGTCAACAACGCCGGCATGTCGCCGCTCTACCCGAAGCTCTCTGCGGTCACCGAGGACCTCTTCGACAAGGTCGTGGCCGTCAACCTGAAAGGCCCGTACCGGCTCTCGGCGATCATCGGCGAGTGCATGGCTGCCGGGGAGGGTGGAGCCATCGTCAACGTCAGCAGCACCGCTGCCGTGCAGTCGACCCCGGGCTCCGAGCCGTACGGCGCAGCCAAGGCCGGTATCAATTCGCTGACCCTCTCGCTCGCCCGGGCCTACGCGCCCAAGGTGCGGGTGAACTGCATCCAGGCGGGACCGTTCCTCACCGACATCTCGAAGGCGTGGAACATGGAAGCCTTCGAGAAGAGCGCCAAGACCGGCATCGCCCTGCAGCGCGGCGGCGAGCCCGAGGAGGTGGTGGGCGCAGCGCTCTACCTGGCGAGCGAGGCGGGCAGCTTCACGACGGGTGCCATCATCCGGGTGGATGGCGGATCATTCTCGTAGCCCGCATTTGTCATGCCGACGCGAACCGGGCGGCAAGCGCTTCGGCCACCCTGGGCGCGAGATCGACCCCCGCGACTTGCTCGTAGGTTGCCAGCCAGCCGGGATTCGCGACGTTGATCTCGAGGGCCTGGGATCCCACCAGGTCGATGGTTGCGAAGCGAACGCCGAGGCCGTCCAGTCTGGCCACGAGGCCGTCGACGGTTGCGGTTTCGACAGGCGTCAAGGTCGAGGGAAACGCGTCGGCGCCGGCACCGAGGTTGCCGCGGTGGTCGCGCAGCCGCTTGCCGTAGGTGCCGACGACCTTGCCGGCGGCGACGAGGGTGCGTTTCTCGCCCTCGGTGCCGGGGTCGATGTAGGCCTGGAGCAGCGCGTAGCGGTTGTCGCGGGTGAGGTGTTCGAGGATGGCGTGGCGATTGGCGTCGCCTTCACGGAGCCGGAAGACGTCGCGGCCGAAGCTGGCGGCGGGCGGCTTGGCGATCCAGTCGCCGCCCCGGGCCGCGATGGCGGCGAGCCGGTCCGGGTTGTTGGCGACGTGGGTCTCGGGTTGGGGAATGTCGTCGGCGGCGAGGAACAGCGAGACCTTGCCGTGCTGGTAGACGAGGGCGTCTATGGTGTTCACGAACCGATCCTGGTCCAGCGTGCGCAGCAACTGCATGCGGTCGAGAAACGTCGCCTGCGGGCCGAAGCCGAGAACGAAGTAGAGGTCGAACGCCGCGAGCGGCACGACGTCACCCGCCAGGTCGCGGGCGACGACCTGCCGACTCTCCATCGCCAGCGATTCGTGATCGATTCGGGTCACCGACCAGCCGCCGGCGCTAAACGCGCGGGGAAGGCGCAGGTGGTTGTCGTTGGCCGGTTGACCGCGGCTGGGGTCCGAGACGAAGAACGCGGCGTGTGGCATGAGTGGGCGTAACGGTCCAAGCGGGGAGTTCGACGATGGAGTGTATTATCCGCCCATGTTGAGGGACTACAGTCTGCAACCCACCGAAGTGCCGGTGCACGCCCCGGCGTTTCTCTCTGATGCCCGCCGCGGCGCTCTGCAGGCGGATATCAAGCGTCTGCTCGAGGAACGCGACGCCGTGCTCGTGGCCCACTACTACGTCGACGGCGACATACAGGACCTCGCCGACGAGACGGGTGGCTGCGTGGCCGACTCGCTGGAGATGGCGCGCTTCGGCCGAGACCACCCGGCGAGTACGTTGATCGTCGCCGGTGTGCGCTTCATGGGCGAGACGGCGAAGATCCTGTCGCCCGAGAAGCGCGTGTTCATGCCGACCCTCGAGGCCGAGTGCTCCCTGGATCTGGGCTGCCCGCCCGACGAGTTCAAGGCGTTCTGCGAAGCGAATCCGGAGCGAACCGTGGTCGTCTACGCGAACACGTCGGTCGCCGTGAAGGCGCTGTCCGACTGGGTGGTGACCTCAAGCGTCGGGTTGAAGATCGTCGAACACCTGGCGGCGAAGGGAGAGAGAATCCTCTGGGCGCCGGACAAGCATCTCGGGAACTTCATCCGCACCCAGACCGGTGCCGACATGCTGCTCTGGAGCGGTGCCTGCGTGGTTCACGAGGAGTTCAAGTTCAAGGCCTTGGAGGACATCAAGCATGTCTACCCAGACGCCGGCGTGCTCGTGCATCCGGAATCTCCGGCGGCGGTCATCGACATCGCGGACCGGGTGGGTTCGACCAGTCAGATCATCCAGGCCGCCCGGGAACTGCCGCATGACACCTTCATCGTCGCCACCGACCGGGGCATCTTCCACAAGCTGAGGAAGTCCGCGCCGGGCAAACGCTTCATCGAAGCGCCCACCGCGGGCGACGGCGCCACGTGCCGCAGCTGCGCGCACTGTCCGTGGATGGCGATGAACGAGCTTGAAGCGCTGGTGGCGACACTGGAGTCCGGCGACAACGAGATTCACGTCGACCCGGCAGTGGGTGCCCGGGCGATGAAGCCACTACAGCGGATGCTGGCGTTCACCCCGTAGGGGCGCGGTCGCCCGGCGGTGCTACTGGTAACGTCCGTGTCGCTCCAGGACCTCGATCTTGTAGCCGTCGGGGTCTTGGACGAAGAAGAAGCGGGCCATCAGGCTGCCGTCGCGGTGGAACTCCACGACGTCCCCCGGGTCGAAACCCTCCGCCTCGAAACGGGCGCGCTCCGCGGCGCAGTCGTCGACGCACATGGCGACGTGGCCGTAGCCGGAGCCGTGGGAATACTCCTCCTCCTGGTCGTGGTTCCACGTCAGCTCCACCTCGAAGTCGTTCTCGGGGTTGCGCAGATACGCGAGGGTGAAGTCGTCGAAGTCGAAACGGTCCTCGACTTCGAGGCCGAAGGCGCGCTGGTAGAAATCGACGGAACGGTCGAGATCCAGCACGCGGATCATGGTGTGGATGGCTTTGGCCACGGCGTGTCCCCCTTGTCAAGCACCTCAAGCACCGCCGATTCCGGGGCGGGTCGCATGCCATAGGAGTATACTCGCGCGGTTGTTCGTTTGGACGACACCGTTGCCCGTTTGGACGACAGTTGTGGCGATATAGGGGAGATCAACGATGGATTACCGCGGCAAGTTCCTGTCAGTTGTCTTCGTTCCGTCAGCGGCCTTTGCGCTGCTCGGATTGATTGCCGTCGGCGCGCAAGAGATAAGCGCCGATGAGTCGGAGTCGGCCTCCGAAGACGAGATCGAAGAGGTTCTCGTCACCGCCCGCAAGCGCGAAGAGAGTCTGTTGGAGATTCCGGAGTCGGTGGTCGCCATCACCGGCGACGACATCGACCAGCAGGCCCTCAAGGGTCTCGAGGACATCGGCTTCCAGGTGCCGAACCTCAACCTGTCGACGCGCCTCGACGGTTTTCCGAACGTCTCCATCCGCGGTCTCGGAGCGTTCGGCAACACCCAGGGTGCGGGGTTCTACCTCGACGACGTGCAGATCTTCTCGGACGCCTCGTCGCGGTTCGGTGATCTCGACCGCATCGAGATTCTCAAAGGGCCTCAAGGCACCCTCTACGGCGGCAGCAACATCGGCGGCGCGGTAAAATTCGTCAGCGCGCGGCCCGACGCCGAGGACCGGTTCGGGCGGGTCAAGGCCACCGTCGGCCAGCAGGGCATCGTCGACCTGGAAGGCAGCCTGAATGTGCCGATGGACAACGACTGGGGCGCCCGGGTGTTCGGCTTCTCGGTCAGCAACGACGGCTACCTCGAGAATCCGAACAGCGCGCGCGTCAACGGCCTGCGCAACGACAACGACCCCGATGTCGGGGCTTCGGAGGAGTGGGGCGTCCGCGTCTCCCTTGCCGGCCCCGTGGGCGAGGTGATGTCGGTGTACACATCGGTTCGCATGAACGAATTCCAGGGTCCGAACAACGCCTGGATACGCGAGTTGGACACCGATCTCGACCATCACAACGTGGTCGACACGTCCACCAACGCGCGCCACGAGCGACGCACCCGGTCGGCGATGCTGGAAGTGACATGGGAACTCGACGCGGTCGACGTGGTGTCCGTGAGTTCGCACACCTTCACCGCCAGCGATCGCTACAGCGACCTCGACATCAGCCAGGAATACCTGCTGGACCTGTTCCGCCCCGAAGAGATGGAAGTGATCACCCAGGAGGTGCGCGTCGCCACCACCGGTGACGGTCCCACCCAGTGGCTGGGCGGAATCTACTACTCGCGCTACGACGAGACCATGGACGCTGACCTGATCTGGCTGAACAGCACGGTGACGCCCGACGGCCTGTTCACCGGTCCACTGGCGTGCGCGACGGAAGTGGGAACCTGCTCGGGTGTCTGGGCCGGCGAGGTGATCGGCCTCGGCGCGGAAACCCGGACGGTGCTGACGCCCTTCGAGAAGCGCAACCGCGAGAAGAGCCACTTCGGTGCCTTCGCCAACGCGACCTACTCGGTCGACCAATGGGAGTTCAGCGCCGGACTACGTCTCGACCAGTGGTCCAACGACACCGAGAACTACGACACGGACCTGCTCGGCGACGAATCCGGTACCGAGATCCTGCCCCGGGTGTCCGCCAGCCTATGGCTCGACGACGACTCGATGGTCTACGCGACCGTTTCGCGTGGCTACGAACCGGGCGGCTTCAACCTGACCAACTTCGAAGGCCAATCGGAGTTGCTCGGATTTGATCCCGAGGAGGCGACCAGCCTCGAGGGAGGCTGGAAGGGCCGGCTGGCGGACGGCTCCGTCACGGCGGAAATCGCAGTCTTCTACATCGACTACCGCAGCCGACAGATCGAGTACCAGGCAACGGGTTCCGACGGGGGCGTCATCGAGGGCATCATCAATCTCGGCGACTCCACGCAGTCGGGCATCGAAGGCTCGGTCGAGATGCGCGTCAGCGACGAGCTGACCCTGTCGGCGGCGCTCGGCGTGGTCAACGCGGAATGGGATTCCGGCGTCGAGGCGGCCGGGGTCGACCTCGGTGGCCGGACGCCCCCGGTTGTTCCGGATCTCGGCTGGAATCTCGGTCTCGACTACCGACGTCCGATGGGCGGGGTGGACTTCATCGGTGCCGTCCAGGTCAGCCACAACGGCGAGTACGAGGGCCTGCAGGCGTGGAATCCGGTCACCAACCCGGCGTTCACCCTCGTCAACGCCCAGATCGGCTTCGCCAAGGAGAGTTGGGAGCTGATGCTGAATCTGGAGAACCTCACCGACGAGGCGTACTACACGGACGTGCAGCACTTCCCCAACTACTACCTGCTCGATGGCGGCGACAACATCGTCATCGGCACGTTGGGCCAGCCGCAGCTACTCACCGCGAGCTTCAGCTACTTCTTCTAGGGAATAGATCTTCCCTGGCTCAAGCGGCGTCGCGTCCCGCGAAGGACGATCGCGGGACGTTCGACGATCCGATCAGCCAGTAGAAGCCTTCCAGGCGTCGGCCACCTGACTACAGCCCACCAGGGCGATGGTGTTGCCGTCGTCGTCGATGAAGTTCAGCGGACCGAGGAAGGTCATGTAGAACTCGCTGTCCTCGGGGAACTCCGTGTGGTCGTGCTGGGCGTTGCAGGCCTCGTAGCCGTAGCCCGGCGCGACGGCTGTGGCACCGCCCTCTGTGGTGCCACCCCGGACGTTCATTCTTCCCTTGGTCAGGAAGTACTCGCCGGGTCCCATGTGGATGTGCTTGGCGAACGAGGACCCTGCGGGACAGTCGAAGATCGCTGTCCACGCCCCCGCCTCCGGGGACACGTGCAGGAGCTTCCATTTGATCGGACCCTGGCACAGCCCCTCGGGGAATGGCACCCAATCTACAGCGTCCATCTGGACGTAGTCGCCTTCTGCCATACTCATTTCCTCCCATACGGCGGAAACCGTTGCCGCCGTGTTTCCAGCAATCCGGCGCCGCAATGTGCGGCGACCGGTCTCACGCCTTAGTGTCTGCGCGACTCCGCCGCAGGTCAACCCGACGCAGGTAAACCCTTCTTGAAGCGCTTGAGCGCGCAATCATTGAGCGCTCAAGCGGTCGACAGCCGTCGCGCGTAAGCGCAATATTGGTGCCGAATTGGGGTGAGATGACCAACATGCGATCAGCAACCGACTCAGCGAGTGTTCGGAGCACTCCGAGGCGCGGTCTCTGGGTGGCTGTCGCCGTGGCGCTGGCCGCCACGGCATCGGCGGAGATTCCGCGTACGGCCTCCGGCAAACCGGATCTGTCGGGCTACTACGACGGCGGGTCGCTGACGCCGCTGGAGCGTCCCGGGCACTTCGGCGAGCGCGAGTTCATGACGGAGGAGGAAGCCCAACGGTTGGCTTCGGGAACAGGCTTCCTGGAAGACGGCCGTTCGAACGACCCGGACCGCGGGCCACCGGTCAAGGGCGGCGACGGCATCAACGCCTTCGGCGCGGGCAACGTCGGCGGCTACAACTCGTTCTGGCTGGACCCGGGCAGCGGCGTCGCGCCCATCGACGGCCAGTTCCGGAATTCCATCGTCTACGACCCGCCCAACGGGCGGCGACCGAGGATGACGATGAAGGCCATGATGAAGCAGGCCGACAACTTCAGTTCCTTCACCTACGAGAACGACGGCCGGCCCACTTGGCTCGACAGAGAAGGTCCGGGTCCGTTCGACGGTCCCGAGGAACTCGCTCTCGCCGAACGCTGCCTGCTCGGCTTCAGCGCCGGACCCCCGTCACTGCCGGGCGTCTACAACAACTACAAGCGCATCGTGCAATCCGAGGACAACGTCATGATCCTGCTGGAGATGGTGCACGATGCGCGGGTCATCCGCATGAACGGCGAACACGCCCCCGAGGAGATGCGCCGCTGGCTCGGCGATTCCGTCGGTTGGTGGGAAGGGGACACCCTCGTTGTCGACACGACCAACTTCCGCGAGGACACGGGACTGTACGGTGGCGACGAGAACCTCCACCTGGTCGAACGCTTCAGCCTGCAGGACGACGGCAACCTCCTCTACGACTTCACCGTCAACGATCCAACCGCCTGGGAGGGACCGTGGAGCGGCATGTACGTGTGGAAGAAAACCGAACAGCCCGTGTACGAGTACGCCTGCCACGAAGGCAACTACTCGATGTTCAACATCCTCCGCGGAGCACGACGCCAGGAGAGCGACGAACTCGCTCGGCGGGCAGCGGCGGCTGAGGAATCGATCCCGTAGGGGCGCGGTCGCCCATGTTCAGCTTGCGGTCGCCGTCAGTTCTGCGACCGGATCACCTCGAACTCCGTACGTAGGTCGAGGATGCGCTGGTCGAGTCGGGCGATCATTTGGCGGTCGTTGTCGTTAACCAGCCGTCGGGCATAGTCGATGTGCTGGATGGCTTGCCGATAGGCACCGACGCGGGCGAAATACTCCGCCCGTGCCCGGTGCACGCCGATGGGGTCGCCCGCGAGTCCGGCCGTTTCGGCGAGTAGCTCCCAGACGTCGATATCGTTGTCGTTGTCCCGGGTGTGTCGCCAAAGCGCGGCAGCCGCTTCGCCGTGGCGCTCGGCGGCGTTGAGTGCCTCGGCGTATAGATACGTGAGCGGCTCGTTGTCCGGGTTGATCTGTAACTCGCGGCTTAGCAAGGCCACGGCATCATCGAGTCGCTTGGCACCGATCAGCACCTCGGCGAAGGAAGCGGTCATGATCAGGCTATCGGGGTGCTTCTGGTGCAGCGGTTGCATGGTTTCCACCGCCTGGTCGTGCTGGCGGTCGCGGGCGAGGGCCAAGGCGACGGCGTACACGTCGGCATCGCCACCGCCACGGCGGTCCTGGGCTTCGGCCAACGCCCGCCCCGCTGACTCGGCGAAATGGACCTGGGCGCGTGCGCGCATGCACTGGTAGTCGAGGGAGGCCGCGATTTCACGCGGCTCGAAGCGCTGGGCCTGGCTGCGGGCATCGGTGATGCGCGACTCCGTCAGCGGATGGGTGAGCATGAACTCCGGCGGCCTGTCGACGAAGCGGAAGGCCCTCTGCATGCGTTCGAACATCCGCGACACGCCCTGGGGGTCCAACCCGGCCTTCGCCAGGGTGTTCAAGCCGATGCGGTCGGCTTCCTGTTCGCGGGTGCGACTGAAGCGCAATGCCCTGTCCTCCGCCAGTGCCTGGGTGCCGAACATGGTCGCCAGCGCGCCATCGCCACCGCCGCCGGCTGCCGCGATGGCGATGGACGCGACCACGCCGGCGAGCATCCAAGGGGTCATGGCGCGCTGTTCCTCCAGACTGCGCGCGTAGTGACGCTGACCCAGGTGAGCGAGTTCATGGGCGATCACCGCGGAGTATTCGCTCTCGTCCTCGGCGTAGAGAAAAAGTCCCAGGTTGACGCCGATGATGCCGCCGGGTACGGCGAAGGCATTGATCTGCGGGTTGTCCACGAGAACCGTGACCAGGTTGGGTTCGTTCCAGTCGGAGTGCTCGGCGAGGCGGTGGATATTGACGTGTGCGTAATACTTGAGGATCGGGTCGGCGACGGTGTCGACGCTGCCACGGATCTGTTTGAGCGCGATTTGGCCGAGTTGTCGCTCGACGGTTGGTGAGACATGGGCGGAAGACCGGTCGCCGAGCTCGGGCAATTCGGCGGCCTGAACATTGGCGGCGACGAGCGTGAAGATGAGTAGCGCGCGCCTCAAGACCGGCATTCCAAGCTACGTCGCGACATGGCGGGAATCATACGCCATAGACCGTCGCCGATGGCTTGGGTTCACTGTGCCTGCGTCGCGTGCGACCGGGGTGAGGCCACTGCTATGCCATAATTGGTGTGTGTCGGACGAACCCAACCAGCCTACCCGCCTGGACGCCACGGGACTCACCTGCCCCATGCCGCTGCTCAAGGCCAAACAGGCGTTGAACCGCATGGCGCCGGGCGAGCGGCTGCAGGTGGTCGCGACGGATCCGGGCTCGGTTAGGGACTTCCAGGTCTTCTCCGAGCAAAGCGGACACCCGCTGCTGCAGTCCCGCGAACAACAGGGCCGCTACTACTACTTGCTCGAGAAGGGTCGCCCCGCGACGCCGGGGAATTGACGGCCCGCCGGCGATGAAGTTCGTCGAGGTCATCAGCGGCTGGATCAACCGCTATTTCTCCAACGAGGAGGCCATCTTCCTGGTGGTCTTCCTGGTCGCCGCGCTGCTTGTCCTGATCTTTCTCGGCGGGGTGCTGGCACCCATCCTCACGGGCCTCGCGTTCGCCTTCCTGCTGCACGGTGTCGTCGACCGGTTGGTCGCCTGGCGGGTGCCACGGCTGCTGGCGGTGGGCTTGGTCGAACTGGTCTTCCTTGGGTTGTTGATCGCCATGGTCGTCGGCATCCTGCCGTTGGTCTGGCGGCAGTTGCTTGATCTCATCGCGGCGCTACCGAGCTTTCTCGATCGGCTGAGAGATCTCGCCGTCGACGTCACCACCCGATATCCGGAGTTTTTCTCCGAGACCGCGGTGACCGATTGGGTGGCCAACCTCGGCGAACAGGTGACGGGACTTGGCGGCGATCTCGTGCAGGGCGTGTTCACGCAGCTTTCCAACGTGCTGGGCGTAATGATCTTCGTCGTGCTGCTGCCCGTTGCGCTGTTCTTCTTTCTCAAGGACGGCCACCGAATCCAGGTGGCGTTCGCGGCGATCCTGCCCCGCGAGCGTCGTCTGCTGAACGAAGTGGGGCGCGAGATGAGCCGCCAGATCGCGAACTACGTCCGTGGCAAGATCATCGAAATCCTCGTCGTCGGCGTGGTCAGCTACCTCACGTTCTGGATTCTCGACGTCAACTACGCCGCACTTCTCGGTTTGCTCATCGGCCTCTCCGTCGTGGTTCCCTTCGTGGGGGCGATCGTGGTGACCATTCCTGTGGTCGCCGTGGGCCTGGTTCAGTTTGGATGGAGCGTGGACTTCCTCGTGCTCGTGGTCGCCTACGTGGTCATCCAGGGGCTCGACGGCAATGTGCTGGTGCCGCTGTTGTTCTCCGAGGCGGTCGATCTCCACCCCATCGCCATCATCGTTGCGGTGCTGGTGTTCGGCGCCGTCTGGGGATTCTGGGGCGTGTTCTTCGCCATTCCCCTGGCGACCCTCGTGAAGGCGGTCTTCAACGCCTGGCCGAAGCAGGACGCGACCGAGCCGGCGGCCGGCTGACGAGTGCCTGTCCGGGCACGCCGGTTGTGGTCGGCACGTGCCGTCAGTACCATGCCTGCCGTCTACGCCGCTCCCCACTGCGAGGGTGCCATGACCGCCGACAACAAGGGCCTGAGAGGCAGTCTCGTGGCTTTGGTCACACCGATGAAGAGCAACGGGAGCGTGGACTGGGCGGCGCTGGACGGACTTGTCGACTGGCACCTGGAGTCCGGTACCCACGGCGTCGTTCCGGTGGGCACGACCGGCGAAAGTGCAACGCTGACGCCTACGGAACACAAACAGGTTGTGGCCACCGTTGTGCGCCGCGTGGACGGGCGCGTGCCCGTGGTCGCGGGTGCCGGCGCGAACGCCACGGCGGAGGCCATCGAGTTCACCCGTGCGGCCCAACTCGACGGTGCCGATTACTGCCTGTCCGTCACCCCCTACTACAACAAGCCCACCCAGGAGGGCCTCTACCGGCACTACTGCGCCATCGCCGAGGCATCGGACCTGCCCATGGTGCTCTACAACGTGCCGCCGCGGACGGCTTGCGATATGCAGGCCGAGACGGTTGCGAGACTGGCCGGCGTCGACAGCATCGTCGGCATCAAGGAAGCCTGCGGGGACGCCAAACGCGTGGCGGAGATCCGCGCGCTTGTCCCGGACGACTTCATCCTCCTCTCCGGCGAGGATGGGCAGACCCTGACGATGGCGGGCTACGGTGCCGCTGGGGCGATATCGGTGACGGCGAACGTCCTGCCGGCCTTGATGGCGGAATTCTGCGAGGCGTTCCTCGGCGGCGACGAGGCCAAGGCGAGTGCGCTCGACGCCAAGTTGCAACCCATCCACGATATTCTGTTCGTCGAGACCAGCCCGATTCCCACCAAGTGGGCGCTCAGCGCCATGGGCCGGATCGATTCGGGCATCCGTCTACCGCTGGTGGAACTAACGGCTACCGCACAGGTCGAAGTACGCCGTCGACTCGAGGCGTTGACGGGATCGGGGTTTTGAACGAAAGAAATCGAGCCCAATGGGCACCGGCCTGGATGGCGCTGTTGTTGGTCGTCGCCGGTTGCCACACGCTCCGGGACGACAAGGGGATCTTCGTCGACCCCCGGGACGACTATCTCGATGCCGCGCCAAGCAAGCCTCTGGTCGTTCCGGAGAACATGGCCTCGGTTCGCATCCAGGACACCTGGCCGATCCCGGAGGTCGCCCGACAACCGGCTGCCAAGACGTTTCCAAACGAGCCGCCGCGGCCGAAGATGCTCGTCGGCCGCAATCTCGACACCGTCCGGATTCAGCGCCTGGGCTCGCGTTCGTGGATCGTCTCCGGAGACGCGCCGAGCCAGGTGTGGCCACAGATCAAGCAGTTTCTCCTCGACAGCCAGGTAGGCATCGAGGTCGAGGATCCGCCCTCGGGCGTCGTGGAAACCTCCTGGCTAAGCATCGCCGAAGGTGACGACGCCGTGCGCGAGGCCATGCGCGAGGGTCTGGACAACCGGGAAGCGGACCGCGAAGCCGAGACCGCTGACGATGGCTTGATGGAACGCGTACACGTCAGGGTGGAACGCGGCATCCGTCAAGGGTCGTCGGAAGTCCATGTGGTTCACAGCCGCAAGGGTGCCGACGGCGAGCTGCCGGCCGTGACCGAGGTCGAAACCGCAATCATCGCCGAACTGGCCGACTACCTCGCGGCGGCGGTGGCTTCGGGGCCGGTTTCCATGGTCGGCAGGGACATCGCCGCCGAAAGCAAGGCGCGAATCGTCGAGGACGAGACCGGCACGCCGATCCTCTACCTGAATGTCGACTTCGACCGCGCCTGGGCCACCATCGAGCAAGCCCTCGAGCGCGCCGAACTGGGAACGTCCGAAGCGGACCGGGATCGGAGCCTGTTCCGTGTCGTCCTGGGGGAGAAGCCCAAGGAGGGCTTGTTCGCGCGCATCATCCCGGGCGGAGGAGGCGACTTGGGGCCATCGGTATCCATTGAACTGGCGTCGACCGCAACGGGCATCGCGGTGCGTGTCCGGGGTGAAAGCGGCGGTGAAGGCGAGGAGCCGATCGACCGCGCGTTGGCCGAAGAGATTCTGCGCACCCTGAGGGAATTCGCCGCGTAGGGGCGCCCGCGCGCCCTAGGAGTTCGCACTCCGGGCGCGGCCGGAGCGCAGACGCGCAAAAAGCAAACCAGGGGTTTTGTGGGGGTTCTGGGAATCGCGCAAGGTTCTCTTGACCTACTGATAAACAATTACTTTTTGGTCCTTCCCGCCTCACTGCGGCACACTCCGTCAACACACTTTGTTGTGTCGATAGGAGTACCGTTTTCATGAACAAACGACCCACATGCCGAAGCTCTTGCGCAAGGTCGGCATCGACGCCGTGCCGCATGGCTTCCGCTCCAGCTTCCGCGACTGGGCCGCCGAGTGCACCGAGGCGCCCCGCGACGTCTGCGAGCTCGCCCTCGCCCACGTCAACAGAGACCGCGTCGAGGCCGCCTACCGCCGCAGCGACCTGTTCGAGCGCCGCCGGACGCTCATGCAGCAGTGGGCCGACTACCTCGCCGTCACCGCCTGAGATCCCGACCTGGCCGCCGAACACACGACGAAACCGCCAGCGGTCCGGGATACCGGGCCGGCGCATTCGGTGGTGGTGGGGAACAACATGGAATCTGCCGCGCCCGGCGCCGCGTCAAGCGGCCCGGGCCGGCGTGTGGTTGAGTTTTGCTGGGCGATCCGCCGTCCTTCGACGAGGACGATGCGAACCCGTATTGCTGCGTGAAGCACCAAAGATGCAGTTGCCGTGCCGTCGCTTGCGGCGACCGCGGCGTGTCTTGCGACATGGGCCGGCGGCCCCTTGTTCGGCGACGATGGCGTTGCGGTCACGGTTGCTCTTTACCGAATGGCCGGGGATGCCTCCCTGGCTGCCGCCGCTACCTCGCTCGCCGCGACAGTTCGGCTTCGATCAAGGACTCTGCTCGGTCCCGTCGTGCCCCGTGAACGTTCCGAAGGTTTCACGAGGGCTGCCGCGCTTGCCGCGTCCGGATGTCACTTACGCCGTCCTATGCCGGCCTGGCGCATCCGTCTCGACTCGCCCCTGCCGTCTGTAATGCGGCGACATGGCGCATCCGTGCCGACGGGTGCATCTCCCCATGCGATCCGCGATACTTGGCATCGCGGGTCGCGTGACACTTGGACGTTGCCAGCCGCAAGCTACGGCTGCCGCGCCCGTGCTGGATTCCCGCCGGCTGTCCGGTTGCCCGGTCTGGCCGAGATGGCTCCCGACCCTCCGCCCCAAGGCGGCCCCAAACGGCGTCAGTGTACCGCTGGCACCAAGGCGGCACCAGAACAGAATGCTCAGCAGGCTTGCCGCTGCTGCGCTCCACGCCGATTTAGCGTCCTGTCACTACCGCATTCCCGCAACCTGGTTCCTCGCGTTAGGCGGACCCGGCGACTCTCTGCGCCAATCGCCGTAGTGACGGGGCGACCCATCAGGCACCCAAGCAGTCTGCGGCGACACCGGCTGCGTGACAACCACGAAGCGAGACCTCGTGTCGCTGCGGTGATCGGTGATCCGTGTCGATCCCCAGGGACGCCAATGTCTACCGTGACATCGCTTGTGGGACGCCTGTCGCGCGTGTCCGGAAGTCGTTGCGAGCCAAGGTCCATGGTGCGATCCATCAATGGACAAGCGCAAGCTTCTTAGGGACGCGACAACCCTTCGAGGCCTCGGAACATTTTCCGACCGGAAAGCCAACCGACGTACACCGCTATCGAGAGCCCTATGACACCTATTGGTACAAGCACCCAAACGTTCATGAAATCAGACATCGAACAGTCCAACGCACGGCAAACCATCCCCCAGGTGAAGCCGATCAGCAGCTGCGCCGCGATATACGCGACAACCGACACACCTGCCCCGCCGAGCGCGCCGAGTGCGGTGTTGAATGTTCGGCGCACGATGGTTCTTTCACGCCTCACCGGTGGCCCGACGACGATGCATCCACCAGCGCACCGCGCAGGCTCCAATAGTTGACCCGACGAAGCTGATCAATATCAGGTACGCCCAAAACCATTCGCCTGCCATTACAAGCCAAGGGAGACCAATAACGACTCCGGCCCACACACAAACCAACGCATGAATGAACTGCCGTCCGTTTTCATCCATCCCTTCGGTCCTCACGAGTGCAAGACGCAGTAGCATAACGCACCATAGCTAACCCCCGCCGCTGCGCCGCTGAGAAGCGCGAACGCGCCCCACCACACGGGCGCTGCGGTACCGCCCGACGCAGTGATCGAACTACCCACCGCCCCCGCCACGACAATGCCCATCAACGCGCAAGCCGCATGATCGAGGACCGACGCCGAATTCCTGCCGTCCGAGATACAGCCGAGGAACCCGCTGATGAAACCGGCGTTGTTCACATAACAAATCGGAGACCCCTGGGGCTGATAAGACTCCGCCCACACCGGCGGGGAAGCACCAAAATAGTCGTATCCGAATCCTTCGCAGGCACCATTGAACCAGATTTTCATGGGGGTCCCCGCTTCGGCCGGGATGGCAGCGACAAGCGACCAGATGGCGACCACCAAGGGCGCGGCCAGATATTTCAAGTAGTGCTTCATTCTGTTGAGGATCTCCCAATCAATCCAAACGCCGGTGCAACAGCTCAGTGGCCGGGTACTTGCTCATTCCCCCGTGATATAGCAGGGAACGTCCCGCCTATTCGCCGACGCGTCTGCTGTATTCGGCAGACAACGCGACATCGCTGCCAAGGTTCCACGCTACCAAAGATATTTGGTTAACTCGCGTTAACCGAAGCGGAGAGATGTACAAATGACCCCTCGATCCATGCCCCATGCCCGCCATGGCAACTCCACTCCCCCAACCGGGCACCTTGGCCTGCGGCCCCTGCTGCTCGTCTTCGTTCGCAGCGTCGCGGAACGTCTGGCGAGCACCCCCCGCCACCCGGAATCTCCGTCGTGCCTCGACATGGAACTGGCGATCCGCCAGCTCCAGACCGCCGCCCTGGCACCCACCACCCGCAAGGCGTACGCCGGCGCGCTACGCCGCTTCGACAACTGGCTGGCTGGTCGGCCGCCGACGGACAGCTTCCTCGCGAGGCACCTCGACGAGATGTTCCGCCGCGGCCTCGCCGCCCCCAGCGCCGCACTCGTGGTCGCCGCCCTTCGCCGCGCGGTCCGCGATCTCGCAAGGGCCGGACACCGTTGCGGGGAGCACCCGGTCGGACCCGTCACCCTGGAGCGGCTCGCGCGCTACCGCCGCGAAGCCGCCGACCGGGGGCGCGGACAGGCCGGTCCGCTTCTCTGGGAGGACGCCGACAGGATGAGCGAAAGCGCCGAGGCCCGCGGCGACGCGCTGGGCGTGCGCGACGCAGCGATGATCGGCATCGCCTCCCACGCGCTGCTGCGCGTCTCGGAGATCTCCCGCCTGGACGCCGAGGACGTGTCGCCGCAACGGGGCGGTTCCGCGCTCGTGAGGATCCGCCGCAGCAAGACGGACCAGTACGGGGAGGGCGCGGTCCTGCACATCTGCCGGGACGCCGCCGAGCGACTCAAGCATTGGATGACCATGGCCGGCATCGAATCCGGTCCGCTGTTCCGTCCGGTAAAGGGCGGCGCCATCGAAACGGCGCGACTGGGACCCGGCGCGGTCCGCGCGATGATCAAGCGCCGGGCGGACCAGGCCGGCATCGACCGGCGGGTGTCGGGCCATTCGCTCCGTGTCGGCGCCGCGCAGTCGCTGGCCGAACGCGGGGTGTCGCTGGTGGAGCTCCAGGTGATCGGGCGCTGGACGTCGCCCGCGATGCCCGGCCGCTA
Organism: Pseudomonadales bacterium; assembly: GCA_965116345.1. Taxonomy (GTDB): domain Bacteria; phylum Pseudomonadota; class Gammaproteobacteria; order Pseudomonadales; family Azotimanducaceae; genus VXYL01. The sequence continues at coordinate 3,261,952 of OZ220680.1, forward strand.
CGTGCGCGGGCAGGAGGCCTCCCGCGGCCCGGTGGCGCGGCTGCGGGGCCGAAAGGTAAAAAAATGCAGAAAGTGCTTGCAACCGGAGAAACGGTAGCGCTAGGCTCCGTTAACGCGAGTTAATCGACTACACCGGTCGCTCATTCTCGGATGTAAAGACCCTATTCGACTCCATCCCGCCCGAACATACGTGGATCACCGTACCCGCTTCCGTTTCGATCGCGCACGCTACTCCGCGATGGCGTCACTCCGCCGCTGCATCACGGGCGGCCGCTGCCCGAGCAGGTCGTCGCGGACGTAGGACCTCTCGAGCGCGTGTCCGTGCCGAAGACCGTGCACGCGGCCGAGGCCGGACTCCCCCTTCCCGGCACGTCGCCATCGGCGATGCCCGCGCGCCGGTCAGCCTCGTCCGCCCCGCCACACCGCGAAGACGACCGCTTCGGAGCCCGACCCGGGCAAGATCTGTCCCAAATTGAACGCCACGGCGGCCTCGTCCTCGACAACGCGGTCCAGATGCCCAACGAGGCCACCCAGGGGCCGCCAGCAGCACGGTAGCCGCCATCGTCATGAAACATCATGTGACGCCACTGATCGCCGGACGTCGGCCCCAGGCCGCCCTCCGTGGCGCACTGTGGCGAATCCTACGGTGGATTCCCCGGGCAATTCCGATTTCGTACGCGTGAGAGCGCGCCACAACCCCGATCCGGGCCGACTTCGGCATCGAACCCGCCGATTTCCACCACCTCGACGAGTGCGCCCGCCCCGTGGCGACAGCGCCATTCCCGTCCGCGACGCCCTCCCCGGAGTCCTCCCTGCCGGGCCAAGCATGGCCGGAAGCTCGCTCCGGCCATCATTGACTTCCTCGACGCCGTCGGCGGCGTGTCATCCGCCAGGACCGCAGGGCCAGCGGAGGACCTGCGCAGCAGGTTGACACGGTGGCGGCGGTGGCGTTCCCGGTCCTGAGCCATGCAATGATGGCCCGATTCGGGAGTTTCGCCAGGTCGCTTTTCGGATCGCGGCGCTGCTTTTGACCTCTCCGGCGAAGGCTGTTCAAAAGCAGTACCGGCCCTCGACACCCGCTCAAAAACACATTAAAATCAATGGGTTGATTGGGGTATGCCGTTGACGCGCAAGGAACAACGAATCGTAGGGGACGGGCTTGTCCGAGGAATAGTGCTTCCAACACCTTGCTTTCATGGCATTTCGCGGATTTTGTCAAATCCGGAATACTACGTGCATTGCTGGTTTGAGGGCGCGATGGGATGTGGCGCCGCCGCGGGCGGCGCGGCGGCGCGGGAGTTGGGGAGCCGGCGGATTTCGGGAAGCGACCTGGCTCCTGCGGGCATGCGAGAATCCTCGTCTGTTGCGGGACCTAAGGGGCGGCGATTCACTCATGTCGACGAGCATCCAGATCAAGGAACCGCGTCTCGCGGTTCTCATCGATGCGGACAACACGTCCGCCCGGTGGGCAGAGGCGATCTTCGAGGAGGTTGCCACGATCGGGGAAGCCAGTGTCCGGCGCATCTACGGGGATTTCTCGGGCACGCAGCTGGTGAACTGGCAGAAGAAGCTGGCGGCCCACGCCGTGGTCCCGCATCAGCAGTTCGCGTACACCCGGGGCAAGAACTCGTCCGACATCGCGCTGGTGATTGATGCAATGGACTTGCTCCACAGCGGTCGTTTCGATGGTTTCGTGCTGGTGTCATCTGACAGTGACTTCACGCGCCTGGCGAGCCGCGTCCGGGAGCAAGGGCTGGACGTGTTCGGGATCGGGCGGCAGAAAACGCCGCAGTCGTTCCGCAAGGCGTGCAAGCAATTCATCTTCATTGAGAACCTGCTGGAAGCGTCGGGCTCGGAGGCGGCGACGGATGCGAGATCCACGGTGCCACCGGTTCAGGAACCGGCGTCGGAGCAACCGGCGACACCCCCCGACGCCCCGGAGCCACCGGCGTTGGCGCCGGCCAACGGGCTCAGGCAGCCGCCGTCAAAGGCGGTGCCGTTGATCACCGCCGCAATGCGCAGTCACAATGAGGACTGGGTGCCGCTAAGTGTCATTGGCAGCCACCTGCACGAGGCCAACCCCGAGTTCGATTCGCGTACGTACGGCTACCCCAAGCTGACGGACCTGCTGGAGAAGACGGGCCAGTTCGAGGTGAGGCGGGACGCTGTTCCGGCCGTGGCACGGCTGAAACGCTTGCGTTAGGCGGTTCAAGCGCCGCGAGGGAGGTCTGGCGGCTGGCCAAAGTCGCGGATGCGTAGCCTACGAAGGAACCGGCCAAGGGACGGTCAGGCTGCTTGTTCGGACAATGGCAGTCCGGGAGCCCGGAACGCCACCGCCGTCGCCCTGGCGGGCGCGCTGTGCCCGTCTTCGACCAAGGCGCCGTCGTCCGTGTTCCCGCCGCGGGTGGGATGGCCCCTTCTCAGCGGCCCGCCATGACAGCTTCCGGTACGGTCCTGCGTACCATCGTGTCGTCGAGGCCGCCCCGTCCGCCGGAGCGTTGGCTTCTGCCTGGCCAGAGATCCCAGTCGCCGAGTTGCTGGGTGGTCCCGCGCCAAGAGTCGCCGCAGTTCGACATGACCTCAAGCAGTCGCGCGTCCATCTCGGCAACCAGCTTGTCGTTCCGACCGACCAGGTTGCGCTCCTCGAAGGGGTCGTTCTGCACATCGAAGAGGATCCATGGTCCGTCTTCGGTGCGCGCGTAGTTGTACCGTTCAGTGCGAAGCCCCCGCCATCCGGGCCATGCCACATAGCCGTGTTGCATCGTCAGATACACGGACTCCTGGGCATGCCCGCCGCCGAGGAAGGTCTTGGAGCAATCGACACCATCCAATCCGTCGGGCGCGTCGATACCCACAAGTCCACATAGTGTCGGAAAAATGTCGGGTGTACCGAAGGGCATCCCCAACGTGCAGTTCGCCTCGATATTGCCTGGCCAGCGAACCAGAAACGGAACCTGCGACGACTCCCGATAGGGCCAGTGTTTCGAATACAGGCCCTGGCTTCCGAGCATCTCACCGTGGTCCGATGTGAAGATCACGATCGTGTTCTCAGCCTGACCGTGTTCCGCCAAGGCCTGCATCAGCCGTCCGATTTCCGCATCGAGCTGCGCAATCAGGCCGTAGTAGTGTGCGTAGTTGTCGTTCACGAGCGCGATCTCGTCCTCATGGAAGAGCTTCCATGTGGTCGGGTGCTTTCTCAGGTCTCTGTCCAAATAAGGTCCGACGTAGCGGGTGGGGGCTTCCAGGGGAGGGTGGGGCGGATACCACGACAGAAAAAGGCACCAGGGCGCGTCGCCATCCTGATTTTCGATGAACTCGATGGCTCTGTTTGTCTCCGCCTCGGTGCGATCTAGGCCTTCACCCACCTCGGTTTCGCGACTGTTGATCGCATGGTCTCGGTTGGGATTGTTGTGCCGGCCCTTCGGCGGCACGAACCACTCGTCGTCGAATCCCAGCCGCATGGGATGGCCGGCATCGAGGCGCATCTCCTCCCCCACATGCCACTTGCCGATGTATCCACATCGATAACCCGCGTCCGAAAACGTCCTGCCGATATGCGGGTGGCGACTTAGCTCGGGGTGGCAGTTGTTCGTCGTCACGCCTGTGTGATGTCCGTACAGACCCGTCATCAACATCACCCGATAGGGGGTGCACACCGGCGAGTTCGAAACAGCGGCCTCCAGCCGCATTCCTCCGCTGGCCAGGGCATCGAAATTCGGCGTCATCAGATCCTCGTCGCCGTAGGCGCATCCGATGGCCGACGCCCGCTGCTGATCGGAGAACACGTACAGGATGTTGGGTCTACTGGATTTCATTCTTTACCACTGGGTGTCGTCGCCGGTTGGATGGGATCGGCACGGGGCAAGCCCCTACGAGGACTGGCGCGACACGAGCTGCCGGGCGACCACGTCCTCGTCGAGTTCGATGCCGAGTCCCGGCGTGGTCGGCGGTTCGATGAAGCCGTTCTCGAAGCGCACGGGCTCGACGAAGATGTCGTTGTGCAGGCTGTCGCCGTTGTACTCCTGGATCAGGAAGTTCGGTGAGCAGGTATCCACCTGCACCGCGGCCGCGGCGGCTACCGGCCCGACATACATGTGCGGCGCGATCATGGCGTAGTGGGCCTCGGCGATGCTGGCGATTTTCTTCGACTCCAGGATGCCCCCGCATTGGCCGACGTCGAGCTGGATGATCTGCGCCGCCTGCTTGCCGAGCAGTTCGGCGAACTCGTAGATGGTGACCAGACGCTCGCCGGTGGCGATGGGAATGCTGGTGTGCGCCGCCACCCGCGCCATCTCGTCGACGTTTTCCGGGGGTACCGGTTCCTCGAACCAGAACGGGTGGTACTCCTCGAAGACCTTGGCCACCCGGATCGCCCCCGCCGTGCTGAACTGGCCGTGGGTGCCGATGCCGATCTCAAGCTCGTCGCCCACCGCGTCGCGGATCGCGCCGAAGATCTTCGCCGCGTGCTTGATGGTCTTCAGCGGAAAGTCGCGGGGTAGCGGGAAGTAGGGCATGAAGGGGTCGATCTTGCAGGCGGTGTTGCCTTCCTCGACCAGCTTCTGGGCGATTTCGCCGGCCTTGGCAGGGTCATCCCAGACGCCTTCGGTGGGCATGTAGGCGTAGGCGCGCAGCTTCTCGTGGCAGCGTCCACCCAGCAGGTTGTAGACCGGCTGCCCCGCGGCTTTGCCGACGATGTCCCAAAGCGCCATCTCGATGGCCGACAACGCGGGGGTGCCGTACAGGCTCGGGTGCCGGTAGTCGTGGTTCGAGGCGTAAACCCGCTGCCAGATGGCCTCGATCTCGAACGGGCTTCTGCCCACGACGAAGCGGCCGACCAGGTCGTGCAGCAGCGCGATCTGGGAGGTGAGGTCGGGGGTATGGCCGGTGGGGCGTTCGCCGAGACCGGTGATGCCTTCGTCGGTGAACAGCTTGATGAACAACCACTGCCGGCCGCCTCGGAACGGCGGAATGTTGTCGAGGAGGATCGTCTCGACCCCGGTCACTTTCATTGTCCTCTTCCTTTACGTGTCAGACGACGTGTCAGACGTTGGTGCCGAACACGGGCTGGCCATCGGTGCGCGGACGTCGGCCCCAGACCATCAACCCGGGGCGGCCGTGGGACTGACCCGCCGTCTGCGGGTTCTCGGGATCCCGGTAGCCGACACGCACGATGCGGCGCACCGCGTCCGTGGTGTTGATGCGCGAGCCGTGGATCATGTGGATGCTGAAGGCGACGACGTCGCCCCGTTTCGCCGGTACCGGAACGGTGTCTTCGAGGTTCCAGTCGTCGGTCGGCAGATGCGGCGTGCACGCTGAGCCGTCGGGGTTGCGGACGACGTGTTGCCGCGCGCCGCCGTGATGGGAACCGTCCAGGAAGCGGATGCAGCCGTTGCCGTCGTCGGTGTCGTCTAAGTGGACCAGGCAGTCGACGTAGCGGCCGTTGGCATGCTGGTAGAACGCCCAGTCCTGGTGCATCGGAAACGGATGCCCCGTCTCGGGGGGCTTGGCGTGCAGCGTCGTGTGGTGCAGTTCGACGTTGGGCCCGATCAGGTCGGCGATGGCACCGGTGAGAATCGGATGGGTGACGGCGTCGCACCACGCCTTCGAGTAGCGGTGCAGATCGTGCAGGGCGATCAGCTTGGACCGCCGCTCCACCTCGGCGGCCATGTACACCCGCCGCCAGGGACCGCTCCAGCCGGGACTCTTGCCCGCCCAGGTGTCGATCTGCCAGTCGAGTTCGTCCGCCATCCGGGCGATCTCGTCGGTCGAGAACAGGCCGGGAAGATGCAGGTAGCCGTGCTGGCCGTAGAAGTCGACCTGCTGTTCCGTCAAGACGTTGCGCTGCGCCAGCGCGGCTTCAGCCATGGATGTCCCCCACCCGCTGCGGGCAGAACGATACCACCGTAGGGCGCTACGGGGAGTACCAGATCGGCGAGGAGTAGGCGCGCTCCTGGATGACCAAAGGCGTACCCTCCGGTGGCGAGGGCGCACCGAAACGAACGACGTCGTAGGTCGTCCAGCGAGGCGTGGGGATCTCGAGGACACGAACGTAGTAGAACGCGGCGTGCCGACCATCGAAATCGGGATCGCTCCAGATGACCGCAAGTTCGGGGGCGCCGATCGTGTTCAGGTAGGTCGCGGCCTCGACGTCGACGGTGGATCCGATGGCCTCGAGCATCCCGTCTTCGACTACCCGGTCACCGGCCCAAGCGACGTCGTAGACCCGCTCGAACAACTCGCCGTCGCTGGTGCGCCAACCCTTGACCACCTGTACACGGTCCAGATTGGCCCCGTCGGGGTCCTTGACCGCGCGTATCAGGAAACGTGGTGACTCTCCCGATTCCGTCTGCGCGAGGTCGCCTCCCATCGGCACCCCCAAGCTGTAGCCCCGTGCCGCGAAGTCGGGCCGGGCGGCGTCGGAGTCGGTGTAGTCCCAGCCGCCGAAGAAACGCAGCACGATGCGCGGACCGGTGGTCGCATACACCTCGCGCCGCTTGAACGCGGCGAACAGCGCCTCGCGAGTGTTGGCTTCGGCCCACACCGCGGCGTAGCCGGAGGCGACGTAGATCGTACTGGTCAGGGCTCGGAAAGGACTCGGTTCGTTGCCCGCCATCTTGCCCCAGAAGTTGACGCTGTCGGCGGTGGCGAGGCCGTTGTGGCTATCGGTGCTGCCGATCATGCCGAACTTGAAGGGGTTTGCGCCGAGTTCGGCCGCAAGGCCGAGGCCGCTCTTCAACGCGGAGCGGGCGTACGAACCTGACACCCAGGCGTCCGACGTGTCGTTCTTGTCGAAGTTCGCGCCGCCCCAGGACTCGAAGCCGGCGAACGGATCGTCGGGGGAGGCGAGCGGATGCGTCTCGCTGTCGCCCTTAATCTGCGTCACCTCGATCACCGGTTCACGCTCGACGCGCAGCGCCGCGTAGTCGGCGGTCATCGGATCCCCGGCATGGGTCCGGCTGCGGAACATCTGGCCGCGACTCAGGTTGCTGTTGTGCGGAATGGCGATCACGCCGCTGCCGGTGCGCGCTTCGTACTCGGCGAGAAACGCCCACAGATCCTCTGGGTTGGCGCTGTCGTACTTCGAGAACGGCATCGTCTGGCGGGTGCTTTCGGGATCGCCGGCGAACAGCACGTTGCGATGCAGCATGGGCGGATTGCTGCTGTACTCGTAGCCCGCGAAGGTGGTGAACGTGCCGGGGTCGTTGTGCAGTTCGGCCACATCGATGACCGCATGCCAGACCCGCCGCTTGAAGGCTTCGTCGAGGTCGTAGTCGCCGCTCCAGGCCGCCTTGCCTTCCATGAGCGTCGCCGACAGGGTCTTGAAGGCTTCGAGGTCGCGGGCGTTCAGGACCCTGTCCAGCGGCGGCGCCTCGGCGAACAGCGCGATGATCGCCGGACCGTCCGGGCTCGCCTGCAGGTACTCGTCGCCGGCGACGAGCCGGGGCAGGACGCCGATGTTCTCGGCGTGGTCGGAGATCATGATGAAGTCCAGCGGTCGCCGCAGCCGGACGCGTTCGCCACCGGTACTGGTGACCTCTTCGCCCTTGGCGAACCGGTAGGCCTGGTCGGGGGTTGTCCGATTGCCCATACCGAACGCATCGCCGGAGAGATAGGTGTGCACGTGGGTGTCGCCCCAGTACACGGTGTCCGGAAAGGCATCGCCAACGGTGGGCGCGTAGGCTTGGTCGGCCCAGGCGCTGGCCGTGGCCATCAGGATCGCGACCAAGGTGGCATATCGAGTGGCTCGCGAGAGGAACGGCATACGAGACGCGACCGCTTCGCGGCGTCGCTGACTGCCAAGCAACAAACGGAGCGCTTGTTCCATGGAAGTTTCCACCCCGGGGGCCGGGCCGCGGACGCCCAAGGAACAACGGGATCGTAGGGGACGGGCTTGTCCCGTCCCGTTGCCGGCGAATGCTAGCCAAGTCAACCGGTTGCGGATTTGTTCCATGGAAGGAGATCCTTGGTTTCGTGCGGATCACTGTAGCCCATGCCGAGATCCAGCGTGATCGGGAGTTACCCCAGATGGCAAACTACCCCGGCCTTGTTCTGGGGTCGGCGATGAAGCGCCTGCTGAAGGATCCGCTTGGACACTTCCTGTTGTTGGGGTTGGGCCTGTTCGTGCTCTTCGCCTGGGTGTCGAGGCACGAGCCGCCGATCGACGACAGCGTCATCCAAGTGGACCGCGAGGCGCTTCTCGCCTACATCCAGTACCACGCCCAGGCGTTCTCGCCGGAGGCCGCCGCTCAGCACTTCGACGCCTTGTCGGAGGAAGAGCTCGGACGCTTGGTCGATGCCTTTGTGCGCGAGGAGGCCCTCTACCGGGAAGCTCTGGCGCTCGGCATGGACAAGACGGACCATGTCATCAAGCACCGCCTGGTGCAGTCGATCGAGTTCATCACCGACGATCTCGCCCTGCGCATGACCGAGGTCAGCGACGCGGACGTCGAGGCGTACTACGCGGCGAACCGCGACCGCTACGCCATCGAACCGACGGTCACCTTCACCCACGTGTTCTTCAATGCCGAGCGCCACGGTGCAGAGCAGGCACTCACCATGGCCGAGGAGAAGCTCGACGAACTCAACCGCGACCGCGTGCCGTTCGCCGAAGCGCCGGGGCACGGCGACCGCTTCCTCTACTTCGTCAACTACGTCGGGCGCACGACGGATCTCGTCGCCAGCCACTTCGGCGGGGACATGGCGAAGACCGTGTTCGAGCTCGATCCGGAGGACGCCGACTGGACCGGTCCGTTCGAGTCCCACTACGGCCAGCACCTCGTCCTGCTTACTGCGAAGACCGAATACCGCCTGCCGGAACTCGACGAGGTCACGAGCCGTGTCCGGGCAGACGCGGAGCGGGAAGCCGCCGAGTCCCGTCGCGACGCCGCATTCGCGCGGCTTATCGACACCTACGACATCCGTCGTCGGCTGGACCGCGACGGATCGGACTCGCCCGGATGAACGCGCGCGGCGCCCTCGCCCTGATGGGTCTCGTCGGCTCGCTTGCCGTCGAAGCCCACGACGCGCGTCCCAACACGGTGCGCGTGACCGAGACGGCCGAGAACACCTACGCGGTGTCGTGGAAGGTGCCGGCCACCCTTCGGGCCGATGCGCTGCCCATGCCGACGTTGCCGGCAGACTGCGACGCGCTGCAGCCGCCGGCATGGCGAGCCTCGGGGGATGCGTACGCCGGGGAACAGACGTTTCAATGTCGGCAAGGACTCGCGGGCCGAACGGTCGGCATCGCTTACCCGACCGTCAATCCGTCCCTGCGGACGATCTACAAGGTGGAGTTCGCGACCGGGGAGGAACACGTGCGCATCCTCGGCCCGGCGGAGTACGAGTGGACCATCCCCGCTTCGCCCGAACCGTTCGCCGTGGCGGTGGAGTACACGCAGCACGGCGTGGTGCACATCTGGATCGGCGCGGACCACCTGCTGTTCGTCGCCTGTCTGCTGTTCATCGCCCGCACACCGCGGAGACTGCTGCTTACGATCACCGGATTCACGCTGGCCCACTCGGTCACCCTTGCGCTGTCGGTACTCGATGTGATCCGGATTCCCACGCCACCGGTCGAGGCGGTGATCGCGCTGAGCGTTGTCTTCCTGGCCGTGGAGATCGCCCGTGGCGATACGCGCTCGCTGACCCACCGCACACCGGTGGTCGTATCCGTGGCGTTCGGGCTGCTCCACGGCTTCGGCTTCGCTACGGTGCTGCGCGAGGTCGGCCTGCCGCAGTCCGATCTACCCCTCGCGCTGCTGTTCTTCAACATCGGCGTGGAAGTCGGACAGGTGCTGTTCGTCGCGGCCGTGTTCGTGGGATACCAGGGACTGCGGTTCCTCGGGCGTCGATGGCCAAGTGCGCTCGCCTTCGGATTTCCAGGGCTGGCCACGACGGCCAGTTACGCGATCGGCGCCGTGGCCGCCTTTTGGGTGATCGACCGGGTAGTGGGTTTCTGGGGCTGAATCGGGCACGCAGCGGGCAGGGGTCTAGTCGAAGACGCGACCGCTTCGCGGCGTCGCTGCCGACCGCAAGCGGCCGGCCGAGAATTCGCTGCGCGAATCCTCCCGGCTACGACGCGCGCTGACAGCCAGGCAACAAACGGAGCATTTGTTCAATGCATGTTGACGATGTGAAGGATGAGCCGGCCGAACGGCTCAAGGCCCTCGTGGCCACCGATCCCGATGCGATCGACGGCTATCTGGCCACCCTCGCCGGTGCGGAGGTCGTGCGGGCGATGTTCCGCCTCGAGTCGGCGGAGCGCCACGCCATCCTGCGGGTGGTGGAACCGGAGACGGCGGCGGAGTTCATCGAGGATGTGCCCGACGAGGTGGCCGCCGACCTGATCGAGGCGCTGCCTGTCGAGGATGCCGCGTCCATCGTCACGGCACTGCCCAGCCACGAACAGGCGGACGTCCTTGCCGAGGTCGAGGACGAGGACATGGACCGGATCCTCGGCGCGATGGCGCCGGAGTCGGCCCGGGAAGCGCGGGAGCTCCTGGGCTACGACCCGGAGTCGGCCGGTGGATTGATGGTGCGGGAATACCTGGCGTTCGGCGCCGACGCCACGGCCCGCGACGTGCTGGAGGAACTGACTTCCGGCGTCCGGGACCTGTCCCGCACCCTGCTTCAGTACGCCTACGCGGTAGAGCCCGATGGCACGCTTGCGGGCGTCGTTCGCACCCGCGACCTTGTCGCGGCACCACCCGAGTCCGCCATCGGTTCGTTGATGAAACGACCAACCGCGGTGAACGCCGAGGCTGACCTGGGAACGGTCGACGCGTGCCTGGAGGAATCCGAGGTGCTGTCTCTCCCGGTGACCGACGACGCGGGTCGACTGCTCGGCGTGGTCGAGCGGGAGCACGTGGACGATGCGCTGGTCGAGCGGGCCACGGACGATCACCTGAAGTCCCAGGGCATCGTCGGTGGCGAGGAGTTGCGCAGCATGCCGGTGGCGGAGCGCTCCGGCAGGCGGCTCTCCTGGCTCTCGGTCAACATCGTCCTCAACATGGTTTCGGTGAGCGTCATCGCGGCCTTCGAGGAGACGCTCGCCGCGGTCATCGCCCTGGCCGTGTTCCTACCCATCGTCTCGGACATGAGCGGCTGTTCCGGCAACCAGGCGGTGGCCGTCAGCATGCGGGAACTGACACTCGGCGTCGTGGGACCGCGCGATGCGCTGCGCGTCTGGTGGCAGGAAGCCAAGGTGGGTGTCCTCAACGGCCTTGCGCTCGGCGTGTTGCTGGGTCTGGCGGCGTGGGCGTGGAAGGGCAATCCGGCGCTGGGCGCGGTGGTGGCGGTGGCGTTGGCGCTCAATACCGTGGTCGCCGTGTCCATCGGCGGAACGGTGCCGCTGCTCTTGAAGCGCCTGGGGGCGGACCCCGCCGTAGCGTCCGGACCCGTGCTCACCACGGTCACGGACATGTGTGGCTTCTTCCTCGTGCTCGGCATCGCGACGCTCGCGCTTGGCTGGCTGCAACCCGTATAGACCAAGCGTTCCTTGGCGCGACCACGAAGCGGTCGCGTTGTTGACGGCGGGGGCGCGCTGAAGTAAACAGGAGGCGGATGACCTATTGCCTGGCCATACGCGTCGACGAGGGCCTCGTGTTCATGTCTGACTCGCGTACCAACGCCGGGGTGGACCAGATCAGCACGCACAGCAAGATGTACCGTTTCGGCGGCGAGGGTGACCGGACGCTGACGCTGCTGTCGTCCGGCAACCTGGCCACCTGCCAGAGCGTCGTCTCGAAGATCAGGCGGGACATCCGCATCGGTGCCAAGATCAACCTGTTGAACGTCGAGGACCTGCAGGTGGCGGCCGAGTACGTCGGTGAAATGAGCATCGAGGAGCAGGAAAAGCACCGTGTACTCCGCACCGACACCACGAGCGAGGAGTTCCTGCCGGAGGCGAACTTCATTCTCGGTGGCCAGATCCGCGGCGAAAGACCGCACATCGAGCACATCTACCCCCAAGGCAACTTCGTCCGCGCCTCGAACTCGACACCGTACCTGCAGATCGGCGAGGTCAAGTACGGCAAACCGATCCTCGATCGGATCATCACCCGGCAGACGACGCTGGACGCCTCGCTGAAGTGCGCACTGGTGTCCATGGACTCCTCCATGCGCAGCAACGCGACGGTGGGGCCTCCGGTGGAGTACCACGTCTACCGTGCGGACACGTTCTCGCGGGGCACGCACAACGTCCTCGAAGAGGACGACGAATATCTCCTGGGTCTCCGGCGGGCCTGGGCGGAGAACATCCGCACCGCCTTCGAGAATCTGCCGAGCGCGCCCTTGGCGGTCGAGGAGTCACCGAGGTTGACGGTTCCCCGGTCGTTAAGCTGACCCACGCCTCGAACCGCGCGCCGTCCACGTGCGACGGTCACTTGACGCACGCGGCAAATCCGACAGACTGTTCAACCCCCAGTTCTAAAGAGAGTCGCTTGGAGCACAGATGATCAAGGCACTCACGAGCCGTTGGGTGCGCGGCGTGATAGAGCGCATCGCCGCCGCGACGCCCTTGCCGTTCAAGGCGGTGTTTCCCAACGGCATGGAAATCTCCGGCGGCGAGGGTGACCCCGAAGTCACCATCAGGATCAAGACGGCCCGTGCCGCCTGGCGCACGGTCGTGTTCGGCCATATCGGCTTCCTCGAGGCCTACTTCGATGGCCAGATCGACATCGACGGGGATCTGCGCCGGATCATGGCCATCGGCTTCGACTCGGGCTTCGATGACTCGGCGGGATTCTTGGTCTCGATCCGCAACCGCTGGCACGGGCTCCGATTCAACAACCGCCCCAACGCGAAGCCCAAGGAGAACGCTCGGTTTCACTACGGGCTGGGCGCCGAGTTCTACTCGAAGATGCTCGACGATCCCTATCTCATGTACACCTGCGCGTACTACCAGAACCCGCGCCAGACCATCGTCGAAGCCCAGGTGGCGAAGATGGAGCACGTCGCCCGCAAGGTGGGGCTGGCACCCGGCGAGCGGGTGATCGACATGGGCTGCGGTTTCGGCGGTTTCATGTTCTACGCGGCGGAGCAGCACGATGCCCACGTCACCGGCGTCAACACCACTACCGAACAGGCGGACTGGGTCAAGGCCAAGATCGCCGCGAAGGGACTCACGGACAAGCTCGCCATCCACGAGGCGGACGTGCGCCAAGGCTTCGGCCTATACGACAAGGTCGTCTCCATCGGCGTCCTCGAGCACGCCGGTCGGCACCAGCTGCGCGACGTCATCCGTGCCCATGCCAAGGCGCTGAAACCCGGAGGCCTGGGGCTCATCCACTTCATCGGCCATGTGGGCGACCGCGACACCGACTTCTTCATCCGCAAGTACATCTTCCCGGGGGCTTGGATTCCCAGCCTGTCCAAGGCGATGGACGCCATGGAGGCGGAGGGTCTCGAGATCCTCGACGTGGAGAACCTGCGCCGCCACTACGCCTTGACCTTGGACGCATGGACCGAGAAGTTCGAGGCGAACTGGGACACCATCCGCGCGATGGACCCCGAGCGCTTCGATGATCGCTTCCTGCGAATTTGGCGCACCTACCTCATCGGCTGCGCGGAGATGTTCCGTTCGCCGAGGAGCCAGACCAACCTATTCCAGGTGCTCTTCAGCAAGGGCAACGTCGACACCGGCTCGTATCCGATGACGCTGTCCCATCTCTACGAGGAGGCGGAACCGGACGTCGGTGCCGTAGCGGACGACGCGGCACCCCGCGCAGCCGGATGACCGCCGCAGCCGACCATGATCGGCGGGCGCGAGCCTTCGCCGACGCCTTGGCACGAGCGAGCACTCGGGACGATGTCCCGACGGCGCTCGACAAGCCGGTGTCGAACCTGTTCCGCGACCGCAACGTCAAGGAACAAGGCCTTCCCGCCGCCGAACTGGTGAATGTGCTGGAGGTCGACGCCCAGGCCGGCTGGGTCGACGTCGAAGGCATGATCCCCTACGACGCCCTAGTGGACGCCACCCTACCGCACGGCGTGGTCCCCCGCGTCGTGCCGCAGCTCAAGTCCATCACGGTGGGCGGGGCCGTCGCCGGCATCGGCATTGAGGCGACCTCCTTCCGTCACGGCCTGGTGCACGAGACCGTGCTCGAAGTGGACGTCGCCCTGCCGGACGGGCGTATCGTCACCTGCACACCGGACAACGAGCAGGCCGATCTGTTCACCGGCATGCCCAACAGCTACGGCACCCTGGGCTATGCCACCCGCCTGCGTATCGAAACCATGCCGGTGAAGGACTTCGTCGCGGTCCACCATCGCCGCTTCAGCGATCCCGGCGAGTTCTTCACAGCCCTCGACGCGGCCTTCGACGACGACATCGACTTTCTCGACGGCGTCGCGTTCGCCGCCGACGACCTGGTGCTCACCACCGCGCGGTTCGTGGATCAGGCGCGCGAGACCAGCGACTACACCTTCGAGGAGATCTACTACCGCTCGCTGCGCGAACGCGAAACCGATCACCTGACGACCCGCGACTACCTGTGGCGCTGGGACACGGACTGGTTCTGGTGCTCGAAGAATCTCGGTGCGCAACACAAGCTCGTGCGCCGGTTGTTGGGGCGGGAACGCCTAGGCTCGCGCTTCTATCAGAGCATCATGCGCTGGAACAGCCGCTGGCGGCTGCTCGAGACGGCGGAACGGTTGGGCGGCTACCGGCGCGAATCCATCATTCAGGATGTCGACCTTCCACTGGCGACGGCACCCGACTTTCTCGCGGTCTTCCTGCGCGAGATCGGCATTCTGCCGGTGTGGATCTGCCCCGTGCGGGACCGCTCGGCGTTCTCGTCGCCGCTGTTTCCGGCACCGGCCGACCGCTACGTCAACTTCGGCTTCTGGGACACCAAGCGCTTCCGGATCGGCTATCCCGCAGGACACTTCAATCGCATCGTCGAGCGCGCCGTGACCGAACTCGGCGGCATCAAGTCCCTGTACTCGTCGTCCTTCTACGAGCAGGACGAGTTTGAGCGCATCTACGGTGGCGAGGCGTACCGTGCCTTGAAGGACCGCTACGACCCGACGGACGCTCTCGGCGACCTCTATGCCAAGTGCGTACGCGAACGCTGAACTGCGCGACCGCTGAACTGCGCGACCGCTGAACTGCGCGACCGCTGAACTGCGCGACCGCTGAACTGCGCGACCGCTGAACTGCGCGAACGCGGAGGCACACCGCCCGCCCGCATCGTCGCCATCTCACCATCTCCGTCCGAGGGGCTGTAGAATCGGCGGTTCCCTTGCTTTCCGAGGTCGACCATGGACACGCCGGCGATCATCGACGTCGATCTGAATACGTTCCCCGAGCTTGTCGAACGGTCTCGACAGGTACCGGTGGTGGTGCTGTTCTGGACCGACCAGGTACCGCCCGCCGCCGAGACCAAGGCGGCGTTCGAGCGACTGGCCCAGCAGTATCAGGGGAAGTTCGTGTTGGCGTTGTCGGATGTCGCCAAGGACCAGACCCTTGCCCAGCAGATGCGTGTGCAGGGCATTCCCAGCATTCGCGCCGTCAAGGACGGCCAACTCGCCGAGCAGATGGATGGGCCCCAGGGCGAGAATGCCTTGCGCCAGTTGATCGACCGGCTCACCCAATCGCCCGCCGACGCGTTGAAGGGTCAGCTTGAGCACTATCTCGAACTCGAGGATTTCGATGGCGCCCTGGCGGTGTTGAAGGAGGCGATCGCCGCCGAACCGAACAACACGGGCTTCAAGGTGGAATGGGCCGACCTGCTCCTGGTCAAGGGCGATGTGGATGGCGGCCGCACGGTGCTCGGCACCATCCCCGAGGACGCGGACGACCGGGAGCGTCCCGCGACCCGCCTGGAGATGCTCGAAGAAGCCGCCGGCATGGGCGAACTCGGTGATGCCCTCAACGACGTTTCGGCGAACGAGGCCGACCTTGATGCCCGCTACCGGGCGTCGGTTCTGCTGACCCGCGAGCGCCGCTACGAGGAAGCACTGGACCAGGCCATGGAGATCCTTCGGCAGGACCGGGAGTTCCGCGAGGACGCCGGTCGGTTGACCATGATCCGCATCATGGCGCTGATGGGGAAGGGGTCCGAAGTCGCCAAGCGGTATCGCCGCCGGATGTTCAACACCCTCCACTAGACAAGGTCTTGATCACACCTTTCTGGGAGCTTGTCTGGGAGCTTGTCTGGGAGCTTGCGCCGTAGAAGCTTCGCGGTAAGCGAAACTTCCACCCATCCGCAAGGATGGGCCGCGACCGTCAGGTCGCACGGTCTGCTCCGGATCGTCTTCGCAGTATTCAATCGCTATCTTCGCGGGGTGTTCGGTTAGCGACTACTTACTCTGCAGTCGCTTTTATGCACATCCGCAACGATACTGTCAGGATGATGTCACCAAACCGCGGCGGGACCGCGCCGAGAACTGGCGCAATGTCTGTAACCGTATGAAAGACAATAAAAAACCTCGACACGGCGGGCCTTCGTGGCGCTGGCGAAAACGGTGTAGCCATCCGCCGGACGATTGGTAGGCTAGGAATTTATCCCAAGTGTTATCCACAGGGTTCTTCAGTCATGACCGATGATCTCGACAACCGGATGGCTGCCTACGAGGAGCGCGGTGTTCGCCAGGCCATGCTCGGCCTGGCCGATATCGATGGCGTCCTCCGGGGCAAATACGTCGGTCTCCCCAAGCTCAGGAGCCTGCTGGCCAAGGGAGGCGGCTTCTGCGATTGCGTGTTCGGCTGGGATGTTGACGACCAGCTCTACGACGGCGGGGCGGTGACGGGTTGGCATAGTGGCTTTCCGGACGCCCTCTATCGGCTCGTCACGGCCACCGAGCGGTCCGTTCCCGGCGACGGCACGCCCTATTTCATCGGCGAGTTCGCCGCAGCGGACGAGGGCGAGCACCCGGTCTGTCCCCGCTCCCTGTTGCGGCGCATGCTGCAGCGGACGGACGACTTAGGCTACCGCGTCAAGGCCGGCTTCGAGTACGAACTGTTCGTCTTCGACGAGGATGCCGACAGCGTGCGCGACAAGGGCTACCGGGATCTCAAGCCCCTGACGCCCGGCAACTTCGGCTATTCGGTGCTGCGCGCGGCGAGCAACTCGGAGATCTTCGAAGCCCTGATGGACTACTGCGCCGAGTTCCGCATGCCCCTCGAGGGACTGCACTGCGAGACCGGGCCCGGGGTGTGGGAAGCCGCCCTCGAGGCCACCGACGGCCTCGAAGCGGCGGATCGGGCGACGCTCTTCAAGACCTTCGCCAAGGCGTTCTTTGCAAAGCGCGGGGCGATGGCGACGTTCATGGCCAAGTGGTCCATGGACTACCCCGGCCAGAGCGGGCACTACCACTTCTCCCTCGTCGACCCGGACGGCGCCAATGCTCTTGCTGATTCAGGCGCAGGTCCGGACGAGGTGCCCGACCGCGCACGCTGGGCCATGGGTGGTCTGGTCCGCTACGTTCCGGAGTTCCTGGCCATGCTGGCGCCGACCGTCAACAGCTACACGCGCTTGGTGAAGGGCGCCTGGGCGCCAACGGCCGCCACCTGGGGCATCGACAACCGCACCGCCGCCTTCCGCTTCATTCCGGGCGACGCCAGCCGCCAGCATATCGAGGGTCGGGTGGGCGGCGCGGACGCCAATCCCTACCTCGTGTCGGCTGCGACGATCGGCGCGGCGATCCTCGGGATCGAACAGAAACTGGAGCCCCCCGGCGCCGTCGTTGGCAATGCCTACGAGGTAGAGGACACCTTGCCGCCGGAGTGTCGTTTCGCGCCGACGCTACGCGATGCGGCATCCCGGCTTGCGCAATCCGGGGCCGCCCGCGGTCTCTTCGGCGACGTGTTCGTCGACCACTACGTCAGCACACGCCTGTGGGAGTCCCGGGAGTACGAGCGGCACGTCAACGCGTGGCAGCTCGGGCGCTACTTCGAAATCATTTAACGTCTTCCCGGACGTCAACTTCTGGCCGCACCGGGACTCTAACGGTAACCAATCAAACGAGCGGCCCCATGCATATTGGCATCCTTCAAGCGGATCACGTTGACGAAGAGTTTCGCGACCGGTTCGGCGACTATCAGGAGATGCTCGTCGACACCTTGGGACGAGCGGCCGACGCCGCCGAGTTCGAGTTCTTCGATGTCCAAAAGCGTTGCTGTCCGTCGCGGGTGGACGACTGCGATGGCTATGTCATCACCGGCAGCCGCGCCAGCGTCTACGACGACGAACCCTGGATCGACGAGCTCGGCGAATTCGTTCGGGACATCGACCGGGCCGGCGTGAGGACGGTGGGTATCTGCTTCGGTCACCAATTGATCGCCCAGGCCTTCGGCGGCCGAGTCGTTCCGGCACCGTCGGGATGGGGCGTGGGCGTCCACTCGTGGGAGGTGGTGCACGGTGAACCGTGGATGCGACCACCACTTGCCCAGTTTCGGCTCCTCGCGAGCCACCGGGATCAGGTGGACAAGTTGCCTGGCGCGGCAAGGCTGGTGGCGTCGAGTCCGTTCTGTCCAAACGCGGCATTCGTGATCGACGACCGGTTGCTGGGCGTCCAGGGCCACCCGGAGTTCACCAAAGACTACGCGGAGTTTCTCCTTCACCACCGTCGCGAGCAGCTAGGCCCCGCATTCGCCCCCGGCCTGCAGTCGCTCGATCAACCCACTGACGCGTGCACCGTCGCGGAGTGGATCATGGGTTTCCTGCGCGGTGGGGATTGAGGCTAGAGAGCGGCGGCGCCGGACGGAGTGCTTTGGCGGGCACCTCGGTGGTGTGGATCACCAACGGGCGCACAACGACGCTGTTTAGACGCTCCCGGCATCGTGCGCTGAGATCTCATCGCTCGGTCGCATGAGGATCCACGCCACGATGTAGGCGCCTAAGGTGATCTTGGTGAAGCACACCGCGGCGACCACGAAGCCGACGCGGACGAAGGCCGGGTCGATGCCCAAGGTGCGGGCGATGCCGGCGCAGACGCCGCCGAGCCAACCTTCGGCGCGGTCGCGCCTCAACCGGGAATAGCGACGGGTCATCGCGCACCCCAGCGTTGTCCGTCGTTGCACGCGGGGGTGTGGTCGAGGCCCAGGATCGCGGTCCACGAGGACGAGTGGTTGTAGGTCGCGTCGGACAGACTGCCGGACTCCGCCAGGGCGCCGAAACACAGCATGGCGATGACCATGAGAACGCCCACGGCGAGCGTCGTTCTTGGGCTGGTTATGCGGGAGATTCGTGCCAGCATGGGATCTGCTCAATGGGTCTTACCTGTTGGAGATATCAAGACGCGTGCCAAGTTGTGATTTTCTGTAACACCTTGATTTGCAGGCCCCAAGACCGCGCGGAGAAAGCTGTTCGCCGCTACAGTTGGTGGTTTTGGCCACTCGACCTAGTGAAATTGACCGCGGGTGTCTGCCTGCTTCGGACGACCGACGGGATTGTTGGTTAGACTTCGCGCTCTTTCGGCTAGGAGAACGCCACCGATGGGCATGCAGCACTCGCCGCTCACGATGTCGCGAATAGTGGATCGTGGCGCCACGGTGGCACCCGGTGAGTGGATCGTCACCGCCGCGGCGACGGGTACCCGGCGGCAGACGCTCGCCGAGACGCGGGACCGGGCACACCAATTGGCCCATGCGCTCCACGATGCCGGCATCCGGCCCGGTGACCGGGTGGCCACCTTCATGTGGAACGGCTCGCGACACCTGGAGGCCTACCACGCCACCGCCGGCATGGGTGCGGTGCTGCACACCCTGAACATCCGCCTGTCCGCGGCCGACATCGAATACATCATCGGCCACGCCGAGGACCGTTTGATCATCGCCGATGCCGACGCATTGGCGCTGCTCGAGCCGCTCGTCGGACGCATCCCGACGGTGGAGCGCATCGTCGTCGCGGTGGAGGAGGGCTTCGAGGACTGGACCACGAGCGTCGCGCCGGCAGTGGACTACGAGGACTTCATCGCGGGCCAGCCGACGCGATACGACTGGCCGGACCTCGACGAGAACGCGCCCCTCGGCCTCTGCTACACCAGCGGCACCACCGGCAATCCCAAGGGCGTCGAGTACGAACACCGCTCCCAGTACCTGCACACCATGGCGCAGTGCATGACCGACTCGATGGGGCTGTCGGCGACGGACACGGTGTGCGGCATCGTGCCGATGTTCCACGCCATGGGTTGGGGGATTCCCTGGTCGGCGCTGATGCTCGGCTGCAAGCAGGTGTTGCCGCAGCGCTTCATGGACCCGCGCCGCCTGGTCGAGTTGATGGCGTCCGAGCGTGTGACCCTGTCGGCGGGTGTTCCCACCATCTGGCAAGGCGTCAAGGCGCTCGTGGAAGCGGACCAGGAGGCCTACGACCTGTCGGCGCTGTCACGCGTAACCTGCGGAGGTTCCTCGCCACCCGCGTCGCTCATCCGCTGGTTCCACGACACCTTGGGCGTGGAGATGATCCAGGGCTGGGGCCTGACCGAGACGAGTCCCCTCGCGACGTTGTCGCGGCGCCTGATGAAGCGCAAGCACCTGACGATGTCACTGGACGAGCAGTTGGCCAACGTCGGTAAGGCCGGTCAACTCATGCCGGGACTGGAGGTGGGAATCTTCGATGAGGACTTCAGGCGTCTGCCCCACGACGGCGAGAGCGTCGGCGAGATCCTGATTCGGGGTCCGTGGATCTGTTCGGAGTACTACCGGAACCCGCAACCCGAGCGCTTCCACGACGACTGGCTGATCACCGGCGACGTGGGCACGATCGATCCGGAGGAGTACCTCATCATCGCCGACCGCTCCAAGGACCTGGTCAAGAGCGGCGGCGAATGGATCTCGTCGGTGGACCTCGAGAACCACATCGTCGCCATGGACGGCGTCGCCCAAGCCTGCGTGGTCGCCCATCCGCACCCCAAGTGGGACGAGCGGCCCGTGGCCCTGGTAGTCCTGAACGCCGGTGCGGAAATCCCCCCGCAGGCCATTCTCGACCACTGCGCGACACGGTTCGCAAAGTGGCAGTTGCCGGACGACGTCCTCTTCGTCGACGGCATCCCGCTGACGTCGACAGGCAAGATGGACAAGAAGGTGGTACGCGCCGACCTCGAGGCCAAGAAATACGTGCTCCCGGACTTGCGGTGACCGACCACTCCTGTGGCCACTCGCGCGACCTTCCCTAGCGCGGCACAGGGATGTGCCGCCAAATTCAAGGACGCAAGGAGTTGAATTTGCACGCAAAAAAAGCGCTCTTGTTTTTGCGTTTCTGATCAAGCCAAGGATGGCTTGATCAGAGCATTCCTAGTTCGGTCAGTCCATCAGTTCTCTCCGGTCTTGGGCGCTCAGCGTGCGAAGATCAGCGGTCTGCCGCAGGGCACGTCGTGGAATTGCGGGCTCCCGGACGTGTTCTCGAAGGCCAGGTTGCCGTTGACGAACGTGTGCATGATGCGCGAGCGGAAGGTGAACCCGCGGAACGGCGTCCAACCACACTTGGCGAACACCGGTTCGTCGTCCACCACCGTCCGTGCATTCGGGTCGACCACCACGAGGTCGGCCCAATAGCCCTCCCGGATGAATCCCCGCTCGGCGACTTCGAACAGGGTCGCCGGAGCGTGGGCGGTCTTCTGGACCACCTGCTCGATGGTCATCTCGCCGGCCTTGACGTGTTCGACGACCGTCAACAGCGCGTGCTGCACGAGGGGCAGGCCCGCGGGTGACTCGGCGTAGCGGGTGGCGGCTTTCTCCTCCCGGGTGTGCGGAGCGTGGTCGGTGGCGATGACGTCTATGCGATCTTCAATCACGGCGTGGCGCAGCGCGAGCTGGTCGGCACGGCTCTTGATCGCCGGGTTGCACTTGATGTCCGCGCCCAAGGTTCCGTACCAACTGTCGTTGAAGAACAGGTGGTGTACGCAGGCCTCCGCCGTGATGCGCTTGTCGGCGAGCGGTCCCGGCTCGAACAACTCCATCTCCCGGGCGGTGGTGAGGTGGAGGACGTGCAGCCGGCTGCCGTGCCGCTTGGCAAGCCCCACAGCCAGGGACGAGGACTTGTAGCAAGCCTCCGCAGAACGGATCGCCGGGTGCTCGTGTATGGGGATTTCGTCGCCGTATCGCTCCCGGGCGCGCGCCTCGTTGGCGAGGATGGTCGGGGTGTCCTCGCAGTGGGTGGCGATCAACAGTGGGCACGACGCGAAGATGCCTTCGAGCGCCGCCTCGTCGTCGACCAGCATGTTGCCGGTGGATGCGCCCATGAAGACCTTGACGCCGCAGGCTTTCGCGGTGTCCACCGCCTTGATCGCCTCCAGGTTGTCGTTGGTCGCACCGAAGTAGAAGGCGTAGTTGGCGAGCGACCGCGACGCCGCGCGCTCGTGCTTGTCGACGAGCGCCTCGGCGGTGATCGTCTGCGGGATGCAGTTCGGCATCTCCATGTAGCTGGTGATGCCCCCGGCGATGGCCGCCCGCGACTCGGTGGCGATACTGCCCTTGTGTTCGAATCCCGGTTCGCGGAAGTGCACCTGATCGTCGATCATGCCGGGGAGCAGCCAGGCACCCGCCAGATCGAGTTCGCGCGCGCCGGCGATGGTGACTTCCCCACCGAGGCGTTCGATGCGCCCGTCGACGATGCCGACATCCGTCTCGGAACACTGCCCCTCGTTGACGACGACGGCGTTCTTCAGAACCCAGGAGGACACGACACTTGACCTGCCGATACGGTGGAGTGGGGACGATTATAGCCTTCGCTTCGGCGACCGCTTGGCCGAGGGACGACCGTTGCCGCCCGTGTCGGCGAAACGGGTGATAATTCGTGCAGTCAGGTTTGGGACTTCGCATGTCGAATACCCGCGTTCTCGAGTTGCTCGCGGCCAGTCTCCCGTCCGGCGGGCTGGTCACCGGCGAGCACGCGGTCAAGCCCTTCGAGACGGATGGCCTGACGGCGATCCGCGAAACACCTTGGGCGGTGGCCTTGCCGGAGAACGTGGCGCAGGTGCGCGCAGTGCTGGAGATTTGCCGTGAGCACGGCGTGGCGGTGGTCACCCGCGGCGCCGGCACGGGGCTCTCCGGCGGCGCCCGACCGCTGCGGGACGGCGTGCTGCTCGTGCTGACGAAGATGAACCGCATCACGGAAGTGGACCTCGACGCCTGCACCGCCACGGTGGAACCGGGCGTCACCAACCTCGCGATCAGCCAGGCGGTGCGGCAGCACGGTCTCTACTACGCGCCGGACCCGTCGTCGCAGCTCGCCTGCAGCATCGGCGGCAACGTCGCGGAGAACTCCGGCGGCGTGCACTGCCTGAAGTACGGTCTGACCGTGCACAACGTCACCGGGCTCGTTGTGCAGACCTTCGAGGGCGACGAACTGGTGATCGGCGGCAAGGGGTTGGAACTGCCCGGTCTCGACCTGCTGGCGGTCATGATGGGTTCGGAAGGAATGCTGTGCGTGGTCACGGAGGTGACCGTCAAGCTCCTGCCGCTGCCCACGGCGAAGCGGGTTCTCCTGGGTGCCTTCGACGATCTCGAGGACGCGGGCCGCGCCGTGGGCGCGATCATCGCCCAGGGGATCATTCCGGCGGGGCTCGAGATGATGGACAACCCGGCGATCCGGGCGGCCGAGGATTTCGCGGCCGCCGGCTATCCCCGCGAGGCCGCAGCGATCCTGCTGTGCGAACTCGACGGCACCGAGGAGGAAGTCGAGCACGACGCCGAGCGGGTCCGCACGGTGCTTGAGTCCCATGGTGCCAAGGTGCGCATGGCGGCGGAGGAGGCCGAGCAGGAGCGGTTGTGGAAGGGACGCAAGTCGGCGTTTCCCGCCATGGGACGCATCGCCCCGGACTATTACTGCATGGACGGCACGATTCCCCGGTCCGAGCTGGCCGGGGTGCTCGCGGGCATCGGCCGGCTGGCGGACGAGGCCGGGTTGCAGGTGGCCAACGTATTCCACGCGGGCGACGGCAACCTGCATCCGCTGATCCTGTTCGACGCCAATGAGGGCGACCAACTGGAGCGCGCCGAGGCACTCGGCGGGCGGATTCTCGAGCTATGCGTCGAGGTCGGTGGAACGGTCACCGGCGAACACGGCGTCGGTGTCGAGAAGCTCGATCAGATGTGCGTGCAGTTCAACGACACGGAACTCGCGCAGTTCCACGCCCTGAAGGCGGCGTTCGACCCGGCGGGCCTGATGAATCCGGGCAAGGCGATTCCGACCTTGGCGCGCTGCTCGGAGCTGGGCGGCATGCATGTCCACCAGGGCCGCCTGCCGCATCCCGAGTTGGAACGCTTTTGATGTCGCCCCCACGCTGCGGACATGCGGGCGCGTGCGGGGACAAGCCCTGCTCCCACGGATGGTGATGGACGACGCCGAACGTCTTCTGGCCTTGGTTGAGAAGTGCGTTCGCAGCCGGTCCACGATCGCCATCGCGGGTCACGCCAGCAAGTGGCGCTTCGGCACGCCGGGTGGGGAGGTGCCGCTGTCGATCCGCGATCATGCGGGGATCGTCGACTACCGGCCCGAGGAACTGGTGATCACCGCGTTGGCGGGGACCTCATTGGCAGACTTGACGGCTGCGTTGGCGGAACGGGGCCAGATCCTGCCCTTCGATCCGCCGCGCTACAGCGGGGAAGGCACCCTCGGAGGCGCCATCGCCAGCGGCCTCTCGGGGCCGGCGCGTCCCTGGCGGGGCAGCGTGCGCGATGCGGTGCTCGGGGTGGAGGTCATCAACGGCCGAGGCGAACGATTGCGCTTCGGCGGCAGCGTGATGAAGAACGTCGCCGGCTACGACGTGTCGAGGCTGATGACCGGGGCGTGGGGGACGCTCGGCGTCATCCTCTCGGCAAGCGTTCGCCTGTTGCCCGCGGCCGAGACCGAGGAGACGTTCACGTTGTCGTGCAGTGCCGCCGAGGCAGGGGATTTGAACCGTCGCTGGGCGCGACGGCCGTTGCCGATCACGGGGACATGCCACGTGGACGGCGTCCTGCATGTGCGACTCTCCGGCAGCACGACGGGCGTCGCCAGCGCGCGTGCCGATATGGAACTGCGCGAGACGGGCGACCCGGGCATCTGGGCGGCCGTGCGCGACCAGGACCACCCGTTCTTCGCAACCGATGGGACGTTGACGCGCTTGGCACTGCCGCGGGGTGCCCGCTTCGACGACGATGCCGCGTTGATCGAGTGGGGCGGTTGCCAGGCTTGGCTTCAGGGTGAACCGGAGAACCTTCCGGACGACGGCCAGGCCACCGTTCTCGTCCCCGGCGAAGGCGCGCGGCGCCGACCGGTGGTGGACGCCGCGACCGCGAAGTACGCGGCGCGCATCAAGGACGCCTTCGACCCGCAGCGGCTCTTTAATCCCGCCATGGAGCGCTGATGCAGACCGCCATTCCCGCAGACACCCTGGCCACCGACCGCGGTCGGCGCGCGGACGCGATCCTGCGCACCTGCGTGCACTGCGGCATGTGCAACGCGACCTGCCCGACGTTCGGGGTGAGGGGCGACGAGCTCGACGGCCCACGCGGCCGCATCTACCTCATCAAGGGGATGCTCGAGACCGGCGAGGCCAACGCCGTGGCGCGCACCCACCTCGACCGGTGCCTCACCTGCCGGGGCTGCGAGACCACCTGCCCCTCGGGCGTCCAATACGGCGAGCTTGCCGAGATCGGTCGCGAGATCCTTGAAGAGCAACGGCCGAACCGGGGGTGGCTGCAGCGCCTGATCTTGAGCATCGTGCCGAATCCGGGGGTCCTGAAGCCCTTGGTGGCCTTGGGCGCACTCGTTCGTGGATTGCTGCCGCGACGTTACCGGCGTCTGTTGCGCCCGGCGCCGCGAGTAGGCCCACTGCCGGACAAGGGTCGGATCCTGCTCTGGCAAGGTTGCGCGCAGCGCGTGGTCACACCGGAGGTTAACGCCCACCTCGTGCGCCTCCTCGAAGCGCGCGGCATGTCGCCGTTCGTCTCTGCCCGCGAACGATGTTGCGGCGGACTGGCGCTGCACCTTGGCCGTACGGCGAGCGCCGAAGCGGTCATGCGACACAACGTCTCGGAGCTCGCCGACGCCGACGCGATCGTGTCCACGGCCAGCGGTTGCGGCGTCACCCTCAAGGACTACGGTCGCCTGCTCAACGGGACCGACGCGGCGGCGTTCGCCGACAAGGTTCGCGACGTGGCCCAGGTGCTGGCGGACTTCGAGTTCGGCAAGCGCGCGCTCGGCGGCCGCCGGGTGCAGCGCGTGGCATGGCATCCGCCGTGCACCCTGCAGCACGGTCAGCGCCTGACGGGACTGGTGGAGCGCATTCTCGCGGCCACCGGCTACGAACTCACGCCCGTCGAGGACGCCCATTTGTGTTGCGGTTCGGCGGGATCCTACAGTCTGCTGCAGCCGGACTTGGCGGGCGAACTCAAGCGGCGCAAGGCACGAGAGTTGACCCGCCACGAACCGGAGGTGATCGCCACGGCCAACATCGGTTGCCAGACGCACCTGGACGACGCGGTCGACGTCCCGGTCGTGCATTGGCTCGAACTGCTGGAATAGACTTCCGGCTCAGCCCTCACCTTCCCACAGGTCGCGGATCGCCTGGGCACCTTGGGCATCGCCCTGGGCGGCGCGTGCATCGGCGATCAACAGCCAAGCGGCCAGTTCCTCCGAGCTGCCGCGGCGCACGAACAGCAGCGCCTTGCGGGCGTTCTGCTCGGCGTTCGCCGCCGAACCCTCCTGCAGCCGAAGCGCGGCAAGCTGCAGCCAGAGTTCGGCCCGTCGCGGCTCGATGCGGATCGCCTGCTCGATCGTCGCCGCCGCTTCGCCGGGAGAACCGGCGAGTTCGAACCGCGTTGCCTCCTCCACCAGCGCCTGGGTCATGGCCGAGGGCGGTTCGACAGGGGGCGGCGGTTCCACCCGCACAGGCTCGATGGATGGCGGCGGAGTGGGCGGCGGTGTCGGAAGGGGTTCCTCTGGCGGTCCGGGCACCACCACGGGTGCGGGTGTCGGTGCCTGTCCGGCGCAGGCGCAGAGCAGCGAGCCGAGAATAGCGACGGCGGCGATTCGTGAGACGCCGGACTTGGCCAACGCCGCTCTCCACTCTGCGGAACCGTCGCCGACCGTATCACAGTGGAACGACCGCGAGAGCGCGACGGTATGCTCACCCTAGTCGAACAGTGACCTGACGCGATCACCCAGGGGTCGGCAGCCAGGTTTCCAATCGAGCTCGGTGCCGGCGGGCAAGGGCACCGCGACCACGTCCCCGCAGCCGGTGCGGGCGCGTAGGCCGCTGGCGTAGTCGATGGCGACCAGTTCACCGTCGCCCGTGAGGGCGGGCACGATGTCGGTGTCCGCCATGAACGCGTCCCAGACGACCAACGCGCCGCGGGACCCGGACAGGCCATGGGAGGCGTTGTCGTCTCGTCCCACCCAGACCACGGTGAGCGTGTTGGCGTCGTAGCCGGCGAACCAGCTGTCGCGAAAATCGTCGGACGAACCGGTCTTGCCGGCGACGCCCGAACGGGCAAGCGACGAGCGCTTGCCCGTGCCGCGGGCCATGGTGATCTGCAGCGCACGGCTGAGCGTGGTGACGGCCACCGGATCGGCGTCCTGTCGCACATCGATGGGATAGCGCGTCACCGTGCCGCCGAAGGCGTCGATCACCGCGGTCACGGCTTTGGCCGGCGTCTGGAAGCCGCCGCCCGCCAGCATGGCGTAGGCCTCTGACATCTCGTACGGCGAGGCGTCGTAGGCGCCAAGCAGCAGCGACGGGTAGGCAATGGGGACGTTGTCGGTGAGCGCGGCGACGCGATCCGCGATGCCGGCGACGCCCAGATCCATTCCGACGCGCACCGTGGCGACGTTCAGCGACTCGGCCAGCGCGTGGACCAGGGGCACCGTGCCCCGGTATTCGTCATTGGCGTTGCCGGGTGTCCAATCGTCGAATTCGGGCAATGTCAACTCGGTGTCGTCCACGGGCGTGGCGAGGTGGTAGCGCCGGGATTCGATGGCTGCGAGGTAGACGAAGGGCTTGAGCAGCGAGCCGACCTGGCGCTTGGCGTTCAGGGCGCGATTGAAGCCTTGGCGCCCGGGTTTGCGGCCGCCGACCACCGCCTGCACGTCGCCGGTCTGGCTGGCGCGGACCACGACGGCTGCCTCCAGGGTGTCCTCGGGCAGGCCGCGGTCACGTTCGATGGCGGCGAGGGTTGTGAACACCGCCTGTTCGGCCCGTTCCTGGACCCGCGGATCCAGGGTCGTGTGGATCGCAAGCCCTTGGGCCGACAGGGTCCTGCGGTCGTAGTCCTTGGCGAGTTCGATGCGCACGAGATCCATGAACGCCGGGTAGTAGCGGCCGCCGCTGCGGTTCCTCGCCAGCGACAGAGGTCGCGCCACGGCGTCTTCGAACCGACCCTGGCCGATGAGCTCGAGACTGCGCATCGTGTTGAGGACGAGGTCGCGCCGGTCCTTGGCCCGTTCGGGGTGGCGGAACGGATTGAAGTAGGAGGGCCCGTTGATGACCGCGACGAGCAGAGCAATCTCGTGGGCGTCGAGTTCCAAGAGCGGCTTGTTGAAGTAGAAGAAGCTGCCGAGCCCGAAACCGTGGATCGCGCGCGCACCGTCCTGGCCGAGGAAGATCTCGTTGACGTAGGCGTTCATCAGGTCGGCCTTCTCGAAGCGGGCGTCGAGAATCACCGCCATGGCCACTTCGTTGAGCTTGCGCGCCAGCGTTGGCCGGTTGTCGAGGTAGTAGGAGCGCACCAGCTGCTGGGTCAGGGTGCTGCCGCCCTCGGCGATTTCCCCGGCGCGCACGTTGGCCCAGAAGGCCCGCAGGATGCCGCGGATGTCGAACCCGGGATGGGTGTCGAAGTTACGGTCCTCCACGGCCTTCAGGGTCTCGACGAGCAGCGCCGGGGTCTCGTCGGGCGCGACCACGAGGCGGTCCTCGCCGTGGGAAGGAAAGAAGCTGCCGATGATCGGCGGCTCGAGACGGACATAGCGCAACGGACCATGGGGTCCCGTGACCTCGACGATGCGGCCCAAGCCGAAGTCGATGGTCACCGGCAGCGTGGATCGCCGGCCATCGGCGAAATGGAACGGACGCAGGGTTGCCCGAACCCGGTGCGGGCTGGCGACGTACCGCCCGACGGGCGGGTGGCTCCCCGTGGTCTCGCGGTAGCCGAGGCGGCGCAGTTCCGTGGTCAGGTCGTCGGCGGAGAAGCGCAGGTCGGCGTACAAGGCCATGGGTGCCGCGTAGACGCGGGCGGGCAGCGACCAGCGGCGGCCCTCGAAGCGACCGGTGATTTCCTGGTCGAGGACGATTAGGTACGCGCCGATGCCGATGGCGACGACGAGGCCAAGAAGCAGGGCGCCGGCGAAGAGCTTGCCGAGGATCCGCCAGAGGCGCCCCTTGCGCCCCTTGGGTTGCGTCGCCTTGCGTTTCGGGCGCGGGGAGCGTCGGGAGGATCGTTTGGTGCGCGCCGCTTGCGCTTTGCGCCGGGCCATCTAAAGCACTCTACTCGCGGACGCGTTCGGCGAGGAGTTCGCGGACCAGATCCTCGGTGACGTCCAGGGCCTGCTTGCGCCCGGCACCCATGTTGATGATGTACTTGTCGTCGACGACCAGGGCGGGGACGCTGGCCAAGCCGAGGGTCACGAAGCGGCGCTCCGCGGTAGCGACCGCACGGCCGACGCGCGGTGAGGCCATGGTGCTCAGGAACGTGTCCCGGTCGATGCCGTGGCCGTCGACGAAGTCCGCCAGCTCGCCCGGCGTAATGAACGCGCGGTTGCGGTCGTGGATCGCATGGAACAGGCGGTTGTGGTTCTCGTCGTCCGCGCCGTGGCGCTCGAGGGCGCGATGCGCCTTGGCGTACAGGCGATTGGACTCCGAATAGGCGACGTGTACCCGATGCACTACGGCGCCTTCAGGCAGCCGACGTTCCCAGCCGTCCATCAGCCTGTCCAGGCTGCGGCAATGGGGGCAGACGTACGAGAAGTACGCCACCACTTCGACATCGCCGCTACCATCCGGTGCGTCCAGCTCGATGTAGGGTTCATCGGTGCCGCCGAGCCCGAGGGCGTGGTAGAGGCCGTAGCCGACGACCAGGGCGACCAGCACACCGACCGCCCCGAGGATGGCCTGGCGGATCCGTGCGACGTTGTCCTTGCGCTTGACCATGGACCGGCAGTTTACCCGCTGTGGCCGATATGGGAACGGGGATTGATGGATCGCCGGCGAGTCATACCGGAACGAGTACGCCTACGGCTCGAACGCGCGTCCTGTCTTGGCCAGTCGGTCGAGGACGCGCACGCGCTCGTCACCCTCGCCCAAGGCGTGGAGCAGAACCTCTCGAACGGCATCCGCATCGAGACGGCCCGCCTTTCGCATGGCCTCGAGGTCGGCCCAGTCCTTCGTGCGGTTGAAGAACGCCTTGAAAATGGCCGTGTCGAGGCAACTCAGGAACGGCATGGGTTTGTCGCCGAAGACCTCCCAATGCGCCCGCGCCGCTGCGGCCTCGTGGAGCGGCGTGGAATTCAGGAAGACGTCAACCGGCGTGCTATCCCACCAAACCCGGACCTGGCCTTCACGGGCCAGCCGAGCCGTGTCGGCGTCCGAGAACTCGATTGCGTCGGGGAATCCACCACGAACCAACGCCGCGTCCGTCTCGGCAACGAAGACGTTCACGTCGATGTCGATCGTCGCACGCGGTTCCCCGACACACCACGCCAACGCCAGGGCACCTCCAAAAGCGTGCGACAGACCCGCGTGCGTCAAGGTTTGGTGGATGGCCTCGGCCTTCTCGACCAGGCTGGTTGGGCGTGGCAAGGCGTAGTCACTCGGAGTCGTGTTAAGGCGTTGACGACAACGTCGTTGGCGTCATTGCGCAGCCGGTGGATCACCGGTACCTAGGGCCACTGGCGACGGCGATCTGATGATGCGCTTCAGTACAGGGTAGTTGAGATCCCCACGAGATCGTGGAGGGAACGACTCGCCGAGTCTGATTACCGCTTCGAGTTCCTTCCCGCGGGGCAGTCGAGCCTGCCGGGAAGGTCTCTCGCGTGATTGCTCCACTGCGGCCACGAGCCGCGCCATCTTCGCCGCGACGCTATTCGTCCTGTCGTCCACGGATCCAGTAGTTCGTTGCGTTTCCGTAGCATAGCTCAGTTGGTGATTGCATGGCGGTCGGGTAGAGCATGTCTTTGCGATCAAGGGTTAGAATGCCGCGGACCTTTTGGGGGTGCGGGCTGCGATGGTCGGGCAAAGTTTGAGTGTCGAGGCTGCCAACACAACGGTCACCGCACGAGAACATTGGACAGACCTTTGAAGGACGCACAGAAACCCGATCATGTGAGCTTGACGACGCTCGTGGGGCGCCTCCGCGAGGGTCGATATGTCATCCCGGACTTCCAGCGTGAGTTCGAGTGGAAGCCGTGGGATATCCGCGAGCTTGTTCGATCGATCTTTCTGGACTACTACATCGGTAGTCTGCTTCTTTGGAAGGGAAAGTCCGAGAGTTTGGCTGCGCTGGCCTGCGAGCCGATTTATGGGTACGACGGCGGAGCTGATCCGACTCACATCGTCCTTGACGGTCAGCAGCGACTCACCGCGATGCACTACGTGTTCATGGCACCGGACGTGCCGCTACCGAAC
Source organism: Pseudomonadales bacterium (assembly GCA_965116345.1). Lineage (GTDB taxonomy): Bacteria > Pseudomonadota > Gammaproteobacteria > Pseudomonadales > Azotimanducaceae > VXYL01. The sequence goes on from OZ220680.1 coordinate 3,293,494, forward strand.
CGGTCGAACCGGTTCCTCTACTTCATCCACGTGGACCGGTTCATGGATGAAGCCTACGACGAGGCGTTCGAGTACGACTGGACGCGAAGAGGCGTGAACCTGCTGGCGGACCCGGAGGCACAGTTCCAGACCCACATGTTTCCTGTCTCGATAGTGGGTCAGGGCGGCTGGGAGCTTCCGAATTGGGTCCAGGGCTACGAGCGATACTGGCGGGAAAAAGAGAATGCCGCGCATGACGACGGCGATGAAGCGGCCGCACGGGAGGCGGGGCGGCGCGTGCGCGATGCACAGGCGTTCGGGGAACACCTAAAGGGCATCACCGAGCAGTATCAGGTTTCCTACATCGAACTGGACCGCGATCTCGAGATCGACAAGGTGTGCGACATATTCACCCAGATAAACAGCCGCGGGATCCGCCTCGACGTATTCGATCTGGTCAATGCGATGCTGAAGCCCAAGGGTCTCCAGCTCAGACATCTGTGGCGAGACGCGGCACCGCGGCTCGAGTTCGTCGATACGGAGCGCATGAACGTCTACCTGTTGCAAGTCATGTCCATCCTTCGTCAGGCGTATTGCTCGCCCAAGTACCTTTACTACCTGCTTCCGGGTCAGGAAAAGAAGGTCCGAGAAGCGGACGGCTCACTGCGCCGGGAGGTCCTAGTCCCCCATGTGGCGGACTTCGAACGGCGCTGGAACCAGGCGGTTGATGCGGTGGAGAGTGCGATCAAGGTATTGCGCCATCCTCAGGAGTTCGGCGCGATATCGTCGCAGTACCTCCCCTACGTCTCGATACTTCCTGCATTTGCGGCGCTTCAGACGGCACTCCACACACTTCCGGCTCCGCGTCGGCTCGATGCGCAGCGCAAGCTCCATCACTGGTATTGGGCGAGCGTTTTCACCAACCGCTACTCCGGATCGGTGGAGTCCACCAGCGCGCGAGACTATCTCGACGTAAGGGCTTGGTTCGAGGATGACGCAGCCCAGCCCGGCTTGATCGCGGAGTTCAAGGTCCGGTTCAAGAATCTGGACCTACGCAGGGAAACGAGGCGCGGCACCTCTGTCTACAACGGCATCTTCAACCTGCTGGTGCTGCGTGGGGCCCGCGACTGGATGACGGGCAATGTCCCGCAGTACGATGATCTTGACGACCACCACATCGTGCCGAAGAGTTGGGGAAAACGGAAGGAGAACACTCTAGGCATCGTCGTCGACACCATCCTAAACCGCACTCCGCTCACTGCCGACACCAACCGGAAAGTAATCCGCGAGCGATTGCCGAACGAGTATTTGCCAGAGTTGGTCGCGGCGAGCGGGGAAACTAGTGTCCGGGCAACCTTGGAGTCGCACTTCATCTCCCCGGCCGCGTTTGCGATCCTGTTGCGCGACCCCTTCACATCGGACGACTTCGAGGCGTTTCTTGCCGAACGGCAGCGGACAATCCAGGACGCGATCGAGGACCTATTGGTCAAAGAGCGGCTTGACCTGCCGCCCCAACTACGTGAGCTCGACGCGAAGATCGAGGCGGTTGAGTTGTCGTTGCGGAGCGGGATTGATGCGGCGTTGGACGGCGACTCAGCGCTTTTGCCGTCTCGTGTACGTCAGAATATCGAGGAGAGGTTGCGGTTGGCTGCCAAGAAGAATCCTGCGCTTGACAGCGACCATTACGATTCGCTCGCGGGCAAGCTCGAGTACGCGGATCTGCGCGAGTTGCAGGACACGATCTCGAACAAAGTACTCTGGCAGCGGTTCGGGGGACGGTTCGTCAATAAAGAGATGCTGGGCGTGCGCTTCGGGCAGCTTGCGGACCTGCGAAACGGTATCCGCCACAGTCGCAGCGTAGACGAAATCTCCCTCAAGGAGGGGGAGGCGGCAATCCTCTGGTTCGAGCAAGTGAACGGTCTTTGATTGCCATCGAGGCCCGTTCTGAGGTTAGGTTGCGTACTCTGGGTTCGAGGCGTTGGCGTGGAGTTGCTGCGGGATATTGCGATCGCACCCGGCACTACCTGACCGATGGGGGGATGTCGGAGACGCCATCACGGCATGATCGTTCCGAGTGGAATCCAGCAGGAAGGGGCGCAAAGACGGGTTCCAAGCCAGTGGCGTAGGCGGCTTGCTAGTTGGCCGAGGCGGCACACCGCGCCGACCCTAACCCGACGAGGACGATGTGGCACCTGCCACGACGGTCGGCGTTAGTGCCCTGTTCAGAACTCTCCCGTACGCGCATAACCACCGGCACTTTCCACTTGTCAAACGCCGCCGGGTCGTCGGTACGTCGTCGGTACGTGGGAGGCGGAGCACGGGCGTGTACCAGCGCGTACCGATGCGCGCGGTCGCACGACGACTCCCAAGTCTGCCTTCGCGGTGGGGCAAGACCTTCATCTACACATCGCAAGGCATCCTGGACAACGATCTGTGTTCGCTGCTCGCCATCGTCGCCGTGGCCAAACTCGGCCTGGATGACCCGGGCGTGACCGAGACGCGCGCGATCGTCGAACTGGCAAACCGCCTTGCGGCCGCCGGATGCGCCGAGGTGTTGCGCAGGCTCGAAGACAGTCCCGTGCGCCTGACACCGCTTGACCAGGCGTTGGATTTCGCGCGCTCGCTGCAGACGCGGGTTTGCGCCGAAGACTGAGTTGTCCGGGGCGGATCAGGGAAGCGCCAGTTCCTTGCAGAACGTGCCGAAGGGTAGGACGCGGGTGCCGTTCGCGAGATAGTCGCGCTCGCCGAGATGCACCTGGTAGAAGTCGACGATGTCGGTTCGTTGGCGGAAGTAGTTGATTGCGGAACTCGGCGCCTTGTCGCCCGATTTGCACTCCACCGCGAAGAGGGGCCGGTTGTCCCGGATGACGAGGAAGTCGACCTCGCGGCGATCGGTGTCGCGGATGAAACGAAGTTCCATACGGTGCCCTTGCGTATCTTCCACGTGGTGACAGTGCTTCAAGAGGTGGCTTGCGACCATGTTCTCGAAGCGTGCGCCGGTGCCGGGAACCCGGGACCAATCCCATAGGTAGAGTTTCTGCTCCTTCTTGACCGCCCGGATTCCCGGCGCGCCGAACGGCGGAATTCGGAAACAGACGTACAGACGTTCGAGGATGCGCAGCCAGCGCTCCACCGTCTCGTGCGCCACCTGTAGGTCCTCCCGCAGGCTCTGCACCGAAAGCGGCGAACCAACTCGTTCCGGCAACGCCTCCACGAGTAGCTCGACCCGGGCGACTTCGCGGACGTTTTCCAGATCCCGCAGATCCTCGTAGACGACACGGGACGCTAGCTCTCGCTGCCAGCGATGCCAGATTCTCGCATCGCCGGCGAAGAGGGGCTCCGGGAAGCCGCCGAAGCGCATCAGCTGTTCGAGGTCGTCGGATGTCGTATCCGCGCCCATCTCGCCCAACGTCACGGGGTGGAGCCGGTAGTAGTGGTACCGGCCCTGCAACGAATCGCCGCCCCTGCGGTAATGATCCAGCCGGGCCGAGCCCGTTACGAGGAAAGAGGTTCTGTCACCCTCGGTGTCGTAGAACCCCTTGACGAGGTTGCGCCAGCCCGGGAACTTGTGAATCTCGTCCAGCACGATCAACTTCTGCCCTGGGGGAAGTTCGCCCCGCAAAAGCCTGGATCGGACCTGCACGTTGTCCCAGTTGAGGTACCCGGGGTGTCGTCTCCCGCCGCCCAGCAGCGTCGTCGCCAAGGTCGTCTTGCCGACCTGCCTCGGCCCGCCGACGAACACCATCTTGCGGCCCAGATCGTCTTCGATCGGCTTGGCGAGATATCTGGCGATCATCGCTGGCACGGCTGATCCCACCTTGTTCGCTTCATGAGTGAAATCACCTTAACCCGAATTTGCTCATGAGCAAATCAGACTGAACAAGAAATCACTGATAAGCAAGCGGTGGGCGATGTGGAGCGAGAGTCTGCCTTTCGGCGCTTCTCATGGCCCACAGCGAGCCATGTACGCGCGTACCGATGCGTTGTTGAGTTTTGCGCGGCCATCGCGGATGCTTGTCGATTGCCTGCGAGCAAGAGGAGGGGCCATGTCGGCTCTGGATGATTTCCGCGCCGAGACACGCGACTGGTTGGACGAGTACTGCCCGGCCGGGGCGCGTGCCGGCGGTGGCGGCAACCGCGACGACCAGCGGCTGTGGCGCGAACGGTTGATCGAGAAGGGCTGGTCGGCGCCGGCCTGGCCCACCGAGTACGGCGGTGGGGGCCTCGACAACGAGCAATACATGGTCCTGATCCAGGAACTTCGCCGCGTGCGTGCCGGCGTGCCCTTCGGCGGCATGGGCCTGTCGCTGATCGGCCCGACCCTGCTCGAACTCGGTACCGAAGATCAGAAGCAGCGCCACATCCCGCCCATCGTCCGCGGCGAGGTCAACTGGTGCCAGGGCTACAGCGAGCCGGGTTCGGGCTCGGACCTCGCGAGCCTGAGCACGCGAGCCGTGGACAACGGCGACCACTTCGTCATCAACGGGCAGAAGATCTGGACGTCCGGCGCGCAGTTCGCCAACTGGATGTTCGCGCTCGTGCGCACCGACCCGGATGTGCCCAAGCACGAGGGCATCAGCTTCGTCCTGCTCACCATGGACCAGCCGGGCGTGACGGTGAAGCCGATCCGCCTGATCAGCGGCAGTTCGCCGTTCTGCGAGACCTTCTTCGACGACGCCATCGCCAAGAAGGACGACCTGGTCGGTGAACTCAACAAGGGCTGGACCATCGGCAAGCGGCTGCTGCAGTTCGAACGGGGCAGCATGGCGTCGTTGGTCGGCGGGGCCGCCGTGCGCGAAGCCGGGCCGACCCTGGAAGGCCGTGCAAAGACGTACGCCGGTGAGTGCGATGGGCGGATCGCGGACGATGCCCTGAGGGCCCGCATCGTCGAGCACAACATCAACGACAGGGCGTTTCGCCTGACGCAGCGCCGCACTGTCGAGGAGGCCAGGGACGGGCGCACCCCCGGCCCGGCGACGTCGATCTTCAAGATGTACGGCACCGAACTCCAGCAGGACAAGTCGTCGCTCCTGGTCGAGATGCGCGGCACCCAGGGACTCGGTTGGGAAGGCGACAGCTTCGATGCCAGCGAACTCGGCGACACCCGGACGTTCCTCGCCAACCGCGCCGCGTCGATCTACAGCGGCAGCAACGAGATCCAACGCAACATCATCGCCAAACGCGTCCTCGGATTGCCGGATTGACCGGCGGTTCGTGGACAGGGACGTCCGTTGCGGCCGTTCTGTCAGCCGTTGTCGTGGTGGGATGCGCTGACGTGAAGCCGGCACCCGAGCCGCCGGTCGCGGAGCCGCGCGCGCACGCCTTCACGGTCCACGGCATCACCGTCGAGGATCCGTACCACTGGCTGAAGGACCAAGGCTACCCGGAAGTCGACGACCCGGATGTGCTCGCCTATCTCGAGGCCGAGAACGCGTATTTCGAGGCGGTGATGGCGCCGCACAAGGAGCTCATCGACACCCTCTACGCCGAGATCAAGGCTCGTCAGAAGCCCGACGACGCCAAGGTGCCGGTCAGGGAGGGCGACCACTACTACCAGTGGCGCTTCGAGGCGGAAGGGCAGTATCGGATGTGGTCGCGCTGGCCAGTGGACGGCCCGGACGCCGGTGCGGGACCGACCGCCCAGGCGTCCGTCATCCTCGACGAGCCCGCACTTGCCAAGGACGTGGACTACTTCCGCCTCGGCGCGCTGTCGGTGTCGAACGACGGTCGGCTCATGGCCTACAGCACGGACACCTCCGGCGGCGAGCGGTTCACCCTGCGGATCAAGGATCTCGCCACGGGTGAACTGGCCGACGAAGTGATCGAGAACACCTCGGACAGTCCGGTCTGGAGTGCCGACGACAAGTCCTTCTTCTACACGGTTCTCGACGATAACTGGCGCCCCTTCCAAGTGCGGCGCCACGTCCTGGGCACCAAGGCCGACGACGACCCGGTAATCTACGAGGAGCAGGATCCGGGCTTCTTCATCGGCGTGGGTCTGACCTCGTCGAAGCGGTTCGTGGTCATCTCGACCAGCGACCACGTGACCTCGGAGGTTCGCCTGATTCCGACCGATGCGCCCGAACGGGATACGCTGTTGGTGGCGGCTCGGCGTGACGAGCACTACTACATCGTCGACCACCAGGGTGATCGGTTCGTCATCCGCACCAACGACACGCACAAGAACAACCGCCTGGTGACGGCACCGGAGGACGATCCCACCGAGGCGGCGTGGCAGACGCTGGTGCCGGGCTCGGACCGACACTACCTCCAGGGCTTCCAGGCGTTCGCGGATTTCATCGCCCTGGAAGAACGCGTCGACGGTCTTGATCAGCTCCGTCTCATCGACCGCGCGGGCGAGAGCAGGTACCTGGACTTCCCGGAGGCCGCCTACAGTGTGGGCATCGGCGACAACCGCGAGTTCGAGGTGCGCACACTGCGTCTGGGCTACGAGTCCATGGTCACTCCCGATACGGTGTTCGACTACGACCTCGACGAGGACACGCTGCACACCCGCAAGGTACGTGAGATCCCCAGTGGCTACGACGCCTCGGCCTACGTCACCGAGCGGTTGATGGCGCCTGCGCGCGACGGCGTCCGGGTGCCGGTGTCCATCGTCCGCCGGGTCGACACCCCGACCGACGGCAGCGCGCCACTCTACCTTTACGGCTACGGCGCCTACGGCAGCGGCATGTCGCCGGCGTTCTCCACCACCCGTCTATCGCTCCTGGATCGGGGCTTCATCTACGCCATCGCCCACATTCGCGGCGGCGACGAACTCGGCTACCACTGGTACGAGGCGGGCAAGCTCGACCGGCGCACCAACACCTTCAACGACTTCGTCGACGTCGCCCGGTTCCTGGTCGACGAGGGCTACACCAGGGCGGGGCGGATCGCCATCGCCGGCGGCAGTGCCGGCGGCGAACTGATGGGCGCGGTGGTCAACCAGGCTCCGGACCTGTGGGGCGCGGTCGCCGCCCACGTGCCTTTCGTCGACGTCCTCAACACGATGCTCGACACCTCCCTGCCGTTGACCCCGATCGAATGGCCGGAGTGGGGCAATCCCATCGAGGACAAAGCGGCGTTCGAGACCATCCGTTCGTATTCGCCGTACGACCAACTCAAACCGGGTTCGTATCCGCCGATCCTGGTGACTGCGGGTCTCAACGATCCTCGGGTGACCTATTGGGAGCCCGCGAAATATGTCGCCAAGCTCCGCACCCTCAAGGAGGACGACAACCCGCTGCTGCTGAAGACCAACATGGGTGCGGGACACGGTGGCAAGTCGGGCCGGTTCGACTCGCTCCATGAGGTGGCCGAGGAATATGCGTTCGTGCTCTGGTCCCTGGCCCCGTAGCGCCTCGGAAAAGGACCACTAACCCGTATGTGCTGCCCAAGGCCACGATGATCGCGTGGCCCGCCCGTTCGACCTTGCCGAGTCCGATGTCGACGCGACGAGGACTTGCCCGAGTGAACGAAACAACTGCCGACGACCACAAGGAATCAAATTCATGGCGCACGATGAAACCGGACTGTCTCCATCCGCACCGTTGGATGTTCGTCTGGGCCTGACAGACCCGAAGGATGATGCCTTTCCCTTGCGATGGGGCATTATTGGTGCGGGGCAGATCTCGAGGCAGTGGGTGCCGGCCGTCAGGGCCTGCAAAGGCGCGACGGTGAGTGCCGTTGCGGCCCGCTCGAAAGAACGCGCAGAGGATTTCGCTGCTCAGCATGAAATTGAATCAGCCTACGGCAGCTACGCCGAGATGCTGGCGTCCCCCGATGTGGACATCGTCTATGTAGGCACCATACACACGCTCCACAAAGAGCACGTCCTGCTTGCCATTGAAGCGGGCAAGCACGTGTTGTGCGAGAAACCCCTGGGTGGCAATGCCGAGGACGCCAGGGAGATGTACGAGGCGGCGGCCAGGCAGGGAGTGATGCTCCAGCATGGCCTCTGGACCCGGTTCTTCCCGGCGGTGGAACACGCTCGATGGGCCCTCGAACAAGGCATGATCGGTGATGTCGTCATGGTGCAGGCGGACTTTGATCCTGTCTACACGATCCAGGCTGCGGTTCTGGCGTTTGGTATCGAGGTCAGGCCGACCATCACCGCTTTCCCCAGAGCCACGGTACTGGAATATCCTGAAGACAGGAGCGCCGTGCTGTCCTTCATCATCTATCCGAGTGAATTCCCCGAAAGGACTGAGATCATTGGCACCAAGGGTCGTATCACCCTGGAGCAGCCGGCCCACTGTCCAACGGGAGTTACTCTGAGGATTCCTGAGAAAGTTCCGTCCCGATATCTCAATGCCAATACCCCTGCGCCGGCTCATCGTTTCGAGTATCCCATACCCGAAACCGTGAGCATCCCCATGGCCTATCCCAACCAGGCGGGATTTCTGTATCAAGCCGAAGCGGTACATCGTTGCCTGGCTGCGGGCCTACTTGAGTGCCCGCAATTCGGGAAGCAGGAGTCCCTCTATTTCATGGACTTGCTAGAGGTTGTACTGGGTCGGTCTCGTGAACGTTCGTCAACAGAAGGAAATTGAATTGAATACCCCCACAGGCCCGCAGAGCGTGTACACCACGCCGCTCTCTACAACAGACGACGCGCTTGAAGTCGTTGGCGGCAAGGGCCGGTCGCTGGCGAAAATGGCCAAGGCCGGCTTTCACGTCCCCGGCGGCTTTCTGATCACGACCGCCGCCTATCGCGGGTTTGTTGCCGACAACAACCTACAGGACCGAATTCTGGGTCTCGCCCAACCTGCCGTGGTGGAGGGTAGGGCGTCGTTCGAGCAGTCTTCCTCGAACATACAGACGCTTTTCGCCGACATTGACCTGGCGGCGGACGTCACGACTGAAATCAGACAGGCCTACGAGGCGTTCGATGGTCGGCCATCGGTGGCGGTTCGTTCATCGGCGAATGCAGAGGATCTGCCTGGTCTGTCGTTCGCCGGTCAGCAGGAGACCTATCTCAACGTCACCGGCGCCGATGCGGTTGTCGCGGCGGTGAGGAACTGCTGGGCCTCTTTGTGGACGGCGCAGGCGATCAGCTATCGGCATCAGAACGGGATCGATCAGGGTTCGGTCGCGATGGCTGTTGTGGTCCAGATCATGGTGCCTTCGGAGGTTTCCGGCATTCTGTTTACCGCCAACCCGGCCACCGGGGAGCGCAATGAACTCATCATCAACGCGAGCTTCGGTCTCGGCGAGGCGGTCGTCAGTGGTCAAGTGACACCTGACACGTATATCGTCGACAAGGCCAATACGACCGTCAAGGAAGCCATGATCGGTCCGAAGGAGCAGAAGATCATCTCCGACGGCGAGCAGGGTGTCCGGATCGAGGATGTGTCGGTATCGGAACGCGATCAATCCTCGTTGTCCGATGCCATGCTGTCCGAGTTGATCGACACGGCGCTGCAGATCGAAGCGCTGTACGACGGGCTTCCTCAGGATATCGAGTGGGCCTTCTCGAAGGGTAGGCTGCATCTGCTGCAGTCACGACCAATTACCAATCTCCCGGTTCAGCCGATCGACGTCGAGTGGATACCGACGCCCCCGGCCAAGACCCTGGTTCGCCGCCAGATCGTCGAGAACATGCCGGACCCCGTTTGTCCGTTGTTCGAACAGCTCTACCTGACCGAGGGGCTGGAGATGCCCCGTAAGGACAACAGCCCCATGGTGGGCGGCGGCCCGGTCTTCGTCACCATGAACGGCTATGCCTACCAGCGGGCGGACTGGCTGCAGCTGCAACCGAAGAAGGGCCAGGAATCCAGGGAGGTGACCGAGGAAGATCTCGAAGCGCAGGAGGCAGCCCTTGCCAAGCAGGCGGAAGCGGCCATCAAGGCGCAGCTGCAACAGCAGTCGGTGGCTGAGCACGAAGAACGCGATATGGAGTTGATGGTGGCTGATCTTTCCGATGAAGATCGCAGGGCTTTCCGCGAATTTTCTGCATCGCAGAACATCGACGATCTGGCGCACCAGGTCACCATGCCGAAGTCCGACACCTCCGTGTACATGTTCGCCAGCAAAACCGCCTTCAATGATCGGCAACTGGCCGAATGGCACAACGAGACGATGCCGCGCCTGAGAGGTATTGGCGAGAAGTGGGCGAGACTGGATCCGGCAACGGCCAGCGATGAGGAACTTCTCGCCGGCATCATCGAAATGGGCCACGAAGAGGGGAACTACTGGTCGAGCAATGCCAGCCACACATTCGGCGTGGCGAAATCCACGGACTCCCATCTGCAGGATTTCCTGGAATATCACCTGCCCGATCACAACTACATCAGCGGTCAGTTTCTCTCGGGGATCGAATCGAAAACCATGCAGGCGAACCGCGACCTCTTCGAGATCGCCAAGCGCCTTCGCGCCCATGAGGAACTGACCTACCTGGTCATCGTAACGCCAGCCCAGTTTCTGATGGACCTTCTGCGCGAGAAGGCGCTCGAAGAAGCCGAGGCGGCCGCTGTAGTAACGGGCATCGACGAATACTTGGCCACCTACGGGCACCAGGGATACAGCATGGACTTCGTGGAGCCCACGCAGGCGGAGGATCCGTCCGCCCTGTTTGCGACGATCAAGGCCATGGTGGGCGACCCGGACTACGATCCGAAGAACCAGGAGATCAAAGCGAAGGCCATCCGGGAGCAGAAGTTCGCTGAGGTGTCGGAGCTCTTGACGGGCATCGAATACTGGCAGTTCCGTTATCGGTGGTGGCTGGCTCGCAAGTACAACCACATTCGCGAGGAGGTGGCGTTCTACTTCGGCTATACGTGGAACGTGTTGCGCCCGATGGCGGCGGAGCTGGGTCGTCGGATGGTCGAAGCGGGAACGTTTCTGACTCCGGAAGACACTTACTTCCTGGTCACCGATGAGCTGGACCAGGCGATTGCGGCGCGCAAATCCGGCAAGGGGTTACCCGAGCTCGGCAGGCTGGCGTCGGAACGCCGCGAGCTCCGGGAGGCGAGGAAATCTCACCATCCCCCGGGTACGGTGCCAGACGAAGCCAGCAACGTGCCGGGCATCAAGTTCAAGGAAACGCAGATCAAGAACGACGAAAACAGCGACGCCATGCGTGGTTTCGCCGTCAGTTCCGGACGCGTGACTGCCCCGGCCAGTGTGATCCTCGGCCCCGTGGAGTTCGACAGGATGGCACCGGGTTCGATCCTGGTATCACCCCTGACGACGCCCGCCTGGACGCAGCTCTTCGCCCACGCGGTGGGGCTCGTCACCGACATGGGCAGCATTCTCGCGCACGGCTCGATCGTTGCCCGGGAGTACGGCATCCCTGCCGTACTGGGAGTCGGTAACGGGACCAAACGCATTGAGCACGGTCAGATGATCACCATCGATGGCGATGCCGGTACGGTTGAGATTCACGAGCAGATCGAAGAAACAGCGTAGTCTGGACGGTGGTTCAGATGAAGCTGCCGAACTCACTGGCCAGCTCGAATACCGAGAGCGCCGGTGGCGACCCGAGTCGCCGGCGCAAGGTCCCGGTCCGCACCAAGGTCCTGTTCTCCTCAGGTGCCTTTCAGGAAGCCACGGTAGCCGCAGGCGGGTTGGTCACCGTCCTCTTCTATAACCAGATTCTCGGTGTTGCACCTAGTCTGTGCGGGACCGCGTTTCTGATTGCCAGCGTATTCGATGGCGTTACGGACCCGCTTGTGGGTGCCATGTCGGACCGCTTCAGAAGTCGCTGGGGCAGACGGCACCCATTGATGCTGGCTTCGGCAATTCCGGCCGCAATCTCGTTCTACTTGCTGTACCAACCCGTCGACGGCCTCAGTGAAATGGGGTACTTCATATGGTTGACCGTCTTCTTGGTGCTCATGCGGCTGGCAATTACCTTTTACAACATCCCCCATGATGCACTTGGAGCGGAACTCACCGACGACTATGCGGAACGCTCGTCGGTCTTCGGGTACAACGCCGTCGCGGTATCATTGACCGCCATCCTCATGGCGGGGGTTGTCTATTTCGTGATTTTTCCAACAACCCCAGAGTATGAAAACGGCCTGTTGAACGCTTCACGGTACTTTATATTGGCGGGGGCGGGGGCCGTCGTAATTGCCGTTTCCGTTGTGGTGTGCACAGTGGGAACCGTGGACCAAATCCCCTATATTCACCATATAGACACCCGTGAAAGAGTTAGTTACGGAAGGTTCTTCCGAGAACTCGGGGTTCTGATTCGCAGCCCCTCCTATCTTTCGACCTGTTTGAGCCTGATAACAATCTTCACCGGTCTCGGCATCCTCGGTGTGGTGGGCACCTACGCCTATGTCTACGTATATGGCCTATCGACGGAGCAAATGACCCTGTTTGGAATTGCGAAGCTACCGGGAGTATTGACCGCCATACCGCTGCTGGGGCTGTTGTCCCAGTGGCTGGACAAGAGACAGATACTGATCGTCGCTGCCGCAATCACCGGCATACTGATTTCATTGCCGCATGACTTGAAGATGCTCGACTGGTTCCCGGGCAACGATTCGCCCTATCTGCTTGTTGGTCTGCTTGTACCCCTCGTCCTCGGCTACATGATCCTACCGGTCGCCATGATTGTCGTGGATTCGCAGTTGGTCGATGTTGCCGACGAGCACGAATACCATACCGGCTCACGGTCGGAGGGCATCATCTTCGCTGTGCGCAGTTTCGCGATCAAGTCGACGAGTGGAGTCGGCGGGTTGATTGCAGGATTCGGGCTGGAGTACATCAGCTTTCCCGAAAACGCCGAAGTAGGTAGCCTCCTGCCGGAAACGATCCATGGCTTGCTCTTTCTAAACGGGCCGCTGTATCTGTTTCTCTATATTGCGGCGATTGGCTTCATGGTTTTCTATCGGATCGACAAGACACGCCACGATGAAATCCTCGCCGAGCTGGAAATCAGGCGCGCTGACTACGGGTGAAGGGCGTCGGCCGTCCACGGGTCGTGCAAGGTCACCGTGCCACCAGGTCGTTGTCGACACCCATCTCGTGGCGATAGCTGAGCGCCCGCGCGGTCCACTGTGAGGCCAGCAGTTTCGTACCATCCCAGTACGGATACCCTCTCGTTTCCCCTGCCCAGAGTGTTTATCGCGCCTACTTCTTGCGTCGGGAGTTAACCATGGTTACCAGCGTAAGCATCTCGGCCGGGTCCATCCGACCAACGGGCGAGTTGCTGTAGGTGGACATTAGGACTCTCCCACCTCGATTCAAGAGGAATTCACTCGGTTGTATGAACTCGCGTTGTTCGTCCCACCAGGAACCCAGCGAATCGGCCTGTTCGCGGGTCACTCCGTAGGCGACAGGAAATCCAAGTGGTGCGGCAACTTTCAGAGTTTGTTCCTGCGTATCAACGGCAGCGGCAAATACGCTGACATCCTGTTCTGCGAACGCGGCACGGCGCTCTCCGTATCCAGCCAGAAGCCGGATGCAGTAGGGTCACCAGTGGCCTCGATAGAACAACACGATCGCGAGGTTGGTGTCGATATCCCGGGGAAGTTCCAAGGTACCTCCGCCTGTCAGATTCAGTGTCAGGTTCGGGAAATCGTCACCTGTCGTTAACTTTTGCATTCCTATTCCTCCTGTTGGAACGATGCCCTACAAGAAAGAGCAGGGGAACCCGAGCCCTCTCTCCCCGTCGCATTCACATCGCGTCGAGCACCACCTCCATGGCGGCGGGGGCATCGATGCGGTAGGCGACCTCGGCGTTGGGGTCGTCGCGGCGCCGACTGGCGCGTTCGTCCACCACGGTCATGCCGCGGGTGAGCGAGCCGGCGAGTTCGACGTCGACGGCACGCGGCTCGATGGTCAACAGGTGCGGGTGGGTCACCGCAAGTACCGCACACGGATCGTGCAACGCCGCGGAACGCCGACCGGCGAGGGCCTCCATCCGACCGTGCAGGTCGTCGAATACCTGTGCTGCGAACCGAGTGGTGGGTTTGTCCGCCCGGCGCAGCCGCTCGGTCACGGCGTCGTCGGTCTGCAACTGTTGGGTCAGGTTGAGGCCGCACATCGTTAGTCGTGCACCGGAACGAAACACGACATCGGCGGCTTCCGGGTCGGCGAAGATGTTGAACTCCGCGACCCGGGTCGCGTTGCCGACCCCGGCACTGCCACCCATGATGGAGATCCCCGCGATGCGGTTCACCCACTCGGCGTCTCGCTGGATCGCCAGTGCGAGATTCGTCAAGGGTCCGACGGCGACCACAGTGACGTCGGGTGCGGCGGCGTCGAGTAGATAACCGACCGCGTCGTCGCTTACCGGGACTCGGGAGTGCGCCAACCGGTCCACCTCGCCGAGCCCCGTGGCGCCGTGAACCACGGCGGCGTGCAGGGGTTCGCCGACCAGTGGCTTCGCGGCGCCCACATGCACCGGGGTGTCTACATCCAGGAGGGCCGTGACCAGCAGGGCGTTGGCCGTGGTCGCACTCAACGGGGCATTGCCGCTCACCGTGGTGATGCCGAGCACTTCGGCGTGGCGGTGGGCGAGGATCAGTGCGATGGCGTCGTCGTGGCCGGGATCGCAGTCGACGATGAGTCGGGGCATCGCCACAGTATGCGCCAACCGGGCGGTTGATCGCATCCAGCAGCCCGAGCCGCCGCGCCGGACATTGCCGTCGGCGCGGCCGATTTCCGACAGGCTGCCAGCGCGTATCATCACCCGACGCAGACTTGGCCCGAACCGTGCCGGACCCCATACACCGACGCCAATCGACACCCGATCGCGGGATCCTCGCGTGGATGTGCGTCCTCATCGCCGTGAACCAGCTCGGCTTCGGCGCGGTGATTCCCGTTCTGCCGCTCTATGCCAAGTCGTTTGACGTATCCCAGACCGCGATCGGCGCCACGGTCGCCATCTACGGCTTGGCGCGGGTCTTCCTGGGCATCCCCACGGGTCAGCTCGCCGACCGGATCGGTCGGCGCAGCACCCTGGCGGTGGGCGGCATCGTTACCGTTCTCGGCAATCTCTGGTGCGCCGCGGCGACCAGCTACGTCGAACTGCTGATCGCCCGCCTGATCGCCGGTGCGGGGGCAGGTGTGGTGCTGACCGCCGGCCTTATCGTGCTGGCCGACATCACGACCACGGCCAACCGCGGCCGGACACTGTCCATCTACCAGGGCGTGTTCCTGTTCGCCGTGGGGATCGGACCGCTTCCCGGTGGATTCCTTGCCGAGCGATTCGGCTTGGCGGCGCCTTTCCTCGTGTACGGAATCGCCGGCGCGCTGGTCACCGCCGTTGCCTGGTTCGGCGTGCGCGAGACGCGCAGCATGCCCGACCCGGTGCCTTCCGGTGCCGAGGCCACACGCATGCGGACGGTGTCGTTGCGTGTCCAGCTGCGTCTGCTGCTCGACAACGTCGGCTTTCGGTTCGTCTGCCTGGTTGGACTCGTCGGCGCGCTGGCCCGGACCGGGGGCTTGTTCAGCATCGTTCCGCTGATCGCGCGGGATCGACTTTCGCTCTCCGCAACGGAAATCGGTGCCGGTTTCGCCCTCGGTAGTATTCTCGGCCTGTTCGTCACCTACCCGGCCGGCATGTTGGTGGATCGTCTCGGCCGCAAGGCGGTGATCGTGCCGGCGACGTTGCTGATCGGCGTGTCCATGCTCTGCTTCAGTTTCGCTCCGGACTACGCCTGGTTCCTCGTCGCCTGCGCCGTCTGGGGCGTGGCGATCACCGCGTCCGCGAGCGCGCCCGCGGCCTACGCGGCCGATGCGGCACCCCACGGCATGAACGCCGCGGCGATGGGTTCCTATCGAATGCTGAGCGACGTCGGCTACGTGGCGGGGCCGATCCTGCTCGGCTGGCTGGGCGACACGGGCGGCCTCGATCTGCCGCTGTGGTCCGCGGCGGCGGCGCTCTTCGTCATGGCTGGATTGTTCGGATGGTACGCACCGGAGACGGCACGCGGCTCGCAGACCGATACTCGACCGAGAACCGTGGAGCGCATGCCAGAGACCAGCGAGAGCAGAACGCCGTGAACGTCGAGCGATCCGGCAGCGCGCCCTCGACGAGCCGACGCTCGGGAGCCCTCGACAACTTCCATCCGGAGATCAAGGCATGGTTCGAGGGCCGCTTCCGGTCCCCCACCGATGTGCAGACGCTCAGCTGGCCGCGCATCGCCGCCGGCGAACACCTCCTCATCACGGCACCCACGGGTAGCGGCAAGACGCTGACGGCGTTTCTCTGGGCGATCGATGCCTTCGCCACCGGCCAGTCGGAACCCGAGGCCACGCGGGTGCTCTACATCTCGCCGCTGAAGGCGCTGAACAACGACATCCGTACCAACCTCGTCGAGCCCGTCGGCCAGCTCCGCAACCGCTTCGCCGACAAAGGGCTGGCCTTTCCCAACCTGCGGGTGCAGACACGAAGCGGCGACACCGACCCCGGCGACCGGCAGCGAATGCTGCGCCGACCGCCTGAACTGCTCATCACCACACCGGAGAGCCTGACCCTGCTGTTGACCACCGTGCGTGGCCGGCAGGCGCTCGCCACGGTGGAGACGGTGATCCTCGACGAGATCCACTCGGTGGTGGAGAACCGCCGCGGGGTGCAGCTCATGACCGGCCTCGAACGGCTGGTGGAGATCGCCGGCGAGTTCCAGCGGGTGGCGTTGTCGGCCACCGTGCGTCCGTTGGAGGCGGTGGCCGAGTACGTGGGTGGACGCGATGCCGAGGGCAATTCACGCCCCGTGGGCGTCATCGCCTCGACGGCGGCGAAGGCCATCGACTTCCGCGTCCGCTTCCCCGAGGCGGCTCGGGTCGCCGCCGAGAACGGTGAGAAGATCTGGGAGCCGCTCTCCGATGCGTTCAAGGACGTGATCGACGCCAACCGCTCGACGCTGTTGTTCACCAACAGTCGCCGGATGGCCGAGAAGATCACCTTGAAGCTCAACGACGACGCGGTCTCGCCCGTCGCCTACGCCCACCACGGCTCCCTGTCCCGGGAGATCCGCACGGAGGTGGAGACGCGGCTCAAGGGCGGCGAACTCAAGGCCATCGTCGCCACCAACTCGCTGGAGATGGGCATCGACATCGGCGATCTCGACGAGGTCGTGCTGATCCAGTCGCCGCCGTCCATCGCCTCCGCGGTACAACGGGTCGGGCGTGCGGGCCACCGCGTCGGCGAGACGAGCCGCGGCTCGCTGTTCCCGACGTTCGCCCGAGACTTCCTCGAAGCCGCGGTGGTGGCGAAAGCCGTTCGCGACGGCGACATCGAGCCGCTCAAGCCGCTGGCCAATCCACTCGACGTGCTTGCCCAGACCCTGGTGTCCTGCGTCGCTTCCGAGGAGTGGCACACCGACAAGCTCTACCGGGTGCTCCAGCGCGCCGCCCCCTACACGCAGCTGCCGCGAGAGCACTTCGACCTCGTGGTGGAGATGCTCGCCGGCCGCTATGCAGGTACCCGGGTGCGCGATCTCAAGCCGCGACTCGCGTTCGACCGCGTGCGCGAGACCCTGACGGCGCGTCAGGGAGCGGCGTTCGCGCTCTATACCTCGGGCGGCACCATTCCCGACCGCGGCTACTACACCCTGCGCCATGCCGACAACGGCGCCGCCATCGGCGAGTTGGACGAGGAGTTCGTCTGGGAAGCGACTGTCGGGCAGAACTTCACGCTCGGCACCCAGAACTGGCTGATCCAGCGCATCACGCACAACGACGTGCTGGTCAAACCCGCCCGGCCGAAGGCGACGGCACCGCCGTTCTGGCGCGCGGAGGGTTTCAACCGCGGCGCCTATTTCTCACGCCGAATCGCCGAGTTCCTGGAGATGGCCGACGGCCTGCTCGCCGGGCGCGACGAGGCGGGACTCGAAGCGGCGCTTCACGAACTCGGGTTCGATACTCTGGCGGCGGAGGAACTCGTCGGTTTCCTGAAGCGCCAGCGGGAGACGACGCGCCGCGCCTTGCCCCATGCCAACCACCTGCTCGTCGAGCATGTCTTGAGCGGTCCAGGCGGCTATGCCGGTCCCGACCGCCAGCGCCAGGTCGTCCTGCACACGACCTGGGGCGGTCGCGTCAACCGGCCCATCGCGCTCGCCCTCGAGGCCGCGTGGCGGGAACACTTCGGCACCCAGGCGGAGGTGTTCGCCGACAACGACTCCATCGTCGTCCAGGTCAAGGACGACATCGACCCCCAAGTGCTGCTCGGCCTGGTGACGCCGGCGAACTTCGAACCCCTGCTGCGTCGGTCGCTGGAGGGTTCGGGTTTCTTCGGTGCCCGCTTCCGGGAGTGTGCCGGGCGGGCGCTGCTTCTCACCAAGCGCCGCTTCAAGGAGCGCATGCCGCTGTGGATGACGCGCCTGCAGGCGAAGAAGCTGATGACCGCGACGAAACCCCTGAGCGACTTCCCGGTGATGCTCGAGACCTGGCGCACCTGCCTCGTGGACGAGTTCGACATGACCGCGGCCTACGACGCATTGGCGCGATTGGCGGCGAACGACATCGACACCTCCATCGCGACCGTTGCGGTGCCGAGCCCGTTCGCGGCCGGTATCGCCTTCGACCAGGTCAGCCGCTACATGTACGCGGACGACTCCCCCGAACGCGGCGACCGCTCGGCGCTATCGGACCAGTTGATCCGCCAGGCGGTGTTCGACCAGTCGCTCCGGCCCGCCATCGATCCGACCGTGGTGGAGGATTTCGAATCCCGAGCCCAGCGGCGGCGCCCCGGGTACGTTCCCGAAGGCGCGGACGAGCTCAGGGAGTGGGTCAAGGAGCGCATCGCGATTCCGCGCGACGAGTGGTTCGCGGATGTGGACGTTCCCGAGGGACTGACGCTCTCCACGAAGGCCGGGCGGATCTACCTGGTTCACCCGGAGATCGAAATCGGTGAAGACCGGGTACGCGAGGCGGGCGAGATGCTGCAGTTCTACGGGCCGAGGACGGCGAGCGAACTCGCGTCGCTGCTACCGTTCGACGACGTTGCGGACATCCTGCGTGAACTGGTGGATGCCCAGACCCTGGTGCAGGGGGCGTTGCTGGCCGGCTCGGACGAAGACCGGTTCTGCGATGCCGAGAACCTCGAAACCCTGATCCGCTTCCAGCGCGCCGCGTCGCGACCCGGATTCGAACCTCGGCCGATCACGCGGTTGGCGCCTTTCCTCGCCGACTGGCAGGGATTCGGTGCCGAGCGTTCCGCCGAGGCGATGCTCGACGCGGCCGATCGGCTGCGTGGCTTCGCCGCACCGGTGAGCTTCTACCTCGATGAAGCGTTCGAGCACCGGTTCGCAACGCCGGGAGATCGGTTGCCAGGCGCGACGTTCGCCGACCTGGAGGCGGCATCGGCGAACTCGGGACTCGCCTGGCGCGGCGCGGGTCGCGAGATCATGCGCATCGGTTTCGACGACGACTTCGACCTGCTCGGCCCCGCAGAACAACTGGGGACCGATGCCTCGACACTCTTCAAGGATCCCCACGCGCGATACACGTTCCTGCAGTTGCGGGACGAATCAGAACTGGACGCCCAAGCGTTCAACGAGGCGTTCTGGGAGGCTGTTTGGGCGGGGCGTGTCGCCGCGGATGGCTTCGCGGCGCTCGCCGCCGGGAGTTTGCGGCGCTACCGACTGTCGGATCACGGCGGCAACGCACCCGTCAACGCACCCACGCGGCCACCGTTGCGACGCACGCGCGCACGGGCACGCGGAGCGTCGATGGGCTGGCCCGGAACCTGGTACCGGGTGGAATCTTCCCCGGAGGAAGCCGAGGGAATCGGAGCATTGGAGGAGCGCAAGGAGCGCTGCCGTCTGCTGTTCGAACGCTACGGCGTGCTGACCCGGGAACAGGCCAACCGGGAAGGCGGTCCGTTCCGCTGGACGGCGCTGTTCCCGGCGTTGCGCTTGATGGAACTCGCCGGCGAAGTGGTCGCCGGACTGTTCTTCGAGGACCTGTCGGGCCCGCAGTTCGCGCTGCCGGAGGCGTTGCGCCGCCTGGACAGGCAGGCCGACGACGGCGCGACCTTCTGGATCAACGCCATGGACCCGGTCTCGCCGTGTGGCCTCGGCCTTGCCGACGAGGCACTGCCGCAGCGCCGCCTCACGAATCACCTGGGCTACTTCGAGGGCAACCTGGCGATCGTTGCGGAGAACTTCGCCCGCCGCCTCGCCATCCACCTCGACCCGGACGCCCCCGGCCTCGATGCGCTGTTGCCGAACCTGACCGCGCTCTGCCGCCGCCGCCGGCGACTGGGCGTCGATACCATCAACGGCGAACCCGCGCGAACGAGCCCCTATCTGCCCGCACTCTCGCGCCACGTGGCGGTGGTCAAGGACCATAAGGGCGTGTATCTCGAGACGCGGGAGCTGTAGAGGTACGACGAGCGCCGATTTTGCGCCCCGTCACTACCGGCGTTCCGCCACATCCGAACCACCGCCCGCGACTCCAACGCGTGCGGTAGTGACGGGGCGCAACCGTGAATCGTCAATTCCGCGATAGATGGCCCGTCCCGTCTAGTTGGGTCAGACTCGAACGGCTCACTGCTATTTCCCACATCCTCCAGGGTGACAGTGACGCCTCCTTCCTCCCACCTTGGCGCGCCAATGGGTCATCAGAAACTGCTTGTGGTCAGGGGCAACAACGCCAATGTGGTCCGAAAGTGGTTCGGCCACGACCACATCCGCAGCGCGGCCGAGGTCAACCGCTTCGCCCAGGGCACCCGTCGCCTTTCCTCAACATCCACCGCCCCTGCCTGTTCGCCACCGAGCCACCGAGTACCGTGACGAAAACGACCGGGGCGGGCGCAAGTACCTTGCCGGCGACGTCATGACGCCCTACGACCAACTCCGCTCCCTGCCCGACGCCGAGTGTGTCAACCCGCTTCAACGGGTCCTCGGTTTCGCGGCCCGTTTGCCCGTTGACCCGTGCCAGGGCCGCCCGATCATCGATCATCTCTCCATCGCTAGTCGGAGCATCCGTCATCCGACCGCGTCACGGTTCAGTCGATTTCACCCTCACTGCCTCATTGGACGGGGCCGCACCACTACCTGGTCACCGCGCTCGGCTACCGCGTCTCCCTCAGCTACTGCTGCGCCCACCGCCGCGTCCTCGCCCCGCGCTCGCCGGCGCCGCCGACCGCGCGCCACCCGACTCAGTCGCCCGTCAGGCGCTTCGACCACAACATCGAAGACCTATGAGAGGCTGCCAGATGGTCGCCGGAGGAACTGTGCTCAACTCTCAAGGTGTGAAGGAGCACGCTAGGGAGAGTCTGACTAAGACCCTCCCTAGTTCCCGTTCCCTAGTTCCCTAGCGCGCCAAACGGTTGTGCCGCCAACTTCAATGACGCAAGGAATTTGAGCTGTACGCAACAAAAGACCGCGCTCTTGATTCTTGCGTCTCTTATCGAGCCAGGGATGGCATGATCGGAACATTCCTAGGGTTCCGTCCCGTAGCGGCGAAACCATCCTGCCGCACGCTTGGTGGCCTCGTCGCGACCAGGGACAAAGAGATGCGTCCCTTGGGGATCCACTCTCTGGAGATGTCCCTGTATGCCGATCACCGACGTTATCTCGCCAGTCCGGGCG
Source organism: Pseudomonadales bacterium (assembly GCA_965116345.1). Lineage (GTDB taxonomy): Bacteria > Pseudomonadota > Gammaproteobacteria > Pseudomonadales > Azotimanducaceae > VXYL01. The sequence goes on from OZ220680.1 coordinate 3,314,970, forward strand.
TTGAGTAAGATGTACGTCTCCTGCTTCAGTGGCGGCCAGGACAGCGCCACCTCCGGCAGCTTGCCCCGCTCGACGAGCCTCTCCACCGAGTCGTAGCTCCACCAGCCGATCTGAATCCAGACGATCCAGGTCTCGAGCGCTTCGGAAAGTGACCAGCCTCGGTCCACAAGCCCGGATTGGAAGTTCAGGCTCATTCCGAACGGGTTGGTCCGGGGGGCGTCCACCAGCCCGGCTGGCAGCGCCGGTCGAGGGGAACGCCGCAGGTCGCGGTAAAACCTGCGGACGGAGGCGGCGGCGCCGGGGTCGACATCGTCAGGAACGGCGACGAGGTACCGTTCTACCCGAATACCCAGGTGTTCTGGCATAACGGAGGCGAGGAACGCCCCGGCCACGTCCAGAACGGCCAGCTCGTCTAAGCAGCCCGCGCAGGGGGCGGTCGCGGGGGCTACAGGTTGCTCCGCGACGAGCTCCGTCCCGACCGCCACCGCTTCGGGTCTCGTTTCGGGAGGCTCCCTGTCCGCGACGACTACCGGCGGCGGCGCTGCCACGCCCGCCTCACCGGACGTCCGAAACAGCACCACCGCCAACGCAACGACGGCAACGACGGCGACCGCGACGGCGACCGACCGGTACATGCCGGGCTAGCTTAACTGGTCCCCCGGCCCACCGCCGGGCCGGTCGTTGGTGCGGCGGATGCAAGTCACCTTGTAGTCCAAGCCGTAGGACACGCTGCACCGGAACAGGCGGGGGTCGTCGAACCACCAGGGGGCCGCCGGTACCGGGCGGCCCGGTAACGAGTCGCCGGGCAACGCCTCCTCGTCCCGCGAGCTCGTCGTGGGCAGCGGAAGGGTCACGCCGATGTCCAGGAATTGCTTGAAAATCACGGCCGCGTGCTCCGGCGCCGCTCTCACCAGATTCACCATCAAGTCCTCGAACGTCACATTTTCCCTGAACCTGCCGAAACCCTCGAATTCCGTGACCGCCTTGGTGTAAATCGCCAAGGCATCGTCTCGGGTGACCTCCGCAGCTAGGCCGTCGAAGGACTCGAGCAGGAGCCTTCCGATATCGTGGGCGCAGTCCGCCGCCCCGCCCGGATCATACCCGTCGATATCACAGTGGTCATCCATGATCTCGTCGACCGAGTCCGCTGGTGCGGGGCCGACGATGCCCCCGCCAACCACCTTCTGGAGTATCATCGCGATTCCCTCGTCAGTTCCCCAGTGTTCGAGGACAGCATCGGTGCACGGCGAGGAGGCGGCCCCATTGCAGGTTTCCGTCCCCAGATGCTCATCGAAAAAGGCGTGGCCCGTCTCGTGGTGCACAACGTCAACCGGCTCATTCCGCCTCCAATCCCTCGGCAGGAGTACCGACTGGAACGTGGTGTCGTATCCGCCTCTTTCTCTGTCGTGCACCATGATGTGGAGCGTCGTGTCGCCACCCTCCACCGACCCGATGGGCCCGCCCGGCAGCACGCCGAGAACCTCGTTCGCGTGCGCTGCGGCCGTCTCAGCCCCGATAATATTGCAAAGATCCTCGGTGAGGATGCCCTCCTTGCAATTGCCGTCGGCCCAAACCAGCGTGTTGTTGTCGTCGTCCGGGTTACCGGCAAAGACGTTCCCCTCCGCCGTGTTGCCGTTATAAACCTCAACCTTCTGCTCGGCGGACGCCCTGACCGCCAGAATCGCCGCGAGCACGCATAGCGTAATCACACACGCCGAAATTGTGCCCTGCATCTGCATGTCCTCCTCTGCTGCAACGCGTAGCCGGCATCTCCGCCGATGCAGCCCGACCACTCGTAGAGCGCGTCGGCGTTGTCCGGAAGTCGCTCGACGATCTCCCGCGCTCGGCGCAGCGCTCTTTCTTGTCCGGGTAGCCGCCAACCCAATCCCGGGCCATGAACAACGCCAACCTCGCCTCCGGCGAGGGGTCATCGCCCGCCTCGGATTGCCGGACGAACGCCGTGCAGGACTCCTCGGCTGCGCTCCAAGCGGCGTCGTCCTCGAAGGGAGATCTATCGCCGGGGTGCGTCCAGGTCAAAAAGATGTCGGAATGCGGCGCTTCGCACGCCCGCCTGTATTTCTCCATGGGGTCGGCGATTGCCGTTCCGCAAGCGGGGACGAGCAGCCCCGCCACAACAGATGCGACTCTGTCATCGTTCCCCTTCCAACCACACGCCCGACCCACGTCTGACCTCCCTGCCGTATTGCGGTGGGAGCCACCCGTCCAGGGATCGCGTCTCGTGCTTCCCCAATCCGCGTCCGGGTCCGAGGTCTTCCCCGTCGCCGTCCGGCTCCGCGAGAGGATGGCAGGACTGGGCCGGAGGTGAACCCGGCGCACAGTGAAGCGAAACGCACGGGACGGTACTGGGGCGCTACGGTCGTCCTGGCTCAACGCGACGCGCCGCCGTCGCAGTAGACCTTTTCGCCGGTGATATAGGTGTTCGCGTCGGAAACCAGGAAGCGGACGACGTTGGCGACGTCCTCCGGCTGGCAGACTTTGCCGAACGGCATCGTGGCATCCAGGGTGCGCATGTCGGTGACCCCTGCTGTCGCCTTCATCAGGCGTCGGCCCATCTCCGTCTCGACGAGACCCGGTGCGACGACGTTGACGCGGATGCCGTGGGGCCGCTCCTCCTTGGACAAGGTGACGGCAAGACTCTCCAGCGCCGTCTTGGCCATGTTGTAGGGCGCGCCGTTGGCGGCGAGGCCGCGGGTGGCGGTGCTGGAGATCATGATGACGTCGCCCCGCTCGAGGCGGCGCATGCCCGGCACCACGAGTTTGGCGAGGAAGTGCGGACCGAAGGCGTGCGTGGCGATCACCCGGCGCAGTTCCTCAGGTTCCGTGTCGACCACGGACAGTCCCCGGCTGGCGATTCCGGCGTTGTTGACCAGGATGCCGACCGGACCGAGATCCGCTTCCACCGTGGCGACCATTTCGGCCGCGCGGTCGTACTCGTCAACCGGTGCCTGGTATGCGCTCGCCTCGCCGCCCTCGGCAAGGATCGACGCGACGGTGTCACGGGCCGCGGCTTCATCACGCCGGTAGTTGACCGCCACCTTGGCACCGTCCGCGGCAAGGGCCTGCGAGATCGCCCGGCCGATTCCGCGGCCGCCACCGGTCACCAGGGCAACGCGCCCCGCAAGGGATCCCGCGCTCACTTGCCGTTGAACTCCGGGTCGCGCTTCTCGAGGAATGCGCGAACGCCTTCCGCGTAGTCGCGTGTTTTGCCGGCCTCGGCCTGCAGACGCGCCTCGAGGTCCAACTGCTGCTCGTAGGCGTTGTGCCAGGTGGCCCAGTACGCCTTGCGGATGAGGGCCAGCGATGCCGGCCCGTCGGCGAGTTGATGGGCGATCGCCATCGCGCCGGCCATCAACGCCTCGTTGTCCTCGAATACGCGGTTGACCATTCCCCACGCCTCGGCCTTTTCAGCCGGCAGCCGTTCGGCCAGCAGCGACAGCTCCAAGGCCCGGCCCCAGCCGATGAGGCGCGGCAACATGAACGTGGCGCCGCCGTCCGGGACCAGGCCGATGCGGGCGAACGCCTGCAGAAAGAAGGCGGATTTCGACGCGCAGACGATGTCGCCGATGATCGCGAAGCTCATGCCGACGCCCGCCGCCGCGCCGTTGACCGCGGTGACGATGGGCATGTCGAGATCGCGGAGGCTGAACAGCATGGGATGGTAGGCGCCTCGGAGCGATGCGCCCGCGCCGCGCTTGGCGCGGCCACGGTCGGCGAGATTCGCCCCGGCGCAGAAGCCTCGCCCGGCACCGGTGATGACGAGACAGCGCGCGCCGTTGTTCGGATCCTCGACCTCGCGGATGGCGTCGGCCAATCCCTCGAGCATTTCGAGGCCGATGGCGTTCATCACCTCGGGATGATTGAACTTGAGCACGGCGACGTTGGCGTCGAAGTCGAGATCGACGCGGTTGAATTCCATCCGCTCCCCCTTTTTTTCCACGGTGACCCCCGGTGACCCCCGGTGACCCCCGGTTAACTCCTGATGCTGACCATATCGCAGCTTGGCGGAGAGCGCACGGACTGGCGGCCGACGCCGGGCTACAATCGGACCATGGAGATCGCCTCCACAGTGCTCGCCCTGGCACACGGGGAAGATGCCGCGTCCATCGCCCGGATGTCCCGCGACGAGATCGAGCGCGGGCTCGACTGGCGTTGGCGTCCAGCCGCGGTCCGGCGCTTGATCACGGCTCCCGAGGTCGCGGTGTTGTGTGCGAAGTGCCGGATCGAGACGCAGGTGCTTCACGGGGGTGAGCGCAACTTTCTGGGAGGCTTCGGCATCATGGAATACGGCCTAGACCGCGCCCACCTGGTCTTGCTGGCGGTTGATCCCAAGCTGCGTCGTCAGGGCTTGGCGCGCCGCCTGATCCGCTGGCTGGAGAAGTCCGCGCGCACCGCGGGAATCAGTCAGGTCCGGCTGGAAGTCCGCGCCGACAATACCGGCGCACGCCAGTTCTACGTCAACGAGGGATTCCGCCTCGGCGAATACCTCCCGGGTTTCTATCAGGGTCGCGCATCCGCGTACCGGATGAGCAAGGATCTGCGGCCTTTACGCTGACGCGACATTTGAGGGTCGACGGGACACTAGGCGCACGGAGCTCGTGAACAAGACCATCGCCGTCATCGAAGGGGACGACGCCGCGCCGGAAGCGGTGCGCCCGGTGGTCGCGTTGCTCGACTCGCTGCAGCTTGATCTCTCCTGGGTCCATCCAGAAGTCGGCGAGACGGCGGAAGCAGCCACTGGTTCAGCCTTCCCCGATGTCGCTAGAGAGCTCATCGACGCCGCCGACACGACGTTGTTCGGCTCGACGAGCGGCAAGTCGGGTGCCGCGCTCGGCTACCTCCGCTGGGGCAAGGAGACCTACGCCAACGTGCGACCGTGTCGGTACCTGCGGGGTTGTGCCAGTCCGCTGGCGCGCCCGGACGGCATCGACTTCGTCATCGTCCGCGAGAATCTGGAGGATCTCTACGTGGGCGCGGAGGGGCCGCTCGAAGACCTCGCGCCACTCGGGTTGGTCGGCCGCACGGTGCGAAAGCCAGTCCACGAGTTGGGCACCGGCCGCTACGCGATCAAGGCGATCACCCGCGAGGGCACGGAACGGGTGGTGCGTTTCGCGTTCCAGCTGGCGGCCGCGAGGTCGGCTCGCGATGGCGCCGGCGAAGCCAAGGTCACCTGTGCCACCAAGCACAACATGCTGCGCGACACCGACGGCCTGTTTCTGCACGTGGCCCGCGAGGTCGCCGAGGACCATCCGGACATCGCCTTCGAGTCGTTAATCGTCGACGACTTCGCCTGCCGCATGATCCGCGAACCCGAACGATTCGACGTCGTCGTCATGCCCAACCAGTACGGCGACATCCTCTCCGATGCCGCCGGGGGGCTGCTCGGCAGCCTGGGCCTCGCGGCGAGCGGCTGCTTCGGCGAGGACTACGCGTACTTCGAGCCGGCCCACGGCACCGCGCCCGACATTGCTGGAAGGAACATCATCAATCCCACGGCCACGATCCTCTCCGCCACGATGATGCTCGACTATCTCGGGCTCGACGACGCGGCACGCCGCCTCGAGTCGGGCCTGGCCCGGGTCTATGCCGACGGCACGGCGTTGACACCCGACCAGGGTGGATCCTCCACGACCACGGAGTTCATGAACGCACTGGCGCGGGCCCTGTAGGTGGAACACATCATCGACATCCTGATCAAGGAGCGTGCCACACGGCTGATGCGCCATCCGCGCCTGTGGGGCCTGATACGGCGTGTCATCGACCCGCTGCTGCTCTACGACACGGCCCGGGAGATGGCGGATGTGATCGCGCGGATGGACGGCGCAAGCGCCATGGACTACCTGGACGACGCACTTGCTATGCAGGTCGCCGTCACCGGGCTGGACAACATCCCGAAGCAGGGGGCGGCGGTGGTGACGCCCAACCATCCTGCGGGGATCGCCGACGGAATCGCCCTCTACCAGGCGCTGAAACGCGTCCGATCCGACATCACCTTTCTCGCCAACCGCGATGCGATCCGCATCTGCCCCGGGTTTGCGGAGTTGATCGTGCCGGTCGAGTGGCGTGAAAAGGAGCGCACACGGGCCAAGACCCGGGAGACCCTGAAGGCGGCGCGCGCGGCCTTCGAGAGCGAGCGGTTGATCGTGATATTCCCCTCCGGGCGTCTCGCGCGGCCGACGCCGCTGGGGTTGTGGGAGCGCCCCTGGCAGACCACGGCGTTCGCGCTGGCGCGCAAACACGACACACCGATCGTGCCCATGCACGTCACTGGCCACAACTCGCTGCTCTACTACTTCACCTGGTTTCTGAACCGGGAGATCAAGGACATGACGCTGTTCCGGGAGGTGATCAACAAGCGCGGCGGCAGCTACCGCCTCGACGTCGGCGAAGCCTTCGACCCGGATGGCGATCCCGAGGAGTTGGCGAAGTCCATACGCCGATTCGTGGTCTACGGGATGCGCCGCGGGCGCCGCCGGTACCCGGGACTCAACGCCCCTGGTCGTGCAAGGGGAACACCGTTTCCGTCTCTGTTCTACCGCAGCTCGCGATGACTTCATAGGGCGCATCCGCCGGTTCGACCTTGACGGTGCTGGTGCCCGTCGGCGTCTCGAAGGTCACCGCCGTGCCGTTGACTGCCTTGAGCGCGCGGGCACCGTCGATCAGTGCCTCGCCAACCTGTGCTTCGGGCGGATAGGCGGATCGGCCCCGCAGGTGGTCGACCGACAACGCGCCGGCCTCGATGGTCGCGACGAAGTCTGCCGCCGCATCGGCGAACACGCGGCCGTAGACGGCACCTTGGGGAAGCACGAGCACATTGGGCGCGAACCGGTGACCGCCGAGGTGGGTGGTCTGCCACGTCCGTTCGCCCACCAGGCCGCGTAGCTCCTGATACACCGGTAGGCCGTAGCGGGCGCAGCAGAGGTCGCGCTGGCCGTTGGTGCAGACAAAATAATGGGGCTCGGCGACTTCCTCGAGATCCGTGCTGGCGATGTCGAGCTGCTGAATGTCCCGGTAACCCTCGCTTCGAAGCCGCTGCAGGCCGCCATCCTGGGCAACGAAGAGGGTTGTCTCGGCGACGTCGAGTTCCGGGCGGCGGATGAACTGCGCGCGGGCCTTGCGACCGGACTCGACGACGGCGGCGACAGTGCGGTCGAGCCAGGCGCGCGTCTTCGCGGCGAGGTCGTTGTCCTCCAGAGCCTTCGCCTTCCACGTGGGCTTGTATTCGAGAAGCAGCCACACGTCGACCTCGACGGCGGTGCCGAGCATGGGTTCGCCCGAGGCGAGACACAGATCGGCGCAGTAGACGCGTTTGTCGCTCATGGCGGCGAATTGTAGCGGAGCGTCGGCGTGGCGTGGGTCGAACAACGGTGCTACAAGGGGTTTGTGCAGGCTCCGTGGTCCAAGGCATGGCGTTACGGGCGCTGGTTCACGCGCCAGCTCGGACGTCAGTTCCGCGAGGACGGCTGCACGGCCGCGGCCGCGGCGTTGGCCTTCACGACCATGATCGCGGTCGTGCCGTTCGTCGCCGTGGTCTACCGGATCCTGTCGCTGATGCCCGAGTTCGCCGGCGCCGGCGACACCATCACCAGCTTCGTCTTCGAGACCTTCCTGCCAGGTTCGACGGATGCCGTGCTCGACAAGGTCCGGGAGTTCTCGGCGCGGGCGAACGAACTGACCCTTGTCGGGGTCGCCGTGCTATTCGTCACCACCGTCCTCATGCTGATGCGTATGGAGGAGGCGTTCAACCGCATCTGGCATGTGGCCAACACGCGTACCGGCATGGCCCGGTTCCTGTCCTATTGGGGGGTCATCGCGTTCGGGGTGCCGATGATCGGCTTGGCCGTTACCGCCGCCGGCTACGACTTCGGCGTGTCCTACGTCACCGAATTACGCGCATCGCCGTTGATGGAGGCGGTGCGCGCGGCGGTGCCTCCGGTGGCGGCGGTGGTGACCTTCACGATGCTGTACTACGTCGTGCCCAGTTGCCGCGTCAGGTTCCCGCACGCGCTAACCGGGGGACTGGTGGCGACGCTGCTGTTCAGCGGTGCCCAGGAAGCGTTCGCACGGCTGGTGCCGTTGCTTCACGGCGAACTGGTCTACGGAGCGCTCGCGGCGCTGCCGTTGTTCGTGATGAGCCTCTATCTCGTCTGGGTGCTCATCCTGATCGGCGCGATCTGTGCCCGGACCCTGTCGCTGATTCCGTGGGAGGACGAGCCCGATGGGGTGCCGCCGGTCGTCAAGTGCGCCCGGGTCCTCATGCTCCTGCAACGTGCCCATTTGCAGGGTGGCGCCGTGACCGACGCCGAAATCCTCCAGGAGGTACCGATGACGCGCACCGAACGGGGTCGGATCTTCGACATCCTGCGCGAGGGCGGCTGGCTGCGCTCGACCGAGAACAAGGTCTGGACCTTGGGACGCAGCCTGGAGAGCGTGACGCTGTGGGATCTGTTCGTCCGGCTTCCCGACGGACTGCGGAAAGAGAGCGTGCTGGGTGACGATGTCATCGAGACCCGTTTCAGGACCTTCCTCGACGAGGGCGTGGCTCATCTCGGGCTGACGCTCGCTGATTTGGACCAACAGTCCCGGGTCGTGGGTGTCGATCAGTAGCTGCTAGACTTTTCGTCAGCCAAAGGGGGACACCCATGTCTGACGAGAATCTTGTACTAACCGAGCGTCGTGGCGAGAAGGACGGCATCCTCTGGGTGACGCTCAATCGACCCAACAAGCTGAACGCGCTCACCTTCCCGCTGCTGCGGCAACTGCGGGAGATCTTCGTCGACGCGCGCTTCGACCGTTCGGTGCGCTGCGTCGTCATCACCGGTGCTGGTCGCGGCTTCTGTGCGGGCATGGACATGGGGGGCTCGGCCAATCCGGACCGCGAGCCGCCGCCGCCCGACGCCGGTCCCGATCCCGAAGGCTACCGGCTGAACTTCCGCCACGAGACCGAGACCTACATCGCGTTCCGGCGTCTCGAGGTGCCGGTCATCGCCATGGTCAACGGCCCCTGCGTCGGTGCCGGATTCGATCTCGCCAGCCACTGCGACCTCGCCGTCGGGTCAACGGCGGCCCGCTACCAGGTCGCCTACGTCAAGCGGGGTGTGTATGCGGATCTCGGTGGGTTCTGGTCGCTGCCGAAGATTCTCGGTTGGCGCAAGGCAATGGAGCTGATGATGACCGGACGGTTCATGAGCGCCCAGGAAGCCCACGAGTCGGGTCTCACCAACTACCTGGTGGAACCGGACGAACTGGAGGCGAAGACCATGGAACTCGCTACGGCGGTGGAGGCGGGTCCGCCCATCGCCCAGAAGCTCGGCAAGATGCTGGCGCTGCGCACCGCGCACATGGACTTCGACACCGCCATGCAGTGGTCCGAGTCGGCGATCCCGGTGGTGGGCCTTTCCAAGGACTCCATCGAGGGCATGCGTGCCTTCGTGGACCGTCGCGAGACGGACTTCAAGGGGTATTGATGGGCAACCGCGTATCTCGCCCGGGCTTCCAGACTGTGACAGTGTGTGGATGGGCCGTGGGCCGTGGACCTTGGGCCGAGGTAGAGGGGGGACTTCGATGAGAACTTGGCTCTTCGCGCTCGCGGGATTGATCGCCGGATCGGCCCTTGCCGGCCCGGAGGATTTCCCGCGCACCGCTTCCGGCAAGCCGGACTTCTCGGGACGCTACGACATCTCGACGCTGACGCCCTACACGCGGCGCGGCGGGCCCGATGCGCCGGCCCATATCGACGCCACGGCGGCCGAACGCGTGGCCGACGGCCGAAGGCGCAGCTACGAGCACAGCATGCGCGACCGCGATCCCGATCGAGCACCCCCGGCGAAGGGGGCCAATGTCGATGCCCGCAGCTACGACCCGGTCTGGTTCGACCAGGGCCTCAAGATGTTCGAGATCGGTGGCCGGTTCCCGTCGTCGATCATCGTCGACCCGCCGAACGGCCAGATTCCACCGGTTTCGGAGGAAGCCATCGCGCGCTGGCGTGCCGGGGCCCCGGCGCGCGCGGGCAAGGGCCGATTCGACAATCCCGAATCCCTCAACCTGCAGGACCGCTGCCTGTATCTCGGCTACGTGACGATCCCCGCGCTGCCGGTCGTCTACAACAACATCAAGACCATCGTGCAGACCGAGGACCACGTCATGATCCTCATCGAGTGGATGCACTGGGCACGCCTCGTACGCATGGACGCCGAGCACTTGCCGGACGACATGCGTTCCCTCGGTGGCGACTCCATCGGCTGGTGGGAGGGCGACACCCTGGTGGTCGAGACCACCAACTTCTTCTCCTCGCCCGGCGAACCGGACCACGGTCGGCGGGTCGTCGAGCGGTTCTCGCCCCTGACCAGGGACAGCCTGTTGTACCGGTTCACCGTGCACGATCCGAATCGCACGGCGCCGTACACCGGCGAGATGCCGTGGCCGAAGACCGAGTCCAAGATGTACGAGTACGCCTGCCACGAGGGCAACTACTCGATGTTCAACACCCTGCGCGGCGCGCGCCACCAGGAACGGGTCGCGCTGGAAGCCGACCCCTAGGGAAGCTCTGAACAAGAGCTTCCCCAGCGCGGCACAAGGACGTGCCTGATCAAGCGCATGGGCGGGCTTGATCAGAGGATACCTGGCGCCTACGGGCCGTCCCCTGCGGGTCGCAGCGACGCCTATTCCTCGCGCGGCAACGCGAAGGCGATCAGCTCGTCGTCGCCCCGCCGACCGCCGGCGGCGACGGCGATGTACTGACGCCCCCCGTGCAGGTAGGTCATGGGCGCGCCGTGGAGGCGGGTTTCGACATCGACTTCGCCGACCAACTCGCCCGTCGCCTTGTCGAAGGCGCGCAGCAAGGTTCCCCTCGCCCCCCGACCGAGCTCGCCCCATTTCGACAGGTAGGCGATCAGCAGGGTCTTGGTCACCAGGATGCCCCCCTCGGCGATGGCATCGCCGTAGGGACTCCCCAACGGGCCGAGTTCCAGGTGCTTGATCGCCGGGTGGTTGGTGGGACCGTTGCCGAACGGAATCTGCCAGGCGTGTTCCCCCGTGTTGAGATCGATGGCGGTGATGCGTCGATAGGGTGGCTTCAGCAGGGGTAGCCCTCTTGGTCCCGGCGTCGGCACGTAGTTGATGATGTAGTCCCAGTCCGACGTGCCTGGTTCCGGCGGCACGACCGCCATGCCGACGGGGGTGGTCTGGGACTCGACGTAGAGGAAGCCGGTCTGCGGATCGACGGATGCCCCCGGGAAGTTGGCACCCCCGGCCGCGCCCGGCATGACGATGGTGCCGAGCTTGCCGCCGGCGCCCTTGACGATGGGTGGCGTGAAGATGGGACCTAGCCGGTAGCGCTTGGCGATCTCGACGGCCTCGGCCTTCAGTTCCGGCGTGAAGTCGATGAGGTCGTCCTCGGTGATGCCGAGCCGCTCGAAGGGCGGCGGCTTGGTGGGATGCGGCTGGGTCGGGTACGACTTCTCGCCCGGCACGTCGCTCTGCGGTACCGGGCGTTCCTCGATGGGCCACACCGGTTCCCCCGTGCGCCGGTCGAAGACGTACGTGAAGCCGGTCTTGGATACCTGCGCGAGGGCCTTGATCGGTCGGTCGCCGACGACGATGTCCACCAGGTTGGGGGCGGAGGCGACGTCGTAGTCCCACAGACCGTGATGCACGGTCTGGAAGTGCCAGACCCGCTTGCCCGTGGCGGCCTCGAGGCACAGGACGCTCTCGGCGTAGACGTTGGCGCCGGGTCGCTTGCCGCCCCAGTAGTCGTTGGTGGGCGTCGAGATCGGCAGGTAGACGAGACCCAGTTCGTCGTCGCCTGTGAGCATCGACCAGGCGTTGGTGTTGCCAGCCTTGCGCCAGGACTCGTCCTCCCAAGTCTCGACGAACGGTTCGCCGTCCCGCGGAATGGTGTGGAAGCGCCACTTGAACTTGCCGGTGCGGGCGTCGTAGGCGCGGATGTGGCCCGGTGGGCTGTTGTTGCGCAGGCCGTAGTCGAAGATCTTCGAGCCGACGATGACGGTGTCGGCGACCACGATGGGTGGCGCGCCGTGGGTGATGTTGTTGATCTCGTAGTCGCCGGGTCCCAAATCGCCGGCAAGGTCGACGACGCCGTTGTCGCCGAACGCCGGGTCCGGCTTGCCGGTGGCGACGTCGATGGAGACGAGCTGTTTGCCGGGGGTCGCGACGAATAGGCGTTCGACCTTTCCGTCGGTCCAGTACTCGATGCCCCGGGTCTGCAGGGGCTGCATGTTCGGCTGACCCTTGGCGTAGCTCTTCGGGTCGTGGACCCACAGTTCACGTCCGGTTGCGGGATCGAGGGCGGCGACCTGGCCGTGCGACGTCGCCGCGTAGACGCGGTCGCCGACCTTCAACGGCGTGGCAACGTAATAGCCCGTGTAGTAGCGCGACCCATCATCCAAGGGGATATTCCGATCGACGGACTTCCACCGCCAGGCGACCTCCAGCTTGGAGAAGTTGGCGGCGTCGATCTCGTCGAGCGGCGAGTACTTGGTGGAGGCGTGATCGCCACCGTGGTGGCGCCACTCACCGCCACCGGTGCCCGTATCGGCGACTACGGAAAGCGCTGCACCGAGGACGGCCGCGGAACCCAAACGCGTGACAAATGCCGGCATGTGCCGATGGGGCTTGTGCATGGATCCCCCGATCCCCCTGCTGCCGAGGAGTGTGGACCGTAACTCCGGCGCGCGCCAGCGGAGATCCGGATCGGGTTTGGGCTGTCAGTCGAACAAGGTCTCGAACTGCCGGGGCTCGTTGCTCGTACGTGCCTCGCGTAGGCACTGTGCCAGCACCGGCATGCCGGCGCGGATGACGTCGTCCGGGACGTGGCCGAAGGCGAGCCTCAGGTACGGCACCTGTGTGCCGTGGATGTGGAAGTTCGCGCCCGGGGCGTAGCGGAAGTTGCGCTCCGCGGTGAGTCGCAGGAGCTTCTCCTGGTCGACGTCGTTCGGGAACCGCACCCAGACGAACAACCCTCCTGTCGGATTGGACGCCACGCAAACGTCCGCGCCGGCCTCGGCCAGACCGTTCACGACGAGGTTCTTCTTGATCTTCAACGCCTGGTTCAACTCATCCGTCAGTTCCCAGACGCCGTCCTTGTAGAGTTCGGCGACGACGGCTGCCGCCAGGTAGTTGCCGCCGGCGTCGTGACGGCGGGCGAGGATCGCATCGAGCAGGCCCGGCTTGGCGTACAGGTAACCGAGGCGGAGCCCGGGCCCGAGGATCTTCGACAGCGAGCACAGGTAGATGACCTTGTCGTAGTCGGACAGGGCAAAGAGGGCGGGGGGCTTGTCGCCGTCGAAGTGGACGTCGCCGTAGCAGTTGTCCTCGACGATGGGAATGTCGCGTCGACGGGCGATGTCGATCAGCCGCCGGCGACGGTCGATGGACAGGTTCATCCCGGTCGGGTTCTGGTAGGTCGTAAGGGCATAGATGAACTTCGGTTTGCGCGCCTCGCCGAGTTCGTCCAGCTTGGCTTCGAGGTGATCGACGCGCATGCCGTCGGCGTCCACGGGCAGTCCGACCATGTCGATGCCCAGCGTCCGGTACGCGCCGATGGTGCCGGAATACGTGAACTCTTCGCAGACGACCGTGTCGCCCGGCTGGGTCAGCGCCTCCGCGACCAGTGTCACTGCCTGCATGGAGCCGTTCATCAGGGACAGGTGGTCCGGATCGACGTCGACCCCCTCGCGTTCGGACTCGCGACGCGCCATGACGGCGCGCAATCCGGGGTGGCCGAGCTTGCCGTGATAGTTGGTGAGTTCGGCGTACTCGTTGGCGATGGCGTCCCGGGCGGCCCGTTGCAGTCCCGCGACGGGAACGGTCTCGGGATTGGTGCGGCCGACGGCGAAGTCGTAGTAGTCGTCGCTGGGGTCAGACATGATGCTTGGCGTCGGCGGCGTTGCCGATCGGCTTGGTGGCGACCGCTCCCACCAAGGCGCCGGCGGCCACGCAGGCGGTCCACTTGAACGTCGACATCGGTTCGGTCAATTCATGGCGGCGAGATAACGGTAGCTCCGCTCCACGGCGGTCATCATGTCGGTGTCGCACGCATCGAGTTCGACGATGTTCCACTCCAGCACGTCCGGGTCGGCCGCGGCGATGATGGCCGGAATATCCATCTTGCCGTCGCCCACCGCCACGTGGGCCTTGCCTTGCTCCAAGGGGCCGTCCTTGATGTGCAGGAGCGGTGCGCGGTGCTTGACCCGGGCCACTTCGGCCACCACGTCCACCGCCCCGAAGTTGGCCGCCCAGTAGGTATCCACCTCGAATTGGACTTGGGGACAGAGATCGGCGAGCCAGTGGTAGGCGAGCCTGCCTTCGATGACGGCGAATTCGAACCAGTGGTTGTGCAGGAACAGGTCGAGGCCGTGGGGAGAGAGCGCTTCGATCAACCCGTTGACCGTGTCGGCCGTGCGCTTGACGGCGTCGAGATCGGCGAAGTCCGGGGCCCCGAAACCACCCGCCGCACGGCTCAGGCCGAGAGCGCTCACCGTGTCGATCACCTCGTTCACGGACGCCCGGTTGGCCCACGGATGGTGGCTCGACGAGACCTTCATGCCGAGATCCTCCACCTGCGCCTTGAACCCCTCCGGGCTCTTGCCGAACAGGTTGAACGGCTCCACACCCTGGTAGCCGATGGCGGCAAGCCGTTCGAGCACGCCGTCGAAGTCCCGCCCGGACTCCTCGCGCAGGGAATAGAGTTGCACGGAAATCGGTTTCATGGACTGTGGACCCTCCGACGCGACACCGAGGTACGCAACATACGCGAGCCGGTGTCAGCAGACCACCACGTCGCCCTCATGCGTCCTTCATCACGAATTGCGCCAATCGCTTCGCAAAAGCGGCAAGCACGACGCCCAAGGCCAAGAGCGCCAGACCGTTGTCGAGTCCGCCGGCCACCGTTGGCGCAGCGCTGTACACGGCGACGTCTGAGGCCGCTGCGCCGAACGACACCCAGAAGATGACCGACGAGATGATGCCGAGGATGAGCTTTATCGATCCCCAGGCGATCGCCAGCACGCCAATGAGGCGGATGGTGGCCGTCACGATGCTCGCCAATGGAAAGTTCGAACTTCCCGGAGCAGCAGTACCAATCGTAGCCATCACGTACTCCAAACAGAGACCTACGCCCATCGTAGCGCGCCGAACTCCCGAAGCGAACCCGATACGCGCCGCCCGGCCACGAGCCTGCGCCGAGTTTGCGCAGCAAACTCGAAACGCGTCGCCCAGGCGACGCGCACACGCACCGAGTTCGCGCAGCGAACTCGAAACGCGTCGCCGCTTCGCGGCGACGCGCCTTGACCTAGTGGTCGACATGACCGTTCAATCTGCACCGCACAGGGGAGGAAGCGATGGCAAAACTACAAATGGGCCTGGTCGGGGGCGGCGAGGGTGCCTTCATCGGCGCGGTGCACCGCATGGCGGCGGAACTCGACGGCCGCATCGCCATGTCCTGCGGCGCGTTCTCCAGCGACCCCGCCAAGAGCCGCGCCGCCGGCGTCGATCTCTACGGCATCGATCCGTCGCGCAGCTACGGCAGCTACACCGAGATGATGACGGCCGAGGCTGCCCGTCCCGAGGGGGACCGCATGGACTTCGTGGTCATCGCGACGCCGAACCACACCCACCACCCGGTGGCCAAGGCAGCCTTGGAGGCGGGCTTCCACGTCATGTCGGACAAGCCCGTCACCTTCGATCTCGCCGAGGCCCGCGAGTTGGCTGCGTTGGTTGACGAGAAAGGTCTCGTCTTCGGCCTCACTCACAACTACACCGGCTACCCCATGGTGAAGGAGGCGCGCCACCTCGTGCGCACCGGGGCCTTCGGCAAGGTCCGCCGCGTGGTGGTGGAGTACATCCAGGGCTGGCTTGCCGAACGCCTGGAGGGCGACGGCAACAAGCAGGCCGAATGGCGAACCGATCCATCCCGGTCGGGCGCCGCGGGCTGCATGGGCGACATCGGCACCCACGGCGAGAACCTCGTTGAGTACGTCACGGGCTTGAACATCGAGTCGCTGTGCGCCGACCTCACCACGTTCGTGCCGGGACGCCGTCTCGAAGACGACGGCAACGTCCTCTTGCGCTTCGACAACGGCGCCAAGGGCGTGCTGTTCGCCAGCCAGATCTCGGTGGGCGAGGAGAACGGCCTGAAGCTCCGCGTCTACGGCGAGGCCGGCGGCCTGGAGTGGTCGCAGATGGAACCCAACTCGCTCATCGTCCGCTGGCCCGATCGTCCCTACGAGGTGCGCCGCACGGGTGGTCCCGGGGTCAGCGACGCCGCCACCGGTGCGACCCGCCTGCCCGCCGGACATCCCGAGGGCTTCCTCGAAGCGTTTGCGCTTCTGTACCGGAATTTCGCGGACACCTTGGAGGCGAAACGGGCCGGCCGAGAGCCCACCGAGGAGAACCTCGACTTCCCCATGATCGCGGATGGCGTACGCGGCATGGCGTTCATCGAGACGGTGGTCGAGAGCGCCCAGGCCGGGGCGCAGTGGCTCGCGTTCAAAGACTGACTCAAGGAGTAGACGACAGATGAAGACACTCAAGGGACCGGCGATCTTCCTCGCCCAGTTCATGGCCGACGAGGATCCGTTCGACAACATCGAGTCCATGGCCAAATGGGCGGCCAACCTCGGTTTCGTGGGCATCCAGGTGCCCATCGGCAACCCGGCGTTCATCGACGTCGCCAAGGCGGCCGAGAGCAGGGACTATTGCGACGAGCTTTGCGGTCGCGTGCGCGACTGCGGCGTCGAGATCACCGAACTGTCCACCCACCTCGAGGGCCAGTTGGTGGCGGTGCACCCGACCTACGACAGCCTGTTCGACGGTTTCGCGCCGGCCGAACTGCACGGCAAGCCGGCAGCGCGCACCGAGTGGGCCATCCAACAGGTCAAGCTGGCGGCGAAGGCCAGCGCCAACCTGGGACTGTCGGCGCACGTGACGTTCTCCGGCGCCCTGCTGTGGCCCATGATGTACCCGTGGCCGCAACGGCCGCCCGGTCTGGTGGATACGGGATTCGCGGAACTCGCCGCCCGCTGGCGGCCGATCCTCGACGTGTTCGAGGACTCCGGCGTCGACTGCTGCTACGAGATCCACCCCGGGGAGGACCTGCACGACGGCGTGACCTTCGAGCGCTTCCTCGAGGAGGTAGACGACCACCCGCGAGCGAACATCCTCTACGACCCGAGCCACTTCATCCTGCAGCAGCTCGACTACCTGGCGTTCATCGACATCTACCACGAGCGGATCAAGATGTTTCACGTCAAGGACGCGGAGTTCAATGCCAACGGCCGGGCCGGCGTCTACGGCGGCTACCAGGACTGGGTGGACCGCCCGGGCCGCTTCCGCAGCCTCGGCGACGGCCAGATCGACTTCCGCTCGATCTTCTCGAAGTTCGCCGCCCACGACTTCGACGGCTGGGCGGTGCTGGAGTGGGAGTGCTGCCTGAAGCACCAGGAAGACGGTGCCCGGGAAGGCGCCGAGTTCATCCGCGACCACATCATCCGCGTCACCGACAAGGCGTTCGACGATTTCGCCGCGGCAGGTACGGACGAAGCGGGCAACCGCGCGGTGCTGGGGTTGGGATAGCTGGCCGGCGCAGGCGACTGACCGGCGGTCGCCCCTACGCAAGGAGGCTCCTTGCCTGTTCCCGTAGTTCCACCTTGCGGATCTTGCCCGACGCCGTCATGGGGAACTCGTCAAGGAACATCACATGACGTGGAATCTTGAAGCTCGCGACCTTGCCTCGGCAGTAGGCGAGGATGTCGTCGGCCTCGATCTCGGCCCCGGGCTTGGGCTCGACGAAGGCCACCGGTACTTCCGCTAGCCGTGGGTCCGGCAGGCCGACCACGGCGACCTGCTGCACGGCGGGGTGTTCGAGCAACAGGCCTTCCACCTCCATCGGATCGACGTTCTCGCCACCGACCTTGAGCATGTCCTTGAAGCGCCCGAGGAAGCGGATGTAGCCGTCGGCGTGGTGCTCGGCCATGTCGCCGGTGCAGAACCAGCCGTCGGCGTCGTAGGACTCGGCTGTCTCCTTGGGTTTCTTGTAGTAGCCCTTCATGAGCGCGTAGCTCTTGACCCGCAGCTCGCCCGGAACGCCATCCGGCTGTCGCTCGCCGGTCGCGGGGTCGACGACCTTGAACTCGTAGCCCGGCGCGGGATAGCCGGAGGTCTCGAGGCGGTGCGAGGAGTCGTCGTCCAATGCCGACAGCGCGGCCCCAATCCACATCTCGGTCATGCCGTAGGCGGAGAGCGCCTTCAACGGCGCCATCACCCGCTCGCCGCGCCGCGCCACCGGCGTCGCGCTGTGCATGCCGGCGGCGAAGAGGCCCGTGCGCAGGCTCGACAGGTCGCGCGGTCTGGCCTCCTGGGCATCGCACAGCATCTGCATATGGGCCTCGAAGCCGTGGGCGATGGTGGCCCGCTCGCGTTCGACGAGATCCAACGACTCGTCGGGGTCGAAGGTCGCCGTGAGAATCTGCCTCGCACCCGTCGCCATGGACATCAACGCCGCCTCCGAGTAGCCGAAGGCGTGGAACAACGGCAGGTAGCTCATGATCGTGTCGTTCTCGGTGACCGCCATGCGGAACGCACGTTCCTCGACGTTGCGGATGAGCCGGTGGTCGTGCAGTACCCCCTTGGGGAACCCGGTGGTACCGGAGGTGTACATCATGAAGACCGCATCGTCGGGGTCCACGGCGTCGGCCCGCGCGGCGAGGTCGTTGTCCGATACGTTGTCGGCGCGTGCCAGAGCCGTCGCCCAGGAGACCGTACCTTCGTGGTCGCCATCGCCGACGATGACCACGCGCTCGAGTTCAGGGAACGACTCGTCGTCGACTCCCTCGCCTTCGCTGGGCAGGTCGACCACCTGGCGCACCATGTCGAGGTAGTCGATCGGGCCGGAGGTGTCGTGGGTGATCAGCATGGCGCTGTCGGATTGGCGCAACACGTACTCGAGGTCGTTGGTGCGGAACCGCGTGTTCACCGGCACCTGCGCCGCGCCGACCTTGGCCAGCGCGTACATGAGGAAGATCCACTCCGAGCGGTTGTTGAGCCACAGCGAGACGTGGTCGCCGCGTGCGACGCCGAGGGCCATCAGCGCCTTTGCGGCGTGGTCGATCTCGGCCTTCAGCTCGGCGAAGGTGTAGCGCTCGTCCTCGAAGACCAGCGCCTCGCGGTTCGGGAACCTGGCGGCCATCTCGCCGGGGAGGTCGCCGAAACGACGTTTGGGGTACCAGTCGGTCATTGGTTGTCGTGGCGGAGACCGTCGATGGACAGTATGTTACGAGGATCAGGAAGACTTGGCGGGGCATCCGGGTAACAACGGTCCCGTTTGCCTCTCATACGGAACGATGCGCCGCAACCACAGGGAGAGAACATGCCGAAAAAACGTCTTGCCGTGATGCTCATCGGTGCCGGCGGCAACATGCGCGGGGCGCATCTGCCGCGCATCGCTGCGGACGGCGCCGTGGAGATCGTTGGCGTTGCCGATCCTGTGGAATCCGCGGCGCGGCTGCTGATGGAGAGGGCAGGGCGCGACGTTGCCTATTTCCACAACTGGCGCACGATGCTCGCCAACGTGGAAGCCGACGGGGTGTTCATCAGTACGCCGCACCGTGACCACTACCCGCAGGTCAAGGCGTGTCTGGACGCCGGCCTCCATGTCCTCGTCGAGAAGCCCCTCGTGATCCAGCCCACCCATGCCAAGCGCCTTCTCGCACTCTCCCAGGAAAAGCGTCTCGCCCTGGTGGTCGCCTATCAGCGCCACTGGATGCCGCACTTCGTCTACGCGCGCGAACTGGTTCAGAACGGTACCCTGGGCGAGATCCGCGGCATCGTCGCCTACGTCACGCAGGGTTGGTTGGGGATCGGCGGCTGGCGACTCGATCCCGCATTGGCCGGCGGCGGCATGTTCATGGACACGGGCAGCCATCTCGTCGCATCCACCCTGTGGGTCACCGGCCTGCAGCCGAAGTTCGTCACGGGGTCGTTCGACAACGTCGGTCAGGCGGTCGACATCAACGGCGGCGTCGTGGTGCGGTTCGCCAACGACGCCATCGGCACGCTGACCAGCACCGGTAACGCCTCCCGCCACGACGAGCGGCTCGTCATCAGCGGCAGCAGGGGATCGCTGGTCCTGCACCAGCACCAGTGGCGCATTCGCTCGATGCTGCTCAACGACGAGCCGGTGGAACCACCGAAGCGCATCCGGCCGTCGTCGCCCGACCGGGCGTTCTTCGCCTGGCTCCGCAACGGACTCGCGAACTACGAGGCGCCGGACTTCGCCCTGCAGGTCTCGCGTCTCACCGAGGCTGCCTACCGCTCGGCGGAAGAGGGCAAGCCCGTGCCGGTGCGCCGGTGAACGGAGGATCGACATGGTGATGCTTCTCGACGGCGGCACGGGCCGCGAGATCCAAGAGCGGCGGCCGGGAGCGGCACACGGTCTGTGGTCCGCCAGCGTGCTTCTCGACGAGCCCGATCTCGTCGTCGAGATCCACCGCGAGTACATCGACGCCGGCGCGGCGGTGATCACCACGAACAACTACTCGACGATTCCGAGCTACCTCGGCAAGGCGGGCATGGAAGACCGATACCAGGAACTCACCAGACTTGCCGCGATGCTCGCGCGCCGGGCCGTGCGGGAAAGCGGCAAGGATGCCGCCGTCGCCGGTGCCCTGCCGCCCTTGGAGGAGAGCTATCGTGCCGACCTAGTACCGCCACCGGAGCTCGCACAGCCGATCTACCGAGGCGTCGTCGAAGCGCTCCGCGACGATGCCGACCTCTACATCTGCGAGACGATGTCGTCGGCGAGGGAGGCGCACACCGCCGCCAGCGCCGCCCTTGCGCATGGCCAGGGAAAGCCCGTCTACGTGTCGTGGACACTGGACGAGACCCCGGGTCGCGGGCTAAGGAGCGGCGAGTCCATCAAGGCAGCCGTGGACGCGCTTGCGGGTTTGAATGTCGAAGGCTACCTCTTCAACTGCACCCATCCGGAAGCCATCGAGGTCGGCCTCAAGGAACTCGGGAACCTGACCACCAAGCCCATCGGCTGCTACCCGAACCGGCTCAACAAGGTCCCCGACGGCTGGACCCTCGACAACGAAATCACCACGGGTCTGCGCGGCGACCTTTCCGAGGACCTCTACGTAGCCTCGATCCTGCGCAGCATCAGGGCGGGTGCCAGCATCGTCGGTGGCTGCTGCGGGATCGGACCCTCCGACATCCGGGCGCTGGCGAAGCGGTTGGCGCTACCCGGTCAGTGATGCCGCGAGCGTGTCGTCCAGCTCCGCCGCGCGTTCGTGGGCCGGGCGTGCATGAGTTCTCGCGACGTAGTCCAAGATCCGTGGTCGATCCTTGACCGCACCAAACTCGATGCCCCAGCCCAATTGGGCGCCTACGTAGACGTCGGCGGCCGTGAAGGTCTCACCCGCGATGTGAGTTGACCGGTCGAGTTGCCTCTCGAGGGTGTCCAGTGTTGCAGCGAAGTTCCGGTAGCCGACCATGCCTTCCTGTTCGGGAGCGATCTCGACGCCAAGTCCGTGGTTGATCGCGGCGGCCTCGAGGCACCCCGCGCCGAACATCAGCCACCGGTAGTAGGGGCCTCGCGCCGAGGGTGCCGGTGCGAGGCCGGCTTCGGGAAACACGTCGGCGAGGTACGCGCATATCGCCGCGCACTCGGTGACGACGACGCCGTTGTGAACGATCACCGGTACCTTGCCCATCGGATTCAGGTCCAGGAACTCGGGGTCGGTGATCTTCTTGCCGATGTCCATCACGACGGTGTCGTACCGCGCGTCCACTTCCTCGAGCATCCAGCGTGCGACTCGACCGCGGGACCTCGGATGGGTGTGGAAGGTCAGGGAGTAGTCGTCGGTCATGTCATTCCTCTAGAACACGTTGAATATGTGACTGTACTTCAGCACGAACTCGCGCCGGGGCTCGCCGAGGCCCGAGCGGGTGTCGATCTCGTTGTAGACGACGTAGAGGCCGGCGCTGGCGGAGCGCAACCACGAGAAGCGGACGTTCGCCGAGAACACGTCGTCGGCGTCGTTGTACTGCACCAAGGTCCCGATGCCCACTTTCGGCGTGAATGAGTAGTACAGGCCCGCCCGGATCACGTTCACGTCGAACGAGCCTTCTTCACTGCCGAGGTCGATGGTGTTGTGGTTGAGGCCCGCCCAGGCATTGAACGTCAACCGGGGGTCCGCGACTCCGACGGCACGACGGTCGCGTCTGGACGAAAATGTGCGGGTGGCGACCGGTCAGCGGTAGAATCGGATTATTCGCCATTGGCCACTGTAGCGGCTTGGAGGTAGTCAATGATGTTTGCGCGGATCTTGCTTTTCTTGCTCATCGTCACGGCCGACTCAGTGGCGGCCTACGACAGGGAAGCGCTCGCGGCAATCTACGATTGGCTGGGCGGTGGTGGTTGGGAGCGTTCCGAGGGGTGGCTGACCGATGCGCCGTTGGCGGAGTGGTATGGAGTTGAGACGACCGAAGGCCGCGTGACGAAGATCAATTTGGCTAGCAATGGACTCACCGGTACCTTGCCGTACCAAGTGGGAGACCTGCAGGCCTTGCAGCTCTTGGACATGCGCTGGAACGCGATTTCAGGCAGTCTCCCTAACGAACTGGGTTCGCTTGCGTCGCTTGAGACGTTGCTGCTGACGGGCAACGAGTTTACGGGCGAGATCCCTTGGACTTTGGGCGGGCTGTCGATCCTGAAGCGGCTCGATTTGTCCTACAACGGGCTTACCGGGAAGATCCCAGGAGAGCTTGGGGAGTTGGGTCGACTGGAATCGTTAGGTCTGCATAGCAATGAGCTTGAGGGCGAGATTCCTTGGAATTTGAGCCGGGCGACCCGGCTTAAGCGGCTGATCCTCCATAACAACGATCTTGAAGGGTTAGAACGGTTCGAGTTCTCGGACATGCCTTTGTTGTCGCATGTGAATCTTGCGGCTAGTGGGTATAAAGACGTACCAGAACACAAGGGTACGCTCATTGAAGACAACCTGGAGAGGACGTTTTCGGCCGCAGGACTACTCGATCAGACAACTCGCGTCATTGATAACGAGGGAGTTCGGAACTTCATAGGACGGGTTTTGTCTGCCGTGGTCGTTCGCGATGGGTTGCTAGATGTGAACCGGTCGGGTTTGCTGGAGGGTATTGATGCGGACGTTGTTCAGCGTGAGATTGATGAGTTCAACGGACGCTTGATCAACGCGAAGGACCGCGTCGAGTCGCTGTTTGACCTCGAACGCGCGATGGAGTTGTATGGGCGTGGGGGCATTGGCGTACCCGATGCAGTGAGTATGACTATCCCGGAGCAGGTGTCAGGGTCGTTGATTCAGAACGCGGCTGTTGCGCCCGAGTACGCCAGCGGCGGAGCTAGTGTGACGAGATCAACAGGACCGGCGAGTATCTGGTGCTTGCCGTATCAAGCGAACTGGCCGCATGCGTCGGTTCACGCACCGGGATACATCGTTGGGAACGCCGACGTGACATGTAGCTATGTAGCGGGCCCGTCGCAACTCTTGACGTACAGCCTACACATGACTTTGGACCAGTGGATTGAAGTGTGGGTCTTCAACACGTGGGTGCCGAAGGACTATCGATTCTCCCAGAAATCCGGAATCAACCTCTCTCCAACGTGGCAGAAACGCCAGACTGTTGTGAGAACTGCTTGTAGCGAGGGACCGGGGACATTCCGAACGCGATTCCGCCTCTTTATCGTGGGTTCGAGTACGGGTTGGTTCAATCCCTTTCCCGGGACTAGGACGTCGGCTTCTAGGTTCGTTGAGTGCTGACGCCACGGACGGATGTCCGGTCGGCCCAGTGGGTCGTGCACGGATTGGCCCCGTTCGCGACATTCTGTATCGGCTCGCTCGTTCCCCGAGGATTCGAGCGGTATGTTCGGATTGATCACCCGCAGGAGGACGGCTGGCTACCCGACGTCGTATCGGGTCCATTAAAGAGCATTCTGCGCCCGCACACTCCGGCGGGCGCGGCATGCTGGTTTGCCGTGTGGCAAGGGTGGGGCGCGACCTACAAGGCCGAGGTCGCAAGAGCCGGCTTGCTCGATACAGGGGCGCGGCAGTACGACCTGTTCCGCGGACCGCTCGACGCGTTGGACTTTCGATATTTCGTTGGCTATGACGCAACCGTCAATTTGGCTTGGTCGGAGGACCGCGTTTGGTTAGTTTGCACCGACATTGATTTGGACCGGACGTTCGTGGGATTCAACTCGTCGGTGTTTGAAGATCTGGTTGGACATCCGCTGCTTCAGGCGGTGGAGGTCCGGCTTGAGGATTCGCTGGTTGATCGGAGGTAGAGGAAAGCTGGATCGTCATCGTGCGCAGTGCGAGTAGACTTGGTGGAGAGGGGTGCGGCGATTCGAACTGTCTGGTTGGGCCGCGAGGAGATCGATGCCGTCCTGAACGAGTGGGAAGACAGGGATGTAGGTGATGTCCGCGCACCACACCTGGTCCGGGCGGTCGATCGCCAAGCCGCAGCAGCTTGATCGTGCCGCGCTAGGAATGCGCTTGTTCAGAGCTTCCCTAGAACACGTTGAATATGTGACTGTACTTCAGTACGAACTCGCGCCGGGGCTCGCCGAGGCCCGAGCGGGCGTCGATCTCGTTGTAGACGACGTAGAGGCCGGCGCTGGCGGAGCGCAACCACGAGAAGCGGACGTTCGCCGAGAACACGTCGTCGGCATCGTTGTACTGCACCAAGGTCCCGATGCCCACCTTCGGCGTGAATGAGTAGTACAGGCCCGCCCGGATCACGTTCACGTCGAACGAGCCTTCTTCACTGCCTAGGTCGATGGTGTTGTGGTTGAAGCCCGCCCAGGCATTGAACGTCTCGTCCCGACGGTAGTTGACATACGGGGCGAAGCTCACGCGTTTGCCGTTGTAGAAGCCACCGGCCACCAGGTGGGTGCCACCACTCCACTTCCGGTTGGGCGCGGAGCTCATACCCATCTCGAAATCACGGTTGCGATAGTCGCCCGCGGGCACCTCGACGCCGGCGATGGCGAACGGTTCCTTGACGCCCTCGTGGCTGAAGTTGACGGATGGCCAGATATCCGCGCCGCTCTTCCAGATGTACCAGCTCTCCAAGTGCAGGTTACTGCTCTCCTGGAATCCCTCGAAGTCCCAGTGGCTGCGGTAGATGACGAGCGGTCGCCATTCGTTCAGGGTCTCGTCGTTGACGATATTGCGCTGCGCGAACAGCTGAACGGCGCGGTAGTCGCGACGAGCGACAAAGCCCACGGCGGGATTGAAGCCGCCGCCGACATCCGCGTAGCTGGCGTCGGCGGTCCAGGTTGGCGAGTTGTAGGCACCGTACACCGAGGCGGCGTACTCGTCGTCGAGGCCCGGGGTGCTGGACCGTGCGGCGAAAGCATGCAGTTGGGTGTTCGCACCGAGGCCCAGACTGCCATCTACGCCGTATGTCCGGCCATCGGACTCGGTGCCCTGACGGTCGGTGCCGATGAAACCGATCGACGACCGGTTGGGCAGGTCCCGACTGACGCGGGCCACGGTGAACTCGTTCTCGTCGGTCCCGTCCGAGGTGCCGTCGACGCGCATGTGCAGCAGGCCCACGTTGGTCGCCGGACCCACCTTGCCCGAGACCCGGATGCCGCCCTCGATGGGCAAGCGCCGACCGTCCGGTGCGATTCCGATTCGGCGGCTGTGGAACACGAGGGCCGCCCCCGGAATGCCGACCTGGAACAGGCCGGCGTTCTCGAGGAAGAACGGTCGCGTCTCGGGGAAGAAAAGGCTGAAGCGGCCGAGGTTGACCTGCTGTCGATCGGACTCGACCTGGGCGAAGTCGGTGTTGTACGTGAGATCCAGGGTGAGGCTCGGGGTGATCGAGTACTTCACGTCGAAACCGGCATCGTCGTCGCGTTGCGAGTCGTCGAGATCGCCACCTCGCTCGATGCGGCCGAGCGCGTAGGGCGTGATCTTGAGTTCGCGGTGGCGGGGCGGCACGCGGATGCCGTCGATGGTCCCGGCGAGCGACAGGCGGTACATGCTGAACTGGCGCGGTATCTGGGCCCAGTAGGAAACCTCGTTGTTGCCGCGGATGACCCGCGCGAAGTTGACCCGCCAGGTCTGCACGACGCCCTTGCCGTAGCGCAGCGACGCGAACGGAATCGCCAACTCGGCGCTCCAACCGCTGTCGCCGGTGATTGCCTGCACCTCCCAGACGGTGCTCCAGTTCCAATCGACGCGTTCCCGGGCCACCTGCCCGTCGTACTCCGCACCCACCGGATTCGTGCCGAACAGCACGCCCGCCTGGCCGGTGCCGAAGGTGTCGAGGACCATGGTGAACGAGTCCGACTGTGCACCGTCGTTGGACACGGTGATCGTGGACGGGTCGGTTTCGTGACAGACCACGCCGACGTGGAGCGTGTCGTCGGTGAAGCCGAAGTAGACCTCGGTGCGCTGGGACGCGGGCGCGCCGCTATTGGGCCTGAGTTGCGAGAAGCCGGTGAACGGCGTCAACCCGGCCCATGCTGGATCGCCGACAACGTTGCCGTCCACGGTTGGGGCTTGTTCGAGGCGCGCCGCCGTGCCTTGGGGCTGGCCGTTGGATTGCGCTGCAGGCGAGGCCGACAGGACGAGGGCGAACAGGGCGAACGACGAACGTGGCAACAACATGGGACGGCCGGTGGCGCGCGTTGAGGTGGTCCGGCGGACTTCAACCACCGAAGGCAAGGCGCGCGATTATCTTGGTGCCGCGAAATGCCGTCAACAGGATTGCGTTGGCTATGCGCGTGTCGTGGAGTCGGGAGATGGTTGGCTCAGGAATTCGGTTGGCGTCAAGATGGGAACGTCTTGGAACACAGACATGTCCAGTAGGTCGCCGTCTCCGGTGACCAGGCAGTCCGCTTTTCCCATGATTGCCGTTTCCAGAAGCTTGTCGTCGTCCGGGTCGCGGCAGCCGAGCCGAGAGTTTGTGATCGACACCCAATCGGAGACGGCGAGTAGCTGCAAGAGGTAGGCGTCTCGAAGGCTCTTGCTGACATAGCGGTCGAACTTGGATCGTTGGATACGGGTTCGAAGTTCATCGAAGGTCTCATCCGAAAACAACAACGATGCGTTGGTCTTGCGAATGGTGTCGACTACGCGGCGGGGACGGCCGGATGACTGGAGAGCAGAGCTAATCAGGACGTTGGTATCGACAACCGCTCTATCAACTCTCATCGGCAAGAAGCTTGGCAAGCTTGGCTTGCGTTAGACCGTTTGCCTCGGCTTCATCGGCCATCGCATCCATCGTGGTCGAGAGGCGATCCCAAGCCACCCCCCGGAGTCGTTCGTATTGTTCAACCGACATCATCACGGTGATGGCTCGACCGTTCTTGGTAACCCGCACTGGTGCGCGTTGCGCGGCATCGAGTAAGCGACCGAAGCGGTTCTTGGCATCCCTGGCGGCAATCTCTTCCATGCGGGCTATAGTAGCTACAATAGCTCGTCTGTCAAATGACGGACGATATCGGTCGACCTACAGCCCCCGCCAGTAGTGGCAAGCCACCGAGGCCCCGTTCCGCACCGGCTCCACCGCCGGTTTCCTTTGCCGACAGTCCTCGCGGGCGTAGCGGCAGCGGGTGTGGAACCGGCAGCCGCTCGGTGGGTCGATGGGGGAGGGGACATCGCCGACCAGGACGATGCGGTCGCGGTCGGCGGTTGGGTCCGGCATGGGGATCGCGGAGATCAACGCCTGGGTGTAGGGGTGACGCGGCGTGGCGTAGATGTCCTTCGCCGTCGCGGTCTCGACGACCTCGCCGAGGTACATCACCGCGATGCGGTCGGAGACATGCTTGACCACGGCCAGGTCGTGGGCAATGAAGATGAGTGCCAGGTTCATCTCCCGCTGCAGGTCGAGCAGCAGGTTGATGATCTGGGACTGGATGGACACGTCGAGGGCGGACACGGCCTCGTCGCAGACGATGAGCTTGGGCCGGAGCGCAATGGCGCGGGCGATGCCGATGCGCTGCCGCTGGCCGCCGGAGAACTCGTGGGGGAAGCGACCGGCCGCGGCAGGGCTCAAGCCCACGCGTTCGAGCAGTTCCCCCACCCAGCGGCGACGCTCGTCGGCGGTGCCGAGGCGGTGGATGACAAAAGGCTCCTCGATGATCTTGCCGACGGTGTGGCGGGCGTTCAGGGACTCGGACGGATCCTGCAGGATGATCTGGATGTCCCGCCGCAGGGCGCGCAGCTCCGCGCGGCCCATGGTGGTGATGTCCCGGCCTTCGAAGAATACGCCGCCCGCGGTTGGCTCGTAGAGGCGCAGCAGGGTCTTGCCGACGGTGCTCTTGCCGCAGCCGGACTCGCCGACGAGTCCCAGGGTCTCCCCTGCATCGAGTTGGAACGACACCTCGTCCACGGCGTGAACCTGGCCGACGGTGCGCAGCAGGATCCCGGCGCGGATCGGGAAATGCTTGGTGAGGCCGTCGACCCGGAGCAGTGGTTGGTCGGCTATGTCGCTCATGCGTCGATCTCGCGCCAGCGGTGACAGGCGACCCGATGGCCGGGTGCGCCCACCTCGAGTTCGGGCGCCTGGCGGTTGCAGAGGTCTTGGACGTGGGGGCAGCGGTTGGCGAAGCGGCAGCCACTCGGCAGTTCGTCGATGCCGGGCACGACACCCGGAATCGTGGTCAGGACGGTCTTCGGCTCGTCCGCCAGGCGTGGAATCGAAGCCAGCAGACCGCGGGTGTAGGGGTGCAGAGGACCGGCGAAGAGGGGACGGATGGGTGCCTGTTCGGCCATCCGGCCTGCGTACATGACCACCGCTCGTGAACACAGTTCGGCGATGACGCCGAGATCGTGGGTGATGAAGATGATCGCCATGCCGGTCTCGCGCTGCGCCTCGCGCAGCAGTTGGAGGATCTGCGCCTGGATGGTCACGTCGAGCGCCGTGGTCGGCTCGTCGGCGATGAGGATATCGGGCTTGCTGGCCAGGGCCATGGCGATCATCACCCGCTGGCGCATGCCGCCGGACAGCTGGTGGGGGTATTCGGTCAGACGCTGCTCCGGCGCCGGGATGCCGACCTGGTCCAGCAAGCCTAGGCAGCGGCGATGGACCCGGTCGGCGTCGAGGTCGGGTTGGTGCAGGGCGTAGGTCTCCGCAAGCTGGCGGCCGATCCGTTGCACCGGATTCAGTGCGGTCATCGGCTCCTGAAAGATCATGGCGATGCGGTTGCCGCGGATGTCGCGCATGCGTTGTGGCGCGAGCGACGGCAGGCTCTCGCCCTTGAAGCGGATGTCGCCACCCTGGATCCGGCCCGACGGTTTGGGCAGGAGGCCCATGATCGACAGCGCCGTGACGCTCTTGCCGCAACCCGATTCGCCGACCACGCCCAGGGTCTCGCCGGCTTCGAGGTCGAAGCTCACCCGGTCGACGACGGTGACGATCTCGCCTTCGGTGTCGAAGGCGACGGAAAGCTCATCGATTTCGAGAATCGACACGTCGCCCTCAACTCGCCGGCTGGACCCGGTAGGTCGTGTTGACGATCGTCGTGGGCCCGAAACTCTCGCCGTCGTTCTTGGCCTCCAGGGTCCGTTCCTTCTCCTCGAGGTCGATCCAGAACAGGCCGCCGCCGGAGAACCCGCCGGTATCGGCGAAGGGGCTGAACATCGAAGCCGCCGTGGGTGGCGCCAGCCACTCGGGGAGCTTCACCCAACGCCACGCGCCGGCGCGGGTGTAGGGCACCCGGAAGGTCGGAACCACGACCCCGGAGTCGTGCACCATCTGCTCGAGGATCCTCGCGAGCCGCACGCGTTCCTCGAGGCTCGTGGAGGCCCGGTACTGCATGATCAGCGGGTCCATCGCCGGGTTGACGTGGTTCGTTATGTTGTTGGTCTGCGTCTTGTTGGCGTTGACCGAGTGGAAGTGCTCCCAGTAGCCCGGCGCCAGTCCGCCCGCGGCCCAGCCCATCCAGGCGATCTGGTGTTTCTTCTCCTGCATCTTCTTGAACGATCCCGGGCCGTCCTTCAGGTCCAGGATGAGTTCCAAACCCGCCTTTCGCGCCTCTTCCTGAAGGACGACCAGCCTGTCGGTGTGCAGCGGCCATCCGTAGGTCACCTGGAACGACAGCCGTTCGCCGGCGTCATTGATGCGGATTCCGTCGCCGCCGCGGGTCTCGAAGCCGGCGTCGTCGAAGTACCGGTCGGCCTTGTCGAGGTCGAATTCGCGCGGCTGGATGTCGACGTTGTCGTAGTCGCCGAAGCCCATCTGGAAGGTCGACAGCCGTTCGTAGTCGTTGCGCAGCACGGTGCTGATGACACGCTCGAAGTTCATGGAATGCGCGATGCCGAAGCGCACGCGCTCGTCCGCGAGAATCGGGTCGGCCATGTTCAGGTACATGCCCGATGCCTCGGGCTGTTCGTTGTAGAACCAATACTTGACGATGTAGCCCCGGTCGAACGCCGTGCCGGTCGCCTTGTCGTGCCAGTACTGGGGTAGCACGAGGCCCATCGTGTCCAGGTTGCCCTTGAGGAAGTACTGGAACGCGACGTTGGGGTCGCGAATGACGCGGACCCGGATCTTGTCCGGGTTGAAACGGTGCTTGAAGTACTTGACGTCGTCGCCCCACCAGTCGGCCTTGCGGGTCATCTCGATGTACTTGCCCTTGCGGACCTTGGTGATCTGGTAGGGCCCTGTGTTCGGTTCGATCTGCCAGTTGGTGTTCGCCACCCAATCGGCGTTGAGCACGTGGAAGTGCCGCGGCTGTGGGCCGACGCCGTAGCTGGCATGCATCTCGGCGCCCGGCATGGCGTTCGCCCCCTGGACGCCGTAGGTGTGGTCGTCGTAGCGCTTCAGGTCGCGGATTCGTTCCACGTAGTAGTTGTTGTACCAGGGGGCGACGATCTCTTTCGCGCGCATGAACTGGACCGCGAACACGAAGTCGTCGGCGGTGACCGGGACGCCGTCCGACCAGCGCGCCTTCGGGTTCAGCCGGTAGTAGATGCTCCGTCCGTCGGCACCGAAGGCCCAATGGGTGGCCAGGGCGGGGATTGCCCTGCGGGTAACCGGATGAAGGGCGACGGGGCCGAATTGGTTGGGTCTGAGAAAACCCGCGAAGGATCCGTTGGAATCCGGCCCGACCCGGCGCAGGGTGAGCGGGAAACCGAGAATGGACGTGCGGAACGTGCCGCCGCGCTTGGCATCGGGCGAAGCGAACAGCGGGTCCTCGTCGTTGGTGACCCAGACCAGATCTTCCGGCAGCGTATCGGGCAGGCCGTCCCCCTCCATGACGTCGATGGGCGGCAGCTCGATCGCGGTCTCGGGTGGGGCGTAGGGTTCGAGGACAGTGCCCAGATCAAGGTAGATGGTCGTCTCGTTGCCGCAACCCGCAGTCAGCAGGATAGCGGCCGCGAAGGCGACGATGGCTTTGGCTGGGTAGTCCATGTCGTGCAACTCCCGTTACTCGAAGTACGCGTGCTTCTTGGGATCGAAGGCTTCGCGGACCGCCTCGCCGATGTAGTTGACCATGATCAGCACGATGGAGATGGCAATGCCCACCGAGAGGATGATCCACGGCGCCGTGACGATGTGGTTCTGGCCTTGGGCGAGGAGTTCCCCCCAACTCGGTGTCGGCGGCGGCAGGCCGAACCCGAGGTAGTCCAGCGCGGTCAGGAGGAAGATGCCGCCGGCGATGGAGAAGGGGATGAAGCTGACGATCACCGAGATCGTGTTGGGGATCACGTGGCTGGCGATCTGGCGGGTGTTGGATGCACCGAGGGCGCGCGCGGCGAGGACGTACTCCCGGGTCTTCTCCTTGTACGTCGACGTGCGCATGTTCCAGGTCATCTGGGTCCAGCCGAAAATGACCATCACGACCGCCAGCGTCCAGAAGTTGGGTATGACGATGCTGGCCACGATCATGATCACGTAGAGGCTCGGCACCATGTTCCAGATCTCGATCACGCGCTGGAACAGCAGGTCGAAGACGCCTCCCCAGAATCCCATGGCGCAGCCCACCGCGATACCGATGAGGTAGTTGCACAGGAGCAGCAGGAAGGCGAAGGCGAAGGCGATCCGGAAGCCGTAGATCAGCCGCGCCAGCACGTCGCGCCCCGTCTGGTCGGTGCCGAGATAGTGACCGGTCTCGAACGACGGCGCGTAGGGCGGGAAGAACCCCGGCGTCAGGTCGTTCTCCAGCGGGCCATAGGGTACGGGGGGCATCAACACCCAGTTGCCGCGATCCTGGGCCTCGAACCGAGCCTTCAGGTCGCGGTAGTCCGTCTCGTATTCATAGTCGAGGCCGAAGGTGGCACCGGGGATGATGTCGCCGTAGGTCGGGAAATACAGTTCGCCATCGTAGGACACGACGAGTGCGCGGCCGTTGACGAGAAGCTCCGCACCGGCAGACAGGACGAGGGCGACGACCAGCGCCACGGCGGAGTAGTAGCCCCGCTTGATCGACCTGAACCGCCGCCACTGCTTGACGGTCTGCGGATTGATCGTGAATCCCTCGCGTAAGCGGCCTCGCAACCCATGCGACACCGCGGTGCCCGCGTCGAAGCCGGACGGGGTGTCAGGGGGCTCGGGGCTGGGGACCGCCTGACTTTCATTGGGATGTCTCCCCGCTGCCGAACTTGACCCGCGGGTCGACGAGGGCCACGCAGATGTCGGACAGGATGTTGCCGATCAGGAACAGCAGCGACGACAGCACGAGGATGCCCATGACCACCGGATAGTCCCGTTCGATCAGCGACTCGAAACCGAGCAGTCCGAAACCGTCGATGTTGAATATCTTCTCGATCAGGAACGATCCGGTGAGGATCAGCGAGATGTTGTTGCCGAAGCCGGTGGCGAGCGGGATCAGGCTGTTGCGGAAGGCGTGACCGAAAATGGCGCGCTTGAAGTCCATGCCCTTGGCCACGGCGGTTCGCACATAATCCGCGGCGAGGTTGTCCATCAGCGAGTTCTTCATGAGGATCGTCGAAAACGCGAAGCTGCCCGCCGTGTAGGCGATCAGGGGAAGCACGGCGTGGGTGAACACGTCGCCGACCTTCTCCATCGTCGACAGCTCGTCGAAGTCGCCGCTGACGAAACCGCCGAGCGGGAACCATTCCAGGTTGGCGGCGAAGATGGTCAGCAACAGCAGGGCGACGACGTAGCTCGGGATGGCGTAGCCCGCGAAGATGACGGCGGACGTCGCGTTGTCGAAGGCTGTCTTGTGGCGGATGGCCTTGTACATGCCGAGTGGTATACACACGCCGTAGGTGAGGATGAGGGTCCAGATGCCGTAGAAGACGGACACCGGCAGGCGGTCCGTGATGGTGTCCCAGACCGGGTCGCTGTAGCGCGTCGACCGGCCGAGGTCGAGCACGAGCACCTTGCCGAGCCAATCGAAGTAGGACACGACGACCGGCTTGTCGAAGCCGTAGTAGGCCTTGAGATCCTCCAGTTGCGCGTCGGACAACGTACTGCCGCCCTGGCTGTCGTAGCTGGACGCCGCGGTCTCGTCACCGGCAAGCCTGGCCTCGCTCATCATCCGCTCGATGGGTCCACCGGGGACGAGCCGTGTCAACACGAACACCAGGATCGTGACGCCGATGAACGTCGGGATGATGAGCAGGAAGCGGCGAATGAAGTAGCTGGTCACCGCCTATCCCCGACGCCGGTCCATCTATGCGTAGGGGCGACCCTTGTGGTCGCCCGTGTCTGGTGTCGACACCGCCCCTGGATCGCTATGGTCTGCCAAGACAGCGTGCCGACGGCAAGTACGCACTAGACTCCTTGAGCGCCCTTGATGTTCACCCTCAGGTTGCACGTGGAAAATCGCTTCGAGCTGCTCTTGAACGGCTCCCGAAGGGAGACGCGCTCGCGTACTCGCGAGACGCACTAGCTGGTCGTCCCGTTCACGGTGCGTTCGATCAGCGCCGTGAGATCGTCGTTGAGGTCGTGGGTTCTCGCCAGCACCGTACCGTCGCCATCCACCAGGAGGTAGGTCGGATAGCCCCGTACCACCCAAGTCTTCAGGATGTCACTCTTCGGTCCGATGTGCCAGTTCGCCCAGGGCATCGGCTCGTCGACCTGGAATTCGGTGACCGTGTCGAGTTCGGCGTCGACGCTGATGGAGAGGATCTCGAAGCGTTCATCCGGCAACGACTCGTCCAGCTCGCGTAGCTTGGGCAGCGATTTGACGCACGGCCCGCACCAGGTCGCCCAGAAGTCGAGCAGGACCACCTGACCGGCATAGGCGGAGAAGCTCTCCTCGGTACCGTCCAAGGTCGCCGCCTGCACATCGGGCAGGGCTCGGCCGACCGCGAAGCTGAAGCTGTTCAACAGGTTCTCCTGGGCTTCGGCCAGGGTGATCGGGTCGCGGTCCCTGCGGGTCCTGAACGGTTCGTTCTCCACCCCGGCGCTCAAGCCCTCGGCGGCGGCGAAGGCGGCCTGTCGATACGTCTCGCGATTCTCGGCGGCCGTGCCGATGTCGTTGACCTGGCGGATGTGCCTCGACGCCAGGTAGTAGCGGGCGGTGGCACGGTGCACCGGGTGGGTCGGGTCGTTGGCCATGGTCTCGAACAGCGCGTCGACGGCTTCGTTGTCGCCGGGACCCACACGGAAGTCGATATTCCACAGCAGCAGCGGCCAGTCCTCGTGGTCCGGTGCATGACGAAGGAGCGCGACGGCACCGAGGGCCACATCGTCGGAGTTGGGGGTTTCTTCGGCAAGGAAGGCCGCGGCGTCAACGGTCCGCTCGTGTTCGCCGCCCAGGGCGATGATGGCTTTCGCCGCGACCGACGCCGGCCCGATGTCGGGATGCGGCCCGCGTTCCTCCCCGCGGCGGCGGTCTTTCTCCTCCTTGGTGGCGTCCGACGCGGTGATTTCGTCGTCGATTTCGTGCCACACCTTGTCGAGGTCGAGGTAGGTCTGGATCGGGCCCCAATCGGCCAGTGCCACGGTTACCGCTTTGTCGGCGGCATCGATGGCGTCGATGACGATGTTCGGCAGGAGGATCTGCGGCAGCACGGCGGCGGTAGCGGGCGTCGAGCCCTGCGGGAAATACAGGTACAGCGGCACGCCGACGCGGTCGTACATCTCGAGCCACTCGGTGATCACGGGATCCTCGGTGGTCCAGTCGGCTTCGACCACCTTGATGCCGCGTTCGGCCATCGCATCGCCCACGGCGTCGGTGGCGAGCGCGGCCCTCTCGTTGGCCTTGCAGCTCAGGCACCAGTCGGCGGTGAAGTAGACGAACAGCGGTTGGCCCTCGTCGATGTAGCCGACGACGCGCTCGGCAGAAAAGTGCTCGAGTTCGAGTTTGCCCAATGTGCCGGCGGAAGCCTCTCCCGCGACCTGGGGCTCCGCCCGGTATTCCTCCATCTCCACGCCAAGGAGCAGGCAGCCGACAAGCCCGACAATGCTGGTGGCGTGCCAGGCCCATTGTCGCGTCGCGCCGGCGGCCTGGCCGTAAGCCCACAGTCCGAAGGCCAGCAGCAGGGCGGCCAGCAACGCAACGGCCATGGACGAGGCGCCGAGCTGGCGACCGACGATCCAGAACAGCCACAGTGCCGTGGCGAACATGGGGAACGCGAGTACGGCGCGCAGCTTCGCCATCCACGGACCCGGTCGCGGCAGCACCCGGCCGAGTCCCGGTACGAAGGAGAGCAGCAGGTAGGGGAGCGCAAGACCCAGGCCCAGGGCGAGGAACACCGCGAGCGCCACCGCTGTGGGTTGGGACAATGCGTAGCCCAGGGCACCCGCCATGAACGGTGCGGTGCAGGGTGTGGCGACCAGCACCGCCAACAGCCCCGTGAAGAAAGCCGTGCGCCGTTCGCTCCCGGCGTCGGCGGCAAGCGACTGGCCGACGCCCATCAGCCCCATCCCGAGCTCGTAGACGCCGGCGAGGTTGAGGCCGATGGCGACCATGAGCAGGCCGAGACCCAGGTTGACCAGCGGCAACTGCATCTGGAAACCCCAACCCGCCGCGGTGCCCGCTTCGCGAAGCACGATGAGTGCGACGGCGATGACGGTGAAGGCGACCAGGATGCCGATGGTGTAGAACACGCCGCTCGACCGGGCGGTCCGACGGTCCGCTCCGGACAACTCCACGAGTCCGAGCGCCTTCATGCTGAGGATCGGAAAGACGCAGGGCATCAGGTTCAGGATGATGCCACCGAGCAGGCCGAACAGGATGGCCGTGGCGACGCCGGACGCGGTCGTGATCGTGCCCGTCGTCCCCGCTGCCCCGCCGGAACCAGCGGTCGATGCGGTGCCGGCGGTGGCCATGGCGTCGTCCATCGCGCCGTCCGCCCGTGCGATGTCGAGCGACTGGGTGGACGCGAACCTCGCGGTTCCTCCGGCTATCGCGCCATCCGCCCGTGCGATGTCGAGCAGCACGCTGCGTGCTTGGCCGTCGGCGTCCCGGTAGCTGAGAACGGCTCGTGTCGTCTCGATTCCTTTTCCTTCCGCACGCGTTCCTTCCGGACGCGTGTCCGCGGCCGCGCGCGTGCCTGCGGCCATGGAGAAGCGCAAGCCGTTGGCGGTCTCGGCACTCGACTGCGCGTCGTAGCGGACCAGCCGCCTGGTCTCCACGAACAGGTACGGATCCAGCGCCGCGTGGGGCACGGTGATGGCGATGTTGACCCGATCGTTCTCCACCCAGAAAAGGGCCGGCCAGTCGACAGCCTCGGGCTGCTTCGCCCGTGCCGCGGCAAATCGCGCTTCGTTGTCGGCATCGTCCGCGCCGTCGCCGACGGGCAACGTCAAGGTGAACTCGGCACGTTCCGGCACGCATAGCTCGTCGTCGCAGACGACCCAGCTCGCCCGGCCCTTGAGTTCGACTTCGCTGCGGCCTTCAAGTGGAGGAACGGTAATGTCGGTGAGCAGCAGGATGGCTTCGTCGAAGCCGTAGGTGTTGAAGATGTCGAACGGGATGACGTGGGGCGCGGGAAACTGCAACTCGCCCGTCTCGAAGCCTTCCGGCAACGTCCAGCGGATGGACGCCTCCTTGCCGGCATCGCCTGGATTGGTCCAGTAGGCGTGCCAGCCGGGATCCGGTTCGAGGTGGAGACCGAGGGTAACCGTGCCGCCGGCCGTCGGTAGCGAGGCCTGCTCGGCGACGAGGTCGACCGTCGAGTACGCGGTCCGCTGCTCCGCGGCGTGCACCCCCGCGTGGACGGTGACCGCCAGCAGCAGTGAGGCCAGCGGCCTCCAGGAGGAGTTCGGGGAGGGTCTCATGCGCATCTGTCAACCGAGGCGGGAGGGCCCCGGGTCCCTATGTGCCAAGACGGTGATTGTCAAGGCGACGCCCAACGGGCGCAAGGCAAAGTACGCATGGCTTTCGGTCGTCGGCTTCAACTTGCGATCCGCAGGGAGGCTCTTGACCAGAGCTCGCGGTCGGCGCAATTGACGGGACCGTGCTACTGTCGCTTGCAAAGCATTGCGCGCCGAGTCCGATGGAAACCAAACGCCCCACCGCAGAGGCGGCCGAGGAGATTCTCGGCGGATACTTCCCGGTGCTCGACCACGGTTTCGTGGCGCTGGTCGACTACATGGGCACCGACCAGGACATCGAGAGTGCCGCGCGGGTGAGCTACGGCGCGGGGACGCGCCAGGTCAGCCAGACCCGCGGCCTGGTCCGCTATCTGCAGCGCCACGCGCACACCACGCCCAGCGAGATGGTCGAGTTCAAGTTCCACTGCTCCATGCCGATGTTCGTCGCCCGCCAGTGGGTGCGGCATCGAACGGCGTCGGTGAACGAGTACAGCGCCCGCTACAGTCTCCTGCCGCTGCTGTTCTACGAGCCCGAGCACGCCCACTTCGCCCATCAAAGCAGCGTCAACAACCAAGGCCGCGAGGCCGACCCGGCACCGGTCGAACTGCACGCCGACGCGGTGGGGCGATGGCAGGAACTCCGCCGCCACGCCGCCGACACCTACGGCTGGCTGCTCGCCGAGGACGTCGCGCGGGAACTCGCGCGGATCGACCTGCCGCTGTCGACCTACACCCAGTGGTACTGGAAGATCGACCTGCACAACCTCTTGCACTTCCTGACCCTGCGGGTGGACGACCACGCGCAGTGGGAGATCCAGGAATACGGCCGGGTGATGGCCGGCATGCTGGCCCGGGTCGCTCCCATAGCGTACGAGGCGTGGCTCGACTACAACGTCCTCGGCACGCGGTTGAGCTACGCCGAACGGCTGGTGCTCGCGAGGCTGCTGCAAGCTAGGGAGGGCGGGATCGGGGTGCGCGACGGCGTCTCGGGACTGAGCCGCGCCGAACTGCGGAAATCTGGCCTTG
Source organism: Pseudomonadales bacterium (assembly GCA_965116345.1). Classification (GTDB taxonomy): domain Bacteria; phylum Pseudomonadota; class Gammaproteobacteria; order Pseudomonadales; family Azotimanducaceae; genus VXYL01. The sequence goes on from OZ220680.1 coordinate 3,353,259, forward strand.
CGCCTCGGGAGATCCGTGAACTGCTTGCCAAGATCGAGGCGCCGGATCGACCGGACTTCAGCCTCGACTTGGCGGACATGCGCAGCGCCGAGGAGATGGAGGAGAAGATGCTGGCCGCCGTGCCCGAGCCGGAACGGCGGGCGGAAGCGGGCTCGGGCGTTGATTGACCGCATCGTTCAACCCGTGGGCTTCGAAACGGCACTCGGACGTGCCCTGGCAAAGTGCTGAATCCCGACGAGCCCATGCCCGGAATGGATTCCGCCTGGCGACGCACGGCGCCGGTCGCCGTGCTGTTCTTCTTCGGTCGCGCGATCAGAAAGCTCATCGCCAACGGGACCAACATGATCGGTGCCGCAGCCGGCCTGCTCGTGCTCTTGAAGCAGCACGTGATGCTCGCCGCCACGGCCGTCGTTCTCGGGCTGCTGGCGATGGCCGTCGTCGCCGTGCTCCGTTACCTGCACTTCCGCTTCAAGGTGGACGATGAGCGGGTGCTGATCCGCCAGGGAGTGATACGCAAGACCCAACTCGACATGCGCTACGACCGCATCCAGGGAGTGAACACCGAACAGTCCCTCGTCTACCGGATGCTCGGCTTGGTCACTGTTCGTTTCGACACGGCCGGGTCGACCGCCAACGAGGGCTTTCTACCCGCCGTCAGCCGCGACTTCGCCGACTTGCTGCGGCAACGGGTCGACACGCAAGGAGCGTCCGCCGAACCGGTGGCGGAAGAGACCCCCAGCGAAGTCATCCTCCGCCTCGGTCCCCGGGATGTGGCGCTGGTCGGTCTGACGGACCCGAGGGTGGTCCAGGCGGTGGTTGCGGGGGTCGCCGTGTTGTCGTTCCTCTACCAGGGTTCCAAGGAACTGCTGGACGCCGTGTTCAACGTTGCCCGGGAGGCGGTCGTGGAGATCGTCGGCCTAGGCTTCCTCGCCGGCTTCGTTGTCGCGACCGGCCTCGTCGTCGGGGTCGTGGCGCTGCTGGTCCTAGCGTCGGTCGCGTGGGCGTTCCTGCGCTACCACGGCTTCGAGTTGCGCCAGGAAGCGACTGCCTTCAGCTCCCATGCCGGCCTGTTGACACGCAAGGACGTGGTCGTGGAGGCGAGCAAGATCCAGCAACTCCACATAGTCCAAGGTCTGTTCATGCGCCGCCTGCAGCGGTTTCGCCTCGATGCCCTTCCGGCCAACAGCGGCATCAACGCCGCCTCGTCCGATGCTGTGGAGAAACTCAGGGTGCCCCTATTGAGCGAGCAGCAGGTCGAGGAGGTGCGTAGGCGTGGCTTCGCCGAGGCAAGTCAGGCCATGCAGGTCGCGCCCGCAAGCGAGGCGTACGTGGCGGTCTCGCCGTACTTCATGTGGCCGCGATTTCTTTTCGGGGGGCTCGTCCCCGCCGGCATCGCCACCGTCGTTCTGTGGCCGTTCTGGGGTGGCGCGAGTCTTGTGTGTCTCGGCTGGGTCGCGCTCTCGCTACCGCGGGTTTGGCTGCGCTGGCGACGCCAGGCGTACCTGCACGACGACGACGGCTTGGCGTCCCGACGCGGGTTGTTCGCCTACCGGGTAGACGTGTTCCTGTTCCGCAAGGTACAGCGGGTGACCGTCCGGCAATCGCCCCTGCAACGCCGCAGGGGGCTCGCCAGCCTCTCGGTCGCGCTCGCCTCGGGCAACGTCGTGGTGCCGTTCATCGACCACGTGACTGCCTGCCGGCTACGCGACTACATCCTATTCAAGGCGGAGGCGAACAACAGGCCGTGGTATTGAAGCGACGGCCTTCTTCCGTCCGCCACGTCGGACGAGCCGGCAAGGGCGGATGGGGAACCGCGATCAAGCCCAGCACGACCTTGGCTGCTATGTTCCGCCCCTACGGGCGGATGGGGAACCGCGTGGGGCCTTTGAGTTCGTCCAGTCGGGGCTGGATCCAGTCGACCCAGCGGCACAGCGTGGGTCGGGTCTCGCGCGGGTCGATGAGCTCGTGAACCGCGAAGGACTCGGCGCGGGGGTAGGGCGAACGCGCGTTGCGCAAGCGGTCCTCTAGTTCCCGCCGCTTGGCGTCGGGATCTTCCGCTGCCGCGATCTCGCGGTGGAAGGCCACGGCAACGCCGCCCTCCAAGGGCAGCGCGCCGCTCTCCACCGAGGGCCACGCGAGCACGTAGTTGTCCGGCGCGTAGTGGGCCGCGGTGGCGACGCCGAAGCCCTTGTGCACCTGGATCGCGGCCCACGGCACACTCGCCTGGGCGGCGGCGCAGACGGCGGCCATGCCGTAGCGGATGGTGCCGTTGCGTTCCGCCTCGGGCCCGATCATGAAGCCGGGCTGGTCGATGAAGTTGACCACCGGCAAGTGGAAGGTGTCACACATCTCGACGAAACGCCGGTACTTCTGGCCCGCTTCCGCGGTCATTGCGCCGGCATACACGCGGTTGTCGTTGGCGAGCACGCCGACGGGTTGTCCATCGAGGCGGGCCAGACCGGCGATCTGGCTGGTGCCGTAGCCCGGCGCCATCTCGAAGAACGAGTCCCGGTCCATGATCATGGCGATGATCTCGCGCATGTCGAAGGGCGCGTTGGAGTCTCGGGGAACGGCGGTCAGCAGTTCCTCCTCCATGCGTTCGGGGTCGTCCTCGGAGGCGATCCGGGGAGCGCGCTGGTGGACGTTGGACGGCAGGTAGCCGAGAAACCGGCGGACCTGGCTGAACAGGTCGTACTCGTCCTCGGCGATGTTGTCGACGATGCCGCTCTTGGCGTGGATGTGCGCACCACCGAGTTCGTCCTTGGTGAGGCTGACGCCGAGTGCGCGCTCCACCAGCGCCGGGCCGCCGATCATCACCTGGGCGGTGTGGCGCGTCATGATCGAGAAGTGCGATGCAACCAGGCGTCCGGCCGGGAAACCCGCCACCGCGCCGGCCGCCATGGACACCACGGGAACCTCGCCCATGGCGTCGGCGATGATGCGAAACCGGGGGGAGGCGTACACCGGCTCGCCGACGGTGCCACCGCGTCGGCCGCCACCGCCCTTGACGCTGCCGCCGCCGCCTTCGAGGGAGCGCACCAGCGGCACGCGGTACTGCACCGCGAGGTGCTCGGCGTAGACGCTCTTGCGCAGCCCGGCGGCGTTGGGCGAACCGCCCTTCAGGGTGAAGTCCTCGCCGCCGACCACCACCCGGCGCCCCTCGATGCGGCCGAAACCGACCACGTAGTTGGCGGGCACGAAGCCCGTCAGTTCATCGTTGTCGTCGTAGTCGGGGATGGCCGTCGCCTGGCCCTGCTCCTGGAACGAACCCGGATCGAGCAGCGCGTCGACGCGTTCGCGGATGGTGAGCCGGCCGCGGGCATGCTGCTTGGCGATCCCTTCCTTGCCGCCCTGCTGCTTCGCCAGCCGCCGTCGCCGGTGGATCTCGCGGACTTCCTCTTCCCAACTCATCAGCGCCTCCGGTCTACGAAACCGCTCAGGTCTCGAGAATGGCAATCACCTGGTCTTCCTCCACGGCGTCTTCCTCGGCCACCCGCAACTCGGCCACGGTTCCGCCCTCGGGGGCCTCTACCGGAATCTCCATCTTCATCGACTCGAGGATCATCAGCACGTCGCCCGCATCGACCCGAGCGCCTGCTTCCACCTCGACTTTCCACACGTTGCCGGTGACCTCGCTTTCGATCTCAAGCTTCGCCATGTCCCGCTGCCTCCCTAGCGAATCCGCGCTGAGCGCGAAACGCGCGTTTATAGCAGATCGGCAATGAATGCGGGAATGAATGCGGGAATGAATGCGGGAATGAATGCGGGAAGGATGGGCTTGATCAGAGGTTGCCTAGTGCCACGAAAGGGTCATTTTCCTACACGTTGGAGGGTCGACGGCCGACATACGAGGGCCGTCTGGTTGAAGACAATCGGTCGTGTTTCGAAGGCGAATCGGGGACCAGCGCGTGGACAGAATCTTCAGCCGATTGAGGGGCCTTCAAGTCTCGTGTTACGGTCGCATCGCGTACCGCGAAGCTCCTCGCGCCAACCGAGTACGCCCCGCCGGTACAAGGCGTTTTGGAGGACCGGCCTATGAGCGAAGCCGTTGCCGTCGAACCGGATGCCGTTGAGTACCCGACGTCGGACGGCAGACCGGTGGCGGAGACCGACCTTCACTTCCTGCGCCTGACGGACGTCGCCTACGGCATCCGGAAATTCATGGCGGGACGCAAGGACGTGTACGTGGGTTCCAACCTGCTCGTCTACGATGAGCGGGGCAATCCCCGAAGCCACCTGTCGCCCGACATCTTCGTCGCCTTCGGTGTCGAGGCGGGTCCGAGGGACCTGTTCAAGATCTGGGAGGAGAATGCGCCGGGGGTCACGCTCGAACTCACCTCGGCCTCGACGCGGCGGGAGGATGAGCGGACCAAGAGGCGGCGCTACGCGCAATGGGGCGTCGCGGAGTACTTCCTCTACGACCCGCGGGCAGAATGGCTGGAGCCCTCGCTCCAAGGTTTGGAACTCGACGGCAAGCACTATCGGGCGATGCGGGAGTCGGTCCTGCCGAACGGCTCGCGGGGCTTTCACAGCAAAGCACTGGGCCTCTACCTGTGGCTCGACGGTACGGTGCTCAGACTCTACGACCCGATCACGGGTAAGAACCTGCCCACACCGCATGAGGAAGCGGCCGCCCGGCGAACAGCCGAGCAGCAGGTACAGGAGGAAGCGGCCGCCCGGCGAACAGCCGAACGGCAGGTACAGGAGGAAGCCGCTGCGCGACGGGCTGCCGAGGCGCGGGCCCGCGAGGAAGCGGCGGCTCGACGCGCGCTCGAAGCGCACCGCCTTGCCGGCGAACGTTCAATTCTCGTCCGCCAGGCGGCCTCGAAGTTCGATGCGGCGACGGCGGAGTCGCTGGCGGTGTTGCTGGCACGGTTGACCTCGACGGACGACCTGCTTCGGATCGGCGAGTGGCTGGTATCCATGGAGACTCCCGGCGAGCTTCTGCGCAGGGCGCGGGACCTGCTGGCCAAGGGATCCTGACCAGGGAAGCTCTCGGTAGCGCAAGCCGCCGAAATTGTGAGCAGAACAAGCCGCGCTACCGCAACTCGTCCAACAAGCCGGTGTGCAGGCGGCCGGCGATGAAGGGTTCGCTGCCGAGAACGTTCTGCAGCAGGTCGCGGTTCGTCTCGACGCCCTGGATGTCGAACGCCTTGACGCCGACAAGCGTGCGCCCGATGGCCTGCTCGCGGGTGGCCCCGGTGCCGATGACCTTGGCGAGCAGGGGATCGAAGTACGGTGTCACCCACTGACCTTCCGTGTAGCCCGACTCGATCCGCACGCCCACGAGGTCGGGTGGCCTATAGACCGACAACCGACCCGTGGAGGGCAACAGCCGCTCGGAGTCCTCGGCGTAGATTCGCGCCTCGACCGCGTGGCCGTCCGCGACGACCTTGTCCGGCGTCACCTTGCTCAAGTCCTCGCCAGCGGCGATGCGGATCTGGGCTTGAACAAGATCGATGTCGGTGATGGCCTCGGTGACGCCGTGTTCGACCTGCAGCCGCGTGTTCACCTCCAGGAAACCGAATTCGCCATCGGCGTACAGGGTCTCGACCGTGCCGAGGCTGTCGTAGCCGGCGAGGGCGTCCGTCGCCGCGGCTTCGATCCCGGCAAGCAGGGACCGGTCGAGTCCGGGTGCCGGCGCCTCCTCGATGACCTTCTGGTGGCGTCGCTGGACCGAGCATTCGCGTTCGAGCACCCCAAGCGTCGTGTCGCCGTCGCCGATGACCTGGAACTCGATGTGTCTCGGTCGGTCGAGCCACGCCTCGACGTAGACCGCGTCGTTGCCGAAGGCGCGGCCAGCCTGGGTGCGGGCGGTCGCGAATGCGGCAGGCAGGTCGACCTCGCTGGCGACCCGGACCATGCCGATGCCGCCGCCCCCGGCGGACGGCTTGAGCACTGCCGGAAAGCCGGTTTGGCGGACCGCTTCCTTGGCGGCGTCGAGGTCGTTCAGGACACCGCTGCCGGCGTGGACGGGGAATCCCGCCTCGGCCATCGCCTGGCGGGCACGAGTCTTGTCGCCCAAGGTTTCGATCCATTGGGCGGCCGGGCCGATGAAGCGGATGCCGGCGCTCTCCACCGCCCGGGCGAAGTCGGCGTTTTCGGCCAGGAATCCGTAGCCCGGATGCAGAGCGTCGCAGTGAGACTGTTTGGCGGCCTCGATCAGCCGCGCTACGTTGAGGTACGTGTCCTGGGCGCGGTAGCCCGGCAGGCGGGCGGTCGCGGTGGCCTCGGCGAGGTGCGGCGCCGCGGCGTCGATGTCCGCATGGGCGGCCACGCTGTCGATGCCGAGTTCGCGGCAGGCGCGGACCACTCGTCTTGCGACGGTGGCACGGTTGGCGACGAAGACCCTTCTGAACATGCCGTTAGACCTGCGCGTCCTGCCATTGCTTGAGTTCGCGCCACGCGGCCACGAAGCCGCCGAGCCTGGCACTGCGTGGCGTGCCCACGCCTCGTTGTGCCGCGTCCTCGACGACGCTGAGCACATTGCCGACTTCGTCCGCTGATAGCGCGACCTCGAACATGTCCGTGTCGGCGCCGCCCTTGTGGTCCCCCGGTTTGGCTTGCGGCGTACCTTGGCAGTTCGCCAGCACCACCGACCGCAACGGCTCGTCAAGGAGTGAGGCCGTCTCCATTAGCATCCACCGCGACAGCACGTCTGGCCGATCGCACAGCGCCTTGTAGCGTTGCCAGTCGATGGGCCGCTCGGATCAATGGTGAAAGAGTCGTAGGCCGGTGTGCGCCATGGCGATGCCGTGTTCGGCACAGGCGGCGATCACCTCGTCGTCGCGGCTCGAGCCGCCGGGCTGGGCGATGAAGGCGACGCCGTGTCGACTGGCGTGGTCGACGTTGTCGCGGAACGGAATGAATCCGTCGCTGACGAGGGCCACATCGCCAAGCCGGGTCATCCAGGCGTCGCGTTCGTCGGCGGAGAGCCCTGCCGGCACGTCGTCGTCGATGGCCTCGGCGAACGCCTCCTGCTCACCGGCCGTCAGGTCGCCCTCGATGTAGCGCACGCGCCAGTTGATCCGCTCTTGGCGCCGGACGCCGCGGGCGAAGTCGAGACCGAGCACCCGGGGGTGTCGGCCGAGGTGCCAGACGTCCGCCTTGGTGCCGGCGAGCTTCGTGCAGTCGACCCGCGACTGCTGGCCGGCACCGATGCCGATCATCTGACCGTCGAGGGCGAAGCCCACCGAATTGGACTGCGTGTACTTCAGCGTCACAAGCCCGAGCAGCAGGTCGCGCCGTGCGTCGGTGGTGAGTTCGCCGCAGACCACTTCGTCGAGGTCGGCATCGCCCACGCGCCGATCATTGCGCTGCTGGACGAGTTTGACGCCGAACACCTCGCGGGACTCCAACGCCGGCGGTCGGTAGCGGGGATCGGTCTCCACGACGACGAACGAGCCGCCCTTCTTGGCGGCCAGGGTGGCCAGCGTGCCCTCCTCGAAGCCGGGCGCGACCACACCGTCGCTGACCACGCTCTTCAAGTAGTCGGCCGTGGCCGCGTCCACGGGATGCGACAGCGCCACGAAGTCGCCGAACGAGGACTTGGGGTCGGCACCCCGGGCGCGCACGTAGGCGGTCGCGAGCGGCGACAGTTCGCGTCCGGTCACTTCGTACACCCGGGCGAGATCCTCGGGCAGCGGGGTGCCGACGGCGGCACCGGCGGGAGAAACGTGCTTGAACGACGCGGCGGACGGCATGCCGAGGGCACTGGCCAGCTCGGCGACGAGCTGCCAGCCGTTCAGGGCGTCGAGCATGTTGATCATCGACGGCGTGCCCGCGCGGATCCGCACCGCGTCGGATTCGAACGCGGCCCTGCCCTGGTGGGGATTGCAGCCGTATTTGAGCTCGGTCGACACGCTGGCGATCGGCATACGCCGTTCAGTCGAACAGATCAGAGCCCGTCAGCCGCCGATAGGCTTCGAGATAGCGGGACATGGTGTTGGCGATCACATCGTCGGGCAGCGCGGGCCCGGGTGGATTCTTGTCCCAGCGGCCGTCGGCGACCACCGTCTCCAGGTAGTTGCGCACGTACTGCTTGTCGAAACTCGGCTGCTCGCCGCCCGGCTGCCATTCGTCGGCGGGCCAGAACCGGGAACTGTCGGGGGTGAAAATCTCGTCGATCAGCAGAGGCTCTTCCTTGCCGTCCACCACCCCAAATTCGAATTTGGTGTCCGCCAGGACGATGCCGCGATCGACGGCGTAGTCGCGCGCCAGGCGGTACAGGGTCAGGGTCTTCTCCTGGAGCCACAGCATCGTCTCCTCGCCGACGACCTTGGCACCCTCGGCGAAGCTGATGTTCTCGTCGTGGCCGCTCTCCGGCTTGGTGGATGGCGTGAACAGCGGTGCCTCCAGGCGGTCACCGTTGCGCAGACCCGCGGGAAGGTCGATGCCGCACACCTGGCCGGTCCGTTGGTAGTCCCGCCAGCCGGTGCCAGCCAGGTAACCCCGCGCCACGCACTCCACCGGCAGGACCCGGGTCTTGCGGCAGAGCATGAGCCGGCCGTCGAGTTGCTCGCGCTCCTCGTCGGTGAGACCGGGGACGTCCGCGGCGTCAGTGGAGATCAGGTGATCGTCGACCACTCCCGCGAAGTGGTCGAACCAGAACTTGGATATCTGGGTGAGCGCCACACCCTTGCCGGCCGCGCCGTTGGCGAGGACCACGTCGAAGGCGCTGATGCGGTCGGTGGCGATGATGAGCAGCGCTTCGCTGCCATCGGCCAGCTCGACATCGTAGAGGTCGCGGACCTTGCCGCTGCGTTTGTTGGGAAGAGACAGGTTCGTCTCCATCACGAGGGTCGGCATGCGTTTTCCTTGAACTGGCCTGGGAATCTCCGGAAGCGGGCAAGATTGCTTGACATCGACGGCCACTGCAAATGTCCCGTAGGGCGACCCTCCTTAAGCGCTAACGCGTGCTCCGGTCGGGCTCGACCGGGCCGCGGGCGGCGCGGGCGGAAGGCAGGGCCGGCCGGCGCATCTACAACGACGCGGTCCGGGATGCGTTGGTGGTGCTCTGGGAGGCGTCGGACCGGATCTGCGCCAAGCGCCTGACGGCGCTGATCCCGACGCTGGTCGAGGCCATGGAGCGGCACGGCCATCTCCAGCTCGGGCCGGAGGTCCGGGCGGGGGCTCTGGACCGCCAGGAAGCGGTTGCGCGGCCACGCCACTTCGGCGAGCGCTTCGCAAGTGGATGTGTCGAACTCGCGCTCGACGCCGGGCCGCGAACTCGGTCCGCGCGGTCGCGCCAGAACGCCGGCGGCGCCCCTCACTTCCGCTCCACGCCGCGTAGAGCCACACGCTAGGGAAGGTCTGATTAAGACCTTCCCTAGCGCGGCACAGGGATGTGCCGCCAAATTCAAGGACGCAAGGAGTTGAATTTGCACGCAAAAAAAAGACCACGTTCTTGTTTTTGCGTTTCTGATCAAGCCAGGGATGGCTTGATCAGAGCATTCCTAGGATCCGATCACTGCTCGTCTGCCTGCGGCTTGCTCAGCGGAGTTGCCAACGTTGGTACCGCCCGCACTAGCCTCCTGTAACCATCGAAATTCGACTCGGCAATCTGCTCCGCGAGTTCGCGGTGACTCGTCCCGACTGGCATCCCGTTATCGATCAGAAACTGTGCCACACGTATCCCAGCCGATGTTGTGAAGGGTCGTTTGATGATCTCGGCGAGAACGATGTCCAATGGATCGAGCCCAATCCGGTTTGGTAATCGACCGAAACTAACGCGTTCTCTGGGACTCCAACGCGCATGGCTCCGTCGTTGATCGCCGCAAAATCCCCTGCCGTCTCTTCCGCCGCATTGGCAAGTCCGGTGGAAGACTCATCAGCATCGCGCCCGGCCACACTCATCATCACAGCACCGACGGCCAATAGACAACATCCCGCGGCCAAGAGCACAAGGACCTTCGCCGGTTGCCCTCTAATCACAACCAGCCGCCTCAATTGAGGCTCGGCGTGCGCGTTCACAGACCTCTTCGTCTCTATCCTTTCGGCTGTCTTCGGCTACGGCACGCCCGGCAGCAAGGATGCGTTGAACATCCGCTTCAACGAACGCCCCGACTCCGGCGCTGCTATCTTCGCGGTCATCATCCCACAATTGCCCAAGCCCGTCCCTGTCCGCTTCGTTATCGGTGAAGAACAACTAGCCCAATGCCCGGGTGAAGTCCTCGATCAGGTCGTCGATGTCCTCGATGCCTGGGGAGATCCGGATCAGCGAGTCGGCGATGCCCATCTCGGCGCGAAGTTCCGGTCCCATCTCGTGGTAGATGGTGGCGGCGACGGGAATTGCCAGCGTGCGGTTGTCCCCCAGGTTGGTCGACTTGATGACCAGTTCGAGGCGATTGAGCATCGACAACGGGTCGATGTCGTGCGTCGGTTCGAAGCTGAACAGGGCGCCGGGATGGCGGAACAACCGCGTCGCGCGGCCGTGCTCGGGATGGTTGGCAAGGCCCGGGTAGTAGACCTTGGCGATCTTGTCGTGGGCGGCGAGAAAGTTCACGAGGGCGCGGGCGTTGGCGCACTGGCGTTCCATGCGCAGCGCCAGTGTCTCGGCGCCGAGGGCCAGGTGGTGCGCCGACTCGGGACCGAGCGTGGCACCGAAGTCGCGCAGGCCCTTCTTGCGGACCTGGGTGATGGCCCACTTCTCCGGGCCACCCTTCTTGTAGGTTTCGTCGAGGTTGTCGAACGAGGTCCAGTCGAACCGACCCGTTTCGGTGACGGCGCCGCCCACGGCATTGCCGTGACCGCCGATGTACTTGGTGAGGCTGTTGACGATGAGCGAAGCGTCCACGTCCACGGGCTGGAACAGGTATGGCGAGGTCAGGGTGTTGTCGACGACGTAGATCAGGCCCCGTTCGCGGCACAGCCTGCCGATGCCCTCGAGGTCGGTCACCTGGGTTCGTGGATTGGCTATGGTCTCGACGAACACCAGCCGGGTTTCCGGGCGCAGAGCTTCCTCGACGGCGTCGGTGCGGGTGGCGTCGACGAAGGTCACGTCCAGACCCTGGGCGGCGAACGTCTGGAACAGGCTCGTGGTGTTGCCGAACAGATAGGCGCTCGACACGAAGTGGTCGCCCCGGCGCAGCAGGGCGAACAGCACCGTGCCGATGGCCGCCATGCCGGTGCCGAAGCAGACCGTGGCGACACCGTGTTCCATGGCGTCGATCTTGGCTTCGAGGGCGGACACCGTCGGATTGACCTGGCGCGTGTAGGAGTAGTTGCTGCTCCTTCCCTGGAAGACGTCAACCAGATCCTGGACGTCGTCGTAGCCGTAGGCCACGTTGGCGTGGATGGGCTTGTGCAGTGAGCCGTGCTCGACGCCGCCCCGTCGGTCGGAGTGCAGCGTCGATGTGGTGAAACCGGGCATGACGACGGTGGCGTGACGCGTGGGGGCGGACTATAGCGCTATCGATGCAGGTCTTCGAACAGCGGAAAGACGCGCGCCAGCGCCGACAGGGCGAGGGCATGGCGTAGCCGACCGTCCTTCATGGCGGCGCGCATGTCGTCCAGTGCCATCAACTCGATCCCGATCGCCTCGCCGGGTCCGGGCTCGGGTTCGGCGACACGTTCCACGCCGTCGGCGAGGTAGTGGTGACAGAGATGCGGGTGGATGGCCGGATTCGGTTCCACGGCGCCGAGGTAGGTCCACTTGCCGCCGCCGTAACCCGTCTCCTCGAGCAGTTCCCGCTTCGCGGCTGCGAGCGGCTTCTCGCCCTGGTCGACCATCCCGCCGGGGGTCTCCAGGGTGCGGGCGCCGATGCCGAAGCGGTACTGGTCGACCATGACGGAGTGCCCTTCCGGGGTGAGCGCGACGACGTTGATCCAGTCCACCGACTCCAACACCAGGCGCTTCAGAACCGGCTCGCCCGCAGGGTGTCGCATCCAGTCGAAGCGGACGTCCAGGATGCCCAGATGGGGGCCCCGTTCGGAGCGGACCCGGTGCCAGTCGAGTTTCATCAATACCCCGTCAATTCCATGTAGCCGCGCCCCACGCGCCGGCCGTCCTCGTCCTCAAGATACGCGACGCCCTCCCAGTATCGAACCGACGTATCCATGACCTGGTCTTCGAATGCGGCCCGAACGACGAAACGCTCGTCGTCGCCCAGACCGAGATGCCAGGCCACGGGCCAGCCATGCCAATGATCCGTCGCGGTCAGCGTGAAGTCGCCGGCGCTGAGCTGCCGGGGCGGCGCGTCGGCGAAGGAGAGGGTCCCGGCGTTGTACTCGTCGGTCTGGCCGTCGACGCGGCGCAGCCGGTAGAGCATGAGGTCGCGGCCATCGTCCAGATGCAGGGCGAACCAGTCCCAGCCGGCGTACTCCGCCGCGAGCACGCTGGTGCTCCACTCCCGGTCCAGCCAGGCGTTGCCGGTGACGGCGTGGGTTTCGCCGTCGATGGCGACTTGCCCAGCGGCTTCGATTCGAGGCGCGGAGTAGTAGTGGGACGCATTGCGGGCGCCTTTTCGTGACAGACCGTTGTCGCCCTGCGCCACGAACGGCCGGGTGCCCGTCAACGTCAGGTCGACGCGGAACGCCGGGGTCGCGGCTTCGAGGCGAAGCGGCCAGAAGTCAGCGGTGGTGGCGGACAGGCTCCAGCCGTCGATGTAGGCACGGAATGGCGCCGTGTCGACGCCTGCGAGCGCGGCATGACCGCGGCTGAAACGTTCGTCGTCGAGGTGGCGCCGGCGAGCGACGTCAGCGACCGCGAGGTGTCCCATGTAGACCTGTCCGGTTCGCCAAGCGTCGGCACCGTCGGTATCGGCATCGACATCGGGCCGCGGTTCGATGCCCTGGCGGAACAGCGTGAACTGGACGCCGAATTCGTGGCCCTGGTTCGTGGAGACCACTGCGGTCAGGTACCACCACTCGCTCCGATAGGCGGGGTGGGTGCCGTGGTCCCGGGGAAACGCGAAGTCGACGGCCCGGTCCGCCACCGCGAAGCCGCGAAGCTGTCCGTCGTCGGAACCGAGTATCGAATGCAGGCTGCGGCTTGTCGGCGGTGACGATTCGGAGCAGCCGGCCAGGAGAACGGCGGTGACTACGGTCGCGCGTATTGCCGTGATCGCGCCCACGTCACACCTGGCCGCGAAACGATGCGCGGTAGGCGGGCAACGCCCCGGCGGCGACCGCGCCCGCCATCCCGACCAGGGCCGGAACGGCGACCGATGACGGCACGATATTAAGATCGATGGTCCACCCGAACGCGGCCGGATTGACGAAGTCGCACAGCACCCACGCGATGACGATGCCCAGCGGCACGGCTGCGAACACGGCGATGCCCCCCAACGCCACGGCCTCCGACAGAGCCAGGCGCCACAACCCGGCTCGGGAGTGGCCCACCGCCGAGAGCACCCGGAACTCCGGGGCGCGACCCGCCTGGAGCGCGGTCAGTGCGGCGTAGAGCCCGACGGCCGCGACGAGCAGGGCGACCGTCGTCAGCGCGCGACTGACGGCGAATGTGCGGTCGAACACGTCCATGGCGAGTTCCCGCACGGCGGACCGGTTGCTCACCCGGTTCGCGCCGAAGCGTTCGCTCAGGATCGCGGTCAGTCGGGGTATGGCTTCCGGCGCCGCCAGGATGGACACCCGGTGCCATCGGATCGCGGGCAACGTGCCGGTGCCCTCGAACGAGCTCTGCATCACCGCCGGCAGGATCATCCTCGGCGCGGGGGCACCGAAGTCGCGGAACACGTGGGCGACCGGGACGTCGACACGGTTCCCTGCGGCGGTCACGGTCACGGTATCTCCCGCTTCGATGCCGAATCGGCGGGCGGCCACCTCGTTCAACATGCCGCGCTTCTCGAGCGGACCGTCGAAGCCGTAGCGTGCGGTTTCGGCGGCATCGAGGCGGGCGATGCGCACATCCACCGGCCCCTGTTCGAGGCGCGCCCGAAAGTCGCCGTAGCGGCGGACTTGGCGGAACCCCGGGAGTTCGGCCAGGGTGGTGATGTCGACGTCGTCGGCGTCGCTGAGAGTTATACCCTCCCACAGGCGCACGTCGAGCATGGCCGAGAAGTCCCGGCGCAGACTCTCCACCATCAGGTCCATGCCGATCGCCACCGCCACGGCGATGGACAACGCGCCGAGCGCGAGCCGGAGCTCGCCGCTGCGCTCCGCTGCGGCCCGCAGGCCTGATCGAACGGTGAGCGAGCGGCCCAACGAGGCCAGATGCCGCACAGCGGCACCGGCCAGCGGCACCACGTGAACGATCTGGACGAGGACAATCGCGAACAGGGCGACGAAGGCGGTACCCAGGGCGCCGCTCGCCAGGCCGCCGATGGCGACGACCGCGGCGAGCAGGCCGACGCCGACGCGCAGCCCGGGACGGGAGCGGCGGGAAGAACGAACGACCAGTGGCCCGAGGGCCGACACCAGCAGGCCTCCCACGAGGGCCTTGCCGACGATCCACGCATCGAGCGACGCCACACCGGATCCGGGCGATGCCGCCGCTCCCACCCCGGCGGACTGCAGCAGGGCATCGGCCAAGACGGTGCCGAGCGCCAAGCCGGCGACGGACCCGAGGGCACCGATGATCAGCCCTTCGGTGCACGCCGCCAGCTGCAGGATGCCCGGCGAAGCGCCGAGCGTGACCAGGCGCTGCTGTTCGGTTCGTCGGCGGGCGGCGTTCGAGACACTCGCCTGGAAGGCGATGATGGCCGCCATCAGTAGGCAGAGGAGGGAGAGCATGCCGAGGTTGAAGACGATGGCATCGGCGAAACGCCGCGTCGGGTTCCAGACGTTCCTTGCCGTCACCGTGTAGCCGTCGATGACCGGATCGGCGTAGCGCGGCAGGCTGGCGGCGATTCCCGGGAGAAGTTCATCGAGCCGGTCGAGGAAGGTGAGCCGGGGGCTGGCGGCGCTGATCCAGACCGCATCGAGCTGGCCTTGTCGACCGAGCAGTCGTTGCGCGGTAGGCAGGTCGGCCAGCATCACGTCGGTGTCGGACTCGATCACGGCGACGTGAATCCCGGCGATTGTGCCGCCGTCGGCCTCGATGTCGGCAGCGGTCGCGGGCGAGGCGATCACCACGTCGTCGACCAGATAGCGGTCGAGCCCGGCGCCGGGATACCGCTCGCCGTCACCGCCGGGACGCCATCCGGTCGAGACCGTATCGTCTTCGCCCATGCCGCAGTCCCTACACACGGCCAACGGGTCGAAACCGATGATCCGTCGCGGTTGGCCGCGGATGGAGACGAATCCTTCGATCACCGGGAGCATCGCCTGGATGCCGTCGAGGGTGTCGTGGCCGCCTCGCCAACGCCGGCGCAGATCGAAATAGTCGACTTCGCCGAAGGTGTCGCCGGAGACGATATGCGTGTGCCCGCCGCCGACGGGATCCTCGAGGCCGGCTCTGATCGACTCGCTCAACAGGTGGACGGTGACGATGGCCAGCACGGCCAGCGCGACGCCGACGAAGGAAGCCGCGGGCCCCACCGGATGGCGGACCGCAAAGCGCAGCTGGCTTTTTACGAGGAGCAAGGTCACGCCAACGGGATCACTTCGTCGGCCCGTTCGGCGATGCGCTGGCTGTGGGTTGCGACCAGTAGCGCACAACCCGCGTTTGCAGCCGCCTGCCAAAGCAGATCGGTTACCCGGGCGGCATTGGCGGCATCCAGGTTGCCGGTGGGCTCGTCGGCCAGGACGATGGCCGGCTCATGGACGAGCGCCCGGGCGATGGCCACACGTTGCTGCTCGCCACCGGAAAGGGTTGCCGGGAATCGCTCGGCGCATTCCGCCACGCCGAGGGCCTCGAGGCGCGCGAGGGCGACTTGCCGATCCGTCGGCCGGCGATTGAGCTCCAAGGGCAGAAGCACGTTCTCGACCACCGTGAGCGTGGGCACGAGGTTGAAGAACTGGAACACGAAGCCGAGGTGCCGTCGCCGGTAGCGGACGCGTTGCCGCTCGGAAGCGGCGGACACCAGAAACGGATCTTCGCCGGACGCTTCGAATCGGACCTCGCCCTCGTCGGGTACGAGAACGCCGGCGACAAGATTCAACAACGTGGACTTGCCCGAGCCACTCGGCCCCCAAAGGGCCGCCACCCGCCCGGGCGCCAAGTCGAATTCGACGGCGCCGGGAACCCGCCTCACCGTCCCCCCGTCTTCGAAGCGCTTGGCCGCCCCGAGAACCCTGAGCATGGTTGCCCGACCGTGCAAGTTGGCGTTAGGAAATCGGGCCGACCGAGAAGCGGTCGCGTTGCAGCCCTTGCTGATGGAGCGCGTCGCTGACCTCGCCGAGATGCAGTCCCGCGCTCACGGCCGTCAGCAGCTCGCCCACATTGGCGTGGCTTGCCACGGTGCGCAGGGTCGTCAGCGTCGGATGGATCATCTGCCAGCGGCCGGCGTCGAAGTGGGCGAGTGCATCGTCGGCCGTGACCCAGGAGCCGGACACCGTCTCGCGACGGTGACCGACGGCACGTTGTCCGCTGGGCATCGCGGCGACGAAGAAGCGGGTGTCGAAGCGGGCAGGCGCCGACTCGGGTGTGATCCAGTGGCTGAAGTACATGACCCGGTCGGTGGCCAGCGTCAGACCCTCGCGACGTGCCAGCGACGCGAGGTTCTCGCTGCCGCCGATGAGCGCGTTCCGGTACGCCTCGAATCGGGCCGCCTCGGCGTCGCTCCCGGGCTCGAACAAGGACCCCGACCGGTAGGCGAGCAGCACCCCGCATTCCTCGAAGCACTCGCGAATCGCCGTCACCCAGTACCGCAGGCCGCCGCCATCGACACCGAGGATGTAGGACGCGGAGGCGTCGCCGAGTTCATGGCAGAGGTGGTCCAGACCATCGTCCTCGCCGTCCACTTTGCCGCCGGGGAATACGTGCAGGTTCGGGAAGGTGCCCCGCCCGGGGCGTTGCACCATAAAGACCTCGATGCCGCCATCGCCTTGGCGGACGACCAGTACCGTCGCCGCCTTACGGATGCCGTGAGCCTCGGCTGCCAAGGGTCCTCCTCCAAGTCGTTCCGAGGATCATCTTATCAGCGGAGCACGCCGGGGCCCGCAAGGCACGTTTTCACCGCGTTGCTGTTGAGCGCGGCTTTCTAGCGTCCAAGGCGTCGTAGCAGGGACAATCTCCAACCGGCGATTCGGCCCGGCACCTTGATCTGTTAGGCTCCGCGCCAACCAGGCACCGCCATAGGACCGCACAGGCTCATCCATGCACCGGACAAAGGGCAAGTTCCTGGGACTCGTCGTGGCGTCGACCGCCTTGGCGGTCACGGCGGCCGAGGCCCCGTGTACGGACCCGGACTACAAGCACGGCATTTCGTACTTGCTGCCGTTGAAGTACGACGCGGAATTCACCCACTTCGAGTGGGCCAATCCGGACGCACCGAAGGCGGGCATGATGCGTCTGCCGGCGCTCGGCACCTACGACAACTACAACAACATCCTCGAGAAGGGCCGCATGGCCGCCGGCTACGAGGTCAGCGGCGGACTGGTCTACGACAAGCTCCTCGAAGGCGCCGCCGACGAGCCGGTCAGCGCCTACGGTCGGCTGGCCGAGGGAGTCGCCAAGGGACCCAACCTCGACTGGATCGCCTTCAAGCTGCGCGACAACGCCTACTGGCACGACGGCAGGCCGATCACGGTGGAGGACGTGTTGTTCACCTTCGAGATGTTCCTCGAGCACGGCTCGGTGGTGATCCGCACGGCGCTGTCCGACCTCGACCGCGTGTTCGCATTCGGCGAGCGCGAGGTGTGCTTCGTGCGCGATACCGACAAGGAGGTCAATCCCGCCCTGCCGTTCGCGATCGGCGGCTACGGCATCCTGCCGAAGCACTACTGGGAAACGCGCGACATCAGCAAGACCACGGTCGAGCCGCCGCTGGGCAGCGGTCCATATCGGTTGAAGCGCGCCGAGACCGGGCGGCTTCTGGAGTTCGAACTCGACGAGGGCTATTGGGGCCGGGACATCCCGGTGAACCGTGGCCGCTACAACTTCACGCGCGTCAAGTTCGACTACTTCAAGGACGACGGGGTGATGCTGGAAGCGCACAAGAGCGACGTGTTCGACATCCGCGAGGAGGGCGTGTCCAAGAACTGGGCGACCCAGTACGACTTCCCCGCCGTGCGCGCGGGGCTGTTCAAGCGCGATCTGCGCAAGCTGGCGCGCGTCGAGGGACTTTGGTGGCCCATATTCTGGAACACCGAGAAGCCCCCCTTGGACGATGTCCGGGTGCGTGAAGCGCTGTGGTTGCTGTACGACTTCGCGTGGACCAACCGGGTGCTGTTCTACAACTTCTATCTGAAGGGTGTGAGCCTGTTCCAGAACTCGCCCATGGCACACGGCGGGCTGCCGAGCGAGAAGGAACTGGAGCTGTTGGAACCGTGGCGCGACCAGCTGCCGCCGCGTGTGTTCACCGAGGCTTTCGACCATCCGCCGAGCACGGGCTACGGCCTGCGGCGGGACCGGATCAAGCGTGCCCTCGAACTCTTCAAGGCAGCCGGGTGGGAGATGCAGGACGGCGTCATGCGCAACATCGACACCGGGCAGCCCTTGAGTCTGAACTTCATCGGCGTGTCCTACTATTCCATCCGCCAGAACCTGTCGCTGATGGACAACCTGGCGCGGGTGGGTATCGATGCCGGGGGACGGTCGCCGGAAGTCTCGAATTGGCTCTACCGCAGCCGCACCGGAAAGTTCGACGGCAACTCCAACCGCTGGGGACCGGGTCACATGCCGGGGCTGGCCCTGCGCAACTGGTTCGGCAGCGACGCCGCCGGCCAGGACTACGGCCAGAACTGGGCAAGAATCCGCAATCCGGTGATCGACAGCCTGATCGACACCATCATCCGCGCGAAGACCGCCGAGGACCTGTACGCGGCGACGCGCGCCCTCGACCGTGTCTTCCTATGGAACTTCTACCTGATCCCGCTGGGCTCGCAACCGGGTTTCCGCCTGGTGCACTGGGACAAGTTCGGCGAGGTGCGCCGCGACGATCTCAACCGGGTTCCCTTCGTCGATGCCTGGTGGTGGGACGAGGCCAAGGCGCGCCGCGTCGAGGAGGGACTGGCAGCGCTCGACGACGAGTAGCGGATTCGCCGCCCGGCGACTGCTTCTTCCTGTTGCCCCACCAGCAGGCCATCACCGTGAACCGCTGGGACCGCCTTGTCGGCGTACGAAGATGCCTGGTCGAAACCGTGTTCGAGTCATCGGCCTAGGCTGCGTGCATTGACGCCCTTGGGGTGACCGTACGGCAAGGCGCGCGATCGCCCCGACGGCGTTCCAGGACTGCCAAAAGGACAGCGGAGAAAGTGGTTGACGCGCTCTCTCTCCGGGGGTACTGTCCGGGTGAAATGTGGGAAATAATGGGTTAAACGGGCTTAGTTTGGACAAGGATGTGTTGTTGGTCAGGGACGACCACCCACGTTCGAGGCCCAGAGAGGCCCGCCAACGCGACCGGGAACGGTGTTTCGGGGGATTTACAAGGTCAGTCTCGACGAACGCGGCCGGATCGCAGTCCCGGTGCGCTTTCGAGAGGTGCTCCGTGCTCGGTCGAACGGCAAGGTCGTGGTCACCATCGACCCGCGGGACAGGTGCCTCCTCATGTACCCTCTTGAAGACTGGTCGACGGTAGAGAAAGAGCTTACCGACCTGGCCAACCTGAAGCCGCAGGCCCGCTATCTGCAACGCACCGTCGTGGGTCATGCCCTCGATGTGGACATGGACAACGCGGGCAGGGTGCTGCTTTCCCCGACGTTGCGCGAATACGCGGGGCTCGAAAAACGGATCGCGGTTCTCGGTCAAGCGAACAAGCTGGAGCTGTGGGACGAGGAGACGCTGAACGCAAACCTCACCGACTGGCTCGAGCAAGGCAATCAAGCCATGGGCGATCTGGACGGGCTCGATGGAGTGCATCTCTAGCCCGCATTTCTCACCAGGGCGTGAATCCGGCCACGTGCCGGTGATGCTGGAGGAAATGGTGAACGCCGTCGCCGTTGACCGCGATGGAGACTACGTCGATGCCACCTTCGGCCGCGGCGGCCATGCGCGCCACCTGCTTGCCCGTCTGTCTGCCACGGCGAAGCTCCTCGTCATCGACCGCGACGCCGACGCGGTCGCGATCGCCGGGCAATTGGCTTGTCGGGACTCGCGTGTTCGCGTCGGCCATGGCCGGTTCGGCGCATTGCGCGAGCACTTGAACGATGGTGCCTGGGGCCGGCAGTCGGGCGTGATGTTGGATGTCGGCGTGTCGTCACCGCAGATCGACGATTCCGGGCGGGGGTTCAGCTTCGATCACGCGGGCCCACTGGACATGCGCATGGACCGGCGCGACCAACTCACGGCGGCGACCTGGTTGAACGGTGCGCCACAAACGGAGATCGCGGATGTGATCAGGCGCTTCGGCGAGGAACGCCACGCGTCGCGTTTGGCCAAGCGCATCGTCGCCTCGCGACCGCTGCAGACGACCACTGACCTCAAGGCTGTGGTTGCCGGTACGTTGGCTTCATCGAGGAGCAGGCCCACGGCCGGCGCCTATGCGCGCGTCTTCCAGGCTATTCGCATCCGCGTCAACGACGAACTGGCGGAACTCGACCACGGCCTGGACGCCGCCTTCGGAGCGCTCAAGGTCGGCGGCCGGGTGGCGGTGATCACGTTCCACAGCCTCGAGCATCGCCTGGTGCGGCAACGTTTTCGCCGCTGGGTCGAAGGCCCCGCACTACCCCGCCGCCTGCCTCTAACAGCTGCCGCGGCGCCGGTGGCGCGACGCGTCGACACGGTAGGTAAGGGCGTGCGGCCTTCGGACGCGGAACGCAACGCCAATCCGCGCGCCCGTAGCGCCCTGCTGCAGGCGGTGGAGAAGACCGGGGAGCGTGGCCGATGAAGAGCCGGGGCATCCGGGCCGCTGGCTGGCCGTGGGCGTCGTGGCATGGCTCGGGGTGGCGGTTACCGGCGTCGAGTCGGCGCGCCAGTCCGGGGTAATGCGCGACCTGTTCCAGCGCCTGTCCGCCAACCAGCAGACCCAGGACGGTCTGCTTGCGGAATACCGCCTGCTGCTGCTCGAACGCGCCACCCTGGTCACGTATCGGAACGTCGAGCGGATTGCGGTCGAGGAACTGGGCATGGGCTTTCCCGAACAGGTGCATCGGGTCGAGCGATGGCAGCCGGGGCGGGGATGACGGCCTGGCGTCACCACTTACTGTTGGTCGTCATGCTGGCGATGTTCGGCGCCTTGGCAGCGCGTACCGTCTACCTCACGGTTACCCAACGCGACTTCCTCAAGGAGCAGGGCGAAGCGCGGTCCGTGCGCGTCGTCGACATCCCCGTTCACCGGGGCATGATCTTCGACCGCAACGGCGAACCGCTGGCCGTGAGCGCGCCCATGAACTACGCGTGGACCGATCCCCAGGACGTCGTCCTGTCGGCGTCCGACCTGGAGCGCCTGGCGGACGTCCTGGAGACCTCGCCGGAGCTACTTGGCGGGCGCATCGCGTCGGGGGCCAGACAGTTCGCCTACCTAGCTCGCCGCCTGCCGCCGGACATTGCGAAACGAGTGGCCGATCTCGGCATCGACGGCGTCCGCATCGAGCGTTCCTATCACCGCTTCTACCCTGCCGGGGAGACCGTGGCCCACATCGTCGGCCGTACCAACATCGACGATGTGGGCCTCGAGGGCATCGAGTTGGCGTTCGACGACTACCTCGCCGGTGCGCCGGGTGCCAAAAGGGTCCTCCGCGACCGTAAGGGCGGAACCGTCAAGGACCTCGACTACGTCAAGGATCTCGACTACCTGCGGGCCCCCGATTTCGGTGGCGACGTGACGTTGTCCTTGGATCTGCGGCTGCAAATTGTCGCCCACCGGGAGCTCAAGGCCGCGGTGGAACGCAACGGCGCCAAGTCGGGGTCCCTCGTCATGCTGGATGCGGTGACTGGCGAAGTCCTGGCGCTGGCCAACCAGCCGTCGTTCAACCCCAACGACTGGCGGGACCGCGGCGACCAGAACGCGCGCAACGGGGCCATCTCGGATCTCTACGAGCCCGGTTCGACGGTCAAGCCGTTGACCGTGCTCGCCGCCTTGGAAGGCGGCTTCTTCGCGCCGGACGACGTGATCGACACGGCACCCGGCTACTTCGATGTCGACGGCAAGCGGATCGAGGATCCGTCCGACCGGGGTGCGCTTACCGTCACGCAGATCTTGGCGAAGTCCAGCCAGGTGGGAATCGCCAAGATGGCGTTGGAGATGCCGCCCGATGCCATCGTCGGTGTCTTCCACCGGGCGGGCTTCGGTGACTACAGCGGCTGCGATCTGCCCGGCGAAGAGATCGGCACGGTGTCCACGGCCGACCTCGACAAGGCCATCGGGCGCGCCACCATTGCCTATGGGTATGGACTGATGGTCTCGCCCATGCAGCTTGCCCGAGCGTACCTGGTGCTGGCCAACGCCGGGGTACGCAAGGAGGTGCGGATTCTCGCCGACGGTGCCGCCCGCGTGGACGAAAGGGCGGTGTTCGCCGAGGACGATGTGCACGCCGTGGTCGAGATGATGCGCGGCGTCGTGGCCCCCGGGGGAACCGCCCCCAAGGGACGACCCGTCGGCTACACGGCGGCGGGTAAGACGGGCACGGCCCGGAAGATTCGCGCCGGAGGGTACGACGACCAGACGCACGTCGCGTTCTTCGCAGGATTCGCCCCGGCCCAGAGTCCCAGGGTCGTGCTGGTCGTGGTCG
Source organism: Pseudomonadales bacterium (assembly GCA_965116345.1). GTDB lineage: Bacteria > Pseudomonadota > Gammaproteobacteria > Pseudomonadales > Azotimanducaceae > VXYL01. The sequence continues at coordinate 3,375,927 of OZ220680.1, forward strand.
TCAACGAACCCAGCCGGGGCGGCTTCAGCGGCGGGACCGTGGCCGCGCCGGTATTCGCGGCGGTCGCCGAGCGGGCGCTGCGCATCCTCGGTGTGCCGCCCTCGTCGGATGCCGTCGCCGCGAACTCGCGTGGCCCGCGAGCGCGTGGCCCGGACCCCGAGAGCCAGCCGACGTGACGACGGGGATGCAACTCGCCGAACTACTCGCCGAACTACTCGCCGATCCCCGGGCACCGGCGGTTGTTGTCGAGGGAATCGCCTGCGACTCACGCCGGGTGCGACCGGGCGACCTGTTCATCGCATGGCGTGGCAGTGTCTTCGACGGCCACGACTACGTCTCCGACGCGGAAGCGGCGGGTGCCGCCGCAGTCGTCTCGGAACGGCCCGTGAAGTCGGGCGTCGTCAACCGCGTGGTGCCGGACATCGCCCGCAGACTCGGCGAACTCGGTCACCGGTTCTTTGGTGCGCCGAGCCGGGAACTCGACGTCATCGGCGTCACGGGTACCAACGGCAAGACCACGGTCGCGTACAGCATTGCCCAAGTCCTCGACGCGGTCGGTCCGACCGGCTACATCGGCACACTGGGCTGGGGCCGGCCGCGGGCCCTGTCGGCGTCCGCCCTCACCACGGAAGACGCCATCACACTGCACTCGCATCTGCGAACCCTGGCGGATCAGGGAGTCAGCCGGGTTGCGATGGAGGTCAGCTCCCACGCCTTGGACCAGGGACGCGTGGAGAAGGTGGACTTCGACATCGGCGTGTTCACCAACTTGAGCCGGGACCATCTCGACTACCACGGTTCGATGGAGCGCTATGCGGCTGCCAAGAGGAAGCTCTTCAAGCCGAGTCTCAGGCACGCGGTGATCAACGCCGACGATGCCACCGGCTGCGCCATCGGCGATGCGATACGCGAACAGATCGAGACGACCACGATCGGCGAGCGGGGTGCCGTCCGCTGGTCGGATCTGGCCTTCGGTGTGCGTGGCATCGAGGGGGAATGGACGACTCCGTGGGGGGGTGGCGCGTTCTCCCTGCCGGCGTTCTTTGGCGAGTTCTCGGTCTACAATGCGGCATGCACACTGGCCGCGTGCTGCGTGCTGGGCGCACGGTTCGACGAGGTGGTGGAGACCATGGCGGAACTGCCCGGGGTTCCCGGGCGCATGCAGGCCGTGTCTTCGTCGCCCACGGTGGTCGTGGACTACGCGCATACCCCGGATGGACTTCGCGCCGTGCTCGCGGCGGTGCGGTCGCACTTGGTCGGCACCGGCAGGACCGGTCGCGTGATCACGGTATTCGGTTGCGGCGGGAACCGCGACCGGGGCAAGCGCCGGCTCATGGCGCGGGCGGCCGAAGCGGGTTCCGACTTGGTGGTGGCCACTTCCGACAATCCGCGTTTGGAAGACCCCGAGCACATCCTCGACGACATCATGGGGGGGTTCCGGAATCCGCGCTCGGTGTTGCGCATCGAGGACCGGCGTAGCGCCCTCGAGGCCGCGCTCGACCGGGCCGATGCCGGCGACATGGTCGTCCTGGCAGGCAAGGGCCACGAGGACTACCAGGACATCGGCGGGCAGCGGCGGCCCTGGAGCGACGCCGAGGTGGTCGGCGAGCTGCTCGGCCAGCGCGGCGAAGCGAATAGGGCCTAGGGGAATCCTGATGCTGCTCTGGCTCACCGACTATCTCGCCACCCACGTCAGCGGCTTCGGCGTATTCCAGTACCTGACCTTCCGAACGATGGTTGGTGCCGTTACCGCCCTGGCGATCTCGCTGCTCGTCGGTCCGACGATGATCCGCAAGCTCTCCCACCATCAGATCGGCCAAGTGGTCCGCGACGTCGGTCCCGAGACGCATCTTCACAAGGCCGGTACGCCGACCATGGGTGGGGCCCTCATCCTGGTTTCGATCATGGCTGCGACGCTGCTCTGGTGCGACTTGGGCAACCGCTATGTGTGGATCGTTCTAGGCGTAATCGTGGCCTTCGGCGCGATCGGCTGGATGGACGACTACCTCAAGTTGAGCGAGAAGAGCTCGCGCGGACTGACCGCGGGACGGAAGTTCTTCTGGCAGTCGGTCGCCGGGCTGGTGGCCGCCGTGGTGATGTTCAAGACCGCGGGGTTGCCCCAGGAAACCGCCCTGATCGTGCCGTTCTTCAAGGAGGCGGCGCTTCCCCTCGGGGTTGGTTTCATCGTCCTGACCTACTTGATGATCGTGTTCATGAGCAACGCCGTGAACCTCACCGACGGCTTGGACGGATTGGCGACGCTGCCGACGGTGATGGTGGCGGCGGCGCTGGGCCTGATCGCCTACCTGACCGGACACATCGAGTTCGCCAACTACCTGCAGATTCCCCACATCCCCGGTGCCGGGGAACTGGCCGTGTTCTGCGGCGCGCTGATCGGCGCCGGTCTCGGATTCCTCTGGTTCAACACGTACCCTGCGCAGATCTTCATGGGCGACATCGGCGCTTTGGCTTTGGGTGCGGCACTCGGGGTTGTTGCCGTCATGGTCCGGCACGAGATCGTTCTGCTCATCATGGGCGGCCTGTTCGTCGTCGAGGCGGTGTCGGTGATCATTCAGGTGGCGTCCTTCAAGCTCACCGGCCGGCGGATCTTCCGCATGGCTCCGATCCATCATCACTTCGAACTCATGGGCTGGCCGGAACCCCGGGTGATCGTCCGCCTCTGGATCATCACCCTGGTGCTGGTCCTCATCGGCTTGTCCACCCTGAAACTGAGATGAGCGGGGAGCTGACCATCGTCATCGGCCTCGGCGCGACCGGCTACTCGTGCGTTCGCCATCTCGCGCCCACGGCGGCGCTGGGCGTCGTCGATACGCGGCGGTCGCCGCCGTTTCTGGACGCGGTACGCAGGAACTATCCCGATGTCGCGGTGCTCGACGCATCCCGTTGGCGCGAGGCCCTGGCGCAGGCACGACGCGTCGTCGTCAGTCCGGGCGTGTCGCTCGACGACCCCTTGGTGAGCGCGGCGCGGGCGGCTGGCGTTGACCTCACCAGCGACATCCAACTCTTCCTCGACGCGGTGGAGGACGCGCCCGTGGTGGGTGTCACCGGCACCAACGGCAAGAGTACGGTCACCACGCTGGTCGGCGAACTGATGGCGGCGGCTGGTGTCCGAGCCGGCGTGGGCGGCAATCTCGGTACGCCGGCGCTCGATCTTCTGGACGGGGACTTCGACATCTACGTGCTCGAGCTGTCGAGCTTCCAATTGGAACGGCTCGATCGTCCGGGCCTTGCGGTGGCGGCGCTCCTGAATGTCAGTCCGGACCATCTCGACCGCCACGCCGGCTTGGAAGACTACGCGGCGAGCAAACGGCGGATCTACGCGGGTGCCGGACGGCTCGTGTACAACGCCGCCGACCCGCGCACGCTACCCGTCGAACCCGACGAGTCCCGCATGCCGGCCATCGCGTTCAACGGCGAGCCCCGTTGGCGCATCGACGGCGACGAGTTGGTGATCGATGGTCGCCGGCTTGCCACCACCTCGCTCGGCCTGCGCGGTCGGCACAATCGACTCAACGCCTTGGCGGCGGCCGCGATCGTCCACCAGGCGGGGGTGCCGGTCGACGAGGAAGCGCTGGCAGCGTTCCGTGGACTGCCCCACCGGTCGGCGCTGGTCGCCGAGATCGACGGTGTCGCCTACATCGACGACTCCAAGGCGACGAACATCGGTGCCTGCCAGGCTGCCCTCGAGGGCTTCGGCAACGGCACGAGGAACATCGTGCTGATCGCCGGCGGCGATGCCAAGGGGGCAAGATTCGACGCCCTCGGGCCGCATCTACGTCGCCACGTCTCGCGCCTCGTGCTGCTCGGCCGGGACGCGGATCGGATCGCCGAGCCGGTCGCGCGTGAGTTGCCGAACGTGCGCGCACAGGACATGGAACAGGCCGTGCGCCTCGGTCGTGCGAGTGCGCGCCCCGGCGACACGGTGCTGCTCTCGCCCGCGTGCGCCAGCTTCGACATGTACGCCGACTACAACGCCCGGGGAGACGACTTCGCGGCTCACGTCCGGGCTATTTCCGGCGCAAACGCCCGGCGGGGACAATTCGCACCGCGAATTCTGCAAGCGGCCGCGAAGCCCTCGCCGGCGTCCGGCACGGGCGGTGCGGGAGAGGTGGCATGAGCGAACGCCTCGACCTGACCCTGATGATGACCTGGCTGATGCTCGTCGTGACGGGCCTGGTGATGGTCGTCTCGGCCGCGGCCGCGCTGTCCGGCGGGCCGACCTTCTACCTGACCAAGCTCCTCGTGTTCACGGTGATCGCGGCTACCGTTGGGGCGGTGCTGGCGAGCGTTCCCCTGCGCCTATGGGAAGTGATGCACAAGCCCTGCATCCTGATCGCCATCGTGATGTGTGCCGTGGTGCTGATTCCCGGCGTGTCCGAGGAGGTGAAGGGCAGCAGACGGTGGATCAACCTGGGGTTGTTCCAACTCCAGCCCGCCGAGGTGGCGAAGTTGCTGGTGGTGGTCTACGTCGCGGGTTACGTCGCGCGTGCCGGCGACCGCCTGGCAAGTAGTTGGTTGACGCTACTCAAGCCGCTGGGGTGGATCGGGACACTCTGTCTGGTGGTTCTACTGCAGAGGGACTTCGGCAGTGTGCTGGTGATCGTGACGTTGACCGGCGGCATGCTGTTCCTCGGCGGCGCCCGCGTGCGGGACTTCTGCGTGCTCGCCATCGTGGCCTGTCTCCTCCTGGGTGTCACCGCGGTCCTGGAGCCCTACCGGGTGGAACGCCTGCTGATCTTCCGCGACCCCTGGGCGGCGGCGTTCGGCGGTGGCTACCAGCTGACCCAGGCACTCATTGCGTTCGGTCGCGGTGGGTTCCTCGGTGTCGGGATCGGCGAAGGCGTGCAGAAACTGTCCTATCTGCCGGAACCGCACAACGATTTCATCTACGCGGTCATTGCCGAGGAATTGGGACTAGTGGGCGCGATCGCCGTACTCGCGATGCTTGGCTTCGTCACGATCCGCTGCTGTCGGGTAGCGCGCGATGCCGTTGCCGAGCGACGTGTGTTCGGCGGCATGCTCGCCTATGGGGTCGCCCTCCTGCTGGGCATACAGACGGTCATCAACGTCGGCGTCAACACGGGTGCGTTGCCCACCAAGGGTTTGACGCTCCCCTTCGTGAGTTTCGGTGGCAACAGTCTGGTCGTCTGCTCGGCGCTGATCGGGTTGGCGATCCGAGTCCACTACGAGCGTCGGCGGATACGACCGCCGGTCGACAGGCGCTCGAAGACGCGCACGGTGCCGACGGAGAGGGCTCATGCGGTGTGACGCTTCCGCTACGGCCGCCAGGGAAAGGCTCGTGCCCCTGGGGGCGGTCGGGCGTGTTCACTTCGTCGGGATCGGCGGCGCGGGCATGTGCGGCATCGCGGAACTGCTGCTCCGCGACGGCCATGTGGTCAGTGGGTCGGACCTCGTCCGGTCGGACGCCACCGATCGGCTCGCCATGCTGGGCGCAACCATCGGGGTTGGCCATGAGGCCCAAGCCGTGGTCGGCGCAGCCGCGGTCGTGGCCTCGAGTGCGGTCGCCAGCGACAATACCGAGCTTGTTCATGCACGCGAGCTTGGTTTGCCGGTTGTGGCGCGCGCCGAGATGCTCGGCCAACTGATGCGCCACCGCCACGGCATTGCGGTGGCCGGTACCCACGGCAAGACCACCACGGCGAGCCTGATCGCCAGTGTGTTTCGCGCCGGCGGATTGGACCCGTCGTATGTGATCGGTGCGCCGGTGCGGAGTGCATCCGAGCAAAATGCGCCGGCGAGTCATGCGCAGGCCAATGCCGGACTCGGCCGCGGACGCCACTTGATCGCCGAAGCGGACGAGAGCGATGTCTCCTTCCTGCAACTCGATCCGGTGATCGCGGTGATTACCAACATCGATCGCGACCACATGGACGCCTACGCCCAGGACTTCGACCGGCTGCTGGGCGCGTTTGCGGCGTTCGCCGACCGGCTGCCCTTCTCCGGCACGCTCGTGGTGTGCGCGGACGATCCCCACGCTGCCGCGATCCCGGCCCGCACGGACAGTGCGGCACGTCGCTACGGCTTCGATGCCGGCGCGGATTTCCGTGCCGTCGACCTAGAGGGAGGCGCGGGTTCCTGGCGTTTCACGGTGCTGCGTCCGAGCGGCCCGGATCTTCCCGTATCGCTGCCGTTGCCCGGACGCCACAACGTGCAGAACGCCTTGGCGGCGATCGCCGTGGCGGCGGAAGAAGGCGTCGACGACGATGCGATCGTCGCCGGTCTTGAGCGGTTTGGCGGCGTGGGCCGGCGTTTCGAGACGTCGGACTGCGTCGTCGACGGCAATCGCGTGACGGTGGTGGACGACTACGGCCACCACCCGACGGAGGTTGCGCAGGTGGTCGACACCGCCCGTCAGGTCTGGCCGGATCGCCGTCTGGTGATGGCCTACCAACCGCACCGCTACACCCGTACGCGTGATCTCTACGACGAGTTCGTGGACGTGCTGGCCCGTGTCGATCGGCTGTTGCTTCTCGATGTCTACGCCGCCGGCGAGAGACCCATCGGGGGTGCCGACAGCCAAGCGCTTGTTTGCGACGTCGCCGCGCGCGGCAACGGTCGACCGTTGTTCGCCCCGGGACCGAGCGAGGCCACCGAGAAGCTGCGCGCGGAGATCGCCGACGGAGACATCGTCATGGTCCAGGGTGCGGGCGATGTCAGCCTCGTCGCGCGAGCGCTCAAGGGGGCGCCATGATCCGCGTGGCGCTTTCGATCGTGGTGGTTGCGGCGGCCGTCGTTGGCGGACTTAGATATGCCGACGCGCTGGCCACCATCGGCGTCAGCCGGGTCAGCGTCGAAGCCGATTTGACGGAGTCGGAACTCGACCAGGTGCGCCAGGCGGTAGCGGCCGAACTCGCCCGGCCCGGTGTACGCGGCGTGTCCCATGTGGCGGCAGCCGTCGAGCGTCTCGGATGGGTTCATCACGTGCGCGTGCGCCGCCAATGGCCCGATGGTCTGCACGTCGCCATCGTCCGCGAGACCTTGGCGGCGTCGTGGGGTGAAGAGGGTTTTCTGACCACCGGCGGCGTTGTGGTGCCGGTGCCGCCGGGCATCGACCGGCAACCGCCGGACGACCTACCCGTGCTCAAGGCGTCGCTGTCGGACGGCTTCCACGCCATGGATGTCTACAACCTCCTGAGTGGTTCCGCGAGGTATGCGGGCTTGCGCATAGTCCGCCTGGAGGAGAGTCGCGCGGGTAGCTGGACGGTCGAGCTCGGCGACGGTTCGGAGGTGGTGCTCGGTTCGAAGGCACTGCGTGCACGCTTCGAGCGTTTTCTCGCGGTCTACCGTAGCGCGCTTCGCGACACGGTCGCGAAAGCCGAGAGAGTCGATACCCGCTACCACGCCGGAGTTTCGGTCCGGTGGAATACGGACGTGCAATTGGCACCCGTTCAGCCACCGCCCGATCGCCAGACGTATCCATCCGCCATGGTCGCGCATGTCGGTGGGCCAGGAGGTATCGGGCAATGACCGGCAACGGCGACAAGATCGTGGGTCTCGACATCGGTACCAGCAAAGTGGCCGCCATCGTCGGCGAGATCTCCCCGAGCGGCGAGTTGGAGGTTATCGGCATCGGCTCGCATCAGTCCCGCGGCCTGCGCAGGGGCGTGGTGGTCAACATCGAGTCCACCGTGCAGTCCATCCAGCGGGCCGTAGGCGAAGCCGAGATGATGGCCGGCTGCGAGATCGACTCGGTATTCGCCGGCATCGCAGGCAGCCACGTGCGAGGCATCAACTCCCACGGCATCGTCGCCATCCGTGAACGCGAGGTCCTGCCTCAGGACATCGCGCGGGTCATCGACGCCGCCCAGGCGGTCGCCATCCCGGCGGACCAGAAGGTTCTTCACACCCTGTGCCAAGAGTACATCGTCGACGATCAGGAAGGCGTCAGGGAACCCCTCGGCATGTCCGGCGTCCGCCTGGAAGCCAAGGTGCATCTGGTCACCTGTGCCGTCAATGCGGCGCAGAACATCGAAAAATGCATCGAGCGTTGTGGACTCCAGGTGAACGACGTGATCCTCGAACAGCTGGCGTCGAGCATGTCGGTGCTCGACGACGACGAGCGGGATCTCGGCGTATGCGTTGTGGACATCGGCGGAGGGACCACCGACATCGCCGTTTTCACCCACGGCGCGATCCGCCACACGGCCGTGATTCCGATCGCTGGCGACCAGGTGACCAACGACATCGCCATGGCGCTGCGCACGCCCACGCAGCATGCCGAGGAGATCAAGATCAAGTACGCCTGCGCGCTGACCCAGTTCGCCGGTCCGGAGGAAACCATCCAGGTACCCGGTGCCGGCAGCCGGTCGCCGCGGCAACTGTCGCGGCAGGCATTGGCTGAAGTGGTCGAGCCGCGTTACGAGGAGCTGTTCACCCTGATCCAGGGGGAACTCCGGCGCTCGGGTTACGAGGAACTCGTGGCCTCGGGGATTGTATTGACCGGAGGCTCGTCCAAAATGGAGGGGGTGGTGGAACTCGCGGAGGAGGTCTTTCACATGCCCGTGGCACTTGCGGTGCCGACGCGCGTGGCAGGGCTTGCGGACATAGTGAGAAATCCGATCTACTCTACGGGTGTTGGCCTCCTGATGTACGGTATGGACCAGGAGGGCCAAGACGGCCGGCGAACCCGCAGGGGGCGACGCAATAGGATGTTCAATCGCCTCCGGAGTTGGTGGAACGACAACCTCTGATCCGCTCGCGGATCCCGAGGTGCGAAAAGGAAGGCATACACGACAAGGAGTCACGACATGTCATTCGAAATGGTAGACAGTCCGCCGCGAAGCGCGGTCATCAAGGTGATCGGCGTCGGCGGCGGCGGCGGCAACGCGGTCCAGCACATGGTGAGAAGCTGCGTCGAAGGGGTCGACTTCATTGCTGCCAACACCGATGCCCAGGCGTTGGACAGCGTTCACGCACCGACCACTTTGCAGTTGGGAGGCAACGTCACCAAGGGTCTCGGCGCGGGTGCCAGTCCCGAGGTGGGTCGCGAGGCGGCATTGGAGGATCGCGACCGGATCCACGATGCCCTTTTCGGTGCCGACATGGTGTTCGTGACGGCCGGAATGGGTGGCGGAACCGGCACGGGGGCCGCCCCCGTGGTGGCCGAGGTGGCGAAGGAACTCGGCGCCCTGGCGGTGGCCGTGGTCACCAAACCGTTCGGTTTCGAGAACCGCACCAAGGTGGCGGAGCAGGGGATTGCGGAGTTGAGCCAGCACGTTGACTCCGTGATCGCCATATCCAACGACAAGCTGCAGGACGTGCTCGACGACAACGCCTCGATGGACGAGGCCTTCGCCGCCGCCGATGGTGTCCTGCTCGGTGCCGTTCGGGGAATCTCGGACATCATCATCAGACCGGGCAAGATGAACGTCGACTTTGCCGACGTGCGCACCGTGATGTCCGAGCGAGGCATGGCCATCATGGGCACGGGCCAGGCGTCGGGCGGCGACCGCGCCCGGGCGGCGATCGAAGAGGCTGTGCTCAGCCCGCTGTTGGAGGGAGTCGACCTAAGCGGTGCGCGCGGCGTCGTGGTGAACATCACGACCGCCCCGAGTGTCGGCATTCGCGAGTTTCACGAGATCGGCACGGCGGTTCGCGAGTTCGCGTCGAAAGGTGCGACCGTGGTGGTCGGCACTGTGAACGACGAGGACCTCGGCGACGAGATGCGAATCACGATCGTCGCCACCGGCCTATCCGACGGCAAACCCGAACTCGTCAGGCAGCCTGTGCCGATGACGGCCAAGACCGGAACGTTCGACTATGCCGAGTTCGATCGGCCCACCGTGATGCGCCGAAACGCCACCGACGACGAGGCCGAGGCCCGGCCGCGACCGACCGACGCGGACTACCTGGACATTCCCGCGTTTCTCCGGCGCCAAGCCGACTAGGAATGGCTTGGTAGGGGCGACGCTTGTCGTCGCCCGTGGTGGTTCAGCGCATCACACGGCGGGTACTCCAGGCTGTGGACCGGCGCCACCGGCCGTGCGGATCAATCCTGCCTTTGGCGCGCTTGGACACGGGCCAGCTCGCGGTGGCTGACGGGGTTGCGCGGATCCAGTTCGATGGCGCGCTGGAATTCGGCGATGGCGATGTCGAACCTGCCGAGCCGCGCGTTCGCCAGCGCGATGTTGTGGATTAGCGATGCGTTGTCCGGTTGGATCTCGCGCAGCCGCAGCCAAGGCTCGAGTGCGGCTTCGAAATCGCCGATGGCCGCATGGCAACTGCCGAGGTTGAGATAGGCATCCGTGAGTCCGGGATGGAGGACTAGCGCCCGTTGGAAGAGCGCGATGGCATCCCGGTGCCTGCCTTGGCCAAAGCGAAGCGTGCCGAGATTGAACTGTCCCTGGGGGTAGGACGGATCGAGGATAGTGGCACGCTCGAGGGAGGTTTCCGCGGCGGCCAAGTCGCCCATCATCATCTGCGTCAGTCCCTGGTGGCTCAACAGGACCACGTCGTTGGGGTTGCCGTCGAGTCCTTGGGCGAAGAATGTCATCGCCTCGGCGTGTCTGCCCTGGCGTGACAGCACGGTGGCGAGATTGCCCAGTTCCAGCGGTGTGCCCGGGCGGATCGCCAGCACCTTGCGGAACTCGGCTTCGGCGGCGCGCAGGTCACCGCGTTTGGCGAGAGCCGTTCCGGCCGCGGCGAGGGCGTGCGAGTTCGCGGCGAGTCCGCGCATGGCATCGAGCGTCGGATCGCGGGGGGCCAGGGGTGCGTCGTGGACCTTGGCAAGCCATTCGGCCCGTGCCGCGAGTTCGGTTTCGCCGAGTTGCGCATGGACCCGCGAGAGCAGGGGGTAGATGCTGCCATCGGTCGGTGCAAGTTCGGCGGCCCTTTGTAGCAGCGACCGCGCTCGCGGCAAGTCACCCTCGACCAGGGCGACCCGCGCTAATCCGACGCGTGCGAAGCTGGATTGGCCATTGGCTTCCAGCCCGGCCTGGAACGCCTCCCTGGCGGCGTCTGAACGACCCAGCTGGCGGAGAAGGTCGCCCTGGGCGACAAGAACCATGGGGTTCCCGGGGGCGAGCGCCCGCGCCTGCTCGAAGAACGCCACCGCAGCGCCCTTGTCGATGTCCGAGGCGGCGTGGGCGGCGAGGTAGGGCCACTGGAAATCCCCCGCATCGAGCCGCATTGCCTGTGTGTAGCAGGCGATCGCCTGCGCATACAGCTCGTGGGCGTGGTAGACGCGCCCGAGCCTTCCCCAGGCGTCGGCCGAGTCGCGGTTGCTCTCGAGGTTGCGTGTGACGGCGTCGATCAGAACCCGCACCGGTGCCTCCATGGCACGCGTATCGAGCGTCGGAATGGCGGACTCCGACGCTTGTTCCGCGCACGCGGCGAGGACCAGCGCCGCAAGCGCTGCGGTTCGTCCGAGCGGACGGATCATGGTGACCATCAGATGCCGTCCGGGGTGCCCGTGCCCTTGCGGATCACGGTCGACCGGTTGGCGGGGATCCCCGGGAACCGTTCGCGAACGCCGTCCGGCCAGGTCACCTCGATTGCGTCGACGGCCGGTGCGGGCCCGAGTCCGAAGTGCACTTCGGCGTCGGTGCTCGACAGGTAGCTAGTGGCGTGGACCACCGGCCTGATCTGCCGGGTGTCTCCTAGGCGCACACTCACCGTCGCGCCGATGGCGTCCCGATTCACGACCGGATCGACGAGACGCAGTTTGAGCCAGTTTCCCGTGTCGGGAACATCGTTGCGATACAGGCGCACCGGGCCGTTGGCGTTCGTCAACAGGATGTCGAGGTCGCCGTCGGCATCGACGTCGGCGGTGAGCAGCCCGCGGCTCACCTCGGCGGCGGCGCAGAATCCCGGGGCTTGGTGGCAATGGTCGTCGAACCGGCCCTGGCCGTCGTTCACCATGAGCAGATTCGGTTCGGCGTAGAGACGTCGGAAGGTGTCTATTGCCGACTCGCCGGTCGGGGGCTCGGACGAGTCGGTGCTGCGCTGTACCCGACCGTTGGCCACGGCCAGATCGAGGTCCGCGTCCTGGTCGAGGTCGGCCAGGGCGACGCCGAAGCCCGTGTCGGCGACGCTCGGAAAGCCGACCCCGGAAAGCGCCGAGGCGTCCAGCAGCATGCCCGTCGAATCCGCGACATAGAGCGTGTTGGTCTCGCCGTACAAATGGGTCATGACCGCGTCCAGCCGCAGGTCGCCGTTGACGTCGCCGAGGGCGATGCCCATGCTCGCCTCGGTGTCGCCTTCGAGGTTGGTGGCAACGCCGAAGCGCACAGCCCGGTCGACGAACCTAACCCCGCCTTGGTTCATCCACAGTTGATTGCGTTCGCCGTCGTTGGCGACGAGGAAGTCGTCCCTGGCGTCGCCGTCGAAGTCGAAACAGACCACCCCCAGGCCGTTGCGCGCGGTCTGGGCGATCCCGCTCGTGGCGCTGACGTCGTCGAAGCCGGTGCCGTTGTTTCGATACAGGCGGTCGGGAACGCCGCGGTAGGCGTTGGGACCGCAATAGTCCAGCTCGCCCGTTCCGCTCGCGCAGGCAAAGGGGGGTTCGTTGGTAACGTAGTTGGCGACGTAGAGATCCAGCAAGCCGTCGTCGTCGATGTCGCAGAATGCCGCCGACGTCGACCAGCGCGAGCCTTCGATGCCGGCACGTTCGGTGATGTCCGAGAAGGTGCCATCGGCGTTGTTCCGATACAGCCGGTTGGGACCGTCGTTGGTGACCAGGAGGTCGAGGTCGCCGTCGTTGTCGATGTCGCCGAGGGCGGTGCCCATGCCGTAGCCGGTATCGCCGAGCCCGGCTTCAACCGTGGCGTCGCGGAAGACGCCATCGGCGTCCCGGCGGAACAACCGGTTGCCCGAATCGGCGTTGACGAGATACACGTCGAGGTCGCCGTCGTTGTCGAAGTCGAAGAGTGCGACACCCGATCCCATGGCCTCCGGCAGCAGGAAGCCGCCCTCGACGCCCGACGTGTGGTCGAACAGCAGACCAAGTTCGGCAGCCGTGTCGACGAACCAATCCTCGCGCTCCCCCGAGGGTTCGCAGCCGCACACCAGAAACGCTCCGACGGCGACCACGCGCATCGATGATTTCATCGGCTCCAATGGGCGCCGGATCGAATCGCGCTGGTGTTCGTCATCGCCGGCTGTCACACGTTCATGGTACGACAAGGGGATATTCGTCGACCGCGGGACGACTGGTTCGATGCCGCGCCGAGCCGGCTTCCTTGTCGTTCCCGAGGCATGAACAGGTGGCCGCCGCCACTGATCGCCTGACCACGTTGGTCGCGGACCACGAGGCGCTCAAGACGGACTGCGCGACACTGACGCGGACACGGAAGCCGCGGCCAAAAACTTCTGCCGATACACAATGTTACACATGTGGTTGGCGATTCGGCTAGTATCGGTGCGCGACGAAGGGGCGGGGAAACCCGCTATGGGGGAACGGGGTTCGATCCATCGACGGCGGCACCAGCCTGCTACTGCAGGAAGCCAGCCTGCTACTGCAGGAAGCCAGCCTGCTACTGCAGGAAGCAACGTGCCGGAGGTGACGAACCCAAGATCGGCGGCGTGACTTGATCAGACAGAGAACCCTAGCCGGAGAGGTGGCCACAGCGGGGGTCGGGCTCCACACAGGCGACGATGTGGAGGTGACGATCGGGCCTGCGCCACCCGACACCGGCATCGTGTTCGTCCGTTCCGACCTCGGTTGCGACGCACTGGTCAAGGCCTGCCCCGAGAATGTCATCGACACCCAGCTCGCCACGAGTCTGGGTGCCGGACGTGTCCGAGTCTCCACCGTCGAACACCTGATGGCGTCGTTCGCGGGTTTGGGCGTGGACAATGCGCTTGTCGGGGTGAACGCCGTGGAGTTGCCGATCATGGACGGCAGCGCGGCACCGTTCGTGCGCCTCATCCGCTCGGCGGGGATCGTGGAGCAGCCCGTCGCGAGGCGCTTTATCGAGATCACCCGGGAAGTCGAGTGGACCGACGGCCGTGCATCGACGCGGCTTGGACCGCATGACGGTTTCCGTCTCGAATACACCATGAACTATGACCATCCGTTCTTCCGTGAGCAATGCCAGCACGCTGCGCTGGACTTCTCGTCGCGTACGTTCATCCGCGACGTCAGCCGCGCGCGCACCTTCGGGTTCCTCGCCGACATCGAGCGCCTGCGGGCGATGGATCTCGTCCGGGGCGGGAGCCTGGAGAACGCCGTCGTGGTGGACGACGACGGGGTCCTCAATCACGAGGGTCTGCGCTACGAGGATGAGTTCGTCCGGCACAAGATCCTGGACGCGATCGGGGACCTCTATCTGGTCGGCCACCCCATCATGGGCACGTTCACCGGCGACCAGTCGGGGCACGGCTCCAACATTGCACTGGTACGGCGACTCCTGGCGGACCCCGGCGCCTATCGGTCGGTTACCTTCGAAAACGGCGCCACGCCGCCGATCCGGCTCTGCCGACCGGTGGGTGTCTCGCAGGCCGCCGCTTCAAGCAACGGCGCGTGACGCCACCCGCAAGGGCCGCCGACCGGGCGTCACCCTGAGTCGGATTCGCAAACACCGATGGCGTAGCCGTTGGGGTCCCTCACCGTGAACTCCTTCATGCCCGCCATCGGGTTGTACTGCATGGCGCTGACGATCTCGATGTCCAGTTCCTTGGCGCGGGCGTAGGCGGCATCGGCATCGTCGACGTACACGAAGACCAGTACGCCGTGGCCCAGGGGTTGCGTGGTGACCGCCCCGTGGTCGTGGTCAGCATCGAGTTCGTGGAGTTGCAGCAGCAGGGTGTCGCCGTCCATGAGCATGTCGAATTCGGGACCGCCGTGGCCTGAGCGCAGGCGGAGAAAATCCTGGTACCACTGTGCCGTGGCTTCGACGTCCCGAGCGTACAGCATGGTGACGGTTTGCATGACTCGAACTCCTTGGTCAGCCGAACCCGATCGTGGCACATGGTATCCCGTTCACGTCTTAAGGGGTTTCGTTGCGGATGGGGTTCCTTGGGAGTGCCCGTCCCGGTAGTCTGCGCTCCGTCATCGCCCCGGGGATCCGGTTTTGGCCCACGTCGCCGTCATCGGCGCCGGCAATGCCGCGCTGGTCGCCGCCATTGCCGCCCGCGAGTCAGGTGCGGACGTGACGGTGCTCGAACGGGCGCCGCATGCGCTGCGCGGCGGCAACACGCGGTTCACCGCCGGTGCCATGCGCACGGTGTACTCGGGTGTGGACGATCTTCGGCGGCTCATGCCGGAATTGACGAAGGACGAGAGGGAACGGGTCGATTTCGGCAGCTACAGCCGCGAGCGTTTCTACGACGACCTCGGCCGCGTCACGCAGTACCGCACCGATCCGGACCTGGCGGAACGGCTCATCGACTCGAGCTTCGAAACCCTGTGCTGGATGCGCGAGAAGGGCATGCGCTTCCTGCCGTTGTACGGTCGCCAGTCGTTCGAAGTCGGCGGCAGGGTCCGCTTCTGGGGCGGCGTCACGGTCGAGGCCTGGGGTGGCGGACCGGGTATCGTGGATTCCCTTGGCGCCATCGCCGCCAAGGCCGGGGTGGACCTGCGCTACGGCGCGCGCGCGACGGCACTCGAGCGGACCACGGACGGGTTCGACGTGCGTGTTGGCAACGGCGTCGAAGGGGGCAACCTGCGAGCGGACGCGGTGGTGCTCGCCTGCGGGGGCTTCGAGGCGAACCCGGCGTGGCGAGCCCGATACCTGGGTCCCGGCTGGGATCTGGCCAAGGTGCGCGGCACCCGCTTCAACACCGGTGACGGCATCCGCATGGCGGTCGCCATCGGCGCGGCGACGCGAGGCAACTACTCGGGCTGCCATGCCGTCGCCTGGGACCTCAACGCGCCGGAATTCGGCGACCTCGACGTCGGCGACAACTTCCAGAAGCACTCGTACCCGCTGGGCATCATGGTCAACACCGACGGTCGGCGTTTCGTGGACGAGGGTGCGGACTTCCGCAACTACACCTATGCGCGCTACGGCGGCGAAGTGCTGCGCCAACCCGGGCAGTGCGCCTGGCAGATCTTCGATGCCAAGGTCGTGCCGCTGCTGCGCGACGAATACCGCATCGCCAAGGTCACCAAGGCGAGGGCGGACAGCATCGACGAGTTGGCGACGCGGATCGCGACGATGGAGACCATGGACGCCCCGGCACTCGTCGCCGAGATCGAGCGCTTCAACGCGGCCGTCGACACCGGGACGCCGTTCGACCCCACGGTGAAGGACGGTCGCGGCACCCGCGGTCTCGAAGTGGCGAAATCGAACTGGGCCAACCGTCTGGACACGCCGCCGTTCGAGGCCTACGGCGTGACCTGTGGGATCACGTTCACGTTCGGCGGCCTCGCCGTCGATGCCGAGGCCCGTGTCCTGGGGGAGGATGGCGAACCCGTTCCGGGTCTGTTCGCCGCCGGCGAGCTCGTCGGTGGCCTCTACTATTTCAACTATCCCGGCGGCACGGGACTGACTTCGGGCGCGGTGTTCGGCCGCCGCGCCGGCGTCAATGCCGGCCTCGGTCGTTGGGGGTAGCCGGTGTCCGATCCCTGGACCGCCGTCGCCGCCGCCGGTTCGCTATCGGAACAGGAGGCCGTGCGCTCGCGTCTGGCCGAGGCACCGTTCACGTACGCCGAGCGGCAGCGGGTGCTCTCCCGGGCGCGCGACCTGGTCGAAGGCTGTCGGGGACGTGGCGACGAACGCTCGCTGCTCGATCTGTTCCTGCAGGAATACGGCTTGTCCAACGAGGAAGGCATCGCCCTGCTGTGCATCAGCGAGGCTCTGCTGCGGATTCCCGACGACGACACCGCAGAGGCGCTGATCGCCGAGAAGATCGGCACGGGGAACTGGGCGGAGCACGTGGGGCTGTCGGACTCCGTGTTCCTCAACGCGTCGACCTGGGCGCTGATGCTGACCGGCAACGTGATCGGCCTCGGAGACGACGTGACCCGCGACGTTGGCGGGTGGGTCAATCGCTTGGCCGCTCGGGTCGGCGAGTCCGTCGCACGCGCCGCCATGTCGCGCGCGGTGCGCATCGTCGGCGGTGAATTCGTCCAGGGTCGGACCATCGAGGAAGCCCTGGCGCGAGAGCGGTCGAGTGGGACCGGCCTGTCGTCGTTCGACATGCTCGGCGAGGGCGCGCGCACCTACGAAGACGCGGCCCGCTATGCCCAGGCGTACCGTCACGCGATCCGGGAGGTGGGCAAGGCCTACCCCGATGCCACGCCGACCGGGGCTTCGGGCATCTCCATCAAACTCTCGGCGCTGCATCCACGGTTCGAGCCGTTGCAGCGCGAGCGCGTGATGCGCGAGTTGGGCCCCGCGGTGCTGGACCTTGCCCACGAGGCGGCAGCGCGCAACATCCAAATGACCATCGACGCCGAGGAGGCCGAGCGGCTCGAGCTCTTGCTCGAGGTGTTCGAACTTCTCGCCAAGGCACCGGAACTGGCGTCCTGGGAGGGCCTCGGAATCGCGATTCAAGCCTACGCGAAACGCGCGCCCGCCGTGATCGACTGGCTGGACGCGCTGCGCCGACCGGTGATGGTTCGCCTCGTCAAGGGCGCCTATTGGGACACGGAAATCAAGCATGCGCAGATCCAGGGCCTCGGCGGCTACCCGGTCTACACCCGCAAGCCGTCAACCGACCTCGCCTACCTCTCCTGTGCGTCCCGCCTGTTCCGCTGCCGGAACCTGTTCCCGCAATTCGCCACGCACAATGCGCACACCCTGGCCGCCGTGCTGGAACTCGCCCGCAGCGGCGGCGCGTACGAGTTCCAGCGTCTGCACGGCATGGGTGCACTGCTCTACGACGAGGCCCGGCGGCGCTTCGACGACATGCCCCGCGAACGTGTGTACGCCCCGGTGGGAGCACATCGCGACCTGCTCGCCTATCTCGTCCGCCGCCTGCTCGAGAACGGCGCCAACTCGTCCTTCGTGAACCGGTTTCTCGATGACAAGGTCGACGTGGCAAAGCTGGTACGCGACCCGCTCACCGTGGTCGCGGACTACGACGCCGCTCCCCATCCGCGCATTCCACTTCCCGCGGACCTCTACGGCAGCGACCGGACGAACTCCCGAGGCCTTGACCTGGGCGACCGGCAGGCGGTGGACGCGCTGCTGCGCTCGGCGTCTGCGTACGACGATGCGCTGGTCGAGGTGGATACCGCCGATGTCGACGGCGAGGTCGGCCGCGCGCGGGCGGCCTTCGCCGGTTGGGAGCAGACGCCCGCGGGCACCCGGCGCGCGTGCCTGGACCGTCTGGCTGACCTTCTGGAGGCCAACCTGCCGCGTTTCGTCGCCCTGTTGGCCAAGGAGGCGGGCAAGACCCTGGGCGATGCGGTGGCGGAGGTGCGCGAGGCGGCCGATTTCTGCCGCTACTACGGCGCCGAGTGCGAACGCCTGTTCGACACCGGCGAGCGGCTTCCTGGACCAACGGGCGAGACCAACACCCTGGAGTTGCACGGCCGTGGCGTGTTCGCCTGCATCTCACCGTGGAACTTCCCGCTGGCGATCTTCACGGGTCAGGTCGTGGCCGCGCTCGCGGCAGGCAATGCCGTGGTCGCCAAGCCGGCGCCGCAGACCCCCACCATTGCCACCGTCGCCGTCGAATTGATGCGCGAGGCCGGTATTCCGGAGGATGTCGTACGCCTGTTGCTGGGGGGTGTCGATGCCGGAGCGGCCGTCGTCGGGAGCGACATCGACGGGGTCGCATTCACCGGGTCCACCGCGACCGCCAAGCACATCGGGCGCGCGCTTGCCGCCAAGGACGGCGCGCTGACACCGTTGATCGCGGAGACCGGCGGGCAGAACGTCATGGTGGTCGACTCGACCGCCTTGCCCGAACAGGTGGTGGACGACGTCCTCGCGTCCTCGTTCCGCTCGGCCGGCCAGCGATGCTCCTCGCTGCGCGTGCTCTACGTGCAGGACGACATCGCCGAACGGCTGCTGACCATGATCGCCGGGGCCATGCGCACACTCGTGCTCGGCGATCCGGCGGACCCGGCGACCGATGTCGGGCCGGTGATCGACGCCGCGGCGCTGGAGCGCTTGCAGGCACACGTGGCGTCGATGCGCGACCGGGTTGTCCACCAGTGCGAGGTTCCCCGAGATCTGTCGGGTTGCTTCGTCGGTCCCGCGATGATCGAGATCGACTCCATCGACGACCTCCGCGAGGAGCACTTCGGCCCCATTCTCCACGTCGTGCGGTTCGCCGTGTCCCGTGTCGACCGGGCACTGGCTGACATCCAGGGTGCGGGCTATGGCCTGACCCTGGGAGTCCACTCCCGCATCCACGCACGCGCGAGGCAGGTGATGGCGGCCGTCAAGGTCGGCAACACCTACATCAACCGCGACATGATCGGTGCCACGGTGGGCGTTCAGCCCTTCGGCGGTGAGGGTCTGTCCGGCACCGGGCCGAAAGCCGGCGGTCCCCACTATCTCCCGCGGTTCGCGGTGGAACGCACCATCACCTGGAATACCGCCGCGACGGGCGGCAACACGGAACTCCTCGGACTGCCAGATTAGGCAAGCCGAGGACCGACAAGACATGCACCCGTAGGGGCGACCCTTGTGGTCGCCCGTGCCAGCACCCGCACGGCGTCGTTCCCCAGGACGGGCGAGGACAAGCCTCGCCCCTACGGTACTTTGGTCAGCTGTCGAGACGGAGACTGCTCAAGAAACGCGAGGGTTGCGTCCGAGAAACCATATAGTCGCGCGGCGTTCCCACAAACGATCTTGTGGCGAGTCGCCGCGTCGACGCAGCCGAGCTCCCGCTCGATGAAATCCTGGGAGTCGGGCCAGACGCCGTCGGGATGGGGGAAGTCGCTGCCCCACATGACGTTGTCCTCGCCGAGGATGTCGAGCAGGCGGATGCCGATGGGGTCGCTCTGGTACGTCGCGTAGCACTGCCGGCGCCAGTAGGCGGACGGCTCCATGGTGAGAGTCAGATCCTTGAACTGGTCCTCCCACTCGAGGTCCATGTGCCTGAGGATGTAGGGGATCCAGCCGATGCCGCTCTCACCGATGACCAACTTCAGCTTCGGGTGAGCTTCCAGAACGCCGCCGTAGATCACTTCCATGACGATCTTGGCCATGGCGAGTTGGAAGCCGGTGATGTGCACGGCGAACGCTTGGCGGCTCTGCATCGGCGCGAGCGAGGCGAAGTCGTAGTCCATGCGCGGACCGATGGTGTGGAAGTGGACGGGCAGGCCCGCTTGCTCGGCTGCGGCCCACAGCGGCGCCCAGCATGGGTCGAACAACGGCGCCATCTCGTGGGAGTTGGCCACTTCGATGCCGCGTAGGGCACCGCGCTTCGCAACCCGTTCGACCTCGCACACGGCCGCATCGACGTCGTGGCTCGGGATGTTGGCGAGACCTGCAAAGCGGGCAGGGTGGACACTGCAGAAGTCGGCGAGCCAAGCGTTGTAGATGCGCATCATCTCGGCTGCGGCTTCATCGTCGCCGAGGCGCATGGCGGCACCGAGGATGCCGTAGAGCACTTCCGCCTGAACGCCGTCCCGATCCTGGTCGAGGATGCGCAGATCCGGTTCCGTGAGCCGGCGGATGCCGCGAGCGCCGTCGCGGTAGAGGCCCTGTTCGGCCATGCGGTCGGAACGGTGGATCTGCCCGGGAACGTAGCGTCGACCGGCTGACCCCATGCCGTTCTGCAACCCGAACCGGGAACCGTTGCGGCTGACCCAGTAGCGGTCCTTGCCCGACGCGTCGACGTAGGGCATGCGGTCCTGCAACGCCGCCGGCGCACGGCTCGTGAACAGATCCTCCGGCAGCCACGGCAGGTCGATGTGGCAGTCGGCTGATATCACCTCGTAGTGCATGGACCTCCTTTCGCGCACTGCCGCGCACTGCCGCGCACTGTCGTGCTGTCGCGCACTTTCTGCCGACGGTGCGGAACAGTAGGATTGTGCGCGAAATTCTCTTCGGGGTCACTGATGCACCGACTTGCGGACTTCCGCGCGCGCGCCTTCACGGGCGCCGTCTTCGCCGTGGCATTGCTTCCCGGGCTATGGGCCTGCACGTCGGTGGACACGAATGTTCCCCGGAGCTTCGATCTCACCGGCGAGTGGGTACTCGACGCCGAGGCCAGCGACCCGTCTCCGGATGTCGACCTCATCCGCCGCCGGGAGGATCGCGACGTCGTCCGGGGTCGGCAAGCGGACGCCGCGGCCTCGGCGACGTTCGCGGTGCAGGACTTTCCGTTCCTGACGGCCACCAGGCTGGTGATCGAGCAGGACGAGAAGTCCATGGGCATCCGCTATGACGGTGTGGTCTACCGGGACATCACCTGGGGTGAACGCATGCGGGATCTGTGGAAGGTCCGCGCTGGGTGGGCCGACAGCGGCCTGGTGATCCGCTCGAAGCGGGGCCGGACGCAAGGCAAGGAAGAGCTGGCCCTGGCAAGCGGCCGGCTTCGCGTGACCATCAGCATCGACACCGCGGGCCAGGATATCCGCACGGTTCGGGTCTACGAGCGGCGCTAGGAATGCTCTGATCAAGCCATCCCTGGCTTGATCAGAACGCAAAAACAAGAGCGCGGTCTTTTTTTTGCGTGCAAATGCAACTCCTTGCGTCTTTGAATTTGGCGGCACATCCCTGTGCCGCGCTAGGGAAGGTCTTAATCAGACCTTCCCTAGACCTACGGTCTAATCCGGCGGCACTCCAGGTAGAAGCGTTTCTCGTCGGCCTCGCCGAGAGAGAACGTCTTGCGTGGCGTCGCGCCTTCCTCGACGACCGCCCGGAACAGGTCGTGCTTGTCCATGACCGGCAGTAGGAAGCCGACTCGACCCTCGGTGCTGGTTAGATCCGTCAGCACACCGTCGCCGTGGATGTAGTCGACGCTGGCATCGTGGTGGCGATCCAGGAACGGATCGAGAAAGCCATGCAGCGATGCGGTCTCGAGGCGGGCACCGGGTCTGTCGAGGCGCACGACCCCGGTCTCCGCCGCTGTTCGATAGGGGATCGTGTGCCCCCCTGAATCCGTGTCTTGACAAGCGCGTCGCCAGGCATCGGCATCGTCGAAGGTCTCCCGGCTGAAGCCCGATTCCGCGAAGTGCGCCGCCATGGCCGCGAACAGCCGGTCCGTTGGAACGCCTTCCACGAGACGGTGAATGGGCGCGAACTCCAAGGCGGCGTCGTGGATGTTGACCAACTCCACCAAGGCATAACGGGCCGGGTGGTCCATCGCCACTCCCTCGCTGGCCTTGATCTCGTCCCAGATCGCCCGCGCGGCGGCGAAGGAGTGATTGCCGTCCCCCATGGCGTACAGCATTGGCGGCTCGCCGCGCCGCAACCGCTTGAGGCAGGCGGCGACGGCGTCGATCAGCCCGCCGTCGCCGATGTGCCAGCCGCGCACCCGGCCGCCGCCCTGCATCAGCTCGAAGTCGTAGGTGAGCGGTAGGTGCCGCTCGAACAACGCCTCGATGACGGTGCATTGGGGATCGTCGATGAGCACCAGGATGTGGGGCGTCTCCAGGGCGGCGTGACGGCGTACCGCCATGCGCACGGGCAGGCGCGTCGGGTCCGTACCCTCGGTGCTGCGGATCAACTCCCTCGCGCCCTCGGAGAAGTCGAAATGCTCCAGGTCGAGCGCGGCAATCAATCCACGGCGTGGTGATGGTCGTCCGACGTCGCGCTCGACCAGCATGAGTCCGGGCGGCTGCTTCGTGAATACGCCCTGTTGGAGGTAACTCGACATGTGCCCGTTGATGCGGGAGATCACGCTGTCCAGATCGTCTGCCGCCAGGTGCGCTTCCGGGAGCACCAGGTCGAGTGTCGACGGGTTGTCGCCGACGAGCCGCCGGGTCTCCTGCCAATACGCCGGCTGCGACGTGTACTGGTCGCAGGCGATGACGGACCATGACCCGAGGGGAATGTCTTCGCGGGGCAGCAGCAGTGTCGGTACGTGGAGGGCGATCTCCGGATAGTGTCGTCTCACGATCCGTCCCCGTGGTTTCGCGGCGACCGTAGCACAGCCCCGACAGCCGCCCAAGGGTGACGCCGCGCCGGGCGGCTGCTGCGCGGACCCTTGGCGAACGTGAGCGCATGACCGTTCGGCCTTGCCGAACGACGATCAGCGGTTAAACTACGCACCCGCGCGCCGTTAGGGTGTGCGCCACGTTTCCGCCTTAGCTCAGTTGGTAGAGCAGCTGACTGTTAATCAGCGGGTCGCTGGTTCGAGCCCAGCAGGCGGAGCCAACCGCGCTCTTGTTTTGCGTTCTGATCAAGCCAAGAGGGGCTTGATCAGTAGCGCTCCACGACCTCGTCGATCGGTCCGGTCGTCTTGACCCGGCCGCCTTCGAGCACGACGCCCTTTTCGCAGACGCGCTTCAACAACGCCGTGTTCTGTGACGCCAGGACCAGAATCCCCGCGCGCTCCACGAAATCGGCCACCCGCCGCCGCGCCTTCTCGACGAACGTCCGGTCGCCGACGCCCAGCCATTCGTCCATCAGCAGGATCTCCGGTTCGAAGCACGTGCACACGGCGAAGCCGAGTCGAAGCCGCATGCCGGAGGAGTAGGTGTGGGCGGGCATTGCCAGGTAGTCGCCGAGTTCGGTGAACTCCGCGATCTCCGCGGTGCGTTCTTGAATCTCGTCAGGCGATAGACCGAGCAGCAGGCCCCGGGAGACGATGTTCTCGTAGCCGGTGGACTCGTTGTCGATGCCCAGCGACACGTTCAACAGCGACGCCAGCCGGCCTTGGCGCCGGACTTGGCCCTGCACCGGTTCGTAGACGCCCGCCATGACCCGCAGGAGCGTCGTCTTGCCGGCACCGTTGTGACCGAGGATGCCGACCCGGTCGCCGTGTTCGAAGTGCAGCGTCACGTCGTCGAGGGCGCGGACGGCGAGGCGGTTGGCGGCATCGCGGCCGATACGCCCGCCGGTGCCGTGGTAGATGAACTGGTTCTTGATGGAACGCAGGTTGACGTTGTAGATGGGAAAGTCGACCGTGACCGAGTCGACCACCAGGCTCGGCGCGGTTTTCATAGCCAATATGCGATCCGCCAGCGGAAACGCCGGTACATGACCAGCGTCGCCACCGCGCCGGCGACGGTGAAGCCGATCATGGCCAGCCAGGATGTCAGGCTAGGCAACTCGCCGAGCAGCGGTGCCCGAACCACCTCGAGAGCGTGGTAGAAGGGGTTGAATGACAGGGGAAGAACCGCGCGCTGAGGCAACAGTTCCGGCATCCAGATGATGGGTGTGACGAAGAATGCGATGCGCACGACGCTGGCGATGATCGGCGGGACGTCGCGGAAGCGGGTGGCGAAGATACCGAGCACGATACCCACCCAGACCCCGTTGAGGCAGAGAAGTATGAGGCCGGGTATGGCGAGCAACCCGACCCAACCTGGCCAGATCGCGAACAACATGGCCACGACGACGAAGATGATCGCGTTGTGGAGGAACGTGATCAAGTTCCTCCAGATGCCTTGGTAGACGTGGATCGACAGGGGCAGACGGGTCTGCTGGATGATGTTGCTGGCGCTGACGAACGCCGTGCAGCCATCGGTGATGAAACCGCTGACCAGCCCCCAGAAGACCCAGCCGAGAGTCAGGTAGGGGACGTAGACGGCCATGTCGACCTGCAGCAGGCTGCCGTAGAGGGTCCCCAGCACGGCGATGAGCGCACCCATGCTGATGGTGATCCAGAACGGCCCGAGCACTGAACGGCGGTAGTGCCGGCGGATGTCCTGCCAGCCGAGTCGGCCCCACAGATGCGATGCACGGGCACCGTCGACGAGATCGAAGACGGCGAGCGTGAACTGCGACACGGGCTGCGTCGGAGCGGGCGCAGTCGCTGCCATGGATTACCTACGGGTCCTTTGCGAGACCGCCTAAACCGCGGTCGTCTAACGGTTGAAATGGGGCAGGCCGAGGCCTCCGGGAAGTATGCCACAAGGGGTCTCAACGCGGTCTTCAAGGTCGCTGGAAGGTATAGAATCCCCCCTCACTTTGTTGTAACGTCCCGCCACCATTTGCCAACAGACAGGTACAACTATGGATACATCCTGTCCCTGCTTTTTTGATCCCGGCCGACGCGCGTTCCTGGATGGTGTCCGTGGTTTCCCTGCTATGGTCGCGGCGTTGTGCCTCGCAGTCTCTCCGGCGGTACTGGCGCAGGAGGAAGACGAGGAAGAGGATCAACCAACCGTGGTCGAGGCCGACGCCGGCGAGATCGAAGAGGTCGTCGTCACCGGGTCTCGGCTGAAGCGCGACACGTACTCCAGCGTCGCGCCGCTACAAATCATCACGGCGGAGGTGTCCCGCGAGGCCGGGATCATCGACGCTTCGGAAATCGTCCAGAAGTCGTCCGTTTCGCAGGGCCAGCAGATCGACGTCACCTTCGCAGGCTTAGTCCTCGACGACGGCCCCGGAACGCAGACCGCCAATCTGCGGGGTCTGGGTTCGGCGCGGACCCTGCTGCTCGTCAATGGGCGCCGCATTGCGCCAGGCGGCGTGGAGGGAGCGCCGTCGTCGCCAGACCTGAGTTTGATTCCCGGTTCCCTCGTGCAGCAATACGACCTGCTGCTCGATGGCGCATCGTCGATCTACGGTTCCGACGCGATCGCCGGTGTGGCGAACATCATCTTGCGAAAGGACTTCAACGGCCTTGAGATCGAGACGTTGCCGAGCCGGCCGAAATACGAAGGCGGTGACAACGACGTGTTGAGCGTCGTCTGGGGCAAGAACTTCGACCGGGGTTTCATCGGCGTCGGTTCGGAGTACTACACGTCGGAATCGGTCACGTATGCGGACCGGCCATGGACCGCCGGATGTTCGAAGCACATCGAGGTCGATGAAGGCGGCACCGTGCGGGTCGGAAGCGATTTGGACTACACAAAACCGGTGTACAACATGGATATGAGAGGCTGCGGCTCCATATTTCCGCTGTCCTCGAGGGTTACGGTTCCCTTGAGGGGATCGCTGTACTACACGCCGGGCGAGAGCAACGGCGGCTGGCCTAATTTCTCCGAATCCGAGACCTACGGTTTCGCAATCGACAGCAACGGTGACGGCGTGCCGGACGTGAACTACCGTGACTACAGCCTCAACGGCGAGAGGGACTACGCGCAACTCTACGGCGAATCCGAGGTGGTGAACGTCCTGGCCTTCGGCGAGTACACGTTCGATAGCGAGATGAATCTGACACCCTTCTTCGAACTGGGCTACGTCGAGCACACCTACTCGTACCTCGGGGACGAATCGCAATTGTTCGCCGATGTCCCCGCCCGCAACCCCTTCAACCTGTGCAATCCCGAGGCCGTCGGAGGCGTGGATTGCGGGTTGGCGAACAACGAATTCCTGAACGACCCGAACTATGGCGTCCAGTTCTTCAACCGCTGGGGAGCGTACCCCCAACAATTTGGGTTCCTTTATCGGCCCCTTGGACTTGGTCCCGAGGAGAGCACACCGATTGTCACGGTGCGGGGTGACCGTGCCGACGTCTTCCGCCACCTGGAGCAGTACCGGTACGTCGCTGGCGTCAACGGCGACCTGCCGATGCTGAACGTGGGCAGCCTGTCCGACTGGACGTTCGAATTTGCCTACGTGCATATGCGCTCGGACGGCACGGTGCGGCGACCGGGTATTCGCGAGGATCGGCTCGACTTCGCTCTGGGACGTTATTCCAAGGCCAACATCCCGTGCCACAACGATACGGAGACGCCGATGGCGTTCGACACCGCACCCGGGTGCGTGCCCGTCAACCTGTTCGCGCCGTCGCTCTACCTGTCGCTGGTCGGTGACTTCGGCACGCCGGCCGAGCGCGATTACGTGTTCGACGATCGCAACTTTGCCACCGAATACCGCCAGACCATCGTCACCTACTATATGACAGGTAACCTGTTCGAACTGCCGGCCGGTGGGGTTGCAGCGGGCATCGGCGCCGAGTATCGGGACGACCAGATCACGTCCGTGCCTGGCCACGTGGCCCGCGACGGACTGTTCTTTGGGTTCTTCGCGGACGGCGGCGCCAAGGGACAGAAGGACATCAAGGAGGTATTCGGCGAGATTGAACTGCCGATCCTCGCTGATCAGTTCCTGGCCACCGAACTCACCACGAACCTGTCGGCACGCTGGACCAAGGACCAGTACGGCGGATCCGCCTGGACGGGCTCGGCCAAGCTCGCTTATCGGCCCATCGACTCCCTCCTGATACGGGCCACCGGTGGTACATCCTTCCGGGCACCGAACCTGCGGGAGCTATTCCTCCAGGACCAGACTGGGTTCCTGACGGTGTTCGATCCCTGTCTGATCCCGGAAGCGGCGCTGGACGACATCACCGAGGAGTATAATCCCAGACTGGACGGACGCGGGCCCCTGGTGCTGGAGAACTGCCGGGCCAACGGGATCGAACCCACGACCGCCCACAACAACGGCCTCAACCGCTACTCGGTGGAGGTGGCGGCAGGCGGTGCCCTCGACCTCAAGGAGGAGACATCGGAGTCCATAACCGCAGGAATCGCGTGGGAGCAGCCGTACACGACCGCGTTCGACCTGACACTGGGCGCGAGCTACTATCATATCGAGATCGACAACACGATCATCGAGCCGAGTGCGGGATTCATCGTCTTCAATTGCTACTACTCGGAGACGGGGAACAGTCCGTTCTGCCCGCGGATCAGCCGTGGCGAGGTTGGCACCACGGGAACCGGGCCGTTGATTGACTATCTCGACCGGGGCTTCATCAACCGGGACAACGAGACCGCTCGCGGCGTCGACTTCAACGTGGCGTTCGACACGACGTTCACGGCGTTCGACCGGCCCTTCGAGCTAGGCGTCGACATAAACGCCCATCGTGTCATCGAACGATCCACGCTGTTCGTCGACGACGAGGGCGTTCCGGACTTCAACACGTACCAGCGCGAGTGGTACTTCGCGGAGTACCGGGGATCGGCAAATGCCCGCCTGGACTACGACCGGTGGCGGTTGTCCTGGACCATGAGGTACGTGAGCCCCGGCCAGCAGGATCCCCGCTTCGTGGATGCGTTTAGCGACGTCGACGATTCCCAAGACACCGAGTACACCAGTCAACTGTGCTGGGGTCCGCCGGACGACCTCTACTGCCGCAATGTCGGCGACACGCCGAGCTACCGGGTTCACTCCGCGTCGCTTGGGTACGGGGCCGATACCTGGGGTGTCCGGGTCGGTGCGAGTAACATCTTCGACGAGGGTCCGCCCTTGGTCGACGCCGAGGAGTACGCGACCACGATCAAGAACGCACCCATCGGCGCCGGTTACGATCTCGATGGGCGTACGTTATTCCTGAGCGCGTACGTCCGGCTCTTCCAAGGCGAATGATCTGGCGATAGCGCGTTCGGTTCGCAAACAACCTGCGGGCGCTTCGGGGGAATCCAGGCGCCCGTCTTTTTTGGCAATTTGGGAGCAGTGCAGTGTCTAGATTGACGAAGACCGCGATCACCCCGCTTCTGGCGGCGGCATGCCTCGCGGCCAATGCCCAGGACACATCGGAAGTCCAGGAAGCCCCGGCGGCGGAGACATCGATTCCGTATCCGCTCGACTTCTTCGCGATGCGTCCGGTGATCCGCAGCGTGTCCCTGTCGCCGGACGGCAAGTACCTGGCGCTGATGAAGATTCCCTCCAAGGACGGCGATCCGATCGTCGAGGTGTACGAAGCGGCGGACCTGACCAAGGAACCGTTCCGCATGAACGCCGATCCCATGGAGATCACGGGTTTGCGTTGGGTGAGCGACACCGACATCGTCTTCGATCTGCGCCAGCAGGTGACCGACAAGATCGAGGGTTTCAACCAGGGTACGTTCCGGTTCAAGCTCGGTCTCCTCAACATGGCGACCCAGGAACTCAAAGAGTTCGAGGAGTTGGGCATATCGGTCGAGCACCGCCTGGCGCACGAGCCGGACAAGATCATCATCTCCATGGTGGAGGGGGCTTTCGATGGCCGGCTCAGCAGGGCGTTCCGGCAGCGATCGTACTGGGAGCTCAACCTCAAGCGCGGCACCAAGAGGCTCCTGCTCCGGGGCAAGTTATCGCTTGGCAACATCACCTTCGACGGTCAGGGCAATCCCTGGCTGGCGCGGGGATACGATGAGCGCAAGCGCGAGTTGATCTGGTATTGGCGTCCTCCGGGAGAGTCGAAGTGGGAGGAGTTTCGCCGCGAACACGTCGACGAGTTCGCGTTCTACCCCTTCCGGGTCGCCGGCCCCGACCCCGACCAGGCCAACCACGTCCTGGTGATCGCCAGGAATGGCCACGACACCGAAGGCCTCTGGTCGTACGACCTCGTCAACAAGGCCTTTGCCGAAGCCATCTATCGCCGTGCCGACGTGGATGTGGGCGGCGTGGTGGGTCACAGCAATTCCTGGGAAAACCCATTCACCGTCGTCGGACTGTGGTACGACACCGACAAGACGCACGTCGAGTACTTCGACGGTGCCGAGGAGGCCTTGATCCGCCAACTCGAAGGACTGATCCCGCACGCGAACGATGTGATCGTCCAGAGTCGTTCACGGGATGGGGCGACGCTCGTCGTGGCCAACTACGGTCCACGCGATCCCGGTACGTACTATCTGATCCACGGCGGCCGCCTGCATGAGATCGGCGGTCGCAATCCACTGCTTTCCCACGAGGGACTCGCGGACGTCGAATACGTCACCTTCGAGGCCCGGGACGGCATGAAGATCCCGGCCTACATCACGATTCCCCACGGCGAGCCGCCATTCCCGCTGGTCGTCATGCCCCATGGCGGGCCGTTTGCAAGGGACCAGAGCGGCTACGACGAGTGGGCGCAGATGCTTGCCAACAATGGCTATCTCGTCATTCAACCGCAGTTCCGCGGCTCCACGGGCTTCGGCATCGCGCTTGAGAAGGCGGCGTACGAAGATGGCGGCCAGGAAGGCCACAAGATGCAGGACGACAAGGACGATGCGGCGAAGTACCTCGTCGAGCGCAAGCTCGCCGATCCGGATCGGATGGCGATGTACGGTTGGTCGTATGGCGGCTATTCCGCACTGGTCGCGGCTTCCCGCACTCCGCAGCTCTACCAGTGCGTCATCGCGGGCGCTGCGGTCGCCGATCTAACCATGCAGATCAACTACTACCGCCACCGGTTCTTCGGCGCGGTGCGGGACCGGCTGATCCGGCTGAACGAAACCGGCGTCAACCCCATCGACGAGGTGGCGAAGGTCAACGTGCCGATGCTGATCGTCCACGGCAGCGTGGACCAACGCGTTCCGGTGGATCACGCCAAGAAGTACGTGAAGGAGCTTGACGATCACGAGAAGGACTACCAGTACGTCGAGCTCGAATTGGCGGACCACTTCTCGAACACCCTGCGCTATGAGCACAAGATCCAGCTCTACGAGTCCATCACAAACTATTTGGCGAACGACTGCGGCCCGGGGGGCCTTTAGGGAAGGTCTTGGCCGCTATGACAACACGGCGTGATCGGATTGACATCCAATCACTCCGGCCTCACTGATCGACTAGCCGGTTATTCGTCGCCGATCCCGATTTCCCGGCCGCCACTTTCGGCCGAGCGGTACAACCCGTCTAGCATCCGCTGCACCGCCAACCCGTCCTCGCCCGGAGCGATGGTCGGTTTGTCGAACAGGCAGTGGTCGACGAAGCTCATCATCTTGCGCGTGAACATGTCGTCGAAGGCGGTGTTCGGTAGCCAGCCGGGGGACTTGTTCATCATGTGGCCGTGTTCGTCCGCGAAGAGTCGCGGCGGATCCCAACACGCGCCGCCCTTGTCGCCGAACAGCTCGAAGTTCCAGTCGTCCTTCTCGATATGCGCGGCGAAGGCCGCCTCGACATGGGCGACGGCGCCGTTGGCGAATCGAATGCGGCCGACAGCGAGGTCTTCCACCGTATAGGTCTTGTGATCCCATCCTTTCCACGCCGACTCGATCTCGTCCGAAGGCTTGTCGCCGATGTAGGTGAACGTGTCCGCCACGGCGCTGACGGGTTCGGGCGAGCCCATCGCGTAGTGCGCCATCTCGAGAACGTGAACGCCGATGTCGATGAGCGGCCCGCCGCCCTGGAGGTCCTTGCGGCCGAAGACGCCCCAGTTGGGGATGCCGCGCCGGCGCAGTGCGCGGATTCGGGCGTAGAGGACGTTGCCGAGCGCGCCGTCGTCGAAGGCACGGCGCAGGAATTGGGTACGCGGGTTGAAGCGGTACTGGAACGCGATGCAGAGCTTGCGGCCGGTCTTGCTTGCGGTTGCCACCATGCGTTCGCCGGCCGCGGCGGAATGCGCCAGGGGCTTCTCGCAGAGCACGTGGCACCCCGCATTCAAGGCGTCGATGGTGGGTGCCTCGTGAAGCTTGTTCGGTGTGCATACGGAGACCGCGTCGAGATCCTCGGCGGCGAGCATCTCGTTCCAGTCGGCGTACATGCCCTTGATGCCGAACTGCTCGCCGTGGCGCCGCATGCCCGCCTCGGCCACGTCGGCCATGGCGACCATCTCCACGTCGTCGCGGCGGGCAAGGTTGCGCATGTGGGCGCCGGCGATTCCACCGGCGCCAATGAACCCGTAGCGCAGCTTCTTCTGCGGCATCGTCGGTACCCGGGAGGCGAAAACGTCCAAGCGTACAGTAATGGCGAGGGCTTTGGGTGCGACAAGCGGTCCGGAGTGATCGATTCGTTCATAAGTGTACGAAATAGTTGTTTTTATTGACTTTGTTGGCGTTTGAGTGATGCAATCCGGGTCGTTCTCGCGTCCGGTTCGGCGTCGCCGGCGGCGAACGGATTCGCCGGATTCTAGGTTGGGGGTAGGCATGGAGGTAGGCATGGACGTAGGCATGGAGGAGGCAATCGGAGACCGAGACCAGCAGCGTCACGCGACGGGCCACAGGCGGGAACGGGGCCCTATGGTCGATCTGCCGCGCGGTGCGTCGGAGGCGCGGGACGAGGGCTCCGCGCACGGCTTCCCCGGCTGCCGTCCGATCCGCATTCCCTGCCGGGCGATCGCGGACTACGAGGGGCGCTTCGAATACTGGGACGCCGAAACCGAGATCGCCTGGACGGCGTGCGAACCGACCAGCGTGTACCACGAATTGCCGGGGCAGCGTCTGGCGCGTCTGACCGAACGGATCGCGGCCGCGCGGGGCGCGCAGATCGAGTCCTACGGCAGCGGCGATCTGCTCGTCCGGGACGGCAAGGGCGAGACGCACCGCATCATGCAGGCCGACCAGGTCATCTACCTCCATCCCGGCGAGGCCCGCCCCCTGGGCCACGCCATCGAGGTTGGCCACGACGACTTGCCGGATGTCGTGCTCGAGGTCGATCTGACCACGGATGTTCGGCCGCGCAAGATGGGCATCTACCGGGAGTGGGGTTTCGGGGAGCTCTGGGTGGAGGTGCCGGACAACCGGGCTCCGAGCCGGCCGAACCGCAAGTCGGGACTCACTATTCGCATCTTGGGCCCGGCCGGCTACGAAGAGACGCACGCGAGCCGGGCGTTTCCCACCTGGACGGCAGGCGAGATCCACGCGGCGCTCAACGAGACGACCCTTTCCGCGTCGACGGTTACCGCATTGCAGCGTGTGGGGCGACTCCTCGGCGAACGGGGCGGCACGGTCACCGACGACGATCCCTTCATGCGGGTCGAGCGTGAGCAGAGCCGCCGCCAAGGCGTCGAGCAAGGTGTTGAGACAGCACGTCTCGAAATGCTGTCCGAAACCCTGGCCGCCCGCGACATCGCCACCTCGGCGAAGCTCGACGCCAGTGCCAATGTTGTCGCCGTGACTGCGGTACGTGACTTGATGCGCGTGGCGCTGGCCTGCGACGACGAGGCCGACTTCCTGCGCCGCATCGAGGCCTTGACGTAAGGGACGGGCTTGTTCCGTCCCGTGTCGGCGATACCGGGCGTCCCGATGCGGGCGACGAAAAGCGTCGCCCCTACGAAGCGAATTGAGCCAGATGGCCGCCGGTTGATACTCGGCGCCGAGCATACCGAAACCTGGGACGAACCCATGGGCTCGGTCAGTGAACCGCGACTCGGGGTCTGCCGGGCCGCGGCAGCCGCCGCATTGGTTGTGGCGCTTGTGGCGGCGGTCGCGTGTCAATCGAGCACGGTATCGAGGGGTACGGTTGAGGCGCTCATGCTCGCCAAGTCATTGGACCTCGACTATTGGGACGATGCGTCGGTGAAGCGGCTGTCGATGGCGACCGCCTTGCTTGTCGCGGATCACGCGGTGACCGTGCGGACGCGGAGCGGTGGCATGTACCTGAAGAGGCGCACCGCCGCCTGTTCGGCCGTGCCGGTCTCCTCGGATGGCTACTATGTCACGGCCAACCACTGCCTGAGTTCGACGATGCCGCTGGCCGCAGTCGTCCGGGTCGATCAGAGGCGATCATGGAAAGTGGTGAAGAAGAGCCCGCGTACCGTGTGGCGTGCGGGCCCGGACACCGACGTCGACTTGGCGCTGTTCCAGTTGGACTTCAAGCCGCCGGTGGTGCTGCCCCTGGCCGATCAAGGCACGCTGCAGGTACGCCAGCGGATTGCGTCCGCCGGGTGGTCCGTGCTGGTTGCCCGCAGCGGTCCCGGGCGCTTGCGCAAGGCGATCGCCGATCTCGGTTGGGTGTGGGGCGGGCGCGTTCTCTCGGTGGCCAGTGCGCGCAATCCGCCAACGGGATCCACCTTCCGCATCGTGCGACACGATACTGCCCTCGCGCCCGGTGACAGCGGGGGTCCGCTCGTCGACGCGGAAAGCAGATTGATCGGCATCAACGTCGGCGGGTCGTTCGACGTTCCCGGAAACGGGAGTTCGGCGAGCATACGCGCAGACAACTATGCCGGTGCCAGGGCCGTGGCTTTGGACGCCGAGTGGCTTCGGGCGACGATTGAGCGCGACCGGGTCAGGAATGGCGCCAACGCGACGGTAGTGGGGACTTCCCGGCGTTAACGCATCGCGCGGAAACACTTGCGCAGTTCGTCGACGAAGATCTCCGGCTGTTCGAACGCGGCGAAGTGGCCGCCCTTGGCCAACTCGTTCCAGTAGACGATGTTGTCGTAGCGCCGTTCAGCCCAGCTCCGCGGGGTCGGCACGATCTCCTTCGGGAAGATGCTGCAGCCGGTGGGCACCTCGACGGTATTTCCCCCGCCACCGGCGAAGGCGCGGTTGAAGCTCTCCCAGTAGAGCCGCGCCGACGATGCGCCGGTGGCGGTCAGCCAATAGAACATGACGTTGTCGATCAACTCCTCGCGGCTCACCGCGTTCTCCGGGTGGCCGTCGCAGTCGGTCCACTCGAGGAACTTCTCGATGACCCAGGTCGCCTGGCCCATGGGTGAGTCCACCAGGCCGTAGCCGAGGGTCTGCGGCCTCGTGCTCTGCTGCTTGGAATAACCGGCGCCCCACTCCTGGTAGTAGCGGCCGCCCTCGAGTGCGGCCTGGTCCCGGGGGGTGGGGTTCTCCCGCGCTTCGGGTGTCGGTCCGGCGCTTGGCATCTTGAGGTGGATTCCGGCGCAGTGACCCCGGTTCTGCATGGCGATGGCGGTGGTCACCGCGGCACCCCAGTCGCCTCCCTGGGCGAAATAACGGTCGTAGCCGAGGCGCGTCATGAGTTGGTCCCAGGCTTCGGCGATCCGGCCCACACCCCAACCGTTGGTGGCCGGCTTGTCGGAGAAGCCGTAGCCGGGAAGTGAAGGGCAGACGACGTGGAAAGCGTCCTCTGCGCTACCGCCGTGCGCCACGGGATCCGCGAGCGGCTCGATGACCTTGTGGAACTCGACCACGGAGCCCGGCCAGCCGTGGGTGACAACCAGCGGCGCCGCATCCGGATGCGGGCTCGGGCGGTGGATGAAGTGAATGCCCAGTCCGTCGATCGTGGAGCGGTACTGCGGGAAGCGGTTGAAATACGCCTCGCGGGCCCGCCAGTCGTAGTCGTCCAGCCAGTACGCGGCCAACTCCCGGGCGTAGGCGAGGGGAACGCCCTGGTTCCAGTCGGTTCCGCTGCCGTCTCCAGTGGTCTCGGCGTCGGGCCAGCGGGTGCGCGCCAGTCGCTCGCGGAGATCCTCCAGGCTGCTGTCCGGAATTTGGATCGTGAATTCGTCTATGCGGCTCATGGGTTCCTCCCTTGCCATCGAAGCATAGCAGTCGGTGCTGATCCGGCGCGGCCGACCCAGCCACGCGGCAGCCAGGCGAACTGGTGTTTGATTTTCGGATTGCAACCGCTCATGGTGTGGCTAGTGTTCTCCAGCACTGGAACCCGATGGTCGCTACAGCGGATCCCTTGAAGTACCAGTCCGAAGTGCTGCCGGGTGTCTCCCGGACGTTCGCGTTGACCATCCCCCAGCTTCCCGAGCCCCTGCGTCACGCCGTCGGCAACAACTACCTGCTGTGTCGAATAGCCGACACCATCGAAGACGAACCCGCTCTGGCCACCGACGAAAAGAGAATCTACCTGGATCGGTTCGTGGGCGTCGTCGAGGGACGGTCGTCCGCGCGTTCGTTCGCACAAGACCTACATCCGCGATTGTCCCAGGGCACGATCGAGGCGGAACGGGATCTCGTCGCCCATGTCGATACCGTCGTCGGCATCACCCACGAACTGCGACCTGCACAACGTAGAGCAATCGAACGCTGCATCGGCATCATGGCACCCGGAATGGCCGAGTTTCAGTCCCAGATGACGGTGCACGGGCTCCAGGACATGCGCCACCTGGACCGCTACTGCTACCACGTCGCCGGTGTGGTCGGCGAGACAATCACGGATCTGCTTTGTGACTATTCGCCCGTTATAGGCGGTCGGCGGGACCAGTTGCTCGGGTTGTCGCGTTCGTTCGGTCAGGGACTGCAGATGGTGAACATACTCAAGGACTTCTGGGAAGACCGGCAGCGGGGCGTCTGCTGGCTGCCCCGGGACGTGTTCGCGGACGTGGGTGTGGACCTGTCGTCCGTCCGGGCGGGACAGACGAGCGCCCGGTTCGTCATCGCCTTGTGCAGGCTGATCGAAGTGGCCGTACGGCACCTGCTTTCCGCCTACCGGTACACGATGCTCATTCCCGCCGGGGAAACCGGCATCCGCCGTTTTCTGCTGTGGGCCCTCGGCATGGCCGTACAGACCCTGCGCCGGATCCGCGAGAACCCGACATTCAGCGGCAGCGACCAGGTCAAGATCTCGCGCAACGAGGTGCGTGCCATCGTCTTGGCGACCAGCGCGCTCGTGCGCTCGGACCTGGCTCTGCGGTGGCTTTTCGAGCGTGCCGTCGAACGAATACCGCGTCCGGCTGCCGCGCCATGACAATGATCGACGCCCCGATCACACCCGGCACGGTCACGACACCTCGAACGCCAGGGCGTCGTAGCCCGCATTCTTGATGCCGGCGAGCACCGAGTCGGTGCCGTCCGGACACAGCGCGACGATGGATCCGCCCCCGCCGCCGCCCGTCAGTTTGGCCCCGGCGGCACCGTGGCGTCTCGAAATCTCGACGAGTTCCTCGAGTTCCCGGGTCGAGATCTGCAGCGCGTTGAGAAATCCGTGGCAGAGGTTCATCAACTCGCCCAGTTCCGCCAGCGCACCGTCCCGGGCGGCATCCGCACCGGCATTCGTGAGCATTTCGATTTGATCGAAGATGGCGTCGTAGCGTGGTGCATTCCGCCGGCGGGCCTGGGCAACGCCGGCAACGGTCTTGGCGGTGAGGCTCTCCTTCCCGGTCATGCCGATGACCAGCGGCAGGGGACGCTTGAGTGCAATACCGTCGAACGAGGTGTCGCGGCCGTTCGACGCTGCTCGGAACAGTACGGTGGCCCCGAAGGTGGCCACGGTATTGTCGACCCCCGAAGGGGTGCCGTGCGCGGCTCGCTCGCACTCCAAGGCGTAGTCGTTGACTTCCCGGTCGGTCAAATTCAACGCGAAGTGTCGATCCAACGCCCTAATCACGCTGACGGCGAGTGCGGCCGACCCCCCTAGCCCGACCGCGCGCGGAACATTCGGGAACACTTCGATGGTCATCGATCGATCGTCGAGGTCGAGTTGCTCGAGCAACACGGCGAGAATGCCCGCCGCGCCGGTGGGATGTTCGCTAACGGGCGCGACGCGCTGTTCCACGCCCCACCGGGGTATAAGCAGTTGCACACCGTCGGAGGCGTCGACGACACGGGCCTCGACAGCCAGCGGAATCGGCGCGGCCAGCGCCGAACGACCGTACACCACCGCATGCTCGCCGAGGAGGATGACCTTTCCGCACGCCGTACTCCGGGGTTCGGCATCCGTCGCCGGTGCCGCCGCGGTCTTCCGAGTGAGCCGGTGGACGATCTCCTCGGCCTTCCACACCTTGATCTCGCCGCTCTCGATCAATCCCTCGACGACCTCGTCGAAGTACTCCTCGGGAACGCCCGCGCTGGAGGCGACGCTGCGGGCGTGCAGGGTCATGTGGTTCTGCTGGATCCCCGCCGTTGCCAGGGACCGCAGCGCGGCGTAGTTCTGCGCCAACCCGACGGCGCCGATCACGGCGGCCAGTTCGCCGGCACTCGGATTGTCGAGCAGGCGGTGGCTCAATCGCACGGTCGGATTCGTCTCCAGCGAGCCACCCACCGTGCCGACCTTCATGGGCATCTCGAGCTGGCCCTCGAGGTCGCCGTCGTCGTTGGCGAACCAGCGCGTCAAGGCGCGGTACCGACCGCTCCTGGCCGCGTAGGCATGGGCGGCGGCCTCGATCGCGCGAAAGTCGTTACCGGTGGCGATGGCGACCGCATCGACACCGTTCATGATGCCCTTGTTGTGGGTCGCCGCGCGGTACGGATCCACCAGGGCCAGATCGTTGGCCAGGACGATCCCGTCCCGGACCGCCTCGCCCGCGTAGTCCTTCATCGCAAGGTTCTCGACCGGAATGCGCACCCGCGCCCGAACCAGCGACCGGTCGGTCAGATTGGATAGGATGCGCAGGAAGACCCGTCCGCCGGTGATGCCCTCGACCAGGCTGGCCACACTCTCGCACATGCCGTTGACGATATTGGCGCCCATGGCATCGCGCGTGTCCACGAGCAGGTGCATGACGAGCATGTCCCGTTGCGGGCCTTCCGGGTTCCCGCCCTCCGGCGCCCGATGGTGGAACACCTCGATGTCCCGGGCACCGCCTCCCCTCGCGAGCATCTTGGGGTGCAGGCTGTTGGCGAGGTTGAGGACCTCCTCCTTGCGTTCCAGCAAGCTCTGCCGGGCCAGCGCCACATCGGCCACGTTGACCACCTGTACCTGGCCGATGAGAACCGGGTCGGTGACTTGTGTCAGGTAGCCGCCGGACAGCCGGGCGGTGCGGGCCGCCCCCGACAGTCCCGCGACGATGGACGGTTCCTCGACGGAAAGCGGCACGATGACCTCTCGACCGTCGACCAGGAAGTTGAGTGCCACGCCCAACGGCAACCCGAACACCCCGACCACGTTCTCGATCATCTTGTCGGCCACGTGGAGCTTCAGCGTGTGCGTGCCCGTGTCCAGCGCGGCGAGGTCTTCCTCGGTCAGCGCAGTGCGGTCACGAAGCGCTTCGATACGCGCTCCCACGCTCAATTTGAAGAAATTCGGGATTCGCGACCCTGACCCCGCAGGTGCGATGTCGGATGTCATGCTGACCGCTCCTTTAGTGTGAGTCGCCCCGCATTACAACGCTCGCGCCGCATCCTAACATGGCGTGCGGACGCCGCCGAAGCCCCTCACGACGGTCGGATTCGGGTAGGGAACTCGGTCGTGAGGCGCTGCCATTCAATCGTCAGCCAGGGCGTGAAACTTGCGGGCTCGGTGCGCATTTCGCGATCCAGTTCGTGCCGCGAAATCCACCGCCACTCGGCGATCTCCGCGGCATTGACCTGCGGTGTCCAAGCGCCGTGGCTGACGAACACGGAGCACAGCTCGAACTCACTGCCGATATCGCCGAAGGACGCCTGGTACTGGAACTTGAACAGGAACTCGGCTGCGACGGACAGTCCCAGTTCCTGGTGGGCGCGGCGAATCACCGCCTCCTCAAGTACCTCCCCCTGCCGAGGATGGGAACAGCATGCGTTCGACCAGTACCCCGGCCAGAGCCGTTTGCTCGCGTGCCGCCTCTGCAGGAGCGTTTCGCCGCGGGCGTTGAAGACGAACAGCGAAAACGCCCGGTGGAGCGCGCCGGCGCCGTCGTGACACGACTTCTTGTCAAGCGTGCCGACCTCGCGATCCTGCTCGTCGACGAGTATCAGCGGTTCGTCGTCGCTGGATACGACCTCGTATCGTGTTCTCAACGCCATCGTCGCCTATCCGCTGCCGCGCCAACGCCCAGTGCGATTCTCAGGAACGGCTGTAGTCCGCATCCCCCGGCTTCGATTCCCGGGGCGTGGACCCGGCCAACGGTCGGCTCTTCGGTGCCGACTCGTACTCGCCGCGGAAGTCCCCGAAAGGGCCGTCGCGCCATTCCAAGGCGGCCTTCAGGCCGAACTCGCGCACCCGGCGGCCGAACTCGGAGGCGGCCGGCCGGTGCTTGGACATGGCTTCCACGTCGGTACCGGACATCAGCCCCGTGCGGATGCCCATGATCTCGTATTGCCGGTTCACGGCGCGCTTGTTGTAGTTCAACTGGTCGTTGTCGATGTGGCCGAGGCGGCGGGCGTACTTGATGGTGAAGTCCTCGAGTTCGTCCTTGGGCTTGGCGAAGGTCGCCCAGCCGAAGTCGGCCATCTCCTCGCCGCTGAACCAGTCGCCGGTGTAGGCGAAGGCGCGGGCCTTGCCCGGTTTCATGAACCAGGGCGCCCACATCATGTCCATGGTGCCCATGGCGCGAACCGGCGGATAGCCGACGCGGGCATCGTCGGCGATCATGCGCATGTCGCACATGGACGACAGTTCCGTGGCGCCGGCGAGGCACCAGCCGTGAATCTGCGCGATGACCGGCTTGGCGAGCTCCCAGATCAGCCAGTGGCCCATCAGGGCATGCCGCGACCAGTCGTAGTGCTGCGGGTGGGTGGAGCCGGTGTCGGGCATCCTCGAACGGTGGCTGACGAAGTCGCTCTGCTCGTCCGGATTGGGCGCGAGGTCGTAGCCTGCGGAGAATGCGCGGCCGGCGCCTTTCAGGATGATGACGCCGATGGCGGGATCGGCCTCCGCCTCCTTCATGGCGTCGTAGACCTCGCCGCGCAGGGCGTGGCTCAGGGCGTTGAGCTTCTCCGGGCGGTTCATGGTGATGAACGCCAGGCGGTCGTCGGTTTCGTAGATGATGTT
Organism: Pseudomonadales bacterium; assembly: GCA_965116345.1. Lineage (GTDB taxonomy): Bacteria > Pseudomonadota > Gammaproteobacteria > Pseudomonadales > Azotimanducaceae > VXYL01. Next base: position 3,416,111 of record OZ220680.1, read on the forward strand.
GTTGTAGCTCATGGTGTCTCCGTGAATGAATGCGGGTGATTAGTCGAGGGAATCGAGGAACGTGATGAGCGCCTCGTTGGTGCCCTCGGGGTTCTCCTGTTGGGTCCAGTGGCCGATACCCGGGAAGGTGACGACTTCCCTGAGGTTCGGCACCATGCCGCGCAGTTGGTCTTCGCTGAGGAAGCCGCGGGTGACGTCCCGGTCGCCGATGATGTAGAGCGCGGGCGGTTCGATCTTCCGGCCCGCGAACGCCGCCGACAGCTCCCAGTTGCGGTCGATGTTCCGGTACCAGTTGAGGCCGCCCCGGAATCCGGCGCGCTCGAACTCGGCGGTGAAGGTGTCGAGATCCTCCTCGGTAAGCCAGCCGGGCAGTTCTTCGGGGTCCTGCATCTGGTCCAGGAACCCGGCGGTCTTCGGCGCCGGTCCGCCGCCACCCTGGGGACGATCGCCCGAGGCGGAGTAGAGCAGCATGCGCAGGCTCCGGCGTATGTCCCGGTGAAGCTCGTGCTCGGCCACGCCCGGTGTCTGAAAATAAAGGATGTAGAAGAAGCTGTCGCCGAATCTCGCCTTCATTCCGGCGGTCGGTGGGAACGGCGAGCGGTCGGATGCCGGCACGCTCATGCCGACGACGGCGCGGAACACGTCCGGGCGCCACTGGGCCGCGTTCCAGGCGACCGGCGCGCCCCAGTCGTGGCCGGCGATGACGGCGGTGTCCTCGCCCAAGGCATGGACCAGGCCGACGATGTCGCCGACGAGGTGGAACTGGCTGTAGGCGTCGATCTCCTTCGGCGCGTCGGTGCGGCCGTAGCCGCGCTGATCCGGCGCCACGACGTGGTAGCCCGCGGCCGCCAGCGCCGGCATTTGGTGGCGCCAGGAGTACCAGGACTCGGGGAATCCGTGGCACAGGATCACCAGCGGTCCCTCGCCGGCTTCGGCGATGTGCATGTTGATGCCGTTGGTCTCCACCATGCGGTGGTCGATGTCGGTCAAGTCGCGCCCTCCCCAATCCGCTTCGGCGTTTTGCCTCGGCTGTTCGCGCGTGATGTTAACCTTCGACGCTGCCGCACCGGTAGCGCTCGACGTTTGGGCCTCACCGGGTGCGGTTGTTCGAGAGCCAGTTCAGGGGAGATTCGGCAATGAGGAAGTGGCAGTGCATGACCTGCGGATTCATCTACGACGAGGCGGAGGGCCTACCCGACGAGGGTATCGAGGCGGGCACCCGGTGGGAGAACGTGCCCGAGGATTGGATCTGTCCCGAGTGTGCGACGCCGAAGTCCGACTTCGAGATGGTCGAGATTTGAGCCTATGGGGTTCGAGCGGCTGATGATCGCTCGGCAAAACGTGATCGCTTGATGGGGGAGGGCGTTATGGCTGATTTGAACGGCCAGGTGGCCATCGTTACGGGGTCGACGCGCGGCATCGGCGAGGCGATCGCGAGGCGCCTCGGGATCGCCGGTGCCAAGGTCGTGGTCACCGCGCGCACCGTGGAAGTGCGCGACGAACGTTTGCCGGGAACCGTGCACACGGTCGCGGAAGCGATCTGCGCCGCCGGTGGCACCGCGACGGGGGTTGCCGCCAATCTCCAGAAGAAGCCGGAACGCGAGCAACTCGTGCAGGCAGCGCTGGACGCCTATGGGCGGGTCGACATTCTGGTCAACAACGCGGCGATCCTCGTCCCCGGCGCCACGGTGGATTTTCCGGAGCGGTACTACGACCGCATGTTCGAGATCCTCGTCAAGGCGCCGCACCACCTCAGCCAACTCGTTCTGCCGGGCATGATCGAACGCGGTAGCGGTTCGCTGCTCAACATCTCGTCCAAGGCGGCGATTCACCCGAAGCCCGGTCAGCGGTCCTACGACGGCGCCGTCTACGGCATGGCCAAAGCCGCCATCGAGCGCTTCACCACCGGGCTTGCCGCGGAGATGTTCGAGCACGGCATTTCCGTCAACGCGCTGTCGCCGGACAAGGTGGTGGCGACCCCCGGGCAGATGTTCGGCCGCAGGTACAGCCGGGAAATGCTCGACGCCTCGGAGCCCGTCGAGGCGATGGCCGAGGCGGCGCTGGCCCTGGTCAGCGGCGATCCGAAGGCCGTCACCGGCGGCATCCGTTACTCGGCGGAGGTGCTCGAGGACTTCGCCCTGGCGCCGGCGGACATCGGCATGGTGGCACCGACTCCCAACTGACCGTCGACAACTCGCCACCGAAGCGATTGTTTGATTTGCGCGTGATGTCCAACGAGCTCCGACCATGAGCGACGATCCCTACACTATCCAGCCGGGGCGGACCCGCGAACCGCCAACGACGTTCATGGGTAGGCTGCGCTACCTGGGTCCGGGCATCATCGTCTCGGGCTCCATCGTCGGTTCCGGCGAGATCCTGCTCACCGCCGGCCTCGGCGCCGCCGCGGGTTTTACGCTGCTGTGGTTCGTGCTCTTCTCCTGCTGGATCAAGTCGCTGGTCCAGGCCGAGATGGCGCGCTACGTCGTCACCACCGGCGACACCTACCTACGCACGCTGAACCGGATGCCCGGGCGGACGCCGGCGAGGACAAAGCCCCTGCGCTGGTCGCGGCCGTGGCGGTTGTGGCCGAAGGTCGAGGTATCCTGGCCGATCTGGCTCGGTTTGCTGGGCTTCATCCCTGGCCTCGTCACGTCCGGAGGGATAATCGGCGGGGCGGGGCAGGCGCTCGGCCTGTTGCTCGACACGCTGCCGGCCGTTCCCGAGGTGGACGGCAAGGTGGCCACCGGCATCGCGGCGATCCTCGTGATGCTGCTCCTGTGGACCGGTCGATACGGTCGCATCGAGAAAATCCTCGTGGTGATGGTGATGAGCTTCAGTTTCACCACCATCGTCTGCGCAGCCCTGATGCAGACCACGGAGTTCCAGGTGACGGCCGACGACCTCGTTGCCGGGCTGCAGTTCGACTTTCCCCTGGAGTTCCTGCTCCTGGCGGTAGGCATGTACGGGGCCACCGGCGTCGCGTCCAGTGAGATCGCCGGCTACACCTACTGGTGCGTCGAAAAGGGGTACCCGAGCTTCATCGGCGGCGATCACGACGATCCGCGTTGGCTGGCCCGGGCCAAGGGCTGGATTCGGGTGGTGCAGGTGGATGTGCTGGTCACGCTGGTGATCCTGACCTTCGCGACGCTGTCTTTCTACTTCCTGGGTGCGGGCGTACTGCACAGCCAGGGTCTCATACCCGAGCGTGATGAGACCGTGGCGATTCTCGCCAACATGTACTCCCTTACGCTCGGCGGTTGGTCGACGTATCTGTTCATATTCGGGGCGTTCTTCATCCTGTTTTCCACCGTGCTGTCGGGGCTTGGCGCCGGGTCGCGGTCATTCCCCGACCTGCTCGTGACGTTCGGGTTTTTTCCGCGCAAGAACCTGCAGACGCGCGTGAAGTGGACCCGGGGCTACATCATCGGTATGCCCATCCTTAGTTTCCTGCTCTACATGTTGATCGAACGGCCGATCGCCATGGTCATCGTGGGCGCCACCTTCGGCGCGTTCATGCTGCCGGTGCAGGCCATCGTGACCCTCTACATGCAGCGAAAACGCATGGACCCCCGGGTGCGCCCGAAGAACTGGGTGACCTGGTCCATCGTAGGCGTGTTCGTCGCCATGGCGACGCTATGCGCCTTCTACATCTACGGGGTCTTGTTGGACTACTTCGGCTGACTGCCGAGCCGCCGTTTCTCGCGCCGTTCGAGATCGCCAGGCGGTGGCGGCGCGCGTCTACTGCTTCGCGTCGTTCGCCTCGGTCTGAAGACGTTCGGCCAGAAGATATCGGTAGAGCTTGAGTGCAAGGTCCGCGCGGTTGGCCTCCAACCCGAGCCGGGTCGCAGGGTCCAGCACCATCGTCCGGCAAGGTTCGTCGGCGATGACGGCGGTGACTCGCTCCTCTGGCGCGCCGGTGGGCCAGACGGCATCGCCGGGTGCGTATTGGTAGAGCCGCGCGCCTGCGGCATCGAACGCGGAGGCCCGGCCCGAAACCAACAGGGTTAGGCCGGCGTCGGTCTGCGTGTCGGCGATCGTTTCGCCGGCGGGGTGATCGTGAGGTTCCAGCCAGCCGCCCAACTCATCGGTCAGGGCCTCGAAGTCGATCTGCAGTTCGAGGTAGCGCTCGAGGTCGTCCGCCGCTTGCTCCAGCAGGGCGGCGCGGTGGTCGTCGGTCTCGGTTGCGTTCGCCTTCCAAGTCTCGATGACCGTGTCCTCACAGCGCTCGAGGGCGAGATCGACACTATCCTCGAAGGCGAGTGCGGCGAACACGGGTGCGGGAAGGTCGCGGGCAAGTCCTTCCCTGAACAGCTCCGGCGGCGCGCTGAGCACGACCTGTACGCCGGCCCCCTTTGCCGCCTGCAGCACTCGACCGAGCAGGTTCGCTGCCGAGAAGTCGAAGCCGGAGACATGGGTGAAGTCGAGCAACAGACAATGCGGGCGTGATGGGTCGTCGAGGGATTCCCGCAGACGCTCGGCCAAGGGCGAGGCGCTGCCGAAGAAGATGTAGCCTCTTAGCTCGTAGGCGTGAACGCGATTCCCGTCGTCCGCGAGGATCGCGCGTTCGGGGACGGAGCGAGCCTTGCTGCTACGGCGCTCGCGCGCGGTGAATCGCGACTCGATCGGGTTCACCCGACTGAGACGCACGGCGAAGAACACCAGGGTGGCCAGCATGCCGACGCCCACGCCCTCGAGCAGCCCGAACGCGTTGATGGCGACGAAGATCAGGACGATGATGCCGAATTCAGACCGGGTCAGACGCCTATAGCTCCTCACCAAGCCCTCGTCGAGCATACCGAGACCGGCGAACACCAGGATCCCGCCCACCAGGGGCGATGGCACCAGTTCCAACACCCTGTCGCCGACGAACAGGGCGATGCCGATGACGAGCGCCGCGACGATGCCGGTAAGTCGTGTGGCAGCGCCGAACAGCTTGCTGCGCAGGGAAGCCGGCACGACGTTGGTCGCCACCGTTCCGCCACCGATACCGGCGAGCGTACTGGCCAGCCCGCACGCCTTGAACTCGCGATTCCAGTCCAACTCCTCGTTGGCGGCAACCTCGAGGCCCGCGATGTTCATGATCACGCAGATGAACGCGACCGTGATCAGCGCCAGCATGTTGGGGATCTGACCTGCCAGGGCGATCCACTCGACGCGCAGGATGTCGCTGGCACTCAAGGCCGGCCACAGGTTGCCGTCCGCGGTGCTGGTCAACAACAGTCCCATGCCGCGAGCCTCGTCGCCGGAGATGCCGAGGCCCGTCAGTGCGAGGTGATAGCCACCGACGGCGAGGGCGACACTGATCGGCAGGATCAGGGCGTTGCCCCAGCGCTTCATGACCACGTAGAGAGCGATGCCATAGGCGACACCCGGGCCCCACAGCCACAGCGCCCCCGCCAGTTCCGGGATTCTGCTCCAGTGAGCTTCGGCGCCCATCAGGGACATGGCCGCCAGACAGACGGCGCCGCCGATCCCGGTGACGAATCCGGCGGACACCGGATAGGGGACGAAGCGGAGCAGATTGGCGAGCCGGAACCGACCGAGCAACAGACAGGAGACCCCCGTGACGACGGCGGTGAGGATCAACGCTGCCGACACGGTGACGAACAGGACATCGCCTTGCGCGTCCATCGATGAGCCGAACACGGCCATGCCGATGACCAGCGCGGGAGACAACCCGGCGATGACACCACGGTAGCCGCTCGCGAGAGCCATGGTCAGGCAGGCGGCGAAGTTCCCGAACAGCACAAGGCCGACGCCTTGCGAGGAGTACGGTGCCAAGGGCCCGGAGAATATGAACGCCGCATAGGCGACTTGCGCTACCAGCAGACCGAGGCCCGAGGTCAAACCTGCCGATAGCGCCGGTACGGGGCTTGTGGTCAACAGGTCCGAGCGAAACTCCTGGCTCAAGCGGGCAAGCAGAGGGGTGAACGCCACGGGCTATTGCTAGTGCGACTCGCGAGTACGCGAGCGCGTCTCGCCTTGCGAGCCGTTCAAGAGCAGCTCGAAGCGACTTCCCACTTGCAACCTGAGTGTGAACATCAACGGCGCTCAAGGAGTCCAGCGAGGCTCCGCCTCCGACCGACGAGAAATCGCACAATGCCCATCGTAGGGGCGACCCTTGTGGTCGCCCGTGTTGAACGAAGACGGGCGACGACAAGCGTCGCCCCTACGAAACTCCGTTCAACTGTCAAGATGGACGCTCGTCAAGAACACTAGGGAAGGTCTTGATCAGACCTTCCCTAGCTACGCCTCGGCAGGTTGTACGAGACCTTTTCCTGGTCGACGACGATGTGGCCCCGCGCCTTCAGTTGGCCGATGACGGATTGCACCTCCTCATCGCTCAGGCCGTCCTTGAAGAGGGATCCGATCATTCGGCCGAGCGTCCGCAGCCGCCGGGGCTTGGACGAGCCCTGGTTGGTCAGGTTCTTCACCACGGCGTCCACGGTGCCTTCGTCGCCCGAGGCCTTGGGCAGCCGCAGCGCGCGGATCTCGTAGAGGTCGCCGACGCGGTTGATGTCGATGTTGCTGCCTCGGATGTAGGTGATCAGAGGATCGAATCCCCGATCCTTGGAGACGATGTGGAAGGACGCGTCGGGTTCCCGTTCAGCGAGTCTGCCGATCATGTAGGCGATGTGGAAGTCCAGCGCGTTGTGCCCGTTGCCGGAGATGCGGACGTACTCGGCTGTACCGAGATCCTGGACCTGCATGGCGAAATCGGTGGAGATCTTGGATTGGCTCGCGCCGACGAAGACCATCAGGTGGTAGGGCTTGTCGAAGATCGGCTCGAGGTCGACGGCCTTGACGTTCTCGTAGTCGATCAGAATGTACTTCTTGGCCATCGTCCGGCTTCCCTCAGCGGTTGAACCGTGGATCCCGCTTGTCGAGGAATGCGGCGACCGCCTCGGCGTGGTCCGGTAGGCGCCGGGCGATCTGGTCGCGTAGTCCCTCCCGTTCCATTACCGCGTCGAGGTCGTCCTCCATGGGGTTCTTGCGCAGCAGTTCCTTGATCATCATCACCGCCCGGGTCGGGTTGTTGGCGATCTCCTCGGCCTTGGCCAGCGCCGTGGGCAGCAGTTCGTCGGGTGCCGTGACCGCCGTCACCAAGCCCATCTGGCGTGCTTCGTCGGCCGCCACCATGCGCCCCGTCAGGCACATCTCGGTGGCGTTGCCGAGGCCGACGAGTTGGGCGAGGAGGTGGGTCGAACCGAGTTCCGGCATCAGGCCCATCTTGATGAAGCGGATGCTCAAGTTGGCGTTGGTCGACGCGATGCGCACATCGCACGGCAGAATCATCGTCAACCCGACGCCCACGGCATAGCCGTTGATGGCGGCGATGGTGGGTTTCGAGTTGCGGATGAACTGGGTGATGTTGACGCCGCCGCCGCGACGAAGTTGCTCGCCCTGGCCTTCGCGATTCGTCTCGACCCGCTTCGCGAAGTTGCCGACGTCGGCGCCGGCGCAAAACGCGCGGCCCTCACCGGTGAGGACGATGGCGCCGATGCCGTCGTCGTCGTTCCAGCCGCGCATGGCGTCGACGATCTCCCCCGACATCGTCTCGGTCCAGGCGTTCAGCTTGTTCGGCCGGTTCAGCCGGATGACGCCGACCCGGTCCCGGGTTTCGGTGAGGATTTCTTCGTAGGCCATCGTTTGGCTCCTGTTCTCAGATGATGTTCTCGGCGCGCAGGTGCGCGATTTCCTCGGTTTCGATGCCGATCCCGTGCAGCACTTCGTCCGTGTGGGCACCGAGTTCGGGGGCCGTGGCGCCGGGTTCCAGGGGTGTTTCGCTCATGCGGATGGGCGCGCCGACCACGCGGTGCACGTTGCCCTTTTCGTCGGCGACTTCGGCGAAGTAGCCGTTCTCCCAGGCGCCGGGATCGTCGAGTGCCTGGCGATGATCCCGCACGGGGGCGTAGCGGAGTCCGGCGTCGCGAAGCACCTCGCACCAGTGATCGGTCGAACGCGTCTTGAACGCGTCGACGAGTTGGTCTCTGAGCCACTCGACGCCACGGTGGATCATGATGTCCTGGAGGCGGTCGTCCAGGGTCAGGTCGGGGCGTTCGATGGCGATGAAGAAGGCATCGCGCGCGTGGGGCGGCACGCCGGGAATCGCCATCCAGCCGTCGGCGGTCTCGAATATGCCGTAGACGCCTTTGATCAGGGGATGACCGGAATTCGCGCGGCCAACGGGTTCGCCCGTCAACATCGAATGGGTGAATTCGGTGGCTTGCGCCCAGATCTGACCACCGAACAGGGATGACTCGACAAGCTGGCCACGACCGCTGGCGGCGCGGGCGTGCAGCGCCGCGAGAATGCCCGCAACCAGGTTCAGCGACGCGACGTGGTCGGCGATGAAGATGCCCACGGGGGAGGGTGGATCCTGGTCACGCCCGGTGGTGGCGATGAGTCCACCGGCCGCCTGTCCCGCGAGGTCGGCGCCTTCCCGCTCGTTGTCGGGTCCCACCGGGCCGAAGGTGCTCCCTTGGGCGCAGATGATGCCGGGGTTCACCTTGGCCAGGTCGTCGTGGCCGAGTCCCCACGACTCGAGCGTGCCCGGTTTGAAGTTGCTGACGAAGACGTCGGCATCCCGAGCGAGCGCTTTGAAGATTTCGGTGCCGCGCGGATGGCGCAGATCCAAGGCGACGCTGCGCTTGCCCCGGTTGCAGGCGATGTATACGGCGCTGCGCGGATCCTCGGGACCGATGTGGATGTGCCGGCCCTGGTCGCCGAAGCCCGGCAACTCGATCTTGATGACGTCCGCGCCCATGTCGGCGAGCATGGCCGCCGCCTGCGGACCCTGGATGAGGAGACCGGCTTCGAGAACGCGTATGCCGTCGAGCGGTCCCGCCAACTGAAGATCCCCGCGTGGGCGAATCAGTAGACCGACCGCGAGGCGGCGGCCTGCTCGCGAACGCGTTCGGTGAGTTCCCGGTCGATCCCGATGGCGAAGAGGCCCGCGGGCCCCGCGATCTTGTGGATCATGAGTTTCTCGATTTCCTTGCGTTCCCGTTCGGTGACCTGCTGGTACGCATCGCTGTCGACGAATGCCTTGTAGGTTCCGCTGGTGTCCATGAACGGCACGATGAACCCGGGAATGATGGCCTGGATGATGGCGCCGCGCTTCTTGTCGGTCTGGTTCATGCCGGCACGATGCCAGGTGCGGGCGTCGTAGAGGACGATGGTCCCGGCAGGCGCTTCGATGACGTCGGCGTCGGGTCCGGCATAGGGCAATCCGTACTTGGCGCGGTGGCCCTTGCGGTAGGTGTTGGTCGAGATACCCCATTCCCTGGGCGGCGGCGCGTTGGACGCGTGGCTGCCGAGTTTGAACAGGGTGGCGCCGTTGTCCTTGGTGAAGTCGGAAACGCAGACGTTGCGTTGCATGCCGAGGACGAGGTCGCCCGACGGCACGGGAATCCGGTCGCCGGTACCCCACAGGTAGGGGAAGTCGTTGTGCCAGCCCTGGACTTCGCGTTTGCCGTCGTCGCGGCCGAGCGCCGTGATGCCGGGCGAGTGGCCGAGGCGAATATCGCGGGTACGCATGTATTCGCGGCAGAGCATGAGCGAGACGGGTTCCGTGGTGACCGTCGTCACCGCGGGATCCTGGGCCAGGGGCGGTTGCCTGACCGGCTCCCGGTCGGCATACGCATCCACGCAACCGACGCGCTGCAGTCCGTCGACCACGCGCGGGGGCAACACGCACGTGAGCGAGACCCAACCCTCCTTCTGGAGTGTCGCCAGGTATGCGGAAGGAAGCCGCTCCGGGCCATGGCCGATGTGGAACGTTCCCGGGACCTTGCCGCTGTCCGTCGAACCGTCAGTCGACACCTCGGACCCGTTGAGCCGGAGCCCGGTCGCACCGCCCAATGCGGTCGTCTCCGCAGGAAGACGCAGCCCCGTCGCGATGTGCATGAAGCCGTCGTCCGCGACGTCCCAGATCGCGGCGTCGTCGACGTGCCCCTGGACGTGCAGGGATTCGCCGTCGTTGGTGGCCAGCCAGTCGCCGTCGTCGTCGGTCAGGTAGCAGTAGTGGTGCTCGGGCCTCGCCAGGGTGATTACCCGCGGGTTGTATTCGTCCGCGGTCGTGTCGCGTCCGCTCGCCAGCACGTCGTCCCCTCCTAGAACCAACCCCGCCAGCGAGTATAGACCCGTAGGGGCGACGCTTGTCGTCGCCCTGTTAGTGAACAGTTGGTGAACCCGTGCCGCACGTGGGACCGCCCGATTGGCGGCATTGTCACCGATCGGCGGCGGACGCGGAATGGCCGAGGCCGGAACGACGCGTGTAGACTCCGTCTGCCGGCCGAACTCGGAACCCTTGATGCGCGTTACCCGCTTCTACACGACGCCGAACGGTGGCTCCTCCTTCGACGAAGTGGACATCCCCGTGTCGATCGTGTCGCCCGATGCCTGGGGCAACGAGTTGCGCATGAGCGAGTCCTTCGTGTGCCCGGCGGTGCGGGTGTTCGAGGCCCCGGTCGGCGCATTCCAGGACTGGCACAACGCGCCGCGCCGCCAACTGTGCGTGATGATGCAGGGCGTCTGGGAGATCGGCACCACCGACGGCCAGAAGCGTCGCTGGGGACCCGGCGAACCCTTTCTGCCCGACGATGTCGACGGCAAGGGCCATACCAGCGAGGTGATCGAAGGGCCGGTGCGAATGGTCTTCGTGCCGCTTCCCGACGATCTGGATCTCGACGCCTGGAAGGTCGGTTAGGCGCGCTAGACATGACGATGCTTCGCGGTCCGACGCGGCGGACGGTACACTGAGCGGTTATGCGCACCTACCCGATCGAAGCCCGGCACCACAACGCGAATCGAGCCAGTGTACCGCTCACGGCCGAGCAGCTTCGCGAGTTTCTCGCCCGCGGGTTCCTCGCGCTCCGTTCGTCCCTGCCCGATAGCTACCACCGGGTCATCTTCGAGCGCTTCGACGAACTCTCGGGGACCATCGGTCATTTCGGCAACAACCTGCTGCCGCTGATCCCGGAGTTGAACGAGTTCTTCGAGGATCCCGTGGTGAAGGGCGCATTGACGAGCGTGCTCGGCGACGCCTACTCGATGCACCCGCACCGGGCGCTGCACAAGAATCCGCCCGACAGCGACGAGCAGGCGTTCCACAAGGACAGCTACTGGGGCTACGTCCGCCGCGTCCGCAACCATCGGCCGTGGTGGGTGATGATCATGTACTTCCCCCAGGACACGGCACTCGAGAAGGGTCCTACGGCCGTGATGAATGGCAGTCAGCACCTCAACCAACGGCCCGAGAACCACTGCGACGAAGTGCCTATCGCGGGTCCGGCGGGATCATTCGTGCTGATCCACTACGACATCTGGCACCGCAAGATGAAGAACCATACCGAGGCCAATCGGTACATGTTCAAGTTTGAGTTCGCACGCTTGCGACCTCCTGGTCGAGCGACCACCACCCGGCGCTGGCGCAGGCCCCGACACGCGCCCGATCTCGATCTCTCACCGGTGTGGCGAGCCACCTGGAACTGGCTCAACGGCCAGCCGTTGCCCGGCGCGAACGGCAAGGCCGATGTCCAGGAGTTGAACTCGGAAGACGAATCGGTGGGCATCAACGCCGGCTATCGGCTGGGCTTCCACGACCAGACCCGCGCTTTGCTGGGCGCCCTCGACTCGAATCCCACCGCCCACGAGAACAAGCGCCGGTACTCCGACAACGGCCAGATCTGGCGCGAGGACGCCGTGGTGCGCAACGCCGCCCACGGTCTCGTTCAAATCGGCGATTCGGCGCTACCCGGTCTCGTCGACGTGCTCCGCGAAGGCACACCGCGCGGCAGGAAACACGCGGCGTTCGCGCTCGGGGAGATCGGTGCCGTGGACGCCAGGGTTCCTTTGCTCGACGCGCTTGCCGACGAGGACGTACACGTCCGCATCGCCGCGGCGGAAGCGCTCGGCCTGATCGAACCTTCCACGGCGACGCGCGACGGTCTGCTTGGCGCGTTGCGTGACCCTGCATCGGAGGTGCGTTTCGACGCCGCGCTGTCGTTGACCCGGGCCGCGGTCTGCGGCACGCCCGAGCTGATGGCAGACACCGTTGCGCCGCTCGAGGACGCGTTGTTCGACACCAACCGCTACGTCAGCGCCTACGCGGCGGAAACGCTGGAACGGATCGGCACCCGGGAAGCCTTGGAGGCCCTGGTGCCGTTCCTCCGCACCGCTCGTTGGTGCCCGCACACCGACAACCGCCGACCGTTCTGAGGGAACCCATGGCCGATTCGGACCTGATCCAGACCATCGACGACTTCCAGGCGGAATACCGCAAGGGGATCGGCACCGTTCTGCCGCACCGGCCGAGCAAGGAAGCCAACCTGGACAACATCCGCCGCTTCGGCGATGGGGTCGGCGACTACAACCCGCTTTGGCGGGACGAAGCGCATGCGGCGGCGAGTCGTTACGGCATGATCATCGCACCGCCGCCGTTCCTCTACGGCGTCACCCTCGGCGTCGTTGCGGGCGAGACCGGCGCGATCGATCGGCGACGGGTTTCAACCCAGTACCTGCCGGTCAACTACGCAGGCGCGGAAATCGATTTCATCCGTCCGGTCTGGCTGGGCGACCGCATCACCGCCCAGGAACAGGTGGGCGAGACGGTCCGCAAGCAGAGCCGGCGTATCGGCGCGATCAACTTCAACACCGGGCTGGTCACGTTCACCAACCAGCGCAAGGAAGTCGTCGCGACCATCAAGACGCTGATGGCGCGCTACCAGAACACCGGCCACACCATGGAGTACGACCGGACGCCGAAGAGCGCCGGCGGAGGACCGGCCGAACCGGTGGTGGTGCCGGCGGACCCCCTGGTCTGGGAGCGGGAACGACGCGGCGCACAAATCCGCTACTGGGAGGATGTGGCGGAGGGCGAGTCCATTCCCTCCCTACCCAAGGGGACGTACTCGGTGACGGAGCTATTCCTGTTCACACACGGCGTGTTGGGTACCGGCCGCAGTTCGCGCGCCGCCTTGGATGCCGAGGGCTCGGCTGATCTTGGCGGCGGCGGGCGCTTCGACTCGGAGCACGCCACCAAGCGCCGCAACATGCCGGGACAGTTCGACTACGGCCCCCAGCGGGTTTGCTGGCTGAGCCAGATCGTCACCGACTGGATGGGCGACGACGGCACGCTCAGGAAGCTCAACGCGTCGATCCGTCACCCGAACGTGGTCGGGGACACCAACACGCTGCACGGCGAGGTGACGAAGAAGATGGTCGTCGACGGCGAACACCTGGTCGAACTCCAGGTCCGCAACGAGAACCAGTCCGGACTCCCCACCGCCTACGCAACGGCGACCGTCGCCCTGCCATCGAGAGGCTGACGCTTTCCGCCAAGACCGAGTTTCGCGTCAGCGAAACTCGAAACGCGCCCCGCCAGGGGCGCGCCTACCGGGCCATGCGCCGCGTTGCTCCGTCATGGTCGAAGTACTGCGCCGACAGCGTCCGCTGGTTCTCGTAGATCGACCCTTGGTAGGGCGCTCGTGGTAGCGGCATCTTCACCGGAACGTTCTCCAGTCGCGGGCGCAACGTCGGCTTGCCATGGACCATCCGACCGTTGAAGTCCTCGAGATCGTTCAGGTGCTCGATTCCCGCCAGCGGCCAGGAGTCCGCGGCGGCGTACTCGAAGAACAACACGCGCCGTTGCCGGTCCGATTTGTTCAGCCCCGAACCGTGGACGAGGCGGGCATGGTGGATCGTGATGGCTCCGGCCCGGCCGTAGAGTTCCCGCGCCTCCGAGACATCCAGACCTTCGCGCCCGACATCGATGGCGCCGCAGAACGCGCCGTGGCTGTGGTGATCGTATACCGGACCCCGGTGGGAGCCCGGCAGCACCAGCAGCGGACCGTTGTCGGCGTCCATGTCGTCGAGCAGGATGCCGACGGCCAGCACGTCCTGGTTGGTATGCGGATAGAACGCCCAGTCCTGGTGCCACTCCACGGGCGAGCCGTAGTCGGCGGACTTCATGTTGATCTTGCCGCCGGCACGCAGGCGGATGTTGTCGCCGATCAGTGGTTCAAGCGCCGCCATGATGCCCCCGTGGGCGGCGAGTTCCCGGTAGAAGGGATCGGCCAGGTGGGGTTGTTTGATCCGCCTGACCCGGGGGGCGTCGGGAGTGTGCGACGCTTCCAGGTCGAGGATGTTGGTGTGGTCTTCGACGCCCTGGGCGCTGGCGACGATCTCGTCGGTGACCCGGCGCAAGTCGGCCAGGGTCTCGTCCTCCAGCACGTCCCTCACGAGCACGTAGCCGTCCTCGCGATACTGGGCGATCTGGGTTTCGGTCAGCATTCGACTGCGCTTGGGCATGCGAATCATTCTCGCACCCATGGACACCTCATGACACCCGGCTGCACCCGAACGGACCCGAACGGCCTCCTACGACCGTGCAGTATGATGCCGTCCTTTGCACTAGAGAACGGCCCATGACGACACGCTGGGGGATCCTCGCTACCGGCAACATCGCCCACAAGCTGGCCGATGCGGTCGTGGCATCCGAGACGTCGGAGCTCGTTGCCGTCGGCAGCCGAACACAGGACGCCGCCGATGCCTTCGCCAAGGAATACGGACTTCCGTCCGAGGGGTCGCACGGTAGCTACGACGCCCTGCTCGACGACGCCAACGTCGATGTCGTCTACGTATCGACGCCGCACCCCATGCATGCCGAGTGGACCATCAAGACCCTGGAAGCCGGCAAGGCGGTGCTGTGCGAAAAGCCCATGGGGGTCAATCACCCCGAGGTCATGGCGATGATCGAAACTGCGGCGTTCCACAAGCGCTTCCTCATGGAAGCCTTCATGTACCGCACGCATCCGCAAACGGCCAAGGCCGTGGCGCTGATCCGCGACGGCGCGATCGGCGAGGTGCGGCAGATGAACATGAGCTTCGGTTTCCACTCGCCGTTCCATCCGCGAGGCCGGCTCCATGCCAACGAACTGGCCGGCGGCGGCATCATGGACGTGGGCTGCTATCCCGTGTCCATGGCGCGGCTGGTTGCCGGCGAAGAGCCCGACGCCGTGGCTGGTTTCGCAGAACTCGCCGAGACCGGTGTCGATGCCTGGGCTTGTGCCCTGCTGCGTTTCCCAGGCGGCGCCATCGCGAGGGTGTCCACGGCCGTCTCGCTGAGTCTCGACAACGCGGCGGAGGTGTTCGGCTCGGAGGGCTCTATCCGGATCGCTACGCCCTGGATGGGTTCCCGGCCCGATGGCAGTTGGCGTTTCGAGCTCAACCGCAGAGGCAAGCGGGAGATCATCGAGGGGCGGACCAAGCCGCTGTACGTGCACGAGGTGGACGCGGTCGCCGACGCCATGAACGCCGGCGCCCTGGAGTCGCCCTACATGACCTGGGAGGACAGCCTCGGCAACGCCCGGGTGCTCGATAACTGGCGCCGGGAAGCCGGCGTGCTCTTCGACTTGGAGAAGCCCGAGCGGTGCACCACGCCGGTTCACGGTCGACCGCTCGCCGTTCGCCGCCGGAAGATCCCGCAGGCCGACGTCCCCGGCGTCGACAAGGCGGTGTCGAGACTGGTGATGGGCTGCGACAACCAACCCGACATCCGCCACGCCTCGGTGATGTGGGACAACTATTTCGAGTACGGCGGCAACACCTTCGACACGGCCCACATCTACGGCGGCGGGCGCATGGAGCAGTTGCTCGGCACCTGGATGCGCAACCGCGGCATCCGCGACGATGTGGTCGTCATCGGCAAGGGCGCCCACACGCCGGCGAACTTTCCGGACCGGGTAGGTCCGCAACTTGATGTAACGCTTGAGCGCTTGGAAACCGACCACATCGACCTCTATTTTCTGCATCGCGACAACCCGGATGTGCCCGTCGGGGAGTGGATGGACGTGCTCAACGCCGAGCGAGCGGCGGGACGCATCAAGGCGTTCGGTGGGTCGAACTGGTCGCTTTCCCGCGTTCAGGACGCCAACGCCTACGCGGCGGCCAACGGCCTGACGCCCTTTGCGGCGGTGTCCAACAACTTCAGCCTCGCACGCATGGTCGATCCGGTGTGGGCGGGATGCATCGCCGCCTCGGACGCCGAGTGGCGGACATGGCTCGAAGCCGAGCAGATGGCGTTGTTCCCCTGGTCGAGCCAAGCCCGGGGTTTCTTCACCAGCCGGTTCGACGACATCCGGGCGGCCAGTGGCGGTGGTCCCGACGCGGGATTCGGCAATCAGCCGAGCGACGCCGAGCTGGTGCGCTGCTGGTTCTCGGACGACAATTTCGAACGCCGGGCGAGAGCGGTGGAGTTGGCCGGCGAGCGGGGTGTCGCGCCGATCAATGTCGCCTTGGCCTATGTGTTGGCTCAGCCCTTTCCGTGTTTCGCACTGATCGGTCCGCGGATCCTAGCGGAGACCCGCTCCTCCCTGGCGGCTCTGGACGTCGCGCTAGCTGAAAACGAGCGCCGATGGCTCAATCTGGAGGCGGATTCGCGCTAGTGTTCTTGACGAGCGTCCATCTTGACAGTTGAACGAAGTTTCGTAGGGGCGACGCTTGTCGTCGCCCGTCTTCGTTCAACACGGGCGACCACAAGGGTCGCCCCTACGATGGGCATTGTGCGATTTCGCGTCGGTCGGAGGCGGAGCCTCGCTGGACTCCTTGAGCGCCCTTGAGTTCACACTCAAGTTGCAAGACGACTTGCGCATTGTTCGTGACCGAGGTCGTCAGTGCGAACTTCGCGCCGGTCGACTTCCTTGAATCCCGACTCGTCAACGATGTAGGCGAACGGTATCTGCTTCTTTAGGTAGGCGCTGAAGGTTCTGTTGATGGCGTGGGCATCAAGCCGATGGACAACGTCTCCGTCCATCGTGATTACCATTTCATGTGCATTCGCATGCTCTTCACCAATGCCACGTCGACCGAGCTTTGACTCCCAAAGATACGTTCTGCAAGGCTCCCACGTGGTTGACCACGTCGTACCGTCGTCGTAATCAACATCGACTTGAACTGGCGCGTCGAACGCACTGAGAAGTGTCGCACACCCGATGCCTGGAGCGGCGATCCTCCGGATTCCTGCTTCGTCCACGGCGATGATCCCGTCGGGAGCAACCGACCCTTCGAGTTCCTCGCCATCCAATACGAGGAGAGCGGTTCCGCGACGACTGACGCCGATGCTGGCCACGAACACGTTCCGCTCAGGGGGCCGAAAACCGGAAACGAGCGGGAAGAAACGGTACGCGTCGCAGGGGCGGAACGTCTTCGATCGAAAGGTTCCGTCGGTGTAGACGACCTCGGCTTCCACGGTGGTCGAGAAGCGACTTTGAACTTGAGGTCCCTGAATCCCGTCGCAAGCCGCTACTCCAACGTACATCGCAACGATCAACATTGCTCTCATGGGGCGTCGCTGACGATGGCCAACGTGGCGGCAACGGGTTCCAAGCAGCGGCTTTCCTTGTTGCGCGGATCGCCGACGTAGGCGGACACCGGCACCACGGTGAGGTCCGCGGGAATGCGGGGCGCCAGCAACGCCCCCAGTTCCGAAGCCTCCGCGTCGCGCGCCATCCATCGGCGTGCGTTGGCTGTCGAGAGCATCACCGGCTGGCGGTCGTGGACGAATTCCAGCTTGCTGGTCACCGCCGTGGTGACGATGGCGAAACTGGTGATGGTTTCGCTCCGGTCGCGGCTTCGCCACCGGTCCCAGACTCCGGCCAGCAGCAGGCCGCCAGTTCGCGGTCGAATGTAGTACGGCGTACGGCGCCGACCGTCCTTCTGCCACTCGTAGTAGCCGCACACGGGCACGAGGCATCGGCGTCGCCGGAACGGTTCCCGAAACGAACTCGCCTTGGCGATCGACTCGGCCCGCGCGTTGAAGGTCGCGTACTTGGGCTTCGGTGTTTTCGACCAATAGGGGGTCAACCACCAGGTGGCGGGGACGGCCTCGAGGTCCTCGCCATCGGCAGCGTCGTGGCGGACGATCCAAGCCGTTTCGGTCGGCGCGGTGTTGTGGTTGGTTTCGCCGGGAAACGGGTGTCCGACCAGCTCCTCGAACACTTGGTTGAGGGGATCGTCGGCGGCGTTGAAACGTCCGCACATAGACCGCGTCCTAGCAAGAATTCCTCACGACGGCCGACCATACACCGGCCATCCATGGCGTGCACTCGGGGTGGCGAGTCGGTTTGATCCGCTGGCTCGCATTCCAACCGCACTTGCCGAGTTCGCAGCCGATCCGACAAACTGAGCCGTTCGAGCGGTGAACCGCAGACGATCAGGAGAGAACGAAGCCATGGCCTTGCCGAAACGGATTGCGGTCACCCTGCCCATGGGCCCGAAACTCGAGGACTCCATCACCTTGGTCAAGTGGGCGGAGGCGAACGGCTTCGACGACATCTGGTTCAGCGACGCCATGGCGCCGGACAGTCTGACCATGGCGGCGGCGGTCGCACCGTACACCGGTGGTATGCGCGTCGGTGTCGCCGTCACCCCCGTGTACACGCGTACGCCGGCCGTGCTTGCGGCGACGGCCAACGTCCTCGGCCAACTTCTGCCCGGTCGGTTCGTCATGGGCCTCGGCTCGTCGAGCCAGGCGATCATGGAGCGCTTCAACGGCGTCCGCATGGACAAGCCGTTAACGCGGGTGAAGGAAACCGCCGTCATGGTGCGTTCCATGCTCGCCGGCGAGAAGTCCGATTTCGACCTCGCCACGCTCCGCAGCAAGGGCTATCGGCAGGAGCCGCTGGCAGTGCCGCCGCCCATCTACCTCGCCGCGCTACGACCGAAGATGATCGAGATGGCGGCCGAGATCGGCGACGGCGTGTGTTTCAACCTTTGGCCGCAGAAGGCGTTGCCGCGAATGATGGAGCACGTGGAGATCGGCGCCAAGCGGGCCGGCAAGCGTGTCGAGGACATCGAGATCGTCAACCGGTCGATGGTTCTGGTGACCGACGACGTCGATCAGGCGCGGGCAGGCTTCCGCAGCTACTACGCGCCCTACTACGCCAACCCCGTGTACAACAACTTCCTCAAGTGGGCGGGCTACGCCGACGAGGCGGAGGGGATACTCGCTGGTTGGCAGGCCCGGGACCGGGAACTGTCGACGAGTTCCATCACCGACGAAATCGTCGACAGCGTCGGCGTCATCGGCGATGTCGACGCGGTCCATCGGCGCATACGCGAAGACGCCGAGGCCGGCATCGACACGACCATCCTGCAGCCCATCGGGCAACTGTCACTAGCCGAAGCGATGCCGACGTTCGAGGCGTTTGCCGCGGACCGGTTCAGCTTCCGTGCCTGAGTCGTGCCTGGGCGACTGACAAAGTTCGGGGCGGCCGATATAGTGGCCGCTCGCTGCGAACCGGACGGGGACGGGAATGAAGGTTGACGGAGGCATCGGCTGGGATCTCAAGCGCGCGGGCGCCCAGGCCCGGGAACTCGAGGAGATGGGCTACAGCGGAATCCAGTCGGCGGAGACGGGTCACGATCCGTTCCTGCCATTGGCCTTCGCCGCCCAGCAAACCGAGAAGGTCGATTTGATCACCGGCATCGCGGTCGCGTTCGCCCGTACGCCCATGGTCCTTGCCCACATCGGCCACGACCTGAACGCCACCTCGGAGGGCCGTTTCGTCCTGGGGGTCGGTTCGCAGATCCGCGCCCACATCACCAAGCGGTTCAGCATGCCCTGGTCCTCGCCGGCTGCGCGCATGCGCGAGTTCATCCTCGCCATGCGAGCAATCTGGGCCACCTGGCACGAAGGCAAGCCGCTGCAGTTCACGGGCCGGTTCTACACCCACACCTTGATGACGCCGTTCTTCACCCCCACGAATCGGGAATTCGGCGCGCCGCGGGTGTTTCTTGCCGCCGTCGGGCCGTTGATGACGGAAGTGGCGGGCGAGGTGGCCGATGGGATCATCGTGCATGCATTCACCACCGAGAAGTACCTGCGCGAGACCACGCTGCCGGCCTTGGAACGGGGCTTTGCAAAGGCGCGCGCCGCGGGTGTGGACAAGTCGTTCGCCAATTTCGAGATCTCCTACCCGTGCTTCGTGGTAACGGGTCGGGACGAGCAGGAGATGCAGGCGGCCAAGCAGGCAACCCGGCAGCAGATCGCGTTCTACGGCTCCACCCCCGCCTACAAGCCCGTCCTGGACAGCGTCGATGCCGGCGAACTGCAGGGCGAACTGAACGCCATGTCCAAGCAGGGACGATGGGTCGACATGGCCAACCTCATCGACGAAGACCTCATGGGGCAGTTCGCCATCGTCGCGGAGCCGGACCGGATCGCGGCGACGATCAAGTCCCGCTTCGGCGATGTGGTCGACCGGACCTCGGCCGCCTATGCGCAACTACCTGCGGACGTCCGAACGAACATCATCCGGGAGCTGACGGTGGCCTGAAGGGGCCGCCCCCACAGTCTCTTCACTTTCCCCGCGAGAGCCGTATAATCCGCTTCCCCTTGTCGACGAGAGTCGCTTGAAGACGGAATGAGGGGCCGCTGGGCCAAAACGTTCGCATTGCTGTTGCCGCGCGCCAAAGCCGTAGCGCGGCAATGTGCCGTGGGGATTCTCGCCACTATGGCGATGCTCGTCTGGTTGATGCCGAGGGACGACGGCGTCGAGATTCCGCTGGAGATTCACATCGCCGCGGTGGATTCGTCCACTTGGGATGAGCAGCGCAAGGCTTTCGGCGACCGGCTCGAGCGGGGCTACGGTCTCGACGAGGCCGTAGCCGACGAGTTTGCCGGATGGATTCTCGAGGCATCCACGCGCCAACGTCTACAGCCGGAACTGCTGGCAAGCCTCGTCATGACCGAGAGCACGTTCCGCAAGCACGCCCGCTCGTCCGTGGGTGCCGTCGGTCCCGCCCAGGTACAACCGGATCTCTGGCACGAGTTCTGCGGTGTGGATCCCCGCGATCCCGAGCAGAACGTCTACTGCGGGGCGCAAATCCTCGCCCACTACCGCGAAGCGTGCGGTCGGCACACGGATACCCCCGAGGAGGCCGAAGCCTGCGCCCTGCGGGCCTACAACGTCGGCTACCGCAATCACGACAACGTCTGGTTCGACAAGGCGGCTCAGCGCTTCGTCGCCAAGATCGACCGCAACCTCGACCCCATCGACGCCTGACCGCCGTCGCGGCGCGGCCCTCCTACGCCGAGTTCTACGCCGAAAACGTGAACACCGTGCGGGCGCGGAACGTCCGTCCCGGCCGCAGCACGGCGTTCGGGTAGTTCGGATGATTGGGGGCGTCCGGGAACTGCTGGGTCTCAAGGCACAGTCCTCCGTGTAGCGGGTAGCGCTCGCCGTGCTTGCCAATCGCCGAGAGCGTGTTGCCGGTGTACAACTGCACCCCCGGCTGGTCGGTCTCGACACGAAGCGCACGACCCGACGGCGGGTGACGCACGTGTGCGGCTGAACGCAGACCCGTACCAGCGACCACGAAGGTGTGGTCGAAGCCACCGCCTGCGAGTCGAATCTGCGGGTCGTCGAGCGTCATCGCATCGCCGAGAACGACCGGCTCGCGCAGATCGAAGGGCGTGCCGTAGACCGGCTGGACCACACCGGACTGGGTGAGTTCCGCAGTCACCGGCAGGTAGGCCGACGCGTTGATCGAGACCTCGTGGTCGTGGACCGTGGTTCCCTGGACTCCGCCCAGGTTGTAATAATGATGCGACGTCAGGCTCACCGGCGTGGCCGCATCGGTGGTCGCCGTCAGGTCGAGGGTGATGCTGGCGCCTCGGAACGTGTAGCGCGCTTCGACGGCGAGATTGCCGGGGTATCCTGCCTCGCCAGAGGGACTCGTCAACCGGAACACCACGGCATTCTGCTCCATCGTGCCGAGCCATTTCTTTAACCCGAAACCCTGTCTGCCACCGTGTAGGTGATGCGGCGGGATGTTGGCGTCGAGTTCGTAGGTCTTTCCGTCAAGAGAGAACCTGGCGCCGGTCATCCGGTTGGCGTAGCGACCGACCAGGCAGTTGAAGTGCGGGTGGAACCCGGCGTACGCGGCGATCGACGGACACCCGAGCAGGACGTCGGCGAAGTGGCCGTCCCGGTCGGGCACCTCGATGCGCGAGACGATTCCCCCGTGTTCGAGCAGTTCGGCCCGGAGCGCGCCGGTGTCGACCCGGAAGCCCTTGAAGTCCGAATGCGCCTCGAAGGTCTCGACCACTAGAAACTACTAGAACCCGGCGCTGCCGCCGCGGATCGATTCCAGGTAGTCGCCGTCCAGCGTCTCGTAGCGGCTCGAACGGGGCTTCATGACGTAGACCGGATCGTCGTGGGCGTCGATGTCGTAGGCCTCGCGCTTCAGGTCCCCCTTGACGAGTTTGAACGTACCGGTGAGGTCGAGGTTCTCCTGGATGCGCAGGAACACCGGCCTCGCGTAGGCCGGTAGTTCCCGGCCGACATACTCGGCGAGACCCTCGATGTCGAGGTCGGTGCCGGCAGTAGGCAGGATGGCGGCCATGCCCGCACGGCCGTCGGCGCCGGGGACCTCGACCCCGTACACGTTGCAGACCTCGACGCCCGGGAAGCCGTTGATGATCTCGCCGACTTCGTTGGTCGAGACGTTTTCGGAGCGCCATCGGAAGGTGTCGCCGACACGGTCGACGAACTGATAGTGGGGGTAGCCGAGGGCGAATCCGACATCGATCTCGCGGATCAGGTCACCGGTGTTGAACCAGGCGTCGCCGTCCTCGAGCACATCGCGCAGTACCTTCTTCTCTGTGGCGGTCTTGTCGGTATAGCCCTCGAACGCCGCCTGGGGATTGATGTGGCCGAGCAGCAGTCCCGGTTCGCCGGGTTCGACCTCGACGCATTGTCCTTCGGCGTTGCGCACGATCTCGTCCGCATCCACGTCGTATTGAACGAGCGCGATCCTGGAGGAGGTCGTGCCGATGGTGCAGTCCTTGTTGAACAGGTTCGCGAACGCCACGTTGCCCTCGCTCGCACCGTAGAACTCGGTGATGCGCTTGACCCCGAAACGGGACTTGAAGTCGTGCCAGACATCCGGCCGGAGGCCGTTGCCCATCATCGTCTGCAACGGGTTCTGGTGATCGTCCGGTTTCGCCGGGGAGTTGTTGAGATAGCGGCACAACTCGCCGACATAGACGAAGCAGGTGCAGTCGTGTTCGCGCACCTCGTCCAGGAATGCGCTCGCCGAGAATCGGCGGCGGATGAACATGGAGGCGCCGGAGAGGAGGGCGGCGCCGACGCCGATCATCAGACCACTGGCATGGTACAGCGGCAGGCAGAGGTAGATTCGGTCCTTCTCGGTGCAGCGCAGGCCGGCCTTGGCGGTCAGGGTGGCGTTGGCGAGGTAGCGGCGGTTGGACACCACCGCGGCCTTGGGCAGCCCCGTGGTTCCGGAGGTGAAGATGTAAAGGGCGGTGTCGCCTAGCGTGACTTCGCCCGTGTGGGCGGGATTGTGGGGCGGCAGGTTGGCGCTGGCGGCTGCCATGTCCACGGCCCAATCGGGTGCGCGGCCACCGGGTTCGGGAATCGCGTAGTAGTCGGCACCGTCGGCGAGGTGGAGGTCCTCCCGCACCTGGTCGATGGCACCCTCGACCTCGCCACCGAATATGCACTTCTTCGACTCGGTCACGGTGATGCAGTGCACCAGGGGCCGCTCGCGCAGGTTGTTGTTGATGAGTCCTGCGGTGAGCCCGAGCTTGTTGGCGGCGATGATGGCGGCGAGCATCTCGATCCGGTTCTCCATCATGATGCTCACCGTGTCGCCGGCTTCGAGCCCTGTGCCCGCGAGGAATTCGGCGTAACGGTTGGACCAGGCGTTCAGCTCGGACCATGTGACCTCGGTGCCTTCGAAGACGATCGCCGTGAGGTCGCCGAATTGCTCGGCGGTGCGTTCGACGGCGGCGCCGATGCAGTCGTGGTCGGTGTTCGGGCGGGGCACCATCCCCTTCTTCAACGCCAGGAGCGACGGAATCTCCGACAACGCCGAAAAAAACCCTTTGATGTCCATGGCCGCTCCCGTGCCGATTGTCCCAGCCACCAAGCTGGGCCGATAATCGTACAACACGCGGCCCGGCTGCCGGGCCTGCCCAAATGCGGGAGCGTCGCATGGACGAGGTCTGGCAAATCGGTGACGTCAAGGTCACCCGCGTCGTGGAACTGGAAGTGACCGGCGGGTCGCGTTTCATTCTGCCCGATGCGACCCGCGAGGCGGTCCGCGGCTACCGGTGGCTGCATCCGCACTTCATGGACGACGACGGCAACCTGGTGTTGAGCATCCACGCGTTGGTGGTCGACACGGGTGACCGGCGCATCGTGGTCGACACCTGCATCGGCAACGACAAGCAGCGCGCCATCCCGGCGTGGAGCAACCTGCAGACCGGCTTTCTCGCCGACCTGGAGGCGGCGGGCTATCCCCCGTCGTCCATCGACACGGTGCTGTGTACCCATCTGCACGTCGACCACGTGGGTTGGAACACCCGGCTGGTGGACGGCGAGTGGGTTCCCACCTTCCCCCAGGCCCGCTACCTGGTGGGCGAGGTGGAGTGGGACTACTGGAGCGGGCGCGATGCCGACGACCCGGTGTTGGCCGACTCGGTCCGGCCGGTCTTGGACGCGGGTCTGGTCGAGTTCGTGGCCATGGACCATAGCCTATGCGACGAGGTGCGACTCGAGCCCACCCCGGGTCACACGCCGGGCCACGTCAGCGTCCGCATTGCCTCCGCTGGCGAGGAAGCGTTGATCACAGGTGATTGCATCCATCACCCGTGTCAGATGACGCGCACCGACTGGTGCAGTTCCGCCGACTACGACCAGGCCCAGGGCCGGGAGACGCGCGAAGCGCTTCTGGCGCGGCTCGCCGACGGCGACGTGCTGGTGATCGGCACCCACTTCGCGACGCCGACGGCGGGATTTGTGAAACGACGGGATTCCGGTGAGGGTTATTGGCTCAAGGTCGACGATTGACGTTGTCGTGGGCCGGTGCCTTTTTCGCCCGCTCGTGGAGAACATCCATCCAGTGGTGGACCCGGTGGCGGGTCCATGGGATATCCAGGGCGATCAACGCGGCCCCCAAGGGCAGCATCCAGATTCCCAGAATCGGCAGGAACCAGAGGATGCCGCCACCGATGAACAACACGCCGATCACGGAGCGCAGTCCGAAGGGTAGGCGGACATCGGCCCACCTCAGCACGCGGTGGGTTACGGCCGCCGCCTTGGCAGCGAGCTTTTCGCGCGTGCTGGACTCGCCTTTGGGTATCGCTGGGATCATGTGGCTCACACCATGATCGGCAGGTCGTCGGGCGCGTCGTGCTTGTCCGGGTGGGCGCGCCGTTCGAGGTCGGGGTCGATGGACAGGAACCGGTAGCGACCGTCCTCGCCGAGATCGCGCTTGAGCCGGTTGCGGTGCATCAACAGATGGCAGTGGGCGATGGCCTCGCCGAGGGCCATCATGATCTGCCTGGCGTCGAGTTTGCGCTTGAACAGCACGGGCAGCAGATCCTTGGCGGTTCGCGGCTCGACGCAGCTCTCCTCGATCGCCAGCATCCGGTCCTCGTGGTGGCTGATGAGGTCGCGCAGCCGCTCCCGCACCCCGTAGAAGGGCAGGTTGTGGGCCGGCAGCACGAAGGTGTTCTCCGGCGTGTCGAGCAGCTTGTCGTGGGACTCCATCCATTCCTTGAGCGGATTCGCCTCGGGTTCGGTGGGGTGGACGCTGACGTTGGAGGTGATGACCGGCAGAATCTGGTCGCCGGAGATCATCACGCCGAGGCTATGGCAGTGCAGGCAGGCGTGCTCCGGGGAATGTCCGGAGCCGACGACGATCTGCCAGTCGTGATCGCCGATCGTCAACAGATCGCCGTCCTGGAGGCGCTGGTACCCCATGGGAAGCGGGTCCGGTGGGGTCGAGGCGGCGCCCTTGGCCACGCCCCGGGCACGGGATTTCCAACCCTCGCGCATCGCCTTCAGGGGCTCCGTGGGCATGCCGTAGCGGTGGTAGAACTGCTCGCCCAGCCAGCTTCCCTGGGGGGACGAGAACCCCCAGGACATCATCGTGCGCGCCTGGTAGTACTCCGCCCGGGTCATGTAGAGCGGACAGCGGAAGTGGTTGACGATCATGCCCGCCTGGCCGGTATGGTCCGGGTGCATGTGCGTGCAGATCACCCCCTTGACCGGTTTGCCGCCCAGTTCGTTGTCGAAGATGCCGTGCCATAGACGCTTGGTGCGACCGTCCGCGAGTCCGGTGTCCACCACGAACCAGCCGTCGGTATCCTCGAGCAGGTACAGGTTGATGTGGGTCAGCGACCCGCCCATGGGCATGGTCAGCCAACGCACCCCTTCGACGACTTCGACCGTCGTGCCGGATTCGGGATGCGTGGGGTAGGGGTATTCGAGGGCCATGGGCCGGCCAGTATACCGCCCGATGACGGGCCTGCTATTCCGAAACCGACTCGACGGACGTCTGCGGGGTGCGTTCCAACGCACGTGCGTGCCACAGGTAGTAGACGACGGGATATACCAGCAGCACGAAGAGCCCGGCGGTGGCGACGCCGCCCACCAGCGGTGTCGCGATGCGCTTCATCACGTCGGCGCCCGAACCCGTGCTCCAGAGCAGCGGCAGCAGACCGAGGATGTCCGTGGCGATGGTCATGAGGATCGGCCGGACGCGTTTCACGGTGCCATCCTTGATCGCCTCCGCCAGTGCGGCACGGTCGGTGAGCGCCCCGCGTTCGCGGTACTCCTTGACCGATACGTTCAGGTAGAGCAGCAACACCGTCGCCGTCTCGGCGTAGAGTCCGGCCAAGGCGATCATGCCCACCCACACGGCGATGCTCAGGTTGTAGTCGAGGATGTAGAGGAGCCAGATCGCGCCGGTCACTGCGAACGGCGCGCCCAGGATCACCAGCAGAGTTTCGAACACCGACTTGCGACTCACATAGACGATCATGGCGATCAGCAGGAGCGTCGCGGGAATGACCAGAGCCAGACGTTGCTCCGCGCGCTGCAGGTACTCGTACTGGCCGCTCCAGGCGATGGTGTAGCCGGCGGGGACATCCACCTGTTCAGCCACCGCCCGCCGCGCGGAGTCGACGTAGCTCCCCATGTCCACATCGTGGATATCGACGTAGACCCAGGCGTTGGGCTTGCCCGCCTCGCTCTTGATGCTCGGCGGACCCACCGCGTACTCGATCTGAGCCAGCCGACCTACGGGGATATGCGGGCCGGCGGGTGTCGGCACCAGCACCGCCTTCAACGACGGCAGGTCGTCGCGCAGTTCGCGGCTGTAGCGAAGGTTGACCGGATAGCGTTCGAGACCTTCGATGGTCGTGGTGATGTTGGTGCCGCCGATCGCCGTCTGGATGACGTCCTGGACGTCGCGCACCGTCAAGCCGTAGCGCGCAATGGCGTCGCGGTCGATCCGGAAGTCGAGGTAGTTGCCGCCCATCACCCGCTCGGCATAGGCATCGAGGGTGCCCGGCACGTCACGCACGACGGCCTCGACCGCCTTGCCGAGACGTTCCAGTTCGGCGAGGTCGGGGCCGGCGATCTTGATGCCCACCGGTGTCTTGATCCCCGTCGAGAGCATGTCGATGCGCGTCTTGATCGGCATCGTCCAGGCGTTGGTGAGCCCGGGCACGTCGATCGCGGCGTTCATTTCCTCGATGAGCTTCTCCGGCGTCATGCCGGGGCGCCACTCGCTCCGAGGCTTGAGCTTGATCGTCGTCTCGATCATCGACAGGGGCGCGGGATCGGTGGCGGTCTCGGCCCGGCCCACCTTGCCAAGCACCTGCTCGACCTCGGGAAACGTGCGGATGATGCGGTCCGTCTGCTGCAGGAGTTCTCCCGCCTTGGTGATGGAGATGCCGGGCAGGGTCGTCGGCATGTAGAGCAGGTCGCCCTCCCAAAGGCGCGGCATGAATTCCGAGCCGAGCCGGTTGAACGGGATGACCGTCACCACCAGCGCCAGGGCGGTCAGGCCGAGGACGGCGAACTTGAACCGGAACACCAGGTTGAGTGCCGGGCGTACCAGCCAGCCGAAGGCGAACATGACCAGTCCGAACTCCGCCGCGACCCGGCCCACGGGCCTTCTCTCCGCCGGCGCGATCCGGCCCCGGACCCAAAAACCGACCAGCACCGGAACCAGGGTCACCGCGAGCAGGGCGGCGGCGGCCATGGCATAGGTCTTGGCGTAGGCGAGCGGCTTGAACAGGCGCCCCTCCTGCTCCGCCAGGGCGAACACGGGTAGGAACGAGACGGTGATCACGAGCAGGGCGAAAAACAGGGTGGGACCGACCTCCTTGGCGGCCTCGGCGATGACGTCCCAATGGCGGCGCCCGGGGTTGGCTGCCAGGTGCCGGTGGGCGTTCTCGACCATGACGATGCTGGCGTCCACCATGGTGCCGATGGCAACGGCGATTCCCCCGAGAGACATGATGTTGACGCTGACCCCCTGGGTCGTCATGACGATGAAGGCGATGAGGATGCCCACCGGCAGCGTGACGATGGCGACGAGTCCGCTGCGGAAGTGGAACAGGAAGACCATGGACACCAGACCGACGATGAGCAGCTGCTGCAACAGGCTGGTGCGCAGGCTTGCGACGGAGCGTTCGATGAGCGCCGTACGGTCGTAGGCGACCTCGATCTCGACGCCTTCGGGGAGTCCGGCCTTCACCGCGTCGAGCTTGGCCTTGACGTCGCGGACGACCTTCCACGTCCCGGCGCCGTGGCGGACGACGACGATGCCCCCGACGGTTTCGCCCTCGCCGTTCCACTCGGCGATTCCCCGGCGCATCTCGGGCCCCAGACCGACTCGGGCGACGTCCCGCACCAGGATGGGCGAGCCGGTCGCGTCCACCCCCAGGGCGATCTTGCCGATGTCGTCCACCGAGGTGATGGAGCCGAGGCCGCGGATCATGAACTCCTTCTCCGCGACCTCGAGCAGGCGTCCGCCGACATCGGTGTTGCTGTTCCTGACCGCGTCTCGGATGCGCGAAATGGCGATGCCGTAGGCGCGCAGACGGTTCGGATCCACGGTGATCTGGTACTGCCGTACGAAGCCGCCGACAGTGGCGACTTCCGAGACGCCGGGAACGCTCGCCAGTTCGTACTTCAGGAACCAGTCCTGGATGGAACGTAGTTCGCCGAGGTCGTGGCGGTCGGACTTGAGCGCGTACATGAACGCCCAGCCGACACCGGTGGCGTCGGGGCCGAGGGAGGGCGATGCGTCGGCGGGCAGTTGGCTCGACGCGTGGCTGAGCGTCTCGAGCACGCGGGCGCGGGCCCAGTAGAGGTCGGTGCCGTCCTCGAAAATCACGTAGACGAACGAGAAGCCGAAGAACGAGTAGCCACGTACGACCTTGGTATGGGGCACGGCCAGTAGTTCCGTGGTCAGCGGGTAGGTCACCTGGTCTTCGACGATGCGGGGTGCCTGGCCGGGATACTCGGTGTAGACGATGACCTGGACGTCGGACAGGTCGGGAATCGCGTCCAGCGGCGCCCGGTACAGCGGGTACACGCCGAGGGCGACGACCAGGACGGTGGCGACGGCGACCAGGAAGCGGTTGTCGATGGACCAGTCGATGAGGCGTTCAAGCATGGTGGCGACCGTCAGTGCCGTTGATGGCCGGACATGGCGCCGGCCGGTTCGCCATCGTTGGACTCCCCGTCACCGACAAGCTGGGCGATGGCGGCCTTGAGATTGCTCTCGGAGTCGATGAGGAACTGCGAGGACACCACCACCCGCTCGCCCGCATCGAGGCCCGCGGTCACGACCTGCATGCCCTCGCTCGCAAGCCCGAGGCTCACCTCGCGCGGTTCGAAGTTCCGCTCGTCCCGGGCGACGACGACCACCGAGCGCTCGCCGCTGTGCAGCACGGACTCCGCAGGCACGATCAGCGCGTCCGCCACACCCTTCGCACGGATCGAGACATCGACGTACATCATCGGGCGCAGCGCCAGATCGGCGTTGTCGATCTCGATGAACGCGGTCAGGGCACGCGTCTCGGCGTCCACCGCGGAGCGGAAGAACAGGATCCGGCCATCCCAGGTTCGTCCGGGAAAGGCGTCGACCTCGATGGACGCGGGCGTACCCTCGTGGACATGGCGGAGGTCTTCCTCGTAGAACTTCGCCTCGGCCCACAGGGTCGAGTGGTCGGCGATCTTCAGTACGGTCATGCCGGGTTCGAGCTTCATGCCGGCCAACGAGTCGCCCATCTTGGCGACGATGAACCCGGACGCGGGAGCGAAGAACCGCAACGTGCGCGACGCTTCCCCGGCGTCTTCGAGAGCATCGATCTGCTCATCGCCGATGTCCCAGTAGCGCAGCCGTTCGCGCGCCGAATCCAACAACGACTCGGCCCGGGCGATGGCCTCCGGATAGGCCCCGCTCGCCGCCAGTCGTGCGGCGTACTCCATGGCCGCCAGGTATTCCCGTTGCGTCGTGACAAGTTGAGGACTGTAGATCTCGAACAGCAGGTCCCCCTCGGCGACGGATTCGCCGACGTTGTTGACGTAGGCCTTCTCGATCCAGCCTTCGAACTTGGTGTTGACCGAGACCAGGCGCTCTTCGTTGTGGGCAAGCGCACCCACGGTGCGGATGGAGATCGGCAACGAGCCCCGCTCCACCTCCGTGGTGCGCACGGCGAAGTTCTGCAGGAATCCCTGGGCGACGCGCACACCCTCGCCGGACTCATCCTCCGTGTCCGACTTCCTGCGCACGAGCTTCATGCCGCAGATTGGACAAGGCCCCGGCTCGTGGCGAATCACGTCGGGATGCATGCCGCAGGTGTAGAGGTCTGGAGTCGCGTCCGCCATGGTGGACGGATCTTCGCTGGCGGCGCTCGGTGCGGGCGGCCACGACAAGTCCAGCAAACCCCACAACAGTACCGCCAGCAGGCCGGCGCCGATGGCCGCGCCGGCGACGAACAAGAGAACTGAACGGGGCGTCATGGTTGTCTCCTTGCCGGGAAGGCGCGGCCGATGGTGCGTTCCATCCTGGCCAGCGCCTTCAGGTAGTCGGTTTCGAGTCGGGCCAGGCCTAAGCGGACCTCCAGCAGCACTTCTTCGCTGTCCAGGAGATCGAGGACACCCGTCGTGCCCGTGGAGTAGGCCTCCTCGGTGGAGCGCAGCGCCTGCTCCGCCTGTTGCAGGAGCGCGTTCTCGTAGAGCGCGATCTGTTCATCCACGGTGGTGAGTTCAAGGCCGATGGTGCGGATCGCCAAGTCCACGTCGAGCAACGTCCCGCGATGGGCCTCGCGCGCGGCCGAAATCCGCGCCTTTGCTTCCCGGACACCCGCGTCGATGCTCGATCGGAATACCGGGATGTTGACGCCCACGGTGAAGTTGAGGGTGTCCTTGCCGTTGTCGGGCGGCGGGTTCGAGCGACCGGCGTCGTCCTGGCGGCCGGCGACGTTGGTCCAGCCGGCGCCGACGACCACATCCGGCCAGTATCGACGTTGGGCCAGACGAAGCCCGGCCTGTGCACTGTCGATTGCCAACGCCGCGGCCTTCGCGTCGGGACTCGCCTCCCGGGCGATGCCGCGCAGCGCGGCGATGTCGATGTCCACCACGGGTCTTTCGAGCCCGCCGGTTTCGGCAACCGCCAGGTCGACGGGACGGTCGCGGAGCACATTCAGGGTCGCCTCGGCAGTGGCGCGCCGCCGCTGCAGATCGGTCCGCCGATTCAACGCCCGGGTGATCTCCGCCTGCAGTTTCACCACGGCCTGCTGTAGGCCGATACCTTGCGAATATTGGGCACGGGCCAGCGACTCGTAGTGGCGCAGCAACTCCTCCTGCTGGGTCGTGATGCGGATCGTCTCGTCCAGATAGGCGAGGTCGTAGTAGGCGGACTTGACCCGGGCAACGATGTCGGCGCGAACGGCGTCCACGAACTCGTCACGAAGGGCTGCTTGTGAAACCGCCACGTCGCCCCGGGCGGTACGCTTGCCGAACCACGGGATCGCCTGCGTTAAGGCGAGTCCGCCCCGTTGCGGACCGACGCGCGTTTCGGGTCGGCGTCCGAAGCCGGTCACGGCGACTCGCGGGTCCGGCAGCGCAGTGACCTGGGGGACGATCTCCCGGGCCGCGGCGTGTTCGGCCAGCGCGGTTCGTATGCCCGGATTGCGTTCGAGTGCGTCGCCGATAAGCGCCCCGAGCCCCTCATCGCCATGGGTCGCATAGTCCGCCTGCTCGGCACCCGCTGGCGCGGTGCCGATGGCGGCCAGCAGCGCAGCGGCCAGCTTGATTGCGTTCATCGCCTCCTCCAGATCAGCCTTGCGTGGGTTGCCGGTTCAATCGAACCGTCGCCGACGCGGGCGGTCCGCCACCGTTCGTGGCGGAGTCAGTCGCGGCAGTGCCGCGGGATCTCGAGGTTTGGCTAGTTCAGGAGAATGTCGAAACGGCGCACGGGGGTATCCGCGCGACGCCAAGGTTGCGGTGGTGGCGAGTGGTAGGAGGGCAGCCGCGCCGGTAGCACCGCGACCGGCATCGCGGCCACCAGGACGCCGTCGTCGAACGGCGACTTGGGAACCTGGTTGCCGGCGTCCCGTTCGGCGGTTGTCGCGTCTATGCCGCAGTCGCCTTGGCAGTCGGCATGCACGCAGTGGTCGGCGTTGGCGTCTGCGTTGCCACTGTCGCCAACATGGTGTGCATGGTGATGCGAGTCCACCCCGCCGAGGTCCATGCTCGGAATCGCGCAGGCACATGCGGTTCCCGCAAACGTCACGCCGACTGCCAAGACAGCCGCGAGAATGGAATCTCGTCTGGTCACAGGCCCCGTATACGCCCCACGGCACGGCGGGTCAACCTGGTCGTACGGCCCCGACAGTGCCCTGACAACGGTCTCGGCCACGAATGGTGCCGGTCCGGTGCAGGACCACGACGAGTCAAGATGAACGCGCTGCAAGATGCCGTGCACGAGTTGAGTGACGTTTCCGTTGCGGTTGGTCATGCCAGCAATGGACCCTAGGCGATGCGACCGCTTCGCGGTCGCCCCGGGAATTCCTGCGCGAATTCTCCCGGCTGCGAGGCGCCGCTGACAGCCAGGCAACAAACGGATCATTGGTTCCATGCAACTTGGCGGAACGCCACGAAGGCAATGTGCCGCAACCAGTTTCCGCGAGTGATGCGAGTGATGACGGAGAGAAGCGTGGACCGAAATCACACCGATGGCGAGACAAAGCGAAACGATGAGACCGCGGTCGCGCTGCTGTTGCGGTCACCGCACCTCGACGTCGGCCAGATCATGGAACTCATGGACATCGGCGACCGCGAGTTCCGCGAAATGGTCGGCCGCAACGAGACCATCGCCCGCCGCCTCGAGGAGCGGCGCCTAGGCACCCTGCGGGAGCCGAAGTCGGACCCGCGGCCCTGCAAGGCCTGCGGCGAGTGGTTCCTGCCCTACGGCTCGGACCGCTTCTGCTCGGACGGCTGCAAGCGCACCGCGCAGGTCACGGCCTGTAGAAGGCGCGCAGTCTCGTAGGGGCGACCCTCGTGGTCGCCAATCTCTCAATGGCCTTTGCCACGGGGCGGGCGGCCCTTGAGCGGACACCCAAACGTGCCTTGGGCGAATCCCGGCGAGGACAAGCCTCGCCCCTACGGAATCCCGCTTAGCAGATCGCGGCAGAAGTCGCCGATCCGATCCCGGATGCGGCGGAAGACATCGGCGAGTTCCTCCTCGGTCATCTCCGGGTAGTCCGGATCCTCGAAGGCGTGGTGCAGCGTGCGCTTGGCGCCGGGGAATACCGGGCAACTCTCCATCGCCGTATCGCAGACCGTCAGCACCAGGTCGTAGTCGTTGCCGACATACCGGTCCACGTGGTCGGAGGTGTGGCCGGTAATGTCGATGCCGACCTCCGCCATGACGCGTGCGGCCAGGGGATGCACGCCCTTGGGTTCCGTGCCGGCGCTGTCGACCGCCACGCGCTCCCCGCCCAAGTGACGGAACCACCCGTGGGCCATCTGCGAGCGCGCCCGGTTGCCAGTACAGATGACCAGCAGGCGCAGGGGGTCGTCGGCCACCGGCCGGTCAGATTCTTGGCGAGCGCTTGAGAACGCTGATCGCACGCTTCAGGTGCAAAGCCAACTCCAGATCGTCCGCCGCAACCGCCTCGGCCTTGCGCGCCTCGAGGTCCCTTAGTTTGCGCAGGTAGTCGTCCTCGTCGGCCGGGGCGAACGCCGGTCCGTCGATCTCCGGGTTCAAGGCATGGCCGTGGGCGCCGGGCACCAGCACGTCGAAGTCCTCCTTCAACACCGAGTCGGCGGGTGCCTGACACTCGCCGACGTAGTTCAGCGCACCGGCGGGCTGCCGGTAGCCGATGAGGCGTTGCAGCGACTCCGGCAGCGTGCGCGCGAGATGGGCAGGGCAGGCGAGGAGTTGGTTCTCTTCCTGGGCCAGAAACGCCAGGGCGTAGTTGATGTTCATGCCGATGCGCCGTTCGGCGGATGTGTTGACCCCCGCGCCGTGAACCGACCAGCCGGTCCACACCAAGGCACTGCCCTGGGCCATGGTGGCTTGGACCGTGGGCTGTCGGTGGCTCATCGTGCCACCCCGGGGTTCCTCCCGATGGCTGCCGAGCACGATGTGTGTGGCGCCGTTCTCGGTCGTGAAGTCCGTGAGTGCCCACATGACCTCGATCTGGGGATCGATCCCCACGTCCTGGAAGTCGTGGACCCACATGCCGTTGGCGCGGTGCAGCTTCAAGTGGTGGGGCATGGCCTCGGTCCCGGCGCCGGGGCCGACGTCGATGATCTGGGTCAGGTGCAGTTGCCAGGGATAGCGGAAGCCTTTCGCGCCCTTGCCAGACTTGCCGTTGATGCGCACGGCGTCGCCGGACAACTGTTGTTCGCCCAGGATCGCGTTGGCGAGCCGGAGGATCGCGGGGTGGGCAATCATCCGGTGGCTGGCGGCGGACCGGGCGACCAGCGCCCCCACCCGCCGTGTGCCGCCGAGTCCGTGCAGTCCATGGGGCGTGGCGTCGATGTAGGGACGCATCTCGGTTACCAGGTGGTCGCAGTCTTCGGGGCGAACCGCGTTCTCGATCAGCACGAAGCCGTGACGGTCTATGGCGTTGACGAGATCCTGATCGAGTCGGTCCACCGACATCTGCCCCGAGGCCGTGGCTTCGGCATAGTCGAAGCGCTCGAGTTCGTGGCTGCCGAAGGCGTTGGTGACCATGTGGATGCTGTCGGCCCTGTCGGGTATTGGAACGGCGGATTATCCGACTCGCCCGGCGCGCGCGCCATGCCGTTTTGGGCTGCAATGGGTATGCTTGCGGATTCGCGAACTCGAGGGGAGGTGTGCATGACCGATGGTGCTGATCAAGGCACGCGGAACGCCCATGCCGATCTCGACGCCCTTGCCGGAGGCGTTGCCGTCATCACGGGTGGTGCTTCCGGCATCGGCTTCGGTCTGGCCGAGAGGGCCATCGCCGGGGGCTTGTACCCCGTCATAGCCGACATCGAGGGCCCTGCGATCAAGGCAGCCGAAGCACGCTTGGCGGATGCCGCTGACGCCGCCGGCGTTGAGGTCTTCGGTCATGTCGTGGACGTGTCCTCGGACGTGGAAGTGCTACGGCTCGAAGCGGCGGTGGCGGAACGTTTCCCCGACCGCTCGGTGACGCTGCTGTGCTGCAATGCCGGCGTGGGCAGCGGCGGTCCCATCCTCGGCGCCAGGGACATCGACTGGGACTTCGTCTTCGGCGTCAACGTCAAGGGCGTGGCCAACTGCGTGCGCGCCTTCGTGCCGAAGATGCTTGAGCGGGGTGCGCCGGGATCGGTCGTCGCGACCTCCTCCCAGGACGGTCTGTGCGCCGCCCAGGGCGTCTACGGCGTCTCCAAGCACGCCTGCGTGGCGCTCTGCGAGGCGCTCTTCCAGGAACTGGGCGGTCGACTCACGGTGCACGTGCTGTGTCCCAACGTGGTCGCCACCAACATCATCACCTCGGAGCGCAACCGGCCCGAACGCTTCGGCGGGCCGCGCCGACCGGCCCAGGGTCGCCCCAATCCGGTGGCCGAGCGTTTCAAGGCGTTCGGCATGCCGCCGTCGCGCTGCGCGGAACTGGTGTTCGACGCGATCCGTACGGGCACGTTCTACATCATGGCGGAATCGGAGGACGACCCCGGGTACGTGCGCCTGGAGGCCGAGACCCGGATGAAGGCCATTCTGGAGGACGGGTTGCCATACCGCCCCCGGAGCGATTTCATCGCGAAAGTGTTCGACTTCCGGTCACCGCCGCCCACCAAGGGCAAATCGTGACGCCGGACAGCGGTACAACGGACTTGGAGACGACGATATGAAAATCACCAACGTCAAGGTGGACGTGTTCGGCTGGCACGTCGAGCGCTGGCGAGTCGGCGCGGGCATGTCCTTCGGTGGCCCGCGCAAACTCGGCGTGGTCACCGTCGAGACGGACGAGGGAATCTCCGGCCACGCCTTCCTGGGCGGTCCCGACTACCACGCCCAGCCCCTGATCGACATGGTCAAGCCGCGCCTGATGGGCCGCGATCCCC
The DNA here is from genome assembly GCA_965116345.1 of Pseudomonadales bacterium. Lineage (GTDB taxonomy): Bacteria > Pseudomonadota > Gammaproteobacteria > Pseudomonadales > Azotimanducaceae > VXYL01. The sequence goes on from OZ220680.1 coordinate 3,452,530, forward strand.
AAGACATCGGGCGTATCTGGGCGGAGCTGTGGCGCATGAACCGGGGCGTCTCGCACGGCGTCATCGGCGCCGCCGACATCTGCCTGTGGGACATCAACGGCAAGATCGCCGGCCAGCCCATTCACCGGCTGCTCGGCACCTGCAAGGAGTCGGTACCGGTGTATTCAAGCACCGCGTACTGGGAGACCCCGGAGGAATACCAGGAGGAGGCGCTGCGCTTCAAGGAGGCGGGCTGGACCGCCCACAAGATCCACCCCCACTCGGATCCGGCGGCGGACATCGTGATCTCCCAGGCCGTGCGCGAGGCGGTCGGCGACGACATGAAGCTGATGCTCGACTCGATGTGGGCCTACGGCTACGAGGACGCGATGCGGGTCGGCCGCGCCATCGAGGAACTCGACTACTACTGGTACGAGGATCCGCTGGTGGAGGAGGACCTGTACAGCTACGTCAAGCTCCACCAGAAGCTCGACATCCCGATCATGGCCACCGAGTTCGCGCCGGGCCGCTACTACGGCATGACCCAGTGGATCACCCAGTACGCCACCGACATCCTGCGCGGCGACGTCGCCCTCACCGGCGGCATCACGCCGCTCGTGCGGCTCTGCCACCTGGCCGAGGGCTTCAAGATGAAGTGCGAGATCCACCACGGCGGCAACTCGCTCAACAACGTCGCCAACCTGCACGTCACCATGGCGGTGCCGAACTGCGAGTTCTACGAGTACTTCCCGTGCACCGGCGCCAATGTGTACGGCCTCACCGAGGACATCGACATGACCGGTGGCGTCGTGCATGCGCCGACGGGTCCTGGACTCGGCTACGAAATCGACTGGGACCTGCTGTACCGCGACAGCCTCGGTACGGTGGAGTAGGGTCGGAATGGCGCAAGACCGGAGTTCGTCCACATCGGGCAGCCTGCCGACCGTCGCGGATGGCGACGAAGCCTTGGCGCGGTTGCGCGAGGAGAATGCCCGTCTGGGCGCCGAACTCGCCCAACTGCGCCGCTATCGCGACGGCGCGTCGGAAGAGGCTTCTTGGGATGCCGAGATGCGCCGGGGCATCGTCTACTCCGACGGCAGCTCGTCGACCAGTTCGCTGTCCGCCGGACGGCTCCTGGCGCAGCTTTCGGGCATCTCCAAGGAGCGCATGAAGGCCGGGCGGATCCCCGACAGCAGCGACTTCGACTACCTGCCGCGACCCAGCGGCGACGCCGCCCGGCTTGAGGCCGACTTCGTGCGCTGGGGCTACTGCCTCGTGGCGGACGCCATGTCCCCCGATCAGGTCCGTGCCCAGGTCGACCGGCTGACGGACCAGGCGGAGGCGGAACGCCAGCTCGACGCCGGCATCATGACGAGCCGCAACGAACGCGCGCAACTGGTCAACAATCTGGTGTTGAAGGGTGCCGTATTCCGCGACGCGGTGGAGTTCAAGGAGTCTGCGGCACAAAGAGGGCCACTGGTCGACGAATTGCTGACCAAGGTGATGGGCAAGGGCTTCGGCCTAGGGTGTGCTCACGGCTCCATCGTCCACCAGGGCGGCGGGTTGCAGGAACTGCACATCGACCAGGGTGGCATGCCCATGCCGTATCCGCCGTTCCCGTTCGGCTCCCTCATCATCTGGTGCTACACCGAGTTCAACCTGGCGGCGGGAAGCACTTACCTGGTACCGGGTTCACACCGCACCGCGAACGGTGCGACGAGCTTCCACGACGGCGCCGACCTGCTCCGCCTCGTCGAAGGCGAGCCCGGGATGGTCGCCGTCTGCGCGCCGCCGGGAACCTGCATCCTGACCGATACGCGCATCCTCCACTGCGGCGGTCGGCGCACCGCTCCTGGCACCCGCTACGCCATGCGCTGCCACTACAACCGGCACTTCATGCGCGCCCTGCACGAACAGTCGACGGCCAACGTCCACGTGCCGGACGACGTCTACGAGGTGCTCTCCCCCCGGCTCAAGCAGATGATGGGCATCACGGTCAACAACCACGAACCCATCGGCGAACTTTCGGCCAAGGACTGACCCGCACTCAAACCAACGCCTGGTACACCAACCGCTGGAAGTCCTCCTGGTAGGTGTTGTTCGGCATCATGCCCGCTGACAGCACCTGGGTCAGGCAGACGCCGATCAGCTCCTCCGCCGGGTCGGCGAAGTACGTCGTGCCGGCGGCGCCGCCCCAGCCGTAGGTGCCGACGGAGCGGATCAGCGGCACCCGGCCTCGGCCGTGGTACATGGCGACCCCGAGGCCCCAGTGGAAGCCTGGCCCGGTCATGGGAATGAGCATGTCGCCGGTGTGGTTGCCGATCATCATGTCGACGGTCTTGCGACCGAGAATCCGCACGCCGTCGAGTTCGCCGCCGTTCAACAGCATCTGGCCAAATCGGGCGTAGTCGCCGGCGGTGGACAGCACGCCGCCCATGTCGCCGCCCGCCGAGAACTCGGTCTTGGGACCGACCACCTTCTCGCTGGTGGCCGCCTTCTCGACGGCCACCAGGCGGATTTCGCCGTCGACCTCCCGGGGCGCGTAGTTGGCACCCAAGCGGTGGGTGGCGTCGTCGGCAACGTAGTGGTCGGTGTCCTTCATGCCGAGTGGCTCGAAGATGCTCTCGCGGAAGAATTCGTCGAGGCGTTGTCCGCTCGCCTCCTCCAATACGGCAGTGAGTATCGGGTAGCCGACGTGGTAACCGAATCGGCTGCCCGGCTGGGCGGCCAGCGGCAACTCGGCCAACGCGCGGACCCTTTCGCGGTTGTTCGGCCTCGGCGCGTCGCCGTCTTCCTCGCTGCGGATCCAGCCGAGGGTGGTCAGGGCCTCGCGGTACTGCTGGCGGTAGAAATGCGGCATGGTGCCGGGATTGGCGAGACCCGTGGTGTTGGTGAGGCAGTCGCGGATGCTGATTCCGCGCCGTGCCCGCTCGGTCATCATCGGTTCGTCGGCGCGCTGGACCCGTTGATCGGCGAACTCCGGCAGGAACTTGGACACCGGATCGTCGGGGGTCAGCACGCCGCGTTCGTAGAGCACCATGGTCGCCGCGCCGGCGATGGGCTTGGTGTTGGAATACATGCGGAACAGGGTGTCGAGACCCGCGGGCGCATCGTCGTCGAGGTCGAGGAGCCCGCACGCGTGTTGGTGGACGATCTGGCCCCGTCGCGCCACCAGGGTGACGAGGTTGGGTACGCGGCCGTCGTCGACGAACGCCTGCATGGCAGGAGCGATCCGCGCGAGGCGCTCCGGGTCGAAGCCGAGCGCACTCGGGTCGCCTTGGGGTAGGGGGGATTCGGACATTCCGGTCCTCGTTTGACACTACGCAAGCGACACATTGTCGCAGGTTGGCGGCTGAGAGTCCGAGGTCGAGACGCCCCGAGCGCCTGCGTTTGCGATTGGCATGCGGGCAACCCACGGCAATCCCCGCTCCCGCGGGACGATCTCCCACAAGTCCCGTGGCTGATCTCGCTAACGCCCTGGCTCTGTCTTGGCGGACCATCTCTTCGCTGTCGGGCGCTGCCCGCAACGGCTGGCCCGCAACGGTTCGAGAGTCGATTTCATGGTATTTTCCGATGATGCAGCACAGCACCCAGTCACCGAGTCCGTCCGCGGAGAAGGCCCGGTCGCCGCCGCTATCGGTCGTGCACTCCGACGCCCTCTATCGGCCCGTTCCACCCGTCGAATATGACGATGAAGGCTATCCGGGACCGGACGGCCACGTGACCGAGAGCACGCGTCATTGGGCGGCGGCGATCTACACGTACGACGCGCTTCGGATCTGGTTCAAGGACCAGCCGGACACGCTGGTCGCGGGCGACCTTATGGTGCTCTTCGAGGAAGGTAACCGCGAGGCGGCGTTGGCGCCGGACGTGATGGTCGTGTTCGGCGCGGGCACTGATCACCGGTCGTCCTACAAGGTCTGGCAGGAGGGGGACCGGATGCCCGCCTTCGTGTTGGAGGTCCTGTCGACGAGCACTTGGCGCAAGGACGTCCGGGTCGAGCCCGCGCTCTACGCTGCGCTGGGGGTCCGCGAGTTGTGGTTGTTCGAGCCGGTGGGAGTGTATCTGGCCGGGTACCGGCTCGACGGGGACAGCTACGAGGCCATCCGACCCCTGACGGATGGTGGTCTGCCCAGCAGGGTGCTGGGACTCGACGTCCTGGTGCACGATGGTGAATTGCGATTCCGCAGCCCGGCGACCGGGGAGACTCTGCCGTCGCATGACGAGGCCGTGGCCAAGGCCGTGCAGGCGGAGAGACGGATTGCCGAGTTGGAGGCGCTGCTTGCCCGACCGGGCGCCTCCTGAGTTGGTTCGCGCGCTTGGTGGCCCCTACTCGAACGATCTTTCTACCGGGTGCCTCCACTTGCCCGGCGTCACCGCTCGGACCTGCACTTCACTGCACCCGGTGAACCCGGCGTAGTCGACCACCGCCGCGGCGAACGCGGGGAGGAATACGTCGGGCATTTCCCCTTCTAGGAACAACGCCTTGATCTCGAAGCGTCCTTCCGCACGGTGCGCCTTGCAGTCCATGCGCCCGACCAAGTGGTCGCGGAACAGGACCGGCAGGGCGAAGTAGCCGTAGCGGCGTTTGGCCTCGGGTACGTAGCACTCGATCGTGTAGTCGAAGCCGAACACGTCCAGGGCACGCTGGCGCTGGATCACCACGTTGTCGAAGGGCGACAGGATGCGCACCTTGTCCGGAAACCGCCTGGGTGCCTGGTCGAAGACGCCTGGCAGGGCGTAGATGCGTTCGCCTGCCTCCGTGCGGCGTTCGATCAACTCGCCAGCGGCCGTTTGGTCCGCCAACCGACTGCGGACGGCGGCGCGCACTTTCGCGTCGCGGCGCAGATAGTTGACCGTCCTCGCAGTGGCGAAGCCGTGGGCGCGCAGGGTCGCGGCGATGAGATGGTCGACGTATTCCTCGAGCCCTGGCTCGCGGGTGTCGATATCGGCGGGCAGGAATCGCTCGGTGAGTTCGTAGCGCTTCTGGAACCCCTGCCGTTCGATGCTCGTCAGTTCGCCTTCCATGAAGAGATTCTCGAGCGCTCGCTTGGCCGGCTTCCAGTCCCACCAGCCGCTTTGCCGCGGCCGCGGGTTCTCGAAGTCGCGCGCGAACAGCGGCCCTTCGGCGCGGATCCGATCCAGCACCCAGGCCTTGACGCGCGGCTCCTGGCGGCGGTGCCACCAGCCCCACTCGCTCTTCGCGACGCCGCGCATCATCGGCAGCACGAAGCGGTAGTCGCGCATCGGCAGGTAGGAGGCGGCGTGGCTCCAGTATTCGAATGCGCGCCGCGCCGCGACGAGTCGGTTAGGCATCGACTCGTCGTAGCGGGACACCCGGTTGAAGAGGATGTGGTGGTGGGCCCGCGCGACCACGGAGATGGTGTCGATCTGCGCGTGGCCGAGTTGCGCGAGGGCCTTCTCGGCACCGGCGAGTCCCGAGCCGAGTCTGCGTTTGCCGGCAAGCCCCTGGTGCGCGAGCGCCAGACTCCGCAACCGCCTTGGTGACACCGGTGCGTTCAAGGTTGGCGCCTGATTGGACGATTCACTCGCAACTCCCCGATGATCCCTCGAGATCGGTGGTCGTGATCGACAGGGCGAAGCCGTTGCCGGTCGGGACCGTCGCTGAAGCCAATACGCCGCCGGCCCCGAACATCAGGCTCGGCCTAGTGAGGTCGCGGCGCAGCAGGTGGGTGCCGAAAGCGCCTTCGGCGGCAACGAGATGGGTGCGAATCGCGTGCATGACGGGTAGCGCCGCGCGGGTCAGGATGCTCGTCTCGCCGACCTGACAGCCAACGACGATGCCGATTCCGCGCCCCGCCGCCCGCTCCGCCAACTCCAGCGAACGCAGGATGCCGCCCATCTTCGACACCCGCAGGTTGACGATCCAGCGCTCCGCGTCGTCGAGCGCGTCGAGCTGCTCGGCGCGCAGCAGGCTCTCGTCCAGTACGATCCGCAACCCGCAAGCCTCGCCCACGGCACGGAAGCCATCGAGGTCGCCCGCCGCCAGGGGCTCTTCGACGGCGAACGGGTTTCCGGGGAGGGCCGACAGGTGGCGTATGCACTCGTCCGCCGACGTCCACAGGTTGTTGGCGTCGAGGCGGACCCGGGTGGCCGTTCCCGCGAGTGCCGTGAGCTTGCGTCGATCACGCCCCGGATCGCCCGACACCTTGACCTTGAAGTCCGTGAAGGCCCGGCGGCGATAGCGCCCGAGTTGCCAGAGGTAGGCGAGGTGAGGCGCGTCGCCAAGGACCGCCGAGTAGACGAATCCGCCTTGCAGCCTCGGTAGGCCAAGCAGTTCTTCGGCGGAGTGCCCGGCGAGGCGTCCGAAGAGGTCGATGACGGCCGTCTCGATGGCACAGAAGGCGGCCGGGTTGCGGTCGATGACTTCGCGGTGGGTCGCGATCCAGGCGCGCAGACTCGGCACATCGTCGACCTCGGCCATGATCGCGTCGGCGTGGGTCTCGATGAAGTCGCGGGCGCCGCGCACGGTCTCACCTGTGACGTATTCCCTCGGACATCCCTCGCCGTATCCCGTCTGGCCCGCACCGTGGGCCGCGACGATGACGTTCTCGGCCCGGGAGCGAGTGGCGGAAGCGTGCCGGAACACCACCTTGAACGGCACGGGAAAGGCGAACGTGCGGACTTGCTCGATCCGCATGTCACCCGGCCTTCGACTCGAAGTCGAAGCCGCATTCGTGTGCGTATTGAAGATGCAGGTACTTGAACTGGGCGTCGCGCTGGCCCTGGGCCACCCGGCTCTCGCGGTAGGCGTCACCACTGCCCGCCGGGAGCTGGCGGACATCGAGTGGCTTGAGCCTGTCGCTGGCGCGCTTGCCGTCGTACTCGATGTTCGCCTTGCGTAGGCGCGCATCGACCAGCCCCGCAAGGTCGCCGGCAAGTCCGATGTCGCCAATGGTCTCCAAGTAGAGGGTGTAGCGGGCGGTGTCCTGGTCGGCGAGGACGATGAAGAAGCGGGTGTCGATCCCCAGGTGCTCCAGGGTCGTGCAGACCGCGGCCAGCACCTGGGTCTCATGGAGCTTCTCGCCCGTGATGCTGGTGACGCCCTTGCCCTTCTGGACGAAGTCGAGGGTGGGCGTCTCGTTCACCCGGCCGCTGACGCGGACGATGTCGTTCATGTCGTAGCGGTAGAGGCCGTTGGATGTGGTCACGATCACGTAGTAGTCGCGGTCCGGTTCGAGTTCATCGAGCCCGACGAAGTCGGCACGAGTGGAATTCGCTTCCCAGGCGTCGCGCTCGGCGAACTCGAAGAAGGTGTCGGTGAGCGTCGGCAGGCACAGGTTCCGCATCGGGTCGACGTTCAGCGAGCCGTGCACTTCGCTCGCCACGTAGCCGAGTTCGATAACCGCGCAATGGGCGGGAATCATCGGCTTCAACTTGCGTGCGGCAACTCCGCAACTGCCTTGGGTCCACGTGACGAGACCCGCGAGTCGCGGCCAGATGTCGGCGAACGTCAACGCATTGGACCGGTCGAGGATGTGGCGTAGGCGGCGGGCCTGGGCGGGATTGGCTTTCGACGCCGACTGGCCGTCGGCAACCCGGCGCAGCAGCTCGTCGGCGCGCGCGTTGACGAGGTCCAGCAGGCGGATCAGCGTCGAGGAGTTCGGTGTCGCGGCGCAAGTGACGTCGTCGGCGGCGAGACCAAAGGCCGCCATCGCCAGGTAGCGCTCCTCGTAGTCGTCGATGGACGCGAGCTCCGCCGGCAGCACGTAGCGGGCGCGGAGCAGCCGCGACTGGTTCTGGTAGAGCAGCCCCGATGCCGACCCGTAGGGCGTGCCGCCGGGCATGTGGCCCTCCACCGCGGCGCCGGTGACGGCGAACATCCGCCCGGCCAGGATCGGCGGGCCTTTCGAAAACGCGTATGCCGCGAGCCGTTGATGGGCCTGGATGCGCGCGAGGCCCGATTGCGTTACGGGAATGTTCTTCGGTGCCGCGACGGTACCGCTGGTGCGGTTGTAGTACACCGGCGCTGCCATCGTGAGTCGCGGCTCGCCGGTCAGTTCCTGGGCCTCGATGTCCGCGCGGAGATCCTCGTAGGACTGTACCGGCACTGTCTTGCGGTAGTCGGCCGGATTGGCGAGCGTCGCGAATCCGTGGCGCTCGCCGAACGACGTCTGGGTGTTGGTGGCGAGTATCTCCCCGAGCACCCTGGCCTGCGCCGCAGCGGGCGTTCTCGCCGCCTCCAGCAGGCGCGACAGACGCCGGCCGTGCACAACGGCAAGTGCGGCCTTCACCGCGAGATGCATGGCGCTACTCGGCATACCCCTACGGGGTCGTCCATGTGGAGCCTTGATCGCGCTTGTCCAGTCCCGGTACGAACGGCGTCGTCATCTGCGCGAAAAACCCGTTGGGATAGTCGCGGTTCACCAGCCCGAGGCGACCGACTTCGCGATCCGCCGGCAGGAATCGCGTGCCGAACAACACGTCCCAGACGATGAGGTTGTTGCCGAAATTGGTGTCCGACTCGACGGCGAATTCGGAATGGTGCCAGCGATGCAGTTCGGGGCCGCTGACGATGTAGTTGAGCGGTCCCAACCGCACGTCGCAGTTCGAATGCTGGAAGAACCCGTTGACCGCGTAGAACACGAAGTACGTGGCAAGGACCTCGCTCGAGACCCCGAGCAGAGCGAAGGGCAGGGTGTCCACGGCGAACTGCACCGCCTTCTCGATGGGATGGAACCGGCCGACATTCAGCCAGTACAAGCGATGTGGCGAGTGGTGCACGGCGTGGCAGCGCCACAGGAAGGTGTAGGTGTGGAACGCCCGATGCAGCCAATAGCGGAAGAAATCGGCGGCGAGCAGCATCAGGACCGCCTGTGCCGCGACGGGCAGTTCGTGGGGCCAGAGACCGCCCGCGGTCAGACCGGCCGCGCGCAATTGTCCTGCAAGGAAGATCACCAGTGAGATCGACAGCAGGTACGGCAGGGCCACCTGCACCAACAGCATGAAAGACAGATCGGCACGGACGTCGCCGACCTTCGGGTGCCATTGAGCACGGTAGGGAAGCTTGAGTTCGTGCACCGTCACCAGCGCCGCGCCGACGAGGCCGGCCACGTAGGACGCGATCACGATGTCGAGCCCTGCACCGGCGAGCACGGCGAACAGCCCGAACGCGATGGCGAGCACGCCGGGATAAGAGGCGCGCGCGCAGAGCCACGGCCATCCGGAGTCAATGATCGCCGGCAACGTCGTCTGCCCAGCTTCGTGCCGACGCCCTATCCGGCGAGCGGACCGGGGACTCGGGAGCGTCGATGATGCCCTGCCACGGCGCCGTCTCCAACGACTCGGCAAGTTCGTGCGGAAGAGAGAAGGTTGTGCGCATAACTAGCTGGCGTGCGGCCATGTATGTGTTGGGCGATGCTAACGCAACACGGTGACAAGCCCCGCCGTTACGGTGCCGTACCCTCGAAGTAGGTCTCCGCGAGGGCGAGCGCGTCCCGGCCCACTTCGATGCCGATGACGCGTCCGGGAAGGTCGTCGGCGGGCGGGTGGATGCCGCCCCAGATGCGCGACAGGCTGGTCTGGTCCGAGGCGTCCTGGTAGGTGGCCCATTGCAGGGTCATGTCCACGGACGGTCCTTCCTCGAACACCAGGAACTCGTTCGCATGGATCTCGAAGCCGCTCATGCCCCCCGGGAAGTACTCGTCTCCCGTCAGTGCGGTCAGCACCTCGGCGGCGGCGCGGGAGTAGGTCGAATGGCCCGAGACGTACCCGGCGAACGGCGGCGTGACGAAGGTCGGGCGCTGATACGGCCACCAGTTCTCGGCGAGGATCCAGCCCACGCCGGCGACATCCGTCTCCGCGTCGTCGATGTGGTCCGGGCCGCGCCAGGCGAGGAGCTTGATCTTGCCGACATGCTCGTCGTTGTCCCCCGCCAACTCGTCGCCGGTCTCGACGAGTTCGACGTAGCCGTCCTCCAGCGGGATGCCGTCCACATGGTAGGACGCGCGCTCGGCATCGGAACTCTGGCCCCGGTCCGCCATGGCCCGGATGGCGGAAACGGGTCGAAGGTAGTCGTACCAGCCCTTGATGCCCCAGGCGGCGATGGCGGCATCGTGCATGGCGCCGCCGAGGACGAAGTACGCCTTAACGTCCCACTCCAGGTGACCAAGGGGCTCGCCCATGCCGCCGTACCGTCGTTCGATGAGGTCGTGTTCGTTGACCTCGTTCAAGATCGTGAACCAGTGGCCTGGCGGCGTTTCGGAGTCCGGCCCGTCGGCCCAGAACTCGGCCAGCACGCGGGTGTAGTCACCGCGCGGGACCACCTGGGACGCGTAGGGTTCGCCGGTGACCGGGTTGGCGTCGTAGCCCGTGCCCGGGTCGCCGCCCTGGAGGGTGTCGTAGAAGTCCGGGTAGTCCTCGACGTTCTGCGGGTAGTCCTGGACGTTGCCGAGACTCGCCGGCGAGATGTCGATCGTCACGCCATCGTCCGGGTTGAGATGCGACGACCAGATGGCGACCAGGGCGAATCCCCACTTGTAGCTGTCGGCCAGCGTACCGTCGATGGTCGGCGGCATCCCGGGGTCGTGGTAGACCCAATAGGTGAAGCCGTCGCGGTCGTAGCGGACCTGATCGGCTTCGGTCAGGGCGAACGGCACGACCTGGCCCCATTCGGGGCTTAGGAACTCGGGCTCGGATTGCGCCGGGTTGCCCGCCTGGTCGACGAAGGTCTCCAGCGCCAGCGGCTGCCAGCGGTTCAGGTCGACGATGTCCGGATTGCCGGGCATTCCCGGGCGCAGGGGAGGGTTCACCGGCTCATAGGCGGTGTTGACGTAGTCGTTGGCCTCGTTGGCGCCGTCGGCGAGACCGAAGTCCAGGTAGCACTGCGCGATGTGGTTGCCGAGCGCTGCGGCGGATCCTTGCGTGTAGTCGGTGGAGTCGTCGCGGGGGTCGTGGCCCAGGGCGCCCATCAGGGCGTTGATGTCGCGCCGAATCCGGGCGACGCCGGGCGAGCGCCGGAAGCGCTGGAAGATGAGGCGGTAGACCGCGTGGCTGATGGCCTCCTCGCGGGCGGCGTCGACGTCGTCCGGCTCGGGGAACGAATCCCGCATGCATTCGACCCCTGAACGGGTGCGCCCGAGCAGCCACGGGGCCGCGGTGTCGGAATAGGCGGCCCAGACGTCGTACATGGCCGCCGACGTGTGGAACAGGTTGCGGGCATGCACCGTAGGACGTGCCCAGTCGTTGCGGATCGACTGCAGGAGGACCTCGTTCCAGCGCCGCGCCACGGACACGTCCTCACTCAAGGCGACACCGGGCAGGTAGTTGGCGATGAGCACCACGCGATTGCCGGGCATGGTGAACGCCGTTTGGGCGGCGTACCTGTCCGCGAACGTGCCGCCGCCGTCGCTCGTCCAATGGCTGAAGTGGTAGTTCCGTACCGCCGGGTCCGCCTCGATCTCGATCTCGTCGCCCTCGGCGTAGGTGCCGTCGCCGCCGCCGCGGACGACGGTCAACCGCAGGGTGGCGTCCCGCTCCTGGGTCACGGTGAGCAGTTGGTCGGCCGCGACGGAGTCCAGCGTCGTGTTCGAGCCATCCGGCCAGCGGATCTCGACGTCGGCGACCCGTGCGGTGCCGAGGCCGAAGTGGACCTCGAGGGGGTTTTGGGAGGCGTAGTTGCTCCCGGCGCGCAGTTCCCTGACCTGCTCCTCGTCGGTGGTGGTGACCGTGATCCTGGCACCGACGCCGGCGGTGTTGGTGTCCAGGGCATGGAGCTTGATGCCGAGGTAGTGGTTGTCGTTGTCGGTGTCGTTGCGGTAGTAGACCAGGTGGTCGTTGCTGTTGTTCACGATCACCAAATCGATGTCGCCGTCGCGTTCCGCATCGAAGCAGGCGAGCGCGCGGCCCTGGCTCTGGTTCACCAGGCCCACCTCCTCGGCACGCTCGTCGAAGATGCCGTTGCCCCGGGAGTGGAAGAAGCGCACCCGGTCTATGGCGAAGTCCTTGTCGAGTTCGTAGTGCCAGCCATTGACGTGGAATATGTCGAGGTTGCCGTCGTTGTCCAGGTCCGCGAAGCAGCTGGCCCAACCCCAGCCGCCGTCGTCCACCTGGGCGATCTCGGTGACGTCGGTGAAGGTGCCGTCGCCGTCGTTGCGGTAGAGCCGGTTGCCGAAGTGCTCGCCGGCGACGTCCAGGGTGTAGATGGACGTGACGAACCAGTCCATGTCGCCGTCGTTGTCGTAGTCGCCGACGGCCGTGCCCATGCCCGCCTGGTCGGTGATCACGTCGGTGTCCGTGGTGGACGTGAAGGTCCCGTCGCCGTTGTTGACGAGAACCTCGGTGTGATTGAGATCCACCACCATCAGCAAATCGCCGTCGCCGTCGTTGTCGATGTCGCTCAAGGCGGGCGTGAAGGACCAGTCCTTGCCGCCCTTGACGATCGCTGCGGCGATGCCGGACTCGATGCTGGCACTGGTGAACGTGAAGTCGCCGTTGTTCCTCCACACCGTCTCGGTGTCTTCACCGGGGTGCCGATCGGCGCCCCAATGGGAGAGGAACAGGTCGAGATATCCGTCGCCATCGTAGTCGTAGAAGGCGGCGGAAACGGTATTCTCGGCGGTTATCGAGATTCCGGACTTCGCGGTCACGTCGACGAACACGCCCGAAGGATCCTCGGCGGCGTCCAGGCGGTTCTCGAACAGGTAGAAGGGGTCGCCGTCGCCGGCGCCGACGAACAAGTCGAGGTCGCCGTCGCCGTCGACATCGCCGAAGGCGGGGCCGCTACCCCAGTGGTGGATGTCGAGACCGACGCTCTCGGCCACCTCCACGTAGGTGCCGTTTCCCCGGTTCTGGTAGAGATGATTGGGCTGCGTGCGTCCCCCCACGATGTACAGATCCACGTCGCCGTCGGCGTCGTAGTCCGCGGCCGCGACGCCGTTGCTGAAGCGCTCGGGATCCTTGATGCTCAGGAATCGGGCGGTGAAATCCCGGTCGAAGCCGGCGTCGAGCACGCGGGTGAAACGGATGCCGGTTTCGGACGGTGGCTCGGGAGGTTCGGGAGGTTCGGGAGGCGGCGTCGGCGGCCCGCTACCGCCACCTCCTCCGCCACAGCCGCCGACGAAAGCCGCGGCGATCAACAGTGTGCCGAAACCCGCCGCCCTCGAGGACCACAGGCTTCGCATGGGACCCATCGGTCTCAATACGGCAAGTCCGTACGTCGTCCTGCGAGATGGGGGGTGGGATGGCTACAGCGGAGGCCGATAGCGGACCTGCACCCCCATCTGCCGTGGTTCCGTAAGCCAGCCCCAGTCGAAGGCGTACTCCTGGATGCCGATTTCGTCGACCAGGTTTTGGACGTAGCCCGTGACACTCCAGACCCCGTCCGCGGAGTCCCAGTTGACTCGCGCATCGATGCGGTCGTAGGCGTGGAGTTTCCGGTAGGCGAGGTTGCCGATGCTCGGGAACCGCGTGCCGGTGTAACTCCAGGTGGCCAGCCATTCCAGCGAACCCCGACCAGCATCGAGCGGCTGGCTGATGGCCAAGGTCATCGCACCCTTGTGGTGGGGCTGCTGGGGAAGTCGTTTGCCCGTGTTGTCGCGTGGATTGGTGAGTTCGGCCTCCATCTGCTCGCCGGTCTCGTCGTCGATCCAGCGGTGAATGAACGTGCCGAGCGTGCTCTCCTCGCGGTCGCCGTCGATGTAGGCAACATGCCGGCCGAGGGACGAGTCGAGGAAGTTGTAGTAGCCGGAGAAGCGCATGTTTTGGGTGACGTAGTAGGACCACTCCACTTCGGCACCCCAGATCTGCGTGCCGTCGACGTTGGCGGTGTATTCCAGGAACGGGCTTGATCGGTTGTTGCGATGCGCCTCGGAGATCAGCTGGCGACCGTTGAAGTGGAAGCCGTCGAAGTCCTGCAGGTACGCCCCCGTGGTGACGATCAGCCGGTCGTCGAGGAAACGCCCCTTGACGCCGACCTCGTAGTTGACCAGCTTCTCCTCCTCGAACGTCGCGGGAACGAGGTTGTTGGCGATGTCCTCGGCGCTGGTGCCACCCGAAATCTGGTTGAACCCGCCAGCCCGGAACCCGGTCGAAATCCGCCCGTAGTAGAGGCGGTTGTCGGCCGGCGTGTACTCGAGGCTGACGTGGCCGATGGTTCCACCCCACTCGTCGTTGCGATTCTGTAGTCCACCGAAGCGGGTAATCGGCACGCCGAGCACATTGGCGACGCCGAAGGTTCCGCTGACACCGCGCTGGTCCTTTCCGTCCTCGGTCAAGCGCAGACCTCCGGAGACGCGCCAACTGTCGGTCAACTCGAATTCGCCATTGGCGAATACGGCGCGGGTCTCGTAGCCCGCACCGCTGGCGGAACCTCCCTTCAGCAGGTGGTTGTCGCCGGGCTCGCACCCCAGGTACTGCTCCGGGCTGAAGCTCCGTCCTTCGATGATGTCGGTGCTCGGATCGTCGGGGCCGATCACGTAGCTCTGGTAGAACTCCTCGCAGGATGCGTAGTCCGGCGCGCCGTCGCCGTCCTGGTCGACGCGGGCCACGGCATCCTCGGCGCTCGTGAAGTTGAAGGGGTTGGCGTAGTCGCCGCCCTTTTGCCGCCAGTGGGCCTCGTTCTCGTAGCTGTAGGCACCGGCGACGAAGTTGAACGGACCATCGAAATTGGAGAACACCTGCACTTCGTGCGAACTCTCGTCGTTGTCCCAGAAGAACGCGGTTTCCGAGTCCTGGAAGCGGACGTCGCGTGCCTTGCACTCAGTCGCGCCCAGTTTGTCCACGCAATCCTGGGGAACGAACGGGTCTTCGGCGCTGGCGGCCCGGTCGGTATTGTCGCCGTCGCGGGATCCCAGCGTGCCGGTGACCGTGCTGCCGTAGGTGTAGCGCAGCGTCAGCAGACCCGGGTCGCCGCCGAACATGTCGCCAACGTCGAAGTCGGCGTTCAACGAGAAGCGGTCGGTCTTGTTGTCCTGAAAGCTCTGGCGATTGCTCAACACCCGGTTCTGCAAGTCGCCGCAGAGGCCGCCGGTATCCCGGAACTGTTTTGGATTGCAGTTGGCGATGCCGGGCAGCGGCTTGTCGTAGAGATAGAGGTAGTTGGTGACGGGCCAGATACCACCGAGCAGGTAGAACGGCGAGTCGCGGTCCACATCGACAAGGCGCACCGGCGCGCGACTGGTGCCACGGTCCCGCGTGTTCTGCACCCGCAGGTTGATGTCCATTCGATCCGTCCGGTAGCGCAGCTGCGGCGCGAGCGAGTATTGGTCGGGCGCCGCGTAGTTCTTGCCTGTGCCGGTGTTCTCCTGCCAGCCGTCCCCCTGGTAGTAGCCTCCGGTCAGCCGGAAACTGAGTCCGTCGATAAGCGGACCACCCCAGGCGACGTTGTAGCGCCGGGTCACCGTGTCGGTGAGTTCGGTAAGAACCTGCAGATCCCAGGTGTCGGTCGGCTTGCGGTTCACGTAGCTGATCGCCCCGGCGATGGAGTTGCGGCCGTTCAACGTGCCCTGGGGCCCGCGCGCGACTTCGACCCGCTCGACATCGAACAGGTTCGGCGCCAGGCCGTAGATGTCGTTCGTATAGACGCCATCGACGTAGAAGGCGACGGCGAGGTCCGCGTTGTACTGCACGGCCTTCTGTGTGCCGATGCCGCGGATGGAGATGCCGTTGCCTTCGGAGTCGTAGGCGAACTGCAGCCCAGGCACGAGCTGTTCCAGATCCTCGTCGCCGGTCAGTCCCAGCTCTTCGATCATCTGCTGGTTGAAGGCGGTCATGGTCACCGGAACCTTGAGGATGTCCTCCTCGCGTTTCTCGGCGGTGACGATGATGATCTCCGTCATTCTCTCGTCGGCGCCTTCCTCGGCGGCGGCGGGAACGGCTAGGAAAATCGCGCCGATGGCGGCCGGAATGGCACGGGTCCAGTGGCGGCAGGTAGGTGTCTCGCACCGTGGTCGCAGCATCGGTTACCCCTTCTTCTGCGGTTGAGTGTGCGACCGGATAGACTAGTCCTGTTGGGCGTATTTTTCAACTCGGAGGGGCCGCGTGCGGGACTCGGTGGAGCGGCCGTCAGACGTCCAGACCTTCGGGCCACTAGGCGTGGCGCGCGTCTTCGTCCGCACCTGGCCGTATCTGAAGCCCCAGTTTCTGCACATCCTGTGCTGGCTGGCACTGCAACTGACTCTCTACACGACCGTCGGATTCGCCACGCTCCTGATCGACGATCTGCTGAACAACAAGATCATGCTCGGCGATCCCCTGGAACCGGTCCAGGCGATGCTCCTGCAACTCGAGGCGAGCTATGCCGAGGGCGAGCGCCTCTCGGAAGAACAGCAGTTCGTGGTGCGCGACCGGTTCGTCCTCTACGTGGCCGTGGGTGCCTTCATCAGCACCGTGCTCATGCAGATCTGCGTCCTGCACTACTACTACACGTGGATCATCCAGCGCATCAACCAGCGGTTGCGGGTGACCATGGTGGAGAAGGCGGAACACCTGTCGCTGCGCTACCACAGCCACGCCCGCACCGGGGATGCGATTTACCGGGTCTACCAGGACAGCGCGACGATCACCGCGATCATCGACACGGCGATCCTGGACCCAATCAACATGATCTGGAAACTGAGCTTCGCCTTCTTCATTCTGTGGCTGTTCAACCCGTTGCTGGGGCTCGTCTGCCTGCTGGCGACCGTGCCGATCGTCCTGGTGGTCGCCTGGTACACGCCGCGCCTGCAGCACTTCGCCCGCCTGGCCCGCGAATCGAACAGCAACCTGACGTCGCGCATCCAGGAGTCCTTCGCGGCCATTCGCGTGGTCAAGGCGAACCAGGCCGAATCCACCGTGATGCGCCGCTTCGACCACGACTCGAACCACGCCCTCGACGCCGCGCTGCGGGTCCGCATGGAGATGATCCTGTTGTGGATGATCGTGCTGGCGATGGCGGGAACCGCCATGTTCATCGCCGACTACCTGATGGCGGGGTGGACGGTGAACGAAGAGGCGACCTGGTTGGCCGGCGCCATCTCCCTGGTCGGCATGGCCATCTGGAACCTGGGCGCCTTCCAGCAGGCGCGCGGTCGGGTCGGCGAGTACTTCGGCTGGGGCCAGGCGCTCATCAACAAGTGGAGCCTCATGCAGGACATGGCGGTGGGGCTGCAACGGGCCTACCACCTGCTCGACGTCGAGCCGGAGGTGACGAGTCCACAAAGTCCCGTGCGGGTACCGGCACCCATCCGCGAAGTTGCCTACGACGACGTGCACTTCGCCTACGACGAGGAAGCGCCCGTGCTCACGGGGGTCGGCCTGACCGCCCGGGCCGGCACGGTCACCGCCATCGTCGGTGCCACGGGCTCGGGCAAGACGACGCTGATGTCGCTCCTGCTGCGCCTCTACGACCCCACGAGCGGCGTGGTGCGGATCAACGGTGTGGACATTCGGCGGATGAGGATCGAGGATCTGCGCGGCAACTGTGCCATCGCCCTGCAGCAGAACGTCCTGTTCGCTGCGACGGTGGCGGACAACATCGGCTACGCGACTCGGCGCGCCGCGCGGGAGGACATCGAAGCGGCCGCCGCGGTCGCCTGCGCCGACAGGTTCATCGGCGAGATGGCGGCCGGTTACGACACGGAACTCGGCGAGCGGGGCGGCAAGCTGTCCACGGGCCAGCGGCAGCGCCTGTCCATTGCCCGGGCGATCGTCCGGGACACGCCGATCCTGATCCTCGACGAGCCCACGGCTTCGCTGGATGCGGAAACGGAACAGCGCCTTCTCGCGAACCTGTCGGTCTGGGGGCGCGAGCGGGTCGTCTTCCTGATCACGCACCGGCTTTCGACGATCCGCAACGCCGACCAGATCGCGTTCCTGGACCACGGACGGATCGAGGAGATCGGTGATCACGACAGCCTCATGGCCATCCCCGACGGTCGCTACCGACGGTTTGTGATCGCCGAGACGGAAGGTGTCCCCGCCGGCGGAGCACAGGCGTGAGCGACTCCGCCACCGCGCAAACCGGCCGGGGATTCCGTGGACTCGGCGAGGATGCTCGGTTCGACGACCGGATCGACCTGTCCGCGCGGATCACCAACCTCCAGTCCCTTGCGCTGATCGGTCGGGCGCTCGCCCTGCTGAGGCACGTCAAGAGCCTGTTCGCGGGCAAAGTGGTCCTTTCCGCCCTGGCCCTCGTGCCGGGCCTGATCCTGCCGTTCCTCGCGAAGATCACCGTCGACCAGGTGATCCTGGGCAAGTCCTTCGAAGACAGTGAGATTCCATTTCCGCCGCACATGCTGCCGTTCCTCGACGCCGTCGCCGGGCTCGGCCGCATGGAGACCATGCTGGCGGTGATCGGCTTCCTGGCGGTGCTGCTCCTGCTGTTCGGCCGCGGTGGCCTGTTCGTCTGGATCGGCGGCGGTGCGGACAGTGCCAGTACGTCCGAACTGAAGCTCAATGCCGGACGCAGCTCGATGGCGGGCGTGCTCGGTGTCTTCGAGGCTTGGCTCAGCATCCGGCTCACCCAGCGGCTCGCGAATGGCCTGCGCACCCGGCTCTTCAACCGCCTCGCGCAAATGCCCATGAGCCGTCTGGACGATCACCGCATCGGCGACTCGGTATACCGCGTCATGTACGACGCGCCGGACGTACCTGAGATCTGCCTGGGACTCACGCTGGAGCCGCTGTTCACGTTGATCGGCGTCGTCGTCACCCTGTATCTGCTCGAGTTCAGCTACGGCGGCGCGCTACCAGACCTCGTCTGGGTGGCCGGCATCCTGGTGCCGCTCGGCCTGCTCGCCACGCTGCCCGCGTCGGGGCTGATCCGCCGCGTCCAGCAGGCGAGCCGCGCGTCCGGTACCGCCACCACGAACGCCATCGAAGAGAGCATGAGCAACATCGGCGCTGTGCAGAGCCTCGGCGGCATGGCCCGGGAAACGGAACGCATCGAGGCGAGGAGCGACGAGTCGTACCGGCGCTACCGGCACGTGGTGCTGATGCAGATCGGCATCTCGGCGATGTCGGGCCTTTTGACCATCGGCCTCGGTGTCTACGTCGCCCTGTCGGTACTCGGCGGCATCATCACCGGGTCGATGACCCCCGGCGACTTCGCGGCCGTGTTCGGCTTCGCGTTGTCCATCGGCGGCGCGGGGCTCGCCATCGGCATGGCCTGGATCAACCTGCAGGGCAACACCGCGGCGATCCGCCGGGTGTTCTTCTTTTTCGACATGGAGGCGGAGGACGCCTTCGCGCAATACCAGGACCTGCCGCCCGTCCGCGGGCACGTGCGGTTCGAGGACGTCGACTTCAGTTACCCGAACGGCCAGCCGGCGTTGCGCAATATCGACCTGGAACTCCGCATCGGCGAACTGGTGGCCGTCGTCGGCCCCACCGGTGCCGGCAAGACCAGCCTCGCCTATCTGATTCCCGCCTACTATCGTCCGACCCGAGGTCGGGTGTCGATCGACGGCCGCGACATCGACCGCGTGAGCCTGGTTTCGCTGCGCCGCCAGGTGTCCTACGTCTTCCAGGAACACCTGCTGCTGAGCGAATCGATCCGCTCGAACATGCTGCTCGTCAATCCGACGGCCTCGGACAGCGATATCCGCGCGGCCTGCGAGACCGCCGGTGCGCTGGCGTTCGTCGACGACCTGCCCGACGGCCTCGACACGGTCCTCGGCCGTTCCGGCGACACCCTGTCGGTGGGTCAGAAGCAGCGCCTGTGCATCGCCCGAGGCATCGTCCGGGACACACCGATCCTGCTACTCGACGAACCCACCGCCGCCCTCGACCCGCCCACGGAGCATGCCCTGGTGCGTTCGCTGCGTGCCGCCACCGCGGGTCGCCTGGTGGTCGTCATCGCCCACCGTCTGTCGACGATTCGCCGCGCGGACCGGATCGTGTTCCTGGAGGAGGGGGAGATCCGCGGCATCGGCAGCCACGAGGAACTGATGGCGGATCCCGCTAGCCGCTACCGCCGCTTCGTCGAACTGCAGGGCGGCGATTCCTGACCGGCACGTCGTCGTCGAGGAGCGTCACGGTGCCCATGTCGCCGTCCACCGTGATGCGCTGACCGTCGGCAATCCGCCGGGTGGCGTCCTTCAGCCCGAGGACCGCCGGGATGCCGTATTCCCGGGCGACGATGGAGCCGTGGGCGAGAATGCCGCCGATGTCGGTGACCAGCCCCGCCGCCTTGGGGAACAACGAGGTCCACGCCGGCGTCGTGGTGGGGCAGACCAGGATCGTGCCGGGCCTCATGTTCGCGAAGTCGGCAGCCGTCAGAATCAGGCTGGCCGCTGCCGTCACCCGCCCCGGACTGACCGCGGAACCCGTCAGCACGGCGTCGTGTTGCGACGCCTCGGGCGCGGGGCGACTCGCCCAGGGCGGTGGGCCGGGCACTTCGGGGGGCGGCGACAGGCGCCGTCGGGCCTCGCGGAGTGAGCGTCGGTGTCGGGCAAGGTCACGGTAGCCGGGCATGCCTTCGCCGACGCGCAGCGCCCGGAGCGAACGCGCGACCTCCGCGGTTTCGAGAAAGAAGACGTCGTCCGCCGCACCAAGGGTTCCCGCGTCGACCAGGCGGCGGCCGAGTTCCAGGGCGAGGGGCCGCAGCACGGTCCATGCCTTGCCCATGTGGAACATCGCGCGTTCGCGGCTCGGATAGCAGCGCCGCGCACGTCGCAGGAGCTTCGGGAACTGCCTTCGCTGTCGCCCCGCGAAGTGCGCCAGCGCGGCATCGAGCGCCTGTCTGCGTTGTACCGCGAGTTCGCGCTGGCGCTCCTCGGGGTCGTAGTCGGCCTGCAGGACGAGGGCCTGCAGACTGCGCATGGTCTCGACGGACTGCTCCGCCTGGGAAGGCTCGGCAAAGTCCAGGGTGTAGATCTGGTGACCATGGCAGTCGAGGTAGTCCTCGATCGCACGGCACACGGCGGCTGCTTCGGGCGTTGCCCGTAGCGCGCCGAGTAGACGCTGTGCCGGGGTTGTCACGGCAAGACGCTCGAGCAACGGATTCGCGCGGATGTCGCACGCGAGCCGCCACAGCATCACTTGGCCGTCGAAGGCGGGTGAGGGGAGGCCGCTCAGGAACTGGCCGGTGGTGAACTCGCCGGGGGCGTGTTCGCCGAGGAAGTTGGCGAGCGCGTACTCGGTGCCGCGCGCCAGGGCGAAGGCGTTCCAGACGCCGTGGCGATACCAGTAGCGGGCGTCCGCCAGGGACATGGCGCGGATGCCGGCCCACAGCTGGGCGTTGGTGGCGCTGGCGGGATCGAGTGAACGCCACTTGCGGACCGTTGCTAGATAGACGGGCAGGGCGTGGTATCGCCAGCGGGGCACGGCCAGCGCCTGGTACTTGGCGGCGACCCAGCGCTGGCGCAGACGGTTCCAGACCGAACGTCGGGTCGGACGTCTCGGCTCGGACTCGCGCTGATTCGCCCGGGCGGAACGAGGGGGTTCGCCGAGGTGACGGTAGGCGAAGCCGTTGATGGTGGTCTGCACCACGAAGCAGGCCGGCGGCTGCGTATCCTCGTAGCGGTGATGGCCCCTGTTGACCAGGTTGATTCCCCAGTAGTGCTGCAGCGAGCGGCGCATGTGCAGGTCTTCGAACAACGTGCTGACGGGATCGGGAATGTGTTCGACGAGCTGGGAACGGGAGAGATACGCGCCCGGTTCCGGCGGTTCCCAAGAGACTTCCCGGAGTGGCGGTGGCGGCAGGTTGGTAACCGGCCGCGACTGCAGCAGCCAGAGTTCGTCGGCGGCGAACGACCACTCGATGTCCTGCGGTACATCGCCGAAGTGGCGTTCCACGGCAAGCGCGAGGGTGCCAAGGCGATGCAACTGGGTGGCGCCAAGCGAGCTCTCGCGCCGCCGATGCTGGCCGACGCTCTCGGTGCGGATGCCCACTTCGGCCGCGACCACCATGCTCGCCTTGTCACCGAGGGCCGTGTCCGTCGGGGACAGCGTTTGCCGGTCGATGACGTACACGTCCGGGTCGACCTGGCCGCCGACGATCGCCTCGCCGAGGCCGTAGCTGCCGTTCACGACCATCTCGCGACGTTCACCGGTGGCCGGATTCGCGGTGAACAGGATGCCGGAGACATCGGCCTCGACCAGACGTTGCACGACCACCGCCATGGCAACGGTGCCCTGCTCGATGGCCATGTTGTGCCGGTAGGCCATGGCACGAGGGGAGAACAGCGACGTCCAGCAGTCGCGAACCGCGGCGAGCAGTGCTTCCCGGCCTTGCACATTGAGATGGCTGTCATGCTGGCCGGCGAACGATAGCTCCGGGAGATCCTCGGCCGTTGCCGAAGAACGCACGGCGACGCGTTCCCCGGCCAAGGGTCGATACGCCGCGACGATCGCCTCGGCAACGGCGGGCGGCAAGGCACTCTCGGCGAACATGCGTTTGATCCGCCGCGCCGCGCCGTCGAAGGACAGTGTGCCGTCCACGACTTTAGGAACCGCCGCGTCGGACAGCCGCGACTGCAGGTCGTTCGCCTCGATGAAACTCGCATAGGCGTGCGTGGTGATGTGAAAGCCGTCCGGGACCGTGAAGCCCGCCCGACGCAAGGACGCCAACGACCGACCCTTGCCGCCGAGCACCGCCAGGGCATCGATCGTGGTTCCAAGGGGCAGGACGAAGGACATGACCGGATCAGACTTGGGAGCGTTGATGCTTAGCCGCGTAGCCGCGTAGCCGTGTAGCCGCGAAGCCGTGTAGGTTGCGCCCGGTCGCGACTCGCCGCAACCGCCGACCGGCACTGTGCGATCGACGTCGGCGACTGATTGATAGACTTCGCTCACCTGCTACACGGGCCTCGCGATGCGCCTATACCAAGTCGCCATGCACGTTGCCGATCTCGACGCCGCCGAAGCGTTCTACCGGGATGTCCTCGGCGCCGCCTTCGTCGCCCGCTTCGACCCGCCGGGTCTGCTGTTCTTCGACTTCGACGGCGTACGCCTGCTGCTCGAGTCCGGTGGGGAGGCCGAGGGCAACGCCATCCTCTACCTGTGGACCGACGACATCGAGACCCGGGTGGCCGAACTCGAAGCCAAGGGCGTCCGTTTCGTCCATCCGCCGGGCCCGGTCCACAAGGACGAGGACGGCACCTTCGGACCCGCGGGGGAGACCGAGTGGATGGCCTTCTTCGAAGACCCGGAGGGCAACACGGTGGCTTTGGTCACGCGGGTCGACTAGACGCCGAGGATGATCGAACCGTGGGTAGTGTGAGGTCGCGGTGGGGCCTTTGCTGCATTTGCTACTGGCGTTCCCTGTCAAATGTCCAAAGGGCGCGGTCCAATTGGCGCATGGTGACGCCGTATTTCGCAGCCTGCCGCACACACAGGACTCTGTACTCGTCCCATGCTCGGAAGGTGTAGTAGCCGTTCAACGGGCCGCCGACGGTCCGCATCGTCCGCACGTCGAGTATGGGATAGCGGTCGGGGAAGGCGAAGTGGAGGATCGCACTGGCTCGCGGCCATTCGATGCCCTCGAGCACGCGGAGAGCGCCGATCCGGAGCCGCTCGGAATCGGCGGCGAAAGACACTTGGCTGACTTCACGAACATCATGCTCCCGGTTTCCGTCGACGAGCGACATACGCCTTCGGGACTTCCATCGGGCGGCTTGCGTGAGGTCTTGCAGAGTGAGGTATCCCCGCTCGGCGGCTGCCAAGAGTCGGCGGGCAACCCGCTCGTCCTCGGTAACGTCCTCGAAGTGCTCGTAGCGGGCCGAGTAGCGCAAGACTTCTCGCTTGGTCAGTGGGATTTCGATGGTCGTCTCGCTCGGGCGGTCACTCGCGGTGACAATTTAGCACCTGCCACTCGGGCCAGCTTGTCACCTGGGGTCGTGCAACGACACAACACGACACTTGACTCATATCACAACTTGTAATTAGGTGCATATCTCATTTTGAACAGTTGTTACTTCCATGACCATTCACGAGGAGATCCTGCTGGCCGCTCGCCGACTGTGCGCAGACCGGCGGTCGTGGGCGTTCACGCCCGTGGAGGTGGTGAGTGCGCTGCCCCATCTCAACGAGCGTTCGGTAAGGACACACGTCGTTAGTCGCTGCTGCGTCAACGCGCCTAGTCACCATCCGCATCGTTGGCCGTATTTCGAGAGGGTGCGCCGCGGCGTGTACAGAATTTGCACCGATTACCGGGTCGCGGGCGATGAACAAGCGGGGCGGACGGCCGCTTGCGAGGCTGCGGAGGCTTCGCCGGCGTACGCCGTCACGCCGGTTGCTCCGCGGGACTCGGTTCACGCCGTTCTCTCCGAGAGCGAAGGCCAGTACGTCGCGGAGTGCCTGGAGGTCGCTGTTGTGACCCAGGGCCGGTCCATTGACGAAACCCTTGCCAATCTCCGCGACGCCCTGCGCTTGTATGCAAACGGTGAGGATCCCGAGACGCTCGGCCTCGCCCCCAACCCTAGGATCCAAGTGGCGTTCGAGATGGCGGTTGGCTAACGGCGGTGCCCCGGCTGAGACGCCTGAAGGCTCGCGACGGCCTTCGAATTCTGGGCGGACATGGGTTTGAGGTCACCTCCATCCGGGGCAGCCACGCCAAGCTGACGCGTCTCGGGCCCTCCCGTGCCCGAGAAGTCCTGGTGGTGCCCCTCCGCCGTCAACTTACGGTCGGAACGCTCCAAGCGATCTACCGTCAGGCCGGACGCTACGTGGCGGCAGAGGACCTGAGGGACGAATTCTACGCAGACTGACATCGTGCCCTGAAATCGTTGGGTCCGATTCCGGCCATTGGCACGGTCATGGCACCGCCCACCGAGTTCCAGTAGATTAGCCGTTTGCCTTGGGACATTAGGGGAGGGGCGATAATGCCCATGAACGTCAAGCCGGTGCCGACCTTGGACAACGAGGTCAACGAGGTCCGGCTCGCTACGGCGGAGATCGTCAACGACGACATCCTGCCGTTCGAAAGCAAGCTCTGGGCGCACCGCACCGATGGTGGTCGGCCGAGCCGCGAGCAGATGGAGGAGTCCCGCGAACTGCGCGTCGGGGTCCAGAACAAGGTCAAGAAGGCGAACCTCTGGGCACCGCACCTGCCGCCCGAGTTCGGCGGCATGGGCCTGTCCTTCATGCAGCACGCCTACATGAACGAGGTGCTGGCCTACAGCCCCGGGGCGGCGTCGCTGTTTGGCGTCGTCGCGCCGAACTCCGGCAACCAGAAGATCCTCGTCAAGTACGGCAGTCCCGAACAACACGAGAAGTGGCTGAAGCCGCTGACCGAAGGCCGGATGCAGTCTGGCTTCTCCATGACCGAGCCGCACAACGCTGGCTCCGATCCGCGCTCCATCCAGACCCGCGCCGAACTCGAGGGCGA
The DNA here is from genome assembly GCA_965116345.1 of Pseudomonadales bacterium. Classification (GTDB taxonomy): domain Bacteria; phylum Pseudomonadota; class Gammaproteobacteria; order Pseudomonadales; family Azotimanducaceae; genus VXYL01. Next base: position 3,477,776 of record OZ220680.1, read on the forward strand.
CGAGTGGGTCATCAACGGCCACAAGTGGTTCACCTCCAACGGACACGCCGCGGACTTCTACATCGTCATGTGCCGCACGGCGGACCCGGACGATCCCGGTGGCGCCAACGAGAAGATGACCCAGATCATCGTGCCGAAGAACACCCCGGGCGTGAACATCGTCCGCGGCGTGCCGGTGTGGGGCAAGGCGTCGTCCCACTGCGAGATCATCTACGACAACGTCCGCGTGCCGAAGTCGAACCAGCTCGGCAGCACCGGCACGGGCCACCAGGCCGCCCAGGACCGTTTGGGCGCGGGGCGCGTCTACCACTGCATGAACTCGGTGGGGTCCATGTGGCGCTGCTTCGACCTCATGGTCGACCGCATCATGACCCGCGAAGTGCACGGCGGCGAGAAGCTCGAGGAGAAGCAGTTCATGCAGGGCTTCATCGCCGATTCGTACATGGACATCCAGGCATCCCGGCTCATGGTCGTGGACTGCGCGCGCAAGATGGAGGAGGGTGCCGATTCGCGCACCGACATCTCGTCGATCAAGGTTTTCGTGCCGAATGCCTATCACCGGGTCGTCGACCGGGCGATTCAGGTCCATGGCGCCGCGGGCGTCTCGGGCGACTTCCCGTTCGCCGGCATGTACGAGGGCGCACGGACGCTCAGAATCGCCGACGGGCCGGACGAGGTACACAAGATCCTGATCGCCAAGAATGTGCTCCGGCGCTATCATGCCGGCGAATCTTGGGACTTCGGGAACTAGCCATGGAGAATCTCGTAGTCGAGATGGGGGCGGCGATCCGCGACGGGGGAACGCTGCCGAAGATGCCTGCGGGGCTCGCCCTCGAGGACGCCTACGCGCTGCAGAAGCAGGTCGTCGCCGAGGTCGCGGGTGGAACCGTCGCCGGGCTCAAGGCCGGTATGACGGCCGCCGCGGGCCAGCAGGCGTTCGGGCTCACGCATCCGTTGATCGGCAGTCTGTACGAATCGGGCCGGCTGTCGCCGGGCGCGTCCTTCCCGAGTGTCCCGGGTGTCAGCGTGGAGTGCGAGATCGGGTTGGTGGTGGACGCCGACGGTGCACCGAGGACGGCGGGCCCGGTCATCGAGGTGCCGCGCATGGCCTTCGCCGACGAGGAGGATCGCAACGGCGCGAATCTTGTCGCCTGCAACATCGCCTCCGACCGCTACATCGTCGGCGAGCAGCAGCCGCTCCGGGACTCCTACGGGGATGTCCAGATCACGTTGACTCGGGACGGAGAGCAGGTGTGTTCGGCACCGGCGTCGGACGCCCTCGGTGGTCCCCAGGCGGCCTTGGCGTGGATGCTGAACGAGGCGCGGCAACGCGGCTTGGCGGTCGAGGACGGCATGTTGTTGATCACCGGCGCCTGTGGCGGCATCCACCCCGCGGTGCCCGGGCACTACGTGGCGGACTACGGCGACTTCGGGCGGATCGAGTTCACGGTGACGTGACGGGATTGCCGGCGTCCGCGGCGTCCACTCGAACATACCGGTCCATATCGCCGGAGAACACCGGGTCCGTGTGCTTGAGGAACCCCTATCAGACCTTCCCTAACGGCCGGTCCAGTTCCGGGAAGTAGGTCGCGTAGAAGCCGCGGTCACGCGTCAGGAACGTGTCGGCGATCGACAGGGCATGGGCACCGATCAGAAAGTCGGTGATGATCCTCGTCCTCGGTCCGCCCGCCTGGCGGTAACGCGTCCAGCGCTCGCCGGCGGCGAAGGCGACGTTCGTGTCGATGGGCGAGGTCGCGGCATTGATCTCCAGCAATGCCCGGTCGAGCGTCGCCCGATCTGGAAACGCGGGCGTCAACTCGGCATAGACGATGTCGCAGACGACGATAGCGCCGCTGTCGTAGGCGGCGCGGAGCCAGTTTCTGGATTGCGCCCCATGGTCGGGGTCTGGAAGAAAGACGTCGAGCAGAACGCTGGTGTCGACGGCCGTGATCATCGACCTCGGATCTCTTCGATGTAGTCGTCCGAACGGCGTTTGTAGTTGAGGAACCCGTAGACGCGGTCAACGGGGTGTTCAGCCATGGTTCTCTTTCTGATGAGCAAGCCTTCCTGTGTCGGGATCATCTCGACCTCGACGTTGTGGTTCATGCCGAAGCGATCTCTCAGCACCTTGGGAATCGTTACCTGGCCTCGTTCAGAAATGTGCATGCTGACTTAGTATGAAAAGCAGAGGCGAAAAATCATACTGACCAAGAAGGTGCTCTGCAACGTATCGTATTTCCAGACCGAGCCCCTCGGATAGTGCGGTGAGCTCGGATAGTGCGGTGAGATAGTGCGGTGAGGTTGACCCCGTACCGAGGCTCGCGCACAGTTCGGCGCTTGTTCCGCATTGGGAGTCGCCATGGGCCCGCTTTCCCGCTTCCGTGTCGTTGAGTTGGGCGTCGGTCCCGTGACCGGCCTCGCGACCATGGTATTCGCCGACTTCGGTGCCGATGTCGTCAAGGTGGTGCCGAAGGGCGGCGATCCATACTCGACGATGGGCTCTTGGCCGTTGTGGACGAGGGGCAAGCGGGTCGTCGAAGCGGACCTGGAGGATCCCGGCGATCTGGCGGCGTTGCGTAGTCTTGTGGTCGATTCGGCCGACGCCGTGTTGACAACGCTCGATCGGGCGGAGCGGGACGCCATCGGCCTGGACGCCGATTCTCTCGGACGTCCCGACCTGGTCCTGGGCATCGTCTCGGGCTTCGGCGAGGACGGCCCGTACGCGGGCTACCCCGCCCACGAACCGGTGGTCGCCGCCAAGTCGGGCCGGATGCTCAACTTTGCTGGCGTCGCCGATCGTGCGGGGCCGAACTACTCGGCCTTGCAGGTGGGTACGCATGCCACCGCGCAAGCGGCGGCGGCCGGTCTCCTGGCCGGTCTCCTCGGCCGCGAGGCCAGTGGCCACGGCTACACCTTCGACACCTCGCTGCTACGCGGCATGATGCCTTACGAAATGGGCATCATGGCCATGGCCCAACTGTGGGACAAGGGAATCCTCGAACGCCCCAAGGTCACCCGCGACCGCACGGTGTCGATGCCGACCCTGAACTACCACCCGGTGCGTACCAGGGACGGCAAGTGGCTGCAGCTCGGCAACCTGCTGCCGCACCTGCTCGACAACTTCTTCATGGCCTCCGGACTCGACGCCGTCATCGCGGATTCGGCGCACGAGGGCGATCCGTCCCGATGGCCGCGCGAGGCGCTGGAGGAATTCCGCGACCGCCTCTTCGAACACATGCAGTCTCGGACACTGGCCGAGTGGACGGACATCTTCGTGGCCGACGGCGGCGTGGTGTCGCATCCGTATCAGACCACCCAGGAGGCGCTTGCCGATCCCGACGTCACCGCCAACGGGCACGTCGTGGAGCGGAACGGCATCACCCAACTGGGGTTGGTGGCGAACCTGACCGAGTCACCCGGGGAGGTGGGGCACCGGGCGATGGATACGAACCTCGGTGACATCGAGCCGAGGCCGGTCCGAAGCCTGCCCGCGGCAGGTGTAAGACCCCGCAAACCCCTGGCCGGCGTCACGGTGATCGAGAGCGCGACCATCATCGCGGCCCCGTTGGGGGCGTCCATGCTCGCCGACCTGGGTGCGAGGGTGATCAAGATCGAGCCGCCCACGGGGGATCCGTTCCGTTCGATGTTCCACGGCTTCGGTGCCTCGAAGTGCAATGCCGGCAAGGAGTGCATCTGCCTCGATCTCAAGTCGGCGGAGGGTCGGCGCATCGCCCAGTCGCTGGCCGCCAAGGCCGACATCTGGATTCACAACTACCGCATGGGCGTGCCGGAGAAGCTCGGCATCGGCTACGAGCAGCTGTCGGCGGTGAATCCCGACCTGGTCTACGTCTCGGCCAACGGCTACGGTCCCAACGGCCCGGGGGCGAAACGACCGTCCACCCACCCCATTCCGGGTGCCGCCCTCGGCGGTGTTGTCTGGCAGCTCGGCGGCCTGCCGCCGGGCGATGTGGAACTGGACAACGCGGGCCTCCGCGAGACGTCGCGCAAGCTGCTCCGCGCCAACGAGGTCAATCCGGATCCGAACACCTCCATGGTCGTCGCCACGACCGCCCTCCTGGGTTTGGCCGCCCGCCGGGCCCACGGTCGCGGCCAGAAAATCTTCGTCGACATGTTCGGCGCCAACGCCTACGCCAACTGGGACGACTTCCTCGTCTATGAAGGCAAACCCGAGCGGCCGGCCTTGGACCCGGAAGGCTACGGCATCGGCCCCCTGCAGCGGCTCTACCCGTGTGCCGGCGGGTGGGTCCTGCTGATGATCGTCCAAGACCACGAGTGGGAACGGCTACGCGCCGAACTCGGACTCACCGTCGAGCGTGATGCCGCTGACCTCGAAGCTGTGCTCGAACGGACCTTCGCCGCCGGGGATGCGGACGACTTCGAAGCGCGGCTGGCACCCAAGGGGGTGGGCTGCGTGCGCGCCGACGGCCTTCAGCCCCCTGCCTTCTTCCTCGAGGATCCGCATTGCGAGATCGAGGAACTCCGCGTCCCTGCCGTGCATCCGGATTGGGGCGACTACTTCCGCTACGGTCCGATGGTGCGGTTCTCGAAGGGCGACGACTACCGTGGCACGGGGGCGATGGGTGGCGCCACGATCGGGCTGCTGGAGGAACTCGGCTACTCGCCGGCCCAGATCGAGGACTTGGTCGACAACCGGACGGTGTTGGCCCGCAAACCATGATGCGTGGTCGGTTCGCAGGGGCGCTGCCGACCACAAGGGATCCGCGGCGGTTTTGGCTGCTTGCCGCATACGCCTTGCTCGCCCCGGGGTGCAGCGAAGCGCCGCCTACCAGTGAGCAGGATGTGCTTCGGACGCTAATCCGGGACGTCGTCCTTCCCATGGGAAAAGTCGTGGTGGTCGCTCGCCCGAGCGACTGTCGGCAAGCGAAGCAGGCGGTACCCTCGCAAGTCTGGACGGCATTCCTCGAAGCCAATGCTCCCGACGCGGACGGCCTCGAACTCGATGCCCACGCGGCACGACTGGTGGTGGACCAATCCGGGACGCCGCCGAACCTGATCCGTGCGCGGCGCGGCCAACCGGTGGTGGCGCTGTCGCGCATCGGGATCGCGGCAGATCAAGCGCTGATGTGCATCGAGGTCTATGGCGCGGAGGACCGCGGCTACTACGTGCTCTTCGGCCGCGACGGCAGGGGCCAATGGTCGGCTCGGGAGGAATACGTGGCATGGAGCGAGGCCGCCGAGGAGTGGGAACTCGAACCGGAAGAACTGCCCGACGGCCAAGTCTACGAACGATGACGTACCGCGGGAAGGTGCTGGCGGCGGCCTTCGGACTGCTGGTGGCCGCTTGCGGCACCGAGCGAACGGATACCGTTACCCAGACGTCGGCACCCTCGGTATCCACCGCGGATTGGCCGGGCATCGAGCAGCGCGGCACCATCCGCTTCGTACGACGCGCGTGGACCGGATTCGAGACCCTGCCCTCCCAGGGATTGCCCACCGAGCACTACCAACGCTTGGCGGAGCGGTTCGCCGAACGACACGGCTTGGCGGGGGAGTGGGTCCAGGTTCCCGACGTCGAAGGGCTGTTCCGGGCGCTGGAGGACGGGCGTGCCGACATCGCGGTGTGGAACCTCACCGTCACCGAGTCGCGCCAGGCGCGTGTGGCGTTCTCGTTGCCGCTGACACGATCCCGGGAGTGGGTGGTCGGCGTGACCGAAACGGGGAGCTTCGGCGTGGCACCCGACACGGCCTACGTGGAGTTGCTGGACGAATACTATCCCGATGCGCCGCGCGTCCCGGTGCCGACGGATACGGACCCGATGGACTTCCAGGAGTTGATCGAAGCGGCAACCATCGACGCCACCATCATGGACGAGGCCTTGGCCCGAAGCGTGGTGGCGTCCAGTCCAGGGATCGACAAGCTGCGCGAACTCCCCGATTTGCAGGACCACGCTTGGGCACTGCGGCGAGGCAATCCGCGCTTGAAGGAAATGCTCGACGCCTACCTGCTGGAGGCGCACACGGTGGCCGAGCGCGCCGACGAGTTCCGCGACTGGGACGCCATCGTCGCCGCCGGCCGGTTGCGTATGCTCACCGTCAACCAGCCGACGACCTACTACCTGTGGCGTGGCGAGCAGCTAGGTTACGAGTTCGGCCTCGTCCGGTCGTTCGCCGCCGCGCACGGTCTGGAGCTGGAAGTCGAGGTGGCGCCGGACATCGGCGACCTTTTCGACCGGCTCGCCGCGGGTGGCGGCGACCTGATCGCGGCAAGCCTGGTGCGGACCGACGAGCGCGAGTCGATGGGCATGCGCTTCACGCGACCGTATCTCCTGATCCGCGAGACCTTCGTCACGTCCGGCGAACCGGTCATGTCACTTGCCGATCTGGCCGGTCGGCGCGTTAGTGTCCATCCGCTCACCAGCTATGCGGCGACGTTGGCGGGGCTCGGCCCGGATCCGGGGTTCGAGCTCGAGTACCTCGACGCACCGACCACCGTGATCCTCGATGCGATCGTCTCGGGCGACGCGGACGTGACGTTGGTGGACAGCCATCGGGTGGAACTCGAAGCGACCTTCGAACCGCGCTTGTCGCTGGGACTCGCCCTGGAGCCGGAGAAGGGGCTCCGCTGGGCCGTGCGGGAGAGCAACGGGGAACTGGCGACCCGGCTCGACGCGTACATCGAGCGCAACTACCGGGGCTACGACTTCAACGTCCTTCGCAACAAGTACTTCCGCAACTTGCGACGCATGACGAGTCAGTATGAAGACCGGGTGGTGGGCGACGTGCTCTCGCCCTACGACGACATCGTCAAGCGGTGGGCCGGCGAGTACGGGCTGGACTGGCGCCTGGTCGTCGCGCAGATGTACCAGGAGAGCGGTTTCGACCCGGCGCGGGTCAGCTTCGCCGGTGCCGAGGGCCTGCTCCAGGTTCTGCCGCGTACGGCGCGCGAGATGGACTTCGATCCCGAGAAGCTCAACGTCCCCGAGACCGGCATCCACGCCGGCGTCGCCTACCTCGCCTGGACGCGGGAACGATTCCCGGGATTGCCCGTGGGCGAGCAACTCTGGTTCGCCCTCGGTGCCTACAACGCGGGCGTGGGACACGTGCGCGACGGACGCCGACTGGCCCGACAACTCAAACTCGACGACTCGCTGTGGTTCGACAACGTCGAGCGGGCGATGCTGAAGCTCGCAGAGCCCGAATACGCGAGCCACGCCACCTACGGCTACGTGCGTGGCTCGGAGGTTTCCCGCTACGTGCGCGAGATTCGCGACCGCCACGGCTCCTACGTCGAACACCTCCGCATGATCGAACCCTGACCATACGGGCAAATGCGGTTTGCATACGTACGGTCGTGAGTGTCGCCGAGCTTGCGGAGCAAACTCGAACGCGCTGCGCAAGCAGCGCGCGCTATCGGCTGACTTCCACGTTGCCGATGGCAAATGCGGTTTGCATACGTACGGCCGTGAGTATCGCCGAGTTTGCGGGGCAAACTCGAAACGCGCCGCATAGCGGCGCGCGCTATCGGCTGACTTCCACGTTGCCGATGTGGTCGGTGATGGCCGCGACGATCTCGCCGATGGCCGGTTCGGAGAGGTCGTGGCCGAGCTTGTCGATCTCGACGTAGCGCGATCCGGCGATGGCGGCCGCGGTGTCGCGTCCCGCTTCCACGGGAACCAGGGGATCGGCGTTGCCATGGATGACCAGGGTCGGCACCTGCAACTGGGCGAGCGCTTCGCGGCGGTCTTCAGCCGCGAGTATCGCCGCCAACTGGCGCAGCGTGCCCTGGGGCCGGTGAGCGCGCTCAACCGCGGCCCGGGCGAAGCGGGCGATTCCCACCGCCTCGGAGTCGTAGTTCGGGCCGGCGAACACCTTGTTCGCCTGGATGCTCTGCGCGATGGCCGTCTCTATGTCGTCCGCGGCGACGGCACCGAGCAGGGCGGCGACGGTGTCATCGTCGGGACCGGGGAGGTCCGGATTGCCGGTGGACGACATGATGGACGTCAGGCTGTAGACCCGGGTCGGGTGTTCGATGGCCAACCGCTGGGCGATCATGCCGCCCATGGACAGGCCGATGACGTGCGCACCGCCCTGGCCTAGGTGGTCGAGCAGGGCGACGACGTCGGCGGCCATGTCGGACAGCGTGTACGGCGGCGACAGGACCGATGGGTCCTCCTGGGCCGCGAGCAGGTCTGCGATCGGTGGCGGCGGACCCTCGGGTCCATCGGAGAGGCCCGCGTCGCGGTTGTCCATCATCACGGCGCACAGGCCAGCTTCGACGATGCCGTCGATCAGCGAGTTCGGCCACTGCACGATCTGGCAGCCGAGACCGTGTATGCACAGGACGCGCGGGTTGGCCCGCGCCCCGCGATGTTCGAAATAGATCTCCGCGCTGGGCGTCTTGAACTTGGGCATCGGGGTCGAAACTCTCCTTAGTGGCCTTGTTGGAACAGGACCGTCGCCGCACGGAAATTTTAGCAAAGTGACACGGTCGCGCCGGCGACCATTGGGTGTCTCTGGATGATGGCAGGCTGGCCGTCGATGGCAGATAATCGCCGGGGTCCCAGGCGGAGAACGCCATGCAAGAAAACACCCGAACGATCGCCCGCACTCGCCTACGGTCGGCGGTCTTCGTCGCCTGCGGCGTCCTCGCCATCTCATCCGCCTCGGCCGGCGAAGCCACTGCGGACGAGGAGTCGTCCGTGGACGAGGAGGCGTCCGCGGACGCGTCCGGTTACGAGGCCAACTGGGGGCCCGCCATCGGTACCACGATTCCCGAGCTCGACATCCGGGACAGCCAGGGAGTATCGCGCGATCTCGCGAGCCTGACCGGCGAGCGCGGTCTGCTCCTGGTGGTCAGCCGCAGCGCGGTCTGGTGACCGTTCTGCAAGGCTCAACTGGTTCGGTTGAGGAATTGGCAGGACGACTTCGAGGCCGTGGGAGTTGATGTCGCGGCAATGACCTACGACTCCGTTTCGGCACTCGCCGAATTCGACGAGGAGCGGGACATCGCCTATGCCCTGTTGTCGGACGAGGGCTCGGCGACCATCGACGCGTTGGGTATTCGCAACGAGCAGTATGCCGACGAGAGGCATCCGGCCCACGGCGTGGCCCTTCCGGGCATTCTCTACATCGATGCCGGGGGCGAAGTGCGCATGAAGTTTGCTCACGAGGACTACCGCACGAGACCTCCGTTCGACGATGTTCTCGCCGCGGTTTCGACCGCCGCCACGGGCGACTAACCCCGTAGGGGCGACCGCGCGCCTTGGCGGGCGCGTTGTGGTCGCCCGCGTTGATCGGCCCAACGCGGTCCGCGATAGCCTTGGCGCTACATCCCTTAGGGGCGAGTTCTCTCGTAGATCTCTCCACTATCTCCACTCGTTGGTCAAGGTTTCCGTGGTATTCGTTGGCTATACTCGCGCGCCATGGCCTACCCACGATTGCTTGCTGCGCTGGCAATCGCTGTGACCCTGAGCGGTTGCGCGGCGTTGATCGGCAGTGTGACGGGGAACATCGCGTCCGACCTTTCGGATGCCATCCTCGACAGCGACGATCCGGCGACCGTGCGCGACGGCGCCCCGGCGTACCTCATCATGCTCGATGCGCTGTTGCGCCGCAGCGGCGAGAACGCCGATCTGCTGCGCGCCGCGGCGTCCCTCAACGGCGCCTATGCCACCGCGTTCGTTGCCGACGACTCGCGCCGACGCGGCTTCGCGACCAAGGCTCTCGAGTTCGCGCTCCGGGCCACCTGTCTGGACATCGCCTGGACCTGCGACGTGCGCACGTTGAGCTTCGCGGAGCTGGAACGTCAGACATTGACGCTGCGGCGCGAAGACGTCCCCGCCGCCTACGCTTTGGCTATCGCCTGGGCCGGCTGGATCCAGACGCATGCGGACGATTGGAACGCCGTTGCGGATCTCGCCCGGGTCAAACCCATTCTCCAGCGCGTCGTGGAGCTGGACGAGGCCCACGACCACGCCGGCCCGAGGCTCTACATGGGCGTGTTCGAGACCCTGTTGCCGCCGTCCTCGGGCGGTCGGCCCGAGGCGGGCCGGGAACACTTCGAGCGCGTCCTCGAACTCACCGGCGGTCGGCACTTGATGGCCAAGGTCTTCTTCGCCCAGTCGTACGCCCGGATGGTCTTCGACCGGGAACTGCATGACCGGTTGTTGACCGAAGTACTGTCCGCCGATCCCCAGGCACCGGGCCTGACCCTGATGAATACGATCGCACAGGAGCAAGCCCGTGCGTTGATGGAGTCTTCCGATGACTATTTCTAGCGGTTCCCTGCGGACCATGTTCGTTGCGGTGGCCGCCATCGCGTTGGCGGCAGCGCTGCCATCGTTTGCCAAGGATCTGAAGATCGCCTCGAACGCTCCCGATGGAACCGCGTGGATGAAGCTCCTGCGCCAGGCTGGCGCCGACGTCGAGAAGGCTACGGAAGGACGCGTCAAGCTCAAGTTCTACCCGGGCGGTACCCAGGGCGACGACCAGGACGTGATGCGCAAGATGCGTATCGGCCAACTACACGGCGGAACCGTGCGCACCGGGGTCTTCGCACGCATCTATTCGGACATCCAGCTCTACAACCTGCCCATGGTGTTCCGCAGCATGGACGAGGTGGACGCGGCGCGGCGGGCGTTGGACCCGGAGCTGATCAAGGGCCTGGCGGACGCCGGATACATCGCCTACGGCATCGCCGAGGTCGGCATGGCGTACGCCATGAGCACGCACGAGGTGCGCTCGCTTGGGGATGCCCAGCGGCTCAAGGTCTGGGCGCCGAAGGGCGACACCCCGGCGATCCGCCTGCTGGACTCCATGGACATCAAGCCAATCACGCTGACCATCGGCGAGGTGTTGCCGAGCCTCACCACGGGTTTGATCGACACCGTCGCGGCACCGCCAATCGCCGTGCTGCCGCTGCTTTGGCACACGCGGCTCACGTACGTCCTCGATCTGCCGTTCATGTACATCTACAATCCGTTCGTCATCTACGAGCGGAGTCTCAGGGGTGTCGATGCCGCCGATCGGGCGGTTTTGCAGCGGGTTCTAACCAAGGCGGTCGCCGAGGCAGACCGGAGCAGCCGCGCAGATCACGACGCCGCGTGGCAGGCGCTGAAGAACCAAGGGCTCAAGTTCCTCAGTCCAACGACCACCGAGACCGACGAATGGCGCACGGCTTCGGCTGCGGCAACCGAGGTCTGGATCGAGGAAGGCATCGTCAGTCAACCGGTGCACGCCAGGCTGCAATCCGTACTCGCCGATGTACGCGGCACGCAGGCGTCCAGCAAGGTCAAGACGTTGACGGAGCACTAGACGTGCCGAAGCGCCTCCGCCGCGGCATCGAGGTCGCCGAGACCGGTCTGCTGGTGGTCTTCCTCACCGCGATGCTCGGCGTCGCGGTCTACCAGATCGTCTCACGCAACGCCTTCGGGGCAGGTGTGGTCTGGGGCGAGGAGTTCGTCCAGATGGCCGTCCTTTGGCTGACCATGGTCGGCGGCGCGGTCGCCTCGGGTGCCGACAGCCACATCCGCATCGACATCGTGTCGCGCTTCGGCGGACCGGAGTTGCAGGCTGTCGCGGCTCGCGCCACCGCGCTGTTCACGGCCTGCGTCTGTGCCGCCCTCGGGTGGTTCTCCATCGACTTCATCGAGTGGGACTTCATCGATGGAACGCCCGGCGTGGGCGCGGTGCCGGCATGGGTCTGCGAGACCATCATCCCCGCCGCCGCCGCCGTCATGACATTGCGCTATCTTCGCCACGCCATCTGGCCGCGGCCGAAGGCAGCACGATGATCTGGGCAGGCATCGCCCTCGTCGTGCTGATGGCGCTCTTGGGCGCGCCGTTGTTCGCCGTGGTGCTGGCGGCGGCCATGCTGGGGTTCATGGCGGTCGGCGTCGACCTCGCCGCGGTGGCGATCAACATCTACGACCTGACGGACAAGCAGCTCCTGGCGGCGCTGCCGTTCTTCACCTTTGCCGGCTACCTGATGGCCGAGGCCAAGTCCTCGGAGCGGCTGATGGCGCTGATCCGCGCGCTGTTCGGTTGGATGCCGGCCGGTCTCGCGATCGTCGGCTTCATCGCCTGCGCCCTGTTCACCGCCCTGACCGGCGCGTCCGGGGTCACCATCGTCGCCCTCGGTGCCCTGCTGCTGCCGATGCTCACGTCGAGCGGCTACAAGGAACGCTACAGCCTAGGCCTGGTGACGACGTCCGGCAGCCTGGGCGTGCTGATCGTGCCGTCGGTGCCGCTGATCCTCTACGGCGTGGTCGCCCAGCAGATGGACCTCGGCGAGCCGTTCACCATCCAGCAACTATTCATGGGCGGCCTCGGACCTGCCTTGTTGATGGTCGTCCTGCTCTCCGGATGGACCATCTGGCGGCACGGCGATGTGCCGCGCAGCCGCTTCGACGCGGGGGATGTGTGGCGTGCGGTGAAAGCCGCCAGATGGGAGATCCCCCTGCCGTTCGTGGTGCTCGGCGGCATCTACTCCGGCTACTTCGTGATCTCCGAAGCCGCCGCGATGACCGCGGTCTACGTCCTGATCGCCGAAGTCGCGCTGTACCGGGAAGTCTCACTGCGCGCGCTACCGGGGGTGATCCGCGAGTCCATGGTGATGGTCGGCAGCATCCTGCTCATCCTCGGTGTGGCGTTGGCTTTCACCAACTTCCTGGTGGACGCCCAGGTGCCCCAAGCGCTGTTCGACTTCATGCAGGAGCACGTCTCGAGTCCCCTCACGTTCCTCCTGCTGCTCAACATCCTGCTGCTGTTGCTCGGCGCGATCCTCGACATTTTCGCGGCCATCGTCATCATGGTGCCGCTCCTGCTTCCCGTTGCCGTCGGCTACGGCATCCACCCGGTCCACCTGGGGATCATTTTCCTGGCCAATCTCCAGATCGGCTATTTCACCCCGCCCATCGGCATGAACCTGTTCATCGCCAGCTACCGCTTCGATCGCCCCGTGCTGGAGCTCTACGCGGCCTGTCTGCCGTTCATGGGTGTGCTCCTGCTGGCGCTTGTCGTGATCACCTACTGGCCTGGTTTGTCCCTCTGGTTCCTGTAGGGCATCCGGGTCGTCCCCATGAGCCGATCCGGGTCGCCAGGTCAACGAGTTCGGCATCCGGTCGACTGTTTCGAACGCCTTCGCAGATGCCGTGGCGTGCAATGACTGCGTTGCCGCTTAAACTTGACCCTTCCAACGAAGGCTGAAGGAGTTTCGTGTTCACAGGGCTCGAATTCGAAGCGGTCGACTTGCCGCCGGAGGCCGAAGCGTTGCGCGGCGAGGTTCGTGAGTTCACCTCGAAGGCACTGCCGGCGGACTACTGGCCGAACTCCGACTTCAACGAGGGCCACAGCCCGGACTTTTCGCGCAAGCTGGGCGAGCGTGGCTGGATCGGGATGACCTGGCCCAAGCGCTTCGGCGGGGGCGAGCGGACGTTCTTCGAACGCTACGTCGTCACCGAGGAACTCCTGGCCGCCGGTGCGCCGGTGAGCGCCCACTGGATTGCTGATCGGCAAAGCGGTCCGCTGCTGCTCAACTACGGCACGGCAGCGCAGTGCCGCAGCTACCTGCCCCGTATCGCGCGGGGCGAGTGCTACTTCTCCATCGGCATGAGCGAGCCGAACTCGGGGTCCGACCTGGCGTCGGTACGCACCCGCGCCGAGCGCGTCCGTGACGGCTGGGTCGTCAACGGGACGAAGATCTGGACCACGGACGCCCACCGCAACCACTACATCATCGCCCTGGTGCGCACGGAACCGCCTTCGGAAGACCGTCACGCGGGCCTCTCGCAGTTGCTCATCGACCTGCAGGCCGACGGCGTCGCCGTGCGCCCGATCCGCAACCTGGCGGGGGGTGAGGACTTCAACGAGGTGGCGTTCGAGGACTGCTTCGTTGCCGACGACGGCCTGGTGGGGGAACCGGGCAACGGCTGGACCCAGGTGACCAGCGAATTGGGCTACGAGCGCAGCGGCCCCGAACGGTTCCTGTCGGCGTTCCGCGTTCTCGTCGAGTTCGTGCGCGCGGTGGGGAACGACCCGTGCCGCGACGAGGCCGCGCTGATCGGGCGCCTTGCGAGCCACCTGATGACGCTGCGGCGGATGTCCATCTCGGTCGCCGGCATGCTGCAGCAGGGTGGCAACCCGGCGGTGGAGTCGGCATTGGTCAAATCCCTCGGCAACGACTTCGAGAAACTCGTCGGCGAACTCGTTCGGCTGCAGGTGCCCCCGGGTCATCCAGGGCTCGAACGGTGCCTGCGCCAGACGCTGTTGCACTCGCCGTCGTTCACGCTCCGGGGCGGTACCCGGGAGATTCTGCGCGGCGTCATCGCCCGGGGCCTGGGACTGCGCTGATGGATCGGCTGATCGAGGACACCGCCGAACGCATCTTCGCGGATCATGTCGACAAGGCCGCGCTCGATGCCGCCGAGTCCGGCGAGTTTCCGAACGCGCTTTGGGAGGTCGTGCGGGACTCGGGTCTGCACCTTGTCGGCAGCCCGGAGTCCGGTACCGAGGTGGGCGATCTCTACGGTTTGCTTACGGTAGCAGGTCGACACGCCGTGCCGCTGCCGCTGGCCGAGGTGCTCATCGCCAACTCCGTGCTCGACGAGGCCGGTCTCACCTCCATCGCCGTTGACGGCGTCGCCCCCTGGGCACGGATCGCGGACCGTGTACTGACGGTGGATGGCGAGTTCAGTGGCCGTTTCGATACCGAGCCCGGCAGCAACCTTGCCGGCGAGAGCCGCGACCGCGTCGTGCTGTTCGACACCGAGAGCGTCGATCTGCCGGGCGACATGCGTGAGCGCATGGCCCTTTGCCGGGTTGCGCTGATGTCGGGCTGTCTCGAGCGCATCCTCGGCATGGCCATCGCCTACGCCACCGAACGCGAGCAGTTCGGGCGGCCGATCTCCAGGTTTCAGGCGGTGCAACACAATCTGGCCGTGCTGGCCGGCGAGGCGGCTGCGGCCCGTTGCGCCTACGACGCCGCAGTGGCGTCGGTGGACTCACCTGGATTCGTCCACCACGTTGCCGCGGCCAAGGCGCGCGTCGGTGAAGCCGCCGGCATCGCGGCCGAGATCGCCCACCAGGTGCACGGCGCCATGGGCTTCACCCACGAACACAGCCTGCACCACTTCACGCGCCGACTCTGGGCTTGGCGCGACGAATACGGTCGGGAGAGTCACTGGCAGGAAATGCTGGGTCGGCGGATCGCCATGGGTGGGGCGGACTCCGTGTGGGATTTCGTCGTTGACGCCGGCTGAACTGTACCGGGTCTTTGCCGGGCGCTCGATTCGGGTTGCCGCGAGCGAGTGTCTACTCGGCCGGTCCGTGCGCTGGAACGGCGAACACAACGGCGACGTCTGGCCCCGGCATCGCGTCGAGCAGCTGTTCACGCTGGTTGGACTGTGCCCGGAAGTGGGCATCGGCATGGGCGTGCCACGGGACCCGATCCGGCTCGTCGGCGAGGCGTCGGCGCCGCGCGTGGTGGCGGTCGAGAACCCGCAGCTCGACTACACGGACGGCCTGCAGGCGTACGCGCGCGACGTGGCGTCGACGCTGGACGGAGTTCACGGCTACATCTTCGCCGACCGTTCGCCGAGCTGCGGACTCGCCGGCGTCAAGGTCTACGATACCGACGGCTCCTTCCGGCGTGTGGGGCAGGGCGTCTACGCCGCGGCCGTGCTGGCCGATCACCCGGACATCCCCGCCGTGGATGCGGAAACGCTCGCCGACGAGAACGTGTTGCTCGACTTCGCCGTCGCCGTGGTTACGCAAAGCGACGAGGTGTGCCTTCGCAACGGCCGGCTTCGCGACGCCTTATGGGAGATGCTCCACGCGGACTGAGTGCTCCCAAGCACTGGCTGGACGATTCGATCCTGCTTTCGCGCCACCTTATCTGGCGCAATATTTGGCGCAATAAGCCATACCGCGCCAAATAAACTCTTTTGTGGCACGATAGTGTCCGATCACGCCAAAACAAGCCGTTCAACTCATGCCGAAGAAGACTCCCTCCGTGGAGATGGATGCCATTGTCCAAGCGGTCGCGCGACACGTTGGCGGTGCGCGTCTCCAGGAACTCCTCGGAGCCGCCGCAGTCACGTCGAAGCGAACGCTGCAACGGCGTCTTTCCGCCCTAGTGGCCCAAGGGCGATTGATCCGGGACGGTGCCGGCCAAGGCACACGCTACCACGCTGCCAACGTGCAGGGAGCGCCGGAGGACGCTTCTCGAACCGTCGTTCCCGTCCGGGGCCGTATGCCCTCCCACTCGGCCCGCAAGGGGTGTCGATTAGCCGTGCTGTCCGCGCACCAGTCCCTCGGCGTGCACCGGTAGGATACCGTCGTGCCTTCCTCGACGACTACCACCCTGGACACACCTGGTACCTTTCCGAAACCACGCGGCGCCAACTCCATGGATTCGGGTCTTCACCCGACCGTGAGCGACCGGCTGGCACCTACGCCCGCAAGATCCACGAGCGGTTGCTGATCGACTTGTCGTGGAATTCGAGCCGCCTCGAAGGCAACACGTACTCCCTGCTCGACACCGAGCGCCTGCTGAACGAAGGCCTGCCGGCGGAAGGCATGGACCCCACCGAGACTCAGATGATCCTCAACCACAAGGCGGCGATCGAACTACTCATCGATCACGCTGACCATGTGGGGTTCAACCGATACACGATCCTAAACCTGCACGCGCTCCTTGCCGAGAACCTGCTTCGGGATTCGGCCGCTTGGGGCCGGTTGCGATCCGCGCCCGTGGAAATCGGTGGGTCGGTCTATCAACCCCTGGCGGTTCCACAACTCGTCGAGGATTGCTTCGACGAGATTCTCAGGAAGGCAACGGACATCGACGACCCCTTCGAGCAGGCGTTCTTCGCCCTTGTGCAGCTCCCGTACCTGCAGCCTTTCCTGGACGTCAACAAGCGAGTCTCGCGGCTTGCCGCCAATCTGCCACTGATCCGCGCCAACTTGTGCCCGCTGTCATTCGTCGACGTGCCGATCAATGCCTATGTGGACGGCTTGTTGGGCGTGTACGAGCTGAACCGACTCGAGCTCCTTCGGGATGTCTTCTGTTGGGCCTACGAACGGTCTTGCGCGCGCTACTCCGTCGTCCGCCAGTCCCTTGGCGAGCCCGATCCATTCCGGCAACGGCACCGTGAACTGATCGTGGAGTTGATCCGACGGGTTGTTCGGGCGGGGATGACACGACGCGATGCCGCCGAACTGATTCGCGCTCAGGCGACTACCGCCCTGCCGAGAGCGGACGTGGCACGATTCGTCGAGGTCGTGGAAACGGATCTTCTCAACCTGCACATCGGGAACATCGCCAGAGCGGGTCTTGTACCCAAGGAGTTCGAAGCGTGGCGCGCCGCTTGGCGTGAGGTTGAATGTCGGGCGCGTTAGGGAAGGTCTGATTAAGACCTTCCCTAACGCGCCGCCTTGACGATCACGCCACAGGCTTCCCGCGCGCCGCCTGCGCAACCCGCATCTTCACCGCCCGGGCAGTAGGAGTCCGGGTCGACGTGGATGATCAACGCGCTGCCGTCTGCGTCGAACAGCGACAACGGACCGTCCGACAGGGTGACCCGGGTGGTGATCGTGCGGAGCCTGCCACTGCCCAGCGGGGTTCCGTCGTCGAGGGTGACGTCACCGCTCAAGTCGGTGACCTCGATGTTCACCAGGTCCCCCGCATGGAACGGATGATTGCCGTCGGGACTCGAATGGCCGTGGGGACCGGGGTCGAAGTGGCCCTTGGCGGCCGAACAGGGTTCGCACTGGCCGGTCTCGTGGATGTGGACGGCGTGCTTGCCCTCGGTCAAGCCGGCACGGATCCCGATTTCCACTTCGACGACCTTGATGCCCTCGTCCGAGGCACGCTCGGTCAGTCGCGCCCGACCGATCGTCCGCCCCGTGTCGCAGCGCTTGATGACGGTAGTGGCCGTTGCGGCGCGGGATTCCGCGTCGTTGGTTTCATCCTCGGCTTGGGCGCTCGCGGCACCGGCCCAGGCGACGGCGCAAGCGGCTATGCCCAACGTGCCCAACGTGATCGTCTTCATCTTCGGTTCCCCCCACCGCGCAGCGTGGAACATCCGCGCGGACTCACTCGGATCGTCGGTGCCGGTGGCGGGGTTGTCAAGGACTGCGCCTCGGCCGCTGGTGAACGCTCTCGGTTGACATCATGTCGCGGTCGCTTCCCGGTCCTTGTCGACGGCACGCCAGCGCTGGGTCGTTTCGTTCAGTCCCTGCTGCCGGTAGAGGGCCGCGTAGCGTCCATCCGCCGCCATCAGTTGGCGGTGATCGCCGGCCTCGACGATGCGGCCGCCGTCGACGACGAGGATGCGCGTGGCGTTGCGGATGGTCGACAGCCGGTGGGCGATGACGAAGCTGATGCGTCCCTTGAAGATCTCGGCCAGCGCGCGCTGGATGGCGAGTTCGGTCTCGGTGTCCACCGACGACGTGGCTTCGTCCATGACGAGTATCTGCGGATCGGCGAGGATCGCCCGCGCCAGCGACACCAGTTGTTTCTGGCCTGCCGACAGCCGGCTGCCGCCTTCCCCGGCCGGGGTGTCGTAGCCCTGTTCCAGGGCGGTGATGAAGTGATGCGCCTCGGCGAGGCGCGCAGCTTCGACCACTTCGTCATCGGTGGCGCTCAAGCGGCCGTAGCGGATGTTGTCGCGGATGGAGCCGCTGAACACGTGGGCGTCCTGCAGCACCATGCCGAGGTTCGACTGCAACCAGTAGAGGCTTCGGTTGCGGTAGTCCGTGCCGTCGATCAGCACCTGTCCGGCCGTGGGCTCGTAGAACCGGCAGATAACGTTCACGAGCGTGCTCTTGCCGCCGCCGGTGGGACCGACGATGGCGATGGTCTCGCCCCGGTGGGCGACGAGGTCGATGTTCTCGAGCACCGGCTGTTCCGAGTCGTAGGCGAAGCCGACGCCTCGCAGCTCGATGCTCTGGATGCGTGCCCGGCCCCCGTCCGCGGCGAAGCGCCCGAGGCGTCCATCCTCGGACTCCCGGGTCACCATCAGCGCTCGCAAAACGCTTTCGGAGTCCTGGATCTCGGGTTGGGCGTCGATCACCGACAGGACGCGTTCGGCCGCGGCCTGGGCCATCTGCAGTTCGATGAACCACGACGACATGATCTCCGCGGGCCAGAAGAAGTTGCGTGCCAGCATGGTGAACGCGACCACGGTACCGGCCCCGATGAGGCCAAGGTAGACGAACGAGCCGCCGACGGTCAGGACGACGTTGACGGCGACGGACGCGATCACGAGCACCAGTGGCAGGTATACCGCCGCGAGCACGAGGTTGCGCACCGACGCTCGGTACATCCGGTCGGTGAGGGTGCCGAACTGCCTGGCATTGGCACCTTGGCTGACGAACGTCTTGCTGGTCAGCACCCCCATGATGGACTCGTTGAACGACCCGGTGATCTCCGAGTTCGTGCTGCGCACCAGGCGTGCGCTGTGCAGGATGCGGCGGTGGAACTTCACCGACACCCACCACACCGCCGGCAGCACCATCATCACCAGGAGCGCCAAGCGCCATTCCATCACCAGCATGGCGCCCACCAGGCCGATCATGATCGTGCATCCCCAGACCAGGTCGACAAAGCCCCAGGAGAGGATGCCGGTCAGCCGGTCGCAGTCCGCGGTGAGGCGTGCCATCAGCCAACCCACCGGACGCCTGTCGAAATACGAGAACGACAGCCGCTGGAGGTTCTGGAACGCATCGAAGCGGATGTCGTGGCTGACGAAGCAGCTCACCCGTCCGGCGATCCACTCGAAGCCGCCGATCGCCAGTGCCACCACGAGGTTGCACAGCACGTAGAGCGTGCCCCACAGGCCGAAGGATGCGTCCATGCCATTCTGCTGGACATCGTCCACCACCCACTTGGTGAACAGCGAGTAGCAGACCTCCACTGCGGCAGTTGCGATCGCGGAGACGACCAGGAAGGCGAGTTCCCGCCGGTAGACCAGCGCATAGCGGAACAGGCGCTTCCACAGGTCGATCTGCACCCGCCCCGGGGTGTCGTCGAAGCCGTCGTCGTGTTGCTCGTCGTCATACGGCATCGGATGTCTCCGTGAGGTCCCTCTCGATGGCCTCGTCCAGGGCACCCTGGATCTCGCACAGTCGCCGGTAGGGACCGGACGTGGCGGCGAGTGTCGAATGGGTTCCCTCCTGGATCAGGCGTCCCTGTTCGAGCACGAGGATCCGGTCGGCGCCGCGCACGGACGACAGCCGGTGGGCGATGATGATCGTCGTGTGCCGGCCCCGGCGGCGTTCGAGGGCGGCCATGATTTCGCCCTCGGTACCGGTATCGACCGCGGACAGTGCATCGTCGAGGACGAGAATCGGCGGTTCCACGAGCAAGGCCCGCGCCAGGGCGAGGCGCTGACGTTGGCCGCCGGACAGGGTCACGCCGCGTTCGCCGACGCGGGACCGATATCCGGCTGGAAAACCGACGATGGCGTCGTGAACGGCGGCTTCCCGGGCCGCGGCCATCATCTCGTCGTCGTCCACGTCGGCGCGGGCGATGCGCAGGTTGTCCGCCACGGTGCGCGAATACAGGAAGGGTTCCTGCATGACGATGCCGAGCTGACGCCGCAGCCAGTGACGGTCCACGTCGCGGACATCGAGGCCGTCGATCAGGATGCGTCCGGACTGCGCTTCGTAGAGCCGGGCTAAGAGGCGAATCACCGTGGACTTGCCGGCCCCCGGCGGACCGACGATGCCGACGGTCTCGCCGGCGGGGATGTGCACCGAGAGATCTTTGAGCACCGGTCGTCCCGGCTCGTACTCGACGGTCAGGTTCTCGAGGACGACCTCGCCCCGGGCCCGCGCGATGGGCGGCGCCGGATCGCGGCTCTCCTCCTCGGCCAGGAGGACGTGGTTTATGCGTCCGAGGGAGACCATCGCCTTGCCGGATTCGTTCAGCACCTGGCCGAGGTGCCGCACCGGCCAGATGACCATGGTCACCTGCATCATGAAGGCGAACAGCTCGCCTACCGTGAGCGAGCCGGCGGCGAGGAAGATGCCGCCCGCGATCAGCACGATGCACACCTGGGCGGTGCACAGGAAGTCGCTGATGGCCCAGTAGACGCCGCTCAAGCGGTTCAGCCGTTCGCGGTTGTCTCTGAGGGCCAGACTCTTCGCACCGAAGTGTTCGACTTCGTAGGCTTGGCGGGCGAACGCGCGGACCACCCGGATGCCGGTCAGGTTCTCCTGCAACCGCGCGGTGAGCGCGCCCTCCGCTTCGTCGGTGATCTTGAACTGCGCGCGGACCTTGGCGAAGAAGTAGTAGGCGCCGGCGATGATGAACGGCATGAGCACGAGCGCCAGGCCCGCGAGCCGGGCGTCGCGGGCGAACAGGATCGGGGTCAGCACAGCGAGGAGCAGGAACGAGCGACCGATTTGCACCACCTGGGAGGACAGGAAGACCCGCACCGTCTCCACGTCCGAACTGCAGCGCTGGACGAGATCGCCGGTGTCCGCTTGGTCGAAGAACCGGGCCGGCAGATGCTGCATGCGTTCGTACATCGTCTCGCGAAGCCGACGGGCCAGCGCCTCCGATGCGATGGCGGCCCCAGCGCCCCTGCAGGTACTGGCACGCGGCACCGAGCGCGGTGAGGCCGATGCCGGCCACGGCGGAGAGGACGAGATAGGCGACGTACGGTTCAGCGCCGACGGATGTCGCCAGCGCGGTGGCGGCTTCGACGAGCACGGCCGCCCCCTGCGCCAGGTCCTGGGTGTTCACCACGTCGAGGACGTAGCCGCCCACCAGTGGCACGCTGAGCATGAAAGCGCTCGCGATGCCGGTGACGGCGATGGCAGCCGCATACCGCAGGCGTTGACCGGCGGTGATTCGCCAGAGGTTTCTTGATGTGTTCTTGTTCACGGATCGGCAACCGGATGGTTGGTTAAGGGCACCCGCGCTTGCACACGCGGGGCGCCGCCAATGCGACGAGGCGGTCGGGGCGCAAAGGCCGATGATCTTGCGAAGGACGAGCTTCGCGACTTGATTGAACCCGCGTGAAGCGGGCAGACGGCCTAGGAGCTTGCGCCGTAGAAGTTTCGCGCCAGCGAAACTTCCACCCATCCGCAAGGATGGGCCGCGACCGTCAGGTCGCGCTAGGGCTGGAGCGCTCTCGTCGCGGTTTGAGGCGAGTTTGGATCAAGCTTCATGGCAACTTGCTCCCAGGTTCGGCCGGAAAGGAGCGCGGACTATACGCCGCTTCGCGGAAAAGGGACAGCTACCGTCGTGACCCGTCGTGAGAGGGCCGTGAGAGGCTGCCGCGCCGCCCAGTCGGTCTACCGCATCGCCTCGTCGCGCCGAACCGCCGCGTCCGCGGGCGGCAGCATGAGCAGGCCGTCGGGGGTGCGGGTGTAGGTCAACACTTCGATTTCGCGGTCGCCTGATATCTCCAGGCGCCAGGGGCCGCCGGTGCCGGGTCCGGCGCTGCCGGCTAGACCCTTGGCAGCATTGCCGAGCTCCACCAGGTGCCGAGATTCGCCACTTCGCCGCACAGCGTCAGCGTGAGCGGCGCGTAGCGCCAGCCCGCGGCGTCGTGGGGCTGGATGCGCACCGAGGCCGGGTTCCTGGAACCGTTGACGATGCGCACCACGCCTTCCCGATACGCCGCCTCGGCACTCGACGGGAAGCGCGCCATGACATGGACCCGGTGCGCCGGCACGGCCGCGGGGGTGGCGCCCGACAGGTTCGCCAGATCGCCGTGCGTGAGGCCGCTGGAAGGCGCCGGCCGGGTGTCACCGCGTGCCGCCGGAACACCAGGGTCCGCGGACAGCGCTTCGCATTCGCCGGGCGCTGCGGACAAAACCGGCTTTGCTTTCCGCCGCGGTAGTGGGCGAACATCGGCGGCTGTGCCAAGCGAACGTGACATTGCTGCGACCGAACGGGAGCCGGACACCGATCCGCTCTCCCTGATCGGGGGCTACGGCGACGAGGTGCGCGTCGAGTCGCCGGCGCAGATGACCCTCTGGCGGATGGCCGTGCTGGCGTGGCGTACATGGCCGTACATGCGGCCCATGCTCGGGCACCTCATCGTATTCTTGGCGCTGACGTTCTCCGGCGGAGTGACCGGACTCGTCGGCTACTTCGTTGGCGTGGACCTGTTCACCAACAAGGTTCTCGTTGGCGAGGGCCTCCAACCCATCCAGGCCACGGTGTTGTTCGTCGGCGACGAGTACATCACGACGGACGCGCAGAAGCTCGGCACGTTGCGCACTGCCAAAGGCAAGGGCACAGGCAAAGGCAAAGGTAAAACAACCGACATCACGCCTGCTGTTGAGGTGGATGACGAAGCCTCTGGCCTGGTCGGACAGGAGCAGGGCGCGGATGGTTCGGCGGGTTCCGCAGAGCCCGAACTGACGCGCGAACAGCGCCGGACAGTCCGCAACCGCCTGGTGATCTGGGGCATCGTCGGCGGGGTCTTCGGCGTCTTGTTCGGATCCGGCGTCTGGTACTACAGCATGTGGATCTGGCAGTGCATCAACCAGAACCTCCGCGTCGCCATGATCGAGCGGGCGGAGTCGCTTTCGCTCCGCTATCACGACAACAACCGCGTCGGAGATGCCATCTTCCGGGTCTACCAGGACAGCGCGATGATCGTGAACCTCATCCAGAGCGCGATTTTCGCGCCGGCGACGGCCCTCTTCGGCGTGGCCAGCGGCATCGTGATCGTGGGAGCCTTCGATCCCTGGTTTGCGCTGCTCGTGGTACTGGTCGGCATTCCGACCACCTGGGTGATCGTCAAGTCGACGTCGCGCATCCGCCGTCGCGCGCTGGCCAACCGCATCGCCAACAGCCGGCTCACGTCGCGCATCCAGGAGGCGTTCGGGGCGATCAAGGTGGTCAAGGCGAACCGTGCGGAAGGGCGCATCTTCGAGCAGTTCGACGAGGACTCCCGTAGTGCTCTGAACGCGGCCTATTTCCTTCGCCTCGACATGGTTCTGATCTCCTTGGTGGTGGCACTGCTTGGAACCAGCATGGTGATCGCCTCCGAGTACGTCATGGTGTCCTTCGTCATCGAGAATCGGGAAACGTTCGCGGGAGCGCTCGTGGCCGGCCTCGTCGGCTTCGTGGTGTGGAACTACGGCGCGGTCGAGATCGCGCGGGGCCAGGTTGGGGGGCTTTCGGCAAGTGCGCGGGGTCTGCTCGGCACCTGGATGCGGATGCAGGACCTCTTCATCGCCCTGGAACGCGCGTTCTGGTTGCTGGACCTTGAACCGGAAGTCACCGACCCCGTCGATCCCGTACCGTTTCCCGCGCCCATCGAGAATGTCGCCTGGCGGCGTGTTCACTTCGGCTACGCCGCGGACGCCGAGGTGCTCCGCGGTGTCGATCTCGAGGCCCGTGCCGGCACGGTGACGGCCATCGTCGGCGGCACCGGCGCGGGCAAGTCCACGCTGATGACGCTGCTGCTCAGGCTCTACGATCCGGGGTCCGGTACGGTGTCGGTCAACGGGGTGGACCTCAAGGACTTTACGGTCTCGGATCTGCGGGCGCACGTCGGCATCGCCTTGCAGAAGAACGTCCTATTCGCGGCGAACGTCGCCGACAACATCGCCTTCGGCACCCCGAATGCGGACCGTGCGGCCATCGAGGCGGCGGCGCGGGTCGCCTGTGCGGACGAGTTCATTGTCGACATGGCCGACGGCTACGACACGGAACTCGGCGAGCGCGGCGGCAAGCTGTCTTCCGGACAGCGCCAGCGGCTGTCCATCGCCCGCGCGGTTGTGCGCGACACGCCGGTGCTGGTGCTCGACGAACCGACGGCATCGCTGGATGCCCGGACCGAGCAGCGGGTCTTGGACAACCTGGCCCAGTGGGGTAGGGGACGGGTCATCTTCCTGATCACCCACCGGCTGTCGACGATCCGCAACGCCGACCGCATCGCTCTGATCGAGGACGGCCGCATCGTCGAGCACGGCACCCACGACGAGTTGATGGCCCACGCCGATGGCCGCTATCGAGCCTTTGTACAAGCCGAGACCACCGGGAGCACGCTCGCATGACGGACAACGTCACGGCCCCCGGGGGTGCCGGCGTGCCCGAAGGGGCTGATACGACCGGCGAGGCCAGGCGCAGCAAGACCCTGGCGTTGCTCGGCGAGGTCGTCGGCAAGAATCGGTTCGACGACCGAGTCGACACCCAACCGGACGTGACGACGGTGGAGGCGCTCGGCGTCATCGGCCGCAGCATTCGTCTCATCGCCGGCGCCAAGGAACTGTTTGCCGCCAAGGTGATGCTCGGCGTGGTTGCCGTTCTCCCGGGGCTGCTGCTGCCGTGGATGGCGAAGATCCTGATCGAAAACGCCATCTTGGGAGAACCCTTCGGCACCACCGCGGTGAATTTCCCACCCTTCATGGATCCCATCCTCGATGCCGTCCAGGGTCGCGGTCCGCTAGGGATCGCGATGGTTCTGATGGTCGTCTACTTCGCCATGCTGGTGCTGTTCGGCAGCCGTTCGGGTGGTACGGGTGCGGGACTGCTCCAAGGTCGCGATGCCGCCACGCAGGCAGAGAACCAGATCAGTTCCGGGTGGAGCCGGGCGGGTGGCCTGTGGGGCCTCGCGGAGTTCATGGTCCATGTCCGGCTGACCCAGACCCTGTGCAATCGGCTGCGCTCCAGGCTGTTCGACCGATTGACGCATCTGCCGATGACGATCCTCGACGATCAGCGTGCCGGGGACAGCGTCTATCGGGTGCTTTACGACACGCCCATGGCGCCCGACCTCGCCTTCCGGGTGACCTCGGAGCCGTTCTTCATGGTGCTCGGCGGGGCGCTCAATCTCTACATCCTCCAATACTCCTACGGGGAGGTGTCGCCGCAGTTGGTGTGGATCGCCTGGGCGGCCGTGCCGATCGCCTTCATCACCACCTTTCCGTTTTCGGGCGCGCTGCGCCGAACCAACCAGAACAAGCGCGCGGCCGGCTCGGCGACGACCAACACCATGGAAGAGTCCATGAGCAGCGTCGGGGCGGTGCAGAGCCTCGGTGCCGGCGAGCAGGAGAAGGAGCGTTTCGCCGAACGAAGCCGGGAGTCGTTCCTGCGCGAACGCTATTCCATCGCCGTGATCATTGTCGCGGGAGCCGTCCTCGGCGGCGTCGCCGGCATCGCGGCGATCTACGTGACCATTCTCATCTCCGACGGCATCATCGACGGCGTCATGTCGGTCGGCGACTTCGCGGTGCTGCTCGGCGTGTACTACGGCATCGCAAGCCCCGCCGGCTACTTCGGGGCCATCTGGATCAAGCTGCAGGAGACCATCGCCGCGGCACGGCGGGTGTTCTTCTTCGCCGACTACGAATCCGAGGAAACCCGCGGCGGTGGCCGATCGCTCCCGACCGTGCGCGATGGCGTCCGCCTGGAGGGTGTCGGATTCGCCTATCCGAATGGCCATCAAGCGCTAGACCACGTCGATCTCGATCTCCGGGTGGGCGAGTTGGTCGCCCTGGTCGGGCCGACGGGTGCCGGCAAGACGACGCTCGCCTACATGATCCCCGCCTTGCTGCGGCCGACCACGGGCCGGGTTCTCGTCGACGGCTTCGACGCCGACGACATCGACCTGGACAGTCTCCGCCGCCAGGTCACCTACGTCTTCCAGGAGCATCTGCTGTTGCCCGAGTCCATCCGCGAGAACCTGTTGCTGGCGAATCCGGTGGCGAGCGAAGAACGGATGTTGGCCGTCTTGCGGACCGCCGGCTGCATGGAGTTCATCGACCGGTTGCCCGACGGCATCGACACCGTGCTCGGGCGCTCCGGCGACACCCTCTCCGTGGGCCAGCAGCAGCGGCTGTCCATCGCCCGGGGGCTGGTCCGGGACTCGAGTATCCTGATCCTCGACGAGCCCACGGCGGCGCTCGACCCGCAGACCGAGAACCAACTGGTGGCGTCGCTGCACGCGGCGGCAAGGGACCGGCTGGTGGTGGTGATCGCCCACCGTCTGTCCACCATCCGCAACGCCGACCGCATCGTATTCCTGGAGCGCGGCCGGATCCACGATGTCGGTTCCCACGACGAACTGATGGCCGACCCCGAAAGCGCCTACCGGGAGTTCGTGGAACTGCAGGGCGGCGACAGTTCGTCGAGCTGACGTCCCGGGTCAATCCCCGAGATTTACGACCATCTTCCCGGTGTTCGCCCCGGTGAACAGCCCGATGAACGCCTCGTGCGCCTTGTCGATGCCGTTGAACACGGTCTCTCGGTACTTGAGCCTGCCGCTTGTCACCCAGTCGGTCATGTCGCGCATGAAGTCGGCGCGCCGGTGGTTGAAGTTGGAGACGATGAAGCCCCTGATCGTCAGGCCCATGCCGATGGCGATAGCGAGGTTGTTGGGGCCGGGTACGGGTTGTGTGGCGTTGTACTGCGCGATGGCGCCGCAAAGCGGTAGCCGGCCGCCCGGCCGCATGCAGTTGAGCGCCGCCTGCAGGTGGTCGCCACCGACGTTGTCGAAGTAGACGTCGACGCCTTCGGCAGCGCCCGCGAAGATCTGCCGTTCCAAGTGGCCGTCGTGATAGTCGAAGGCATGGTCGAAGCCGAGGTCCTCCGTGAGGTGGCGCACCTTGTCGGTACTGCCGGCGCTGCCGACGACGGTGCAGCCCTTGATCTTGGCGATCTGGCCCACGGCACTGCCCACGGCGCCCGCCGCGCCCGAGACGAAGACCGTCTCGCCCTCCTTGAGGGCACCGACGTCGAGTAGTCCGACGTAGGCGGTCATGCCCGGCATGCCGAGAACGCCGAGATAGGCGGATGCGGGCGCTTCCAGGCTGCCGAGGCGGCGCACCCCCGTGGATTTGGCGACGAACGCTTCGCGCCAGCCCTGGTGCGATTCGACGTGCTCGCCCTCGGGCAAATCAGGATCGTTGGACTGCACGACCCGGCCAATGGCCCCACCGGTCAGGGTCTCGCCAACGGCGAACGGCGGCGTGTAGGAACGGCGGTCGATCATGCGCCCGCGCATGTACGGATCGACGGACATGCAGACATTCCGGACGAGCACCTCACCGGGCTCGGGTTCGCCGAGTTCCACTTCGCGTATCGCGAAGTCCTCCGCAGCGGGCATGCCGACGGGGCGGCGGGCAAGTACGACCTCTCGTGACTTCATGGAAATCTCCTACTGTTCAATGGTGATTTTGGTCCTCCCGTGCGGGAGCACCTCGGCAAGACTCAATATTGCGTCTCGACGACCCGGAAACTCAAATGCGGAAGGTCGGCGATCACCGCCAGCGCATCGTTTGCCGGCAGTGCGAAATGCGTGGCGCCGAGCCGGGTTTGTCCCCAGGTGGGGTCCACGCCACGCCAGTGTCCATCGATGGCGACCTCGTTCCAGGCGTGCAGGGCGAAGGCCTTCACCTGGGGCTGGTAGGCGAGTCCGATGACGGTGCGGGAAGGCAGCCCGACGGCGCGCGCCAAGGTCGTGTAGAGGTCGGCAAATTCCGTGCAGTCGCCGCTGCGGTCGCGCACGGTGTCGAGAACGGTGCGTCCCCCGGCGGTGTCGCGGTAGCTGAGATGGCTGTGTACGAACATGGCCAGCGAGTCCGCCATTTCGGTCGAGTCTTCGAGGCCCGATACGGCGCGCTGGGCAAGGGTGCGGACCTCCGGATCGGTGGCGGGGAAGTTGACCGTCGCTGCGCTGGCGCCGGTGATCTCGTCTGCGTGGGCGACCCTGCGGGCATCCGCTTGTGCGACGAGCCTGTCGGCACCCTCGGAGTTCGGCCAGCGGACGGCGGCGCCGAACTCATGGTCCACCTCGACGGTGAGATGCCGGAGTGCCTTCGGATTCTCGATCACACCGTGCACCGGCACCCTGTGGTCGGCGGACGTGAACAGCGGGGCACTTCGTTCCCAGACCCGCGCCGCGTGTTCGTCCACGCGCTGCATCTTGATGAGACCGCCCGAATCCATGTGCTCCGGCGTCAGGTCGGAACCGATCCGGATACGGGCCGCGTGCGGGGCGGATTCCTTGACGACTTCCACGGCACCCCCCTCGGTGGCCACCACGCGCCAGCGGTTTGTGGCGACGGTCAGCGCGTCGAAGTCGATGGCACGGGCGGTATGCATGTCGCCAAGCTCGGGCACGTCGTCGGCCAGCCAGCTCTCGATTGCGACGTAGTCGCGCAGTTCCAGGTCTGATTCCACGTCCACCCGTCGCGTGTTGTGTGCGTCGACGACATCGGCTTGGCCGTCGGTGATCGTCACGCGCCTGGACTCGGAACCGGCGGTACCGGCGGCGTGTTCGGCGCGAACCAACCGATGCGGTGGTCTCCGGCTGAACACCAGTCGGTCCTCTACCCGCGTCTCGCCTCCCGCCTCCAGCTTGAAACGCAGTACCGACCGGAACTCGAAGTCGCCGTCTTGCGTACGTCCGCTGTGGGTTCGGTAGTGGCCGATGGGGGTATGCCGGAAGGTCACCGCGTACCAGCGCTCACCCGCAAGACGATCGGCGGTTTCGCTCTCGGGGGTCTCCGGCACGGCTTGCCAGATGCCGGCCGCGGCGATCAGGACGACGAGCGTCACGACGCCCGCCCCCGCCATGCAGAGCGCTAACGCGGTCTTGCGCGATGCCCGTGGGTTTCCAACCGCCATCGGCAGAGTGTAGCAGCGGCTCTGCTAGGGAAGGTCTGATTAAGACCTTCCCTAGCGCGGCACAGGGATGTGCCGCCAAATTCAAGGACGCAAGGAGTTGAATTTGCACGCAAAAAAAGACCGCGCTCTTGTTTTTGCGTTCTGATCAAGCCAGGGATGGCTTGATCAGAGCATTCCTAGGTATCGGCGTGACGACTCCGCATGACGACTCCGCGTGTTGCGCTGCCGGTACAATGCGCGTTTGCATTCCGGCACTGCGCCTCATGGCCGAAGATCTTCGGGACTTCATCCGCCATCGCATTCGCGACGATCTCCGAACCGGAGCCAGCGAAGGCGTCGTCACGCGGTTCCCGCCGGAGCCGAACGGCTACCTGCACATCGGCCACGCCAAGTCCATCTGCCTGAACTTCGGCGTTGCCGGGGAGTTTGACGGCAAGACCTACCTGCGCTACGACGACACCAATCCGCTGCGCGAGAGCCAGGAGTACGTCGACGGGATCCAGCGCGACATCGCCTGGCTCGGCTTCGCCTGGGCCGGTCCGACGTTCGCGTCCGATTATTTCGAACGCCTCTACGAGTTCGCCGAGGAATTGATCAAACGGGACAGGGCGTTCGTCTGCAGCCTGCCGGCGGAGGACATCCGGGCCACGCGAGGGACGTTGACCGAACCCGGAACTAACAGTCCGTACCGCGACCGCACGGTGGACGACAACCTCGATCTGTTCCGCCGCATGCGCGCCGGGGAATTCGCCGACGGCACCCATGTGTTGCGCGCGAAAATCGACATGGGGTCACCCAACGTCAACATGCGCGATCCGGTGCTGTACCGCATCCGCCACGCCAGTCATCACCGCACCGGTGACGACTGGTGCATCTATCCGATGTACGACTTCACCCACTGCATCTGCGATGCGTTGGAGGGCGTGTCCCACTCCCTGTGCACCTTGGAGTTCGAGGACCACCGGCCTCTCTACGACTGGGTGCTGGACAACATCGCGATCAACTACCACCCCCCGCAGATCGAGTTCTCGCGCTTGAACCTCGAATACACGGTGATGTCGAAGCGGCTCTTCTCGGCGCTGGTTGACGACGGCCACGTCACGGGTTGGGACGACCCGCGCATGCCGACGCTGGCGGGCATGCGCCGAAGGGGCTATCCGGCCGGCGCGATCCGCGAATTCTGTCGGCGCATCGGCGTGACCAAGTCCGACGGCGCCGTCGAGTACGCCCTGCTCGAGTTCTGCGTGCGCCAGGAACTGGAAGCCACCGCGCCGCGGGCCATGGCGGTACTGGACCCGGTCCGCGTCGTCTTGACGAACTACGAGGGTGACGGCGAGTCCCTCACGGCGCCGTGGCATCCGCAGCAACCGGACCAGGGACGCCGGGAGATGACGTTCTCGTCGACCCTCTACATCGAGCGCGACGACTTCATGGAGTCGCCGCCGAGAAAGTACCGGCGCTTGACGCCCGGCGGCATGGTGCGCCTGCGCTACGGCTACATCATCGTCTGCGAGGAGGTCGTCAAGGCGGCGGACGGCGAGATCGAGGAGCTTCGTTGCCGCTACGTACCCGAATCCAGAAGCGGCAGCGACACCAGCGGCCTCAAGCCGAAGGGCGTGATCCATTGGGTGGACGCCAATACCGCGGTCGCCGCTGAAGTACGCCTGTTCGAGCGGCTCTTCAACGATCCCAATCCGGGTGCCGACAACTTCGTCGAGGCGCTCAATCCGACCTCGCTGCGCATTGCCGAGGCCAGGGTCGAGCCGGCCATCGTCGCGAGCGAAGCAACGTCCATGCAATTCGAACGCACCGGCTATTTCGTCAAGGACGCCCGCGACTCCACGCCGACAAGGCCGGTTTTCAACCGCACCGTGGCGCTGCGCGACAGCTACAAGCCGGGGTGATTCCTACCCGAACCGATGTCCTCGCGGCGGCGCGCCGTATCGACGGCCGCGTGCATCGGACGCCGGTGCTCACGAGTCGGACACTGAATGCGCTGATCGACGCCGACCTCTACTTCAAGTGCGAGAACCTGCAGCGCGTCGGCGCCTTCAAGATGCGGGGCGCGACGAACGCCGTCGCCCTGCTGCCGGATGACGTCGGCACCGTCGCCACGCACTCGTCGGGCAACCACGGTGCCGCGCTGGCGCTGGCCGCCGCCGAGGCGGGGCGGCGTGCGATCATCGTCGTGCCAAGCAATGCACGGGCGTCGAAGCGTGCGGCCATCAAGCGCCATGGGGCCGAGGTCGTCGCCTGTGGACCCACGCTCGAGGCCCGCGAGACGGCATTGAACGAAGTCGTGGACAGCACCGGTGCGGTGTTCGTCCCGCCCTACGACGATCCGCGGATCATCTCGGGCGCGGGAACCGCCGCTCTCGAACTGCTGGAACAGTGTCCCGGCCTGGACCAAGTCTGGGTGCCGGTCGGCGGTGGTGGCCTGGCGGCAGGAACGGTGCTCGCCGTGGACGGAGTCGCCGAGGTCGTGCTGGCCGAACCCGAACTCGCCCGCGACGCCAAGGACTCGCTGGAATCCGGCACGCTCCTTCCAGCGCTGCCACCGAAGACCATCGCCGATGGACTGCGAACGGCGCTCGGCAGGCTCAACTTCGAGATCCTGCAACGGGCCGACTGCCGGGTTCATTTGGCGTCCGAAGGGGGGATCGAGAGTTGGACGGATCAGATCGCCCAGATGATGAAGATCGTCGTCGAACCCTCGGCGGTGGTGACCATGGCGGCGATGGCCGAGAACACCGGTGCCGCGCGGGGTAGGGTGGGGGTGATCCTGTCGGGCGGCAACTACGGACCCTGACATCGCTACGGCTCCGGCTTCGCAACTCGTGACTCGAGAAGTAGTCGGGTGGCGCTCCGACCTTACATAGGACGCGTCATGGACTTTGATATGGACGGTAGTTAGGCTTTGAATTGGACGCTCCATAAACTTTAAATTGGCCGAGAAAACTGGCTATCATTGCAGGCCATGGCTCGGCAGAAGCTATACGAACGCCACATTGCTCCTTTCCTCGTCGAAGCGTTGCAGGACTCCCCGGCGGTACTGATCCACGGGCCTCGACAGTGTGGGAAGAGCACGTTGGCGCTCCATGTCGGTCGAAGCGCAGGGTACGACTACATCAGTTTCGATGACGATGTTGCCCGGCAGGCGGCGTCGGACGACCCGGCAGGATTCGTGTCCGAACTTCCGCAGCGGGTGATCCTCGACGAGATCCAGCATGTTCCAGGCTTGTTCTCGGCGTTGAAGCTGGCGATCGACCGTCATCGCGAGCCCGGTCGCTTCCTGCTGACCGGTTCGTCCAACCTGCTTCTACTGCCGTCGCTAGCGGACTCCCTAGCTGGCCGCATGCAGGTGCAGCGCCTCCATCCGCTGTCGCAATCGGAGTTGGCTCGCGGCAAACCCGAGTTCCTGGATGCGCTGTTCGCGCGACGTTTCGAGACGCGCGCAGTCGCAAGGCTTGGCGCGGCGCTGGCGGATCGAATCGCGACCGGCGGGTTCCCACCGGCCCTGTTGCGTCCTGCCGGACGCCGCCGCACCAATTGGTACGCCGACTACGTGGAGGCTGTGGTTCAGCGGGACGTGCGCGACCTCTCGCGGATCAGCGCGTTCGACGTGCTGCCACAGCTACTTCGTCTGGCTGCCGCCCAGACAAGCAAGCTGTTCAACCTGTCGGCCTTGGGAGCGCCGTTTCGCCAGACCCTGCCAACGATCAACGACTACTTCGCCTTGCTCGAGCGTGTGTTTCTTGTGCAACGCCTGCAGCCTTGGCACAGCAATCGCTTGAGCCGACTGATCAAGACCCCGAAACTCCATGTCGCTGACACGGGAGTTGCTTGCGCCCTGCTTGGTGCAGACGCTGCCACCTTGCGTTCCGACCGGCAATTGCTCGGTCAGCTTCTCGAGACATTCGTATTCCAGGAGCTCCAACGCCAGGCGATATGCCATCCGTACCCGCTCGCCTTCTACCACTATCGCGATAAGGACAGGGTCGAAGTCGATGTCGTCATTGAGGCGGGCGCCCGGGGCTTGGCCGGGATCGAGGTCAAGGCCGGAGCGACGGTCAAGAAGGACGACTTCCGAGGTCTGCGCAAACTACAGCGCAGCGAGCCCGAACGGTTCGTCGCCGGCGTCGTCCTGTACGACGGGGAGACGTGTGCCGGCTTTGGCGACGGTCTCTTTGCTGTGCCCGTCCGCTTCCTTTGGGAGCCCGTCAGACGTGCCAACCCGAATGGCGGCCGATGCGTGTAGATGACCGAGAACGTGAGCCGGACGGCGCCAGGTCCGCACGCTGCGCCGGGACCTGGACGACTGGTTCTCGAATTGACAGCCGAACCCCTACTCGATATCCAATACTGCGCGCTCTAATCTGCCAAGACGCTCGTAGATTTCCCCGTCGATGACCGCCGGCACGTCGGTGGACGACGGGCGATTCGAGCGCGAAAAGAACGCATGCTGTGCGCGTCGTAGTCGATTGCTGCAGTTCTGCGTACCGCTGTGCCACAAATGCGCGTTGTAAACGATGCAGGCACCGGCGCTACCGGTGACCTTCACTTCACCCTCGACGGGTGCGTTGAGGTCGCGGGGCTCACCGCCTACCAGATCCCCGCTTGGGTGCACGCCCCAGCGATGCGAGCCCGGCACCACGCGCGTCGGGCCATTGTCCTCGGTAAACTCGTCGATCATCCACACGGCATTCACGACCTGAGGTTCTCCCTTTACGCCCCACACGAAGTCCGCGTGGATCCCCTGGTGGCCGTAGCCTGGCATTGGGCAGTGATAGTTGGATCCGATGTATTTCAGGTGGACGCCCAGGACATGTCGTACCGCGGCAAGCAACCTTGGATGCATGAAGAGTGGGTCCAGGAGACCGTCACGATTCATTGGTTTGACCACGGTGTCTGCGAGCCGACCGATCCCCCTTTTTTCTGCATTCTCCGGGTGCGCACCTTCTTTCGCTATCGCCGCGTCGTAGCGATCACGCATTTTTTGCAGTCGATTCGCATCGAGTAGCGGCCCGAGATTGACGTAACCATCGCCCTCGAGTGACTCTTTTTCTGCATCGGAAAGTACGCCATTGTCCTCGTCGGTGAGGCCAAGCCGATCCATCGCGAATTCGATTTCAGTCAGCGGAAGCCGATTACGCGGCGCTCCCAGGAACATTTCGAGGACCTTGAAAGCACCATCGTCGACATGACCATTGGCACGGTACTCATCCAGGGCGGCGCGTCGGCCGGCGTCTGTTTCCGCGGCGTTCCAGATCTCAGTGGCGATAGCACACCGTTGTTGGTTCTTGCGACGCTGCTCTGCGCTCATCATGCTGAGAACGTGTCGCGGCTTCGATAGGTCTTCAGGTATCTCATCGATCTGGGCCGCTGGAAAGTACCGGGCTATCTCCTCGATTGCTCGCATGAAGCAAGTACTCCGTTTGTTGCCTGTCTGTCAGCGCGTCAATTGGACTGCAAATCGGTCGGCCGCCGACACGAGGAACGTCGCTCGGTGGTCTCGATCATGTCGTCGGCGGTGGCGAAGAGAGTGGCGAAGGCGTGGCCGTCGTCCGCACAGCGGCCAGTCACCGCCGCTTCGCCCTGGATTGTCCACGAAGCCTGTCGGCCGCAGCCTTCGGCCGGCTGCGGATCCCCTTCGACCGCGCGTAGCGCCTGGAACATTCCCAGGGCGTGCGCCTCGCTGCCGCGGCCTCGACAGAACCAGTCGCCGGGACGAAGTGCCCCGTAGTCGCGGGTCTCCGTTTGCCCGTCGAAGGTGAACGTCAGCGTGGAGAAAGGTCGGCGATGGCGGTTGCCGGACTTGAGCGTGACTTCGAACGCCGGCAGGCGGGCGAAGGCCGCGTCGAACACCTCGGCGCGGTCGATGCGGTCCACGACGTAGTCGCTGGCCATGTAGACGAGCAGGGCGAAGGACAGTCCGCCGGCAATGATGGTGGCGATGCGCGCGGGCTTCGGCGGTGCAAGGACACTGAGCGATGCCATCGCGCCCGCGGCGAGGACGGCGCCGAGCAAGGCGTAGCCGAGGATCGCCACGCCTGCGGATTGCGGGTTTGCGGCGACGTCGGCGATGAGATATCGACCCCCGAGGAACGCTCCCGCACCGAAGCCGATCGGGGCGGCCGACAATGCCCCCGCGACGGCGCGCACGCCGCGGGCGTCAGTCACGCCACGCGTATCCGTCGCGCGTTCTTCTCGGCGACGACGATTCACGTGTGTCGGCTAGGTTGTCAGAACTTCGAGGACCTTGGCGGGATGGTCGGCGGCCTTGGCGACGCGGCGCCAGTGCTTGACGACCTTGCCGTCGGTGCCGATCAGCACCGTGGAACGGATGACGCCCATGGTCTTCTTGCCGTACATCATCTTCTCGCCGTAGGCGCCGTACTTGGTCATCACCTTGCGGTCCGGGTCGGCCAGCAGGGTGAACGGCAGCTCGTACTTGTCGCGGAACTTCTGATGCGATGCTTCGGAATCCGGCGAGATGCCGAGCACGACGGTGTTCGCGTCCTGGATCTCCTGCCAGTGGTCGCGGAACCCGCAGGCTTCCTTGGTGCAGCCGGGCGTGTCGTCCCGGGGGTAGAAGTAGACGACCACGTTCCTGCCCTTGAGATCCTTCAACGCGACTTCGTTGCCGTCCGCGTCGTTCAACGTGAACAGCGGTGCGGCCTTGCCTTCCTCTATCGCCATGTCTTGCTCCGGGTGGGGACTGGAAAAGGGCGCAGTGTACCGACCGCCGACCGGGGCGCAACGGCGATCAGCGGTAGCGCTCGCGGATGTCGGCGAGCCGGGAGTCAAGCTCCTCGCGAGGCAGGTAACGTCCGCGCACCATCACCGCATCGATGCTGCGGGTGTTGGCGATGTCGGCGAGGGGGTCCTCCCGCAAGACGATCAAGTCCGCCGCGCGCCCCGGCGCGATGCTTCCCCACCGGTCGCTCTGGCCGTAGAAGAGCGCGGGTGCGGTGGTCCCCGTGGACAGAGCCTCGAAGGGCGTCAGTCCCGCCTCCGCCATGGCGGCGAGCTCCCAGTGGATCGAGAACCCGGGCACGTTGAAGATCTGCGGCGAGTCCGATCCCAAGAGCACCGGCACGCCGGCTCGGTAGCACTGGGCGATGAGGCGTTTGCGCAACGCCAGGAACGCGGCGGCGGTTGCCGGCGTGAAGGCGTTGGCGGAGCCGGCGACCGCGTCCGAATAGCCGCGGCGCAGGTTGGGCGGAAGGTAGGCGTACTCGTCCCGTGCCTGGAGTTCCTCGAGCGATCCGGCGACGTTCTCGAGGAGCGTCTCGGTTGGTACCACCGCGGCGCCCGCGGCCTTGAGCGCCCCGACGAGGCTGTCGATGCGGGTCTCGTCGACATTCGCAACCAAATCCGCTCCGAACCACGTGGGGTTGCGGTTTGCCAGGTGTTCCGGGGCAACCAGTGTTTCGATGAAGCCGTCCAGGTGATCGATGGTGTGCTGTCCCGCTTCCAGGCTCGCCAGCAAGCCGACGTCGCCGGTGACGTGGCCGGCGAATCGAATCCCCTCGGCGTTGGCGGTGCGGGCCACGGCCCGGAAGACGGTCGGCGACAGGCCGGGATGGATCTTCAGAAGGTCGTATCCCGCTGCCTTCTGATCGCGTACGCGGCGCATGGCGGCGTCCAGGGTGCGCGCGCTGCCGCCGCTGAAGGACGGTCCCGAGATCATCAGCGTCGGCCCCAGGACCTCGTCGTCGGCCAGCGCGCCGCGCAGTTCGAGGTGGGAGGGGTGTCCCATCATGCCTCGAGCCAGGGTGACGCCGTTGGCCACCCACAGGAAGAGCACGTCGGCACGATAGTCCGACGCGCCGGCGTCGAACCGCTGCACCGGCACGTGGGCGTGCATTTCGGTGAGGCCCGGGATCACGAACCGCCCGCCGAGGTCGACCACCGTCGCCCCTTCCCCCGGCGCGTCGTCGACGAACTTCCCATCGCGCACCACGAGATCCACTTCGCGGTACTCGGGACCGTCGAGCATCGTCAGCACGCGACCGTTGCGAAGCACGGTGTCGGCAAGGCCGGGCACACCCAAGGCGACCGCCAAGGCGGCCAGCAAACCGATCGACCGCTTCATGGTTCATCTCCCGGCGTCGCTTCGCCGAAGTATAGGTGAATGCTCGGGTCGGACTCGCCGGCTTACGCGGGCCGGACGCGGGCCGGGCGTACGACTGATCCATGGACCGCGATGAGCAGCGTCCGAATGCCAAAGTGAATCTGAATTGACCTATTTGCCAATTGAAGTACACAATACGACATGGATTTCACGCATCGTCAACAGCGCTCGCCGGTCGTCGTGCCCCACAGACCCGAGATGCCTTCGACCTCTACGTATTGTGGTTGGGCGGGCATTGGGATGGCACGGCGATGCGAGGTCTCGGGCCCGACACGCGAAGTCTAGCGCTCGAAAACCTGCTGGCGTTCAACTACGCGGACTATCGGGGCCAGGTCCTCGACTACCTTGAGCCCGAGACCCTGTCGCAGTTCGGTGGCGAAGCGCGCTGGCAAACGCTGGTGGACACCGTGTATGGACTGGTGGCGGGGACCTGAGCGATGGATGCGACCGCTTTTCTGGTCAGGAACGCGTTGTTCACGACTCGCCTCTTCGCCGTCTCGACGGACCGTCGCGTCGACTCGTCTTCCCGCGCGCTGACCGGTCTGGCGGCTCGCGGGCTGTTGGTCAGGGTCACCAGGGGGCTTTGGGCACAACCTGACCACCCTTCGTTCACGCCCTTCGGTGCCGTCGGGTTCCTGCTGGGCCACGAACACGGGCACGTGTCCTTCGTGTCCGCACTGCATCGGCACGGTGTGATCGCCCAGATTCCCGGGGCGGTGCACATCGCCACCACGGGTCACGGCCGCGTCCTGGAGAGTCCCATCGGGCGTTTCGAGTTCTTCCAGTTGCGCCCGCAAATGATGAACGGCGGTGTCGACGTCAGCGATACGGAGCCCCCCTATCCCATCGCGACGCCCGCGAAGGCGCTGCTCGACACGATCTACATCGGACTCCGCCGGCACCGCTTCGTCCGTCTCCCGGAACTGGACACGGACGACGTCGACCGGGAGGCGCTGAAGGATCTCCTGGATGGTCAGATAACCGCTCTGCCGCTCAGGCGGGCGGTAGAGGCGCGGTTGACGGAACTCGGCGTGTGACGGCGGTCGTCGGGACTTGCAGGCCGGCGGTCACTTGTCGTCGTGCCGTTCACCCATGCGGGCAACGAGCTCCGTTGATGGCGAACACCTCGAGCGTGCGCGTCGGCGACGCCCGCAGCCGCTATACTCGGTTGCTCGCGTGTCCCGGCAAGTCAGCGGCAGGAGCCCAAGGTGTCCGACCGGCAATTGACCTTCACGGAGTCCGAACTGCTCTCCGACCACGCCTATGCCGCACCGCACGTGGTCGGCGACCAACGCCTGCACGGCGGTTTCGACGCCGACGGCAACTACGTTCCTCCCCGGTCACAGGGCAGGCGCGTAGCCATCGACAACTGGACCGCCGCCTTGCGGGAGCGGGGCGGGGATCTGTTCGCAGCGGACTCGTCGCTGCTTTCCGGCCCGCGGGTTCCCAACGTCGAGCAGCAGCGGCTCCTGATCGACAACGGCATCACGCGCCCGTTCTGGAACGGCCTGACCATCGCCGGGAAAATCGAGGCCCGGGGCCGGATGATCGCGCAGATCCCATTGCCCGACCTCGAAGGACTGGTCGTCGAGGATATCGCCGGGATGGCCGTCGGCCACCTGGGCAAGGGACTCCTGACGGCCCACGGCATCGACGAAGGCGGCGAACCGGACAAGGGCATCGGCGGCCACGACGTGATGTGGTTCGTCGCCCGGGATCTCTCTCTCGGGGCAGATGCCCATCCCGATGTGGAGCCGCCGGGAAACATCGCCCGTCCCGACGGCGAAACCCCGGCACGGCGGATGCCGCAGATCGAACTGCCCTACGAGATGCTGCTCGGCTTCCTGATGAATCTACTCTTGATCGAGTTCCGCGCGGAGATCGGCTTCGCCAGCACGCAGAACGTCCTGCGCACGCCGACCCTGTTCACCGATCGGCGCGCCGACGCCGAGGAGGCCGCGGAGATCGTCGAGCGCATCCGCACCGATGAGCGGATCCACGTGGAGTCGCTGCGTCTCTACCTCGGCGAGTTCCGCAGCCTCACGTTCAAGACCGTCGACGGCGGCGAGGTTTCGGGGGCGGATCTGATCGACCCCTTCTGGAAGGGCTTGATCCACTGGGCTACGGTGGAACAGCCCCGGATTGCCGCGGAAAACAGCTACCAAGCGCTCAAGGGCCAGATTCTCGAGGACGCCGACGGCGAGCGGGTCTTGCAGGACTTCGACGCCTTGGCGGATCCCGGCTACTCGCTGGCCGCGGGCTAGCCCGACGCAGTAGGCATTCCCAGGAAACCATGGACAAGAAAGCGCTCCTCGACGAGCTGAAGATCGACCGCCATCGGCCGAAACGCCCCCGATGGCCGTGGATCGTGTTCATCCCCGTCGCGTTGATCGGCGGCCTGGGGATCGTCGCCTGGGCGTTCGGCGTATCGTTTTTTGGTGTCGACCCGACCGAAGTCGAAACCTACCTGGTCCGGGCCAGTGTCGACGCCGGGTCCGATGGGGTCGTCCTGGACGCCACGGGTTACGTCGTTGCGCGACGTCAGACGACGGTCAGCTCCAAGACCACGGGCAAGGTCGAGGAGGTGCTGATCGAAGAAGGCATGACCGTGGAGAAGGGACAGTTGTTGGCGGTACTGGACGACAGCCTGCCGCGCGCCCAACTGGAACTGGAGGAGTCCCGTCTGGCGGCGGCCGAGACGGCGCTCGACGAGATCAAGGCTTCCATCCAACAGGCCGAACTGGACCTGGAGCGCACCGCGGACCTCGCCGAACGCGAACTCGCGAGCCGTGCCGACCTCGATCGCAACCGCATCACCCTCAAGGGACTGAAGGCGCGTCTCGCCTACGCCGAGCGGCAGTTGGAGGTGGCCCGGCGGGGCGTCGACCTGCAGCGCCTGCTGCTCGACGACATGGAGATCCGCGCGCCGTTCGGCGGGGTGGTGATCGCCAAGGCGGCGCAACCTGGAGAGATGATCTCGCCCATTTCGGCGGGCGGGGGGTTCACACGTACCGGCATCTGCACCATCGTGGACATGGATTCCCTCGAAATCGAGGTCGACGTCAACGAGGCCTTCATCAACCGAGTCGGGCCCGGACAGCCGGTCACGGCGAGGCTCAA
The DNA here is from genome assembly GCA_965116345.1 of Pseudomonadales bacterium. Lineage (GTDB taxonomy): Bacteria > Pseudomonadota > Gammaproteobacteria > Pseudomonadales > Azotimanducaceae > VXYL01. The sequence continues at coordinate 3,518,617 of OZ220680.1, forward strand.
CGCCTACCCGGATGCGAGGATTCCCGCCGAGGTCATCGCGACGATTCCGGCGGCGGACCGCAGCAAAGCCACGGTGCGGGTGCGCATCGGCTTCAAGGACCGCGACTCGCGCGTCGTGCCGGACATGGGCGTCAAGGTCGCCTTTCTCAAGGAGCTCGAGGAGCTCGAGGAGGAAACCGATGTCGTCGAAGCGCCGCCGACCGGTATGCTGGTGCCGAAGACGGCGGTGCTCGGCAGGGGCAACGATAGCCATGTCTTCGTGGTGAATGCCGACGACGCCGAGGAGCAATGGGTGTCGGTGGAACGTCGTGAGGTGCAGGTGGGCGTCGAGCGTGACTCGCGGATACGCGTCATCGACGGACTCCGGGCGGGTGAGCGTATCGTCAGCGATCCGCCCGCGGGATTAGGCGACGGCCAGCGGGTCGTCTTGGCCGACTGACGCCGTCGCGTCGGTCGCTTCAGTAGCAGTTGAAGGAGGCCACAGTTGGCAATCATCGAACTTGAGGACGTACACAAGTCCTTCGTCAAGGCACGCGAGTCGGTCGAGGTCCTGCTGGGCATCGACCTGACGGTGGACGAAGGCGATTTCGTGGCCTTGATGGGTCCCTCGGGAAGTGGCAAGACGACGCTGTTGAACATCATCGGCGGCCTCGACAGTGCCTCGTCGGGGCAGGTGGTGGTGGCGGGGAGCGATCTCGATGCGCTGTCCAACCGCGACCTGGCACCCTGGCGGGCGGCGACCATCGGCTTCGTGTTTCAGTTCTACAACCTGCTGCCGGTGCTGAACGCCCAGCGCAACGTCGAACTCCCCCTGCTGTTGACCAGGCTCTCCGGCAAGCAGCGCCGCCGCAACGCCCAGACGGCGCTGTCCATCGTCGGCCTAGACGACCGCGCGCGGCACAAGCCGGGCGAACTGTCCGGCGGACAGCAGCAGCGCGTGGCCATCGCCCGTGCCATCGTCGCCGATCCGCCGATCCTGGTGTGCGACGAGCCCACCGGCGACCTCGACCGCGAAAACGCGGAAGAGATTCTCGATCTCCTGCAGATCCTCAACCGCGATCACGGCAAGACCATCATCATGGTGACCCACGACCCCAAGGCGGCCGACCACGCCAAGCGGGTGCTGCACGTCGACAAGGGCAAGCTGGTGGACGAGGTGGTGGCGTGAGCAACTTCCGTCTCGTCTGGGCGAACCTGCACCGCCACCCGATCCGCACCTATCTGACCCTGCTGTCGGTACTGGTCGCGTTCCTGCTCTTCGGTCTGCTTCGCACCCTGGCCATTTGGTTCGCCACCGGTCCGGCGGACGGCGCGAGCGTCGACCGCCTGATCGTGACCGGCAAGTACTCGATCATCGACCTGATGCCCATCAGTCAGAGCAATGCGATCTTGACGGTGGACGGCGTCGAGGCGGTAACGCACCAGACCTGGTTTGGCGGCAACTACCAGGATCCGGCGAACTTCTTCCCCAAATTCCCGGTGGAGCCCCTGGCGTACTTCGAGATGTACCCCGAACTCAGTATCGACCCCGTTGAACTCGAAACATTCGAGCGAACGCGTACCGGGGCGGTGGTCCCGGCGGATCTGATGGGGAGATTCGGATGGCGGATCGGCGACAAGATACCCATCGAAGCCGACATCTGGCCGATGCAGGGTGGCAACCGGAACTGGACTTTCGATCTCGTCGGGTCCTACACCACCGACGCGGACAGCCAGGGCGGCCCGTTGCTGTTCCACTACGACTTCTTCGACGAAGCCCGCGAATTCGGCCAGGGGACGGTGGGGTGGTGGACGGTGCGTGTGGCCGACCCCGACCGCGCCCCGGAAATCGGGAACGCCATCGACGCGCTTTTCGAGAATTCGCAGAACCCGACGAAAACCGGTACGGAGGACGAGTTCGGTCGCGCGTTCGCCGCGCAGATCGGCGACATCGGTCTGATGGCGACGGGCATTCTCTCGGCAGTGTTCTTCACCGTACTGCTTCTGACCGGGAACACCATGGCGCAGTCGCTGCGTGAACGCATACCGGAACTCGCGGTGCTGAAGACGCTGGGATTCGGCAACAACCGGGTGGCTTGGCACGTGCTAGGTGAGTCCGTGTTGATCTGCCTGTTCGGCGGCATCCTCGGAATGGGCCTGGCGGCGCTCATGGCACCCGTGGCCAACGAGTTTGCCTCGCAGTTCGCACCCGGTGCGTTCGCCATGTCGTGGCAGATCGCCGGTCTCGGCATGGGCGTGGCGGCGCTTCTCGGTGTTGTCGTCGGTGCCGTGCCGGCGTGGAACGCGCGGCGATTGTCCATCGCCGAGGCCCTCAGAAGGGGGTGATGCCGATGTTCGCGCAAACGTTCGAAGTCACCATGATGAACCTCAAGAACCTGCCGAGCCGGCTGGGGAGTTCCTCGGTGATCGTCGTCGGCATCGGCGGCGTGGTGGGCGTCATGGTGGCGATCCTCGCCATGGCCGCGGGTTTCCAGCGCACCCTCGACCAGGGCGGCGACCCGGAACGCGCGGTGGTGCTGCGCGGCGGCTCGGACAACGAGCTCTCCAGTTTCGTCGGCACGGAGGCGATCAACATCGTCTCCAGCTTGCCGGGGATCGTGCAGGCCAGTCCGGAACTCTACATGGTGGCCGACGTGCCGAAACGGTCCACCGGCACCGACGCCAACCTGATCGTGCGGGGTGTGGCCGCAAGCGGCTTCGCGTTGCACGACGAGGTGGAGATCGTCGAGGGGCGGAGCTTCGAGCCGGGGCGGGGCGAGATCATCGCCGGTCGTGGTGCCCACATCGAGTTCGCCGGTATCGACATCGGCAACACCATCAGGTTGCGCCAATCCGAGTGGACCATCGTGGGCATCTTCGCGGCCGATGGTTCCGCCTACGAGTCCGAGCTGTGGGTCGACCTTCCCGTGGCCCAGTCCGCTTTCCGCATGGGCGGCGGCGCGAGTTCGATGCGTCTGCGCCTCGATTCGCCCGACAGGATCGACGAGCTGGCCGAACAGATCGAAAACGATCCTCGCCTGGACCTCGAACTGTACGGGGAGGTCGAGTTCTTCTCGCGCCAGGCGGGCGGCCTGACGGGTACCATCCGCACGTTCGGCTACGCAGTCGCCATCATCATGGCAATCGGCGCCGTGTTCGCGGCGCTGAACACCATGTACGCCGCCGTTGTCAGCCGAACGGTCGAAATCGCAACCCTCCGGGCACTCGGTTTCGGCCGTTTTCCGGTGATCGTGTCGGTGATGATCGAGTCGATGGCGCTGGCGGTTCTCGGCGGCCTGCTCGGTGCCGCCGTGTCGTACTTCGGGTTCAACGGCTACACGGTGTCGACGCTCAGCAACGCCTCCTTCTCGCAGATCGCCTTTGATTTCGCCGTGACCCCCGAACTCCTCCGCGACGGTCTGGTCTGGGCGCTCTGCCTCGGCGCCATCGGTGGCCTGCTCCCCGCGATTCGGGCCGCGTTGCTGCCGATCACGGTGGCGTTGCGGGGGGAGTAGTGGCCGGGATAGTGGCCGGGGTAGTGGCCGGGGTAGTGGCCGGACCCCGACGAATTGGGGTTGCGTGCACGCGTACGGCCAGTACGTCGCAGCGGGCACCGTGCAGGACGGCGTTGGCGGTGGAGCCGGTGAGTAGCTGCAGGCCGTGCTTGCCGTGGGTGCCAACGACGATCAGGTCGGCGCCTATGTCCATGCCGAGCGCGTGGACCCGGTGCGCGACGTTGCCCGCGACCTCGAACATGTTCTCCTCGTCGATGCCGTAGCTCTCGGCCAGGTGGGCGAGGCGTTCGGCGGCTTCCTCGAGCAGCGGGTCGTAGTCCGCCTGGGTGACGTTGCAGACGGCCAGTTCGGCGCCACAGTGTTCCGCCACGCGGTTCGCTTCCTCCATCACCTGGAATGATTCGTCGCCGAGGTCGACGGCAACGAGAATCTTCTCGTAGGCAGGTAGATGGCCGTCGTGGTCTTCGTCGATGTGCACCGCGAGCACGTCGCACGGCGTGCCGTGGATCATGGCGTTGGAGGTCGAACCGAACAGCGTTCGCGCGCCGTGGTGGCCGTGACAGCCGACTACGACGAGGTCAGTGGTCTCCTTGGCATGAGCGTGCAGGGCGTCTGCGGCGTTGCCTTGGAGGACGCGCACGCGGGTGATGCCGCGCCGACCGGCAACCTGCTTCAAGTACTGGTCGGCCTGACGGTGGATGGCTTCGTCGAGAGCCTCGGAGGTCTCGAAGTTGCCTTCCTGGTAGTCGCGGTGCTCGCGGTGGAAGCGGTTGCAGACGTGCACGGCCTCGATCCGGTCGGGTTGCGCCAACTCGCAGGCCCTCGTGAGGATGGCGTCGGCGGCGGTCTGCTGGTGAACGTCGAGTCCGACCAAAACGCGCTGGAACGCACTCATGGTTGTTGTTCTCCTCTCGCCGAACCCGTGTCGATATGGCATTGCCCTGTGGGCGCGAAACTAACGCCACGTCGAGTGCCTTGCGAAGGAACGGATTCGCATACTCCAAGGCGGACTTAGAACCGTAGGGAATTACCCTGATCGTGGTCAATAGTCGCGGTCAATAGTCGCGGTCAATAGTCGCGGTCAATAGATGCCTGCTTCCAAGCCCGCCGCCAGCGCCATGCCGAGCTCGCGGCAGGCCTCGAGGTTGGACTCCTCGAGTTCTCCCCGGGCGATGACCGGTTCCTGCACCTCCGTGAACGGGTAGCCGCCCGCGATGCGTCGAATCGCCGCGAGTGCGCCCCGGCCGTCGTTGCCGGCGCTGATGAACATCGCGTACGGCAGGGGCTGCAGCTTGCCCTCGACCGGATAGAACGTGCGGTCGAGGAAGTCCTTCATGGCACCCGACATGTAGCCGAAGTTCTCGGGCGTGCCGAGCAGCAGGCCGTTGGCCCAGAGCAGGTCTTCCGGGCCGGCGTCGGCCGCCTTCTTCAGACGCACCTCCACGTCTTCCACGAGCGGGTCGATGGCCCCTTGGTAGGCCGCCTCGGCCATCGCCCCGGTGCGGCCGGTCATCGTGTGGTAGACGATCAGTAGGTGCTTCATTCGGCGTGGGGATGGAGACTTAGGCGGTACAAGACAACCCTACGCTTTATACAAGTCTAGTTCGACCGGACATCCCCGTGGACCAGGTCGGCACCGCGGCGGTGGACGACGTGCTCCGCCCGCTCGCCGCCGCCGGCAAGCACCCCACGGCGCGGGCGGTGGGCACGCACATCGCCGCCGTGCTGCGCTGGGCCGCGCTGCGCGAACACCGCCCGAACGACAACCCGGTGTCCACCGTGCTGGCCGAACTGCCGAAGCGCACCACGGCGGTGAAGCACCACGCGGCGCTGCACTACTCCGAAGTCGGGGCGGCCCTGCGGCGCATCGACTCGGGGACGTCGCTCGCCAAGCTGGCCGTCCGGCTGACCGTGCTGACCGCCGCGCGGCGGGCCGAAATCCGCCGCGCCAGGCCGGACCAGTTCGACCTCGACACCGCCGTCTGGACCGTTCCGGCGCAGAGCATGAAGATGTCGCGCGTCCACCGGGTGCCGCTGTCCCGGCAGGCCGTCGCCGTGGTGCGGGCGGCGCTCAAGCGAAACGGAAGCGGGTACGTGTTCCACGGCCGCGACGGCGGTTCGATCAGCGGCCACGCCATCGCGGCGGCCTTGCGGCGCGCCGGCATCGACGCCACGCCCCACGGGTTCCGGTCCAGCTTCAAGGACTGGGCGCGCAACCACGGGATCGACCACGAGATCTCCGAACTCTGCCTCGCCCATGTCGAGGGTTCGAAGACCGTCCAGGCTTACGCCCGCGACGACCTGCTCGAGAAACGAAGGCCCGTGATGCAGCAGTGGGCCGACTACCTGGACGAGGGCGCCTAGACAGGCCCGGCGGCTCGTTCCGCGTCGCCGGAGCCGGGTCAAGGGCCGGCAGGGCGCCCGGCTTCGCCGGGCGCGTACCCTTGACGCGACACAGCTCGATCGCACGCTGACTCCGAGGGAGCGGGCGGACGACCACGGTCCTCGGCATCGCGCAGATCTGCCGCAGTTCTGCGGCTTCCTCGCAACCGCCCGCTCCCTTCCCTGCGGCGAGCGGCCCCCGGCCGCGGCCTGGTGTCTTGTCCGGCGGACCCATCCGGCGTATTCCGCGTTCCGAATTGGCCGGGCCGGACGCAGCCTACTTCGGGCGCCTGCCTTGCGGCACCGCGCTCTATTCGCCGCTCGCCGCTGGAGTGGAAACGGCCCCCGCCACCTTCGGCTGCGGCGAACCGAGCCCGCGCGGCGGTCTCGGCCCATTCGGGTGACGATCGCTGGCGCTTCCGCCCTCCGGGCGGTGGTGCCGCCACGGCCACCATGGTCGTGTCACCAGTCAGCACATTGGGTTGAGGTCGACTGATACTATGTTTAGGAAACCGATGAAACACTTCACGCAACTCGTGATCGGCGGCCTCATGTCCGTGGTGCTCGGCAGCCTGGCGATGGGGCCGGCCTACGCGCAGAGTTCGACCTACGGGAGCTACGGGACCTACAGTCCGGGTGGAGACTCGAGGCCGCCCGACTCGGACAGGGACGGCCTGGACGACGTCACGGACCTCTGCCCCACCGAACCCGGTCCGGCGACGACCAGTGGGTGTCCCGTGGAGGGCCTGACGGGCTTCTCGAACTGCATCCATCAGGGCTACGCTACCGCTTCGTGGTCCGACAGGCTCGCCTGCGCCGCAGGGATCGTCGCGGCCGGCATGGTGGCCGGCGCCATCTTCGCGTGCACGACGCCCATCGCCGTGTCCGGTGCGTTGGCGGCCTGGGCACCCCTGGCCCAAATCGTCGGCGGAGCCTCCTTCGGGGCGCTGTGCGCCTGCTTCATAGCATGGTTCGGCTGAAACGGCCATGAGTCGTGCCACCTACAACTCCGTGCTACCGGTCCGGACCTTCCTCAAAGAACAGATTCCGGTCGCGATCTGCTGCGCAGCGGTGATGCTCGTGTTCGCGCTCGCGAATCTCTGGTGGATCTTCTGGACGCTCGTCGCGCTGTATCCCGTGTCGGTCGTGCAGACCTATCTGATCATGGCGTGGCGTCTGAAGCGGCGGCGGGGCGATGCGACGTGATCCGCCCGTCTGCGTCGCTTTGGGCACGCTCGGGGGGTTCGGCACTGCGCTTCTGCTCTATGCAGCGATCCAGGTGGTCCTCGGCATGTTGTGGGGGCTGTCCTGCCGGTTCCTGAGGGACGACTGCACGGTCCAGACGTTCCTGAACCCCGCCGTGCTCGTCCCCTTCGCGCTGCTGTCTGCGGCTGCAGCGCTGTTCGGCGGGTGGTGGGTCGGTCGCCGGATCTACCGACGAACCGGAAAACGCGGCACGAAACCCACGGAACTCCGATGGAACGCCTGAAGTTCGGACGGCCGCAACCGGGAGTGCCATGCCACTGTCGCGGTCGGTGGCTCATTGCGACCCTGCACGGCAATGCCGAATCCGAACCCGGCCCATGCACCCTCAGCCGAGATAGCGTGAATGGCAGCGCCGCGTACCGGTACGACCGAACGGTTACCGCTATGCTTGCCTAGGCCTCAATCGGAAGGTGTTGGGATGTGTGAACGACTTACCCTGCAGCGATTATTTATAAACAGACTCAATATGTTAAGCGGCGTGCTGAGGTTAAGCGGTACAATCGCGCAGCGAAAATAGCACAGCCGCCGAGGCGATCCGCCCCGCGGTGGCCCATAGTGTGAGAACCATGCACGGCGAGCCCGTTACGCTGGAGGCGATCAAGGCGGCCCGGGCGCGGTTGGGTCGCCATGTCGTGCTCACGCCGCTCGCCAAGTCCGAGACCCTGTCGGCACAACTCGGTGCCGAGCTCTACCTCAAGTTCGAGAATCAGCAGTTCACGGCATCGTTCAAGGAGCGTGGTGCCCTCAACCGGCTCTTGCTGCTCGACGACGAGGATCGCGCACGGGGCGTCACCGCCATGTCGGCGGGCAACCACGCCCAGGCGCTCGCCTACCACGGCTCGAGGCTGGGCATCCCGGTCAGCATCGTCATGCCGAGGTACACGCCGAACGCGAAGGTAGAGCAGACCCGGGTTTTCGGCGCAGAGGTCATCCTGCACGGCAGCCAGTTCGGCGAGACGCTGGAGTTCACCCGTCGGCTCGCGGAGGAAAGAAGCTACACCCTGGTGCATCCCTTCGACGACGAGGCGGTCATCGCGGGCCAGGGGACCTTAGGTGTCGAGATGCTCGAGCAGGTGGCGGACCTCGATACGGTGATCGTCCCGGTGGGCGGTGGCGGACTGATCGCCGGCGTCGCGGTGGCCTGCAAGTCGATCAATCCGGATGTCTCGGTAGTGGGTGTCCAGGCGGACCGCTTCAGCGCTGCGGCCGACCTCTTCAATTGCCGGGAGCCGAGTTCCTCACGTCCGGGAACGGTGGCCGAGGGCATCGCCGTGGAGGCGCCCGGCGTCAAGACCCTGGCGATCATCCGCGAGCGCGTCGACCGCATGTTGACGGTGTCGGAGGACGATATCGAAGCCGCCGTTTTCAAGCTGCTCGAGGTGGAGAAGACGGTCACCGAAGGCGCCGGGGCTGCGGCACTGGCGGCCGTACTTGCCGAGTCCTCCGTGGCGGTGGGCAAGACCGCCCTGGTGCTCACCGGCGGCAATATCGACATGATGATGCTGTCGTCCGTGCTGCAACGGGGTCTGGTTCGCACCAAGCGGCTTGTGCGCCTGGCGGTCGAGACACCGGACGTCCCGGGCTCGCTGGCGCGGTTGACGGCAATTCTCGGCGACCTCGACAGCAACATCGTCGACGTGGTGCATCAACGCGCGTTCGGCACCTCGTCGGTGCGCGCCACGCGGATCGAGTTCGTCCTGCAGATGCGCGGCGAAGAACAGAGCGACGTGGTCATCCGGACACTCCGCGAGGCCGGCTACGACGCCCAGCTGGCGTCATAGCTGACGGCCGGTGCCCATCGGGGTGAGGTCGTCGTTCGTCAGGCGGTATCGAATCGCGTTGCCTTCGTGGAGGCCCCCAATCTCGTTCGCGACGTAGTCGGCGACTTGGTCGTGGTCAGCATTGGGAATGCCTGCCTCGCGAGCCATGGCCAGTGTCCGGCTACGGTGGAATCGTCGCCATTCGAGGACGTTGCGGCGCACGGCATCCCGGTCGAATTCACGGTAGGTCAGGGCGGGCGGTTCGAGTGCGTCCAACTCGGCGCGCACGACGACGTAGATCTGCCGAAGCAGTGAGACGCTGTTGAACTCGTAGACTCCGATCATTCCATCAATGTATTCCCGGTCGTCCATCGTTGTGAACGAGAGGGGTGCCAGATCAGCCTTCAGCAACGGGACATTGGCGGCGATCCAGGAGGTCCGCTTGTTTGCATCGACGAATGCCTGCAGCACGCGCAGGATTTGCCACGGGCTCCAGGCGAGCCGGATCGCGAACTTGATGTACGAGAGCAGCAGGTGGACGCACAGCGCGATCCATTACTGGGTCATCACGGCGTTGCGGGAGCTGCTGACGAAGCTCTTGATCTTGAGGTTCTGCTTGATCCATTTGAAGAACAATTCGACCTGACAGCGCGCCTTGTAGATGTCCGCGTGGGCTTCTCCGACAGCGCGAAGTTCGTCGTCAGGCAGAAGTAGTATCGTCCGGTGTCGGGTTCGCGGTAGCCGACCGGAGCGAAGGTGCCCAACAAGATGATATTGGTAGGTGCCCCCGCTGCCCTTTTGCGCACTCTGCTGTCCCTCTTACCAGCTGCGTCGCACGGCAGCTGACGGCGCAGCCGGAGGGGACACAGCATGCGACCCGCGCGCTGGTGAAGACGATGGTCTGGTCCGAGGTGACGCCCTGCGCCCGGTCCACCGCGACGATGCTCGCCGACCCCGAGGTGGTACAGCTTGCGGCCCTGCGCCGACAGGTTCGACACGATGTCGCGTAGGCTGCTGCGCCCCGCGAGCTGCCCGACCGCCAGCGCCACGAACTGGTTCTAGCGCGTCATGCTGCGCAGCCTGCGGCCCTTGTGGTGGCGTTTCGCGAGGGACTCGAACTCATGCCTCGGCACCAGCTCGAGAAACTGCGCGAGAACCGTGCTATTGTGCGCCATGGCCTGAACATCCTTGTTTCTGATTGATTTTCGTCAAGAGCAGGTCGACGGGCCGATTGGAGGAGATAGCATCCGCGCGTTGGCTGCACCATCGAGAAGCTGGTTGATCGGACCTCACATGCCGTAGTCTAGGAAGTCTCGTTTTGCGTCGAACCGTGGCTTTGATCTTCGTTGCCGGAGTCGGACAGACCAGCGTTGCCCAATTGCCAGCTTGTGATGTGGTACCGGCAAGCTGCTACAACGCTTGCTTGGCCTACGAGCGGTGCTTTGACGAAGGAGGCGGCGGATGCGGCAACCAAGCAGCGATCCTGCAATCGTGCGCAGCGGACTTCAACCCTGGAACATACTTGCCTGCTTGCGGTATTCGCGTGTCGGGTTCCTGCTATTGCCCCAACGGCGCGACAGTTCCGAGCCAGAAATTATGCAACATTGGAACGAGTGGCAGTGGCGATGGGAGCAATGACGGAGGCGAAGAGGCGGCTGTTGTTCCCGTGTATGATCCGATAGATGGCTTCCTGACGAGGTTTCCAGAGTGGAGAGACCTGAAGGAAGGGGAAAAGGCATTCGTAAGGGCTCATCCTTGGGCGGCACGGGCATTCGCTACGGATAGACGAATAGCGGAGGCGGAGACAGTTGCGAGGTTCGGTCATAATGGAAGCGACGACGAAAGCGATGCTTTCAGGCACGCGTATTGGAACGCGCTTATGGCCTTCGACAGAGGCGAGGCATTGGCCAGGCTACTTGCCGATGCGCATGAGGTCCTGCCGTCTAATGATCCGGCAACGAGAATGGACCTTCACAACAATGCAGTCGGTCGTAGAATTGGCGTGGAATTGGCCGCATCGCCAGTGGAGGACGAGGACGTACTTATTCCGATGGTTCTGACGGCGCTAGATTCTGGTGAGCTGGAGGTCTTGAAGCCGAGCGAGTGAGGCCATGTCCGGTGCCCGGCATTTGTGCTCTTGCGAATGGGTACCCACAGGATGGTCGTCGGAGTCGCTTCGGATAGTCGTCGTGCGCGGGCACGGAGAGATTTCCCTAAGTTCGACCTCAGCTAAGTTGACCACATCCAACTGGTGGAAACATGTGGCTCTCGTCTAGAACCAGTCAACGTCATACGGATTCACGGTGAGTTCGTGCGACGAGTGAGTACAGATGTTGTGAAAGCACAAACGTTCAAGGAGACCGAACGACGGCGCGCGCGGGTCGTAGTGATGGTCTCTGTGCTCGCCGTCGTGGTGTTCGGTGCCGCACTCGTCGCATTTCTGCTTGTACGGGACTCGAAAACGCCTGAGCGGGGGCCGACTCCAGCGATGGCGGCTCCTGAGGAATCTGTACGACAGCAACCGCCAGTGAAAATGGTCAAGCGACGACGACCGGAACCTGAGCTTAGAGCCATCCGTTCCGGTTGGGACGAGGTGTCGCGCTCTTGCCTTGGCTTGGGAGGACCATTGACGGAACGGCTCTCCGTGCGTGGGGGGGTTACGATCGAGTGTGAACGCGCGCTCGATGGACTATTTCTCGACACATCGCCGATCGATGTGCCGCTAACCGCGCGTGATGGATCCCTGACTTGGCGCGAGGTTTTCACGTCTCCTGCGGAAAACAGGTTGAAGGCCGAGGAGGCAATGAGGGGAAGGTGCGCGAACGTGGCGCGCGACTGCGATCTTAATGCACTGGCCGCATTCGCTGTTCTCAAGTATCAGTGCGGTGGTAGGTGGTACGGGATGCTCGACGCAATACGGTCGGGAATTCACGACGGCGTCGAACGAGCTGGCTTGGACCAATTTGCGGACAACATGGTCTACTGGCGTCGGCGCGAGCAGACGGAAAGAGCGTACTACCGAAACGCATGGCTGGCGGCGAAATGTGCCGCACTTCCGGGGGGAACGTTGACGTCCTTCGTTCCCGAGGGGCCGGCTTCGGCGTACCCGGTGGGCGATCCGCGCCTTCCACGGCTAGAGAATGTGACGACTGTTGGCCACGAGCCCGAATCGGGGCAGGAAGGGTGGTGGTGGGCGGAACAAGCGTGGGAAGCGTACCAGCTTATGGCTCGTGCATCAGCGGTGGACCGACGACATGCCGGACAGTTGGTGGTGGCGGCGTATGAATATGGGCCGCCGGCAACCGGTTCTTGGCAGAGCCAGGACCCGCTGATGGCTGAGATCATCCAACTCAAGTGGTGGGGAGATCCGTTCGAATGGGAGAAAAATCGCCGCCAACGGCTTTCTCACGCGTATCTCGCCGCTACCTGGGCAAGCGCCCAGAGCGTTGACCTTACTCACGGTTGGCTTTTTGACCAGGTGGGTCGCCCGGTAAGTGACGAGGAGTGGGAGGAGGCGAGGCTACGCGCGGAGCGAACGTTGCAGACACAGGGATGGCAGGTGTTGCCATCAGATGACGGCTAGGGAAGGTCTGATTAAGACCTTCCCTAGCGCGGCACAAGGACGTGCCGCCAAATTCGGTGGCGCAAGCCACTGAATTTGTGAGAAAAACAAAACCGCGCTTTTGTTTTTCTCCTGATCAAGCCCATGGACGGGCTTGATCAGAGGATACCTAAGAGTGTTCTGATCAAGCCATCCTTGGCTTGATCAGAAACGCAAAAACAAGAGCGTGGTCGAGGCGGCGCGACCGTCAGGTCGCGCTATCCCGCCTTCAGGTCGGCGACGACGGACGAATACCGGTCGAGCAAGGGCAGGACGACGTCCTCACCGGCGGGCGGTACGACGAAGATCACATGGTCGAAGCCCTGGGCTATGCGGCTGCGAACTTCGCCGGGGTCGGGAGGCGCGCCGAACAGCGCCAGGTCGACGCTCTGGAGATCCCGGCCGCGAGCCTCCAGGGCATCCTTCAGGCGTTCCATGTTGCCGGAACCCGGGCCGCCGATCGGCATCCAACCGTCGGCGTAGTCGGCAACGCGGTCGAACACCCATTTCGAGTTGGCGCCGATCCAGATCGGCGGGCCGTTGTCCTGCACCGGCTTCGGATAGGACCAGATGGGGTCGAAATCCACGTACTTGCCGTGGAACTCGGCTTCGGCGTTGTTCCAGATCTCGCGCATGGCGAGCACCTTCTCGCGCACCACCGCCCAGCGGTTCTTGTAGTCGGCGCCGTGGTTCTCCATCTCCTCCCGATTCCAGCCGGCGCCGATGCCGATGATCGCGCGGCCGTCCGAGATCGTGTCCAGCGAAGCGATCTCCTTGGCCAACGTGATGGGATCGCGTTCGATGACGAGGCAGATGCCGGTGCCGAGGCGAATGCGTTCGGTTGCCGCCGCCGCCGCGCCCAGGGCGACGAACGGGTCGTGGGCGCGCCAATACATCTCGGGCAATTCGCCGCCACCGGGAAACGGCGTCGCCCGGCTCGCCGGGATGTGCGTGTGTTCCGGGAAGAATAGGCTGTCGAGACCGCGTTCCTCGACCGCCTTGGCGATCTCCACCGGGCCGATGGCGGTGTCGGTGGGAAACATGGTCACGCCGAATCGCGCGTTTTCGAGTCCACGGAAAGCCATGGTGTGTCTCCTGCTTGTTGCTGAGTCAGATGTTAGAGAAGTCGCCGTGTCGCCCGGCACCATCAATGAAGCGGGTCGCGCCGTGGATGGTCTCCCCCGACTTGATGACCTCGCGGCCGAGCAGGGTCTCCTGCTGCAGCGCTTCGTCGATCGGCTTGCCCCACTGGGTAAGGACCGAGCGGCGGTCGCTGCGCAGGCAGCGCTGTGGGAATCGCGCCAGGGCTTCGGCGATTTGCACGGCGCCGTGCAGCGCTTCGCCCTCGTCGGTCAGGCGGTTGACGAGGCCCATGTGCTTGGCTTCCTCGCCGCCGACGCCGCGACCGGTCAGGATCATGTCGAGGGCGTGGCTCTGGCCGATCAGCCGGGGCAGCCTGACAGTGCCACCGTCCACCAGGGGCACGCCCCAGCGCCGGCAGTAGACGCCGAACACGGCTGATTTCGCGGCCACGCGCAGGTCGCACCACAGGGCGAGCTCCAGGCCACCCGCCACCGCGTAGCCCTCGACCGCGGCGATAACGGGCTTCGACAGGGTCATGCGGGTGGGTCCGAGCGGACCGTCGCCGTCGAGGGTGACGCGGTTGCCCCGCCCGGCGGCGACCGCCTTGAGATCGGCACCCGCGCAGAAGTGACCACCGGCACCGGTAAGCACGCAGGCCAGGCGCTGCCTGTCGGCGTCGAATGCACGGAACGCCTCGGTCAGCGCCGCAGCCGTGTCGTGGTCGACCGCGTTGCGCACTTCCGGGCGGTCGATGGTGATCACGAGGAGATCGCCGTGCTTCTCGCTGCGTACCGCCATAGTCCGTCCTGCTTATGCTCCAGTCGGTGAGCATCTTAGCGTCAAGGACCGCGGTTTGTGTCACCTACGGTAACGGCCAGTCAGCGGATTGGTTACAAAGGTGTTGAAACTCGGCCGCGATTCGCAGACTATCGGCCCTGCAAGACCGAGGTAGCTGGAGGGCCCTCAGGACTTATGCAGTATGTCAACGCGGTAGTCGCCGTTGCGCTGTTGGTGCTCGCACTCGTCGACCTGGGCGATCCGTCCGGCGCGGGGATGTTCATCTTCGGCGCGGTCCTTGCCGCCGTCGCGTTGAAACACTACTTGAGTTCATGGGTCGTTCGCGTGCTGGCCTTTTTTGCCGCGGGCGTGCTGTTCTGCTACTTCGGCCAGTTCTTCGTCCTGGTCCCGACACTGCAACCCGGCTGGTATTGGCTGTGGGGTTCAGACACCGTCCACGCCGCCGGTCTGCTGCTCGCCGGTTTCGCCATGATCCCCGTGCTGTCGGAATACAGTTGCCGCATGAAGGCCACCCGGGAGTGCGAACGGGGCAGTCGCGAGTTCGCCGAACGCAAGCCGCTGCTGGCCGGCTTCAAGGGCTTCGAAATCGGTCGCTGACCCGCCCGAAAGGGCGCGAGCGCGACCTGACGGTCGCGTTGGAAGTTTCGCCGGCTCCGAGTTCCTCGTCCTACGCGGTGTTCTTCCGAACGCTGGGCAGCACCTCACCGAGATAGACATCCAACGCATCCCGATCCCAGGGCGCGCGCAACGCGACGTTTACGGCTTGGGCGCCGCTCTCGACGTAGGCCATGATCTGGTCCAGGGCTTCGTTGGGGGTGCACAGTAGCGACCCCGCCGCGACGCGCTCGGCCTCGGCATTCCATTCGCGATCGAGGGCTGCGCGCTCCCGGGCCACGCCGGCGTCGTCCATGGCCATGGCGAAGGCGACGTTGACGCCTCGGGCTATATCGGTCGGATCGCGCTCTTCCTCCTCGCACCAGTGGTCGAGCACGCCGTTCAGGCGCGCGAACTCGGCGGGGCTGACATAAGCGGCGTTCCAGCCGTCGGCGTGCCGCGCCGCGATGTCCAGCGTACGTCGTTCACCCCGTCCGCCGATCCACAGGGGCAGGTGATCCTGGACGGGCTTCGGCCAACAGGTGGCATCGTCGACCTGGAAGTGTCTGCCCGAGAACGTCGTGCGTTCCTCGTCCAAGAGCCTGCGCAGTACCTGCGCGGCCTCGTCGAGCATGTCGAGACGCGTGCCGATATCTGGAAACGGATAGCCGTAGGCGGACGCCTCCCAGATGTGCCACCCGGCGCCGATGCCAAGCTCGAAGCGCCCGCCGGAGAGGTGGTCCAGGGTGGTCGCCGCCTTGGCCAGTAGGGCCGGATTCCGGTAGCCGACATAGAACACGAGGCAGCCGATGCGTACCCGTTCGGTCTCCGCGGCCAGTGCGCCGAGTGTGGCGAGTGCCTCGAAGTGCGGTTGGGTGGCGCCTTGGTACGGTGCCTCGTAGAAGTGATCCCACACCGAGATCCAATCCACGCCGGCGTCTTCCAGATGCCGCCACAGGGCGCGCAACTCTCCCATGCCGAGGTTCTGTTGACCGATATGGACGCCGAGGGATATGGACATCGCAAAAACCCGTGTGCAGAGCAATGGCTACGATAACCAGTGCTCCCTCAACCCTCAAACGTCGCGAACGGTGGTCGCCGACGTGTTTCTCGTCACCGTGGCGATTGAACTTTCTCCCCGGCAGTGCGTCTCAATGAACGTCAAGGCAATGTTCGTACAGACGGCGAAGGCCGAGAAAGGCGAGAGCGAAACGATAGAGGCAATGGTTGTACGGCATTGAAGAGGACGCTAACCGTCCCCAACCTTAGGTTTGAACAGCCCCGGCGATATCCCTCTCCCTCCCCCAAACCCCCCTTGTCGCCGGGGCTTTTTTCCCGCGAGGCGCCGCCGGCGTCTCTGCGACATCCGAAGTAGAGCGATGGGAGGAGCGCGGTCCGTCGCGATGATCGTCAAGCCGACTGGGGCGTCGGCGAAGTCACCACTCGCCGGTATTGGGCATCGACGCCCAGGGCTCCTGGGACGGTAGCGGCGCTCCCGCCTGCAGCAGTTCGACGGACACGTTGTCGGGAGAACGCACGAAGGCCATGTGGCCATCCCTGGGCGGGCGGTTGATCGTCACGCCGCCGTCCTTGAGCCGCTGGCATGTCTCGTAGATGTTGTCCACCCGGTAGGCCAAGTGGCCGAAGTTGCGCCCGCCCCCCAGGGATTCCGGATCCCAGTTGTGCGTCAGTTCCACCTGAGCGTCGTCGTCACCAGGGGCCGCGAGGAACACCAGCGTGAAGCGTCCAGCCTCGTTGTCGATGCGCCGTAGCTCGCGCAGACCGAGCTTGTCGCAGTAGAAGTCGAGCGACGCGTCGATGTCGGCGACGCGAACCATCGTGTGCAGGTATTTCATGGTGCCCTCGGGTCAAGAATCGGCGAAGCATAGCCCATCGGATTGCGGGCCGGGGGAACTACATGGTCAAGTGCCAGAGCGCGTTCTCCGTCACTTCGCCGTCCGGTTCCAGCCTGGAACTCCGGGCCCAACAGCGTCTCGACCGGGACGAGCTCGGCGGGATTCAGTCGATAGCTCCCCAAAAAAACCCCGATCATGGATCGGGGTAATGGTCAGTAAGGGATTGAGCTGTCACGGCCTGCGGAGGGAGAGGGGGATGGGAGGGGAACACTCCGCAAGCCGTGATTGGAACCATAAGCGCCAATGGTGCATGCCGAGTGGATGATCTTTGGATAGGTGCTGGACGAATAGTGGAGCTACGATTAGCGGATTGCTCGTTCGTTCTGGGAGAAGACAGTGCAGACATTGCCGATCGCGGATCTGCTACCGAATCGATTGGTTGTTCACGGCGCGCTCGGGTTCGACGAACGCGACGGCGGCCTGGGTGTTCGCCGACTCCCCGACTGGACACGACTGCAGCTTCCACAGCCCATGGACGTCACGGTGCGCATGCCCTCGGGCGTCCGTCTGCGGTTCGCCACGGACTCGAGGCGCGTCGGCGTTGGCTTCCTAGCGACGAACATGGTGGCGCCACCTCGAGCGCGGCGGCCCGTGGTCTTCAACCTGGAGACGGCCGAACGCCTGGAGCGCGCGGCGTCGACCGCCGGCAACGTCATCCGCATCAGTCCCGAGGCGCCGGGTGGCGTGGAACTGGTTCGCGGGGAGGCCGATACCGTGGTCTTCGATGGCTTGGCACCGGGTGTGAAGACCTGCGAGGTGTGGCTGCCGCACAACGCCTTCGTGGAACTGCGCACGCTCGTCGTGGAGGACGGAGCGTCGATTGGACCGGTGCCCTCGGACGACCGCCCCCGGTGGGTCCACTACGGGAGTTCGATCAGCCACTGCATGGAAGCGGAAGAGCCGGCGATGACCTGGCCCGCGGTGGCGGCTCGGGGCGCGGGAGTCGCCTTGCAGAATCTGGGCTTCGGCGGCCAATGCCACCTGGATCAATTCGTCGCGCGCACGATCCGGGACCTCGACGACGTGGATGTCGTGACCATCAAGACCGGTATCAACATCGTCAACATGGACTCCATGCGCGAGCGCGTCTTCACACCCGCGTTGCACGGGTTCATCGATACGATCCGCGAACGCAGGCCGGATGTGCCGCTGATGGTGATCTCGCCGATCTTCTGCCCGAGCGCCGAGACACGTCCCGGACCAACCATCCCGAACGAGCGGGGCAAGTTCGTCACCGTCGACGGATTCGAGCCGTATCGCGGCGGATCGCTCTCGCTGGTGCGCATCCGCGAGATCATCGCCGGCGTGGTCGACGCGCGCCGCGCCGCAGGAGACCTGAACCTGCACTATCACGACGGCCTGACGTTGTTCGGTGCCGACGACGCGCCGGATCTGCCCGACGATCTGCACCCCAACCCCGCCGGCTACCGGCGCATGGGTGAACGCTTCGCACCGGTCCTGCAAGACCTGCTCCCGTAGGGGCGACCCTAACGCGCCGCCAGGGCGCGCGGTCGCCCTCTCCCGACTGGTGGTCGGGCCCTCTCCCGACTTGCCGTCGTCCTCAAGTTACACTGCACCGCTTCACCAACTCGACCAGACAGGAACGACCATGCCCATCAGCCCGTCGAGCACCGATGAACTGCTCGCCCGCCAGGAAGGCCGCATCGCGGTCCTCACCCTCAACCGCCCCGAACGTCTGAACGCCATCAGCGGCCCGATGCTCGGCGAACTGTCGGCCAAGCTCCTCGAAGCCAGCAAGGATCCGGACACCCGCTGCATCGTCCTGACCGGTGCGGGCCGCGGATTCTGCGCGGGCCTCGATCTCGTCAACGTCGGCCAGGGCGGCATCGGCAGCCGCGACACGCGCAGCGGCGACAACCGCCCGCCGCGGCAGTTGTTCGATCTGCGCGACGCACCGATCAATGTCATGTGGAATATCGACACGCCGGTGGTTTGCGCGGTCAACGGCGCTGCGGCCGGCTACGGCATGGACCTGACACTGCTCGCCGACATCCGCATCGCCTCGTCGTCCGCGAAGATGGCGGCGGTCACGGCGAAGCGCAACGTCGTACCCGAGAGCGGCGGCACGTGGCTGCTGCCGCGCCTCATCGGCTGGGCGAAGGCCGCCGAACTCTATTACCGGGCGCGCACCATCGACGCCGCGGAATGCCTGGACATCGGCCTGGTCAATGCCGTGGTCCCGGACGACGAACTCATGCCCACTGCGATGCAGTGGGCCGAGGAAATCGCCGACAACGCCCCGATGGCGGTGCAGACCACCAAACGCATGATGCGCATGGGCCTCGAGGAGTCCTACGACACCGCCGTCGACCACCTGATGGTGCACTTGAACGGCATGTTCGCCTCGGAGGACTTTCAAGAGGGCGTCAAGGCCTTTCTGGAACGCCGTAAACCCAACTTCACGGGGAGATAGCTGGTTGATTGCTGGTTGATACCTTCCCTAGAACAGCTTGGGCTCCCGTACTGTGCAGAGGTCGCCGTGACGTAGAAACCGCCAGCCGGCA
This sequence comes from Pseudomonadales bacterium, assembly GCA_965116345.1. Taxonomy (GTDB): domain Bacteria; phylum Pseudomonadota; class Gammaproteobacteria; order Pseudomonadales; family Azotimanducaceae; genus VXYL01. Next base: position 3,538,036 of record OZ220680.1, read on the forward strand.
TCGCCCGTAGACCACTGATCTGAAACGACTTCGCAGATCCCTTGGCAAACTTGGGCTAGAGCGCGATCAGAATGTTGCTGCGCTGGGCTGCCCTGCGCACATCCCCCAGAAACGACCCGTCCGACCCTTCGCGCATGCCGGCCACCGTGAGATCCGTGGCGGCGACACGGTCGCCGAACAGGAGCAGTGCCGAGTCCGGATCGCACAGATTCGACGTCCAGACGAGTCCGTCGATGTCGTCGAACTGATCGTGTACGGCCTTCGCCCAGAGCGCCGTGCGTCGGTATTGCGTGGGCAGGCTGGCGATCAGGGCCTCGCGGCGCAAGCCCCACTTCAACAGGTCTGGTGCCCGTAGACTGGCTAGACGGAGTACGCGGCGCACCATCAATGTGCTATGCCGGCGGTCTTGGAGTTCGCCGTGCGGCACGCTCTTTCGCGTCGCGCGAAGTGGGACATCGTGCAGGATCGTCTCATGGATCGCCGCTTCCACGGTGTCGGCCGCATACAACGAGGGTACGCAACGGTCGTGCGCGTCGCGGATCGGCGCGAATCTTGTCGGGCCGCCCCGGCAGGGATTGAACGCGCGCCCGTCGAACTGACGGTCGTGGACCCGGTGGAGCAACTCGCCTGCGGTCAGCTCCACGACATTCGGCGGCTTGAGGCGAGCCCGCGGATCAGGAACGGGAACGGGCGGGGCCGCTTTCTCATCCAATGGCCGGTTCCAAGAGCCGGCGCGCCGCCTCGACGACTTGGTGGTCATCCGCCAGGCGCTGCTGTGGTTCGTCGCCGTCAAGCCAGCCGTTGCCCGAGGCGAACCAGAACGCCTTCTGCCACGGGGTCATTCCCGGAGGCAACGCGGCGAGCACATGGCGCACGACCGTACGCGGTTTCCCGTCCTCGAACTGAAACGCCGGATAGAGGTCGCGCCGACCGAGCCGGACGGCAAACGTCTTGCCTTCATTTTTCCAGCGGGAAGCGGGCTCGCTCTTGTTGCGCGAGGCCAGGCCCGATAGGCGATGGATCTGCGCCGCAGTGAGCGTCGGGGTGTCATCCAGGTAGTCGCGGCGAGCGGCAAGGTTATCAATGGCCAGGTCCTGCTCCACGTCGGATTGATCGGCGGCGAGCCAAGTCAGTATCCGGTCGAGGTCGGACGAGGTGTTCGGACGCCAACGGTGCATACTCGGTACGCTGCCCAAGCGATTCAGGCGGTCGACCATGTCGCTGAGTGGCAAGGACGTATGGAAGACCATCCACTCGTCGTGCTCGTGGGCTTGTTCGCCAAGGCGTGCTCTTATCCGTTGGGGGAGCATCTCCACTTCGTCGGGGTGCAGCGCCTCGTAGACAATCGGTTTTGTCTTCATCGTGGCGAAATTCCATGAGATTCGTGAGGTTGTCAAACGATACCGAAAGTCATGCTGTCAGTGCAATGCACTGGAAGTCCCGCCCGGGGGGGGACATGCCGATGTGGTGCGTTCCCCCATATTGCCGATGGGTGACAGCGGCAACAGGACGGGCATCGACTCTCCGAGTGATAGCATCGGGGCGACAAGGGGTTTCCGCGATGCTCAGGACGCTAGCCGTCGCCAACTACCGGTCGCTTCGTGACCTGGTGCTGCCGCTCGGGCCGCTGAACGTGGTTACGGGTCCCAATGGCAGCGGCAAGTCGAACCTGTACCGGGGCCTACGCCTGCTATCGGAGACCGCGTTCGGCACGGCGGTCGAGTCGCTGGCCGCCGAAGGCGGAATCGAGTCGGTACTCTGGGCCGGACCCGAACAGGTCTCGCGGGCCTTCAAGAGCGGTGAGCATCCCGTTCAGGGCGGACCGCGGAGGAAGCCCGTCAACCTGCGCTTCGGATTCGCCGGCGACGACTTCAGCTACGCCATCGACTACGGCCTGCCGCCGCCGAGCCGGACGATGTTCGGCAAGGACCCCGAAATCAAACGGGAAGTGATCTGGCATGGCGAGACCTGGCACGACGCGCGCGCCCTGGTGGACCGCCGCGGTGCGGTGGTGCGGGCCCGCGATGCCGATGGCCGCTGGCAGGTGATAGAAAAGCACCTGCCGACGTTCGACAGCATGCTGTCGCGCATGGCGGATCCTGAGCGGGCCCCCGAGGTGCTCATACTGCGCGAGAAAATCCGCTCCTGGCGCTTCTACGACCACTTCCGCAGCGATGCTGCAGCCCCCGCCCGCGCGCCCCAGGTGGGTACGCGTACGCCGGTGCTGAGCAACGACGGTCACGACCTCGCGGCCGCTTGGCGGACGATCGTGGAGACGGGCGACGACGAAGCCTTGAACGAAGCCGTCGCAGACGCCTTTCCGGGGGCATCGGTGGATGTCGAGGATGCCGGGGGACGGTTCAGTCTCCGGTTCCAGCAATACGGCCTGCTGCGGCCCCTCTCCCAAGCGGAACTGTCCGATGGCACGCTTCGCTACCTGCTGTGGATCGCCGCGCTGCTGACGCCCCGACCGCCGAGCCTGATGGTCCTGAACGAGCCCGAGACCAGTCTGCACCCTGAACTGCTGCCCGCCCTCGGACGGTTGATGAAGCGGTGCGCGCAAAACACCCAACTCTGGGTCACGACGCACGCCGAGAGCCTCGTCGACGCCTTGACCCGGGACGACGACTGCAATCACCTCGAACTCGCCAAGGAACTCGGCGAGACCTCGGCGTTGGGCTTCCGACCACTCGATCTGCCGCCGTGGCGGTGGCCGGGGCGCTGATCCAGGATGTCTGAATCCGTTTCAGCCGATCTCGTATCCCGGACCTGGGCCGGTGAGCCCGAGCCGCCCGCCGCGCTCCCGTCGGTGGCTGGGGCGTCGTCAACACGCAAAGCCGGCTGACCGTCTCGGCATCCGGTCTCTCACCATGGCGAGAAGGGTAGTGACGCCGGATTGATCCGCTGAGTTTGGCCGTTCCCGCAATGGTGCATTCTACCCAAAATGGGTACTATGTTGCCCAATATGGGCATTGATGAAGCGATCCATGAGTCTCGTCCAATTCGGGAAGGCGGGTCCGCTGAACGCGGCGAGATGCGTGTCGGCATCGCTGGCGCGCTTTTCACGACCACTCAGCAACGCCTGCTGTCGCTCCTGTTCGGACAGTCGTCGCGCAGCTTCTACGCCAGCGAACTCATCGCATTAACCGGGTCGGGCTCGGGTGCCGTCCAGCGCGAGCTCCAACGTCTGGTATCCAGCGGACTCGTCGTAGTGAGCCGGCAGGGACGTCAGAAGCACCATCGAGCCAACACCGAGTCGCCCGTGTTCGCCGAGTTGCGGGGATTGGTGCGGAAGACGGTGGGTTTGGCCGAACCGATTCGTGAAGCGCTGTTCCCGCTGGTTGATCGGATCAGGCTTGCACTCATCTACGGCTCCGTTGCTCGCGGGGTCGACGGCGCGGATAGTGACATCGACCTGTTGATCGTCGGAGACGATCTGACACTGGAGGACGTTTACTCGGTGCTCGCACCGGTCGAAGCGGCGCTCGACAGGCAGGTGAGTCCAACGCTTTACACTGAACGTGAGCTCACTGAACGAAGAGCTGCCGGCGGCAGCTTCCTAAGTCGCGTCCTTGCCGGCGAAACCTTGGTGCTAGTGGGATCCCTGGATGAGCATTCCGCAGCTTGAGAATCTGGTCCGCACTGGCGGGTTGCACAATGAGCCTACGGATGTGACGGAGGTCCAGGGCCTGGTCCGATCCGGCATTCGACGCCTCGACGACGCGGCGCACGAGCAGTTGAGTCTGGAGAGCCGTTTCGACCTGGCCTACAACGCCGCCCATGCGCTGGCGTTGGCCGCCTTGCGTCACCGAGGCTATCGGTCCCGGTCGCGCTACCTCGTCTTCCAGTGCCTGCGACACACGGTTGATCTTCCCGCGGAACAGTGGCGCGTACTAGACCAAGCACACCGCAAACGGAATGTCGCGGAGTACGAAGGTGAGATGGACGTCGACGAGCACCTCGCCGCCGCCGTGCTGCGTGTTGCCCAAGAGGTGCGAGACCGCGTCGTCGCGTTGACGGAAGCCTGACGAGTTGCGGGTCGTATTGCTTGCCGTGATTGAATCATGGCGGGTATTCGGGAAAGCTCGGCAGGCCGTCGTCGACAACCGCCCACGCCGCCTTGGAGGCCGTGAAGATGTTGGCGGCGGGGCGTGTTCCGGGGTCGTCGTCGAGACAACCGCTCGGAATCTGCATCTGGTCCTCGCCGCGTTGCCTGGCCACCTGCGAGCCGCAGGTGCGGCAGAACGCGGTGCCTTTGACCTTGGCCTCGGGCATCTTGTAGTCGACCACGTTGTCGCGGCCGCTCAGCCAGCGGAAGGCGCCCAGCGGCACCATGGTCATGGTCGCGTAGGCGGCGCTCATCGCGCGCCGACAGCGGGAGCAGTGGCAGTTCACCATGCGGTCCGGGTCGCCGTCGAATTCGAAGCTGACGGTGCCGCAGAGGCAGCTTCCGCCGGTCGCGCCGGGCGTGCGCGCGGTGCGTGTCGGACGTTCCACGACCACCGCGTCGGCACCGAACTCGGGTGGCCAGGCGTCGTGGCGGGGCAACTCGTCGACGATGGCGTGCCAAGGGGCCTTGGAGCCGACGAAGAAGTGCAGGCTCGGTCGCGTCACCGGATCCTCGGCGATGTTGCCGAGGGGTACCAGGGCGAACGGACCCCCCTCGGGGCACGCCGGCGTGGCCGAGCCGCAGCGGGGACAGAATTCACGCCAACCACTCCCGGACGACCGGTAGTGGACGACACTCTCCTCGCCTTGGCGCCAATGGAAGTGCTCGGGCGCGGTGACGGCGAAGGAGGCGAACGCCGCGCCGTGGAACTTGCGGCACATGGAGCAGTGGCAGTGGGCGATCTGCTGGACCGGGCCGTCGATGGCGAAGCGGATGTCGCCGCACAGGCAGCTTCCGGTCAGCTCGACTTCGTCAGACATGGGGGATGATGTCATTCGCGACCCGTTCCAGGACGTCGAAGCGGGTGTCGTAGTTGGGCAGGATCATGACCTGGTGGAGGCCCGCACCGGCCAACGCCACCAACCGCTCGATCAGTTCGTCGCGCTCGCCGATCATCGCCGTGGCGCGGAGTATGTCCGGGGTCAGGAACCGCTCCTCCTCGGGCAGCACCCAACAGTTGTGGCCGCCGTGGATGCGCTGGTGGCGGCGTTCGGCCGGATAGGCCTCGATCATCGCCCGATAGTCTTCCCAGATGCCGGCCAGGTAGCCGGTGGGTTTGCGGCCGAAGTTGCGGAACTGGTCGTAGGCGAAGTGCACGGCGGCCATCGCCATGGCACCGCACTCGGCCTTGACGCGTGGCGAATCAACCGCCTCGCCCGGGTCGAGCACGACCATCGTCGTCAGCGCGGTGGTGTAGTAGGCGTCGCGGTCGATCTCCCGGCCGGCGTTGGCGGCACCGTCCTCGATCCGCCGCCAAAGGTTCTCCATGACCGCTGGGTTCGGTGGCAGCGCGAGCACGGCGCCGTCGCCGTGCTTGCCGGCGAGGCCGAGGGACTTGGGACCGAACCCGGAGACGTACATCGGGATCGGATCGTCGAAGTTGACGAAGCCCTTGTCCGCCATGATGTGCCGGATGGGCAGCTCCCGGCCGCCGTGGTGGAAGACGGCTTCCTCGCCGCGCAGCAGCGGACCGATGGTTTCGAGGTAGCGGTCGAACTCGGCGATCCGCTGCGGCGGCAGTCCCATGACCCGCATCGCCGTGTTGCCGGCACCGACGCCGAAGAAGGTCCGGCCAGGCGCCAGGGCGTTGATGGTGGCGATGCCGGAGGCGTTGTTGGGCGCCGGCCGGGTGCCGGTGATGGCGACCCCGGTGCCTAGGTGAATGCGACGGGTACGTGCCGCCGCCAGCGCGAGTCCGGCGTAGCAGTCGGACCACAGCATCTGGCTGTCGGCGAGCCAGGCGTGGGAGTAGCCGAGTTCCTCGGCGCGGACCACGTAGTCGATGTCGTTGATGTGGGTGGCGACGCAGACGCCGATGTCCATGGGTGCGGTCCTCTTGGAGGCTGTGTTGAACGTGTTAGCGGAGTTCGCGGAAGGCGATCACGGACGCCTTCGGCAGACGCGGATTGCCGAAGTAGGCGATGCTGTCGCCGTCGTCGCTCGCGAGCGCGAGGAGCGCCTCCCTGTCGCCGGAGAGATTGACCACCTCGTCGCAGGCGAGAGCTTCCTGCTCGAACATCTCGACCAGTTGGCTGCCGACGTCGTAGAGGTGCATCGGCGTTTGCGCGACTCCCGCCAGCCAACGGTCCTGGCAGGTGACGACGAAAGCCCGAATGTGGGCGGGCAATTCCCGTTCACTGGGGCGGATGTCGAGCTTGCCGCCCTCGACCACGCCCGGCCCCACCTGGATCGCCGACTCGAACAACCCCGGGTGGTAGTCGGCGCGGCCGATGATCCGCAGCGTTCCTTCGCTGATGCCGAGGATGCGCGTATAGCCGTGGGGTGTGATTTCGCTCATCACCTCGCCGTTCAGTTGCAGCAACCCCAGGGGCGAGACGGGATCGAAGACCGAGACGAAGCCGCTGCCGACCACGAGGGTGTAGCCGCCGTCGACCACGGCGTCCAGCGCGGTGGTCTCGACGCCGAGGATCACGGGTTCGAACCGGGCCTTGGGGACATGGGCGAGAAGCATCCGGCTCGACTCCCCGAGGCCGCCCACCTCGATGGCGGCGTGGCTCCCCTGCAAGGCCGCGTGCAGGCCCGCGGTGGACATCATGGCGTCGAATTCCTGGGTCTCGCGAACGGGTAGGGTGAGTACCCCGGAAGCCACAGGCGCCTCGAACCTGGGCGCTGGTTCCTCGCAGCCGCCGAGTGCTACGCCGGCGACTACGAGACCGAGCGCGACCTGGTGCGCCAAGACGCGCTGCATCACCGCGCAGGCCCGTTAGGTTCGCACTGGCAACGTGCGATGGCGCGTCCCCGTGGCGGCGAAGATCGCGTTCGACAACGCCGGAGCCACCGGCGGCACCCCGGGCTCGCCGACCCCGGCCGGCAGCCGGCCCTGGGCCGCGACCAGTTCCACCGTCGTCGCAGGCGCGTCCGCGATGCGCAGCATCTGGTAGTCGTGGAAGTTGCTCTGCACCACGGCGCCGTTCTTCATGCCGATGTCGCCGTGGAGTGCGAGCGACAGGCCGAACACCACCGCCCCCTCCATCTGCGCGCGGCAGGTATCCGGGTTTACGTAGGTGCCGCAGTCGAGCACGACGTAGGCGTTCGACACCCGGGGCTGGCCGTTGGCCATGCTGGCCTCGAGTACCATCGCGACGTATGAATTGAAGCTCTGGTGAACGGCGAAGCCGAGGCCGACACCTTCCGGCCGCGGCTTGTTCCACGCCGACAACTCGCGTACCCGCTCGATGACGTGGCGCAGCCGGCCGAAGTCCAGTTCGTGGCCGGGCATGGGCTGCTGGCCGGGCGGCTTCAGCTTGCCGCTCGCCGGGAACATTGCCAGGCGGTGCTCGATGGGGTCCCGTCCCACCGCGGCCGCCATCTCGTCGGCGAACACGTTGGCGGAGAAGGCGTGGAAGATGTTGCACACGGACCGCAGCCAGCCGACCCGGATGCCCGGGCGGATGCCGGCGAACTCCATCCGCTGGTTGTCCACCGCGTAGGGCAGGTTGGAGAAGCCCATGTCCAGCTCCCAGGCGGCGGGGTCGCGCGCCTGAGCCGCGAACACGCTGGTGATGGACGGGAACGCCGTGCGCTGCAGCCACGCCGTCGGTCGCCCGGCATCGTCGATCACCGCCCGGTGGTACTGGGCACTCGCGGCGTGGAAGTAGTCGTGGCGGATATCGTCCTCGCGCAGCCACTGCACGCGCACCGGGCGCTTTAGCCGCTTCGACAGTTCCACGGCCTCGAGGGCGAAATCCGGCTTCGACTTGCGCCCGAAGGCGCCGCCGAGCAGGGTCGGCGTCACCGAGATCTTATCGGGCGCCATTCGCAAGTAGCCGGCGATGAGCCCGCGCGCGGCCTGCGGATCCTGCAGCGGCGCATTGACCGTGCAGCCATCTTCGGAGACGTCCGCCACGGCGACGGGCGGTTCCATGGGCGCGTGGGAGAGGAAGGGCGTCTCGTAGGTGGCCTCCAGTTCGGTGCCGCCGGACTCGAGTGCCGCGTCGACGTCGCCCTTGGCGGAACCCGGCACCAGCGTTCCCGGTTGCTTGAGGGCGTCGCGCAGCGACTGGCGCAGCACATCGCTGTCGAAGTCCTGGTTGGGACTTGCGGTCCACTCGATGTCGAGTTGCCGGGCGACGCGAAGGGCGGTCCAGGTGTCCTCGGCAACCACCGCCACCCCACCCAAGGGCGCGAAGACCGGACCGGCGCTCGGCGCCGGGTCGAGGATCTCGATGCCCACCAGGCCGGCTTCGGCCGTCGGCTTGTTGGCGATGTTCTTCACTCCGCCGCCAAGCCACGGACAGCGCACGACCACGGCGGTCGCCATGTTGGGCAAGCGGAAGTCGGCACCGAACGTGCCCTGGCCGCGGGCGATGTCGGCCGCATCGACGTGGGTCACGCCTTTGCCGATGAAGCGGTGCTCCGTCTCCTGTTTCAGCGGCGCGTCGCCCGGGACGGGCAGGGCCGCAGCGTCGCCGGCAAGTTCGCCGTAGCCGAGTCGGCGGCCGCTGGCCTCGTGCACAACCTCGTGGTTGATCGCGGCCACCGAGTCGACGTCGACTCCCCAGCGTTTGGCGCCGGCCTGGCGCAGCATGAGCCGCGCACTGGCGCCCGCGGCACGCAGCCGGTCGTAGTTCAACAGGATGCTCTTCGAGCCGTCGGTGTTCTGGTCGCCATACTTGGCATCGCCCTCGGCCTGCACCACGGCGACCCGCGACCAGTCGGCGTCCAGTTCGTCCGCGACGACCTGGGCCAGCGCGGTGCGGATGCCCTGGCCCATCTCCGAGCGGTGGGTCGTGATCCGGACGGTGCCGTCCGCATCGAGGGCGAGGAAGAGGTTGGGCTCGAACGCGCCCGAGGCGACGTCCAGGGCCGCGGCTTTCCGTGTCGGCAGGCAGGTGCCGAGCACGAGCACCCCCGACACACCGAGAAAGTGACGACGGGAGAGGTCGGGGGAGATCTTGGTGATCGTGTTCATCGGTCGGTCCTCCCGTTGGCGCGCTTGCCGGCGGCTTCGTGGATGGCCGCGCGGATCCGCACGTAGGTGCCGCAGCGGCAGATGTTGCCGGCCATGGCGGCGTCGATGTCGGCGTCGCTGGGCTCGGCGTTGGCGTCGAGCAACGCCGCCGCCGACATGAGTTGGCCGGACTGGCAGTAGCCGCACTGTGCGACGTTGTTGGCGACCCAGGTCTCGACCAGTTCGGGATGCCCATCCTCCAGGCTCTCGATGGTCTGGATCGACCTGCCTTCCAGGGTCGACACCGGCAATTGACAGGACCGCACCGCGGCACCGTCCAGGTGCACGGTGCACGCCCCGCAGTAGCCGCCGCCGCAACCGTACTTGCTGCCGGTCAATCCCAAGTTGTCGCGCAACACCCAAAGGAGCGGCGTATCAGGCGCCGCGTCGACTTCGGCGGCGCGCCCGTTGACGTTGAATTTGTATCCCATCGTTCCACCCGTGGCCGTAGGTCAATCACCGACTCTACTTCGCGGCGCGGATACCGGCAACGACCGTCGTACCCTGGGCGTACGACAAATCTCTGGTGAATCGTAGGGGCGACCCTTGTGGTCGCCCGCGCCGATTTGTCGTGCACCCCGTGACCCTTGGCGGGCTGTAGGCGCCGACGAGGGTGGCGATCAGCCGTCGAGCGCCTTCAGCATCCTCTTCAGGGCGAAGTGCCGGTAGCTGCCGAGGACGAGGTCCCGAACCTCGTCCCCGTCGAGGTGATTCTCGACGTCGAGATCGATCCAGCCTCGGTGGCCGATGTACCGTGGGATCGTGAACCGCGGATCGTCGGTGAGCGTGGCCTGCAGTTCCGGGCCGACCCAAATCTCCAACTGCATACGGCGCCGGTAGCGATGTGCCGTGAGGAAGGTCTTCTTGCCCGCCTTGAAGGCCGGATTGCCGAACTGTCTGCCTTCGGACGTCTCCGGCAGTTCGGCACACAGCGCCCGGATTCCGTCGAGCTTCTCCTGGGCGTGGGGCACCGACAGCGGATCGAAGTCCTCCGCATCGATGGTCTCGGTGGGTGGTTCGATGTCGACGGGTTCGCCGAGATCGCCGGCGAGATCCGCTGGCGCCACATTGACGTAGGCCTCGCGAACCCGCAGCGCAATACTGTACCAGTCGTTGCCGCGATCGAGATGCACCCCAAGCCAGCCCCGAGGCCCCACGTAGGGCGGCACGAAGTAGTGCTCGGGCTCGCCCTCGACGTGCAGGTGCTGGGCACCGGTCGGCGCGTGCAGCCAGACCGCGATTCGGCCGTCGCCGTGGTGATTCACCGCCATCATGGCGAACACCTTGTTGCGGACCCGGTAGTCCGGCATACCATGACCGGAACGCTCCTCGACCTCGGGCAGCGACAGGCAGATCTCGCGCAGGGCGTCCTTGATGTTCTTGGCCATTATCGTCTTCTGGGTCAACGGTAGTAGCGGCAGAGCTTCTCGCAGGGGATTCCGTCACCATCGCCGTCGATGTGCGTGAGCTCGCACTGACGGAGAAAGGCGATGGCCTCCTCGCAGGTCGTCATCTGGGTGCAGGTCCGCTTGGTACCGCACTCCACCTCGGGTATCACACCGAGTTTGCGGCTACCGTCCGACTGCTTGGTCTTGCGCCAGATCCAGGGTGGCACCGGATCCTCGTCGGCCCACAGGCCGAGTCGCGCCGCTCGCGCCTTCTCCTCCGCGGCGACGAGCTCGGGCGCTGGATCGTACGCCCGCCGGACCCAGGCGAGTCCACGGCCGACCAGCTCGGCGTTCACGTCGACATCGCCGACGTGAACCCGCGCAACAATGCGCCGATAGGCGTCGCCACCGATCAGGTCGAGCCGGACATCCTTCTCCGCCACCAGCGACCGCAACGCGGCGTGGGCTTCGTCTCCACGCGGCTGGTTGTACTCCGGCGCATCGATGTCGGCCAGGCGGACGTCCACCTCGTTGCCATTCGAGTCGACGACCAGGCTGTCGCCATCCTTGACCCGGACCACCTGCTCGGCGGCACACCACGGGGCGATGAGCGCGGCCGCGAATAGAACGGAACGTATGGTTCGGCGCAGCAGCACACGAGCATCATGCGCGCGCCCAACTCGTGCGGCAAGGCTGGCGCCGGGCTGCCAGCCCAGCTAACGGCCTATCGCATCGGCGATCCGGCGGGTTCCTTCCCGATCTACTCGGCGGACTCCGCGGAAGGTGCCGTCCGGGTATCCGGTCGCTGGCACGAGCGGGGTGATCGCGCAGTCTATGCGGCCGAGCACTATTCGACCGCCATGTTCGAGTCGCTCGCGAACTGGGCGTGCGAGTTGCCACCCAACCAGCACTTCATCGACATCACGATTCCCGCCGGCGTCAGCTACGAAGTCGCGGTCGCCGACCAATTGCCGGGTTGGCACCAACCCGGTGGGACATCTGCGAGGCTGTTCGGGCACCGCTGGTACGTCGAGCGACGCAGCGCCGTCCTTTTCGTGCCGTCCGTCGTCGCGCGGGTCGAGCGGAACATCATCATCAACACGACCCACGAGCACTTCCCCCGGATCAAGCCGGGTCTCGAAACGCCGGTCTGGTGGGACGAACGGTTGTTTGAGTGACCGCACTTGAGGACGCGCGACCCTCCGTGCCCCCTCCGTGCAATGTCATATGGACAGGTGTACAGTATCTGCCAAGTAGGTTGTACGCCCAACCCGAATGATGTTGGTCGGGGCGGCACCACGGCCCTAACGGCGACCGGTTTGCGTTCTGAAGGACTCCGGTCGTGTGTCGTGTATAGTGTGGGTCCGTGGTCAAACACGGCTGACAAGCACATGGACTGCGCTTGATGAGACTGCAACGCGGCACCGTTTCCTTCGGTCGGCACGAGTCCTTCCCCCTAAGATTCGGATGGATTACCAAGGGCTTGAATGCCCTGATCGACGATCCACGCATCTTCAATCGTGAAGACGCCACCGTGAACCTTGGGGTAGGCAAGAACATGGTGGCGTCGATCCGCTATTGGCTTCAGGCAACGGGTATTGCCCACCGTGTCGGTGCGACCAACACCCTGGAGCCCACCGAGATCGGTCACGTCGTATTCGGCGAGGGCGGAGACCCCTACCTCGAAGATGAGGCCACCATTTGGCTGCTTCATTGGCTGCTAGGGACCAATCCCGCGGGCGCCACTGCCATCTATTGGTTCTTCAATCACTTCCACAAGCCGACCTTCACCAGCGTCGAGGTCGCCACCGGACTAAGCGACTTCGTGAAGCACGAGGTCGCCCCCAAGGTCGCTCAGTCGACGCTAAAGGGTGATGCCCAACTCGTGCTGCGGATGTACTCGCGAACACTTGCAGGCTCTCGCCTGACCCTTGAAGACGCCCTGGATTCACCGCTAGCGGCGCTCAACCTGCAAGAGCGGCTCGATACCCGCAACTGGCGGGCCGTGCCCATGGACCGGCCCGAACTCCCCTCAAGCGTATTCGCCTACGCCGTCGCCCAACTGTTCGACCACACGGGCGCACCGCAACTCGCCGTCGAAGACCTGATGTACAGCGACAAGCACCACTGCGCCCCGGGAGCCGTGTTCAGGCTGACGGAGGAGGGGTTGATCGGCAAGCTCGAAGCTCTGTGCGAAGACTATCCCCGTGACCTCCGAATGGACCGTACCGCCGGCGTGTTCCAGCTCTACAAGCTCGCCGCGTTCGACGCCATGTCGATCCTCCGCGACCGGTACGGGAGTTCGGTCGGGAGGCTTGCCGCATGAGTCTTGCCGACAAGATCGACGTCAACACGCGCTACACGCGATCCACCAACGTCGAACGGGACCGTGGTTCGCGGTCCATCATCGAGGCCTACCTGCCCACGGCCCGCGGCGTCGGTTTGCTCGAAGACGTCACAGGTGTACTCGGCTCGGACGACCAGCCCCGTGCCTGGAGCCTGATCGGACCGTATGGCTCCGGCAAGTCCTCATTCGCCTTGTTTCTCCATGAACTGTTGGGCAGCAAGGGAGGTGTCAAGGCGTTGGCCACCAAGGTACTCGCCGCTGAACGGTCGGATCTGGCCAGGCGCTTCGCACGACAGGGCCCTTGGTGCCGGGTCGTTCTCTCGGGCAGCGAGGAGTCCTTCTCCCGTCGACTACTGGCGGCACTGGACGAGGCCGCAACCGGGTTCTGGGCAGGCAAGCGAGGCCGCAAGCCAGCGGTCCTGAAGGACATCCGCAAGGCGCGGGCGGCCGGCGACGTACCCGACAGCCACGTCCTCGAACTCGTGGACGCGTTGCAGCTCGCACTCGAACGAACCGGTGCTGGCGGCTTGCTCATGGTCATCGACGAGTTGGGCAAGTTCCTCGAATACGAGGCCCGACGGGGCGGTGGCGGCGTATTCCTCCTGCAGCAACTGGCGGAGCGTGCCTTCAGAGGGCGCAAGGCGAACCTGATGCTCTTTGTGCTCCTGCACCAGGGCTTCGACCTCTACGCCAGGGGTATGGGCGAGAAGCTGAAGAACGACTGGACCAAAGTGCAGGGCCGATTCCAAAGCGTCTCGTTCGTCGAAACGCCCGAGCAGACACTACGGGTCGTCGCGGCGGCGTTCTCGAACTCGTTGACCGACACCCAGCGACAGTCGATTCGCGATCGTGCGGGTCGAATCGCTCGGGCACTCGGCAAGGCCAGCGCGCTACCGGCCACGCTGGACGAGGATGCCGCGGCCGACATCTTCTCGGCCTGCTATCCCATGCATCCCATTTCGTTGCTGGTGCTCCCAACGCTCTGCCAGCGGTTCGCGCAAAACGAGCGGACCCTGTTCAGCTATCTCGGTAGTCGCGAAACCCACGGTTTCCGCGACTCCGTCGATTCCGTGAAAGCAATCGGCGACTGGGTACATCCCGGCGAGGTCTACGACTACTTCGTTCAAAACCAACCGGCCGTCCTTGCCGATCCGCTTACGCATCGCCGTTGGGCAGAAGTCGTCACGGCGGTGGAGCGCGCGGAAGCCGCATGCGAGACCACAGACCCAAGCGATCCGCCGTTGGCCCTCGCCAAAGCGATTGGCGTGCTCAATCTGGTGTCCCGTACGGGAGGCCTGAGAGCTTCCGAAGCGATACTTCGCCACCTGTTCCCGACCAAACGGGCATTCCAGGACACGGCCCAATCCCTGATTGACGCATCCATCGTTCAGTACCGCCGTTTCAATGGCGAATACCGGGTTTGGCAGGGCACCGACTTCGACATCGACGAGCGCACCGACCTAGAGAGGGAGAAGCTTGGTCAATTCGAGTTGGCGGCCGCCCTGCGCGACCGAATAGAGTCCGCACCGGTCGTTGCACGGCGCCACTCCATCGAGACCGGCGCGTTGCGCTACTTCGAAGTGGCATTCGTCGATGCCCAATCCCGGGGCCTGGTGGAGACGAGCGCGCGCCCGGACCCTCGGATCGTGTTCTTCCTGGCCGAGAGCAGGGATGACGAGGCGATCTTCGAGGATGCGCGGCAATCGGCCGGACCGAACGACATCTGGGTCCTTCACAAGGACGGCGCCGCCATACGCTCCGTGATTGGCGACGTTCTAGCACTGGAAGGCGTCCAACGTAGCGGCCAGGAACTCGCCTCAGACCCGGTGGCATCCCGGGAGATCAAGGAACGTCTCCAAGCCGCTCAAGTCGCCGAACGGAAAGCGCTCAACTCGCTGATCGGCAATCCGGGCATGTCGGACTGGTACTGGCGGGATGATTGCCTCGATGTACCCGAGCGGGCGTTCCAGCGGATGCTGTCCGACGTGATGGATCGCATCTTCGACCGAACACCCGTCATCTCCAATGAACTGATCAATCGCGAACGCCTCTCGTCACAAGCCGCGGCCGCTAGGAACAAGCTGTTTCAGCACATGCTCGATTACCACGACCGCGTAGGCCTCGACATACAGAAGTACCCGCCCGAGCGCGCGATCTACCGTTCCGTCCTGGAAGCGGGCCATCTTCATATCAAGACGGACGATGGCTGGCGATTCGTTGAACCTGACGACGATGACCCACTCAACCTGCGTCCGGTGTGGGCGCGACTTGACGAGTTGTTCGCCGAGTCAGAAGCGGCTCCGGTCACTCCCGAAGAGCTCATGGACGAGTTGGCGTCACCGCCATATGGGCTGAAGCGCGGACTATTCCCGATCCTGTTCCTGCACTACTACCTGTTGCACCGTTACGAGATTGCCGTCTACGACGAGGGTACGTACGCACCAACGCTCACGTATGAGCACTTGGAGCGTTGGGTGCGGCGGCCTGACCTCTTTTCGTTCCAGCGATTCCGCATCGAGGGAGTACGTGCAACCCTATTCGACGAGTACAGCAAGGCTCTTTTTGGCGAGGTTCGGGAATCAGTCAACTTGCTTGATCTGGCCCGTCCTCTAACGAGCTTCGTACTTGGCCTTGATGACCACGCCCAGAAGACCCGAAGATTGTCCGATACGACGCTTCGCGTCCGCCAGGCATTCTTCCTGTCGAAATCTCCCGAGAAGTTCCTGCTCAAGGAGTTGCCGGAGGCCTGCGGTTTCGACGCCGGGTCGGATCTATCTGGATTTGACGAGACCCTCATCGGTGCTTTGAGGGAACTGAAGGGTGCCCAAGCTGGTCTGGTGGAACACATGCGGTCGGGCCTCTGCGGAAGCTTCAACATTCCCGAGAGCACGCCCATACACGACTTGCGCGACCTCTTGCTCGGTCGTTGCCATGGACTCGATCAGTACACCATCGACGTTCAAGGACTTAGGAGCTTTATCCGACGGATCACCGACCGCAGACCGAGTGATGAGGAGTGGTTCAGCCGTCTCCTGTTGTTCTTGGGACACAAACCTGCGGGCAAGTGGACGGATCAAGATCGGGACACGGCCGAGTACCGACTGGCGGAGTTCTCCAAGCGACTGCTAGACCTAGAGCGGCTCCGGCTACACTTCGACGCCAAGTCGAAACAGGAGGGCATTGACGAGGCAATTCTATTGAAGACGGTAAGCGTAAGTAGGGGTGAATCGGATGAGGTCATCCCAATCACCAAGGCTACGGAAGCCGCCATTGCGTCAACGTTGCATGAAGTGGACCGACTGCTGCTGGCCTTGCACGACGGGAAGCTGGAGTTGGCGCTCTTAGCCATATTGTCGCATGATCGTCTCAACCGGCTGCGTGAGCCACATCAACAGGCCGAGGCCAATGGGCATCAAATCCGAATCGCATAGAGAGGACGCCAAAATGGTCGAGGTAAGGCGAACCCGGCACGTGTTGGGGTTGTCGGGCGGAAAAGATAGTGCGGCGCTGGCCATCTATCTGAAGGACCAAGGGCGTGACGACGGCGTCGAGTATTTCTTTTGCGATACGGGAGCCGAGTTGCGCGAAGTGTACGACTACCTCGACCGTCTCGAGGACTATCTCGGCAAACCGATCGAGCGGCTTAGCAGCGGCCGAGACTTCGACCACCACCTGAAACGTTTCAATAACTTCCTGCCGGCTCCGCATGCTCGATGGTGCACGCGGGTGATGAAACTTGAACCCCTAGAGGCCTTTATCGGGAACGATCCTTGCGTGAGTTACATCGGCATACGAGCTGACGAGCGGCGCGATGGCTACATTAGCCACAAGCCGAATATCAAGGCAGCCTATCCTTTCGTAGAGGATGGCATCGTCAAAGCTGACGTGATCAGGATTTTGGAGGAATCGGTAGGAATTCCAGAGTACTACCGATGGCGAAGTCGGTCTGGATGCTACTTCTGCTTCTTTCAGCGACGAGACGAGTGGCTCGGCTTGGCGGACACTCATCCCAAGCTGTTCGAACGTGCGCAGCAGTACGAGAAGGTCGACCCGTCCACCGGCAAACGATTCACCTGGGTCCCCGGTGCCACGCTCGATGAGATACTCGCCCAGCGTGAACAGATCGAGGCCACAGCGGCGAAGAAGTCGAACCGCGTCACTAATTGGCAAGACAGACTGCTCGAGGATGATGACGACGACGATGCGTGTCTGATCTGCACGCTGTAACGTACCGACCGTTGATCTCGACCACCATGCCGACCGAAGATTCACTGCGCACGGAACAATCCGACACCCTAAGGACCGCACTATCCGCAGCCGACCCGCTTTACGTCCTCCCGAAGGACCCACTGGTCGCTGACGTTCTTGTACCCGCGCTCCGTTCTTCGACGGCGCTCGACATCATGATGGGTTACTTCGCAAGCAGTTCTTTCGCGGAGATCGCGCCTGGCCTCGCGACGTTCCTGCGCAATTCGCAGTCCCCGCTCCGGATCATCGTGAGCCCTTTCCTAACGGAATCAGACTACGATGCCCTGACGCGGGACGACTCGCATCTCACCGACCTTGCCAGGCACCTCCTCGTGGAAGATGTGCCGACCGAACAGCATCTCGCCTGGCACACCTTGGAGTGCCTCGCTTGGTTGATCGTCCAGCGTCGGCTCTTTCTCAAGGTCGCCGTCATGCGCGGTGCCTTGTTTCATCCGAAGGTGTGGCTCTTCCACGACGCCCACAACTCGGTAGCGCTCCACGGTTCGACGAACCTGACCAAGTCGGGACTTTTGCTCAATCGCGAGCAACTGACGCTGTCACGCGATTGGAGCGGGCCGGAGTCCGCCTACGCCATCGACCGTTTACGGGTGGAGTTCGACGACCTCTGGACCGGAGGCGACGATGACTGCCGCGTCCTCGATCTACCTGAAGCGGTGGCCAATAGCGTCGTCCAAACCTACAAGACCGACACGTTGCCCGACGAGGGCCATCTGCAGGCCATGTGGGACAGGGCGCACGGGTTGCGACCGAGAGTCGCACAAGAGGATTCCTCGCGCCCGGCTGCGTTAACAATTCCGTCGCACCTGAACTACGAGTCTGGCGATTTCGCGCATCAAGGCGACGCGGTCCGCGCTTGGGAG
Source organism: Pseudomonadales bacterium (assembly GCA_965116345.1). GTDB lineage: Bacteria > Pseudomonadota > Gammaproteobacteria > Pseudomonadales > Azotimanducaceae > VXYL01. Next base: position 3,556,040 of record OZ220680.1, read on the forward strand.
GTCGCCGGCCGGCGCGGAATCCTCGAGATGGCCACTGGTTCCGGCAAGACCATTACGGCGATGATTGGTGCCGCGAGACTACAGGACGAAACGAACGGGCTAATCGTAGTCGTCTCCGCTCCCTACCGACCGCTGATAGAGCAATGGTGCGAAGAAATTCGCCAGTTCGGGGTGGACCCCATCAATCTCACGGCCGTCGGTGGTCCCAGCGCCCGTTCGCGAGAGATCGCCCAGGCCGGTCGCCGAGTCCGCCTCGGCATGTCCCGGACGGAAGTCCTCGTTGTCAGCAACGACACACTCTGTACCGACGAATTCAACCAGCGCCTAGCGGCGCTCTCTGCAGACAAACTGCTCGTTGCCGACGAGTGTCACAACCTCGGTGCGGAGTCTTTCACGGCCAACCCGCCGGAACACTTCGACTACCGGATCGGCCTCTCGGCCACACCGGACCGCCAGTACGACGAAGAGGGTACCGCCGCCCTACGTGCCTACTTCGGCGACACATGCTTCACATTTTCGCTCGAACAAGCAATCGGCAACTGCCTCACCGAGTACGAGTACCACATCCATTTCGTCGAACTGACCGGGCCCGAGATGGAGGAGTGGAACGATCTGACACGGGAGATCGGCACACAGGCGTGGCGCCTTGAGGCGGGCGAGGACAGCGCCTACCTGGACAATCTGCTCCGTCGTCGCCGCTTGGTTCTCGAAACTGCAAGCCGCAAGATCGACGTTCTCGCGTCGCTCATCGGCGCCCGAAACCCCAGAGAGCTACGCCATGCTCTGGTCTACGCCACCGACAAGGATCCCGGGCAGCTCGAGGCCGTTAACGCCCTCCTGTCGTCTCGGCGGCTCCCCTTCCACCAACTAACGCAAAAGGAGACCGCCAGCCGGTCCCAGACCACCCGCATACTGTCCTCGTTCCAGGAAGGCGTTGTCCGCATACTCACGGCCAAGCGCGTACTGGACGAGGGCGTCAACATCCCGCAGATCAGGCTCGCCTACCTGTTGGCGAGCACCACCGTGCGCCGGCAATGGGTCCAGCGCCGAGGTCGCCTGCTGCGCACCTGTCGCGCGATCGGCAAGACCCACGCCGACATCTACGACTTGGTAGTAGTCCCACCCTTCGCCGTGCAGGCGGACCAGCAGCTTGATCGCGACGCCCGCCGGCTAGTACGCTCCGAACTCGATCGGGTTTGGGAGTTCGCGCGCTTGAGCAGGAACGGACCGTCGCCCGACGGGCCCTATCGCGCCGTCGAGCGTCTGCAGAAACTGGCCAACGACATGGGCTCCACCTGATGGCCTACAACGATCGAAAAATCCTCGGCGTTCTCCTCGGCGAACTCGCCGATGTCCCCGAGCGATGCCAAGGTTACCGCGACGATATGACGCACCTCCTCACCGAAGTGCTCAACCTCGAACAGGAGCACGCGATCAAGCGAATAGACATCGTCAAGCGGATCGGCGATCAGGTGAACACTGTTGGCATGTCCCTACACAGGGCCCGTCGCGAGAAGGAATCGTGAAGCTCCTCCGTGCCCACATCGAGAATTTCCGCCTACTACGCGATCTTTCCATCGAGTTCGCGACGGGTGCCACACGCAACGTCACGGTGATCCGCGCCGCCAACGAGAGCGGCAAGACCACCTTGCTCACCGCCCTGCAGTGGGGCCTGTTCGGCGACTCAGCGCTTCCGGACTCCGGCGCATCCTACCGCCTGAGCCCGTTGGACATCCCAGGCGACCCGGCTACCATCGTCCCCATCGCCATCGAAATCGACTACGAGATTCCGACCCGCGCTGGGAACGTGCAGCAGTACAAGATCATGCGCGCCGCCTTCGAGACGCCTCGGCCAGACGGCACTTGGGAGCGCAGCCCGTCAAGAGTCCGCCTCCTCAAATTCACGCCCACTGGCACCGATCCGCTCGACAATCCCGCAGCCCACATCCGGCCCCATCTTCCCGACGACCTCCGCGAGGTGTTCTTCACCGACGGCGACAGAGCCTTGAGCTTCATCGAGGGTAGCCGCGCAGACCAAGTCAAGCGCGTCGAAGGAGCCATCCAATCGCTGCTCGGCTTCGAGATTGTGGAGCGCGCGCACCACCACGCCCAGCAGGTGGGGTCCGCTTTGAACAGCAAGGTCCGCAAGGGTCGCGGCAACCCCGACGAACTGCAGAAGATCGTAGACAAGCTCGCGTCCCTAGCGGATCAGATACCGGGACTCGAAGAAGACATCAAGAACGCGAAGGACGCCCTCGGCGAGCTTGAACATCTCGAGCGAGAAGCCGACAGGACACTCACCGAGGTGTTACGCCAAGGTAACAAGGACGAACTCGTCCGCCGTCTCGAGAAGGTCAAGCGGAACCGCCAGGTCGCCCAACGCGAGGTAGACCAGGCCGCCCGGGACCACGCCAACCTCTTCAGGAGCGAGCTGCTCGGCAAGCATCTGCTCGCTGGCCCGCTCGCGAAGGCGAAGGTGCACCTCCAGACGCTCCACAATCAGCACCAGATCCCAAACCAGACCATCCCGGTCCTCGAGGACCGACTCGATCACGCGGCTTGCATCTGCGGTGAGAGTCTCGACGACGCCAGTCCCGAGGGGCGACGTCGGCGCGAACACATCGCAGGGCTGATCGAGGAGAGCCGCACCGCGGACGAGAACCGGGAGAAGCTGACCGCCCTCTACTACAGCTCCCAGGATCTCCTCAGACCGCCGCTTGATCGCACCTGGAAGGACGACTATGAAATGGTCTTCCAGCGCCGCGTCAATGCCAGCAAGCGCGCCAACGACCTCGGCGAGGAGGAGGCGGACATCGACGCCCAGATCGCCGCAATGCCGGACGTCGACATCCGGCAGATGCGCGGCGCACGCGACCGCTACCGCGCGCAGGCCAAGGAACAGCAGGCCAAGCTTTTCCGGGCGACCGCCACCCTCGAGACGGCTCGCCGAGAGATGGAGAGCGCGGCGAGCGACCGCGAGAAACTGCTATCGCGCGACGAGCAGGGCATGAAACTCTCAGCGGAGTTCCAAGTCGCCAAGGACCTCGAACTGATCCTCGCCAGTACGCTTGACACCATGCGGACCCGCGAACTCGAACAGGTGGGCGAGCGCATGAACGCCCTGTTTCTCGACATGATCGGAGCCGATGCAGCCGAGAAAGCCATCATCCGCCGGGCGACTATCACCCCCGACTTCCGCATCGTCGTGCGCGGTCCCTACGACCAGCCGCTCGATCCCTCGCAGGACCTCAACGGTGCATCGCGACGTGCGCTCACGATCGCGTTCATCCTCGCGCTTGCACAAGTTAGCGAGGTCGAGGCACCCAACGTCATCGACACGCCCCTTGGGATGATGAGCGGCTACGTCAAGCAAGCCGTCCTGCAACTCGCCGCCGAGCACAGCGGTCAGCTCATCCTCATGCTCACGCACTCCGAGATCAACGAGTGCGAGGAGATACTCGACCAACGGGTAGGACGGATCTACACCCTCACCAATCCCGCACACTACCCTAGGATCCTAGTAAACGATCCTCATGCCGAAGACTCGCGACTTTTCGTATGTGACTGCGACCATCGCAGCCACTGCGACATCTGCGAGCGCCGGGAGTCCCCCCAACTCATCGACGGCCAGGAGGTGGCATGAACGAGTTCGGTGCAGTCGACATTGTTCTCCCCGAGGAGTACCGCGAACACTTCCACACCTACTGCCTCACGCGCACAGAAGGGACGCACAACAGTCCCGAGGACAGTCCCTTTCCGCGCATGGTCGACATGTGGTTCCTCGCTGTCTGCATCGCAGTCAAAGAAGGTCTGTCCCCGAACTTCGACCGCAAGGGCAAGACGTACAAGGCAATCGAGGGCGCGGTGTTCGGCAGCGACACGTGGCGCTCGGATGCGCTCATGCTGCTAGCGATCGCGCACACCGGCGACACCACCATCGCCAGCGACCCCCACGCGATGATGAGGGTCGCCAACGCCTATGCGCTGGCCGGCTTGCCACGGCTCATCGGCATCCTCAGCGACCGAGGAGGCGACGTCGCCCTCGACTACCTTTCCGACTTCGTGGAGCAAGCCTGCGCGCCAACCCGAGTTCCCGATTAGATGGTCGCTTCGATGGTCGACCCAGAGAATCTGTTTGACGCCAAAGCACAGGGCCTCTTTGGCACGATGAACTGCCATGCCGGGCCGGTCGGCTTCCGCGTACCCGAATATCAACGGGGCTACGACTGGAAGCTCGAGAACATTCAACGTCTCCTTGAGGACTGTCTCAACGGATTCGCCAACTGTTGGCGCAGCAGGAAGGCTTCCTACACCTTCCTCGGAACCATAATCCTAGTCAACGAGAGGCAGTCCAAGGAACGCTCATTCGCCGGCACGTCGCTGGCCGTCGTTGACGGCCAACAACGCCTAACCACTCTGAACCTCCTCTGTTGCGTCCTCGCTGAAGCATTGATACAGCGCCAAGACGACCTAGCGCCATTGAGGGACCAGACAGGGGAATGGATGAAGGATGAGATCTCTTTCCACCTCGATGTGCTTTTCGCCTGCATGATCGGACAACTCCCCCGCCGTGGAAGCAGCTTCCCTTTCCCCCGCATAGTCAGGAACGACGACAACCGGGCATCCAACTCCCACGACGCTGAGTACCGCTCAGTCGTCGCGAAGTTCTTCTATGAGTTCGCCAAGTTCTTCGCTGCCGATAGCCGGTCAGAATTCAAGCCAGGCGACATGCCAAACAACGTTCAATCAGAACGACTGCTCTGCAACTACAAGTTCATTAGGAAGCAGGTCGACCTAGCCCTTTGCCGCGTCGACGAAGACGAAACTAACTACACGCTCGACTTCGAGCGAACCGGTCTCAACCGTTTCGACAGCGCCGGCGTTCGACCACTGTTCGAAAAGCTCCCTTCATCGGACAACGCTTCGGCCCAACAGAGTGATCAGTTTGCAAACCGTGCCCTAGCCGACGTCGGCAACACGCCGGAAGTAGCACCCTTAGCACGGCTGATTGCGTTTTCCTCGTACGTCACAAGCTGCGTCGTTCTGACGAGGGTCGAGACCGACGACGATCGCTACGCATTCGACATCTTCGATGCCCTCAACACGACAGGGGAGCCGCTGACGGCCATCGAGACTTTCCGGCCCCGAGTCATCCAATACGAGAACGAGGTCGGCGGTTTCCGAGACTCCGAGTCCGAACGTCACCTAAATGCCCTCGCTGACCACTTGGATCGCGTCTACGCCGACACGGAGACCCGACAGAAAGAGACCAAAGAGCTACTGATCTCTCTCGCGCTGTATCTGAACGGCGAGAAACTCGGCTTGTCCTTGGCGGCCCAGCGGACCTACCTCAGAAACGTCTTTGACGGCTACTCACGCGACGAACATGGATCGGCCCAACGCCGCCGCCTCGTCAAGTCCATGGCCGACTTGGCGGAGTTCAGGCTCAACTATTGGAATCACAACCGGATCCAAGCCCTAGATGGCTTCCACCGTTCCCCACAACTAGCGGATCAACTGAAGCTTTGCTTCTCGTTCCTCAAGGCCATGGGCACGAACCTGACTCTGCCCATCCTTGCACGGTACTGGGTGTCGTGGCGATGTGGCGACCTCTCCGAGGCTGAGCTTCTCGATGCGGTGCGGGCGATAACCGCGTATGTTGTCCTGCGCCGCGCCGTCACGGGTGGAACAGCGGGCATCGACTCCGAGTTGCGCCGCCTAATGCATCGGAATCCGACTGCGGGCGAAGGTCCGTTCTGCGCCGGCGTCCACGGACACAACAACCTCGTACCGGTGGCTGCGCTAAAGACGGAACTTCGTGACAGGTACCTCAAGAAGCCCTGCGATGCGCAAGATCGGAACGCATGGGTTGGCAGCGCCAGCGCCGTGCCCTTGGCGCGGCGTTCTCGTCCACTATGTCGGTTCCTTCTGCTTGCCGCTGCCCACAACGCATTGCCGGACGCTGAGGCGGTCGGGCTGCTGACTCGAACGTCCGTCCGCCGCAGCGAGAACCTCGACTACCTGAGTTTCCGCAGATGGATCAGCGATCTGTATGCAACTGTCGAACATGTCGCCCCCGATTCCGACCGGGGCGTCGCTTGGGATCCTGCGATATATGGTGACGACATTCGACACTCGCTCGGCAATCTCATCCTTTTGCCCCATACCGAAAACGCCAAGATAGGCAACGCCGAATGGTCGAAGAAGAAGCTGTTCTATAGGGCGCTGACCGCCAAAACGCAAGACGAGAGGGACGACGTCATGGCGCAGGCAGGGAGGGAAGGTTTGGATTTCGGCAAGAAGACGCGCCAGCTCTTCGCCGACAATGAACAGGTCGCGATACTCGAGTCACTCGACGCGGTTGGCACTTGGGACCGTTCGTTCATTCAGCTTCGCGGCCAGCGGCTGCTGGAACTTGCGTGGGACGAAATCTGGTCTTGGCTGGCTGCCAATTGATGTCGACCCACACAACGGCAGCCAGGTACACGGCCTGACGGCATTGGTTGCTGCACATCGGGCCGTGCGGGGGTCAACGCAGTGCCAAGCCGGTTTCCCGGACGAAACGCCGGTGCAGTTCGCGCACCCTTCCACGGACCGTCCAAGCCCCTCGCCCAGCAGGCAGCCGCGCGCGTACTCCGCACGACAGGTTGTTTGATCGTGGTGCTTTTGCACTGTCGGCGGATGATCTGAGGATAGTTGTGGCGCGAGACGCTGTCGGAGAAGGATTCAACGAGTCCTTGCGACGATTCGAGAGAATGAAACCCATGGTTCTCCCACGGGACGCCCACGATAGGCCCGCGCCGCAGTATCTCCGCTGGCACCACCGTGAAGTGTTTCGAGGGAACTCAGAGCCTCCATGACCTAGTCGCGCCTAGTCGGGGGGGGGGGTGTGTCAAACCCACCCCTGAACCCGTGCCGCCTCCTCCCGAACCAGCTCCGGTGCTCCCAACAACTGCCGGTTGAAGCCAATCCGCTTGAACCAGTAGTGCAGGCCGAGCAGGTCCGTGATCCCCATGCCGCCATGGACCTCGGTGGACTTGCGCGCGACGAACTTGCCGACTTCCGAGAGGTGCGCCTTGGCGTGGCACGCCATCAGCCGGCCTTCCTCGGGGATCGCGGCGTAGGCATGTGCGGTGTACCAGATGAGGGACCGGCAAGGCTCGAGTTCGGCGGCCATTTCGGAGCACATGTGCTTCACCGCTTGGAACGACCCGATCACGCGGTTGAATTGGCGTCGCTCCTTGGCGTAATCGACGGCCTTGTCGAGCATGGATTGGGCGGCGCCGAGGGTGTCGGCGGCGAGAACCATGCGGCCGACGTCGATGGTGTTCAAGAGCGGCTCGCGCTCGCCTACCGACCCCGGCAGCACGTCGCCGGCGGCACCGTCCAGGGCGACCTCGGCCACTGTCCGGGTTCGGTCAATTGTCTTGAGCTTGTTGCGCGTGACGCCGGGTCCGTCGGGGTCGACCAGGTGCATTGCGCCGTCGTCCGAGGCGATGATCAGGATGTCGGCGGATGCGCCGTCGAGGACAAACATCGCCTTGCCGTTGAGCTTGCCGTCTGCCGATGAGACGCCCTCGGTCTCCCGGCGACCGATCTGCTCCGAGACGCCGACACCGACGACGATTTCGCCCCCGGCGATTCGGGGTAGCCAGGCTTCCTTCTGTTCGTCGCTGCCGGCGGCGGCAAGGGCGGTGGGCGCCATGATTGAAGACGCGACGTAGGGGATAGGCGCGACGACGTTGCCCAGGGCCTCGGCGATCAGGGAAGCCTCGAGTTGTCCCAAGGCGACGCCGCCGTAGTCCTCGTCGATGAGCACACCGTGCACACCGAGGTTGGTGAGTTCGTTCCAGACGTCGTCGGCCCGGTCGTCGCGTTCTTCGGCGACCTCTCGGACGCGGGTCAAAGGGCAGCTGGACTCGAGAAATCCCGAGATGCTGTCCTGCAGCATGCGCTGCTCTTCGCTGAGTGCGAAATCCATCGTACTGTTCCAACTCCTTGTACGTTGCGGGCCCTGCTTGGATGCCCGTATTTCTCGATGGCACCGCCTAATCTTGCGGAGGGTCGAGATGAGCGACCCAACTGCGTTCGCGATACCAATAGGGCGACCACAAGGGTCGCCCCTACGCTACCTTTGGTTCTTTGGGTAGTCCGAGTGCCCGTTCGCCGATGATGTTCTTCTGAATCTGTGCCGTGCCGCCGCCGATGATCAGGCCGAGGTCCAGCATGTAGCGCGCCTGCCAGAAGCCGCCGTCCCGCAGGTAGTCGCTGCCGTCGTACAGCAGTCCCAACTCGCCCAGGATGTCGATGGCGAGGCCGGCCATCTGGTGGTTCAGCTCGCAGCCGTTCAGCTTCACGATCCAGCGCGGCATGCCGGGTTCCTCGCCCTTGATGTTGTGCGAGAGGACGCGCATGCCGTTGAACTTCATGGCGAGAATCTGGCCCTGCAGCTTCAGCAGGCGGTCGCGGTAGATCGGGTTGTCGATCAGGCGTTCACCGCCGACGGTTTCGCGCTTCATCATGTCGACGATGCGGTTGAAGCGGTTCTCCGCCTCGTTGGGATCGCCGAGGCCCCCGCGCTCGTAGCGCAGGGTGGTGTTGGCGACGAACCAGCCCTCGCCGCGCTTGCCGACGATCTGGTCCTTCGGCACGCGTACGTCGGTGAAGAACACCTCGTTGAAGAACGCATCGCCCATCATGGAGACGAGCGGGCGCACCTCGATGCCCGGCGTGTCCATGGAGAACACCAGGTAGCTGATGCCGTTGTGCTTCGGCGCGTCGGGTTCGGTGCGCACGAGACAGAACATCATGTCGGCGTTCTGGGCACCGGATGTCCAGATCTTCTGGCCGTTGATGACCCACTCGTCGCCGTCGAGTTCGGCCTTGGTGGAGAGCGACGCCAGGTCGGATCCCGAGCCCGGCTCCGAGTAACCCTGGCACCAGGTCATCTCCCCGCGGACGGAGGGTGGCACCAGCCACTGCTTCTGCTCCTCCGTGCCGAGTTCCAACACCGTGGGAACCAGCCGGTTGTCCCCGGAGTGTCCCGGCGGCACGCGTGCGCGGGCGAACTCCTCGCCGATGATGCGCGACTTCAGGATGTCCGGCTCGGCCCCGTAGCCGCCGTATTCCTTCGGGATGGTGCGGGCGGCGTAGCCGTGCTCGATGAGCAGTTGCTGCCACTCCTTGGCGGCGCTGGGCCGGCCGGGGGTCATCCGCGCCGCGCTCGGGGCTCGATGCTTGTTCTCCTCGAGGAAGGTCCGAACCTCGTCGCGGAACGCCCGGTACTCGGGGCTGTATTCGAGATCCATTAGCGCGCTCCGGCCAGGGGCTACTCAGGTTGAGGGACGATGCGGATGTAGGGCTTCGGCGAATCCCAGCCTTCCGGGTACTTGGCCTTGGCTTCCTCGTCCGACACGGCTGGAACGATGATTACGTCGTCGCCGTGCTGCCAATTGACCGGCGTCGCCACCTGGTGACTGGCGGTGAGCTGGCAACTGTCGAGCAGGCGCAGCACCTCGTCGAAGTTCCGCCCCGTGCTCATGGGGTAGGTGAGCATCGCCTTGACCCGCTTGTCGGGGCCGATGACGAACACCGAGCGCACCGTGGCGTTGTCCACCGGGGTGCGTCCCTCGGACGTGTCGCCGGCGTCGTCCGGGAGCATGTCGAAGGCCTTGGCGACTTTGAGTTCCGGGTCGCCGATCAAGGGGTAGGTGACCGCGTGCCCTTGGGTCTCCTCGATGTCCTTCATCCACTCGGAGTGGTTGGTCACGGGGTCCACCGACAGACCGACGATTTTGCAGCTGCGCGCGGCGAAATCGTCGGCGAGCCCGGCCATGTAGCCGAGTTCGGTGGTGCAGACCGGGGTGAAATCCTTGGGGTGGGAGAAGAGAATCGCCCAGCCGTCGCCGATCCAGTCGTGGAAGCTGATCTCGCCCTGGGTGGACTCGGCGGTGAAGTTCGGAACTTCGCTATTGATGCGTAGGGTCATGGTGTCCTCCACGTTCTCCCTTTGTGAATGGTGAACCGGCGATCTTACTCGGTGCGTGCCAAGGGCGCATCCATGCCAGGCACGGGCGAGCACGGGCGACGGTCAGCGTCGCCCCACGGGACTGCCAACGGACCGTTGGTCAAGCAGCGAGGAGTTCGGCAGCCAGTCCGCGGGCCTCGTCGAAGGTCTCGACGATGCGTGACTCGGGGACGCCCCGGGGGACGCTCAGGGTACGGAACGTCCTTTCGACCTTGGCCCCCATCCCCAGGACGATGAACTCCGTATGCTCTTCCCGGGCAACGTCCAACAGGTGGTCGATCACCATGGCGGCGCTGTCGTCCACGTAGGTGGTGTTGGAGAAGTCGAAGATCACCAGGTCGTGCTCCCTGATGTCGGGGGTGATCGCCGCCACCAGCCGTTGCGACGAGGCGACCGTGAAAGACCCCTTGAGGGCCAACAGGCCGGCCCGCGCCGAGTAGGAGTCGGATTGGTCCCCGTCGGGGAGAAACTTGCTGTCGAGCAACGGAACGGAAACGACGCTGTCGAGTTCGAGGATCTCGAGTTGCCGCGCGTGGGCCATGCCGGCGGCGATCAGGCCGACGACCACGGCGGTGACGAGATCGACGAAGACCGTTAGCGAGAGCGTGGTGAGCAGGACCACGAGGTGCTCGGAGCGCAGCCGGTGCATCCGCACGAGCATGCGCCAGTCGACGATGTCCAGGGCGATCTTGATGACGATGCCGGCGAGCACGGCAAGGGGAATGGCCTCGAGGTAGCCGCCGAGGCCGACACCGATGCCCAGCAGCAGCCCGGCGTAGATCAATCCGGACAGCCGCGTCGTGCCGCCAGCGCGGATGTTGGTCAAGGTACCGAGGGTGTTGCCGCCGCCGGGGAGGCCCCCGACCAGCCCGGCAACCATGTTGCCGAGTCCCTGGCCGACGAGTTCCCGGTTCGGGTCGTGGCGCGTGCCCGTGATCGAATCGGCGGTGAGCGACGTGAGCAGGCTGTCCACCGAGGCGAGTAGGGCGAGGATCATCGCGGGTTCCACGGCGTGGACAAGGAAATCCGCGGTGGGCAGTTCGAAGTGCAGTTCGGGAAGCGTGATGGTCATCGCACCGATGACCGGCGCATCCGTGAGCCAGAAGACGCCCACCAGCGTCCCGACGACCAGGGCCAGAACCGTCGAGGGCAGGTAGGTCGACAGGCGGCTCGGCCAGGCCAGCGCGATGGCCAAGGTGATCGAGGCAATCGCGAACGCGCTGGGGTTGATGCCGTCGACAACGCTCGGCAGGGCGTGGAGCGAGTCCACGGGACCGCCCGCCGCCGGCAGACCGAAGAACGGCAGGATCTGGATCAGGACGATGATGATGCCGATTCCGGACATGAACCCGGAAATGACCACGTGGGGCGTGTAGGCGACGTACCGGCCGAGTTTCGACAACCCGAGCAGCACCTGCAGCAGGCCGCCCATGACCACGACGATCAGGGCTTCGCCCAGGGTCGAGGCGTGCGAGGTGACGATGACCGCCATGGCCACGGTCATCGGGCCGGTCGCGCCGGAGATCTGCGAACGGGTACCCCCGAATAGCGCGGCGAAGAAACCGACGGCGATCGACCCGTAGAGCCCGGCCGCGGCGCCAAGGCCCGAGGCGAGGCCGAAGGCCAGCGCGGCCGGAAGCACCACGACGGTCGCGGTGACGCCCCCGAGGAGATCCCCTTGCAGTGTGCGGAAGTTGTAGTTCACGGCGCAGTTCGTGTACCCGCCAATCAGCATAGGCGATGAGGGAGTCCTGGGGTAGTCGCGATTCATCGTTTTCGGCTTGAGAAATGATGCAGTTCCCGCAATTTGCAACTTTGGTTAGGTGAGTGAGACTATCGACTCAACCTAGTCCTCTATATTGATACCAATGATTCAGTCCAAGCGGATGATCCAGGCTCTGAAGAAGGCATTGAAAGAGCGGCGCATTTCATACGAACAGGTCAGCGTGCATCTCGACTTGTCGCTGAGCAGCGTCAAGCGGCTGTTCTCGACGGGCGGGTTTACCTTGGAACGCTTGGAGAAGGTCTGCGATCTGGCGGATGTGGATCTCTTGGAACTGGCGCGCCGGGCCGATGCGCTGCGGCTCGACGTGGCGTCGCTCACGGCGGAGCAGGAACGCGAACTCATCGGCGACCCGGTGCTTCTCCTGGTCGGCATCTGCGTCCTGAACCGATGGCCGTTCGAACGGATCGTCGACCGCTACCAGATCTCCGAGACGCGCCTGATCCAACTCCTCGCGCGCCTGGACCGAATGGGATTGATCGAACTCCTGCCGGGCAACCGCATCAAGCTCCGCGTCGCGAGGAACTTCGCCTGGCTGCCGAACGGGCCGATCCACCAGTACTTCGTCGAACACGTGCAGGGAGCCTTCCTGTCCGGGACATTCGTACCGGACCAGGATCTCCACCGTTTCGCCTGGGGCATGTTGTCGTTCGAGTCCGCAGCGGTGTTGCGGTCCAAGATGAACGAGCTCATGGAGACCTTCGACGAATTGACCCGGGGCGACGAGATCCGGCCGACCCAGGAGGGCCGCAACATGGGTGGCTGCCTGCTGGTCGCCCTGCGCGAATGGGAACCCGCGGGATTCCGCGCCATGCGTCGGCGCGCCTGACGGCGCGTTGGAAGTTCGTAGGGGCGACCGCGCGCCCCGCGCTAGGGAAGGTCTTAATCAGACCTTCCCTAGATCACTAGATTGAGCAGCTGGTAGCCCTCGAGCACGCTCTTGCGCGTGGTCTCGGTGAAGCGGTTGTCGGCTTCTTCGCCGATGAAGGGCTGGTAGACGTAGGGTTTCTCGTCCGGAAGGTGCTGCGCCCGAGCGTCGATGGCCACCTGGATGGCCCGCGAGCGCTGGTGGATACGGGCCTCGTCGTAGATCACCGGCTTGCCGTTGCCTTGCTTCCTCTCGACGTTCAGCACCGCGTCTCGGCGGTGGAAACCGATCACGATGGACACCCGCCGGTCGGCGGAGGTGTTGGCGAACGAGCCGTGCAGCGCCTGGCGGTTGCAGATGGCGACGTCCCCCGGTTCGCACAGCATGGGAACCGCGTCGGGCAACCGGTCGGTGCCGGCGGCGGCGACGCGTGCCTTGATGTCGATCTTGCCGAGCTTGTGGCTGCCGGGGACGACCCAAAGCGCGTTCTCCGGCGTGGTGCGGCACAGCTGCGCCATGAAATTGAAGCCGTGGATGTCCTCGTCCCAGTTCGGGTGGTCCCAATGGGTCGTGCCGTCCTGGTGCCAGGCGACGGACGTGCCGAGCCCCGGTTCCTTGATCCAGATGGAGTCCGCGAACGGCGTGAAGTCCGGCCCGTTGATGGCTTCGGCGATGCGCAGCAGGTCCGGATGGCCGTAGAGCCGCAGGCAGTCGTCCGTCCCCTGCAGGATGCCGTACACGAAATAGAGGGTTTCGTCCGGCGCGTCGGCCGCCGGTTCGGGTTCGGACATCTTTGCCGGGTGCCTGCCGTAGTTCTCGTCGGTGCCGCCGTACGGGTCGGAAAGTGGCTTGGCGAAGGCGAATGCCGGCCTGGTGCGGTCCTCGGGGGCGGGGCGGCGTTCCGTTGCCCCGGCGATCATCTCGTCCAGACCGGTGCGCAACTCGTCGAGTTCCCCGTCGTCGATGAGGCCCTCGAGCACGTAGAAACCGCAGCGCCGGTAGGCCGCCGCGATGTCGGGGTGCAGGCCGCGCCCGTTGTCGGCGAATCGGACCGGTCCGCGGTTGCCCAGTTGGCGTGCCCGCGCTTCGCCGGCTCGGAAGTACTCGTCCATGGCGCTTGTATCCGCGGTGCCGCAATCATTCTACCCCCAAGCCGCTCCCCGCGACGTGGAAGCGACGTGGAAGCGACGTGGACTTCGCCCCGATACCGTGTAACGCTTGCTCCTTTCTTGGAACCGCCAGGGAGGATCTGGAATGGGATTCGCACTGTCGTCGATGCAGCTCAACAGTACCGCTTTCGAGACCGGCGGCGCCATACCGACGAAGCACACCGGCGAGGGCGTCGATGTCTCGCCGGCACTCGCGTGGACCGATGCCCCGGGCGAGGCCAAGTCCTTCGCCGTCATCTGCCACGACCCCGACGCGCCCCTGGTGACGCCGGGCCGGTACGGCTACGTCCACTGGGTGCTCTACAACATCCCCGGATCGGCGACAGGTCTCGCCGAGGCCACCGGCGAGTACACCCAGGGCGTCAGCGACTTCGGCAAGCCGGGCTACGGGGGGCCGATGCCGCCCGAAGGGCACGGCACCCACAACTACTTCTTCTGGCTCTTGGCCCTCGATGCCGAACTCGACCTCGAACCGGGCCTGGACATGTGGAGTCTGCTCGAGCGGGTCGAGCCGAACGTCATCGCCATGAATCGGCTGGTCGGTACCTATTGCCGGGGGTAACTCGCCGGGGGTGACGACCGCCGGGGGGGACTCGCCGGGGGTGACGACGTTGCCATGGCGGGGGTATGGTTGCGGCTCGGCGTGGGCGACCACAACGCGCCCGTCAAGGCGCGCGGTCGCCCCTACGGCGGTACACGCCCCGGTGGCACAGTTGGATAGCGCGGCCGCCTCCTAAGCGGCAGGTCCCAGGTTCGAATCCTGGTCGGGGCGCCACCTGTATTTTTCCCAGTTGATCGGCAACAAGGCCAATAAGCCCCTAACCATGTCGTCCATCGAATCCGCCGAACCACACCCGGTTGGTGTGGCAGAACGCGCGGCGTATCTGGAGTTCGCGTGCGAACTCGCAGCACTCGCCGGGGAGTCGATCCTGCCTCGATTCCGCAGCGCCCTGGCCGTCGACAACAAGAAGCAGGGGGCGGACTACGATCCGGTGACGGAAGCGGACCGGGCCGCCGAACGTGCGATGCGCGAAGCGATCCGGGACCGCTATCCGGGCCACGGCGTCCTCGGCGAGGAGTTCGGTTTCGAGCCCGGTGACGGCCTCACCTGGGTGCTCGACCCCATCGACGGCACCCGCGGTTTCGTCATGGGGCTGCTGCACTGGGGAACGCTGGTCGCCCTCTTCGACGGCCAGCGCCCGGTGGTTGGCGCGATCCGGCAACCCGTACTAGACGAGACCTTCGCTGGCGACGGTGCGAGCGCCGTCTACACCCGGGGTGGTGAACGCCGCCAGCTCGCCACGCGTCCGTGCGGTTCACTCGGTGACGCGCTGGCGGGAACCACGACGCCGGATCTGTTCAAAACCGCCGCGCAACAAGCGGCGTTCGCGCGGATACGCGGCCGGGTGCGCGGCATGCGCTACGGCACGGACTGCTACCTGTACGCGATGCTGGCCTTGGGGCATGCCGATCTTGTCATCGAGACGAGTCTCAAGGCCTACGACGTGCAGGCGCTGATTCCCGTGGTCGAGGGGGCGGGCGGCGTCATCACGGACTGGTCCGGCGGCAATCCCGCCATGGGTGGGGATGTCCTCGCCAGCGGCGATCCCCGGGTGCACGAACAGGCTTTGGCCGCACTCCAGACCCCGTAGGGGCGAGGCTTGTCCTCGCCCGTCTCAGCCAACCGACGCGTCTGAACAAGCTCCCACCGGATCCAATCTGGTCGCGCCGTGCGTCGTAACGGGCGCGGGCGACCACAAGGGTCGCCCCTACGGGGGCACCCTCCGGCCGAAACGGGCGCGGGCGACCACAAGGGTCGCCCCTACGGGGGCACCCTCCGGCCGAAAGACGGTCGCCGCTACGCGGGCACGGCCCTGCGCCAAAAGGCGGCGGCGCCGCGCTTCAGGTTGTCGAAGTGGACGAACAGGAGCGGCGTCAGGAGCAACGTCACGGCGGTGGCGAAAGTCAGTCCGCCGATGATGGAGCGCGCCATGGGCATGTAGCTCTCGCCGATGCCGCCGATGCGGACGTCGCCGACCGCGAGCGGCAGGAGGCCGGCGACGGTGGTGGCCGCGGTCATCAGGATCGGCCGCAGCCGGTCGCGGCCCGCCTGGACGATGGCCTCTTCGCGGGGGCGGCCCTCGCGGATGAGCTGGAAGACGCGGTTCAAGAGCACGATGCCGTTGTTCACCACGATACCCGCGAGGAGCACCATGCCGATCATCGCCATCATCGTCAGCGGCGTGTCCGTGGCCCACAGGAACAGCATCACGCCGACGACCGAGTAGGCGATGGAGAACAGCACCGCGCTCGGAAACAGGGCGGACTCGAACAGCGCGGCCATGAGCATGTAGACGAGAACGATGGCGGTGCCGATCATGATCACCATGTCGAGGAACTGCTCGGCTTCGTCGTCGAAGTCGCGGCCCATCTCCCAGCGGTAGCCGGTGGGCATCTGGAAGTTCCGCATGACGGCTTCGACCCGCTCGCGCGCCTGGATCGGGGTGACGTCCTTCAAGCCGAATTCGACGCTCACCGCGGTTTCCCGGTTCTCCCGTCGCACGCTGCCGATCGACTGCCGGAACTCCAGGTCGGCGAGGGCTTCAAGAGCCACGGTGCCACCGTCGGGCAGGAAGATCGGTAGTCGGAGGAGGTCTTCGAGATGCATGTCGTCGCGGTCGGCGATCTCCAGTTGGATGCTGTCCTCCCAGCCGCCCTGGTCCAGGCCGCGGCGCAGCTGAATGCCGCCAAGCGCGGTGGAGACACTGCGGCCGAGGTTCCGCGCGGTGACGCCGAGCTGCCCGGCCTGTTCCGGCTTGAGCCGGAGCACGACCTCCTGGCGGCCCGACTCCGACTGCGTGTGGACGTTGTTCAGGTACGGCAACTCCTGGAGGACGGCGATCACCGACTCGGAGATCTCCATCAGCCGCGCCGTCGAGTCGCCGACGAGGCGTACGCCCATGCCGCCGTCGCCGTCCGAGTTCCAGCGTCCGCCACGCCCTTTCGAGCGGAAGTAGAAGTTGACGTTGGGTACCGACGGCATCAGCTCCAGGATGCGTTCCTTGACGACGGTGGCGGCAAACTCGGCGTCCTCGCGCATGGTGATGAGCACATCGCCGCGGTCGTAGTCGAAGGTGGTCGACACATCCGCCAGGCCGAGTTCGTCGGCGCTGCCCATGATGGCGGCCTCGACTTCGTCGACGATATCCTCCATGCGCTCCAGCGCGATGGTGCCACGCACCCAGAACCGCAGTTCGAGCGCCTGGTCGTCTTCTTGCGGCTCCATGTTGACGTCGAGCTGCGTGTAACCCCACCAGCCGGTGGCGGCGATCAGCGCGGCCACGAGCAGAGCGCTGAAACGATGGTGCAGGGTGAACAGCACGACGCGTTCGTAGACGTTGCCCAAACGGTCGAACACGCGGTGCTTCGGTTCGCCCCGACCCTCGGGCATGCGCGCCAGCAGGGCCGGGATCAGCGTCGTCGCGATGACCAGCGACGCGGCGATGGACACGCACAGCGGCACCGCCACGTTGCGCATCGCGGTCTTGGTGTTCACCCCGTCGACGAACAGTGTCGGCACGAACACCACGATCGTGGTGAGGGTGCCGGCGGTGATCGCGAGGCCCACCTCGGTGACGCCGCGGTCGGCGGCCTCGAACGGACTCAAGCCGTGATTGCGCCGCCGCAGCGCGATGGACTCGGTCACCACCACGGAGTTGTCGACCAGCAGGCCGACGGCCAGCATCAGGCCGACCAGCGACAGGACGTTCAAGGTCAGGCCGGCGAAGTACATCGCGCCGAGAGTGGCAATCAGCGCCAAGGGCACCGTCGCCGAGATCAACACCGCCGGGAAGATGCGGCGGATGAACGCAAACAGCACGATTGCCGAGAGGGCGCCGCCGATGATGCCGTTCTGGATCAGGTTCTCCAGCGAACGCAGTACCGATTCCGCCTGGTTGCTCACCGTCAGCGACGAAGCGGCGGCGAGTTCCGGATCCTTCAACGCCTGGTCCATGGCGTCTTGGACATCGGCGGCAACGGCCACGAGGTTCGCTTCCGGCTTCTTGTAGACCGACACGCCCAGGGCATCTTCGCCGTTGAGCCTGCGCTGGTCCGCCTCGTCCTGGGGGACGTACTCGACATCGGCGATGTCCGCCACGGTGAGACCGGGCCGGATGGGCAGGTCGAGGATGTCTTCGAGGCCTTCGAACCGGCCGAGCGGGCGGATCTGGGTTTCGAATCGCGCGAGCTCGATGCTGCCCGCCGACAGGTAGAAGTTCTCCTCGGCCAGGCGGCGCTGCACATCGAGCACGTCGAGTCCGTGGGCTTCGAGTCGGCCGGGATCCAGAGCGATGCGCACGTACTGCTGGGCGGCGCCGAAGAGGAGCACCGAGTTCACCCCCGGTACGCGTTCGAGCGGCACCCGCACCCGCGCGTCGAGGAGACGCCAGACATCTTCGGGGTCGAGATCGGGTGCGGAGATGACGAACGAGAGGATCGGCGCGTTGTCGTCGCTCCGCCCGCCGAGCCGGATATGGCGGATGTCGGCGGGTAGGCGGTGGCGGATGCTCTCCACCAGTTCCTTGGCCTCGATGCCCTTGGCGGAAGCGTCTTCGCCCTCGTCGAGGTCCATCGAGATCCACACGAAGCCGGTGCGGGTGCGCGAGTACATGCGCTCGATGCCGCCGATGGTGGACAGGATCTCCTCCACCGGGCGGGTGACGTTGCGTTCGATCTCCTGGGTGGAGGTGGATCCGTAGGGAATCCCGACACCGATGTAGGGACGTTCGTGTTCGGGAAACTGCTCGACCGCCATCCGCAGTCCGGCGAACCCGCCGATGATGACGAGGCCGATGAACACCATCGCCACGGTGACCGGGCGACGGATGGCGGCGCGCGAGACAATCATCGGTGCAGCATAGGGTTTGCGGCTCGGGCGTACAATTCGCTATCGCGAGCGTCTGCCTGCCTCGACTCCCGGAATCGACGGCTTACGACCCGCTCTGGTTCTCCTCGAACACGTCCCCGTGGATCGCCTTGCAGTCCACCAGGTCGTAGACGACGGGGATCACGACCAGGGTCAGCAACGTCGCCCCCAAGAGCCCCCCGATCACGGTGATGGCCATGGGTGTGCGCAGCTCCGCCGCTTCGCCGATGCCGATGGCCATGGGCAGAAGCCCGAGCACCGTGGTCGCGGTGGTCATCATGATCGGCCGGAACCGCTGCCGTGCGCCGGCGATCACGGCGGTGCGTCGGTCCAGACCCTCAAGCCGCAGCCGGTTGACGCGGTCGACGAGCACGATGGCGTTGTTGACCACGATGCCGACGAGCAGGATCGCACCGATGAACACCACCACGGAGATGGAGATGCCCGCCAGGTAGATGCCGAGCACCGCGCCGATGGCGGCGAGCGGCGCGGTGAACATGATGACGAACGGATGCAGCAGCGACTCGAACAGCGACGCCATGACGAGATAGACGAGGATCAGCGCCAGCAGCAACGCCAGCTGCAGCGACTGGAACGACGCCTCCATCTCCTCGGCCTGGCCGCTGATGCGGCTGGTCACGTTGGGCGGATGGGGAATGTTCGCGAGCAGCTGCAGGACTTCCTGGCCACCGACGGCGAGGTCACCGTGCTCGACGTGGGCGCTGACCACCGCGACGCGTTTCTGGCCGATGCGCTGGATGTCGGCGGGTCCGGTCGCCATGGTCACTTGGGCCAGCGCACCGAGGCGGACCTGGCGGCCCCCGGCGTCCACGAGGAGGTTCTCGACATCGGCCCTCGAGTTGCGCTCCGCTTCGTCGACGCGTACGCGGATGTCCACGCGCTTGTCCTCCCAAGTGAACTTGGTGGGGACTTCGCCGCGGATCTTGCGCACCACCCGGTTCGCGACATCGGGCACGAACAGGCCGGCCGCCGCCGTGCGTTCCTGGTCGAATTCGATCTGCAGTTCGGGATAGCCCGGTCGGATGCTGGACTCCACGTCGCTGAACGCCGGCGATGTCGCCATGGCTGCGACCAGGCTGTTGGCGACATCCTCGATGGCCTTGAGGTCGTTGCCTGCCACCTCGACCTCCAGGGGCGTCGCGAAGGTGAACAGTTGCGGGCGTTCGATCATGAATTGCGCCGCCGGCACATTGTCGAGGCGGCGACGTGCCAGCGACATGACCTCGGCCTCGTCCCCGGCAGTCGCACCGTCGACCAGGACAACGCTCAACTCCCCCACCTGCTCGCCGCCGCGTGTCGCGCTGGCGTCGAGCTTGCCGCCGGTACCGGCTACCGAATAGGTGGTGCGGACCCCGGGGAAGGTGAGCAGCTCCTGCTGCACGTCGGCGAGCACGCCATCGGTGACTTCCAGCCGGGTACCCGGGTCGAGTTCCATGTCGATGCGGAATTCGCCCTGGGCGAGCGGCGGGATCAGTTCGAGGGGCAGCGACGGTGCCAATGCCGCCGCGCCACCGAGGCCGGCGAAGGCGACGGTGAGGGTCAGTGCCCGGAACCGCAGCGCCGTGCGCAGCAGGAGGTCGAATCCCGCGAACACCCGGTCGTACACCTGGTCGAATGCCCATTCGACGGGGCGCAGCAGGAGGGTCAGCGCCCTGCCAAGCCAACCCCATGCCACCACGACGCCCCACGTGGCCGCGCGGAACGGCGCGCCGAGTGCGCTACGCCAAACGGCAGCCGAACCCGTGGGCCTCTGCGTGGGGTCGGTTTCGCCCCCACGCGTGGACCCAAGAGCGGCCAGCATGGGGATGAGCGTGAACGCGAGCACCAGCGACGCGAGCAGCGCGAAGGTCACGGTGAGTGCCTGGTCGCGGAACAACTGCCCGGCGATGCCCTCGACGAACGCCAGCGGCAGGAACACTGCGACGGTCGTCATGGTGGAGGCGAGCACGGCGCCCCCCATCTCTCCGGTGCCCTGCCGGGCGGCGTCGGCCAGCGACTTGCGCGGGTCGTTGCGGTGCCGGGCGATGTTCTCCAGCACCACGATGGCGTTGTCCATCAGCATGCCCACGGCTAGGGCGATGCCGCCGAGGCTCATGATGTTCAAGGTGATGTCGAAGACGTCCATCAACACGAACGTGGCGAGCACGGAGACGGGGATCGTGGCGGTGACGATCAGCGTGCTGCGTACGTGTTTCAGGAAGAGATACAGCACGATCACCGCGAATAGCGCCCCGACGAGGGCCGCGAAGCGCACCTCGTCGATGGCGGCGGTGATGAACTCGGCCTGGTCGTAGATCTTCACCAAGTCGTAGTCGCCGGGGAGTTCGGCCGTGATGGCGGCCATGCGCTCGTCGATGGCGGCCGAGACCGTCACGGTGTTGGCATCGCCTTCCTTGTACATGGCGATCTCGATGGCCTCGTTGCCGTCGACGCGCATGACGCTGTCGCGTTCCTTGTGGCTCTCGGAGACGGTGGCCACGTCCTTGAGGCGTAGCACCCGGCCCTGCTGCTGGAAGACGATGGTCTCGGCGATGTCGGCCACCGTCTCGAATTCGTTCACCGTGCGCACCAGGAACTCCTGGCCGCGTGCAGTAAGCCGCCCGCCCGAGAGATTGATGTTGGCGGCCTGCAGGCGCCCGCCGAGCTGTTGCACGTTGATGCCGAGCTGGGAGAGGCGCTCCTGGTCGACGTCGACCGCGATCTCGTCCTCGAAACCGCCGCTGACGAGCACCGCGGCGACGCCGAGGACGGGATCGAGGCGCTTCTTCACCACGTCTTCCGCGAAGCGCCGGAGTTCCTGGAGTCTGGCGGCGACACTGCCGGCGTCTTCGGATCCCTCGCCGTCGGGTAATGACTTCAGCACGATGGCGGCGCGGACGATGGGGTCGAGGTTGGGATTCAGGCGCAGGATCGACGGTCGCTCGATGTCCAGGGGCAGCTGCACGAGGTCGAGCTTCTCGCGCACCTCGACGGCCGCGTTCGTCATGTCCGTGCCCCAGGCGAACTCCATGACGACATCGGAGCGCTCGGCCGCGGAAATGGAATGCATGCGCCGCAGGCCGTTGATGACGCCGAGGCGTTCCTCCAGGCGGCGGGTGACCTGCTCCTCGACTTCGGCTGGGGCCGCGCCCTCGAAGTCCGTGCGCACCGTCAGGGTCGGGTAGGCGAGCTCGGGCAGCAGACTCAAGCCTAGGCGGTCGAGCGACAGGCCGCCGAACAACGCGACGGCCAAGGTGGCCATGGCGATGCTGACTGGCCGGGCGATCGCGGTCGCGATGATGCTCATGGGCCGTCGAGTGTTGTCAGTGCGTCTAGCCTGCGCCGGTGGGCCCTTGGCCCTCCACGACGAGGACGCTGACGCCGTCGCGCAACCCCTCCTGCCCGGTCGTCACCACCCACTCGCCCTCGTCCACGCCGTCGAGGATCTCGACATTGCCGTCGGAGAAGTAGCCGGTCGCGACGATTCGGCGCTCGGCGGTTGCTCCCTGGACGACGAACACGCTGCTGCGGTCCCGGCGCGTCACAACGGCGGCCAGGGGCACGAGCAGGGCGTCCGGTCGTGCGTCGATGCGGACGTCGATGCGCGCGAACATGCCGGGCTTCAGTTGCCTCTCGGTGTTGGCGAGGGCGACTGTGACGCGGAAGGTCCCGGACGTGGGGTCGACTTCCGGCGCAACGCGCAGCACCTCTCCGGTGAACTTCTCGTCCGGCAGCGCATCGATCCTCACACGCGCGGATTGGCGTGGCCTGATGCGCACGATCTCGCGTTCGGGCACGTTCAATTCCGCCTCGATGACATCCAGGCGCTTCATCTCGAACGCCGGGGTGTTCTGGTTCAGCGTGTGGCCCACCTTGATGTGTCGGCGTGTGACGACACCGTCGATGGTGGCGCGAATGGTGGCCTCGCGGAGTTCATATTGGCGCAGTTGGAGGTTGGTCTCTTCGGCGGTGAAGGCGTACTTGGCATCGTCGAAGTCGTTCGGCGAGATCATCTTCGCCTCGAACATCCGCTCGGCACGCTCGTAGGCGGTCTTGAGTCGTTCGAGCTGGGCCTCGGATCGCGCCAGTTCCAGGGCAAGTCGTTCCGTATCCAGCTGCGCCAGCGGCTGCCCGATCGTGACCACGTCGCCTTCCTCGGCGAACAGCGCCTCCACCACGCCCTGTGTGCGGGCGACCACGACGGCTTCGCCCGCGGCGCTCAGGTTGGTCGAACCCTGGTAGAACGCTTCGATGAGTCCTCGCCGCACCTGCGCCACGGCCACCGGGATCGCCGGCGTCTGCTCCTCGGGCCTACCCCGGCCCGGGCGAGTCTTGGCAGGTGCATCGGCGGTCGAGGGGGTTTCGGCGGAATCCGTGTCGCTGCCGCAGCCGGTGGTCGCGAGGCAAGCCAGGCCGACAAGCGAAGCCATTCCGGCGGCGCGAATCGTGTGGATGGACATCACGGACGGGCCTCGTCGGGGACGAACGACGGAACAGGCGGTGGCTGCGCGGAACGGCAAAGTTCGGGCCTTGCTCTCGGCGTACGGGAAACCCGATAGTTTACAACAGCCCCGCATCGGACGGTTCCTGAGATAGCGATCTGAGTTACGGTGTCGTGTGACGGATGCCCGATAGACCCCACATCGTGATCTTCAACCCGGACCAGTGGCGCGGCGATGCGCTCGCTCACCTGGGCAATCCCGCGGTGCGGACGCCGACCATAGACCGGCTGGTGGCGACGGATGCCGTGTCGTTCCGCCACGCCTTCGTGCAAGCCACCGTGTGCACGCCGAGCCGATGCTCCTTCATGACCGGTTGGTACCCGCATGTGCGTGGCCACCGGACCATGCATCACATGCTGAACCCCACGTTGGGCGAAACCAACCTGCTGAAGGTGCTCCGCGACAACGGCTATTTCGTGTGGTGGGGCGGGAAGAACGACCTGGTGCCCGGGCAGCTCGGGTTCGAGGAACACTGCGACGTGCACTTCCGGCCCAGCAAGGAGGACTACGCCGCCTGGGGCGCCACCCCCCGGCCCGGGTCGCACGGCGGCGATCTGTCCTGGCGCGGGCCGCCGGGCGGCGACAACTACTTCAGCTTCCTCAAGGGACGTCTGGAACCGCCGGAGGGCGAGGTGTGGTTCGACGGCGACTGGGCGATGGTCCGTGGCGCCATCGACTTCGTCCGCCAGTACCCGGGGGACCAGCCGTTGTGCCTGTTTCTCCCCCTCGGCTATCCACATCCGCCCTATTGCGTTGAGGAGCCCTGGTTTTCGCTCACCAACCGCGAGGACGTGCCCCCGCGGCACCGCTACCAGACCTGGGACGACAAGCCGAGCCTACTGGCGGGAATCCGCGACGGCCAGCGCCTGACCGGCTGGACCGAGGACCGCTGGCGCGAACTGCGGGCCACGTACTACGGCATGTGCGCCCGCGTCGACCATCAGTTCGCCCTGCTGCTCGGGGCGCTGCGGGACAGTGGCCTGTACGACGACAGCGCAGTGTTCCTGTTCTCGGACCATGGCGACTTCACCGGTGACTACGGGCTGGTGGAGAAGACCCAGAACACGTTCCAGGACTGCCTCAGCCGTGTGCCGTTCGTCGTCAAGCCGCCGGCGGATGTCGACGCCGTGCCGGGTATTCGGGACCAGCTCGTGGAGCTGGTGGACTTCCCCGCCACGGTCTACGACCTGGCCGGCATCGACTGCGGCTACTGGCACTTCGGCCGCTCCCTGGCGGGCCTATTGGGCGATCCGGACACGGATCACCGTGACGCGGTCTTCTGCGAGGGCGGGCGGCTCGCCGACGAGATCCAGGCCAGCGAGAGGGAGAGCCTGGCGGCGGGTACCCCACTGGGCCTGTACTCGCCGCGCGTCACCCTGCAGGCGGACGAAGCGACGCCGCTAAGGCATACCAAGGCGGCGATGTGCCGCACGCAACGGTTCAAATACGTCCGCCGCGCCTTCGAGACCGACGAGTTCTACGATCTGCAGGCCGACCCCGGTGAAACCCGGAACCTGATCGGGAATGCCGAGTACCGCAACGAGGTGCTCGAACTCAAGGAGAGGATGCTCGCTTGGTACATGGAGACTTGCGACGTGGTTCCCCTGGAGACGGATCGTCGCAACTTTGGCAACATCGCGGGCGCTGCAAGGAGCCACAAGCAATGACGAGTTCCCTGATCGGTCGTGCCGGCGAGATGCTGGATCAATACGCGGCGGCGATGTCGGCGACCAAGGAACTGCTTGACGAACGACTCACCGAGGCGGTGGAACTGATCGCCGGCCTCGACTCGATTCTCATCGTCACCGGCTTGGGCAAGAGCGGCCTGGTCGCGCAGAAGGCCGCCGCGACGCTGTCGAGCACCGGAACGCAGGCGGCCTTCGTGCATCCCGTGGAAGCGCTCCACGGCGACCTCGGCATCGTCCGTCCGGGGTCGGCGCTGCTGGCGTTGTCGAAGAGCGGGGGCAACGAAGAGACCATCGCGTTCGCGCGCCAGTTCAAGGTCGTTGCCGGCGGCCAGGTCATCTCCTTGACCGAGCCCGGCTCACGCCTCGCCGACGTCGCCGACATCTCGCTGGAGATCCCGGCCCTGGCGGAGATCGACGAGTTCGATCTCGCGCCGACGACCAGCACCGCGACCGCTCTCGCGGTCTGCGACGTACTTGCCATCCTGGTGCAGCAGGCAAGGGGACTGACCGAGCACGACTTCGCCAAGTTCCATCCGAGCGGCGTCCTCGGCCGCCGCCTGCTGCTGTCCGTGGACGACGTCATGATCAAGGGCGAGCGCCTGCCGACGATCACCACCCGGGCGCATGTCTCCGACCTCGTCTACGAGATCTCCTCGAAGGGCATCGGCATGGCGGTGGTGGTGGACGACGGCGGCAACTACGTCGGCGTGGTCACCGATGCGGACATTCGCCGCCTGCTGCTGCGGGGTGAGAACGTCAACCACCTGACGGTGGCGGAGTGTTTCGAGCGCAGCCGCCGGGGGACCGAGAGCTCGGCGCCCTCGGAGGTGGACGGACTGGCATCGGCGGATTCGATGGCCATCGACTGCCTGCGCCAGATGCAGACCAACCAGATCACCGTGCTCGTCGTCGTCGATGGCGATCGACCGACCGGTGTCGTGCGGCTTCAGGACTTGGTCGCGGTCGGCTTCTAGGATTGCTCTGATCAAGCCGTCCCTGTGCCGCCCTGGGGAAGGTCTTAATCAGACCTTCCCCAGGGAAGCGCTGACCATATATATGGCTTTTCTGATATGGTCTAACCATACTACTTTGCCGTCCGACGCCGATGAAGACTACTCTGAACCTGAATGACGAGGTATTGCGACGTTCCAAGGACTGCGCCGCGAGCGCGGGCGTGACCCTGACGAGATTCGTCGACGATGCTTTGCGGGCGAAGATCGCGGCATCGCAGCAGCGTCCAGCCTTTCGGCTGACTTTGAGGACGGTGCGGGGTACTCGGCAGCCCAATGTGGACATCACGGACCGCGATGCGCTCTACGACGTGATTGACCGCGGATGATCGCCGTTGACACGAATGTTCTCATCTACGCGCATCGCGCCGAGATGGAACTCCACGGGACGGCCAAAGAACAGCTCGAGATGCTGGCCGAGGGCGACGAGCCGTGGGTGGTGCCCGTGTTCTGCATTACGGAGTTCCTGCGGGTCGTCACCCACACGCGTGTATTCAATCCGCCGTCAACCGCCTCGGAGGCCCTGGATTTCCTCGATGGGTTACTTGCATCGCCAAGCTGCACCGTGGCGAGTCCCGAAACGGCATTCATGAACCGACTTGATGCCGTGGTTCGAGAGTCCGGCGCCCGAGGCAACCTGATTTTCGACGCCCAGGTGGCAGCGCTTTGCCGGGAGCATGGGATTCCGACGATCCTTACGAACGACCGCGACTTCGAGCGTTTCAAACCCCTGCACGCCGTCTATCTCGAATCGACCGCGACGCCCTAGGGAAGGTCTGATTAGGACCTTCCCTAGCGCGGCACAGGGATGTGCCGCCACGGCTGACGCGCGCCGTGCCGGTAATGCCAGCTTTGGGTCATCGCCGAATCTCATGTAGGACAAGCGCCCGGGGCGCCCGCACACCCTCGACGACGACATAGCCTCCAAGGGCTCATTCATTGACTTGTGGAGGTAAAGAAATGAGGAAGCAGTACTTGGCACTCGCGGCCGTACTCGGCATGGGGATGTTCGCCTTGGCCAATCCAGAAGCCGGTGCCCCTGCGTCGCAGACCAGCGTGGTGGAGATGACGGTCGTCATGTTCTGTCAGGAGTATCGGGACGGGCAAGTGGTTGAGTTTGTCTGCCGCGGGGGGTTCACCCAACGCGTGATTGACTTGATGGAGCGGATTTGGATCCCGTTCCCCGGCGCGGTCCCGCCAGTGGCCTCTCTGTAGGCCGCACAGGCGTTCGTCCGTGCGCGGGGATTGCGATCTATGGACCGCCAGATCTCCAAGCGCGGACGTACGCCGCAGACGATGGTCCGGTACAACTGGATTGTGGCCTTCGCCGTGTCGTGCCTAGTCCTGTTGTCCGGCATGGCGATGGGCCACGCGTTCGCTGCGTGGATCGCCGCGTTGCCCGTGAGCCCCTTGCCGGAGGCGGTCCCCGTCGAGGCGACGGGCCGAGCCGACGACCGAGCCGGTTGGCAACTGTTCGCATTCATCCTGCGCAACAACCTTGCGGTCTATGTGCTGCTGCTGTTCGGACTGGTGTCTGCGGGCTCGGTCAGTTTCGTGGTTCTCCTCGGCAACGGGATCGCGATCGGCCAGGTCATCGGATTCGCGAGATCGGCGGGCATGTCCAACGACACCCTCGTCGACCTGTTGCTTCCCCACGGGGTTCTCGAACTCGGCACGCTGTGCATCGCCGGCGCGGTCGGACTCCAAGGCTTCCGTCTTCTCCTGGACCTGTCGAATCTGGGAAGTGGCACCTTGAAATCGTTGCGCCTCGGCCTGGTCCTCGGATTCGGTCTGTGTGCACTCACCGTCGCGGCGGTCGTCGAAGCCTTTGTCACCGCCGAGTTGGCCGGGTGAACCAGGTGTCCAGGTTCGCGCAGGTCGGCGCGGGTTTGCTTCGCCTGGCGTCCTCGTCTCCGGTGCCGGTGGTGCTCTGGATCACCGGTCTCGTGGTGTACGCGGTGGTCGGCGTCGAGTGCCTGTTCGCCGGCAGGGAGCCGATATTCGCCGTGGCGCGCCTGACCGCCTACGTGACGGTGGGAACGGTTGCGGCGATGACCGTGGGCTTCGCCTCGGTGTTCGCCATCGCCTCCGGCGCCATGCTGGGCTGGCTCGGCGAGTCACCTTCGCCCGGGTCCATCGCCGCCGCCACGGCCAAGGCGTTCTGGGCGATGGCCGCCTACGTCTGGCTGGGTGTCGCGTTGCTGATGGCGGACCCGCCGACTGGGTTGTCGGTATTCGAGGTCGCCGAACCCGGTGCGCTCGAGGCGCGGTTCGAGACGATTGCCGGTTTCGCTTGGCTCGCGCGCCTGCGGTATGTCGCGCTCGGGTGCTTTCTCGGTCTCGTCGTGTGGTTCTTGGCACGCCTGTCGAGATTCGCCGACGCGTTGTTGGCCGTGGCGTTCGGCGCAGCCCTGCTGGCGGCGTTGATCAAGGGATTGGGTTTGTTGGCCGGAAGTCCCTGACATCCCACCGACCGGCCTGCTACCGTTCCGAGCATGGGCTGGCAGACACACGTTCCGTCTACACGCGATCCGTCCACGCACGATCCGTCCGCAATAGCGCAGTGGGACGTGGCGTCGCGGCGCGAATACGCCGACGGCGAGCCTTTCGGACCCTGGGGGCCGTTCGAGATCATCGAGGGCCGTGTCCACTATGCGGTCGATCCGGCCGACCCCCGCAACCGCGGCATCGTGGATCTGGCGTTTGCGCCGCGCGACGAACGCGGGCTCGTTTGCTTCAGCGGCGACTACACCCTCGTGACCCCGCGGGACGGCACGGCGACGAAGCTCTTGATCGATGTCCCCAACCGGGGTCGCCGCCTGGCCTTCTCGGCGCTCAACCGGGCCTCCGCGGGCGACCTGCTGAACGATCCCTGCGCGCCGGGCGACGGCTTGCTGTTTCGTCGGGGGATCGCGGTCGCATCCATTGGCTGGCAGTGGGATGTCCAGGCCGGCCTTGCGCTCGACGCGCCGGAGGTGTTGGACAACGGCGAGGCGGTGGAAGGCGATGTCGTGTGCCGGGTCCAGCCCGGCAGCGACCGGTCCTTCGTCTCCTTCGGCCAGCTCGGCGAGGTCACCTACCCGCCGGCCGGTCCGGACGATCCGGGGGCCAAATTGCTGGTTCGAGACCACGACAACATGCCGTGGACCGAGATTCGGCGCGCGTCGTGGCGTTTCGCGCGGGAACGCGATGGCCGCCTGGAGCCCAGCGACCGCTGCGTGCATCTCGACGGCGGTTTCGAGAAGGGACGGATCTACACGCTGGTTTATCGGGCTCGGGGTGCCCGGGTCACCGGTTGCGGACTGTTGGCGTTGCGCGATGCGGCGGCCAGCTTGCGCGCGGATGGGGGACCCGCTACCGGGACATTCCGTCATGTCCTTGCCTTCGGCGCGTCGCAGACCGGTCGCGTGCTGCGCCATCTGCTGCACTTAGGCCTGAACACCGACGCCGCCGGCGCTCCGGTGTTCGATGGCGTGCACATCCACATCGCCGGCGGGCAGCGCGGCGACTTCAACCACCGGTTTGCGCAACCGTCGAGTGCGGGTGTGCCGGCGGCGGGGCAGCGCTTTCCGTTCGCGGGCACAACGACCCGCGACTCGCTCACCGGGGCCGAGGACGGCCTGTTTGGGCGCCTCGAGCCTATGCCCAAGGTGGTCGTCACCAACACCTCCTGGGAGTACTGGCGGGGGGACGCGGCGCTGACACACGTTGCGGCGGATGGTGAGCGCGATCTGGAACCGCACCCGAACGAGCGCAACTACCTGTTCGCCGGTACGCATCACGTCAACGGCATCCTGCCGCCGACCAACACCTTCGCGGTGACTGGAGAGAAGGCCCGTCATACCTTCAACGTGGTCAATCACACTCCGCTGGTGCGCGCTGCGTTTGCCAATCTCGTCGGTTGGGTCGAAGGAGAATCCCCACCTCCGTCAGCGGTTCCCACGTTGAGGGACGGAACGCTGGTCGACCGTCGCACGGTGCTCGATCGGTTCGCGGTTATCCGGCCGGATTTTGCAAGACTCGATGCCGATCAGCTCGGCGGCTTGCGGGTACTCGACCTCGGGCCCCGTGTGGAAAGCGGCGTGTGTGCGTTTCCGGCTCGCGAGGGTGCCGCCTACGCGCGTCTCGTTGCCGACGTCGACGCGACGCTGAACGAGGTGGCGGGCATTCGCCTACCCGACATCGCCCTGTCGGTGGGTAGCCACAGCGGTTGGAATCCCCGGCACCCCGACCACGGTGCTCCCGAACAAGCGGCGATCTTCGTCGGCTTCACGGTGTTCGTCGACGAACCGCCACCGGCCGAGGTCTTCGAGCAGCGCGCCCGGGCCGTGGCGGAGGACCTGGTCGCCAAGGGCTACGTGTTGGCCGAGGACTTCGAACTGGTCGTGGCGAACAGTCTGCGGGTGCATGCGGCGGCACGCCGGGCGAATCGTGAATGAGTGCCACGGCCCGCCTGGCGACCGTCATTCCGGTACTCGACGATGCCGTGCACTTGCGCGAGCTGCTCGCCGATCTGCGTGCCTGCCCGGACCTCGAGATCGTCGTTGTCGATGGCGGCAGCCGGGACGACACCCGCGTCGTCGCGGCGGCGGCGCACAAGCTTGTTGCGGCACCGGCTAGCCGTGGCGGTCAGCTCCGTGCCGGTACCGACGAGAGCGAGCGCGACTGGATCTGGTTCCTGCACGCCGACACGCACGTGGATGCCGAGGCGATTCGCGTACTTTCCGCAAGGCTGAATTCGCCGGGGTGGGGCTTCTTCGCGGTTCGACTGGACAATGGCGCGTGGCCCCATCGGGTGATCGAGCGGGCCATGAATTGGCGTTCGTTCGCCACGGGTATCGCCACCGGCGACCAGGGCATCTTCGTGCATCGTCGGCTCCTCGATGCCGTCGGCGGTGTTCCCGACCAGCCGTTGATGGAGGACGTCGAGCTCAGCAAGCGCCTGCGCCGGATCGCCAAACCACAGCGCCTGGCCGCGACGATCACCACGTCGAGCCGGCGGTGGGAGCGCGCGGGAGTCGTGCGCACGATCATGCTCATGTGGGCGCTGCGCGTGCGCTACTTCCTGGGAGCGAGCCCGGAGGTCCTTGCCCGTTCCTATGAGCGTTAGCCGGCGGCTCGCGATCTTCGCCCGCGCGCCCGTGTTGGGTCGGGTCAAGACACGTCTCGCTCGGTTGGCGGGCGATGAAGTCGCCCTGGCCGCGTACCGGGAGCTTCTTGGCTTGACCCTGGAGCGGCTCGTGTCGGGCACGGGACGTTTCGAGCCCGAGATCTGGGTCGAAGGCGATCCCTCGGCGCTGTCGGCTCAACCCGGCCTTCGCGTCGTCGAGCAGCCGTCCGGAGACTTGGGTGAACGGATGGCGGCGGCATTCGACGACGGCGTGAGCGTGCTGGTGGGCACGGACATCCCGCCCATCACCTCGGACTACGTGGAGCGTGCATTGGACGAATTGGCCCGTGCGGATCTCGTCTTAGGTCCCACCGAGGACGGCGGCTATTGCCTGATCGCCATGACCACGCCACAGGCGCAGGTCTTCGAAGGTATTCCGTGGAGCACGCCCGATGTCCTGACGGCGACGCTGGCCGCGGCCGAGGGGTTGTCGGTGGAGTTGCTGGAACCCCTATGGGATGTAGACGACGCCGCAGGCCTCGCGCGGTGGCGCGGTCTGTCCGGTGATTGAAGCCCGAGAAGGGCGTCTAGGGACGGTCTGATTAAGACCTAGCGTTTCTGGTCAAGCCAAGGATGGCTTGATCAGGATATTCCTAGGTGGCGCGGATCGCCGTGCGCCGTTTGCGGGATATGACGATGTTCTTGCTGCGCCCCATCTTGTCCTGACCGCTGACTCCCATGGGGATCGTCTGGATTTTCTTACCGGCGGCGAGAAAGTCCTTTAGGTCTTGTTCGATGGTCTTTCGCATTTCGATATTGTTCTGGCTTACCTTCTTCTGAGCGCGGCTCAAAGCGTCCTCCTCAAGTGTGCTCCTCAGTGCTACGGTCGTGAGTGCCGCGTCGAGCCTGTCGGCGCGTCGTTCAGCATCACCGAACCGAGGGTCACGCGCCGCGGTGGCAGGTGTTGCCCGGTCCTTCTCCCTTAGCCCGCAGCCTAGCATCGTTGGGTGGGGAAATCACCCTGAGTCTGCTTGGGCCTCGTTCTCCGTGTAGTCCGAGGCGACGCTCCGTATCCTGCCGACCATGGCGTTCAGGCCGTTGCCGCGGGTTGGACTCAGGTGGTTGATGAGGTCGAGTTCGGCGAACAGGGCCTGGATGTCGAAGGCGAGAATCTCCGCCGGCGAGCGGCCATCGTAGGCCGCGAGCACGACGGCGATCAGTCCCCGCACGATGTGCGCATCGCTGTCGATCGCGAGATGCACGCCGTCGTGTTCGGCGTCGAACCGGGAAGTCAGCCAGACTTGGCTCTGACAGCCCCTGACGAGGTTTTCTTCCTTCTTGTCCGCGGCGGGGAGTTCCTCCAGCCGGCGGCCGATGTCGATCAGGAAGCGGTACTTGTCCTGCCAATCGTCGAAGAAGGCAAAGGTCGAGCGGATATCGTCGAGCGATTGCACGGCTGGCATGGTCGCGGTCCGGTTAGTAGAGCCCGAGTTCGAGTTGCGCCTCGTCGCTCATCATGGCCCGGTCCCACGGCGGGTCGAACACTAGGTTGACGTTCACCGCGCGAACGAAGGGGACTCGGCCCACGCGACGCTCCACGTCAGTGACAAGCACCGGCCCCATGCCGCAGCCGGGTGCCGTCAATGTCATCTCGATGTCGACGGCGTCGCCATCGACGTTGCAGTCGTAGACCAGGCCGAGATCGACGATGTTCACCGGAATCTCTGGATCATGGACCGTGCGCAGGGCCCGCCAGATCTGCTCGGTGGAGACGTGGCCGTCGGCCGGAGGCTCCAACTCCAGGACTTCCGGTTCGAGGCCCACTGCGTCGCCGTCCTCGGGCTCGATCCTCGCCATGTTGCCGTTGTAGACGACCGTGCAGGCACCGCCCAATGTCTGGGTGATCGTGACGAAGGCGCCGGCGGGCACCGTCAGCGGCGTGCCGGTGGGCACGAGGCGTGCCTCGACCGTACGGGATACGGGCACGACCCGGCGTTTCACGCGACCTCTGGATTGATGGCGAAGCTCTCGCCGCAGCCGCACTCGGCGGTGGCGTTGGGGTTCTTGAAGGTCAGCGCCGAATTCAGACCTTCCGTGACGTAGTCGATCACCGTGCCCTGGACGAGTCGCCAGTCGTCGTCGTCGACCACCACGGTGACGCCGTCGAAATCGAACTCGTGCACACTCGTGATGGTGCCCTCCAGGTAGGAGAGTTCGTACATGTAGCCGCTGCAGCCGCTCTCGGTGATGCCGAGCTTCAGGGCGACCGCCTGTTCCTTGGCCAACTGACGGCGCACATGGGCCCGTGCCGCCAGCGTCATGTCGATTGCGGTTGGATCGAACAGTTCGGCGCTCAATCTTGCCTCCATCGGGACCGTGTTCAGAGCATTCCCCGCACTTCGCGCAGGGCGCGAGCCAGCTTGTCGACGTCGTCGCCGGAATTATACAGGCTGAAGGAAGCACGCACCGTGCCGGGGATGCCGAGTCGGTCCATCAACGGCATCGCGCAGTGGTGCCCGGTGCGGACGGCGACGCCTTGCGCGTCCAGGAGCGTGCCGACGTCGTGTGGATGTGCACCGTCGAGGAGGAACGACAGGACGGGCCCCTTGGCGGGCGCGGTGCCGACCACGCGCAGCCCCTCCACCTGCTTCAGCGCCGACGTGGCGTGGGCGAGCAGATCGGCTTCGTGAGCCTCGACGGCGGCACCGTCGACCTGGTCGAGATACTCCACCGCGGCGGCCAGGGCGACCACGCCGCTGATGTCCGGGGTGCCCGCCTCGAACTTGAAGGGCAGGGGGGCGTAGGTCGTCGCCTCGATGCGCACCCGCTCGATCATCTCGCCGCCGGATTGCCACGGCGGCATGTTGTCGAGCAGCTCCTCGCGCCCGTAGAGCACGCCGATACCTGTCGGACCGTACATCTTGTGGCCGGAGAAGGCGTAGAAGTCGCAACCTAGTTCGCGCACGTCGACGTCGAAGTGGGCGATGGCCTGGGCACCGTCGACGACGACGGCGGCGCCGAATCCCTTGGCGCGTGCGATCAGGGTCTCGATGTCGTTGACCGTGCCGAGCGCGTTGGAGACATGCGTCAGCGCCACGATGCGGGTTCGCTCGTCGAGCTTGGCATCGAAATCGTCGAGATCGAGTTCCCCCGAAGGCAGCACGCGCACCGCCTTCAGCACCGCGCCGGTCCGTCGGCAGGCGGTCTGCCACGGCACGATGTTGGAGTGGTGCTCCATCTCCGTGATGAGCACATGGTCGTCCTCGCCGAGCACGAGCGGTGCGTAGACCGCGGCGACCAGATTGATCGACTCCGTCGTGCCGCGGGTCCAGATCACCTCGTTCGTCGAGCGAGCATTGATGCGCCGGGCCAGCGTCGCGCGGGCCGCCTCGAACGCCACGGTGGCTTCGTCCGACAGGCGATGGGCGCCGCGGTGGACGTTGGCGTTGGTGGTCTCGTAATAGCGGCGTAGGGCGTCGAGCACCGAGGCGGGTTTCTGGGTCGTCGCGGCGTTGTCCAGGTAGACGATGTCGTCGCGCCTGGCGAGGAGCGGGAAGTCGCCACGCCATGGAACCTCGCTCACGCAATCACCCCCAACGCCTGGGCCACCGCGACATCGTCGATGGCCTCGCGCAGGAAGCCGCGCACGAACAGCGCTCGGGCGCGGTCTTCGGGGATGCCCCGAGAACGGAAATAGTGCACGGCGTCCTCGTCGAGGGCACCGACCGTCGCTCCATGGCTGCACTTCACGTCGTTGGCGAAGATCGTCAGTTCCGGTTTCGCGTAGACCTCAGCGGTCGGATCCGCCAGCAGGTTCTTGGTGGACAGGGTTGCGTCGCTGTGCTGCGCGCCCGGGGCGATGTGAATGCGTCCGTTCAGGACCGCCCGCGCCTGTCCCGCGGCGACGCCTCGGTAGGTCTGGCGGCTCGTCCCGCCCGGCAGGGCGTGTTCGACGGCGACCTGGTTGTCGAGATGCCCGCGCCCGTCGACCCGCCAAGCACTGCGCAGGACGGTCTCGGCACCGTCACCTGCGAGCGTCACCAGGATGTCGTTGCGCCGCAAGTCGGCCCCGAGGGACAGTTGCGACAGTTCGTAGCGGCCGCCGGCGGCGACGTGGACCCCCACCAGCGAGCACTCGCGGGTCGACGCCGCTGCCTGCCGGCGATGGTGGCGCAGCACCGCGCCTTCGTGAACGACGGCCTCGACGATGCGATGGGTATGGGGCGAGGGCTCCTCAACAAGGTCCACCGTGGCGCCGGCCTCGACGCTGACTAGGCAGTGTTGGTACGCGGAGGGAAGACGCGAAATCCGTACCGGACTCGGAGCTTGGAGGCCGGCGGGTATCTGGATCGCCAACCCGCCGCCGAGCAACAGGCCGTTGACCGCGGCCAACGGGTAGCGCTCCAGATCGAACGTCTGCCGGGGGCCAAAGATGTCGGCCGTGCGCGCATCGGCGAAGTCGCGCACGACGACCTCGTTCGGGGACTCCCACACCGCATCCCGATGGGTGGGGCGGGGCGGGTCCAGCACCGTCTCGTACCAGCGACCGACGTTGGTGTGCTGCCAGGCCTCGGAACGCATGACCGGCAATCCGTGGTTCGCGATGACGGCGGCGCAGGCGCCGCGGTCGAACCAGGGTGCGTAGTCGCTCGGTCCCGTGTCCAACAGCCGCCTGGCGACGGCGGGCGCGTCAGTCGTCGAGCCAGCCATAGCCTTTGTCCTCCAACTCGAGGGCAAGCGACCGATCGCCGGAGCGGACGATCCGACCGCCGGCGAGGACATGCACCCGGTCGGGCACGACATGGTTCAGCAACCGCTGGTAGTGGGTCACCAGGACCACCGCGTTGCCGTCGTTGCGGAACGCGTTGATCCCCGCCGCGACGACCTGCAGTGCGTCGATGTCGAGGCCCGAGTCGGTCTCGTCGAGCACCGCGAGGCGGGGTTCGAGTAGCAGCATCTGGAGGATCTCGTTGCGCTTCTTCTCGCCCCCCGAGAAGCCGTCGTTGACCCCGCGCTTCAAGAAGTCGACATCGAGGTCCAGCCTCGATGCGGCGCTCCGGGCGCGACCGATGAACTCGGGAGCGGAGGTCTCGTCCTCGCCGCGCATGTGCGCATGGGCGTCCACCGCCGCCTTCAGGAGCTCCATGTTGCTGACCCCCGGAATCTCGACCGGATACTGGAAGGCGAGGAACAGGCCCCGGTGGGACCGCTCCTCCGGCGCGAGCCCGGTGATATCCGTGCCGTCCATGGTGATGGAGCCGCCGGTCACGTCGTATCCGGGTCTCCCGGCCAGGACGTTGGCGAACGTGCTCTTGCCCGAGCCGTTGGGGCCCATGACGGCGTGGACCTCGCCCGCGTCGACGGCGAGGCTCAAGCCGTTGAGGATCGTCTTGTCGTCGACGTCGACGCGTAGGTCGTCGACTCTCAGCAGGCTCATCCGACGGCGCCCTCGAGACTGACTTCGAGGAGTTGGGCGGCCTCCATCGCGAACTCCATCGGCAACGTCCGGAACACGTCGCGGCAGAAGCCGTTGACGATCATCGACACCGCCTTCTCAGGGTCGATGCCGCGCTGCTGACAGAGGAAGAGCTGCTCGTCGCTGACCTTCGAGGTCGTCGCCTCGTGCTCGATCATCGCCGAAGGCAGCTTGGACTCGATGTACGGGAACGTGTGTGCGCCGCAGTGCTCGCCGATCAACAGCGAATCGCACTGGGTGTAGTTGCGCGCACCCTTGGCGCCGGGATTCATGCGAACCCGTCCGCGATAGCTGTTCTGGCTGCGCCCGGCGCTGATGCCCTTGGAGATGATGGTGCTCTTGGTGCGCGGTCCGATGTGGGTCATCTTGGTGCCCGTGTCGGCCTGCTGGAAGTTCCGGGTCAGCGCGACGGAGTAGAACTCGCCGACGGAGTCCGCGCCGCGCAGCACCACGCTCGGGTACTTCCAGGTGATCGCCGAGCCGGTCTCCACCTGGGTCCAGCTGATCTTCGAGCGCTCACCGAGACAGGCGCCGCGCTTGGTGACGAAGTTGTAGATGCCGCCGTTGCCCTGGTCGTCGCCGGGATACCAGTTCTGCACCGTCGAGTACTTGATCTCGGCGTCGTCCAGGGCGACGAGCTCGACCACCGCGGCATGCAGCTGGTTCTCGTCGCGCATCGGCGCAGTGCAGCCTTCGAGATAGCTGACGTAGGCGCCCTCGTCGGCGATGATCAGGGTGCGCTCGAACTGCCCCGTGTTTTCGGCGTTGATGCGGAAGTAGGTGGACAACTCCATCGGGCAGCGCGTGTGCTTCGGCACGTAGACGAACGAGCCGTCGCTGAACACGGCGGAATTCAGCGCGGCGTAGAAATTGTCCGGCTTCGGCACGACGCTGCCGAGGTATTTGCGCACCAGTTCCGGATGCTCGCGGATCGCCTCCGAGATGGAGCAGAACACGACCCCCGCCTCCGCCAGTCGATCCTTGAACGTGGTTGCCACGGAGATGCTGTCGAACACCGCGTCCACGGCGACTTCGGGTGCGTCCTCCCGCACACCGGCGAGCCTGGCCCGTTCGTGCAGGGGAATGCCGAGCTTCTCGTAGGTGCGGAGCAGTTCCGGGTCGACCTCGTCCAGGGACTTCGGTGCGTCGCCCTTGGGGGCCGAGAAATACGAGATCGCCTGGAAATCGATGTCGGGGAACTGCACATGGGCCCAGCGGGGCGTACGCATCTCCCGCCAGCGGCGAAACGCGTCGAGCCGCCACTCCGTCATCCACTCGGGCTCGTCCTTCTTCGCGGAGATGGCGCGCACGACACCCTCGTCGAGGCCGGGTGGCAGGGTGTCCGTCTCGATGTCGGTGACGAAACCCGCCGAGTAATCGCTCCCGGCGGCGGCATGTTCGCTACCGACGAGGTCGTGCAGCTCGTTTTGATCGGGCATCGGAAGAGCCCCGATGGTCTCGGTTGGCGGATTGTAGCGAGTAGCCGACTAAAATACTCGGTTATTCCACCGGCTCGGTCACCCGATCAAGGACACCCTCGATTCGTTCGGCCAGCAGCCGGGCCTGCACGGCGAGCATCCTGCGGTATACGGCGACGACGATCACCAGCTCCAGGATCGCGACGATCAGGAACACGGGTACTGGCCAGCCGGCTGCCTTGGCAGCTCGGTCGATCAGCAGGGCCAGGACCAGCGGCGAGGTCGTGACGAGGAAGAGGACCGTGGCCAGCACCGTGGCGAGGGTCATCTTCGCCGTCGAGTTCGGCACGCTCATCGAACTCGGCGACATGGCCCTCGGGGTTCTGACCGAGAACGTGTTGCCCACTAGACAGCCGACGAGGTAGAGCGCCACGAGGTGGACGACGTGGGCTGCGAAGTGGGATGCGGAGACCGGGTTCGTGATCTGCAGAACGACAAGTGCCGAGACGCCGATGGGGATGGCGAAAGGCACCAGGGACAGGTTCTTGCCGAGGAGAATGTCTTTTGGACTGGCCCCGGCGAAAATCATCGTGCGGAACCCACCGCCGTCCTGGCCGAACTGGTTGGCGAGCAGCGTCAGGCACATCATGAGCACCAGGGCGAGGAACGCCAAGGCCGAAAAGTGCGCGGCCAGGTCGCCCGAACCGAAGCGCGAGAACACAACGATGTAGAGCAGGATGAGTAGGATCGGACTCAACATCACCATCTTGCCCTGGGGTGCCCGCCGCCAGAGCAGCATGGACGACCAGGCCACGGCCCGAGCGTGTTCCGGTAGCCGGCTGAGCAGCCGGCCGACAAGGGACTGCCAGCGCCGGTTGGACGAAGACGCCGCGCGGTGCACGGGCACCGTCGGCCGCGTCGCGGCAGCGCGGGGCTCGCGGTTTGTATCGCGACGCCCGCCGCCGTCGCCGCCGGTCAGGGATCTCAGCGTCCTGCGGTAGGAACGGCGCAGGCTCAGAGCGGCGATGGCGAGCATGCCGGCGAAGCACAACGCCGACGGCCAGTATTGGCCGCGGTTGACGGTCCAGGCACCGACGGGCAGCCACCCGGGGGGTAACGCCACGTTGGCGGCGATGATAGTGGCCGCGAATCTGTCGAT
This sequence comes from Pseudomonadales bacterium, assembly GCA_965116345.1. Taxonomy (GTDB): domain Bacteria; phylum Pseudomonadota; class Gammaproteobacteria; order Pseudomonadales; family Azotimanducaceae; genus VXYL01. The sequence continues at coordinate 3,595,177 of OZ220680.1, forward strand.
GAGTGGCGATTCCTCTGCAGCGGTCTCGGCAGGTGAATCGCCGTCCTTCGCCGCCCCGTCGAGGTCCAAGGTCCGCGTATGGAGCGCGGGCAGGTTGGCGATCAGCACGGTGACGATGACGGCCACGGCGATCACCGTTCCGCGGCGCCGCTTGTTGGCCATCAGGCGTCCCAGCCAGCTTTGGAACTGGTAGGTGAGGGCGGCGACCATGGCCATCGAGGCGAACACCAGCAAGGCGAGCACGGTGCCGCCGCCGACGCCGTGGACCGTGCCGTGCGCGATGCACAGGCCCAGCATCAGCGCGAAGAAGAAGCCGAGGGATACGCGCATCTGCGAACTCAGGAAGTTCAGCAGGAACGCCCCCTGCGGCGACACCGGCATGTGCATCAGCTTGGTCAGCGAGAACCGTTCGCCGCCGAGTTGAAGGTGCACCAGCAGCCCGGCTAGCCACCAGACCAGGAAGGCCACGACGATGCAGTCCCAGATGAACAGCACGAACAGCGGCCTCAAGTCGGGCAGGTGGACGACGCCGACGTAGTAGCCGATGAACAATGCGCTGACCGCCGAAGCGGCACCGACAACCGTGAGCAGGACCATGAAACCCGCGAGGAGGGGACTCTGGCGCTCCCAGCGTCGGCGTGAAAGGGTCCAGCCGAGGCGGAGGATCGCGGCGAACTGACTGCGGTCGATCCCGGTCACTCTGGGCTATCGACACCGGCGGCTTCGGACCCGTCCCGGTCGTCCACCCAGCTCAAGTGGGCGTGAACGTCCTCCGTCGAACCGACCTTGGCGAGGAACGTCTCTTCGAGGCTCGCCGACTGACGGAGTTCGGCAAGGGGTGCCTGGACGACCAACCGGCCCCGGTCGATGATGCCCACGTGGGTACACAGACGTTCCACGATCTCCAGCACGTGGGAGGTGATGAAGATCGTGGCACCCTGGTCGGCCGCCCGGGTCAGCAGGTTGCGGATGACTCGGGACGTGACCGCGTCGACGCCTTCGAACGGCTCGTCGAGAAACAGCAACACGGGGTTGGCGAGCAGGGCGGCGGCCAGCGCGAGCTTCTTCTTCATGCCGTGGGAGTAGTCGATGACCAGGCGTTTCTCTTCGTCCGCGTCGCGGCCGAGTTCCAACAAGGCGAACAACTCGTCGATCCGCTCCTGGGCGAGCTCCTTGGGGACGCGGTACATACGGCCGACGAAGGTCAGGTTCTCGCGACCGGTCAACAGGTCGTACAGCGCCAAATCTTCCGGGACGACGCCGATTCGTTGCTTCACCTCCACCGCCTCGGCGGGGTCGAGGGGGTTCTTGCCGAGCAGCTTGATCGAGCCCCCGGTCGGCGCCAGCAGGCCGGTCAGCATCTTCAGGGTGGTAGACTTTCCGGCACCGTTGCGACCCAGAAAGCCGTACAGGGTTCCCCGTTCAATCCGCAGATCGAGATCGTCCACGGCACGCAGTTCGCCGAACTGGCGGCACAGCCGGGAGGTCTCGACGGCGAACTCGGGGGCGGGGACCATGGGAGAGCAAGTCTACCCGTTTGTCGTGGGCTCGTCGGACCACCGGCGAGTCGTCGGTGGGAGTAGAAGAAGGAGAGCGGACCCATGAGCGATAGCGAACCGGCAATGTCCGGAGGCGCCCCGTCCGGCGGTTCTCTACCGACCCCGTGGGGATTCTGGGCGACGGCGGGACTGGGCGTGGCGGTCTTCGTCGCGTTCCTGGTGATCCAGTCCGTGGCGAGCATCCCGTTCGTACTCGCCGGCATGGTCGAGAACCCCGGCATGTCGTCCGCGGACGTGGCCCTTACGCTGAGTACGAACAGCGAATACATCGCCGCCGCGCTGCTCGCGACGGGGACACTCGGCACGCTTGCCGTAGGGTCGTTCGCCTGGCTCCGCCGAGGCATCCCGGTGCGGGACTACCTGGCGTTGTCCGCCCCCAAGGGCAGGGCGCTCGTGCTGTGGATTGCGGTCACCGTCGCTGCCGTGGCGCTGCTGCAGGCCGCCACGGTGCTCCTCGGTCGCGACACGCCCGAGTTCGTGGTCGATCTCTACGCCAACGTCCGCCTGCCGCTTCTTCTCGCCATCGGTACCGTCGTTGGCGCGCCGTTGTTCGAGGAGGCGTTCTTCCGGGGATTCCTGTTCGCCGGTTGGTCGCGATCGAGGCTGGGCGTCTCGGGGACGATCCTGCTCACCTCGTTCGTGTGGGCGCTCATGCACATCCAATACGGAATCTACGAGATCGCGCAGATCTTCCTGCTGGGCATCGTGCTGGCGGCCGCTAGGGCCCATACCGGGACGCTGGCCGTGCCCTTGGCGATGCACGCCATGGTCAACCTCGGCGCGCACATGCAGATGGTCTACAGCTGACCGATGCCTGAACTCGAGCGCATTCCCGAGGAGCACATCTACCGTGCCTACGGCATCTATCTGCTGACGTCGCAGCACCGGCTGATCCGACGCCTGAAACGCCTCTACGAGCCTTCCATCCACGGCAACAAGGCGTGGCGCTCGAGTTTCCTGCTGATGGACTACCTCCTGCACAACCCGCCGCGGCGCGGATCCCGGGTGATGGAACTCGGCTGTGGCTGGGGACCGGGTGCCGTGTTCTGCGCGCGCCGTTTCAACGCCCGGGTAACGGGCGTGGACCTCGACAGCAACGTCTTCCCCTATCTCGAGGTGATCTCCGCGCTTAACGACGTCAAGGTCGCGCCGCTGGAGAGCAACTTCAACAACCTGAGCGCCCAGTGTCTGGGTCGCGAACACCTGTTGATCGGTTCCGACATCTGTTTCTGGGACAGCATGATCAAGCCGCTGTTCGACGTGATTCAGCGGGCGCTGGAAGGTGGTGCCAAGCGTTTCGTGATCGCCGACCCCGGCCGACCGACGTTCTATGAACTGGCGGATCGCTGCCGCAAGCAGAACTGGGACGTGACGCTCAGCGAGTGGTACGCCGTCGAACCGTCGCGCACCACAGGCGAAGTCCTCGAAGTGCGACCACAGGGGCGACCCTCATAGGCGCCAACTTCCGGGCAGGAGACACCGCCATTGGCGCCGCCGAGGGGTCGGTCTACCGACATCGCGCCTGCGGACTCCAGGGATAAGAACATCGCCCGTTTCAAACGGCTCGAGCCTTCGTATCGCGGAGTAGCGTTTTCCACGGGCTGTCCACGGTCGCGATCCCCTCAGTCACCAAAGCGGCGGTGGGCAGGCGGTGGGAAACGCGGTGCGGATCAATGACAGACTCGTCCACCTCGAGGAAGGCGACGACCTGCCCTGATAGTCCGAATCCGTCTGGTAAGAACATCGCCTGTTTCAAACGGTCCGGGTGTTGGGTTGCCGCGCACGAACCGCGCCTTCAACCCGGAGTCGCCACTGGCCGAGGTCGTCGATGGGGTTATCCACCCTTTGCCCACCCCGCCTCGATTGATTGAGGACCGTCGGCGTGGACAAAGCGTGGATAACCCCGCCAACGCTGTGCCACCGGCCGAAAGGGAGTCCGTCTCCGTGCCGCCGGGGGTCGGTTCTTCCGACATCGCGCCTGCCGACTCCGGGGATGAGAACATCGCCCGTTTCAAACGGCGCGAGCCTTCGTATCGCGGAGTAGCGTTTTCCACGGGCTGTCCACGGTCGCGATCCCCTCAGTCACCACAGCGGCGGTGGGCAGGCGGTGGGAAACGCGGTGCCGGTCAATGACAGACTCGTCCACCTGGAAGGCTATAACCTGCCCGATGGTCCGAATCCGTCTGGTAAGAACATCGCCCGTTTCAAACGGTTTGGGGTGTTGGGTTGCCGCTGCACGAAGGTGCGCCATGAACCGGAAGTTCCCACTGGCGGAGGTCGTCGATGGGGTTATCCACCCTTTGCCCACCCCGCCTCGATTGATTGAGGACCGTCGGCGTGGACAAAGCGTGGATAACCCCGCCGCCGCTGTGCCACGGACCGAAAGGGAACCCGTCTCCGTGACGCCGAGGGGTCGGTCTTCCGACATCGCGCCTGCCGACTCAGGGGATGAGAACATCGCCCGTTTCAAACGGCTCGAGCCTTCGTATCGCGGAGCCGGTCAATGACGGACTCGTCCACCTGGAAGGCTATAACCTGCCCGATGGTCCGAATCCGTCTGGTAAGAACATCGCCCGTTTCAAACGGTTTGGGGTGTTGGGTTGCCGCTGCACGAAGGTGCGCCATGAACCGGAAGTTCCCACTGGCGGAGGTCGTCGATGGGGTTATCCACTCTTTGCCCACCCCGCCTCGATTGATTGAGGACCGTCGGCGTGGACAAAGCGTGGATAACCCCGCCGCCGCTGTGCCACCGACCGAAAGGGAGTCCGTCCCGCTGAAACTCGATATACTGTGGACATATACAGTATTCTGGTGTAAGCTCCCCACCAGTAGCAGTACCCCCTTCCGTGACCCCCATGCCCCGCAAGCGTCGCCAAGATCCTAAACAGACCACCCTCGCGTTCAGGCCGACCGGCCGCGGCGGCGCCCGGCCCGGCGCGGGACGCCGGCGGACCTCCAGGTCCCGGGTTCCGCACCGCAGCCGCGAGCGCATTCCCCGGCACTGCCCGGTGCACGTCACCCTGCGGGTGCTCGACGGCCTGCCGCGGCTGCGTCGAGCGGCGTTCGTGCGGGCGTTCCGGGAGTCGCTGCGGCGGATGTCGCGGCCCGGGTTCCGGGTGGTGCACTACTCGATCCAGGACAACCACGCCCACTTCATCGTCGAGGCGGCCGGCAGGGAGCGCCTGGCCAACGGCATGAAGAGCCTCGGTGCCCGTTTCGCGCGGTGCGTCAACCGGGTGTTCGAACGCACGGGCAAGGTGCTGGCGGACCGCTTCCACCACGTCGTGAAGCGGACGCCGACGGAGGTGCGGCGGGCGCTGGCGTACGTGCTGCTCAACATCCGCAAACACTACAAGGAGAGACGGGGCAGGAAGCCGCCGATGGTTCTGGACGGAGCGAGTTCGGGGATATGGTTCGATGGCTGGAAAGGCAGGGAGCCGCCGCCATCGGGTCGATGCGCGGATGCCGACCGCGCCTGCGAGGTCGCCGAACCGCATACGTGGCTGCTTGGCAAGGGCTGGCGGAGGATCGGCTTGATCGATCCCGCGGAGGTGCCGGGCCGCAATCCGTAGGCCGTGTCAAACGGCGCGGCGAATTGACCGTGTCGCAACGGGCTCGCTCGGCAAGTTGGCGCCGCGCCTCTACGCCTCCGCGGTTGACGAGTCCTGTGGGCCGAGGAAGTTCTTGATCTCCTGTGACAGGTTGACGCAGGCCTCTTCCTGGACGCGGGCGATGACGGGGACGGGGATCACCACGGCAATGACGAAACTGGTGCCGGCGGCTTCCGAGCTTAGTGTGCCGACGGTCATCTTGCGCTGGACGTCCCACACCGAGGCCTCGTAGTTCGACCCCCGCTCCCATGACAGGAAGCCCAGGCAACCGGGTATGCCGCCGGTCACCACCGTGCACTGCAGGCTGCCGGTCTCGTCGGATCGTAGCGTCTGGCCCTCGATCCAGACGAGGTAGCGGACACCGATCTCGTCGATGCGCTCAGCGATGAGGGGGCGGTTGATGACGCGGGTGAGGTCGTCCATGTTGAGCGGTGCGGTGCGCGGTTCGAACCAGGGGAAGGTGGCATCGACGAACTCGCGTTCGGTCAGGATGGGCAGTGCGTCGTTGCCGCTGTTGACCTGGTCGCTGACGCACGTGACGAAGTCGTCTTCGGTCTCGCCCTGGGTCTTGTGCTTCCTCGACAGGATCACCACGGATTCGCTCGCGCCGAGGTCGGTTTCCGCCTGGCGCACGCCCTGGACCGTGGTCTGGACACAGCCGCCCGTGAGCCACGCGGCCGCGAGGACGATCAGGCCAGCCGCGGCGCTCCGTGGGGCAAGCCGTCTGGTGGTCATCGTCCGACCTGCTGCGTGGGCGTGGCGAGCGCTTGGGGGTTGTCGAGCATGGCGAGCCAGTCCTGGGACTCCGGTTGGTCGCGGAACTGAAACGAGAGCAGGCCGGCGGCATCGCGCAACGCCCAGATGGTGGCCTGGTTGAGTGCCGGTGAAGCCTGCCCGAGACCGCCGAAGTTGGCCTCGTTGGCCTTGCCGTAGCCGATCACGGGAAGTTCGCCCAAGCGGTTGCCGTTGGTATCGTAGAGGTCCAGCCGGTAGCGGATCCAGACCTCGTAGAACTCGCCGCCCGTCTGTTTCGGAATCGCGAGTTGGACCTCTTCGATGCTCGGCGCGATGATGCCGGCGACGGCTGGCCGGGTGCCGTCTGGGCGGGTGAACCTCACCGGCTGCGGATCCGGCGCCTCGTCGGCTTCGGCGCTGTCGGAGTCGTCGTCGACTTTGTCGTCGTCAGCGGAGGTGTCGTCGCCACCGACGCGGGCCATGGGCACGACGGTCTCGAACATCGCGTCGAAGACCTGGGCGAACACCGGCGCCTGGGAGGCGCCGATGTCGATTCGGTAGAAACCGTGGTCGACGAGTTCCTCTTCATGGATATAGTTCGTCAGGATATCGTCGAAGTAGATGCCGACCGCGGCGTCGATCGGTTCGACCAGCGGTCGAGGCACACTGACGTCCACGGTGATGGATGCGCCGCTGCTACAGCCGCCGAGCAACCACCCGGCGATCAACGCGATAGTCAGCGCAACGTACAGACACCGTCGATTGCGATACACGCGAAAGGCGCTCCCCGTGGGTCGGTTGAAGCCTACTCCAATCGCGGCAGGGCGACAAAGGTTCCGTTGTTCCGGTAAGTGAGCTCGCGCATGAGGGCGGCGAACCGGTTGCCGGAGGGGGAGCCCACAACCACGGGGAAGCCCACGGCGTGAATGCGCACGCGTCGGCTGCCGTCCTCGGCGATTCGGTTGAGCCGATCGACAGTGTCCACCACGTCTTCGATGGACCTGCCGGAGAAGTCGTCGCCGAAGACGTAGATGCTGATCTTCCGGTCGGTGCTGTAGAACGTGGTGATGGCCGCGCGGATACCCTCCACGGGGCTGGAGTTGGACTGGGCGCTCCAAGTGCCGAGAAGCCGCACGATGTCGCGCCGGCGGGTTTCGGAATCCGGTATCCAGCGGCCGGCGAACTGCGGAAACATGTAGTCGCCCATGTCGTTCATCACTTGGATGCCCTTGACGCGGGGATAGATCTGCAGCGTCTCCTGGATCTTCCTCTGCACAACGCCCCACGCCCACTGGCGCATGCTGCCCGAGGTGTCGATGACGAAAATGATGTACTCGCTGTCGACCGTGATGCCGCCGATGGTGTTGGTGCTGCGCACGAAGTCGAGGCCCAGCAGTCGTTCCATCTCCGCAGTCAGCGACTGCTTGGCCCGGGCGAGCCGCATACGCTCGTTGTTCTGGAATTCGGCTTCGTCCGCGGTGGCGTGGTAGCGGGCGAGGATGTCGTTCAGGTCGCGTTCCAGGCGCGCCAGTTCAGCCAGATCGCGGGCCAGTTGCCGCTCCTCGTCGGTGAGTTGCCGGGTCAGGACGCGGGTGCGGCCGATGATTTCGTTGAGCGAATCCCGCTTCTCGGTCACCAACCCCTCGAGGTTGACCACCGGCTCCTCGAGCAGGATCGGTTCCACCGTCTTGACGATCATCAGCAGCAGGATGATGGCGCCGAATCCGCAGCAGATGACGTCGAGAAACGATAGGCCGATCTCCTCGAGTCCGCGTCGCGGGATCATGGCCAATCCTTGGACGGCGACATGTACGTGCCGCCGGTGCGGCCCGCCAGGATCCAATAGGCGGCTGACGCTCTAGGGTCGCCTTCCATCGGGAACATGATGACGTTCACGGGTACGCCCCTCGGCATGAGTTCTGCGGCGGTCTCCATGAATCGTGTACGTTCCCGCCCGCTCACCGTGGCGGAGCGGGGTTCGCGGTTGGTGCGGGTCGGCAGGCCATCGGTGACCAGGTACACGTTGTCCGGCAGCGGCCGCAACTGCGCCAAGGCTTCGATCAACCCTTCGAGATTCGTGCCGCCGCTCGGGACCCTGTCCGCCAAGTCGTCGAGGGCTCCGTTGAGGGTCGCGGCATCGGTGATCGGATACCACGCGTCGGTAGGCAGCAGGGTTCTGGCGTCGTCGCTGTAGAGCAGAATCTGGAAGTTGCTTTCCAGCGGAATCTGCGCCGTGAGCCAATCCACGGTTGCCAGCGCACGCTGCCACTTGGGTGATGCAAGCTGGCGTTCGCGAGGCATGTTGCGCCGCCGGATGACCTGCACGATGGTTTCGTCGAGCATGCTCGCGGAGACGTCGAGGGCGATCAGCACGTGCCGGCCGCCTACGTACAGACCCGTGAGATATTGCCGATCGCCTTCGCCCTTGATCTCGCGAATACGGGTGCCGGCCAAGGCCTCTTCCTCGTCCTGCAACTGCTTGACGTCCTTTTCACGGGTCTCGACGTCGGACTGCAGTTGTTCGATGCTCTCGCGCTCGGCCGCCGACTTGGCGTCGAGTTCTTCGAGTTCCTCGAGACGCGTGTCCCGGTCCTCGACCAGGGCGACGAGCTGGCGGTTGGCATCGGCGACGCGCTTCCTCGTGTCCTGCAGGCGCTCCTGCAGATCGACCAGGTTCTTTTCACCCTCCTCGATCTGGAAGTCGAGCTTGCGCGACTCCGAGAGCAGGTCGCGGTCGATGTGCTTGGTGGTGTCCTCGATGCGGTGGTTGATGATGAGGAAAACCAGCACGACGGCGCCGAAGCCACACGACATGACGTCGAGAAACGACAGGGAGAAGACGTTGAACCGCCGGCGGCCGAGCTTGGCCACTTACCGGTCCTGTTGGTCGGCAACGCTGATCAATTGGAACTCCTGGCCGCCGGCGACGATGCGGTCGCCCGCCTCGGCGGGATGCTCGTAGTCGATGTGACTGCCGTTCAGGGCGACATCGGCGCCCTCGGCGGGGGCCACCGAGAAACCGCGGTTGGCGCGCAGCACGCGGAAACCCGGAGTGCCCTTGCAGCCGGGGTGGTCGCGTGCGTTGGTGGTTTCGCCGAGGGGTATCGCGACCGCCGCGCACAGGAGGTGCGTGGGCGGTTCCCGCGAGGTTGCGCCCTGGCTCTCGGCGCTGCGGCTGGGCAGGCTCGTCACCAGTCGTGCGCCGGTCCGGCCGCTTTCCGATGCGCCGTCCGGCTGGACCTGGTCGGCACTCTCCGCGATGCCGGCGACGACGGCGTCCGGGGCAAGCGGCAATAGCTCGTGGCCAGCGTCCTGGAGAAAGCCGGCGAGGCCCGGAAGGCGGCGCATCCGATGGCTCATCACGAGGGTGCCGGGGTCGCCGATTGACCGCGCCAGGAGTTCGTAGCGCTGCCGAGACTTCTCCCCGAGCGCGTGCCTTGCCACCGTGACACGCCGCGCCACCTCGTCATGGACGACCTCGATGACGAGCTCGGCATCCCCGACCTCGATCCCGGCGACCACCTGATCGAAAACCCGTTGTTCCGTCTCGGCGATACGCAGCGGGTCGAAGCGCGTGCCGTCGACGAAGCGGTCGGCGACCACGTCCACCCAGCCCTCGATCAGCGAGGCCAGCCCGATGGCGGGTATCTCATCCACCGATGTTCGACGCACGGTGCCTTGCCCGGGGTCGATGTCCAAGTGGGTGACGAGCCCGCGGTGCAGCGACAGGTCGAGTAGCCGGCAGGATCCGGAAAGCGGCAGCAGGCACGCCGCGGCCACCGCCGCGTCGACGATGGTGTGCACCTCGAACCCGGCTTCGGCGGCAATTCCGAGCAGCACGGCGAACTGCTCGGCGGTGACGGTGCCCGGCGCGGCGACGACCAGGGCTGGCCGGTCGGCGTCGGGCGGCCCTAGGCCGAGGGCCTCGCGCATGGCGAGCAACTGCAGGTAGACGAGGTCGGCCTGGTTCGCCGCGCCCCGGCCGGGCGGCGCCACGGGATCCCCGTTGAGCCGCTGCCAGAATTCGTTGTGGGACTGCCGGGGATGGAGACGCGACCGCGATAGCGCTTCACGGCCGAACATCGCGCCGTCTTTGTCGACGAAGGCGACGCCCGGTTCACGGTAGACGATGTCACCGTCCCGGAGGAGGGTCGTCTCCACGTCGTTGATGTCCAGCACGAGCATGCTCGAGTGTCCTAGCGAACCTGCATGTGACGGACGAGGTAGTCGTCGCAGTAGTGTTGCGTGTCAAGCACCAGGCGCTCCTGGACGAGTTGCAGCTGGTGCATCAGGAACATCACGACGATGCTGATCACCAGCGCAACGAAGGTCGAGTTGAAGGCCACCCCGAGGCTCACGGTCACGCCGGCGATGTCGCCTTCGACGGCCCGGTACGCCTGCCCTAGGGCATCACCGATGCCACGGACGGTACCGATGAAGCCGATCGACGGGATGGCCCAGGCGATGTAGCGGACCATGGCCAGTTCGCTGTCCAGCCGGTCGGACTCGGTTTCACAGACCGCGCGCACGGCGTTGGAGACGTCCTGGACATTGCTGGTGGACGCGAAACGCTGCAGCGCGGCGAGCAGAGCGCGGGGCAGCAGGTTGTTGCGCGTCGACTCGGGCAGGGCCTGCAGGGGCCGGGCGTACTCGCGGGTGTCCTCGGGCAGGACGCTGATGCCTTCGGTCACCTCGATGAAGGACTGCTGCAGCATTCTGCGTTCGCGCAGCGAGTTCCTGGCCTTTAGCCCCATGATGGACATCGCCCAGATCATCAAAATGAAACAGGACTCCTGCTCGTAGTCCCGCAGCACCACGTAGAGCGAACGGTCGGGTACGAACGACTCGCCCGCCTCGGAGCGGTTCGCCTGGGCCTCGAGGATGGCGTCCGCGTTGGGGCGCACGACCGTCACGTAGGTCAGGTGCACGATGATGATGGCCACGATGAGCGCGATCACCTGGTAGACGAACTCGAATGGCAGGGTCTTCTTCATTGAGTGCTCACTAGATGTCCACTGGGAACGGCACGGAGATGTCCTCGGAGATGTCCTCGCTCGGAACGAATACTTCGGCGGCTCGTTCCGCGGTCGTCGTCGGGGTCGTCGTCGCGGTGTCGGCGTCGGACTCGTCGGTCGCCGGACTCGGGTCCGCAGGCGCCGCCGCGTCCTCGCTGTCCGTCGGAGGCCGCTCGGAGACTGTCTCCTCGACCGGTTCGGATTCCTCGGCAGCGTGCGCACGTTCGCCCGTGGTGACACTGAATGCCAAGGCGATGCTCGCCGCGAGGATGGCGTACGGTCGACCCTTGGGCGTCGGGCGGATGTTCATTCGGCGAATCTCGCGATGCGAAACCCGACGTCGGGTCGACCGTCGGCGCCGTAGTCCCGGAAGGACAGCCGCAGGTCGCTGACCGTGCCGTGCATCCAGCTTGCGCCACGAATCACGTGGTACTCGCCCTGGTCCGGGCCCAGCGGATCAACCACCGACGCGGTGCTGGGTATCTCGTAGTAGTCGTGGATCCACTCCGCGACGTTGCCGCCGATGTCGAGGATGCCCTTGGCGTTGGGTTCGAAGGAACCCACCGGCGCGCTGAGGATGTGGTTGTCGTTGTAGCCGAAGATGATGCGCGCCACCGTGTGCGCCGCCGAGGTGTCGGCGTAGTTGCCGTGGCGTTTCGGCGGCGGCAGCCTGTCGCCCCAGGGAAAGCGCAGCGGATCCCCGCCCTCCACGTCGCGGGCCGTCCACGCCCACTCGGCCTCGGTGGGCAGTCGGTAGCCGAGCGCCGTGGGGTTGAAGCCGACGACCTTGCCTAGGTCCTCGCGGTAGAACGGCTCGAGATCGTCCTGCGCGGACAACCAGTTGCAGTAGAGGGCGGCATCCTGCCAGGACAACCTCACCACGGGTTGGTCCGCCTGGTTCAGGTCGAGGCCCTCGAATTCCCCCGAGTCGTGGCCGGAGGCGAAGGCGCGGAACTGTGCGTTGGTCACCTCGTGACGTCCGAGATAGAACAGTCGGGTCAGTTCGGCGTCACGCAGCACCTCGTTGGCGCGCCGGCCGGGTTCCCGCCGGGATGCGCCCATGCGGATGGCACCGGGGCTCAACAGCACGAGTTCCTGGCCTTGGCCCGTGGTCCGCACCTGCTTGAGGGCTTCAAGACGCGCTTCCTCCAGAGTCAGCAACCTGACCTTCAACTCCTGCGTCAAACCCGGTTGGGGCACGATCGTCCCCCGATAGCTGGCGTAGCCGGTTTTCTTGACCTCGAGCTCGTGAGGCACGGCCGACAGGGTTAGGGTACCCCCTTGCGGATCGCGGCGTTCGCCGTCGATCCAGAGTTCGGCATCCTGCGGTCGTGTTTCGATGGCCAGATCGCCTTCGAGGGCCTCGAGGGTGAACGACAGGTGCTTCCGTACGCCCGTGGGCACGGTCACCGAGACGTTCTTCGGCGCATAGCCGACCTTGAACGCGCGGATCGCATGGGCGCGCCCCGAGGTGACGTCGACGACGAGGGGGGTGACGCCACGGTAGTCGCCGTCGACGGTCACGCTCGCACCGGGCGGCTTCGACTCCACTCGGACCTGGCCGTCGGCTTTGCGAAGCGTGATGGGGTCCAACGCCACGACCTGTTGCGGCTCGACGTACACGAGGTCGGTCCAGGCGTTGTAGCCCGGTAGGCTCACCGAAACGCGCCGTTCGCCCGCGGGAACCGGCACCGGTCCCGGGGTCGCCACGGACAACAGTTCACCGTCGACGCGCACCTCGGCTCCGGTGGGCGTGGAGGGAATGGTCACGTCGGCCCAGTTGGGCGCGAGCGACCCGGTAACGGTCTGCCGCTGCTCACGACCCTCGACATCGAACGCGAGGGTCGCCGGTTGGTAGCGCGGATGGCTTACGGCGGCGGTTTGAGGCCCGGCCGGTACCCGGAGTTCCACCGGCGACGTGCCGCGAAGACCTTCGCTGCCGAGCACCGTGACTTCCGCACCCTCCGGGTCGATGGCAAACGTCACCCGACCTGGGAGAGGGCGAAGTTCCACGGTGATCGTTTGATTGCGCTGTGCTCCCACTTCGATCGCACGACGGAGCGCCTCGTAGCCTGGCGCGTCGGCTACCAGCCCGTAGGAGCCTTCTCGAAGCAGGTGGATCTCCCCCAGGGGGAACGCGAAACCACCGTCGATGGCGATGTCCGCATCGGCGGGCTCGATGTCCAGCCGAACGGACTTGGCGGTGAAGATGAACCACAAGACCGACAGCGCGAACGCACAGCCGACGATCACCAGTACCCGGCGCACGCTGATGAAGGGCGAACGCCGTCGGGCGGTTGTGGCGGTGTGCCGGAACTGTACCGCTTCGATGCGCTCGCCGTCGGCTCCTGGTGCAGGTGCTAGCGGATCGCTCATGCGAACGCTCCACGGCCGGCGACCGCGAGGTGGTGCCAATCAATAGGCAACATTCGGAGCGTCTGTTTCACAGGTGGAGTCAGATACTTTCGACGCAGCGGATGTCCACGGGTTCCATGTCCGGCGCCAGGATGATCTCCTTGCGCACGTCCCGGCACCCGTCGCGGCTGCCGACGATGGTGTAGCGGCCCGGTCGAAGCAGAAGTTCATTGCGCGTGAACGTGCCCAGGGGGCCGACCTTGTGGATGACCACTTCGGTGGCGTTGTCCGAGACCAGCACCAACGGCACGGGTGCCGTGCTCTGTCCGATGCTGGCCCGCAGCTTGGCGATTTCGGCCATGAATCGGTCGCCGGGATCAACCTCCGCCTCGGCCCTCGCGAGCACCTCGCGGGCACGGGCGAACTCGTCGTCCTCGGACAGTACCGCGGGATCCTCGTTGAATCTGGCCATTGCCTGCAGCAGTGCCACCCGACCGGCGATGCGCTGTTTGCCGGCGATCGCGAACTTGAGGGTGCGGTCAATCGCAAGGGCCTCGTCGTAGGCCGCCAGCGCCGAATCCCACTCGGCTTGGCGCTCCGCGCCCTCCGCCACGCCCCGCAATTGATCGATTCTGGCCAAGGTTCGAGCCTGTCGGGCCTGCTGGCGCCCCGCGAGCGCGTCCGGATCCTGCGGTGTCCCGGCGAGCACCCGCTCGAACGCGTCGATGGCCGCGTCGTGTTCGTCCATTTCCAAGGCGGCGAAGCCTTCCGACAGCGTCTTCCGCCGGCGTTCGTCGGCGATGTTCCCGGCAATGGCGGCAAAGCGCTCGTCGAGCCCGGTGGTCCCTGGATCGATGGCCTTCACCTGACCGAGATACTCCTCGGCCAAGGGGTACTCGCCACGCAGCACCGCGCGGTCGCTCTCGCGCAGCAGGTCGATGATCTCGGGGAGCCTCGCGGCGCGGGCGGATCCGGCGGCTACGCGGGGATCGCTGGCGCGGATCGCCGAAGCCCGCTCGAACGCCGCGACCGCGGCGGGGTGGTCGAGCGCGGCGATCGCAGCCTCGCCCTCGGCGAGGGCGGCGGCCCACAGTTCGTTGCCCCGGTTCAGAAGCGCTTGTATCTCGCCCGTGGCCTCGGCGTACTCGTCCAAGGCCTCCTGGAATCGCGCCGCAACGAACAGATCGTCGGCGGCATTCGCCCGGTCCTGGATGGCTGCGAGCGCCGACTCGCCCCAGGCCGCGACGTTCAGTTCCTGGTCGAGCTTGATCTGCAGGGCGATGAATTCCGCGATCTGCGCCTTGGCATCCTGCCGCGCCTGGGCCAACTCGGCGGCCTCGAAGGGTGCGACGATCTCCGCATCGGGCCGACCCCGGGGAATGGTGGCCGGGTTGGGCGCGCCGGGTTCCACCGTTGACCGAGGCTGGTCGATCCGTTCCGGGAGGTAGGTCGCAACGAATACCAGTACACCGGCGAGGACCGTTAGCGCGGTGGCGAACGCCAACACCCGCAATGTCGAGCGACGCGGGCCCCGACGCCGTGGCCAGCCCGAATCGCGCCCACGCCCGGACAGGGGCGGTGCGACGGGTTCGATGTGTACAGGCTCGTCAGTCATGTTACCGGGTGCCTGCGGATGCGCACCCGGTCACTGCGCTCCCTCGGCCAGCGTGACCGGGTCCGCGGCGGCTTCGACGATCTCGGCCAGTGCCTCACCGGCGACTGCGGCCTCGGATGCCGCCTGTTCGAGGTCATCGTCCGCGGACGGTGCGTCCGCCGGAGGCGGCAACCCCAGTTCTTCGTAGTAGATCCGTCGTAGCACCCGGCGCAGCTCGTCGACCTGCGCGGTAACGGTACCGTCGAGCCGGTGGGTGCGGTTCTCGAGTTCGATGGTATGCGGTGTGATCTCGGCCTCCGCGGACATGCCAAGTTCGCGCAGCATGCCGGCGTGGGCCCTGGCGCGATCGAGGCTCTCGATGGCCTTGATGGCGGTTCTGGCGCCGCCGATGATCGACACGGCGCCGGCGTAGCGGGTCAGGGACCGATCTCCCATCTGCGCGGCGGAACCCGCAGTGATCGCGATGACCCCGGTCAAGGCCTGGCGGCGGACCTTCTCACGCTGGTTGCGGTAGGCGATGGCTTCGTCGTAGGTCGCAGCCCGCCAACCCTGGTACGTGGAGTACATGCGCACATAGAAGTCGTCGTAGTACTCGTCCAGGGTGTCGATGAAGATGTACTCGCGTTCGCGCACCTTGCGGATGCGCTGCAGCATGGGGTCATCTTCCGCCGGCAGTCTGCGGATTTCGAATTTCCCGGGTTCGGTCTGGACAACGTAGGACTCGAACGCGTCGGGCGAAAGGTCCGATGCGAACTTCATTTCAGCCGTCCGGCGGATGTCGCTCACCTCACTGGGCTCTAGGGTCTGGAGGTAGGCCACCATATCGTCGGCCAGGCGCCGATAGATCGATTGGAATGGGTCGACCCCGGGGGGAACCTGATCGCCGTAGGCGTATTTGCTGGCCAGCGATTCGTAGGTGTTGGCGAACCAGACGACACCGCGGGCATCACGCACCTCGGTGGCCAGGATCATGCGCTCGCCGTCCGAGTGGACGATGGTGCCGCCCACCATGACATCCACCGCGTGAGTCGCGCGCGGCACGACCCGGACTGCACCCCAATTGCCGGTTGACTGCAGCAGGTTTTTCGCGAAGAAGGCGATGTAGTTGGCTTCAGCACGGCGCACGTCGGGAGAGATGTTGTTGGCGACTTGGTCGTCGAAGGCGACCGGCACGTTGGCGTCGAACACCGCGACGCCAACATCGAGAAGCATGTCTTCCCCGATGTCGCCGAGCTGCTTCGGCTGCGTCGTGTCCACCATGCGGACCGTGTGCGATGCGCAGGCGGCGAGTAGCACCGCTGCACTAGCGGCCACGAGTGCCGCAACGCAGCTTCGAACCGAGGCGGCTCGGGCGGACACGGGGCTAGTGCGTCTCGCGGTGCGAGCGCGTCTCGCGGTGCGAGCCGTTCAAGCGCAGTTCGAAGCGATTTTGCATTTGCAACCTGAGTGTGAACATCAAGCGCGCTCAAGAAGTCTAGAGGCCGGATTTGTAGCGGCGGTATTCTTCCCAAAGGCTCTCGCGAAGCTCCGGATCCTTCTCGGCCATGGCGGCCTCCCGGAGCTGGCGCGCGACGACGTCGTCATCGCGGGCATCGGGTCGATCCGGTGGTAGCGGCTCTGGCATTCGCGCCACGGGCGGCTGGCCCGGCAATGCCGGCGGTGCGACACCGGTGTCTTGGGGATCGCCACCACCCCCGGCCGCGCCCCCGGCCGCGCCTTGGTCGCCTTTGCGGGTTGGAACACGCTGTTCCAGGATCTCACCGTCGAGATCTTCGAGTACCTGGGCCAGGGCCTCGTCGCCCGCCCCACCGGCACCGTCTGCGCCCGTCCCTGCCGCTCCTGCGTCGGTACCGTCGCCGGCTTCACCGCCGTCGCCGGTGCCCGCAGTGTCTGGTAGTTCGTTGCTCAATACCCAGCCCCGGTCGGCGGGGTCGCTGCCGGATCCACCGGAACCGCTGCCGGATCCACCGCCATCGCCGCTGTCTCCTTGGCCACCGGCACCGTCGCCCCCGGATCCCGAATCACCGTTACCGTCACCCCCGGGGCCTTCGGCGCCGGCAGGCCAACTCGAGGACGTCCCGCCGCCGGCACCCTGACTGCCTTGCGGGACGCCACCTGGCAGCCCCGATCCGCTACCGTCGGATCGGCCACCGGGCAGACCCAATACGCCGCCGCCGGACCCGCCACCGGGGAGCCCGGATCCGCCGCCGGATGACCCACCGGGAAGTCCAGCGCCGCCGCCTGCCGACCCGCTCCCTGGGAGACCGCCGCCGGGAGAGCCACCACCCGGGAGACCGCCGCCGGGAGAGCCACCACCGGGAGAGCCACCACCGGGAGAGCCACCACCGGGCATTCCGGGTATTCCGCCGCTGGGGGATCCGCCGGAAGGGCTGCCGCTCGGGCTTGGCGACGAGGGCGATGGTGGCTGGGGGCTGGGGATTCCGACGGGCGGAACCGTACGCGGAATTCCCCCCGACGGTCCGGGCAGTGGCACGTAGCATCCCGACAACATCAGGCCGCACGCCGCAATAAGCGCCACCGCTGCGGCGCATGGACGTACTGGATGGGGACGGCAGAGAGCAGTCATAGGTGACCTCCTCGCGCCTGGGCGATGGCGTCGACCGGGGTATGGCTGACATTGGCTTCATCACGGCCATCGTTCACGGGCCCGTTGGGGCTCGCGGTTTGGTCGGTCGCGAAATAGATGAAGGGGTGGCTGACGAGAACACCCTCGGTCGGCAGCGGAACCTGACCATCGAAGGCCGGGCGATACCGTGCGCGGCGTACAGCGCGGCGAACTTCGGTGTCCATGAGGTCCTCGGGTACCGAACGCAGCGTGTTGATTTCGCTGACGGCGCCTTGCTCATCGATCCGCAGGGACAGTTCGATGACGCCATTCTGGGGCTCGCCGACGGCGTTGCGTGACTTTTCGGGACCCGGCGGCAACGGCAGGTACAACGGCGTCGGTGATTCGAATGTCTCGGCAAGCAAAGGCTCGTTGGCGCTCAACAAGTCCCACGCCTTGCGATACAGCGTCATCGCCCGCTGGTGCTTTTCGAACATCAGGAACCAGTCGCCCAGTTCCAGGATGGCGGCGGCCCGATCCTCGTCGCTGGCGTCTTCCTGTGCGTTGACGACTTTGACGACTTCTATGAGGGCCCGCTCGCCTTTGGAGAAGCTGTTGATCGACCCGATGGATCGGGTTCGGCTGGTGTAGGGTCCGCCGGAAGCCGAGGATTGTGACCGCGGTTCGTGGTACGGAGGAAAGCGCTCGCGGAGATAGCTCGCGGCGATGCCGCGCAAGGCACGGATCGTGGCCGCCTCGTCGTCGTTGTCCGCCGTGTTGGCGACGTACACCGCATGTCGATACAGGGCCCGCGCGGAAAAAATGTTGTAGTTCGTGACGTACCAATCCGCCAAGGCGAAGAGCCCTGGGAGCAGGGCAGGATCGCTGCTCCCGAAAGCGCGCAGCAGGAGGTTGTAGGCGTATTCGTGGCGCTTGTTGGCACGCTCGGTATCGCCACTGGCCGCATGCAGCGCGGCTTCGCGGTAGACGATATCCACCTGGCTGGGATCGTGCAGTCCCCGGTTGACCCGGGTTATGTGCAGAGCGCGGTCGTATGCTCCGAACGCGCCGGGATGGTCGCCGACACCGACGAGGGCATCGCCGAGGACGACCAGCGGCTTGGCCAACTCGATGCTGTAGCGGCTCGAGCGACGCTCGATGTTGTCGATTTCGAGTTCGACCATGTTGATCGCATCGAGATACTCGCCCACCGCCACCTTGTCGGCGGCTTCATCCACCTCGCTGCCGACCAAGGAGTCGTCGGTCCGCGGCTCTTCGCCGACCTCGGGTTCCGCGTCGGTTGGCGGCGTCTGCGCCGCGGCTGCGAACGTCAAGGCCATCGCCGCGAAGGCGATGCTCGATCCCGGAATGTTTCGCCGTTTGTACACGGGCCTTTCCCTCAAGGCGCACCATGGCTGTCGGCCACATGACACATGATCACGTCGCCTACTTGGATTGACACCATGCAAGCGAGTTCCGCTTTCGAGTGTCTGCGTGCACGATGGCGCAGTCAAGGGTGTTTTGCAGGCACTCTCGCGGCATCCGTGCCGCGTCCTGGACCCCACACCGAGGACCCGACACCGAGTTGCGGGCATCCATCCGAACGGGTATGTTCGGCGGTCGAATGGATTCTTGTCGGACTCGCAAGTCCGCGCGGTGCAAAGGAATGTGCCCGTCTTATTTGGCGCCTTCGACCTGAATCCGGGACGGGGGAGCTGGTTATGAGCAGAATTGTTGCAATTGCGTTTGCCGCGATGATCGCGTGGCCGTCCGCGGCGACGGTGGTGGAACTTGCCGAGGAAACCTGGAGCGAGGACGATCTAGTCGCGTTGCCCGCGCTATGGGGAGCACCGCTGGATTCCTCGGCAATGTGGCATACCGGGCCGGTCATGTTCGCCTCCCACAATGCCCGCATGGCCGTTTTTCACTCGTTCGAGGACAAGGCGAAGGTTGCCATGCAGTCGCGTTTCGCCGCCGCGCTCGGGGTAGTCCCGTACCGGGCGCAGCGATCGATCACCAATGTTCCGTGGCTCCCGGACTTCGTCGTCATCGGCTACGGTGACGAAGCTTGGTGGCCCTGTCACGCGGCCAACCTGTCACCTGGCGAGATGCTCCACGAGGGTCGCGGATCGAGCTGTCTGAACGTCACGGACGCCCCAATGGCGATGCCGCAGGCGCTTTCAAGGGCCGCCATCGTCTTCCTTGCCTTCGAGGATCTCTACCCCGCCACGTTCGATACCCGTCCCTTCTTCCGCCAGATCGCCCATGCCTATCATCACTATGTGATCAAGAACGGACTGAACAACCAGTGCATCCGCCGCGCCTACAAGAAGGCAATGGACAAGGGACTCTACGATCAAGTCCGGCAGTCGCACCGGCGCTCGGGTATCCCGCCGCACCGTCGGGTCCGGCAAGACTTCGGGGATGCGTCCTGGAACCATGTCGAGTGGTTCGCGGAGACCGCCGTGTCGTACTTTCTGATCAACGACGAGTATCCCTTCCACCGGCACGATCTGTACGAGCATGACCCGGACGGGTACACCATCCAGCGCCACTTCTGGGAGCATCCCAACACGGGTGTCGGTCGATGTCCCGTGAGCTGGTGACTTGCCGGCTTTCCGGGCCTGCGGGTCAACCATGAGCGGAACGGACCACGCCATCGACGCCATGGGGCTCGAATGTCCCGAACCCCTGATGATCGTCCGTAACAGGGTTCGCGAGATGTCGTCCGGAGAGACGGTGTCCGTCGTCGCAACCGATCCGTCGACCGTGCGGGACCTCGCCAATTTCTGCCGGTTCATGGGCCACGAACTCGTGACGTCGGACAGGGAAGGTGAGCGGTACCTGTTTGTCATACGCAAAGGTGCGTAGGGGCGACCTTTTCAGGCACGCCGTCCTCCGTGGCTGAACGTTGCGATGCCGTCGTCGTCGGCGCCGGTGTGGTGGGTCTTGCGGTCGCTCGCGCCCTCGCCCGACTCGGTCGGGAAGTCTTGGTGCTCGAGCGCCACGAGCTGATCGGCTCGGAGATATCGAGCCGCAATTCCGAGGTGATCCACGCGGGCATCTACTATCCGCCCGGTTCGCTCAAGGCGAGCACGTGCGTTCGCGGCAAAGCGCTGCTCTACGAGTACTGCGAGGCCTACAACGTGCCGTACCGGCGGCTCGGCAAGATCATCGTGGCGACGTCGAAGGATCAATTCGACACGCTCGAGAGCTACCGCCGCCAGGCACGCGCCAACGGCGTCGGCGAACTCCCGTGGATGGCCCGCGACGAGATACTCGCGCTCGAGCCCGCGGTGGACGCCTTGGCTGGCGTCTACTCAGAATCCACGGGAATCATCGACAGCCACGCGTTCATGCTGAGCCTGGTCGGCGATGTCGAGTCCGGCGGGGGAACGATCGCGTTTCTGACGGAAGTCACCGATCTCGAGCGGCGAGACGGGAGCGTGCGCGTTCACTGCGGCGACTTTGCACTCGATGCCCAGATCGTGGTCAACGCCGCGGGTCTTGCCGGGCCGGAGATCGCTGCGCGCCTAGGCGGCGCGCATCGCGGCTACTACGCCAAGGGCCACTACTACACGCTATCCGGCAAGTCGCCGTTTTCTCACCTGGTCTACCCGGTGGCGGAAGCCGGCGGACTGGGCGTGCACGTCACCCTCGACCTGGGAGGACAGGCGCGGTTCGGGCCCGACGTGGTCTGGCAGGAGGACGAGGACTACGGCTTCGACGGCGTCGACTTCGAACGCTTCGTCGCCGCGATCCGCCGCTACTACCCCGGCCTCGACGAGTCGCGCCTGCACGCGGGGTACACGGGCATCCGTCCCAAACTCGCGCCTGCGGGCGCCCCGGCATCGGACTTCGTGATCGATGGGCCGGCTGTGAACGGTGTTCCGGGACTCGTCAACCTGTTGGGCATCGAGTCGCCGGGACTCACCGCCTCCCTGGCCATCGCCGAGCGCGTCGCCAAGCTGGTCGGCTGATTCCGACGAATCAACGCGGGCGACCACAAGGGTCGCCCCTACTGGCGGTACGTCGAGAGGAAGTCGCCGATGCGGGCGATGGCGTTGGTCAAATCGTCGGCCCGGGGTAGGAACACCAGCCGGAAGTGGTCCGGCGTGTCGATGTTGAAGGCGCTTCCCTGGACCACGAGAATCTTCTCCCTACGCAGCAGATCGAGCACGAAGCGTTCGTCGTCGACGATGTTGAACCGCTCCCGATCGAGCCTTGGAAAGGCGTACAGCGCGCCCCCGGGCTCGACGCAACTGACGCCTTCGATCTGGTTCAGCATGGCGTGGGCGATGCGCCGTTGCTCGTAGAGGCTGCCGCCGGGCGCGGTGTGGTCCTCGATGCTCTGGTGGCCACCCAATGCCCCTTGGATGGCGTGCTGGGTCGGCACGTTGGCGCAAAGGCGCATGGATGCCAGGATGTCGAGACCCTCCATGTAGTCCCGGGCCCGCTCCTTGGGTCCGCTGACGACCATCCATCCCGTGCGAAAGCCGGCTACCCGGTAGGCCTTGGAAAGGCCGTTGAAGGTGACGGTGAGGACATCACTGGACAGCGACGCCAGCGGATGGTGGACGGCGTCGTCGTAGACGATCCGAGCGTAGATTTCGTCGGCGAACTGGACTAGATCCCTTTGCCGGGCCCAGGCGGTGATGGCTTCGAGGGTTTCCCGGCTGTAGACGGCACCGGTGGGGTTGTTGGGGTTGATGACGACGATGCCGCGGGTCCGGTTCGTGGTCTTGGCGCGGATGTCGTCGAGGTCCGGCGCCCAGCCGCCGGCCTCATCGCAGCGGTAGTGAACCGGCACGCCGCCCGAGAGCCTCACCACGGCCGTCCACAGCGGATAGTCCGGGGCCGGCAGGAGCATCTCGTCGCCGTCGTTGAGCAGCGCCTGCATGCTCATGGCGATGAGTTCGCTGACGCCGTTGCCGATGGTGATGTCGTCAACATCGACGTTGGCGATCCCCTGACGCTGACAGTCCTGCATGACGGCCTTGCGGGCCGAATACAGGCCCTTGGACTCACAGTATCCCTGGGACGCCGGGACGTTGTGGATCACGTCGCGCAGTAGTTCCTCGGGGGCGTGCAGGCCGAACGGCGCGGGGTTGCCGATGTTGAGCTTGAGGATGCGGTGGCCTTCCTCCTCGAGGCGATTGGCCTCGGCGAGCACCGGACCACGGATCTCGTAGCACACGTCCGCGAGCTTGGTGGACTTGACGATGTCGGCTCGGCGACGCGGCGCGAACGGCGCCACCTGGGCAGTCTCGGTACTCACGATGTTCGACTCAACGTGTAGAATCGCTCCGCGATCAAGGGCGCGAATGGTACAGCAATGGCTATGGACAAGGCGCAGCGGGCCGAGGTTCCCGACACCGGCGACAAGCTCGTCAAGTCGGATGACGAGTGGCGCGCGGAGTTGACGCCCGAACAGTACCGGGTGGCACGCCGTGCGGGGACCGAACGGGCGTTCAGCGGCGAGTATTGGGACACCAAGACCAAGGGTATGTACAACTGTCGGTGTTGCGGCACGCCGTTGTTCGATTCCGACACCAAGTACGACTCGGGCACCGGTTGGCCGAGCTTCACGGAGCCGGTGGACGCCGATGCCGTCGCCACGAAGCAGGACCGTTCCTGGTTCATGGTCCGCACCGAGGTGCTCTGCGCCCGCTGCGACGCCCATCTCGGCCACGTATTCCCCGATGGTCCGGCACCGACCGGCATGAGGTTCTGCCTGAACTCCGCCTCGCTCGACCTCGAAGCCGACGACTAGCGCTAGCCAGCTCAGAAGCCGACCGCCGCGCCCTCCTTGCGATGGTCCGAGGCGGCGAAGTAGCCGCCGCCGGGAAGCGCGTAGATCAGCTGCGCGCCGCCGAAGGGCCGGTGACTGCCGGCGACGTCCACGGCGTGACCCCGACGGGCGAGTTCCCGCGCCGTCGCGATGGAATAGCCCGGCTCCAGAAGAACCCTGTATTCTGGCGTCACCTGCCACCGGGGCGCATCGGAGGCCGCCTGCGGATTCTCGGCGTGGTCGAAGATGCGAGTCACCATCTGCACGTGACCCTGATGCTGCATGTGGCCGCCCATGACGCCGAAGGCCAGCAGCGGCGCGCTTTTGCCGGCGACGTCCTTGCCGGTGACGAAGCCTGGAATGATGGTGTGGTAGGGGCGCTTGCTGGGGCCGACGGCATTGGCGTGGGCGGGGTCGAGGACGAAGCCGGCCCCGCGGTTCTGCATCGCGATGCCGGTGCCGGGAATGACGACGCCCGAGCCGAATCCCATGTAGTTCGATTGGATCATCGACACCATCCGACCGTCGGCGTCTGCCGCGGTCAGGTATACGGTGTCGTGGCTGACGGGCAACGCGGCGGGCGGTGGCTGCGCGGCGGTATGCCCTATGCCGTCGGCGGCTCGGCGGATGGATCCGGGTTCCAGCAGGGCTTCAGGCGGCACGTGCATGGCCCGCGGGTCGGCGAAGTGGTCGAACGCCGCGCGGATGGCGATCTTCATCGCCTCGATCTGCAGATGCGTCCAACGGGCGGAGCCGGGGGCATGCTCGCGTGCATCGAGGTGTGCCAGGATGGCCAGGGCGATCTGCGCCGCCAGTCCCTGGCCGTTGGGCGGAATCTCGGCCAACTCCACGTCGCGGTATTCCTGGACGATGGGATCCACCCAGTCGACCTGATGGTTCGCCAGGTCTGCTGCCCGTAGCGCACCGCCGGCTTTGCGGGCCGCGTCTTCCATGCGCTCGGCCAGGACACCGTGGTAGAAGGCCTCTCCCTCGGTGTCCGCAATCAGCGTCAGCGTCTCGGCGAGATCGGCGTTGACGAACAGCTCGCCGGGGGCGGGTGGTCGGCCCGCCGGCAGAAAGTGCGTCAGAAAGTGCGGAAAGGCCGCGTAGGTCTCACCCGACCGGGCCCAGATCACGGCCGTCTCGTGACCGACGTGGAAGCCCTCGCGGGCATAGCGAATGGCGGCGTCGAACAGTTCGCCGAAGGGTAGGGCGCCGAAGCGACGCGACAGCGCGACCCAGGCGCTCACCGCGCCGGGTACCGTGACGCTGTCCCAGCCGGTGACCGGCATCGTCGGGTAGCGGCCGAACCGGTCCGTCGTCCATCCCGCCGGCGAGCGTCCGGAGGCGTTCAGGCCGCTCAGCCGGTCACCGTCCCAGACGATGGCGAACGCGTCGCTGCCGACGCCGTTGCTGCACGGCTCGACGACGGTCAGCGTGATGGCGGTGGCGACGGCGGCGTCCACGGCGTTGCCGCCGCGGCGCAGGATGTCGAGGCCCGCCGCCGCCGCCAGCGGCTGGGAGGTCGCCACGACGTTGCGCGCAAGCACCGGGGCGCGTCGGGACGGATACGGGAAGGACCAGTCGAACACGGTGCACCGGGTTGTTGACGCGGAGTCGCGAGTATAGGGAGCTACTGATCGCGGAGCAGGTTCGCCGGCGAGTATTGGTCGGTCAGCGCCCGCTTGGTGTCGTCCCAGTCGACCTTGCGCGACATGCGTGACGGATAGCTCGCGATGGGCACATCGTAGGCACGCAGGCGTCGGTGCCAGGAGCGGGCGTTGTCGCTCAATGTCGCCCTGGTGGGCAGGGAACTGGTGCTCGCAAGGATCACCCGGTTGTTGCTGTCTGGCAGCCGCAGGTTGAAGAATTCTCCAAACGCTGCGCGGTAAGTCTCTGATTCATGGTCGTAGAGCAGCGACGTCGCGAAGGTGTTCGCGGCCACGACACCCCCAGGTGCGAGCAGGGTGCGAACCTCTTCGAGGAACTCGACGGTCATCAGATGCTCGGGGATGTAGTCGCCGCTGTAGGCGTCGAGGAGCACGAGATCGTAGTGGTCACCCCGGGCGAGCGCGCGTTTGACGAACACCCGCGCATCGCTCACATGCACCCGCAGACGGTCGTTGGTCTCGAACCCGAAGTAGTTCCGCGCCGCCTTCACCACCGCCGGGTCGATCTCGGCGACGTCGATCCACGTCTCGGGCAGCAGTTCGGTCAGCGCGGTGGGCAGCGTGCCGCCTCCCAGGCCCGCGACGAGCACTCTGGCGGGTTCGGGCGCCAGGAGCAGGGAAGCCATCATCATGCGGGTGTAGGTGAACACCATGCGTTTGGGTGAACGCGGGTCCGTGCACGACTGATTGCGCTCGCGATCCCGGAGCGTGAATTTCATGCACAGGCGCGAGGGTTCCTGGGTGATGAGAATGGTCTGGTAGAGGGAGCGTTCGCGATGCACGACCTCCTCGTCGGCACTCGCCGTGCAGCAGGCCAACGCGAGCAGCACCCAGGTTGCGGTGGCTCGTCGGCGTGTCGGTCGTTCATGCATCGGCATGATCGTTCCCGCCGTGGTCCAAACCGCGTGCGCCGATGCCCGCCGCGCCGAGAACCAGCAGAACACCGGCCAGCGTGGCTACTATGGTGTCCATTTCGAACCACAGCACGAAGTAGAAGCTCGTCGCCAGGGTGCCGAGGGCGCTGCCCATGGTGGACACGAAATAGAGCGTGCCCGCCACGTTGCCGGACTCTTCGCGGAAGCGCACCAGGAGGCACACGGCGTACGGCGAAATCGCACCGAGCACCACGGTGGGGACGACGAACAGCACCAGGGATGCCGTCAGACTGCCGTAGCGGGGATCCTCGATCCGTTCGAAGACCCACGCCATGGCCGGTTCCGCCAGGTAGACCACGGGCGCCAGGACCAGCGCCGCGAGCACGAAGATGCAGCCGAACTTGGCGAGCGTCGGCGAGCGCAGGCTGAGCCGGCCGCCGATCAGGTAGCCGGCGGACAGCGACAGCATGAACACCGTGATGATGCTGCCCCAGACGTAGATGCTGCTGCCGAACCAGGGCGCAAGAATCCGCCCCCCGAGCAGTTCGAGGGACATGATGGAGAAACCGCCCCAGAAGGCGAGGCAGTGGACCAGGAGCGACCTGATCAGGCGGGTCTGCAGGCGATGGCCTCCGCCAAGGGGCGCCGCTACTTCCCTTGCCAGTTGGGCGGGCGCTTCTCCGCGAACGCCCGGGGCCCCTCGATGAAGTCCTCGCTGCTCGACAGTTTGGCGACGGACTCGTAGCGCGCCGCCATGGACTCCTCCAACGAACCCATGCTCAGGCTGCGGTAGACGACGTCCTTGCTGGCCCGAATCGACAGCGGCGCGCACTCCAGCGTCATCTGTACCCAACGGTGGGTCTCCTCCATCAGGTCGTCGGCAGGCACCACGGCGTTGACGAAGCCGAGCTCGTAGCCTTCCTGAGCCGTCACGTGGCGACCGGTCAGGATCATCCCCAGTGCCCGTTTCGAGCCGATCTGCCGGGGCAATCGCTGCAGGCCGCCAGCAAGCGCCGCGAGACCCACCTTCGGTTCGGGCAGGGCGAACACGGCCTTGTCCGAGGCGATGATGATGTCGCAGGCCAACGCGATCTCGAAACCGCCGCCCATGGCGACGCCGTTGACCGCGGCGTACACGGGCTTGGCGAGGTCGAAGCGCGACGTCAGGCCACCGAAGCCGCGCGGCGTCGGCACCCGTTGGCCGCCCTCGGCCTGGTAGCGGAGGTCGTTGCCGGCGCTGAAGCCGCGGCCCTCGCCGGTGATGATCGCCACCCACAGGTCGTCGTCGGCCGCGAATTCGTCGAACACCTCGCCGAGTTCCGCATTCGCCGGCGGGTGCAGGGCATTGAGGCGCTCCGGACGGTTGATGGTGACGGTCATGATGTGGTTGGACTTCTCGACCTTGCAGAACTCGGGCATCGGGGCCTTCCTCTCGCTGTTGGGGGTGTCCTGGTGCCCATCGGACACCAGGCCGATGCCTTCGTGCTGCACCGGAAAGAGCAAGTGTGTCCGTAGCGTTCGATTGCCGTCAAGGATCGGACGCGCAACCATGGTTGCCGCGATCCGTCCTCGACCCGAGGTGCCCATGTCGAATAGGCGTCTTGCTCCTGTTCTGCCGACGCTGTTGGCCGTCCTGCTGCTTGCCGGCTGCCACGCCCAGGTCACGGGACAGTCCATGGGCACGACCTACGCGATCGAGGCCGACTGTCCGCACGGGATCCCGGCGGCGCGCGTCGAACAGGTTCTGGACCGCGTCAACCGGCTCATGTCCACCTACGACCCGGATTCCGAGCTGTCCGAGTTCAACCGCCATCGAGTAGGTGAGGCCAAGGCTGTTTCGGCGGAGACGGTCGAGGTGGTGGCGGCGGCCCGACAGGTGGCTGAACAGACCGCGGGCGCGTTCGACCCGACGGTGGCGCCGCTGGTGGCGTTGTGGGGATTCGGCGCGGAGGCTGCGGATGGTTCGCCCACCGAGGCCGAACTGCGTGCCGCGGCCGAAACGGTGGACTATCGCCGCGTCGAGCACGGGAACGCGCCGCCGACGCTTCGCAAACTGGCACCCGTCACCCTCGACCTGTCTGCGATCGCCAAGGGTTACGCCGTCGACCGCCTGGCCAAGGTGTTGGACGAGTCCGGCTGCCCCGCCTACCTGGTGGAACTCGGTGGCGAGATTCGGACCAAGGGAACGGCGCCCGGCGGTGGTGCCTGGCGGGTCGGCGTTGATGCGCCGACGGGAAGGGGATTCGCCTCGACCATCGCGCTGCGTGACGACGGTCTCGCGACCTCGGGGGACTATCGCCAGTACCGTGAACGGGACGGCGTCCGGCTGTCCCACGTCATCGACCCGCGTTCCGGCCAGCCGATCCGCCACGATCTCGCATCCGTCACCGTGGTGCGTGGGCAGGCGATGTACGCCGACGCCTACGCCACGGCGCTGCTGGTGATGGGGGAGGTCGAGGGACGGCGTTTCGCCGAGGACATCGGACTGGCAGCGCTCTTCATCGTGCGCCGGGGCGAGGGCTTCGAGGTCGTGCACTCGTCGCCGATGCGCGAGTACCTGCGTTGACGGCGCGCTGACGTAGCGTTGACGGAGCGCTGACGGCGCGTTGCATTCGCCGACTACCGTAAACTCTGCCGCCACCCGTCGGCCTTCGTCGCCTATGTTTCGTCCCCTCGCCGTCAACATCGGTTTGCGCTACGCCCGTTCGCGGCGCAGCTTCATCTCCTTCGTGACCGGCTTGTCGCTGGCGGGCCTCGCGCTGTCGGTGGCGGTGCTGGTGTTCGTCCAGGCCGTGGTGGCGGGGTTCGAGCGCGAGATGAACGACCGGGTGCTGGCGATGGTTCCCCACGTGACGCTCGCGGGGAACGCTCCGTTGCTCGACTACGCCGATGTCGTCGAGCGCATCCGCGGCGTCGAAGGCGTCGTCGGCGTCAGCGCCGTGGTCCAGGGCGGGGGCCTCATGAAGCACGGCGAACGCTTGACGGGCGTTAGGCTGACCGGCGTCGATCCCGCGTCGTATCCCGCCGTGTCGCGGGTGTTCGAGTTCGTGCAGGGCGGCGACGACGTGGATCTCCCCGCAGGTGGATTCCACGTGATTCTCGGTGTCGGCGTCGCCGAGCGCCTCGGAGCGGTCGTTGGCGATGAGATCTCGGTGGTGCTGCCCGCGACGACGGCGACGCCGCTGGGGGTGTTCGCACGGCAGAAGAAGCTCCGCGTGTCCGGCGTTCTCGACACCCACTCCATGCTGGATCGGAGTTCGGCCTTCCTGCATCGCGCCGACGCGGCACGGCTGTTCCGCTTGGGCGCCGGTGTCCACGGCTTCGAGGTGGCGGTGGAACGACCGCTTCAGGCGGAAGCCGTGCGTGCCCGCATCCGCCAGGCGCTGGTCGCCGACTGGCACGCGCTCGGCCTGCCCGCCCTCCGGGACAGCTCCTGGGTGGGCACGTTCGGCAACCTCCATACGGCCATCCAGACCACCAAGAACATGCTCTTCCTACTGCTGTCGCTGCTCGTCGCCGTGGCCGCCTTCAACCTGGTCTCGAGCCTGGTGATGATCGTCAACGAGCGCCGCGGCGACATCGCCATCCTGCGGACCATGGGCAGCCACTCGGTCCTGGTGGTCGGGGTGTTCGCCGTGGTCGGAATCGTCATCGCCGTGGTCGGGGTCGGACTCGGCATCGTCGTCGGCCTTGGCCTCGGGATCATCGCGGAGGCCGGATTCCCCTGGCTCGAACAGTTGCTCGGCACCAAGCTCATGGGCGAATACCTGATCACGACCTTGCCGGTGGACTTCGCCTTCGCGGACGTCGTCCGCGTTGCCGGGACGGCGCTGGTGTTGGGTTTGGCGGCGACTCTCGTGCCGGCCTGGCGTGCGGCCCGTTTGCGACCGGCGGAGGTGTTGCAGCATGAGTGACAGCGACGGCAGCGTTCTCCTTGCCGAGGGCTTGAGCAAGTCGTTCGTCCAAGGCGAACAGCGGCTCACGGTGTTGCGCCGCGTGGACCTCGCCGTTGGGCCGGGCGAGTGGGTCGGCATCGTCGGCCGGTCCGGCGCGGGCAAGAGCACGTTGCTGCACATCCTCGCCGGACTGAGCGACCCGGATGAGGGCTCGGTAGTCGTCAACGGCCAGCGCCTCAGTGGCGCAAGCGCCGCGCGCCGCGCCCGCATCCGCAATGCCGGCATGGGCTTCGTCTACCAGTTCCATCATCTGCTGCCCGAGTTCTCGGCTCTCGAGAACGTGGCTTTCCCGTTGCTGCTCGGCGGTTCACGGTTCGCGTCCGCGTCGACCAAGGCGCGGCGGCTGCTTACCGACGTCGGCCTCGACGGTCGATTCGATCATCGGCCACACCAGTTGTCCGGCGGCGAGCGCCAGCGCGTCGCCGTGGCCCGGGCGCTCGCCGGGTCGCCGGCGGTGGTGCTTGCGGACGAGCCCACGGGAAACCTCGACCGCGAGAGCGCGGAGGGCGTGGTCGAGGTGATGGCCCGCTTAGCGCGCGACACCGGGACGTCGTTCGTCGTCGTCACCCATGACCGGGACATCGCCTCCCGGGGCGAAGAGACGTTTGCCCTCGTCGACGGCGTCCTGGCGGACGCGAGCCATGCGCCCTGAGCAGCCGGCACCGGAGCCGCGTCCGACGGCGGATGTGCGGACCTCCCTATGGATCGCCCGGCGCTACCTGTTCGCCCGCGTCCACGGCTATGCGACGTTCATCAACTGGGTGTCGTTCGTCGGCCTCGCCCTCGGGGTGATGATCCTCACCGTGGTGCTCAGCGTCATGAACGGCTTCGATCGGGAGATCACCAGCCGCATCCTGAGTGCGGTACCCCATGCGGTGTTCGAATATACCGGCGGAACGCCGCCGGACGACCTCCTCGGCCTCGACGGCATCGCCGGTGTGAGCCGCTTCTTCCAAGGCGAGGCGATGGTGCCTCACCCGGGTGGCGTGGGTTTCCTGGTGCTCGCGGGCATCGATGCCGAAGGTGCCCGCCGGTTGCCGGGACTGGTCCGTGCCGAAGACCGAGAGCGCCTGCTCAGCCAACCCGACGGCATCATCCTCGGGGCGGTCCTGGCGGAACTCCTCGGTGTCGGACTCGGCGATCCGGTATCCGTCATGGCGGCCGTGCCCGCCGGTGGCGGCGTACGGTCGCGCATTGTCCGCTTCCGCCTGGCGGGGACCTTCGAACTCGGTGCGGATCCGGACGCGCGCCTGGCGGTCGTCCGCCACGCCGACATCGTTCGCCTGGGCCTGACCGATGCCGGACTGGACGGTTGGCGTATCCACTTCGACGACCCCTTCGAAGCGCCTGCGCTGGCCGACGCCATACGCGATGCGCTGGGCCCGGATGCCAGGGTGAACTTCTGGATGGACGACTACGGCGAGTTGTTCCGGGCCGTCAAGATCGAGAAGGCCATCATGTTCGTGCTGCTGGCGCTGATCGTCGCCATCGCGTCGCTGAACATCGTTTCCGGCCAAGCCCTGCTGGTCAACAACAAGCGCGGCGACATCGCCATGCTGGCGACGATGGGAGCCTCGCGCCGACTGCTGGTCGGCGTGTTCTTCCTGCAGGGCTTCTCCATCGCCCTGATGGGTGTCGTGGTGGGCTTGGCCGCGGGCATCCTGGTCGCCCTGCACGTCGACACGGTGGCCGCGGTGTTCGAAGGGTATTTCGGCGCCAGCCTGATCGACGGCACCTGGTTCGGCGAGATTCCGTCGCGAGTCCTCGTCTCGGACCTGGTGGCGATCAGCGCGATGTCGTTGGGTCTCGGTGTCGTCGCCGTCCTGCGGCCCGCCTTCAAGGCGACGGCGGAGAATCCGGCGGAGGCCCTGCACTCGGCGTAGCGACGGGCGTCGTTCCCGCCGAGAGCGTTGCCGCCGGCGGCAGAGAAACCGCCAAGGGTCCGCTAGGAATGCCGTCCTGTTCGATGCCCCCCGCTTGGACGACCCGGACCGGTCCGCGGGTCGAGCGCGGCCGCGGGCGAGTGCGACGCGTCTCGCGGCGTAGCTGCCAGCGGCGGATGACGTGCAGGCGCCACAGCAGGCGGGACACCACGGCCCCCGTGAGGCCGGACACCCAGCCGCACACCAGGCAGCCGAGCAGGAACGGCCACCAGATCGCGGCGAAACGGGTGCCGAGCCACTGCCAGGACCATACCCACCGGCTTTCCGTCAGTTCGGCGTCCACGAGCCAGGCACCCAGCTTGTAGGCGAAGAAGAACATCGGTCCGATGGTCAGCGGGTTGGTGATCCACACCAGCGCCACGGCGATCGGCAGGTTGCAGCGGGCGAATATGGCGAGCAGCGCCGCCAACAGCATCTGGAAGGGCACCGGCATGAAGGCGCAGAACAGGCCGATGAAGAACGCTCCCCCCACGGACCGCCGATGCAGGTGCCACAGTTCGGGCTCGAGTAGCAGATGTCGCACGGGCTGAAGGGCTTTGTGCTCACGAATCGCGTCCCGCGAGGGCAGATATTTCCTGATCCAGTGTCTTCTCATGGCGGGGCGCGTACGGGTGCAGGACGAACCGGCGCATTATGCAGTCGACGCCGGGCGGATGGGCATGCGGAATGGCGCCTTGGCGTTTTCGCTGGGCGTGGTCGCGGCCCATTGGACGCCGTCGGCCCATCCATTGTGGCCATGCTGGCTCGCGCTCGGGCTCGCCCTGCTGGTACCGCGTCGGGCGAGGATCCTGGCGTCGGCGCTGCTCGGTTTGGGATGGGGTGCCCTGCACGCGGTGAACGCCGTCGACGCCCGCATCGACCGTTCGTGTTCCGAGGCCGTGGTCACGGGTCGTGTTGTCGACCTGCCGGCTTGGTCCGAGGCGGTCTCACCCGAGACACCCCGAGCGCGCCGGTTCGTGATCCTGCCGCGCACCGCGAACTGCGCCATTGATGGCCCGGTGCGGCTGACCTGGTACGACGGACCGGAGGTCAGGGGAGGCGAGCGTTGGCGGCTCCTCGTGCGGCTCAGGGTGCCGCGGGGTACGGCCAATACCCATGGATTCGATGTCGATCGATGGCTCGTCCGCAACCGCGTGGCGGCCACGGGGTATGTGATTGCGGGAACGCGGGTCGCGACCGCAGAGGGCTTCGGTCGCCTCCTGCCCGTCGTGGTTCGGGAGCGGATACGGGACCGTCTCGGTCAACGGGGGCTGGCCAATCACGGCGTCGTCGCGGCGCTCACCATCGGCGATGCGGCGGCGATTCCGCGGGACGACGTGGACCTCTACCGGCGAACCGGGACCATGCACCTGCTGGTCATCTCGGGCATGCATGTCGGCGTCGTCACCGCGTTCGGATTTCTGCTCGGCCGCGGTATCGGCATGCTGTCCGGCATCTCGCCCCGGTCGATCGGTGCGGCGGTGGCGCTTGCCGCCGCGGCGGGTTACGTCTATCTAGCCGGCGCCGGTTTGCCGTTGCTGCGGGCGTTCACCATGGCCGCGGCGGGCATGGTCGCTCTCCTGGCCGGGCGCAGGGCAGCGTCGGCATCGGTTTTCGCCTATGCCCTCGCCGTGGTTCTGGCCATGGACCCGATGGCGCCCCTGTCCGTGGGGTTCTGGCTGTCTTTCGGAGCCGTTGCGGTGTTGCTCGGCTTCTTCTCGCCGCGTCCGCGTCCGCGCTCCTGGCTCGTCTCCGCGGTCGTCGCCCAGTTGGCCATCGCAACCGTGTTCGTGCCGGCCACGGTCGGGTTCACGGGACTCATCCATCCCTTGAGCATCGGCGTCAACCTGGTCGCCGTGCCCGCCGTGACCCTCCTGGTCGTGCCCCTGGCCTTGTCCGGCGTGGTGTTGATGGCCACGCCCCTGGGTCCCTTGTTGCTCACGGCGGCCGACTTCGGCATATCGGTCGTCGGCCAGGTGTTGGCCTTCGCCGACCAGCTTGCGCCCCTCTATGTCGCCGACCCCGGGCTGCGGCTCCCTTGGCTTCTGGCATGTGCCGCAGTGTGCCTGCTGCCGCTCTCGCGTACCGCGGTCCTTGCCTGCGCATCGGCAATTGCCGTGCTGCTGTTCCTGCCGCGTGCCGGCCCGGGGCATGGGCACGTGGAGGTGACGGTGCTCGACGTGGGTCAGGGTACCGCCGTCCTGGTGGGCACCGCGCGCCACACGCTGGTCTACGACACGGGACCGGCCTTCCTGTCGGGCGGGGACAGCGGCACGAGCGTGGTGTTGCCGGCGCTACGCGGTCGCGGCCTAGGCTTCGTCGATCGCCTGGTGCTGAGCCACGCCGACATCGACCATGTCGGCGGCGCGACAGCCGTGCTCCGCGGCGTTCGCGTGGGAGAAGTGCTGGCCGGCGAACCGGTGCCCGGAATCGACGACCAACCGTGCAGCGCGGGTTTGAGCTGGACCTGGGACGGGGTGGACTTTGCGGTGATCAGTCCCTTGCCGGGTCAAGGCTGGAGTGGCAACAACGCCTCCTGCGTGCTGCTTATCGAGACGGCCACGACTCGCGTTCTGCTCGCCGGCGACATCGAGAGTGCCGTGGAGCGGCGCCTCGTCCTGCCCCAGGTCGATGTCCTCCTTGTGCCCCATCACGGCAGCGCGACGTCCTCGACGGCCGACTTCGTCGCCGCTACCCGGCCACGCTTCGCGGTTGTCGGCGCCGGTTTCGAGAATCGGTTCGGGCATCCCAACCCAACGGTACTGGAGCGCTATCGCGGCGTCGGTGCACACATTCTTTCCACCGCCGAGGCCGGCGAACTGGTTTGGCGAAGCGACCGGCCGGAGGTGATCGAGGCGGTGCGCTGCCGGAATGGGTTCTATTGGCGCGACGACGGTGCATGTCACCGACATTGAAACGCCCGCGTCTGGACGCACTTAGGCTGTAAGTGAACTTCGACGCTGGTGAGCAGATGCAGCTTGATCGATTGACGACCCGCCTCCAGGGTGCCTTGGCGGCCGCTCAGTCCCTGGCCGTGGGGCGCGATTCTCCGGCGGTGGAGGCCCTGCACCTGCTGGCGGCGTTCCTGGATGACGCCGGCACGCAGAAGCTGTTGCGCACCGCGGGCATGGATGCAGCCGAACTGGCCGCCGATGTCGAACACCGGCTCGCCGAGGCACCGCGGGTGGGCAAGCCGACCGGTGAGGTGACGGTGTCGCCGGAACTCGCGCGGCTGCTCAATCTCGCCGACCGGGAGGCGCAACGGCGTGGCGACGACTTCATCTCCTCGGAACTGGTTCTCGGCGCCATGGGCGAGGACAGCGGCCTGGCCGGTGACGCCATGCGCGCCGCCGGCTTCGACGCCGCGCGCTTGCGCAACGCCGTCGACGCCGCCCGGGGCGGGGATGCCGTGCGCGACGTCAACGCCGAGGACAACCGGCAGGCGCTCGACCGCTACACGGTGGATCTCACGGCGCGCGCCGAGGACGGCAAGCTCGATCCCGTCATCGGTCGCGACGACGAGATCCGGCGCACCATCCAGGTACTGCAGCGGCGCACCAAGAACAACCCGGTGCTGATCGGCGAGCCGGGCGTCGGCAAGACGGCCATCGTCGAGGGTCTGGCGCAGCGTATCCTCAACGGCGAGGTCCCGGAGGGGCTGAAGAACAAGCGCATCCTGGCGCTGGACATGGGTGCCCTCATCGCCGGTGCCAAGTTCCGCGGCGAGTTCGAGGAACGCTTGAAGGCCGTGCTCAACGAGCTCGCCCGGGAGGAGGGCAGCGTCATCCTGTTCATCGACGAGCTGCACACCGTCGTCGGCGCGGGCAAGGCGGAGGGCGCGATGGACGCGGGCAACATGCTGAAGCCCGCGCTCGCCCGGGGCGAACTGCACTGCGTCGGCGCGACCACTCTCGACGAATACCGCCAGCACATCGAGAAGGACGCCGCCTTGGAACGCCGCTTCCAGCAGGTCCTGGTGGACGAACCCAGTGTCGAGGACACGGTGGCGATTCTCCGGGGCCTGAAGGAACGCTACGAGTTGCACCACGCCGTGGACATCACCGACCCCGCCATCATCGCCGCGGCGCGACTATCGCACCGCTACATCACCGGCCGTCAGTTGCCCGACAAGGCCATCGACCTGGTGGACGAGGCGGCCAGCCGGATTCGCGTCGAGATGGACTCCAAGCCGGAACCCATGGACCGCCTCGAGCGGCGCCTCATCCAGCACAAGATCGAGTTGGAGACGCTCAAGGACGAGACCGACGAGGCATCGACCCAGCGCCGTGCGGACCTGGAGGAAACCATCGCCGGACTCGAACGGGAGTACGCCGATCTCGAGGAAGTCTGGGTCGCGGAAAAGGCCAGCGTGAACGACGCGCAGCAGGTCAAGGAGGCGCTCGACACCGCCCGCATGGAGTTCGAGGCCGCCCGGCGGGTCGGTGACCTGGGGAGAATGGCGGAACTGCAGCACGGCCGGATCCCCGAGCTGGAGAAACGCCTGGCGGACGCGGCCGAGCCCGACGGCCGAACCAACGTGCTGCTGCGCAACCGCGTCACCGACGCCGAGGTCGCCGAGGTGGTGTCGAAGTGGACCGGCGTGCCGGTGACGAAGATGCTTGGCGGCGAGCGCGACAAGCTGCTCCACCTGGAGGATGCGCTGCACGCCCGCGTGGTCGGCCAGGACGAAGCGGTGACGGCGGTGGCCAATGCGGTTCGCCGCGCCCGCGCGGGACTCGCCGACCCCAACCGGCCGAACGGCAGTTTCCTGTTTCTCGGCCCCACGGGCGTCGGCAAGACCGAGCTTTGCCGGGCCCTGGCGGACGTGTTGTTCGACAGCGAGGACGCCATGGTGCGCATCGACATGTCGGAATACATGGAGCGCCACGCCGTTTCGCGCCTGATCGGTGCGCCGCCCGGCTACGTCGGCTACGAGGAAGGCGGCCAGTTGACGGAACGCGTCCGCCGGCGTCCCTACTCGGTCATTCTCCTCGACGAGGTGGAGAAGGCGCACAACGACGTGTTCAACATACTCCTGCAGGTGCTCGACGACGGCCGCTTGACGGACGGCCACGGCCGCACCGTCGATTTCCGCAACACGGTGCTGGTCATGACCTCGAACCTGGGTTCCGACCGCGTCCAGTCGCTCACCGCCGATGGTCGGGAAGCGGAGGTGCGCGACGAGGTCATGGCGGTCGTGCGCCAAGCGTTCCGACCCGAATTCGTCAACCGCATCGACGACGTGGTGGTCTTCGGTTCCTTGAAGAAGGACGACATGAAGGACATCGCCGAAATCCAGCTCGGCCACCTGCGGACGCGCCTGGAGGAGCAGGACTTCGGCTTCACCATCGACGCCGATGCCCTATCGGCCCTGGTGGAGCAGGGCTACGATCCGGTATTCGGCGCCCGACCCCTCAAGCGGGCCATCCAGCGGTCGCTCGAGAACCCCCTGTCCGCCGAACTCCTTGAAGGCCGGTTCACACCCGGGCAGACGATCGCCGTCACCTGGGACGGTGATGCCATGGGGTTCTCCACGGGTGTATGATCGCGCACCCGCGACGATCACGGACCCGCGGCACGGGGTATGGCGCAGTCTGGTAGCGCACCTGCTTTGGGAGCAGGATGTCGGGAGTTCGAATCTCTCTACCCCGACCAAACGCGGCCGCTTCGCGGTCGCCCGGTGGCAAGCGCAAGCGGCACGACAACGCGACAAGCGTGTAGGTTGCATGCGAACGCGCAGCCGGCGTACAGGTATCCTCGCGATCCGGGCGCCCGTAGCTCAACTGGACAGAGCATCGGCCTTCTAAGCCGGCGGTTGAAGGTTCGAGTCCTTCCGGGCGCGCCAGCGCGATGGCTGCGCCGTCGTGATCGAGTTCGCCTGCGGCGAACTCGGCGCGGGTATCAGCCGGTAATTGCGAGGGTGCCTGAAAAGACTCGGCGCGGGTGTCAGCCGGTCACAACCGCAGTCGCTGGCCCCACTGCGGTTGTTCGAATACGACTGTCGAAATCCGGATGCCGTCTGTAGATCAGTTTGCGCCGTGGCTTGGCGCTTGTAACGAACCCTAGTTCGGTCAGTCCCATCATGTCGGTTCGGGCTGTCTCGTAGGTGACGTTGTGGGACCGGCGGTGGCTCTCGATCGTGTACGTGGTGTCGGGGTGCTTCAGCAAGTGGGCAAGCAAGGCGACTTGCCGGTGATTGAGGATGTGGGCGAGGTCGGATCCCTTAAGCGCCTCTTCGAGGGCACGGCTCTCCCTCGTCTTTCTGGCCAGGTAGGCATGGAGAGCTTGGATTGCCTGCGCAATCACACGGAGGTTGTAGACGAGGAAATACGTGGTGTCGTTGTCGTCGGTTTCGGAATACGCGTAGGCGCGGACGTACTGCGCTGGTGACCTGCGGATGATCGTCGAGATCGAAAGGAACTCCGTCAGCCAATACCCTGACCGTGCCATCGACCAGTAGAACAGGGCGCGGGCAGTCCGTCCGTTGCCATCCACGAACGGGTGGTCGTAGCCGATCATGAAGTGAAGCAGAATCGCCCGCACGACGGGGTGGATGAACGGTTTCTCGTCGCGCGCATTGGCGAATTCGATCAATCGCTTCATCCGTACGCCGAGCTCGTTCGCTGGTGGCGGAACATGCACGGTGACGCCATCTCGTTGGTCCACGACCTGAACGTCGTCGGACGCCTCTCTGAACCGTCCAACTGCCATGGGGTCATCGAGGGTCTCCGCCGTCAGGATTTCCTGAAGCTCCAGCAGCATCGGCACCGACAGGTCTTCGTCGGCATTCGAACGCAGGAACTCCATGCCAAGGTAGTTGTTGACGACCATTCGCTCGCTGTTGTCGTGGGGCGGACGACCGGATCTCAACATGTCCTTCGCAACTTGCCGAGTCGTAACGGCACCCTCAAGCTGACTAGAGGTGATTGACTCCTCAATCAACGAGTTCATGACGAATCTGTCGCTTTGGTCGGAGTTGACCACGTCTGCGCTAGGAACCTCGATGCGCCCGCTCGCCTCGCGATCTACCCCATGGAGCAATCGGTATAGGTCCCCCGAGTCGTTGAACGCGAACGAGACGCCCGACGTGTCCATGAAGGGTAGGCTCTGCTGGGACGACCGTCGCCTAAACTTGATGGCAGCCCACCACTCTTCGCTGGTGTACCCATCGGGCGGGGGTCTGACTCGCACTTCGTCCCAATGCAGATACTTGCCGACCGGCTCGTTCCCGAGACCGGAAGCCAACAGCGCGCTCAGCCTCTCGAAAGGAATCGACGAGAGGATCTTGTCGAAGGACGGGGGCGTCCTGGGCATTCGCACGGTGGCGTATCCTTGACGGCAACTGCAGATTATCTACTAATTCAGGCTAGGCTAGTAGTTAGCCTGGTGGACGCCAACACCGGCTTTCGGCGTGACCCCGTATCGTCTGGGCGTTAGAATGCGCGCCCTTGTCGCCGACGGTGGATGTAGCTCAGCAGGTAGAGCCCCGGATTGTGGATCCGGTGGTCGTGGGTTCAAGCCCCATCATCCACCCCAAAAACGGCGCCCCGGCCATTCGCCCGAGGCGAGTCTCGATGCTTTTTGAAACATGCACGTATCGGTAGAGACGACAAGCGGCCTGAGCCGCAAGATGACGATCACGGTGCCTTCGGCGGACTTCGAAGGTCTCCTCGCGGACCGCCTCAAGAGCACCGCGAGCAAGGTGTCGTTGCCGGGGTTCCGGCGAGGCAAGGTGCCACTCAAGGAAGTGGAGCGCCGATTCGGCCCGTCGCTGCGTCGCGAGGTGGCCTCGGAAGTCGTGCAATCGAGTTTCGAGGAGGCGGTACGGACGCGCGAACTGGCGATGGTCGGTATGCCGTCGGTGGAACTCCTCAACGTCGAGCCGGGGGACGACATCAAGTTCACGGCGACCTTCGAGGTGCTGCCGGAAATCGAGCTGGCCGATCTGTCGACCTTGACGGTCAGGAAACCCGTCGCCGAAATCGGTGAGTCCGACATCGACGACATGGTCGAATCTCTGCGCAAACAGCGCATCGAGTGGAATCCGGTCGACCGGCCTGTGGCCGACGAGGATCGCGTGGTCGTCGACTACGTGGTCAAGATTGATGGCGAAGAAGCCGAGGGCGGCGAACGCAAGGATCTGACATTCGTCGTCGGCGCCGGCGAGGTGGCGGACGAGTTGAACACCGCCGTGGTCGGCATGTCGGTGGGCGAGACGCGCGCGTTTCCAATCAACGTGCATCGGCATCACGAAGGTGGACACGAGGACGTCGACGGTGTCGGCGAGGTCGTGATGAATCGCGTCGAAGCCCCGTCGGTACCCGAACTCGACGAAACCTTCTTCGCGTCCTTCGGCGTCGGTTACCACGTGATGGTCGATTCCGACGCCGCGACGGTCGATTCCGACGCCGCCGGTGAGGAGGTCGTTTCCGCAGGGCTTGCCAAGTTCCGTGAAAGTGTCCGCGAACGCATGACCGCCGACCTGGCGGTCGCCGCGCGCAACGAGACGAAGCGCCAGGTCATGGCGGTCCTGGCGCGGGCACATGCGTTCCAGATTCCGCGTGCGCTGCTCGACGAGGAACTCGAACAGGAACAAGAGCGCGCGGCACGCTACATGGGTGTGCAACCGAACGAGGTCAACCTGCCCGAGCCGA
Organism: Pseudomonadales bacterium; assembly: GCA_965116345.1. GTDB lineage: Bacteria > Pseudomonadota > Gammaproteobacteria > Pseudomonadales > Azotimanducaceae > VXYL01. Next base: position 3,635,501 of record OZ220680.1, read on the forward strand.
TCGTCAAGCAGGTCGAGGACCGGGTGCGCACCCGCCTCGTCGTACGCGAGATCATCAACGCCGAGTCGCTGGCGCCCGACGACGAAAGCGTGCGGGCGAGAATCGACGAATTGGCCGACGCCTACGAGAAGCCCGAAGATGTGCGCAACTGGATCTACGCCGACGAGGAGCAGCTGCAGCGCATCGAACTCGGCGTCCTCGAGGATCAACTGGTGGACCATGTGCTGTTGCAAGCCACCGTGGAGGACGTTTCCGCGTCCTACCAGGACGTGGTCACCGGCAGGTCCATCCCGCTGCCGACCGAGGAGGATCCGCCGGCCGCGGATGTCCACCACGACCATGCCCACGAGACCGGCGAGGATGCGCCCGCCGCGAGGAAACCCCGCGGACTGGGCGAACGTTTGCGCCGGCTGATCGCCGGCAAGCCCTCATGAAGACACGAGGTACCTATTTGTGAACACCAATCTACCCCCGGCCACGACCAATCTTGGCCTCGTTCCCATGGTGCTCGAACAGAGTGCCCGCGGGGAACGGGCGTACGACATCTATTCGCGTCTGCTCAAGGACCGGATCATCTTCCTCGTGGGCCCCGTGGAGGACACGGTGGCGAGCGTCGTCATCGCCCAGCTCCTGTACCTGTGGTCGGAGAACGCCGACAAGGACATCCACATGTACATCAACTCCCCCGGAGGTGCCGTGACCTCGGGACTGTCCATCTACGACACCATGCAGTACGTCAGTTGCGACGTCGCCACGTACTGCATCGGGCAGGCCGCGAGCATGGGTGCCTTCCTGTTGGCCGCCGGCGCCAAGGGCAAGCGGTTGGCGCTGCCCAACTCGCGCACGATGCTGCATCAGCCGTCGGGAGGTTCCGCGGGAGTCGCCGCGGACATCGAGATCCAGGCCCGCGAGATCATCGCCATGCGCCAACGTCTGAACGAGATCCTCGCCGAGCACACCGGACAGTCGGTGGATCGCATCGCCGTCGACACCGACCGCGACTACTGGATGAGCCCACAGGAAGCCTTGGACTACGGACTGGTGGACGTGATCAAGCACCCGGAGCGGCCGCCGACCGAGTGACGGCGAGGGCAAAGACCGCGACGTCGGGTCCACGGGCACGATCTACGCCGGGATGGCTTCGCGGCTACTTTGGACGCCCAAGGGCGCGGAATTGTGGCACTTCGACGCACAGAATTGGGCGAGCACCGGTTAGGGCCGGGGTTGCAAAATCCTTACCGAGCCCTCATGGTTCGCCCTTGGCAAAATACGGTTTGCAGAGGTACTAGTGGCCGATAACCGCGGCAACGGTGACGACCCCGACAATATCCGCCGCTGCTCTTTCTGCAGCAAGAGCCAGCACGAGGTGCGCAAGTTCATCTCGGGCACCGGGGTATTCATCTGCGACGAGTGCGTTGAGCTGTGCAACGAGATCATCCACGAGGGCACGCCGGCAGGCGCGAATGGCGGCGAGAAGGACAAGCTGCCGGTACCCAAGGAAATCAAGTCGACGCTCGACGAATACGTCATCCACCAGGAGCACGCCAAGAAGGTCCTGTCGGTCGCGGTGTACAACCACTACAAGCGGTTGAACTACAAGGGCAAAAAGGACGTCGAGCTTTCCAAGTCCAACATCCTGCTGATCGGACCCACCGGGTGCGGCAAGACCCTGTTGGCCGAGACCTTGGCGCGTCTGCTCGACGTGCCGTTCACGATCGCCGACGCCACCACCTTGACCGAGGCCGGCTACGTCGGCGAGGACGTCGAGAACATCATCCAGAAGCTCCTGCAGAAGTGCGACTACGATGTCGAGCGTGCCCAGGTGGGCATCGTCTACATCGACGAGATCGACAAGATCTCGCGCAAGTCCGACAACCCGTCGATCACCCGCGACGTTTCCGGTGAGGGTGTCCAGCAGGCGCTCCTCAAGTTGATCGAGGGGACCATTGCGTCGGTCCCGCCCCAGGGCGGTCGCAAGCATCCCCAGCAGGAGTTCCTGCAGGTCGACACCTCCAACATCCTGTTCATCTGCGGTGGCGCGTTCTCCGGTCTCGACCGGGTGATCATTGACCGTTCGGACAAGGTCAGCATCGGCTTCATGGCCGACCCCGACGTGACGCGGAAGAATCCCAAGACCGTCGGCGAGACGCTGCGCCGGGTCGAGCCGGAGGATTTGATCAAGTACGGTCTCATTCCGGAGTTCGTCGGTCGTCTGCCGGTGGTCGCGACGCTCGAGGAACTGGACACCGCCGCGCTCATGCGCATCCTGACGGAGCCGAAGAACTCGCTGACCAAGCAGTACGAGAAGCTGTTCGACATGGAAGGCGTCGAGGTCGACTTCCGCGAAGACGCCCTGCGAGCCGTCGCCAAGAAAGCCATGGAGCGCAAGACCGGTGCCCGCGGCCTGCGCTCCATTCTCGAATCCGTACTGCTCGACACCATGTACGACCTGCCCTCGTCGCAGTCGGTGGCCAAGGTGGTCGTGGACGAGAGCGTGATCGAGGGCGAGAACGAGCCGATGCTGGTCTACGAGAGCGTACCCCCTGCCGACGACGAGGCGAACGCGGAGTCGGCCTCGAATCCCTGATTCCGGGTCACGACCCATGGAAGATTCCGCTACGTTGACCGGCCTCGCTGTCCTGCCGCTGCGCAAGATGGTCATCTTCCCCCACGGCATCCATCCGCTGTTTGTCGGCACCAAGCGCTCCATAGCCGCTCTCGAGGCCTGCACGGCGGGCGACCAGCGGATCCTCCTGGTGACCAAGCGGGACGCGGCCGTAGAGGAACCGGGCGCGGAAGATCTCTACGAAGTCGGCACCGTCGCGACGGTCCTGCAGCTACTGCCGTTGCCGGACGGCAAGGTCAAGGTTCTCGTCGAGGGAAGTCAGCGCGCACGGATCGAGCGTCTGGACACGTCGGGCGACTACGTGACTGCGGATGTCACGGCGTTCGACGAGCCCCGGTTGCCGACATCCACCGCGGAGAGCGTGACGCGATCGCTGATGGGCCGCTTCGAGGAATTCGCCAAGGCCACCGAGGTATCCCAGGACGTGATTGCCTCGGCGGCGAGCATCGACGATCCGGCGCGCCTGGTCGACACCATCGCCACCCATGCGCCGCTGAAACTCACCGCCAAGCAGGCGATCCTCGAGGCGGCGGATTTCAATGATCGGCTGCAACGCCTGCTGGCGTATCTCGACACGGAAGTGGAAGCGCGGCAGATGGACCGGCGCATCCGCGGCCGGGTCAAGAAACAGGTGGAGAAGTCCCAGCGCGAGTACTACCTGAACGAGCAGATCAAGGCGATCAACAAGGAACTCGGTCAACTGTCCGATGCGCCGAGCGAGTTCGACAGCCTGGCCGAGCGAATCGATGACGTGGGCATGCCCAAGGAGGCCAAGAAAAAGGCGACGAGCGAACTTGCGAAGCTGAAGCTCATGGCACCCATGTCGGCGGAGGCGACCGTCGTGCGCAGCTACCTCGATTGGATGCTCTCCATTCCGTGGAAGAAGAAGCGCCGGGTTCGACGGGACCTGAAGGCGGCGCAGCAGATCCTCGACGACGATCACTACGGTCTCGAGGACGTCAAGGAGCGGGTGCTCGAATACCTGGCCGTGCAGGGACGGGTGCAGAAATCCAAGAGTCCGGTGCTGTGCCTGGTGGGTGCCCCGGGTGTCGGCAAGACGTCGCTCGGCGAATCCATCGCCCGGGCCACCAACCGCAAGTACATCCGCATGGCGCTCGGCGGCGTCCGCGACGAGGCCGAGATCCGCGGCCACCGGCGCACCTACATCGGTTCCATGCCCGGCAAGATCCTGCAGAAGATGGCCAAGGCGGGCGTGCGCAACCCGCTGTTTCTGCTCGACGAGATCGACAAGATGGGCATGGACATCCGCGGCGATCCGGCCTCGGCGCTGCTCGAGGTGCTCGACCCGGAACAGAACAACACCTTCAACGACCACTATCTCGAGGTCGACTACGACCTGTCGGACGTCTTCTTCGTCTGCACCTCGAACTCGATGAACATTCCGCCGGCATTGCTGGACCGTCTGGAGGTGATCCGCCTGGCGGGTTACACCGAGGAAGAGAAGCGCAACATCGCGACGCGTTTCCTGATCCCCAAGCAATGCCGGTTGAACGGCCTGGCCGAAGCCGACTTCAGCATCACGGACGAGGGTTTGATCCACATCATCCGCTACTACACCAAGGAAGCGGGGGTCAGGGCATTGGAGCGGGAGATCGCCAAGCTGTGCCGCAAGGTGGTTACCGAGCAGACCCTCGCCGACGGTGACGAGCGCACGGCGCGGGTGATCGACGAGGACGATGTGGAGGTGTACAACGGCGTCCGCAAGTACAACTACGGTCGGGCGGAGAAGGAGAACCAGGTCGGCGTCGCCACCGGCCTGGCTTGGACCCAGGCGGGCGGCGAGCTGCTGAGCATCGAGGCGTTGGCGGTGTCCGGCAAGGGGCGCCAGATCAAGACGGGCTCACTCGGCGATGTGATGCAGGAGTCCATCCAGGCCGCCGTGACCTTCGTGCGAAGTCGGGCGGCGTCGCTCGGCATCGACGAAGACTTCAACGAACGTTTCGATCTGCACATCCATGTGCCGGAAGGCGCCACCCCGAAGGATGGACCGAGTGCCGGAATCGGCATGTGCACCGCGTTGGTCAGCGCGCTGACCGGAATCGGTGTGTCGGCGGATGTGGCCATGACCGGCGAGATCACCCTGCGCGGCCAGGTACTGCCCATCGGCGGCCTGAAGGAGAAGCTTCTCGCGGCGCACAGGGGCGGCGTCCAGCGGGTCGTCATCCCGAAGGAGAACGCCCGCGACCTCAAGGAGGTCCCGGACAAGGTCAAGGAAGAGCTCGAGATCCTGCCCGTGGAGTGGATGGACGACGTGATCGAGATCGCACTCGAACGTCGCCCGGAACCTCGTGCCATCGACCCTGCCGATGCCGCCGATGCCGAGGTGGGTCAGGATGCCACCGACGCCCTCCAGGAGCTCCCGGAGCGGGTGCCGATGGGCACACATTAGCGTGCAGATGATCGTACGCATTGACAGCTTTTTGACGCGACTGCTATAACGCCGCGTGTTTGGGGAGAGGTTTTAAGATCTCCAGTGGTGTGTCCACGAGCATGACGGCCTCGGACACGTTTACCCGCACGGCTACCAGAAGGACCTTCTACATGAATAAATCAGAACTAATCGATGCCATTGCCAGCGAGGCTGACATCTCCAGGGCTTCGGCGGGACGTGCGCTGGATGCGGCGCTCGACGGCATCCGTGGTTCGCTTCAGGATGGCGAGCCGGTGGTCCTTGTCGGGTTCGGCACGTTCCTTGTCCGCGAGCGCTCGGCGCGCACAGGGCGCAATCCGCAGACTGGCGCGACGATCGAGATCGCGGCGTCGAAGGCACCGGCCTTCAAGGCGGGCAAGGCGCTCAAGGACGCTCTCAACTAGGGATTACCCACGGGGTACACCCCCCTCCTTGGGGCCTTCATGCCAGCGCGGCGGGTTGGCCCCGACGACTAGCGGCCGCTGCAGCGTGGCGCGCCGCTTGGACAACGCGCGAAGGTCAACCGGAGTTCCGACCGATGGTGCTGCAGAAGATGCGTGCTGGCGCCCAGGGCATAGCAGCCAAGGTCGTGGTGGGCTTGATCGTTTTCGTCCTCGCGGTGACGGGGTTCGGCGCGATTCAGTTCTTCTCGGGGGGCGAGCCCGTCGTCGCCACGGTGAACGGCGACGACATCAGCCAGAGCAGGCTTGAACTGGAGACCCAGCGGCAACGGGCTCAACGGCAAAGTGAACTCGGCAGGGAAGTCCCGGAGGAGTTGCTCGATCAGTTCGTCAGCCGCGAGTCGGTCCTGCAGTCGCTGATCGTATCGACCCTCGTGGGCCAGCTTGCCGACGACCTCGACCTGTCGGTCAGCGATCAGGCCGTCCAGTCGAGCATCCGCGAAGCCTTTGGGAGTCTGGCTGGCTTCGACTCGGCGGCGTACCGGAACTATCTCGCCAACATCGGTCACACGCCGAGTTCCTTCCAGGCCGAGTTGGCGGACCAGGAGAGGCGTAGTCAACTGAGTTCGAGCCTCGGCGAAACGAATGTCGTCACCAACCGCGAGCTGCGCCACGCGGCACGGATCGTTCACCAGCGCCGCGACCTTGCCTACCTGCTGTTCGACATCTCGACGCTGGCGGCCGGCATCGAGGTGGACGATGCCGCGATCGAAGACCACTACGGACGCAATCTCGATGACTACATGACCGAGGAACGCTTCGACTTCGAGTATGTCCGTCTGCCTCGGGCCACACTGGAAGCCGAAGTCGAGATCGACGACGAGGCGGTGCAACTCGCCTATGACGACGAGGTCGCGACGAGGCCGGAACCGCGGCGTCACGCGGCCCACATACTGCTCGAAATCGGCGACCAACGCAGCGTCGAGGATGCCGTGGCGGTGCTCGAGCAGGCGCGAACCGACATCCTCGGTGGTGCGAGCTTCGAAGAACTCGCCGCCGAGCTGTCGGAAGACCCGGCATCCGGCGCGAATGGAGGCGACTTGGGCCTGGTGGGCCCGGGCGTGTTCCCGCCGGCGTTCGAGGACGCACTGTCGCTCCTCGAAGCGGGCGGCTTGTCGGCGCCGGTAGAGACCGAGTTCGGCGTGCACCTCATCAAACTCGTCGACATCGAGTCGGACGAGGTCCCGTCTCTGGAGGAACGACGCGATGCGATCATCGCGGATCTGCGTCGCGTCGAAGTCGACCAACGCTTCGAAGAGGTCGAACGGGAGATGGACGAGATCGCCTTCGAACAGGGGGATTCGCTAGAGGCCCTGACGGCTTACCACGGTGGCTTGACGATCGAGCACGTCGATGGCGCGACCCGGAATAGCCGCGACGGCGTCATGGGCGAAGCGGCCGTTCACGATGTCGCCTTCAGCGACGAGGTGCTGGTGGAGGGATTCAACAGCCGTGCGGTGACGACGCTGGACGCGATCGTGGTGATCCGTTTGCGTGGCCGTCATCCAAGCGTCGAGAAGCCCCTCGACGAGGTTCGTGACGACATCCGTCGCGCCGTTGCCGGGGAACGCGCCCGGCGCATGGCCGAGGAAGCGGCCTTCAACGCGCTGGCAAGATTCGCGGACGGCGCAACCCCCGTGGAGATCGCCGATGAAACCGGGCGGCAGTGGCAAACGGCTGACGCGGTGGCACGAGATGCGACCGACGTGCCTCCGGCGGTCTTGACGCTGGCTTTCGAGATGACGACCCCGCCGGCGGGGGAGCGCGGATCGGACATCGCGACCCTGGCCGACGGATCCAGGGCCCTGGTGCTGCTGTCCGGCGTGACGCTCGGCGACTACGAGGCGCTCACCGAAGACGAACGCAGCTACATGGCCCGCAATCTCGAGCAGTTGCGGGCCAGTCAGGACTTGGCATCGTTGGTGCGCAGCCTCCGCACCGAGGCGAGCATCAGCACGATCGACTTCGACAGCACGCCCTGATCGGGGAGTATGCGTGTGCCGTAGACGGCACCGTGCTGGCCCGGCAAACTTGGCAACGGCACGACTCTGGAAGGAACAAGGACGATTCCGTCCATGGAGGCACGGCAGGAGCGCGACACCCACCGTGCGGTCAAACGCGACCGGCACGACGCACAGGGACGATTTGCGGCGTGGCTCGAAAACCCCACCGGGGACCGCCTGCTGCGTACCGAGCGGGAAGCAATGCGCAAGGTGGCACGGCAGATCCACGGCGATGTGCTCGTATGGTTGGGTCCCCGCCCCGACATGTTGGATACCACGTCCCGGAGCATGGTTCGGCTCCGGATATTCGTCGCAGACAACGATTTCGACGTTTGCCATGCGTGCCCCGAGGCGGACATCGACGGCCGCTTCGATGCGGTCGGCGCCGACTTGGCGCAAATGCCGTTCGCGTCCGGGAGCATCGATGCCGTGGTGCTCCACCACGCGTTGGACTTGGCTTCCGATCGACGTGTGGCACTGCGTGAAGCCGAGCGGATCCTCAAACCCGGCGGCCGGCTCGTGGTGCTCGGGTTCAACCCCTTGAGCCTCTGGTCTTTTGCCAAGCAGCGAGCCCCGCTACGCGATCTTCGTTCCGTCAGTGTGCCCCGCCTGCACGAGTGGCTCGCCCTGCTCGGCCTTGAGCGGGAGACCCGCACGCTCTACCTCAACTTCCGTTCGGCGCTACCGGTGACTTTGAACGGCGGCGGCTGGCGGGCGGCGAGCGACTGGCTCAACCGGATTCAGCCACCCGTCGGCGGCGTCTACCTGGTGGTTGCCCGCAAGGTGGGCTACGCGTCCATCGTCCAACGTCGGCCTCGCCGTCGACAGATTGCGGCGCGGCGCCTGGAGTCGGCGGCCCCGGTGCTGCCCAATCCGACCCGGATCAAGGCGCCGTCGGGCATCGCATCATGGTCCGAATGACACAAGCCGTGGAGATCTTCACCGACGGTGCCTGCCGTGGCAATCCCGGCCCGGGCGGCTGGGCGGCGCTCTTGCGGTTCGGGGATGCCGAAAAGTCGATCAGCGGCGCGGAATCCCGCACCACCAACAACCGCATGGAGTTGATGGCGGCGATCGAGGGGTTGGCCGCGCTCAAGCGCCCGACCCGAGTTGTTCTCACCACGGACTCCGAATACGTCCGCCAAGGCATCACGAGCTGGATCCACGGGTGGAAGAAGCGAGGCTGGAAACGTGCCAACAAGCAGCCGGTGCTGAATGTCGATCTCTGGCAACGCCTCGATGCGCTCGATGGCCAGCACGATGTGCGTTGGGAGTGGGTCAAGGGTCACAGCGGCCATGCGGAGAACGAGGCGGTGGACCAGGCGGCGAACGAGGCCATCGACCGCATGCTCGCGGAGGGCACTCCGGCGGAGGGCAAGGGGTGAGGCAAGTCGTCCTCGATACGGAAACCACGGGTCTCGAAACCGAGAGAGGCCACCGGGTGATCGAAATCGGCGCGGTGGAGATCGTCGACCGCAAGCTGACGGGGAATCACCTGCAGCTCTACATCGATCCAGAGCGCGACATCGACGACGCGGCATTGGAGGTCCACGGGCTCGATGCCGCCTTCCTCGCCGACAAGCCCAAGTTCGCCGAGGTCGCGGACGAGTTGGTGAGTTTCGTCGACGGTGCCGAGGTCATCATCCACAACGCGCCGTTCGACCTGACCTTCATCGACTACGAGTTCTCGCTGCTCGAACAGGACGGGACCAGGAGCCTGAGCGACATCTGCACCATCACCGACTCCCTCGCGCTGGCGCGACGCAAGCACCCCGGTCAGAAGAATGGCCTGCGCGCCTTGTGCCGTCGCTACGACGTGGACGACTCAGCCCGCGAACTGCACGGCGCTCTGCTCGACGCGGAGATTCTCGCCGACGTCTACTTGAAGATGACCGGCGGGCAGACCTCGCTGTTCGACGAGGACGCCGCACGGTCCGAAGCTCTCGGCGAACAGGAAGTCATCCGGCTCCCCGAAGATCGCGCGCCGGTGCCCGTGCTAAGGGCGAAGCCGGAGGAACTCCGGGTTCACGAAGCCTATCTCGACACGCTGGACGCCGAAGCGGACGGCGGCTCCGTCTGGCGGAAGGCGCGCCCTTAACGGGCGCGTTTGAGTTTCGCTTCGCGAAACTCCGGCCATTGATCTTGCGCGCCCTAGCGGAGGGCTTGCCCTGACGGGTGCGCTACAGCAGCCAGGTCACGCAGGCCCATCCCGTGATGCCCATGGTGAACGTGTACGGCAAGGCCATTAACACCATGCGTCCGTAGGACAGGTGGATCAGCGGCGCCAGCGATGAGGTCAGCAGAAACAGGAAGGCGGCCTGACCGTTCGGCGTGGCAACGCTCGGGATGTTCGTCCCCGTATTGATGGCAATGGCGAGGAAGTCGAACTGCTCCTGGGAGATGACGCCGTCGGTGAACGCCTTCTCCACCTCGCCGATGTAGACGGTGGCGACGAACACATTGTCGCTGATCATCGACAGCACGCCGTTGGCGATGTAGAAGACCCCCGGCTGCTGGCTGGCGGGCAGGGTCAGCACCCAGTCGATCACCGGCAGGAACAACTGCTGGTCGGAAATCACCGCGACGATGCCGAAGAACACGCACAACAGCGCGGTGAACGGCAAGGCTTCCTCGAAGGCGTGCCCGAGCCGGTGCTCTTCGACGATGCCGTTGAAAGCCGTCTGCACGACGATCACGCCGAGTCCGATCAGGCCGATCTCGGCGATGTGGGTCGCCAGCGCGACGATGAGAAGGACGGCGGTGACGGCCTGCACCACCAGTCGGGCGACCTCCTTGCGGGTGCGCTTGGCGGATTCTTCTGCGTCGTACTCCGACAGGATCGTCAGTACCGGTGCGGGGATGGTCGGTCCGTAGCCGAACCACTTGACCTTTTCCAGGATCAGGCAGGTCGTCAGCCCGACCACCAGCACGGGCATGGTCACCGGGCTCATGCGGTGGAAGAACTCCATGAACACCCAGCCCATCCGATCGGCGATCAGGACGTTCTGCGGTTCGCCGACGATGGTGGTGACGCCGCCGAGGGCCGTGCCGACGGCGGCATGCATGACGAGACTGCGCAGGAACGCCCGGAACTGGTCGAGGTCCGCGCGATGTATTTCATGGACCTCGTCTTCGACGTGGCCGCCCCCGGAAGCGACGCGGTGGTAGACGCCGTAGAAGCCCACGACGACGCTGATGACCACGGCGGTCACCGTGAGTGCATCGAGGAATGCGGAGAGGAATGCGGCGACGAAGCAGAACAGGACGGACAGCGCCATCTTGTTGCGGATGCGCACCAGGATCTTGGTGAAGGTGAACAGCAACAGTTCCTTCATGAAGTAGATGCCGGCGACCATGAACACCAACAGCAGGATCACCTTCAGGTTGTTCTCCACCTCGTGGTAGAGGTGCTCCGGCGAGGTCATGCCGAGGAGTAGGGCTTCGATGGCCAGCAATCCGCCCGGTTGCAGCGGGTAGCAGCGCAGGGCGAGCGCCAGGGTGAATATGAACTCCAGCAAGAGGATCCAGCCCGCGACGAAACCGCCGAAGGCATAGAGGAGCAGAGGGTTCGCCAGCAGGAAGACGACGATCGTCGTCTTGTACCAGGGCGGCGCTTCGCCGAGAAAGTTCGTCCAGTACGCGCCCCACCACGCGCCGTCGCGGGAACCAGTCAATTGCATTTTCGCTCCTCAACCTCCATAACGGACGCACGGCCTGCGCGGCCGTTCGCCTTGCCGCGTCGAAGTTGCCCACCGGCAATCTGGACGGCTTTGCCTACGGTGCCAAACGATGGACATCGGACTTGCCGCCGTGGTGGACAGTCCGCCAAACTTCATCGCGACCGAGGTAGTCGCGCCAGTATATCAACCCGAAGGTTCAACGTTGTTCGCCAACAGTCCCGCCAAGTTCGTTTCCGAAGCCAAGCCGCCCGCTGACATCGACCTCGACGATGCGCTGTATTTCGTCTGCGTCGGCGACGAGTTGCTGTCCATCAGCGACCAGGGCATCCCCCGTCCGGTGACGGCCGACGAGTTCCGCTGGGTGGATCTCGAGGTCGCCTACAAGCACTACCTGGGGCGCTGGGAGAACCGCGCGTGCTTTGCCCTCGATGCCTCCGGCACGGTTCCGGGAGGGTTCGCCGCGACCGGGCTCCGCGCGTGGCTCGGCCGCGTCGAACCGGACTTCTTCGCCTTGGCCGGCCGCGCCAGGCAGATCGTCGAGTGGCACCGGGACCACCGCCATTGCGGACGGTGCGGCACGCCCACGGAGGAACACGCCAGGGACCGGGCCAAGGTCTGTCCGTCCTGTGGCACGACCACCTATCCGCGCCTGTCGCCGAGCATCATCGTGCTGGTGCGCAACGGCGAGGAGATGCTGCTCGCCCGCAACGCGGCGTGGCCGACGAGCATGTTCTCGACCCTTGCCGGATTCGTCGAGCCCGGCGAGTCCATCGAGCAGACCGTACACCGCGAAGTCGCCGAAGAGGTGGGGATCGGGGTCACCAACCTGCGCTACCTCGGCAGCCAGCCGTGGCCGTTCCCCAACTCCCTCATGCTGGGATTCCACGCCGACTACGCGGGGGGCGAGATCGTCTGCCACGACGGCGAGATCGCCGAGGCCAACTGGTTCCACTACCGGCAGCTTCCCAACGTGCCGGGCGGCACGGCGATCTCACGTTGGCTGATCGATGCCTTCGTCGAGGAGATGAAGGCCAAGGCCTGAACCGGCCTATGGCGGCGTCCTGACGTCGCCCGCGCCGAACAACCCGAGCAGTACGAACGCCAGGGGCAGATGGCCGTCGGACCGGAAAGCGCCGGCCATGAAGGCATCCATCGGATTCTCCGCGCCGCCGAGAATGGCGACCGCCCGGTCGACACTGTCGAAGCTGAACGTCACGTCGGCTTCGCCGGGCGCGTCGAAGCGCAGCGTGCCGTGTTCGACGGTAAACGTCTTCAAACGACTGCCGCCGGCGACGAGGCTGATGGTCAGGTCGATGTCGGCCGCCGCGGTCGCCCGAAACCGCCGCTCGAGGAACGTTTCGAAGTCCATGCCGCGATTATCGCGGAATCGGCACCCTGTTGGCCTTTGCTGACCTCGCTTCGGCGTCGCAACGTCAACGCCCTGATAGAATCTCCGCCCTTCGCCCTAGGACCAACCCCCCGTGGAAGCGCTTTTCGACTATCTTGGATTCCTTGCCAAGACGGCCACCATCGTGGTCGCGTTCCTGATCGTCATGTCGGCGATCGCGGGTGCCGCCGCGCAGCGATCGATGCGGCCGCCGCCCATGGGACACATCCAGGTGGTGCGCATCAACGAACTGTTGCTCGACATGCGCCGGTCGATCGAGGAGGCCGCCATGCCCCGGTCACTCGTCAAGAAGCAGCGCAAGCAGGATGCCAAGGCGCGCAAGAAGCAATCGGGCGAAACCCGCCGCCGGGTGTTCGTGATGAACTTCGAGGGTGATCTGGCGGCCAGCGCCGTTGACTCCCTGCGTCGGGAAATCTCGGCCGTGCTGGCGACTGCCGGCGAGGACGACGAGGTGGTGGTGCGGGTCGACAGTGCCGGCGGCATGGTGCACGGCTACGGCCTCGGTGCATCGCAGTTGGCGAGGGTCAGAAGCAGCGGCGTCAAGCTCACCGTGGCGGTGGACAAGATCGCCGCGAGCGGTGGCTACCTGATGGCTGCGGTGGCGGACCGGATCCTGGCGGCGCCGTTTGCCGTCGTCGGCTCCATCGGCGTGCTGGCGCAGATACCGAACGTGCACCGGCTGTTGAAGAAGCACGATGTGGACGTGGAGATCCTGACGGCGGGCCGCTACAAGCGCACGCTGGATATGCTCGGCGAGAACACCGAGGAAGGCCGCGAGAAGCTGCGCGAAGAACTGCACGACGTCCATGCGCTGTTCCAGGATTTCGTCGGCACGTACCGGCCCGCTGTCGACCTCGATGCGGTGTCCACGGGCGAGGCCTGGTACGGTCAACGCGCCCTGGACCATTCGCTGGTCGATGAACTGGCCACCAGCGACGAGTACCTGATCGCCGCCTCGGCCCAAGCCGATGTGTTCGAGGTCTCGTGGGTCCAGCCGAAGCGGCCAATCGAGCGACTGGTGGGCCAGGCATCCCTCGGCCTCGGCAGACTCGTCGACAAATTTGTGGATCGAACAATGGGAGGAATCCGATGACCGAGTTCCGTGCGTTCCGGGTCGACCGGACAGAGGATCGGCAATACCCGAGGAGCATCGTCGTTCGCGACACGGGCGAGTTGCCCGAGGGTGAACTGCTGATCGATGTGGCGTACTCGTCGCTCAACTACAAGGACGCCCTGTCGGCAACCGGCAATCCCGGTGTGACGCGAAATTTCCCGCACACCCCGGGCATCGATGCCGCCGGGACCGTGGCGGCGTCCGAATCCGGCGACTTTCGCCCCGGAGACGAAGTGGTCGTCATCGGCTTCGACCTCGGCATGAACACCTCGGGCGGCTTCGGCCAGAAGATCCGCGTGCCTGCGGCCTGGGCCGTGCCGATGCCCGCCGGCCTCGATGCGCGTTCGAGCATGATCCTGGGTACCGCCGGATTCACGGCGGCGCTTTGCGTGGACAAGCTGGAGAGTGCGGGCATGTCGCCGGAAGGCGGGCCCGTACTGGTCACCGGCGCCACCGGCGGTGTCGGCTCGGTGGCCGTGAAGCTGCTCGCCAAACTCGGCTACGAGATTCACGCGGCGACTGGCAAGGCCGACCGCCACGACTTCCTCCGCGGCCTGGGGGCGGCTACGGTTGTCGACCGCGAGGGTCTCGAGTCCGGTGCCGAGAGGCCGCTGCTGAGAGAGACCTGGGGCGGCGTGGTGGACACGGTGGGCGGCCAGATCCTCGTCAATGCGTTGAAGTCGCTGCGTTACGGCAAGAGCCTGGCGGCCTGCGGCCTGGTCGCCTCGCCCGACATTCCAGCTTCGGTCTTCCCCTTCATCCTGCGCCACGTCAACCTGCTCGGCATCGACTCGGTTGAACTCCCGCTCGCCGAGAAGGCGCGCATCTGGGGCAAGCTGGCCGGGTCATGGGCGCTGGACGGCTTGGAGGATCTCGCCGAGAACCTGACGCTCGACACGCTGTCGGACGCCATCGACCGCATTCTCGCGGGCAGGATGGTGGGCCGGGGCGTGGTTGATCTGCAACCGTGATCCGATTGGCTTCCGCGTTCCTGCCGTGCGTGGTCGTCGCCTGCAGTCCCGCCCCGCCGAATCCGATGACGGTGGAGGATGATCCGGCGATCGAGGCCCCGGCACCGATGACCGAAGACACCAAGTTCGGCCACTTCGCCTCTGCCGAGACCTCGGCAGCCCTCGGCGACGCGGGCGGCTATCGGGACACGGGACGAGTCGTGCAGCTACGCGTGGAGGCCGCAGATGCGTTCGTGGCCATGCAGGCCGCCGCGCAGGACGCGGGCGTGCACCTCGTGCCGATATCCGGATACCGTACTGTCGGCTACCAGGACGGACTCTTCGGCCGGGCGATCGACCGGTACGGCACGCCGGAGGAAGCCGCCGTATGGGTCGCGCCACCGGGCTACTCGGAGCACCACACGGGGCTCGCCATCGACATCGGCGATCTGGACCATCCCGAGGCCGACGTCGAAGTGTCGTTCGAGGCGACCCCGGCGTTCGATTGGCTCAAGAACAACGCGGACCGCTTCGGATTCGAACTGTCGTTTCCCGACGGCAATCCCCAAGGCGTGTCCTACGAGCCCTGGCACTGGCGCTTCATCGGCGAACTTGCGGACCCCGTCGTCAGTCCCGACGCAACTCGGCGCTGATGGCGATGGGACTCGGGTAGCGGAACACGACGAGGTAGCTCGACAACAGCAGCGTCAGCACCGTCGCGCCCTGAACCACGTGGGCGGCTTCGCCGGAGATCAGTCCGGCACCGGCAACGAACACCAGCAGCAGCGAGAACTCGCTCGCTTGGCCCAGGCGGAAGCCGACCTCGCGGGACACGCCATCGGACTCCTTCTGCCAGCGAAGCAGGGCCCGGAATACCGGTGGCTTGGCGCCGACGAGGATCAGCGCGAGCAGCAGCGTCGGCAGCCACACGTGGAGCATCATCGTCGGTTCGATGGCCGCGCCGACGGAGAAGAAGAACAGCACCAGGAAGAAGTCCCTCAACGGACGCAGGTTCTCGGTGATGTACTGGGCGATGGGCGAGTTCGCCAGCGAAACACCGGCGACGAAGGCGCCGATTTCCCACGATAGGAACAGGTGGTGGGAAAGGCTCGCGATGCCCAGGCACCAGCCGACGGCCAGCAGGAAGGTGAATTCCTGGTAGACGTCGAAGCGCTTCAACAGCGGCACGATGCCGAAGCGCACGCCGAGGTAGGCCACCGCTGCGACCACGGGCAGTGCCACGACCACCGTGAGGGTGGTTGCCAGGACGCCGCCCTGGGTTTCGAGCCCGGCGATCACCAGCAGCGCGACGATGGCGATCAGGTCCTGGATCAGGAGCAGGCTGATGACGATCTCGCCGATGTGGCGATGGTGCAGCGCGGTCGTCGGCAGCAGCTTGATGCCGAGGATGGTGCTTGAGAAGACGCAGGCCGTTCCGGCGATCGTGGCCTCGATCCAGGTGAACCCGAAGAGCGCCATAACCGCGAAGCCGATCCCGAAGAACACGGCTGAACTCGCGACTGCGGTCAGCACCGACTCGCCGACCATGTCCCGGAGCTTGGCGGGCGGCAGGTCGAGGCCAACCAGGAACAGTAGGAACATGATGCCGATCTCGCCGATGTCCGCGAGCACGCGGTCGTCGGTGATCAGCGCGAAGCCGTGGGGACCGACCAGGCAACCGAGGACGATGTACGCGACGATCAGCGGTTGCCGGGTATACAGCGCCAGCGCCGCCAGGGCGGCCGCACCGGTGAAGATGACGAAAAACGACTCGACGATGCCGACGTGCATGATGGACCAATGTAGCTTGATTGGCGCCGTAGGGGCGACCCTTGTGGTCGCCCTCTTGTTCGGACCGTTCGGGCGACCCATCGCCCCAAAGCGGTCGCCTGCGGTGACGAACGGGCGGTCTGTCGAACGAACGCGGACGGGGACGAGCCCCGCCGCTTACGTGCCGAAGGCGACGCGTCTAAATGCTGGCTCGGGCTCTGCCACGGATGCCTGGTAGTGGTCGCTCATGCGGGCCATGCAGGCGATGGCCACCTCCGCCTGACGGCGGTCCGCTAGCTGATAGGCGTCGAAGCCGCAACGGCGCATGTATTCGGTGTGGTCGGCGAGCACGTCGCCGCAGGCGCGCAGTTCGCCGCCGAAGCCGTAGCGGCCACGGAGGAGGGCGCCGAAGGTGAGCCCGCGGCCATCCGCATACGCCGGGAAGCGCACCGCGACCACGGGTGCCTGGAGTATGTCCGGGACGACTTCCTCGATCTCCCGGTCGCCGTCGACCCATACGCCGGCGCCTTGCGGCGAGCGTTTCCAGGCGTCGAAAGGCGCGATCACGCCCGGCCGCGCCGGTCCGTCCTCGACGAGCGTCCACGAGTCCGTGACGATGCGGCCGTCCCTAACCAGCACGGGCGGATCTCGTGGGTCGCGGCTGCGTATCCTGCGCGGGCACTTGCGCCGCGGCCTCCGGGTGCGAACGGGGATGCCCACCCTTGGCTGGGTAGACGCGTTTCTTGAACGGCTCGATACCGATGCGGCGCGCGGTGTCCAGAAAGGCCTCCCCCTCGAACCGGCGCTCGAGGTAGACGTCGAGGATTTTCCCGATGACGTCGGGCACGTCGGCGCGTCCGAACGACGGACCGAGGATCTGCCCGAGTGATGCGTCCTCGGCCTGGTTGCCGCCGACGGAGATCTGGTAGAACTCCTCGCCCCGCTTGTCGACGCCGAGGATGCCGATGTGGCCTACGTGGTGGTGGCCGCAGGCGTTCATGCAACCCGAGATGTTGATGTCGAGTGGACCTAGGTCGTGCAGGTAGTCGTAGTCGTCGAAGCGGCGCTGGATGGCCTCCGCGACGGGTATGGACTTGGCATTGGCCAGAGCGCAGTAGTCGCCGCCGGGACAGCAGATCACGTCGGTGAGCAACCCGGCGTTCGCTTGCCCGAGCATGGCGGCGCTGGCGAGATCGAAGAGTGTGCACAGGTCGCGTTGCGCAACGTCGGGCAGAACGAGGTTCTGTTCGTGGGAGATCCTCACTTCGCCGAATCCGAAGCGCTCGGACCAATCCGCCACGGCGTCCATCTGCTCATCGGTCACGTCCCCCGGCGGCACGCCGGTGACCTTGGTTGAAAGGGTGACGATGGCGTACCCGGATCGCTTGTGGGGCGCGACGTTGTGCCGCATCCAGGTGTTGAACGCCGGGTTCTGCAACCGCTGGCGGGCGAGCAGCGCCGGTTCGTCGGCCAGTTCCTCGTACTCCGGCGGCGCGAAGCAGGTGCGGATGCGGCTGACCTCGGCGTCGGGCAACGTGCTCGGGCCGTCCTTGAGGTGCGCCCACTCGGCGTCGACGTGCTCGCGGAACGTCTCCGGCGTCATCGCCCGAACGAGGATCTTGATCCGCGCCTTGTACTTGTTGTCGCGCCGCCCGTAGCGGTTGTACACGCGCAGGATGGCCTCGAGGTAGGACAGCAGATGCTTCTCCGGCAGCCCTTCCCGGATCAGGCTGCCGATCACCGGCGTGCGGCCGAGCCCACCACCGACCAGGAAGTCGAACAGGGGCTCGCCGTGGTCGCCCCGGCGCGCGCGGATGCCGATGTCGTGCACGTGTGTCGCCGCGCGGTCCGATTCGGCGCCGTTGACGGCGATCTTGAACTTCCGCGGCAGCCAGTCGAACTCCGGATGGTAGGTCGACCATTGGCGGATGATCTCGCAGTAGGGGCGGGCATCGACGATCTCGTCTTCGGCGACACCCGCGAACTGGTCGGTGGTGACGTTGCGGATGCAACTGCCGCTGGTCTGGATGCAGTGCATTTCCACCTCGGCGAGGCGCGCCAGGATATCGGGTACATCCGTGAGTTCCGGCCAGTTGATCTGCACGTTCTGGCGCGTGGAAAGATGTCCGTAGCCCCGGTCGAAGTCGCGGGTGATGGCGGCGATGGCGCGTAGCTGGGCGGAGCTCAGCAACCCGTAGGGCACGGCGATGCGCAGCATTGGCGCAAGGCGTTGAATATAAAGGCCGTTGCGCAGCCGAAGCTGCTGGAACGCATCGTCGGAGATCTCCCCGCTGAGGAACCGCCGGGTCTGATCGCGGTACTGCTCGACTCGTTCCTCGACGAAACGTTGGTCGAAGGCGCTGTATTGGTACATGTCGGCGGCCCGTTCGAGGATTTCGGACGACGCGACACGTTGCCAGAAATCGCGCGCGGGGAGAAACAACGAAACCGACTATGGATAGAACGGAATAAGCGCACGTCCCACAGGGGCCGGGTGTTGCCAGGCAGCTGAAATGCCGGCGTTACGGTCGCGAGAACGACAGCCAGCGGGCTGCTTCCTCGGGTGCGATCCCCCGGCGCGCCGCATAGTCCGCGAGCTGGTCGTCGCCGATTCGCCCGACGCCGAAGTACTTGGCCTGGGGATGGGCGAAGTACCAACCGGCGACCGTGGACGCCGGCCACATGGCGAAGTTCTCGGTCAGCGTGGCACCGGTGAAGCGGGTTGCGTCGAGGAGCTCGAACAAGGTGGACTTCTCAGTGTGGTCCGGACACGCCGGATAGCCCGGTGCCGGTCGAATGCCACGGTACTTCTCGGCGATCAGTTCCTCGGTGGTCAGGTCCTCGTCGGCGGCATAGCCCCACAGGGTCCTGCGCACGCGCTGGTGCAGCGCCTCCGCAAAGGCTTCCACCAGGCGGTCGGCCAGGGCCTTGATCATGATGGACCGGTAGTCGTCGGCTTCCTGCTGCTCCTCGGCGCCGCTGACGCTGACGGCAAAGCCGCCGAGGTGATCGGGTTGCGGGTGGGGCGCGACGAAGTCGGCCAGCGACAGGTTGACGGTGGCGCTCGCGCTCTGTTGACGCAGGTGGTGCAGGCGGGCGCACGCCTTGGTCCGCGTCTCGTCGGCCCAGACGTCGATGTCGCCGTCGTCGCGACGGTTCGCGCGCCAGAATCCGACCACCCCGCGCGCCGCAAGAAGCCCCTGGTCGACGATCTCGTCGAGCATCGCCACGGCGTCGCGGTACACGTCGCTTGCCGCCTCGCCGACCACGGGGTCACTGAGGATCGCAGGGAACCGTCCGGCCAACTCCCAGGTGCGGAAGAACGGCGTCCAGTCGATGTAGGCGATCAATTCGTCGATCGGGAAGTCGTCGAAGGAGCGCAGCCCCAGGAAGCTCGGTGCCGACGGACGATAGTCCTCCCAAGGGAGGTCGAGCCCTCGCTTGACCGCCTCGGCGTAGGCACGCAACGGCCGGTTCCGGCGTCCCGCCGCATTGCGTTCGCGCACGGTCGTGTAGTCGTCGGCGATGTCCGTCAGGAATCCGTCGCGCCGATCCTCGGACATCAACGACTGACATACGCCGACGCTGCGCGACGCGTCCGTGACGTAGACGACGGGGCGCTCGTAGGCGGGATCGATCCTCACCGCCGTGTGGGCCTTGGAGGTCGTCGCCCCGCCGATCAGCAGCGGGATCGTCATGCCGCGACGCTGCATCTCGGTGGCGACGTGGACCATCTCCTCCAGCGACGGCGTGATCAGGCCCGACAGGCCCACCATGTCCGCATCGATCTCCGCCGCCGTGTCGAGGATCCTTTCCGCCGGAACCATCACGCCGAGGTCGTGCACCTCGAAGTTGTTGCACTGCAGGACGACGCCGACGATGTTCTTGCCGATGTCGTGGACATCGCCCTTGACCGTCGCCATGACGATCCTGCCGTTGTCCTCCCTCGCCGCCGAGGTGCCGGCGGCGTCCTTCTCGGCCTCGATGAAGGGCACGAGGTGGGCCACGGCCCGTTTCATCACGCGCGCGCTCTTGACCACCTGGGGGAGGAACATCTTGCCGGCGCCGAACAGGTCGCCCACCTTGTTCATGCCGTCCATCAGCGGTCCCTCGATGACCTCGATGGGCCGCGAGGCGGCAAGCCGGGCCTCCTCGGTATCGTCGACGATGTGGCGGTCGATGCCGGCGACCAGCGCGTGGCTCAGGCGTTCGTCCACGGGCGCTTGGCGCCACTCGTCCTGCCGCGCCTCGGCGTCGTGGTCACGCCCGCCGCCGGTGCCGCTGTAGCGCTGGGCGATGGCCAGCAACTGCTCGGTGGCATCGTCGCGACGGTTCAGTACGGCATCCTCCACCGCCTCCTTGAGGTCGGCCGGGATGTCCTCGTAGATCGCCAGTTGGCCGGCGTTGACGATTCCCATGGTGAGACCGGCGGCGATCGCGTGATAGAGGAACACCGCGTGGATGGCCTCGCGCACCCGGTCGTTGCCCCTGAACGAGAAGGAGATGTTGCTGACCCCGCCCGAGGTGTGCACGCGGGGATAGTTCGCCCTGATCCAGCGCACCGCCTCGATGAAGTCGCGACCGTAGTTGCTGTGCTCCTCGATGCCCGTGGCGATGGCGAAGATGTTGGCATCGAAGATGATGTCTTCGGGCGGAAAGCCGGCTTCCTCGACGAGCAGCCGGTAGCAGCGGGCGATGATGCCCTTGCGCCGCGCCAGCGAATCGGCCTGGCCTTCTTCGTCGAACGCCATGACGATCACGGCGGCGCCGTAGCGACGGCACAGCCGGGCCTGCTCGAGGAACGGCCCCTCGCCTTCCTTCAGACTGATCGAGTTGACCACGCACTTTCCCTGGACACAGCGCAGGCCCGTTTCGATGACGCGCCAGTCGCTCGAGTCGATCATCACCGGCACACGGGCGATGTCCGGTTCGGTCATGGCGAGGTCCAGAAACCGCTGCATGGCGGCCGGGCCGTCGGTCATGCCCTCGTCCATGTTGACGTCGATGATCTGCGCGCCGCTTTCCACCTGCTGCCGTGCGACATCGAGCGCGGCGGGGAAGTCGTCCGCCTTGATCAGCCGACGAAAGCGCGCCGAGCCGGTCATGTTGGTGCGTTCGCCGACGTTGACGAACAGCGAGTCGGCGTCGATCTCCAAGGGTTCCAGACCCGACAGAGAAAGGGCCCGACGCGCCGGCTCCACTCGACGTGGCGATGCGTTTCGGGCGCGTTCGGCAAGGGCTCGGATGTGCTCCGGCGTGGTCCCGCAGCAGCCACCCGCGAGATTCACCATACCCCGGTCCATGAAGTCCCCGACGGTCTCGGCCATCTCCTCCGGCGTCTCGTCGTAACCGCCGAACTCGTTGGGCAGACCGGCGTTGGGGTGCACGCTCACGTACGTTGCGGCGACGTTGGCAAGGGCCTCGACGTGGGGGCGCAGAGCTTCCGAACCGAGGGCGCAGTTGAGGCCGACGATCAGCGGTTGTGCGTGGCGGATCGAGTGCCAGAAGGCCTCCGGTGTCTGCCCGGAGAGCGTTCGCCCGCTGGCATCGGTGATGGTCCCGGACACCATGATCGGCAAGCGGCGCCCCGTCTCGGCGAACACGCCGTCCAGCGCGAACAGCGCGGCCTTGGCGTTCAAGGTGTCGAACACGGTCTCGATCATGACGAGATCGGCACCGCCGTCGACGAGTCCACGCGCCGCTTCGTCGTAGGCCTCCACGAGGTCGGTGAAACGGACATTCCGCGCCCCCGGGTCGTTGACGTCGGGGGAGATGCTGGCCGAGCGGTTGGTGGGGCCGAGCACGCCGGCGACCCAGCGGGGTCGGGCGTCGTCGGCGAACTCGTCCGCCGTGCGCCGGGCGATCACCGTGGCCTCGAAGTTCAACTCGTAGACCGCCTCCTCCAAGCCGTAGTCCGCCTGCGCGATGCGGGTGGCCGAGAACGTGTTGGTCTCGACGATGTCCGCGCCGGCTTCAAGGTAGGCCCGGTGGGTGGCCTCGACGACATCGGGCCGGGTGAGGGAGAGCACGTCGCCGTTGCCCTTGAGCGGCGTGTTGTGGCCCCGGAAGCGTTCCCCCCGGTAGTCCTCTTCCTGCAGGTTGAAGCCCTGCTGCATGGTGCCGGTGGCACCGTCCAGGACCAGTAGGCGCTCCGCCAACGCGTGCGCCAAGGCATGACTCATCGATCGAGAACTGGCAGTTTCGGAACCGGCCATCGTACGCGACCGGAATCTTGGCGGATTGAACCACGGTGGAGTGGCGGGTGAGCGGACTTCATGCGTCGCACCTTACACACGCACCTCTCACACGCACCTTTCATACGTTGCGCCCAGCCGCGGAAACGGGTTAACTATACCCGACTGATTTTGTCGGATTTGCCATGGTCGACATCTCCCAGGCGGCTCAAGTGTATCTGTGCGAACTGCTCGGCAAGCAGGAAGCCGGCTCCGGCATCCGCATGTTCGTCGCTCAGCCCGGAACTCCCCATGCCGAGACCTGCATCGCCTACTGCCGTCCGGGCGAGCAGCAGGATGACGATTCGCCGGTGGAATACGACGGTTTCACGGCTTGGTTCGAAGCCCGCAGCGAACCTTACCTGGTCGATGCCGTGGTCGACTTCCAGGAAGACCGCATGGGCGGCCAACTGACGATCAAGGCGCCCAACGCCCGGACCCCCAGCGTCGACGAGAACTCGCCCTTGGAGGACCGCATCAACTACGTGCTCTACAACGAGATCAACCCGGGACTCGCCGCCCACGGCGGCCAGGTGACTTTGGTGGAGGTGGTAGAGGATTCGACGGCCGTACTGCAGTTCGGCGGCGGCTGCCAGGGCTGCGCGGCGGTGGACATCACCCTCAAGCAGAGTGTCGAACGCTCGCTCATGGAGCAGATTCCCGATTTGACCGCCATCCGCGACGTCACCGACCACACCGTCACGGACAACGCCTACTACCGCTAATGCGCCTCGTAGGGGACGGGCTTGTCCGAGGAAGTCTGCTTTCAACCATTTGATTTAACACGATTTAAGCCAATATATCCAGCTTGTATTACTGGATCCGTTTCTGGTATGAAGCAGGGAGAGCGCGACGTCAGGCTAGGCTGGTCGGACGGACGTAAGGACAGATGTACGTGTGACGGCGCGGGCAGCGGCCGAGCCGGGATGGACGATAGGACTTCTTGACGGCGGCGGCTCTGGTACTGGGGCGTCGTCGACCCTCGAAAGCGCCGCAGGTTGGCGACGTCGACCGTAAGCGTCGATGTCTCGCGTTCACAGGCTCGTGGGGCACGCCCAATGCACTGCCGCCACCGTTTCCTGCTATCGTCACATGCTGATTACTGGTAGAGGCAGGGATGGAGAAACTGGTACGGCTTGTAGCCGTACTACGGCAGCGGATCGATGAGCACAACACGGCACTGAGGGGCAGCGAAGCGCTTACACGGTATGCATTGGTCGACCCGTGGCTGCGATGTCTGGGGTGGGACACCGAGGATCCTGCACAGGTGGTCCCCGAGTACCACATTCCGTCGAGCCAAGGGAGGGCCGCCGACTACGCGCTGTTTGCGCGCCCGGAACGGGAGCACGGTGCCGGACCGGACGTGATCGTTGAAGCGAAGAAGCTCGGCTCCCGGCTGTCGGAGGCCGCGCAGCAGGCAGTCAACTATTGCACGGTTGACGGATTCGAGCACTTCGTCGTGACCGACGGCAAGGAGTGGCAGCTTTTCGAGACGTTGCGAAGGGGGAACCTCGATGCCAAGCGCATTGCCCGGTTCGACTTGCATGTGGATGCGACGGCGGATGTGTGTCGTAAAGCGCTCGCGCTGTGGCGGTGGGGATTCGAGGATGGTGTTGTGGAGGTGGCGCCGCCCTTGGGGTTGGCAACCGAGAAAACTAGCGCAGTGCCGCCGTCGACGTCTGAGAGGTCGCCGGCGCCCGTTGCCGAGGAGCCTAGTCAACCCTCGTCGGCGCAGTCCAACCAAGCGGGGTGGGTGTCGCTGGGTGTCTTGGCACCCGACAGGGGCACTAAGCCAACCGAGGTGCGAATGCCGACGGGCGACATCGTGCAGGTGGGGAGCTGGAGGCGGCTGATGGTCGAGGTCGCGACTTGGCTTGTGGCCGCGGGGAAGCTTTCGGCAACCAGTGAACCACTGCGCGCAGGAGGGAGGTATGTTCTGTCACGGGCCGCACAGCATCCCGACGGCAGGAGCTTCAGGTCGCCAGGCCAGGCTGGAGCACTCTATGTGGAGACACATTATTCGGCGACGGGTGCAGCACGGCACTCACGCGCGATGGTCGAGCACGCCGGGTTGGATCCGGCAGGGTTCTTCGTTCGCGTCGTTTGATCGTGAGCGACCGCAAAAAGAGAGGTTGTCTCAGTACCTTGATGATGGGTGCGATCGTGATTGCGGTACTGGGAATCGCCGTCGGGGCCATCGATCGCGGACTCATGACGCCCGAGGAACGCGCGAAGCACGATGCGGAGCTCGAGGAGAAGCGCTCGGAGCGGCAATTGCAGGCTGCGGAACGGGAATTGCGGGCCAAGGAAAGGGTGGCTGAGCGAGACCGCCGCCGGGCGGCGCAGAGTGAGCACGAGGAGGCGCGTAGGTCAACTCAGGAGGCATTGGACAAGCAGCGCGGTTTTCATTGCCTATCCACCTGGAACGGGTCACATATACGACTGGTACAGGCAGTGAAGCGTGAACTGGACGATCCGCGTAGCTTCAAGCACGACCGGACGCGGGTGACCGCTGCGGACGAGGATGGCCAACATCGTCTCGTCATGCGTTTCCGCGCGAGCAACGAATACGGTGCGCTGGTGCTCCACGAGGTGGAGGCCGTCTATCGCAACCGGGATTGTTCGGTCGTTACATGGGACTATCCTTGAGGGTAGATGTATAGGAGATAGAGATCGCCAAGCGCAACGGATTGGATTGGAAGGTCCTTCGCGTGAGAGGCGTTGGAAACAACTTCAGATCGCGAATACATCGGTGACATGCTTGGTGGCTGCAGCCTTTTTGGGCGGGTGCTCACACGTCTCAATGGGAGACGCTAGCGATGCGGGCGACGCTGACATGCGTACGAACCCGGCTGCCGGCACGCGGCACAACTCCATGGAGGACAGTCTGGAGGCCTGTGTGAAGCGCGCCCGCGACCTCACGAACGGCAAGGCACGCATTGGTGCGATGGATACACGGTTGATAACGTCCGGCACGCACCCTAGGGGAGGCTGGTCCTGTGTACTCCAGGCCGACGGTCAGTACAAGCTGAACGTGGGCTGGTATAGATGAAGTCGCTCAGCGTCGCGACGCTGGCGGTAGCGGTATGCGCGTGCGTTATGCAGCCGCAGGTGCATTCCCCCCCCCCGCAGCCAGTTGAGTCAAACGCACCTCTCGCGGCGACTGCAGGACTCGATTTTGGGCTGCGGTTGTTTGCCTCAGAGTCGCGTGACTGCGACGATCCCGATGCCTGTGAGAGGGCGGTAAAACGGGCGCTCCGGGAGTTCTGCGAAGCCGTGTCGGCTGAAGCCGAGGTCGACATCGCCTGCGCCGACGATGCGGCGTATGCGATGTTCGCGGCGTTGCTCTTGCTGAGTATGGAGTCTCAGACGGACATCGTGAACATCGCGCCGCGTGCTTGGGCGGTCGTCAGGCGTGTGGCGAATGAATGAGTGCTCCACCCCCCACGATTAGCAGCTGCAAGATTGTCGTCGAGGTGGAGAGAACTGTGACCCGCGTTCCAAATCGGAGGTTAGATCGGGCGACCATCGGCAGGACCGCGAACTACGCACTCGGTGCAGATGCCCCGTCGCTACCGTCCTGTACGTGGATGTCGCAAAGAGGGATGTGGGAAGACCGAGGCCGCTGTGAATCCGGTAGTGACGGGGCGCTAAACGGCGCTGGAGCGCAACCACGGCAAGGCTGCTAAGCACTCTGTTCTGGTGCCGCCTTGGTGCCAGCGGTACACTGACGCCGTTTTGGGCCGCCCTGGGGCGGTGGGTCGGGAGCCATCTCGATCAGACCGGGCAACCGGACAGTCGGCGGGAATCCAGCACGGGCGCGGCAGCCGTAGCTTGCGGCTGGCAACGTCCAGGTGCCACGCGACCCGCGATGCCAAGTATCGCGGATCGCATGGGGAGATGCACCCGTCGGCACAAGCTTCGGCAGGTTTGCACCGTCGTTTAAACGTTGTTCAAAGGTGTCGGAAACGACGCTGGAGGGGTGGTGTGGTACGCTTCGCGTGAACAGGAGACGTCGACGAGGGCGGTGGGGAAGATGTGGTATCTCATCGAGGATTTCTTCGAGCAGGGCTTCGTGGTTAAGCTCTTTCTCGCGCTTGGCTGGCTCGCGGCCATCATCATGGTGACGAGCTTCGTCGCGCTGTTGTTCTTCTGACCGACGAGGTCGTGCCATGTGGCTTTCGACCCTGACAGACCAGCAACGCGACGCCCTCCTGGGGCTCGCGCACAACGTCGTCGTCTCCGATGGCCTTCTCGATCCCAACGAGGAGGACATGCTCGACGAGTTCAAGCGCGAGATGGCCTTGAGGCCCGACGCCGTGTCGGACTACTTGGAACTCGAGGGCATCGAGTCGATATTCGACAGTCGTCGAGCACGCACGGTCGCGGTATTGAACCTTCTGCGCCTCTCCTACGTCGACGGCGCCTTCGAGATCGAGGAGGAGTGCCTGCTGAAGGAAGTCGCCCGGGTTTTCGGCATCAGCGACGACGACTTCGCCCACATGGACAACTGGGTGCGCCGCCTCGCGGCGCTGGAAGAAGAGGCCCGCGAGTTAATGGTCTAGCCGGGTTGGCCGGTGGTGCGAATTCCCCTTGGGCTTGTTCCGGGGCGGCGTCAACGCATTCGCCACGCGGGCGTGCGCTTCTCCGCGAACGCCCGGGCCCCTTCCACGGCGTCTTCCGACGACCAGACGGACTCGATCAGCATCGCCCCCATCCGGCGGCCGTAGTCGAGGGGCATTTCGAGCCCCAGGTGCGCGAGCTTGCGCGTCGCGCGTACCGCCAACGGCGCGTTGCGGGCGATGGTCTCAGCCATTTCGACGGCGGTGTCGAGCAGGTCGGGTAGGGGAGTCACCCGCGTCACCAGTCCCATGCGAAGCGCCTCCTCGGCACGCACCGGTTCGCCCGACAGCAATAGCCACATCGAGTTCGACAGACCCACGAGCCGCGGCAGGTTGAACGAACCTCCGGGCGGGCAGAGGCCCACCTTGACCTCGGCGAGAGCCATGTGGGCGTTGTCTGAGCAGATTCGGATATCGCAGGTGAGGGCCTTCTCCAAACCGCCACCGTAGGCCGCTCCGTTGATGGCGGCGATCGTGGGTTTGCCGTGATCGGGGGCGATGCGTTCGAACCGCGTGATCGGCGGGGGTACGGTCGGCGCGCCCCCACCGGACGCTGGCCGGGCTTCCTGTTCCGCCGCCTCCTTGAGGTCGCGACCGGCACAGAAGGCTCGGTCGCCGGCACCCGTGTAGATGCCGATCCATGCATCGTCGTCTGCGGCGAACTCGGCCTCGGCCTCGCGCAGTTCGGCGCTCAATTCGCTGCCCAGCGCGTTCATGCGTTCGGGGCGGTTCAGGGTGATGATCGCGACATGGTCGCGCTTCTCGTAGATCACGTAGGCCATCCGGCATGTCCTTGGTCGTTGGTCGACGCGACAGTGTCTCACCTCGGACGGGTATTGGACATCCTGAGCCCTTGCCAGGGGACTGCCAGGGGCTTGCCAGGGTGTACGTCAAAACGCACTGAAGTGTGGGAAGGTTGAGATGTGGCGGGGTTGAGGATCGGCTTCGAGCGGCTGGAACGCGCTCGCGAGGCGCATCGGAGCGACCGTGCGCCCGCAGATCGAGTGCGCAAGTACGCAGGCCCCGTGCGGCGAGGGCGTTCCCCAGATCGTTGAGCGCCGTGGCCCGGGACAGGAGCCGGTGAAGCAGGATCACCGCCGGGCCGCCGTCGTCGCCGTGGGCGTAGTAGACCAGACGGACTCCGTCGAACGACTGGAAACTGCGTACCTCGGGCTCTGTTGTAGGCGGCCCCATCTCAGCTACCGGCTTAGCTGCCCAGAAGCGTTCGCTTGGCAAGGTTCAAGGTGGCGGCCAGATAGTCGGTGCCGCCACGGTCCGGATGCAGCTTCTGCATAAGCCGCCGATGTGCAGCGATGATGTCCTCCTCGCTGGCGTCGGCGTCCAGGCCGAGCACGGCGAGTGCCTGGTCGCGGTCCATTTCTCCTCCCGCGGTCGGCGCTTCGCGTTTCGTCCCGGGGTCTGACCAGTCCGGGAAGCGTCGGTCGAGGTAGGCGCCGAGCAACTGTCGCGAGTCGGTGGCCGAGAGTTCTCCGTATAGCGACTTCAGAGCCGCCAGGTCGAGGCCACCGAGACGTTGTCCGGCCAACCTGCCGCTGAGAACCTCGCCGTCCATGTCGCCGGTTTCGTGGTCCAGGGTCATGCGCAGATCGTCGGTGGCGACGGTGGAGGTCTTGGGCCCGCCCGCCGACGATGGGTCCGTGTCGTACGTCGGACGGGTCTGGCCAAACACCTTGGAACGCACGAAGTAGCTGATTAGTGGTCCGAGGAGCAGTCCCAGCACCCAGCGTAGGAACGGCAGGAAGCCGGCGATGAGCGCCATGATCCAGTGCAGCCGCCCCGTGCCGGTGAGTACCACCAGCGCCGCGACGAGGGCGACGGTCGCGGTGGCCGCCACCTTCGACATCCTGCGTGGCCGATTGCGGGGCCAGAGTTCGCGCCACAGCATGATGAAGGCGACGACGCCAACCAGCGCGGCGATGGCGACGACCATCACGGCGGCAGTTGCGCTAGTAGGCCACGCACGACGTCGTGCTCGATCTCACGCACGCCCTCGCGTCCGTGGGCCGCGTAGCGGGCGACCGCGCCGAACAGGGCGCGAAGTTGATCCGCGCTGCCGGCTTGGAAAGGCGCATGGGCACCGCCGGTTATGCGTGCGATTGACCGGAATACCCGCCCGGCGCTGGGATCGTCTCCTTCCTGGAACACGAACACGGGCATCTTGAAGAGCGCGAGTCGTCCGGCGGCCGCGGTGAGCACGCCATGGGGTTCCTCGCAGGCGTCGCCGACGAACACGGCGGCCTTGACCGGGGCGCGTTTCGACTCGGCGAGCGCGTGGCCGAGTACCCGGCCGATCTGGCTCATTCCACCTCGGCAGGCGACGCCGGTCATGTGCCGCAGAAGTGCCGTCGAGGAGGTCGTCCAAGGGGAGGCGTGAAACTCGTTGTAGCCGCGGTAGTAGGCCAGTTGAACCGCCACTTCGATGGCACCGTCGCCTTCCTCTGCCACCGCACGGAACAGTTCGGCATGCAGACTCATGGCGAGGTCCCAGGTTGGCTCGCGGCTGGCCGTCGCATCGAGGGCGAAGAGGATGCGATGCGGCTCCTCGGAGACGTTCGCAGGCGGCTTGGCTGCGCGAACGGCGGTGAGGAAGTTCTCGACGTCCCTGCTGGGGACTGGCGTCTTCGACAATGGTTTGCACCGTGGAACTAGGCGCTTATGATGCGTATGCCCGAGAGAGGCGGCAACCGGCACACGAACCGGCACACAAGGGAGTGGTATTGGAACAACGCGAAGTCGTCCGCTGGCTCGAGGAAATGCGAATCGAGCACCGGGATCTCGACGCGGTGATCGATCACCTGATCGATTCCGGCCACGAAGACCATATGCGTGTGCAGCGGCTGAAGAAGCGCAAGCTCAAGTTGAAGGATTCCATTGCGAGGCTGGAAAGCCAGTTGATCCCCGACCTCGATGCCTGACCCGGAAACGTTCCTCACCATCGCCGTATCCTCCCGGGCTCTGTTCGACCTCGATGCTTCGGACGCCGTGTTTCGCGAACAAGGGCTCGAGGCCTACCGCCACTACCAGATCGAACACGAGAACGAAGTGCTCCACCCCGGCGAAGGATTCCCCTTCGTCACCAAGCTGTTGAACATCAATCGCGGGCTTGGCGAACGCCGCGTCGACATCGTCCTGTTGTCGCGGAACTCGGCGGACACCGGCTTGCGGATCTTCAATTCCATCGCCGCCCACAACCTGGACATCGTGCGTGCGGCATTCTCCTCCGGGGCGAGCCCCTATCCCTACGCGGAGGCATTCGGCTGCGACCTGTTCCTGTCCACCGAGCCCGAGGACGTGACGGGAGCTTTGCAGAGCGGCATCGCCGCGGCGACGCTGCTCGGTTCGCGCCAAACCGCCAACCCGACCCAGACCCTCAAGATCGCCTTCGACGGCGATGCGGTGTTGTTCTCCGATCAGGCGGAACGTGTCTTCCAGGAGCAGGGCCTCGAAGCGTTCGCGGCGTCCGAGGCCCAGGCGGCCGACCGCCCGCTGGAGGGAGGACCCTTCAAACCCTTCCTCGAAGGCCTGCACCGGTTGCAGCGCGAGTTCGGCGAAGATGCCTGCCCCATCCGCACGGCCCTCGTCACGGCCCGGGGCGCGCCCGCCCACGAGCGGGTCATCAAGACCCTGCGCGCCTGGGACATCCGGCTCGACGAGAGCCTCTTTCTCGGCGGTCGCGACAAGGGGGCCTTCCTGCGCGCCTACGAGGCAGACGTGTTCTTCGACGACCAGCGGGGCAACTGCGAGTCGGCGGCTCGGCACGTGGCCATCGGACACGTACCCCACGGCGTGCGCAACGAACCGTAGATGCACGCACCCGCAGGGCGCGTGGTGATGTCCGGGCTTCCCGAGACCGGCCCTAACATGGCATAACAAAGCCGGTTATTATTCCCGTCGGTTCGTTCACGGCAGCGGAATCGCAATGAAGCTCCAGCAGCTTCGCTATATCTGGGAAGTCGCCCAGCACGATCTGAACGTCTCGGCGACGGCCGCCGACCTGTTCACCTCCCAACCGGGCATCAGCAAGCAGGTGCGGCTCCTCGAGGAGGAACTCGGCGTCGAGATCTTCGTCCGCAACGGCAAGCACCTGACGCGGGTTACGCCGGCGGGAGAGGTCATCCTTCGCAAGGCCCAGGAGATTCTCCGCGAGGTGGGCAGCATTCAGCGGGTCGCGGAAGAGTATCGGGGTGAGACCCGCGGCAAGCTGTCCATAGCGACCACCCACACCCAGGCGCGCTACGCGCTGCCGGAGATACTGCCGTTGCTGCGCGAGGCCTATCCCGATGTCAGTCTGCACATGCGCCAGGGCACCACCGAGGAGATCGGCGAGTTGGCATCGTCGGGCGAGGTGGATTTCGCCATCGCGCCCGAAGTCATGAACCGCTACCCGGACCTCGTGATGATGCCCTGCTACCGTTGGAACCGGTGCGTCGTGGTCCCCAAGGGCCACGAATTGGCGACTCGGCTCAAGCTCTCCGAGACCGATCTCCAGGAACACCCCATCGTCACCTACGACGCGGGATTCCACGAGCGCCTGCCGGTGGCCGGAAGCGGCGACGCGCGCGGGGACGGTCCTGCGTTCAACATTGCCCTGTCGGCCGTCGACACGGACGTGATCAAGACCTACGTCCGGCTAGGCTTCGGCGTCGGGATCATCGCCCGGATGGCCTACGACCCGGACCACGACGACGATCTCGTCGCCATCGACGCCGGCAACCTGTTCAAGGACAGCACGACCTTCATCGGCTGCCGCAAGGGCACGTTCATGCGCCAGTTCATGCTCGACTTCGTCGGCTGGTTCGCGCCGCACCTGACGCCCGAGCGCATCGAACGCGCTTTCGCAGCACCCAACGCCGCCGCACGGGCGACCCTCTTCGACGGTCTCGAATTGCCGCAGCGCTGAGCCACCGCGCTCTGGCTTTTGCGTTTCTGATCAAGCCGAGGATGGCTTGATTGGAAAACCCCTAGCGACCGATGATGCGGATGGGTTCGGCGACGTTCTGCGCGTGCAGGCCGCATTCCTTGTGCTCATTGTCCTCCCACCACCAGCGTCCCTCGCGTTCGTGCTGATGCGGTCCCACGGGGCGTGTGCAGGGTTCGCAGCCGATGGAGCGGAAACCTTGGTCGTGGAGGGTGTTGTAGGGCACCTCGTGTCGCCGGATGTAGTCCCAGACATCGGCGCCGGTCCAATTCGCCAACGGATTGAACTTGCGTACCGCGTGCTGGGCCGTGGAGAACGCGAGGTCGTCCTGGGTCACGGGCAGTCCTTCGCGGGTGACGCTCTGGTCGGCGCGTTGACCGGTGATCCAGGCATCGAGGAGGCCAAGCTTTCGGGTCAACGGCTCGATCTTGCGGATCGCGCAGCACTCGCCGTGGCCGTCCCGGTAGAAACTGAACAAGCCCTTGTCGCGCACCAGCCGGTTGACCTCGTCCGGGTCGGGCGACAGGGTCTCGATGACGATCCCGTAGTGTTCGCGGACCGTCTCGAGGAAACGGTGGGTCTCGGGATGGAGCCGTCCCGTGTCCAGGCTGAACACCGGCACGTCGGGACCCCGGACTCTTACGGCGAGATCGACGAGGGCGACGTCTTCGGCGCCACTGAACGACACGGCTATGCGCTCGTGCTCGGCGAACGCGTCCTGCAGCACGAGCAGGGCTTCGCGTTCGGCTCGGCTCCACGCAGCGCCCGTCCCGGCACTCCGCCCGGTCGCTGGTTCGTCGCTTGTCAACGGTTCGGCCATGCGGCTCTAGTTGGCCCCGCGAAGGCTCAAAGCGCGGGAGCTTAGCAAGACGGCCCAACGGTCAAGAAATACCGTCTGGCAATATCCTAATGCTCACGAAACGCCGGATTCGGCCTCGGTTCCTGCCCGGCGAGGGACCGCAAACTCTGTAAAATGCCTCCCCTCTTTGTTCGCCATTCGCCATTTGCCAGGATCTTGCGTTGAACGTTCTATGTCTCGATCTCGAGGGTGTGCTGGTGCCGGAGGTCTGGCGGGCGGTCGCCCGGCGCACGGGAATCGAGGCGCTCAACAAGACAACGCGCGACATTCCGGTCTACGACGAGCTGATGCGGATGCGCCTGGCGGTCATGGCCGAACACGGGCTCCGCCTCTCGACCATCCAGGAAGTAATCGGCGGATTGGACCCGCTACCGGGGGCGGCGGACTTCGTCGCCTGGGCACGGCACAGGTTCCAGGTCGCGATCCTGTCGGACACGTTCTACGAGTTCGGCATGCCGTTGATGGCGAAACTCGGCCATCCCCTGCTGCTATGCCACCGCCTTACCGTGGAAGACGACCGGATCGTCGGCTATCGGCTTCGCCAGGAGGATCCCAAGCGCCAGGCGGTGCGTGCCTTTCACGCCATGAACTACCGGGTGATTGGCGTCGGGGACTCCTTCAACGACGTCACCATGCTCGAGGAGGCCGACGTGGGACTCTTCTTCGACGCGCCGCCAGGTGTGCGTGAACAGTTTCCGGCCTTCGAGGCGGTCAACGGCTACGACGAACTCACCGCGGCGTTGGCGCCGTTGGCGGAGGCGAGGGCATGACCACGCCCGGTGCCCGGTTCCGCCAAGCGCTTGCGGAGGAAAACCCGTTGCAGATCGTCGGCGCGGTCAATGCGTACGCCGCGTTGATGGCGCGGCAGGTCGGCTACCGGGCCATCTATCTGAGCGGGGGCGGGGTGGCCAACGCCTCCTACGGGCTTCCGGATCTCGGCATGACCTCGCTGAACGACGTACTCGAGGACGTGCGTCGGATCACCGCCGCCGTCGACACGCCGTTGCTGGTGGACATCGACACCGGCTGGGGTGGTGCGTTCAACATAGCCCGGACGATCCGCGAGATGGTTCGCAATGGCGCCGCCGCGGTTCACATGGAGGACCAGGTGGCGGCCAAGCGCTGCGGCCACCGGCCCAACAAGGCAATCGTGTCGACGGTGGAAATGTGCGACCGCCTGAAGGCCGCGGTGGATGCCAGGACCGATCCGGACTTCGTCGTCATGGCACGCACGGATGCGCTAGCCGTCGAGGGTCTCGACGCCGCCGTGGAGCGCGCGGCCCGCTTCGAGGAGGCGGGCGCCGACGCCATCTTCGCGGAAGCCATGACCGAGATCGGGATGTATGCCCGCATCACGAGGGCCGTCGGCGTGCCGGTGCTGGCCAACCTGACCGAGTTCGGCCAGACGCCGTTGTACACGACGGCGGAGCTCCGCGAGGTCGGTGTTAGGATGGCCCTCTATCCGCTGTCGGCTTTCCGCGCCATGAGCCTGGCGGCGGTCAACGTCTACCGCACGATTCGCGACGAAGGGACCCAGCGCGGCGTGGTCGGCACGATGCAGACCCGGGACGAGCTCTACGACTTCCTCGGCTACCACGACTACGAGGCGAAGCTGGACGCGCTGTTCCGGGATGCGGATCGGCAGGGAGGTACTGAAACGAAGGGTGGGGGAGGACCCGATGGCTGATGACAAACTCGGAGGCGCGGGCCTCCGTGGTCAGAGCGCCGGTGAGACCGCGCTCTGCACGGTGGGCAGGACGGGCACCGGGCTTACGTACCGGGGCTATGGGATCGACGATCTCGCCGAGGCCGCGACGTTCGAGGAAGTCGCGTACATGCTGCTCTACGGGGAACTGCCGGACGCGACTCAACTCGGTGCGTATCGGCAGAAACTCAAGGGCCTGCGCGGACTTCCGGCACCTTTGCGGGAAGTCTTGGAACGCATCCCCGCCAGCGCGCACCCAATGGACGTCATGCGCACGGGATGCTCCACCCTCGGGAATCTCGAACCCGAGGGCGACTTCGCCAACCAGTACGCCGCCGCCGACCGGCTCATCGGTGCGCTGCCCTCGATCATCAACTACTGGTACCGCTACAGCCACGACGGCGTGCGCGTCGACCTGGAGACCGACGAGGACTCGGTTGCTGGACATTTCCTCGCAACGCTCAAGGGCGAGTCGCCCAACGACCTGTTCCGGCGGGTCCTCGACGTGTCGCTGATTCTCTACGCGGAGCACGAGTTCAACGCCTCGACGTTCACCGCGCGGGTGTGCGCTTCGACACTGTCGGACATCCACTCCTGCGTCACCGGCGCCATTGGTTCGTTGCGCGGTCCACTGCACGGGGGTGCCAATGAGGCGGCGATGGAGCTGATCGACCGCTTCGACTCGCCTGCCTCGGCCGTGGCGTCGGTGCGCGACATGTTGGCGCGCAAGGAAGTCGTCATGGGATTCGGCCATGCCATCTACCGGGAGTCCGATCCTCGCAACGCGATCATCAAGGGCTGGGCCGAGCGCCTCGCCGGGCTCCCCGGGCTCCCCGGGCTCCCGGAGAAAGCAGGCAACGAGAGCGTCTATGCGATCTCCTGCGCCATCGAGAAACTGATGTGGGACGAGAAGCGGCTGTTCGCCAATGCCGACTTCTTCCACGCTTCGGCGTATCGATCCATGGGCATTCCCACCAAGCTGTTCACGCCGATCTTCGTCTGTGCCCGGGTCTCTGGCTGGACCGCCCACGTCATGGAGCAGCGTGCCAACAACCGCATCATCCGCCCGAGTGCGGACTACATCGGCACCGAACCGAGAGAGTTCCCCGCCTTGGCCGAGCGTTGAGCCGTGAGCAACGTCGAGACAAACATCCGCCCCGAGCCGGATCCCGAACTGGTCGCCATCGCCGATTACGTCACCGACTTCGAGATCGCGAGCGACGAGGCCTACGACACGGCCCGCAACTGCCTGATGGATACCCTGGGGTGCGGCTTCCTGGCGTTGAGGTTTCCCGAATGCGCCAAGCATCTCGGTCCCGTCGTTCCTGGAACGGTGGTTCCGCACGGTGCCCGGGTGCCGGGTACGCAGTTCGAACTCGATCCCGTGAAGGCGGCGTGGGACATTGGCTGCACGATCCGCTGGCTCGACTTCAACGACACTTGGCTCGCTGCGGAGTGGGGCCACCCCTCGGACAACCTGGGCGGCATCCTGGCCACGGCGGACTGGGTGAGCCGCCAAGCCGTGGCCGGTTGCCGGCCGCCGTTGGTGATGCGGGACGTGCTGACGGCGATGATCAAGGCCCACGAGATCCAAGGCTGCCTGGCGTTGGAGAACAGCTTCAACCGCGTAGGCCTCGACCATGTACTGCTCGTACGTGTCGCCTCCACGGCGGTGGTTACGCGCCTACTGGGCGGAACCCATTCCCAGGTGGTGGACGCCTTGTCCCACGCCTTCATCGACGGTTCGGCCTTGCGTACCTATCGCCACGCGCCGAACGCGGGTCCGCGCAAGTCCTGGGCTGCCGGCGACGCCACGAGCCGGGCGGTGCGTCTCGCGTTGTTCGTCCTCAAGGGCGAGATCGGCTACCCCGGCGCGCTCACGGCGCCAACTTGGGGGTTCTACGACGTCGCCTTCAAGGGCGCCCGGTTCGACTTCCAGCGTGACTACGGCAGCTACGTCATGGAGAACGTCCTGTTCAAGATCTCTTTCCCTGCGGAGTTCCACGCCCAGACGGCGGTGGAAGCGGCGGTCAAGCTACATCACGAAGTGTCGGGCCGGCTGGATGAGATCGAGCGGATCGTGCTGACGACCCACGAGTCGGCGATCCGCATCATCAGCAAGACCGGAAGCCTGGACAATCCCGCCGACCGCGACCACTGCCTGCAGTACATGACCGCCGTCGGCCTCCTGAAAGGGGACCTCGTCGCGGATGACTACGAGGACGGCGCCGCCGCCGATCCCCGCATCGACCGGCTGCGCGAGGCGATGGTGGTCGAGGAGGATGCGCGCTACAGCCGCGAATACCACGAACCCGACAAGCGCAGCATCGCCAATGCCGTGCAGGTCTTCTTCCGCGACGGATCGAGCACCGACAAGGTCGCCGTGGAGTATCCCATCGGCCATCGGCGCAGGCGGGACGAGGGCATACCGCTGCTCGTCTCGAAGTTCGAGACCAACCTGGCGACGCGCTTCCCCCGCTCCCGTGCCGAGACCATCCGGAGTCTCTGCATGGACGCGGAAACCCTGGCGGCAACCCCGGTCAACGAGTTCGTCGACCTGCTGGTGATTTGACGGCGTCAGGTCGCGCTAGGAGCTTGCGCCGTACAACCGGCTGCAACCGACTAGGCGCGTGTTCACTAGAGTCCACAAGGTACCGAGTAGTCGTTTAACTCGTTGATAAAACGTATTTTTGCGGTGAAATCGGCGCGGCGAAACCGGGAGGGGCGACCGAACAGATGCTGGTTCGATCTACGTTGCTACAAATCACGTTGACGGAACTAATTTCAAGGCGGTCGGCGGCCGTGGCGGGAGGGGCAGTGCTGGCGCTGCGGGGAAAGCGCGGTCGCAATGGCGATTGTTCCGGTTTCGGTGGATACCGTGCTAATTCTCGAGGTGGCAATGGAGCGCCTGGCGCGGGCTTCGTGTTGGCCGCGTTGTACAAGGCGAAGCGCGGCTGGCGCCTGGCGGACATGCGGAAGGGCGCGAGCGCCGAGGAGCGGGTCGGGCAGGTGATTGAATACGCGCTGACCTCTGAACGGGGTGCAGTGGCGCACCATGTGGAGGACATCGCCGTATCGGCGACATTGACCACCTGGTGGCAACGCCGCGCAGGCTCTGGGTGATCGAAAC
This sequence comes from Pseudomonadales bacterium, assembly GCA_965116345.1. Taxonomy (GTDB): domain Bacteria; phylum Pseudomonadota; class Gammaproteobacteria; order Pseudomonadales; family Azotimanducaceae; genus VXYL01. The sequence continues at coordinate 3,673,432 of OZ220680.1, forward strand.
GAAACACGGGCGTGTGCCGAACCGAGAGTTCCGGGAGACGCTACGGCGGATCGCTCTCATGTGGCGGGCGTCCGAACCTGGGCTCCAGAGATGCAGGTGACCGGGTGTCTGGTGTTCGCGAGCAAGCAGGAGAAGCGCCCAAGGCCGACCTTCAAGCAAGGGATTGGAGACGATCAGGGTTTTGCTAACCCTGAGCGCTGATGCGCGAGCTGCGGGACGAGGCGCGCGACGAGGGCGGCAGTTCGAGCATCGCGCGGGAGGTCTGGCGGCTGGCCAAAGTCGAGGATGCATAGCCTGTGCCGGAACGGGCCGTGAGGTGCGGCCGGGCTGCCCGCTCCGACAGCGGGAGTCCTGATGCCGGGAGCGCGGCCGCCGTCCCCGTGTCAAGGCGCTGACGCGCCTCCTCCTTTGCGGGTGACACGGCGTCGCCGGCGTCGGGGAGGTTGACGACAGCCGGAAGGTACTTCCGGCCATCTTTGGCCCGGCGGGACAGTACCGTTGCCCAGCGTCAGGTCGGTTCGTGTGATGCGATGTCGTCAAGCAAGCGATTGAATTTGGCCCGGAGTACGTTGCGGTATCGCTCGAGGTCGGGTGCGTCAGACTCGCGCAGAACAGCCCCGACGAGTGTGCGAATGGCGTCATGGGGCCGGTCAAGTTCCGTCGCAGGGAGTGCTGTAAAGAGGTCGAATACGACGTCGCGAGGGTATCGGTCTTTCACTTCGTTCAGGACGTCAGAGCCAATGCGCGACTTTCCGATGTTGCGGAGAGATGACGCTAGACACACATGCGCATCACGGGCGTCGGCTTTGTCGAGTCCTAACGCCAAAGCTCGCTCATACAGCGGAATGGCTTGCTCTTCGTTGCCGATCCGGTCGTGGGCAAAGGCGGAGTGGAGGTGAATTCGCGCAGACCGGGGATGGTTCCGCAGCGATTGGGCGAAGTACAGTATGGCTTCGGAATTCAGTCCCTGCTGTAGTAGGCAGCGGCCCTTGTCTATGGCGGCGTCTTCTGGTCGTTTGGGCATTGGGCGTTACGGCTTGCCCTTCTCGCGTGGAAGAAGCGTGATATTGCCCTCTCGAGTCGCAAATCGAAACGGGTAGGCTGAATGCGGATTGCTTCCAGCTGCGCCCACTTCGTCTTGAGCTTCTCCTTGCGCTCGACCTCCTCGCCTTCCGTCGCTTCCTTGAAGTTGGGATCGATGTTCGGGCGTTCGCTCTCCTTCAACGCGAGCTTGGCGAGGCGGCTCTCGTAGTAGATCGGGACGGTGGCACGATCCTCGACGGCGCGCCGGATGTCGTAGACGCTGATGTAGTCGCCGAACAGGCGCGGGTGCTGACGTCCTGAAGCTCGATGGGCGTGCCTGTGAAGCCGATGAACGAGGCGTTGGGGAGCGCGTCGCGCATGTGGCGGGCAAACCCGTCGATGAAGTCGTACTGGCTTCGGTGCGCCTCGTCCGCGATGACGACGATTTCCGCCGTGGTGCGCGCTTTGGATCGCAGGCGCCCTCCAGCACGACCTGCAACTGGAGCAGGCTCGGGTCGGCAAGCGATTCGCCCGTGACGGTGCGCCAGGGCTTGAACCACTCGCGCCCGGCGGTGAGCGTACCCATGCGGGCTTCCACTCCGTCCGAGACGATGAGGCACGCGTTCATGGCGAAAAGAGCGGGAAGCTCGGCCTTGTAAGTCTGCAACTGCTGCCAGGCCGTCCAAACGGTGGCGTCTTCATCGGCCGGATTCTTGAGTTCGATGACGCAAAGCGGGAGCCCGTTGACGAACAGGACAATGTCCGGGCGCCTCTCGTGGCCGCTTTCGACGACGGTGAACTGGTTGACGGCCAGCCAGTCGTTGGCCGTCGGGTCATCGAAATCGAGCACCTGAGCCTGAGCAACGCGAGACCCAACAGGACCGGACCCTCTTGGCCCAGAAGGCGGCTTTGGTATGTGGTGCCGCGTTGCAGATCGAAGTAATCCCCGAGCGTGGCTTGAGGCGCGGCTACCCGATTGGCCAGCGACACGTGCTCCATAGTGAAGTCGCTTCCAGCGGTGTCAGCCGGTGGCCGCTACGTCGACCACTGCGGTGGTGCAACGTGGAGCCGGCACCGGCTCGCTATGGTCCCGCAGGCTTTCGATATGGAACGCGATGGCGGTGCGCATCTCGCGAACCACGTCGTCCCGCGTGGCCCCCGTCGCGACACAACCGGGGAGGTCAGGCGCGTAGGCGGAGAAGTTGCGCGGCGTCTGCTCGATAACGATGGCGTATTCCATGATGCTCCCTCAGTCCGTCAACCCGGCCTGCCGCTTGATGCTGCCCCATGTTCCACGGGCGAGGTCGTCGCCCAGGTTGCCCGCGACCGTGACCGTGCCGCGCTTCGTCGGATGCCGGTACTGGCGATGACTTCCGCGCGTGGGCACCTTCCGCCAGCCATCTCTCTCCAGGGCACGAACGGCATCGCGGACGGTGACCATCTCGGAGCGCCCGGCGTCATCGGTTCGAGGCACCGGGCGCAGCGAACCCGAGCCCCGCGAGATTCTTCGAGATGGCCGCGTCTAGGCGAGCACCCTCCGCCTGCTGATCGTGCAACTCGGCGACGAGCCGCTGCTCGACCCCGGCCATCGCGTCGTCGACCAACTGGCCGATGGTGGACTGTCTGGCCTGCGCCTTGAGATGCGCCCAGCGTGCTTCCGGCGGAACCCAGAAGATGCTCTCGGCGGTGTACTCGTCGGGATCCTCGGCTGCTTCCGAGCCCCACTCGGCGAGCACGGCGGCGTGGCGCTCCTCGAAGGCGTCCGAGATGTACCTGAGGAAGATGAGGCCGAGCACGACGTGCTTGTACTCGGCGGCGTCCATGGAGCCGCGTAACGCGTCGGCCATGGACCATAGCGGATTCGTCGATGCCTATGAGGTGTCGGCCTTCCTCACGGAGGGTTGTGGTCGTCTTGGAGGGCATGGGGACGAATGGCCGTCTGTGGCGTGAACGGGGATTCTAGCAACGGAGAGTCAAGCCGTCGCCTCGATCACGCCAATCGACGCGACACCCAGTGCCGAGCTGCGACGCAGCAGCGCAGGCGGTCGACGCATCGCAAGGCGCGGCACGGCGCGTGCCGAACAAGGCTGGCGGGCCAGATGTCGCAAGACACGCCGCGGCCGCCGCAGGAGACGGCGAGGGAATACGCGTCGACGGGCATTGCCGCACGAAGGTGCGGGGTCCGGACACCCCGACGGGTGCCGGGTCGCCCATTAGAACTCAACCACACGCCGGCTCCCGGTCGCAGTCGCGGCCGCGGGGCGCGGCCGAATCGGACACGCCGCGCCGATCGGGAATCCCGACAACGAAGCAGCTCCCGACGACCTGTCGCCGGGGCGTTTACCGATTCGGAAAGAACGCGACCGTTGACGCCCGCGAACGCCCTCCCCTAGTTTCCGAACCGGATCGTAAACCCTTTCGGGGAGACCGGAACGATGCGCCAACTGCACTTCGATCTGCTGCGGCTGCAGGCGCAGCGCCATCTTCACGTGCGCGTCCGTGACGAGGGCCAACTTCCCGGGGTCCAGGCGGCGGGACACGGCCGGGGGAAGGCATGAGGATCCTCGACGAACCGTGCCTCGGCGACGGCAGCCGGGCGTTCGTCGTTGGAACGGGAGATCGGCGACGAGGCCGTGGCGCTTGAGCTCATCCCCGCGGGATGCGGGAAGCTCGGCGTTCGTGGAACGGGCCCGATGGGAACACGACCGGACGGACGGTTAGCGCATTCAGTGCTACGGATGGCTGGGTTCGGGGTTGGGCCGTTGACGATGGTCGACAGCCCCGTGGTGGGGTCGAGCGTTTCGCACGCAGGACGTTTCGCCCGCAGGAAATGAAGGGACCGATGCGGCGGTGGAACTGTGGGAGTGGGATGTCGTGCGAGCCGCTAAGAAATACGGCCCACGGAGGCGTGTTAGCCGGAGCGCGCAGCCTTGGCGCCATTGGCGATCTCGTAGGTCCTCGGCGAGGTCTGGCGGACGAGTATGACGCCGCGTTCCTGAAGCAGCGGCCAAAGTTCCTTGGCGAGGAACTGACCGCACCTCTGTGTGTTCACGGCCCGCGAACTTGTTGCGGGCCCAGAAACGCCACAGGTCGGCCTTCTGGGCGGGCACGTAGAGCGAGAGCCGCGCAACGGGCGGGCGTGTGTCCGGCCAATCCCCGATGACGGTCTCGATGACGTGCTGGGCATGCGTCGTGTTCGGCAGGTTCTCCACGTCGACGTAGAGGCCGGCGCAGACCGGAGCGGGGAGGCGCGGACTGGCTGCGGAACTCAAATCGCTTTCGCCATGGTCGGTCGGACCTCGCGGCGCCCGGATCAGTCGGGTCGGGGGCCGCCAGGGCCATTTCGGATTCGGCATTCGCGATTTCCTTCAGGGCGCGCAAGATCCTCGCCGACGGCCCCGCGATCCGCCGGCGGCGATCGCCTCGACCCCATGGAACCTGGCACGCGCCGTGCGCAACCCGGCGGAGCCGCGCGAGCGTGGCGGAACAGGGCAGTGCCTCGGCTCGTAAGCAGAAATACTGCGACAATCGGCTCGGGTGGCGGGTAGGCGACGACTTGCGGGTATGAAGTTTCGCGCCAGCGAAACTTCCAACGCGACCGTCAGGTCGCGCTAGCTCGCGAACTGGGCCTCTTCCGTGGACCCCGTCAGCGCCGTCACCGACGACTGACCGCCCTGGATGACTTCGGCGACCTGGTCGAAGTAGCCGGTGCCCACCTCCTGCTGGTGGCTGACGAAGGAATAGCCCGCATTCGTGGCGGCGAACTCCTTCTCCTGCAGGTCCACGTACGCTGACATCTGCCGGTCGACGTAGTCGCGGCTCAAGTCGTACATGTTGAACCACATGCTGTGGATGCCCGCCAGGGTGATGAACTGGAACTTGTAGCCCATGGCGGCCAGTTCGCGCTGGAACTTGGCGATGGTCGCGTCGTCGAGGTTGGCGCGCCAGTTGAACGACGGCGAGCAGTTGTACGCCAGCATCTGGTCCGGATGTACGCGGTGGATGGCCTCGGCGAATGTCTTGGCCTCGTCGAGGTCGGGCACCGCGGTCTCGCACCAGATGAGGTCGGCGTAGGGGGCGTACGCCAAGCCGCGGGACACGGCCTGGTCGAGCCCGCAGCGGGTCTTGTAGAAGCCCTCGGGGGTGCGCTCGCCGGTCAGGAAGGGTTGATCCCATTCGTCGATGTCGCTGGTGACCATCTCGGCGGCATTGGCGTCGGTGCGGGCCATGAGGATCGTGGGCACGTCGCAGACGTCCGCGGCGAGGCGCGCCGCGATCAGCTTCTGCACCGCTTCGATGGTCGGCACGAGCACCTTGCCACCCATGTGGCCGCACTTCTTCACCGAGGCGAGCTGATCCTCGAAATGGACGCCGGCGGCACCGGCGGCGATCATCCCCTTCATCAGTTCGAAGGCGTTCAGGACACCGCCGAAGCCGGCCTCGGCATCGGCGACGATCGGCGCGTAGTAGTCGATGCCGTCGTCGACGCCGTTCGCCCACTGGATTTCGTCCGCCCGCCGGAAGGCGTTGTTGATGCGGTTTACGACGCTCGGCACGGAGTTGACCGCGTAGAGCGACTGGTCCGGGTACATGGTCTCCGACGTGTTGTTGTCGGCCGCCACCTGCCAGCCGGACAGGTAGATGGCCTTGATGCCGGCCTTGACCTGCTGGACCGCCTGACCACCGGTGACCGCACCGAGGCAGTTGACGAAGTTCTCGCCCTGAAGGATCTCCCAGAGCTTGTCGGCACCATGGGCTGCGAGCATGCTGCGATGCGGGATGGTGCCGCGCAGATTGACGACGTCGGTCGCCGTATAGCCGCGCTTGACGTCCTTCCAGCGCGGGTTCGTGTTCCATTCCTCGTCGAGTTCCGCGATTTGCTCCGGGCGCGGCTTCCTCGGCACGAAGTGCAGTGCCATTGGGGTTCCTCCAAGTGCTCTAGGGTGGACGTGCCACGTTTCGCGGGCACGAAAAGCGCGCCATTGTAGCGGCGCGGTTGCAGATTGGAAGATGTGCGGTTGGCTTTGGCTGGAGAAACTCACCGCTGACGATCAACTGCCCACACCAATCACCGCTGGCGGGCCATCCAATACGCAACCTAAGGTTGACATCTCTGGAGAGACTGAATGTCAGTGAGGTACGGCCGGCTGGGACAGGAAGTGATCCGTGGCAGACGACCATCGGGCTCGCGTTGACTGGACGGCTGTAGACCCTTCAGGGCAGTGACATCAACCGGTGCTCGATGCCGGCTTCCGAAAACGGGTCGCCTGTGACTCGAAATCCGGCGCGTTCGTAGAACCCGACGGCATCCGCTTGGGCGTGCAGGAACACCGACAAGCCCGAGTTCCGCGCGGCACCGACCGCGAGGGCGAGGAGCCGGGCGCCGACACCGCGCCCCCGCCACGGTTGGAGTACCGCCATGCGTCCGATCTGACCCGACGGCATCAACCTCGCGGTACCGATCGGACAACCGCCGTCGTCCACGGCCAGGAAGTGACGGCAGCGGGGATCATCGCCGTCCCATTCCTCGTTGGGGTCGATGCCCTGTTCATCGACGAACACCGTACGGCGGATCTCGGAAAGGGCGCTGCCCTGTCGCTCCCAGGAAACCTCCGAGGCTCGGTAGCCGGTCATCCGTCGCTTTCGAACGCGGCCCGTGCAAGTGCGGCGGCCAACCCGGTGTACTCGGCCGGCGTCAAGGCCGCGAGCTTGTCGCGAACGGTCTCGGGCAGGTCGAGTTCGTCGAGCATCGCGCGATACACGTGGCGGTCGATCCGCCGACCCCGCGTCAGTGTCTTGAGGCGTTCATAGGGCTCGTCGGCACCCGAGGCCCGAAGCACCGTCTGCACGGCTTCGGCGAGGACCTCCCAGGCGCCGTCCAGATCGGCGGCCAGCCGGGTGCGGTCCACGTCGAGCTTGGCGATGCCCCGGTACGCGCTGTCCCAGGCGACGACGCAGTGACCGAAAGCCGTGCCGACGCTGCGCAGCGCCGTGGAGTCGGATAGGTCACGCTGCCAGCGCGACACCGGGAGCTTTTCGGCGAGGTGGCCGAGCATCGCGTTGGCGAGGCCGAGGTTGCCCTCGGAGTTCTCGAAGTCGATGGGGTTGACCTTGTGCGGCATGGTCGAACTGCCCGTCTCGCCGGCCACCGGCCGCTGCCGGAAATAGCCCAGCGCGATGTAGCCCCAGACGTCCCGATCGAAGTCCAGAACCACCTGGTTGAAGCGCACGAGACTGTGGAACAGCTCGGCCAGGTAGTCGTGAGGTTCGATCTGCGTGGTGTGCTCGTTGAAGTCGAGTCCGAGTCGGGCGATGAACTCGCGGTTGCGGGCCGGCCAATCGACCCCGGGATAGGCCACGACGTGGGCGTTGTAGTTGCCTACCGCACCGTTCATCTTGGCGAGGAGGTCGGTGCGCTCAAACTGGTCGCGCTGGCGGCGCAGACGCACGACGACGTTGGCGAGTTCCTTGCCGACCGTGGTGGGCGATGCCGCCTGGCCATGAGTGCGCGAGAGCATGGGCTCCTCGGCGAACGGTGCCGCGAAGTCCACGAGCGCTTCGATCAGCCGGTCCATCGCCGGCTTGAGCACGGCCTCGCGGGCGTTGTGCATCATCAACGCGTAGGCGACGTTGTTGATGTCCTCCGAGGTGCACGCGAAGTGGACGAACTCGATGCTCCCGGCGAGAGCCTCGTCGGCGCCTGCGACGGCCGCCTTGACGAAGTACTCGACTGCCTTGACGTCGTGGTTGGTGTCGGCTTCGAGTGCCCGAACGGCTTCGGCATCGGCGTCGTCGAAGTCCTGCCAGATTCGCCGCAGACGCGCCTCGGCCTCGGGGTCGACGGACAGTTCCGGAATCTCGGGCATCGCCGCCAAGTGCAGGAACCACTCGACTTCCACGCGTACGCGGTAGCGGTGCAGCGCGGATTCGCTGACGATCGACGACAACGCCCGGGTGCGCTTGGCGTAGCGTCCGTCCAGCGGCGAGACAGCGGTCATGGCTTGCCGGTCATCGCTCACGTCGCACTCCCCGCCGAGTCGATGCGGCCGCCGCCCAAACACTCGTCGCCGATGTAGAACGCGACGTACTGACCCGGGGTCACTGCCCGTTGCGGCCGCTCGAATACCACGTGGGCGTGATCGCCGTCGACGTTCACCGTACACGCCTGGTCGGGCTGACGGTAGCGGGTCTTGGCCGTGCACGGAAGCGCTTGTCCCTTGGTCGCATGCTCCACCGCGTCCGGCGAGATCCAGTTCAGGTTCGAGGCGTCGAGCCAGGAGGTGGCGAGGTCGCTCTCGTCCTGGGTCACGACCAGGGTGTTGGTGTCCATGTCCTTGGCGGCGACATACCAAGGGCTCTCACGCCGGTCCCGCAGGCCGCCGAGGCCGATGCCCTGGCGCTGGCCGAGGGTGTAGAAGGCGAGTCCCCGGTGCTCGCCGAGTACTTTGCCCGCGGTATCCGCGATGGGTCCACGGGCGGCGGACACGTAGCGGCCGAGGAAGTCGGCGAAGCGGCGCTCGCCGATGAAACAGATCCCGGTGCTGTCCTTCTTGTCGTGGACGGCGAAACCCGCGTCGCGGGCGCGCGCACGCACAGCCGGCTTGGTTAGATCGCCGACGGGGAACAGGCAGCCGTCGAGCTCGGTCGCCGGGACGGCCTGCAGGAAGTACGTCTGGTCCTTGTTGGCGTCGTGTCCCTTGAACAGCCCGAATCGTCCGCCGGGAGGACTGCGACGCGCGTAGTGTCCGGTGGCGACGGTGTCGAAGCCGAGTTCGGCGGCGTAATCCGTGAACAGCTTGAACTTGATCTCCCGGTTGCAGAGGACATCGGGGTTCGGCGTGCGGCCACTGCGGTAGTCGGCGAGAAACGCTTCGAAGACGTTGTCCCAGTATTCGGCCGAAAAGTTGGCGGTGGCGAGTTCGATGTCCAGCGTCCGGCAGACTTCGGCAGCATCGGCGTAGTCGGCGAGAGCGGTACAGTATTCGGTCCCGTCGTCCTCTTCCCAGTTCTTCATGAAGAGGCCCGCGACGTCGTATCCGCGTTCCTTGAGGATGAGAGCCGCGACGGCGGAATCCACGCCGCCGGACATGCCCACCATGACCGAACCCGTCACGGATCGCCTCGGCAGAAAAGACGCGGGATTATAGCGTCATAGCGGCCGGTCGGACCTCGCCGATGTCGTCTGCCAACCCGAGGTCGCGCATCCTGCCCCAGCCCAAGCCGCCGCGCGCCCTGCGGGCGCGATGCACTCCGCCGGACTTGCGCCGCTGTCGCGTCGAAGTCGGGACCGCCGCTGTTCGCGTCGGGTCCGGCGGACTGCTATCGCCACAGTATCCGCCGACCTGCGGTCGGCGCATCCTGCCCCAGCCCAAGCCGCCGCGCGCCCTGCGGGCGCGATGCACTCCGCCGGACTTGCGCCGCTGTCGCGTCGAAGTCGGGACCGCCGCTGTTCGCGTCGGGTCCGGCGGACTGCTATCGCCACAGTATCCGCCGACCTGCGGTCGGCGCATCCTGCCCCAGCCCAAGCCGCCGCGCGCCCTGCGGGCGCGATGCACTCCGCCAGACTTCCGCCGCTGTCGCGTCGAAGTCTGGCGGACTGCTATGCTGCCCGGATGGTTGGTTTGACTCATTTGAACGAGCGCGGCGAGGCGTCCATGGTCGATGTTTCGGGCAAGTCGTCGACTCGGCGGGAAGCCTGTGCCCGAGCGCGGATCCGCATGGCGGCCGCCAGTCTGCAGGCGATTCTTGCTGGTGGGGGAGCCAAGGGCGACGTGCTCGCCGTCGCGCGGGTCGCGGGCATCCAGGCGGCCAAGCGCACCAGCGATCTCATTCCCCTTTGCCATCCCCTGCCACTCGCCAAGGTCGCCGTGGACTTCTCGGCCGACGGGGAAACCGCGCTCGTGGTCGAAGGGATGTGCCGTGTGACCGGGCAGACGGGGGTCGAGATGGAGGCCCTTACCGCGGTCAGCATCGCGGCACTCACGGTCTACGACATGCTCAAGTCGACCGACCGCGGCATGACCATCGAAACCGTCCAACTCGTTCGCAAGGCGGGCGGCAAGTCCGGTACCTGGGAGCGGGCGCCGTGACCAACGCGGCGACAACGGTGACGACCACGGTTTGCATTCGGTTCTTCGCTTCGCTGCGCGAGGCCGTGGGCCGCGAGGCTGTGGAACTGGCGCTGGATGAACCCAGCATCGTAGGGGTGCGTGCGAAGCTCGCCGAGCTGTTGACGAACGCGCAGTTCGAGGCCATCGACGTGCGCGGTGTGCAGGTGTGCGTCAACCAGACCATCGTGCGGGGTGACACGCGGCTCGAAACCGGCGATGAAGTCGCCTTCCTGCCCCCCGTCACCGGCGGGTAGCCGGTCGTGCACGCCGAGATCCGGATCCAGACCGACGACTTCGACATCGGCCACGAGTGGGCCGCGTGCCGGAAACGCTGCGCCGGTAGCGCGGGCGCGATGGTCGCTTTTGGCGGCTTGGTGCGGGACCGGGCCCAAGATGACTCGGTCCGCGGTCTGTACCTGGAGCACTATCCGGGCATGACCGAGTCGAGCATCCGCAAGATCGTGGACCAGGCTGCAACGCGCTGGCAGTTGTTTGATGTCGTCGTGATCCATCGCGTGGGACAGCTCGCGCCCGAGGACCAGATCGTGCTGGTGCTGGTCGCGGCCGGCCACCGCGCGAACGCCTTCGCGGCATGCGAGTTCGTCATGGACTACCTGAAGACCGACGCCGTTTTCTGGAAGAAGGAAACCCGCGCCGGCGGCCAGCGGTGGATCCAGGCGACGACCGAGGACCGGCAGCGACGCCAATCCTGGTAGGCACCAATGGCACGGTCTCGCTCTCGGCATCGCGCTACGAGGTGCTCGAGGGCGATTCGCTCTCGGCGACGGTCAACCTGTCCGGGTCCCCCGCCGCTGATTTCGCCCTGCGGATTCAAAGGCGCGACCTCTATCCGGCATTCCAGTTCCAGGACGGCATGCCCCGCCTCGTGTTTCGCGCCAGCGATACTCCCAACGCGACCGTCAGGTCGCGCTATGGCGCGTGATGTACAATGCCGCGCTTTTGCAGCCGTACGGGGATTTGAATGGGTTACGAACACATTGTCGTGCCGAAGACGGGTGACAGGATCACCGTTGCCGAAGACGGCACTTTGAACGTACCCGACCGCCCCATCATCCCCTACATCGAGGGCGACGGCATCGGCATCGACATCACGCCGGTGATGTGCAAGGTCGTCGATGCGGCGGTCGAGAAGTCCTACGGTGGCGAACGCTCCGTCGCATGGATGGAGATCTACGCGGGCGAAAAGTCGTTGCGCATCTACGGCGAGGACGAGTGGCTTCCCGAGGAGACCCTGACAGCCCTGCGCGAGTTCTCGGTGGGCATCAAGGGTCCGATGACGACGCCGGTCGGTGGCGGCATCCGCTCTCTCAACGTCGCCCTACGCCAGCATCTCGACCTGTACGTCTGCCAGCGCCCCGTTCGTTGGCTCCAAGGCGTACCGAGCCCGGTGGTCGCGCCGCAGAGGACCGACATGGTCATCTTCCGGGAGAACACCGAGGACATCTACGCCGGGGTCGAGTGGGAGGCGGGCTCGGAGGATGCCGACCGCGTGATCGCCTTTCTCCGCGACACCATGGACGTACAGAAGATCCGCTTCCCGGTGAACTGCGGCATCGGCATCAAGCCGGTTTCGGTGGAAGGCACTCAACGACTGGTGCGCAAGGCACTCGAATACGCCATCGCCGAGGACCGGGATTCGGTGACCTTCGTGCACAAGGGCAACATCATGAAGTTCACCGAAGGTGCCTTCAAGGATTGGGGCTATCAGCTGGCGGCCGAGGAGTTCGGCGCCACGCCCTTGGACGGCGGACCTTGGCACGAGTTGACCAATTCCCGCACCGGCAAGCAGATCGTCATCAAGGACATGATCGCCGACGCCATGCTGCAGCAGATTCTCACCCGCCCGGACGAATACGACGTTATCGCGACCATGAATCTGAACGGCGACTACCTCTCGGATGCACTCGCCGCCCAGGTCGGCGGAATCGGCATCGCCCCGGGAGCCAACATCGGCGACCGAGTCGCGCTATTCGAAGCCACCCATGGCACGGCGCCGAAGTACACCGGCCAGGACAAGGTAAACCCCGGTTCGCTGATCCTGTCGGCGGAGATGATGCTGCGCCACCTCGGGTGGCGGGAGGCGGCCGATCTGATCGTCCAGGGAATGGAAGGCGCGATCGGCGAGAAGACCGTCACCTACGATTTCGAGCGGTTGATGACGGGGGCGACCCTGGTGAAGTGTTCCGAGTTCGGCGATGCCATGATCGGGCACATGACGACCGCATAGCGCGCTCTCTCTCTACGGCAGACGCGACAAAGGTCCGTAGGGTGCGTACGCCCCTACGGGGGTGCGTACGCCCCTACGGGGCGCGGCAGCCTCCTACGGTTGAAGGTCGTGTCGTTCGAGGCGGAACCTCGCTAGTGATCGTAGCCTTCGGACTCCGGGGATTCCGGGGACTCCGGCGGCTCCGAGATGGCGTCTTCGGCGTCATCGCCGTCGATATCGGAGTCGTGCCCATCGTTCAACGCCTGGACATTGACCGCGTGCAGACCCTTGGAACCCTGTTGGATGTCGAACGTGACCTCCTGTCCCGCGCGCAACGTCCGGTAGCCGTTCATCTGGATGGACGAGTAGTGCACGAAGAGATCCTCGTCGGCGCTCTCCGCCAAGACGAACCCGTATCCCTTGGCGTTATTGAACCACTTGACCTTGCCCGTTGGCATGTCGCGCCCCCCATCGGACATCGAATCGGATCGCGAGAACCGAACCGCCGAAACACCCGGCTCTGGACTCTGGCAAGCCATACGGCTGCCGCTGTCAATCCGAGTGTGCGATTTTAGTATTAGTTCGAGGCGAATGTTAGGACCTCTTGGTGTGTCAGTTTGCAACCCGCGCCCACTTGGGGGTCGAGTCGCGAGATTCGGTGCGTTGCGGTCCAGAACGCAGCCCATTTGAACTGGGTTATGATTGTCGCGTCAAAGCCGGTGGTCCGCACAAAGTCGTTCGAGCGGAGACGATGCGCTCAACCCTTCCCAACCCATCGCGCGACCTGCCCGCTTCGGGACGAGGACCAATCGCGGTGGCGGCAACTCGGTCTTCGTCGTCGGACGACGATGATCCGGGCGATGCCGACCAGGGCAGGGATACGGCAACGATCGTCAGGGAGCAGGTCGAGGAACCCAAGCTCAAGCCGCCTCCCATGTTCAAGGTCATCCTGCTGAACGACGACTACACGCCCCAGGAGTTCGTCGTCCACGTTCTCATGCGGTTTTTCTATATGGACGTGGAGAAGGCGTGGCGGCTAATGTGGACGGTCCACACCACGGGCAGTGCCGTGATCGGAATCTACCCGCGCGACATCGCCGAGACCAAGTCGGAGCAGGTGAACGCCTATGCCCAGGAAAACAACCATCCGTTGAAGTCGGCCGTTGAAGAGACCGATGCGGACTGACGCGGATTACGAGGTGCCACCGTGCTAAGCGACGAACTGATCAACGCCATCAAGAACGTGATGCAGCAGGCCTATGAAAAGCGGCACGAGTTCGTGACGCCCGAACACCTGTTGCTGGCGCTTCTCGACGACAGGGTGGCGGTGGACGTTCTGAACAACGTGGGTGCCGACTTGAGCCAGCTCCGCCGGGACTTGGAGGAGTTCATCGACGCCAACACGCCGCTGATACCGGCAGGCCAGATGGCCCGGCGTCGCGAGCCGGAGAAGACGGCGGGCTTCGACATGGTGATCAAGCGCGCGATCTTCCTCGTGCAGTCCAGGGGCGACAAGCCGGTCAACGGCGCGGACATGCTGATCGCCATGTTCGGCGAGCAGGAGAGCCATGCCGTCTACTGCCTGAAGAAGCAGAACATCGCGCGTCTCGACGTCCTGAACTACGTCGCCCACGGCATTTCCAAGAAGACACCCGAGAGCGCGGACACGGGTGATGGCGCCACACAAGAGGGAGAGCAGGGCGAAACCCAGCCGGCCCTGAAGAACTTCGCGAGCGATCTGAACGAGTTGGCCAGAGCCGGGAAGATCGACCCGCTGGTGGGTCGCGACATCGAGGTGGAACGCGTCATCCAGATCCTCTGCCGGCGGCGCAAGAACAACCCGCTGCTGGTGGGGGAATCCGGTGTCGGCAAGACGGCGATCGCCGAGGGACTCGCCAAGCGCATCGTCGACGGCGAAGTGCCGGAGGTGGTTGCCGATAGCCGTGTCCTGGCGCTGGATCTCGGCGCCCTGCTCGCCGGCACGAAGTACCGGGGGGACTTCGAGAAACGCTTCAAGGTGCTGCTCGCGGAACTGCAGAGTGAAGAGGGATCGATCCTGTTCATCGACGAGATCCACACCATCATCGGTGCCGGGTCGGCATCGGGCGGTGTGATGGACGCCTCCAACCTGTTGAAGCCGCTGCTCGCCTCGGGCGACATCCGCTGCATGGGCTCCACGACCTACCACGAGTATCGGGGCGTGTTCGAAAAGGACCGTGCGCTGTCCCGGCGGTTCCAGAAGATCGACATCGTCGAGCCGGACGTCAACGACACCTACCTCATCCTGAAGGGCCTGAAGTCGCGATTCGAGGACCACTATTCACTTCGCTTCACCGACCGCGCGCTGCGCGTCGCGGCCGAGCTGTCGGAACGCTACATCACCGACCGATTCATGCCGGACAAGGCCATCGATGTCATCGACGAGGCAGGTGCCGCGCAGCAGCTCGTATCGCCGAGCCGCCGCAAGAAGACGGTGGGTGCCCTGGATGTCGAGCAGGTCGTCGCGAAGATCGCGCGGATTCCGTCGAACCAGGTGACCTCCTCCGACAAGGAAGCGTTGCGCGACCTCGATCACCGCTTGAAGCTCGTGGTCTTCGGTCAGGACGAAGCCATCGACACGCTGGCCTCTGCGATCAAGCTGTCGCGCGCAGGACTCAAGACCGAGGGCAAACCCATCGGCTCATTCCTGTTCGCCGGTCCCACCGGCGTGGGCAAGACCGAGGTGTGTCGGCAGCTGGCCTTCATCATGGGCGTCGAACTGCTGCGCTTCGACATGTCCGAGTACATGGAACGGCACACCGTGTCGCGCTTGATCGGCGCACCGCCAGGCTATGTCGGCTTCGATCAGGGTGGCCTGCTCACCGAAGCGGTGGTCAAGCACCCGCACAGCGTGGTGCTGCTCGACGAGGTGGAGAAGGCCCATCCGGAGGTGTTCAACCTGCTCCTGCAGATCATGGATCACGGCACGCTCACGGACAACAACGGCCGCAAGGCGGACTTCCGCAACGTCGTCCTGATCATGACCACCAATGCGGGTGCCCAGGAAGCCTCGCGGGCCTCCATCGGCTTCACGGAACAGGACCACGGCACCGACGCCATGGAGGTGTTGAAGAAGATGTTCACACCGGAGTTCCGCAATCGCCTCGATGCGATCATGCAGTTCAACGCGTTGCCCATGGACATCATCAAGTCCATCGTGGACAAGTTCCTGACGGAACTGCAGGGCCAGCTCGATGCCAAGAAGGTCGAGCTCGATGTGGACGAGTCCGCGCGCGAGTGGCTCGCCCGGGAGGGCTACGACACGAAGATGGGCGCCCGTCCGATGCAACGGCTGATCCAGGAGAAGATCAAGCGTCGTCTCGCGGAGGACATCCTGTTCGGCGATCTGTCAGACGGCGGCGGCGTAGTCCACATCACCGAGGACGGCGGCGAACTCGCGCTCGAGATCGAACCCCGCACCGCTAAGGTGTAGCGACGCTTGTGTCTCGACCGCCCGTAGGGGACGCCCTTGTGGCGTCCCGCGCCGATTCAAACCGAGGCCGTCCGGAAACTCGCGAGACGACCTGACGGTCGCGGCCCATCCTTGCGGATGTGTGGAAGTTTCGCCTACCGCGAAACTTCTAGCGTTCGCGGAAGGTGATGCGTCCCTTGGTGAGATCGTACGGTGTCAGTTCCACCCTGACCCTGTCACCTGTGAGGATGCGGATGTAGTTCTTGCGCATCTTGCCCGAGATGTGTGCCGTAACCACGTGACCGTTGTCCAACTCCACCCGGAACATGGTGTTCGGCAGGGTGTCGACGACGACACCTTCCATCTCGATTTGTTCTTCTTTCGCCATTGAATCCTTGTCTGCGCGCCCCTCGCGCTCAAGCCCGCGTTTTGGCGGGCGCGCGCATTTAACCACTTGGGGCGGGCGTTCGCTACCGGTCGAAGGTCCACCGCCCGCGTCGCGTGGCCTCGGCGTTATTGGCCCGGACCAGGGCCAGGAAGTCGCGACGCGGCATCTCGCGCGCCCCGAGCGTGGCCAGGTGTTCGTTCGGCAGCTGACAGTCGATCAGCGTGAAGTCCCAGGCCTCGAGTTGATGCGCGAGGTGGGCGAGGGCGACCTTCGAGGCGTCGGGCTCGCGGGCAAACATGGACTCGCCGAAGAACATGCGGCCGAGTGATACCCCGTAGAGTCCACCCGCCAACGCGCCGTCGCGCCAGGTTTCCACGGAGTGGGCGAGGCCCATTTCGTGCAGCGCCAGGTAGCCGGCGCGCATACTCGGCGTGATCCAGGTTCCTGGCGACGACTTGCGCGGTTGTGCGCACGCCTTGGTGACGTCGGCGAAGGCCTCATCGACCGTTACCTGGAACCGGCCGGAGCGCAACCGTTTGGCCAGACTGCGCGAAACGTGCAGGTCGCCCGGCGCCAGCACCGCGCGGGGATCCGGCGACCACCACAGCACCGGCTCGTCATCGTCGTTGAACCAGGGAAAGATGCCGTTCGAATACGCGTCGATCAGGCGTTCCGCGCCGACATCGCCGCCGTACGCAAGGAGGCCCTCGGCGGACGCCAGGTTCGGGTCCGGAAACGCGGACGGGGAGATAGGCGCCACCGTCCGGCTTGGGGCCCGAGGGCGTCCG
Source organism: Pseudomonadales bacterium (assembly GCA_965116345.1). Lineage (GTDB taxonomy): Bacteria > Pseudomonadota > Gammaproteobacteria > Pseudomonadales > Azotimanducaceae > VXYL01. The sequence continues at coordinate 3,690,419 of OZ220680.1, forward strand.
AAGGGAGTCACTGTCCGGCGTCGGACCCGAGGGCGTCCAGGTACTTCTCCGCGTCCAGCGCCGCCATGCAGCCGAATCCCGCGGATGTCACGGCCTGGCGGTAGACATGGTCGGCGACATCGCCGGCGGCGAACACACCGGGGACGCTGGTCGCCGTGGCATTGCCGTCGGTGCCGCTCTCGATACGGATGTAGCCGTCGCGCATCTCGAGTTGACCTTCGAAGATGCCGGTGTTCGGCACATGACCGATGGCGATGAAGATGCCGTCGACCGCGAGGTGGCGCTCTGCGCCGTTCTTGGTGCTGGCCAGCACCGCGCCGGTGACGCCGGTGTCGTCGCCGGCGACTTCCGCCAAGGTGTGGTCCCAGACGATGTTCACCAGATCCTGTTCGGCGCGTTCGAACAACCGTCCCTGGAGGATCTTCTCGGCGCGCAGGGCATCTCGGCGGTGGACGAGGTGGACGCGGCTGGCGATGTTGGAGAGATAGAGGGCCTCCTCCACGGCGGTGTTGCCGCCGCCGATCACGGCGACCTCGCGGCCCCGGAAGAAGAATCCGTCGCAGGTGGCGCAAGCACTCACCCCTCGTCCCTTGTAGGCATCCTCGGAAGGCAGTCCCAGGTACTTCGCCGTGGCGCCGGTGGCGACGATCAGCGCATCGCTTGCGTACTCGCCCTGGTCCCCCGTCAGCTTCAACGGGCGGCTACTCAAGTCGACGCTGCCGATTTGGTCGTTGATGATCGTGGTGCCGAACTTTTCGACGTGCTCGGCCATGCGCAGCATCAACTCGGGACCCTGCAGCCCATTGTGGTCCCCGGGCCAGTTGTCGACATCCGTGGTCGTCGTGAGTTGACCTCCCACCTCGACCCCGGTTATCAACACCGGGTCGAGGTTCGCCCGGGAGGCGTAGAGCGCCGCCGTGTACCCCGCCGGGCCGGAGCCGAGAACGATGAGCTTGTGGCGGTTTGATGCCTCAATGGGCATTGAGTAGCTCGACGAACGGTGCGGCCTTGGCATGGCTGGCGATCACCTCCACGAGGGTGCGTCCATGACCGTCGCGGGCACGCACGTCGCGCCCCTCGGCGGTGTAGAAGGCGAGAAAGCGGCTGAAGTCCTCGGCGCGCATGCTCTGGTAGGCGTGGCGGAGCACGTAGAAATCCGGGTCGCCCGGAAACGAGTCCCCGGACTGGACCGGCACGGTCTTGCCGAGGAAATTCCTCACCCGGTCGTCGTCCCAGACTTCGTCGAGTACCTTCTGTTTGTCTTTTTTCATTGAATCCCCGTCGTCGGGTCGTCACCGTACGTGTGCGTGATGACTTCCCAGATGTGGCCGTCTGCGCATTCGAAGTAGAAGCCGCGTCCACCCCAGCGATGGTTGATCTCGCCGTCCGTGCGGCTGCGGGGGCCGCTGCCGAAAACCACGCCAGCTTCCTTTACACGACCGAGGATGGCGTCGAACTCCTCGTCGGAGGCAAGGAAGGCGTAGTGGCTCGAACGGGGATTCGGCGAGTTGTCGAAGTCGAGGGTCAAGGTGTCGTTGATCTTCACCGGGGCGAAGTGGCCCCAGGTGCCGTGGTACTCGAGACCGAGGATGCCGGCGATGAATTGCGCCGATTTCACCTTGTCGTGGGCAGGGATGATGGTGTGGTCCAACTGCAGGGTCATGGTTTGCTCCACCGAAGTTCGAAGTCCGATTATGGACCATCCTGAACCGGGGACGCCCTAGGGAAGGTCTGATTAAGACCTTCCCTAGCGCGGCACAGGGATGTGCCGCCAAATTCAACGACGCAAGGAGTTGAATTTGCACGCAAAAAAAAGACCGCGTTCTTGTTTTTGCGTTTCTGATCAAGCCAGGGATGGCTTGATCAGAGCATTCCTAGGGATGGCTTGATCATGAGCATTCCTTAGTGGAAGTTCCTCGATGTGAACGCCGCCGTCGCGTCGACCGGGCCGTTCGCCCGGTCGTCGCCGCTGGGTGTGGGCGAAGACAGTTCGCCGAGCTTGTGGCTCAAGTCGCGCACCTGGCCGGCGACGACGTGGATGACGGCGCCTTCCCGTTCCACGATCCCCTTGACGACGATCAATCGGCTTTGCAGCAGGGCGGCGCGGAAACGTTGCAGCACCGAGTTCCAGACGACGATGTTGCTGTTGCCGGTTTCGTCCTCCAGGGTCATGAACACCACCCCGGACGAGGTGCCGGGACGCTGCCGGCAGGTGACGATGCCCGCCACCCGGACGAACTGTTCGTGCCGGTAGCCGGCGAGTTCGACGGCCGTGCGGCAGCCCTTGAATTCCGGCTCGCCGCGCAACAGCGCCATGGGATGCGGTCCGAGGGTGAGCCCGAGGTAGCGGTAGTCCGCCAGCAGATCCTCACCCTGGGAGGGTCCGTCGAGAGCAACGGTGGTCCGATAGGGCGTTTGGTCTCCCCGCCAAAGAGCGGTGGGCCGGTCGATGCCGGCAGCGTCCCAATGCGCCTGGTAGCGGTGTCCCGACAGGCTTTCGAGGGCGCCGGCCCGAGCGAGAAAGGTCAGCGCCCGGTCGTCGAGTTCGGCACGCCGGTTGAGGTCGTCGATGTCCCGGAACGGCTGGGCGTTCTCGATGCGGCGCGCGGCCTCCTCGCTCAAGCCCTTGACCTGGCGCAGGCCCACGCGCAGCGCCGGCTGGGCCGCGCGGTAACCGTCTATGTGTCGTCGTGCCGGTGATTCCACACGCTCCAGGCGCTCCACACGCTCCAGGCGCTCCACGCGATAGTCCCAGCCGCTCTTCTGCACATCGACGGGACGCGCCTCGATGCCGTGGGCGACGACGTCCTGAAGGAGCTGTGAAGGCGAGTAGAAACCCATCGGCAGACTGTTCAGGAGGCCACAGCAGAACGCTGCGGGCTGGTGGCGCTTCAACCAGGCGGAAACGTAGACCAGAAGGGCGAAACTCGCGGCGTGGGATTCCGGGAAGCCGTACTCGCCGAAGCCCTTGATCTGCTCGAAGATGCGCTCGGCGAAGTCGCGGTCGAGGCCCCGCTCGAGCATGCCGTCGACGAGCTTCCCCTCGAAACGCTCCAGGCCCCCGCGGCGCCGCCAGGCCGCCATGGCGCGCCGAAGCTGGTCCGCTTCCCCCGCCGAGAAGCCCGCCGCCACCATGGCGAGTTCGATGACCTGTTCCTGGAAAATGGGGATGCCGAGGGTGCGATCGAGAACCTTGCGAACCGCGTCGTTGGCGTAGACGACCGGCTCCAGTCCCTGGCGGCGGCGCAGGTAGGGATGCACCATGTTGCCCTGGATCGGCCCCGGGCGGACGATCGCGACCTCGATCACCAGATCGTAGAAATTCTCGGGCTTCAAGCGCGGCAGCATGGACATCTGCGCGCGGGATTCGACCTGGAAGACGCCGACACTGTCCGCGCGCTGGAGCATGGCGTAGGTTTCCGGATCCTCCGGCGGAATCTCGTCCATGCGAACCGGTGAAAAGCCGCTCGTCGCCGGCTGGGATGCGATCAGGTCGAGGGTCTTGCGGATCGCCGTCAGCATGCCGAGGCCGAGCACGTCGACCTTCAGCAGGTTCAAGGCTTCGAGGTCGTCCTTGTCCCACTGGATGACGGTGCGATCCGCCATGGCGGCGTTCTCCACCGGCACCAGTTGCGCCAACGGCCCGGCGGAGATGACGAAACCGCCGACATGCTGGGACAGATGGCGGGGGAAGCCGAGAATCTCGTTGACGAGATACTCGAACTGGCGGGCGGTGCGGCTCTCCGGCGCGACACCCGCCGCTTCGAGGCGTGTCTTGATTTCCTTGCGGTCGTCCCACCAAGACATGGACTTCGCCAGGAGGTCGACTAGGTCGGCGTCGAGACCGAGCGCCTTGCCAACGTCGCGGATGGCGCTGCGCGGCCGGTAGGTGATCAGCGTCGCGGCCAGCGCGGCCCGGTGCCGGCCGTAGCGCTCGTAGATGTACTGGATCACCTCTTCGCGGCGCTCGTGCTCGAAGTCGACGTCGATGTCCGGCGGCTCGTCGCGTTCCTTCGACACGAAGCGTTCGAACAACAGGTGCATGCGCGCCGGGTCCACCTCGGTGATCCCGAGGCAATAGCAGACCGCGGAGTTGGCGGCGGAGCCCCGCCCCTGGCAGAGGATGTCACGCGCCTTCGCGAAGCGGACGATGTCGTGGACCGTGAGGAAGAAGTACTCGTAGCCGAGTTCGGCGACGAGTTGCAGTTCCTTGTCGATCAGCGCGACGACATCCGCCGGGGTTCCCTCGGGCCAGCGTGTCTTCGCACCGGCCTCGGTGAGGCGGCGCAGATGCTCGGCCGGGGAGAGCCCCGCCGGCACCAGTTCGCGCGGATACTCGTAGCGGAGTTCGCCCAGCGAGAACGTGCAGCGCTCGGCCACCGCCATTGTTTCCGCGAGCATTTCCGGCGGGTAGATCTCCGCCATTCCCGACTGCGGTCTCAGGTAGCGTTCGCGGTTCTGGTCGACCCGGGTTCCCAGGGAGTGGACGGGCATCTTCATACGGATGGCCGTCAGCACATCGCGCAGTGGTTGACGATCCGGCGAGTGCATGCAGGCACCGTTGCTGGCGACGACCGGCAGGTCGAGGCGCGACGACAGGGTCAGCACCTGGGCGGCCTTGTCGAGATCGTCGTGTTCCAGGAAGAGTTCCAGTGAAATCCACAAGTTGGCAAGCAACTGCTTGAGATCGCGTCCTACCTTCAATTTTCCGGCGAAGGGTTCTCGGTTCGGAATCCAGAGCGCGAGGCAATCGTCCACGCTTTCGCGCAGGTCTTCGACGGTGAGTTCGTATTCGCCCTTCGGCGCGCGGCGGCGTGCCCGGGTGATGAGTTCGGAGAGCTGTCCGTAGGCGCACCGGTCGGGGGCGAGCAGGACAAGGTGGATGTCCCCTCCATCGGTCGGAATGTGGAATTCGGCGCCGACGATCAGCTTGATCCCGACCTCCTGGGCGGCGAGGTGGGCCTTGACGACACCGGCCAGGGAACACTCGTCGGTGATGGCGATGGCCTGGTAGCCGAGGGCGTGGGCGGTGCGCACCAGTTCTTCGGGATGAGACGCCCCGCGCAGGAAGCTGAAGTTGGAGATGGCATGCAGTTCGGCGAATGCGAACCGCTGGCGCGGTTCGTTTGCAGTTTGCTGCGCAAACTGCGCGTTCATCGCTCGCACCCCGCGAACCGCTGGCGTGGTTCGTTTGCAGTTTGCTGCGCAAACTGCGCACTCATCGCTCGCACCCCGTAGGGGCGACCCTTGTGGTCGCCCGTTGTGACTTACCGCGCGTTGCGGGTCCGCCGGCGTGGGCGGGGACAAGCCCCGCCCCTACGCTGCCCGAACCGCGCTGTTCGTCAGGAGAAATAGCCATGCAGATACCAACGTTCGTTCCGGTCGCGGTACAGCCAGCACTGCACGCCGTCCTTGGAGACGGCGGTGAAGTAGTCGCGGTGTTGCTGCGCGGTGTCCCACCACCCGGTTTCGATGCGCTCCGGCCCGGAGTGCAATTCGAACTGCCGGGCGTCCACGGGCTTCGGCGGGTCGAACAGCCACAGCGGACGGTGGGCCGCCGGCCGAGGCTCCGATGTCGACCGGCGAAGGTGCGTCGCGCGTTCGAAGGACCAGGAGTGTTCCGGTCGGTGGTCGTCGACGATCCTGAGGCCCCGGACCGCGTCGCGGCCGAGCTTGGCGGTGAGCGAGTCCACGAGTTCGGTGCTCGACGCCGTGGCACGCGACTGCGCGCCTTTCGCCCCTAGGAGCGCCAGGAGATCCGTGTCGACGGGGTTGAGCGGCGCGGTGGAATCGGCCTGCAGAGAGACGCTCATCACCCCTTCGGCCTCTTTGCTTAGCTCGGTGCGCTCGAGTTTCAGCTTGCTCAAGGCAAGCAGCGCCCTGTCGTCCGTACGCGGCTCGGCGAATTCGACGGTCAACGCGGTCGCTGGCCCGGACAGTGGTTCCAATGTCCAGGTCAGGGCGCTGACGCCGAGTTGACGCCTGGCGAGCCAACGAACGAGTTCCGCAAGCAGCCGGCGCATGGGCAGGAGCAGGGCGCCCTTGCCGCGTATAGGTTCCAGCAGATGCACACTGGAGCGGAATGTTTCGGGCGGCTCGATGTATTCGCGGGGATCGGCCTTCTGCCCGGTCAGGCGTGCCAGGTAGTCCACCAGCGCCGGCCCGAACCGTTTGCCCAGTTCCCAGGCCGGCAGCCTGCGGAGTTCGCCGATCCGGGTGATGCCCATGTTCGCCAGCCGTTCGAGATCCTTGGGCGGCAGGTCGGTATGGATGAGCGCCGCGTTTACTAACGCGCCGTTTACTAACGCGCCGTTTACTAACGCGCCGTTGACGAACGCGCCGTCGTGCAACGCATCGTCATCGTTTTGGGGCATGCCGACCGCAGCCGAGCGCGCCAGCACCAAGGCCGCCAGCGGCGTGGCCGCCGCCGCCATGGATCCCTCGTGTCCGAGGCGTCGGCAGCGGGCGGCGAGTTCGTCCGTGATCGCCGTCAGACCGCTGCACGGCATGGCGAAGTCGGCTGCTTGCCGGACCACCCGTTTCCAAGGAAGGCGCAGGCTGCCGCGCACTTCCAGCAGCACCGCATCGGGCGGCGCGAGACTTACCCGGGGGGTGAAGTGGTAGCCGGCGTGTCCGAGGAGTTCGAGACGACGCAGCTCCGCCGCCGGGTCGCGGGCGAAGTGCACGAGTTCCGGCATGATGGTGTGCGCCGTGGCCAGTGTGCTGCCGATTTCGACGCCGCCAAGGCGCGCCTCCTTGTTCGCCTGCACCACCCGGTTGTCCGCCACCAGGACCGCGGGTGCCCGGCAACGCGACCCGAGCAGGTGACCTTCGAGGCCGAGCAGGGGAAAGTACGCCGCCAGCCAGAGCATTTTCTTCATGCCCGCTCCATAAACCCGGCTTCGGGGTTGTCGAAAGTCAACTCGATGCCCGACAGCGGCCAGCCGCCACGGCGTTTGACGATGTCCACAAGCAACCCACCATGCCGTGGTCGGAGGTGTAGCCGGAGTTCGGCGGCGGACGGGTCGCCGACCGCATCCTCCGGCCGGAACAGGCTGGCCCAGGCACCTCCCTGGCGTGCCGCGAACTGCAGACGCCGGAGTTCCACGAATTTGAGACGCGACTCCGACAGCCAGCCGAGCACGGCGCAGCAGGCACCGGTTCTCAAGGCCTGCTCAAGCGCCCAGAGAGCCTCGCCGTGGCTATCCGGGTGGACCAGCAGCACCTTGGCGAGATCGATGCCCGCTGCCTGCAGGGCGGGCGCATAGGGAACGAAAGGCGGCGCAACCCAGGTGATCAGACGGTCCTCGGCCGCCGAAAGCGCGGCCAGCGCCGGCGACACCAGACGCAGTTCGCCGATGCCGGGGGCGGCGCAGAGCAGCTCGGTCAGGCCCGCCGTCGGCCAGCCGCGATCAACCAGTTCCGCATCCAGGACCGGAAAACCGGTGCCGATGCCATCCGACCCGCCTTTGGATCCTGGTCCGTACTCCTGAAGCTCACGCGCCCGCCACAACCCCGATCCGGCGCAAAGCTTGTCGAGCATGTTGACATTCGACATGACGACGACTGTCTTTCCATACAGGGGTTGGCCAGATTATCTGGGTTTTCGTACAGTATCAAGATGTGCGCCCTGTGCAAGTACAAGACGAGCGCGCGAACAAGTGCGAGGCGCGCCCCATGATCACGTACGAAGTGTGCGGCGGAGGCGAGTGTCGCCTTCCGGCTAGGGTGAATTGGCCGTGGCTCTCCCGCCACGGCTCTGGCGTTTTGCCGCATCCAAGGTAAAGTAGCCGTTTTGCCCGCGCCCGGCCGACCGACAAGCGAACGGAAGACTTGATGATTTTCGACAGTACAGACACCTACATCTCCACCGACGAACTGTCCATGGCGGTGGACGCCGCCGTGAAACTGGAACGACCGCTCCTGGTCAAGGGCGAGCCCGGTACGGGCAAGACCCTGCTTGCCGAGGAGATCGCCAGCACCTTGGGTCTACGGCTCATCACCTGGCACATCAAGTCGCAGACCAAGGCGCTGCAGGGACTCTACGAGTACGACGCCGTGTCCCGCCTGCGGGATTCGCAACTCGGCGACGACCGCGTCGGCGACATCCGCAACTACATCAAGAAGGGCAAGCTCTGGGAAGCGTTCGAGTCCGACGAGCGGGTCGTGCTGTTGATCGACGAAATCGACAAGGCGGACATCGAGTTCCCCAATGACCTGCTGCAGGAACTCGACCGCATGGATTTCTACGTCTACGAGCTGAACGAGACCATCGTCGCCAAGCAGCGGCCCATCGTGGTCATCACCTCGAACAACGAGAAGGAGCTGCCGGACGCGTTCCTGCGCCGCTGCTTCTTCCACTACATCAACTTCCCCGACCGCGAGACCATGGAGCAGATCGTCGATGTGCACTACCCGAGCATCAAGCAGCACCTGGTCAAGGAGGCCATGGAGATCTTCTTCGATGTGCGCAAGGTGCCGGGGCTGAAGAAGAAGCCCTCCACCTCGGAACTCATCGACTGGCTGAAGCTCTTGATGGCCGACGACATCCCGGACGAGATCCTCACCAACCGCGACACCACCAAGGCGATCCCGCCGCTCTACGGTGCCCTGGTCAAGAACGAGCAGGACGTCCACCTGCTCGAACGCCTGGCGTTCATGAACCGGCGCGACCAACGCGGCTAGACGTGCTGATCAACTTCTTCCTGACCCTGCGCCGCTACCAGGTGCCGGCGACGATCCGCGAGTTGATGGATCTGATCAACGCTCTCGGCCAACGGGTGGTGTACAGCAACGTCGACGACTTCTACCTGCTGTCGCGCACCTGCATGGTCAAGGACGAGAAGAACTACGACAAGTTCGACCGCGCCTTCAGCGCCTACTTCAAGGGTCTCGAGGACCTCCACGGCCTGCTCGAGTCCCTGATTCCCGACGAATGGCTGCGGCGCGAGTTCGAACGCGCGCTCACCCCCGAGGAACTCGAACAGATCAAGTCGCTCGGCGGCCTGGAGAAACTCATCGAGGCGTTCCGCGAGGCCCGGGAGAAGGCCGAAGCCGAACAGGGCCAGGGTGAGGATGAAGAGGGCCGGCAGGGCAATGCGGACCGACCGGGGCAGGGCGGCCCCGGTGGACCCGGCCGGGGTCGGAAAAAGAAGGCCAAGAAGGTCTGGGACCAGCGCCAGTACCGGAACCTCGACGACTCGGTGGAGATCGGCACGCGCAACATCAAGATGGCGCTGCGTCGGCTGCGCAAGTTCGCCCGTACCGGCGAGGAGGAGGAGCTGGACCTGGACGACACCGTCCGCTCCACCGCCGACAACGGCGGCATGCTCGACATCCGCCTGCGTCCCCTGCGCCGAAACACCGTGAAGGTCCTGCTGCTGCTCGACATCGGCGGCTCCATGGACGCCCATGTCAGGGTCTGCGAGGAACTGTTCTCGGCGACGCGAACCGAGTTCAAGCACTTGGAGAGCTACTACTTCCACAACTTCATCTACGAGTCCGTGTGGAAGGACAACCGTCGGCGCATGAACGAGCGCATCCCCACCTGGGAGCTCCTCCACAAGTACGCTCGGGACTACAAGGTGGTATTCGTCGGCGACGCCACCATGGCGCCCTACGAGATCACCCACGCCGGCGGCAGCGTCGAGCACTGGAACGAGGAACCCGGGGCGGTGTGGATATCCCGTTTCACGGCGGGCTACGACAAGCTCGTGTGGATCAACCCCACGCCCCAGGAGACCTGGGAGTACTCGACGTCCGTGGCCATGACCCGCGAACTGGTGGACGGGCAGATGTATCCGCTCACCGTCGCCGGTCTCGAGGGAGGCATGGGCTTCCTCTCCAAGTAGCCCTACCGCGGCGACCGGCGCCGTCGACCATGTCCTCGACCCCTCCGTCCCCGATACCTCACGGCCTGCAACCGCGTTTCCCCGCGGAACTGCCCATCAGCGCGTGCATCGACGAGATCGTCGAATCGCTGCGCCGCCATCCGGTGCTGATCGTGGCCGGCGAGACCGGATCCGGCAAGACGACCCAACTACCCAAGGCCTGCCTCGCCGCCGGGATCGGCGCGCGCGGGGTCATCGCCCACACCCAGCCCCGGCGGCTCGCGGCGCGCACCGTGGCGGCGCGGATCGCCACCGAACTCGGAGTCGAACTAGGTGCCGAGGTGGGCTACGCCGTGCGCTTCAGCGAACGTGTGTCCGAGAGAACGCGGATCAAGGTGATGACCGACGGCCTGCTCCTCAACGACATCCAGCGCGACCGGCGACTTCTGCGCTACGACTGCGTGATCGTCGACGAGGCCCATGAACGCAGTCTCAATGTCGACTTCATCCTCGGCTACCTGCGCCGGCTGCTGGACCGGCGCAGGGATCTCAAGGTCGTCGTCACCAGCGCCACCATCGACGTCGACGCCTTCGCCAAGCACTTCGGCGACGCGCCGGTGGTCGAGGTCTCGGGCCGCGGGTTTCCGGTCGATGTCGTCTATCAACCCGAGGAGCAACCCGAGGAGCAACCCGAGGAGCAACCGGCGGAGCGACCGGAGGAGCGACCGGAGGAGGGCTATGCGCCCGAAGCGCTCTTGGACTGCCTGCGCACCATCGCCAGCCAGGCCCCGGTCGGCGACCGCGACATCCTCGTGTTCCAGTCCGGCGAACGGGAGATCTTCGAGACCTCGCAACGGCTGAAACGCGCGTTCGCGGAGCGGTTCGAGATTCTGCCGCTCTACGCCCGCCTGCCGGCCAAGGAGCAGCAGCGCATTTTCGCCCCCGGTGCCCGCCAGCGGGTGGTGTTGGCGACCAACGTCGCGGAGACCAGCATCACGGTGCCGAACATCGGCTATGTCGTCGATCCCGGCTTCGCCCGCGTGAGCCGCTACAGCTATCGGGCCAAGCTGCAACGTCTGCCCGTGGAACCGATCTCCCAGGCCAGCGCCCGGCAACGCGCGGGTCGCTGCGGGCGCGTGGCGCCCGGGGTTTGCTACCGGCTCTACGGCGAGCAGGACTTCGAAGACCGGCCGGCATACACCGATCCGGAACTGACGCGCACCAATCTCGCTGCGGTTGTCCTCGCCATGCGCGCTTTCCGTCTCGGCGACATCGAATCGTTCCCGTTCATCGACCCGCCCGCGCCACGTGCAGTGCGCGACGCCATCGGCCTGCTGCACGAACTGCAGGCCCTGGAGAACGACGAGCTGACCACCACGGGGCGCACCATGGCGCGCCTGCCGGTGGACCCGAGGCTGACGCGGATGCTGGTCGAGGCGGCGAAGCCCGACTGCGGTGCACTGTCCGAAGTCCTGATAATCGCATCGGCGTTGGCCGCGCAGGACCCGCGCCTCCGCCCCTTGGACCGACGGGACGCGGCTGACCGGGCGCACGCCGAATTCGCCGACCCGGGGTCGGACTTCCTCGCCTACGTGAACCTCTGGGGTTACCTGGAGGAAGCACGATCAAACCTATCCCGCGCGGCGTTCCGGCGCCTGCTGGAAGGTCGCTTCCTGAGTCCCGCGCGAGTCCGCGAGTGGCGCGCGTTGCACCGCCAACTACTGCTCGCCTGCCGAGACCTCGGCATGCGACCGAATCGGCGGCCGGCAGCCTACGCGGCCGTGCACCGCGCGCTGCTGTCGGGTTCACTGGGATTCATCGGCGCCAAGCGCGAGCCGTCGTCCGACCGCGGGCGCGGTCCGAAACGGCGGGCGGTGGAGTACGACGGCGCCCGTGGTCTGCGGTTCCGGCTGTTTCCCGGATCGGCTCTCGCCCGGGGTGCGCCGAAGTGGGTGGTGGCGGCGGAGGTCAGCGACACCGGTCGGACCTATGCACGTTGCGTGGCGAGCATCGAGCCGGAATGGATCGAGAAGGCGGCGGCGCATCTGCTTCGGCGCAGCCATTCCGAACCCTACTGGGATGCCCGGCGCGGCGAAGCCATGGTCCGCGAGCAGGTTTCCGTGTACGGCCTCACCGTGGTCGGAGAGCGCCCGCGAAGGGCGGTGGAAGTCGACCCCGAAGCCGCCCGGCAGATCTTCGTCCGGGAGGCCCTGCTGAACGGTGACCGGCGCCTCGAAGCCGCGTTTCTGGAGCGCAACGAGCGGCTCCGTCACGAAATCGAGGAGCGTCAGGCGAAGAGCCGACGCGCCGATCTCCTCGCCGGCGAGTCGGTGCGTACGGCCTTCTACCTGGAACGGCTGCCGGACGAGGTCTGTTCCATCGCCACCTTCAACGACCACGTTCGCAACGCCTCCGCCGACGAGTTGGCCCGCTTCGAGATGACGCTTGACGACCTCGCCTCCGGTGCCGAGGCCAGCCTCGCCGAGGACGACTTTCCGACCCGGCTCGCAGTCGGCGCGGGGGAAGTGGCGCTGGCCTACCGGTTCGCCCCCGGGGAATCCGACGACGGCGTCTCGCTGCGCACCGAGCCGGGGATGCTGAGCCAACTGGATGCGGATGCCCTGGAGTGGCTGGTGCCGGGATTCCTGGAGGACAAGTGCCTCGCCCTCGTTCGCGGTCTGCCCAAGGCACTCCGGCGGCAGCTGGCACCGGCGCGCGACCGCCTGAAACCCGTGATGCCGGACCTTGGAGAACCGGGGACGTACCGTCGCGGCAGACTGGCGACGGCCCTGTCGGCCGCGATTCGCACCACCCATGGCATTGCGGTGCCGGTGGACGCGTGGCGAGAGGAGAACCTGCCCGGTCATCTGAGGATCAACATCCAGGTGCGCGATCGGCGCGGGCGCACGCTGGACCAGGATAGGGATCTCGCCGCGCTGAAGAGCCGGGTAATGCCCCGCGTCGAACGCGGTCTAACCGACGCGATGCGGGCCTCGCACGAACGTCGGGACATCGCCGAGTTTCCGACCGAAGGCGTGCCCGACTCACTCACCATCGGCGATGGGATGAACCGCACCGTCGTCTATCCCGTTCTGGTCGATCGCGGCCGGAGCGTCGACCTGCTCGTCCACGTCACTTCGCGGGGGCGCACGTCGCTCAATCGCGACGGCTACACCCGCCTGGCCATGCTGGCCGATGCGGGTGGCGTCCGTCGGCTGCGCCGCGACGTGGAACAGGACCTCACGCTCGCACGGTACTATGCGCCGCTTGGCAGTCCGGCGGATCTGGCCGACGGCCTGGTCGCCGCAGCGTACTGGTTCGCCTGCTTCGACGGGCGCGGGCTGCCGACGACCAAGGCCGATTTCGACGAGCGCGTTGCCGGTGGCCGATCCACCGCGCCCGCGGTATTCGCAGAGATTCTCGGCCACGCACGGGACACGCTTGCCAAGCGTTTCGACGTTGCGCAACGGCTCGAGACGCTCGACTCTCCGGCGTTCGTACCGACCCGGGACGACCTCGTCCACCAACTCGACGATCTCGTGCCAGCGGCGTTCGTTCGCACCACGCCCCGCGAGCGACTGGTGGACCTGCCACGCTATCTCGACGGTATGCTGTACCGAACCGCCAATCTCCAGGGTCGCGTGGAACGGGATAGGCTGGGGATCGAGGACGTTGCCGCCTGGGAACGCCGGTTGGCGGCGCTCATGGAAAGCGGTGCCGCCGATCCGGACGCGCTTCACGAACTGCGTTTCCTGCTGCAGGAATACCGGATCGCAGTGTTCGCGCAGCCCCTGGGGACGCGCCAGAAGGTGTCTCCGAAACGCCTGCGAAAGGGGTTCGACGAGGCGCCGGAAATGTCATAGCGCGCCAGGACTGTGTGTATACTCGGGAACCAATGACGCCGGTTGAGGTCATACAGAAGGGGCCGCTTACGGTCCACAGCGTGCATTGCTCTGCACACTCATAGAGCTCAAGTAAGGAGAGAGAGATGTTGAACCGCAAGATGAAGCCGATTGCCGTGGCCGTTGGTGCGGCATTCGCCGTTTCGGTGGCAGGAAACGTTGCCGCCGACGGGGTCGACCCGTTCGAAGCTAGCCTGTTGGAAGATGGCGTACTCATCGCCACCGACCACAAGGAAGGCGGCTGTGGCGAGGACAAGAAGTCCGAGGACGGCGACGAAGCCAAGTGCGGCGAAGGCAAGTGTGGCGAAGACGGCGATTCCGAGGAGGGCGATTCCGAGGAAGGCGAAGACGAGGGCGAAGGAGAGTCCGAGGAAGCCGAGGAAGCCGAGGAAGCCGAGGAGGAGTAACTCTTCCGCTGCTGGAAATCCCGCGCCAACATCCGCAAGGGCATTGGCGCGGGTATCCAGCGCCTACTTTCTGCAGGCTTCTGCATGAGCGTTTTCATTGAGAACGCCTGCTCATTAGAACATCCATGGCAGTTCTGACCGGTGCCGGACTCGGTTTGCGTCGTGGGTTCATGCGATCCCTCGACGATGAGCAGTCCGTCGAGTCGCGTGTCGACTTCATGGAAGTGGCCCCCGAGAACTGGATCGACGTCGGCGGGCGTTTGGGACGCCTCTTCCGCACATACACCGAGCGCTTTCCCTTCGTCTGCCACGGTCTGTCGCTGTCGCTCGGCGGCCCGTCGCCGTTGGATTTGGAGTTCCTCCACGCGGTCAAACGGTTTCTCGACGACCACGGCATCGGTGTCTACACCGAGCATCTGTCGGCCTGTAGCGACACAGGCCATCTCTACGACCTCATGCCCATTCCCTTCAGCGGCGACGCGGTGCGCTACGTGGCCGACCGGATTCGACGGGTCCAGGACGTGCTCGAACGCCGGGTCGCGGTCGAGAACGTGTCCTACTATGCCGCGCCAGCGGTTCCGGGCGAGAGCCTGACCGAGTTGGAGTTCATCAACGCCGTGGTGGACGAAGCCGACTGTCTGCTGCTGCTCGACGTCAACAACATCTACGTCAACAGCATCAACTTCGGCTACGACCCCTCCGCCTTCCTGCGCGGGCTGCCGGGCGACCGTGCCGCCTATGTGCATGTCGCCGGCCACTATCGGGAAGCCGAGGATCTGCGCATCGACACCCACGCCGCGGCGGTTGTTGACCCGGTGTGGGGACTGCTCGAGGAGGCGTACGACCTCTACGGTCCGCTACCGACGCTGCTCGAGCGGGACTTCAACTTTCCACCCATCGAGGCGCTGCTCGGCGAGGTCGCGAGGATTCGCGACATTCAAGCGGCGGCCAGTGGATCGCGCGACCGATGACATCCGGTCGGCCCGTCGATGCCGCTTGCCAAGGCCCCGAAGACGACAGGCCGGCGTTCCAGACCGTGCAGATGGACTTCGCGGCCTATATCCGGCATCCCGATCTCAATCCCATGCCCCCAGGCATCGAAAAGCGCCGCATGCGCATATACGCGCGACTGTTCTACAACAACATCGAGTCGATCCTGGCCAAGACCTTCTCCGTGTTCCGCGAAGTCGCCGGCGACGAGCCCTGGCACGCCATGGTGCGCGACTTCGTCCACCGGCATCGGGCCGAATCGCCCTACTACGCGCACGTTCCGGAGGAGTTCATGGAGTACCTGGACACCTGCCGTGGCGAAGTGCCCACGACGGCCACCGAAGGCCGATCGAAGACGTCCCGCGCCGATCCGGCGCTTCTGCCCTTCGCCTTGGAACTGTGCCACTACGAATGGGTTCGCATGGCGCTCGACCGGGCGCCGGACGCCGACTGCGTGTTCGACGACGAACCCGTGGGGCTCGACGATGCCCTGGCGCTTTCCCCATTGGCCTGGCCGCTGCGCTATGTCTACCCGGTGCAGGACATCTGCCTGGACTTCCTGCCCGAGGGACCGGCGGCGGAACCGACCTGGTTTGTTGCCTGTCGAAACCGCCACGACGAGGTCACATTCACCAAGTCCAACGCGGTGACCACGCGACTCCTCAACCTGCTCGGCGAAGGTGACACCCGGAGTGCTCTCAAGACCCTCGCGGACGAGCTCGGGTCGGCTTTGGAAGCTGTCGAACGAACCGGTCTGGCGACCCTCAACCGGCTTCACGAACAAGACATCGTTGTACGTATTTGAGCGGTTGTTTCGGCCCTGCTAAGGGAGTAGGGTAGCGGCCCCGTCAAGTGCCACAATCGGATCGTCAATTGGCCATCGCGGTCATGGGCGACGACGAATCCGCCTCGTCGCTGATCCTTCGCCTGAGCAGCCTGGGTTTCGACGCCATCCACGCGCGCCGCGGCAGCCGGGTCTTCGTCAAGGTGCTCGAAGCCGCCGACCTCATCCTCTGCCCGTCCACGACCGACATCGCGGCGAACGTTCACGCCACCGGACGACCACCTGCCCCGGTGGTTCTGGTCAGCGCGGAGTTGCCCGACGCGGACGGACTCCTCACCGCCATGCGTCACGGCGTCATCGACGTGGTGACGACGCCGGTGGACGACGGTGAACTGGGCGAGCGCATCGAAAGCAATCTGTCGCGGGCGCGGCCGTCGGACCTGCGCATCGCCGGTCAATTGGACAGCCTGCAACGCGACCAGCGCGCGGGCCAGTACATCCAACTGCGCATGCTGCCGCCGTCCCCAATGGCCATCGACCGCTACCGGCTCGCGCATCGCGTCGAGCCGTCGCTGATCCTGTCGGGCGACTTCGTCGACTATTTCCGCATCGCCGACCGGCACTTCGTGTTCTACATCGCCGACGTATCGGGCCACGGGGCGTCGAGTGCTTTCGTGACGGTGATTCTGAAGAACTTCTCCCGCCGGATCCGACGGGAATACCACCCGCGGATGCTGCGCGATCCCGGGGAGATACTCGCCGTGCTGAACCGCGAACTCATCGACCAGGGACTGGGCAAGCATGTGACGATGTTCATCGGCGTCGTCGACCTGGACGCCGACACGGTCACCTATGCCAATGCCGGCCATTTCCCGCGTGCCATCCACGCAGCCAATGGCGGTGCGGACTTCCTCGAAACTCCGGGCAAGCCCGTCGGGCTGTTCGACGAGGTCGACTACGAGGTCGACACCGTGCCCATGGCCCCCGGCGACAGCCTGGTGGCGTTTTCCGACGGTGTGCTCGAGGTCATGCGCGAGGAAGGCCTCGCGGCGAAGGAGACGCGGCTCGTCGACAGCACCGCGGCCAGCGCCCCCGATCTCGGCGACCTCTGGGATGGTGTCGGCATCGGCGCCGGCGCCCCGGGACCCGATGACATGACCTGCCTCGTGGTCGCGCGGGAGGCCTAGCGTGGCCTTAGGACGCATTCTCGTCGGCAGCGGCGACGGCACCTACCTCATCAAGTTCGTCGGCGATGTACGCCTGAGCCTGGGCGCCGCCGTCGACGAGTTCCTCGACCGCATGTTCCGGGATGAGAAGTTCCGCTCGGTGGTGGTCGACCTGACCGCCGCGGATGGCATCGACAGCACCGCCCTCGGGGTCCTGGCACGGCTGTCGGTGCAGACCCGCAGTCGGCTGGCGTTCAAGCCGACGTTGGTCTCCACCCGGCCGGACATCACGCGGCTGCTCATGGCCATCGGATTCGACGACATCTTCCACATCGTCAGGGAACCGCTGCGGCGCGCCGGTCAGCTCGGCGACCTGCCGCGCACGGATCTGCCGGCCGAGGAACTCAGGTGCCGGGTGATCGCCGCCCATCGCGGACTGATGGCGCTGAACGACAACAACCGCGAACGCTTCGAGGACCTCGTCGCGACCCTCGAAGCTTCGTAGGGGCGACCGCGCGCCCTGGTGGGCGCGTCGTGGTCGCCCGTCCTGAACTTCGTCAACCCCCGGTGAAGAACCGCTGGGGATTGTCGACGAACAACGTGTCGATCGTCTCGTCGCCGACACCCATCGACTTCAGGTCCGGAATCACGTGGCGGTGCATATATAGGTACTTGTCCGGATTGCGCAGCGCCAGGTCGTGCTCGTCGGGCAAGGTGCCGTCGGCGCGTTCGTTGAGGATGTGCAGGCAGATGCAGTCATGGGCCGGGCACAGGCGGTCCGCGTAGCCGTCGTCGATCAGCGACTTCATGGTCACCGTGCGCATGTGCGGACTGACCAGGTGGCCCGGATAGCGGTCGAGACCCAGGAAGCAGCCCTGGTCGAGAATCCACTTCAGGTACTCGGTGTCCGTGGTGTCGTTCGAGTGGTCGATCTTGACCCGTTCGAGGTCAACCCCTTCCTCCTTGAAGATGGCGATCTGCCGTCGAGCCACCTGACCGGTGGGGTAGGAGTGCACCATGATGGGCACGCCGGTCTCGTTGTGCGCGCGGGCCACGGCGCGGTTCATGATCTCGAGTTCCGGCGTGACACCCTCGAAGTCCGCCGCGCACTTCAACACGCCGGCCTTCACGTCGGTGCCGCGGAAACCCTCCTCGATGTCGCGCACGAACTCGCGCGCCATCTGCCGGGGCGAGACGTGCCGGATGAAGCGCGGAATATCGAGCCACCAGCCGGTGACGTTGATGATGTTGACACCCGATGCCTCGGCTACCGCGCGCAGGAGCTCCGGGTCGCGGCCCAAGTCGAAGGTCGTGGCGTCGACCATGGTGTCGATGCCGCCGGCCTTGGCCTCCTTGAGACACTCCACGGCCCGCTCGAAGCGGTTCTGTCCGAGCAGGTCCGGGTAGCTCCGGTACATGCCGCTCGCGCTCACCATGACGTGCTCGTGCATCAGCGTGAAGCCGAGCTGGTCGGCCTCGATGGGACCGGTCACCGAATTGATCATGTCGTCCTCCTAAGTGCGGCGCCGGGCGACCACGAGGGTCGCCCCCACGATCCACCAAAGATCTGTCGTACACCCTCAGGCCGTAGGGGCGAGGCTTGTCCTCGCCCGTCTCTTTGCAGCGAACGGCTGCGGGTCATCAGCTCGGGCGACCACAAGGGTCGCCCCTACGCGGGGACCATCAGGTCCGGATAGTCCGAGAAGCGCGTCTCCTGGCGCGTGCGGATCTCGATCACCGCGACCTGTCCGTCCGCATTGGCGCGTTTGGCGTCTTCCAACGCGGGGCCGATGCCGGCGACGTCCTTGACATGGATGCCTTTCGCGCCAAGCGCTTGGGCGACACCGGCATAGTCGCCGGACTGGTTGCCGACACCGTACTTGGCCATCGCCACGGGCATCTTGGTGTCGTAGCCGCCCATCGTCAGGTTGTTGATGACCACGGTGGTGATGGGAATCTCGGCGCGGACCGCGGTCTCGATCTCCATGCCGGTGTGGCCGAAGGCGAGGTCGCCCATGAAATTCATGCAGAACTTGGACGGATCCGCCATCTTCGCGCCGATCACCAGCGGAATGCCGTAGCCCAGGTGGGTGGTCTTGCCCCAGCCGATGTAGCCGTGGGGCGCGTGGGCCTCGTAGAACGGCATGATCTGGTCGCGCGGATTGCCGGCGTCGTGGGTGAGCACGGTGTTGGCATGGTCGACGTGCGCGTTGATCTCGTGGATGACCCGGTACGGGTTGATCGGGGTCTCGTCCGAGTTCAAGAGCGGCGCCCACTCGGCAAGCCACTCGGCCTTGGTGGCGGCGATGTCGGCTACCGCCGGCGTGTCCTCGGCGCGCCCGTCCTCGCCCAGTTCGGCTCTCGCTTCGTCGATCATGGCCTCCAGGGTGAGCTTGGCGTCGCCCACCAGGCCGAGGTCCACCGCGTAGTCCTTGTTGATGTCCTCCGCCGAGACCGTGGAGTGGATGAGGAACTTGCCCGCCGGAATGGGCAGGCCGAAGCCGGTGCGGGTCAGTCCCGAGCCGATGGCGAGGACGACGTCCGACGCACCGAGCCATTTGAACACCGCCTTCGGCGCCGTTCGGTTGGCCGACCCCAGCGCCAGCGGGTGGTCGTCGGGGAACGCGCTCTTGCCCTGCATGGTGGTGATCACCGGAATCTGCGTGAGTTCCGCAAACGACCGCAGTTCAGCGCAGGCGTCGGCGTAGAGGATGCCCTGGCCTGCCCAGATAACCGGCCGCTTGGCCTTTAGCAGGGCGGCGAGGGCGTCCTTGATGTCGTTGCGTGACGGCACCGACCGCATCGTCGTCGATGGCTTGTACTGTTCGGCCGCGCCGGCAGGTGCTTCCTGGCCGAGCACGTCGCCGTGCATCTCCACCAGCACCGGACCGGGGCGTCCCTGGCGGGCGGTGTGGAAGGCGCGGCGAATCTGCGTGGCGGTGCGATCGATTCGATCGATGGACAGCGCGAGCTTGGTGACCGAGGCGTAGTTCTTGCGGGCCGAGAAGTTCGGCTCCACGTCGTAGCCGCCGAGGCCGGCCCCGCCGGGCAGGAAGACCATCGGCACCGCCTCGCCCCAGGCCTGGGCGATGCCGCCGAAGGAATTCTCGACCCCAGGTCCCGACTGCGATGCGAATACGCCCGGTGGTGCACCCCGGGTCTGCCGGGCGTAGCCGTCGGCGGCGTTGATTCCGCCTCGTTCCTGGCGAAAAACCAGCGGTCGGATGCCCACGCGCGCCGCCGCCTCGATCAGCGGGTTGGCCGGAAAACAGGGCATCCAGCGAACACCCTCGGCCTTCATGCAATGTGCGATCAAATCGTAGCCGTTCACGGCTTCCCTCCCAGACGTTGCAGGAGGGCGAGCATATCACCCGAGACAGTCCTGATATGATGCGCCGCTTTCCTAGTGGTCGAACACACTTGTAATGATGCATCTGTGGTCGCCGGTGTGATCCTCGCAAGACGCGGTCGCGAAGTCGTACCGGGGTACGTCGAGCGGGCGCAACGCGGCGAGGGGCGCACCGGCGACCACCCGCAGGGCGCGTCCACAAGCGCCATCCGCGTTGTTGGCGCCTCTCGACGTAACCCCGCTATGCCTTCGAGGCGCCGCCTAGCGGCTGGACGTTTGTGGACGCGCAGATACATCATTACAAGTGTGTTCGACCACTAGGGCGGTGATCCCATGGACGGCCCCGATTTTTCAAAGACCGAACTGGTGCCCGCCATCGCCCAGGACGCGGACACCGGCGACGTGCTGATGCTCGCCTACATGAACGCGGATGCGTATGCGGAGACCCTGAGCACCCAGCGGGTTTGCTACTACAGCCGCTCTCGCAGGCGGCTCTGGCGCAAGGGAGAGGAGAGCGGCAACGTGCAGCACCTCAAGCGGATCTACTACGACTGCGATGCGGACACGGTGCTGGTCCAAGTCGAGCAAGTAGGCGGTGCCGCGTGCCACGAAGGTTACCGGAGCTGCTTCTTCCGCGAGATCGACCCGCAAACGGGCGATGCCAAGGTGATCGCCGAACGCGTTTTCGATCCCGCCGACGTCTACAAGAAGTGACCCCATGAGCAACGTCCTGAACCTCGGCATCCCCTCCGGGAGTCTGCAGCACGCCTGCGCGGAGCTGTTCGAACAGGCGGGCTACCGCATCTCGTTCCCGAGTCGGTCCTACTACCCGGAGATCGACGACCCGGAGATCGACTGTCTCCTGGTCCGCGCGCAGGAGATGGCGCGCTACGTGGAGCAGGGCGTTCTCGATGCGGGCATCACGGGCCACGACTGGGTGCTGGAGACGGGTGCGGACGTCGAGGAACTTGGCGAGTTCGTATTCTCGAAAGTCAGCAGGAGACCAAGTCGTTGGGTGCTATGCGTACCGAACGACTCGCCGGTCCAGTCAGTGAAGGATCTCGAAGGCAAGCGCATCGCCACCGAGGTGGTCAACCTGACGCGTTCCTATCTTGCCCGCCACGGCGTCACCGCCAACGTGGAGTTCTCCTGGGGCGCCACCGAGGTCAAGCCGCCTCGCCTCGCCGACGCCATCGTGGAGATCACCGAGACCGGCAGTTCGCTGCGCGCCAACAACCTGCGCATCGTCGAGGAAGTGCTGACCAGCACCCCCCGACTCATCGCCAACCGGACCTCCTGCGCGGACACGTGGAAGAAGACCAAGCTCGACAACATCTCGCTGATGCTCGCCTCGTGCCTCGCCGCAGAAGGGCGCGTCGGGCTGATGATGAACGTCCGCAATGAGGATCTCGACGCGGTGTCGGCGATCCTGCCGGCGCTGCAGACCCCCACCATCTCGCACCTGAGCGATCCCGACTGGGTCGCCATCAGCACGATCATCGACGAGGCGCAGGTGCGCATCATCGTGCCAGAACTGAAGAAGGCCGGTGCGACGGGGATCGTGGAGTATCCGATCAACAAGGTGATCGACTGACCGGGTGGTCGAATCACTAAAGGTATGATGCCCGGTTTCTTCGGCTAGAAGTCACGGGCATGTTCCAACGAGTCCTCATCAGCAATCGCGGCGAGATCGCGATTCGTATTGCCAGGGCGGCGTCCTCCCTCGGAGTCGAGTCGGTCAGCGTGTACTCCCCGGTGGACGCGTTGTCCCTGCACACGCGCATCGCCACGGAGGCGGTTGAGATCGGCATCGACGGCAAGGCGACCCTCGGCTTGGCGGACGACCCGGTCGGGGCGTACCTCGATGCCGACAAGTTGGTCACCATTGCCAAGGAGCGGGGTTGCGACTGCGTTCATCCTGGCTACGGTTTCCTGGCGGAGAACGCGGCGTTTGCGAGGGCTTGTGCAGCGGCGGGTTTGACCTTCATTGGCCCGTCGGCGGAGGCGTTGTCCCTATTCGGCGACAAGGTCCAGGCCCGCGCCTTGGCCGTGACGCTCGGGATTCCCGTGGTGCCGGGCAGTCTCGAAGCCTTGGAATCGGCTGATCGCGCCGCGACTGTCGCCGAGCAACTGGGCTACCCCGTCATGCTCAAGGCCGCGGGCGGTGGTGGTGGTCGGGGCATGCGCGAAGTCGGGAACGCACAGGCCATGGCCGGGTCCTTCGAGCGCTGCCGCGGCGAGGCCGCGGGCGCCTTCGGCAATGGCGCCCTGTTCGTCGAGAAACTGGTCGAGCGGCCACGTCACATCGAGGTGCAGATCCTCGCCGACGGCGAGGGCAATGTCGTGCATCTGCATGAGCGCGACTGCTCGGTGCAGTTGCGCAATCAGAAAGTCGTCGAGACGGCACCGGCGCCGGGCCTCGACGACGCGCTTCGGCGGCGGATTCTCGCCGATGCCATCAGGTTGATGCAGGCGGCGAACTACGTCAACGCCGGCACCGTCGAGTTCCTGGTGGCGCCGGAGACCGGCGAGCACTACTTCATCGAATGCAACCCGCGCATCCAGGTCGAGCACACCGTGACCGAGCAGGTGACCGGCGTTGATCTGGTCGAGACGCAGTTCCATGTCGCCGCGGGCGCAACCTTGGCATCCCTCGGCCTGGCCGACCAGCAGGCGGTCGGGGCGCCGCGCGGCTTCGCGGTGCAGGCCCGCGTGGTGGCCCGCGGTGCCGGCACGTTGAGCGCCTACAAGGAGCCCACCGGTCCCGGGGTTCGCGTCGACGGCAACGGCTACGTGGGCTACGCCCCGCCGCCGCAGTTCGATCCACTGCTGGCCAAGGTCGTGGCATCGAGTTCGTCGGCTGGTTCGTATGCCGCAGCCGTGGACCGTACCCGTCGAGCGTTGGACGAGTTCCACATCGGCGGGCTCGCCACGAACCTGGACCAGCTCAAGGCGATTCTCGCGCATCCCGCCGTCCGAGTCGGCGATGCGCGTACGACGCTGTTGGCCGACGAACCGGACCTGCTATCGCCCGCGGTGGACGGCAACGGCAACGGGGCCCTGGCATTGCTGCAGCAGCAGGCGACGGTCATGGGCGTGTCCACGGTCTCCGGCGCGGGCGTCGCCCCGACCGCGGGCCCGGCCGTCGCCGCACTCGATGTGGAAGAAGGGCAGGAGGCGGTGGCGTGTCCCATGGCGGGTTCCGTGCTGGAGTTCCGGGCCCGGGAAGGCGAGGTCGTCAAGGGGGGAGAGGCGCTGATCGTGATCAGCGCGATGAAGATGGAGTCCCAGGTCGCGGCGCCCTGCGACGGCACCGTGGCCGCGGTGCAGGCACTCGGCGCCGGCGACAGCGTCGAGGCCGGACAGGTGTTCGCGGTGATCGAACCCAAGGCCGGCGCCCAACGCATCCAAGCCGGGGGCGAAGACACCTGGGCACACCTTCTGAAGGATGTGTCCACCATGCGCTCCCTCGCCTCGGAACGCTTGGCCCCGGGATCGGACGATCCCGGGGTGGTCCGCCAGCGCAGCCGCGGCAAGCTGACCTGCCGGGAACGAATCAATCTCCTACTCGACGAAGGCACGTTCCGCGAGGTCGGCAGCGTCGCCGGGTTCGCGTCCTACGACGAGGACGGCAACATCACCGCGTTCACGCCCGCCAACCATGTCGGCGGTTGGGGCAGGATCGAAGGTCGCTCGGCGGTGGTCTGCGCCGACGACTTCACCTCCCGCGGCGGTCACGCCGACGGCGCCATCGGCGCCAAGAGCGGCTACCTGGACCGCCTCTCACTGGAGATGCGCACGCCCTCGGTCCGCCTGCTCGACGGCTCGTCGGGCGGCGGCAGCGTCGCGGCCATGGTCCCGGCACAGAAGAAGGACGGCGAAAGCAAGGCGAAGGAAAGCCGCGGCGCGATCAAGGCGGGCCGGCCGCGGGTTGCGGGTGGTGGCGGATCGTACCTGCCGGGGCATCTCGGCAGCGCGATGTACGCCGAGCAGCTGGCCACGGTACCCGTGGTCAACATGCTGCTCGGCAGCGTCGTCGGCATCGGTGCCGCGAAGGCGGTGCTCGGCCACTTCTCGGTGATGGTGCGGGACATCGCCCAGCTGTTCGTCGCCGGTCCGCCGGTGGTCGCTCACGCCATGGGCTACGACATCACCAAGGAGGATCTCGGTGGCTGGCACATCCATTGCCGCAACGGCTCGGTGGACAACCTGGCCGACACCGAGGAGGAGGCCGCCGAGTTGACCCGGGGGTTCCTGTCCTATCTGCCGTCTTCGGTCTACGAGACGCCACCCGTGCTGCCACCGCGCACCGACGATCCCCCCGACCGACGCGAGGAGGAGTTGTTCACGCTCATCCCGCGCAAGCGCACCACGACCTTCGACATCCGCAAGGCGATCCGGCTGATGGCCGACCGGGACTCCTTCTTCGAGGTCGGACCGCTGTGGGCCACCGACCAGGTCACGGGATTCATCCGTATGAACGGGCACCCGATGGGCGTGCTCGCCTCCGACAGCCAGCACGCCAACGGCGGCGCACTCACTGCCGACGGTTGCAGCAAGCTCACCCGGCACCTGGATCTCTGCGATCTGTTCCACCTGCCGGTGCTGAACCTGGTGGACAACCCGGGATTCGCCGTGGGCCTCGAGCACGAGATCACCGGCGCGATCCGCCGCGGCGGCGAGTGGATGGTGGCCTTCTCGCAGGTCACGGTGCCGATCTTCACCGTGGTCATGCGGCGCAGCTTCGGCGTCGCCGGCAACAACTACGCGACGCCACGGTCGAGGCCGTCGGTGCGCGTTGCGTGGCCGGCCGCCGATGTGGGCGGCATCCCCCCCGAAGGCGGTATCGAGGCGGCGTACAAGCGCCAGTTGGCCGAAGCCGACGACCCACGGGCGCTAAGGGACGAACTGATGGCCCGCATCGAGAGTGCCCGCGGACCCATCGGACCGCTGTCCCGGTTCCAGATGGAAGAGATGGTCGACCCCCGCGATACCCGCCGGCTAGTCTGCGAGTGGCTGGAGACCGCCTGGCGCCTGGTCACCATGCCGGAGCGCCTCAAACCCCGGTCGCTGCAGTTTCGCCCATAACCGCCACCGCGCACTCCCGGACGCGTCCACATGTTTATGGTATAAAGCCGCCCGCTGCGGGGACGCTCCCGCGGCGAAAACGAGACGTCGTGCCGCTTGGTGTCGTTGCGGGTGGCCGCCTGATTGGCGGCGTATCAACGGCCGGGCACGGCGGATGCAATCAACCCGGAGACAAGTAATGGCAACAATCGGCATGCGCGACATGCTGGCCGCAGGCGTGCACTTCGGCCATCAGACGCGCTTCTGGAACCCCAAGATGTCGCCGAACATCTTCGGGTCCCGCAACAAGATCCACATCATCAACTTAGGGCAGACGGTTCCGGCGCTGGAAGCGGCGTTGACGGAAGCCCGCCGGCTCGGCGCGCGACGCAACAAGATCCTCTTCGTCGGCACCAAACGGGCCGCGTCCAAGGTCATTCGCGAGCAGGCCGAACGGGTCGGGATGCCCTACATCGACCGGCGCTGGCTGGGCGGCACGCTGACCAACTACAAGACGATCCGCCAGTCGGTACGGCGACTGACCGACCTCGAGGCGGATGCCGAGGCGGGCAAGTTCGAATTGCTGACCAAGAAGGAGGCGTTGCAGAAGCGTCGCCTCATGGACAAGCTGACGCTCAGCCTCGGTGGCATCAAGGAAATGGGTGGTCTGCCCGATGCATTGTTCGTCGTCGACGTGAATCACGAGCGCATCGCCGTGACGGAGGCGAACAAGCTGGGTATCCCGGTGATCGGCGTCGTCGACACCAACAGCGACCCGGAAGGCGTCGACTTCGTGATTCCCGGCAACGACGACGCGATCCGCGCGGTGCGGCTGTTCGTCACGGCGATCGCCGATGCCATTCTCGAGGGCAAGACCCGGGGTACGGGCGAGGTCGACGCCGAGGAATTCGTCGAGGTGGTGGAGGACGCGGCGGAGGAGTCATGAACACCGCGATGATCAAGGAGTTGCGCGAACGCACCGGCGTCGGCTTCGGCGACTGCAAGAAGGCCCTCGTGGAGGCCGACTGGGACATGGACCGCGCCGTGGAGGTGGTACGTCGCCAGAGCGGTGCCAAGGCGGCGAAGAAGGCGGACCGGACGGCATCCGAGGGTCTCCTGGGCCTTGCCGTGGGCGACGCCGGTGGTGCCGTGGTCGAGGTCAACGTGGAAACCGACTTCGCGGCCCGCAGTGCGCAGTTCGGCGCGTTCGTCGAGCGTGCCGTCGAACAGGCGCTGGTCACGGGCACGGATGGCTTGGCCCAGGTGCTGGAAGACGAACGCCAGACCCTGGTCCAGGAGATCGGCGAGAACGTAAGCGTGCGGCGGGCGGCGGCGCTGTCGGTGCCCGACGGCGTGGTCGCCGGCTATCTGCACCAGGATCGCAAGAAGGCTGCGCTGGTGGCCGTGAACGGTGGCGGGAACCACGACCACACGGACCTTGCCCGCGACATCGCGATGCATGTGACCGCGATGCGTCCCCTGGTCGTTTCCCCGGCCGACATGCCCGAGGACGTGATCGCCAAGGAGCGCGCCATCCTCATGGAGCAGGCGGCGGACAGCGGCAAACCGCCGCAGATCGTCGAACGCATGGTCGAGGGCCGGGTGCGCAAGTTCCTCGCCGAGTCGAGCCTCACCGAGCAGGCTTTCGTCAAGGACACGTCGACCACCGTCGGCAAGCTCCTGAAGGCGGCCAACGCGACGTGTGCGGGCTTCGAACGCTTCGAGGTGGGCGAGGGGATCGACGGATCCGCATGATTCCCGCCGCGTCGTAAGCGAACCGAATGAGCATACGGCGCGTTCTGATCAAGTTGTCCGGCGAGGCGCTCGGCGGCACCAATGGTTCCGGGATCGACGCCCCGACCCTGGACCGCATCGCTCGGGAGGTCGTCGACGCCGCGAGCACCGGAATCGGCATCTCCGTCGTCGTCGGCGGCGGCAACCTGTTCCGCGGTGCCGATGCGCCCTTGGGTGCCGTGGGCCTTGCCCGCGTGACCGGGGATCACATGGGCATGCTGGCGACGCTCATCAACGCGCTGGCATTCCGCGACGTGCTCGAGGCCCGCGCCACGCCCGCCGTGGTGCTGTCGTCCCATGCCGTCGCGACGGTGGTCGACGGCTATTCGGCGCGCACGACCCTCGAACACCTTGACGCGGGGAAGGTTGTCATTCACGCCGGCGGCACGGGCAATCCGCTGTTCACAACGGATACGGCTGCCTGTCTGCGCGGGATCGAGACCGGCGCGGACCTGGTGGTGAAGGCCACCAAGGTGGACGGTGTCTACAGCGCGGACCCGGATACCGACCCCGATGCCGTTCGGTTCGAGGAACTCACCTACATGGACGTCATCGAACGCCGACTCGGCGTGATGGACCTGACCGCGATCACCCTTTGCGAAGAGCATGGTCTGCCGGTGGTGATCCTCGACATCACCGATGCGGGCGCGTTGACGAAGGTTCTGCACGGTGCCAAGGTTGGCACCCGAATCTGGTCCGGACGAGAGTCGTGATTGAAGAGATCAGGGAGGACGCCGACGAGCGCATGGACAAGTCGCTGACGGCGCTCACCACCGCATTCTCCCGCATACGCACCGGACGGGCCAACCCGGCGATCGTTTCCGGTGTCGAGGTCGACTACTACGGCAATTCCACGCCGCTGAACCAGGTGGCGAACATCACTGTCGAGGATGCCCGCACACTGGTCATATCGCCGTGGGAGAAGCGCCTGGTCCCGGATATCGAGAAGGCAATTCTGAAGAGCGATCTTGGCCTGACCCCGCAGAGCAGCGGCGACCTCATCAGGCTGCCCCTGCCGCCGTTGACCGAGGAGAACCGCCGGGATCTCATCCGCCAGGCTCGCCAGGAAGCCGAGAACACGCGCATCGCGATCCGCAATATCCGGCGTGACGCCATCGCCGACGTGCGCGAACTGGTCCGCGAGAAGGAAGCCACCGAAGACGACGGGCGACGCTCGGAGGAGGACCTGCAACGGGTCACCGATGCGCACATCAACCGCGTCGACGAGGCCCTCGGCGAGAAGGAAGCCGACCTGATCGTGATCTAGGGAAGGTCGGATTAAGACCGATGGTCCGCTTCCAACTTTGCGGAGACGGACTTTGCAGAGACGGACTTTGCAGAGAAATGACGCACACACGCTGCGACAACCCAGTTGGGAACCGTTAGAGTCGGTTCGCATGTCGCCGCGACGGATGCGCGGCAAAGCACTTGCGAGAGTTGAAAAATGCCCGAAACCACCGCAACCCTCCCTGCGGCCCGCAGAGACACCCGTCGAACGAGCCAAGGCCGAACGGCGTCGGACGGTCGCCGCCTGCCGCGCCCGCAACCGACTCCGGTCGACCAGGTGAACGGGAACGGCGCTGGAGCGTACCCCCGCCACGTCGCGATCATGATGGATGGCAACCACCGCTGGGCCCGGCGTAGACACCTGCCCGGGGCTGCGGGGCACCGGGCCGGTGCCCGGAATCTCAAGACCGTCGCCCAGGCGTGCGCCGACCAGGGCGTTGAATACCTGACTCTGTTCGCGTTCAGCACCGAGAACTGGAACCGGCCGAAACGCGAGGTCAACCAGTTGCTCGACCTGATGCGCAGCGTGCTCAACGACGACATCGAGAAGTTGGACGCCCAGAACGTGCGCCTGCGCTTCATCGGCGACCGCGGACGGTTTCCGCCCGACCTGCAGGCCCTCATGCAACGCGCCGAGGGCATGACGCGCGGCAACGATCAACTGCACCTCACCATCGCGGCCAACTTCGGCGGCCGCTGGGACATCGCCCAGGCTGCGCGGCGCCTCGCCCACGCGGTACATGCCGGGGAACTCGACCCGGACGGCATCACCGAGGAGCGTTTCGCCCAGTTCCTGTCTCTCGGTTCGCTGCCGCCGCCCGATCTCTGCATCCGCACCGGCGGCGAGCGGCGCATCAGCAACTTCCTGCTGTGGGATTGCGCCTACACGGAGTTCTACTTCACCGATGACTTCTGGCCCGACTTCGATGCCGACCGCCTCGGCATGGCCTTCGAGGACTACGCTTCGCGCCAGCGGCGATTCGGTTCCCGCCTTGCCGCCGGAGCCGCCTGATCGCCAACGGTCCCCCGGCCCGACCGCTGGTTCAAGGGTAGCAGCCACCTTTGCTTAGACTGCGTGTCGCCTCCGCGCTTGCGCTCGCGGTCGTTGTGATCGCGGCCTGCATCTACCTGCCGGCACCGTGGCTGGCGGCGTTCTTTCTCCTGCTCGTGCTGGTCGCGGTGCGCGAATGGGCCAAGCTGTCGGGCATCGAGACGCGCGCGGGCTTCGTCGCCTACGCGGTGCTGATGGCGGCGGTGGTCGCCGGTCTTTGGCTCGCACCCCATGGGTGGCGACAGGGCTTTCTCCATGCCGTCGTGGTCTTGTGGATCGCGGCCATCGTCGTGGTCTGGAAATACCCCGCCAGTGGGCGCTTGTTCGCCTCGGTTCCGCGCATGGCGGGCATCGGCATCTTCGTCATCCCGGGAACGTGGCTTGCCCTGGTGGAATTGGCGGTCCTAGGCGGCGGCAAGCTCGTCATCTGGTTCCTGGCCGCGGTGGCGGCGGCGGACATCGGCGCCTACTTCGCGGGGCGCCGCTTCGGACGGACCAGACTCGCACCTTCGGTGAGCCCCGGAAAGACCCTGGAGGGTGTTTGGGGAGGCGGTGTGGCCTCGCTCGGCTGGGGCGTCGTCGGCGCTTGGTATTTCGTCGGCGGACTTGGCGAGGTTGTACCCTGGCTGGGTGCGGTCGCCGTGATCTTCGGTGCGGGCATTCTTGGTGACCTCTTCGAGAGCGCCTTCAAGCGCTCGCGGGGCGTCAAGGACTCGGGTGCGATCATGCCCGGTCACGGTGGCATCCTGGACCGGGTCGATGCCGTGCTGGCTGCGGCGCCCGTGTTCGCCCTGATCGCCGGGGGACTGCCGGGACTTGGCTCTTGAAAACCCGATGGGGGTACGAGGGTGCGCGGTCGCCCCAACGTCGTACACCCAAACCTGATCAGCCGCGACGGTCGTGGCGGGCAAGCTGGTATGATCCGGCACTGAACCCAAGCCCTCTCCGGTGGTCAAAGAAAGACCAACGGGGGTACCTCGGAATGACAACCCCAGTGTCGTTGCATGTTCGTTAGGGAAGGTCAAGGCCTTCCCTAACGCGGCACAGGGATGTGCCGCCAATTCAAGGACGCAAGGAGTTGAATTTGCACGCAAAAAAAAGACCGCGCTCTTGTTTTTGCGTTTCTGATCAAGCCAAGGATGGCTTGATCAGAGCATTCTTAGCACCGATGCAGCGCGCTTAAGATCGTCGATGGACTACCTGCACTACGCCTTCTTCCTGCTCGTCACGCTCGCCATCCTGGTGACCTTCCACGAGTGGGGGCACTTCGTCGTGGCGCGGCGCGCAGGTGTGCATGTGGTGCGTTTCGCCGTCGGTTTCGGTAAACCCATCGCGTCGCTGCGCGACAAACGGGGAACCGAGTTCTGCATCGGCGTCGTACCCTTGGGCGGGTACGTGCGCATGTACGATCGACGCGATCCGGATGCGCAACAGTCGGCGCCGGCCGATCCCTCGTTCGGAACCTCCTACGACGCCGTCAGCCCCTGGTGGCGCATCGCCATCGCGTTGGCCGGTCCGGGGGCGAACTTCGTCCTGGCGTTGATCGTCTACTGGTTGATCTCGGTGCTCGGCGTGAACGCCGCCGTGCCCCATGTGGGCATGGTTGCGGACGACAGTCCCGCTCAGCGTGCGGGGATCCGCGTAGGCGATGAAATCGTCGCCGTGGACGGTGCCAAGATCGCGTCGTGGAACGACGTCGCCCTGGCGCTGGCCGGCCGGCTTGGCGAGACCGGCGTGATCGACATCGAGACCGCGCGGTCGGGCAGCCCACAGACCCACCACATCTCGGTGACGGACTGGTTGAGCGGCGTGACCGATCCCAACACCGTCGGCGAGTTGGGCATCGGCATCGAGCCGCTGGCGATCATCGGTGCCGTCATCGAAGGCGACCCCGCGATGCGGGGCGGCCTGCGCGCCTCCGACCAGGTGACCCATGTCGACGGGGAGTCGGTCGTACTGTGGCGCGAACTGGTCGAACGAATCCGCGAGAGCCCGGACCAGCCGCTGCGGCTGACCGTGGAGCGGGATTCGGGTAGCGCGACCCTAACGGTTACGCCGAAGGAGAAGACGACGGAGGCGGGCGAGGTGATCGGCTATGTCGGCGCCCAGGTGGGCATGCCCACCCGGATGGTGCGGTACGGTGCGGTCGAAGGCATTGGTCGGGCGGCAAGCGAGACCTGGGCGAAGACCCTGCTGACCGTCGACCTGGTGCGCAAGATGGTCACCGGCAGCGTCTCGCCGGCGAACCTGGCGGGACCGCTGTCCATCGCGATCGTGACGGGCGAGGAGGCGCGTGCGGGGCTCGGCCGATTCCTGGGCATCCTGGCACTCCTGTCGATCAGCTTCGGTGTTCTCAACATGCTGCCGATTCCCGTGCTCGACGGCGGGCACGTGGTCTACTCGGCGGTGGAAATCATCCGCAGCAAACCCATATCGCTGCGCACACAGGCGGTGGCGTCACAGGTCGGCCTCGCCGTCGTGGTTGCCATCATGGTGTTCGTCTTCTACGTCGACATCACTCGCTGGTGGCCGGGGTCGTGACGCGACATTCGAGGTCGACAAGACGCATGGGCCATCGAAGGGGAAACGCATGAACAGGTTGTTCCGAGTGGCTCTGCCGGCGCTGCTATGGATGCTCGTGGTCGGGACCCCGGCGTCCGCCCAGTCGCAGACGGAGCCGCCAACGGTCCAGCGGGGACAGTTCAGGGTCACCGACATTCAACTGCAGGGTCTGCAGCGGGTATCCGCGGGGACGGTATTCAACGTCATGCCCGTGAACGTCGGCGACCTCCTGGACACGGTGCAGATGCAGTCCTTGACGCGGCTGTTGTTTTCGTCGGGGTACTTCGACGACATCACCCTGCTTCGGGACGGTGGCGTGCTGATCGTCCGCGTCGTCGAAAGACCCGCGATCGAGAGTATCGAGCTTGAAGGCAACAAGGCCTTGAAGAGCGAGGACCTGCTGCAGAGTCTCAGCGAATCGGGTCTGCGCGAGGGCGAGATCTTCAAACAGGCGACCCTCGAACACATCGGCATCCAGCTCGAGCGGACCTACTTCGCCCAGGGTCGCTACGATGCGACCATCGAGACCGACGTCGCCAACCTTCCGCGCAACCGGGTGGCGATCCGCATCGACATCGACGAGGGTACGAGTTCCGGGGTCCGCCATCTCAACATCGTTGGCAACTCCGTGTTCACGCAGACGGAACTGCTCTCGCACCTCGAACTCAGCCACCCGACCTGGTTCTCGTTCATCCAGGGCAACGACAAGTACTCGCGCGAGAAGATGCAGGGCGACCTCGAGACCTTGGAGTCGTACTACCAGGACCGCGGCTACGTGGAGTTCGACTCGCGCTCGGTGCAGGTCAGCGTCACGCCGGACAAGAAGGCGGTGTACATCACCGTCAACGTCCACGAAGGCGACCGCTACACGGTCGACAACGTCGAACTGGTGGGGGAAATCTCGGACGTCGATCCCGATCTGGTGGAACGCCTGTTCCTGGTGCGCAAGGGCGATTTGTTCAACGGCGCCGCGGTCACCGCCACCGAGGAGAGGATCGCCGCCGCGTTCGGCAACTCCGGCTATACCTTCGCCAATGCCAGCGGCGTGCCGGAGGTGAAGGAAAACGGCCTTGTCGACGTCAAGTTCGTCGTCGAATCGGGCAAACGCGCCTACGTCAGGCGGATCAGCTTCGCCGGCAATTCGGTTACCCGGGACCAGGTCCTGCGGCGCGAGATGCGCCAGATGGAGGGTGGCTGGGCTTCGAACCAGGCCATCGAGCGTTCCAAGGTGCGTCTCAACCAGCTCGGCTACTTCGAGCCGGAGTCGGTGAGCGTCGAGACCCTGCTGGTACCGGGTACGGACGACCAGGTGGACGTGGATTTCAACGTCGAAGAGATTCCCACGGGCAACATCAATGCCCAGTTGGCGTATGCGGACGGTCCGGGTCTCCTGCTCTCCCTGGGGTTCCGCCAGGAGAACCTCGCGGGCACGGGCAACCGCCTCGGCGCGTCGATCAGTTGGAGCGACTATCAGAAGGCCGCGAGCTTCGACTTCAACGATCCGTACTTCACGGCCGATGGCATCAGCCGGGGCTACAACCTCTACGTCCGCAAGACGAACTACTCGGCCATCAACATCGCCAGTTTCTCCACCGACGCCTACGGCGGCGGCATCAACTTCGACTTCCCGGTGGGCGAGGAGCAGCGCCTGCAGTTTGGTCTGCTGGTGGAGCAAACGACGCTCACCCAAGGGATCCTCGTGTCTTCCGAGATCGCCGACTTCGTCCAGCAGTCGGGCGAGGAGTTTCTGAACTTCAAGGCCCTTGGACTGTGGTCGAAGGCGACTCTCAACCACCCCCTGTTCCCGACCGCGGGTGGCCGCTACCGACTAGGCGGGCTGGTGGCGGTTCCGGGCAGCGACCTGGAGTTCTATCGGCTGACCTACTCCGCCGAACGGTACTTTCCGCTCGGCCGTGGGTTCGCTGTGGGCCTGCGCTCGGAACTCGGCTACGGGGGCGTCTACGGCAATTCCGAGACCTACCCGTTCTACGAACACTTCTATGCGGGTGGATTCGGTTCCGTGCGCGGCTACGAGAAGAGCAGCCTAGGGCCGAGGGTTCAGGATACCCGCTTCGGCACGTCGGAGGGGCGGCCGTTTGGCGGCAACCTACTGGTCGAGGCGAGTGCCGAACTGGTATTCCCGCTGCCCTTCGGGGATCGTTTCCGCGGGATCCGTTCGGTCTACTTCATCGATGCGGGGAACGTCTTCAACACCGAGTGTCCTGAGACGAGCCTGCTCTGTCTGGGTTTCGACGAGGGCGAACTCCGGGGTGCGACGGGGATCAGCGTGACCTGGCTGTCGCGCATGGGTCCGATGAATTTCGCGCTCTCGATGCCGATCAACGACCAGCCCAACGACGAGGTGGAACGCTTCGCCTTTGAACTGGGGTATACCTTCTGAACGCCCGTATAATACGCGCGCTCTGCCGCCGCCTAACGCAGCGAGCGTCGTACAAGCAACCGAGGTCTTGACCATGAGATTTGTGAAACTGGGGTCCGCTGCCGTGATCGGGGTGTCGTTGGCATTGGCGCCGAACGTCGCCGCCCAACTGAAGGTCGCCGTTGTCGACGCGGAGACGGCGATCGGTCAGACCGAGGAAGCGAAACAGTTCCTGGAAGTCGTGCAGCGGGAACTAGCGGCTGACCGCGAGACCCTCGAAACGCTGCAATCGGAGATGCAGGCACTTCAACAGCGGGTGACCGACGAGGGCGACGTCATGTCCGAGACCGAGAGGCGTGGCATCGCCAAGGAAATTGAGGACAAGCGACTCGATCTGGAGTTCAACGCCCAGAAGTACGAGAACGAAATACAGGCTCGCCAGACCGAGTTCCTGACTTCCATGAGCCCGAAGTTCCGCGCTGTGCTCAACGATCTCATCGAGATCGAACGCTACGACTTCGTACTCCCTGCCCGAACCATCGTGTTCGCCAGCCCGCGGCACGACATCACCGCCAAGATCACCGAGAAGCTGAACGAGAAACACGCCGAAGGGGAATAGCGCGGCAACAGGCGCGCGCGTGCCGACCATCGCGCAGATCGCCGCCGCCATCAAGGAGGCCGGCGCGGGCAGAGTCGACGTTCGCGGCGACGACGCCATCGACATCGGCAGCCTCGGTCCCATCGATTCGGCCACCGAAGGCCAGATCACCCATCTCTCGGGGCAGGCATACCGCCAATTCCTGCCCACCACCAAGGCATCGGCTGTCCTCCTCAAGGAATCCGACGCGCCCGACTGCCCTTGTGTCGCGGTAGTCGTGCCCGACCCCTACCTGGCGTTCGCCGTCACCTCGCAGTTGTTCGACGACTCGCCCCGCCTGTGTCCCGGCATCGACGCCACGGCGGTGGTGGACACCACGGCGAGGGTCCACCGGAGCGCGGCCGTCGGCGCCTATGCCAGCATCGCGGCCGACGCCATCATCGGCGCCGGGGTTCAGATCGGTGCGGGCGTGCGGGTAGGCGCAGGCACCGAAATCGGCGCCGGGTCGATCATCTACCCAAATGTCACGCTCTATCACGGGGTGCGGATCGGCAAGCGCTGCGTGGTGCACAGCGGCGCCGTGATCGGCGCCGACGGCTTCGGCTTCACGCCGAACCAACGCGGCGAGTGGCAGGCCATCGCGCAACTCGGTGGCGTGACCTTGGGAGACGACGTGAGCGTCGGCGCCTGCAGCACGATCGACCGCGGCGCGATCACCGACACCGTCGTGCGCAACGGCGTGAAGATCGACAACCAGGTGCAGATCGGCCACAACTGCGACATCGGCGAACACACCCTGATCTGCGGTCGCGTGGGTATCGTCGGCAGCACGCGAATCGGCCGGCATTGCGTATTCGCCGGGGGGGCGGGTGTCGCCGGTGAGCACCCGGTGACCATCTGCGACAACGTCCAGGTCTCTGCCGTCACCACCATCACCCGCTCCATCGACCGTCCGGGTGTCTATTCGGGTGCCGTTTTGCATAATACGGCGCAGCGGTGGAGGCGGAACGCCCTGCGTTTCGCTCAGCTGGACGACATCGCCAAGCGACTGGCGCGTCTTGAACGGCAACGCCGCCGCTAGGGAAGGTCTGATTAAGACCTTCGCTAGCGCGGCACAAGGATGTGCTCCTGATCAAGCCCATGGACGGGCTTTGTCAGAGGATACGTAACTGCCCGACGGTGGCTTCTGACCCAGCCACAGCGTCTTGATCAAGCCGCAGCGTAGGCAGCGCGCCAAGGAAACCAAGGAAATATTGTGCAACTCGACATCGACGAGATTCTGGAATACCTGCCGCACCGGTACCCGTTCCTACTGCTCGACCGGGTGGACGAGGTGGTTCCGGGAGAGCGCATCGTCGGGCGCAAGAACGTCTCCGCCAACGAGCCCTACCTGCAGGGACACTTCCCGGGCAACCCCATCGTGCCCGGCGTGCTGATCGTCGAGGCCTTGGCACAGTTGTGCTGCATCCTCGCGTTGAAGACTCGTGGTCGGACATCGAAGCAGGGGGTCCTGCACTACCTGGCCGGCGTCGACGACGCGCGCTTCAAGCGTCCCGTTCGCCCAGGGGATGTGCTGGAACTCCATGGCAAGATCCTGAGCGAACGCCGTCAGCTCATGCGATTCGAATGCCAGGCCCTGGTCGACGGCGAACTGGCCTGTTCCGTCAAGCTCATGTGCGTCGAGCGCAAGGCCACGCGCCTGATCGATGAACGCGCCACCGTGGACCCGAACGCCGAACTCGGCGAAAACGTCTCGGTTGGTCCGTGGACGATCATCGGTCCCGACGTGGTGATCGGCGACGACTGCGAGATCTGTCCCCACGTGGTGCTGCGCGGCCCGACGGTACTCGGCCGCAACAACAAGATCTACCAGTACTCGACGGTGGGGGAGGGCTCGCCCGCCTTCGCCTACAAGGGCGAACCGACCACGCTCACCATCGGCGACAACAACATCATCCGCGAAGGCGTCACCATCCACCGGGGTCTTGCCACGGACCGTAGCAGCACGGTCATCGGCAACGACAACCTGTTCATGGCCTACGTCCACATCGGCCACGACTGCGTACTCGGCGACCGCATCGTCATGGCCAACAACGCCTCCGTCGCGGGCCACGTTACGGTGGGCGACGAGGCCGTGCTCTCCGGCTACGTCGGTGTGCCGCAGTTTCGCAGCATCGGCGCGTATTCCTTCGTCAGCGCCATGTCGCTAGTCACCAAGGACGTTCCCGCCTACGTCGCCGTCGACGGCAACCCCGCGGGCGCGGTGGGCCTCAACGGCGAACGCCTGCGGCGCCTAGCCCTGGACGACGGCGTCAAGAAAGCGTTGCAGGACGCCTACAACACCGTCTACCGACGGGGTCTGACCCTCAAGGAAGCTCTCGAGGAACTACGGGAGCAAGCCGCGGCGATCCCCGAGGTGGGCAACTTCGTGGAGTCCATCGAACGCTCCGAGCACGGCATCATTCGCGCGCGACGCCGGCAGTAGGCGTGCCGTCATGGCTTCCGGTCTAAAGATCGGCATCGTTGCCGGCGAAGCGTCCGGCGACATCCTGGGCGGACGGTTGATGGCGGCGATCCGCGAACGCCAACCCGAAGTGCACTTCAGCGGCGTCGGCGGCGACACCATGCTTGCCCAAGGGCTCCAAGCGCTTGCTCCGTTGAGCGCCCTGTCGGTCAACGGCATCAAGGATCCGCTGCTGCGTCTGCCGAGCCTGTACCGGTTGTTGCGCCGGCTCGTGGCGCACTTCGTCGACGAGGGGATGGACGTCGTCGTGGGCGTCGACTTCAACGTCTTCAACCTGATGATGGAGCGACGGGTCCGGCAGCGCGGGATACCCACCGCGCACTACGTCAGCCCGTCGGTCTACTTCTGGCGCCAGGGCCGGGTGAAGCGCATCGTGCGCGCCGCCGACGTGGTGCTCACGCTGTTTCCCTTCGAACCCGCGTTCTACGAACAGCGAGGCGGTCGGGCGGTATTCGTCGGCCATCCGCTGGCCGACGACATCGGTCTGGACGACGGCGCCGACCTCGCCAAGCGGCGCAATCGCGAGGCCCTCGGCATCGAAGCCGAGCGTTGCGTGATCGCGCTCCTGCCGGGTAGCCGCCGCTCGGAGATCGCCTTCATGGGGCAGATGTTCCTCGACGCTGCCCGCCACCTCCGCAGCGAGTTCGCGAATCCCCTGTTCCTGGTGCCCACGCCGACGCGGCAGGTCATCGACGACGTGGAAGGCCTGCTGCGCGTCGATGGCAACGCCACCGGTCTCGACGTGCGCGTGGTCCACGGTCATTCCCGGGAAGTCATCGCCGCCGCCGACATGGTGCTTACCAAATCGGGTACGGCCACGCTCGAGACGATGTTCCTGCGTCGGCCCATGGTGGTGGCCTACAAGCTGGGTTCGTTGACCGCGTGGCTGGTGCGGCGTCTGCAGAAGTCCGACTTCGTCGCCCTGCCGAACATCCTGGCGGGACGTCTATTGGTGCCGGAACTGCTCCAGGAGGATGCCGAGCCCGAGCGCTTGGCGAAGGCGTTGGTCGGCCAGTACCAGCATGGCCGGTCGGACGGGGAGTACCGCCGCGAGTGTGAACATTGGCACGAGCAACTCCGCCAGGGTGCCGCAGGCAAGTCGGCCGACGTCGTGTTGGCACTTGCGGAGCACCGATGAGGATGCGGACGGCGCCCAAACCCACCCGTGGCTGCTCGATGCGGCTGGATATCACAAGCGAACGCGTTCACAAGTGAACGCGTTCACACGTGAACGGCGACATCGGCCGCCGCTGGCCTTACAATTCTTGCAGTTTCCACGGAGGGGCGATGCGGGATCTGTTCGGCGAACCGGGTGTGTTGGCGAACGGCGTCGACATCGCCGGCGTCGACGAGGTCGGACGTGGTCCACTGGCCGGCCCGGTGGTCGCCGGTGCGGTGATTCTCGACCCCGCGCGGCGGATCAAGGGCCTCAAGGATTCCAAGGAACTCGACCCCGACGAGCGTGGCGAACTGGCGGCACTTGTCCGTGAACGCGCCATCTCCTGGGCGTTGGGTCGGGCCGAGGTCGCCGAAATCGATCGCATCAACATCCTGCGCGCGACCCTCGTGGCCATGCGCCGCGCCGTGGGGGCACTCGCTGCGGACGTGCGGGTCGCGTACATCGACGGCAACATGGCGCCGTTGCTGCCGGACTGCGCGGCGGTAACCGTGGTCGGCGGCGATGCCACGGTGCCGGCGATCAGCGCCGCGTCCATCATCGCCAAGGTCGCCCGAGACCAGGAGATGGTCGCGGCCTCGGCGCACTATCCGGGCTATGGATTCGAGCGTCACAAGGGCTACGCCACCGCGTCCCACCTCGCGGCGCTGCGGGATCTTGGACCGACACCTCTGCACCGCCGCTCGTTCGCACCGGTGGCGCAGGCCCATGCACGGCAGACCCTGCTGTTCGCGGAAGTGACGCCGTCGTGAGCGAAGTCGAACTCGAAGAACGGTCCGAGTCGCTGGTCGAAGACGATCGCGCGCCCGAGGCGGTCGCGCACTACCAGACCGGCGACGAGGTGGCGACCTGCGCGTTCGTTCATCTCGCCGTGCACAGCGAGTACTCCATCAGCGACGGCTTGGTCAAGGTCAAGGATCTGGCGGCGCGGGTGTCGGAATTCGGCATGCCGGCGGTGGCGCTCACGGACCGGGCGAACCTGTTCGGGCTGGTGAAGTTCTACAAGGCGTGTCGTGAAGCCGGCGTCAAGGCACTGGTCGGCGCCGACATCGACTACGAGGATGCCGTGGCGGGTGCCGGTCTGTGCCGGGTTCTGGTGGCTTCCAAGACGGGCTACGGCAACCTGCTGCGTCTCGTGTCGGCGGCCTATACGGCTTTCTCGTCGGAACAGGGCGGGCTGCCGACATCGGAACTTGCCGCACCCCACGGACGGGTGACCCGACAGGATGTCCTGGACGCATCCGAGGGGCTGATTGTGCTGATCGGTGCCGGGAGCGATGTCGGTGCCGCCTTGAAGCGACGGGACGAGGAGGCGGCCCGACAGCGGTTGGCGGAGTGGCGCCATGCGTTCGGAGACCGGCTCTATCTCGAGGTGGTGCGCGCCGGTCGTCCGGGGGATGACCCGTTCGTCGTCGACGCCGTGCAGCTTGCGGCCGAGCAGGGCATCCCCCTGGTGGCAACCAACGACGTGCGCTTTCTCGACCGGGACGACTTCGAAGCGCACGAGACCCGGGTGTGCATCCAGGAAGGCCGGGTGCTGGACGACTCGCGTCGCGAACGGCGCTACCGCGAGGAGCAGTACCTGCGCAGTCCCGCCGAGATGCTGGCGCTGTTCGCCGACCTGCCCGAAGCTCTTGAAAACACGGTGGAGATCGCCAAGCGCTGCAGCTGCGAAATCGAGTTGGGCAAGCACCATCTGCCGCATCCGCCGGTACCCAAGGATCGCTCGGAGGAGGCGCTGCTCGACCAGCGCAGCCGCGCCGGCCTGCAACGCCATCTCGAGCAGTTGGCCCCGTCCGAGGACGATCTGGACGTCGCGCGCTACCGGGACCGTCTGGACTACGAACTCGGCATCGTCAACGAGATGGGCTTCGCGGGGTACTTCCTCATCGTCGAGGAGTTCGTCAACTGGGCCCGGGACAACGGCGTTCCGGTGGGCTGCCGGGGTTCCGGCGCGGCCTCTCTCGTGGCCTTCTGCCTCGGCATCACCGACCTCGACCCGCTCCGCTACGACCTGTTGTTCGAACGCCTGCTCAATCCCGAGCGCGTGTCCATGCCGGACTTCGACATCGACTTCTGCATGGAGCGCCGGGAGGAGGTGCTGCACCACGTCGCCGAACTCTACGGCCACGACGCGGTGAGCCAGATCGTCACCTTCGGCACGATGGCCGCGAAGGCCGTGGTGCGCGACGTGGCGCGGGTGCAGGACAAGCCGTTCGGGCTGGCGGATCGGCTGTCGAAGTTGATTCCGTTCGAAGTCGGCATGACGCTCGCCAAGGCCATGGACGGCGAGGAGGAGTTGCGCAACTTCGTTGCCGAAAACGAGGACGCGCAGGAAATCATGGACATGGCGTACCGGCTCGAAGGCACCGTGCGCAACGTCGGCAAGCATGCCGGCGGGGTGGTCATCGCGCCGACCGCGCTGACCGACTTCGTCCCGCTCTACGCGGATCACGCGGGCGGAGCCGTGGTGTCCCAGTTCGACCTCTACGACGTGGAGGAAGCCGGGCTGGTGAAGTTCGACTTCCTAGGCTTGAAGACGCTCACGATCATCGACTGGGCGGTGGCGGCGATCAACGCCGACCGCGTGGCCGCCGGCGAAGGCCCGCTCGACATCAAGCATTTGCCCCTCGGCGATCCCAACACCTACGAGTTCCTCAAACGTGCGAAGACGACGGCGATCTTCCAGCTCGAATCGGACGGCATGAAGGAACTGATCGCCCGCCTGCAGCCGGATTCCATCGAAGACATCATCGCCCTGGTAGCGCTCTTCCGCCCTGGACCGCTGCAGTCCGGCGCAG
Organism: Pseudomonadales bacterium; assembly: GCA_965116345.1. GTDB lineage: Bacteria > Pseudomonadota > Gammaproteobacteria > Pseudomonadales > Azotimanducaceae > VXYL01. The sequence continues at coordinate 3,732,088 of OZ220680.1, forward strand.
TGGAGGACTACATCGGCCGCAAGCACGGCCGGTCGCCGGTCCGCTATCCGCACTCCGCCCTGGAAGGAGCGCTCTCCAGTACCTACGGGGTGTTCCTCTACCAGGAACAGGTAATGACCATGGCCCAGCTTCTCGCCGGGTTCACCTTGGGCCAGGCCGACCTGCTGCGCCGCGCCATGGCCAAGAAGAAGCCCGAGGAAATGGTCGAGATGCGCACCATGTTCCTCGAAGGCACCCGTGGTCAGGGCGTCGACGACCGAATTGCCAACGACATCTTCGACCAGGTGGAGAAGTTCGCCGGCTACGCGTTCCCGAAGGCGCATTCCGCCAGCTACGCGCTGCTGACCTTCCGCACGGCGTACCTCAAGGCCCACTATCCGGCGCACTTCATGTCCGCCGTGCTGTCGGCGGACATGCAGAACATCGACAAGGTCGTCACCCTCGTCGACGAGGTGCGGCGCATGGAGATCGGGGTGCTGCCGCCCGACGTCAACGAGAGCGAGTTCCGCTTCCGCGCCATCGGCGGCGGCATCCGCTACGGCCTCGGCGCGGTTCGCGGTCTCGGTGCGGGCCCGGTGGAGGCGATCGTCGAGGAACGCGAGCGCGACGGTCCCTTCCAAAGCATCGACGACTTCTGCCACCGCGTCGATTCGCGGCGGGCCAACAAGCGCGTTCTCGAGGCCCTCGTTCGTTCGGGCGCGATGGACTCCTTCGCCCGGGACGACGAGGATGCGGACGCGGTGCGGGCGCGGCTGATGGACGAGTTGCCCGCCGCCGTGCAGGGTGCCGAACAGTCGGCCCGCGATGCGCAACTGGCCATCGACGACATGTTCGGCGGGGTGCCGGAACCCACCCGTGTCGCGGCGCAGCGCACGATCCGTCCGCTCACTGCCCACGAACGACTCGACGGCGAGAGGGACACCCTCGGGTTATACCTGACCGGCCATCCGGTGGACGACCACTTGGCCGAAATTCGCTTGTTCTGCCCCACCGAGATCGGCCATCTGCGCGCCCAGGAGGGGGTTCAGAAGGCCGCCGGCGTGGTGGTCTCCAGCCGCACCAGGCGAGGACGGCGGGGCACGATGGGCTTTGTCGAGTTGGACGACAAGAGCGGGCGCATCGAAATCAACGTCTTTGGCGAGGTCTACGAGCAGAACCGCACCAAGCTCGAGAAGGACGCGGTCCTGGTGGTCGAGGGAACCGTTCAACGCGACGAATACACCCAGGGCCTGAAGCTTAGGGCCGAGCGGATCATGACGCTGACCGAGGCGCGCACCCGGCGTGCCAACGGTATCGTCGTCCGGCTCGCCCACGACGCCGCGGGCGACATCGTCGAGGGCCTGAAGCGCACTCTCGCGCGCCACGCGAATGGCAGGGGCTCGCAGGTGGTGATCGACTACGTCGCCGCGAGCGCTTGCGGGCGGGTAGAGCTCGGCGATGCGTGGCGCGTCGACGCCAGCGACGCGCTACTCGCCGAACTGCGCGACGACCTCGGGGCGAGCGCCGTTTCCGTGGACTATGGTCGATAAGGTCAACGCCGCACTCGAGTCCTCGGCACCGCTCCGCCCCTTCTTCGACAACACCGCGGAATCCACCCTCTGGATCGCTTTCAGCGGCGGCGTCGACTCCACGGTGCTGTTGCACGCGCTCAAGCACGTTCGCCGGGCCTTGGCCGTTCACGTCGACCATGGGCTCGTTGCCGAGGCCCGGGACTGGGTACGCCACTGTTCGGCCGTTGCCGCTGAGGTGGGTGTCCCCATCGTGCGTCGATCGGTGCATGTGGATGCCGAAGGCAGTCGCGAAGGGGCCGCGCGGGCCGCGCGCTACCGGGTGTGGCGTGCGTTGCTCAAGCCCGCTGACGTGCTCGTCCTCGGCCACCACGCGGACGACCAGGCGGAGACCCGGGTGTGGCAGCTTCTCACCGGGCGCGAGCCGGGCGGCATGCCGGCGGAACGACCGCTCGGTGCCGGACGCCTGGTGCGGCCGCTGCTGGGCATCCGCCGGCGCGAGATCCTCGACTACGCCGAACGTCACGGCCTGCATTGGATCGAAGATCCCTCCAACGCCGACCTCGCGATCGACCGCAACCGCATCCGCAGCGAGGTGATGCCGCGTCTCGAAGCACGCCACCCGGGTGCCGTGGAGCGTCTCGCCACCCCCCGGCGTGCGCCTGCGGACCGCTTGGCGCCGTTGCCGTCGGTCGATGTGGACGAACGAAACGTCGAAGCGTGGCTGCTCGCGGGCGGCCTGCCGGTGTCCGCGGCCGCGACTGCCGAGATTCGTCGCCAGAACACCGCCGCCCGGGACCGCAACCCGCGGGTGCACCTCGTGCCCGGGGTGGATGCATGGCGCTACGCCGGCGCCTGGCATTGTGTTCGCGAGTGTGATGCACCGCCGCTGAAGGAGTCGCTGACCGCGGGGCAGAGTCTCGAACTCTCCACGGGGGCGTTGACCTGGCGGCGGGGCCGTGGGCTACGCACCGACCTCGCGCTGTCGCTGCGATTTCGCACCGGTGGCGAGCGCCTGCGACCGGACGGCCGCAACGTCACCAAGACGGTGAAGGCCTTGTTCCAAGAGGCGCACGTCGCGCCTTGGCAACGGCCCGGCTGGCCGTTGCTCTACGCCGATGATCGGCTCGTCGCGGTCCCGGGTCTGGCGGTCGCCGCCGGGGCCGCGGTGGATGACGGACTCGTACCGCGTTGGAGTCCCGTAGGGTCGTTGCGATCGGCGTCCGCGTAGACTACGCGGTGGTCCATGTGCCGGGCCGGTACATGCCGAGGGCGCGCCCGGGCTCGCTTCCATGGAACGAATTCGCAACCCGTTGAATTGCCTGACACCCGTAGCGGCGACCCTTGTGGTCGCCCGCATCAAAATCGTGCGGTGTCGCGCGCAACGGGACGGGACAAGCCCGTCCCCTACGGCCCGCTGTTCCCTGCGCGTCCGCGCCCCGACCCCGGGGTGGGAACATCCATGGAACCAATGCGCCGTTTGTTGCTCGGCAGCGACGCCGCTACGCGGTCACGTCTCCTACGCGAACAACTCGCCGACGCTCTCGCCCGTGTGGATGCGGCGGATGGCCTCCGCCAACAGCGGCGCAACCGAAAGTACCGTCATCTTGTCCAGGCGCTTTTCGGGTGCCACGTCGACGGTGTTGGTGACGGTCAGCGTCTCGATGGTCGGATCGGCCATGTTGGTGATCGCATCGCCCACCAGGACGCCGTGGGTCGCGCCGGCGATGACGCGGCGGACGCCGGCCTGGGTGAGTGTGCGCGCCGTCTCGGCCATGGTGCCGCCGGTGGAGATCTCGTCCTCGAAGACGATGGCGTCCTTGTCCCGTACGTCGCCGACCACGTGCCCTTGGCGTACTTCGGTGTCGCTGACCCGGCGCTTGTCGATGATCGCCAGCGGTAGGCCGAGGCGGGTGGCGAACTTGCCGGCACGCTTGGCGCCGCCGGCGTCCGAGGCGACGATCACCGCGTTGTCCATGTCGCAGGTCTTCATGATGTGATCAGCGACGATGGGAATGGCCGTCAGGTGGTCGACGGGAATACTGAAGAAGCCGTGCACCTGTTCGGCATGCAGGTCCATGGTGAGCACGCGGTGGGCGCCGGCCGTCTGCAGCAGGTCGGCGATGAGGCGACCGGCGATGGAGATGCGTGGCGCGTCCTTCTTGTCGGATCGGGCGTAGGAGAAGTACGGAATCACGGCGGTGATACGCCGCGCGGAGGCGCTGCGCAGGGCATCCAGCGTTATCAGCAGTTCCAGGATGCGGTCGCTGGCCGGTTCGGTGAACGCCTGCACCACGAACGTATCCCGTTCACGCACGTTTTCGTCGATCTGCACGGAAAGGTTGTCGTTGGAATAGCGCGAGATGGTCAGGCTGCTGCGCTCGATGCCCAGGCAACGGCAGATCTCGTCGGTCAGACCCGGATTGGATCGGCACGCGAAGACGCGTAGTTCGTCGTTCATGCCCGATGCTTGTGCCATGTCGATCCTCTTAAGCTTCGCTCGTTTGTACGGTCTCGAGCGTCGCGAGCTTGGTCCGTTGCGCTTCGAGGGCTTCGAGTTCCTTGGCCAGCGTCAGCGCGCGCTGACGCTCCTTGGCGACGACCGAGGGCGGCGCCTTGGCGACGAAATTGGCGTTGCCGAGCTTGCCTTCGGCGCGGCGGAGTTCGTTGCTGAGCTTGTCGACCTCCTTGGTCAGGCGTCGGCGCTCGGCGTCCACGTCGATGAGTCCCGCCATCGGCACCATGACCTTCAACGGCTCATCCGCACCGTCGTCGTCGGCTTGTCCACCGACGAGTTGCACCGAAACCGGTGGCGGTTCTTCGGCGTCGTCGAGCCAGCGCACCTCGCCCACCTTGGCCAGGCGCGCGAGCAGGGAGCGAGTCTCGTCCAAGCGTCGTCGGTCGGTTGCGGTCCCACCCTGGAGTAGCAGGGCGACCTCGGTGCCGGGGGGCACCTTCAACTCGCCGCGGATGTTGCGGATTGCCGTGACGGCGTCCTTGAGCCACTCGATCGCGGCTTGTGCCTCCGGATCGTGCGGGGCGTCGTCGGTGTCCGGGAACGGCTGGCGCATGATGGTGTCCGCATCGCCGCAGACACCGATGAGTGGTGCGATCCGCCGCCACAGGGTCTCGGTGATGAACGGCACGATGGGGTGCGCCGTGCGCAGCAGCATGTCGAGGACGGCAAGCAGCGTTCGCTTGGCCGCGCGTGCCTCGGCTGGCCGCGCGCCGGCGTCGAACAGCACGGGCTTGGTGAGTTCGAGATACCAGTCGCAGTACTCGTGCCAGGCGAACTCGTAGACCGCGTTGGCGTACAGATCGAAGCGGTAGTCGGCGAGGGCGCGGTGCGCCGCGTTCGCCAGCTGGCGCGTCCGGGAACGGATCCATCGGTCCGCCTGCGAGAGCGTGGCGTCGCCGTCGAGTTCGGCCTTGTCGCCGACGTGGCCGAGGACGAACTTGGTGGCATTCCAGAGCTTGTTGCAGAAGTTCCGGTAGCCCTCGATGCGCTTCAGGTCGAAGGCCAGATCCCGGCCCTGGGACGCCATGGCACAGAACGTGAAGCGCAGCGCGTCGGTGCCGTAGGCCGGGATGCCGTCGGGATACTCGCGCCGGGTGCGCGCGGCGATGTCCTCGGCCATGCGCGGCTGGGTCATGTTCGCCGTCCGCTTGGCGACCAGGCGTTCGGTGGTGATGCCGTCGATGAGGTCGAGGGGGTCGAGACCGTTGCCGCGGGTCTTCGACATCTTGGCGCCCTCGGCGTCACGCACCATGCCGTGGATGTAGACCTTGTGGAAGGGCACCTCGCCGGTGAACTTCATGGTCATCATCACCATGCGCGCGACCCAGAAGAAGATGATGTCGTAGCCGGTGACCAGTACGCTGGTCGGATGGTAGGTGGCGAGTTCCGGCGTCCGCTCCGGCCAGCCGAGGGTGCCGAACGTCCACAGCGCGGACGAGAACCACGTGTCGAGAACGTCGTCGTCCTGGCGCAGCGGCACGCTGGCGTCGAGCCCGGCGCGGTCCCGGGCCTCGGCCTCGCTGCGGCCGACATGCATGGCCCCGGTGTCGTCGTACCAGGCGGGGATGCGGTGGCCCCACCACTGCTGGCGGCTGATGCACCAGTCCTGGATGTCGCGCATCCAGGCGAAGTACATGTTCTCGTACTGGCGCGGCACGAACTCGACGTCGCCGTCCTCCACGGCCTTGATCGCCGGCGCCGCCAGAGGTTCGATCTTCACGAACCACTGGTCCGTGAGCCACGGCTCGATCACCGCCCCGGAGCGGTCGCCGCGGGGCACGGGTGTGGCGTGTTCCTCGATGCGCTCGACGAGTCCGGCCGCCTGCAGGTCGGCGACGACCTGCGAGCGTGCCTCGAAGCGGTCCAGGCCCCGGTAGGCCTCCGGTGCGTTGTCGTTGATGCACGCCTCGACGTCGAAGATGTTGACCAGTTCCAGCCCATGGCGGTCACCGACGGCGTTGTCGTTGAAGTCGTGGGCGGGCGTGATCTTGACGCAGCCGGAGCCGAACGCGCGGTCCACGTAGTCGTCCGCGACGATGGGAATGTGCTTGCCGACCAGCGGCAGGACGACCGCCTTGCCGACCAGCGTGCGGTAGCGTTCGTCGTCGGGGTGCACCGCGACGGCGGTGTCGCCCAGCATGGTCTCCGGGCGGGTGGTGGCGACCACCAGGTGATCCGCCCCGGCATCGGTCTTCACACCGTCGGCCAGCGGGTAGCGGAGGTGCCACAGATGCCCGGGCTCCTCGTTGTTGTCCACCTCGAGGTCGGAGATCGACGTCTTCAGCACTGGGTCCCAGTTCACCAGCCGCTGGCCCCGGTAGATCAAGCCCTCGTCGTAGAGGCGCACGAAGACCTCGATCACCGCCCGCGAGAAGCCCTCGTCCATGGTGAAGCGTTCACGGCTCCAGTCCACCGACGAGCCCATGCGCCGGATCTGCCGGGAGATGTCTCCCCCGGTGGTGCGGCGCCAGTCCCAGACCTTGTCGATGAAGGCATCGCGGCCGATGTCGGTGAGCGTGATGCCCTTGTCCAGCAGCCGTCGCTCGACGACCATTTGCGTGGCGATCTGGGCGTGGTCCGTACCGGTCTGCCACAGGGCGTTGCGGCCGCGCATCCGGTGGTAGCGCATCAGCGCGTCCATCAGCGTGTGCTGGAAGGCGTGACCGATGTGCAGGCGGTCGGTGATGTTCGGCGGCGGAATGACGATGCAGTAGGGGTCGCCGTTGCCGTTGGGGGCGAAAACACCGTCGCGTTCCCACTCGGCGTAGAGATCGGCCTCGATGGCGCGGGGATCGAAACTGCCTTCCATGTTCATCGCGGCAAGGTCGGTGTAGCGCGCCCGGCGGCACGGGCGTTCCTTCTACTCCCAATCATCGAGTTCGTGGTGGAACAGAGGATAGCCGCCTTCGCGGTAGCGGCGGTACTTGTCGCGGCCCGGACTCCGGGCGCTCGCCAGCACGACTTCGGAGACGCGTTCGAAGCGCCCGAAGAACCCTGGAATGTCGGTGGCCAGGTTGATCAGCACATCGTCGTGCGGCGGTTCCTCCTCGACGTTGCCCACCGTCACCGGCTCCTTCCCCGAAGCATCGGCGATGCGCGCGTGGGGTAGGAACCGGTCCGGCGGGTATTCCCAGAGGAGTTCGTCGAGATCGGCGGCCGCCGCTTCGTCGGCGCGAATGTGGACACGCTTGCCGGCGGTGGCCGCGCGGTGCGCAAGCCGGCAGCAGAAACGCCTTCTCGCGGCCTCGTCGACGTCCGCCAGGATGTAGAAATCGATGCGCGTCATCCGTTGGCTGACGCAGCCTTCAGGAGGTATTCGAACAGCGCCGGCAGCGGTCGTCCGGAGGATCCCCGACCGGCGACATAGGCGGTCCCCGCAACGTCCAGGTGGACCCACGGGAACGCCTTGCTGAAACGCGACAGGAAACAGGCGGCGGTGATCGAGCCTGCAGCACGGCCGCCAACGTTCTTGATGTCCGCGAAGGTGCTGTCGATGGCCTTCTGGTATTCGTCCCATAGGGGCATGCGCCACACCCGATCGCCGGCGGCATCGCCCGCGTCGGCGACGGCATCGGCGAGGCCGTCGTCGTTGGCGTAGAGCGCGCTGGCGTGGGAACCCAGGGCAACCACCTGGGCACCGGTCAGGGTCGCGACGTCGATCACCGCGGCGGGCTTGAAGCGTTCGGCGTAGGTCAGGGCGTCGCACAGGACGAGCCGGCCCTCGGCGTCGGTGTTGAGAATCTCCACGGTCTGGCCGGACATCGTCGTGACGATGTCGCTTGGACGGGACGCCTGGCTGCCCGGCATGTTCTCGGCGGCGGCGGCGATGGCGATGAGATTGATGGGCAGTTCACCCTCGATGGCGGCCTTTGCGGCGCCGAGCACGGCGGCGGCACCGCACATGTCGAATTTCATCTCCTCCATGCCCGCGCCGGCTTTCAGGTTGATGCCGCCGGTATCGAAGGTGATGCCCTTGCCGATGAGCACCACCGGCTTGTCGCCCTTCGTGCCCTGTTTGATGTGCACGATGATCATTTTCGCGGGGGTCGCCGAGCCGCGGGTGACGGACAGGAACGCGCCCATGCCGAGTTCGGCCATCTTCCGCTCGTCGATGACGGATACCGTGACATTGGCATTGCCGCGTCCGAGCTTGCGCGCCTCGCGGGCGACGAAGCTCGGGTTGCAGACGTTGGGCGGCTGGTTGCCGAGGTCCTTGGCGAGCGCAAGACCGTCGTCGAGAGCCTGGGCATGGGCCACCGCGCGCCGGGCCAGGGCGCGCCGCCGCGTCAGCACGGCGACCTGACGGAGCTTGGCCGGGGTGGGCTTCTTCGACTTGTAGACGCTGAAACGATAGGTCGCGTGGGCGACGGCGGCGAGGGCGATGCGGGCCTTGCGGTAGGCGTCGGCGGAACCGACCGCGGACTCATCGCCGGCTTCGAAGTCATCGAGACATACCGTGGCGTCGCCCACGTCGAGGTTCGCGATCGCCGCCGCCGCCGCGGTCATGTCGCGGCGGAAGTCGGCCAGCGATCCCGCACAACCGTCGTCCTTGGCGTCCGTGCCGACGATCAGCAAACGCGAAGGGCGCCCCGGAAGGTAGACGCGGGCAACGCCCCCTACACGACCCTTGGTGCCTTCGAGCACGAGGCGCACCTGCTCCTCGACACCGAGCGCGGCGCCGACGTCGGACGCGGCACGACGGGCCACGACAAGACAATCAGTGGCTGCCGAGGCCACGTTCCCCGTTCTCGTTGCGTAACGCATAATCAGTTCCGACCCGCCTTGGAAGGAAATTCTAGCACCGACCGTAGGGGCGGCCCTTGTGGTCGCCCACATGTCGATGATCGTGGTGGTCGTGCCGATATAGTGGCTGTCGGCCCAACGAGCCACCACAGGGGTCGCGAGACGGGCGACCACAAGGGTCGCCCCTACGGAACTGCAATGGCTATGGAAATGACACGGCCGCGTCCTTCGACCCGCTACGTGGCCGCGCGCTACGTGGCGCGCGAGTTGCTGCTCGTGTTCCTTGCGGTGTTCGTGCTGCTCCTCGTCGTGGGCTTGAGCGCGCGCTTCATCGGCTTCGTCCAGGGTGCCGCCGCCGGTCGCTTCACGGCGGAGGCGCTGTGGCTGCTGGTGGCGTTCCGGGTACCGGAGTTCGTTCAGGTGACCGCGCCGTTCGCCTTGTTCATCGCGATCCTGCTGACCTTCGGGCGACTGCATGCGGAGCACGAGTACGCGGTTCTGGCCGGTGCCGGCGCGACCCCGCGACGCATGATCGGCTGGCTGTTCGCGGTGTCGGTGCCGGTCGCGGTCCTCGTCGGCCTGTTGTCGCTGTCGATGACGCCCGAGGCGCGCAGACTCTACGCCGAATTGTCCCTCGAGCAACTGGTGGACAGCGAACTCGACGCCTTCGTGCCCGGCGCATTCCACACGCCGACCAATGGTCGCCGCGTCACCTACGCCCAGGCCGTGGACCGCGAGGCGAATCGGCTCGATGGCGTGTTCATGGCGGAACGCCGGGGCGCGATCGGCGTCGCCGTGTTCGCCGAGGCAGGGCAGCAGTACCGGTTTCCCGAGACGGGCAGCCGCTTCCTGGAACTGGTCAACGGCGTCCGCTATGAGGGCCGTCCGGGCGAAGCGGGCTACCGCGTGACCGAGTTCGCCCGCCTTGGGCAACGCATCGATCGCCGGGCTCCGGTGCCGATGGCCGACGTGCGCGGATTCGACACCCTCGCCCTGTCTCTTGACGCGCCCGAGGAGGCGGCGGAACTCAACGGTCGGATCGCCTGGCCGCTGATGTCGCTCATCGCGGCGCTGGCGGCCTTCGGGATGGCTCGTCCGCCGCCGCGGGCGGGTCGATTCGCCCGCACTCTTCCCGGCGTGGGCTTGTTCGTCGCGTACTACCTTGCGCTGGTCTTCGCCCAGGAGGGCCTCGCCGAAGGGACGCTGCCGCTGGCCGTCGGGCTCTGGCCGATCCACGGCATCATGCTGGCCATCGCGGTCTGGCTGGTGGCGAGAAGCAACCGTGGTTGAACACGCCGGTATGCGGGTAGACCGCTACATCGGCACGACGGTGCTGAAGTCGGCGGTCGCCGTGCTGGCCTGTCTGCTGGTGCTCGTCACGCTCTTCACCCTGGTTGACGAGTTCCGCGACATCACGCCGGGCTACACCAAGGGTCACGCCGCGATGTACGTGCTCTATACCCTGCCAAGGCAGCTCTACGACCTCGTGCCCTATGCCGCGTTCATCGGCGCCCTGGTGGGACTCGGGGTGCTCGCAAGTCGCACCGAACTGACCGTGTTGCGCGCCGCAGGGGTGTCCATGGCCCGCCTGTTCATTTCGGCGGCGGTGCCCATGCTGCTCTTGGTGGGGGCCAACCAGATCCTCGGTGAGTTCGTCGCCCCGGTGGGTGAGACCGCGGCGAGTTCGATGAAGCTCCGCGTGCAACGCGGTGACGAGGCCGGACACATCATCTCGTCGCACTGGTACCGGGAGGGGCGGCTCTACACCGAGATCGGGGGTTATGCACAGGACGGGGAACTGGTCGCCATCCGCCAGTACGAGGTAGACGCCGGCCGCCTGTCGCTGAGCCGCTACGCGGATCGCGCGGTATTCGTACCAGACCATGTAGGCGGCGTGGGCCACTGGCTGCTGGAGGGAGTGGTGGAGACCCGCATCGGTGCCGAGGGTACGAGCGTGCACCGCTACGACGAGTTGCCGTGGCGGAGCGAGACCGAACCCGAACTGCTGAGCGCCAAGGCGCTGTTCGACCCCGCCAAGCTGTCCTTCGCGGACCTCCGCTTCCAGATCCGCTACATGCAGCGCGAAGGCCTTGATCCCACCCGCTACCAGGTCGCGTTCTGGAGCAAGGCGCTGCAACCGATCGCCGTGGTCGGGCTCGTGCTGGTGGCGCTGGCCTTCGTCGCCGGCCCGATGCGCGAGGCGGGTCTCGGCGCACGCCTGGGCGTCGGCATCGCCGTGGGACTGGCGTTCAAGTACCTGGTGGACGTGTTCGGGCCGATGGCCGTGGTTTTCGCGATCCCTCCGTGGCTCGCCATGTCGATCCCGGTAGCGGTCTGCTGGGTCGCCGGCGTACTGCTGGTCCGGCGGGTCTGAATCACCGGGTCGACCGTTTCGGCGCGCGCACCACGACACTGCGGGACAGGCGGTCCGACCAGGTCTTTCGGTCCCGGCCGAACCACATCCAGAAGAAACCCAGGCCCAGGGTGGCGAAGCTCGCGAGCCCGCCGACGAACCGACCGAGCGCCTGGGTGGGTGTGAACCGGCCGTCGGACCGGATGCTGAGTCGCCAAGCGAGCATCCCCAGGGTCTGGCCGCGCCAGCACCAGAAGAACGCCAGGAAGGCGTACAGCTCGACGAACAGCAGGCTCTGCACCCACGCCCCCACGACCGCATCGCCGATGACCGTCACCAGGATCACGATGGTCATCACCCACATGGCCAGCACCACCAGGCCGTCGTAGAGCATCGCTGCGAAACGAAAGCGAAGCGGCGCAATGGCGGCACTCTGCTCATCGGCCGCGCCGGGCTCGTCATCCGCCGCGCCGGACGAACCGGAACCCTTGGTTGTCACCCTGTCCATGGCGACATCATGCGGCATATGATCAGGACTCCACCAGCGGGGCCAGGCGGACCTGTCGTCGGCGAACCGGTATCTGGTCGAGTCGTTCTGGCCGCGGATGAACCGGCGCTTCGGGGTCGAGGCGCGGGAGCGTAGCGTTTGGCAAATTGCCGCCGTGCAGGTACGGTGCTCGCGGGTGTGCAGATTTCCGCGCCGGAATAACGGCCGATGGGGATGGTGCGTCACTGTGCCGGTCTGAAGCACGCTAGGAATGGGTTGGGGGACAACCACCGTGAGACCAATGATCGCTTTCGCCGCTGTTGTTTTATCGCTGGCCGCACTCGGTCTGCAAGCACAGGGCCTGGACACTGAGGACGAGTCGACCGTCGCCGTTCCATCAAACACCGCCGAGCTTGACCGTCTCCGGGAAGAGGTGATTGAAAGGCTGCGGGCAGAGGAGCTTGAACGCCTGCGGGAAGAGGTGATCGAACGCCTGCGGGAAGAGGAGAGTCAACGCCTACGGGAAGCAGAGCTTGAACGCCTACGGGAAGAAGAGGAGCGTGAACGCCTCCGGGAAGAGGATCACCGCCGCTTCTGGAATGAACTGACGCCCGATCTGCACGAGCGAATGGAGGCACACTCCGAGATCACGGGCGAAGGCTTCATTGCCGCCCCTCCATTTATTAACGATATTCTCGGCGTGGACTTCGCTTTGACCAGGGGCTTGCCGATCACGGTATTCCAGCATGTTTTGGACGCCAGTCCCGAGGCACCATCGGCGGCCATGATCGAGTCCTTTAACATCCAGTTGCAGTCTTCGCCCGACCACCCCCTAGATCTCCCCCCGACCGCCATGCTCCATACTAGCTTGACGCACGCGGGCGACCGGGAGTCGGTGGACGTCCGCCTACGTCTGGACGGTGATGCCTACTACGTTGCGTATCCGACGCAGTTTCAGAGTGACAACCGGAACGCTTTGGCGGCGCTTTACGAGGTCGCCCAGATCGCTGGCAAGGCGCAGCGCATGTTCGGCTTCGAACTCGATGGCCTTTCCGGCATCACATTCGACGATTCCACGGTGACCGACATGCCTCCGATGGGCACCCACGTCACGGTTAACATACGGTACGGCGATGTCCGCGTCGACACGATGTTCCAGTGGGTCGGCTTGCCTCCCGAGTTTCCGAAGCGGGACACGGTCGGCGCCGCCGACAGAACGTTCCTCCGGTGAGGCGAACGTTCTGCATCGCCGCCCTTTCGGCCAGGTAGTCGAGGAATTCCACTCGGAGTGTGACATGGTGAAGGGCAGCGATGGGAAGCCAGCTCTTCAACTCTGGCGTGGCCGACTCCGTGGCGCTAGGAATGCTCTGATCAAGCCATCCCTGGCTTGATCAGAAACGCAAAAACAAGAACGCGGTCTTTTTTTGCGTGCAAATTCAACTCCTTGCGTCGTTGAATTTGGCGGCACATCCCTGTGCCGCGCTAGGGAAGGTCTTAATCAGACCTTCCCTAGTGGAAGGAGGCTCTGAGCTTCGCGGACGATAGCTGTGACGGGCGTTCGCCAAAACGACGTGGCGGCTAGGCCAACACCGAGGGACAACGGGTTGTCTCGAAAGCGGATTCGGCCGCTCCACCTTGCCCTTGGTCTGGGCGCGGTGCGCGCGGCACGACCGCGGGATGAACCCCAGCGCGCCGAGAAGCGCACTCGGCGTTCAGTACCAGCCCGCCGCCACCTGCCAGTGGAGCCAGGCGGATTGTGTCGTCGACTGGCTGGAAATGATCATCCGACCCGGTACTATGCGTCGTTTCGCAAGGGGGCACCATGACCGATATGACCGATCGAGTCGACCGCCACGGTCTTCGGGTGGCGAAGGAACTGGACGACTTCATAACCGCCGAAGCGCTGCCTGGCACCGGGATCGTCGAGGACGCGTTCTGGGCCGGGTTCAGCGCCATCGTGCGCGAGCTGACGCCCAAGAACCGGGCGCTGCTTTCCCGGCGCGACGAGCTGCAGGCGAAGATCGACGCATGGCACCGCGAACGCCGCGGTCAGCGGCACGACCCCGCGGCGTACAAGGCGTTTCTCTCCGAGATCGGCTATCTCGTGCCGGAAGGCGGCCCCTTCGAGATCGCCACCGCCAACGTTGACGACGAGATCGCCCACACCGCCGGGCCGCAGCTCGTCGTGCCGGTGATGAACGCCCGTTTCGCGCTGAACGCCGCCAACGCCCGCTGGGGCAGCCTGTACGACGCCTTCTACGGCACCGACATCATCCCGGAGTCGCCGGGACGCGAGAAGGGCACGAGCTACAACCCCGCACGCGGCGAACGGGTCATCGAGCGCGCCGCGAGGGAACTCGACGCCGTCGTTCCCCTGGACGGCGCAAGTCACGGCGATGCCACCGCGTACCAGGTCGTGGACGATGCCGATGGCCGCGATCTGCGCGTCGCCACCCACGGCAGCGAGGTGGGCTTGGCCGATCCGGCGCAGTTCGTCGGCTTCGCGGGCGATGCGCCGGGCGAACCCTCGGCCGTGGTCCTGCGCCACAACGGCCTGCACATCGAGATCCAGATCGACCGGACCCACGACGTCGGCGCCGCCCACCCGGCCGGGGTCAAGGACGTGCTGCTCGAATCGGCCGTCACCACCATCCAGGACTGCGAGGACTCCGTCGCGGCGGTGGATGCCGAGGACAAGACGCTGGTGTACCGCAACTGGCTGGGGTTGATGACTGGGCGACTCGAGGAGACCTTCGAGAAGGGCGGCGAGACGGTACACCGCACCTTGGTCGCCGATCGCACTTTCACGGCGCGCGACGGCGGCGAGCTGACGTTGCCGGGGCGCAGCCTCCTCTTGGTACGCAACGTCGGTCACCTGATGACCAACGACGCCGTGCTCGACGCCGACGGCGAGGAGGTGTTCGAGGGCATTCTCGATGCCGTGGTCACGAGCTTGTGCGCCGTGCACGACCTGAAGGGCCTCGGCACGCACCGCAACAGCCGCGCCGGCAGCGTCTACATCGTCAAGCCCAAGATGCATGGGCCGGAGGAGACGGCGTTCACCTGCGAGCTCTTCGGCCGTGTCGAGGGCGTTCTAGGTATAGCGCGTAACACGCTGAAAGTAGGCGTCATGGATGAGGAACGGCGTACCAGCCTGAACCTGCGGGAGTGCATCCGCGTCGCCCGGGAACGCATCGTCTTCATCAACACGGGGTTTCTCGACCGCACCGGCGACGAGATCCACACCAGCATGCAGGCGGGCCCCATGGTGCGCAAGGATCCGATGAAGCAGGAGCGCTGGATCCTCGCCTACGAGGACGCCAACGTCGATGCCGGGCTCGCCACGGGCTTCCCGGGACGTGCGCAGATCGGCAAGGGCATGTGGCCGAAGCCCGACGAGATGCTGGAGATGCTGAACACCAAGGCGAACCATCCCACCGCCGGCGCCGACTGCGCCTGGGTGCCGTCGCCCACCGCGGCGACCCTGCACGCGCTGCACTATCACCAGGTGGACGTCGCCGACCGTCAGCAAGAGCTTGCCGCCCGAACCCGGGCCAGCGTCGACGACATTCTCACGATCCCCCTGCTGGCCGGCGAGAACCTCGCGGCGGGCGACATCCAGCGCGAACTCGACAACAACGCCCAGGGCATCCTCGGCTACGTCGTGCGCTGGATCGACCAGGGGATCGGCTGCTCGAAAGTGCCCGACATCAACGACGTCGGCCTGATGGAGGACCGCGCCACCTGCCGCATCTCCAGCCAGCACATCGTCAACTGGCTGCACCACGGCATCGTCAGCGAGGCCCAGGTGAGGGAGACACTGGAGCGCATGGCCGCGGTCGTCGACCGCCAGAACGCTGGCGACGAGAGCTACCGCGACATGGCGCCGGACTTCGACTCCAGCATCGCCTTCCAGGCCGCCAGCGACCTTGTCTTCAAGGGCCTGACCCAGCCCAACGGATACACCGAGCCGATCCTCCATGCCCGGCGGCGTCAGGCGAAGGCGTCGTAGAGGCGACCCTCCTGGGCCACCCCAAGGACCGTTCGACAACTGGATGACAGACGAGGAAACCGACCCGGCTCCTGAACGTGCGACGCCGGAACCGCGGCGCGATCCCGGGCTGCGCGGGGTGGACTACTCGGGCGTCAGTCCGCTGACGATTCCCGCCGAAGCCCTGGTCCGGTCGATCGAGGCGCTCTCCAACTTGTTCTGGATCTCCATCGCCGGCACGGTGGTGACGATATTCCTCGCCGCGGTCGCCAATCTCGACGGCGCGGCGAGCGGGTCGCTGGAATTCGGCGAATACCAGATTCCGCTGGCGGTGCTGCCCATCGCCTGCCTGTCGTTCGCCATGTTCCTGTTGTGGCTGACGGCGGCGCGACTCAGAATGCTCGACGCCGCCCTCGGCGACGACGATCTCACGGCGAGCCTAGCGCGCGACATCTTCCGCCTGGACCCGCCCGTGCTGGACGTCTTCGACGCCGGGAACCTCCGTCGGCTCGCACTGCTCTCCGGGTTCTCCGTACTGCTCTGGATCTGGAGCCTGTTCTTCGGCAGTAGCATCGGGCTCATCTTCACCGCCATTGTCATCCCGGGAGGGGTCACATCCGAGGACGAGAGCGCGAAATTGCTCGTCTACGCGGGCGCCACGCTGGCGACCATGGTCTACGGTGCCGCGCGGATTATTCCGTTGCTGCGCCGGATTCACGAGAAGCTCCACGACCAGCGCCTGAAGGTGGGCCCGGCGAGGCTTGCGGTGGCGATCCTGATCGTGGTCGCGGGGGTTCTGCTATCCAACCCCGACATTCCGGGCGTACTGGCGGCAGGCGAGTACCGAACGGTGGGCCCGGCCCGCGCCAACGCCATCGACGGCGAGACCCTGATCATGGAGGGGGGCGAGGTCGTCGTACTGGTCGGAATCGAGGCATTGCGGCCCGGTCAGACCTGCTTCGACCCCGACGGTGATGCCTACCCGTGTGGCGACCAGGCCACGGTCCACCTGCAGTCCCTGGTCGCGGCTGCCGATGTGTTCTGCTTTGTCTACTATCCCAATCTCGGCATATGCATGTCGATACCCGCAGGATCCCCGCCACCCGAGAGCCAGGAGGACGCCTACGTGGCAGAGAACCTGCAGGCGAGGATGGTGGCCGCGGGGCTGGCATTTGCGGATCGAGGAGGCGCGGCGTACCTAGGCCCGCTGCAGGACCAGGCACAGCGCGCCGGGGTCGGTGCCTGGCAGGGCGCGTTCGAGCCGCCCGGCCGACGCACCGGGACGCGTTGAGATCGACTTAAGGACCGATGGCTACTGCGTCTCGCTTTGCGAGCGCGTCTCGCCTTGCGAGCCGTTCAAGAGCAGTTCGAAGCGATTTTCCACTTGCAACCTGAGTGTGAACATCAACGGCGCTCAAGGAGTCCAGCGAGGCTCCGCCTCCGACCGACGAGAAATTGCACAATGCCCATCGTAGGGGCGACCCTTGTCGTCGCCCGTGTTGAACGAAGACGGGCGACGACAAGCGTCGCCCCTACGAAACTCCGTTCAACTGTCAAGATGGACGCTCGTCAAGAACACTAGTGTCCCGTTAACACCGAGGTCCGCTCACCCAACCTGGACCGCCTGGCACGGGAGGGCATCCGCTTCGACAGTTTCCTCTGCACATCGCCGGTCTGTTCTCCCGCCCGAGCGTCGATCCTGACCGGTCGCATCCCGTCGCAGCACGGGATGCACCGACCTCCTGAACCAATACGACTAGCTGCCGACGCTCCTCGAATGATCTCGGTCGCGAAGCGGACCACGGCTAGTCCGCGCCCGCGTCCCGCAACACCCTCGCGGTTTCCGCGTGGCCTTGCCGCTCCGCGAACGTCAGCGCCGTGAATCCGCTTGCGCTCGCGTCCACATCCGCGCCGCCGTCCAGCAGCACCTTTGCGGTTGCCGTGTGGCCGTTCATCGCCGCCAACATCAACGCCGTAACGCCCTTGTTGTCCTTTGCGTCCGCGACCGCGTCCGCTTCCAGCAGCGCCTTTGCGGTTGCCGTGTGGCCGTTCATAGCAGCCCTCATCAACGCCGTAAGGCCCTTGTTGTCCTTTGCGTCCACGACCGCGTCCGCTTCCAGCAGCGCTTTTGCGATTGCAGCATGGCCCATCGCCGTCGCGAACATCAACGCCGTATAGCCATCGTTGTGCTTTGCGTCCACGTCCACATCCGCTTCCAGCAGCGCCTTTGCGATTGCAACATGGCCCACCCCCGCCGCGAACATCAACGCCGTATGGCCATGGTTGTCCTTTGCGTCCACGTTCGCGCCCGCGTCCAGTAGCGCCTTTGCGGTTGCGACCGCCGCCGCGAACCTCAGCGCCGTACTGCCTCTGTTGTCGTTTGCGTCCGCGTCCGCTTCCAGCACCTCTGCGGCATGGACCGCCGCGAACATCAGCGCCGTTTTGCCATCGTTGTCCTTTGCGTCCGCGTTCGCGTCCGCTCCCAGCAGCGCTTTTGCGATTGCAGCATGGCCTTTCCCCGCCGCCAACATCAACGCCGTACCGCCATTGTTATCCTTTGTGTCCAGGTCTGCGCCCGCGTCCAGCAGCGCTCTTGCGATTGCCGCATGACCCTCCCTAGCCGCCGCCATCAGCGCCGTATTGCCATTGTTGTCCTTTGCGTCCGCGTCCGCGTCCGCTTCCAGCAGCGCCTTCACGGTTGCCGTGTGGCCGTTCGACGCTGCTGCCATCAGCGACGCAAAGCCCTTGTTGTTCTTTCCGTCCACCTTCGCGCCCGCGTCCAGCAGCACCTTTGCGGTTGCCGTGTGGCCTTCCCACGCCGCGAACATCAACGCCGTATGGCCATCGTTGTCGTTTGCGTCCACGTTCGCGCCCGCGTCCAGCAGTACATTTGCGGTTGCCATGTGGCCGTTCAACGCTGCTACCACTAGTGACGTAACTCCCTCGTTGTCCCTTGCGTTCACGTCCGCACCCGCGTCCAGCAGCGCTTTTACTTCGTCCGTGTCGCCGCGTGCCGCTGCTACCAAAAGTTCCGGAAGTTGCGCGCCATTGTCCTCTGCGCCACCGCCTGCCGACATCAGCGCCACTAGCGCTATGGCAGCGGCGCACCGCATGGGTTGCAGATGTCTCATCAGTTCCTTCCTTCGCCGTCCAGAACCCCCTCGGCTCGGGGAGAGGGCTACGCCGTCGACTCGCGCCGATGCAGCTCCACTTGCCGCTCCCAGAATGCTTCCGCTTTCCGGTCCTCGGCTTCGGGGTCGCAAACCTCGGCCAGTGTCGCCGCGAGCTCGTCGGCCTGCTTGGGATTCGCTTCGAGGCGGTTGTCGAGTTCTTCCGGTCGTTGCCTAGGTCGAACAGTTGATCGGGAGCGGCGATGTTGTGGATCAGCTTCCAGTCGCCGCGACGCACCATGAATGAGCCCGCCCGGGTGCCATGGCCGTGGTACTCGGAGAAGACCACGCGGTCCCCGTCGTCGTCGGCCAGGTCTTGCAGAGGCGTGCCGAGCCAGCTCTCCGGATGTGATGCACCGGTCGCCGCGAACACGCTGGCCTGCAGGTCGTGCAGGTCGACGGGTGTGGTCACCCGGGCACCGGTGGCGAAGTCCGGACCGGCGGCGATGCACGGGATGCGCGCGGCATCCTCCAACAGGTTGCACTTCCACCACAGGCCGAACTTGCCCAGCATCTCGCCGTGGTCGGAGGTGTAGACGAGATTGGTGGTGCTGGCCAGGTCGGCCTCCGTGAGCGCCGACAGCAGCCGGCCGAGTTGTTCGTCGATGAAGCTGACGCAGGCGTAGTAGCCCCGCCGCAGCCCGCGGACGTGTTCTTCGGGGACGTTTGCCAGTTGGAAGTGCGTACGCAGGTCGACGGCGTAGGGGTGCTGCGCGGTCGCCGCCTCGACGTCGTGTTCGGGCAGATCGCCGTGGTCCCGGTAACGGTCCCACAGTTTCTGGGTGCAGTAGTGCGGGAAGTGGGGTCTGACGAGGTTGACGTACAGAACCCAGGGACGCTGCAGCGCCGGCGCCCGGGTCTGCAGCCACTCGACCGCCGCGTCCATGAAGTCAAGATCGCGCCCCCACGGCGGCTCGTGGGGACCGTACCCGTCGAACCGCTCATCGGCACCCTCGCGCACGGCGAGCGGTCGACGCTGCTGCGCTACGTCGAAGCCGGAGGCCCCTTCGCGGGTCTCGATGGTTTCCGAGAACCCCAGTTCGGTGCTCGGTCGATACGCATGGACCTTGCCGACGAAGGCGGTGTGCACGTCCTCGTCGTCGAGCACGGCGCCGAGCCCGTGGGTCTCCGCTGCTATCCCCGCGCGGTTGTTGCCGTAGGCCCCGACCTCGTGGACTCGTTGGCCGGTCAGGAACGCCGACCGGCTCGGCACGCACAGCGGCGACGGGCAGTAGGCGTTCTCGAACAGCGTACCGTTGTCGGCGAGCCACTGCATGTTCGGGGTGTCGACGAAGCCGTGGCCGTAGGGCGACGAGTAGCGCGGATTGTGCTCGTCGGACATGAATACGATGATGTTGGACATGGCTTCTCCCTGGAACAAATGCTTCGTTTGTTGCTTGGCGGTCAGCGGCGCCTCGCAACGGTCGCGTCGCCTATCGGGTCCGGCCGCCGGTCTTCCGCATGCTCACTCCAGCGCCTGGTAGACCAACGCCCGCACCTTGCCGAAGTCGCGCAGCCCCGACGCGGGGAGGACCTGGGTCATGTAGACGACCGTGAGTCTTTCGACCGGGTCCACCCAGAACGACGTGTGGTAGGCACCGCCCCAGGAGTACTCGCCTGCCGACCCGAGTTGGCCCCGGGCACCCGGGTCCGTCGCGACGCCGAACCCCAGGCCGAAGCCGCCACCCGGAAATAGCGCGGCGAGATCGCCCAGGTGATCCGTGGTCATCAGTTCGACGGACTTGCGCGACAGAATCGGTCCGCCTTGGCGGAGGGCTTCGAGAAAACGGGTGTAGTCGGCGGTGGTGGACAGCAGGCCCGCGCCACCCGAGAAGCTCTTCCGGGGTCCGGAAACGTAGTGTCCTTGGCCATGGAACGGCGTGTTCGCGTCGGCGCGTTGCAGCGTGCCGTCCGCGGTGCGCGAGTACACGGCCGCGAGCCGGTCAACCTTGTCCGGCGGCAGATAGAACGAGGTGTCCTGCATGCCGAGCGGCTCGAAGATCGCCGTTTCCAAGAACGCATCAAGGGCCTGGCCGCTCGCGACTTCGACCACGGCACCGAGAATGTCGGTGCTGTAGCCGTACACCCACCGTTCACCGGGCTGCGCGTCCATGGGCAGCGCTGCCATCCGCCGCACGGTCTCGCGGATGGGCTCGTCGCGGTGGCCGAAGTACCAGTGTTGGATGCCGGCGGCGCGCCATTGGTCGGCCGCCGGGCCGCCGCCGTAGCCGATGCCGGCGCTGTGGGTGAGCAGGTCCCGAATCGTGATGGACCGCGCGGCGTCGACGATTTCGTAGCCACCGCCGTCTTTGGCCACGGCGACGGTCGTGGTGGCGTATTCCGGAAGGAAGTCGCCCACCGGCTGGCCGATCAGCAACGCACCGCGTTCCTGCAGCATCATCGCCGCCGTGCTGACGACCGCCTTGGACATGGAGGCGATGCGGAAGATGGTGTCGTCCCGCATCGGCGCATCCGACTCGCGGTCCCGATGGCCGACCGCCCGGTGGTAGACCGTCTGGCCGTCGTGGGTGACCTGCAGGACGGCGCCCGGCAGCTTGTCCTCGGCCACGGCGGCGTCGAGGAAGTCGTCCAGTCGGGTAAGACGTTCCGGCGAGACCTCGGCGGTGATCGGCGCGGCGAGTGCGAACGCGGCGAGGTAGCTGACCAGGGCGAGACTTCTTGCCGTCATGCCAAACATCATGACGGCGTCACCGCCACCGCGCGACCGTGGCCGAACCCCCGGCGCGGCTTGGTCCACGACTCGCCCCGGTCGCGGCTGATCTGCAGACCGTTGCCCACCGTACCGCGGATGCGTCTCTCGCCGATGATGGCGCCGGCATATTGAATCTTTACAATTGAATATACGACAACACTGGACCGGTAGGCGGCAGGGGTCAAGACGATGTGGCGGCGACCTCGCGGAGCCGTTCCGGGGTCATGGGGAGGTCGCGGACGCGTAGTCTCGTGGCCGCGAACACCGCGTTGGCCAGCGCCCCCGATGCCGGGCCGACGGTGGCTTCGCCAGCGCCGAGGGGTTCGAGTTCGGGGTGGTCGAGCAACACCGTCTCGACCAGGGGCGCTTCGCTGAAGCGCAGGATCGGGTAGCTAACCCAGTCTCGGCTCGCGACTGCGCCTTCGGCGTCGAACGCCACCGCCTCCTTCAGACACCAGGAAAGCGCTTGCACGGCACCGCCTTCCAGCTGATTGCGCAGGCCGTCCGGGTCGATGACGCGGCCGGCGTCGGCGGCGATCCACAGCCTGGGCACGCGAATCTCGGCGGTTGCCTCATTCACCGATACTTCCGCAACGACCGCCGCGCAGCACTGGCGATTCTTGTAACGGGCCAGTCCGATGCCCCGGCCTCCGTCCAAGCCACCGCACAATGCCAGGACGGCGTCCAGCACTGCCACGGCGCGTGGATCGTGATGCAGGTGCCGACGGCGGAACTCTCCCGGGTCGACGCCCGCGGCGTGCGCCAGCTCATCCATGAACGACTCGATGGCGAACACGTTGCCTTGGGCGCCGAGGCCGCGCAGCGCCGATGTGCGCACCGGCGGGTCGGGGATGTGGTGCTTGGTCACCTCCTGCTCGTCGAACCGGTAGATCGGCAACGCGTTGCGGTGGATGCCGACTTCCGCGCCGAGCGCTGGTCCACGCACCGACGGTTCGAACGGTGGGTCCAGGAACCTTGCCGCGAGCAGGTCGACACCGGTTGCCCCGGGGGAGGGTCGGGCGACGTGGGTAAAGCCGTATACGTCGTGGGACCAGGCAGCGACGCGGCCATCGTCGCCGAGGCGGGCACCGAGCCTGATGTGCATCGGTGGTCCCAAGGGTTCGAACCCGTGTTCGTCCTCCCGGGTCCACTTGAGCAGGATCCTGCGCCCCGGCAGCGCCCTGGCGACGAGGGCCGCGTCGAGGGTCGCATCGTCCGCGCCGTTGTGGCCGTAGCAGCCGGCACCCGGGACGTGGCGGATCTCGATCCGGTCGACATCGAGGCGGACGACCCGGGCGATGACGCGACGAAGGGACTCGATCCCCTGGCTCGCACTGTCGATCATGAGCCGGTCGTCCCGCCACATCGCCCTCGCAGCCGACGGGCCCAAGGAGCCGTGCATTAGAAACGGCCGCGAGTAGCATGCTTCGTGCGACGTCTCGATCCGCTTCTGCGGAGTGGCGGTCGGCCTGCCGTCGCGCAGCGGAAGGGCCTGCGCGGCGTTCCGCCGAGCGTTGTCGATCTCGAAATCGGGGGCGGGCGAGGGCAGTCGGGTCCAGCGCGCCCGTCCGGCGACGCGCTCGGCCAGGCGGACGGCGTCGAACTCGTGCGGATGCGCGACCGCCACGAAGCTGCCATGGACGATCAGTTCACCGGGTCGGTCAACCTCGGCGGCGAACGTCGCCAGGCGATGATGAATCGATGGTGGCCGGACGACTCGAGCGTGCAGATCGGTCGTGGCATCGTGGACGAACGCGGTGCCGGTCGCTTTGGCCAGGACGTCGCTGCGGCGCTGTCCTTCGTGGCCGACGATGCGGTACGCGTCGGGCGACTTCTCCGCCGTCCGTTCGCGAATCTCGAAGTCGAACGGTTCTTCGGCGAGCTGCCAGTAGTCGACGTGCTCGTTGATGCCGGGTGCGGCGAGCCGGCCGTCGTCCACGGTCAGTTCAGCCACCGGCACACCGAGCCGCGCCGAGGCGCGCTCGAGGAGCAGCCGGCGCGCCCAGGCGGCCGCCTGGCGGAGCGCGGCGCCGCTGGTCTCCATGGACATCGATCCGGCCGTCGTGCCTTCGTCGGGTGTCACGCCCGTGTGCGCCGACACAACCCACACCCGGTCCGGCAGGACATCGAGTTCCTCCGCGACGATGGTGCGCAGGGCGGTCATGAGCCCTTGGCCGATTTCCACCTTGCCGGTGAACGCCAGCACCTGTCGGTCGTCGGTAAGACGAATCCAGCGTTCGAGTTTCGGCGTCGCCGCGAGGCTGAAGGGGAGGGGCTTCATGCGTCGCTGAGCGCCGTCAACGCGGCCAGCACCCGGGGATGGCTGCCGCAGCGGCACAGTTGCGCATCCAAGGCGGCGGCGATGGCCTCCCGCGAGGGATGGGGATCGCCGCGGAACAGGGCTTCGGCGGCGACGATGATGCCCGGCAGGCAGTAGCCGCACTGGGTGGCGTTGGCCGCGATCAATGCTTGCCGGACGGGCGAGTCGAGACCGGCGGCGGTCTCCACGTGGCGGTCCTCAACCGCGCCCGCCGGGAGCGTGCACGCATAGGCGGGAGTGCCGTCGACCAGCACCCGGCAGGCGCCGCACTGCTCGCGGCCGCAACCGAGCCTGGGCGTCATGTCGCCGAGGGCCGGACCGCGCAGGACGTAGACGAGCGGTGTGTCGCGTTCGGTGTCATCCAGTTCGGCCAAGCAGCCGTTGTGTCGAAACGCGATCATCCGGGAACCCGTCTGCCTCGGACGACGTTATCGAGTTGCTACACTCGATGTCCAACCAAGTCGTCGAACAAGTGTGTTCACTACAGGAGAGGGCGGATGAGATTCAAGACCAGCCTGGCGCTCGGCGCGGCAATAGTGATTGCCGCCGGATTCGCGCTGGGCGCAACCGCAGGAACCCTGACCGGACCGGTGACGGAAGGAGAACGGGGCGGCCCGTTCGGCGCCGTGGACGTTGCCGGCCGGGGTTACGTGACCGAGGAGTATTTCCTCGCCGGCAGCGCGACGGCCTACGAACTGGCCGAGGGGAAGCACACGCCCGACGGCCGCTGGAATACGCGCCCGGCAGCGGACAAGGCGGACTTCAAGACCCGCCTGTTGGTGGTCCGTCCGGAGGACCCCGACGCCTTCAATGGCACCGTCATCGTCTTCTGGCAGAACGTCACCGCCGGCTTCGAACTGGGCTCCGCGGGCGGCGAGGCGCTGCGCGGCTACGCCTGGGTCGGGGTCTCGGCACAGAAGATCGGCATCGACGGGTTCCCGCAGGATCCGCAAGGTCTCAAGGCCTGGGATGCGAAGCGCTACGGTTCCCTCGTTCATCCGGGTGACGCCTACTCCTACGACATCTTCACCCAGGCCGCCCGTGCCGTGGGTCCCGAACGCGACACCGGGGATCAGGATTCCATGGGCGGCCTCGAGGTCGAGCGATTGATCGCCGTGGGCGCCTCGCAGTCCGCCGCACGTCTGCGAACGTACATCAACGGGGTGCACCAACACACGGGCGTGTTCGACGGCTACATTCCGTTCATCGACTTCGGCCGCGGCGTGCCGTTCGCGGCGGATCGTGCTGGTCAGCGCCGCGGCGGCGGCTCGTCGATCCGTGCCGACCTCGATGTTCCGGTCATCGTCGTGAATTCGGAGACCGAGGTGAGCAGCTACTACGGGGTGCGGGAGGAGGACTCCGACCGCTTCCGCCTCTGGGAGGTCGCGGGCACCTCGCACGTGTCGGTGCCGCGACCCGAGGAAGCGGACACCGGCGGCAACTGGCTGTCCTACGGCCCCGTGTACGACGCGTCGATCCGGCATCTGCATCGCTGGATCACGGATGGCGTCGAACCGCCGCGGATGCCGCGCGTCGAGGTCGTACCCGGTACCGGCGAAACCGCCGCGGCGGCGCGACCCCAGGTGGTGCGCGATGATCACGGCAACGCGGTGGGCGGCATCCGTCTGCCCGACGTCCAGGTGCCGACGGCTTCACACAGCGGCATCGGGGTGCAGCGGCCGGGGATGCGGTTCGGTTTCCTCTACGGCGTGGCAACGGACTTCGACGGCGAGAAACTCGCCGATCTGTATCCGGACAGCGGGCGCTATCTCAAGGCTTGGCAAGCGGCACTCGACCGGGCGGTGGAGCAAGGCATGGTGCTCCCCGAGGACGCCCCCGCGATGGCGGACACCGCTGCGGCCTGGGCCGCGCGCCTGGACGTCGAACAGGGGGATCCCGACATCGCCGAGTAAATCCACCACTGCCCCATGACGGCGCGTGTACCATGCGCGCCCCATGGGCCGACGACGTATGGATCAGGCGTGAGGATCGAACTCGACGACTACGACCACGAGCGTGACTTCGCGGCGGTCGACCGCATCTATTGCGAAGTGGGATGGCTCGACGGTTCGGACGACGCCACGAAGACCCACGAACGTCTGGCGGCCGCGGAGTATCAGGGCGTCGTGCTCCGTCTGGACGGCGAAGCCGAGTGCGCCGCGGTGACCTCGCTCGGGGCCATGCGCCATCTCGACACCGATGTCGATCTGGCTGTGGTCACCGGCGTCACGACCAGCCGGGTGGCGCGCAAGCTCGGCGCCGCCAAGCGCGTGACCGCGGCGGCGATTGCCCGACGGGCCGAAGCGGGCAGCGAGTTGTCGTCGCTGGGGATGTTTGAGCAGGGCTTCTACGACCGCCTGGGGTTCGGCAGCGGTGCGTACTCGAACTGGGTGATGTTCGATCCCGCGACCCTGACGGTGGACCACCGTTTCCGCGCGCCGAAACGGCTTACCAAGGACAACTGGCAGGACGTGCATCACGCCCTCTGCGAGCGGCTTCGCGGGCATGGCGGCTGCGTGCTTCACTCGCCCGAGATCATTCGTGGCGAGTTGGCGTTCACCGAGAAACCCATCGGCCTCGGCTACTACGATGGTCCTGGGGGCACCCTATCGCATTTCCTCTGGGGCGAGACGCAAGGGGAGAACGGCCCGTACCGCATCACCTGGTACGCCTACCGGACCCCGGAGCAGCTCTTCGAACTCCTCGCCCTGATCCGCTCCCTGGGCGATCAAGTCGTCTCCGTGCGCATGATGGAGCCCGCCGAGATCCAGTTCCAGGACGTCCTCGCCCAGCCGTTCCGCAATCGGCGCCTTACCGAAGGGACGAACTGGACGAGCGGGCACCGGACCTTCGCGTGGTGGCAGGCGCGAATGCTGGACGTGCCGAAGTGCCTCGCCAAGACGCGGCTCGACACCGACGATTTCGCCTTCAACCTGCAGTTGACGGACCCCATCGCGGAGCATCTCGAAGACGGCAATGCCTGGCGCGGCGTCGCCGGCAACTACGTGGTGACGCTGGGACGGCAGTCATCCGCCCGGCACGGCACCGAGGCCGAGCTGCCCACCTTGAGCGCCTCCGTCGGTGCGTTCACGCGGGCGTGGCTCGGTGTCCGAAGCGCTTCCGTCCTCGCCCGCACCGACGACCTCGAGGGCGACGCCGATCTCCTGCGAGGCCTGGATGACGCCCTGCGCCTACCTCAGCCGTACGTCGGCTGGGACTACTGACGCCGGGCGTGGAGATCAGTGGTACCTGGGAGAACCAGAACGGTTCTCTGCTGACCATCGGCCCCGTCGAGGACGGCACCTTCGAGGGCACGTTCGCCTCGACCAAGGGACGTGCGGCCCAAGGTCGGGCCTACCCGGTCTGGGGTATCGTCAACGGTGAACTGCTGGCGTTCAGTGTCGACTTCCAGAACGGCGACGACAATCTGCACTCGATCTGCAGTTTCTCCGGCCGCCTGCACGACGGCGTGCTGCACACCGTCTGGGTTGTGGCACGCGAGTTCGAAGACGCCGAGCAGACGAAGCCGACCGAGCCCTGGAACACGTTTCTCACCAACGCCGACCACTTCGAACGTCGGGACTGACATCGGTCGAACGACCGCCGGGCGGCGGCTGGAGGCCAGCGCTACGGGCTTGGACAAACCGGAATGGGAAGCAAATGAAGAATCTTCGGAGACATCAGCAATGGCCGAGAGCATTGTGTTCGGTTGCCTTGGCCGCCGCCGCACTGCTGGCGGCCGCGCACGCCGATGCGGACGATTACGTCATCGTCGGCGACATATCCGAGGCGGTCGCGAGCGGGGAAGTCACCCTCAGCCGTGCGTCCGCCAACATCGGTGGCAGGGACGAGCTGACCCGTGCGCCGATCACCGACGGTCGTTTTCGAATCACCGGTCGCATCACCAACGGGCTGGGAGTCGTCTCGCTCGCCGCCGAGGACACCGCCGGCAACCGCAAGGGCACCGCCCGGTTCGTCCTGGAACCGGGAGAGATTCACATCGACTACGTCAATCCCGTCGCCGGGTTCTCGGTCAGTGGCGGACCGTATCACCGGCAGGTGACGCGGAACTGGCAGACGTCCGACGAATACCAACAGGCGATGGCCGAGTATGCCGAGGTGATGGCGGCGAAGGCAGAACTTGACGAAGGCCCGGAGCACGATGCACTCATGTCCGAAGCCGTGCGTCTGCAGAACAAGATCAACGGGATCAGGGGCGGCGCGTTGCGCGACATTGCACTGGCGGATGACGACCCACTCGCCAGTTTTCTCGCCGTCGCAATGGGCGGGCTTAGCGGCGGGCAGGCCTTGGAACGCCTGGACGAACTTGAAGCCATAACCCAACTCCCCGCCTCGGTGAGCATCCATCGCGCCCGAAACGAGACACTGACCCGCATGGCGGCAAATGCCCGAAGGATCGGGCTCAACGACAGGATCGACGGCTTTGCGGCCACCGATCTCGCCGGCGACACCTACCGGTTGGAGGACGCCCTCGCCGAGAACAAGCTCGTTCTCATCGAGTTCTGGGCATCCTGGTGCGGACCCTGTCGGGCGGATGTGCCGAACCTGAAAGCTGCCGTCGAACGCTACGGAGATCGTGGCTTCGCCATCTTCGCCTTCTCACTGGATACCGACCGTGAAGACTGGCAGGACGCATCGTTGGAAGATGGCGTCACCTGGATCAACACCAGCGACCTGAAGGGCTACGACAGCCCCATCAGCCAGCAGTTCGCGGTGAGCATGCTGCCGAAGAACCTGCTCGTGGACGCGAACGGCCTCGTGGTCAGCGTGCATGCACGGGGGGAACGATTGTTCGAGACGCTAGCCCGGGAGTTGGACGAGCGCTGAAGTTGGGCTGTCTCTTTCCTGGAGCTTCGGGGTGACGATTGGCTTGGTGCTGCGCGATCGGGTTCTCACGAAGTGTCGCGACTGGCGAACAGCCTTGCCCCCAGTTCAAGGATCTCCTCGCTGTCCTTTACGCTCGACACGAGATTCCGGGGGATGGCGCCGAGACCGTTGCGGGCACCGCTGATCGCGCCGGCAATCGCCGCGACGGTATCCACGTCGCCGCCGACATGCAGGGCGCGGTCAACCGTTGCCATGAAGTCGTCGGGGGACTTCAGGAACGTGTAGAGAGCAGCGAGCGCCGTCGGTTCGGCCGTCGCGGGTATGCCGAAGCCGTGAGTGCTGCGTGACGGGTCGACGTCGGCGATGGCTTCCAACGCCGCCGACTCGGCCAACTGCAGCCATGCGTCCAGTTGCCGGATGCGGCGGGCGAAGTCGGGACTCCTCTCCTCGACGGCCGCGGATACGACCTCCAGCAGACCCCCGGTCTCGACGGTGCTCGCGGTGACCACGTGTGCGACGGCCGCTGCCACGGCGATGGCGGCGTCCACGGCCAGCGGATGGCGGTGCGTGACGATGCTCGCGACCGTCACATCGTCCGCCAGGCGGTCCGGGCGGTCGCAATGCCATAGGCCGATGGGCGCAATGCGCATGGCCGCCCCGTTGAGTGGCAGGTCGTCAACGACCGCCGCGTCCTGCCAATCGACGCCGTCGAGCAGCCGCCTGACGGCTCGATGCGCAACGGGACCCGCGCCGACGATCTCGCCCGATTCCCAGAGCTTGGCAAGCTCGCCGGCGATGCCTGCACCGTCGACGCGCCGACAAGCGATCAGACTCCTCACGGTGGCGATGGTCAGCTGGGTGTCGTCGGTGTACTGCCCCGGCTGATAGTCCTTGCCCTTGCCGTGGCTGAACGGCCGATAGCCATCGGTAATGCCCGCCATCGCGGCGATCTGTTGCCGCGTCCTGCCCTCGATGGGCGCGCCCAGGGCATCGCCCACGGCACATCCCATCAGCGCACCGGTGAATTGGTCCTGTCGGGGTTGGTTCATCGCGTCGTCTACTCCGGGGTGTGGGGTTGCTCCGTTCAGGCAGATGCTAGCGCGTCTCGCTTTGCGAGCGCGTCTCGCTATGCGAGACGTGCAAGAGCGACTCGTAGCGTTTGCCCGCACCGATGATTCGCTCCATGATGGCACGCGGGCCGCAGTGCACCGCGACGCGACTTCGCTGCTCGCGTCCACTGTGTTTGGTTCACCTCGAGGAACAGAACCCATGAATGTGCTCTTCGTGTTCTCGGATCAGCAGCGCTACACCGCGGTCGGCGCCAACGGCAATCCCGTGGTGCGGACCCCCAACCTCGACCGAATGGCGGCCGAGGGCATGGTCTGCGACAACATGTTCTCCAACCACCCGTTGTGCTCGCCGTTCCGGGCGATCCTGCTGACCGGTCGATACGGCTGGAAGAACGGCGTGATCTGCAACGAGTACGAGCCGTTTCGCGACATTCCGACCTTGCCCGGCACCCTCCGGTCGGCGGGCTATCACACCGGCCACATCGGCATCTGGCACCTCGGCGTCGGTCCCTATCCCGCGGAGAACCGCTATGGACTGGACTACCTGGCGGCGGCGGAGGGGGTCGGCGGCAACTACTACGACCAACGCTACTACGAGAACGAGAGCGGGCCCACGCGCCACGCGGGCTGGACACCGGTGGTGGAGACCGACCTCGCCATCCGCTTCCTGGAGTCGCACAAGGCGGAGCGGGAAAACGATCCGTTCGCGCTCTTCGTGTCGTGGCGTCCACCTCACTGGCCGTACCCGCAGTACCCCGACGAATACGGGGGCTACGATCCGGCCGACGTCGACCTGCCGGGGAACGTGCCCCCGCAGATGGCGGACTTCGCGAGACGCGAGATCGCCGACTACTACGGCTGCTGTACCGGCCTCGATGCGCAGATGGGGAGATTGTTGGACGCGCTCGAGGGCATGGATCTCGCCGACGACACCATCGTCTGCTACTCCTCCGACCATGGCGACCATCTGTCGAGTCACGGCTACGGCAAGCCCAGGGACTCCTGGATGCACCCTTCCATGAGGGCCTCCAAGGCCACCGCCTACGACGAGTCCGCGCACATTCCATTGCTTGTTCGATGGCCCGGGGCCACACCGCCCGGGTCCCGCTGCGCGGACTTCATCGGTGCCATCGATCTCGTGCCGAGCCTCTTGGGTGCTTGCGGCGTGCCGCTGCCCGAGGGTCTGCAGGGCAGGGACGTTTCCCGGCTCTGGCGTGGCGAGTCCCCGCCGGCGGACACCGAACGCACCCCGGGTGCCAGCGACTCCGTGTACCTGATGAATATGGCCAACGGCTGGCCGAATCGCCCGTCATGGGTCGGCCGCTGGCGGGGCGTGCGCACCGAGCGGTACACGTACGCCCGCTGGTTCCACCACGAACGCGAATCCTGGCTGTTCGATCGGCAGGAGGATCCGCTGGAGATGCGCAACATCGCTGCCGCGGCCGAGGCGCGGCCCGTCGTCGAGGAGATGGAGACCCGCCTGCACCGCTGGATGGAAGGCACGGGCGATCCATTCGAATACGGCAAGCGCGGACCCCGAGGCTTCCTCGACGTCGGTCAACGCTGGGCCAACCCCGCGTACTACAAGAACTGGGGCGTGGCGTGATGAGCGTGTATCGGGCGGGCGGCTATCCCCGACGCCGCCGATCAAGGCAAGATACGCCTCTATCCAGCGAACGAGGGAATATCGGGTGGATCGGCAGGTGCATCAGGTGAATGAGATGAGAGTAGCGTTGCAGGGCCGCGCCCAAGGGCGACAGAGAGAACTCTACGAGGCCGCGGGGATCGAGTTCTGGGAAGGCGGTTGCCGGGATGAAGACGGCCTGATCGAACTCATCGGCGATGCCGATGGTGCCCAGGTGGGTATCTGGCCGCTGACCTCCCGGCGGGTTCTTGAAGCGTGCCCCAATCTGAAGGCGGTCAGCCGTTTCGGCGTCGGCGTGGATTCCATCGACCTCGAGGCCGCCACCGAACTCGGCGTGATGGTGTGCAACGTGCCGGGCTCGAACACCACGGAGGTCGCCGACCACGCGATGTCCCTCATGCTGTTGCTGACGCGGCGCCTCTACGATGCCATCACCATGACGCGGGCGGGCGATTGGGCGGACAATCCCCGGACCATGGGGTCGTTCACGCCGTCCATGCGCCGGCTGTCCGGTCAGACCATCGGCATCGTCGGCTTCGGCAACATCGGCCGCGCGTTCGCCATGCGTGCGCGGGCATTCGGAGTCAGCCGTATTCTCGCCCACGATCCGTATGTCAGGCAGCTTGCCGGCGACCTTTACGGCGTGCAGATGGTGGACTTCGAGACGCTGACCGCCCAGGCGGACTGCATCACCATCCACTGCGCGGCAACGGACGAGTCGCGCTACCTGTTCGACGCCGAGACGTTCAAGCGCATGAAGTCCACGGCGTTGCTGGTGAACACCGCCCGCGGGCCCATCGTCAACGAGGAAGCGCTTGCCGACGCCCTGGAGGGTGGCGAGATCGAAGCCGCCGCCCTCGATGTCACGGAAGTCGAACCGCTGCCTTCGGACAGCCGGTTGCTGCGCCTGCCCAATTGCTACATAACGCCGCATGTCGCCGCGGTGTCTGCGGTGTTTGTTGCGGAAACGGCGGTCATGCAGGCCGAGAACATCATCTTCGTGCTGGCCGGTGGACGACCCCACGGCTTGGCGAATCCCGACGTGATCCAGACGATCGCCATCATGCGGCACACGGACCCGGGCCGCTGGGCGGGCGTGCCGGGCTGAGGGGCCAGGCGCGACTCCGATGCGGCCAAGCGCTACACGGCGATATCTGGCCGTTCTCGGCGCATGCGTCTGGCTCGGGTCGGGTGCCGCGCAAGACGACTTCCGCGTTGAGGATGCAGCCCCTGCAACGGACGTCTCCATCGACCGGGTGCGAGAGCTGGCGGAGGGTGGCAATCCGGCGGCGCAGTTCGCGTTAGGACGGATCTACCTCACGGGCGGCGGCGTTGCCGCGGATACGACCAAGGCGCGCGAGTGGTTTCTTGCCGCTGCGGACCAGGGCATGGCGGATGCCCAGCATCTCTTGGGGGCCATGTACGACTACGGGGAGGGTGTCGAGGAAGACTCGGGCGAGGCGGCGCGGTGGTATCGGTTGGCAGCGGACCAGGGCCTCGGGAACGCCCAGTTCGCCTTGGGAAACCTCTATCGGGATGGCCGAGGCGTGCCTCGGGACGACGCGACGGCTATCGACCTGTTCCGCCGCGCGGCCCAACAGGGCGTCGCCGCCGCCCAGGTTGAACTGGGGCTCCACTACCAGATACCGGGGCCAGAGCAGGACCACGCACAGGCGGTGACGTGGTTCCGCGCCGCTGCCCACCAGGGCATGGACCTGGGGCAATTCAACCTCGGACTGGCCTACGCCGCGGGTCGCGGCGTAGGCAACGACGATGCCGAGGCTGCACATTGGTATCGACTTGCCGCCAAACAGGGGGTGGCCCCCGCGCAGATCAACCTCGGGATGATGTACGAGACAGGTCGGGGCGTGCCCGAGGATCTCGCCGAGGCGACGAGGTGGTACCGGCTGGCCGCCGAGCAGGGTGACCCTATTGCCCAGTACAACCTCGCCTTGATGGTGGGCTTCGGCCGAGGCGTCCCGCGCGACGTGGCGGAGGCGAGGAAGTGGTACACGTTGGCGGCCGAACAGGGTCACGCGGACGCCCAGAACAACCTCGGCTCGTTCTACGCCGTCGGCGTCGGTGTGGAACCGGACTATGTCGAGGCCTTGAAGTGGTATCGCTTGGCCGCGGAACAGGGCAATCCCCGGGCGATCCACGGTATGGGCTACCTGCATCGGACGGGTCGGGGGGTGGCGAAGGACCATGTGGAGGCGGTCAAGTGGTATCGCAGGTCGGCCGAGCTCGGCTTCGATCGGGCGCAGCTCTGGCTTGGCCTGATGTTCGAATACGGCCAGGGGGTTTCCCAGGACTACGGCGAAGCGTCCAGGTGGTATCGGCTGGCCGCCGATCAGGGCAATGCCACGGCCCAGCACAATCTGGGCCGCCTGTATGCGGACGGCAAGGGCGTGCCCCGGGACGCGGCGGAAGCCTACAAGTGGTTCGCGCTCACCGTCTCGCGCGTGGACGAGGAACTGCGTGACGAGGCGATCGACATGCGCGACAAGACGGCGGCGGAGATGAGCCCCGAACAAGTTGCCGAAGGCCTGCGCCGCGCCCGGGCGTGGGAACGGGAACGGTGACCTCGACTGGCCCCTGCATTGCGGGCCGCAGGAGCGGTGGACATAATGCCTGACGGATTTTGCGGCGACAGGGACATGAACGTGCGACGAATCTTCTTTGCCTTGGTGGTCGCGACGCTCCTGGGATCAACGGCGTCCCGGGCAAACGAATTGACGATTCCCCGATCGGAATACTTGGAAAAGCTGCAGGGCTTCTGGTTGGGCCAGTGCATCGCCAATTGGACGGGCATCATCACCGAGATGCACAAGATCGGCGGCGAAGGGGACCGGGGGGTCTTCTACACCCGCGAGGATTGGGGAACGACCGTTGGAAACGCGCGCTGGGGTGCCAAGGGTCGGCCAAAGACAATCGACTGGGTTCGTCGCGGGCCGGATGAAATCTGGGGCGCCGACGACGACACGGACATCGAGTACATGTACCAGTACCTGCTCTCGAAGCACGAGACGGCCCGGTTGACCGGCGAGCAGATCCGGGACGGCTGGATCACGCACATCCACGACGAGAACAATTCGCCGATCAAGAACGCCCGGGGTCGGGGAGAG
The DNA here is from genome assembly GCA_965116345.1 of Pseudomonadales bacterium. Taxonomy (GTDB): domain Bacteria; phylum Pseudomonadota; class Gammaproteobacteria; order Pseudomonadales; family Azotimanducaceae; genus VXYL01. The sequence goes on from OZ220680.1 coordinate 3,766,579, forward strand.
AATTTCCTCTGGGTCTCCAATCAGCGCGCGCACGACTTGATGCTCGAAGGCGTGGTTCCGCCGGCGACCAGCGATCCCGCCAACAACGAATTCCACGAGATGATCGATGCTCAACTGACGACCGAGATATTCGGCCTCTATGCCCCGGGTCGACCGGACATCGGGCTTGAGATCGCCGACCTGCCGATCCGCACGACCGCGGGTGGCGAAGCGGCCCTCGCATCGCAGTTCTACGTGGTCATGCACAGCCTTGCGATCGCCGCGATCCCGGCCGACTCCATGAAGTCGCAGGTCCAGTGGATGGCCGCGCAGGCGAGAGCCCATCTGCCGGATGAGTCAACCACCGCGAAGATGTACGACTTCGTCAAGAGTCGCTATGACGCCGGGGTACCTTGGGAGCAGGCGCGGGACGATGTGTACACGCGTTATCAGGTGGAACAGCAGGACGGCTACGACGTGGCCCCGCGCAATCCCGTCGCGTCGGGCATCAATTTCGCCGCGAGCATGGTCAGCCTGTTCTACGGTGAAGGCGACTATCAGGAAACCGTCAAGATCGCCGTGCTTGCGGGTTGGGATTCGGACAACCCGGCAGCAACATGGGGGGGCCTGTTGGGTTTCATGATCGGCAAGCAGGGAATCGAAGAGGCATTCGGCCAGCAGTTTTCGGCGAGGTACAACATCCATCGCACCCGAACAGGATTTCCCGTGCCCGACGGCGTCGACAACTTTCCTGACATGGCTGCCGCGGGCGTGGAAATCGTCAACCGTGTCGTCATGGACGAGATCGGCGGGCAGGTGCGTGACGATCAGTGGATGATTCCACTGGTTGATGAAACACAATAGCCCCGGAGGGAGGAACCCATGAAGCGGTCGCTTTGCCGTGCCGTCGCGTTAGTCGCGTTGCCGATCGTCGCACTCGCTATCCTCGGCTGTAGTTCGGAAAACCCCGACGGGGATGCCGCCGCCGCGCGACCAGAAGTTGCTCTCATCATGAAGTCGCTGGCCAACGAGTTTTTCGTGACCATGGCGGCAGCGGCTGAGAGCCATCAAGAGCAGCATCCAGACAAATACGAACTCATCGTCAACGGCATCAAGAACGAGAGCGATCTGGCGCAACAGGTCGCGCTCGTGGATCAGATGATCGGTGTGGGGGTCGATGCGATCGTCATCGCGCCGGCGGACTCGAAAGCGCTGGTGCCGGCACTTGCACGCGCCCGGGAGGGTGGAATACACGTCGTGAACATCGACAACCGACTCGATGGCGACGTGCTGGCCGAGTACGATCTGGCGATTCCGTTCATCGGTCCGAACAATCGCAAGGGAGCCCGGGAAGCCGCCGCGTTCGCGTTGGAACAATTCCCCGAAGGGGCAAACGTCGTGATTCTCGAAGGCGTCACCACGGCGCAGAACGCGATCGACCGGAGGATGGGGTTCGAAGATGCGGTAGCGGACGCCGGTGTGAACCTGGTCGCGATGCAAAGCGCGGCGTGGGACCAGACCACGGCGGCCGGAGTGACCGCGGCGATTCTGGTTCGCCATCCAGAGGTCCACGTGATCCTCGCGGCCAACGACAACATGGCCCTGGGTGCCGCAGCCGCGGTGTCCTTCGCCGACCTCGATCACGACATCGCGATCGTGGGCTTCGACAACATCTCGGCGGTTCAACCCCTGCTCGAGGACGGCCGGATCCTGGCCACCGTCGAGCAGTACGGCGACCAATTCGCGGTCAACGGCATCGAGTTGGCCCTCGACATGATCAACGGACAGTCGGAACTCGTCGACCGGGAGACGCCGCTCATGGTTGTTACGCCGGCGGGCCTCGACGCGCAGAGCGAACCGCCTCCGGGCTAGGGCATGAGCAGGGACGGGGCCCCGGACCCGAGGATCGTCGCCAGCGGAATCTGCAAGTCCTTCGCCAACCCCGTGCTGCAGGATGTCGACCTGGCCATTCCGGCCGGCAGCATCCATGGGTTGGTCGGTGAGAACGGCGCTGGCAAGTCGACGCTGGCGAAGATCATTGTCGGTCTCGAGCGTGCGGACTCCGGATCGCTGCTTCTGCACGGTCAACCCTACCGGCCAATCAACGCAGCGGACTCGAAGAGCGCCGGCATCGCCATCTGTACGCAGGAACTGAGTCTCGTCGACGACCTGTCCATCGCCGAGAACATCCTGCTGCACACCTCACCGAGGGGCTTGTCCCGCATCAGGCGCAAGTCCGCGGACGACGATGCAGCGAAACTGCTCGATGTGGTCGGACTCGAACAGGCCGAGCCGCGCACCCGCGTCGGCGCCCTGAGCCTCGCCGAGAAGCAGTTGGTCGAGATTGCCAAGACCCTGGCCGTCGACGCGAAAGTGCTGGTGTTGGACGAACCCACCTCCGCCTTGACCGCACCGCAATCGGAAAGACTCCACGCGATTCTCCGGGGAAAGGCGAACGACGGCGTCACCGTGATCTACATCTCCCACCGCCTGGCAGATGTGCTGAACATCTGCGACCACGTCTCGGTGTTGCGGGACGGCAAGCTCCGGTTGATGCGGGAAAGCGGCGCGTTGAGCGAAAAGACGCTGATCCGGGAAATGGCAGGCGCGGATGCGGACTTCGATGTGGGTTTGCGAGCCAACGAGCGTTCCGCGCCGCCACACCTCTCGGTCGAGAATCTCAGAACGTCCGAACTGCCGCATGCCATCAGCTTCGACTGCCGACGCGGCGAGATCCTCGGCATCGCGGGACTCGCCGGCTCCGGCCGAACGGAACTGCTGAACGCGGTATATGGCCTGGACAAACGCCTGGACGGGTCCGTCAAGGTTCACCTGGATGGCAGGACCACGGAGGCGCGAAATCCCAGGCAAGCCATCGAATGCGGCATCGGCCTCGTCGCGGAGGACCGCTCGAGAGATGGCGTCTTCGGCGACCAGACTGTCGCGTTCAATGTGACCGTGGCTGGACTCGGCCGAATTGCGGATCGAACCGGGAGGTTGGTTCGTGCGAAGGAAGCGAGCGCGGTGCTTCAGTTGATCCAGGCGTTGCGGGTGATGAGCAACGGCGTCGACCAGAAGATGCGCGAACTCAGCGGCGGAAACCAGCAGAAGTTGATGTTGGCCCGGTGGCTGCACTGTGGATCGCGGCTGTTGCTCCTGGATGAACCGACCCGGGGTGTCGATGTCGGCGCGAAACTCGCGATCCACGAGGAACTCGTCCGCCTGCGTGACTCGGGCGTTTCGGTCGTGGCCGTGTCCAGCGAACTGGAGGAGCTGCAGAGCCTATGCGACAGAATCCTCGTCTTGTCGAACAGGAAACTGGTCGCGGAGTTTCACCGGGGCGATTGGAGTCAGCAGCGGATCCTCGCGGCGGCCTTCAGCGGTTATTCCCGGCACTCCCTGAAAGAGCCACACCCAAACGCCCCGACGGCCAACTGACACTCGAACGGAGACGGCAAGCTGTGACTGGAACCGGCGCCCGGGCTCTTCGCATTCTCGAAGAGAATCTCATCTTCGTTTCGTTGCTGGCCATCGTGGTTTTCTTTGGCCTGATCTCGGACAGCTTCCTTTCGCTGACGACACTGTCGACGTTGTTCAACCAGCTGCCGGCCCTCACCGTCGTGTCGATCGGCATGACGCTCGTGCTGATCAGTGGCGGAATCGACCTGTCCGTGGGGTCCGTTCTTGCTCTCAGCGCCGGCGTGATCGGTGCGGGGATGTCGTTGTTCGGTCTGCCGCTACCGGTTGCGGCCTGCCTCGGTATTCTGACGGGTGCTTTGGCGGGACTCGCCAACGGCTGGCTGGGCGCCTACCTGCGACTGCCGATATTCATCGTCACCCTGGGGATGCTGGAGGTCGCGAGGGGCTTGGCCTACGTCGTCACCGATTCCCAGACGGTGTACATCGGCGCGGCGGTTCAGACGTTCGCACTGCCCATGGGCGGCAGCGGCGTTTCCGCGTCCATCCTCATGGCGTTGCTGCTTGTGGTCGCCTTCGAGTTCCTCCTGAGATCGACGATCTTCGGCCGGCAGATCGTCGCCGTTGGCAGCAACGAGAGTGCGGCGGCGGTCTCGGGAATCGACCCGAGGCGCGTCAGGTGCACCGTGTTGGTCGTCTCCGGTCTGCTTGCCGGCCTGGGCGGTCTCATGAACTCCGCCTACCTGGGTTCCGCGGATCCCAACGCCGGCGTCGGCCTGGAACTCTCGGCGATCGCGGCCGCGGTGATCGGCGGCACCAGTCTCATGGGCGGGCGGGGATCGGTCATCGGCGCGTTCGTGGGCGTCCTGATCGTCTCGGTGCTGCAGATCGGCCTCGCGCAGATCGGCATCACGGAACCGACGAAACGGGTCATCACGGGCGCGGTGATCATCCTGGCGGTCATTCTCGACCGCTGGCGGGCCAAACCGTAGTCGAGCGACTGGGCGACGGCGTGTCCAGGTCGAAGAGTAATACTCCGAGGAGTCGGTGCCGATGACGATGATGTTGGGTGCGTCACCGGTCGCGGCACCCATCGCGAAGCGGTCGCGTCTCCTACCGCCGGTTTTTCCAGGCCGGCTCGATGACGCCGAGCTCGATCAAGGAGTTGCCGGTGTCGCGCAGCGTATCGCGAACGTCGTGGGTCTTGAGACCGAGTTCCTCGATCGCCTTGCGGCACTTCGCGCGCAACCGGGTGTCGGACGGCGGCGGCTTGTAGTCGCCGGCCACGTCGATGTCGGGAAACAGCTCGGCGAGCAGGTCCAGGAGTTCCGGCATCGTCGGCTCGCCGGACTCGTCCGTGGCCACCATCATGTAGCGGGATCCGTTGCTGGCGACGCTGCTCTCGGCCATCAGCCGTTGCGCTTCGGCGATGTCGCGCACGTCGATGATGTTCCAGTTCATGCCCTGCTTGGGAAAGTCGGTGTTGCCGGACAGGAACACGCCGATGCGGTGCTGCCACACCGTGTCGTGCGGCTTGCCCAGCAACGGACCGAGGACATGGCACGGGCAGTGGCTAATCACGTCGATGCCGTGCCTGGCGCCGAATTCGAACCCATAGCGCTCGGCGTCGACCTTGCCCTTGGCATAGGACGAGCGTTGCACCGACCAGGCCTTCACCACCTCGCCCTCGGCGTTGGTGCGGGTATAGCGTTCGTCGAGGGTCTCGTAGCTGCCGCCGGCCCAGTCGTCCTCGGTGTATTCGTAGTCCTTAGGCCGGTCCGGCGCGCCCGGGCCCATCACCGCGGCGGTGGAGGAGGTGTACATGACTCGGCGGACCGTACCCGCTTTCCTGGCGGATTCCAGCACACCCGCCGTCTGCGTCACGAGGCTTTCGTACATGGATTCCGGACTCGGTCGTCCGTAGGCCGGGTCGGTGCCGATATCGGCCGCCACGTGGAACACGGCGGCACAGCCGGCGAAGGCCTCGTCGTACGCGCCTTCGCTTGCCTTCATGAGATCGCAGGAGTGCAGCGAAACCGTACCGGGCCCGGCATCGTGCATGGCCTTGAGGTACGCGGTCTTGTCATCGCGGCTGGCGTCGCGCAGGCAGGCGCGCACGTCGTAGCCGGCGTTGACCAGGTTCTTGACGGTATGGGATCCAATGAACCCCGAAGCGCCCGTCACGGCGACAGGTCCGTCCTGGGGACCGGAAATGGCAGTCATTTGATGTTCCTTAGTTGGTGGGTGTTAGGTGGGTGTTAGCGGAATAGCTGCCCGTTGGCGGTGAGACCGCGGTCTCTTCCTGTGTCTCTCTCTGCCGTCGACGAGCGATGCTGTGTCGCTGTAGTCGAATCGTCAGGGAGTCTAGATTGCCTGAGTGGCGCTGATGTTCGCACGCAGGTCGCATTTCGAACAACGCTTGGGATTGTAGATCAGCCTTTTGTCGCAGGGTGCAGTCCGACCTCGCACTATACCCCGCACCCACATGGGCAACGATGGACCCACGGAACCGTCTGAACCGCATGGCCATCGACGTCGGGTGCACCCCGGAGCACGGTCAAGTTCACCGGCGACGACACGGACGAGCCCTCGCCGACGATCGAACTTGTGACAGCCAACCCCGACAACGAACCACCGGAGATCGACGTCAACCGGATAGGAGTGAGCCCGACACCTACCGTTCCCGACGCCCCTAATGGTGAGACTGAGGTGACGGTGAGCTTTCCGCACCGAGACAACATCTCCGGTCTCTGGAGTACATACCTGCGGTTGCGAGACCCACAGGGCGGAACGCATTTCTACTGGGTCTCGGACTGGGGGTGGAATTTGCGCCGTTCGCTCTATCCGCGCGACGATCCGACCGTCTGGAGGGATGTCGAACGGGTCGTGCACCTGCCGCCGGGATCCTTGCCCGGGACCTGGGGTCTTGCCGAGGTCATGGTGCAAGATCGCGCCACGAACCGCCGGATCTACAACTTCGTGGAGATCATCCACTTCGACGTGGAAGGCGGCTAGGCGACGACGGCGCGAAGGAAGCCCAATGTCACGTTTGACCACGTTCGCCAGCGCACTAATGCTCGCGCCCGTGTTCGCAACCGGGCAGACCTGCGGGCTCGGCTCCGAGTTGCTTCCGTTTGTTCCGGCTGCCGGGTGGCGCGACGGGTTGCAGGGCTTCGTGCGGCTCGTTAATCCGCGTCCTGATGCTGCAATGGTTGCATTCACCGCCCACGACGACGCCGGCAACGCGCATGACCTCAGCGTTCAACTCCAGCCCTACGAGACGCTGCACTTCAACAGCGCGGATCTCGAGGACGGGAACGTCGACAAGGGGGGACTCGCGGGTATGATCGTCAACCTCATGGCATCGCCTACCGGCCATGTGACGAACCTCTCGGCGGACCACACCGACGCATGGATCCGTCGCTAGGCCTACTCTGAGCGCTCGGAGTCCCTCAGGTCGGCGAGGCGTCTCGTAGGGGCCGCCCTTGTGGCGGCCCGCACGGGCGGCTACCAATTGGTACTCGCGGACCGTTGGTACTTGCCTCGTACAGACCTCGGGGATATGGTCTAACCGTATCTCTATTACGGGGGACCCATATGAAAACCACCATTGATCTCTCCGACCATTTGCTGGAGCAGGTCCGGCGCTTAGCCCGGAGCGAGGGTGCCACCCTCCGCGGGCTGGTAGAGGAAGGCCTGCAGCGCAGCCTCGAAGCCCGCCGCAGGAGGGTGCGTCGGCATCTGGACTTTCCGCGCTACGGCGGCAGCGGGCTCACGGCCGAGTTCCAGGGCGAACCGTGGAGTCGGGTGAGGGACGAGATCTACCGTGGGCACGGCGCGTGATAGCGGTCGACACCAACCTGCTCGTCTATGCGCATCGCCCGGAAATGCCGTTCCACGAGCGCGCCCGCGAGGTGCTGACTGGCGCGGTGGGCGGAGCGGAACCCGTGTCGGTTCCTTGGCCATGCGCCCACGAGTTTCTCGCGGTTGTCACGAACCCGAGGATCTTCAGGGATCCTACGCCGATGGATGCCGCCCTCGACGCCGTAGGTCGGCTCATGGACAGTCTCGACGGCGGCTTCCTGGCCGAGGGAGATGGCTACCTGCGCGCCCTCGAGCGGATCGCCCGACCCGCGCTCCTGCAAGGGGCAGTCGTGCACGACGCCCGGATCGCGGCGCTTTGCCTGTACCACGGCGTACGGGTGCTCTGGTCCGCGGACCGCGACTTCTCGCGATTCCCCAACTTGGCGGTGGCCAACCCGCTCCCGGTGGATTGACAGGGGGGGCTCGGTGCGGTCAGGGGGCGCACCGAGATGCCAAACCCTCAAAAGCCTCCAACGTATCTGTTCGCGTCAGGTAATGGCTCTTCCCCATTCCCTCAGCATAGGCAATCTTCATTGCAAGTCGCGGCTTGGGCGTCGTGTTGGGGCCCGACATATGGGGCTCGAAACTGTCGAACGCAACCGCTTCTCCTTTCGCCATGCCGACGAACACCATGGCCAATCGGGATGCCGTCCGATCGGGAATCGAAATCGGGAATCCTCCCGCCGGTTCCGAGCCCTGCTCATGTTCCAGGACTGATCCTGTATTGAATGACGACAGTTCACTGACGCCGACCTGGTTTTCGCGCGACAGCATGAGTCCACCTCTCTCCTTCGACATGGCCTCAAGCGCAATCCACACCGAGAAAATCGTTGGCGACGCCTCTTTTCCTACCCAATAGGGTCGATCCTGGTGAATCGCCGTTCGCGCTGCACCGGCGCCCTTTATCAGCAGGCTGGCGTGATCAATGACAGGAACATCGAAAGCCACCGTGTTGGAGATTTCAGGCCAAATGTCCGGGTGGAATAGTCTCAAGAGGTCAAAGTGGTCGCCTTCTGGCTGTTTCCCTCCAAAGAAATCCTTACCGACCCAATGTAACGACTCTTTGTCGTTGGATGTGGAAACAACCGCATCCGCCCGTCCAAGCAGAGCGTCGATATTCTCATCCGACACTCGCGACGCCAATCTGCACCACACGACTTGGCCTCCAGAGGTTTCCTAGGTGAACAGCGACTGGTGTGTTCAGTCGACAATGGCATCCCTCACCAATTCCGCAATTTTCCAGGGTAGCTCGGTCGGTCCCTGAACCATGTACACAACCGATAGCTCCTCTTCCGGCGCCGTCCAGGTAACGGTCCCCGCAGCCCCCATCCAGCCGAATGCGCCAGCTGTTCGACCATCTTGGGTTTGTTCGGGATCGACGGTGATCCCAACCGTGTAGCCGAATCCACGTCCAGAGCCACCCTTTTCTGTTTCGTTGAACAGGTTCCCCACCTGGTTGCTCGACATCATGGCAACCGATTCCGGCTTGAGAAATTGATGGCCAAACAGGGTTCCCTCGTTGACCAGCATCTGTTCAAAGTGCATATAGTCCCGGGCTGTGCTGACCAGGCCGATGGAACCCGAGAAATAGTCAGGAGACTTGATCCAGGCGCCTTTGTCGTTGCTCATGACCGGCATCCGATCCAGTTTGCCTTCGGGCACGATCCAGTGCGTATCCTTCATGTCCAATGGATCAAAAATACGTGCCTGAACAAACTCGTTGAACGGTGTGGCGGAGACGATCTCGATTATCCGAGCGACCACATCGAGACCGACTGTACCGCTGTAGGCCCAACGGGTTCCCGGCTGGAAGTCCAGCGGACCAGCCGCCACCTTGGGGATCCAGGAAGCGAGGGTGTCTGACGGTCCGGGCCGGTCCAGGTTCGAAATCGCTGTCCCTATCCCGCCCGTGTGGAGACCAGCCGTGTGGGTCAACAGATCGTGAATGGTCAGAGGCCGGTTCACATCCACCAACTGATGATCGGGAACTTTCTGCTTTTTGAGCTCATCCTTGGACTTGGACTTGGACTTGGATTTGGACTTGGACTTGGATTTGGCGATGCCCTTGTCGGCAGACTCCTCGGCAACGGCCACCTGAATGCCCTTGAACTCGGGAATGTACTGTTCAACCGGGTCTTCCGGACTGATCAAGCCTTCCTCGATCATCATCATTGCCGCAACGCCGGCCACGGGCTTGGTCGAGGAGGCCATGTGAAACATCGCGTCCTTGGCCATGGGTCTCTTGGTCGTGTCATCAAGGACACCGTGGGCCGCCATGTAGACCACCTTGTTACGTCGGGTGACGCCAATCACGGTTCCCTGAATCCGACCGTCCTCTATGAACTCCTGGACAACGTCATCGATCTTCCTGAGTCGCTCAGCAGACATGCCGACGTCTTCCGGACTGCCGTGAGGTAACTCGCGAGTCGTGGCCATCGTAGGATCCAATGTGCTTTGTTCGTGTTGAGGTTCGACTGAAGACGGTTCGGTAACGGTCTCGCCACAGGAGGTGACAAGAAGACAAGCAGCAAGCGCGATCAATGGTCTTGGCATGGTGACTCTAGGTGGGGGAGAAGGCCGGCTACACTACCGGACGACTCGTGTGGGAACAATCGTTCGTCTGGCCGAGACGCTTGTCGGTGGTGACGAGAACGGTGAAGCCCTGCGCGCTGATGGGCATGCGTCACCTCAAGCCGAGTCGGACGAGCCAAGCGTCGACTTGGCCGAAAGCGTCCTGCTGCCACTGATCGGGCGTCCGTTGGGCGAGGAGATGTGAAGTGGAGGGCGAGATCGACATCGGTGGTGCCGACATGCGGCATTTCCGTCTGGCTCAGCAGGAGCCACGGTACGGCACCGCCGACCACGGCGAACTTACCCTCGAAGCTGCCGAGGATCTGACCGATCTCGACGAGGACGCTCTTGACCGCGGCGGTGGTCCGGTCGTCGTAGTCGTTCGCGGACTGGGGTTCTAGGGTATCCATGGCAGCGCCTTCTTTGCGAGATGGTCCGCGGCTTCCCGCTCGCGGTCGTTGCCAGACCACAAGTCCAGATAGGTGACGATGGGGCTGGTGGAGAAGAGGCCCGGCAGCGGCTCGTCCGCATCGTCGAAGATGCTGTCATCAGTGATGACGTGAACAACGACGTTAGGGCCCGTGCCGACGGGCCTGACGTCCAGAGCATCCCGCAAGACCTGTGCACCCGCCTCGTCGGAGTAGAACGAGCGGGTTGGATCCCGGCTGAAGGGGGCGAGCCACTGCGCGGCGGATGCCAGCGCGTAGATGGCGCGTGGAGAGCCGGGTTGGGCATTGAGCGCGCTGCGGACTAGGTCGTCGAACTGCCGGCCGTGGACATGCGTGTATGCATCGAACCGTTCGCCCCGAGGCCGGTGGTATTTTTCGCGCCATGTCTGAATGAGGGCATCGGGTTGGGTGAGAACGATGCCGTCGTCCCGCCTGTCGACCCACTCCCGTTCAAGGAGGGCTCTGCAGACGTTGCTAACATGGCCGAGGCTTGCGTGGGCGCTCGCCGCGAGGTCGGTGACGAGCCAGGACCTGTCCGGTTCCCGCAGCAGGGCCCGCAGGATGGCGGCCGCCTTCGGGGTGAAGATCGAGCGCAGGGCGCGGGTCTCAGGCTTCGGCCTCGAGGATACGCTGCGGTCGATGTAGACGCCGTCGAAGACAAGACGGGCGTTGCCTTCGAGGTCGAGGTAGGCGATGTCGTAGTCGCGGCAGATCGCCCGCGACTCGGGGGAAAGGTAGGGACAGACCAGCATCGGTACGACCTGCTCGGCACGTTGCGCGGGAGATTGTCGAATGCGTGCCACACAGCTCTCTAGGTGGTACACGGCCGAGCGCACGTACCGAGGAGCGCCGTGCGCCTTGACCTCGATGGCGAGCAGCCGGGTGACCCCGCCGTAGAAAACCTGAATCAATCCGTCAACCTGAGGGTGGTGGTTCGTCCGAGGGATTGCAGCGAGCGGGGCAACCTCGGCGGCGGGGAGGCAACCTAGCAGGTCGCGGACGGCATCCATGACCGTCGCTGCCAGTTCTTTCTCTATATTAGCTTGTTTCATCGTTTGTTGAAAATAGCCGATATAGTGAAATAAATCAAATTGGCAGCATTCCGTCCGTGTCCGGCGGGCACCAGACGTTGTCCGAGCGGATCTCCCCTGACTAGCCGAGTCACCGACCCATCGCTTGGCGACCACCCTGAACTGATGCCGCGACATGCGCTCTACGCTGACTATCACGGCATCTGGTCGGCACTAACGACGGAGCAACCGGCCTGAGGATCGCGCTACGGAGTTGTCCAATCGAAGCCGTAGTTCGGCAGCATGCGCCGGTTCAGCGAGTCGTACATGACCATGATGGCTTTCATGCCGCAGTCTCCATCATGGCAAGCGTTGTGCGGAACGTCGCCGCGCGCGACGCCATCGATTCCCTATCGCCCCATTGCTTCCCGGGAGAGAGCGATCGGAAACTCGGCCCGCAGGCGTTGGTCGATTTCGTCGCTGATGTGGCGTGGACCCGGATGGGCGAGTAGCTCCCGTGTCTTCTGGAGGGTCTGGTCCAGCAGAACCGGCTTGCCCAGTTCCTCCCAGACCGTTGGGCTGGTGCGGTCGCTGAAGTCCGGATAGATGTACTCGCTCTGCATCACCTGCAAGGTGTTGCCGGAACCCAGGTAGTGGCCTTCGCCGCTGCAGCAGATCCGTTCGATTTCAGCGAAGCAGAGCGTATCGGTGTCGACTTCGATGCCGCGGACGACGCGCCCGACGGCACCGAGGATGTCGTTGTCCAGCAACAGGCTCTCCGGGCACGTGCCCAAAAGACTGGCGTACATGCCGGCTGACTCGTAGACGACGTTTGCCCCCGACAAGGCCGCTGAAAGCACCGTCGCGGCACGTTCCGCGCCGGCCTGGAAGTCCGGAAACTTGGCGTCGCTCATGCCGCACGCCGTGCCGAAGGGCAGGTCGAAATGGTTGCCGACCTGGGCGCACGCGGCGGACAGCAGTCCCTGCTCCGGCGAGCCGCCGCTCATGGCCCCGGTGCGCAGGTCCGACACGAACGGCCAGGTGCCGAGAATCGCAGGCGCGCCGGGCTCGATGGCGTTGACGTAGACCAGTCCGCCGAGGCACTCCGCCCAGGCTTGGGAGACGGTCCCGGCCAGATACGCTGGCGCGGTCGCACCGGCCTGCGCTGCCGACAGCAGCAGCACCGGCATGCCGCCCTGCACCGCCACCCGCAGGCATTCGAGGGCGTCGGTGGCGAACTTCAACGGCGGGACCACGAAGCAGTTGGACTGGCTGACGAAGGGGCGTGCCCGCCATTCGGCCTCGCCGCCGGCGATCATGTGCAGCATCTCGAAGCTCTTCTCGAGGTGCGGGTACACCGTCCAACTGGAACCGACGTGCTTCCTGGTGCCCATCACCGAGCAGTAGAGCGTATTGATGTCCAACGCATAGTTGTCGGTGATGTCCCGCGGCACGCAGGTCCGCTGAAACATGTGGATGTGCTCGCAGGTGTCGGTGATCCGTGCCATGTCGTACAGATCCTGCGCCACCGAATCCCGGTAGATGCCGTTCTCCGAGTCGGCTGCCATGACCGCGGCACCGGCGGTGGAGAAGTGCACCCGGGCGCCGCTCAGGTCCAAATCCCACTGCGGGTCCTGCGCGTGCAGCACCAGATTCCGCCGGGCTTTCTCCAGGGTCCGTTCGACCAGACTTCGCGGCATGCGCAAACGTCCGTCGTCCCCGAGCACGGCGCCGACGGCGGTGCAGGTTTCGATGCAGTGCGGCGTGGGGTCGGCGAAACCCACCCGCTCGAGAATCGCGAAGGCGTTGTCCGCGATGGCCTGAACGCCCGCGGCCGACAGCGGCTGGAATTGCCCGCCGGTCTGCCCCGGCAGCACCGGCTTGTCCGCTTCCGCCAAGGGCTGGGCACGCTCGGCCACTCGCGCCCGTCTACCGCCTGATCGTCGAGCCATGACCATTCTCCTTACGCGAGTTACGCGAGCGAGTCGCTCGCGAGCTTAGCTTGAATTCGATTGCCGTGGGGGCGATGTCCTCCTCCTTGGGCGCCGGCCCTGCGCTGGTGAAGGCTGGTCCACGACGGCCGCAACGGGGTACCGCGACCGGTCGGGAAACAGGTCGCCGAGGCGGGCCAATGCGTCCGCCCCATGCGGGATCGCCATGGCATCGACGAAGTACGCCTGGAACTTCGGCTCGATGGCCGTCTCGACTTTCTCCACCCGCTTGACCACCGACTCGATCTCGCGACGGGAAGCCTGGTTCAACAGGGCGATTCTGGCGCCGTGGCCGGCCGCGTTGCCGGCCGACGAAACCGCATCGGGCGGGCAGTCTGGAATCATGCCGAGGGCCATCGCGTAGCGAACGTCGATGTGGCTGCCGAAGGCGCCGGCGAGGCGTATGCGGTCCACCGAGGTCACCGCCAGTCGGTCCATCAGCAGCCTGATGCCGGCATACAGGGCGGCTTTGGCGAGTTGGATCTGGCGCACATCGGTCTGTGTGACCGTGATCCCTTCCCGGATCGCGAAGGCGAAGGTACGGCCGTCGCGAACCAGGCGAGGCGTGCGGCTCGCCTGGTCGCCGTCGATCAAGCCGTCGTGGGTGAGGATGCCCGCCAGCCACATCTCCACCACCGCCTCGATGATCCCGGAACCGCAGATGCCGGTGACGCCCTGCGCCGGCAGCGCATCGGTGAAGCCCGACTGGTCGGACCAGAGATCGGAGCCGATCACGCGAATCCGGGTCTCCAGTGTGTCCGGGTCGATCCGTACCCGTTCGATGGCGCCGGGCGCGGCGCGCTGGCCGGCGCTGACCTGGGCGCCCTCGAAGGCCGGTCCGGTTGGACTGGAGCAGGCCAGCAGCCGCTGGTCGTTGCCGAGTACGATCTCCGCGTTGGTGCCGATGTCCACCAGCAGGCTCACCGCCCCGCTCCGGTGGGGTTGCTCGCAAAGCACCACCCCGGCCGTATCGGCACCGACATGACCGGCGATGCAGGGCAGCGCATAGGCCACGGCGCCTGGATTGACGTCGACGCCAAGGTCCCGCGCCGGCAAGTTGACGGACTCCTCCGCCGCCAACGCGAAGGGCGCGCCGCCCAGTTCCACCGGGCTGATGCCGAGCAACAGATGATGCATGATCGGGTTGCAGACGAACGTCAGGCCAAGGATGTCCTCGGGGTCGACGCCGGCGTCCGCCGCGGTTCCGACGACGAGTTCGTTGACGGCCCTGCGCACCTCCCGGGTTAATTCGGTGCTGCCTTCGGGGTGCATCATGACGTAGGAGACCCGGCTCATCAGATCCTCGCCGAAGCGGATCTGAGGATTCATCATGCCGTTCGAGCAGAGCACGTCGCCACTGCCGAGGTCGCACAAATGGGCGGCGATGGTGGTGGAGCCGACGTCGATCGCCGCACCGTAGATGGACTCCTTGAAGCCCGGCCAGACGGCGAGAATGTCCGCATCCTCATGCACGGCGACCGTGACGGACCAGCCGCCGGTTCGCAGCAGGCCTTGCAGGTCGGGCAGCAGCGCCGCCGGAAACGCTGGGCTCAAGCCCCACTGCGTGTGCAACGCGTCGAGCAGGCGCGTCAGGTCGCTGCCGGCGCCCAGATCCGCCGGCGCCACGTCCACCAGGTAGAGACGGATAACCGGATCCAGGCGGATGGGCCGCGAGTCGGCGGCCTTGCGCACGACCTGGCGGTGAACCTGGCTCTCCGGCGGCACATCGATCAACAGATCGCCTTGAATGGCGGCCTGGCAGCTCAGGCGGTGGCCCGGCTCGAGGGGCCGGTTGCGCTCCCCGAAGCGGCTCTCGACTGCACCGGCGGGCGACAGGTGCGCCGAGTTGGACACGATGCCGTGCTTGGCGAAGCTGCCTTCGCCGCAAACCACCCGGCAGCGTCCGCAGAGCCCGCGGCCACCGCAGATGGAGGCAATGTCGACGCCGAGTTCCCATGCCGCCTGCAGCACAGGCGTACCGTGCGCAAACTGGCCGCGCCGGCCGGACGGCGTGAAGACCACCCAGGCTTCGCGTTCGGCTTCCACTTCCATGTCCGCCAGACTCGGGGCGTCAACCGCGTCGACGGCGCCGGGGGCGGTCCCGCCGGTTGCCTCGCGCCCCAGCCGGCGCCCCGGGTTCGCGGTACTTGGCGATCCAGCGTGTGCAGTCGGGATCCTTGCCCATCATGACGTCGGCGCCGAGAACGGCCTGCATGACCTCGTCGTGCAGTGGGTTGGTGATCGCGGACGTCATGCCGGCGCCGATCGCCATCGTCAGGAACGCGCTGTTGATACCGTTTCGATTTGGCAGCCCGAAACTGACGTTGGACGCACCGCAGGTGGTATTGACCTTCAATTCGCGGCGCAGTCGGCCGACCAGGCGCATGACCTGCTGACCGGCGGCGTTGATCGCGCCGATCGGCATCACCAACGGATCGACCACCACGTCGCTGGGCGAAATGCCATGGTCCTGGGCCCGTTCGACGATCTTCCTCGCCACCTCGAAGCGCACGTCCGGATCCTCGGAAATGCCGGTCTCGTCGTTGGAAATGGCGACCACCGCAGCGCCGTGCCGGGCCACCAGCGGCAGCACCGATTCTAGCCTTTCCTCCTCGCCGGTGACCGAGTTGACCAGCGCCTTGCCCCGATAGACAGCCAGGCCGGCTTCCAGCGCGGCGACGATGGAGGAGTCGATGGAGAGCGGCACGTCGGTCACCGACTGCACCAGTTGGACGGCTTCGGCGAGAATTGCGGGTTCGTCCGCCAGCGGGATGCCGGCGTTGACGTCCAGCATGTGGGCGCCGCCCGCAACTTGGGCGACGGCGTCGTCGACCACGCGGTGGTAGTCCCCCGCCTTCATTTCCGCCGCCAGGATCTTGCGTCCGGTGGGGTTGATGCGCTCGCCGATGACCACGAAGGGTCGTTCGAAGCCGATCACCACCTCGCGGCTTGCGGAACTGACCACCGTGTCGGTCATGACTTGGGTGCCGGTCGCATCGGAGACATACCTTCAGCGCTCCTTCAAGCCGTGATTGCGGATCAGCGCCAACAGCCGGTCGTCGGAATAGTCCGTTTCGATACCCTCCGCCAGCCGATCGGCGATTGCCTGCAGGTCCGTCGCCCCGTCGTTCAACTCGGGGCTGATCGGGTCGCGCTCCCATTCGCTGATGTAGGCATCGGCGGTGTGCTTCTTGGCGCGCATGGCGGCGCGGTCGATGGCGCTCTGAAAGCGCGCGCTCAACAGCACCTTGGCCCGCCTTCTGCCCTGCTTGACGATGATCTGCGACGGAATGTCGCGCCATCTGACCAGCAGGGCGTCCATGTGCGTCAGCCCTCGACGAGCCGCACGAGGCGGGCGTCCAATGCGCCGTAGCCGGTGTGAACGTGGGTGAATTCAAGGCCCAGGCGGGTCGCGGCGGCTCTCGCGCCGGCGAGCAGCTCCGGGTCCCGGGTCTGGGAAAGATAGGTCAGGCGCCGGTAGTTGCCGAAGAAGGCGTCCAGCAGTTCGGGGTGGCGGTCGATGCCCAGCGTTCCGATGACGAGGCGATCGAAGAAGCGCACCAGGAAATCGGTGAGGTAGAACGTGCCTGGCTCGTCCTCGGCGAGGCGTCGGAAGCACTCGGTGCCGGCGAAGAAGTCATAGCAATGCAGCCCCGGCAGGCGCTCGACCCCCGGATAGTCCGCAAGCACCCGGTCGATCTCGCCGTAGCTGCCGCAGTCGGCGTAGCCGATCAGGATGCGGCGGTATTCTCGTTGGTCGCTCTGGTAGCCGCGGCCTTGTGCGCGCTCGAGTTCGGCGCGCAGCCGGGGCGCGATCTGGGGCGGACGAAGGTGCAGTGCCGGGTCCAGGCAGCGGATGTGCAGGTGGTCCCAGCCGTTGGCGGTTCGAATCGCGTGCAGCTCCCGGCCGAGAGCGCCACAGGCGATCACCAACACGGGTTCGGCCTTCGTCCGCAGTGCCGCGATGGCATCGTCTGGCAGTGCCGGGCTCGCGTGCTCCGCGGTCCGATGTTCGGCCACTCCCGTCACGGGTAGTTGTGCCTGGTGCGCATCAGTGCGGTGGCGGTCTCCACCGCGGTGGCGGCATCCCGGCAATAGGCATCCGCGCCCACCGCCTTGCCGAACTCCTCGTTCAACGGCGCGCCACCGACCAGCACGATGTAGTCGTCGCGGATCGATTGAGCCACCAGTTCGTCGATGACCACCTTCATGTAGGGCATGGTGGTGGTCAACAGGGCCGACATGCCGAGAATGTCCGGCTTGTGCTCGTTGAGTGCCGCGAGGAACTTCTCGACATCGTTGTTGACGCCGATGTCGACGACCTCGAAACCGGCACCTTCCATCATCATGCCGACGAGGTTCTTGCCGATGTCGTGGATGTCGCCCTTGACGGTGCCGATGACCATCTTGCCCACCGGCTTGGCACCGGTCTCGGCGAGCAACGGTCGCAACACGGCCATGCCGCCCTTCATGGCGTTGGCGGCCAGCAGAACCTCGGGTACGAACAGGATGCCGTCGCGAAAGTCGACGCCGACGATCTGCATGCCGTCCACCAGCGCGTCGGCCAGGACCTTGTCCGCCGGCCAGCCGCGGGCAAGGAGAATCTCCGTGCCCTCGACGATTTCGTCCCTCAGGCCGTCGTACAGATCGTCGTGCATCTGCTCGACCAGTTCCTGATCGTCGAGTTCGGAGAGGACGAGATCGTCCTCTTGCTCCCCGGCGGCGCCCTTGTCGTCAGCCATGCATCTGCCTCCAGCCACCAGGTCCCTGGTGCGAAGCCGCGTTGGTCCCTGCCCGGAAGCCCGGTCAGGCGGCGAGTATAGGGTAGGCGCATGGTCGTGGCGAGACGTTTTGCGACATGTCATATCACCACTCGCGACCTTGACCGGCAGCCCCGTCTCGTGCTGGTTTGGACAGCCTTTGGAGGCGAAATCCGGGGTCGTCTCAAGCACCCTTCGAGCGGTTGGCTCGACGTCGGAAAGACACTGCCCCCCCTGGTAGCAATTGCCGTCGCGATCCGTCATTGCCAGTCAACCCCGAATGCCGTGACAATCGCGCGGTGCTCATCCACGGTTGGATTCCGGCATGGACGACCAGGCTCGCATTGTCATTATCGGCGGCGGCATCATGGGCGTTGGTCTGCTGTACCACCTCGCCGCCGAGGGTTGCGACGACGTCCTGCTGATCGAGAAGGGCGAGTTGACGTCGGGCTCGACCTGGCACGCCGCCGGTCAATGCCCGAATCTGGTCGGCAACTACAATCTCGCCAAAATCCACGAATACAGCGTCTCCCTGTACCGAAAACTGGAGCAACTGACGGGTCAGGCGGTCGGTTGGCACGGCTGCGGCAGCGTGCGCTTCGCCCTCACCGAGCGGGACCTCGACTGGTTCCGCTATCTGCGCGGCATCGCCGCCAACGTCGGCTACCACATGGAGATCGTCGATGTCGCGAAGATCGCCGAGCTGAATCCGTTCGTCTCCACCGAAGGCGTGCTGGCCGGTGCCTGGACCCGCGACGACGGTCACGCCGACCCGTCCGGGCTCTGCCACGCCATGGCCCGCGGGGCGCGCGACCGGGGCGCCAGGATCGTGCGCCACAACCGGGTGACCGCTATCAACGCGCTGCCGAGCGGCGAGTGGGAACTGGTCACGGAACAGGGCCGCGTCGTTGCCGAGACGGTGGTCAACGCCGCCGGCTGCTACGCCCGGCAGGTGGCGCAGATGGTTGGCACGGACCTGCCCATCTGCAACATCCAGCACCACTACCTGGTCTCGGGACCGGTGCCGGAACTGGCCGAGAGAAGCGACGAACTCCCGGTCACCCGCGACCCCTACGCCTCCGCCTACATGCGCCAGGAGCAGAAGTCGGGTCTGATCGGCATCTACGAGGGCGAAGGGCTCGCCGAAGCCTGGCCACCCGGCGGTCTGCCGCCCTGGGACTCCGACAGCGAATTGTTCACCGACGATCTGGAACGCTTGATGCCGTGGCTCGGCCGCGCCATGGCGCGCATGCCGATCTTCGAACGGGCGGGCATCAGGCGCATCGTCAACGGCGCCATCTCGCACAGCCCCGACGGACTGCCGATGCTCGGTCCCGTCGCCGGGCTCGACAATTTCTGGCTCTGCTGCGGATCGTCCTTCGGCATTGCCCAAGGTGCCGGCAGCGGCAAGTACCTGGCTCAGTGGATGCTGCACGGCGACGCCGAGATCAACATGACCGGCTTCGACCCGAGGCGCTTCGGGGCGTTCGCCGACGCCGGTTACATGGCCGCCCGGGGGCGTCAGGACTACGCCATGACCTACGCCACGGCGTTGCCGGGAGAAGAACTGCCGGCCGCCCGTCGATGCCGGACCAGCCCCCTGTACGACAAGCTGAAGGCCCAGGGCTGCGTGTATACCGAGACCTTCGGCTGGGAGCGCCCCAAGTGGTTCTCGGTGGACGGCCGCGAGGAGCAATACAGCTTTCGCCACAACAACGTGTTCGAACTGGTGCGCGACGAGTGCGTGGCCGTGCGCGAGCGGGTCGGTATCCTCGATCTCTCCGGGTTCGCGAAATACGACGTCACGGGCCCCGATGCACGGGCGATGCTCGATCGACTGTGCGCCAACCGGATACCGAGGCGCAACGGAATCGCACTCACCCATCTGCTTTCCGAAGGCGGGCGCATCGGAGCGGAGGTGACCATCACCTGCCTCGACGACGACGCCTTCTACGTGCTTTCCGCCGCCGGCGCCGAATTGCGCGACCTGGACCATCTGCGGCAGGGCCGACGCGCCGGCGAACAGGTGCGGGTCGACAACGTCACGGACGCACGCGGCGTGCTGGTGCTGGCCGGGCCGCGGTCCCGGGAAGTGCTGGCTCGACTCACGGATGCACCGCTGGACAACAGCGCCTTTCGCTGGCTGAGCGGTAGGGAAATCGACATCGCCGGCATGCCGGTGCGGGCGCTGCGGGTGAACTACGTGGGCGAACTCGGTTGGGAACTACACCCGGCGATGGAACACATGGAGGCGCTGTACGATGCGCTCACGGAGGCCGGCGCGCAATTCGGCATCCGCAATTTCGGCCTCTATGCGGTCAACAGCATGAGGCTGGAGAAGGCCTACCGCAGTTGGGGCGCGGAATTGACCAACGAAGTCACAATGATCGACGCGGCCATGGACCGCTTCATCAAGTTCGACAAGGGCGACTTCATCGGTCGGGAAGCGACCCTGCGCTCTCTGCACTTCCTAGGAGAGCAGGATCGCACGTTGCAACTTATCTACTTCAGCCTCGACCCGGGTGATGCGGATGTTCAGGGCGGAGAGCCGATTTTCGCCGGCGACCGCTGTGTGGGGGTGACCACGACCGGCGGCTATGGCCATGCGGTTGGTCAGAGCCTCGGCTTCGGCTACGTTCCACCGTCGCTCACCGAACCGGGCACGGCGTTGACGGTCGACGTGCTCGGCCAACGGCGGCGAGTGACCATCCACCAAGACCCGGTCTACGATCCGGCCAACCGCCGATTGCGCGCCTGACGACCATGGCGACCCGGTCCAAGCGCCCCGACGACCTGCCGCGTCGCGCCAGCGTGATCGTGATCGGCGGCGGCGTCATCGGCTGCTCGGTTGCCTACCACCTGGCGCGAGCCGGCGTCGCGGACGTGGCCTTGCTGGAACGCAGGCAACTCACCTCGGGCACCACCTGGCACGCGGCGGGATTGGTGGGGCAGCTGCGCACGTCCATCAACATGACCGAGCTGGCACGCTATACCAGCGAACTCTACCTGCGCCTGGAGGCCGAAACGGGCCAGGCCACCGGCTACCGGCGCTGCGGTTCCATCTCCATCGCCACCGACGAGGAACGCCTCGAGGAACTGCGGCGCAGCGCCTCGATGGCCAAGGTGTTCGGCCTGGAGGTGAATGTGGTCACGCCGGCGGACATCGCGGCCCGCGTACCCATGCTGCACACGGCGGACGTGCTCGGCGGCATCCACATTCCTTCCGACGGCTATGCCAACGCGGTGGACGTCACCACCGCACTGGCCAAGGGCGCCCGCGCCGCCGGCGCGCGCCTCTTCGAGAACCTGGCGGTGACGGCGATCCGTACCGCTCGGGGCAGTGTGACCGGCGTGACGACGGAACACGGCGACATCGACGCGGACTGCGTGGTGCTGTGCACCGGCATGTGGACCCGGGAGTTGGCGGCAACGGTCGGGGTGAACGTGCCCCTGCACGCCTGCGAGCACTACTACGCGCTGTTCGAATCGGTCGCGGGGCTGGATGCGGACTTCCCGGTCGTGCGCGACTACGACGCCTGCACCTACTACAAGCACGACGCGGGCAGGCTCCTCGTCGGCGCCTTCGAACCCCACGCCCGCCCCTGGGGCATGGAGGGCATTCCCGAGGATTTCAGTTTCGACGAGATTGCCGGCAGCCTCGAGCATTTCGAGCCCATCCTCGAGCAGGCCATGGTGCGCGTCCCGGCGCTGGAGTCCGCCGGCCTCGCGACGTTCTTCTGCGGGCCGGAGAGTTTCACGCCGGATGTGCGCTATCACATCGGCCAGGCGCCGGAACTCGACAACTGCTTCGTCGCCGCGGGCCTGAATTCCATCGGCCTGCAATCCGCGGGCGGCATCGGCCGGGTGATGACGGAGTGGATTCGCGAAGGACACCCGCCGTCTGATCTGTGGGAAGTGGATGTGCGCCGCAATCACCCCTTCCAACGCAACCGCAAGTACCTGCGCGAACGGGTCTCGGAGAGCCTGGGCCTGCTGTACGCCACCCACTATCCCTATCGTCAATACGACACTGCCCGGGGGGTCCGCCGGTCGCCACTCCACGACAGGCTGCAAGCCATCGGGGCATGCCACGGCGAGGTCGCGGGCTGGGAGCGGCCCAATTGGTACGCACCGGACGCGGGCCGGGCCGTCTACGAGTACAGCTATGGCCGCCAGAACTGGTTCGAGCATTCCGCCCTAGAACACCGGGCGGTACGCGAGCGGGTGGGGCTGTTCGACTTGTCCTCCTTCGCCAAGTTCCGGTTCCAGGGCGCCGACGCCGCCCGCGTCCTTAACCACGTCTGCGCCAACGACGTGGACGTGCGCCCGGGCCGCATCGTCTACACCCAGTGGCTGAACGCCCGGGGCGGCATCGAGGCGGACCTCACCGTCACCCGGCTGGCCGAAGACGACTATCTGATCGTCACCGCCGCGGCCACGGAGGTGCAGGACTTCCACTGGCTGCAAGGGCATGTACCGGCCGACGCCCACTGCGTGCTGACCAACGTGACCTCGGCCATGGGCGTGATCTCGATCATGGGGCCGAACGCGCGGGCGCTGCTGCAATCGCTGACCCCGGATGATCTTTCCCACGAGACGTTCCGCTTCGCGCACAGCCGGGAGATCGAGTTGGGCTACGCGCTGGTGCGCGCCTCCCGGATCACCTATGTCGGCGAACTCGGCTGGGAGCTCTACATCCCCACGGAGTTCACCGCCGGCGTCTACGACACGATCGTCGCCGCGGGCGGCCCCTTCGGCCTGGCCCACGCGGGCTATCACGCACTGGATTCGCTGCGCATCGAGAAGGCCTATCGTCACTGGGGCCACGACATCACCGACGAGGACACGGTGCTCGAAGCGGGCCTGGACTTCGCCGTCAAGTTCGACAAGCCGGGTGGGTTCATCGGCCGAGAGGCGCTGCTGAAGGACCGGGAGACGGGGCCGACCAAGCGCCTGCTGCAGTTCCGGCTGATGGACCCAGAGCCATTGCTCTACCACAACGAACCGATCTGGCACGACGACACCCTGGTCGGTCACGTCACCTCCGGCGCCTACGGCCACACCCTAGGCGGCGCCATCGGCCTCGGCTACGTCGATACCGCCAAAACGCCGCACCCGGCAGAGGAGGGCTTCAGCATCGAGGTGGCCGGGGAGCGCATCCCGGCGAAGGTCTCGTCAAGGCCGATGTACGATCCTGGAAACAGTCGCATCCGCTGCTGATGCGCGGGCAGGCGCGCGCCGAGCCGTAGGGGCGACGCTTGTCGTCGCGCGCATTGAGACGGCAATGTCGTTTTGTCGACAGGTTCCGGTGCGAAGGTGCCAGACTTACGCCACCCGTGGCGCAAGCGGCGATTGCCTCGCCCATCGACTGTGGCGCAGCAGGTGCTGTGGCCGTCATCTTTCCAAGCTCTTCGGAGAGCATGTTGACGGCCCGTTCGTCGAGGGTGCCGGAGTAGCCTTGTTGTCCCATAAAATGTTGATTGTAAATACGAACGACGACTTTTCGGCAGTGACCGACTTGAACGTGGGCACGTGGGCGACCTCCCGGGGGACGCTTGCGGCCCCGTTTCGGAGGTCGGCGATGTACGCAGGCAAGTTCGTCTTCTCGCAGGTGATGGATCATCTGCCGTTTCATTATTTTCGAAAATGCGTTCGGCGCTACGGCGGAAACCGCTACGTCAAGTCGTTCCCCTGCCTGAGCCAGTTCCTGTGCATGGCCTTCGCGCAGTTGACGCACCGGGAGAGCCTGCGCGACATCGAGATCTGCCTGCGCGCGCATGCGGGCAAGCTCTACCACATGGGCATCCGGGGCAGGGTCTCGCGCAACACGCTGGCCAACGCCAACAGGCGGCGCGACTGGCGGATATACGCGGAATTCGCGCAGGAACTGATCCGCATCGCGCGGCCGCTCTACGCCGACGAGGACCTCGGTCTGGAACTGGACAACGCGGTGTTCGCCCTCGACGCGTCGACCATCGACCTTTGCCTGTCCGTTTTCCCCTGGGCGCTGTTCCGCTCCACCAAGGCGGGCGTCAAGCTCCACGCGCTGCTCGACCTGCGCGGCAGCATTCCCACGTTCGTCCATGTTTCCCATGCGAAACTGGGCGACGTCAACGTTCTCGACCTGCTCCTGCCGGAGCCGGGCGCGTTCTACGTCATGGACGGCGCCTATCTCGACTTCGGACGCCTCGACACGCTCCATTCGGCCGGTGCCTTCTTCGTGATCCGCGCCAAGTCCAACACGAAATTCCGCCGCCGGTACTCCCGCGAGGTCGACAAGTCGACGGGCGTGCTGTGCGACCAGACCGTCGTCCTGACCGGCGCCACGTCGAAGGACGACTACCCGCAGCCGCTGCGCCGGGTCAAGTACCGGGACGCCGCAACCGGCAAGACGTTCGATTTCCTCACCAACAACTTCGCGATTCCGGCCGCGACCGTCGCCGACCTGTACCGCGGCCGGTGGCAGGTGGAGCTTTTTTTCAAATGGATCAAACAACACCTGCGCATCAAGTCGTTCTACGGGACGTCCGAGAACGCGGTGAAGACCCAAATCTGGATCTCGGTGGCCGTCTACGTGCTCGTCGCGATCATCCGTGCGCGGCACGGCGTCGACGCCAGCCTCTACACGATTTTGCAGGCCTGAGCGTCACCCTGTTCGAGAAAACCCCGCTTTCTTCAGTGCTTTCGAACGAGGACGATTCGACAACCGACTCGGATGATCCTAACCAGTTGAATATGTTCGACTATTTATTGGGACACTAGTGTCCGTAGGTAACGATTGAGGCGACCACCAGCAAAGCGCACCCGCACACTAGAAGCAAGTAGACCCACTTGCGCCGTGTCTTCGCGATTAGGTTTGGCATGGGCTCCATCAACTCAAGGTTCCCGTTCGAACTTTAGCGCATCCGCTCGAGAGGCGCAAAAATACTACCTTCGTATTGCTCGTCTCTCCAGACCGCCACCCCCTGGTGTGGGACGGCTGTCCCACACCTCTTCCCAACCCACTGCTAGTCATCCAGCAGGGCATAGTCGATTATCCAAAGCACAGCGCCGGCAGTGCCGTAGATCGTGCCTACGACTGCTGCTGCCGCCCATCCCGGAGGACCAAGAAGCGCTGCCGCACCGGCGACGACGCCGATGGTACCGAACATGCCGCTAACGAAGCTCACCGGGTCGTCAATCCCCGGACCACTGCCCCATTGGTTGTTGACCAGATAGATGTCCAGTCCCGTGTAGTTGTTCGGGCATCCGTAGTTTGAACTACTGCCCGCGATTGCCATGCACGAGTCTAGGCTGTCCCTGACCCCATCGCAATCGAAGTCAGGTGGCGTCGGTGGTCCCATGCCGCCCGCGCCGTATTCGCCTCCGCACATCGCGAGAACCTCGCCGCCCACACCGGGCAACAGGTCGGTGGCCGGAGTCGATGGCAGGCCGAGCAATAGGAGTCCATATACGAACACCATTGGCGGAGAAAGGTATTTGAGCACATGCTTCATTGGTTTCTTTTCCTTAGTTGAGAAGTAGCGATGGTGCGAGCACTGCGCAAGACTTGATTAACTCGCGTTAACCGAAGAGCGGAGAGAAGTAGAAATGACCCTTGGATCCACACCCCTGCCACACGTTGGCCTGGACACCTCACGCCCTCAGAACACGGGCTTCAGGCCCTTCCTGCTTGTCTTGCTGCGCGTCGTCACGTCGCGGTTGGATACGACCCCCCCCACAGGCGACGGCAGCGCCGTCCCATCTCGACATCGACTTGGCGATTCGCCTGCTCGAAGGAGCGGCTCTGGCCCCGGCCACCCGAAAGGCCTACGCGGGCGCACTCCGGCGGTACGGGCAATGGCTGGACGGACGACCGCCGACGGACAGCTTCCTCGCGGCGCATCTCGACAAGATGTTCCGGCGGGGCCTTTCCGCCGCCAGCGCCGCCCTGACGGTCGCGGCAGTCCGCCGTGCGGTCCGCGATCTGGCCAGAGCCGGGCACCACTGCACGGAGAATCCCGTCGGACCAGTCGCGCTCGAGCGCGTCGAACGCTATCGCCGCGAGGCGGCGGGACGGGGGCGCGGACAAGCCGGTCCCCTTCTCTGGGAGGACGCCGACAGGATGAGCGAGTGCGCCGAGGCCCGCGGCGACGCTCGGGCCGTGCGCGACGCGGCGCTGATCGGCGTCGCCTCCCACGCCCTGCTCCGCGTCTCGGAGGTCTCCCGGCTGGACGCCGAGGACGTCTCGCCGCAGAGCAACGGCTCGGCGCTCGTCAAGATCCGTCGGAGCAAGACGGACCAGTACGGAGAGGGCTCTGTTCTCCACGTCGGCCCAGACGCCGCCAAGCGCCTGGAGCGGTGGATGGCGATGGCCGGCATCGAGTCCGGACCGGTGTTTCGTCCCGTCAAGGGCGGTTCAGTCGAAGCGGCCCGTCTGGGTACGGGCGCCATCCGCGTGGCGATCAAGCGCCGGGCGGCCCAGGCGGGAATCTCGCGGCCGGTGTCCGGTCATTCCCTGCGCGTCGGTGCCGCCCAGTCATTGGCCGAGCGGGACGTGTCGCTGGCCGAGCTTCAGGTCAGCCGTCGCTGGACCTCGCCCGCCATGCCCGGCCGCTACGTGCGTGGCCAGGAGGCATCCCGCGGCCCGGTGGCCCGGCTACGAGTCACCAAGAGAAAAAGTTGCAGAAATCGCTTGCAATCCGAAAAACGACAGCGTTAGGCTCCATTAACGCGAGTTAATGAACTGCATTAGTCGTTATTTCGCGGACATATCGACTCTATCATCCTCTCCCTTCCAACACGGACTGGCAGAGGACGGTAAGTCCAGAGTGCCTTCCTGGCGACTGATCGCGGTCACAGCCGGCCTCGCGGTGGCGTGCCGCTAACCTCGAAGCGCTATAGTCAGGCTATTGCTTAGACACGGACTCCGCCGATGAAAGAAGACTCTGCCGCCATCACCCCGATCGACACCCTCAACGACGCTCTGGAGACGGTCGGAGGCAAGGGCCGTTCCCTCGCGCAGATGACCCGGGCGGGGTTCGATGTGCCGCAGGGCTTCCTGTTGTCGACGGCCGCCTACCGGGATTTCGTCGCCGACAACCAACTCGGTTCGCGCATCCTCGAGGTCGCCCGACCCGAGATTGTCGATTCCCGCGCGTCCTTCGAGTCGGCGTCGCGATCGATCCAGGCGCTCATCACGGGGTGCGAACTCACCCCTGAACTGCAAGCCGAACTCACGTCGGCCTACCACGCGCTTCCGGGCGACAGTCCCGCCGTGGCGGTGCGCTCGTCGGCGAACGCTGAAGACCTGCCGGGGCTGTCCTTCGCCGGGCAGCAGGAGACCTACCTCAACGTCAGCGGACCCGAGGCGCTCATCGAAGCGGTGCGCAACTGCTGGGCTTCCCTGTGGACGACGCAGGCGATCAGCTATCGCAACGAGATGGGCATCGAGTCCGACGCCGTGGCCATGGCGGTGGTGGTGCAGATCATGGTGCCCGCGGATGTGGCCGGCATCCTGTTCACGGCGAATCCAGCCACCGGCGAGCGCGGCGAGATGATCGTCAACGCCAGCTTCGGCCTCGGCGAGGCCGTGGTGGGCGGTCAGGTCACGCCGGACACGTTCATCGTCGACACCTCGACGCTCAAGCCCAAGGAAACCATGATCGGCACGAAGGAGCAGAAGATCGTCTCCGCCGGCGACCAGGGCACCCGCCTGGTGGACGTGGACGCGGGCGAACGCGACACGTCGTCCCTGCCCGACGAACTCCTGACCGAGTTGGCGGGACTCGCCGCCCGGGTGGAGGCGCACTTCGGTGGCCAGCCCCAGGACATCGAGTGGGCTGTTGCCGACGGCAAACTCTGGCTCCTTCAGTCGCGGCCGATCACGAACCTGCCGCCCCAGCCCATCGACGTGGAGTGGCAAGCGCCGCCCGATGTCTTCGGCCTGGTGCGCCGGCAGATCGTCGAGAACATCCCGGATCCGACCTGCCCGCTATTCGACGAGCTCTACATTCACGGTGGACTGGTCAGCGAGAGAACCGGCAGGTCCATGTACACCACCCTGCACGGCTTCGCGTTTCAGATCTTCGGCAGCGGCACGGAGAAGACCGACGAGGAGTTTCGCGCCAACCTGAGGCGTCAGCGGGACGAGGAGGCCGAGAAGCCGGAAGTCAAAGCCCAGGAAACCCACGATCTCAACCTGTTCCTGGCGTCGCTGTCCGGTGACGAACGTGCTCAGTTCAACGCCATGGCGGCTGCCCTCGGCAGCGATAGTCTGCCCCACGCAATCACGATGCCGGAGAGTGACAATCCCACCTACATCGCGTTCAACAAGACCTTCACCAACGACCGGCAGCACAAGGACTTCTGGGATCGTGCCTGGCCGGAGCTTCAAGCCGCCGCAAGGAAGTGGGAGGCCGCCGACCTCGCCGCCTCGGACGATCAGGCCCTGCTGGCAGGCATCGCCGAACTCGCCAATGCGGAGGGCCGTTACTGGACCAGCAACGGCGGACACACCTTCGGCGTGGCGAAATCCGTGGACGATCAGCTCCAAGCCTTCTTGAGAGAGTCGCTACCGGACCGTCACTTCACCAGCGGCCAGTTCCTGTCCGGCTTCAAGTCGCGGATCATGCAGGCCAACGACGACATGTTCGCGATCGCCACGCAGATCAAGGGGTCGCCCGCACTCTACGAGGTGGTGATCGCCACGCCCGCCCGGCGGCTGATGACCGTCCTCCGACAACGCGACGACACCGGCCCTGTGTTGGAAGCCATCGATACCTACCTCGCGACGTACGGTCACCAGGGGTACAGCCTCGACTTCTGCGAGCCAACCCAGCAGGAAGACCCGTCCGCCATGTTCGTGACCCTGAAGAACATGGTCCAGCGGGCCGACTACGACCCGGCTCATCACGAATCGGAGGCGACGCGCAAACGGGAAGAGGCCCTCGCGCAGGTCCGCGAACTGCTGGAGCCATTCCAATACTGGCAGTTCCGCTACCGGATGTGGTTCGCCTACAAGTACTACCCCATGCGCGAGGAGGCCTGCTTCGTTCTCGGCACCGCCTGGCCCGTACTGCGCCGTATCGCGGCTGAGTTGGGGCAGCGGCTGGTGGACGTCGGCACCCTGGGCGCCCCGAGCGACCTCTACTACCTCTGCCGCGATGAGATCGAGTCCGCCCTCGTGGCGCGGGAATCCGGCAAGGCGATGCCCGAATGTCTCGCCCTGACGGCAGAGCGCCGGGAACTCCGGGAGGCGCGCAAACGTCTGCACCCGCCGGGCACGATCCCGGAAGAGGCCAGGGAGAACCCCGGCCTGAAGTTCAAGGAGACCCAGTTCAAGAACGACGACTCGAGCGACACCCTGCGCGGCATCCCGGTGAGTCCCGGCACGATCACCGCGCCGGCAAGCCGGATCATGAACGCCCAGGAGTTCGACCGGATGCAGCCCGGGTCCATCCTGGTCTGCCCCATGACATCCCCCGCCTGGACCCAGCTGTTCGCCCATGCCGTGGGGCTCGTCACGGATATCGGCGGTATCCTCGGCCATGGCTCCATCGTCGCCAGGGAATACGGCATTCCCGCGGTGGTCGGCACCGGCAACGTCACCCAGCGGGTGGAGAGCGGTCAGACCCTCGCGGTGGACGGCGACGCGGGGACCGTTGTCATCCAGTCGGACGACTGAATCGCCAGCTAGTCGTAGTGCGTTTCGCTTTGCGAGCGCGTCTCGCTTTGCGAGCCGTTCAAGAGCAGCTCGAAGCGATTCTCCACTTGCACCCGAGTGTGAACATCAACGGCGCTCAAGGAGGCTAGGGCGTGTACCAGATGGGAGACGTGTAGGCGCGTTCCTGGATCACCATCGGTGCGTGTTCGGGCAGTTTGTCCAGCGCGTAGAAGGCCGCGTCGTAGGCCGTCCAGCGCGGTGTGGGGATCTGCAGCACGCGCACGTAGTAGAACGCAAGCGCCTGGTGATCGAAATCCGGGTCGTGCCAGACGGTGGCCAGCTCGGGATCGCCGATCGAGTTGTCGTAGCTGGTGCCGTTGACGGTACTGCCGACGGGGACCACCTTGCCCTGTGGGTTGATGCTGCGGCCGTCGGACAGCGCCACGTCGTAGACCCGCTCGTGGAGGTCGCCGTCCTGGTCCCGCCAGCCCTTCACGACCTGTACGCGATCGAGGTTGGCGCCGTCGGGATCCTTGACCGCGCGGATCAGGAATCCGGGTGCCGATTCCGCTGGCGCGGCGGTCAGATCGCCGCCCATCGGCACGCCCTTGGCATAGCCCGTCGCCGCGAGGTCGGCGCTTGCCGCATCGTCCGAGGCGAAGTCGAAGCCGCCGAAGAACCGTACGCGCATCCGCGGCCCCGTGGTGGCATAGGCTTCCCGGCGTTGCATGGCCGCGAAGATGGCGGCACGCGTGTTCTCCCGCGCCCACACCGCCGCGTAGCCGCTGGCGGCGTAGTGCGAGGTCACCAGGGCGCGATACGGGTTGGCCTCGACCAGGGTGTGCTTGCCCCACCAGTTGTCCTCGTCGGCCGTCGCGAGGCCGGTATGGGAGTCGGTAGCGCCGATCATGCCGAACTTGAACGGGTTGACGCCGAGTCGCGCCTTCAGGTCCAGGCCCACCTTGAGCGCCGAGCGCGCGTACTCGTGGCGCTTCTTGTCGGCGAAGTCGTCAGGTCGCTCGTCCACCGGCAGGATGTGCGGACGTTCATGGCGCGGCCAGGTCTCGAAATCCGCGAACTCGTCGTCGGGCGACAGGACCGGGTGCGTCTCCGCATCGCCCTTGATCTGCGTCATCTCGTAGATGGGTTCCCAACGCTTGCGGGTGCGCGCGTAGTCCTCATCGATCGGCTTGCCGTCGAAGTCCACCGGCAGGAACATCCGGCCATTTGAGAGGTTGCCGTTGTGGGGGATCGCGAGCACCTTGCCGCCGGTCTCCCGCTCGTATCGGTCGAGATGCGCCCACAGGTCCTCGACGTTGCTGCTGTCCTGTATGGAGAAGGGCAGCAGCTGGCAGGCGTGTTCAGGTCCGCCTTCGAATATGACGTTGCGATGGAAGTTCGGCGACTTCAAATCGCGGGTCGGGGGCGTCCACTCGTAGCCGATGAAGGACGTGAAGGTACCGGGTTCGTAATGTCGTTCCGCGTTGGCGCAGACCTCGTCCCACACGGAGCGGCGGAATGTCTCGTCGGCGACGTAGTCGGTCGACCAAGCCCGCCAGAAGAACGCCTGCTCGGAACCCGACCCCACGCCGAATCCGCGCATCGCGGCGCGCCACTCTTGGAGGGATTCGGCGTTGAGGGCCGCACCCGGCGACCATTCGGCGTCGTTCCAGATCTCGCGCCACTTCCGGCCGACCTCGGTGGCGAGCAGGATCGGGTCGCGCGACTGCATGCGCGGCATCACGCCGAGATTCACTGCATGGTCGGCGACCACGAGGAAGTCGAGCGGGCGCGCGAGCCGCACCTGCTGGCCGTTGTGGGCGCGCGCGGACTCGCCCTTGGCGAACCGGTAGGCGTCGTCCGGAGACAACAGCCGGTTGCCCATGCCGTTGGCGTCGACCGACATGTTGGTGTGCAGGTGGGTGTCGCCCCAATACACGTTGTCCGGGAAGTCCCGCGCGACGGGCGGGGAATAGGTTTCCGCGCCGGCGGTCGCGCAGACGGCGACGGCGCATATCGCGTTGGCGCAGAGGATGCCGGCCATTGCCGACATCATGGAACGGCGGACCATTGCTCTCACCTCGTGATCCGGATTCGGCGAACAGGGTGCCACACGACCGACCCGTGGTTCCACGTCGCACCGCGATACCCCAACGTCGCAGCCCTTGCGGCGGGCCCCGAGACGTGGTTGAGGCGCCCGCGGGTAGCCTCGTCCGGTATGATGCGGGAATCCGGCATCCGGCCGGGTTCAATCAGGAACAGCTTGGGTCACCGTTTTGGATAGCACCACAGAATCCATCGACCGATTGCAACAGAATGGCTTGGCCGGACCGTTCGAGCTGGCCGACAAGTCGATACTTGACGATGTCTGTGAAGTGGCTCTTGCGCTGGAACTCCTGCAAGGACGGCAGAATGCGGCAGCACGACAGGCGGGACGGAAAGACTGGCAACGCTGGACCACCATCATCAATAGACATATGGCATTCCAGCCAATGCAGGAGCTCTTTCGCGACGCCAACCTGCAGTCCGTGGTGGCCGAGCATTTTGGCAAAGATCTGGTCCTTTGGCAGACGAAGTTCTTTACCAAGTTCGAGGGCGTGGGAGAAAACTATTGGCATCATGATCGCATCATCGAAAACGGCGATGACCCGATCAATCTCTACGACACCACCAATCACTTCTCTTTCGTCATCGCACTGACCGACCTCGGCGAGGAACACGGTCGTCTCGAATATATCAGGGGCTCGCACAGACCCATTGACGGCCTCGACAGGGATATGCCGCGTATTTTCGATGAGATGCCCGAGGTCGTCATCGACCGGATCACGCCGTTGACGTTCAAGCGAGGCGAATTCGCGATATTCCACTCTGCCGTGCTGCATCGCAGCCTGGCCTACGGACACAGGGAGGAAGACTGGAGCCCGAACTACTTCGGCGCGCCCAACCCGGCGCTGCGAAGCAAGGCCGACGTGCGTTCCGGGCGAATCTCCCTGGCAGCCCGATTGGCAAGGGAGGATACGGTCATTCCTGAAAAGTCAGGTGCGAACCCAGCCGGCCCGCCGGACGCGATCATAGAACCCATGCCGTACGACGATACGCTCCCCGGCAGGTTCGACTCGGCGGTGATGCGCTTCAACTGATTGGCATCCGTCGATCTCCCCGGCGAAGTACCCGCCACGGTCGCCGATTCCGTCGTCGACGGTCGCAGCGACCTCGGTACCCCTGGGGGCGGCTGGGTAAGCGCGTGAGCGTGTCGGTCGGAGAAGCCGCGTGATCCGTTCCCGGCCGCTCGCCCCAGCAGACGGCGGCGCGTGGGGCGCTTGGTGCCTGGGGAGAGACTCGGCGGACGCATGCAATATGTTGAAAATGAAGACATTATTTCAAAACAGGCTGCTCTCATACCCACGCCCGTGCCCACGCGGGAAAGCGCCTCTTCGCCTTCCCCAGGTTGGGCAGCCGTGTAATCCTTCCGTCAGCCCGGTAGTTCGGCCCGCGCCCTCGCCACCGACCCATCAGCCGGCTCCCCGGGGCCAATGGACCGCACGCCTCGCGATGCTCGCAGCGGTCGATTGGGACGTGTCACTCGTCCCATGCTCGGCGCTGTTACCAAGGCTCGCAGCTTGCCGGCCGCTTTTCGCGCCCTGTCAACTCGACGCCCCCGCCTTCCGAAGTCCGAGTCACATCCGATACGTCCCGCGGAAATGGTAGTGACCGAACACCGACCCGCCCGCCACGCTTCCGTCCCGCACGCCCCAGCTCGCACGCACTCGACAACGGTCCACGGGAGTGCGACATTGGCGAGCGGCCCCGAACCGCAAGCTGGTCATGGCAAGAGAGCACCTGATATCGATCATTGACATCGCGCAACACCACGGGAGGCGCAAACAAGCCATCCACGGCATCGTCCGCAGGCTAGGCCTCAACGTCGAGAACGTCGTCGGCGAGAGGACCAGGGGGCAGAAGGCTTCCCACATCACGGTTCGAGACTACGAGATCCATAGGCGTCAGTTCGACACACCGCCCACCGCCAAGTTGGTCGACGCCTCGAATTCCCCAACCGCACAAGCCGTCTTCTACTTGATCCTCACCGAGCCCGACCTCGATCCCGGTCGGTTCAAGCTAGGCTTCTCGGCCGATCTGGAGGAACGACTGCGCCACCACAGAACCGCCGCGCCGTTCTCCGAGCTTGTTCGGCAGTGGCCATGCAAGGCCCTTTGGGAGAAAACCGCCATAGACTGTGTTGCAGACGGATGCCAGCGGCTTGGTCCCGAGGTGTTTCGCGCCGACAGCATCGAGGACGTGATGCGCCGCGCGGATCAGTTCTTCGACTTGATGCCCAGGCTTGCGGAGCGGTGAGTTCATTGCGACCATCGACATCGCCTCCGACCGCGCTCGATTGACAGCCATTGATGGCCTGAACCATGTCCCGTCTCGCCGACCTCCGCCGCCTCTACGAGAGCCTGCGCATCCTGGAGCGCCGTGTCGGTGGTGCTCGTACGCTTGCCACGTCACACGGGCGCATGAACTGGCCCGCGCGTGGCGTGTATTTCTTCCTCGAACGTGGCGAGATACGAACCGACACTGGCGAGGGTTCCACGAGTGGTCCGTGTTGGAACCCATGCATTGAAGGCGGGAGCTTCGACCAAGCTCTGGACGCGTCTCGCAACCCATCGCGGCCCCGCACGATCAGGCGGTGGCAATCACCGCGGCTCGATATTCCGCCTCATCGTCGGCACTGCCATCATCGAGCGGGACGCCATCGACTGTCCGTCTTGGGACGACTACCCCAACTCCGCGCCGCGCCGCATCAGGGACGATGAGCGCGATGTCGAAATGGCCGTCAGCCGTACGATTGGCGAAATGCCGATCCTGTGGCTCCCGGTGTTGGACGAGCCCGGTCCTGACAGCCTGCGCGGATACATCGAACGAAACGCGATCTCCCTCCTGACCAACTACCGCAGACCGTCACTGGACCCGCCATCTGACTTCTGGCTTGGCAATCGCTGCAGTAGAGACAACGTCCGACTCTCCGGTCTCTGGAACTCGGATCACGTCGACGAGACCTATGACCCCGGTTTCTTGGATACGATGGCTCGCCTCGTCGAGCAGGTTCCGATCCAAGCGTGATCGTTGTCATCCAGTGCGCGGCCAGCAAGCGCCCCGATGCGGGGCACCTCAGCACTCCAGATGGCAAGAGCGTCATGTTTGTCGCGAGACCGGACCTTGCCCCACACGATGACTCACGTCTCTACGCGCACCCGGACGACGACTGCGGCACGGGCTCGTCGTGGCGCAAGGCGCTCAAGTCCTACCACACCAACCCCGGGACCAATCCGCTTCGGCTGCTACCGGCTTGGTACCTCTACTGTCCGCCCACCTATCAGCTGCTGGTGGAGCGATTCGGCTTCGATCGTCTCTATGTTCTCTCCGCCGGGTGGGGATTGATTCGCTCCGACTTCCTCACGCCCAACTACGACGTCACTTTCAGTGCCGCGAGCAACGTGCCGAAGTTCAAGCGGCGAACGCGTCATACGACGTTCCATGACTTTCGCATGCTGCCGTCTACCGTCTCCGATCCCATCGTCTTCTTCGGCGGCAAGAGCTATGTTCCGTTGTTCTGCCAGCTGACCTCAGCCGTGCGGAGCCAGCGCACCGTGTTCTATGCCGGCAGTCGACCCTCCGCACCGGGATGCACATTGAGGTCGTTCGGCCACCCATTCACGAACTGGCATTACCAGTGTGCTCAGGCGTTCGCGAGAGAGCCTCACTGACGACCCCCGCCCCACGCCTCGCCGACGAAGGACGCGGTATTGCTGGTGTTGCAGTGGCCCGGAAGACGAAATGACCGGCCTGACCGAACGGCGATCCCACTCCAATACCCGACACGACGCCTTAGTCGCGCTCAGCGCGCGTTAGCGATCCAATACCGGTCGTCCCGGTCCGACCGAGCCTGGAAACCGCCACCCCATGTTCGTCACTAGGTTGACCACGGCGCACGCTAGTTCCACCACATGCTGTCGGACCTGATCGAGGAACGCACCGTCGATTGCCGTGTCGAACACCATCTCACCCTTGCGTTCAACAAAAAGGGGCTTCGACGCACCGGTCTCGTCGGGGTCGCCCCACGATCCATGGCACAGGACGTTGCGCATCCTCGACGCCTCCCTAAGGTGGTCGAGCAGGTCGTCGAGCTCATGGACCCTGGCGTCCGAGTACTCGTGAACTACGCGCGCCAATTGATCGATCAGTCCGGCAAGCGGGTCTGTGAGCGCTCGTTCCAGCCCCTCGGGTTTCCGAAGCCATGCTTCAAACGCCTCGTCAGAATCCAACTCAGCACTTTGCTTCTTCACAGTGAACGTATAGATGGCTCTGCCGAGAACCTCCTCCAGGAACCCGAACGTCGCGACCGTGCGCCCCAGCTTCTCCCAAAACACCGGTTCGTGGCGGTGAGTCGGATAGTCCGTAGGCAGAGCGTCCAAGTCGACCAACACGACTACGCGCCCTCTCGTGTCGTGTCCAAGTCCAGACTTCGGTGTTCGCGAGTCATCGATACCTTGACACCCGGCAGCGAGCGAAACACCGACGATGTCCGCCTATCCACTTCATTGCGCCTCCGACAGCCAGGCGCACTTCGATACGACCCAGTCGTACGCACTCTCGAATCCCCATAGAGACACCCCGAAGTCCCTCCGGCGCGCGTCACGCGGTCCAGACACCCGAATCCTCGCGTGCTTCCCCATCTGCATGGCTGGCACGATCTCCTTGGCACTCTCGTGATGCTCGTGGAGGAAGCACAGCGATGAGTCGCACCACGCTTGTGTCCCGATCGCCGGGTTACCGTCGATCCGGGCGAAGATCCTGCACGCTTCGCTAGGGGTTGGCGACTCCGCCGCTATGCTGGCGACGCAGCTACCAGTCCGATGAAATACGTCAAGCCTACCGTCGCAACCGATCAGCACTTCATTGTCCCCATCCTTGGCCATTGCTTGCACGCTTGCGCGCAGTACCTGCTCGTGAAACTCGTCGTAACGGTAGCCTGTGAACCAGACGCCGTAGGTGGGTCCGGGCACTAGAATCCGACCTCCGACTTCCTCAACCGTTGCATGTGTTGTTCATCCAAGAAAGCGCAACGGACGTGTATATTGGCCGACGGGCGAGACGAACGTGAACTCGGAACCATCGCGCCGAGAAACCGTTATTCGAGGTGGCTCTACTTCCGTCTGGCCTGACTCATCGTAATGAACCACAGTGAGAAGGAGTTCTTGGACTCGGGCCCAGCTATCGACTTTGCTCACGCCCACCACGGATCCTTCACACAGGGCGTCAGAACTCACGACGCGTTTCTCCCCCCTGGGCGAAACTGCGTCGGCTCGAATGGTGCATGCCTGCTGCTCTTCTCCGACGCTGACTCCTGGCGACAGGTCCATGAGCATCCCGTGATAGCGGGGTCGGGTTTCGCTCTCCTGGACCCCGTCCCACCCGGCTGGCGTACACATCAGTTGCAGAGACGAGATCCTCTGCTCATCGAAGTGGTACGCGGAGATTCTCACTGGTGGAGAGTCCGCTAGTGCGATTTCTCCTCGCCACTCTCCGAAACGATACTCGTCTGCGCCTGCTTTGGCCGACCCGAGCACGGTGCCGACCACGAGAAGCCAACAGTTGATCACCGACCTCAAGCGCTTGTCCCTGTGCCGTCTCGCGGCGGATTCAAGGTCAGTCTGCCGAAACGACGTGAATCTGCTTGCTTAGCGCTTCAGAAAGAACGCGAATGACCTCGGGGACAAGCGGCTCTAGCTCCTCCAGTCGGTTTCGAAGCGCGAGCATGACTACGACCGGTACTGGAAGGTCGTCCAAGTTCTGCTGGTAGGCGATCCCGCGGTCGACGGTGACCAGCGCGTCGAATCCATGATCCGCCGCGAGGCGGAGCAGGACGCCGTTCCCCATGCCTGCCCAACCCATCTCCGGGACAGTGCGAACTTCGTAGGCGGCGGGGAAACCAGATCCGAGCCGCCGGGGAACGGACTCGTCAAGCAACAGCCTCATCGCGGTCGCCGGCAAGCATCATCTTCGCCCGTTCGAGCACCGCGACGGCTTGGTCCCGGGATACCGAGGGAAAGTCGACGAGAAACTCATCGAGGCGGTCACCCGCCTCTAGGTGCTCCATGAGTATCCGCACGGGCACCCTCGTACCTGCGAACACCGGCGTGCCGCCGAGGATCTCTGGATTCCTGTCTATAGGCCCGTCACCCATGGTCGTGTGTGTGGCTTGTATGCCCAGCAGTCGATCGCTCCTTGGTCAGAGGCTAGCCGTTCGGCCGGGGATTGCAACCCGCCTTAGGGATTGGTGGGGATTGGTGACCCACAACGTTAGATCAAGTTGATCTACGGGAGACCGTCTAGGCGGCGGCCGTCGACCAGTTCTGTCCCGAGCGGCGACGTTCCCAGCTGGGGCTGATCCACAGGGGCGTTGCCCTTCGGGCCGCGCTCTATCGCCTTCGGCGACCGAGCCCGCAAGCGGTCTCGTCCCTTCGGGTAACGATCGCTAACGCTTGCACCCTCCGGGCGCCGCTGCCGACTCTCCGTCGAAGGCGGTCTGGCTGAAACGTCCATCAACGGCACGACCGCGACGTGCGCCCGATCAACGACCGACTTGTAGCCGCCCGCGTCAACGACCTCCGAACAGTTCAGCTGAACCGCACCCGGCCTTCCGCTCGGGTGGCAGCGTTGCCTGGCCGCACCGTCGCGAAAAGGCACACGTCCGTCGATGCAGAGCAGTGTGTCACGCGTGCTCGCGCGGTCAACCCAAGGGTTCTCCGCTAACGCTCCGACCTCGCTGGCGCGAGGTGACCGCGCTGCGCGCGCTTGCCCCGTTCAGGCACCGACGCACTCCGCGTCGCAACACCTGAAACGGAGAACACCATGGACCTCAGTCTGCTCATCGCCCAGCGGAGCGGCCAGCTCCCGGAGGGCTTCATCCGACCCGCGATCCTCGAGAACGGCTTGCCGGTGTGCAAGCACAAGCGATGCCGCAACCAAGTGGCGGTCAAGCGCGACGGCACCCCGGCCCACGCGTGCCAGCGGTGTCTCGATCGTCGGGCGGCTTCATGTCGGCGAAGGCGCGCGGCCCTGGTCGCAGAAGGCGGTTGCCGGCGCTGCGCGTATCGGAAACGTCTCGAAGGCGACTTCCTCTGCCAGCGGTGCCGCGAAGAGCGCGACATCGAGCGCGCGCAGAAGTGCCAGGATGCCATCGACGCCGCGGCCATCGACGAGTTCGCCGCGCAGCCGGAGCGCGTCCACAAGGCGAGCAACCTCGACCGCGGAATCTCGCCGTGGAACGCGAGGCCGAAGGCGGAACCGTCAGCCGCTTACTGGTCGCCGCTGCCGGATCCGGAGCCGCGCGAGGAGCGCGAGTGGGCGCACTCGCTGGTCGATTCTGGCTGGCGCTATAGACGCCACTGACCGCACCCCAATGCCGGGGGCACGGCGGCTTCCGGTCACCGCGCCTTCCCTCGCGTCGCGCGGCCACCGCACCCGCTCCCGGCACTCGGCGTCCGCGTTTGCGCTTCAGGACTGCGCCCGACGCGCTGTACTGCCCCAACGGCGCGTCGCGGACCGTCAAGGGCGACCGGATACCGTCGGCGCAGCAGCCCCTTTACGGGCCGCGACACGTCGCCACGCTGCCGGTCGGGATGGCGGTCGCGACCCCTCCAGCGCCAATTCTGCGCAATGACGAGGAGATTCCGCGCGGCCCTCCTCCCGCGGTGCCATCCCTGCCGTGCGGCGAGCACAACAGGTCCGCGTCAACAGAACGCACAACGATGCGGAGGGGACCTGTACGTTCCGGGCGTAACTGTTTAAGCATCTGATAAGTAACGAAATATTTGCGTTTCTCTTCGACTTCGACCATGATCGCGCCCATGCGTCCCTCGTCGTTTCCCACCATGCGCGGAAAGCCGCTCCCGCCGCCCGCCGGGTGACCTGCCTCTTGTCCCGCCCGCGCAACAGACCGACCTTCGACGCCGCCGCCGAGGCCGCGCGCCTGAAGGCCGACACCCGGGCCCAGCGTCGCCGCCGCCGCACCGCCTCCCGCCTCGACCGCCACACCCACGAACTGCTCGCGCTGTACGACGCGGGAGCCAGCGTCGCCGAGTTGCAGCGCTGGCTCGAAGCGCGCCGCGTGCGCGTCCACCAGACCACCGTCGGCCGCTGGCTGCGCCGCCGCGGCTGAAGCCGACCGATCCCGTGCCGAAGTTCCGCAAGTCCCGGTCGCCCGAGCAGCAGGCGCGGGCCGCCGTCGGCCGTCTGGTCAACCTCGGCGTCCTGCGCCGCAATCCCCATGCGCCGGCGTCCGTCGGCGCGGTGCGCAACATCCGGCAGTGCCTGACCCAGATCGCCCGCCACCTTGCCGGGGACGGCCTCGAACTGCTCGACCTCACTCCCGCGAAGGCCGACGCCTACCTCCGCTCGCGCGCCGCCGATCTCGGCCAGAAGGCCCTCGACGGGCACCGGCAGGCGCTCCAGAAGCTCCTGATCCATGTCCGTGGGTCGCTGCCCGACGGCGGCAAGCTGACCATCGTCCGCTCGCTCAAGCCGTCCCGCAAAGGCGGGCGGGCCTACGCCCCGCACCAGGTCCCGATGGTCGCCGCCCGACAGACGGCGCCCAACGCGCTCGCCACCCTGATCGCCCACGCGGCCGGGCTGCGCGCGCACGAGCTGCTGACGCTGGCCCGGCCCGCCGAGCAACCTCCCGACGTCCGGCCCGCGCGCCCGGAGAAGTTCGACGGCCGGCCGGGAACCGACTACACGGTGGTCGGCAAGGGCGGCTTGACGCGCCTCGTCCGCGTTCCCAACGATCTGGCCGAGCGCCTCGAGGAACGCCGCCTCGACCGCCCGGCGCCCGTCACCGACCGCGGCATCCGCTACCTGTCGCGCTACGACATCGGCGGCGGCGAGGCGTGGAGCCGCAGCTTCTCGCGCGCCTCGCACGCCGCGCTCGGCTGGAGCCGCGGCGCCCACGGTGTTCGCCACGGCTATGCCCAACAGCGCATGGCCGAACTTCAGCGCCACCTCGTCTACGACGACGCGCTGGAGGTCGTCAGCCAGGAGCTTGGGCATTTCCGCCCGGAAATCACCGAGGAATATCTGAGGTGAGCCGCCGCCTGACGCTCCACCTGACGGCGCGCCACAACGCCGCCCTCGACCGGATCCTGGGCGGCGGCGCCAGCCACGACAACAACCAGAGACGGCGCGCGGTCGAACAGCTCATCCTCGACGGTGCGCGCGAACCGGGGGATCGGGCCGGAGCGCGGAACGCCGCCGCCGTCGAGCCTCCCGGCGCTGCGGACGGGTCCGCCGCCCGGATAGACAAGGAAAGCACCGTCAGGCTGATCGACCGCCTGAAGGCATCCCGCGACCGGTACCGGAATCTCGCCGTGCGCGCCGAGGCCGCGCTCCTGGGCGTGCCGGTGCGCGACGACTACGGCAGCATCGAACGCCGCCTCGAACGCGCGCTCCGGGACAAGGGCTTCGAGATGCCAGCCGCGACGCCTCCGCGCCGACCCGTGAATCGACCGCCCGCCGGGAGTCGCCGCAGGGAGGGCCGGTAGCCCGTGTTCGTCTTCTTCCTGATCGTCGCCCTGATCGCGGGAGCGGTACTGCTGGCCCTGAACGCCCACGAGCGCGTCAAGGGCCTTCTGCTCGTCGACAAGGCCACGGGCGCCACCGTTCTTGAAGGCTGGGCCATCCTTGTCCAGCACTCGGTCATCGCCGGCATCCTCGCCACCGTGGTGTTCCTGCTGGCGCTCGCCATCGGCCTCTCCACCTCCGAACTGCACATCCGCGCCGCGCTCCGCCTCCGTCGCGAATGGCTCGACCACAGGTACCGCGACGACCAGCTCGGCGTCGCCCGCGACGACTGCCGGCGCCTCCGGAAGCAGCTCGCCGACGCCCAGCGGCAACTCGTCGCCGTCAAGGGCCAGCGCGCCAGGTTCCGGCGTTCCCTGCGCCAGGTCACGCGAGAGCGCGACCGCGCGCTGAAGGCCG
This sequence comes from Pseudomonadales bacterium, assembly GCA_965116345.1. GTDB lineage: Bacteria > Pseudomonadota > Gammaproteobacteria > Pseudomonadales > Azotimanducaceae > VXYL01. The sequence continues at coordinate 3,808,306 of OZ220680.1, forward strand.
CCGCGGAGGCTGCGGCGGTGCGCGATCCGCCCGGTCCCGCACCGTCCACCGGCGACTAGCCGCAAACCGCAGCCGGAACGCGGCATCCCGCCCCGAGCCGTCAGTCCGCGACATCGTCGTGAAACGTGCGCTGCGCCCCGACGCTGTGGGACGGACTTGAAAGTCGCGTCCCACAGCGTCGGGCGGCGTTTCCGCAAGACCGCGCACGATCTCGCTCGCAGCCCTTCAGCGCACCTGTTTGCCAAGCGCTCGGCACGTCTGTAGAGTCCGCGCCAACCCTCAAAACCGGCCCTCATTCAGGGTCGTCAGACGCCGGGATCTGCAACCCGGACATGGAATCCCCCACCAGGCAGAACAACGGGGAGAAGTTCCGAACGGAACCATCGATTCACAGCACGCCGCGGGCGATCCAGCGGCCTGCATGGAATCTCCAGCAACCCCGGCTGACCTGAACGGGAGACGGCCTCAAAAGGGCCGGCGATCGCCGCAGACCGCAGGTAACCCAGCGGTTCACTTCGATCCACAGCACCCCGGCTGACCAAAACGGGAGGCGCCCACAAGGCGTTGCAGACGTTCCACTGGCCAAGGGAACCGCCGCCCGCGACAACGGCAAGCGCGAGATCAGTGCCGGCGCCGTCCGCGAGGACGAAACAGGGTGCGAACAGGATGACCGGAGTAGTTACCCGCGATTCCGCTCAGCACCGACCGATCGCAAGCATCGGTTCGAATGCGAGGTCTTTCTTACACCACATCGTGACGCTTGCCCCACGGGTCTCGGCCGCCACCGTCCGTCGTGCCCGTCCCTGGTCTCATGCCGGCGAACCAAATCTGCGCTTTCCGCGCCATGAAGAGATCCCGGTCTAGGCCGAGTTCCCTGCTGCCCGTTCCTCGCGATCGTAGCCCGTTTGCCCCAATCGTCCCCGCTGCGTGCCCTGGTTCCGCACAAGCGTCGTCGTTCCGTCGCCCCAGCACACCGAGACGCTTCTTCCACCGGATCACCGAGCCATTCCGGCCGTGGGGCTGTTGCGCCCTGAGACTACCGGTCGAGGACATCCGTCAGCCTCGGACTGAACTCGCTGATGATGCCAGTAGTAGATCGCCCTGTTGCGCCTTGCGACAACTGGGAAGGAACAGAAGGCTCCTGAGTCACGATGCCAGAGCAACAGACGACAGCCGACCAAGCCGCAGTACTGCTACAGGACGCGCAGGCAGCGCTTAACCGCGGCGAGGTTGTCGACATGCTCACTGCTCTTGCCGCCAGCGGTTTCCTCGATGGCCTGACGCGTCGACTACAAGCCGAGTGGGGCGGTTCACTTCCACCGGCGGTCATCGACGAGTGTATCGCTCAGGCCGTGGATGCTGCATGGGGAGCCGCCCGCAAGGGCCAAAAGGTCGCGAACATCGGCGGTTGGCTATGGAAGGTGGCGAGGAACCTCGCCAACGACAAGTGGCGTGACGACTACGCCCTTCGCGGCAACCTCGACGATACCGCCCACTCTGTCGCCCCAGACTTGGACGAGCCGGAGAGCCACTTACGTGGACAGATCGAGGATGCCCAACGCCGAGAGGCCATTCGAATCGCGCGCGAGCTCCTCCCGAGACTCGGCGAGGGATTGGTCGTAGACGTCATGGAGGTCGTCATTGACGCCGTCGAGGCCGAGCTTGCCGACCTACCCGCCTCCTCCATCGGCGAAGCAGTCGGAATATCGGCTCACACGGCTCGCACCCTCGTCTCCCGCGGTTTCACTCGGCTCCGGCGGCTGGCCGAACAAGAGGGGTACGAGATGCCGACTGAGCTTCCAGAACTGAACAACGACCTCGACGAACAGGAGTACGACGATGCCTGACGACATCAAGATTGCACTGACCGAGTTGCTAACCGCTGCTGACGAAATGTCCTCGGATGTCGGCGCTTCGGTCGCCAGCCTCCTGCGAGAGGGCCTCGAAAACCCGCTCTCCCCGGATGAGATCCGAGCGCTCCTTACGAGGGTCGTCGAGGTCGTCCGCGCGGGCGCCCAGGAACGCGGAGACACGGAAACAGTCCTCGCGCTCGACCGCGACCCCCAGTCAATCGTGGAGCGCGCTGCAGCCCAGTCTCTCGTCACGCGGGTGCGCGAGTTGCAGGGACAACTAGCGGAGCGCGCTTCCTCGCCGAGTTCTCTGCCCGATCCCGCAGAGCAGACTGAAGGCGAGCCGCTCTTGTCCGCTTCCTGTGCGGAGACACTCCGCCTGCAGAGCCATGACGGGATCGACCCCACCCCCGTCCGTCCGAACCCCGTCTTCCACGAGCGCCCGGTCGCCGTGATCGAGGGTTTTGTCCGTACTCGCGACATCCGGCTGTGGGACCGCAACGAGAGGCTCGACATCCACCTGAACCAGTTTCAGCAGAAGTTCGGCCGTGGTCCAGATGCTTTGGAGCTCGTGGAGATCATGAAAGGCGCCATGCCACTCCCCGGCATAACGGACGAGGACCAGTTTGCCATCCGCTCCTTGGCGAAAAGCATCGCCGTCAACGGTATCCGGAAGCCACCCATCATCGACGTTGACGGCACCTTGCTGGACGGCAACCGTCGCGTCACAGCCTGCTACCACATCCTCGAGGACTCGACTGGCGACTTCTCCCCGGAGGAGAAGCAACGCACAGAGTGGTTGAAGGTCTGGCAACTCACCGAGCACGCGACGGATCAAGACCGCGAGGCGGTCATCGTGTCCCTCAACTTCGAGCCTGACTACAAGCAGGACTGGCCGGAGTACGTCAAGGCTCAGAAGGTCTACGAGCACTGGCAAGCGCGGCTGACCCTAGAACCACGCGCCAACCCGGCCCCGAAGCGACAACGTGACATCCGTCGCGACATCGCTCGCCGGTTCGCACTGTCGACCAACGAGGTCAGCCGCTACATCAGCATGGTGGAACTAGCAAGCGAGTTCGAGGACTACCACGTTGCCGAACGATCGAAGGACGCCTTCGAGACAAAGCACCGGGCCGCGGACAAGTTCCAGTATTTCGACGAGCTCAACAAGGGCAAGGGGGCTGGCGGCGTGAACTGGTGCCTGAACAAAGACGCGGTATTCAAGCACTTGGTCTTTGACCTCCTGTACGACGGCAAGTTCAAGAGATGGGAGCGCGTCCGTGATCTCAAGCACGTCTACGAGAACGAGGACGCCGTGGCAGGCCTGCGAAAGGCCCGCGATGAACAGGACGTCGAGGAAGCCCAAGAAGAGGTGGAAAACGCTATCGGTCTCGCGCGCATGAGCCGCGCAACGCAGCGCCAGACCGGAGCGAACACGCGGATCCGCGTGTTCACCGAGTGGTTCCTGGAGTTGCCCGTCAGAGCGTTCGACCCGTCGGAGGCGGGCTGCGTCCACCTCGACAACCTGGAGCGCCTCCACAGCGCCCTGAAACACGTCGAGGCGTACCTCACGTCGGACAATCCGGGGGACACCTCGACTCGATGAATCGCGAACGTGCAACGATCCGGGCAGAGGTTCGGCCAGCCGAGACCCTAGACGCGCTGTATCTGACCCCTAGAGGCGATCAGGGCAGCGCATTGTTGAAGTTGGCCAGATCGGCTGCGCGACAGCTGCCGCGAGGCCGCATCACGCGCTCCGCCGAAGGAGTCAGAATCCCCGCGTCGATGGCTGACCTTCTCACCGAACGGCTTCGCAACGACGTCGAACTGGTCTGGCATCCGGAGGCGACACGCTTCGTCCAGAACCGTCGGTGGGTCGCATCAGTGCATTCGGACGTGTTTGCGTCTCTCCGGCGGATCAGACAGGAGGGCCTCGCGCTCGCCGAGACAATGGTCTCGGACAGCGCTGGCCTCAACATCCTTGACCGACACCAGGTCGTGAACGTTGCTGCCATGACCTTGCCCGACTCGCCCGGCCTTTGCGTGTTCGACGAGCAGGGCGCGGGCAAGACGGTCACCCTGATCTTCGCGTACGACTTGCTAGTCGATCGGGACCAAGCCGACCTAGCGCTCATCGTCGCGCCCAAGAGCATGATCGGCGAGTGGCCGAAGGATCTCGTTCAGTTCCGTGGCGACATGTACCGGACCGTAATGCTCACCGGCACGACCCGGAACAAGCGCCGGCTACTCGCCCAGGGCGGCGACATCTTTGTCACCAACTTCGAGACCGCCGTGACCATGGAGCGGGAACTGCGCGCTCTGTTGCGAGCCCGACCGGGACGGACCGTTCTCACCGTCGACGAGTCTTTCTTCGTCAAGTCGCTCGACGCGAAACGCACCCGCGCGCTTCGTCGCTTGCGTGAATGGGCCGGTCGCGCATACGTGCTCTGCGGCACACCCGCGCCGAACTCTCCCGTCGATCTTGTTCAACAGTTCAGTCTGGTGGATTTCGGGTACTGCTTCTCTGGCGTCGACGTTCCCGAAGAACGCGAACTCGCAGCTCCTGTGGTCCAGTCTGCCATCGAGCAGCGGGGACTCTACCTTCGCCACCTCAAGGCAGATGTCCTTCCCGATCTCCCCGTCAAACGGTTCCAACGCGTGCTGCTCCCGATGGCGCACGAACAGCATCGGCTCTACCGGCAGACACTCGACTCGTTGGTGGCCGACGTCGAAGCAGTGGACGACGCAACCTTCAACAGGCGACGAACCAGCTTCCTGGCTCGCAGAGTGGCGCTGCTCCAAATCTGCTCGAACCCGGGAGGGATGTCCGACGCCTACCGAGAGACTCCGGCCAAACTGACCGCCCTTGACTCTCTCGTCAACCAAGTAGTCGGAACCGAAGGCGAGAAGGTCGTGATCTGGTCGTTCTACACTCGGTCCCTGGACGCGATACATCGCCGATTCCAGCGCTTCGGCGTCGTCAGGTACGATGGCTCGGTCTCCGATGTTGCAGAACGCCGAGAGGCCGTCCGACGCTTCCAAGAGGACGACGAAACGATGATCTTCCTCGCGAACCCAGCAGCCGCAGGAGCTGGGCTCACCCTACACCGAGCGCGCATCGCCATCTACGAGTCGCTGTCCAGTCAGGCAGCCCAGTACCTCCAGAGCTTGGATCGCATCCACCGACGTGGCCAGCATCGTGACGTCGAATACTTGGTTCTGCTCTGCGACGACACGCTCGAAGTGAGTGAGTACGACCGCCTCGTTCAGAAAGAGCAGGCGGCCCAGCAACTGCTGGGCGATCAGGTCGACGCACCGATTACCCGTGAGACATTCCTGGCGGACGTACATGAGGCGGCTCAGCTATTGAACGCGGGAGGGACTCGATGACCGAGGCTACCCGCACACCCGCCCGCTTCACCAACCCGAGCCGCACCCACGAGGCGCGCCGCACCTTGCTCCAGACAGCGGCCCGCGCGGCAGGCTACCACTTGAAATTCGCACTCCCCGACGGCACGTTCCCCGACGTTCTCACACTGCATATTCGACACGGCGGGTTGTTCGTTGGCGAGGCCAAACACACCGAGCGACCGTCCGACGTGCGTAGTGTCGACCGGCTAGCACACTACCTCGGTTGGCTTGTCGAGTTGAGGCCGCCGGGAGCCCAGAGCGTGCTCGCGGTCGCGCACCCGCCGCCTTGGCGTGCTGCATGGCGCGACCGCCTGGACTGGCTTCTCGACCGAGAACTGCCAACGGAACGCGGGGTCTGCAGTTCAGATGTCACGTCCATGACCACCGTTACCTTCATGCTCTTCGGCGATTCCGTCTGAACTGACGACCCACCGGGCAAAGCCACGCCAACACGCATTCACCGCAGCGCGGTCTGGGCGCGCGGCACACCGAACGGCCATGCGCGACGGCGTTGACATGGAAGTCGTAACGGCGCGCCGGCTCTACGACGGCCGCCAGCCCTTGATCTATGGACATAGCACTACCGTCCGCTGCGAGCCCTAGCCGAATGGCGACACGAGCAGTGTGGGTGTCCACCGGGAGCACTAGTCGCCCTAGGCTGTACATCATGACGCACTTGGCCGTCTTCAGCCCAACGCCCGGGAGCGACCTCAAGTACTCTTGTGCACGCTCATCGTCGTATCCCGCTACTTCGTCCAAGCTAACTTCGCCGAAGTCCTCCACGAGACGCGCCGCGATCTGCTTCAGCCGTGCGGCGCGCTGGCCCCCTAGACCTGCGTCCTGGATGAGCGTCGTGAGGCGCTCGACTGGTGTCTCCGCCAGCATCCGCCAGTCTGGAATCGCGTTCTTCACGCGATCGAACACGCGTTCGTAGCTCGGCGCCGTCGCCATTTGCGATAGGAGGATGAAGACCAACTCGTCGAGCGGATCCTCCTTGTTGTTCAGGGTCGGCGAGCCGTAGTGCTCGACTAGGATCTCGACGCTCTCTCTAGCCCGCTTGCCCCTCGTCCGTAGCGTGTGAAGTGCTGGCACCGTTTCGGCTCGCTCTGTTCGGTCGTCGGCCAACGCGGGACTCTAGCTCCTTGGCGAGTTCTGCGGGCACATACTCGAAGGCGTCGTCCCTCATCCTCTCACCGTCACCGTGCCAGTCGGAGATAGTGTTCTTCTCGTCGTCCTTGCGCATGCGTGGCGGATTCACGATGGTCCGGGGCCGTCGCGCGAGTTTGCTTAGGAGATCGAGGTTGAACGTCTCGAACCTGCCGAGCAGCTTCTCGTCCGGCTCCTCCTCACTTGCTGCGAGTAGTGCCCGACCCAGTGCCTCGCCGAGGCCGAGAGGGACAGCATTGCCAACCTGCTCGTACTTCTTTCGCACGCTTCCCTCGAATACCCAGTCGTCGGGGAACTGCTGGATTCGTGCGTACTCTGCCACAGTGAGCGGCCTTAGCTCCGTCGGGTGACAGAGCGTCGTCGCCTTGCTGTCCGGGCGTGTCGTCAGCGCCGGACTCGGCCGCTCGCGGGACAGACGCCGGAAAAAGCCGGATCGCCCACCCCACGACTCGAAAGCCCTCCCCAATGCGTCTCGCTTGAGTTGATCGGGCAACTGCCGCCAGTTGCCGCCTTCGGGAACGAGCTTCAAATACCGCGCCTTCGCCGGGCAGAACAGGTAGTACTCCGGCTCGTCCTCGGCCAAGCCCCCCAATGCGTCACCCAAGGTCCGCCATTTTGGCAACCCGTCCTTCCCCGCTCGATCATGCGTCGGCTCTGGCATGCGGATTCGCTTGCCGTCCCTGCTCCCGATGATCACGAGGCGCTGTCGCGTCTGCGGCACCCCGTAGTCGGCCGCGTTCAAGACGTCGAACACGCAGTAGTACCCCAGACCACGGAGCGTCTTTGCGACCACTTGGAACGCCGAGCCCAGTTCCTCCTCCTCGGCAAGCGGCGGGAAGCCGGGACCGCGCTGCCCCAACGGCCGGTGTCGCACCGCTGCGGAGAGTAGCCCCCTGACGTTCTCCATCACGAAGAACTCGGGCCTGGTCTCTCGCACGACTCGGACGAAGTGGTCGAACATCGTGCTCCGCGGATCGTCCAATGACTGCCTCCGACCTGCTGTACTGAACACCTGACAAGACGGCCCGCCCACGACGGCAAACACGCTTCCGGCCCGCAGCCCGGCTACGGCCAGCAAGTCTGGACTAGTGACGTCCTCGACAGGACTGTCGACCAGCGGCAGGGAGGGGCGGTTGCGGCGTATCGTTGCGACCGGGAACGCGTCGCGCTCTAGTGCCACGGCGATGCGCAGTCCGGCCGCTTCAAGGCCGAGATCCAATCCCATGGCCCCGCTGAAAAGCGAGATTACTTTCTTGTCGCTCCGGTCCGACATCTCAATGCCCGTCTTCACGATCAGGTGGCAGTTCTAGGTCGAGTTGCCCGCGGTCAAGATCGTCGAACAGCCGCTTCAGCGCTAACTCGACGACGTATCGCTTGGGGAGCTTCGGACTCCTCCCGACCGTCTCTCGGTCGAGCCGAGCACCAAGCTCCGCATCAATCGTAGCGTTCAGCCGGCGTGACTTCTGCATGCAATCGGATCCCAACGCACCATCCAGCGAGGCGAACCGTACAACCTTGTGTCGATCTGCGCAAAGCTGCGCATTTGTGTGCTTGCTGACGCCATGGTACGCGACTATGGATATTCATACAGTATCTGTCAAGTCCGCGAAGCTCCGCGACGACCTGCCGCAGTGAAAGCCGAACCCGTCTCCCTTGGCTGACGGGTGTCGCAGCTACGCGATGGCGTGAAGTGTCGGACCTACGCTGGGCTAGCCGTGCAGTGAGCCCCCCACTGCTCCATCAGCGAGCGGCGCTTCTCGAGAAGGTCGCTGCGCGCATACGCCCTCTCGACAGCACTCCCCACGCTGTGGGACAGGCATAACTCCATGACCGCATGGTCGGCATCGGTCTGCTCGCTGGCCCACGTACGAAAGGAGCTGCGGAAGCCGTGCACCGTTGTTCTGTCGGCGAGCCCCACGGTGTGCAATACCTTCATGAGAGTCATGTCGCTCAGCGGCTTTTGGGCGCTCCTAGGCGACGGGAACGCGAGCGGACCCCTGCCGAGCGGTCGTGCGCGTTCTAGCAGGTCCAGCGCCGGTCGGCTCAGGGGCACGACATGTTTGGCGTTGGCCTTCGTACGCTCGGCCGCAATGCACCATTGCCGTTCGTCGACATCGAACTCCTCCCAAAGCGCGCCTCGCACCTCGCCGCTGCGTGTCGCGGTCAGCACGAGGAACTCAAGGCCGAGCCTCGCACTGCCGGATGCCCCGCAGGCGCGAATGTCGCGAAGCGCCGCGGGAACGGCCTCGTAGGGTAGCGCCCGATGGTGTCTTCGGACGCTGGACATGACGGGGAGGGCACCGTTGATTGCCTCGCCGGCGACGTTCTGATCCACGTGGCCGTGCGCCTGGCACCACTGCAGCGTCGCCCGGATGCGCTGGCGGAGCTTCCGCGCCACCTCGGGATGGGTCGTCCAGACAGGCTTCAAGATGCGGAGCACATCCTCCCGCCCGATGCGATCAACGCGCATGTCGCCGATGACTGGGAACGCCCGCTTCTCCACGCCTTGCATCCAGTTCTTCGCGGTCTTGCCGTCGCGCCAGCGCGGGAGATTGGCTTGGAACGTCGCTTCGGCGGCCTTGCGGAAGGTGGGTATCCGCGTCCGCCGCTTCTCCGCCAGCGGGTTGCGGCCATTGGCGATCGCCAGTCGATTCTCGATGGCGCGTTCGCGCGCGTGCGCGAGCGAGATCAGTGGATACGACCCGAGACCGATGTCATGTCGGCGTCCATCGATCACGATCCGTTGAATCCACGACTTCGTTCCGGTCGGCGTGACGTTGAGATAGAGCGTGTCACCATCGCCATATCGACCAGGAACCAGAGCCCTTCGGACCGCCGCAGCCGTGAGTTTTGCCACGTCATACCCACATTCATACCCACACAATGCGTGAGATTCTGCGCGAAGCGGCGACGCCTGTCAAGACGATCCGTTTAGTATTTTGATAAATAAAACAACGATTTATAGTACGTTCTGCGGCGATAAGAGGAGGCTTGAATCAGTGAGTCTGGTGCCTGGGGAGAGACTCGAACTCTCACATGGTTTCCCATACCAGATTTTGAGTCTGGCGCGTCTACCGGTTTCGCCACCCAGGCAGGCGGGAGGTGGATTGTCCGACAAACGGCAACCGAGTCAAGCTTGCAACGTGGGTTGGTTCGCCCAACACTGCCCCTTCCGCGCGATTCAGGAACAGTGACCATGCGCTCGGCGCTCTCAACGGCCTTGCTCGGACTCGCCGTTGCCGGCTGCTTTTCGGGGGAGGGCTCGGGCAATGTGGTCCTCGAGCCGTTCCCGGTCGAGCCCTTCAGCGAGGTCGTGCTGAACGGCGAAGGGGTCGCCATCATCACGTCGGGGGACCATGGGGTCACTGTGTCAGTCGAGGACGACGTGCTGCCGTCGGTTCAAGCCGAGACGCGTGGTGCAACCCTGGTTCTCGGTCGCGAGGTCGACTGGATCGATGGCGTGCGACCGACCGTGCCCATCGAATACCGGGTGACGCTGCCTGATCTCGAGTCGGTCCAGGTCGCGGGCAGCGGCCGGGCGGCGATCCGCGGTATGCGTGCGCACCAGGGCCTGTCCGTCGCGGTAACGGGGTCCGGCTCGGTTGACGCCGTGGACGTTGCGGGCGGCGATGTGGCGGTGGAGGTGAGCGGTGCCGGGGCGGTGACGCTCACCGGTATCGTGGCCGAGGAGTTCTTTGTCGACATCAGCGGCTCGGGGCGGGTGACCGCGGCAGGCTCGGCGGAGTCGATCATCGTGGAACTCGGTGGCTCGGGGCTGTACCGGGGCATCGAGTTGCGCGGTCTCCGGGCCGACGTCGAGGTGGGCGGCGTCGGACAGGCTTTCGTGTGGGCGGACGAGCAGCTCGAGGTCGACGTGAGTGGCCTCGGCAAGGTGACCTACCGGGGGGATCCGGCCATGGACGATCGCGTGGTCGGCGACGACCGTGTGGTTCCCCTGGGTGCACAACGGAGTCGCCGGGAGTGACTAGCCAGGCTGGCCGTCGATCGGACTATCGCTTCGACCTGCCGCCATCGCTGATCGCCCAGACCCCGCTGGCCCAGCGTTCCGCGAGTCGGCTCCTGGTGCTCCAGGGTGATTCGATCGGTCATTGCCGCTTCGAAGCGCTGGTCGACCTGCTCGGTGCCGAGGATGTCCTCGTGGTCAACGACAGCCGTGTCATCAAGGCGCGGCTGGTGGCGCGCAAGGACTCCGGTGGTCAAGCCGAGATTCTCGTCGAGCGCGTCCAATTGGAGAGTGGAGCCGATAGCCGGGCGCTGTGCCAGGTTCGGGTCAGCAAGGCCTGAAGCCCGGGCGCTTCCTTCAACTCGGCGAACACCGGATCGATGTCGTTGATCGCGTCGACGAGTTCTACCTACTGGACTTCAACACCCCGGTCGTCGATTTCCTCGATGACCACGGTCAAGTTCCGCTGCCTCCCTATATGGATCGAGATGCCGAGGCGGAAGACGAGAAGCGCTACCAGACGGTCTACGCGCGCGTGCCGGGGGCGGTGGCGGCACCCACCGCCGGGTTGCATTTCGACGAGGATCTGCTCGCACGGCTCCGCAGCAAAGGCGTGGCGGTCGTGCCGCTCACCCTGCATGTGGGCGCAGGCACGTTCCAGCCGGTGCGCCAGGAAGACCTGAGCCGGCATCGGATGCACGAGGAACGTTACGCGATTCCCGCCGCCAGCCGGCAGAGGATCGACGCCTGCCGGGGCCGCGTGGTCGCCGTTGGCACGACCGTAGTGCGCGCGCTGGAAGCCGCGGCGGAGACGGGTTCGGACTGCGGCGAGACGCGGCTGTTCATCACGCCGGGTTATGCCTTCCGCGCGGTGGATGCGCTGGTCACCAACTTCCACCTGTCCGAGTCCACGCTGTTGATGCTGGTCTCCGCCTTCGCGGGCGTGGAACGGGTACGCCGGGCGTACCGCGAGGCCGTTGATCGTCGCTACCGCTTCTTCAGCTACGGCGATGCCATGTTCTGCGAGCGGGCCGTCGATGTTTGAGGTCCTCGCCACGGACGGTGCCGCACGACGGGGCCGGCTGACGACCCTCCACGGCACCGTCGAGACACCCGTCTTCATGCCCTGCGGTACCTACGGCACCGTCAAGGGCATGACCCCCGTGGCGCTGAAGGAGACGGGTACGCGGATCCTGCTCGGCAACACCTTCCACCTCATGCTCCGCCCGGGCGATGCGGTCGTCCGCGACCTCGGCGGGCTGCACGGGTTCATGGGCTGGGACGGCCCGATCCTCACCGACTCCGGCGGCTACCAGGTGTTCAGCCTGCGCCAGGAGCGGCCGCAGAGCGCCAAACCCGCGAAGCCGAGCGTTCGCATCGACGAGACGGGAGCGACGTTCCGTTCACCCGTCAACGGCGATCGGGTGAGCCTCGATGCCGAACGTTCCATCGACGTCCAGCACAGTCTCGGTACCGACATCGTCATGTCCTTCGACGAATGCACCGACTATCCCGTCGGTCGGGACGTGGCGGAGGAGTCCATGCGTCGGTCCATGCGCTGGGCGGCGCGGGGGAGGGCGCGTCACGGCGACCATCCGAGTCTGCTGTTCGGCATCGTCCAGGGCGGCATGTACCCGGAGTTGCGCACCGAGAGCCTGGCCGAACTGGTCGGTATGGGTTTTGACGGCTACGCCATCGGCGGGTTGTCGGTGGGCGAGCCGAAGGACGAGATGGACGCCATCGTCGCGCACATCGCACCCGCGATGCCGGTGGACAAGCCACGCTACCTGATGGGCGTCGGTACGCCGGAGGACCTGGTGCGCGGCGTGTTGGCGGGGGTGGACATGTTCGACTGCGTGCTACCCACGCGCAACGCGCGCAACGGCCACCTGTTCACTTCCGCGGGCGTGGTCAGAATCCGCAATGCGGTGCACCGCACCGACCCGGGACCCATCGACCCGGAGTGCGCATGCTATGCGTGCGCGAACTTCTCCCGGGCCTATGTTCACCACCTCGACCGCTGCGGCGAGATTCTCGGTCCGGTGCTCATGACCATCCACAATCTGAGCCACTATCACGCGCTGATGGCGCAATTGCGTGGTGCCATCGAAGCGGGTACATTGGCGGGCCTTGCCCGGACCCTGATGGATGGGAACGCACGCCGATGACCGACTTGCCTGAATTTGCCCATGCAGCCGCAGCCGGCGGCGGCAGTCCTTGGACGATGTTCCTCCTCCTCGGGGGCATGTTCGTGCTCATGTATTTCCTCATGATTCGCCCCCAGAGCAAGCGCCGCAAGGAGCACCAGGCGCTGGTCACGAGCCTCTCCAAGGGCGACGAGGTGGTGACCGTCGGCGGCATCACGGGCCAGGTCACCAAGGTCGAGGAAGGCTTCGTCAAGGTGCGCGTCGCCAACAACGTCGAACTCAGGGTGCAGAAGAGTTCCGTCGGCGCGTCGCTGCCGAAGGGGACGATCAAGTCTCTCGAGGACGCGTAGGGTTCCTTGAGAGGCGCTTGTGTTTGCACGCGGGTTCCATTTCGCACCACGGTTCGGAATGCTCCTTGACGTCTCGTGTACACGCGAGACGCGCTAAGCCTACCTAACGCAGTCACGTGCCCAGAAACCCCAGGGACCCCAGCGGTCTGAGCCCGTTGGGGTTGCCGCGACGCCCCGCCCGTGCGAGTGCACCCCAAGGTCGGATAGCCCTGTGGCGGTACCTGGTGTTCGCCGCCGTCATCGCCCTCGGCACCCTGTACGCGGCGCCGAACCTGTTTCCACCGGACTTCGCCCTGCAGATCACGGCGGACAACAGCGGCCGCCCCGTCAACCAGGGGTTGCTCGACGACCTGACGATTCTCGTCGAGAACGCCGGCATCGAGGTGGTCGGCAGCGAACTGCTCGCCGACGGCGGTTTGATCCGGGTGGCCGACGCCGACGACCAGCTGCGCGCCAGTGCGCTGTTGCAGGAGCGCCTTAACCCGCCGGGGGACGAGCGCCAGTACGTCGTCGCCTTCAACCTCGCCTCGTCGACGCCCGATTGGTTGAGCGGCATCGGCGCGCAGCCGATGACACTCGGTCTCGACCTAAGGGGCGGCGCCCACTTCCTGCTCCAGGTGGACATGGTGGAGGCGCTTTCCAAGCGTCTCGCCGACGAGGCCGATAAGATCAAGGACATGCTGCGCGAGGAGCGCATCCGCTACCGCAGCACCGACATCGTCATCGAAGGCCAGACCATGCGTTTCGCCTTCGCGACACCGCAATTGCGGGACCAGGCCGTGGCGGTGATCGACGACGAGTTCCGCGAGCCCGACTACGTCTTGGAGTCGATCGACGTCGGCAACCGGGCGGGTTTCCTGATCACGGTGCAGGACGACAAGATCCGCGAGATCGAGAGCAACGCGGTCGAGCAGAACCTGACGGGCCTGCGCAATCGCATCAACCAGCTCGGCGTTGCCGAACCCCTCGTTCAGCGGCTCGGCGGCAACCGCATCGTCATCGACCTGCCGGGGGTTCAGGACAGCGCCGATGCGAAACGCAAGATCAACAAGTTCGCGAACCTCGAGTTTCGCCTCGAGGCGCAGGCCAACGACCGGCCCTCCGAGATCGACCGGTGGCCCTACGGCGGCGGGGTCGTGGAGTTGAACAAGCGGGTCATCCTCACCGGCGACCATGTCATCCACGCAGCCCAGGGCAGGGACTACGAAACCGGCCAGCCCCAGGTCGACATCAAGCTCGACAGTCGCGGCGGCGAGATGTTCCACGAGGCCACCGCACCCAACATCGGGCGCCGCATGGCGGTGATCTTCATCGAGCACAAGCCCATCGTCACCACCGAGATCGTTGACGGCGAACGCGTGGAGAGTCACAGCAGCCGTCCGGAGAAGCGTGTCATCACCGTGCCCACCATCCAGGCCGCGCTGGGCTACAACTTCCGCATCACGGGCGTGACCGTGCGCGAGGCCCAGGACCTGGCCTTCCTGTTGCGCGCGGGGGCGTTGGCGGCGCCCATGTACATCGTCGAGGAACGCACCGTGGGCGCGTCGCTCGGCGAAGAGAACATCGAGCGCGGCATGATCGCCGTGGTCACCGGCTTCGTCCTTGTGCTGATCTTCATGGCCGTCTACTACAAGGTGTTCGGCCTCATCGCCAATGTCGCGCTGACCTTGAACCTGGTCATCCTGGTGGCGGTGATGTCGCTCCTGCAGGCGACCCTGACGCTGCCGGGCATCGCCGGGATCGTGCTCACCGTGGGCATGGCGGTGGACGCCAACGTGCTGATCTTCTCCCGCATCCGCGAGGAGTTGAAGACCTCGCCACCGTCGGTGGCGATCCAGGCGGGCTACGACCGCGCGTTCCTCACCATTCTGGACGCCAACCTGACGACGCTGTTCGTGGCACTGATCCTGCTCACCATCGGCAGCGGGCCCATCGCCGGGTTCGCCGTGACGCTGTCCATCGGCATCATCACCTCGATGTTCACCGCGATCTTCGGTTCCCGCCTCCTGGTGAACCTCATCTATGGACGGCCCCGGGTGGAGAAGGTCCTCATCTGATGACCAGTTTTGACTTCATGGGCAAGCGCCGGATTGCCGGGGTGGTGTCGATCGCGTTGGTACTCGTGTCCATCGCTTCGGTGATATTCCTCGGCGTCAACCGCGGACTCGATTTCACCGGCGGTGTCCGCGTGGAGATCGGCTTCGGCGCGCCGGTGACCGCGGAGGATGTGAGGACGGTTCTCAACGACGCGGGGCTCGCCGAAGGCGTGGTCCAGAACTTCGGCTCGGAGACGGACATCCTGGTACGCATGCCGCCGGTGCCGGGCGTCAATCAATCGGAAGTGGGCGACCGCATTCTCGCCGCCGTGCGGTCAGGGTTCGACGACGTGGCGCTGCGCAACCTGGAGTTCGTCGGTCCCGCGGTCGGCGAGGAGTTGACGGAGCAGGGCGGACTGGCGCTGCTTGTCGCCCTGGGCGTCGTCATGCTCTACATCATGTGGCGCTTCACCGGCAAGTTCGCCATCGGTGCGGTGACCGCCCTAGTCCACGACGTGGTCATCACCGTGGGGGCGTTCTCGGTCTTCCAGTGGACCTTCAACCTAGCCGAACTCGCGGCCCTGCTGGCGGTGATCGGCTATTCGCTCAACGACACCATCGTGGTGTCCGACCGCATCCGCGAGAACTTCCGCGGCATCCGCCGCGGCACGCCGCACGAGATCATCAACCAGTCCCTGAACCAGACCCTGGGGCGGACGTTGGTGACGTCGTTGACCACCCTGCTGGTGCTTGTCGTGCTGCTGGTCGTCGCCGGCGAGCAGATCGCGGGATTCGCCACCGCGCTGACCATCGGCGTGGTTGTCGGTACCTACTCGTCGATCTACGTCGCCGCCAACGTGTTGTTGACCATGGGCATCACCAAGCAGGATCTCGCGCTCCCCGAGAAGGAGGGCGTCGAAGACACGCCCTGACGGTTCGACCGAACGGTCAACCGCATGGAACAGCTTTCATCGGGCGGCCGCCGGATCGTTGCCGACACCGGGGATCATCAGGCCACGCGCGGCCGGACCGATGGGGGGTGTGCCCGATCCTTCCGTCAACACGAACCGATCCGCCGCGGCCATCACGGTCTCGGGACAGGTCTCGTCGGCGCGGTAGCCGAGTGCGGCCTTCAAGCGCGCCTCGTTGGGGTCGCCGAACGGGTGATCGAAGTCGTCGGCCACGGCGCAGCCCGACACCTGGGCGCCGCCGGAGGGGTTGCTCGTCGGCGCGAAGCCGTCGGCGTAGTCGCCGAAGCCCTTGGCATTGACGCCCTGGAACTGGACCGTGAAGTAGGTGGTTCCGCAGTTGTCGGCGGGATAGAAACCGTACGGCTTGCCGCAGGTGGTGTCGCCGATCAGGATCACGTCGACGTCGATGCCGCGCAGTCCGTTGATGATCGATTCGCTGGCCGAACACGTCCACGGACCGGAGAGGATGAAGACCCGGTCGAGGTTCAGACCGGGAAGGGCTTGGCCGGGCGACAGGGACAGGCCCACGGTCGTCGTCTGGAACAGCGTGGGCCGCAGCACCTGGCCGGTGACCGGGTCGGTCGAGGTGTGCTTGTCGTTGAACCTCAGTTCGCTGAACACCCGGCCCTGGGCCGCGGAGGGACCGGCGATCATGTAGGCCAACTGACTGGCGATGATCAGGTAGCCGCCGCCGTTGTAGCGCAGGTCGACAACCAAGTCTTCGACATCCGCCTCCTCGAGTTCCCGGACCGCGTCCACCAGCTGCCGCTCGGCCGTGGCGATGTGGCTGTTGAACAGCAGGTAGCCGACCGACCCGGTATCCGTTTCGATCGTGCGCACGTGCTGGACCGGACTGGATGTGATCGTCGCCGATGTCATCGACACCGTGCGGACCTCGTCGCTACCCGGGTCCTGTACCTGGAATCGGTGGGTCTCGCCGGTCCGTCTGGGAAACAGCCCGGCGTTTAGCGCCCCGGCGGCGCCGTCGGTCACGGATACCCCGTCGACGCTGAGAATGTGGGTCCCGCGCAGGAGGTCCACCCCCGCACGGGTGGCCGGTGTCCCGGGTTCTGTGTAGGCCACGCGGACGTCGCGCGGTGGACGGCCCGCCAGGACGGCGAACCTCGCGCCGTAGCCGGCGGATTCGCCCAACCGTGAACGGGCGACATAGGACGCGGTGTCCTCGGTGAAGTGGAACTGATCCTTGGCTGCGCCGGAAGGCGTCAGGGCCTCGGTCTTCATGTGTTGGAAGTACGTCGGCGTGTCGCAGCAGTCGGGGTCCCGATCCTCGATCTCGTCGTACCACAGATAGGTGTCGTTGCTCCAGGATCTGAGCCAGTTGTTCTCGTCCAGCGTCGTGCCTTGGCGGTCGGGGAACGCGTCGCCTACTTCGTCGACGCCCGAGCGGGGCACAGCGCAGAAGTCCTTGAACTCCGCGTCGTCCGAGAACACGCCCCGGACCCAACCGGACTCCGTCTGTACCGTCACCGCGAAGGTCACCGCCGCGGACGTGGCGTTGGCGCCGCTGCTCGAGTCGGTCGCCGTCACCGTCACCGTGGCCGTTCCCGACGCTTGTGCCGACAGGGTGAGGGCGAGGCCGTCCACGGACACCGAGACGGCGCCGTCGTCGCTCGTCGCGTCGATCGTGTGGGTGTCGGACGCGTCGCGGTCCGTCACGGTTACACGGACCTCGAGGGTGTCCCCGACGGTCATGGCGGCCGGGTCCGCGATGGTGGCGACAGCAGGTCGGGCATTGACGGCCGGAGGTGGCGCGGGCGGCGGTTCGCCACCGCCACCGCCACCGCCACCGCAGCCGGCCAACCAAGCCAATGATCCGGCAAGGACCGCAATGCGTCGCGGGTATCGGATCATCTCACGCGGTAGGTAGGCCAATTCGGATGGGAGACTACTTCAATGCGCGGTGACCGTGCACCGCGTTCATCCCTTGGCCAGGGCCGCGTTGCCATTCGCCTCCGAAGTGGCGCGAATCACACGCAGCATGGCGCGGAACAGTCTCGGATTGGCGGCGACGACATTGCCGGTCGCCAGGAAGCGGTCGCCGCCGGCGGCGTCGCCGACGAAACCACCGGCTTCGCGGACGATGACCGCACCGGCCGCGGTGTCCCAGGACTTGAGGCCGAGTTCGAAGAAACCGTCGACCCGTCCGGCAGCCAGGTAGGCCAGGTCGAGAGCGGCGGAGCCTTGGCGGCGCAGTGTCCGGCAGCGGGACATGAAGACCTTGAGAACGTCGGTGTAGGTGTCGATGTGAGCTGCCGCACTGGCGAACGGCAGCCCGCCGGCGATGATCGAGTCGTCGATCCGGTCGCGCATGGCGACGCGGATGCGGCGGCCGTTCAAGCGGGCGCCGGTGCCCCGGGTGGCGGTGAACTCCTCGTTGCGCACGTGATCCACCACCACGCCGTGGAGCAGGGTCGCTCCCCGGGTGACGGCGATGGAGGTGCAGAAGTGCGGTATGCCGTGGACGAAGTTGGTGGTTCCGTCCAGGGGGTCGACGATCCACGAGATCCGTGGTGCCGATACGTCGCCGAGGGGACCGAGTTCGGCCTTGGATTCCGGTGGGGCCTCGCCGGGGGCTCGGCTGCCGCGTTCCTCGCCGACGATGTCGTGGTCGGGGTAGGCCTTCTGGATCGTGTCGACGATGATGTCCTCGGCCTCGAGGTCCACCTCGGTCACCAGGTCGTTGCGACCCTTCTCCTGGATTTGCAGGGTGTCGACACGATCCATGGAGCGAAGGATCATCTGGCCGGCCCGGCGCGCGGCCCGCAGCGCGATGTTCACCATGGGGTCCATGTCGATCCTGATGTCGGCCGAGGTGGGTGGCAGACGTCCGCCGCGCCGACGGCGTGCGGACGGTGGCGCGGTATGCTACGCGACCGACGCTCGCGAAGGAAGAAAGCCCGATGCCACCGGAGCCTGCAACGTCCGCGGCGGCCATCCGCATCGTGCTCGTCGAGCCGAGCCATCCGGGCAACATCGGCGCCGCCGCGCGGGCGATGAAGACCATGGGGTTCACCGACCTCGTGCTCGTTCGTCCGGAACGCTTCCCCGACCCGCAGGCGCAGTGGCGGGCGGCCGGCGCCGAGGACGTCGTCGATTCGGCACGGGTCGTCGACGCTCTCGACGAGGCGATCGCGGACTGCGGCTGGGTGGTCGGCACCAGCGCCCGTGCCCGTCGCGTACCCTGGCCCGTGGAGTCCGCGGAGCAGTTCGCCGCAAGGCTTGTCGACGAAGGCCTCGGCGGGCGTCCCGCGGCCATCCTGTTCGGCCGCGAAACCAGCGGCCTCAGCAACGACGAACTGAACCGCTGCAACCTCCACGTCGTCATTCCAGCGGACCCCGGCTACTCCTCGCTCAACCTGGCGATGGCGGTGCAGGTGGTGTGCTACGAACTCCACAAGGCGATGGCGAAGGGTGAATCGCCCGAACGCGGACCGGAGTCGCGTTGGGACCGACGCCTGGCGAGCGCGGGCGAAATGGACGGCTTCTATCGCCACCTCGAGGACGTCCTCGTGGCCATCGACTTCCACGACCCCGACCAGCCGCGGCAGACGTTGACCCGGCTTCGGCGCCTGTTCAACCGGGTGCGCGCCGACGCCACCGAGGTGGCCATCCTGCGCGGCGTGCTGAAACACGTCGAACAGGCCATCGGCCGGCGGCATGGCGACTCGTAGACGATCACGTTCATCATGCACCCGATGTCGCCATTCCGCTGCCCGGTTCCGCTGTATTCCGCTGAAGGTGGAGGCGACAGGCTGCTAACATGCGCGCAACCGGGTCAGTTGATTCGCCATGCGCCTGACGACCAAGGGGCGATACGCCGTTACGGCGATGCTCGACGTTGCGTTGCACGCCAACGAGGGGCCGACGTCGCTCGCCGACATCGCCGACCGGCAAGGCATTTCACAAGCCTACCTGGAACAGTTGTTCGGTCGGCTGCGCCGCGCCGGACTCGTGGAGAGCGTCCGCGGGCCCGGGGGCGGCTACCGCCTGCGGCGCGATCCGGAGGAGCTGAGCGTTGCCGACGTGGTCGGCGCGGTGGGCGAGGGAGTCGATGCGACCCGCTGCGGGGGTACGGGCGACTGCCAGGACGGCGAGACCTGTCTGACCCACGAACTGTGGGCCGACCTGTCCATGCAGATCCACCTGTTTCTGTCGCGCGTCAGCCTCGCGAGCCTAGTGCACCGGGGCGACGTGATGGCGGTGGCCCGACGCCAAGATATCGCCAACCTGATCTCCACCCGACACGTGTGAATGGCTAGCGGACAGCGCGCGGTCTATCTGGACTACGCGGCGACGACGCCCGTGGATCCCCGCGTGGCGCAGAAGATGAGCGGCTGTCTGATGACCGACGGCGAGTTCGGCAATCCGGCGTCCACCTCGCACGTCTACGGCTGGGATGCCGCGGAACTGGTGGACGCCGCGCGCGCCGACGTGGCGGCGCTCATCAATGCCGACCCGCTCGCCATCGTTTGGACGTCCGGCGCGACCGAGTCGGACAACCTGGCTTTGAAAGGTGTCTTGGAGGCGACCGGCGGTGGCCACCTGGTCACCACCAGCTACGAACACAAGGCCGTGTTGGACACCGCGCACTACCTGGAGGACAGGGGCGTGTCCGTGACCTACGTGGACCCGGACCCCGACGGCACGGTCAGCGTGGATGCGGTCGCCGGGGCGTTGCGCGCCGACACGGTCCTGGTGTCGGTCATGCACGCCAACAACGAGGTGGGCACCGTCAACGACATCGGTGCCATCGGTCGGCTTTGCCGGGACCGCGATGTCGTCTTCCACACCGACGCGGCGCAGAGCGCAGGCAAGCTGCCGATCGACGTGGAGCGCGACTGCCTGGACCTCGTGAGCCTCTCGGCGCACAAAATCTACGGACCCAAGGGCATCGGTGCTCTGTATGTCCGTCGCCAACCGCCGCTTGCCGTGGCGGCACAGATCCACGGCGGAGGGCACGAACGGGGCATGCGCTCGGGCACCCTGGCGACGCACCAGATCGTCGGCATGGGCGAGGCTTTCCGCCTGGCGGCCGCGACGCTAGCGTCGGAGAGCGCCCGCATCGCCGACCTCCGTGCACGGCTGTGGTCGCATGTCCGGCAGATACCGGGTTCGCATCTGAACGGCTCGCTGGAACATCGGCTGCCGGGCAATCTGAACGTGGCTTTCGACGGCGTGGACGGCGAAACCCTTCTCCTGGCCCTCGACGATGTGGCGGTGTCTTCGGGTTCCGCCTGCACCTCGGCGACCGTCGAGCCCTCCTACGTGCTTCGCGCGATGCAAGTCGCCGACGATCTGGCCGCCAGTTCACTCAGGCTGACCATCGGCCGGTTCACCACCGCCGAGGACGTGGACTTCGCGGCACGCCGCCTTGGCGAGGTCGTCAATACACTGCACGAGCGCGCCCGGAGCGTATAATCCGCGCCCCCGGCGGCGAATCCGCCGAGCTGACGCAATTCCAACCAACACCGGAGAATTCCGATGGCGGTCGAAAGGACCCTATCCATCGTCAAGCCCGATGCGGTCGCGAAGAACCTGATCGGCGAGATCTACTCGCGTTTCGAAAAGGGCGGCCTCGCCATCGTCGCGACCAAGATGATCCGTCTATCCCCGGATGTCGCGGGGGGCTTCTACGCCGAACATCGCGGCAAGCCGTTCTACGACCCGCTCATCGAGTACATGTGCTCGGGACCCGTCACGGTGCAGGTGCTCGAGGGCGAGAACGCCGTCGGCGTCAACCGCCAGTTGATGGGTGCCACGGACCCGTCGGAGGCCGCACCGGGCACGATTCGCGCCGACTTCGCGCAGTCCATCGATGCCAACGCGGTGCACGGTTCCGACTCGCCGGAGTCCGCTGCCCGGGAGATCGCGTACTTCTTCTCGACCGACGAAATCTGCCCACGGGGACCGAACGGCGAAGGCTGACCCATGGAGGCGATCCCGACACCGCCCGGCGGGAAATCCCGCGAAGCGGAGGTTTCGGCCGACCGCCAGGGTGTTTCGCAAAGCGAGGGCAGCACGGCGGCCAAGACGGTCGCCACGGATGCCAGGGTCAACCTGCTCGGCATGCCCCGGGCGGAACTTCAAGCGTTCTTCGTCGCGTTGGGCGAGAAGCCCTATCGGGCGAGCCAGGTGATGAAGTGGATCTACCACGCCGGGATCGACGATTTTCGCGCCATGACCGACATCTCGAAGGCCCTGCGCGCCCGCGTGCACGACATCGCCGAGATTCGCGCACCCGAGTTCGGGCCGGCTAGCCACGCCGCGGACGGCGTCGTCAAATGGCCGGTGCTGGTCGGTTCGGGCCAGGCGGTGGAGGCGGTGCTCATTCCCGATGCGAACGGTGACGGCGGTTCGTCGCGGCGCAAGACGCTGTGCATCTCGTCCCAGGTGGGTTGCGCCCTGGATTGCAGCTTCTGCGCCACGGGCAAGCGCGGCTTCAACGGCAATCTCAGTCGCGCCGAGATCGTCGGCCAGGTGTGGCGGGCCGAAATGGCGGCGGGCGATGGCCGGATGCGTGCCGGCAGCGACGACCGCAACATCACCAACGTGGTGTTCATGGGGATGGGCGAGCCGCTGTTGAACTTCGACGCGGTCATCGACGCCGCCGGGGTGTTCATGGACGACCTGGCGTTCGGGATATCGAAGCGCCGAGTCACGATCAGCACCGCCGGTGTCGTGCCGCGCATCCGCGACCTCGCCGAGGTGAGCGACGTGTCGCTGGCCGTATCGCTGCATGCCGCCCGGGACGAATTGCGCGACATCCTCGTGCCGCTGAACCGCAGGTACCCGATCGACGAACTGCTGGCGGCTTGCCGGCACTACGGCGGCGGCCTCGGTGAGCGGCGCACCGTGACCGTCGAATACACCTTGATCGAGGAGGTCAACGATACGCCGCAGGATGCCCGGGACTTGGCCGATGCGCTCGCCGGCTGGCGATGCAAGATCAACCTGATCCCGTACAACCCTTTCCCCGAGGATCAACACGGCTACCGGCGGCCCTCGAAGGAGCGCGTACGCCGTTTCCAGCGGTCTCTGATAGATGCCGGGTATTCCGCCATGGTCCGAACCACCCGTGGTGACGACATCGGCGCCGCATGTGGCCAGTTGACCGGCAAGGTTGCCGACCGTACCCGCCGCCGTGAGCGCTACCTCGCTAGCGTCGTGGCATGACCCACGCTGAGACGACCGGCGTCGGTGAGGCGTCCGACAACGGCGGGGCCGACGAAGTCACCGAGTCCGTTGTCGGACCTGGTGCGGCGCTATGGGAAGCCCGCGAGCGATTGGGACTCGACGTCGACGAGGTCGCCCGGTGGCTGAAGGTGGATGCGCGCATCGTCGCCGCCCTCGACGAAGAACGGTATGGTGAACTTCCGACTCTCGTCTACACACGCGGCTACGTCCGCCGCTATGCCGAGCTGGTGGGTCTCGATGCGGACACCCTGTGTGTCCAGCTCGACGCCTTGCACCGTGCCGACCCGCAGATTGTTCGCGTGTCCCCGTCCAACCGCCGCGTTCTGGTCTCGGGGCTGCTTCGCGAACACGCTGGCATATTCTTCGGCGGGGTCGTATCCCTGGTGGCCGTCGCCATCGTCGCGTCCGTATGGATCGCGTCCCGCTCGGAGAATGATCCGGTTGACGACGTTCCCGCAACAAGCCTGTTCCCGCGCGAAGCGCCTCCTGCCTTGGCCGAGGGCGAGGAAACAACCAACCCGGCGGCCGTTGACCCTGCGCCGACCGGCCAGACCGCGGTGGCCGATGCGCCAGCCACCACTGCGCAAGGGAATGACGTTGCCGAAGTCGACCCGCTTGCCGGGCCGGCGGTCGTTGGCGACGAACTTGGATTCCTTTTCAGCGACGACTGCTGGGTGGAGGTGCGCGGCGGCGATGGCGAATTGCTGCACAGGAATCTGCAACGGGCGGGAAGTACGTTGACGTTGTCGGGCGACGCGCCGTTTGTCATCACCCTCGGCTACGCTCCGGGCGTGCGCTTGACGTATAACGGCGATCCGGTCGCGCTGGGTCCGCATACTCGCAATCGAAAGGCCGAACTGGTCCTGGGACACTGACAATGCGGGGTTCCGTGAATCATCGCTGCGGGAGTTCGAAGTGAAGTTTCAGCGTGTACGCGGCATGCGCGACATCCTGCCGGACGACACGGCGCGTTGGCAGGAAGTCGAAGGCGTGGTCATCGACGTGCTCGGGCGGTATGGGTATCGGCAGATCCGGCTGCCGCTCCTGGAGGCCACCGAAGTCTTCAGCCGCGGCGTGGGCGAATCCACCGACCTGGTGGAGAAGGAGATGTACACCTTCGACGACCGCAAGGGCAAGTCGCTCTCGCTCCGGCCGGAAGGCACCGCGAGCTGTGTCAGGGCCTGCATCGAGAACGGCCTGCTGCACAACCGGACGCAGCGGCTCTGGTACCACGGCTCGATGTTCCGCTACGAACGTCCGCAGAAGGGCCGCATGCGGGAACACACCCAGATCGGTGCGGAGGTGTTCGGCATTCCCGGGCCGGAAGTGGACGCCGAAATCCTGGTCATGCTGGCCCGCGTATTCAACGAACTGGGCGTGGCGGGTGCGGTCTCGCTGGAGATCAACACCCTCGGCTCCGGCGAATCGAGGACCCGCTACCGGCAGGCACTGGTGGACTACCTGACGCCGCGCCTGGACGAGTTGGACGCCGACAGCCGCCGACGCCTGGTCACCAATCCGCTGCGCATACTCGACAGCAAAGTGGCGACCACGCGCGACATCGTGGCCGCGGGACCGGATCTCGCGGACTACCTTGACGAGGGTGCCCGCGAACGCTTCGACGCGCTGCGCCGCCAGCTCGACGCCGCGGGCGTCGGCCATCGGGTCAACCCGCGCCTCGTCCGCGGTCTCGACTACTACACCGACGTCGTCTTCGAGTGGGTGACCCGCGACCTCGGGGCCCAGGACGCGGTGTGTTCGGGCGGACGCTACGACGGCCTGGTCGAACGCCTTGGCGGTCGGTCGGTCCCGGGCGCGGGCTTCGGCATGGGGCTCGACCGGGTCATGCTGCTGCACGAGGCGCTGGTGGCGCGTCGCTATGCGGATGTCGACGTCTATGTGGCGGTGACCGGTTCCCACGGTCCGTGGGCCGCCGAGGTGGCGGAACAGGTCAGGGAACAAACCCAACTGCGTGTGGTCCAACACGCGGGTCCCGGGGGACTCCGCAGCCAGCTTAGGGAAGCCGACCGCAGCGGCGCCCGCTGGGCGGTCATTGTGGGCGACGACGAAGTGGCCGAAAATCGCGTCTCGTTGAAGGCTCTGCGCGAAGAGTCGGAACAGACCCTGGTGGACGTCGAGGAACTTGTCGCGCACCTCGAACCGTCACCACACCCGGCTGGAGAATAGGCGAAGCATGGCGGACTACCTCACCGACGAGGAACAGGCGGAACGGCTCAAACGCTGGTGGGAGCAGAACGGCACATCACTGGTGATCGGCCTCGTGCTGGCGGTCGGCGCCGTTGTGGGCTGGCGCTACTACCAGGACTATCGGGCCGAACGCGCCGATATGGCCTCTGATGCCTACACGGCTTTTCTGGCGGCCCGCGACGAAGCTGCGCCGACCGACGAGCCGTTGGCGACCATCGATGACGAGTTCGAAGGCAGCACCTACCATGTCTTCACGCTGCTCTACCGGGCCGCCGATCAGGTGGAGGAGTCGGACTGGGAGGAGGCGTTGGCGCTGCTCGAACGGGCGGTCGATCTGGCGGAGGACGGACCTGTTCGGGATGTTGCCAGGCTCCGGGTCGCGAAATTGCTATACCAGCTCAACCGGCTCGAGGACAGCGAGGCGCAGTTGGCGATGGTCCGCAGCTCCGGGTTCGAGGCCCATGTGGCCGAGTTGTCCGGGGACATATTCTTCGCCCGCGGTGACATGTCGCGTGCCCGCGACGCCTATCAGGCCGCCATCGATGCCGCGCGGGGAGATGATGGGCCGGACGGTTTGCTCGGTGTCGAGTTCATGCAACTCAAGCTTGCCAGCCTGACGGCCCCACCCCAAGCATCCGATGGCGCGACGGATGATCCCGCCGCCTCGACCGAGGCGGACGTCGAAGCGGGCGTATCGGATGCCGACGACGGCAGCGCCCAGTCGGACTCACTTGAAACGGAACCGGTCGACGATCCGTCGGACGCTGGTGAACCCGAGGCGGAACAATGATGCTACGCACTGCTCGATTGCTGGCCGTAGCCGCCGCGCTGTTCCTCGGTGGCTGCAGTTTCTTCTCGTTCCTGCCCTTCGTCGATGAGCCCGCGGACGACTCGAAGGTAGACGAACCCACCCCCTTGGAGGCGTTCGAGCCTGAAGCCGTCATCGATCGGCAGTGGCGAAGCAAGGTCGGACGCGGCCTAGGCCGGAAGTCTCTGCGCCTCGTGCCGACCGTCATAGCGGATCGAATATACGCTGCGGACGGCTACGGTCGCGTCGTCGCCCTGGATCGCTTCAGCGGCCGAAACGTCTGGACCGCTTCCGTTGGCCAGCCCGACGGCATCCCGTTCTACAAGTTCTGGGATCGTCGTGATCCGTCGTTCGTGACGGGCGGTGTCGGTGCGGGCGAAGGCAAGGTTCTACTCGGGACGATGCGTGGCGAGGTGATTGCGCTCGACGCTGGCGACGGTTCCGAATTGTGGCGCAGGGAGATGTCGAGCGAGGTGCTGTCCGCGCCTGTCGGCGGCGATGGCGTGGTCATGGCGCAGACCAGCGACGGACGCCTGGTCGCGCTGGAAGCTGATGACGGCTCGACGCGATGGGCGTTCGACAACCAGGTGCCGCTTTTGACGCTGCGCGGCACGGCCACGCCCGTGATCGGGCCAGGTCTTGTATTCGCCGGTTTCGGCGACGGCAGCGTCAGAGCAGTGGTGACCGAGACCGGGGCGCCGATTTGGGAGCATCGCGTCATGCTTCCCGAGGGGCGTACCGAACTGGAACGCCTAGTGGACGTCGACGGCACGCCGCTCCTCGTGGCCGAACTGGGCGCATTGTTCGCGGTCAGCTACCAGGGCCGGCTGAAGGCACTGCGCATCCAGGACGGCAACCCACTATGGGAGATGCCGGCGTCGTCCTTCCTGGACCTTGCCGCCGGCTATGGCCAGGTGTATTTCGTCTCCGACGACGACGTGGTCACCGCCGTCCAACAAGGCTCCGCCGCGGTGGTCTGGAGCCAGGAAGGCTTGAAGAACCGCAAGCTCACAAGTCCCATGGCATTCGGCAACTACGTCCTCGTCGGTGACGAGGAGGGCTACCTGCACGTCCTCGCGCAAAGCGACGGACGCTTCGTCGCCCGCCACAAACTCGGCAGCGGCCTCCGGACACGGATGGTCGAGGCAGACAACATCGTCTACGTATTAGGCAACGACGGCACGCTCGAAGCGCTGGAGATCAAGCGCCGGGGTTAGGAATCTACGTGGTCCTGGTGGTCGTAGTCGGCCGCTAGACGTAGACACGGCGCCTGATCGCCCCGTCCGACCGTTGGCGCGACACGACCCGATGGAAAACAGCCCGTCCCCATCGCCCTCCCAACGATCCGCGCGACCGCCCGCGTCGGGCGTGATCGCCCTCGTGGGACGGCCGAACGTCGGCAAGTCGACACTGTTCAATCGCCTCTGCCGGCGACGGGACGCGCTTGTCGCGGACCAACCCGGTCTGACCCGCGATCGCCACTACGGACATGCGACGCTGGCCGAGCGGGTGGTGACACTGATCGACACCGGAGGCCTGATGGACGAGCGCGGCAGCGTCTTCGAGCAGATGGCGACCCAGGTGGACATCGCCCTCGCGGAGGCGGACTTGGCGGTGCTGGTGACCGATGCGCGGGATGGGCTGACCGAAGCGGATCGCGAGGTCGCCCGCCACCTGCGTCGCCAAGAGATGAGCGTGGTGGTCGCCGTCAACAAGGTCGACGGGGCTCCCGCCGACGTCGTGCATGAGTTCGCCGCGCTCGGCTTCGAGGAACCCCATGGCGTCTCCGCCGCTCACGGTCGCGGCGTTGCCGCCCTCGGCGAGGATTTGGTGGCGCGTCTGCCGGTGGCGGACGATGGTGCCGAGGAACCGCCGGGTGTTCCCGTCGCCATCGTGGGCCGTCCCAATGTCGGCAAGTCGACCTTGGCGAACCGCCTAGTGGGTGCCGAACGCCAAGTAGTCCACGATCGACCCGGCACGACGCGGGACGCGATCGACATTCCGTTCGGCAAGTATCTGCTGATCGACACCGCGGGGGTGCGGCGCAGGGGCAGGGTGGACGCCGGTCGGGGGGTTCAACGGGCCATCGAGAAGTTCTCCATCGTCAAGACCCTCGCGGCACTCGACCGGGCCGAGGTGGCGATCCTCGTGGTCGATGGCGACGAGGGCATCGTCGACCAGGATCTGCACATCCTCGAGTACGCCGTGGAATCCGGAGCAGGCGTGGTGCTGGCGGTCAACAAGTGGGACGCCGTTGACACCGCAGGGCGGCGGCGTGCCAGGCAAGTGGTGGAACGTCGCCTGTCGTTCGCGCCGTGGATACCCGTTCGCTACCTCTCGGGCATGACGGGCAGGGGAGTCAAGGCTCTGTTCGGCATCGTCGACGAGATTCATCGTGCCGGCGATTTCGACGTCGCGACCTCGGAGGTCAACCGCGTGCTCGCCGAAGCCGTCCGCGACCAACCCCCGCCGTCCGTCGGCGCCCGGCCGATCAAGCTCCGCTACGCACACAAGGGTGGTAGTCATCCCCCGTCCGTCGTCATCCACGGCACCCGCACACAAGCGCTGCCGGCGAGCTATCGGCGCTATCTCGCCAATCGCTTCCGCAACGAGTTCCAGTTGACCGGCGTGCCGGTCCGCATCGAGTTGCGAACCACCGAGAATCCCTTCGCCGGGCGCCGCAATCCACTCACCCGCCGCCAACGCAAACGCCGACAACGCGTGATCCGCCACACCTCTTGAACCATCGTGAAGTTCGCGAAGCGAAACTTCCAACGCGCCCGTTAGGGCGCGCCGATGCGGCCTGCTCTCTCCCGGTCGAACCACCATCCAACCCCTTGTCTCGCATGCCTGTGCGACGCGAAGTTTCGCGAAGCGAAACTTCCAACGCGCCCGTTAGGGCGCGCCGATGCGGCCCGCTCTCTCCGCGTCGAACCACCAGCCATCCGGGAAGGGCGCGACGTACATCTTGTCGGGTTGGTCGGGTCGTCCGAACTTGTCCCAGTAGACGATCCGCGCGTCGTCGAGGACATCGAGGGGGAACTGGTAGTAGTGCCAAAGCAGTACGCGGTCGAGCGCGCGCAGGGCGCTGGCGAACGCATCAAGGTCCGTCGCACCCAAGGCCGCATCGACCAGCGCATCGACCGCGGGATGGTCGATGCCGGACGGATTCCAGTAACGCGTCGAGGTGGAATGAAAATAGGGTCGTAGCTGCCAGGAAGGCGGCACCTCGACAAAACCTAGGAGGAGAAGCGCGTCGAAGTCGCCCTGACGGCGCAGATTGGTGAGGGCAACGATGTCGATCATCTTGATGTACGCCTGGACACCCAGCGAGGTGAGGGCGTGTACGTACGGCAGCATGGTGCGCAGGTTGGCTTGCGAGGCGCACAGAAACTCGATCGACAGGGGCTTGCCGGTCGTGTCCACCAGGACGTCGCCCTGCACGCGGTAACCGGCCTCGGTCAGCAGTTGCCGAGCCCTTGACAGACCTTGGCGGTCGGTGCCGATGCCGTCCGAACGGGCGAACGAGAAGACCCGGTTGAACACCGCCTCCGGCAAGCGCCCGCGATAGGGTTCGAGCAGCGCAGTTTGCGCCGCGTCCGGCAGCCCCGAGGAAGCGAACATCGAGCCCGCGAAGAAGCTGTGGGCGCGTTGTCGTTCACCGCCGTGGAGGACACGGTTCTGCCATTCGAAGTCGAACGCGTGCGCCAGGGCTTCCCGGACAAGCGGATCATCAAACGGTTTTCGCTTCGTGTTGAGCACGATGCGGTGGCGGGCGCCACGCGTGGCGCCGGAGGCCAGGGTGCCTTTGCGCAGCAAGCCACGCTCGTGGGCGGGAACGTTGTATGAAGCCAGCCAATGGCGGGAGTCAGCCTCGTTCCAGACGTCGATCACCCCGGCACGCAGCGCCTCGCGGGCGACGACCGCGTCGAGATGGCGCGCGTAGCGAATCGTGTCGAAATTGAATCTGCCGCGATTGATCGGCAGGTCACGCCCCCAATAGTCGGGGACCCTGGTGTACACGAAGTCCCCACCCTGCGAGACCTCCGTCAGGCGATACGGGCCGCTCTGCAAGGGCGGCTCCCACGTCGGTTCGGTGACATCGCGGTTGTTCCAGTAATGCGCCGGAATCATGGGAATGAAGCCCAGGATATAGACCTGCTTGGCCACATCGGAGTCGCCGTGGACAGTAACCGTCAGCGGGTCCGGCGCCTCGACGCCGGTGATCCATTCGAGAACCCCTCCCCATCCCGAGAACATGAAATCGTCGCGGAACGTGTCCAGCGAGAATTTGATATCCGTGGCGGTGATCGGCGTGCCATCGTGCCAGCGGGCCTCGGGTCGCAGTCGAAATACGATGCTTCGCCGATCGGCGCTCAAGGCCATCGATTCGGCGAGGCTACCGTAGAAGCCGGCCAGTTCGTCTCCGGCACGCTCCAGCAGACGGTCGTACGAATGGAGGAATCCCGGCGGCTTGGACGTCGGCGTCGCGTTCACCTGTCCGTAGGTATAGGCCAGCGTCAGCGCACCCCCCTTCGGGGCATCGGGGTTGACGTAGTCGAAGTGCGCGAAATCCTGGCGGTATTTCAGGTCGTAGTGGGGAATCTGCGAAATTCCGTGACGGAACTCGAGGGCTTCGTAATCGACGACGGCTGCAGACGCCTGTTGTGCAAGCAGGGCCAGCAACCACAGGCCCGCAATCGCTGTGTAGGGGCGAGTCTGCATGGCGACGGTTTCCCGAGACGGGCGGCCGCAACGCGCCCTCCAGGGCGCGCGTTCGAGCCTACGGGGTATACCAGATCGGCGAGGAATAGGCGCGTTCCTGGATGGCCGCCGGTGGGGTCTGCTGGATTTCCTCAAGGTTGTAGAACTTCGCATCGTAGGTGGTCCAGCGTGGTGTCGGGATCTGGATTGCTCGAACGTAGTAGAACGCGGCATCCTCTGGATTGAATGCCGGGTCGGTCCAGGCGGTTGCCAACGAGGGAGCGCCGATGGCGTTGAGATAGTTTGCCGTCTCCAAGTCCACGGTGGAGCCAACGGCGGGAAGCTTGCCATCTTCGCCGATCATGCGATCCCCCGACCAGACCAGGTCGTAGACGCGCTCGTGCAGTTGGCCCTCGGCATCTCGCCATCCCTTGATGATCTGGACGCGATCCAGGTTCGCGCCGTCCGGATCCTTGACCGCGCTTACCAGGAAACTGGGCGCCTGGGTTCCCGTGGGTTGGACCAGATCGCCCCCCATGGGAACCCCCTTGCGGTAGCCGATTGCGGCGAGGTTCGGACTTAGCGCGTCCTCTTCGACGTAGCCCCACCCGCCGAAAAACCGCAGCGTGATGCGTGGCCCTGTGGTCGCGTAGACCTCGCGCCGCTTCAAAGCGGCAAAGATGGCATCGCGGGTGTTCTCTCTCGCCCAGACCGCGGCATACCCGGAGGAGGAATACTGCGCCTGGGTCCTGGCGCGATAGGGGTTGGGTTCACTGAAACCCATCTTGCCCCAGAAGTTGTCCTCGGCGGCGGTGGCCAGCCCGGTATGGGAGTCGGTGGACCCGATCATCCCGAATTTGTAGGGATTCACCCCGAGTTCGGCACCTAAGGCGAGACCCGTCTGCAGTGCGCTGCGCGCGTAGGACTGCCTTGCCTCGCCCTCCGTCTGCGGGCCCGAGCGAATGTTCCAGGTCTCGTGGTCGGCGAACTCGTCCTGGGGCGAAATAGAGGGAAGGGTCTCGCTGTCACCCTTGATCTGGGTCACTTCGACGATGGGCTCGATGGATGACCGGATCCTGGCGTATTCGCTACTCAGCGGCTTGCCCTCGAAGGTGACGGTTTTGAACATGTTGCCGCGGCTGAGATTGCTGTTGTGGGGAATGGAGATGACATCGCTGCCGGTCGCCTCCCGGTAGCTCTCCAGGTAGTCCCAAAGGTCCTCCGGGTTCTTGCTGTCATGGGAGGAGAAGGGTCGCGCCTCGGAGGTGTGTTCCGGTCCCCCGGAGAACATCACGTTCCGGTGCAGCGAGGCGGTGGTGTATTCATAGCCGACGAAGGTGGTGAACCGGCCGGGATCATTGTGCCGCTCGGCGGCTTCGATGACCCCCTTCCACACGTCTCGGATGAAGTCGTCGTCGAGGCCGTAGTCACGGCCCATGGCCTGTTTGGCATTGCCGAGCGCGCTGGCCCCGGCTTCATATTCGTCAAGGCTCTTCGCCCGCAGGACATCCGGTAGCGCGGGCGTGGCGGCGAGCAACTCGAAGATGCGCGCTCCGTCGGGGGATCGCAGCAAACCGGCATCGCCGGCGACGAGCCTCGGCAGGACACCGAGGTTCTCGGCGTGATCGGAAACCATCAGGAAGTCGAGGGGCCGACGCAGTCGCACCTCCTCGCCGCCCGCGGCACGAACGGTCTCGCCCTTGGCGAAACGATAGGCCACATCGGGCGTGGTCAACGTGCCAAGGGGAAACGCGTCGGCCGACAGGTAGGTATGCAGGTGGGTGTCGCCCCAAAGGACTTCATCCGGGTAGTCGAGTCTTGCTGCGGGGGAGTAAGGCTCCGCGGCACTCGCGCCCGCCACAAGTGTCGAGACTAGAACCAGGATGGAACGCATTGTCCGCCTCCGTCGATTTGACGAGCCTACCGCGAAAAGGCTTCTGCATGCAGGCTGCATACGCCTCTCGGGGTGTCGATAGGCTGTCTCGGTAAGGTACGTCGCGCCCGCCAGGGCGCGGTAGCCCCTATGATTCACCACAGATTCGTAGGGATGTTGAATCAGATGAAGACTTGATGGACATAACTGGTGTTGAATCAATGTCCACGAAGCACGGATCTCCTTTGAACCCTGATATGGCACCGAATATCGTTCTGTTCATGACCGACCAGCTGAGACGCGATGCGTTGGGCTGTTACGGAAACGAAATCTGCAAGACGCCGAACCTGGACGCGCTCGCCGACGGGGGCACGCGATTCGACCAGGCGTACACGGTGAGTCCCGTGTGCTCGCCTTCGCGTGCTTCCCTGATGTCGGGGCTCTATCCACACAACCACGGGGTGATGATCAACACCCATATCGCACCCGCCTGGTGCCGTGGGCTGTCCACCGATACTCCCACTTTCAGTAGCCGCTTGAAGGCCGCGGGCTACGTGCTGGACTACGCGGGCAAGTGGCATGTCCACCAGGATCTGGGGCCGATGGAATTCGGTTTCGACCGGCACAGGGTAGGGCGTCCGGCCAGAGGCTCCGTTCCTGGTGAAGGAACGTTCATTGAGTTCCCCGGAATGGATTTCATGGTCGCCGGCACGAACCCCCATCCCAAGGAAAAGGGCAATACGTGGCAGCTGACCGACATTGGCCTTGAATTGCTGCGCGAGAGGGCGGCAGGCGACCGGCCGTTCTTCCTGCGCATCGATGGCATCGCACCTCATTTCCCGAATATCGTCCCGGAACCCTATGCCTCCATGTACGACCCGGAGTTAATCCCGCCGTGGCCGAATTTCGATGAGACCTTCGAAGGCAAACCGGCGGCACACCTGCGCAAGCACCAGGAGTGGCATCTCGAGGACAAGGACTGGTCCTGGTGGCAAAGGGTCGTTGCCAAGTACTACGGCGATGTCACCTTGATCGACGACTGCGTCGGGCGGGTGCGGGACGCGATCCGCGAGTGCGGCATCGAGGACAACACGATATTCCTGTTTTCAACGGACCACGGGGACGCGACGGGCAGTCACAAGCATTTCGAGAAGTCCGGCACGATGTACGACGAGATTTTCCGCATACCGCTGCTGGCGAAAGTCCCCGGAACCGAGCCTCGACGCGTACCGGAGTTCGTTCGCTTGATGGATCTGATGCCGACCTTCATCGAGTGGGGAGGGGGCGAGGCCCCGGGCGATCTGGACGCCAGGAGCCTGGTGCCCTTGGTCGATGGCGAGGCACCCGCCGACTGGCCGGACAGCGTCTATTGCGAGAGCCATGGCGAGGTCTGGGGCTACAGCACTCAGCGAATGGTCCGCACACAACGCTGGAAGTACGTCTACATACCCCATGATCTCGACGAACTCTATGACCTTCAGGCGGATCCGGCGGAGATGAAAAACCTTATCGACGATCCGCAACATGAGGCTGTCGTCAGCGAAATGAAGGCGCGTCTTCTTGGCTGGAACGACGCGACCAACGACATGTTCCAGTGGAATTGGGTTCGGTGGAACTTCCCGGAACCCATAAGTCCTTTCTAGGGAAGGTCTTCTGCCGCCTGTCCTTCTACCGCCGCCAGCTTTTCACGCAGTCGCTGCAGTTCGGCGTGGTCTGCCTGGAGCTTCTCCCAAATCTCGCGGCTGTACTCGTTGGGGCCACCAAAGGCGCTCGGCGGCATGAGCATGGCGCGTTGCCCGTCGCTGAGCTGATCGTAGAGGTCGGCGTTGTAGTAGCAGGGGTTCCAAGCCACCGCGTGCGGGCAGTACTTGTAGAAGATCGTGCGTCGCTCGCCATCCCCCTGCCAAGGCACCGTGCCGTGGACGCAGGCCTCCGTGAAGATGATCGCGTCACCCGACTGGGCCGCCACGCGTTGCACGCAATCGGGCATCTCGTCCTGGGTATTGCTGATCTTCCAATCTGGCGGTAGTTGGAAGTTCACCTTGTGGCTGCCGGGCACGCAGGCGAAGCCGCCGTTGTCCGGCGGTACCGTGTCCAGTTCGAAACCGACCGCGACCAGGCCGTTGTAGAACTTGCCGTTGTTGTAGCGGTAGAAGCACTGCCCGCCGTCGGTCGGGCCGACCAGGTCGGTCGCGCCACCCGCCCCCTGACCGCCACCGTGCAGGTAGAGCCTGGTGGAGGTGGCGGCGTTGTCGATCTTGATGTAGTCGTGGTCCAGGCGATAGTCCGGACCGAGCAAAGCCGTCAGGTAGGGCGCGATGCTGGGCAGATCGATCAAGTCGACATAGGTGCCGCCCCACTCGAGCAGCGAGGGCGCCAACCAAGTCGTGCGAGCCCCTCCGGGATACCGGCTCCGATTGGACTCGGGCGGCCGTTCGTCCTCCGACCGGTGTTGCTCCAGGCGCTCGGCCAGGTCGGCGACCTGGGCTGGCGACAACGCATTCTTGACGACGAGGTAGCCGCGAAGGTCAAACAGGTATTTCTCTTGCTCGTTCATTAACCACCTGCGGACCACGCCGCCAGCCGCAGCATAGGAGATGAATTCAACTTGCTGTTTTCATGTCGTGTTTTTTTGGCCGCGACACCAATGTCGCGACGTTCTGGTTGCAGCCATTGTAACGAATTGCAACTTTCCTAAGTTGCCCACGTTGCGTTGCATGTTGCACACAGTTTGCAGGTGGACTGCGGCCATGACACCATCGAGCCATGAGCAAGGCCACCGCCACCTCACAGCAGGCAGCCGATGCCATCCTGCTCGCCGCACGTCCCCCACAGGGCTGCTGGAGCGAGCACGACTACCTCTGGCTCACCGATCGGTGCAACCGCCTGGTCGAGTTCGCGGACGGTTGCATCGAGAAGCTTCCGTTGCCCACCGACTCCCACCAGTCCATTCTGTTGTTCCTATACCGCTTGTTCGACCAACAGGTTCGGGTCGAAGGTGGCGTAGCACTCGTCGCACCACTGCGCCTCCGCATCCGCGAGGGCCGCTTCCGCGAGCCCGATCTCATGCTGCTTCGAGCCGCCTCTGACCCCCGCCGCCATGATCGCTACTGGTTGGGCGCTGATCTGGTCGCCGAAGTCGTCAGCCCCGACGATCCCGATCGCGATTGCGGCGAGAAGCGCTCGGACTACGCCGAGGCAGGCATACCCGAGTATTGGATCGCGGACCCGCGCGACCGTGCGATCACCGTCCTGACGCTCGCGCGGGACAGATACGTCAACCACGGCCGGTTTCGGCCGGGCGAGCTAGCGAAATCCGCGATCCTCGACGGGTTCGAGGTTGACGTGGCTGCTGTCTTCGCGGTTGCCGAGACCCCCTGACCCGGGCCACCGCCGA
Source organism: Pseudomonadales bacterium (assembly GCA_965116345.1). GTDB lineage: Bacteria > Pseudomonadota > Gammaproteobacteria > Pseudomonadales > Azotimanducaceae > VXYL01. Next base: position 3,844,407 of record OZ220680.1, read on the forward strand.
GGATCGGGGTCCGTCGGAGGTCGCGTCGGGAGTGACACCGTCGGCGTAGGGGGTCGGGAAAGACCACGCTGTGCGACTGCGGCGGTTGGGCCGGGTGACGTTAAGATGGTCGCACCCGGGACCGTTGAACGACGGTTCCTTCGACGAAGCAAAATGCGAGAGAAGAGATGCGGGTCTTATTGGTCGTGGCCTTGTCCTTGGTCTACGCGACCGGAGCAAACGGAGCTGACTACATGCTAGGCGTTGATTCACAACCCCAGGAAGGTGTCCCCAAGGGCACCGTGACGAAACACCTCTGGGATCAGAGTCGCATCTATCCCGAGGCGACGCACGACTATTGGGTCTATGTCCCGGCCCAGTACACCGACGCCGAGCCTGCGGCGGTGATGGTGTTCCAGGACGGCCAGGGCTACGTCAGCCTCGAAGGGCCGGTGAGAGCGCCGACCGTTTTCGACAACCTCATTCACAAGGGCGAGATGCCCGTCACGGTCGGCGTCTTCATCAACCCAGGCCGGAGGGAAGAAACCTGGGACCAGCGCAGTACGCAATACGTTCCGCTGGACGACACCTATGCGCGTTTCGTGCTGGAGGAAATCCTCCCGCAGGTCGGCAAGACCCACAACCTGGTTGACCACGCGGCGGGACGCGCGATCTGCGGCATGAGCGACGGCGGGCTCGCCGCCTTCACCGCGGCGTGGCAACGCCCCGACGCCTTCAGCAAGGTCGTCAGCCACGTCGGCAGCTACACGCGGCTCCGGGGCGGTTCCGAGTATCCGTACCTCATCCGCAGGACACGCGATGACCCGAAGCCGATACGCGTCTTCCTCCAGGGCGGTACGAACGACCTCAACATCACCGAGGGAAGCTGGACGCTAGCGAATCTCAGCATGGCCTCGGCGTTGATGTTCGCCCGCTATGACCATCGCGTGGAAATGGGCTCGGGCGGCCACAACATGAACCACGGCGGGGCGATCTTTCCCGACACGATGCGCTGGCTGTGGCGCGATTATCCCGGCGTCAGGGGTGCGGGCGCCGTGCCCCCCGTCGATGCCGTGGTCGGCGATTGGGACATCGTCGCCAACATCTTCGCCAAGGATCGCCGCATGGTGCTGACCCTGGCGACAGAGGCCGGCGAACTCGTCGCCTCGCTGAACGACGAGGCGGACGGCGAGATGGAGGTCACCGCCGTCAGCTTCGAGGGCGGCATCCTGACGGTCGACTACGTTGATCCCACCCCCCCGTGGGGCTCGAAGGACGACGCCGACGGCCTCGAATGGACGGGCGAAATGACCGTCTGGGCGATGGTCAAGGGCGACGTCTTCGAGGGTGCCGTGACCAATTATCTCAAGACCATCGCCGACTATCCGGTGAGGGGCACACGCAGGAGCGCTGAGCCAAGGGACGGCTGAGCCAGGGAAGGTCTGATTGAGACCGCGCTCTTGTTTTTGCGTTTCTGATCAAGCCAGGGATGGCTTGATAAGAGCATTGTCAGTCCCACTGCCACGGCTGGTTTGCCGAGACGGTCGACAGGTTCGTCAGATGCCCCGTCCCTTGGTTCTCGAGCAGGCTCATCACCCTTAGGGGCTGCGCCGAGGTGACGGTCAGCCGCCACTTGCCGGTTCCGGTGCCGAGTTCGCCGCTGAAGTCGTCGCCGCCGGCCTCCAGTTCCTGGGACGAGAGCATGCGGACCGTGCCGGCGGGAACGGTCAGTTCCACGTCATGAGCCGCCGACACCCCCCTGTCGTCGATCCCCGTGATGCTCACCGAGGCATCGTCATCGCCAATGTTCAGAATGCGCAGCCGGCTCACCTGGTCGGAGTTCCTGCCGGGATTGAAGAACGCGACTTCGTAGGTGTCGGTCCCGGTGCGTCGCACGACGTCGTGCATGGCGGTGAGGAACCCATCGCTGGTCCGTCGGATGTACGCAAGCACGTCGACGTCGAGGTCGCTGGTCAATGTCAGGCGCCAGTCCCCTTCGCCGTCGCCGATACCCTCGGTCCAGCCCCTCCCGAGGTCGCCCGTCTCGAGATGCCGGGAGTTGAAATGGACGGCTCCGTTGGCCTTGAGGGACAGGGTCAGGGTGTCGAAGGTCGTGTCGGTGCCGTCCGTGGCGCTGATCTCCACCGAGCCGGCCTCGTCGCTCCGGTTGATGATGCGCACGAAGCCCTGGCGGTCGTTGGGGTCGCCGTGACCCGGGAACAACGGCACGTCATGTGACGTCGACTCGTCATCCGGGGTCTTGTTGTCCGGGACGGTGGACAGGTTGGTCAGGTGCCCCGTGGGACTCGCGAGCAGGCTCGCGACCAGGATCGGTCGGTCTGCCGTCACCTCGAGTCGCCACTTCCCTGTGCCTGTGCCGAGTCCCTGGCCGTCGGCGAGGCCCGAGCCGGACTCCAAGTCCGCTGCGGGAATGGAACGCGACGAACCACCTGCCAGCGCGAGGGAGACCGCGCTCTCGCCCGATGCGCCCTGGTCGTCGATGCCGGTGATGGTCACCTCGGCGGCGTGTTCGTTGGGGTTGACGAGGCGCAGCGAACTCACCTGGTCGGTGTTGCGGCCGGGATTGAAGATCGGTACGTCGTAGCGGTATTGGAGGGTTCTCATGCGATCGTCGTTGTCGATGACGGCGACGGGTTCGAGTTGCGGGGCGGTGTCGTGAAGGCTGGTGACGAACCCGTCGCCGGTGCGCATGTAGGAGAGCACCTCGAGGCCGTCGCCCTGTAGTTCGATTCGCCAGGCGGCGGAACCTGCTCCGACACTGCCCGACAGCCCCTTGTTCTCGTTGCCGTCTTCCAAGTCTCTGGAGTTGAAATGCGCGGCTTCGCCCGCTCCCACCGCCAGCGTGACCGGGCCGTGGGCTTGTCCGGCGTCGTCGAAGACTTCCATCTGGATCGTCGCCGGGGTATCGCCGTGATTGACGACACGTGCGAAGCCTTGGTGCGTCTCGTGACGCTTCGGTGCAAAGGTCGGGATGTGCGCGGCGTCGGCGCAGCCCGTGGTCAAGGTGTCGCCGATCGCCGGGGAGTAGCGCACCCTGTAGATGCGCCCTCGGTGGTCATCCGCCACCAGCAGGCTGCCGTCTCGGGCCACGACTACGTCGTTTGGCCGCCCCGTTTCGCGCTCGTCCGTGTGCTGCACCAGCCACGCAACGAAGGGTTCGTACACGGCATGGGTACCCGATGGCGAATCGGTGTTGCGGAAACGCAGCACGCTGACCCGATAGCCTACCTTGCCGGCGTCATAGCGATTCCAGGAACCGTGCTCGGCGATGAACATGGCGCCGCAGTAGTGCGACGGGAACTGGTCGCCGTTGTAGAAAGTGATGCCCAGTGCGGCGGAGTGTGCCTGGATCAAGTGTTCCGAACGCAGGTAGTCGTCAGCGCTCTTGCCGCCCCCCAGCCGAGGGTCGCGATAGTCAACGGGCTGGTTTGGACGATGGTCTTGGTGGAAGTACGGAAAGCCGTAGTGCTTGCCGGACGACTCGACCCGGTTGATCTCATCGGCGGGTAGATCGTCGCCGAGCCAGTCCCGGCCGTTGTCGGCGAACCAGAGTTCGCTGGACACCGGGTGCCAGGCCATACCGACCGAGTTGCGTACGCCGCGTGCGTACACGGTGGTGTCGCCGGTGTCGGGGTCCATGCGCAGGATGGTGGAAAAACGCTCGTCATCGGGTCGTTCACAGTCGTTGCACGGAGCCCCGACCGGGACATACAGGTGGTCGTCGGGTCCGAACACTAGGTACTTCCATCCGTGCGCCATGTCGGCCGGGAGGTCGTCCGCTATCACCACGGGTTCGGGGTTGTCACGAAACGTATCTAAGATGTTCGGATAGCGCAGCACCTGGTTGAGCGCGGCCACGTAGAGATCGTCCCCAAAGAGCGCCGTGCCGCTCGGGCAGCGAAGGTTCCTGTCCACGACAACCACTTCCGGGTCGCCATTGTCGCTCGGCACCACGGCGTAGACATTGGAGAACAGATTGCATCGGCTAGAGGAACCGACGAACAGTGTCCCATCGGCTGCTTCGGCGATCTGCCGCGCCGAAGGCACCTCGTCGGTCACGACCTCAAGGGTGAATCCTTCCTCGAGGTAGGTGGTTTGCGCATGAGCGGGCATCGAACCCGCAAGACCGGCAAGTGCGATCCACCGTAGTAATCCAGCGTTGGCCATCTCGGATTAGTCTCCGTCAGACTCCCCGGCATCCGAGCCACCAATGTCCTCGAATGCCGCCATCACGAGGACCGGGTCAACGCGCACGCCCTGGATGCTCACCGTCCAGTGCAGATGTGGTCCGGTGACCCGGCCGGTGGCACCCACCGCGCCGATGATCTCGCCCCGGTTCACCTCGTCGCCGGCCGCCACGGCGATGCTGTCGAGATGGCCGTACATGGTCACCAGGCCGCCGCCGTGATCGATGTAGACGACGTTGCCGGAGAAGAAGAAGTTCCCGGTCAGCGCGATGGTGCCGGGGGCCGGTGCCGCCAACGGCGTCCCGGTGTCGGCCGCGATGTCGAGGCCCGAGTGGGGCGAGCGGGGCTGGTCGTTGAGGAACCGGCGCAGGCCGAAGGGGCTCGAGTAGATGCCCTCGACCGGCTGCTCGAACGGCAGCAGGTCGGCACGCGGCGGGGTCCGCCGGGCGTACGCCGTACGCTGCAGCTGGCTTTCGCGGGAAATCCGTTCGAGATCCTCGGGCAGGGGATTGACCTGGCGGCGGTTGGCGATGGTCAGCCGCTGCTCGGGGTAGTCCTTGGCGACGACTTCGAAGGTGATCGTCCGTTCGCCCTCGGCGGTGCGGATGGCGACTTCCCGGGTGCCCGGTGCCGCGTCCAGGGGAACGCCGACGATCGCATGGCCCGCCACGGTCAGGGCCTCTTGACCCTGGTGGCGGGCGGCGAGCGCGTCGTCGGGCAACGGCAGCACGGCGATGCCTCCCGTGTCCACGGTCACCACGGCGGCGAGGATCAGAAACATAGCCGTCATCGGGGCCTCTTGTTGCTGGCCGAAACCGTAGCCTGCAGGCTGCCGTCCGCCAAGTGGGCTTCGACTACGTCGCCCGGTTGTGCATCGACCACGGTCACCACCGGTCGGCCCCAGGCGCTGCCATCGGGTTTGGCGACGATGGCGTAGCCGCGGTCGAGGGTCGCCAGCGGGCTGACCGCGTTGAGGGCGCGCACGAGAGCGGCGACGCGCGTCGCGCCGCGGTCTCGCGAAGATTCGCCGGCGACGGCCAGGCGCGACCTGGCGCGCGCCACCCGCTCCCGGGACTGCCCGATTCTCGCCGCGGGGTTGCTCCGCGCCAGCAGTCGCGCCTGGTGGGCAAACGCCGTGCGTGCGCGGGTCAGTCGGGTCGTGGTCGCATTGGCCAAGCGCTCGGCGAGTTCGTCGGCACGCTGCATGTGCTGCTGCAGGGTCCGTCCCGGATGCACCAGCCTACGGCGCACCGCGGCCAGCAGACGGGTGTCGGCACGCACTTGATTAGCCGTTCTGGAGACGATCGCGCTTTCCAGGCGGCGCAGCCGGGCCTCGAGTTCAAGACGGTCCGGCGTGACCAGCTCCGCCGCCGCAGAAGGGGTCGGTGCACGCTGGTCGGCGACGAAGTCGGCGATGGTGACGTCGGTCTCGTGCCCGATGGCAGACACCACGGGGATCCTGGCCGCCGCGATCCGCCTCGCCACGGATTCGAGATTGAAGGCCGCAAGGTCCTCCAGCGAGCCGCCGCCGCGGGTTAGCACGACGACGTCCGGTGGGTGGCGCATGTACTCGGCGCGGTCGAACGCGGCGACGATCTGGCCCTCGGCCTCGAAACCCTGCACGGCGACCTGGAAACAGGTCACGCGCACGCACGGAAAGCGCCGCCGGACGATGGCGAGAACATCCTTCAAGGCGGCGCCGGCAGGGGAACTGATGATGCCGATGTGACGGGGATACGGCGGCAGCGACTGTTTGCGATCCTCGGCGAACAGGCCCTCGGCGTCGAGCTTCGCCTTCAGTCGCTCGAACGCCGCCCGCAGTGCGCCTTCACCCGCGGGTTCGATGTGGTCGAGGATCGCCTGGAACTGCCCCCGACCTTCGTAGATGGACAGCCGGCAGCGCACCAGCACCGACTGCCCGTTGGCCGGCCTGGAGCGCACGAATCGGTTGTCGCTCGAGAACATCACGCAGCGGATCTGCGCCCTGTCGTCCTGTAGGCTGAAGTACCAGTGGCCGGAGGCGTAGGGGCGGAAGTCCGTGACCTCCCCCTCGATCCACACTCGCCGGAAGCGCTCTTCGATGAGGAACCGGGCTTCCGCGTTCACCTCGCTGACCGTCCGAACCCGGTCGGCGCTTGGCGAACGAGACTGGCGAATGGGCTGCATCGATGCAGTGTAGCAGTCCCCGAAGCGAGGCCGAATCCAGCCGCTTCGCGCCCGTGCGCGCGGCGGACGTGCGATGGCCGCGCGATGGTCAATCCGGCCCGCTGTCCAATGAGAAAGTGAGGGTGAAACCGACCGAACCGTGACGCGGTCGGATGACGGATGCCCTTGCTGGCGATGGGGAGGATGATCGAGGCGGGACTGGCACGGGTCAAGAGTTGTCAGGACTCCGGTTGGGGACCGATGCGGCGGTGGGAGAGTCGGTGAAGAAGCCGGTCAGTGACGACCGGAAGTACCCTTCCGGTCGTCGCCAACCTCTTCGCCTCGGGCCTCGCCGTGTCACCCGAAGGGCCGTAGCGAAGCGGAGGACCCGCGAAGCGGGTTGACACGGCGAGGCCCGAGGCGTTCCCGGCGTCCTTCGAAGTGCTGCGACCGGCCCGGCCGGCGGTCGGGCCGTCAGCCGGTGGCACGGGCGGCGGCCATGCCGCCGCCGATGAGCAGGAACAGCTCGCGGCGTTCGGCCTGAACGCGCCGCGCGGCCTCGAGGTCGGTCTCCGCGGTGGCGACCGCGTCGAGCAGGGCGAAGTCGATCCCGGGCCTGAGGAACCGCTCGGCGTCGGGCAGCGAGCGGAGCCGGTCGTAGGGGGTCATGACGTCGCTGGCGAGGTACTTGCGGCGGATCCGGCCGTCGCCGTCGCGGTACTCGGTGGCGAACAGGCAGGGGCGGTGGTAGTTGAGGAACGGCGACAGGGTGCCCAGGGCAAAGCGGTTGACCTCGGGCGCGAAGCGCCGCGGGATGTGGTCGTGGCCGAACCACTTGCGGATCACGTTGGCGTTTTTGCCCTCGACGAGCGCGTTGTCGTTGGAGTGTCGGGCGCGGGACTTGGTGAAGCGTTCGACGCGCAGCTTGTCGAGCAGCGCCGCGACGCGGTGGTTGATGTACTCGCTGCCGTTGTCGGCGTGGAAGCCGAGGATCGGGAACGGGAAGGACAGCAGCAGACCTTCGAGCAGTGGCACCAGGAAGCGCTCGGAGATGCCGACCACGGCGCCGACGAACTCGAACTGGGTGACCTCGTCGACCAGGTTGATGAGGTAGATGCCCTTGACGCCGTCGCGGTCGCCCTGGTGGACCGTGTCGACGCGGACATGGCCCGGCCGGCCCTCCGGCTCGGGTGCCTGGCGCAGACCGATGTTCACGGCCGGGCCCTTGGTCTTCGTCCACGCCGTGCGCACGGCGCCGTAGGTCGCCGAGGCGCGCAGGTTGTAGACGTGCCCGTTGGAGATCGCCGCGAGGCGCGCGTAGTCCGCCTCGCCGAACACCTCGAACAGCCGCCGCAGAACCTCGCGCGTGGCCAGCCCGGACATCTGGTCGTAGGCCTCGTCGACCTCCGCCAGCCGCCGGATGTCCGCCGCCGTGTACGTGCGCGCGAACGGCCGGCCGCGGTTCCCGCCGCGGCGGTCCCGGATCGATCCGGTCTGGCGCCACTGCCGCACCAGCCGCTCCATCTGCTTGAGCGACATGCCTGTCGCGGCGACCAGGAACCGCAGAACCACCCCCTTGTCGCGCTTGCCGAGCCCCCGGTAGCCGAAGCGGTCCAGCGTGTCCCGCACGAAGCCGTACGCCTCGTCGCGATCCCTGGGTTCGAAGTCCACAGCCTCGTTGCCTTCCACGAAGGCGCGAAGCTGCCCGATTGTGCGTAGCCGCCGCGTCTGGATGTCCACGATCAACCCCCCGATGATGCCCCGGACACCCGTTTCACCCTCACTTCGCGTTGGAATCGGCCTTTGGCTTCACCCTCACTTCGCGTTGGACAGTGCGTCCGGTTTACACACCCAAGACCCGCGCGTATGATCCGCCCCCACGTTTGGCCTAGGTGTCCCGATGCTGAGGATTGCTCACGAAGCCCTGACATTCGATGACGTCCTCCTCCTGCCTGCCTACTCCCAAGTCCTGCCCTCCGAAGTCGACCTGAAGACGCGCCTGACGCGCGACATCGACCTCAACATTCCGCTGATCTCCGCGGCCATGGACACCGTCACCGAGTCCGGCCTCGCCATCGCCCTGGCGCAGGAGGGCGGCATCGGCATCGTCCACAAGAATCTGTCGCTGGAGGCCCAGGCCCGGGAAGTGCGGGCCGTCAAGAAGTACGAATCCGGCGTGATCCGCGATCCGATCACGATCCGCCCGGAAGCGACCGTGCGGGATCTCGTAGCGCTCACCATGGACCACAAGATCTCCGGAGTTCCCGTCGTGCGCGGCGCCGACCTGCTGGGCATCGTCACCAGCCGGGACATCCGTTTCGAGACCCGCATGGACGCCCCGATCGCCGAGGTCATGACCCCGAGGGAACGCCTGGTCACCGCCGCCGAGGACGCGAGTACCGATTCCATCACCGAACTGCTGCACAAACACCGGATCGAGAAGGTGCTGCTCATCAACGACCGGTTCGAACTCAAGGGCATGGTCACCGTCAAGGACATCGCCAAGGCCCAAGCCTATCCCAACGCCTGCAAGGACGAGCGCGGCCAGCTTCGCACCGGCGCGTCGGTGGGCACCGGTGCGGACACAGACGACCGGGTCGCGGCGCTGGTCGAGGCGGGCGTGGACGTTATCGTCGTGGATACCGCCCACGGCCACTCGCAGCGCGTTCTCGACCGGATCAGTTGGATCAAGCAGAAGTACCCGGCGGTGCCGGTGATGGGCGGCAACGTCGCCACCGGCGACGGCGCACGGGCCTTGCTGGATGCGGGCGTGGACGCCGTCAAGGTGGGCATCGGCCCGGGCAGCATCTGCACGACCCGCGTGGTCACGGGAGTCGGCGTGCCGCAGGTGACAGCCATTTCCGAGGCGGCCCGGGAGGCGGGCGAAGAGGACGTCCCGGTGATCGCCGATGGCGGCGTGCGGTTCTCGGGGGACGTCGCCAAGGCCATCAGCGCCGGCGCCTCGGCGGTCATGGTGGGTTCGTTGTTCGCCGGTACCGAGGAGGCGCCCGGCGAGACGGAGCTCTACCAGGGCCGGACCTACAAGTCCTACCGCGGCATGGGCTCGTTGGGCGCAATGTCCGAAACCTACGGCTCCAGCGACCGATACTTCCAGGAACCCTTGAGCGATGGTGGTAAGTTCGTTCCCGAGGGCATCGAGGGGCGGGTACCGTACCGGGGTCCGGTGGGCCCGATCATCCACCAGTTGATGGGCGGCCTGCGGGCGTCGATGGGCTATACGGGGTGCGCCGACGTCGGCGAGATGCGATCCAAGTCGGCATTCACCAAGGTCTCCTCGGCGAGCCTCGCCGAGAATCACGTCCACGACGTGTCGATGACCAAGGAGCCGCCGAACTATCCCGTTGGATAGTGCGTGACAGGCCACACTAACATCGGCGACCGCATCCTGGTCGTCGACTTCGGATCCCAGACCACTCAACTCATCGCCCGGCGCGTCCGCGAGCACGGCGTCTACTGCGAGATCCAGCCCTACGATCTCGACGACGCCGCGTTGAGGGCCTTCGCACCGAAGGGCATCATCCTTTCCGGCGGTCCGGAAACGGTCACCGCCACTGCGACACCGCGTATACCGGACGCGGTGTTCCGCGCCAACGTCCCCGTGCTTGGCATCTGCTACGGCATGCAGGCCATGGCGGCGCAATTGGGCGGCGAGGTCGAGGGCTCCGATCACCGCGAGTTCGGTCACGCCGTGGCGAACTTCACCAGCGACGAACCCCTGTTCCAGGGCCTGCCGTCCACGCTCGATGTGTGGATGAGCCACGGCGACAAGGTCACGGGCCTGCCGCCGGGATTCGAGCCCGTGGCATCGAGCGGCAACGCGCCCATCGCCGCGATGGCGCACCGAGACCGTCGGCTCTACGGCGTGCAGTTTCACCCCGAGGTGACGCACACCGAGCAGGGCGGCGAGATCATCCGTCGATTCGTGCGCGAGGTGGCGGCTTGCGACGGCGATTGGACCGCGGCGAGCATCATCGAACGTGCCGTCGCCATGGCCCGCGAGCAGATCGGCGACGGTCGGGTGATCCTCGGCCTGTCCGGCGGCGTGGACTCCAGCGTCGTCGCTGCGATGTTGTCGCGTGCGGTCGGCGACCGGCTCACCTGCGTGTTCGTGGACAACGGCCTGCTGCGCAAGGATGAGGCGGCGGAGGTCGCCGCGGCGTTCTCCGCCGCATCGGCATCGAACGTTCTGCCACTCAATCTGGTGACCGTGGATGCCGCCGACGAGTTCCTCGTCCCGCTCGAGGGCGTCGCCGACCCCGAGGAGAAGCGCAAGATCATCGGCGGCACGTTCATCGACGTGTTCGAACGCGAGGCGGCGAAGATTCCCGGCGTCGAATGGCTCGGCCAGGGAACCATCTACCCGGACGTCATCGAGTCCGCAGCCGCGAAGCACGGCAAGGCCCACGTGATCAAGTCGCACCACAACGTGGGTGGCCTTCCGGATCGCATGGGCCTGAAGCTCGTCGAGCCACTGCGCGACCTGTTCAAGGACGAGGTGCGCGCCGTCGGCCTCGCCCTCGGCCTGCCGGACACCCTCGTGTACCGCCACCCGTTCCCCGGCCCGGGCCTCGGCGTGCGGGTCCTCGGCGAGGTCAAACGGGAGTACGTGGCCGTGCTCCGCGAAGCGGACGCGATCTACATGGCGGAACTGCGCGGGGCGGGCTACTACGACAAGGTCAGCCAGGCGTTTGCCGTGTATCTGCCGGTGAAGTCCGTGGGTGTCGTCGGCGACGCGCGCCGGCACGAACACGTCATCGGCCTGCGTGCCGTGGTGACCAGCGACTTCATGACCGCGAACTGGGCGGAACTGCCCCACGACCTCCTGGCCCGTGTCAGCAACCGCATCGTCAACGAGTTGGACGCCGTCTCGAGGGTGGTCTACGACGTCACCAACAAGCCGCCCGGCACTATTGAGTGGGAATAGGCGAGTGGGAATAGGCGAATGGATATAGGCGGCTTGGGCCCAACGGCCGAGTCCGACGAGGTCTGGATGCGCGAGGCACTCGATCTGGCCCGTCGGGCCGAAGCGGCGGGAGAGGTGCCCATCGGCGCCCTCGTGGTCGTCGACGGCAAGTTGGTGGGTCGCGGCTGGAACCGGCCCATCGCCACGGTCGATCCCACCGCCCACGCCGAGATGGAGGCCCTGCGCATGGCCGCGCGAGCCGTCGGCAACTATCGTCTACCGGGGGCCGAGCTTTACGTCACCGTCGAGCCCTGCACCATGTGTGCCGGGGCGCTTGTGCATTCGCGGCTGGCCCGCCTGGTCTACGGGGCGGCGGAGCCCAAGTCGGGTGCGGTGGAAAGCACCGGTCGGGTTCTCGACCTGCCGGGGTTGAACCACCGCGTCGCCGTGACTTCCGGCGTGCTGGCCGACGAGTGCGCGGAACGGATGGTGGCGTTCTTCGCGTCGCGACGACGCGTCGCCAGGGAGACGACATGACCGTTATCGACTGCGATTCCCACGTCATGGAGCCGGCGGATCTCTGGCAGCGCTACCTCGAGCCGAAGTACCGCGACCGCGCCATCCGCATCGAGGAGGAGGACGGTGTCGAGAAGCTCGTGATCGGCGAGAAGGTCGTCTTGAGCCGCGTCCTCGCGGGCCTCGGCGGCGCCCACATCGATCGCGTCAAGCTGTTCACCGGCGGGCTCAAGTACGCGGACGGCTGCGAGCCGGCGAGCTACGAGCCGGGCGCGCGGGCGGCGCTGCTCGACGACTGGGGGGTGGACCGCGGTGTGCTGTTTCCCACCATCGGCATCCTGCCGTTTCCCACCGACGACATGGAACTCGCCAACGCCTATTGCCGGGCCTACAACACCTGGCAGGCGGAGTTCTTCCAGACTGTCCCGGACCGCGTCGTGCCCATCGCCGCGGTCAACTGGTTCGATGTCGACGCAGCGGCAGCGGAACTGGACCGCTGCCTGAAGCTCGGCTTCCGGGGTCTGTTCGTGCCGCCGGAGACGGTGAACGGCGCGCGCCCGGGCGATCCGCACTTCGATCCCATCTGGGCGCGGTTGCAGGATGCGGGTGTGCCGGGCTGCCTCCACGTCATCGTACGTTTCGAGGGGGCAGCGATCCCGTTCTCCGAGTGGCACCGGACGGGCGCGGGGCCGGTGTTCGGCTTCGGCCTCGGGGCCACCGGCCAACTCATCCCGGCCATGGCCAGTCTGGTGCTCGACCGCCTGTTTGAACGCTTCCCCCGGGTGAAAGCGGTCAGCGTCGAGGCCGGCTGCGGCTACGCCGCCTACCTGATGGACCGTCTCGACGAGAAGTACCGGATTTTCAAGGACATGGTGCCGCTGAAGCAGCCGCCGAGCGAGTACATTCAAGGCAACTGCTACTTCGTCGCCGAGCCCGAGGAGCGCTGCATCGGCGCCATGCTCGAGCTTGTCGGCGAAGACAACATCCTCTGGGGCAGCGACTACCCGCATGTGGACTCGCGCCTGGACGCGGCCGAGCTGATCCGCGGCTCCGTTGCCGGGCTCACCGCCGAACAGCGGGCCCGCGTGATGGGCGGCAACGCCATGCGGGTGTTCGGCCTGGACTAGTGCCCCGTCAACCCTCACTAGCAGTTGAGCCCCGCGTCGAGATCCAGACTGGACCGCCCGCTCTATCCCGTGCGCGCCAAGCCGAGAGACTCGGTGAACTTCGTGGCGTCGAGTGTGGTGTAAGGGGCGTTTTCGCCGAGTTCGTCCACTTCCTGCTCGCAACGCGCGATCTCACCGACGCCGAGCGGCAGACCGTGAACGGGCTCTTGGCCTACGGACCGCGCCGAGACCTGCCCGAACGCGTTGGCGAACCGTTCTGCGTGGTGACGCCGAGGCCGGGTACCGTGTCGCCTTGGTCCAGCAAGGCCACGGACATCTTCCATCGCTGCGGCCTCGACGCCGTCAGTCGGGTCGAACGGGGCGTGCGCTGGTACCTGGATGGCGGGGGAAGCCGGGATCTCGCCAAGCTTCTTCACGATCGCATGACCGAGGCGGTGGTGTTCGACGATAGCTTTGGTGCCTTGGCCGGTGCCGCCACTCCGAAGCCCTTGGTGCACGTCGCCCTCGGGAGCGACCCCGTCGCGGCCCTCCGTGACGCCGACGAACGGCTAGGTCTGGCGTTGTCCGCCGACGAGGTGGCCTACCTCGCGACCGCGTACCGAGAATTCGGCCGCGATCCGACCGACGTCGAGTTGATGATGTTCGCCCAGGCGAACTCCGAACACTGCCGGCACAAGATCTTCAACGCCGACTGGCGCATCGACGGCGAAGTACAACCCAAGTCGCTGTTCGCGATGATCCGCAACACCCATCGGAACATCAATGGCGCCGGGATCCTGTCCGCCTACACGGACAACGCGGCGGTGATCGAGGGTGCCACCGTCGACCGGTTCTTCCCCGACGGGAAACACGTCTACGACGCCAAACCGGTGCCGATCCACGTGCTGATGAAGGTGGAGACCCACAACCATCCCACCGCCATCGCCCCCTATCCCGGGGCGGCCACCGGCTCCGGAGGTGAGATCCGCGACGAGGGCGCCGTGGGTCGGGGTTCCAAGCCGAAGGCCGGCCTCGTCGGATTCACCACCAGCCACCTGGAACTGGGTCCGGCGCCGGAACCCTGGGAGATCGGTGTCGGCCAGCCATCACGGATCGCCTCGGCGAAGCAGATCATGCTCGACGGCCCGCTCGGCGCGGCGGCGTTCAACAACGAGTACGGGCGGCCTTGTCTCACGGGGTATTTCCGCACCTTCGAAGCTGCCACCGGTCGCGCCGGCGAGACCTGGGGCTATCACAAGCCGGTGATGATCGCGGGCGGGCTCGGTGCCATCGCCGATGGGCACGTGGATGCGGCCGACGTGCCCTCGGGCGCGAAACTCGTCGTTCTCGGTGGCCCGGCCATGCTCATCGGGCTCGGCGGCGGGGCCGCATCCAGCATGGCGTCCGGCGAGAGCGACTCGGACCTGGACTTCGCCTCGGTGCAGCGCGACAACGCCGAGATGCAGCGCCGCTGCCAGGAGGTGATCGACCGCTGCTGCGCACGTGGTGAGGCCAATCCGATCCGCTTGATCCACGACGTCGGTGCCGGCGGACTGTCCAACGCCCTGCCGGAGTTGATCAACGACGCCGCCGTCGGCGGACGCTTCGACATTCGCGCCGTGCCCAATGCCGATCCCGCCATGTCGCCCATGGAGATCTGGTGCAACGAGGCCCAGGAACGCTACGTGCTGGCCATCGCCCCGGGGGACCTGGCTGCTTTCGAAGCCATCGCGGAACGCGAACGCTGCCCGTACGCCATCGTCGGCGAGGCGACGGTGGATCGGAGGTTGGTCGTTGCCGACTCGGAACTCACCGGTACGCCGGTGGACATGCCGCTGGCCACGCTGCTGGGCAAGCCGCCGCGCATGCAGCGGTCGTTCACCAGCCGACCGCGTCGGCCCCCGGCTTTCGATCACCACGGCATCGATCTCGGGGAAGCCATCGACCGCGTGCTCCGCTTCCCTGCGGTGGCGAGCAAGAAGTTCCTCGTCACCATCGGCGACCGCAGCATCACCGGGATGGTCGCCCGGGACCAAATGGTCGGCCCGCACCAGGTTCCCGTTGCCGATGGCGCCGTGACGCTGGCAGGATTCGACACGGATCGGGGCGAGGCCATGGCCATGGGCGAGCGCTCGCCGGTGGCGGTGATCGACCCGGCTGCGGCGGCCCGGCTGGCTGTCGCCGAAGCGTTGACCAATCTCGCCGCGGCCCCCATCGAGAGCCTCTCCCGCGTGGTCCTGTCGGCCAACTGGATGGCCGCCGCCGGCCATGCCGGCGAAGACCAGGCGCTGTTCGAATCGGTTCGGGCCGTCGGCGAGCAACTGTGCCCGGCCCTCGGCATCGCCATCCCCGTGGGCAAGGACAGTCTGTCCATGCGCACCACCTGGGACGACAAGGCCGTGGTGTCGCCCGTGACGCTCATCGTCAGCGCCTTCGCCCCCGTCGCCGATGTCCGGGGCGCCAAGACGCCGTTCATCGATGGCGAAACCCACTGTCTGGGCTTGATCGAACCGGCGTTCAGCCGCGGTCGCCGACTTGGAGGAAGCGCCCTGGCGCAGTGCTACGGCGCTCTCGGCGATGAACCCGCCGATGTCGACGACGCGGAAGGTCTGAAGGCGCTAGTGGAACTTGCGGGCCAACTCATCGCGGACGATCTCATCACCGCCTACCACGACCGCGCCGACGGTGGCGTCCTGGTCACGCTGCTGGAGATGGCTTTCGCCGGGCACCGCCACGGACTCGACATCGCCGTCGGCGACGACCCCTTGGCCGAACTGTTCACGGAGGAGGTCGGCATCGTCGTCGGGTTCGCCGAGAGCCATGTCGACCGGATAGCCGAACTGGCCGCCGCCTCGGGTCTGGAGTTCTCGATCGTCGCGACACGACGCGACGACCAGGAGATCGTCATCCGACGGGGTGATGAACGGCTATTCGCCTCGACCCGTTCCGATCTCGAGCAAACCTGGGCGACCACCAGCCACGCCATGCAACGTCTGCGGGACGATGCCGCGTGCGCGGACGAGGAGTTCGACGCCATAGCGAGTGCCGACGAGGCAGGACTGACGTTCGAAGCGGGTTTCGATCCTGGCGACGACATCGCCGCGCCCTGCATCGCGACCGGCATCCGGCCCCGCATAGCCATCCTTCGCGAGCAGGGCGTCAACGGCCAGCTCGAGATGGCCGCGGCGTTCCATCGGGCGGGGTTCGAGGCGGTGGACGTGCACATGTCGGATCTGTTCCGGGAGCCCGGTACTCTGAGTGGTTACCAGGCGCTCGCCGCTTGCGGCGGGTTCTCCTACGGCGACGTCCTCGGCGGCGGTGGCGGTTGGGCCAAGTCGATCCTGTTCGAACCGCGCGTGCGCGACGCATTCACGGCCTTTTTCGAGCGCGACACCCTAGCGCTCGGCGTCTGCAACGGCTGTCAGATGATGGCCGAACTCAAGGAGCTGATCCCCGGCGCGGACCGTTGGCCACGATTCGTCGGCAACCGCTCTGAACGCTTCGAAGCGCGCACAGTCTTGGTCCGGGTCAACGACGTCCATTCGCCGTGGCTCGATGGCATGGCGGGCGCGCTGTTGCCGATTCCCGTGGCCCACGGCGAGGGTAGGGCGGAATTCGACACGGGTGTGACGGCAGCCGATGTCGATCGCGACAGGCTGCTGGCTCTGCAGTACGTCGATTCCACGGGCACACCCGCCACCCGGTACCCGGTGAATCCGAACGGCTCCGAACTCGGCCTCGCGGGTGTGACGAACACCTCCGGTCGGGTTCTCGTCACGATGCCCCATCCCGAGCGCGTGTTCCGTGCGGTGCAGAACTCTTGGATCGACCCTTCCTGGGGCGAGGACGGTCCTTGGCTGCGCCTGTTCAGAAACGCCCGCGTCGCGCTTGGTTGATGACTTTGTCGGGCATCCTCCGACACAATGCGCGACGTCGACCGATGCGGCGGGACCGATGATCTACAAGCTTGGGGAGGGCGATCCGGAGGTCGAGGGCGACTGTTTCATCGCCGAGACCGCGGTGGTCGTCGGCTCGGTTCAGCTGCAGCATGAATCCTCGGTGTGGTGGGGCGCCGTGCTGCGCGGCGATTACGACTCCATCACCGTCGGCGCGCGCAGCAACATCCAAGACAACTGCGTGGTGCACATGGACGAGGGTTTTCCGGTGACCATCGGCGAGAAGGTCACGGTCGGCCACCACGCGGTGCTGCACGGCTGCACGGTGGGCAACAACAGCCTGATCGGCATCCACGCCGTGGTCCTGAACGGCGCGGTGATCGGCGACGACTGCCTGATCGGCTCCAACGCGCTGGTCACCGAGGGCAAGGTGATCCCGGACCGCAGCCTAGTGCTCGGCTCGCCCGGCAAGGTGGTGCGCGAATTGAGCGACGAGGAGGTCGAGGAGATCACCGGATTCTCGGAGCTGTACGTGAACAACTTCCGCCGCTACCAGTCGGAGCTGCATACCCGAGCTCCTCGACGGTAAGGACGTCGGGCGCTGAAGGATGAAGCGATGGTCATGATCGGCACGCCACTGTCGCCGAGCGCGACCCGGGTGATGATGCTCGGCGCCGGCGAACTCGGCAAAGAGGTCGTCATCGAATTGCAGCGCCTCGGCGTGGAGGTGATCGCGGTTGATCGCTACGCGAACGCTCCCGGCATGCAGGTCGCCCACCGCAGCCACGTCGTCAACATGCTCGACGGCGACGCCCTGCGAACCGTCATCGAGACCGAGAAGCCGGACCTTGTGGTGCCGGAGATCGAAGCGATCGCGACGCCGACCCTGGTGGAGATGGAAGCCGAGGGCTGGCGCATCATTCCCACGGCCGGGGCGGCTCGCCTCACCATGAACCGCGAGGGCATCCGCCGCCTGGCGGCCGAGGATCTGGGGGTGGCGACCTCTCCGTACCGCTTCGCGGCAACGGCGGAAGAGTACCGGGAGGCGGTGGCGGTCATCGGCACCCCCTGCGTGATCAAACCGGTCATGAGTTCGTCCGGCAAAGGGCAGACGACGGTGAACAAGCCAGCCGATGCCATGGCGTCCTGGCACGCCGCCCGCGAAGGCGCCCGGGGCGGTGCCGACAAGGTCATCGTCGAGGGCTTCATCGACTTCGACTACGAGATCACCCTGCTGACGGTCCGCCATCGCGACGGGGTCACCTTTTGCGCGCCGATCGGCCATCGTCAGGAACGCGGCGACTACCAGGAGTCGTGGCAGCCGCAGCCCATGACCGACGCGGCGTTGACCGAGTGCCAGTGGATCGCGGAACGGGTCACCGGTGAACTCGGCGGCACCGGCATCTTCGGGGTGGAGTTCTTCATCAAGGACGACGACGTGTGGTTCAGCGAAGTCAGTCCGCGCCCCCACGACACCGGCATGGTGACGCTGATCAGCCAGGACCTGTCCGAATTCGCGCTTCACGCCCGGGCGATCCTGGGTCTGCCGGTTCCCGTCATCCGCCAATTCGGGCCGTCCGCTTCCGCGGTGATACTCGCCCACGGCGACTCCGATCGGGTCACCTTCGGCAATCTGGAGCACGCGCTCGCGACTGAAGACACCCAACTGCGCCTGTTCGGCAAGCCCGAGGTGCACGGCGAGCGACGCATGGGCGTGGCACTGGCGCTGGCCGAATCCATCGAGGCGGCGCGGACCAAGGCGAAGGCCGCCGCAGCGGCGGTCGACATCACGTAGGAAGCCTGGCGGTGGTTGAGCCCCCGCAAATTCGCTATAGTCCGCGCCGTTGACATGAACGCATCGACCCCGCATACCACGCTGTCCGCCGCCCACGCGGACTACATTCTGCTGCTGCTCCTGCCGGCCTAGCCGGCTATACCTCATCGAAAGGGCCGAATCAGCCCACCGTCCAAACCCCGACATCCGCCGCAACGGAGTGCTTGCGATGACTACGCAGCAACACACGGCAGGCCGCGCTGCTTCCGGCAGCCGCAAAGGTGCCATGCCGTATCACAAATACCAGGCTTTCGAGCCCGTGGATCTCCCCGACCGTCACTGGCCCAGTGCCATCCTGACGACCCCGCCACGCTGGTGCAGCGTGGATCTCCGGGATGGCAACCAGGCGTTGATCGATCCCATGAACGTGGACGAGAAGCTGCGTATGTACGAACTGCTTCTCGAGGTCGGCTTCGTCGAGATCGAGGTGGGCTTTCCCGCGGCGTCGCAGCCGGACTTCGACTTCATCCGCCGGATCATCGACGGCGGCATGGTGCCGCAGGGCGTGACGGTCCAGGTTCTCTGCCAGGCGCGTCCGGAACTGATCCAGCGGACCGTGGAAGCGCTCGACGGAGCGCCGAGCGCGATCTTCCATCTCTACAACTCCACCTCCGAGCTGCAGCGGCGGGTGGTGTTCGACATGGACCGCCAAGGCATCGTCGACCTCGCGGTCGAGGGTACGGCGGTGGTCAGGGAAGGCGTTGGCCATCTGGCCGACACCGACATCCACTTCGAGTACTCGCCGGAGAGTTTCACCGGTACGGAGTTGGACTTCGCGGTGGACATCTGTGCGGCGGTGGCGGACGAGTGGGGCGCCACGGCGGAGCAGCCGATCATCGTCAACCTGCCGTCCACGGTGGAGATGGCGACGCCGAACATCTACGCCGACCAGATCGAGTGGTTCGCACGTCGGTTCCCCGACCGCGAGCGTATCGTCATCAGCCTGCACACGCACAACGACCGCGGCACGGGCGTGGCCGCAACGGAACTCGCGCTGATGGCGGGGGCCGAGCGCGTGGAAGGTACGCTGTTCGGCAACGGCGAGCGCACAGGGAACTGCGACCTTGTTACAGTTGCCATGAACTTGTTTTCTCAAGGTGTTGATCCAGAATTGGATTTTCGCGATATGCCACGTATCCGGGAGACCGTGGAGGGGATTAACAAGCTGCCGGTTCACGAACGTCATCCCTACGCCGGCGACTTGGTCTTCACGGCGTTCTCGGGCTCGCACCAGGACGCCATCAAGAAGGGCATGGCGCGCGTCGACCGTGAGCACTGGGAGGTGCCGTATCTGCCCATCGACCCGTCGGACGTGGGCTCTTCCTACAAGGAGACGGTGCGCGTCAACAGCCAATCGGGCAAGGGCGGCGTGGGATTCATCCTCGAAGAGCACTTCGGCATCGCGCTGCCGCGGGAGATGCTGGTCGAATTCTCCAAGGCGGTGCAGGCCCTGACCGAGCGCCTTGATCGCGAGGTGCGTCCGGACGAGATCTTCGTGGCGCTGAAGGACGAATACCTGGTGGAGGCCGGCCCGTACCACCTGGTCGACTACCAGCTGTACCGTGGCGACGGGGACGAGCAGTACTGTGCCGCGAAGCTCGAAGTCCCCGACGGCGAGGTCGAGGTCTCGGGTAGAGGCTCCGGCCCCATCGAGGCGTTCGTCAACGGCATGGTGTCGACGCTGAACGAACCGCTTAACATCACCGACTACCACGAGCGGGCGATGGGCATCGGCAAGGACGCGAGCGCCATCTGCATCGTCTCCATCGGCGATGCCGAGGTGGCGAGCCAGGCCAGCGCCAATTGCTACGGCATCGGCATCAGCAAAAACACCATCACGGCCTCGCTGATCGCCATCGTGTCGGCCGTGAATAGACGCTGGAAGCGCCCGTAGGGGACGCCCTTGTGGCGTCCCGTGTTGATCAAGCGATGCCGTGGCGAGACTCGACGCGTGCGACCACAAGGGATGCCCCACGGGAGGGCGTCAAGTTGCGCGTCCCGCCCCGCCGCAGTGCACGGGTTCGCTTGCGTGGCTACCGACTAGGTTTTCGAGAGGGTGCGCCACGGCGGTGCGTAGTGCTGGCACGGCTCTTGCTCGGTAGACGTTGAGGAGGGCGATTCCGAGTTGCCTCCTCGCACATGCAACCACCGGAGGCCCGCATGGCTAACCTATCGAACCGCTGGATCGGCGCGCTGCTTGCCGCTGCGCTGACTGTATTCTCCGTCACGGTGTCCGCCAAGGACGACTACCGCATCGCGTGGAGCATCTACGTCGGCTGGATGCCCTGGGGCTACGCCCAGGACGCTGGCATCGTCGACAAGTGGGCGGAGAAGTACGGCATCACCATCGAGGTGGTGCAGTTCAATGACTACATCGAGTCCATCAACCAGTACACGGCCGGGGCATTCGACGGCTGCACCATGACCAACATGGACGCGCTGACGATTCCCGCTGCGGGCGGCGTCGACTCGACGGCGCTCATCGTCGGCGACTTCTCCAACGGCAACGACGGCATCGTCGTCAAGGGTGCCGACAAGTCGTTGGCCGACCTTCGGGGTCAGGACGTCAACCTGGTGGAACTCTCCGTTTCCCACTACCTGCTCGCCCGGGGGCTGGCGTCGGTGGACATGACCGAGCGCGACCTCACGGTGGTCAACACGTCCGACGCCGACATCGTCGCGGCGTTCTCGACGGACGACGTGACCGCGGTGGTCACTTGGAACCCGTTGCTCGCCGAGATCACGTCGCTGCCGGACGTGAGCCCGGTGTTCGACTCGTCTCAGATTCCCGGCGAGATCATCGACATGCTCGTGGTCAGCACCGAGGCCGCTGCCGATCCCCGCCTGGGCAAGGCCCTGGCCGGCGCCTGGTACGAGACCATGGCGACGATGTCCGCCGAGGGTGGCGATGGCGCCAAGACGCACATGGCCGAGGCGTCGGGAACGGATCTTGCCGGCTATGAAGCCCAGCTCGCGGCGACCCAGATGTTCTACACCCCGCAACCTGCGGTGGAGTTCGTCCGCTCGGATGGGCTGCGCGAGACCATGGCGAACGTCACGGCATTCTCGTTCGAGCACGGTCTGCTCGGCGAAGGCGCGCCCGACGCGGGCTACATCGGCATCGAACTGCCCGGCGGCGAAGTCCTCGGCTCGGCGACGAACGTCAAGCTGCGGTTCACCGACACCTACATGAGCATGGCGGCCGCCGGCGAGCTGTAAGGGCTCGCCGAGGTAAACGTGACAGGCGGACATGGAGATTGCGAAGCAGTCTCTGGCGCACGGTGAGGCGTACCAGACGCATCCCGGTCAGTCGAGCGGCGAGATTGCGCAGCAATCTCAAACGCGCCGCAAGGCGCGCACGCACCCCCGTCAGCCGAGCGGCGAGATTGCGCAGCAATCTCAAACGCGCCGCAAGGCGCGCATGCGGCTGCTCAACCGCCGACCGGGCAACGTCGGCTCGCTGGTCGGTGCGGCGCTGCCGTTCGCGTTGGCGCTTGTCATCTACATGGCGGCATCCGGCGTTCGCCTGGCGGACAACCCCGACGACAAGCTGCTGCCGAGCCTCGCCACCATCGGCGATGCCATCGAGCGGGTCGCCTTCGAACCCGACCGCCGGACGGGCGACATCATCCTGTGGAGCGATACCGCCGCCAGTCTCCAACGTCTTCTGATCGGCATCGCCGTGGCCGCCCTGGTGGGCCTCGCGGTGGGTGTCCCCAACGGTCTCCTGCCATGGTTCAGCACCTTCTGGTCCCCTTGGGTGCGGGCGCTGTCGATGATCCCGCCGCTGGCGATTCTGCCGATCCTGTTCATCGCCTTCGGCATCGGCGAACTCGCCAAGGTGATGCTGATCGTGCTCGGTACGGCGCCGTTCCTGATGCGCGACGTCGAGCAGCGCGTGCGTGAACTGCCGCGCGAGCAGCTGGTCAAGGCGCAGACGCTCGACGGCACGACCTGGCAGATCGCCCTTCGCGTGGTCTTGCCGCAGGTCCTGCCGAGACTGGTTGACGGCGTCCGACTATCCCTCGGCAGCGCTTGGCTGTTCCTCATCGCGGCCGAAGCCATCGCCTCGACGGACGGCCTCGGCTACCGCATCTTCCTCGTCCGCCGGTATCTCGCGATGGACGTGATCCTGCCCTACGTGGCGTGGATCACGTTGCTCGCCTTCGCGCTGGATTTCGTGCTGCGCAAACTCAACCGGCGCTGTTTCCCCTGGTACGGGGTGTGACATGGCGATGGTCGACGTGCGCAACGTGTGGAAGCGGTATCACGGCAAGACCGTGCTCGAGAACGTCCGTCTGAAGGTGGACGAGCAGGAGTTCGTGACCATCGTGGGGGCGTCCGGCTGCGGCAAGACCACGTTCCTCCGCATGCTCTTGGGGGAGGTGGAGCCTTGCCAGGGCACGATCGAGGTCAACGGCGAGCGCCTCGTGCCCGAGCCGCGCGCCGATCGCGGCGTGGTGTTCCAGCGGTACTCCGTGTTCCCCCACCTGAACGTCCTGGCCAACGTCGTTCTGGGTCTCGACTTCGGTGCATCGCGCCTTCTCGGCAGAACGTTCGGCCGGCGTCGCGCCCGGGACATCGAACGCGCCGAACGGATGCTGGACCGCGTCGGACTGCTGTCGTCGGCGAAGAACTATCCGGCCGAGCTGTCGGGCGGCATGCAGCAGCGCCTCGCGCTGGCGCAGACGCTCATCACCGAACCGGGCATCCTGCTGCTCGATGAGCCGTTCGGTGCCCTGGACCCGGGTATCCGCGCGGACATGCACGACCTGGTGCGCGAACTGCACCGCGAGCTGGGCCTGACGGTGTTCATGATCACCCACGACATTGCGGAGGGCTTCAGTCTGGGTTCGCGTCTTCTCGTCTTCGACAAGCCGAGGATCGATCCCCACGAGCCGGATCTCTACGGCGCGTCCATCACCTTCGACCTGCCCGTGGGTCAGCGCCCGGACGTGGACTCCGTGGTCAACAGCATCAACGTCAGGCAGGGGGTATGACCAGCATGGAAACGACGGGGACACCCACCGCGGATGTGCTCTACGAGGATGTCCTGCCCGGCGGCAGCCACTGGTCATTCACCGTCAATCCCGGTGTGCAACTCAGGCTGATCGACGTCGAGGGCGGCGGCAACGCGGCGATGTTGGCCTACAACCCCGCCAACCCCTTGGAACGCCTCAACCTGCCCGACACCTTGAAGTGCCAGCACACCTTCCGCCTGACCAAGGGCCACTGCCTGTACTCGGACATGGGCCGCATCTTCTGTTCCATCGTGGCGGACGACCTCGGTTGGCACGACGCCGCCAGCGGCACCTGCAACGCCGACCTCGTCCAGGGCAAGTGGGGAGTCCTGTCCTACCAGGAGGCGCGCAACGAATACCACCGCAACGGCCGCGATTGCTTCCTGGTGGAACTCGGCAAGTACGGTCTTGGCCGGCGGGACTTCGCCGCCAACGTGAACTGGTTCTCGCGGGTGGATGCGGCGGCCGACGGCACCATGATGTTTCGTGAAGGCCACTCGGCGTCCGGTGCCGCCGTGACCCTGCGCTTCGAGATGCCGACCCTAGTGGTCCTGCACACTTGCCCGCATCCACTGAACCCCGCATCAGAGTACCCGCGACGTCCCATCGCCTACCAACTGAGCCTGGCGGCGCCGGTCGGCGAGGACGATCCGTGCCGCGTCTCCCGGGAGGAGAACGGAAGGGGCTTCATGAACAACACCCTGTACACGTTGGGAGCGTAGCCATGCACAAGGAAAGCACGCTGGTCATGGAGCAGGCCGAGTGGACGCAGACCGTCGACGCGGGCGACTACTGGATGGAGACGATCCGAGCCGGTGACGTGTTCCGCATCACCGACCTCAAGGGCAACCAGGCGGCTGACACGCTGTTCTTCAGCGCCGCCGACCCCCACGAGCGTTACAGCGCGGTGGACACCATTCGCGAGCAGGGGAACCTGTACCTGACGGCTGGTACCCGGCTGCTATCCGACGACGGCAACGAGATGCTGGAGATTGTCGCCGACACCTGTGGCCGCCACGACACCCTCGGCGGCGCCTGCGCGGGGGAGAGCAACACCGTCCGCTACGCCCTCGACAAGAAGACCATGCACTCGTGCCGCGACAGCTGGCTGCTGGCGCTCAACACCCACGACCATTGGGGACTAACCAAACGCGACATCACCCACAACATCAACTTCTTCATGAACGTGCCCGTGACGCCGGACGGCGGACTCACCTTCGAGGACGGTATCAGCGCGCCCGGCAAGTACGTGGAACTCCTCGCGAAGATGGACATCCTGGTGTTGATCTCCAACTGCCCGCAGCTCAACAACCCCTGCAACGGCTACAACCCGACGCCGATCTCGCTGTCCGTCTGGACCGGCGTCGACTGAGCCCGCCCATGTTCACCAAGATCC
The DNA here is from genome assembly GCA_965116345.1 of Pseudomonadales bacterium. Lineage (GTDB taxonomy): Bacteria > Pseudomonadota > Gammaproteobacteria > Pseudomonadales > Azotimanducaceae > VXYL01. The sequence goes on from OZ220680.1 coordinate 3,869,432, forward strand.
TCATCGCCAACCGCGGCGAGATCGCGGTGCGCATCGCCCGGACTCTCGATGCCCTGGGCGTCGACAGCGTCGCGGTCTACGCCCAGGCGGATCGGGACTCGATGCACGTGGAGGCAGCGGGGGAGTCGTATCCCCTTGGCGCGGGGGGCGTCGAGGAGACCTATCTCGATGTCCCAAGGCTGCTCGAGGTCATCGCCGCCAGCGGCGCCGAGGCGGTGCACCCGGGCTACGGCTTCCTGAGTGAGAACGCCGATTTCGCTGCGTCCCTCGAGGCCAAGGGTGTCGCCTTCATCGGACCCCGCCCGGAGCACATTCGACGCTTCGGCTTGAAGCACGAGGCCCGGGCGCTCGCCAGCGATGCCGGCGTGTCGCTGTTGCCAGGCAGTGGAGTCCTCGAGCGTCTGGACGAGGCCTTGGCGGCCGCGGAGACGATCGGCTACCCCGTGATGCTGAAGAGTTCCGCCGGGGGCGGTGGCATCGGCATGCAGCGCTGCGTGGATGCGGGTGAACTCGCAGAGCGCTTTGCCGCCGTGCAGCGTCTCGCCCAGTCGCAGTTCGGCGATTCCCGCCTGTTCGTGGAGCGCTGCGTGACGCGGGCGCGGCACGTGGAGGTGCAGGCCTTCGGCGACGGCAAAGGCGATGTCGTGATCCTCGGCGACCGTGACTGCTCGCTGCAACGCCGTCATCAGAAGGTGGTCGAGGAGTGTCCGGCACCGCACCTGCCCGCCGACGTGCGCCGGCGCATGCACACCGAAGCCGAGGCGCTGCTGCGTCGCGTGCGCTACCGCAGTGCAGGCACGGTGGAGTTTCTCTACGACGCCGAACGCGGCGAGACCGCCTTCCTCGAGGTCAACACGCGGCTGCAGGTGGAACATGGCGTGACCGAGCTGGTCTACGGCATCGACCTCGTGCGCTGGATGGTCGAGTTGGCGGCGGACGAACTCCCCGCCTTGGACGAACTCGCCGACATCTCGCCACGGGGTTGTGCCATGGAGGCACGCCTCTGTGCGGAAGACCCGAAGCATGGGTTCCGACCGACGCCGGGCACGGTGTCGGTGGTCCGCTTCCCGACCGAGGCGCGCGTCGACACCTGGCTCCGCGACGGAGCGGAGATCCCACCCTTCTACGACTCCCTCCTTGCCAAGGTCATGACGCACGGCACAACCCGCGAGGCCGCCCGGTCGGCGTTGGCGGATGCGCTCGACGCGACCGTGGTGCACGGCGTCGAGACCAACCGCGAATACGTGGCACAAGCAATCGCGGGGTCCGCGTTCGTGTCGGGAAGCCACCACACCGGCACCCTCGGCATCCTCGAGTACCGGCCGTCGACGGTGGAAGTCCTCGCCCCGGGCGCCCAGACCACGGTGCAGGCGTATCCGGGCCGACACGGCTACTGGCCGGTCGGTGTACCCCCGTCGGGGCCGATGGACGACCTCTCGTTCCGGTTGGGCAACCGGGTACTGGGCAACGACGAGGGCATGCCCGGCTTGGAAGTCACGGTGCAGGGCCCCCACCTCCAATTCGGCACCGGCACGACCGTGTTGGTGGCGGGTACGTGTGAAGTCGTCTTGAACCGCGCAGGTCGGAGAACCAACCCTGTGCCATGGGACGCGATCGTCGTCGAAGCCGGCGATGTCCTGGAGGTCGGACGGGTCACGGCCGGCGTCCGCGCGTACGTATTGTTCGCGGGCGGCCTGGACGTCCCCGGGGTGATGGGTTCGGCGGCGACGTTCACGTTGGGCGGCATCGGTGGCCTTAACGGCCGTACGCTCGTTGCGGGCGACGTGCTGCACATGGCCGCCGAGCGACCGTCACCGCGACCGACCGTTTCCGCCACCAATACGGCGCCGACGGCGCGACACGTGCTGCGGGTCACGATGGGGCCCCACTGCACGGAGGACTTCCTGACGCCGAAGGACCTCCACGAGTTCCTGGATGCCGAGTGGACCGTCCACTACCACTCGAGCCGAACCGGCGTCCGCCTGGTCGGACCCCGCCCGGAGTGGGCGCGCCCGGATGGCGGCGACGCCGGCCTGCACCCGTCCAACGTCCACGACAACGCCTACGCCTTCGGCACCATCGATTTCACCGGCGACATGCCCGTGGTCCTCGGCCCCGATGGTCCGAGTCTCGGGGGCTTCGCGTGTCCGGCGACGGTGATCGAAGCCGACCGCTGGAAACTGGGTCAACTCGCCGCCGGCGACCCGGTTCGCCTACGTGCCGTGACGGAGGACGACGCCCGACGGATCGGGCGGGCCCAGGACGACGCCATCCGTGCCGGGGCGACCTCGGTTCTCGGACGACCGCCCGAGGAGTCAAACCATCGCCGCCAATCGGCCATCGTCACGGACATCGGCGATATCCGCATCCGGCGTGCGGCCCAGGACTCGGTGCTCGTCGAGTTCGGACCCAACGTCCTCGACGTCGGGCTGCGCCTGCGGGTCCACGCCCTGGAATCTGCCATCGCCGATGCCCGGATCGACGGTGTCTTCGAAATGACGCCGGGCATCCGTTCGCTGCTCGTTCGCTTCGACTGGCGCCGGGCGTCGGCGCAGGACATGGTCGCGCGTCTTTCTCCGTTGTTGAATGACGTGCTGGAGGTGCCTGTCGCCGAAGTGGAATCCCGGGTCGTCCACCTGCCTCTGTCCTGGGACGATCCGGCCTGCCGGGAGGCGGTGGATCGCTATGTGCACAGTGTCCGGGCCGATGCGCCCTGGTGTCCGGACAACGTCGAGTTCATCCGTCGGATCAACGGACTCCCGAACGTCCAGGCCGTCAAGGACATCGTCTTCTCTGCCGAGTACCTGGTGATGGGGCTGGGTGATGTCTATCTGGGTGCGCCGGTGGCGACACCCGTGGATCCACGTCATCGACTCGTTACGACCAAATACAACCCGGCGCGCACCTGGACCGCCGAAAATTCCGTCGGCATCGGCGGCTCGTACCTCTGCGTCTACGGCATGGAAGGCCCGGGTGGCTACCAGTTCGTCGGCCGCACGGTGCAGGTCTGGAATCACCATCGCCGGGGCCGGAACTTCACCGAGCATTGGCTGCTGCGGCCCTTCGACCGCATTCGCTTCTACGAGGTCGACGCCGCCGAACTCGCCGAGATGCGCGAGGCGTTCCCCCGCGGCGGTCTTGAGATCGCCGTCGATGCGGGCAGCTTCGACTACGCCCGGCACCTCGCCTTCCTGGAAACGCACCAGAACGAAATCGAGGCCTTCACGGGCAGACGGAAGCAGGCTTTCGCCTGCGAACTCGACGACTGGCGGGCACGGGGCGTGCTCACGTTCGAAGGGGACACCCACCCTGGAGACCCGGGTTCCGCCCCCGGAGCGGCCGTCGATGGTGGCCCACCGCCCTTCGTCGCGAGCCCGTTGGCCGGCTCGATCTGGTCGGTCGCGGTGGAGTCGGGCCAGCGCGTGGAGGAGGGCGACGTGCTGTTCGTCGTCGAGTCCATGAAGGCCGAGTTCGAGGTCAGGGCCCCGACGGACGGCGTGATCGGCGCCGTCCTGGTGCAAAGGGGCGACACCGTGCGCGCCGGACAACCCCTGGCCGATGCGGCTTGATGGCACCGTTGACGCTTTCCGGACTGCGCCGTGCGTTCCAACAGGAACGCTTGCAGCCTCGTGATCTCGTGTCGGAACTACGAGCGCGGGCGGACGCTGCGTCAGAATGGAACGTCTGGATCCATCGCTTGACCGATGCGGAACTCGCGCCCTACATCGACAGTCTCGCGTCCCGGAAGAGCACCGAGTCGCCGCTGTGGGGCGTGCCGTTCGCGATCAAGGACAACATCGATCTCGAAGGCGTCCCGACGACTGCCGGTTGTCCCGGCTACGCCGATACGCCGGACCGTTCCGCCGCGGTCGTGCAACGGCTTGTAGACGCCGGCGCGATTCCCCTCGGCAAGACCAACATGGACCAGTTCGCCACCGGCCTGGTGGGCACCCGGACGCCCTACGGCGCCACCCGCAACGCCGTGGACCCGTCCTACATCGCCGGCGGCAGCAGCAGCGGTTCGGCGGTGGCCGTGAAACTTGGCCTCGCCGCCTTCGCCCTCGGCACCGACACGGCGGGGTCCGGCAGGGTTCCGGCGGCGTTCAACGATCTCGTCGGCTTCAAGCCGAGTCGCGGCTGGTGGTCGACGCGTGGCGTGGTACCCGCCTGTCGCACACTCGACTGCGTGTCGGTGTTTGCCAACACGGTGGCGGATGCGAGGACGGTGGCTCGGGTCGCCGGCGGTTTCGACGCCGGCGATCCATTCGCGCGGCGGATCGATTTCAACGGGTGCGACCCCGAGACGGTTCGTTACGGCTACCTCGACCCCGCCGACCTACCATCGATGGACGACGCGTACCTGGCGCGATATGCCAGCTTCGTCGACCGCCTGCCCGGTTCGCCGGTCGTCGTCGACCCGGCGCCCTTCCTGGAGGCGGGCGCGCTGCTCTACCAGGGGCCGTGGCTGGCAGAGCGGCATGCGGCGGTGGGCGACTTTGTCGAGCGAAATACCGATGCCGTGCATCCGGTCACGCGGACGGTCATCGAGGCCGGCAAGGCGTTCTCCGCCGCCGACGCCTTCCGCGCGCAGTACCGGCTGGCGGACCTCAAGCGGCGGGTGGAACAGGTGTTCGCGCAACTCGACATCCTCGCCATGCCCACGGCGCCCACGGTCTTCACCGTCGCCGAGGTGGAGTCCGAACCCTTCGAAACCAATGCGCGGCTTGGCACGTTCACCAACTCGGTCAACCTGCTCGATCTGTGTGCCGTGGCCATCCCCGCAGGCCGAATTCCCACGGGGATGCCGTTCGGCGTGACCCTGGCGAGTGGCGCGGGCCGCGACTACGCCTTGCTCAACGCCGCCGCTGAACTGCTTCGCGAGCCGGTGGCGCCGAGTGGATTGCCATGCCCCCCGTCAGGCGCCGCGTGAGCGGACGACGTACGATTGTGATTCGAGACCCAGCAACGTGCGCCCGGCGTCCTCCATGAGATGCGGCGCGACGGTTGCGTGTTGGCGGACCACCCGGACATCGCGGCTGATGCGCTCGAGCGGCTCGCCGAGCCGGTTGGCGGAAGTGCCCGCCGCCTCGCAGAGGATGTCCACGGTCTCCACCGCAGCACGGGCCGTGTCCGACGCGACGATGTGGAACAGCGCCCGATCCTTGGCCGCGACGTCGTCACCGCGGAGCACGGTCTCCCAGCTTGCCGCCGTCAGTTCCAGCAACGCGGCCCGCGTCCCCGTCAACCGGGCCTCGGCCAAGGCGATGGCGCGCTGGGCGAAGGGTCGCTCGCGGACGGCCTTGGTCGTGAACCGGGGCCGCTTGGCGGTCGCCAAGTCGACGAACGCGTCGATGCCCGCCCGGGCGATGCCGATGGCCACCGCCGCCTTGTTGTAGGCAAGACGGTTGCCCAAGGGCAGACGCAACTGCGGCGTCGTCGCCTGGTTGCCGCCGATGGGGGCGATGATCCGCGAATCCGGCACGAAGACGTCGTCGAGGCGGACATCGTGCGAGCCGGAGCCGCGCAGCCCCGCCACGTGCCACGTGTCAAGGATCTCGAATTCCCCTTCCGGCACGACCGCATAGCGGTTGCCTTCGTCCAGCAGTTCGTCGCCGTCGTAGAGGCGTACCGTGGCGCCGAAGATCTGGGCGTTGTGGATGCCGCTGACGAACTGCCACTGGCCCGATACGCGCCAGCCGTCGCCGTCCTTCTGCGCGCGTCCCACGGCGGCGGTCGAGCTGGCCATGATGGTCATGGGGTCGGCGATCAACTCAGGACATCGGTCCTTGAATCCGGGACCGATCAGGCCGAAGGTCTCGATGCCGATCATCAGGTTCCAGCCGGCGCTGCCGTCGGCCCGGGACGCCGCCTCGATGACCCCGATCTGCGTCATCGGATCGGCGTCGGCACCATGGATGTCGGGCGTGCCCGCGAGCCGGTAGAGCCCGTTCTCGGCGAACGCCGCGGCAACCGGACGGGGGAGATGGCGGAGGCGCTCGGCCTCGTCCGCGTGCTCGCGGATCAGCGGTGTCAGCTTCTGTGCCGTGCGCACATGGTTCTGTTTCCCCATGGCGCCGAGTGTAACCCGGTGTCCGCGGCTGCTTGCCGAACGCTACCCACCGACCTCGCTGCGGATTGCGTCGTGGGCTCGGCCGAGGACGTCGACCATGGCGTCGACGCTGCGGGCACCGGCCTGGAAGATCGCGGTGGCGTTTAGCGCACCCCAGTCGAAGCCCATGTCCCGGACCTCGGCAGCACGGGCGCGGACGCGGTCCAGTTCGGCGTAGAAACGCTTGCCGGCTTCATCGCGTGGCGGCACGTCGAGCATCATCTGGTAGCCGATTTCCGCCGGATCTCTTCCCGCCGTCTCGGCGTAGCCGGAAATCTTGGCCTTGCAGCGGGCGGCGACCGCTGGATCGGTGATCGCGGTGGCCATCCAGCCGTCGCCGTATTCGGCGACGCGCTTGAAGGCACGGTCGGAGGCGCCGCCGATCCACAGGGGTAGGGCGCGGCCCTGGGGCGGCTTGGGTTCCATGGCCATTGCGGTGGACGTGTAGTAGGTGCCCTGATAGTCCACCTGCTCGTCCGCCCAGTAGGCGCGCATCAGCTCGATCGCCTCGTCCATGCGCCGTCCGCGGGTGCGAAAATCCTCCTCCAGGGCGTCGTACTCGGATTCCTGCCAGCCGACGCCGATACCGAGCCGGACGCGTCCGCCGGAGAGCGTGTCCAGCGTGCTTACCTGCTTGGCGACCAATACGGGCTGGCGTTGAGGCAACACCAGCACCTCGGTGCCGAGACCGATGCGGTCGGTGACGGCAGCGATGTGGGACAAAGCCATCAGAGCTTCGAGGATGGGCATCTTCGGCGGGTACATCGGCGCTTCCCGGGACGCGGTGGGAAAGCCCATCACGACGTGGTCGAAGACATCGAGCTCGTCGAAACCGATGGCTTCGATGCTCTGTGCCAGGCGGCGGACGCCGGGGCCGTCCTCGCGGTAGCTGACGCTAGGGAACTCTACGGAAAGTTTCATGCGGTCTCGTCGTCGGGATGCGGACGTGAAACCGGGGCGACGTCAGCTTGGACGCCGCCCCGGTGGTTTGGTGAGGGACTCAACCTCCCTCAACACCGACCGCTTGCGGTCGGCTCAACTCCGAGGAGTCAGAGGGGGTTGCCCCCAACAAAAGACTGCACTGATCACCTCCTTATTCCGCCCAACACGGTGCCCGACTATACCCAGATGTGAGTTGAGTGCAAGACGCGACCGCTTCGCGGATGCCCCGAGAAATTCGCCGCGCGAATTCTCGCGGCTGCGAGACGCCGATGACAGCCAGGCAACAAACGGTGCATTTGTTTCATGGAACCCGGGTGCGAGGGGGTGTGAGGGGTGCGAGGTCAGTTATGCTCCGTCCCGCGTTCATTTGGTCCGGCCCGCTTCAGCCGCGCGTGTTCCGGATCCACGGGAGCTGCGAATGACCTTCGGAAGTCGATTGGGGTGGTGTGTCGCGATCGTCGTGACGGCGGTGGCGTGGAACGTGGGGGCCGACGAGGAACCTCCGAAGAGGAAGCGGCTCGACATCGAGAGCATCTACTACGCCCAGGCGGGTCTCGTGGAGAGCGCCTTGGCGCGGGTTCAGCCGTCCCGGGAGGGTGTTCCCGAGATCTTCTTCGTCGGATTCGCCCCGGACGACGCCGAGGACGTCTTCGAGAACGAGGTCAAGCACGTCGAGGCGCTGTTCCGCCGGAGCCTTGGTGCCGAGGGCCGCACCGTGCTGCTGGTCAACAGCCGCAACACCGTCGACGAACTTCCGCTGGCCAATGGACCCAATCTGACCACTGTGCTCGAGGGGCTGGCCGACAGGATGGGCGTGGAGGATCTGCTGTTCCTGCACATCACCACGCACGGGTCACGCAGGCACAGGCTGTCCGTCTCCTTCGAGAGGCTGGGTCTGAATGATCTCTCGGCGGCGAAGGTGGGCGAAATCGTCAACGGTGCGGGATTGCCCTGGCGGGTCGTGGTGGTATCGGCGTGTTTTTCCGGCGGCTTCATCAAGCCTCTGAAGTCGCCGCGCGCAATGGTCATCACCGCCGCCAACTCGCGCCGCACGTCGTTCGGTTGCGAGAACGGCCGGGAGTACACCTATTTCGGCGCGGCGTTCTACCGCGACAGCCTGATCGACGCGGACTTCCGGACCGCCTTCAGTCGGGCCGTGCCGCTGGTGCGCGCCTGGGAGAAGGAACAGGACCACAAACACTCGAAACCGCAGGTCTGGGTGGGCAAGGAGATTGCGCGCAAGCTCCCGCACACGTGGAATGTGCCACGTCCGTCCCCGGCCGCCGACGCTACGGTTCCTTGAGCTGCGTTTGGGCGATCCGTTCCAAGGTCATTAGCCGTAGCCCGTCCTCCACGGCCTTCGACTCGGGCAGACCGGCGAGATTGCGCGTCTCCATCGGGTCGTCGCGCCGGTCGAACAGCAGATAGCACTGCCCGTCGTCGTTGAGGACCATCTTCCACTCGTCGGTCATGAGCATGATTTCGCCGTGGATCTCGGAGATGACCGCATCGCGGTGGCCGCCGTTTTCGGCGAGTGCGGGACAAAGCGAACGGGCGAACTGGCGATGCGCCAACTCGCCGCCGGCGAGTTCGACGAACGTGGGTCCGAGGTCACCGTTCTCCACCAGGGCATCGCTGACGAGGCCGCCGCTGGTCGCCGTCTCGGGTGTGCGCACCAGCATCGGGACCCTGACGGAGCCGTCGAAGAAGACCGACTTGTAGATGAGGCCCCAGTCGCCGTTCATCTCGCCGTGGTCGGAGGTGAAGCCGATGACGGTGTCGGCCAGTTCGCCGCGTTCCTCGATCACTTGCAGGATCTGGCCCACCTGGTCGTCGATCAGGGTCACGTTGCCGGCGTAGTTGGCGCGCATCGCCGCCTCGTCCCCGGGGTCGAGGCGCGGCGAGGGGTTTGCCAAGCGGCCGTCGAGCCAGCCGCGTGGGCGGTCGTGGTCCTCGGTGGGGCGTGGCACCGGTTTCGGCATGGTTTCAGGGTCGTACAGGCTGGCGTAGGGCTCGGGCGCGTCCCAGGGTTCGTGTGGGCCGCCGAAGCTGACCCAGCAGAACCACGGTTCGTCGCGGTCGTAGCTCTCGAGATAGCGCTTCGCCTGCTGGCCGACGTAGACGTCTATGTAGTCCTCCAGCGGCAGAACCGAGGGTCGAACGACATGCGGCTTGTTGTCGAATCGCTCGGCGTAGTCTTCGCGGTAGGCCTCGAGCAGTCCCTTCGCCTCCCAGCCCGCCGTCAGGTGGCTCATGACGTTGGCGCTGGCCCGGGGGCCGCCGATCTCGTCGACGTCGTCGAGGCCGTAGGCGTTCAACAGATGCTCGCGCTCGCGGAGGTCGCCGTGGTGCGGGTGCAGGTGGGTCTTGCCGAACAGGCTGGTGCGGTAGCCGAGATCGCGCAGCGCACGCATCCACGTGGGTGCATCCGGCGGCATGGTGTACTGCAGGTTGTCCCACACGGCGTTGTTGTGCGGGTAGCGGCCGGTGGCCAGGGTCACGCGCGCCGGAATGCAGATGGGCGTCGTGGTGACGCACTGGGTGAAACGCACCCCCTCGGCGGCGATGCGGTCGAGGGCGGGTGTCTCGACCCAGTCGCCGCTGCAGCCCATGGCGTCCCAGCGCTGCTGGTCGGTCATCACGAACAGGATGTTGGGTTTGGTCATATGGCTGGGATACCCTAGTGGTGTTCTCCAAGGGTCGCCCAGATGTCCACACAAATTCAACGCATGCGTTCGGATGCCGGCTTCATCGCCGCCCTCGACCAGAGCGGCGGCAGCACGCCCAAGGCGCTCATGCTCTACGGTATCGACGAGTCGGCGTATGCAAACGACGACGAGATGTTCGACCTCGTCCACGCCATGCGAACGCGCATCATGACCAACCCGCGATTCCAAGGCGACCGGGTGCTCGGCGCGATCCTCTTCCAGAACACCCTGGATCGGGAAGTGGAGGGCGTGTCCAGCAGCGAATACCTGTGGCGTGAGAAGCGGGTCCTGCCGTTCCTCAAGATCGATCACGGTCTCGCGGACGAGGTGGATGGGGTGCAGATCATGAAGCCGGTGCCCGATCTCGGCGAGCGCCTGCCGGCGGCGCGGGACAAGAGCGTGTTCGGTACCAAGATGCGCTCCGTGATCAAATCGGCGAGCCCCGACGGCGTCCGTGCAGTAGTCGACCAGCAGTTCGCCCTGGCCGACGAGATCCGCGCTCACGGCCTGGTTCCCATCATCGAACCCGAAGTGGATATCCACGCCCCGGACAAGGCCACCTGCGAGGCCCTGCTCCGCGACCGGCTATGCGCGGGCCTCGACGCCATGACGGGCGAACTGCCGGTCATTTTCAAGCTGACATTGCCGGAGGAAGCCAACTACTACGGCGAGTTCTGTACCCACCACAAGGTGCTGCGCGTGGTCGCCCTGTCCGGCGGCTATTCCCGCGAGGTCGCCAACGACAAGCTGGCCGCCAACAACGGCGTCATCGCGAGCTTCTCCCGGGCCCTGACCGAGGGGCTTCGCGTCGATATGGACGAAGCAGCGTTCGCCCACAGGCTCGGCGGCTCGATCGAGTCCATCGCGGCGGCTTCCGCGACTTAGGGAAGGTCTGATTAAGACCTTCCCTAGCGCGGCACAGGGATGTGCCGCCAAATTCAAGGACGCAAGGAGTTGAATTTGCACGCAAAAAAAGATAGCGCTCTTGTTTTTGCGTTTCTGATCAAGCCAGGGATGGCTTGATCAGAGCATCCTTAGACGCGTGTCGTATGCCAACCATCTACTTCGAGACGCTTGACCACGACACCGTCGCCGTCGAAGGGGAGGTCGGCGACATCGTCATGGAACTGGCGCGCGCGGAGGGCATAGACGGCATCGATGCGGAATGCGGGGGCGGTTGCGCCTGCGCGACCTGCCACGTGCATGTCGATCCCGCCTGGATGCCGGTGGTCGGTCCACCGAGCGAGATCGAGCAGGACATGCTGGAGTTCGACGGCGAGGTCACGCCGACCAGCCGCCTGTCCTGTCAGATCGAGCTGACCGAGGAACTCGACGGCCTGCGCGTCAAGGTCGTGGGTCGGTAGCCGCGATCAGGTCACGCGGATTGGCGGGAGTCCGCGTCGGTCGCCGTCCGCTCCTTGCGTTGGACCGCCCACATGCGCGCGTACTTGCCGCCTTGGGCGAGGAGGTCGGTGTGGCTGCCGGTTTCGCGGATCTCGCCGTTCTCCAAAAGCAGGATGCAGTCGGCGTCCACCACGGTGCTCAGCCGGTGGGAGATGATCAGCGTCGTGTGACGCGCCGAGACCTCGTCGATGGCGTGCATGATGGCCCGCTCGGTGACCGTGTCCAGTGACGATGTCGCCTCGTCGAAGATCAGGAAGGTGGGATTCTTGAGGATCGCGCGGGCGATGGCGACGCGCTGTTTCTCGCCGCCGGAGAGTTTCAGCCCACGCTCGCCGACCACCGTGTCGAAGCCGTTGGGCAGACGTCCGATCAACTCGTCCAAGCGCGCCAGGGAGGCCGCGCGCTCGACCGCGGAGTCGTGGGCGTCCAAGCGACCGTAGGCGATGTTGTGAAACAGCGAGTCGTTGAACAGGGTGACGTCCTGGGGCACTACGCCGAATGCCTGGCGCAGGCTCGCCACGTCGACGTCGCGGATGTCCGTGTCGTTGACCCGCACCGCACCCCGGTCGGGGTCGTAGAAGCGGAACAGCAGGCGGGCGATGGTCGACTTGCCGCTGCCGCTCGGACCGACCAGGGCCAGCGTCTGCTTCGGTTCGATGCGAAAGTCGATTCCTTCGACGATGGGCCGCTCCGGCTGGTAGGCGAAGCTCACGTTGTCGAACTCCACCGGACCCTCGCCCATCGGGAGCCTGCGCGCCCTGCGGGGCGAGACGACCTTGGGCGAGGTCTTAAGGATCTCGAACATCAGCTCGACATCGGTGAACGCGTTCTTCAGTTGCCGGTAGATGGAGCCCAGGGCGTTCAACGGCACGAACACCTGCACGGCGTAGCCGTTGATGGCGACCAGGTCGCCGATGCCGATCGAACCGTCCACCACCGCCGTCGCGGCGATGACCATCATGCCGAGGAGGCCGATATGGACGATGAACGACTGGCCGACGTTGAGCGCCGCCAGGGAGTACCGATTGCGTGCCCGGGCCTTCTCCCAGATCGCCAGGTCCTCGTCGTAGAAGGTCGTCTCCGTGCCCTCGTTGCCGAAGGTCTTGACGGTCTCGTAGTTGATCAGGCTGTCGATGGCGCGGGTGTTGGCACGCGAGTTGGCCTCGTTGGACTGGCGGATGAACGGCGTGCGCCAGGCCGTCACCTTGACCGTGTAGAAGCCGTAGAAGACGGCCGCGGCGAGGACGATGGCGGCGTATATCCAATCGAAGAATGCGATCATGATGCCGGCGACGCCGAACACACCGATGAACATGCCAAGGAGCTGGAACGTGAGGATGCGCATGAGCGAGGTGATCGCCATGACGCCGCGGTCCATGTCGCGGCTCACCGCCCCCGTCCGGCGCGCCACGTGGTACTCGAGGTCGAGGCCGAGCAGGTGGTCGAGGAGCGTCAGCGACAGCCGACGCATGGCGCGCACGGTGACAGTGCCGAACACCGCCTCGCGCAGTTCGCGCAGTGCCCCCGAGAGGAACCGCACGAGCACGTAGACGATCAGCAACGCCAGCGGCAAAGCGACGATCTGCGCCGTGGCGGAGTCCAGGTCGTCGATGATGAGCTTCAACAGGTACGGCACGGCGAGTTGCGCCACGTGGATGACCGCGAGGCAGCCGAATGCCACGGCCAGCCGGCCTTTGAACTCGAGGAAGAACGGCAACATCATCTTGATGGCCGTCCAGTCCTGATCCGTCAGGAACTTCTCCTCGCCGAGCAGCAGCCGCGCGAGCCCCGGCGGCCGCTTCTCGACGACGCGTCTGGCACGCCGCTCGCGTTCCTCGCGGGACTCCTTTCGACCGTATCCGCGTCTGCCGGGCACCGTTCAGACGAGTAGCCGGTAGGGCGATTCGAGGGTGTCGCGCACGGCGGCGAGGAATTCGGCGGCCGGCGCACCGTCCAGCACGCGGTGGTCCCAGGTCAGGGACAGGCGCATCGTCGCCGTCTTGATCGGGGTGTCGCCGTCCCAGCGCACGCCGTCGGTGATTCGCCCGACGCCGAGAATGCCGGCCTGGGGCGGATTCAGGATGGGCGTGAAGGTGTCGACGCCGTACATGCCGAGCGTGGTGACCGTGAACGTGCCGCCTTCGACCTGGTCGATGGACAGCACCCCGTCGCGCGCCTGTTTGGCGAGCTCGGCGGACTCGACGGCGAGCTCCTTCAAGGGCTTGCCGCCGGCGTCCTTGACGACCGGCACGATCAGACCCTCGTCGAGGGCAACCGCCAGGCCGATGTTCGCGGTCTCGAACCGAGTGATGCCGTTGTCGGTCAGCGCGGCGTTCATCCGTGGATGGTCGCCGAGCGCCTTGGCGGCGGCGGCGAGTACCAGGTCCGTGTAGGTGATCCGGATGCCCTCGGACTCCCATTCGGCGATGAGGTCGGCGCGCAGCTTCACGGCGTCGTCCATGACGACCTCCATGTGCATGGTCAGCTGCGCGCTGCCGCTGAGGCTTGCGTGCATGCGTTCGGCGATGGTGCGCCGCATCCCGGTCATGGGTTCGGTGGCGCCGGCGGGCGACCCGGCGGTTGCCGGTGTCTTGGCGGCATTCTCCACGTCTTCCCGGGTGATTCGCCCGCGCGGTCCGGTGCCGGTCACCGTTGCGAGTTCGATACCGAGTTCGGTGGCCAGTTTGCGGGCGACGGGCGAGGCCGGAATCCGTTTGTCGGAGCGTCCGGGTCTGGCTGCCGGCGCAGCCGTGGCCGATTGGGGTGTTTGAGCTTCGGCCGCGTCGTCGCCGACGACGGCGATGTCCCGATTGGGTTTCGGCTCCGGCAACACGTCGGGAATCTCTTCGCCGTCGGCGTAGATGTAGCCGACGACGTCACCGGGCTCCAGGGTGGTGCCTTCGGCGGCCAGGTGCTTGACGATGCCAGCGGTCTCGGCGTCCACATCGAGGTTGACCTTCTCGGTCTCCAGCCGGTAGAGCAGGGCACCCGGGCCGACGCGCTCGCCGTCGGCGACATACCACTCCTCCACGGTGCCCTCGTGCATGGTCATGCCGACCTTGACCAGGTAGATCTCCGCAGGCATTCGTTCCTCCTTCCTACCTCGGTCCCGATTGGCGGCCGCAGCCGCTTGCGTGGCGCAACACCCTGGACACGTCGATCACCCACGGGCCGTCACGGCGGGCGGTGAGGGTGGCGCGCTGACCCGGGCGCAGGACGCGTTCCCGCTCGCCGTCCAGCGCCAGCACACCGGGCCCGGTCAGCGGCATCGGTTCGCCGAGCGGGATTGTCACGACCTGCCCGAGACCGACACGTTCGAAACGTCCCGGCGCCAGTGCGGCATGGACCTGTCGAGACGCCCCGGGTTCGAACTCGAGCCTCAGCGCCGCGTCTTCCCGATCCGCAAGGGGATGCACGAAACCGCCCACCGAGGTCATGCCCACCCCGGCGGGATCGGCGCGCGTCAGCATCGCCGCGACGAATCCCGTGGGATCCTCCAGGGCCCGGGCGCCGACGAATCGATCCTTGGTGAGCACCGCGTCGATCAGGGCGATGTCGCGGGGTTCGTCCTCGATCTCCACGTGGATGGCCTTGGCGCGTTTGCCGACCGCCTCGACGGCAATGGCCCCAGACGCCAGCACGCCGGCGGCGGCACCGGCGGTGGTCGCTTCGCGCATCACCGGGAAGGCGTTGTTGGTGCCGGTGGAGAGCGGGATCAGGGGCGCGTCCAGCCAGCCCTTGGCGAACGCCCGGTTGGTGCCGTCGCCACCGAGCGTGATGACCACGGTGGCGCCGCGCAGGGCGCAGGCCGCCCGGGTCGTGTCCGCTGCGCTGCGGGTGGCGACGATGTCCAGGGGTTCGGCGTCGATGCCGAGGTCGTCGAGTG
Organism: Pseudomonadales bacterium; assembly: GCA_965116345.1. GTDB lineage: Bacteria > Pseudomonadota > Gammaproteobacteria > Pseudomonadales > Azotimanducaceae > VXYL01. The sequence goes on from OZ220680.1 coordinate 3,884,481, forward strand.
CGGCCGCCACCAGCCGGTTGGCATCGGGCAGATACCGGATCGGGGCATCGCTCATGGCGCGCACGCCGATCAGGCAGCGGCGCACCATCGCGGTTTTCTCCTGGTTGTCGAACACCGAGGCGCGGGCGGTGACGCGCCGGATGTCCTTGCCGGAGGCAGGATTCGCGACGAGGCCGACTGCCGGCGTTCGCATTCAGCCGCCGAGCAGCGAGCGCGACTCCGCGACGATCTTGGCGGCGTTCGGCAGATAGGTCTGTTCAAGCACCGCACTGAACGGCACGGGAGAGAAGGGCGCCCCCACGCGGGCCACCGGGGCGTCGAGATCGTCGAAGGCGAGTTCCTGGATCTGCGCCGCGATCTCGCCGCCGAGACCGGCGAAACGCACCGCTTCGTGTACGACAACCGCGCGATGGGTCTTGGCCACGGACTCGATCACCGTGTCCGTGTCCATGGGCTGCAGCGAACGCAGGTCGATGACTTCCGCCTCGACGCCCTCCTTGGCTAGCGTTGCCGCGGCGTTCAACGCCTCCGAGACCATGCGGCTGTAGGTCACGATGGTGAGATCGTCTCCCGAGCGGACCACGTTGGCCTTGCCGATCGGCACCTCGTAGGCGCCCTCGGGCACGGCACCGCGGTTGCGCAGCGACAGCTTGTTCATCACCACGAACACCGGGTTGTCGTCCCGGGACGCGGCGATCAACAGGCCCTTGGCGTCGTAGGGGGTGGACGGGGCGACGACCTTCAGGCCCGGCAGGTGGCAGATCCACACCTCGAGGCTCTGGGAGTGCTGCGCGGCCATGTTCATGCCGGCACCCGACATGGTGACCACCGTGATGGGCAGTTTGGCCGAGCCGCCGAACATGTAGCGCATCTTCGCCATCTGGTTGGCGATCTCGTCCATGCACTCGCCCATGAAGTCCATGAACATGATGTCGATCACCGGCCGTAGTCCGGTGGCGGCGGCCCCGACCCCGAGGCCGACGATGGCTTCCTCCGAAATAGGCGTGTCGACCACCCGGTCGGGGCCGAACTCGTCGAGCAGGCCCCGGTAGGAACCGAATACGCCGCCGGCGCCGGCCACGTCCTCGCCGGCGATGAACGCGGTGTCCTGCTCTGCGAGGACTTCCCGCGCCCCCTCGGCGATGGCTGCGACGTAGGTTATCTCGCGTCCATCAGAACTTTTGTCAGCCATTAGATTTAGTCTGTATCTAATTGATTAAGCGTAAACATCATCTAGTAGGGTGTCGGGATCCGGTAGTGGACTCGACTCGGCGAACTCGATGCCGGCCTTCACGTCCTGGAGAATCCCGGCGTGGAGTTCGGCGGCCTCGTCGCGGCTCAGCACCTCGAGTTCGGCGAGCCGCGCCTCGAACAGGTGGATCGGATCGCGCTTCTGCCACTCCTCGAGTTCCTCGTCGGTGCGGTAGGTGAGCCCCATGCCGCGTACGCCGACATGGTCGAAGAAACGGTACGTCTTGCACTCGAGCAGGGTCGGCCCGTCGCCGCCGCGGGCCCGGTCGATGGCCGCCTCCGCCGCCTCGTAGACCGCCATCGCGTCCATACCGTCCACCACCACGCCGGGCATGCCGTAGCCGGCGGCGCGGTCGGCGACGTCGACGATGGCCTGGTGGTTGGCCTGCGGCGTGTACTCGCCGTAGCCGTTGTTCTCGCAGACGAAGATCACCGGCAGCTTGTACAGGGCGGCCATGTTCGCGGCCTCGTGGAACGAGCCCTCGTTGCTCGCGCCGTCGCCGAAGAACGACACCGCCACCCGGTCGGTCTTGCGGAACTTGGTGGAGAATGCCGCGCCGACGGCGATCGGGGGCCCGGCACCGACGATGCCGTTGGCGCCGAGCATGCCGAGGTCCATGTTGGAGATGTGCATGCTGCCGCCCTTGCCGCGGCAGTAGCCGGTGGCGCGGCCGAAGAGTTCGGCGAACATGCGGTCGAACGCGCCGCCCTTGGCGATCAGGTGCCCGTGGCCGCGGTGGGTGCTGGTGATCCAGTCGTCGTCCGAGAGATGCACCATGACGCCGGCGGCGACGGCTTCCTCGCCGACGTAGAGGTGCAGCGCCCCGGGAATCTTGCCCGCCTCGGCCATCCGACCGGCTTCGGTCTCGAACACCCGGATGCGCACCATGCGGCGATGGATGTCGCGCAGAACGTCGTCGCTGGGTTGACTCACGAAGCAATCCCCCCGTTTCCCTTCGTGCGTACTAAGTGTACGGGCACAAAGTTCGCTATGCGAACGCGTGCCCTTCGTGCTCCGCACCGGGTTGAGTCGGTGTGATGCTGTGCGAAGCGGAGCGCGCGCTGGCCTACTCAAGCTGCGTGAGGCCGGACTTCCTGGTCGATCCTACTTCGCGTGCAGGTTACGGGGTGAACACCGCCTTTGCCATGGCGGTGAGTCCCGGGCTCCGATAGCCGTAGACGGTGACGTAGTCCTCGTCGAGCAGGTTCTCGGCACCGATCGAGACCTTCCATTGCGGCGAGAGTGCCACGTCGAGCTTGCCCCGCAAGAGCCGGTATCCATCGAGCTCGACATCGGTCGCGGGCCACGTCGAGAAGTCGCGGTCGAGGGATGCGCCGCTCACGGTGACGCCCAGACTCGCCGATACGTTCGGCGTGACGGCGATGCGGGCGTCGACATCGCCCAGGTGCCGAGGTCGCCGCAATTCCCGGACATCCTCCGCGGTCGTGTCCACGTAGGCATACGTCGCGCTCAGCCGAACCGGACCGAGGCTTGTGTCGAGGGTCGCTTCGGCACCCTTGCGGCGGCTCTCGCCGTCGATGTTGCGCGCCGTGAAGCCGCCGCGCGACGGGTCGAAGAAAAAGCCGTCGATCTCGTCGTCGAGCCTGGTGTCGAAGTAGACCAGTGACGCCGTTGTCTCGGCGTGGGCGACGACGACCCCGGCTTCGAAGCCGGTGGACGTCTCCGGCTCGAGATCTGGGTTGCCGACGAAGGTGTCGGGTGTGAAGCCGAAGCGCTCGGTGAAGGTGGGATTCTTGACGCCGCGTCCGACGTTGGCGAACCAGCGCGGGTTCTCGCCCATGGTGCCCCCCAGGCGACAGGCGAGGGCATCGCCGAACGCATCGCTCGAGTCGGCTCGGGCGGACGCGGACAGGGCGACCCGGCCCACCTCGACCTGGTACTCCGCGGCGATGCCCCGGGCGGTGATCCGCTGGCGCTGGTTGGGATCGCCGAAGAAGCTCGCAGTGCCGGTCTGTTCGACGCGTTCCCGCTCGACCTCCGCCGTGACGTTGACGTGCTGGGAGTCGAGATGGAAGTTTGCGGCTAGCATCGCGGTGTCGCGCCGACCGACCGTACCGTCGGTGAAGGTGCCGTCGGCGAACTGCTTGTTGCGGTCTCGGCTGCTGGCGAGCGTCAGCCACGTCTCGACGTTTTCGCCGGCATGGAACCGGAGCGTCGCATGGACCACCCCCATCCGACCTGTCGCCTTGCGGTCGCCGTCCGCCGGCAGGAAGCGTGGTGCCGGTGTCGGGTCGTAGTCCGCATCGAAGTCGGTGAACCGGGCAGCCAACGACGCCTGCCAGCGATTCCAGCCAGCCCCTAGGTTGAGGTGGGCGGTGGTGTTGGCGAAGCCGTCGTCCTCGTCGCCCATCGCGGCTGGATTCGTGCCGTCGCTGCCGACGTGGCCGAGCGCCAGAGCGGCGTGTCGGTCTTCGGAAACCCGAGCGAACTCGATGTCGGCGTCCACGGTGCCGTGGGAGCCGAAGCCGAGCGCGTAGCGGGACCCGTCGCGACGCGGCGTGGTGTCGAGATAGAGCACGCCCGCCAGGGCATCGCTCCCCCACACCGCGCTCTGCGGACCCGCCAGATACTCGATGCGTTGGACGCCGGCGAAGTCCAGCGCGCCGAAGTTGAACTCCGAAGCCAGCGCGGGGTCGTTCAAGGCGACGCCGTCGAGTAGCACCAGCAGGTGGTTCGACTCGGACCCCCGCACCCGGGCCTGGGTCAGTGAACCGCGATGGCCGTTGGTCGAAAGTGCGAGTCCGGGCAAAGCCCGCAAGGAGTCCGCGGCGTGGAAGGAGGCCTCGTCCACGTCTTCCTCGTCCATGACGATGACCCTCTGGTCCACGGCACCGATCCGGCTGGCGGTGACGACGACTTCCTCGATGGCGAGATCAGCGCCGAAGGCGACCTGGGTGCACGTCAGGATTGCAGCGATCGGGACTGGTCTGGGGGTCATCTGGTCGGTCCGGTCTGCGAAGCGGTCAACTCTACTGGCAAGCCGGTAGTCTGAGTTTCATTTTGTTCAAGTTGGCGATGCATGGTCATCCACGTCGTTCACGCCAGCTCATTGCCGCTCCGGCCCGTTCGGCCCGCGGAACGTCAAGCGGCCGTCATCGGCTACGAGGACCCGACCGTCCGAGAGACGGGGACGGGCGCATGGAGCCTCGGGTGTCCCACCCTGCGGGAACAGCTCGAAGAATCCTTCGGGAAAATCCGCCCCGAAGAATCCACTGAACCGCTGTTGTGGGAACGTGTCCACGAGTGTCCGCTCGTAGGGGTTGCCCTCGAGATCGACCGTGTCGGGACGGAAGACTTCGACGAATCGTTGAACGACCGGACGACCGCCCTGCTGGAAGGACCGTTGGCGGTACAGCAGCAAGCGATCATCCCGAAAGTGCACGCCGGTTGGGTTGCCGCGAGCCTTGCGGGATTCCACGTCGAACGGGACGACGGTCACGGTCCGGCCGGTGGACGCCTCGAGAACCACGCCGCTTTTTTCGAAGCCCTGCACGGCCCAGGCGCCGTCGTCCGATACCAAGAGCCCTTCGATTGGTTCTCCCACGTCGGCGTAAGGGAACGTGCGAGACCAAACCTCGACTGTCTCAACTTCGCCGCCGTCCTCGCCGTAGCGGTGTGCAACGCGGGCGATCCGGGTGACTTCACGTTCCTCGCGCGCGCGGTAGCTCACGTCGTGCGACCGGGCCATGATGTACTCGTGACCTTGTTTCTGCATATGAGCCACCCGCGGCTCGCCCCCGTCCACGGGATAGAACCGGTGCGTCCCGCCGTCCGAGACGATGGCCTCGGCGGCGTCGGCGGAGTACCAAACGTGGTTGTGGTTGCTGGAGCGGTCCGCGAGCAGGTCGCCAAGGTCGTGATGCGCTTCAGTGCGGAGATCGAGGTTGCTGATGACGACTCGGGTTGCACCGCCGGCCAACGGCTCGATGGCGACGAACGAGGATCCGTCCGGTGCAATTTCGAAATCCCAGACTCCTTCGGCCTCGTAGATCGGCTGGCCGTCCAGCACGATCATGGAAGTCCCGTCGGTCCGGCCGAACCCCATTAGAACGCCGCCATCCTGTCTCCGTTCCAGGTCGACGCGTGCCAGGTCGACGCGTGCGGTCCCGTCGCCTGGCGACAGATAGCCCCCGAACAGCACGCCACCCTCGCCGACCACCGCATACCACGGCGTGTCCTCGCTCGGGATCATGGCGAGGGCTACGGCGAGGCCCGAAGTCTGTCCCGTTCCGGGCACGAGCCTGCAGTCCGGACTGTCGATGACCAACTGCGGGGGAAGCTCGAGCCAGGGTTGCTCCAACGCCCTGAGTACCCTGGTGTTCGTGGGCGCCGCTTCGCTTTCACGGTCCTCGACATCGGCATCGGCGGCGGAACGCTCGTCATACCCGAAGAAGATGTCGGCGATCTCGGTGATCTCGGTGTGGTCCCGGGTCGCCCACCAGACCGCCCCGCCGGCGAGAAGACAAGCCGCGAGGAGCCCGAACACCACCGCCTTGCGGCTCCGTCCTTCGCGGCGAGCGCCGACCACCGTTCTCAAGCGGCGAGGCCCTCGACATGGACCTCGACGCAGCGGGCCAGCGCATCGAGGTCGTAGCCGCCTTCGAGCACCGAGACGATCCGGCCGCCGGCATGACGGTCGGCGGCATCGGTGATCAGGCCGGTGACCCAGGCGAAATCGTCCTCGGTCAGGAGGAAGTCGCCCAGGGGATCACGCGCGTGGCCGTCGAACCCTGCGGACACCAGGATCAACTGCGGCTTGAAGTCGTCCAGCGCAGGCAGCCAATCGCGTTCCACGGCGTTGCGAAACCCGAGTCCACGGGTTCCGGCCGGCAACGGCGTGTTGACGATGTTGGGCCGGTCCACGTCGAAGTAGCGGTATGGATAGTGCGGATGCTGGAAGCTCGAGCAGACCAGTACCGACGGATTGTCCATGAACGACGCCACCGTGCCGTTGCCGTGGTGGACGTCGAAGTCGAGGATGGCCACGCGGTCGACGGCGGCGTCCTCGAGCGCGACCGTAGCAGCGACCGCATTGCCGTTCAGGAAGCAGAACCCCATGGCTGCGGATTCCTCCGCGTGGTGTCCCGGCGGTCGAACCGCGCAGAACACGCGCCGGTCCTTCCCCTGCAGGATCAATCGCACTCCTCCGACGGCGGCGCCCGCCACCGCGCGCGCGGCGTCGAGGGAACGCGGCCCCAGGGCAGTGTCGGGCGTGATGTGCACCAGCCCTTCCACGGGAGCGACGTCGTCGAGGGCATCGAGGTAGGACTCGGCATGGACGCGGGCGAGGTCGCTGCGCTTGGCGAGTCCGGCTGGACAAAGCCTGAGCTCGTCGCGAAGCCCTGTCTCTTCGAGGTGTTTCAGCACCGATGCGAGACGCGCCGGGCACTCCGGATGTCCCGGGTCCATCTCGTGTTCGAGGCAGAGGGCGTGGGTCAGCAGCGTCGTCATGGCTTTCGGATCATCCCATGGTCCGGGGTAGCCAGAGCACGATGTCGGGGAACGCCAGCAGAACCGCGACGGTCAGAACGTCGGCGACGAAAAACGGTCCGATGCCGCGGAACACGTCCTGGAGCGGAATCGCAAGGGAACCGCCGTCCTCGGCACGCAGTTCCCGGGCGACACCGGCGACGACGAAGCAGTTGAGGCCGATGGGCGGCGTGATCAGGCAGATCTCCGCCATCTTGACCACGACGATGCCGAACCAGATGGGATCGTAGCCGAGGGCGATGACCGCGGGGTAGACCACCGGCAGGGTCAGCACCAGCATGCCGATGGCGTCCATGAACATGCCCAGCACGGCGTAGGCGAGGAGGATGCAGACGATGATCAGGAGCGGGGGCATGTCGAGGGTGGTGACCCAGTCGGCGAAGGCCTCCGGCAAGCCCGCGAAGCCGAGGAAGCGCACGAATAGGAAGACCCCCCAGATCAGGGTGAAGATCATCACCGTGAGCTTGGCGGTTTCCATCAGGGCTTCGCGCAGGCGCTTGGCCATCAACGCCGCAGCGCGTTCCCTGAAGGCCCGGTAGGCGTAGAGGCCGAACACGACCATCGCGCCCAGGGCGCCGGCCTCGGTGGGCGTCGCGGCACCGGAATACAGCGCGCCGAAGATGATGGCGACCACCAGGAAGATCGGCAGCGCGCCCGGGAGGCTGGCGAAGCGCTGCCGCCAGGTGAAGCCGTGGATGGGCCGACCAAGGTCCGGTCGGAACGTACACATGCCGATGATCAGCGCGGCGTAGATGAGGACCGAGACGACGCCGGGCAGGAGTCCCGCGAGGAGCAGCTTGCCGACCGATTCCTCGACGATGATGGCGTAGATCACGAGGATCGCCGACGGCGGGATGAGCGACGCCAGCGTCCCGCCGGCGGCGATGACCCCGGCGGTCAGACGCTTGCCGTAGCGGTTCTTCAGCATGTCGGGGATCGCCACCCGCGAGAACACCGCCGCGGTCGCCGTGGACGCTCCAGACACCGCCGCGAAGCCGGCGCTGGCGAAGACGGTGGACACGGCGAGTCCGCCCGGGACCCAGCCCACCCAGCGTCGCGCGGCCTCGAACAGCTTGGTCGTGAGGCCCGCGTGAAAGGCGAGGAAACCGATCAGGATAAAGAGCGGCAGCACGGAAAGCGGATAGGTCACGGTTTTCGAATGGGGGATCGTGCCCGCCACGGCGGCGGCGACGTTCCAGCCCTTCAGGGCGAGCAGGCCCAGGAAGCCCGTCAGGGCCGCAGCCACGTAGACCCTGACGCCGATGGCCACCAATGTGATCAGCAGAACGACACCGCCGATGCCGATCCAGAATTCGTCCACGCCGGTCACGGCGTCGCCCCCCGTTGCTCCTCGGCGAGCCGTATCTCCTCTTCGGCCTGGGTGGCCACGTCCTTGATGGTCGGCACGCCAATCGGTTCCAGGTCCGGGTGGACCACGAGACGCAGATAACCCGCCAACTGCACCAGCAGGCGAACCAAGAGGACGCCAAGAGCGACCGGCACGACCAGTTTCGCCGGCCAAGTGGCGAGTTCGATGTCGATGGTGCTGTCGCCGAATTCGAACGCCCGCCCGAAGTGGCGCCAGGAGTAGGGGATCAAGACGCCGACGATGAACGCGGCCAACGCCGCGCCCACCGCTTCCGCGCCCCACAGCCACCGACCGCGCAGCCGCCCGATGACCAGTTCCATGCGCACATGCCCACCGACGCGCTGTACGAAGGCGATGGACAGCACGGCGAAGCCCACCATCGAGACTTCGACGATGTCGATATAGCCGAACAGCGGTGCGTCGAAGACGGTACGCAGGACGATCTGGGCCACGCCGAGCAGCATCAGCGCGAAGATCAAGCCGCCGGCGAAGAGATTGAGGCCGTTCTCGAGAAGACCGAGAAGCCTATCGGCGTGACCAAGCTGGCGCCCGAATGTGTCGTTCACGGTGCAGCGACCCGTAGGGGCGACTCCAACGCGCTCGCCAAGGCGCGCGGTCGCCCGCGACCGGCGCCCTCGCCGCGCCGACTCCTATTCTGGTTTCGCGGGATAGCTCTGACCCACGGCTGCAAAGATGCCCTCGACGAGCCCCCGGGCATCGAACCGATCCTGGTTGTCTTCGATCCAGGCTTCGATGACGGGTTGGCCCGCCTTGGCCCGGAACTGCGCGAGTTGTGCTTCGGAGTAGCGGATCTCTTGAAGATTCTCGGCAAGCTTGGACCGGTTTTCGGCGTCGAAGTCCACGTAGGCTTGGATCTGCGTGGCGATCACCGCCTCCTTCACGTCACTCAGAAGCTTCTTGTACTCCTCCGGCAACGCTTCGTAGGCGGTGATCGAGAACACCAGCGGGCAATCCGACGTGCCCGGCGAGAGGTTGCCGGTGAACCAATCCGCGACCTCGTGGATCCGGTAGGAGATGTGGGCGTAGGTGAACGGGAAGGAAGCCGCGTCCATCGTGCCTTGTTGCACGCCCGTGTAGACCTCGGTGGCGGTCGAACTGGTGGGTGTCGCGCCGAGCAGCTTCAGGGCCTGGCCGATGCCGCCGCCGGCGCGAACCGTCAGCCCGCGCCAACCCTCGAGGTCCACGGGGGGCCTGCCGCGGCCGAGAATCTCGTATTGGGGCAGAAACGAGGAGGTGTAGGCCATGGCGTTCCAACGCGCCAGTTCCTCCTTGACGGCAGGATGGGCGTAGACCGCCTCGCGCACCAGACGGTTGTTCTCCCAACTCGCCATGGGCAGGAACGGCATGGTGAGCACCATCAGTGCGGGGTTCTTTCTGGGGTGGTAGAAATTGCAGACCAACGCCGCCTGGAACGCATCGATCGCGATGCCGTCGAGGTTCTCCCGAGCCTTGGAGAGTGCTTCGCCGTAGTGCAGTACGAACCGCCAGTTTCCCGAGGTCGCCTCCTCGACCCGACTCGCCAAGGCCCTCACGAGAGCGGTGCCCGGGCTCGGCTTGCCCCACAGCGAGACATCCCACCGGAGCTTGGGCCCGTCGACATCCGCCGCCTGTGACGAGACGGAACCAAACGCCACGGCAGCACTCAGAACGGTGCCGCAGACGTGGTTGAAGGTAATCATGCGGCCAGTGTGTTGACGGCCCTGGGGACTGTCAAGGATACGGCGTGTGGCCGCTAGCCCGGGGTACGACTCCAGTGTTCAACCCGCTAGCGGTGGTGTTCGTCGCAGCTCTACCCAGTGGCCGCGATGAGCCTCGCCCTTGCGGGCGCGTTCGAGGATCTTGGTTCCCTGCGGGTGCTTCGCCGGTTAGTCGGGTTTCGCGGGATAGCTCTTACCCACGGCTGCGAATACGCTCTCGACGAGCCCCCGGGCATCGAACCGATCTTGGTTGTCGTCGATCCAGGCCTCAATGACGGGTTCGCCCGCCTTGGCCCGGAACTGCGCGAGTTGTGCCTGCGTGTAACGGATCTCTCGTAGACTCTCGGTGAGCATGGACAGGTTTTCGGCATCGAAGTTCACGTAGGCTTGAATCTGCGCCGCGATGACGTCCTCCTTCACATCCGCGAGCAGTTGCTTGTACTGGGCTGGCAACGCATCAAAGGCGGTGATCGAGAACACCAGTGGGCAATCCGAGGTGCCGGGGGAGAGGTTGCCGGTGAACCACTCGGCGACTTCGTGGATCCGGTAGGAAATGTGGCCGTAGGTGAACGGGAACGAGGCGGCATCCATCGTTCCCTGCTGGACGCCGGTATAGACCTCGGTTGCGGTGGAACTCGTCGGTGTCGCGCCGAGGAGCTTCAAGGCCTGGCCGATGCCGCCTCCGGCACGGACGGTCAATCCCCGCCAGCCGTCGAGGTCCAAGGGTGGCTCACCACGGCCGAGTATTTCGTACTGAGGAAGGAACGTGGAGGTGTATACAACAGCGTTCCAGCGGGCGAGTTCCTTCTTGCTGGCGGGATGCGCGTAGACCGCTTCCCGAGCCCGCCGGTTGTCCTCCCAGGTCTCCATGGGCAAGAACGGCATGGTGAGCACCATCAGCGCGGGGTTCTTCCGGGGGTGGTAGAAGTTGCAGACCATTGCCGCCTGGAACGCGTCGATGGCGATCCCGTCGAGGTTCTCCCGGGCCTTGGACACCGCCTCGCCGTAGTGCAGCGCAAGTCGCCAGTTGCCGTCCGTCGCCGCCTCGATGCGGTCCGCCAGGGCGTCGACGAGCGCCGTGCCGGGTCGGGGCTTGCCCCACAGCGACACGTCCCACCTGAGCTGCGGGCCATCGACTTCTGCGGCGAATCCCGGAAGGGAACCAAATGCCACCACGGCACAGAACACGGTGCCGAGAACGCTCTTCAAGGAGATCATTGTCCGAGTGTGTTGAGGGCCTATCGGAGTGTCAAGAGGACGATGAAGGGGACGAGAAGGGGACGAGAAGGGGACGCCCGCATGGCCATCGAAGGGGTTGGCGGTGGTATGCTCCGCGGCGCTCGCGAGATGAGGAACCACGCCGGGCAAGTGCGGTCAACACGTTCGTCGGCGCTGCAAGACCCACCATGAATACCGATCACGCAATCCATGCCCCGTCGCTGGCCCAGCAACCTGTCTCGGTGACCCGAAGGATGGCCGCCTCGCTGCCGGTACTGCGCGCCGTCGCTGAGGCCAACGGACTGACGATCCACCATCTCGGGGCCGGCTATCCGAATCCCGAGGTCACCGACCCCCGCGGTTTCATCGCCCACGAGCAGGCGTACTTCGATCACCTGCGGCGGCTTGAGGGATTGAACGATCCCGCCGCATTGCCGGAGTTCCTGCGCGAGTCCTACGCGTACACCGACACCCTCGGGCCGGTCGGCCCGCGAGAGTCCTTCGCGACGGTCTACGGCAACGACTGGGGCGTCGACATGGACCCCGCGCGGCTGATTCCGACCGTCGGCGCGACCGGCGGTATCAGCCTCGTCTGCTCGCTGTTCGAACGACCGGGGAAACCGCTGGCCTACATTACGGATGCACCGACCTACGCGGGTTTCCTGGCCCGGGCAAATCTGTGCCGCCATGGGCGGATCTACAGCGTCGACATGGATGCCGAGGGCCCTGATCCCGCCGGCTTTCGCGAGGCGATCAGGCGGGCACGCGCGGACGGGTTCTTCGTGCCGTTCTACTACACCGTCCCCGACGGCCACAATCCGGCCGGGTTTTCGTTCACCGACGAGCGACGCCGGACGCTCCTCGACATCGCAGCGGAAGAGGGAATCCTGATCGTTGAGGACGCGCCGTACGTCTACATCAGCTATTCGGGGGCCGCCGAACGGCCGCGGCCGTTCTTCGCCATGGATCCGAAGCGCACGGTGCACCTGTTCACCGGCTCGAAGATCGGCTTACCCGGGCCGCGCATCGGTTTCATCTACACCGAAGCCGTTGCGGAAATCGAAGGTGGCATGCGCGCCTCGCTCACCGACCTGCTGCTGACCGAAGCGAGCGCGGACATCCTGTTCCAGAACCCACAGGCGCTCCGATCCTTCGAGTCGCTGCTAGTCGACGAGTCCTTCGAGAGACGTGAGTCGCTGTGGCCGGTGGCCGAAGGCAAACTGGCCGTCTACCGGGAGAACCGCGCCATCCTGCTCGACGGCCTGGGCGCCAAGCTCGGCGACCACCCGGACCGGTTCCGCTGGACCGTCCCGGAGGCGGGGTTCTTCAGCGTGTTCACGTTTCTAGACCCGGATGTCGTCACCGACGACGAGTTCGTTGCCCGCTTGGTCGCCGAACACGGCGTCGTGGTCATTCCGATGTACGACTTCTACCCGCGGGATGCCCGCGAACGTAATCCCAAGGCAGGCTACGATCAGTTGCGGCTGTCGTTCTGTTTCACGGAACGGGTCGGACGCGACCGGGTCGGCGACCTGACGGCAGCTGTGGCGGCGTTCGGCGACGCGGTGCTGGCGGTGACCGACGCCGGGTAGGCGAGGGCGCGCGGTCGCCCGGTGCATTGCTCATTGGTTGATCCCAATCCGCGCCGCTTTGGCGTCGTCGTACCACCACCCATCCGGGAACGGCGAATTGTAGACCGCAATGTCTTCCCGTTCCGGTCGACCGAATTTATTGAAATAAACAAGGCGAAAGGGTGCAATCGTGTCGGGGGGATTCTGGTAGAACCCACAAGCGACGTGGTGAGAAATGCGGGCTAGGCGGCGGCAGCTTGGACCGTTGCCAACGCCTCCCGATACTCGACAGGCGGCTTGATCGCCAACTGCCGGCGAATTTGGTCGACGGGCAAGTGCAGGTTGGCCTCCCAGTCTTCGCCCGGCAGCCAACCGGCGTGCAGTCCGGCGCGGTAGGCATGCCACACCGCCTTCAAGCCCGGCATCCCCAACTCCCGCGTTGCCCGGAAAGCGCCCACCACGACGATCAAGCCGATGCCGCGGTTCTTTGTCTGGGCATAGGTGAACGCCAGCAGGCAGAGTTCTCCGAACGTGTCGCGTCCGTACTGCGTCACCGTGTGCCACAGGTCGTGCTGGTCGCGCATGCGTTGTGCGAATCGCTGGAGGTCGGGGTCCTTGAAGTTGTACGCGTCGACGCCCTGCTCCGTGCTGGCGGCGACCAGCCCGTCGGCGGACAGCGACTCGCCGTAGATGAACGTGGCGTAGCTCCGCCCGAGGGTGCCGGTTGGCAGGGCGGCGAGGGATTCCCGGTCGCGCAGCGTGTCGATCAGGTCGATTTGATCACGCAGCACGCGTCGTCCGACGTGGGTGGTTCGGAAGCGGCGGAAACGCCGGCGCAGCGCCGGCCGTCCCAAGGCGCGGACGATTTCGAACACCCGGGGCGTGTCCTCCGGGTTGTCTATCAACGCGCGCAGGGCTCGCAGAGCGACTCCGATCTGCATACTCTTTAGCCAATTGGCGTCCATTGCTCGACCTTGACCTCGGCCTCGATCGCGTTCGCGGCGAGTCTACAACAACCAGGGCGCCACACTGACTGTTGAAGGAGGGGAAATGGCCGCTCGAACCGTACTCGTCACAGGGGGCGCCCGCGGCATCGGCAAAGGCATGGCGAAGAGCTTCCTCGAAGCGGGCCACCGGGTGATGATCGCGGATCTACCCACAGGTGGTGATTGGCGCTACCGCCTCGGTTCGGACAGCGAGATGACGAATGCGGTGGACGAGTTGTCCGCAGTCGGGGAGGTACGGTGTACACCGGTGGACGTCACCGATGCGGAGTCGTGCGGACACGCGGTTGGCGCCACCGTCGACGCCTTCGGCGGCATAGACGTGCTGCTCAACAATGCCGGCATCATCGACAGCGGTCCTGTCGAGGAATTCGGGGAAGCCCAGTGGGACCGAATATTCGCGGTCAACGTCAAGGGCGTGTTCCTGATGACCCGCGCCGCCGTGGCGAGTCTCCGGGCATCCGATGACGCCGCCATCGTCAATACCGCATCGATCGCCGGCAAACGCGGTTCCGCCCGGCTCGCGGCCTACTGCGGTTCGAAGTGGGCGGTGATCGGCATCACCCAGTCCTACGCCCAGGAACTGGCTCCCGATGGCATCCGCGTGAACGCGCTATGCCCCGGGATGGTCGCGACCGCGATGTGGCACGACCACCTGATGGCCAACCAGGGCGATCCGGCATTTCACAAGCGCATGTCCGACATCATGCCCTTAGGCCGTCCCCAGACCGCGGAAGACATGGGCCAGGCGGCCGTCTACCTCGCTTCGGCGCCCAACGTCACCGGCGTCGCGCTCAACGTCGCCGGTGGCTACGAGATGCACTGAGGTCGACCGGTTCCATCGAGACGATGTCCGCTCATTCAATGCCTTGTTTCACGACGGCGTGACGGTTACGGATTGCGTTGCCGTTCGTCCCTCGTCGATCACCAGGGCGATACCGCCGCTGGCGAGCGCGTCGTCTTCGGTCTCCAGCAGTGTTTTCCCGTCCACCGAGCCGGTGATCGTCGAGCCGGACACGGCGACCTCCAATTGGTAGGTGCGGTAGAACTCCACGTCGAACGCCGCCTCGGCAAGCACGGTCGTGCCATCCAGTTCGCGCACGATCTGCACGGATCCCTCGGCATTCAGTACGAGGGCATAGTAGCGCCGCATGCCCTGGACCCGCGCCGCGATGCCGGCCCGGCGCACGAGGTGGGGTGTCACGTCGGCACCGACCCGGTAGTCCTGCCAGTCGCGTGAACCGTGCAGGAGCAGGCCGGTTCCCCGGTTGTGGACCAGGCGAAACGACTCGCCCCACTTCGGCAGGTACTGATCAACGCCGTTCACCCAAGCCCGACTCCACATGTTGCCCGGGATCTGCGAAAGCTTGACCTCGGGGGCGCCGGTCCAATGCAGGCGATCGAGGTAGAGCGTACCGCCCGAGGCCGCGGTCGCCAGTTGCACGCCCACGGCCGCGATGGGATAGCCGCCCAAATCGGGAATCGTCCAGGCCAGTTCGGCGCTGGCGCCCGGATCCAACGTGGTCGGGGGGTTGCACAGCGTCGTGAGCTTGTCGTCGGCGTCGAACACCCGAATGCAGATCGAGACCTCCGCCGCGCCGTCGACGTGGTTGTCGAGCGCCACGTTCGCTGCGACGGTCTGCCCCGGCGACAGTGTCGGGCTGGTCATCAGGCCGTAGCCCCGGCCCTCGAAGTAACGCGCCGTCTCCAGCGAATCCACGAAGGTGCTCGTGGTGGCGCACGCCGTCTCGCCGGACGCCAGCGGGTCGAATTGCACGGCCAGGCAACGTTCACCGTCCGGACCTTGCCGGTTGTTCACGACGCACTGCTGGCCGGTGAAGCCCTGCACGGATCCCGGATAGGCGAAGTGGTAGCGGG
This sequence comes from Pseudomonadales bacterium, assembly GCA_965116345.1. Taxonomy (GTDB): domain Bacteria; phylum Pseudomonadota; class Gammaproteobacteria; order Pseudomonadales; family Azotimanducaceae; genus VXYL01. The sequence goes on from OZ220680.1 coordinate 3,900,002, forward strand.
CGCCGTTCTTCGGCGGCTCGAACGACGAACCGCCCAGTCGCCGACCGATTGAGGCGATGCGGTCGGCTTGCGTCACCGCATCGGTGACGCCGCTGCCACTGTCGGCGCTCGGCATGTAGCAGATGTCGGCGAAGGGACCGCGCCAGTCGGGACCGGCGTCGATTCCGGCGAGACCGTGCTGGATGCCGAGCAGGCAACCGAGGTTGCCCGAGTTGCAGTCGGTGTCCCAACCCGAGGTGTTGACGATCATCAGCGCGCGCTGGAAGTCGTCGTTGCCGTGCAGAAGGCCATGCACGATCAGGCCGTGGTTCGGCACCATGTGGCAGTTGCCGCCGTACTTGTCGTAGCCGTAGTTGGCTTTGATCTCGGCGAAGGTCGCGCGCCAGTCGTCGCCGTGCTTGGCGTGCCAGTCGCGGATGTCGCCGATCATGCGGTAGAGCACGCTGTCCGTGGGGATCTGCGCGGTGCCGATGTCGATCAGCTTGTCGGTGTCGGACTCGACGAACGCCGCCGCTTCCATCGCGGCGAGCACCTGGGCGCCGTAGATGGCTTCGCCGTCGTGGGACACGCTCGCCGCCCGGCGGGCGAAGTCGGCGGCACGTTCGGGATCGCCGGGTGACACCATGGCCCAGCCGTCGATGAAGATCTGCGCACCGATCTGTTCGGCGACGACCTTGCCGTTCATCTCCATGGAACCGCTGGCCGGTGCCTCGATGCCCGAGGCGAGGCGCATGAAGGCGGTGTGCTCGGTGGAATTGCCGAGCCCGCCCCACCACAGGATCGTGCGGTTCTCGATCAGGTAGTTGAGCCAGGACTGGCCGATCTGGCGGGGCTCCAGCGCGGGGTCGCAGTCGTAGTCCTCCATCGCGCGGATGAAGGTGAAGGTGCCGCTGATGTCGTCGTCGGTGACGATCAGCCGCTGGTTCAGCTTGTCGTGGACGTAGTAGTCGATCTCGCCGAGCCGCTCTTCGATTCGCTCGTTGGACCAGCCCTCGAAGGGTCGGCCGAGATAGACGCCGATGATCTTGCCGAGCACGCCGGCGTAGACGCGCTCCTCGTAGTCGGACGGTAGGTTGGCAGGCATTGGCGTCTCCACAGCGAAAGCCGGCTAGTTTGACGACTCCTGGCGTGAACGGCCACCTCGTTGCGAATCGCCCCGCAATCCCGTCGGGGCGACGCTTGTCGTCGTCCTTCGTGCGCTACGCGGCAGCGTGTTCCCCTGCACGGGCGGTGACAAGCCCCGTTCACGGACGTGCGCCGCGCAGACAGGGGTAAGATTGACACGTTCATGCCGATGGCAGACCGATGGCCCTGGAGCCGCCGCCAAGCGAGCCGCAGAAGAAGCCGAGCGTCGTTTTCGACGCGCCGGACCTGTCGGTGGCCGGCGAGTGCGTGTCCGACGCGGAGCGCCGTTTCTTCGTCGACAACGGGTTCATGGTGAAGAAGCGGCTATTGGACCCGGAGGCCCTGGCGGCCGCACTCGAGCGGATCTGGGCATATCTTCTGGAGGAACTGCCGCCGGCCGAGGGTGCGGCACCACCCGCGCCCGACGATCCGGCGACCTGGATCAGCCCGCGCTGGGCGCCCATGCCCGCCGTGCGCAAGTCCGGTCCCTACCAGGGCCGGCAACGGATCTTCCACTCCGGTCGGACCGTCAAGCTGCACGACATAGGCGATGCGGACTACCTTGTCGATCTGGTTCCCAACAATCCCGGCGTGCGGCAGGTCGTCCGTGCCTTGCTGGGCGACGACCTGAAGCCGAGTACCCGGACCCGGGGCATCTACGCCGTCTTTCCCCGAGCAGGAGCGGACGGGTCGTGCGGCGACGATGACCTCCGCCGCGCGCTGGGTCCGCACACAGATCAGGTGTGCCAGCAACTCAACGCCTGTGCCTACCTGGACGATGTGCCGCCCCGAAACGGCGGCTTCACCCTGTATCCGGGCAGCCACCGGATCATGTTCCGTGCGCATCGCCTGGAGTCCAACTGGTCGCCGCTGGCGTCGTTCCGGACCGCGCTCCACCGAGTCATCGCCGACATCGAACCCTGCGAACTTGTCGGCGCGGCGGGTGATGTCATCTTCTGGCACGGCCGGATGGTCCATTCCACGGGGATTCACGTGGGCAACCGCATTCGCTGGGCCTTGTTCGCCGACTTCGCCCACGACCGTGCCACGCTGGACCTCGGCGAACACAAGCGCCTCGGCCAGTTCGAGTGGTTCAAGGACGTGAAGCTGTTCGCCGAAGACCTGCCGGTGGGCGACGACATGTGGCGCGGTTGGAAGCTCGGCGCCTGACGGGGCTGCGTTGACCGTCTATACCAACATCCGTCTCTGGGACGGCGTCTCGGAGGGCTACTCGACCTTCGACTCCATCGTCGTGGAAGGCGCGTCCATCGTCGCGATGGGGCGAGGCCTGCCGGGGGAGGACTGCACCGGTTTGACCGTTCTGCCGGGCCTGATCGACGCCCACGTGCACATGGTGCTCGATCCGGCCATCGCGTCGTTGACCGACCAGTTGATGCAATCGGAGTCCGACATCCGGGACAAGATGGTCCGCCGTGCCGAAGCCATGGTGCGTCACGGCATCACCACGGCCCGGGACCTCGGTGGCGGCAATTGGCTGGAACTCGAACTTCGGGACCGCATCGATGCCGGCGAGATCATCGGGCCGCGGCTGAAATGCGCGGGCCAGCCGGTAACCTCCGTCAAGGGCCACTGCCACTTCTGGGGCGGCGAAGCCACGGATGCGGACGCAGCCGTCGCAGTCATCCAACGTCAACACGAACACGGGGTCGACCTGATCAAGGTCATGGCCACCGGCGGCATGCAGACCCCGAACAGCGAACCCAAAGACAGCCAGTTCGACCAGCCGACGCTGTCCGCCATCGTCGCCGCCGCCAACAGCAGGGGCTATCCGGTCGCCGCCCACTGCCACGGCACGTCCGGCATCCGCCATGCGGCCCACGCGGGCGTGCGCAGCATCGAGCACTGTTCGTGGATCGGTGCCGACGGCAAGCGCGAACCCTACGACCCCACCGTGGCGCGGGAGATCGCGCAGCGCGGAATCTGGGTGTCGCCGACCGTCAACGCCGGCTGGGGGCGCTATCCGGAGGCATTCACGGCGCGCGTCCGGGAGAACTTTCTCGGCCTCAAAGCGCAGGGCTGCCGCCTCGTCGCCTCCACCGACGCCGGGATTCCCAACGTCCGTCACGAGGACCTTGCGCGGGCGCTGCCGGTGTTCGCGCGATTGGCGGAACTGACGCCGCTGGAGGTCCTGAGGTCCGCCACCAGCGAGTGCGCCGACGCCCTCGGGCTCGCCGAGGTCACGGGCACCTTGCGCGAAGGACTGGCTGCCGATTTACTATTCGTCCCCGGCGACCCCCTGACGGACTTGAGCGTCCTGCAACGGCCTGCGATGGTGGTCGCCCGCGGTAGAGCGTTTGCACCGCAGGCAACGAACCCCGATGTTCCGGGGAGTAAACTAAAATAAAAGAGTAGGTTGCATGAGTTTTAGAGAAGAAGTTCGCGATTGGCTCGAGGACAACTGCCCACCGAGTATCCGCCGTCCAGGCGGACCGGGAGAGGGCACCGGCGGTGGCCGGCGCGCGACCTATCCGAACCCGGAGGCCAAGCTCTGGCTCGACCGCATGGCCGAGAAGGGCTGGACGGCACCGACGTGGCCGAAGGAATACGGTGGCGGCGGGCTCGACAAGGAGCAGGCTGGCGTCCTCGGCCAAGAGATGCGCCGCATCAACGCCCGCCCGGCCCATACGGGCATGGGTCTGTCCATGATCGGGCCGGCGTTGCTGGAGTTCGGCACCGAGGAGCAGAAGCACGAACACCTGCCGAAGATCGTCCGCGGCGAGATCTGGTGGTGCCAGGGCTACAGCGAACCGGGCTCGGGCTCGGATCTCGCGAGCCTGCAGACCAAGGCCGTGGCGGATGGCGACGACTACATCATCAACGGCTCGAAGATCTGGACCTCAGGCGCCAATTTCGCCGACTGGATGTTCTGCCTCGTGCGCACCGACCCGGATGCGCCCAAGCACGAGGGCATCTCGTTCATCCTGTTCGACATGGAGACGCCGGGGGTGACGGTCAAGCCGATCCAGCTGATCAGCGGCGCCTCGCCCTTCTGCGAGACCTTCCTGGACGACGTCCGCGTGCCGAAACGCAACGTCGTCGGCGAGTTGAACAAGGGCTGGACCGTGGGCAAGCGTCTCTTGCAGTACGAACGCACGTCCATCGGCGGTGGCGGCGGGGGCGGCGGCGGCAACCCCATGGCCGACCTCGCGCGGCGTTACATCGGCGACGTCGGCGGCCGCATCGGCGATCCGGAGCTACGCAAGCGTCTTGTCGCGCATCGCGTCACCGACCGTGCCTTCGGGCTGACGGTGCGGCGCAACGGCGAGGAGCTGCGTTCCGGCGGCGCGCCGACCTTCCTGTCGTCCATGTTCAAGCTGTACGGCACGGAACAGAACAAGGCGCGCTACGAGCTGATGCTCGACATGATGGGCAGCCAGATGCTCGGCTGGGAGGGCGACGGCTTCGACGGCCGGGAGTTGTCGGCCACCCGGGAGTGGCTCCGCTCGCTCGCCAACTCCATCGAGGGCGGCACGTCGGAAGTCCAACTGAACATCATCGCCAAGCGGATTCTCGGCCTGCCGGACTAGTGGTCGAACACACTTGTTGAATTTGCACGCAAAAGACCGCGTTCTTGTTTTTTCGTTTCTGATCAAGCCAGGGATGGCTTGATCAGAGCATTCCTAGCCCGGACCAAGACGCAAGGGGAGTGACCATGCGGCACCTGCTATTAACTGTGGCAATCGTTCTGGGGGCTGCCGCCAGCGCCCAGGAGGAAGCCGAACTCGGCCTCGAGGAGGTGCTCGAGCGCTTCAACTGGGACTTCGACGCCACCGAGATCACCACCGAGAAGGTCGGCGACGGCCTCTACGTGCTGTTCGGCGTGGGCGGCAACATCGCCGCGTCGGTGGGCGAACAGGGCGTGTTGATCGTCGACGACATGTTTCCACAGATGATTCCCAAGGTTAAGGCGGCCATCGCGACGATCCAGGGCGATGGTGGCGACGGCCGGATCGATTTCGCGGTCAACACCCACTGGCACTTCGACCATGCCGAAGGCAACCTCGCGGTTGGTCCCGACGGCACCTGGATCATCGCCCACGAGCACTCCGCCGAGATGATGGCGACGGACAACCCCATCAATCTCGTCATCACCAGGTACCGCCAGCAGGCCTATCCACCGGACGCCCGCCCGGCGATCACCTTCGAGGACCGCATGGGCCTGGACTTCAACGGCGAGCGCATCGACCTGATCCACGCCGGTCCCGCGCACACCGCCGGCGACACGGCGGTGATCTTCCGCAACCACAACGCCGTGCACTTCGGCGACGTGTTCAACAACGCCGGCTATCCCTTCATCGACGTCGACAGCGGCGGCGGCATCGACGGCATGATCCGGTTCTGCGAGACGATTCTCGACGAGATCGGTGCCGAAGGGGTCGTCATCCCCGGCCACGGCCCGGTGACCGACGCCGCTGCGCTCCAGGCCTACATCGACATGCTGATCACGGTGCGCGAGCGCGTCGCCACGCTGATGGCCGAAGGCAAGAGCCTCGCGGAGGTCGTCGCAGCCCGCCCGACCGCGGACTACGATGCGACCTACGGCCCGGAGATGCAGTCTCTCGGCTTCGTCGACCGCGTCTACACGAGCCTGACCCGGTAGGGGGTTGAGCCAATGTCGCTGACGTTCGACCACATCCATCTCATCAGCGCGGATCCCAAGGCTGCGGCCCGGTGGTACGAGGAGATCCTCGATGGTGAGATTCTCGCCGACTACACCCTGCGCGATGCGCCGCAGATCAACGTCCGCGTCGGTGGCATGACCGTCATCATCCGCGGTCGCCGCCCCGGCGAAGACCCCGTTGCGACCCGGACGATGACCGACTTCGGCGCTAGTGCGGAGCGTTATTCCAGCCACAACGAATGGGGCACCGATCACTTCGGCTACACCTATCGCGGCGATCTCGCGGCGTTTTGCGAAGCGCTCCGCGCCAAGGGTGCCGAATTCTCCGTCGAGCCGTGGGAGTTCTCGCCCGGAGGTCTGATCTGCTACCTGGCCGCTCCTGACGGCGTCAGCATCGAACTCGTCCAGGCACGCGGTTAGCCCGTGTCGCGGATCGCGGTTCGATGACCCTGCCGCTGACGGGCCTGCGCATCGTCGCCGCCGAACATTGGGCGGCGGGACCGTACGCCAGCGGCTATCTCGCCGATCTCGGCGCCGACGTGATCAAGATCGAGAGCCGGGCGCTCGGCGGTGACGCCTGCCGGGTCGGGGGACCCTACTTCCTAGGCGAGACCGACTCGCACGTCTTCCAGGCGTTCAATCGCAACAAACGCTCGCTTACGCTCGACCTGAAGCACCCGGACGGTCAGGCCGTGCTGCACCGACTGGTGGCGACGGCGGATGCCTTCATGCACAACCTGCGGGGCGACCAGGCGGCGAAACTCGGCCTCACCTACGCCGACCTCGCGCCCGCCAACCCGAAGATCGTGTGCGCCCACATCTCGGCCTACGGACGCGAAGGGGAGCGTCGCGACTGGCCGGGTTTCGACTACCTCATGCAGGCCGAGGCGGGATTCTTCTTCCTGACCGGCGAGCCGGACGGGCCGCCCGCGCGTTTCGGCCTGTCCATGATCGACTACATGACCGGCGCCACCACGTCGACGGCGGTTCTCGCCGGCATCCTCGGCGCCCGCGAGACCGGCAAGGGACGCGACGTCGACGTGACGCTGTTCGATGTCGCCATGTATCAGCTCACCTATCCCGGCGCCTGGTATCTCAACGAGGGTTTCGTCACCGATCGCGTCGCCCGGTCGAGCCATCCCTACACGGTGCCCTCCCAGCTCTACCGCACCGCCGACGGTTGGATCATGGTCATGGCCCAGAACCCGCGCTTCTGGGAACTCTTCTGCGACCTCATCGAGCGTGCCGACCTGAAAGCGGACCCGCGCTTCGCCGAGACCCAGGGCCGCTACGACAACCGCGACGCGCTGACCGGGGAACTCGACCGGCACCTCGGTTCGCGCAACACCGCCGACTGGATCGCGGTACTCGGCGGCCATGTTCCGTGTGCGCCGGTACACGACATCGCCCAGGCGCTGGACAGTCCGTTCTTCCGCGACCGCGACGGCGTCAAGACCGTGCCCCACGCCCGGCGCCCCGACTTCAAGCTGGTCGCGAGTCCTTTCCGCCTCGATGAACCGCTACCCAACGAACCGGGGCCTGAGCTCGGCGAGCACACCGGCGAGATCCTGGCCGAACTTGGCTACGACGAACAGGAGATCGCCTCGTTGCGTGATGCAGATGTCGTGTAGGTGCGATCCCGTTGCGCCTGCTGCCGTTGCGCCTGCAGCCGTTGCGCCTGCAATGGAGCGCAGCCGCGCAACCTTGCCGATCCCGGCGCTCTTCATGGCGGCATCGATGCACGCGGCACCGATCGAACTGTCGCCCTGCGATCTCACCGCCAGCGAAGGCCGCCAAGAGGTCAACGCCCGATGCGGCACACTTGCGGTCGCGCTCGACCGTCGACGAGCCGATGGCGAGCAGATCGAACTCTTCGTCGCCGTCGTCGACGCCTTGACCGAGCAGGCCGAACCGGATCCGTTGTTCGTCATCGCCGGGGGGCCCGGCGACTCGTCAACCCGGTTCTACGCTGCTGCCGAAGGTGCCTTTTCGCGCATCCATCGCCGCCGCGACATCGTCCTGGTGGACCAGCGGGGTAGTGGTGCCTCGGCGCCGCTCGACTGCGACGCCCTCGATGAAGACCGGCTTGGCGAGCATGTCGACCTCGATGTCGTGGTCGGCTCGGCCGTCGACTGCCTCGGGCAACTCGACCACGATCCGCGGTTCTTCACCACCAGCATCGCGGTTCGGGATCTCGACGAGGTCCGGGTGGCGCTTGGCTACGAGCGGGTAAATCTCTATGGCATCTCCTACGGCACACGCGTTGCGCAGCACTACCTGCGTCGCTACCCGGAACGCACCCGCAGCGTCATCCTGGACGGCGTCCTGTCTCCCGACATCCCGCTCGGTCCCGACATCGCGCTGGTGAGCCAGCAAGCCCTCGATGCGCTCTTCGACCGCTGCCGGGAGGACGTGGAGTGCCACGGCGCCTACCCCGAGCTGCGCGCGCAGTTCGACGCCGTGCTCGGCCGCCTCGGGAATGCGCCTGTGGCAATCACCATCGACCACCCGCGGACGGGCGAGCCCACCGAGACCATCGTCGACCTGTACACCTTTGTCGCAGTGGTCCGTCTGCTCGTCTATTCACCGCGCACCGCGAGCGTGTTGCCGGCGTTGGTGGAGTCGGCCTACGCCCGCGACTACCGGCCCCTGGCGTCCCACGCGCTGTTCGTCGCCCAGAGCGTGGAGAACCTGGCCCCGGGGCTCAACTACGCGGTGGCGTGCACCGAGGACGCCCCCTACATGGGGGATGTGGACTTCGATGCCTTGGCGGCGACGTACATGGGCACGACTTTCGTCGAAGCCCTGGACGGCGTGTGCGAGCGGTGGCCGACCGGCTTCATGGATGAGGATCTCCGCGAATTGGTCGAAACCGACGTTCCGGTCCTGCTGCTGAGCGGTGAGCTGGACCCCATCACGCCGCCGCGGTACGCCTCCGCCGCGGCGAACCGAATGACCAACATGATCGAGGTCGTGGGCCGCGGCCAGGGCCACGGCATGCTCACCGTGGCTTGCGCCCAGCGGTTGATGGCGAAATTCGTCGACAGCCCCGTTGTCGGCGAACTCGATCTGGGTTGCGTGGATCGGATCCGGCCGTTCCCCCTGTTCACCTCGCCCATGGGCCCTGCACCGTGATCGAAGTCGAGGGCCTGGCGAAGCGGTTCGGCAAGGTGGAGGCGCTCTCCGGCGTCGGTTTCGATGCGGCGGACGGCCGCATCACCGGTCTGCTCGGTCCCAACGGCGCGGGCAAGTCCACGACCCTGCGGATCCTGTGCACGATCTTGAAGGCGGATGCCGGCACCGCGCGAGTCGGCGGCGTGGACATCGCGGACGACCCGCTCGCGGTGCGCAACCGGATCGGTGTCCTGCCGCACAACTCGAACCTCTACGCCAACCTGACGGCGCGCGAGAACATCGCCTACTACGCGGCCCTGCAAGGCATGGCGGGCGATGCCGTCGAACCCGCGGTGGAACGTGTGATCGACCTGCTCGGGGTGGGGGACTTTGCCGACCGGCGCGCCAAGGGCTTCTCCCAAGGGCAACGCATCCGCACCGCCTTGGCCCGCGCCATGGTGCACGACCCGGATACGCTGATCCTCGACGAACCCACCAACGGGCTCGACGTCATGGCCACGCGCGCGCTGCGCGACGTGATCCGAGAACGCCGCGACGCAGGCTGCTGCGTGCTTTTCTCGAGCCACGTCATGCAGGAAGTGGCCGCCCTGTGCGACCGCATCGTCATCATCGCCGCCGGCACGGTCGCGGTAGCGGGCACCACGGAGCAGATCCGCACCGACACGGGTTGCGACGACCTTGAGGACGCCTTCGTGGCGGCCGTTACCCGTGTCGACGCGGAGGCGGCCGCCTAGTGTCCCGTCAACCCTCAAATGCCGCGTCAGCGCGGGCGCGCCCTTCGGGTGGCCGCCGGAGCGCCCCTCGCCCCCGTCGCTTTGCGACGGATCGTTGCAGACGCTCGACGTACCCCGGTACGACTTCGCGCCTGCGCCTTGCGAGGAACGCTCCGGCGACCACTGACGCGACATTTGAGGGTTGACGGGACCCTAGCGTCCGACGGCTGGCCCATGCGCAGTATCGGCACCGTCTTCCGCAAGGAAGTCCTGGAGGGCTTGCGCGACCGGCGCGCGATGATCACCGCGCTGCTGTTCGGTCCGATGTTCGGCCCGATTCTGTTCGCGGGCTTCACCAACTACGCCGTCAGCATCCAGCTCGACGAAGCCGAGAAGTCCATCGAGGTTTCCGTGGTTGGCGGTGCCGAAGCCGCCAATCTGATGACCCATCTGCATCGCCGCCTGATCGACGTCGACCACGAGGCGTTCGCCGACCTCGACGCTTTGCGCGAGTCGGTCCGGCGCGGCGACACCGACGTCGGTCTCGTCGTGGATGCCGGGTTCGGGGCGGCGCTCCGCGCCGGCTCGCCGGCCCGGTTGTGGATCGTCACCGACGTGTCGAACAACACCACCCGGTCTGCCGCTTCGCGGCTGCGTTCGGCACTTGCCGAATACGGGTCGATCATCGGCACCCACCGCCTGCAGTTGCGCGGCATCGACCCGACCGTCGCGCATCCCATCGCGGTGCTGACCGAAGACGTCTCGACGCCTTCGGGACGCGCCATCCTGCTGCTCGGCATGATGACCTACTTCCTGCTGTTCGCGACGCTCATCGGCGGCACCCAGGTGGCCATCGACACCACGGCCGGGGAGCGTGAACGGGGATCGCTGGAGCCGCTGCTGACGCTGCCGGTGGCCCGCGCAAGCGTCGTCTGGGGCAAGCTCTCGGCGACCTTCTTCTTCATGGCGGTTTCCCTCGGCGTGTCCATCGTCGCGTTCGCCATCGCGGTGCGTTTCCTGCCGTTGGCGAAGCTCGGCATGACGGCGAACTTCACGCCCGAAGTGTGTGCCGTCATGTACATCGTCATGTTGCCGTTCGCGGCGCTCGGCGCCGGCGTCGTGACCATCGTCGCGTCCTACACCAAGTCCTTCCGTGAAGCCCAGACCTACACCGGCCTGGCGATGGTGGCGCCGACCTTGCCCATCGTCGTGGTGCTGCTGAACCCTGTCCAGGCGAGTTTGGGTTCGATGCTGGTGCCGAGCCTATCCCAGCACCTGCTGGTGACGGAGCTGGTGAAGGGAGGGGGCGTGGAGCCGTTGCACATCCTGGTCTCGGCCTCGGCGACGGTTGCCGTCGGCGTCTTGTGCGGTCTCGCCACGGTGCGGCGCTACGGCAGCGAGCGGCTCCTGGTCTAACTCCAGGGAAGGCCTGAATGAGACCTTTCTGGTCGTTGGATCGCTCTACGGTCCCAAGGCGGTGAGTTCGCGCTCCGCGGTCCGTTGACGAGCATCGCGGGCGAGGTCCAATGGCGTCCGCCCGGCATCGTTCCGGGCATCGGCGTCCGCGCCCGCCTCGATGAGCGCGCGAATCGCTGCGCGACCCGCGCCGCGGGCGGCGACGAGGTGTAGAGGTGTCCTGCCCGTGGCATCCCGCACGTTGGGGTCGGCGCCGTGAGCGAGCAGCAGCCGCACCTTGACGCCGTGACCGTGGTTCGCGTCGTGGTGGAGCAACGTGCGCACGCCTGCACCCTCGTCGATGTTCCAGCCGTGTTCGACCAGCAGCGGGACGAGGGTGGGCATGTTGGCGGACGGCATGAACTTGAGCGGTCCGCGGTTCGGATCGGCGCCGCGGCGCAGTAGGAATCGCACGTCCCGGACGCTGCCGAAGCGGAGTTTCATGGCCAGTGGAGTCTCGCCGTTGAAGTGCACGGTGGTCTGTGCATCGATATCGGCACCGGCGTCGAGCAGGAGTTCGGCCACCGTCGTGGACTGCCAGTGGTGGATCGGTTGGGCGATACCGCGGCCGGCGGTGAACGGTGCGGAGCCCAAGGCCGGGTCGTCCCTCAATCGGGCTCGGACGACATCCACCTGGTCCGCGAGCAGGCAATCCCGAAAAGAACGCACCGCTTGCGCAATGAGCAGGTCGGCGATCGCCAGGTGTGCCGCCTGGTAGCAGTGCCCGTCGTTGCCATCGACGAAGGCGGCGAGCAGGGGGTGAACCTGGTAGTCGGTTCTCGACGACAGCTCCGGCTCGCGGGCGATGAGCGCGCGGGCGGCATCGATGTCACCGGCCCTGAAGGCGGCGAGGAAGCCGTCTGCGGGATGCACCCTTGGTTCCGTCACGTCGGCTGCTGAGATGATACTGTCGACAACTGCGCTACGAACGGCGCATCAACTCGTCAGCCGGAAGGAGGTAGTCGGATGGCCAGTGGACTCATGCCCCCACCCAAACGCCTCGTCGTATGTTGCGACGGCACCTGGAACACCCCGGAGATGGACAGCCCGACGAATGTCGTCCGGCTCGCCGGCAACGTCCTGCCTAGGGACGAGAGCGGTGGGTTGCAGGTGTTGTACTACGACGAGGGCGTGGGCACCGGCGGCTGGATGGACCGCATCGTCGGCGGCGCGTTCGGCGAAGGCCTCGACACCAATGTCCGCGAGGCCTACCGCTTCATCGCCAACAATCACGCCGAGGGCGATGAAATCTATCTGTTCGGGTTCAGCCGCGGGGCGTACACGGTCAGGAGCCTCGCCGGCATGATCGGCTACGCCGGGCTGCTCGGCAGAAGCCAGATGGGGTCGGTGGGAAGGGCGTACGAACTCTACCGCAAGGGGAAGTCCGCCGACGGGGAAGCTGCGCGGGCGTTTCGCGCCTCCCACGGCACGAGCGTGCCGCCCATCGCGCTGCTGGGATGCTGGGACACGGTCGGCGCCTTGGGTATCCCCGACAAGATGCCCGGAATCCCGTTGGACAAGGCGTTCACCGACCGCTACCGGTGGCTCGACTTCAATCTCGGCAAGCACGTGCAGGCGGCGCTTCACGCGGTTGCCATCGACGAGCGACGGGAGGAGTTCGAGCACACGCCCATGTTCAAAGGATCGCCCGATCAGGTGCTGCGCGAGGTCTGGTTCGCGGGCGACCACGGCTGCGTCGGCGGAGGGACCGAACACAAGGAACCCCTGTCGCGCATCGCCCTCGAGTGGATGCTCGAGCAGATCGCCGAACTCGGCCTCGGTCTGGCCGTCACGGATTTCGACGGGCTCCTCGGCGTCGACCACAACACCTACTTCAGCCGCGACCGGAACCCGATCTATGGGCGCGGGCATCGGGACCTGGGAACCGCGCCGGTATTCCACGAATCCGCCATCCGCCGCTACCTCGATCTGCCGCACTACCGCGAGAGCTTGGCAGCGAGCCAACGAGCCCCGCTCGACCAGGCGGCGAGGCACGGGACCGGCACGTTGAACCTCGTGTCCTGCGCCGAACTCGGTGTCGGCGAAACCGCTCACGCGATCGTGCATGCTCGCGAACATCGCAACGACACCGGGATCGATCTCGTCAACGGCGCTCGGTACCGGGTGTCGGTCGCACCCACCCAACGCTGGCGTGACGGCAACCTGCCGCCGTGCGACGCCGCCGGTTGGCGCGTCGACGATGCACCGGTCGAGGAGGCTCTCGGTCGGCTCGGCAAACTGACCCGAGGGATGATCCGCGCGTTCGAGGGAAGCCGGGTCGCGCCGGCGGCGGAGTGGTTCGAACTCACCGTCACCGTAAGCGGTGCCGACGACAAGGAATACATCGTGCCGATCGGGCTCGGCGCGGAGTTTGAAGCGCCGTTCGACGGTCGCCTCATGGCGCTTGCCAACGACCTTGAGTCCGACGTGCCCCTGATGGACCGGTACGGCAACAACAAGGGCTGGCTGGTCGTCGAGGTTACCCGCACGGCCTGAGCTGTCGATGGCTGCAGGTTCGGGATACCCGCCAAGCCATTGTTTCAATTGGTCGGAGTGGCCGGACTTGAACCGGCGGCCCCCGCCTCCCGAAGACGGTGCTCTACCAGACTGAGCTACACTCCGAAGGGTGACGAAATGACATGTGTGACCATTCCCGGGACGAGCATTGTAGGCGCGAAGCAGGCTGTACGCCACAGTCGCTACCAAGTCGCTACCGCTGCGCGGTCGACGTTAGCGACGCCGACTCTCGGGGCCTACGCCGTCGCCGTGATGAAGCGATTGCGCTGCTCGCCGGCTTCGATGGTGTTGTTCGGCGACAGGCTGTGCCTCGCCGTGGATGTTCACGAACAGGTGGACACGAACGGACTCGATCCGGCGTTTCGTGAACAGAGGTTGTAGCTTTCGACCCATCACGATTCGTGTGCCGGTCCAACCCTGTCTGCGGCGAAGGCTCTCTGGATTGACCCCGCCGCCTGCAGGTTCGCTTCATGGTACTTTCGGCCGATGCAGTGCAACGAAGCAGTTGGGTCGACACTTGTCGTCCGCGCCCAAGTGGTTGTGGCTCGCAGACGTCCGACGCTGCGCCCACACACCATCGTGAACGAGGGCTGCACGCTGGCGTCGCATAGACGGTCCAAAGAACCGGATCCAGCTTCAATTGGGTCGATCTGCCGTTGACCCGCAACCCCGTAGGCCAAAGGGTTCGTGTCGGGTGATTCTTCCGACGTTAGCGGGCGCCGACGACTCCCACCGCCGCATCACGCGCCAGACACTATGGATGGGGGCCGTAAACGTAGCCGAGGTGCTGGGGGCGCTGGTCCATGTCGTCGTTGCAGCGCGGCTCCTCGGACTGGAAGGCTACGGGGCACTAGCGATCATCGTCGCCACCGCCACGCTCATCCATGGGGTCATCGCCATTCCGGGCGGCGACACGGTGACGACTTTTGCGACCCGCAGTATCACCGATGGACGACCCCACGAGGCAGCGTCGATCCTGCGGTTCGCAGTAGTCGTATCCTTCGGCCTGTCGCTCGTCGCCTATGGAACGATTGCCGTGCTGACGCTGACGGCAAGTGGGCTGTTGAAGGTCAATGACGCGCACACCAATGCGATGCTGCTCTACGGCATCGTCGGCGTTCTGCTGGCGACGAGGTCAGAAACGCTTGCCGTATTGAGGCTCGCGGATCGGCTGCGCGCGAACCTCGTGGTTTCGGTGGCGGATAATGGGACGCGAGTCGCGGTGCTCGTGGCAGCCTGGTTTGTCGGGGGCGACTTGCTGATGGTCGTTTTCGCTACCGTGGCGGGTGCGGCGGTGGGAACGGCGGGAATGCTCCTAGTAGCGGCGATGTCCACCAGTCGAGCGGGCTTCCCTAGTCTATTTCGTTCGCTATCGATTCGAGTGCCGAGCGACGTGATAGGGTTTCACGTTGGTACTTACGGGAGGACGACCATTGGGGTCACGACGTTGAACGTGGACACCATCCTCGTGGCACAGATGGCGGGTGCTGCCGATGTCGGTCTTTACCGAGCGGCACGGCAGATCATGGACATGACGAGGCGCCCGTTCCATCTGATCCGCACGAGTGCTCAGCCGGAAATGAGCCGGCTTTGGTACTCGCGTCAAGGGGCGGCGTTGCGCGCGACTCTGCTTCGTTTTGCGACCTACTCGGTGATCTTGGCCGTTACGGGCTTTGCGGTCCTCGCGATCTTCCGGGAACCGATCACGGTCCTTGTTCTCGGTTCTGACTTCGTGGAAGTTGCTCCGCTTTTGCTTATCCTGATTCCGGGTGCGTTCATGGCGAGCGCGTCAGTATTCGGCGGACTGCCGCTGGCAACCGGCCGGAGTTGGCCCTCGATCGCCTCCCAGCTTACCGGCCTTGTCGTTTCCATTGCCGCCATCATGTGGCTGGTCCCGGTCTACTTCTCGGAGGGAGCTGCATGGGCGAGAACCGCGTCGTCCATTGCGGCGGTGGTCATACTCATGCCATTCGTTGTCGGAATCTGGCGGCGCAGCCACTGGATCTGAGCAAGTCGTGAACTCTCCGCCTGTCTCGGCGTGGCCTTCCTTGTTCCGCGATGTCTACTCGGGTCGAAGCGTCGGCCGGGCACTTATGCACTTGAAGGTTAGGGAGGACCTGGAGACTCGTGGAGTGGTCGTCGACATCGGAGGAGGGCGAAGACAGACGTATCTTCGAGACGGTAGACAAATGGCGAACCGTGTCGTCACGATAGATGTCGAGCCGAGACCAGGCGTGGATGTAGTGGCCACTGTGACGGACCTGCCGATGGATCGAAAGTGCATCGACGTGGTCTTGTGCTTTAACGTCCTGGAGCATGTATTCGACCATAAGGCGGCGCTGTCGGAGATCGGTCGGGTCATGAAATCGGACGGAACGCTCTACGGTTGGGTACCGTTTGTCATTGGGATCCATGGCGCCCCTGATGACTATTTCAGGTACACGCCAAGCTCCTTGGAGAGGCTACTCCGGGAGTCTGGATTGGAGCCTACCTGTGTGGAGTGCTGCGGAAATGTCTTCCTGTCTGCTTTCGATCTGGTGAGGCCACGCATACGCGGTTGGTTTGTTGGTCGGGTGCTTAGAACGCTCGGACTAGCCGTGGCATTGGTCTCCTATCAGGTCTATGGCGTGGCGTCGCGTCTTGCAGGGGACGCACGGCAGGCAATCGATCCTTGCCCATCCGGCATCTGGTTCATGGCTAGAGCGAGAGTAGCCCGTTGAGTCCGCAGTTGAAGCGGGCACTGCCAAAATGAACGTTTGCATACTGTTCGATACGGTTGACTCGCCGGCTGGGGGCGGCAACCAATTTCTGAAAGCCCTCATAGGCGAACTCTCTCGCATGGGGCACCAGGTCTCGACACGGCCGACCAGGAGTACGGAGGTTGTTCTGCTGAACGGCTTCAACTGTGCGTCCGGTCGGCGACTTCACATCCGTAGAGTGGCCGAGATACGACAATTGGGGACAATGAGCTTGATGGGGCGTCTCATGCCCCTTCGGTACTTCGACACGTTGTCGCGACGAGGCCCCATTGTTGTTCATCGCGTCGATGGTGTTCCCGAACTGACGCGCGGGCATCGGACGGTGGCAGATGACGTTCAGCCAGCGGTAAACCGTCTCGCGGACTACACGATCTTCCAGACTGAGTTTTGTCGAACAAGCTTCTATGAACATGGCGGCGATGCATCGAAGAGATCGCGCATCGTCAACAACGGAACCGATCCGACTGTCTTCTTCCCAGCCTTGGACACGCCGAGTCTTGGTGGCGGATTCCGTTTGGTGGCGGCATCTTGGTCGCCCAACAGACGGAAGGGTTTCGCCACTTTGGCCGCACTCTCGAAGGTACCGCGTCTAAAGGTCACATTCGCCGGCAATTGGTGTCCGGAGATTCACCCAGAGAAGGTGGAACTGGCCGGCGTCTTGAAGCCCAATGAACTGGCGCGACTCATGCGAAGCGCGCATGCCCTGGTTCACGCGGCGTGGAACGAGCCTTGTTCCAATACGATCGTTGAAGCGATGGCATGTGGACTGCCGATAATCTATCGGGATTCAGGCGGAAGCGCTGAACTTGTAGGACATTGCGGGATTCCCTTGGGGGACGACTTGGGGGAAACCGTGGCTTCGTTAACCGATAACTATGGTGCGCTGAGGGAACGTGTACGCTCGGACCGAGAGCGGTTCACGGTTGCTCGCGCGGCAGGTGAATACGTAGCGGCGTTCGCTGAAGCGATGGGAGGCGGTCGTTGAGCGCTATTGTCACGCATCCACCTCGCGTGTTGATCCTTACTACAACCTTCCTGCCGGTGGTCGGTGGGACTCAGTATTTCCTGAAGTGGTTCCTCGATGGGATGGATCGAACGCTCGGTGAAGATGCAGTCGTCGAGATGCACTTCGCCTACCCGAACGTCGCAGCAGACGAGCACGCGGACTTCCATCACATCCACACGCACAACCTGGCGCTTCGGGGGAGGGGGAAGTTCGAGCTGGCGCGCCTTATCGCCCGTTTAGGGCTGCTCCTCAGGAAGATCAAGCCGCAGATCGTTCATTGTAATTCCGTGTCCCCCGATGGTCTCTGTGTGTTGTTGGCTAGTCGCATCTTCAGTGTGCCAATCGATCTCGTGGTGACGTCGCATGGTCAGGACATCGTCTCGATTCCGGAGATGGAGTATGGGTCGCTGCTAACCCCGAGGGGCAGGTTGATCGCGCGCCAGGTGACGAGGCAGCTGGCGGCGCATGTCGTGCCCAGCCATGACATGGTCAATCACGCCGTTGCCGCCGGTTCTCGGAGGGATCGCGTCGAGGTAATACACAACGGCGTGCCCATGTCGGGCGAGCGCGACTTCGAAGCCGATGATCGAGAGGCCGCGGGTCTCCAGCTGCCACCGTTAGCAGGGGACGGAATCTACGTCCTCTCGCTCTCCAGCGGTAGGCACGTCAAAAATCTTGTCGGATTGGTTCAAGCAATGGCATTGGCGGCTGCCGACATGGGTTCGTCGAAGCTTGTCCTGGGATGTACCGGCCCGCTTGCCGATCCGATTGTCCGGCTGGTGAAGGACAAGGGCCTCGCCGGCCGCGTGGTTTTCTGCGGAGAACTGACGGGTGCGAGGAAACGAGCCTACTTCGAGGCGTGCCACGTGTATTGCCTACCGTCCCATTTCGAAGCGTTCGGTCTGGTTGCACTCGAGGCTATGAAGTTCGGTGCGGCGTTGGTCGCCACAAGGAGAGGTGGCCCTGCGGACTTCGTCGAACATGAGACCAGCGGCTTGCTGGTGGAGCCATCTCATCCGCCTGACATCGCGTCAGCGCTCGTGCGTCTCTACAGGGATCCAAGTCTGCGCGCTCGCTTGATTGCAAGTGCCCACGAGACGGTTGCAGGTTACTCGATCTCACGCGTCGTGGGCCGCTATCTGGCTCTTTATTGCAGGCTTGCAGAAGGGCGTTCGAGTGGTGACCAAGGAGTTGGTCCTTCCCAGAAGCGCTACCGTGGTAGCCGCTTGAGGGTCGAGAGGATGCTTGAGGAATGAGCGGAATGCTACGCAAGCTAATCGGTGCAACGAGACGAAGGAAAGTCCATCGCTTGGCGAGAAAGTGGTTCGGGTTGCAGATCACGACGGTTCCTGAACGGCGGTTCGATTTGTGGTACTACGAGATGAACAGCACTCATATCCGCCGCCTGCTGCACTTCGAGGCCATCTTGACGATGCTCGAGGACGTGGACGGCCGCATCGTGGAGTGTGGAGTTGGTCCCGGGCGTTCGATGTTGGCGTTCTCCATGATCACACAGTACGTGACCAAGCCCCGGGACATCGTGGGGTTTGACACATTCGATGGCATACCGCCGCCTACCTCCGAAGATGGCGAGGCAAACGTCCACAAGACAGGCTGGTGGCGTCACTCAATAGACAACGTCGTCGAACTCCTCAAACACAATGGGTTGTCAGAGGCGGTCATAGAGGAGCGGGTCTCCTTCAAGCCAGGTCTGTTCGAAGATACCTTGCCGAACTACGATGGCATGCCGATAGCCTTTTTGCACATCGATGTCGACTTTTACAAGTCCTACAGCACCGTACTTCGGGAGCTCTGGCCACATGTGGCACCAGGGGGAATCGTCGCGTTCGACGAGTATCGCAATCCGGTGTTTCCTGGCGCGACGCAAGCCGTGGACGAGTTCTTTGTGCGACGCAGGGAAGAGCCGGTCAAATCCAACGTGACTGATCTCTACTATGTGATCAAGGGGCCGGTCAACGTGATTGGCGAGACATGACGCTCACATTCCTGGTTCGGTTCGCTGGACAATTGCGGTACCTGGCGAGACAGCGCGTGTTCGGCCGGGGTGGTGTGGCAAACAATCAAGTCCCGAATGCACTTCCTCTACACTGCATCTAGGTACCATACGAACCAGCACTACCCCGCTAGCGCATTGCTCGAAGCGGGGCATTCGGTGACGTTTTTGGTTCTGCGCCGTGGCGAAGTCGAGACCTACGACGCGCTCGAACCGGTGGTGGTCGGTTGTTCGCGGATCTTCGACGTGCTTCGCCGTATGGCTTCGCACATTCCGGGCGTCGCGTTCAGCGACTCTGGCGGGCTGCCACCGGTCGTTCGCTTTGTGCGTGAAGTGCGAGCAAGGCGACCGTCCGCAATGGTCGTGCGGGATCCGCGTTCGGCGTATGGGCTACTCGCGGTATTGGTGGCGAACCTGATGGGCGTGCGGTTGATTCTCTACACGCAGTCGGTTCGCGCCGTTACACCGGGGACACCAAGCCATCTACTCGGCCGTGTCTTTCGACGCGTGACACGTGCGGACTGGTATAGTCCTGTCCGGCGTAGCGCCGCGACGGATGGACCGGTGAAGTACGTACCGTTTGTGACGCCGACGCAGACTTCGCCGGAGCGGAAGCGGTGGTTCGCCGGAGACTGCGTGAACCTTCTTGCGGTTGGGAAGTTTGTACCGCGCAAGAACCATGTGCTGTTGCTGGACGCAATTGCTGAATTGTCGCGGACGTATCGAATCCGGGCCAAGATCGTAGGGGAGTGCAGCACGGAGGCACATCGAGGCGAATTGGACAAGGTCAAACAGCACCGTCGGTACCGCGGACTGGAGGACAATGTCGATGTCGAGCTCAATTTGCCGTTTGCCGCTGTGCAGCACTGTTATTCGAGGCACGATGTCTTTGTCTTGGCCAGCCGTAGCGAGCCGGCTGCGGTCTCGCTACTCGAGGCGATGGCTCACTCGCTCCCCGTGGTCTGCAGCGACTCGAATGGTACGAGCTGCTACGTCCGCCCGGGGGTGAACGGCTTCGTCTTCCGCAGCGACGACCTAGGCGACTTGGTGGCATGCCTCGACCAGGTGATCAACAACAGGACCAGGTTGATCGATATGGGCCGTCGCAGCTACGAATTCGTGGAATCGGAACACAGTCTGAGCGGCTATGCCGACGCACTAGTTCAGATGGCATCCCCATCGGCCTGAAAAGGCCGATAGCACTGTTCGTCGCTTCGCTTGGGGGCGGTGGTGCGGAGCGGGCAATGCTGGACATTGGGCGAGGCCTCGCCGAACGCGGGCTGTCCGTGGACCTCGTCCTCATTCGCGCCGAGGGTCCGTATATGGTGCAGGTGCCGTCAAGCGTCCGGATCGTCGACTTGGACGCTCGTCGTGCACTGACAAGCTTGCCGCGGTTGGTTCGATACTTGCGCACGCGGCGACCCTCGGTGCTGTTGGCCACCTTGCCAGGACCCTCCGTGGTGGCGATGGTTGCGCGCTATCTGGCCATGGTTCGGTTGCGAGTGATTGTTCGGCGGGCGTCGACGTTCACGATGGAGTACCGTGATGCGCGTTTCAAAGCACGCCTGAATTTGTTCGTCGAGAAACTCCTGCTGCACACCGTCGCTGCAGTGGTAGTGAGTTCGAGGGATGCAGCAAACGATCTCCGCGAACATGTGGCGTTGGCATCCCATCACCTCAATGTGATTCACAATCCTATTGTCTCGCCCGATCTGCGCAGGCAGGCGGCGCTACCGGTCAACCATCCCTGGTTCGGGAGCGGGCGACCGCCGGTAGTACTCTGCGTCGGACGACTGGTGCCGCTGAAGGACCACGCGATGCTTCTCCGCGCGTTCGCCGAGGTTGTGCAGTTGCGTACCTCGCGTTTGGTTATCCTTGGGGAGGGGCCAGAACGGGATGGTCTGAATTCGTTGGCCGATCAGCTCGGTATTGGCCAAGTCGTTGACTTCGTAGGATTTAGGCTCAACCCCTTCGCTTACATGTCAAAGGCTCGAGTGTTCGCACTCCCATCCCGATACGAGGGTTCGCCGAACGTCCTGATCCAGGCGATGGCCTGTGGGACACCCGTTGTCAGTTCGGACTGCCCTAGCGGTCCTCGCGAGATTCTGGAGGATGGCAAATGGGGTACGCTAGTACCCGTGGGCGATTCGTCAGCGCTTGCCAAGGCGATCATTCAAGCGCTCGACAATCCTGTGGAACGAGAAGGATTGATGGCGAGAGCCAATGTGTACAGTGTTGAGTCGTCAATCGATGCGTACCTCGCCCTGATGAGGCGAGTCGCACCGAGGAACCGCTAACAGGGCTTCTCCCCAGGTGGCCCGCAGGTAGAGTCCGGAGGATTGCTTGGCCATGGCTTGGTGCTTGTAGTTTGATGCACCTACAACGATGGCGTTTTGGCGAGTCTGCCGTTCTTTGTGCCTTCTCGCTGCTCGTGTTAACCGTGCCTGCGCACCTGTGGGCCGCCGGTGCCGATTTGCCTCTTGGTGGGCCGAACGTGTATGCAGGTGGTTCGACCGTATTGGCGTCTGTCGCCTGTGCATTCCTTGGTCGGTCGCGACACGGGACCCTCAAGGCGTTGACCGAACCGTTCCTGCCAATACTGCCCGTGCTGGCAACCGGTGCGCTGCTGGCCGTCTGGGCGACTTTCGTCTACACAATCACTGATACGTTCATACCCAAGCGGGTTCCACAGATGGTGCTGGGCCTAGGCGTCCTCTTCTCCGTCTTCTACTGCGTGACAACCCATCGCCGCGCGCATGCGCTGGTGTTTGTGGTCGTACTCGCCACGTTTGTCTCGACGCTGTTCGGCTTCGCGATTGCGTTCTACGGAGACCCCTTCTTGACCATCTGGCTTCAGATCGCCGATAACGTGCGTCTGAAGACTCTCTACGAGGTGCTCACGTACAAGCGGCTTGCCGGTCTAGGTCCCGACCCCATCGCCTTTAGCTACCAGTTGGGGGTTGCCGTACCACTCGCTTTTGCGCTGGCGCTCTACGGCTCGCCACGGGACGTGGGGTATCGGAAATTGCTCGACGCGCTGACGGGAATAGCCTTGATGGTCATGACCACTGCCATGGTTGCCAACTCCAGCCGTTCTGTGATCTTGGGTGTTGGTTTGGCGTCGCTGGTGCTGTCTGCGATGTACGTGGCGGGCAGACGCCCGATCATTCGGTTAGCCATCGTGTGGTGTCTCATTTGCGCGTGGTTGACCGTGTTCTTCAATCCGACATTGGCCATCGACAGGGTCCTCATTCCAGACGAACCCCACATTGCCGTGCAGGATCGTAGCGTACTCAAAGATGCACCGAGGGGGAGCTTCGAGTGGAAGCTGGCGAGAGCTTACGAGGCGCTGCTGTTGGCTGATCCGGGGTTTCGGTTGAACGATCGCCTGTTTCGGCTGGTGGACGATTCATCCCTCACGCGCGTGCATATGGCTACAACCGCGCTTCGCTATTCTCTTGACTTCCCGCTTGGGACCGGAAGGTACTTTCCGTCCGAGAAGCACCTAGATGCGGGTCTGGACGAGGGCACCAAGTTGCGAGTTTTGACTGGCGCACCGCACAATCAATTCCTCATCATCTTGGTGTACTACGGATTTCCGGGGTTGATACTCCTAGTCGCCTTCTATTGGCAGATGGTGCGACCGCTGGGGCCTGCGTTCTTGGGGTCAATTGGTTCAACACCGGATGAACCAGCCTTCCTAGTGCCCGCAGTCATTGGTGCCATGATCGGCTATACGTCCAACAGCCTTCTACACAACAATGGGCCCTTCGTTGGAGACTGGTACCACTTCATCGTAGTTGGATTGGTCTTTGCGTTACCCGGTGTGTTGGGCACAGATCGGCGCCGGGCTAGATGAAACAACGCAAGAGCAGGGCATCACGGCCCGTCGATAGTGGGCCGGACATCGTCCGAGTGTTGCTGGTATCGCCTCTACCGCCTCCGCCGGGAGGCATCCAGACGTGGACGCAGATGCTGGTGGAACGTGGATTGCCGGCACCGTTCAAGTTCGAGATTGTTGACACCCGAGTGACGCGCCGTCATCAGGACATCGCACCGCGGCTGAACTGGCTGGAGTTGACGCGGTTTCTGAAGATCCTGAGTGCGATTCGACGTGAGCTTTCTTCAGGGCGGTTCGCGCTGATGCACCTGAACTGTGCTGTCACGTATACCGCGACCCCTCGCAACCTAGTATCCGCGTGGCTGGCGCGACGCGCACGTATTCCCTGTGTGATCCACCTGCGCGCTACGTTCGACCCGCCGAGCAACAGCGGAGTCCCGGCGCGGTTGTATCGGATGGCATACGGGATGATGTTCAAGGGAGCCGCGTGGATACTCGCGCTGGGAGCACCGAGTCATCGCGGCGTGTTGCGCCTAGGCGAATTCGCCGACAAGACGACTCCGCTGATGCCGAACTTCATCGACCATCGCGATGTTCCAGCGGTGGCACCGGATGATCGGTGTCGTGAGGTGACCGCGTTTTTTAGCGGCGCGTTGACGGCGGCGAAAGGCATCTACACGATCCTGGCAGTGGCCGAACAGCTCGAAGACATGCACTTCGTGATGGTGGGCGATGGGCCGCCCGAGTCGCGGGCTGCGTTGCTCGACCGCATCCTCTCTCTGGGGATTGGCGGACGCGTAACGGTACTCGACCCCGTGTCTCGCGACGAAGTGCTGGCGCTGCTTGCCGAGAGCGACGTGTTCCTGTTCCCGTCAACGACCGAAGGGTTCCCCAACAGCGTGGTCGAAGCGATGGCGGTGGGCTTGCCGGTAGTGGCTTCTCCTGTTGGCGCCATTCCGGAGATGATCGACGAATCCGATGGGGGATTTCTCGTTCCTTGGGGTGATGTGCCTGGCTATGTGGAAGCCCTGAGTCGCCTGAGGGATTCGGCATCGTTGCGGAAGCGGATGGGCAGGTACAATCGTGCCAAGGCGCTGCGCGAGTACGACTACGACGTCGTGGTGGAGCGGCTGTGTTCCGTGTATCGGCATGTATTGGAGCGTCACAGCGCATGAAGGTGTCCGTCGTTGTCCCGGTCTTCAATGATCGTCGCGTGGAGAGGGCGCTGGAATCGGTCCTGTCGCAACGACACGACCATGCAATGGAACTCGTCGTGGTCGATGCGGGCTCCACCGATGGGACCCTAGAGGTCCTCGAACGGTACGCGGATAACATTTCAGTCCTCATCAGTGAGCCGGACAAGGGGATCTTTGACGGCGTCAACAAGGGAATCGGCAGAACGACAGGCGATCCCGAGGATGTCGTTCACTACCTGGCCGCTGACGATCAATATGCGGACCCGTTCGTACTGCGTGACGTGACGGAGGTATTGCTCGAAGCAGAGGATGTCGACGCGTGCTATGGAGACTTGATCTACGTCAACAGGGGAGGCCGGGTCGTTCGACGATGGAATGCCGGGCAGTTCCGTAAGTGGAAGCTGCATTGGGGCTGGTTGCCACCGCACCTGACGCTTTTCCTGCGTCGTCGGGTCTACGATCAGTTCGGCATGTTCGATCTCCGCTATCGGGTCTCGTCCGATCAGGACTTCATGCTCCGCCTGCTCTCGGAAGACAGTGTCAGGATGAGGTACCTGCCCCGGGCGTTGGTCAAGATGGCCCCTGGAGGCAACTCGGGCACCCTTCGCGGCATCTGGCGGGGCAATCTGGAAGCCATTCGAATGCGCCGAGAGCATGGCCAGCCAGTGCCACATCTGGTCGTTCCGCTACGGGTGGCGAGCAAGATCGTCCAGTTCATGCCTCGGGTTCGTTGAATCCGGAGTGGCACGTGAAGCTACATGGCCTAGATGTAGCCCCAACGTGCTTTCCTCCTGTGTAGAGTGGCGCAGTTCGCGCTGAGGAGATCTACTTGGGTTCTCAAGCTATCGTCGTCGCCGGTGGCGGCGGCTTCATCGGCGGTCACTTGGTCGGTGCGCTGCTGGCCTCAGGCCACCGCGTGCGGAGCGTCGACTGCAAGCAGCTGGCCGACTGGTACCAAGTGCACGACGCCGCCGAGAACATCGTCGCCGATTTGCAGGGGCTTGACGCCTCCATGGCTGCATGCACGGGTATGGACCAGTGCTTCCAGCTCGCTGCGGACATGGGCGGCATGGGATTCATCGAAAACAACCGGGCCCTGTGCATGCTCTCTGTACTGATCAACACCCACATGGTGCTGGCGGCTAAGGATCACGGTCTTGAGCGGTTCTTCTACGCGTCCTCCGCGTGCGTCTACAACGCCGACAAGCAAAAGGACGAGGATGTGGTGCCGCTACGCGAGGACGACGCGTATCCGGCGATGCCCGAGGACGGCTATGGCTGGGAGAAGCTGTTTTCGGAACGCATGTGCCGACACTTCCGCGAGGACTTCGGCCTGGCGACGCGGATCGCTCGATACCACAACGTCTACGGTCCCAACGGTACCTGGGAAGGGGGCCGTGAGAAGGCTCCGGCGGCCATCTGCCGGAAGGTCATCCATGCGAAGGCGACCGGCGACCTCGACATCGAGATCTGGGGCGACGGCCTGCAGACGCGGTCATTCATGTACATCGACGACTGCGTGAAGGGCACGCTCGACATCATGCGCAGCGAGATCGTGGATCCCATCAACCTGGGTTCTAGCGAGTTGACCACCATCAACGGCTTGGTCGACGTGGTCGAGAAGATCGCCGGCGTCAAGCTCCGTCGGCACTACAAGCTCGACGCGCCGAAGGGGGTCAACGGGCGCAACAGCGACAATACGTTGATCCAGCGCGAACTCGGCTGGGAACCGTCCATCCGGCTACGCGATGGGCTCGAGCTCACCTATCGCTGGATTCACGACGAGTACATGAGAAAGTACGGCCCGTAGAGGCGACCCTTGTGCTCGCCCGCGCCTATCAACAAGCGCGGTTCGTTCTCAGCCACGGGACGACTGCATCGTCACCGTCAGGGCTCGAGCGGATTCCCTCTACGAATCGGAGCAGTCGCTCGGAGGTTTTGGCGGTGTGTGGCCGTTTGACGGATGTGAAGAGCCCCCCTACGATACGGGCACCTCGCTTGGGGCTGTCCGCTGAGTTCGGCGCCGCCTGCTATTGGAATCTCGGGAGAGCAGTTGGTGCCCGGTGCGGGTGGACATGTCAGATTCGGGCTTGCGGTCTCGTCATCGGGCGCGTTCAAGCTCACCTTCGCGATGCTGCTGATCGTAGCCGCGCTGGGGTTCACCTATACGGGATCCGATAGCAACTTCCCTCCGTTCGAGTTGCGTGGGGTCCTTCTGCGGGTGATGGCCTTCAGCGGCGTGTTGCTTATCGTGGCTCTCGCACTTCCATGGGGCAGGGGTGTGTCAAATGCGGCATTGGCGTTGGCGACGCTGGCGGGCGTGTTCACCGCGTACGTGATCCACACCGAGCTGTCCCATCCATCGAACCTAGTCTGGATGATCGTGACGCTGGCCGCGTCGTTGCTAGCCCTCTTTACGGCGTTCCGAGTCATCGACGAGCTCAGGTGGGGTGGGCTCGCGCTCATGGTCGCTGCCGCGTTGGCTGTCGTCGCCGCCGCGTGGCCGGAAGTGGGTCCTGAATTGCAGGCGGGCTTGAGCGCTCGCGGTGGCTTGATCTACGTCGGTAGTCCGGTCATGTGGACTTTGCTGGCGCTGGGGTGCACCGGTGCCGCGCTCATGCTGTACGTGCTGGCGAGGTTTGTGCCGCCTTTCCGTTGGGGAGGGTTTGCGTTGCTGGCTGCGGCTTCGTCCCTTGCAGTGTTCGTTCTTGCGATGGGAGCCGAATTCGGCGAGGGCGGCAGCGGCTACTACAGCGAAGGATGGGAAGACCATCCGAACATGCGGTCGGTAGCACTCAAGGAGACGCCGAACATCTATTTCGTCGGGTTCGACTCGATCATTCCTGTGGAAATCATGCGCAAATACATGGGAATCGAGACCACCGATTTCCATCGGCTGACGGAACGGGAGCTCCGGCGCTTTAGGAACCTGTTCGCCAACGCGGTTCCGACCCAGTATTCGTTGGGCACGTTGATGTCGCTCGACCAGGACATATTCCTGGAGAGTAGACGAGCCGTTGGTCCGCTCGGATACTTCGCGGGCCACGACCTCAGCCCGCTGATCTGGCTATTGAGGCAAAACGGGTACGAAACCACTTCGATCTACAACAACGCCACCTTCGGTCACACCCAGGGAGCAGGCATTGACAACTACATCGTCCAGAGGCGGGGAGCGCTCTGCTCACTGCTCGACACCGAAATCAGGCCATTCGCTTTCTGGGGTTACTGCTGGGGATGGGTACCCGATCCCTGGCATGCGCAAGAACGCCTGTCGGCGGGCGACTTCATCGTCGAGCGACTTTCCGGTGTGGCGAAGCAAAGGCCCCAGTTCGTGATTGCGCACCTCTGGCTACCGGGTCATACCTCATTGAGGTTCGACTACGACAACAAGCCCGACAGGGAGTCTTTTGTTGCGGGGTACGAGAGAAGTAGCAATAACGCGGCCGCTTATCTACGGCGAATCATCGACCACCTAGGAGCCAATGACCCCAGCTCCATCCTGTTCGTCTATGGCGACCACGGGGCATTCCTCTCTCAAGGGCTAGATGTCGACGACGCCCCAGTGTTCTTCTTGCAAGACCGGTTCGGAATCCTGGGCGGAGTGTACCCGCGCGACAGGTGCGCGCCGGAGTTGGACGAGGCAGAGGGCAAGGGCTACATGACTTCGCTGGATGTGGTGCATGCGATAATCGAATGTTTGTCGGACGGGCAGAGTCCCCTCCTTGAGCCAAGGCACGACAGGTTCTGGACTCCCTCCCTTCGCGAAGACCACTCGTACGACTACAAGGACTTTCTGTATGAGTAGCCCCCTGACTCTGGTTTTGGCTTCGGCCTGCGCATGGCCGCTGGCCACGTTTGCGTGCGGTGGCCCCGAGGTTACGTTGGCCGCGGCAGGGGACGTCGAGGTCTCCCTCGCCTACATCGACCCCGGGGTGGCGGGATTCGTCATCGTCGCCGTGCTCGGGTTCATATCCTCCATGGGATACCTGGCACGGTCATACCTCGCACGGGTGAAGCAGTGGCTTTTCGGACACGACAAGTCTGGCACGGATGGCGATGCCGACGGCGAGGTCACCGAGGAACGCGATGCCGACAGCAAGGCGGAAAATTGCTGAGCGCGGACGGTGGGTCCTTTAGGGACCCTTCCGGGCAGGTCTACCTGCTAGGGCAGGACGAAGCCGGACGACGGCGCGTAGTCCGCGGACTGACAGCACCGGCGGCAGCCACGGTCAGGAAGCTACTGGCAGAGCCTTTCTTCAGCCAACTGCTCGCAGACGGCGATGTGGTGAATACGCGCTTCCTATGCCCCAATGACCCGGTTGGTGCGGATGTCGTGGATCGGGGCTGGGCGTCAGTCTTGGAACACGACTCGGTCGATTTCCTGACCTGGCCCTACGAGTGGCCCTTCTCGATGCTCAAGGACGCGGCGCTCCTGCAACTCCACCTGTTGGAAACGTGTGCGCGAGCCGGCTGGCTACTCAAGGATGCCACCCCGTTCAACATTCAATGGGTCGGTACCAAGCCGGTCTTCATAGACATTCCCTCGTTCGTCCCGCGGGAGGACGGCGAATACTGGCAAGGCTACCGGCAGTTCTGCTCGATGTTCCTGATCCCGCTGATGCTCTCGGCGCATCTCGGCATACCGTATCAGCCGCTGCTGCGCTCGAGCCTGGAGGGAATCCCGCCCGAAGAGGCGGCGAGGTACTTCTATGGGCTGCGGCGGTTCAAGAGGGGTGTGCCCTCGCACGTCTGGTTCCCGGCAAGGGTCGAGGGATGGATGCGGAGTCGAGGCGGTGCGAATCGACCATCTGGTTCGGGAGGGAGACAATCCGAGACAGCGCTCCTAGCGTTGTTGGACAACTTGCGTCGTCTCGTGACAAGACTGTCCCCTGGTCGGGCGTCCTCGTCCGTCTGGGCACGATACTCGCAGACACATTCGTACGAAGAGCATGACTTCAAGCGGAAGACCGCGTTCGTGGAGAAGCACGTTTCCGCACGCCGGCCGCGTCTGCTATGGGATCTGGGAGCGAACACCGGGACGTTCTCTCGCATCGCAGCGCGACACTCGGAGATCGTGGTCGCGGTGGATGGCGATCATGAAGCGGCGGATGTTCTCTACCGCGAAGCGCGTGAAGGTGATGAGCCCAATATCATTCCGCTCGTCATGGACTTGGCGAATCCGTCGCCCGGCCAAGGCTGGTCGGGACGCGAGCGGTCACCCTTCGTGGAGAGGCGAAGTCCCGACATGGCACTGTGCCTCGCGCTCATCCACCACCTGCGAGTCTCGGCGAACGTACCGATCTCTCTTCTTGTCGTGTGGCTACGCAGCTTGGGTGCCGCGGTCATTGTCGAGTTCATCGGCCGCGACGACGAGATGTTCGCCACGCTGGCCGAGAATAAGCGCGAGGACTATGCGGACTACACCGCGGAGAACTTCCAGTCGGAGGTAGAGAGACATTTCACGATCGGGGACAGGATGCGTTTGAAGGAAGGGAAGCGGGAGATGCTGCTGCTGGAACCAAAGCCGCTGCCACTCACGTAGATCCCGACGTGCTGCAGATGGCGGCGGGTGCGGCCGAATCGGGCAAGGAGGCGTGCCCAGTGACCGCCTCAAGCCATCCGTGACACCGCGAACGCCGCCAGCGATTCCAGGGCGTCCCGGTAGGGGCTCGGTGGCAGGGCCAGCGTCTCCTCCATCGCCCGGTCCGCCGCCTCCAGGGCACGCGACTTGGTGTAGGCGAGGCCGTCGCTGCGCTGCACGGCATCGGCGACCTGCGGGAAGTCGGTGGACGAGCGGGCGACGATGGCTTGGCGCACGAGGGCCGCATCCGTTGCGCTACCGTTTGCCATGGTGTGGATCAGTGGCAGAGTCACCTTGCCCTCTGCCAGATCGTCGCCCGGGTCCTTGCCCATCACGCGGCCGTCGCCGGCGTAGTCCAGCCAGTCGTCGACGAGCTGGTAGGCCATGCCGAAGTGCAGACCGTAGCGGCGCAGGGCGTCGATCAGGTCGGGCTCGTCGCAACACAACACCGCACCCGTGTGTGCGGCGGCCTGGAACAGCATGGCGGTCTTGCGGCGCACGACATCGAGGTATTCGGCCTCGGTCACGTCGCTGCGCCCGATGTTGGCGAGTTGCATGACCTCGCCCTCGGCGATGACGTTCGTGGCGTCGCTGATGATCGCCATGATGTCCAGGCTGTCGAGCTCCACCATGAGTTGGAACCCGCGCGAGTAGAGGAAGTCGCCGACCAACACGCTCGGTGCGTTGCCCCACAGGGCGTTGGCGGTGGGGCGGCCGCGGCGGCGAGCGCTCTTGTCGACCACGTCATCGTGCAAGAGGGTCGCGGTGTGCAGGAATTCGATGACGGCGGCCAGGCGGATGTGGTCGTCGCCGTGCTGATCGAAGGCCCGCGCGGTCAACAGGACGATCAGCGGTCTGAGGCGCTTGCCGCCGGCTTCAACGATGTAGCGGCCGATCTCCTCGACTAGGTGGACGCCCGAGCACAACTGCCTTGGAATCAATCGGTTGACGCGTTCAAAATCGGCTCCGACGAGGCCGAAGATGGCCGAGAGTCCCGTTCTCGGGAGACTCGGCAGGGCGGTCTGGGCGGCGGCTGAGTGTGGGGCCATGTTCTTGGGCGTACGATGTCCTTCGTGTCGGTCCGAGTCCTGCGTCGGAGGATCGGCAAGTATTGGTTGAACGGCCCTCGCGAGGGGTTGTTCGAGTGGCTATCCCACGTGGTCTCGCCGCGTTGTCATCGCCGCGTGCAGTCCTATAGAATGACGCGCTTTTTGTACGACCGTCGGGCCGATGGCCGCATTGTAGTACACCTTTGGCGGCGGCCGGATGGACGGTCGAAGTCCAAGCGGTCGGCCTCTTGAGCGACGGGTGAGGAACGGATTCATGTTCGCGGTATTCGAGAGTGGTGGCAAGCAGCACCGGGTTGTCGAGGGCGAGGTGGTGCGCCTCGAGCGCCTCGACGGCGAGCCAGGCGACAACATCGTCTTTGATCGCGTGTTGATGATCGCCGAGGGTGATGACGTCGCCATCGGTGAGCCGCTCGTCGAGGGCGGCAGCGTCACCGGCGAAGTCGTGAGCCAGGGGCGCGGCAAGAAGATCACCGTGATCAAGTTCAAGCGGCGCAAGAACTACCTGCGCAAGAAGGGCCATCGCCAGGCCTTCACGGACGTGAGAATCACGGCGATCAGTCGCTAACGCACGCTCGAGCAGAGGAAGACCGGTATGGCACACAAGAAGGCAGGCGGCAGCACACGCAACGGGCGCGACTCACAGTCCAAGCGTCTCGGCGTGAAGAAGTTCGGCGGCGAGCGCGTTGTCGCGGGCAACATCCTGGTCCGTCAGCGCGGTACGAAGTTCCATCCTGGTGACAACGTCGGCTGCGGTCGCGACCACACGCTGTTCGCAACCGCCGACGGCGTGGTCCAGTTCGAGGCCCGAGGAGCACCGGTACGCAGGTACGTTCGCGTCATGCCCCCCGAGGCCGCAGCCCCTTAAGTACGACCGCGCGTCGCACCGGCGCGATGTGGTCGCCGGTGCCGACAACCGCACGGAGGACTTCCGAGACGGCGATCGCAAGGGGATGTACCCACGCGAGCCGTACGGTCGGGCCGACCCATGAAATTCGTCGATGAGGCGTTGATCGAAGTCGAAGCCGGTAAGGGCGGCGACGGCTGCATGAGCTTCCACCGCGGTCCGAACCTCCCCAAGGGTGGTCCCGATGGCGGCAACGGGGGCGATGGCGGGACCGTGGAACTCGTCGGCGACGCGGCCCTCAACACCTTGGTGGACTTCCGCTTCATGCCGCGTTGCAAGGCCGAGGACGGCCAGTCCGGCGGCGGCCGGGACAAGACCGGCGCCAGCGGCCGGACGTTGAGCGTCCGCGTACCGGTGGGCACCACGATCATCGACGACGAGACGCGGACGGTGATCGGCGACGTGTCCGACCGCGGCCAGACGGTGACCGTGGCCAGGGGTGGTCTGCACGGCTTGGGCAACGCCCATTTCAAGTCGAGCACGAATCGCGCGCCGCGGCGGACCACGCCGGGTCGACCGGGGGACCATCGACGTCTGCGCCTGGAACTCAAGGTCATCGCGGACGTCGGGCTGCTCGGCATGCCGAACGCGGGCAAGTCGACGCTCATCAGCCGGGTGTCCGCGTCGAAACCGAAGATCGCGGATTATCCGTTCACCACCCTGACGCCCAATCTCGGCGTCGTGCGGGTGGGTCAGGACGCGAGCTTCGTGATGGCGGACATTCCGGGGTTGATCGGCGGCGCGGCCGAGGGCGCGGGTCTGGGTTTCCGGTTCCTGAAGCACCTTTCCCGAACCCGCCTCCTGCTGCACCTGGTGGACGGCGCGCCGATCGATGGCAGCGACCCGGTGGACAACTGCCGACGCATCGAAGCCGAGCTCTTCACCTATAGCGAGGGGTTTCGTGAGCGCCCGGTCTGGACCGTGGTGACGAAAATGGACCTGCCGATGGCCTCGTCCGTTCCCGAGCGGTTGCTCGAGGCATTCCCGGACCAGCCCTGTCATGCGATCTCCGCGGTGACCGGTGTCGGCGTGGACGACCTCGCGGGTGCGGTCATGCAGCACGTCAGCGGGTACGGCGAGCGACTTGCGCAGGACGATGGCTTCGCCCGGCGCGAGGCCGATTTGGACAAGCGGATCGGCGACGACGTGCTGCGCCATGGGTTGGCCGCGGCCGAGGCCAGGCGCACCCGTCGCGCGAGCGCAAGAGAGGAGGAGGCGTGATAACCACGGCCAGCGATGATCGGGCCCATGCGCCAACATCGGTGCGCGGCGTGCTGGCAACCGCCAAGCTCTGGGTGGTCAAGGTCGGCAGCGCGCTGCTCACCAGGGACGGCCAAGGCATCGATGCGGACTCAGTAGGCACCTGGTGCGGCCAGATCGCGGACCTGCTCGCCGAGGGCAGACGTGTGGTCGTGGTGTCGAGCGGTGCGGTGGCGGAAGGCTGCCGGCGTCTCGGCTTCGATGACCGCCCGGTGTCCATACACGACCTCCAGGCGGCCGCCGCGGTCGGCCAGTCCGGTGTCAGCGAAGCCTACGAACTGGCGTTCCGGCGCCACGGCCGCCACATCGGCCTGGTCCTGCTGACCCACGACGATCTATCCGACCGGCGGCGGTACCTGAACGCGCGGACGACCCTGACGACGTTGCTCGACCTCGGTGTCGTCCCCGTCATCAACGAGAACGACTCGGTGGCCACCGAGGAGATCAAGCTCGGTGACAACGACACCCTCGCCGGCATGGTCGCGAGCCTGTTGTCGGCGGACGTGCTGGTGCTTCTGACCGACCAGAAGGGTCTGCACAAGGTGGACCCCCGGATCGAGCCGCATGCGCCGCTCGTCGCCGAGGCCGAGGCAGCGGACCCGAGCCTCGACAGCATGGCCGGCGGCGGCACGGGCCGGTTGGGTCGGGGCGGCATGGTGACCAAGCTCGCGGCGGCGCGGTTGGCGGCGCTCTCCGGCACCCACACGGTGATCGCCGATGGCGGCGCACCGGACATTCTTCGATCCCTCGCAAATGTCGATCCCGTCGGCACGTTGCTGACGGCCGATGTGGCGCCCCTGGACGCCCGCAAACGCTGGCTCGCCGCACAGCTGCGCGCCCGGGGAGCGCTCTACGTGGATGCCGGTGCCGTGGAGGCCATCGTGAACCGCGGCGTGAGCATCCTGCCGGCAGGCGTCACTGCGGCCGATGGCGGTTTCCGCCGCGGCGACATGGTCCGCGTGCTGGGTCCGGACGGCGGCGAGGTCGCCAAGGGCCTCGTCAACTACGACGTGGCGGAGACCCGTAGGCTAGCGGGACGCAAGTCGGACGAGATCGAATCGATCCTCGGCTACGTGAACGAACACGAGATTGTTCACCGCGACAACCTGGTGGTCATTTGAAATCAAAGTACCGCAACTCCACGGAGATGCGGACCTGCCGTCGGGCGCGAGTGTGCGCCCGCTGGGTGCGCAATGGTCGCCCGTCTTCGTCATTAGAGGTTGTCGTGGAGTCCGCCGAGACAGGCGGGGTCCGATGGACGCGTTAGCCGCCTCTACGCGAGGCTGTTCACCTTCGACGTCAAGCGGGACTTGTGCCGGGCGGCTTTGTTGCGATGCATGATGCCCTTGTCCGCCATTCTGTCGATGATCGGGATCGCATCCGCCAGCGCCGTGCTGGCGGCATCCGCATCGCCCGCATCGACTGCGGAAACGACCTTCTTGATGTAGGTCCGCACCTGCGAGCGGTGGCTGGCGTTGCGGGTACGTCGTTTGATGGCTTGCCGGGCGCGTTTGCGTGCTTGTGGACTGTTGGCCAAGAGTCGTCCTTATCCGATCCGATAGGCGGAAGGCGGCGTAGCATGCCCATCGACGTCCAGTGTGTCAAATTGCCGGTTGTCCTGGAGAGGACGGGTCGACAAGCGTGAGCAATAGCGAGGATCCCCTGGAAACGCGCCAGGCAGTGGTCGGGTCGGGCGGCGGCACGGACAGCGACATCGCCGCGCAGGGTGGCACCTTCGCGGGCATGACCGTGCTGTCGCGCATCTCCGGCTTGGCGCGGGACTGGGTGTTGGCCCACGTGGTCGGCGCCACGGATGCCGCGGACACCTTCATTCTGGCGTTTCGCGTACCGAATTTCTTCCGCCGCCTGTTCGCCGAAGCCTCGTTCGCGCTCGCCCTCGTGCCGGTCCTGACCGAGTACCGGGAGAAGGGCAGCCAGGCCGCCGTGCGGGCGTTTCTGGCAGCCATAGCCGGGAACCTGGTTGTGGTTCTCATTGCCGTGTCGGTGGCGGGCGTGCTTGGTGCGTCGCTGTTGGCCGCGGTATTCATGCCGGGCTTCCTGGACGACACGGATCAGTTCGCGCTGGCCAGCGACCTGACCCGCATCATGTTTCCCTACCTCGGCCTGATCTCGTTCACGGCCTTCGCCGGTGCAGTGCTGAACAGTGCCAACCGGTTCGCGGTGCCGGCGTTCACGCCGGTGCTGCTCAACATCTCGCTGATCGTCGCGGCGCTGTGGGCTGCCGGCACCGGCGCCGATGTTGTCGGTGCCGCCCGCGCCCTTGCCTGGGGTGTGCTCGCGGGTGGCGCGGTGCAGCTCCTGTTCCACGGCCTGCCCTTGGCCCGCGTCGGGCTGTTGGTGGCGCCGATGCCGAACTGGCGCCACGAAGGTGTCGGCAAGGTGTTCCGTCTGCTGCTGCCCGCCGTGTTCGCCGGATCCGCCTACCAGATCAACGCCCTGGTGGGGACGGTTCTGACGTCGTTCCTCGAGGAAGGCAGCGCCGCCTGGCTGTACTACGCCGACCGGCTCTGGGAAGTACCGATCGGCGTGGTCGCCATCGCCCTCGGCACGGTGCTGCTGCCGAACCTGTCCCGCCTGCATCAGCAGGGGGAGAGCGAGAAGTACAACGCGACGCTCGATTGGGGCATGCGAACCGGCCTGCTGCTCGGCATTCCCGCCGCCGTCGCCCTGTGGATGCTGGCCTATCCGCTGATGGCGACGATCTTCCTGCACGGCGAGATGCAGCCCCGGGATGCCGAGATGGCCGCGGCGGCGTTGCGCGCCTTCGCCATCGGCCTGGTGCCGCTGGTGCTGGTGAAGATCGCCGTGCCCGGCTTCTTCTCGCGGGAGGATGCGTCGACACCGTTGAAGTTCGCCGTGGCGTCGGTGATCGTCAACGTGGCCGTCAGCTTGGGCACATTCTGGTGGTTGGGACACATCGGCCTGGCATTCGCCACCAGTCTGGCCGCCGTGGTTAACGCCGGCCTGCTCGTCGGCGCGCTCGTCGCCGGGGGCCACTACCGGCCGGGTCGTCCCTTGGCTCGCGTGATCGCTGTATCCGCACTGGCCACGGTGGCGATGGCCGCCGCCCTCTGGTTCCTGGTTCCCCACGACACCCACTGGACGCTAGCGGGCGGCGGGACGCGTGCCGCGCAGCTCTCCCTGGTGATTGTCGCCGGGCTCGCCGTCTACTCAGCCATCGTCCTCGCCGCGGGTATCAGACCGAAGGATCTGCGCCATCGGGCGTGATCACGGTCACGGGCGATGCTTGGAACGCTCTGATCAAGCCATCCCTGGCTTGATCAGAAACGCAAAAACAAGAACGCGGTCTTTTTTTGCGTGCAAATTCAACTCCTTGCGTCGTTGAATTTGGCGCCACATCCCTGTGCCGCGCTAGGGAAGGTCTTAAATCAGACCTTCCCTAGCGGTCGCTCGATCGTCACTCGACCGCCGCGGGTGTCTTCAGGGTGTAGAGCACCCAGCCCGAGCGTTCCTCGACGGCCTCGTAGTTCGTCTCGATGAAGTCGAACAAGGCGTCGAACAACGCCGCCTCGTCGAGGTACCGTGGCGCGCCCTTCCACTGGCTGCGGGCGGCGCGGTCCAAGGGGGGAAGCCTTGGGTTACGCTGGTCGAGGATCGCCGCGGGAGTCTTCGACCGGACGTCCTGGACGAAACCGTCGATCCGGGCACGGCTCGTGTAGCCGGGCATCATGAGGGGAAACTGGTAGAAGTAGCGTGTCGGCGAGTCCCGTTCCGACACGAGATGCACGAGAGGCTGGAATCCCCAGACCAAAACGGTGTCCCCGACGGATGTCGTCCGCCGGATGCGCGCCGCGAATTGATAGCGGATATCGCGACCACCGATATCCGCCGTCAGCCGATTGATCGTCTTGGACACGACATCGTATGCCCGGTAGTGGTGCGCACTGCCGAGTAGCAGCACGATGCTGAGGAACGACGCCGCGACGTAGCGCCGTTCGACGACGAAGCGCACCGCGAAGCCAAGCAGCAGAAGGATCACGGGCAACAACGCGACGTAGTAGTGCCGATAGTCGTACCCTGACACGGACACCAGCAGCAGTTCGATTGGCAGAAGGATGATGGCGAGGCGGACCAACGCATCGTGTCCCCCAGGCAGGCTTGGCCGAACCACCACGACATAGAGCGCGACGACCCAGGCGCTCGTGAAGATCACCACGATTGGCAGAAAGATCGACCGGCCTTGGCGAAGTGCCCACAGGCGGTCGGCGAAAGTCGGGCCGTCACCATAGGCGTGGAAGTTGTACGCGAAGGTGGCGTCCCAGAAGGCGGCCAGACTGCCGACGAGCTGGAGTGATCCTGCGACTGCGGCCAGCACGCTGGCACCTCCCAGGACGGCCCACCACAGCCGGGCGGGAACGCGCCGCTCACGAATCAGCCAATAGATGCCTATGGCCAGCCAGACGCCAACCAGATCGGGTCGGAGCAGGAATGCCGCCGCGCCGAGCACGCCGACGAGGAGCGGGAGTTGGAAGGTTGAGTCGCCTTGGCGTTCGACTCGGACGAATGCGTGCAGGGCGAGCAACTGGAACAAGAGTGCGTAGTGTTCCGTCATGCCACCCGGGTCCAGGCGGGCGTAGTAGACCAGCAGGATCACCGTGGCGAAGAACGCCGCCAGTTGGCCGAATCCTTCGCGGATCAGCCGGTAGGCGGCGAAGGTCGAAGCCAACAGGAAGACCCCTGCCAAGATCCGGATACCCCAAAGGTCGTCGATCAGAACGCCAACCAGGCTCAAGACGTACGTCAGCGGCCCCTTCTGATCCCAGCGGTCCACATAGGGAAGTTCCCCGTTCAACATACCCTTCGCGACGTAGGCGAACGCCGCCTCGTCCTTGCCGGGCACCCCTACCAACGATCCGATCGCCAGAATCAGGAAACAGCCAATCACGACGACCCAGCCGACACGCAGGACGGTGTCGAGCTTTGTCGTGATGGCGTACTCGAAGCGGCCGGCTACGCTGGCGAGTCGCACGTCGCTCCCAGGGTTTTGATTACGAGGCGGTCAATTGTATCCGCGTGAACGTGCGTGCCGGGCGACGGCTGTTGGCCCCCGGCAGGCCAACACCATCCGTCGCACTTGCCGCTACTGCGGCTGTGCGACAGACTCCCCGCGCATGGAGATCATCCGCGGCCTGCACAACATCCGGCCCCGGCATGCCGGGTGCGTGGCGACCATCGGCACTTTCGACGGTGTGCACTACGGCCACCAAATGCTGCTTGCCCATCTGGCTGCCAAGAGTCGCGAACTCGGTGCGCCGAGCCTGCTGGTCACCTTCGAGCCGCAGCCGCGTGAGTATTTCCAGCATACGCCGGCGCCGGCGCGGCTCACGCGGTTCCGGGAGAAGATCCACCTGCTGCGCGAATCGGGGATCGACCGCGTGCTGTGCATCCCTTTCAACGAGCGCACACGCCTGATTCCGGCGGAGGAGGTGATTGAACGGTTTCTCATCGAGCTGCTGGGCGTGCGCTATCTCGTTGTCGGCGACGACTTCCAGTTCGGTCGTGATCGCGAGGGCGACTACGCGATGCTGAAGCAGGCGGGCGACCGTTTCGGCTTCGGTGTCACCCACATGGGCACCCTGACGTTCGATCACGAACGCGTCAGCAGTACCCGCATCCGCGAAGCCCTTGCCGAGGGTGACTTCAGACTCGCCGAGAAGCTCCTCGGGCGTCCGTACTTCATCATGGGCCGCGTGGTCTACGGCTGCCGGCTGGGACGCCAACTCGGTGTCCCCACGGCGAATATCCGCCTGCAGCGCTACAAGGCTGCCCTCGAAGGCGTGTTCGCGGTGACCGTGGACGGTCTCGGTGCCAAACGCATGGGTGCGGCCAATCTCGGCGTGCGGCCCACGGTGGGCGGCAAGGAGCCGCTCCTGGAAGTCCACGTGCTCGACTTCGACGAGGACATCTACGGGCGACTGTTGACGGTGACGTTGCACCACAAGATCCGCGACGAACGCCGATTCCCGTCGCTCGACGCGTTGCGCATCGAGATGGAACGCGACATTCGTCGCATCCGCGAGTACTTCAGCCGGCATGGGTCCCTCACGCAGGGCGTGGACAGCGACGCCGGATGATCCGCTGGTACGGCTTGGCCGTCGCCGTGGTGGCCCTCGATCAGGCGACGAAGTGGCTTTCGCTGGTCCTTCTCCGCGACAGCGGTTCCGTCGACGTGTTGCCGTTTCTGTCCTGGACGTTGACCTGCAACACGGGGGCGGCGTTCAGCATGTTCCAGAACCTCGGCTGGCTGTTCGCCATCGCCGCCGCGCTCGTCTCGGTCTACCTCATCGTGGCGATCTGGCGCTACACCAGCACGTCCCTCGAGGGCGTGTCCAACGCCCTCATCCTCGGGGGTGCCGTGGGCAACCTGGTGGACCGGCTGATCCGCGGTTGTGTCGTCGACTTCGTCCATGTGCATTACGGCTGGTTCAACTTCCCGGTGTTCAACGTCGCGGACAGCGCCATCACCGTGGGCGCCGCGGGCTGGATCATGCTGATCGTTGCCGACGTGTTGCGGACCAGACGGGAGCGTCCCGGCACCGGGTCGAATGGCAGGTCCGAGTGACCCGACTCATCGCCCGGGAAGGGCAGGGCAGTCACGCCGGCGACGTCGCCATCGGTCCCGGTGTGCAAGTGAAGCTGCACTTCTCGATCCACCTCGCGTCCGGCGAGGAGGTCGACACGACCCGGCGTGCGAAACCGGCGACCTTCACGGTCGGCGACGGCAACCTGCCGGACGGTTTCGAGCGTGCCCTCTTCGGACTCCGCGCCGGGGACGACGAACGCATCGCCATTCCTCCCACCCAGGGCTTTGGCTTGCGACGAAAAGAGAACATTCGCACGCTGCCCCGGGCGGATTTCCCTAACGCCTCGGACCTCGTCCCCGGGATGATGATCGCCTTTGCGGCGGTGGGCGGCGAGTTGCCGGGCGTGGTGCGTTCGGTGGGCCCGGAGACGGTCGTGGTGGATTTCAACCACCCCTTGGCCGGGCGCGACCTGGTGTTCGATGTCACCATCCTGAAGGTCGTCATTCTGTAGGTCCGGCCGTCCGCTGCGAAAAGCGGGTAGCACATGCGCGACAGGGCGTTCTCACTTCTCGAGCTGTTGGTGGCGGTTGCGATCCTCGTCGTCCTCGTGTCGGTGGCGGTACCGGTTTACACCGCCTATGGCCTGCGCGCCCACCGCGTCAACGCCCAGGCCGATCTGCTTCGCTGTGCCCAGGGGCTGGAACGCCATGCCACCGAGACCATGGGTTATGCGATGGCTTTGGACACCGATGGCGACGGCGTGGGCGATGCATCCACGGGCCCGGTCTCGGCCAACCTGTGCGTTGTCGCGGCTGGGGCGTACGTAGTCAGCGTGCGCGCCGCGAGCCCCACCGACTACGTACTGCGGGCCACCCCACGCGAGGGCGGTGCGGCGGCGACAGAAGGCGTTCTCGAACTGGACGGCACCGGTGCCCGACGTTGGGACCGCAACGCCGACGGTGACTTCGACGATGCCGATGAACGGCGGTGGACGGACTGATGCGCCGTGGCTACTCGTTGATCGAACTCCTGGTGGCGGTCCTGATCGTGGCTGTGGGTGTGCTGGGCGTGGTCGGATTGCAGCTCGCGAGCGCCCGCAACGCCCGCGGTGCGCTTGAGACGACGTTGGCCGCGCTGCTGGCCGAGGACATCGCCGAGCGCATACGGGCGAACGACGCGGCGACCTACGCCACGGGACTCGGCGTACCGCCACCGATCTTCGTTGATTGCCTCGCGCGGGACTGTGATGCGGCGGAACTCGCGGCGTTCGACTTGGCGGTGTGGAAGTGTTCCCTGGGCCGCTGGCACGCCCAGTCGAGCTGTGCGGCGGTTCGCGCCGTGGGCGTGCTGGGCGACCCGCGTGAACAGCCGGGACTACCGGGGGGCGACGGTGGCGTTGACTTGGCGGGTGACGGTGCGTTCACGGTGACCGTGGCTTGGCAGGATCCCGGACGTCGCATGTTCGCTATCCGGGGAGGCCTGTAGAGGATGGGTGGGCTACGGGCCGGTGCGCGAGGGTTCTCGCTGCTCGAGGTCCTGCTTGCCGCCTCCCTCGGCGTCCTGGTTGCAGCCGCGCTGGTGCAGCTGTTTGCCGCCACGAGCAGAGGCAACGTCCTGCTCTCCGGGGAGGCCGCGTTGCAGGAGTCGGTGCGCCACGCCTTCGACATCCTCGCCCGGTCGGCGCGCAACGCGGGCTACCTCGGTTGCGCGGCCGGGGTGCCGATCGTCAACGGGCTCAACGGTGACTGGGACCGCCTTGCCGAGGTCGAGATCGTCGTTGCCGTGGAGGGCTTCGACGGCGTCGGCGAAGGCAATCGCCCGGAGAACTGGAACCCGACGCTCTCGGCTCTTCCCCTGCGTGGCGTGGACGGAACGGGGTTGGCCTTCAAGCTGCGCAACCGGATCGCCACCTCGGGGCTGAGACCGGGCAGCGACGTCATCGTGTTTCGCCGGGTCGAAGCGCCGGTCCATCCGCTCGCCGAGCCTTGGAGGA
Organism: Pseudomonadales bacterium; assembly: GCA_965116345.1. Classification (GTDB taxonomy): domain Bacteria; phylum Pseudomonadota; class Gammaproteobacteria; order Pseudomonadales; family Azotimanducaceae; genus VXYL01. The sequence goes on from OZ220680.1 coordinate 3,941,779, forward strand.
CGGGGAGCGATCCGCTAACCGTGATCATCGACGAGGACTTCGCCCTGGCGGCGGACGACTTTGCCCTCGTGTCCGGTTGCGGCCAAGGGATCCTGATCCGCATCGGCGCCGACGCAGCCGTCGGGAGGACGACCCTCTCGCGTCCTACCGGTAGCGACGTGTTCGACAATCGACCCGGCGTGGCGTTGTTCGGCTCCTTGGAGCCCTTCGGCGACGAGGACCGACCGGTGGCGGCTGCCGTCGCTCGGATCGTGACCGAGGTCTACTTCGTGGCCCAGGGCAGCGGTACCGGCAACCGGGGTGGTGTTGTCTGGTCGCTATGGCGCAAGACCTCGACGGACCGGGCCGTGGAACTCGTCCAGGGCATCGAGGACATGCAGGTCCTGTTCGGCGTCGACGCCATCGCCGACGATGGTTCGAGCGCGCCCACGCGGCACGTGCCGCCGGGAAGTTCGACGGATCCGGTGCGCACCGTGCGGGTGTCGCTGGTCGCATCGAGTGTGGATGTGGTCACGGCGGACGACCGGGTGCTGTCGAGACGATTCTCTCGTACCCTGGCATTGCGCAACCGATGATGTCCCGCGAACGCGTCCGTGGCTTCGTCCTCGTCGTTGCCCTCGGACTGCTCCTGGCGCTCACCGTTGGAACCCTGGTCGCGGCGCAATCGACAACCCTGGAACTGCGTATGGCGCACAATGCGACGGATGCGGTGCTGGCGTTCCACGCGGCGGAGGTTGCGTTGGCCGATGCCGAACGATGGCTCGTGGAAAACGACAGCGAGCCCGCTGACACGTTCACGGCGTCGGGGACAGGTGGTTTGGCGACCGGGCCGGCCTACGGCGAGCATCCACCGTGGCGGCGTCCCGAGATGTGGACCGAGGGTCGCCTGCCGTCACCGTCCGTCCCTGGGGTCGAACGCCAACCCCGCTACATCATCGAGTGGCTAGCGACGGTCACGGACACCGGTAGCGAGGCGGAGCCGCTCGAACCGGTGACGATGGATGTCTTCCGCATCACCGCGCGCGCCACCGGGGCGACAGCAAACGTCACGGTGACCCTGCAGAGCACATTCGGCCGCACCCGCGACGGCGGCAGAGCACGCCGCCTGTCATGGACGGAACTCCCGTAGGGGGACGCTTGTCGTTGCCCGTTTTCATCAAGCCAGGGATGGCTTGATCAGAGCATTCCTAGCAGGACACGGGGTCGCCGTTGGCGTTCTCGACGATGCCGTCGCCGTCGCTGTCGCGGGCCTGGCGTACGCGACCCTGGGCGTTGACAATCAGTTGGCGTGCGCCCGTGGGATCGCCATCCGGTGGACAGATCAGCAGGTTGCCGGCCTGCCAGTCGGTGAGTCCGGTGGGTCGCATGGACAGCGAGATCCGACCGCGGAACGAACGCCAGGTGACGCGATAGCCCTGGGGTAGTGGCGGCATGCGCCGGACGATGGGCTCGTCCGGTGCGCGGTGACCATCTGCATCGCGATCAAGGAACACGAATGCGCCCTCATGCCAACTGTCGCGAGGGCCGCATCGTTCGCCCGCACCAGGGCAGAGCGTCGCGGTGACCCGTCGCGTGACCGCAAGACTCCGGGCGTAGCGCACCGCGCGCAGCATCTGTTCCATGGCCGCGTCGCTCTGTCGGTTCGCCACCAGGCCGGCCATGCCGGGCGCGGCGACCGCGGCCAGTACCGCGACCACTGCCAGCGCCGCCAAGAGTTCGCCCAGGGTGAGTCCGCGAGCCGTGCGCCGGCGGCGGATGCTTGGGTTCCACATCGATCCGCCTCCAACCGCTTGGCCGATTGCCCAGGGGATACCGAGAATGCGCTCGAAGCGCGCTTCACACCATTGGCGAAGGGCTGATTTCGATGTGCGAGATCGCCGTCGCCTGAGACGGTTCCGAGCGGTCTACGACGATGCGGTGGCGGCGGCTGAGCGCTCGATCTTGAGTGGCGGTGGCAGCTTGGGGCGGCCGAGCAGGCCAAGACTCACGAGGTTCAGCAGGGAGCGCTCGCGGTCGTCCACGACCCTGTCGAGCACGAGCCGGCCGTCGTCGTCGAACGCGTGGTATTCCGGGTAGTTCAAGGCCAGGACCTCGAGGGCGTCGTTCGCGGCGTCTTCTAAGCCGAGTTGCCAGTTGGCCTCCACGAGTACCGCCAAGGCATCCGGGGCCACCGAAGTCCGGGAGAAGTTCTCGATGATGTATCGCGCCCGGTTGCCGGCGCCGATGTAGGCGCGCCGGCCCAGGTAGTAGGTGGCGACCTTGAGTTCCGCCCTGGCCAGGATGTCGCGCAGATGGATCATCCGGAGCTGGGCATCGGTGGCGTATTCGCTGTCGGGAAAGAGCGTGACGAAATCGCCGAAGTCGGTGAAGGCCTGCTTGAGATGCGTGACGTCGCGAAGCGCGACATCGGCGCCGAAGATCCGCGCGAACACGCCGTGTCCCTGCGCGATCGAGATGAGCCCGCGCATGTAATACGCATAGTCCACGTTGGGGTGCTGGGGATGCAGCCTGATGAACCGGTCGGCGGCCGCCCGTGCGGCGTCCTCGTCGGAGAGCATGAAGTGGGCGTGGATGAGCTCCAACTGTGCCTGCTCGGCGTAGTCGCCGAACGGAAACCGCGCTTCAAGCCTCTGCAGGCGGAGGATGCCACTGGAGTAGTTGCCGGATTGCAGACTGCGCCGGGCGTCCTCGTAGAGGGCCTGCTGACCTCCGTCCGGAATGTCTCCTTCATCCTCGTCGTCGCCGAACCAGGCGCAGCCCGTGATCGCCACGGCGAACGCGGCACTGGCCGTCAGCAGACAACGGTGACTGGGCATTAGGTACTCCCGACTGGTTCCTGGAGCGCGATGACCGGCTGTCCCTCAGACCTTCCCTAGCGGATCGCGCACGGTGTCTATCGTAGCAGTCGCTGCGTGACCGACGCTATGCTTGCCCCCTTGGTGACGAGGCGTTACGTGCGCGATTCGAGCGACGATGCGATAGCCGTGGAGTTGGACGCGGTCGTGCCGCAGAAGTTCAATGGCGCGCGCCTGGACCGTGCCGCGGTGGGATTGTTCGCCACGGATGCCGATGTCGGTACCGCGATTTCACGGTCGGAACTGGCCCGCTGGATTCGGGCGGGCGAACTCACCGTCGACGGTCGTGTCGCGAAGCCGAGCACGGCGGTCGCCAGCGGCCAATGCCTGCGTCTGCGGGCGACCCGGGAAGCCCGCTTCGACTGGCGCTCGGCCGAGTCCCTCGAGTTCCGCGTGGTCCACGAGGACGCCGACATCATCGTCGTGGACAAACCTGCGGGACTGGTGGTTCATCCCGGCGCTGGCAATCCCCGGGGTACGTTGGTCAACGGTCTTCTCGACCTGAGGCCCGACTTGGCGCTATTGCCTCGGGCCGGGTTGGTGCAGCGACTCGACAAGGACACCAGCGGCTTGATGGTGGTCGCGGCCAACGCCGCGAGCCTGCTGAAACTGGGTCAAGCGATGCGAGCGAGACGGATCCAACGGCACTACCTGGCGGTAGCCGAGGGCGTGCTGATCGCCGATGGGACCGTCGATCTCGCCATCGGCCGGGACCGGCACAATCGGCTGCGCCAGACGGTTCGCGACGATGGCCGCCATGCGGTGACGCATGTCGCCGTGCGCCGACGCTTCGAGGTGCACACGCTGATCGAGGCCCGTTTGGAGACGGGGCGGACCCACCAGGTTCGGGTGCACCTCGCGGCCCTCGGCCATCCGCTGGTGGGCGACACGCGTTACGGTGCGCGCGGGATCGTCCCGCGGGCTGCGTCGGCGGACCAGGCGGGAACGATCAAGAAATTTCCGCGTCAAGCACTGCATGCGAGCCGATTGGGCTTCGTGCATCCGGTGAACGGCGAGCGTCTCGACTTCGAATCCGAACCACCGGAGGACGTCGAATGCCTGCTTGATGCGTTGGAAGGGAGTTGAACCAGGCTCGCGACCCACGAACGATCCTCGCGGTGGCGGTGACCTGTGAGCCATTGGGGCCGGACGGGACTGGTATAGTACGCGCCCTTTTTTCTGGGAGTGTCGTTGTCGATGTCCGAACGCCTATCCGGCGGGGAGATGCTCATTCGCGCGTTGCAGGATGAGGGGGTCGAGCATGTCTTCGGCTACCCCGGTGGGGCCGTGCTGCACATCTACGACGCGATCTTCAAGCAGCAGCGCATCGAGCACATCCTCGTTCGCCACGAGCAGGCCGCGACGCACATGGCGGACGGCTACGCGCGCGCGACGGGCAAACCGGGCGTCGTGCTGGTCACTTCGGGCCCCGGTGCAACCAATGCCGTCACCGGCATCGCCACCGCCTACATGGACTCGACGCCGATCATCGTGATCTCCGGGCAGGTGCCGAACGAGGTCATCGGCACGGACGCGTTCCAGGAGACCGACATGGTGGGCGTGTCGCGGCCGGTGGTGAAGCACAGCTACCTGGTGCGCAGCGCGCCGGAGATTCCACAGGCTGTCAAGGAGGCGTTCTACATCGCGCGTTCCGGGAGACCCGGACCGGTGGTCATCGACATACCGAAGGACACCACCGATCCCAACGCCCTGTTCGACTACGACTACCCACAGACCGTGTCGCTGCGTTCGTACGCGCCCGCGACGCGCGGCCACAGCGGCCAGATCAAGAAGGCGGTGGAAGCCCTGCTGGGCGCTAGACGACCGGTGATCTACGCCGGTGGTGGGGTCATCCAGGGGGACGGGGCGGGGCCGCTGACGCGCTTGGCCCGACGGCTCGGTTTTCCGGTGACCAACACGCTCATGGGGTTGGGGGGCTTCCCCGGCGACGACGACCAGTTCCTCGGCATGCTCGGCATGCACGGCACCTTCGAGGCGAACATGGCAATGCACCATGCGGACCTCATCTTCGCCGTGGGTGCGCGGTTCGACGACCGCGTGACCAACAACCCGGGCAAGTTCGCGCCCGACGCGAAGATCGTCCACCTGGACATCGATCCGGCATCGATCTCCAAGATCATCAACGCCGACATCCCCATCGTCGGACCGGCCACCGTGGTCCTCGCCGAGATCGACCGGGTCGTGGAGCGGCGGCTCGAGGCCGATCCGGATCGGCTTGACCGGGATGCCCTGGCCGCGTGGTGGAAGCGCATCGGAGATTGGCGGGACGCCCACGGTCTCGACCACGACCAGCGCCACCGCAGCGGTCTGAACGGCACGCTGCTGCCTCAGCAGGTCGTCCAGGCCGTGTACCGGGCGACCGAAGGCCAGGCGTTCGTCACCAGCGACGTGGGCCAGCACCAGATGTTCGCCGCGCAGTACTACAAGTTCGCCGAGCCGCGGCGGTGGATCAACAGCGGTGGCCTCGGCACCATGGGATTCGGCCTGCCTGCCGCTATGGGCGTGCAGTTCGCGCACCCCGGCGCGGCGGTGGCCTGCATTACCGGCGAGGGCAGCTTCATGATGAACATGCAGGAACTGTCTACCTGCATGCAGTACGCGCTGCCGATCAAGATCATCAACCTCAACAACCAGGCTCTCGGCATGGTCAAGCAGTGGCAGGACATGCAGTACGGTGGACGGCACTCGCACAGTACCTACCGGGACGCGCTGCCGGACTTCAAGGCGCTGACCGAGTCGTTCGGCCACGTCGCCTACCGGATCCACGCCCTCGCCGAACTCGATGACGTCATGGCCGACGTTTTCGGGCCCAAGCACAAGGACGACCTGGTGTTCGTCGATGCCCACATCGACCCCGAGGAGCACGTCTATCCGATGGCCGTCAAGGGCGGTGCCATGGACGACATGGTCCTCGAACGGGTCGATGGCCGCGACGACATCCGCGAGGACGTCTAGTGCCCCGGCAACCCTCAAATGCCGCGTCAGCGCGTCCGCAAGGACACTAGGTGCGTCGTCTGCTCGCCATCCTTCTTGAGAACGAGGCCGGGGCCCTGTCGCGGGTGATCGGCCTGTTCGCCCAGCGCAACTACAACATCGAGACGCTTTCCGTCGCGCCCACCGAGGATCCGACCCTGTCGCGTCTGACCCTGTCCACCGAGGGCGACGAGAACCGCATCGAACAGATCACCAAGCACCTCAACCGGCTGATCGAGGTGGTCAAGGTGGTGGACCTCACCGACGGCGATCACATCGAGCGCGAACTGATGATGATCAAGGTGCGTGCCACCGGCGAGATGCGCGACGAGATCAAGCGCGCAAGCGAGATCTTCCGCGGCCAGATCATCGACGTCGCGCGCGACACCTACACCATCCAGCTCGCCGGTACGTCCGACAAGCTCGACGCGTTCGTCCGCGCCATCGACGAGGCGAACATCCTCGAGGTGGTCCGTTCCGGCGTCTCGGGCGTCGGACGCGGCGAGAAGATTCTGAGCCTCTGAACAGCACGGGGGCGACTCAAGACAAGGGGAACACGATGCAGGTCTACTTCGACAAGGACGCCGACCTTTCGATCATCCAGAAGATGAACGTCACAGTGGTCGGCTACGGCTCCCAGGGCCATGCCCATGCCAACAATCTGCGCGACTCCGGCGTCGGCGTCACGGTCGGCCTGCGTCCCGGGTCCGGCTCGTGGACCAAGGCCGAGAACGCCGGCTTCACGGTGAAATCCGTTGTAGAAGCCGTGGCGGATGCGGATCTCGTCATGATGCTGACGCCGGACGAGCACCAGCAGCGCATCTACGCCGAAGAGATCGAGCCGACCCTCAAGCCGGGGGCGGCCATCGCCTTCGCCCATGGTTTCAACATCCACTTCCAGTTGATCGAACCGCGCCCGGACCTCGATGTCGTCATGATCGCGCCCAAGGGGCCCGGCCACACCGTGCGCTCGACCTACGTGGAGGGTGGCGGCGTCCCCTCCCTGATCGCCATCGGCCAGGACGCCAGCGGGCTCGCCAAGGACATCGCGCTGTCCTATGCGGCGGCCAACGGTGGCGGGCGTGCGGGCATCATCGAGACTTCGTTCCGGGAAGAGACCGAGACCGACCTGTTCGGTGAACAGACGGTGCTTTGTGGCGGTGCCGCCGCGCTCGTCACGGCCGGCTTCGAGACCCTCATCGAGGCGGGTTACGCCCCCGAAATGGCCTACTTCGAGTGCCTGCACGAGTTGAAGCTCATCGTCGACTTCTTCTACGAGGGTGGCATCTCGAACATGTGGTACACGGTTTCGAACACCGCCGAGTACGGCGGCCTGACCCGCGGCTCGCGTATCGTCACCGACGAGACCAAGGCGGAGATGCGGCGCATCCTCGACGAGATCCAGTCGGGCACGTTCGCCCGGGAATTCGTCTCGGAGAACCAGGCGGGGGCGCCGACCATCAAGGCCATGCGCCGCCGGAGCCAGACGCACCCCATCGAGGAGGTGGGTGCGAATCTGCGTGCCATGATGCCGTGGATCGAAGCCAACAAGCTCGTCGACAAGACCAAGAACTGAGCTGCACTGGAGCGTCGGGAAGAGACGTGGGCACGACCCACGCGACCGAGGTCTTCCCCTCGGTCTGCCAGGAAGTCAGCTGCGAAACGGCTCGCAGCATCGCCGACTTCTGCACGGGGATCACTCGCCGTTTCTGACGCCCGCGCGCGCACCAGATCCGGGCGGATTTCGCGCACGACTTGTGGTGAGTGTCCTACATACGGGGCATTGCGCCGCGCATACGATGTCGTCATGGATCGATATGCGGCGGGCAGACGGGGTTGCGGTGCGTGACAGGCCCGGGGAAAGCGGTGGCGAGCGTTCGTTGACGCAACGGCGACCGGACTTGGCGAAGGCGGTGGAGCGACTGTTCGACCAGTCCCCGCAGGGCGACCCGGAGGGTCCGCTACGGTGGAGCTGCTGCAGCATGGCCGTACTAACCGAACGGCTCCACGCCCAGGGTCGAACGGCCAACACCTCCCATGTGAGTGGTCTGCTGCACGAACTAGGCTACAGCCTACGGTCGAACCGGCAGACCCGCGATGGACGCAGGGTTTTCGATCGGGATGCCCAGCTCCGCCACATCGGCCGGCGCGTGGTCGACTTCCACGGCGACGGCCAGCCGGCCATCTGGGTCGACACGCGCAAACAACTCATCGGTCCCTACCGCATCGGCGGGTTGCGCTGGCGTTCCACGGAACTGCCCAAGCCCACCGGCATCGGGGCCTTCACCGAGGGGGGCTCGGGCGAGGCCGTACCGGCGGACGTCGAGGACAGTGTCAAGGGCTGGGTGGACGTCGGCATCGACCAGGACACGGCCGAACTTGCCGCCCACCTGGTTGATCGCTGGTGGTGCAAGATGGGGCGGATAGCCTATCCGGCAGCGTCCCGCATGCTGATCACGACCGACTGCGGCGGTGCGGCGAGCGAAGTCAACCGCGTCTGGAAGGTCCAGCTGCAACGACTTGCGGACCGCCATGGAGTCGTCGTCGCCATGTGCCACTTCCCGCCGGCGACCAGCCGTTGGCGCCGCATCGAGCACCGCATGTCCGCTCGGGTGGTGGAGAACGACCGAAGTCGACCGGCCGTGTGCCGCGAAGCCGTCGTCAACCTGCTCGGTGAAGCGCCGAGGAGGCAGACTCGTCCGCCCCGCCCCAGATCGCGGCGCGCGCACGCCAACAGGATCACCGACGATCAACTCGATGCGCTGACCCTGGTACCCGATTCGTTCATCGGCCAATGGAACTACTGCATATCCCCAACCCCATAGGCTCGACCAGGCTTGGCCACTACCCTGAAATCGCCACGTCCGCGAACCGAATCCGCGCCATCAGCGAAGAGCGCTCCGGGTTCCAGTGCTGGGTGTCGCCGATGGCGTCGATCTTGTTCAGCATCTCGTAGAAGTTGCCCGCCACGGTGATGTTGCGCACCGGGCGGAGCCGTTGGCCGTCCCGGCAGAGGAAGCCGGCCGCGCCGAAGCTGAAGTCTCCAGATACGGTGTTGGCACCGGAGTGGAGCCCTGCGAGGTCGATGATCTCAAGGTACTCGCCGCTCGTCAGGGTGGGCTCCGCCACGTTGCCCGGGGCGACCTCCAGTTGATGCAGCCCGACGCCGAGGGAAGCGCGCGGTGAACGTTCGGCGTTGCGCGTATTGGGCACGTCGAAGTGCGATGCCGTGGCGCTGTTGTGTGCAAGGGTCTTCAGCACCCCGGCGTCGATCAGCGTCGTGGTCGCGGTGGGTAGCCCTTCGTCGTCGAACAAGGCGTAGTGAAGACCGTCGGTGGCGAGCGGCGCGTCGCGGACCGTAAGCGTGTCCACGGCGACCCGCTCGCCGACCTTGTCGCGCAGCGGGTTGATGCCGTCGCGGGCGGTCTTCGCCGAGAACATGTCGGCGAACACGGCGAACAGGTCCGCCTGGTGCTCGTCGTCGAACAAGACGTCGTAGTGCCTGCTCGGGATGGCCTCGCCGTCCAGCATCGCAAGGCAGCGCAGGTGGGTCTCTTCGATGATCCACTCGGTGTCGATGTCGTCGAAACGGCGTCCGTACCATTGCACGCCTTCGAGGGCGTCCCTGCCGGCGTCGCTCGCCAGTGCGTAGGCGTGGACGCTGCAGACGCGGCTTCGGCTGCGCGCCGTGCGTCCGCTGGTCGAGAACACGTGGCGCGTGGCCGTGGTGTCCTGAACGCCGTTGTAGGGCAGGTTGCGAATCTTGTCGCGCGCCGTGAGTTCCCGTTCGATGGTGAGCGCCGTGTCGATCTTGGCTTCGACCGGCGTGGCGTCGGGCGGGCTCAAGGTCGCGTCGTCGGTGACCAACGCGGTGTCGCCGGCAGCGACGCCTTCGTTCGGGTCGACGCGGGCGAACTTGGCGTTGACGAGAGCCTGGTCGACCATGGAGTCCAGCGCCGGGGCGTCGTCCGCTTCGCTGTAGGCGATGCCGGCGCGATCGTCCTTGACGACGCGGACGCCGTAGACGCGTGTGGACGTGACCTTGTGCTCTTCGAGTTGGCCGGCGTGGGCCTTGAGCGACAGCGACGCGGCCTCGCGGACGACGAGGTCGCCGACCGCGCCGGCGTTCGTGACCCTGTCGAGGATGTGGCGGGCGTTGGCTTCGATCCCGTTGGCGGCCATCAGGCGTTGCCCCCGACGAGGATGTCGTCCACTTTCAACGTGGCCTGGCCCACGGTCGTGGGCACCGCTCCGGATACCGAACCGCACATGCCGGTGGCCAGGGCGAAGTCGCGGCCGACCATGGAAATGCGTCGCAGCACGTCGGGGCCGGTGCTGATCAGCGTCGCGGCCTTGACCGGGTGGCGGACCCGGCCGTCCTCGACGTAGTAGCCCTCGACCACGGCGAAGTTGAACTCGCCGGTGCCGGGTTGCACCGAGCCGCCGCCCATGTGCGAGGCGTAGAGTCCGCGGTCGATGGAGGCGATCATGTCGTCGAAGCTGTCGTCGCCCGGTTCGATGAACGTGTTGCGCATCCTCGACGCGGGTGCGTACTGGTAGCTTTGCCGACGCCCGGACCCGGTGCGCGGCAGGCCGGTCTGGGCCGCACCCACGCGGTCGGCGAGGAAGTTGACGAGTTTGCCGTCCTTGATCAGCTGGGTTCGTTCCGTCGCCATGCCCTCGTCGTCGATGTTGATCGAGCCCCACTCCCGCACCAGCGTGCCGTCGTCCACGGCGTTGACCACGGGATTGGCGATCATCTCGCCAAGTTGGTCGTGGAATACCGACGCCTGCTTGGCAACCGAGGTGGTCTCCAGCAGATGCCCGCAGGCCTCGTGGAAGATCACACCGCCGAAGCCGTTGCCGATGACGACAGGCATTCGACCGGATGGACACGGCTTGGCGGACAGGTTGACCACCGCCTGGCGAGCCGCTTCCGCGCCGCATTCGGCGGGGTCGAGCGTCTCGACGATTTCCCAGCCTAAGAGGCCGCCGTCGTTCCTCGAGCCGGTGGCCTGCTCGCTACCGTTGGACGCCACGGCGCGCAGACTGGCGCGGACATAGTGTCGGGTGTCGCGGATGTGCAGACCTTCGCTGTTGAAGATCTCGACGCCCTGTTGACGCTGAAGGCACGCCCCCTGGGTCTGCGAGATGAGGTTGCTCGCCGTCCTCGCCGCCCGATCGGCGGCGACCAGGTAGGCCACCTTGTCGCCGACCTCCGCGCCCTCGGCAAGCGTGCGTTCGGCACCGTGGACGTCCGGAGCGAGGCGGAAGTCGAACGCCTGCGACGTGGTTGCGGGATCCCGCCGATCCTTGGCGGCGAGTTCCGAGACGATGCGCTTCAGTTCTTCTTGGTCGGTGCGGTTGGTGTAGCCGTAGAGCACGTTGGTGCCGTACACCATGCGGACGCCGACGCCGAAGTCGATGCCCGATGCGATGTCGCGAACCTGGCTCGACAGGGTCGCGATGTTGTTGATCTGGTTGCGTTCCACGAACACCTCGGCGAAGTCGGCGCCGAGGGCGATGGCGTGGTCGATGGCGGCTTGCGCCACGCGGGTGTCGAGCACGGGAGTCTCCTCAAGATCAATTCACTTCGGTGGTACAAACCACCACCACCGACGCTCACAAGCGAGCGGGGGCGGGAGTGTCGCATACGTTTGGCTCAAGCGCCGGGTTTCGCGCGTTGCTTCGCTCGTTGCTCCGCTCGCTGATAGACCAGGGCGTTGCCGATCTTGCCGCAGACCTCGATGACCCCCGCCTCGCGGAAGCAGAACGCCGCCTGCTGGCCCAGGCGCCGCGCCGCCGCCATCGCCGCCGCCAGGTCGCTGGTCGTGAACTGCTCGGGCAGCCGAGGGTCCAGCATGGCGAAGAGATCGCCCATGGATCGAATGCGGTGGACCTCGACCACTTCAACGAGGCGCCGGTCGACCGCTGTCCAGCCGCCGCGCCGTCGGTTGCGGCGTTCGTCCGGCACACGGACTTCCTCCTCCACCGTGATGACGATCTCCAGCGTCAGATTGGGATGCCCCACCAGCGTCGGAATGCTCACGATCGCCGCGAAAATACCGAATACCGAACCGTGCTTGGGCGACTTGCGGCGGGTAAATCGACTCCCGGACCCTGGCTTGACGATATAGCGGTCCTTGGCGATCGGATGGACCAGCGTGACTGGATGGCGGGCAAGTAGGCGGGGCAGCTTCCTCTTCAGGGGCGAGAAGATGCCGGTGTGGATCTCGACGATGCGTCCGCCGATGACGATATCGGCGACGTAGCCGTCGATGGACTGTTCGGTGACGCTGCCCGGTACGGCGTAGAGCGCCTTCAGGGCCCGGTGCAGGGACCTCTCGTTGAGTTCGCCGATGCCGCTGGGTTGGGCCAAACGCGGTCCTTCAATCGTGGGGCGACCCTTGTGGCCGCCCCGGTCGACCGACGGGATGCCGTTCGCTGCACCAACACGGGCCGGGACAAGCCGAGCCCCTGCGATCAGTATCATAACGCCAACCGGTGTTGGCCGAACGCTTCGGTGCCCGTTACGGCGGTCGCGGAGTCGCGAGTTGACATCGTGAGAGTCGGCGTGGAATGGTCATGGTGCCCAACGCCATGGAGAGGACGACATGCAGTTGAACATCACCGGACGCCATCTCAACGTCACCGCCGCCTTGAAGGACTACGTCACCACCAAGATCTCCCGTCTAGAGCGGCACTACGATCACATCACCAACGTCCGCGTGGTGCTCACCGTCGACAAGCTCGAACAGAATGCCGAAGCCATCGTGCACGCGGGAGGAGGCCACGAGATCTTCGCGGACGCGGCCTCCGACGACCTCTACAAGGCGATTGACGCGCTATCGGACAAGTTGGATCGGCAACTCATCCGGCACAAGGAAAAGCTCACCAACCACCGTGGCTGACCCCATTCGGGCGACCGCGCCGGCGCGATGTGGTCGCCCGCAGCGCCGGGTTGCCGCAACAACGACCCACACGAACGCCCAACGCGAGTGATTGAGTTCGACAAGATTCTCAAGCCCGGCTGCACCTGCATCGGTGTCGATGTCCGGTCGAAGAAGGCCATTCTGGAAGAGGCGTGCGAGCGGCTCGCGAACGAGTTTCCCGACGAGGTCGAGCCGCGGCGTCTGCTCGAGGGCCTGCTCGCCCGCGAACGGCTAGGCTCGACCGGCTTGGGCGAAGGCGTCGCCATCCCCCACTGCCGTCTTGAGGCTTGCGATGAGCCGGTCGCCTGTTTCATGAGAACGTCCTCGGGCATCGACTTCGACGGGCCGGACGACCAGCCCGTCGATCTCTTGTTTGTGCTCGCCGTGCCGCTGCACGAACAGCGGACGCACCTGGAGATCCTCGGGGCTCTCGCGCGCGCGTTCGACGAGCCGGCCAACTTAGGGCAGCTCCGCCGAGCGACGACGGACCGCGAGCTGTTCGACGTCCTTCAGCGCCAGCTTGTCCTGTCCCAACAAGAATAGCCGTGTCCGGCCGCAACCAGCGCTCACCATTGAAGCTCGTCGTCATCACCGGGCGCTCGGGTTCCGGCAAGAGTACGGCGCTCAAGGCCTTGGAGGACGAGGGATTCAACTGCATCGACAACCTGCCGGTTCGGTTGCTGGGCGAACTCGTCGAGGATGCACTTGCGGGCGCGGAGGAGCGCCTAGCGGTATGCATCGACGCCCGCAACCCGGCCGCCGACCTAGGCCGTTTCGAAGATGTCGCCCGTTCGCTTCGGCAGCCGTTCGTCGACCGCCGGATCGTCTACCTGGATGCGGCATCGCCGACCCTGGTCAAGCGCTTCAGCGAAACTCGTCGCCGCCACCCGTTGACCGATGCCGAGACCACGCTGCGCGAGGCGATCGACCAGGAACGGGCCGTGCTCGCGCCCCTCGAAGATCAGGCCGACCTCACCATAGACACCACCACGTTGTCGCTGCTTGAACTCGTCAATGCGGTGAAGACGCGGGTCGCCGGCGAGGCGATCGCCCTCCTGTTGCTGTTCACGTCGTTCGCGTACCGGTCGGGTGTACCCGTGGACGCGGACTTCGTGTTCGACGCCCGGTGCCTACCGAATCCCCACTACCGCGACGAACTCCGCGACTTGACGGGCCGCGACGACGCTGTGCGCGAGTACCTGTCGGGGCAAGCCGATGTCGAGGCGCTGAACACCGACATCCACACGTTTCTGGAGTCGTGGATACCTCGATTCGAAGCGAACCAGCGGCGCTACCTGACCGTCGCCATCGGCTGCACCGGTGGCCGCCACCGTTCCGTGTACGTGGCCGACCGCCTCGCCGCGCACTTCGACGACTCGCGCCTCACCGTACTCGTCAGGCACCGCGACCTGGACGAGGCGGTCACCCTTGGGAAGACCTCGGCGTGAGGACGGGCTCGGTCGATATCGTCAACAAACTGGGATTGCATGCCCGGGCGGCGTCGAAGCTCGTCAATCTGGCCAAGCAGTTCGCCTCGCGAATCGAACTGGCCAAGCCCGGCGGCGACGGCGTGGACGCCAAGCGGATCATGGCGGTCATGATGCTCGAGGCGGTTGTCGGCACGACGCTGGAACTCACCTGTGACGGCGACGACGAGAACGAGGCCTTCGAGGCGGTGCACGCGTTGTTCGCCGATCGCTTCGGCGAGGGCGAGTAGGCCGCCAGGGCGCGCTACGGCCTCACGCGGACTCGGATTTCCGTAACGCCGCCGAAGTCCTGGAGCGATTGCAGGGCCTTCTCCACTTCGGGTAGAGCGAAGCGCAGCCGCGTCGCCCAGGAAGAGTCCGAGACCTGAATGGTCAGACGCTCGCCGCGGATATCGGCGACACGGCAGTGGGGCGCGATGGACGAGGGCAGCACGGCGCGCAACTGCTCCGTCCAGGATTCGCGCAGGGACGCGCGCTTGATCAGCCGCTCCAAGGCGTTTCTGGGTCGGTGGCGCTCCTCGAGCAACTCGCCGACGACGCGTTGAGCCATGTGGCCACCCCACGGTCGATGCGCCACATGATGATCCATCCCTTCGGGGAAGGACAGCCATATGCGGCCCGTTGCGGGTCAGCGGTAGCGGGCGGCCTGGGTGTTGAACATGGCGGCATACCGGCCGTCCAGGGCAAGGAGGTCGTCGTGGCTGCCGATTTCGACCACGCGGCCCTGTTCCACGACGACGATCAGATCGGCCATGCGCACCGTGGAGAACCGGTGGGAGATGAACACGACCATCCTGTCGCTGGTGAACTCGGCGACCTGCTCGTAGAGGCGGTGTTCGCGGAAGGCGTCGAGTGCGGCCGTGGGTTCGTCGAGGATGAGGATCCTGGCATCGCTCATGAACGCCCTGGAAATCGCCAGGTGCTGCCATTCGCCACCCGAGAGATCGACGCCCTCGTCGAAGGTCTTGCCGAGGACCGTGTCGTATCCCTTGGGCAGGGCCTCGATGGTGTCGTGGGCACCGGCGTCGGTGGCTGCCGCGCGAATTCGGTCGCGGTCGTCGAGGGCGCGAACCTCGCCGAAGCCGATGTTGTCGGCAGCCGACAGGTCATAGCGAAAGAAGTCTTGGAAGACGACCGCGACCTCGCGCCGGATGTCGTCGAGGTGGTAGTCGCGCAGGTCGCGGCCGTCGAGCAGGATCTCGCCTTCGACGGGGTCGTAGAGCCTCGACAGCAGCTTCACGAGCGTGGTCTTGCCGGCGCCGTTCTCGCCGACGATGGCGAGTTTTCCCCGTGGCGGAATCTCGAAGGACACGTCGCGCAGCACCCAGGCGTCGGACCCCGGATACTTGAACGAGACGTTCCTGAACGCGACGCCCTGCTCGATGCGACGCGGGAAGGACACCGGGTCGCGAGGCGGCGACCGAAGGGACGCGTCCACCGACTGCGGGTCCATGTCCACGAGGTCGAAGAAACGCGTCACGAACAGGGCATTTTCGTAGAGCTGGCCGCCCGTTCCCACCAGTCCCATCAGCAGGCCGCGCCCCTGCTGCGCGGCGTTGAAGACGAGGGTCAGATCGCCGATGGTGATGCGCGCGAGCACCGCCTGGTGGACGGCGTACGCCCAGATGGCTGCCACGCCCGCAAGGGAGATCACGTCGAGGCCGGTGCGCACCTTGAATAGATCGATCCACAGCTTGATGTAGGCACCGAGGTGACGCTCGCGATACGCCCGGTAGCGGTCGGTGAACGTATCGCCCAGGGTGAACACGCGGATCTCCTTGGCGCTGTCCCGCGAGGTCATCAGGCGCACGAGGTAGTCGAGCATGCGGTTGTTGCGGATCCACTCGGCGTCGAAGTCGAAGTGCTTGCGGGCGATGTAGCCCTGCATGAGCAGCGCCGGCAGAACGGTCGCGATCAGGACGACGATGGCGAAGGGGTGCAGGATCGTCAACAGGCCCATGATCGCCGTCAGTCCCACGCCGTTGCGCAACAGCGAGATCGTCGACCAGACGACGCTCTCGACCTGGTAGAGCTGATCCTGCGCATGGCGGAGTTGGTCGTAGAACTTCGGCGCTTCGAAGAACGCGATGTCCAGCGCTCCGGCCTTCTCGATGACGCGTTCCTGGGCCGCGTAGTAGACCCGTTGCGAGAGGATGCTCTGTACCGGTTGGGTCACTGCGTTGAGCAGCGTCTCGCTGAGCCACAGCCCGAACATGAGGGCCACCGGCGTGATCAGTTCGGTCCAACTGCCGCCCCGGGCGGCGGCGTCCACCACCCCGTCGACGATGACCTTGGTCACGTAGAGCATCGCGGCGGGGATTAGCGCCACCACCACCATGAGCACACAGGCGACCACGAACAGCGTGGGCGCCGTTTCCCACAGGAACCGGTAGACGCGGGGCACGACCCGCGCGATCTCGCGCACCTTGCGGCGCAGCTTCACGTCCTGCGGACGAGACAAATCGTCCATCGGTCGGGGGTGGGTGGAGGTGGCGCGATGCTATGCCAAGCTTGGCAAGGGAACAACGGGAGTAGGGCACGACACAGGATCGAATTGCGGAACCATCGGCAATCAAACCGAGCGATTGTTCCGCTCAAGGAGTAGAATCGCCCGACCACGGAACCCGTGACTGAATCAGGATGTTTGCCAGCCTCGCTCGCCGGATCGTCGGCAGCCGCAACGCCCGGGAACTCAAGCGGATGGGCCGCGTCGTGGCCCGCATCAATGCCCTCGAAGAGTCCATGCGGGCGCTTACGGACGTGGAACTCGCCGCCAAGACCCCCGAGTTCAGGGAGCGGCTCGAGTCCGAAACCATCGACGACCTGCTGCCGGAGGCGTTCGCCGCTGTCCGCGAGGCGTCCCGGCGGAGCCGCGGCGAGCGCCCCTACGACGTCCAGTTGATCGGCGGCATCACCCTGCACGAAGGCAAGATCGCCGAGATGCGCACCGGCGAGGGCAAGACCCTGGTGGCAACGCTGCCGGCCTATCTGAACGCTCTTGGCGGTGGCGCCGTGCACATCGTCACCGTGAACGACTACCTCGCCCGGCGCGACGCGGCGTGGATGGGGCCGATCTACGAGGCCCTGGGGATGACCGTCGGGGTGCTTCAACAGCAGCAGGACCGGGATAGCAAGCATGCCGCCTACCAGGCGGACATCACCTACGGCACCAATAGCGAATTCGGCTTCGACTACCTGCGCGACAACATGGTGTTCACCCGCGACGACCGCTCCCAGCGGTCCTTGCAATACGCCATCGTGGACGAGGTGGACTCCATCCTGATCGACGAGGCGCGGACACCACTGATCATCTCCGGTCCGGCCGAGGCAAACACTGAGCTGTTTGAACTGTACAAAAAAATCAATAGGTTGGCACCGAAACTAAAACGCCAGGACAAGATCGAGCGGAACCTGCCGGCCATTCTTCAGGGCGGTGAACCCGAGCCGGAGGAGACGGGTGACTTCTTCATCGACGAGAAGAACCGCCACGTGGAGTTGACCGAACGTGGCCACGAACTGGTGGAGAGCGAACTCAAGCGCCTGGGTCTTCTCAACGAGGACGACAGTCTCTTCGCGGCGGCCAATCTCGAGCTTCTGCATCACGTCAACACCGCGCTCAAGGCCCACTTCCTTTTCCAGCGCGACGTCCACTACATGGTGCAGAACGGCGAGGTGGTGATCGTCGACGAGCACACCGGCCGGGCGCTGCCGGGACGCACCTGGCGGGACGGCGTCCACCAGGCCATCGAGGCCAAGGAAGGACTGCAGGTTCGGCGTGAGACCCAGACGGTCGCATCGACGACGCTGCAGAACTACTTCCGCCTGTACGGCAAACTCGCCGGCATGACCGGCACGGCCGATACCGAGGCGATGGAGTTCAAGCAGATCTACGGCCTCGAGGTCATTGTCATCCCGACCCACATGCCGATGGTCCGCGACGACCGCAACGACCTCGTCTATCTCACCATCGACGAGAAATTCGACGCCATCGTCGCCGAGATCGACGAGGTGACGGATCGGGGCCAACCCGTGCTCGTGGGCACGGCGTCCATCGAGTCCTCGGAACGGCTGTCCAACGAGCTCAACAAGCGCAACATCAAGCACAGCGTGCTGAATGCCAAGCAGCACGAACGCGAGGCCGAGATCGTCGCCCAGGCGGGGCGCCCCCGGGTGGTGACGATCGCCACCAACATGGCGGGACGGGGCACCGACATCGT
Organism: Pseudomonadales bacterium; assembly: GCA_965116345.1. GTDB lineage: Bacteria > Pseudomonadota > Gammaproteobacteria > Pseudomonadales > Azotimanducaceae > VXYL01. The sequence goes on from OZ220680.1 coordinate 3,960,264, forward strand.
CCTTGGCGGCAACTGGGAGGCCGAAGTGGCCGCTCTCGGCGAGTCGCCCGATCCGGCCCAGGTCGAGGCGATCAAGTCGGCCTGGCAGGAGCGCCATCGAGCGGTCATCGACGCCGGCGGATTGCACATCGTCGGCACCGAGCGGCACGAGTCGCGGCGGATCGACAACCAGTTGCGGGGCCGTGCAGGACGTCAGGGCGACCCGGGCTCGTCGCGCTTCTTCCTGTCCATGGAAGACGGCCTGATGCGCATCTTCGCCTCCGACCGGCTGCGCAACTTCATGGGCTCGCTTGGCCTCGAGCACGGCGAGGCGATCGAACACCGCATGGTGAACAACTCCATCGAGAAGGCCCAGCGGCGCGTCGAGGGGCGCAACTTCGATGCCCGCAAGGAACTGCTCGAGTACGACGATGTGGCCAACGATCAACGCCACTACATCTACGAACAGCGCAACGAGCTGATGGACGCCGAGGAAATCGCCGGCGAGATCGCGGAGATCCGCAACGAGGTGGTCGAGGACATTGTCTGCGAGTACATCCCGCCCGAAACCATCGAGGACCAGTGGGACATCGACGGGCTCGAACAGGCCCTGGCGGCCGAGTTCAACACCCAGCAGCCGGTGGGCCGTTGGCTGGAGGAGGACCACGAACTCACCGAGGAGGGTGTTCGGGACCGTATCGTCGACGCCATCGCCGAGGAATACACCGCCAAGGAGGCGTCGTGGGCCGAGGCCGGTGTGCCCATGCGCCAGGTCGAGAAACAGTTGATGCTGCAGGTGCTCGACCAGAAGTGGAAGGAACACCTGGCGATGATGGACGACCTCCGCCAGGGAATTCACCTGCGCGCCTATGCGCAGAAGCGGCCCAAGCAGGAGTACAAGCGCGAAGCCTTCGAGCTCTTCCAGGACCTTCGCGACACCATCAACCGGGACGTCATCCGCCTGCTGTCGCGGATTCAACTTCAGGGCAACGAGGGGATCGAGGAAGCAGAGCGTCGGCGGCGCCTTCAGGCCGCGGGCAGCATGAGCTACAGCCATGCGGACGGAGAACCGGGCGGGGCTGTTGGCGCTCCGGGTGGCGCTGTCGGCACGCCGGGCGGGGGCGAACGAAGCAATGGCGCGCCCGGTCAGCGGCCTCCCGCGACCCGGGTGGAGACCTTCGTGCGCACGGAGCGCAAGGTGGGCCGCAACGAGCCTTGCCCCTGCGGTTCGGGCAAGAAATACAAGCAGTGCCACGGTCGGGCCTGAAGCGACTTCGCTCGCATTGACACGTCCTGCGGTGCGCTCTAGAGTGCGCGCCCTTTTTCCCCTCGACACGGACGAAACGACATGGCGGTGAACCTACCGCCGATGGGCGATCTCACTCCCATCGACGGAATGATCCTCGGCGCGGCAGAAGCGGGCGTCAGATACCGCGAGCGGCTGGATCTCGCCGTTGTCCTGCTCGACCCCGGCAGCGTCGTCGGCGGGGTGTTCACCCGGAACGCCTTCTGCGCGGCCCCCGTCGTCGTGGCCCGCGAACGGCTGGGCGGTGCCCGAGGCTTGGTGATCAACAGCGGCAACGCCAATGCCGCCACGGGCAAGCGCGGTCTCACGGACGCCCGCGCAACCTGCGCCCATCTGGCGGCGAAGAGCGGCGTCGAAGAGCACGAGGTCCTGCCGTTCTCCACCGGCGTCATTGGCGAGTTCCTGGACATGGACGCCATGCGCCGGGGCATCGATGCCGCCGTGGCCAATGCTTGCCCCGCTGGCTGGGCGGACGCCGCGCGCGCGATCATGACCACCGACACCGAACCCAAGGCGGTCTCCGTTCGCAGCACCGTGAATGGTCGCGACGTCAACGCCACCGGCATGGTCAAGGGTTCCGGCATGATCCGTCCGGACATGGCCACCATGCTCGCCTTTGTCGGCACGGACGCACCGCTCACGGCGTTGACCGCGAATACCCTGGCGCGGGATCTCGCCGAGCGCAGCTTCAATCGGCTCACCATCGACGGCGACACGTCCACCAACGACGCCTTCGTGGTCATGGCCACGGGTGCCGCGGGAGGTGATGCGATTGCCTCTCCGAGCGATGCATACGACGAACTGCTCGACGTGTTGACGCCCTTGGTCGTGGAACTGGCCGAGCGCACCGTTCGCGACGGCGAGGGGGCGACCAAGTTCGTCACGATCCGGGTGGAGGAGGGGGCGAATGCCGCCGAATGCCTCGGGGTCGCCTACACGATCGCCCACTCGCCGCTCGTCAAGACCGCGTTGTTCGCCGGCGACCCCAATTGGGGCAGGTTCTGCATGGCCATCGGTCGGGCCGGCACGGACATCGATCCGGACGCGGTGGACCTCTACCTTGACGACGTCCAGGTCGCCAGTGGCGGGCTCGTGGCCCAGAGCTACACGGAACAGGCGGGTGCCGCGGTCATGGCCCGCGACGAGTTCACCGTGCGGGTCCTGCTGGGCCGGGGCACGGCCACGGAAACGGTGTGGACGTCCGACTTCTCCTACGAGTACGTGCGCATCAACGCCGAGTACCGCAGCTGAGCCCGAGGGGCGACCGCCGCTCCTACGATTCCACTACCGTGCCGCAAGCTCCAGGTAGCGCCGGTGCAACCGGTCGACGGCCGCATGGAGATCCGCGCGGCTGCCCTCGTTGCTGACGAGGTCGTCGGCGAGGCAGCGTCTCGACTCTCGGTCGAGTTGGCTCGCGATGATTGCCCGGGCTTGTTCCCCGTCCACGTCGTCGCGCGCCATGGTGCGGGCGATCTGTACTTCCTCCGGGACGTCCACCACGAGAATCCGGTCGGCGCGAGGGTCCCGGCCACGCATCAGCGGGTTGACGAGGATGGCATAGGGCGATGTGGCGGCCGCGAGTTCCTCGGCGATCAGCCCGTTGATGCGTGGATGCAGGGCGCGCTCCAGCCAACGTCGCTCGACGGGATCCTCGAAGATGCGCGCGCGCAGCGCGGCGCGGTCCAGTGTGCCGTCGTCGTTGAGGAGGCCGGCGCCGAACCGCGAGGTGATCTCGTCGAGCCCCGGGCGGCCGGGTTCGACCACGACCCGTGCGGCCACGTCGGCGTCGACGACGGCGATGCCGAGTTCACAAAACCGATCCGAGACGGCGGTCTTGCCGCTGCCGATGCCTCCGGTGATGCCGACCACGAACTTCGCCATGGCTTCAACCCAAGGTCTGAAGGAGCGGCAATCGCGCCGGGAAGAACAACGCGATGACACCACCGATCACGAGGAACGGCCCGAAAGGGATTGGTGTGGAACGGTCGCTGCTGCCCCTGACTAGGCCGATGGCGGCGTAGCCGATGCCGAGCAGGCAGGCGATCAGGGCGACCGACGGCAGCGCCTGCCAGCCGAGCCAGGCACCCAACGCGGCAAGCAGCTTGAAGTCCCCGTAGCCCATGCCCTCCCGCCGTGTGATCAGCCTGTGAATCTGGTAGATGAGCCACAGCGTCGCGTAGCCCGCCGCCGCGCCGACGATGGCATCCACCGGGGTCGGCGTCGTGTCGAGGAACGCCGCGGCGAGGAGTCCCAGCCAGACGAGCGGCAAAGTGATCTCGTCGGGAATGAGCTGTGTGTCGGCGTCGATCACCGCGGCCGCAAGGAGCGCCATCAGGAAGACGTAGAACGCCAGAGCGTCCACGGTGTAGCCCCACACGGCAAGCGCGGCCAGGAGCAGCATTGCCCCGGCGGCCTCGACGCTGGGCAGGCGTACCGCGATGGACGCGGCGCAGCGACGGCAACGCCCCCGGAGCATGATCCAACTGAGCACCGGAATGTTGTCCCGGGGCTTGATGGGTGCCCCGCATGCACTGCAGCGGGAGCCCGGCCAGGCAAGATTGAACACCGGACGCGAATCCTGGTGGGCGATGTGCAGCGCGCCGAGGGCGTCGTCCCGCCAGCGCCGGTCGAGCATGGCCGGTAGACGGTCGATCACCACGTTGACGAAACTGCCAACACATGATCCGGCAAGGATGGCGAGGACGAGGACCGTCAATCCGTGGGTAAACAGGTGGTCGATGGCGGAATCCTTGGGTGGGGCGAGCAGATTGTATCGAAGGATCAACCACCGAAGGCCGAGCCGAGTTGGAACACGGGCAGGTACATGGCGATGATCAGGCCGCCGATCAGCACGCCGAGCACGGCCATCATCAAGGGTTCGACGAGGGTCGTCACGTTGTCGACCGCGGCATCGAGCAGCGCCTCGAAATGGCTGGCGGATCGGTCGAGCATGTCGTCGAGACTGCCGGACTGTTCGCCGATCGCGATCATCTGCACCATCATGTCGGGGAACAGACCGCTGTCACGCATGGCCGCCTGCAACGGCTGACCCGTGGCGACGGCGTCGGACAGACGTTCGACGGCAACGGCGTAGACGGAGTTTCCGGTGGCGCCGGCGATTGACCGCAGTGCGTCGACAAGGGGTACCCCTGCGGCCACCGAGGTGCCGAGTGTCCGCGCGTATCTGGAAACCGATGCGTTGGCCAGGATGCCGCCGGCAATGGGCGACTTCAGCAGTATCCGTTCAAGCAGATTGCGGAACCGGGCGGAGCGCCGACGTCCCAGGACAAAGCCGGTGGCGGCGAGGGCGATGCTTCCGACGAGCGCCGGCCAGTGGTTGCGGAACGCGTCCGAGAGGCCGAGCACGAAGCGCGTGAAGCCGGGCAGTTCCGCGCCGACGCTGGCGAACACAGCCTCGAACTGAGGCACGACGTACATCAGCAGGATCGCGGTGACGCACACCGCCACGGTGGTGACGATCAGCGGATAACTCATCGCCTTCCTGAGCTTGCGCATGGTCTCCTGCGTACGTTCCTGGTAGCTGGCGATCCGCTCCAGCATGACCTCGAGGGTGCCCGACTGCTCGCCGATGGCGACGAGATTCCGATACAGCGCGTCGAAGTGCGTCGGCGACCGTGCCAAGGCCGTCGCCAGGGACTCCCCGGCCGCCACGTCACCGCGAATGTCCTTCACCAACCCACCAAGTGTGTGGCTGCCGATGCCGTCCGCGACGACATCGAGAGCCTGCACCAGCGGTACGCCGGCGCGGAGCAGGGTGGCGGTCTGGCGGCTGAAGAGAGCAACGTCGCTGGCCTTGATCCGCTGGCCGAGACGGAGGCTGACCGTGCCACCGCCGTCGAGCTTCCGGCGAACCCGGGTCGGGCGGACGCCTCGCTGGTGCAGCCGAGCGCGCACATCCCCTTGGGAGTTGCCGGCAAGCTCGCCGGACAGCTTGCGACCGAACCCGTCCCTGCCTTCCCATTGATATGTCGCACGATCGTCCACGTTCAGCTCCGTGCCGTGACGCGGTTGATCTCGCGCAGACTCGTCGTGCCCTGCAGGACCTTGTTGAGACCGCTTCGGCGCAGGTCTTCGTAGCCTAGGTTGCGGGCTTCACGGGCCAGCACGACGCTGTCGCGGTCCGCGAGCAGGTGTCGCTGAAGTTCCGGCGTAACGGCCACGACCTCGTAGATGCCGGTGCGCCCCGCGTAGCCGTGGTTGCAACCCTCGCAGCCGTCGTCCGAGGCGTCGAAGATGCACAACCCGCTGTCGAGGTCCCGTTCGGTGAAACCCTCGCGAAGCAGGGTATCCGGCGGCACCTCGAGGGGGCGCCGGCAATGGGCGCACAGAACCCGCGCGAGGCGCTGGGCGACGATCAGCGACACCGAAGTGGCGAGATTGAACGCGGGAATCCCCATGGAGCGGAGCCGGGTGAGCGTCTCGACCGCCGAGTTGGTGTGCAGCGTCGACAGCACGAGGTGGCCGGTCTGCGCCGCCTTGACGGCGGTCTCGGCGGTGTCCTGGTCGCGGATTTCTCCAACCATCACGACGTCGGGATCCTGGCGTAGGAACGCCCGGAGCGCGGTGGCGAAATCCAGTCCGACCTTCGGGTTCACCTGGACCTGGTTGATGCCCTCGACGTTGATCTCGACGGGATCCTCCGCCGTGGCGATGTTGCGATCCTCGCCGTTGAGAAGCCCGAGACCGGCGTAGAGCGTGACGGTCTTGCCGCTCCCCGTGGGGCCGGTGACCAGGACCATGCCCTGGGGCCGGCCGAGCGCTTCCAGGTAGCGTTGCCGCTGATCGGGTTCGAGACCGAGGTCGTCCACGCCGAGACTTGCCGCTCGTGAGTCCAGAATGCGCAGGACGATCTTCTCGCCGTGCAGCGTGGGTAGCGTACTCGCACGAAGGTCCACGGCCCCGAGACCCGTGCCCGAGCGACGGTCACGGGTCCGGGGTGCGCGGATGGGATCCAGCTTGATTCGGCCGTCCTGGGGAACGCGACGCTCGGTGATGTCCATTTGCGCCATCACCTTCAGGCGCGCGGCGAACTGACCGGCCATCGCCAGCGGCGGGCGTCGGGCCTCCTGCAGGATGCCGTCGACCCGAATACGAATGCGGTAGGTGTTCTCGTAGGGCTCGAAGTGGACGTCCGAGGCGCCGGCCTCGATGGCACTCACCAGGGTCTCGTGCACATACTTGACCACCGGCGCACCGTCGACCGCCTCGTTGATGTTGGTGCTCGGTCGAACCGCTTCGACTTCCACAGCGTCGTTCCCCCGGGTCCCCGACCGACCACGGAAGCGTTCGATTGCCGACGCGAGTTGATCCGCCGCAACCAGCACGGGGGATGGCTCGAGCCCCGTCCGAAACTTGATGTCGTCGAGAGCGGCGGGTCTCGTGGGGTCGGAAACCGCGAGAAACAGGCGGTTGCCGTTGCTGGCGAGTGGCAGGACGCGTTGCCTCTGCGCGATGTCGGGATCGACAAGACCTTCGGGCATGGCCTCGGGATCAATGGCCTGCAAATCGAGCAGTGGCATCCCGAACTCGGTGGCGGTGTCGAGCAGGGGGTCGAGCAGGGAGAGGATGCCGTGCTCCTGTCCGGGTTCGGCTGGCGTGGTCATCGAGATCTGCACAGTCCTTCGAACGAAGCGGCCAGTGCCGCAGATGGTCGAATGTTGTCACCCGAGGCGGGTCGAAAGGATGCGAGATTTCTCAACCTCGCGACGGAAAACGGCCATTCGGCATGTGCGTCCGTTGCCGTTTACAGATTCCCCCGTTCTTGGCGGAATGTAAGCCTTGGATCGCCGCACGGCGAGCTTGCAGTAACCGAGGAAACAGCAACATGACAACCACCCGAACACACGGCTTTTCATTGATCGAATTGATGATCGCGGTCGCCATCGTCGGCATCCTGGCGGCGGCCGCGATTCCGGCCTACCGGAGCTACATCGAGAACTCCAACATGGCCAAGGTCAACGCCCACTACCGACAGGGCATCCGCTTCGTGGAGAACGAGTTCCGGCGCATGCGCGCGGAGATGTCAATGGGCACGCTGACCGTCGCGCAGGCCGACACACGCTACACCAACACGGCACGTATCACGTCGCTGAACGGCGACGGCGGGCTATCGCCGGGGGGCGGTGACGCCTATGCGGCGGCCGCCGACAACGCCGCCGGGGTCGTGGGAGTCTCGGCGACCGGCACCTTCGCGGACAACGATCTCGTGATCACGATCACGCGCCCCATGTTCGGCGACTTCGCGGCCACCGAAACCCGGGACATCGCCTGGGCCGATGCTTGAGGACAGGATCGCGCGTCCGCCGCGCCAGGCGAGGGCGGGCTTCTCGCTGCTCGAACTGCTGATCGCCCTCGCGGTCATGGCGGTGCTCGTGGGAGTCGCCGTGCCGTTGTACCGGAACTACATCGACACGGCCCGCGACGCCGCCCTGCTGAAGCAGATGACCGCGATGTCCGTGTTCCAGGAGGACCTGAAGCTGCGCACCGGCAGCTACGGCGCCGGCGTCCACGACCCGAGCGCGGGGATCGCCACTTTGTCCTCGACGATCGGGTGGCAGCCGTCCGGAAGCGATGGTGTCGTGTACCGGGTAACGACAAACGCCGGGGAGAGTTGGACCGTTACAGCCACGGCGAGCGACGGTCGTGAGGTCTGCCGCGTTCTCCCCGCCGGTACACCGTGCACGCCGTGACCGGAACATCCAAGGCGTGTTAGTCAACGTCAAAGCTGAGCCTGTTGTGAACGCCGCACACCTCAAGCGGCCTGCCCAGGATCACTTTGGGTTCGTAGCGGAACTGTCGAACCGCCTCAAGGGCGGCCTCGTCAAAGATGCCCGGTGGCTGTGCGTCAACGACCTTCATGTCACGCGTTTCTCCTGAGGCCGTGACACAGAACTCGGCGACGACCCAGCCCGTAATGCGGCGAACTAGCGCCCGCCGCGGATACACGGGTCCCACCTTGCCGATCGGGCGATAGTCCCTCCAGACGGGGAACTTGCCCTGTTCGGCGGCGGTGCCCGACCCCAACAGACCCTGCTCCCGCAGTTCGGGATACGCGGCGAAAAGGTGCGCCGAGGCGCTCTTCACCAACCCGCTCTCGTCGATGCGCATCTCGGCGTCCTCGCTAGCCGCCGCGACTTCCCTCGCCAACACGCCGCCGACGCCGTTGCGCGTCGCGTAACAGGCCTCGAGGTTCAAGGCGCCGTCTCCATGGAAAGAACGGAAACAGTCTTCCGACGGAAGGATCAGGTCGCCAGCTTCGACCGGCATCGATTCCCCTGCGTAGTGTGCCGCAAGGGCATAGGTTCCACGAGTGCCGTCTTCCCACTCGACCTCGACGGTAATCGAGTTCCGCCCCGCGGCCATCCCCATGACGGCACATTCGGCGGCGACGGGCAGCGGCGAACCGTCCGGGCCGGTTCCACGCAGCTCGATCACCTCCGCCGTCGCACTGGCGGTAATGTCCAGGTGGTCTCCGGACGCCCACACATCGTAGAACGTTTGGTCACGGTCGAAGGCCGGTGCCAGGACGCCGCCGGCGACCGCCAGACCCGCGGGTGCGGTGCGCGCCGAACACCGCGCCGCCGCCTTGGCGAGGCGGCGTTTCGCTTCTTCGACTTCATCAGTGCGCTGTTCGCTTGCCGCGTCGACATCCGCACCGGATGCCACGAGCGCATCGATCCGCCAACTACTCGGCCGTCCGGCGGCCTGGACTTCGGTTGCTCTGAACCCGTCGATTTCGATGTGGCCACTGACGCAGGTAACGGTTCTTTCGTTGGTTCTTTCGCCATCCGGTCCCTTGTCCCACGTAGTCCGCGTCTCAGAGCGGCCTACCGAATACGAGACACTATTACCGCCCGCGGACACTGGCACGTCGCCAAGGAGCGGGATGGATAAAAAAAGCACACCGAGTCGCTCGCCGACACAACCATCGTCCCTGACGCCGAACCTCGCGCCATCAGGCACATGGCAACTCTCACCAGGACCCAGCACCAGACCCACGCGACAGGCCGCCATCTTTTCCGCTTGCGGGTCGCCCGCTTCTTCTGACTGCTGCTGGGCGACCACTGTAGTCGAAACGGCGAGTGCCGACGCCAAGGCCCCGGCAAGGATGAACTCTCTCATTACCACTACCCCACTGCCCAAAGATGACTAGCCAGCCAGCTTAGCTCATTTTGCATTTGGCGGCACGTCCTTGTGCCGCGCTAGGGAAGCTCTTGTTCAGAGCTTCCCTAAGGCCATGCTCGGGTCTGCTCGCACTGTTCCCGTTCGCCATCGCGGCGATGGCATGTCGCAGCTCAAACGGGGTAAGCTTCGCCGCCCTGCGCACCCGCACACGCGTGCCGGAATAGCTCAGTCAGGTAGAGCAACTGATTCGTAATCAGTAGGTCCGCGGTTCGATTCCGCGTTCCGGCACCAATCAGCCGATTCGCATGGAGAAGTCGAGAGGCACCACGCGTTTGGTGATCTCACCGATCGAGATGTAGTCCACGCCGGTGCGCGCGATTGCATCCACGTTGTCGAGTGCGACACCGCCGGAGGCCTCCAACGGTACGCGTCCCGCCGCGATGGCAACGGCCTGTTCGAGATCCGCCAGGGTGAAGTTGTCGAGCAGCACCCGGTCCGCGCCGGCGGCGATGGCGGCCCGCAGTTCATCGTGACTCTCGACTTCGACTTCGACGGGTTCCTGCGGATGCATGCGCCGGGCTGCGCGCACCGCCGCGTCGATACCCCCGGCGGCTGCCAGGTGATTCTCCTTGAGCAGGATGGCGTCATAGAGACCCATACGGTGGTTTTGCGCGCCGCCGACACGAACGGCGTACTTCTGCGCCGAACGGAGCCCCGGCAAGGTCTTGCGAGTGTCCAGGATCACCGCGCCGGTCCCAGCGACGGCATCGACGAAACGGCGAGTCTGGGTCGCGGTGGCGGACAAGAACTGCATGAAGTTGATGGCGGTACGCTCCACGGCGAGCAGGCCCCGGGCCGGACCGCCGAGATCCACCAAGACGTCCCCAGGGACGATATTCGCGCCGTCTTCGAGGTGCCAGCGGAGCGTGATCTTCGGGTCTACCTGCCGGCAGGCTTCATCCACCCACGGTCGACCGCAGAAGACACCCGCGTCGCGGGTCACGACGCTTGCCTCGACGTGCACTTCCGGGGCGATCAGATCGGCACTGAGGTCGCCAGGTCCGATGTCTTCACGCAACGCAGCCCGGACGTCCCGACCGACGGTGTGTGGATCGATCTGCATGTCGGCGAGTATAGCGGCGGGTCGGTGGTGCCGGTCCGGCGGCGGGGGTTAGAGTATCGAGGTCCCCGATGGCGGTTCGCTCAGGACGATGAAGGTCACCGACGATCACTGGCTGCAGGGCGCTCGGCGCCGGGTGTCTCCCCATGCCGACGCCCGTCCCGATCCCGGGGACATCTCGCTCGTGGTCGTGCACGGAATCTCGCTGCCGCCCGGGCAGTTCGGCACCGGCCTGGTGGAGGCGTTGTTCACAAGCACGCTTGACACGACGCTGCATCCGGCGCTTGCCGATCTGAACGGGGTGCGGGTGTCCAGCCATCTGTTGATCGGGCGTCGCGGTCGATTGACCCAGTTCGTGCCCTTCAACTGTCGTGCCTGGCACGCCGGCGAGTCCAGTCACCGGGGACGCTCGAACTGCAACGACTACTCCATCGGCATCGAGCTCGAGGGGACGGACCGGACGGCGTACACCGGTTCCCAATATCGGCGGCTCAAGGAGGCGCTCGCCGCGCTCTTTTCGCGGTACGCCCGCTTGTCCCTGGCGGACGTGGTGGGCCATGCGGAGATCGCGCCAGGGCGCAAGACCGATCCGGGCCCGGCGTTCGACTGGCCCAGGCTACTCGGGTCGTTTGGGCCGTGACGCGTCCGCGCATCGGTATAGATCTCGGCGGCACCAAGACCGAGGCCGTGCTGCTCGATGCCGAGGGGGCGGTGGCCTTCCGCGAGCGCGTGCCGACGCCCACGGACTACGCGGACACGCTGGCGGAGGTTGCCGATCTCGTCGCGCGGATCGATGCGACCTGCAGCAGCAGGCCGCCCGTCGGTATCGGCACCCCGGGCGCGTGGGTCGAGGGCACCCGCGCGATGAAGAACTGCAACTCGACCTGGCTCAACGGCAGACCCCTCCTGGACGATCTGATCCAGGTACTCGGCGAGCGCGTCCGCATCGAGAACGACGCGAACTGTTTCGCCCTGTCCGAGGCACTCGACGGCGCCGGTCGCGAGGCGCGCGTCGTGTTTGGCGTCATTCTCGGCACCGGCGTCGGCGGCGGGATCGTGGTCGACGGTAGTCTTCTCAAGGGGCCAAATGCAGTTGCCGGCGAGTGGGGACATACGCCGCTGCCGTACCTGCGTGCCGATCCGTACGCGGGATCCGTGGAGAACGCACTGGACGACCGACCGTGCTACTGCGGTCGGCAGAACTGCGTGGAGACGTTCCTGTCCGGACAGGGGCTGGTCCAGACGCACCGCGAACTAACGGGCGAGTGCCTGCGCGCAGACGAGATCGACGCTTGCGGGCCAGGGGCCGACCTTTACGTCACCATGTTGAGCCGTGCGCTGGCGCAGATCGTGAACATCCTAGACCCAGACACGATTGTCCTGGGCGGCGGCCTTTCCAACCTCGGCGGTCTCGCCGGGCGTGTGTCCGAGCGACTGGCCCGCTACGGCTTCTCCCACGAGGGCGAGTCGACGGTCGCGGTTGCCGAACACGGCGACTCCAGCGGGGTTCTCGGCGCGGCCCGCCTGTGGCCGAACGGCTAGCGAACGGCTAGGGCTGAGCAGGGTCGGCGTATCGGCACGGGAGTATAATCCGGCCCCCTTAGAAGGAACGCCATGGCAACACCCAGGGAACAGGCTTCACCTACCATGTCGGATGCCGTGTCGGATGCCATGTCGGATGCCGCGCCGGATGCTGAATCGGATGGTCAACAACGGGTCGGTGGACTGAAAGCCGTCAACGGTACTGACCCGGATCCCGAAGAGACCCGCGAGTGGCTCGACTCCCTCGAGTACGTGCTCGACAACGCAGGTATCGACCGTGCCAATTTCCTGCTCGAACGACTGTCGTCGCGGTTGACGGAGACCGGTGCGCGGCTGCCGTACACCATCACCACGCCCTACCGCAACACCATTCCCACGAACCACGAGGCCATGATGCCCGGCGATCTCTTCATGGAGCGCCGGATCAGGTCGCTGATCCGTTGGAACGCGCTCGCCATGGTGGTGCGCGCCAACCGCAAGAGCGGCGACCTCGGCGGCCACATCTCCACCTTCGCCTCCGCCGCCACGCTCTACGACGTCGGTTTCAACTACTTCTTCCACGGACCCACCGATGAACAGGCGGGCGATCTGATCTACTTCCAGGGGCACAGTTCGCCCGGCATCTATGCCCGGTCGTACCTCGAAGGGCGGCTCGACGAGGCCGCCCTCGACGCCTTCCGGCAAGAGGTGGGCGGCGGCGGCCTGTCGTCGTACCCGCACCCCTGGCTGATGCCCGACTATTGGCAGTTCCCGACGGTCTCCATGGGGCTCGGGCCGATCCAGGCGATCTACCAGGCTCACATCATGAAGTACCTGGACAGTCGCGGGTTGATTCCCATGGGCGACCGCAAGGTGTGGGCATTCCTGGGCGACGGCGAATGCGACGAGCCGGAGTCGCTGGGCGCCCTGGGCCTCGCGGGCAGGGAGAAGCTCGACAACCTCATTTTCGTCGTCAACTGCAACCTGCAGCGACTCGACGGCCCGGTGCGGGGCAACGGCAAGATCATCCAGGAACTCGAAGGAGCCTTCCGGGGCGCCGGCTGGAACGTCATCAAGGTGGTGTGGGGGCGGCTCTGGGATCCGCTGTTCGCCAACGACGCGGACGGCCTCATGCAGCAGCGCATGGACGAGGCGGTGGACGGCGAGTACCAGAACTACAAGGCCAAGGGGGGTGCCTATACCCGGGAGCACTTCTTCGGCAAGTACGACGACCTCAAGCGGCTCGTCGAGCACCTTTCGGACGACGACATCATGCGCCTCAACCGCGGTGGCCACGATCCGTTCAAGGTCTACGCCGCCTACCACGCGGCGGTGAACCACCGCGGCGAACCCACGGTCATTCTCGCCAAGACCGTCAAGGGCTACGGCATGGGCGATGCCGGTGAGGCGGAGAATACCACGCACCAGGTCAAGAAGCTTGACCTTGAAGACCTAAAGCACTTCCGGGACCGCTTTGCGGTGCCACTCACGGACGGTGAACTCGAGGACGTGCCCTACTACCGACCGCCTCCGGACGCACCGGAATCGATCTACCTGAAACGCCAGCGGGAGGGCCTCGGCGGACCCATCCCGATGCGCGTCGGCGACGAGGGCGCGGTGGGCGTGCCAGCGCTCGAGGTCTTCGAACAGCAGCTCAAGGGCACCGGCGACCGGGCGGTGTCGACGACCATGGCGTTCGTCCGCATGCTGTCGACGCTGGCACGCGACGGCGGCATCGGCAAACGCGTCGTGCCCATCATTCCCGACGAGGCGCGGACCTTCGGCATGGAGGGCATGTTCCGGCAACTCGGCATCTACTCTTCGGAGGGGCAGTTGTACGAGCCGGAGGATTTCGGCGAGATCGCCTCCTACCGCGAGTCCAAGGACGGCCAGGTGCTCGAGGAAGGCATCAACGAGGCGGGTTCCTTCGCGGCGTGGCTGTCCGCCGCGACGTCCTACAGCACCCACCGCTATACCTTGATTCCGTTCTACATCTTCTACTCGATGTTCGGCTTCCAACGAGTCGGCGACTTGGCTTGGGCCGCGGGCGACATGCAGGCTCGGGGCTTTCTTCTGGGTGCCACGGCTGGCCGCACGACGCTGAACGGGGAGGGCCTGCAGCACCAGGACGGCCACAGCCACCTGTTGGCGTCGACGATTCCGAACTGCGTCGCCTACGATCCCTGCTACGCCCACGAGCTGGCGGTGATCATCCACGATGGCTTGAAGCGCATGTTCGAGGAGGGTGAGCGGGTCTTCTACTACATCACCGTGATGAACGAGAACTATCCCCAGCCGGCGATGCCGAAGGGGGTCGAGGGCGCGATCCTCAAGGGGATGTATCGGCTGGAGAGCCATGGACGGAGCCGGTCCAAGAAAGTGCGCCTCCTAGGCAGTGGAACCATCCTGCGCGAAGTGCAGAAGGCGGCGCGCCGGCTGTACGAGGACTTCGGGGTCTCGAGCGAGGTCTACAGCGTCACCAGCTTCAGCGAACTCGCGCGCGAAGGGGCCGACGTGGCGCGTTGGAACCTGCTTCATCCGGCCGAGACGCCGCGCCGCAGTCACGTGGCCGAGTGCCTGGACGGCGACTGGCCGGTCGTCGTCGCCACCGACTACATCAAGGCCCATGCCGAATCGATCCGCGGCCACTTCGACGCTCCCGCCTATCGGGTCCTCGGCACGGACGGATTCGGCCGCAGCGATACCCGTGAGAAGCTGCGTGACTTCTTCGAGGTGGACGAACGCTTCGTCACCCTCGCGGCGCTGCGCGAATTGCAGGACCGCCAGGTGGTGTCGGCGGCGGAGGTGGTTGACGCCATGGCGACCATGGACATCTCCCCGGACAAGGACAATCCGAGGCTGTCCTGATGGATGTGACCATTCCGGACATCGGCGATGCGGAGGACGTGGAGGTCATCGAGATCTGCGTCGCCCCGGGGGACGCGGTGGCGGAGAACGACGCGCTCATCGTCATCGAGTCCGACAAGGCGTCCATGGAGGTGCCGGCACCGTTGACCGGCACGGTCGACGAGGTGCTGGTGTCGCTGGGCGACCTCGTCAACTCCGGAGATTCGATCCTGCGAATGGATGCCGTCGATGGGCAGGAGCGAACCGAGTCCATCGTCGAAGCCGTCGAGGCAGATGCCGCCGACGGTTCGCCTGCTGCCGTCGAACCTCCTCCCGTCACGCCCGTGAGTGCGGTTCCGTCATCGCCGGCGGCGGAACGCATCGAGATCCGCGTCCCCGACATCGGCGAAGCCGAGAACGTCTCCGTGATCGAGGTGGCGGTGGCTGCGGGGCAGCGCGTCGCGGTGGACGATCTGCTGGTGGTGGTGGAGTCCGAGAAGGCCTCCATGGAGATTCCGTCGCCGTTCGCGGGCACCGTGCTCGAAGTGGCCGTGAAGGAAGGCGACGGAGTCGAGGAGTCGACCCTGCTGGTCGTCCTCGACGGTGAGGTCGAGGCGCCTCCGAGGGTGCCCGAACGGGCCTCGGCGGTGCCTGGACCGACCGCGCCTGTGCCTGCCGTGGAGACCCCGGTAGGTTCGGGCAGCAAGGTCTACGCCGGTCCGGCGGTACGCCGTCTGGCGCGGGAACTCGGCGTCGACCTCGTCGCGGTGAATGGCTCGGGGGCGCGGGGCCGCATCGTCAAGGACGACGTCAAGGCGTTCGTGAAGCGCAACCTGGACACCCCGGCTACGCCAGGGCTCGCGCCCATGGAGGTGGTGGATTTCTCCCGTTACGGTGAAGTCGAGACCGTGCCGCTGTCGCGCATTCGGGCCCGCGGCGCTCAGAACTTGCACCGCAGTTGGCAGCATGTGGTCCACGTCACCCAGCACGACGACATCGACGTCACGGATCTGGAGACATTCCGTACCACGTTGAAGGAAGAGGCGTCGGCCCGGGACATCAAGCTGACGCCGTTGCCATTCATCATGAAGGCGTGCGTACGGGTGCTCGAAACGCATCCGCAGTTCAACGCCTCACTCGACCCGACGGTTACGTCGCTGATCGTCAAGCGCTACCACCACATCGGTTTCGCGGTCGACACGGAGGACGGACTCGTGGTGCCGGTGGTTCGCGATGCCGGTGGCAAGGGCGTCTACGAACTCGCCACCGAGATCGCCAGGCTGTCGGAAGCGGCCCGCTCGAAGAAGCTCAAGCCCGACGAGATGCAGGGCGGCAGCTTCACGATCTCGAGCCTCGGGGCCGTCGGTGGCACGGGCTTCACGCCCATCGTCAACGCGCCGGAAGTGGCGATCCTCGGCGTCGCCCGGCTCGACACGCGACCCGTCTGGGACGGAACCGCGTTCCAACCGCGCAAAGTCCTCCCCGTGTCGCTGTCCTACGATCACCGCGCCATCAACGGTGCCGAGGCCGGAAGGTTCGTCGTCGACCTAGGCCGGCTTCTCGGGGACGTCCGGCGATTCGCGCTCTAGGAGTTCGCACTCCGGGCGCGGCCGGCGCCTGGAGCAACGAATCGTAGGGGACGGGCTTGTCCCGTCCCGTTGCGGAGGTACCCGGATGTCGGACACGGGCGACCACAACGCGCCCGTCAGGACGCGCGGTCGGCCCTACGATTTCATCATTGGATTCGAAGGGTCGAGACGTTTTTCCATGCAAGCTTGCGCCGCAGAAGTTCCGCGCTAGCGAAACTTCCACCCATCGTCAGGATGGGCCGTGACCGTCAGATCGCGCTAGCGGCTCCCAGAGCACCTCGGTGTCGGCCAGCGTCCGCGCCAACACGAACAGGTAGTCCGAAAGGCGGTTGAGAAAGACGCCGGCGCCGGTGTCGGCAAGGTCGCTTGATTCGTCCGCTGCCGCCCACCAGGCGCGTTCGGCACGGCGGACTCCGGCGCGGGCGACATGCGCTGCGGCTGCCGCCCGCCCGCCGCCCGGCAGGACGAACTCCCGCAGCGGCTCGAGACGCGCGTTGAGTTCCTCGGTGTCCTCGTGCAGGTCTGCTGCGAGCGACGACCAGTCGATGTCCGAGTGTCCGGTGGCGACGACGGCACCGAGGTCGAAGAGCCGTGCCTGGAGGACGCGGAGCCGCCTGGTGACCGACGCATCCGTTTCTTCCGCCAACGCGCCGATGAAGGTATTGGCCTCGTCGAGGGCGCCGGCGAGTTCGATCTTCGCATGATGCTTGGCATAGCGGTGGCCATCGGCCAGCGATGTCTCCCCCGTGTCGCCGCTCTTGGTGGTGACCCGGTCGATCCGGTTGCGGCGTCTGCGTTCGTTCATGTCAAGATGGCCGTCGTTGCGGACGGAAAGCGAGTGGATTATGCCTACCTTCGACGTGGTTTCCGAAGTCGATCATCAGGAGGTGCGCAATGCCATCGACCAGTCGATGCGCGAGCTCAGGACGCGATTCGACTTTCGCGGGGTCGACGCCGGCTTCGAGTTCGACGGCGACACGGTCACGGTATGGGCGCAGGAGGAGTTTCAGGTCGATCAACTGGTCGACATCCTGAGGGACAAGCTGACCCGCCGCGCCGTGGACGTCGGCGCCCTGGATCCGCGACCGCTCGAAGCCTCGGGCAAGCAGAAGCGCCAGCCGTTCGGTCTGAAGCAGGGCATCGACCGCGATTCCAGCAAGCGAATCGTCAAGACCGTGAAGGACACCCGCCTCAAGGTGCAGTCGCAGATCCAGGGCGACAAGGTACGGGTCACGGGCAAGAAGCGAGACGACCTGCAGGCGGTGATCGCCAAGCTCAAGGACGGCGAGTTCAGCGTACCGCTCCAGTTCAACAACTTCCGCGATTGAACGGCGGCGCTACGGGACCCACCCGTAGGCGCTACGGGATCCACCCGTAGGCGCTACGGGACCCACCCGTAGCGGTCGAGATTCACCCGACCCTTGGTGAAGGTCACTCCTTCGTCCCGCAACCGCTGCCGCTGACGCTCCGCGGCGGCTCCTTGTAGGGAGACGCGTCCTGCCGCGTTGATCACGCGATGCCACGGCAGCCGGCTGTCGGCGGGAAGCCCGGCGAGGCTGCGGCCGACGCGGCGGGCACCACCGGGCAGGCCCGCAAGTTCAGCCACTTGTCCATAGCTCGCGACCCGCCCGCGTGGAATGCTGGCAACGACGTGCCAGATCTGTTCGTCGGGGGAGGGTTCCGTCCTGAGCATTTGCTCGATTGTAGGGTCTTACCGGGGGATCAGGTCGTAGGGGCGACCGCGCGCCTTGACGGGCGCGTTGTGGTCGCCCGTCTTGCCAAAGCGACGCCGTGCGGGTGCCGGCACGGGCGACGACAAGCGTCGCCTCTACGGGGTGCCTCTTCGGTCTAATCCAGCGAGGCGTTCGCCACCGATCGAAGAAAGCCCAAGCAAAGGGGTTGAAATCGCGAAATCCGCCCCTATGATTAGCGCCGCGTGGATTAGCACTCTCATCTCACGAGTGCTAATCCATGATCGGATTGGTGTTTGAACAGCATTGGGAGAAGCTAGTCATGAACATCCGACCACTTCACGACCGTGTGGTCGTGCGCCGCATCGAAGAGGACGCTGTGTCCGCAGGCGGCATCGTATTGCCCGACTCGGCTTCCGAAAAGCCGTCCCAGGGCGAGATCCTGGCGGTCGGGCCGGGCAAGGTCGAGGACGATGGCAGCCGGCGGGAGCCGGACGTCAGTGTCGGCGACAAGATCATTTTTGGCCAATACGCCGGTAGCACGGTGAAGATCGACGGCGAGGAACTTCTGATCCTCTCCGAAACCGAGATCTTCGGCGTGCTCGAAGGCTGATCGGCGAACTCGAGGAGGAACCGAAATGAGTGCTAAGGAAGTACAGTTTGGAGACGACGCCCGGTCGCGCCTGTTGAGCGGCGTCAACACCCTGGCGAATGCCGTCAAGGTCACGCTCGGGCCGAAAGGCCGCAACGTCGTGCTCGACAAGTCCTTCGGGGCACCCACCGTGACCAAGGACGGCGTTTCCGTCGCCAAGGAGATCGAACTCAAGGACAAGTTCGAGAACATGGGTGCGCAGATGGTCAAGGAAGTCGCCAGCAAGACCTCGGACGAAGCGGGCGACGGCACCACCACCGCGACCGTGTTGGCCCAGTCCATGCTGGCCGAGGGCCTCAAGTCCGTGGCCGCGGGGATGAACCCCATGGACCTGAAGCGCGGCATCGACAAGGCGGTCATCGCCGCCGTTCGTGAGATCGGCAACATGGCGACCCCGTGCGAGGACTCCACGTCCATCGCCCAGGTCGGCACCGTGTCCGCCAACAACGACTCCGAAATCGGCGACGTGATCGCCGAGGCCATGGACAAGGTGGGCAAGGAAGGCGTCATCACGGTGGAGCAGGGCAGCGGTCTCGAGAACGAACTGGAGGTCGTCGAAGGCATGCAGTTCGACCGCGGCTACCTGTCGCCCTACTTCATCAACAACCAGGACTCCATGTCCGCCGACTTGGATGAGCCCTACATCCTGCTGTGCGACAAGAAGATCTCCAACATCCGCGACATGCTGCCGATCTTGGAGAACGTCGCCAAGGCGGGTCGTCCGCTCATGGTGGTCGCCGAGGACATCGAAGGCGAAGCGCTAGCCACACTGGTGGTCAACAACATGCGCGGCATCGTCAAGATCGCCGCCGCCAAGGCTCCGGGATTCGGTGACCGCCGCAAGGCCATGCTGCAGGACATCGCGATCCTGACCGGTGGCGTGGTGATCTCCGAGGAAGTCGGACTCACCCTCGAGAACGCCTCCCTCGACGACCTCGGCACGGCTAAGAAGGTCTCGTCGAGCAAGGAGAACACCACCATCGTCGATGGTGCCGGCGAGAAGGCCGACATCGAGGGACGGATCAAGCAGATCCGTGCCGAGATCGAGGAGACCTCGTCCGACTACGACCGCGAGAAGCTCCAGGAACGCTTGGCCAAGCTGGCGGGCGGTGTGGCCGTGATCAAGGTCGGCGCCGCCACCGAGGTGGAGATGAAGGAGAAGCAGGCGCGGACCGAGGATGCGCTGCACTCCACCCGCGCGGCGGTCGAGGAAGGCATCGTGCCGGGCGGCGGTGTCGCCCTGGTGCGTGCGCTGCAGGCCATCGAGGGGCTCCAGGGCTCCAACGAAGACCAGAACGTCGGCATCCAGATCGCCCTCAGGGCGATGGCGACGCCGTTGCGCCAGATCGCGCAGAACGCGGGCGACGAGCCGGCGGTGGTCTACGACAAGGTCCGCCGCCTCGACGGCAACCACGGCTACGACGGTTCGAACGGCGAGTACGGCGACATGATCGCGCTCGGCATTCCGGACCCGGCCAAGGTGACCCGTACGGCGCTGCAGGCGGCCGCCTCCGTGGGTGGTCTGATGATCACCACCGAGGCCATGGTCAGCGAGATGCCCGAGGAAAACCCGCCCCCGGCGATGCCTCCGGGTGGTGGCATGGGCGACATGGGCGGCATGATGTAACGCGCCTTCGTGGTCTCTCCGGATTTTCGCTACGCGAAGTCCGGAGTCAGACGCCAGGAATCGGTCTTCGGACCGACGGGAACCCCGCCTCCGGCGGGGTTTTTGTTTGTTATGATCGAACGACACTGGAATATCCGTTTAGGGGGAGTGCGATGGATTTCATGGGGTTGTTCGACTATGCCGTGCGTTGGGGTCACTACCTGTTCGGCATCACCTGGATTGGCCTGCTCTACTACTTCAACTTCGTTCAGGGCGGCTACATGGCGGCGGCGTCGGACGAAGCGAAGGTCGATGCGTTCACCAAGCTCGTGCCGAAAGCGTTGTGGTGGTTCCGCTGGGGTGCGTTCTTCACGTTCCTGACCGGCCTCTACCTCCTGTACCTCGCCATGACCGGACTGTCGGTCGACATTCTCCTCGCGGCCTTGATGGCGACCCTGATGTTCCTCAACGTGTGGGGCATCATCTGGCCGAACCAGAAGATCGTGATCGCCTCCAACGAGTCGGTTCGCGACGGTGGCGAGGCCGATCCCGCAGCCGCCGGGGCCGCCGCCAAGGCGCTTCTGGCATCGCGCACCAACACCTTCCTGTCGATGCCGATGCTCTTCCTGATGGGATCCCACGGCCACTTCATGCTGGGTGCCATGGGCGATTCGGGGCTCGGCGGGATGACATCGCTGTGGGTCGGTGTCGTCATCATCGCCGCCATCGAGGCCAATGCGATCTGGGGCAAGACGATGGTCCTGACCACCGTGCGGGGCGTGATCGTCTCAAGCCTCGTGCTCACCGTCGTCATGGGCTTGATGGTGGCAAACCTCTAGGGAAGGTCTGAGTAAGACCTTCCCTAGCGCGGTTGCGCTTCAGGCAACCCGTCACCACACGGGTTGCCTGGACGACCTCGAGGTCGCGACCTCCTGAGCGCTAGCGCGAAAGTCCGGCAGGCTGCTAGTCTTTTGCAATCTTTTCTCACACTGGGAGAGTCCTCATGGATCAGGACTCAACACCCACCATCGCAGCGAATCCCGAGGATGCCGGCCGCTACGGTCGAGGCGGTCGGGGCCGGTCGCGTACGAGCAGCGGTTCGTCGTCGCCGCGGGTAGTCAACGCCCTGCTCGTGGTGCTGATCGCGGGGCTCGCGGGCGCGGGCTGGTTCATCTTCAACCAACAGGAGCAACTCGCACGGGCGAGCAGGGAATTGGCCGAATCGGACGTTCGCCTCGGCGTCCTGGAGGACCGATTGAGGGCTACGGACGAGAAAGTGACGAGTTCCGACACGGAAATCGTCGAGAAGCAGAACGAGTGGATTTCGGAGGTCGACAAACTCTGGGCGAACTACCGTCGTCATCGGGACGACATCGCCGATCTCGACAAGAAGACCAAGGCGTTGACGGCGACGCTCAACCGGGTCGACAGCGACACCAAGAACAACGCGGGCAGACTCGCGTCGATGGATGCTGTGCTGTCGCGCCAGCGCGATGTGGCCGACAAGGTGACGGCGTTGGACATGCAGTCGAAGCGAATGACCAAGGACCTGCAGGACGCGGTGGACAAGGCGAACGCGGCCTTCCAGTTAGCATCTCGTCTACAGGCTTCGCTGGCGACCAAGGTCGCGGAGAACGATACGGCGATCCGCGCCATCGACGCCCACCGCACGCAGATCAACACCGACATCTCAAGCCTTCGCCGCGACGTCGACGCTCTGCGCATGCGCGTACCGTAATAGCCTCGTTCCTACGAGGCGGTCAGGCGGGCATCCTTGTCCTTCCAGAGCTGCTCGACCCAATCCCGCATTGCCTCGGGTTCGGCGGACGGTAGCGGCAGCGGACGGATCGCCACGTCCACGTCCGGGCAACGTCCACAGCAGAAGTCCCAAAAGCCCGGCGCGTCGCCCGGATAGCGGATCGTGACGTCGACCACGCCGTCCATGCGATCGGAAAGGTTCTCCAGAACAAGCCCGAGGCCGCCGGTCTTCGGGAACAGCAGCGCTTGGTAGGGCGAGTTCTGAGCATCGCGCTTCGCCGGTGTGAAGCGGGTGCCCTCGAGGAAGATCAAGACGCTCGTCGGACGGTCCCGGAACACCCGGCATGCCCGCAACGTGGCCTCACGGTCCCGCTCGCGCAACCCCGGATCGGCCTCGAGGCGCTCGCGGCTGTAGCGGTGAACGTAGGGAAACTCCAGCAACCACATGGCGAGACCGAGGAACGGCAGCCAGATCAGTTCGCGCTTGGTGAAGAACTTGAACTGTGGGATGCGGCCGTAGAGGGTGAGGACCAGCACGAGAATGTCGGCCCAGGTCTGGTGATTGGACACCACGGCGTACCACGCGTCGCGCCGTAGACCCTCGGCTCGCTCGGCTTCGTGAACGCGGCAGATGCCCAGGACCCGCACCATCCACCGTGCGCACACGACCCAGCCATCCATGGCGCGCACCATGGCGTTGCCAAGGGCTATCCGATGTCTTCCATTCCTCGGCAGAAACGGACGCGCCAGACCAAGGCAGAATATCAGCGTGCACCAAAGGACGCTGTTCACGATGATGAACGCGAACGCGAGGGTTCCTCGAAACGACTCGACCACGCCCGTGCAGCCCGGGTTGCCGCTTGCTGAGTCCATTGTGCCCCCTGGTCGGCGCAGCGTAAACGCAAAGCTCGTCTTGCCCGTCCTGCTCGGACTCCTCGTACTGAGTCTCGGCGGTTGCAGCACCGTCGGCTTCTACGCCCAGGCGGCGGCCGGCCAGGCATCGCTGATGTTCTCGCGCCGGGATGTCGGAGAAGTGATCGCCGACCCCCGTTCCGACCCCGAAGTCGTGCGCAAGCTTCACTTGGTGGAGAACCTGCTGCACTACGCGGAAGACGAACTGCATCTGCCCGTGGGCGGGCGATACCGAAGCTATGTCGAGATCGACGGCGCGCTCCTGTGGAGCGTGGTCGCGGCACCTGAGTTTTCCGTCGACGCGGTTCCTCGCTGCTACCCGGTGATTGGCTGCGCCGTGTACCGTGGCTACTTCGCCCGAACAAGGGCCGCTCGCGAAGCCGAACGGCTGGGCGTAACCCACGACGTGCTGATTGCCGAGGTCGCCGCCTATTCGACACTCGGCTGGTTCGACGACCCGATCCTGTCGAGCTTCCTCGGTTACGACGAGGCGGCGCTCGCCGATCTCATCTTCCACGAGCTTGCCCACAGCGTCGTCTACGTGGCGGGCGACTCGGCGTTCAACGAGTCGTTCGCCGGGTTCGTCGGCAACGAAGGTGCGTTTCGCTGGCTCGGCCGCGATGGTGGCGACGCGGCCGCCTATCGGCGGAGCCTGGCATCGGCGAGGGCGTATAGCCGCTACCTGGGTGAGTGGAGAGGGCGGCTGGCGGACCTCTACGCGCGGCCGGTCGGCAATGCCGCCAAGCGGCAACTCAAGGCCGAGCTGTTCGCAGCGATGCGGCGGGACTACGAGTCGAACCGAGAGCGTCTTGGGGGTGGGCGATACGATGCCGCCATGGCGGTGCCGTTCAACAACGCGCGCATGGCGCTGATTGCCACCTACGAGGACAACAAGCCGCGGTTCGCGCGACTGTTCAGCGAGGTCGGTGAAGATTGGCCGGCGTTCTATGCCGCCGTGAGGAAACTCGGCGCGCGACCTAAGGACGAGCGCTGGGAGAGCGTTGATCGGTAGGGCCGTCCGGGGGGGCGTGCGGGTGGGGCGTGCGGGGACACCCACCCGGGGCCGTGCGGGAAGTGCCGTGCAGTGGGCCGTGCGGGGACACCCACCCCGGCGGCATCGACGACTGAAGAGGCCGACCACAAAGGTCTCCCCTACGGTTACGATAGGCCGTC
Source organism: Pseudomonadales bacterium (assembly GCA_965116345.1). GTDB lineage: Bacteria > Pseudomonadota > Gammaproteobacteria > Pseudomonadales > Azotimanducaceae > VXYL01. The sequence goes on from OZ220680.1 coordinate 3,984,563, forward strand.
GTTGGTGGAGCTTGGCGTGTACGGAACTCGCGGCTGTTGCGTGATCCTGGCCCTCGCGGTGGGCGCATGCAGCGAGGATGGCGCCTCGGGCCCCGGTGGATTCAGGCCGCAGCCGCCCTTGGTGACCACGGCCGTGGCGAGGGTCCATCCCCTCGCGGACATCGTCGAGTCGGTCGGCACCACCCGGGCCAACGAGTCGGTCACGGTCACCGCCAAGGTCACCGACCCGATTCGACACGTGCGCTTCGAGGACGGCGACTTCGTCGAGCAGGGCGACGTCCTGGTCGAACTCACCAACGAGGAGCAGACCGCGCAGCTCGAGGAGGCCGAGGCCGGTCTCGAGGATGCCCAGACCCAATACGACCGGTTGAGGGACCTACTCGACCAGCAGAGCATTCCGGTGTCCGACGTGGACGAGGCGCGGGCGCGCCTCTCCGGTGCCCGGGCCCGCTATCAGGCCATCGTCGCCCGTCTGGACGACCGGCTGATCCGCGCGCCATTCGCCGGCGTACTGGGATTCCGGCAGGTCAGCGCCGGCAGCCTGATCACGCCGGGCACGTCGATCACGACGCTGGACGACATCTCGGTCATCAAGCTCGACTTCACATTGCCCGAGGTCTATCTCGGTAGCGTGCATGCGGGGCTCGATCTCACCGCGGCCAGCGCCGCGTTTCCGGACCGGCCGTTCGATGCGGTGGTGCGGACCGTGGGTTCACGGGTCAATCCGGTGACCCGGGCGATTCAGGTGCGCGCGCACATCGACAATCCGGATGCACTGCTTAGACCCGGCATGTTGATGACGGTCCGTCTCGCCACGGCCAACCGCAACGCCTTGATGGTGCCGGAAACCGCGCTCCTGCAGCGTGGTGCGGAGACTTTCGTCTATCTTCTCGACGACGGCCGCGCACGAATGAACGTCATCGAACTGGGCGTTCGTCGCGGCGGTCAGGCGGAGGTGCGCCGGGGCCTGGAACCCGGGCAGGAGGTGATCGCCACGGGACTGATCAACGTACGCAACGGCGGTCCGGTCCGCGTCGCCGGGAACGACGGCGATGCCGCCGCCCGGCCGCCGCCCGAACCGACCGACGCCTGAACGTGTGGCTCTCGGACACATCCGTCAAACGACCGGTGTTCGCGACGGTTGTCGCCCTGGCGCTGGTCGCGTTCGGGTTTCTGTCCTTCAGCCTGCTGCCGCTGCGCGAGTACCCCGACATCACGCCGCCCGTGGTGTCCATCAGCACCGCGTATCCGGGCGCTTCGGCCGACGTGGTCGAGAGCCGGGTGACGACCGTCATCGAGGACGAGATCAGCGGCATCCCCGGGGTCAAATCCGTGCGCTCGTCGAGCCGGGACGGCGGATCCTCCATCAACCTCGAGTTCGACCTCGGCAGGGACATCGACAAGGCGGCGAACGACGTCCGCGACCGGGTCGCGCGGTCCATGCGCGTCCTGCCCGAAGACGCCCGTCCACCGGAGGTCCGCAAGCAGGATTCGGACGCCCGTCCGGTGATGTACATCAATGTCGTCAGCTCGGTGCTCGGACGCATGGAACTGACGGACTACACCGACCGCTACATCGCCGACCGCTTCGCCGCCATCCAGGGAGTGGCCAACGCCGGCGTCTACGGGGCGAGGCCGGCGATGCGCATCTGGGTGGACCGGTTGGCACTCGCAGCACGGGGACTGACCGTGAACGACATCGAGTCGGCGCTCAGGCGCGAGAACCTCGAACTCCCCGCCGGTCGTATCGAGACCGACGACAGGGAACTCACGGTGCGCATCGCCCGCGGCTACGAATCCGCCAAGGAGTTCCGCGAACTCGTCATCACCCGGGGCGACGACGGCCACCTCGTCCGCCTGGGGGAGGTCGCCCGCGTCGAGGTGGCGCCGTTGGACCGGCGCTCCATCTACCGTGCCAACGGCCTGCCGACGGTGAGCATCGGCATCATCAAGCAGTCCACCGCCAACACGCTGGAGACGTTGGAGCAGGTCAAGGAGGAGATCGACCGGATCAACGACACGCTGCCGGCGCACATGCGGCTGTCGACGGGTTCCGACGACTCGGTGTTCATCCGCGCCGCCATCAACTCCGTGTACCGCACCATCGCGGTGACCACGGTGCTGGTCAGCCTGGTGATCCTGGTGTTCCTGGGATCGCTGCGCACCATGGCCATCCCGGCGGTGACGATCCCGGTATGCCTGGTATCGGCCTTCATCGCCCTGGCCGCGTTCGGCTTCACCGTCAACCTCATCACCCTGCTGGCGCTGGTGCTGTCCATCGGTCTCGTCGTGGACGACGCCATCGTCGTGCTGGAGAACATCCACCGCCGCATCGAGGAAGGCGAGTCGCCGCTGGTGGCGGCGTACCGGGGATCCCGACAGGTTGCATTCGCGGTCATCGCCACCACCGCGGTGCTGGTGGCGGTGTTCACGCCGATCATGTTTCTCACCGACAACATCGGGGCCATCTTCGGCGAGCTTGCGGTGACGATCGCCGCCGCGGTGGTGTTCTCGAGCGTGCTGGCGCTCTCGCTGACGCCGGTGATGTGCGCCAAATTGCTTCGCCCGGCGGCGGTCGAGAACCGCATGTCCCGGACCGTCAACCGGGGCTTCGCGGCGCTGCGGCGAGGCTACGGCCGCATCCTGCGGGTACTCATCCGGCATGCCTGGGCTGCCGTGCTGGCGGCGGCAGTGGCGTTGGGTGCCGCCTATTGGCTATTCGAGTCGGTGCCCCGGGAGTACGTTCCGGAGGAGGACCAGGGCGCCTTCATGGCGATGTTCTCCGGTGCCGAAGGCATGGGCATCGAGCGGATGAAGACCGAGGCCCTGAAGCTGGAGCTGCCGGCATTGCAGATGGTGGAGGAGGGCATCGCCGACGTCGTCGTGATGGCGGTTCCCGGGTGGGGCGGCAACGCGTCCAACAGCGGCGTGATCATGGTCGTGATGAAGCCCTGGGGAGAGCGGCAGGTGACCACCAAGGCGGCTGCCGCCCGCGCCACCGCCGAGTGGCGCAACGTCGCCGGCGTCCGGGCGTTCGCCTTCGTCCGTTCGGGCCTGTCGCGCATCGGCGGCGGCCAGCCCGTGCAGTTCGTCCTCGGCGGTCCCGACTACGACACCCTGGCCCGCTGGCGGGATGTGATCATCGAGCGGGCGACGGAGTTTCCGGGCCTCACCCGACTCGACAGCGACCTGCGGGAAACCCGACCGCAGGCCGTGGTCCGCATCGACAAGAATCGTGCCGCCGCCCTCGGGGTCTCGGTGCAGAACATCGGCCGGACTCTCTCGGCGATGATGAGCGAACAGCGCATCACCACCTACGTCAAGGACGGCGAGGAGTACGACGTGATCCTGCAGGCGCGCGACGATCAGCGCGCCTCGGCGCAGGATCTCGCCAACATCTACGTCCGCTCGGACCTCGGCGGCGAGCTCGTGCCGCTGGCGAACCTCATCCGGGTCGAGGAGCTTGCCGGCCCGGGTAGCCTCAATCGCTACAACCGGCTGCGTTCGGTCACCATTTCGGCGAGCCTCGCGCCGGGCGTGGCGCTCGGCGACGCACTGGAATTTCTCGAGAGGATCGTCCGCGAGTCGTTTCCCGACCAGGCCCGCATCGACTACCAAGGCGAGTCGCTGGAGTACCGGGAGGCGACCGGCAGCCTGTTGTTCACCTTCGGCCTGGCGCTGCTGATCGTGTTCCTGGTGCTTGCCGCGCAGTTCGAGAGCTTCGTGCATCCATTCGTTATCCTGGTCACCGTGCCGCTGGCCATGACGGGGGCGCTTCTCGGGCTGTATCTCACCGGCTCGTCGATCAACATCTACAGCCAGATCGGCATCGTCATGCTGATTGGCATCGCGGCCAAGAACGGTGTGCTCATCGTTGAGTTCATCAACCAGCGGCGCGATGCCGGCATGGCCTTCGAGGAGGCCATCATCGAGGCGTCCGGTGTGCGTCTGCGCCCGGTGATCATGACGACGATTTCGACGGTGATGGGTTCCATCCCGCTCATTCTCGCCACCGGAGCCGGTTCCGAGAGCCGCACCGTGCTCGGCATCGTGGTCTTCTCCGGCGTGTCGCTGGCCACCTTCCTGACGCTGTTCGTGGTGCCCTCGTTCTACGCCCTGCTGGCCCGGCGGACGGGATCGCCGAACAGCGTGGCGAGGAAGCTCGCGGCCGGTCTTTCGGACGAGGCCGGTTGAGGGCGAGCCCGGTTCACTGACTGCCCATCAACTCCTCGAGCAACGTCTCCTGGTCGACCACTTCGGTGCCGACCGCTTCGATCACGACGTCGACGATCCGCCCATCGAAGACGAACGGCGACTCGTAGACGTCGTCGACCGGGGTCTGACTGTCACGACCCACGTCCAGGGGTTCGTTGACGAAGTTGTGGTAGCGGAACGGCGCCAGGACGCCACCGCCCGCGGCCTCGCCGTCGACGAAGAAGCGCACCCGACCCTCGTCGGGTCCGGTGCGCACGACGTCTGCGCGCAGGGTGACGGCACCCGGCGGAATGGCGACCGGGGACGAGACCCGGCAGCGGTCACCGAAGTTGTTGGTCGTGTAGTGCATGCGGTTGCCGAGAACGTAGATGCTCCAGCCGCCGAAGCGCCCGCCGTCGGCGATGATGGTGCCGGCCGAGTCGGTGGATTCGCGGTCGATGCGGGCGGTGATTCGATGCGACACGCCCCGCACCCGCGGTCCTGCGCGGAAGAAGTGCGGCAGCACGGCATCCTGGTAGAGCACCCAGCGGTTGCCGGGTTCCGGCCACCAGCCGACACCGCGACGGCCGGTCAGGTCGTCCAGCGGTAGTACTCCGTAGCGCTCGGCCTCCCGCCACCAGAGGCTGATGAGTTCTTCGAGTTTTTCGGGATGCTCGTCGGCCAGGTTGTCGATCTCGGCGAGATCCCGGTCAAGGTGGTAGAGCTCCCAGACGTCGTCGTCGAAGGAGGTCCCGCGATGGTGGAAGGTGACCGCCTTCCAGCCCTCGTGCCAGATGCCGCGTTGGCCGATGGTCTCGAAGTACTGGATCGTCTTGCGGGTGTCCGCGTTGTCGTCGTTCAGCGTGTGCGCCATGGAAACGCCGTGCAGCGGGATCTGCTCGACGCCGTTCACCTGGCCCGGTAGCGGCACCGCCAGGAGATCCAGCAGGGTCGGGGTGATGTCGACGACGTGGTAGAACTGGCGGCGGGTCTCGCCGCGGGCGTGGATGCCGTTGGGCCAGCGGACGACCAGCGGCGCGCGAACGCCGCCCGCGTAGGTGTTGCCCTTGTAGCGCTTGAACGGCGTGTTTCCCGCCATGGCCCAGCCGAACGGATAGTGGTTGTAGGTCAGCGGTCCGCCCATGTCGTCGAGGCGCTTGAGGTTGTCCTCCACGCTGCTGCCGAAGCCGTTGCGCGACCGCTGATGGTCGTAGGTACCGTGGGGACCGCCCTCGGAACTGGCGCCGTTGTCGGAGATCGCCATGACGATGGTGTCGTCGCGCTTGCCGAGCGCGTCGATCTGCTCGAGGAGACGGCCGATCTGCACGTCGGTGTGGTCGAGGAAGCCCGCGAACACCTCCTCGAAGCGTGTCGCCAGCCGCTTCTCGTCGGGCTCGAGATCGTCCCAGACCTGCACCCCGGGATTCCGCGGCGCGAGCCGCTGATCCGGTGGCAGGAGTCCGGAAGCCTTCTGGCGCTCGAGTGTATGCACGCGCGCGGCATCCCAGCCGGCGTCGAATCTGCCGCGGTACTTGTCGGCGTAGGCCCGTGGCACGTGGTGCGGGGAATGTCCGGCGGCGAAGGCGACGTAGAGGAAGAACGGGCGGTCCGGATCGGCGGAGACGAGTTGGCGCAACCACTTGCAGGATTGGTCGACGATGTCCTCGGAGAGGTGGTAGTCGTCGCGGTCGGGTGGTTCGATCCGTTCGTTGCCCTGGATGAGTTCGGGGTCCCACTGGTTGGTCTCACCCGCCAGGAAGCCGTGGAAGCGGTCGAACCCCCGCTGCAGCGGCCAGTGGTCGTACGGCCCGGCAGGGCTCGTCTCGTTGATCGAAGCGAGGTGCCACTTCCCAGCCGCGAGGGTGTGGTAGCCGTGGGGGCGGAGCATTTCCGCGACGTTGGCCGCTTCCTTCGACACGAATCCGCGCGTGTTGGGGAAGCCGTTCGTCATCTCGGCGACACGGCCCATGCCGACGCTGTGGTGATTGCGGCCGGTGAGCAGACAGGTCCGCGTGGGCGAACACAGCGGCGTGACGTGGAAGTTGGCGTAGCGCAGCCCGTCGGTCGCGAGGCTGTCCAACGCGGGCGTGTCGATATCCGAACCGTAGCAGCCGAGTTGGGAGTAGCCCACATCGTCGAGGACGATCATGACGATGTTGGGGCGTCGTTCGAGCACCGAGGGCGATGGCGACCACGACGGCGTGGACTCGTCCACCGTGCGCTTGATGACCCCGTCGAATAGCCGGTCGTGCTCCATGTGTCCCCCTTCCTTCATGTTTCGTTTCCCCCTTGCGCCTTGTTGGTTCCGTTAGCTTAGCCGGTTGCGGCCCAGCGCGGCATTGTCACCCGTCGCGCGTTGGCTGGGCGACCCGAACTGCCGTCGCGGACGGAAACCCGTAACATGGTCGGCGCACGGGATGGCCCGGGCAATGGATGGGGAGGCATGGCGCGCGCAAGGGGGACACCGGCCCCGTCGAGTTTCTACTGGTACGACCTGGAGACCTCGGGTACCCATCCGGGCAGCGACCGCATCATGCAGTTCGCGGGCTGCCGGACCGACACGGATCTCGAGGTGGTCGACGAGCCCTACGTGACCTATGTCCGTCTAGGGCGGGAGGTTCTGCCGAGCCCCGAGGCGTGCCTGGTCACGGGCATCACGCCGCAACGTGTCGATGCCCAGGGCGTCGATGAATGGCAGGCGATCCGGCAGATCGATTCGACCCTGCGAGTGCGCGGCACCTGCGTCGTTGGCTACAACAACCTGCGTTTCGACGATGAGTTCCTGCGCCACACCCTGTATCGGAACTTGATGGATCCCTACGCCCGCGAGTGGCAGGAGGGCAACTCGCGCTGGGATCTCATCGACCTGGTCCGGGCGACCTGCGCCCTGCGTCCGGACGGCGTCAACTGGCCGGAGGAGGAAGGTATCGTGACCTTCGCCCTGGAACGCCTGTGTGCCGCCAACGGCATCGACCACGGCAACGCCCACGATGCGCTGGCCGACGTCAACGCGACCGTGGGCCTCGCGAGGCTCATCCGCGAGGCCCAGCCGAAGCTCTGGGACTACGCCCTAAGGCAACGATTCCGCCACGCGTGCGGTGCGCTGCTGATGCCCTTGGGCGAGAACCTGGGCGTACACGTCTCCAACCGCTACGCCAACGAGCGCTTCTGCGCCGCGCCCGTGGTCTCCGTGGCCATGCACCCGGAGTACGACAACCGGTTCATCGTCGCGGATCTGTCTCGGGACGTCTCCCCGCTCGTCGAGTGCGATGCGGCCGAGCTGGCCGGGCGCCTGTTCGCCGACGACCTGCCGGCGGCGGAGGAACGGCCTCCGATCAAGGTGGTGCAGACCAACCGTTGTCCGTTCCTCGCGCCGATCAACGTCGTCCGGCAACAGGACGCCGCGCGCCTGGGGTTCGACATGGAGGAGATCGAGCGCCGTCGGGAGACCCTCCAGGCGATGCAACCGGGGCTCGCCGAGAAGATCGCGGAGATCTACCGTCCCGACCAGGACCGCGGTCCGGCGGAGGATCCTGAACTCGGCCTCTACGACGGCTTCGTCGACGAAGCGGACCGGTTCGCGATGGAGCGTCTGGGCAGGACGCTTGTGGCAGGCGGAGCGTGGCCGGATTTCCGGCCCCGGGACGAGCGGCTGCGGACACTTGCGGAGCGTCTCAAGGCGCGCGTGCGTTCTGATGAGCTGGCGCCGGACGAGGGAGAACGCTGGCAGGAGCACGTCCGTCGATGCCTGGGCGAGGGATTCGGACGCCGGTCGTCGCTTGCCGACTACAGGAAGAAGGTGGCGGACCTGTTGGATGCGGAGTCGGACCCGTCGCGCCGAGAGGTGCTCGAAGAACTCGCCGCGTACGAGCCGTGACCTCCTCCCGCGACAACGCCATCGTCTTCGAAGGCGTCGGCAAACGGTTCGACGACTGGGTCTTCCGGGGCGTCGATCTCGCCCTGCCGGCACGGGCCACCAGTGCCATCGTCGGCGAGAGCGGCTGCGGCAAGACCACCCTTCTACAGCTCGTCAACGCCGTTCTGCGACCCGACGAGGGCCGCATCGACGTCCTCGGCGAGGCCGTGCCCGACGACGGCCTGGTAGCCTTCAGACGGCGAATCGGCTACGCCGTCCAGGGTGCGGGATTGTTCCCACACCTGACCCTCGAGGAGAACGTCTCGCTGATCGCGCGGTTGCAACGATGGCGCCAGGAGGAGATCGACGCGAGGCGCAGTGAACTGTTCGATCTGGTGGGCCTCGGCCCGGATCTGGACCAACGCTACCCCCACCAGTTGTCCGGCGGGCAGCAGCATCGGGCGGGACTGTGCCGGGCGATGATGCTCAAACCCGAGATGCTGCTCCTGGACGAACCGTTCTCGGCCATCGATCCCATTACCCGCACCGAGATCTACGGCCAGTTCGAGACTCTGCGTGGCCACGAGCCGGTCACCACCGTGCTCGTCACCCACGACATTCGCGAGGCACGCCGTCTGGCGGACTATCTGGTCATCATGGGGGAGGGCTCGGTGGTGCAGGCGGGGCCGACCGATTCGGTGGTGGCGTCGCCCGCCGACGGCCTCGTGCGGCGCCTGTTGGAGTCGGCGGAATGAGCGTGCGCGGCTTCGTCGTCGCACTGGGGCTGGCCTTCGGAGCGGCGGCTGCGAGCGCTGCGGATGAGGCCATCGTCGTCGCCAGCAAGAACTTCACCGAGGCCTACATCCTGGGCGAAGCGGTGGCGCAGCTCTTGGAGAGCGAAGGCTTCGAGGTCGACCGCAAGCTGGGCCTGGGCGGCACCAAGATCTGTTACGACGCACTGGTCGCGGGGGACATCGACGTCTACGTGGAGTACACGGGAACCATCGCGGAGGCCATCAAGAACATCGACGGCGAGCCGACCCGCGAACGCCTCGCCGACGTGCTCGCTCCCGACGGTGTCGAGATGCTCGAGACCTTCGGCTTCAACAACACCTACGCACTCGCGGTCTCGGAGCAGGTGGCGACGGCACGTGGTCTGACGCGGATTTCCGATCTGGGTTCGTATCCCGCTCTGCGCATGGCCGTGTCCCACGAGTTTCTCGAACGCGGCGACGGCTGGCCGAGCCTGCAGCGCGCCTACGGCATCGAGGAGGTCCCCGCCGGCATCGAGCATGCGCTCGCCTACCAGGCCATCGCCGACGGCGCCATCGACCTCACGGACGCCTATTCCACCGATGGCGAATTGAACCGCTATGCGCTGACGGTGCTCGACGACGACCTCGGGTTCTTCCCCGTCTACCTGGCCGTGCCGCTGGCGCGTTCCGACCTCGATGCCCGCGCCAAGGACGCGTTGCGGCGTGTCGCCGACACGTTGAACGACGCCGAGATGCGGGAGATGAACGCGGCGGCGGTTTTGGGCGGCGAGAACACCGTCACGGTGGCCACGGCGTATCTGGTGGACAAGGGAATCGTGGCCGGCGATGGCGCTGCCGATGGGCCACGGTTTCGCGATTCGCTGACGGGCCGTCTCGCCGCCAACACCACGCGGCACCTGGAACTGGTGCTCCTCGCGCTGTTGCCGGCCAGCGTCCTGGCCGTGCTGCTCGCGCTCGCCATCTTCAAGTCGCCGGTGCTCTCCCGTGCCGCGGTCTACGTCGCCGGACTGCTGCAGACGGTGCCGTCGATCGCACTCCTGGCGCTGCTGATTCCGCTTGCCGGGATCGGCGTGTTGCCGGCGGTCGTGGCGTTATTCCTCTACGCGCTGCTGCCGATCCTGCGCAACACGGTCACCGGCTTGACGTCCATCGAGCCGACACTCCGCCGCGTCGCGGTGGCCATGGGACTCTCACCCGCAGAGGAACTGCGCCACGTCTTCGTGCCGCTGGCCATGCCGAGCATCATCGCCGGGGTCCGCACCGCCGCGGTGATCAGCATCGGCACCGCCACGCTCGCCGCCTTCATTGGCGCCGGCGGACTCGGCGATCCCATCGTCAAGGGACTTGCCTTGAACGATACGCGGCTGATCTTGGAAGGTGCGATCCCGGCTGCCTTGCTGGCGGTCGTCACCGAGCTGGTGTTCGAACAGGTCGAGCGTTGGTTGGTGCCGGGCCACCTCCGGGCGACGAACGCCGGCGGTTGATCAGACCTTCCCTAGGTATCCTCTGATCAAGCCCGTCCATGGGCTTGATCAGGAGAAAAACAAAAGCGCGGTTTTGTTTTTCTGACAAATTCAGTGGCTTGCGCCACCGAATTTGGCGGCACGTCCTTGTGCCGCGCTAGGGAAGGTCTTAATCAGACCTTCCCTAGGCCGAATCCGCCCCCGAGGACTCGCGCTGGCCGGCGATTCTCGCCTGCATCCGGCGCATGCCGTTCAACCACCGCTCCAGGTCGCTGGTCTTGCGCGCCATCCACGTCTCGGCGATGGAATCGGTGAGAATCAGGAAGCGCTCCGCGTAGACCGCATCGGAGACCATGCGGGCGACTTCTTCCGGCTCCTTGACCGGCCCCGCGGCGGTGCTGGCGAATGCCGACGAGCCATCGCCCAGCATGGGTGTTCGCACCCCCAGTGGCGCGAGCAGGGACACCCGGATGCCGTTGTCGTGGTAGGTGATCGACAGCCATTCGGCGAGCCCGACCACCGCGTGCTTGGTGACCGCGTAGGTCAGGTTGCCGTGACTCGTGAGGATGCCCGCGATGGACGCCGTGTGCAGCAGGTAGCCGGACTCGCGTTCGAGCATCGAAGGCAGCACCGCGCGCACCGCGTACACGTGGGCCATGACGTTGACCTGCCATTGCTCGTTCCAGACGTCGATTTCGGTATCGAGGGGTGTTCCGCCGGTGGCGATGCCGGCGTTGGAGAAGAACACGTCCACCGGGCCGTTCGTGCGTTCGGCCTCGGCCACCAGGGCGTTGACGTCCGCCTCGTTCGCCACATCGCAAACCACCGCGTGTCCGTCGATCTCCCGGGCCACGCGGCGGGCGTCGTCGCCGTTGACGTCGGCAACCACGACGCGGGCACCCAACCGGGCGAACTCGCGCGCTGATGCCGCGCCGATGCCGCTGGCGCCGCCGGTGATGATGGCGTGCTTGTCCGCCAGGTCCATTGAACTGCCCTCCTTCACAACGCGGGCCGACGCCAGTGGACGCCAGCGGTGCGTTCTTGGCGTTTCCTCGGACGACAGCGTAGCATCCGCCGCTTGGCATCGTGCGGGGAGGTGGAGAGCGTGAAGTCAAGAGTTGCCGCGGCGGTCACGCGGTTGTGGGGAGTCCACGTGCTGTTGTTGGCGACGTCGGTCGCGTTCGGCTGGCAGTCCGTGGGTGAAGAATCGTCGGTGGAATACGAGGCACCCGAGGCACGTCCTCCCGGCTGGGTGGACGAGGCCCGGCTCGCCGCCGCAGGCGACGCCGAACCCGGTAGCTGGCTGGCCCATGGGCAGACCTACGAGGAACAGCGCTTCTCGACGCTCACCCAGATCAACCGGGACACGGTGGCCAGGCTCGGTCTGGCATGGGTTAAGAACCTGGACGTTCCCTTCCGGATGCAGGCGACGCCGCTGGTCATCGACGGCGTGATGTACTTCACCGACCCGTGGAGCGTGGCCTATGCCGTGGATGCCCGAACGGGCGAGGAGATCTGGCGCTTCGATCCCGAGACCGATCGCGCCTTCATTCGGTACTCGTGCTGCGGCGGTCCGTCCAACCGCGGTGTCGCGGCGTACAAGGGCCGCATCTACTTCGCGACCTTCGACGCCCGCCTGGTGGCCCTCGACCAGGCGACGGGCGAGAAGGTCTGGGACGTCGACACGACCCACTACCCGACCCACACGCCCTACACGATCACCGGCGCGCCCCGGGCCGTGCACGGCAAGGTGATGATCGGCCAGAGCAGTTCCGAGTTCGGCGTGCGCGGGCATCTGTCGGCCTACGACGCCGACACCGGGGAACTGGCTTGGCGTTTCTTCGTCGTACCGGGTGATCCGTCGCAGCCTTTCGAGCATCCCGAACTGGAGGAGGCCGCCAAGACCTGGTCCGGGGAGTGGTGGAAGCTGGGCGGCGGCGGCACCCCGTGGCACGCCATCGTCTACGACGCCAAGTTCGATCAGCTGATCTTCGGCACCGGCAACGGTGCGCCGTGGCCGCGCAAGATCCGTTCGCCTGGCGGCGGCGACAACCTGTTCCTCGGTGGCGTCCTGTCGGTGAACCCGAACACCGGGCGCATGAACTGGTTCTACCAGATGACGCCGGGAGACAACTGGGACTTCAATGCCGCCCAGGACATCGCCCTGATGGATCTGGAAGTGGACGGCGAGATGCGTTCGGTATTGGTGCAGGCGCCGAAAAACGGCTTCTTCTACATGCTCGACCGGGAAGACGGCGAACTCCTCACGGCGGAGCCCTACATGGACCAGAACTGGGCCACGCACATCGACATGGAGACCGGCCGGCCCGTGGAGCACCCCGACCAGTATGACGAGGAACCGCGCTGGGTCATGCCGGGTAACTCCGGCGCACATAGTTGGCAGGCGATGGCCGTGGATCCGAATCGCGGCGTAGCCTACGTCCCGGTGCAGGAGATGGCGGCCTTCTACAGGCTGCCGAAGGCGTTCCTCGAGACCGGCGAGTACGAACTCGACCCCAACAGGATGAGCCTGGGCGTGGAATTCGGACCCCCGGCGGGTGGACCGGAGAAGCCGGAGGACAAGGGCTACCTGAAGGCGGTCGACGCACGTACGGGGGCGATCCTCTGGAGCGTGCAGCGGAAGACGCCCTACAACGGCGGCACGCTGGCGACAGCCGGTGGACTCGTCTTCCAGGGCGACGCCACCGGCACGCTGGCGGCCTACGATGCCGACGACGGCTCGACCCTGTGGGAGTACGACACCCAGGGCAGCACGCCGGCATCGCCGATCAGCTACGAACTCGATGGCGAGCAGTACCTCGCGGTGCTGGTGAGCGGCCAGTGGCAACGCGAGGAGAGCGACGGACGGCTGATGGTGTTCAAAGTGGGCGCGGAAGGGGACATCACCAAATCCCTCGGCGAAGTCCAGATTCCACAACCGCCGCCGCTCGCGGCGAGCGAGGAGGAAGTGCGCCAGGGCGAACTGCTCTACAACCGGGTCTGCGTCGGCTGCCACGGGATCGGTGCGGTGGCGACCATGAACGCCGACCTGCGGATGATGACCGCCGAGACCCACGAGCGCTTCCAGGAGATCGTCCGCGGGGGTGTACTGAGCGACAAGGGCATGCTGTCCTTCGCCGCGGCGGTCACCGCGGAGGAAACGGAACTCATCCGCCAGTACGTGATTTCGCAGGCCATAAGGGCCGGCGAGGAAGAAGAACCACCGATGCCCCCATCCCGCCGTTAGCGAGGCCCGTTTGGGCGGCCGCGTTACCGAACGATCTCTTGCCGTCGAGACGATCGATCGCAACGGTCGCCCCCATAAGCGCCAACCAGTTCTGGGTGCGCCGAATACGCGACGTACAGCAACCTACCCCAGGGAACCTACGGGTTCGACTGGCTCGAAGTTCCTTGGCTACTGGACGTTCAGTCCACTTGATTGGGACTTCAAGATGGCTGATGCCGCTGCGTGTCCAGATCAGGCACCGGATTGCGCGTTTTCTATGTCCATAGGTCCGATATCGTGGGGCTTGGGTTGCGGGGGATGACGGCGACCAAAACATGAGGAAGTTCGGCGCGTTCCTAGTGTCGGTGGTGCTGGTGTTTCCAGCGGCGGTCTTGGCAATCGCTGGAATAGTCGGCCTGCTAGGATCGCTGGCCGACATTACGATGTCGGCGAGCATGCAGGTCCTGTTGTCAGGGGCTTGTCTGTTCGTGTCCATCGTGGTGGCGAACATGGCGTACTATTGGATCATCCGACGCATGGATGAGACATCGAACGAGTGAGGGACGCACAGTCTGTTGACTCCTGATCGCGGCTTGTACGTGTTCAGAACATCGCTTCGCACGCCAGTTGATGCGTTGTAGGACGGAGACGGGTACGCATGCGTGTTCCGTCGCGCATACTTGTGCGACGTTGGCACCGGAATGTTGGCGAAGCACCATCGCAACGTGGTCAACGGGATTGATGTTTGCGGGTGCGGGCAAGGTGGCACGGCTTAGAGCCATGCGGCCTGTTCGGGCCGACTGCAGGGTGACGGACAACGGCACCGTCCTTAGTGCAGGTTCGAGCGCTAATGTCCTGATCTATTCGAACAAGAACTGCCCGGCGGGAACCTCAGCGCAACTATGCCGCGAGGCTAGGGCCATCGCGAGGGAGATCCAAGCGGTTTACCAAGAGGTCAAGGAGGCCGTCGGTCCCAACGACCTTGTTAGGGTCGACTTGTACGACAAGCTACATCCAGGGGGCCCGCCGGACCCCGGCACAGGGGGAGTATCGCCGCCCTGGCCGGATCGACCTGCGGCGGGGCGCGCCCGCAAGTGCGATTCACCATGAGATGGGACATGCCTTCTTCAACGATCACATCCAGACTACAGGGCATCTTCAAGAATGGGGCTCGGAGGAGGGGATTGGTATGATCTTCGAGGAAGCGCTCGGGGCTGCGTCGCGACGCGACCCACGCGCGGCAACGGTCGAGGGCGTCCTACAAGTATGCTCAGTGGATCTTGACTGCGCCTACGAGTTAGGAAGGCTCGTAGCCAAGCGATACCGCGAGGTGAAAGAGATAAGGAACAAGGACTACGCGCTCAAGGTGTACCTAGAGGCGGTGAGGAACGTTGAGGTGGCCGTGACTCCAGACTCGCTCGAAGAACGGGTGAACACCGAGATGGAGAGAATTGACGGACGAGAAGACCACGCGGAGGACGATTATGTTAATGAGGACGAAGAGGAACGTGCGAATCGGGAGTTCGATAATTCACCCACTGACACCGGCTTCTTTGACGATTGGGATGAGAATTGGGAAGAATAGCGGGGCTCGCTCAATTTGGACGAATTCTTGGAGTCTCTAAGCAAGCTCGTCGGGCTCCCTCGCGACGCCGAAAGCCGAGGACCGCACTACGGCCCATGATAAGGGGCGGGAGGAAAATGCAGGCGGTGATGGCGACGTTGCTGGCGGCGGTCCTGTTTGTCGTGCTGGCGTACTCGCGCAGTGGTGTGGACACGGGACTTCCCGTGGTCGAAACAGAGCGTGAGCCGGTGTCACCGCGACCCCCGCCGGCCACGCGGGTGGACCTGACCGAGCCGGCGACCGGCACGGCGAAGGCCGCCGGGAAGGAATACGCGGCGCCGCCGTGCGACGGATGCCTCAACGAGCCCGAGGTACTGGACGTGGCAGAGACGTTCGTTTACCACATGCGCCATGAAAAACACATCGGCTTACGGGCCGAGCTTTACTCCGACATCGCCGCTAGCCTCGAGGCTGCGGGGCAGCCCGCTCCGCACGAGACGCGACTTCCTAAGCTTCCGCAGGGGCTGGTGGACGCTCCGCCGGATCGTTCGATGAGCGGCAGGGTGCTCCCCCTCGTGGATAGGCCAGCAGAGACCTGGGTTATCTGGGTGCAGGAAGGCTGGTTCGACACCCAGTCCTACATCGATGGCGGCATCCTTCCGCCGATCGCAGCCTCATGGCCACCACTCAAACATGAGAAGTTCATGCTCATAGATGCTCGCAGCGGTGAAGTGTTCGCGGATGACATTTGGCGTAGTAGACATCGTCGCAGTCTGGGTGCCTACGGAGATATTGCTGCGCAGGCTGCCGGGAAACGCGCCGAGCACTGGATCGCCAAGAGGTCAGTCCCCTGGCCCGCATTTGTCACCACGCCGCTTGTGCGAACAACATATGCTTCGAATATCAGTTGCTTGTGTCGGAATCCCGAGGTGTCGGAATTTGCAGACTGCGCTGGCCGCGAGCGCGCGCTCCAAGGAGCGCGTTCGCACGGGGCCAAAATCCTCGAACGCGCCCGCAAGGGCGCGCATCATCGCGGCCCGTGGTGAGAAATTCGGGCTAGGTATCCTCTGATCAAGCCCGTCCATGGGCTTGATCAGGAGAAAAACAAAAGCGCGGTTTTGTTTTTCTGACAAATTCAGTGGCTTGCGCCACCGAATTTGGCGGCACGTCCTTGTGCCGCGCTAGGGAAGGTCTTAAATCAGACCTTCCCTAGCCCGCGAGCGCCCAGGCCATGCCGACGACGGTGATGGTCGTCCAGGCGAAGAAGCGCTGTGCCCTTGGACCCGCGAGGTGCAGCCTCGTCTTGGCCACCTGGAGGCCGATCAGGAAGCCGGCGATCAAGCCGGTGAGGTGGGCGACGACGTCGGTGTCCTGGCCAGCGGTTCCGGTGTAGGCGAAGAACGCGAACGCGGCGAACACCGGGGCGAAGCGGTGTTGCCAGCGACCGCGGCGGAAGTAGCCGCTTCGCCACATGAACGCACCGACCAGGCCCACGGCGGCGAAGGTCGCGGTGGATGCGCCGATGGACATGAAGAACTCCGGTCGCACCAGGACGTTGAGGGCGTTGCCCAGCGTGCCGCCGCCGACGATGCACAGCCACGCCAGGCCGGATCCCAGGTAGCGGCCGGCCAGCACCCCGAACAACGCGCCGAACAACGAGTTGGCGACGATGTGGGGCACATCGGCGTGCAGCGTGAGCGCCGTCACCAGCCGCCAGAACTCGCCCGACATCACCGATGCCACGTGGATCCGGCCGATGGTGTTCCAGTCCCAGCCGAAGAGGTCGGCTCCTTGGGCGAACATCACCCCCCAGATGACGCCGAGGTAGGCAAGCACGCCCGGCCAGCCACTGTCGATCCGCACCGGCAGCACGGGTGGTGGTTGGGGGACATTCTCGCCTTCGTACGCGGCGAGCTCGGCGGCGGCGGCATCGACATCCTCCTGCGCCACGAGCAGTCGCCAGGCACCGGCTTCGTGACCGATGCGGCTGTCGATGCCCCGGGCGGTCAGGACGAGCTCGAACGTGCGCAGATCCCGTCGTTCGCGTCCGGTGCGCAGGACCAGCCAGTCTTCGTCGTCGGACATGGGAGTCATGTTGGCACGGCCAGCGGGTCTTGATCGAGTAACATCGAGGGTTGGCAATCGCAAAGCGAAATCTGCATGAACAGCGTTGAGTACGTCGCCCGGATCCTCAAGGACGAGGGCGTCACCTGGATGTCCTGCTATCCGTCCAACCCACTCATTGAAGCGGTGGCGCGGGAGGGGATCCGTCCGGTCGCCTTCCGCCACGAGCGTGGGGCCGTGATGGCCGCGGATGGGTTCTCGCGGCTATCCGACCGCCGGCGCTTCGGGGTCGTCGCGGTGCAGTCCCAGGCCGGTGCCGAGAACTCTCTCGGCGGTCTTGCCCAGGCGAATGCGGACAACGTCCCGATCCTCGCATTGCCCGGTGGCAATCCCCTCGACATGCTCTTCGTCCGGCCCAACTTCTTCGCCGCCACGACCTGGGCGCCGGTGTTGAAGCGCGCCGAAGTCATCACCCGGCCCGACCAGACCGGCAACGTCATGCGCCGGGCCTTCCACGCGCTGCGGTCCGGACGCCCGGGGCCGGTGCTGGTGGAAATGCCGGGCGACGTGTGTGCGCAGCCGATTCCGGAGAACGCGCCGGGATATTCATCGCCGACCCCCGCGCTGTATGGGCCGTCGGCCGGCGCCGTCGCGGATGCCGCGAAGAAGCTCGTCGAGGCGCGCGAACCCCTGATCTGGGCTGGTGCCGGGGTGATGACCGCCGGGGCGACCGGCGAACTGCGTGCCCTGGCCGAGCTGCTCGATGTTCCCGTCTACACCTCGATGCCGGGCAAGTCGGCCTTCGACGAACGTCATCCCCTGTCGGTCGGTGCCGGCGGCAGCACGGTCGCCGGTCCCGCGCGGCAGTGGCTCGATGATTGCGACGTGCTGTTCGCGGTCGGTACCTCGCTGACCGCGACACCCTACGGCCAGCGTTTTTCGCGCGGCAAGTTCCTCATTCACTCGGTGATCGCGGACGACGAGATCAACAAGGACACAGCGGCCGACATCGGTCTCGTGGGCGACGCCAAGCTGACCTTGGAAGCGCTCCTCGATGCGGTCAGGGGACTGATCGGCGAGACCGGACGCGACACTGGCGTGCGGGCGCGGGTCAAGGCCGCGCGGGACGCCTGGCTCGCCGCGTGGCAGCCGTATCTGACCACCGACGACGGGCCGTTGTCGCCCTACCGGGTCATCCACGAGATGAACCGCGTGCTCGACAGCGAGACCAGCGTCGTAACCCACGACGCCGGCGCGCCGCGCGACCAGATCTTGCCGTTCTACACGGCCACCACACCGCACAGCTACGTGGGCTGGGGCAAGACCACGCATCTCGGCTTCTCCATCCCGCTGATGATCGGTGCCAAGATGGCGGCACCGGAGCGCATGTGCGTCAACCTCATGGGGGACGGGGCCTTCGGCATGTCCGGTCTCGACATCGAGACCTCGGCCCGGGCCGGGATCCCGATCACCACGATCGTGCTCAACAACGGCGTGATGGCGACGTACCCGGGCGGATTTCCGACCGCGCGGGAGAAGTACGGGGTATCCCACATGCAGGGCGACTATGCGGATCTCGCCAAGGCCATGGGCGCCGAGGGGATTCATGTGGCCGAGGCTGCCGAGATGGGTCCCGCGCTGGAACAGGCGAAACGCCTGAACGCCGACGGCAAAACGGTGCTCATCGACGTCAAGACGCGAGCCGAGGACTCCCGGTCGCCGGCACGATTCGCCAAGAGACCAGATGGTGAGTAACAGGCAGGAACCGTTCGCGGAGCGGGTGGTCAAGTTCGACCGCCCGGTGCGTTCCCACGCGCTGCTGCTCGACGCGCACGGGGCTTTCCTGGGTGTCGGCACGAACGGTGAGTTGGAAGCGTTCGACATCGCCGACGACCGGGTAATCTGGGACCGTGGGGACGGCGACGTGAGGCATGTGGCGACGGGGCGCAGATTGCCTGTTGCCGAGGGTTTCGTCACCGCCATGGGCGAGCGCTTCGCCCTGTCGCACGGCCCGGAGAAACTGCCCTCCGAGTACCTGGAGACCATGGAAGCCAACGGGTGGGTGTGCCTGACCAGCCTCCTCGCGCCCGAGGTGGCCGATGGTCTTCGACGGGTGGCCTGCACGGACGAATACGCCGACCGGCCGCGGGACACGTCGCGCGGGGCCATCTGCCAGGACATCGCGGTGGCACGCGCGGCCGCCGAACCGGTTTCGCTTTGGCTGATCCGCGAGTACATGCGCACCGCCGACATCTGCATGGCGCATGCCCCCGCCCTCGCGGTGCTTGGCAGGGACGACGGCAAACGCCGGGTACAGGGCTGGCATTCGGACTACCCGTACCACTGGGGCGTGCCGGCCCCGGGACAGGTGCCGATACAACCCGGGGCGACCCGGCTCGGCGTGCAGCGCAACGTCTGCGTGTCGGATTTCACCAAGGTGGGCGGCGCCACGGTCTTCAAGCTGGGCTCACATGCCAGGAACCAGGGGCCCCCCGACGAGTGGGGTACGGCGGCGCTCCACGCCCGGGCCGACTACCGTGCCCGATACGGACTGCCCTACAACGGCCCGGATGCCGACATCATCGAGGCGCCGGGCGGCAGCATCATCCTGTACGACGCGCGCACCTGGCACCGCGCCGGCATCAATCGCACGGACAATCGGCGCGCCGCGATGCTCCAGGCCATGGTGCCGATGTACGTCATGCCCAAGGTGGACATGGGCGCGGCCTACAAGCAGTTCGCCGCGAGCGACGTCTACGCCGAGATCACGCAACGCGAGCGCCGTGAACTCGAGGCCCTACTGGTCCGCCGGCTTCCCGGTCCGCCCCTCCACGGTGCGCTCGCCACGGATCGGGAACTGGCCGCCCTCGTGAAGCGGGACGCGGCTCCCGGCGGCTACTAAGAATGCTCTGATCAAGCCATCCCTGGCTTGATCAGAAACGCAAAAGCAAAGAGCGCGTCCCCAGCAGTCGCTTCTGACTGATTGGCGCGAAGCCACCGGTCTCAGACCAACCGGCGCCGTTCGTTGGATGGTGGGATCCCCAGCGACTCGCGGTACTTGGCCACGGTTCGTCGGGCCACCTGGATGCTGCGTTCCTTGAGCAGGGCGGCGATGCGGTTGTCCGACAGGGGCTTGCGCGGATTCTCCTCGGCGGTGAGTTTGCGGATCAGCGCGCGGATCGCGGTGCTGGATACTTCGCCGCCGTTGACGGTGCCGACGTGACTGGAGAAGAAGTACTTCAACTCGAACACGCCCTGTGGCGTCGCCATGTACTTTCGGGTCGTGACGCGAGAGATCGTGGATTCGTGGCGGTCGACGGCGGTCGCGATGTCGGCGAGCACAAGCGGCTGCATGGCCTCCTCGCCGCGCTCGAGAAAGCCGACCTGGCGTTCGACGATCTTTGCGGCGACCTTGAGAAGGGTTTCGTTCCGGTAGTCGAGGTTCTTCAGGAACCACTTGGCGTCCTGCAGGTTGTTCTTCAGGTACTGGTTCTCGGCACTCGGGTCGGCGCGCCGGATGAGGCCCGCATAGCCTTCGTTGATTCGTATCCGGGGTGCGGCATCCTGGTTCAATTCCACGGTCCAACGGCCGTTGCGCTTGGTAACCAGGACGTCCGGTTCGACGTACTCGATGCCACGGTCGCCGATGCCGGCGCCGGGACGTGGATTGAGCGAACGGACCAGCGTCATGACCTCGACCAGTTGCTCTTCGCCCAGCCGCGCGCGTCGAGCCAGGGCGACGAAATCCCGGCTGGCGAGCAATGGGAAGTGGTCGCGCACCAGGCGGATGGCCTCGGCCCGCCAGGGGGTGTCCTCGGCAAGCTGCTCGAGCTGTAGGCGGAGGCACTCGGCCAAGTCTCGCGCGCCGATCCCGGGCGGTTCGAAGGACTGCACCAACTTCACCACGGCCTCCATCTCGTCGGTGCCGTAGTCGAGGGTGGAATCCATGTCTTCGACGAGTTCCTCGACGGTGGCCGAGAGCATGCCGTCGTCGTCGATGTTGCCGATGATGGTCATCGCGGCCAACCGGTCGCGGTCGGACAGGCGCGTCAGTTCGAGTTGCCACAGCAGGTGGTCCTGCAGGGTGTCGGTGGCGCCGTTGCGCTCTTCGAATCCGTCGTCGCCGTCCGCGGCGGACACCCGGGTCGCCGTGGTGGGCTGATAGACATCGTCCCAGGAGACGTCGACGGGCAGATCCTCGGGAATCTCCTCCATGGTCTCCGGTCCCTCGGCGGGCTCGTCCAACTCGGCGTCGAGATCAGCGGTGTCCAGGTCGCCGCCGTCGTCGACGTTGTCGGCCTCGGTGATTTCCGGAGGCTCGTCGTCCTCGGCGAGGGCGTCCGTGTCGTCGTCCTCGGAGAGGTCCAGCATGGGATTCGACTCGATGGTCTGCTGGATCTCGGCCTTGAGTTCCAACGCCGAGAGCTGCATGAGACGGATTGCCTGCTGCAGCTGCGGCGTCATGGCGAGTTGCTGGCCCAGCCGCAGCGACAGCGATTGCTTCATCACAGTTCGAACATCTCGCCGAGATAGACCCGTCTTACCGTCTCGTTGGATAGTATGGCTTCGGGACTGCCTTCGGCAATCAAGTGCCCCTCGTTGACGATGTAGGCGCGGTCGCAGATGTCGAGGGTTTCGCGGACGTTGTGGTCGGTGATGAGAACGCCGATCCCGCGGCCGGCAAGGCTCCTGATCTCGTTCTTGAGATCGTTCACCGAGATGGGATCGACACCGGCGAAGGGTTCGTCGAGGAGCATGAACCCGGGTTCGCCGGTGAGTGCCCGGGCTATCTCGACCCGGCGCCGCTCACCGCCCGACAGCTGTTCGCCCATGCTGTCGCGGATGCCCTCCAGGCGAAAGTCACGGAGCAGGGCGGCGACCAGCTCGTGGCGCGCGCCGCGATTCAGGTGGCGGCGCAGTTCGGCGACGGCGAGCAGGTTGTTCTCGACGCTGAGCTTGCGGAACACGCTCGCTTCCTGGGGCAGGTAGCCGAGCCCGGCACGGGCACGTTCATGCATGGGGCGGCCGCTCAAGTCCGTAGCGTCGATCCGCACACTCCCCGCATCGGCCCGGATCAGTCCGAGAATCATGTAGAAGCAGGTCGTCTTGCCGGCGCCGTTGGGACCCAAAAGCCCGACGACTTCGCCGCTTTGGACGCTCAGATTGACGTCTTCGACGACGTTGCGTCCGCGGTAGCCCTTGGTCAGGCCGGCGACGGCTAGGGTGGCCGGTCGTGCGGTGGCGCCGGCCACGATCAGTCGGAATCGGTGGTCGGTGGCAGAACGGCGCGGCAGCCGGCACCGCATTCGACGCGGTCGTCCTTGAGGTGGTAGACGATCACGCCGCCCTCGAACTCGCCATCGCCCTTGGCCAGGAACGCCTCGCCGCGCAACTCGATCCGGTCATCGGCCAGGCGGTAGTCGATGGTCTGTGCGCGGGCGTCGACGAACGGTTCGTCCGTCCGAACCTGTTGACGAAGCCGTGCCGGCTCGTCCGGATCGCCCTTGGCCACGGCCCTGGCGAGCTTGCCGTCCCGGTTCGTGAGCGTCAGCGCGTTCGCGGCGATGCGCAACGTACCCTGTTCGACCACCACCGATCCGGAGAGCTCGGTGACCCCGTTCGGGTTCAAGTCGGCAGTACCCTTGAGGGCCACAATGGACACGGGTTGATCGGCGTCTTCGGGCAAAGCCGAGACCGGTCCGGCGACGAACGCGAGCAACAGGCCGACGCGACGCCATGCAACGAGGGCGGGTCGGTCAGGGAGAGCCGTTGTGCTGGTGCGGTTCAACAAGGATGGAAATCCGCTGGTTCGCCGACGAAAAGAGCTCCACGCGCCTGCTGGCGAGGTCGGCCTCGAAGCCCGCGGCGGCCAGGCGACCGGAACTCGTCTCGATCATAACAGGTTGATCCGTGCGCACGTGCCGCCGGTCGGGGTGAACGACCAGGGACTCGGTGCGCATCTCGGCGAATTCCGGTCCGCCGATGTCGCGAGTCAGCCGGACCTCGCCCTGCAGTTCGATGCGTTCCTCTTCGCCTCCTTCGGCGCGGGCAACCGTGAACACGTCGCCGCGCCGTGACGCGACCTTCCAGGGCGGGCCATCGACTTCGTGGAGTTCGAGCACCGGCTCGATCAGGCGGGCGACCCGATCACGTTCGAACTGGCTGGTCCTTTCGGCGCTGAGGCGATAGTGGACCGTGCCGTCGTCCCGAAACCGGGTGATGACGCTGTCCTCGAGGTAGACGTCGGGTTCGTCGGCGAACTCCGCCGGCAGCTCCGGGCTGCGGAGTTCGCCGGGGACCAGCAGCACAGCCACGGCGGCGAACCCGACCGCGCCGATCACCACGGTACCCCAGCGGATGAACGTCTTGCCCGGCGGCGGGTCCGCGGTCCCGGGCTCGGCGGGTTCGGTGGCCACGCTTCACCCCCTGGCGGTGAGGAGGAGGTCGCAGATCTCGCGCACCGCGCCCAAGCCCCCGGGAGTCGTGGTGACGTAGTCGGCCCTGGCGATGACGGTGGGATGCGCATTGGGCACGCTCAAGGACATGCCGACCCGGCCAAACACCGGGAGGTCGGGCAGGTCGTCGCCGGCGTAGGCCATGTGCCGGGTTTCGATACCGGTCAACTTCGACACCTCGTCGAGGCTTGCCACCTTGTCGCCGACACCGGTGAAGACATAGGGCACGCCCAGCTCGGCGGCCCGCCGATCGACGGCCTCCGAACGGCGTCCCGAGATGATCGCGATGGGCGTGCCAGCGGCGAGCAGCATCTTCACGGCGCTGCCGTCGTGGACGTGGAACGCCTTGAATTCGGTACCGTCGGTGCCGTAGTAGAGGCGCCCGTCGGTCATGACACCGTCGACGTCGAGGCCAAGCAGACGGATTTCCCTGGCCTGGTCGAGAACGGCGTCGGGAAAGGTGTGGTTCACGCGCCGTGTTCGTGCTGGTAGAGAATGACGGTATAGCCGATCCACGCGGCGAGCAGGACGAGGCCCTCGAACCGGGTGATCACCTTGCGCGAGCCGACCGCGTACGCCAACAGCATGAGCAACGCGGTGAGCGCCACCATCATGCCGTAGTCCCGCCACAGCACGGCGACGTCGATGACCTGCGGGTCGAGGAGCGCCGGGATGGCGAGCACGGCGAGGATGTTCAGGATGTTGGAGCCGACGACGTTGCCGATCGCCATTTCCGGATGTCCTTGGCGCGCGGCGGCAACGGTCACCGATAGTTCAGGCAGGCTGGTGCCGACGGCGACGATGGTCAGGCCGATGACCAGTTCGCTGACGTGGTATTCGACGGCGACGACCGCCGCGCCCGTAACCAATATATGCGCGGAGACCAGCAGTGCCACGAGGCCGACTACGAACCAGGTGAAGGACTTCACCGCCGTCATGTCGGGCAACTCGTCTAGGTCGGTCTGCAGGGCGTCCGGCCTGGCGCGGTTCCGCCTTGCCAGCAGGTAGAGGATGACGCCAAGGCCGGCGAGCAGTGCCAGGCCGTCGAGGATCCCGACGTACAGGTTGAACAGGCAGGCCAGCGTCAGCAGCGTTGCACCGATCAGCCAAGGCAGTTCGCGCTTCAGAACGTTGTCGGCGAAGGGCAGGGGGCTCACCAACGCCGTGATGCCGAGCACGAGACCGATGTTGGCGATATTGGAGCCGATGGCATTGCCGATGGCCAACTCGCCGATGCCCATGACACTCGCCTCGATGCCGACCATGATCTCCGGCGCGGAGGTGCCCACGGCGATCGCGGTCAATCCGATGACGATCTTCGACACGCCCAGGTTCTTGGCGACTGCGGCGGAGGCGTTGACGAATCGGTCGGCGCTCCAGCCGAGCGTGAGGAAGCCGACGATCAGCGCGAGGAACGGGTAGTTCTCGATCGCCTCGTAAAAGGTCGCAATGAGCCCCATACACCCACAATAGTCTCCATCCCGAACGCATTATGTTACCGACAGTAACACTGAGTAAACACGATTGACGCCGTGTTACTCTGACTAGCGGCGGCAAAAGCGATATCGATCCATGACCGAGGACCTGCAGGAACGCATCGAAAAGGCCATCTCTGGCGCCGAGGTCGTGGTGGCGGGGGAGGGCAACCGCTTCGAAGTTCGCGTCGTCGCAAGGGAATTCGAAGGTTTGAGTCGGGTCAAGCGTCAGCAGGCCGTCTACGCGGCCATCGGCGACCTGATCGCCTCGGGTGCCGTCCACGCCGTGACCATCCGAGCCTTGACGCCTGCCGAGGCGGGTTGACCCGAGGCGACGGCGACAGTTCCGTGTTCCGACGCCTGGACACCCGCGATCCGGATTTCGACGGCGAGCTGGACAAGCTACTCGCCTGGGATGCCAGGGAGCCCGACGAGGTGGCACGTACCGCCGCCGAAATCGTCGCCGAGGTACGCGAGGGTGGCGATACGGCGCTGGTCCGCTTCACACGGCTTCACGACCGCGTCGACGTGGATGACCCCGCGGCCTTGGAACTGGAACCTGCAGAACTCCGGCGGTGCCTGGACGCCTTGCCGACTGCGGACCGCGATGCCCTGGTCGCTGCCCGCGACCGCATCCGGGACTACCACGAACGCCAGCCGGACGGTGGATTCGAGTACACGGACCCGCTCGGCAACCGGCTCGGCCAGCTCGTGCGGCCGCTCGACCGCGTCGGCGTCTATGTCCCCGGTGGCCAGGCCGCCTATCCATCGACGGTGCTGATGACGGTCGTCCCGGCGCGGGTCGCCGGTGTGGGCGAGGTGATCGTCACGGTACCCACGCCCGGCGGCGAGCGCAGCGATCACGTCTTCGCGGCCATGGCCATCTCGGGCGTCGACCGCGTGTTCACCGTCGGTGGTGCGCAGGCGATCGCGGCGCTGGCGTACGGTACGGCCACGGTACCGCGGGTGGACAAGATCGTCGGCCCGGGTGGCGCCTACGTCGCGGCCGCCAAACGCCTGGTGTTCGGCGCCGCGGGCATCGACCTGATCGCGGGACCGAGCGAGATCCTGGTGGTCGCCGACGGCAGTGTGGACGCCCGTTGGACGGCCTTGGACCTGCTTTCGCAGGCGGAGCACGATGCCGCCGCGCAGGCGATTCTGGTGTCGCCGCACGGCGATTGTCTCGACGGCGTGGCCCAGGCGGTTGAGGCCCTGCTAACCGATCTGCCCCGTCGGGAGGTGATTCGGGAATCCCTGCGCCGACGCGGCGCCATGATTGCGGTGCGCGACCTCGCCGAAGCCTGCGACATCGCCAACCGGGTCGCGCCGGAGCACCTGCAGCTTGCCGTCGCCGACCCCGAGTCGTTGCTGCCCGCCGTGCGTCATGCGGGCGCCGTCTTTCTCGGCGCTCATGCGGCCGAGGTGTTCGGCGACTACGTCGCGGGTCCCAGTCATGTGCTGCCCACCTTCGGTACCGCCCGCTACGCATCGCCCCTCGGGGTCACGGACTTTCAGAAGCGCATGTCGGTAATCGGCGGCAGCGCCTCGTCGGTGCAGCCGCTGGCGCGCACCGCCGCGAACATCGCGACAGCGGAAGGGCTCGCGGCCCATGCGGCGGCGGCGCGGGTGCGTATCACGGGCTTTGACGACAACGAGTCTTGACGCCGTCCGAAGCCCACGCCGCCAACGTCCGCGACGGATTCGCCGCGGATCCGGCGCAAGCACGGCTCGCCGATGACCTGACCGACCTTCATCGTCGGCTGGTTCATACCGGGAACCGGGGCCGCCTGGCGCAATGGTGGCGACGCCTGCTACGGCGCGACGAGATACCCGTCCGTGGGCTCTACCTCTGGGGTGGGGTGGGGCGTGGCAAGACCTACCTGATGGACCTGTTTCACGACACCCTGCCGTTCGCGGACAAGCAACGCCTGCATTTCCACCGTTTCATGCAACGGGTCCACGCCGAGCTCGGCGATCTCGAGGGTCGGGCGGATCCTCTGGAGACGGTCGCCGATCGATTCGCCGCCGAGGCCCGGGTCATCTGCTTCGACGAATTCTTCGTCTCCGACATCGGCGACGCCATGATCCTCGGCGAGCTTCTCGGCGGACTCTTCCGGCGCGGCGTCACCCTGGTGGCGACCTCCAACGTGGCGCCCGACGACCTCTACGAGAATGGCCTGCAGCGGCGCCGGTTCCTGCCGGCGATCGAACTCCTCAAACGCCACACCGAGGTCGTGCACGTGGGCGGTGACCTGGACTACCGCCTGCGGATGCTGCGGCGGACCGACATCTACCGCACGGATGGCGACATCGATGCGCTCGGTGCGAACTTCCGTTCGCTCAGCAATGCGCGGGTGATCGCCGACGAGGATGTTGTCGTGAACGGCCGGCCGATCCGCGCCCGCCACTGCGCCGAGGATGCGGTCTGGTTCGACTTCGCCGCGATCTGCGAGGGACCGCGCAGCCAGAACGACTACATCGAACTCGCCAGGCTGTTCTCCACCGTGGTGGTCAACGGCGTGCCCGTATTCGACGCCGGCGGCGAGAGCGAGAACGCCGCGCGACGCTTCATCAGCCTGGTGGACGAGTTCTACGACCGCAACGTCAAGGTGCTGTTCTCCGCGGCGGCACCCGTCGATGCCCTGTACGGCGGTAACCTGCTGACCGCCGAGTTCGAGCGCACCAGGAGCCGGATCAACGAGATGCAGGGTGAGACCTACTTGCGCCGCATGCACCGCCCGTAATGTTCTCGATGACAGGTCGCGTATGCCCGAGAAAAGCTGGATGCTCTTCTGTCGAGCGACTTTCATCGGTTGCGCCGACGGCCCCGAGGATCTCGCCAACCAGTACAAGGATTACCTGACACGAGACTTGAACGCCAAGCATGGTGCTCGCTGACACCGGGTATTGGCTGGCGTTGGCCAATCGGACTGACCGGTGGCATGAGGTCGCCGTGGCGGTGACCCGGCGACTCGACGAATCCCTCGTCGTGACTTGGCCTGTTCTGACCGAAACCTGTCACCTAATGCTGGCTCGGCTCGGTACGCTGGCGGAGTTGCGGTTCGTCGAGCAGATTTCGACGCACGTCGATATCTACGAGATGGGCAAGGAGCGCATCGACGATGTTCGCGCATTGATGGAGAGGTACAGCAACTTGCCCATGGATCTGGCTGATGCCTCCTTGGTGGTGGCCGCGACCGATCTGGGCGAGGGACGAATCCTCACGACGGACCAACGTGACTTCAATGCCTACCGGTGGAAGGACACGGAACCGTTCACCAACCTGCTGGTGTTATCCGGGGGTTGATCGCAGCTCGCCGGACGATGATGCTACCCATCAACTCGCCTTTTTCTGGCGTCGCCGGGGTTGTTGGACGGGGGCGAGATGCGTACCATTCGCGCCTCGTTTGCTAATGGATCCGGCAAGTTAAGCCATGAGAACCGTGAGCACGCGCCGCGAGGACGCGCAGCACGATTGGTACGTCGTGGACGCCGAGGGCAGGACCCTGGGTCGTCTGGCGTCGGAAATCGCCAGGCGCCTGCGCGGCAAGCACAAGCCGGAGTATACGCCCCACGTCGACACGGGCGACTTCATCGTCGTGGTCAATGCCGACAAGGTGAAGGTCACCGGCCGCAAGGAAACCGACAAGGTCTACTACCGGCACTCGGGCTATCCCGGCGGCATCAAGGCGACGTCGCTGGACAAGATGCGCGAGGACCACCCGGATCGGATTCTCGGCAATGCGGTCAGGGGCATGCTGCCCCGCAACCCCTTGGGGCGCGCCATGCTGCGCAAGCTGAAGATCTACGCCGGGCCGACGCATCCACACGCCGCCCAGCAACCGAAGGCCCTCGAACTCTAGGAGTTGAACGACCCGATGGCAGAGACGCAATACGGCACCGGACGCCGCAAGACCTCAACTGCTCGGGTGTTCATCACCGAGGGCATGGGCAGAATCCTAGTCAATCGTCAGCCGCTCGACGAGTACTTCGGCCGAGAGACGGCGCGGATGATCGTCCGGCAGCCGCTGGAAACGGTCGGTGCGACCACTAGCCTGGACGTCAAGGTGACCGTCAGGGGCGGCGGCGGCTCCGGCCAGGCGGGCGCCATTCGCCACGGCATTGCGCGGGCATTGGTCGAGCGCGACGAGGAGCACCGCGTGCCGCTGCGCCAGGCGGGATTTCTGACCCGCGACGCCCGCGAGGTCGAACGCAAGAAGGTGGGTCTGCGCAAGGCGCGCAAACGCCCGCAATACTCAAAGCGCTAGACTCCTTGAGCGCCCTTGATTGCTTTGGAAGCGGCACACTAGCCCGCAATCGACGCCACGTCCTGTCGCCGGTTTCGGTCCAACCACGGCCCTGTGATAAGATTTTCCGATCCTACCCCGTGAGTTTGAATTCGCCCGAGTAGTCGCGTGAGCAAGAGACGAGAAGAAGCCGACGCGACCAGCAGCGCGACCAGTAAGGGCAGGCGCAAGTTCCTTATCGGAATGACCTCCGCAGCGTCCACCGTCGGTGCCATCGGTGCAGCCGTGCCGTTCGTGAAGTCGTGGACTCCGAGTGCCAAGGCCCGTTCCGCCGGGGCGCCGAAGAAGGCGGACATCGCCCGAGTCGGGCCGGGAGAGCTGCTTAGTCCGATACCGTCCTGGCGGGGCAAGCCGGTTTTCGTCGTTCGGCGCACGCCCGAGGACATCGAAAGGCTGGCGACCGAGAACCCTGAATTGGCCGACCCCGAGTCCGAGGACCTGGCACGGCAGCCCGCGTACGCGCGCAACGCCTGGCGCTCGCGCAGCCCGGAGTTGGGGGTCTACGTCGGCATCTGCACCCACCTCGGCTGCTCGCCCAAGTACTTCGGCGAGGCCAAGCCGGAGGACTTCGCAAGCGACTGGGAGGGAGGCTTCTACTGCCCGTGCCATGCTTCCCGGTTCGACCTGGCGGGCCGCGTCGTCAAGGGCGTGCCGGCGCCGGACAACCTCGAGGTGCCGCCGTATTCCTACCTGTCCGACACAGAAATCATCATCGGCGTGGACGAGGATACCGTCGCGGCGGCCGACGGCGACGTCCACTTGGCGGCACAACCGGGCGAAGATCCCGAGGAGATCGCGTAGGTGGCCGAGCCTTCCCCGGCGAGGCCGCTGATGCGGTTGCTCGCGTGGGTCGACGAGCGCTTTCCGCTGACGCGGACGTTCGAAGACCACGCCGCGAAGTACCACGCGCCGAAGAACTTCAACTTCTGGTACTACTTCGGCGTGCTCGCCCTTGTGGTCCTGGTCATGCAACTGCTGACCGGCCTGTGGCTGACCATGTCCTACGTACCGAGTGGCGAAGAGGCATTCGCGTCGGTGGAATACATCATGCGGGATGTCGAGTACGGCGACATCATCCGCCTGGCGCACTCGACCGGCGCCTCCGCGTTCTTCGCCGTGATCTACCTGCACATGTTCCGGGCGCTCGCCTACGGCTCGTACCGCAAACCGCGTGAACTGCTCTGGCTAATCGGCATGGCGATCTTCCTCGTCATGATGGCGGAGGGCTTCTTCGGCTACCTGCTGCCCTGGGGGAACATGTCCTACTGGGCGGGGCAGGTCATCGTCTCGCTGGTCGGCGCCGTACCCTTCGTCGGCGAGGAACTGATGACCTGGGTGCGCGGCGACTTCGGCATCTCCGACATCACGCTGAACCGGTTCTTCGCCCTGCACGTCGTGGCGCTGCCGATCGCGCTGATCGGCCTGGTCTTCGTCCACATCGTGGCCTTGCACCATGTCGGATCCAACAATCCCGACGGCGTCGAGATCAAGGCCAACAAGGACGAGAACGGCATACCTCTCGACAGCATCCCGTTCCACCCGTACTACACGGTGCACGACTTCCAGGCGACCGTGGCGTTCCTCATCATCTTCTGCGCGATCCTGTTCTTCGTGCCCGAGATGTTCGGCTACTTCCTGGAGAAGCCGAACTTCGAGCAGGCGGACCCGTTGAAGACGCCGGATGTGATCGCGCCGGTGTGGTATTACACGCCGTTCTACTCGATGTTGCGGGCGACGACGTTCCCGTTGTTCGGCGTCGCGGCCAAGTTCTGGGGTCTCGTGGTAATGGGCGCGGCGGTCATGATGCCCGCCGTCCTGCCGTGGCTCGACCGTAGTCCGGTCAAGTCCATACGCTACAAGGGCCTCATCTCCAAGCTCATGCTGGCGCTGTTGGTGGTGAGCTTTTTCATTCTCGGCTATCTGGGCACGATCCACGCCACCCCCCTGACCACGGGAATCGCGCAGGTCTGCACGTTGATCTATTTCGCGTACTTCATCCTGATGCCCTGGTATACGCGGATCGAGAAGACCAAAACACCGCCGGAGCGGCTGACGTGACCCGGCTGGCTTTGCAGGGTGCAGGCATGGCGTTCGTGCTCGCGTTGGGTGCGGTGGGTGCGGGTGGTGCCGAGTCCTCGGTGGAACTCGAGCCCATGAAGCCGAACCTCAAGGATTTGCCGTCGCTGCAACGCGGCATGACGCTCTACGTCAACTACTGCCTAGGCTGCCATTCCCTCAAGTTCCAGCGCTACGAGCGTACCGTCGACGATCTCGGCATTCCCCATGATGTGGCTCTCGCGAACCTCGTGTTTCCTGGTCGTGCACGCGCCGAAGGCAGGGATGGACCGGCGATCGGCGATCTGATGCACACCGCCATGCCGCCGGAACGGGCTCAGGAGTGGTTCGGCAAACCGCCGCCGGACCTCACGATGGTTGATCGCGTACGCGGTACGGCGTGGGTCTACAACATGCTGAAGAACTTCTACGTCGACCCCAAACGCCCGTTTGGATTCAACAACCGCGTCTACGAGAACATCGGCATGCCCCATGTGCTTGCGGGGCTGCAGGGCGTGCCGCACTTGAAGGAAACCGGCTTGAAGGCCCTTGACCTGTTGGACGGCAAGGCCGCCCTGATCCGCAACCGTGCCGACGGGTCGTACGTGACGTCGGTCACGGCCAGCGACGAGGTCGACGGCGAGGATCCCTTGATCCGGGGCAAGCACTACGTCCTCGAGGTGGAACCCGGCACGGCGGCAATGTCGCCCGAGGAATTCGATCAGGCCGCCTACGATATCGCCAACTTCCTCCACTACGTGGGCGACCCCGGACGTCTGGATCGCCAACGACTGGGACTCTGGGTGCTCGGTTTCCTCGTCGGACTGTTCGTTCTCGCCACCCTGCTCAACCGGGAATACTGGAAGGACGTGCATTGACTCACGCAAGGGGCATGCGATGGATCTGAACCCGGTAAGACGCTCGTCAATGACGCTGTATTCGGACCCGCGGGACCACTACAGCCATCGGGTCCGCATGGTCCTCGCCGAGAAAGGCGTCACCGTCGACATCATCGACGTCAACGCCCGGCGACCCACCCAGGCCCTCGCCGAGCTGAATCCCTACAACACCGTGCCGACGCTGGGGGACCGCGAACTGGTCCTCTACGAGAGCACGATAATTATCGAGTATCTCGACGAGCGCTTCCCGCATCCGCCCCTGCTGCCGGTGTATCCCGTCGCCCGCGCCCAGAGCAGGCTGCTCATGCATCGCATCGAGAAGGACTGGAGCGGGCACGTCGACGTCCTCATGCGCGGCCGAGGCGGCGAACGCACGCTCGCAAGGGCGCACCGGGAACTGCGGGAGAGCATCGTCAGCGCGTCGCCGTTGTTCGCCGAACGGCCGTTCTTCATGAACGATGAGTTCACGCTGCTCGACTGCTGCGTGGCGCCGATCCTCTGGCGTCTGAACTACATCAACATCGAACTGCCGGAGCGCCAGACCCGACCGTTGACCAAATACATGCAGAGGATGTTCGCGCGCCAGTCCTTCCGCGACAGCCTGACCGAGTTCGAAGTCGAAATGCGCGAATGACGGGCCGGGCGAAGCGCGGCTGCGCTACCGGTGCGCTGATCCGGGCGTTGATCGACTGGGTCGTCGACCATGAATGCACGCCCCATGTGGCCATCGACTGCGGTGCGAGTGGTGTGCAAGTCCCCTTGGATCATGCCGTAGACGGCAAGCTTGTGCTGAACGTGTCGGCGAGTGCGACGCGCAATCTCGACGTCGGCGACGACACGCTCAGTGTCGACTGTCGGTTCGGCGGACGCCCGGTCCACGTAAGCGCACCGGTGGGTGCCGTGCTGGCCGTATATGCCCGAGAGACCGGCATGGGGATGGCGTTCGAGGTGGAGACCGGCGGCGGTGCGCCGGCACCCCCGAAGTCACGACCGAAACTGACGCTGGTCAAGTAGGCCGTTGCACCACGGCGCCGTAACGCTACTTGTCTGGCTTTTCACCCAGATAATCAAACACTTTGACGATCTTTTGAACGCCGAACACGTTTTTCGTCACGGCGACCGTGGCGTCCGCCTGCTCCCGTGACACGATCCCGACCAGGTGCACGACGCCGTCCTCGACGACAACCTTGACCCGACTCGCGACGACGTCGGGGTTGGCGATCAGACGGGATTTGACCTTGGTTTCGAGCCAATTGTCATTGGCGCGTGCGACTAGGCTGATCGCCCCGCCAACCTTCAACTCGTTGTGGACGCGACGAATCCTCTTGACCTCGGCGACCGAATTCTCCGCCAGTTCCCGCAGCTCCTCGTTCTCGACCTGGCCGGTGAGCAGGACGATGCCATCGTAGCTGTCGACATTGATGTGGCTTCGGGAGAGACGCTCGTCCGCCGCGTCTATGCGCCGCGCGACCATCGACTCGATCACTTCGTCGTCGATCGCGCCACCGGGCGTCCTGAGGGTGGGATCCTCGCCCGTTAGGCTGACACAGCCACCGAGGCAGGTGGCCAGCAGGACGAGCGCGGCGTGAGCGGTTCGTGCGCGAACCTCAGTCCATTGCTTCGAACGCATCGGGAATCCATTCGCATGCGATGCCGTAGTTTCCCTTTGACGCGGACACCACGTCAAATCGAATGCCGCGATAGCGGTGCTCCGGGTGCTCGTCGAGATAGAGCTCGGCGGTGCGCACGAGCCGCTGCCGCTTGGCCCCGTCCACGGAGCCGAGGCCCGTCGTCCATGCGCCCTGACCCCTGTAACGGACTTCGACGAACGCGAGCACATCGCCGTCGAGCATGACGAGGTCGATCTCGCCGGTCCGGCGGGAGTAGTTGCGGGCGAGGGTGCGCAAACCCCGCCGGCGAAGCATCCGCTCCGCCCGGCGTTCCGCGCGCCGGCCCCGGGTGAGGACGCCCCCCACGGGTCAGTCCCTCGCCAGCGGGTCCGATGTGGCGCGTTCGCCACCGCTGGTGGCGCGTTTGCCACCGCTGGCGGCGATGGGTACCAAGGTGCCTTCGACGACCTGTGCCCAGGCGAGTTCGCGCTGGATGCGGCCGTCGTCGCCGAGCGTCAGGGTGCCCGTGGAGCCGGCGATCGGTGTTCGCCCCTGAATGAGGCGTGGTAGCTGGTTTGCGAGGCGGTAGCCGTCGACGCCCAGTGCGAACAGGGCGGCATAGGAACCCCGGCTCAACGGAAAGGCGGCGCGGACCGAATCGCCGAGTTCGCCGGTATGGATGCGCCACGGGATGTCGCACACCCGCACACCCTCCAACCGCTTCAGATCGGCGACGTCGATGGCCGGCGACGGCGCGAAAACCGGAAGATCGCGGGCGAAGTGGAAGTCGAGGGCGGGTTTGAGCGACTTCAACGCCGCGCTGTCCACGAGCGCCACGACGGCATCCACATCGTCGCGTCGACGGGGCGAGAACTCGAAGGATGCGCCGAGACTCTGCTCCAACCGGGCGGCCCGCGCCTGGCTCTCGGTGACGTGCAGCGCGTCGCCGACGATGGACGTCACGTCCTCGACCCGGAAAAACGTGCCGAAGCCGACGATTTCGATGTCGCCGAGACTGGCCTCGAGCTGCGTCCGTGCCCGCGCCGCCCAGCGGGCCGGGCTGTCGAACAGGACGATCCTCTGGACGCCTTCGGCGGCCAATGCCGTGGCGATGGCCCTGGCTTCGTCCTCGACGGCGAGCGACAACTGGACGATGCCTTCTCGGCCACCGCTGTCCAGATTGTTCAGGGCGATCACCGGCACGTCCGGCGCCATGCCCGACAGCGCGGCCAGGGAGGACTTGCGCAACGGCCCGACGACGACGTCCACGCCTTGTCTACGCGCCTGTTGGTAGGCGACCTCCAAGGACAGTGCGGCGGTGTCGTAGATGTGGATTCCCTGCCGTCCCAGGCTCGTGCCCGCGTGCGCGTCCAGGTAGGCCGCGACGAAGCCGTCCCTGACGGCCTCTCCCGCGACACCGTAGTTACCGGCAAGCGGCGTCAGCAGGGCGATGCTGGCCGGGTCGGGAGCAATCTCGACGAGATCCGGTGGCGGGAATCGGGCCGCGACATGGGTTGGGTGGCTCGCCCGCCAGCTTTGCCACCGACCTCGCTGTTCGGTTCCGGTCAAGGCGCTGTTGAAGTCGTGTGCCAGCGACCACCAGGCCCGGGCTTCGGCGGTCGTTGCCTGTGCCGCGTTGCGGGCGAGTTCGGGTGCCGTCAGGGAGGACAGGTACCGCCAGATCGTGGAGCTGACCTCGGCCACTTGCGATACGTTCTCCACCGGATCACTAACCAGTGAAATCAAGATCTTGGCCGCGTCAACATGCAAGCCGTCGGCACTCAGCTCCCGGGCTCGGCGTCGGGCTGCCATCCACTCCTGTTGCTGGCCGACGGGATCGACCACCCCCCGTAGGCCGCCACCCGCGGCATCATCCGGGTCGGCCACGGCAATTCCGAGCGCGATGGTCTCGAAGCGTCGGCGAGCCGCCTCCGGCAAGGCGGCGAGCAGCGGTGCCCCGTCCGTTCCGGACTCCCGCATGCGCGCGACCACGCGGGCGGCGGCGGCGAAGTCGCCACGGGCGTGGAGCCCCAACAAGCCGTCGAAGTAGTTACTGGCCTTGATGCGGTCGACCGACGCCGACTCCGCGCGGCGCAAGGCGTCCTCGGCGGCGTCCTCCTCTTGTTCAGCGGGTGACTCGGGCGTGGGTTCGACGGCAGGGGTCGTCGCGCACCCGGCTACCACGACCAGGACGGCGAGGGCTCCGTGGACCCGGATCACCTTGCCCAATCGACGAGAACTGCGACAGACTCTCTCCGCCCTGGCGAAGCGCTCGCGTGGTCGTCGTTGAAAAAGGTTGGGCATGGCCCGTCACCACACTCCGCGTGAACGCACCCCGGCGGGAACCGCCAAGCTGTACATCGTGGCGACGCCTATCGGCAATCTGCAGGACATCACGCAGCGCGCCGTGGACGTGCTCAAGTCGGTCGCGACTGTCGCCTGCGAGGATACCAGACGCAGCCGCAAGCTGTTATCGCACGTCGGTGCCGCGCCGAGGCGCCTGGTGGCGCTGCACGACCACAACGAGACCTCGGCCACCACCGCCATCCTGGAGACCCTCGAGGCCGGGGAGCGTGTTGCGCTGATCGCCGACGCGGGCACGCCTTTGATCTCAGACCCCGGCTTTGAACTCGTGCGGCGGGCATGGCAGGCCGGAATCTCGGTTGTCCCGGTGCCGGGCCCCAGCGCGGTGGCGGCGGCCGTGGCAGTCTCCCCGGTGGCGGTGAACCGCTTCCACTTCGAGGGTTTCCTGCCGGCGAGGGCGGCGGCCCGGCGGGAGGTCCTGGCACGGCTGCTGGCCAGCGAGGTCGCGGTGGTGTTCTTCGAGGCGCCACACCGCCTACGTGACACGCTGGAGGATCTCAAGGACTTGAGCGGAGGTGGCCGTTCCGTGCTGATCTGCCGGGAGCTGACGAAGCTGCACGAGACGATCACCTTCGGCACGGTCGACGAATTGCTGATTGCGGACACGGTTTTGGATCGCGGCGAGTTCGTCTGCATCCTGGGCCCGGCGCTCGAAGCGGCGCCGCGCGACGAGGGCGAAGCCGTCGTCGACGTGCTGAGCGCCGAACTGCCAGCGGCGCAGGCGGCGAGGCTGGCGTCGAAGATCACGGGTCTGCCGCGTCGTGGGCTCTATGCGCGT
Organism: Pseudomonadales bacterium; assembly: GCA_965116345.1. Classification (GTDB taxonomy): domain Bacteria; phylum Pseudomonadota; class Gammaproteobacteria; order Pseudomonadales; family Azotimanducaceae; genus VXYL01. Next base: position 4,021,649 of record OZ220680.1, read on the forward strand.
GCTGTTTCCAAGCGCTCGCCGACGGAGTAGGCTCGAACCCGAGTCGGTCAGGCAATCGCACGCCGTCCCGGTAGGGGAGGCGTGAGGAAAGTCCGGGCTCCACAGGACAGGGTGCCAGGCAACACCTGGGGGGCGCGAGCCCACGGAAAGTGCAGCAGAAAGCAAACCGCCGGCGCGCATCGCGAATCCGCGTAGCCGTCGGCAAGGGTGAAAGGGTGCGGTAAGAGCGCACCGCAGGGTCTGGCAACAGCCCTGGCTAGGCAAACCCCGCCCGGAGCAAGGCCAAATAGGGGTCCCAAGGCGTGGTCCGCGCCGGACCTGGGTAGGCCGCAGGAGACGATCGGCGACGGTCGTCCTAGATGAATGGTTGCCCTCGACAGAACCCGGCTTATCGACCGGCTCGGCCTCTCGCCCGGCGACCACGAGGCGTCGCCGGGCGGTGTAGGTTCCCATCCCGACGTCGTGCGCGAAATTCGCCCGGCCGCTGGCGCTGACGCCGCCAAGGCTTCAAGCTACCGCGTCTGCTCGCGGTCGTAGTAGAGCGTGGCTTGGGGCGTTGGGGCGTGGTTTGGGTAGTACCGTGGTAGGTCAGTCGCACCGGTTCGTTCTTCGTTTGCCGGCCGATCTGAGGGATCGCATCGTCGAAGCGGCGGAGTTGTACCGGCGCAGCATGAATTCCGAGATCGTTGCGCGGCTGGAGCACTCGCTCTCGGGCGTCCCCAACCACCGGACCGAGAGCGGTATCGAGCCGCCGTTCTTCCCGCATCTCGAAACCACGTTCCGCCGCGACCTGTCGGACGACGAGGATCAGCTGGTCCGCCTGTTCCGGCGGCTGTCCAGTCGACAACGCCAGGCCCTGTTCGACCTCCTGACCTGACCTCCCGAGGGGCCCCAGAACGAACGAGACCGATGCTCGCGTCTTGACCGACACGACCGTCCGGTAGCCATCCCTTATGGACGCCACGCAACTGACTTGCTAAAAAGGTCCATTCACCACGACGGTCAGGATACCCATGACAAGCTTGCTGCCGAAGAGCGTCACGATCACCGACGACACGATGCGGGAAGGACTGCAGATCGAGAGTCCCGACATTCCCGTGTCGGAGAAGCTCCGGCTCCTCGATGCCTTGGGCGAAACCGGCGCCAAGGTCATCTCCATCGGCTCGTTCGCGCATCCCAAGTGGACGCCATCCATGGCCTGCATCGACGAGATCGCAGAGCGCTTCGTGCCGAAGCCCGGCGTGCGCTACACGGCGGCCGTGTTCAACAAGAAGGGCTTCGACCGTGCCGACGCCTATTATCCGAAGGTCGACGTCCGGGGCCGGCGTTTCGGCACCCACGTGGAACTCTGCGATTCGTTCGCGCGGCGCAACTACAACCGCACCCAGGCACAGCAGATCGCGGCCATGGACGGGTCGATCGCGGGCGCCAAGGCGGCGGCTGCACAGGCTGCCTCGGTCGCCCTCGGCAACCCCTTCGGCTCCAACTTCGAAGGCCCCTTCGATCTCGACCAACGCATGGAATTCCTCGCCATGATGATCGGCAAGTGGCACGACGCCGGTATTCCGGTCACCAAGGTCTCCTTCCTCGACGCCATGGGCTGGAACATGCCCCACGAGGTCCGCGAGACCCTGACGGCCATCCGCGACCGCTGGCCGGAGGTGGAGACGTTCCACATGCATCTGCACAACACCCGGGGCGCCACCATGGCGAGCTTCTACGAGGCGCTCATGCTCGGTGCCACCGAGTTCGACACGTCCATCGGCGGCATGGGTGGCTGCCCGTACTGCGGCAACGGTCGTGCCGCCGGGCATGTCCCGACGGAGGACTTCGTCCATCTGTGCCACGAGATGGGCATCGACACCGGCTACGATCTCGACAAGCTCATCGAAGCGGCCGCGATTGCCGAGGAAGTCGTCGGCCACCCGCTTTGGGGTCATGTGTCCAAGGGGGGTCCGCGCCCGCACCGGACGGAGGAGCTGTACCCGCTCGACATGCCTTTCGTCGAGTCGTTGGAGGAAGCGGCCCACTTCCGCAAGGGCCCGGACGTCTACGAAGGCCAGATCTCCCCGTGGCAGCAGGGCAGTGCCCTGATCGGGGGAGCGCAGGCGTAGCGTAGGGGTCGCCTTGTGGCGGCCATGGTTCACGGTCACGGGCGACCACAAGGGTCGCCCCTACAGGGGGAATAGAATGTCCGTCATCCAGTCGAAGCTGGACACGCGCTCCGAGCAGTACCGGACGAATCGCCGGGAGATGCTCGACAAGCTTGCGTTCCTGGACGAGTTGTACGAGCAGGCCGCGCAGGGAGGCGGTCCGGAGGCGATGGAACGCCTGCGCACGCGGGACAAGCTGCCGATCCGTGAGCGCATCGCCAAGGTGCTCGATCCCGACTCGCCGTTCCTCGAGATCAGCCCGCTCGCCGCCTGGCACTCCCACTACACCATCGGCTCGGGGTTCACCGTCGGCATCGGTGTCATCTCCGGGGTCGAGTGCGTGATTCTGGGTCACGACCCCTCGGTGCGTGCCGGGGCGATGAACCACTTCAACTCGAAGAAGCTGATGCGCGGCCTCGAGATCGCCCGCGAGAACCGCATGCCCTACGTGCAGTTCGTGGAATCCGCCGGCGCGGACCTCGGTGCAGGCGGCCGTGGCGGAGGCGGAGGAGGCCCCCGGCGCCAGTTGACACCCGAGGAGGAGCGCGAGCAGTTCATCCGCGGTGTCCAAGAGAGCCTGCGCGGCTCCACCGGCCACTTCGCCGAGTCGGGGCGGCTGTTCTACGAGATCACCGAGCTTTCGAAGATGCGCATCCCGACGATCTCCGTGGTGTTCGGGGTGTCCACTGCGGGCGGTGCGTATCAGCCCGGCATGAGCGACTACAACATCTTCATCCGGGGGCGATCCCGGGTATCCCTGGGCGGCCCGCCGCTGGTGAAGATGGCCACCGGCGAGGACGCCGACGGCGAGGAACTCTCCGGTGCATTGATGCATACCACGCTGTCCGGACTGGGGGACTACCTGGCGGAGACCGAGTTGGACGGCATTCGTCTGTGCCGCGAGGTGGTCGCGCACCTGAACTGGCGGAAGCTCGGACCGGGTCCGTCCCTGCCGGCGGACGAACCGGTCTACGACAAGGACGAGTTGATCGGCATCGTCGGCGAGGATCTGACGATCCCGTTCGACGTGCGCGACGTCATCGCCCGGGTGGTGGACGGCTCGCGCTTCGAGGAGTTCAAACCCCTCTACGGGCCGACGCTGGTGTGCGGCTGGACCTCCGTTCACGGCTATCCCATCGGCATCCTCGGCAACAACGGGGTGTTGATGTCCGAATCGTCCGAGAAGGCGTCGCAGTTCATCCAGCTGTGCAACCAGGTCGACGTGCCGCTGCTGTTCCTGCACAACATCACGGGCTACATCGTCGGTACCGACTTCGAGCAGCGCGGCATCACCAAGAACGGTTCAAAGATGATCAACGCGGTGTCCAACTCGACGGTTCCGCACATCACCGTGATCGTCGGCGCCTCCTACGGCGCGGGCAACTACGGCATGAGTGGCCGCGCCTACGGCACGCGGTTCTGCTACACATGGCCCACCGCGAAGATCGCCGTCATGGGGCCGAAGCAGCAGGCGGGTGTGATGACCATCGTGCAGCGTGCGGCGGCCGAGCGGCGCGGGCTCGAGTTCGACGAAGCGGGCGACGCCAAGCGGGTGGAACGGGCGGAATACCAGTTGGAGGAGGCCTCCAAGGGCCTGTTCGCGACCTCGCGTGTCGCCGACGACGGCATGATCGATCCCCGCGACACCCGCGACTTCCTCGGCATCTCGCTGTCGGCCTGCCACAACAACGTGGTCCAAGGCACCAAGGAGTTCGGCACATGGCGAATGTGAACGGCGTCCGCGTCCGCTTCGCGGACGTTTCGAGTTCGCTAGCGCGAATTCGGCGAGCACACCGCGTAGAAATGTGGGACAGACAATCAACGAGTTATGAGCATGAGTGAAGTGAAGATCGAGCCGATACGGCGGTTGTTGATCGCCAACCGGGGCGAGATCGCGAGACGGGTGATCCGCACGGCCCACGAGATGGGGATCGCCACGGTGGCGGTCTATGCCGACGGCGACGTCGGCGCGCCGTTCGTACTCGACGCGGACTCGGCGATTGCGCTCGACGGCAAGACCTCCGCCGAGACCTACCTCGACATCGCCAAGGTGTTGTCCGCCGCCCGCCGTTCGGGAGCGGACGCCGTGCATCCCGGGTACGGGTTCCTCTCTGAGAACGCCGCCTTCGCCGAGGCCGTCATCGATGCCGGCATGCGCTGGGTGGGGCCGTCTCCGGACGCCATCGGCCAGATGGGCGACAAGCTGGCGGCCAAGCGGCTCATCCAGGAAGCGGAGGTCCCGACGTTGCCGGCGATCGAACTGACCGCCGGAGAACGGCTGGAAGCGGCGGCCGAGCAGATCGGCTACCCCGTGCTCGTCAAGGCCTCGGCGGGCGGCGGCGGTCGTGGCATGCGCGTGGTGGAAAGTCCGGACGAACTTGGCGCCGCCGTCGAAGGTGCGCGACGTGAAGCCGCGGCGGCATTCGGCGACGACACGCTGTTCCTGGAACGCTGGCTGACCGCGGCGCGCCATGTGGAGATCCAGATACTCGGCGACAACCACGGCAACCTGGTGCATCTGTTCGAACGCGAGTGCTCGATCCAACGACGCCATCAGAAGATCATCGAGGAAGCGCCGTCGCCTGCCGTGGACGACGAGTTGCGCGCGGTCATGGGTGAAGCGGCGGTATCGGCGGCGCGCCGCATGGGCTATTCGTCCGCCGGCACGGTGGAGTTTCTACTGGCTGGCCGCGAGTTCTTCTTCCTGGAGGTCAATACCCGGCTGCAGGTCGAACACCCCGTCACCGAAGAGATCACCGGCCTCGACCTCGTGCGGGAGCAGCTCAGAATCGCCGAAGGGGAGGCGCTCGGCTACGGCCAGGACGATCTGGCAATCAACGGCCACGCCATCGAGGCGCGCATCTACGCCGAAGATCCGAGCCGCGGCTTCCTGCCGTCGCCGGGCACCGTGACGGTTTGGCGCCCCGCCGCCGACGGCGGCGCACGGTTCGACTCCGGGGTCGAGTCGGGCAGCGAGGTCAGTCCCGAGTTCGATCCGATGATCGCCAAGGTCATCGCCCACGCGCCGACCCGGCGGGAAGCCGCGGCACGTCTTGCCCGGGCGCTGGAACGAACATCGCTTCAGGGTCTGCGCCACAACCGCGACTTCCTGGTGGCGACATTGCGCGAATCCGCGTTCCTGGCCGGGGACACGACCACCGACTTCATCGAGCGCGTGGAGCCCGCGCGAACGCGGGAGTTGTCGGCCGAGGATCTGGCCGACGCCGTCACGGCCGCAGTGATGTGTGGTCAGGCAACGCGTCGGGCAGCGGCGAAAGTGCTGCGCGGCTTTCAAAGTGGCTGGCGAAACTCGATGATGCCGCCGGAACGGACGACGTTGGTTCTCGGCGACGTCGAAGTACCGGTTGGCTATCGGTCGCACCGGGACGGCACGTTTCGGGTCACGATCGCCGAACAGGAGCGCACCGTCGTCGCCTACAGCGCCGGCGAGACAGGCGCGGATCTCGAGATCGACGGTCGCCGGCTGCAGTTCGCGGTGACCTGTAGCGGCGAGGTGTGGTTCGTCCACGGCGCCGACTACGATGTGGAACTCGTCGAGCGACCGCGTCTGCCCTTGCCCGAGCAATACGAGATCAAAGGCGGCTTGACCGCGCCGATGCCCGGCAACGTACTGGCGACACACATCGCCGAAGGGGATGCGGTGACCGAAGGACAACTCCTGCTGGTGCTGGAGGCGATGAAGATGCAGCACCGGATCACGGCACCCTTCGACGGCTCGGTCAAGGAGGTCCATGTCGAGGAGGGGCAGCAAGTCGACAACGGCGCGTTGCTCGTGCTTCTGGAAGAGGCCGAGAGCGAATGACAGTTGGCACGGAACCACGCCCGAACGGCAAGCCAAGGCGCGCAACTTCGCGTCGCGGTGCGGGCTTGCTCCGCAAGACTCCGTCGGACGAGGGTAGATAAGGGAGAACGCGATGCCTGAACTGGAGGCCACCATCTACGAGGTGAGGAACGGTGCGGCGTGGATCACGCTGAACCGTCCGCAGAACCGCAACGCGCTGTCGGCGATCCTGGTCAGCGAGCTCTACGACCACCTGCTCGCCGCCAACGAGGATCCCGCTGCGAAGTCCATCGTCATCACCGGCACGGATCCCGCGTTCTGTGCGGGCGCCGATCTCAAGAGTCCCCCGGGCGCTTCGGTGGAGGGGCGCCGCGCCGTACCGTATCCACAGGTACTGACGACGATCCAGGACAGCCCCAAACCGGTCATCGCTGCGGTCAATGGGGCCGCGTTCGCCGGCGGCTTGGGACTCGTCGGTGCCGCGGACATCGTCATCACTGCCGAGGAGGTGCAGTTCAGCTTCAGCGAAGTGCGGATCGGCGTGATTCCCGCCGTGATCTCGGTGGTCTGCATTCCCAAGCTCGGCACGCATCACGCGATGCGCCTGTTCGTCACCGGCAAGCGTTTCACCGGTAGCGAAGCCGTTGAGATGGGATTCGCCCACCGGGCGGTGCCGAGGGCCGAACTGGAGGCCGCGGTGGACGAGGAGGTCGACATGATCAACCGCGGTGGCCCCAACGCCGTGGTCGAATGCAAGAAGCTGGTCCGACGTGTGCCGCTGCTCAATCGCGAGGATGGCTTCGCCGAGACCGCCGAGTGGAGCGGACGGATGTTCCGCAGCGAGGAAGCCCGTGAGGGCATGGCGGCGTTCCGGGAGAAGCGCGATGCGAGTTGGATCGCCGATGATTAGCGGAGGCTGACCTCGGGGATCGAAGGGACCATAGGCTCGCGCAGGCCCCGCGCCTACGAGCTACTGCACCGACGGGGAGTCGATAGACAATACGTTGCGGCCCTGGGCTTTGAGATGACGTTCCGCGCGTGGTCGCACGTGTTGCCACTCTTCGTGGGACACCGGAGGCCCCACTTGCCGGGCAAGCCATTGGCGATCAAGGACCACACCCTGAGCGGTGGCCCAAGTGGCGGCTAGAAACGCATGAACCAGTCGGGCGTTGCGGTGGTCGCCGGGTCCCGGGTTCTTCCACCACTTGAGCTGGACGATCTCTGCCAGGAGGGGGTCGTCACGTTGCCACGAATTGGGTTCCGGGGCTCCGTATTTGTACGGCGAGCCAGTCAACCGGCCGGCGCGATGAATCTGATCGAGGCCCGCTGCGTACGTCATGAGTTGGTAGGCTTCCCATGCCTGTTCAGCCCACCACCACCCTTCCTGACCGGGCGCTGGTTCGTGGCCGACCGGTGCGGTGTTCGAGATTTTTGGCTTAAGCCGGGGATCTCTGCTAGGGAACGCCGAGTTGCGCCCCTCTGGAACGAACGAAGCCAACACGCCCTGGGGAATGGCCGCACACTTGGCGGCGAGCCAAGCGGCTCGGTAGTACCCTTTCTCGACCTCGGTGCGTCGTTGCCAATAGACGGTGTTGTCGGCCAAATCCCCCAAGCCGGCTCGTTCTACGACTTCGTGGATTCCGGCTTCAATGTGACGGAGCATCTCGTAGCGCTTCCCGGCACACTGGTATTTGAGGACGCCGAACGAGGCCAAAGCGTCAAGGTCGCAGTCGGCGCCTGCATTCGCACACGAGCGCGTAAGAAGTGTCCGTTCAGCCCTGTCGCGCTTTTCGAGGGGAGACGAGAAAACCTCGCGCCAGTAGAGGGACCCGTCGGACGCGGCAATGGGCATATGGGACGGCGAAGTATCGAGGAGCTGTCGATCAAGCGCGGCCTCGCACGCGGGTGTTAGACCTCCACGCGCCGAGAGACGGTGCGCCATGGGCTCGGCTAGGGGACTGCAGAGTCCATAGATGTCCTCCCAACCAGCGGAGTCGTTCGTGGGCGCGACGCGTCGCGTCTGATCAGCGGCTTCGCGGGCGGGTATGGCGTGCGGCGTTGGCTCGGCCTGAGGGGACGTTTTCGCTTCGAGGGCTTCAGTGTCTAGCCAAACCCAGATAAACGCGCCGGCAAGGGTGCCGAAGGTGAGCGCCGCTAGCAATCCAAACGTTGTAGCAGGCGACCATCGCCTTGTGTCGTTCGCAGACATGAGCTTGAGCCAGTATCAGTAGTAGCCTCTACGAATCAAGCAGTTGCATTGCGTTCCGGATGAGCCTCGGCAAGTCATCCGCGACGTTTTCCATGCGTGGGTCGGCTGAATCGCCCACTTTCCAGCGGTGGTGCAACTGTTGGATCACCGTTCCCGACTTCCATAGTGCGAAGGCTTCGTACCAGCCGATGTCCGACAGGTCGAGGCCGCTACGGGACGCATAGTGTTCCGCCACCGCTGCCCGGGAAGGCAGCCCCATGCGCTGCATGCCGCTATGGCTGAAGCGGTTCTCGTCGTCGCTGTCGGCGGGGTCCGGCCAGTAGTTGAGCAATGTGCCCACGTCGATCAACGGGTCGCCTAGGGTGGTCATGTCCCAGTCGAAGAAGGCGGTGACCCGGTCGGGGTCGGCGGGATCGAACAGGCAGTTGTCGAGTTTCAGGTCGTTGTGTACGAGCGACACCCGTTGGGCTTCGGGGCGCGAGGACTCGAGGCGGGCGTGGACGGCGGACATGTCGTCGTCGTAGCGCTCATCGGCGACCAGGTCCCAGCGCTGCTTCCAGCCGGCCAGTTGACGAGCCACGAATCCGTCGGGGCGTCCGAGTCCGCCGAGATCGACCGCTTCGGGATCGAGGGCGTGGAACTGGGCGATACGCTCCACCAGGGCGATACCGATGCGCTGGCCGACATTGGCATGACGGCGCATCGCCGTTGGCACGACGCCGCGGATGACTTCGCCGCACCGTCGCTCCATGACGAAGAAATCCGCGCCGCCGACCTCTGGATCGTCGCAGAAGAGGTAGGCCCGGGGGGCGGCGTCGAAGATCCGCCATAGCCGGGACAGCACGCGGTACTCGCGCTTCATGTCGTGTGCGCCCGGCGCCAGGTCACCGAACGGTGGTCTGCGCAGCACCAACTCGGATCGGCCGAAGCGGAGCAGGTACGTCAGATTGGCGGAGCCGTTGGGGAACTGCAGGACTTCGAAGTCGCCGTCGGGGTCGTACACGTCGGCAGGCAGCTTCTCGCGCAGGTAGGCGACGATGCGCGACCAGTCGAGATCCTCGCCCGGGCGCACCGGTGCGAACTCCGGCGGTGCCTCGTCTGCGAACGGATCGACGTCGGTTCGTTGCAACACGGTGTTCCCCTCGAGTGTTGGCGGCGAGCGAGAATGACGCACCGGACCGCGGTTGTCACCGGAATTCCCCGAGCATGGGATTGAACAACCTGTTTGGATTCTCTGGCGTGTCCGTTGACGCATGACGATTACTGGATATAATAACAGTTATTCGATAGGGGTCTCCGAGACCGGAGTTGCCCTTCAGGCCAGCCGCAAGGAACCGATCCCATGCACGCCAATACCGCGTCAATTCCCGTTGAATCCGTTGCCGATGATCTTCTCGCGGGTTGCAGAGCCGTTTCCCAGCAGGCCAGTCGCTTCCTTGTCCTGCTGCGCGAGTTCGACCTGCGCCGGGGCTATCGGGAAGCGCAGGGCACGGGCCCATGTGCCGCCGACAGCGTCGAGTGGCTCGCCGGCCGATGCGGCATCGGCAAGGACGAGATCCGCGAGCAACTGCGCGTTGCCTACGCGCTGCTCAACCTGCCCGAGACCGAGGCTGCCTTCGAGTCCGGGGACCTGACGTTTGCCAAGGTGCGCGCCCTGGTCCAGGTAGCGACATCGGCGAACGAGACCGCGCTACTCGATTTCGCCCGCGCCATGACGGACGCGCAAGTCGTGACCTACTGCCAACGGCTGTCAGGCGATGGATATACTCCTGACTGAAACTTGACGGAGGGGCAACAACCCTTGGCACGTACCGTTCTCTACCACAACCCGGCGTGCAGCAAGTCGCGCGGGGCCAAGCAGATCCTGTCCGAACGGGGCGTAGACTTCGACACGGTCGAATATCTGAAGACACCGCTGGACGAAGCGGAGCTGCGCCGAGTCCTCGACATCATCGACGATCCCCCTGCGGAGCTTGTCCGCAAGGACGCGAACTTCCGCGAGCTAGGCTTGAGCGCCGGGGACTACGTGACCGCGGATGCCGTGGTGAAGCTGCTGCTCGAACATCCCAAGCTGATGCAGCGCCCGGTTGTCCTGCGGGGTGACCAGGGGGTGATCGGTCGGCCCTCGGAGCTTGTCGAGAAGCTTCTTTGAGCCGGGCTCGGGCCCATGACGCTCGTCCTGTCCGAATGGCGCTGGTCTTAGGCAGTCGCAGCGTGCCTCTCTTTAGCCGCGACACTTGAGGCGATTCGACCTCAGCGGAACTCCGGCATCACCTCCTCGGCGAACAACTGCGCCGGCTCCTGGGTGTCCTTGCCGAAGAACTCGATTACGAACATCGTGCAGCCCAGATCGATGTGCTTGTGGATCTGCTCGGCGCAGCGTTCCGGAGTGCCGGTAATGGCCAGCGGTCCCTTCGGATCGCCCATATGGCCGCCGAAGATGCGCTGCGCCTGGTCCGCCATGGGTTGTGCGCGCCGCGCATCAGGCGCGATGGTGACGAGGCACTGCTGGCTGGCGACGATCTCGCCCGGGTCGCGGCCGATGGCATCGCAGTGGCGTCGCAGAACGTCGATCTTGTGGTCGAGGGCCGCCTGGTGGCCCGCGGCGTTGTTCCAGATGTCGGCATGCCGGGCGGTGATCTTCAGTGTGACACGCTCGCCGGCGCCACCGATCAGGATGGGTATCCGCCGCGGCGGCTTGGGTTGGCAGACGACGCCGCTGGCCTTGACGTATCGACCTTCGTAGGTGACTTCGTCCTCGTCGCTCCACATGCGCTTGAACAGTTCGACGGTCTCTTCGAGTTGAGCCAGGCGCCCAGGCGTGTCGAGAAACGGCAGCCCGAAGTCGGTGAACTCCCGCGGCATCCAGCCGCCGCCGAGTCCGGCGATGACGCGGCCGCCGGCGATGTTGTCCACGGTGGCGATCACCTTGCCGAGATGCGCCGGGTTGCGCATTCCGGCAGGTGTCACCAGGGTGCCCAGTTCGACGCGCTCGGTGATGGCCGCCACGGCGGCGATCATGGACCAGGCCTCTAGGATGGGCAGTTGCGGCGACTGCGGGCCGTAGAGGTGGTCGCACACCCATAGCGAGTCGTAGCCCATCGCCTCGAAGGCACGGGCGGCATCCGCGGCGGCCACCCAGGGGCGCTTGATCTGGGGCAGGGTCACGCCGAAGTGGGCTTTCACAGTCATGGTCGTCCCCGTATTTCGAACCGTCGGAACCAGCGTATCATCAAGCGGGAGGCGGGAGATTCGACATGGCGAGAATCGAGTTCGAGGTCATCGAAGGCTGGGAGAAGCTCCCGGAAGGCTGGAGCTTCGTCGAGGTGGCTGGGGTCGCCACCGACTCCGAGGACCGGGTGTACGCCTTCAACCGGGGTGAACACCCCATGATCATCTTCGACGCCGAAGGCAACTTCCTCGACGCCTGGGGGGAGGGCGTGTTCGCCAACGCCCACGGCATCCACATCGGCCCGGACGACCGGATCTACGCGGCGGACAACGTCGACCACACGGTGCGCATCTTCACGCCCGGTGGCGATCTCCTGCAGACGCTGGGCGAGAAGGACAAACCCGCGGATACCGGATTCGTGCCGGGTCGCTCGGGTGTGCAGTTCGGCGGCGGACCCTTCAACCGCGTCACCAACGTCGCGCTGTCGACCAGCGGAGAGATGTACGTCGCCGACGGCTATGGCAACGCCCGCGTACACAAGTTCTCCGCCGCCGGCGAGCACCAGTTCTCCTGGGGCGAACCGGGGCGGGGACCGGGCGAGTTTCGGCTGCCCCACGCCATCGCCGTGGACCGCGACGGCACCGTCTACGTCGCCGACCGCGAGAACTCGCGCATCCAGGTGTTCAAGGCCAACGGCGACTACGTCAAGGAGTGGACCCACATCGTCCGACCCGACGACCTGTACATCGATGATGACGATATCCTCTACGTCGCCGAGCTCGGCGAGATCGCCGGCCAGCCTCCCGACCACGAGATCCTGCCCCATACGCCCCACGCCCGGGTGACGGTCATGGACCTCGACGGCGAGGTGATCACGCGGTTCGGCGGCAGGGATGCGGTGCGCCCCGGCAACTTCTTCGCGCCCCACGGCATCTGGTCGGATTCCAAGGGCGATCTGTATGTCTCGGAGGTGACCTACAGCGGCGGCGGCAACCGGGGGCTCGTCCCGCTCGACTGCCACTCGCTGCAGAAATTCGCGCGCATCCGCGCCGATTGACACCGGTGTCCCGGCAACCCTCGTTGACGCGTCGGCTGATCGCCGTCAATTGTCTAAGCGCTCTGGCGGTCGGTACGAGCGTTCCGGCCATCTCCGCGGTCGAGTCGCTGACCGTGCGGGTGCAACGCGTCATACCCCACGAAACGGATGCCTCCACCCAGGGCCTTGTCTGGTGGCGGGGGAAGCTCTACGAGAGCACCGGCCGGCGGGGTCACTCGGACCTGCGGCGGATCGATCCGACCACCGGGAAGGTGGAGCGGCGCATGCCGATTTCGAAACTGTTCTTCGGCGAGGGCCTTGCCCAGGCGGGGGACCGCCTCGTCATGCTGACCTGGCACGCGGAGCAAGCCTTCGTATTCGGCATCCGCGACTTCGACCGTCGCGGCACGTTCGGCTACCGCGGTGAAGGCTGGGGGTTGTGCCATGACGGCGAGGTATTCGTCATGAGCGACGGATCGGATCGGCTGGCGTTCCGGGACAGCGACTCGTTCGCCGTCGTCGGCAGCGTCGGCGTCACCCTCGATGGCCGGCCGGTGCGCCGCCTCAACGAGCTCGAATGCGTCGGCGGCGAGGTCTACGCGAACGTCTACCTCGAGGACGTGATCGTCCGCATCGATCCGACGAGCGGTCGCGTCACCGGGCGTGTCGACGCATCCGGGCTGCTCGGACCGGAGGACGCCGTCCGCGCGGATGTACTGAACGGCATCGCCCACGTTGCCGAGACGGATCGCTTCCTCATCACCGGCAAGCTCTGGCCGAAGATGTTCGAAGTGACCTTCGTCGCTGAAGCCCGATAGCCGCCGATGCGTCGGCGGGGAGACGTCGAGGAAATGCGCCTCGAGCGTGCCCTGGAGTCGATGGCGCCGGTGGTCGAGCGCTACGCCCCACTGCTTCGTGAACGGTCTCCCGGGTTGGCGCTCTGGCGTGGGGCCGTTGCCGACGTGCAGGCGGGCAACCTGGATGACCGGTCGCTCTACTGGGCCCGCCTCAGGCTCCTGCGTATGCTGCGCGACGTTGACGAATCCGTGGCGGCTGTCGAGCGTGAGTCGCGGGGACTGCTCCGGACTTCGGATGGCGATGCGCCGGGCGTCCTACTGACGGGGTTCGACCCGTTTCGCCTGGATGCCGACATCGGCCAGAGCAACCCGTCCGGTCTCGCGGCGCTCGCGCTCGACGGCACGCTGATCGCGGGCTCGCGGGTACAGAGCGCCATCCTGCCGGTGCGTTATGCCGACTTCGACTCCGGCTTGGTCGAGGGCTACTTGGCAGCGCACTACACGAACGGGCTCGATCTTGCGGTGACCGTGAGCATGGGGCGCGATGCCTTTGATATCGAGAGATTTCCTGGTCGTCGGCGTTCGGCGACGAAACCCGACAATCGCGGCGAATACGGAGGTGGGTCGCCGACCGAGCCCCACCCACCGCCGGATCTGGATGGTCCGGAGTTCCTGGAGTTCTCGCTACCCGGCGAGTCCATGGCGCGAGTGGGTGGGCAGTGGCCCGTTCGCGACAACCGCGACGTTCAGACGCTACGCGGGGCGCTTAGTGCGCGGTCGCTTGCCGATCTTCGCGGGGAGACCGCGGTCAGCGGATCGGGCGGTGGCTACCTGTCCAACGAGGTCGCCTATCGAAGCCTGCTGCTGGGCCGGCGCCTTGGCGTCGACTTTCCCATCGGTCACATCCACACACCCGTTCTGCGGGGTCACGACGCGTCGTTGGAACGTGCCATCGTCGACCAGGTGCGTCGCCTGATCGAAGTGGCGCTCACACCGCAGGGCGACCGCATGCCGTAACGTTGTGCGGGTCGCCCGTGTCAAGCGCGCCGCTTGCGCACGGCAGCGGCGAGCTCGTCGAGACACGCCGTCGTATCGTCCCAGCCGATGCAGGCATCGGTGACACTTTGGCCATAGACCAGGTCGCCGCCGAGATTCTGGCGGCCGGCGACAAGGTTGCTCTCGACCATGACCCCCATGATCTTGTCCTCGCCGCCGGCGAGTTGCTTGGCGATGTCCTGGCAGACGGCGATCTGGCGGTTGTGGTCCTTCTGGCTGTTGGCGTGGCTTGCATCCACCATGAGCCGCGGGTTGAGCCCGTCGTGTTCCAATATTCGGCTGGCATAGTGCACCGAGGGATTGTCGAAGTTGGTCTTGCCGCCGCCGCCGCGCAGGATGATGTGGCAGTCGTGGTTGCCGGCGGTGGAGAAGATGGCCGAGTGACCGGCCTTCGTCACGGACAGGAAGATGTGGGAGTGGAGGGCCGACTTCACGGCGTCGGCGGCGACCTGGATCGCGCCGTCGGTGCTGTTCTTGAAACCGGTGGGGCAGGACAGGCCGGAGGCGAGTTGCCGGTGGATCTGGCTTTCGGTCGTGCGTGCGCCGATGGCCGCCCAGCAGACCAGGTCGCCGAGATATTGGGGCGTGATGGGATCGAGATACTCGGTACCGGTGCCGAGCCCCAGGTCGATGATGTCGCGCAGCACGCCACGGGCGGTCTTGAGGCCGCCGTTGATGTCGAACGAATCGTCGAGGTTGGGGTCGTTGATGAGGCCCTTCCAGCCCACGGTGGTGCGCGGTTTCTCGAAGTACACGCGCATGACGATGAGCAGGGCGTCCTGCAGGGCGTCCGCCTGTTCCTTGAGCCGGGCGGCGTACTCGCGGGCGGCCTCGGGGTCGTGGATGGAGCAGGGGCCAACAATGGCCAAGACGCGCGGGTCGCGTCCGGCGATGATCTCGCTGGCCTGGCGCCGGACGTTGAAGACGAGGGTCGAGTGGTCCGGCGCGAGGGGCAGTTCGTCGATCAGTTCGGCCGGTGGGAGCACTTCCGCCATGCCGGTGATGCGTACGTCGTCTGTTAGATATTGCATTTGCTGGTTGTTGCGTCGTGAAAAAAGGCGTGCAACTTAGCGCGACCGGGCGCCTATGTACAATCAGCCGTATGGCCGGGCGATCTCGCGAAGCGTACTTTCAGGCATTGGGTGTCGATGTATGGGTGCGCCGCGGGTCGCGTCAAGAACCGCCGTCGTCGGTCGTTGCGCCAGCCGATGATGCGCCAGCCGATGATGCGCCAGCCGACGACACCCAACCGCGTCCACGGTCGACTACCCGAGTCGAGCAGCACGCTCCGCTTCGCGACGATTCGAGGGGGAAACCGGCCCGCCGCGAACGTCGACCCGCCGCCTTGGCCCGAGGCGTTGACGAGGCCTTCCGAGTACGCTGTTTCCGCTACGGTCGGGTATTCGCGGCCATCGCCGAGGACGCCTGGGCCCAGCGCCGGTTCCTTGCCGACGTCGCCTGGGCCCTGAACGGCTTTCAACGTGCCGAGCGACGCGACCTAGTGTTCGATTGGCCCCAGCCGGGCGCGGCGGCCCAAGGCGGTGAGCGGGCATTCGCCGCGTTCTTCGGCCACCAGACGCGCACCCAGGACGACATCCGGGTGGTCGTCTCCGGTGAGCGCGTCGTGAAGCTGCTGGGCCACGAGGTACCGGACGAGTCGTGCTACCTGGGGGACTTGCTCTACGTCGTACCGACGGTCCCCGACGCGGCCGCCAAGAAGGCGCTATGGCAGCTAATCGTGAACGGCGCGAACGGAACATCCGGGAATCGGGCACCTCGCTAGGCGGCCGTTATAATCCCCCGCCGCCCGTCCAACATGACTGACCAATGAGCGTTCAAACAGTTCGCACGGCTTCCGAGCCGGCGCCGGTGACGGATCCCGCCCACGAGGGCGGGGTCGCACGTGAAGTCGCGCGTCGACGGACCTTCGCGATCATCTCGCATCCGGACGCCGGGAAGACGACGGTCACCGAGAAGCTGCTGTTGTTCGGCAATGCCATCGGGCTCGCGGGCACGGTCAAGGCGCGCAAGTCGAACCGCCACGCGACATCGGACTGGATGACCATGGAACGGGAACGCGGTATCTCGGTGACCACCTCGGTGATGCAGTTCAACTACCGCGGCCGGGTTGTCAATCTGCTCGACACACCGGGTCACGAGGACTTCTCCGAGGACACTTACCGGACCCTCACGGCGGTGGACTCCGCCCTCATGGTCATCGACGGCGCGAAGGGGGTGGAATCCCGGACCATCAAGCTGCTCGAAGTCTGTCGGCTGCGCGACACGCCGATCATGACCTTCGTCAACAAGCTCGACCGCGAGATTCGCGAGCCCATCCAACTCCTGGACGAGATCGAGGATGTGCTGCAGATCGAGTGCGCGCCGATGACCTGGCCCATCGGCTCCGGTCGGTTCTTCCGCGGCGTGTACCACCTCGGACTCGACCGGATCATCTGCTACCGACCGGGCGTCGGCGACCGCGTGCATGTGTTCGACACCATCGAGGGGCTCGGCAGCGACGAGGCCCGCGCCTGGCTCGGCGATGACCACGCCGCGTTCGTCGACGAGGTCGAACTGATCCAGGGCGCGAGCCATCCGTTCGACGAGCAGGCGTTTCTGGACGGCACCCGGTCGCCGGTGTTCTTCGGCACGGCGCTCGGCAACTTCGGTGTCCGCGAGTGCGTCGACCACCTGGTCGAGCATGCGCCTCCGCCCGGCCAGCGCGAGGCGTCGACGAGGGATGTCCAGCCCGAGGAAGCGCCGTTCTCCGGGTTCGTGTTCAAGGTCCAGGCGAACATGGATCCCCGACACCGTGACCGGATCGCCTTCCTGCGGGTCTGCTCGGGGCACTACCGCCAGGGGATGCGCATGCGCCATGTGCGCCTGGCCCGCCCGGTGAAGGTTGCCAACGCCGTCACCTTCCTGGCGGGTGATCGCAAGCGCGCCGACGAGGCCTACGCGGGCGACATCATCGGCCTGCCGAACCACGGCGGCATCTGCATCGCCGACACCTTCACCGAGGGCGAGGCGCTCGGCTTTCGCGGCATCCCGAACTTCGCGCCGGAACTGTTTCGCCGAGTGCGGCCACGGGATCCCTTGAAGTCGAAGCAGCTTGCGCGCGGTCTGCGCCAGCTCTCGGAAGAGGGCGCGAGCCAGGTGTTCTTTCCGCTGCTGAGCAACGACATCGTCATCGGCGCGGTGGGGCCCCTGCAGTTCGACCTGGTGGCGTTCCGATTGGACGACGAATATCGGGCGGACTGCGTCTTCGAGACGGCCAACGTGTACAGCGTCCGCTGGATCAGTGGTGATCCGCGCGCCATCGAGGAACTCAAGCGGCGCAGCTCCGAACGTCTCGCCCTGGATGGAGGCGGGTGCCTGGCCTACCTGGCGCCCACCCGCGCGAACCTGGCGCTGGCCGAGGAGCGTTTCGCCGAACTGCGGTTCGCGGCGACCCGTGAACACGCGGAGCACGACTAGTGGTCCGTTTCCGACCCCGCGGGTTGCTCGGAGGCGCCCCTTGATGAATCCAGCACTCGGGGAGTCGTTGGAACGCTTCATCGCGGAGGGGGAAGACCCCGTGGAGGGTGCGCTGATCGTCGCCGGGATCGTCGATCACGATGCGGAGGTGGACTGGGCGAGGGCGGAAATCGACCGCCTCGCGAACGAGGTCGGCGGGGCGGCGGAAGTCACCCCTCGGGAGCTGGTCGCCGGTGTCTCGGCGTGTGGCTTCAAGGGCGCGGGAAAGCGCTACTACGAGATCGAGAACAGCCTCCTGGACCACGTCTTGAGGAGCCGCCGGGGAATCCCCATCTCGCTCGGCGTGGTGCTCATGGGCATCGCCCGCCGCCTGGGTCTGGAAGCCCTCGGCGTCAATTTTCCGCGCCATTTCCTCATCACCATCGGCAATCTCTTGGTTGACCCCTATGCCGTCGCCCCCACGTCCGTCGAGAACTGCCGTGCCTGGCTTCGGGAGAACAAGGTAAGCGAGGAGGGCGCTTTCGGGATCGCCGACGCCGGCGACATCGTCCTGCGCATGCTCAACAACGTGCGCATGCTGGTGCAGTCGCGGGGCGACTTCACGCGCGCCTTGGAAATAGCCGACTACCAGTTGGTGGTGGTCCCCGATTCCTATGCGCTACGGGTGGAGCGTGCCGACGCCTGGCTCGGCCTGCGCGCGCCCGAGATGGTGGTGGAGGAACTCGAGCATGCCGTGCGCGATGCACCCGACGATGCGACGGCGGAGAGATTGCGCGAGCGCATCGAGCAAGCACGGCGCATGAAGTCGGTGGTCAACTGAGCCGCGAACGTCGGGGCTAGGGAAGGTCTGATTAAGACCTTCCCTAGCGCGGCACAGGGATGTGCCGCCAGATTCAAGGGCGCAAGGAGTTGAATTTGCACGCAAAAAAAAGACCGCGCTCTTGTTTTTGCGTTTCTGATCAAGCCAAGGACGGCTTGATCAGAGCATTCTTAGAACCTGTACTGCACACGGAGGTTGTAGTTGCGGCCCCAGATTCTGGCGACGCTGGCGGCATACGGGGTGACCGCCGACTCCATGGCGGCCGGGAAGCGGTCGAGCAGGTTGTTGATCGTGACCGCCAGTGTGCTCTCGCCCGGCATGGCCGGAAAGCCCGGTAGGCGAAGGGCGTAGAACAGGTCGTAGGTCAGCCACGCGTCGATGCGACACGACGCGTTGGCCAGTACCGAAACGCAGGCGCCGCTGTTGTCGAGGTCGGCCATGTGATGCGTGTAGCGCCCGGTCACCCGCAGGGTGTGGCCGCCCATGGACCAACGTAGCGAGGCATTGCCCTTCCACCTCGGGACGCCACCGTCCTGCAGGCCTTCGTTGCGGCCGTACTGTCCCGCGAGGTCGATTCGGTGGTCCGGGATCGCAGGATTCGGCGTCACCTGCCAGGTTTCGTAGTAGGTGGCCGTGAGCCTGGCACTGAGCCGGCCGAAGTCCGCACCGATCAGCGGAACGTCCGCGGCGTCGAAGTCGTAGCGCATGCGCAGGTCGTAGCTTTCGCTCTGGGCCACGTCGGCATTGATGTACGACGAGACCGTGTGCGAGATCTCTCCGGGACGGGTGTCGTCGATCCGATACAGGCCGAGCGTCGACGGCGGCGCGTCCTGCGGCAATCCTCCCGGCGCCACCTCGAAGGTGTTGAACGCGGGTTCATAGCGCGAAGTCCACGCGTCGCGCACATCGAGCCAGCACGGCGCGTCGGCGCCGCAGCCGGCGCCGGCCTCCCTGGCGAACGCCAGGAAATCCTCTCGCAAGCCGTCCATCTGCACGGCGACACTGGCGAACACGGCCTGATCGCGGAATTCCACGACAAACCGGTCGAGCCCTAGCTCTAAGTCGCCGCCGGCGAGACTCAGCGTGATGCCGAAGTTGCGTCCGTCGGAGGTCTCGCCCTGCAGATGCGGCGACGGCACCACGGTGCGGAGGAAGTCCATGTCGCCGGTCGGGCACATGGCCTCGGTCACGCCGGTCGCCCGGGTACCGCCGAGACCGCCGTCGCCGGTGGCGTCGTCATCGACGAGAACCTCGCAGGTGTAGTCTCCCGTGGTGCTGCCGGTCGACACCAGGCTGATCCGTTTGTCCCCGAAGGCGGTGAACTGGTCGGGGATCACGAACCCCTCGCCCGCCGACGCGCGGATCGACAGCCAATCCAGCGCCCGCCAGACGACGCCGAACTGGTGGATCGTGTCCTGGTAGCTGCCGCTGCCCGACTCCCGCGGCACGGTCGCGCGGATGTCGTTGCCGGTCAGCCGCCACGCGGCGGTGACCTCGGCGCGTCCGAAATGCACGCTGTCGAGCACCGGCGCGCCGAGTTCGACGAAGGTGTCCTTGGAGACGGAATCCGTGATGCGCCGCTTCACCGACGCACCCCTGGCCCGATCCTCGATCAGGCCGAGGGAATCCGGAAGATACTCCTCCCGCTCGACGCGGTAGTGGTGTCCGAGGGCGATGGACAACGGCCCACCGGGCAGCCGCAGGGGCGACGCGCCGCCGGCGACGACGTCGACGATGTCCTGGTCGTATACGTGCTTCGCCGTCGGCGGCGTGAGCAGACCGTCGACGACCGCCTGGGAGTTGATCAGCGCGGGATCGTCCTGGAAGCGCGGCAGCGGACGGAAGGCGTCGTCGTGTGCGTAGATGGACGTTCCGAACGGGTTCCAGCACTGGTCGCCGGTCGGGCCGAGCACGCAGTCGAGACCCCGATCCATCGCCGACAGCGACTCGTAGCCGGTGCTGGAGGAGCCGTAGCGGTCTCTGCTGCGAATGGCCTTGATCCAGTCCGCGTTGGCGACCCAGCCGGTGTGGCCGAGGTCCACCTCGACGCCGATCTGGGCCCGGACGTTGGTCGTGTGGGTGCGGGCCTCGGTGGCGAAGTCGTCGGGATCGACGAAGCGCGAGCAACCGCCGGACGGGTTGCAGATGTGGCCTTGCACGGAGTACTTGTCGTCCAGGTAGACGTCTTCTTGGAACGGGATGCCGGCGGCCGGATCGAAGGGATCGCCGGCGAGAACGACATTGCCGCCGAACCGCGCGTTGAACGCGCCCGCGTCGCCGTCGCGGTCGGGAACGCCGTCGCCGTCCGCATCCTGCGCGTACAGCGGCCGTCCGCCCGCCATGGCGCGGAACGGGTTGCCCGGATGCGTGCCGGCAATCAGGAAACGGTCGCCCTGGTTGGCATTACCGATACGGGAGCTGGCGGTGGAGCCGATCGGATTGTTGCGGCCGGTGCGGTTCTGCACGTTGAGCCAAAGCTGGCCGTTGATGGTCAGGTAGGCACCGTAGCGATGATCGACGTTGGCGTAGGCGGAGTGCTGGATCAGGTCGTCCTTGTAGTTCAGGTAGTTGAACCGGTTCTGCTCGCACTTGCCGTTGCTGGCGATCAAACCGTTGCGCCAGGCGTTCTGCCGCGTGAAGTCGTCGCCGCCGCCGTTGAACGGGAACTGACAGACCGGATCCGCCCGGGTCGACGTAGCCGCCAGTCCGTTGCCGAGCGTTGTCGTGCGGCCCGTCGCGGGCTCCCGGGCCGGGACGTCGAAGGTGCCGGGAAAGTTCGAGTCCTCCCAGGGACCGAGGGAGCTCGGCCGGCCCTGCGCGTCCGGCCCGATGCGGTCGACGCGCGAATCGATGTAGCGCGCAAACCGCGGATGGGTTTGGCGGATTTCGCCTCGGACGCGGTATTCGTACGCGAACACGACGTCGGTGTCGTCGCGCGCCCAGCCGCCGAGAATGCCGTACTTGCTGTCGGGCTTGTCGAAGATGTCCTCGACCGCCGTGGCGTCCACGCGCAGCTCGATGCCGTCTGCACGATGCTTCGGGATGTAGTTGATGACGCCGGCGACGGCTTCGGACCCGTACAGCGCCGAGGCGCTGTCGGTGAGGATCTCGATCCGATCGATGGCGATCTGCGGATAGGTGGCGTTGGCGTCGCCGAACAGCAGCCGGTGCCCGTCCATCAACTCCATGGTTGCCCCGGGACCGAGCCCGCGCAGATTCCCGAAACTGTACGGCACCGTCTCGCCGGGACTGACGCCGCTCTGCGCCGCCATGTTGACGAGCACATCGCCCAGGCTCACCGTTCCCGCTTCCTCGATGTCCAGGTCGGTGATCACCTCGACCGGCGACGACAGATCGAAGTTGTCACGCCGGATCATCGAACCCGTGACCACGATCTCCTCGATTTCCGGGCCGGTGGCATCCTCCGCCCCGGCGGTCAGGGGTACCGTCAGCACTACGGCCAACGCAGCAGTTCCGACGCGCGCCATCCGGGCCGCCCAGCATCGCCAGCAAGGAGCAGCCAGTGTGCCATACCGTTCGCCCACCGAGCACCCTCGAGGCAGGGGCGGCTCCCCGGAACCATTCGGTATGAACGCGAGGCGGCGTGCATCGGTCGCCTTCTCATACCCGCCGCGCACCCGCCCGAGATCGTTCGCTCGAGTGCGGTCGCGCCCTGTCCTGCGGCGCACGCTTGCCGGGTCAATCGACCTTGAACGGGTCGTCCAGGCTCAAGGATACCGCTTCGCCGTAGCCGGGAATCCGGATCTCCTCGGTCGACAGCTCGAGGTCGTCACCGTCGAGCACGCCCTTGCCGAAGCGGTAGATCGTCTCGGCATTGCCACGCGTGGCTGCCGCGTCGTAGTCCAGGGCGGCCCCGTGGACCGCCTCGTTGCGATGGGCGTGGCGGCGCATGGCTTCGGCACCGTGCCTTGCGGTGAGCATTTCCCGGGTGATGCGCGGGCTCAGCAGCAGACCGGTGGCGTTGTTGCCGCCGAAGCCCTTGGAATTGATCAACGCCATGTCGACGGCGTCCGGGTCGATCTCGATGTGTTCGGGTGCGATGCGCAGGTGGCTGTGGTGTACGTCGTCGGCCGGCCCGTCGATGGTCGCGATGCCCGGGATCCAACCGTGTTGCCAGGCACCGATGGCGGACGCGGTCTGGTCACCGGAGGCAGGCGCCAGGGTGTGACCGATGTAGGCCTTGATGGCGGCGACGTTCCAGCGCTCGATGCCGAAGGTCTTGGCCATTTCGTTCAGGATGTGCGACTCGCTGACGCGGTTCTGCGGCGTCCCGGTGCCGTGTGCGTGGACGTAGCTGCGTTGCCGGACGGCCTCTTCGCCGAGAATCGCCCGGCCGCGCGCCAGCGCTTTCGCCACGGTGACGTAGTTGCCGATGCCGGGTCCGGGGATCGACTTCTTGTAGCCGTCGGCGTTGACGAACACGTCGCCCACGGCGGCATGGATGTCGGTTCCGAGTTCCAGTGCCAGGGCGTCGTCGGTCACGACGATGTACACGGCGGCTTCCGCCAGCGTGAAGCCGCAGTTGGCCGCGAACGGCCGACAGGCCCGGCGGTTGTCGACGACGTCGGCCTCGTCGAGGGCCCTCAGGTCTTCGTCTTCGGCCAAGGCACCCATGGTGCGGTACGCCTCGACGACCTCGGGAACGATGGGGGCCTCGGCGGCACCGACCACCGCCACCCGGCAGCGCCCGGCGCGGATGTCGTCCACCGCGGTCTTGAGGTTGTAGAGGAACGTCGCACAGGCGCCGATCACGCCGGCGGTGGCGCCGCAGCTGCCGATCACGTAGGCGTTGACGAAGTCCACCGGCATTTCGGGCAGACCGAGGGCCGCCTGCTTGGCGGTCGGCCGCTTGCCCATCATGGGTGCCTGCATCATGCCGCCGTTGCTGAAGGTGTCGAGCTGTCCCATGGCGCTGCCCGAGTAGGCGGCGAACTCGTCGGGCCGCACATGCTTCCTGAAGTCGTCCCAGGGGATGCCCACCGACTGCACGGCATCGGAGGCGGCGTAGACGTTGAGCTGGAGGCCGCGCGGATGGTTGCGCGACGCATACATCCTGCCCGGCTCGAAGCCCGTGGGGACCTGGCCGGCGGACGTGACCTTGGACGCCCGCTTGTCGGGGATCAACACATCGAGACGTTCGGTCGTCACCTCGACGCGGCCGTCCTCCTGGCGGCGAAGCGACCAGTCGGGTGGAATCTCTTCGGGTAGGTCCCGCGACGCCAGCGTGAAGGTGATCGGCCCCGATGACGCCGGCGTCAGGTGCGCGCTGCGCTGCCAGTGGATGCGTTCTGGATCGAAGCAGTCGATGCGCCGGATCAGGGTGTTGTCGAGGATGTGGCGGCGATTGTCGGCGTCGGCAGGGTCGCCTTCGACGTTCATGAGACTCGCGAGGCTGGCGAAGGTGTCGTCCGCATCGGCGGCACCGACAACGTCGATCACGGTACGCCGGTAGGCGTGGTGGAAGGACACGCGGCCGGCAGGGTTGATGCCGCCGAAACCGACGATAACGGGCAATGGGGAACCCACGGTGGCTACCTCTGTTTCGGTCGGCTCATGCGCGCGGTCGGAGTCTACACGCGTTCGATGGCGATGGCGGTGGCTTCACCGCCGCCGATGCACAGCGACGCCACGCCTCGTTGTCCTCCCCGCGCCGCCAGGGCGTGGGCGAGGGTGACGATCAGCCGGCTGCCGGTGGAACCGATGGGGTGGCCCTGGGCGCAGGCGCCGCCGTAGACGTTCACGATCTCGGGGTCGAGGCCCAACTCGTCGATCGCCATCATCGGTACGCAGGCGAAGGCCTCGTTGATCTCGAAGACATCGACCTCGTCCCGGGTCCAGCCGGTCTTGTCGAGCAGTTTGGCGATGGCGCCCGCGGGAGCCACGGTGAATTCGGCGGGATGGATCGAGTGCGTGGCGTGGGCGACGATCCGGGCAAGGGGTTCGGCGTTCGCCGCGGCTTCGGTGCCGATGACCAGCGCCGATGCGCCGTCGGAGATGGAACTCGCATTGGCGGCGGTGATGGTGCCGTCCTTCTTGAACGCCGGCCGCAGGCTCGGAATGCGTTCGATCTTGGATCGGCGCGGCTGTTCGTCTTCGGTGACTTCATCCATGGCGCTGATCTCGGTTTCCAGGGCGCCGGAGTCCATGGCGTGTCTCGCCTTGGTGACCGAGGCGATGGCGAACGTGTCCATGGCCTCGCGGGTGAGCTGGTGCCGGTCGGCCGTTTCCTGGGCGAAACCGCCCATGGAACCGCCTGTCTCGGCGTCTTCGAGGCCATCGGTGAACATCGAGTCGGCAAGGTCCGTATGCCCCATGCGCAGCCCGCCGCGCGCCTTGCCGAGCAGGTAGGGCGCGTTGGACATGCTCTCCATGCCGCCGGCGATCACGCAGTCGGCGCTGCCCGCGCGAATCAGGTCGGCAGCGAGCATGGCGGCCTTCATGCCGGAGCCACAGACCTTGTTGATGGTGGTCGCGCCGGTGTGGTCGGGGACGCCGGCCAGCCGCATCGCCTGGCGGGCAGGCGCCTGCTTGACCCCGGCGCTCACCACGCAGCCCATCAGGATCTCGTCGACCGCCCCGGGGTCGACTCCCGCGTCGTCGATGGCTGCCTCGATGGCGTGGGCACCGAGTGCCGGTGCCGAACGATCGGACAGCGACCCTTGGAAGCTGCCGATGGGTGTTCTCTTGGCGCCCAGGATGTAGGCGTGGTTGCTCATTGGGTCTCCTCGGTGGTTGCGGCGGATGGCGGGGCTTCGAGGAAGCGCGGCAGCAGCTCGGCGAAGTTGCAGGGCTTGAACCCCGCATCCAACTGGTTCTTCAAAATTCCGTCCCACGCCGTGCGGCAGGCCCCCGTGGATCCCGGCATGGCGAAGACCAGCGTCGCGTTGGCAAGTCCGGCGACCGCCCGCGACTGGATGGTCGAGCTGCCGATCTCATCGTAGGAAAGCTGGCGGAAGAGTTCGCCGAAGCCGGCCACCGTCTTGTCGAACAGGGGCAGCAGGGCCTCCGGCGTACTGTCCCGCCCGGTGAAACCGGTACCCCCCGTGGTCAGTACGACCTGCACCCCGGGGTCGGCGATCCACTGGCTGACCACGGCGCGAATGGCGTAGACGTCGTCGCGCACGATGTGGCGTGCGGCCAGGCGGTGGCCGGCTTCCTGGAGGCGTTCGGCGAGTAGATCACCGGACGTGTCCTCGTCGGGTCCGCGGGTGTCGGACACCGTCAGCACGGCGATCGCTAGCGCAACGTCGGTCATTGGGAGATTGGTTGGGACGTACGGCAGGACGGCGAGTTTACGCTAAAGCGCGCCCTTCGGGCGCGATTGAGGTTCGCTTCGCGTAACTTCGCACCGTGGAAGGTACCGGCGCGCCCTTGCGGGCGAGGACAAGCCTCGCCCCTACGAT
This sequence comes from Pseudomonadales bacterium, assembly GCA_965116345.1. Classification (GTDB taxonomy): domain Bacteria; phylum Pseudomonadota; class Gammaproteobacteria; order Pseudomonadales; family Azotimanducaceae; genus VXYL01. Next base: position 4,047,595 of record OZ220680.1, read on the forward strand.
CACCAACGATTTGTCGTACAAGCCAAAGCGCGGTGCACATGAGTGTGCGTCAGGGATCGCCGCACTCGCTGCCTTCGTAGAGTCCGATGTTGTCCATCTGGACGTCGTGGGGGCTCTGGGCGAAGTCGAAGGCGACCCGGCCCCGGAGGTCGGTCTGGGCGATGGTGAAGGTGTGCTTGAAGGTCTGGTATTCCGTGGTGAGGTCGACCCGGAACTGTTGGCCGCTGGTGTTTTCCCAGCGGTCCATGTTGGTGTCGGTGTACGCGGTCATCGGGCGATTCGCGCTGGCCTTGGCGTCGTAGCACAGGGTGTACTCCTGCCCGCCGATCACCGTGATGGCGTGACTGATCTGCGATTCCCACGGCCGGTTCGCTGCGCGGATCATGTCGATGTTCACTTCATTGTTCCAGGAGATGTCCGCGACGACGCCGTCGAACTCCACCGTGTTCCAGTTGTTGCGCTTCCTGAAACTGTCCTGGGCCTCGCGGTGGGAAGAGAACAGCGAAGGCGTGAACGTACCGCCACTGGCTATCAGGTTGCCGGGTCGGGGATCGAGCAGCGACTGCTCGTTGAAGATCATCATGTCGTTGCTGACGAGGCCGTTGGGATTCTGGATCTGCAGGAAGTGCAGCCCACCCGGGTCCGGCGCCGCGTCGAACTCGATGATGAGGACCTCGCCGTCGCAGTCCGGAAGGCTGCCGATCTCGCAGCGGATGCGGGCGTCGACCCGGCGACCGTCGATGGTCGCGAAGGCGCCGTCCCGGACGTGGCGGCCGTTGATCCGCAGCGTCAGTTCGTCGCTGAGGAAGGCCAGGCCGACGTTGCGTGTCTGCGAGTGGATCGCCGCCACGGGCCAGAGAGCGGGCTGCGGATGGTCGACGTCAACGTACAGACCCGTTCGGCCGGTGAGCGTCAGGACGAGTTCGCCGCTGGTTGCGGATTGAATCAGTTGCGAGCGGGAATAGGTCGCAGTGCCTTCACGTTCGCGATACAGCCCGTCATCGAACTCCAGGGCGACCGCGGTGCCCTGGTCGGCGTCGACCCACGCACCCTCGGCCTGCAGCAGGATCGCGCCCTCGGTGTCTGAGGTCTCCAAGGCGTCCAGGATGTGTCCGGTAAGTGGCAGGTCCGCGGTCGCGGCGTTCAGGGTGGTTTGCCGGGCGAAACTGCCGGAAAAGCCGGTACCGCCCTGGACCACCATCTCCCAGATGTCCGGAGAAGCCCCACCCAGCAGCCAGATATTGCGCTCGGGAAAGGTGTCGTCCATGTTCACCAGGTACATCAGGTCGATGACGTTGGTGCGCGCCTGGGGCGTGATGATGAAGCGGTCGTACGCGCCCCGCCAGGTCGGCGCATCCATGCCGGTCCCGGGGGTGTTGGAACTGACGAGGAACGGCATCTTGTGGCAGTCGCCGCAGGTCTGCGCGCCGGTGGTCTCCCCCGAGTCGTTGATGAAGCTGAACTCGAAGAAGCCGTCGCGCGCCCGCTGCGTCAGTTCGTTGTCGAACGGTCGTGTCTGCGCAGGCGGGTAGGGGACGCTCAGAATGTAGCGTGCCAAGGCGTCGCGGGCGTCGCTGTCGAGGAGCCCCTCCTTGCCCTCGTCGTTCACCGGGCAGTCGTCGGGGTCGCACATGGTGGTCGCGAGGCTGCCGTCCACCAGGAACCGCGCACAGGACTCCTCGTCGTCGACGTCGCAGTTGGGCTCCACCGCCGCATTGATCGACGCGGTGTTGTTACCGCCGTAGGGATCCCCCGGGATGCCGTCCCAATGGTACGGCTGGGTGTCGCGGAGTCCGCGCACCGGCATCGTCAGCCGCGGGGGAATCTGCGTGCAGCCATCGACATCGCAGATCGGCGTCTGCAGTACCCAGATCAGCTGGTCGGTGTGGTTGTCCGGGTGGCAGCTCTCGCAGGAGAACGTGCCCGTGGACGAGGCGTCCGCATCGTTGAACGCCATCCGCCCGAGCTTGACGTCGGGATGGGTCGGATCCTCGAGGACGATGGTGTCGTTCACGGTGGGATTGGCGACGGAAGTGAGGTCGACCACCGACACGGTGTTGGCGACCACGTTCAAGACCCAGGCGCCCAACGGCGCGCCGTTGTCGTCGGACTCGAGCGCAACGCCGCGCGGGACCTCGTCGACCGCGACCCGTCCGAGGACATCGCCGGTCTCGGCATCGAGGGTGAACACCTTGTCCGACCCGGCTGCGGTGACGACCAGGGTCGCATCGTCATCGCTGATCTCGATGCCGAAGGGGGTGGCGAGCGCCATGCCGGGTTGCGGATCGTCGGGGGGCAGGGGCTCGAGATCGAGGAACTCCGGCCGCTGACAGGACGACGCGCAGTCCACCCGGGTGATCTGGTTGAGGAAGGCGCGGTTCTCCATCTCGGCGAGGCCGTGCTTGCGGGTCCCCGCGCGGCCGTTGGCGGTGTTGCGCGCATCCGTCTGGGCGACGAACACGGTGCCCGTGCTATCGACGGCGAGCCCGTAGAGCAGCGTTCCGGCGGTGTGGACAACGCGTAGCTGGGTGTCGGTCGCGGTGTCGAAGATGAAGATGTCGCGGTCGGGAATGCGCGGGTTCTTGACGATGTCGGCATCGTAGCCTGCGGAGAGCACGTTGTTGGTCGTGAACACGTGCTGGACGGCGTCGAAGGTGCATTCGTCGCCGTCGATCCGCTCCTGCACGCAGCCCGAGAGCTGACTCTGGTTGTTGGACTCGAACGGCGCGACGTAGAGCAGTCCGTCTCTTACGACAAGCGCCCGAGGATCCTGCGCCCTGATCCGGATATGCCCGGTGACCCTCCGGCTGGCGACATCGACCACGGCGACGCGATTGGCGGTGGACAGGGTCACGTAGGCCTTGGCGTCGTTGGCGAAGGCGATTCCCACCGGCTCGTCGAAACGGGTCGACAGGGTGTCCGGGTCGACGTCCTGAATCGTTGCGACGACCTGATGGAAGGTTGGACTCATGGGGTCGGTGTCGATGACACTCACCGAGTCCGAAATATGGTTGGCGACCCACAGTTCCTTGCCGTCGGGCCGGACCCCGATACCCACGGGGTCGACACCGACGTGGACCCGCCCGATGATCGAACGGTCCTCGACGTCGATGATGTCCACGGTGTCCGCCGGCGTATTGGTGGCGTACACGTATGGCCCGTTGACGGCGATCGGGCGGAAGTGCGGGCTGGCGAAGGTGGGATGGCCCACCTCGTCGCTGATGGGCGTCGGTTCGGTGGGACCCGTGGTGTTTTCGCGCAGCAGGCCCAGGAAGCGAACCATGTTGGTGTAGTCGGTGGAGCCGGCGGCGACCTGCTCCCCCCCGCCGTGATTCGAGAGGCCCTGGATCCTGTTCAGGATGTAGGTTGCGCCTTCCTCGTCGGCCAGGTCGCGGAACGCCGCCAAGTTGTGGTCGATGTGATCGGGATCGTCGGCGTCCACGAAAACCAGGCGGGTGTTGCCCGACTGACCGCCCTCGACATGGCAGTTGATGCACTTGGACTGCACGATCGGATCGGAAATCGAGCGCTCGAAGACGTCTTCCGCAGTTGCCCCCTGAGGTTCGTCGGTGGTCTCCTCCGTCCCCCGACCCGGCGTGGTGGACAGGTTGGTCAGGTGACGGGTGGGGCTCTCGAGCAGGCTCATCGCCCAGATCGGCACGTCGGCCTCGACGGCGAGTTGCCACTTGCCCCTTCCGGTGCCCAACGCCCCATCGAGACCCTCTGCGCCGGACTCCAGATCCTGGGCTGAGAAAGTTCGCGCCGTGCCGGCGGATAACGAGACGGTGATTTCGTTTCCGGGCGCCCCAGCGTCATCGGTTCCCGTGATGGTCACCGTGGCAACCTGCTCGCCCGGGTTCACCAGGCGCAGCCGGCTGACCTGGTTCGTGTTCTTCCCTGGGTTGAAGATCGCCAGACGATGCCGGTTGTCGAGGGACGGCGCGAGGTCGTGCAGGGCGGTCAGAAAACCGCCATCGGTGCGTATGTAGGCCAGCACCTCGATATCGAGCTCGCTCGTGGCCTGCAGATACCAGTCGCCTTCGCCTGCACCGACGCCATCCGACAAGCCCTTGTCGGCGTTGCCGTTCTCAAGGTCGTCGGAGTTGAAGTGCGCCGTTTCGTTGGCGCCCAGGGACAGGGTGATGGCGGGATAGTCGGCGTCGGAGTCGTCATGGGCGGTGACCGTGACCTCGCCCGCCGTGTCGTCGTGGTTGATGACGCGCACAAAGCCCTCGCGGCCACTGGGGTCCGCCGCCGCCGGCACGAGGGGAACGTTGTGGACCACGCTCGCGGGATCGAAGTCGAGCGACTCCAGGAAGACCTCCATGGTCGTGAAGTCGGCGGTCCCGGCACTGATCTGAACTGCACCGCCATGACCGCGCTCCCCCTGGATCTTGTCCAGGATCAATTCGCGCCCGCCGTCGACCTCCCGGAGGAAGTCCTGGAAGACCTCGAAGTTCGTCGTCGTGTGATGGGCTTCGGAGGATCCGGTGAACACCAGCCGGGTGTTGCCGGATTGGCCACCCTGGACATGGCAGTTGATGCACTTCGACTGCACCACGGCGTTCGAAACCCGCGTCCGAAAAATCTCCTCGGCTTCGGCGACGGGGCCGCCGAAGCCGCGAGCGGGAGCGGTGGAGAGGTTGGTGAGGTGTTGCGACGGGCTCCTGAGCAGACTCATCGCATTGATCGGCTGCTCGGCCTCCACGGTGAGCTGCCACTTGCCCGTGCCGTCGCCCAAGGCCCCGTCGAAGCCGGTGCCGCCGGATTCCAGTTCCTGCGCCGACAGCGTCCGCGCCGCACCCGCCGGGACCGACACCGTGACATCGGTGCCGGGGGACTCGCCAGCGTCGTCGACGCCCGTGATCGTCACATCGACAGCCTCGCGTCCCGGGTTGATTAGCCGCAGCCGGCTGACCTGGTTCGTGTTCTTCCCGGGATTGAAGATGGCGATCCGGTGGCGATTGCCGAGCGACGGTGCCGTATCGTGCATGGCCGTCAGGAAACCGTCTCCGGTGCGAATGTAGGACAACACCTCGATGTCGAGTTCAGTCTGGAGTTCGAGGCGCCAGTCCCCCGCCGTGGGCGGTCCCGACGAACCGGTCAGTCGCTTGTCCTCGGCGCCGTCCTCGAGGTCGCCGGAGTTGAAATGCAGGGTCTCACCGGCACGGATGGAGAGCGTCAGCGTGTCCGCCTCCACGCCCTCGTCGTCCACGGGGACGATGGTCACCTCGCCGTCGCTCGGCGAGTGGTTGATGACGCGCACGAAGCCTTGGCGGTGGGCGTCCGCCATCGCCGGGAACAGGAGCGCGCGGTGCGTGGTGGTGGTTGCCACGGAGCCGAATGCCGAGGAACCGGCCGCTGGATCCGGGGTGGAGGCGACCGACGAAGGGGTGGCGGTATCGATCACCGAGACGGTTGGCGGTACGGGTGGAGGGATGGCCGCATCGCGACCGAGAGCCAGCATCGCCGGTAAGAATACGGCGGCTCGTGTTACTCGGCGGCGCCAGACAATCGAAGCAGGTTCCCTGGACTCGTCGGCGGCCGCCGGTTGCATGGCTACGCCTGACATGGACTCGCTTGCTCCGAGACTCGACCGGCTATATTCCGTCCATGTCGCTGGATCGTCAAGGAATTCTGTCGGCCGTGTCAAAGCGATCCAGAGATGTCCCGTTTACCTGTGAGCACGCTGACGCTGACATTCGAGCCATTGGTTGGCCACTAACTCGGCGCTTCAACTGGTGCCCTCGGGTGCCATGAAGAAGGGCCAACCGGCCTATTCGGACGCTGGATTTCGGCCCCGGTTTGTGGAATCGTCCGGCCTGCGCGAAGTCGAAGACGGACGAGTGTCCAGGGAACCGCGAAAAGGATGCCGCATGCTGCCAATGCCGCCACGGGCCGAGGGCAATGGATAAGAGCGCGCTGGGCGATCTGTACCTGATCGCGGAGAGCCTCGCCCAGGACTCCTCACTCCTGCCGGATACCGAGCAGGAGTTCGATCCGCCGTTGCGCGGCGTGCTCTCCGAGGCGGACATCGTTCGCCAGGCCGAACTCCTCGACAACCTCGACATCGACTCCTATATCGAAGCGGTCGTCGCCGGCGCCGAGGATCCGAAGCGGATACCGGCGCCGGACGTCATCCGCCGGCTGGGCGACGTCGAACACGAAGAGCTCGATGGCCCGTTCTATTCCGCGACGGTGACCATGGATTTCGACGGCACGCCGCGCAGCGTCGGCTTCATCGCCCAGAACCGCGCCGTGCGCAGCGGCGAATGGATGCCGGAACATCATCTGAAGGCGGCGGCGTGCATCGTCGAGTATGCCAACCGCTCGGTGCCCATCGTCAGCCTGATGGACACCCCGGGTGCGGCGGGCGACGAGACCGCCAACAGGAACAACCAGTCGCACAGCATTTCCCGCCTGATCGCCGAGATGTCCAACACCGACGTGCCGAACCTCGGCATCGTCTACGGCCTCGGCTACTCCGGCGGCGCCATTCCGCTGGCCGCCAGCAACCTGATCCTGTCGGTGCGCGACGGCGTGTTCAGCACCATCCAGCCGAAAGGGCTCGCCAGCATCGCCCGTCGCCTGAACCTCTCCTGGCAGCAATGCGCGAAGCAGGTGGGCCTGTCCCCCTTCGAGCTGCGCCGCCAGGGGAACATCGACGCCATCATCGACTTCGTCCCGGGCGAGGAGGTCGAGAATCTGCGTCTGGCGATCATCTCCGGCATCCACCACGTCGAAGAGGGCATCAAGCGGTTCGTCGGCGACAACCCGTATGTGCTCGACGAGTACCAACGCAGCATCCAGCGCTATCTCAATCCGTCGGAACGGCTGCGCAAGTTCCAGGCGAGCGCGGCTCTCAAGCTGACCAAGAACCCGACGGAATACCTCAACGTGTTCGGCATCGCCTACCGGTACCTGCGCTATCTGCGCGTTCGCCGGCGGATCAAGGCGACCTCGACCCAGTCCTACGGGCGCCTCGCGGAGCAGGAACTGCCGACCGGGGAACTCGACGTGCGCACGGACCGCGAGCGGCGTGAGACGTTCCTGCGTTGGCTCCAGGATCCCGACCGGGTTATCTACGACGACTCCCTGTCGCGGGCATGGAAGAACTACGTCGAGAAGAAGGCCACCATCCACGATGCGCGGGGGCGGATCGCGCAGTTCCTCTTCGGTGAGCGGCGCAAGAACTACGAGGATGCCCGCACGACGTTGATCTCGACGGTGGGGATGTATCTCTACAACCGCTGGAAACGCGATGCGGCGGGCAATTTCCGGGCGCTCAAGGCCTTCGCCGAGAACGTCGACGAGACCCGCCACCTGTTCCGGGTTTCCGAACTGGTCGAACCGCGCGCCCTGATCGATACGATCCGCGCCGACGAGTTGCTCGGGCCGGTATTGCGGCAGCGCTTCACCCACGAGGGCATGAAGCTCTTCGGCGATATCGCCGACAAGTCCGATGCCTATCTGCGCGAGCAGCTGGCCTCCGAACTCAACATGGCCGTGACGGAAGGCCCGCTTACCGAACTCGCCATCGAGAGCGTGCTGTCCGCCGGCGCACGCCGGGCCGTGAACGGTCAATCGTCGGTGATCGTCGCCAACCGCCTGATCCTCGACGACCGCCTCGGCGCCGGTGTGGAAACGGCCGATGCGGCGGCCGGCGAGACGGCGCTCGCGGACATGACGGTCGTCGAGGTGGTGCTGCACGAGGAACTGCGTGCGGACTTCGCGCGGGAGTGCGAGAACTACCTGCTGTTCGACCGGGTCTACGACGACATCATCGCCAATCTCGAGCTGATCGCCCGGGAGGCGGAGTCGAGCCGCTCGCTGTCCCGCGCCTCCCTGCGCCGCCTCATCGACACGGCGCTGGCCCAGGCTGCCGACGACCTCGGCGCCGATGCCGACGCCGAACGGTTCAGCACCCAGTTCTTCGACTGGTACGCGCGCACCTCGAAGATGCCGCGTTCCAACCGCTTCTTCCGCGACGTGGAGGAGTGGAAGAAGGGTGCCTTCTCGCACGTCTCGGACACGCTGTTCGTCGTCGTCACATTCCTGTTCGAGCGGCTCCTGGCGTCGTACCTGCAGGCGGAATGGGAAGGCAAGCGCTACGACGGTCGCATCGCGCCGCGCAACATCGGTCGCCGCAAGGACTTCTGGAACCGCCTGGTGCAGGCCTATCGCGATCTCCTCATCCGCGAGACCCTGCAGCGCCACAAGCGTACGAAAGCTACCGGTTATCAAGCGTTTGTAGATCGTTTCTTCAACGAGTTCGATGAACTGAACGGCGACCTCATGAGTTCCGATCCGCACCGCTTTCCGGGCCTGCGGGTATCCATCGAAGGGGCGCTGCAGAAGGGCATGCCGCCGTGCGGCGTGGTCACCGGCATCGGTCGGTTCGAGAACGGCGAGGGCGGGCTCAAGGTCGGCACGGTGATCTCCAACCTGGAGTTCAAGGCCGGCGCGTTCGACATGGCCAGCGCTGAGAAGTTCTGCAAGCTCCTGGTGACCTGCGCCGAACAGCACCTGCCGGTGGTGTGCTTCATCTCCTCGAGTGGCATGCAGACCATGGAGGGCGCCGGCGCGTTGTTCTCCATGGCCGCCATCAACGACCGCATCACGCGCTTCGTGCGCGACTACGACCTGCCGGTGATCGTCTTCGGCTTCGGCGACTGCACCGGCGGTGCCCAGGCGAGTTTCGTCACCCACCCGCTGGTGCAGACCTACTACCTGTCCGGCGCCAGCATGCCTTTCGCCGGGCAGATCGTGGTGCCGAGCTACCTGCCTTCGGACTCGCACCTCGCCAACTACCTGTTCAACGTGCCCGGGTCGATGCAGGGCCTGGTGAAACATCCCTTCCTGCCCGATCTCGACGACGAACTGCGGGCCATCGATCCGGACATTCCGCTGCCCCAGGAGACTGTCGAGGACGTCGTCAACCGGGTGATGGCGGGGATCCTCACCCAGGCGAAGCCCGCGATCGCGCCGCGGCGGCGCATCAGTGAGGAGCAACTCTACCGGCCGATCCGCAACATGCTGATCCACGCCAGGGGCTGCACCGCGGTCAAGCTGATCCGGGTGGCGCACCGGCACAGCGTGCGCATTGTGCTAGTGCAGTCGGACCCGGACATGGAGTCGGTGCCGGTGGACATGCTGCGCTCGGGCGACGCCGTGGTCTGCATCGGCGGCAACACGCCGGACGAGAGCTATCTGAACGCCCGTTCCGTGGTCCGCATCGCCGAGGACGAGCACGTGGACTCCCTGCACCCGGGGATCGGCTTCCTGTCCGAGAATTCCCAGTTCGCCGAACTCGTTCGTTCCCACGGCATCAACTTCGTCGGACCCCCGGTCGCCAGCATGGAGACCATGGGCAACAAGTCCAACGCCATCGCCACCGCCATCGAGCACGGTGTGCCGGTGGTGCCCGGCAGCCACGGCATCCTCACCGACGGCGACCGGGCGGCCGACATCGCCGCGGCGATCGGCTATCCGGTGCTCATCAAGGCGGTGCACGGTGGCGGCGGCAAGGGCATCCAGGTCGTCGAGGCCGCGGACGACTTCCACGAGGCCTTCCACCGTGTCTCGGTGGAGGCCCGCGCGGCGTTTGGCAACGGCGACGTCTATCTCGAACGCTACGTCACCTCGCTGCGGCACATCGAGGTGCAGATTCTGCGCGACACCCATGGCAACACGAAGGTTCTAGGCCTGAGGGACTGCAGTGTCCAGCGGGACAAGCAGAAGGTCATCGAGGAGTCCGGTTCGACCATGCTGCCGCAGGAACTGGAGGCCGCGGTCCTAGGCCACGCGGCGGCGTTGGCGGACGCCGTGGGGTACGTGGGGGCCGGCACCGTGGAGTTCATCTACGACCTCGACGCCGGCGAGGTCTACTTCATGGAGATGAACACCCGGCTCCAGGTCGAGCATCCGGTGACCGAGTGGGTCTCCGGCGTGGACATCGTCGGCGAACAGTTGCGCATCGGTGCCGGCGAGAGCATCGCGGACCTCGCCTTCGGCAACGACGGCTACGCCATCGAGGCACGCATCAATGCCGAGCGCGTTGTCGAGACGTCGTCGGGCGAGCTCGTCTTCCAGCCGAGCCCCGGCCGCATTACCGACTGCGTGCTGCCCGACGAGGAGGGCATCGACGTCATCGCCATGGCCGGGGAGGGCAGGTTCGTCTCGCCGTACTACGACAGCATGATCGCGCAGATCATCGCCCGCGGTCCCGACCGCGCGGCGACGGCGAGACGCCTGGCCGAGTACCTCGATGGGGTGCGCATTCGGGGCATTGCCACGAACATCCCCCTGGTCACGCGCATCCTGCGTGACGAGGTCTTTCTCCGGGGCGACTACGACACGGGCTATCTGCCGGAATTCCTGACCCGCCTGGATGCCGATGCCCTGATCGCCGAGATCGCCGAAGCCGCTGGCAGCGGCGACGGCGCCATCGGTCGCGAGTCCATCGCCATCGAGGACAGCGACGAGCTCAAGGTGCTGGCGCCATCGACCGGCATCCTGTACCTGACGCCTTCACCCAACGAACCGGCGTATGTGGCGGTCGGCCATCGTGTCGCGGCAACCCAGACGCTTTGCCAGCTAGAGGCCTTCAAGATCTTCACCCCGGTGCACCTCGGCGACTTCAACCCTCCGGATCAGCCGCCCCTCTACGAACCCGACCGAGAGTTCCTGGTCACGCGGATCAACGTCAGCGGTGGCCAGCAGGTCAACGCCGGGGACCTGCTGTTCGTGGTTAGGCCGGTGGCGGACGACTGATCAGCCGCACGTGATCGGCCGCGACGGCTGGAAGTTGCTGGTATTCTGCCCTAGGGCAGGGGCGCTCGAAGGCGAGCGTCTCGGCGCCGGAGAACCGGTGCGCTTGCAGGACCTTCCCTAGGGTCGTCGCATCGACCCGTAGTCGCGTACGAAGACAATCCGCACCTTGGTTGGATCCCATCGATATTCCGCCGCGAGCAGGCGACCGTCCGGCGTAACTGCGGTACTCGTCACGTACGCCGTGTGACGGGCGATCTCGCGAAGTTCGCCCGCCCGCGTCAACTCCAGCACCAGGCTGGCACCGTCCGCATAGGGGAACCCGTATGGCCTCGTACGGTCCAGCACGACGATCGTCGCATCGTCGATCTCGTGCCAGCCCACGACCTGGTGGACGGTGACATCGCCCGGTAGCCGGTGGGAGGACACTGGGGTGCCTTCGGCGTCCACGAGGCGAAGATGCTGGCTGTACATCGAGATCTTGGCGAATCGGGCTTCGGGTCCGGAGCGCACGGGTACGTAGCCCACGCGGTCAAGCGGAGGCAGGCTCCACTTCATCCTCTCGCGCCATTCCATGACCCACAGTGGCGCATGGCTGCCGTTTCCGCGCAGCACGGACATGTGTCGAAAGGCATAGCGGCTCGCGTTGATCGCCGGGTACGGGTATAGGATCACCTCCTCGCGACCATCACCTTCAAGGTCCATCGTCCTGATGCGGGAGGCGTGGTTGTCCGAGACCACGAGTTGCTTGTTCGACGAACCCGGATCGACGATCCAGAACGCCGTCCGAAACGGCGGCGGATGGACCCACCAGGGCGAGTCGTCCTCGTAATCCTGCAGGTTGAGCGCGACGATGCTGTCGTGTCCGTCCCCGTCGAAGTCCGTGGCGGCCAATTGGTAACAGCCTTTGCACTCCCACACGACTCGAGGTGCGCGCTCGCCCAACGGGAAGGCGTGCAGCTCGCGCTCCGCGGGAGCGCCATGCAAGCCGGCCACCCAGATGTCGTCGGCGGCGCGGAACAAGGCCGTCCACTGGTAGGTCTGCGCGAACTTCACGGTGCGCTCCAACCGGCCAGCGGTATCCAGGAACCGGACGCCATTGCGGGCCAGGACGACCACGCCGCCGTCCCCGAGGACGTGCAGTTCATCCACGATCCCGTTCTCTCCACCATCGCTGCCGCCGGCCCCTCTCATGCTCGGCAGGGACGGCGCCTCCCAGGAGACGAGCAATCGGGGTTCGCTGCCCAGGTCGCTCGCCGCTAAGCTGACCGTTTGCCGAGAAAGCAGGGCACCGACGTTGCACCCCGATGTCGACAGGAGCACGAGAACCACGGCGGGCAAGGCCAGAATGCGTAGCCTCTCGCGGAACCAACGGGCCCACCGCCGACTGGGCTCGACACCCATCGGTCCGCCACACCCTCGACGAATCAATATGAGACGCACTGTTGTCCCGGATTAACCAAGGTGCCCGTCAGGAAACACGCGACCGCTTGCGTGTTGCAGCGAGCCATTGGATTCGAGCCGCGATGAATGTTGTTCGATCTCGTATCGGCCAATGGCACGATCAGTGCCATCGGTCGTTTGGGCGTCCATGTCGCTAGACTGGAATTCAGTCGATGCGTCCGCGAATACCCTTAGCACGGTGTCTTGCAGATCCCGCAGGGTCCCGCCCAAACGAACGTCGACAGGCCCACTAGCGCCAATTGGGGCATCATCCGGCAATGAGAAACAGTCGCCATGTCCCGAACTCACATTGAGCTGCGTTGGCCTAACGATAGCCCAAGATCGAGTGGTAGTCGAAGACAGTCAAACGACCGACGAGTAATGCACGGATTGTGCGTCGAATCAGATCAGAGTCTTAAGCATGTCCAGCGGTTCCAAGGTCGTCGTACGCGAGCGCAGCGGTGAACACCTCGACATCGCCTCCTCCTCCGCGCCCGGGATCGTTGTTCCGTACTCGCTCGCCCGTTGTGATCGCCCGGCTCGGACCATCGCGGTCGCGCGCGCCGACCGATCCGACCTCATTCGCTGCCCGAACGGGCGAGGACAAGCCGTGCCCCTACGGGGCGATGGAACCAATGACGCGGTCGACGATTCCCGCCGCATCGCCCGCCCATCGCGTGACCACCACGAGGTCGTGTTCCGGCACGACGCACACGGTGTTGCCACCGGCACCGAGGGCGGCAAACGCGCTCGCCGATGCGGCCGGCCAGGCGAGGCGGTCCGTGTTCAGCCACCACAGGGCACCGTAGCGCGGGTTCGCGGCGCACGGCGCGAGGGCGGTGTCGATGGCGGCTTCCGATAGAACGCGGGTGCTGTTCCAGTTTCCACGCGCCAGCATGAGCAGGCCGAAACGGGCGTGGTCGAGAGCGCTGATCCACAACCCCCCGCCCCAATGGGCGCCACCCGGGACGGAGGCGAAGGTCGTCCCGCCGATGTCGACTTCGGCATTGTCGTAGGCGTGCCATCGCCACGCGTCGGTTGCCCCGATCGGGTCCATGATCTCCGTCCGGAGCACGTCGGGCAGCGGTCGGCGCCAGACATGCGCAGCCGCCAGCGCGAGCGCGTTGACGCGCACGTCGTTGTACTCCCAGAAGGTCCCGGGCGTGTTCAAGGCCCTCGGTTCGCCCTTGTGGCCCGGGTGGTCGCCGCGATTGACCGCGCGGTTGTGATCCACGGTGTCGGGAATCCCGAACAGCGTCCCCGACCACTCGCTGGTCTGCTGCAGCAGATGGCGCCAGGTCACGGTGCCGTTGTGCGTGCCGGAGAACCACTCCCCGTGAACGTAGTCGACGACGGGATCGTCCAGGTCGGCGATGAGCCCGCGGTCAACGGCGACGGCGACGCAGGCCCAGAGGTAGCTCTTGGTGGCGCTGAAGGTCATGTCCACCCGCGCCGGCGTTCCCCATTCGGCGACGATTTGGCCGTTGCTGACGACCAGGCCGCTGGCCGATCCTCTCGGTTTCGTCGGCCCGATGATGCGGTTGTGGGGCGGGGGATCGTCCCGGGCGATCATCGTGCTCACGTCGTCCGGCCAGGCGATCTCGGAGGTCTCTGCGTAGTTGCAGGCTCGGGCAAGGGTCGCCGGGTCGAAACCAAGCGTGGCCGGCTCGGCTCTCGACCAGCGGCCTGGCGGCGGGAACGCGATGCGGGCCATCGGTCCACAATAGCAGTTCGACCGAGCGTGACGCGCGCTCCAAGCCGCTACAATCTGCGCTTTCGTGCTCCGGACCGTAGCCCTGCATGGCCGTCATCGTCGACTACGACGCGGGAAACCTGAAGAGCGTTGAGCGGGCCTGCCGCGAGGTGGGCCTCGATACCGTGATATCCAACGACCCGGGGCGCATCCGGGCGGCGGACCGGATCATCTTCCCAGGTGTCGGCGCGGCCGGCAGCGCCATGCGGAGTCTCGCCCGGAGCGGCGTCGATGCCGCGCTGGTGGGCGCTTTCCATGCCGGCACGCCGATTCTCGGCATCTGCCTAGGGTTGCAGATCTCGCTGGACCGTTCGGAGGAGAACGACACCGAGACGCTCGGCCTGGTGCCCGGCGACGTGCGGCGTTTCCGCCTCGACGATCCACGCCTCAAGGTCCCGCACATGGGTTGGAACGCCGTGAACCTGTGCCGCTCGCACCCCGTGCTGGACGGTATCGAACCCGGCGACGAGTTCTACTTCGTCCATGCCTACCGGCCGGTCCCGACGAACCCGGAAGACGTCATCGCCGAGTCCAGCTACGAGGGCGCGTTCTGCTCGGCGCTCGGCCGCGGCAACTACGTGGCCACCCAGTTCCATCCGGAGAAAAGCGGCCGGGTGGGCCTGGGCCTGCTGGAACGGTTCGCCGCCTGGGATGGTCGGGTCGATGCTTAGCAAACGCCTCATCGCCTGCCTGGACGTGCGCGATGGCCACCTCGCCAAGAGCGTGAAGTTCGTCGACACGAAGAACATCGGTGATCCCGTAGCGAAGGCGCGCGAGTACTACATCGACGGTCTCGACGAGTTGGTGTTCTACGACATCACGGCCTCGAGCGAAGGCCGCCGGATCATCCTGGACGTGGTCGAAGCCGTCGCCGAGATGGTGTTCATTCCCCTGTCCGTGGGCGGCGGCGTGGCCTCGGTCGGGGACGCGACCGACCTGCGCCTGGCCGGCGCCGAGAAGATCAACGTCAACTCGGCCGCGGTGAGACGCCCGGCGCTGATCGCGGAGTGCGCCGAGGCAATCGGTGGCCAGAACGTCGTGCTCTCCATGGACATCCGCCGCGTCGAGCCGAACGAGGCCATGCCGTCGGGCTACGAGATCGTTATCAACGGGGGCCGGCTGGCGATGGGCATCGACGCCCTGGCCTGGGCGCTCGAAGGCGAGCGTCTCGGCGCAGGAGAACTGGTGGTCAACTCCATCGACGCCGACGGCACGCGCGAAGGCTACGAACTCAGGCTCACCCGCATGCTCGCGGAGGCCGTGCGCATTCCCGTCATCGCCTCCGGCGGCGCCGGTGAACCGGCCCATCTCTACGATGTGCTCACCGAGGGTCGCGCGGACGCCGCCCTCGTGGCGTCCATGGTCCACTACGGCGACTATACGGTATCCGGCTTGAAGGGCTACCTCGACGACAGAGGCGTCAAGATGCGGATGTCCTGGTGATGAAGGCGATCGTCGTTCGCGAACAAGCCCTCGTCTGGGAGGAGATGGACGAACCGGCCGTCGGTCCCGGCGAGGTGCGCATCGACAACCAGGCCACGGCGGTGAACCGCGCCGACCTGGCGCAGCGGGCCGGGGGCTATCCGCCGCCGCCGGGTGCGAGCCCCGTACTCGGCCTGGAGTGCGCCGGTGTCGTCAGCGCGGTTGGCGAAGGGGTGGCCCGGGTGGCCGTGGGGGACGAGGTCTGCGCGCTGCTTGCCGGCGGCGGCTATGCCGAGACCGTGGTGGTTCCCGCCGGACAGGTGCTGCGCAAGCCCGCGAACCTGTCGTTCGAGGAAGCCGCGTCGATCCCGGAAGTCTTCGCCACCGCCTACCTCAACCTCTACATCGAGGCGCGGCTGGGCCGGGGTGAACGGGCGCTGATCCACGCGGGCGCCAGCGGGGTCGGCACGGCCGCGTTGCAGATGGGCAGGGCGTTCGGCAATCCCATGTTCGTCACCGCCGGTTCCGATGCGAAGATCGGACGCTGCGTCGCGCTGGGGGCGGACGCGGGTTTCGACCGCCACCGCGGCGACTTCTCGGCGGCGGTCATGGCCTGGAGTGACGGCGAGGGCGCCGACGTGATCCTCGACCCCGTCGGCGGGTCGTACCTCAAGTCGAACCTGAACTGTCTCGCGGTGGACGGACGACTCGTGGTGATCGGACTGTTGGGCGGCGCCTCGGCTGAACTGCCCATCGGCTCGATGATGGTCAAGCGGCAGCGGATCATCGGCTCGACATTGCGCGCGCGGTCGATCGCGGCCAAGGCCAACGTCATGGACGATCTGAAGGCGCGCGTGTGGCCCCTGTTGGCCAGCGGCGGGATCAAGCCGGTGATCGAGGAGGTGTTGCCGATCCGGGAGGCCGCGCGGGCCCACGAACTGATCGCCGCCAACCAGACCTTCGGCAAGGTCGTACTCAAGGTGCGTTGAGCAGGACGTTCATCATCTCCTCGGCGAACAGCGGGGTGGCCCGGTGGATCCATGCAGGGTCGGTCTCGTCCCCGGACTCGTAGGTGATCGAGGGAATCCCGTAGCGGTTGTAGAAGTAGTTCTTGGCGTTGGCCGACTCGGACTTGCTTGGTTTGTGGTCGAACTCGATGCCCGGCAGGCGGTCCCGAACACGCTGCAACCAATCCACCGCGAACGCGTGGGCGCTGCCGTCGCCGTCCTGGGAACGCTGGGTGTAGAACAGGGCGTTCTCGGTGGCCTGGGTCGCGTGGAAGTCGAGCATCAGCCTGAGCGCGATGCCCCGGTTCTCGATCTCCTCGAGCAGCCGTCGGATGTGGCGGGTCTCCGGTTGCCGGAAGGGACCCCAATCCCGGTTCAGGTCGGTCTTGCCCGCATTGTGCCGCCAGTGCCCCGCGGCGACGCCGTCGGGATTGACCAGGGGCACCATGACCAGGGCGAAGCGGTCGCGGAACGCCCGGCCGAGTTCGGTGTCCGCCATCACCGTGTCGACGAACGAGCGCATCGTCAGGGCGCCGGTCACTTCCGGTGGATGCTGGCGACCGAGAAGCAGCACGCCCTCGGTTCTGGCCGCCGTCTTGGCGACGACCGCCGTCTCGGCGACGACCGCCGTCTCGGCTACGGTCGCCGTTTCGGCTACGGTTAGCGGCCTCCCGCGCAGGCTGGCGCCGAGGGTCCGCACGGTCAACTCGGGATGGGCGGCGAGTTGGCGGACCCGCTCGTCGTAGTAGGCCGTGGTCAGCAGCCGCTGCGAGGCGACCCACAGTGGCGCCTCGCCGAGGGGAATCCGCATCGCCAACCGGGAGGCGTCGTCCGACATCGCCACGACGCTCTCGGGCAGGGGCTGCCAGTTGACCCCGTCCGCGCTTACCTTGGGCCAGAAGCGATCGGCGTCGCCATCCACGAAGCCCATTAGAAAGACGGCGACACCCGGCTTCTTGGGGCTGACGCGGAAGGCATACCAGGGCATCGGTACGCGGACCTTGTTGTCCTCGGGGCGGATGGTGATGACGAAGTTGCCGTCGCGCACGACGCAGCGGTGGAAAACGCCACCTTCGAAGTGGGTGTCGATGAGCGCAACGTCGTTTTCGCAGTACCGATCGGCCGCCCCGACGGCGGCGGCGCAGGCAAGCCACGCCGCCGCCGCGGTTAAGCGGATGCGGGCGCCCATCGCCGTCGCCTACAGGTCCATTCGAACGTCGAAGTAATACCGGGCACCGAGATCCTGGTGCATGTCCGCGAAGTAGCCGAAGTAGCGGTCGGCCAGCGGTGCCCGCTCGTTGGTGATGTTGAGGCCACCGAGACGTACCCGCGCTTGGAGGTCGCCTGGGACGTCGAATCGGTAGTCCACGTAGGCGTTGTACGTCCGCATGCTCGGGACGATCCACTCGGTGTCGTCTTCGAGGGTCAGGGACGTCTGCACGAAGTCGCCGAGGGATAGGGTGGACAGCGAGGCGCCCCAGGCGCCGCGGCGCCAGGTCAGGCGGGCCGATTCCTTGTCCTCCGGATTTCCGTCCCGACGGACCAGGTCGGCGAACCCCGTCACCTCGAAGCTCGCCGGCAGCTCGCCGGCCTCTTGGGCAGCCAACAGCTCGGCGGCATCGCCACCCGCGTTCTGCGTGAAGCGGCGTAGTTCGGACACCTGGTATTTGAAGTTGAAGATGCCGAAGTCCGTCTCGACGGCGTAGTAGATGCCGTAGTCCACGCCTCTGACGACTCTCGTGTCGAGGTTCGCGTAGCGATCGTCGACGTACTCGATATTGCCTGCCGGGCAGATGCCCGCAGCGGTGTAGATGGCGATTTCGTCGTCGTCAGGGTCGTCGCGGACGACCGCGGGGTTGCCCTCGAACGCATCGCAACTCACGCCG
Organism: Pseudomonadales bacterium; assembly: GCA_965116345.1. GTDB lineage: Bacteria > Pseudomonadota > Gammaproteobacteria > Pseudomonadales > Azotimanducaceae > VXYL01. The sequence goes on from OZ220680.1 coordinate 4,065,876, forward strand.
CCGTTGCGGACGCGGAGCAGCAGGTCGAGAAGCGTGTGGTTTTCCTCACCGAGCAGGCCGATGGTGTCCCGCTTCTCGATGGCCCAGGCGTCGACGGTCAGCGTCAGGCCCTCGACCGGCTCGAAGACGATGCCGAGGGAGGTGTTGTCGGACCGTTCGGACTTGAGGTCGACGCTGCCCTGCGCGATGCGCTGGGTGGAACGCCGGCAGGTGACGGTATCCTGGTCAGGGTCGCCGCCGTTGTCCGCCGCGTACACGCAGGCATGGTCGGTCCGGGTGTTCTGCCTGGCGACGATCTCCTCGTTGATGGTCACCAGGTTGGGCGCCCGGAAGGCCTCGGAGTAGGAACCCCGGAACAACAGCATGTCGATGGGCCGGTAGCCGAAGGCGAACTTGCCGACGGTGGTACTGCCCACATCCGAGAAGCTCTCGAATCGCATGGCCAACTGCACGTCGAGGGTTTCGTGAACGGGGATCAGAAGTTCGGTGAACGCGGAAAACACGTTGTGGTCGCCCCGGCTGTCCGGCGTGGGGCTTGAGTTCACCACGTCAGACACGTACGGATAGGTGTCGCCGTCGAAGTCGGTGAACGTGATCGTCCCGTCGAGTCGGGGGTCGCGATCGTCGACGAAGGCCTCGCGACGGAACTCGACGCCCGCGAGGAACCCCAAGGGGCCAGCGGGCAGGTCGAAGAGGTCGAACGTCGACGCCTTGAAGTCGACCATCATGAGCTCGGTCTCGTTGTCGCGCCGGACGTCGACCAGGGTCCGCTCGATGTTGCTGTCCACCCCGCCGCTGAACGGGTTGTAGGCGGCGGGCGTGGGATCCTCGAGCGCCTCCTGCATCAGGTTGTTGGATATCCGGTTGCGGGTGATGTCTTCCTTCGTCGCCCGGGACCAGACCATCGCGCCGTCCCAGTCCCAGCCCTCCCAGGTGCCGCGCAAGCCCTGTAGCAGTCGCCAGACCATCCCGTCGTTGTCGACATTCCGGGGTGCTTCCACCCAACGGCCGTTGTCGATGGTCAATGCCAGGCCCGAGCAGGGGACATCGGGAATCATCTCATCGGGGAGCCGGTTGGGCGAGCCGCAGGGGCCGAACGGGTTGTAGTAGTTCTCGGCACCCACCCGAAGCTCTACGGTCGAGAAGGAATACGACGCGTGGCGCGAGATGTTGGTGTCGGACAGGTACGCGATGAACTCCGTGTAGCTTTCGAGGCCGTTGCCGAAGTCGTGGCTCAGGATGGCGTACAGGTTGGTGCGCGCAAGGTCCGCGTAGAGGTCGCGGTCGATGGCGATGTTGTGGCGATAGGTGCCTTGGCCGTCGATGGCGGCACACGTGCCGTAGCCGATCTCATACTCGCAGCGTGGATCGCCAACGGGATAGGTTTCGAATTCGCCGGAGGTGTCGGTGAGCACGTTGCGCAGACCGACGCTTCGGGCACTGACGACGAGGTCGTATTGTCGGTATTCGGAGTTCACGCTGTTGTTGCGGAAGTCCGTTTCCGACGCCCAGGGAGAGTCGGGGTCGAGCCGCCACCGGAAGTCGGCATCGGCCCACCGGATGTCATCCTGGGAGTTGACGCGGTCGCGCGTGTAATGCTGCGCAAACACGCTGAGGTTCGTACGTCCCCCGTTGAAGGTCCGGCCCCACTCGCCGACCAGGGTCAGGTCCTTGCGCGGCACGTTCTCCAACCACCCGTATTTCACTCGCACCCGCGTGCCTTCGAAGTCGTCCTTCGGGACGTAGTTCACGACGCCGGCGACGGCGTCCGCACCGTAGATCGCCGAGGCCCCGTCTCGCAGCACCTCCACCCGGCGGAGCCCCAACGGTGGCAACGACTGGGAGTTGACCGTGTTGACCGGCACGAAACTACCGCCTACCTCCTCGGTCTGATAGCTCGCGGCGTTCACCATCCGGCGACCGTTGAGGAGCACAAGCGTGTTGCCGGTGCCAAGGTTTCGCAGGTTGTAGGCGCCGATGTCGCCGCGGGCCGCATTGACGCCGCCGCTGATGCTCTCGGACTCCGAGAAGTAGTTCTGGCCCTGTTCGACGAGGTGTTCGAGCAGGTCGGCGCCGTCGTCGAAGCCGAGCGCCTCGATGTCGTCGGCTTCCAGAACGGAGACGGCCAGGGCATCGGCGATGCCGGCCCCCTTGATCTGGGTGCCGGTGACGACGACTTCCTCGATCTCTGGATCTTCCTCGTCTTCGGACTGCGCGTAGACGCCCCCGGCCACGGTCAGCAGCGCGAGCAGGGCGGGATATCTGATGGTTCTGGAGCGCGGCATGGCAGTTCTTCCGTACAGCGTGGGGGTGCAATCCGCTAGGTGCGGAGCAGCGCGGAGTGTGTCCGAATCGGACGTTGCCTTCAATGCCCGGGCACGACGGAAATCAATGCGTCCAGGATCTCGTTGGGCCGCTCGTTGAGCATCGCGTGGCCGCACCCCGGCAGGCGCACCGTGCAGGCGTCCGGTAGCGAGGCGGCGACGTCGAGCCCGGCTCGGACCGGCGTCATCATGTCGTCGTCGCCGGCGATCACGAGACAGGGACATCCGACAACGGCGTCGGCGGGCGCGGTAAACGCGTCGCACGCCTTGAGATCGGCGTGGAAGACGCCCGGTGCGGCGCGTTCGAGAAGCCGCTCGCCGGTGCCGAGCATCCAGATGCCCGGATTGGCGTTGGCCCCCAGCGTGCCGGTGGAATGGCTCCAGGTGTTCGCCATGTCGATGGCCGCGTGATGGTTGTCCCGGGCGGCATTCAGCAGCGGCTCGGTCACCGGCATCGGCGCGGACGTGCCGAGAAGGGCCAGAGCCCGGCAGCGCTCCGGGGCGGTCACCGCGAACTGGTACGCCACCAGCGATCCCATGCTGTGGCCGACGATCGCTGCGGTTTCGATGTCGAGCGCGTCCAGCAGTGCGACGAGCCATCGGCTCATGGCCGCGATGGTGTCGGCGGCCGGCGCGTCGCTGCGGCCGTGGCCTGGCAGGTCGACGGCGGCGACCCGGAGTCCCTGGCGGGCGAAATACCGCGCGGGCAGCGCCCACACCGTGTGATCCATACCGGCCCCGTGGACGAAGACCACGCTGTCGGCATCTTCGCCCGCATGGCCTGAGCCGTTGCCGACGTACGCCGTGCGACCGCCGACCGCGATCCGGTCACCACTCATCGCGTGGACCTCTTCTGCAACGAGTCTCTCTACGTTTCACAACGGCAACGTTCCACAACGGCAACGCTTCCCGGCGACCACAAAGTGGCCGCGTCATCGAGCGACCCGGGCGGCGCGGCGCAAAGCCCGGTTGAGATCGCCGATCAGATCGCGCGGATCCTCGAGGCCGATGGACAGGCGCACCAGGCCTTCGCCGATCCCGGCGGCGGCCAATGCTTCGGCATCCATGCGGTGATGGGTGGTGCTGGCCGGGTGGATGACCAGTGACTTGGCATCCCCGACGTTGGCAAGGTGGGAGAAGATCGACAGGTTCTCGATGAAGGTTCGACCGGCTTCCCGTCCGCCCTTGATGTCGAAGCTGAACACCGCGCCGGCACCGTTCGGCAACAGCCGCCCGGCCAACTCGCGGTCGGGATGCGAAGGCAGCTCCGGGTAGCCGACGTCGGCCACCGCGTCGTGGTCGGCGAGGAAGGCGACCACCTCGCGGGTGTTGGCGACGTGCTTCTGCATGCGGATGGGCAGCGTCTCCAGCCCCTGGAGCACGTGGAACGCGGTGGTCGGCGCCATGCAGGCGCCGAAGTCCCGGAGGCCCTCCCGCCGCGCACGCGTGGTGAACGCCTGGGGTCCGAACTCCTCGGCGAACACCAGGTCGTGGAATCCCGCGTAGGGTTCCGACAGGGTCGGAAACTTGCCGGATGCCTCCCAATCGAAGGTACCGCCGTCGACGACGAGACCGCCGATGACGATGCCGTGGCCGCTGAGGAACTTGGTGGCGGAATGGACGACGAGATCGGCACCGAAGTCGATGGGCCGGCACAGGTAGGGGGTCGCGAAGGTCGAGTCCACCAGCAGGGGCAGCCCGGCGTCGTGGGCGACCGTGGCGATGGCGGGCACGTCGAGCACTTCGAGCCCCGGATTGCCGAGGATCTCCCCGAATAGGAGACGGGTGTCGTCGCGGATGGCCGCTGCGAACGCGTCGGGCGAACGCGGGTCGACGAACGTGGTCTCGATGCCGAAACGCGGCAGCGTGTACTCCAAGAGGTTGTGGGTGCCGCCGTAGAGGGAACGCGAGGCGACGATATGGTCGCCGGCGGAGAGGATCGTCGCGACCGCCAGGTGCATGGCCGCCTGACCGCTGGCGGTGGCGATGGCGCCGACGCCGTGTTCCAAGGCGCTGATGCGTTCCTCCAGCACGGCGTTGGTGGGATTGGACAGACGCGAGTAGACGTGCCCGGCGCGCTCGATGTTGAACAGCCCGACGGCGAAATCGGTATCCGGGAAGACGAACGACGCCGACTGGTAGATGGGCGTCGCCCGGGCCCCTGTAGTCGGGTCGGGACGTTGCCCGGCATGCAGCGCCAGGGTGTCGAATCCGGTGGGGCGCGGTCCCCGGTGCTCGTCGTCGGCCATGGCGCCATGCTATCCCGACTTCGACGGTTGCGTCTCGGTGCAGGTGTCAACGGGCGTACGACGATCTTTGGAGAGTCGTAGGGGCGGCCGCGGCCCATTCCGGGCCAAAGTATGCTAAGTTGCACTTCCATCTTCCGGCATGGGCGGCGGCATCCGGACCACGATGGGAAACACCCAATATATCTTCGTTACCGGCGGGGTCGTTTCCTCGCTCGGCAAGGGCATCGTCACGGCGTCGCTGGCGGCGGTTCTCGAAGCCCGCGACCTCAAGGTCAACATCCTCAAAATGGACCCCTACATCAACGTCGATCCGGGGACCATGAGCCCGTTCCAGCACGGCGAGGTGTTCGTCACGGCCGACGGCGCGGAGACGGATCTCGACCTCGGCCACTACGAGCGCTTCATCCGCGGCGCGCGGATGTCCCAGCGCAACAACTTCACCACCGGCAGTGTCTACGACGAGGTCATTCGCAAGGAGCGGCGCGGCGACTACCTCGGCGGCACCGTGCAGGTCATTCCGCACATAACGGACGAGATCAAGCGCCGGATCCGTGCCGTTGGCGAGGGCTTCGACATCGTCATCGTCGAGATCGGCGGCACCGTAGGCGACATCGAGTCGCAGCCGTTCCTGGAGGCCGCCCGGCAACTGCGCCTCGAGATCGGCGCCCGCAATACCCTGTTCGTGCACCTGACGCTGGTGCCGCGCCTGGCCACCGCCGGCGAGATCAAGACCAAGCCGACCCAGCACTCGGTCAAGGAACTGCGATCCATCGGCCTGCAACCCGACGTGCTCATCTGTCGTTCGGAAGAGCATCTGCCGAAAGCGGTCCGCGCCAAGATCGCCCTGTTCACGAATGTCGAGGAGCGTGCGGTCATCTCCCTCGAGGATGTCGCGATGTCGATCTACCAAGTGCCGGTGCTGCTCAACGAGCAGTGCGTCGACGATCTCGTCGTGGAGAAGTTCCAACTCGACTGCGTCGGCGCCGACCTGATCGAATGGCGACGAGTCATCGACGTCCTTAGTTCGCCCGAGCGAACCACCGAGATCGCCATCGTCGGCAAGTACCTCGATCTGCCGGATGCCTACAAGTCGCTCTCCGAGGCGATCATTCACGCCGGTATCGCGAATCGCACCCAGGTGACGGTCCGCTACATCGACGCCGAGCAGCTTGAACAGAACGGTTGCAGCGTGCTGGACGACATGCACGCGATCCTGGTGCCGGGCGGTTTCGGCCCCCGGGGCTTCGAGGGCAAGATCCTGGCGGCACGGTATGCGCGGGAGCACAACGTGCCGTATCTCGGCATCTGCTATGGCCTGCACGCCGCGGTGATCGACTTCGCCCGCCACGTGGCCGACCTCGAGAACGCCCACTCGACGGAGATCGATCCGGAAACCCGCCACCCCGTGATCGCCCTGGTGTCCGAGTGGGTCGACCGCACCGGCAAGACCGAGCAGCGGGACGGCGACGAGGATATCGGCGGCACGATGCGGCTCGGTGAGCAGCGCTGTCTGCTTGCCCGGACGAGCCTGTCCCGCGCCCTCTACGGTGCGGACGCGGTCATGGAACGCCACCGCCACCGCTACGAAGTCAACAACGACTACGTCGCGGAGCTGGAGAAGCACGGTCTGGCCGTGGCTGGGCGCAGCGACGCCGACGATCTCGTCGAGATGATCGAATTGCCGTCGGTCGACTGGTTCGTGGCCTGCCAGTTCCATCCGGAATTCAGCTCATCCCCGCAGGACAGCCACCCGCTGTTCCGCGGCTTCATCGAAGCGGCCAACAGGCACGCGGATCGGCCTGCGGCGACCGAGGTCGCAGCCGGCTGATGCATGGACCGCCGGTGGTCGTCGTACCGCCAGAGTCACGTCGAAAAGGAGTTCGCAATGCAGCTTTGCACCTTCGAGGTGGGACTTGACCAGCCGATCTTCCTGATCGCCGGGCCCTGTGTCATCGAGTCCGAGGCGCTGGCGATGGAGACGTCGGCGCGGCTAAAGTCCATCGCCGCCAACGTCGGCGTACCGTTCATCTACAAGAGCTCCTTCGACAAGGCCAACCGCTCATCCCACGAGAGCTATCGGGGTCCCGGCATGGAAGCCGGCTTGAAGATCCTCGAACGCGTTCGGCGCGAGGTGGACGTGCCGGTGCTCACCGACGTCCACGAAGACACACCGCTCAACGAGGTCGCGGACGTGGTCTCGGTTCTGCAGACGCCGGCGTTCCTCTGTCGGCAGACCAACTTCATCCAGAACGTGTGTGCCCAGGGACTGCCGGTCAATATCAAGAAGGGCCAGTTCCTGGCACCTGCGGACATGGCGCAGGTCGTGGCCAAGGCGCGCGCCACCGGCAACGAGCAGATCATGGTCTGCGAACGCGGCGCCAGCTTCGGCTACAACAACCTGGTGTCGGACATGCGCGCGCTGGCGGTCATGCGCGCCACCGGCTGTCCCGTGGTGTTCGACGCCACCCACTCCGTGCAGATGCCCGGCGGGCTTGGCAACCGTTCCGGGGGCCAGCGCGAAATGGTGCCGGTCCTCGCCCGGGCTGCGGTGGGAGCGGGGGTTGCCGGACTCTTCATGGAAACCCATCCGGAGCCCGACAAGGCGTTGTCCGACGGTCCCAACAACTGGCCGACTCCCATGATGGAGGACCTGCTCGCCGAACTGGCGGAGATCGACCGCGTGGTGAAGCGCCACGGCTTCGTCGAAGACACCCTGTGTCCTGCCTCGGAGAACCTGCATTGACCGCCATAGAAGGCGTCACCGCGCGCGAACTGCTCGACTCCCGCGGCAATCCCACGGTCGAGGTCGACGTCGTGCTGGCGAGCGGTGAAACGGGTTCGGCGCTCGTGCCGTCGGGTGCCTCGACGGGCGCCGGCGAAGCGCACGAGCTGCGCGATGGCGACGCCGGGCGCTACCTCGGCAGGGGCGTCCGCAAAGCAGTCGCCGCGGTGCGCGGCGAGATTTGCGACGCGCTTCGCGGGGTGGATGCCGCCGACCAGGAAGAACTCGACCGGCTGCTGATCGATCTCGACGGCACGCCCGACAAGAGCCGACTCGGCGCCAATGCCATCCTCGGCGCTTCCCTGGCCGCAGCCAAGGCCTGCGCGGCGGCGCGACGGCTGCCGTTGTTCCGCCACCTGGCGGATCTGCACGGCGCAGACTCGGACATCCGTCTGCCGGTGCCGATGATGAACATCGTCAACGGCGGTGTCCACGCGGACAACAACGTCGACATCCAGGAGTTCATGGTGATGCCGGTTCGCCCCGGCTCGTTCGCTGAAGCGCTGCGCTGTGGCGTGGAAGTGTTCCATGCATTGAAGGCCGCGCTGGCCAAACGCGGGCTGGCCACCGCCGTCGGCGACGAGGGCGGCTTCGCGCCCGATCTGGAGTCCAACGCCGAGGCACTGGGCGTGATTACGGATGCCGTGGTGGCGGCCGGCTACCGGCCGGGTGTGGATGTCGTTCTCGCCCTCGACTGCGCCGCGTCGGAGTTCCACGAAGCCGGCGAGTACCGGCTGGCCGGCGAAGGCCGGGTGCTCACCGGCGACGAGTTTCACGACTACCTCGCGGCGTTGGTGGACGACTTCCCCATCGCGTCCGTCGAGGATGCGCTGGACGAGGACGACTGGTCCGGTTGGGCGTCCCTGACCGGACGTCTAGGCGACCGCGTGCAGTTGGTGGGCGACGATCTGTTCGTCACGGATACGGCGAGACTCTCGCGGGGCATCGACAACGGCGTTGCCAACGCGATCCTGGTTAAGCCGAACCAGATCGGTACGTTGTCCGAGACCCTGGCGGCGATCCGCATGGCGGCAGCAGCCGGCTACGGCACCGTCATCTCGCACCGTTCCGGCGAGACCGAGGACACCATGATCGCCGACTTGGCCGTCGCCACCGGCGCGGGGCAGATCAAAACCGGCTCCTGCTGCCGTTCCGAGCGGATCGCCAAGTACAACCGGCTGCTGAGAATCGAGGAGGCACTCGGCGACGACGCCGTGTACCGGGGTCGCGAGGAACTCGCGGTCGCCGGGGAACAGGATTCTCGGCGGCACCCGCCCGGGCGAACGCCTGGCCCGAATGTCGGCTAGCCGCGTGGACCATCAAGGTCCCAAGGTCATCGCGCTCGGCGGTGTCGTCGTCTTGGCGATCCTATTGGGCAGCTTCTGGTTCGGCGAATCCGGCTGGATCGCGGTTCGGGACCTCGAGCGCGACGTGGCGGTGCAGGATGGCCTCACCCAGAGCCTGGAGCAGCGCAACCGTCTGCTCGGGGCCGAAGTGATGATGCTGAAGGAGGGCAACGAGGTCGTCGAGGCACGTGCCCGGAGCGAACTCGGCATGGTCGCCAAGGGCGAGACCTTCTACCTGGTCGTCGACGAGGACGAGGAGCGCCGATGAGCAACCTCGACCTCGAAGGCGTTGGTATGACCTCGCGGCGCACGCGCAATCGGCTGGTGACGAGGTTGCGCAAAGCGGGCATCGCCGACGAGCGTGTGCTGGACGCCATCGCCACGGTGCCGCGGCACATATTCGTCGACGAGGCCCTCGCCCATCGCGCCTACGAGGACAGCGCCCTGCCCATTGGGCACGGCCAGACGATCTCCCAGCCCTACATCGTCGCCGCGATGACGGTGGCGGTCCTGGGCGACGGCGCCCAGGCGAACGGTGGGCCGCGCAAGATCCTCGAGATAGGCACGGGGTGCGGCTACCAGACAGCCGTGCTCGCGGGTCTTGTGGACAGGGTCTTCACCGTCGAACGGATCGGCAGCTTGCTGGATCGTGCCCGCGACCGCCTCGACGCACTGGGTATCAGCAACGTTCGGTTTCGGCACGCCGACGGCAATCTCGGATGGGATGACGAGGCCCCCTTCGACGCGGTACTCGTGACCGCCGGCGTGACCCATGTGCCGGATGCGGTCATGGAGCAGCTCGCGGACGGCGCCGCGCTGGTGATACCGGTGGGGCACGGCGACGTGCAGGAACTGAAGCGCCTCGAACGGGTGGGCGACGCTTGGCGGCAGGAAACCCTCGAGCACGTGCGTTTCGTGCCGATGCTGCGGGGCACGCAGAGATGAGCCGCGCCGACCTCGTCCGGTCCCTGCGCATCGGGGTTTTCGCCCGCGGTCTGGCGATGGGTGCGGTGGAGACCATGCCCGGCGTGTCCGGCGGCACGGTGGCGTTCATCACGGGCATCTACGACGAGTTGGTGAAGTCCATCGCGTCGTTCTCCGGGGGATCGCTGTCGGTGCTTCTGCGGGATGGTTGGAGTGCGTTCGCACGACGCCACAACCTCGGCTTCCTGGTCGTGCTCGGCCTCGGCATGGCGTTGAGCCTGGTGTTGTTCGCGAATCTGCTCGAGGCCCTCTTGGACAGCCACGAGTCCTACGTGATGGGGTTCTTCTTCGGCCTCATCGCCGCTTCGGTCGTCCACGTGGGTGCCCAGTCCTCGTGGCACTGGCTGGCGACGGCGGGCTTGGCCGGCCTGGGTCTGGGGGTGGTCGTCGGCGTCCTGGTCCAGACGGGCGGGGCAACATCCGAGCCATCGACACTGGCGGTGTTCATCGCCGGCGCACTCGCCGCCACGGCGTGGATTCTGCCGGGTGTGTCGGGGGCCTTCGTGCTCGTCCTGCTGGGCCTCTACGAGCCGATGCTGGCCGCCGTCACCAGCACCGACCTCACCGTGCTCGGGACCTTCGTGGCAGGCATGGCGGTCGGCCTTGTGTTGTTCTCCAAGGGGCTTGCCTGGCTGCTCGGGCGCGCTCGCGCGGCCGTCCTCGCCGTGCTCACGGGATTCATGGCCGGCTCGCTGACCAGGCTCTGGCCTTGGCGCGACGTGGCAGTCGAGGACACGGTGGTCGCCGGTGTCGTGGCGGCCGCCGCGTTGGGTGTGCTGGCCGTCGCACTACTCGCCCTGGGAGTCGAGCTTCAAGCGCGCAGGAAGCGTACAGCCGTAGAACCGGCTCAAACGGAAGTGAATCGATGAATAGGCGTCGACCCGGTGCAATCGTGCGCTGGCTGCCCGTCGCGGTTGCGGCAACCCTTTGCGGCTGCTTCGGTCAGACCGGAATACCGGTGGCGGAACGTTCGCCGGTGGAGTTGCCGGCGCCGGAATCCTATGTGGTGCAGAAGGATGACACCCTGTATTCCATTGCCTGGCGCTACGAACTGTACTTCCTCGACATCGCCGAGTGGAACGAGCTGCAGCCGCCGTACGTGATCCATCCGGGAGACCGCATACGGCTTGCGCCACGTCGAGTAGTCGCCGCGACGCCCGTACCGCGGACAGTCATCGCGCCGCCGATCCGGCAGACCCTGTCGAGGCCCGAACCCGTGCGCACACCTGCTGCCGAGGAACCGACCGATCCGTCGCCGGAGCCCGGCTCGACGGTCACCGAACCTGCCACCGGAGAGGGCGTGTCGTCGTCGGCGAGTCCTCCCGCGGTGCCGATACCCGTGGCGGTTCCGACGCCTGCGCCCGAGGCGAAACCGGTATCCGCGGCGCTACCGGTGGTGCAGAAACCGCCGCCGGTGATCCCCAAGACCGTCGGTGCCGATGCCTGGCGATCCCCGGTTGATGCCAAGCCCGTGCGCGGTTTCGGCGACGGCTCGAAGGGGCTCGACTATTCGCTGACCCCGGGAACGGTGATTCGTGCCGCGTCCTCGGGCGTGGTGGTCTACGCCGGCCCCGGGCTCGGTGGGTTCCGTCATCTGGTCATCGTCAAGACCAGCGAACGGCACCTGGTCGCCTACGGGGTGAACGTACCCCCGGCACTGCGCGAAGGGGACGTCGTCAACCAAGGCGACACCGTGGCGCGCGCCGCGAGTGGCTCGACGGGCGGGGACTTCCACTTCGAGATCCGCGACCGGGGCAAGGAGGTGGACCCCCGTTCGCTCATCCGCGGTTGACGGTGGTCTTTCGAGTGACGGTTGTGAAGCCGGAACGCATCGGTAGAATACCGCGTCCCTTTGGGCCGGAAGAGAACGGATGACCTTTCTGGTCGGCGAGAGCTGCATCAAGTGCAAACTGACGGACTGCGTGGAAGTCTGCCCCGTGGACTGCTTCTACGAGGGCCCGAACATGCTCGTCATCCATCCCGACGAGTGCATCGACTGCGCCCTATGCGAGCCGGAGTGCCCCGTCGACGCGATCTTCAGCGAAGACGAGATCCCGTCCGGTCAAGACGACTTCCTCGATCTGAACGCCGAACTGGCCGAGATCTGGCCGAACATCAACGAGAAGAAGGATGCGCCCGACGACGAGGCGGACTGGCGCGACGTCGCGGACAAGCGCCAGTATCTCGAACGATAGACTCCGCCTCGAACCGACGAGGCATCCCGTAGGGGCGACGCTTGTCGTCGCCCGTCCCGGCACCGGCACGGTGTCGTTTCGCGAGGGAGGGCGACCACAACAGACTCCGCCTCGAACCGACGAGGCATGCCGTAGGGGCGACGCTTGTCGTCGCCCGTCCCGGCACCGGCACGGTGTCGTTTCGCGAGAGAGGGCGACCACAACAGACTCCGCCTCGAACCGACGAGGCATGCCGTAGGGGCGACGCTTGTCGTCGCCCGTCCCGGCATCGGCACGGTGTCGTTTCGCGAGGGAGGGCGACCACAACAGACTCCGCCTCGAACCGACGAGGCATGCCGTAGGGGCGACGCTTGTCGTCGCCCGTCCCGGCGCCGGCACGGTGTCGTTTCGCGAGGGAGGGCGACCACAACAGACTCCGCCTCGAACCGACGAGGCATCCCGTAGGGGCGACGCTTGTCGTCGCCCGACCCGGCACCGGCACGGTGTCGTTTCGCGAGGGAGGGCGGCCACAACAGACTCCGCCTCGAACCGACGAGGCATCCCGTAGGGGCGACGCTTGTCGTCGCCCGACCCGGCACCGGCACGGTGTCGTTTCGCGAGGGAGGGCGACCACAACAGACTCCGCCTCGAACCGACGAGGCATGCCGTAGGGGCGACGCTTGTCGTCGCCCGTCCCGGCATCGGCACGGTGTCGTTTCGCGAGGGAGGGCGACCACAACGCGCCCGCTAGCCCCTACGGATCGGCCAGTTTTTTGAGTTCGTAGAGCGCGTCCAGGGCGTCCCTTGGTGTCAGGGCGTCGGGGTCGAGCTCTCCGAGGCGGTCGAGTACCTCGTTTCGGTCGTTCGTTTCCGACCTGCTTCCATCCTGCACTTCCGGTTGGTTCCGGAACAGATCCGGCTGGGATGTCTCGCGATCCCGATGGCGGGTTTCCAGGTCCCGTAGACGGCGGCGGGCATCGTTGAGCACGGTGCCCGGAACGCCCGCGAGCTTGGCGACCTCAATGCCGTAGCTCTGGCTCGCCGGACCCTCGCGCACACTGTGCAGGAAAACCACCTCGCCCTGATGCTCGACCGCGTCCAGGTGGACGTTGACGGCGGTGTCGATCTCGTCCGGCAGGGCAGTGAGCTCGAAGTAGTGCGTGGCGAACAGCGTGAAGGCGCCGATCCGCCGGGCGATGTGTTCCGCCGTCGCCCATGCCAATGCCAGACCGTCGTAGGTGCTCGTGCCGCGACCGATCTCGTCGAGCAGAACCAGGCTGTCGGCGGTCGCGTTGTGCAGGATGTGTGCGGCCTCGCTCATCTCGACCATGAACGTGGAGCGACCGCCGGTCAGATCGTCTGAGGCGCCGATGCGCGTGAAGATGCGGTCCACGGGGCCGACCGTCGCGGCCGTCGCGGGAACGAAACTGCCGGTGTGGGCGAGCAGTACGATCAGCGCCACCTGGCGCATGTAGGTCGACTTGCCGCCCATGTTGGGGCCGGTGACGATCAGCATCCGGCGCATGTCCGACAGGTCGATGTCGTTGGGCACGAAGGGTTGGTCGGACTGGGATTCCACCACGGGATGCCGGCCGGCCTGCACGGTGATCACGGGAACGTCCGTGAGCGTCGGCATGACGTAGTCGTGGCGTTCGGCGACGACGGCGAACGAGTTGAGCACATCCAGGCGGGCGATCTCGCGGGCGGCGGCGCGCAGACCCTCCAGGCTGGCGCCGAGACGCCCGAGCAGCTCGTCGTACAACCGACGTTCGCGGCGCAGGGCCTGGGCCTGGCTGCTGAGGGCCTCGTCCTCGAACTGCTTGAGCTCCGGCATGATGTAGCGCTCGGCGTTCTTCAGGGTCTGGCGTCGCACGTACTCGGCCGGCATGTCGGCATCGGCGCTGCGGGCCGCCTCGATGTAGTAGCCGTGAACGCGGTTGTAGCCGACCTTGAGGGTGGCGATCCCGGTGCGTTGGCGTTCCCGGACCTCGAGTGATGCGAGCCACTCGGCGGCGTTCTCCGTCAGGTCCTTGAGCCTGTCCAGCTCCCCGTCGTGGCCGCGTGCGAACACGCCGCCGTCGCGGATGGTCGCCGGCGGATCATCGACCAGCGCTTGATCCAGCAGCGATTGTTCGTCGCCGAACGCCGGCAGACCGGCGAAACGTTCCGCCAGGTCTCGGTCGCCGAGTTCGTCGATCAGCGTGTGGAGCCCCGGGATCGCGGCCAATCCTTGGCGGAGCCTGCCGAGATCCCGGGGCGAGGCGTTGCCGAGGGCGATGCGGCCGATGATCCGCTCCATGTCGCCGATGTCCCCGAGAGCCGCCGCCGCCCGTGCCGTGGCGCGGTTTTCGAGGATGGCGGCGACGCCCGCCTGACGTCGCGCGAGGAGGTCGCGATCGCGGATCGGCGCGTTCAGCCACGCCTTGAGCTGTCGCGCGCCCATGGCGGTCGCCGTGTGGTTCATCATCGCGAACAGCGTGCCCGCGGACTCGCCGTCGAACCGGCGGTCGATCTCCAGATTGCGCCGTGTTTGGGCGTCCATGACCATGGTGTCGGTCTCGGAGACCTCCACCAGGCGGTTGACGAAGGCGAGATTCTGGCAACGCGCCCCTTGGGCGTAGCGCAGCACCGCACTAGCGGCGCCCACGGCGGCGTCCGAGTCGCCCAGCCCGAACGCGCCGAGGTCGGCGACACCGAAGTGATCGTTGAGATGCCGGCGCCCGAGACCGGCATCGAACTCCAGGGTGTCGCGGGTCTGCACGGGGGCGTCGGTTTGGATGTCCGTTCCTTCGGGGACCAGGACTTCGGCGGGACGCAACCGGGAGAGCAGGGCAGCGACGGCCTGGGACCCGACGCCGTGGCAGTAGGCGAATTCCCCCGACGCCAGGTTGAGCCACGCCGCACCGAAGCCGTCGGCGGTGGGATTGAGGCCGGCGAGGACGCTGTCGCGCTCGGGCGATAGGAGGCCCTCCTCGGCCAGGGTGCCGGGTGTGACGACGCGCTGCACACGCCGCTCCACCGGTCCTTTCGCTGTGCTCGGATCGCCGACCTGCTCGCAGATGGCCACCGTCTGACCCGCCTCCACGAGCTTCGCGAGGTAGCCGTCGACGGCATGGAAGGGCACCCCGGCCATGGGGATCGGACTGCCGGCCGACTGGCCCCGCGCCGTCAGCGTGATGTCGAGCAGTTCGGCCGCACGCTTGGCGTCGTCGTAGAACAGCTCGTAGAAGTCACCCATGCGGTAGAAAAGCAGGATGTCCGGGTACTGGGCCTTGATGCCCAGGTACTGCTGCATCATGGGTGTGTGGGCGGCGAGATCCATGCCGGCACAGCCTAGTGTCGCGACCCCGGAGTTTCTAGTGGTCGAGCCCAACGTGGTGATCTGGCGGCAACCTGATATCAGGTGTGCGCCGTTGACCGATTGCCAGGTGAGAGATGGCTGAAACGCCTCGAAACGGCTTGACGGCGTTACTGAGCAAATATACAGTACGGCCCAATCATTTCATCACGACTCGAAACCCAAGGAGGGAACTCGTGCCGGACATCAACTCAGACAAGAAACGCGCCCTGGACGCCGCCCTGTCACAGATCGAAAGACAATTCGGCAAGGGCGCCATGATGCGCCTGGGCGACCGTGAGCTGGAGGCCGTGCCGTCCATCTCCACCGGGTCGCTGGGACTCGACATCGCGCTCGGGATCGGCGGTCTGCCCCGCGGGCGCGTGGTGGAGATCTACGGGCCGGAGGCCTCGGGTAAGACCACCCTCACCCTGCAGGTCATCGCCGAAGCGCAGAAGCGGGGCGGCACGTGCGCGTTCATCGACGCCGAGCACGCCCTCGATCCGATCTACGCCGAAGCCCTGGGGGTCAACACCGACGACCTGCTCGTGTCGCAGCCGGATACCGGTGAACAGGGGCTCGAGATCTGCGACATGCTCGTCCGCTCGGGGGCCGTGGAAACCGTGGTCGTGGACTCGGTGGCGGCGCTGACGCCGAAGGCGGAGATCGAGGGCGAGATGGGCGATGCCCACGTCGGCCTGCAGGCGCGCCTGATGAGCCAGGCGCTGCGCAAGATGACCGCCAACATCAAGAACTCAAACACCCTCGTCGTGTTCACCAATCAGATCCGCATGAAGATCGGCGTGATGTTCGGTTCTCCGGAGACGACCACCGGTGGCAACGCGTTGAAGTTCTACTCGTCCGTTCGCCTGGACATTCGCCGCATCGGCGCCATCAAGGACCGGGACGAGGTGATTGGCAACGAGACCCGCGTCAAGGTGGTCAAGAACAAGGTGGCGCCGCCGTTCCGTCAGACCGAGTTCCAGATCCTCTACGGCAAGGGCATATACCGCAACGGCGAGATCATCGACCTCGGCGTCGAGCAGGGCATCGTCGAGAAGTCCGGCGCCTGGTACAGCTACAACGGCGAACGGATCGGTCAGGGCAAGAAGAACGCCGCCGAGTGGCTGGACGCGAATCCCGACGCCCGCGACGGGATCGAGGACCGAATCCGGGCCGAACTGCTACCCCAGCGCGGGTCCACCGCGCGTGAGCCCGCCGAGGGTGCCAGTGTGCATCCCTTGAGCGGCAGGGCCGGTTGACCGAGGCCGCCGCCGCCGACCCGGGTTCCGCCGACGATGACGATGGCCGGCGTGCTGTCCGGGAAGCCGCCATAAGGCTCCTCGCCCGGCGCGAACACGCGCGAATCGAACTGCAGCGCAAGCTCACCGGGCGCGGTCACTCGCCGGAACGGGTGGAAAGCGTGATTGCGGACCTCGCGGCGACGGGTCTGCAGTCCGACGAGCGCTTTGCCGAAGTCTTCGTCCGCTCGGCGATCGACCGGGGCCACGGGCCGCTGAAGATCATCGCCGGTCTACGGGAACGCGGCGTCGATGGCGACGCGGCGCTGGCGGATCTTGGCGATGACGAGTGGCGCGACCGGGCATCGATGGCGGTGGACAAGCGCTTCGGACAGGAGGCACCCCGGGATCGGGCAGATTGGGCGAAGCGGGCACGATTCCTTGCCTCCCGGGGTTTCCCGTCGGGCATTGCGTACGAGGTCCTCGGCCGATTAGACGAATTCGGCTAGCCCGAACCCAAGTATACTTGCCGCCTTTTTTCGACCGGCCTGGGTCATGAAAACGGACGAGATTCGCGCCGCTTATCTCGACTTCTTCGATCAGCGGGGGCACCGCGTGGTGCCGTCGAGTTCGCTGGTGCCGGCGAACGACCCGACCCTGTTGTTCACCAACGCCGGCATGGTCCAGTTCAAGGACGCGTTGACCGGTCGGGAACGACTCTCCTACCGCCGTGCCGCCACATGCCAACGTTGCGTACGCGCCGGCGGCAAGCACAACGACCTCGAAAACGTCGGCTACACGACCCGGCACCAGACGATGTTCGAGATGCTGGGCAACTTCAGCTTCGGCGACTACTTCAAGGAGGATGCGATAACCTGGGCCTGGGAATTCGTGACCGATGTCCTCGGGCTCGACCGGGACCGGATCTGGGTGACCGTGCACCCGTCGGACGACGAGGCCCGCGATCTATGGACGCGCAAGGTCGGAATGCCGGCGGATCGCGTGGTCGATCATGAGGAGAATTTCTGGGCCATGGGCGACACCGGACCCTGTGGTCCGGACTCGGAACTCTTCTACGACCTCGGTGCCGACATCCCGGGTGGGCCGCCGGGGTCCGCCGACGAGGACGGCGATCGCTTCTCCGAGTTCTGGAACCTGGTCTTCCCGCAGTTCGACCGTTCCTCGGACGGCACCCTCGAGCCGCTGGCCGCCCCCGGCGTGGACACGGGGATGGGGCTGGAACGGATCGCCGCCATCGTCCAGGGCGTAACGAACAACTACGAGACCGATCTGTTCCGCGAGCTGCTCGGCCGGGTCGCGGCGCTTGCGGGCATCCGCGACGAGTCCGCCGCAGTCGCGAACCCCTCGGTGCGGGTGATTGCGGACCACGTCCGCGCCGCCACCTTCCTGATCGGTGACGGCGTGCTGCCGGGCAACGAGGATCGGGGCTACGTGTTGCGCCGGATCATCCGTCGCGGTCTGCGACACGGCCACAAGCTCGACATCACGGGGGCGTTCCTGCACCGCCTGGTGCCGCCGGTGATCGATCTCATGGGCGATGCCTACCCGGGGCTCGTCGGCAATGCGAAAGCCATCGAGGAGGCCGTCGAGGACGAGGAACAACGCTTCGCGGCGACGCTCAAGTCGGGCATGGCGCTGTTTGATCGCGCCGTCGCCGATCTCGGTGGCAACACCATCCCCGGGGAGGTCGTCTTCAAGCTCTACGACACCTTTGGATTCCCTGCCGATCTCACCGCCGACGTCGCCCGGGAGCGAGGCCTCGACACCGACCAGGAAGGTTTCGAACGTGCCATGGAACAGCAGCGGGCGCGGGGCAGGGCGGCAGCCTCCCGGTTCGATGCCAGCGTCGAACAGAACATCCGTCTTGAATCTGACGTCACGTTCTCCGGCTATACGGATGCCGAGAGCCGCACCACGGTCGTCGGGCTGTTCAAGGACGGTGCGGAAGTCGACGCCTTGGAGACAGGCGTCGAGGGCGTCGTCGTCCTGGAGGAAACGCCGTTCTACGCCGAGGCGGGCGGTCAAATCGGGGACCAGGGACTGATCCGCGCCGCTGACGGGGCAGGCTGTTTCACCGTGAACGACACGACTCGAGGCGGGGAGCAGCACCTGCACCATGGCAAGGTCCGGAAGGGAACGCTGCATCGGGGCGCTGTCGTGGTCGCGGCGATCGATCAAGAGCGGCGACGCGACATCGTTCTGAACCACTCCGCCACCCACCTTCTGCACGCGGCACTGCGCGACGTGCTGGGCACGCATGTGGAGCAGAAGGGCTCGCTGGTCGCGGCGGACCGGCTGCGCTTCGACTTCAGCCACCCGAAGCCCGTCGCCGAGGACGAGATTCGGCGCATCGCGGAGATCGTCAACCGCCGTATCCGCGACAACACCGAGACCCTGGTTGAGGTCATGGACTTCGACCAGGCCATCGCCAAGGGCGCCATGGCGCTGTTCGGCGAGAAGTACGCCGACCGGGTCCGTGTGCTGACCATGGGCAACGGCTTCTCGGTGGAACTGTGCGGGGGCACCCATGTGGGGCGCACCGGGGACATCGGCGCCTTTCATATCGTCTCGGAGGAGGGGATCGCGGCCGGCGTGCGCCGGGTGGAGGCGTTGACGGGCAGGCATGCCCTCGATTGGTTCCTCGACGGCGAACAAGAGATCGACACCGTGGCCAACATCGTTCGCGGGCGGCGCGGTGAACTCGGTGACAAGACCACGCAGTTGGCCGACCGGATGCGGACATTGCAGCGGGAGGTGGATGCGCTCAATTCGAAACTCGCAGCGGACCGGGGCGCCGACCTGGCCTCCGGCGCCGTCGACGTGAACGGTATCCACGTACTGACGGCGATCGTCGATGGTGATCCCAAGTCCATGAAGACGACCATGGACAGCCTCCGAGACCGCCTGGGCGACTCCATCGTCGTGCTCGGCCACGTGGGCGACAAGGTGAGCCTCGTGGTGGGCGTCAGCCGAACCGTGGCCGACCGGGTCAACGCTGGCGAAGCCGTTCGCTTCGTCGGCGCCCAAGTGGGCGCCAGGGGCGGCGGTCGCGCCGAGATGGCCCAGGCGGGCGGTGGCGACCGGCCGGACAAACTGAACGAAGCGCTGGACTCGGTCGTGGACTGGGTGCGAGAGCGGACGGTCGGCTAGCAAGCCACCGTATCCCACGATGGCCCTCCTGGTGCAAAAGTTCGGTGGCACCTCGGTGCGCGACATCGGCCGCATCAACGCGGTCGCGGATCGCGTCGCTGCCAGTGTCGCCGACGGCAACCGTGTCGTCGTCGTGGTGTCGGCGATGGCGGGAGAGACCGACCGTCTGCAAGGCTTGGGTTTCGATGTCGCGCCGCGACCGCCGTCCCGGGAGATGGACGTGCTGCTGTCGTCGGGCGAACAGGTGTCCGTCGCCCTGGTCGCGATGGCGCTCATCGAACGCGGCTGCACGGCACGTTCCGGGCTCGGCTTCCAGGCACGCATCCGCACCGACGGCAACCACATGCGGGCGCGCATCGAGGCTATCGATGCAGAGCACCTCCACGCCGACCTCGACGCCGGAGTGATCCCGGTCATCGCGGGCTTTCAGGGCATCAATTCCAAGGGCGACATCACGACCTTCGGGCGCGGCGGGTCGGATACCACGGCGGTCGCGATCGCCGCTGCGATCAACGCCGACGAGTGCCAGATCTACACCGACGTGGACGGCGTGTTCACCGCCGATCCGCGCATCGTCGAGGATGCCCGGCGCCTCGACGTACTTACTTTCGAGGAGATGCTGGAACTCGCGAGCCTCGGCGCCAAGGTGCTGCACTCCCGCTCGGTGGAATTCGTCGGCAAGTACGGCGTCCCCTTGAGAGTCCTGTCGAGCTTCAGCGACAGCCCCGGCACACTGATCACCACGGAGGAACGTTCCATGGAGCAACTCATCGTCTCGGGTCTGACTTACCAGCGCGACGAGGCCAAGCTGACCGTATTGGGCGTACCCGACGTTCCGGGCGTCGCGTCGAAGATCCTCGGTCCGATCGGTGCGGCCGACATCGAGGTGGACATGATCGTGCAGAACACCGGTGCCGATGGCTCCACGGACCTGACGTTCACCGTGCGTCGCGCGGACTACGAACGAGCCCTCGAGATCCTGGACGGCGTTAGAGGCAGCCTGGGCGCCCGGGGTGTCGAAGGCGACGACCACATCGCCAAGGTCTCCGCGGTGGGGGTCGGCATGAAGTCCCACGCAGGCGTCGCCAAACGCATGTTCGACGCGCTCGCCCGGGAGAACATCAACATCCAGATGATCTCGACCTCGGAGATCAAGATCTCGGTCGTGGTCGCGGAGCGCTACCTGGAACTGGCGGTGCGGGCCATGCACGACGCCTTCGAACTGGGTACCGACGCCTCGACCGAAGAAACCTGGTAGGCGCGACCGCGTGCGTGGGCGCGTGGTGGCCGCCGACTGGCTGCCCGCACGGGGTCTGCTGCATGGGCTTTTCCGGACGGTCAAACTAGGCCACAATTGGGCCGTCATCGGGCTGCAGCCGAATCGCCACCAAGAGCGGACGTGCGCAGACCATGCCAAGGCACGGATGGCAACGGATGTTGCCGCTGTGCGGATGCCGCAGTCTGCATTCGGCACAGGCCGTACAAGAAGGACACTGGAAGGGAGGAAGGACCATGTTGATCCTAACCAGGCGTGTGGGCGAGACCCTGATGATCGGTGACGACATCACGGTCACTGTCCTGGGTGTGAAAGGCAACCAGGTTCGAGTGGGGGTCAATGCGCCCCGCAACGTGGCGGTGCATCGCGAGGAGATCTACGAGCGTATCCGGGAGGACGACCAGCCGGACCAGATTCGCTCCCAGACCGGCAGCTGACACGGCTTGGGGCGCACAGGGAGCCCCTCCAACGCGTCACCGTTGACCGCAGAGGCAAGCGCCTACTGCGAAGACTTGCTGCGTCCGGTCTTCGCCAGACGAAGGTTCCTGACGCCGGACCATCGCCGTTGGCTGCAGCACCATGAGACCAACACCGACCGAGTACATCCGCCGGACCCGGGAGAGCTACGAGAAGCTCGGGTTCGAGCCGTATCGGTGGTTCGACGCCGAGACGGAGCCCGCGTTTGTCGCCCCGTCAAAACCGCTGGCTGAATCGAGGCTCGGCATGATCTCGACGGCGGGTACCTACGTGCAGGGCCAGGTTGCCTACCACTACAAGGACGACACAGGTGTCCGGGCGATCCCCAATGACACGCCGATGGACAAGATTCGGTTCTCGCACATCATGGAGAACTACCTGGTCGAAGCTCGCCAGGACCCGGCGACGGTCTTCCCGTCGCAAGTGCTCGCAAGCTTGAGCGCCGACGGCGTGATCGGCGAGCTTGCCGACAACTACTACTCGTGCATGGGCGGCATCTATTCCCAGCAGCGGGTGATCGCGGAACTCATCCCGAGGCTCACACAAGCCATCGACAGGGAGGCCATCGACCTCTTGTTGCTCGTGCCGCTGTGACCGGTCTGTCACCAGACCGTGTGTCTGGTCGCCCGCCACTTCGAGGCGATGGGTATGCCGACACTGATCTTGGGCAGTGCTCTGGACATCCTCAAGGCCGGTAGGCCACCTCGAGCCAAGTTCGTCAACTATCCCCTTGGGTTTGAGTCCGGCCGATTCAGAGACCGGCAAAACCAGTTCGATGTGGTAGCCGAAGCGCTGAAGGGATTCGACGAGATGACATATCCCGGCATCGACCCCCTGTCCTACGAATGGCACCAAGGGTGGGACATGGTCCATGAGCGGGAAAAGGGCAAGTTGGACCACCGCAGTCCCCGAACCACGACGCCGCAGTACCAATCGGAGGAGGACCGTCTAATGGCCGAGGCCGGGAGGCGCAAGGCGAAGGCAAGGCCGGGATTCTTGGACCTATAGGTTAGACCTTTTGTTATATCAATAGGTGTATTAGGATACGATCCATCGGAGTCGAAGGAATCGGCACCATGACTGGTCTTGCCGGGATGCGGGCGAGGATAAGCCTCGCCGCTACGCCTCGGTGCGGTAGGGGACGGGCTTGTCCCGTCCCACGTTGGACACCGCGCCACGCCCGCGATCAAGACCGCTCACCCCGCCCGGGGGATGGGAAATTGGTCGACTGCTAGTAGGGTGGTACGGCGTGTTCAAGGGGCGTAAGGTTGGAACCGGAACGAGACCGAAACGAGCATATGGGGGTTAGCTAGCTGTGAACGACCCACTTCTCCGACAGGCGTTTCGTAACGAGCGGAATGCACCGTTCCCTGAGAGCCTATCGGCTTCCTTCCTGCGCGCCTTCTTTGCGCGACTTGCGCGCATTCCTGCGCACCTTGCGCGCATTCCTGCGCGCCGTTTGCTTGGTTTGCTGATATAGGTTCCTGCCGTGTTCCTACGATTTCCAATGACGAGGGTTTCATGAAGTAGGGCGATGTAGCCATGTGGCTATAGGGGAGGCTTTCGGAAAGGCGGCTTTCGATGGGCAAGCAGTACAACGGCACGCACAACCGGTCTTTGCCTTGGATTCGTACCGAGGTCGTGGTCTGGTTTGCCGCCGAGTCCGGATCCGAGAAAACCCCGCCGAATCCTCCCCAGCCGGTCCGTTCAAGCCGGCGAATGGTGCTTCGAGCCTTGGCGATTCGCTTGAACGCTCTTTCCGGCTCTCCCTCATACGCAGCACACGCAGCGTGCCGGGCGGCGTCGCCATGACTTTCCGACGGTATGTCGCCAAACGGGCCGCCTGGCTGCTGCTCGGCCTGTTCTCCCTGGTGCCTGTCACCGCCCTGGCCCAGGAGACGGTCCACCTCCTGTCGCCCGACTCGGAGCTGGTTCCCTCCGGCGTGGGGCCCGAGGACGAATTCCGCCTCCTGTTCGTGACCGACGGCACCCGTATCGCCACTTCATCCAATATCGCTGTCTACAACAGCTTCGTGCAGGGGCAAGCTGGTCGTACGCACTTGGCCAGCCTTGTCCGGGCCTACGCCTCGCACTTCAAGGTGGTCGGTGGGACCGACACCGTCAGCGCTCGGAACAACGCCAATATGACGGGTAGTGGCGGCCCGGCGATCTATTGGGTCAACGGCGACAAGGTCGCGGACAACTACGGAGACTTCTACGATAGGACCTGGGACAGCTACAACTGGGTGACTCAGACAGGCGAAGGAAGACCCGGGGAAAACAGCGTCGTTGTATTCACGGGTAGCAGAGACGATGGCTCGATCGCCGACAATCATCTGGGACACAACCGGGTCAATTCAGCCAGACTCACGCGTTCAGGTACTGCAGGCTCCGTCCAAGGGTCGCCATTCCGCACAGGCGCGGATGGCAGCGGCAATCCCCTCAGGTTCTACGCCATCTCTCCCATCTTCAAGGTCAAGCGCCCCATCACGATCAGCGCCACCCCCGCAACCGCGAAGGAAGGCGCGAAACGCACCCTGACCATCACGACCACCGGCGCGCATTCCGCGGCGCGCACGATCAAGGTCAAGTTCATCGACGATCCGGACACCGACTTTCTGCCCGCTGAACTGGAGCAGTTCCGGGGCGAGTCGCTCAGAACGATCGAGATCAAGGCTGGCGAGGCGACGACCACCTTCGACTTCGACACCAACCTGGACCCCTGGACCGAAGAGGGCGGCACGTTCACGGTGGAGCTCAGCGAATCGTTCGGGGGACAGCCCGAGGACTTCGACTACGGCGCCGACGGCAAACAGACGGTCGAATTCACAGTGGCCAACGACCCGGAACAGTCGCACCCGACGGTGAGTTTGACGTCCGAGCCTCCCAGAGGACGCACTGATTACGAGGAGGGCGTTGGCCCCGGCGTGCGTTTCCGGGTGACACTGGACAAGCCGTGGCCGCACGACGCTCCGCTGAAGGTGTCTGTCCGGGCCGTTGACGACGAAACCTCCAATTTCCTTCTGCCGAGTGAAGAGCAAACGAAGACTGTCCGGTTCGCCAAGGGAAATAGCTCAAGAAACCACGATGTTCCCATGATCGCCGACGGCACAAAGTCCAGCGACGGCGAAATCACCGCCGAGGTGGTGGGCGCGTCTTCTACCGTACGCGGGCCCGATGCCGACAATCCCCGCGAGTTGGCTTCGCGTACGGTCAAGATCCTCAACAACCCGGCCTATGATGACCGGGTCGTCAGCGTGGTCGACGCCGAGCTTATCGTGGCGGAAGGCGGCCAGGCGGTATTCGCGCTCGAAGTCGATCGGGCGCCCGTGGCCGGCGCTACCGTGACTGCGCAGTTCATCACCAATGCGGCTGACTTGTCGAGACTGCTCGGCCGGACCGTGCCAGCGGCAACGCCCTCTCCGGAGGCGGAGGCCGATTTCACGAGCACGGTCGGTGGAACGATCAAATGGCCCACCGGCAAGAAGCGGGCGACGCTTTCCATACCCATCGTGGACGACGCGCCCTATGAAGGCAACGAAGTGTTCGGCGTGAAGTTTGTCAACCCGAAAAAAGTGTCCTTCGAAGGCGCCAAGGAACTCTACGCGTTCGCGACGATCACTGACGACTCCGACACGCCCGTGCTCACGGCCAGTTCGCCGTCGAAGGCTGAGGGCGACAACGACCGGGACGGCGGCGGGTCGCGCAATACGCTCGACTACAAGTTCGAGTTGAGCAACGAAAGCACCCTTCCGGTGCGGTTTCTGGTGCGCGACACGCTCACCGGCACGGCGGATTCAAAGAACGAGACCGATGTCGATGCCGTGGCGGACGCGACGCTCGAGATTCCTGCGGGCGCCACCTCCGTGACCCACAAGGTGACGATCAACGGCGACACCGACGTCGAGCCCGACGAGACCGTGGTGTTGCGGCTGAGCCAGATCAGGAACGCGAGTTTCCCCAAGAGCGGCGCCCGCACCCTCGACGCTACCGGCACCATTACGAACGACGACGGCGTCGGCACGCCGAGGACCATCGTCCGGCTTTTGAGTCCCGATGTGGTGACGGAAGGTGAGACGGTGCGCTTCCGCATCGAAGTGATCGACTCCGTCAGCCGTGGGCCGGTGGCTATGGACAAGGATTGCAAGACACTAGTGTCCCAATAAATAGTCGAACAACTTCAACTGGTTAGGATCATCCGGGTCGGTTGTCGAATCGTCCTCGTTCGAAAGCACTGAAGAAAGCGGGGTTTTCTCGAACAGGGTGACGCTCAGGGCCTGCAAAATCGTGTAGAGGCTGGCGTCGACGCCGTGCCGCGCACGGATGATCGCGACGAGCACGTAGACGGCCACCGAGATCCAGATTTGGGTCTTCACCGCGTTCTCGGACGTCCCGTAGAACGACTTGATGCGCAGGTGTTGTTTGATCCATTTGAAAAAAAGCTCCACCTGCCACCGGCCGCGGTACAGGTCGGCGACGGTCGCGGCCGGAATCGCGAAGTTGTTGGTGAGGAAATCGAACGTCTTGCCGGTTGCGGCGTCCCGGTACTTGACCCGGCGCAGCGGCTGCGGGTAGTCGTCCTTCGACGTGGCGCCGGTCAGGACGACGGTCTGGTCGCACAGCACGCCCGTCGACTTGTCGACCTCGCGGGAGTACCGGCGGCGGAATTTCGTGTTGGACTTGGCGCGGATCACGAAGAAGGCACCGGCCGAATGGAGCGTGTCGAGGCGTCCGAAGTCGAGATAGGCGCGGTCCATGACGTAGAACGCGCCCGGCTCCGGCAGGAGCAGGTCGAGAACGTTGACGTCGCCCAGTTTCGCATGGGAAACATGGACGAACGTGGGAATGCTGCCGCGCAGGTCGAGCAGCGCGTGGAGCTTGACGCCCGACTTGGTGGAGCGGAACAGCGCCCAGGGGAAAACGGACAGGCAAAGGTCGATGGTCGACGCGTCGAGGGCGAACACCGCGTTGTCCAGTTCCAGACCGAGGTCCTCGTCGGCGTAGAGCGGCCGCGCGATGCGGATCAGTTCCTGCGCGAATTCCGCGTATATCCGCCAGTCGCGCCGCCTGTTGGCGTTGGCCAGCGTGTTGCGCGAGACCCTGCCCCGGATGCCCATGTGGTAGAGCTTGCCCGCATGCGCGCGCAGGCAGATCTCGATGTCGCGCAGGCTCTCCCGGTGCGTCAACTGCGCGCAGGCCATGCACAGGAACTGGCTCAGGCAGGGGAACGACTTGACGTAGCGGTTTCCGCCGTAGCGCCGAACGCATTTTCGAAAATGATGAAACGGCAGATGATCCATCACCTGCGAGAAGACGAACTTGCCTGCGTACATCGCCGACCTCCGAAACGGGGCCGCAAGCGTCCCCCGGGAGGTCGCCCACGTTCAAGTCGGTCACTGCCGAGAAGTCGTCGTTCGTATTTACAATCAACACTTTATGGTACAACAAGGCTACTTTCTTGGGACAGTAGTGATTGCAAGATTCACTTCAATTCCTATTCGATCAAACCTCCAGTCGCCGTGTCCGGCACCGACTACGAACCGGGCGTCATAAAGAACGTCGCCATTGCCAAGGGCAACTCATCGAGCGCCGTTCTTGAAATGCAGATCCTCCAGGACAACAGAGAGGAGCCAGACAAGGAGCTCCTGTTCAGCCTCGATAACACCGGGAACACATGTCCGCGTATCGGGAATGACTTGCCGGGCTTTGAGTGGCCAATACCGGTCACCATCACGGAAGCCTCGCTCCTCGACATCGAGGACCCCGCAGAGAAAGTCACCGAGGGTCAGAACCTGGAGTTCCCGGTGCGCTTGAACAGCGCGCAGATCAGCGACGTGGACATCAACTGGAAGACCGCCGACGGCAGCGCCAAAGCCGGTAGCGATTACACGGCAGAGGCCAGCGGGACACTCACCATCGCGGCCGGCGCGACCGACGGCACGATCACAGTCAAAACCCTGCAGGACAAGGTGGACGAACCTGATCAGGAGTTGAGCGTCGAGATAAGCACTTCGAGCGGGCCGACAGTCCGGCGGGGCACCGCTACCGGCATCATCCGCGACGACGATGCGCGACCGGATATCAGCATCGGCGATGTAACGGTGACCGAGGGCGACACCGCAAGCTTCACGGTCAAACTGTCCACCACGTCGGAAAAGGAAGTCAACGCCGCCTGGGTCACCCAGGATGGCACCGCCACGGCCAGGACCGACTACGAGCACGCCAGCGGCGCCCTCACCTTCGCACCGGGGGCCACCCAGGCGAGCATTTCCGTCAAGACACTGGACGACGCCAGGGACGAAGTCACGGAGACTTTCAAGGTGTCGCTGTTCGACACGCCGGAAGGCAAGCGCAAGATCGCCGACGCCACGGTCACCGTCGAGGACAACGACACCGCCGCGCTCACCTTCTCCGTCTCCGATGCCCATGCCGTGGTCGACGAGGTCTCCGGCGGCAGCACGGCCACCTTCACCGTCACCCTGTCGGAGGAAGCTCTCGCCGCCGTCAGCGTGGACTGGAAGACCGAGGACGGCGCCGATGGGCCCATTGGGAGCGGACAACAAGGGGCCGTTGCCATGGATGGCCTGGTGTCGGACTACACGGCGGTTGCGGCCACCACGCTCACCTTCTCCCCCGGCGAGACGGAGAAGCAGGTCGCGGTGACCGTGGTCCACGACACGATTCCCGAGGGGAAGGAGCACTTCCAGGTGGTGCTGGAGAATCCGTCCGGCGCCACGATCGAGAGGAGCACCGGCATCGCCTACATCGCCGCCAACGACGGGGTGATCTACACGGTGGTCAACGCCGGCGCCGAGATTCGGGAGGGGCAGAGCTTTGTCGCCCGGGTTCGGCGCAATATCGCCACCGTGGAGCACACGGTGCGGTTCTGCGTGCGCGGCGTGAATTCCGACAATCCCGGCGGCACCGCGGTCATATCCAATCCCGACTCCGACCCGGGGTCCGGGACCCCAAACGAGCAGAACAATCGCGGCAAGGACGATGTGCGGGTGGACTTTCGATACTCGCAGCTCAACGACTGCTCGGTTCGAAGCGAGGTCGGCGAATTCAAGACCGTCGAATTCGGTGTGAACGAGTATGAAAAGACCATCACCATCCACACGATCAACGACGATCGACTCGAGGACGACGAAACCTTCACGTTGAGCTACGGCACAGGGAGCAACATCTACAGCGGCAGCATTGGTCGCACCGTGGTGGTCAAACCGAACGGGTTGTTCACGATTCTTGACGACGACTCTCGCCGCATATCGGTCAAGGCGCGCCGATCGACCGTGTGGGAAGGCGAGAAAGCGCAGTTCGACATCCATCTCGATCCGCCCCTCGCGCAGGGCGAGACCGCTACGGTCAAGTACTCGACCACCGACGGCACCGCCACCGGTGGGGCCGCCTCGGCCGGCCACGACTACGCCGCGCACGCCGACGCAACGCTCACCCTCAACCCGCCCCAAACCGCCGGCGGTCCCGCGGGGACGATCGAGGTGCAGGCGCACAACGAACCCGTCAGCGAGTCGGTCTATGAGCAGGCGGAGACCTTTACGATCACGCTCAGCGAACCGTCCGACAAAGTGAACCTGCCCACGGCCGGCGCGCACGTGATGGCGGTCACGATCCTCGATGACGACCCGACCACGGTGTATGCGGACCACGCGGTGGCGGACGAGGGCGAGGCGGCGCGCGTCGCGATTCGGCTGACGCACCCACGCGATGCCGATGCCGAGGTGACCTGGAAAACCAGCGAGGTGAAGGGCGGCGCCGAGGCGGGCAAGGACTTCACCGCGGTGGCGGCGGGCAAGGTCACGGTTCCCGCCGGGAAAACGATCGTGTACGTCGAGGTGGCGACCCTCGAAGACACCCTGGTCGAGGGCGACGAGTCATTCGAGGTTGTGGTCACGGACGTCGATCTCCCGGACTTCCTTTACGGCGAGGCCCGAACGGTGACGATCCGCGACGACGATCGCCACGCGCCCATGTTCACCGGTTTCGCGGACGCCAGCGTGGAGGAGAACGAGAATTGGTTGGCCGATCCCACACTCGAAGGCGAGCCCGACGGCGTGATGACCTGGACGCTCGAGGGCGACGATGCCGCAGTCTTCAGGGTCAACAGAAGGAACGGCAGGTTGCGCCTGCCCGCGCAGAACTTCGAGGATCCCAAGGACAAGGACGCCAGGAATACCTATGAAGTGACGGTGCGGGCCACGGATGAAGATGGCAATACCGGCTCTGAGGACGTGACGGTGACGGTGACGGATGTCAGGACGGTTCAGGTTCTGCCCGGGAAGGATCAGGGTAATGACGAAGGCAAGGCCGTCCTTTTCCAACTTCTTCGCACTGGCAGGACCCAACATACGACGGCGGCAACCCTCAAGTGGCGCACCCTGCCCGACAGTGAGGGCGACCATCCTGCCGCAGCGAACGACTACACGAGGCAAAAGGAACTGAAGACCCATCAGATCCGGCTACAAACTGCGTCGAACTTTCCAATCCAGACCACCAAGGACGACATCGACGAGGAAGATGAGACCTTCATAGTGGAGCTGAGCGGGCTCACCGACGGGGCGACGGATGACGCCGTGTTCGTGGATACCGACGGCAACATCATCCCCGGTCCGATCGAGGTGGTCGTCACTATCGAGGACGACGACACCCGCGGCGTGACGATCGATCCGGTCGAAGTCGACATCGACGAGGTCGATGACCCGAGCACCACGAGCGACACGGAGAACGAGGACGCATACACCGTGGTCCTCGATAGTCGGCCTACCGGTCAGGTAGCCATCGACCTCGGCGTGCCGGACGGGGCGCCCTTCACCGTCAGTCCGAAGAAGCTCACATTCAAGGCGAAGGACTGGGAGAAGGCGCAAGCCGTCACGGTGACGGCGGTGGATGACGCGATCAACAACCCGGACGACGAGCGCACCGCCGAGATCACCCACACCCTCGACGCCTCCGGCACGGACTACGCGGACGAGACCGCGAGCCCGGTAAGCGTCACGGTCGTCGATGACGACGACGCACCGGACACCATTACGCTCAGCGTCGATACCCCCACCGTCGCCGAGGGCGACGACGCGACGACGGTCACTGTCACCGCGACGGTCGACGGCAGCTCCACCTTTGCCACCGACACGACGGTCGAGGTCGAGGTCGGCGACTCAACAGACAGCGCGGTCGAGGGGACGGATTACGCGGACGTGGCGACATTCGACATTACGATCGATGCCGAGGCCACGAGCGGTAAGGAGACCTTCAGCCTCGACCCGATTGACAACACCGTCGATGCGAACGACAAGGCGTTGAGCGTCACCGGCACCTCTACAGGCCTCACGGTGAACCCGGCAAGTATCGCGATCACCGACGACGACGATGCGCCCGTGCTGTCCATCGACGCCCCGAGCGTCGCCGAAGGCGCGAACGGCGCCACCGCGACCTTGAGCTTCACCGTAACGCTCACCTCGGCGAGCGGTCGTGTGGTGACGGTGGACTACGCCGGGCAGTCCGGCGGCACGGCGACCTCGGGCGGCGACTACGTTGCGCCGACTGCCGGCACGCTCACCTTCGCGGCGGGAGAGGTGTCAAAGACCATCGACGTGACCGTCAACGGCGACGACACGGACGAGCCCGACGAGACGCTGCGGGTGCGGCTCTCGTCACCGTCCAATGCGACCTTTGCCGGGGCCGTCACCACCCTCGACGGCACCGGCACGATCACCGACGACGATGCGACGAGCCTGGTCCTTGCCCGCGCGGGATCGGGCAGCATCGCCGAGAACGGCGGCAGCACGGAAATCACCCTCACGCTCGGCAGGGCGCTGGTTGCGGGCGAGAGCGTGACCGTGCCGCTGACCGTGACCGGCGGCACGGTCACCACGCACTTTCAATTTGGCCTCAAGGGCAATGGCGGCACGGGCGTTTCCCTCCTCACCGCTGATCCACACAGCGCCCAGGACCCGGCCGTCACGCTCTCGGGCGCCGGCGCGCAAACGGCGACCCTGACGCTCACGGCGGTAGCTAACACGGACATTGTGCGCCGGACCATCGAGATTGCCTACGGGAAGGGCGCCCGCGCCCCACCATCGAACGCACTGTCCGGCGGCATCAACTCCACCGGCTCGGCATCGGCGCTGATCAAGGACGACGACGCCATGATCAGCATCGCCGCCGCAAGCGCCGCGGAGGGCAGCGCGGTGGGGTTCACCGTCACCCTGCCCGAGGCGGCGCCAGCGGGCGGTGTGACGATCGGCTACTCGACGAGCGACGGCCGCGGCAAGGCCGACGACGCCACCTACCAGGTCGCGACCAGCGCCGATTACACGGCAGCGCCGGAGAACGCCAGCCTGTCCATCGCCGAAGGCGCTTCGACCGGCACGATCAGCATCGCCACCGCCGACGACGACACCTACGAAAGCGACCACTACTTCACGCTGACCCTCGACAGCGCCAGCCTCTACAACCTCAGCGAGACCGACGGCGCGGCCATCGGCACGATCACCGACGCGGACGATACGCCGAGCTTCGCCTTCTCCGCCGCCTCGACCGATGCCGACGAGGACGATGGCACGATCACGCTCACCATCGCGAAGACCGGCACGACCCTCGTCGACGCCACGGTCAGCTACGCGACGGTGAACGGCTCGGCGGCGGGGGGGGGGGGGGGAACGACTTCACATCAAAAGCGAGCACGGACCTCGACTTCAAGGCGGCGGAGGCGAGCAAGACGATCTCCGTCGATCTCACCGACGACAGTAACGACGAGCCTCGGGAAGCCTTCAGCGTCGCGCTGACGCCCAAGTCCCACGCCAGGCTCGGCAGCACGTCGAGCCACACCGTCAACATCACCGACAACGACCCGACCAGGGTGACGCTGGCCGCCCCCGCCGCCGCGATCAACGAGAACGGCGGCACGAAGACGATCACCTTCACGCTCGGTCGGACGCTCACCGGCGATGAAAGCCTGGACGTGCCGCTGAACTTTGCCGGAACGGCCACCTTCGGCGCCGACTACACGCTTGCCGAGCCGAGCACCGCGCCAACAGGCGTGACCTACTCGAACCTTGCGAGCACAGATCTCGCCGCCAATCCGCCGACGGTCGCCTTCTCCGGCGTGGACAGCGCCGCGAGCAGCGCCACGCTCATCCTCACCGCCGCGGCCGACACGGTGGACGAAGGCGCGTCGGAATCGGTGACGGTGGGCCTCGGCACACTCGACGCCGACTCGGGGTCGAACCTCGACGGCGGCGCCTCTGGCTCCGGCACGGCGACCTTCAACATCCGCGACGACGACACCACGCCGGTGGCGACGCTGAAACTCACCCCGACAAGCATTGCCGAGGACGGCGGCGCCACGGACGGGACGAGCACGGTCACCGCAACCTTGAGCGGCACGTCGAACCAGGACTTGACGCTGACGGTCGCCGCCGCGCCGGTGTCCCCGGCAGTCGGCGGCGACTACGCGCTCAGCGACAACACGACCCTGACCATCGCCGCCGGGAGCACCACGAGCACCGGTACGGTCACCATCACCGCCAGGGACAACGAGGTCGACGCGGCCAACAAGACCGTCACCGTCTCGGCCACCGCGACCGGCGGCAACGGCGTGGCCAACCCGGCCCACGCGACGCTGACGATCACCGACGATGATGAGCGCGGCGTCAGCGTCTCGCCGGTCGCGCTGACCCTCGCCGAGGCCGACGACCCGCTGACGCTGAACACCGACGAGCGTGAGGGAACCTACACCGTCGAGCTCGACAGCCAGCCCACCGGCACGGTGACGGTGAACCTCTCGAGCGGCGACACGAAGATCGCCACGCTCAGCGACACGAGCCTCGAGTTCACGGCTTCCGACTGGGATGCGCAGACCGTCACCGTCACCGCCGTGGCCGACAACGTCGACAACACAGGCGACGCGCGCAGCGTGCGCATCACCCACACGGTGAGCGCCGCCGGCACCGACTACAAGGACGAGTCCGCCGAGCCGGTGGACGTGACGGTCACCGATGACGATGGGGCGCCGAGCGGCATCACGCTGACCGTGGACACGTCCACCATCGCCGAGGACGCCGCCACCGCAACGGTCAAGGTGACGGCGACGGTTGCCGGCGGCACGACCTACGGCGCGGAGACCACCGTCGAGGTGGAGGTGGGCGTGGACGGCGACAGCGCCGAGGCGGGCGACGACTACGCGACGGTCGCGGACTTCGACATCGTCATCGGTGCGGGGGAGACCAGCGCCGCCAGGACCTTCAGCCTGAACCCGACCGACGACGCCTTCGACGAGGACAGCGAGACGCTCACCGTCACCGGCGCCTCCGGGGATATCGCGATCACGGACGCGGAAATCACGATCACCGACGACGACGACGCGCCGACCTTGTCGATCGACTCTCCGTCCGTGGGCGAGGGCGACAGCGGCAGCGCGGATCTCTCTTTCAAGGTCACATTGACCCCGGCCAGCGGCAAGCCGGTGACGGTCAGCTATGCCGATGCCGGCACCGGCACGGCCACTTCCGGCGAGGACTACGCGGCAATCAAGGCGGGCACCCTGACGTTCGCCGCCGGCGAGACGAGCAAGAAGGTGGCGGTCTCGGTCACCGGCGACACCACGGACGAGCCCGACGAATCGGTCGTGCTGCGCCTCTCCGCGCCCACGAATGCGGTCTTTGCGGAGAGCGCAACGACACTCGACGGCGAAGGCACGATCACCGACGACGATGCCGGACCGACGGTGACCATCACCCCGGCCACCGACGTCACGGAAGGCGATGATCCGGCGACAACCGTCGACATGAGCTTCACCGTCCTGCTGAACGCGGTGAGCGGCAAGGAAGTCACCGTGCCCTATGCACTCTCCGGCACGGCGACGGCGGGCGAGGACTACGAGAATCCCGATCCGCTGGCGGTGACCATTCCAGCCGGGAAGGCGAAGGCGGTGATTACCGTTGCCGTCAAGGGCGACACGGTCCACGAGGGCCGCGAAACCATCATCGTCCAGTTGAAGACGCCTACCAATGCGACGCTCTCCAGCAACGCGACCAAGACAACCGCGAAGGGCGGCATCCTCGACGACGAAAAGCTGCCGACGCTGAGCCTGGCGCTCGACCCCGCGACCATTGACGAGTCCGGCGACGACAACGCGAGCACGGTGACCGCAACGGTGAGCGGCGCGTCGAGCCAGGATGTCACGCTGAAGGTTGCCGTCGCGCCGGTGGACCCGGCGGTGGCGGGCGACTACGCGCTCAGCACGAACAAGACCCTGACCATCGCCGCCGGCAGCACGACGAGCACCGGCAAGGTCACGATCACGGCGGTGGACAATAAGGTCGATGCGCCGAACAAGACCGTCACCGTCTCGGCCAAGGCGACCGGCGGCAACGGCGTCGCCAACCCGGGCGACGCAACCCTGAAGATCACCGACGACGACGATGCGCCTGCCGTGTCGGTGGCCGACGCCACCGCGGTCCGCGAGGGCAACGACCCCGAAACCACGGCGGACATGAGCTTCACGGTCAGTCTGTCGGCTGCCAGCGCCAGGGACATTACCGTGCCCTACACCTTGACCGGCACGGCGACCGGCGGCAGCGACTACGAGACGCCATCCTCCACGAGCCTGTCCATCGCGGCGGGCGACACCAGCGGCACGATCGTCATCAAGGTCAAGGGCGACACCCTCGACGAGCCCAACGAGACGATCATCGTCACGCTCGGCGCGCCGACCAACGCCACGGTCTCGGCCGAGGAGGGGGCGGGCACGGGAACCGGCACGATCACCGACGACGACGGCACGCCGGTGGTCACGCTCCTGCTGTCGTCGGCGTCCATCGCCGAGTTCGGCGACGACAATGCGACCACGGTGACCGCTTCCTTGAGCGGCGCATCGAGCCAGGCGGTCACCCTGACGGTCGCCGCCACGGCCGTCTCTCCGGCGGCAGCGGGCGACTTCGCGCTCAGCGAGAACACGACCCTCACCATCGCGGCCGGCAGCACGACGAGCACCGGCGCGGTGACCATCACGGCGGTGGACAACGACGTCGACGCGGCGAACAAGACCGTCACCGTCTCGGCCGCCGCGACCGGCGGCAACGGCGTCGCCAACCCGACCAACGCGCCGCTGACGATCACCGACGACGATGAGCGCGGCATCGGCGTTTCGTCGGTGACGCTGACCCTCGCCGAGGTTGACGATCCGTTGACGGAGAGCGCCACCGAGCACCAGAAGACCTACAGCATCGAGCTCGACAGCCAGCCCACCGGCACCGTGACCGTGAACCTCTCAAGCGGCGACACCAAGATTGCCACGCTCAGCGAAACGAGCCTCGAATTCACGCCCTCGGACTGGGACGAGCAGACCGTCACCGTCACCGCCGTCGCCGACGACATCGACAACGTGGGCGACAAGCGCACGGTGCGCATCACCCATACGGTCAGCGCTGCCGCCACCGACTACAAGGACGAGACCGCCGCCGCCGTCGATGTGACGGTCACCGACGACGACGGGGAGCCGACGCTCGGCATCGACTCGCCGAGCATCGCCGAGGGCAACACCGCCACCGCGACCCTGACCTTCAAGGTGACGCTGACCCCGGCGAGCGGCAAGCCGGTGAGCGTCACCTACGCCGACGCGGCCACCGGCACGGCGACCTCGGCCACGGACTACGCGGCGATCACCTCCGGCACGCTCAACTTCGCCGCGGGCCAAACCGAGAAGACGGTGACAGTCACGGTGAACGGCGACACGGTTGACGAGCCCAATGAATCCGTCGTCCTGCGCCTGTCCTCGCCGAGCAACGCGGCGCTCTCCGGCGGCGCCCAGACCCTCGACGGCACCGGCACGATCAACGACGACGATGCGACGCCCACCGCGACCCTCGTGCTGATGCCCGCGACGATCGACGAATCCGGCAACAGGAACGAAAGCACCGTAACCGCCACCTTGAGCGGCGCATCGAGCGAGGCCGTCACCCTGACGGTCGCCGCAGCGGCCGTCGCTCCGGCGGTAGTGGGCGACTTCACGCTCAGCACCAACAAGACTCTCACGATCGCCGCCGGCAGCAAGGCCAGCGCGGGCGCGGTGACGATCACCGCCGTGGACAACAGCGTCGATGCGCCGAACACGTCGGTGACCGTTTCGGCCACCTCAAGCGGCGGCGGCGTGGCCGACCCGGACGACGCGACGCTCACGATCACCGATGACGACACCCGGGGCGTGACGGTAACGGGCGGCGCCCTGAGCATGGACGAGGCGGACAAGGCCGGGACGCAAAGCACGCGCGAGGACCAGGACAGCTACACGGTGGTGCTCGACAGCGAGCCGACTGATGACGTGCAAATCGACCTCGCCGCACCGAGCATGGTGACCCTGAGCACGGCGCGGCTCACCTTCACGTCCTCGAACTGGAACGTTGCGCAGACGGTAACGGCGACGGCGGTGGACGACGCCATCGACAACACCGGGGATGCCCGCACCGGCAGCATCACCCACACGGTGGTCGCGGGCGCTTCGGACTACGACGGCGTCACGGCGGAGAGCGTGGCGGTGACCGTGAACGACGACGACACCGCGCCCGAGGGCATCGCCCTGACGGTCGACGAGGACGAGATCGCCGAGGATGCGGGCAAGACCAGCATCACCGTCACCGCGACCGTGCGCGGCGCGACGCGCTACGCGGCGGCGAAGACGGTGACCGTGACCGTGGGCAGATCGACCGACGGCGCCGAGTCCGGCGCCGACTATGCGGCGGTGACCGCCTTCGATCTCGAACTTGGCGCCGGCGAGGCGAGCGTCTCCAAGGCCTTCGACCTGACGCCCACCGACGACGCCCTCGACGAGACGGACGAGACGATCAGCGTGACCGGCGAGTCCGGGAGCCTGAGCGTGAGCGGCGCGAGCATCACGCTCACCGACAACGATGACCGCGGCATCCGCGTTTCGCCGGTGACATTGACGCTTGCCGAGGTTGACGATCCGTTGACGGAGAGCATCACCGAGCACCAGAGGACGTACAGCATCGAGCTCGACAGCCAGCCCACCGGCACCGTGACGGTGAACCTTTCGAGCGGCGACACCAAGATTGCCACGCTCAGTGAAACGAGTCTCGAATTCACGACATCCGACTGGGACGCGCAGACCGTCACGGTCACCGCCGTCGACGACGCGATCGACAACGCGGGAGATGCCCGCACGGTGACCATCACCCATACGGTCAGCGCCGCCGGCACCGACTACAAGGACGAAACCGCCGCTGCCGTCGACGTGACGGTCACCGACGACGACAGCGCACCGACGCTCGGCATCGACGCGCCAAGCATCGCCGAGGGCGACAGCAGCACCGCGACGATGACCTTCAAGGTCACGCTGTCGTCGGCGAGCGGCAAGGCGGTGAGCGTCGCCTACGCCGATGCGACCACCGGCACGGCGACCTCGGCCACGGACTATGCGGCGATCACTGGCGGGACGCTCAACTTCGCCGCCGGCCAAACCGAGAAGACGGTGACGGTCACGGTGAACGGCGACACCACGGACGAGCCCAACGAGACAGTTGTGCTTCGCCTGTCCTCGCCAACCAACGCGGCGTTCAGCGGCGGCGCGCAGACGCTCGACGGCACCGGCACGATCGACGACGACGACGGCACGCCGGTAGTCACCCTCAAGCTGTCGTCGGCGTCCATCGCCGAGTCCGGCGCCGACAACGCGAGCACGGTGACCGCTAGCTTAAGCGGCACATCGAGCCAGGACGTCACCCTGACGGTCGCCGCCACGGCCGTCTCTCCGGCGGTAGTGGGCGACTTCGCGCTCAGCGAGAACACGACCCTGACCATCGCCGCCGGCAGCACCACGAGCACCGGCGCGGTGACCATCACGGCGGTGGACAACGATGTCGACGCGGCCAACAAGACCGTCACCGTCTCGGCCACCGCGACCGGCGGCAACGGCGTCGCCAACCCGGACGACGCGACGCTGACGATCACCGACGACGACACGCGGGGCGTGACGGTGACCGGCGACCCCTTGAGCATGGACGAGGCAGACCAGGCCGGGACGCAACACACGCGCGAGGACCAGGACAGCTACACGGTGGTGCTGATGAGCGAGCCGACCGACGACGTGAGCATCAACATCACCGCGCCGGCCATGGTGACGCTGAGCCCGACAAGCCTCACCTTCACCCCGTCGAACTGGAACCAGGCGCAGACCGTCACCGCCACGGCGGTCGACGACGCCATCGACAACGCCGGCGACGAGCGCACCGGCAGCATCACCCACGCGGTGGTCGCGGGCGCTTCGGACTACGCCGGCGTCGCGGCGGCGGCCGTCGAGGTGACGGTCACCGACGACGACGGCGAGCCGACGCTCAGCATCGACTCGCCGAGCGTTGCCGAGGGCGACAGCAGCACTGCGACGATGACCTTCAAGGTCACCCTGTCACCGGCGAGCGGCAAGCCGGTAAGCGTCGCTTATGCGGATGCAGCCACCGGCACGGCGACCTCGGCGACGGACTACGCGGCGATCACCCGCGGCACGCTCAACTTCGCCGTCGGCCAAACCGAGAAGACGGTGGATGTCACGGTGAACGGCGACACCACGGACGAGCCCAGCGAGACCGTCATCCTGCGCCTGTCCTCGCCAAGTAACGCGGTGCTTTCCGGCGGCGCGCAGACCCTCGACGGCACCGGCACGATCACCGACGACGACGATGCGCCGACCGTCTCGGTGGCGAACGCCACGGCGGTGGCCGAGGGCAACGATCCCAAGAAGACCGTGGACATGAGCTTCACGGTGACCCTGTCCGAAGCCAGTTCCCTGGCCGTCACCGTGCCCTACACCCTGACCGGCACAGCCACCGGCGGCAGCGACTACGAGACGCCAGCGTCCACGAACCTGTCGATTCCCCCGGGCGACGCCAGCGGCACGATCATCATCAAGGTCAAGGGCGACGCCCTCGACGAGCCCAACGAGACGATCATCGTCACGCTGGGCGCGCCGACCAACGCGACGGTCTCCACCGTCGAGGGTGCGGGCACGGGAACCGGCACGATCACCGACGACGACGGCACGCCGGCGGTGACGCTCAAGCTGTCGCCGACGACCATCGCCGAGTCCGGGGACGACAACTCGACCACGGTGACCGCCTTCATTAGCGGTGCTTCGAGCCAGGCGGTCACCCTGACGGTCGCCGCGGTGGCCGTGTCTCCGGCGGCAGCGGGCGACTTCGCGCTCAGCGAGAACACGACCCTGACCATCGCGGCCGGCAGCACGACAAGCACCGGCGCGGTGACCATCACGGCGGTGGACAACGATGTCGACGCGGCCGACAAGACCGTCACCGTCTCGGCCGCGGCGACCGGCGGCAACGGCGTCGCCAGCCCGGGCAACGCGACACTGACGATCACCGACGACGATGATCGCGGCATCAGCGTCGCGCCCGTAACGCTGACCCTCGCCGAGGCCGACGATCCGTTGACGGAGAGCGCCTCCGAGCACCAGAAGACGTACCGCGTCGAGCTCGACAGCCAGCCCACCGGCACGGTGACCGTGAACCTCTCGAGCGGCGACACCAAGATTGCCACGCTCAGCGAAACGAGCCTCGAATTCACACCGTCCGACTGGGACGCGCAGACCGTCACGGTCACCGCCGTCGCCGACGGCATCGACAATGCCGGCGACAAGCGCACGGTGCGCATCACCCACACGGTCAGCGCGGCCGACACCGACTACAAGGATGAAACCGCCGCGGCCGTCGACGTGACGGTCACCGACGACGACGGCGAACCGACGCTCGGCATCGACTCGCCGAGCGTCGCCGAGGGCAACAGCGCCACCGCGACCCTGACCTTCAAGGTCACGCTGTCGCCGGCGAGCGGCAAGCCGGTGACCGTCGCCTACGCCGATGCAACCACCGGCACGGCGACTTCGGCGACGGACTACGCGGCGATCACCGACGGGACGCTCAACTTCGCCGCCGGCCAAACCGAGAAGACGGTGGACGTCACCGTCAACGGCGACACCGTTGACGAGCCCAACGAGACGGTCGTGCTGCGCCTGTCCTCGCCAAGCAACGCGGCGCTCTCCGGCGGCTCGACCACACTCGACGGCACGGGCACGATCAACGACGACGACGCGACGCCGACCGCCACCCTCGTGCTGAAGCCCGCGATGATCGACGAATCCGGCAACAGGAACGAAAGCACCGTAACGGCCACCTTGAGCGGCGCATCGAGCGAGGCGGTCACCCTGACGGTCGCCGCCGCGGCGGTGGACCCGGCGACCAGCAGCGACTTCAGGCTCGGCGGCACGACCCTGACCATCGCCGCCGGCAGCAAGGCCAGCACGGGCGCCGTGACGATCACCGCCGTGGACAACAGCGTCGATGCGCCGAACAAGTCGGTGACCGTCTCGGCCACCGCGAGCGGCGGCGGCGTGGCGGACCCGGACGACGCGGTGCTGACGATCACCGACGACGACACCCGGGGCGTGACGGTGTCCGAGGCCACCCTGTCGGTGGACGAGGCCGACGATCCCGACACCCCCGCCAAGGAGCACCAGGCAACCTACACGGTGGTGCTCGACAGCGAGCCGACCGACGACGTGCGCATCGACCTCGCCGCGACCGGCGGCGCGGTAACGTTGAGTGGCGCGCGCCTCGACTTCACCCCGTCGAACTGGAACCAGGCGCAGACCGTCACGGTCACCGCCGTCGACGACGCCATCGACAACTCCGGCGACGCGCGCACCGCGAGCATCGCGCACACCTTGGTCGCGGGGGGTTCGGACTACTCCGGGGTGAACGTGTCCGGCGTGAGGGCGACGGTCACCGACGACGACGACGCGCCGGACGGCATCACCCTGTCGGTGGACACCGATGAAGTCGCCGAGGATGCGGGCAAGACGAGCATCACCGTCATCGCGACGGTCGGCGGCGGCACTCGCTACTCCGCTGACGCAACGGTGACCGTGACCGTAGGCAAATCGACCGACGGCGCGGTATCGGGCACCGACTATGCGCGGGTGGCCGCCTTCGACCTCGTAATCCCTGCGGGCGAGGCCAGCGTCTCCAAGGCCTTCGACCTGACGCCCACCGACGACGCCCTCGACGAGGCCGACGAGACCATCAGCGTGACCGGCGAATCCGGCAGCCTGACCGTGACCGGCACGAGCATCACCCTCACCGACGACGACGTGCCGGAGCTCAGCATCGCCGCCGGCGCAGCGGTCACGGAAGGCACGGCGGCGGGCTTCACGGTCAACGCCGACATCGCGCCTGCCGCCGACCTGACGGTGAACCTCGATGTGGCCACCACGGCGGGCTTCGCCGCGAGCGGTACGACCGGTGCCAAGACCCTCACCTTCCGCGCCGGGCGGACCAGCGAGGCGTATACGGTCACCACCGAGGCCGACACGACCGACGAGCCGGACGGTTCGGTGACCGTGGCTCTTAAGGGAGGCACGGACTACGCGGTGGCTTCCAGCGGCGGTTCGGCGAGCGTGGACGTGAACGACGATGATGCCACCACGGTGACCCTCGCTCGGGCCGGTTCGGGCGGCATCGCCGAGGACGGCGGCGCAGTGGACGTGACCATCACGCTGGGTCGGGCGCTGGTGGCGGGCGAGAGCGTGACGGTGCCGTTGGCGGTCGCCGGCGCGACGGTGACGACGCATTACACGCTCACGCTCAAGGGCGACGGCGGCACGGGCGTGTCGCTGGTGACGGCCGATCCGCACGGCGCCCAGAACCCGGCAGTGAAGATCGAGGGTGCGAGTGCGCAGACGGCGACGCTCACCCTGACGGCGGTGGCCAACTCCGACAACGCCAGCCGCACCGTGTCCATCGCCTACGGCACCAATGCCCGCGCGCCCTCGTCGAGCGGCCTGTCCGGCGGCATCATCACGAGCGGTTCGGCGTCGGTGCCGATCCTCGACGACGACGCCATGGTCAGCGTCGCGGACGCGGGCGCCGCGGAGGGCAGCGCGGTGGTGTTCACCGTGACGCTGCCGGAGGTGGCGCCGAGCGGCGGGGTGACGGTCGGCTACTCGACCTCCGACGGCCGGGGCAACGACGATGACGACGCCCATCAGGTCGCCACCAGCGCCGACTACACGGCGGCTCCGGAGAACGCGACGCTCACCATCGCCCGGGGCCAGCGCAGCGGCACCGTCAGCATCCCCACCCTCCAGGACACCACCTACGAGGGCGACCACCACTTCACGCTGACCCTCGACAGCACCGACACGTTCAACCTCAGCGACACGGCGAGGTCTGCCGTCGGCACCATCACCGACGCCGCCGACCGCCCGACCTTCGCCTTCTCCGCCGCCTCCACCGACGCCGACGAGGACGACGGCACGCTGACCCTGACCGTTGCGAAGACCGGCACGACCCTCGTTGCCGCGACGGTCAGCTACGCGACGACCGACGGCACCGCCACAGGCGGCAGCGACTTCACCGCCATCACCGGCACGGATCTGAACTTCGCCGCCGCAGACGCCAGCAAGGACATCACCGTCAGCATCACCGACGACAGCACCGACGAGCCCGGAGAAGCCTTCACCGTCGACCTCACCGCAGGCGCCGGCGCGCAGCTCGGCAGCACGAAGAGTCACACGATCAACATCACCGACAACGACGCGACCACGGTCAAGCTGGCCGCCCCATCCACCGCCATCGACGAGGCCGCCGGCACCAAGACCATCACCGTCACGCTGGGCCGCGCGCTCACCGGCGACGAGACCCTCGACGTGCCGCTGACCTTCTCCGGCACGGCCACCTTCGGCACCGACTACACGCTCGCCGCGCCGAACTCGACGCCCACCGGCGTCAGCTACTCGAACCTCGCGGGCACCGACCTCGCGGCAAGCCCGCCGACGATCGCCTTCTCCGGCGTGGACAAAGCCGCGGGCAGCGCGACGGTCGTCCTCACGGCGACGGCCGACACCACCGACGAGGGCGCGACGGAGTCGGTGACCGTCGGCATAGGCACCATCGACGACGACCTCGACGGCGGCACGGCCAAGAGCGGCACGGCGACGTTCGACATCACCGACGACGACGCCACGCCGACCGCGACCCTGGTGCTCGATCCCGCGTCCATCGACGAGTCCGGCGACGACAACGCGACCACGGTGACCGCGACCCTGAGCGGCCCTTCGAGCCGGGCCGTCACCCTGACGGTCGCCGCCGCCGCGGTGGACCCGGCGACCAGCAGCGACTACACCCTGGCCGGCACGACCCTGACCATCGCCGCCGGCAGCACCAGGAGCACCGGCACCGTGACCATCACCGCGGTGGACAACACGGTGGACGCCCCCGACAAGACCGTCACCGTCTCGGCCACGGCCAGCGGCGGGGGCGTGGCCGACCCGGACGACCGGACGCTCACCATTCTCGACGATGACGAAGCGCCGAAAGAGCTGAACATCAAGGTCAGTCTCGGGGAGGGCGACGCGAGCACCAGGGTTGCCGAGAACGTGCAGACCGCGCCGACCATCACGGTGACGGCGAGCCTGGCCGGGGAGGTCACCTCGTCGACGGCGCGGACGGTGAACGTCACCGTGGGCGACGAGGACGATTCGGCCACCGAGGTGGACGACTACGAGGCGGTGGACGGCTTCGACATCACCATCGCGGCGGAGGCGTCGAGCGGGACCGGCAGCTTCACGTTCACACCGGTGGACGACGCCGTTGATGAAGACGACGAGACGGTGAGCATCAGCGGCGCCTTCGCCGGCAGCGACCCGGTGCCGCTCGCGAGCATCACCATCACCGACGACGACACCCGCGGCATCAGCGTCTCGCCGGTGGCGCTGACCCTCGCCGAAGTCGATGATCCGTCAACCCAGAGCCTCACCGAGCACCGGAAGACCTACAGCGTCGAGCTCGACAGCGAGCCCACCGGCACCGTGACGGTGAACCTCGCGAGCGGCGACACGACGGTTGCCACGCTGAGCGACAACAGCCTCGAGTTCACGGCGTCCGACTGGGACGCGCAGACCGTGACCGTCACCGCCGTGGCCGACGCCATCGACAACGCGGGCGATGAACGCACCGCGACCATCACCCACACGGTGAGCGCCACGGCCACGGACTACGAGGACGAGACCGCCGCGGCGGTGAGTGTCACAGTCACCGACGACGACGGCGAGCCGACGCTCGGCATCGACGCACCGAGCGTCGCCGAGGGCGACAGCAGCACTGCGACGATGACCTTCAAGGTCACGCTGTCACCGGCGAGCGGCAAGCCGGTGACCGTCGCCTACGCCGATGCGACCACGGGCACGGCGACCTCGGCGACGGACTACGCGGCGATCACCTCCGGCACGCTCAGCTTCGACGCCGGCGACACCGAGAAGACGGTGGATGTCACGGTCAACGGCGACACCATCGACGAGCTCAACGAGACGGTGGTCCTGCGCCTGTCCTCGCCGAGCAACGCGAGGCTCACCGGCGGCGCACAGACTCTCGACGGCACCGGCACGATCACGGACGACGACGACGCGCCGACGGTGTCGG
This sequence comes from Pseudomonadales bacterium, assembly GCA_965116345.1. Lineage (GTDB taxonomy): Bacteria > Pseudomonadota > Gammaproteobacteria > Pseudomonadales > Azotimanducaceae > VXYL01. The sequence continues at coordinate 4,110,756 of OZ220680.1, forward strand.
TGGCCGACGCCACGGCGGTGACCGAGGGCGACGATCCGAAGACCACCGTGAACCTAAGCTTCGCGGTGACGCTCGACGCGGTGAGCGGCAGGCAGGTGACGGTGCCGTACACCCTCGACGGCACGGCGAGAGCGGGCGACGACTACACCGAGCCGGATCCGCTGTCGGTGGTCATCGCCGCCGGGTCCCGCAGCGCCAGCATCGACATCCCCGTCAAGGGCGACACGCTCGACGAGCCGGCCGAGACGGTCACCGTCACCCTCGGGAACCCGACCAACGCCACGGTCTCGAAGGCGGAGGGCGCGGGGACCGCCAGCGGCACGATCAACGACGACGATGCTCCGCCGACCGTCTCGGTGGCGAACGCCACGGCGGTGAACGAAGGCGACGACCCGGACACCACGGCGGACATGAGCTTCACCGTGTCCTTGTCGGCCGCGAGCGCCAAGGCCATCACCGTGCCCTACACCCTGACCGGCACCGCCACCGGCGGCAGCGACTACGAGACGCCATCGTCCACGAGCCTGTCCATCGCGGCTGGCGACACCAGCGGCACCATCGTCGTCAAGGTCAAGGGGGACGCGGTGGACGAGCCCAACGAGACCATCATCGTCACCCTCGGCGCGCCGACCAACGCGACGGTCTCGACCGTCGAGGGCGCGGGCACGGGCACGGGCACCATCACCGACGACGACGGCACGCCGACGGTGACGCTCAAGCTGTCGTCGGCATCCATCACCGAGAACGGGGGCTCCAGCACGGTGACCGCTTCCCTCAGCGGCGCATCGCACCAGGCCGTCACGCTGACCGTCGCCGCCACAGCGGTGTCCCCCGCCGCCACCGGCGACTACTCGCTCAGCGCCGACAAGACCCTGACCATCGCCGCCGGCGCCACCGAGAGCGCGGGCGTCGTCACCGTCACGGCGACGGACAACGATGTGGACGCGGCCGACAAGACCGTCACCGTCTCGGCCACGGCGAGCGGCGGCGGGGTGGCACACCCGTCCACCGCGACGCTGACGATCACCGACGACGACACCCGGGGCGTGACGGTGTCCGAGGCCACCCTGTCGGTGGACGAGGCCGACGATCCCGATACTCCCGCCAAGGAGCACCAGGCAACCTACACGGTGGTGCTCGACAGCGAGCCGACCGACGACGTGCGCATCGACCTCGCCGCGACCGGCGGCGCGGTAACGTTGAGTGGCGCGCGCCTCGACTTCACCCCGTCGAACTGGAGCCAGGCGCAGACCGTCACCGTCACCGCCGTCGATGACGCCATCAACAATCCCGGCGACGCGCGTACCGCGAGCATCGCGCACACCTTGGTCGCGGGGGGTTCGGACTACGCCGGGGTCAATGTGTCCGGCGTGACGGCGACGGTCACCGACGACGACGCCGCGCCGGACGGCATCACGCTTTCAGTTGACACCGAAGAGGTGGCCGAGGACGCGGCCAAGACCAGCGTCACCGTGACCGCCACGGTCGGCGGCGGCACACGCTATTCGGCGGACACGACGGTGGAGGTGACCGTCGGCAAGGCGACCGACAGCGCCGTCTCCGGCACCGACTACGCGCGGGTGTCCGCCTTCGACCTCGTCATCTCCGCCGGCGAGGCGAGCGTCTCCAAGGCCTTCGACCTGACGCCCACCGACGACGCCCTCGACGAGGCGGACGAGACCATCAGCGTGACCGGCGAATCCGGCAGCCTGACGGTCACCGGCACGATCATCACCCTCACCGACGACGACGTGCCCGAACTCGGCATCGCCGCCGGCGCAGCGGTCACGGAGGGCACGGCGGCGGGCTTCACGGTCAACGCCGACATCGCGCCTGCCGCCGACCTGACGGTGAACCTCGACATCGCCACCACGGCGGGCTTCGCCGCGAGCGGTACGACCGGTGCCAAGACCCTCACCTTCCGCGCCGGGCGGACCAGCGAGGCCTATACGGTCACCACCGAGGCCGACACGACCGACGAGCCGGACGGTTCGGTGACCGTGGCTCTCAAGGGCGGCACGGACTACGCGGTGGCTTCCAGCGGCGGTTCGGCGAGCGTGGACGTGAACGACGATGATGCCACCACGGTGACCCTCGCTCGGGCCGGTTCGGGCGGCATCGCCGAGGACGGAGGCGCGGTGGACGTGACCGTCACGCTGGGCCGGGCACTGGTGGCGGGCGAGGGCGTCACCGTGCCGCTCGCGGTGTCCGGCGCGACGGTGACGACGCACTACACCCTCGGTCTCAAGGGCGACGGCGGCACGGGCGTGTCGCTGGTGACGGCCGATCCGCACGGCGCCCAGGACCCGGCGGTGAAGATCGAGGGCGCCGAGGCGCGGACAGCGACGCTCACCCTGACGGCGGTGGCCAACTCCGACAACGCCAGCCGCACCGTGAGCATCGCCTACGGGACGAGCGCCCGCGCACCCTCGTCCTCCGGCCTGTCCGGCGGCATCATCACGAGCGGCTCGGCGTCGGTGCCGATCCTCGACGACGATGCCATGGTCAGCGTGGCCGCTGCGAGCGCCGCCGAGGGCAGCGCGGTGGTGTTCACGGTGACGCTGCCGGAGGTGGCGCCGAGCGGCGGCGTGACGGTCGGCTACTCGACTTCCGACGGCCGGGGCAACGACGATGACGACACCCACCAGGTGGCCACCAGCGCCGACTACACGGCGGCGGCGGAGAACGCGGCGCTCACCATCGCCGCCGGTTCCCGCACCGGCACCGTCAGCATCCCGACCATGCAGGACACCACCCACGAGGGCGACCACCACTTCACGCTGACCCTGGACAGCACCGACACCTTCAACCTCAGCGAGACGGCGGGTTCCGCCGTCGGCACCATCACCGACGCCGCCGACCGCCCGACCTTCGCCTTCTCGGCAGCCTCCACGGACGCCGACGAGGACGACGGCACGCTGACCCTGACCGTTGCGAAGACCGGCACGACCCTTGTTGCCGCGACGGTCAGCTACGCGACGACCGACGGCACCGCCACAGGCGGCAGCGACTTCACGGCCATCACCAGCACGGACCTCGACTTCACTGCGGCCGACGCCAGCAAGACCATCAGCGTCAGCATCACCGACGACAGCACCGACGAGCCCGGAGAAGCCTTCACCGTGGACCTGACGGCAGGAGCCGGCGCGCAGCTCGGCAGCACGAAGAGTCACACGATCAACATCACCGACAACGACGCGACCACGGTCAAGCTGGCCGCCCCATCCACCGCCATCGACGAGGCCGCCGGCACCAAGACCATCACGGTCACCCTGGGTCGTGCGCTCACCGGCGACGAGACCCTCGACGTGCCGCTGACCTTCTCCGGCACGGCCACCTTCGGCACCGACTACACGCTCGCCGCGCCGAACTCGACCCCCACCGGCGTCACCTACTCGGACCTCGCGAGCACCGACCTCGCGGCAAGCCCGCCGACGATCGCCTTCTCCGGCGTGAGCGGCGCCGCGGGCAGCGCGACGGTCATTCTTACCGCCACATCCGACACCACCGACGAGGGCGCCACGGAGTCGGTGACAGTGGGTCTTGGCGCCTTGAACGCCAGTTCGGGAGAGAACCTCGACGGTGGCGCCTCCGGTTCCGGCACGGCGACCTTCGACATCACCGACGATGACGGCACCCCGACGGCGACTCTGGTGCTGACCCCCACATCCATCGACGAGTCCGGTGACGACAATGCGACCACGGTGACCGCGACCCTGAGCGGTCCTTCGAGCGAGGCCGTCACTCTGACGGTTGCCACCGCAGCGGTGTCTCCGGCCGTTGCCGGCGACTTCACGCTGGCTGGCACGACGCTGACCATCGCTGCCGGCGACACCACAAGCACCGGCACGGTGACCGTCACGGCGGTGGACAACGAGGTGGACGCGGCCGACAAGACCGTCACGGTCTCGGCCGCGGCGAGCGGCGGCGGGGTTGCGAACCCGTCCGACGTGACGCTGACGATCGGCGACGACGACACGCGCGGCATCAGCGTCGCGCCCGTAACGCTGACCCTCGCCGAGGCCGACGATCCGTTGACGGAGAGCGCCTCTGAGCACCAGAAGACGTACCGCGTCGAGCTCGACAGCCAGCCCACCGGCACTGTGACCGTGAACCTCTCGAGCGGCGACACCAAGATTGCCACGCTCAGCGAAACGAGCCTCGAATTCACAGCCTCGGACTGGGACGCGCAGACCGTCACGGTCACCGCCGTCCCCGACGCCATCGACAATGCCGGCGACAAGCGCACGGTGCGCATCACCCACACGGTCAACGCCGCCGCCACCGACTACAAGGACGAAACCGCCGCTGCCGTCGACGTGACGGTCACCGACGACGACGGCGAGCCGACGCTCGGCATCGACTCGCCGAGCGTCGCCGAGGGCAACAGCGCCACCGCGACCCTGACCTTCAAGGTCACGCTGACTCCGGCGAGCGGCAAGCCGGTGAGCGTCACCTACGCCGACGCGGCCACCGGCACGGCGACCTCGGCCACGGACTACGCGGCGATCACCTCCGGCACGCTCAACTTCGCCGCGGGCCAAACCGAGAAGACGGTGACAGTCACGGTGAACGGCGACACGGTTGACGAGCCCAATGAAACCGTCGTCCTGCGCCTGTCCTCGCCGAGCAACGCGGCGCTCTCCGGCGGCGCCCAGACCCTCGACGGCACCGGCACGATCAACGACGACGATGCGACGCCCGCCGCGACCCTCGTGCTGACGCCCGCGACGATCGACGAATCCGGCAACAGGAACGAAAGCACCGTAACCGCCACCTTGAGCGGCGCATCGAGCGAGGCCGTCACCCTGACGGTCGCCGCAGCGGCCGTCTCTCCGGCGGTAGTGGGCGACTTCACGCTCAGCACGAACAAGACCCTCACCATCGCCGCCGGCAGCAAGGCCAGCACGGGCGCCGTCACGATCACCGCAGTGGACAACTCGGTGGACGCCCCCAACAAGACCGTGACCGTCTCGGCCACGGCGAGCGGCGGCGGCGTGGCGGACCCGGACGACGCGACGCTGACGATCACCGACGATGACGCCGCGCCGACCGGCATTACGCTTGCCGTCGACAAATCGACGATCGCCGAAAGCGCCGCCGAGGCGACCGTCACGGTGACGGCCAGCGTCACCGGCGGCAGCACCTACTCGGCGAGCAAGGACCTGACCATCGCGGTCGGCGCGGGAACGAGCACGGCGGTGTCGGACGATGACTTCACCGCGGTCGAGAGCTTCACCCTGACCGTGCCCGCCGGCGCGTCAAGCGCGAAAGACACCTTCGACCTCGAACCCCTCGACGACGACGTGGACGAGGACACGGAGACGATCGCCGTCACCGGCACGGACCCCGGCGGCGTGGTGGTGGCGGGCGCGAGCATCGACCTCACCGACGACGACACCCGGGGCGTGACGGTGGCCGGCGGCTCCTTGAGCATGGACGAGGCGGATAACGCGGGTACTGCGGACACCCGCGAGGACCAGGGCAGCTACACGGTGGTGCTCGACAGCGAGCCGACGGACGATGTGGGCATCAACATCACCGCCCCGGCCATGGTGACGCTGAGCCCGACAAGCCTCGCCTTCACGCCTTCGAACTGGAACCAGGCGCAGACGGTGACGGCGATGGCGGTGGACGACGCCATCGACAACGCCGGGGATGAGCGCACCGGCAGCATCGCCCACGCGGTGGTGGAGGGAGACTCGGACTACGCCGGCGTCGCGGCGGCAAGTGTCGCGGTCACCGTGAACGACGACGACGGCACGCCGACCGTGACGCTCAAGCTGTCGTCGGCATCCATCACCGAGGACGGAGGTTCCAGCACGGTGACCGCTTCCCTCAGCGGTGCATCGCACCAGGCCGTCACCTTGACCGTCGCCGCCGTGGCGGTGTCCCCGGCGGTCGCTGGCGACTACACCCTCAGCGGCACAACCCTGACCATTGCCGCCGGCAGCACGACTAGCACCGGCACGGTCACCGTCACGGCGGTGGACAACGATGTCGACGCGGCCAACAAGACCGTCACGGTGTCGGCCACGGCGAGTGGCGGCGGGGTGTCCGACGCCTCCGCCGTAGCGCTGACGATCACCGACGACGATGAGCGCGGCATCAACGTTGCGCCGGTGACGCTGACCCTCGCCGAGGTCGACGATCCGTTGACGGAGAGCGCCACCGAGCACCAGAAGACCTACAGCATCGAGCTCGACAGCCAGCCGACCGGCACTGTGACCGTGAACCTCTCGAGCGGCGACACCAAGATTGCCACGCTCAGCGAAACGAGCCTCGAATTCACGCCCTCGGACTGGGACGAGCAGACCGTCACCGTCACCGCCGTCGCCGACGACATCGACAACGCCGGCGACAAGCGCACGGTGCGCATCACCCATACGATCAGCGCCGCCGGCACGGACTACAAGGACGAGACCGCCGCGGCCGTCGACGTGACGGTCACCGACGACGACGGCGAGCCGACGCTCAGCGTCGACTCGCCGAGCGTCGCGGAGGGCGATAGCAGCACTGCGACCCTGACCTTCAAGGTCACGTTGTCAGCGGCGAGCGGCAAGCCGGTGAGCGTCGCCTACGCCGATGCGGCCACCGGCACGGCGACCTCGGCCACGGACTACGCGGCGATCAGCTCCGGCACCCTCAACTTCGCCGCCGGCGACACCGAAGAAACCGTGACGGTGACCGTCAACGGCGACACCACGGACGAGCCCAACGAGACGGTCGTGCTGCGCCTGTCCTCGCCAAGCAACGCGGCGCTCTCCGGCGGCTCGACCACACTCGACGGCACGGGCACGATCAACGACGACGACGCGACGCCGACCGCCACCCTCGTGCTGAAGCCCGCGATGATCGACGAATCCGGCAACAGGAACGAAAGCACCGTAACGGCCACCTTGAGCGGCGCATCGAGCGAGGCGGTCACCCTGACGGTCGCCGCCGCGGCGGTGGACCCGGCGACCAGCAGCGACTTCAGGCTCGGCGGCACGACCCTGACCATCGCCGCCGGCAGCAAGGCCAGCACGGGCGCCGTGACGATCACCGCCGTGGACAACAGCGTCGATGCGCCGAACAAGTCGGTGACCGTCTCCGCCACCGCGAGCGGCGGCGGCGTGGCCGACCCGGACGACGCGACGCTGACGATCACCGACGACGACACCCGGGGCGTGACGGTGTCCGAGGCCACCCTGTCGGTGGACGAGGCCGACGATCCCGATACTCCCGCCAAGGAGCACCAGGCAACCTACACGGTGGTGCTCGACAGCGAGCCGACCGACGACGTGCGCATCGACCTCGGCGCGACCGGCGGCGCGGTAACGTTGAGTGGCGCGCGCCTCGACTTCACCCCGTCGAACTGGAACCAGGCGCAGACCGTCACGGTCACCGCCGTCGATGACGCCATCGACAACTCCGGCGGCGCGCGCACCGCGAGCATCGCGCACACCTTGGTCGCGGGGGGTTCGGACTACGCCGGGGTCAATGTGTCCGGCGTGACGGCGACGGTCACCGACGACGACGACGCGCCGGACGGCATCACGCTTTCAGTTGACACCGAAGAGGTGGCCGAGGACGCGGCCAAGACCAGCGTCACCGTGACCGCGACGGTGGGCGGCGGCACACGCTATTCGGCGGACACGACGGTGGAGGTGACCGTCGGCAAGGCGACCGACAGCGCGGTGTCCGGCACCGACTACGCGCGGGTGTCCGCCTTCGACCTCGTCATCTCCGCCGGCGAGGCGAGCGTCTCCCAGGCCTTCGACCTGACGCCCACCGACGACGCCCTCGACGAGGCCGACGAGACCATCAGCGTGACCGGCGAATCCGGCAGCCTGACGGTCACCGGCACCAGCATCACCCTCACCGACGACGACGTGCCGGAGCTCAGCATCGCCGCCGGCGCAGCGGTCACGGAGGGCACGGCGGCGGGCTTCACGGTCAATGCCGACATCGCACCCGTGGCCGACCTGACGGTGAACCTCGACATCGCCACCACGGCGGGCTTCGCCGCGAGCGGTACGACCGGTGCCAAGACCCTCACCTTCCGCGCCGGGCGGACCAGCGAGGCCTATACGGTCACCACCCAGGACGACACGACAGACGAACCCGATGGCTCGGTGACGGTGACCGTGAAGGCCGGCACGAACTACGCGGTGGCGTCGAGCGGCAAGACGGCGAGCGTCGACGTGAACGACGACGACGCGACCACGGTCACCGTGGCTCGGGTTGGTTCCGGTGGCATCGCCGAGGACGGTGGTTCCGTGGACGTGACCATCACGCTGGGCCGGGCACTGGTGGCGGGCGAGGGCGTCACCGTGCCGCTCGCGGTGTCCGGCGCGACGGTGACGACGCACTACACCCTCGGTCTCAAGGGCGACGGCGGCACGGGCGTGTCGCTGGTGACGGCCGACCCGCACGGCGCCCAGGACCCGGCGGTGAAGATCGAGGGCGCCGAGGCCCGAGCAGCGACGCTGACGCTCACGGCCGTGGCCAACACGGACAACGCCAGCCGCACCGTGGCCATCGCCTACGGGACGAGCGCCCGGGCACCCTCGTCGTCCGGCCTCTCGGGCGGCATCACCACGAGCGGCTCGGCATCGGTGCCGATCGTCGACGACGACGCCATGGTCAGCGTGGCCGACGCGAGCGCCGCCGAGGGCAGCGCGGTGGTGTTCACCGTGACGCTGCCCGAGGTCGCGCCGAGCGGCGGGGTGAGCGTCGGCTACTCGACTTCCGACGGCCGGGGCAACGACGATGATGCCACCCACCAGGTGGCCACCAGCGCCGACTACACGGCGGCGGCGGCGAACGCGGCGCTCACCATCGCCGCCGGTTCCCGCACCGGCACCGTCAGCATCCCGACCACGCAGGACACCACCTACGAGGGCGACCACCACTTCACGCTGACCCTCGTCAGCACCGACACCTTCAACCTCAGCGACACGGCGGGTTCCGCCGTCGGCACCATCACCGACGCGGCGGACCGCCCGACCTTCGCCTTCTCAACAGCCTCCACGGACGCCGACGAGGACGACGGCACGCTGACCCTGACCGTTGCCAAGACCGGCACGACGCTCGTTGCCGCCACGGTCAGCTACGCGACGACCGACGGCACCGCCACCGGCGGCAGCGACTTCACCGCCATCACCGGCACGGACCTGAACTTCGCCGCCGCAGACGCCAGCAAGAACATCACCGTCAGCCTCACCGACGACAGCACCGACGAGCCCGGAGAAGCCTTCACCGTCGACCTCACCGCAGGAGCCGGCGCGCAGCTCGGCAGCACCAAGAGTCACACGATCAACATCACCGACAACGACGCGACCACGGTCAAGCTCGCGGCCCCATCCACCGCCATCGACGAGGCCGGCGGCACCAAGACCATCACCGTCACGCTCGGCCGGGCGCTCACCGGCGACGAGACCCTCGACGTGCCGCTGACCTTCTCCGGCACGGCCACCTTCGGCACCGACTACACGCTCGCCGCGCCGAACTCGACCCCCACCGGCGTCACCTACTCGGACCTCGCGAGCACCGACCTCGCGGCAAGCCCGCCGACCATCGCCTTCTCCGGCGTGGACAAAGCCGCGGGCAGCGCGACGGTCGTCCTCACGGCGACGGCCGACACCATCGACGAGGGCGCGACGGAATCCGTCACCGTCGGCATCGGCACCATCGACGACGACCTCGACGGCGGCACGACCAAGAGCGGCACGGCGACCTTCGACATCACCGACGACGACGGCACGCCGACCGCGACCCTGGTGCTGGATCCCACATCCATCGACGAGTCCGGCGACGACAACGCGACCACGGTGACCGCGACCCTGAGCGGCCCATCGAGCCGGGCCGTCACGCTGACCGTCGCCGCCGCGGCGGTGGACCCGGCGACCAGCAGCGACTTCAGCCTCGGCGGCACGACTCTCACCATCGCCGCCGGCAGCACCACGAGCACCGGCACATTGACCATCACGGCGGTGGACAACGATGTCGACGCGGCCAACAAGACCGTCACCGTCTCGGCCGCCGCGACCGGCGGCAACGGCGTCGCGAGCCCGAGCAATGCGACGCTGACGATCACCGACGACGATGACCGCGGCATCAGCGTCTCGACGGTGACGTTGACCCTCGCCGAGGCCGACGATCCGTTGACGGAGAGCGCCACCGAGCACCAGAAGACGTACACCGTCGAGCTCGACAGCGAGCCCACCGGCACCGTGACGGTGAACCTCTCGAGCGGCGACACCAAGATCGCCACGCTCAGCGAAACAAGCCTCGAGTTCACGGCGTCCGACTGGGACGCCCAGACCGTCATGGTCACCGCCGTCGCCGACGCCATCGACAATCCAGCGGACAAGCGCACGGTGCGCATTACCCATACGGTCAGCGCCGCCGGCACGGACTACAAGGACGAAACCGCCGCTGCCGTCGACGTGACGGTCACCGACGACGACGGCGAGCCGACGCTCAGCATCGACTCGCCGAGCGTCGCCGAGGGCAACAGCAGCACTGCCACCCTGACCTTCAAGGTCACGCTGTCGCCGGCTAGCGGCAAGCCGGTGAGCGTGACCTACGCCGACGCGGCCACCGGCACGGCGACCTCGGCCACGGACTACGCGGCGATTGCCTCCGGCACCCTCAACTTCACCGCCGGCCAAACCGAGAAGACGGTGACGGTCACGGTGAACGGCGACACGGTTGACGAGCCCAATGAAACCGTCATCCTGCGCCTGTCCTCGCCAAGCAACGCGGTGCTCTCCGGCGGCGCGCAGACCCTCGACGGCGCCGGCACGATCACCGACGACGACGCGACGCCGACCGCGACCCTCGTGCTGACGCCCGCGACGATCGACGAATCCGGCAACAAGAACGAAAGCACCGTAACCGCCACCTTGAGCGGTGAATCAAGCGAGGCCGTCACCCTGACCGTCGCCGCCGCAGCCGTCTCTCCGGCGGTAGTGGCTGACTACGCGCTGAGCACCAACACGACCCTCACCATCGCCGCCGGCAGCCAGGCCAGCAGGGGCGCCGTGACGATCACCGCCGTGGACAACAGCGTCGATGCGCCGAACAAGTCGGTGACCGTCTCGGCCACCGCGAGCGGCGGCGGCGTGGCGGACCCGGACGACGCGACGCTCACGATCACCGACGACGACGACGCGCCGACCGGCATCACGCTTGCCGTCGACAAATCGACGATCGCCGAGAACGCCGCCGAGGCGATCGTCACGGTGACGGCCAGCGTCAGCGGCGGCAGTACCTACGCGGCGAGCAAGGACCTGGCCATCGCGGTCGGCGGGGGAACGAGCACGGCGACCTCGGACGAGGACTACACCGCAGTCGAGAACTTCACCCTGACCCTGCCCGCCGGTGCGTCGAGCGCGGAAGACACCTTCGACCTCGAACCCCTCGACGACGACGTGGACGAGGACACGGAAACGATCGCCGTCACCGGCACGGACCCGGGCGGCGTCGCGGTGGCAGGCGCGAGCATCGACCTCACCGACGACGACACCCGGGGCGTGACGGTGTCCACGGCCACCCTGTCGGTGGACGAGGCCGACGATCCCGACACCCCCGCCAAGGAGCACGAGGCGACCTACACGGTGGTGCTCGACAGCGAGCCGACGGACGACGTGAGCATCGACATCACCGCGCCGGCCATGGTGACGCTGAGCCCGACAAGCCTCACCTTCACGCCCTCCAACTGGGACCAGGCACAGACGGTGACGGCGACGGCGGTGGACGACGCCATCGACAACGCCGGGAATGAGCGCGCCGGCAGCATCGCGCACACGGTGGTGGAGGGTGACTCGGACTACGCCGGCGTCGCGGCGGCGAGCGTCGCGGTGACCGTGAACGACGACGACGGCACGCCGGCGGTGACGCTCAAGCTGTCGTCGGCATCGATCGCCGAGAACGGGGGCTCCAGCACGGTCACCGCTTCCCTGAGCGGCGCATCGAGCCAGACGGTCACCCTGACGGTCGCCGCCGCGGCCGTGTCCCCGGCGGCAACGGGCGACTTCGCGCTCAGCGCCAACAAGACCCTGACCATCGCCGCCGGCGCCACCGAGAGCACGGGCACCGTCACCGTCACGGCGGCGGACAACGATGTGGATGCGGCCGACAAGTCCGTCACGGTCTCGGCCACCGCGACCGGCGGCGGGGTGTCTGCCCCGTCCCCCGTGACGCTGACGATCACCGACGACGACACGCGGGGCGTGACGGTGACCGGCGGCTCCTTGACCATGGACGAGGCGGATAACGCGGGGACTGCGGACACCCGCGAGGACCAGGACAGCTACACGGTGGTGCTCGACAGCGAGCCGACGGACGATGTGAGCATCAACATCACCGCCCCGAACATCGTGACGCTGAGCCCGACAAGCCTCACCTTCACCCCGTCGAACTGGAACCAGGCGCAGACTGTGACGGCGACGGCGGTGGATGACGCCATCGACAACGCCGGGGATGAGCGAACCGGCAGCATCGCCCACGCGGTGGTGGAAGGTGACTCGGACTACGCCGGCGTCGCCGCGGAGAGCGTCGCGGTCACCGTGAACGACGACGACGGCACGCCGGTGGTGACGCTCAAGCTGACGCCGACATCCGTTGCCGAGGATGGCGGCGCCACCAGTGGTCGCAGCACAGTGACCGCAACCCTGAGCGGCCCCTCGAGCCAGGCCGTCACCCTGACCGTCGCCGTCGCGGCGGTGGACCCGGCGACCGGCAGCGACTTCACCGTCAGCGGCACGACCCTCACCATCGCCGCCGGCGCCACCACAAGCACCGGCACCGTAACCATCACCGCAGTGGACAACACGGTGGACGCCCCCAACAAGACTGTCACGGTCTCGGCCACCGCCAGCGGCGGCGGCGCGGCGGATCCGGACGACCAGACGCTCACGATTCTTGACGATGACGAAGCCGCCAAGGAACTGAACATCACGGTCAGTCTGGGGGAGGGCAACGCGAGCACCAGGGTTGCCGAGAACGTGCAGACCGCGCCGACCATCACCGTGACGGCGAGCCTGGCCGGGGAGGTCACCTCGTCGACGGCGCGGACGGTGAACGTCACCGTGGGCGATGACGATGACTCGGCCACCGAGGTGGACGACTACGAGGCGGTGGACGGCTTCGACATCACCATCGCGGCGGAGGCGTCGAGCGGGACCGGCAGCTTCACGTTCACACCGGTGGACGACGCCGTTGATGAAGACGACGAGACGGTGAGCATCAGCGGCGCCTTCGCCGGCAGCGACCCGGTGAATCTCGCGAGCATCACGATCACCGACGACGACACCCGCGGCATCAGCGTTTCGCCGGTGGCGCTGACTCTCGACGAGGCCGACGATCCGTCAACGCAGAGCATCACCGAGCACCGGAAGACGTACACCGTCGAGCTCGACAGCGAGCCCACCGGCACCGTGACGGTCAACCTTTCGAGCGGCGATACCACCATCGCAACGCTGAGCGACAACAGCCTCGAGTTCACGGCGTCCGACTGGGACGCGCAGACCGTGACCGTCACCGCCGTGGCCGACGCCATCGACAACGCGGGCGATGAACGCACCGCGACCATCACCCACACGGTGGGCGCCACGGGCACGGACTACGAGGACGAGACCGCCGCGGCGGTGAGTGTCACCGTCACCGACGACGACGGCGAGCCGACGCTCGGCATCGACTCGCCGAGCGTCGCGGAGGGCGACAGCAGCACCGCGACGATGACCTTCAAGGTCACGCTGTCACCGGCGAGCGGCAAGCCGGTGAGCGTGACCTACGCCGACGCGGCCACCGGCACGGCGACCTCGGCGACGGACTACGCGGCGATCACCTCCGGCGCCCTCAACTTCGCCGCCGGCCAAACCGAGAAGACGGTGGATGTCACGGTCAACGGCGACACCACGGACGAGCCCAGCGAAACCGTCATCCTGCGCCTGTCCTCGCCAAACAACGCGGCGCTCTCCGGCGGCGCGCAGACACTCGACGGCACCGGCACGATCAACGACGACGACGACGCACCGACCGTGTCGGTCGCCGACGCCACGGCGGTGAACGAAGGCGACGACGCGGACACCACGGTGGACATGAGCTTCACGGTGACCCTGTCCGAGGCCAGTTCCCTGGCCGTCACCGTGCCCTACACCCTGTCCGGTACCGCCACCGGCGGCAGCGACTACGAGACGCCCGCGTCCACGAGCCTGTCGATCCCGGCCGGCGACGCCAGCGGCACGATCGTCATCAAGGTCAAGGGGGACGCCCTCGACGAGCCCAACGAGACGATCATCGTCACGCTCGGCGCACCAACCAACGCAACGGTCTCCACCGCCGAGGGCGCGGGCACGGGAACCGGCACGATCACCGACGACGACGGCACGCCGGCGGTGACGCTCAAGCTGTCGTCGGCATCGATCACCGAGAACGTGGGCTCCAGCACGGTAACCGCTTCCCTCGGCGGCGCATCGAGCCAGGACGTCACCTTGACCGTCGCCGCCGCGGCGGTGTCCCCCGCCGCCACCGGCGACTACACGCTCAGCGCCGACAAGACACTGACCATCGCGGCCGGCGCCACCGAGAGCACCGGCACCGTGACCATCACGGCGGTGGACAACGATGTGGATGCGGCCGACAAGTCCGTCACCGTCTCTGCCACGGCGAGCGGCGGCGGGGTGTCCGCCCCGTCCCCCGCGACGCTGACGATCACCGACGACGACACGCGGGGCGTGACGGTGGCCGGCGGCCCCTTGACCATGGACGAGGCGGATAACACGGGGACTGCGGCCACCCGCGAGGATCAGGCCAGCTACACGGTGGTGCTCGACAGCGAGCCGACGGACGATGTGAGCATCAACCTCACCGCCCCGGCCATGGTGACGCTGAGCCCGGCAAGCCTCACCTTCACCCCGTCGAACTGGAGCCAGGCGCAGACCGTCACCGTCACCGCCGTCGACGACGCCATCGACAATCCCGGCGACGCGCGTACCGCGAGCATCGCGCACACCTTGGTCGCGGGGGGTTCGGACTACGCCGGGGTCAATGTGTCCGGCGTGACGGCGACGGTCACCGACGACGACGCCGCGCCGGACGGCATCACGCTTTCAGTTGACACCGAAGAGGTGGCCGAGGACGCGGCCAAGACCAGCGTCACCGTGACCGCGACGGTGGGCGGCGGCACACGCTATTCGGCGGACACGACGGTGGAGGTGACCGTCGGCAAGGCGACCGACAGCGCCGTCTCCGGCACCGACTACGCGCGGGTGTCCGCCTTCGACCTCGTCATCCCCGCCGGCGAGGCGGGCGTCTCCAGGGCCTTCGACCTGACGCCCACCGACGACGCCCTCGACGAGGCGGACGAGACCATCAGCGTGACCGGCGAGTCCGGCAGCCTGACGGTCACCGGAACGAGCATCACGCTGACCGACGACGACGTGCCCGAACTCGGCATTGCAGCCGGGTCGGCGGTCACGGAAGGCACGGCGGCGGGCTTCACGGTCAACGCCGACATCGCGCCCGTCGCCGACCTGACGGTGAACCTCGACATCGCCACCACGGCGGGCTTCGCCGCGAGCGGTACGACCGGTGCCAAGACCCTCACCTTCCGCGCCGGGCGGACCAGCGAGGCGCATACGGTCACCACCGAGGCCGACACGAACGACGAGCCGGACGGTTCGGTGACCGTGGCTCTCAAGGGCGGCACGGACTACGCGGTGGCTTCCAGCGGCGGTTCGGCGAGCGTGGACGTGAACGACGACGACGCGACCACGGTCGCTCTGGCGCGGGCCGGTTCGGGCGGCATCGCCGAGGACGGTGGCGCAGTGGACGTGACCATCACGCTGGGTCGGGCGCTGGTGGCGGGCGAGAGCGTGACGGTGCCGTTGGCGGTGACCGGCGCGACGGTGTCGACGCACTACACCCTCGCTCTCAAGGGCGACGGCGGCACGGGCGTGTCGCTGGCGGCGGCCGATCCGCACAGCGCCCAGGACCCGGCGGTGAAGATCGAGGGCGCCGAGGCCCGGACGGCGACGCTGACGCTCACCGCCGTGGCCAACACGGACAACGCCAGCCGCACCGTGGCCATCGCCTACGGGACCAGTGCCCGCGCGCCCTCGTCGAGCGGGCTGTCCGGCGGCATCACCGCGACCGGTTCGGCGTCGGTGCCGATCCTCGACGACGACGCCGAGATCAGCGTCGCGGACGCGAGCGCCGCCGAGGGCAGCGCGGTGGTGTTCACGGTGACGCTGCCCGAGGTCGCGCCGAGCGGCGGCGTGAGCGTCGGCTACTCGACCTCCGACGGCCGCGGCAACGACGATGATGAAACTCACCAGGTCGCGACCAGCGCCGACTACACCGCGGCGGCGGCCAACGCGGCGCTCACCATCGCCGCCGGTTCCCGCACTGGCACCGTCAGCATCCCGACCATGCAGGACACCACCTACGAGGGCGACCACCACTTCACGCTGACCCTGGACAGCACCGACACCTTCAACCTCAGCGAGACGGCGAGGTCTGCCGTCGGCACCATCACCGACGCCGCCGACCGCCCGACCTTCGCCTTCTCCGCCGCCTCCACCGACGCCGACGAGGACGACGGCACGCTGACCCTGACCGTTGCGAAGACCGGCACGACCCTCGTTGCCGCCACGGTCAGCTACGCGACGACCGACGGCACGGCCACCGGCGGCAGCGACTTCACGGCCATCACCGGCACGGACCTCGACTTCGCCGCGGCCGACGCCAGCAAGACCATCAGCGTCAGCATCACCGACGACAGCACCGACGAGCCCGGAGAAGCCTTCACCGTCGACCTGACCGCAGGAGCCGGCGCGCAGCTCGGCAGCACCAAGAGTCACACGATCAACATCACCGACAACGACGCGACCACGGTCAAGCTCGCGGCCCCATCCACCGCCATCGACGAGGCCGGCGGCACCAAGACCATCACCGTCACGCTGGGCCGGGCGCTCACCGGCGACGAGACCCTCGACGTGCCGCTGACCTTCTCCGGCACGGCCACCTTCGGCACCGACTACACGCTCGCCGCGCCGAACTCGACGCCCACCGGCGTCAGCTACTCGAACCTCGCGGGCACCGACCTCGCGGCAAGCCCGCCGACGATCGCCTTCTCCGGCGTGGACAAAGCCGCGGGCAGCGCGACGGTCGTCCTCACGGCGACGGCCGACACCACCGACGAGGGCGCGACGGAGTCGGTGACCGTCGGCATAGGCACCATCGACGACGACCTCGACGGCGGCACGGCCAAGAGCGGCACGGCGACGTTCGACATCACCGACGACGACGGCACGCCGACCGCGACCCTGGTGCTCGATCCCGCGTCCATCGACGAGTCCGGCGACGACAACGCGACCACGGTGACCGCGACCCTGAGCGGCCCTTCGAGCCGGGCCGTCACCCTGACGGTCGCCGCCGCCGCGGTGGACCCGGCGACCAGCAGCGACTACACCCTGGCCGGCACGACCCTGACCATCGCCGCCGGCAGCACCAGGAGCACCGGCACCGTGACCATCACCGCGGTGGACAACACGGTGGACGCCCCCGACAAGACCGTCACCGTCTCGGCCACGGCCAGCGGCGGGGGCGTGGCCGACCCGGACGACCGGACGCTCACCATTCTCGACGATGACGAAGCGCCGAAAGAGCTGAACATCAAGGTCAGTCTCGGGGAGGGCGACGCGAGCACCAGGGTTGCCGAGAACGTGCAGACCGCGCCGACCATCACGGTGACGGCGAGCCTGGCCGGGGAGGTCACCTCGTCGACGGCGCGGACGGTGAACGTCACCGTGGGCGACGAGGACGATTCGGCCACCGAGGTGGACGACTACGAGGCGGTGGACGGCTTCGACATCACCATCGCGGCGGAGGCGTCGAGCGGGACCGGCAGCTTCACGTTCACACCGGTGGACGACGCCGTTGATGAAGACGACGAGACGGTGAGCATCAGCGGCGCCTTCGCCGGCAGCGACCCGGTGCCGCTCGCGAGCATCACCATCACCGACGACGACACCCGCGGCATCAGCGTCTCGCCGGTGGCGCTGACCCTCGCCGAAGTCGATGATCCGTCAACCCAGAGCCTCACCGAGCACCGGAAGACCTACAGCGTCGAGCTCGACAGCGAGCCCACCGGCACCGTGACGGTGAACCTCGCGAGCGGCGACACGACGGTTGCCACGCTGAGCGACAACAGCCTCGAGTTCACGGCGTCCGACTGGGACGCGCAGACCGTGACCGTCACCGCCGTGGCCGACGCCATCGACAACGCGGGCGATGAACGCACCGCGACCATCACCCACACGGTGAGCGCCACGGCCACGGACTACGAGGACGAGACCGCCGCGGCGGTGAGTGTCACAGTCACCGACGACGACGGCGAGCCGACGCTCGGCATCGACGCACCGAGCGTCGCCGAGGGCGACAGCAGCACTGCGACGATGACCTTCAAGGTCACGCTGTCACCGGCGAGCGGAAAGCCGGTGACCGTCGCCTACGCCGACGCGGCCACCGGCACGGCGACCTCGGCCACGGACTACGCGGCGATCACCTCCGGCACGCTCAGCTTCGACGCTGGCGACACCGAGAAGACGGTGGATGTCACGGTCAACGGCGACACCATCGACGAGCCCGGCGAGACGGTCGTCCTGCGCCTGTCCTCGCCGAGCAACGCGAGGCTCACCGGCGGGGTTACCACTCTCGACGGCACGGGCACGATCACGGACGACGACGACGCGCCCACCGTTTCGGTGGCGAACGCCGCAGCAGTGAACGAGGGCAACGACCAGGACACCACGGTGGACATGAGCTTCACCGTGACCCTGTCCGCCGCGAGCGCCAAGGCCATCACCGTGCCCTACACCCTGACCGGCACCGCCACCGGCGGCAGCGACTACGAGACGCCATCGTCCACGAGCCTGTCCATCGCGGCTGGCGACACCAGCGGCACCATCGTCGTCAAGGTCAAGGGGGACGCGGTGGACGAGCCCAACGAGACCATCATCGTCACCCTCGGCGCGCCGACCAACGCGACGGTCTCGACCGTCGAGGGCGCGGGCACGGGCACGGGCACCATCACCGACGACGACGGCACGCCGACGGTGGCGCTCAAGCTGTCGTCGGCATCCATCACCGAGAACGGGGGCTCCAGCACGGTGACCGCTTCCCTCAGCGGCGCATCGCACCAGGCCGTCACGCTGACCGTCGCCGCCACAGCGGTGTCCCCCGCCGCCACCGGCGACTACTCGCTCAGCGCCAACAAGACCCTGACCATCGCGGCCGGCGCCACCGAGAGCGCGGGCGTCGTCACCGTCACGGCGACGGACAACGATGTGGACGCGGCCGACAAGACCGTCACCGTCTCGGCCACGGCGAGCGGCGGCGGGGTGGCACACCCGTCCACCGCGACGCTGACGATCACCGACGACGACACCCGGGGCGTGACCGTGGCCGGCGGCCCCTTGACCATGGACGAGGCGGATAACACGGAGACTGCGGACACGCGCGAGGACCGAGGCAGCTACACGGTGGTACTCGACAGCGAGCCCACGGACGATGTGAGCATCAACATCACCGCCCCGGCCATGGTGACGCTGAGCCCGACAAGCCTCACCTTCACCCCGTCCAACTGGAACCAGACGCAGACCGTCACCGCCACGGCGGTGAACGACAGCATCGACAACGCCGGGAATGAGCGCACCGGCAACATCACCCATGCGGTGGTGGAGGGTGACTCGGACTACGCCGGCGTCGCGGCGGAGAGCGTCGCGGTGACCGTGAACGACGACGACGGCACGCCGTCCGTGACGCTCAAGCTGTCGTCGGCATCGATCACCGAGAACGGGGGCTCCAGCACGGTGACCGCAACCCTCGGCGGCGCATCGAGCCAGGCGGTCACCCTGACGGTCGCCGCCGCGGCCGTGTCGCCGGCGGTCGCTGGCGACTACACCCTCAGCGGCTCAACCCTGACCATAGCCGCCGGCAGCACGACTAGTACTGGCACGGTCACCGTCACGGCGGTGGACAACGATGTCGACGCGGCCAACAAGACCGTCACCGTCTCGGCCACGGCGAGTGGCGGCGCGGTGGCCAATCCAGCGAACGCGATCTTGACGATCACCGACGATGACACCCGCGGCATCAGCGTCTCGTCGGTGACGTTGACCCTCGCCGAGGTTGACGATCCGTCAACCCAGAGCATCACCGAGCACCAGAAGACGTACACCGTCGAGCTCGACAGCCAGCCCACCGGCACCGTGACGGTCAACCTTGCGAGTGGCGACACCACGATCGCAACGCTGAGCGACAACAGCCTCGAATTCACAGCCTCCGACTGGGACGCGCAGACCGTCACGGTCACCGCCGTCGCGGACGCCATCGACAACGCGGGCGATGCCCGCACCGCGACCATCACCCACACGGTGAGCGCCACGGGCACGGATTACGAGGACGAGACAGCCGCCGCCGTCGAGGTGACGGTCACCGACGACGACGGCGAGCCGACGCTCAGGATCGACTCGCCGAGCGTCGCGGAGGGCGACAGCAGCACCGCGACGATGACCTTCAAGGTCACGCTGTCACCGGCGAGCGGCAAGCCGGTGAGCGTGACCTACGCCGACGCGGCCACCGGCACGGCGACCTCGGCGACGGACTACGCGGCGATCACCTCCGGCGCCCTCAACTTCGCCGCCGGCCAAACCGAGAAGACGGTGGATGTCACGGTCAACGGCGACACCACGGACGAGCCCAGCGAAACCGTCATCCTGCGCCTGTCCTCGCCAAACAACGCGGCGCTCTCCGGCGGCGCGCAGACACTCGACGGCACCGGCACGATCAACGACGACGACGACGCACCGACCGTGTCGGTCGCCGACGCCACGGCGGTGAACGAAGGCGACGACGCGGACACCACGGTGGACATGAGCTTCACGGTGACCCTGTCCGAGGCCAGTTCCCTGGCCGTCACCGTGCCCTACACCCTGTCCGGTACCGCCACCGGCGGCAGCGACTACGAGACGCCCGCGTCCACGAGCCTGTCGATCCCGGCCGGCGACGCCAGCGGCACGATCGTCATCAAGGTCAAGGGGGACGCCCTCGACGAGCCCAACGAGACGATCATCGTCACGCTCGGCGCACCAACCAACGCAACGGTCTCCACCGCCGAGGGCGCGGGCACGGGAACCGGCACGATCACCGACGACGACGGCACGCCGGCGGTGACGCTCAAGCTGTCGTCGGCATCGATCCCCGAGAACGGGGGCTCCAGCACGGTGACCGCTTCCCTCGGCGGCGCATCGAGCCAGGACGTCACCTTGACCGTCGCCGCCGCGGCGGTGTCCCCCGCCGCCACCGGCGACTACACGTTCAGCGCCGACAAGACACTGACCATCGCGGCCGGCGCCACCGAGAGCACCGGCACCGTGACCATCACGGCGGTGGACAACGATGTGGACGCGGCCGACAAGTCCGTCACCGTCTCTGCCACGCCGAGCGGCGGCGGGGTGTCCGCCCCGTCCCCCGCGACGCTGACGATCACCGACGACGACACGCGGGGCGTGACGGTGGCCGGCGGCCCCTTGACCATGGACGAGGTGGATAACACGGGGACTGCGGCCACCCGCGAGGATCAGGCCAGCTACACGGTGGTGCTCGACAGCGAGCCGACGGACGATGTGAGCATCAACGTCACCGCCCCGGCCATGGTGACGCTGAGCCCGGCAAGCCTCACCTTCACCCCGTCGAACTGGAACCAGGCGCAGACCGTCACCGCCACGGCGGTGAACGACAGCATCGACAACGCCGGGGATGCGCGCACCGGCAACATCACCCACGCGGTAGTGGAGGGTGACTCGGACTACGCCAGTGTGACGGCTGCGAACGTCGCGGTGACCGTGAGCGACGACGACGGCGAGCCGACGCTGAGCATCGACTCGCCGAGCGTCGCGGAGGGCGACAGCAGCACTGTCACGATGACCTTCAAGGTGACGCTGTCACCGGCGAGCGGCAAGCCGGTGAGCGTCACCTACGCTGACGCGGCCACCGGCACGGCGACCTCGGCCACGGACTACGCGGCGATTAGCTCCGGCACCCTCAACTTCGCGGCCGGCCAAACCGAGAAGACGGTGGATGTCACGGTCAACGGCGACACCACGGACGAGCCCAGCGAAACCGTCATCCTGCGCCTGTCCTCGCCAAGCAACGCGAGGCTCACCGGCGGCTCGACCACACTCGACGGCACCGGCACGATCACGGACGACGACGCCGCACCGACCGTGTCGGTAGCCGACGCCACGGCGGTGAATGAAGGCGACGACGCGGACACCACCGCGGACATGAGCTTCACGGTGTCCCTGTCCGCCGCGAGCGCCAACGCCGTCACCGTGCCCTACACCCTGTCCGGCACCGCCACCGGCGGCAGCGACTACGAGACGCCATCGTCCACGAGCCTGTCGATCCCGGCCGGCGACGCCAGCGGCACGATCGTCATCAAGGTCAAGGGGGACGCCCTCGACGAGCCCAACGAGACGATCATCGTCACCCTTGGCACGCCGACCAACGCGACGGTCTCGACCACGACAGGCGCGGGAACGGGAACCGGCACGATCACCGACGACGACGGCACGCCAGCGGTGACGCTCAAGCTGTCGTCGGCGTCGATCACCGAGAACGGAGGTTCCAGCACGGTGACCGCAACCCTCGGTGGCGCATCGCACCAGGCCGTCACCCTGACGGTCGCCGCGGCGGCGGTGTCCCCGGCGACCACCAGCGATTACACCCTTAGCGGCACGACCCTGACCATCGCGGCCGGCGCCACCGAGAGCTCGGGCACGGTAACCGTCACGGCGGTGGATAACGAAGTGGACGCGGCTGACAAGACCGTCACCGTCTCGGCCACGGCGAGTGGCGGCGGTGTGTCCGACCCGACCGCCGCGACGCTGACGATTACCGACGACGACACGCGTGGCATCAGCGTCTCGCCGGTGACGCTGACCCTCGCGGAGGTCGACGATCCGTCAACCCAGAACACCTCCGAGCACCAGGAGACGTACAGCGTCGAGCTCGACAGCCAGCCCACCGGCACGGTGACGGTGAACCTTTCGAGCGGCGACACGACAATCGCAACGCTGAGCGACACCAGCCTCGAATTCACAGCTTCCGACTGGGACGCGCAGACCGTCACCGTCACCGCCGCGGCCGACGCGATCGACAACGCGGGCGACGCCCGCACCGCGACCATCACCCACACGGTGAGCGCCACGGGCACGGACTACGAAGACGAAACCGCCGCTGCCGTCGATGTGACGGTGACGGACGACGACGGCGAGCCGACGCTCGGCATCGACTCGCCGAGCGTCGTCGAGGGCGACAGCGGCACTGCCACGATGACATTCAAGGTCACGCTATCATCGGCGAGCGGCAAGCCGGTGAGCGTCGCCTACGCCGATGCGACCACCGGCACGGCGACCTCGGCGACGGACTATGCGGCGATCACCTCCGGCACCCTCAACTTCACCGCGGGCCAAACCGAGAAGACGGTGGATGTCGCGGTGAACGGCGACACCACGGACGAGCCAAACGAAACCGTCATCCTGCGCCTGTCCTCGCCGAGCAACGCAGCGCTCTCCGGCGGCGCGCAGACCCTCGACGGCACCGGCACGATCACCGACGACGACGGCACGCCGGCGGTGACGCTCGAGCTGTCGTCGGCATCCATCACCGAGAATGGGGGCTCCAGCACGGTGACCGCTACCTTAAGCGGCACAACGAGCCACGCGGTCACCCTGACGGTTGCCGGGGCGGCGGTGTCGCCCGCCGCCACCGGCGACTACACGCTCAGCGCCAACAAGACCCTGACCATCGCGGCCGGTGCCACCGGGAGCACGGGCACGGTAACCGTCACGGCGACGGACAACGATGTAGACGCGGCCAACAAGACCGTCACCGTCTCAGCCACGGCGAGTGGCGGCGGTGTGTCCGCCCCGTCCCCGGTGACGCTGACGATCACCGACGACGACACCCGGGGCGTGACGGTGGCCGGCGGCACCTTGACCATGGACGAGGCGGACAACGCGGGGACGGCGGGCACGCGCGAGGACCGGGACAGCTACACGGTGGTGCTGATGAGCGAGCCGACGGACGACGTGCGCATCGACCTCACCGCACCGAGCATGGTGACCTTGAGCGCGTCGCGGCTCACCTTCACCCCGTCGAACTGGAACATTGCGCAGACGGTCACGGCGACCGCGGTGGACGACGCCATCGACAACGCCGGGGATGAGCGCACCGGGAGCATCGCCCACGCCGTGGTCGCGGGCTCTTCGGACTACACGGGCGTCGCGGCGGCAAGCATCGCGGTCACCGTGACCGACGACGACGGCGAGCCAACACTGAGCATCGACTCGCCGAGCATCGCCGAGGGCGACAGCGGCACTGCGACGATGACCTTCAAGGTGACCCTGACCCCGGCGAGCGGCAAGCCGGTGAGCGTCGGCTATGCCGATGCGACCACCGGCACGGCGACGTCGGCGACGGACTATGCGGCGATTACTTCGGGCACCCTCAACTTCACCGCGGGCCAAACCGAGAAGACGGTGGATGTCACGGTGAACGGCGACACCGTTGACGAGCCCAACGAGACGGTCGTCCTGCGCCTGTCCTCGCCGAGCAACGCGGTGCTCTCCGGCGGCGCGCAGACCCTCGACGGCACGGGCACGATCACGGACGACGACGACGGTGCGCCGACCGTGTCGGTAGCCGACGCCACGGCGGTGAATGAAGGTGACGACCCGAACACCACGGTGGACATGAGCTTCACGGTGACCCTGTCCGAGGCTAGTTCCCTGGCCGTCACCGTGCCGTACACCCTGGCCGGCACCGCCACCGGCGGCAGCGACTACGAGACGCCATCGTCCACGAGCCTGTCCATCGCGGCTGGCGACACCAGCGGCACAATCGTCATCAAGGTCAAGGGGGACGCCCTCGACGAGCCCAACGAGACGATCATCGTTACGCTGGGCGCGCCGACCAACGCGACGGTCTCGGCCACGGCAGGTGCGGGCACGGGAACCGGCACGATCACCGACGACGACGGCACGCCGACGGTGACCCTGGAGCTGGACCCCGCGTCCATCGCCGAGTCCGGCAACGACAATACGACCACCGTGACGGCAACCCTCAGCGGTGCATCGCACCAGGCGGTCACGCTGACGGTCGCCGCAGCAGCGGTGTCCCCGGCGACCGCCGATGACTACACGATCGCGGGCGCGACCCTGACCATCGCCGCCGGCGCCACCACAAGCACGGGCACGGTGACCATCACGGCGGTGGACAACGATGTCGATGCGCCGAACAAGACGGTCACCGTCTCTGCCACGGCGAGCGGGGGCGGCGTGGCGAACCCGGCCGACGT
The DNA here is from genome assembly GCA_965116345.1 of Pseudomonadales bacterium. GTDB lineage: Bacteria > Pseudomonadota > Gammaproteobacteria > Pseudomonadales > Azotimanducaceae > VXYL01. Next base: position 4,136,173 of record OZ220680.1, read on the forward strand.
GGCGCTCACGATCACTGATGACGACGACGCGCCCACCGGCGCCAGCTTGAGCGTCTCACCGATCAAGATCATGGAAGCCGACGGTGATATGACGATCACCGTCACGGCGACCCTCGATGGCGCGGCGAGAACACAGGCCACCGTACTCACCATTTCAGTGGATCCGGGCACCGCGCAGGCGGACGACTTTGCCGAGGTGGAGGATTTCGCGCTGACCATTCCCGCGAATGCAGCGAGCGGTCAAGCCACTTTCGTGCTGTCGCCGGTGGACGATCTGACCAACGAGCCCGAAGAGACCGTCATCGTTTCAGGCACATCGACTATCGACGACTTCACGGTGACATCGACAACAGTGGCCATCCGCAATGAAGACCCGCCGGCGAGCGACCTGTCGCTGTCCGTCACTCCAGCTCGGGTAGGCGAGGACAGCGGCGCCCAGACCATCACGGTCACCGCCCGCTTTGACCAGGGCACCCGTAGCGTCGCCACCGATGTGGATATCTCGGTTTCCGGCGACACCGCAACCGAGTCGGACGACTTCGCGGCTGTGCCGGGCTTCACCATCACGGTACCCGCGAACCAGGTGAGTGCGAGCCGGGACTTCACCTTCACCCCGGTGCACGACGCATTGGTCGAAGGCAGCGAGACCGTCACGGTTTCAGCGACCACGAGCGTGTCCGGGCTGCAGACCCATGACGCCACGCTGACCATTGAAGATGCGACGGCGCCCAGCGACCTGATCATAAGCATCGACGATGCCGAAGGCGTGGAGGGCGGGTTCATGCGCTTCCGCGTGCACTTGTCGGCGCCTTCGCCTGGTGGTGTGCGCGCCAAGTGGTTTACGCATCCGGCGGACATTGGGACCGCAGGCGCGCGGATCGACTACGAGCATGACGACGGCGACGTGGTGTTTGCCGCAGGGGAACAGGAGAAATTCGTCGAGGTTTGGCTCATTGAAGATAACGTTAACGATCCCTGGGAGACGTTCCAGATCTGGCTGCTCGAGCCGCAGGGCGCGGTGCTGTCGGAACCCGTCAGGGAGAGGCCCCACCCCCTCAATCCCTCGCAGGGCATCAGGCTGTGCTGCGAGGCCGAGATCGCAACCGGCCGCATTTTCCAGAAGAAGCCGGATCCGGAGCCAGTACAGGTTTCCCTGACCGCCGCGAGAACCAGTGTGGCCGAGGGCGGCAGGGTGCGTGTGACGGCAACGCTCGCAGAGCCGCTGGAAGCGGAGTGGAACACCCGCATCCCGCTGGTTTATTCCAATGGCACGTCGGAGTCCGGCGACTATGAGGGTCCGGCGCTGGTGACGATCTTCTTCTCGTCCGGGGACCTCACCGGCCGGGCTGACATCGACATCGCCGAAGACGCCGATGCCGATGACGAGACCTTTACGGTGTCCTTCGGCGAGCTGCCCTGGCAGGTGCGGGCGGGGGAGAGCACTTCGGTCGAACTCACCATCCTCGACGACGATGGCGAATCCAGGGGGTATGCGGGCCTGACCATCTCGGCGGCGGACGCGATGGCTTACGAGGGCAGGGAAGATCTGGAGTTCGCCATAACGCTCAATCGTCCGGCACCGGGCCCGTTGGAGGTCTATCACGCGATTACGTCGGGCACGGCCAAGGCCGGCCTCGACTACGTGGACAGCCACGGCACGTTGCGGTTCGAGGCCGGTGAGCGGTTGAAGTGGGTGACGGTCTTCGTTGAGGACGACTCGATCGACGAGGGCCGCGAGACATTGACCTTGGAGCTTCGTCATCCCGAGCCGGTAGAAGTGTCGATTGCCCGGGGCGAGGCCACCGGCACGATCGTCAACACCGATCCGATGCCGAAAGCCTGGCTGGCGCGCTTCGGCCGCGCCGTGGCGGAACAGGCGGTGGACAGCATCACGGCGCGCATCGAAACGGTTCGCGAATCCGGGAGAACGCCGGGGTTCCGAGGTGCCTTCGCAGGCCAGCGCATCGGCGGCGATCATGCCGGCGACCCGGAAGAGCCAGAACCGTTGGAGCCGCCACGACTCACCGGGAGGTCTGTCCCGCTTGACGGCGCCACGGGCCTGGCGGGGAATCAACAGCCCGGCATCGGCACCGATGCCGGTGCGGGCATGTTGGGGGCTCGTGCGGGAATGCGCGGCACCCCGGGAATGGGTGGCAATGCGAGTTCGGCCGCGGGGACGGGGTATTACCCAGGCGGTGACGAGACGCCGGCCCTGCAGCGGCTGTTGTTCAACAGCAGCTTCGAGTACACCGGGGAAGCCGATGAAACGGGCGGCACCCTCGGATTCTGGGGACTCGGCGCACAGAATCGGTTTGCGGGTATCGACGGCGATTTGAACCTCGATGGTCAAGTACACACCGCCATGCTCGGGGCGGACTACGCACGGGGAGACTGGATCTACGGCATCGTGCTCAGCCAAAGCAGTGGCCAAGGCGCCTACCGCGATCCGGAAATAGACGGCGGCGGTATCGAGTCAACGTTGACCGCCGCCATGCCTTACGCCGCCTGGCAGGTTTCAGAACGAGTGAGCCTGTGGGGTGCCGCGGGCTACGGTGGCGGCGCGCTGCGGCTCAATCACGGCGCCCGGGCGCAAGCATCGCCCGACGCGCCGAGTTCCGTGCCGGCGGCCCGGGCTTCAATCATGGAAACCTTGCAGGCGAACCTGGACTGGGCCATGGCCGCGGGGGGTATGCGCACGGAACTCTTCGGCCGCGGCGGCGACGGCGGCCCGGCATTGACGCTGCTATCCGATGCCCTGTGGTCCCGAACGACCACGAGCGAGACCGATGGCATGATCGCCGCCGATGCCGCCGTAAGCCGTCTGCGGGTGGGCACCGAGGGAAGCTGGACCTTCACGCTTGGCGGCAGCACCGTCATGCCGAAACTGGAGGTTGGCGTTCGCCACGACGGCGGCGATGCGGAGACCGGATTCGGTGTCGATCTCGGGGCCGGACTCGCCTGGAACGCGCCGCAACTCGGGCTGTCGCTCGATGTCGAAGGCCGGACCCTGCTCGTGCACGAAGCGGAAGGCCGCCGCGAGCGGGGCTTTTCCGCTGCGCTCAACTGGGATCCGGGGGCGGAGAGCAGATTCGGGCCGAAATTCAGCCTGAAACAGCAATTCGGCTCATCCTCCGGTGGCCTCGATGCCCTGTTCAGTTCCGAGCCGATCGTCGGCCGGGCGTTGGGGCAGGGCGGCCAGGCGCGCTGGAGTGTGGAAACCGGCTGGGGAATGCCGATACTCCGCAAGCGGTTCCGGGCCGAACCAATCCTGGGTTACAGCGTTTCCGGCCTTGGCCGCGAATACAGCCTAGGCTGGCTATTCGAGCCGCTCGCCGAAGATGCCCGCGATCTGCACTTGGGTTTCCGGCTCAAACGCCGGGAGAGCCCGCCGGCACCCGTGCAGCACGGCATCGGCATAGAACTCAAGGCGACCTGGTAGCCGCTGCGGACAAGTGTGATGGCCGGCAAAGCGGCCGCGGACATTGAAAGGGACTGCGTTGGCTTCATCCATCGGTACCGGCGACGATGTCGGAAACCGGGACGGCAATGTTCTCTGGCAACTGCCCGAGAGCCGGGAATGGGACCGCCTTGGCGCATTCATCACGTTATTCTGCAGACCGTGCTGCGCTCGGCACGACTATTGTCGTGAGTACGCGCATGGTCGGTCCGACGAAGTCGTTGAACAGACTATCGCCTTGTGTATATTGATACACAAAGAGGAGGAGGTGTTGGAACGGAACAGTGGCAAGCTCATCCGCATGCTCCAACAGGACGGCTGGGAGCATGTGGGCACCAAGGGGAGCCACTGGCAGTTCAGGCACCCTGCCAAACGGGGGCGGGTCACGATACCGCACCCGAACAAGGACATTCCGCACGGTACCGTGGCGTCGATCTACCGGCAGGCGGGATGGAAAGCGTAAGGAGGACGGGACGATGCGCTACGTATCCTTCATCCACCGGGACGAGGCGGGCTACGGTGTCAGCTTTCCCGACTTCCCCGGCTGCGTGTCCGTCGGCGACACAGTCGATGACGCCGTTCGCCACGGCGGCGAAGCCTTGGCCTTCCACGTCGAGGGGCTTGCAGAGAACGGCGAGGCGATTCCGGCGCCACGCACGATCGACGCCATCAAAGCCGACCCGGAACTGGCGGCATGGCGGCGCGAGGCAGACCTCGTGCTGATCCCACTTCTTCTCGACTGGGGATCTTCACGGCGGGTCAACATCTCCCTCGACCGCGGACTTCTGGAAGCCATCGACGACGAGGCCAGACAGCGCCGGATGACCCGTTCGGCATTCCTGGCGACGGCGGCCCGACGGGAGATCGAGGCTACGTAACCTCGAGCTAGAGGCGAGGCGATGAGGGCCATGGTGAGCGGCACGGCTAGTCGGGTGAGAAGTGTGGGATCGGGTGGTTCCGGTCGCGACTGATGAGACGAGAGGAACGATGAGGCATCGACGAATCCCAGACGAAGCGTGGGGCGAGTTCACAGTTCGGCTAGTGGCACGCGAGGACGGGAGGTTTGATGGCATCGCGTACCGCAAAGGCAGGAGCGCGGAGGCGAAAGTTCGCGGCGAGCAGTACGAGACCGAATCCGAGGTCCGGGGGCGTCTCAAGCAGGAGGTATTGCAGTGCCATCCCGACTGGATCGGCTACGCAGGTGCGGTGGAGTTTTTCCGCAGGCACTTCCCTAACGGCTTCGAGGACCAAAACTACCTAGAGCAGGAGAGATGTTACAAGTGGGACGCTAAGCGTCTGCTGGACGATGCGGTCCCGTTGGACTCGGCCACTATGCCGACGTTCGGATTATGCCGAGCCGCCGGCGCGGTCCGTTGCCCGCTCTGGCACCGGCGGCACGGTGTATCGGCATAATCTACAACGCTTCCAGGAAGGCGAGCAGTTCGTCGGTTGCATGGAACCGCCGACCGTCGTCCGCCACGGGACGGGTACGCGCCAGGGCGCGCTCCTTCAACGTGATGTCGGCATGGACGTACATCTGGGTGGTTTCCACACGCTCGTGTCCCAGCCAGAGGGCGATGACGGTGCGGTCCACGCCATTGTGCAGAAGCTCCATGGCGGCGGTGTGCCTCAGAACGTGCGGCGTGACGCGCTTGTTTGCCAACGTGGGGCACGTTTGCGCGGCGACGGCAGTGTATTTGCGCACGATGCGTTCCACGGCATCCCGGCTCAACGGTGTTCTTCGCGTGGTCGTGAACAGCGGATCGTCCGGGCCGCCTCCGTGCTCGTCGATCCAGCGGCGCAAGGCCTCGCGGCTGTCCGAACGGAGCGGCGTGGCGCGCTCCTTGCGGCCCTTGCCCGTGCATCTGACATGGGCGCCCGTCCCGAGATGAACGTCGCACACGCGCAGACCGATGGCTTCGGAGACGCGCAAGCCCGTCTGGAGCATCACCAGCAGCAGCGTCCGGTCGCGGCGGCCGAACCAGGTGGCGTCCGGGCTCGCCACGAGGGCCTCCACCTCGTTGCGTGCAAGGAAGTCCACGACGGGCTTGTCGTGGCGTTTCGTCGGGATCGCCAGAACCTGCTGGCAGTGCAGCAGAAGCTGTGGCTCGTTGACCGCGACGTAGTTGAAGAACGAGCGGATCGCGGCCAGCCGCGCGTTCCGGGTCCGTGCGCTGTTGCCGCGCGCCTCCTCGCAGAAGGAGAGGAAGTCTCCGACGAGGTCCGCATCGAGGTCCGCGATCAGAAGTTCCGTAGGCGCGCGACCGAGGCGGTCCTGGGCGAAGCCGAGCAGGAGCCGGAACGTGTCGCGGTAGCTCGACACGGTGTTCGGGCTCGCCTGCATCTGCGTGAGCAGCCGCTCCGTGAAGAAGCGCTGGAGATGGGCTGGTAGTCGGCGGGTCTCCATCATGGCGAGATCTCCCGGTGGCGGGCCTCCGCCCGTTCCGCTGCCAGCTGCAGGAGTTCCGGGACCGCTTCGATGTACCAGTACGTGTGCTCCGGCTTGGTGTGACCGAGATAGGCGCTGAGCCGGTACATCTCGCGGTCGATGTCCCGTCCCTCGCGGAACCAGTCGAGCATGGTGTGAACGGCGAACGTGTGGCGCAGGTCGTGGATGCGCGGTCCGGTGCCGTTGTTCCGCCGTTCGGAGATCCTCCTGATCCCGATGCGATGACTCGCACGGGCGAAGTTGTAGCGGGCTCCCGCATCGCCGGCCGGTTGCCCGTCTTCCCTGACGAAGAACCGCGGCGAGTCCGTGTCGGTCAGCCGGTCGCGCTCGGCGGCGTAGTGCGCCAGTCGAGCGACCGCGCAGGATCTCACGGGGATGGATCGCTCGCCTCCGTTCTTCGACCGCCGGATGTGGAGGATGCCGCCATCGAGATCGACGTCGCGGCGTTCCAGGCGGAGCGCTTCGCTGATGCGCATCCCGGTCACGGCGATCAGCCCGAAGAGCGTCTGGTGGAGCAGTGCGCGCAGCCCGTGCGGCGACCCGAGTCGCCCGGCCTCGTCGACCAGTTGTGCAAGTTGCCGCTGCGTGTAGATGTAGGGCTTCGAGCGCACCGGCCGTGCCGGGATCAGTCCGGCGGGCGGCACCTCGGTGCGGTCGTCGCGCGTCTGCAGCCACGCTGCGAAGCCTCGCACCATGCCGAGGCGGTGGCCCCAGGTGGCGTTGCTGGCGTTGCCGTAGTGGTTTCGCCACGCCAGGAAGAGTTCCGTCGAGATGTGGTGGCATCCCACGCTGCCGGCGTATTCGACGAACTTGCGCAGGACGAACTCGGCGGTCGAGAGGTCGTAGCCCAGGCTGCGCCGCGTTGCGAGGTAGTCGTTCAGGTGTTGGGCCATCCTGGTCATTGGCGGTCTCCCTCCGTCGGCCAGGGGCGGGAGATCGACCGGAGCGCGTCCACATCGTGCTGCGCGTAGATCGTCGTGGTCTTCGGCGACCGGTGCCGCAGCACGTCCCCTATCTCCTCCAGCGATGCCCCCTTGCGGAGCATGTCCGTGGCAAGGCTGTGCCGCAGGACATGCGCTCCCACGTGCGATCGGGGCGGCGTGACGCCGGTTGCCTCGTACGCCTCCGCGAGCATCAGGCGCACCCGCGCGCGCCTGAGCCGGCCGAACGGCACCTTCGTGGAGACGAACAGGGCGCGGTCGTGGCCCCGTCGTTCATGGCGGATGTAGTCGACGATCGCCTCGCCGACATCCGCGGGTAGTGGCATGCGGTCGTGCAGGCGCCCTTTGCCGCGGACCAGGATTTCTCCGGCGCGCCAATCGATGTCCTCGAGTTCGATGCCGACCACCTCGGGTTCGCGCAGCCCGAGTCTGGCCATGGTCAGGACCATGGCGTAGTTCCTCTTCGCCTCCCTGCCGCGCTGCCCGACCGCCGCTACCACGCGGCTCACCTCGGCAGGCGTGAGGTGGCGCGGGATCCTCCTCGGCACACCTTTCACGGAGGGAACGGCCTTGCTCAGATCGCGCTCCGTCCGACCGCTCCACAACAGGAACCGGAACAGGTTGCGCAGATGCGAAGGCATTTCCCGGTTCCGGCTCCCGGCAGCTCGCACCGTCGCCATGAAGGCGGTGATGTCGTCCGGCACGATGTCCCGGGCATCGCCGAACTCGTCGCCGAACCGGAACGCGAGAAAGCGGTCGTGGACCCTGAGACATGCGTAAATCGTGCTGTCTGCGAGCCCGCGCACCTGCTTGAGGTAGCGCCGGTACTCGCGGCGCTGGCAGGCCGGCGGCGACATGTCCACGGCGACCGCATCCGGCGGGGCGCCGGCATGCTCGATCAGGTATTCCCGGAACTTGTGCATGCAGCGGCGCGCGTACCGCTGGCTGATCGGCGCCAGCCCGGCCGCGACCTCCGAGAACAGGGGAAGAGCCGCCTCCTCGTCGAGTTGCCGCGGCGACATGCCGCGCGTCTCCATGGCTTCCGCCACCGCGCTGGCGAGTCGGCTGTGCCGCAACACCACGGGGCCGCAGTACCCCGCCGTGTCGATCTGTCGGGCGAAGCCCTCTACGTGGCGCTCGAGCTCGCTCGGTGCACCGCGATCCTTGGTGCTGATGGATTTCATAGGTTTTTTCCTTCACTTGGGAAGGAGCAACCTATGTCAACGCGCTGCCCGCGCCACCTCGATTATGCCGCGTCGTCTAGCACAATCGTCCGAACTCCATGAGCACTGCGGGAGTGGATCGGCATAATCCGAAAGTCGGCATAGTGCCCATTATGCCGATATCGGCATAATGGGCATTGCAGGAGATGGATTCGCCGAGGAGGCACGCCAGGCATTCCATCGAACCAATCTGCTCTCGTGGTTTGAGTTGATGCGGGTGGACGATGTGCTGCAGGGCGACCGGAACGACTCGTTCGTGAGCGGTGCAGCGGCCTTCGCATCGGGGGAGATGGAGGCGGGGCTTCGAAGGATGGCCGGCGCCGCGAAGCCTCACGACGCGGCCAAGTGGACAGTGCTTACGTACCTCCCGTTCCTTTGGGCGCCGGATGAGCACATGTTCCTCAAGCCCGAAGTCACGAAGCTCTTCGCAGACCGGGTCGGGCATGAGTTTGCGTTTCGGTACCGGGCCGACCTCGACCTCGACGTGTACAAAAGCCTGTTGGACCTTGTGGCTCGCACGAGAGAGGCACTCGAGGAGCTACGACCGCGCGATAACGTTGACCTACAGAGCTTCATCTGGGTCGTTGGCGCATATTCGGAGCCGTAGCGCAACGTGATTGGCGGAGAGGGAGACCGCCATAACACGGATTGATGGTCCCCTCTCTAGACCTCGCAAAGTTCACTTAACAATCTGATAAACATACGTTTTTAGTCTCTTGACGTCTCTCAGAGATGCGCGCATACTTCCCATAATTGTGATAACGGAAGTGATAGCACATCGAGCGATGAAACGCCCCAAGCGACTCTCCGCCACCTTCGTCAATACCGTCAACGTTCCCGGCCGTTACGGCGATGGACGTGGCGGACACGGCCTGAGCCTTCTTGTGAAGGAAGCCTCCACCGGCGGCTTCTCCAAGTCATGGGCGCAGAGGATACGCCTCGACGGCAAGGCCGCCAACGTGGGTCTTGGCGCCGGGTGCACGTCAGATTTGTGAGATGAGGCTACTGGGCGCATGCGCGGCGCTCCCAGAAGTCGTCGAAGCGATTGCCGAGGATGGCGCAACGGAGAGCGAGGATGGCGTTGGCGCCGTCGACGGTCCAGTGCATGCCGCCGCGCTTGAGGCGGCTGCCGACGACGTTCTTGCAGGCGCCCTCGACGACGCCGGTGGCGACGCACAGTCCGATGGCGCGGAACTTCGGGTAGCGCATGCGGTGTCGGTTGCCGTCGATGTAGGCGATGCACCTGCGGGCGTCTTCGCAGGAGTCGGCATGGGTGCGCAGGGCGTCGAGGATGTCGTCGAGGCGGCCTTGGTCGAGTTCTTCGTGTCGTGTCTTTCCCCACCGGTCGGCGAGATCGGTGCCGGCGCCGTAGATGGCCTTGCCGACCTCGGACAGATGCTCCCTGGCGTGCCATATGTCGACGATCTGGATGGCGCCGGGGGCGTGCTCGTCGGCCCAGTTCCATATCCAGGGCGCGCCGTCGCCGAGGACCACGCGGCGCGGGGCACCGTCGAAGCATCGCCTTTCGGCCTCGCGCAGGGCGCGGCGGGCGAACGGCGCCGGGTTCGGGTCGGTGTCGCGGCCGGCGACGGTCTCGATGGCGGCGCTGTAGGTGGCCGAGCCGGGATCGCGCACGGGGCGGCCGTCCCGGTCGAGCGTCTCGGCCGACCAGACCGCGACGATCTTGGCCTCGCGCGTCTTGGCGGAGCCGTCGGGCTGCTTGCCTTGGCGGCCGGCGGTCTCTTCCTTGCGCACCGGCACGCCGGTGCCGTCGAGCCCGAGATAGAGGGTGTGCGCATCGGTGGGTTCGGGCGCGACGACGGCCAACTCGTCGGCGGCGATCGCGCGCCCGAGCGCCTCGGCGTGGCGCTCCGCCGACTTGGCGTCGATGTCGAGTCCCGCCAGTTCGCGCAGCAGGACGCTGGTCTCGGCGAAGCTGACGCGGCCGGCGGCGACGCCGGTCATGCGCAGCGCCGCCGGCGACAGCGACGTGCCGGCCAGGCCGAGTTCGCGGTCGCGCGGCGCGAAGCCGGCGCCGCAGTCGTCGCAGTGATACCAGGCGCGCTCAAGAACGATCTCGCCGAGCGCGCTGACGAAGGTCTTGCGCCGGCGACCGGCGTAGCGGGCGCGCGCGCCGCACGCGCAGGGCAGCCGCGCCCCGGCCGCGTCGGAACGGTCGGCGTTGAGGCGCGCCGCAACGGCCCTCCCCACGACCGCGAGCGCCAGCCGCCGCGCCGCCGTCTCGACCGCCTCGAAGTCGACGCCGTCCGCGATCCCCGCACCGATCAGCCGCTCGACCTCGCCGCCGATCTCCGCCGCGACGGTTGCCGCGAAGCCCCCTTTTTCGCGGCTGCGGCCGCGTCCCGCCCGGCCGTCAGCCGCGCGTGACACAAGGCCTCGCTGACTTCGATCAACTCCGCCGTCAGCGCGCGCAGACGCTTGCACTCGGCGATCTGCGCGCGGGTTCGCGGCACCGCGTCCGCGGGAATCACGCGGTTCCTGGTCTTGCCCGCGACGGTGAACACCAGCGTCCACACCGGCCCATGGCCGCGGTCACCGGTGCGGGCGCAGTGGCAGGTGGGCTTGCCGCACTTGCGGAAGCGCTCCGTAAGCGTCCCGGGACGCAGGTCCCCCATCGCCGCCAGTTGTTCGAGGAGCCCCTCGCGTCGCGTCTCCAGTTCGGCGAGCGTGCCTGGCAAGGACATGTCAGCCTCCAATCCATCTGTCAAAACATTACTTTGACAGAAAACGCCGCCGATCGCACCTGCGCCTTCACCCTCACACACAGTAAGCACATATCTGACGTACACCCAACCAGAACAGGCCAGAACAGGTCGCCGCCGCCGCATGCTTTTCACGCTGTGAAAACGGCTGGTGTCCGACGATTGAAAGTGTCCGGAAACGTGGGGCGACGGTGTGCGCGCCGGCCCCGAAGGGCCGACGCGGTGCGGCGGTGGAGGACGGGCGCCTACAGCCAAGCCTGCGCCCAGGTGTGCCGGTAGCCCCAGCCCCGCGCCTCCCGTTCGAGGCGGCGCTGTTCCGGGGCGCGCGGCTGTCCCGTCCTGTGGTCGATCTCCTGCAGGGCGAGTCCGCCCGCGGAGGATCTGACCACGCGGTGGTCGAGGCAGCACGAGCCGCGGCGGGCGCAGCCGCATTGCGGCCAGCTGCCGGTCTCGCGCGCCTGCTCCGCCAGCCAGCAGAACAGGTCGCCCTCGTCCTCGAGCCCCATGCCCTCTGCGACCGCGCGGCCGTGGAGGCTGTCGTCGTCGACGACTTCCAGTCCAAACAGTGTGTCCATGATGAACGCTCCCTTGGACCGTCGGAGCGGACCCGTCGGGCGCCGCCCCGACGGGTTGAGTGGGCCTTGCGGCCCGGTTGTGTCGACGCCGCTCGCGCGGCGCACTGCGAAAAAGAAAGGGGGCACTGCTGCCCCCTTCCACCGTCACGGCTTCGACGCGCTGGGCTCAGCTGGCCTGGCTCTCCTCGCGCGGACGCGGGGGGAGCGCGACGAGTTGTCCGCTGACCGAGATACCTTCGGTGATCTCGATGTTGAAGCCGGCACCCTTCCGATGCGGGAAGGCGGCGCCGACGCGCGTGTAGCTCGTCTTCTCCTCGCCGTCGTTGCCCTGGTAGTTCTCGGTGACGAAAACGCCCAGGTACTTCGGCATGGCCGGAGCCTGTTCGGACTTGGCGGTCCTTCGTGTTGCCATTGGTCTCTCCTCAAGCAGTTGACGAAAAGACCCGTCGTTGCCAACCTCCCCTTCGGGGCGGATCAGCCCCTCCGGGTCGGTTTGACGTGTGCTCACAACGCCCGTTTCCGTGGCGACGTCCGCATGGGCGGACAAGTAAGCGGGCTCGTTGTAGCGCCCTCCGCAGGGGCCGTCAAGCGTCGCGTGTTGAGCATCTGGTAAGCGGAAAGTCTCGCGAAAACGCGCGGCGCGGCGGGCGGTCTCAGTGGGTCTCGAAACTTTTTTCGAGCTGTCCGGCGGCCCACAGCGCAGCGCGCGCGAGCACCTCGGCATGGCACGGACGCCTCGGCCAGCACCAGCACGCGAGAGGCTTGTGCGCGAGAGCGGCGAGATCCTCCAGCGGCATCTCGCCGGACCGGATGCGCCGCCAGAGGTCGTGGCGGTAAAGTTCGACGACCCGGTCGCGGTCGCCGTACCTTCTGCCGATCGGGTAAGGATTGCCGTACTTCGTGGAGCGGTCCACCCGGACGATGCCTTGCGCCAGCAAAGCCTCCGGGCTGGTGTCGCCGGCGATGTGGCGCAGGTTGAGGATCTTCGCCCCGCCGGCATGGAGGTGGAACAGGGCGTGGGCGTCGCCGGCGGACAGGCGTTCCGGCTTGCGGCGGGCGGTTGTGGACATGATCGGTCTCCGGCTGTCGATTTCCGACGCTCGGGGCCGCGCCGGGGAGCGGCCGGTCAAGGCCGCCGCCGGGGGTTCTGGCGGACTCGGTTGGGCGAAACGGCGCGGGCGGCGCCCGCAGGGTCGCCTTGACGGGCCGCGGGCGCGGGCCAGGCTCGAAGGAATCGACGCCGCGAGCGGCGTTGCCGGATCAGCCCGCCTTCCGCAGCTCCTCGCGCACGACGCGGCGCAGCGTGTCCTCGAGTTCGTCGGCGGCGAGGTGCTCGCGCAGCGCCTGGTTGATGGCGGTCTGGTAGCCGCGGCCGGTGTCGGCGGCCCGGGCGCGGAACGCCGACAGGATGTCCCGGTCGAGCAGGATCGTGATGCGTGTCTTGCCGGGCTGTTTCAGGGCCGCGCCGCGGGCGGCGTCGGCGAGGTCATATTCCTTGCGCATAGGCTTCCTTCTCTCTGCGGGTTGCGGGGCGGGCGGAAATCAGCCGGGCGTCGTCGCCGCGCCAGGCGTAGACCACCGCGACGATCCTGCCGAGCGCGTCGGCCCCGACGGTGACGAACCGCGTTTCGCCCTCGGCGTCCGGATCCTCGCGGGTGAGGCCAGCGGGATCCCAGAGCGCCAGTTCGGCTTCCTCGAAGGCGACGCCGTGCCGGGCGAGGTTGGCGCGGGCCTTGGCGGGGTCCCAGTTGGTTTCCACAGGTATATTATATGTATGAACGTATGTATTTCGTCAACTGGCGCGCGGCGGTGCTCAGGGGATCCGGGTCGGGGCCACGGGGCGCCGGGGATGGCGCTTGAGGCGCCAGAGCACCACGGACCAGCGGGTGGGATCGGCGTCCAGCACCCGGTGCTGGTGCTTGCAGTCGAAGTCGAGGACCTCGCCTCCGGAGAGGCGCAGCGAGACGGGATCGGCGGCGCGACCGTTGGCGGAGTCGCGCGCGCGGTCGAGCTCGAAGGTGCAGGGACCGAGATTGACGAGCAAGGCGCGGGCGTGCGCGTAGGACGCGTCGCGGTGCCAGGCGATGCCGCGGTCGCCATGCACGGCGAGCCCGACCTGCGGAACGGTGTCCGCGTCGATGCGCCGCCAGACCGCCACCAGCCAGGGCCAGAGCCGGTGCGATGCCAGTCCGGCCCGCCAGGGCTGCGTGGGGCCGAGCGGGGCCTCGACCTGGAGCCAGGCGCGCCGCCGGCCTTTGGCGTAGTTCGAGACGTCCGGGGCGAGGTGTGGCGCGACGTGGCGATCGAGGTGGTCGACGACGGTGCGGACGGTGTCCGTGTCGATGCGCAGGGCGTGGCGGATGCAGGTCATGACGTGTCTACTCCCGAGGGTGGCGGTGTTGCCGCCGGGAGGGACGGCCCGTGCCGCTCGGCGCGCAGGGCCGCCGTCAGGCGCCGGCCGCAAGGCCGGTTGCCTTGCGCGACGACGGGCGGGCCGTCAGGGTGGCCGGGGAACGCCCGCCCCGAGCGCCCGGCACGGGTAGGACGGGCGGGAGACCGGCACGCTTTTTTTCGCGCCGTCAGGCGGGGAGGAGGTCGTCCACGGCGACGCGGAGCGCGTCGGCGAGTGCGCGCAGGGTCCGGACGGAGCCGGTGGAGCGCCCGGCCTCGATGTCCGCGATCTGGACGCGGTTGACGCCCGAAACGCGGGCCAGTGCGGACTGGGACAGGCCGCGGTGCTCCGCCAGACCTTGAGCGGACTGGCGCCGTCGATCAGCCGGTCGGCGACGGCCGCGGGAACGAGCTCCTCCGTGCCGGCCTCGATGCGCTTGCGGCCCGCGAGCGCGGTCTGGAGGTCGATGAATTCGTCCTCGGCGGCGCACAGCCGGTCGTATTCCACGCGGGGGATGGTGACGTTGCGTGCCTGCGACGACGGATCCTCGGCATAGGCGCGGATCCTGCCGCGGATGCGGTCGGCGAGGTTGGCGGGCATGCGGGCGAGTGTGCTCACGGCGGCGCGGCTGTAGGCGATCTCCTTCACGGTCGAAGTGTGGTTGTGCGCTACAGGCGCGTCAAAGGCGGCGCGGGCGGGCGGACGCGGCGAGCACGTCGGCCCAGTCCGCGCGGTGGCGCGACGGCAGGTCGATGCGCACTTCGATGCCGGCGTCGCGCGCGCGGCGCTCGAGCTGCTCGGCGGCCAGCAGTCCGGGGCCGTCGAAGTCGGCGGCCACGGCGAGCCACGCGAGACCCTCCGGAAGCGGGGCGTGCTTCATGCCGGCGGCCGACAGCGCCGCCCAGGTGGGCGTGCCGGTGAGCGCCGCGTAGGCGAGCGCGGTCTCGATGCCCTCGGCCACGGCGAGGACGCCGCCGTCCATGGCGGCAAGGCGCACCGCGGCGCCGCGGACGGGGCCGTAGGTGCGGCGGTCGCGGCCGGGCAGGGTCGTTGCGTGCAGGCCGCGCAGGCGGCGGTCGAGCGACACGCGGGCCAGCATCCGGCGGCGCCGGCGGTCCCAGCGCAGTTCGGGCGGCCATGGCGGCGCCAGACCCCGGGCGCGCAGGTAGCGGTCGGCGGGCGTGGCGGCGACGGGCGCGGCGCGGTTCCAGACCCCGGCGATCCAGCGCGGCGGCGAACGGTCGTCCGCGGGACGCGGCGGGAGATCGGGAGACGGGGAGCGCTGGCGCACGAGGATCCGCGAGGCGAGCAGCCCGTCGCGGACATCGACGGGATCGCAGCCGGCGTGGCAGTGCCAGACCGGGGCCCGGTCGCCCTGGCGGATGGCCAGGGTCTCCGGCGAGCTGTCGTGGACCGGGCACGGCAGGCGCAGTTCCGCGCCGCGCGCCACGGCCCCGGCGGCGCGGGCGGCGCGCTCGTCGAGGGTGTACGGGGAATCGCGCACGGCGGCCTACCTCGCAAGCCCCGGCACCCGCCCGAGGACGGCGTCGCGGACCACCCGGGGCACGAGGGCGAGCGCGGCGGCGTTGCGTTCGGGCGGCGTGCGCGGGGACAGGTTGACGCACGGGATGTCGAGCGACGCGGCGGTCCTGAGCGTGTGGCCGGTGCCGCCCGCCTCGCGCCCGACCGGCAGGCCGTTCGGCGTGTAGGCGATCACCGCGCGCACCGGCAGCGTCCCGCCGTCGTCGTCGAGCGCCCCGGCCAGTATCGAGACGTTGCGCAGGAACAGAGCGCGGGCGCCGCGGCTGCAGTGCTTCCAGTTCGGGTGGTGCTCTTGTGCGAGGTCGGCGTAGCTGTGGCCCGCGACGGTCTCCGTGGCGTTCGGATGGACGATGTCGATGTCGGTCTCGGGATCGCGGCCCGGACGGTAGCCGTTGTAGCCGGGCCAGGGCGTGTGGACGGTGATCGGGGCGTCGGTGCGCAGCGCGCCGTTCTCGAAGGCTTTGTCGGCCCCGCGCGCGCCGCCGGAGGACAGCGCGGTGCCGGCGTCGCCTAGGGTCTGCGCGATGTCGCCCATGGCGTCGAGGACTTCCGGCGGCGTGCGGCGCGACCCGACGCCGGCGTAGGCGAACGACTCGGCCCGGGGTTCCGCGTCGGCAAGCAGCTGGCGCAGCTGGGCGTGGGTCGCGGGGTTGAAGTCCTCGGGGCGGAGCTGTCCGGCGGCCAGGTCGCGGCACAGGGCCTCGAGCGTGCGGTTGGCGTTGGCGATGGCCGCGCGTCGGTCGATGGAAGGTTGTTCGTTCATGGAGTCTCCTCGTGGGGTGGCGCTTTCCCGGTTCCGGGGTCCGCGCCGCGAAGCCGCCGGTCAAGGCTGCCGCCGATTGCGGGCTCCTTCCCGCTTCGGTGGCGCGGCCGGGGGTCGGCGGCACCCGCAGGGTCGCCTTGACGGGCGGCGGGCGCGGACCAGGCTCGGTGGAAGGCGCCCGCCCCCGCAGATGGCATCGGATGCGCTACTCGGGGCGGCAGGCGATGGTCTGGCGCACCAGCACGCGGCGGTGCGGCGCGGTGGCGGCGGGCTGCGGCCGGCGGTCGTACATCCATCCGGAGTCGGCGATCTCGCCGTTCCCGACCGCGACGAAGTGGTGCCGCACGACCAGCACGAACGAGTCGGCGAAGGTGTCGTGGCCGTGCAGCCAGGCGGCCAGGGACGGCCGCGCGGCGCGCCGGTGCAGGGTGCGCTCGCAGCGCCAGCCGGCCAGCGCCATGGCGGCCATGAGCTCGTAGCCCTGGATCCCGTGGATCTGGGAGCGCCCGGTGACCTCGCGCAGCAGCGCCGCGCAGTCGTGGGTGGGCAGGCCGGTGACGGCGGCGATGGCGCAGGGGCCGCACTTGCCGGCGCGGCCGACGATGCGGTGGAGCCTCATGGTGCGGCCTCCGCGGTTCCGGCCGCGTTCAGCGCGGCGTCGAGGGGTTCGTCGAGGGGATGGCCGAGCCGCACGCTCTCGGTCACCGCGGCGGCGATGTCGCGGTCGACGCCGAACAGGTGGCGGACGGTGTCGGCGAAGAGATCGGGATGGCGGTCGGCCAGGCTGTGCAGCGCGGCGGTGGCGGCCGGCGGGCGACCGTCCTCGCGCAGCCGCTCGCAGGCGGACTCCATGGCGTGCTCGTAGCCGTACCCGTAACCCTCCTCCTGCGCCGCGTCGAGCTGCGCGGCGATCAGCGCGTGCGGGAACTCGACGACGTCGTAGTCGGTGCGGACGGCGCTGCGCGGACGCGGGGTGGGCGGGGTCGCCGCGAGAACGTCGCGGTCGGCCTCGGCGGCGGCCCGCACCGGGTGCAGTGAGAGCGCGACCGGCGGGCGGTCTCCGGGCGGCCAGGTGGAGGCGACGACTCCAAAAGAAACCTGATCCTCGAGGACCGGCGGCATGAGGTGGCCGGAGGGGCGATGGGGGCACTGCCGCCAGGGGCAGGTGTCGGCGTCGGTTCGCTCGGCGGGGCGGCCGAGGTCGGCGCGGTCGAGGCGGCGCAGGATGCGGCCGCGGCGGCTCGACAGGCAGGTCTGGCCGCACAGGTGGCACGGCGCGGGAAGCTGGATGCGGGTCATGGTGTGGTTCTCCGGTTCTATTCGTGGGTTGCGGCGAGACGCGCGAGGATCTCGAGGGGGATGCAGGACGGCCGGCCGCGGGCGTCGCGGCGCCAGCCGCTGCGCCGACGGCAGACGGCGCGCTCGCAGCGGCCGGTGCGTTCGAGGTCGCAGAGTCCGCGCAGCCAGTCGGCGTGCTGCTCGTCCATGGCCGCCTCGGCGCGGCGGCGGATGTCGTCGCGGATGCGCATCAGCGTGCGGCCGAGCTGGTTCCTGCCGCGGCCGCCGCAGACGCCCCAGTAGGCGTCGCCCCAGGTGTTGCCCTCGACGAGTTCGGCATCGCCGGTGGCGAGCAGGGCGTCGCGCAGTTCCGGGACGGCGAACTTCGCCCGCAGGACGGAGTGCATGACGTCGTCCTTGATGCGCTCCCACTCGCAGCGCAGGTCGGCGCGGCGGCCGAGGCGCTTGGCCTCCGCCGGGGAGGCGGCTTCGCGGATGCGCTCGCGCTCGCGCTCGCCGCGCGGCTTCGCGCTCTGGAACGCGTGCTCGGCCGTGGAAAAGCGGTGGCCGCGCCACTCGAACGGGTGGCGGTGGAAGTTGGACAGGAAGGCGAACTCGCCGCGGAAGCGGTCGATGCGCTCCGGGGTGGTGCGGGGATGCTGGATGCTGGACACTGGATTCCCTCTGGTGGTGGGCGAAGCCCGATGGCCACGCGGCCGCCGCGCCCCGGAACGGACGGTCAAGGCCGACGCCGGCCGCGCGCGGACGGCGGCGCCCCGCAGGGGGAAGCCTTGACGGGACGGGACGGCGCGGCAGGCTCCGAACCGGGGTTCGCCCCGTCGCGCAAGGCGTGGAGTCCCCGGTCGGCCGGGCGTCAGGCGGAACGGCCGTGTGCGGATTGGCGGGGACCGGCCGGCAGCAGCAGGCCGATGGCGTCGGGGCGGAACTCGAGCGCGAACCGGGGCGACCGCGCCAGAAGCGCGGTGTCGACCCACTCGACGGGGATGTCCTCGGCGAAGTCGTCGCCGCCGACGGCGCCCCGGGCGCGGTCCCAGACGGCCATGCGGTCGTCGCGGTTCGGGTCGAAGCCGTCGGCGTAGGCGACCGGCGGCCGGCGCGGCGGGTCGTCGGGGTCCGGACCGGGGTCGAGTCCGGGCGACATGAGGTAGATGCCCTCGTCCTTGACGAGCCAGAGGCACGGCGGCGCCAGGCGCTCCTCGCCGGGCTGGGGGACGGCGCAGAGGTCCTCGCCGAAGACGGCGGCGCGCTGCGCCATGGTCATGCGGCGTTCGGGCGCCTCGCGGACGTGCCGGGCGAGGCCGGCGACCTGTTCCATGTCGAAGAAGAGTCGGGTCATTGTCGGGGTCTCCGTGGGGTTGCGGGTTCAGGCGGACGCGCCGCAGTTCCAGCCGTCGCGCCAGGCGTCGGCGCGGCACTCGTCCGGGGTGGGCGTCCGCTCGGGGTCGAACGGGCGCTCGCGCGGCGGCGGGCGGTGCTCGTCGACGATGTCGAAGGCGCGGCGGCGGCCGGCGAGCCCCTGCCTCCACAGGCGCGCGAACGCCGGACCGAGCGCGTCGGCGTCGGCGGGGCATGCGCGGACGTGGCGCAGGATGCCGAGCGCCTCGCGCCGGACCCGGTTGGCCTCGGCGAGCTCGGACCTGGCCCGCATGGCGGCGCAGCGGACGGCGTCGCACTCGCGTTCGAGTTCCGCGATCAGCTCGGCCATGCGGTCGGCGGCGTGCGCGGCGGTCGCGGGGTCGTCGTAGGCGTCCGGGTCGAGGTAGTGGCAGTCGGTGTCGTCGGACTCGACCAGCGCGTAGTAGGTGGTCGGCGGATCGTCGGCGTCGTCGCCGGACTCGTCCTCGAACGCGTAGACATGCCCGGTGAGGATCTCGAACTGCGACGCGTCGGCGTACCAGCCGGTGTGGCGCGCGCGGGTGACGGTGTCGTGGCGGCCGACCCGAAAGGCGCGGGCGGGGCCGATGTGGCCGGGATCGACGAGGTGCGCGTCGATGCCGCAGGCCAGGCGGCGGGCCGCGGGCAGCTCGTGGAAGGCGTCGGCGACGGGGGTGGAGGTGGCTTGCATGTCGGTGTCTCCTTGCGTGGCTGGACGGGACGGGTCAGGCGGCCTTCGGCGGACGCGTGGGCCGCTTGAAGAACGCGAACGCGGGGTTGTCGCGGGACGGCTCGACGTCGGCGCTGAACGCGACCGGGTCGCCCTCCTTGGCGTCGTAGAGGAAGCGCGGCTGGGTGCCCCAGAACTTCCTGCCGTGGCCGTCCTGGACGGTCATGACCTCGCGGACGAAGTTGCGGTAGCTCTTGAGGTCGAGCTTGACGATGCGGCCCGCCACGAGCTGGCGGCCGGTCTCGATCGGCGGGGCGTCGGCGACTGCCTCGCGCTCGAGCTGCTGCGCGCGCCAGCGGATGTGCAGCGTGATGGCGCTGCACCAGAGCGCGCGATCGCGGACGTGCACGGCGGCGGCTTCGGCGAGCGCCTTCAGTTTCGCGAGGTACTCGCTGTCCGGGTCGGCGGCGCGGACCAGTTCGATCGTACGGAGCGCGGCGGCGTGGTGCTCGTCCGTCGGCTTGCAGGCGGCCCGTTCGGCGTGCCACAGCGCGGCCAGCTTCGGGCCCGGGCGGTTCATGAGGAAAGCGAGGCGGGAGGCCGTGGACTGGTGGTCGGCGTCCGCCCTGGCGACGGAGCGCTAGCCGTAGCGCGCCACGATGGCGGCGGTCCAGGCGAGTTCCTCCGTGCCGTCGAGGTAGCCGCCTCCGTAGTCCGGCGCGCCGGGGTCGCGGAACAGGTGGCGGCCGGCGATCTCCTCCGGGAGGAGCGTGTCGAAGAGCGCGGCGATGCGCTCCGGGTCGGGATGGTCGAGGAACGCCTTGAGGCACGAGCGGCCGACGAGCCTGTGGCGCCCGTCGGCGTGGGCGAGCAGGAACAGCGCGCGCCGGTCGCGGTCGGTGCCGCAGTGCTCGCAGACGGGATCGCCGAGGGTCCAGTGCCGGCGCGGGAGCTCGACGCCCGGGACGGCGTGCGGGATGGCGGCGGCCATGCCGAGGGGATCGATGTCGTAGCGCGCGGCCAGCGACCAGCCGGCGTGCCGCGGCGGGCGCACGAGGACGGTGACCCACTGCAGCAGGTCGCCGTCGCGGAGCACCTGCGGCCGCGGTTGGATGCGGCAGGCGAGATCGCAGTCGACGCCGGCGGCGCGGGCGCGGTCGAGGACCTTGCGGGCGTGGTGCAGCAGCGCGGGGACGTTGTCGATGGGGATCAGGTAGCTGGCGCCGCGGGCGGGCGCTTGGTCGGGTTGCATTGTCTCTCTCCTGTCGGGCGGACGGCTCGCGTACCGGTGGGCGCGACGCCGCGAAGCGGTCACGGGCCGGCGCGCGAGCGCCGCCCGGAGGGCTCGGCCTTGACCGCGCGCGGCGCCGCGCCAGGGTGTCGGCGGAGGCCGTGCCGCCGCCGGGGTCCGGCGGACACGCGCCGCGGCTCGCGGCGCCGGATTTCGAGCGGGGCGAAGGCGTGCCCGTCCAGACGCCGCGCGCGGGCGTGGCGCATGACGGCCCGGAAGTCGCCGCGGGCTTGGCGGCGCAGCACGCGGAGACCCCGGCCGGCGGCGAGTCGGGTCAGCTGCGCGTGCAGGGCGTCCGCGAGCCGCGCGGCGGAAAGGTCCGCGGGGAGCTGGATCGGCGCGGCCGGGTCGTCCGACGGGGCGAACTCGGGCGGCCGGTACGGGTTGTCGATGCGGGGGTGCATGTGCCGGCCTCCTGCTACGGGGCGGGCGCGGCGCTCACCGCGCCCGGCGCGGTCCACGGCGCCCGGCCGTCGTAGAGCACCACGGGGACCACGGGCGCGGGCCGGTCGGGGTGTCCGAAGGCGCGCAGCCGGTCGAGCGCCCGGGCGAGCGACTCGCGGTGGCGGACGAGCCGCTCCGAGGCGTCGGGGCGCACGGCGCGCTCGCACTTGAAGAGCAGCACGGCGTGGCTGGGGCCGGCGGGGCCGGCGTCGAGCAGGGGCGCGGCCCAGGCGGCGTCCGCGTAGCGCGGCCCCTCGGGGACCCAGTCGTCGGGGATGCGCGTCAGGCGCGCGTAGTCGAGACCCTCGGCGGCCGGGCCGCGGACGGCCTCGCGCATGAGGACTTCGACGAAGCGCGGAACGCGCAGCAGGGGAACGTAGGGATGGATCATTGGAGTTCTCCGGTTGATTGGGGGGATGGCGCCGTTTCAGGCGCGGGAGTGGTCGTCGGGCCGCAGCGGGTGGCGGGCGAGGATGCGCTCCAGCACGCGCGGCTCGTCGGCGAAAAGGACGGTCTGCCAGGCGACGATCTCGGTCTCCGCGCCGAGGCGCTTCAGGCCCGCGATGTCCTGCGGTCCCGGGCCCCGGATCTCGACGCGCGCCCGGCCGAGCACGAGGCGGCGCACGAGTTCCCAGCCGTTGGCGAGCGCGAAGCGGGCGTGGCGCTCGCGCACGGCGCGCACGACGTCGTCGGCTGCGAGCTCGAACGCGACCGAGTCGTCGGCCATGCGGCGCAGGCGCACCGCCTCCTCGGGCTCCAGCACGCGGCCGATCAGCCGCTCGCCGTCGTCGGTGGCGAGGCGGCGGATGCGCAGGTTGTCGTCCGGCAGGAGGTGCCAGGCGCGCAGCAGCATCCCAGTGCCAAGGTGGAACGTGCGCTCGCGGTGCGTCGGCAGCTCGGCCAACTCGGCGTCCCACAGCGCCCGCCACTGCGCCTCGGACGCCGCGCGCCAGTGCGATCGCGCGAACTGGGACTCGGTGACGATCGCGGCGTCGTTCGGCCGCCGCAGCCGGATGCGGCGCTCCAGCGAGCCGTCGTCGCGCACCGCGGACGGCGCCGGCAGCGCCGCGGCGGGACGGCCGGAGCTGGCGTTGACGAGAAGGCCGATGGAGTCGGTGCGGGCCCCGGAGGCGACCTGGGCGACGCGCACGGCGTCCAGCGCGGCCTCGGCCGTGAAGGGCTTGAGCGCGTCGCGCCGCGCGATCTCGACGATCTCCGTGCCTTCGGGGCCGGGATGGCGGCTCTTGACGACCAGCGAGTCGGCGGCGATGGCCTCGACGCCCTGGTTGTAGACCCCGGCGTCCTTCGCCGCCTGGATCACGGCGTCGAGGCGCGCCTGGAAGTGGCCGAACAGGTCGTTCTGCTCGTCGATGGGCAGCGCCAGCAGCCGGTTCAGGAACCGCGGCATGGGCGGCAGCGAGTCCTTGAGGCCGCCTTCGGCGTCGGAGAGAACGAGTCCCGTCGCTTCGCTGAAGCGCGTCTCGGTCCACCCCGGCACGTGATCGTGGTGGATGGACAGGTACATCAGCCGCAGCGCCGACAGCGCGTGCGGGCTCTCGAGGTTGTCCTCGGCGCGGAACAGCGACTGATCGCCCATCGACGCCTGCCCGTCGCGCTGGCCGCGGGTGATGGCGCCGAGGCTGTCGAGCCGCCGGGCGATGGTGGCGATGAAGCGCCGCTCGCCCTTGACGTCGGTGGTGACCGGGCGGAACAGCGGCGCTTGAGCCTGCCGGGTGCGGTGAGTCCTGCCGAGGCCTTGGATCGCGACGTCGGCGCGCCAGCCCGGCTCGAGGAGGTAGTGGACGCGGCGCGCCTGGTTCGAGCAGGCGGTGTCGGCGTGGTAGCTGCGCCCGGTGCCGCCGGCGGTGGAGAACACCAGGATCTGCTTCGTGCCGTCCATGAACGCCGCGGCTTCCGCGAGGTTGGCGCTCGGCGGACGGTTGGACACGGCATGGCGGGTGCCGCCGTTCGCCGCGGGCAGCGCCAGGATGCGCCGCGAACGCCCGGTGACCTCGGCGATCGCCTCGTGGCCGAACCGGTGCGTGAGGATGTCGATGGCCGACGGCATGGCCGGCAGCGCGCCGAGCTCGGCGATCAGCAGGTCGCGGGCCTCGGCGGCCTCCTGCGACTCGACCGGGCGTCCCTCCTCGTCGCGTACGGGCACGGCGATGACCTTGCCCTCGTCGTTGACGGTCTCCTCGTGCAGGGTGGTGGGGAACGACCGCGCGAGGTACTCCATGACGTACTCGCGCGGGGTGAGGTCGATGGAGAGGTCGGCGTGCTCGGCGGGCGGCAGTTCGGCCAGCCGCCGATCGAGGAGCGCCTCGCCCGTGGAGACGAGCTGCACCACCGGCGCCCGTCCCGCTTCGAGGTCGGCCTCGATGGCCTTGACGAGCGACGGGCACTTCATGGCGGCGAGGAGGTGGCCGAAGAAGCGCTGCTTGGCCTGCTCGAACGCGGACATGGCGGCGGACTTGGCGCCGGGGCTCAGCGTGTCGCCGTTCTGCGTGACGCCGGTGGCCTCCAGCGCCGCGTGGATGTTCTCGTGGATGATCCGGAACGCGCCGGCGTAAGCGTCCCAGATCTTCCGCTGCGGTTCGCTCAGGGCGTGTTCCAGGATGTCGATCTCGACGCCGTGGTAGGCGAGCGCCCGCGCCTGGTATAGCCCCAGGGCCTTCAAGTCGCGGGCGACGATCTCCATGGCGGCGACCCCGCCGCGCTCCATGGCGGAGACGAAGTCCGCGCGGTCGTTGAACGCGGTCGCGTCGCCGCCCCAGAGCCCGAGGCGCGGCGCGTAGGCGAGGCCGTGCACGGTCGTCGCTCCCGTGGCGGAGGCGTACAGCACCCGCGCGTGCGGCAGCGCGTGCTGCAGGCGGAGTCCCGCGAGCCCCTGCTGCGACGGCTTCGCCTCGCCGCGCTGCTTCGTGGCGGACCCGACGGCGTTCGCCATGGCGTGCGCCTCGTCGAACACGATGACGCCGTCGAAGGCGTGACGCGAGGACTCGTCGGCGCCGTCCGCGAGCCACGCGACGATCTGGTCGAGCCGTGCCGGGGCTTCGCCGCGCGCCGGGGAGCGCAGCGTGGCGTAGGTGGTGAACAGGATCCCGGTGCCGCGGACGATGGGCTGCGCGGGCCGATGGTCGGCGAGGGCGAAGACGTCGCGCTCGTCGCGGCCGATCTCGCGCCAGTCGCGCCGGGCGTCCTCGAGCAGCCGCGCCGACTGGGACACCCACAGCGCCTTCGTGGCGCCGCGCAGCCAGCGGTCGAGGATGACGGCGGCCGCCTGGCGGCCCTTGCCGCAGCCGGTGCCGTCGCCGAGCATCCAGCCCTGGCGGAAGCGAGCGGGGTCCGAGAGCGGCGCGTCGGGGACCTCGCCGCCGTCGAGGAGTTCGCCGTCGGCGTCGACCGGCAGGGCGCGCATCCAGTCCGCGTCGATCCGGTAGCGGTTCGGCAGCAGCCGGTCGTGCGCCCGGCCCGCGAGGACGACGCTTTCCAGCTGGGCTTCGGAGAGCAGGCCGTCGGCCACCAGCGCGGGCGGCAGCATCGGGCGGTACCCCGGCATCGGCGGCGCGATGTCGGCCATGGCGGCGGATTCCACCAGCGGCGTGGGATGCTCGGACGCCCCGGGCACGCGGAACGACACCGCCGACCACGGCGACCAGGTGGAGCCATCCGCGCGGCCCTCGCCGGCTTCGCGGGACACCGCCTCGATGTCGAGCTCCTGCGGCTCCGGGTCGAGCGTCAGGCGCGGCGGCAGTTCGGCGAGGCGGCGCACCAGGTCCGCGGCGTCCTCGGCCATCGCGAACGGGTCGATGGCGGGATAGCGGTCGGCGGGCGCGGCGGGGGCGCGCTCCAGCACGAACAGGCGCGTCTCGACGCCGGTGCCGCGGCGCTGGTACAGGCTGCGCGGTACGCGGACGGCGAACAGGATGCGCGGGGCGGACGCGCCGCTGCCGAACGCGTCGCGCCAGGCGGTGGACTCGGGGATGCAGTTGGCGCCGGTCACCGCCACGAGGCGGCCGCACGGGGCCAGCGCGGCGTAGGCGGACTTCAGGTGCCTGAGATCGACGTGGCGCTGGCGCTTGCCGACGGTGGGCCGCGCCGCGAACGGCGGGTTCATGAGCACGACGTCCGGGCGCACCTGCGGCAGGCGGTCGCGGATGTGCTCGGCGTTGTGCTTCGTTACCGCCGCGTCCGGGTAGATGTCGGCCAGCAGCGCGTGGCGCACCGGCGAGAGTTCGTTGAGGTACAGCCGCGCCGGATCGTCGAGCACGGCGGCGGGCAGGGCTGCGAGGACGCCGGTCCCGGCGGAGGGTTCGAGCACCGTGTCGGTGGGCTGCACGTCGGCCGCGAGGAACGCTGCGCAGGCCAGCGCCAGCGGCGTCGAGAACTGGTCGAAGGCGACCTGGTGCTCGCTGCGGTGGCTGTGGGTCGGCTCCAGCGCGGCGATGCGCTCGACCATGGCGAGGAACGCCTCGGGCGTGGCCGCGGCCTCGCGCATGGAGCGTCCCCAGCGCCGGAGGAACAGCACGGCGGCGGCTTCGGCGGCGTCGTAGCAGAGCTTCGAGTTCCACGAACGTCCGGCGGGATCGAGGCGTCGCCAGGCGTCGCGCATGGCGTCCAGGACGACCGGCGCGGCGAGCCGGCGGCCGGCCTCCAGCGCGGGAACCAGGTTGCGGGCGGCCTCGGCGACGGCGCGGCCGGGTTCGACCCGGGCCGGCGGGCTGGGCTCCGAAGTGGTGTCGTCGACGACGAGGTCGAAGAGGGAAGCGGTCTCTGACGGGGTCATGGGTCCTCCTTGAAGCAGAACGGTGGCGATGCGCCGCCTGGAACGCCCGGGACCGGCGGGCCGCAAGGCCGCGCGGAGCGCGCCCGGAACGGGTCGCCTTGCGGCGCGGCGGAGCGGGCGCAGGGTCTCGGCGCTGCCGCCGCCGTGCGGCGGGTGGCGGCGAACGCCGCGGGTCAAGGCAGTGCGCGGAGGCGACGCGGCGGGGGGAGGGAAAAGGACGGCCCGGCGCGCCATCCGTGGCGGCCGGGCCGCGGAATCCCGCGCCGTCCCTGGCGCGGGCGGAGGATCCTCAGGAGGTGAGGAACGCGGGGAGCGCGCCGTCGGTGGCGGGAGATTCGTCCGCGCCGTTGCCGGACGTCGTCGCGGCGGACGCGTCGGACTCCGCGGGTGCCGCGGGCTCGCCGTTGCCGTCGCCGGACACCGGAGTGGCGGCGGTTGCGGCGGACTCTGCGGGCGCGGAGTCGGACGGTTCGTCGGAAACGGCGCTGCCGTTGTCGTCGCTCGAGGCGTCGGCTTCGGTGGCGACCTGTGCGGTCTCCTCCGGCGGCGCTTTGGCGGCCACTTCGGCGGGCGCGAACCCGGGCGGGAGCCACCGCGCCGCTGCCGCGTCGACGGCGGCGTCGCGCGCCGGATCGTGGCGGAACGCCTCGGCGGCCGCGGTCACGAGGTCCTTCTTCTTCAGGCCGCCGTGCTTCGCGGCCCAGTCGTCGCCGAGCGTCTCCGCTGCCGCGCCGAGGATCAGGCCCTTGTTCATGCGGTTCCACACGAGATCCGCGTCGAACGGCTGGGCGCCGATCGCGGCGAGTTCCGCGGGGAAGTCGATGCCGAGGTCGCGCACCGCCTCCTCGTGGGCGCCGGAGGCGTCGTTGTCGTCGGCCAGGCGCGGGACCGTGAGCGAGGCGACCGCATGCGCGAGCACGCTGGCGCGGTCCTCGTCGGGCAGCGCGCGGTAGGCGCGGAACGCCGCGGCGGCGTCGTCCTCGGCCAACCAGCCGAGGTCCACCGCGGGCACCGGGTCGAGGTGCTTCATGGTCTCGCTCGCCTTCATGGCGTCGGAGGCATGGACGCCCTGGTACTCGCGGCGCAGGGCCAACACCGGCGGCTCGTAGCCCGGGTGGCGGCGTCCGAAGCCGACGGAGCGGGCGAGGACGAAGCCGATCAAGTCCGTGGCGACGGCGGGGTCCCGCGCCAGCGCCCGGCGCACGGCCGCGGTGCGCATGATGCGGAAATCGTTCCGCAGCGCGTCCGTGTAGCCGCCGTTGCGCTTGGCGGGCGGGGCGTCGCCGGCGGCGTCCGGCAGGCCGGGTGCGCCGACGGGGCCGTCCGTGGCGTTCGGCGCGGCGATGCCGGCGCTGGCTCCCTTGCCGCTGTTGCCGGCGCGCGCGGCGCGGTAAGCGGCGGCGTCTTCCGCGCGCACGAGACCCCGGTGGATGTCGAGGTTGCCGTCGCGGTCGAGCGCCACGACGACGCCCGCATGCGCGCGGACGGCCTCGGAGAACCCGTCGCGGTCGGCGCGGTCGCGCTCGATCTCCGCGTAGCGGGCCTGCTCGCGCGTGACGACCTCCCACAGCTCGCGCCGTCCCTCGGCGTCGAGGTCGCTGTCGAACGTGTCGAGCTGCGCGCTCGCCCGCTCGATGCGCTCCTCGGCCTCGTTGAGCGCCGCGGTCTCCTCCTCGGTGAACTCGGCGCGCTGCTCGGCGTCGGCGATCAGGTGGTTCTGCTGGTCGAGCCAGGTGAACTCCGGCTGCGCGGCGGTCCACTTCCAGTCGTCCGCGTACTTCGCGGCGACCGCGTTCAGGTTCCGCAGCGCGAGCTCCTCCATGAGGTCCGGGTCGAGGATGGCGACATGGTCGTCCTCGAAGAGCGGATCCTCGGTGGTGCCGCCGGCGGCGCGGTAGGCGTCGAGGCCGACGAAGAGCGCCGTGGGCGCGTCGGAGCGGGTGCGGCGCGCCCCGATGGCCTGGCGCACGGCTTGGCCATGCAGCTGGCCGGACTCGGAGAGCCCCTTGAAGATGTTGCGCTGGAACTCGGTGTCCGCGGTCACGGCGAACGCCTCGGCGGTGTCCGCGTTGATGCGGCCCTCGCGGTAGGCGTCGATGATCTCCTCGGGCAGGCCGCCCAGGCGCACGCGCTTCTGCACGGTGCGCTCGGCGACGCCGAACCGCGCGGCGATCTGCTCGCTCGTCGCGCCCTCGCGGGCGAGCTTGCTGAAGGCGACCACCTGGTCGGCGGGGTGCATGGCGATGCGCACGGCGTTCTCGGCGAGCGAGGACTCCGTCGCGGCGTCGCCGTCGACCACGAGGCACGGCACGGGGTGGTCCTTCGGCAGGTGGCTGTCGGCGGCCAGCGCCTTCAGCGCCCGCAGGCGGCGCGCCCCGGCGGCGACGCCGAACTGGGTCTTGCCGCGCGGCACCACCACGAGGTTCTCGAGGAGGCCGTGCGCCTTGATCGAGGCGGCGAGCTCGGCGTCGGCCTGCACCCGGGCGGGGTCGGCGGACGCGGAGCGCACGTTGCGCTCGTCGACGCGCAGCTTGTTGAGGGGGATGAGCCGCGTCTCGGCGGAGGCGGCGGTTGGGGTTGGCTCTTGCATGGATGGTTCTCCCTGGTTGCAAAGCGAATGGCCAAGCCCGCCAGGCGCGTCCGGGCGCGGAGGGGTCACGGCCGGCGCGCCAGCGCCGCCCGGAGGGCCTGGCCTTGACGCCGGCCGCGCTCCGGGCGCGAGGTTGTCCGGCGAGCCGTTCGCGCGCGCGTCTACCGGCTGCGTTGCGCGGCAACGGAACGCGTCGCCCTCGGGCGAGGGGCGGTCAGTCCAGGTGGACGACCGCGCCGTCGCCGTCGAGCGCGACGAAGCGGAGTTCGCCGAGCCGGCGGGGCGGACCGTCGGGCGGGTCGGACCAGAGCTCGAGGTCGACGGGCAGGCCGTAGTCCTCGGCGATCTGCTTGGCGGCGTCCTTCGCGCCTTCTTCGGCGTTCTCGGCGTGGAGGAAGCACTCGGTGATGCCGCCGGCGCTCTTCACTGCGATGCGCATGGTCGGGGTCTCCTGGGGTTGGTTGGGGATGGAGGGGTCGGCGCCGGCGGTCGGGACCGTCGCGGGTCGGGGAAGACCGTGGCGTGGTACGCCGCCACGGCGGCGGCGACGGCCCTGCTCTCGTCCTCGCGGCGCAGGTCGGCCAGCTCGCCGAGCAGGCGCATGGTGTCGCGGTCGATCTCCAGCATGGGGTCCGGCGGCACGTAGGCGTCGGGGTCCGGGTCGGCTGGCGCCGGCGGCGCGTACAGCGCGGCGGTTCCGGCGCGGTACCGCTGCCACTTGGTGAGAGGACGCCAGTCCGGGTCCATCTTGCGGTAGTCGACGTCGAGGCCGTCGCGGGCCCAGCCGTCGGCGATGGATTCGGCGGCCGTGGTCCGGCCGCTGGCGTTGTCGCGGTATTCGCATTGCACGGGTTCTCTCCTTGCGCACTCGGGCGCGGTCAGGACGGGGGGATGCGGCCGGCGACTCCGGCGCGGGCGGTGAGCTTCAGCGCGGCCTCGGCGGCGATCCGCTCGTTGAAGGCGGCGGTCAGCGCGGTGGAGGTGGCGGCCGTCGGGGCCTCGCCGTGCGCCTGGTTCGCGGCGGTGACGACCGCCCACGCCCTGCGGTAGCGGGCGGCGTCCTCGAGGATCGCGGCCTCGTCGCAGGTGCGTTGCTGACGGACGGCGTCGATCGCGGCGAGGGAGCGGGCGTCGAGCCACACCTCGACGGTGTCGTCGTTGCGGCCGACCGGCCGGCTTTCGGCGAGCGCGGACAGGCGCACGCCCTCCGTCGCCTCCCAGGCGTGCGGCGCGGCGTTCGGGTGGACGGCGCGCACACGCGAGACGACGCGGCCCTCGTTGGTGATTCTGCGGATCTGCATGGTCGGGTTTCCTTGTGTCGGGTTGGATGGGGATGGATCGCTCAACCGGCGTACGTGGCGCGCAGCATGGTCCGGGGCTTCCACGGGAACTGCGCCACGAGCCAGCCGTTGGCGAACCGCGCGGCCTCCGCGCGGGCGTGGCCGCCGGAGGCGCACCAGAG
Organism: Pseudomonadales bacterium; assembly: GCA_965116345.1. Lineage (GTDB taxonomy): Bacteria > Pseudomonadota > Gammaproteobacteria > Pseudomonadales > Azotimanducaceae > VXYL01. The sequence continues at coordinate 4,166,157 of OZ220680.1, forward strand.
GCAGCCCTTGTCGACGCGGTGCACGCCGCGGCACTCGGGGCAGCGCCGGTGCGTGACCGGCAACTCCTCGGGACGCCAGAGTTCCATCTGGCCGGAGCGTTTGGTTGCGCGTGAACGGGGCATGAGGGGTTTCGCGGTTGTTGTGCGTGTGAAGGACCGCGCGGCGGCCCGGGGAGACCGCCGCGCGTTGGTGCGGGCTACGCGACGGAGCGGACGAACTCGCCGCGGTTGATCCGCGCGGACCAGTGGTCCCAGTCCTGGGCGAGGCCGATCGGCTCGATGTGGGTGTCGAGCTCCTCGCGCGGCGTGTCGGCCAGCGGGATGTCGCCGAACTCGCGCGGGTGCTGCTCCGGCGAGATGGTGCAGCGCCCGGTGATTCCGGAGTCGCACGCCGTGGTCCCGCAGACCGGGCAGGACGCCGTGACCCCGTGCGCCGCCTCGAAGTGCGGCTCCCGGCCGCGGCCGTTGTCGCGTTCTACGATCTCGCCGATGGCCTGGCGGTCGCCCTGCTCGTTCTCGACGATGTCGGTGACCCGCGCCTTGACGTGCGCTACGCGGCCCGACTTCGCGGTGACCGCGACCTCCACCGTGTCCCCGATGCGGGCCCGCCGCGACGCCGAGGCGTGGAGCCGGACGCCCCAGTCGCCGTTCGGCAGCATCGCGAACGTGTTGCGCTCGTCGCTGGCGCGCCCGGCCCGGAACTCCTCGATGCGGCACAGCGCCCTGGGGGTGCCGTCCGGCATGACCTGCGTCCTGACGACGGTTCCGGACCGGGTGTGGCGCTTGCCGGCCCGGGTCTCGACGTCGCAGGTGACGGCGGTGCCGATGTCGACGATGGCCGCCATCTGGGGCGCGAGCGACATGTGCCACTCGCCCCGCAGCTTGACGAAGCGCGCGTAGGACCCGTCGGCGGCGGCGCGGACTAGGCTCGAAGGAATCGACGGCAGGCGCAGGGGCGGCGGCGCCCATCCGCGTGGTCGGGAATCCGCGCGGCTTCCTACGCGGCTTCGGCGTCCGGAGCGGCGCCCGCGTTGCGCTCGTGCAGCGCGTGCAGGAACTCGACCGCCTGCTGCGCCCGGGTGGCAGCGTCGAACACCGCCCGCGGCTCGTCGGTGAGGAGCTCCGACCAGGAGGCGATGTAGCTCGCGTGGTCGGCCCGCGGCGAGGAGGCGATGCCGAGATCGGCGCAGAGGAACGCCGAGCCCAGTTCCGCGACCAGCTCCTCGCGCGCCCGCGCCCTGTCGTCGATGCGGCCGCGCAGCCGGTCCAGACGGTCGCGGTGGCCGGTGCTGTGGGTGAGCTCGTGCAGCAGGGTCGAGTGGAACGTCTGCGAGGACTCGAAGGTCTCGAACGGCGGCATCTGCACGCGGTCCGGACCGGGCGCGTAGAAGGCGCGCTGGCCGCCGTAGCGGACTTCGATCCCGAGCGAGTCGATCCACGCCTGGCAGGCGGCGTCGCGCTCGTCGGGGTTGACGTCGGGGATCTCCGGGACGTACCTGTCGGGCAGCCCGTCGATCTGGTCGGTGTTGAACACCGCGTAGACGCGCCTGACGGGCAGGAGCACCTCGGTCTCGTCGCCGTACTCGTCGGTCTCCTTCTTCTTCGCGGTCTTGGCGAACACGATGTGCGTGGCGCGCTCGCCCTTGCGCACCTGGGCGCCGATGGATTGGGCCTGCCGGTAGGTCATCCAGAAGGGCGACGCGTAGCCCTTGTCGATAGCGGCGCCCCACAGGATGAGCACGTTGATGCCCTGGTAGGGCACCGCGTTCTCGCGCAGCGGCTTCGAGACGCGGGCGTTCGGGTTGACGGCCCAGGGCCGGTGCCAGGGCAGGACGCCCTCCGCCATCTGGGCGACGATCTGGTGGGCGATGCGTTCGTAGAGTTCGTTGATGCGGGCCATTGCCGGTTCTCCTTCGATGCGAGCGAACGGCGCCGCGCCGGGCCGCCGGGGTCCTGTCCGGCCGGGGCAAGGCTGGACGCCGGACCGTTAGGGACGGCGGCCGCCCGGAGGGCTCGGCCTTGCCGCGGACGGCCCCGGCGGCCGAGGCTGCGCTGGCGCCGGTCGTCTCGACGGAGAACCGTTCTTCGATTTGGGGGTTTGGGGTCCGGAAATCGGCGTCGAAATTGCCTTCCCGCCAGCGCCCATGACCCAGGGAGCGTCAGGCGGGTGCAGGCCGTGCTTTGTCCATATCACTGAAAATGCTACGATTTTCCGTGCTTTCAAGTCGGGTCTTCCCGGCGTTGTCCGGGTCACCGGGCGTAGGCACTGGAGCCGCCTTCGGGCGGTGTCACACAACCGGGCCGACCGGCCCACCGATCTCCCGCCGGGGCGACTTCCCTGGCGGGGAGGTTCGTCCCGGCGGGGCTTCTACAAGGAGGTGCCGTCATGACGGACCTGAGAGAGATCGTCGATGTGCGCGGACCCGGACAGCCGTCCGAGTTCGTGTGCGGAGCGAGCGTCGGCAGCGACGTGCTCGCGGCCTGCGGCCTGGCCGAGGAGGAGATCCTCCGATGCGCCGCGCGGGCCGTCGAGATGGAGCTTGGCATGGCCGAGATCACGCCTTTTCAGCGCGATTCAATGCCTCTCAATGTAACGCTAAAAGACTGATTTTATTTAGCATGTCGCGATCTGGACGCGCCGGCAAGTTCCGGGTATTCTCGCACTTAACGTGGTAACAAACCCTGTGAACGATCCATGCCCGAACACGCCCTCAACCCCGCGTTCGTCCGATCCGTCCGGCCCGACGGCAAGGTCCGCCGCTACCGCGACGGCAACGGCCTCTACCTCCTCGTTCGCCCCGCCTCCCGCTCCTCGGGGAAGCTCTGGGTGCAGCGTCTCACCGTCCACGGACGGGAGCGCGAACTCGGCCTCGGCAGCGCCGACACCGTAACGCTCAGGGAGGCGCGGCGCATCGCCCTGGAGAACCGGCGGGTCGCGCGCTCGGGCGGCGATCCGCGCGGGGCGGGACGCGCCGTTCCCGTGTTCGCCGACGCGGTCGAGTCCGTCATCGCCGTGCACCAGCCCACCTGGAAGGACGGCGGCGAGCGCCACGCCGAGGACTGGCGCTCGACGCTCGGCACCTACGCCCATCCCCGCATCGGGCGCATGCGCGTCGACGAGATCGCGCCCGGGGACGTGCTGGCCGTCCTCGCCCCGATCTGGACCGCGCGTCCGGGCGTCGCGCGCAAGGTGCGCCAGCGCATCGGCACGGTCATGAAGTGGGCGGTGGCGCAGGGCCACCGCGCCGACAATCCGGCGGGGGACGTCCTGGCCGCGGCGCTGCCGAAGTCGCCGCCGATCACCCACATGCGCGCCATGCCGTACGCCGAGGTGGGCGCGGCCCTCGCGTCCATCCGCGCCTCCACCGCCGCGGCCGGCGTGCGCCTCGCCATCGAACTGCAGGCGCTGTGCGCCGTGCGTCCCGCCGAGGCGCGCCAGGCCCGCTGGGAGAACTTCGACCTCGACGCCGCGGTCTGGACGATTCCCGCCGGAGGCATGAAGGCGAAGCGACCGCACCGGGTACCGCTGTCGGACCGCTCCCTCGCCGTGCTGCGCGAAGTGGGCGTCCGGACGCGCGGCTGGACCTTCCGCTCGCCCGCGACGGGCGGGCCGTTCGCAGAGACCCGCGCCGGCGTCCTGTTCAGGAAGCTCGGCATCGAGGCGGTGCCCCACGGGTTCCGCTCGTCGTTCCGGGACTGGGCCGCGGAGAACACGGACGCGCCGCGCGCCGTCATGGAGGCCGCCCTGGCGCACGTCGTCCGGGATCCCACGGAGCGGGCCTACGCCCGATCCGATCTGTTCGAGCGCCGCCGCGAACTCATGCAGCAGTGGGCCGACTACATCGCCGCCACCACGCCGACGGAGAAGGAGGGCGCGCCGTGCCGAAGCTGACCGCCGCCTTCGTCCGCACCGTCAAGGCCACCGACCGCCTGAAGCGCTACGGCGACGGCAACGGACTGTATCTCCTCGTCAAGCCCGGCGTGCGCGGCGGCAAGTCGTGGGTGCAGCGCATCGCCGTGCACGGCAAGCGCCGGGACCTCGGCCTCGGCAGCGCCGAGCTCGTCAGCCTCGCCGACGCGCGCCAGGCCGCCTTCGACAACCGCCGCCTGGCCCGCACCGGCGGCGATCCCCGCGCCCTTGGCAAGCGCACCTCGCCCACGTTCGCGGATGCGGTCGAGAGCGTCATCGCCATGCACCGCTCCACCTGGCGGTCGGGTGCCGGATGGGAGTCCCAGTGGCGCCAGTCGCTCGCCGACTACGCCTATCCGCGCATCGGCGACAAACCGGTGCACGCCATCGACGCCGCGGACGTGATGGCCGTGTTGACGCCGATCTGGTCGACGAGGCACGCCACCGCGAAGCGTATCCGGCAGCGCATCGGCGCAGTGATGAAGTGGGCGGTGGCGCAGGGGTACCGGCCCGACAATCCCGCAGGAGACGCGCTGGGCGCCGCGCTGCCGAGGGTGGACGCGCCGCCCGCGCACCACCGCGCGCTGCCGTACGAAGAGGTCGGCGCGGCGCTGGCGAAGGTCCGCGACTGCTCCGCCCCGGCCGGGGCGCGGCTGGCGTTCGAGTTCATGGTGCTGTGCGCGGTCCGCTCCGGCGAGGCGCGGGGCGCGCTCTGGAGCGAGATCGACCGCGACGCCGCGGTCTGGACGATTCCCGCCGAACGCATGAAGGCGAACCGCGAGCACCGGGTGCCACTGTCCGAACGGGCGCTCGCCGTCCTCCGGGAGGCCGCTACGATTCGCGACGGCGACCTGGTGTTCCCCTCGACGAAGGCAAAGACGCCGCTGACCATCGCCGCGATCGGGCGGGTGGCGCGCAAAGCCGGCATCGACGCCGTGCCCCACGGATTCCGGTCCTCGTTCCGGGACTGGGCCGCCGAGCGCACCGAGACGCCGCACGCGGTCATGGAGGCCGCCCTCGCGCACACCGTGCGCAACGCCACGGAACGCGCATACGCGCGCTCCGATCTGTTCGAGCGCCGCAGGGCGCTCATGCAGCGGTGGAGCGACTACGTGTCGGGACGCCCTGCCGTCAACGCCTGATCCAGCCGCTTCATGGCTTCATCGAACCGGTCGGTGACGGCCGGGGCTCCTTCCGGCCGTCGTCAACCTCCCAGCCGCGGGATTGCGGCGCGTCACCCTCGAGGGCCGCAGCGGCGCGGAGGATCTGCGCAGCAGGGGTTGAGGCGGCGGATGCCGTGGCGTTCCGGGCATCGCCGCCGCTTGTCCGTACCAGCCTGGCCCGCCAACCGTGCCCGATCATGCTCGTTCCGCGGCCCGATCCTCGGGTTTGCCGGCGTCGCAGCCAATCCGCCGGTTGCTCGAAGACCGCCCTTCGAAGGGCCCGCTCTGGGCCGGATCCGCTCCCGATGCGCGTCCCACAGTGCCCTGGTTTCCGAAAACGCGGCCCAAGCATCGAACGAGGTCACTGTGGCGACCGACACGACGCCAATCCGGCGAGGACTGTAGCCCGGCCGTCCTGGCCGCTTTCCCGTCCCGTGCCAAGCCAATGACGACCGGAAGGCTGCTACTGCTCAGCCTGGAAAACTGGAACAAAGCGCATCGACTGCATGCCGACGGATGCGAGCAGCTGGCCCGGAGGTCTTCCGAGGACCTTCAAGACTGTCACCCGTGCGGACCGCTTCGAGTTGATGCCGACCTTGCCATCGGCCTAATCCAACCGACCGCCTGGGCTCGGTTTCTGCAAGTCGTAGACACCAACGCTGCGGTTTCCGCTCAACCCTGCCGGATGCCGCTCCTGACCTGAACGGCGGCCAGGCGGTCCTCGAAGTAGCGTCGGAACACTTCGTTCTCGGACCAGACGTCGGGCTCCGTCCAGAAGGCTCCCAGGCGACCCACCAGCGCGGCTATCCAGTCGGCGGCCTGCACGGTTTGGTAGCGGTGGCTCTCGAGGTGGAAGGGCGGCTCGATCAGCCGCCGCCTCGGCTCGCCCCGACCGTACATGTCGCGCGCGACCGCGGTCAGCACGGCGTCACGGCTCGGGTGCTCGTCGAGGGCGAGCAGGAAGCGCGCCGCCGGTTCGCAGTCCTCGCGGCAGAACGCGTCGATCCGTGCGACGGCCTCGCGCAGCACCTCCGCGTACAGCGCGTTCGAGTCGTGCCGCGCCGCTTCCTTCTTCCGGACGCCGACGTAGAAGACCTGGCCACGCGTCCGAACAATCCTGTTCAGCAGTCGGTTCGTCGCCGAGCGCAGCGCCGGGTACCGCGCCATGCTGGCTGCCCGGTAGAGGCTCGAACCCTTCTTCTCCCAGACCGCCGGGTGCCTGTCCGACCGCGCCAGCTCGTGCGCCAACAGCTCGCATTTGCGCTGGAAGAACCAGGTACCGAACGCGCGCACCTCCTCCGCAGGCATCAGAAAGCCCGCAAAACCGAAGACGGGACTGTCGTTGTGCCGGGGATCGCCGCGGGCGACGTAGGGACCGACGTGTCCGAACTCGTCGAGGTAGGCAATGTAGATCAAGCCGACCCCCAGATACACGAAAGCCCGCACCTGGGTGCGGGCTTCGGAATGAGGGCATGACTTGCGTCGCGCGTCTCGATGGGAACTATGCATCGGCCGTTGGGCCGCGTCAACCTCTCCGGCATCTCACCTTCCGCCTTCGGTACGATCTGGTCTTTGCCGGCTCGGCATCGGATGAGACCGCGTCTCGAACATCCGGCAGGATCGGGCGACCCTCCCGAAGGAGGGTCGCCCGGGCGGCATTACAGGAACGCCAGAGCCATCCCAATGCCCATCAGCGCAGCGACCACGACGAGGGTGCCGGCTTTCACCCCCACCCACCACCAGCGGTCTATGCGCAGTCCTCCTTCAAGGGTTTCCTTGGTTTCCCACATGGTCACTCCTCCTCAAAAGAACAGCCCGATGGTTTTGGACATGACGACCATCGCGTTGAATGCGATCAGAACGCCTACCCCGACCTTAATGGTCTCGTAGATCATCCGCAAACGCATTTCATCGAGCTGACGCTCCGCGATTTTCGTCTCCGCCCGGAGCCTTCTCAACTCCAGGGACGACTTGCCGTCGTTCCTTCGCCTTCCGGTCCTACTCATACGGCAGTCTCCAATGGACTCCCACACGGGGACCGGACTCCGCAGAGGACTCGGTCCCCTGCGGGTGTGGGCGGTATTCCGCCCGGTTTTACAACGCCAGCTTGCGCCAGCACCTTGCCCAACGCCACCCAGCGAAGGCGGCAACGCCAGACGAGCCGGCGATAGAGCGGGTCGATCATACCATCGCACGCCGGATTGCGCGATGCCGTGTTCGCTCTTATCTATTTGATAAATATGGATTTATAGCAGAAAGACAGACCCGCTCACTCGAGCCTTTTCGTCAGGTCGTGCACGTTGGGAGATCGGCGGTCGCCGCGCCCCACGGCCGCGCCAGGCGGCCGGGGACAGGGTCGTCATGAGCTAAGTTGTGATGGGCAATCCGCTCCCTGCAACGCAGGTCGTTCGGATTCCGCAATGCTTGCGGTAGCAGCCCTTCGACGCGTATTCCCTTGCCGTCGCATGCGGCGGCCGCGGCGTGCCTCTCGACACCTGTCCCGCCAGCCATTCGGCACGCCGGTCGCATACGCCGCCCCGGAACGGGACACGACATCGGATCGCTCCGACGTCAACGCACGAGACCTCGCGCCACGGCCTGTTGCCAACTGCACGCCCGACTGTTCGCCAGGCCCGCGCGGTGTCCCGCGCGCCGCAGCGCAATGGCCGTCGAGGAGTCGCCCCCGTTCGCGCGCGACCGCGACGTGGCGCCCAGTGCCCTTGCGGCGCGTCGACCGCGCAGCCGCGCTTTTGCGGCGAGGCACGTCCAGCACCTTCCGGTGCCGCCACAGACGCCAGACGCTTCGTCCGGCGACGCCCCAGGGGGGCAAGTGACTGCGGCCGACTGTACCATGTCGTCATTAATCCCGCATCACTCGCGTGCTTAGCAGACCCCTTGCCGCACAAGGCCTGGAGGCCGCTTTTGCCCTCTGTCACTACCCCCGTCTGCGCCCCAACTTCGACATGAGCCGCGTCCCCGAGACTGCCTGCAACAACCGCCGGTAGTGACAGAGGGCTGGCTAACTCACCGCCCTTTCGACCCATTTCGCAAGAGCCGCAACGTAGTCTTCCGGGTTCTCGCTAGACCAGTGACTGTCATGCAAACCGCGCAAGCGCGACAACGCCCTTAGCTCGAATAGGCTTCCCAGTTCTCAACGCTTGACGTCGGGATGCACCCGTCGTGGTACAGCCAATTCCTGCCACCCTGGTCGCCCCAGTTCACCGTACGCGCACCCGCGTTGTGCGAAAGCGCCTCGACCTGGCTGCGAGTCGGCTTCCGAGCAAGCCACGTGGCGAACAGCAGGTTGTACTCGCGGTCGCACACCACGATTGCCCAACGAAGCTGCCGTCCAGCCGGATAGACCGGCGCGGCGCACGGCGGTTGCCCAATCTCCACCACGTATGGCATGAACCGCCGCAATTCCGACATGTGCATGGTCCCTCTCCGTCAGCGCGCTCAGGTGCCACCGGCTTCCTTACGGACCACACTTCCAGAGCGGCCCTCGTCCCTCACTATCGCACACCGCGACGCGAACCGATCCAGATTGACCCTGGCGCCCTCAAGGTCGAACTGGTGGACGGCAAGCGGCTGCATCTGCGCAATGAGGCGTACAGGGGCACGTCCGTCAGCTAACGGCTCGACCACCATCCTCGCAACCCGGACTTTCATGCTGTCCGGCACGAACACCGTCGAACTCCCATCAGCGCCACCGGTCCATGCCCACGATCCCGCGACGGGCTCCTCCTGATCTACGCGCAACCGCATAACGACGTCGTAGCCGTCGCCCACGACTTCCGCCATCCAATCAGGACGACGCAACCTTGCCCGCTCTCCTGACTCGCCAACGAAGGCGAACCAGACCTGGAACCCCTCTAGTCGGTCATCGCCGAGCAAACGGCCGTCCGGTAGCTCTATTGGCCGAATCCACCGGGCATTTGGCGAACATGTCAGCCCCAACAAAGCCCCTTCTTGCCCTTCTGACCCAACCAACCCTGAACTAGCGATCGTCAGACCGAACTCCGTCTCGTCGGTGAACGCGTCCACCTTCTCGCGATACCACGAGTTGTCGGCTGCCCCGATCCACGTCGCCGCCAGAACGCTGATCAAAGCCACAGGCACCCATCGTGTCGCGGCCGCTCCCGAGACCCAAGCTTGTTTCTCGCCGAGCCTATGGGCCTGTTCGTGCGCGTCCCGAATCGGGACAATCGCACCTTTACCGGAACTTGCCACCACCGACCGTTACTTGGGCTGAATCACTCTGGTCCGAACGCCGAGACGACCCGCCAGCGTCTTGAGCTCGCGCGGCAGCTCGACTTCAGTGACCAACCAACTCTCCACCTTCGGATCCTGCCGTATGTCTTGAGCCGCGATCACCGCACGGTACTTGACAGACTGGTACACTCCACGCCGAAGATCATTCCAGTTGGAGTCTCGAGACTTCACCTCTATCGCGACGGTCCCGTCTTTCGCGACCGACACGACATCCACTCGATCACCCGACAACAGCTCAACTTCCGTCTCCGTGTCTTCGGGGCGCAACCCGCGCCGAACCAAACTCGGCTCGCGGGTCACCTTGAGCCGCAACGCCCTATGATTCACACCCTCGCCGCCCCCTCGACCGGTACCGTCTCTTTCCTTGCCGACTAAGCCTTCATTCGCGGGAGGCAAACGGCGGTCGTACACGAGTCGGTATACCTCCTGCCAACGGTCATAGCCGTAAACCCGTGCCGCCTCGTCCTCGACTAATCCTCGCCAACGGGTGTCGTTGTGCACGCCGTCCCTCCGAAGCCAGCGAAGATCCGGATACCGGGCTGCGAGGTAGCCCACTGCACCCGACCCGGGCAGCCCGGTACTCGACTGAACGAGTAGGACATTGAGCAGCGGCGCGTCCGGTACGCGTTCCAGAATCGCGTTCATTGCCGCGCCAGCCACCCTACCCATAGCCACTGTGAAGATGACGCCAAATCCACAGTCACTCTCCAACCGTCGCTTGGCCTGTCCGTACGTCATCGTTGTACGGGATCTCGCGGCGTGCATCAGCCACGCCGTGAGCGGCTTCGTCGCTTTCGCACTCTCCAGGTTTTCGTACGTTGGTGGGACTAGCGCCATTTGCCCATGTTCCTTCGACACCTTCTTGCGATCAAGATGATACTAGCCCGACTGTCCGGCCATCTGATCCTCCGCTCGATCTACAGGCGCGGCACCTGTACGAGGGAACCTACGTTGTAACTTCACGCTCTAATACCTCATATCGCATTGTTTTATATGACATTAGTAGCCTTTTGACCTCGGTTGGCATGGCGGAAATCCATGTCGGGACGGCCGCGGACGTCGACCGCGCGGTGTTCCCCCTCGCGGGGGGCGCCGTGGCGACGGCGCGGATCCACCGCAGCCTGTCGCCGCGCGTGGTCGTCGAACTGGCGTAGGTCGCTCGCCGCCGCGTCGGGCCGCCCCCCGAATCCGGGGGACGGCCCGCACTTCGGGTCGGAGCGGGCCGGTGCAACGGATGGAACGGAACAAGGCATGTTTGGGCGCAGGAAGCACAAGGAACGGGTGACGACGGCGCCGGTCGTGGTGGACGGGCCGTTCACCGACGACGAGGCGGACGCCGTCAAGGCGCTGTGGCGGCTGACGGCGCTGCCGCGCGAGGAGTTCGACGCCACCTACGGGGAGCTGCTGCGCCGCGCCTGGCGCTCGATCGCCAAGGCGTCGGGCGCGGAGTGGACTGCGCTGCAGGAACGGACGCTCGAGTGCGCGATCGCGACGCTCAAGGTGCGCCAGGCGCACGTGCTGCCGCGCTTCGCGGCGGCCGAGGACTCGTCCCGGCTGACCGAGGCGATGAGTTTCGCGCTCACCGCGTGCGTGGTTGCCGAGCGGTTCGCCCTGGTGCTCGGGCGCGCGGCGGGCCCGGACTGGAGTCCGATGAACGCCGACGTGCCGGCGGACACTCTACTTGCGGACGTGGACGTGCCCCGCGCGCTCGGCGCGCTGGTCCTGCCCCGGCTAGTCGGCGACACGGGCCACGAATGGCTCGGCCAGCAGCCCGAGGCGCTGCGCGAGATCGGCGTCTACTTCGGCGGCGGCCCGAGCGACCTGCGCGCCATCGCCGAGGACGCCGCCGCCCGGATCGGAATGCCGGTGGTCGCGCCGCCGCCCGCAAGCGGCACGCCGGGCGAGGACGCGGGTTCCGCGATGCGCCGTGCCGAAACCGATGGATCGGCGACGGCGACCGGAACGGAGTCCACGCCGGCCGAGGCGCCGAGTGCGGCCGCGGCCGATGGGCAGGCGCCGAAGCCGGACCCCGCGCCGTCCGACATCGGCGACGGGCGCGGGGGCTGGCAGTGGTTCAACTGGGCGCGTGCGGGACTGCGCGACGGCAGTGTCAAGGCGAATGCCGAGGGCGGCTGGCTGCACAACATCGGGGGTTCGGCGTTCGTCGTCGACCCGGAGTGCTTCGAGGCGCTGGCGGCGGCGGAGTCGCTGCCGACGAAGTCCATCCGCAACCGTGTCGTGAAGCTCGGCAGGCACAGCACCAGGCGGTCGGGAAGCGGCCGGGGGGACTCGTTCCGGGCGGACCTGGCTGACGGACGCCGCGTGTCGGGGATGGTGTTCCCCGGGGAGCTGTTTTGGGACAAGGACGCGCCGCCGGCCTCGAAGTCGGCGCTGCGGTGACGGGCCTGTGTCGGATCCTGTTGTTCATGGCGGGCGGCGAGGCGCGCGCGGGAAAGATGCGACGGCTGTACCGCCGTCGGGGTTCCGATCTGAGGATGCTTGACCGCCGACCTTGGTCGGCGTTGCCGCGGCGGATCGTCGTGGCGTAGAGCAGAGGAGCCGGTCGCAAGACCGGCGTTTGCAAGACCTGGCGGAGAAATCCGCCCACTCCCGCAGGGGACCGAAGTCCCCTGCGGAGGCCGGTGCCTGTTCGCGGGAGTCCTTCCGAGGAGGAACCCCAATGAAGGACGACAACAGGTTCGCCGGCCTGGGCGTGGAGACGCTCAGCGAGGCGGAAAGGGAAACCGTGGTGAAGCTGGCTTTGAAAGTGATGGCGCAGGAGGTGGCCGACGGACCCGTGATGACGGGCGAGAGAGCCGCCGCCAGATACCTTCAACTGAAGGTCGGCGACCGCGAGCGCGAGGTGTTCGGCTGCCTGTTCCTCAACACGAGGAACCGGCTGATACGGGACGAGGAACTTTTCTATGGTTCATTGGACCGCACCACCGTGCATCCGCGGGTGATCCTGCAGAAGGCCCTGGCGCACAATGCAGGCGCGATCATCGCGTACCACAATCACCCGAGCTCGGTGGCCGAACCATCGGCGAGCGACATGGATCTGACCGGCCGCGTGAAGGATCTCCTCGACGAGATCGACGTGCGACTCCTGGACCACATCGTCGTGTCCCGGACCGAGACCGTCAGCATGGCCGCCCGCGGCCTGATCTGACCGACCGCCGGGCGGAGGGGCTCTTCGGAGCTTTCTCCGCGCCGGCGGCCTCGCCCCTCCTCCGGACCTTCCCGCGTGTCTCAGTGGCGGTCGTTGTGCGGGAGGTCGGGGATTTCCGTGGCGTCGAGAGTTATGTAATTGGCCGATTGATAAAGGTTTTGTTGTGGCGTGGTGTGGGCCCGCAGAGTACGATCTGTGAGTATTGGTTGGCGGCGGCTGGGGTGCTCGCACTATCAGTGTCGACCAGGAGTAGAACGGTAGGAACAGGCCAATGCTGATCGGGTATGCGCGCGTTTCCACGGAGGAGCAGAAGCTCGACCTGCAGCACGAGGCGCTGCGGGACGCAGGGTGCGAGCGCATCTTCGAGGACACGGCCGGCGGCGCGGCGGAGCGTCCCGCCCTGCGCCAGGCGCCGGACCAGCTCCGCGCCGGCGACACGCTGGTGGTTTGGCGCCTCGACCGCCTGGGCCGGTCGCTGAAGGACCTGATTGCCCGGGCCGAGGCCCTGCGCTGGCAGGGCGTCGGGCTGCGCAGCCTGAAGGAAGCGATCGACACCGACTCCAGCACGGGGCAGCTGGTGTTCCACATCTTCGGCGCGCTGGCGGAGTTCGAGCGGGCGCCGATCCGCGAGCGCACGCGTGTCGGCCTGGCCGCAGCCCGAGCGCGGGGAAGCGTTGGCGGTCGTCGCAAGCGGCTCGGCGAGGAACAACGCCGCCATGTGGTGGAGCTCTACCGGTCGCGGCAGCGGACGGTGAAGGAGATCTGCGCGCTCGTGGGGGTTTCCCGCTCAACGTTGTACGCCTACGTCGAGGAGTTTGCGGAACGTGGTGGAGCCGACGCGTCGGTGCCCGCCAGCTGTTGATCTTTGGACGCGATGGCGGTCAAGGGGAGCTTGAGAGCGTATGCGGCATCGTTTGGCAGTCTTCGCGATAGGGATCGAAGCCCGCTAGGGCCGAGACCCGGTACTCCGGGGCTCGGTGCGGAGCACGAGAGCCCGGCCTCCGAAGGGGGATCGCCCCGCAGAAGGCGTGAAAGACGCCGGAGTGTTCTGAATGCTGCCGTTGACGTAAGCTAGGCTTACATGTTTGATGGCAGATCAACCGATGGCGCTCTGCCAGGCGGCGTTGTCGCGTGTGCGCGCCCTTAATGGAAGACGGGACGGATCGTCATGGCTGAAGGAACCAGTGTCAGGTTCACGCTCACCATCTGGCGTGATTTCGTACCGCCGCGACCACTCGCCATTAGCACGCAAGGGGACGTCCGACAGGTCTTCGATTCCGACTCGGGACTGCAGGAGCAAGTCTACTCGTGGCCGCTTCGGGAGGATGTGTTGGCTGGCGTGTCCGACGATCGGAGTCGAGAAGACCTGCACGACCGGCTAGTGAATCGGCTTGCCGATTCTAACCCGCCCTCGGAGAGGCGCCTCAGCGTGTTGAAGGAGTTTATAGACGCGTCCGAGAAGGTGCTCGAAGCGGGCGGAGTGAGCTGTGTCCAAAGCGAGAGCCGGGTTGGGGAGAACGGGGACAACGAAGAGGACGACCGGGTCGAAGTCAACTCGTTGCTGGCCCTAACACTTCACTTGAAGTGGGTTGTGGGCTGTTTCGGCGATCGCCCCGGAATGTCAGTTTCGATTCGATGAACGCTTCAGGAAAGTACAATCTGCTCTCTCCTGCGCAAGCAGAACCGCTGGCAGCCAGCGTGCTGGAGGCTGATGGCGGGTGCGAACTGTGGGTCAGCGAAGACCGGGCTTTTGACGGCGAATGGTTGTTGTTGGGCGAGATCGATCTGGTGGCGAGCGACTTGGAAGGCGCATCTGTCGTCAAGCTCGTGAAAGAAGGGGCGTTTGAATGGCGACTACCGGATTTCACTAAGGTAGTCGGCGACGCATCGAGGTTACTCGAACTAGATAAGGGTCGGCCAGCGGACGCTCGTGCTCGCGATCAACTGCGGCTCCAGCGGGCGATGGACGCTGTGGCATCAATAGCCACACGGGTCGGCATGGTCCACCCGAGATTCGATCCGGCGGCGTTGGAGCAGATGCCGTTCCGCCGTTCTACAACAGTGGTCGTAGACACATCTGCCGTGTTGCAGGGTGCGCTGGACTTCGTGGCGCGTTTCCTGCATCCGGCGGCACGAATCAAGATTCCGGCCATCGCGCAAATGGAGATCGCCAATCAGGCAGATCGGTTTCTGCGGATTCGAAGGTCACGCAGCGACAAACCGCATATTCGCCTGCGGGAGCTCTTCGAGCACCTGACGAGTCAAGGGGGGCAGAGGGCACTGTTGAGGGTAGAACTCCACGGCGATACTGAGGTGGAACGCACGTATCTGCTTGGCGACCCCCTACGGTCGGCGTTCGACTCCGACTCAGATTCTGAGGTTAGGGACCTGGACATAAACTCTCCGATTCGGTCATACGCTGACCGCTTGATTCTCGAGGCAGCGCGACATCATCAAGCGCAGTCGGGACCCGCGCATGTGGTTCGTCTTCTCACAGGGGACCAAGGTTTGGCGCGAATGGCGATGGCCGAAGGGGTTCGACCGGTATACTTCGCAGCAAACAGCGCTCCGGAAGTTTTCGGGCAGCGATTGTCGGGGCAGACGCTCGACCCGTTTGTCGGGCGGGTGCGCGGCGTGTCGTTGGTGACTCTTGTTTGGGAACTGGCCACCGGCTTCGGCTCGGCCCGGCTTAAATCAAAGAAAAGCGAGTTGCAGGTTTCCGCTATCGGGGAACACCTGTCTTGGGCACCGTATCATGCGGAGCAAGACCTTCTTTGGTGCGTTCAAACCCAAGCATCGCCGAGAAAGGCCGAGGCAAAGAGCAAGTCAACGGCTCCGGAAACAGCCGTTGACGCCGAGAAGAAGAGAGCGGGATCTACGACGCGCAGGAAGGCTCCGGCCAAACGAGGGACGTCGCCTCTTCGTTTCAACGTGGACCAGCTTTTCCGCTTGGTGTGTGCCATAGATGATCGAGTGGAAATGCCCATTTCTCAGATTGAAGAGTTGCTGGGCAGCAAGGCAAATGAGTATGGGCGATTTCTGCAGTCGGGGGGCCTGGTTCATACTGCGGGCGGTGTGTGGATCGCGGGAGAGAAAGTACCGTTGCTTTCCGCGGCCCTTCGCAACGAGCGGGTGGAGGAAGTAAGGGAAGTACTTTTGGAAGTACCGTCGTATGCAGCCTTCGCTGATCGGCTGGGGGGCCTTGGGGTAGGAGAACCCCTGGCTACCAAGGAACTGGGACGTGGTTCGACGACATACCGCGTGTTAGGCGAGGTCACGCTATTGTGCGCGGCGGTTTCGAGCCGTCAAATCTACGCGACGCCCAACGTCCCAAATACGGAGGAGTTCTCTCGTATTGCCAGGGAGCGATTCTCTGCTCTGGACCGCGAGGGCAATGAGCTGGTGGCTACGGGCGAGTGGTTGGAAGCGTTGGTCGAAATGGATGGAGTACACCCGGAAGTCGCGCGGCGCCAGCTTGACGCAGCGAGCGAAGCAGGGCTGCTCCGGCGGTCGACAGAAGGGTCCACAACACAGCTACGGTTCAGGGATCGTGTGGTGCATGTGCTTCGAACTCAATCTGGAATGCCCGTAGTCGAACAGGTGTTCTTGTATCAGGGTGACTACCTGATTCCCGGAAAAGGAAGCGTAAGTTTGCGCATTGAGGAACCGGCATCATGAGTCTCCTGGATCGCGTCAGAAAGGCACCGAGAGAAGGTGCGGGAGAGCGCCTATATCGAGAGTTCGGTATTGCCTCAAACCCATTCCCGGCGTCCAATCAAACGTCTGGCAATCCTCACCGCCCGATTGCTGCTGATGAGGAGGTAGAAACGAGAATCCTCACGTTCTTGCATGATGGTCGTTCGCAAGTGGTTGTAGTCGAAGGAACGCAAGGCGTCGGAAAAACCAACTTTCTGAACCATGTTGAGTCGGAAATTCGGAGCGTCATGAGTGACTTGGATGGCTACTACATGGTGCGTTACCTTGCTGACCCGGAGCCCTCGTTTGCGGGGACGACGCGCCGTCTATTCGAGGAACTTGGGGTTGATCATCTCACAACGCTGGCCGACTCACTGAAGTCTGATGGCGGGCCGGTTTCCGAAGCACGTAGCCACGACATGCGGACCGCGTTACGGCGGCTTGCCAAGGACACGTCCGAGGAGACTCTCGGCCTCATGATGCAGTGGCTATTGGGTCTGCGCGTACTGAAGGCCCACCGCCTTGCCCTGGGCATCCAGTTTCGGCTTGACACGGTGGAGTCCAAGACAGCCGCTCTCAGGGACATGATACAGGTCAGTGCCGCGGCAGGTGTTCTGAAAGGCGTGTTCCTGCTTCTGGACGAGCTTGAGAAGCAGGATGGCGTGCTGGGGCCAACTGCGGTGGTGCGTTACCTTTCTGCATTGAGGTCCGTGGTCGACGCCCTGCCGCGCAGGTTGTTCCTGATGCTTGGGATTACCCCGGATGCACTACGCAGGTACTCGGCGGCCCTACCGGCGCTGCGAGGTCGTTTGCAGAACCAAATCACGCTGGCGCCGCTAACGGACGTGAGGGAAGCGAGGCGGCTCGCACGGTTCTACCTGGACGCGGCGCGGCGTGCGGCCGGCGCCATGTTCGATGGCGAGGGCGGCGACGAATGGGTGATTTCGAAGGAGCAAGCGGCCGAAACGTTTGAGGCGCTCGCCGAAGGAGCGGAACGGGTCGGCAATGTCGGTGTCCGGCAGCGTGAGTTCCTTCACGAACTGCACGTTCTAGCCGAAGAGAACATCCGCGAAGTCGTCGAGGCGTGAAGTTCAGTGGGCCGCCAGGGCGATCTGGTCGGATTCGGAAAGTAAATTGGCTGGATGCTCGCAAATTGGCTTCGAGCCCAACCGTCGATGCAGTTCTGCGGCCGCGGATGACAGTTTGCCGAGGGCCCGAAAGTTCAGTTCGGCGAGTCGAACAGTTCGGCTTGTTCTCCCGGAGGACGGGCTCGCTGGAGCCCGGCTAGTTCTGCAAGCCCCTCGACAGGAACGTAGCCGAGCTCCTTGGGTTCGAGCTTGTGGAGCCCGCCACCGTAGACGCGGCTTTCGCCGAGGAGGTCGGCGGGACGGATGTCGTTGAGGTGTTGCCAGATTTGGCGTATGAGCGCCGGTCGTTCGGCAATGGCAGCGGCAAGCGGCGGTTTTGGATACAGCATGAGGTAGACGTTGGCGGCAGTGGCGCGGGAGTTGTTCAGGATGAACCGGAACGGCCGGCCGCTCTTCTTGTCGCTGCGGCCTAGGTAGGTGCAGACGAGCGGCGCTGGGGGACGGTTCTCCTGGGCGTACCAGGGCCGGCGGTGACGGCAGAGGTAACGCTTGGCGACGCGTCTCGACTTGCCCTCTTCGAGGTAGTCCGAAAGGGAGGGGAACCGGTTACTGATGTCGTCCTCGGAGAGGGGGCAGTCGAGAAGGAAGAGGCGTCGTTCCAGTAGCGGGTTGCCTAGAACGTCCGCCTGGACCTCGTCGTCCGGCAGGTGACGGGGGCTCGGGAGGATGGGCCGGAACGCGTCGTAGGGTAGTTGGCGTCGTTCGACTTCGTCGGCAGACAGGATGAAATAGCTGTTATCGCCAGTAGCGAGGCCGCGCTTAATGGTGAAGTAGTCGGAGAGTACGGGCGCATCGGCGACTATGTCCGGGTCTGCCTTGGGATAACGGGTCCACTTGCGGTCGCGGCGTAACGCTGCGACAGGCACGAACCTCTCGACCGCTGGGCGGGCGAGGGAGCCCCCGAAGGTGAAACGGACGTGATCGGAGCAGTCGGAGGACGCCTTGCGAAACCAGACCACGGCCGAGGACACGAGGGCGTCGCCGAACTGCACGTCATTGGGGTCGAAGCGGTGAATGTGCAGGAGATTCACGGTATCGAGAAGGTATCGCTTGAGGGCGACTCCGTAATTGACGTCCATGAACTCGCTAGGAATTAACCAACCCGCGAGGGCCCCGTCCGCCATCCAGCGGTGGGCCAATCCGAGGAAGTAGCAGTAGAGGCCAGCGAGGCCGCTCAATTCAAGGCCGCAGGCCGACCGGGCATGCTGGCGTAGCCGGTGCTTGTCGCCGTTGGCGATGTGGTGATGGCGGACATATGGTGGGTTGCAGATAATCAAATTGAATTGACGGTCGGGGGGCGGCGCGGAAGAGCGCGTGAAGTCGGCCTGTCGAACGTCGAGGCCGGTGGACTGCCATAGGGCCGCAGCCGGCGTCGCGTAGTGCGGATCGATCTCGTAGCCCACGGCGGCGTCGATGCGTTGGCCGGGAAACGACTCAAGAAGCGCCGAGTAGAAAGACCCGGTGCCGATGGCGGGATCGAAGAAGCGCACTCCGGCATCGTCGGCCAACTGGCGTTTCGCGTAAGCAAGGATGTCCAGGGCAAGCGCTGTGGGGGTCGCAAACTGACCCATGCGGTTGCGTTCAGGCTGGGTCTTTGCGGCGTCGAGTTCTCGTTGGAGTTCGAGCCGGCGCGTTTCGATGGGCGAACGCGGGCGGGTGCCCATCTAAAGCCCGAACCCGGCGAGGTCGTCGATACGGTGCTCCCACACCCAGTCGATTCCCTCGGCCGCCTCGTACCCGAGATAGCCGCTGTCGAAGTAGCCGCAGAGGAAGAGGTTGAACCGGACGTCGTCGCCGTGTGTGTGCCGCAACTGACCCATCTTGGCGGCCTCCTCCTTGCGCCGCTTGTTGACGTTCGTGAAGTCGCCGGCGGACTTCGCCTCCAGGAGCACGGGGAAGTCGCCGAGGTTGGCGGAGTTGGGCATGACCACGGCGTCCACTGGAATGTTGATCTTCCGAGTGGCTCCTTCCTGGTCGACCGGAACGATGAGCCGGAAGGAGTACGTGCCCGGGCGCATGTGGTCGTAGGCGGTTCCTTCGGGCGCCGGCTTGTATCCCCTGGCGTCGAGCCACGATCCAATAGCAGCGAGCTGGCGCTTTTCTTGCGCGTTGCGGATGATCGGATTGGCAACGGCGCCGCACAGCCGGTCGGCGACTATGGTGGCGGCGCGGTAGCGTTCCAGTTCACTGGGGAGTTTCTCGCGCCCGAACCAGACGAAGATGTCGGGATCCGCCATCTTCTCGATGATTTCACCGATCTTGCGAAGTTGGTCATCCACCTGCCACCGGGGCATTCGCGGGGGAAGGCGATGTTGTTTCTCCATGGCGTTCACGAGGGTCTTCGATACGCCGGAAAGGCCAACGAGCCTGTCCACCGCAAGCGGCGGACAGGCCGACATGCGCAGCGTGGGCAGAACAGCCGGATTGGACTTGAGCACGGCGATGCTGATGTCCGTGAGGTATTGCGTAGCGGCGAGGGTCGCTTCGACATCGCTGGTCGTCCGTATGCGCGTTTCCCGGAAGGCGGCCGGAGCGAAGCGGAGGAACCAGTCGTTGTACATGTCCACGGAACGGGCGATGTCGCGCTTCCAGCGGTCGGGTTTGTCGCGGTTAACGTCCATGGAACGGCGCCGGCTACGCCCGGGTGGGGGCCGGCGGGGACGATGGGGAGGGACAGATGGAAGCTGTGGCGGCCACGGGGGAGACGCGCGTCGGGAGGGACGTTGCCGTAGCGCGCGTGGGGTCGGAGCGGGACATCGAGCTTGCTCTGGTGCTGACGGCGGGCATTGTTGTCGACAAGCGGCGCGCGGTCAACGCGAGCTTGGCCCGAAGGAGCGCCGTGCACCGTGGTCGGGCAGGACCGAGAGGCATACTGTGACCGGCGGTGCGGGTCGGTGGCGTGTGGTGCATTGGGGTGGCATGGTGCGAGTCGAAGTGGTCTTTTGGCGCGGAGGTGAGTGCTGGCACACGATGCATACGGGAAGAGGATTCTGCGGGAAGCGACGAAGGACACGGTGGAGCTACGCGGCCCGTCGGTGGAGATTGACTACGGGACGCAATATCCGGCACGCATTGACGGAGCGGTCGGCGACGTCGCGATAGAGCTTGAGGCGCGGCTCGGCAAGCAAGTGCGTGGAGCGATACTCGATCTGATCTGTCATCCGTTGCCGAAAAAGCTGTTAGTGATCATGCCCGTGGAGAACGTGGGGAAGGACGTCCCGGAGCAATGCTGGAACGTGTTTGCGAGATTCGTTTCCAAAAGGACTTTCAGGTGGTTGTTCTGAAAGGCCATGGGCATGATGAACGCCCGCATGGTCACCACGTTGCCCAAGACCGAGATTGCACGGTCGGTTGTCCCTTGCGCCACGATGACCGAGACCGTCCCGAACCAGTTGTCCCAGTAGCGGGTCGACGTGCCCGAGTCCCGCACGCTGAGCGTTGCCGGCCGGGCCGGGTGCCGCCGAGATGCATGGGTTTTGGCGAACGCCTCAGCCCGCTATCCTGCCCCGCCGAGCAAGGAAGCAGAAGGAGAGGTGGCCCGCGCGGAGAACGGCTCCGCCGGGGCATGGTCGGGTGCAGCTTCGCTTACGGACGGGGCTTACCGGCGAGCAATACGTTACGACGCAAGGTTGGCGCGATGCAGCCCTGGCGCACTGTCCGCACCATCCCGCCGGCGGCTGCTCGCTGGCGCGGCATGGCACTTACGCACGCAAGACCCCGCCCGGCGTGCGCGTCGCCCGCTGGTATTGTCGCGAGAGCCGCACCACGTTCAGCCTGCTGCCGGACTGCTTGGCAGCACGGCTGCCCGGGACGCTCGCCGATCTTGAGAACGTGGTGGCGGCCGCCGAGCGCGCGACCAGCTTGGCTGCTGCGGCCGACACGGTTCGCCGCGATCCCATCGAACTGCCCGGCGCCATGCGCTGGCTGCAGCGCCGCATCCGCTTGGTGCGTCGCGCTCTGGCCCAGGCGCGTAGCGTTCTCCCCGAGCACCTCGCCGGCTGCCCCGCGACGGTCCTCGCCTTCCGCAGCCGGCTCGGCACCGACGCGGCGCTTGTCTGGCTACGCGAGATGGCCACGCCGCAGCTCGCGGCGTTGCCGACTCCGCTGGGTTACGCCCGCCACCCAGTAGCACCTGGGCATCCCGTTCTGCCGTTCCAACAACGGATGGGGCGCGACCCGCCGCCCTCCGGCCACTAGTGTCGCCTGATGCACCGCTACGGGCGACGGACGAGGACATCTCATGGCTAAAGCTCTCGACAACGACAACCGGCATCCCGTGGCCCGGTTCCTCTACGGTCGAATAGCGGGTCTGGTCAGCCAATCTCCCGGGACGCCTGGCGTGGGCACCCGGCAGCGCAGGGAGGCCGAGGAGGATCTCGGCATACCCGGCACGACGCGTACCCGCATCGGCGCCGAGAACATGCACGACGGGCTCCACGACGACCGCGCCCGGCGCATGCCACCGGAGATTGCCGAGCTACTGATCCCGATCAGAGAAGACTCGACTCGGTGCGTGTGGACCGTCATCAACGCCGCGCGGAAGCGTGATCTGCGGGCAGAGCGCCATGTGTCCGACGACTACGTGCGGCGGGCGCGCGACGACGAGCGACAGCCGTTGTGTCTCGCGCTCCCGCTGGATCCGCTCTTGCTGCGTGACCGCGACACCAAGGAAATGGATTCGTCGACGTGGAAACGCGCGTACAGCACCCGCGGCCTTTACGCCCGGCAGTTCGGCACCCCCTACGGCAGCCCGGGCCGCGATCAGGTGTTCGTGCTGCGCCAGGCGGATCTGCTGGAGCACCACAACGCCGTGGTGAGCCGCACGTCCCGATTGCTCGGTGTCGACCCACCAGCGCGGGTGCTCGCGGGTAGCCCACGCCGCCGTCTCGCGAAAGCCCTGCTGTGGCACTGTTGCCTGGCGGACGCGGCGCGCTTGCGCGGCTTGGGGATGCGGCGGTGAGCGGCGGTGTGAGGTACGGTCCCGACACGTTCGTCGTGCGCGTCGAGGACAACGCCATGGCGCCCGCATTCAGGGACGGCGACTACGTCTGGGTCGATCCGGATGAGCCGGCTGTGGAAGGACGCTTCGCGGGCGTGCGCGACCCGCGGGCCGGGAAGAGGGTGATCCGCCGGATCGGCCGCGTGGACGGGCGCATCGTGCTGCGGACGTTCAATCCCCCTCGCGTGGAGCGCGTGCTCGAGGGAGACGAGGAGATGCGGATCGAGGGCGCCGTGGTGTTTGTCGGCCGCGGGGTGTAGGAGGGCCGACATTCGCGACAGCGGCGCTGCGGCCGGCGTCTCGGGCATCCTCGTCTCGTGGTCGCCAGCGACGAACGACTACACGCATTGCGGAGATCGGCTGTTGAACGGGCCATGGGTCGGTGGCGTCATGCGCGTGGAACGGGCGACCCATGAAATGAGGAGGGGAGAATGAGCGAAGCGGGGATGCCGACTACCTTGCCGAGCCCCGTGGACCGCGGGCAGTTCCGGTTCGTCGCCGTCGACGCCGCCGGAGCGGTGTGGCGCTGGATCGACGACGAGTTGGTGTGGGTGCGCCAGGTGGCCGGACCGAAAGCCGAAGGCGGGGAAGACGACGGACGCGCGGTCGTGCACTGACGGAGCCGCCCCGGCCCCGGGCGAGCGCCCTGCCCTGGCGCGGATCGCGGAAGAGTCGACGGATTGGCAATGGAGGCGGTGGCCGTCGCGTGCGGCTGCTGGCGAGTGTTCTGGCGCGATACCGGAAGGTTGTGGGACCAGCGGTGCGGAACGGCGGGAGACGCAGGGATACGCGATGGGGGCGATTCGTGGTCGGCGGACATCCCATGCCGAACTGGTTGTGGGACCAAATGAGGGACTTGAAAGCTCGTAACTTAGTAAATTATTATAAAACAACAAGTTACGAACTGTATCTGGCGGAGAGGGAGGGATTCGAACCCTCGATGGGCTTTTGACCCATACTCCCTTAGCAGGGGAGCGCCTTCAGCCGCTCGGCCACCTCTCCTGACTCGATGCAGGCTTGGACCTGCACCTCAAGTGACGACTGACACGCCGATTGGCCGGGGCACGCCTATCCAACGCCAGTCGCTACATACCATACTGTCAATGGTCCCCACTCGCCAGCGACTGTGCCCAGTCCGGTACCACACCTGGTTCGATGCCGAACACCACCAGCCCGATGGTGTACACGACGGTGGCGATCACCAGCGTGCCGATCAGATTGAGGAAGATGCCGGCGCGGGCCATCTCGGCGATGGTCAGGCGGTTGCTGCCGAAGACGATCGCGTTGGGCGGGGTGGCGACGGGCATCATGAACGCGCATGAGGCGGACATCGTCGCCGGGATCATGAGCATCAACGGGTGCGTACCGGTGACGACCGCCACCGAAGCTAGGATCGGCAGGATCATCTCCGTGGTCGCGGTGTTGCTGGTCAACTCCGTCAGGAAGGTTAGCGCGAGGCACACGAGGAGGATCAGGACGAACACCGGCAGTTCGCCCGCGGCGGCGAACTGGCCACCGATGAGCTGGGCGAGGCCCGTATGGACGAACGCCGTCGCGAGGGCGAAGCCGCCGCCGATCAGCAGCACGACGTTCCACGGCAGCCGCGGGATGACCTCGAGTCCCATGAGCCGGGTGCGCTTGCCATCGGCGTCGCGACCGGGGATGAAGAACAGCAGCGACGCCATCGTGATCGCCACGGTGCCGTCGTCGACGAAGCGGGGCCAAGGCAGGAGGCTAGACCAGCCGGGGAGGGTGAAGCCGCCGAGGGTGAGATCGATGCGAAACACCCACAGCAGCGCGGCGCCGGCGAACACGGCCAGCACAGCACGCTCTTCGAACGTGATGGGACCGAGGCGGGCGAGTTCCCGCTCGACAACGGTGGCCTCGACCTTCACATGCGGTGGGGCCCGGTAGAGCACGCGGGTAATGAGAAGCCAGGCCACTGTGAGCATTACGATGCCCACCGGCAGCGCGACGATCATCCACTGACCGAACGCGATCTCGGGACCCTCGGGAAAGAGGATCTCGAAGATGCGTACCAGGGAAAGGTTCGGAGGCGTACCAACGAGGGTCGTCATGCCGCCGATGGAACAGCCGTAGCCGATGCCGAGCATCAGTCCGACGGCGAACTTGTGGGTGCCGGGGTCGTCGGTGCCCATTTGCTCCTCGACCTGCAACACGATGGCGAGACCCATCGGCAGCACCGTGATCGCGGTGGCGGTGTTGGAGATCCACATCGACAGGAACGCGGCGGCGATCATGAAACCGAGGACGATGCGTGCGGGTCCACCGCCCACCAGGCGGATGATGTTGAGCGCAATCCGGCGGTGGAGGTTCCAGCGCTGCATGGTGAGGGCGATCATGAAGCCGCCGATGAACAGGACGATGGTGCTGTTGATGTAGGACGGGGCGATCTCCTTGCCCGGCAGGATGCCGAGGAGGGGGAAGAAGACCAGCGGCAGCATGGCCGTGGCGAACAACGGAATCGCCTCCGTGATCCACCAGATGGCCATCAGCGCGGCGACGGCGGCCAGTCGGCTCGCGGGCTCGTTGCCCGGATCGATGGGGAAGACCATCAGCACTGCGAATACGACAACGCCGACGGCGAGCCCGGTCGTCCGCGTTCTCTCCGAGGTGTTGGGGCCCACCGGTGCGGTGGTCTGGGTCTCCATCGGGGGTGTCCTTATGGTGCGCCAACCGCGCGTGCTACACGCAGTGGCGTCAACCAACGATAGCAAACACGACCGTAGGAGCGACGCTATCGGCCCCGGAGGGCGTTCCTAAAGCGAACAGCTTCGTGTTGATCGTCGGTCCATGGAGGATGTGGCGCTCCGAGCAGGATTCGAACCTGCAATCCCCGGCTTCGTAGGCCGATGCCTTGTCCAGTTTGGCCATCGGAGCGTCGTGAGCTCCTAGTTTAGCCTGTCGCGCGGTCGGCGTGAATCCAAGCCCACCGCCTATGGCAAAATCCGCCCTTTCCGGTGAAGGACGACGATGCTGCAGATCGCACCCAGCACGGCCACCTTGGGCGCGACGGTGACCGGCGTCCGCCTGAACGCGCTCTCCGATCTCGAGTGGCAGGCCATCGAGGAGGCCTTTCACGAGCACGCGGTATTGATCTTTCCCCGGGCCAACCTGACCGAGGACGAGCACATCGTCTTCAGCCGCCGGTTCGGGCCGCTCGAACGGACCCTTTCGAAACGCACCGAGCGGCAGGAGATCTCGCTGCTCTCCAACGTGGGGCCGGATGGCGGCGTGGCCAAACCAGACGACAAGCTCGGCCTGTTCCTCAAGGGCAACCGCTCCTGGCACACCGACTCGTCGTTCAAGAAGGTGGGCGCCAAAGTGTCGCTGCTACGCGCCTTGGAGGTCCCGGAGACCGGCGGCGACACCGAGTGGGCCGACATGCGTGCGGCTTGGGATGCGCTGGATCGGGAGACGCAGACCCGCCTCGAGGACTTGACGGCCGTGCACTCCTACGCCTATTCGCAAGGCCAGGTGGGCGGCGCGGCGTTGCTTACCCGGCGCGAGTGGGTGGATCTGCCGCCGGTCGAACATCCCGTGGTGCGCATCCATCCGGCGACGCGGCGCAAGAGCCTGTACGTCGGTCGTCATGCCTCGCATATCGTCGGCATGGATGAGGACGAGGGGAGGGCATGGCTGCGCGAACTGACCGACAGCGCGTGCCGGCCACCGCGGATTTTCCGTCACCACTGGCACGATGGCGACATCGCGGCCTGGGACAACCGGTGCGTTCTGCACCGGGGGCATCCGTGGCCGTTCGAGCAGCGACGGGTGATGCGCCGGACGACCGTCGCAGGTGACGGCGACAATCCTTGGGTGATCGAACAAGCGCAGGAGGCCGCCCGTGCTTAGTCGAGTCGGCGGCTACCTGTTCCCACGCGAAGCGCCCGCACCGGAAGCCAGCCGGCACTTGGAACTCGAGGGTTTCGCCGTGCTCCGAGGCGTGCTGTCGCCGCGCCAGCTCGGGCCGATCCGCAACGAGATCGCGGGGATCTATGCCAGGAGACCGCGGGACGGCCGTGCCGGTGTGCACGACGAGGACTTCCGCTACGAGATGTTCAACAAGAGCCCGCGGGCGCAGAAGCTGGCGGCCCGCAGGGAGATCCTCGATGTCATCGAGCCGTTGTTGGGCGAGGACTGCCACATCATCGCCAATACCTGCTGGCGCAATCCCCCGGGAGTGGAACATCGCCACGGCGGCGGCGGCTGGCATATCGATGCCGGACCGCACATCCCCCGACCGCCGGGAACGGTCTGGCCGGCCGATCTGCCGTACCCCGTGTTCGCCATCGGCGTACACATCTTCCTCGAAGACTGCCCCATCGAATCGGGACCGACGGCCGTCATTCCGAGAAGCCATACGTCCGGTCAGCCGCCGCCGTTGGACCGACGCATGGACGAGAGCCTGACCTGCCAGGGACGCGGTGCGCTTCCCCTGACGGCAGCGGCGGGCGACGTGGCGCTGTTTGTTTCCGATGTCTGGCACCGCCGGTTGCCGACAGGAGAGGGCGACACCGGTCGGTTCTTCCTCCAGATTCACTACGGGCGCCGGGACATCGCCCAGCGGATCAAACGCACCGCCACGGTCAACCACATCGATCTGGATGCCCTCGGGCGAATCCGTTCGAAGCGCGAACGAAGGCTGCTGGGGCTGCATCCGCCTGGCTTCTACGATGGCTAGCCCGCGTGTTGGCCGATAGAGGCGGCGGCGCGCCCTCGCGGGCGCGGATGGGTCATCCCCACGGCGTGATTCCCCAACGCTGGTGCACGCCGGTGGCGTTTCTCGTGTTGGCGAGTATCGCCATGCCGCTGGGATTCGCCGCCTGGCGGGCGTTGCTCGACAACTTCGCCATCGAGCAGGCGGCGTTCACCGGCCGCGAGATCGGTATCCTGCAGAGTCTGCGCGAGGTCCCCGGCTTCCTGGCGTTCACGGCGGTGTTCGTCATCCTGGTGCTGAAGGAGCAGACCTTCGCCGTGATCTCGGTGGCGGTGTTCGGCATCGGGGTCGCGCTCACGGGCTTCTTCCCGAGCGAATACGGGCTGTACTTCACCGCCGTGTTGATGTCCATCGGCTTCCACTACTTCGAGACGATTCGCCAGTCGCTGTCGCTGCAGTGGCTCACGAAGGAAGAGGCGCCGCGCATCCTCGGGCGCCTGATCGGCGTCGGTTCGGCCACGTCGCTGGTGGCGTTCGGGGCCATGTTCGTCGCCCTCACGATCTTCGAGT
Organism: Pseudomonadales bacterium; assembly: GCA_965116345.1. Taxonomy (GTDB): domain Bacteria; phylum Pseudomonadota; class Gammaproteobacteria; order Pseudomonadales; family Azotimanducaceae; genus VXYL01. The sequence continues at coordinate 4,193,765 of OZ220680.1, forward strand.
TGGAGTACCGCTGGATCTACCTCGCGGCAGGCGGCGCCGCGCTGGTCATCGCCATTGCACTTGCCGGCTATCCGCACTTCCAGGGCAAGACGGCGCAACGAAAGGAGATCGTGCTGCGCGGCCGCTACTGGCTTTACTACGGCCTGACGTTCCTGTCCGGCGCCCGGCGGCAGATCTTCGTGGTCTTCGCCGGCTTCCTGATGGTCGAGAAGTTCGGCTACTCGGCGGACAACATCGTCGCGCTGATGCTGGTGAATCACCTGTTCAACTGGTTCTTCGCCGAGAGGATCGGTGCCTGGATCGGCCGCATCGGCGAACGCCACGCGCTCACCTTCGAGTACTGCGGGCTGATCGTCGTCTTCACGGCCTACGCGTTCGTGGAGAACGCCTATCTCGCGGCCGGGCTCTACGTCCTCGACCACATGTTCTTCGCGCTGTCGATCGCCATCAAGACGTACTTCCAGAAGATCGCCGACCCGGCGGACATCGCCTCGACGGCTGGGGTCTCGTTCACCATCAACCACATCGCCGCAGTCGTGATTCCGGCGTTGCTCGGCCTCGTATGGCTCGAATCGCGGGCCGCGGTATTCCTGATCGGTGCCGGGTTCGCGTTGCTGTCGCTGGTGATGTCGCAGAACGTGCCGCGATCACCGCGGGCGGGCAATGAAACCGTCGTCGGCTGGGCCGCGCTGAGGCGCGAGGCCGCAGGATAACGGTTAGGCTATGCCGACCCGCCTAACCAGGAAGGCACCATGAACGGTCCACTTGCCGGCTACACGGTCCTCGATCTGACCATCGCGCGTGCCGGTCCCACCGCCGTCAGGCTGCTGGCGGATTGGGGGGCGGACGTCGTCAGGATCGAGGCCCCGCCGGCCGTCGGTGGGGCGATGACCGGGGCCCGGCGGGGACCCGACGAGCAGAACCTGCACCGCAACAAGCGCAGCGTGTGCATCAACCTCAAGGATGCCGACGGCCACGCGCTGTTCATGAAGCTGGCGGCGCGTGCCGACGTCGTGGTCGAGAACTTCCGCGCAGACGTCAAGCACAGGCTGAAGGTGGACTACGAGTCGGTCAAGACCGCGAACGAGGCCATCATCTACGCCAGCATCTCGGGGTTCGGCCAGGAGGGCCCTTACAGCTTGCGGCCGGGGGTCGACCAGATCGTCCAGGGAATGAGTGGACTGATGTCCATCACCGGCGAACCGGGCCGCGGACCCATGCGCGTGGGCATCGCCGTCAGTGATACGGCCGCCGGCATGTTCTTAGGGCAGGGCATCCTGCTGGCCCTACTGCATCGCGAGAAGACCGGGGAAGGGCAGTGGGTCCATACGTCGCTGCTCGAGGCGATGCTGAACAAGCTCGACTTCCAGGGTGCCCGCTACACGATGTTGGGCGACGTGCCCGCACAACAGGGCAACGACCATCCCATCGCCACGCCCATGGGCGCGTTCCGCTGCCGGGACGGCCACGTCAACATCGCGGCGCCATCGGACCGGATGTGGAAGAGCTTCTGCGATTCGGTCGGTGCGGATGCGCTCTACACCGACGACCGCTACGACACGGTGCAGAAACGACGCCGGGCGAAGGTCGAACTGAATGCCGAGATCGAGGAGGTGATTGCAGATCTGTCGGTGGATGAAGTGGTGGAGAGGCTGAACGCGGCCGGTGTGCCGTGTGGTCCCATCGGCGACATCAAGGGCGGGTTCGGCAACCCGCAGGCGAAGTACCTGGGGATGGCCAAGCCGGCCGCCCATCCCGAACTCGGCGACGTCAACCTGATCCGTTCGCCGATCAACCTGTCGGGCTTCCCGCACCCGGAACGGTTCGACCACGCCGCCCCGGACCCGGGCGCCGACAGTGATCGCGTGCTGACCGAATTCGGCCTGGATCCCAACGAGATCGAGGAGCTGCGTGCCAGCGGTTCGGTGTATTGACGGAACATGCCGGGGCGGAACTCCGGCGATTGACATCGGCCACCCGCCACCAAACATCGTGCAGCACAGTTTGCGTGGTACATGGCCATGCTGACCAACGTCACGATCCGCATAGACGAAGAGACGGCGCGGGAAGCCAAAGTCCTTGCCCCCAGAAGGGGTACATCGCTGAGCCAACTCCTGGCTAACGAGCTTCGAACCATGCTGAAGGCCGACCTTCGATTCGACAAGGCGCGCCGTCGCGCCTTGAAACGGTTGCGCAGGGGCTACGATCTGGAGTGGAACGCTCCCGCGGACCGAGACGAGTTGTATGTCCGCCAAGACCTTCGTTGACACCAACGTATTGGTCTATGCCCATGATCGGAAGGCGGGAAAGACCGAGAGGCACATCCACCTCTGAGGGTGGATGTGCCGTTTCGCCGTGGATGTCACGAACGCCGGCGACCGCGCCCGCCGCGGCCGCGACATGACCGCGGCTACGACGTCAGTGCATCGACCACCGCGTCAACGCAGGCGTCCGCTTTGGCGCGCATCTCGTCGTCCGTGGCATCCTGGATGGGATGCGCTACGAACACCCGGCGCGCGTCGTCCATGCCGAGCGCTTGGGCCTGTGCCGTGGCCGCGTCGGTGAACTCCGTCGAAGCGATGCTGACCGAGGGAACTCCCTGGATCTCGAACCATACCGTGTCATGCAAACTGCACGTGGTACAGGAGCCTCAGTCGGCTAGCGCCTCGATGACGAAGTCGTTGGTATCGCGGATGTCCCGGCGCAACGCATCCGGAGCCGGCTTGGTGAACGTCGGCTTCGCGTAGCGGTTGATGGTGACGTCCGGCAACCGCTCGGCAAGGCGCATCTCGAGTTGGTCGAGCAGCACGTTGCCGCGCGGCTTCGATATGTCGAGCAGGGCGACGTTGCCGTGCACGGCACCCGTGCGCGGCGTCACCGTGCGCGCCACTGGCACCCGCTCGTCGGTCGGGTCAAGGATTGTTGCCATAGTCCCTCCTTTCTCGTGTTGTGTTGGCTCGTGTTGTGTTGGCTCGTGTTGTGTTGGCTCGTGTTGTGTTGGTTTAACGCGTCTGAGTCGCGAACTCAATCGTCGATTTTCCGTGACACCGGCATCGAGCCGATCTCGCCGCCCGCCCAGCCGTGGAAGACGCCGGTGAACTTGCCGGCCTCCGCCCCCGCGACGACGATGTGGATGTTCTCCTTGGAGGCGAACTTCGGCGTCGGTCGATTGCGCCGCTCCTCCGGCATGGCCGCCAGGCGTTCCGGTGAGAGCCCGCCTCCGGCGTCCTCGGTTGAGGCCAGCTCGGCGAGCGGTCGTGCGGTCACCTTCTGAATCTGTTCACGGATGTCGTCCTTGGTGAAGCCGTCGCGCTGCAGCGTGTCGACATGTTCGGGCGAGACGACGAGCAGCGCATCGCCCGAGTTGTGCGCCCGTACGTGGTGGGCCGCTTCCACCGACAGGCCGATGCTGCCCGCGAGTTGCTTCGCCGTCCGCGACGACTGATCCACGCACAAGGCGGGGCCGCTGGTCATCGCGAAGACGGTCACCACCGAGTCCTCCGGTGCGAAGCCGCGTTCGACGTGCAGCGGTTCCCAGGGACTGCGCTCCTCCCATTCGGCAAAGCACATGGTGAACTTCATGGGGTTGCCCAACGTCGAGCGTTCGGTGCCACCGGGCTTGGCACCGCCGATATTGCGCACCGACAGGCGCAGGGCGCGACCGATGGCGGCATTGGCCCGGGTGCCCTGACCTAGCACGCCGAGTCCCTTGTTCATGCCGATGCGCTCGCGAATGGGGCCGTTGACGATGACCACCGGTGAGGCGCCCATGGTGGTGGCGTTGACCCCGTGAATGTTGAAGGTCCTGTTGCAGACCGCCTCGATGGTGGCGATCACCACCGGCAGGTATTCGGGCTTGCAGCCGGCGAGCACGGCATTGATGGCGATCTTCTCGACGGTGGCCGGGGCGTAGTTGGGCGCGATCTCGGCGACGATTTCCTGGCTGTCCCGCTGCGTGCCGCCCAACATGCGCAGCACCCGCTCCGGCGTCGGCGGCACCACCGGCAGACCATCCGTGAAGCCCTGGTCGAACAGGAACTCGTGCACATCGTCCGCCGGCGCGATCTCGATCTTGCGGGCGCGCAGCGGACTGTTCTCGGACTCCGCCCGCAGGCGTTCCGCAATCACCGGATCCTGGGTCAGCGAGCCGCACCCCGGGCGCCATTTCGGCAGTGATTCCCAGTCCACCTCGGCACCGGGCACGTGGTTCTCGAAGAACGTCTGCCACTCGTCGCGGTCGAAGCCGACCAGCCGGTCCACCTCTTCGCCGTCGCCGTTGGCGAGCAGCACCAGCGGCACGGTCTCCACGTCATAGGCGAACGACACCTTCAGCGTCGAATCGTCCAGTAGTGGAACCGTCAGACCATGGCGTTCGATCAGCGTCCGGTTGCCGTCCGTCGTCTGCCCCGCGGTCAGCAGCGGCACCTCACCGGCATCGTGGGCCGCCTGCAAGACAGGCATCACGAGGTTGCAGGTGGGGCAGTCCTCCTTGACGAAGCAGACCAGTGCGGGTGCCCCGGTGGGAAACGTCCGGTCGCCGCCCGCCATGTCGGTGAGGGAGAAGGCGGGCAGCATCGTTGCCATGACGGGCTTTCCGTCAGTGGATTTCGGCGGATTTGCCCTGCGCCGCCTTCAGTTTTTCGACGTTGAACCCGGGCGCCTTCGCCGCGGCGATGATGACACCCTCGCGGCGGGCGATGGCGGCCGCCGCGTCCATGACCTTGTCGGCCACGTCGTGCGGAATGACCACGGCACCGTGTTGGTCCGCATGCACCAGGTCGCCGTCCATCACGGTCATGCCGCAGACGTTGATCTGGCCGGCGAAGGAGACCACGTGGACGAAGGCGTGGGACGGACCCACCCGGTCGGCCAGCATCTGGAAACCGTCGGCGACGTCGGGCAGATCCCGGACGCTGCCGTCGGTGATCACGCCGAGGCAACCGAGGCCCTTGTGGATGTTGCTGTTGACCTCGCCCCAGAACGAACCGTAGCCGCGGGCATCGCCGTCGAGATCTTGGATCATCGAGATTGCCGGTTTCGGTCCGCCGTTGTCGATGTAGTCGTAGTAGTCGCCGGGACTGTTGCGCCGGTCTGCCGGATGCCGCGCCCGAATGGTGGCGGTGCGCGCGTAGCCCACCATGACGCCGAGTTCGGGTCGTGTGCAGACCAGGGGTTCGACCGTGTAGCCGAAGCCACGGCGCTGCGGCACGACGCTCTCCAAGGCGTTGCAGACGGTGGGCGTGTCGATGGTGGCGAGCTGCTCGAGCAACTCGGCGGGGTGTTCGGACATTTGGAGATCCTCAAGGGCTTGAACGGAAAGCGTGCAGTGTAAACCGACCGTCCGTGAAGCGCGAAACCGGGCTCGGGAGCTCGTCCACGTAGAGACAGCCGTCGAAAACGGTCGAGGCTCGTGGCTCGAGACCGGGATGGTCGTTCGGGTACCATCCGGCCATTGAGAGTCCCGGAGCGCACAATGACATGGCGGGTCCCACGCTCGCAGAAGCCATGCTCAAGCCGGCAAGATTCTACGCGTTGCTGGTGGTGATCGCTTGGCCGCCGGCGCAGACCCGGTACGCGTCGTGCAGAACGACGCTTTGGAAGTCGAGGAAGTGATCGTCATCGGCGAACCCGGCGATCCTTTCAAGCCGCACAACTTCGAATTCATGCAGAGCACCTACGACGCCCGCGGCAAGGGCAGTTGCCTCTACCGGCGGGGCGAATACGCGGAGTCGTTTCCCTACCTGCTCGCGGCTGCGAAACGGGGCTTCAAGTTCGCGCAGGCCCGGGTCAGCTTTCTCTACCAGCAGGGCCTCGGCAGGGAGCGCGACACCGAGGCGTCGATTGGCTGGCTCTCCGTCGCCGCCATGCGAGCCACCCGAGAACCGCATCCTCTTCAGGGAGGTTTGACAGCGAATTCCTGATCAGCATCTGCCGTTGAACGCCAGCCGTCGGCGTGCCGGGACCGAGGTCGTGGCGCTGTTTCGCGTATAGTTCAGCGGCTTCAGGCGGGGAGAGGGGCATGGGCAACGTCGTGCAGGTCGACACTAGGCTGAACAGCCTGTTCGAGCCCGGGTTCGCCTCCGAAGACCGCGTCTTGATGGACGCCCGAGGGGAAACGCCGACGCCGGGCGTGCTGAGCGAAGCTCCGGTCGTGAAGATCCGCGACGGACGCGAACTACAAGGCCAGGCCCGCAAAGACGAGTCGTTCACCGAAGCTGGCTTCTTCGACGATCACAGCTTCGTCCTCCTCGACCATGCCTCGGCGGTTCGCAACTGGGATATCGATCCGGCGGACCCCGGCGAGGACACCGAGATCTCCCGCATCTACTTCGCGGAGATCGCCTCGATCATCCGCGAACGGCTGCTACCGGGCCATCGCCTCGAGATTCCACACGTGCCGTATCTGCTGCGCCGGGGCCCGGACACGCCGAACCCGTTCTACGGTCAGGGTGCCCACCAGGACTACGGGCTCGGCGCCGACGACTACCAGGAGAACGTCGCGGCCTACGGCACGGACGAAGGGGCCGAAGCCTGGCGCAGGCAATACGATCGGGACGAGGTGGAAGGCTTCCTCGTCATCAACTTCTGGCGCACGGTCAACATGGACGAACCCCTGCGCCACCTGCCGCTGACGATCTGCGACCCCTACACGGTCGAACCCGACGACGTCCTCTCCACGGGACTCCTGAACTTCACCCCGACGGGTCGCCCTTCGAATCAGCTTGGCGTGCGCTACAACCCGGACCAGCACTGGTACTACTACCCGCGCATGACCAGCGGCGAAGTGCTCGCCTTCAAGAACTTCCAGTGCTACAAGAGCGACCCACGGCCGAAGCTCAGAACCTGCTTCCACTCGGCCTTCGACGAACCCGACCCGCCGGCCGAGGCGAGCGAGCGGCAGAGTTGCGAGTATCGCGTCGGCATCTTCTTCCTGAACCAGTAGACGAGGATCTCGCCATGGCATACGACTTGGTCATCCGAAACGGCACGTTGGTCGACGGTACGGGTGCACCCCGCCGCCAAGGCGATGTCGCGGTGCAAGGCGACCGCATCGTTGATGTCGGCAAGGTCGGCGGGAAGGGCAGGCGCGAGATCGATGGCGCCGGCAAGGTCGTCACGCCGGGGTTCGTGGACATCCACACCCATCTCGACGCCCAGATCGCCTGGGATCCCATCGCTTCGTCGTCCTGCTACCACGGCGTCACGTCCGTGGTCATCGGCAACTGCGGCGTCACCTTCGCGCCCTGCAAACCCGAGGACCGCGGCTACCTCGCAGAGATGATGGAGTCCGTCGAGGACATCCCCAAGGAGTCCATCAATGCCGGCCTGCCCTGGGACTGGGAGACCTACGGCGAGTACTTGGAATCGATTGACCGGATGGACAAGGGCGTCAACGTCGGCGGCATGGTTGGCCACTGCGCGGTGCGCATCCACGCCATGGGCGAGCGCAGCCTCGACGAGACCCCGGCGACCGACGACGATGTCGCCAGGATGTGCGAACTGGTGGACGAAGCCATCGGCGCCGGCGCACTGGGATTCTCGACGTCGCGGACGTTCCTGCACAAGGTGCCGGACGGCCGCTACGTACCCGGCACCCACGCCGATCCGAGCGAGCTATTGGCCATCGGCCGCGTGCTCGGTCGTCGCGGCAAGGGCATCTTCGAGGGCGCGCTCCGCATCGGTGAACGGGACCGCGAAGAACACCTCCCGAAGACCCGTGCCGAGATCGCCTGGGTCGGCGAACTGTCGCGAGAGAACAACGTCCGCGTGACCTTCGGCCTTGCCCAGAGCTACCGCCGACCGGACCTATACCGACGCACCATCGGCTTCGCAGAGGAGGAAAACGCCAAGGGCGCGCAACTTCGCCCGCAGACCAGTTCCCGGGGCATCGGCAGCCTGTTCGGCCTGGATCACCGCACACCGTTCGCGGCGTCGACGGCGTGGCGCGAACTCGCCGCGCTTCCCTTCCAACAACGCCTGGCCGCCTTGGAGGACGAGTCGTTGCGTAGCCGCCTTCTCGAACTCGAGGCGCCACCGATCATCGACTTGGAGAACGCCTACGTTCTCACCAACGACGATCTCGACTACGTCCACGATCGCTCGCGTTCGCTGGCCGCCTACGCCGAGCGAACCGGGCAGACCGAGGTCGCCGCGTTCATCGAACTGAACCGCAAGCACAAGGGCCGAGTCCAGGTTTGGCACCCCGGTCTCAACCAGTCCATGGACGCCATCGAGGAAATGATCACGAACCCCACGGTCGCCATGGGCCTCGGCGACTCCGGCGCCCACGTCGGCCAGATCATGGACGCCAGTTCACCCACCTGGCTCTTGTCCTACTGGGTCAAGACCCGCGGCGTGATGAGCCTGGAGGAAGCGATCCGAGGCTGGACCAGCGACACCGCCGCCATCTTCGGCATCGAGGATCGCGGCGTGCTGTGCGAAGGCGCCTACGCCGACATCAACGTCATCGACCTCGACAACCTGGCCATGGAGCTGCCCGAATACAAGCACGACTTCCCCGCCGGCGCGGGCCGATTCGTGCAACGGGGGCGTGGCTATGAACAGCTCATCGTCAACGGCGAAGTGTTCATGGAGCACGGTGAACACACGGGCGCCCTGGCGGGAGTGACGTTACGCAGCTAAAGAGCTTGCGAGCGCGCAAAGCCTGAACCGGGCGACGACAAGGGTTGCCTACGATTCTGCCGCAGAAACACCGAGGGTCGTCGCGAAACGCAGACCCTGCGAATCGGATCGTAGGGGACGCCCTTGTGGCGTCCCGTGTTACCAAACCGACGTAGCGGGAACGTGCAACACGGCGCCCCAAGCCGCCGCTTTCGACGCCTTCCGCCATTGACACCCCAAGGGGTCACGCTAAGATACGCGTCCCCTTGATATGGGGTGTTTAGCTCAGTTGGGAGAGCGACGGCCTTACAAGCCGTAGGTCGCAGGTTCGAGCCCTGCAACACCCACCACGGAGCGGTAGTTCAGCTGGTTAGAATACCGGCCTGTCACGCCGGGGGTCGCGGGTTCGAATCCCGTCCGCTCCGCCAATACCCTAATAAAAACAATAAGTTAACCTACCCGTACCCCAATTCGTACCACAAAGTTGAAAGGGTTGGGTACCCGATTGCGCTTGAGTCGCGATGCTCCGTCCGGGTACTTGCCGAGGCGCGAGTTGGATTTTCGGTTGTGCGAAATCGGCGTACGGCAGGACCATTTTGGCGTTAGCCGTCGGCACGGCCGAGGGCCAGGCGGCTAGACTAGGCCGGCGCGTGTTGTTGCCGCGATGTGCGGCGTGGGTGAAGTGTGGTGGTGGCCAAGCAAGAGTCGGCGTAGCGGGCGAATGCCGATCCTAATCGAGGGCCCAGCGGCCGTGGCGAGCAGTAGCCAGACAATCGTCGCCATGACCTAGGCCGGAGAGTCTAGGTGGGCGGAAGTCCACGTCGACCGGCCAGTATCGCGAGGATATTCACGACGGACGTAGCCGCCTCGGCACATAGTGCGGCCATACGGAATTCGGCGGTCCTTTTGTGTTGAAGCGCCAGCGCGAGGCGGACGGCCGCTTTGGCGTGTGCCCTGGACTCTTGATTTGATGGACCGGCGAGCTCGACGTTTAAGATTGCATCGAGCATTCGCTTGGCGTCGGTAGGGCTGGGCGGCACATCGGCTGGCTGGGAGTGGCGGTCAGCGTTGTAGACCTGTTGGCAGGCGGAGATGATGACTTCGCGACACAACAGGCCGACGGTCTGGAACTGCTCCTCGGTGGCAGCTTCGTGAAGTCGGTCTCTGATCTCCTGGGCTTGACGATCGACTTTCGTCCAACCGGTCGGCTCCTCGAAGACTCCGACCCGCTGACCCGTTCGTTGCGCGGCGTAGACCGGCTTTCCGGAGAGGCGGTCGGCGACAACAATGGACCATCCGTCGGCAGCAAGCAGGCGGTTGTAGTCGTCTACTAGGGCCCGCGCTTCGTCGGTGTTTTGTCTAACGACGGGATGGACGGTTTGGCATAGAAAGCGAGCGAACTCGTCGTCGGTTGCGCGAAGGAGATTGAAGCGGGCGTCCCAGAAGATCCAATCGTCGTCCCAGTCGTTCCAGTTGTCGCGGTGCTGGGCGATGTCGCCTTTGGCGTTGGTGAAGCGATGGTCGTTCGAGGGGATCTTGGTCAGGTCGTAGAGACGAGCTAGGAAGTCGGATTCGCTCAGCCGGCCCGCCCACAAGACATCGGACGCGGACAGAAGGTCGAAGACGGTACGTCTTGTCAGTTCAGTGATGGTTCGCGGCATCGGCTGGGTTCTTCGTATTGGAGTGGAGACTGGACAGAGGTCGAACGGCGGTCAAGTCAAAGCGTGTTTTCGGGACACGGCCCATGAGTTCGGGGAGATGACAGTCCTGGGCGGCGGTTTCTCGTTGATTTGACGGATGGTTACACCGATCGGCGTGCGGTTGTGGAAGGAGGGCAGCGTCGGCAGCCAGAACGCGCGTTTCCAGTTTAGGATCGACGGTGCCAGCAGCGTATTAGGTCGAGCTCGGGGGCATCCGAGTCGTTCGAATGCCGGACGCAGAGGAAAATGCGAAGGTCGTCGTCCGTGCCGAGGGCACGCCAGAAGTCGGCGATGGTTCGGATGGTCGGGGACATGGGCGCAAATTCCGGCAGTTCGTTGGTTCCGGGTGGGCGGGTCCCCGCGGTCGGCGGGAGCCGGCCCCTCGCCCCGTTTCTCCGTGGCCGTCAGTCGGGTGACGGCGGGTCGGTAGGACATCAGAAGGCGGTTCGAACGCCCAGTGCCTTCGCCATCGACGCGTAGGGTCCGTCAATCATGTCGGTGAGTACGCGTTCCGCGCGAGAAAGGGTGACGTCTGTGCTCGCTCTGGCCCTTTTCAAATGAAGGACTTTCTGTTGGTGCAGCTTGAACAGCACGGCGAGGACGAACATGGACGAGTCGATCCAGTCGACTTCGTCGGCGAAGCCGAGGACGGCTAACCCGGATATTTCACCGGAAGGGTAGAAGAAGGCTGTTTCCTGTGGCATAAACGCTGTGCGATCAACGGCTTATGCCATGCAAAGAGGAAACAGCCTTGGCCACACAGTGTAGCGGCACGCAACTTGAGTTTCACCCGTTCGGAAGACGCCTGGTGACGGCGCGTTTCGACGGTGGTCGCATGAGTTCCGACGGCGGGGGTTTGTTGCTACGCGAGGTGGACAAGCGTATCGGGCTGACGGAGCGGCTGGCCGAGTGTTTCCGCGACTATCGCAATCCGTCGAGCGTGGAGCACGACGTGCGTACGTTGCTGGCGCAGCGTGTCTACGCGCTGGCGCTGGGTTACGAGGATCTCAACGATCACGACGAGTTGCGCCGCGACGTACTGCTGTCGCTGGCGACGGACAAGACGGACCCGACCGGCGCGGCGCGGGCGCGGGAACGCGACCGCGGGGCGGCGCTGGCCAGTTCGAGCACGCTGAACCGTCTGGAGCTGGGCGATCCCGAGCAGGCGGCGGCGCACCGCTACAAGCGCATCGTGTCGCGGCCGGAGGCGCTGGACGACCTGTTGGTCGGGTTGTTCGTGGAGTCGCACGACCGCGCGCCGCGCGAGCTCTGGCTGGATCTGGACGCGACGGACGATCCGCTGCACGGCATGCAGGAGGGCCGCTTCTTCCATGGTTACTACCGCTGCTACTGCTACCTGCCGCTGTACATCTTCTGCGGCGACCAGCTGTTGTGCGCGCGGTTGCGCGGCGCGGACCGGGACCCGGCGGGGGGCGCCATCGAGGAGGTGGCGCGGATCGTCGGACAACTGCGCCGCGCGTGGCCGAAGACGCGCATCGTGCTGCGCGGCGACTCGGGGTTCTGCCGCGACGCGCTGATGAGCTGGTGCGAGGAGCGCGGCGTGGACTACCTGTTCGGACTGGCACGCAACGAGCGCCTGGCGCGTGCCCTGGGAGCCGAGCTGGAGGCGGCGCGCCGGGCCCACGAGCACACCGGTCGGGCGGCGCGGCGCTTCCGCGACTTCGAGTACCGCACGCGCAAATCCTGGACTCGCGCGCGGCGCGTGGTGGGTAAGGCGGAGCATCTGGCCAAGGGGGCGAACCCGCGCTTCGTGGTGACCAGCCTGCCGCGGCGCAAGGCGTCCGCCAAACGCTTGTACGAGAAGCTGTACTGCGCGCGCGGGGACATGGAGAACCGCATCAAGGAGCAGCAGCTCGACCTGTTCGCCGACCGCACCAGCGCCCACGAGATGCGCGCCAACCAGCTGCGCCTGTACTTCTCGTCGTTCGCCTACGTGTTGCTGGACGCGCTACGGCGGCTCGGCACGCGCGGCACCGACCTGGTACGCGCGCAATGCGGCACGCTACGCCTGAAGCTGCTGAAGGTGGCGGTGCGCATCCGCATCACGGCGCGCCGCGTGTGGCTGTCGTTCCCACAGGCGCACGCGCACGCGGCCGTGCTCGGCCAGGTGCTGGCGAATCTGCGCCGCGAACCGCTGTGGCATCCGTCGTGACGACCACGACTGCGCGGCAGATCGCGAAGGAGTAACGATCGGCACCACGCCGAGGGCACCGCTCGCCCTGGCGCGCGCGATCGCGCCCATCCGTGTCCCGCGGAGGGCCTCAAGTCACCGGAAAGCGCCGTGTCGACGAGCGCGACATGCCAATCCATGCCACAACGTAAACATATACCCGCAACCGTGTCGCGAACCTCAACAACGCGCCATCGAACAGTAAATCGGTGACGGATCCGGGCTAAGGCACCCGAAGCATTTTTGAAGTTCGTCAGGGTGATGGCGATTTCGCAGGAGTCGAGTATGACGATGGAACGCTTGAGTTTGTCTTGGAGCGGACGAAGACCTTGGACAAGGCTGATTTCGCCGTCGAACGCGGACAGGCGGCGTTGGAGGATGAGTCGGCGCTTGGTCCGGCTCTCGCGGATGACGGTCCTTCCATGAGCGCTGAATATGATGACGTTGGGACCGCGCTGGTTGCAGGGCAGGTCGACGAATTGCTCAATGTCCGGCAGGTAGGTGCTGGTGATCAACGGCCGGTGGACGATGCGTATTGGGTCGGGGCCGATCCGCAGCAGAGTTTCCGCGGACGCGTAGATGTCTCGCGTGGCCTGCGTGTCCTCGATGTCGTCGGACCAAGGTGCTTCGAGGATCAGTACCTTTTCGTTTGCCATTTGTGGTTGTTCCTTTCCAGGCAGTGAGCGGGGGAACGGGGTGGCGTGGATTGTAGGTGCTGGTGTCGGGGGAAGGGAAACTTAGAGCCGCCCTTCGTCCGGAGGCTAGGCGGCGTCCGCGCCGCAGTGGCATGGGTTGCCGCGGCCGTGATGGCGCTTCCGGGTACGGAAACGTCGCCGTTGCGGCGGTCCTCCTGGGGTACCGCCCACTATCGCCGTTGTCGGGGAGGGTCGCCGGGCCGGATCAAGCCACGGCGGACGTCGAAGTTGCCCTCGCGCTCGCTGTCGGCGTAGCGCCGCTGCTCGCGCGTGTTGGTCGCCCACAGTTTGTGCCGAGTGCCTTGACCAGCGGCGCCAGGATGACCCGGCCGTGAGGTGCCGCATCGATGTCGCTGCGGACGCTGGTACGCCACCAGGAGGTGGCGCCCGCGGAACTCAACCGCTTCGGGCGGCGCCGCTGCGCCGCCACGAACTGGTCGACCAAGACCCGGTGTAGGCTGATCGTGCCGCGCGCGTCACGGTCTGCTCCCAACGACACAGGGTGGCCGGCTGGCCAGCGTCGCGATGCTGGAAGCCACCTTCTGCAGGCCGGCGTCGTGGCGCAGGAACTGGTGGTCGTTAAGATCTTCGTATCCCACCCTGACTTGTGCATTGTCCGGGCTAGGAAGAAGGAGTCTATGGAGTTGAGGGTTTACAAGAACCGTGCGACGTTGGTCACCAAGTCGGCCTTAAGATGCGAGGCAAGTCGCAAGTGCATTTTCCGTACGTCCTCGATAGTTGTGTATCGGAGTTGGACGTAGCGAGCGAGTTGGATGTGTGAACGCAGAAGGATGCCTAGTCGGGCAGCAACCTCACGCGCGGGATTATTGAAGCGTGTATTGGCTGTGATCACGTAGATGAGCGCGCTGCCATCGATGGTGGAGTCAATGGCCAGCGCTCGCATGTACTCGCGGTATTTTGCTGTGTGAGGCAACGAGACGTATTTTGCGTATTCGAGAAGAACGGCGTCGCGTGTAATAGGGCTTCGGTTGGATGTAGTTTTGGCTTGGACAAAAAGACCAGTAGACTTGAGCGGCCCTTCGGCTATCGTCCCAATGAGATCTATACCCTCATCACCGGTACTGTCAGTGACGTAGATTCGGTTGGCGCCGAGATGAGCCAAGAATACGGCACTAGGGATGAGGAACTCTGTGGAGTCCAGACTGCGCAGCCAATCAAGTATTTGGAAGAATGGGAGGCCTGGAGATTCGAAACCCGTTAATGCCTCAAAATTCGGGTGGTTCCACGTGATGAGGGTGAGCTGATCAGCCGCAATGGACGCAGGTCGGGGCACGCCGCGATTAGTCCAGCTCTCGAGTTCATCATTCAGCCTATCGCGCAATGTGGCTAGCCACTTCTCGGCGTTTTCGTCGGCGGCGAGGTTGGATTGGTCAGCGGAGCCTCGCAGATATGTAGAGAATCTGGTCAGCAGATTGACTACTTGGGGAGAGGTGGCCGAGAGGAGTTCAGGCATCAAGTGGCGATAGATGAAACCGGTGACAGCGTCTCGGCCACGTGTCGGTCCTCGGGAGCCGGCTTGTGACACGTCCCGGCTAGCTGTCTGTTGTATCGGATGCCGAGATGGCGGATGCCATTTCCTTCAGGCCATGAATGGAACTCTCGAGCTCGCCGAGCATTGCGAGCAGCGCCGGACTGTTCTTGGCGATGGACGCTTGTGGTATCTGTCCCACCAATTGGATTGCCTTTTGGACTGCGCTCCGCCAGTCGTATTCAGTTGGCTTGTTGATCACCGAGTCGTAGGCCCAGTCTAGGCTCACCTCGTGATCATCAACTCGGTCTAGTAGGACTCTATTGGATTCGTCAGCAACTAGTGCACCCAATTTCTTGATCTGTTTCGGATCATGGATTCGACGGTCGTTGTCGTGATCGTCGTCGGGAACAATCCACGAATAGAATTGCTTCAGGTTGCTGGTGTTTTCGAACTTGGTCAAATCATCGCGCCAGGCGAGCCAATCTCTCGTCTGCCTGTTCCTGATGGCTTCCTCGAAAAGGCTGAAGTACTCGTTAAGAGCCTTTCCCTGAAAGTCGTCGTCCTGCCGCATTTGCTCGAGAGCTTTGTACGCGCGATACAATCGACCGACGGCTTGAGCGCTTAAGCCAAACTTCTGGCCCGCTTCGCTGAAGCTCAGACCTTTGCTCTCGATCTGGTCGGCGACAAGTCGAGCGCGTTGGGCTGGCTGCCATGGCCGGATACCGCTGATGTGTCGAACTCCTTGGAGTATCCAAGAAATATCGTGGCCGATGTCCCCGTCGTAGACCAGTACTACAAGCTCGTTGGTTGCGGTGTGTAGGTTGCTTAAGTACTCGTGGTCGATGTGTTCTTCATCAATGGTACCTTCCTCGATCCGAGATCTGAGGAGTTTCAGCGCCGCCAAACGGCGGTTGCCCTCGACAACTACGTGTTTTCCGTTTGGCAATGCCCGTACAACGATCCTATCGAGTGGCAAGAAGCCGTTTCTAAGGATGCTGTGGTACAGCTCTTGAATGCCCAAGCCTTCGATGCTTGCCCAAGCCCGTTGTTGGACGCGTTCGTCGGCGATTTTGGCGTCAGGCACATCCCCCGTCGATTTCTCGGTGAAGAATCGAGGATTGTTGGGATCGAGGACGATGTCATCGAATGGAATGGACTTTTCTTGAAGGTCGTCGGTGTACATAGCTGCATAAATCCAAACTGCGCGAAAGGTGGACGCGCGTTCGCGACTAATGGCCTTTGCCGCAGTGGGTCGACGTTCGGCTCGTTGGCCTGGTGCTTGGGACGATGGACGCGAGACAGCGCCGCAAGCAGTACGCGAGAATCATACACGAGGCAGGGCAGGGGCGGGCGGAACGTGTGCCGACTCGCCTAGCTAGGCTTGGAGGCGGCGCCTCAGGCGGTCTGCGATTGCGATACGGCCCGGTGTGTGGCTCGGGTTTTGTTCGACCAGAGCGGTCGCTTCTTGGACGTTGTCGGATTGAGCGACGCGTGGGGCGCGCCGTCGAATTATGCCCGTTGGTAGTAGTCGCTGGCGGCGCGCTCGAGAGGTTGCCGCTCGCCGGATGCTACGTAGTCGAAGTAGTCGACGCGGAGTCTGGCTAGGTCAACTTTGATGCGTTCGACGAGGGTGGGGGTCGGAGAGTCCAAATCGTCGTAGGTCAGAAAGGTCACCTTGCGGGATTGGAGGTGGACCTTCACCAGGTCGACGGAGACCGCGTCGCCGAATAGTTGTAGCGCACAGCCCACGTAGATGCGTACGAGGGGCAGGCACTCGCCGAGGACGGATTGGTGGAAGGTCAGGTGATGGGTTGCCGTCAACTGGCCGATTCCGAGTTCGTCGTGGCAGAAGATGGCGGCTTCCGCAAGCCGAGAGGCGTCGCCGGCGGCAAACAGGGCGCGTTTGCCGGCGGCCCGGGCTTTGGTGATGGTGTCGAAGAAGTGGGCGACGTCGCGCTGCAGGCGTCCGGGCAGCTCTCGGTAGGGTTTGCGGCGGGCAAAGTGGCCCAGCGCGAAATAGACGAGAAGGTCTTCGTGCCGCCCGAGGGCGGCGGCTTCGAGCTGTTCGGGTTCGTAGAGACGGCTCACCCAGTCGTGCACCCGCCGCCGTGATCCGAGGGTTGCAGCAAGGGCCTGCGTCGCGGGGCACTCGTCGGCGGCGGGGGGCCGTCCCAGTTCCAGCGCTCTTTGCCAATAGGCGTCGATCTGCGCGCGGTTGTCCTCGATGATGCGTGCAACTGCCCGGCTGGTGGGTTCGCGCCGCAGGAGGCGCCAGTCGCGGCGGACTTGCTGGCGGGCGAGGAGGAACAGCTGCTCGTCGGCGGGCTGGCGGAAGACGAGGCAGATGCCGGGCGCTAAGGGAATGGCGTTGGCGTCCAACGTGGCCTCAAGGTAGGCGCGGAGCTCGTCCTGGGCGTAGTACTTCTGGAAGGTGTTGCGCTGAGTGACGACGCCGTCGCGGTACTCGGCAAACCGGGCGCGCTTGCTCTGATACCCGAGCATAACGCTGACCACTAGCACCTGTCGGGCGAGGGAGAAGGCGTCTTCGAGCGCTTCACGCCGCTCGCCAGCATCCTCGATGACGTTGATCACGAAGCCGATATTGACGATGTCCGCGGGGATGCGGGGGTCATCGGGGCGGAACGCCGGGTCCCAGCCGGTGGCGTGGACGCCTATGGCGCGGAGCAGCCTCACGTCATCGCCTTGGCCGCAGCCGTAGTCGAAGACGGAGCGGGTGCCGTCGAGGAAGCCCAACGCGAGAAGGTGCTGCATGGGCGATGAGAGCTCCCGCCGCTGCAGGGCGGTACGCTGCCGGTCGATGGAGCCACTCACCAGCCGACGACCTCTCCGCGGTCGAGCGCGAGGCCGACTTCGGTCAACGCGCGTGACCAGCCGTCGACGGTCCCGATGTGCCGGGGATTCGCGAATGCGCCTTTGGCCTCGAGCCGGGCCGTCAGCTCGGCGGCGCCGATTGCGTATGGATGGCCGGTGCGGAGCATCAGTTCCTTGCGGTGGAGGATCGGAGGGTTGCGACGGTCACGGTAGTCGGTGTGCCGGGCGGATCCGGCAGCGAGGTTGATGGCGAGGGAGCGGTCGAGGACCGGAAAGGGGCTGGCGAAGTCGTCGTAGGTGAGAAAGCTGACGCGCGAGGGCGGTTGCAGCTTGACGACGTTGTAGTCGGGGGTCTCGGGCGCGAAGCGGCGCCAGGTGGCGTTCAGAACGTCGACGATGCAGGGACGAGTGCGGATGGCTTCGACGTGGAAGTAGCTGGATGGCCCGACGTGCTTACCCCGGGCGGTTTCCTGCAACTGGGAGCGAATCAGGGCGACGTCGAGGTGCGGAGAACGATCCACGCGGCATAGGCCTATTTGAGGACGGCCAGATCCTCGAGCGAGCGCACGTGGCCCATCTTATGCAGTCCGTTCTCGATGTGGCTGGCGATGACGAGGCCGGGGTCGCGTTCGTCGTTGGCGGTTTCGACGTAGCGCACGAGCAGCAGTTCGTAGAGGTCTTGATGCTCGCCGAAGAGCGTGGGCGCGTTGAACTCCTGGCCGGCGAGGTCGCCGACTCCTTGGGCGACGCGGCGCATGTCGCGCGCAGACAGCAGGAAGGCGAAGCGCCCCAGGATGTTCGGGGTCAGGCCGGTCCTGGACTTCAGGTATCGCAGGCGGCCGGTAGCGCGCTCGGAGACCCGCACCCGGTGGGGAATCATGGTGCCGCCCGGTTCCGCGACCGCCAAAAGTAGCCTTCGTGGAGACTGGAGGCTTGCTCGGCGTTGTCGTAGCGGATCTCGAAGGCGTGGCTGACGGAGGGAGAGAGCGTCCTGTAGAAGGACTCGTCGACCTCCACGTCGGTGGACAGAAGGATGACCTGGTGGCTCGCCCGGGGGAAGTAGCTGGTGACCAGGTTCGAGCGGTGCTGTGAGTCGAGGCGCCCGAGGGGGGTATCGATGACGACGGGAAGGCGGCGGCCGGAGGTGCGCGCGAGGGCGTCGAGCATGGCGATGGCGTAGATCTGCTTCTCGCCCGCGGAGAGCTGCGCCTTGCGCAGTTCTCGGCCCTCGCGGTTGAGCAGCTTGACCGTGAAGTTCAGCGGGTCGATGCGGGCGTTGGTGAGGAGGTCGTCCTTGCGCGCAAGTTCCTGGAAGGCCATGCCGAACTCGAACTCAAGCTCCTCGAGGGTGCGCTGCGCCTTGGCGCGGCGGAAGTCCTTGAGGAGGCGACGGGACCGCTCGGCGTACTCGAGTGGCTGGGCGATTTCCTCCTGCGCGGATCGGGCCGTGTGGTTCTCGCGGAGCGCGCGGGCCTTGCCGATCGCGATTCGGTAGCGCGTCTTGAGCTCGCGCTTGCGGACCTCGACGTCCACGGCGGCGTCGCGCATCTCCTTGGCGAGTTCGGCCAGCTTGGCGACGTCGTCGGCAAGGGCGGCCTCGTCGGGGGCCTGCTCGAAGCGGAGCGTGACGGCGTCGAGTTCTCCGTGGGTGGATTCGATGCGCTCGAGGAGGCGCTTGACCCGCGCCGCGGACTCCGGAATAGCATGCCGGATCGCATGTTCCATGCGACCGAGCGCGGTGTGGCTGACGTCGAGCCGCGTTTCCGGAGGCGGTAGGGGCCGGAGCGCGGCATTGAGAAGGTGGTCGATGGTGTCCCCGGCCGAACCGCCGAGCTCCTCTTTGAGGGTTGCCGCGAAGGACGCGAGGAGGTCATTGGCGTCCGCGCGGGCCCGGGTGCTGAGGGTTGCTGCGGCGGCCTCGACGGCCGAGGGCAGCGCTTCGCGGGCCAGCGCCAGGGGGTAGATGCCGGCGAGTTCGTCGCGGAGTTCGCGTTCAGTCTTGGCGAGCGCGTCGGCGAGGTCGGCGGATTTGGCCCGCCAGGACTCGCGGGAGACGCCCCAGTCGCCACCGCGTTCGCTGAGCCGAAGATCCAGCCGGTCGTGGTCGGCGACGAGCTGGTCCAGGTGTTCCTGGGCGTGAGCGAGTTCGTCCGTGGCGGCATCGATCTCGGCAAGGAGGTCATCGTAATCGGCTTGGATGCAGTCGAGTTCGTCGCTGGCATCCTGTTTCGCACCGTTGGCGCTGTGGCGCAGCATGTAGACGCGGAGATCGGCGCGGAGGCGTTCAACGAGGTGCAGCCCGAGCAGTTGCTGGATGGCATCGCGGAGGGTGCGGCCCGTCTCGTCCTCGGCGAGTTCCGCGATCTTCTCGCCGTCAAAGAAGAACAGGTCGGAGACGCCGATGGGCACGAGTTCGTTGAGGAACCCCTGGCACGCTTGGGCGGACAGCGACAGCGGCTGTCCGTCCTGGCAGACGGCCAGTTCCTCCTGCACGCGGCGCCTGGCCGTGGACCAGGAGCGGCGGACGGTGTAGTGGGAGCGGTCGCCGAGCTTCCCGTACACGAAGTCGATCTCGACGGATGCCTCGTGGCTGCGGATCATCAGGGCGGAGGAGGCGTGGACGCTTTCGCGGAGGAACTGGTGGTAAGCGCTCATCGGGGTGCCCATGCCGAGCGCGTGGCGACCGTAGAGGGCAAGTTTGATGGCCAGCATGAGCGTGGTCTTGCCGGCGCCGTTGAGACCGCCAAACAGGATGATCGGGCGCTCGGCACGGTATCGCACCCGGGGAGCGAGGTCGATGACATGGCGGCCCCGGTAGGCGCGAAAGTCGCACAGGGTCAGACGTTCGAGTATCACGCGTCGTCGCCGTCATCGAGCGCAGAGAGCGCTTCCTGCAGCCGGTTGATCTCGTCCTGGTAGCCGCCGTCGCGGACGCGCTCGCCCTGTTCAAGGACGACATGGAGCGGTTGCCACTCCTCGGTCAGGATGGCCCGGATGCGCTCCGGCATGCCCCGGCGCCGGGCGAGGCCGTCCATGGAGAGCTCGAGGTCGAGGAGCTTGCGCACCAGCGTCGGCGGCACGGCGTGTTTGACGCCGAGGTCGGCGAGGCTCTTCTCGTCGTCGGCGGTGAAGGTGCCGGCGTCGTGGTGCGCCCAGTCGAGGTCCCTGGCGAAGACGCGCCGGTAGATCGCCGGCAGATGGTCCGTCCAGTCCGGCTCGTTGGGGTCGTTCAACCACTCGCGCCGGATGTGGTGGAGTTCCTGCTCGGTGACAAGCTCGATGTCGTAGCCGGCCGCGCGCAGGTCGCGCTGTAGGACGAGCAGGCGTTCCAGCCACTCGCGCCGGTAGCGCATCCAGTACGGACCGGGGACGTGCTTGCGGACGCGGTTGCCCTCGCCGTCGTCTTGGATTCCGCCGCGGGCGAACGACACCTTTCCGGTGCGCCGTCGGTAGTTGCGGAACTCGTTCTTGCGCTCCGGCCGGGTGGTTTCGGCGAGGAGATTGCGGAACTCGAGCAGGGGCTTCATCCAGTCCTCGCCCTGCTCGACGAGGCTCTCCATGGCCTTGTCCTTGGTGACCACGGTGCAGGTCCAGCAACCGAAGCGCGAGTTGCCGCACGACGGCGTGCTGGTGTCGATGACGATCGGGCACTCCCCGGCGTTGGAACCCCGGTAGAGCTCGAGGAGTGCGCGGTTGTCGCCGCCCCAGGGCCGAGGCGCGGACATGAGGTACTCCCAGACCTCGTCTGCTGTCCAGTCGTCGATGGGGGTGTAGACGTAGGCGTTGGGCAGCGAGGTGTGTCTGCCGAGGCGCGAGCCGTCGACGCGGTGCTTGGCGATGACTTGCGCCCGCGTGGCGCTCTCCGCGCTGCGGGCGCCGAGGACGACGACCGCTTCCCCGTACTGCGCCACCTTGTCCAGGATGAAGGCGTTGACGGGGTTGATCTTCATGCGCTCGGTGCACCACCGGAACGCCTTGGTGGGCGCCGGATAGCCCCTGCCGAGCAGGTTGACCCAGAACGTCTGGTTCTCGTCGGGGGTGACCTGGTGCGCTTCGAGCGGGACGCCCGCCGCCGCGGCGGTCTCGTCTAACGTCGAGAGCGTGCGGGCGAGCAGGTCGACGACGACGGGTGTCTCGACCAGGGTGTCCGAGGAGACGACGAAGATGCGCTTGGCGCGTTGGTCCGCCGGCAGCGAGAGCACGGCTGCGTACACGAGCTGCAACACTGCGGTGGAGTCCTTGCCGCCGCTGAAGCCGATGACCCACGGCCGGTCGTCCTCGAGGTAGAGGTCGCGGATCTCGGCGAGGAGGTCCTTGAGCGGGCGCCCGGCCGGCGCGAGCGCTTCGGCCTGCGCCCAGGTGGACGCGTAGAGGAACGCCTCAGCCACCGTTGGCGGCCAGTTCGCGTTCGAGGGCGTGTTCTTCGGAGGTGAGGTCGAGGCCCATGCGCGTCTTGAGAAGGTTGGCGGTCAGCCGAATGCTGGTCTTGGCTTTGCTGATTCTGCCGTGCTGCATGGCGCGGCCCTCCCAGAGCTGTTGGTTGGACCGCGACCAGTCGATGTCGGCGAGCCTGCGCAGCCGCGGACGCCACCGCTTCGGGTGGTCCGCCACGAGATCGGCGCCGGCGGCGGCGATGGCGGACAGGGCTACGCCGTGCGCGTGGATGGAATCGCGTCGGAGGTCGCCGGGGGCGACCTTGTGTTCCCTGGCCAGGCGCCAGTCCGGCATGGCGTCGCAGACGGCGGACCAGAAAGCCGCGGCGAAGGCGCGCTCGTCGAGGGCGATCTCGTCCTTGCGGCCCTTGCGCAGAAGGGCTCGACTGGCCGTCTTGATGCTGCTGAGCGTGAACAGCTTGGTGCTTCGGTTCGACAGGCTGGAACGCTCCATCTCCGTCATGCCCTTGAAGCCCTCGACGGTGAATGCGAGGTAGCGCGCAAGCTCGGAGCTGGGGTCGCGCCGGTCGTAGAGCGTGCTCAGGGAGTCGCTCGGCCGGATGGCGTGCTTGTTGAGATCGGCGAACATCTGCTGGCTGCGCTTGAGCCCGCGGTCGACGAAGAAGATCACCGGAACGTGATCGTCGCGCAGGTCCGGGCACTCGGCGAGCGCCTCTTCGACGGCCGCACGGCGATGCTGGCCGTCGTTGATGAGCAGGCGGGCGTCCATGGGGAGTTCGAGGGTGCCGACGGTCTCGCGTCCGTTGCTGTCGCCGAGCGGGGTGAAGCCGACGGACTGGTCGACCGAGGCGGTCAGGGCCGAGACCACGTAGTTGGTACGGTTCTGGACGAGGTATCTGGCAATCTCGGGTACGCGATGATGGTTGAGCGTACGCTGTGCACGGAGCTCGGGCGGGACTTCGTCGTCGTCGAATACGAACAGCTTGGGGAGGAGGCGCATGGGACACATCGCCACGTAGAAGTCGGCGCCGGCCTGGGCGCCCCTTAGGGCCGGGAAGGTGTGGTTGAAGCCGTCCATGCGCCGTTGGAAGTCACTTTGCAGGGAAAAATAACGTCCAAACCCCGTGTATGTCAATATTTTCACGTCCAGAGCCGGTGTGTGCGCGGGGAATGTCGGCGGAATGGGCAAATGCGGAAACGGGGTGTAATGTGCGGCGCTGGCCCGTCATCAGGGAGCACGGTGACAGCGGAGTCGGCAGGCAAATCCGGGAGCGAGGATGCGAGCGCGTCGGCTGGCGTGAGCGTGCCTGCCAATCTCGCCCGATTGAAGTCGCACTATCGCAGCGGGGCGGACGACTTGGCGGCCGGTTTTTTCGCGCCGTGCCTGAACAACGCGAGCGTCTATCGCCGCGCGGCGGGGTATTTCTCCAGCACGGCGCTATTGACGTGGATGGAAGCGTTGCCGCGCCTGGTGGAGGGCGACGACCTTGAGGTGCGGCTGATCGCGGCACCGGAGCTGAGTCCGCAAGACAAGGCGGTTCTTCGCGAGCTCGTGGCCGACGAGAAGCGGGCGGAATACCGGCGGTTGCTGGTTGAACGCATGCTGGACGAGGTGGTCGCGTTGGCCGATAACCCGGCGGACGAAGGCGTGCGGGGGCGGATCTTCGCCTGGCTCGTGGCGAACGGGCGCCTGGACATCCGGTTCGCCTTTCCGCGGCACATCGAGGGGCCCGGTATCTTCCACGAGAAGATGGGGGTGTTCGACTTCGGCGACGAGGCCCGCGTGGCGTTCACCGGCTCCGCGAACGAGACGCTCGGCGGACACCGCTTGAACTACGAGTCGATTGATGTCTACCGGAGCTGGGCGGCGGGGGACGCCGAGCGCGTCGGCACCAAGGTCGCGCAGTTCGACGAAGCCTGGGAGAACGAGGCGGAGGGGCTTGACGTGGAACGGCCGAGCGCCGAGACGGTCGCGAGGCTCCGCGCGAGGGCCCCGGGCAAGCTGCCGCGCAGGCGCGGGCCTCAGGCGGCCGACGAGTCGGAGGACCGACGTTGGCGTCATCAGGAGGAAGCGGTCGAAGCGTTTCTGGCGAAGCGGGCCGGGGTGCTGGAGATGGCAACCGGGACCGGCAAGACGCGGACAACGCTGAAAATCCTGCAGCGCCTGATCGACGCGGGGGAACTGAAGGGTGCGGTGGTTGCGACGGATGGCACGGACCTGCTCGACCAGTGGGCTGCGGAACTGGATCGCTGGGCGCTGGCGGCGAAGCGGCCATGGCTTGTGTACCGACAGTACGAGCGCCACAAGGAGATGGGCGAGTTCGCGCTCGGCCCGGAAGACGGGATCCTCGTGGTTTCGCGGGCGCAACTGCCGAAGACGGTGCGGCGGATCCCGCGCGAGGCGATGCGGAACATGATCGTGGTGCACGACGAGGTGCACGGACTCGGGGTGCCTACCCTGGTCGCCTCCCTCGAAGGGAGGCACCGGCACTTCGGCTGGCGTCTGGGATTGAGCGCGACGCCCGAGCGGAGCTACGACGAGGAAGGCAACCGCTTCATCCTCGATGAGATCGGACCGACGGTGTACCGATTCCCGCTGGAGGCGGCGATCGAGCGTGGGGTCCTGAGTGAGTTCGACTATGTGCCGCTGCCGTACGAGCTGGCGGACGGTGACCGCAAGAGAATAAGCGCGGTGTACGCCCGGCGGGCGGCGCGGAAACACGCAGGCGATCCGATGTCGGACGAGGAGTTCTGGAACGAACTCGCCAAGGTGTACAAGACGGCGGAGATGAAGCCGGAGGTGTTCCGCGAGTATCTGGAGGGCCATGCGGCCCTGCTGCGCGACTGCGTCATTTTCGTCGAGACGAAGGAGTACGGGAACGGACTGCTGGAGGATTTGCACGAACACACGACGAGGTACCGCACCTACTACGCGGAGGACGACCGAGACCACCTTGAGCAGTTCGCGCGGCGCGAGATTGACTGCCTGATCACCTGTCACCGGATTTCGCAAGGCATCGACCTGCGTTCTCTGCGCACAGTCGTGCTGTTCGCGTCGGCGCGCTCGAAGCTTGAGACCATTCAGCGGATCGGTCGCTGCCTTCGCGTGGACCCGGAGGCGCCGGCGAAGCGCGCGCTGGTCGTGGACTTCGTTCGGAGCGCGGGACCCAGTTCCGGGGGCGACGAGATTCCGAGCGCGGACGAAGAACGGTGCGACTGGTTGCAGTCGCTGTCGAGAGTGAGGAGGTCGAATGACGATTGACGAGGCGCTGGAGGAGGCGTTGACGGAGACCGTGCAGGACGCGGGTCAGCCGGAGGCGGTCGCCCGGCGGCTGACTGCCTGGTTGCGGCAGATGAGCCAGGGCCCGTTGGTGAAGGAGGACGACGCTAGGTTCCTGAACGCGGTTTGCGACGAGCTGGAAATGGAGGCGGAGGATGCGGATTGAGATCGCGGGATGGGAGAGCGAGGGGCTCCGCTGCCCGGACATCGGGGTGGATCTGCGCCGCGCTGGGCGCGTGCCCTCGGTGTCGTTGGTGCAGATGCCGAACGGTACGGGAAAGACGACTACGTTGGAACTCCTGAACGCCGCGCTGAGCGGTTCGGCCCAGGACTGGAGGCCGGAACAGGTTCGCGGGTATCGCCGCGGCCGGGAAGGCTCGGTCGGGCGATTCAAGGTGACGTTGCTGGTCGATGGGAAGCTGCTGTCGATCGAACTGTTGCTCGACTACAGCACGGGGCGGGCGAGCTACCGGTCCACCAGTCCGGGTAGCGGGGGTGTGGTCCCGAGGTGGCGCGTTCCCCCGTCGGTGACCCGGTTCCTGAAGCCGGAGTTCCTCAGGCTGTTCATCTTCGACGGGGAGTTCGCCGGGCGCCTGCTCGACGGCGGCGAGACCGAGGCGGACCGGGTCGTGGACGCGCTCTGCCAAGTCTATCTCCTCCAGGATGCGGCCTCGTTCGCGCGGGAACACTGGGAGAAGGAGGCGAAGGCGGACACGACACGGACGAGAGCGGGGCTGGACAGGATCCGGGACCGGCGCAATCGGCTGGTAGCTCGGGAAACGAAGGTGGCAGCCGAACTGGAAAAGGCGAAGGCGGAAAGCGCCGCGTTGACCAAATCGGTGGGCGGGCTTCGCGAGAAGATTCGACAGCGGATCGACAGCGTGGCGGAGACGAGGAGCCAGCGCGACGCCGCCGAGACGGATCGGGGGGCCGCGCGGAGCGAGGTGGCCGAGAGACGGGCCAAGCTGATGACGGCGCTGCGGCTACCGCACGCTGTCCACCCGGCGCTGGCCGACCGGCTGATCGAGCTTCGAGACAACCTGGATCGCGTGCGTCTGCCGGAGAACACGTCGGCGCAGTTCTTCGAGGAATTGGTCGACGAGGACGACTGCGTCTGCGGTCGGCCAATGGACGAGGCGGCGAGACAGGAGATCAGGGCGAGAGCGGAGCGCTACCTGGACGCGGACGACTCGGGCGTGATCAATGCGCTGAAGCAGGACATCTCACGCTACACCGAAGAGCCGGACGACGATGAGGAAGACGCCGGCTACCCGCGTGTGCTGCGCTTGCGGAAGGAACTCGCGGAGGCGCTGCGCAGGGAACGGCTGGCGGACCAGCAGGTGCGGGTGCTGATGGACCGCCTCATCGAAGCCGGGGACACGGAACTCGAGGCGTGGCAGGCGGAGGCCGAGGAGAAGGAGGATCGGGTCGAGGAGTGCAAGAAGCTGGTGGCGGAGATCGAAGGGCTGGGTGTGGGGGACTCCAGCGCCGAGACGTCGAAGTGCCTACGGGTGATCCGTCGGGAGGTTGAAAAGCTGAACGAGCGAATCGCCCAGATTGAGGGAACGGTTCGGTTGCGCCGGCAGACGGAGATGATCGCGGGGTTGCTGGACGAGGCGGGAGAGCGTGCGCGGGAGCGGATCAAAGCGGAGTTGCTTGAGGAATGCAACGCCCGACTGGCTGTGATTCTCGAAAACGACCCGGTGGCCATAGAGCGCATCGACCGCTCGATCCGACTGCGTGGACAGCGGGGGGCGAGCGCGGGGCAGACTCTGGCAATCGGCTACACGTTCCTGATGAGCGTGTTGAACAGGGGGCAGAACGACTTCCCGCTGGTGGTGGATAGTCCGGCGGGGCCGATCGATAAGGGCGTGCGACGACGGATCGGCCGGTTGCTGCCGACGCTGTGCAGCCAGTTCGTGGGGTTCACCATCAACACCGAGCGGGATGCGTTCGTGGACGCGCTTGAGTCGAACGTGGAGGACATTGCCTATCTGACGTTGTTCAGGAAGACCCCTGGGACCCGGCGCATGATGGATGCGTTGCCGGACGAGCGGTACACGGAGACCCGCAATGCGGTACTGGTGGAGGACAGGGACTACTTCTTCGGTTTTGACATAGAGGAGGAGGAGGAAGATGCCGTTCAGGCTTCGTGAGGACGCAGAGCGGTGGTTCAGGGAGATCGACGGTAAGGAGCCGACGAAAACCAAGTTCGACCTCTACTATTTCTGCCTGATGGCGGGACTCGCGAGCGGTCGCGCGAGCGATCCGGCCGATTTCGGGGCGCGGGAGATCATTGACGAGTTCATCCAGGACTATCAGCCGGCCCAGCGTCTGCTGATCGGACTGCTTGTAGCCGCAGAGGTCCGGCGGGGCGGCATCGACCTCGGCGAGAAGGCGGCGGTGCGTTCAGTGTTCAGGCGGCTGGTGACGCCGGGCTCGAAGACGCAACTGACCGAGGAAGGTATGCGTTGCATGAACGCGTACGCGAGTGGGGGGTACGACTTCCTGGCGGAGTCGCGCGATGTTGCGCCCGCAACCCCGGAGGAGTTTGTGCGGGACTTTGTCGGGCTGATTGATGAGGCAGTGGAAATCGCGTAGGGGCGGTTGCCTGCGAAGATGGGGCCCGCTCCACGAGGGGTGGGGATGAGTGGCGGCGGTACGATACGTGGAAAGGCTGGCGGAAGAGCGCGGCGGGCGCGGTCGGATGGTCGCGAGTTTCAGTCAACGTGGATGCGCGCCGAGGGAGAGTGGTAGGTGCCGGGGTATGGCGAACGCGAACCCGCTGGGCAGCAATGGCAGAGCGCTAGAGGGATAGAGGAGGGCTAACCAATTGCCGAATGACGATAAGAGCATTGACGCGATGCCGACGAAGGCTTTTTTCGTGAATATGCTGGTACGCGACATCTCGCTAGAACGAGCTGTGCTCGATCTGTTGGACAATTGCATAGACGGGGCCAAGAGCCTGAGGCCCGGCGACGATGCGGACTACACGGGGCTGCACGTTAAGATCGAGATGGATGGCGAGGCGTTCCGCATTGCGGACAATTGCGGTGGTTTCGGCACGGAGAAGGCTCGCAGCTACGCGTTCCGCTTCGGGCGGCCGGACGAAGCGGAGTCGACCGCGTACTCGATCGGGCAGTTCGGAGTCGGGATGAAGCGTGCACTGTTCAAGTTTGGCACCTATTTCGAAGTCGAGTCGACAACGGAGCACGAGCATTGGTCTATGCACGTGGACGTGAACGAGTGGCTGGGCCGGGAGGCGGACTGGGCGTTCGTGTTCGACGATGTGGTCGACGACGGCGAGTTCGCGGACGGGGAGCGGGGGACCCGTATTGTCGTGCGTAACCTGCGGCCGGAGGTGGCGAACCGGTTCAGGTCGGTGTACTTCCGGCGTCAGCTTGCCAACATGATCCAGGCTCACGAACGGGAGTTCCTCGCGCTGGGGCTGGCGGTCGAATTGGACGAACAGCTGCTCACGGCGACTGAGCTTCGGGTTCGCACCGGTGGAGCGTTTCACCCCGCGATTGAGGAGTTCGTCCATGAGGCGGAGTCGGACGCGCCCGTGACGGTGAGGCTCGTGGTCGGCGTGTCGGAGGCGGTGCCGGCGAGCGCGGGGTGGTATGTGGTATGCAATCGTCGCGTTATCGTGTCCGCCGACCGCTCAGACTATACCGGGTGGGGAACCCTGGGTGATTCGGAGGAGAGGCTTCCCAAATACACGAACGCCTATGCGCGATTCCGCGGCGTGGTTTTCTTCGACTGCGAGGACCCGAGGAAGATGCCCTGGAACACGACGAAGACGGGCTTGGATGACGGGGCGGTTGTCTGGCAGCGCGCTTACGAGAAGATGCGGGACCATGCCAGGTCCGTGGTCAACTTCCTGAACGCGATGGCGAACGAGGTGTCGGAGTATGGACGGGAGGCATCGCCGTTGTTGGCGGCCCTGCAAGGCGAGACGAGCCTCGTTGGCGTGGAGGAGTTCGACGAGGCCAGCTTGCAGTTCGCTTGGAACCAGGACCCGCCGGAGGTGGGCCCGAAGATGGTCTCAATCCAATACTCGAGGGAGGAGGAGAAGATTGATGCATTGAAGGCCATGTTTGAGGTCAGATCGGCGAAGGCGGTCGGGGAGGAGTCGTTCGACTGGGCCTACGAGGCGCTTGGGGACGAGGGCGAGTGAAGCCGAGTTACCGGTTGGTGGATTACACGGTGCGGCCGGCGAAGTTCGCCGAGCGGAAGATGCTGTGCGAGCTCTTCTCGAGAGTGCGGCCGTTCTCGCCTGTGCAGCAATATCGGTACGTGGGACTGGGATCGATCTGGTTTGCGGACCACCTGTTGTTCCACAAGAGTCTGGGCATCGAGGAGATGATCTCGATCGAGCGGGTCAGTGCGCACAAGAAGCGGTTCGAGTTCAACCGTCCGTTCAGGAACATTGAGATACGTCTGGGCGCGGTGGCCGATCACCTGCCGGGTCTTGACTGGGACCGGCCGACGATAATGTGGCTCGATTACGACGATCCGCTCTCACCGGGGATTCTGGACGACGTGCGTACCGTGGCGACGCGAGCAAGGAGCGGCCTGGTGTTGGCGGTGTCTGTGCAGGCCAAACAGATCTACCGGCCGCCAGAGGAAGGTGAAGGGAAGGAGGATATCCCAATCCGGACGGTGGGAGCTTTCAGGGGGCGTTTCGGGGAGAAGCGGACGCCGCCGAATTTGGATGCAAGGAACCTGAAGGGCTGGGGTGTGTCGAGAACGATAAGGCAGGTGCTGCGTTCGGAGCTGGTTGAGGCGGTGCTGGCCCGCAGTCTCGGAGGAGCCAAGGAGAGCGAGATGGAGTTCCGGCAGATCGGTGCCTTCGAGTACGCAGACGGCGTCGAGATGACGACCGTCGTTGGGGTTTTCGTCGAATCGTCGGAGGACGAGAAGTTCGCAGCGTGCGGTTTCCACGAGCTTGAGTATTACCGTAGCGGCGTGCAGGCAGTGCGGATCGAGGTGCCGATGCTGACGCCGAAGGAAACGCGATACCTGGACAGCTTGCTGCCGGGGAAGGTGCCACTAAAGCGTCTGGGCACCATGCCGCCATCGGACGCAGAGTACTACGGCCAGCTGTACAGATACCTGCCTAACTACGCGTCGTTCGAGCCTTAGTACGCCGGGAGCGGGGCACACGGGGCGGTGCCGCTGTGTTGGCGCATTGGAACGTGTTAGAGAGCGTTTCTATCGTTCGTCCATGCGAACGGCTGTTTTTCGTGGTGCGCAAGGGTGCGCGACGGGCACCTGGATCCTCAAGTCGGTTGCCGAAAGACGCCGGCGATGGGGATGAGGTGGGTCCGCAGCGGTAGACGGTCGAAGAGTCTGCGTCCAAGCAGACTTGGGAGCGCATTGCCGCCTGTCACTACCCCAATGGCGGACGGGTGCTGGCAGGGCAATGGGGTAGTGACAGGCGGCAAAAGTGGCCTCCAGGCCTTGTGCGGCAAGGGGTCTGCTAAACACGCGGTTAATGCAGCAGTAATGACGGGATGGTACAGTCGGCCGCAGTCACTTGCCCCCCTGGGGCGTCGCCGGACGAAGCGTCTGGCGTCTGTGGCGGCACCGGAAGGTGCTGGACGTGCCTCGCCGCAATCGCGCGGCAGAGCGGTCGACGCGCCGCAAGGGCACCGAGCGCCACGTCGCGGTCGCGCGCGAACGGGGGCGACTCCTCAAACGGCCATTGCGCTGCGGCGCGCGGACAACGTGCGGGCTCGACGATCGTGTCGGGCGTGCAGAGGGCGACAGGCCGTGGCACGAGGTCTCGTGCGTTGACGTCGGAGCGATCCGATGTCGTGTCCCGTTCCGGGGCGGCGTATGCGACCGGCGTGCCGAATGGCTGGCGGGACAGGTGTCTTGACGACACGCCGCGGCCGCCGCATGCGACGGCAAGGGAATACGCGTTGAAGGGCTGCTACCGCAAGCATTGCGGAATCCGAACGACCTGCCCGGCAGGGAGCGGATTGCCCATCACAACTTAGCTCTTCGACCGGGCCCCCGGCCGCCTTGGGCGGCCGGGGGCCTTCGGCGCGTGCGCGATCTCCGCGCAGCCGCGCAATTCCATCGACGTTTCGACGACAACGGCATACGGCCGAGCCTGCGGCGGACCGCGGCGCGGGTGTTTAGCGTTTCGCTAAGCACGCGCCGATTGACCATGCCCGTGCCGGTGACTAGGTTTTGGGCGGTGTTGCGAAAAGACGGTACGGGAGCGTCCGATGCGCCAGCTGGACTTCGATCTGATGCGCCTGCTCGAGGGCGACCGGCAGGGCTCGCACGGCACGCGACGCATGCGGCGCTACGTTCTGATGCAGGCGGCGGAGACGCTGCACCGGCTCGGGTACCGCGGTTTGCGCGCCAGGGGGCTGAAGGGCCGGCATGTCGAGGCGCTGGCGGCGGAGTGGCAGCGCCAGGGCCTCGGGGCGGGAACGATGCGCAACCGGATGGCCCACCTGCGCTGGTGGGCGGACAGGGTCGGCAAGGCGGGCGTCGTGCGCGGGGACAACGCGAGCTACGGGATCGGGATGGACGCGGGCTGAGCGGGCGCGCACCGGGCATGGCGGCGCAATGCGGTGTCTGCCGGATTGTTCGACCGCCGGCGCGCGGTGGGCGGCGGGGAACTGCGGGAGTGGCCCCGATGCGTGCGGCAGGGCGATGCCGCAGACGATGTCGCGGTGCGACGGACCCTCAGGACTCGGCATCGGCGATCTCGGCCAGGCCGTGCTTGGCGAACAGGTCGTTGAGGGCCTCGCCGAGCAGCGTCTGGATGGTGGTGTCGGCGTCGGCTGCGAGACGGCGCAGCTGGCGGCGGACCTCCGGCCCGAAATGGCCCGTGACGCTGACCTTGCCGACGCGGCCGGGCTGCGCCTTGCGGGCCGTGTCGGGGACGGCGTCCGGGGCGGCATCCGTCGGGACCACCGCGCGGGCGCGTTTGCCGGCGGAACCCCGACCGGCCTGGTCGAGGATCGCGCGGCGCAGGTCAGCGGACTTGGCCGGCATCGGTGTGGGGATTCCTGCGCGCGGACCGGTCGGGTCTACCGCCAGTGGACAAGCCGACTTCCCAGCAAGAGGACTTGTGGACTTGTGGACTGGCCGACAAGTGGACTTGTGAACTGATGGACAAGAGGACTTGTGGACTAGTGGTCACTGCGACAAGTGCGCAAGTGGCCTTCGCGACTGGCGGGCAAGTGGACTTTCCCGCTTGTCGACAAGTGGTCTGTTCCACGAGTGGACAAGTCGACTTCTCGACGGGGGGACGAGTGTTCCTGCCGGCTTGTCGGCAAGTGGACTTGCGCGCAGGGGGGCAGGCCGGCGGCGTGCCGGACGATGTCGTAGACGGCGGCGATCTCGGCCGCCGCCTTGCCGCGCGGCTGGTGTTCCAGGGCGCTGTCGCCGGCCGCGGCTGCGTAGTCGACGGCCGCGCGGAGTCCGAGGCTGGCGGTGCAGACGGGGACGTCCAGGTCGGCAAGGAGCCGGCGCGCCTGCGGCTGGCGCGGACCCCGGGGCGGGACGCCGTTGAGGACGCAGAGAAAGGGCGTGTCGGGCGCGACGGCGCGGATGACGTCGACGGTGGCGGCGACCGTCTCGAGGTCGTAGACGGCGGGGCGGCACGGGATGAGGACGAGGTCGGCGGCACGGGCGGCGGCGACGGCGCCCTGCTCGACGCGCGGCGCGGTGTCCACCACGGCGAGGTCGACGCCCTGCCCCGCCGCCGCGTCGAGCACGCGGGTGAGGCGCGGAGGCTGGGCGGGAACGACGACGGGGAGTTCGGCCTCGCGCCGGTCTCCCCAGCTGGCCGCGGTGGCTTGGGGATCGAGGTCGACGACGGCGGCGGCGAGGCCGTCGCGGACGGCGGCGCAGGCGATGGCGAGGCAGAGCGTGGTCTTGCCCGTTCCGCCTTTCTGCGCGACGACCGAGACGGTTTTCATGCGCGTGTGGAGTGTGGCCCGCCTGTGGGAAATCGGGGGCAGTGTACGGGGCGGCGCGACGGGCGGCAAAGGAAAAAGTCTTAGCGCGAAGGTATATATCTATTTGATAAATAAATATATTTTATCAATTTGGTGTTTGACTGTGGGGTCCGCGATGAGGTAGACCTTTAGAGACAGGGAGGACGCGCCCGCGGCGGTTGCAGCGGGAATGGCCGGCCTCCGCCCCCGGGCGGGGCGGACGGCGAGAGGATCGACAATGCGCCGGGCGGACTCCCCGTCGACCCTGCCGAACGCGCGCGAAGGTAGCGCGGCATGCGGCAGCTGAACTTCGACCTGAAAAGCCTGCTGGCGCGGGACCGCTCCTACGCGCTCGCCCAGGCGGCCGACACCTTGCATGAACTCGGGTTCCGGCGGCTGCGCGCCACGGGGCTCGGGCGCCGGCATGTCGACGCGCTGGTGCGGGAGTGGCGACGCCGGGGGCTCTCGACCGGCACGCTCAAGAACCGCATGGCGCACCTGCGGTGGTGGGCACGGCACGTCGGACGGCCCGGGGTGGTGGGCACGAACGCGGAGCACGGCATCGGCAACCGCGTCTACGTCACCAACCGGGACAAGAGCCGCGCGCTGGACCCGGACCGGCTGGCGCTGGTGCGGGACGCGCACGTGCGGATGTCGCTCAGGCTGCAGGCGGCGTTCGGGCTGCGCCGGGAGGAGGCGATCAAGTTCGTGCCCTCGTACGCGGACCGGGGCGGCTCGGTGGTGCTGAAGGCGGCCTGGACCAAGGGCGGCCGGGCGCGGGAGATCCCGATCTGGAACGACGGCCAGCGCGCGGTGGTCGACGCGGCGCGGCGCCTGGCGGGTGGCGGCGCGCTGATCCCGGGCGCGCGCAACTACGTCGAGCAGCGCAGGGTCTACGAGAAGCAGACGAAGGCGGCGGGCTTCGCGCGAATGCACGGGCTGCGCCATCGCTATGCGCAGTCGCGCTACGAGAACCTGACGGGCTGGAAGGCGCCGGCGGCGGGCGGGCCGCGGCAACGGTCGCTGGCTCCGGCGAAGCGTCGGATCGACGCGGCGGCGCGGCTCGACGTGGCGCGGGAACTGGGGCACGGGCGGCGGGAAGTCAGCTCGGTCTATTTGGGGGTGTAGTTCAAGTTGCGTTCGGCAATAGCGTTGGGCGGAGGACGATGGTGGTGGAAGCTATGGAGATCGTCAGTCGAGTCCGGTGAGTAGACGGGTGTTTTCTTTGACAGACCGCCAGGACGCGGTGGCTTCCTGGATCCAGGCGGGATCGCACGCTTGAACCTGTTCGTCGCGGGACGCTGCGTTGGCCTCGAACTCGTCGACCTTGGGCTGGAGGTGGGTTTCGACTGGCGACGTATCTTCCCCATTGCATGCTAGATAATCGGTGACGAGATCGGGCAGGTTGGCGCTTGCGAAGTCATCGGACCTGACACCTGTCTTGAATGGGATGTGTCGGTAACCGTAGCCGGAGCCGCCGATCCAAACGGTCTCGTCCTCTTTGGGAGGAGGTTTGCGCGCGATGCCACCCAGTCTCGCGACGACGTAGATGGATCTTGAGAGGTCGCAGGATTCAGATTGGTTGCCACCGATAGTGTCACCGTCGATGACCCGATCGACCTGATCAAGGCGAAACTCGATTTCTCGGCGGATGCCGATCGCGTTGCATGGGGGAGTCGATGGCGGTGATGTTCCGATTTGGTCGCTGGGAGGCGGGAAACGCAGGCTGTCGGGAACGGCGCCGGGGCCGCAGGAGTCTGTGAATGGCAGACTCTCGCCGCATTGCAATCGAGGATCTCGGCAAGCGGTTTGCCAGCCCTCCAGCCGCGCGAGCGTGTCGCAGGTGAAACCTGCGATTCCTCTGAGGTCGGCGTGAAGAATGGTCACCGAGTCGAGCCGAGCGGAAGCGAAGGAGGCGCCTTGGAGGCTTGCGTACGAGAACTTTGCTTGGAGCAAATCGGCTTGGGTGAAGTCCGACTGGCTGAGGCGTGCGCCGCGGAAGTCGGCGGACCTTAGCACCGCTCGCCGGAAGCTGGCGCGTTCGACTTTTGTGGCGATCCAGTGCGTGCCGTTGAGGGATGAGCCGTCGAAGCGTGCGGTGCGGCTGTCCGGATCACCAGCGTCCAGGTCGGCGCAGGACAGCCTCGCGTTGTCGAGCGCCGTGCTTCGCAGATCTAGACCGGGGACATAGACGCGGTATCGGCAGTCGACCATCCGACCGCCGTCGGTGCTGGCCGGGGAGATGTCAGTCCAGCGCAAATCCTGGCCGATTGCGGCCAGGTACTTCAGGGCATCGGCTTTTCCGGTGTTTCCCGCGGCATTGCCGGACACTGTCTGCCACGCGCGGCTGACTCGCTCTTCCTGGCGAGCGTCCAGATCGAGCCAGAGGGCGACCGTGGCGATTACAACACCGACTACCGTAAATACCACGAAGGCGGGTTCGAGGTGGCGAAGCAGGCGGAGTGTAGGGGATTGAGGTGGTCCTGGTTCGTTGGACAGTCCGAGGGCGGAAATAGGGTGTACTCCGAGTGGTTCTGAGCCCTCGGTGAATGGAACCTGCCGACCTGGCGGGACGATGTCAACGGCATCGTCGACGCGGCTGCGGCCGTCGTTGTGAAGAGCCGGTCGGTGACGATCGGAAGTACCCTTCCGGTCGTCGTCAACCACTTCGCCGCGGCACTCGCCGTGTCACCCCAAGGGGCGCAACGAAGTGGAGCAGCCGCGCAGCGGCTTGACGCGGCGAGGGCCGTGGCGTTCCCGGCTCGCATGTTCTCTGGCTGCCTCACGCGGCCTCTCCCAAGGCGCTCCGGTAGACATCGCCCGGCGTGTGGCCCCCCAGCGACGAATGCGGGCGCAGTTCGCCGTAGAAGCTGAACCACGATCCGATGACGCGCTCGGCGTCGCGGCCGTCCGTCAACTCGTGCAGGTACACCGCCTCGTACTTGAGCGAGCGCCACAGCCGCTCGATGAAGATGTTGTCGAGGTAGCGGCCGCGGCCGTCCATGGAGCAGAGCGCGCCGGCGGCGTGCACCTTCTCGGTGAACGCGATGCTGGTGAACTGCGCGCCCTGGTCCGTGTTGAAGATCTCCGGCGTACCGCAGCGCAGCGCCGCATCCAGCGCCTCGACGCAGAAGGCGCTGTCCATGGTGTTCGACAGGCGCCACGACAGCACGTGGCGGCTGGCCCAGTCCATCACGGCTACCAAGTAGAAAAAGCCACGCGAAACAGGAATGTAGGTGATGTCCGCGCACCACACCTGGTCCGGCTGGTCGATCACCAGATCGCGCAGCAGGTACGGGTACACGCGGTGCTCCGGGTTGGCCGCACTGGTGCGTGGCTTGCGGTACACCGCCTCCATGCCCATCAGCCGCATGAGACGACGCACGCGGTGCCGTCCGGCAACCACGCCGTCGCGGCGCAGATGCCGTGCCATCTGCCGGCTGCCGTAGAACGGATGCTCCAGGTGCAGCTCGTCGAGGCGGCGCATCAGCGCCAGGTTGTCCGCGCTCTCCCCCAGCGGCTCGTAGTACTGCGACGAACGGCTCACACCGAGCAGCTCGCACTGGCGTCTCAGCGACAGTCCGCAGCCGCGGTCCACCAGCGCGGCCCGCTCCGTACGGCTCAGCGCGCCAACCCGCGCAGAAAAAAATCCCGTTCCACCGTCAGCTCGCCGATCTTGGCGTGCAGGTCCCGGATCGTCGCGTCGTGCTCCCCGCCGCGCTTCGACCCGGGCTGCGAGAACACCTCCTCGAGACCCTCCACAGCCTGCCGCTTCCAGGCGCTCACTTGGTTCGGGTGCACCTCGTAGCGCGCCGCGATCGCTTGTACCGTGTCGCGCTCCCGGAGCGCTTCCAGCGCCACCCGCTTCTTGAAATCCGCCGTGAAACGGCGCCTCTTCCTGGTCATTCCAGTGTCTCCTCTCGACACCGGAGTACACCTTAGCGACCTGTCCAAAAAAGTGGGACCACCTCAGATCGCCTCAGGCGTTCCGTACGGTCAAAGAACCTCGTGACGACATCCGTGGGTTCGGGGTCAGGGGGCATGGAGGGGATCGGTTTCTCAATTGGTTTCATTGTATTTGGTGTCTGAGGCGCCGTGAATGGGTTGGGCATGTCAGGGAGTGCGGTCGGCGAAGTTCGGAAAGCGGGATTGTGTGCGGGTGCTGCCGACGAGGAGGCTGTGAGAACAGCGACGGAACGTCTGGACAGCGAGGCGGTCTGTGTGGCTTGCCGGCGCAACGAAAGATACTGCACTCGGTGTGACCAGCCGTCGAAACGACGCCGAAAAGAGGCGTTCTGAGGGCACTGTTGCGCTCGAAAAGGCGCTGATAGAGTCGCCGCGATTCAGGAAGATCGAACCCCTCCGGGGGTCCTGTCGATGTTCAAGTCGAACTGATTCGGCGCGGGCGCCGGTGCGCTCGCGGCCGTATTGATCGCCGTTGCCGCCTCGGCCGTGTTCAGCGACGAGGTCGAGCACACCCGTGCCCGCGACACGGCGGTCGAACGGACGCCTGGCGGCCGCGGCACCGCCCGTCGCAACGGCGGAACGGCGGGTCGGGCGATCGCTTCCGGGCCGTGCTGGGCGACGGGCGGCAGGCACCGGGAATGCTGTTCCCGGGCGAGCTGCTGTGGGGCGAAGACGAGCCGGAGTACGGCTCGGCGACGCTCCTGTAGCGCCGCCGCGCGGGCAGCACATGCTAAGCACGCGGCCTTTGACAGGCGCCTTCGGGAGCGCTTACGGTGAATGGCGATTGGAAGGGAGGCGCACCCCCCGCTTTCCAGTCCGGCGGGCGGCGCGAGGCCGCCGGCGGCGAACGAAATCCGTGTTGCGATGCGGGGGGCCAGGACACGCTCACCCATGAGGGAGGCGTACCCATGCGCAACCAACCCCCGATCGCGATCTACCGCCTGCCGGCGGTGCTCGAAGTCACCGGCCTGTCGAAGGCCACCATCTACCGGCTGCTCGAGCGCGGCGAGTTCCCGCCGCGCGTGAAGCTCTCCCCGCGCTGCGTCGGCTGGCGCGCGAAGGACGTCGACGCCTGGCTCGCCGAGCGCGCGGCGGCGTCCGGCGTGCCGGCGGATCCGCCCGCGCAGGCGGCCGGCTGACCGGAGCGCCCGCGTAGCGCGCCGTTTGGCGGCGCGCTACGCCGGGCGTCCCTGGAAGACGACGACGCCGCACACCGCGGCGTCGGGCTGCGCCTCGACGATCGGCTCCGGCCAGGCGGGATTGGCGGCCTTGAGGTAGCGCCGGCCGTCCTCGACCACGAGCTGCTTGAAGGTGGCCGCGCCGTCGTTCGGGCGGCGCACGACCACGAAGCTGCCGCTCTCGGCGGTCACGTCGGGGTCGACGAAGATGTAGTCCCCGTCGGGGAAGCGCGGCGCCATGCTCTCGCCGGCGACCTTGAGCACGAACGTGTCCGGGCCGCAGGGCAGCGGGCAGTTCAGCCGCTCCGCGGCGGTCGGCAGCTCGCGCGCCTCGGTCCAGGTCCCCGCCTGCACCCACGAGAGGATCGGATGGCCGCTGCCGGGCGGAAAGGGTCCCGTCTCGTAGGGCTGCTCCTCGTCCATCCAGCCGGGCGGCTTGCCCATGGCGCGCTCGAGCTTGGCGGCGAGGCGGTCGCCCAGGCGGCGCGGGTTGCCGCTCGGATACGGCGTGCCCTTGCGGACGTGGCTGAGGTAGGCGCCGCTGATCTCGGCGCGGCGCGCGAGCGCTGAGGCGGTGCCCGCCTCGGCGATCAGGCGGGCGAGGTTGCCGAGGCGGATGCGGTCGATGTGTCGTGTCATGCACGGTGTCCGATTAGCGCAAAGATAAACTGTACAGCACATGCAAAAAGTTTGCAATCTCCAAAAAGTGTTTGCTATGTTGTTCGTAACGAACAAAACGACATGGAGGACACCCAAGTGGAGATGTGCGAATTCATGCGCGGCGCCGGCAAGGGCGAGCGCGCGGACGTGGCCGAGGCGTGCGACACCTCGGTCCCCTACCTCTACCAGCTCGCGGGGCGCCACCGCTACGCGAGCGCCTACATGGCGAAGCGCCTTGAGGAGGCCACGCAGTGCGTGGCCGAACGTTCCGACGGCCGCCTCTCGGCGGTGCCGCGCCGGTCCCTGGTGCGGCATCCGGAGATCTTCGATTGAGCCCGCGCGGGACGCCGGTCAAGGCCGGCCTGTCCGCGCTCGCGCTCGCCTGGGCCGCGCACGCGGCCCTCGCGGCCGAGACGGCGGAGACGGACGTGCGCGACTCGCAGGTCCGGGACGCCGAACGCCGCGCCGCGGCGTGGGAGCTGTCGGCGGCGGACTGGACCCGCTACGAGGAGCTCATGGCGGGTCGGCGCGGGGCCTGGTCCCCGGACGCCGACCCGCTGCTGGTGCTCGGTGCGCACGCGCGCACCGAGGCCGAGCGGCGGCGCTTCGCGGAGGCGTTCGTGACGGCGGAGCACGCGCGCGTCGAGGGCGAGCTCGCCTTCGAGCGGGCCGTGCAGGCCGCGTGGACGCGGCTCTTCCCGGGACAGCCGCGTCTCGCGGCCCCCGCCGGGAGCCTCTCCGCGGCGACGGTCGAGCGCTACGCCCTGGTCGTCGACCGGGACTGCGCCGACTGCGGCCGCCGCGTCCGTTCGCGCATGGAGACCGGGATCCCGGTGGACGTCTACGTGCGCGGGGCGGCGGACGACGCGGATCTGCGGGCGTGGGCCGCCGAGCAGGCGGTCGAGCCCGCCGCCGTCCGCGCGGGGCTCCTAACGCTGAACCACGGCGCCGGCGCGCCCCCGGGTGCGGCGCCGGCCGTCTGGGCGCGGACCGCCGGGCGCGGATGGACGGCGGTCGAATGAACGCTCCGCGGCAACCGGCGGGGTCGGCGTGATCGGCGGGCATCCGGTCGAGGCGCTGCTGCGCCCGCCCGCGGAGCTGAACGCGGGGACGGTGTCGGTGCTCGTGGGCGTCGCCATGGCGCTCGGCCCCGAGTACTTCATGATGACGCCGCCCGCGGGCTACGGCTCCGCGGCGGCGCTCGGGCTCAACGGCGGCTGGTGGCTGCACCGGGGATTCCGCATCGTGCGCTACCAGCGCAACCTGCGTCGGCGGCGCCGCTGGGTCATGCCCGCCGAGCGCATCCCGGTGAGCGCCGACGCGCTGTTCCTGGGCCGCGGCTTCCGCTGGGGCGAGCGCCACACGCAGCGCCTGCACGACTGCCGCAGGACGCGCTTCCGCAGGTTCGTCGAGCCGGGCCGCCTGACCCGCTGGGCGCACGCCAGCGCGGCCGAGCCCGGAAGCGGCGGGCTGGCGCCGCTCGGGCGTTGGCTTGCGTCCGACGTCCCGTTGAACCCATTCCGCGCGCCGCCGCCGGTCGGCGGCTCGACCTGGCTGCACGGCGTCGAGCTGGCGGAGGAGCGCGTGCGCCTGCCGCTCCGGGACCGCACCGGGCACACGCTGGTGCTCGGCACCACGCGGGTCGGCAAGACGCGGCTGCTGGAACTCTCGGTCGCGCAGGACATCCGGCGCGGCGAGACGGTGGTGGTGTTCGACCCGAAGGGCGACGCCGACCTCCTGCGCGCGGTGCGCGAGGCGTGCCGCATGGGCGGCCGGGAGGACGACTTCCTGCTGTTCCACCTCGGCTATCCGGAGCTCTCCAGCCGCTACAACGGCGTCGGCCAGTTCCGCCGCATCACGGAGGTGGCGACCCGGGTGGCGGGGCAGGTGTCCGGCGAGGGCCAGTCGGCCGTGTTCCGCGAGTTCGTCTGGCGGTTCGTGAACGTGGTGGCGCGCGCCGTGGTGGCGCTCGGCCAGCGGCCGGACTACCGCACGATCCTCAAGCACGTCACCAACATCGACGGGCTGTGCCTGTCCTACGCCGAGTCGCATTTCGCGGACCGCCCGGACGTGCTCGCGCGGGTGGCGGCGATCGAGCGGGCCCGGGAGGAGCCGCCGCGGCACATGGCGGGCCGCCCGGCACGGCTGGTGGCGTTCGAGCGGGCGATGCTCGAGGGGTCGCTGGGCGACGAGGTGCTCGACGGGCTGCGCAGCGCCATGCGCTACGAGAAGAGCTATTTCGACAAGCTCGTCGCCTCGCTCCTGCCGCTGCTCGAAAAACTCACGACCGGCAAGGCGGCGGAGCTGCTGAGCCCGGACTACCGGGACGTGGAGGACCCGCGCCCGGTGTGGGACTGGCGCCGGGTGGTCAACCAGAAGCTCGTGGTCTACGTCGGCCTCGATGCGCTGTCGGACGCGCCGGTGGCGGCGGCGGTCGGCAACTCCATGTTCGCCGACCTGGTGAGCTACGCCGGCGAGCGCTACAAGCACGGCGACACGCACGGGTTCCGGGCCGGCGTGGAGGCGCCGCGGCATCCGGTGGTGGTGCACATGGACGAGTTCAACGAACTGATGGGCGACGAGTTCATCCCGCTCCTGAACAAGGGCGGCGCCGCCGGGATGCAGGTGACCGCCTACACGCAGACCTTCTCCGACATCCAGGCGAAGACGCGCGACGTCGCCAAGGCGCGCCAGGTGTCGGGCAACTTCAATTCGCTGGTGATGTTCCGCGTCAAGGACATCGACACGGCGGCGCTGCTGACGGACCAGCTGCCCACGGTGAACGTGGTGGAGCTCACGCAGATCGCCGGCTACACGGACTCGTCGGACCCCGACACCGACGTCGACTTCAGCTCCCGCCACGAGGACCGGATCACGGGCTCGCAGGCGACCATGCTGGAGCCGCACGACGTCACGCGCCTGCCCAAGGGCGAGGCGTTCGCGCTGCTCGAGGGCGGCGCGCTGTGGAAGGTGCGCCTGCCGCTGCCGGCGGGCGGCAACGGCGACGCGTCGGCGGCGTTCGCGGAGCTGGCGGCCGACATGGAGCGCCGCTACCGCTCGGGCGGATCCTGGTGGGCCGGCGCGGCGGAGACGGCCCCGGAGGCGTCCGATGGCTGAGACGGCGACCGCCCGCGCGGACCGCAGGGAGCCGCCGCGCCGCGAGCGCAGGCGGGCCCGCGGGATGCTGCACTGCCTCGTGCTGTCGCTGTTGACGTCGGTGGCGGTCGAGTGGATCGGCATGACCTGGTGGTGGCCCGAACAGGGCGCCGGTCACGCCGCGGGGGTGCTGGCGCGCGAGGCCGGGTACCTGAACGCCGAGTTCCGGCCGACGGCCGCGCGCATCCTGGGCGCCGCCGAGCGCGCCCGGTTCTACGCGTTCGAGTGGACCGGACTCGCGGCGGCGCTCCGGTGGCTCGGCGGCGCGGTGCGCCTGGACGAGTACGTCGACGCGGCGCTCTGGACGGCGCAGGTCCTGATGGTGCGCGTCGTGCTGCTGGCGTTCTCGGTCCCCGCGTTCCTGGGGTTCGGCCTGGTGGGTCTGGCGGGCGGCCTGACGCTCCGGGACGTGCGCCGCTGGTCGGCGGGCCGCGAGTTCGGCGGCATCTACCACGCCGCCAAGCGCGGCGCCCCGAGGGTGCTCTACGCGGCGGCGTTCGTCTATCTGGCGATCCCGTTCGCGGTGCACCCGACGGCGGTGATCGTGCCGGGGGCGGCGCTGTTCGGTGCCGCGGCCCTGGTCGTGACCGCGTCGTTCAAGAAGTACCTGTAGGCGGAGGACGGAAAGTCGATGGACGCGGCGCAGCAGGCGGCGTTCCGGGGCGCGAACCCGGGCTCGTGGGTGACGGAGGCGAACGTGCTCGCGCTCTGCGCGGGGCTGGTCTGCGCGCTCGCGATCGCGTGGTGCGCCTGGGTGGTGTTCCACGCCTACAAGAACTGGAGCGGCGGCGGCGCGGGCCCCGGCGAGGCCGGCGGCCACGTGCTGCGCGCCGTGTTCCTGACGGTCGTCGTGCTGGCGGTCGTCACCTGGTGAAACGACAACGGAGACGGATATGAAAGGACTGGAACGGATGCGGCGCCGGATCGCCGCGGCGATGGCGGCGGCGCTGGCCGCCGCGTCGGCCGAAGCGGGACTGCCGGACGTGGCGGACCCGTCGACAGGCGCGGTCGACGACGGCGACTTCATCGGCATGCTGCAGGCGTACGGGCTCGACATCGTCGTGCTCGGCGGCCTCGGCCTGTCGGCGATCGCGCTGCTGGTGGTGGCGAAGAACGTCATCTCGAAGTATTCGATGGTGGCCGACGGCCGCGCCACCTGGGGC
Source organism: Pseudomonadales bacterium (assembly GCA_965116345.1). Classification (GTDB taxonomy): domain Bacteria; phylum Pseudomonadota; class Gammaproteobacteria; order Pseudomonadales; family Azotimanducaceae; genus VXYL01. The sequence goes on from OZ220680.1 coordinate 4,237,064, forward strand.
GAGGTCGGCATGCACGGCGCGGTCGGCGTCGTGCTGCTGGTGATCGTCATCTTCCTCGCCACGCAGGCGGCGACGGTGCTGGCGTGACGGACGACGAGATCGCCTTCCTGCCGGACCGGCTGAACCGGGCGCCGGCGGTGTTCCTGGGGCTCTCGGACGGCGAGCTGCGCATGGCGGGGCTCGTCAACCTGGCCGTCTGGATCCCGGCGTGCTCGGCGGTCGCGGCGCTGTTCGGCCAGGCGGTGCTCGGGATCGGCGGCGGGGCGCTGGCCGCCGGCGGGGGCATCTGGGCGACCGCGCGGGTGCTACGGCGCCTCAAGCGCGGCCGCCCCGAGGGCTACCACGCCGACGCGGTCGCCGCCTGGCTCGAGGACAGGAACCTCAAGCCCAAGACCATGCTGCGCGAGAGCGCCGTGTGGGACATCCGCGCCCGGCGGCCGCGGGGACGGGCGCGATGAGCCGCTACCGCAACGCGCTCGCCGGCCAGCGCGAGGCGATCCGCGCGCTCTGGGGCGCGGTGGGTGTGGCGCTCGCGTGCGCGCTGATCCTCGGCGTCGGCTGGATGACCGCGCCGAGTTCGCTGCGCATCCACATCCCGCCGGATCTGTCGGCCGGCGCGACGGTGCGCCCGGACGCGCCCGCGCCGCCGCACATCTACACGTTCGCCCTCTACATCTGGCAGCAGCTCTACCGCTGGCCGAACGACGGCTCGCGCGAGTACCGGGCGAAGCTCGACGCGCTGGCGAACTTCCTCACCCCCGCGTGCCGCCAGGACCGCCTCGACGACCACGCCGAGCGCAACGCCCGGCGCGAGCTCGCCGGGCGCCAGCGCGCGGTCTGGGAGATCCCGGGCCGGGGCTATTCGGTCGAGCGGGTCTACGACGAGGGCGGCGGCAGCTGGGTGGTCTCGCTGGATCTGATGATCGAGGAGACGGTGCTCGGCGAGCGGGTGAAGAGCCGCGCGGTCGCCTACCCGGTGCGCGTCGTCCGCTACGACGTCGACCGCGAACTCAACCCGTGGGGACTGGCGCTCGACTGCCTGGCGGGCGTGCCACGGGCCATCGAACTGGAGGAGGAGCCGAGTACATGAATACGAGAAGGCTGATCGCCGGCTGGCTGTGCGCCGCCTGGGCGTGCGCCGCGTCCGGAGAGACCGTGGAGTGGGAGCGCACGCCGATCCCGGTGACCCTCGCGGTCGGCGTCGAGCGGGAGATCCGCTTCGAGGGCCCGGCCACGGTCGGCGTCCCGGCGGACCTGGTCGGGACCGGGCGCCTGCGCGCGGAGTTCGCCAACGACACCGCGTACTGGCTCGCGATGGAACCGTTCGGCGCGCGGCGCGTGAAGGTGCGCCTGGAGCGCACCGGCGAGTTCGTGCTGTTCGACGTCCAGGCCGTGTCTGGCGCGGGCGGCGGCACGGCCGAGCCGCTCGAGGTGACGGTCGCGCGCCCGGAACAGGGCGTTGCCGAGGGCCGGGGCGAGGCCGAGGACCCGCGCGGCGGGCTGGTCGGGCTGGTGCGCCACGCGGCGCGCCGCGACCTGGCGCCGCCGCGGCTGGCCCGGGGGGACGCCGGCGTCGTCGAGGTGGAGACCGCGGCCGCGGACGCGACGGCGCTCTACCGCCATCCCGACCGCGCGCGCCTGCGCCTCGCGGTGCGCGGGCAGCTCTCCCGAAGCGGACTGTTCGTCACGACGCTTGAGGCGTCCAATGCGGGCGACGCTCCGCTCGAACTGGACGTGCGGCGCCTGCGCCCGTCTCCGGGACCGCGCCTCGGGTCGGAGTCCGGGTTCGTGGCGGTGGCCTGGACGCGCGCGGCGCTGGCGCCCGCCGGGGAACCCGGCTTCACGGCGCGGCTGTACGTGGTCACGCGCGTGCCGTTCGACCTGGCGGTGTCGCCGTGAGCCCCAACCTGCTGGTCAAGGTCGCCCTCGGCGTGGTGCTGTTCGTGGTGGTGGCGGTGATGGCGACGCGCTGCTCGCGCGACCAGGCGGCCTCCGTCGGCGTCGCGCCGACGGTGGGCGGCGAGCCGCTGGCCCCGGAGACGGCGGCCGCGCTCGGCATCGAGGGCGACACCCCCGACGACATCGTGCGCACCCTGATCGCCAACGTGCGCGAGACCAACGAGCGCCTCGCGACGCTGGAGGCGGCCAACGAGATCCTGCGGGACGAGAACGCGCGCCTGCGCGACATGCGCGACAGCGTGGTCTCGGAGGTCACCCGGAGCCTGGGCGACGAGGCGGCGCGGCTCCGCGAGGAGAACCGCGGCGTGGTCGCCGACGCCCGCGACGAGGTGTCGGGCCTCAGGGACGAGATCGAGCGGCTGCTGCGGAGTGCGCCCGCCGCGGTGCGCGGCGGGACGGCGGCGGGCCCCGGGACGGCGGAGACCGTCTGGCTGCCGCCGCTGGAGCGCGGCGCGGAGGACGCCGGGCTTCTGCCCTGGGGCGCGGGCCCGGCCGGGGCCGTCCCCATCGGCAAGGACAACGGGCGCGAGGACGCGCCGCCGCCGCGCCCGGTGTACACCATCCCCAAGAACGCGACGCTCGTCGGCGCGCGCGCGTTCACTGCCCTGATCGGCCGCGTGCCGGTCGGCGAGGCGGCGCGGGTCACCGACCCCTACTTCTTCAAGCTCACGATCGGCCGGGACAACCTTGCGGCCAACGGGCACGAGATTCCGGAGCTCGCCTACGCGGTGGCGAGCGGCGAGGCGATCGGCGACTGGACGCTCGGCTGCGTGGCGGGCGACGTCACCTCGCTGACCTTCGTGTTCGCCGACGGCCGGATCGTGACGGTGCCGGAGGCGAAGGACGTGTCGGAAGGCGGGGCCGGCACCCGCGCCGTGCGGCTCGGCGGGCTGTCCGACGACCACGGCAACCCGTGCGTGTCCGGCGAGCGGATTACCAACGCCGCCGCGTACCTCGGCCAGGGCGCGGCGGCGCTCACTCTCGGCGCGGCCGCCGAGGGGCTGGCGGCGGCGCAGACCCGGACCTACGCCGGAGGCGTCGCCGGGACGGCGACCACCGTCGTCGACGGGAATCTCGGCCGCTACGCGGCGGGCCGCGGGCTGTCGGGCGCGGCGCAGGAGGTGGCGCGCTGGCTGCGCGAGCGCCAGGCGCAGGAGTTCGACGCCGTCTACGTGGCGCCCGGGGCGCGCGTGGCCGTGCACGTCGACGAGGAACTGAGGATCGACTACGACCCGGCGGGCCGGCTGGTACGCCACGAGGACGCCATGACGGCGGGGAGGCACCGTGCACTGGACTAGATTGATATTGGCTTTGCTGGCGGCGGCGCTCGCCGGGTGCGCGTCGAACGCGCCCTCCTCCGTGCTCGCGGAGGGGCCGCGCATGATCGACCTGTTTTGGGGCGCGGCGGGGGCGCAATACGAGACCGCCCCGGAGGAACCGGCGGCGCCGGGGACCGGGGCACGCTGCCGCTGGTGGCTGTTCGACTGGGCGTGCGAAGCGCCGGAAGCGTCGGCCGCGGAGCCGGAGGCCGGACGCGACGCGGCCTCGTACACGCGCACGGCGGCGAACGAGCTGGAACTGCTGTTCCCGCGGCTGCCGAACCCGGACATCTACATCCATGTGCTGCCGCACCTGGCGACGGACGAACGCGTGCCGGTGCCGGGCTACACCACGGCGGTGCCGCTCTACGGGCGCGTGGAGTATGCGCTGCCGGGCGAGCTGGAGCAGGCGGCGCGGCGGCTGGAACCCGGACCGGACGGGAAGCCTTCCGTTGCGGACGGTTCGCCGTCGGATGGGGACTCCGAGGAGGGGGCCGCGCTGTGAATCTAGCCGACTATCTTCGGAAGTCCGGGCCGCGGCAGTCGGACGCGGCGCCGGAGACCCCGGCACCGGCCGGCGCGGAGGCGAACGGCGCGGCGAAGCGTCCGGCCCCGCGCAAGGGGGTGCCGCCGGCGACGGCGGCGTCGATGTACCGCCCCGCGCGCTCGTTCGTGGACCACGTGCCTTGGGCGGAGGCGCTCGACGACGGGACCATCCTGCTCGAGGACGGCAGGAGCGTTGGCGCGGTGTGGGAGATCGAGCCGCGCGGCACGGAGGGCCGCGGCGGGCGCTGGCTGACGGATCTCAGGAACGGCCTGCACGACGTGCTGCAGGACGCGTTCGAGGAGTTCGACGCATCGCCCTGGGTGGTGCAGACCTACACCTGGCGCGAGCCGGACCTGTCGGCGGCTGCCGCGGAGTTCAGGGACTACGTCGCCGAGGCCGCCCGGGACACGGAGTATTCCGCCGCCTACGCGGACATCCTCGCCGCCCACTACCGGGGCGTCGCGAAGCCCGGGGGGCTGTTCACCGACCGCCTCTCGCAGACCGCCTGGGCGGGCGCGCGGCAGCGCACCCTGGTGGTGCTCTACCGCTGGCTGCGCGACGCGAAGGCGGCGGACGGCGCGAACGCCTCGGCCGGCGCGGCGCTGCTCGAGGCCGGCGGGAAGCTGACCGGGGCGCTCGAGGGCCTGGGCGTGAAGCAGCGGCGGCTCGACGCCGCCGGGTTCCACGCCTGGCTCACGCGCTGGTTCAACGCGTGGACGGACCTCACCCCGGACGACCCCGCCGCGTTCGCGCGGGACCTGATCGGCGACGACGATCAGCCGTACGGCGACGGCTTCGCGGAGACGCTCTTCTACTGCCACCCGCGCTCGGACGCGGCCAACGGCGCCTGGATCTTCGACCGCACGGCGATGCGCGTGCTGACGGTCGAGGGGCTGCGGCGGCCACCGGCGATCGGGCACGTGACCGGCGAGACGCGCCACGGCGACGCGGTCAACGCCGTGCTGGACCAGCTCCCGGAGGGCACCGTCTACGTCACGACCCTGGTCCCCGTGCCGCAGGACACGGTGGACGCCCACGTCGACCGGATCGCCGCCTCGGCCACCGGCGAGTCGGCGGACGCGATCCGGGCGCGCGCCGACTGCCATGTGGCGAAGGAGATCATGGGCGAGCGCCACAAGCTCTACCGGCTCGGCGTCGCCTTCTACCTGCGCGCCCCGTCCATGGAGGAACTGAACCGCCGCACGGCGCGGGCGCGCACGGTGCTGCTGCGGCACGGGTTCCGGGCGGTCGCGCCCAAGGACGACGTGCGCGCGCTCGACAATTTCCTCCTGCACCTGCCGATGGCCTACGAGCCGGACGCGGACAAGGCGGCGGGCTGGCGGCGGACGAGGCTCGCCTGGGTGCAGCACGCGGCCAACGTGTGGCCGCTGTTCGGCCGCTCGACCGGCACCGGGCGTCCGGGCCTGTCGTTCTTCAACCGCGGCGGCGAGCCGCTCGTCTTCGACCCGCTGAACAAGCTCGACCGCCTCAAGAACGCGCACGGGCTGCTGGTCGGGCCGACCGGCGCGGGCAAGAGCGCGACGCTCGGCGGCATGCTGGCGCAGCTGATGGCCGCGCACCGGCCGCGCCTCTTCGTGATCGAGGCCGGCAACTCGTTCGGGCTGCTTGCCGACTGGTTCGAGTCGCTGGGGCTGACGGTGAACCGGGTGGCGCTGAAGCCCGGCAGCGGCGTGTCGCTGCCGACGTTCGCCGACGCGGCGCTCCTGCCGGAGGCCGCGCGGGTGGCGCTCGACACGGAGACGCCGGAGGACGCGGAACTGCCGGAACTCGGCGACGTCGTCGACGACGACGAGGACGAGCCGCGCGACATCCTGGGGGAGCTCGAGACGGTGGCCACGCTGATGGTGACCGGGGGCGAGGCCAAGGAGGTCGAGCGGCTGCGGCGCGCCGACCGCCGCGTGATCCGGGACGCGGTGATCGAGGCGGCCAGGAACGCCCGCGCCGAGGGCGCGAAGCCGCGCACGGATCACGTGCGCCGCGCGTTCCACCTGCTCGCCGAGACCCGCGAGGGCATCTCGGCGGAGGCGCGGCAGCGCCTGCGCGACATGGGCGACGCCATCGGCCTCTTCTGCGACGGCTTCGCCGGCGAGGTGTTCAACCGCGACGGCGACATCTGGCCGGAGACCGACGTCACGCTGGTGGATCTCGCGCATTTCGCGCGCGAGGGCTACGAGGCGCACCTGGCCATCGCGCTCATCTCGCTCCTGAACGTGGTCAACAACATCGCCGAGCGCGACCAGCGCACGGGCCGCGAGATCGTGGTCGCCATCGACGAGGCGCACATCGTCACCACGCACCCGCTGGTCAGCCCCTACCTCGTCAAGATCGTCAAGATGTGGCGGCAGAACGCCACGTATACATAACGTCCTGATTATAAGGTATTTTATCTGTTTTTCGTTGGCGTTGGGCAACAAAACGCCACCGTCCCGAACCGCGCAGTCGTGCCCCTTTCTGCGACGCCTTGCCGCCTTGCCGCCTTGCGGCCTGCGCGTAATCGTTCGGTCGTGCCCGGCATCGAGTTGGTCATGGGCGGCACGAGAAGCCGACAACGGCAGGAACGCGACGGCGGACGGTGGACGACGGCGCTGGCGCGAATCTGCCCCATGTTCACTGCGCAAAAGACGGTTTTGACCGGTGCGCGACACAGACAGCTGGACGACACGGAAGCCGAGCGATCCCCGCCAGCCGAATGCACTCGGAGTCGAGCCGTCACCGACCGGTCGGTGCGCCGCCGCCTCAGCCGGCCTCCATCTCACCGCTAGTCGGTCGCATCCCGCTCAGTGCGCCTCGTCCGTGAGCGCCACCTCATAGGCCTCCAGGTCACTGTGCAACACGGCATCGATCAAGGCGCGGGAGCCGCCCAGATAGCTCGAGTGGCCGCTGTACAGCATCGCCAGACACCACCGCCGGTCACCGGGCCAGACGATGTGCGGCAGGTGATCGTCCCGCTGACCCGAATACGGTCGGGAGATCCACCCGGCGACGTCTCGGAACCGGGCGCGCCAAACGAAGTAGCTCCAGCCGCGGGTGACGAGTCGCACGTCGGTGTCCCAGTTATGGCTTCCGCCCTCCCACTGCCCGCACAGGCACCGGTCCCGCGGCCGCGTTTGCGTGGCAAGGATCCCGAACAGCCGCTTGGCGACGGACGGATCGATGTTGCACTCGAACGGAGGCCAGCTCCACACAGCGCATCTGGACTCGACCCTCGAGCCCGCTCACGCGGGTCGCAGATGGCACCCCAGGACGTGTCGTGAGCCATGCGCAAGCCGTTTGCCGTCGCGACCTCGGCGCAGTGCAGCGGTTTGGCCCAGACGGCCTCCTCGTCCTCGCTGTCGTACCGCGGATGCAGGATCGCGCCCTCGGTTCCCACAGCAACGATCTTCCAGAACGGATTGGGCAGCCGGACATAGGCATCGAACCCCACGGGAAGGAAATCACCCACCGTCCAGCTGGCGCCGTTGATCGTCAGCCCGTCCACGTCGCGCCCTGCCGCACGCTTGTAGAACCGCGGCAGTTCACTCTCCCGCCGCATCCTGCGGATGTCTCGCTGCCCCTTCCAAACCCGGTGGCGAACGACAACGTGCTCCCGCAGCGTCATCCGCGGCAGCGGGCCAGCATGCCGGATTACCACTGTCGCTTCCGCGTGCGGGCGATGCCGGAAGGGCCACCAGAGGCGGCGGCGCCTGGTCATCAATGCGCACCTCGGCGGCGTCCGGCTGCGTCCCGCCGCAGTCTGCGGGCCCCGCGCAGCGCGTGACGCCGACCCGTCTTGATCGTGATGGTTGTCAACCGATGCCTCAACTCCCTGCCTGCCGTTAGCGGATCGCCGACTTGAGCGCGCCGCTCGCCTTGAACGCGGGTGCGCACGACGCCGCGATCTTGATCGCTTCCCCGGTCGCCGGGTTCCGTCCCATGCGTGCCGCCCGCTCGCGAACGGAGAACGTGCCGAAGCCGACGAGCCTCACCTCGTCGCCGTCCGCAAGCGCGTTGCGGATCGCTGCAACGGCCCGTCCAGCGCTCTGGTCGCCTCGTCGCGCGAGATTCTTCATCGACGCCATACCTCCGACCCCGCAATCTTGGGCAATAGGGTGGTCGGTCTCAACGAATCCACGGTGGATAACCTCACGGTGCCGATCCGTGCCGTGCCCGACAATGCGCGGGCGAGAGCCCGTAACGACTACCACAGTCCCACATGGTCTGTCGAGAACAGCCAGGGTGCCGGCAATCCTCCTCGTTCACAAGGTGCCTCGCATGGGGACCAGGATTTCGACAGAGGCTCCACAGCGGCGTTGAGGAACCATTGTGGGCGATGCCGCCCGAGGGGCGGCCCACGCCCTAGTCGGCTTCGCCGACCGGAGCCCGCAAGCGGTCTCCGCCCAGCCGGGTGACGGTCGCTATCGCTTCCGCCCTCCGGGCGGTGATGCCGCTCTTCGACGCATTGCCGGACCGAGGGGTCCACCACCCGCTGCACACGTCCGGCATCCAGTGGTTCGATTTCGACGACCGCTCCACTCGTCCGGCGCGGTACCGATCGGAGCGGCCGGTTCCGCAGAACCACACCACCGTCCCGTCCGTCGGTTCGCTGCCCATCCTGCCATGCGTGCTCGACCGGTCAACCCGGCGGGTTCTCCGCTGGCGCTGCGACCTCGCTGACGCGAGGTGACCGGCCTGCGCGCGCATGCCGCCTGTCCAGGCACCGACGCACTCCCGCGTCGGCAACAACCTGACAGGAGACCGACATGGACCTTCAAACCCTCGTCGCCCAGTGGAGCGGCAAACTCCCCGATGGCTTCGTCCGCCCCGCCATCCTCGACACCGGCCTGCCGGAGTGCAAGCACCGCCGGTGCCGCAACAAAGTCGCCATCAAGCGCGACGGTTCGCCGGCGCACGCATGTCAGCCGTGTTTGACTCGTCGGGCTACTTCGTGCCGACGGCGCCGCAAAGCACTGGTTGCCGACGGCGGCTGCCGACGATGCGCCTACCGCAAGCGACTGCGGGGCGACTTCCTCTGCGAGCGGTGCCGCGAAGACCGGGACATCGAGCGCGCGCAGAAGCGGCAGGACGCCATCGACGCGGCGGCCATCGACGAGTTCGCCGCCCAGCCGGACAAGGTGCACAAGGCGAGCAACCTCGATTGCGGTTTGTCCCCTTGGAACGCAAGACCGGCGCCTGAACCCTCGGCAGCATACTGGAGTCCGCTGCCGGATCCTGCGCCGAAGCAAAGCGAATTGTGGAGATGGTCGCCCATGAACGGGAAGCTGCACCGCCGGTACTGATCCCGCACAGTCGCGGCGGAGGCGCAACGACTCTCGGTTGTTGCGCCTCCTGCCGCTCCGGCGGCTGCCCGGGACTACAAACGGCCGCCGGCCGGCCACGCGCCGACGACCTTCCTCCCGCGCCACCGCAACGCCTTCACAGCCGGGACCAGCGCGATGTCCGCCGCCACGATCACGTAGACGCCCACCTGCGGCGCCGACCACGCCAGGTTCACCGCGTCAACGGCCATCTTGATGCACACCCCATGCGCCCGGTTCGACCGCACCGGCACCTGCACCGGTTCGACGCCCAGACCGCGGAGCGCCGGCTGGTAGCGGTTCACCGCTTCCTCGCCCCAGTCGGCGTACGCGTTGGCGGCGGCGACCCTGCCGTGCTCCCCGGCGAACCGGAACAGCGCCTCGCAGTCAACGTCGTTCTCGACGCCGTGCGCCAGGTTCCAGAAGTCGATCAGCAGCGCCACGTCGCCGTTCGCGCCCGCAGGTTGGTATTCATGCACCACAATAAATCTCCACTATAGAAATTCTCGAATGTCCCATCTCCCTGGAAATCGTCGCCCGGGCGTCCCGGTCGATCCGCTTCCGCGCCCCCTTCAGGCTCCGCATCGGCGGCCCGCCCGCGGCCGGCGGTTTCCAGCCGGTGATCTCCTCGTAGCGTGTTTGGGCGAACCGATGACGCAGGCTGTGCATACGCTCCAACCCGGCGTCCGCCGTCTGTTTCTCGTAGACCTCGAGCTGCTGTTTGTAATTCCTGTGGCCGGGGATCATGGCCCCGCCGCCGGCGAAGGCGCGCGCCTCGTCGAGCAGCCGGCGCTGGGATTCCTTCAGCACCGGAATCTCGCGCGGCCGGCCGCCCTTGGTCCACGACGCCTTCAGCACGATCTTCGAACCCCGGTCCGCGTACGAAGGCAAGAACTTGATCGCTTCCTCGCGCCTGAGCCCGAACGCCTCCTGCAGCCGGAGCGCCATGCGCACATGTTCGTCCCGCACCAGCGCCAGCCGGTCCTCCGGCAGGTCGCCGCTCCGGTCCTCGTTGATGACGCGTTTCCGGTCCCCGATCCCGTAGCTCGCGTTGTCCGCGCGCACCACGTTCGGCTTGCCGATCCGCTTCGCCCACCAGCGCAGGTGGCTCATCCTGTTCCTGATCGTGCCGGTCGAGAGCCCCTGGCGCTTCCACTCGCGCACCAGCGCCTCGACGTGTTTGCCTTTCAGCCCCGTCGCCCGCAGGCGCCGGTAGCCGAGATCGTGGAGGGTGTTCGCCATGCGGGCGAGATTGAAGGAGCGCCCGGTCCGGGTGCCGAACGCGCCTTCTCTGGCGTCGTCCAACAGGCGTTTCAGGTCGTAGTTCAACTGCCGCATCCGGCCAAAGTAGCAGCCTGACCGGCACGGTCAACGACCGCGTGTGAAGCACCGTGCTAAGTTTTTCTCTCGTGGTTTCAGAAGGTTGCGGACGGTGGGGACGCCGCCGGACAGGCAGTGGCGCGAGCTGCGCCGCCGTGTTCGGGGAGATCGCCGGAGGCTCCGCCCGCGGCCGCCGGAGGGCGGCCGGGGAGGGTGGTACTGGTGAGTTTTGATGGGCCATCCAACGCCTTCAACAGGTCGTCGGAGCGCAGCTTCAACTGCGAATAGCCCTCGATGCATTGCTTGCGGTTGCCGTCCAAATGCGGCGGCTGCGGCTTGCCTTCCGGCAGCGGCCGCCAGCCCTCTCGGCCGCGACGGTGTCCGTCGGCTGCGGTGCAAATCGCGGGGACTGGATTCCCGTCCGCGCGATGCTCCACATGGCCGGGGGTCTCCCCCGGCTACCGCGAGTCCACCTCGCCGCCGCGACAGTCCGGCTCGACGCCCGGCTGTTGCCAGGTCGTCCGCGAGGTATCGTAAGGTCTCGCGGAGACCGTCTGCCGTCTCGGGTACGCCCCCATCACAATCAGCGACATGGCGCACGGTGCCTTTGCGGTGCATCTCCCCGCCCGCCGCGATATGATCGCGGCCTGGCACGTCGGACACGCTGATTGCGTGCCGGGCCGGGTCTCCCCGACAGACGCCAGGGTTGCCCCTCGGCGCGTCCGGCTTCCCGGACTACGGGTTTCCCCGCTAATGGCCGCAGCGCTGCGGTCTACGCCGAATTGCTTCGACGCGCCCAGAACGTGGCTCTGAACTTCCGGGCTGGCCCCGGCGAGGCCGTCACATGCAACCATGGGACGGCACCTTTGCGCGGCGCATTGTACAGCGTCATCAGCGCATCACCAGCGCCGCGTGTTTAGCAGCCCTTGCGGCATAAGGGTCCGCGGTGCGTTTAGCGCCCCGTCACTACCGGATATCCGCATTCATAAACACTCCCCGGTCGTCTTGCGACCGGTCCGAACCGCCAGCTGGTAGTGACGGGGCGCAGGCCGACGCGGTGTCATGCTCGCCGCCTTCACCGGCCGTTCGTTCCTGGCGTTCCGTCGCCGCCGGGCAGCTGTTCGCGAAGCGACGGCCGCGGAGCGCCCGCCAGTTCCGTCTCCAGTTCGCCCAGTTTCAGCCGGCCCGCAGCCAGCATTTCGTCGAGAACCATCGCCCGCCGCACGTAGCCCCTGTGCGGCGCGCATGCCCCCTCCACAAGCCCGTACTGCGCACATGCCTGCGCCAGCGCCAGCGGTCGCCGCGTGGCCAGCGGCGAAGCCGCCAGCCGCTCCACGTGCCGCCGCAGTTCCTCCGGGCCCGGACCCCTGTCCACCAGCCGGCTCCTGTGCCGTTCGGTGACCACGTCCAGCAGGCTGCGCCGGTGCGCATCCGGCAGCGCGTCGATCCCCGGCACCTCCGACGCCGACCAGTACAGCCGTGCCAGCTCCGCCGCGTCGCCCTCCGGCAGCGCCTCGTGCGCCGCGAACGGCACCGCCGCGGGCGCCGCTTCGTCCGACGGCTCTCCCCGCGTCGCGTTGGCCGCCAGCGAAGCTGCGGCGAGCGCCAGCCCCATTGCCGCTCTTGTGAATCCGTCCATCGTTCCTCCCGACCGGCCCTCCGCCGTCCCGTGTTCCAATTCCCGTCCGTCGCCCGCCCGACGCTCAGCGCACCTCGTCGACCAGTGCAGACAGCGCCGGTGCGTCCAGCGACCCCGGCGACGCGCGGACCTGCTCCGGGCCGACCACCAGGAACGCCGGCGTCCCCGTCACTCCCAGCCGCCGCGCCAGCGCGGTGTTCGCCTCGATCCGCGCCGACACCGCCGCGGAGTCCATGTCCGCCCGCAGCCGGTCCGCGTCCAGGCCCAGCGCCGAGGCCAGTTCCGCCGCCGCCGCGTCCCCGTAGTCGTCCTCCCGCGCCATCAGCGCGAAGTGCGCATCCGCGTAGCTCGCCTGCATCCCCGCCGCCAGCGCCAGCCGCGACGCGCGCACGCTGTCCGGGCCGAGGATCGGGTAGTCGCGCAGCTCCACCCGCACGTCCGGCAGCGCCGCCGCCGCCCGCACCGCGTCGGCCGACCGCTTGCAGTAGCCGCAGCGGTAGTCGAAGAACTCCACCACCGTCACCGCCGCCGCGTCCGTCGTCGCCCCAGTCGACGGTACCTCCAGGTCGCCGACGACCTCCGCGCGCAGTTCCGAAACCCGCCCGGCAAGCCGGCGCCTGGGATCGGTCGCCTCCTCGATGATCCCGGGATTCGCCAGCAGGTACTCCCGCACGACGGCCTCCACCGCGGCCCGGTCCCGCACAGCCGCACCCGCCTCGCCGGTGCCCGCGGCCGGCCGCGCGCGCTCCGGCCGAACCGCCGCCACGCGCACCTCCAGTTGCGTGGCACCCGCCCGCGGCGACGCCGTGACGTGCACGGGCCGGTCCACGCCTTCGAGCAACGCGACCACCGTTCCGCCGCGGCGTCCGTCGCCCGCACGCAGGATCGCCACGTGCGGATGGCTCGGCGCCTGTTCCGCGGCCACGCCCGAACCCTCGATCCACACGATCCTCAGCGGCGCGCCCGACCGGTCGGCGAACGCGATCGTCGCGATGCCGTCCGGCACCACCCGCACCGCCGGCGCCGGCCCGCCGGACGCGGAAGAGGGCGTCAGTTCCACCGTCGCCGCCTCCGATCCGTGCGCCACCGGTGGCAGCGCGGCCAGCGCAAGCACGGCGCTGAAGACCGCGTTGCGGATCGCCGCGCAAATCCCCGCCGGTCGTTCTCCGGCCTGTCCGTACAACGTACTCATCCCAAGTCCTCCCGATCAGCGACCCTATTCCGGACCCCGGTTCCCGCCGTTGTCTAAAGTCGGTCTCGCGAAGTCCGTCCACGGGGCGGCCAGCGACGACGCGTCGGCGCCCAACGGAATGCCCGGCGGCGGGCACACCTGCTCGAGACGCAGCGCCGGCGCGCCGGCCGGCGTCTCCCGGCGCAGGTCCAGCAGCCCGTCAAGCACCAGACGCCCCCGACCCCCGGTCGCGGTGTGGTAGTTGTGCCTTCCTCGGAACGCCTCATGTGGCCCCGGGTGCGACAGCCCGCGCACCCTCCACAGAAAACGGGTCCAGTGGTGCAGCTGGTGGTCGTCGTCCTCCAGCACGATGACCGCCCCGCGCAGTTCCTTCGGGGCGTCGAAATGGTCCGGCTCGCGCGGGCCGTGCGTCTCCACGAACTCGTCGACCGTGAGCGTCTCATGCTCGACCGCCTCGAATATGGAATGTCCGGCCTCCGTCCGCTCGCCCGTCCAGGCCCCCTCGGCGGCGACCCACAGGTCCGGCACCTCCTCCGGTCCGACGAAGCCGCCGAGGTAGAGCTCCCACGGCGAGTACCGCACGCGGTTTGCGCCGTTCGTGATCGTACCGAAGCGGCCCGCGGACCACAGCCCGCCGCCGAGATCCACGAGGTCCTCAGACCGGAAGCCACCCAGCTGCCCGTGGGCGCTGCTGAATCCCCAGTGGCTCGAGTACGCCGTCGCGACGCCGTAGTTCGCCCACACGTGCATGATCTCGTGCAGCGACGGCCCGTCCGACAGCGCGTCCAGCCACGGGAAGTGGATCACTCCCTTCAGACGCGCCGCGTTGTCGGGCGGCTCGCGGATTTCGCCGAGCCCGATCCCGCGCACCTCGTTGGACACGTGGTGGTACACCCCGAAGTACGGCAGGTTGGCATGGTCGGACGAGCGCGCCAGCGCCGACAGGAACAGCAGCACGTCGAACTCGTCGCCGAAGTGCGCGATGAACTCCTCCGCGTACGCGGTCAGGTCCAGCTCCCACGTCACCGTGTCCAGGTCCGCGTCCACCTGCATCGACACCGCCTCGTCATGCAGCATCCGCAGGGGCGAATCCGGGAACTCGTCCCGGTCGTACGCGACCGTCACCCCGCGCGACTCGAGGTCGGGAATGTGCGTCAGCAGCGCGTCCGGCCCGAGCGGGTTGCCGACCAGCGAGATCGTGTCGCCCGCGCCCAGCCTCGCGTTGGCCGCTAGGGCCGCGATGTCGCGGATGCCATTGTCGTCGAGGTCTAGATAATGCAGCCGTTCCAGCCCGCCAAGCGCCGCAAGATCCTCGATCCGGTTCCCTTCGAGGTCCACCTCGAACAGATACGCCATGTCCGCCAGCGGCGAGATTCCGTCCAGCCCGCCGCGGGTCAGCGTCAGGTACCGCACCTGCGAGAGTCCTGCCAACTCCTGGGAGTTTCTGAAGGGCGTCCCCGGTTCGTAGAGTTGCAGCCGCCTAAGCGAGGTGAGGCCGGCAAGCGGCGACAGGTCCCCTTCCACCGGCGATGCCCGCAACTCCTCCAGGTTCGTCAACCCGTCGACCGGAGAGATGTCCACCTTTGCCAGGTCATCCGACGCTGGCCAGTCCGCCTGCTGGATACGCTCCAGGGACGTGAGCTCGGCGATCGGTCGCAGGTCAACTGACAGCCCTTGGATTTCCAGTTCCCGGAGCGAAGTGAGGCTCGCCAGCGGCGACAGGTCGTTCACCGCCGTTTCGCCAACAGTCAGGATTTCCAGTTGGCTCAGCGCAGCCAGCGGGCCCAGATCCTCGACCGACGTGCCGTCGATGTTGAGTTCTGTTAGTTCAGCCATTCCGGAAAGGAACGACAGGTCTCGGACCGCGTCGAGGTGGCCGACGTACAGGCGACGCAACGACGTCAGCGCCGACAGCGGTTCCACATCCGACACCGGGTTCCCCCACCCCAGGATCAACGTCTCGAGCGAACGAAGTCCGCCCAGTGCCGAAACGTCCGCCACGCGGTTGAGGCGCACGTTCAGATACGTCAGCGACGTCAGATCCGATAGCGGCTGCAAGTCGACCACCCTGTTGTCGGTCAGATCCAGGTGTTTGAGCGACGACAGTCCGGCCAGCGGAACCAGATCCGCGATGACGCGATTGCCTCCTAGGCCCAGCCAGATCAGCGACGTCAATCCCGAAAGCACATGCAGATCGTCCACGTCGTTGAATGAGAGATCCAGATGCTCGAGCGACGACAGACCCGCAAGAGGTGTCAGATCCGACACATCGTTCGCAAATAGGTCGAGATGGGTCAGATGCGCCAAACCCGAAAGGGGCCGCAGGTCCACCACCGCGTTGTAGGACAGATCGAGGTGTTTCAGCGAGGTCAGTCCCGTGAGTGGCGCAAGGTCCGAGACGTAGTTGCCCCGGAGTTCGAGCCGGGTCAGCCCGGTGGCGTGCTCGAGGCCGGCCAGGTCGGCTATTCCTTCGCTCGGGGCTCTGAGTTCGGTCAGGTTCCGCAACTCCACATCGGTGATATTCGACCCAAAAAATAGTTCGAGTACGCGCCGCAGGTTGGCATCCGGAATCTCCACGGGAACCGCCGACGGAACAGGCGTCGCGGTAGCCTCCGCCGATGGCGGGCCCGCGCCGCCCGCGTTCGCCGCCCGCACCTGGAAGCCGTACGCCGTGCGGTTCGCGAGGCCCGTCACCGTGTGGCCCGCCGTGTCCGGTCCGCCGCCCGGCACCGCCGTCCACGCGCCCCACGCTCCGTCGCCGATGCGCATCCGGTACTCCCATCCGGACGCCTCTCCGAGAGCCGTCCACGACAGCTCCACCAGGCGGTCGCCGGCGGTCGCCGTCAATCCCTCCGCCGCGGGCGGGACCGGCGGAACCGGCGTGGCGGTGGCCTCCGCCGATGGCGGGCCCGCGCCGCCCGCGTTCGCCGCCCGCACCTGGAAGCCGTACGCGGTGCCGTTCTCGAGGTCCGTCACCGTATGGCCCGTCGTCGCGGAGCCGCCGCCCGGCACCGCCGTCCACCCGCCCCAGGCGCCGTCGCCAACGCGCTGCCGGTAGTCCCACCGGATCGCAACCGCGATCGCCGTCCAGGACAGCGCGACCTCGCCGTCGCCCGCCTGCGCCGTCAGCCCCGTCGCCCGCGGCGGCGGTGACGCGGCGGGCTCCGTCGGCGGCGACTCGCCGCCTCCGCCGCTTCCGCATCCCGGCAGAACCAGCGCGAGCCCCAGAACCCAGGCGCGCCCGGTTCGTCCAACCGCCGTCATTCCTTCTCGGCGCTGCATTCGCGCAACTCCCCCGTGTCGCTGCGGCACGCCCAGCGATGCTCCGTGTCCGCGTCGTCCCTTTCCTCGACCCCCTCGGAACCCTCGAGCACCTCGTCGCCGATCTCCACCCGGCACGTGTCCGGCGCGGAACCGCACTGGAACGGCGCAAGCAGGTAGCCGCGTTCGTAGCCGCCGTCGGGCGGCGACGCCACAGGGAATGGAAGGTCGATCGGGGGGATGATGACCACGCCGGTGTAGACGCACCCGACCTGGGTCACCTTTGCCCGGCACGTCCGCGTCCAGTGTTGGCAACGCCACAGATCCCGGTCGCGGTGCTCGTAGAGGCAGGACTCGGTCGCCACGTTGCCGAAGGTGTGCGAACCCGTCGTGCATCGGTTGGAGTATCTCTTCCGACCGCAGCCGTCCGTATCGCCGCTGCAGGTCTTCGCCTGGGTAGCTGTGCAGTTGCCGTGTTGCCCCCACAACTGCGGACAAGACGATCCTGGACACTGGCAGACATTCGCACCGCCGCACGACGACGCGCTACAGCCGGTCGGGCACGTGCGGCACGTGCCCGCCTGGGACTCCCCGAACTGGCACGCCTCGCAGGCGGTTCTTGTTGTGTTCGGCACTTGGCCGTCGGGGCAGGTCGTGCACTCCTCGCCGCCGCCGCCGATCTGGTCCGGGCCGCAGACGTGATCGGCATGGCACGATGCGGAGCCGCCGCTGCCGTCGCAGTGCTGCCCGGCCGCGCACGAACCACCGTGGCAGCTCCGCTCGTCGGTGCCGCCCGCCCGGCCTACGCAAGATGCACCGCCGCAACTAGGCGCCGGATTCGTGCAGGTCCGCGACCATGTGCGGGTCCGGGTGCCCTCCGAGCCGCATGCGGTCGCCGAGCAGCTTCCGAATGTCCCGTTCGTTCTGTCGCTCCAGCCGCCGTCCACCCGCGTGCAGCAGGATCCTTCCCAGCAGGACTTGCCGTCAGGACACTCGCTATCGTCATGGCAGTCCCCCTCCGGGTGGCATTGATGATTGCCGTGCTCGTGCTTGCCGACAGTACAGACGCACGCAGTGGCGCCGGTGTTGGCTGTCTTGCCCTCGGGGCAATCCTCACACTCCTCGACGCCGCCGCCGATCTGGTTCGGGCCGCAGACGTGATCGGCGTGACACGCTGCGGAGGCGCCGCTGCCGTTGCAATGCTGTCCCGAAACACACGAATGGCCGTAGCACGTCTCGGTCTGGGTACCGTCCTCGTCGCCGACGCAGTCACTGCCGCCAAACGCGGGCGCCGGGTCCGAGCAGGTCCGCGACCATGTCCGCGTCCGCGTTCCCGACGAGCCGCACGCGGTCGCCGAGCAGTTTCCCCACTCTCCGTAGGTCCGATCGGCCCAGCCGCCGTCGACCGGCGTTTCGCACGACCCGCCCCAGCAGACCTTGCCGCCCGCGCACGAGTCGCCCTCGCAGTTCCGACCCTCCGTCCCGTTCGCCTCGCCCGAACAATCCGCGCCGCCGAACGCCGGCATCGGATTCGTGCAGCTACGTGTCCAGCTCCCGCTTTCCGTGCCCGACGAGCCGCACGCGGTCGCCGAGCAGACGCCGCTCCACGCGTACGACTTCTCCGTCCAGCCGCCGTCGACCGGCGTTTCGCACGACCCGCCCCAGCAGACCTTGCCGCCCGCGCACGAGTCGCCCTCGCAGTTCCGACTCTCCGTCCCGTTCGCCTCGCCCGAACAATCCGCGCCGCCGAACGCCGGCATCGGATTCGTGCAGCTACGTGTCCAGCTCCCGCTTTCCGTGCCCGACGAGCCGCACGCGGTCGCCGAGCAGACGCCGCTCCACGCGTACGACTTCTCCGTCCAACCGCCGTCCACCGGCGTCTCGCACGACCCGCTCCAGCAGACCTTGCCGCCCGCGCACGAGTCGCCCTCGCAGTTCCGACTCTCCGTCCCGTTCGCCTCGCCCGAACAATCCGCGCCGCCGAACGCCGGCGTCGGATTCGTGCAGCTACGCGTCCAGCTCCCGCTTTCCGTGCCCGACGAGCCGCACGCGGTCGCCGAGCAGACGCCGCTCCACGCGTACGACTTCTCCGTCCAACCGCCGTCCACCGGCGTCTCGCACGACCCGCTCCAGCAGACCTTGCCGCCCGCGCACGAGTCGCCCTCGCAGTTCCGACTCTCCGTCCCGTTCGCCTCGCCCGAACAGTCCGCGCCGCCGAATGCCGGCGTCGGATTTGTGCAGCTACGCGTCCAGCTCCCGCTTTCCGTGCCCGACGAGCCGCACGCGGTCGCCGAGCAGACGCCGCTCCACGCGTACGACTTCTCCGTCCAACCACCGTCCACCGGCGTCTCGCACGACCCGCCCCAGCAGACCTTGCCGCCCGCGCACGAGTCGCCTTTGCAGTTGCCCCTCTCCGTACCGTCCGCCTGACCGTCGCAGCCCCTGCCGCCAAACGCGGGCGCCGGATCCGAGCAGGTCCGCGACCACGTCCGCGTCCGCGTTCCCGACGAGCCGCACTCGGTCGCCGAGCAGTTTCCCCACTCTCCGTAGGCCGGATCGGTCCAGCCGCCGTCGACCGGCGTCTCGCACGCCCCGCTCCAGCAGACCTTGCCGCCCGCGCACGAGTCGCCCGCGCAGTTCCGACTCTCCGTCCCGTTCGCCTCGCCCGAACAGTCCGCGCCGCCGAACGCCGGCGCCGGATTCGTGCAGCTGCGCGACCAACTTCTCTCCCGGGTTCCGGGAGAGCCGCATGCAGTCGCCGAGCAATTGTCCCAGTCCCCGTGCGCCTTCGCCGTCCAGCCGCCGTCGACCGGCGTCTCGCACGCCCCGCTCCAGCAAACCTTGCCGCCCGCGCACGAGTCGCCCGCGCAGTTCCGACTCTCCGTCCCGTTCGCCTCGCCCGAACAGTCCGCGCCGCCGAACGCCGGCGCCGGATTCGTGCAGCTGCGCGACCAGCTTCTCTCCCGGGTTCCGGAAGAGCCGCATGCAGTCGCCGAGCAATTGCCCCAGTCCCCGTGCGCCTTCGCCGTCCAGCCGCCGTCGACCGGCGTCTCGCACGCACCACTCCAGCAGACCTTGCCGCCCGCGCACGAGTCGCCCGCGCAGTTCCGACTCTCCGACCCGTTCGCCTCGCCCGAACAGTCCGCGCCACCGAACGCGGGCGCCGGATTCGTGCAGGTGCGCGACCAGCTTCTCTCCCGGGTTCCGGTAGAGCCGCATGCAGTCGCCGAGCAATTGCCCCAGTCGCCGTGCGACTTCGCCGTCCAGCCGCCGTCCACCGGCGTCTCGCACGCCCCGCTCCAGCAGACCTTGCCGCCCGCGCACGAGTCGCCCGCGCAGTTCCGGCTCTCCGTCCCGTTCGCCTCGCCCGAACAGTCCGCGCCGCCGAACGCCGGCGCCGGATTCGTGCAGGTGCGCGTCCAGCTCCTGGACTGCCTGCCCGACTCTCCGCACGCGGTCGCCGGGCAGCTTCCCCAGTCGCCGTGCGACTTCGCCGTCCAGCCGCCGTCAACGCGGGTGCCGCACGATCCGTTCCAGCAGACATCGCCGTCCCCGCAGTCGCCGTCGCCGTGGCAGTTCCCCGCCGCGTGGCAGGCGTGGTCCCCGTGCTCGTGCTCGCCCGACGGACAGCCGCAGGCCGTGCGGTCGGCGTTCGGCACCTTCCCGGCGGGACACGGGACGCACGCCCGGTCGCCGCCGCCGATCTCGTCGTCGCCGCATGCGTGGTCGGCATGGCACGAGCCGTCGTGCCCGTGATGGCCGTCCCTGCACGCGAAGCACGACGCGTCCGCCCCCGCGGACTGCCGCGAGCAGCCGGCGGACGATCCGTCCAGCGTGCCGGCGCAGGACTTCGTTTCGCCGCCGCCCGTGCACGTCCAGATCCAGTCCCCGCCGCTTCCCGCGCAGGTCCACGTCTCGGTCGCCGTTTCGCCCGCGCACGACCACCTCCGTTCGGCCGCCGTGTCCGTTCCGTCGCGCCAGTCGCCGCTGGCGCAGCTGTCCGCGGACGAACCGCAGGCCGCCGCCGGTGGCGGCGCGTGCGACTCCATCCGTCCCGCCCCGCAGCCCGGCGTGCCGCCCGCGCCGCACGCCCCGTGGGCGCCGGACCAGGACAGCAGCCCGTACGCGCCTGCGCCGCACGCGTTCCCCGGCCCGGTCGCCGACGCGTTGCAGGCCGGCAGTTCGCCGAACGACGCCCCCGCCGTCGTCGCCGCCGACAGCGTGAGCGCGCAGGAGGTCCCCGTCGCCGCCGCGCACGCCCCCGACCACGACTCCAGACCGTAGCCGGCGTCCGCGGTCGCCGTCAGCGTAGCGCCGCCGCCCTCGACCGTCGCCGAGCACGCGTCCCCGGCGCTGCCGCACGAGATGCCGCCCCGACCCGTCACCGTGCCGCCGGCGGGCTTCGGCGACACCGTCAGCCGCCAGTAGTCCACCGCGATGCGGAACGTCAGCGAGTCCGGGTCGCCGTCGGCGTCGGTCGCGGTGTACGTGTAGGGCGTCGGCGCCTGCCGCGCCTTCGGCGTGCCCGAGATTCTCCGCGCGGCCGGGTCGAACGACAGACCCGTCGGCAGCGCCGGCGACAGGCCGTAGGTCACCTCGCCGTCGCCGCCGTCCGCCGTCGGCAGCGTCAGCGCCGCGATGGCGGCGTCCTTCGCCCACGCCTGGTCCGGCACGGCCGCGCCCCCGAAGTCCGGCGCGCCGTCCTCCTCGTCGTCGGCCACCGTCAGCGCGACCGGAGCGGGCGCCTGCGCCGGTGCGCCGTCCGAAAGCGCTCCGGCGACGGTCGCGGTCCGGTTCCCGGTATGCACGTCGTCGTCCACCGCCGACAGCGTCACCGCTCCCGTGCCCGCGGTCGCGCCCGCCGCGAACGCCAGCGTCGCGTTGCCTCCCAACACCAATGCGGGAGACGATTCCGAGACCGTCACCTCGAACGCGCGCCGCGCCGCCTCCGGCAGGCTCGCGGTCACCGTCGTGGAGCCGCCGTCCTCCGCGATAGACGACGACCCCAGCGACAGCGCCACCCGCGGCGCCGGCGCCACCGCCACGCCCACGGCGTCCGCCGCCGAGTCGCTGGCGCCGTCGTTGACGACCAGCGAGAAGGCCAGCGCCGCCCCGGCGACCGGCGCGGCGAACGAAGGCCGCGCGGAAGTCGTATCCGAGAGCGCCACCGCCGGGCCCGCCGTCTGCGTCCACGCGTGCGTCAGCGGTCCGCCCTCCGGGTCGCTGCTGCCGGTCCCGTCCAGCGCCACGCGGTCGCCGCCCTTCGCCGCGACGTCCGCGCCGGCGTCCGCCGTCGGCGCGTCGTCGTCGGCCGTCACCGAGACCGTCGCCGCGTCCGCCGCGGAGTCCGCCTTGCCGTCGTTCACCGTCAGCGTGAACGTCAGCGAGTAGTCCGACTTGCGGTTCGGCGCCTCGAACGTCGGCCGAACCGCTGCCGCGTCCGACAGCGCGACGCCGGGCGGAGCGGTCCACGAGTAGGTCAGCGGATCGTCCTCCGCGTCCGAGCTGGCGCTTCCGTCGAGCGTCCCGGTCGCGCCCTCCCCGATGCGCGCGTCGACCGCGGAGGCGGACGCCACCGGCGGCGCGTTGGCGGCGGGCAGCACGTTGACGCGCACGTCGTCGCGGCCCGTGTTGCCGCCGGGGTCCGTCACCTTCAGCCGGAACGACAGCCGCTCCCGCCGGTCCACCCGCGGCGCGTCGAACGTCGCCGTCGCCTCCTTCGCGCCGCCGAGCTCCACCTCGGAGCCGCCGCGCTGGACCCACGCGTAGGTCACCGCCAGGCCCTCGGGGTCGGCGCCGCCGCCCGACAGCGTCACGGACTCCCCCGACTCGACCGTCCGGTTCCGGCCCGCGTCCACCTCCGGAGCGTCGTCGTCGGCCGCCACCGCCACCATGACGGTGTCCGGGTACGAGTCCTCCGTGCCGTCGTTCACGGTCAGCGTGAACGTGAGCTTGTAGTCCGCCGTCCGGTCCGGCGCCGTGAACGTCGGCCGCGCCGCGGCGGGGTCCGGGAGAGCCACCCCCTCGGGCGCCGTCCACGCGTACGTCAGCGCGTCGTCGTCCCCGTCGCTGCTGGCGGTCCCGTCGAGGCCCACTGTCGCGCCCTCGTCGACGGCCTGGTCGCTCCCCGCGTTCGCCACCGGCGCCGCGTTCCTCCGCGGCCTGACGTTGATGCGGATCGAAACCCGGCTCCTGGCACCGTGCGGATCGCTGACGGTGAGCCGGAACGTCAGCGCCGTCCGGGCATCGACCGGGGGCGCGGTGAACGACGCGACCGCCGACGTGGCGTCCGCCACATCGACCGCCGGTCCGTCCCGCTGCTCCCACCGGTACGTCAGCGCCTCGCCCTCCGGATCGGTGCCGCCCCCGGCGAGCGTCACCGCGTCCCCCGACTCGACGGCGCGGTTCCGGCCCGCCAGAGCGGTCGGCGCGTCGTTGTCCGCGTCCACGGACACCGTCACCCGGTCCGGCGCGGACTCCGCCGCGCCGTCGTCGACCGTCAGCGCGAATTCCAGCGAGTAGGGCGACGCCCGGTTCGGCGCCGTGAACGTCGGCTTCGCCGCCGCCGCGTCCGACAGCGTCACGCCGGGAGGCGCGGTCCAGGCGTACGTCAGCGCGTCGCCGTCCTCGTCGGCGCTGGCCGTCCCGTCGAGCGTCGCCGTCCCGCCCTCGTCCACCGACTGGTCCGGCCCGGCGTCCGCCGTCGGCGGCCTGTTGGCGGGCTGCACCGTGACGCGCACCCAGTCCGTGTCCGAGCGGCCTTGCGGATCCGTCACTTTGAGGCGGAACCTCAGCAGCGTCTCCGCCGCCGCGCGCGGCGCCGGGAACCTCGGCCTCGCCGTCGCGCCGCGCGTCAGCGCGACATCGGGGCCCTCCCTCTGCGACCACGCGTACGCGAGCGGACGTCCCTCGGGATCGCTGCTGCCCGTGCCGTCGAGCACCACCCGCCGACCGGGCTCGGCGGTCAGGTCGGGGCCGGCGTCGGCATGTGGCGCCCCGTTCGGCGCACACGTCTCTCCGCCCGCCGACAGTTCGCCGCGCGGGCACGCGGTGCAGCTTCCGGTGCCGCCGGCGCGTTCGGTGTCCGCCGGACAGGCGACGCAGCGCGTCTTCGCGACGTTGGGCAGGTGGTGGTCGGGACACGCGGCGCACGTTCCGCCGTCGTCGACCTCGAGCGGCGCCGGACAGAGCGGCGCCAGCACCCGCAGCTCGAACTGCGACGTCGACGACAGGCCGCGCCCGTCCGTCGCCATGGCGCTGATGACGTACGCCGCGGGCGCGGCGGTCTCCGGCGCGGCGATCTCGAACGCCAGCGTCGGGTCCGGCGCCGCCGGCACGCTCCACCCGGAGTCGTCGAGCCACGCCGGCGCGCCGGCCGGCGCGACCGCCTGCAGCCGGACCGCCTCCGAGAGTGCCGCGTCGTCCGGGTCGGCGTCGGCGTCCGTCGCCGACAGCGACACCGCCACGCTCCGGTCCGGGCGCACCTCCAGCCCCGCCGCGCCCGTGATCGTCGGGGCCGTGTTGGCCGCGGCCCAGGCTACCAGCACGCCGGCCAGCGCGGCGGCGGCCCCGCCCCCCAGGAGCGGCCACCGCACCCGCCCCAGCGCCGGAGGTCGAAAGGCGGGTTCCATCAGCCGGGCCGTCCGCACGGGGACGCCGCCCCCCGGTTGAGGAGCGGCGGCGGAGTATCAGTCCCGGTGCCGGGCCTGCGGGTCGGTCCCCTCGCCCGCGCGGGCGGAAGACCGCGTTCCGGCGACGCGTTCCGGGTCGGTCGAGCTGGGCGCTCGATGGCGTCTGGCCTGATGATCTCCCTCCCGTGCGCCCGACCCGGTTGGCAGCGCCGCTGCCCGCATCTCGGGCGGCGAGCCGACCGTTTAGTATTCGACACGGCACGATATCTTGCAACAACGTCTTCTCGTGTGTCTCTCGTGCGTCTCTTGTCCTCGTGTCTCCGCCGGTTGCCGGATGGCGCGCCCCGCTATGGCAGGGCGCTTCGCCTGCCCGGCCATAGCGGGTGCGCGCGCTCTCCAACCGTTCACGCACACATTTGCGCGCATTACCCGGCGTCGCCCATAATTCCGCCCACTACCTGCCTGCTCCGACCGGAGCGGCAACGTTGGACCGCACGGTCCTAGCTACACCAGAGAAGCGGCGCACCGACGCCTGAACCGGGGCACCCGTACGCGGCTCCGGCGCGTGAAGACGCGGCAAGTGCCATGTGACACGAAGCGTACCGAGGGGCGACGACGGCCTCCGGCGCGGCGACATCCGCGCAAGCGCGAACCGGGGACACCCGGCCAGCGCAACGCCGACTGGCCAATAAACCGATTCCCCGCCGGCCACGGGGACGTGCCGACCGAAGGCAGCCACCACGGGGCGACCGCACGGCTCCCCGAACGCAGCGATCCTGCGACAGTGCGGCAGGAGGCCACCCATGCCTCCCGCGGGTTCCGAGCCCGCGAAGTCGCGCCGGGCGGTCCCGGCAACACACCGTTTGGGCCACAAGCCCATAGCAACAAGCAACCGATGCGATCCATCGGCGCTTCCAGGCGTCCATGCGCAACCGTGACGAACGCGACATGGACGGGATGCGGCAGGGCATCCCGCGCGGCTTCAACAGCGCGACAACCACCTGCAACGGCGAGAACGGTCCCGGCCGAGTCCATCAAGGACTGAACGGGGGCGAGTCGGGAGAGGAACGCCACGGCGATTCCGATCCCGCTGAGCCGCGTCGATCCGGACGTTTCGAGAGAAGCGTTGGAACGCGGCAACAGTTCTAACGACCACGGATCACCACACGCACGCCCTTGCGCTCGGAGGAACGCACATGGGACAGCGCCGGTCGAAGCTCGACCGCCACGGACACGAACTGCTCGCCCTGCGGCGGGCCGGGGCCAGTCTCGCCCAGCTGACCCGCTGGCTGCGCTGGGAACGCGACACCGTTGTGGCGGTCACCACCGTCGCACGCTGGCTCGCCAACGAAGATGTACGCGAGATCGACATGGCCGACGGCTTCGATGCCGTCGCCACCCTCGGCGAGCTCCGGGCCCGCGACCGGGAGCTGCGCTTTCCGCGCTTCTCCGTCTCGTGCATCGACGAACATGGCTACCACGTTCTCAGGATGCGCACCCATGGCGCGACCATCGGCGAGTGCCGCCGCGCGCTGCGCGACGAGTACGGGCTGCGCGTCGACCGGTCCACCGTCTCCCGCTGGCTGAAGAAGCACGCCAGTGGCCAGGCGTAGCCGCACCCGCCGCGGCCGCGACCAGCCGCGCCACCGGTTCCGCTCGAAGCCCACCGACCCCGCGAAACAGGCCGCTGGCGTCGTCAAGCGCCTGCAGGGCGCGCGCATCCGGTCGGTCGGCACCGCGAGGAACTACCAGGAACGCCTGGTGCAGATCGCGGCGCGGCTCGACGTGGCGCTGACCGCGCTGACCCCGGAAGGTGCCGTGGCGTACCTGAAGGGCCGCGCCGCCGAGGTGGGGCAGAAGACCCTCGACATGGAGCGCCAGGCGATCCAGGCGATGATGGTCAACGTCACCGGGCAACTGCCACCGGGCGCCACGCTGCCGGTGGTCAAGTCGGTAGAGCCGCACCGGCCGAAGCCGCGCGCCTACTCCCCAGCGCAGGTCCGCGCCGTCGCCGCCCGGCAGGATCCCCGCAACGCCCTCGCCACGGAGATCGCCCACGCCTGCGGGATCCGGGCCCACGAGCTGCTGACCCTGGGCCGTCCCGACGAACAGCTGCCCGACGACCGCCGCGACCGGTCGCACCTGACCGGGACTGCCGCCGAGGGCATGAAGTTCGCCGGCCGGGACGGCGTGGTCTACACCGTGGCGGGGAAGGGCGGACTGGTGCGCGAGGTGCTGTTGCCGCACCGTCTGGCGGACCGCCTCGAGGAGCGGCGGCTGCACGCGCCGGAGCCCGTCGTCGACCGCGGCGTCCGCTACCGGCAACGCTACGACGTCGGTGGCGGACACGCCTTCAGCGTGTCGTTCTCAAAGGCCAGCATGGAGGCGCTGGGCAAGAGCCGCGGCGCGCATGGACTTCGTCATCGTTTCGCCCAGGAGAGGATGCGGGAGTTGATGCACCATGCGGAATACCGCCTCGCCCTCGCCGTCGTGTCCGAGGAGCTTGGCCACCTGCGCGCCGACATAACGCGCCTGTACTTGATTTGATCCGGCCGGCGGGAACCCGCCGGTTTCACTCCGCGTTCGCCCGTTCCTCCCGTCCCGGGCGCGGCAGCAGGTACTCGATCGCCACCGACGCGCCCTGGCCGCTCGGTGGCGCCGACAGCAGCTCGTCCACCCCCTCGACCATCTCGGCGTACATCACGCCGCAGCACATCGGCATCCGGTGATTCCTCCCCGGGTAGCCGCCCACGGCCCGGTGCAGGTCGCCCGAACGCACCACGATCGTGCCGCGCCCCACGTTCGCCGCCGCCTCGAACAGGCCGGCCAGTTCGCGCCTGAAGTCGGCGGCGGTCATGCGTTCAGGCCGCCTGCCGGCGCCGCTCCTGCGCCAGGTCGTAGGCCGCCTGAAGGCGCATCCAGAAGCTCGCGTCGCTCCACCCGAGGCGTTCCAGCCCGATCGCCATGGCCGGCGAGATCCCCGCCTTCCCGTTCAGCAGCCGCGACAGAGCCTGCCGCGTGCAGCCGAGCCGCGCGGCCGCGTCGGTCACCGACAGCTCCGCCGCGTCCAGATTGTCCCGCAGTATCTCGCCCGGGTGGCATGGATTCAGCATCGCCATCGTCGTTTCCTCGTCTCAGTGGTAGTCCACCAGGTCCACATCCACCGCCTCGCTGTCCTCGAACCGGAACACCACGCGCCAGTTGCCCGATACGCTGACGCTCCAAAGCCCCGCCATGTCGCCCTTCAGCGGATGCAGGCGGTAGCCGGGCTGCGCGGCGACATCGCCGGGATGCCGCGCCTCGTCGAGCAGGGTCAGCACCCGCCTCAGCTTCGGCACCAGATCGCCGGGCACCCGGTTCGTCCGATCCTGCTCGGCGAGCGCCCGGAGCCCCTTGTGCCTGATCCGCATGGCCTATCGTCGCCCGCAACGTGGCGCGTTGCAACCGCCTGCCGCCGCCGTCAGTCGCCCGGCGGCATGATGAAGTCGCTCCACGCCTGCATGATCGGGCGCCGCAACGCCACCAGGTCGTCGCGCCCGTAGGCGGCCACCGTCTTCGCCTCGACGTGCGCCAGCGCGAACTCCGAGTGCAGCTCGTCGACGCCCTGGTGGCGCGCCCAGTCCTTGAAGCTCGAGCGGAAGCCGTGGGCGCTGGTCCCGATCCGGGCCGCCCTCAGGCTGTCGGCCACCATCGTCCCCCGCATCGGCGTCCCCTTCGGGCTGGGAAACGCCAGCTTGCCGGCGGACCGGCCGCGCGCCTTCTCCAGCACCGCCACCGCTCCGGTCGACAGCGGCACCCGGTGCTCGCGCGCGCGCTTCATGTGCTCCGCGGGCACCGTCCACATCGCCTTGTCGAATTCGAACTCGTCCCAGGTCGCGCGGCGCACCTCGGCGCCGCGCGCCGCCGTCAGCGCGATGAACCTGATCGCCAGCTGCACCGCGGGCTTGATGCGCGGGTGCCCGTCCACGTTGGCGAGCGCCGCGGCCACGTCGGAGAAGTGCAGCGCAGTGTGGTGGCGCACCGTCGCCGCCTTGGGCAGGGTGCGCGTGACCGCCTCGACGGCCGCCCGGCCGCTGCCGGCGTGCTCGCGAAGGCTCTCCACCTCCGCCCACTCGAGCACCGTCGCGATGCGGCCCGCCGCCATGCGCATCACCGCATGCTTGCCGGCCATCGCCAGCGGCCGCAGGACGCGCTTGATGTCGGCCGACGCGACGGCGCGGACGTGCATGCGCCCGATGTGCGGCAGAACGTAGACGTCCATGGATCTCCGCCAGTCGCACGCCGTCTTCGACGCCGCGCCGCCCTTCCAGATGTCCTCCTTCTCGGCGGCCGCGCGCCGCTCGGCTTCCGCGAACGTCACCGCGCGGGCGCGGCGCGGGTCGCCGCCGGTGCGCGCGATGGCGCGGTTGTCCGCCGCGATCCGGCGCGCGTCGGCAAGCTTCACCAGCTCGGCGCTGCCGAGGCCGATGTCGACGCGCCGGCCGTGGATCATCAGCCGCTGCACCCAGGTGCGGGAGCCACCGTCGCGAACGCGGAGCATGAGGCCGTTGCCATCGACGTAGCTGCCGGGGCCGGCGTGGCGCACCTGCTGCGCGGAGAGGGCGTTGCGGAGGAGCTTGGGCATGGCGTTTCGACTCGCTTCGAGGGTTTCCGACAGTCTAAACGATGGTCAATCGGCCTTCAACATGTCCCACAAAAAAACGGGTCAACGGCTGACATCGCATGGCACTCCCCGGCACCGCATTGCACGGGTCTAAGTGTATTTAACACACTGATAAAAAACATTTTGTGTATCATTCGTTCGATGCAGACGGTTGCAGGGTAGCGCAGATCGTGACCCCAATCGTGATTATGTGGCGGAAGCTCGGCGCCTGGCTCTGGCTCGCGACCCAGAACCTCGAGGACTTTCCGGGGGCGGCGCGGAAGCTCCTCAACATGATCGAGTGGTGGATCTGCCTGGTCATGCCGAAGGAGGAGGTCGAGGAGATGCGCCGCTTCCGCGACCTCTCGGACGCGCAGCGGGAGCTGCTGCTCTCCGCCACCAAGGCGCACCTCCAGTACACCGAGGGCGTCGTGCTCGCGGGTTCCGTCGAGACCCTGTTCCGCTGCGTGCCGCCCTCGCTGGTGCTCGCCCTGGTGCAGACCGAGCGCCACGAGAAGGCGCGCCGCGCCGAGATCATGGCCGAGCGCGGCTGCACGGAGGTGGAGGCGGCCGTCCGGATCGCCGCGGAGATCGACGCCGCGCGGGGGATCGCCGGATGACGCGCCGCGCATGGAGACCGCCTTGTTCACAGCGGGCCGGGGAACACGCGTTCCACCCCCACCCCCGACGCCGGAACGCGCCCGGCCCGCTCCTTTCGCCAAGGGCTTCGTCGCGCTCGCTGGCGGCCGGGCTGGCGCTCGCCGGCCTTATGCCCGCGGGGGACGGCCGGATGACGTGCCGCGCACTGAGACCGCTTCGTTCACAGCGGGCCGGGGAACACGCGTTCCACCCCCACCCCCCACGCCGGGACGCCCCCGGCCCGCTCCTTCGCTGCTCGTCGGCGGCGCGCGCGCTGGCGGCGGCCTGGCTGGCGCTTGCGGGCCTCGTGCCCGCGGGACTCGCGCACGCGGGCGAGACGATCACTTCGGCCGACATCCTCGCGGCGTCTGCGGACTTCGACTGCCTCGACTACCGGCCGGTAGGCGGCTGCGTGTGGCTGCGCTGTACGGTGCTGGACGGCTGCTCGACCCGCGCGAGCGTCAAGTACCGGCACTACGTGCCCGACGCGGTGGTGACCGCGTACCCGGCGCGGGGCATGAGCCCCTGGAGGGAGATGCGCGCCCTGGACGGGACCGCCGACGGCGGCACCTACGCCCGCGGCGCGGGAACCCGCGCGGCGACCGGCCTGCGCTTCAAGCTCGCGCAGGCCATCGGCTCGCCCGGCATCGCCTGGATCCGGGGGCTGAACCTGGGCATGACCGTGTGCGAGCCGGCGGCGACGCCGCTCGCGCCGTACTACGCGAGCGGAGCGGACCCCATGTGGCGCTCGCCCGAATTGCAGGCGCCGCTGACGCTGCGCCACGCGCTGCGCGCGGTGCGCGAGCCGGGGGCGCTCGGCTCGCTGTGGGGCGCGCTCTACCCGCGCGCGGGGTTCGTGCAGCAGGGGCACGACTACAAGGCCGGTGCGGTGGCGGCGCAGCGCGTGGCCGACATCGTCACGCGCCGCAGCCAGCCGCACGTCTACCGGCCGCTGCTCGGCAACTCCGGCGGCGGCCGGTGGCCGCCCGGTGCGGTGGTCGAAGGCGATCCGGACACCCACAAGTGGCAGATGCTCGCGCCCCGCACCGGGTCCTGCGCGGTGTTCGCAGGGTCGGCCTCGCCGCTCGTGGGGACGGTCGATCCGCTCGGAGGCAACGTGTCGGCGAGCGGCGCGTACGCCTGGAATCTCTGGCGCCCGTACGAGTGCTGCAGGCGCCGCGGGCAATGGCTCATCTCGCACTGGTAGGAATCATGAAACGAGAGAATCGAAGCAGACGAACAATTCACGCGGCGGCGCTGGCCGCCGTGCTGGCCCTCGCCCCGCCGTCGGCGCAGGGCGACGAGGAGTTCCTGTACCGCCTCGGCGGCGCGGAGCCGATCAGCCTCGGGCCGTCGGCGCGGGCGACGACGCTACGCCTCGGCGTCGGCGCCGAGTGGAACTCGAACCTGACCTGCGGGAACTTCGACGTGGCGCACTCCATCCGCCAGCAGCTGAACGGCGTCTCGGGCGCGTTCCAGGACGTCATGGGCAACGTGGTCCAGACCGCCCAGGGAGTGGTGGCGTCGCTGCCCGCGCTGGTCATCCAGCGCCTCAACCCCGGCCTCTACGACCTCCTGCAGAACGGCGTGCTGGAAGCCGGGCAGGAGTTCCGGGTCGCGAAGCTGCGCTGCGACGAAATCGCCGACGACATGGGCGAAACGCTCGCGCACGAGGGCTGGTCCGGGATCGCGCGCGCCGACTACTGGCGCCGCCAGGTCGACGTCGGCGGACGCGACGTGGTGGAGGTGGTCGGGGAGGCGGACGGCGCGGCGGGCGCCGACGGCGGAGTACCGTGGATCGGCGGGAGCGCCGCGGGCGGCGCCGGCCAGGAGCCCATCGAGGCGGTCGGCGACGTCTCCAAGGCGGGCTACAACCTGCTCCTCGGGCGCGCCGCCGCCGACGACTCGGCCGTGGGCCCGACCGCGTGCGGCGACTCCGACATCTGCAAGGTCTGGGACGACCCGGACGCGATGGCGGCGTGGATGCGCCGCGTGGTGGGAGAGATCGAGGTGCGCACCTGCGACGGCTGCCGGCGGGTGACGAGCCAGGCCGGGCTCGGCCTGCCGTCGGTGTACCGGCGCGAGAAGAGCGCGCTCGCGAACGTGCTGCGGCCGCTCGCGCAGACCGACGCCGTGCCGAGCGAGGCCGTGCTGGAGGGGCTCACCGGGGGCGGCGGGTTCCGCGTCACGCGGCGCGTGATCGAGGCGATCCGCGACGAGCCGCGGCCCGCGGCGGTGGCCGACCGGCTGGCCGGCGAACTCGCCGTCGGCCGGGTCATGGAGCAGGCGGCGATGGCCCGCCGGGCGCTGCTCGCCGGCATGCGCGAGCCGAACGTCGCCAACAACGAGGCGGCGCTGAAGCAGTCGGAGCGGGCGCTCGTCGAGCTGGACCGCGAGATCCGGCAGATGGAGGTGGAACTGCGCGTCAAGGCGCTGGTCGCCTCCAACAGCTCCGTGGCGGTGCTCCAGCGCGCGGGGATCCGCAAGCGCATTCCCGTGTGGGAGGCGTCGCCGTCGGGCGGCCTGCGCGAGGGGGCGCCGGAATGAGCGTCCGCAGCTGGCTGGTGCCGGTCGCGGCGGCGGTTCTGGCGGTCGTCGCGCTGGTCGTCGTGCCGCCGGGCTGGATCGTCGCCGCCGACGCGGCCCTGGCGCCGTGGCGGCCCTGGCTCGGCGGCCTGCGCGTCGCGGGCATCGCGGCCGCGTGGATCTGGTGGGACCGCCTGGCGGTGGCCCTGCCCGGCCTTCCGGAACCCGCTGCGGCGTACCTGCGCCGCCGCCGGCACTTCTGGTGCGGAGCGCTGGCCGCCGTCGAGCTGGTCCTGGTCCGCAACGTCTTCGGCGCGCTGTGGCGCCTGCTGGCATGAGCACGGTTTTCCTGTGGCGGGCCCCGCGCGCGGGCACCTCCCGTCGGCGCGTCCGGCGGTCCGCCGCACCTTCCGCGATGGCGGGAGACGGCTGATGGGCGTCTCCAGCTACTTCGAGTTCGTCACCGTTCTGTTCGGCTGGATCGTCTACGACCGGCTGTGGGCGGTGCTGAACGACACCGGCATCGTCTACCTGCCGTTCTTCGTCATCCTGCTGAAGAACATGCTGGAGTCCCGGCGCGCGGGCGACGACGAGGGCTCCGCCGCGATCCAGTCGCTGAAGAAGAGCGAGACCGACATCGTCGTCGCCATCGTGGTGATGTTCCTCGCGGCGGTGCCGTTCACCGAGGTGCGCCTGGGCGAGATGAGCTACGTGCGCCCGCAGCTCGACTGCGCGGTGGAGCAGCGCATCGCGCGGGGCGTAGAACCGGCGGAGGTGAACGGCCTGGCGACCGGCACGGCCTACGACGCGCCGCTCGGCACGATCTCGGGCGAGGTCGGACGCATCCCCATCTGGTGGGGATTCGTGCACGTCCTCTCGAAGGCGGTGGTGGCGGCGGGCACCGCCGCGATCCCCTGCACGGGCGACGTGGTTCGGCTGACCATGACGCTCGGCAACGACACGGTCGAGGATCCGCTGCTCCTGCGCGAGCTCGCGGATTTCACCACCGACTGCCACCGGCCCGCGATAGGCCGCATGTACAACGGCGGCGCGAGCGGCGGGACGTACGCGGCGCGCAGCCAGATGGACTACGTGGGCTCCGCCTTCTTCCTCGACACGTCCGGCTACTACAACCTGCTCTACTCGCGCCGCGCGCGGCCGGCGTTCCCGCCGAACCCCGCGCGGGACGCGGGGCTGGACGGTTCGCATCCCACCTGCCGGGAGTGGTGGCGGGACGGGGCGAACGGGCTGCGCGCGCGCCTGCTCGCGGAGATCGACCAGCTCACGCGCGACGAGATGGTCTACGAGCCGAACGCGATTCTGCGCGCGGAGAACCCGGGCATGTCAGTGGCGGAACTCGAGGACCTGCTGCTGCGCCGCTACCTCGCGCACCGCTCGGGGGACCGCATCGGCGTCTCGTCGGTGAGCTACGAGCCGGGCGTCGCGGAGAACTACCGCATGGGCGCGCAGGGCCGCCACGGCGCGCTGGGCGGCGCGATCCACGCCACCGCGGACGTGATCGACGACGTGCTGTCGATGGGCGCGGCGGGGCTCGGCATGCTGCTGCAGGGGCCCGGCAACATCGCCGCCGGCGTCGCGATCCGCGAGGGCATGCCGATCTTCCTCGCGCTGCTGCTGATGGTGTTCGTGGCGGTGCTGCCGGTGCTGATGGTGTTTTCGCGCTACGACGTCTCGGTGCTGGTCACCCTGACGCTGGTGTTCTTCGGCCTGCAGTTCTTCCACGTCCTGTGGGGCATGGCGTTCTGGGTGGACAACCACCTGCACGAGGCGCTCACCGGCCCGGCGGGCGCGCCCAAGGCGAACCCCATCCAGGGGCTGGTGAGCCTCTGGGTGCAGCGCTTCCTCTACATCGTCTTCCCGATGGTGTGGCTGGCGGCGATCGGCTGGGTGGGCGTCAAGGCGGAGTCGGCCATGGGCGGCATCTCGAAGCTCGCCGACAGCACGGCCGGCGCGGCGCAGTCCGGCGGCGACACGGCGGTGGGAGCGGCGAAGGCCGCCGCCACGAAGGGGCGCGGCAAGTGAGCCCGCGCGGCGGGTCAGATCTCGCGGTAGCCCCGCGTCAGGCGGCTGTATTCCGGGCGCAGGCGGCACTGCGCGTCCTCGGCCTCCCTCGCGCGTTCGTCGCGGCGCGACTCGGCGAGCGCCTCGTCCGCGCCCTCGAGAAAGGCGAGGAGGAGCCTGCGGCCGAGACCCGGCCTGGCGCTGGGCGTGGATCGGTTGCGATGTTGTTCGGAGTTCATATGTTCGATACCTCGTTCGGTGGCGTCAGGTGAGTTCCCGCGCCGGTCGCCCAGACCCCGCGGCGCGGGAACTTGCCCGGCAGATCCACGCCCTGCCCGCGGCGCGCTACGAACTCGCGGTGTTCGACGGCCGCATGACCCGGCGCCTCTGGCGCAAACGCCAGGCGCTGCGCTCGGCGGTCTGGCTCGCCGACCGCAACCGCCGCGGCGGCCACGTCTACCTGCGCCCGGTCACCACCGCCTGCGTGCTCCTCGACGGCCTCGGCGCCGACGCCCTGGACGCAATCCGGGCCGACGGCCTCGCCCCGGCCGCCGTGCTGGAGACCGCCCCGGGCGCGTTCGAGGCGTGGTTCCGGCTCGGCCGGGAGCTGGACGCGAAGGTCGCCGCCTGCGTCGCGCAGGTGCTGGGCGCCCGCTACGGGACGGGTCCCGGCGCCGCCGACTGCGCCCGCCTCGGCCGCGCGGCCGGGTTCACGAACCGCACGGCGGCGCTCCGGGAATCGGACGGACGCTTTCCCCGGGTGCTGCTCGCCGACGCCCGCGGGCGGGTGACGCCCAAGGCGGACGAGCTCGTGGCCGCCGCCGAGGAATGGCTGTGCCGTCGGGCGGCGGAACGCGCGGCGCGCGGGACGGGCAAGGCCGGCGGACCGGGGCGACGCGCCGAGGAAGCGCTCGCGCGGGAGATGGCGCGGATCGCGAAGCGGCACGGGGACGCGACCGACTGGGGCCGCGCGTTCGCGGCGGCGGCCGGCCGCCTGGCGCGGGACGGCTACGGACAGGCGGAGGTCGCCGCGGCGCTCGCGGCCTGCCCGGGCGTGCGCGCCCGCAAGGGCGGCCGGGCCGGAGAATACGCCGGGCGCACTGCCGCCTGGGCGTTCGGCGCCCTGCGCCGCCGTCCGCGCTAGGCCGATGGACGTGCCTGTCCGGACGGAGACGCGCGGCGGTCGCGACCGGGAACCGGTGCGGCCGGACGCAGCGCGGCGCATGGCGCTCGACGGGCTCGCCCGGGCGTTCGAAGAGGCCGAGCGGGGTCGGGACTGGTTCGCCATGAAGGCCGAACTCCGGCGCGTGGAGGATGCCGTGCAGGCCGTCTGGTACGCGGCGAAGGTGCGCGACGATGGAATGCGCTGAACGGCGCATCGGGCCGCGCGCGGCGACGGCCCTGCTGCTCGTCGAGGGCTACTGCTCGCTGGCGGTCGAGATGATCGCCCTGCGCGTGCTCGTGCCTGTCGCCGGCCAGTCGGTCGCCGTGACGAGCGTCGTCGTGACCGCGTTCCTGGCGGCGCTCGCGCTCGGCTACCGGTCCGGCGGGCGCTTCTCCGGAGGGATCCGGGAGAAAGTCGGCTGGAATCTGGCCGCAGCCGCCGTCTGGTCGGCGTTCTGGCTGTCCCGGTTCGGCGTGGCGCTGGCGTTCGACGCGACCGCCTGGCTGCCGCCCCTGGGACAGGTCGCCGTCTACGCGGTCGTCGGCGCCGGCCCCGCGGCGTACCTTCTGGCGGAGACCGTGGTGCTGCTGGTCGGCAGCGGCGGTCGGGCAACCGCGCCGGGGAAGGCGGGCGGCGCGTTCTCGGCGAGCACCCTCGGCAACGTGGCCGGCGGACTGCTGACGGCGCTGGTGGTCATGCAGCACCTCGGCGTGGCGGCGGCGCTCGCCCTGGCGTCGGCGCTCCTGCTCCTCGCCGCGCTCGGGGCCTGGGGGCGGCTCGACTGGCGGCTCTGGGCGCCCGGCGTCGCGGTGGCGGTGCTGGCGGGTGGCAACCTGGCCGCGGAGCGCAGCGGATACGTGCTGGCGACCGCGCACGCCGACTACGCGGTCGAGGCGGACGCGGACGGCGCGCGCTACCTGCGCGTCAACGGGCAGAACGCGAGCCGCGAGGACGGGAACGGGGTCGGGCATCCGTACATCGAGTGGATCGAGGACCGGGTCTACGAACGGGTGCCGGGCGACCGGCGGCTGCGCGTGCTGGTGGTCGGGGCCGGCGGATTCACGTTCGGGCGCGGCCGTCCCGAAGCCGCCGCGGACATCGTCTACGTGGACGTGGACGACCGCCTCGGCGAGGTGGCCGGCGCGTTCCTCGGGGCGCCGCCCCGGAGCGGGACCTACGCCGCGGTGGACGGCAGGGCGTACCTGCTGCGCCGCGAGGCCGCGTTCGACGCGATCGTGCTGGACGCGTACGCGGACCGGACCACGGTGCCGGCGCATCTGGTCACGCGGGAGTTCTTCGTGCTAGCGCGGTCCCGGCTGGCGGAGGGCGGCGCGCTCTACATGAACCTGATCGCGCCGCCGGGGCCGGACCGGCTCGCGACGCGCATCGAGCGCACTCTGCGCGCCGTGTTCGCGTGGTGCAGGGGCCGGGTGGTGGGCGACACGTCGCGCTGGCACAATCTGGTGTTCGGCTGCGAGCGGAGCGGCCTCGACGGCGATGCCGCGGTCTATTCGGATGGCGGGCCGCGCGGCGAAACCGGCGGGTCGGCGCGCGGGCAGCGGCCGTGAGCCGGGTTCGGACAGGCCCGTGAGCGCGCGGCGGGTCGTGCTCGCGTCGATCACCGCGCGCCTGCTGTGGGACGGCCGCCCGGAGGACGGGCGCTTCATTCCCGGCATCGCGCACTTCCAGTCGGGCGTGGCGGCGCTGCGCCGCGCCGGGGACCCGGCGGCGATGGCGCGGCTCAAGGAGATCGACGCGGCGCTGACGGCGGCGGAGGGTGCGGTGAACCGCTGGGCGCTGGGGGTCGCCGCGTTCGCGCGGGACGAGCTGGCGGACGCGGTGCCGGGGCCTCCGGCATGGGGGGACTCGGCGGAGCGCAGGATTCGCGTCCGCGCGGGCGAGGCGGTGCGGCTCGCGGCGCTGATCGGCGCGTTCGACGCAACCTGCGCGGCGACCGCCGCCGCCACGGCGGCGGCCCGGGAGCGCCGCGTCTTCAATCCCCACCACGCCCGCATCGCCGACGGCGCCCGCATGATCCGCCGGATCGCCGACCTCGGCCACGCCGGGGGACTCGCGTGCCGGCGTCGGCGGTGCGCGCGGGGGCCGCGGGCGTAGCCCGCGTCGTAGCGTGGGGCTACGACTTTTTAGCTTGCGCCGGCGCGGCAGCGGGGGTATCAAGGATCCCGCTTACGTGCCGGGCTCGTCCTGGCGTTGCCGCCCTCCGGGGTGGCGTCCAAGCAAGGTGCCGCGCGCATGCGCGGCGTGAAACGTCCGGGCCGTTCCGGCCCATCCCGTCGGGGAACCTCCCCCGGCGGGCGAGGTTCGCTGGCGGGCATCTCATCGGAGGAAACCCCAGTGGACCGACGCCATTCGGTGTGGGCGCCCGGTGACTCCCAGAGGCTGCTCGAGCTGATGCACACGGCGATCGTCGTGGGCACCGCGATAGCGGCCATGTGGGGTCTGTTGGACCTGTTCAACGTGGTGTGACGCACTTCAGCGGAAGGACCTCTCCCCTCGGGGAGGGGTCCGACCGCGTTCGCGTCGAGGCCGGCCGGCCGATTGCTGGATGGAAGGGTACCGTGGGCAGTGTACGGGGGCGCCGTATGCGCCGCACGGGGATGGACGGTGGGATCGGGATTGGAGGGCGGTTCGGCGGATAGTGCGGGGATCGTGGAGTGCCGCGCCGGCCCCGAAGGGCCGACGCGGCGCGGCGTGGACGACGGCCCTCACAGTCAGGCTTGCGCCCAGGTGTGCCGGTGGCCCCAGCCCCGCGCCTCCCGCTCGAGGCGGCGCTGTTCCGGAGCGCGCGGCTCTCCCGTCCTGTGGTCGATCTCCTGCAGGGCGAGTCCGCCCGCCGAGGATCTGACCACGCGGTGGTTGAGGCAGCACAAGCCGCGGCTCGCGCAGCCGCAATGCGGCCAGCTGCCGGTCTCGCGCGCCTGTTCCGCCAGCCAGCAGAACAGGTCGCCCTCGTCCTCCAGCCCCATGCCCTCCGCGACCGCGCGGCCGTGGAGGCTGTCGTCGTCGACGACGTCCAGTCCAAACAGTGTGTCCATGATGAACGTTCCCTTGGACCGTCGGAGCGGACCCGCCGGGCGCCGCCCCGACGGGTTGAGTGGGCCTTGCGGCCCGGTTGTGTTTACGCCGCTCGCGCGGCGCTACTGCGAAAAAGAAAGGGGGCACTGCTGCCCCCTTCCACCGTCACGGCTTCGACGCGCTGGGCTCAGCTGGCCTGGCTCTCCTCGCGCGGACGCGGGGAAACCGAACCCAGGGTTTTTGGACGTTTCAGGACATGTCCCAAGGTTCGTTTAACCGTTTGATAAACATAAAGTTTTTGACGCTCCACGTCTCATTTCGGCACACTGCATCGACGCAAAATTACGTCGTGACAGGAGTACTGAAACATGAAGAAACGACCCACCATGCTGACCGCCACCTTCGTCAGAATCGTCAACGTCCCCGGGCGCTACGGCGACGGGCGCGGCGGTCTCGGCCTGACCTTGCTCGTGCAGCCCTCGTCCCGCCACGGCCTGTGCAAGTCGTGGGGCCAGAGCGTGCGCATCGACGGCAGGCGCACCACCATCGGCCTCGGCCGGTATCCCGTGGTCACCCTGGCCAAAGCCCGCGAACGCGCGCTCGAGAACGCCCGCGCGATTGACGAAGGACGCGACCCGCGCCAGACATCGACCGCCGTTCCGACCTTCGCGAAAGCGCTTGAGACCGTAATCGCGATTCACGCGGAGAACTGGAAGGACCGCGCCCGGTCCGAACAGCAGTGGCGGGCGAGCCTGCGCGACTACGCGATGCCGCGCCTGGCCGACAAGCCCGTCGACGAGATCGACACCGCCGACGTGATGGCCGTGCTGCTCCCCATCTGGTCCACCAAGCGGGTGACCGCCAAGCGTGTCCGGCAGCGCATCGCCGCGGTGATGAAGTGGGCGGTCGCGCAAGGCTTCCGGCAGGACGACCCGGCGGGCGACGCCATCTCGGCCGCGCTGCCGAAGAACACGGTCCCGCAACAGCACCAGCGCGCGCTGCCGCACGGCGAGGTCGGGGCGGCGCTCGACCGGGTGCGCCGCTCGCGGGCGTACCGCGGCACCGTGCTCGCGTTCGAGTTCCTCGTGCTCACCGCCTGCCGCAACGGCGAGGTCCGCGGAACCCGGTGGGACGAGATCGACACCGCCGGGGCGGTCTGGACGATTCCCGCCGGGCGCATGAAGGCGGCGAGGGAGCACCGCGTTCCACTGTCGCCCCGTGCGCTCGAAGTCCTCGACGAGGCGCGGCAACTCGCCGATCCGCGCGGGCTGGTGTTCCCGTCGCCGACCGGGAGGACGCTCAGCCAGTCCACCATGCCGTCGCTGCTGCGCGACCTGGAGATCGGCGCGGTGCCGCACGGCTTCCGCTCCAGCTTCCGGGACTGGGCCGCCGAATGCACCGACTACCCCCGCGAGATCTGCGAGCTGGCGCTGGCGCACGTCAACAGCGACCGGGTGGAGGCCGCCTACCGGCGCAGCGACCTGTTCGAGAAACGGCGTGTCCTGATGGCGGACTGGGCCGCGTACATTGCCTGAGAGAGCATCGATTCGCCGAAACCGGGTCAAGGGCCGGTAGGGCGTCCGGCTATGCCGGGCGCGCACCCTTGACGCGGCGGAGGCGATCATACGCTGCCCGCAGGGAGCGGGCGGGCGACAGTTGCCCGCGGCATCGCGGGACTCGTCGCGGCTTCCTTCCGCGACCTCGCAACCCGCCCGCTCCCTGCCTTCGCGGCGAGCGATCTCCCCGCGGCCTGTTCGCGAAATTCCGGGACACGGGTTCCGTCCGGTCTTCCATCCGGGATGCCGGACATCGGGCGGACTGTGCCGTCGATGCCAGTTCCGGGGGAGGGCGCGTCCCGGTGGGACCGGGCCCTAGTCGGCTTCGCCGACCCGAGCCCGCTGGCGCGGTCTCGGCCCATTCGGGTGACGGTCCCTCGCGCTTCCGCCCTCCGGGCGGCGAGGCCGCACCACGCCTCCCCCACCACGCCTCCCACTCGCCTTTGACCCGGTAGCTCCTGTAGCCTGTGCAACCCTCAATCGCCAAGCAAGGGCCATGGAAGTCACCGCGTACCGGCTGCTCTACGACAACATCCACGACTTCAAAACGACGGCAAGTCGCATCGAAACGGAAATTCGGCGTCACGGCATACGGGACAACAGTGATGATCCGGTCCCCGAAATGCATGGTCGCGCCCATCACGATATGTGGGTCTCGATGAAGAGCGTTTCCCACTTCAATCTCGGGATCGCCCTGGAGTTGATGCTCAAACTGCTCCTGTTCCTCAACAACGTCGCCATCCCCCACGACCATCTCTTGGTGAAGCTGCATGACCAGCTGCCTGCGGAGCGTCAGGCCCAATTGGAGGCGGCCTATCAAGCGAGCAGGGCATCCGTACGGGCAGGCCACGACCTCATTGCGTTCATCAACGTGGCGTCTCCCACATCACTGCCATCTAGGCCGCCCAACCGGGACATTTTGACCCTAAGGGGATTCTTCGAGTATTTCGACGAGGACGTGATCCTCTGGCAGAAACGCTACTCTTGGGAACTGGTCGACAGTGGCCGCTGCCGCCATTGCCTCAGCGACATCTCTGTGTTCGTCGCGTTGATCAACCGCGTCATGGCCGACGTTGAACGATTCTGACCGCTGGCCGGCCTACATCGCCATCCGGGGATCCTGAGCTTCAGTTCTCCGGCCGCATCGCCGCGTCAAGGATCGTCGAGGCTTTCACCGTCGACGCGTGACCCTGTGCGCGGCGCGAAGACCATCGTTGATGCTCCCGCGTAGTGCGGCAAGAACTGCGGGATCGGCCTGACCACGGACCCCGCTTGCGCATTCGAGCGGCGTTCTCCCGAACCTGTCCCGCGCGGTCACCGGCGCGCCACCGGCCAACAGCGCGGCGATGGCCGCCGCGTACGGCGAGGGATCCGGCTCTTCGGCCCGGTCGAGCAGATGAGCCGACACCACCGCGTGCAGCGCTGTGGTCCCGTTGTGGTCGCGTGCATCCGGATCGGCACCACCTTCCAGCAGAACGCCGATGTGTTCCACCGGACTCGGCGCGTACCCCCAACCGACGCTCTTGACGACGCTATGGAGAATCGGCTCGAACCCATTGCCGGATACGTTCGGATCGGCGCCCGCGCCCAGCAGCCGTCGAATCGCGTCGACCTTCACGCGCCTGCGGCCTCGCAGCGCTGCGGCGGCGTACAGCGGCACACTGCCGTGGCGGTCTGCCGCATTCGGGTCGGCGCCGCACTCGATCAAGACCGGGATGGCTTCGGCTTCGCCGTGCAGCGCCGCGTCGAACAGCACCGCATCGATGTCGACACCCGACCGTGCCAGGGCGCATACCACTGGCGGCTCGTTCGCACGCGCCGCTTCGAGCATCTGCGGCCTGGTGCCCTTCGCGCCTGACTCGATCAGCACCGCGACGAGGGATGTTTCCCCCATCCGGGCCGATGTCTCCAACTGGCCGCGCGGCCCTTTGGCACCGGACTCGATCAATGCGGCGACCACATTCGCCTCGCTGGCCCGGGCCGCATCGACGAGCTGTTTCGCCGTTCCTTTCGCGCCGGCATCGATCAATGCCCGCACGCGCGGCGAATCGTTTCGGCGCGCCGCGTCCAGGAGTTGCGTCCTCAACGATCTACTGGACATGCGTCCCCGGTGATCGGGCAGGAACGGCATGACCTCAATCCGACCCCGCCAGCTGGAGCCACGTCCCATCGTGCCAGTACCAGATGCTCGAGGCCTTTTCGAGGAAGAAGTCCTCGATCCCGTCGACATCCGTTTCGTGGGTCCGGGCCGTCGTGCGACGCACCCCATGTCGAACGCGCTCCGCATCGGCAACCCCGATCGCACGCGAGAAACCGATCCGGCCACGGCCCACGTCCTGCAGATAGCCGCGGTCGGCTATGGGCGCCAACTCGTCCACATGGTCCGTCGAATTCCCACGGTACACGGAGGATCGAGGACACGCGGTCTTTTGAACACAGCACTGCCGCGTCCGTCCGGTCGGGAACCGTGAACCGCCCGTGGACGACGTTTGCCGGCTCGGTTGCCAACCAGGGTTGCGGGATTACGCAACGCCGCCGAGTCAGGTCTGCAACCACATCCGCAGAAAGGCTCCGGAACACGTCCGGGGCCAACCGCACTGTCTCGATGTCCGCCCTGTCCCAGTTTCCCTGAGACTGCGCATGTTCGACAAGGCCGCGGTCATCGGTGTCGAGGCGGCGCTGCCCAACCTCGTCCGCCGTCCGACCGATCTCGATCCTCTCCCGCCGGTCGAACTCCGCGACCACGAAGTCGGCGTGAATGCCCCCGCCGTCCGACACCAGACAGCCGAGGGCGATTGCCGGGACTGCCATCGTTTTCGTCATGACCAATCAGCGCCACGCGTTTCACCCCCAGGGCCGAGTCCGGCCATCCCGGGGTGAGCGACTTCCCGCGTCTACGGGATCGTTACGTGGACCACGTAGGCCCCTGCAAGGGTCGTCACGATCATGGCGACCAGCTTGGTCGTGTACCACCAGTCCCGTTCCATCGCGATGCTGCCGTCGACCGCCTCGTGCGTGCTGACCCGGATCCAGCGCATCCATCGCCGCCTCTGGCCGTCCACGGCGACCTCGTCGCGCTCGACGCCCCAGTGCGCGGCGGCCAGCGACGATGCCTCCCCCGTGGCGAACGCGTCCACGTCGACGACGACATTGCGCCCGGCCAGACGGCAGCGGTACACCCATGGCGCCCGCGCCGGCTTCGCGGAAAGTTCGCGGATGCGCGGCGCGTAGCGGTCTTCGGCGACTTCCATAAAGCGGCTCCCTGCCACGGCTGCATCGAAGTGTAGCGCCGCGGACACATCCTGTCGCTCGGGAAGGGTCTCCCGCTGCCCCGGTTCGACAAACGCAGCGTCCCTTCCGTCGATGCCGGTCCAGCGTCGCACGCGTGCTCCGGCGGTCAACCGGCCGGTTCTCCGCTTCGCTCCGACCTCGCTGGCGCGAGGTGACCGCCCTGCGCGCGCGTGCCGCCTGCCAGGCACCGACGCACTCCCGCGTCGGCAACAACCTGACAGGAGACCGACATGGACCTTCCAACCCTCGTTACCCGGTGGAGCGGAAAACTCCCCGAGGGCTTCGTGCCGCCCGCCGTTCTACGCCGGACCCCGGCCCCCGAGTGCTCGCTCAAGCGCTGCCGGAGGCCGGCGGCTATCAAAAAGGACGGGACCTTCGCCCACGCCTGCCAGCCGTGTCTCGACCGGCGGGCCGCCTCATGCCGCAGAAGGCGGGCGGCGCTTGCCGCGGAAGGCGGGTGCAGGCGGTGTGCGTACCGGAAGCGGCTCGCCGGTGACTTCCTCTGCCAGCGGTGCCGCGACGACCGGGACATCGAGCGCGCTCAGAAGCGCCAGGACGCCATCGACGCGGCGGTGATCGACGAGTTCGCGGCCAAGCCCGAGACGGTGCACCGCGCGAGCAATCTCGACCTGGGCATCTCGATTTGGAACTCCCGGCCGAAGCCGCAGGCGACTGCTGCATACTGGTCACCGCTGCCGGACCCGGAGCCGCGCGAAGAGCGCGAATGGGCGCGCCCGCTATTCGACAATGGCTGGAGATACCGCCGCTGCTAACGTCGCATTCGCAGTCGAGGCGCGCAATCTCCGGGTCGCGCGCCTCGGCCTTCCAGACGCGCTGTAGAGCTCCCTACGGTGCGGAGCGGCCCGTCAAGGGCGACAGCTACCGTCGGCGCAGCAGACCCTTGACGGGCCGCTCAGTGCCGCCACGCTGCTTCTCGGGATGGCGTCCGCGGCGCCCGCCAATATCGACGATACCAACTTTGTGGGCAACGTCCCCGCGAAGCAACACCGCGGGCGCCATCCCTGCCCGTGCGGCGAGCACACGCGATCCGCGTCACCGGAGCGCACAGCGCGGCAGAAAGCACCTGCCGGTCTCCCGAAATACATCATTTAAGCATTTGATAAACATGAAGTATTTGCACGTGTTTCCCGTATGGTGTAGGACGGCCCAATGCACCCGTCTTCGAACTTCACCGCGGCCCGACGGCCGCTTCCGCAGCGCACCCGATGACGAAGTCCACGCCCGTTTCGAGCGACGGAAACACCTTCGACGCGGCCGCCGAGGCGGATCGCCTTCGGGCCGAGACCCGCGCCCGCCGCCGTCCCCGCTACCGCCGCTCGCGCCTCGACCGCTACAAGGGCGAACTGCTCGCCCTGCGCGACGAGGGCTGCACCACCGCCGAACTGCAACGCTGGCTGCTCGCCCACCGCGTACGCGTCCAGCACGCCA
This sequence comes from Pseudomonadales bacterium, assembly GCA_965116345.1. Lineage (GTDB taxonomy): Bacteria > Pseudomonadota > Gammaproteobacteria > Pseudomonadales > Azotimanducaceae > VXYL01. The sequence continues at coordinate 4,281,573 of OZ220680.1, forward strand.
CCGTCGCCCGCTGGCTGCGACGCCACGGGGCGGGCTGACCGGGTGCCGAAGTTCCGTTCTATCCGGTCGCCGGAACGACAGGCCGAGGCCGTGGTCGGTCGCCTCGTCAATCTCGGCGCGCTACGCCGCAATCCGAACCGCCCCGCATCGGTGCGCACCGTCGCCAACTACCGCGACTGCCTGCTCCAGATCGCCCGGCGCATCGCTCGGGAGGGACGCGAACTGCGCGACCTCACGCCGGAGACCGCGGTCGAATACCTGCGCACCCGCACGACCGATCTCGGCCAGAAGGCCCTCGACATGCACCGGCAGGCGTTGCAGGCGATGCTCGTCCACGTCTCCCGGCGGCTCCCCAATGGGGAACGCCTCACCGTGGTCCGCTCGGCCAAGCCGCGCCGCACAGGCGGGAGAGCGTACCGGCCGGAACAGATCCGCATGGTCGCCGCCGCCCAGAACGCGCGCAACGGACTCTCGACGCTGATCGCCCACGCCGCCGGACTGCGGGCGCACGAACTGCTGACGATCGCCCGTCCCGCCGAGCAGCCGCCCGACCCCCGCCCCGCGCGTCCCGAGAAGTTCGACGGCAGGCCGGGACGCGACTACACGGTGATCGGCAAGGGCGGGCTGGTACGCCTTGTCCGCCTTCCGCATCACCTGGCCGAACGCCTCGAAGAGGTCCGCCGCGAGGAGCCGGTGCGCGTCACCGACCGCGGCATCCACTACACCTCCCGCTACGATGTCGCCGGCGGCACGCCGTGGAGCGTCAGTTTCGGCAGCGCCTCGAAGCGCGCGCTGGGGTGGACTGCAGGCGCCCATGGGGCTCGCCACGCATACGCCCAGGAACGCATGGACGAACTGCAGCGCACCCTCGTCCGCGCCGACGCCCTCGAAGTCGTCAGTCAGGAGCTTGGGCACTATGCCGACTTTCGGATTATGCCGATCCACTCCCGCAGTGCTCATGGAGTTCGGACGATTGTGCTAGACGACGCGGCATAATCGAGGTGGCGCGGGCAGCGCGTTGACATAGGTTGCTCCTTCCCAAGTGAAGGAAAAAACCTATGAAATCCATCAGCACCAAGGATCGCGGTGCACCGAGCGAGCTCGAGCGCCACGTAGAGGGCTTCGCCCGACAGATCGACACGGCGGGGTACTGCGGCCCCGTGGTGTTGCGGCACAGCCGACTCGCCAGCGCGGTGGCGGAAGCCATGGAGACGCGCGGCATGTCGCCGCGGCAACTCGACGAGGAGGCGGCTCTTCCCCTGTTCTCGGAGGTCGCGGCCGGGCTGGCGCCGATCAGCCAGCGGTACGCGCGCCGCTGCATGCACAAGTTCCGGGAATACCTGATCGAGCATGCCGGCGCCCCGCCGGATGCGGTCGCCGTGGACATGTCGCCGCCGGCCTGCCAGCGCCGCGAGTACCGGCGCTACCTCAAGCAGGTGCGCGGGCTCGCAGACAGCACGATTTACGCATGTCTCAGGGTCCACGACCGCTTTCTCGCGTTCCGGTTCGGCGACGAGTTCGGCGATGCCCGGGACATCGTGCCGGACGACATCACCGCCTTCATGGCGACGGTGCGAGCTGCCGGGAGCCGGAACCGGGAAATGCCTTCGCATCTGCGCAACCTGTTCCGGTTCCTGTTGTGGAGCGGTCGGACGGAGCGCGATCTGAGCAAGGCCGTTCCCTCCGTGAAAGGTGTGCCGAGGAGGATCCCGCGCCACCTCACGCCTGCCGAGGTGAGCCGCGTGGTAGCGGCGGTCGGGCAGCGCGGCAGGGAGGCGAAGAGGAACTACGCCATGGTCCTGACCATGGCCAGACTCGGGCTGCGCGAACCCGAGGTGGTCGGCATCGAACTCGAGGACATCGATTGGCGCGCCGGAGAAATCCTGGTCCGCGGCAAAGGGCGCCTGCACGACCGCATGCCACTACCCGCGGATGTCGGCGAGGCGATCGTCGACTACATCCGCCATGAACGACGGGGCCACGACCGCGCCCTGTTCGTCTCCACGAAGGTGCCGTTCGGCCGGCTCAGGCGCGCGCGGGTGCGCCTGATGCTCGCGGAGGCGTACGAGGCAACCGGCGTCACGCCGCCCCGATCGCACGTGGGAGCGCATGTCCTGCGGCACAGCCTTGCCACGGACATGCTCCGCAAGGGGGCATCGCTGGAGGAGATAGGGGACGTGCTGCGGCACCGGTCGCCGAAGACCACGACGATCTACGCGCAGCACGATGTGGACGCGCTCCGGTCGATCTCCCGCCCCTGGCCGACGGAGGGAGACCGCCAATGACCAGGATGGCCCAACACCTGAACGACTACCTCGCAACGCGGCGCAGCCTGGGCTACGACCTCTCGACCGCCGAGTTCGTCCTGCGCAAGTTCGTCGAATACGCCGGCAGCGTGGGATGCCACCACATCTCGACGGAACTCTTCCTGGCGTGGCGAAACCACTACGGCAACGCCAGCAACGCCACCTGGGGCCACCGCCTCGGCATGGTGCGAGGCTTCGCAGCGTGGCTGCAGACGCGCGACGACCGCACCGAGGTGCCGCCCGCCGGACTGATCCCGGCACGGCCGGTGCGCTCGAAGCCCTACATCTACACGCAGCGGCAACTTGCACAACTGGTCGACGAGGCCGGGCGACTCGGGTCGCCGCACGGGCTGCGCGCACTGCTCCACCAGACGCTCTTCGGGCTGATCGCCGTGACCGGGATGCGCATCAGCGAAGCGCTCCGCCTGGAACGCCGCGACGTCGATCTCGATGGCGGCATCCTCCACATCCGGCGGTCGAAGAACGGAGGCGAGCGATCCATCCCCGTGAGATCCTGCGCGGTCGCTCGACTGGCGCACTACGCCGCCGAGCGCGACCGGCTGACCGACACGGACTCGCCGCGGTTCTTCGTCAGGGAAGACGGGCAACCGGCCGGCGATGCGGGAGCCCGCTACAACTTCGCCCGTGCGAGTCATCGCATCGGGATCAGGAGGATCTCCGAACGGCGGAACAACGGCACCGGACCGCGCATCCACGACCTGCGCCACACGTTCGCCGTTCACACCATGCTCGACTGGTTCCGCGAGGGACGGGACATCGACCGCGAGATGTACCGGCTCAGCGCCTATCTCGGTCACACCAAGCCGGAGCACACGTACTGGTACATCGAAGCGGTCCCGGAACTCCTGCAGCTGGCAGCGGAACGGGCGGAGGCCCGCCACCGGGAGATCTCGCCATGATGGAGACCCGCCGACTACCAGCCCATCTCCAGCGCTTCTTCACGGAGCGGCTGCTCACGCAGATGCAGGCGAGCCCGAACACCGTGTCGAGCTACCGCGACACGTTCCGGCTCCTGCTCGGCTTCGCCCAGGACCGCCTCGGTCGCGCGCCTACGGAACTTCTGATCGCGGACCTCGATGCGGACCTCGTCGGAGACTTCCTCTCCTTCTGCGAGGAGGCGCGCGGCAACAGCGCACGGACCCGGAACGCGCGGCTGGCCGCGATCCGCTCGTTCTTCAACTACGTCGCGGTCAACGAGCCACAGCTTCTGCTGCACTGCCAGCAGGTTCTGGCGATCCCGACGAAACGCCACGACAAGCCCGTCGTGGACTTCCTTGCACGCAACGAGGTGGAGGCCCTCGTGGCGAGCCCGGACGCCACCTGGTTCGGCCGCCGCGACCGGACGCTGCTGCTGGTGATGCTCCAGACGGGCTTGCGCGTCTCCGAAGCCATCGGTCTGCGCGTGTGCGACGTTCATCTCGGGACGGGCGCCCATGTCAGATGCACGGGCAAGGGCCGCAAGGAGCGCGCCACGCCGCTCCGTTCGGACAGCCGCGAGGCCTTGCGCCGCTGGATCGACGAGCACGGAGGCGGCCCGGACGATCCGCTGTTCACGACCACGCGAAGAACACCGTTGAGCCGGGATGCCGTGGAACGCATCGTGCGCAAATACACTGCCGTCGCCGCGCAAACGTGCCCCACGTTGGCAAACAAGCGCGTCACGCCGCACGTTCTGAGGCACACCGCCGCCATGGAGCTTCTGCACAATGGCGTGGACCGCACCGTCATCGCCCTCTGGCTGGGACACGAGCGTGTGGAAACCACCCAGATGTACGTCCATGCCGACATCACGTTGAAGGAGCGCGCCCTGGCGCGTACCCGTCCCGTGGCGGACGACGGTCGGCGGTTCCATGCAACCGACGAACTGCTCGCCTTCCTGGAAGCGTTGTAGATTATGCCGATACACCGTGCCGCCGGTGCCAGAGCGGGCAACGGACCGCGCCGGCGGCTCGGCATAATCCGAACGTCGGCATAGTGCCCATTATGCCGATATCGGCATAACGGGCATTTCCGCCCGCTCATTACCGAGACCTACTTGAGGTGACCACGCTCACGATCCACCTCAGCCAGGTCCAGATCGAGGTCCTCGACTCGATCATGAACGGCCGGCGCGACTACCACTGCGACGACCACAGCCGCGGGCACGCCATCGGGGAGATCCTGCTCAAGCATCACCACCTGCTCGGCGAACGCGACGACCGCAAGGCCGAGGCGGACGCGGCGCAGCAGGCGCTCCGCGACCAGCTCGATGCCGTGTCCCGCGAACGGGATGCCGTCCGCGGGGCGCTCGATGCCGAGCGCGCCACCCGCCGCCGCGACCGCGAACGGACCGCCCAGGTCCGCGACAGTCTGCGCGGCGCGCGCAACGCCCTCCGGCGTCTGGGCGAGTCCCGCGCCACGTACCGCGATCTCGCGCTGCGCGTCGAGGCCGCGCTCGGGCGCACCGTGCCACGCCGTGACCTCGGCGACCTCGAAGGCCGCCTTGCCCGTGCGCTGCTCGCCGCCGGCTTCACGTTGCCCGGCGCGCCCGACGGCTAGCCGCGCACCGGCCGCAGTCCGCAACCGCCGTCGGCGCGGTCCGGCGCCGCCCCAACGCGCCCCTGGCGCAACGTGTCCGAATGCCGTCGGACGCCTCGTCGAAGCCGCTGCTCGCCCGGACGCTGGGAAAGGGTCCTGACGGACGCCTGTTCCCAGCGTCCGGGCTCGCCTTGCCGCCTTTCGCTCACAATTGGCCGCTAACACGCCCCACGCACACCCGTAAACGCCGCTTGCACCGCGGTCCGGGGGCGTCTACGATCCGCGCCAACACTGCCCATCTGGGCGAACAGACGCCGGGATCTGCGACCCGGACATGGCTTCCCCACCATGCAAATCATCGGGAAGAGTCCAGTGAGTGGGCCCCAGCACGACCCCAGCTGAATCAACGGGTGCAGTCGCTAGCGCGACCTTTCCAGCAACATCCCGGCTGACACGACCGGAGCGCGAATCAGGCAGACCGCAGGGTATCCCAACGGAACGCCTCGACTCGCGACAGACGGCCGAACGATAGGGATGACGCACAACGCGTCGCAGACGTTCCACTGACCAAAGGAACAGCGCGAGAGCAGTGCCGGCGCCGTCCGCAAGGACGAAACAGGGTGCGAATAGGGCAAGCGGAATCCTTCGGCCGCGAGCCCGCTCAGCATCGACCGATCGCAAGCATCGGTCGAATGCGAGGGTTTCTTACACATAATTCGACCGCTTGCCCCCGCCCGCCGCCGAGGTGTTGCCCGGCTGTTGATCCGATCACGAGCGCTGGCCTCGCATCGTCTAGGCCCCCGCCAGTGCCGCCTCAGCCTCTTCGTTCCCTGCCACTACGCCACTCACGCTCTTGACAAGTCCGTCTCTGAGTTGCTCGGACCTCCTGAACAGCGACACTGCTTCCTCCACGCGGCGCGAATCGCCCTCACGTCGTTCCATCAGCACGCTTGGTATCGGCAACTCAAGCAGCGTACTCTCGTTGAACCTTGGGTGATGTCCACCTTCCTGCGATGCAGCAAGCACCCGTTGTACCGGTGCTGAGAGCAGAAATGGGACGATGAAGCCAATCGGCTGATCGTCGGCCGAACGCAGCACGAAGAACTCGGTCGAGCAATACATCAGCACACCTTGACTCCACCCTGGCACCTCGCCATCCACGTACGCGACTTGCCGCAAGTACGGCCTTAGACGCGAGATCAACACGCACTCCCGCTCCACAACCTTTTTTGTACTCCCGACCTCATGCCCCAGGACGGGCTCCTTGCGACAACTGACGATGCCTTCTCGAGCATCCGAGGTGTCCAACACGAGCACCCTGACCCTCTCCGGCGTCGCGCGAGGTCCTGCCGTCACATGAAGGACCTCTACAACGTCACCGAGGGGCACCCCTTTAGAGACGGCCAATGATCGACGTGGATCGTAACGCTCTGGCGCGAGCACGGTGTCCCAGCCCAGATTCGTCGTCCGTCGCTCACTGCAAAACGCAGACGCCCCTTTCGCCGTCCGCTTTCTGGACGCACCTACCGCATCGTGGAAGGCACTTACGATCTCGTCGAAGTCATGATCCACGCAACTCCAGAGCGTGTCCGTTGGCAACGTCCCGTCACGGAGCAAATACCGTCCTTTCGAGTCTTTTCCGCTACGGTCGCTCACCGCGAAGAAGACGCGTTCGTTCCGATCCGGCCGTTCGCCTTTAGCTCGTCGCCGCGCGAGCAGCACGCTCGCCTTCTGATGCGTGTGTGGGAGAAAGGTGTTCCGACCTAAGCTCACGACCCCGAGAACCTGTACCTCTGACAGCAGCCATTTCCTGACGTCGCGGAATGCCGTTCCTGCGAACTTGTTGTGTGGCAATACGATCGCAAGCCTGCCGCCGGGCCGCAGCAATCGCACGCAACGCTCAATGAACAGGATGTCGCGCTCCGCTCGTTTTCGACCGCGGCTGACCTCATACCCGTCTAGAAGGTGCCTCTCCCTCACCTCGCCGGCGAAAGGCGGATTCGTCAATATCAGATCGAATCCGACGTGGCGCCGCCTCCGTCCGCGACAAACGTCCTCAATCGTTAGCGGGCTCTCCAACGGATCTCCATCGCCACCAGGCAAGGCAAGGAGACCGCCCATGTCCGGTTGAAGCAGGCTATTGAGGCGCAGGAAGTTCGCACTCCCGTCTCCGGCAACCAGCATCAGCGCCTTCGCGACCCGGATCGCCCGACTGTCGATGTCGAATCCCCAGATGTGATTGCGGCAATACCCCTGTGCCGCCGCGTCAGACAGCGACTCATGCTGACGAACGTACCTCATCGCATGCAGCAGGAAGCCGCCCGATCCACACCCTGGGTCGCAGATCGACTCATGCCGCCCCGGCCGCAGCAAACGGACGCATAGTTCCACTACATGTCTTGGGGTGAAGTACTGTCCCTTCGCGCCCTTGGAGCTTCTAGACACCAAGTACTCGAAGAATCCGTCCAGCACGTGCAGATCGTTCCCCAGCACGGAATGGCGAGCGAGTGCCTCAACACAGACCTGCAAATGAGCGGGGCTGAGCCGGGGGGTCGTTTCCGCGCCCAGGATCCCCGGCCAAGCGCTCTCTGCCTCGCGGAGCAGACCGCAGATGCCTTCGTACGTCTCGTCCTCAGAAGCGCTAGCCTGAAATTTCGGCTGTCTCCCTGAACGCTCATCCCACAGCTTGGCGACGACTAGCTTGAACACCTCTTCGAACTCGTCCTCTCCCGAGTTGGCGAGAACAAGCTCCTCCAGTCGCACGAACAACGACTCCAAGTCACCTTGGCGGTTCCAATGCCGTCTTGCCATGCGTCTTCCCAAAACTGCGCTAATTGTTGCCAGCGTACAAGTGCAGCCGAGCCCGGTCAAGACGACGGTCTCGATTGGCGCAAATATACGCTTTTGGAATATATGTGCTGGAGTGCGACTCTGCCCCTGATCGGATTTCGCCGGCCCGCGACAACGGAGGCACTATGCAGGCAGCGCATGATCCTCGCTACCTTGAGTTCGTTGCCAGGTTGCGGCAGGCGAGAAAGGACAGGGGGGTCACACAAACGCGATTGGCGGACTTGCTCGGCAAGCCCCAGCCCTACGTGTCCAAGGTCGAGACCTGCGAACGTCGGATCGATGTGATCGAGGCTGCCGAGTGGTGCATTTGTCTGGACACCTGCATCGATGACGTGCTCCCGGGCAACCTAAGGTCAGCGCTGGCGTCGTACTCGAAAACGACATCGGACGGCACAGGCGCCGCTTGACTTCGGACTCCCAGATGACGAGCGAGCGGTTGCTCGAGCTCCGCCATGCGGTCCGACCGCTCATCGACGTCCAGTTCGATAGCCTCTTGTTGCCAACAGTGGCGCTTGCTGACATCGAACCCTCCCAAGTGGGGACCATCGTTGGCACGCTTATGGACGCCCTGATCCCGCATCTCGGTGGCGTCGCCAAGGTCGGCCTCACCAAGCACGAGGGTTTGCTTGGTGACCGGGAGGGCTATCCGGATTACCGCCACGATGATCTGGGACTACGAGTGGAGCTCAAACTCATCTTCGTCGACAACCCCGGCATTCTCATGAAGAAGCCGCCCACTCCACGCGAGCCGTCCGCGAGGCTCACCCAGAAGGTCACCGTGAAGAATGTTGAGCCCTCGACGGACGCGATGCTGGTGATTGCTTACCAGCTCCAACAAGCTACGGCTCGAGCTGACTCCGTCACGCCAACAATCATCGACCTCGAGGTCTTCTCGATGATTGAGTTGGTCGAGGCACGCGACAAGCGGCTCATTGACTCCGGTGGCCGATGGTTCGGCAACTACGAGACTCCCTGCATCCCAAGCAAGATCGGCAAGCAGAAGCAGAGGGAGGGTCGAAGCCTCGACACCACCACATACGGGCGCAAGGCGGACGAAGGAAGAGATTTCAATGAGGACACGAACTTCGGCAAGCTCAAGAGGATTCCACATCCTGGCCTTGCCGCGTTCCTGAAGCGCCACGCTGGCACCGATCAATGACGGGCGGAAACGACACGCCTGCAGCACCTGCGTTTGGACAGTCTGGCCGCAGTTCGGCAAGCGTCGTTGATGACGTCGTTGCCGCGGGGCGGGCCATGACCCGCCCCGTGTACCGAGGTCAAGCATGCAGTTCCTGGGCGCTCCGGTCGGGTGCAATACGTCGGATCTGCAAGACCTATGGCGATGACGTGCTCACCGATCTCGACGAATTGAGACACCTTCACTCGGAGTACCATCGAGACCGTCTCCTTGGCCCGCTTCCCAGGATGGCTGCTACGGCCACTAGCAGTCTGCCCGGAACTGACCTACAACGTTTGGCGCTGCTCCAGCATCTTGGCGCTGCGACAGGTCTCATCGACTTTACCGAGGATCCACTGGTCGCGTTGTGGTTCGCTTGTCGAGAGGAATCTCAATCTGACGGCAAGATTTTCGTCGTCGACATCGCGAGTCAGTCGTTTCTCGACTTGAATGCGAATGAACACTACGGTGCCGAGTCCTTGTTCTCCCTGACCGAACACCAGGCGTCATACTGGCACCCGAACTTGGACGGGCTCTCAATGACTCGCGTCATCGCACAACGTAGCGTGTTCGTGCTCGGCACGCCGTTGATTCCCGAAGGTCTTTGGGTCGAAGTCGAGGTTCCGAGTTTCGCCAAGTATGATCTCCTCTCTCACCTCGGCGATCTGGGCAAGTCCGATGCGACCCTCTTCAGAGATGTATTCGGACATGCCACCAGCAACAACTGTTCGCGCGAGATTTCGCCACCCCTTCGCCCCAGAGCCAAAGCGACCAATCTCAAGCGCGACGGTCGCCGCGCCATGATTGACCGGCGTTTTGACGACGCCATACGAACGTACACTGGATACGTTGAACTACACCCCGACGTGGCCGAGCCGTACTTGCTCAGAGCGAATGCTCTTGCTGCCAAAGGCCGGTTCAGTGAGGCGATTCGAGACTACGATGACGGCTTACAGCGGATCCACAATTTGACGCCAGAGGGCCTTATCGACCCTACTCTCCGCTCCCTACATCTTTCGAGCACCTACTACAATCGGGCGAACTCGAAGGCCGCACTGAACGAACACGCCGAAGCAATCGAGGACTACAAGCTGGCAAGGAATTCCTCACCTGCCCGATTGATGGGTGTCGGCGACATCCTTTACAACCAGGGTAACTCCTACTTCGATCTGGGCATGTTCCGAGAAGCCGCAGACGCCTACAGGGAGGCCGAGGAGAATGGCGCCACTAAGGACGCCACGGCGCTGGCATACGGGAACTGCATGCTCGCACTCGGTGGGCTCGCAGACGCCGAGGCCGCCTATAGGCGCGTTTCTGGAGCGTCCTCCGGACTAAACCTACGGAGCTTGACCGAAATACGGGAAGCGGCGGGAGAGTCTCATTTCGAACCCGAGTGGCGGGGGGGCATGCTATGCCTCGATCTCGATGTCGCGGCCGACCGTGGGGCCTTAGGTCAGCGATCTGTCGTTCTGCAACGCCCGCACGCGAACACGGGCAACCGCGGCATCGCCGGCGAGCCCGGCGGCCAGGGATATCCTGGGAAACAACCGATCATAGTCGCCTTTGGAACCGCGTGATCACCGACCGGTGCGGGCCCGCATGCCTTTCGTGTTCTCGCATCAGGCACCGACGCCTGAACCCGTGTCACTCATGTGGAGGACTCCATCACCGCTATACCTCCGTTCCAGCGTTCCCCGTTCTGCGTTCCGGATTCCGGGACTCCGAGAGGCTGCCTCGAAGTCGCGACGCCAAAGGAGTCGCTCAAGGAGTAGCCGCGGTTGCCAACAGCGAACAAATATAGTTAAATCAGCAAGTTGATGCCAGTCTGTCGGTGACGCGGGGGGAGCGCGACGAGCTGTCCGCTGACCGAGATACCTTCGGTGATCTCGATGTTGAAGCCGGCACCCTTCCGATGCGGGAAGGCGGCGCCGACGCGCGTGTAGCTCGTCTTCTCCTCGCCGTCGTTGCCCTGGTAGTTCTCGGTGACGAAAACGCCCAGGTACTTCGGCATGGCCGGAGCCTGTTCGGACTTGTTGCTGGTCCTTCGTGTTGCCATTGGTCTCTCCTCAAGCAGTTGACGAAAAGACCCGTCGTTGCCAACCTCCCCTTCGGGACGGTTAAGCCCCTCCGGGTCGGTTTGACGTGTGCTCACACGCCCCGTTTCCGCGGCGACGTCCGCATGGGCGGACAAGTAAGCGGGGTCGTTGTAGCGCCCTCCCCAGGGGCCGTCAAGCGCCGCGTGTTGAGCGTTTGCTAAGCGGAAAGCGCCACGAAAACGCGCGGCGCGGCACGCGGTTTCAGGAGGTCTCGAAACTTTTTTCGAGCTGTCCGGCGGCCCACAGCGCGGCGCGGGCGAGCACCTCGGCGTGGCACGGCCGCCTCGGCCAGCACCAGCACGCCAGAGGCTTGTGCGCGAGCGCGGCGAGATCCTCCAGCGGCATCTCGCCGGACCGGATGCGCCGCCAGAGATCCTGCCGGTAGAGTTCGACGACCTGCTCGCGGTCGCCGTACCTTCTGCCGATCGGGTACGGATTGCCGTACTTCGTGGCGCGGTCCACCCGGACGATGCCCTGGGCCAGCAATGCGTCCGGGCTGGTGTCGCCGGGGATGTGGCGCAGGTTGAGGATCTTCGCCCCGCCGGCATGGAGGTGGAACAGGGCGTGGGCGTCGCTGGCGGACAGGCGGTCCGGCTTGCGGCGGGCGGTACTGGACATGATCGGTCTCCGGCTGTCGATTTCCGAATCTCGGGGCCGCGCCGGGGAGCGGCCGGTCAAGGCCGCCGCCGGGGGTTGCCGGCGGATTCGGTTGGGCGAACGGTGCGGGCGGCGCCCGGAGGGTCGCCTTGACGGGCCGCGGGCGCGGGCCAGGCTCGAAGGAATCGACGCCGCGAGCGGCGTTGCCGGATCAGGCCGCTCCCGTGGTCGACGCCCCGGCGGGGACGGTGGCCGGTCGCAGGCAGGGCGCGAGGCGATCGACGACGTGGTTCAGCCGCTCGCGGTCTTCGATGCCGGCGGCGGCGCGCGACACGTCGGCGGCGACCGGGAAGTCGATCCGGTGGCCGAGCACGTAGTGCATCAGCGTCCGGCAGTTCCGGCAGGCGCGCCGGTTGTCGCGGCGGTCGAACAGCTCGGCGCAGCGGTGCTCCGTGCCGTCGCGCGTGAACGAGACGTCGGGATTGGGGATGGCGTTGTCCATTTGGTGACCTCCTCTGTGGTCCGTTGATTGATTCCCACGGAGAAACCCTGTCCGCGGGGGAAGCCGCGGGTCAAGGCTGCCGAAGGCACCCGCCAGGGCCTGGCCTTGACGCGCGGCGCCGCGGACTACGCTTAGGGGAATCGGCAACGGGCCGGTCGGGCTTCGTGGCGCGGGATGGCCCGGTCAGGGGATGCGAACCGGAGCGACCGGCCGGCGGGGATGCCGCTTGAGGCGCCAGAGCACCACGGACCAGCGCGCGGGATCGGCGTCCAGCACCCGGTGCTGGTGCTTGCAGTCGAAGTCGAGGACCTCGCCGCCGGAGAGTCGCAGCGAGACGGGATCGTCGGGGCGGCCGTTGGCGGAGTCGCGCGCGCGGTCGAGCTCGAAGGTGCAGGGACCGAGGTTGACGAGCGCGGCGCGGGCGTGCGCGTAGGACGCGTCGCGGTGCCAGGCGATGCCCGTGCTGCCGTGCACGGCGAGCCCGACCTGGGGAACGGTGTCCGGGTCGATGCGGCGCCAGACCGCGACGAGCCAGGGCCAGAGGCGGTGCGAGGCGAGTCCGGGGCGCCACGGCTGCGTGGGTCCGAGCGGCGCCTCGACCTGGAGCCAGGCGCGCTGCCGGCCCCTGGCGTAGTTCGAGACGTCGGGCGCGAGATGCGGCGCGACGTGGCGGTCGAGGTGGTCGACGACGGTGCGGACGGTGTCCGGGTCGATGCGCTGCGCGCGGCGGATGGGGTTCATGGCGTGTCTCCTCCCGAGGATGGCGGTGTTCGCCGCCCCGGGCGACGGCGCGTTCCGGTCGGCGCGCAGGGCCGCCGTCAGGCGCCGGCCGCAAGGCCGGTTGCCTTGCGCGACGCCGGACGGGCCGTCAGGGTGGCCGGGGAACGCCCGCCCCGAGCGCCCGATACGGAGGTGTGCGCTGCGGGCGCGTCAAAGGCGGTGCGGACGGGAGGACGCGGCGAGCACGTCGGCCCAGTCGGCGCGGTGGCGTGACGGCAGGTCGATGCGCACTTCGATGCCGGCGTCCCGCGCGCGGCGCTCGAGCTGCTCGGCGGCCAGCAGTCCGGGGCCGTCGAAGTCGGCGGCCACGGCGAGCCACGCGAGGCCCTCGGGAAGCGGGGCGTGCTTCATGCCGGCGGCCGATAGGGCCGCCCAGGTGGGCGTGCCGGTGAGCGCCGCGTAGGCGAGCGCGGTTTCGATGCCCTCGGCGACGGCGAGGACGCCGCCGTCCATGGCGGCGAGGCGCACCGCCGCGCCGCGCACGGGTCCGTAGGTGCGGCGGTCGCGGCCGGGCAGCGTCGTGGCGTGCAGGCCGCGCAGGCGGCGGCCGAGCGACACCCGGGCCAGCATCCGGCGGCGCCGGCGGTCCCAGCGCAGTTCGGGCGGCCAAGGCGGCGCGAGGCCCCGGGCGCGCAGGTAGCGGTCGGCGGGCGTGGCGGCGATGGGCGCGGCGCGGTTCCAGACCCCGGCGATCCAGCGCGGCGGCGAACGGTCGTCCGCGGGTCGCGGCGGGAGGCCGGGAGACGGGGAACGCTCGCGCACGAGGATCCCCGCGGCGAGCAGCCCGTCGCGGACGTCGACGGGATCGCAGCCGGCGTGGCAGTGCCAGACCGGCGCCCGGTCGCCCTGGCGGATCGCCAGCGTCTCCGGGGAGCTTTTGTGGACCGGGCACGGCAGGCGCAGTTCGGCGCCGCGAACCACGGCCCCGGCGGCGCGGGCTGCGCGCTCGTCGAGGGCGTAGGGGGAATCGCGCACGGCGGCCTACCTCGGCAGCCCCGGCACGCGCCCGAGGACGGCGTCGCGGACGACCCGGGGCACGACGGCGAGCGCGGCGGCGTTGCGTTCGGGCGGCGTGCGCGGGGACAGGTTGACGCACGGGATGTCGAGCGACGCGGCGGTCCTGAGCGTGTGGCCGGTGCCGCCCGCCTCGCGCCCGACCGGGAGGCCGTTCGGCGTGTAGGCGATCACCGCGCGCACCGGCAGCGTCCCGCCGTCGTCGTCGAGCGCCCCGGCCAGTATCGAGACGTTGCGCAGGAACAGCGCGCGGGCGCCGCGGCTGCAGCGCTGCCAGTGCGGGTGGTGCTCCTGCGCGAGGTCGGCGTAGGTGCGGCCCGCGACGGTCTCCGTGGCCTTCCGATGCACGATGTCGATGTCGGTCTCGGGATCGCGGCCCGGGCGGTAGCCGTTGTAGCCGGGCCAGGGCGCGTGGACGGTGATCGGCGCGTCGGTGCGCAGGGCGCCGGTCTCGAACGCCTTGTCGGCCCCGTGCGCGCCGCCGGTGGACAGCGCGGTGCCGGCGTCGCCGAGGGTCTGCGCGATGTCGCCCATGGCGTCCAGGACGTCCGGCGGGGTGCGGCGCGACCCGACGCCGGCGTAGGCGAACGAATCGGGTCGGGGCTCGGTCCGGGCGAGTGCCTCGCGCAGTCGGGAGACGAGTTCGGGGTCGAAGTCCTCCAGCCGAAGCTGCCCGGCGGCCAGGTGTCGGCAAAGGGCATCGAGCGCGCGGTTGGCCTCGTCGGCGGCGACCGGTCGTTCAATGGCATGGCTGTGGTCCATGGAATCTCCTCGTGGGGTGGCGCTTTCCCGGTTCCGGGGTCCGCGCCGGCAAGCCGCCGGTCAAGGCTGCCGCCGATTGCGCTCCCCTTCCCGCTTCGGTCGCGCGGCTGGGGGGTCGGCGGCACCCGCAGGGCTGCCTTGACGGGCGGCGGGCGCGGACCAGGCTCGGCGGAAGGCGCCCGCCCCCGCGGATGGCGTCGGATGCGCTACTCGGGGCGGCAGGCGATGGTCTGGCGCACCAGCACGCGGCGGTGCGGCGCGGTGGCGGCGGGCTGCGGGCGGCGGTCGTACATCCATCCGGAGTCGGCGATCTCGCCGTTCCCGACGGCGACGAAATGGTGCCGCACGACCAGCACGAACGATTCCGCGAAGGTGTCGTGGCCGCGCAGCCAGGCGGCGAGCGTCGGACGGGCGGCGCCCCGGTGCAGGGTGCGCTCGCAGCGCCAGCCGGCCAGCGCCATGGCGGCCATGAGCTCGTAGCCCTGGATCCCGTGGATCTGGGAGCGCCCGGTGACCTCGCGCAGCAGCGCCGCGCAGTCGTGGGTGGGCAGGCCGGTGACGGCGGAGATGGCGCAGGGGCCGCACTTGCCGGCGCGGCCGACGATGCGGTGCAGCCTCATGGCGCGGCCTCCGCGGTGCCGGCCGCGTTCAGCGCGGCGTCGAGGGGCTCGTCGAGGGCATGGCCCAGTCGAACGCTCTCGGTCACCGCGGCGGCGATGTCGCGGTCGACGCCGAACAGGTGGCGGACGGTGTCGGCGAAGAGATCGGGATGCCGGTCGGCCAGGCTGTGCAGCGCGGCGGTGGCGGCCGGCAGGCGGCCGTCCTCGCGCAGCCGCTCGCAGGCGGACTCCATGGCGTGCTCGTAGCCGTACCCG
The DNA here is from genome assembly GCA_965116345.1 of Pseudomonadales bacterium. GTDB lineage: Bacteria > Pseudomonadota > Gammaproteobacteria > Pseudomonadales > Azotimanducaceae > VXYL01. Next base: position 4,297,070 of record OZ220680.1, read on the forward strand.
TAGCCCTCCTCCTGCGCCGCGTCGAGCTGCGCGGCGATCACCGCGTGCGGGAACTCGACGACGTCGTAGTCGGAGCGGACGGCGTCGCGCGGACGCGGCACGGGCGGGGTTGCGGCGAGGAGGTCGCGGTCGGCCTCGGCGGCGGCGCGCGCCGGGTGCAGCGACAGGACGACCGGCGGGCGGTCCCCCGGCGGCCAGGTCGAGGCGACGACTCCGTGTGAGACCTGGTCCTCGAGAACCGGCGGCATGACGTGCCCCGAGGGTCGGTGCGGGCACTGCCGCCAGGGGCAGGTGCCGGCGTCGGTGCGCTCGGCGGGGCGGCCGAGGTCGGCGCGGTCGAGGCGGCGCAGGACGCGGCCGCGGCGGCTCGACAGGCAGGTCTGGCCGCACAGGTGGCACGGCGCGGGAAGCTGGATGCGGGTCATGGTCTGGTTCTCCGGTTCTATTGGTCGGTTGCGCCGAGACGGCCGAGGATCTCGCGCGGGATGCAGGACGGCCGGCCGCCGGCGTCGCGCCGCCAGCCGCTGCGCCGGCGGCAGACCTCGCGCTCGCAGCGGCCGGCGCGCTCGAGGTCGCAGAGTCCGCGCAGCCAGTCGGCGTGCTGCTCGTCCATGGCGGCCCCGGCGCGGCGGCGGATGTCGTCGCGGATGCGCATCAGCGTGCGGCCGAGCTGGTTCCTGCCGCGGCCGCCGCAGACGCCCCAGTAGACGTCGCCCCAGGTGTTGCCCTCGACGAGTTCGGCGTCGCCGGTGGCGAGCAGGGCGTCGCGCAGCTCCGGGACGGCGAACTTCGCCAGCAGGACGGAGTGCATGACGTCGTCCTTGATCCGCTCCCACTCGCAGCGCAGGTCGGCGCGGCGGCCGAGGCGCTTCGCCTCCGCCGGGGAGGCGGCTTCGCGGATGCGCGCCCGCTCCCGCTCGTCGCGCGGCTTGGCGCTCTGGAACGCGTGCTCGGCCGTGCAGAAGCGGTGGCCGCGCCACTCGAACGGGTGGCGGTGGAAGTTGGACAGGAAGGCGAACCCGCCGCGGAAGCGGTCGATGCGCTCCGGGGCGGTGCGGGGATGCTGGATGCTGGACACTGGATTCCCTCTGGTGGTGGGCGAAGCCCGATGGCCACGCGGCCGCCGCGCCCGGGAACGGACGGTCAAGGCCGACGCCGGCCGCTTGCGGACGGCGGCGCCCCGCAGGGGGAAGCCTTGACGGGACGGGAGGGCGCGGCAGGCTCGGAACCGGGGTTCGCCCCGTCGCGCGACGCGCGGAGGTCGCTGGCCGGCAGTCGGGCGTCAACGGGCGGAACGGCCGCCCCCGGATTTCCGGGGGCCGTCCGGGAGCAGCAGGCCGATGGCGTCGGGGCGGAACTCCAGCGCGAACTCGGGCGAACTCGCCGCGAGCGCCGCGTCGACCCACTCGATCGGGATGTCCTCCGCGAAGTCGTCGCCGCCCACGGCCTCCCGGGCGCGGTCCCAGACGGCCATGCGGTCGTCGCGGGTCGGGTCGAAGCCGTCGGCGTAGGCGACCGGCGGCCGGCGCGGCGGATCGTCGGGGTCCGGATCGGGGTCGAGTCCGGGCGACATCAGGTATATACCCTCGTCCTTGACGAGCCAGAGGCACGGCGGCGCCAGGCGCTCCTCGCCGGGCTGGGGCACGGCGCAGAGGTCCTCGCCGAAGACGGCGGCGCGCTGCGCCATGGTCATGCGGCGTTCGGGCGCCTCGCGGACGTGCCGGGCGAGGCCGGCGACCTGTTCCATGTCGAAGAAGAGTCGGGTCATCGTCGGGGTCTCCGCGGGGTTGCGGGTTCAGGCGGACGCGCCGCAGTTCCAGCCGTCGCGCCAGGCGTCGGCGCGGCACTCGGCGGGCGTGGGGGTCCGCTCGGGGTCGAACGGGCGCTCGCGCGGCGGCGGGCGGTGCTCGTCGACGATGTCGAAGGCGCGGCGCCGCCCGGCGAGGCCCTGCCTCCACAGGCGCGCGAACGCGGGACCGAGGGACTCGGCGTCGGCGGGGCAGGCGCGGACGTGGCGCAGGATGCCGAGCGCCTCGCGGCGGACGCGGTTGGCCTCGGCGAGCCCGGATCTGGCCCGCATGGCGGCGCAGCGGACCGCGTCGCACTCGCGCTCCAGTTCCGCGATCAGCTCCGGCATGCGGTCGGCGGCGTGCGCGGCGGTCGCGGGATCGTCGTAGGCGTCCGGGTCGAGGTAGTGGCAGTCGGTGTCGTCGGACTCGACCAGCGCGTAGTAGGCGGTCGGCGGATCGTCGGCGTCGTCGCCGGACTCGTCCTCGAACGCGTAGACGTATCCGGTGAGGATCTCGAACTGCGACGCGTCCGCGTACCAGCCGGTGTGGCGTGCCCGGGTGATGGTGTCGTGGCGGCCGACGCGCCAGGCCCGGGCGGGTCCGATGTGCGAGGGATCGACGAGGTGCGCGTCGATGCCGCAGGACAGGCGGCGGGCCGCGGGCACCTCGTGGAAGGCGTGGGCGACGGGGGTGAGGGTGGCTTGCATGTCGGTGTCTCCTCGCTTGGTCGGACGGGACGGATCAGGCGGCCTTCGGCGGACGCGTGGGCCGCTTGAAGAACGCGAACGCGGGGTTGTCGCGGGACGGCTCGACGTCGGCGCTGAACGCGACCGGGTCGCCTTCCTTCGCGTCGTAGAGGAAGCGCGGCTGGGTGCCCCAGAACTTCCTGCCGTGGCCGTCCTGGACGGTCATGACCTCGCGGACGAAGTTGCGGTAGCTCTTGAGGTCGAGCTTGACGATGCGGCCCGCCACGAGCTGGCGGCCGGTCTCGATCGGCGGGGCGTCGGCGACTGCCTCGCGCTCGAGCTGCTGCGCGCGCCAGCGGATGTGCAGCGTGATGGCGCTGCACCAGAGCGCCCGGTCGCGGACGTCCACGGCCGCGGCTTCGGCGAGGGGCTTGAGCTTCACGAGGTACTCGCTGTCCGGGTCGGCGGCGCGGACCAGTTCGACCGTACGGAGCGCGGCGGCGTGGTGCTCGTCCGTCGGCTTGCAGGCGGCCCGTTCGGCGTGCCACAGCGCGGCCAGCTTCGGGCTTGGGCGGTTCATGAGGAACGCGAGGCGGGAGGCCGTGGACTGGTGGTCGGCGTCCGCCCTGGCGACGGAGCGCTAGCCGTAGCGCGCCACGATGGCGGCGGTCCAGGCGAGTTCCTCCGTGCCGTCGAGGTAGCCGCCTCCGTAATCCGGCGCGCCGGGGTCGCGGAACAGGTGGCGGCCGGCGATCTCGTCCGGGAGGAGCGTGTCGAAGAGCGCGGCGATGCGGTCGGGATCGGGATGGTCGAGGAAGGCCTTGAGGCACGAGCGGCCGACGAGCCTGTGGTGCCCGTCGGCGTGGGCGAGCAGGAACAGCGCGCGCCGGTCGCGGTCGGTGCCGCAGTGCTCGCAGACGGGCTCGCCGAGGGTCCAGTACCGGCGCGGCAGCTCGACGCCGGGGACCGCGTGCGGGATGGCGGCGGCCATGCCGAGGGGATCGATGTCGTAGCGCGCGGCCAGCGACCAGCCGGCGTGGCGCGGCGGGCGGACGAGGACGGTGACCCACTGCAGCAGGTCTCCGTCGCGGAGCACTTGGGGCCGCGGTTCGATGCGGCACGCGAGATCGCAGTCGACGCCGGCGGCGCGGGCGCGGTCGAGGACCTTGCGGGCGTGGCGCAGCAGCGCGGGGACGTTGTCGACGGGGATCAGGTAGCTGGCGCCGCGGGCGGGCGCGTGGTCGGGTTGCATTGTCTCTCTCCTGTCGGGCGGACGGCTCGCGTACCGGTGGGCGCGACGCCGCGAAGCGGTCACAGGCCGGCGCGCGAGCGCCGCCCGCAGGGCTCGGCCTTGACCGCGCGCGGCGCCGCGCCAGGGTGTCGGCGGAGGCCGTGCCGCCGCCGGGGTCCGGTGGACGCGCGCCGCGGCTCTCCGCGCCGGATGTCGAGCGGGGCGAAGGCGTGCCCGTCCAGACGCCGCGCGCGGGCGTGGCGCATGACGGCCCGGAAGTCGCCGCGGGCTTGGCGGCGCAGCACGCGGAGACCCCGGCCGGCGGCGAGTCGGGTCAGCTGCGCGTGCAGGGCGTCCGCGAGCCGCGCGGCGGAAAGGTCCGCGGGGAGCTGGATCGGCGCGGCCGGGTCGTCCGACGGGGCGAACTCGGGCGGCCGGTACGGGTTGTCGATGCGGGGGTGCATGTGCCGGCCTCCTGCTACGGGGCGGGCGCGGCGCTCACCGCGCCCGGCGCGGTCCACGGCGCCCGGCCGTCGTAGAGCACCACGGGGACCACGGGCGCGGGCCGGTCGGGGTGTCCGAACGCGCGCAGCCGGTCGAGCGCCCGGGCGAGCGACTCGCGGTGGCGGACGAGCCGCTCCGAGGCGTCGGGGCGCACGGCGCGCTCGCACTTGAAGAGCAGCACGGCGTGGCTGGGACCGGCGGGGCCGGCGTCGAGCAGGGGCGCGGCCCAGGCGGCGTCCGCGTAGCGCGGCCCCTCGGGGACCCAGTCGTCGGGGATGCGCGTCAGGCGCGCGTAGTCGAGTCCCTCGGCGGCCGGGCCGCGGACGGCCTCGCGCATGAGGACTTCGACGAAGCGCGGGACGCGCAGCAGGGGAATGTAGGGATGGATCATTGGAGTTCTCCGGTTGTTGGGGGGATGGGGGGATGGCGCCGTTTCAGGCGCGGGCGTGGTCGTCGGGCCGCAGCGGGTGCCGCGCGAGGACGCGCTCCAGCACGCGCGGCTCGTCGGCGAACAGGACCGTCTGCCAGGCGACGATCTCGGTCTCCGCGCCGAGGCGCTTCAGGCCCGCGATGTCGTGCGGTCCCGGGCCCCGGATCTCGACGCGCGCCCGGCCGAGCACGAGGCGGCGCACGAGTTCCCAGCCGTTGGCGAGCGCGAAGCGGGCGTGGCGCTCGCGCACCGCGCGCACGATGTCCCCGGCGGCGAGTTCGAACGCGACCGAGTCGTCGGCCATGCGGCGCAGGCGCACCGCCTCCTCCGGCTCCAAGACGCGGCCGATCAGCCGCTCGCCGTCGTCGGTGGCGAGGCGCCGGATGCGCAGGTTGTCGTCCGGCAGCAGGTGCCAGGCACGCAGCAGCATGCCGGTGGCGAGGTGGAACGCGCGCTCGCGGTGCGTCGGCAGCTCGGCCACCTCGGCGTCCCACAGCGCCCGCCACTGCGCTTCGGACGCCGGGCGCCAGTGCGAGTTCGCGAACTGGGACTCCGTGACGATCGTGGCGTCGTTCGGACGCCGCAGCCGGATGCGGCGCTCCAGCGAGCCGTCGTCGCGCACCGCGGAGGGCGCCGGCAGCGCCACGGCGGGCCGCCCGGAGCTGCCGTTGACGAGGAGACCGACGGCGTCGGCGCCCTTGCCGGCCGCTTCCCGCGCGCGACGGACCGCTTCAAGCGCGGCGTCGGACGTGAACGGCTTCAGCGCGTCGCGCCGCGCGATCTCGACGATCTCGGTGCCCTCCGGGCCGGGATGGCGGCTCTTCACGGCCAGCGAGTCGGCGGCGATGGCCTCGACGCCCTGGTTGTAGACGCCGGCGTCCTTCGCCGCCTGGATGACGGCGTCGAGGCGCGCCTGGAAGTGGCCGAACAGATCGTTCTGCTCGTCGATGGGCAGCGCCAGCAGCCGGTTCAGGAACCGCGGCATGGGCGGCAGCGAGTCCTTGAGGCCGCCTTCGGAATCGGACAGCACGAGCCCGGTGGCTTCGCTGAAGCGCTTCTCGGACCACCCCGGCACGTGGTCGTTGTGGATGGACAGGTACATGAGCCGCAGCGCGGAGAGCGCGTGCGGGCTCTCGAGGTTGTCCTCGGCGCGGAAGAGCGAGTCCTCGCCCATCGACGCCTGGCCGTCGCGCTGGCCGCGGGTGATGGCGCCGAGTGAATCGAGCCGCCGCGCGATGGTGGCGATGAAGCGCCGCTCGCCCTTGACGTCGGTGGTGACCGGGCGGAACAGCGGCGCGGACGCCTGGCGGGTGCGGTGCGTCCTGCCGAGTCCCTGGATCGCGACGTCCGCGCGCCAGCCGGGCTCGAGCAGGTAGTGGACGCGGCGCGCCTGGTTCGCGCAGGCGGTGTCGGCGTGGTAGCTGCGCCCGGTGCCGCCGGCGGTGGAGAACACCAGGATCCTCTTCGTGCCGTCCATGAACGCCGCGGCTTCCGCTAGGTTGGCGCTCGGCGGCCGGTTCGACACCGCGTGGCGGGTGCCGCCGTTGGACGCGGGCAGCGCGAGGATGCGCCGCGACCGTCCGGTGACCTCGGCGATGGCCTCGTGGCCGAACCGGTGCGTGAGGATGTCGATGGCGGACGGCATGGCCGGCAGCGCGCCGAGCTCGGCGATCAGCAGGTCGCGGGCCTCCACCGCCTCCTGCGACTCGACGGGGCGTCCCTCCTCGTCGCGCACGGGCACGGCGATGACCTTGCCCTCGTCGTTGACGGTCTCCTCGTACAGGGTGGTGGGAAACGAGCGCACCAGGTACTCCATGACGTACTCGCGCGGCGTGAGGTCGACGGAGAGGTCGGCGTGCTCCGACGGCGGCAGTTCGGCCAGCCGCCGGTCCAGCAGCGCCTCGCCGGTGGAGACGAGCTGCACCACCGGCGCCCGGCCCGCGTCGAGGTCCGTCTCGATGGCGCGGATCAGCGACGGGCACTTCATGGCGGCGAGCAGGTGCCCGAAGAAGCGCTGCTTGGCCTGCTCGAACGCGGACATGGCGGCCGACTTGGCGCCGGGGCTCAGCGTCTCGCCGTTCTGCGTGACCCCGGTGGCCTCCAGCGCTGCGTGGATGTTCTCGTGGATGATCCGGAACGCCCCGGCGTAGCGGTCCCAGATGTCGCGCTGGGGCTCGGTCAGCGCGTGCTCGAGGATGTCGATCTCGACGCCGTGGTAGGCGAGCGCGCGGGCCTGGTAGAGCCCGAGGGCCTTCAGGTCGCGGGCGACGATCTCCATGGCGGCGACCCCGCCGCGCTCCATCGCCGAGACGAAGTCGGCGCGGTCGTTGAACGCGGTCGCGCTGCCGCCCCAGAGCCCGAGGCGCGGCGCGTAGGCGAGACCGTGCACGGTGGTGGCGCCGGTCGCGGAGGCGTACAGCACCCGCGCGTTCGGCAGCGCGTGCTGCAGGCGCAGTCCCGCGAGCCCCTGCTGCGACGGTCTTGCGTCGCCGCGCTGCTTCGTGGCGGACCCGGCGGCGTTCGCCATGGCGTGCGCCTCGTCGTAGACGATGACGCCGTCGAACGCGTGCCGCGAGGACTCGTCGGAGCCGTCCGCGAGCCACGCGACGATCTGGTCGAGTCGCGCCGGGGCTTCGCCGCGCGCGGGGGAACGCAGCGTGGCGTAGGTGGTGAACAGGATCCCCGTCTTTCGGTAGATGGGCTGCGACGGCCGGTAGTCGGCGAGCGCGAAGATGTCGCGCTCGTCCCGGCCGATCTCGCGCCAGTCGCGCCGGGCGTCCTCGAGCAGTCGCGCCGACTGGGACACCCAAAGCGCCCTGCTCGCGCCGCGCAGCCAGCGGTCGAGGATGACGGCGGCGGCCTGTCGGCCCTTGCCGCACCCCGTGCCGTCGCCGAGCATCCAGCCCTGCCGGAAACGCACGGGGTCCGAGAGCGGCGCGTCGGGGACCTCGCCGCCGTCCAGGAGTTCGCCGTCGGCGTCGACCGGCATGGCGCGCATCCAGTCCGCGTCGATCCGGTAGCGGTTCGGCAGCAGCTTGTCGTGGGCCTGGCCGGCCAGCGCCACGCTCTCGAGCTGCGCTTCGGATAGCAGCCCGTCGGCGACCAGCGCGGGCGGCAGCAGCGGGCGGTACGCCGGCACCGGCGGCGCGATGTCGGCCATGGCCGCGGACTCCACCAGCGGCGTGGGGTGCTCGGTCGCGCCGGGCACCCGGAAGGAAACGGGCGACCAGGGCGACCAGGTGGAGCCGTCGCCGCGTTCCTGCCCGCCTTCCCGGGACACCGCTTCGATGTCGAGCTGCTTCGGTTCGGGGTCGAGCGTCAGGCGCGGCGGCAGGTCGGCGAGGCGGCGCACCAGGTCCGCGGCGTCCTCGACCATCGCGAACGGATCGAGGGCGGGATAGCGGTCGGCGGACGCGGCGGGGGCGCGCTCGAGCACGAACAGGCGCGTCTCGACGCCGGTGCCGCGGCGCTGGTAGAGGCGGCGCGGCACGCGGACGGCGAACAGGATGCGCGGGGCGCCCGCGCCGCTGCCGAACGCGTCGCGCCAGGTGGTGGACTCGGGGATGCAGTTGGCGCCGGTCACCGCCACGAGGCGGCCGCACGGGGCCAGCGCCGCGTAGGCGGACTTCAGGTGCTTGAGATCGACGTGGCGCTGGCGCTTGCCGACGGTGGGTCGTGCCGCGAACGGCGGGTTCATGAGCACGACGTCCGGACGCACCGTCGGCAGCCGGTCGCGGATGTGCTCCGCGTTGTGCCTGGTGACGGTCGCGTCCGGGTAGATGCCGGCCACCAGCGCGTGGCGCACCGGCGAGAGTTCGTTGAGGTACAGCCGCGCCGGATCGTCGAGCACGGCGGCGGGCAGGGCTGCGAGGACGCCGGTCCCTGCGGAGGGTTCCAGGATGGTGTCTCCGGGCTGGACGTCTGCCGCGAGGAACGCCGCGCAGGCGAGCGGCAGGGGCGTCGAGAACTGGTCGAAGGCGACCTGGTGTTCGCTGCGGTGGCTGTGGGTCGGCTCCAGCGCGGCGATGCGCTCGACCATGGCGAGGAACGCCCCGGGCGTCGCTGCGGCATCGAACATGGAGCGTCCCCAGCGCCGGAGGAACAGCACCGCGGCCGCCTCGGCGGCGTCGTAGCAGAGCTTGGAGTTCCAGGAGCGTCCCGCCGGGTCGAGGCGGCGCCAGGCGTCGCGCATCGCGTCCAGGACGACCGGCGCGGCGAGCCGGCGGCCGGCCTCCAGCGCGGGAACGAGTTTGCGGGCCGCCTCGGCGACGGCGCGGCCGGGTTCGGCCCGGGCCGGCGGGAGGGGCTCCGGAGCGGTGTCGTCGTCGACGAGGTCGAAGAGGGAAGCGGTGTCCGACGGGGTCATGGGTCCTCCTTGAAGCAGAACGGTGGCGATGCGCCGCCTGGAACGCCCGGGACCGGCGGGACGCAAGGCCGCGCGGAGCGCGCCCGGAACGGGTCGCCTTGCGGCGCGGCGGAGCGGGCGCAGGGTCTCGGCGCCGCCGCCGCCGTGCGGCGGCGAACGGCGCGGGTCAAGGGCGTGCGCGGAGGCGATGCGTCGGTAGGAGGGGAAGAGACGGCTCGGCGCGCCTTCCGTGGCGGCCGGGCCGTGGAATCCCGCGCCGTCCCTGGCGCGGGTCGGAGGATCCTCAGGAGGTGAGGAACGCGGGGAGTGCGCCGTCGGCGGCGGGGGACTCGCCGGCGCCGTTGCCGGACGTCGTCGCGACGGGCGCGTCGGACTCCGCGGGTTGCGCGGGCTCGCCGTTGCCGGACACCGGGGCGTCGTCGGCGGTTGCGTCGGACGCGCCGTTGTCGTTGCCCTCGGTGGGGGGGCCGGCGTCGGCTTCCGTTGCGGCCAGGGCGGTCTCCTCCGGCGCTTCGGCGCGGTCCCCGGCGGGAGCGAACCCGGGCGGGAGCCAGCGCACTACTGCCGCGTCGACGGCGGCGTCGCGCGCGGGATCGTGGCGGAACGCCTCGGCGGCCGCGGTCGCGAGGTCCTTCTTCTTCAGGCCGCCGTGCTTCGCGGCCCAGTCGTCGCCGAGCGTCTCCGCTGCCGCGCCGAGGATCAGGCCCTTGTTCATGCGGTTCCAGACGAGGTCCGCGTCGAACGGCCGGGCGCCGATCGCCGCGAGTTCCGCGGGGAAGTCGATGCCGAGGTCGCGCACCGCCTCCTCGTGCGCTCCGGAGGCGTCGTTGTCGTCGGCCAGGCGCGGGACCGTGAGCGAGGCGACCGCGTGCGCGAGCACGCTGGCGCGGTCCTCGGCGGGCAGCGCGCGGTAGGCGCGGAACGCCTCGGCGGCGTCGTCCTCGGCCAGCCAGCCGAGGTCCACCGCGGGCACCGGGTCGAGGTGCTTCATGGTCTCGCTCGCCTTCATGGCGTCGGAGGCATGGACGCCCTGGTACTCGCGGCGCAGCGCCAGCACCGGCGGCTCGTAGCCCGGGTGGCGGCGGCCGAAGCCGACCGAGCGGGCGAGCACGAAGCCGATCAGGTCCGTGGCGACCGCAGGATCGCGCGCCAGTGCCCGGCGCACGGCTGCGGTGCGCATCACGCGCAGGTCGTTGCGCAGCGCGTCGGTGTAGCCGCCGTTGCGCTTGGCGGGCGGGGCGTCGCCGGCGCCCTCCGGCAGGCCGGGCGTCCCCACGGAGCCGTCCGTGGGGTCGGGGGCGGCGATGCCGCCGCTGGCGCCGTTGCCGCTGTGCCCGGCGCGCGCGGCGCGGTACGCGGCGGCGTCCTCCGAGCGCACCAGCCCGCGGTGGATGTCGAGGCTGCCGTCGCGGTCGAGCGCCACGACGACGCCGGCATGCGCGCGGACGGCCTCGGGGAACGCGTCGCGGTCGGCGCGGTCGCGCTCGATCTTCGCGTAGCGGGCCTGCTCGCGCGTGACGACCTCCCACAGCTCGCGCCGTCCCTCGGCGTCGAGGTCGCTGTCGAACGTGTCGAGCTGCGCGCTCGCCCGCTCGATGCGCTCCTCGGCCTCGTTGAGCGCCGCGGTCTCCTCCTCGGTGAACTCGGCGCGCTGCGCGGCGTCGGCGACGAGGTGGTTCTGCCGGTCGAGCCAGGTGAACTCGGACTGCGCCGCGGTCCACTTCCAGTCGTCGGCGTACTTCCCGGCGACCGCGTTCAGGTTCCGCAGCGCGAGCTCCTCCATGAGGTCCGGGTCGAGGATGGCGACATGGTCGTCCTCGAACAGCGGATCCTCGGTTCTGCCGCCGGCGGCGCGGTAGGCGTCGAGGCCGACGAAAAGCGCCGTCGGCGCGTCGGAGCGGGTGCGGCGCCCCCCGATGGCCTGGCGCACGGCTTGGCCGTACAGCTGGCCGGACTCGGAGAGCCCCTTGAAGATGTTGCGCTGGAACTCCGTGTCGGCGGTCACCGCGAACGCCTCGGCGGTGGAGGCGTTTCCGGGGTTTTTCGGGGTGTCGCCGGGACTCTCAAAGTCCTCTTAACACATTGATAAACATACGGTAATTGCTTCTGTCGGTTTCTCGGCGTTACGCTGCATCGCAACAAAAAACGCGTACCGAAACGAGTAACCAGACATGCCATCCAACAGCAGAAAACGACCCCGGCGGCTCTCCGCCACCTTCGTCCGAACCGTCAACTTCCCCGGCCGCTACGGCGACGGCCACGGCGGCCACGGGCTGAGCCTTCTCGTCAAGCCCGCCGCCTGCGGCGGCCTCGCCAAGTCGTGGTCGCAGGCCATCCGGCCCGACGGCAAGACCACCAGCGTCGGCCTCGGGGCCTACCCGGTGGTGACCCTCGCCGCGGCGCGCGAGCGGGCCATCGAGAATGCTCGCGCCGTGGCCGAGGGGCGCGATCCCCGGCGCCGCGTCCAGCGGGTGCCGACCTTCGCGCAGGCGTGCGAGGCCGTCATCGCCATCCACGCCGAGCACTGGAAGGGCGACAGGAACGAGCGCGAGTGGCGCTCCAGCCTGCGCGACTACGCCATGCCGAAGCTCGGCGACCGGCGCGTCGACGCCATCACCACCGACAACGTCATGGCCGTCCTCCTGCCGATATGGTCGACGAAGCGCATCACGGCCCAGCGCCTGCGGCAGCGCATCGGCGCGGTCATGAAGTGGGCCGTCGCGAAGGGCTACCGGCAGGACAACCCGGCCGGCGACGCCATCGCCGCCGCGTTGCCGAACAACCGCGTGGCGACGAAGCACCAACGGGCGCTGCCGCACGCCGAGATCGGCGCCGCCGTCATGCGCGTGCGCGAGTCCGGGGCCTACCACGGCACCGTGCTGGCCTTCGAGTTCCTCGTCCTCACCGCGGCGCGCGGTGCCGAGGTGCGCGGCGCCCGCTGGGCGGAGATCGACCGCGCCGGAGCGGTCTGGACGATTCCCGGCGAACGCATGAAGGCCGGCCGCGAACACCGGGTGCCGCTCTCGCCCCGGGCGCTCGAGGTCCTCGACCAGGCGGCGGTGCGCTTCGGCGGCGACGACCCGGTGTTCCCGTCGCCCACCGGCAAGGTGGCCAACCACTCCCTGATGGCCACCCTGTTGCGCGAACTGGAGATCGACGCGGTGCCGCATGGGTTCCGCTCCAGCTTCCGGGACTGGGCCGCCGAGTGCACGGACGCCCCGCGCGAGGTGTGCGAGCTGGCGCTCGCGCATGTCAACAGCGACCGCGTGGAGGCCGCGTACCGCCGCACCGACCTGTTCGAGAAGCGCCGGGAACTGATGGGCGCCTGGGCGGACTACATCGCCTAGACCGAGATAGCCGGGGCAGGGGCCGGCAGGGCGTCCGGCTGCGCCGGTCGCGCCCTGACCCGGCGACCGCGATCATACGCCTCTTCCCGCGGACAGGGTGGCCGTCGGAATCCGGCAGCTCCTCGGGATGTGCCGCCCCGTCTACGGTTTCGCCGAACGACCCAACCACCCCGGCAGTTTCCCCCCGCCGCCCGGCCGTCGGCCGCTTTCCGCCGATCACGGGCGAGACGCACCAGCAGCACCGTCGGGTGGGCCGACTCGACGCGCCAACCCGCTGCCCGCAATGCGCTCGATGGCGGCCATGCGTCCCAGCCGGCCGGGTCCGTCCACCACGCCTCCGAAGCCGCCTCGTCCGGCAGAGGCTCCCCGGTCAGTTCCCGCAGTCGATCGAACGGCATCATGCACGAGCCCGAAACGCCGTCCAGGTAGGCGCGCAGCCCGCCGAATTCCTCCTTGTCCATCGTCCCCCTCCGCTCCGACATCATCCGCCGATCCCGGGCTTGGTTCAACGAGTCCGGCCCGTTTCCGGCGGTAGCCCGCGTCTCCCGTCATCCCCACAACCTTCCCGTCCGTCGGGTCGCGCCCATGGTGGCATGCGTGCTCGACCGGCCAACCCGTCCGGGTTCTCCGCTGACGCTCCGACCTCGCTGGCGCGAGGTGACCGGCCTGCGCGCGCACGCCGCCGTCCGGGGACCGACGCACTTCCGCGTCGCCAGAACGGAGAACACCATGGACCTTCAACTTCTCATCGCCCAGTGGAGCGGGGCTTTGCCGCCAGGATTCGTGCGGCCCGCCGCGATCCCGCAGACGGCCGAAACCCGCTGTCAGCAGCCGAGATGCAACGGCACCGCCGCCATCAAGCGGGACGGGACGCCGGCCAATAGCTGCCAGCGTTGTCTGGATCGGAGAGCGGCGTCATGTCGTCGGCGCCGCAAGGCTCTGACCGCAGATGGCGGGTGCCGACGCTGCGCCTATCGGAAGCGGCTCAAGGGCGATTTCCTCTGCCAGCGGTGCCGCGACGACCGGGACATCGAACGCGCGCAGAAGCGCCAGGACGCCCTCGACGCCGCCGTGATCGACGAGTTCGCGGCCAAGCCCGAGACGACGCACCGCGCGAGCAATCTCGACATGGGCGTTAGTCCTTGGAACGCCCGCCCGCCGCGGGAACCCTCCGCCGCATACTGGGCGCCGCTACCAGACCCTGTGCCGAAGCAGGAGCGCGAATGGGAGCACTCGCTGTGGGATTCGGGTTGGCGCTACCAACACCGCTAGCCACCGCCACGGAGGCGCGACGGCTCCAATCGGCGCGCCTCGGCCTTCCAGACGCTTTCAGAAGCCGTCTCCGGCTCGGAGCGGCCAGTCAAGGGCGACGGGTACCGTCGGCGCAGCAGACCCTTGACGGGACGCTCAGTGCCGCCACGCTGCTACTTGGGATGGCGACCCGCGGCTCCCTCCAAGGTCGGCGGTGTCCGCCCTGTCGGCCATGTCCTCGTGCAGCAACACCGCGGGCGCCATCCCTGCCCGTGCGGCGAGCACACCGGAGATCCGCGTCACCGGGACGCACGGCGCGCCAGAGAGTACCTGCCGGTCTCCCGCGATCCATCGTTTAAGCATTTGATAAACATGAAGTATTTGCACCAGCATCCCGTAGGGTGTAAGACGATCCAATGCATCCGTCTTCGAACTTCACCACGGCCTGAAGGCCGCTTCCGCAGCCGGCCCGATGACGAAGCCCCCGCCCGTTCCGAGCGACGCAAGCACCTTCGACGCTGCCGCCGAGGTGGCGTGCCTGAAGGCCGATACCCGGGCCCGGCGTCGCCGCCGCCGCACCGCCTCCTGCCTCGACCGCCACACGCACGAACTGCTCGCGCTATACGACGCGGGAGCCAGCGTCGCCGAGTTGCAGCGCTGGCTCGAAGCGCGCCGCGTGCGCGTCCACCAGACGACCATAGGCCGCTGGCTGCGCCGCCGCGGCTGAAACTGGCCGATCCCGTGGCGAAGTTCCGCAAGTCCCGGTCGCCCGAGCAGCAGGCGAGGGCCGCCGTCGGCCGTCTGGTCAACCTCGGCGTCCTGCGCCGCAATCCCCACGCGCCGGCGTCCGTCGGCACGGTGCGCAACATCCGCCAGTGCCTGACCCAGATCGCCCGCCACCTTGCCGGGGACGGCCTCGAACTGCTCGACCTCACACCCGCGAAGGCCGACGCCTACCTCCACTCGCGCGCCGCCGATCTCGGCCAGAAGGCCCTCGACGGGCACCGGCAGGCGCTCCAGAAGCTCCTGATCCATGTCCGCGGGTCGCTGCCCGACGGCGGCAAGCTGACCATCGTCCGCTCGCTCAAGCCGTCCCGCAAAGGCGGGCGGGCCTACGCCGCGCACCAGGTCCCGATGGTCGCCGCCCGGCAGACGGCGCCCAACGCGCTCGCCACCCTGATCGCCCACGCGGCCGGGCTGCGCGCGCACGAGCTGTTGACGCTGGCCCGACCCGCCGAGCAGCCCCCGGACGTCCGGCCCGCGCGCCCGGAGAAGTTCGACGGCCGGCCGGGAACCGACTACACGGTGGTCGGCAAGGGCGGCCTGGTGCGCCTCGTCCGCATTCCCCACGAACTGGCCGAGCGCCTCGAGGAGCGCCGCCGCGACGAACCGGCGCCCGTCACCGACCGCGGCATCCGCTACCTGTCGCGCTACGACGTCGGCGGCGGCGAGGCGTGGAGCCGCAGCTTCTCGCGCGCCTCGCACGCCGCGCTCGGCTGGAGCCGCGGCGCCCACGGTGTTCGTCACGGCTATGCCCAACAGCGCATGGCCGAACTGCAGCGCCACCTCGTCTACGACGACGCGCTGGAGGTCGTCAGCCAGGAGCTTGGTCATTTCCGCCCGCTTATCACCGAGGAATACTTGAGGTGAGCCGCCGGCTGACGCTCCACCTCACGGCGCACCACCACGCAGCCCTCGACCGGATCCTGGGCGACGAGGCCCGGCACGACAACAACCAGAGACGGCGCGCCGTCGAACGGCTCATCCTCGACGGTGCGCGCGAACCGGGGGATCGGGCCGGCGCGCAGAACGCCGCCGTCGTCGAGCCTCCCGGCGCCGCGGACGGGTCCGCCGCCCGGAACGACACGGATAGCATGGTCAGGCTCATCGACCGCCTAAGGACATCGCGCGACCGGTACAGGGATCTCGCCGTGCGCGCCGAGGCCGCCCTCCTGGGCGTGCCGGTGCGCGACGACTACGGCAGCATCGACCGCCGCCTCGAACGGGCGCTCCGCGACAAGGGCTTCGAGATGCCCGCCGCGCCGCATCCGCGCCGACCCGCGGATCGACCGCCCGCCGGGAGTCGCCGCAGGGGAGGCCGGTAGGCCGTGTTCATCCTGTTCCTGATCGTCGCCCTGATCGCGGGAGCCGTCCTGCTGGCCCTGAACGCCCGAGAGCGCGTCGAGGGCCTCCTGCTCTTCGACAAGGCCACCGGCGCCGCCGTTCTCGAAGGCTGGGCCATCCTCGCCCAGCACTCGGTCATCGTCGGCATCCTCGCCACCGTGGTGTTCCTGCTGGCGCTCGCCATCGGCCTCTCCACCTCCGAACTGCACATCCGCGCCGCGCTCCGCCTCCGTCGGGAATGGCTCGACCGCAGGTACCGCGACGACCAGCTCGGCGTCGCCCGCGACGACTGCCGGCGCCTCCGGAAGCAGCTCGAAGACGCCCAGCGCCAAATGGTCGCCGTCAAGGGCCAGCGCGCCAAGTTCCGGCGGTCCCTGCGCCAGGTCACGCGGGAGCGCGACCGCGCGCTGAAGGCCGCCGCGGAGGCTGCCGCGGCACGCGAGCCGCCCGGTTCCGCGCCATCCGACGCCCACTAGCCGCGACCGCCGCCCGAAACGCGGCATCCCGCTCCCAGCCGTCAGGCCGCGACATCGTCGTGAAACCAGCGCTGCGCCCCGACGCTGTGGGACGGACTTGAAAGTCGCGTCCCACAGCGTCGGGGCGGGGTTTCCGCAAGACCGCGCACGATCTCGCGCGCAGTCCTTCTACGCACCTGTTTGCCACGCGCTCCGGACGTCTGTAGAGTCCGCGCCGAACCTTAAAACCGATCCTCTTCGGAGGTCGTCAGACGCCGGGATCTGCAACCCGGACATGGAGTCCCCCGCCAGGCAGAACAACGGGGAGAAGTTCCGAACGGAACCATCGATTCACAGCACGCCGCGGGTGATCCAGCGGCCTGCATCGAATCGCCAGCAACCCCGGCTGACCTGAGCGGGAGACGGCCTCAAAAGGGCCGACGATCGCCGCAGACCGCAGGTAACCAGCGGTACGCTTCGATCCACAGCACCCCGGCTGACCAAAACGGGAGGCGCCCACAAGGCGTTGCAGACGTTCCACTGGCCAAAGGGAACCGCCGCCCGCGACAAGGGCAAGCGCGAGATCAGTGCCGGCGCCGTCCGCAAGGACGAAACGGGTGCGAACAGGATGACCGGATTGGTACCCGCGATTCCGCTCAGCACCGACCGATCGCAAGCTTCGGTCGAATGCGAGATCTTTCTTACGTCATCGTTGCCGCTTGCCCCACGACGCCGTCCGGCTACTGACCGCACGTCCCCCAGCCGATCCCCCGAAAACGGCGGGATGGAGCGCGACGGCCCGTGCGTGTACTACCGGTTCGGGATGTCCTCGGTCACGGTGGCGCACGGGACAACCGACCGTGCAATCTCGGTCTTGGGCAACGTGGCGACCATCGAATTGCCGAGGAACGCCACGAATCTGACAATCCCGGTGCTGATCGTTGACGACGACTGCGAGGGAACTGGGAGACGGTCGTGGTGACTCTGCTGGAGGGCAGCGGCTACGTCCCGAGCGCACCGAACATCCGCATGATGCCGACGATCCGCAATTGCGATCCGGTCGCGCCGACGGACGGAAAGAACGGGCCCTGGCGCGGTCACGACGAGTACCCGCCCGCCGGGCCGGATCCGCCGACCGGCAACGCGTTCACACGCGCTCCGGACCGCGGCGATTCGGCGCTCGGCCGCACTTGCCCCGTCACGGCGTTGTTGGACGATGGGATGACGCAGGACTGGCATGGCGAGGCGGGGGGACCGGCGCGGCCTCGTCTGAGTCGCGCCCGCGTTGCCGCAGGTGCCAGACCGACTCCGGCAAGGGAGTCCGGTTAAGTTAGGTCATAGGTTACGCCGTCGTCCGCGTGTCGTCCGCGTGTCGGGGTGCCCGCTTGTTAGCGATGCATTACACTATCGTGCACGACTCGACTTGACCGGTTGACCAACCATGGCGAACCACCTCGTTCAGGCGCGCATCGACAAGGAGATCAAGGAAGAGGCCGCAACCGTTCTGGCCGCGATGGGACTCACCGTTTCGGACGCGGTCCGGCTGCTACTCACACGAGTAGCCAAGGAAGGGGCGCTGCCGTTCGCCCCGCTCGTACCGAACGCCGAAACGATCGCCGCCATGAAAGAAGCCCGCGAAGGCGACTTGCCGCGGTTCGACAACGTGGAGAGCCTCTTCGACGATCTCCATGCGGAGCATTGAGCGCGCGCGTGCGTTCAGGCGCGACTACAGGCGAGAGTCCCGCGGACGCCACGGCAATCGCCTCGACGAACGCCTAGCCCCCGTTGTGACCGCCCTGGCCAACGATATCCCACTCGCCCCCCACCATCACGACCACGCCCTGAGCGGCCCTTGGGCGGATTTCCGAGACTGCCACATTCGCCCTGATCTTATCCTGATCTATGAGAAAGCCGGTCGCGACATTCTGCGCCTTGTCCGTCTTGGCTCTCACGCGGAGTTGGGACTTTGACTACTCGCGAATACCAGGCCCCATCACTCGCGTTCCTCAGCACATGCCTTGAGGTCCACATGCCCAGTTTCGTGCTTCCAGATCGCAACGCCGGCCCGGTCAGCAAGCTGACCGGCCGAGCTGGACCGGCGCGCTAATGTCCAGATTGACCGGTCTGCTCCGCCAAGTCGACGCTCTCGACCCCGAACTCTGTGCCGACCTCAAGCGCGAGGTCGAAGCACTGTCGGCACGCCGCGCCTTCGGCCTCAACTTTGAGCGTCACATCCCAGAGACCATCGAGCTTCCCAACCGGCCAATCCGCCGTGGCGACAAGGTCCGCTTCTTGCCCGAGCGCGGTCACCAGCTGCACACTGTCGACGATCTGGTCTGGCGAGTCGACCAAGTCGTCCCGACGGACAGCGGACGGATCGCCCATCTCGTCCGGCGCAACGATCAGCAATCCGCCGCCGAAACGACCCAGCGAGCGGTCGAGGATCTCGTCGTGGTCGCCGAGTTCCGCGATCCCGTGTATCCAGGCCTCGTGTCGACAGGCAGAATCGAGCGCGGCGGAAACAAGCCTTGTCACACCGTCATCAACGCTGAGAACTTCCACGCCCTGCAGCTACTCCTCTACACCCACGAAGGCAAGGTCGACGCGATCTATATCGATCCGCCTTACAACAGCGGCGCACGTGACTGGCGGTACAACAACCATTACGTAGACGACGACGACCTCTACCGCCACTCGAAGTGGTTGGCGATGATGGAACGTCGCCTGAAGCTCGCGAAGCGCTTGCTCAATCCGGATCGCTCGGTCCTCATTTGCGCGATCGACGAGAACGAGGTTCACCGCCTGTCCTTGCTCCTTGAGGAGCTGTTCCCTTCGTCCAAGATTCAGATGGTTACCGCGCTCATCAATCCCGCTGGCGCCTCGATCATCGACCAGTTTGCCCGTGTCGACGAGCATCTTCTGTTTGTCCACATCGGCGCGGCCCGCCCGGCCCGAACCATTGCGGACACAACCCCGCTGCATCTGGTGGGCAGCAAGCGGTCCAAGTCCGCCAATGTCTGGGAGTCCCTGCAAAGAAGCGGCGGCAACTCGAGACGCGAGGACACCAAGGCCAAGTTCTTTCCTGTCTGGATCGACGAAGAGAACCGCCGTATTGCCGGTTGCGGAGACCATCTGCCGGAAGGGGTGACGCGTGAAGACGCCGCCCCGCCGCCGGTTGGGCTCGTTGCGCAGTGGCCAATCAAGCAAGACGGCTCAGAGGCATGTTGGCAACTTTCCGCCCCAACGTTCCGCAGCTACTTCGAGGAGGGGCGGATCCGCCTCGGCCGACGCAAGGGACCGCGAAGCGGCGGAGGATGGGGCATCTCTTTCTTGACCAAGGGCCACATGAAGGCCATCTCCGACGGCGAGCTGAAGGTCACGGGCCGCGACGACAGCGGGGCGCTCGTTGTCCGGGCCTCCGAAAAGCCCCGAACACGAGTGGGCAAAACCATCTGGATCAACGGGAGCTACAGCGCCACCGAGCACGGGTCTACTTTGCTCCGCAAGTTCCTGCCGAAACGCAAGTTCCCGTTTCCAAAGTCCCTCTACGCCGTCGAGGACGCCCTTCGATTCTACGTGGGCGCAAATCCGAACGCCGTTGTTCTTGACTTTTTCGCTGGGTCCGGGACCACCGTGCACGCGGTGATGCGGCTCAATCGGCAGGATGCTGGACGCCGGACGTGCATCTCAGTCACGAACAACGAAGTCTCACCTGCGGAACAGGCGGAACTCCGTACGCGTGGGTTGCGCCCGGGCGATGCCGAGTGGGAGGCCCTCGGAATCTGCGAATACATCACGAAGCCTCGTATCGCAGCCGCTGTCACGGGTACCACCTGGGAGGGCGGCCCGGTCGAGGGGGACTACAAGTTCACCGACGAGTTCCCTATGGCAGACGGCTTCGACGAGAACATCGAGTTCTTTGCCATGAGCTACGAAGCGGCCCTACCAGTCGCACACCATCGAGCCTTCCGGGCAATCGCACCACTGCTATGGGTGAAAGCGGGGTCTCGCGGACGCAGGATAGAGCGAGAGACCGACGATTTCGCCGTCGCCGACTCCTACGCCATCCTGTTCGATCTCGATGCCTCAAGAGGTTTCCTCGCCGCCGTTGCCGAATCCGACACCATCGGCATGGCGTTCATCGTTACCGACGACGAGGGCGCGTTCCAACTGCTCACCCGGGACCTGCCGGGGCGAGTGCAGTCTGTCCGTCTCTATGAATCGTACCTGGCCAACTTCTCCATCAACGCAGGGCGAGGATAGCCGTGCGGTACTCGCTAAAGGACTATCAGGAAGACGCCGTCGCCGAAGTATTGGAGTTGCTCGCAAGGGCTCGCGGCGACTGGACTCGATGGAAATCCCCGGTTGCCCTCTCCCTTACTGCAACCACCGGATCGGGCAAGACGGTAATGGCCGCGGCGGTGATCGAGGCCCTGTTCTCCAGCAACCCGCATCTGCGGTTCGACCGAGACCCCGGCGCTGTCGTCCTGTGGTTCACCGACGACCCCGCCCTCAATGAGCAGACCCGCTCCCGCATCCGGGAAGCCGCTGACCGCATCCCCGACACGCGTCTCGTCGTCATCGACAACGCGTTCAGCAGACCAAAGCTGGAACCCGGCAACGTCTACTTCCTGAACGCCCAGAAGCTCGGCAGGAACTCCTTGCTTGTCAGAGGAGCACCCGACGTTCCCGAAGACGGTCCACTAGCCGAAATGCCAATGCCGGACGCGCGAGCGTTCACCATGTGGCAAACGCTCGCGAACACCATTGCCGACGAGCGCCTCACTCTGTACGTCATCCTGGACGAGGCGCACCGGGGCATGAAGCTTCCGAGCAGCCGCGAGCGAAACGAGAAGGCCACCATCGTGCAGCAGCTCATCAACGGCGCCCATGGCGCCCCGCCAGTGCCGATCGTCTGGGGAATCTCCGCAACAATAGAACGCTTCAACGACGCGATGGAGAAGGCCCAGGGCCGGACCACGTACCCACATGTAGTCGTCTCGCCAACCCGGGTACAGGAATCCGGGTTGCTCAAGGACGACATCCGGCTCGATTTCCCAACCCAGTCTGGCCTGGTCGACACGGTGTTGTTGGCCCGGGGGACGCGGATGGCGAAACAAGCCACTCTACTGTGGCGAGACTACGCGCTGCGCGAGCACGCGGAGCCAGTAGTCCCTCTTCTGGTCGTGCAAGTGCCCAACAGGCCAACAGACGCGCTTCTCGTGCGCGCCTTGAACACCATCAGGGAGGCATGGCCGGAACTCGAAGACGACGCGATGGCTCATGTGTTCGGCGATCATGCACCGATCAAACTCGCGGGGGTCACCGTGCCGCACATCGCCCCCGAAACGGTGCAGGATCAAACCTACATTCGCGTTCTCTTCGCCAAGGACGCGATCTCGACCGGTTGGGACTGCCCTCGTGCTGAGGTGTTGGTGTCATTCCGCCCCGCCAAGGACGAAACGCACATCACGCAGCTCCTCGGTCGCATGGTCCGCATGCCTCTGGCGCGACGGATCCCCGGCAACGACCTACTGAACTCTGTTGCGTGCGTGCTGCCGCACTTCAACCGAACAACCGCCACCAAGGTCGCGTCAAACATGCTCGGCGAACGCGAACACGACCAAGACGGCACCGGCGGTGGAGACGGTCGGCGCGTCTTCGTCTCACCGGTAGTAGACATGGACGTCAATCCGGCCGTTCCGGATGCAGTGTGGCAAAGGTATGACGAGCTCCCATCCGAAACGGTGCCGCGCAAGGCCGTGCGGCCCGTCAGGAGATTGTCCGCGCTCGCACATGCGCTGTCACTCGACGAGTTGAGGACAAGTGCCCGCAAAGACGCCTATCGCCGTCTCTGCGCCAGACTGGACGGCCTGATGGCCCAACACAAGGAGGAGATCGAAAGAGCCAGCAAAGGCATCCTGAGAGTGGAAGGCGCGACGCTTGTCGCGCCGGTGATCGGGGGCCACGTCCGCGATCAGGAGTCCTTCGTCGAAGCTGCGGACGAACGATCCGTTGAGGCCGACTTCCAGTCCGCGGGGCGCGCGCTGACCGCGGATCTCGCGCGCGCCTACGCCGACCACCTTACGCGAGACGATGCAGACGACGATGGGCTCTTTGACGCTCACGTAAAGGTTGCCGCGCTGGCCCAAGTCGAAGGAATCGCGGACCAACTGGACGATGAAGCCGACCGACTATGTGCCGAGTGGTTCGACGAGTACCGGGTAGACATCAAGGACCTCTCGGACGAACGCCAAGCCGCCTATGACGAGATCAAAGGCATGTCGCGTGAGGTCCAGACAACCGAACTCAAGCGGCCACGCGTTCGAGCCGAGGCGACCGAAAACGAACGCGGGGAGACGCTCGAGACGCGCCCCCGCCACCTCATGTCGGATTCCAACGGCAACTTCCCCATCCACTTACTGAACAGCTGGGAAATCTACGTCCTCGACAAGGAACTGGGCCACGCCGGATTCCAGGCTTGGTATCGGAATCCCGCGCGCCCGTCGGGCGATGCTCTCGCAATCGCGTATCAGGACGACAACGACAACTGGCGCAGAATGTGCCCCGATTTCCTCTTTTTCCACGGCGACGGCAGTGACATCAAAGCTTCCATTGTCGATCCGCATAGCCACCACCTTGCGGACGCGCATCCCAAGCTTCGCGGTTTGGCCAGATTCGCCGAGGCCCACGCCCAGTCCTATCACCGCATCGAATCAGTGTCGCGCATGCCCAATGGCACTCTCCGCGTCTTGGACCTCACCAAGCCGAACGTGCGCGAGGCAATCGCAGGTCACGACGACATCGAGACCTTGTACCTCAGTGGACTCGCCAGTCGCTATTAGGTGGCTGCCCGCACGACGGACCCCCGCCGAGCACGCCAACAAGGTTCGAGCCTACGATCTGTCCGAACCATTTGACGCCAACACACCGCTCGCAGGTCATCGAAGATCACGCAGCCCCCACTTACCTCACTCCCTTGCCCGATCCTGCCGGTACCAGCGCCTTGCCTCGAATGGTTTCGGCTCCGCCTCCCACCTCTCAGGACACTGCAGACAGTCATCAGGCTGGTGCACCCGGCCGGCGAAACCGGTGTCCCAGCGCACCAGTTCGAGCGTTATCCAATGAGAAAGTGATGGTGAAACCGACCGATCCGTGAAGCGGTTCGGTGTCGGATGTCCATTTGGCGATGGCGAGGATGATCGAGTGGCGGTTGCCGCGGGTCAAGGGTTAGTGCGGGACGCTCGGGGACGGATGGCGTTGGCCCGTCGCCCGGCGTCGGCGGCGGGTCAAGGGCGACCGCGACGCGGGCACGGCGGTCGGGCCGCGAGGTCGTTCGCGCCGCGGGCAGGCGTCGGGTGGAGGCACGGCGTCGAGGCGTCGCGGTCGGCGCAGCGGACCCTTGACGCGCTTCCGGGGAGCACCCTGTCGGGCAGGGTCCGGCGGTCGCCGCGGTCGATCCGGGAGGCGACCGCGGATGCCCGGCACGCGTTCGCAGCGAGCCACCCGACCGCCGAACCCTGCCTCCCGGCGAGGGCGGGGGTCCGGGGGCAGGCCCCCGGTTGCGAAAGGGAGGCGCGGCGGCGTCCCTTGCGACGGCTCATCCGGCTGCCTGCGCGGGGGCCATGCCGTCGGCGATGCGCAGGAACAGCGTTCGGCGCGCGGCCTGGACCCGGCGCGCGGCCTCGAGGTCGGTCTCCGCGGCGGCGGCGGCGTCGAGCAGGTCGAAGCCGGCTCCGGGCTTGAGATGGCGCTCGGCGCCGGCCAGCGAGCGGAACCTGGCGTAGGGGGTCGCGACGTCGCGGGCGAGGTACTTGCGCCGGATCCTGCCGGCGGCGTCGCGGTACTCGGTGGCGAACAGGCACGGCCGGTGGAAGTTGAGGAACGGCGACAGGACGCCCTGGGCGAAGCGGTTGACGTCGGCGGCGAAGCGCCGCGGGATGTGGTCGTGGCCGAACCAGCGGCGCACGACGTGGGCGTTCTTGCCCTCTACGAGGGCGTTGTCGTTGGAGGTGCGGGCGCGGGACTTGGTGAAGCGCTCGACGCGCAGCTTGTCGAGGAGTTCCGCGACGCGGTGGTTGATGTACTCGGAGCCGTTGTCGGCGTGGAAGCCGAGGATGCGGAACGGGAAGGACAGCAGCAGCCCTTCGAGCAGCGGCACGAGGAAGCGCTCCGAGATGCCGGCGACGGCGCCGACGAACTCGTACTGGGTGATCTCGTCGACGAGGTTGATCAGGAACAGGCCCTTGACGCCGTCGCGGTCGCCCTGGTGGACGGTGTCGACACGGACGTGGCCGGGCCGGCCCTCGGGCTCGGGAGCCTGGCGCAAGGCGATGTCGACCGTGGTCGGCCGCGTCCTCGTCCACACGGTGCGCTTCGCGCGGTACGTCGGCGAGCCGCGCAGGTTGTAGACGTGGCCGTTCGAGATCGTCGCCAGACGCTCGAAGCGCGGATCCCCGAACACTTCGGACTGGCGGCGCAGGACCTCGCGCGTGGCCAGCCCCGACATCTGCCCGTAGAGCTCGTCGACCTCCGCGAGCAGCCGGATGTCGGCCGCCGTGTAGCGGCGCGCGAACGGCCGGCCCGGCCCGTCGGCGCGCCGGTCGCGGACTTCCCCGGTGTCGCGCCACTGCCGCACGAGGCGCTCCATCTGCGGACGCGAGATGCTCGTCGCGGCGACGAGGAACCCGAGGACCACACCCCTGTCGCGCTTGCCGAGCCGCCGGTAGCCGAAGCGCTCAAGCGCGTCCCGGACGAAGCCGTATGCCTCTTCCCGGTCCCGCGGTTGGAAGTCCACCGCCGCGTTGCCCTCGACGAAGGCCCGAAGCTGCCCGATTGTGCGTAGCCGCCGCGTTTGGATGTCCACGATCATCACCGAATGGTGCGCCGGACATCCGCTTCACCATCACCTCACGTTGGAATCAGCCTTTCCCTTCACCATCACTTCTCGTTGGACAGTACGGTTCGTTGAACGCCGGCACCCCCAAGCGTATCCTCTCAATGTTGGTTCGCAGCGCACAAAACGGCTACGCCCATGAAGACGTTTGCCAGAACAGATCCTGATCGTCCCATGCAGCTTGAGGAAGCCGTTTGGGTTGATCCCGCGCGCATGAGCGGTGTGCCCTGTTTCCGCGGGACGCGCCTTCCTGTCCAACAGCTTTTCGACTGGATCGAGGACGGCGTTCCGTTGGACGAGTTCCTGCAAGACTTCCAGGTCGATCGCAGGGCGGCCACTGCCGTCCTTCGTGCCGGGGCGTCGGCCGTCTGTGCCGCCGCAACCCGCAATCCCGACTGCGCCGCCCGCTCCTGAACCCCGCGCGTGAAGGTCCTCCTTGACGTCGGCGTGTCGCCGCGCCTGCGCCAGCCACTCCACCAATTGCTCGGCGGCGTTGCGGTGGAGTCCGCCGTTTTCCACGACTGGCGCTCGCTCCCGGACAACGAATTACTGGCCGTTGCGGAACGTAGTGGATTCACCACACTGGTGACCACGGACAAGCGCATAGCGAAGGAACAGCCGCAGGCGCCCATCGCCATCGTGGCGGTCAACGACAACAGCGTCGGCGGACTCGTGGCCTCTGCCGCCACCATTGCCAACGCCATTCGATCAACGCTTCCCGGCGAGAGCCGACTCGTCCCGGTTGCTCGGGTGCGTCGATGACCGATACCAGCCCGACTGGCACAACCTGCCCGACACTCCGGCAATGACCGACTGGTCCGACTGCGTCGCCCAACTCGCTCCTCAACTGGTGCGCATCCAGACGGCTGCTCGCTCCGGCACGGGCTTTATCCTCTACGGCAGCGATGGCGGTGCGCGGTTCATCGCCACCGCCCGCCACGTTATGGAATCCTCCCCTGCCGACCCGCTGCATTTCTACGTCGTCCATGGTTCGGCCGTCTTCGGCTACGGCGCGCCTGGCAGCAAGGATGCCGTGAAGATCCGATTCAACGAACGCCCGGACTCCGACGCATCTATCTTCGCGGTCATCAACCCACGATCGCCCAAGCCCGTCATTCAGCTCATGGGCCCCTCCGAGCGCGCCCAGATCGCCGAAGGCGTCGAAGTCGGCTGGCTCGGATTCCCGTCGCTCGATCACCTCGAACCGGCACTGTCGTTCTTTTCCGGTCGCGTCAGCCGCATCGACCCGGTCAACAACCGATACCTCATTGATGGAACCAATGTGCCTGGATGCAGCGGCGGCCCCGTCTTCCTCCCGACGCCGAACGGCCCCCGTATCATTGGTGCTCTGACCGACTACTTTCCGCACACCGTGGCCGACCGCCCCGAAAGACCGTTCCTTCCGGGTTTGTCTGCTGCCGTCGACGTTTCCCAGTTCAAGGCCCTCGAAAGCGTCTTGGAAAAGCTGCGCCCCTCGCAACGCGAGCTGACCATTGCGTTCGACAAGTGTCCCCGGTGCCAGGGACCCGTCGTCGAGGTCGGCACCGGCGCGCTCCCGCCATTGGTCTGCAAGGCCGGCTGCGGCAACGTCATCCGCCTCCTCGACCCGGACATCGTTGACGGTTTCCCTGGTGGCGCCACGCGCCTTGCTGAGATCATCCATCAAGCCCGCAAGCAAGCCGGGCTCTAGCTCCGATTACGAACGACTCGACGACGGGCACCAACGTGATCGGGTTGTTTGATCTGGAGAGTCAGCACCCCTCGACGCTTTTCTCACGGAGGGCGCCCCCCCTTCGGGGGCCGGGCTGTCGTGCTCCGCACCGAGCCCCGGAGTACCGGGTCTCGGCCCTTCGGGCTTCCATCCCTGTCGCGGAGGTCGCTGAGCCACGCCAAAGACGCTCTTCAGGTCCGACCGACCGCTGCCGCCCCGCAACCCATTGTTGGCCCTCACGAAACCGTGGGTTAGCGCCCGCGACGTTCCACCAAGGCCCGTTCAGCCCCGCAAAAGCTCGCTACGCAACACGTACCGAAACGAGTAACCGACTTGGGCAAGTCTTTGAAAAAACTGTATTATTAGTGAGTTGATTCAGCTTCAACGCCGTGGCGGTGTCCGCGTTGATGCGGCCCTCGCGGTAGGCGTCGATGATCTCGTCGGGCAGGCCGCCCAGGCGCACGCGCTTCTGCACGGTGCGCTCGGCGACGCCGAACCGCGCGGCGATCTGCTCGGCCGTCGCGCCGTCGCGGGCGAGCTTGCTGAACGCGACCACCTGGTCGGCGGGGTGCATGGCGATGCGCACGGCGTTCTCGGCGAGCGAGGATTCCGTCGCGGCGTCGCCGTCGACGACCAGGCACGGCACCGGGTGGTCCTTCGGCAGGTGGCTGTCGGCGGCCAGCGCCTTCAGCGCCCGCAGGCGGCGCGCTCCGGCGGCGACCCCGAACTGGGTCTTGCCGCGCGGCACGACCACGAGGTTCTCGAGGAGGCCGTGCGCCTTGATCGAGGCCGCGAGCTCGGCGTCGGCCTGCACCCTTGCCGGGTCGGCGGACGCGGAGCGCACGTTGCGCTCGTCGACGCGCAGCTTGTTGAGGGGGATGAGCCGCGTCTCGGACGATGCGGCGGTTGGGGTTGGCTCTTGCATGGATGGTTCTCCCTGGTTGCAAAGCGAAATGGCCGAGCCCGCCTGCCGCGACCGGCCGCGTACGCCGTCCAGCCCGCGCGGAGCGCGCCCGCAGGGCATGGGCTTGACGCCGTGCGCGGGCCGGGCGCGAGGTTGGACGGCGAGCCGTTCGCGCGCGTTTGGCGGCCGCGTTGCGCGGCAACGGAACGCGTCGCCCTTGGGCGAGGGGCGCTCAGTCGAGCTGGACGACGGTGCCGTCGCCGTCGAGCGCGACGAAGCGGAATTTGCCGAGACGGCGGGGCGGACCGTCGCGCGGGGCGGACCAGAGCTCGAGGTCGACGGGCAGGCCGTAGTCCTCGGCGATCTGTCTGGCGGCGTCCCTGGCACCCTCCGCGACGGTGTCGACGTGGAGGAAGCACTCGGTGATGCCGCCGGCGCTCTTCACTGCGATGCGCATGGTTGCGGTCTCCTGGGGTTGGTTCGGGGTTGATCGGGTCGGCGCCGGCGGTTGCGGCGGGATTGGCGGCGTCGCACTACGGGGCGTAGGAGGCGCGGGGCATGGTCCGGGCCTTCCACGGGAATTGCGCCACGAGCCAGCCGTTGGCGAACCGCGCGGCCTCCGCGCGCGCGTGGCCGTCCGAGGCGCACCACAGGCAGCCCTTGTCGACGCGGTACGCGCCGAGGCACTCCGGGCAGCGCCGGTGCGTGACCGGCAGCTCCTCGGGTCGCCAGAGTTCCATCTGCGGGTTGCGGCTCGGCATGTGGGTTCTCGCGGTCGAAGCGGGTGGACGGAACCGCGCGGCGGCCCGGGGAGACCGCCGCGCGTTGGTGCGGACTACGCGGCGGAACGGACGAACTCGCCGCGGGCGATCCGCGCGGACCAATGGTTCCAGTCTTGCGCGCGCGCGATCGGTTCGACGTGGGTGTCGAAGTCCTCGCGCGGCGTGTCCGCCAACGGGATGTCGCCGAACTCGCGCGGATGCTGCTCCGGCGAGATCGTGCAGCGCCCGGTGATCCCGGAGTCGCACGCCGTGGTCCCGCAGACCGGGCAGGCCGCCGTGGTCCCGTGCGCCGCGTCGAAGTGCGGCTCCCGGCTGCGGCCGTTGTCCCGCTCGACGATCTCGCCGATGGCCTGGCGGTCGCCGTGCTCGTTCTGGATGATCTCCGTGATCCGCGCCTTGACGTGGGCGACGCGGCCGGATCTGGCGGTGACCGCGACCTGCACCGTGTCGCCGATGCGCGCCCGCCGCGACGCCGACGCGTGGAGCCGCACGCCCCAGTCCCCGCCCGGCAGCATCGCGAACGTGTTGCGCTCGTCGCTGGCGCGCCCGGCCCGGAACTCCTCGATGCGGCACAGCGCCCTCGGGGTGCCGTCCGGCATGACCTGCGTCCTGACGACGGTTCCGGAGCGGGTGTGGCGATTGCCGGCCCGGGTCTCGACGTCGCAGGTGACCGCGGTGCCGATGTCGACGATGGCCGCCATCTGGGGTGCGAGCGACATGTGCCACTCGCCGCGCAGCTTGACGAAGCGCGCGTAGGACCCGTCGGAGACGAACTCCTCCGGGAGCGGGGTGTTGGATGGACGGGTTGTGTAGGGCATGTTGACCTCCTCCGATGGTCTGCTGTCGATTCCCGTCCCGATCGCAGTCCGCGCAACGAGCCGGCGGTCAAGGCTCGCGTCAGCGACCGCGCGAGCGGCGACCGACCGCTTGCGGTCGGCGGCCTTGACGGGCGGCGGCGCGGACTAGGCTCGAAGGAATCGACGGCAGGCGCAGGGGGAGCGCGCCGATGCCGATACCCGGCTGCGTGGTACCGCGGACCGGGTGCGCCTGAGCGGCGTAGCCGGGGCTCCGTGCGAGTGGATCGGGAGTGGGTCTTGGGAAGGAGGGTCTTGGGGTCAAGCCCGACGGACGGGCCGGCGAACGAACGTGTTCGTCGCGGACCCGGCAGACCAGACAGACGCCCGGGGATTACCGGGAGCGGGACCGGCAGGCAGTGACGATCGCGACGGCGAGGGGTTGCGCGGACGCTTCGCGCGGGCGGAGGCTACGCTGCGGAGACCCGTCGCCGCGCCTGCGCCAGGTCGTAGGCCGCCTGCAGGCGCATCCAGAAGTCGGCGTTGCTCCAGCCCTGGCGTTCGAGGGCGAGCGCCGTTTCGGGCGAGATGCCCGCGCGGCCGTTCAGCAGCCGCGACAGCGCCGGGCGGCGATGAGCCGTTGATTTAGCGTGTGTCCGATTTCAGTGGTTTGCCGCCGCGGCAGACCACCCGAACGACGATGGCGGGAGGAATCCGTATAGCCCTGATACCGCTATTGGAGCAATACGGTGAACCTGGATGCAGCGCGGGCCCGGGGATACCGGGCGAACGTGGCGTCCCAGGCGAGTTTCTCCTCTCCGTGTTGCCGACATCGTGGCGGGGCTCGGCGATCCCCGGGCGATGCGGGCTCGGGCACGGATCGGCAATAATGGGTTCAGGAGTGCGGTGGCAAAAGGCCTCGCTCCCTTCGGAGAACAGGCACGACCGGCAACCTTCGAAGGCATCGAGGGCCCCAGTGTGGTACGTTGACAGCGCTGCTGGGTCGAAGCCTTGCCGGCAAGGGGGGGTCTATAATGCGGCAATACACTGATCGAACGGTGCCCTCCGGGCACAGCCAAGCCGCCGCGGGCGGTGGATTCCGCTTGACATTCGGGCATGATGCCGACCGTATAATCTCGCCGAGCCGAGCCGAGCCGAGCCGAGCCGAGCCGAGCCGAGCCGAGCCGAGCCGAGCCGAGCCGAGCCGAGCCGAGCCGAGCCGAGCCGAGCGCTCTTCCTGCGTCTTGCTGGCACCGCCTAGGGCGATCCGCCTCCCGGCCTGAATCCCCTTCCGCCCGCGGGTGCTGCGACACCCGCCGCCCCGCTTCCTCCTCCGACAGCCTCGATCCTTTTGCCGCCCGCATCGCGGCGGGTTCGCGGCCCGCCGTTCGCAACCCGCGGCGCGGCCTGTTCCCGGCCCTGCTCTGCCTGCCGCTGTTCCTGGGTTTTGCCGCCGGGGAGGCGCAGGCGCAGACGGCCACGACGGTTCCGATCGACTGGGCCCTCAAGCCCGCCGACGTCGAGGGGGGCGAAAGTTTCCGGCTGCTGTTCGTGACCCGCACCGAGCAAAATGCGCAGTCGACTGACATCGCCCACTACAACACGATCGTGCAGACCGGGGCCAAGGGCGGCCACACCGCCATCACCGACGACATGGGCGACCAGTTCAAGGTGGTGGGCTCGACCGCCGCGGTCGATGCCCGCGACAACACCGGAACGACCGGGGCCGGCGTGCCGATCTATTGGCTGAACGGCCAGAAGGTCGCCGACGACTACGCGGACTTCTACGACGGCAGTTGGGATTCCCGCGCACTCAGGTACGACAATGGCGAACGTGCACCTAGGGACTTGACCATGTACACCGGCAGCAATGTCGACGGCACCAAACACACTTTTCCTCTTGGCGGTCAACTTGTCCGTCTCGGGCATTCGCAGAGAAATCTTCTCAGCGACGCTAGCGGATTGAACAGTCTCCCATTCCATCTCTACGGCCTCTCCCCCGTCTTCGAGGTGGCGAAACCCACCACCGTGTGGCTGGAGGCCACGGTCTTGAGAGCGTTCGGCGACCCGCCCGTCACGGAGCGCTACAGCGTCGACGAGGTGACGGTCGGCGAGGACGGTTCCGACGCCGCCCGGATCACGGTGGGTCTGTCGCGCAAGCTGGCGGCGGGCGAGACGGTGACGGCGCCGCTGACCGTCTCGGGCGCGGGCGTCACCGGCTCGGACTACGCGGTCTCGCTGAGCACTACCTCCGGCCTGAACACCGGCGTGGCGCTCAACACTTCGGCCCCGTACAGCGCCGCCCTGCCGGCGGTGGTGTTCACGGGCCACGCCACGAACGAGGTGCGCTTCGCGGTACTGCTGGTGCGGGGCGTGCAGGACACGGCCAACGAGGGCGCGGAGACCCTGACGCTGGGCATCGGCGCCGTGACCGACAACCTTCCCGACGGCACGGTCAAGTCGACCCGGACCGCCACGGCCAGGGTGATAATCGAGGACGACGAGCCGACGGTGTCGCTGGCCGTGCCGGACTCCATCGCCGTCGAGGGGCAAGCGAACCGGGCGGCGTTCGTGGAGCTGCGTCTCGCAGGTCCGGTCCCCAGCGGGCAGGCACTCACCGTCAACTACAGCCTGGACCTGAACGCGACCGTGAGCCTCGACGGCACGCAGAGCGGCCGGACGATCACGGCGAGCCGGGGGTCCACGAGCACCGGCACGGTGACCTTCACGGGCCTCCTGTCGGGCAAGCCGACGGCGCGCCTCAAGGTGGCCGCCTCGAACAACACCGTGAACGGCGGCAGCAGGGGCATCCGCACCGCGGACTTCAAGCTCACCGGCGCCACCGGCATCTCCGGCGCGGTGCCGACGGCGGCGGCCGGGCGGGGGGTGAAGCTGTTCGTCGTCGACTCGGCCACGCGCAACAGCGGCGAGTACAAGACGACCACCATGCAGGTGGAGGGCGGGACCTACGGCGGCAGCCACAACGTCTGGGAAGGGAACACCGCGACGCTGCTGCTCGACGGCGGCGCGGGGCCGAGACCGACACCCAAGGGCGCGTCGGGGGGCTACGAGGTGCTCGTCGGCGTGCAGAACCTGACCACGGACTTCGGCGACCTCGGCCGCGCCTACGCCAAGACCCATGGCGGCGCACAATACGCCTATGTCGCCCATTACCGCCAAGACCGGGCGGCCAACACCGACTACTACAAGGTGTACGTGACGGGCGGCGGCAGGCCCGGAGCCTTCGAAGTTCCCGTCCTGAGCGACGGCAGTGAAGAGGGCGACCAGCAGTTCCGCGTGTTCATTGCCGAGACTCCGCGAAACATGGGTGTCGGCGGCATCAACAACGACCTGTTCGCCACCGCCTCAGTGGACTTCACCATCCCCGCCAACGGCGGGTTCGCAAGAGCGGAGGCGGAGGAGGCGCCGGCCGCGCAGGCGCCCGCCGCGGCGGTGGCCAACCTGCGGTTGACCGAGGTGGACGAGACCAACGCCAAGGCGACCTGGGACGCGGTGGCGCACGCGAGGTCCTACCAGGTGGACTGGGAGGCCGAGGGCGGCTCGGGGCTTGTCATGGCGGGCGCGGGGCCGAGCGTGACGGGCACGTCGGTCAGCATATGGCACGACGCCCCGGAGCGGATGACGCTGACGGTCACGGTGACGCCGGAGTACGTGGACGGCAACGGCAACGTCGTGGTGTTGGACAGCCTCGCCGGCACGGCGACGCTCGACGTGGGGCCGCGGCCGCTCAACGGCGGCGGGACGAACGGCGGCGGCGACGGAGGCCCGGTCCAAGCCGGCGAGGGCGAGGCGCCCGGCGCCGCGCCCTTCGCGCTCCCGGTCGCCCACTGGCGCCTCGACGGCGACGCGGTCGACTGGGCGGGTTCGAGCCACGGCACGGTCGTTGGCGGCGCGGTCTTCGCCGCCAACGACGAGGGCGGGGGCGTCGGCAGCCACGCGCTCGTCCTCGACGGCGTCGACGACCATGTGGACCTCGCTTCGCACGTCTCGAACTTTCCGCTCGGCGACGCGGCCAGAACCGTCGCCGGCTGGTTCAAGGCCGACGCCGGCAATCAGCGCCAGACCTTCTTCACCTACGGCCCGAACGTGGCCGGCCAGCGCTTCTCGATCGCCGCCGACCGCACCCAGGCCCTGGTCGCGGTGAGCGGCCACGCCCGGGGCGTAAACGGGCTGGACCTGTCGGACGGCTGGCACCACGTCGCGGTGACCTATGCGGGTGGTGACTCCGACCACATTTCGATCTATCTCGACGGCGCGCTGCAATCCGCATCCACCCTGGTCGGCGCCCCGCAGTCGGTGGACACCCGCGCCGGCCCCGCCGCCATCGGCCGCAGCGCCGGCGGCGCCGCGCACTACGCGGGCTCCATCGACGACGTGCGCATCTACGACGCCGCGCTCGGCGCGGAGCAGGTGCTCGCGCTGTTCAACGAACACCCGCGGACACCGCCGCCGACGACCACCGCGGTCACCGCGTCGGCCTCGCCCGCGCTGGCCGAGGGCAACCTCGACGGCGCGGACGTGGAACTGACGCTGGACGCCGGCGCGTTCGCCGCGACGGTGGCCACCTCCGACGTCACCGCCTCCGGCGTGTCGGGGTTGAGCGTTTCGGCCGTGACCCGCGACAGCGACGGGCAAGCCACCGCGACGCTCGCCTTCGACGCCACGGACTTCGACGCCGACGCGACGCTGACGCTGACCGTGTCGGCGGCCGCGCTGGCGCACTCGGACACGGACCTGTCGGCGACGCTGCCGGTAACCGCCGTGGACGAACCACCACCGCCTCCGCCAGCGGTCTCGATTCCGGCGCCGGTGGCGCACTGGAAGTTCGACGGCGACGCCGACGACTCGGCGGGTTCCAGCAACGGCTCCGCCATGAACGGCGCGTCGTTCACGACCGCCGCGAGCGTCGGCAGCCACGCGCTGTCGCTCGACGGCGGCGATGACTACGTGGATCTCGCGTCGCACGTGTCGAACTTCCCGCTCGGCAATGCGGCCAGAAGCGTCACCGGCTGGTTCAGGGCCGATGCCGGCAACCAGCGCCAGACCTTCTTCACTTACGGCCCGAACGTCGAGGGCAAGCGCTTCTCCATCGCCGCCGACCGCACCCAGGCGGTCGTCGCCGTGAGCGGCCACGCCTGGGGCGTGAACAACCTGAGCCTCGCCGACGGCTGGCACCACGTCGCGGTGACCTTCCCGGGCGGCGACTCGGACGACTTCTCGATCTACCTGAACGGCGCCCTGCAGTCGGCCTCCACCCTCGGCGGCGTTCGGCGGCGGGTGGACACCCGGACGGGCACCGCCGCCATCGGCCGGAACGTCAGCGGCGCGGCGCACTACGGCGGCGACATCGACGATGTGCGTTTGTACGACCATGCGCTGAGCGCCGAGCAGGTGCGGGCGATCGCCGGCCGACGGGAAACCGCCGGCGCGGGGGACGGCGCACGGGCAACCGCGGCGCTGCCCGGCGGCCTGTCCCCGGCGCCACTGGCGCTGCCGCGGGCAAGCGGCGGCGCGGACGGACCCGGCGCGGACGGAACAGACGGCTTCGGCACGGACGGCTTCGGTGCCGGCGGCGCCAACCTGGCCACAACCGCAACCGGCCAGACACACGCACCACTGCTGCCAAGCGCGTCGAATCCGCTGCGCGAGGGCCTCGTGCGGATCGTCAACCGGTCCGCGCAATCCGGCGAAGTGCGGATCGTGGCCATCGACGACGCCGGCTGGCGCCGGGAGCCGGTCACGCTCGCCATCGGCGCGGGCGAGACCGCGCAGTTCACGGCGCGCAACCTCGAATGGGGCAACGCGGCCATCGGCTTGAGCGGCTCCACCGGATCGGGCACCGGCGACTGGCGGCTCGAGGTGTCCAGCAGCCTGGACATCGAGGTGCTGCCGTATGCCCGTGCGGCGGACGGCACGCTGAGCGCGATGGGCGAGACCGTCGCCGCCGAGGACAACGTGCACCGCGTGGCGCTGTTCAACCCCGCGGACAGTCCGGACGCGGCCAGCAGGCTGCGCTTGACCAACCGGGGCGCGCAGGCGCTGCGCGCGGACATCACCGGCATCGACGACACCGGCGCTTCACCGGGCGGCATCGTGTCGGTGGAGATCGAAGCGGACGAATCGGTATTGCTTACCGCCGCGGAACTCGAAGCCGGCGGATCGAACCTGCTGGGCGCGCTCGGCGACGGCGAAGGCCAGTGGCGGCTTGACATCGCCGCGGACGGCGACCTCGCGGTGATGAACCTCGTCGAGACCTCCGACGGCCATCTGACGAACCTGTCCAACGCCACCGCCACGACCGTACCGGCCCGCGATGCCCATGTCGTGGATCGCTTCCCGTCCAGTTCCGACCTATCGAACGAACAGGGCGTGGTGCGCGTCGTCAACAGCGGCGAGAGCCCCGCCTCGGTCCGCATCGAGCCGAACGACAGCACGGGCTGGCGCTACTACGCGCCGCTCACGCTGACGCTCGGCGCCAACGCAGCGGCCAACCTCGGCACCTGGGACCTCGAGCTGGGCAACGCGGCCAAGGGCCTGTCCGGCGGCGCCGGACCCGGCGCGGGCGGCGCCTGGCGTCTGGCAATCTCCGGCGACGGCGACATCGAAGTGCTGACCTACGTCCGCACTTCCAACGGCCTGCTCAAGCTTCCGCCCGGGGACACGGCGGTTACGCGGGAAGAACTGCGGTAGGTGGCAACGCCCACGACCCGGGTGCGAAATCGGCGCACAATGGGGTTTCTCGCGGTCGAAGCTGTTGAACGGAACCGGGCGCGGTGGCCGGGGAGACCGCCGCGCGGCGTCGGGGCTACGCGACGGAGCGGACGAACTCGCCGCGGTTGATCCGCGCGGACCAGTGGTCCCAGTCCTGCGCGATCGCGATCGGCTCGACGTGGGTGTCGAAGTCCTCGCGCGGCGTGTCGGCCAGCGGGATGTCGCCGAACTCGCGCGGGTGCTGCTCCGGGGAGATGGTGCAGCGCCCGGTGATCCCGGAGTCGCACGCCGTGGTCCCGCAGACCGGGCAGGCCGCCGTGGGCCCCTGCGCCGCCTCGAAGTGCGGCTCCCGGGTGCGGCCGTTGTCGCGTTCGACGATCTCGCCGATGGCCTGGCGGTCGCCGTGCTCGTTCTCGACGATGTCGGTGATCCGCGCCTTGACGTGCGCGACGCGGCCGGACCTGGCGGTGACCGCGACCTCTACCGTGTCGCCGATGCTTGCGCGACGCGATGCCGAGGCGTGGAGCCGGACGCCCCAGCCGCCGTTCGGCAGCATCGCGAACGTGTTGCGCTCGTCGCTGGCGCGTCCGGCGCGGAACTCCTCGATGCGGCACAGCGCCCTGGGGGTGCCGTCCGGCATGACCTGGAGCCGCACCACGGTGCCCGAGCGGGTGTAGCGCTTGCCGGCCTTCGTCTCGACGTCGCAGGTGACCGCGGTGCCGAGCTCGACGATGGCCGCCATCTGGGGCGCGAGCGACATGTGCCACTGGCCGCGCAGCTTGACGAAGCGGGCGTAGGACCCGTCGGAGACGAACTCCTCCGGGAGCGGGGTGTTGGATGGACGGGATGTGTAGGGCATGTTGACCTCCTCCGATGGTCTGCTGTCGATTCCCCGACGGATCGCAGTCCGCGCAACGAGCCGCCGGTCAAGGCTCGCGTCAGCGACCGCGCGAGCGGCGACCGACCGCTTGCGGTCGGCGGCCTTGACGGGCGGCGGCGCGGACTAGGCTCGAAGGAATCGACGGCAGGCGCAGGGGCGGTTGCGCGCATTCGCGTTGGCGGGGGACGGACGGCTTCCTACGCCGCCTGGGGTTGCGCGGCGGCGCCCGTGTTG